>NZ_CP102931.1:370000-5170000 GCF_024734665.1 Variovorax paradoxus
CTGTCTGAATATGGGGGGACCATCCTCCAAGGCTAAATACTCATCATTGACCGATAGTGAACTAGTACCGTGAGGGAAAGGCGAAAAGAACCCCGGGAGGGGAGTGAAATAGATCCTGAAACCGCGTGCTTACAAAAAGTAGGAGCCTCGTAAGGGGTGACTGCGTACCTTTTGTATAATGGGTCAGCGACTTACATTCAGTGGCAAGGTTAACCGAATAGGGAAGCCGTAGAGAAATCGAGTCCGAATAGGGCGATCAGTCGCTGGGTGTAGACCCGAAACCAAGTGATCTATCCATGGCCAGGATGAAGGTGCCGTAACAGGTACTGGAGGTCCGAACCGACTAGTGTTGCAAAACTAGCGGATGAGCTGTGGATAGGGGTGAAAGGCTAAACAAACTTGGAAATAGCTGGTTCTCTCCGAAAACTATTTAGGTAGTGCCTCAAGTATTACCATCGGGGGTAGAGCACTGTTTTGGCTAGGGGGTCATGGCGACTTACCAAACCAAGGCAAACTCCGAATACCGATGAGTACAGCTTGGGAGACAGAGCACCGGGTGCTAACGTCCGGACTCAAGAGGGAAACAACCCAGACCGCCAGCTAAGGTCCCTAAAATTGGCTAAGTGGGAAACGAAGTGGGAAGGCTAAAACAGTCAGGATGTTGGCTTAGAAGCAGCCATCATTTAAAGAAAGCGTAATAGCTCACTGATCGAGTCGTCCTGCGCGGAAGATGTAACGGGGCTAAGCCAGTTACCGAAGCTGCGGATTTGCAATTTATTGCAAGTGGTAGGAGAGCGTTCTGTAAGCCTGTGAAGGTGCGTTGTAAAGCGTGCTGGAGGTATCAGAAGTGCGAATGCTGACATGAGTAGCGTTAAAGGGGGTGAAAAGCCCCCTCGCCGTAAGCGCAAGGTTTTCTACGCAACGTTCATCGGCGTAGAGTGAGTCGGCCCCTAAGGCGAGGCAGAGATGCGTAGCTGATGGGAAACAGGTCAATATTCCTGTACCGATATATAGTGCGATGTGGGGACGGATCTTAATAGGTCATCCGGGTGTTGGATATCCCGGTTTAGTTGGATGTAGGCGTGCATTAGGCAAATCCGGTGCACATATACCGAGGCCAACGATCGAGCCAGCTTGCTGGTGAAGTGACTGAACGAGGTTCCAGGAAAAGCCACTAAGCTTCAGCTATATACGACCGTACCGCAAACCGACACTGGTGCGCGAGATGAGTATTCTAAGGCGCTTGAGAGAACTCAGGAGAAGGAACTCGGCAAATTGACACCGTAACTTCGGAAGAAGGTGTGCCCTATTAGTGTGAAGTGAACAACGGAGCATGAATGGGTTGCAAAAAATCGGTGGCTGCGACTGTTTATTAAAAACACAGCACTCTGCAAACACGAAAGTGGACGTATAGGGTGTGACGCCTGCCCGGTGCTGGAAGATTAAATGATGGGGTGCAAGCTCTTGATTGAAGTCCCAGTAAACGGCGGCCGTAACTATAACGGTCCTAAGGTAGCGAAATTCCTTGTCGGGTAAGTTCCGACCTGCACGAATGGCGTAACGATGGCCACACTGTCTCCTCCTGAGACTCAGCGAAGTTGAAATGTTTGTGATGATGCAATCTCCCCGCGGAAAGACGGAAAGACCCCATGAACCTTTACTGTAGCTTTGTATTGGACTTTGAACAGATCTGTGTAGGATAGGTGGGAGGCTTTGAAGCAGGGTCGCTAGATCTTGTGGAGCCAACGTTGAAATACCACCCTGGTGTGTTTGAGGTTCTAACCTAGGTCCATTATCTGGATCGGGGACAGTGCATGGTAGGCAGTTTGACTGGGGCGGTCTCCTCCCAAAGCGTAACGGAGGAGTTCGAAGGTACGCTAGTTACGGTCGGACATCGTGACGATAGTGCAATGGCATAAGCGTGCTTAACTGCGAGACTGACAAGTCGAGCAGATGCGAAAGCAGGACATAGTGATCCGGTGGTTCTGTATGGAAGGGCCATCGCTCAACGGATAAAAGGTACTCTGGGGATAACAGGCTGATACCGCCCAAGAGTTCATATCGACGGCGGTGTTTGGCACCTCGATGTCGGCTCATCTCATCCTGGGGCTGTAGCCGGTCCCAAGGGTATGGCTGTTCGCCATTTAAAGAGGTACGTGAGCTGGGTTTAAAACGTCGTGAGACAGTTTGGTCCCTATCTTCCGTGGGCGCTGCAGATTTGAGGAAGCCTGCTCCTAGTACGAGAGGACCGGAGTGGACACACCTCTGGTGTATCGGTTGTCACGCCAGTGGCATTGCCGAGTAGCTAAGTGTGGAAGAGATAACCGCTGAAAGCATCTAAGCGGGAAACTCGTTTCAAGATGAGATCTGCCGGGGCCTTGAGCCCCCTAAAGAGTCGTTCAAGACCAGGACGTTGATAGGTCAGGTGTGGAAGCGCAGTAATGCGTTAAGCTAACTGATACTAATTGCTCGTGCGGCTTGACCCTATAACTTTGATCAGTCTGATCAAGGTGTTATGCCAAGTTGACGCATTCAAAATAATTCGCCAAAAGCTGATTCCAAACTCTATGAATTCGTTTGATTGATCACGTGATCAGTCAGACAACCCTTTATGCCTGATGACCATAGCGACGTGGTACCACTCCTTCCCATCCCGAACAGGACAGTGAAACGCGTCAGCGCCGATGATAGTGCGGGTTCCCGTGTGAAAGTAGGTCATCGTCAGGCTCTTACAGCCCAGAAACCCCCAGTCAGCATTGACTGGGGGTTTTTGCCTTGGGGAACGCAATCAGGAAGCGAATTAGGTATTGCGAATACCTGAAATGCTCATCTCAGCTGCGCCTGCGGCAACCAATTCCGCCAAGATATCTCTGGTCAATTGATCCAAATCAACAGCGCCGAAAAAGCGCGATCGAATGGCTTCAAGATAAGCGGTGCCCCGCAACCAGGCATTCCAATCCACGACAGAGATCGATTGCACCTCCAGCAGCTTGAACTTCATCAACACCTTGATGGCGTGACGTGCGTGTTTCACTGGATCGCGCTGCAAGCCGTCGAGCCGTCGACGCGCAACGGACAAGGCCTTGTCGACATCGTCGAAGGCAGCGCCATGTCCAGGAATCACTTGTTGCGGCCTGAGCTCGCCGATCAGATCCAGCGTCGCGCCCACATCTTCGAACGACGGTTCGCCGGCCAGCTCGGGAAACGCAATGCCAAATCCGTTCTCCCACAGGGCATCTGCAGAAATCAGCGTCCGTGATTCCGCGTCGAACAGAATGACCGAATGCGGATCGTGGCCTGGCGCAGCATGCACCTGCCACGGTTTGTCCCCGAGCACGCATTCCGTTCCTGGCCGCAGCAGTCCCGTAAAGCGAAACCGTGGGCATGTCTGCCCCGTCGCCAGGAAACTTAGGCCGCGCTGATCCCAACTCTCCACCAGCGCAGCCTCGCCTGGCGGAATCTCAGTACGAGCCAACGGATAGCGCGCCTGCAGCGCCGCGTTCCCCCCGCAGTGGTCGCTGTGAAGATGCGTATTCAGAATCCGATCAAGCGGCCGTTTCTCCAGCACTGATTCAACCAAGGCCAAGGTCTGATCGGCATGCGTCGCATACCCCGTATCGACCACAGCTGTCTCTTCATCGCCCACGAACAGGACGTTATTCGAAGACAACCACCCTCGCTCGAACACGATGACATTCGCCGGCAGCCCGGCGCTCGCCGACGAATGGCTCATTCAGGCGATCGCAGCGGTGCGAAGTTCGCGGCGCAGGATCTTCCCCACATTGGTTTTCGGCAGCGATTCCCGGAACTCGATGTGCTTCGGCCGCTTGTAGCCCGTGAGCTGCGAGTGGCAGTACTGGAGCACGGCGTCTTCGGTCAGCGTCGGATCCCTGCGGACCACGAAGACCTTGATGGCCTCGCCCTGCTTCTCATCAGGCACACCCACCGCCGCGCATTCCACAACGCCAGGACACAGCGAGATCACGTTCTCGAGCTCGTTCGGGAACACGTTGAAGCCGCTCACCAAAATCATGTCTTTCTTGCGATCGACGATGCGGCTGTAGCCGTCTTCCTGCATCACGGCGATGTCGCCAGTACGCATGAAGCCGTCAGCGGTGAAGGCTGCCGCAGTCTCGGCGGGCTGGTTGTAATAGCCCGTCATTACATTCGGCCCCTTGATGCAGAGCTCGCCAGACTGGCCGATCGGCAGCGAATTCCCGTCATCGTCCTTGATCGAGATCTCAATGCTGGGCAGCGGTAGCCCAATCGTCCCGGTGAACTTGGTGTTCGATACCGGATTGTTCGTCCCGATCGCGCAGGTCTCACTCATGCCCCAGCCTTCGATCATCGGACAGCCAGTGGCCTCGAACCACTTGCGCGCCGTACCTTCCGAGGCGGCCATGCCGCCCGCCTGCGAAACGAACAGCGTCGAGAAATCGATTGACTTGAACTCGGGGTGCATCAGCAGCGCATTGAACAGCGTGTTCACCGCTGGCAGCATGTGGAACGGCCGCTTCTTCAGCACAGCAATGAACTTGTTGAAGTCCCGCGGGTTCGGAATCAGCGTCATGTGCGAGCCCTGGCGGATCACCAGCAGGCACAGCGTCAGCGCGAAGATGTGATACAGCGGCAGCGCCGCAATGCTGTTGACCTTCGCGAGGTCACCGGCGCGCGATAGCGCCGGCGTGAACCAGGCCTCGGCCTGCAGGGTTGCCGCGACGATGTTGCGATGGGTCAGGACCGCGCCCTTCGACAGGCCAGTCGTGCCACCCGTGTACTGCAGGAACGCGATCGAATCGAGCGTGCTCTGATCGGGCCCCAGCGTGCGGCCGCGCCCCTCGGAGATCGCCTGGGTGAACGGAGTGACCGTACGCCCATCGCTCAACGGCAACTTGTAGGCCGGCACGAGCTTCGCCAGATGGCGCACCGCCACCGTGATCCACGCGCCATACAACCCGCCCAGCAAGTCGCCCATCGACGTCATGACCACGTGCTTCACGGGCGTGCGCTCGATCACCTTTTCAAGCGTTGCCGCAAAGTTCTCGAGGATGACGATGGCCGTTGCCCCGGAGTCCTTCAGCTGATGTTCCAGCTCCCGCGCCGTGTACAGCGGATTGACGTTGACACAGGTATAGCCCGCACGCAGCACGCCGCACATGGTGACCGCAAACTGCGGAATGTTGGGCAGCATGATCGCCACGCGTGCACCAGGCTCGAGCCCGCGCGATTGCAGCCAGGCGCCCATCGCCTTCGACAGCGTGTCGAGCTCCCCGTAGGACATCCAGCGCTCCATGCAGACCGAGAACGGTCGATCGGCATAACGGCCGAAGGCCTCGTCGAACATGTGAGGCAATGAACGGTACTGCTCGGGATGAATCTCGTGCGGTACGCCGGCCGGATAGTTTTGTTGCGCGGATGTTGTCTGCATGCAAGCTCCTTTGGCGCGGATTGTGGGAGGCAGTGCGCCTCCGCCGCCAGCGGGCTTGTCCTAGGGAGCGGGTGTGCGCTGTCGCACGCGCGATAGCTGCGCAGCGACTGACAACCCTTCGAAAATTCAGGCCTTGCCCGATTCGCCCGGCAGCAGTACCCCAGCCTCGATGTCGGACTCGACCTTCAGCGACTCATACAGCGGCGTGAAGTCGGGCGCCGTGAAGTCGAACAGCTGCGCAAAGCTGTCGATCACGAAGTAGTTGGCCTGGTAGGTGTCGATCTTGTAGCGCGTGCGCATGGTGCGTAGCAGGTCCAGCGGCAGCCGGCGCGGCTCGTCGCTGAGCACCGCGTGCTTCAGTTCGCCCACTGAGCTCAGGATGCCGGCGCCGTAGGCACGAAGGCCGTCTGGCTGGCGGATCAGCCCGAACTCCACCGTGTACCAGTAGAGCCGCGCGAGCTTCTCGCCAGCGCCCAGTTCGTGCGCCTTGATGCCGCCTGCGCCGTAGCGCTGCACGTAGTCGGCGAAGGTCGGGTCGAACAGCATCGGCACGTGGCCGAACAGGTCATGGAACACGTCGGGCTCGACGATGTAGTCGAACTCTTCGGGCTTGCGGATCCAGTCCGTCACCGGAAACTTGCGGTTCGCGAGCAGCGTGAAGAACGGCAGCTCCGGAATCAGCCCGGGCACCGCCACGATCTCCCAGCCCGTTGCGCGATACAGCCGCTCGTTGAGCTCGTCGAAGCGCGGGATGCGGTCTTTCACGCCGAGCGAAGGCAGTGCCTTGATGAAGGCGTCGCAGGCCAGCCCCGGCAATTGCGCTGCCTGGCGCTCGTAGAGCCGCCGGTACGTGTCGTGATCGGCCTCTGTATAGCTGGCCCAGTCCTGCGGGCAGGTGTAGTCGGCCAGCACCGCGCCGCCGCGCGAGTAGTCGCCGCGGGGCGGCCGGTCCGAGGCGCCGTAGACGGCGGGGGTGACAACAGCGGCAGGGGTTTCCATGAGATCGAATCTTGAGTTACTTGAGCCAGCGGTCCATCGTGCGCTGGAAGTCGCCGCCGGCTTGCTGCAGGTGCAGCCATTGGTCGACATACGACTTGAAGGCCACGTCGTCGCGCGGCAGCATCCAGGCCATTTCGCCGTACTGCAGCGGCTTGTCGGGGTTGATCGCGCACAGGCCCGGCTTGAGCTTCTGCTGTGTGATGGCCTCGGCCGCTTCGGTCACGAACACATCCGCGCGGTTGGCGAGGATCTCGTCGAAGATCGTCACGTTCTCGCCGTGCAGCGTGAGCTTGGCCTGCTTGAAATTGGTCCGGGCGAAGCGTTCGTTGCTGCCGCCCGGGTTGAAGATGACGCGCACCGACGGCTTGTCGATGGCGGCCACGCTCTGGTATTTGGACACGTCGGCGCAGCGCGCAATGGGCGTCTTGCCGTTGACCATGTAGGGCGCGCTGAAGAAGGCGCGCTTCTGCCTGTCGGTAGTGACCGACACGCCGCCCACGGCGATGTCGCACTTGCCGGCGCTCAGGTCGGGCAGCAGGTTGGCCCAGGTGGTCTTGACCCACTCGGGCTTCGCGCCGAGGCTGGCGCTGAAGCCAGTCATCAGGTCGACGTCGATGCCCTCGAAGGCGCCGTCCGTCTTCTGGAAGCTGAAGGGCTTGTAGTCGCCCGGCGTGCAGATGCGCAGCACCGCGGCCTTCTGCACCACATCGAGGTGCGAGCCGGCCACCGGCGCGGCCGCCGGTGCCATGGCACAACCCGAAAGAACGGCGGCAGCTGCCGCGATGAAGGTCAAACCGATTGAAGACGTACAGCTGCGCATGCGGGCTCCAGAAGCAATAAGGGAAGGGGCCCTTATTTTGCGGCGCTCAGCACGCCGCGGCGCATCTGGTCGAGCTCGATGCTCTCGAACAGCGCCTTGAAGTTGCCGTTGCCGAAGCCGTCGTCGCCCTTGCGCTGGATGAACTCGAAGAAGATCGGGCCCAGCTGGTTCTCGCTGAAGATCTGCAGCAACAGCGCGTCCTTCTTGCCGTCGATCAGGATCTTGCGCTTTTGCAGCTCTTCCACGCTCTCGCCGTGGCCGGGGATGCGCTTGTCGACCAGCTCGTAGTACGTGTCGATGGTGTCGAGCAGCGTCACGCCATTGGTGCGCAGCGCGTCGACCGTGCTGTAGAGGTCGTCCGAGCCCATCGCGATGTGCTGGATGCCTTCGCCTCGGTACATGTCCAGATATTCCTGGATCTGGCCAGCCTGTTCCTTGCCCTCTTCGTTGATCGGGATGCGGATCTTGCCGCAGGGGCTGGTCATGGCCTTGCTCTTCACGCCCGTCACCTGGCCTTCGATGTCGAAGTATTTGATCTCGCGGAAGTTGAAGAGCTTTTCGTAGAAGCCGGCCCAGACGTTCATGCGGCCGCGATACACGTTGTGCGTCAGGTGGTCGATGTAGGTCAGGCCGTTGCCGAACGGCGAAAGCGCCTGTTCCGGCGCAACGCCGGGCAACGCCTCGAAGTCGACGTCGTAGAAGCCGATGTTGCCGATGTCGCCGGGCTTCGCGCCGTTCTTGCCGGGCCAGCGGTCCACCAGGTAGATCAGGCTGTCGCCGATGCCCTTGATGGCGGGAATGTTCAGTTCGCCAGGACCGGCCTTGTCGGCAAAACCCCACGCGCCGAGTGCCGTGGCGCGTTCGTAGGCTTGCTTGGCGTCTTGCACGCGGAAGGCGATGGCGCACACGCTCGGACCGTGCTCGCGTGCGAACTTCTGCGCGAAGGAATCGGGCTCCGCGTTCAGGATGAAGTTGATCGTGCCCTGGCGGTACAGCAGCACGTTCTTGTGGCGGTGCTTGGCCACGGCCTTGAAGCCCATGCGCTCGAACACCTTGCCCATGGCGACCGGATCGGGTGCCGCGTACTCGATGAATTCGAAGCCGTCGGTGCCCATGGGGTTCTCCCAGGGCGTGAAGGCGGGTGCGTCGGCTTGGCTCATGTGCGGTCTCCGGTGGGTGGGGATTGAATGAATAAGGCGCTAAATCGGCCGGTCATGCAATGTAGGGTGGATGCCTCTCAGGTTTTCTGCGTTTCCGGGCGCTCATGGTGGCTCTTGCGCAGTAAAACTGCAAGAATGATGAAATGGAAGCTCTGGACAAGATTGATAGGATGATTTTGCGCACGCTGCAAGCAGACGGCCGTGCAACCTACGACCAGATCGCGGAGCAGGTGAGCCTGTCGCCCAGCGCCGTGCTGCGGCGGGTCAAGCGGCTGGAAGAGCACCGCGTGATCGACCGCTACGTGGCCCTGGTCCAGCCCGAAGCCATCGGCCTGGGGCTGACCGCCTACCTCAACGTGCGGCTCGAAAAGCACACCGAGACCCACAAGCGCAACCCGATGGACCTGTTTCGCGCCAGCGTGCAGACCTGGCCCGAGGTGGTCGAATGCGCCGCGCTCACCGGCGACATGGACTACCTGCTGCGCGTCGTGGTGGCCGACATGGCCCACTACAGCCGATTCATCATGGACACCCTGCTCAAGCACCCCAGCGTGGAAGACTGCAAGACCAGCTTCGTTCTGGACCGTGTCAAAGCCACAACAGCTGTGCCGGTTTAGCTACATCTGGTTGCGTGAGCGCCACGTCCCTCGGTACTGGTTCACGAATGTGTCCCGCGATTGACCTTGTGGACTTGTTGTTTAAGGGAAAACCCTTACATTTGGGTCATGCTCACCGCCAAGACCCTTCTCAAAGCGTCTCTCGGCCTCGGCTCTTTCCTGAAAGCGCCGATGGTTGAAGCGCAACCACGCGCCGTCAGCGCGCCTCAACCCGTCATGGTGCCGATCCGCTCGATCGGCCCGCGCGAACGGGAGCGCATCGCCCGCCACCTGCTCGAACTCACCCCGCACGATCGCTACCTGCGCTTCGGCTATGCGGCGGCCGACGAACAGGTCCAGCGCTACGTCGACAGCCTCGACTTCGAGCGCGACGAACTCTTCGGCATCTACAACCGCCGCCTCGACCTGATCGCTATGGCGCACCTGGCCTTCGCGCCCGGCGATGAGCATAGCGACTGCGCCGAATTCGGCGTGTCGGTCTCGGCGCACGCCCGCGGCCGCGGCTACGGCGCCCGCTTGTTCGAGCGCGCCGTGGTCGTGGCCCGCAACGAAGGCGTGGGCATGCTCTTCATTCATGCGCTGAGCGAAAACGCCGCCATGCTGAAGATCGCCCGCAACGCCGGCGCCACCGTGGTGCGCAGCGGCTCCGAAGCCGAGGCTCACCTCGAGCTGCCCAGCGCCACCTTCGACAGCCGCATGAGCGAAATCGCCCTGGAGCACTATGCCGCCGTCGACTTCGCACTCAAGAGCCGCGCCAAGCAGTTCTGGGCCTTCCTGGCCAGCCTGCAGGAAGTGCGCAGCGGCATGCGCGACGCCCGCAAGAAATCCGCCCCCTGAGGGAGCGGGGCGCCCCCAACTGGCTTATGCCGGCCGTGGGGTAGAGCGTGTCACACGCAATCCGGTATCCTTGTCCCTCCTCAACTAAGCCCTCCCGCAGTGGCCGACCCTCACCCTGAACGCGCTCCCGTTGAACGGGAAGACAAGCGCGGCTTTCTCCAGAAGCTCGCCGAATTCATCCACCCCGGTCCCGACTCGCGCGACGAGCTGATCGAAACCCTGGCGGACGCCGAGGACAACGAGGTGATCGGCGCCGAATCGCGCGTGATGCTCGAAGGCGTGCTGCGCATGGCCGACATGACCGCCGGCGACGTCATGGTCGCCGCGCCGCGCATGGACCTGGTGAACATCGACGCGCCGTTCGATGCACTGCTGCACCTCATCATCGACACCGCGCACTCGCGCTTCCCGGTGTACGAGGGCGAAAAAGAAAACATCATCGGCATCCTGCTCGCGAAAGACCTGCTCAAGCTGCAGCGCGCGCCGGGCCTGAACATCCGCGCCCTGCTGCGTCCGGCCACCTTCGTGCCCGAGAGCAAGGGCCTGAATGATCTGCTGCGCGAGTTCCGCGGCAACCGCAACCACCTGGCCATCGTCATCGACGAGTTCGGCCGTGTCGCGGGCCTCATCACCATCGAGGACGTGCTCGAGCAGATCGTCGGCGAGATCGAGGACGAGTTCGACATCGCCGAAGACGAGGGCGACATCTTCGGCCTTGCCGACCACACCTACCGCGTCTCGGGCGACACGCCCATCGAGCGCGTGGCCGAGGCCTTCGGCATCGTGTTCGACGAAGAACAGCTCAGCGAAGACTTCGACACCATCGGCGGCCTGATCGCGCACGAGATGGGCCACGTGCCCAAGCGCGGCGAGCACCATGCGATCGGCGGCTTCGACTTCGTGGTGCTGCACACCAAGGGCGGCGCGGTGCGCTGGTTCAAGGTGTCCCCGGCACGCGGCGGCGACGCGGCCGACTGATGCGCGGCGCGCCGGCATCCTCTTCCGCCAACCTGTTCCGCCTGCTCGGCTTCGGTGTCGCCGGGCTCGCGCAGGCGCTTTCGATGGCTTCGCCCGTGGGCGGCAAGCCGCTGTGGTGGCTGCAATTGCTGTCGCTCGGTGTGTTCGTCTGGCTGCTCGACGGCCTGCGCGCGCAGGGCGCGGGCTGGCGCCGGGCTGGCCTGCATGGCTGGCTGTTCTCCACCACCTGGCTCACCGGCAGCTTCTGGTGGCTCTTCATTTCGATGCACACCTACGGCGGGCTGCCTGCGCCGCTTGCGGCCATCGCCGTGCTGGCGCTGGCCGCGGCGCTGGGGCTGTACTACGCGGTTGCTGCTGCCTGGTTCGTTGTGCGCGGGCCGAAAGGGCGGGTGACTGGTGCGCTCGTCTTCGCGGCGCTGTGGACGCTGGCCGAGCTTGTGCGCGGCAGCTGGTTCACGGGCTTTCCGTGGGGCGCCGGCGGCTATGCGCATGTCGAAGGTCCGCTGGCCGCGCTCGCACCGTGGGTCGGTGTCTACGGCATCGGTGCAGTGGCGGCGCTGGTCGTTGCGTTGGTCGCACTGCATCGACCTGTTCGCGGCTTGGAGATGGCGCAGGGACTGGTGCTGATCGCGCTGGTGTTCGCGGTGCCGCATCTGGTGCCACCACTGAATGGCGACGTTCAGGGCGCCAAGGGTTCGACCGGCAAGCTCCAGGTCGCGCTCCTGCAAGGCAACATCCCGCAGGACGAAAAGTTCATTCCCGGCGGTGGCATCGAGACCGCGTTGCGCTGGTACGGCGAACAGCTGCGCGATGCCAGGGCCTCGCTCGTCGTGACGCCCGAGACCGCCTTGCCGCTGCTGCCGCAGCAGTTGCCGGCCGGCTACCTCGACGCGATCCAGGCGCGCTACAGCCAGGGCACGCAGGCCGCCATCGTCGGCCTGCCGATGGGCGGGCAAGGCAGCTACAGCAACTCGGTGCTCGGCTTCCAGCCCGGTGCCGCACAGCCCTACACGTACAGCAAGCACCACCTGGTGCCTTTCGGCGAGTTCATTCCGCTGGGCTTTCGCTGGTTCATCCAGATGATGAACATCCCGCTCGGCGACTTCGAGCGCGGCGGGCTCGCGCAGGCGCCTTTCGTCTGGCAGGGTCAGCGCATCGCGCCGAACATCTGCTACGAAGACTTGTTCGGCGATGAGATCGGCGCGAACTTCCGCGATGAGGCCACTGCGCCCACCATCCTGCTCAACGTGAGCAACATCGCGTGGTTCGGCGATTCGGTCGCCATCGACGAGCACTTGTCGATCTCGCGCATGCGCGCCCTCGAGTTCGCGCGGCCGATGGTGCGCTCCACCAACACCGGCGCCACGGTCGTGATCGACGCCGAAGGCCATGTAACGCACGAGCTGCCGCGCCTCACGCGCGGCGTGCTCGAAGCCAGCGTCGAAGGCCGACGGGGCCTCACGCCCTATGCGCGCTGGGTGGCGCCCTTCGGCCTCTGGCCGCTGTGGATATTGGCAATGGCCATCGTGGCAGCAGCCTTCGTGCAAGGCCGCCGCCGGCGCTGAATCTCAGGCCGCTGGCGCAGCCTTCACCGGCCAGTCGCGCAGCTTGCCCGGGTTCAGCAGGCCCATCGGATCGAAGCGTTTCTTCACCGCGATGACTTCGGGCGGCAACGGTCCGCCGGCCTTGCCGTCTTCCACGATGTTCACGTGCGGGTTGTTGATGTGCACGTCGTGCTCGCGATGGATGCGGATGATCTCGTTCAGCCGCTCCTCGGTGCTGAAGCGCACCAGCTGCAGCCCGCTGCAGGTCATGAGCCCCGCCACGTTGCGCAGGAACTCGATGTGCATCATCACCTCGCCGCCCAGCAGCCTTTCCATCTCGATGACCTGTTCGACGTGCTTGCCGGGGATGAACCCGCTCTGCAGGTAGGTCAGCGTCGGGTCGATCTTCAGCGCGTGCAGCGTTGTGTGGTTCCAGGTGAACTCCATCAGCGTGCGGTTGCTCTTCTGCACCTCGTCCGCCGTCTTGCGGTAGCTCACGGTGCCGCCGTGCGCTTCCACCAGCAGCATCATCGCGGGCTCGTTCGATTCGGCCACCAGCGACAGCACCGTGTGGCAGCCCTTCGGCAGGTGCGCGGCCAGCTGCGCGAGGTGATCGGAGATCGGCGCGGCAAAGAACGAGATGCCGCGCTTGATGATGCCCGGCGCATGCGCCAGTTTGTCCGCGAAGTTCAGCGCGCTCTCGAAGTCGTCGAAAGTCACCAGCGTTTCGAGCCACGGATGTGCGGGCGCCAGCGCGATCTCCAGCTCCAGCACGAGGCCGTTGGTACCCCACAGGTGGTGCATGCGCATCGCCTCGGCGCCGCGCAGCTCGATCACCTGCGGCTCGGCCTCGATGGTCATCGCGCGAATGCCGAGCACATTGCCGGGCGCGCCCAGCGGCCCATAGTTGATCGAGCCCACGCCGCCGAAGCCGCCGCCGAACAGGCCGCCCAGCGTCGCACTGCGGTAGGTCGAGGGCACGCAGCGCATCTCCTGCCCCGTGGGCTTCGTCTGCTTTTCCAGTTCGCCCAGGCGGATGCCGGCCTGCGCGCGCGCCACGCCGGGCCGCACCCACAGGCAGGTGTTGTAGCCCGTCATGTCGAGCACCACGCCACCGGCCAGCGGCGTGGTCTGGCCGTAGTTGCCGGTGCCGCTGCCGCGGATGGTGATCGGCACGCAGCGGCGCGCGCAGGCGCCGACCACCGCGCGAATCTCTTCCTCGGTGCGCGGGCGCACGACCACGTCGGCGCGCTTGTCTTTCAGCTGGCGCGTGAGCACGGGGCTGAACCACGAGAAGTCTTGCGAGAGCCGCGTGACGCGGCTTTCATCGGTGATCCAGTCGAGATCGGGCAGTTCGAGCAGCAACTGCTCGATGGCGCTGTCGAGCGTGAGGGTGGGAGCATTCATGGTCAAGGTTCAATCCTGGGAAAGTTCGCTCGCATGCCACGAGCCCAGCGCCAGCTTGGTCAGCCAGGCCATCAGCACGAAGAGCGCAACACCGGTCAGAGAGATCAGCAGCAGGGCCGCGAACATGCGCGGAATGTTCAGCTGGAAGCCCGCCTGCAAAATCTGGTACGCCAGCCCCGCGCCCGAGCCACCCGTGCCGGCAACGAACTCCGCCACCACCGCACCAATCAGCGCGAGGCCGCTTGAGATGCGCAGTCCACCGAAGAAGTACGGCAGCGCGCTAGGAATGCGCAAGCGCACCAGCTGCTGCCAGCGCGTCGCGCGGTTCAGCTTGAAGTAGCTCTGCAGGTCGGGATCGATGCTGCGCAGGCCGAGCGTGGTGTTGCTGATGATCGGGAACAGCGCCACCAGCGCCGCGCACACCGTCATGGCCGCCACCGGGTTCTTCACCCAGATGATGATCAGCGGTGCCACCGCCACGATGGGCGTGACCTGCAGCAGAACCGCGTACGGAAAGAGCGCGGTCTCGATGCGCTTGCTCTGCACGAACAGGAACGAGATCAGCACCCCCGCCACCGTGGCCAGCAGGAACGACAGCACCGTGATCTTCAGCGTGACCAGCAGCGCATTGCCCAGCGGCGCCCAGTCGGTCACCAGCGTCTGCATCATCAGATAGGGCGAGGGCACCAGGTAGGGCGGCAGCTCCATCGCCACCACCATCCATTGCCACAGCGCGACCAGCACCACGCCGATCAACACCGGGTAGAGCACGCGCTGCACGCGCGGCTGGTTCAGCAGGGGCGTTGCTTTCGCTTTCGTCATCGCGCGGGCTCCTCGTCGGCGCTGCTGGCGCGCAGCAGGCTGTCCTGCAGCCGCTTGGCGTAGCGCGCGAACTCGGGCGTCACCATGAAGTCGGCGCTGCGCGGATAAGGTTCGTCGATGTGGAACTCTTCCACCACGCGGCCCGGCCGCGCGGCCATCATCACCACGCGGCTCGACAGGAACACCGCCTCGTGAATCGAGTGCGTCACGAAGATCACCGTGAGCTTCTTCTTGCGCCACAGCTCCAGCAGATCGGCATCGAGCTTGTGGCGCGTGATTTCGTCGAGCGCGCCGAAAGGCTCGTCCATCAACAGCAGGTCGGGCTGCGTGACGAGGCCGCGCGCAATCGACACGCGCATCTGCATGCCGCCAGAGAGCGCGCGCGGCAGCGCATCGGCAAACTTCTCGAGCCCCACCAGCGCAAGCGATTCCATCACCCGCGCATCGGCCTCCTTGCGCGGCACGCCGGCCAGGTCAAGCGGCAGGCGCACGTTGGTCCGCACGCTGGCCCAAGGCATCAGCGTGGGCGACTGGAACACGAACGACAGCTTGTGCGGGCAATCGTGAAGCTGCGCCACGGGCCTGCGCCACACCAGCAGCCTGCCGTCGCTGGGTTCGAGCATGCCCGCCACCATCTTCAGCAGCGTGCTCTTGCCGCAGCCCGAGGGGCCCAGCAGCGTGACGAATTCGCCCTCGGCGATCGACAGGTCCACCGGCAGCAACGCCTGCGTGCCGTTGGGGTAGGTCTTCTCGGCCGAGAGCACTTCCACCGCGGGCACGGCAGGCGCCGTTGGCGGCGCGAGGGTGTGAGGTTCGATGCGATTCATGAAAGGCTGAGGCTCGTCAGGGCAGGACTTTGGCGTCTTTCACGAACTCGGTCGTGTAGGTCTTGGCGAGCTCCACCTTGGCCGGGTCGAGCAGCTTCGCGGTCACGAGGAAGTCGTAGCTTGCCTTGGAGCGTGCATCCGTCATCACGCCGATGCCGAGCTTGGCCGCGTCGCCGCCGGTGACCATGCCCATCTCCTTGAGCTTGGCCACGCTGTAGGCCAGCTGGTCGTCGGTCATGTTGGGGTTGTCTTTCTTGATGAGCGCGTTGGCGGGCGCCGGGTCGGCGAGGTAGCTCTTCCAGCCCTCGGCCGAGGCCTTCACGAACGCGGCGACCTGCTTGCTGCGCTCCTTCACCGTCTTCTCCATGCACGACACGGTGGTCGCGTACGCGGGGAAGCCGTGGTCGCTGAACATCAGCACCGTGCTCTTCACGCCTGCCTTCTGGATGGCGTAGGGCTCGGAGGTCAGGTAGCCCTGCTGCGCGGTGTTCTTGTCCGCCACGAAGGGCTGGATGTTGAAGGTGTAGGGGCGCGTTTGTTCGTCGGTGAAGCCGAACTTGGCCTTCAGCCACGGCCAGTAGCCGCGCTGGGCCTGCGCACCGATGAGCAGCGTCTTGCCCTTCAGGTCCTCGAACTTCTTCACGTCGTCGTGCGCGATCAGCACCTGCGGATCTTTCTGGAAGAAGGCCGCCACGTTGACCACCGGCACGCCGCCTTCGCGCACCTGCATCATCTGGATGTCGCTCGAACCCATGATGCAGTCGGCCTGCCCGGCAGCCATCATTTGCGTGATGTTGACCTGCGGTCCGCCCATCTTGATGGTCACGTCGAGGCCGTACTTCTTGTAGATGCCCTGCGCCACTGCCTGGTAGAAGCCGCCGTGCTCGGCCTGCGCGTACCAGTTGGTCATGTAGGTGAACTTGTCCTCGGCCTGCGCGGGCGCGGCGGCGAGGAAGGCGATGGCGGCGGCGCCGGCCAGGGACAGTGCGAAGGAGCGCATGGGAGACCTCTCGTAGGCTGGGTGAAGTGAAGAAAAGGCGAAGTAGTCGATGCAAGAAGCAGGCTCAGGCCCATCTCAGGCCGGTTCGAAGCTCTGCTGGATGAAGCCCTGCTGATGGCCGCGCTCCCAGGTGGCTTCTTCGCGCACGACCCAGCGCAGCGCGTAAAGCTCGGTCAGTGCCTGCACCCAGCTGTCGGAGAGCGTGTCGAGAATGGCTTCGCCCTGTTCGCGCGTGGCCGTGGTCGGGTCGCCGATCACGCCGCTGGGGCCGAAGTCGCGCGCGGTCCATGCGCAGGCCGGGCGGCCATCGGCCGACAGCAGCTTGATCGGGAAGGGCGGCGGAAAGTTGGCGACCGCGCGCTCCATGTGCACCGTGTCGGGCGCGAGCGCGAGCATCAGCGCGGTTTCTGAATGGCCGGCGTGCATCGCGAGCTTTTTCTCCTGCTCGCTCACCTGTTTGCTCGCAGCGCTCGGCAGGCGCGACACGCCATGCGGCACCACCACGAAGTCGCCGTGGCGCAGGCGCAGTTCGCGCGCCGCCATTTCCAGCACCTGTGGCTGGCCACCGTGGCCGTTGGCGAACAGCAGCTTGCGAAAGCCCGAGCGATACACCGACTCGCCGATCTCGATCACCGTCGACAGCAGCGTGGTGCCCGTGAGCGTCATGGTGCCGGGAAAGTGCAGATGCTCTTCCGACTTGCCATACGTGATGGTCGGCAGCGCGAAGGCGCGCACCTCGGCGGGCAGCTTTTCCAGTGCCTTGCCCATCACGCCCGAGCAGATCACGCTGTCGACCGAGCACGGCAGGTGCGGCCCGTGCTGCTCGATGGCGCCGCAGGGCAGCACGATGACGGTGTTCTCGCGGTCGGGCAGCGCGGCGATTTCGGTCCAGCTCAGGTAGGGCAGGAAGCGGTGGGGCGGGATGTAGCCGTGGAGCATGGGAATCCTTGTGCGTTCGTTCGTTACCGGGGAAGGAAGGGCGTTGCGTCGCCGTGCGTCACGCGGCCATCGCGCAGCACCACGCGGGTGGCGGTGCGCGAGGGCCAGCCATGGCGGTCGGCCTGCGTGAACAGCACCAGGTCGGCGGCACGGCCGACCAGCGTGGGCGTGGCGGGCGTGGGTGCGCGCTGCAGCCAGTCGCC
Source organism: Variovorax paradoxus (assembly GCF_024734665.1). Classification (NCBI taxonomy): domain Bacteria; kingdom Pseudomonadati; phylum Pseudomonadota; class Betaproteobacteria; order Burkholderiales; family Comamonadaceae; genus Variovorax; species Variovorax paradoxus. Next base: position 387,582 of record NZ_CP102931.1, read on the forward strand.
GCGGCACAGTGCCTGCGACCAGGTGTCGAAGGGCTCGTCGAGCTGCGCCACCAGCGCGGCCGTGCCCAGCGCTTCCACGGGGTCGAAGCTGCCGAGCCGGCAGAAGGGGTCTTGCACGTTGTCGCTGGCAAACAGCAGCGGAATGCCGCGCTCGCGGGCTTCCTTCACCAGCGTGATGCCGCGCTGGCGCGGCGTGCGGCCAGTGACGGCGTCCTGCAGCAGCAGGTTGGTGGCGGGCAGCGAGACAACCGTGATCGGCGCGCGCGCCACCGCATCGAGCGTGGCGAAGGCCTGCGCCTCGGGCTGGGCGGCGAGCGCGCAGATGTGTCCGCAGACCACGCGGCCTTCGTAGCCGATCTCGCGCAGGATGCGCGCCGTGGTCTGCAGGCCGACCGCCGAGGAGTTGAGTTCTTCGTCGACGTGCAGATCGATGTCGAGGTCACAGGTCTGCGCCGACACCAGCAGGTTGCGCAGCGCGTTCTCGCTCCAGTTGGTGGAGTGCACGAAGCCGCCGAGCAGCGCGTGCGGCCCGGTAGCTTTCACCTGTTTCGCGAGCCGCATCGCCTGCGCGGCGTCTTCGAACAGCGGCAGCTTGATGAGGCTCACCTGTTCGAGCCGCACCCTGCCGGCCCATTCCTGCGCCAGTTCGGCCATCACGGGCCAGGCCATCGGCACCGAGTCGGGCTCCCACCAGTCGACATGCGTGCGCAGGTGCGTGGTGCCGCATTCCCAGGCCCATTGCAGGCCGCGCGAGGCGCGCTCGCGCACGTCGTCGGGCGTCCAGTGCACGCGGTCGGCCAGCATCGCGTCGATGGCGCCGAGCAGGCCGGGCTGCACCTGTTTCATGCGCGGCAGGGTGAAAGCCTTGTCGAGATGGGTGTGGGCGTCGACGAAGCCGGGCAGGGCCAGCGTGCCGGCGAGGTTCCAGGCCGACGGCGGCGCTGCGGCTGTGGCGGGTTGCACCGATTGCACGCGGCCGGCTTCGAGCGCAATGCACGCCAGCACGGGCACGCCGTCGCGCAACGGCCAGTCCGTGGGCAGCAGCCAGCGTGGCAGCCGCACGTTGTCGAGGAGCGAGGGCGCGTTCATGCGAAACGCGCCATGGCTTGCCCCACGCGCGCCATGAAGCGCTTGAGCTGGAGCTCGGTCGCGATGTTCATGTGGTAGTGGGCGTGGTAGTCCACCTTCGCGCGTTGTCCGGTCAGCCGCTTCATGTACCGCGTGACGATCTTGCGCGGCGGATCGCCCATGTACATCGCCATCCAGCGCGGCCGGCCGTAGGTGACGACAGCGCTGATGCGTTTGATGTGCGTGAGCATCGGCTTCACGTTTGCCGGGTCGCTGATGTCGAAGGCCACGCCCGGCATGAAGAGCCGGTCGAAGTAGCCCTTGAGCATCGCCGGCAGGCCGAAGCACCAGGTCGGAAAGCAGAAAACGATGCCCTCGGCCCATTGCAGCCGATCCACGTAAGGCTTCAGCGGGAGTTGGTTGGCCGGCACGTCGTGGTAGCCCAGCCGCTCCTCGCGCGACAGCACCGGGTTGAAGCCCTCGGCGTAAAGGTCGCAGTCGTCCACCTCGTGCCCGGCGGCGCGCAGGTTCTTCAGCACCTCCTGGTGCAGGGCGGCGTGGAAGCTGGTTTCGACCGGGTGGCAGTAGACGACGAGCACGCGCATGGTGTGTTTGACCGCTTAATCAGAGCAAGTGGTCAGGTTATGCAAGCGACGTGCCAGTGCGGGTGCACCGGTTTGGGGAGGCGTGGTGGGCGGGCGACGCGACGCCTGGAAAACCCGCGCTAGCGGGCCTGAATTTCGTAACAAAAGTCACGGAAGTCTGCAAAAACGCAACGAGAAGAGCACAGCTCCTACGCTTTACGTAACACTCTCACACCCTTTCTTCTAATTGTTAACTAAAATTCACACTTCCAAGGTTGTGAACTTTGGACTTCATTTCCCGTTCGATTCACCAAGAGTTCCGTCTTACTTACATCTGTAGGCATTCCTCATGAAAAAACCTTCCCTTATCGTTGCCGCCGTCCTTGCAGCCATGGCCACCAGCGCGGCGGTAGCCGCAACGGCCACCTCCACGTTTCAGGTCCTCATTACCGTGACCAAGGCCTGCTCGGTCACGGCAGGTGCGGCATCGAACATCGATTTCGGCTCGGTCGCTTCCACCGCCACCGCTCTGTCCGCCAGCAACAACATCAGTGTGACCTGCTCCAAGTCGACGCCCTACAACATCGGCCTGCTGCCCTCGAACAACAACACCACTGGCGCCGGCGTGATGAGCCCCGTCGTGGCGGGCCCTGACACCATCGCCTACCAACTGCGCTCGGTGAGCGCCACCGGTCCGATCTGGGGCAACACCGCCACGCCCGTCGCGGTCGGCAATGGCGTGGCCGGCACCGGCACCGGCGCGGCTCAGACGATCCCCGTGTGGGCCACGGTCGCGAGCGTCAACGTGACGCCTGGCGCCTACCTCGACACCGTGACCGTCCAGGTCAACTACTGATCGATTGCCTGGGTTGCCCGTGCACCGCTTGCTTCGCTACACCTTTGCCCTCGCGTTTGCCCTGGCTCACGCGGTCGCTTCGGCGAGCGGGCTGCAGGTTTCTCCGGTCACGCTGACGCTTCAGGCCACGCAGAACGCCGATGGTCTCTGGCTCAGCAATACCGGTGACGACGTGGTGCACGCCCAGGTGCGGGTCTATCAGTGGTCGCAGGAGAACGGAGCCGAAAAGCTGACGCCCTCGCGCGAACTCCTCGTGAGCCCGCCGATGGTGCAGCTGGCCCCGTCCGAGCGACAGCTGATCCGCGTCATCCGCACCGGCGTTCCTGCCGGCGCGGCCGAGAACTCGTACCGGGTCATCATCGATGAGCTGCCGGTCGAGATGAAGGAAAAGAAGGGCCTGCAGCTCGTGCTGCGCTATTCGGTGCCCATCTTCATCGCCGCCGCTGGCGCGCAACCGACCGCGCCCCAACTCGCTTGGTCGCTGCGCCGCGAAGGCAGCCAGGCGGTGCTCGAAGTCGCCAACGGCGGCGGGATGCACGCCCAGCTTGCCGATCTGGATTTTGTCGATACCGCCGGCCGGCGCACCGCAGTGCATGCCGGCTTGATGGGCTACGTCCTGCCGGGTGCGAGCATGCGTTGGCCCTTGAAGACACCCGCGGAAGCCTTTGCTGGCGGCGGCGTTCTGGAAACGAAGATCAATGGCAACGCGACGCAGGAAAAAATCCCGCCGCTTCAACGCGTCCGCTGAGCGCCTGTTGCCACTGCTGCTGCTTCCCGGTCTGATGCCATTTGCTGCTCAGGCCGAGAACGCCGCAGCCGACTCGAGCTCATGGCTGGTCGCGTCCGCCGCGGAAAGCGACCTTACCGGCACGAACGGCAGCGACCTCTATCTGGAGCTGAGCCTCAACGGTAACCCCCAGGGGCTGGTGCATTTCGGCCTGCGCGGCCAGGAGCTCTGGGCCAGCGCCACCACGCTGCGGCAACTGGGCTTCATCCTGCCGGCGGACGCGTCCGATCCTGTGCGGCTCAAGAGCCTTCCCGGGGTCCAGGTGTCGTACGACACCGCAAGGCAGAGCCTTTCAATCAATGCCTCCGACGACGTGCTGCGCCTGCCCAGGACTGTGGTCAACACGTCGACGGTCGTCTCGCCGAAGGCCAGCGCCTCGCCCGGCCTGCTGCTCAACTACGACCTCTATGGCACGCAGGGCCGGGGCAACAACTCCACCCTCAACGCGCTCGCCGAAGTACGCGCGTTCAGCGGAACCAGCGTGTTCAGCAGCACGATGATGTCGCGCGCGACCCGCGTCGACAGCGAAGGCTGGCAGCACGATTCGGTCCGGCTCGACACCACCTGGAGCCAGTCGTTCCCCGACGACATGCTGACGCTGCGCGTGGGCGACACCACCACCGCATCTTTGCCGTGGTCGCGCTCCACCCGGATCGGCGGCATCCAGCTTTCGCGCAATTTTTCGCTGCAACCCTATCGCACCACCACCCCGCTGCCGGCGTTCCTGGGGTCGGCCACGCTGCCTTCGCAGGTGGAGCTCTACATCAACGGCCTGCGCCAATACACCGGCCAGGTCCCGGCGGGGCCCTTCCAGCTCAACACGGTTCCGAGCATCAACGGCGCGGGCAACGCCCAGGTGGTTCTCACCGACGCCTTCGGCCGTGCCACGACACTCGATTTCTCGCTGTACGACACGCAGCGGCTGCTGGGGGAGGGCCTGTCCGACTGGTCCGTCGATCTCGGCGTGGTGCGCAAGAACTACGGCCTGCGCTCGAACGACTACGGCAGCGACCCCGCCGCCACCGGCGTCTGGCGCTACGGCGTGAGCAACAGCTTCACGCTGGAGGCGCACGGCGAGGCCACCAGGGGGCTGGTCAAGGGCGGCGTCGGCGGCGCATGGCTGCTCGGGCAGAGCGGCGTGTTCACTGGCGCCGTGGCGCGCAGCAGCTATCGCGGGGAGGGGGGCTCGCTGCTCAGCATGGGCTACAGCTGGCGCGACAACCAGTTCAATTTCGCGGTCGAGGGCACGCGCACGCGCGGCGAGTACCGCGACGTCGCATCCCTGTACGGCAGCGCGCCGCCGAGCGGTTCGGGCCGGGCGTCGATCGGCTACACCACCAAGGACTTCGGCAGCTTCGGCCTCAGCTACCTCTATCTGCGCTATCCGGCGCAGGAGGCGACGCGCTTGGCCAGTGTCTATTGGTTCAGGGCGATCGGATCCAGTGCCTCGATGAACGTGAGCCTCAACCAGAACCTGGACAACCGCCGGGAACGCAGCCTTTTCGTCGGCTTTACCTGGGCGCTGGACGGCAAGGTCACGGCCAGCGCCGGCATCCAGCGCGACCGCGGCCAGACCGTCTACACCGCCGATGCGCAGAGCTCCATGCCGGGCGACGGCGGCATCGGCTGGCGCGCCGGCCTGCGCCAGGGCGGCGGCCAGAACGGCGGACAGGCCGAGATCGACTACCTGGGCCGCTACGGCCGCGCCATGGCCGGCATCAGCGTGCTCGGCGACAACCGTTACGCCTACGCCGGCGCCACCGGTTCGATCGCGTTCATGGGCGGCCAGCCCTTCGCGGCCCGGCGCATCGACGACGCCTTCGCGGTGGTCTCCACCGACGGCATTGCCGGCGTGCCTGTGAGGCTGGAGAACCGGGACATCGGCACCACGGACGACAAGGGCATGCTGCTGGTGGCGCCGCTGCGGTCCTACCAGAGCAACCAGCTGTCCATCGATCCGATGCAGTTGCCCGCCGACGTGAAGATCGAGCGCGTGAAAACGGTCGCCACGCCGAGCGACCGCTCCGGCACGATGGTGCGATTCGGCATCACGCCGGTCAGCGCGGCCGCGCTGCTGCTGGTGGACGAGGCGGGCAAGCCCCTGCCGCTGGGCAGCCGCGTGCGCGCCAATGGGCAGGATGGCGAGCCGGCGCTGGTCGGCTTCGATGGCGCGGTGTATCTCGAATCGCTCCAGGCCCACAACACGCTCGATGTGCAGACGCCCGGCGGCGCCTGCCGGACCAGCTTCGACTATCGCAAGGACGGCGTGGCAATCCCGCAGATCGGGCCGCTGCGCTGCGCCAGGGAGGCCAAGACGCCATGAGTCTTCTGACCAGTACTTTGCGCGCCCTGCGCCTGCCTCTGTTCTGCGCACTGCTGTGGCTGCTGTCGGCGGGCAGCGCGCAGGCGTCAATCAATTGCACCGCGACGATGACGGCCGTGGCTTTCGGCACGGTCGACCTGGTCGCCGGCGGCACGCCCACGCCCGCCACCGCCACGCTGAGCTACACCTGCACCAAGACCGGCAACACCAACACTACCGAGTACGCGAGGGTCTGCTTCAACATCGGCGATGGCAACGAAGGTCTCACGAACTTCAATCCGCGCGTCATGAAGAGCGGCGCGGGCGACTCCTTGAAGTTCCAGCTCTACCAGGGGACGACCAGCACGATCTGGGGCTCGAGCGGCAACGCCGCGGTGCCGAACCCGTACACCATCAACATCGCCATTCCTGCCCGGTCCACCACCTCCTCGGGAAGCACCACGATGCGAGGGGAGCTGATTGCCCTGCAGACCACCGTGCCTCCGGGCGCGTACCAGGACAACTTCGCCGGAATCCATACCTCGATCACGCTGACGTCGAGCACGAACGCCCCGCCGACGACATGCGGCACGGCGGTGGCGGACCAGTTCGCCTTCATCGTCAGCGCGACCATCGCCAAGAGCTGCCTGGTCACGGCCGATCCACTGAACTTCGGCTCCGTCGCGGGCCTCCCGGGCGGGGCCAACATCGACCAGATCAGCACCATCAACGTCACCTGCACGACGCCCACGGCCTACACGGTCGCGCTGACGCCATCCAACAACGCGACCACCGGTGCAGGGGCGATGACGCCGACCGGAGGCGTGCCCGGCAACATCGACACGGTGGCCTACCGGCTCTACAGCAATGCCGCCCGCACGAGTCCCTGGGGCGGCGTCACGGGAACCAACACCGTCGCGGGCACGGGCACCGGCCAGGTCCAGGCGTTGACCTTGTATGGCCGCGTTCTGGGCGCCAGCGTCAACGTGCGGCCGGACAGCTACCTGGACGTCGTGACGGTCGGCGTGACTTACTGAGCTGCGCCGGCGGCTGTACCGACACGGAAAAGCCTGCTGGCAAATTGCAGGCAATGCGCGAAGAATAGCGCCCGGACTACCTTCATTTTCCCGAGACTCTGCCGATAAACCGGGTTGGGCATCGATGCGATGCCTCCCATCCAGGTTGCGAGGAGGAGTTCCCATGTCCGGAAACAGGCGCTTTGCAAGGGCGGCTGCGCTGCAATCACCGCGAACGGTGCCACCGCTGGCCGCCGTCGGCGTGCTGCTGCTCTTGCTGCCACTGCCGCTGCAGCTCAGTTCCGCGGAGCCGACGCGCGGCACGAACAGCGCCACGGGCTGGTTCAACCTGACGATGGTCGTTCTTCCGACCTTCAAGGTGCTCGAGATCACGCCTGTGAAGGGTGGGCATGAGTACCGCGTCTGGACCAACATGAAGTCGGTGCTCATCAAGGGGCGCGAGTACCGGTTCGACAAGATCGGAGAAACGACGTTCATGGTGGCTGGCACCGATGCCGATGGCCGCGACAGCCTCGCCCCCGCCTGGCGCGGCGCGATCGGTGCTATGGCGGTGACCACTGGCGGCGCTGCGCCGCAGGCCGCAACCGCTCCGGCCGGCGACGGCAGCAACGCGACGCGGGTGACGGTGACTTACTAGGGGCCTTGCCCTGAATGTCGCCTTCGGGGGTCCAGAAGGACCGTCGAGAAAAAAGCCGCCTGAGCCCTGCACTTCTTCCCGTTTCCGCCGATATCCGGAGGTCGGGCGCCGATGCAGCGCCCAAAGCTCATGTTCTTCGGACGGATCGGGCCTTATGACGGGAAATTGGCTTCAATCGGCGCGCTGTGCGCTGGCCGCGTCGTTGCTGCTCGCGCCGATGCTGTGTGTAGCGGAGAGCGGCTTCGGCAGCAATTCCGCGACGGCGCGGGTGCGCATCACAGTGGTCGTGCTGCCGGTGTTCCGCGTGCTGCAAGTCACACCGACCGCCGAGGGGTATGACTACCGCGTCTGGACCAACATGAAGTCGATCATGCTCGACGGGCGCGAGTACCGCTTTGCGCGCGTCGGCGAGAACACGCTGCGCGTGCCTACAGCGCCGGGCGACACCTGGGTCGTGTACGGGCTGTAGGACGGGCGCGTGCTCGCGCCGTCGCGTCAGTTGCAATACTGCGCGTTGCCGCTCGTATCGAGCGACACCGGCGGATCGGCCAGGAACTGCTGCACTGGAACGATCGACGCATTGCAGGCTTCGTCCGTTCGCACGTCGAAGACATGCCAGTAGTCCGTGCTGTTGCTTTCACCGGCGGGCGGCGAAAAAACCGTCTGCGCCCCCCGGTTGCTCACCTCGACCCGCGCAGGAGAGCCGGTCTGTCCCGGATCGAAGGTGCCGGAGAAGTTGCGGATGTAGAAGCGGTAGGTGCGGTTCTTGGCCAGCTTGGCAAAGGTCGTCACTTCGGGGCCGAAGCTGTCCACGTCGTCCACGTCGAGCGCGATGAAAGGCGCGGCCGCGAGGCTGCCCTTGTCGCTGTAGTAGACGTGTTCGTCGGCGTTGGCGCCCAGCGTGTGCGAGTCGAGGTCACGCGGGCGCTCGCCCCAAGTCAGCTTGATCGACAGCGCGGAGCGCGTGAGTTCGAGGCAGCTGCCCAGCGGCACGTCCTCGTCCGCGACGTTCACCGTCGGCGCATTGGAGATCTCGCTGGCGGTGGTGGCGACCACGAAGGCCGAACTGGTGCGCTTCACGGCCACCGAGAACTCGCCGTTCGCATTGGTCAGCGCAGTTGCCTGGCCGGTGTACGACTTGCCTTCGGAAGCCACCAGTGCGCCTGCGACTCGCGCACCCGTCGCATCCTGCACGCAGCCATTGATTCGCACGGTGTTGTAGATCTGGTCCGCGTTCCAGGTGGTGAAGTGCGTCACCGTGCCTTCGTAGTACTGGTTGGGCGCGGTGCCTTGCAGCGTGGCCGAGCCTTCCTGCACCCACAGCCCCGTGGCCGTGTTGTAGAAGAACAGCGGCACCGACGGCGGCAGCGTGCCGGCGCGCGAGGACGGGGCGATACGCACCGTCGCGCTGGAACCCGCGGCCAGGTTCAGCGGCGTGCCGTCGGCATCCGTGAAGCTGGCGTCGAGCGCGCCGAAGCTCTCCATCGGCGCGCTGCCGCCGTCCGTGGCGGCGAGGTAGTTGCCGGGCATCACGTTGACGTCGCTGGCCGGCGCGATGGGCGTCACCCGTGCGGTCACCAGTCCGCTGGGCGCGCTGCCGTCGGGGCGGCGAAGCGAGTTGGCGCTCAGGCGGACCATCGCGGTCGAGCCCGGAACGACAACGTCGTGCGCCGATTGCCCGTCGAAGGTCTCGGTCACCGCCACGGGCAGCATCGGCACGTTGACGACTGTCGATGCGCCCGAGCCGCTCAGCGCGGCCGTGGCCCGGCTCTGCGGCACCATGCCGGCCTTCGAGAAGCTCAGCAGCACCGACGCATTCGGCGGAATCTCGGCGAGCGAGTAGCTGCCGTCGTCACCCGTGACGGCGGAGACGCCGGCGGCCGTGACCGTGACCTGCGCGACGCCCTGGCCGTCGAGTGCATTCGTCACGCGGCCGCTGACCTTCGCGTTGGTCTGCTGCTGCGGCGGTGGTGGAGGCGGTGGCGGCGGTGCGTTCTGGTCGGGTGGGGGCAGGGTGACGAAGCCCGCGCCTCCGTCGCTTCCGCCGCAGGCCACCAGTGCCGCTGCTGCCGCGAGCGCGGCAAAAAACATCCTCGTTTTCATGATCCCTCTCTCCTTTGTGTTCGTGATTCGCCGCAACCGGACAACCCGGGCAGCGAGCGTGCGAAGGTAGGCGCGCAGGCGCGGCGTCGCCAGTGCCGAAAGTCACCGCGTCGCAGGAGTAAGAAGAAAGGATTGGCCCAGACAGGGCCGCTTGCTCAGGCCTTGATGCCGCAGCCGTTCAGCACGAAGCTCACGAGCTCGCGCGCGATCGGTTCGCGATCGATGGGCGCGTCAGGCGGCAGGCCGAGCATCACGCGCGTCTGGATCGCGTAGTCGGCATAGCTCTGGGTCATGGCCCAGATGTGCATCAGCAGGATGCGCGCGTCGAGCGGGCGCATCAGCCCGCGCGCGATCCAGCCGTTGATGATGTCCACCTTCTTCTGCGTCCAGGCCCGCGCGTTGGGCCAGTAGCGGTCGAGGTTGCGGCCGCCGTCGAGGATCTCGCGCGTGAAGATGCGCGACATCTCGGGGCTGTCGATGGCGTGGTCGAGCTTCTTGCGGATGTAGTCGCCGAGCACCGTGGCAGGGTCGCTCGCGTCCTCGAACGAGAACACCACCTTCCACGCATGCAGCACCTGCATCAGCAGCTCTTCGTAGAGCTCTTCCTTGCCGGCGATGTAGTAGTGCAGCTGGGGCTTGGTGAGGCCGGCGCGCGCCGCGATGGCCTGGGTCGAGGTGCCCTTCAGGCCATGCAGGCTGAACTCGGCGACCGCCGCAGTGCGGATCGCCGCCATGATGCGTTCGCGCCCCGGCCGCGCGCGCGACAGCGGGCCGTCGGGGGCGGGCATTTCCTGGGCGGTTGAAACGGGGAGGGCGGCGGGATCGGCGTTCATGATGGCGGTGGGCGGCAGGGCGCGCGGTCGATGGTAATACCTCGCCCTTTTTCGGGCCGTCCCGGCTCTCGTGCATGACCGCATGCCATGCCGGCATGGGCAGGCAGGGCATGCGGGCACGGTTCATGTATCTTCCTCGCCGCCCCGAAAAATTCCACCTCAACACAGGAGTTCTCCATGTACCTCTCTCCCCGTTTCCGTGCCTTCGCGGCCGGCGCCGCATTGCTGGCTGCTAGCGCGCTTGCGCAGGCGCAGCAGGCACTGCCCAACGTGGTGATCCTCGCCACCGGCGGCACCATTGCCGGGGCCGGCGCCTCGGCCGTCAACAGCGCGACCTACGCGGCCGCCAAGGTTGGTGTCGAGAAGCTGATCGCCGGCCTGCCGGAGCTCTCCAAGGTGGCCAACGTGCGCGGCGAACAGGTGTTCCAGGTCGCATCGGAAAGCCTGACCAACGACAACCTGCTGACGCTGGCCAAGCGCGTCTCGGCGCTGTCGAAGCAAGCGGACGTGGACGGCATCGTCATCACCCACGGTACCGACACGCTCGAAGAAACCGCCTACTTCCTGACCCTGACCGTGCACACCAACAAGCCGATCGTCGTGGTCGGCTCGATGCGTCCGGGCACCGCGCTGTCGGCCGACGGCGCGCTCAACCTGTACGACGCCGTGAACGTGGCGGGCAGCAAGGACGCAATGGGCAAGGGCGTGCTGGTGACGATGAACGACAACATCGACAGCGGCCGCGACGTGAGCAAGAACGTCAACATCAAGACCAATGCGTTCTCCAGCCAGTGGGGCCCGCTGGGCATGATCGTCGAGGGCAAGAACTACTGGTTCCGCGCACCGGTCAAGCGCCACACCATGAACTCGGAATTCGACATCGACAGCATCACCGCGCTGCCGCCGGTCGAGATCGCAATGGGCTACGAGGGCGTGTCGTCGGTGGCCATCGACGCCATTGCCAAGAGCGGCGCCAAGGCGCTGATCCACGGCGGCACGGGCAATGGCTCGGTGGCCGACCGCATCGTTCCGAACCTGCAGAAGGCGCGTTCCGACGGCGTGATCGTGATTCGCAGCGCGCGCGTGCCCGACGGCTTCGTCATTCGCAATGCCGAGCAGCCCGACGACAAGTACGACTGGGTGGTGGCGCACGACCTGCGCCCGCAGAAGGCGCGCATCCTGGCCATGGTGGCTCTCACCAAGACCAACAACACCAAGGAACTGCAGCGCATCTTCTGGGAGTACTGATCTCCCTTGGGGTGCCTTCGGCGCCCTTCCCGGATCGGGCCGCAGCGGTGAAAGCCGTTGCGGCCTTTTTCATGGGCGACCTGTACCTCGATGGTGCCGTGCGTACTCGATGCTCGCGATGCAGATCGCCAGCCAGGCGCCGCCCGAGCACAGCCCCGCGAGCACGTCGCTCGGAAAGTGCGCCCGCACGAAGATGCGGCTGCAGGCCACGGTGGCGACCACGGCCGTTGCCGCCATCACCGACGGAACCCGCCAGCGCGGCGGCAGCATGCGCAGCCCCAGGTAGCCCAGCATGCCGTAGAGCACCATCGAGCCCGAGCTGTGGCCGCTCGGAAATGAATAGCCCGACACCTGCGCGAAGCCGAAGTCGTGCACCGGCCGCGCGCGCTCGAAGATGAGCTTGAGCACGTGGTTCAGCACCCCGTTACCGGCGATGGCCGCGACCCAGCCGGCCGCGAAGCCGCGGTGCCCGCGAAGCCACAGCGCCACTGCCAGGCCAGCACACAGCAGCACCGCGACGATAGGGTCGGCCATGTGGGTGAGCCACGAGAACACCTCCCGCACGCCCGACGGCGTGTGCATGCCCACGGCGCGGCTGATCGTTTCGTCCAGCAGGCCCATGGGCCGGCCGTCGCCCAGGCCTTCCGCCACTTCGGCGAACACCCAGGCCAGCGCGATCACCGCCGCCGCGCCGATGGCCAGTCCGCCGAACAGCAGCCCGGCGCCCGGCTCGGGCTGCGCCGCATGCCGGCGCCGCAGGTGCTCGAAGCCCCAGGCCGCGAGGCCGGCGGCCGCGGTCAGCGCGACGAGAAGAATCAGGAATCCGGGCCAGGCCTGGGCGCCGAGGCGCTCTCCCAGGGCGATCAATGCGGCATCTTCAACGGGCATGGGCGGAGCAGGCGGACGGCAGGGGCAGGCGAATCACGGCGTATCGACGAGGGTTCCAAAAGGGGAGGCCGAGCATAGCGGCCAGTTCCTGACCGCCCGCTGCCTCGTAAAATAGCCGGTTCGTTGCGCCGCGGGTTCTTCTCCCACCGGGCGGCCGCCTTCACGCAGAGCCATGCTGACCTTCCAACAAATCATTCTCAAACTGCAGTCGTACTGGGCCGACAAGGGCTGTGCGCTGCTGCAACCGTACGACATGGAAGTGGGCGCGGGCACCTCGCACACCGCCACCTTCCTGCGCGCGCTCGGCCCCGAACCCTGGAAAGCCGCCTACGTGCAGCCCAGCCGCCGCCCCAAGGACGGCCGCTACGGCGAGAACCCCAACCGCTTGCAGCACTACTACCAGTACCAGGTCGTGCTGAAGCCGGCGCCTTCCAACATCCTCGAGCTCTACCTCGGCAGCCTCGAAGCCCTGGGCTTCGACCTGAAGAAGAATGACATCCGCTTCGTGGAAGACGACTGGGAGAACCCTACGCTCGGCGCCTGGGGCCTGGGCTGGGAGGTGTGGCTCAACGGCATGGAGGTGACGCAGTTCACCTACTTCCAGCAGGTCGGCGGCATCGACTGCAAGCCCATCACCGGCGAAATCACCTACGGCCTGGAGCGCCTGGCGATGTACCTGCAGCAAAAAGAAAGCATCTACGAACTGGAGTGGGCGCCCGGCGTGACCTACGGCGACGTCTATCACCAGAACGAAGTCGAACAGTCTGCCTACAACTTCGAGCACAGCGACGCCGAGTTCCTGTTCACCGCCTTCAACGCGCACGAAAAGCAGGCCAAGCACCTCATGACCGAGCAGCTCGCGTTGCCGGCCTACGAGCAGGTGCTGAAGGCCGCGCACAGCTTCAACCTGCTGGACGCGCGCGGCGCAATCAGCGTGACCGAGCGCGCTGCCTACATCGGCCGCATCCGCAACCTGGCGCGCAGCGTGGCGCAGAGCTACTACGACAGCCGCGAGCGCCTGGGCTTCCCGATGGCGCCGCGCGAATGGGTCGCGCAGATCCCCCCGAAGAAGGCCGCCTGAGCGATGACGACCCCCATGAACAAGAACTCCCTGCTGGTCGAACTGTTTGTCGAAGAACTGCCGCCGAAGGCACTGAAGAAGCTCGGCGATGCTTTCGCGGGCGTGCTGCGCGAACAACTGGTGGCGCAAGGTCTGGCCGAAGCCGGCTCGGTGCTCACCGCCTACGCCTCGCCGCGCCGCCTGGCCGCGCACCTCACGCACGTGGCCGAGCGCGCCGCCGACAAGGCCGTGTCGCAAAAACTCATGCCCGTGGCAGTGGGCCTCGACGCCTCGGGCCAGCCCACGCCCGCGCTGCTCAAGCGCCTGGGTGCGCTCGGCGCCGACGTCTCGGCCGTGCCCGGCCTGAAGCGCGCGATGGACGGCAAGGCCGAAGCCCTTTTCTACGAAAGCACCGCCAAGGGCGCCATGCTGGCCGAAGGCTTGCAGAAGGCGCTGGCCGAGGCGATTGCCAAGCTGCCGATTCCCAAGGTCATGAGCTACCAGCTCGAAAGCGGCTGCGAGCTGCCGGGCTGGAGCAGCGTGAGCTTCGTGCGTCCCGCGCACGGCCTCGTGGCGCTGTATGGCGACACCGTGGTGCCCATCGAGGCGCTGGGCCTGAAGGCCGGCCGCGAAACGCATGGCCATCGCTTCGAGGCGGCGGTCGATCCGGTCGTGCTGCGCGATGCCAACAGCTATGCGCTGCAGATGCAGGAAGACGGCGCCGTCATCGCGAGCTTCGAGGCGCGCCGCGCCGAAATCGCGCGCCAGCTTGCAGCGGCCGCGGTGAAGGTCGGTGGCGGCTCCGTGCCCATCCACGACGACGCGCTGCTCGACGAGGTTACTGCGCTGGTCGAGCGCCCCAACGTGCTGGTCTGCAGCTTCGAACGCGAGTTCCTCGAAGTGCCGCAAGAGTGCCTGATCCTCACGATGAAGGCCAACCAGAAGTACTTTCCGCTGCTCGACGTGTCGAGCAAGCTCACCAACAAGTTCCTGGTCGTCAGCAACATCAGCCCCGCTGACGCGAGCGCGGTCATCGAAGGCAACGAGCGCGTGGTGCGCCCTCGTCTGGCCGATGCCAAGTTCTTCTTCGACCAGGACCGCAAGAAATCGCTGGCCTCGCGCGTCGAGTCGCTGGGCAAGGTGGTCTATCACAACAAGCTGGGCACGCAGGGCGAGCGCGTGGAGCGCGTGATGCGCATCGCGCGCGGCATTGCAGAGAAGATCGGCGACACCGCGCTGGCCGCGCACGCCACGCAAGCAGCACAGCTCGCCAAGGCCGACCTCGTGACCGACATGGTCGGCGAGTTCCCCGAGCTGCAGGGCACCATGGGCCGCTACTACGCGCTGCACGACGGGCTCGACGCATCGGTGGCCGACGCCATCGAAGACCACTACAAGCCGCGCTTTGCCGGCGACGAGCTTCCGCGCAACAGCGTGGGCCTCGTGGTCGCGCTGGCCGACAAACTTGAAACGCTGGTCGGCATGTTCGGCATCGGCAACCTGCCCACCGGCGACCGCGACCCGTTCGCGCTGCGCCGCCACGCGCTGGGCGTGATCCGCATGCTGATCGAGAAAGACCTGTCGCTGGGCCTCGACGCGCTGCTGCAGGACACTGCCGCGCAGTTCAGCGGCATCGCCGGTTTCGAAAGCAGCCGCGCAACGGGCGAACTGCAGGACTTCATCCTCGATCGCCTCGCCGGCAGCCTGCGCGAGCAGGGCGCCAGCGCACAGGAGGTCGACGCTGTGCTGGCCCCGCGCCCGCAGCGCCTGGGCGAAGTGCCCAAGTTGCTGGCCGCGGTGCGCGCCTTTGCCGCCTTGCCCGCCGCCGCCGCGCTGGCCGCTGCGAACAAGCGCATCGGCAACATCCTCAAGAAGGCCCCCGAAGCCGACGCGCACGTCAGCGAGCTGCTGCTGCAGGAGCCGGCCGAAAAGGCGCTGCACGCAGCCATGGCGCAGGTCGTGCCCGCTGCCAACGCACAGTTCGAAGCCGGCGACTACACCGCCTCGCTGCAGACGCTGGCCGCGCTGCGCGAGCCGGTCGACGCCTTCTTCGACGGCGTGATGGTCAACGCCGAACAGGCCGACCTCCGGCTCAACCGCCTGGGCCTGCTGATGTCGCTGCACACCGCGATGAACCGCGTGGCGCAGCTCGAACGGCTGGCTGTCTGAGCTCATTCACGACGCCTCCCCCAGGAGCGGCACCACCATGAAACTCGTCATCCTCGACCGCAACGGCACGATCAACGTGCACCGCGAAGACTTCGTGAAGAGCGACATCGAGTGGACGCCGCTGCCCGGTGCGCTCGAAGCCGTGGCGCGGCTCAACCATGCGGGCTGGCACGTGGTGATTGCATCCAACCAGTCGGGGCTGGGCCGGGGGCTGTTCGACATGGCCTCGCTCAACGCGATGCACGCCAAGATGCACAAGATGCTCGCGGCCGTGGGCGGCAAGGTCGATGCGGTGTTCTATTGCCCGCACAGTCCCGACGAGGGTTGTGAGTGCCGCAAGCCCAGGCCCGGCCTGTTCCTGCAGATCGGCGACCGCTACGGCATCGACCTCAAGGGCACCCCGACCTGCGGCGACAGCCTGCGCGACCTGCAGGCGGGCGCGGCTGCAGGCTGCGAGCCGCACCTGCTGCTCACGGGCATGGGCGCGGCTTGCCGCGGCGTCGATCCGTTGCCTTCCGAATACCCGGCGAACACGTTGGTTCACGACGATCTCGCCGCTTTTGTCGACTTTCTGCTCGCGCGCGAAGCGCGGGCCGCACTGCAGGTGGCTGTCTGATGGCGTTTTTCCGTTCCGTTCTCCACGCGTTGTGGATGCTCGTCACCGTGATCCCCTGGGGCATCATCATGTGCGTCAGCTCGCTCTGGAAGCGCGGCATTCCGCTCTACTGGATGGCCGAGCAATGGCTCAGCTGGGCCATTGGCGGCGCGCGCGTGCTGCTGGGCATCAAGACCCGCGTGAGCGGCATGGAGAACCTGCCGACCGACAAGCTTGCCGGCGCGGTGCTGCTGGTGAAGCACCAATCCACGCTCGAGACCTTCCTGATGCCCACGCTGATGCCGCACCCGCTGGCCTACGTGTTCAAGAAGGAGCTGATCTACATCCCCTTCTTCGGCTGGGCGATGGCGCGGCTGGACATGATCCACATCGATCGCAGCCAGCGTGCGCAGGCTTTCAACAAGGTGGTGAACCAGGGCCGCAAGCTGCTCGCACAGGGCATCTGGATCATCATGTTCCCCGAGGGCACGCGCATTCCGCGCGGGCAGAAGGGCACCTACAAGAGCGGCGGCACGCGGCTCGCGTGCGAGACCGGCGTGCCGGTGATTCCCATTGCCGTGACCTCGGCCAAGGTGTGGCCGCGCAAGGCCTTCATCAAGCGCCCGGGCGTGGTCGACGTGTCCATCGGCCCGGCGATCCCGAGCGTGGGCCGCAAGCCTGACGAGTTGATGCGCGAGGTCGAGGCCTGGATCGAGGCCGAGATGCGCCGTCTCGACCCCGAGGCGTATGTCGACAGCCCTCTGCAGCCCACGCAAGAAGCGGTGAGCTGAAGAGGAAAAGAGAGCCCGTCATGGGATTGCTTCGGTTCACGATGGATCTTTTCGAGGGGCTGGGCAGCGAGTTCGCTCCGCCAGCGCCCGCACCGGAGCGGCCACGCAGGGTGAAGAAGCCGAAGCCGGTGGCACCGCCGACCGCGCCTTTGGCTCCGCCCGCACCCGTCGACCTCAATGCGCCACCCGCGGTGCCGTTGGCCGATACGCTGACGCTTGCGAACTTCGCGCATCCGCAGGCCACGCGCGAAGTGGTGCTCGGCTCTGCACGCGTGGCCTATGAATTCAAGCGCGGCAAGCGCAAGACGATCGGCTTTCTCGTCGGGGCCGAAGGGCTGTCGGTACGCGCGCCGCGCTGGGTGGCGCTGCGCGATGTCGATGCGGCTATCCATGAAAAGTCGGACTGGATCCTGCGCAAGCTGACGGAAACGCAGCAGCGCCATGCGCGCGTCGAGGCCACTCGCATCGAGTGGAAGGATGGGGCCGGGTTTCCATTCCTGGGCGAGCCGGTTGTGATGCGGCTTGATCCGAAGCATGGCTTTGCGAGTGTTGGCGGCACGCTTGACGACGCTGTTGAAGAAGGTGGGCCGCGGGTGCTGCGGCTGGCTGTGGCGCAGAACGCCGAGCCTTCGCAGATTCGTGATGCGGCGCAGGCCTGGTTGATGCGGCAGGCGCGCAAGTTGTTTATCGAGCGGTTGGATCACTTTGCGCCGTTGCTTGGGGTGCAGTGGCAGAAGTTGTCGCTGTCGAATGCTTCTACGCGCTGGGGTAGCGCCAGTGCTGATGGGTCGATTCGGCTGAATTGGCGGTTGATTCACTTTCGGTTGCCGGTGATCGACTATGTTGTTGCGCATGAGTTGGCGCATCTGCGGGTTATGGATCACTCGCATCGGTTTTGGGAGACCGTTGAGAGTGTTGTGCCTGACTACGACTTGCTGCGGCGGCAACTGAAGGATGAAGCGGTTCCTCGCTGGGGCTGAATTTGTCGTTGGTATGGGTTTGCTTTCCGGGGCCGGGACTCGCCCCGGCGGGCGACCTACTTTTCTTTGCTTCGCCAAAGAAAAGTAGGCAAAAGAAAGGCGACCCCACTGTCTGCGACCCCTTCGCGTAGCGAAGGGGCAACCTGCGGTGCTCGCGTTTCGCGGGGTCTCGCCCAAACTCGCTTCGCTCAGACAAGGGCGAGCCCTGATCCGCGAAACGCTGCGCTCCTCGGCGCAGCCAGAGGGGGTTGGATACAACACGGGCCTTTGCTTCGCTCGGCCACGGGGCCACTGCAGGCGCGTAGCGCCTGCAGTGGTTGGAGTTGGCTGTTGGATGTTCGAGAGCCGAGCGCAGCGATGGCTCGTTCGGTTCCCCAATCCCTTCTGGCTGCGCCGAGGAGTGCAGACGTAGACGGGATCAGGGCCGCAGCTGTTTGAGCGAAGCGAGTTCTGCGGCCCCCCTCCGGAGTCGAGCACCGCAGGTTGCCCGTAGCGAAGCGGAGGGGCGCAGACAGTAGGGTCGCCTTTTCTTTGGCTACTTTCTTTTGGCGAAGCAAAAGAAAGTAGCTCGCTCGCCGGGGCGAGACCCGGCCCCGGAAAGAGAAAACTCAACGAGCGTGAGTAACCCCCCCATCCACAACCAACGTAGACCCCATCACATAGTCCCCTGCACGCGAGGCCAAGTAGATAGCCGCCCCAGCCATATCTTCAGGCACCCCGATGCGCCCAGCCGGAATCCGCCCCTTCACCTCATCCCCATGGTCCCGCGCCAACTTGTTCATGTCAGAAGCAAACGCACCAGGCGCAATAGCACTAACCACGATCCGATCCTGCGCCAACCGCAGCGCCATCCGCCGAGTCAACTGAATCAGCCCAGCCTTGCTCGCCGCATACGAATAAGTCTCCTGCGGATTCACCGAAATCCCGTCGATAGAAGCGATGTTGATCACCTTCGCCAGATGGTCCGTCGCAGCCTTCTTCAGCATCGGAGTCAACGCCTTGGTCAAAAAGAACGGCGTCTTCAGATTCAGATCAACCACCTTGTCCCATCCACTCTCGGGAAACTCTTCATAAGGTGCCCCCCAGGCAGCACCGGCGTTGTTCACCAGAATGTCCAGCGAACCTTCGTGCTTCGAATAGGCATCGACCAGCGCCTGCGCACCTTCGAGCGTCGACACGTCTGCAGGCAGCGAGACGCAATGACCAAAGGCCGACAGCTCCTTCGCCGTCTCGTCGCAGGCCGCGGCCTTGCGAGCCGAGATGTACACGCGTGCGCCCTGGGCCAGGAAGCCCTCGGCGATCATGCGGCCGATGCCGCGCGAGCCGCCGGTGATCAGCGCCGTGCGGCCCTTCAGCGAAAAGAGTTGGGTGGTGTCCATGGTGCGGGTGTCTCCTGAATGAAAGATCGGCAATGCAAGTTCAGGAAACGAGCTTAGTGCGCGCCGCGCCGCGCGCGCGTCACCTCGGTGTCAGCGACAGGCTCCGGGGGCTCGTGAAGCTGCGCAGGTCTCCCGTCACCGGGTCGAGAAAGGCCAGCGACTGGGCCAGCAGCTGCAGAGGCTTGCCGAAGTCATCCGCACCCTCGGGCAGCAGCACTGGGTAGATCGGGTCGTTCACGATCGGCATGCCCAGCGCCATGCAATGCACGCGCAGCTGGTGCTTGCGGCCCGTGATTGGCGAGAGCTTCAGCAGCGCGTGGCCGTCGCGCACTTCCTGCACCTCGATGCGGGTCTCGGAGTTGGGCTCGCCGGGCTCTTCCCGCACGCGCATGAAGTGCTCGTCGTCGACCAGCCGGCTGCGATAGATCTCGGGCACAGACGACACGCCCTCGCGCCACGGCACGATGGCCTCGTAGTGCTTGGCGATGCGGCGCTCGGGGAACATCACCTGGTAGGCGCCGCGCGTGGCGTGCCGCACCGAGAACAGCACCAGCCCCGAGGTGCTGCGGTCGATGCGGTGCATCGGCACGAGGTCGTCGAGCTTCAGCTTGCGTTTGAGGCGCACCAGCAGGCTTTCCTGCAGGTACTTGCCGGTGGGCGTGACGGGCACGAAGGGAGGCTTGTCCACGACCAGCAGATCATCGTCCTGGAACACGATCTGCTCTTCGAAAGGGATGCGCGCTTCGTCGTCGAGCGTGCGGTAGTAGTACACGCGCAGCGGCGACTCGTAGCGGCGCGTCGCGGTCACGGGCACGCCATGTTCGTCGATGACATCGTTCGCTTCGATGCGCTCGAGCCAGGCCTCGCGCGTGATCGCGGGAAAACGCTCGATCAGGAATTCGGCAATCGTCGGCCAGGGGCCGGAAGACAGGCCGACGCAGCTCGGGCCTACGCCGTCGCGCGTGGGTAGCGGCAGCTGCGGCGGTCGGCGCCGGGTCATGGCGATGAAGATGCTTGCTGCAGCAACGACAGCGCTTGGGCGAACGTCGGGCGCGCGGCGGCGTCGGGCTGCAGGCAGCGGTCTTTCAGCGTGCTTACCGATGCGGGCGCTGCGTCGGTGCAGCGCTCGAGCAGTTCTTCAAGCAGGCAGCCGAAGGCGCGCATCTCCAGCGCCTGGAACGCGCGCGCCTGTGCCGCGTCGAGCGCGCCGGTCATCCACGCAGCGCCGAAGTCGCCGAGCCGGCCGCCGCGCTGTGCGTGCCACAGGATGTTGTGTGCGTAGAGGTCGCCGTGAAGAATCCCTCGCGCATGCAGGTGCTGCATGGCCGAGGCGATGTCGCGTGCGATGCGCAGCGCCACGTTGGGCGTCCACCGCGCTTCTTCGGCATAGACATCGCGCGTGCATGAGGCAAGGCTCGGTGGCCCCGCGAGCGTGACGAATGACGGATCGACCAGTGCCATCACCAGGCCTTCGGTGCCGTCGGGGTGCCCGTCGATGCGGCTCTGCGCTGCGATCAGCGTTGGGTGCACGCCAGCGGCGATGCAGGCGGCCATTTCACTGTGCGGCCAGCCGTCGCTGGTGACTGCACCCTTGAAGAGCTTGACTGCCACCTGCTGTGCCTTGCCGAGCGTGGCTTGATGGATCACACCCGACGCGCCTTCGCCGAGCTTCCTGCCCAGCGTCAGTTCACGCCAGTCGATGTGCGGTACCGACTGCGCGGTGATCGCCGCGTCCTCGGCCTGCGTGTCGAAGGGGTTGCCCGCGCAGGCGAGCCACGACAGGCGCGGCAGCGAGGGCAGCCACGCGGGCAGTGTCTCGAAGCGGTTGGCCGAGATGCGAAGCAGTTCGAGCTGCTTGAGCGCGGCCATCGACTGCGGCAACGTGCGCAGGCGGTTGCCCGCCAGCATCAGCTTCTGCATGCGCGTGCAATCGCCGAGCGAATCGGGCAGTTCTTCGATCTGGTTGTCCGTGAGGATCAGCCAGCGCAACGAGGCTGGCAGCGCTGCAGCCGGCACAACGCTAATCTGGTTGGCCTTGAAGCCGACGATGTCGATACCGTGGCACCTGCCGATCGACTCGGGCAGCGTGGTGAACCGGTTGTCGGAGCAGAACAGCACGCGCAGCCTGTGCAGGCGGTTCAGGTCGTCGGGCAGCGTGTCGAGCGCATTGCCCGACAGGTTCAGCACCTCGAGCGAATCCGCGAGGTCGAAAAGCTCGCGCGGAAACTCGGTGAGTCCGCACGAGAGATCGATTCTTTTTGCGCCTGCCAGCCGGCCCGCGCGCAGCTGAGCCAGCGTGTCTTCCATCCGGGGAGTTTAGGCGGCCTTCGCGCCGAAGCGGTAGATGCCGTCCTTGCCAAGTTCGCGCTTCACCTGGCCGGAGAACCACAGCAGGTGCAGGTGGGCCACCGTTTCGCCCATGGCGAAGGTCATCTGGTGCAGGTCGAGCTCGCGCTTGAACAGGATCGGCAGGCCTTCAGCTGCCGTCAGCGCGCGTGCCGTGCAGGCTTCGAGCAGTTCGGCCAGCCGGTCGCGATGGTGCTCCTGCAGCTGGTCGACGCGGCGGTGGATGCCCCGGAAGGGCTTGCCGTGCGAAGGCAGGCCCAGCGTGTCGGCCGGCAACGCCTTGAACTTGTCGATGCTGTCGAGAAAGAGGCGCAACGAATTCGCCTCGGGCTCGCCCGCGTGCACGCTCACGTTGGTGGAAATGCGCGGCAGCATCATGTCGCCGCCCAACAGCAGCTTCAGGTCGTCGCAATACAGCGCGATGTGCTCGGGCGCGTGGCCGTAGCCGCTGATGCAGCGCCAGTCGTGGCCGCCGATGGTGACGATGTCGCCGTCGAGCATGCGCACGAAGCTCTCGGGCACCGAGGGCACCATGTTCGCGTAGTAGTTGGTGCGCGCGCTGATCTTGGCGATGGATTCGGGGTCGGTCAGGCCATGCGAGGCAAAGAAGCGCGCCGCCGGTTCGCCGCCCGCCAGGGTGTCGCCGGCAGTGCTGAGCACGCGGGCCACGTGGTAGTCGGTCGAGCTGATCCACAGCGGTGCGTTCCAGCGCGTGCAGAGCCAGTCGGCCAGGCCGATGTGGTCGGGATGCATGTGCGTGACGATGACGCGCAGGATCGGCATGCCCTGCAGCTGCGTCTCGAACACCTGCTCCCACTGCGCGCGTGCCTCGTCGCGGGCGATGCAGCAGTCGACCACCGTCCAGCCCTCGACGCCGTCGAGGGTGTCGCGCAGCAGCCAGAGGTTGATGTGGTCGAGCGCAAAGGGCAGCCGCATTCGAATCCAGCGCACGCCGGGCGCCACTTCCAGGGTTTCGCCGGGCTCGGGGAGCGTGTCACCGAGGGGGTAGTGGAGTTCGCGTTCGAGGAGGTTCATGTAAGATTGACGTTTACGTAAACGTCATGGAGTAGTGGCACCATTGTAGGGATCGCGGCGCAAACCTGCTGTCGCGCCCGTAACGCCCCTTCTCCAGACCCCCGCCATGCCTGCGCAAACCTTCACCATCAGCCAGCTCGCGAAGGAATTCGACCTCACGACGCGGGCCATCCGCTTCTACGAGGACATGGGCCTGCTCACGCCCGAGCGCGCCGGCCTGCAGCGCATCTACAGCGCGCGCGACCGCGCCCGCCTCACGCTCACGCTGCGCGCCAAGCGCCTCGGCCTGAGCCTGACGGAGGCAAAAGACATCCTCGACATGTACGACAGCCCGCGCGACACCGTGCCGCAGCTGGAAAAATTCCTTGGCGTGCTGGGTGCCCACCGGGCCCAGCTCGAGGCGCAGCTGACCGAGCTGCAGGCCAATCTCGCGGAAGTGCGGGAGCATGAAAAAAAGGGACGCGCCACCCTTGTCAAAGCACAAAAGGCGACCAAGACCCGCAGGCCGGCCGAAGCCAAGGCCTGAAAACACGACTCATCGACAATAGCCGACTATGTCCGACAACACCGATAACCTCGACGACCTCTTTGCCCACAACCGCGCCTGGTCCGCCCAGATGGAGCGCGACCGGCCCGGTTTCTTCACCAGCCTGGTGAAGCAGCAGACGCCACGCTACATGTGGATCGGCTGTTCCGACAGCCGAGTGCCCGCCAACCAGATCACCGGTCTGGAGCCGGGCGAAGTGTTCGTGCACCGCAACGTGGCCAACATCGTGGTGCACTCCGACCTCAACGCGCTCTCGGCGATCCAGTTCGCGGTGGAGCACCTGAAGGTCGAGCACATCATGGTGGTCGGCCACTACGGCTGCGCTGGCGTCAAGGCCGCGCTCAGCGGCAAGCGCATCGGCCTGGCCGACAACTGGATCCGCCACATCCAGGACGTGCGCGATCGCCACAGCGTGATGCTCGAAAGCCTGCCCGAAGAAGCGCGCGTCGATGCGCTGTGCGAACTCAACGTGGCCGAACAGGTGGTCAACGTGGCCGTCAGCACCGTCATGGTCGACGCCTGGGCGCGCGGCCAGAAGGTGCGCATCCACGGCTGGACCTTCGGCGTGCACGACGGCCTGCTGCAGGACCTGGGCCTGAGCGTCGACGGCGCCAAGCCGCTCGACGCGGTGTACAAGGCCGCGGTGCAGCGCATCCGCTACAAGTGGAGCAAGCCCGGCGAAGTGATCCAGTCGCTGACGCTGCAGGGCACGCAGGTGAACCAGTCGGTGCAGGAGGCGCAGGCCATGACGCCGCAGCCCGAGGCCGACGGCACGACAGATCCCGCCGCCGCCTGAGCGACCCGGGCGCCTCCAACTGCCTGCCCGCCCATGTTCCCGCAGCGCCTCGATTCGCCGCTGGCCTACGACATCGCGAAGGCGATGATGGACGGCTTCAACCGGCACTACCGGTTGTTCCGCGCCGAATCGGCGCGCGCCAAGCACCGTTTCGAAACCGCTGACTGGCATGGCCAGCAGCGCGCGCAGCGCGAACGCATCGAGTTCTACGACCTGCGCGTGAGCGAGGCCGTGGCCCGGCTGGAGAAAGAGTTCAAGGCCGGCGACCAGCCCATGGACGTGTGGCATCAGATCAAGCTGCACTACATCGGCCTGCTGGTGGACCACCATCAGCCCGAGCTGGCCGAGAGCTTCTTCAACTCGGTGACCACGAAGATCCTGCACCGCGCGTACTTCCAGAACGACTTCATCTTCGTGCGCCCGGCTATCAGCACCGAATACATCGAGCCGCGCGGCGCGCCCACCTACCGCCCGTACTACCCGGAGCCCGACACGCTGGCCGACACCCTCGAGCAGATGCTCGATGACTTCGCTCTGCTCGGCAGCTTCGCCAACAAGCGCCGTGATGCGGAGCGCGTGGCGCACGTCATCCTGAACCGCTTTCACCAGGTCAAGCTGCGCGCCAACTTCCAGCTGCAGGTGCTGTCGGGCCTGTTCTTTCGCAACAAGGGCGCGTACGTGGTCGGCAAGATCATGAACGGCTTCACCGAGATTCCGTTCTCGCTGCCGATCCTGCACGACAGCCACGGCAAGTTCTACATCGACGCGGCGCTGTTCGGCGAAGACGACCTGCAGATGCTGTTCAGCTTTGCGCGCGCGTACTTCATGGTCGACATGGAGGTGCCATCGGCCTGGGTGCAGTTTTTGCGCTCGCTCATGCCGCGCAAGCCGCGCGCCGAGATCTACAACGCACTCGGCCTCGCCAAGCAGGGCAAGACGCTGTTCTACCGAGACTTCCTCTCGCACCTGAACTACTCGAGCGACCGCTTTCGCATCGCGCCCGGCATCAAGGGCATGGTCATGCTGGTGTTCGACCTGCCGTCGTTCCCGTTCGTGTTCAAGGTCATCAAGGATTTCTATCCGCCGCAGAAGGACACCACGCGCGAGCAGATCAAGGGCAAGTACATGCTCGTGAAACAGCACGACCGCGTGGGCCGCATGGCCGACACGCTGGAGTACAGCGACGTGGGTTTTCCGCTCGACCGCTTCGAGCCCGAGCTGATCGAGGAAATCCGCAAGTTCGCGCCCAGCCAGCTCGAGATCGGCGACCGCGACGGCAACGGGGAAATGGAAGTCGTGGTCAAGCACGTCTACATCGAGCGGCGCATGATCCCGCTCAACATCTACCTGCAGGAAGCCTTCGACACGCTGGCCCACCCCGAGAGCCCAGCGCATGCCAAGCGCGCGAAAGACCAGCTGGAGCACGCGGTGATCGAGTACGGCAACGCCATCAAGGACATGGTCGCGGCCAACATCTTCCCCGGTGACATGCTGTGGAAGAACTTCGGCGTCACGCGCGGCGGCAAGGTCGTGTTCTACGACTACGACGAAATCGAATACGTCACCGACTGCAAGTTCCGCAAGGTGCCCACGCCGCGCAACGAAGAAGACGAGATGAGCGGTGAGGTCTGGTACTCGGTGGGTCCGAAGGACGTGTTCCCCGAAACCTTCGAGCCCTTTCTGCTGGGCAACAAGGACGTGCGCGAAGCCTTCATGGCGCACCACGCCGACCTGCTCGACGCCGCCTTCTGGCAGCACCACAAGGAACGCATCCAGGCCGGGCAGATGCTCGATGTGTTCCCGTACGAAGAATCGCAGCGCTTCCAGCACGAAGGACACGCGACGCATTTCTGATCGATCGCTTCTTGATTCCGCTTTCACACTTCTGAAGGAGACCTCCATGTCCGAATCCATCGTCATCGTCGGCGCCGCCCGCACCCCCATGGGTGGCTTCCAGGGCGACTTCTCGTCCCTCTCCGCGCACGACCTCGGCGGCGCAGCCATCAAGGCCGCCGTCGAGCGCGCCGGCATCGCGCCCGACACCGTGGGCGAAGTGCTGTTCGGCAACTGCCTGATGGCAGGCCAGGGCCAGGCCCCGGCGCGCCAGGCGGCCTACAAGGGCGGCCTGCCCGACAGCGCAGGGGCAGTCACGCTCAGCAAGATGTGCGGCTCGGCCATGAAGGCCGCGATGCTCGCGCACGACCTGCTGCTGGCCGGCACACACGACGTGATGGTGGCCGGCGGCATGGAAAGCATGACCAACGCGCCCTACCTCATGCTCAAGGGCCGCGGCGGCTACCGCATGGGCCACGACCGCATCTTCGACCACATGATGCTCGACGGCCTCGAAGACGCCTACCAGCCGGGCCGCTCGATGGGCACCTTCGGCGAAGACTGCGCGGCCAAGTACAAGTTCACGCGCGAGCAGCAGGATGCGTTTGCCATTGCCAGTGTCGAGCGCGCCAAGAAGGCCACCGACACCGGCCTCTTCAAGGACGAGATCGTGCCCGTCACGGTCAAGGGCCGGGGCGGCGATACCGTCATCTCCATCGACGAAGGCCCGGGCAAGGTCAAGCTCGACAAGATCCCAACGCTCAAGCCCGCGTTCAAGAAAGAAAACGGCACCATCACCGCCGCATCGAGCTCGTCCATCAACGACGGCGCCGCAGCGCTGGTGATGATGACCGAGTCACAAGCCAAGAAGATCGGCGCCAGGCCCATCGCCCGCATCGTCGGCCACGCCACGCACGCGCAACAGCCCGAGTGGTTCTCGACTGCGCCCGTCGGCGCCGTCGCCAAGCTGTTCCAGAAGACCGGCTGGAAGGTGAAAGACGTCGACCTGTGGGAAGTGAACGAGGCCTTCGCCGTGGTGCCGATGGCGCTGATGCACGAGCTCGACGTGTCGCACGAGATCGTCAACGTGCACGGCGGCGCCTGCGCGCTGGGCCACCCGATCGGCGCCAGCGGCGCGCGAATCATGGTCACGCTGATCCATGCGCTGAAGGCGCGCGGCAAGAAGCGCGGCGTGGCCACCTTGTGCATCGGCGGGGGCGAAGGCACCGCCGTGGCACTCGAATTGCTATAAAAACAATGGCCGGGAGCGCCCGAGGGATGGGCGCTTGCCGGCTTTTCCGTTCAGATACTTCAAACAATGCGTAGAGCAGGAGATTTCATGCGCCCATCCATCTACCGTACCGCCATCGCCGCCATCGCCGCCGTGCTGGCCACCGCCTTCGTGGCGGGCGCCGCCTGGGCCCAGAAGCGCGACAACGTGCTGTTTCAGGCTGCCACCGACGAGCAGCCCGCGGTGATCAAGACGCTGGAAAAGCTGGTCAACATCGAGACCGGCACAGGTGACGCAGAAGGCATCGCCGCCGCCGGCAGCTACCTCGAGGGCGAACTCAAGAGCTTGGGCTTCACCGTCACGCGCAGCAAGTCGGCCGGCATCGTGGTGGGCGACAACATCGTGGGCAAGATCAAGGGCCGTGGCGGAAAGAACCTGCTGCTGCTCTCGCACATGGACACCGTGTACCTGAAGGGCACTCTCGCGAAGGCGCCGTTCAAGATCGAAGGCGACAAGGCCTACGGGCCCGGCATTGCCGACGACAAGGGCGGCAACGCCGTCATCCTGCACACGCTCAAGCTGCTGAAGGACTACGGCGTGCGCGACTACGGCACCATCACCGTGCTGTTCAACACCGATGAGGAAAAAGGCTCCTTCGGCTCGCGCGACCTGATCCAGGAAGAAGCCAAGCTGGCCGACTACGTGCTCTCCTTCGAGCCCACCAGCGCCGGCGACGAGAAACTCTCGCTGGGTACCTCGGGCATCGCCTACGTGCAGGTCAACATCACCGGCAAGGCCTCCCATGCGGGCGCGGCGCCCGAGCTGGGCGTGAACGCGCTGGTCGAAGCCTCCGACCTCGTGCTGCGCACCATGAACATCGACGACAAGTCGAAGAACCTGCGCTTCAACTGGACCATTGCCAAGGCCGGCAACGTGTCGAACATCATCCCCGCCAGCGCCACGCTGAATGCCGACGTGCGCTATGCGCGCAACGAAGACTTCGACGCCGCGATGAAGACGCTGGAAGAACGCGCGCAGCAGAAGAAGCTGCCCGAGGCCGACGTCAAGGTGATCGTCACGCGCGGCCGCCCGGCCTTCAATGCCGGCGAAGGCGGCAAGAAGCTGGTCGACAAGGCCGTGGGCTACTACAAGGAAGCCGGCGGCACGCTGGGCGTGGAAGAGCGCACCGGCGGCGGCACCGACGCGGCCTACGCGGCGCTCTCGGGCAAGCCCGTGATCGAAAGCCTGGGCCTGCCGGGCTTCGGCTATCACAGCGACAAGGCCGAGTACGTGGACATCAGCGCCATTCCTCGCCGCCTGTACATGGCCGCTCGCCTGATCATGGATCTGGGCGCAGGCAAGTAAGTCAACACGAACAGAAGAAAAGACAGGAGACAACGCCATGCTGCTCAGCGCCGACCAGGAAGCCATCCGCGACGCGGTGCGCGATTTCTCGCAAGCCGAACTCTGGCCCAACGCCCCCAAGTGGGACCGCGAGCACAGCTTTCCGAAGGAAGCCCACCAGGGTCTCGCCGCGCTGGGCGCCTACGGCATCTGCGTGCCTGAAGAGAATGGCGGCGCGGGCCTCGACTACCTCACGCTCGCGCTGGTGCTGGAAGAAATCGCGGCCGGCGACGGTGGCACCAGCACGGCCATCAGCGTGACCAACTGCCCGGTCAACGCCATCCTCATGCGCTACGGCAACGCGCAGCAAAAGAAGCAATGGCTCGAACCGCTGGCGCAGGGCCAGATGCTCGGCGCCTTCTGCCTCACCGAGCCGCAGGCCGGCAGCGATGCGTCGAGCCTGCGCACCACGGCGCGCAAGGACGGCGATGCCTACGTGATCGACGGTGTGAAGCAGTTCATCACCAGCGGCAAGAACGGCCAGGTGGCCATCGTCATCGCGGTAACGGACAAGGGCGCGGGCAAGCGCGGCATGAGCGCGTTCATCGTGCCGACCGATGCGCCGGGCTACAACGTCGCGCGCCTCGAAGACAAGCTGGGCCAGCACAGCAGCGACACCGCGCAGATCAACTTCGACGCTTGCCGCATTCCGCGCGAGAACCTGATCGGCGCGGAAGGCGAGGGCTACAAGATCGCGCTCGGCGCACTCGAGGGCGGCCGCATCGGCATTGCCGCGCAGAGCGTGGGCATGGCACGCAGCGCGTTCGATGTGGCGCTGGTGTATGCCAAGGAGCGCCAGGCCTTTGGCGGCTCGATCTTCGACCAGCAGGCCGTGGGCTTTCGCCTGGCCGAATGCGCGACGCAGCTCGAAGCCGCGCGCCAGCTGATCTGGCATGCCGCGAGCCTGCGCGACGCCGGTAGGCCTTGCCTGAAGGAAGCGGCCATGGCCAAGCTGTTCGCCAGCGAGATGGCCGAGCGCGTGTGCAGCGCAGCCATCCAGACGCTGGGCGGCTACGGCTACGTGAACGACTTCCCGCTGGAGCGCATCTACCGCGACGTGCGCGTGTGCCAGATCTATGAAGGCACTTCGGATATCCAGAAGCTGCTGATTCAACGCGCGCTGGCGTGAACGACATGCGGCCCGTCTGTCATCGGTTTCGATGACAGACAGTTACGCGCCGCAGGCGCAGCATGGCGGCCTCTTCGTCGGAGGTCTTTGCCATGTCCATCTTCAAAACAGTTTCTCCCGCATTGGTGCTGCTGTGCATGGGCGCCGTAGCCCTGCCGGCGCGCGCGCAGCCTGCAGCCCCTGATATTTCCACGCTGACAGCGACCGAAGCCGTGCAGCAGCTGTGCGCCGGCACCGTCACCAGCGAGCAGTTGGTAACGGCGTATCTCGCCCAAGCCAAGGCCAAGGCGAACCTCAACGCCTTCATCACGCTCGACGAAGCCGGCGCGTTGAAGGCCGCGCGCGCCGCCGATGCACTGCGCAAGCGCGGTGGCGCCTGCAAGCCGCTGGCGGGGCTGCCGGTGGCCATCAAGGACAACATCCAGGTGCAGGGCCTGCCCGCAACGGCCGGCACGCCTGCGCTCAAAGGCTTCGTGCCCACCGCCGATGCACCGGTGGTCGCCAGGCTGCGCGCGGCTGGTGCAGTGGTGCTCGGCAAGACGAACATGCACGAGCTGGCCTTCGGCGTCACGGGCTACAACCCCGCGTTCCAGACCGGCCCCGAGGTGGGCGTGCGCAATGCCTACGACCCGAGCCGCATCGCGGGCGGCTCGTCGTCGGGCAACGGTACCGCGCTGGGCGCGCGCATGGCGCCTGCGGCGCTGGGCACCGACACGGGCGGGTCGGTGCGCATTCCGTGCGCGTTCAACGGCTGTGCGTCGCTGCGTCCGACAGTGGGGCGCTATCCGCAGCAGGGCATTGCGCCGATCTCGCACACGCGCGACACGGCGGGGCCGATGGCGCAATCGATGGCTGACGTGGCGCTGCTCGACGGCGTCATCGCAGGCGGCAAGCCGCTCAAGCCCGCCGATTTGAAGCGCGTGCGGCTTGGCGTGGTACCGGCCATGCAGGCCAACCTCGATGCCGACACGCGCGCCGCCACCGATGCCGCGTTTGCGAAGCTGCGCGCTGTCGGCGTCACGCTGGTCGATGTGGAGATGCCGAAGCTGATGGAGCTCAACGGCGCGGTCGGCTTTCCGCTGGCGCTCTACGAGGCGCACGACGACATGGTGGCCTACCTTGCGAAGTACCGCACGGGTATCGACATTGCACAGCTCACGGCCGGCATTGCCAGCCCCGATGTCAAGGGCACCTTCGAGACCTTCGTCATTCCGCGCAAGCTGCCCGCAGCCAGCGGCGTGGTCGATGCGAAGCCGATCTACGAGAACGCGATGCGCGTCGCGCGCCCGGCGCTGCAGAAGCTCTACCGCGACACCTTCGCGAAGAACAGGCTCGATGCGCTGGTGTTCCCGACGGTGCCGCGCGTGGCACTGGCCGCGGGGGCCGAAGCCAGCAGCCCCGAGAACTTCGGCTCGCTGATCCAGAACACCGACCCCGGCAGCAACGCCGGCATACCGGGCGTGCAGTTGCCATCGGGCCTCGGCGCAACCAGCGGCCTGCCCGTGGGCCTGGAGCTGGACGGCCCTGCCGGCAGCGACCGCAAGCTTCTGGCCGTGGGCCTCGCGGTGGAGCAGGTGCTCGGCCGGCTGCCGGCGCCTAAGTAAGCGCGAGCGGCATGGCCCAGCCTGCGAGCGCCGAGCGGCGCTCGATGCCCAGCTTGTCGAAGATGCGCCGCAGGTAGGTGCGCACGGTGGGCACGCCCACCGCGAGGCGCCGCGCGATCTCCTTGTCGGTGAGCCCTTCGCACACGCAGCGGGCCACTTCCTGCTCGCGCACGCTCAGCAAGGCCCATGCGGCTTCGCGTGTGTCGCCCGGGGCGACTGAAGCCGCCACACGCTGCGCCCGTTGCAGGGCCCCCGCGAACGCCGGCTCGATCAGGTCGAGCAGCGCCTTCTCGTGATCGCCGAAATCGCCGCGCCCCTTGCGGCGCCAGATGCGCAGGTCGCCCAGCGCGCGCTCGCCCTCGAAGGCATGCAGGTTCATTCCCCAGTGCAGCCCGTCGCGCGCGAGAAAGTCGTTGAAGAACGCGGTGCGCATCAGCTCGCGCTGCGGCATCACCTCGGTCACGCGCGTGGCGCGGCGCCTCGACTGCAGCACGAAGGTGATCGGGTCGTGGTGCTGGTGCCACTGCGCATAGCTGTCGAGATTCGCGGGGTCCATGTGCAGCGCCACGCGTGCGCCGAAGCTGCCGCTCGCGGCGTCCCACACGAACGAGGCGAACTGGTCCGCATGCAGCAGGTCGAGCAGCGCCCAGCCCAGGTGCTCGCGGATCTCCTGCTCGCCGCGGTCTTCCGCCAGCAGCGTGAAAACGCCGCGCAATGCGTGCTGTTCAGAGCCTGTGAGGTACATACATCGCCGACTTTCTCGAGGGAGCCGTTGTAACGCTAACGTTTAGCAAGCGCCGCGCCAAGGGTGGATGCCCGCGAATGCATGCGCCGCGCGGTCATGTATATCGCGCAGAATCGACGGCAGCCCGGCCATGCCATCGACAACTCCCATCACCGAACACGCATCCAGGCCGCTGCTGAAGCGGTTCCGTGACTATTGGATCGAGGCGCCCAACGCCAATCCGCTGGTGGACCAGAGCCTGGCGCGCGCCTATGTGATCGACACGCGGGACACGCCGCTGTCAGCCGCCGTCACGGCCGCGGTGTTCTGGATCCTGTTCCTCGTTCTCACCGGCAACCGCGGCACGCTCGTGTGGGCCGTGCTGGTGCACGCGATGCAATGGAACATGCACCGCCACCTGCACCGGCTGGATCCGGCCGCCATCGATGCAGCCACTGCCGCGCGCACGCGCCGGCGGCTGGAGTTGCGCATGCTGTTCCCGGGGCTGGTGTGGGCGTTGGCGCCGTGGCTGTTCTTCCCGCATGGCGACCTTGCCCACATCCTGCTCATGTACTTCTTCGTGAGCGGCACGACCAGCGTGATCATTGCCGCGCTCGCCCAGTGGTGGCTGGCCGCCCTGTGCTTCGGCGTCCCGGTGTTCCTGAGCCTGGCGCTGCGGCTGGTGCTTGAGCCGGGCAGCGTGACGGTCATCATGGGGTGCCTTGCGGTGTCGCAGCTGGTGGCGGCCCTGCACTATGCGCGCAAGCAGAACCGGCTGATCGTCGGCTCCATCGAGAACGGCTTCGAGAACGCGCGCCTGGCCGAAGCGCTGTCGCGCCAGCTCGACCACGTGGCACAGCTCGCCGCGCAGCGCGCCCGCATCTTTGCGGCCGCCAACCACGACCTGCGCCAGCCCATGCATGCGCTGGCCATCTTCGTCGACGCGCTGGACACGCGCAATCCGCCCACGGCCGAGAACCTGCGCTTCATGCGCGACAGCGTAGATGCCCTGCGCGGCTCCATCGATGCGCTGCTGGACATCGCGCAGCTCGACGGCGGCGTGGCGCCCGTTCGCCCCGAGCCGATGCGCCTGCAGCCGCTGTTCGATGCGCTGCACGGGCGCTTTGCGGCGCTGGCCGCGGCCAAGGGGCTGCGCCTGCGCGTGCGCCCCACGCAAGCCGCGGTGCAGGCGGACGCGCGCATGCTCGCGCGGCTGCTCGGCAACCTGGTGGACAACGCGATCAAGTACACCCCCTCGGGCACCGTGCTGGTCTGCGCCAGGCATGCGACGCCGGGCGCCTGGCGCATCGAGGTGCGCGATTCCGGCGTGGGCATCGACGCGCGGCACCAGGCGCAGGTGTTCGAGGAGTTTTTCCAGATCGACAACCCCGGGCGCGACCGCAGCCGCGGGCTCGGGCTGGGCCTGTCGCTGGTGGCGAGCACGGCGCAGGTGATGGGTTCGCGCATCCGGGTGCGCACCGCACCGGGCCGCGGCAGCACCTTCTCGCTGGTGCTCGACGAGACGGCCGCGCCACCGGCAGATGACGACCTGGCCGTGCCGGCCGGGCCAACGGAAGAAGCTGCCGCCCTTCGCATCCTGGTGCTCGACGACGAGCAACCCGTGCGCGAGGCCATGCGTTCGCTCCTGTCCGCCTGGGGCCACGAGGTGGTGCTGGCGGCCAACCCGCGCGAAGCCTTGCAGCAGGCCGGCGTGTTCGACCTGATGCTGAGCGACCTGCGCCTGGGCAGCGGCCTCTCGGGCCTGGCCGCCGCGCAGGCCCTGCAAGCGGTCGGCAAGGCACGCAACGTGGTCGTCCTCACCGGCGAAACCGCGCATGCGACGCGGGCGGAGGTCGAGCGCGCAGGCTATGCGCTGATCTACAAGCCGGCAGGTGCGCAGGCCCTGCAGGAAGCCATTGCCGCAAGCCGGCCTGCCTAGCCTCGGGGCTTGCCCCATCGGCACCTTGCCCGCAAGGTGTTCCAATAGCGGTCTTCATGAGCGCCAACGATCCCACCACCGGACCTTGCCCCTGCGGCCGTACAGACCGCCGCGACAAGCCCATCGGCTACGCCCTGTGCTGTGGCCGCTATCTCGACGATTTCGGGAACACGCCCGCGCCCGACGCCGAATCGCTGATGCGTTCGCGCTATTCGGCCTTCGTGCTGGAACGCGGCGAATATCTGCTCGCCACCTGGCACGCGTCGAAGCGGCCGGCCTCGATCGAGTTCGAGCCGGGCGTCAAATGGCTGGGGCTGGACATCCGCTCGCGCTCGGTGCTCGACGCGGACCATGCCGAAATCGAGTTCGTCGCGCGCCAGCGCAGCGCGGCCACGGGCGCCGCCACGCGCCTGCACGAGCGCAGCCGCTTCGTGCGGGAAGGCGATCGCTGGTACTACCTGGACGGCGACCTGCAAGTACCCCTGGGTTGACGCACCGGGCCGAGGCCCGCACAATCGGCCCCGCTCCGGGGTGCACGCATGTGGCGTGCTGAGATGGCAAAGCAGCCGACCCGCGAACTTGATCCGGGTCATACCGGCGTAAGAAGAGCTGCACTCCCTGGCTTCGGTCCGTCACTCCCCCTTCCGTGACGGGCTTCCCGAAGCCCACCGAGCGATTGCGGAGCACCCTTTCCTCAACAAGGAGTGCCTCCGATGAATGCCCCCGACAAGTTCACCACGCTGCTTTCGCTCACGCGCGAGCCCTTTCCCGCGTCGCACAAGTGCGTCATTCCGGGCAGCCGGCCCGACCTGTTCGTGCCCGTGCGCGACGTGCAGCTCACCAACGGCGAGACCGTGTCGCTCTACGACACCTCCGGCCCGTACACCGACCCGAAGGTCGAGATCGACGTGCGCCGCGGCCTGCCCGACGTGCGCGGCGCCTGGGTGCTGGAACGCAACGACACCGAAAGTTACGAAGGCCGCTCGCATCACGCGCTGGACGACGGCGCCAAGAACGAAGACCGCGACGCGCAGCGCCTGGCCGAGTTGCGCGCCGGTGCCTCGGCACTGCAGCGCACGCCGCGCCGCGCGAAGTCGGGCGCCAACGTCACGCAGATGCACTACGCGCGCCGCGGCATCGTCACGCCCGAAATGGAGTACGTGGCCTTGCGCGAGAACGGCAAGCGCGAGTGGATGGCCGAATACCTTGCCAACGAAGAGCGCGCCAGGCGCGTGATGGGCAACCCGATGGGCGCGACCATTCCGCGCATCATCACGCCCGAGTTCGTGCGCGACGAAGTGGCCCGCGGCCGTGCCATCATTCCCGCGAACATCAACCACCCCGAAGTCGAGCCGATGGCCATCGGCCGCAACTTCAAGGTGAAGATCAACGCCAACATCGGCAACTCGGCCGTCACGTCGAGCATCGAGGAAGAAGTCGAGAAGCTGGTGTGGGCCATTCGCTGGGGCGCCGACAACGTGATGGACCTGTCGACCGGCAAGAACATCCACACCACGCGCGACTGGATCGTGCGCAACTCGCCGGTGCCCATCGGCACGGTGCCCATCTACCAGGCGCTCGAGAAGGTGGGCGGCGTGGCCGAAGACCTGACCTGGGAGATCTACCGCGACACGCTGATCGAGCAGGCGGAGCAGGGCGTCGACTACTTCACCATCCACGCCGGCCTGCGCCTGCCGTTCATCCATCTCACGGCCGACCGCATGACGGGCATCGTGTCGCGCGGTGGCTCGATCATGGCCAAGTGGTGCATCGCGCACCACAAGGAGAGCTTTCTCTACACGCACTTCGAGGATATCTGCGACATCATGAAGGCCTACGACGTGAGCTTCTCGCTCGGCGATGGCCTGCGTCCCGGCTCGGGCGCCGATGCCAACGACGAGGCGCAGTTTGCCGAGCTGCGCACGCTGGGCGAGCTCACGCAGATCGCATGGAAGCACGACGTGCAGACCATGATCGAAGGGCCCGGCCACGTGCCGATGCACATGATCCAGTCGAACATGGACGAGCAGCTCAAGCACTGCCACGAGGCGCCGTTCTACACGCTCGGGCCGCTGACCATCGACATCGCACCGGGCTACGACCACATCGCCAGCGCTATCGGCGCGGCCATGATCGGCTGGGCCGGCACGGCGATGCTCTGCTACGTGACGCCGAAGGAACACTTGGGGCTGCCGGACCGCGACGACGTGAAGCAAGGGATCATTGCCTACAAGATCGCCGCGCACGCGGCGGATGTGGCCAAGGGCCATCCCGGCGCTCGTTCGCGCGACGACGCGCTGAGCAAGGCGCGCTTCGAGTTCCGCTGGCAGGACCAGTTCAACCTGGGCCTCGACCCCGACACGGCGCGCGAATTCCATGACGAGACGCTGCCGAAGGATTCGAGCAAGGTGGCGCACTTCTGCTCGATGTGCGGGCCCAAGTTCTGCTCGATGAAGATCACGCAGGAAGTGCGCGAATACGCAGCGAAGAAGGGCGTGGCCGAGGCGGCCGCCATGGCCGAGGGCATGGAAGAGAAGTCGAAGGAATTCATGGCGGGCGGCGGCGAGATGTACATCCCGATCCGTCCGATAGCCTGAGCTTCCTCCTGCGAAAAGGGGGCGTTGCTACCATGGGGTCAATCACCGAACTCCGGCACTGCAATGACCCCCTTTCCTTTTTCCGCCGTTCTCTTCGATTGCGACGGCGTGCTCGTCGATTCCGAACCCATCACCAACCGCGTGCTCGCCGAAATGCTCGGCGAGCTCGGTTGGCACATCACGACCGAGGAATCGATGAACACCTTCACCGGCAAGGCGGTGAAGGACGAGGCTGCGCTCATCGAGACGAAGACCGGCGTGAGGATCACCGACGACTGGCTCAAGACCTTCCGCGCCCGCCGCAATGAGGCACTTGAGCGCGACCTCGTCGCCATTCCCCACGCGCCCGCCGCCATCCGCGAAATCCATTCAAGGCTCAAGGGCCGCATTGCCTGCGCATCGGGTGCAGACCGCCACAAGGTCGAACTGCAGCTTGCCAAGGTCGGCATGCTCGACTATTTCCAGGGCCGCATCTTCAGCGGACACGAGATGCCGCGCTCCAAGCCGCACCCCGACGTGTACCTCGCCGCGGCGGAAGCCCTCGGTGTCGACCCGAAACGCTGCGCCATCGTCGAAGACACCGTTACCGGCGCAATGGCCGGCGTGGCTGCAGGAGCCACTGTGTTCGGCTACAGCACCGGCGAATCGGGCCACAGCGGCCCCGGCCCTCTGCTGAGCGTGGGCGCGGTGAAGGTGTTCAGCGACATGTCCGAACTGCCGGCGCTGCTTTCGGGCTACGGGCTGCAGGCGGCCTGAGTTTCTGGTGGAATGCAGGGCGCAACTCCCGAGCCGCAGGAACCACTTCCCATGACTTCCGAATACAAAACCGAGCAGCCCGATCGCAGCGAGATCGACGCGCTCACCGGCCCCGCCGTGGTCGAGTTCGGCACCAACTGGTGCGGCATCTGCAAGGCCGCGCAGCCGAACATCGCCGAGGCCTTTGCCAAGTACCCGGATATTCGCCGCATCAAGGTCGAAGACGGCAGCGGGCGTCCGCTGGGTCGTTCGTTCAACGTGCGCCTGTGGCCTACGCTGGTGTTCATGCGCGATGGCAAGCAGGTTGCGAAGCTGGTGCGGCCTGAAGACAGCCAATCCATTGCCGATGCGCTTGCGCTGATCGCGCAGCCCAGCTGACGCGTCATTCTCGGGGCGCGATCACGCCGACGGTGTCATCCGCACGCACCCCGAACGTGCCCCAAACGCCCTCCGCTACAGCCCCTGCTGCCGAAAGTCGCGAGGCGCATGCCCTGTCCACTGCAGGAACGCACGTGAAAAGCTCTTCTCGTTGCGAAACCCCACCGCCAGCGCCACCTGTTTGATCGGCCGCGTGGTGCGGCGCAGCTGGTCGATGGCCATTTCGTGGCGCACCTCGTTCTTCAGCGCCTGCAGCGAGGTGCCTTCCTCGTGCAACTGCCGGTGCAGTGTGCGGCTCGACACATTGAGCAACCCGGCCAGCGCCTCGGCCGTGGTGGCCTCGCTGGCGCGCGAACGCAGCAGTTCGCGCACCCGCTGGCCCAGCAGGCGGTCGCGCCGGTACTGCAGGATTGTGAGCGGCAGCGCGCGCCTGAGCATGGTGCGCAGCGCGCGCTCGTCTCGCTGCAAGGGTAGAGCGAGATAGCGCTCGTCGAAACTGATGCCCGCCTGCGGCGCGTCGAAGCGCACGTCGGGCGTGAACATCAGCGGGTAGGCGTCGCTGTGCGGCGGCGCGGCAAACGGAAAGCTCGCGTGCCGCAGCGAAATGCGCGAGTCGATGGCCCAGCACATGTAGCCGTGCACGAAGCGCAGGGTGGTCACCAGGCAGAACTCGCGGAAGGCGTCGTCCAGCGGGACGTTCTCGGCGATGCGCAGCGTGGCCACGCCGCCGGCCACTTCGAGCGACAGGCCGATGTCCTCGGTCAGCAGCCGGTGGTGGCGGCACCAGCGCTTGATGGCCACGCCTAGGTCGGGCGAGGTCAGCGAGGCGCGGCACAGCAGGCCGTAGGTGCCCCAGGGCAGGCGCCGCGAGAACCAGCCGAGCGTTTCGTCGTCGAGCTCCTGCATGGCGTGGCCTGACAGCACCTCGAACTGCGCGGCCGTCACCCTCGCGCCCGGCCGGGCCAGCTCGCGCGGCGTGATCTGTGCCGCCTTCAGGGCCTCGGCCGGGTCCATGCCGTAGCGCTCGTAGCCCTGCACGATAGCTCTCACGAAGGCCATCGGCGTGACGGCGCGGGCGGGTCTGAGGAACGACGGGGGCGACATGGTGCAGCGGATCAGTCGTGGCGTGATTTGCAACCATTGTGGCGCCAATTGCGGCACGGCGAGGCGTAAGCTGCGATCTTTCGCAAGCGCCATCCAGCGCGGGTGGCATTGCGCGCAGACCCCTTCAGAGGAGACAAACCCCATGCACGATCCCGGCCTGAACTTCGACCTGGGCGACACCATCGACTCGCTGCGCAGCGCGATCCAGGACTTCGCCGCCAACGAAATCGCGCCCCGCGCTGCCGACATCGACCGCGACAACCTGTTCCCGCACGACCTCTGGCAGAAGCTCGGCGAGCTCGGCCTGCACGGCATGACGGTGAAAGAGGAATTCGGCGGCACCGAGCTGGGCTACCTGGCGCACATCGTGGCCATGGAAGAAGTCTCGCGCGCCTCGGCCTCGGTGGGCCTGTCTTACGGCGCGCACTCCAACCTGTGCGTGAACCAGATCCACCGCAACGGCAGCGACGCGCAGAAGAAGAAATACCTGCCCAAGCTGGTGAGCGGCGAGCACGTCGGCGCGCTGGCCATGAGCGAGCCCAACGCCGGCTCCGACGTGGTGAGCATGAAGCTCAAGGCCGAGAAGAAGAACGGCTACTACGTGCTCAACGGCGGCAAGATGTGGATCACCAACGGCGGTGACGCCGACACGCTGGTCATCTACGCCAAGACCGAGCCCGAGATGGGCGCGCGCGGCATGACGGCCTTCATCGTCGAGAAGAACTTCAAGGGCTTCTCCGCCGGCACCAAGCTCGACAAGCTCGGCATGCGCGGCTCCAACACCTTCCCGCTGTTCTTCGACAACTGCGAAGTGCCCGAAGAGAACGTGCTCGGCGGCGAAGGCCAGGGCGCGAGAGTGCTGATGAGCGGCCTCGACTACGAACGCGCGGTGCTTTCGGGCGGCCCGCTGGGCATCATGGCTGCATGCATGGACGCGGTGCTGCCCTTCATCCACGAGCGCAAGCAGTTCGGCCAGAGCATCGGCGAGTTCCAGCTCATGCAGGGCAAGCTGGCCGACATGTATTCGACCTGGCAGGCCACGCGTGCCTATGTGTACGCGGTGGGTAAGGCCTGCGACCGCAACGACCATGCGCGCACCTTCCGCAAGGATGCGGCCGGCGCCATCCTGTACTCCGCAGAGAAGGCGACTTGGATGGCCGGCGAGGCGATCCAGGCGCTGGGCGGCGTGGGCTACACGAAGGACTTCCCGGTCGAGCGGCTGTGGCGCGATGCCAAGCTGTACGAGATCGGCGCGGGCACGAGCGAGATCCGCCGGATGCTGATCGGCCGCGAGCTGTTCGCTGAAACGGCATAAGCTGTGTTTCTCCCTCCCCCTCTGGGGGAGGGCAGGGGTGGGGGCAAGCGGCATTCGATGAAGCACTGCGCTGAACATACGCCGCCTGCCCCCATCCCAGCCTTCCCCCAAAGGGGGAAGGAGCCAGGCAAGGAGACAAGGAAGGAAATGAGCATGACTGCTTCGTTGACCGAGAGCTACGGCAAGGGCGCCACCGACGTCCCCCTCATCGAACAACCCATCGGCGACTTCTTCGACGACATGGTCGCGATGCAGCCCGACCGCGAGGCGCTCGTCAGCCGCCACGAAGGCCAGCGCTACACCTATCGCGAGCTGCAGGCCGAATCGAACAAACTCGCCAGCGCGTTGCTGAACCTCGGCCTTGCGCCCGGCGACCGCGTGGGCATCTGGTCGCACAACAACGTGGCGTGGGTGCTGATGCAGATCGCCACCGCCAAGGTCGGCCTCGTCCTAGTCAACATCAACCCGGCCTACCGCACCTCCGAGCTCGAATACGCGCTCAACAAGGTCGGCTGCAAGGCGCTGGTGACGATGGCGCAGTTCAAGACCAGCGACTACCTCGGCATGCTGCGCGAGCTGGGTTCGAAGAAGCTGCCGCAGCTGGCACACACCTTCTGGATCGACAAACCCGGGCAAGGTGACGAGCAGCCCGGCTTGCAGCGCTTCTCGCAACTGCTCGCGAGCGGCGATGCCGGCGACCCGCGCATCGCACAGGTCCAGAAGACGCTGAAGGCCACCGACCCGATCAACATCCAGTTCACCAGCGGTACCACTGGCTTTCCCAAGGGCGCGACGCTTACGCACCGCAACATCCTGAACAACGGCTTCTTCATCGGCGAGTGCATGAAGCTCTCGCCCGCCGACAGGCTGTGCATTCCGGTGCCGCTGTACCACTGCTTCGGCATGGTGCTGGGCAACCTGGCCTGTCTTACGCACGGCTCGGCCATCGTGTACCCGAACGACGGCTTCGACCCGCTCACCGTGCTCGAGACCGTGCAGGCAGAGAAGTGCACCGGCCTGCACGGTGTGCCCACCATGTTCATCGCCGAGCTCGACCATCCGCGCTTCAAGGAGTTCGACCTGTCGACGCTGCGAACCGGCATCATGGCCGGCTCGCCATGCCCTATCGAGGTGATGAAGCGCGTGGTCAGCGAGATGCACCTGAGCGAGATCACCATCGCCTACGGCATGACCGAGACCAGCCCCGTGAGCTGCCAGAGCAGCACCGATACGCCGCTGGACCGCCGTGTGTCGACCGTGGGCACGGTGCAGCCGCACCTCGAAGTGAAGATCGTCGACCCCGAGACCGGTGCCGTCATGCCGAGCGGCCAGTCGGGCGAGCTGTGCACGCGCGGCTACTCCGTCATGCACGGCTACTGGGACGACGAGGCCAAGACCCGCGAAGCCATCGACGCCGAGCACTGGATGCACACCGGCGACCTCGCGACCATGGACGGCGAGGGCTACGTCAACATCGTCGGCCGCATCAAGGACATGGTGATCCGCGGCGGCGAGAACATCTACCCGCGCGAGATCGAAGAATTTTTGTACCGCCACCCGAAGGTGCAGGACGTGCAGGTCGTCGGCCTGCCCGACAAGAAGTACGGCGAAGAGCTGTGCGCCTGGATCATCGTCAAGCCCGGCCAGAGCGCCACCGAAGAAGAAGTGCGCGAGTTCTGCAAGGGCCAGATCGCGCACTACAAGGTGCCCAAGTACATCCGCTTCGTCAGCGAGTTCCCGATGACGGTGACCGGCAAGATCCAGAAATTCAAGATCCGCGATGCCATGACCGAGCAACTCGGCCTTAGCCAAGAAAAGACAGCATGAGCCAACTCGAAACCAAACTCAACGCCCGCTCGGCGGATTTCCAGGCCAACGCCGCAGCCATGCGCGCGATGGTCGACGACCTGCGCACGCAGTTCGCGAAAGTGGAGCAGGGCGGCGGCGAGGCCGCGCGCGCCAAGCACACGGCACGCGGCAAGCTGCTGCCGCGCGATCGCGTGGCCGAGCTGCTCGACCCGGGCACGCCCTTTCTTGAAATCGCGCCGCTGGCCGCGCATGCGATGTATCTCGACGGCAAGGGAGCCGAGTCGGCGCCGGGCGCCGGCATCATCACGGGCATCGGCCGCGTGAACGGCGTCGACTGCATGATCGTCTGCAACGACGCGACGGTGAAGGGCGGCACCTACTACCCGATGACGGTGAAGAAGCATCTGCGCGCGCAGGAGATTGCCGAGCAGA
The DNA here is from genome assembly GCF_024734665.1 of Variovorax paradoxus. NCBI lineage: Bacteria > Pseudomonadati > Pseudomonadota > Betaproteobacteria > Burkholderiales > Comamonadaceae > Variovorax > Variovorax paradoxus. The sequence continues at coordinate 429,878 of NZ_CP102931.1, forward strand.
ACCGCCTGCCCTGCATCTACCTCGTCGACTCGGGCGGCGCCAACCTGCCGAACCAGGACGAAGTGTTCCCCGACCGCGAGCACTTCGGCCGCATCTTCTACAACCAGGCCAACATGAGCGCCCAGGGCATTCCGCAGATCGCGGTGGTCATGGGCTCGTGCACGGCCGGCGGCGCGTACGTGCCGGCGATGAGCGACGAATCGATCATCGTGAAGAACCAGGGCACCATCTTCCTGGGCGGCCCGCCGCTCGTGAAGGCGGCCACGGGCGAGGTGGTGACGGCCGAAGACCTTGGCGGCGGCGACGTGCACACGCGCCTGTCGGGCGTGGTCGACCACCTCGCGCAGAACGACCTGCATGCGCTGGCGCTCGCGCGCTCGGCGGTGGCCAACCTCAATGCGAAGGCGGCCGAGGCCCCGGCCAAGGCCGAGGTGCGCGCGCCCGCGTTCCCGCGCGAGGAACTCTACGGCGTGATCCCTACCGACACGCGCAAGCCCTTCGACGTGCGCGAGATCATCGCGCGCGTCGTCGACGGCAGCGAGTTCCACGAGTTCAAGTCGCGCTTCGGCGCCACGCTGGTCTGCGGCTTTGCCGAGATCGAGGGCATGCCGGTGGGCATCGTTGCCAACAACGGCATCCTGTTCAGCGAGTCGGCGCAGAAGGGCGCGCACTTCATCGAGCTGTGCTGCCAGCGCAAGATTCCGCTGGTGTTCCTGCAGAACATCACCGGCTTCATGGTGGGCCGCAAGTACGAGAACGAAGGCATCGCGCGCCACGGCGCCAAGATGGTGACGGCCGTGGCCACCGCCAACGTGCCCAAGTTCACCATCATCATCGGCGGCAGCTTCGGCGCCGGCAACTACGGCATGTGCGGCCGCGCGTACAGCCCGCGCTTCCTCTGGATGTGGCCCAACGCGCGCATCAGCGTGATGGGCGGCGAGCAGGCCGCGAGCGTGCTGGCCACCGTGAAGCGCGACGGCATTGAACTGAAGGGTGGCAGCTGGAGCAAGGAAGAAGAAGAAGCCTTCAAGGCGCCGATCCGCCAGCAGTACGAAGACCAGGGGCACCCTTACTACGCCACCGCGCGGATCTGGGACGACGGCATCATCGATCCGGCGGACACGCGGCGCGTGCTGGCGCTGGGGTTGGCTGCGGCACGGAATGCGCCGATTCCAGAGCCGAAGTTCGGCATCTTCCGCATGTAAGGCTCGGGACGGAAACGCTCTCATGACGCTGCGCCGGCTCACACTCATCGCCGCCTTGCTTTGCGTAGCGCTGGGCGCGCACGCGCAAAGCGTGGCGCGCCGCGACATCGAGATACCGATGACGGTCAAAGGCTTCTTCGGCGAGTCGCACATCAAGCTGGCCGCCACCGAATACAGGCCAGAGGGCGACGGACCGTTCCCGGTGCTGGTGATCAACCACGGCACGCCGCGCTCGCCTGCCGACTTTCCGAAGACGCAGGACCGCTATGCGCGGCAGGCCGAGATGTTCGCGAAGCACGGCTTCCTGGTCATCAATCCGCTGCGGCGCGGCTATGGCAAGTCCGACGGGCCGTGGGCCGAGAACTACTTCAGCTGCGCCAACCCCGACTACGTGCAGGCCGGCCTCGAAACCGCGAAGGACATCAGCGCCGCGCTCGACTACGCGCGCACGCTGCCGTATGCCGACGCGCAGCACATGGTGCTGCTCGGCAAATCGGCCGGTGGCTTCGGTGTGCTGGCGTTGTCGAGCCTGAACCCCGAGGGCGTGGTCGGCACCATCAACTTTGCAGGCGGGCGCGGCTCGCGCGGGCCGGACGACGTATGCAACGAAGCGAAGCTGGTCGATGCCTTCGGCCGCTACGCATCGACCACCAAGGTGCCGATGTTGTGGGTCTATTCGGAGAACGACCACTTCTTCGGCCCCGCATTGGCGAAGCGGCTGCTGGAGGCCTACAAAGCCAAGGGCGTCGACGTGCGTTTCGAGGGCGTTCCGCCCTACGGCAGTGACGGCCATGCCTTCTTCGAAGGCCGCGACAACGCCGCCATCTGGGTGCCGATGGTGGACCAGTTCCTCGCGAAGCTGGGGTTGCCCCGGCACCTGCAATGACGACAAGACAACGGACATGAGCGACTACACAAAACTGCAACTGACCCTCGAAGGCACCATCGCCCGCATCTGGCTCGACCAGCCCGACGCACGCAACGCCTTCGACGACATCGTCATCGCCGAGCTGACGCAGGCCTTCACCGAAGCCGGCGCCGCGCCGCAGGTCAAGGCCATCGTGCTCGGCGCCAACGGACCGGCCTTCTGCGCGGGCGCGAATCTCAACTGGATGCGCCGCATGGCCGACTACACGCGCAGCGAGAACGTCGCCGACGCGGGCAAGCTGGCTGCGATGCTGCGCACCATTGCCGAGTGCCCCAAGCCCACCATCGCGCGCGTGCAGGGCGATGTGTATGCGGGCGGCATGGGGCTGGTGGCCGCGTGCGACATGGCCGTGAGCGTGGACACCGCGTGGTACTGCCTGAGCGAAGTGAAGATCGGCCTCGTGCCCGCGACCATCAGCCCGTACGTGCTGCGCGCGATGGGCACGCGCGCTTCGCAGCGCTATTTCCTCACGGCCGAGCGTTTCACCGCTGCCGAGGCGCATCGCATCGGTTTCGTGCATGAAGTGGTTGCTGCCGATGCGCTCGATGCCAAGGTCGACGAGCTCGTGAAGGCATTGACCGGCGCGAGCCCTGCGGCCGTGCGTGCCTGCAAGCAGCTGATTGCCGATGTTGCCGACCGCGAGATCGACGACGCGCTGATCGCGAAGACCGTCGAGGGCATCGCCGACATCCGCGCGAGCGACGAAGGCCGCGAGGGGGTGCAGGCCTTCCTGCAGAAGCGCAAGCCCTCGTGGCTGGAAACTAACAAGGCCTGAGCACCATGGCGCACGACGCACTCATCGAGCGCATGGACGCGTGGCTGGCCGCGCATCGCGCGGACTACCACGCGGTGCTGCAGCCCGGCGTGAGCGACGCTGACCTCGACGCATTCGAAGCGAAGTTCTCGCTGAAGCTGCCAGAGGCCTTTCGCGCGCTCTACCGCTGGCGCAACGGCCAGCCGAACAGCAGCTTCGACAGCCTGCAGGACAACCGCATGTTCAGCGCGCTCGAGGACATCACCGACACCAAGGAGATGTTTGACGACATGATCGGCTCCGACTTCGAAGACCCGGCCACGTGGCGGCGCGGCTGGGTGCCGTTTCTGTCGAACGGCGGCGGCAGCCACTTGTGCGTGGACATCGACGCCGAAGGCGGCGGCGAGGCCGGCCAGCTGATCGCCTTCTGGAAGGCGGACGAAGACCGCCCCGTCGAACATGCGTCCGTCCATGCATGGCTCGCGGACCTCGTCGCTTCCATGGAAGCCGGCACCATCGAATTCGACTGAGCGAGAGCCACCATGAACACCAGCCTCGACATGCCCCAGCTGATCGCACTGGCCGCCGCCATCGGCTGGGCCAGCGGCGTGCGGCTTTACCTGGTCGTGCTGCTGACCGGCGTGGTGGGCTACTTCGGCTGGGTGCCGCTGCCGAGTGGGCTGCAGTTGCTGGCGCATCCGGTCGTGATCGCGGCCAGCGGCTTCATGGTGTTCATCGAATTCTTCGCGGACAAGATCCCCGGCCTCGATTCGCTGTGGGACGTTGTACACACCGCCATCCGCATTCCGGCTGGCGCGGCGCTCGCGGCCAGCGTGTTCGGCGCCGACCATGGCGTGATGGCCGTCGTCGCGGCGCTGGTGGGCGGCAGTTTCGCGGCCACGGCGCATGCGGCCAAGGCCACGACGCGCGCGGCCATCAACACATCGCCCGAGCCGTTTTCGAACGTGGGCGCTTCGCTGGTCGAAGACACGATGGTGCCGGCGGGCCTGTGGCTCGCGGTGGCGCACCCCTTCGTCTTTCTCGTGCTGTTCGTGCTGGTGCTTGTGCTGAGCGTGTGGCTCATCCGCAAGAGCTGGCGTTTCCTCAGGGCGCTGTTCGCCCGCGTGGCTCGCATCTTCAGCGGCCGACCCGATCCGGGCGTGGTGCCCGCGTTCCAACTGAAAAAGAATCCTCCGGGAGACACTCCGAATGTTTAAGAAGATCCTCATTGCCAACCGTGGCGAGATCGCATGCCGTGTCGCGGCTACCGCGCGTCGCATGGCCATTCGCACGGTCGCCGTGTACTCCGATGCCGACGCGCACGCCAACCACGTGCGTGCCTGCGACGAGTCGGTGCATCTCGGCGGCAGTGCCCCGAAGGACAGCTACCTGCGCTGGGAAAAGATCCTCGAAGCCGCCAAGGCCACGGGCGCTGAGGCTGTGCATCCGGGCTACGGCTTCCTCAGCGAGAACGAAGAATTCGCGCAGGCCTGCGCCGACGCGGGGCTGGTCTTCATCGGCCCGCCGCCCTCGGCCATCAAGGCGATGGGCCTGAAGGCCGAGTCGAAGCAGCTGATGGAAAAGGCCGGCGTGCCGCTGGTACCTGGCTACCACGGCCACGACCAGAACCCGCAGCTGCTGCAGCGCGAGGCTGATCGCATCGGCTACCCGGTGCTCATCAAGGCCAGCGCCGGTGGTGGCGGCAAGGGCATGCGCGCGGTCGACAAGGCGGAAGACTTTGCCGCTGCGCTGGCCTCTTGCCAGCGCGAGGCCATCAACAGCTTCGGCGACGACGCGGTGCTGATCGAGAAGTACGTGCAGCGCCCGCGTCACATCGAGATCCAGGTGTTCGGCGACGCGCACGGCAATTACGTCTATCTGTTCGAGCGCGACTGCTCGGTGCAGCGGCGCCACCAGAAGGTGCTCGAAGAAGCGCCCGCGCCCGGCATGACTGAGGCGATGCGCAAGCAGATGGGCGATGCCGCCGTGGCTGCGGCACGCGCCGTGAACTACGTGGGTGCGGGCACGGTGGAGTTCATCGTCGAGCAGCGCGAAGGCGGCGAGATGAACTTCTTCTTCATGGAGATGAACACGCGCCTGCAGGTCGAACACCCTGTGACCGAAGCAATCACAGGCCTCGATCTTGTCGAGTGGCAACTGCGCGTGGCTTCGGGCGAGACGCTGCCCGCGAAGCAGTCGGAGCTGCAGATTCACGGCCATGCCATCGAGGCACGCATCTGCGCCGAGAACCCCGACAACAACTTCCTGCCCGCCACTGGCACGCTGCGCGTGTACCGCAAGCCGCAGGCGACGGCCTTCCAGCGCAGCCGCGTGCGCATCGACGATGGCGTGCGCGAGAGCGGCGAGATCTCGCCCTTCTACGACTCGATGATCGCCAAGTTGATCGTGCACGGCACCACGCGCGAAGAAGCGCTGGCCCGGCTCGATGCGGCACTGGCGCAGGTGCAGATCGTGGGCGTGTCGACCAACGTGCAGTTTCTGCGCGGCATTCTGGCGACCGAGTCGTTCTCGAAGGCCAACCTCGACACCGCGCTGATCGAGCGTGAGCGCGCCGTGCTGTTTGATCGTGAGGCGCTGGGCCTGCCGCTGGCCGCGGCCGCCGCGATCACGCGCACGTTGATCACCGAATGGCCCGCGAAGATGCCTGACCCCTTCGCCCGCCGTGATGGTTGGCGTTCGCACGGCGAGTACCTGCGCCGCTTCGACTTCGAGTTTCGCGGCGCAGAACAGATCGCCCTGCTGACCTACAAGCGCGACGGCAGCCTGTGGCTCGAAGCCGGCGGCGCCGAAGGCCCGCTGGTGGTCGGCCAGTTCCCGACGGGTGAATTCGAGGTCGAGTTCGCGGGCAATCGCCAGACGCTCGACGTGCATCTCGACGGCGCCACGGCCCACATCTTCGCGTCGAAGGGCGCCACGAAGATCACCGCCATCGATCGCCTCGCCCACGCTGGCGACACGCAGGCCGAAGGCGGCCGGCTCACTGCGCCGATGCCGGGCAAGGTCGTTTCCTTCGCGGTCAAGGCCGGCGACAAGGTCAGCCGCGGCCAGCCGCTGGCGGTGATGGAGGCCATGAAGATGGAGCACACCATCGCAGCACCGGCCGATGGCACGGTGGAAGAACTGATGTTCGCGCCGGGCGAGCAGGTGGCCGAAGGCGACGAGTTGCTGCGAATGGGTGCCGCGGCCGCCTGAAAAAACTTAACCCCGTTCCGGGCGCCTGCCCGTATCAGCTGCGGTAGTCATCACTCAAGGGAACTCTCCATGACCTATCGCACGCCTTCCGGTTCGCCCCGTTTCCTCTTTGCCCGCCACCGCGCGGGCATCGTCCTGCTGGCCCTGGCGGCCGCGCTGTCGCTGTCCGGTTGCGACCGCAGGAACGACGAGACTGCCACGCTCGCCGAGCCGGCCTCGCCGCCGCCCGCGCCCATGCAGGCTGCAGCTGGCTATGCCGGTGGCATGGCCATGAGGAAGGAGGCGCGGATGCGTTCTGCGGAACCGGCCTCCGCACCGTCGGCCACCGACCAGTCGCAGGACAACACGCCGCTGCAGCGCTTCCTGGCCGTGCGGCAGGACTTGAACGTCGAAGTGCCGGCCGAGCAACTGGCCGACGCCTGGGGCAAGGTGCGCGACCTGTGCGGCTCGCTGAAGTGTGAGCTGTTGTCTTCCTCCCTGCTGCGCGAGACACCGCAGCAGCCCGGCAACGCCATGCTCGAAATGCGCGTGGAACCCGCCGACGTCGACAGGCTGCTCGGCGGCCTGGCCGGCGTGGCGAACGTGGTCTCGCACACCACCACCAGCGAGGACAAGACCGCCGAGGTGATCGACGTCGAGGCCCGCATCAAGAACCGCACCGAGTTCCGCGACAGCCTGCGCACGATGCTGCGAGACACCGTCACCAAGCGCACCATGGCCGATCTGCTGGCCATCCAGCGCACGCTGTCGGACACGCAGGCCGAGCTCGACGCCATCGCCACGCAGCGCAAGGTGCTGGCGCAGCAGACCAGCAAGCAGCACATCCAGATCCAGTTCACGCCCAAGCGCGCGCTGGTGAGCAGTGGCGAGGGCTACAGCCCGATGCGGCAGGCGCTTCGCAATGCAGGCACGGTGCTGGCGGAAAGCGTGGGCTCGCTGATCACCTTCATCGCGGCGGTATTGCCGTGGCTGGTGCTGGTGGTGCTGCCAGTGGGATGGCTGGTGCGCGTGCTGTGGCGTCGTCGCCGCGCCACAGCCAGGGAAGCCAAGTAAGTAAGATCGCGGGAGGGTCGGTTTGAGGCCCTTTTTCTTACGCAGGAGCCTTTCTCGATGCCGGATCCGCTACGTCTCTACGTGGATGCCCAGTTCACCAGCCCCTATGCCATGTCGGTGTTCGTGGCGCTGCATGAAAAGCAGCTGGACTTCGACTTGTCCCCCGTCGACCTCGGGGCGCTGGAGCACCGGGCGGCCGGCTTCTCGCAACTGTCGCTGACACAGCGCGTGCCGACGCTGGTGCACGGCGACTTCTCTCTGTCGGAGTCGTCCGCGATCACCGAGTACATCGACGAGACCTTCGCGCAGGGAACGGCGCTGTACCCGGCCGAGCCGCGTGCCCGAGCCCGCGTGCGCCAGGTGCAGGCATGGCTTCGCAGCGACCTGATGCCGATTCGGCAGGAGCGCTCGACCGAGGTGATCTTCTACGGCCCGGCGAGCGCACCGCTGTCGGCGGTGGCGCACCAGTCGGCGAAGACGCTCTTCCAGGTGGCGCAGGCGCTGCTTGCTGATGACGCGGAGAACCTGTTCGGCGAGTGGTCCATCGCCGACGTCGACCTGGCGCTGATGCTGAATCGCCTGGTCATGAACGGAGACGCCGTGCCGCAGCGGCTGGCGTCGTACGCGGACCGGCAGTGGCAGCGGCCGTCCGTCCAGAGCTGGGTGGCGCTGGAGCGGCCGCTGCGCTGAGGGCGAGGGCGGCCCGTCAGCCCACCACCACTTCGCTGATCTGTATTACCGGCGCGATGTCGGTGTAGTTCTTCACGTCGCCCCTGATCTCCTTCGCATGCGGTCCGAAGGCATTCTGGAAGGCCTCGACCGATTCGGCGAACACGTGGCACATGGCGACGTAGGTGGGCGCGGAGTCCGGTGCGCCGCCGGTAAGGCCCTTGTCGATGGTGTACGAGAGGCATGCGTCGCCCATGCGGGCCTTGATCAGGGGCATGTGCTTTTCGCGGTAGTAGTCGTGATCGAACCGTGCGCCGGGGGCGTGGGGATACATCACGCTGAATTTGATCATGTAGGGGTCTCCTGAGGTGAGCGTTCGAGGATAGGAGATGGCCAGTGCCCGCACAAGCCGAGGGCGACGCGGGCGCGACCTAAGATGCGTGCCCATGCGAATCACCGTCTACCTCACCGACAACCGCCCAGACCCCTGGATCGAAGGCCTGAAGGCCGAACTCCCCGACGCCGTCATCGAAGCATGGAAGCCCGGCGCGCCGCAGGCCGACCATGCCGTGGTCTGGGCGCCGCCGCAGGAGTTTCTCGATGAGCAGCCCAAGCTGCGCGGCATCTTCAACATCGGCGCGGGCGTCGACGCGCTGCTCAAGCTCAAGGTGCCGGCGCACACGCGCATCGTGCGGCTCGACGACGCGGGCATGTCGGTGCAGATGGCCGAGTACGTCTGCCACACGCTCATTCGCCATTTCCGCGAGTTCGACGCCTACGAGGCCGATGCGCGCGAGGGCAAGTGGAGCTACCGCAAGCCGAAGCTGCGGCGTGACTTTCCGGTCGGCATCATGGGCCTGGGAGTGCTCGGCGAGCGCGTGGCCAAGGCCGTGGCGCAGTTCGAGTTTCCGGTGCTGGGCTGGAGCCGTTCGCCAAAAGAGATCGACGGCGTGCGAGTGTTCAGCGGCGAGGCGCAGTTCGACGAGTTCCTGTCGTCCACGCGCGTGCTGGTCAACCTGCTGCCGCTGACCGAGGCGACGCGCGGCATCCTCAATCGCAACACGCTGGGCAAGCTGCGGCCCGAGGGCTATCTCATCAGCATCGCGCGCGGTGGCCATCTGGTGGAGGACGACCTCATTCCGATGCTCGACGCGGGCCAGCTCGCGGGCGCGACGCTCGATGTGTTCCAGGTCGAGCCGCTGCCGGCGGAGCATGCCTTCTGGCGGCATCCCAAGATCACCGTGACACCGCACGGCTCGGCGCGCACGCTGCGCGAGGAGTCCATCACCCAGATCGCCGGGAAGATCCGTGCGATGGAGCAGGGCCTGCCGGTCGCCGGCGTGGTCGATCCCGCGCGCGGCTACTGACGGCACAAGCTGCGTCAGGCCCGCCGGAATAGGGTGCGGGCAGGGGAAACCCCGAAGCGCAAGTTTTTCACAAGTATGAAAATCTTTTCATGACTGTGAAAACCGCGTTTCGGGTGATCGAGATCGTCGAGCTCTTCGCCCGCGAGAAGCAGCCGCTGGCGTTGTCCGAGATGGCGCGCCTGCTCGACATGCCGGTGTCGAGCTGCCTGGGCCTGATCCGCACGCTCGAAGAGCAGGGCTACATGTACGAGACCGGCCGCCGCCAGGGCTACTACCCGACGGGCCGGCTGCTTGCGATGGCGCAGGTCATCGCCGCCCACGACCCGGTGCTCGACCGGGTGAAGGCCACGCTCGAGGAACTGCGCGACACCGCGCGCGAGACGGTGGTCTTCGCCAAGTTCCGCGATGCGGGCCTGGTGGTCTACCTGGAAGTGCTGAGTGCACCGCAGAGCATCCGCTACACGGCCGAGTCGGGCGAAACGCGCCCGGCCTACGCCAACTCGCTGGGCCGCGCGCTGCTGTCCACGCTCGACGCCGAAGCGCGCCGCAAGCTGCTGGACGGCATGACGCTCGCGCCGCTGACCGAGGCCACGCTCACCACCGCCGACGCCATCGAGGCCGAGCTGCAGCGCTCCGCCGCACGCGGCTGGTACGGCAACGTCGGCGAAAGCATTCCCGACCTGATCGGCCTCGCATGGCCGTTGCGCATCGGCGGCGAGGCCTATGCCATCTCGGTTGCAGGTCCGCGCTATCGCATGGAGGCGCGCATCGAGGAGATCGCCGCAATGCTGCGCTCGGCCTGCCTCGCCATCGAACCCAAGACAGAAAGCCCCCGATGACTGCAACGACCGCTGCTCCACGCTACTTCGTCCGCGAGGATGAGATCACCGGCTACCACCCCGCCAACCACACCGGCACGCTGAACAAGCGCCTGATCGGCCCCGAGACCGTGGGCGCGAAGCAGCTCGAAGTGCTGGTCGGCCACATCCAGAAGGGCAAGGGCGCGCTGCCGCATGCGCACCCGGGCATCGAGCAGGTCTGCTACATGCTCGAAGGCCGCGCGGTCGCCGAGGTGGGCGGCCAGCGGCAGGAGCTGCGCCCGGGCGACAGCTGCTTCTTTCCCGCCGACGCGATGCACACCTTCACGGTGGTGAGCGACGAGCCGGTGCGCGTGCTGGTGATCTACAGCCCGCCGTACGAGGAATCGCCGGAGCGCGTGATCCGGCCCTGAACTGACAGCACAACAACCGGAGACAAACCACATGCAGACAACGAAGAACGCGATCGGGAAACCGGTCGCGGTGGCGAACCGCCGCCGTTTCATTTCCATCGGCGCGGCCGCGGGGCTTGCCGGCACCGCGCCATGGGCCTTCGCGCAGGACGGCTACCCGAAGCAGCCGATCAGGCTCGTCGTGCCCTTCGCGGCCGGCAGCGGCACCGATGCAGTGGCGCGCATCACCGGGCAGATGCTCGGCGAGGCGCTCAAGGCTTCGGTCATCGTCGACAACAAGGCCGGCGCCAACGGCGTGATCGCGGCCGAGTTTGTCGCCAAGGCACCGCCCGACGGCTACACGCTGTTCATGACGACCAACACCACGCACTCGGCCAACCCGAGCCTGATGAAGTCGCTGCCCTACGACCCGGTGAAAGACTTCGCGCCCGTCAGCCGCATGGGCAACCTGCCGTTCATGCTGGTGGTCAACAACGACCTGCCTGTAAAGAGCGTGGCCGAGCTGCTGGCCTGGGGCCGCGCGCACCCCGGCAAGCTGACCTATGCGAGCGGCAACAGCACCGGCATCGTGAGCGGCGCCACGCTGTCGCGAATGAGCGGCGTGCCGATGCTGCACGTGCCGTACAAGAGCACGCCACCGGCCATTGCCGACCTGATCGGCGGGCAGGTGTCGATGATGGTGGTCGACCTCGCCGCGGGCCTTGCCACGGTGAAGGCCGGCAAGATGCGCGCGATTGTCGTCACCACGCAGGAGCGCACCAAGCTCTTTCCCGAACTGCCGCCGCTGGCCGACACGCCGGAGCTGAAAGGCTTCGACATCACTTCGTGGAACGGCGTGTTCGCGCCGGCCGGCACGCCGCGCGACATCGTGCTGAAGCTCAACAAGGCGCTGTCCGAGATGGCGAACGGCGCGGCCTTCCGTGAGCGCGTGGCGAAGCTGGGCTTCGATGCCTTCGGCAGCACGCCGGAAGAGCTGGGCGCGTTCACCGTGTCGGAGCTTGCGAAGTGGAAGAAGCTGATCCAGGCTGCGGGGATTCAGCCCGAATGAGTGCGACCGGACCTCTGGAAGGCATCCGCATCCTCGACCTCACGGCCGTGGTGATGGGCCCGTATGCGACGCAGACGCTTGGCGACCTCGGCGCCGACATCATCAAGGTCGAGCCGCCCGGCGGCGACAACCTGCGCGCCGTCGGCCCGATGCGCCACCCGGGCATGGGTGCGATGGCGATGCACCTCAACCGCAACAAGCGCTCCATCGTGCTCGACCTCAAGCAGCCCGAGGGGCGCGAGGCTTGCTTGAAGCTGGCCGCGGGGTGCGATGCGCTGATCTACAACACGCGGCCGCAGGCGATGGCACGGCTCGGGCTGGGCTACGAAGCCGTGGCTGCGGTGAACCCGAAGATCGTCTACCTCGGCGCCTTTGGCTACGGCGAGCAGGGGCCCTATGCCGGAAAGCCCGCCTACGACGATCTGATTCAGGGCGCAGCGGGTGTCGCCTCGCTGTTCGCGCAGCAAAGCGGCGGCGCGCCGCGCTACGCACCCGTCACGCTGGCCGACCGCGCCGTCGGCCTGCAAGCCGCCATCGCATTGCTCGCCGCAGTGCTGCATGCGCAGCGCACCGGCAAGGGCCAGGCCGTCGAAGTGCCCATGTTCGAAGCCCTGTCGCAATTCGTCATGGGCGACCACCTCGGTGGCCACAGCTTCGAGCCACCGCTCGGCCCCACTGGCTATGCGCGCCTGCTCGCACCGCATCGCAAGCCCTACGCCACGGCCGACGGCTACCTCAGCGTGCTCATCTACAACGACAAGCACTGGCAGGCCTTCTTCGACGTGATCGGCCGGCCCGAGCTGCGCAGCTCGCCGATATTCGGCACGCACACCGCGCGCGCCGCGAACATCGGCGCGGTCTATGCCTTCGTGGCCGAGGTGATGGCCACGCGCGGCAGCGACGAATGGTTTGCCGCGCTGAGCGCCGCCGACATTCCCGTCGCGCGCCTGCACAGCACCGACAGCCTGCTCGATGACCCGCACCTGCGCGCCGTCGGTTTCTATCCCGAGTTCGATCACCCCACGGAGGGCCGCATCCGCACCCTCGCGCCGGTCGGCCGCTACAGCGCCACGCCCACCGCCATCCGCCGCCCCACGCCGCGCATCGGCGAGCAGAGCGTGGAGCTGCTGCGCGAAGCGGGCTACGGCGATGAAGCCATCGAACGCATGCTCGAAAGCGGCGTCACGCTGCAACCGGGCCCATTGAAGAAAGACGGCGAAGAATGAATTTCTCCCTGAACGAAGACCAGCGCTCGCTGGTCGCGGCCATCGAACGCCTTTGCGAAGACTTTCCCGCCGACTACTGGCGCGACCACGACGACCGTGCCGTGTTCCCGCACGAGTTCCACCGCGCCGTGGCCGACAGCGGCTGGCTCGGCATCGCCATGCCTGAGGCGCAGGGCGGCGCGGGGCTCGGCATCACCGAGGCGGCGCTGATGATGCGCGCCATCAGCGCATCGGGCGCGGGCATGTCGGGCGCGTCGTCGGTGCACATGAACATCTTCGGGCTCAACCCGGTGGTGGTGTTCGGCAGCGAGGAGCAGCGCCAGCGCTTCCTGCCGCCGCTGATCGCTGGCAAAGAGAAAGCCTGCTTCGCCGTGACCGAGCCCGACGCGGGGCTCGACACCACCAGCCTCAAGACGCAGGCGGTGCGCCAGCCGAACGGCAGCTACCTGCTGCACGGCCGCAAGATCTGGATATCGACCGCGCAGGTGGCCGACCGCATGCTGATCCTCACGCGCACCACGCCGCTCGACCAGGTGAAGAAGCCTACGCAGGGCCTCACGCTGTTCTACACGCCGCTGGACCGCAGCAAGGTCGAGGTGCGCGAGATCCACAAGCTGGGCCGCGCGGCGGTGGACTCGAACATGCTCTTCATCGACGGGCTCGAAGTGCCCGAGGCCGACCGCATCGGCGAGGACGGGCGGGGCTTCGAATACATCCTGCACGGCCTCAACCCCGAGCGCATATTGATCGCGGCGGAAGCCATCGGCATCGGCCGCGCTGCGCTGCGCATCGCCTCGCAGTACGCGCAGGAGCGTGTCGTGTTCGGCCGGCCCATCGGCCAGAACCAGGGCGTGGCACATCCGCTGGCGCGTGCGTGGGCCAATCTGGAAGCCGCAGATCTGATGATGCTCAAGGCCGCCACGCTGTACGACGCCGGCGAGCCCTGCGGCATCGAAGCCAATGCCGCCAAGTACCTCGCGGCAGAAGCTGCTCACGACGCCTGCCAGAACGCAGTGCTCACGTTGGGTGGCATGGGCTATGCGAAGGAATATCACGTTGAGCGCCTGCTGCGCGAGAGCTACATTCCGCGCATTGCACCCGTGAGCCCGCAGATGATCCTGAACTTCATCGCCGAGAAGGCGCTAGGGCTGCCCAAGTCTTACTGATCCGCACCACCACGCCATGAACAACGACGCCACCGTCGCCCGCCACCTCGTCATTCGCGGCCGTGTGCAGGGCGTCGGCTACCGCTGGTCGATGGTGCAGGCTGCGAAGCGGCTCGGCGTGCGCGGCTGGGTGCGCAACCGGCGTGACGGCAGCGTGGAGGCGCTTGCAGCCGGCGGGGCTGTCGCGGTGGAAGAGTTGATCCGCTGGGCGCACCAGGGGCCGGACGGCGCGCGCGTGGATGCGGTCGAGGCGACCGATGCCGCGACCACGGACGGCCCCGACGACTTTGAGCAGCGCGAAACCGCCTAGCGCCCGACTGGCATCATTTGCAACCCCACAGGCGCGCATTGCTACCTTCCGCGACTTGTGTACCGAGCAGGGCATTTCCATGTGTCGGACAATCGACGGCGGTTTCTCATCCTCCCGAGACACAAGAGACATCCCATGAAACTCCCCACCAAAGTCGAGGTCGTCGACGTCGGCCCGCGCGACGGCCTGCAGAACGAAAAGCAGCCGGTCTCCGCCGAAATCAAGATCGGACTCGTGCACCGCCTGCAGGACGCGGGGCTCAAGGAGATCGAGGTCACCAGCTTCGTCAGCCCCAAGTGGGTGCCGCAGATGGCCGACAACGCCGAGGTGATGCACGGCATCAAGCGCAAGCCCGGCGTGCGCTATTCGGTGCTCACGCCCAACATGAAGGGCTTCGAGGCCGCCATCGCCGCGCCGCGCGAAGAGTGGCCCGATGAGATCGTGGTGTTCGGCGCCGCGAGCGAGGCCTTCAGCCAGAAGAACATCAACTGCTCCATTGCCGAGAGCATCGAGCGCTTCGCACCCGTGGTGGCCGCGGCGCGCGAGAAGGGCATCTACGTGCGTGGCGCCATGTCTTGCACCGTGGGTTGCCCCTATGAAGGCGAGATTGCGCCGGCCAAGGTCGCATACCTCGCGCAACTGATGAAGGGCATTGGCGTGCAGCGCGTGGACGTGGCCGACACCATCGGCGTGGGCACGCCGCGCAAGGTGCAAGCGGCGATGGAGGCCACGCTGGCGCACTTCGACGTCGACGCCATTTCAGGCCACTTTCACGACACCTACGGGCAGGCGCTGGTCAACACGCTGGCGGCGCTCGAGATGGGCGTGTGGAACTTCCAGTCGTCCTCGGCCGGCCTGGGCGGCTGCCCGTACGCCAAAGGCGCGACCGGCAACGTGGCGACCGAAGACGTGGTCTACATGCTGCACGGCATGGGCATCGAGACCGGCATCGACCTCGACAGGCTGATCGACGCGGGCGTGTACATCAGCGAGGCGCTGGGCCGCGAGCCGAACTCGCGTGCCTCGAAGGCCATCCGTACCAAGCGGGCGGGTTGAAGCATGGATCTGCAAGTCTGGCTCGCATTCCTGGTGGCGAGTTGCGTCATCGCCGTGTCGCCCGGTTCGGGCGCGGTGCTCAGCATGAGCCATGGGCTCAGCTACGGCGTGCGGCGCACCACGGCGACCATCGTCGGGCTCCAGCTGGGGCTCGCCGTGATCCTGCTGGTGGCCGGGCTCGGCGTGGGCGCGGTGCTCACCGCCTCGGCCACCGCGTTCACGGTCATCAAGGTGGTCGGCGCTTGCTACCTTCTGTGGCTGGGCTGGCGCCAGTGGCGCGCGCCCGTTGCGAAGATCGACGGCAACGCGCAGGAGGCGGCTTCCGAGCCCGACCTCACGGCGCCGCAGCGCGTGCTGCGCGGCTTCCTGACCAACGTGACCAACCCCAAGGGCATCGTCTTCATGGCGGCCGTGCTGCCGCAGTTCATCCAGCCGACACGGCCGCTGTGGCTGCAGTTGCTGGTGCTGCTGGCCACGACGGTGATGGTCGACGTGACCGTGATGCACGGCTACGCCTGGCTGGCCGCGCGGCTGCAGGGCGTGCTTCGCAGTGTGCGGGCCCGGCGTGCGCAGAACCGCGTGTTCGGTGGCGTGCTGATGGCGATGGGCGCATTCCTGTTCGCGTTCAAGCGCAGCGCGTAGCCGCTGCGAACCTGTTTCCCTTTTTCCCGGCACCACGGTGCCAGGTGCCTGATAGATTCGAATCCATGTGCGGCTCTGAACTCCACTCCCTCCCCGAAGGTGTCCAGCGCGTCTCCCGCGTGCTGCAGGACGCCGGCCACCCCCATTCGCCACGCATGCTCGACGACGCCTGCCGCACCGCGCAGCAGGCGGCCGACGCGCTCGGTATTTCCGTCGGGCAGATCGCCAAGAGCATCATCTTCCGCCGCAAGAGCGACGAAGTGGCGGTACTGGTCATCACCTCAGGCGACAAGCGCGTGGACGAGAAGAAGGTCGATGCGCTGGTCGGCAAGACCGGCCGCGCCGACGCCGACTTCGTGAAGGCGCGCACCGGCTTCACCATCGGCGGCGTCTCGCCCGTGGGGCATGTGACCAAGCCCGTGGTGCTGATCGACCGCGAGCTGTTCCGCTTCGAGGAAATCTGGGCGGCCGCGGGCCATCCGCATGCGGTGTTCCAACTGCGCCCGCACGATCTCGAAAAACTCACCGGCGCGCCGGTGGCGGACGTGGTGTGAATTTCGACGAGGCCGAAACGCTTGCCGAACGCGCCGTGGCCGTGCAGGCCATGGTGGAAGACGTGCCCTCGCCGTGCTCGTCGGTGTGCCGCATGGACCGCCTGAGCGGCTTCTGCGAAGGCTGCCTGCGCACCATTCCCGAGATCGCGGGCTGGAGCAAGATGGAAGACGAAACGCGGCGCCACGTCTGGCGAGCGATAGAGTTGCGGGCCAAGGCCGGCATCTGGCGGGCTCCAGCCGACACAGGAGACAGGCACGCATGAAGCACATCGACTTCTATCTCGACTTCATCTCGCCCTACGCGCACCTTGCGTTCGAGCACCTGCCCGAGGCGCTCGAAGGCCTGAGCTACAGCGTGGCCTACAAGCCGGTCCTGCTGGGCGCGCTGCTCAAGCAGCACGGGCAACTCGGCCCGGCGGAGATTCCGTCGAAGCGCAGCTGGACGTATCGCCATGTGCTCTGGCTGGGCCACGCGAACGGCATCGAGATCGAGATGCCGGCCTCGCACCCTTACAACCCGCTGCCGCACCTGCGGCTCGCCGTGTCCACGAGCGATGACGGCAGCATCAGCCGCCTCGTGGCAGAGACCGTCTTCCGTCACGTGTGGCGCGGCGGTGAAGAAGCGGGCGACGCCACGCGCCTCGCCGCGCTCACCGCGCAATTGAAGCCGAAGCGCGAAGCGAACAGCGACGAGAGCAAGGCTCTGCTCAAGCGCAACACCGACGAGGCCCTGCAGCTCGGCGTGTTCGGCACGCCGGCCTATGTGGTCGACGGCCGCCCGTTCTGGGGCTTCGACGGCCTGCAGATGCTGCACGCCTACCTGGCGGGCGACGCATGGTTCGACGGCCCGCAATGGACGTCTGCGGACCAGCGCCCATCCCTGCTGCGCAGCAGCAAGAACCAGGCACCTAGGTAAAACCCGGTAAGGGCCGAATTTCTTACAGGCTGAAACGCGCTGCGCGGGTTTCACCCTAATCCGTAAGCGTCGGTTCAGTTTCGCGCAAGGCTCGGGTCAGTCGCGCCTCCAAGAATGCCTCACGGTCCCGAATGCCGGGAACCGCAACGAACGCATACACAGGAGATGACCAATGGCAGCCACACTAGATTCGAGGGGAGTGCCGCATCCGGCCCCCCGGCCCATGTCAGCGGAGGAGAAGAAAGTCATCTTCGCCTCCTCGCTCGGCACCGTGTTCGAGTGGTACGACTTCTACCTCTACGGTTCGCTGGCCGCGATCATCGCCAAGCAGTTCTTCAGTGGCCTGGATGCGGGCGCGGCCTTCATCTTCGCGCTGCTGGCGTTCGCCGCGGGCTTCCTGGTGCGTCCGTTCGGCGCCATCGTGTTCGGCCGCCTGGGCGACATGATCGGGCGCAAGTACACCTTCCTGGTCACGATCCTGATCATGGGCCTGTCGACCTTCATCGTCGGCCTGCTGCCCAGCTACGCGACCATCGGCGTTGCGGCGCCGGTGATCCTGATCGCGCTGCGCATGCTGCAGGGCCTGGCGCTCGGCGGTGAATACGGCGGTGCCGCCACCTACGTGGCCGAGCACTCGCCGCACGGCAAGCGCGGCGCCTACACCTCGTGGATCCAGACCACGGCAACGCTCGGCCTGTTCCTGAGCCTGCTGGTGATCCTGGGCGTGCGCGAATGGTTCGGCGAAGCGGTGTTCAACGACTGGGGCTGGCGCATTCCGTTCCTGGTGTCGATCCTGCTGCTGGGCATCTCGGTGTGGATCCGCCTGTCGCTGAGTGAATCGCCGGCCTTCCAGAAGATGAAGGCCGAGGGCAAGACCTCGAAGGCGCCGCTGTCCGAGTCGTTCGGCGAGTGGAAGAACCTGAAGATCGTCATCCTGGCGCTGGTCGGCCTCACGGCGGGCCAGGCGGTGGTCTGGTATTCGGGCCAGTTCTACGCGCTCTTCTTCCTGACGGCGCAGCTGAAGGTCGATGCGACCACGGCCAACCTGATGATTGCCGCCGCGCTGCTGCTGGGCACGCCCTTCTTCGTGATCTTCGGAACGCTGTCGGACAAGATCGGCCGCAAGCCGATCATCATGGCCGGCTGCCTGCTTGCCGTGGTCACCTACTTCCCGGTCTTCAAGATGCTGACTGAAGCCGCCAACCCCGACCTGGCCCGCGCACAGGCCACGGCCGCCGTCACGGTGACGGCCGACCCGGCGACCTGCTCGTTCCAGGGCAATCCGGTGGCCCGCGAGATCGACTTCCGCAGCTCGTGCGACATCGCCAAGCGCTACCTCGTGCAGAACTCGGTGAGCTATGAGAACGTGGCCGGCGCGCCGGGTTCGAAGGCCATCGTGAAGATCGGCGACAAGTCGGTCGAGGCGCCCGTCGGCAACGTCGCGAACTCCAAGTTCGATGAAAACTCCGCCAAGGAAATCGCTGCCTTCAAGAAGGGCGTGGCCGAAGACCTGAAGGTCGCAGGCTACCCGGCCAAGGCCGACCCCGCCAAGATCAACAAGGTGATGACCATCGTGTTGCTGTTCTGGCTGGTGCTGCTGGTGACGATGGTCTACGGCCCGATCGCGGCGATGCTGGTCGAGCTGTTCCCCACGCGCATCCGCTACACCTCGATGAGCCTGCCGTATCACATCGGCAACGGCTGGTTCGGTGGCCTGCTGCCGACCACGGCCTTCGCCATCGTGGCCTCCACCGGCAACATGTACAACGGGCTTTGGTATCCGATCATCATTGCCGGCATCACGCTGGTGGTGGGCACGATCTTCATCCGCGAAACCAAGAACGTGGACATCTACGCGAACGACTGAGCGTCGCTCGCACAGGAGGGCGCCATGCCCTCCGTTCAACAAAGAGGCTTCATGCCAACCGCATGAGGCCTTTTTCTTGAACCCTCGAATCAATCAACCTCGTCAGGAGACAACACCCATGTGGAAACTCGTCGTCGGCTTCGTCATCTTTGCCGCCATTGCTCTGTACGTGATCTCCAAGGCCGGCGACAAGGTCGACATGTCGGGCGAGAAGCACGGTGGCGATACCACCACGCACGAGCCTGCGCCCGCCGCTGCGCCCAAGTAAGGCGCCGCCTTATCTTTTGAATTTGCCGTCGCTGACGATCGAAAGGTCTACGAAGTCGATGCCCGTGTGGTCCGTCGGCGAATAGCTCACGTCGAGCCCGCCGCCCACGTCGTACTGGAAGTTGTTGAGCGTGGCGATGAGCTTTGCGCGCGTGGGCTTCGGGCCCGTGCGGCGCAGCGCCTCCACCATCACCTTGGTGGCGACGAAGCCTTCGAGCAGCGCCGGCGACAGGTCGTTCTGGCCCTTGGCCTTGGCCAGCGCCAGCGCTTCCTTGATGAGCGGGTGGCCGAAGGAGCGCTCGTAGGGCAGCACCTGCGTGATGATCACGCCGGCGCTGGCCGAGCCCAGTTCCTTGATGAAGCCCGAGGCCGCGTTGTTCGACAGCGTGATGATCTGCGCCGCCGAGCCCGCGGCGCGCAGCGCCTTGATGCCGTCGGTCACGGCAGTGCCCGAGCCGATCCACAGCACCGCCTGCGCGTTGGCCTTGGTCAGCTGCGGAACGATCGCCGCGAAGTCGGGCTTGTTGCGGTCGGCCAGCGCGATCACGGCCGGCTTCAGGTTCGCTTTCTCGAAGCCCTTGTTCGCGCCTTCCATCGCGTCCTTGCCGAAGGAATCGTCGGCCTGCACCACGGCAATGCGCTGGATGCCGGTGGTCTGCAGATGCTGCACGGCCTTCTCAGCCTCGCGCTGGTAGGTCGAGCGCACGTTGAAGATGTTCTTTTGCAGCGGCTTGTGCAGCGCCATCGCGCCGGTCGAAGGGCCGACCAGCGCCACGCCGTACTTGTCGAGCAGCGGAATCACCGCGAGCGTGTTGGGCGTGCCGCGGTTGAGCAGCAGCGCGACGACCTTCTTGTCTTCGATGAGCACGCGCGTGTTCTCCAGCGAGCGCTTGGCGTCGAGGCCGTCGTCCATGCGGATCACCTCGATCTGCTCGCCGTTGATCCCGCCCTGGGCATTGACCTGGTCGATGACCAGCTGCGAGCCCATGATGGTTTCCTTGACGCTGGCCGCCACCGGGCCCGAAAGGTCGGCCGACTGGCCGATCAGGATCTGGGCCGTTGCGCCCTGGGCTGCCATGGTCAGGAGCAGCGCCACGGCGCAGGACGTGAACGTCTTTTTCATCGAGCAAAGCCTTTCCACGAAGCGGAGTGCTTCTGTCAGCAGGTGTGTAATGTGTTGCTGAACGTCACTTGCCGCCAGTTCGCGGAAACCCTGTCAGAACAAGGTTTGCAGAACGCCCAAAGCCAACGGCCCGCCGGTTGTGTCGGCGGGCCGTTGGTTCGAGGAATGGCGTTATCGAGGGGCGGGGCTCAGCGCTTGAAGCGCCCGTCGCTGATGATCGACAGGTCCGCGAAGTCGATGCCGCTGTGGTCCTGCAGCGAATAGCTCACCTCCAGGCCGCCGCCCAGGTCGTAGCCCTTGAGGCTTTCGAGCGCAGCGACCATCTTCGCGCGCGTGGGCTTGGGCCCCGCGCGGCGCAGCGCCTCCACCAGCACCTTGGCCGAGGCAAAGCCTTCGAGCATGGCCGGCGACAGCTCCGCCTGGCCCTTGGCCTGTGCGAGTGCCAGGGCTTCCTTCACCATCGGCTGGCCGAGCGAGCGCTCGTTCGGGAACACCTGCGTCACGATCACGCCCTTGCTCGCGTCGCCCAGCTGCTTGATGAAGCCCGACGAGGCGTTGTTCGACAGCGTGACCACCTGCGCCGCCGAGCCGCTCGCGCGCAGCGCCTTGATGCCGTCGACCACGGCAACGCCCGAGCCGATCCACACCACGGCCTGCGCATCGGCGTCCTTGATGGCCGGCACGATGACCTTGTAGTCGGGCTTGTCGCGGTCGGCCGGAATGGTCACGACCGGCTTGGCCTTGCCCTTGGCAAAGCCGGTCATCGCGCCTTCGAGCGCGTCCGTGCCGAACGAATCGGTCACGTGCACCACCGCGATCCGCGTGAGGCCGATGGTCAGCAGGTGCTGCACCGCCTTCTCGGCCTCGCGCTGGTAGGTGGCGCGCACGTTGAACACGTGCTTTTGCAGCGGCTTGTGCAGCACCATCGCGCCGGTGGAGGGGCCGATGAGCGCCACGTCGTACTTGTCGAGCCACGGGATGATGGCCTGCGAGTGCGGCGTGCCGCGGCTCATGAACAGCGCCAGCACCTTCTTGTCCTCGATCAGCACGCGCGCGTTCTCGCTGGCGCGCTTCACGTCGAAGCCGTCGTCCATGCGCAGTATTTCGATCTTCTCGCCGTGGATGCCGCCCTGGGTGTTGACCGAGTCGATCAGCAGTTGCGCGCCGCCGATGGTCTCGTTCACGCTCGCGGCCACCGAGCCGGTCACGCCGGTGGTCTGGCCGATCAGGATCTGGGCCGATGCGCCCACGGCGCTGAAGGCCAGGAGGGCGGCGGCGCAAAGCATGCGCGTCGTCGTCTTCGTCATGGAAATCTTTCGAGGGAATGGGGGAAGCGGTTTGTGAGAAGGTGAAAACAAATGTCCTATTTGTTTCTGAAAGTATCGTGAATTCCATTCGGACAAACCCCTGCGCAGCCACCGACCTTGTGACGTAGTGCGCAAATCCGTCATTGCGCACTCCCTAGAATGTTTGCCCCACCCCCCAAGGCACTCATGACACAGGGCTCCATCCGGATTCGCGGCGCGCGCCAGCACAACCTCCAGAACCTCGACCTCGACATCCGCACCGGCGAGATGACGGTGGTCACCGGGCCCAGCGGCTCGGGCAAGTCCAGCCTCGTTTTCGACACCCTCTACGCCGAAGGCCAGCGGCGCTACGTGGAAACCTTCTCCGCCTACGCCCGCCAGTTCCTGGACCGCATGGACAAGCCGGCCGTCGACAAGGTGGAGGGCGTGCCGCCCGCCATCGCCATCGACCAGACCAACCCGGTGCGCTCCTCGCGCTCCACGGTCGGCACGATGACCGAGCTGAACGACCACCTGAAGCTGCTCTTCGCGCGCGCGGCCAACCTGTTCGACCGCGAAACCGCGCTGCCGGTGCGCCACGATTCGCCCGACAGCATCTACGCGCAGATCGTCGAGCGCGCGGCCGCGGCGGGCGATCCGCGCCTGGTGGTCACCTTTCCGGTCGAGCTGCCCGCGAGCACCACGGCCGAGGAAGTCACGCAGTGGCTGTCTGCCAGCGGCTTCACCCGCGTGCAGGCCGAGCGCGAGGTGGCCACGCCCACCGGTCCGCGCAAGGTGCTCGACGTGGTGGCCGACCGCTTTCGCGCATCGAGCGCCGAGCGCTCGCGCGTGGTCGAGGCCATCGAAGTGGCGCTCAAGCGCGGCAGCGGGCGCGTCACGGTGCACGCCACTGGCGCCGAGGAAAACGCTCCTACCGACGTCTGGAAGTTCTCCACCGGTCTGCACTGCCCCGAGAGCGACATCCGCTACGCCGACCCGATCCCGTCGATGTTCTCGTTCAACTCGGCCGTGGGTGCCTGCGAAACCTGCCGCGGCTTCGGCCGCGTGATCGGCGTCGACCTGGGCCTGGTGATTCCGAACGACAAGCTCACGCTGCGCGCCGGCGCCATCAAGACCATCCAGACGCCCGCCTGGAAAGAAGCGCAGGACGACCTCATGCGCCATGCCGAAACCGCCGGCATCCCGCGCGACACCCCCTGGAACAAGCTCACCGACGAGCAGAAGCACTGGGTGATCGAAGGCACGCCCAACTACAAGGAAGGCAACTGGAACAAGCAGTGGTACGGCGTGCGGCGCTTCTTCGGCTACCTGGAGAGCAAGGCCTACAAGATGCACATCCGCGTGCTCTTGTCCAAATACCGCAGCTACACGCCGTGCCCCACCTGCAGCGGCGCGCGCCTGAAGCTCGACAGCCTGCTGTGGCGCATCGGCAGCAAGGAAGACGCCGACGCGGTGCTGCCGCCCGAAAAGCGCTTCATGCCCACCGGCGCCAAGTGGACGCGCGCGCAGCTCGAGGCCCTGCCGGGCTTGTGCCTGCACGACCTGATGCTGCTGCCCATCGAGCGGCTGCGCAGGCTCTTCGATCGCGTTGAGCACCACGGCAACGGCCACACGGTGAGCGAAGGCGAAACCCAGGCGCTGAAGCTGCTCTTCGAAGAAATCACCACGCGCCTGCGCTACCTGCACGACGTCGGCATCGGCTACCTCACGCTCGACCGCCAGAGCCGCACACTGAGCGGCGGCGAAGTGCAGCGCATCAACCTGACCACCGCGCTCGGCACCTCGCTGGTCAACACGCTGTTCGTGCTCGACGAGCCCAGCATCGGCCTGCACCCGCGCGACATGAACCGCATCACCGAGGCCATGCTGCGCCTGCGGGATGCGGGCAACACACTGGTGGTGGTCGAGCACGACCCGGCCGTGATGCTCGCCGCCGACCGCGTGATCGACATGGGCCCCGGCCCCGGCGCGCGCGGCGGGCAGATCGTGTTCGACGGCACTACTGACCAACTGCGCGATGCCGACACGCTCACCGGCCAGTACCTGGGCGGGCGCAAGAAGATCGGCATGGGCTTCAAGCGGCTCGTGAGCGAGAACACGCACCGGCTCATTCTCGAAGGCGTGCGCGAGCACAACCTGAAGAACATCGCGGTCGAGTTTCCGCTGGCGCGCCTGGTGTGCGTTACCGGCGTCAGCGGCTCGGGCAAGTCCACGCTGATCCAGGACGTGCTGGCGCCCGCGCTCATGCGCCACTTCGGCAAGGCCACCGAAACGCCCGGCGCGCACGACCGCATGCTCGGTGCCGATCACCTCGGCGACGTGGTGTTCGTCGACCAGTCGCCCATCGGCAAGACCGCGCGTTCCAACCCCGCGAGCTACGTGGGCGCGTGGGACGCCATCCGTGAAATCTTCGCCACCGCGGCGCTGTCGCGCCAGCGCGGCTACACCGCGAGCAAGTTCAGCTTCAACTCCGGCGACGGGCGCTGCCCGACCTGCGGCGGCTCGGGCTTCGAGCACGTCGAGATGCAGTTCCTGTCCGACGTGTACCTGCGCTGCCCCGATTGCGACGGCAAGCGCTACCGCCCCGAAATCCTCGAAGTGCGCGTGGAGCGCAAGGGCAAGAGCTACAACGTGGCCGACGTGCTCGACCTCACCGTGGCCGAAGCAGCCACCGTGTTCGAGGCCGACCGCGACGTGCTGCGCGTGCTGCAACCCATTTCTGACGTGGGCCTGGACTACGTCAAGCTCGGCCAGCCCGTGCCCACGCTGAGCGGCGGTGAAGCCCAGCGCCTGAAGCTCGCGGGCTTCCTGGCCGAGGCCGCCAAGAGCGCGACCTCGAGCAAGCAGTCGGTGGCGCGCAAGGGCACGCTCTTCCTGTTCGACGAGCCGACCACCGGCCTGCACTTCGACGACATCGCGCGGCTGATGCGCGCGCTGCGCAAGCTGCTCGACGCCGGCCATTCGCTGATCGTCATCGAGCACAACCTCGACGTGATCCGCGCGAGCGACTGGCTCATCGACCTCGGCCCCGAAGGCGGCGAGGGCGGCGGCCAGGTGGTGGCCGAAGGCACGCCGGAGCAGCTGCGCGAGAACCGCGCCTCGCTCACCGGCGCTGCGCTGGCCGACTACGAGCTGGCCATCGGCCCCGATGCCTACAAGGTGGCCGAGCGCGCCGCGCGCCGCTACATCGCCAATGCGAAGACAGCGCCGGGCAGCAACGCGATCGAGATCGTCAATGCGCGCGAGCACAACCTGAAAAACCTCAGCGTCGACATTCCGCGCGGCAAGTTCAGCGTGGTGACGGGCGTGAGCGGCTCGGGCAAGTCGACGCTGGCCTTCGACATTCTTTTCAACGAAGGGCAGCGCCGGTATCTCGAATCGCTCAACGCCTATGCGCGCAGCATCGTGCAGCCGGCGGGCCGGCCCGAGGTGGACGCGGTGTACGGCATTCCGCCGACCGTGGCCATCGAGCAGCGCCTGTCGCGCGGCGGGCGCAAGAGCACGGTGGGCACCACCACCGAGGTGTGGCACTTTTTGCGGCTGCTGTACGTGAAGCTGGGCATCCAGCACTGCATT
The DNA here is from genome assembly GCF_024734665.1 of Variovorax paradoxus. Lineage (NCBI taxonomy): Bacteria > Pseudomonadati > Pseudomonadota > Betaproteobacteria > Burkholderiales > Comamonadaceae > Variovorax > Variovorax paradoxus. The sequence continues at coordinate 455,356 of NZ_CP102931.1, forward strand.
CACGACGGCGCGGCCGTGCAGCCGCAAACGCCCGACAGCATCGCAGCGCAGCTGATGCGCAACTTCAAGGGCCAGCACATAGGCCTGCTCGCACCGCTGGTGAGCAACCGCAAGGGCGTGTACACCGAGCTGGCCGACTGGGCGCGCCCGCGCGGCTTCACTCACCTGCGCGTGGACGGCGACTTCCTGCCAACCACCGGCTTCCCGCGCATCGACCGCTTCAAGGAGCACAGCATCGAACTGCCGGTGGCCAGCCTCGACGTGCTGCCTTCGAAAGAAACCGAGCTGCGCGAGGCGCTGACCAAGGCGCTCGAACACGGCAAGGGTGTGGTGCATGTGCTGAGCCAGCTCGACGGCCTGCGCGCCGCGATGATGGCGGGCGTGTCCGCCGCCGGCATCGGCCGCGTGAACGTGTTCTCCACGCTGCGCGCCTGCCCGGTGTGCAGCACCAGCTACGCCGAGCTCGACCCGCGCCTGTTCAGCTACAACAGCAAGCACGGCTGGTGCCCCGATTGCGTGGGCACGGGCGTCAAGCTCAGCAAGGACCAGCGCAAGGTGTTCGACGACTCCGTGCTGGCCGACGACAACAAGGGCCGCGAGCAGACCTTTGCCGAACCCGAGGTCGAGGACCTGGCCGACGTGGTCTGCCCGACCTGCGAAGGCACGCGCCTGAACGCCACGGCCCGCGCTGTGGGCTTCGGCACCGCGGCCGACGGCTCGGGCGGCATCGGCATCACCGAGCTTGCGCGCATGAGCGTGACCGAGGTGCGCCAGTGGTTCGAAGGGCTGTCGCTCACGGGCCGCGAGGCGGAGATCGCGCGCGACCTGGTGCCTGAGATCAAGAGCCGGCTCGAATTCCTCGAAGAAGTGGGCCTGGGCTACCTCACGCTCGACCGCGGCGCGCCCACGCTTTCAGGCGGCGAAGCGCAGCGCATCCGCCTGGCAGCGCAGCTCGGCAGCAACCTGCAGGGCGTGTGCTACGTGCTCGACGAGCCGACCATCGGCCTGCACGCGCGCGACAACCAGATCCTGCTGAACGCGCTGCACAAGCTCGGCGACAAGGGCAACACGCTGGTGGTGGTGGAGCATGACGAAGACACCATCCGCCGCGCCGACCACATCATCGATATCGGCCCGAGCGCGGGCAAGCGAGGCGGCCGGCTGGTGGCCGAGGGCTCGGTGGCCGACATCCAGAACGCCGGCGATTCGCAGACCGGCCGCTACCTGCGCGATGCCATCAAGCACCCGCTGCAGGCGCGCCGCCTCGTGCCTTCGCCCAACCCCAAGGCCACGGACAACGGCGAATGGCTCACCGTGCACGGCGCCGACCTGCACAACCTGCAGGACGTGACAGCCACGCTGCCGCTACACCGCCTCGTGGTGGTCACCGGTGTCAGCGGCTCGGGCAAATCGACGCTCGCACGCGACGTGCTGCTGGCCAACGTGCACGGCATCGTGGTGCAGCGCATGACCAAGGCGGGCCGCGACGCCGACGCCGCGGGCAAGCGCCCGGCTTGGGCCGGCTGCAGCAAGGTCGAGGGCTACGAGACCATCGATCGCGTGCTCGAAGTCGACCAGACGCCCATCGGCAAGACGCCGCGCAGCTGCCCGGCCACCTACATCGGCTTCTGGGACACCATCCGCAAGCTCTTCGCCGACACGCTCGAAGCCAAGGCGCGGGGCTACGGCCCGGCGCGCTTCAGCTTCAACACCGGCGAAGGCCGCTGCCCCGGCTGCGACGGCGCGGGCGTGCGCACCATCGAGATGAGCTTCCTGCCCGACGTGAAGGTGCCCTGCGAGGTGTGCCACGGCGCGCGCTTCAACCCCGAGACGCTGGCCGTGAGCTGGCGCGGCAAGAGCATTGGCGACGTGCTGAAGATGGAAGTCGACGAGGCCGTCGAATTCTTCGCCAGCATGCCCAACATCAGCCATCCGCTGCAGTTGCTGAAGGACGTGGGGCTCGGCTACCTCACGCTGGGGCAGCCATCGCCCACGCTGTCGGGCGGCGAGGCGCAGCGCATCAAGCTGGTGACCGAGCTGAGCAAGGTGCGCGACGACATCACTCGCCGCGGCCAGAAGGCGCCGCATACGCTGTATGTGCTCGACGAGCCGACCGTGGGCCTGCACATGGCCGACGTCGAGAAGCTGATCCACGTGCTGCACCGGCTGGTGAACGGCGGCCACAGCGTGGTGGTGATCGAGCACGACCTCGACCTGATCGCCGAGGCCGACTGGATCCTCGACCTCGGGCCCGAGGGCGGAAACGCCGGCGGGCGCATCGTCGCGGCAGCGCCACCGGAAGAGGTGGTGCGGCTCGGCACGCACACCGGCGTGGCCTTGGCGCCGGTGCTGGCGCGATAGGTAGGGTAGGGCAGGGCGGGGCTTGCCCCCGCCTTCCTCCTCTTATTTCCGGATATCGCCCAGGCAGAGGTACTTGATCTCCACGTAGTCGTCCATGCCGTGGTGCGAGCCTTCGCGCCCCAGGCCCGACTGCTTCACGCCGCCGAAGGGCACGTGCTCGGTGGCGATCACGCCGGCGTTGATGCCGACCATGCCGTATTCCAGCGCTTCCGCCACGCGGAAGATCCGGCCCACGTCGCGTGTGTAGAAGTAGCTCGCGAGGCCGAACTCGGTGTTGTTTGCCGCGTCGATGCCGTCCTGTTCGGTCTTGAAACGGAACACGGGCGCGAAGGGGCCGAAGGTTTCTTCGCGTGCGCACAGCATGTCGGGCGTGGCTTCGGCAATCACGGTCGGCTCGAAGAACTGGCCCTGCATCCTGTGGCCGCCCGCCAGCACCTTGCCGCCCTTGGCGATGGCGTCGGCTACATGGCGCTGCACCTTGTCGATGGCCGCATCCTCGATCAGCGGGCCCTGCGTCACGCCGTCGTCGAAGCCGTTGCCGACCTTGAGCGCCCTGACCTTTGCCGCGAACTTCTCGACGAAGGCGTCATAGATGCCTTCCTGCACATACAGCCGGTTCGCGCACACGCAGGTCTGGCCGGCGTTGCGGTACTTGCTCGCGATGGCGCCTTCGACAGCCGAATCCACATCCGCATCGTCGAACACCAGGAAGGGCGCGTTGCCGCCCAGCTCCAGCGACAGCTTCTTGACCGTCGGCGCGCACTGGCTCATCAGGATGCGGCCCACCTCGGTCGAGCCCGTGAAGCTCAGGTGGCGCACGACGTCGCTCTCGCACAGCTCCTTGCCGATCGCGATGCTGTTCTGGCTGTCGGCCGTGAGCACGTTGAGCACGCCCGCCGGAATGCCGGCCCGCACCGCCAGCTCCGCAGCGGCCAGGGCGGTCAGCGGCGTGAGTTCGGCCGGCTTGATGACCACCGTGCAGCCCGCGGCCAGCGCCGGCGCCACCTTGCGGGTGATCATGGCCAGCGGAAAATTCCACGGCGTGATTGCCGCGCACACGCCAATGGGCTGCTTCATCACCAGCAGGCGCCGGTTGTTGTCGAACTGCGGCAGCACCTCGCCGTTCACGCGCTTGGCTTCTTCCGCAAACCATTCGATGAAGCTCGCGCCGTAGGCAACCTCGCCCTTGGCCTCGGCAAAGGGCTTGCCCTGCTCGGCGGTCATCAGGCGGCCCAGGTCTTCGGTGTTGGCGATCAGCAGGTCGAACCACTTGCGCAGCACGATGCTGCGTTCCTTGCCGGTCTTGCCACGCCAGGCGGCGAGCGCCTTGTTGGCGGCGGCGATGGCGTGCGCAGCGTCCGTACGCGTGAGGTTGGCCACGTCGACCAGCTTCCGGCCGGTAGCCGGGTCGTTCACGTCGAAGCGGCTGGCGCCCGCAATCCATTCGCCCGCGATCAGCGCGTCGGTCTTGAGCAGGGTCGGGTCGTTCAGCAGCGCGAGGGGAGAGGTTTTTGTGTTCATGGTGTCAGGGCTTGTCTACGTTCTATTTGGGTTGGAGTGAAGGTCAGGGCGCGGTGGTTGATCGGCCCGCACAACGACTGCGCCGATGTGCGAATGGCATCGGGTGCTCCCCGCAGCGAAATAAAGGAGGAGCCGAAGGCGGGGGACATTCGCGGAGGGGAGTACCCGGTGTCATTCGCACGCACCCCGAACGGACCCTGCAACCGGCTCTCAGCGAAAAGGCACGCCAGGAAGCACGCACAGCATTTCGTAAAGCAGGTTGGCCCCAAGCAGCGCAGTGTTCCCGCTCGTGTCGTACGGCGGGCTGACCTCCACCAGATCCGCGCCCACCACGTTCAGCCCGCGGCAGCCGCGCACGATTTCCAGCGCCTGCGGCACGGTGAGTCCGCCGATCTCGGGCGTGCCGGTGCCGCCGGCGAACGAAGGATCGATGCCGTCGATGTCGAAGCTGATGTACACCGGATGCGTCGGCCCGATGCGCTCGCGCACCTGCGCCATCAGCGGCGCCAGCGACTGATACCAGACCTCGTGCGCCTGCACCACCGTGAAGCCCTGTTCACGCGGCCAGTCGAAATCGTCCGCCGCATAGCCGGTGCCGCGCAGGCCGATCTGCCAGACCTTGTCGCAGGCCAGCAGGCCCTCTTCGACGGCGCGCCTGAACGGAGTGCCGTGCGCAATGCGTTCGCCGAACATGTCGTCGTTCACGTCCGCGTGCGCATCCACATGCACCAGCGCGACCGGGCCATGCTTGCGCGCCAATGCGCGCAGGATCGGCAGTGCGATGGTGTGGTCGCCGCCCAGCGTCAGCGGCGCGCAGCCGGCGGCCAGCACCGTGTCGTAGAAGTCCGAGATGATGTCGATCGATTTCTCGAGCGAATAGGTGTTGATCGGCACGTCGCCCAGGTCGGCCACGTTCAGCTTGTCGAAAGGCGCTGCGCCGGTGGCCATGTTGTAGGGCCGCAGCAATGCCGATTCGGCGCGGATCTGGCGCGGCCCGAAGCGCGCACCCGGCCGGTTGGAAGTGCCGATGTCCAGCGGCACGCCGATGAACGCCGCGTCCAGCCCCTGCGCAGAAGTTGCCGAGGGCAGCCGCATCATCGTGCCGGGGCCGGCAAAGCGCGGCATCGTGTTGCCGCCCAGCGGCTGGTTCGGTGTTGTGGTGGTGGGCATCGTGTGAATGTTCAGCGCCGCCGGCCGCGCAGCCATTCGAGCGCAAGCAGCAGCGTGGTGGTGAAGATGATCAGCAGCGTCGCCACGGCGGCGATGGTGGGCGAGATGTTCTCGCGGATGCCCGTGAACATCTGGCGCGGCAGCGTGACCTGGTCCGGCCCCGCGAGGAACAGCGTGACCACCACTTCGTCGAACGAAGTAGCGAAGGCGAACAGCGCGCCCGAGATCACGCCCGGCGCAATCACCGGCAGCGTGACGCGCATGAAGGTTCTGAACGGCGTCTCGCCCAGGCTCAGCGATGCGCGCACCAGGTTCTGGTTGAAGCCGGCCAGCGTGGCGAGCACCGTGGTCAGCACGAAGGGCGCGCCCAGCGCCGCATGCACCACGATCAGCCCGAAGTAGGTGTCGGCCAGCCCGATGGGCGCGAAGTAGAGGTACGTGGCAACGCCCACCACCACGATCGGCACCACCATCGGCGAGATCAGCACGCTCATGAGCAGGCCCTTGAAGGCGAAGCTCGTGCGCGACAACCCCACCGCCGCCAGCGTGCCTAGCACGGTGGCCAGCACCGTGGCGGCCGGCGCGACGATGAAGCTGTTGCGCGCCGCGCGTGCCCACTCGGGCGATTCGAAGAGGTTGCGATACCACCGCAGCGACCAGCCGGGAATCGGGTAGGCCAGGAACGAACTGTCGGAGAACGACAGCGGAATCACCACCAGGATCGGCGCCAGCAAGAAGGCCAGCACCGCGACGCAGCCGGCGCGCACCAGCCACCAGCCGAGCTTGTCGGCGAAGGTGGCATAGGCCGGGAATTGGGGAAGCTTCAACATGCTTGTTCGTCTTTCGTGCGGCTCAGCCCAGGCTCAGCTCGGCCTTGCCGATGCGGCGGTACACGGCATACAGAATCAGCGTGGCGACGAGCAGCACGGAGCCCAGCGCGCATGCCATGCCCCAGTTGATTTCGACGTTGGTGTAGCGCGCGATGTAGTAGCTCAGCATCTGGTCGTCCGCGCCGCCGAGCAGCGCCGGCGTCACGTAGTAGCCGATAGCGAGGATGAAGACCAGCAGCGCGCCGGCGCCGATGCCCGGATAGGTCTGCGGCACGTACACGCGGAAGAAGGCCGCCAGCGGCGAGCTGCCCAGCGAGACGGCCGCGCGCAGGTAGGTGGGCGGCACGCTCTTCATGACGCTGTACAGCGGCAGGATCATGAAGGGCAGCAGGATGTGCACCATCGCGATGATCACGCCGGTGCGGTTGAACAGCAGCGCCAGCGGATGGTCGATCAGGCCGATGCCCATGAGGCCTCGGTTGACCAGCCCCTCGGACTGCAGCAGCACGATCCAGGCCGCCACGCGCACCAGGATGGAAGTCCAGAACGGCACCAGCACCAGGATCATCAGCACGTTGGCCTTGCGCGCGGGCAGCGTCGATAGCCACCACGCCAGCGGATAGGCCAGCAGCAGGCAGAAGAAGGTGACCACGGCGCTGATCTGGAAGGTGCGCAGCAGGATGCCAGCAAAGGCGCGCTGGTCGGCGGGCATGCGCTCGACCTCGCCGGCCACGTCGCGCCGCAGGTCGACCGAGGCGAGCAGGTAGTCGGGCGTCCAGCGCGAGCCGTTCTTGGCGATCGCCTGCCAGTACGGCGCCTCGCCCCAGCGCGGGTCGAGCTGCAGCATGCGCGCCTTGACCTCTTCCGGCGTGCCGGCGATGGGCAGCGCACGGAAGGTACCCATCACCAGCGAGCGGGCGCCGGCGATCTCGGTGTTGAGGCGGCGCGCCAGGGCGCCCGCGTCGGAGCTGTCAGGCAGCTGGCCGAGATCGGCTGCGATGGCTGCAAAGGCCGCTGGCGCGGGCGCCTCCTTGCGGTTCCAGCCGTCGAGCGCGCGCACGGTGCGCGGCAGCGCGTTGGCCACTTCGGGGTTTTCTACCGCGCGCTGCAGCAGCGCCACGATGGGCACCAGCAGCGTCAGCAGCAGAAACACCAGCAGCGGCACCGTGAGCGCAAACGCGCGCCACTTGCGGCGGGCTTCGGCGCGCGCCAGCGCACGCCGCAGTTCGCCGGGCGGCGCTTCTGCTGGAACCAGGGGGACAGACGTTGCCGCGTGCATGGCCTTTTTCGCGCTCGCTCGTTTGCCTGTTTACTGCGTGGCCCAGGATGCGAAGCGCTTCTCGAGCGCCTCGCCCTGGTCGGCCCAGAAGCCGACGTTGAACTGCAGCGCATCCTTGGCGTTGCTCGACGAGGTCGGCAGGTCGGCCAGCACCTTGCTGCTGAGTGAAGTCAGCGCCTTGGTGTTGGTGGGGCCATAGGCGATGTTCTGGGCATAGACAGCCTGGTTGGCCGGCTGCATCGCGAACTGGATGTACTTCAGCGAGGCTTCCTTGTTCGGTGCGCCCTTCGGGATCACCAGGTAGTCGAGGTCGTAGATGCCGCCCGGCCAGTAGATCTTGAGGTCGCGGCCTTCGCGGTTGGCCGCGTCGATGCGGCCGTTGTAGACGGTGGTCAGCACCACGTCGCCGGCCACCAGGAACTGCGGTGGCTGCGCGCCGGCTTCCCACCACTGGATGTTCGGCTTGAGTTCGGTGAGCTTCTTGAACGCGCGGTCGGCGCCTTCCTTGGTGCCGAGCACCTTGTAGACATCGGCCGGCTTCACGCCGTCGGCCATGAGCGCGAACTCGAGGTTGTAGCGCGCGCCCTTGCGCATGCCGCGCTTGCCGGGGATCTTCTTCACGTCCCAGAAATCGGCCCAGCTGCTGGGCGCGGTCTTGAGCTTTTCGCCGTTGTAGGCCATCACGGTCGACCACACAAAGAGGCCCACGCCGCAGTCGGTGACGGCGGCCGGCAGGAAGTCGGCCTTGCTGCCGATCTTGGAATAGTCGAGCTTCTCGAACAGGCCTTCGTCGCAGCCGCGCGCCGCATCGGGCGACTCGACCTCGACCACGTCCCAGGTGACCTTCTTCGTCTCGACCATGGCCTTGATCTTGGCCTGCTCGCCGTTGTATTCGACCGGGATGATCTTGGTGCCGGTCTTCTCGAAGGGCTCGTAGTAGGCCTTCTTCTGCGCATTGGCGTTGGCGCCGCCGAAGTTGACCACGGTGAGCTGCTGCTGGGCAAAGGCCGGCAGTGCGAAGCTGGCGGCGACGGTGCAGGCGAGGAGAGTCTTTTTCATGGTGGAAGTCTTCCTGGGTGATGAAAGCAAAGAAAGGAAACGAGGGAACAACAAGCCGGATTCAGGAGGCATAGATGCGCGCATGCGCCGTCGGAAATTCGAGCACCACCGCTTCGCCGGCCTGCGGCGCGGCTGCACCGTCGAGGCCGTTCAGCGGCAGCTTCACGGTGGCTTCGGCCTGGTCGCCGCCAACGCTGCACAGCAGCCGCAGGTGGTCGCCGAAGTAGATGACGCGCGCCACCTGGGCGGCGAGCATGTTGGCGCGCGGCGCGGGCGGACTGCGGTGCAGCACCACGCGCTCGGGGCGGATGCAGGCCTCGACGGTCGCGCCCGCGGCTGCGCCGCTGACGTTGAGCCCGTGCAGCACGCGGCCATCGGGCAGCTTCATCTCGGCGTGCTCACCGCCATGGCCCTGTTGGCCCAACTGGCCCTTCAGCACGGTGTTGTCGCCGACGAAGCCGGCCACGAAGCGGTTGGAAGGCGTCTCGTACAGCCGGTCGACCGTGTCCAGCTGCTGGATCACGCCTTCGTTGAACACCGCCACGCGGTCGCTCATGGTGAGCGCCTCGCCCTGGTCGTGCGTCACGTAGACGAAGGTCACGCCCAGCTGGCGGTGCAGGTCCTTGAGCTCGAGCTGCATGTGCTCGCGCAGCTGCTTGTCGAGCGCGCCGAGCGGCTCGTCCATCAGCACGAGCTGGGGCTCGAACACCAGCGCGCGCGCGAGCGCCACGCGCTGCTGCTGGCCGCCCGAGAGCTGGCCGGGCAGGCGGTCGGTCATGCCGCGCAGCTGCACCATGTCGAGCGCGCGCTGCACGCGGCGCTGCTGCTCGTCCTTGGGCACCTTGCGCACGGTGAGCGGATAGGCCACGTTCTGGCCCACGCTCAGGTGCGGGAACAGCGCGTAGTTCTGGAAGACCATGCCGAAGTTCCGCTTGTGCGGCGGCGTGCCGGTGATCTGCTTGCCGTCGAGCAGGATCTCGCCCGAGGTCGGCGACTCGAAGCCCGCCAGCATCATCAGCGTAGTGGTCTTGCCCGACCCCGAAGGCCCGAGCAGGCTCAGGAACTCGCCACGGTGAATGTCCAGATCGAGCTGGCGCACCACCAGGTGTTCGCCGTCGTAGGTCTTCTGGACGCGCTGGAAGCGCACCAAGGGTTCTGCTGTCATGGAGGAGAAATTAAGGAAGGGATCTGTCGATCAGCGCAGTGCGGCGAAGCTGTCCGCGAGAAGCGCCAGGCCTTCGTCCACAAGCAAGTCGGATGCCGTGAGCGGCACCAGTACGCGAATTACATTGCCGTAGGTGCCGCATGACAGCAGGATTAACCCGCGCCGCGCCGCCTCCGCGACCACCTTGCGGGTCAGCGCGGCATCGGGGCGCGACGTGTCGCCCTGCTCGAACAGCTCGACGGCCACCATGGCGCCGAGCCCGCGCACGTCGCCGATGGCCGGCACGTCGGCCGCGATGCGGCGCAGGCCGGCCGTGAGCCGCTCGCCCAGCGCGCGGCTGCGCGCCAGCAGTTGCTCGTCGTCGAACACTTTCAGCACTGCGAGTGCCGCGGCGCAGCCGATGGGGCTGCCGGCATAGGTGCCGCCCAGGCCGCCGGGCGCGGGGGCGTCCATCACCTCGGCTCGGCCCACCACGCCGGAGATCGGGAAGCCGCCCGCCATCGACTTGGCGGTGGTGATCAGGTCGGGTGCCACAGGCCACTGCTCGCTGGCAAACCAGGTGCCGGTGCGGCCCGCGCCGGTCTGCACCTCGTCGGCAATGATGAGGATGCCGTGGCGGTCCGCCAGCGCGCGCAGGCCTTCGACGAAGTCGTTGGGCGCCACGTAGAAGCCGCCTTCGCCCTGCACCGGCTCCAGGATGAAGGCCGCCACGCGCTCGGGCTCGATGTCGTTCTTGAACAGCAGCTCGACCGAATGCAGGGCATCGTCCACGCTCACGCCGTGCAGCGCGTTCGGGTACAGCGCATGGAACACCTCGCCCGGGAAGGGGCCGAAGCCGATCTTGTAGGGAGCCACCTTGCCGGTGAGGCCGAGCGTCATCATCGTGCGGCCGTGGTAGCCGCCCGTGAAGGCAATGACGCCGGGGCGCCGGGTGTGGGCGCGCGCGATCTTGACGGCGTTCTCCACCGCCTCGGCGCCGGTGCTCAGGAAGATCGACTTCTTCGCGAACGCGCCCGGCGCCAGTGCATTCAGGCGCTCGGCCAGCTCCACATAGGGCTCGTAGGCCACCACCTGGAAGCAGGTGTGCGAATAAAGGTCTACCTGCGCCTTGACGGCGGCGCTGATCTCCGGGTGGCAGTGCCCGGTGTTGAGCACCGCGATGCCGCCCGCGAAGTCGATGTAGCGGCGGCCCTCGACGTCCCACAGTTCGGCGTTGGCGGCCCGGCTGACGAAGATTTCATGGGCCTGGCCGACGCCGCGGGCGACGGCCGCGCTGCGGCGGGCCATGAGGGCGGCGTTGCTGAGGTGGGGTTCGCGTTGCATGGTACGACCTGTGCTTTGGAGAAGGAAAGCCGGCACTCTAGGTCGCGCGAATCGATCCAGCCATGTACACCGGAAGTGATCGCCCGGAAGACTGTACTGGTCTTGTATCCTGTACATACTTTCCTCAATATGGTGCAGGCCGGTCTGCCAGAGACGCCCCTCGATGCTCATTCTTCGCCCCGAACAGCCGACGCCGCTGGTAAGCCAGATCGTGGAAGGGCTGCGCGGACTGATAGGCGCCCAGAAGCTCAAGGCCGACAGCAAGCTGCCGTCGATCCGCGCCTTTGCCGCGGCGCACGGTGTCAGTGTTTTCACGGTGGTCGAGGCCTACGACCGGCTGGTGGCGCAGGGCCTGCTGGTCTCGCGCGCCAACGCGGGCTTCTTCGTCAAGCGGCGCAGCGAAGACAGCGTCGCCGGCGCGGCCAGCGTGCCCCGCCCGGACCCCCGCTTCGACGCCCGCTGGTATCTGCAGCAGATCTTCGAGAACCGCAACCTGCCGCTCAAGCCCGGCTGCGGCTGGCTGCCGCACGACTGGCTGTTCGAGGACGGCATGCGCCGCAGCCTGCGCCACCTGGCCTCCGAAGGCACCGACATCGGCGGCTACGGCCTGCCTTTCGGCCACATGGCATTGCGCATGGCAACGGCCGAGGCGCTGTCGGAGCAGCAGATCGTGGTCGAGGCTGCACAAGTCCTGCTGACCCAGGGTTCCAGCCAGGCGCTGGACCTGGTCGCGCGCCGCCTGCTCAAGCCGGGCGATTCGGTGCTGGTGGACGACCCGGGCTATCCGAACCTGATGTTCATGCTGCGCTTCCTGGGCGTGGAGATCATCGGCGTGCCGCGCACCCCGACGGGCTATGACATGCCCGCGCTCGAGGCACTGCTCGCGGTGCACCGGCCCAAGGCCTTCTTCACCCAGCCCCGGCTGCAGAGCCCGACCTGCTCGATGGCCTCGCTGCCGCAACTGGTGCAATTGCTGCAGCTGGCCCAGACGCACGACTTCACGCTGGTCGAGAACGACATTTACGCCGAGATGGACGCATCGATGCGCCCCTCGCTCGCCAGCCTGGGGCAGCTGCGCCGCGTGGTCTACGTGAGCAGCTACTCGAAGACCATCTCGCCGAACATCCGCGTCGGCTATGTGGTCGCCCAGCCGGAACTGCTCGAAGAACTGGCGCAGCTCAAGATGGTCTCGGGCCTCACTTCATCCGACATCACCGAGCGCCTGGCCTTCGGCACCGTGACCGACGGCCGCTGGCGCAAGCATCTCAAGGCCCTGCGCGACAGGCTCGCGCAGGCGCAAGGCAGCGTCGCGAGGCGGCTGGACGGGTTGGGCTTCGAGCTGTTCCATGAAGCCGCGGCTGGCATGTACCTGTGGGCCCGGCACCCGGACATTGCCGACAGCGCCGAGCTCTCGCGGCGCGCCGCGGCGGAGGGAATCATGCTCGGTCCGGGCCAGCTGTTTCTGGTCAACCCGCATCCCACCGGCTGGCTGCGCTTCAACGTGGCCTTCAGCGAAGACGAGCGGCTGTGGCGCTTTCTTGAGCGCAACATCGAAGAGCACAGGCACGACTGACTGCTGGCACGGCCGGGGCTCGCAAAGGCCAGCAAGCAGGCGCACAATGGCTCGAACCCTTGGCGCAGGCGCATCCTGAATCAGCCATGGTGGAGTGAACATGTGAGGGGATGAAGCGCCGTGCCGGGGGCTACGCAAGGAGCCGCGCCATGACCCGCTTCATCGATGTTCACAGCCTGGTCCGCCTGGTGGACGAGACCGGCATTCCCCAATTCCTTACCGCGCTGGCCGATGCGCTGCGCGACGACTTCCTGCGGTGGCGCGAGTTCGACAAGAAGGCGCGCGTGGCCAGCCATTCGCATCTGGGCGTGATCGAGCTGATGCCCGTGGCCGACGACGGCGCCTATGCCTTCAAGTACGTCAACGGGCATCCGCACAACACGCAGGTCGGGCTGCCGACAGTCATGGCTTTCGGCGTGCTGGCGGAAGTCGACACGGGCTACCCGGTGCTGCTGTCGGAGCTCACGCTTACCACCGCGTTGCGCACCGCCGCCACTTCGGCCATGGCGGCGCAAGCACTGGCGAGGCCCGATTCGCGCAGCCTCGCGCTCATCGGCAACGGCTCGCAGAGCGAATTCCAGGCGCTGGCTTTTCATGCCTTGCTCGGCATCGAGGAAGTGCGCGTGTACGACACCGACCCGCACGCCACCGACAAGCTGGTGCGCCACCTGTCGGCCTGCACGCCGCTGGAGATCGTGCGCGCGCGCTCCGTGGCCGACGCGGTGCGCGGCGCCGACATCGTCACCACCGTCACCGCCTGCCAGGGGCGTGCGACCGTGCTCACGCCCGACATGATCGAGCCCGGCATGCACATCAACGCCGTGGGCGGCGATTCGCCCGGCAAGACCGAGCTGCACCCCGACGTGCTGCGCAAGGCGCGCGTGTTCGTCGAGTACGAGCCGCAGACCCGCGTCGAAGGCGAGATCCAGCAGATGCCCGCCGACTTTCCGGTGCACGAGCTGTGGCGCGTGCTGCTCGGCGAAGTGCCCGGCCGCGAAACCCCTGCGCAGGTCACGCTGTTCGATTCGGTGGGCTTCGCGCTGGAGGACTACACGGCGCTGCGCTACATCCAGCGCCTTGCCACGGAGCGCGGCATCGGCCAGCAGATTGCGCTGGTGCCCGAGCTCGACGACCCGAAGGACCTGTTCGGTCTCACGGCCTCGGGCCGGCGCCGGGCGGTGCTGCGGCGTGCGGCATGATGGGCGGCTTCATCACCGCCGATCCTGCTTTTCCATGCTCACCATCTACAACGACCAGCACGTTCTTCACCAGGGCAAAGTCGAGATGTTTCGCGGCGAGCTTGTGCCGTGCTTCGAGGTGCCCGCCCGCGTCGATCATGTGAAGCATGAGCTGGAGCGCAGGGGCCTCGGCGCGCTGCAGACGCCCGACGCCTTCGACGAGGCGCTGCTGGCCAAGGTGCATGCTCCGCGTTACCTGGACTTCCTCGCGCATGCGTGGGAAGAGTGGGTTGCGCTGGACCCGACCAACGTTTCGCGCGATGCGCTGCCTTCGTACTGGCCCACGCGCGGCATGCGCACCGATGTGTTGCCGAAGAGCTTTCCGGCGCGCATGGGGCTGTTCTCTTTCGATGCGGGCACGCCGCTGATGGCGGGCAGCTGGGCGGCGGCGCGGCATGGCGCGGCCTGTGCGTGGACTGCGGCGCAGCGCGTCATCGGCGGCGAGCGCGCGGCCTTCTCGCTCTCGCGGCCGCCGGGCCACCATGCCGGCGCCGATTTCTTCGGCGGCTACTGCTTCCTCAACAACGCCGCCGTCGCGGCGCAGGCGCTGCGCGACGCGGGCGTCGAACGCGTGGCCGTGCTCGACGTGGACTACCACCACGGCAACGGCACGCAGGCCATCTTCTATGAGCGCAGCGACGTGCACTTCGCGAGCCTGCACGGCGATCCGCTGACCGACTACCCGTACTACCTGGGCCACGCCGACGAGCGCGGCGCGGGGCAGGGCGAAGGCTTCAACCACAACCTGCCGCTGCCGCGCGGCACGGACTTCGCGGCCTGGCGCGCGGCGCTGAAGACCGCGCTCGAGCGCATCGCGGCGGTGAAGGCCGGCGCGCTCGTGGTCTCGCTCGGCGTCGACACCTTCGAGGGCGACCCGATCTCGGGCTTCAAGCTCAAGAGCGACGACTACCTGCGCATGGGCGAAGACCTGGCGCGCGCGGGGCTGCCGACGGTGTTTGTCTTCGAGGGCGGCTACGCGGTGGCCGAAGTGGGCGTGAATGCGGTGAACGTGCTCGAAGGCTTCGGGCAGGCGTAGCCCTGCCCGCCTCTCGTGCTGCGCTGACGCGCAGGCGACTCGGATGCCGCGAATGGCCCTGTTTTCCCCGGGAAATCAGGGGAGCCCCGATTGCCTTCCCCAACGGGGCGGGGCCCAATCGGCGCTTGCTTTCAAAGTCAGGATCCAGTCAGCCATGCTCCGCCGCACCACATTCCTCCGCGCCGCCGCCGCGCTCGCCGCTTGCGGCCTCGTTTCTCCCATGGCGGCGTTCGCGCAAGGCTTTCCCGCCAAGCCCATCAAGCTGGTGATCGCTTTCCCGGCCGGCGGCCCGACCGACATCACCATGCGCCAGCTTGCGGAGAACGCGAGCAAGATCCTCGGCCAGCCGGTGATCATCGACAACAAGCCCGGCGCCGGCGGCACGCTGCCCGCGCAGGCGCTGCAGACCTCGCAGCCCGACGGCTACACCGTCGCGCAGATCCCGCTCGGCGTGTTCCGCCTGGGCTACACCACCAAGATCAACTGGGACCCGCTGAAGGACATCACGTACGTCATCAACGTCACGGGCTACGCCTTCGGCATCGTCGTGCCGGCCAACAGCCCCTTCAAGACCTGGGCCGACTTCGTTGCGTATGCCAAGGCCAACCCCGGCAAGTTGACGTACGGCTCCACCGGCACGCTGACCAGCCCGCACCTGACGACCGAGATCGTCGCGCAGAAGGCCGGCATCGAACTGCAGCACGTGCCCTACAAAGGCAGCGCCGACCTGATGCTCGCCGTGGTCAGCGGCCAGCTGATGGCTGCGGCCGACAGCACCGGCTTCGCGCCGCAGGTCGAGGCCGGCAAGCTGCGCGTGCTCAACACCTGGGGCGAGAAGCGCCTGGCCAAGTTCCCCGATGCGCCCACGCTGAAGGAGCTGGGCTACGACGTGGTGCAGAACTCGCCCTTCGGCATCGGCGCACCCAAGGGCACGCCGCCCGAAGTGGTGAAGAAGCTGCACGACGCGTTCAAGCAAGCCATGGAAGAGCCGAGCTACGTGACCGCGCTGGGGCGCTACGACATGCTGCCGAACTACATGAGTTCGGCGACGTACACCAAGTTTGCGCAGGAGACGGTGGTGCGCGAGAAGGTGATCATCGACAAGTTGGGGCTGGCGAAGGGCTCGTGATCTGACCAGTAGTGCATGTTTCATGTTTAAAAAATCCAGTTTTTTAAACATGCCAGAGGGCTCATGTATGAAAATCGGCGTTTTCTATACATGTTCGCACTTAGCGACGCCGAATGAAGTTCGACCGAAGCCAGCCTTTCAATGATCTTCCTTTGCTTCCGCCTGCGTTCGAGCTCGAAAGCAAGGCGGTGCTCAAGCAGGCGATCGGGGCCAACCGCGTGCTGGCCAATTTACGTGGGCTGGCTGCACAGATCCCGAACCAGGCCGTCCTGATCAGCAGCGTCGTGCTGCAGGAGGCACGGCTGTCGTCGGAAATCGAGAACATTGTCACGACCAATGACGAGCTGTATCGGGCCGATGCTGATGCTGATGGCAACACCGACCCACAGACCAAGGAGGTCTTGCGCTACCGCGAGGCTCTCTATCACGGGTTCGATGCATTGAAGACGCGCCCGCTGGCGATCAATCTGTTCGTCGAGATCGCCCAGCGCATCAAGCAGATCGAGTTCGATGTGCGCGTCGTTCCCGGCACTGCCTTGAAGAACGGACGCGGCGAGGTGATCTATACGCCACCAGTTGGCGAAGCCGTCATTCGCGAGAAGCTGGCGAACCTTGAGAGGTTCATCCACGCCGATGACGACCTCGACCCACTGCTAAAGATGGCGGTGATGCACTACCAATTCGAGGCGATCCATCCGTTCCCTGATGGCAATGGTCGGACAGGCCGCATCTTGAATCTGCTCTTCCTGGTCGACAAGGGACTGTTGGACATTCCCGTGCTGTTCTTGTCGCGCTACATCATCGCGAACAAGGCGGACTACTACGACGGCTTGCGCCGCGTCACGGAGTCGCAGGACTGGGAGAACTGGCTGCTGTTCATGCTTCGTGCGGTCGAAAGCACGGCGCAGCAGACCTTCGATCAGGTCAACCGGATTCGCGATCTGATGGAACAGGTTCGCGAACGCGTGCAGCGCGAGGCGCCTGGTGTTTACAGCAAGGACCTGATCGAGGTGATCTTCAGGCACCCGTACACCAAGATCCAGTTCGTGGTCGATGCGGGCATTGCCAAGCGGCAGACGGCGTCGGGTTACCTGCAGGCGCTGGCCAAGCTGGGTGTCTTGCGCGAGAACAGACGCGGACGCGAAAAGTACTACATCAACGATGCGCTTTTCGACGAGTTGGTAGCGTGAAGGTCATGTCGACGGAATCGACATGTCATAAGAACATGTCGATTTTCATTGGATTTTTAGACATGTTTGACTGGCGTGTTGAATCAATTGGCATATCCCGAGGGCGCTGCGCAAGGTAATTAAAGGCTTTTAATGGGCTTTGCCAGCTAGCGTAAAGAGCTCGTCCACCAGCCGCTCCGCCAGTTCCGGCTTCACGGCGTCGCCCCCGAACACCAACCGAAACACGATCGGCGCAATCAGGTGGTCGATCACCTGCTGCGGCTCCGGCGCGTGCTCGCCACGGGCGCGCGCCTGCTCGACCAGCGTCAGCGCTTCCTTGCGGCGGTTGCGCAGGCAGTCGGTGTCTGAATCGCCGTTGGCCAGCGCGGCCGCGGCTTTCAGCAGCGAGGTGTTGCACGGCTTGGCCAGGTGCTCGATGAGTTCGCGTGCCCAGGCTTCGAGATCGGCCCGTAGTGCGCCGGTGTCTGGCAATGGGCGGTTCGGGTCCAGCCGGTGGGTGGCCGTCTCCGCCAACAACCCCTGCAGATCGCCCCAGCGCCGGTAGATGCTGGAGGCGCTGACGCCCGCGCGCTCGGCCACTGCCGGCACCGTCACACGCTCCCGCCCTTGTTCGGCCACGAGTTCTTCGAGGGCGGTGCGCACCAGCGCCTGCACCTGCGCGCTGCGGCCGCCGGGACGTTTGTTGGGAAGAGCGATGTCGTTCATGCTCGGACTTTAACGCAAAGATATTTGCTTTAGCTGATTCTCAGGTCTAGAATCACAAAAGCAAAAAAAGTTGCGTTAAGGATTCGCCATGCCGTCCACCTGCCCCGACCTCGCGGTCAGCACCTCCGACCTCGCTGCCCGCGCCAAGCCCTGGCGCCTGCCGGCACGCGCGGCTTTTCCGTTGCTGGCCGCCGTGCTGTTCGCCTTCTTCTTCGCGGCGGCTGCACCGTCGCCGCTGTTCGTGGTGTTCCAGCACGCCTGGCACTTCTCGTCGTCGCTGCTCACGGTGGCTTTTGCCATCTATGCGATTGCGTTGCTGATCTCGCTGCTGGTGGCGGGTTCGCTGTCGGACCACATCGGCCGGCGGCCGGTGGTGTTGGCGGCGCTGGTGTTGCAGGCGGTGGCGATGGGGCTCTTTCTGCTGGCGCACGGCATCGGCGGGCTGATCGTCGCGCGCGTGGTGCAGGGCGTGGCCACGGGCATCGCGAGCGGCGCCCTGAGCGCGGCGGTGGTCGAGGCCGCGCCGGCTTCGCGCAAGCGGCTGGGGGCGCTGATCACGAGCGTGTCGCCGCTGGCCGGCCTGGCGTTGGGCGCGTTGCTGACGGGTGTGGCGGTGAAGTTCTCGGTTCAGCCGGTGATGCTGGTTTTCGGCGTGCTGGCCGCGGTGTTTGCGCTGGGCGCGGCGGTGGTGCTGTGGATGCCCGAAACCGTCACGCCGCGCGCCGGTGCGCTGGCCTCGCTGGTGCCGCGCGTGTCGATTCCTGTGCGCGCCCGGGCCGAGTTCACGCGCGGGCTGCCGGTGTTCGTCGTGGTGTGGGCGCTCGGCGGGTTGTATCTGTCGCTCGCGCCGTCGTTGATGCTGCATGTGTTCGGCATCGACAACGGCGTGGTCAACGGCCTCACGGTGGCAGTGCTGTCCGGTATGGGCGCGATTGCGCCGACCTTGCTCGGCCGCTTCGCTGCACCTCGTCCAGCCATCCTCGGCATGGCCAGCATTGCGGTCGGGCTGGGGCTGCTGCTCGCCTCGCTTGCCACCCGTTCGCTTGCGCTGTTCTTCGTCGGCACCGCTGTGGCGGGCATCGGCTTCGGCGGTGCGTTCTCGGCGCTGGTGCAAACGCTGGCGCCACTGGCGCAATCGCACGAGCGCGGCGAATTGTTCGCGGCGATCTTCGTCGTGAGCTATCTCGCGTTCAGCCTGCCCGCGATGCTGGCGGGTTTCCTGGTGGCACCGCTGGGGTTGCTGAACACGACGGAAGGCTACGCGGCGGTGTTGCTGCTGATCGCTGCTTTCGGCGTCTGGAGCCAGTGGTCGGTGTTGCGCCGCGGCGCGCATTGACGCGCATGGGCGCGCAGCGCACACATGTCAAGTGCGGTACCCCTTCGTCAATCAAGCGTTAACCCTATGTAATTCATTCGTCTTCTAGCGAAGAAACACTCGGATGCAGTCCTGTGGCGCCAAAGCCCGGACTTCTTAACTGTCGCGCCCGATACGGAGCGACGAATTCCCCATCCTGGAGTGATACGAATGAAAAAATCCCTGCTTGTTCTGGCTGCCTTGGCGGCTTGCGGTGCCGCGTCGGCGCAATCGACCGTAACGCTGTTCGGCGTGGTCGACGCCGCCTACCGCAACGTATCGAACAAGAGCGAATCGACGAACCCCTTCGGCCCCTTCTACAGCGTGAAGGCCAGCCGCACCGAACTGGCCAATTCGGGCCTGAGCTCCAGCCGCCTCGGCTTCCGCGGCGTGGAAGATCTGGGCGGCGGCCTGTCGGCCAGCTTCTGGCTCGAATCCCCGATCACCAACGACGACGGCGCCACTGGCCTCAGCAACTTCAGCCGCCGCTCGACGGTGAGCCTTGCCGGCAGCTTCGGCGAGATCCGCCTCGGCCGCGACAAGACCGCCACCGTGCTGAACGAAGAGCAGTTCGATCCGTTCGCCGACACCGGCATCGGCGGCTCGCTGATCATCGACGCCAACGAAACCAGCGTGTCGGGCACCGGCTACGGCAGCAACAGCACGTACAAGCGCGCCGGCAACATGGTGCAGTACTTCCTGCCGCGCAACCTGGGTGGCTTCTACGGCAACGTGGGCTACAGCCTGCATGAACTCACCCGCACTTCGCCGGACTCCGTGGCCGGCGCCGACAAGACCAACACCGGCCGCCACATCGGTGGACGCGTCGGCTACGCGGCCGGCCCGCTCGACGTGGCTGCCAGCTACGCGCAGAACGACACGAGCTTCACGACCGGCACTGGCGCCGCGGCCGTGGCGCGCCCGGGCAAGATCAAGACCTTCAACCTCGGCGCGACCTACGACTTCGGCGTGGCCAAGCTGTTCGGTGAGTACTCGCGTTCGAAGGACCAGCGCGACCCGCTGAATGCCTTCACCCGTGTGCCGGACGTGGACCTGACCGGCTACCTGATCGGCGTGACCGTGCCGATCGGCCCGGGCCAGATCCGTGCTTCGTACTCGCAGGTCAAGTACGACTTCAACCGCGTGCCGGTTCTCGGCGTCGTGAACGCCCCCGATCCGAAGTCCAACAAGCTCGCACTGGGCTACGTGCACAACCTGTCGAAGCGCACCGCGCTCTACGGCACGATCGCGCGCGTCAGCAACAAGAACGGCGCGGGCAACACGGTCGGCGCCGGCCCGTCGTATGTCGTCGCGTTCAACCGCGCCGCGCTGCAGCCCAAGTCGTCGATGGGCTACGAGTTCGGCATTCGCCACGCGTTCTGAGCCGGGGAGTCCTCCCGAGTTTTCTCCAAGGGTCTCTAGACCGATCCTTTTTAGCCCGCCTCGTGCGGGCTTTTTTTATTTCCTTGTTGCATTCGTGCCGACAGCACGGCGCGCGCCGCCTCGGCAAAACCCGCGCCGCGCTCGCCCTGCGTCACGTAGCGCGGCAGGTGCTCCAGCTGCGGCACGAAGCGCGCGACGTTCGCCACGCCGATGCTGTGCGCGAAGGTGCGAAACATCAGTTGGTCGTTGGTGGAATCTCCCACGTAGGCCCAGCGGTCCATTTCGTCGTCGAGCGTGCGGCCCCACAGCTCGCGCACGATCCAGCGCGCGCCTTCGAGCTTGTCGTTGTCGCCGTACCAGCCGTTGATGTGGATGCTGCTGACGGTGGCGTGCATGCCCTCGCTGCGCATCAGCGCCACCACCTGCGCGATGGTGGCGTCGCTCAACTGCACGAACTCGCTGTGGTCGATGGCGATGTCGGTCTCGCGCCCCGGCGAATCGGTGGCGCGCCCGACGCCCGGAAATTCGCGCTCGATGCGCGCCAGCACGGTCTGCATCCGCGCGAAGTTGGCCGCGCGCGTGGTCGCATCCTGCTGGTAGCGTTTCCAGACCCGGTCACCGGCCGCGGGCAGCAGCGCTACCGCGCCGTTCTCCGCCACGATGGCATCGACGGGCCAGGCGTTGACGAAGGGCAGGCTCCAGCCCACCGGCCGGCCGGTGATTGCCACCACCGACAGCCCCGCGGCCTTGAGATCGCCCAGCGCCTGCAGCGCATCGGGCGTGATCGCGCCTTCGTGGGTCAGCGTGTCGTCGATGTCGGTGAAGACGCCGACGAGCGCGCTGCGTGCTGTCGCCTCCCAGCGGGTCAGCGGCAACAGGTGGTGGGGCGAGGCGGGCAGCGAGGGCATGGCGAGGAATGTTGGGGGGAGTCGGTGATCGTACTTGTGCCTTCTTCGTGTAGCATCCCGCCCCCGCCGCGCCATCGAGGCCGGCGCGGCGCCTTCATGCCTCACATCCTCGTCGACCACCTCCGCAAGACCTACCGAATCTCCGAGCGCGACCCGGGCGTATTGGGCGCGCTGCGCGGGCTCGTGCGGCGCCGCCATCGCACGGTGGAGGCGCTGTCGGGCGTCTCGTTCTCGCTCGAGCGCGGCGAACTACTCGGCTTCATCGGGCCGAACGGTGCGGGCAAATCGACCACCATCAAGATCCTCTCGGGCATCCTGCGGCCCGACGGCGGGCGCGTGGAAGTCGACGGGCGCGACCCGTTTGCAGACCGCGAGCGCCACGTGGCGCGCATCGGCGTGGTCTTCGGCCAGCGCACGCAGCTGTGGTGGGACCTCCCGGTGGGCGACGGCTTCGACCTGCTGCGCGACATCTACCGCGTGGACCCGGTGCGCTACCGCCGCACGCGCGACGAACTGGTCGCGCTGCTGCATCTGGAGCGCGTGCTCGACCAGCCGGTGCGCCAGCTCTCGCTGGGCCAGCGCATGCGCGCCGAAATCGCGGCGGCGCTGTTGCACGAACCTGACATTCTTTTTCTCGACGAGCCGACCATCGGGCTCGATGCGCCGTCGAAACTCGCCGTGCGCGACTTCGTGCGCCGCGCCAACCGCGAGCGCGGCACCACCGTGCTGCTGACCACGCACGACATGCATGACATCGAGGCGCTGGCCCGCCGCGTGATCGTCATCGGCCACGGCCGCGTGCTGGCCGACAGCCCGGTGGAGGCGCTGCGCGCGCAGGTGATGGCCGAGCGCCGGCTGGTGGTCGACTTTGCGCAGGACGCGGTGCTGCCGTCGCAGGTGGCCGGAGCGAAGGTGCACTCGCGCGACGGCCAGACGCTGGTGCTGGACTTCGACCCCGCGGTGACCACCGCTCCGGCATTGATCGCGCGCATCGCGGCAGAGCATGCGGTGGAGGACATCCGCCTCGAAGGCCTGGCCATCGAGGCCGTCATCGCGCGCTTCTATGCCATGCATGGAGCGGCCGAAGCGTGACGGCGACCAGCCCGCGCGATCTTGCGCGGCCCTACTTCGCGGCCTTCGCGTCGCGCTTCCTGCAGATGCTGCAGTACCGCACCGCCGCGCTCGCGGGCTTTGCGACGCAGTGCTGGTGGGGCGGAATCAAGGTGATGGTGTTCGCGGCCTTCTATGGCGGGACGGCCATTGCGGGCGCGGGTTCGCCTATGTCGCTCGCACAGGCCATCACCTACACTTGGCTCGCGCAGGGACTATTGGTGCTGCTGCCGTGGCTCGGCGATCCGGAGGTGGCGCAGGCAGTGCGCACCGGCGCGGTGGCCTACGATCGGCTGCGCCCCGTGGACGCCTACGCGCTGTGGTTCGCGCGCAGCGCCGGCTGGATCGCCGCGCGTGTGCTACCCCGCATGGCGTTGATGGCTGCCTTTGCTGCGGTCGCGTTGCCGTTGATGGGGTTGGGCGATTGGGCCTGGCAACTGCCCGCGAGTGCGGCGGCGGGTGTCGCATTTTTGTTGTCGGTGCTGCTCGCGCTGCTGCTTTCGACTGCGATGGTGATGCTGCTCAATGTGGCGATCACGGCGGCACTGAACGAGCGCGGCATCAGCGCCATGGCGACTCCCGTGGTCATCGTGCTCTCGGGCAATCTGCTGCCGCTCGCGTTGCTGCCGGACGCCTGGCAGACCGCGTTGCTGATCCAACCGTTGGCTGGGCTGATGGACATTCCGGCGCGGCTGTACTTCGGGCAGTTGAGCGGCTGGCATGCGCTGGGCGGGTTGGGGCTGCAGTGCTTCTGGATCGTCACGCTGGTCACGTTAGGTCGCCTCGCGATGGGGCGGACCATGCGCAGTCTGCAGATCCAGGGTGGCTAGGGTGGACGCTTGTCTTTTGATTTGCTGCATTGTTTTCGGGGAGTACCCGGTGTCATTCGCACGCGCCCCGAACACAAGCCACTGAGATGCGCTCGCTACCTCTTTTCTTCCGACTGGTCCGCACCTCCATCGCAGCCCAGGCCCGCTACCCGGCTTCGGCACTGATGCTGACGCTAGGCCAGTTCCTCGGTTCCGGCATCGAGGTGATCGCCGTCTGGGCGCTGTTCCATCGCTTCGGTGAAGTGCAGGGCTGGCACATCGGCGAGGTGGCGTTGTTCTACGGGCTGGTGAACTGCATGTTCGCGCTGGCCGATGCGCTGGGCCGCGGCTTCGACGTGCTCGGCACGGAGTTCCTGCGCACAGGTGCCTTCGACCGCCTGCTGCTGCGCCCCCGTTCGCTCGCGCTGCAACTGATGGGCAACGACTTCCGTATCAGCCGCGCAGGGCGCCTGCTGCAGGGTGTGGCGGTGATCGTGTTCGCCACGCATCAGGCGGCCATCGCATGGACTCCGGCCACGGTGACGATCGCGCTGTTCGCCATTGCCGGCGGCATCGCGCTGTTCCTGGGCATCCTCGTGCTGCAGGGCACGCTGTCGTTCTGGACCGTCGAGAGCCTGGAGATCGCCAATGTGCTGACTTATGGCGGTGTGCAGGCGGCGCAGTACCCGTTGGCGCTGTATGCGCAGTGGTTCCGCCGCGTGCTGACCTTCATCGTGCCGCTGGCCTGCGTGGCTTATTACCCGGTGCTGGCAATTCTGGGCAAGGCCGATCCGCTGGGGGCGCCCGGGTGGGTAGGCATGGTGTCGCCGCTCGCAGGATTCGTGTTTCTCGCGGCGGCTTTCGGGGCTTGGCGCTTCGGGTTGCGCCACTACGCGTCGACGGGCAGCTAGCGCGCCATCAACCGGCGCTCTGCAGCGCCAACCCCGCATGCTCCCGCAGCGGATGAAAGTGAATCTTCGGAAACCGCTCCTGCGCCAGCCGCACGTCGTACGGCGAAGTGCACAGGAAGGCCAGCGTATCGGCCGCGTCCTTGGCCATGCGCACCGGGTACGCGTTGACGAACTCGCGCAGCTCGGCTGGGGTGTCAGCCGTGATCCAGCGTGCGCCGGTGTACTGGCAACCTTCGAGCCGCACGTCGGCGTCGTACTCGGCCTTCAGGCGGTGCTGCACCACTTCGAATTGAAGCTGGCCGACCGCGCCCAGCAGCATCGGGCCACCCACTTCGGGGCGGAACACCTGAATCGCGCCTTCTTCGCCGAGCTGGGCCAGGCCCTGCTGCAGCTGCTTGGTGCGCAGCGGGTTCTTCAAGATCACCGTCATGAACAGCTCGGGCGCGAAGAAGGGCAGCCCGGTGAACTGCAGGCTCGCGCCATCGGTGATGGTGTCGCCCAGCTGCACGCCGCCGTGCGTGGTGAAGCCCACGATGTCGCCCGCGTAGGCCTCTTCGACCGCCTCGCGGCGCTGGCTCATGAAGGTCACGACGCTGGTGGGGCGCAGTTCCTTCGAGGTGCGCTGCACCTTGAGCTTCATGCCCGGCGTGTACTTGCCCGAGGCCATGCGCACGAAGGCGATGCGGTCGCGGTGGTTGGCGTCCATGTTGGCCTGCACCTTGAAGACTACGCCCGCGAAGTCCTTGTCCTCGGGCTGGATCTCCTTGACCACCGGCTGGCGGTTGACCATGGTGGTGCTGATGCGCGACTGCGGTGAAGGCGCCAGGTCGACCAGTGCGTCGAGCACTTCCATCACACCGAAGTTGTTCACGCCGGAGCCGAAGAACACGGGCGTCTGCTTGCCGGCCAGGAAGGCTTCGCGGTCCCAGGTGGGCGATGCGCCGGTGGCCAGCTCCATGCTGTCCATGGCAGTCTCGAAGTCGGCGCCGAAGCGCTTGGTGAGCGTGTCGCGCTCGCTCAGCGGAATGGTTTCGAAGTCTTGCGGCAGCCGTTCGCTGCCCGACTCGAACACCGTCATCGCCTGCGTGCGCAGGTTCATGATCCCGCGGAAGGTCTTGCCCTGGCCCACGGGCCAGGTCATGGGCACGCAGGGCATGCCGAGCTCGCGCTCCACCTCGTCGAGGATGTCCAGCGGCTCGCGCACTTCACGGTCCATCTTGTTGACGAAGGTGATGATGGGCGTGTCGCGCTGGCGGCAAACCTCGATCAGCCGCCGCGTCTGCGCTTCCACGCCGTTGGCCGCGTCGATCACCATCAGCGCCGAGTCGACGGCCGTGAGCACGCGGTACGTGTCTTCCGAGAAGTCCTTGTGGCCGGGCGTGTCGAGCAGGTTGATCACGTGGTCGCGGTACAGCATCTGCATGACCGACGAGGCCACCGAGATGCCGCGCTGCTTTTCGATTTCCATCCAGTCGGAGGTGGCATGGCGCGAGGCCTTGCGCGCCTTCACCGAACCGGCGATCTGGATCGCGCCGGAGAAAAGCAGCAGCTTTTCGGTCAGCGTGGTCTTGCCGGCGTCAGGGTGGGAAATGATCGCGAAGGTGCGGCGGCGGCGGGTTTCGGCAACAAAAGACAAGGTGGGCAATCTGCGGGGGAATGCCGCGATTTTAGAAGGTCGCCCCGTGGCAGCCCCGGCCGAGGGGCAGACAGCGTCAATCCCGGATGCCGCTCCAGCGGTATGCGCGGGCCGAGTTCGTCGAAAAGAACTTCGTCTTCGCCTGCCCGGTCTTGTCCCGCATGAACCACAGGGCCGAGCCCAGAATGTCGCGAAACGGGGCCGCGCGCAGGCTGTTGGGCCAGTCGCTGCCGAACAGGCACCGGTCTTCGCCGAACAGTTCCCACAGGGTGTCCAGGCGGTTGCGGGCCTGTGCCGAGTCGCTCGCGTTCAAGGGAATCTGGGAGATCTTCGCGAACACCCCAGGGTGCGCCGCCAGCGCCCGCAGGTTGTGCAGGAAGGTCTGTTCCTGATGAGTCGGGATAACGGCGCCGGGCAGGTGGTCGACCACGATCCTCAGTTCCGGCACCTGGTGGGCGATCTCCAGCAGGGCCTCGATCAGCCGTGCATCGGGGTTGGCGCTGTCGAGGCTGCGGCCGCTCTTGGCCAGCGCGCGCAGGCCGTCGATGAACGCGGGGCTTCGAACATCTTCGCGCAGGTCGCGATCCCAGAGGTTGCCGCACCGGATGCCGAGGAACAGCGGCTCGGCCGCCAGCCGTTCCAGCGTGGGGAGAAAGTCGCCCGCGCCGGGCAGCAGGTTGCCGACGAAGCCGAGCATCCTGGCGTCGTCGCGCAGCGTTTCCAGCAGCCAGAAATTGTCGTCATGCCAAGGGCTGGCTTCGACGGCGATGGCACCGGTGACGCCGTGCTTCTTCGACACGGCGAAGTAGTCCGCAGGGAGCGTGGGCCGATGGATCGCATCGCCCTTCGGAGGCCACGGAATGCCTTGCGGGCGGCGAGGGTCGAACAGGTGAATGTGCGAATCGACGATCGGTCCGGTGTAGATGCCCGAACCCGCGGCGGGCGCTTCCAGCCAGAGCTCGGGCGTCATTGCAGATTGACGAACATGCCGCCATCCACCAGCAGCGCGGCGCCCGTGACATAGCGGGCCATGTCCGACGCCAGAAAGACGACCGGGCCCGCGATGTCCTCGGGCGCGCCCAGCCGGCCCAGCGTGGTGCGCCGGATCATGTAGGCGCGCTTTTCCTCGTCGGCCAGGTCTTCCTGGTTGATGTCGGTGGCGATGGTGCCTGGCAGCACGGTGTTGCATCTGATGCCGTACGGCCCGAGCGCGATGGCGCAGGACTGCATCAGCGAGTGCAGCCCTGCCTTGGTCGGTGTGTAGTGCGTCTGCATGCCACCCCCGACCAGCGCGCTGATGGAGCTCACGGCGATGATGGCGCCGCCGTTGCCCTGCTTCTTCATCTGGTTGGCGGCGGCCTGGACTGCGAAGTAGGCTCCGTTCAGGTTGGTGTCGACCGTGCGCAGGTAGGTCTCGCGGGGCATGTCGAGAAAGGAATGGAAGGGGCAGATGCCGGCGTTGTTGACGAACACGTCCACGCTCCCGAAGGCGTCGAGCGCCGCCGCGACCAGCCTGCCGCCGGTGTCCAGGTCGGCGGCATCGCTGCCCACTTCGATGCCGTGGCCGCCGAAGCCGGAGATTTCCTCCATCAGCGAGAAGGCGGCCGTGCGGCCCTGGGCACTGCCGCTGTGCCCTATGACGACGCGCGCTCCCTGGCGCGCGCATTCCAGCGCCACGGCGCGGCCGATGCCGCGCGAGGCGCCGGTCACGATCACGGTCTTGTCGGCAAGCAGCATGTGCGGTGCTCCTTCAGGTGGGTGATTCGGGCGAAAAGGCGAAGACCGGCAGCAGCTCGACGCTGACGGGGGAATGATCGGGGTGGGTCTGCATGATGTCCGCCATGTAGGCCCACCAGCGCTGCATCACGGGCGAATGGGGCAGCGCTTCGAGCAGGTCGTCGCGCCGGTAGTGCATGACACCGTAGAGCGCGCCGTCCGTCTCGTCGAGAAA
The DNA here is from genome assembly GCF_024734665.1 of Variovorax paradoxus. Lineage (NCBI taxonomy): Bacteria > Pseudomonadati > Pseudomonadota > Betaproteobacteria > Burkholderiales > Comamonadaceae > Variovorax > Variovorax paradoxus. The sequence goes on from NZ_CP102931.1 coordinate 482,997, forward strand.
GATGCGGTAGTCCTCGATGCCGGCCTCCTGCAGCAACGCTGCCAGCTCGGGCCACAAGGCATCGTGCCGGCGACGGTATTCCACCGCCTGGCCCGGGTTCAGCTGGAGCCTGAAAGATCGCACGGGCATCGCTTGAGCACCTCAATGGCTGTAGGGCCGCTCCAGCAAGCATTCCGGATTCAGGCGCACCCCGAAGCCCGGCTTGTCGAGCTGGTTCACCGACATTCGCCCCTGCTGCGGAATCGGTTCGTCGAGCAGCAACGGGTTGAACATCGGCACCACCTCATCGGCCTTGGGCGCCATCATCAGGAACTCGGCAAACGGGCTGTTGTGCCGCGTGATGACGAAGTGATAGCTGTAGACCGACGAGCCGTGCGGCACCACCAGCGCACCATGCGCGTCGGCCAGCGCGGAGATCTTGATCAACTCCGTGAGGCCGCCGCACCAGTTCACGTCGGGCTGGATGATGTCGCAGCATCCCATCTCGAGGAGCAGGCGGAAGCCCCAGCGCGTGGCCTCGTGCTCGCCGGTCGAGACCATCATGCCGGCGGGCATGTTCTTGCGCAGCGCCGCATAGCCCCAATAGTCGTCCGGCGGCAGCGCCTCTTCGATCCACTTGAGCTTGAAGTCGGCGGCAGCGTGCGCCAGCCGCGTGGCGTAGTTGAGGTCCAGGCTCATCCAGCAGTCGTACATCAGCCAGAAGTCGGGGCCGACCTGCTCGCGCATGTGGGCCAGCTTCTCGAGGTTGCGCCGCAGGCCTTCCTCGCCTTCGGCCGGGCCGTGCTGCAGCGGCAGCTTGCCGCCGATGAACCCCATCTGCTTGGCGAGGTCCGGGCGCGCGCCGGTGGCATAGAACTGCAGTTCGTTGCGCACGGCGCCGCCGAGCAACTGGTGCACCGGCTCCTGGCGCAGCTTGCCCATCAGGTCCCAGAGCGCGAGGTCGACCGCGGAGAGCGTGTTCAGCACGATGCCCTTGCGGCCGTAGTAGAGGGTCGACTGGTACATCTGGTCCCAGATCTTCTCGACGTCGGTGACGCGGGCGCCTTCGATGAAGCGCGCCAGGTGCTTCTCCACGATGAAGGCCCCCGGCTCGCCGCCGGTCGTGACCGCGAAGCCCACGGTGCCGTCGCTCGCCTCGACTTCCACCACCAGCGTGCCGAGCACGTTGATGCCGAAGCTGCGGCGGCTCTGGCGGTATTCGGGGTACTTGCTCATCGGCGTCGAGATGTGATCGTCGATCCAGTGCCCGTCGGACTGGTCGTGGTAGTCGGCCCCGCCTCCACGCAAGGTGTAGGCGCGAACCTGTTTGATGGTCTGGGAAGTCATGGGCAGCACCTTTCTTCCGGGGTCAATGCGCCCAGCGCAGAACCATCGCGTCGAGGTTGCGGGCGATTTCGATCAGCCCGGCTTCGGTCGCGGGATGCAGCGCGGGGATCGGATGCCGCGCCATGTCGCAGCGGATGATTCCGCCGGCCTTCATCAATGCCTTGCTGGCCAGCAGGCCGCATTGCCGGTTCTCGTAGTTGATGAGGGGCAGCCATCGCTCGTAGCCGCGCATCGCCTGTTCGCGGTTCCCCGCGAGGTAGTCGCGAATGATCGGTTGCAGGCCGTCGGGATAGCCGGCGCCCAGGATGCCGCCAGTCGCACCGGCTTCCAGGTCGGCGAACAGCGTGATGGCCTCCTCGCCGTCCCACGGTCCCTCGATGGCATCGCCGCCCAGGCGGATCAGCTCGCGCAGCTTGCCGGCCGACTGCGCCACCTCGATCTTGAAATAGCAGACCGCCGGCACGTCGTGCGCCAGCTGCGCCAGAAAGGCAGCGGACAGCGGCGTGCCGCTCATCGGGGCGTCCTGCAACATGATCGGTATGTCGAGGCCGTCGGCCACGCGCCGGTAGAACTCCCCCACCCCGGACTCGCTGGCCCGGATGGTGGCCCCGTGGTACGGCGGCATGATCATGACCATGGCCGCTCCGGCCTGCGCGGCGCGTTTGCTGCGCTCGGCGCAGATCTGGGAACTGAAGTGGCTGGTGGTCGCGATGACCGGCACGCGTCCGGCCACATGCTCGAAGATCGTGGCGGTGAGAATTTCCCTCTCGCGGTCCGACAGGGCGAATTGCTCCGAATAATTGGCCAATATGCACAGCCCGTCGGCGCCCGCTTCGATGATGAAATCGATGCAGCGCTTCTGGCCGTCGAGATCGAGTTCGCCCCGCTCGTCGAAAATCGTCGGGGCGACCGAAAATGCGCCGGTATACCGCGCCTTGCGCTGTCCGGAGCGCATCATTGCAGCCACCCGAGGGACGCCGCCGCCTTGACCGCCTCGGGAATGATCAATTTCTCGTGTGGCTCGAAGATCGGTCTTGGCAGATCGCTCGGCTTGTAAAAACCCGAAGGTGTGCTGCTCGTCAATTTGCCGCTGCGGTAGCGCGTGATATAGAGCAGCGACAGGTAATGCCCCCGCTTGGATTCGCTGAATTCAAGGATCTTGATGAATTGGGGCCCGTCGGCTACCACGCCTGATCCCAATTCGTCCTTGCACAGCCGTTCCCAGGCGTTGTCGATGGATTCATTGAAATTGTGCATGACACCGGGGTTGTGCCATTGCCCTGCGAAGGGCTCGTCGGGCTGCCTCTCTTTGCTCGGCCGCTGGGTCAGCCAGACATTGCCGTCTTCATCGAAGATCACCAGTTCGGTGGATATTTTCTTGTAGGTCTTTACAAATTCCTCGTAAAGCCGCTGCGGCAATACCCTCGCTCCTACGTCGGAGCGAATTCTTTGCAAGATGGAAATTTCTTCATCTATCAGTGCTTCATTCCAAGACATTTTCATTCATCCTGTGACGTAGGGTTAAAGAAGGTCTCCTCTGTGGCACCCCGTTTGCGAATGGCGGTAATCGAATTATTCTTCGTAATGAAATAGGTTTAAAGGGCCTGTTTTGCTTGAAATAACCGCAACATTATTTAGCAACATATATGCCATGTGCTGCACCGCAGCAGAGCAAATGAATGACGCCTGAGTGACGTAAATCAATTGCCACATCGGGCTGAAAAGTTATGTCACCTCGATCTTTCTCATTTCATTCTCTGGATCGAATAGGGGGCAGGTGGCTCTACTTTTTCGGCGGCCGGGACAACCCGGTTTCATCCAGGCGAGGCGCTGTTCGGGGTACCGCGCGTGCAGGCTTCGCGTGCGCCGGGTGCGCTCTTTTCCTGCACCAAAACACGACCTGAAGCTGTATTGCGGGGCTTGCACTGCACCGGGAAAAGCAGGCACCCGGGTGTGCGGCAGTGCTCATTCGCCGCATGCCGGCAGCATTGGCTCCGACGCGGCATTCGCGTCGCGCCGCTTGGGTCGGCCGGGAATGGGCTTGGCCAGCAGGGCTTGCGGCCCGTCGCGCCGGTAGTCCGCGACCCAGCGAAACACCGTCCGGCGATTCAGGCCGTAGACCAGCGCGACCTGGGCCACGCTGCACCCTTCGTTCACGGCTGCAACCGCCCGTTGCCGCAGGGTCTGCAGCAGTCGGTGGTCCAGGCTGCGGGCGTCAAACTTGGCATTCATGATCGACAGCCTTGCGCAAGGCGGTGGATCGGAGCGCGCCCCAGATACCCAGGCTCTGCAGCACGAGCAGTGCGGCGAACGGGAGCGAGACCGACAGGTTGGTGCCGACCGGAAGATGGCCGACCAGCGCGGAGCTGGCACCGGCGCAGATCATCATTCCGCAGCCCAGCAGGCTCGCGGTGGCACCGGCCCGGTCGGGGTACAGCGTCATGGTCAGTGCCACGACGTTGGAGAACAGCAGGCCCTGGCCGAAGTTCGTCAGCATCACACCGGCCAGCAGGCTCGGCAGTACCAGCGAGCCGGGTGTGCAGAGCATCGCGAAGATGCCCAGCACGCAGGCGGCGAGGCCGGCCAGCATCAGGGTGCGGCCGCTCACGGTGCGGATGAGCGTGCGGTTGAGCAGCGTGCCGGCGAGGTAGCAGATGCCCGCGAGCAGTGCGGTGGTGCCGAAGTAGGAGGGGCTTTGCTTCAGCCGATCCTGGATGACGAAGGGGCCGATGATGTTCCAGATCAGGAAGACCGACAGGCTGCATCCGAGCGCCAGCGTCGCCGACAGGAACCGCGGGTTGCCCAGGATCAGCACATAGCCGCCGAGCGACTGGCGCAGGGTCTTGCGCCGGCTGGGTGCGAGCGACTCCTGCAGCCTGAAGCTGAGCGCCAGCAGCAGCGCGCTGTAGCCCGCATACAGCGCGAAGTTCCAGCGCCAGCCCGCGTACTGCTCGATCAGGCCGCCGATGAAAGGCGCCAGCACCGGGCCCAGGCCCCAGGCAAGGCTGAGGTAGACCACCGCCACATAGAAGCGCTCGCCATGGATGTTGTCCACCAGCAGCGCACGCGCCACCACCTGGCAGGCGCCGATGGCAAAGCCCTGCATCGCCCGGCCGATGAGCAGCTGCGTGATGTCGCCGGCCAGCATCGCGACAAGGCTCCCCGCAATGAAGAGCCCCAGGCCCGGCAGGATGGCCGGCAGCCTGCCGCGCCCGTCGGCGATCAGGCCGAAGAAAAGCTGGCCCAGCGCGTAGGCGATCAGCGTGATCGAGATGCTTCCCTGCATCACGATCGCACTGACCCCGAACTCGCGCCCGATGGAGGGCATGCTGGGTGCGTAGAGGTCGATCGCGATGCCGCTGACGCTGTTCAGCAGCGGCGCGATGACGATGACGAAGTTCTCGTAGGACCTCGCCTGCTGTTGCTGCGTGGATGCCGGGTTCATGGCCGTTCCTCCTCGGTAAAGAGTGCGGGGCCCGGGGCCGGGTCGCGACCGCCGGGCTGATGTCTGGCATGCCTGGCGCGCGCGCTTTTCACGGCGACGGCCTGCCCAGATAGAGTTCCCGCACCTGCGGGTCGTGCATGAGCGAGCGGGCCGCACCGGAGAGCGCGACGGTGCCCATCGACAGGATGTAGGCGCGGTCCGAGATGCGCAGGGCCTCCATGGCGTTCTGCTCGACCATCAGGATCGTGACGGCCTCCTTGCGGCGGATCTCCGCGATGGCCTCGAAGACCTCCTGCAGCATCTTGGGCGAGAGCCCGGCCGAAGGTTCGTCGAGCAGCAGGATGTGGGGCCGCGGCATGAGCGCGCGCGCCAGCGCCAGGATCTGCCGCTCGCCGCCCGACAGCGAAGCTGCACGCGCGCCGAACTTGCGCCCGAGCATCGGGTACAGCGCGCAAAGCTCGCGCATGCGCTGCTCGCACTGCGTGTTGCCCAGGTAGTGGCCGCCGACCAGCATGTTCTCGCGCACCGTCAGCGCGCTGAAGACGTTCTCTGTCTGCGGCACGAAGCCGAGGCCGCAGCGGCGGATCTTGTCGTGCGCCGGCATCCTCGAAACGTCCTGGCCCTCGAGCAGCACCGCGCCGCTGCGCGGCGGCACGAAGCCGGCAATGCTCTTGAGCAGCGTGGACTTGCCGCAGCCGTTCGGCCCGAGCAGCGTCACGATCTCCGCCCTTGCGGCGTGCAGCGTGATGCCCTTGAGGATGTCCACCTCGGCCGTGTAGCCGGCGACGACTTGCTTGACCTCGATCATGGGAGCGCCTCCTCGAGTTCGGGCTCCTCGGCGCGCCCGAGGTACGCGCGCACCACTTCCTCGTTGCGCACGAGTTCGTCGGGACGGCAGTCGGCGACGATGCGCCCCCGGTCCAGCACGACGCAGCGCGTGCAGACCTCGCGGATGAACTGCATGTCGTGCTCGACGATCAGCATCGTCATGCCCTGGGCATTGAGGGCCTGCAAGGCGAGCACGATGTCGCGCCGCAGGTTGGGGTGCACGCCCGCCGTCGGTTCGTCGAGGATCAGCAGCCGGGGCTGCGCCATCAGCGCGCACACGATGCCAAGCAGCTTCTTCTGCCCGCCGGACAGCGCGGCCGCCGGCAGGTCGCGCACGGGGGCCAGCAGCAGCTGGTCGAGCAACTCCCCGGCTTTCTTCAGCGCGGCCTGCTCGGTGCGGCGCGCCGCTGCGCTGCGCGTCAGCGTGGCCCAGATGCCGTGGTGCGCGGTGGCGGCCGCAACGGCCACTTCGAGCACCGACATCTTGCGCGGCATCGACGGTAGCTGAAAGGTGCGCCCGATGCCCGCCGCGACCACGCGGTGAACCGGCAGCCCGTCGATGCGATTGCCGGCCAGGCGGATCGCACCCCGGTCGATCGTCTCGAAGCCGTTGATGGTGTTGAGCAGCGTGCTCTTGCCCGACCCGTTGGGTCCGAGCAGGCCGACGATTTCGCCGGATGCGACGTTGAAGCTCACGTCCTGCAGCACGTGATTGCCGCTGAAGGCCTTGGCGACGGCCTTCACGTCGAGCAAAGCGGAATTGGATGCAGTGCTCATGGCATCTTCCGGATCTTTTCCGGCACCAGCCCCTCGCTGCGCCACATCAGGCAGGCCAGCAGGATGAGCCCGATGAGGCCCAGGCGCAGCGCGCCGGCCTGGTCCGAGCCGAAGCCCAGCACCTGCCTGGCGAAGGGCGCCAGCACGTTCGCCGCCTGGACCAACAGCACGCCGATGAGCACTCCGGCTGTGCTGCCGACGCCGCCGATCATCAGCATGGTCCACAGCAGGAAGGTCTCCGCGGGGAGCATGTAGTCGGGGCTCACGAAGCTCATGTAGTGGGCATAGAGCGAGCCTCCGAGCGCCGTGATGGCGGCGCCGGCCATGAGGGTGCGCGACTTGAGCGAGCGCAGGTCGTAGCCCATGCAGGCCGCGAGTTGCGGCTCCTCCCGCATGAGCCGCAAGGCACGGCCGAACCGGCCATTGCCCAGCCGACGGCACAAGAGGGCGCACACCGTGACAACGATCGCGACCAGTCCGAGGAAAGCCAGTCCGCTCCATGGCCTGCCCAGGCCGTCGAAGAGCGAGGGAATGGCGCTGATGCCGTTGGCGCCGCCCGTGAGCCAGTCCTCGTTGGTCGCCGCGGTGCGCAGGATCTCGGCGATCGCCAGCGTGGCGATGCCCCAGTAGTCGCTGGCCAGCTTGTTGCCGATGCGCGCGATGCACCAGCCCAGCGCCATGGCCGCGAGCACGCCGAGGGCGGCCCCTGCCAGCGGCGGCCATCCGAGCGAGAAGGCGATGCCCGTTGCGTAAGCGCCCAGTCCGGCGAAGGCGATCTGGCCGAAGTTCATGAGGCCCGCATAGCCCGCCTGCAGATTCAGGCCCAGCGCCATGAGCGCGTAGATGCCCGCGACGGTCAGCGAGAAGACGAGAAAGTCAAACACGGCGCACCTCGCGGTCGAACAGCCCGTAGGGCTTGAACAGCAGCGCCAGCAGCAGGATGAGGAAGGAGGCTGCGTTGATGTAGGTCACAGGCAGAAACTTCATGTCCACGCCGAAGAGAAAGCCGAAGTTGAGATTGGTGACGGCGGTCTCGGTCACCGCGATGAGCAGCGCGCCTGCAATGGCGCCCATCGGGTTGCCCAGGCCGCCCAGGATGGCCGCGGCGAAGACCGGCAGCAGCAGATCGTTGCCCAGGTTGATGTGAGCCCCCGTCGACAGCGACAGCATGCTGCCCCCCAGGCCCGCCACCATGCCGCTCGTGAAGCTCACGAGAAAGGTGATGCGCTCCGCGTTCAGCCCCGATGCATTGGCCAGTGCGGCGTTGTTGGTGAGCGCGCGCATGGCGCGGCCCAGCCGGGTGTAGAACAGCAGCAGCGTCACCAGCACCAGCAGCACCACCGTCGTGCAGACGAAGTAGAACTGCGTGTACGAGATGTGGGCGCCGGCGATGGTCAGCGGTGCCGTATGGCCGAGCTTGAACATGCGCGGAAACGAACCCGCCAGGCCCTGCATCAACGCGATGGCGAGCATGGAAACCGCCAGCGAGCCGACCATGGAAATGGACGGTCCCGCCCGCAGCAGCCGGCGGAAGACCAGCAGGTGCAGGCCCAGCGCCAGAATGCCCGTGACCACGCTGGCGATCAGCAGCGAGCCGATCAGCGGCGCGCCCGCGGCATGCAGCGCATAGCTCGCGTAGGCCCCGAACATCGCGTACTGCACGTGGGCGATGTTCGGGAACTTGACCAGCCCGTAGAGCATGCTCAATCCGAGCGTGACCAGTGCGAGGTCCGCTGTGCGCAGGAGGGCGTCGATCAGGAACTGGAACATGTCAGCAGCCTTGTGCGGTGTGCGGCTTGATCAGCGCTGCGCGATCTTTCCGTTTTCGTACTTGAGCCGGTCGTAGGGCGGGTTGAGCCGCTGCCGGTTGGCATCGAAGCTGATGACGCCGGTGACGCCGGCGTACGACTGCCCGATCTCCTTGAGGGCTGCCTGGATGGCGGCCGCATCGACCGACTTGGCCTTCTCCATCGCGGCCGCGGTCATCAGCACGGCGTCGTAGCCATAGCCTGTGTAGGCGGTCTTGAAGCCTTCCTTGTATTTCGCCGCGAAGGCTTCGGCATAGGCCTTGCCCGCCGGGCCCTGCACCGAGCCGAGCTCCATGCCGAGTTGCCCGTTCGCGATCTCGGGCGGCGTGTCCGACACGCACATGCTCAGGAGAATGGCATACCAGGGCGTCTTGCGCAGGCCCAGGTCGTGCGCTTCGCGGTTGATCACCGCGGCTTCCTGGCCGTAGGCGGTGTAGACGAAGGCGTCCGGGCTGCTGCGCGACATCTGTTCGAGCTCGCGGCGATAGGTGGACTGCCCCGCGGCATAGAGAACCTCGGTGACGACCTTGCCGCCCAGCTTCTCGAAGGCCTCCTTGTAGCCCTGCAGCACGCCCTGGCCGTAGGCATTGTTGGGCGCGATCACGGCAACCTTTCGGTAGCCCAGCGCATAGGTGTCGGAGGCCGAGAAGCTGTTGGCGTAGTTCTCCAGCCCGAGCAGCCCGAACGAGGTGGGACCGAGGTCCTTCAGCTTGATGCTGCTGCTGTTGATGTTGAGGTGCGTGACGCCTTCCTTGACCAGGTACTGCCCCACGGGCAGCGTGATGCTCGAGGAGTATTCGCCCATCACCACGGGCACCTTGTCCACACCGACCAGCTTGCGCGCCGCGTTGAGCGCCGTCGTCGCGTTGCCGCCCGAGTCCTCGACGAGCACGTTGAACTTCTTGCCGAGCACGCCGCCCTTGGCATTCACCTGGTCGACGCCCAGCATGATGCCGCGGCGCACGTCCTCGCCGATGGTGGCGCTCGCACCCGTGAGGGAGAGCACCGCGCCGACGTTGACCGTGCCCTGGGCCAGGGCTGCGGAAGAGCCGGCCCCGAGCAGCAGCGCGGCGAGAAGACTGGACGAAAACTGTTTGATCACGGCGTACTCCAGGTTTTGAAAAGAATCGGAAAAGGGCGCGATGGCGCGGGCCACCTACACGTGCCCTGCATACAGCCGCACCACGCTGCGCTGGATGAACTGGACGATGTCTTCCATGCGGTGCGCCACGTGGCCGCTGATGACGTCGCGGCACAGCGGCGCGTCGCGCAGCAGCAGGGCATCGAGCAGCGCCAGGTGTTCTTCTTCCATGGCCTTGCTCTTGCCTTCGAGATCGCTCCAGCGGAAGTAGTGGATGCGGGCGTTGACGGCCTGCAGCGACTTCGCGATCTCCCGGTTGCCGGAGAGCCGGGCAATCGACAGGTGAAACTGCTCGTCCGCTTCCAGCAACTGGTAGGTGGACATCGCGGCCGTGTGCTGCATCACGTCGATCCATGCGTCGCGCGCCTGAACGATGTCGTCATGCGTCGCGCGCTGCAGCGCCAGATTGACCGACGCCAGCTCGATGGCCCCGCGCAGCTCGTAGAGGTCGAAGACCTCCTGCCGTTCGAGTTGCCGTCCGTAGAAGCCGCGGTTGGGCACCAGCGTGAGCATGTTCTCGGCCACCAGGCGGTGCAGTGCCTCGCGCAGGGGCGTGCGGCTCACGTCCAGCTCCTCCGCCAGTTCGCCTTCGTTCACGCGTTCGCCGGGCTTGATCCGGTAGACGATGACCATCTCCTTCAGGCGCTTGTGAACGTCGTTGACGGTCATGCCGGCGCGGCGCAAGGTGCGCGGCAGGGTGCTCAGGACGGCTTCGGATCTGCGATTCATGGCACGTAAGAATGAGAAGTCAGACTTCGAACAGGCGTCCGAAGCGGGGAAGGGAATCGCGCACTCCGGCCAGGCGCAGCGCGTGCCATGCCATGGCGCAGTTGCTCGAGACCACGGGCTTGCCGAGCTCTTCCTCGACCTCGCGTGTCAGGTTGGCCATGCGCAGGCTGGTGCAGGCGACGAACACCGCATCCACGTCAGACTCGGCGCCGGCCGCAAGAATCGCCGCGCGCAGCGATGCGCGGTCGATGCGCGCCACCTCGCTGTCGTTGGCATGGTTGAAGGTCGCGATGCGCGGCACCTCGATGCCACCGGCCTCGATGTGCTGCTTGAACACCTCGTTGATCGAATGCACGTAGGGCGTGATCAGCGCGGTCCTGCGCACGCCCAGCGCATGAAGGCCGGCCATGGCGGCAGTGATCGGCGTGGTGCAGGCCACGCCCGGGCGTGCGTCGCGAATCTGTGCGAACACCTTGTCCTCGCCGATCACGATCGAGCCCGAGGTGCAGCCGAAGGCGACCACGTCGAGCTCCACGTCGGGCACGATGAGCCGCGTGGCCGGCGTGATGTGCGCCTCCATCCGCGCGAGCGAGGCCAGGCCGATGTCGGCCGGGCTCGGCAGGCGTGCCTCGAAGTACGCCACGCCGGGCAGCTGCATGATCTGGCGCCACTCGTGCTCGATGGTCTGGTCGGTCTCCAGCACCACCAGGCCGATGGCGGCTCGCGCCATCACGCCTTCGTCCATTTCGAACGGCAGGATCGTGTAGTTCTCGCCCAGGGTCGCTGTGTGGTTCATCGCAAGGTCATTCCCGTGATGTCGATGGCCGGCGTGCGGCCGTTCATGATGTCGGTCACGATCTGTGCCGTGCCGCAGGCCATGGTCCAGCCCATGTGGCCGTGGCCGGTGTTGAGGTACAGGTTGTCGTGCCGGCTCTTGCCCAGGATGGGCGTGCCCTCGGGGGTCATCGGACGCAGGCCGGCCCAGAAGTCGGGCTTGTCGTAGTCCGCGCCATCGGGGAACAGCTGCCGGGCCGCGCGCAGCATCGGGCCGAAGTCCGCCGGTGCATGCCGCGTGTCGTAGCCGCTGAATTCCGCCGTGGCGGTGAAGCGCAGGCGGTCGCCGAAACGGGCCCAGGCCACGAGGTTGTTCTCGTCGACGCCGGCCAGCGAAGGGGGGCGGTGCCGCGTGTCGGTCGGGAAGGTGACCGAGTAGCCCTTGACCGGGTAGATCGGCAGCCGGTAGCCGAGCGGGCGCGCGGCAATGGGCGAGTAGCTGCCCATGGCCAGCACGTAGTCGTCGGCGGCAATGGCGCCCTGGTTGGTGTGCACGGCGCGGATGCGGCTGGCATCGGCCTCGATGCGCTGGATGTTCGCATCCATCACGAAGGTCACGCCCGCAGCGCGGCAGCGTTCGGTGAGGGCCCGCGTGAACATGCGCGCATCGCCGCTCTCGTCGCTCGGGCAATAGATGGCGCCGGCAATGTGTGGGCGCGCGTCTGCGAGCGCGGGTTCCTGCGCCACCACGCCGTCGCCGTCCAGCAGCTCCAGCCGCATGCCGCCGTCGGCCAGGATCTGCATGTTCGCCTTGCCGCGTGCGAACGAGGCTTCGTCGCGGTACAGGTACAGCGCGCCGCGGCTGATGCGTTCGTACGCCAGGTCCTGCGCGGTCGTCAGCTGCTGCAGCAGACTCTGCGAGTAGCGGCACAGCACCAGCTTGCGGCTGGTGTTGAGGCGCGAGCGCTCGGCCGTGCAGTTCTGCATGAACTTCCACAGCCACGTCCACATGCGCGGATCGGGGTTGAGCTTCAGGCGCAGCGCCTGGCTGTCGTCGCGCAGCGAGCGCCAGAGAATGCCCGGCGCCCGTGGCGACGCCCACGTGTAGGAGTGCCCCGGTGCCACCATGCCCGCATTCGCATAGCTGGTTTCCGCGGCAGGCAGCGGTTGGCGGTCGATCACCGTCACCTGCCGCCCCTGCGCGGCAAGATACCAGGCGGTAGCAACACCCGCCACGCCGGCGCCGAGGACCACGGTATGCATTGCGGGTGCTCCGTCAGACGGCTGCGATGACGCCGATCTCGACCGTGTAGGGCGGGAAGGCCAGTGCCGATTCGACGCAGGCACGCGCAGGGGCGTGGCCTTCCGGAACCCATGCATCCCACACCGTGTTCATCTCGGCGAAGGTCTTGTGGTCGGCAAGCCAGATCGTGGCCTGCACGATGCGCGTCTTGTCGCTGCCTGCTTCTTTCAGCAAGGCATCGATCTTGGCGACGATCTGTGCGGTCTGGCCTGCGACGTCGGCGGTGGTGTCGCCCGCCACCTGGCCTGCGAGAAAGACGAAGCCATTGGCGATCACGGCCTGGCTCATGCGTGCGTTGGTCTGGAGTCTCTGTATGGGCATTGCGAGTCTGTCCTTGGATGGGATGTGCAAAGTGAATTCACTTGCTTATTCACTTGCACACAAAAACCATGCCAAATTTGCCGCGCCGGAAGTAGTGCCACCGCCTGTGGGAATCGCGTGCAGGAGGAAGCCAGCCATGCGAAACGACTCGCTGAATGGCATTACTTTTTGCGAGAGGTGACGGATCGCGATCGGGGGGCGCGCATGCACCGTCGGTCGTGCACTCGCATCCTGCGGAATGCACCAGGGGAGCACCTTTTGAGTGCTCCTGTCAGGTCAATCGCGCTGCGTCGAGCAGCATCGCGACGAGGCTTTCTTGTCTTGCGCGAGGTGCCGAGATTTTTTTCGAGGAAGTAGAGCCATGCATCGATGCGCGTCACCTGAATGCGCATTCGCTCGCTGCGACTTCGGTGTTGACACTACTTTTCAACGCGTCGATTCACGCCGTCGCACAGGCCGGTTTTGGCATGCTTTTTGTAGGTGTGCACACATCTGAATCAACAAGTGAGTTCAACCTGCCATGATTCTGATTACCGGCGGCGCCGGCTTCATTGGCGCCAATTTCGTACTCGACTGGATCGCCAACGGCGACGAGCCGGTCGTGAACCTCGACAAGCTGACCTACGCAGGCAACCTCGAGACACTCGCGTCGCTCAAGAACAACCCGAGGCACATCTTCGTGCAGGGCGACATCGGCGACAGCGCTTTGGTCGACCGCCTGCTGGCCGAGCACAAGCCGCGTGCAGTCGTGAACTTTGCCGCCGAATCGCACGTGGACCGCTCCATCCACGGCCCCGAAGACTTCGTGCAGACCAACGTGCTGGGCACCTTCCGCCTGCTCGAATCCGTGCGCGGCCACTGGAGCGCGCTGCCGGCCGAGCAGAAGACCGCCTTCCGCTTCCTGCACGTGTCCACCGACGAGGTCTACGGCTCGCTCTCCAAGACCGACCCCGCCTTCACCGAAGAGAACAAGTACGAACCCAACAGCCCCTACTCGGCCAGCAAGGCCGCCAGCGACCACCTCGTGCGCGCCTGGCACCACACCTACGGCCTGCCGGTGCTGACCACCAACTGCTCCAACAACTACGGCCCCTTCCACTTTCCCGAGAAGCTCATCCCGCTGATGATCGTCAACGCGCTGGCCGGCAAGAGCCTGCCCGTGTACGGCGACGGCATGCAGGTGCGCGACTGGCTCTACGTGAAGGACCACTGCAGCGCCATCCGCCGCGTGCTCGAAGCCGGCAAGCTCGGTGAGACCTACAACGTGGGCGGCTGGAACGAGAAGCCCAACATCGAGATCGTCAACACCGTGTGTGCGCTGCTCGACGAGCTGCGCCCCAGGGCTGACGGCAAGCCCTACAAGGAACAGATCACCTACGTCACCGACCGCCCCGGCCACGACCGCCGCTACGCCATCGACGCGCGCAAGCTCGAGGCCGAGCTCGGCTGGAAGCCCGCCGAGACCTTCGACACCGGCATCCGCAAGACCGTCGAGTGGTATCTGGCCAATGGCGAGTGGGTGCGCAATGTGCAAAGCGGCGCCTACCGCGAGTGGGTCGAGAAGCAATACGACGCAGCACCTGCGAAGGCCGCGGCATGAAGTTGCTGCTGCTGGGCAAGGGCGGACAGGTCGGCTGGGAGCTGCAGCGCAGCCTGGCGCCCCTGGGTGAACTGGTCGCGCTCGACTTCGACAGCACCGATTTCAACGCCGACTTCAGCCGCCCCGAGCAACTGGCCGAGACAGTATTGAAGGTTCGCCCCGACGTGATCGTCAATGCGGCGGCGCATACGGCCGTCGACAAGGCCGAGAGCGAGCCCGAGTTTGCGCGCAAGCTCAACGCCACCTCGCCGGGAATCGTGGCCGAGGCGGCCCAGCAGATCGGTGCGCTGATGGTGCATTACTCCACCGACTACGTCTTCGACGGCAGCGGCACCAGGCCCTGGAAGGAAGCCGATGCGACCGGCCCGCTCAGCGTGTACGGGCGCACCAAGCTCGAAGGCGAGCAACTGGTGGCGCAGAACTGCGCCAAGCACCTGATCTTCCGCACCAGCTGGGTGTACGCCGCGCGCGGCGGCAACTTCGCCAAGACGATGCTACGGCTGGCGAAGGAGCGCGACAAGCTGACCGTCATCGACGACCAGTTTGGCGCGCCCACGGGTGCGGAGCTGCTGGCCGACGTGACGGCGCATGCCATCCGGGCGACGCTGCAGGACCCTGGGAAGGCGGGGCTGTATCACGCGATTGCCGGCGGTGAAACGACATGGCATGGCTACGCGCGCTTCGTGCTCGAGCAAGCCAAGGCGGCGGGTGTTGAACTCAAAGCCGGGCCGGAGGCCGTCGAGGCCGTGCCGACCAGCGCCTTCCCGACCCCGGCCAAGCGCCCGCACAACTCGCGCCTGGACACCACCAAGCTGCAGGCCACGTTCGGCCTGCGCCTGCCGCCCTGGCAGGAAGGCGTCGCGCGCATGCTGCGCGAGACGCTCTGAAGAGTGAATTCACACGAGAAGAAACGCATGACCACAACGCAACGCAAAGGCATCATCCTCGCTGGGGGCTCGGGCACCCGCCTGCACCCCGCCACGCTGGCACTCAGCAAGCAGCTGCTGCCGGTGTACGACAAGCCGATGATCTATTACCCGCTGAGCACCTTGATGCTGGGCGGCATGCGCGACATCCTGATCATCAGCACGCCGCAGGACACGCCGCGGTTCCAGCAACTGCTGGGCGATGGGAGCCAGTGGGGCATCAACCTGCAGTACGCGGTGCAGCCCAGTCCTGACGGGCTGGCGCAGGCGTTCATCATTGGCGACAAGTTCGTGGGCAACGATCCCAGCGCGCTCGTGCTGGGGGACAACATCTTCTACGGGCACGACTTTGTGCATCTGCTCGCGGATGCCGATGCAAAGCAGTCGGGTGCCACCGTGTTTGCGTACCACGTGCAGGACCCTGAGCGCTATGGCGTGGTGGCCTTCGACGCCAAGGGTAAGGCCAGCAGCATCGAGGAAAAGCCGCTCAAGCCCAAGAGCAATTACGCAGTGACGGGGCTGTACTTCTACGACAGCCAGGTTGTCGACATCGCCAAGGCTGTGAAGCCAAGCGCGCGTGGGGAGCTGGAGATCACCGCGGTGAATCAGGCCTACCTGGAAGCCGGCAAGCTGAACGTGCAGATCATGCAGCGTGGCTATGCATGGCTGGACACGGGAACCCACGAAAGTCTGCTCGAAGCTGGCCAGTTCATCGCCACGCTGGAGCATCGCCAGGGATTGAAGATCGCGTGCCCGGAAGAAATTGCATGGCGCAACGGATACATCGACAGCGAAGTGCTCGCCAGGCTGGCTGCGCCGCTTCAGAAGAACGGTTATGGCAAGTACCTGAGTCATCTGCTGGCCGAAGAGGTTCGCTCATGAAGGCCATCCCGACAGCCATTCCCGACGTACTGGTGATCGAGCCCAAAGTGTTCGGCGACGCGCGAGGCTTCTTCTTCGAGAGCTTCAACCAGAAGGCCTTCGACGAGGCCGTTGGCCGGCATATCGATTTCGTTCAGGACAACCACTCGCGCTCGGTCAAGGGCGTGCTGCGCGGGCTGCACTACCAGGTCCGGCAGCCGCAGGGCAAGCTGGTGCGGGTCGCGCAAGGCGCGGTGTTTGATGTGGCGGTCGATATCCGAAAGTCGTCGTCGACGTTCGGCCAATGGGTAGGCGTCGAACTGACGGCGGACAACCACAAGCAGCTGTGGGTGCCCGCGGGATTCGCACACGCTTTTCTGGTGCTGAGCGAAACGGCAGAGTTTCTCTACAAGACCACCGATTACTACGCGCCGGCACACGAGCGCTGCATCGCATGGAACGACCCAGGCCTGGCGATCGCGTGGCCGGATACCGGCGTCAGCCCGCAGCTCTCGCTCAAGGATCTGGCTGGCACGAGACTGGAAAACGCAGAAATCCCTTAGAACGCCTCCGTCATCCCATACGCCCGCATCTGCGCCTCGAACCGCGCCACGTCGTGGCTCAGCACCACGAGGTCGTGCGTCACGCCCTGCCAGTCCTTCACGTGCTTGCTCAGCAGCGCCTCAGGGCGGAAGCCCAGGGCCTGAAAGACGGCGATGGCGCTGCGCTGGTCGACGGTCATGCGGGCGACGAGTTTTTCCGCTCCGCGCTCGATGGCCAGCGAGCAGGCCTCGCGCGCGAGCCGCTGGCCCAGGCCGCTGCCGCGCTGCTCGGGCGCGGCCAGCACGCGCAGTTCGGCGACGTGGCTGGACCACGAGTGCGGATCGCGGATCACCGCCGCGCAACCGAGCACCGCGGCGTCGCGCACGGCGAGCACGCTGTCGATGTCGCCGCGCTCGATGGCACGGACCCAGGCGTTCATCACCTTGGGCTGGGTGATGTCGCGCGGCAAAAAGAGCAGGTCGTGCGCGGGCAGGGCCTGTGCGAAGGCCAGCACGGCGGGCGCGTCGTCCGCGGTCATCAGGCGCAGGACGATGTTGCCTTCGCTGCTCGTCACGGTGCGCGGATAGGTCCGCGAAAAGGAATCGGAAACGGCGGTGATGGTCATGTCGATCGCACTCCAAGCCATTCGTCGAGTTTGGGCCACAGCCTGCGCACTGCGTTGGGGCCGGCGGCCAGGCTGACGTGGCCGCCCTTGAGCACCACTTCTTCCTTGTCGGGCGAGCCGATGCCGGCGATCAGCGGCTGCCCCGCTTCATAGGGAACGATGTGGTCGTGCTGCGCGAGCGCGTGCAGCACCGGTACCTTGATGTTCTTCAGCAGCACCTTGCGCCCGCCGAGCACCAGTTCGCCCTTGTGCAGCTTGTTGCCCCACATGAGCTCCTTCACGGTCTGGCGGAAATACTCACCGGCCAGCGGCAGCATGTCGGTGCCCCAGCGGTCGAACATGCGGTACGACTTGACGAACTCGTCGTTGTCCATGTTGTCCCACAGCTGCACCACGCCCGCGCTGCGGCCCGCCGGGCGCAGCATGTCGAAGGAGGCGAAGAGCATCTCGGGCGGCACGTTGCCCACGGTGTCGACCAGCCGGTCGACGTCGAAGTAGCGCTTGTCCGACCAGGCGTGGAACATCTTCATGTGGCTGAAGTCGATCGGCGTGGTGAAGAGCGCGAGGTTCTTCATGGGCCCGCCGGGGTGTAGCGCCGCGTAGAGCGTGGAGAGCACACCGCCCATGCAGTAGCCGATGAGCGTGACGTCTTCCTCGCCCGAGCGCTCCTGCACGCGCCGCAGCGAGTCGGGGATGAAGTCGAGCACGTAGTCTTCGATGCGCAGGCGCTTCTCGTCGGAGCGCGGCGCGTTCCAGTCCATCATGTAGACGTCATAGCCCTGCAGCAGCAGGTGCTCGACCATGCTCTGGCCCGGCGCCAGGTCGAGGATGTAGCCGCGGTTGGTGGTTGCCATGACGATCAGCACCGGCACGCGGTAGATCTCGTCGACCATCGGGCGGTAGTGGTACAGGCTCAGCGTGCCGCGCCGGTGGATTTCGTCCTTCGGCGTCTGGCCGACGGTGGGCGTGGCCGAGGTGAGGAAGTCCAGGCCCTTGATGTTGCGCTGGATCGCGCGCTCGATCTCTGCGCCGATGTCGGGCAGGGCGAAGGCATCGAGGGCGGTGGTCATGTGGGGCGCTTTCCTGCTGGCTTGCGCGTGCGGGCCGGCTTCGCTGTTGCGGCCGGCGGCGGGTTCGGCGGCTGGCGCGTGCGGCGCGGCTTCGGCGCAGCGGCTTGCGCGGTTGGCGCGGGGCCGGCTCCGCCCTCCACCGCACGGGCGATGCGCGCGAGATGGTCGTCGATGCGCTGCAGTTGCTCGCCCAGCACCTGGAGGTCGGCGCGCGTGGGCAGGTTCAGCAGCGTCAGGTAGCGCGCCATCAGATCGCCCAGCGCCTTCTGCGCGGTGAGCGAGGCGTTCATGCCGCCGTGCATGCCCTGGCGGAACGGGTCCGAAGCCATGGCCTCGTTGGCGAATTCGTTGGTGCTCTTTTCCCACTGGGCGGTGAGCTCGCGCCACATCGCCATCGGATCGAGCGGGGAGAACTGGTTCATGGCAGGTGCTCCCTTGTCTGTCGTTGTTGTCGTCTCAGGTGTTCGGGTGCCGCGCCGTGTGCGCCGTGTGCGCCGTGTGCGCGGAAATGGCGTCGACGATCTGCGGCCACATCGGAATGGGCAGCGCGTGGCCCATGCGCGGAATGCGCAGCAGCTGCGCGCCCGGGATGGAATCGGCCACGTCCACCCCGCAGGCCACCGGCACCAGCGGATCGGCGTCGCCGTGGATCACCAGCGTGGGCACGCGCACGTCGCGCAGCGCGGGCTTGCGGTTGCCCGAGGCCAGGATGGCCGCGAGCTGCCGTGCCACGCCGGCCGGGTTGAGGCCGCGCAGGAACACGAGCTGGGCCTTTTCGGCGTCGTGCGCCTCGTCGATCGGAAAGTCAGACGGGCCGCGCAGCACGCGCCACACCCTGGCGTAGTGCGGCAGGTAGGCCTCGAAGGTCGTCGGCGAAGGCGTGAACAGCACGGCCATCGCCTCTGGCGTGGGCGGCGGCAGGCCCGGAGCGCCGGTGGTCGACATGATGCTGGTGAAGGACAGCATGCGGTGCGGATGGTGAATGCACAGCTCCTGCCCGATGGCACCGCCCATCGAGGCGCCCACGATGTGGGCACGCGCGATGCCGAGCGCGTCGAGCAGCCCGACGCAGTCGGCGGCCATGTCGCGCAGGTTGTAGGGCGTTCGCAGCGGCTGGCCCGCCATTGCCTGCGCCATCAGCGCCTGGATGTCGGGCACGCCAAGGTGCGAGAGGTGCGTCGAATGGCCGATGTCGCGGTTGTCGAAGCGGATCACGCGGTGCCCGCCGGCTTCGGCGAGCCGGGCGCAGAACGCGTCGTCCCACGCCACCATCTGCGCGCCGAGGCCCATGACCAGCAGCAGCGGCGGTGCGTTGGCGTCGCCGAAGCTGTCCCAGGCGAGCTCGACGCCGTTGGCGCGCGTGCGCTGCTCGACGCGGGGCGGGACTGCGGTCATGGCTGCGGCCCGGCTTACTTGCGCTGCAGCAGCTTCGTCACTTCGTCCACGTTGGCCTGAATGCGCTGGCGCACCACGTCGAAGGCGTCGGCCTGCGACTTGGCGGCGAGGTTGGCCAGCTCCTTGATGTCGTCGATGGCGCGCTGGAACGACTGGCGGCCGAGTTCGTCGAGCTTGGCCAGGTTTTCCTTCGGGTCCTTGCCCGGCATTGCCTTGGCGGCGGTCTGCCATTCGGTAATGGCGCTCTTGATCATCTCGGTCTGCCGCTGCACGACGGTCTGCAGGCCCTGGTAGGACTTCTCGTTGGCCTGCATCAGCGCCGCCAGGTCCTTGCGGCCGCTCTCCAGCAGCTTGCCGGCGCCGCCGGTCAGGTTGAGGTTCTGCAGCTTGTCGGCCATGCCCTTCAGTGGATTGAGCATGTCCGCGGCGGTCGGCATCGCCGTCTTCGCGCTGGCGGTGCTGCTGCTGGCAGTGGTCTTCTTGGCGGCGGCTTTCTTGGCAGTGGCCATGGTGCGGAATCTCCTGTGACGGTGAACGGTTGGATGGCAGGGACCAGCCTGGCGGCAAAAGTCCCTCGCCACGATACGCCGCACAGATGCACCGGAGGTTGCCGCAGCGACAAAAATGCCTGCGGGATTTCCCTTGGGTGCCGGGCTTCTTCTTACATCGGCGGCGCGAAGCCGTTGCGGCCGGCGGTCACACGCATTGCCGTGGGCGTGCCGTTCTTCTCCTGCGCATTGACCAGCACGTGGGCGCCGGGCACCAGCAGCGCGTCGGTGCCGGGGCGGAAGGTGACCACGGGCACGTCGGGCGGCACGATGACGGTCTTCTCGCCGCCCTTGTAGGTCAGCCGCAGCTGCTGGCCGCCGCGCACCGACTTCGGCGCCGCGGCCAGGTCAGCGACCGTGGCGTTGGTCATGGTGCTCTGGGGCAGCAGGTCCCATGGGCGGTGGCCTTCGCCGGTGCCGCGTGCGGCCTCGGGGAACACCACCACTTCGAGCGCCTTCTGCGTGCCGTCGGCCTGCGGCATGGCGGCGGTGCCGATGAAGCTGCCGCGCTTGATGTCGGACAGCTTGATGCGATAGACCTCGGACACGGCCAGGTCGGCCGGGCGTGCGAGCGAGACGACCTCGCCGCCGCGGTCTTGCACGACGAGGGTGTTGGCATCGACGCGCACGATGGTGCCGCGGATGCGTACGGTGTCGGAGCTTTGCGCCGATGCTGCGACTGGCAGCACGGCGGCGGTCAGGCAAATTGCTGTGGTGGCGAGCAAGGCTCTGGACGGAAAAATTGGCATGGGATGTGGTGGCTGATGGAGGGCCGGTCAATGTACGTCGCGGCGGCGAATCGTGCAGAGCGCCGACTTAGCCCTGAATGAGCAAGCAAAAAGGCCGCACACCGCGCGATGCGGTGTGCGGCCTTTTTTACGAAGAGCCCGGGGGCGTCAGTCGATCAGGCCGATTTCAAGCGCGCCTGCCGTGGCCGGGCTGCGCGAGCCGACCATCGCGAAGAGCTTGCTGCTCTGGCTCGCGAAATGGAGCGCGGTGCCGCCGAACGTTGCCGCGCGCATGTTGAGCGGGCCGATCGCGCCCGCGGAGCCCAGGGTCGCATTGAGCGTGGCCGTTGTGCCGTCGGGGAGCGCCTGCGTTCGTGCATAGCTGGAAGCGTCGATGGCTGTGCTGCCCCAGCTGCCGTTGGCGGCGCCACCGCGTGCGGCGATGGCGGGCCATGTCGCGCGCTCCGGCAGGCCGATGCGGAACTGCGAGATCGTGGGTGTCGAGGAGCTGACGCCGGCCCCGAGGTAGACGTTCTCGCCGCCGATGCGTGCGATCCCGAAGTTGCCGTTGTCAGAGGGATTGGTCACGCTCACGATGTGCCAGGTGTCGACGGTCGGGCCAGCCGACACGGTGTAGGTCCGCAGGGAGGCTGCCGGGCAGTTGTCGATGCGGTAGATCAAGTTGTCGTTGCACAGGTAGAGCGCGGCGCCGCCGCTGGCAATCTGGATCTGCGTGATCGACGAATCGCCGGTGGTGGCCGTCAGGTTGATGCCCAGCCGGTTGTAGGTGCCGGCCAGGTCGGCCTGCGTCTTCACCAGCGCACGCGATGCCACGAACGGCCGCACGCCGTAGCTCACCGGCGTGACCTGCGCGACAGCGAACGGGAACGACCCGACCACCGTGTCCGTCGCGAGGCGGAAGCGCGCCGTGTTCACCGGGCTCGTGATGCGGCTGCTGTCGAAGATGAAGCTGCCGGCTTCTGCCGTGTCTTCGGCGAAGCTGCCCGAGGCGACGGTGCCGGCCTCGTCGGTCATCTCGTAGCGCTTGCTGTCCAGGTTCAGCGCCAGCGTCTGCCGCGTGCCGTTGGTGGCGTAGACCTTGTAGCGGCCGTTGCGTGCATCGGGCGCCGTGCCGGTGTCGATCAGGTTGAGCTGGATGTAGCCCTGCGTGCCGGGATTGCGGGTGCCGACCAGCACCGAAAGCGCGCCGCCCTGCATCGCGAAGTACTTGCTCGCGCCGCTCAGGTTGACGCCACGGATGCCCTGGGGTTGGTTCGGGTAGGCGGTGCTGTCCACGGGCATCGTCAGAACGCCATAGGTGTCGTCCGTGCCGGTGGCGGTGCGCACCGAGTTCGCGGTGTCGATCAGGTTCGTGCCCCAGCTGCCCGTGGTCGACGAGCCGATGCCGCGGGTGGTGGGCCAGCTCGATGATTCGGGCAGGGCGATGCGCATGAACTGCTGGGCCGGAGTCACGCTGACGCCGCCGTTCAGATAGACGTTCTGGCCGCCGATGCGCGCGACGCGGAAGTTGCCGATGTCGCTGCTGTTGGCCACGTTGGTGGCGACCCAGGCGTCATCGGTGCCGGCCGTGACCGAATAGGTGCGCTTCGACGCGGTGGGACAGAGGTCGATTTTGTAGATGATCGCGTCGTTGCAGATCTCCAGCACGGTGCCGCTGGCCGACAGGCGCATCGAGAGCATCGACGAGTCCTGCGAGCCGCCGGGGCTGCGCGTGACGCTGAAGCGGTTGTAGGTGCCGTCCAGCAGCGCCGCGGTGGTCACGAAGTCGCGCGCGGCCACGAAGGGCTGCGCGGCATACGTGGCGGGGCTCGAGTACGCGGTCTGGAACGGGAAGGCGCCGACGATGGCGTCGGTCGTCACCCGGAAGCGCGCGGTGTTGGCCGCGGTGGTGATGCGGCTGCTGGCGAACACGTAGGTGCCCGGCTCGGTGAAGTCTTCGGCGAAGCTGCCGGATTCGGCCAGGCCGAGGTTGTCCGTCATCGTGTAGCTGCCGGCGTCGAAATCGACCGCCAGTTGCTGTTGCGTGCCATTCGCCGCGTAGACGCGATAGCTGCCGTTGCGCGCGTCCACGCCCAGTGTCTTGCCGGCCGCGACCTCTGGCTTGCCGCTGCCGCCCGACGACAGCGAAAGGCCGCCGGAGCCGCCTCCTCCTCCTCCTCCGCAAGCCGCCAGCAAGGCGACCATGCACCAACTCGCGAGATTCCTCGTTATCCTCATTTTTGTGCCCTTTTGTTTTCAGATAGGCTCGACAACAGGCCGGTTGGCTGCTGAACCAAACCCGGGGAAATCGTAACCAGAGGTCAATGTCACGCCGAGGGTGACAAATGCCAGCCAAGCCCCGAGCGTTGGCGCAGGCTCTTGCCCCGTCTACAATCTGCCGTTCCGAGGAGCGTTGCAGCGCCGTCAGGCGTGAGGCTCGGACCACACATCGCAACCACGCTCACCCGCTGTTCTTGCGGTGAGTCCGTTCCCCGTACGCAGCGGCATCTTTCAAACCAGTTTTGTTGGAGTTCCCATGAGCGCTGTTCTCAAGCCCACCCCCGTTTCGACCGCCGACCAGGCGATTGCCGACCTGTCCCTCGCCGCCTGGGGCCGCAAGGAAATCAAGATCGCGGAAACCGAAATGCCCGGCCTGATGGCCATCCGCGAAGAGTTCTCGAAGGCGCAGCCGCTGAAGGGCGCGCGCATCACGGGCTCGCTGCACATGACCATTCAAACGGCCGTGCTGATCGAGACGCTGCAAGCCCTCGGCGCGACCGTGCGCTGGGCCTCGTGCAACATCTTCTCGACGCAGGACCACGCCGCGGCTGCCATCGCCGCCGCCGGCACGCCGGTGTTCGCCATCAAGGGCGAATCGCTGAAGGATTACTGGGACTACACCCACGCCATCTTCGACTTCGGTCCCAAGGACTCGAAGGGCGAAGGCCCGAACATGATCCTGGACGACGGCGGCGACGCCACGCTGCTGATGCACCTGGGCCAGCGCGCTGAAAAAGACCTGGGCGTGCTCGCCAACCCGGGCAGCGAGGAAGAGCGCATTCTCTTCGCCGCCATCAAGGCCAAGCTGGCCGTCGACTCGACCTGGTACACCCGCAAGTCGGCCGAGATCATCGGCGTGACCGAGGAAACGACCACCGGCGTGCACCGCCTGAACGAGATGAGCGCCAAGGGCACGCTGCTGTTCCGCGCCATCAACGTGAACGACTCGGTCACCAAGAGCAAGTTCGACAACCTGTACGGCTGCCGCGAATCGCTGGTTGACGGCATCAAGCGCGCCACCGACGTGATGATCGCCGGCAAGGTGGCTTGCGTGGCCGGCTACGGCGACGTGGGCAAGGGCTCGGCACAGGCACTGCGCGCGCTGTCGGCGCAGGTGTGGGTCACCGAGATCGACCCGATCAACGCCCTGCAGGCCGCGATGGAAGGCTACAAGGTCGTGACGATGGAATATGCCGCCGACAAGGCCGACATCTTCGTGACGACCACCGGCAACAAGGACGTCATCACGCACGACACGATGGCCAAGATGAAGGACCAGGCCATCGTCTGCAATATCGGCCACTTCGACAACGAGATCGACGTCGCGTCGATCGAGAAGTACGAGTGGGAAGAGATCAAGCCGCAGGTCGACCACATCAAGTTTCCCGACGGCAAGAAGATCATCCTGCTGGCCAAGGGCCGCCTCGTGAACCTGGGCTGCGGTACGGGCCACCCGAGCTTCGTGATGTCGTCGTCGTTCGCGAACCAGACCATCGCCCAGATCGAGCTGTTCACCAAGCCCGACGCCTACCAGGCCGGCAAGGTCTACGTGCTGCCCAAGCACCTGGACGAGAAGGTCGCGCGCCTGCACCTGAAGAAGGTCGGCGCCATGCTCACCGAGCTGACCGACGCGCAGGCCGCCTACATCGGCGTGAGCAAGAACGGCCCGTACAAGCCGGACACGTACCGCTACTGATCGACAACGGATGCGCGCTGATCAACTGTTGGTGGAGCGCGGCCTGGCCGCGTCGCGTTCGCAAGCGGTGCGGCTCATTGCCGGCGGCTTGCGCTGGCGCGACGCGGGCACGAGCGACGCGTGGCGCTCGGTCGTCAAGAACAAGGACGACGTGCCCGAATCGGCCGAGCTCGAGCTGGTCGACGCGGCCGAGGCGCGCTATGTGTCGCGCGGCGGGCTCAAGCTCGAAGGCGCGCTGGCCGAGAGCGGCATCGATCCCTCCGGCAAGCTGTGCCTCGACGTGGGCCAGTCGACCGGCGGGTTTACCGATTGCCTGCTGCAGCGCGGTGCCGCGAAGGTGGTTGGCGTCGATGTCGGCCATGGGCAGCTGCATGCGCGCTTGCGCGAAGACGAACGCGTGGTCGCCATCGAAGGCGTCAATGCGCGTGCGTTGTCGCCCGACGACCTGGAGGAAGAAGGCGAGTCGCGTTTCGACCTGATCGTTGGCGACCTGTCGTTCATTTCGCTCACGCTGGTGCTGCCGGCGGTGGTCGAATTCCTGGCCGATGACGGGCGCCTGCTGATGCTGGTCAAGCCGCAGTTCGAACTGCAGCCGGGCCAGGTCGGCAAGGGCGGCATCGTGCGCGACGAGTCGATGTATGCGGTGGTCGAGAAGCGCCTGCACGACGCCTGCGAGGCGCTGGGCCTGCGCGTGCTGCAGTGGTTCGACAGCCCCATCGCCGGAGGCGACGGCAACCGCGAGTTTTTCATTCACGCCGTTCGTGCCGCCCAGGACGCGAACGACGGTTCCTAAGGAGACGCAGGTGCGCCTTCCGCTGAGTTTCGAATTCTTCCCGACCAAGACGCCCGAAGGCGCGGTCAAGCTGCGCGCCGTGCGCCAGCAGCTGTATGTGCGCAAGCCGCAGTTCTGCTCGGTCACGTACGGCGCGGGCGGCTCCACGCACCAGGGCACTTTTGGTGCGGTGCAGGAGATCCTGTCCGAAGGCGTGGACGCCGCGAGCCACTTCTCGTGCATTGGCGCCACGCGCGCCACTGTGCGCGAGCAGCTCGCCGAGCTGAAGGCCATGGGCGTCAAGCGCCTGGTGGCCCTGCGCGGCGACCTGCCGAGCGGCTACGGCATCGGCGGCGAGTTCCTGTATGCGAGCGACCTCGTCGCCTTTATCCGCGAGGAGACCGGCCGCGACTTTCACATCGAGGTGGCCTGCTACCCCGAAATCCATCCGCAGGCCCGTTCGCCCGAGGCTGATCTGCAGGCCTTTGCCGCGAAGGTGAAGGCGGGCGCCGATTCGGCGATCACGCAGTACTTCTTCAGCCCAGAGGCCTACTTCCGCTTCGTCGACGACGTGCGCAAGCTGGGGCTCGACACGCCGGTCGTGCCGGGCATCATGCCGATCACGAGTTCGACGCAGCTCATGCGCTTCTCGGACGCCTGCGGCGCCGAGATTCCGCGCTGGATCCGCCTGCGGCTGCAGTCCTTTGGCGACGACACGGCATCGATCAAGTCCTTCGGGCTCGACGTGGTGACCGACCTGTGCGCGCGTCTGCGCGACGGTGGCGCCTCGGCGCTGCACTTCTACACGATGAACCAGTCGGCGGCCACGCTGGCTGTACTGGAGCGCCTCGATTGAGAGGGCGCGCGGGGCTTCGTGCAGTCCTGGTCGCTGCGACCTGCGTTCTCGCGGGTTGCGCCATGCCGCCGGCCACGGACGCCGAAAGCGGAACGGGGAAGCTGCTGCCCTTGCCCCGTGCCATCGCAGTGCCGCCTGGCGCGGCGCCGCGTTCGAGCGTGCCGTCGGTGCGCTATGACCTGGCGGTGTCCGGAATGGGCGAACAGACGCCGGACGACGGAGTCCCCGGCGACGACGGGCCGCGCGAAATCTTCGAGCGTGGCGGCGCCTCGTGGTACGGCATCCAGTTTCATCAGCGCAAGACCGCCAGCGGCGAGCGCTTCGACATGACCGCCCTGACGGCGGCTCACAAGACTCTGCCTTTCAACACGCGCGTGTGCGTGCGCAGCCTCGTCAACGGCAGCGAGGTGCTGGTGCGGATCAACGACCGCGGGCCCTATGCGGCAGGCCGCGTGATCGACCTGAGCCGCGCGGCGGCCGACCGCATCGGCCTGACGGGCCTGGGTATCAAGCAGGTGGCGCTGTCGATCGTCGACCGTGAAGGGATGCGTTGCGGTGGCTTGCCGGTGGAGGCCGGCGATGCGTCGGCGCCAGTGGCGGCGGCGGCTGCGGCCGTACAGCAGCGAGCCAAGTCGCCGGTGCCCGCGCGGCGCAAGGTGGTCGTGCCGCCCCGTCGCCGTAAATAAGAAACGAAAAGGCGGGGGCTCAGCCGCCCGAATCGAGCGAGAAGGCGGCGTGCCGGTCTTGCGCCAGGCGCTCCACCAGCTGCGGCAACGCGTCCGCCAGCAGCGGCTTCAGCGTGTACGGCGGATTGATCAGGAACATGCCGCTGGCCGGCAGCCCCGGCCGGTGCGTTTCGCCCGATGCGTCGGTCGTGATCTTGCTGGACTTGACCGTCAGCGTGGCATGCAGCCACGACTTGCCGGCCTTGGTCGCCATCGTCTTGAGCCGGCGCGGCAGGTCGTGCGCCTCGGGGCGCGGAATGATCGGATACCAGATCGCGTAGGTGCCGGTGGCAAAGCGCTTGAGCGCCTCGGCCGCGAAATCGAGCACGCGGCCGTAGTCGGTCTTCATCTCGTAGCTGGGGTCCATCAGCACCAGCGCGCGGCGCGACGGCGGCGGCAGGAACTTGGTGGCGCTGCCGAAGCCGTCTTCGCGCAGCACGGCGATCTGGCGGCCGGCCTCGAGTTGGGCGATGTTGGCGTCCAGCGTGCGGGCGTCGGTCGGGTGCAGCTCGAACAGCTTGAGCTTGTCGTGATCGCGCAGCAGGTGCTGCACGATGAACGGCGAGCCAGGGTAGACGCGGGCGCCGCCCTTGGGGTTGAAGTCGTGGATCACACTGAGGTAGCGGGCGATCGCTTCGGCCAGCGGGGCTTCGGCTTCTGGCGCTACCTTTTTGCTAGCGGACTTCGCTGCGGGGGCGGGCGTGGTGGGCTCTTTCTTGTCCGAAAGAAGGCGCAGAACGCCGTCGGCCGCTTCGCCGCTCGTGCCGGCATAGTCGCCGTCGAGCCGGTACAGGCCGGCGCCAGCGTGGGTGTCGACGACCGTCAGGGCTGCCTCTTTTTCAAGCAGATGGTCGAGCGTGGCAATCAGCACCGTGTGCTTGAGCACGTCGGCGTGGTTGCCGGCATGGAAGGCGTGGCGGTAACTGAACATAGGGGGAGGATGGTAACGGTGTTGGGCCGCACATATGCGAATTTGCCAGCACAGGGCCATTCTTTATATAATCGCGGGCTTCGCAGCGTTTTTGTGGCCCCGCGGCGAAGACTACCTTCCCACCTAAGAGATTCCCGTCAGAGGAACGCCGACCGTGGAAAAGGGCCCGCCAAACCCTCTTTTCAAGAGAAAAACTCATGACCAAAACGTTCAGCGCCAAGCCCGCTGACGTGACGCACGAGTGGTTTGTGATTGACGCGACCGACAAGGTCCTCGGACGAGTAGCCAGCGAAGTTGCTCTCCGTTTGCGCGGCAAACACAAGGCCATTTACACGCCTCACGTCGATACCGGTGACTTCATCGTCATCATCAACGCCGCGCAACTGCGCGTCACCGGCGCCAAGTCGATCGACAAGGTGTACTACCGTCACTCGGGCTACCCGGGCGGTATCACGGCGACGAACTTCCGCGACATGCAATCCAAGCACCCGGGCCGCGCCCTGGAAAAGGCTGTCAAGGGCATGCTGCCCAAGGGCCCGCTCGGTTACGCGATGATCAAAAAACTCAAGGTGTACGGTGGTGCTGAGCACCCGCATACCGCCCAACAGCCCAAAGTGCTGGAACTGTAAGGAGCCTTGAGAATGATTGGTGAATGGAACAATGGCACCGGCCGTCGCAAATCGAGCGTCGCCCGCGTGTTTCTGAAAAAAGGCACCGGCAAGATCACGGTCAACGGCAAGGACATCCAAGAGTTCTTCGGCCGCGAAACCTCGATCATGATCGCCAAGCAGCCCCTCGCGCTGACCAACAACCTCGAAGCTTTCGACGTGATGGTGAACGTGAACGGTGGCGGCGAATCGGGTCAAGCCGGCGCAACGCGCCACGGCATCACCCGTGCGCTGATCGACTACGACGCGTCGCTCAAGCCCGTCCTGAGCCAAGCCGGCTTCGTGACGCGCGATGCGCGTGAAGTCGAACGTAAGAAGGTCGGTCTGCACTCCGCCCGTCGTCGCAAGCAGTTCAGCAAGCGCTGATCCTGTTCACTGCGAACAAAAAGCCGCCTTCGGGCGGCTTTTTCATTGGAAGCCCTCTTGGCGCAAGGGCCTCCAACCCCACTTGCATTGGGGTGCACGCCACACCCAGCCTGCCGAGAATGCGGCATTGCAGTAGCATTCGTTCTATTGGCCGCATGTCCGGCCCCCTAGGAGTTATCACCCCATGAGCGCCGTTGCCGAAAACATCCAGACCCAGATGCCCGAGCCGATCGTCTTCACAGACAGCGCGGCCGCCAAGGTGGCCGACCTGATCGCCGAGGAAGGCAATCCCGACCTGAAGCTGCGCGTGTTCGTGCAGGGTGGCGGCTGCTCCGGCTTCCAGTACGGTTTCACCTTCGATGAAATCACCAACGAAGACGACACCACCATGACCAAGAACGGTGTGTCGCTGTTGATCGATGCCATGAGCTACCAGTACCTGGTCGGCGCCGAGATCGACTACAAGGAAGACCTGCAAGGCGCCCAGTTCGTGATCAAGAACCCGAACGCCACCAGCACCTGCGGCTGCGGATCGAGCTTCTCGGCCTGATGCCTGAATGCTGCTGACCCAGCTTCCCCAATAAGCCGCCTCCGGGCGGCTTTTTCGTTCCTGTTTCTCTTTCCCTGCCTATGACCTCCGAGGCTGAAGCCGCCGCCGTCAATCCCGTCCGCAAGAGCCTGTTGTGGCTCGTCGCTGTCGGCTTCTTCATGCAGACGCTCGACGCCACCATCATCAATACCGCGTTGCCGGCGATGGCCGCGAGCCTCGGCGAGAGCCCACTGCGCATGCAGTCGGTGGTGGTGGCGTACGCGCTCACCATGGCGATGCTGATTCCCGCCTCGGGCTGGATTGCCGACCGTTTCGGCACGCGGCGCATCTTCTTCTCGGCGATCGTGCTGTTCGCCGCCGGATCGGTGCTGTGCGCGCTCTCGCATGGGCTGGGCCAGTTGGTGGCCGCCCGCGTGGTCCAGGGCCTGGGCGGCGCGTTGCTGCTGCCCGTGGGGCGCCTGGCGCTGCTGCGCACGGTGCCGCGCGGGGAATTCCTGCAGGCGATGAGCTTTGTCGCCATTCCGGGCCTCATAGGGCCCTTGCTGGGCCCCACGCTGGGCGGCTGGCTGGTGCAGTACGCCTCGTGGCACTGGATTTTCCTGATCAACGTGCCCGTGGGGCTGCTGGGCTGCATCGCCACGCTCAAGTACATGCCCGACCTGCGCGGCGTGGTGCAGAAGCGCTTCGACAGCGTGGGCTACGCGATGCTGGCCTTCGGCATGGTGGCGATTTCGCTCTCGCTCGATGGCGTGGGCCTGCGCCAGGGCGGCGTAATGGTCGTGCTGATCTTCGGCTTTGCGAGCATCGTCGCCTATTGGCTTCGCGCCTCGCGCACGCCCGAACCTCTGTTCGCGCCCTCGCTGTTTCATGTGCCGACACTCAGCATCGGCCTGATCGGCAACCTGTTCTCGCGGCTGGGCAGCAGCTGCATGCCCTTCCTGGTGCCGCTGCTGCTTCAGGTGTCGATGGGCTATTCGCCGGTGCGCGCCGGGCTGATGATGCTGCCGATCGCGCTGGCCGGCATGGCCATGAAGCGCTTCGCCACGCCGCTGATCACGCGCCATGGCTACCGCAAGGTGCTGGTGGTCAACACTATCCTCGTGGGCTGCACCATGGCCAGCTTCGGGCTGACGGCGCCGGGCCAGCCGATGGCGCTGCATGTGCTGCAGCTGCTGGCTTTCGGCGCGGTCAATTCGCTGCAGTTCACCGCAATGAACACGATCACGCTGAAGGACCTGGACGGCAGCATGGCCAGCAGCGGCAACAGCTTGCTGTCGATGGTGCAGATGCTGGCAATGAGTCTCGGCGTGGCGGCCGCCGGCGCCGTGCTGGCGGGTTACAACGGCATCTTCGGCACCGAGACGCCTGCGCACACGCTGGATGCCTTTCAGGCCACCTTTGCGAGTATGGGGCTGATCACGGTGGCTTCAGCGATGATCTTCTGGTATCTGCCTTCGGAAGTGCGGGCGCCGCACCCCGCGCAGCCGGAGGTTTCCGGCCAGGGCTGAGGGCGAATCAAGCGGGATAGATCGCGCCGAGCACCCGTGCCCCGCGCGCGCCAGTCACGCTGGCCAGATTGCCCGCTTCACGCCTGACGGTGGCGCGGGCAAGCCACGCAAACGCCGCCGCCTCGACCTGCTGAGGCGGCAGGCCGTGATCGGTCGAGGCCGCCACATGGATGCCAGGCAGCAGCACGCGCAGGCGGTCGAGCAGATGGTCGTTTAGCGCGCCACCGCCGCAGACGATCAGCAGCTTGCTATCTTTTCCATAGCTCTTCACGTCTGCCGCACATACGTGCGCGGTCAATTCGGCCAGTGTCGCCTGCACATCGGCAGGCGCCATCGTCGTGGTGCCGAGTTGCGCGGCGAGCCAGGTCGGGTTGAACAGGTCGCGCCCGGTGCTTTTCGGTGGCGTCTTGGCGAAATACGGGTCGGCCAGCAACTGCGAGAGCAGGGCGGGCAGCACCTGTCCGCTGGCCGCCCATTGGCCGCCACGGTCGAAGGGCTGGCCCTGGTTGGTCTGGCACCAGTGATCCATCAGTGCATTGCCAGGGCCGCAGTCGAAACCGAGCACGGTGGCGCCGCCCGCCGTATTCGTCGCCGGCAGCAGGCTCAGGTTGGAAATGCCGCCGATGTTCAGCACAGCGACCGTCTCGTCGGCCCGGGCGAACAGCGCGCGGTGAAAGGCCGGCACCAGCGGTGCGCCCTGGCCGCCGGCCGCGAGGTCGCGGCTGCGGAAGTCGCCGACCACGTCGATGCCGGTCAGCTCGGTCAGCAGCGAGGGGTTGTTGATTTGCAGGGTGTAGCCGACCTCGTCGAACTCGAGCGGCCGGTGGCGCACGGTCTGTCCGTGCGCGCCGATGGCGGTGATGGCCTTGGCGTCGATGCCGCTGTCCGCCAGCAACTGGGCGACGACACCGGCATACGCACGAGCCAGCCCGTTGCCGGCCAGTGCCGCGCGATGCAGTTCGTTGTCGCCGGGAGTGTTCAGCGCGAGCAGTTCGGCGCGCAAGGCCACGGGAAACTGCGCAGTGGCGTAGGCCTGCACCGCGATGCGGCCGCCGGAAAAGTCGGCAAGCACACCGTCGACGCCATCGAGCGAGGTGCCCGACATCAGGCCGATGAAAAGTTCGGCGGCCATCTTTGGATCAGGGCTGGAGAGGCCGCGCCGCGCGACGGAATCAGTCGGCGCTGGCCTGGATGACCGAGAAAGCAGCCGCCAGCTCGGTGCGTGCGCCGACGGCGACACGCTCGAAGGCGGGACGCATGGCGGCGGTGATTGGCGCGCCGCCTTCCTGTGCGATGGACGCCGGGTCTTGATAGACGCCGCCCACGCGGAATTCGAAGTGCAGGTGCGGGCCGGTGGCCCAGCCGGTGGAGCCCACCGCGCCGACCGTCTGGCCCTGGCTCACGGCCTGGCCGGCCTTGACGTCGATGCGGCTCAAGTGCGCGTACGCCGTCTGCTGGTTGTTGCGGTGATTGATGATGACGATGTTGCCGTAGCCGTTCTGCGTGCCGGCGAAATCGACCGTGCCGTCGCCGACCGAACGCACCGAGGTGCCCGTGGGCGCCGCGTAGTCGATGCCGTTGTGCTGGCGCCAGCTGTTCAGGATCGGGTGCATGCGCATCGCAAAGCCGCTGGACACGCGCGAGAACTCGACCGGCGTCGCCAGGTAGGCTTTGCGCAGGCTGTCGCCGTTCGGGCGGTAGTAGCTGCCCTTCTGGCCCGCGCCCGGGGGCTGGAACCAGACAGCCTGGTGGATCTTGCCGTTGTTCTCGAACTCGGCCGACAGCACACGGCCGCTGCGCAGTGCCTGTCCGTCGGCTTCGAAGGTTTCGTACACCACGGCGAAGCGGTCGCCCTTGCGCAGGGCGCGCACGTCGACGTCGCCCGCGAAGATGTCGGCCAGCTGGCTCGCCACCGCGTCGGGAATGCGTGAGTCGTCGGTGGCGGCGAACAGCGAAGTGCGGATGGTGCCGCTTGCCAGGCGCGTGCCCGGCGTGAGCATGTCGCGTTCGGTCACGCCGGCAAAGCCGGTGGGCGTGCGTTCGATGACGAAGCGCTTGAAGCCGCCGTCGCCGTCGGGAATCCAGCGGGCGCTGAGCTTCTTGAGCTGGTTTTCCTGCGTGGCTTCGGCCGTCACGGTGCGGCCGGCGCGCGAGAACAGCGCGTTGCGGGCCTCCACGCTGCTGCGCACGAAAGCGGTGGCGGCCGGGTCGGAAATGCCCAGGCGCTTCATCAGGGCCTCGGCCGTGTCGCTCGAGCGGGTGACGTCGGTGCGGAACAGGGTGAAGCTGAAGTTTTCGAGCGATTCGCTCTGGTCGGCGAACGAGACGGGCGCCGTGGCTTCGAGGATCTGGTGAACCGGGAGGTCGGATGCGTCAGGACCGAGCGATGCCACCGCGAGGGTGCCGGCGCTCAGCAGCGCGGCAGCAATGACCGCGGTGATCTGCTTGGGGTAGGTCCGGAATGTATAGGCCACGCGAGAAGCAAGTAGCTCCTCGGCGGCAAGAATGCCGTTGATCAAACTGTGAATTCCAGCTCAGGTTCTGCAAATCCGTGCTGCAAGGCCCAGTAACGTTCAGGGCGGCAGCAGACGGTGCGGAAAAAAGCGCCGCTTAGAATTCGGCGCTTGAAAAGTCGGGCTGAGTATAGCTTCGGCACCCCAAAAGTCAGCTAAAAAAGCCCGTAAAGGCCGAATCTGTTACATCCATGAGCCTCTCAAATAGTGTAGGACGCGCGCTCGAAATTTCCCTCCGAGGCGCCGAAGAACTGCTGCCTCAGGACGAGTGGGTGCGCAAGCTGCAGCGTTCCGAAGCCACCGGAACCCCCCTGCGCATCAAATTCGGCCTGGACCCGACTGCCCCTGATATCCACCTCGGGCACACAGTGGTATTCAACAAGATGCGCCAGCTGCAAGATCTGGGCCACACGGTGATCCCGCTGATCGGCGACTTCACCACCACCATCGGCGACCCGTCCGGGCGCAACAGCACCCGGCCGCCGCTGACCCGCGAGCAGATCGAGGCCAATGCGGCGACCTACTTCGACCAGCTGCGCCTGGTGCTGAACGTCGATATCGCCGAAGTCCGCTACAACTCCGAGTGGAGCGACCCCCTGGGTGCCCGTGGCATGATCCAGCTCGCCGCCAAGTACACGGTGGCCCGGATGATGGAGCGAGACGACTTCAACAAGCGCTTCAAGGGCGGCCAGTCGATCTCGGTGCATGAATTCCTCTACCCGCTGATGCAGGGCTACGACTCGGTCGCGCTCAAGAGCGACCTCGAACTGGGCGGCACCGACCAGAAGTTCAACCTGCTCGTCGGTCGTCATCTCCAGCAGGAATACGGCCAGGAACCGCAGTGCATACTCACTATGCCGCTGCTGGAGGGGCTCGACGGCGTCGAAAAGATGTCGAAGAGCAAGAACAATTACATCGGCATCAGCGAAGACGCCAACACCATGTTCGCCAAGGTGCTGTCGATTTCCGATGACCTGATGTGGCGCTGGTACACGCTGCTGAGCTTCCTGTCGCTGGAGCAGATCGCGGCGCTGAAGGCCGAGATCGAGGGTGGCCGCAACCCGAAGGACGCCAAGGTCGCGCTGGCCAAGGAAATCACCACGCGCTTCCACAGTGCGGCGGCGGCGGATGCGGCCGAACAGGATTTCATCAACCGCAGCAAGGGTGGCGTGCCGGACGAGATTCCGGAGGTGTCGCTGTCGGGGGCTCCGCTGGGCATCGCCCAGTTGCTCAAGCAGGCGAACCTGGCGTCTTCGGCCGGGGAGGGCAACCGCCTGATCGACGGCGGTGGCGTGCGTATCGATTCAGCCGTGGTCAGCGACAAGGCGCTGAAGCTGCCCGCAGGCAGCTACGTGGTGCAGGTCGGCAAGCGCAAATTCGCCCGCGTGACCCTGACCTGAGCTGAGGGTTTTTCAGCGAACCTCGATGGTGACGCGCCGGTTCCGCGGCTCGTCCACCTCGTCAGCAGTCGGAACGGCCAGGTCGCGCTCGCCGCGGCCCACGGCCTCGATGCGGTTGGCCGGGAACTGGCGTTCCACGAAGAGCTGGACCACTTCCTGCGCCCGGCGACGCGACAACTGGTCGTTCTGCTCGCCGCTGCCCTTGGTGTCGGTGTGGCCCGTGACCACGATGTCGCCGCCGCTGCGTGCCAGGGCGGCAGCCAGCGCCTCGGTCATGATCTGCTGTGAAGCCGGCGTCAACGTGGTGCCGCCGAGCTCGAAATACACCGTGTAGCGCTGCGGCGGAGGCGGGCGCATGTCGAACAGCGGCTTGTTGTCCGCCTGCACCTTGGCCGGATCGGCCTGGTCGACCACCGGGGCGCCCTTTGCGCCCACCGCGGCCGTGGCGCGCTGGTAAGGCGTGGAAAGCACTTCCTCGCCGTCCTTGGCTCGCACCACCACTGCCGATGGCTTGCCGTCCGCCTGCGGCAGCAGCACCACCCGCGTGCCGGGCGTCGAGCATGCGGCCAGCAGCAGGGCGGCCAGCGCGGCCGGAAAGAGGAATGCGAGGCGGGACTGTTGGGGCTTGGGGGTCTTCATCATCATGGCTGGCCGTCGGCTTGCACGATGAAGTCGGTGCCGCGAATGCCGATGGTGGCCGTCTGCGTCTCGACCCGCACTGCGTCGGGGTTGGTCTTGCCGATCAGGCCGGTGATCATGCGCATGGAGCCTCGCAGCAGCGAGACCAGCATGCCGCCTTCGTGCGTCGTGCCGTCGAAGTGGAATTCCTTCAGGTCGAGCCGCGACGAGGGGCCGACCACCAGCGTCGTGTCGTCGCGGAGCACCACCGAGGCCGAAGAATCGGGGCCGGTCACGATGCGGTCCACCGCGCCCAGCGCATCACCGGGGCTGGCGGCGCGGGTGGCGCCGGCGCCGTTGAGCAGTTGCACGTTGCCGCGCACGAACTTCACGAAGCCCGCCTGGGGATCCGCCTTGGCGGCTGGCGCGGCGGTAGCAGGCGCCGGTGCGGACGCGGCTGCGGCAGGTGGCGCCGCCACGGGAGCGGCCGACGGCGTCTGGGCTTGTGCCAGTGCGGCCGAGGCCACAATGGCGAGGCCGCCCAAGGCGATCACGAGGTTTTTCATCATCTGGGCTCTCTGCGAAGGACTGTTTCGCGTTGGTCGCGAATTATTAAGGCGAAGGCGTTACATGTAGACACGGGGCCGATAATTCAGACGGTTCTTGCGGCCTTTTACCGCTTTTTGCGTTGCCTTCTTGCCCAATTCCCTATGGTTCTTGCATGACGTTTACCCCAAAGACGCTGCTGCGCGTGTCCGTTGCCGTGGCTTTGATCACGATCGTGCTCAAGGGGCTGGCCGGCTACATGACGAATTCGATGGGCCTGATCTCGGACGCCATGGAGTCCTTCGTGAACCTGGCGAGCGCCATGTTCGCGCTGGCCATGGTGACCATCGCCGAGCGGCCCGCCGACGACGACCACCCCTACGGCCACCACAAGGCCGAGTACTTTTCCTCGGGCTTCGAAGGCATCCTGATCGTTGGCGCGGCCATTGCGATCCTCTGGGTGTCCATCCAGCGCCTGCTGTCGCCGCAGCCGCTGGAGCAACTGGGCTGGGGCCTGGCGCTGTCGGTGCTCAGCTCGGGCTTCAACGCGGGGCTGGCTTTTCTGCTCTTCCGCGCGGCACGCACGCACCGGTCGATCGCGCTGGAGGCCGACGGCCGCCACCTGATGACCGACGTCTGGACCTCCGCCGCCGTGGTGATCGGCATCGTCGGCGTGCAGCTCAGCGGCTGGCTCTGGCTCGACCCGCTGCTGGCCATCGGCGTAGCGCTGAACATCGTGCGGGAGGGCGTCAAGCTGGTGTGGCGTTCGTCGCAGGGCCTGATGGACGAAGCCCTCGACCCTGAAACCCTCGCAACCGTGCGCGGCACGCTCGACGCCTTTGCCGCCCGCATGCCCGAAGGCACGCGGCTGCGCTTCGACGACATGGTGACCCGCAGCGCCGGCCAGCGCCGCTTTGCCGACCTGCACATGCACGTGCCCGGCGACTGGACCCTGCAGCACGCCGCCAGCATGCGCGACCAACTGGAGCAGGCCCTGATGGACGCCGTGCCCGGCCTGCGCGTCACCATCCAGCTCCTGCCCCTGACCATGGAAGCCCGCGCCACCCAGGCCGGCGAACATCACCCCCTATGAAAGCTGTTCTCCAACGCGTGGCGAATGCACGCGTCGACATTGCCGGCAGCACCGTCGGCGCCATCGACGCGGGCCTGCTCGTGCTGCTGTGCGCGGAGCGTGGCGACATCGACGCGCTCGCCGACCGCATGCTCGCCAAGATCCTCAAGCTGCGCATCTTCTCGGACGAGGCCGGCAAGATGAACCGCAGCGTGCAGGACATCGGCGGCGGCCTGCTGGTGGTGAGCCAGTTCACGCTGGCGGCCGACGCGAGCGGCGGCAACCGCCCCAGCTTCACCCAGGCCGCGCCGCCCGACGAAGGGCGTCGGCTCTACGAATACTTCGTGGCGCAGGCGCGCGCCGCGCACCCGGTGGTGGCCACCGGCGAGTTCGGCGCCGACATGCAGGTGCACCTGTTGAACGACGGGCCCGTCACCATCCCGCTGCAGATGACGGCGTAGCGGCGGCGGCCGCTTATCTATTTGCCGTACGGGCTGCGAATGCCCAGGCCCGCAAGAATCTCGATTTCGTACGCTTCCATCTCGTCGGCGTCGGCCTCGCTGGTCTCGTGATCCCAGCCTTGGGCATGCAGCGTGCCGTGCACCAGCAGGTGCGCGTAGTGATCGGCCAGCGTCTTGCGGTTTTCCTTTGCCTCGCGCGCCACCACCGGCGCGCACAGCACCAGGTCGGCCATCACGAGCGGGCTTTGCGCGTAGTCGAAGGTCAGCACGTTGGTCGCGTAGTCCTTGCCGCGAAACTCGCGGTTCAGGCGCTGGCCTTCATCGGCGTCGACGATGCGCACGGTGATCTCGCCGTCGATGTCGAGCGCATGGCGGATCCAGCGCGTCACGCTGTGGCGCGGTAGCGCGGCGCGATGGCGCTCCACGCCCTTGAAGCGCCCGAACTGCAGCGAGAGCGAAAGTGCCGGAAGTGCGGATGCGGCCATCTCAGTGAGCTCCCGCACGCTTGCGTTGCCCGTCATAGGCATCGACGATCTTCGCCACCAGCGGGTGGCGCACCACGTCCACGCTCGTGAAGTGCGTCATGGCGATGCCGTTCACGCGCTTGAGCACGCGCTCCGCGTCGATCAGCCCGCTCAACTGCTGCTTGGGCAGGTCGATCTGGCTCACGTCGCCCGTCACCACCGCGCGCGCGCCGAAGCCGATGCGCGTGAGGAACATCTTCATCTGCTCGGGCGTGGTGTTCTGCGCCTCGTCGAGGATCACGAAAGCGTTGTTCAGCGTGCGCCCGCGCATGAAGGCCAGCGGCGCGATTTCGAGCGCGTTGCGCTCGAAGGCCTTCTGCACCTTTTCGTAGCCCATCAGGTCGTAGAGCGCGTCGTACAGCGGGCGCAGGTACGGGTCGACCTTCTGCGTCAGGTCGCCCGGCAGAAAGCCCAGCCGCTCGCCTGCTTCCACCGCGGGCCGCGTCAGCACGATGCGCTGCACGGCGGCGCGCTCCAGCGCATCGACCGCGCAGGCCACAGCGAGATAGGTCTTGCCGGTGCCGGCCGGGCCGATGCCGAAGGTGATGTCGTGCTTGGCGATGTTGTCGAGGTACACCGCCTGCGTGGGCGTGCGTGCGCGCAGGTCGGTGCGACGGGTGACGAGCATCGCTATGTCGTCGTCGCCATCGAGCATGCCGCCGTCGCCGGCCAGCGTGAGCTGCACCACGGCAGCGTCGATGGGCCGCTGGGCAATTTCGTACAGCGCTTGCAGCACGTCCATTGCGCGCTGCGCGGAGGCCTTGGGGCCGTCGACCTTGAACTGTTCATGGCGGTGCGCGATCTTCACGCCCAGCGCTTCTTCGATGCGGCGCAGGTGGGCGTCCAGAGGTCCGCACAGGTGGCCGAGGCGCGAATTGTTCAGTGGGGTAAAGGTGTGTCGCAGAATCACGCCGGACATTTCAAGGAAAAAGGGCACCCATGATAGGCAAACTGACCGGCACGCTGGCCGAACGCAATCCGCCGCAGGTGGTTGTGGATTGCAACGGAGTCGGCTATGAGGTCGACGTGCCGATGAGCACGTTCTACAACCTGCCGAACCTCGGCGCGAAAGTCTCCCTGCTCACGCACTTCGTCGTGCGCGAGGACGCGCAGATTCTCTACGGCTTCGGCACGGCGGAGGAAAGGGCGGCTTTCCGCCAGCTCATCAAGATCACCGGCGTGGGGCCGCGCACCGCGCTGGGCCTGCTCTCGGGCATGAGCGTGGGCGAGCTTTCGCAGGCGATCACGACGCAGGAGCTCGGACGGCTCGTGAAGATTCCGGGCATCGGCAAGAAGACCGCCGAGCGGCTGCTGCTGGAGCTCAAGGGCAAGCTGGGTGCTGACATCGGCCTGCCGGCGCATGCGGCTTCCGATGCGCAGGCTGACATTCTTCAGGCGCTGGTCGCGCTGGGGTACAGCGACAAGGAGGCTGCGCTTGCGCTCAAGGCGCTGCCGAAGGATGCGACGGTGAGCGAGGGGATCAAGATGGCGTTGAAGTCGTTGGCTAAGTGAGCGCTGTTCTCCGGGGCGCGCTCACGCCGCCCGGTGTCATTCGCACGCACCCCGGAACGAAACTCTCGCCGCTCAGGGGTAGATCTTTTCGCCCTTCGCCAGCATCTCGACGAACTTCTCGATGCGGCGTGCCCGGGTTTCAGGCTTCTTCGCCCCCTGCGTACGGAACAGCACCGCAAAGCGGTTGCGCGCATCCAGCGTCGCGAAGAACTTCGCAGCTTTCTTGTTTGCATCCAGCGCGGCCTGCAGATCGGGCGGCACCGTCGCCACGCTCGCGGCTTCGTAGGCCGCGTCCCAGCGCCCGTCGGCCTTCGCGCGCTCGATCTCGGCCAGTCCGGCCGGCTGCATGCGGCCTTCGTCGATGAGCTTGAGCACCTTGGTGCGGTTGATCTGCGACCAGATGCCGCGCTTGGTGCGCGGCGTGAAGCGCTGCAGGAAATACTGCGCGTCATCGCTCTTGCGCTGGCCGTCGATCCAGCCGTAGCACAGCGCTTCCTCGAGTGCGGCGGGGTGGTCGATGGAGGTGATGCCGCTGTCCTTCTTCGCGATGCGAAGCCATACGCCGGCGGCGGTCGTGTGGTGGCGCTTGAGCCAGCGCGTCCACGATGCGGCGTTGGTGCACTCGACTGGCGTGTCGTGCGGAATGCGCTCCGCCGTCTTCGTGGTCATGGCACCCACCAGTAGCGCAGCGCGTGGAAGTAGATGGGTGCTGCAAAGATCACCGAGTCGAGCCGATCGAGCATGCCGCCGTGGCCCTCGATCATCGAGCCCCAGTCTTTCACGCCGCGATCGCGCTTGATGGCCGACATCACGAGGCCGCCGAAGAAGCCCATAAGGCAGATCGTGAGCGCCATCAGTGCGGCCTGCCACGGGTTGAACGGCGTGGCCCAGTACAGCGCCGCGCCCAGCGCGGTGGCGCTCGCCACGCCGCCGATCAAGCCTTCCCAGGTCTTGGAGGGCGACAGCTCGGGCGCCACCTTGCGCTTGCCGAAGAGCTTGCCCCACACGTACTGCAGCACGTCGCTGCCCTGCACCACGATCACCAGGAACGCGATCAGCAGCAGGTTGCGGCCTTCGAAGCCAGGAATCTGCAGCGTGAGCAGGGCCGGCACGTGGCTGATGCAGAACACGCACACCATCAGCCCCCACTGGATCTTCGAGGTGCGCTCCAGGAAGCGGCGCGTGTCGCCGCCGACCGCCGCCAGGATGGGCAGTAGCAGGAAGGCATAGACCGGGATGTAGATCGCGTAGAGCCCGTACCAGTCGATCCAGATCAGGAAATACTGTCCTGGCAGCGCGAGGTAGAAAGCCAGCGCGATCGGCGCATGGTCGCCGCGCCGCGTATAGGCCAGGCTGATGAATTCGCGCAGCGCATAGAACGAGATCAGATAGAACAGCACGATCACGCCGCCCTTGCCAAAGGCAAAGGCAATGCCGATCACCGCCACCATCACCCACCACGCATTGACGCGCGAGTTGAGGTTGTCGATCACCGAATGCGGCTGGCCGTGCGCCACGCGCCACTTGAGCAGTGCGCCGATGGCCGAGGCCAGTATCAGCACTCCGGCCACACCGCCGAAAAGCTTGAGCGTGGTCCACGCGAAAGGAGAGAGTTCGATCACGAGGCGCTCCCTCCGTTGCTTTGTCCGTTTTGTTGTTCGATGCGGTCGTATTCGGGGCGCAGGTCGAGCATCGCCGTGCGTGCGCGGGCGATGAAAGTGTTCTTGTCTTCCCCTTCGGCCAGCGAGATCGGCGCGCCGTAGCGCACCGTGCACGCCAGCGGAATCGGCACCAGCGTGCCCTTGGGCAGCACGCGCTTCAGGTTCTCGATCCACACCGGCACCAGCCGCACGTTGGGGCAGGCGCGCGCCAGGTGGAAGAGCCCGCTTTTCAGCGGCAGCAGGATCTCGTCGCCCGTGTTGCGCGTGCCCTCGGGGAACATGATGAGCGAGTCGCCGGCGTCCAGCGCCTCCTTCATCTGCTCGACAGGGTTCTCGCCCTGGCCCGAGCCGTCGCGGCGGATCATCAGCGCATTGAACACGTCGGCGCCGATGAACTGGCGCGTCTTCGAGGCCATCCAGTAGTCCTGCCCGGCCACCGGCCGCGTGAGCGCGCGCAGGTCGGGCGGCAGCGTGGCCCACAACAGCACGAAGTCGCCGTGGCTCGTGTGGTTGGCGAAGTACAGCGTCTGCTCGGCCTTCGGCGTGGTGCCTGACCAGATGGCGCGAACCCCGGTCAGCAGCCCGGCCGCGCCGATGATCAGCTTGCCGGCCACGATGGCGAGCCCGCGCCGCAGCACGGTGCTTTCGGGCTTGTCGTTGTTTTTGTTGTTTTCTTCGGTCAAGAGAGGTCCTGTGTCATCAAGGCAAGGAGGAACAAGGCGCTCTGGCACGCCACCACGATGGCGTGGCGCTGCATGAGCTGTCGGGTGCCCTGCACGCGGTCGTCGAGCGGGCGCGTGGTGGCGTGTTGCGACGGCGGTGGCTCGCGCAGCCCGAGCGTTGAGAGCGCTTTGTCGAGCGCTTCGAGCGAAGCGACGGTGTTGCGCGCGAGCCCGTCGAACAGCGCCTCGTCGAAGCGCAGCCGGAACGCGAAGTAGCGCTCCAGCGCGCCGAGGATCACGACCGCGCCGAAGCCCATGGTGGCAGTGGTCGAGAGCGAGCGCAGCGTCAGCGCGAGCACCAGCGCCGAGATGCAGGTGAGCGCAAAGCCCCAGAGGCCCAGCAGCGCGATGGCGCGCAGCAGGCCGGCCAGTGCGGCGCAGGTGGTTCGGTCGTTGTCATCGGTCATGGGGCGGTACCTCCGGCAAAGGTTTGAACGGCTCCAGTGACACCCGCCAGGCCCCCCGCAGCACGATCTGCGGCCGTGCGCGGCGCACCGTGTCTTCGGCCTGGGCGACGCCGCCGGCCGGGCCGTAGCGGCCCAGCCAGGCGATTACCGCCGCAGCGCTGCGTGAGAAGCCGAGCGCGCAGCAGACCCACACTGTGGCACCGTCCGCGTTCCGGCGCTGGCCTTCGATGACGGCCGCTGCGCGCTGCAGGCGCACGGTTGGCGGCACCGTCAGGTCGAGCAGCGGCACGCAGTGCGCATGCGGCACGCCTGCCGGCATCTGCAGCTCGGCGCACAGACTCACCAGACGGGGCTGTCCGGCGGCCAGCCACTCGGCGTGCGTCGGCCGGCGGCCCAGCCGCAGGCCCGGCACCACTTCGACCGAAGCCGGTAGCTTGCGGGTCCAGAGACAGGCGTTGATGGCGGCGGCGAGCCGGTAGGGCGCCAGCATCCAGCGCGCCGCCCAGCCCATGCGGCCACGGCCGTTCATCTGGAAGCCGCGTGCGCCGAAGCCGATGTAGTTCAACGCCACCAGCGCGAGCGACGCGGCCGGCCATGCCAGCCACAGCACGACGCCGCCGCCGTACAGCGCAGCCGCAAGGAACAGCGCCGCGCCCACTGCATAGAGCCCCGCCAGCTTCCAGCGCTGCGGGTCGCGGGTGATGCGCCACGCGCGCGGCATCGACACCACGCGCTCCAGCGGCCACAGCCACACGCAGAACAGGCCGAGCAGCGCGCCGGTCGGAATGTCGATGAAGTGGTGCTGCCACGTCGTGAGCACCGACGCGCAGATGGCGAAGGCCCACACATGCAGCACCAGCCGCGCCCAGAGGGGCCGGATGAACTGCCGGTACCAGTCCCACAGGATCACGGCCAGCGCGATGTGCAGCGAAGGCGCCTGGTTGAACGGCTGGTCGAACCCGCGCAGCGCGTTGAACAGGAAAGCCGGCGCCCCGTCGACCGGCGGTTGCCCGAAGCTGAAGTGCAGTGGCCAGAGGATGAAGCAGCTGCAGGCGATGAGCGTGGCCGTCACCAGCCGCAGCGCGTGCCGGTCGAGCGTGTGCCTGCTGCGCGCCAGGAACAGCGACAGCGCATAGAAGACGTTGATCGTCCAGTACGGAAAGATCGTCCACGGCCAGAACGGCACCTGCCGCTCCCACTCGAAAGCCATCGACGGCACGTTCGCCCGCGTGGTCGCCCACCAGTTGGCGAAGCCATAGGTCGCGTAGAACAGCGGCCCCAGAAACACCAGCCATGCGGCGGCGCGCTTCCAGGGCCGTTGCGCCAGCCAGGCGGTCATTGCGTGACGCGCACTGCCAGCGACACCGTGAAGATGCCCCACTCGTCGACCCGCTGGTCGATCTTGCGGAAGCCCGCTTCTTCCACCAGCTGGTCCATCTCGTACTGCGTGCGGCGCCGCATCACCCAGGCCTCGCCCTGGCGGTGGCTGGTGAGGGCGCGCGCGATCATCTCGAGCTGCGGATGCCAGGGCTGCCCGGTGTAGACGAGGTAGCCGCGGTCTTCCACCGCGTCGCCCACGCCCGCGAGCGAGCGGCGCACCATTTCGTTGTCGGGGAACAGCTCGTACAGGCCCGACACCACGGCCAGCGTGGGCCGCGGCAATACGCTCGCGAGGCTCATGCGGTCGAAGGCATCGGCCTGCACGAATTGGGCGACGTCTTCCAGGCCCTTCTCGGCGATGAGCGCCCGGCCGTCGCGCACATTGATGTCGCTGTAGTCGCGCAGCAAGATGGAACTGGCCTTCACGGGGCTGGCCAGCACCGCGTCGAGCACGTAGCGGCCATGGCCGGCGGCGATGTCCATCACGCGCACCTCGCGGTGCATGTCGGCCAGGCGCTCCATTGCAATGCGCAGCAGCTCTTCGACGTGGATCTTGCGTTGGCGTATGCCGCGCCAGCCGATGGAGTCCAGGTAGGTCTTGTCGATGGAGCGGCCGATGGCCGAGCTGCCCTGCGGATGGTTGCGGTACACGTAGTCGAGCGTGCTGCCCGAATCGAAGCCGGTGGCGTGGCCGAGCTTGATGCCCTCGGACATCGT
This sequence comes from Variovorax paradoxus, assembly GCF_024734665.1. Lineage (NCBI taxonomy): Bacteria > Pseudomonadati > Pseudomonadota > Betaproteobacteria > Burkholderiales > Comamonadaceae > Variovorax > Variovorax paradoxus. The sequence goes on from NZ_CP102931.1 coordinate 527,630, forward strand.
GCCACCCAGCTTCAGGCTCGCGCGGGTCATGGCCCAGTAGGCGCCGCGCGGCGACAGGGGCGACAGCGGCTCGGCCAGTGCGCGCGACTCGTCGGCCGTGTCGCCGCTCAGGTGCGCCTCGCGGCGGTCCACAGGCACGGCGGGCTCGTCGAAGCGCTGCAGGATGAATTCGCGGATCGAGGCCACGGCCGGCGCCCGGTCTTTCTCGCCCAGGGTGTCGTGGAAGAAGCCCGGCAGCTCCGTCTTGGTCTTGACCGCGCTGCCCAGCCGCTCGAAGAACTGGTGCTGCGGCTTGTGGTGCACCACCCAGTCGGCGCCCGAAATGAGCAGCTGCACCGGCAGCGTGATCGCATTGGCGTCGGCCACCACGCGGTCGGCGGCCTCGTACAGGCCCAGCAGGATGTTGACCGCGATGGGCCGCGAGATCAGCGGATCGCTCTCGTAGCTGGCGATGCGCTGCGGGTCGTGCGTGAGGAACTTCGCCTTCACGTAGCTGTTGACGAAGAACAGGCCGCGCAGCTTGTGCATCAGCCCTAGCCCGGCGCGCGCGAACGGCACGTAGAGCTTGACCTTGAAGGCCGGCGAGGCGAGCGTGAGGCCGCGTACCTTGGGCGCGTAGTCGTGCGCCCAGGTGGCGATCAGCACCGCGCCCACGCTCTGCGCGACCACGTGGATGTCCTGCTCGGGCACGCCGTGCGCCGTGCCGATGTGCTGTACGAAGGTCTGCACGTCGCGCACCGAAGTGCCGAAGCTCGGGCTGTAGCCGCGCTGCCCGGGCGAGCGGCCATGGCCGCGGGCGTCCCAGGCGAAGAAGTCGAAGTCGGGCAGGTTCAGCTCGTCGACCAGGTGCGCCATGCGCGCACCGTGTTCATGGCCGCGATGGAACAGCACGATGGCGCCGCGCCGCGTGGCGCCGGTGGCCGGCCAGTGGCGGTAGAAAAGAGATTCGCCGTCGTGCGTCTGGAAATGAAGCTCGTTCGGAGCGCGTGGAGTGGTGTCGTTCATTGAATCCCTGTGAAATCTTGTAGGAGCTTGTTCAGTGGCGGCCTGCGGCGTCGGCCTCGGCCAGGGCGCGGCGGATGCGGTTGACGGTGGTCCAGGCCACCAGCACAGCAAGCAGCGGCATCAGCCAGGCTGTCCAGCCCGGCAGCGGCAAGCCCAGCGCCACGTAGAGGCCGAGCGCGCCGAACACGAAGGCCCGGTCGCTCTTGCCCAGCGGGCCGTCGTAGCGGCGCGAGGCGCCCACCGTGGGGCCAAGCGCGCCGGCGAATTCGCTCAGCCCGGCCAGCACGATCACCGTGCCGACCCAGAAGCCGCTGAAAGGCAGCACCAGTGCAAAGGGCAGGTACAGCGCCGCGTCGGAGACCACGTCGGTCAGTTCGTTGAGAAAGGCGCCCAGCCTGCTCTGCTGGTTGTGTTCGCGCGCCAGCATGCCGTCGATGGCGTTGAAGGCCATGCGCAGGAACATCCACAGCGGAATGAGCCCGAAGGCCGCCAGCGAGGGCGCCGCGAAGAAGAGCCAGAGCCCGAGCGCGACCGAAACGACGCATGCCGCCATCGTGACCTGGTTGGCTGTGACGCCCATCGCATGCAGGCGGACCACCAGCGGCCGCAGCAGGGCCTGGAAACGCGGCTTCAGTTCGTAGATCGACACGTGCTGGCTTCCCCTCGTTTGTTATGTGCCGAAGCATTCTGCCAGTCTGGCCCAAGGACTAAACTTGCCGACGCAGACCCTTACCCAATGACCATCCAGACAGACGACTTCGCGCCCGCCCCCCAACGCGTGGTGTCCGCAGCCCCCGCATCGCCCAACGAAGAGGCGATCGAACGGGCCCTGCGCCCCAAGCTGCTCGACGAATACGTCGGCCAGGCTAAGGTGCGCGAGCAGCTCGAAATCTTCATCGGCGCCGCGCGCAAGCGCAAAGAGGCGCTCGACCACGTGCTGCTGTTCGGCCCGCCGGGCCTGGGCAAGACCACGCTGTCGCACATCATCGCGGCCGAGCTGGGCGTCAACCTGCGCCAGACCTCCGGCCCCGTGCTCGAGAAGCCCAAGGACCTGGCGGCGCTGCTGACCAACCTGGAGCCGAACGATGTGCTTTTCATCGACGAGATCCACCGCTTGAGCCCGGTCGTCGAGGAAATCCTGTACCCCGCGCTGGAGGACTACCAGATCGACATCATGATCGGCGAGGGCCCCGCGGCGCGCAGCATCAAGCTCGACCTGCAGCCCTTCACCCTGGTGGGCGCCACCACCCGCGCCGGCATGCTGACCAACCCGCTGCGCGACCGCTTCGGCATCGTTGCGCGGCTGGAGTTCTACACGCCCGAAGAGCTGGCGCTGATCGTGACCCGCAGCGCCCGCCTGCTCAAGGTGGAGACCGACGAAACCGGCGGCTTCGAGATCGCCCGCCGTTCGCGCGGTACGCCCCGCATTGCCAACCGCCTGCTGCGCCGCGTGCGCGACTACGCCGAGGTCAAGGGCAATGGCCGTATCACCGAAGAAATTGCGCACAAGGCGCTGGCCATGCTCGACGTCGACCCGCAGGGCTTCGACCTGATGGACCGCAAGCTGCTTGAGGCCGTCATCCACCGTTTCGACGGCGGCCCGGTGGGCCTCGACAACGTGGCGGCCAGCATCGGCGAGGAGCGCGACACCATCGAGGACGTGATCGAGCCCTACCTCATCCAGCAGGGCTACCTGCAGCGCACGCCGCGCGGGCGCATCGCCACGTTGGCGGCGTACCGCCACCTGGGCGTGACGCCGCCTTCGAGCCGTTCCGACGGACAAGACCTCTTCGGAGCCTGAAGACACATGCACACCCATGACCTGAGCGCCTGGCAGCACGACCACCATTTCGGCGCCGACACCGCCTCCGCCGAGCGCAGCACGCGCCTCGTGATGTGGATCACCGCCGCGATGATGGTCGTCGAGATCGGCGCCGGCTGGTGGTTCAACTCGATGGCGCTGCTGGCCGACGGCTGGCACATGAGCTCGCATGCGCTGGCCATCGGCCTGAGCGCCTTTGCCTATGCGGCCGCGCGGCGCTACGCACGCGATCCGCGTTTTGCCTTCGGCACCTGGAAGATCGAAGTGCTCGGCGGTTTTGCGAGTGCGCTGGTGCTGTTGGGCATTGCGGCGCTGATGGTGGTGGGCTCGCTGGAGCGGCTGTGGTCGCCCTCCGCGATTCACTACCCCGAAGCCATCTCGGTTGCGGTGCTGGGGCTGGTGGTCAACCTGGTCTGTGCGCGGTTGCTGGGCGGGGCGCATCACCATCATCACGGGCATGACCACGGTCACGCCCATGAGCACGACGACCAGGGCCACGACTTGAACCTGCGTTCCGCCTACATGCACGTCGTCGCCGACGCCGCCACTTCGGTGCTGGCCATCGCGGCGCTGCTGGGCGGCTGGTTCTATGGCTGGGCCTGGCTCGATCCGGCGATGGGCATCGTCGGCGCGGTGCTGGTGGCGGTCTGGGCCAAGGGGCTGCTGAAGGAAACCGGCAAGGTGCTGCTCGACCGCGAGATGGACCACCCGGTGACGCAAGAGATCCGTGAAGGCGTCGAGACGACGCTGGCCGATTCGGAAACGCGCGTGGCCGATCTGCACGTGTGGCGGGTGGGGCGCGATGCGTACGCCTGTGCGCTCACGGTGGTGACGCATTCCATGACGCTGACGGCGGACGAGGTGCGGGCGTGCTTCTCGATGCACGAGGAGATTCGCCACTCCACGGTGGAAATCCAGCGCTGCGTCGACTAGCTCCTTGTTCTTCCCGCAGGCCGCGTGTGCCGCACGATCAGAATCTGCGCCGCGTAGTAGGTCGCCAGCACCCACAGCGACGCCAGCGGCAGCGGTGACACGAAACGGTTTGTCGCCAGCAGCGAATCGCTCAGCATGAAGAAGCACGCGCCCACCGCCACCCACGGCGCGGACGGGTCCGCGCTGCGCAGTACGGCGGCTCGCCCGATGGCTTGCGCCGCCATGCAGGCGATCACGATCACATAGACGCCGACCGGCACCCGCAGAGCGACGGGCAGCCCGCCTTGCCAGAGAAACGCGTACATCCCCGCGCCGATCAGCAGCGTCGCCGCGAGCACGCCGCGGCGCGGGAACAGGCCGACACCGATGCGAAACAGTGCGATGTAGGCCAGGTGCGCCAGCAGGAAGCACACGAGCCCGGGCACGAACAGCTTGGCCGGCCCCATCAGCAGCACGTCGCCCGCCAGCGAGGCCACCAGCCCCGTCAGCAGCAGTCCGTCGAAGGTCGTTACGGCACCCGCCGCCACCGCCCGCCGCGCGGCGAAGAAGATCGCGATCGACAGGGCCAGCGGCTTGAAGACGAGGTGCAGCCAGCCAATGCCCAGTGCCGCGCTGGCCGTGGCCAGGGCCGCTGCCTCGATCAGCAACACTTCGGTCATCGACAGCCGCCCCTGCAGCACGCCGCCGATGGCCCACAGGCTCACCGTCAGCGCGGCCAGCCAGACGGCGGCCTGCGGCAGCGGCATGGTGTCGGAGAACCACAGGAAGAATATGGCGCCCGCCAGCATCAGCATGAACTGCGCGCCCGCGAACCACTGCACGGCCCGGCTCACCACCGGCTCGTAGCGCGTCACCTTGGAAATGTCGAAGGCTGGTTTCGGAAATCGCGCCGCCACGTCCGCCGGCCGCCAGCCCGGCGGCTTGAACCACACGCGCAGCTTGTCGGCCCAGCTGCGCGCATGCCATGAATCCTTCGCCAGCGCCCAGTACACCTCGGCGTTGGCCCACAGCGGGTCCCAGCTGCGCAACTCGCCGCGCGTGCCGTACACGCAGCGTTCGTCTTCCTCGCGGAAGCTGCCGAACATCCGGTCCCACACGATCAGGATGCCACCGTAGTTGCGGTCGAGGTACTTGTCGTTCACCGCGTGGTGCACGCGGTGGTTCGACGGCGAGCAGAACCAGCGGTCGAACCAGCCCAGCTTGCCCACCTGCTCGGTGTGCACCCAGAACTGGTAGAGCAGGTCGACCAGCGCCACCACGCCGAACACCAGCGGCGGCACGCCCGCCACCGCCATCGGCAGGTAGAACACCCAGCCCAGCAGTGCGCCGCTCGAGGTCTGCCGCAGCGCGGTCGACAGGTTGTAGTGCTGGCTCTGGTGATGCACCACGTGCGCCGCCCACAGGATGGCCGACTCGTGGCCCATGCGGTGCAGCCAGTAGTAGCAGAAGTCGTAGAACACCAGCGCCAGCAGCCAGCCGTACCACGTCGTCCAGAAGTCGCGCGCCGCCTCTTGCGGAAACAGCGCCACCGCCGAATACACGGCCGCATAGATGCCGATGCGCAGCAGCCCCGTGAGCACCGCGCTGATCTGGCTCAGCATGCCCAGGCCGATGCTGTTCACTGCGTCGGCGAGGCGATAGGTGTCTTGCCCCGTGCCGCGTCGGGCGCGCACGCGGCCGACCGCGAATTCGATTGCGATCAGCAGGAAGAAAACGGGAGTTGCGAGAACGATGATCTGGCCGGGGCGCATCGCGCGATTGTGGCGTTGCCGTCGGACCACAAGTCACCGGGATGTCACGGAGGCGCCATCGTATGGTCACGTGGCGGTGGGAGCCTACCCGTCCATGCAACGCGACGACGCCTTCCTTCGTGCATGGCACGACACCGCGACCCGGGCCCTCGACCCCGAGGACGACGATCGCGTACGTCCACCCCTGCAATTCCGCACCCTCTGGATCTCCGATCTGCACCTGGGCACGCCCGGTTGCCAGGCTCGTGCGCTGCTCGATTTCCTGAAGCACACCGAGTGCGAGACCCTGTTCCTGGTCGGCGACATCATCGACGGCTGGCAGCTCAAGCGCCACTGGTACTGGCCGCAGGCGCACAACGACGTGATCCAGAAGCTGCTGCGCAAGGCGCGCAAGGGCACGCGCGTGATCTTCATCCCGGGCAACCACGACGAGTTCGCCCGCAAGTACCTGCATCACAACTTCGGCGGCATCGACGTGGCCGAAGAGTGGATCCACGAGACGGCCGACGGCCGCAAGCTCTGGATCATCCACGGCGACCTGTTCGACGGCGTGATCCAGTGCGCCAAGTGGCTCGCCTACGTGGGCGATTCGCTCTACGAGTTCACGCTCAAGCTCAACCGCCACCTCAACTCGCTGCGTGCGCGCATGGGGCTGCCGTACTGGTCGCTGTCCAAGTACCTCAAGGGCAAGGTCAAGCGCGCGGTGAGCTACGTGGGCGACTTCGAAGTGGCCGTGGCCCGCGAAGCCCGCAAGCGCGGCGCGCAGGGCGTGGTCTGCGGCCACATTCACCATGCAGAGATGCGCGACATCGACGGCATCCTCTACTGCAACGACGGCGACTGGGTCGAGAGCCTGACGGCGCTGGCCGAGCATGCCGACGGCACGCTGGAAATCATCGACTGGGCGCAGCACATGCCCGTGCCGACGAAGGCGACGCCGCAGCGCGAAGCCATCGCGGCCTGAGCCGGTCGGGCAGGCCGGTCAGCCCTTGCGGCTGGAGTCGTTCGACGTATGGCCGAGTTGCTCGCGCCAGACGTCGTAGTGCCGAAGCATGCTCTTGCCCACGTCGTCCATCCATAGCCACCAAGCCAGCGCGAGCTTCTCGGGGCCGTCGGGCTCCAGCGGAGAGGTCTGGAAAAGGGTGGCGGGCGGTTCCGGCAGTTCGTAGTCGCACAGCCGTTCAACGCTGCTGTGCGAGAAGCCGGGAATGACAGTGCTCACTGCTGTGCTCCTTCGAGGGCGGCGCGTTCTTGGGCGCCCGGAACAACTCCCGCACGCATTGGAGCAGGAACCGGGACGCCGACACATCGGATTATCCCGAATGGAAACAAAAGACTACGCCAGACGGTGGCTTTCGAGGCGCCATGTCGCGCGCGGCTCTACGTTCGTCCGATCCGACGATGCCGCTGAACCTCCTGGGGCGTCACACTCGGCCGGTGTATTCCGACAGCAGGAGACGACAGACACCATGGCCTGGGCACTCACGGCGGCGGAGACCGCATTCCGCGACGAGGTTCGAGACTTCCTGGCGCGTGAGCTGACGCCCGAGCTGCGTGCCGCGGGCCGGCGCTGCTCCGGCATCTTCACCGACTACGAATATGGCAACCGCTGGCACCGCGTGCTGGCAAAGCGCGGCTGGAGCGTGCCGCACTGGCCGGTCGAGCACGGCGGCACCGGCTGGACGCCGATGCAGCACTACCTCTTCGCGGCCGAGCTTGCCGCCGCCGATGCGCCACCGCGCGCACCCATGGGGCCGGGCATGGTCGCGCCGGTGATCATCGCCTTCGGCACCGAAGCGCAGAAGCGCGCGTGGCTGCCCGGCATCCGCTCGGGCGAGGACTACTGGTGCCAGGGCTACTCGGAGCCGCAGTCGGGCTCCGACCTGGCCTCGCTGCAATGCAAGGCGGTGCGCGACGGTGACCACTACGTCATCAACGGCACCAAGATCTGGACCACCCACGCGCAGTACGCCAACCGCATGTTCTGCCTCGTACGCACCACCTCCGGCGGCAAGCCGCAGCAGGGCATCAGCTTCCTGTGCTTCGACATTCCCGCGCCGGGCATCACCATCCGGCCGATCATCAGCATCTCGGGCGATCACGAGTTGAACCAAGTGTTCTTCGACGACGTGCGCGTGCCGGCCGACGGGCTCATCGGCGAGGAAAACCAGGGCTGGACCATCGCCAAGTACCTGCTGCAGCACGAGCGCGGCGGCGCATGGGCGCCGATGCTGCGCGCGCGTCTGCGCCGGCTGACTGCCGCGGCGGATGCGGCCTTTTCAGCTTCTGGCGGCGACGCACACGAAGCCGACGACATGGCCCTGCGCCTGGCCGAAGCCGAGTGCGCCATCGACGCCCTCGAAGCTACCGAGCTTCAATCGCTGCGCGCGCAGGCCCGCGGCGAGCAGCCGGGCATCCGCCCATCGATGGGCAAGGTGCTGGGCTCAGAGTTGCGCCAGCGGCTGACCGAACTCGGCGTCGAAATCGCCGCGCACTACGCCGCCGCCGACCTGCCGCTGGACGATGGCTTGCAGGGCGAGCTGCCTATTCCCGAAGACGCCGTGTTCTCGATGTCGGCCTACCTCAACGACCGCGCGGCTTCCATCTACGCGGGCTCCAATGAGGTGCAGCGCAACATCGTCGCGGCTCACTTGCTGGCGAACTGAGGTCCTTCCATGAGCACCAGCACCCTCACCGAACAGGACGAAACCCTCGCGATGCTGCGCGACAGCCTCGCGCGCTACCTCGACGACAACCACGGCTTCGAGCAGCGGCTGTACGCGCTGCGCAAGGCCGACGATGCGCCACCGCCGTTCTGGCAGGGCCTGGCCAGCGAGCTCGACCTGCTGGGCGCGGCGCTGCCCGAGTCGCAGGGCGGTCTGGGCGGTGGCATGGCCGCGCACCTTGCGATGATGGAAACGCTGGGCGGCGCGCTCGCTGCCGAGCCGTACCTGTCGACGATGGTGATCGGCGCGGGCCTGCTGCAGCGCCACCCCGGCGCGCGGGCCGAAGCGCTGCTCAAGCGCATCGTCGCGGGACAGGCCGTGCTCGCCTTCGCGCACGGAGAGCCGCAGAGCCGGCACGACCGCGCCGACGTACAGACCGAGCTCAGCCGCGACGGCAACGACTTCCGCTTGAACGGCCGCAAGGCCGTGGTGCACGCCGCGCCATGGGCCAGCCACCTCATCGTGAGCGCGTGCAGCGGCGCCGGCCTCTCGCTGCTCGTCGTGCCCAGAGACACAGCCGGGGTGCGCCTGCGCGTCTACCCGACGCGCGACGGCGGCCGCGCCGCCGACATCGCCTTCGACGACGTGCGCCTGCCCGCTGAAGCGCTGCTCGGCGCAGAGGGCAGCGCGCTGTCGCAGATCGAACGGGCGCTCGACGAAGCCACGCTCGCCGTCTGCGCCGAGTCCATCGGTGTCATGCGCCGCCTGATGCGCGACACGCTCGACTACGTGCGCCAGCGCAAGCAGTTCGGCGTGGCGATCTCCAGCTTCCAGGTGCTGCAGCACCGCCTGGCCGACATGCACATGGCGCTGGAGCAGGCGGCGGCGCTCACTGCCAGCGTCGGCGAGCACATCGACACAGCCGACGACAAAGAGCGCGCCCGTGCCGTGTCTTCCGCCAAGGTCGCAGCCGCCAAGGCCTGCAAAGCCGTGGGGCAGGGAGCGGTGCAGCTGCACGGCGGCATGGGCATGACGGAGGAGCTGGCGGTCGGCCACTACGTGCGCCGCGCCACGCTCATCGAAGGCCAGTTCGGCCCGCCCGCGTGGCATCTGCGCCGCGTCGCGAAGCTGCGCACCGCCGCAACGTAGATATAGCGAACGGCCCGCATTCGTCGCTTTGGACGATGCAGCCCCGCCGCCCCCGCGCCAAGATGCCTCCACACACAGGAGACAGACCATGGCAGGTCCATTGCAAGGCCTTCGGGTGATCGAGATGGCGGGCATCGGCCCCGGGCCCTTCTGCGCGATGCTGTTCGCCGACATGGGCGCGGAGGTGGTCCGCATCGAGCGCCCCGGCACGCGCACCGCGCCGCACGACATCCTCGCGCGCGGGCGCAGCACGCTGCAGGTCGACCTGCGCGCGGAAGGCGCGGCGCAATCCGTGCTCGATGCCATCGGGAAAGCCGACGTGCTCATCGAGGGCTTTCGCCCCGGCGTGATGGAGCGCCTGGGCCTCGGCCCCGCCGAATGCCATGCGCGCAACCCGCGGCTGGTCTACGGTCGCATGACCGGCTGGGGCCAACACGGCCCGCTCGCGCACGCGGCCGGCCATGACATCAACTACATCGCCATCAGCGGCGCGCTGCACGCCATCGGCCGCGCGGGCGAGCCGCCGGTGCCGCCGCTGAACTACGTGGGCGACTTCGGTGGCGGCGCGATGCTGCTGGCCTTCGGCATCCTCGCCGCACTGCACGAGGCGAAGAACTCCGGTCAGGGCCAGGTGGTCGATGCCGCCATGACCGACGGCGCTGCGCTGCTGTCGGCCATGATGTACGGCTTCAAGTCGGCCGGCCAATGGAGCAACCAGCGCGGCGAGAACATGCTCGACGGCGGCGCGCACTTCTACGACACCTACGCCTGCGCGGACGGCAAGTACGTGGCCGTCGGCGCCATCGAGCCGCAGTTCTATGCGCTCATGCGCGAGCGCTGCGGCATCGCCGACGACCCCGCCTTCGACGCACAGATGGACGCCGACCGCTGGCCGCTGCTCAAGCTGCGCATGGCCGACGTGTTCCGCACCCGCACGCGCGACGAGTGGTGCGTGCTGCTCGAAGGCAGCGACGCCTGCTTCGCGCCCGTGCTCGACTGGGACGAGGCCCCGGAGCATCCGCACAACGTGGCGCGCGGCACCTTCGCCAACGTGGGCGGCGTGGTGCAGCCCGCGCCCGCGCCACGCTTCAGCCGCACCGCGCCCGTGGTGCCGCCGGCCACGGCGCGCGACGACGGCCCCACCATGCTGCGCCGCTGGGGAGTGGCAGCGGATGCCATCGCGCCCCTGTGCGGGGCCTGAAAGAGCCCCTCATGTTCCTCACCCAACCCCTGCTCAAAGGCCGCCGCGAAAACGCCAAAGCCACCGCCGTGGTCTGCGGCAACACGCGCCTGGACTTCGGCTCCTTCACCGACCGCGTCGCGCGCCTGGGCGCCGTGCTGAAGCAGCTCGGCATGGCGCGTGGCGATCGCGTCGGCATGATGAGCCTCAACTCGCACCGCTTCGTCGAATACTTCTTCGGCACCTGGTGGGGCGGCGGCGTCATCAATCCGGTCAACATCCGCTGGAACCCGAAGGAGGTCGCGTACTCGCTCGACGACTGCGACACCCGCATCCTGCTGGTCGACGACCTCTTCGCGCCCATGGTGCCCGCGCTGCGCCAGCTGTCGAAGTCGCTGCGCACCGTGGTGTATTGCGGCGACGGCGCCGTGCCCGATGGCATGGCCGGCTACGAGGCGCTGCTGGCGCAAGCGGAACCCATCGACGACGCGCCGCACAGCGGCGACGAGCTCGCGGCCATCATGTACACGGGCGGCACCACTGGCCAGCCCAAGGGCGTGATGCTCACGCACGGCAGCCTGTGCATCAATGCGCTGGGCACGGTGGCGGCATTGCCGCGCGACACGCACGACGCGGCCGCCATCGTCGCGGCGCCCATGTTCCACGTGGCCGGCTGCGGCGTGGCGTTGCAGAGCCTGTTGCGGCAGATGCCGGTGCACGTAGTGCCGATGTTCGACGAACTGGCCGTGCTGCAGACCTTGCAGTCAGCGCGCATCACCGAGATGTTCCTGGTGCCGACCATGATCAAGCGCGTGATCGAGCATCCGCGTTTCGCCGAGTTCGACCTGTCGAGCCTGCGCCTGCTGTCGTACGGCGCGGCGCCCATCGACGCAGCGCTGCTCGACCAGGCCATGCGCGCCTTTCCGGGCACCGCGTTCGCACAGGTGTACGGCATGACCGAGCTGTCGCCCGTCGTCACCGCGCTGCCGCCGCACTGCCATCAGCCGGGGCCCGACCGCGAGCGCCTGCTGCGCTCGGCGGGTACGCCGATTTCCATTGCCGAAGTGCGCATCGTCGACGGCGAAGACAACGAGCTGCCCCACGGCCAGGTCGGCGAGATCGTCGCGCGCGGCCCCATGGTCATGAAGGGCTACTGGAACAAGCCCGAGCAGACCGAGGCCGCGCTGCGCGGCGGCTGGATGCACACCGGCGACGGCGGCTACATGGACGAGCAGGGCTTCGTGTACGTGGTCGACCGCATGAAGGACATGATCGTGAGCGGCGGCGAGAACGTGTATTCGGCCGAGGTCGAGAACGCCATCGCACAGATGCCGCAGGTGCTGATGTCCGCCGTGATCGGGGTGCCCGACGACAAGTGGGGCGAGCGCGTGCATGCGGTGATCGTGCGGCGCGAAGGCATGGCGCTGGAGGCAGAGGCCGTCATCGCCCATTGCCGCGACCACATTGCCAGCTACAAGTGTCCGCGCAGCGTGGAGTTCCGCGACGCGCTGCCGCTCTCGGCGGCCGGCAAGCTGCAGAAGTTCCAGCTGCGCGAACCCTTCTGGGCCGGCAGGGAGCGCCGCGTCGGCTGAGCGCCCGAAGACAGCAAGACAACAAACCAAGGAAGACAACATGTCCATCGATTTCCGCCGCTCCTGGAGCGACGAAGACCTGGAGCTGTACCGCGACAACGTGGTGCGCTTCGTCGAGACCGAAGTGCTCCCGCACGACGAGGAGGCCCGCAAGCGCGGCCACGTGGGGCACGAGGTGTGGCGCAAGGCCGGCGCCCTCGGCCTTCTGTGCGCCGACATTCCCGAGGAATACGGCGGTGCGGGTGGCGACTTCCGCCACGAGGCCGTGGTCTACGAGGAGATGTCGCGCCGTGCGCTCACCGGCATGGCAACTTCGGTGCACGCCATCGTGGCGCACTACTTCCTCAACCACGGCACCGAGGCGCAGAAGCTCCACTACCTGCCGCGCATGGCGCGCGGCGAACTGATAGGAGCCATCGCCATGACCGAGCCCGGCGCGGGCTCCGACCTGCAGGGCGTGCGCACCCGCGCCGAGAAAACGAAGGACGGGAAGGACGGCGGCTACCTCATCAACGGCTCCAAGACCTTCATCACCAATGGCTACCTCGCCGGCGTGGTGCTGGTGGTGGCCAAGACCGATCCGACGCAGGGCGCGAAGGGCACGTCGATCCTCATCGTCGAGACCGAGGGCTGCCAGGGCTTTCGCGTGGGCCGCGTGCTCGACAAGATCGGCATGAAGGCGCAGGACACCTCCGAGCTGTTCTTCGACGACGTGCGCGTGGGCGCCGATGCTCTGCTGGGCGGCGTGGAAGGGCAGGGCTTCTTCCAGCTCATGAGCGACCTGCCTTACGAGCGCACCATCATCGGCCTGAGCGCGCTGGCCACCATGGAAGGCGCCTACCAGGCCACGCTCGACTACGTGCGCGACCGCAAGGCCTTCGGCAAGCCGATCGCCGAGTTCCAGAACACCAGGTTCAAGCTGGCCGAGATCGCCACGCAGATCAAGGTGGGCCGCGCCTTCATCGACCGCTGCGTGGAAGACCTCGTGGCCGGCAAGCTCGACACCGCCACCGCCTCGATGGCCAAGCTCTGGGGCTCGGAGGCACAGGGCCGCGTGATCGACGAGTGCCTGCAGCTCTTCGGTGGCTACGGCTTCATGAGCGAGTACATGGTGGCGCGCATGTATGCCGACGCCCGGGTGCAGCGCATCTACGGCGGCACCAACGAGATCATGAAGGAAGTGATCGCCAGGGCGCTGTGAGCCCTGGCGTGTTCAGTCACGACAGCCGCCGGATCTCCGCCCGTGCAATCTCGCGGTGGGGGTACGACGGCGAGAGGCCGATGAACTGCGTGTACTTCTCGCGCGCCGCGTCGGTGTGGCCGGCGTCTTCCAGCTCCAGCGCTTCCAGCGTGAACTGGGTGAAGAGCCGGTTGGCATCGTTCTCGCGCGCCGACGCGGCCAGCGACTTGGGCTGCAGTTCGGGCTGCGCGGCGTAGATCTGCCGCTGCACTTCGATCACCTCGATCAGCGCGCGGCCGATGCGCTGGATGTTCTCGTCCACGGGGTCGAGGCCGGTGGCCCGCACATCCGCTGCGGCCTGGTCCAGCAGATGCGAGGCCACGCGCAGCAACTGGTGGAGCTGCTTGTGCGTCGTCATGGGTGGGCCGCTCCGCGCACGCAGCAGCTTTCGGGCTTCGCCGCTTCGGCGAAGCCGGTTTCGTGCAGAGCCTTCATCCGTTGTTCCGCTTGGCGCTGGATGCCGCCGCCCGTGCGCGCGGCTTGCGCTGCGAGGCTGGCTGGGCCGCAGCTTCTTCTTCGGCGCGCAGCTTCTCGGCGAGCTGACTTGTCCGCTCGGCGATGGCCAGGCTCTTGGCCATTTCGGCGCCGTGCACCTTCACCGAAAACGCCTTGCTCACGCTGCCCTTGCCTGTGCTGTAGGTAATGGCCAGCCAGTAGCCGGGATGGCTGGGGTTGGGCGTCTTGAAGTGCACGCCGCTCACGCCGCTGGTGTTGTTGCGCCGGGTGATCTCGGATTTGGAGCGCTTTGCCGTGCGCGGCCCGGGCGGATGGGCCGACAGCCCCATGCGGATCGCCTCCTCGGCCGGGTGTATGCGCGCCAGGCCCGTCATGCGCTTGAGCTGCTGCGCGCGCTCCTGGATCGCCAGCGCCTGCGCGTCGTCGCCCAGGTCCGCGACGGAGAAGTCGGTGCGAAGAATTTCGTCGGGCGCGATGTAGGTCTTGGCCATCCACGCCCGCACACGGCCGCCCGGCGCGAGATGGTGGAACACGCCCGTCACGCCGGTGCTGTTGTTGGTGCGGTGTTTTTCGGCCCGCTCGCGGCGCGCCTGCGGCGGCACGCTGCGCACGATGAAGTCGCGCCAGTCCTGCGCGTGGAGCAGGGCCTGTTCCGCGCCGCCATAGCTGGCCTTGCCGAACAGCCTGTGATGGCGAACGCCGTTGCGAACGATGGAAACTTCGAAACCCCAGGACCTGGAGTAGATGCCGTACATGGCTGCCGGGTTGGGGATACCTTTGGGCATTCTCGACGTGATGCTGCTACTTTTGCGCTCAGTTTTACTGAGTCTGATGGGCTCCCCGATCTGCTCGTCGCTCATCGGCGCGCGCATTTCGCAGCTATTTTGGCCGAAGCGCCATGACGATTCCGCGGAAGCGGTCATGCCCGGGACAAAGCGGGGGATAGCGCCGGGAACAGCACCGGGGATAGGGCGTGCATTTTCACCGGCCCTCGCGCGAACGAGGCCGGTCCCGAGGGGCTGCACTCTCACTGCTGCGGCCTCGCCTCGGCGGCGGCCTGGGCGGTCTGCCGGGTCTCCTGCCGGAAGGGAATGACGAGCAAGTCGGCGGTGGAGGTTTTCGGCATCAGCTTCTGCTCGAGCTGGCGCTCGCGCTCCTCGATGGCCAGCAGCTTGGCCTTCTCGGGCCCGTGCTCCTTGATGGAGAAGGCCTTGCTCACGCTGCCCTTGCCCGCGGTGTAGGTAATGGCGAGCCAGTAGCCCGGGTGGCCCGGGTTGGGCGCCTTGAAATGCACGCCGCTCACGCCGCTGGAATTGGTGCTGCGCCTGATCTCGGACTTCGAGCGCTTGGGCGCCAGCAGTTCGGAGTGGCTGGCCGGCGGGCTCTTGCGGATCGTTTCCTCGGCCGGATGCAGCTTTGCCAGCCCCGCCATGCGCTCCAGCTGTCGCTCGCGCTCCTCGATGGCCAGCGCCTGAGCGGCCTCGCCCACCAGGTTCACGGGAAAGTCGGTGCGCAGGATCTCGTCCTGCCCGATGTAGGTCTTGGCAACCCAGGCGCGCACCCTGCCGCCCGAGGCGACCTGGCAGAAGACGCCGGACACGCCGGTGGTGTTGTTGATCCGCAGCTTCTCGGCCCGGGTGCGCCGCGGCACCGGCGGCACGCTGCGCACCACGCCGTCGCGCCAGTTCTGTGCCTGCAGCAGCGCCTGCTCCTCGCCGCCGTAGCTGGCGCGGCCGAACTGCTTGTAGTAGCGCGTGCCATTGCGCACGATCGACACCTCGAAGCCCCAGGCACGAGGGTAGATGCCATACATGGCGGCGGGGTTGGGAATACCTTTGGGCATGGTGGCTTCGGCTTGCGTCGCTCTCTGTTGCTTGCGGTACCGCAGCGTTCGGAAGGCGCGGTTCCTGAGAGGGATGCTAGGGATTGCGAGGCGGCCGGGGTATCACCGGAATCCGTAGTAATCGTGACTGCCGAAGTCACGCCTGAAGAACAAAGTTCTACATCGAGAGCCGGGCAGGCCGCTACCTGATCACCCCGAGCCTGCGCGCGATCGCCACCGCCTGCGTCCGGCTCTTCGCGTCCAGCTTCATGTTGATGTTGCGCAGGTGCGTGCGCACCGTGCTGTCCGACACGAACAGCTTCTCCGCCATCGCGTTGTTCGAGTAGCCCTCGGCCAGCAACTGCAGCACGCGGATTTCCTTGCGCGTCAGCGGCTCCTTCATGGCGTTGTCGCCGGTCGGCGCCTCCGCTTCGCCTGCTACCGCCGGTCCCACGGCTTGCAGCAGCCGCTGCAGATGGTCCGCCAGGATCGGGTCGTTGGTGCTGCTGCTGCGCGCGCCTTCATGCTGCGCCGCCGCATACCGATGCACCAGCATTCCCACGGCCGGCCCTTCGTCGAGGATCAGCCGCATGAACCCTTCCTGGCTTGCCGTCTGCAGCACTTCGCCGAATTCATCGACGGCGGCGGTCACGTCGCCGACACGCTGCAGCGCCAGCGCGCGCAGCACCTTGAGCTTGAGCACGCGCCGGTTGCGGGCCGAGGCCAGCGCGGCGTGCAGCTCCGCGTCGAGCACGCCCAGCGCCGCGCGCGCATCGCCGAAGGTGATCTCCCAGCGTGCCTTCGCCAGCGCGAGGTAGTCGAGGTCGTGCGCGGGCAGGCGCTGCCGCTGCTCGCGTTCCCACAGCGCGGGGTCGTCGGCGCGCAGCAGCTCGTCGTGCGAGGCGGGCCCGTTGCCCTGCAGCAGCAGCATGCGCGAGCGCTCCAGCTTGGCGCCCGCCACCACGCGCGGCAACTGCCGGTGGTGGCCCAGGTATTCGAGCTCGGTCAGGGCCTGGAAGGCCGCGTCGATGTCGCCCGCATGGAAGGCGAGGCGCGAGCGCATCACATGGCTCAGGATCATGTGGTCGGGCAGGCCCACGTCGCGCGCCAGCGGCAGGTACACGTTCAGCAGGTGCTCGGCCTGCACGAGCTGGTTGGTTTCGTACACGGCGCCTGCGTACAGCACGCCGGCCCATGCATTGCCGTGGCTGTGGTTGTAGGACACCGCATGCGTCGAATCGACCGCCATGCGCAGCCGCGCGGTGGCCTGCCGCAGCCGGCCTTCGTGCAGGTCGAACAGGCCCGCCAGCGACTCGGTGTACATGCGGTTGAAGGTGCTGTTGCCCTGCTCGCGCCGAGCCACGTCGAGCAGGCGCCGCGCTTCCTGCTGGTCGCCGCGCACGGCCAGGATGTGGGACATGGCGTTGAGCAGCACGCTGTCGGCAAAGGCCAGGCCGGTGGGCAGGCGCGCCAGGCTCGGGCGGCCGGCTTCGTAGGCCTCGTCGTGCCGGTCCTGCATGGCCAGCAGCAGGGGCACCAGCGTGTGGGCGCTGGCGCGCACTTCGGCAATGGGGCTGTCGAGGCAGCCCGATTGCTCGAGCTGCCGCATCGCATCCCATGGGCCATGGGTGAAGCAGGTGGCCCAGAGCGAGATGGGCTGCAGGAACGGGTGTTCGCGCAGCTGATGCTCGGGTATGGCCGAGAACCAGCGCGCCAGCATGCGCATGCGGCCCTGTTCGAGGAACTGCGTCGCGTAGCTGTCGAGCAGGGTCAGCGCATACGGGTGGTCGCCGCCTTCGATGGCATGGTCGATGGCAGGCACGGGGCGGTCATGCGCTTCGTACCAGCCCGCCGCCGCCAGGTGCAGGCGCTCCAGCTCGCCGGGTTGCTCGCGCGCCAGTTGCGCGCGCAGGAAGTCGGCAAACAGGCTGTGATAGCGCCATGCATCGCCGTCGCCGCTCACGGGCGTGACGAACAGGTTCGACGCGGCCAGCCGTTCGAGGATGGCCGCGCAGTCCACGCGCGGGCACAGCGCCTGGCACACCGACGCGTCGAGCTGCCGCAGGATGCTGGTGCGCAGCAGAAAGTCGCGTATCTCCTGCGGCTGGTGCGCGAGCACGTCTTCGGCCAGGTAGTCGGCCACGGCGCGGTCTGAGCCTGAAAAGCGTTCGACAAAACCGCTCGTGGTGCCATGCCGCTCCAGCGCCATCGACGCGAGCCAGATCGCGGCCACCCAGCCTTCGGTCTTGCGGTGCAGCTGCGACAGCATGTCGGCCGGCAACGCCTGGGTTGCCTGCACTTGGCGCAGGCTGAAGAAGGCGCTGGTTTCTTCGAGGCTGAAGCGCAGGCGGTCGGTGTCGATCTCCATCAGCTGGCCGCGCGCGCGCAGGCGCCCCAGGCCCAGGTCGGGCAGGCTGCGCGAGCCGATCACGATCTGCCCGCGTCGCGGCAGGTGCTCGATGATTTCGCGCACCAGCCCCAGCACGGCCGGCTCCTGCACTCTTTCGAAATCGTCGAGAAACAGCGTGAAAGGCGAGTCGTGCGCGGCCAGCGCGGCCACAGCATCGAAGGGCGCATTGGCGAGCGGCTCTTCCACACCCAGGCGCTGCACGGCCTCGGCCAGGCAGGCGAGAAAACGCGATACGTCGTTGTCGGCACGGTCCAGCGTGAGCCACGCGGTGGCAATGCCCTGCGCCTCCATGCGCTCGCGAATCTGCGCCATGGCTGTCGTCTTGCCGAAGCCGGCCGGCGCCCGCACGAGCACCAGCTTCACGGCTGCCGAGGCGATCTCCTCGCTGATAGCGGTGCGCAGCACCTGCGTGGCGACGAAGGCCGGGGGGTTGAGCTTGGTTTCGAGAATCCGGGGTGTGGGGGACTGCATGCGGTGCTGCTGAAATCCCGTCGTTTCCGACGATGTGTGCGGCTGATTCTGCTTCCTAAACTGGCTGTGGACAAACCCGTCAAGACACCTCAAGGACACCAGCAGATGCAACTCGATTCCAGCATTGCAGCCGTCGTCACCGGCGGCGCCTCGGGGCTCGGCGCCGCCACCGCGCGCCGCCTTGCCAGCCACGGCGTGAAAGTCGCGCTGTTCGATCTCAACGCCGAGCAGGGCGAAGCCTTGGCCAAAGAACTGGGCGGGGTCTTCTGCAAGGTCGACGTCACCTCCGAAGAGCAGGTCGACGCGGCCTTCGCCAAGGCACGCGCGGCGCACGGCCAGGAGCGCGTGCTCGTCAACTGCGCCGGCACCGGCAACGCGGTGAAGACCGCAAGCCGCGACAAGGCCACGGGCGAGATCAAGCACTTTCCGCTCGCGAATTTCGACCGCATCATCCAGATCAACCTGGTCGGCACTTTCCGCTGCATCGCCAAGTCGGCGGCCGGCATGCTCACGCTCGACATGCTGCAGGACGGCGAGCGCGGCGCCATCGTCAACACCGCCTCGGTGGCGGCGCAGGACGGCCAGATGGGCCAGGCCGCCTACACCGCGTCGAAGGCCGGCATCGTCGGCATGACGCTGCCGATTGCGCGCGACCTCATGAGCGAGGGCATCCGCGTGAACACCATCCTGCCGGGCATCTTCGACACGCCGCTGCTGCAGGGCGCGCCCGACAACGTGAAGGCCGCGCTGGCGGCGTCGGTGCCATTCCCCAAGCGGCTGGGCAACCCGGCGGAATACGCGACGCTGGCGGAGCTGATGATCACCAACGGGTATTTCAACGGCGAAAGCGTGAGGCTCGACGGCGCCATCCGCATGGCGCCGCGCTGAGCGGTTCGACCCTCCGCACTCTCGCGCTCGGACATACCTCTTATGGGGGATGTGCAGGTGCGCACCTTCCGATTGAATTCGCAGCCAGAGGCAGCATGGCCGGCCGACGCATCGGCCGCACCAGGTGCCACTGGAGGGGAATTCGATGAGCGCTATCGACGAAGAGGTGGCCAGGCGCCGTGCCGCACTGGGAGATCCTGCCTTGACAGGTTCGACCCAAAAGTGGGGGCTTGCGCTTTCGGGTGGTGGCATCCGCAGCGCAACCTTCTGCCTCGGCGTCTTCAGCGCGCTCGCGCGGCGAGGGGCGTTGCTGCGCTTCGACCTGATGTCTTCGGTGTCGGGCGGCGGCTATGCCGCCTCCATGCTCGGGCGGCTCTTCAGCCGGGCGCGCAATCGCGCGGATCTCGATCGCATCCAGGACGAAGTCGGCAAGGCAGGGTCGAGCTGGTTCATCTGGTGGCTGCGCGCCAACGGTCGCTACCTGATTCCGCGCGGGCCGCTCGACCGCACCTTCGCGGTGGCGCTGTACCTGCGCAACCTGCTCGGCGTGCACGTGGAGCTGGGCCTGGTGTCCGTGCTGGCGGGGCTCGCGCTTGCAGCGCTGAATCTGGTGGTCTGGTGGGGCATGGCGGAAGTGGGGTACCTGCCCGGCATCGCGGGCTACTTCCAGTGGCTGGCCGAGTGGCTGCCGTCGTGGACGCCGGTGGTCTGGCTGGCGCTGCCGGTGGTCGGGGTGTTCGTGCTGGTCCATGCGTCGGCATATTGGGCCGTGCCGTGGGTGGCGGCCACGCGCCAGCAAGGCGGCGTCTGGAGGATCTGCCTGGGCGTGCTTGTCGCGAGTGCCCTGCTGCTTGGGCTGGGCCTGACATTCGGAGATATCCGCAGCGAGACCGGCGACGATCTCAGGAACTTTCTCTGGAGCGGTTTCGGCGTGCTGATCGCCGTCTGGTTCTTTGCCGTGCGTCTGGCGGATGGCGTGTTGACGGAGTCCGAGGACCGCGGCACCCACCAGCCGCAGCCCGACAAGGCGCGGAACCTCCTGACGAACAAGCTCGCCTTCAGTTTTCGCGTGCTGATCGTCGTGCTGGCGGTCGGGCTGGCCGATCGGCTCGCATGGCACGTGGCGTTCCAGCAGATCGGGCTGGCGAGCGCGGGCATTTATCTCGCGATGGCAGCGGCAGTGTTGCGTGTGGTGCTGCCGCTGGCGTCGAACCTGGTGCCGGGGCGGTCGACGTCGAAGGCCCTCATGGCCATTGCGCATCTGCTGGGCTATTTGCTGGCCTTCCTGCTGTTCGCGTGGTGGGTGTCGCTGGTGTACAAGGCCGTGCTCGGCGGGCTGTTCGTGCCGCGCCAGGACCTGGCTTTTTCCGATGCATGGCGCATCTGGGGGCTGCTGCTGGTGCCAGTGGTGAGCTATCTCTGGTGCACGGGCAAGACGCCGGCGTTCCTGAACCTCTCGTCGCTGCATGCCTTCTATCGGGCACGGCTGATCCGCAGCTATCTGGGTGCGGCCAACGCGCAGCGTTTCGGCCAGCCTTCGGCGCAGGGCGCGTACGGGGTTCTGGGGGCGTTGGACTCTGTGCCGGCCGTGTTCCCGCCAAACCTGGACACCGCCTCGGTCAACACCATCGTTGCGGACGATGACGCCGATCTTGCGCACTACAAGCCGCAGGCCTCAGGAGGACCGGTCCACCTGCTCAATGTGTGCCTCAACCAGACCAAGGACCCGAGGGGGCAGCTCTTCAACCAGGACCGCCGCGGCCTGTCGTTGACCGTGGCATCGGGCGGCCTCATGCGAGTGGGGCAGGAAGAGTGGAAGGAGCTGAAAGGCAGCGACACGCCGATGACGCTCGGCAGCTGGATGGCCGTGTCGGGTGCCGCCGTGGCACCGGGCCTGGGCAAGCTCACGCGCGGCGGCGTGGCTGCGCTGCTCGTGTTCGCGGGCGTGCGGCTGGGCTACTGGTGGCGCCAGCCGGAGAAAGACAAGAAGCATTGGTCGGATTTCCTGACCAAGTCGTGGGGCCTGATGCGCGAGACGCTGGCGATTTTCGAGGGCAAGGAAGGCCGCGACTGGTTCATGACCGATGGCGGGCATTTCGAGAACACCGGCGCCTACGCGTTGCTCTCGGAGCGCGCGGAAGTCATCGTCGTGGTGGATTGCGGAGCCGACCCCGACTACACCTTCGGCGATGTCGAAAACCTGGTGCGCAAGGCGCGCATCGACTTGCAGGCCGACATCGAGTTCCTGCGGCCCCGGCGGGCACTGCCGGGCGAGGTTCCGCGAGGGCTGGCGTCGGAGCCCTCGGGCTTCTACGGTGCGCTGCACGCATTCGGCTCGCTGCAGGAGCTGGCCTCGAACGCGAGCAATGCCTGCCTGGCGGTGGCCCGGATCAACTACGCCGACAGGGACGGAGTTGTGGAGGTCGGGCCGAAGCTGACGCGGGAGCGCGGAATCCTGCTGATCGTCAAGCCGAACATGTGCAAGGGCCTGCCCATCGATCTTCAGAACTTCAAGCGGGCAGCGCCAACCTTTCCCCAGGAAACGACCGCCGACCAGTTCTTCTCGGAAGCGCAATGGGAGAGCTACTTCCGGCTCGGGCAGGTCCTGGCGCAAGACCTGAGCCCGGCATTCATCGAAGCTCTGCGCGCGGACTGCGTCAAGAACGAACCGGCGCATTTCGTGCCGGACGACTGCTCGGTGGCCCTGTCGGGCGCTGCGCTGAACGGCGACGAAAAAACGGCGCGCGGACGCATCATCGGCAGCGTGGGCGCCACGGCGGTGGGCGCGTCGATCGGGCTGGGCGCGGCGGCGACGCTGGGTGTGTCCGCGTGGCAGGCGATCGACAGCGTGAAGGTGGGGAGTGCCAGCCGCGTGGACAGGGAGCGCAAGGCGCTCGATGAACTGAGCGATCTCTGGAGCAAGCTGCCCGTGGCTCTTCCTGCGAATGCCAGGCCCATGCAGGTCGCTCCCCAGCTCGAGGCGCTGGCCAGCGAACTTCTCAAGACCGCGGACACGCTGTGCCCGGCCGGCGAGGTGGACTGGTTCAAGCGCTCCGAGCTGGCCAAGCGCATCTACGCAGACACCCTCGCCGAGTGCAGCAAGGTGGTGCCTTATGTCTTTTCTCGCGCTTGCAAGGGGCTTGTGGAGGCGGAGCATCCGGAGGCGCAGAGCGGGCTTGCCGCCTGCCTCAAACAGGGGCCGGACAAGGTCGCCAAGGAGCCGCTGCCGCGCTATTGGGGCTATGACTATTCGGCCGCGGCGCCGCTCGATGGCATGCACCTTTGCAGTTCTTTCCGTGCCGAATTGCTTGTGGCCCGTAATCACTATCTGACGGATTACGGAGAGGCTGGCGATCAGAGCGCTTCGCCGTCCGGGAAGGATGCAGGAGCGTCGAAATCGGACGGTCTTGGTGAGCGTCGCGCATGTCCCACGGTAGAGACGAAGCCAGCCGGGGCTCCGCCGGCGGTGGGTGCTCCTCCCGTGAATGCGCCGGTTCCGGCGCCGCCGCCCGCGCCGGCGGCTTCCGCGCCCGCCCCGGCTGTACCTGCCGCATCGCCGCCTTCCGCCGCGCCACCTCCCGCCGCGCCGCTTGCACCGGCTGCTGCCGTGACGGCGCGAGCCACCTCGGCACCTGCGGCGACGTCTGGCAGCGAGGGCCCGAAGAGTGAAATCTGCAAGGGCGTGCAGGTCTACATCCAGATTTACGACGGCAGCCAGAGAGACGCCGCACGCACCTATCGTGAGGGTTGGCAGGGCATGGGCGCCAGCGTGCCTCCGATCGAGAACGTCACGGAGTCGGCGCGCAAGAACAACCTCCCGCCGCCGAGGCAGGTGAGCCAACCCACGGTGCGCTATCACGACAAGGCATCGATCGGTTGCGCCTACGCGCTGCGCCGCGATGCCAATTGGTCTGTGGAGCCGCTGTCCCCCCGACTCAAGCCGAGCAACCGCACCGTCGAGGTCTGGATTCCGACCTCGGCGTCACTCTCCGCGAAGTAGGGGACGCAAAGCGGGAGTCCAAAATCGTCCGTTCCGACGACGCTGCGCCGCGGCACGGCGCCAACAATTCTCCAAACCCCAGACCCAGCCGGAGAATTCCCCATGCCCGAAGCATTCATCGTCGCCGCCGCACGCACCGCCGGAGGCCGCCGCAACGGCCGCCTTGCCGGCTGGCACCCGGCCGACCTCGCCGCGCAGGTGCTCAACGCCCTGGTGGAGCGCACTGACGCCGACCCCGCGCTGGTCGAGGACGTCATCATGGGCTGCGTCGACCAGGCCGGCGAGCAGTCTTCCAACATCGCGCGCAACGCGGTGCTGGCGTCGAAGCTGCCCGAATCGGTGCCGGCCACTTCGGTCGACCGCCAGTGCGGCTCGTCGCAGCAGGCGCTGCACTTCGCGGCGCAGGCCGTGATGTCGGGCAGCATGGACATCGTCATCGCCGCCGGTGTGGAAAGCATGACGCGCGTGCCGATGGGCATGCCCAGTACGCTGCCGCTGAAGAATGGCCTGGGCTTCTACGTGAGCCCGCTCATGGCACAACGCTATCCCGACATCCAGTTCAGCCAGTTCACCGGCGCCGAGATGATCGCCAGGAACTACGGCATCGAGAAGGACGAGCTCGACCGCTACGCATTCGAAAGCCACAAGCGCGCCATTGCCGCCACCCAGGCCGGCCTCTTCGAGCGCGAGATCGTGCCGATTGCGGTGCGCATGGCCGACGGCACCGAGCCCGGCGAGCTGCACACCACCGACGAGGGCATCCGCTACGACGCCACGCTGGAGAGCATCGCGGCCGTCAAGCTCATTGCCGAAGGTGGGCGCTGCACCGCCGCCACCGCCAGCCAGATCTGCGACGGCGCGAGCGGCCTGCTGGTGGTGAACGAGCGCGGCCTGAAGACGCTGGGCGTGAAGCCGCTCGCGCGCATCCACCACATGAGCGTGATGGGCCACGACCCGGTGATCATGCTGGAGGCACCGCTGCCCGCCACGCAGCGCGCGCTGAAGAAGGCGGGCATGAAGATCGAGGACATCGACCTGTACGAAGTCAACGAGGCCTTCGCACCGGTGCCGCTGGCCTGGCTGCAGGCACTGGGCGCCGACCCGGCCCGGCTGAACGTGAACGGCGGCGCGATCGCGCTGGGTCATCCGCTTGGCGCCTCGGGCACCAAGCTGATGACCACGCTGGTCCACGCGCTCGGCCAGCGCGGCAAGCGCTACGGCCTGCAGACCATGTGCGAAGGCGGCGGCATGGCCAACGTGACCATCGTCGAGCGGCTCTGAGCGCGGCGCGCCCGCGCTGCGGGGCGCCCGGATCGGCGATGCCAACATAATCGGGCCCCATGGGCGCCCTGCCAGCCATCCTCGACCCCCGCTCCGTCATCATTCTTGCGGGGCTCATGGGCGTGGTGATGGCGCTCGTGATGTTCTTCATGCGGCGCAGCTACCCGGCCACCATCCAGGGGCTGGACGAGTGGTCCCGGGCGCCGCTCATGGCGTTCGTGAGCACCATGCTGTTTGCGGCGCGCGGCTTCTTTCCGGACTTCCTCACGATCGTCGTCGCCAACTTCGTGCTGTACCAGGCCTGCATCCTGTACTACGCGGGCAGCCAGAAATTCCTGCTCGGGCGGCGCGACACCCGGGGCTGGACGGTGCTGAACGGCTGCCTGGCGCTGGCCATGTTCTGGTTCAGCAGCGTGAAGCCCGACTTCGAGACCCGCCTGCTGCTCATTACCCTGGCGGTGTCGGCGCTGTTTTTCTTCCACGCCCAGCTGTACATGCGCCACGAGGGCGGGGTGTTCGGCAAGCGGCTGATGATCGGGCTGCTGCTGGCGCAGGCGCTGGTGGCCGGCCTGCGCTTCGTGTCGGTAGTGGCGGGGCTGGCTGGCAGCAGCCTGATGGACGGCACATGGATCCAGGCGCTCTACATCAGCATGTACTCGTTCACCGTGCTGCTGCTGTCCATCGCCGTCATCCTCATGGCCACCGACCGGGTGCACACCGAGTTCGAATACCTGGCCACGCGCGACCCGCTCACCGGTGCGCTCAACCGTCGTGCGGTGCTGGATGCATGCGGCGCCGTGTTTACCTCGGGCCGCCGGCGCATGGCGCTGCTGATGGTGGACCTTGACCACTTCAAGGACATCAACGACCGCTTCGGCCACCAGATGGGCGACGCGGTGCTGCGCGAGGCGGTCGGCCGCATGCAGCGCGCCATCGGCGACAAGGGCCTGCTCGGGCGCTACGGCGGCGAAGAATTCGTGGTGCTGCTGCCCGATGTGGGCAAGACCGAGGCGATGGAGATCGCCGCGCGCCTCAAGCAGAACATCGACGAACCGTTCCCGGCCGATTCGCCGATGGCCGCCGTCGGCTCGATGGCGGTGAGCATCGGCGTGGCGGCCAGCGAGAGCGGTACAGGCAGCACTGGCGTCGACGATGTGCTGGCGCTGGCCGATGCGGCGCTGTATCGCGCGAAGGCGATGGGGCGGGATCAGGTGATTGCGGCTGCCTGAGGGTCGTTGTCACCGCCGGACCGCACCGCTCGCCAGCACGATCCCCGGCACCACCAGCGCCAGGGCCAGAAGCACCGCGCCGGTGATCGGTTCGTTCATCCAGACCGCCGCGCCCAGTGTGGTCAGCACCGGCACCAGCGCCGCCGACAGCGACGCGCGCGGCGCGCCGAGCCGCGCGACGGCCACCATGTAGACCACCAGCCCAAGCACTCCCGCGACCACGCCTTGCGTCGTGGCTTGCAGCGCGATATCGGGCCATGGCGCGCTGAGCAGCTGCGGTGCACCGACGATCAGCAGCACAGGCAAAAGCGTCAGCGCCGACCACCCGTTCACGAACGCCGCGCCTTGCCACGGCGTGAGCCCGCAGTGCGCGAACGCGAGCGAGTGCACGGCCCACAACATGGCCGCCGCAAGGAAGAGCAGATCACCGCGCCAGTCGAGCGAGCCGCCGCGAAAGCTCCCCGCAGCGAACAGCGCCATGCCGATGGCAATGCAGGCCAGCCCAACAAGCCTGAGGCCCTCGACCTTCTGCCCCTTGTGAAGCCACGCGCCAATGGCTGTGAAGAGCGGCAGGCTGCCTGCCATGAAGATGCCCATGTGGCTCGCGGGCGCCCATTGCGCGCCGGCCAGCACCAGCAGTCCGAAGGGCAGGCCGCCGCCGATGACTAGCAGCGCGAGCACCAGCCGCGAAGCCTTCGGCGCGATGCGCTTGCTGCCGAACCACAGCGGCGCGAGCAGCAGTGCGGGGATGCCGTAGCGCATCAGCGCCAGTTCCATCGGCCCGAGCGTGGTGGTCACGCCGTGGCGCGAAACGAGTTGCCAGGCGCTGCCGATGAAGGCTGCGGCCAGCGCGGCGAGCAGGCCGGCGGAAAGATTGCGATCCATCATCGCGGCGAGTCTCGCGATCGCGCCGCGCGGCGGCTATCAAATTCGTGCGCTGCCGGCGAGCACGCGGCGGGCTTCGCCCAGCGTCACGCCCACTTCGCGGCGGAACACCGCGCCCAGGTGGCTCTGGCTGCAATAGCCGAGGTCGTGCGCGATGCCCGCGAGGTCGCTGTCGCCATCGACGAGCCGCTCCATGGCTACTGCGAGCCGCAGATGCTGGCGGTACTGATGAAGGCTCAGGCCAGTCTGCTGCCGGAAGCTGCGTGCCAGATGGAATGGCGAGCGCGAGACTGCGTCGGCCACTTCGCGCATCGGGAGCTTCGCCTCCCGGTCGGCGGTTTCCGCGAGCAGCCGCTTCGCGCGAATGACCGCACCCGTCAGCGGCAGTTGCCGGCGCGACATGCCGAGTTCATCGACCAGTGAAGCGATGGCATCGGCACCGGCATCGCCCGCACGCAGTTGCCGCTGCGCCGCGTGAACCCGGTACAGCGACCGTGGTGAAAGCAGGCAGAACACCGGCGCCGCATCTGCGCGAGACGGCCGATGCCGACTGACGACCATGCTGTGTCGGGCTGCATGCACCACCGGCCGCAGTTGATAGACCATGGCGTCGCAGAACTGCATGGCGGTGAGCCCGTCGACCAGCCAGGTGCCGTTGCCCGTGCGCACATCTAGCACCGTGCGGCCCACCGGGAAGATGATGCGCCGCGATTCCAGCGTGTAGGGGATGCTCCAGTCAGGCCCTTGCTGCGCGTGGGAGCGCACGTGCTCGACCGTGAACTCGTGTCCGGTGTAGAGGAGGGTGCGTTCCTGTGGCATGACTGGATGGCCGTCGACTACTTTTCGCCCCAGCGCCAGCGCGGTGGCTCGCCCTTGATCCAGCAGACGGCGACGAGCGCGATGGTCAGCCCCATGAGGGCCGCGAAAAACAGCAGGGGTTCCCGTTCGGGGCGGATGGACAACACAGCCGTCACCACCAGCAGGCCGTACACGGCCATCACCGCCCAGCCTTGCCAGCAGTTGGGCAGGCCCCAGCCCCAGCCGTAGCGCTTGGCGGGAAACCAGTAGGGCTGCTTTTGCATCACGTCTCCTTGTCGATTTGCCGGATTCTGTCCGCTCTGCCTGAAGAGATGCTGAGCTTCAGCCTCACGCAAACGGATAAGGCCCTTGCATCTTCCCGATGTGGCTCACATGGCTCACCATGCCGTGCACCTCGTCCCACAGATGCAGCATGCAGCCGGGCCGGCCCATGTAGGAGGCCGGCGCCGCATCGGCGGCCAGCTGCAGCGCGATCTCGGTCGTGCTGCTCGGGCATGAACACACGACCGTGCCCGCCCAGCGCCGCAGCATGGTGCGGTGCACGTGGCCGCACAGCACCAGCTCGATGTTGGGGGCGCCGCGCACGATGGCCTCGAGCGGCGCCGTGTCCATGTAGCGGTACGTATCCATGTAGGGAATGCCGCTCACGAAGGGCGGGTGATGCAGCATCAGCAGCGTCGGCTTGATGCGGTCGGCTTCGAGCGTGCGCCGCAGCCACTCCAATCCTTGCGCATCGATGCCGCCATGGTGAAGGCCGGGAATGCACGAGTCCAGCGCCACGATACGCACCGCGTGGTCGTCGATGCAGTAGTGCAGCGCGCCTTCGGCCGGCAGGTACGCGTGGTCCGCGAAGGCCGCACGAAAGTTCTCGCGGTGGTCGTGGTTGCCGGGAATCACGAGGTACGGAATCGTCAGCTTCGCGAGCAGGTGCCGCACCTGTGCGTATTCCTCGGGCCGGCCGTCGTCGACAAGGTCACCGGTCAGCAGCACCAGGTCGGGCTTGCGGTCGAGCGCGTGCAGGTGGTCGATGGCTTCCTCGAACATTCGGTTCGAATCGGCCACGCCCTGGTAGAGCTGGCCGGCGGGGCGGACGTGGGGGTCGGAGATCTGTGCGATGAGCATGCCGCATCATCAAGCACGATCCGTTCCCTCCGGTGGATTCAGATGCCGACGAACTCGGCCACGTCGGCCAGCGGCGCGCGCTCGGTCACCAGCGCATCGAGCGGTCGGCTGCGGTCGGCATAGCCGATGGACATGCCCGTGAACAGCATGCGCTCGGGCGGCAGGGCGATGAACTGGCCGATGGTCTGCGGGTAGATCGCCCAGCACTCCTGCGGGCAGCTGTCGAGCCCTTCTCCGCGCAGCAGCAGCATCACGTTCTGCAGCATCATCCCCAGGTCGGACCACTGTGGCGGGCCCATGCGGCGGTCGACGCTGCAGAACAGCGCGAGCGGCGCGCCGAAGAACTGGTAGTTGCGCGCAAACCATTCGCGGCGCGCGGCCTTGTCTTCGCGGGGAATGCCCAGGCGCGCATACATCGCCTCGCCCACGGCGAAGCGGCGGTCGCGGTATGGCGCGACAAGCTCGCGCGGGTAGATGTCGTACTCGCTGCCTTCGCCGGTGGGCGCCTCCTGCACGCGCGTGCGCATGATCGCCTTGAGCTCGGCGAGTTTTTCTCCACCCACCACATGCAGGTGCCACGGCTGCAGGTTTCCGCCCGAAGGCGCGCGCAGCGCCTGCTCGACGACGCGGCGGATGACATCGCCGGGCACCGGCGTGTCGAGAAAGTCGCGCACCGAGCGGCGGGTGGCGATGGCGTCCTGAACGTTCATGCAAAAGTCCTCTTGAAGGGCCATGCTAGGGGCAACCCTCGAACGACCTCAATCGTCCGTTCCGACGATGCGGCGCCGAGTGGCGGCTGCCTAGCATCGCCCCAGCGTACAGGAGACAAAACATGTTCGGATTGATGCAAGACCGCCCGCTGCTGATCTCGTCGCTCATCGACCACGCGGCCACCTTCCACCCGCATGCCGAAGTCGTGGGTCGCACGGTGGAGGGGCCGGTGCATCGCACCAACTACGCGGAGATACAGCGCCGCGCCAAGCAGGTGGCCAACGCGCTGAAGACGCTGGGCATCGAACCCGGCGACCGCGTGGGCACGCTCGCGTGGAACACGTACCGCCACCTGGCGCTGTACTTCGGCGTGTCGGGTTCGGGTGCGGTGCTGCACACGGTGAACCCGCGGCTATTTCCGGAGCAGATCGACTACATCGTCAACCACGCCGAAGACGAGGTGCTGTTCTTCGATGCCAACTTCGCTCCGCTGGTCGAGAAGCTCGCCCCCGGCCTGAAGTCGGTGCGCGCCTTCATCGCGATGACCGACCGTGCCCACATGCCCACCATCGACGTGCCCAACCTGCTGTGCTACGACGAGCTCATCGGCGCGCAGAGCGAGACCTACGCCTGGCCCGAGTTCGACGAACGCACCGCCTCGTCGCTTTGCTACACATCGGGCACCACCGGTAATCCGAAGGGCGTGCTGTATTCGCATCGCTCCACGGTGCTGCACTCGCTGATGGAATGCGCGCCCGACACCTTCGGCGTCAACTCGCAGATGACGCTGCTGCTCGCGGTGCCCATGTTCCACGCCAACGCATGGGGCATGCCGTATGCGGCCGCGATGACCGGCATGAAGCTCGTCATGCCCGGCCCGCACATGGACGGCCAGAGCCTGTACGAGCTGATGCGCGACGAGAAGGTCGGCTTCTCGCAGGCCGTGCCGACCATCTGGCTCATGCTGTTCCAGTACTTCGACGCGCACCCCGAAATCGACACGCGCGCCATTGGCCTGAAGCGCATCGGCGTGGGTGGTGCGGCCACGCCGCGCAGCATGATCGAACGCTTCGAGCGCGACTTCGGCGCCGACTTCGTGCAGGGCTGGGGCATGACCGAAACCAGCCCCATCGGCGTGATCGGCAACCTGCTGCCCAAGCACCTGTCGATGCCGAAGGAAGAGCAGATGCGCGTGAAGATGCGCCAGGGCCGCGGCGTGTGGGGCGTGGAGCTGAAGATCGTCGGCGAGGACGGCCAGCGCCTGCCGCACGACGGCAAGGCCTTCGGCCATCTGCACGTGCGCGGCCCGTGGATTGCGAGCGGCTACTTCAAGAGCGAGGGCGGCCCGGTGCTCGACGCCGAGGGCTTCTTCCCGACAGGCGACGTCGCCAATATCGACGAAGACGGCTACGTGCAACTGGTCGACCGCGCGAAGGACGTCATCAAATCGGGCGGCGAATGGATTTCTTCCATCGACCTGGAGAACGCCGCGAGCATGCACCCGGCAGTGGCCGAAGCGGCGGTGATCGGCATCGCGCATCCGAAGTGGCAGGAGCGTCCGCTGCTCATCGTGGTGAAGCGTGCGGGTGTCGAAGTCACGCGCGAGGAACTGCTCACTTTCCTTGCACAGCGCGTCGTGAAGTGGTGGCTACCGGAAGACGTGGTCTTCGTCGACACGCTGCCGCATACAGCCACCGGCAAGCTGCTGAAGACCAAGCTGCGCGAGCAGTTCAAAGGTTACGTTGCGACGACATCTGTTTGACGGTTTGATGACTTGTTAGATTTTTCTGTGGACAACTCTGTGAGTTGTGGGTGGAGGCGCAGAGGCGAAGCGAGGATTGGCGTGGCTTCCCACCACGTTGCCTGTTGAATAGGCAGCCCGTCGATGGGGGAGGCCGAAAGGCATAGGGTGGGTGCGTATGTATACAAACAGGAGGGGCGATCGGCGTCGACTCCCTCCTATAACTGGACACCGCGAAACTAGCTGGTGCCCCGCGCCAGCTGAGCCCGCCCGAACGGCGTGATGCGCCGGATCACCGCCAGCTCCTGTGGCTCGCGGCTCTCCTTCCACGCCAGCACCGGGCTGATCGCCGCATCGACGAACCCGGCCTGCTTCAGCGCCTCGATGCAGTTGATCTCCTGCGCGTCGTCCACGCGAAGCGGGAATGTCGAACGCTCGATCATGCGCAGGTAGTGCAGCGGTTCGATGCCCATGCGTGCCGGCTTCGGTGGGGCGTCGGTGTTGCTGGCGCTGCGACCGCGCAGGTTGTCGATCTCGGCGTGCCCCTCGTCGGTGATGCAGACCACCAGCGCCGCCTGCGCCAGCCTGTAGCTGCCCCCGGTGTCGAAAGCAGGGTCGATGGCGGCCTCGATCAGGCCGGTTGCTTTCAGGACGGAAACGCGTCGCACGTCCTGCGCGTCCGTCACGTGCATCGGCAGGCGAGCGTGTTCCAACTGAAGAAGGTAACTGAGCGGCACCGAAGATCCCCTGTCTACGTTTTCCCCGGCCCTCAAAGCCGCGTCATGCCGTCCAGCCAAAGCAGGGGCGGCAAGAACGCCCCCCGACTTCCTGGACAACTCATGCGCCTCGGACCAATCCAGCCCGCGAGGGTGTTGGTCGAGAAGGGTGTGAATTGTGAATATTTGTCAACAATTCTTGTAGGACGGCCGGTCGAGCGCCATCACCGAAACAGGGTATTTCCTCTGGCCGGGTTCTGGGGGTTCAGAGAAAGCAGTCGACGCGCTTGCTCAGTGCTTGTGACCGCCGTGTCCCGCGGGCTGCGCAGAGGCATTGAGCGCCCGCACTGGCGCTTTCACTTCGACGGATTCACGCTTGCCGTCCTTGCCTTCGAACACCAGCGTGAGCGGCACGGTGTCGCCTTCCTTCACCTGCTGCTTGAGGTCAAGCAGCATCACGTGATAGCCACCGGGCTTGAGCTCGACGTTCTTGCCCGCGGGCAGGTCGAGCGCGGGGACCTGGCGCATGCGCATCACGTTGTCCTGCATGGCCATTTCGTGCACCTCGACGACGGGCGTGACGGGCGAGCTTGCCGAGACCAGTTTGGTGTCTTTCGCGGCGCTGAGCTGCATGAATGCGCCGGTGGCCTTCTGTTGCGGCACGGTGGCGCGCACCCAGGCGTCCTTGACGGTGACCTGGGCGTGGGCGTGTGCGGCGAGCAATGCGGCGGTGGCGATGAGGAGGGTGCGTGCGATGGGGTTTTTCATGAATGAAATCTCCTGGAGTTGAAGTGATGGAAGTCAGGCGGATGCGGTCTGAAGGATCTGGCGAAGGTCTTGCGCGCATTCTTCCGCGCTCTGTTCGTGGCGCAGCACGAGGCGGATCTTTCCCTTCGGGTCGAACACGTAGCTGAAGGCCGAGTGGTCCATGGTGTACGAGGAGCCCGTGGGCACTTTCTTGTAGAACACCTTGAAGTCTTTCGCGGTCTCGCTGGTTCGCTGCATGTCGCCATAGAGGCCGATGAAGCTGGCGTCGAAGGCCTGCGTGTAGGCCTTGAGCACGACAGGCAGATCACGCTCGGGGTCGACGGTGACGAAGATCACCTGCAGGCGCTCGCCGTCCGCGCCGAGCAGTCGCTTGATTTCTGCCGCGCGCACGAGTGCTGTGGGGCACACGTCGGGGCACTGGGTGAAGCCGAAGAACATCATCACGGCCTTGCCTTTGAAGTCGGCCAGCGTGCGTTCATGGCCGTCCGCGTCGGTCAGGCGGAAGTCCTGCGCGTATCTGGCGCCGGTGATGTCGACGCCGTTGAAGCTGGCGGGCAGCACCTTGTCGCAGGCTGCGA
Source organism: Variovorax paradoxus (assembly GCF_024734665.1). Classification (NCBI taxonomy): domain Bacteria; kingdom Pseudomonadati; phylum Pseudomonadota; class Betaproteobacteria; order Burkholderiales; family Comamonadaceae; genus Variovorax; species Variovorax paradoxus. Next base: position 560,865 of record NZ_CP102931.1, read on the forward strand.
GGGTCGTGAGTGCGGCGAGGCTGCCGACGGACAGCAGCAGGAAGCGCCTTGTTGGATGGGGTGTGTGGATCATTGAAAAAGCTCTCTTCGGCACAGGTGCGGGTGCCGATGGATTCATTGCAGGAACACACGCGATGGGCGAGCCTCGACCGAGGCGGCAGCATCACGCGCGCAAGAACTGAAGAAGCGTCAGGAGAGCGAAGGAGGCCCGCGCGCCGGCAAGGGCGCCGCAGTGACCGCGGCGATGTGCGCGGACGGAATCGGCTGGACTGCGCGAGCCAGCGGCATGAGCGCGGGCAGCTCGACGATGGGTGTTGTCGCGGGCGGGGCTCCGTTGAGCACGCACAGCGGGCAGTCCATGTGGCCCGCGCCCATCTCTTGCGCGCCGTCGTCGGTGTGCACGATGGCTTTCACCGAGCCGGCGTTCGAGCAGACCAGTTCCACGGTCTGCGGATGCACGACTGGCGAGGCGATGGCCGCGCCGAGCGACAGCGCGAACCACAGCAGCACCCAGCGGATCAGGTCCACGCCCGGACACCGCAGGCCCGCTCGGGCGGCGGGCGGGTTCGGTGTGGCGAGGGAAGGCGCGAGCATCGGCGCGGATTATCGGTCAGCATGCTCGGTAAAGAAAAAATCCTTGTAAGTCATTGACTCACAAGGCTTTTTCGTTTTGTTGGTGGCTCTTCACGGACTCGAACCGCGGACCTGTGGATTATGATTCCATCGCTCTAACCGACTGAGCTAAAGAGCCGTCAGTGCTGATTTGCACCGAGCCCAAAATTATAGCCCAGGCTGAGGGCCCAGTTCAACCACCCGCGGGCAACTTGCCCAATTCTTCGGAAACGAGCCGCACGATCAGCTTGTCCAGCGTCTGCACCGAGTAGTTGCCGACGTCGTGCACCGTCTGCGTTCCCGGGCCGCTCGCCGGGTTGGTCGCTTCCCTGTAGGTCAGGAACACGAAGCGTCCGCCGGTGTACTGCGCGATCTGGCGCTGGATGTATTCGCCCTGCTTGTCGAGCCCCGAGGCGCCCACGCTCAACACCTTGATGCCCTTGCCCAGCGCGGCGACCATGTCGTCGTCGTAATGCGGGCCGCCGTAGTCGAGGTGCGGCGGAGCGTCGGCCAGCAGCACCACGAGGCGCGTGGTGCCGTTGCCGCGCCAGCTCATCTTGTGGATGGTTTCGTTCAGGGCCTCGTTCATCGCCTCGGGGTAGTCGCCGCCGCCTGCAGCACGCAGCGCATCGAGCACGCCCTGGAAGGCGTTGAGGTCGTTGGTGAAGTCGTGGCGGCGCACGAGAAATTCGTCGGTGCGGTCGCGATACGCCACCAGGCCAAAGCAGGTGTCGGGGCGGCTCGGCAGTTTGGCGACCTGGTCGGCGATCGTGCGCAGGGTGGTCTTGAGCTTCGCGATCTCGTCGTCCATCGAGCCGGTGGCATCGATCAGGAAGACCAGGTCGAGCCGGGCGCGCGCGGGCACGGCGCCCTTGCCGTCGAGTACGACGTCGATGGCGTTCTTCTGGCCACGCTGCAGGAAGGCGGTGCTCTGGCGGCCGTTCTTGCGCACGGTCACTTCGTACACCGGGCTCTGCGCCTTGTCGAAGGCGTTCGGATGCAGCCATGCGCGCCCGCCCGCATCGGTGCGGGCCCACATGGCGGCGCCGTTCGCGGCCTGCACGGCCACTTCGGCATCGGGCACGACTGCGCCGCGCGCGTCGCGCACCTGGAGCAGGTAGCGCGCGCTGATGTCGCGCTCGCGGTGAACGACCTGGGTGCGGCCGCGAAAGGCCAGGTATTCGCTGAAGTCGGCGTTGTCGTCGACCATGCCGGCGGTGACGGGCTCGTTGGCGGGGCGCGGGGCCTGGGCTGGCGGCTGGAGGCCGCCGCTTATGCGTGCCGCGGGGGCTGCCGGTGTAGCGGGTGCCGGTGGAACTTCCGCGATGGCGGCGTCGGCGCGGGCCTCCGCTGCGGGAGCCGGCATGGATTTCGCCGCCGAAACCGAAGGCGCCACAGGGCGACGCAGCGAGTAGTCCTTCAACGCATCGGTGCCCGCGGGTTCGCGCCGGAATTCGGAAACGCGCGCCATGCCCGGTGTCTCGTAGGTCTGGACCGGCCTCGCGCAGTGCGTGGCCGACGGCGCCTCGAAGTTCGGCACCGTCTGCGCTACCTGCAAGCGGCTGTCGGGTGCGGGCGTGGGCCAGCGCGTGGCGCCGGCAACGGCAGGGGGCTCGGTGGCGCCGCAGGCGGTCAGGAGCAGTTGGGCGCACAGCAGCACGACGAGCGGGCGGCGAAACCTGGGAACGAAAGCTTGGGTCATGAAAGCACTCCGGGTTGTTGGGTGCAGGCTGATACGGCCGGCCACCGCCAGCGGGGTTGAGCCTCGTCGACTTTTTTTGCCACCCCGAACCCCGGTGCGGTCCGCCGCCCGTACAAGCTGGGGTGAAAATCCTTCGATGTCCGCGCTTCCCCGCGCCCCTTCCGCCAAGAACGCCCCCGAGCGCCAGGCCATGCCCGACGACCAGTTGATGCTGGCCTACGCACAAGGCGACGCCGCCGCGTTCGACGTGCTCTACGCGCGCCACGAAGGCGGACTGTTCCGCTTCGTCAAGCGGCTGCTGGGCGCGCGGCTCGTGGCGCAGGCCGACGAGGTGTTCCAGGACACGTGGGTGCGGATCATCTCGGCGCGCGACAGCTTCTCGCCACAGGGCGCGACGTGGCGCACCTGGGCCTTCACCATTGCGCACAACCTGGCGATGGACCGGCTGCGCGTGAGCGGGCGCGAAGTGACGCTCGATGCGCACCCGGACGACGACAGCGACCCCGTGCCCACGCTCGACCGCGGCGTGCGCGGGGCCGTCGATGCGGCGGCGCATCCGTCGGCCGAAGAGCTGGCGTTCTGGCGCGCCGCGGGTCGTCGCTTGCTGGCCTGCCTCGATGAACTGCCGGCTGAGCAGCGAGCCGCGTTCCTGCTGCACCATGAGGACGGCCTGACCGTCGAGGCGCTGGCCGCGAGCCTGGAGATTGGCTTCGAGACCGTGCGCAGCCGCCTGCGCTATGGCTTGCAAAAACTGCGCGGCTGCATGGAGCGCTATCTGTCGGTGCTGGAGCAACGGGCATGAGCGGCAACAACACCGAATTCGACGACGACAACGGCGATCTGCGCGACCCCGCGCTGCGCCGCGCGCTGGACCATGCACCCGACAGCGAGGCAACGCCCGATCCGCGCACGCGCGCCGCGATCCTGAAGATGGCGCACAACCTGGCTCCTGCGTCGGTGACAGCGAGCCCTGCCGCCAATAGCGCGAGCGCCGCATCGTGGTGGCGACGCCTTTTCGGCGGTGGCGGTGAGCCGCGTGCGCGCATGCCGTGGAACGCGGCTTTCGCGACGGTGCTGGTGGCTGGCTTCGTGGCGGTGCTGTGGCATCGCGAGCCAGTGCCTGATGTGCGACTCGATGGTGAAGCGCGTGTGGGCGGGGCGACTGCGCAAGCGCCGGCGCCGGTTGCACCACCTGCACCGGCACCAGCTCAATCGGCCGCGGAGGTTGCGACTTCAGCCGAAGCACCGGCGGCCGCCGCTGCGCCGCCGCCAGCCGTCGCAAAAGCGCCCGCAGCACCTGCAGCCGAGCAACGCGCCAAGGCCCCGGTCGCGCGCGACTCTTCTTCCCCCAAGAAGGCCGCTGATGCGGCGAGTGCAGATGCCCCCCAGCGAGCTGCGCCGCAGCCATCTCTCAAGCAGGCAGCCCCTGCGCCCGCCGCGCCTGTGCCGGCCGCTCCCGCCGAGCCGGCCGTGCCTTCTACGCCGCCTGCCGTCGTGGCCGAGCAATCCGCACCCGCGCCCGTCGTTCGCGATGAACGCCGCGAAGCGCGCGTGGAAAACGAACGGCGAAGTGCTTATGCGGCAGGAGCGCCCGCAGCGGCAGCACCACCGCCACCAGCCGCCGCGCCCGCGAACCAGGACAACGCCAGCGCTGAACTTTCCGGCGGACTGAGTTCGACCGCGCCTGGCGCTGCCGCCAAGGCCATGACAAGGTCTCGGAGCGCGGCAACGTCCTTCTCCGCACTCGAGCGATGGACGTCTTTCAACTTCACGCGTTCAGGCGCCAGCGTGCGCCACGAGCGCGGCGACATCGAAGGCCTGCCGGCGCTCGTGAGCACCGTGGCGCGTTCGGCCACGACGCCCGATGAACCACTCGCCGCACCGGTCGAGGCGCGGCTTGAGCTGTACCGAGGCAATGCGCTGCTCGCCGTGCTGGAAATCGCCGGCGGCCAGGTGCGCTGGACATCGCAGCCCGGCGGCGCGGCTCTCGTCGGCACGCCGCCGGCGCAGGCGCTCGACGCGCTGCGCTCGCTGCTTACGCGCTGATCAGATCAGGCGTTCTTGAAATCCGGCGCGCGCTTGTTGAGGAAGGCGTCCATGCCTTCCTTCTGGTCGACGGTGGCGAACAGCGCGTGGAACAGGCGGCGCTCGAACATCACGCCGTCGCTCAGGCCACTTTCGAAGGCGCGGTTGACCGATTCCTTCGCCGCCATCACCGAGATCTGCGAGTAGCCGCAGATGATCAGCGCCGCGCCCAGCGCCTCATCGGCGAGCTTTTCGAAGGGCACCACGCGGCTCACGAGGCCGGCGCGCTCGGCTTCGGCGGCGTCCATCATGCGGGCCGTGAGCACCATGTCCATGGCCTTGCTCTTGCCCACCGCGCGCGGCAGGCGCTGCGTGCCGCCGGCGCCGGGGATCACGCCGATCTTGATTTCGGGCTGGCCGAACTTGGCGTTGTCGGCCGCGATGATGAAGTCGCACATCATCGCCAGCTCGCAGCCGCCGCCCAATGCGAAGCCGGCCACCGCGCCAATCACGGGCTTGCGGATCGAGCGGATGGCTTCCCAGTTGCGCGTGATGTAGTCGCCCTTGTAGGTGTCGATGAAGCTGTACTTGGCCATCGCCGCGATGTCGGCGCCGGCCGCGAAGGCGCGCTCGCTGCCCGTGAGGATGATGCAGCCGATGGCGTCGTCCGCATCGAAGGCCTTGAGGGCCTGGCCCAGCTCGGTCATGAGCGCGTCGTTCAACGCATTCAGGGCCTTCGGACGGTTGAGGGTGATGATGCCGACCTTGCCTGCTTCGGTCCGCACTTCGATGTTTTCGTAGCTCATGGTGTCTCCGGGGGAAGGGGAAGAAAAACGCGCTTCACTATACCCAGCATGGCCGGCGCGGGTGGCGGGGCATTGCGAGTTCCCATAGAGTGCCCGCCATGAGTTCCAACTACGCCTACCTGTTCGTCGCCATCGTGGCCGAAGTGATCGCCACCAGTTTTCTCAAGGGGTCCGAAGGCTTCACCCGGCTGTGGCCCACGCTGGCCTCGGTGGTGGGCTATGTGATCGCGTTCTTCTTTCTCTCGCTCACGCTGCGCACCATCCCCACGGGCATCGCCTATGCGATCTGGTCCGGCGTGGGCATCGTGCTGATCTCGCTGGTGAGCTGGCTGTGGTTCGGGCAGAAGCTCGACGGGCCGGCCATTGCGGGGCTCGCGCTGATCATCGCGGGCGTGGTGGTCGTGAACGTGTTTTCGAAGTCGGTTTCCCACTGAGCGACCCTGCTCGGCGCACGTGGCTTTTAGTTGAGAATTGTTCTCATCTAGAATGCCCGCCATGGAGTTCCCGATGCAAGAACATGCCGTGTTGCTGCGGGCCTATGCCCGCGTGCAGGAGCGCTGCTCGCGCCTGCTGGTCGAGCAGGCCGCGCTCGTCGAAAGGCTCGAAGCGCAGATCGTGCGTTTGCGTGGCGCGCTGGTGGCGCGCGACTCGGCCATTGCCATCGTGCGCGAAGAGCTCGCAGTGCGTGCCGCCACGGGCGGTGCGCTGCCGAAGCGGCTGAGCGCGCTGCTGTCGCCGGGCAGCAAGCGCCACCTGAAGACGCCGCCCGAACCGCAGGCGCCCGCCGACCTGCGCGAGAAGGCTGTGCTGTGCGTCGGCCATGAAGACGAGGCGCCTTCGCTCGCGCGCCAGCTGGTCGAGATTGCCGGTGGCCGCTACCTGCACCACGACGGTGGCGACGACGCGGACGATCCCGCGCTCGAAGCCAGCCTGCGCGCCGCCGACCTCGTGATCTGCCAGACCGGCTGCGTGAGCCACGGCGCCTACTGGCGTGTGCAAGACCACTGCCGACGCACCGGCAAACCCTGCGTGCTGGTCGGTGAGCCGCAGCCGATGCTCTTCGTGCGGCACCCGACTACGGCAGAAAACGCCTAGCCGGCCAACCAGCCCGCCACCTTCGTGGCGTCGTGCGAGAACAGGCGCCAGGTGGTCACGCCGACAGGCAACACCAGCGGCAGCCTGATCAGCTTGCGGTCGCGCGCCACGATGGCCGTGCACTTCGCGGCATCGCCCAGGTACAGCGCCAAGTCGTCGAGCTTGGCGATGCGCCAGGCCTGCGCAGCCTGCTGCTGGCCCTTCTTGCCGACAGCGGGCAATTCGATGCCGATCCACTCGTCGTTTGCGGAGAAGCCGGCCTTCTCGGCCGCGCCGCCGCGCAACACCACCTTCACCTGCACGCTGCCATTGGCCTCGGCCACGCGCAGGCCCAACGCCTGCGCCTGCTGCGACGGGTCCTCCAGCGTGGCCACGCCGTGCGCGCGCAGCAATTGCGCGAGCGGAAGCTCCTCGGTCGAATGCACCCAGCGCGCCAGCTCCAGCGCATACGAGCGGCCGCTCACGGCCTCGAGCGCCGCTGCAATGTCGGCCTCGCTGATGGGCCCGCCACTGCTTTGCGTCCACAGGTGGCGCATCACGTCGTCGAGCGAACCCTTGCCTTCATGGCGCAGCGTGAGGTCGAAGCACAGCGCCACCAGCGCGCCCTTGGTGTAGTAGCTCACCGTGCTGTTGGGCGTCTGCTCGTCCTGGCGGTAGTACTTGACCCAGGCGTCGAAGCTCGCGTCGGCCACCGGCTGCACCAGGCGGCCCGGCGTCTGCATGACCTGGTTGATGGTCTTGTTCAGCAGGCGCAGGTAGGCTGCGTCGTCGATGCGACCGGCGCGGCGCAGCAGCAGGTCGTCGTAGTAGCTGGTGAAGCCCTCGAAGAACCACAGCAGCTGCGTGTAGTTCTCCTGGCTGTAGTCGTAGCGCGCGAACTCGGCCGGCCGCATGCGCTTGACGTTCCAGGTGTGGAAGTACTCGTGGCTGATGAGGCCCATCAGCGTGGTGTAGCCATCGGGCTGCTTCTTCTTTTCGCCGCGCTGCGGAAGGTCGCGGCGGTTGCAGATCAGCGCGGTGGAATGGCGGTGTTCGAGCCCGCCGTAGCCGTCGTCGACCGCATTGAGCATGAACACGTAGCGGTCGATCGGCGGCTTCGGCCCGCCGCGCTTGCCGACCTTGTCGCCGTGCCAGAAGCGCATCTCGGCTTCACAGATCGCCTTGGTGTCGGCAATCAGCTTCTCGCCGTCGAACGAGGCCGCGGCACCGGCAACCACGAAGCGGTGCGGCACGCCGCAGGCTTCGAATTCGGCGCTCCAGAAAGCGCCCAGCTCGACCGGACTGTCGGCCAGCTCGTCGTAACCCGAGGCCTGGTAGCTGCCGAAGCCTTGCTTGTCGGCCTTCAGCGGAACGAGGGCAGTGGCGCACGACCAGCGCGCGGCGTCGTCGGCCAGCTTGGGCGCGACGATCTCCAGCGCATGCGGCGCCTCGGTCTGGCCTTCGACGCGCAGGCACACGCTGGTGCCGTTGAAGAAGCCGCGCTCGGCGTCGAGCCAGGCAGTGCGCACCGAGTTGTCGTACGCGCAGACCTGGTAATGCAGCACCAGCGGCTGGCCGGGCGTGCATTCAACGAGCCAGCTGCATTTGTCGAGCTGCATCAGCGCCGGCTTGCGGCGGCCCTGCGTGGCGCGCAGGCCCTGCAGGTTCTTGGCGAATTCGCGCACCAGGTAGCTGCCCGGAATCCACACCGGCAGCGACACGTGCTGCTGCGCGGCGGGCGCGTCGATGGTGAGCGTCACGCTGAACAGATGCGCGTGCAGGTCCGCGCATTCGACGCGATAGCGCACGCCCGCCACGGGTGCGGCGACAGCGGCGGCGCGCCGCGAAACGGTCTTCGTCGCCATCAGCTGGACGAAGCGGCGAGTTGCTTCTCGACCTGCTCTGCGGGAATGGCGCCGGGCGTGCGCGTGCCGTCGCTGAAGATCAGCGTGGGCGTGCCGGTGATGTTGTACTTGCGGCCGAACTCGACGTTGCGCTGCAGCGCGGTCACGTCGCAATTGCCCGTCGCGGTGGTGGGACGGGTGCTCGATTCCATCCAGTCGCCCCAGGCCTTGCCCTTGTCCTTGCTGCACCAGATGTCGCGCGACTTGATGTTCGAATCGGGGCCCAGCACCGGGTACAGGAACAGGTACACGGTGACGTTGTCGACCGTCTTCATGTCCTTCTCGAAGCGCTTGCAGTAGCCGCAGTTCGGGTCTTCGAACACCGCGAGCTTGCGCTTGCCGTTGCCGCGCACGATCTTGATCGAGTCCTTCAGCGGCAGCTGGTCGAAGGCGACGGCGCTGAGCTTTTCCACGCGCTCTTCGGTCAGGTTCTTGCGCGACTTCACGTCGATCAGGTTGCCCTGGATGAGGTAGTTGCCCTGCTCGTCGGTGTAGAAGATCTGCGAGCCGTTCACGCGCACTTCGTAGACACCCGGAATCGGCGACTTCGACACTTCGTCGATGGCCGGGAACTGCGGAATGCGTGCGGGCAGGTTCTTGCGGATCTCGGCTTCGCCGGCTGTGGCGGCCACGACCGCGCCCAGCGTGCAGGCGGCGAGTAGAAGGTTGCGTACGAGTGTCATCGGGAGATCCGTTGGTTCGGTTCTAAATCTAAAAGAGGTGCGGGTCGTGTCAGGCCTTCAGGCCCATGGCCTGCGCCGTGATCCAGCGCTTGACGAGGCGCGTGCGGTCGAAGCCGCGCATGCCCCAGTTGCGCAATGCAGGAAGCGGACCCAGGTTGTGCGCGAAAAGCTGCTGCAATCCGTCGGTCGCCAGGCTCATCTGCAGCACGTCGGCGCGGCGGGCGCGTTCGTAGCGGCGCAGCAGGCGTGCATCGCCCACGCTGCGCCAGTAGTCGCGGTTCTTGATCACGTCGGCCAGCGCGGCCGCATCGGCCAGGCCCAGGTTCAGGCCCTGGCCCGCCAGCGGATGCACCGTGTGGGCTGCATCGCCCGCCAGTGCCCAGGAGCGGTTCGGCTGCCCGGGCATGGCGCCGGTCCAGCGGTCGGCGATGGCGCGGGCCAGCGGCCAGGCGCCACGCTCGCTCGTGAGCTTGAGCGCGCCGAGCGCGTTGTGGCTGGCGTCGGTGATGGCTGCGTTGAATTCGTCGTTGCCCTGCGCGAGCAGTTCGGGCGCGCGCAGCTGGTCAACTGACCACACCAGCGCGACCGTCTTGCCGTGCGCGCCGCCGAGCGGCAGCAGCGCGAGCACCTCGCCCTTGTCGTTGAACCACTGGCGCGCGATGCCGTCGTGCGACTGCTCGGCCTCCAGGCGCGCCGCGATCGCGTGTTGCGGATAGCGCGTGACCTCGTAGCTCACGCCGAGGGCTTCGCGCGTGGTGCTGGCCTTGCCTTCGCACACCACGGTGAGTGGGGCGGCCACGGGCTCGGTCACCACTTCGATCAGGGGCTGGAAGCGCACCGCGTCGGCCAGTTGCTGCTCGAGCGCGGGCACGTCGACGATCCAGGCCAGCGCATCGACCTTCTGGCGCGCGGCGCTGAACTGCACCCGCCCGCCTTCGTCGCCATGCACGAGCATTTCGCGCACGGCCGTGGCATGGGCCGCATCGGGCCAGGCGCGCAGCGATTCGAGCAGCGTGCGGGAGGCGGTGTTGAGCGCGTAGGCGCGGATGTCTTCCTTGCCCTGCATGGCCGGCGGCACCACCAGCGCGACGCGCACACGCTCGCGCGCGAGCAGCAGGGCCAGCGTACGGCCAACGATGCCGGCGCCGCGAATGCAAACTTCAGGGGGGAGGGCCATCAAAGGATTGTAGGAGTTGCCCGCCAGCCCGCGCCTGGCGCCTTTCCCCCGGGGCGCCAAGGTCTTCCGGCTGCCGCGATGCGGGACAATTGCGGCCGAATTCCAAGGAACCCCCACCGTGTCCCAGCCCGCTTTCGACCTCGAAGCCACCATCGCGCGCCTGTTCGTCTACCCGGTCAAGTCCTGCGCCGGGGTCGAGCTTCCCGAAATGCTGCTGACCGAGACGGGGCTGGAGTTCGACCGGGCCTGGATGGTGGTCGACGCCCAGGGCGAATTCGTCTCCCAGCGGCAGCTGCCGCGCATGGCGCTGATCAAGCCGCAGATGAAGCACATGGAAGTGGTGCTGCGCGCCCCCGGCATGCTGGCGCTGCACCTGGCCTTCGATCGGGTCGAGGAGCCGGTGCGGGTGCGCGTGTGGAACGACGACGTGGCCGCCTACGACATGGGCGACATCGCCGCGCAGTGGTTCAGCGACTTTCTCTCCGAGCCCGGCAAGCCACAGACCCTGCGCCTCGTGCGCTTCGACCCCGAGCACAAGCGCCTGTCGAGCATGAAGTGGACCGATGGCGTCGAGGCGCAGACCCAGTTCGCCGACGGCTACGCGCTGCTGGTGGCAAGCGAAGGCTCGCTGGCCGAGCTCAACGAACGCCTCGCGGCGCAGGGCCACGGGGCAGTGGGCATCGAGCGCTTCCGTCCCAACATCGTGCTGGCGGGTATCGAGTCGCACGACGAGGACCGGGTCGATGCGCTGCACATCACGACCGGCGAAGGCGAGGCTGAGCTGCGCCCCGTCAAGCCCTGCACGCGCTGCCCGATTCCCGACATCGATCCGGCCACGGCCCTCAGCAGCCCGGAGGTTGGCGACACGCTGCGCACCTACCGCGCCGACGTGCGCGTGGACGGCGGCATCACCTTCGGCATGAACTGCATCGTGATCCAGGGCGTGGAGCACATGCTCAAGGTCGGGCAGGCGGTGGGCGCGAACTACAAGTTCGAATGACCAGCGCCAGGCCGGCGCTTCAGAACTTCACGCCGGCAATCAGGATGATGTTGGCGTAGGGCGTGCACTCGCCCGTGCGCACGACGGCGCGGGCTTTTGCGCTGCGGCGCTTGAATTCTTCGTGCGACACCGTCTGCGGCGCGATGCCCAGCGACTGCGGATACCAGCCCGGCAGCTTCTTCGCATCGCCCAGCGCCTCGTCGGCCACAACGATGCTTTCCACCTGCATTTCCGACAGCACCGCCTGCAACACGTCGGTGAGCTGCGGCACGCCGCGTGCCACGGCGAGGTCGATGCGGCGCGGGCCGTCGGGAATCGGCAGGCCGGCGTCGCCGAGCACGAGCATGTCGCCATGGCCCAGCGAGGCGATCACATGGGACAGTTCGGCGTGCAGCAGGGGAGAGCGTTTCACAGCTTGATCCAGTCGGGAGGCAGGGGGCTGCGCAGCACGGCGTCGCGCTGCGGAATGGAGGGCTGGGCGCCGGGCTGCTGGATGCACAGCGCGGCAGCGCGGATGCCCAGGCGCACGGCTTCATCGAAGGACTGGCCTTCGCCCAGCGCGACTGCGAGCGCGCCCAGGAAGGTGTCGCCGGCGGCCGTGGTGTCGACCGCCTGTACCTTCGGCGCGGGATGGTGGCGCGCGCCGTCGGCATCGACTGCCACGGCGCCGCGCGCGCCGAGCGTGACGACTACGCGCGCAATCCCCTTGGCGCGCAGGGCCTGACCGGCCTGAGCGGCTTCCTGCGGGCTGTCGGCCGACTGGCCGCACAACGTCTGCGCCTCGATTTCATTGACGACCAGCGTGTCGATCTGCGGCCAAAGCGGTTCGGCTATCGCCTGCACCGGCGACGGGTTGAGCAACACCTTGCAGCCCGCACCATGCGCCACCGCGATGGCGCGCGCGACCTGGTCCATCGGTGTCTCGAACTGCGTCACGAGGAAGGCCGCGCCCTGCACCTGCTGCTTCAGCGCGGCTTCGTCGATCTCGAGCCGGGCATTGGCGCCGGGAATCATCACGATGCGGTTCTGGCCGCTGTCCTCCACAAGGATCAGCGCCGTGCCGGTCGGCTCGCCCGCCACGGTGCGCAGCGCGGCGGTGTCGATACCGTCGCGCTCCAATGCCTGGCGCAGCGACTGGCCGTGCGCGTCGTCGCCGACGCAGCCGATCATTTGCACCTGGCCGCCTTCGCGCGCGCAGCTCACGGCCTGGTTGGCGCCCTTGCCGCCCGGAATGTTGGCGATCGAATGGCCCAGCAGGGTCTCGCCCGCGGCCGGCGCGTGCGGCACACGCAGCACCAGGTCCATGTTGAGGCTGCCGAGCACCACGATGCGCGGCGCCTGGGAGGAACTGGTGGAAGAAGAAGGCTTCAGGCTCACGGGGTGCGGGACTTTCGGGTTTCCGTTGAAGGCGTTTCGGTCGCGACAGGAGCTGCGGGCTCGCGGAAGCTCGCGTGCCGCGCGGTCGAGGCGCGCACGCGCAGCTCGGGCTGCAGCACCACCTTGCGCGCATCGCGCCGCTTGCCGCCGACGCGTTCGAGCAGCATGTCGACCGCCAGCGCGCCGATGCGCTCCTTGGGCTGCGCCACGGTGGTGAGCGGGGGGCTTGTGTAGGCCGAGAGTTCGATGTCGTCGAAGCCGACGATCGAGAGTTCGTCGGGCACCCGCACGCCGCTTTCATGCGCGGCACGCAGCGCGCCGATGGCCATCAGGTCGTTGCAGACGAACACGGCCGACGGCTTGCGCTCGGTGCGAAGAATGGCGTGCATTGCCTCGTAGCCGCCCTGGCTGGTGAAGCCGCCGCGCCACAGCAGCGCTTCGGCATTCGCGATGTCGGGTGTTGCGCCAGTTTCGGCCAGCGCCATGCGCCAGCCTTCGATGCGCTGCTCGCTCGGCATCACGCCCACCGGTCCGCCGATGCAGGCAATGCGCTTGTGGCCCAGCGACAGCAGGTGCCGCACCGCGAGCAGGCCGCCCTGCATGTGCGCGGTTTCCACCAGGTCGCAGGCCGGGTCGGCGATCTCGCGGTCGACCAGCACCGTGGGCATGCGCAGGCCGCGCAGCTGCTTCATGAGGGAGTCGTCGTCGCCCGCGCCGGTCGACACCACGATCAGCCCGTCAATGCGGCGTTCGGCCAGCACCTGCAGGTAGACGCTCTGGCGGTGGGGCTCGTCGTCGGTGTTGCACAGCACCAGCGTGTAGCCGGCGCCGAAGCAGCGGTCCTCCACGATGCGCACGATTTCGGCGAAGTAGGGGTTCGAGCTGTTGGGAATCAGCATGCCCAGCGTCGAGGTGGTGTTGCTCTTCAGGCTGCGCGCCATCGCGTTGGGCACGTAGCCCAGCTCGCGGATGGCGAGCTCCACGCGCTCGCGCACCTTGGCGCTCACGTGGCGGGTGTCGTTGACCACGTGCGACACGGTGGTGACGGACACATCCGCCTTGAGTGCGACGTCTTTGATGGTGGCCATGGCTTTTCCTGTTCCTGGTGGGGCGGGATTCTGTCGTCAGGCCAGACGGCGGTCGGCACGGCGCTGGCGCAGGGTGTCGATGATGACCGCCACCACAATCACGGCACCGGTGATGATGCGTTTGCTCGGCTCGCTCGCGCCAACCTGCGCAAGGCCCGCTTCGAGCACCGCGATGATCAGCACGCCGAAGAAGGTGTTGATCACCGAGCCGCGGCCGCCCATGAGGCTGGTGCCGCCGATGACCACGGCAGCGATCACCTGCAGCTCGATGCCGACGCCGGCGTTCGGGTCGGCTGCTTCGAGGCGCGCCGATTGCATCAGGCCCGCGAGGCCGGCCAGCAGCCCGGTAACGGCGAACACGATGATGCGGATGGGGCGCGGGTCGACGCCCGCCAGGCGCATGGCTTCTTCATTTGTGCCGATGCCCACCACATGGCGGCCGAATACCGTGCGCGTGAGCACCATCTGCCCGATGACCACCAGCACCACCGCCAGCACGAAGGCGGCCGAGATGCCGCCGATCCACGGCGCGGCCAGGCCCGAGATGGCGTCGCCCACATATTGCGTGCGCGAATCGGTCACGAGGTAGGCGCCGCCGCGCACCGCTTCGAGCATGCCCAGCGAAACGATGAAACTTGGCAGCCGCCATGCGACCGACACCGCGCCCGTGACCGTGCCGCAGATGAGCCCGGTAACGAGGCCGAGCACCGCGGCCACCGGCACCGAGAGCTTCCATTCGAGGATCGCCGCCGCCGTGACGGCCGCGCTCAGCGCCAGCACCGAGCCGACTGAAAGATCGATGCCCGCGATGATCAGCACGAAGGTCATGCCGACCGCCATCACCGCCAGCGCGGGAATCTCGTTCGCGATGGAGACGAAGGTCTCGCGCGTCAGGAAGTATTCGCTCAGCGAACCGAAGAGCGCGATCATGCCCACGAGCACGACCGTCAGGCCCAGGTAGGTGCCGAGCTGGCCCTTGAGTGCGGAGGGCGAGGCCGGCAGGTTTTGTTTGGTGGAGGCTTCGGCGTTCATTGTGTGTCGGCGGTGACCGGGGTCGAATCGGAAACGGGAGATACCGTCGGCGGGCTGGCGGCGCGTCCTGTCGCGTCGCTGAATGCTGCGGCCAGCAGCGATTGTTCGGTCCACTCGCCGCGCTCGAACACCGCGACCAGCCGGCCGGCGCTCATCACGCCGATGCGGTCGCACATGGCCATCAGTTCGCGCAGGTCGCTCGACACCATCAGCAGCGCCTTGCCGGCGTCGGTCATGCGGTCGAGTTCGGCGTACAGGTCGGCGCGCGCGCCCACGTCCACGCCGCGCGTGGGTTCGTCGAGCAGCAGCACCTTGCATTCGCGATGCAGCCAGCGCGCGAACACCACCTTCTGCTGGTTGCCGCCGCTGAGCGTGGCCACCGGTTGCTCGATGCTGCGCGAGCGGATGCGCAGCAGTTCCACCAGCTTCTGCGCAATGCTGCGCTCCTTGGCGCGCTGCAGCCAGCCGGCGTGCGAGATCGCGCCCAGGTCGCTCAGCGTGGCGTTGACGCGGATCGATTGCGTCAGCAGCAGGCCTTGCGACTTGCGGTCTTCCGTGACGAGGCCGATGCCCGCGCGGATGGCCTGCATCGGCGAGCGCCAGCCCTTGCGCGCGTGCTGCGTGGGCTGGCCGTTTTCATAAAGGGTGATTTCGCCGCGGTCGGCGCGGTCGGCGCCGAACAGCAGCCGCACCAGTTCGGTCCGGCCCGAGCCGACCAGACCGGCCAGGCCCATGACTTCGCCCGCATGCAGGTCGATGTCTACGTCGCGCACGACCTGCGCCCGGCCGATGCCGCGTGCGCTCAGCAGCACGGGCCCGGCCACGCGGCGGTCGCGGCCTTCATGCTCGTGCACCGCGCGGCCGACCATGCGCTGCACCAGTTCGGATTCGCGCACGCCGGCCATGGCGCGCACGTCCACCAGCCGGCCGTCGCGCAGCACGGCCACGCGGTCGGCGATGCGCTGCAATTCTTCGAGGCGGTGCGACACATACACGATGGCCACGCCGCGCGTCTTCAGCAGCTCGATCTGCTCGAACAGGTGCGAGGTTTCGCGCGGGGTGAGCATGGCGGTGGGCTCGTCGAGCACCAGCACGCGCGTGTCGTCCTGCAGGTTGCGCGCGATCTCCACCATCTGCTGCTGGCCGATGCCCAGCCGAGCCACGGGTGTGGCCGGGTCGATGTTCTCCATGCCGATCTTGGCGAGCTGGCGCGCGGCCAGCTCGTGCAGCTTGCTGCGGCGGATCCAGCCGGTCTTGTTGGGCAGCCGGTCGAGCAGCAGGTTCTCGGCCACCGACAGCGTGGTGACGAGGCCGAGTTCCTGCATGACCATGCGCACGCCCAGCCGCTCGGCGTCGCGGCGCGAGCCGGGCGCAAAGGGCTTGCCGTCGAGCAGCATCTGGCCGCGCGTGGGCTGCACCAGCCCGCAGACGATTTTCGACAGCGTGCTCTTGCCGGCGCCGTTCTCGCCCGTGAGGGCCAGCACTTCGCCGGCATTGAGCACGATCGAGACGTCGTCCAGCACCGGCGCCGCATAGTCCTTGCCCATGGCGCTCAGCGAGAGCACGGGCATGGCCGTTGTGAGATTCATGGCGGCGGATGCTGTCAACGTCTGCTCTTTCTGGTTGCTTACTTCGAGTCTTTGGTGACCAGCACCACGTCGGTCTTCACTTCGGCGGGCATCTCCGACTGCTTCTTCTTGTCGGCGATGGCCTTCAGTGCGGTCTCGATGCCGAACACGGCTTGCTTGGCGGCGAACTGGTCGGCTGTGGCGAGCACGCGGCCGTCCTTCAGCATCGGCTTGATGGCGCCGATGTTGTCGTAGCCCACCACCAGCACCTTGCCGGTCTTGCCCGCGGCCTTGACCGCAGCCACGGCGCCCAGCGCCATGCTGTCGTTGCCGGCGAGCAAGGCCTTCAGGTCGGGGTGCTCGCGCATCATGCCGGCGGCCACGGTGTTGCCCTTGTCGATTTCCCACTGGCCGGACTGCACGCCCACCACCGTCACGCCGGCGGCCTTCATTGCGTCCTGGTAGCCCAACGTGCGCTGCTGCGCATTGAAGGTGGTCGACACGCCTTCGATGATGCCGACCTTGTCGCCCGACTTCAGCTCCTTGGCCAGCGCGTCGCCCACCAGCTTGGCGCCGGCGCGGTTGTCGGGGCCCACGAACGGCACCAGGATGCCCTTTTCCTTCAGCGCGGCACCGTCGAGCTGGTTGTCGATGTTGACGACCAGGATGCCCTTGTCGATGGCCGCCTTGATCACCGGCACCAGCGCCTTCGAATCGGCCGGCGCGATGACCAGCGCGTTGATCTTCTGCGCCACCATCTGCTCGACCATCTTGATCTGGGCGGCGGTGTCGGTCTCGTCCTTGATGCCGTTGGCCACCAGCGTGTACTGGGCGGCATTGGCCTTCTGGTGCGCCTTGGCGCCGTCTTCCATGGTGCGGAAGAACTCGTTGGCCAGCGACTTCATGACCAGCGCGACCTTGGGCTTGTCCTGGGCGAAGGCGGGTGTTCCGGCGATGGCGCCCAGCAGCGTGAGAGCGGCGGCGCTTTGCAGGGTACGGCGGGTGAACTTCATGGTGAATGTCTCCTGAGGTGGTTGATCAGAACGGTGCGCCGGTCTTTGCCGGGGGCTCTGATGTTAGCTGAGGGAAACGTTTGCGCAAACGTTTGCCAGTCGGTGCTAACCCTGAGGTTTCGAGCAGGCAAATGCGAGCTCGAAGACCTGCCGGACGGGCCTGCAACCATGCTCGCCTAAAATCGCCGGTTACCCAAGAGGACCTCCCATGAGTTTGCAATGCGGCATCGTCGGCCTGCCCAACGTCGGTAAATCCACCCTTTTCAATGCGTTGACCAAGGCCGGCATCGCGGCGGAAAACTATCCGTTCTGCACCATCGAGCCCAATGTGGGCGTGGTGGAAGTGCCCGATCCCCGGCTCGCGCAACTGAGCGAGATCGTCAAGCCCGAGCGCGTGGTGCCCGCCATCGTCGAGTTCGTCGACATCGCCGGCCTGGTGGCTGGTGCCAGCACCGGCGAAGGCCTGGGCAACAAGTTTCTGGCGCACATCCGCGAGACCGACGCCACCGTCAACGTGGTGCGCTGCTTCGACGACGAGAACGTGATCCACGTGGCCGGCAAGGTTGACCCGATCTCCGACATCGAAGTGATCCAGACCGAACTCTGCCTGGCCGACCTGGCCACGGTCGAGAAGGCGCTGCACCGCCACACCAAGGTGGCCCGTTCCGGCGACAAGGACGCGCAAAAGCTGGTCGGCCTGCTCGAGCGCTGCCAGGCCGCGCTGAACGAGAACACGCCGGTGCGCGCGCTCGACTTCACCAAGGAAGAGTTGCCGCTGGTCAAGAGCTTCACGCTCATCACTGCCAAGCCTGCGATGTTCGTGGGCAACGTGGCGGAAGACGGCTTCGAGAACAACCCGTATCTCGACCGCCTGCGCGAATATGCCGCCAAGCAGGGCGCTCCGGTTGTCGCCATCTGCGCCAAGATCGAAGCCGACCTGGCCGAGATGGACGACGAAGACAAGAAGATGTTCCTCGCCGAGATCGGCCAGGAAGAGCCGGGCCTGAACCGCTTGATCCGTGCGGCCTTCAAGCTGCTGGGCCTGCAAACGTACTTCACCGCCGGCGTGAAGGAAGTGCGTGCATGGACCATCCACATCGGCGACACCGGCCCGCAGGCGGCCGGCGTGATCCACGGCGACTTCGAGAAGGGCTACATCCGCGCCCAGACCATCGCGTTCGAGGACTACATCGCCTTCAAGGGCGAGCAGGGCGCGAAGGACGCGGGGAAGATGCGTTCGGAAGGCAAGGAATACGTCGTCAAGGATGGCGACGTGATGAACTTCCTGTTCAGTTCGTAGGGGGCAACACCTGAGGCCCGGCGGAGCCGGTTCCTCGGTGTCTCGCGAAAAGAGCTTCGCGATTTTCTTGATGTTGTTGGGTAGACTGCGCGCGCCCTATTTTTCCTGCAAGGCCCGCCTTCATGCTCACCGTCCACCACCTCAACAACTCGCGCTCGCAGCGTGTGCTCTGGCTGCTCGAAGAACTCGAGCTGCCGTACGAGATCGTTCACTACCAGCGCGATCCGCAAACCAGTCTGGCGCCTGCTTCGCTGCGGGCCATTCATCCGCTGGGCAAGTCACCGGTGGTAACGACGGATGACGGACTCACGCTCGCGGAATCGGGCGCGATCATCGAAACGCTCATCGAGCGCTACGGCCACGGCCGCCTTGCGCCTGCGGCCGGTTCGCCGGAGGCGCTGCGCTATCGCTACTGGCTGCACTTTGCCGAAGGCACGGCGATGTCGCCGTTGCTGCTCAAGCTGGTGTTCGATCGCATCGAGACGAGCAAGATGCCTTTCTTCGCGAAGCCGATCGCCAAGGCGATCTCGGCCAAGGCGAAGTCGGCGTTCATCAACCCGAACATCGCAAGCCACCTGAACTACATGGAAGCCGAACTCGGCAAGAGCGAGTGGTTCGCCGGCGATGCGTTCACGGGCGCGGACATCCAGATGAGCTTCGTGGCCGAAGCTGCGCAGGCGCGCGGCGGGCTCGATGCGAAGCGGCCGAAGCTGATGGCGTACCTGGAGCGAATCCACGCGCGTCCCGCGTACAAGCGCGCGCTCGAACGCGGCGGCCCCTACGCCCTGTTGAACTGATCAGAAGATCTGCAGCAGCGCCACCGTCATGGTGATGTAGCGCAGAAACTTGCCCACGGTCATGTAGGCAACGCATGGCCAGAACGGCAGCTTGAGCCAACCTGCGACCGCGCACAGCGGGTCGCCCACCAGTGGCAGCCAGCTCAACAGGCAGGCCTTCGGGCCGAGCCGCTCCAGCCAGCCCAGAACACGCACATGATGTTTCGAGTGCGAGTATTTGTCGGCCACCTTGTGCGCGCCGTAGCCCATCCACCAGTCGACCGCGCCCCCCAGCGTGTTGCCTATGGTCGCCACCGCGATGGCCGGCCAGAACATGTCGGGGTTGAGCTTGAGCAGCCCGAAGAGAAAGGGCTCGGAGCCCACCGGCAGTAGCGTCGCGGAGACGAACGCCGCCACGAACAAGGTCGAGAGACCGTACTGCGGCAGCGCCAGCAGCGCCATGAGGGAGTCGAGCCAGGCTTGCATAAGGTCGGCGCAGTATAGGCAGCGCTTGCTTCGCAACCCCGCAGGAGAAAGCCCCGGAATGCACCGGTGTTTGTACGGGTACCCAGGGCGCAAATCGTTTCAGTCGCTGAAATGCGGCGTGGCTACAATCGTGCCTCATTTTTCAGCAGCCGAACGCGCACGCTCCTCTTTCCAATGACCTTGCAGATCGGCACCCACACGCTGGAAAACCGCCTGTTCGTCGCGCCCATGGCCGGCGTGACGGACCGGCCCTTCCGCATGCTGTGCCGCGAACTCGGCGCCGGTTATGCGGTCAGCGAGATGGTCACGTCGCGCAAGGAGCTCTGGGGCACGCTCAAGACATCGCGCCGCGCGAACCATGATGGCGAACCGGGCCCCATTGCGGTGCAGATTGCCGGCACCGATGCGGCCATGATGGCCGAGGCCACGGTCTACAACATCGAGCGTGGTGCGCAGATCATCGACATCAACATGGGCTGTCCGGCCAAGAAGGTCTGCAACAAGTGGGCAGGCTCGGCGCTGATGCGCGACGAGCCGCTGGCGCTTGAAATCGTGCAGGCCGTGGTCGATGCGGCGCAGCCTTTCGGCGTGCCGGTCACGCTCAAGATGCGCACCGGCTGGAGCCAGGAGCACCGCAACGCAGTGAAGCTCGCGCGCGATTTCGAATCGGCCGGCGTGCAGATGCTCACGGTGCATGGCCGCACGCGCGAGCAGGGCTACAAGGGCTTTGCCGAGTACGACACCATCGCCGCCGTGAAGGCCGCGGTGCGCGTGCCGGTGGTGGCCAACGGCGACATCCGCTCGCCCGAGAAGGCACGCGACGTGCTTGCGGCCACCGGCGCCGACGCGGTGATGATCGGCCGCGCCGCGCAGGGCCGCCCGTGGATCTTTCGCGAGATCGCGCACTTCCTGGAAACGGGCACGCATCGCGCGCCGCCGCTGGTCGCCGAAGTGCGCCGCTTGCTGCTCGACCATCTCGTGGAGCACTATGCGCTCTACGGCGACTACAGCGGTGTGCGCACGGCGCGCAAGCACATCGGCTGGTACGTGCGCACGCTGCCCGACGGCGAAGCGTTCCGCGCACGCATGAACACCATCGAGGACTGTGCCGAGCAGCTGCGCGCGGTCGGCGACTATTTCGACGGGCTGGCGGACCGCATGGATCGCATGCCCGTGCAGCACCTGGCGGACGAAGAGGCGTCGTCGGGTGAAGAGGAGGCGGCTTGCGCCGTCGATTGAAAAAAAGAGAAGAAGCAATGAGCAAGAAACATATCGAGGACTGCGTGCGCACCAGTCTGGACAGCTACTTTCGCGATCTGCGTGGCACCGAACCCGACGGCATGTACGAAATGCTCGTGCGTGTGGTCGAGAAACCCCTGCTCGACGTCGTGATGACGCGTGCGGAAGGCAATCAATCCAAGGCCGCGCAATGGTTGGGCCTGAATCGCAACACGCTTCGCAAGAAGCTCGTTGAACACAAACTTTTGAAATAACTCCACGGCATATCCAATGGCCCAGACCGCACTCATCTCCGTTTCCGACAAGACCGGCATTCTCGAATTCGCCCAGGCGCTGCATGCGCTGGGCATCAAGCTGCTGTCCACCGGCGGCACTGCCAAGCTGCTGGCCGATGCCGGCCTGCCCGTCACCGAAGTTGCCGACCACACCGGCTTTCCGGAGATGCTCGATGGCCGCGTGAAGACGCTGCACCCGAAGATCCACGGCGGCCTGCTCGCGCGCCGCGACCTGCCCGCGCACGTGGCGGCCATCAAGGAACATGGCATCGACACCATCGACCTGCTGGTGGTCAACCTGTACCCGTTCGAAGCCACCGTGGCCAAGCCCGGCTGCACGCTCGAAGACGCGATCGAGAACATCGACATCGGCGGCCCGGCCATGGTGCGCAGCGCGGCCAAGAACTGGAAGGACGTGGGTGTGCTGACCGACGCGTCGCAATACGCCGTGGCGCTCGCCGAGCTCAAGGCCGACGGCAAGCTCAGCGACAAGACCAAGTTCGCGTTTTCGGTGGCAGCGTTCAACCGCATCGCCGACTACGACGGCGCCATCAGCGACTACCTCTCGGCCATCGATTTCGATGCCAGCATCGGCCAGCCCGCGCCCAAGCGCTCGCTGTTCCCCGCGCAAAGCAACGGCCGTTTCGTGAAGGTGCAAGACCTGCGCTACGGCGAGAACCCGCACCAGCAGGCCGCGTTCTACCGCGACCTGCATCCGGCGCCCGGTTCGCTCGTGTCGGCCAAGCAGCTGCAGGGCAAGGAGCTGAGCTACAACAACATCGCCGACGCTGATGCCGCGTGGGAATGCGTGAAGAGCTTCGACGTGCCGGCTTGCGTGATCGTGAAGCACGCCAACCCCTGCGGCGTTGCCATCGGCAAGGATGCTGCCGAGGCTTACGGCAAGGCTTTCAAGACCGATCCGACCTCGGCCTTCGGCGGCATCATCGCCTTCAACCGTCCGGTCGATGGCGCGACGGCTCAGGAGATCTCCAAGCAGTTCGTCGAAGTGCTGATGGCGCCCGATTACACACCCGAGGCATTGGAGCTGTTCCAGGCGACCAAGAACCGGCAGAACGTGCGCATTCTCAAGATATCGCTGCCGCCGGGCGGCGCGAGCGACTGGGACAACGGCCGCAATGCGATGGACGTGAAGCGCATCGGCTCAGGCCTGTTGATGCAGACCGCCGACAACCATGAGCTCGCGGCCAGCGACCTCAAGGTGGTCAGCAAGAAGCAGCCCACGCCGCAGCAGCTGCAAGACCTGCTGTTCGCATGGAAGGTCGCGAAGTACGTGAAGAGCAACGCGATCGTGTTCTGCGCCAACGGCATGACCATGGGCGTGGGCGCGGGCCAGATGAGCCGCCTCGATTCGGCGCGCATCGCCAGCATCAAGGCCGAGCATGCCGGCCTTTCGCTGAAGGACACGGCAGTGGCCAGCGACGCCTTCTTCCCGTTCCGCGACGGCCTCGACGTGGTGGTCGATGCGGGCGCGAGCTGCGTCATCCAGCCGGGTGGCTCGATGCGCGACCAGGAAGTGATCGATGCCGCCGACGAGCGCGGCGTGGTGATGGTGCTGTCGGGCGTGCGTCACTTCCGCCACTGATCGGCGGAACGCGGGGTTCGGCGGCCGCGAGACTTACTCGTGGTTGCCGAAGCGGTATTTCAGCTGGAAGGTGATGGCGCCGTACAGCCGGTTTTTGATCGTCGGTACGTAGGCGATGTTGAGGCCCCAGTTCTTGCCTTCGATGGCCGCCACCGGAAGGATGGCCGGGAACCAGTTGCCGTTGCGGTAGTTCGGGTAGCCGTCGAAGCCGCCGACCACGGCGCCGAACTTCACGCCATAGAACTCGAAGGGCAGCGCGTACAGGCCCACGTAGTTCGACTGCCGGCGGTCGCTGTTGCGGAAGGTGCCCGCAGTGACGCGGAAGGTGTCGTTCAGCGGGTACTCGAAGCCCAGCCCCTGGTTGACGTTCTCCAAGCCCTTGCCGCCGTCGAAGTGCGCCGAATAGAAGCCTGGGTTGATCCAGATGTTCTTCGGATCGAAGGACTCTTGCGCTGATGCGAAGCCGGGAATGAGAAGAGCGATGCTCAGGACCGGCAACGTGCGCAGGGAGTTCATGGGCTAGGGCGTCCTGAAGATTTGTCTTGCGGCTTCGATGGTGGCGGCGATGTCGTCGTCGCTGTGGGTTGCGCTCACGAAGCCTGCTTCGTAAAGCGCGGGGGCAATATACACGCCGCGATCGAGCAAACCGTGAAACAACGCATTGAATTTCGCGTTGTCGGTTGTCATCACGGTGGCATAGTTTTGCGGCAGGTCCTTCATCAGGAAGAAGCCGAACATGCCGCCTTCGCTGTCGGCATTGAAGGGCTGGCCTTCGGCTGCTGCGGCGGCCTTCAGGCCGTCGACCAGCGTGCGCGTTTTCTTGCCGAGCGCTTCATAGAAGCCGGGCTTGGCGATTTCCTTCAACGTGGCGAGGCCACAGGCCGTGGCCACCGGATTGCCCGACAGCGTTCCCGCCTGGTAGACCGGACCCAGCGGCGCGAGCTGTTCCATGATCGCGCGCGGCCCGCCGAAGGCCGCCAGAGGCATGCCGCCGCCGATGACCTTGCCGAGAACAGTGAGGTCGGGCTTGATGCCCAGCACGCCTTGCGCGCCGTGCAGGCCCACGCGAAAGCCGGTCATCACCTCGTCGAAGATCAGCAGGGCGCCGTGTTGCGTGCAGAGTTCGCGGCAGCGCTTGGCGAACTCGGGCGTGGCGCGCACGAAGTTCATGTTGCCGGCAATGGCTTCGATCATCAGGCAGGCGATGTCGTTGCCGTGCAGTGCGAAGGCTTCTTCGAGCTGCTGCAGGTTGTTGTACTCGAGCACGATGGTGTGCTGCACCACCTCGGGCGGCACGCCGGCCGATGTCGGGTTGCCGAAGGTGGCGAGGCCGGAGCCGGCCTTTACCAGCAGTGCGTCGGCGTGACCGTGGTAGCAGCCCTCGAACTTGATGATGCTCTTGCGGCCGGTGGCGCCGCGCGCCAGGCGCAGCGCGCTCATGGCGGCTTCGGTGCCCGAGCTTACGAGCCGCACCATCTCCATAGACGGCACCAGCGCGAGGATGGCCTCGGCCAATTCGATTTCGCGCTCGGTCGGCGCGCCGTACGAGAAGCCTTCGAGCACGGCCTTCTGCACCGCCTCGACCACGGCAGGGTGGCCATGGCCCAGGATCATCGGGCCCCAGGAGCCGATGTAGTCGATGTAGCGCTTGTCGTTGGCGTCCCAGAAGTAGGCGCCCTGCGCGCGCTGGATGAAGCGGGGCGTGCCGCCCACGGCCTTGAAGGCGCGTACGGGCGAGTTGACGCCCCCGGGGATCACGGCGCGGGCGCGCTCGAAAAGAATGTCGTTGCGGTCGGTCATCAGTGTCGGGTGTCGTGTGGGGGGAGGGCGAAGTCCGGTGCGGCGTCCGGGTCTTCATCGTCTTCGTCGTCCTCGGGCTCGGCCCAGAACAGGCGGTCGGGCAGCACGTGGCCCATGCCGGGGCGAAAGCCCGCGTCGAGGCAGCGGTCCATGTAGGCCAGCGCCTCGGTGGTCGCGGCCACGAGGTCGGTGCCGCTCGCCAGCAGGGCGGCCAGCGCGGCCGACAGGGTGTCGCCGGCGCCGGCAAAGACGGCTTCGAGCCGTTCGTACTTCTCGTTGGCGAGCACCGACTGCGGCGAGGCCAGAACGTTGTCGATGAACTGCTCGGGCAGCACCATGCCGGTTACCAGCGTGTAGGGCACGCCGAACTCGCCGGCGGCCTTCGCAATGTCGCGCGCGCCGGGCGGACGCTCGCCGTTCCAGTCCGGAAGCAGCCAGCGCCACAGAGTACTGTGGTTTCCAACCAACACCGTCGTCTGAGGCAAAACAAGTTCCCGAAAAGCGTCCAGATAGGGCTCGATCAGGTTCTCGTCCCACCACGAAAGGTTGGGCATGTAGGCCACCACGGGCACCTCGGGATAGTCGGCGGCGGTCTCGGCGATGGTGCTCAGGGCCTCGGGGGTACCGGCAAAGCCCACCTTGATCAGCTGGACTTCCACGTCCTCCAGGATGGCGCGCGCCTGCTCGGCGATGGCCTCCTCGTCGAAGGGAAAGTGGTCGAAAATCTCGGCCGTGTCCCTGGCGTAGGCGCCTGTGACGACGGGCAGGACGTGTGCGCCCACCGACGCCATGGCGAGGGCATCGGCGCCCAGCCCGCCCGCCCCGCTGGGGTCGCTGGCGTTGAAGACCAGCACGCAGGGGGGATTCAGGTCGCGTTCGGCCAGCTCGCCTTCATCCTGCGAGGGGTCGTTAAGATCGCCCGGTTTGCGGGTTTTGTCTGCTGGAAGTAAGTAGATGGTCATACGCCGGGCGGAATCCCCTGGATGGTGGCATAGGCGCGACGTTTACCGTCTGCCAGTGAGATACGCATAGATACACTCGTTGCATTTAATGAACAAGGACTTTAAGCTCCGATGAATACGAAAACTTGGATGTGCCTGATTTGTGGGTGGATCTATGACGAAGCGGTTGGTGTACCGGAAGACGGCATCGCGGCAGGCACGGCCTGGGCCGATGTGCCGATGAACTGGACCTGTCCTGAGTGCGGTGCGCGCAAGGAAGACTTCGAAATGGTTGAAATCTGAAAGCATGGCATAGATAGAGCTACGCGGTCTGCGTCGATGTTCGGCGCGGCGGGCTTCCAAGTCTCATGAGCAGGAGCGTTTGCAATGGGCCCGAATGGATCAGGTTACAAGGTGCTTGTCATCGACGACAGCAATACCATCCGGCGCAGTGCCGAGATTTTTCTGAAGCAGGGTGGGCACGAGGTTCTTCTTGCGGAGGACGGCTTCGACGCGCTCTCCAAGGTTAACGACCACAAGCCGCATCTGATTTTCTGCGACATCCTGATGCCGCGGCTCGACGGCTACCAGACCTGCGCCATCATCAAGCGCAACGCCCATTTTTCCAACGTTCCGGTCGTCATGCTGTCTTCGAAAGACGGTGTATTCGACAAGGCCCGCGGCCGTATGGTCGGATCGCAAGACTACCTGACCAAGCCTTTCACCAAAGACCAGCTGCTGCAGGCCGTGCAGCAGTTTGGCATCGTTCAACAGGAAGTGCAGTAATGCCTATTCGCAAAATCCTCGTCGTCGACGACTCCAAGACGGAACTGGTGTTCCTGACCGACCTCCTCCAGAAGAACGGCTTTGCCGTCAAGACGGCTGAAAACGCCGACGACGCCATGCGCCGCCTGGAAGAAGACCACCCCGACCTGATCCTCATGGACGTCGTGATGCCCGGCCAGAACGGCTTCCAGCTCACGCGCGCCATCGCCCGTGACCCGAAGTACGCGGCGATCCCGATCATCCTGTGCACCAGCAAGAACCAGGAAACCGACCGCGTCTGGGGCATGCGCCAGGGCGCACGCGACTACATCGTGAAGCCGGTCAACGCAGCCGACCTGATGTCCAAGATCAGCGCGCTGAACTGAGCGAAAGCCTGCCGAGTCCATGGCGAATCGCGATGCTCTGAGAGCCTTCCAGTCCCGGCTGGCGAGCCGCCTGCAGGCCGCTCGCACGACGGGCGTGGCCGCCACGTGGCTGGCGGTCGAGGCGGGCGAGGGCAAATACCTCTTTCCGCTGGGACACGCCGGCGAAATCTTTCCCTGGACGCCGCCACAGCCCGTGCCTTACACGGAGCCGTGGTTCCTCGGCGTTGCCAACCTGCGCGGCGGCCTCTACGGCGTGGTGCAGCTGTCGGCATTCGCCTCCGGCGTTCCAGTCGCGCTGGCCGCCACCGAGGCGGCGCGCATCCAGTCGCGGCTCGTTGCTTTCAACGAGCTGCTCGAAGTCAACTGCGCATTGCTGGTCGATCGACTGGCGGGGTTGCGGGGGGCGGAGGCCTTCACGGCGTCCGAGCCTCCTGGCGCAGAAGCACCTGCCTGGCATGGGCATCTGTTTACCGATGCAGCGGGGGAGCGCTGGCAGGAAGTCAACCTGCAAGCGCTTTCGCAGCAACCCCAGTTTTTGAGTATTGGTGCGTAGTGCTCCCGCACGCCGTACCGGAAACCACCTGAAGGACCGACCGTGAGCTCGATCGCCGACAAGTTCAAGAAATTACTGCCCGTGAACAACGGGAACGACAAGGCCCGCGTCGATGGCTCCGGTTCCACGATATCGCTTGACGATGTCGACACCGTCCAGGTTCCGGACGAGAAAACCGTGCGCCTCGCCAGGAAAGGTGCCGCGACCACGGACACCAGCTTCGGCGAGCTCGACCTGCCGGGCGGCGGCGACGCCGCCAACGAGCCGGGCGCCACGGCTGCCGAAGCGGTGCCCGACACCACCGGCGGCCGCGCGGGCTCCAACCCGGCGAGGCAGCAGCGGATCCTGGCCATCCTGCTGGCCGTCGTGGTGCTGTTGCTGCTGCTGGTTGCAGGCTCCGCCATTCTTCGCGCGGAACGCCTGGCGCAGCAGGTGGCGGCCACCGGCCAGTCGCTGATGCAGTCGCAGCGTCTTGCCAAGTCGATCTCGCAGGCCCTCGTTGGCAGCGCCTCGGCGTTCGTCGAAGTGAAGGACAGCGCCGACGACCTCTCGCGCCGCGTGCAGGGCCTGACCAACGGCGACGACTCGTTGCGCCTGGAACGCGTGGGCAACCAGTACGACGAGGAGATGAACAAGATCAATCCTCTCGTCACCCGCGCCGACGCCAGCGCCAAGGCCGTGCTGGCCCAGCGCCAGATCCTGACGCAGGTGGGTGCCGCTCTGCGCGACATCAACCAGCAGTCGTCCACGCTGCTCGAAATGACGGAAACCGTCGCGTCGCTGAAGATGCAGCAGAACGCCACGCTGCCTGAAATCTCGGCCGCCGGCCAGCTCGTGATGCTGACGCAGCGCATCGGCAAGTCGACCAACGAGTTCTTCACGGTCGAGGGCGTGAACCCCGACGCCGTGTTCCTGCTGGGCAAGGACCTGAACACCTTCCAGGAAACCACCCGCGGCCTGCTCGACGGCAACGCGCAGCAGCGCTTCCCCGGTTCGAAAGACCCGCAGACCCGCCAGCAGCTCGAAGCCATCCTGAAGACCTACGAGCAGATGCGCACACAGGCTTCGGCCATTCTGGGCAACCTGCAGGGTCTGGTGGCGGCGCGCGAAGCGCAGGCTTCCATCCTGACCGACAGCGAGCCGCTGCGTAAGTCGCTCGGCGACCTGCAGGAAAAGCTCTCCGCACGCACCGGCCTGGGCGCCGGCACCATCGTGCTGCTGTTCGTGCTGTCGCTGGCCGCCCTGGCACTTGCCGGTGCCATCGGTTTCGTGCAGGTGCGCGAAGGCCGCGAACGTGCCGCCGTCGCCGAACGCGAACGTCTGGCTGCCGAGCAGGCTTCCGACGAAGCCGGCCGCGTGAACAACGCCAACCAGGCCGCCATTCTTCGGCTGATGAACGAACTGCAGACAGTGGCCGAAGGCGACCTGACGCAGGAAGCCACCGTGACCGAGGACATCACCGGCGCTATCGCCGACTCGGTGAACTACACGGTGGAAGAACTGCGACTGCTGGTGGGCAACGTGCAGAACACGGCTACCCGCGTGGCGCAGACGACGTCGCAGGTGGAAAGCACCTCGACCGAGCTGCTCGCCGCCTCGACCGAACAGCTGCGCGAAATTCGCGAAACCGGCCAGTCGGTGCTGACCATGGCCGAGCGAATCAACGGCGTGTCTACCCAGGCGCAAGAGTCCGCCACGGTGGCGCGCCAGTCGCTGCAGGCTGCATCCTCGGGTCTGCAGGCCGTGCAGAACGCCATTGGCGGTATGAACTCCATCCGCGACCAGATCCAGGAAACCTCCAAGCGGATCAAGCGCCTGGGCGAATCCTCGCAGGAGATTGGCGAAATCACCGAGCTGATCTCGGACATTACCGAACAGACGAACGTGCTGGCCCTGAACGCCGCCATCCAGGCCGCATCGGCCGGTGAAGCCGGACGAGGCTTCTCGGTGGTGGCGGAAGAAGTTCAGCGACTGGCCGAACGCTCCGCAGACGCTACGCGCCAGATCTCGGCGCTGGTGAAGGCGATTCAGACCGACACCCAGGATGCCGTGGGCGCCATGGAGCGCTCCACGCAGGGTGTGGTCGAAGGGGCCAAGCTGTCCGACAACGCGGGTACCGCGCTGTCCGAGATCGACCGCGTGTCGCGCCGACTCGCCGACCTGATTGAGCAGATTTCGCAATCCGCCTCCCGCGAAGCCGATTCGGCCAACGTGGTGGCCGCGAACATCCAGCACATTTTTGCCGTGACGGAACAGACCGGAGAAGGTACGCGCACCACCGCCCAGCAGGTGCGCGAACTGTCGCAGATGGCCGAAGAGCTGCGTCGTTCGGTGGCTCGTTTCAAGATTGCCTGACCCACAAGATAGATAAGAACGGCGAGCACCCAACGTGTCGATTCAAACCCCTGCCACGGCCCCCCTCGCCGGCAACGTGCCGGCCACCGAAGACCTCGGGCCGCTGGCCTGGGTGCTGGGAGAAATCCAGAAATCCCTCGACGGTGTAGGCAAGTCGCTGCGGCGCTTCGTGCGCGACGTGGACGCTGCGGCCGAGCCCGAGGCCGGCCCGTTGCAGATGGCCCGCCAGCAACTGCACCAGGCCGTTGGCGCGCTGCAGATGGTGGGGCATGCCTCGCCCGCGCTGGTGCTTGGCGCCATCGAGTTCGCGGTGCAGGGCTTCATCGCCGAACCGCAGCGCTGCACCGATGCCGCGGTGGTCAAGATCGAGCGTGCCGGCTTCGCCGTCACCGATTTCCTCAACGCCCTGCTGGCCGGCAAGCCCGTGTCGTCGGTGGCGCTGTTTCCCCAGTATCGCGACGTGCTGGAGCTCGTCGGCAACGAGCGCGTTCACCCGGCCGACCTGTGGAGCACCGTCTGGCGCTGGGTCGAGATCAAGCCCGCGCCGACGCAGGCCGCCATCGCCTATGACCCGGCCGTGCGCTCGAAGCTCGACCGCGAAGTGCTGCAACTCGTCAAGACCGGCGACGTGCAGGCCGCCCGGCGGTTGCATGCGCTGTGCCTGGGGCTCGGCCGCGGCGCATTGCTGCCCCGCGTCGCCAGCTTCTGGACCCTGGCCGCCGGCTTCTTCGAAGCGCTGGCCACCGGGTTGATCACGCCCGACTCCTACGTCAAGCGCGCCGCCTCGCGCGTGCTGCTGCAGTACGCCACGCTCGCGCGCGGCGACAGCCTCGTGTCCGACCGTCTCGGGCAAGACCTGCTGTTCTTCTGCGCGCAGGCCGTACCCGCCGCCAGCGACGACGCGGCCACGCTGCGCACCGTGCGCAGCGCCTGGGGCATCGCTGGCGAACAGCGCATCGACTACACCGTCGAGCAGTTCGGCCGCTTCGATCCGCTGGTGCTGCAACAGGCGCGCAAGCGCATCGAGACCGCCAAGGAAATGTGGTCGGGCCTCTCGGGCGGCGACATCACCCGCACGCGCCAGGTGGCCGACACCTTCGCGCAGCTCGGCGAATCGCTGCAGAAGCTGCACCCGCCGAGCCTGCCGATGGTGCAGGCGCTGACCCATTCGGTCGAAGCCTCCGTGCGCTCCGGCCAGGCCCCGGGCACCGAACTCGCGATGGAAGTCGCCACCTCGGTGCTCTACCTGGAAGCCGCGCTCGAAGACCTGGACCCCAGCGATCCGCAGCTCACCTCGCGCACCCTGCAACTGGCGGGCCGCATCGAACGCGTGCGCGCGGGCGGCCATTCCGAGCCGCTCGAGCCGTGGATGGAAGACCTCTACCGCCGCGTGAGCGACCGCCAGACCATGGGTACTGTGGTCGACGAACTGCGCAGCCACCTGAGCGAACTCGAGAAATCGCTAGACCAGTATTTCCGCCGCCCGGCCGAAAAGGGCCTGCTGCGCACCGTGCCGACGCAACTCCTGCAGATGCGCGGTGTGTTCTCCGTGCTCGGCCTCGACCAGGCCGCGCTCACCGTGCAGCGCATGCGCGACGACGTCGAGGCGATGCTCGTCAGCACCTCGCCAGCCGAAGAAATGGCCGGCTTCGACGCGCTGGGCAACAACCTCGGCGCGCTGGGCTTCCTGATCGACATGCTGGGCTACCAGCCCGCACTGGCCAAGCGCCTGTTCGTGTTCGACGCCGAAGCCGGCGAACTCAAGCCGCTGATGGGCCGTCAGGCCACCGACAGCGCGGTTGCCGACGGCGCTGCGCCGAGCCCGGCGCCGGTCGCCCAGGCCGTGCTCAGCATCGAGGAGGTCGACGCACAGATCGCCTCGAAGCTCGCCGCTCTCGCCACGCCCAACCGCAAGGCCAAGGTTTCGCCGATCGAGGAATTCAGCAGCAAGGCCGACAGCTGGACGAACAAGATTTCCGGTCCGTCCGCGCTGCCCGACACCGAAGTCACCGAGCTCGAAGAAGACGACCTGCAGAACATCTTCCTCGACGAGGCCCGCGAGGTGGTGCAGAACGGCCTGGCCGCCATTGCCGAACTCGCCAGCTACCCGGACGACACCGAAGAACTCACGATCCTGCGTCGTGCCTTCCACACGCTCAAGGGCAGCTCGCGCATGGTCGGCCTCACCGACTTCGGCGACGCTGCCTGGTCGCTCGAACAGGTGCTCAACACCTGGCTGGCCGACCAGCGTGCCGCCACGCCGGAACTGCTCTCGGCCACCGAACGCACGATGAAGGACTTCAGCCAGTGGGTCGAGGCCATCGCCTCGGGCTCTGCGCACGGCTGGCAATCGGCACCGTTCAGCCGCGTGGCCAACGCGCTGCTGGCCGGCGAGCCCGTGCCCCCGCCGGTGCGCGTGGCCGATGCGGAGGCCCTGGCGGTCGCCGCGCGCCACATCGCGGCCGAAGCGCCTCACTCCGCGCCCGCACCGCTCGAGGTTGCGGCGCCGGTGGCGGCGCAGCTGCCGCCCCTGCAACTGCCCGATCTGCCGGACCTGTCGCTCATCTCGGAAGCACCCGCACCCGCACCGGTCGCAGCGCCCGAGGTGCCGTTCGAAACTGTGGCTTGGCAAGAGCCCGAGAAGGCTGCCACGCCCGAGCCCGACGACGATTTCGCATCGACCGACTTCATCGATTTCGAAGCGAAGCAGACCACCGAGCCTGCAGCGCTTGAAGCCTTGCCGAGCGGCGAGGAGTTCGATTTCCTGGCGCCCCCTGCGAAGACTCCAGCGGCCGCCGAGCCGGAGCCGGCAGAGCCCGCTCCAGTCATCGAATCGATCGAGGCCACCGTGCCGACCACGGCCGGCCTGCCCGACCTGGACTGGGAGCCCGAGCCGCTGCCCGTGCAGGCTGCTGCTGTTGTTGCAGCCGAGCCCGAAGTCATCGAAGCCGCGGCACTGCCGCTGCACGAAGAAGAGCCAGAAGAGCCGGTCGCCGCACCCGAGCCGCAACCGGTGGCCGAAGCAGAACCGGAGCCCGAGCCCGAACTGCCTGCCCTGGCGGTTGCCGAAGAAGTGGTCGTGCCCATCTTCGAAGCACCCCCGGTGCCCGAAGAAGCGCAGATCCTCGTTGCCGACAAAGAAACAGAAGCAGAAGCGCCCGAACCCGTCGTGGCCGCTGCGCCCGTCGCGCCGCAGGAAAGCGCCGAAGACCAGGTCAAGGTCATCGGCCCGCTGCGCATCGGCATTCAGCTCTACAACGTCTACCTCAACGAGGCCGACGAGTGGTCGCGCCAGCTCGCCACCGACGTCGGTGAATGGGCGCTCGAATCGCACGAACGCCTGCCCGACTCGACCGTCGCGCTGGCCCACTCGCTGGCCGGCAGCTCGGCCACGGTCGGCTTCCACAGCCTGTCGGGCATGGCCCGCCTGTTCGAAGCCGCGCTGCAGCATCTGCAGATGCAGGGCAGCGGCACGCGTGAGCAGGGCATGGTGCTGGTGGCCGCGGCCGACGAGCTGCGCCGCCTGCTGCACCAGTTTGCCGTCGGCTTCCTGCGCGATCCGGCCGAAGGCACGCTGCAGGCGCTGCGCGACATCGCCAATTCGCCGATGCCGACCGAAGTTGCCATGCGCGCCGAAGTCCGGCCGCTACAGCAGGTGGTGGTCAGCGAATCTGTCGCCGACGTGGCGCTGGACGATTCCGAAGACGCCATCGACCTGGCCGACGCGGTCGACGTCGACCTGTTCCCGATCTTCGAGGAAGAGGCTGCCGAACTGCTGCCCCAGCTCGGCGAGGCGTTGCGCCAATGGGCGCATCACCCCGACGACAGCGCGCCGCGCGCCTCGGTGCTGCGCACGCTGCACACGCTCAAGGGCAGCGCGCGACTGGCTGGCGCCATGCGCCTGGGCGAGCGCGCGCACCGCATGGAGTCCGAGATCGAAGTCCTGGGCTCCCAGGGCGCGGAACGGGCCGACATCGAAAAGCTGCTGACGCGCCTCGACGCCCTGCAGGCCACCTTCGACGCGCTGCGCGCGGCCGACGATGCCACGCAGGTCGAGCTGGCCCAGATCGTGGCCGCGGCCACCGCGACCGCATCCGCCGCCCAGCTGCTGCAGGTGGCGCCCGAAGCCGGCGTGCCGGCGAACGACGAAACCGCCGCCCCCGTGGCGAGCCTGGAAGACGAAGAGTCCGTCGCTGCCGCACCGGCTGCACCCACGACGCTGCAACCGCGCCCCGCGCCCGCACTGCTCACGCCTCTGCGCGCGGCAACGGGCCAGGCCGTGCGCATTCGCACCCAGCTGCTCGACCGCCTGGTCGCGCAGACCGGCGAGGTCATCATCACGCGTTCGCGCCTGGAAGCCGAACTCGGCCAGCTGCGCGGATCGCTGTCCGACCTCACGGGCAATCTGGACCGCCTGCGCCAGCAACTGCGCGACATCGAAGTGCAGGCCGAAAGCCAGATGCAGTCCCGCCTGGCGCAAGCCAAGGACTCGCAGCAGGGCTTCGACCCGCTGGAGTTCGACCGCTTCACCCGCGTGCAGGAACTCACGCGCATGATGGCCGAGTCGGTGAACGACGTGGCCACCGTGCAGCGCACGCTGCAAAAGACGGTGCAGGCGACGGAAGACGACCTCAGCGTGCAGGCGCGCCAGACGCGCGAACTGCAGCGCGGCCTGCTGCGCACGCGCATGGTGGAGTTCGAAGGCATCTCCGACCGCCTCTATCGCGTGGTGCGCCAGGCCTCCAAGGACACCGGCAAGCAGGTGCGCCTGGACATCGTCGGCGGCTCCATCGAAATGGACCGCGGCGTGCTGGACCGCATGACGCCCGCCTTCGAGCACTTGCTGCGCAACTGCGTGGCCCACGGCATCGAAGATTCGGCTGTGCGGGAGAAGGCCGGCAAGGACGCCAGCGGCCTGATCGTCATCGACCTGCACCATGAAGGCAACGACGTCTCGGTGAGCTTCCGCGACGACGGCGCCGGCCTCGACAACAAGCGCATCGCCGAGCGCGCCCGCGCTCTCGGCCTGCTGGGCCACGACCAGGAACTGTCGGCCGAAGAAGCCACCGAGCTGATCTTCAAGCCCGGCTTCTCGACGGCGGGCCAGGTCTCCGAACTGGCCGGCCGCGGCATCGGCATGGACGTGGTGCGCGCGCAGATCGCGGCGCTCGGCGGCCGCATCGAAACGCACAGCAACCCGGGCCAGGGCACCACCTTCAAGCTGGTGCTGCCGCTGACCACCGCCGTGACGCACGTGGTGATGCTGCGCGCGGGCGAGGTGTCGGTCGGCGTGCCATCGAACCTGGTGGAACTGGTGCAACGCGTGGGAGGAACCGACCTCGAGGCCGCCTACCTGCACAACAGCCACCCCTTCGGCCACGAACAGGTGCCGTTCTATTGGGCCGGCGCGCTGCTGCAGGCCTCGACCCGCAGCGAACATGCGGGCGCCAAGAACAACACGATCGTGGTCGTGCGAAGCGCCGCGCAGCGCGTGGCCCTGCACGTGGACGAAGTGCTGGGCAACCAGGAAGTCGTGGTCAAGAACCTCGGCCCGCAGCTCGCGCGGCTGCCCGGTCTGGCCGGCATCTCTGTGCTGGCTTCGGGTGCGGTGGCGCTGATCTACAACCCGGTGGCGCTGGCCGCGGTGCACGGCGAGCAGGCGCGCCAGCGCCAGGCCGCCGCGCTGGTGGCGCCGGCGCATGCCGCATCGGCCACGGCCGAGCAGGGTGGCGCACCGCAGGAGCCGTTGCCGGTGCTGGCCCCGGTGGCGCCGCAGATTCCGTTGGTACTGGTGGTGGACGACTCCATCACCGTGCGTCGCGTCACGCAGCGTCTGCTGCAGCGCGAAGGCTATCGCGTGTCGCTCGCGGCCGACGGCCTGCAGGCGCTCGAACGGCTGCAGCAGGAACGTCCGGCGGTGGTGCTGTCGGACATCGAGATGCCGCGCATGGACGGCTTCGACCTGGCCCGCAACATCCGCGCCGACGCCGCACTGGCCGAGCTGCCGATCATCATGATCACCTCGCGCATCGCCGAGAAGCACCGCGACTATGCGCGCACGCTGGGCGTGAACCACTACCTCGGCAAGCCGTACTCGGAAGAGGAACTGCTGCGCCTGGTGCGTGCGTACACGAGCGAGTCGACAACGCTGGCGGCCGCCGCCTGACGCGCGGTTTTCAGGCAGCGATAAAGAAAAGGGCCTTCGGGCCCTTTTCTTATTTCTGCAGTGCCTTCGCCCGCGCCACCCCGTAGCGCTGCAGTGTCTTCTCGCGCGCCTCGGCGTGGTCCACCACCGGCTTCGGGTACGTCTCGCCGAGCTTGATGCCGGCCGCTTCCAACTCCACCGGCGACGCCAACCACGGCGCATGGATCGCCGCATTCGACAGCCCCGCCAGCTGCGGCAGGTAGCGGCGGATGAACTTGCCCTCGGGGTCGAAGCGCTCGCTCTGCGTCACCGGGTTGAAGATGCGGAAGTAGGGCTGCGCGTCGCAGCCGCTCGAACTGGCCCACTGCCAGCCGCCGTTGTTCGACGCCAGCTCGAAGTCGTTCAGGTGCAGCGCGAAGTAGGCCTCGCCGCGACGCCAGTCCAGCCCCAGGTCTTTGCACAGGAAGCTCGCCACCACCATGCGCAGGCGGTTGTGCATGTAGCCGCTCTGGTTGATCTGCAGCATGGCCGCGTCCACCAGCGGGTAGCCGGTGCGGCCCTGGCACCAGGCGTCGAACAGCTGGTCGGCGTGCTTGCCGTGGTGCCAGGCGATCTTGTCGTACTCGGGCCGGAAGCTCTTCGACTCGCCGCCCCTGTGCACGTGCGGAAAGTGCACCAGGATCTGGAAGTAGAACTCGCGCCAGATCAGCTCGCTCAGCCAGGTCGTCGCCCCGGCGTTGCCCTGCAGCGAGAGCTGGTGCGCCAGGCTGGCCATCTGCCGGATCGACACCGTGCCGAAGCGCAGGTGCACGCCCATGTAGCTGGGCCCGCGCACCGCAGGGAAGTCGCGCGCCTCGTGGTAGCGGTCGATGCGCTCGAAGAAATCCTCGAACAGCAGGCCCGCGCCGCGCGTGCCGGTGGGGATCTCCAGCGCCGAGAGGTTGCTCTTCTCGAAGCCGATCTCCCGCAGCGTCGGCACCGGCTCGCCATAGGCCTGCGGCGAGGGCGCCAGCGCATCGGCATGGCTGCGCACCGGATACGACTTGAGAAAGAACGCATCGACCTTCGCCAGCCAGGCCCGCTTGTAGGGGGTGAACACCGTGTAAGGCTGATCGGTCTTGGTCATGACCTCGTCGCGATCGAAGACGGTGGAGTCCTTGTAGGTGTGGAACGCCACGCCGGCATTGGCCAGCGCGCCGAACACCTTGGCGTCGCGCTCCAGCGCGTCGGGCTCGTCGTCGCGGTTGGCGAACACCGCCTGCACGCCGAGTTCGCGCGCCAGCGCGGGAATCTCCTGCACCGCCGCGGCATGCCGCACGACCAGCCCGCCGCCCAGCGCGCGCAGTTCGGCCTCGAGCTCCACCAGCGATTCGCGGATGAATTCGACCCGCCGGTCGACCGTGGGCAGGGCGTCGAGGATGGCCTTGTCGAAGACAAAAACGCAGACCACCTGGCGGCAGGCCCGCAGCGCGCGATACAGGGCCGCGTTGTCGTCCACCCGGAGGTCACGGCGGAACCACATGAGCCCTTTGGGATAGGTCTTGTCAACGGCCAGTAAAATCGGGGGCATATGGCCGCCGATTCTGCCCCGATGAACCTTACGCATCACTTTTTGATAGCGATGCCCGGGATGGAAGACAAAACTTTCAACCGCAGCGTCGTGTACCTCTGCGAACACAGCGAGCGCGGTGCGCTCGGCCTGGTAATCAACAAACCCAGCGACATCAACCTCAAGGTGCTGTTCGAGAAAATCGAGCTCCACCTGGCCCGCCCCGAGCTGGGCGAAGCCCCCGTCTTCCAGGGCGGCCCGGTGCAGACCGAACGCGGCTTCGTGCTGCACGAGCCGGTCTTCACCCAGGCCGAGAAGCCCGAGGAATCGGTCTACGCCTCGACCATGACCATTCCCGGCGGGCTCGAAATGACCACTTCCAAGGACGTGCTGGAGGCCCTGGCCACTGGCGCCGGCCCGCGCAAGGTACTGGTCTCGCTGGGCTACGCGGCCTGGGGCGAAGGCCAGCTCGAATCGGAACTGGCCGAAAACAGCTGGCTTACCGTGGGCGCCGACCCGGCCGTGATCTTCGACACCCCGATCGAGCAGCGCTACGACAGGGCGCTGCTGCTGCTGGGCCTCGAGGCGTGGAAGCTGTCGCCGGACGCCGGACACGCATGAGCGCAGCCGCCATGCCAGACGCTCCCGCTCCCTCCGCTTCTTCTCCCGTTCCCGCTGCTGCCGCTGTTCCCGTTCCCGCCCATTTCCAGACCTTCCTGGCCTTCGACTTCGGCCTGAAGCGCACGGGCGTGGCCAGCGGCAACCGGCTGCTGCAGACGGCCACCCCGCAGCCCACCATCAAGGCCGAGGGTGACGCCCGCTTTGCGCAGGTAGAGGCGCGCATCAAGGAATGGCAGCCCGACGCCCTGGTGATCGGCGTGCCCTACCACCCCGACGGCGCCCCGCACGAGAACACCCGCCGCGCGCAGAAGTTCGCGCGCCAGCTGCGCGGCCGTTTCAACCTCCAGGTGTTCGAGGTCGACGAGCGCTACAGCACCACCGAGGCTCTGTCATCGGGCGCGCGTGATGCCGACGCTGCTTCGGCCTGCATCATCCTGGAGCAATTTTTGAGGAGTCTCCCGTGAGTTCAATTCCCGATGCCGAAGCGCTCTACACGAAGCTGCTGGCCGGCGTGAAGGCGCTGATGCGCCCTGAGACGAAACTGGTGGGTATCACCTCCGGCGGCGCCTGGCTGGTCGAACGCCTGCAGAAAGACTTGGGACTGCCCGGCGCGCCCGGCATCATCTCGTCGGCCATGCACCGCGACGACTTCGCGCGCCGCGGCCTCTCGGCGAGTGCGCAGACCGTGCTGCCCTTCGATGTGAACGGCACCGACGTGCTGCTGCTCGACGACGTGCTCTACACGGGCCGCACCATCCGCGCGGTGCTCAACGAGCTGTTCGACTTCGGCCGCCCAGCCAGCGTGCGCCTCGCGGTGCTGGTGGATCGCGGTGGACGCGAACTGCCCGTTGCCGCCGACTTCGCCGCTACCACGCTCACATTGCCAAACACTCAACTGCTTGCCCTCGCGCGCGCCAACGATGGTGCCTTCAGCCTCAAGGTGGAGGAAAACAAGTAATGCTCTACAAGCGAAATCCGCAGCTCAACAAGAACGGCGAGCTGATCCATCTGCTGTCGATCGAAGGCCTGCCCAAGGACATCGTCACGCACATCCTCGACACCGCCGCCAACTTCACGAGCGTGAGCGACCGCGAGGTGAAGAAGGTGCCGCTGCTGCGCGGCAAGAGCGTGTTCAACCTGTTCTTCGAGAACAGCACCCGCACCCGCACCACCTTCGAGATCGCGGCCAAGCGCCTCTCGGCCGATGTCATCAACCTCGACATCGCGCGCTCCTCGGCCACCAAGGGCGAGTCGCTGCTCGACACCATCGCCAACCTGAGCGCCATGGCGGCCGACCT
This sequence comes from Variovorax paradoxus, assembly GCF_024734665.1. Taxonomy (NCBI): domain Bacteria; kingdom Pseudomonadati; phylum Pseudomonadota; class Betaproteobacteria; order Burkholderiales; family Comamonadaceae; genus Variovorax; species Variovorax paradoxus. The sequence goes on from NZ_CP102931.1 coordinate 600,018, forward strand.
ATTCGTGGTGCGCCACAGCGAGTCGGGCGCGCCCTACCTGATCGCGCAGCACGTGGCGCCGCACGTGCACGTGGTGAACGCCGGCGACGGCCGCCACGCGCACCCGACGCAGGGGCTGCTCGACATGTACACGATCCGCCACTACAAGAAAGACTTCACGAACCTCACGGTCGCCATCGTCGGCGACGTGCTGCATTCGCGCGTGGCGCGCTCCGACATCCATGCGCTCACCACGCTGGGCTGCGCCGAGGTGCGCGTGGTCGGCCCGAAGACGCTGGTGCCGAGCGACATGGCCGGCATGGGCGTGCGCGTGTGCCACACGCTCGAAGAGGGCATTAAGGACTGCGACGTCGTCATCATGCTGCGCCTGCAGAACGAGCGCATGAGCGGCGCGTTGCTGCCGTCGTCGCAGGAGTTCTTCAAGACCTTCGGCCTTACGCCCGAGAAGCTGCAGCTGGCCAAGCCGGACGCCATCGTGATGCACCCGGGCCCGATCAATCGCGGCGTTGAGATCGACTCCGCCGTGGTCGACGGCAAGCAGAGCGTGATCCTCCCGCAGGTCACTTTCGGCATCGCCGTGCGCATGGCGGTGATGAGCATCGTGGCAGGTAACGAAGCATGAACACACTGATCACCAACGGCCGCGTCGTCGACCCCGCATCGGGCATCGACAAGAAGGCCGACATCGCCATCGCCGACGGCAAGATCGCCGGCATCGGCAGCATCCCCGCCGGCTTCAAGGCCGAGCGCACCATCGACGCCGCGGACTGCATCGTCGCCCCTGGTCTCGTCGATCTTGCCGCGCGTCTGCGCGAACCAGGCTACGAGCACGAAGGCATGCTCGAAAGCGAAATGGCCGCGGCCATTGCCGGCGGCGTCACCAGCCTCGTGTGCCCGCCCGACACCGACCCCGTGCTCGACGAACCCGGCCTGGTCGAGATGCTCAAGTTTCGCGCCGAGAAGCTGCAGTGCGCGCGCCTGTTTCCGCTCGGCGCGCTCACGCGCAACCTCGCTGGCGGCGTACTGACCGAGATGGCCGAACTCACCGAGGCCGGCTGCATCGGCTTCAGCCAGGCCGACGTGCCGCTGGCCGACACGCAGGTGCTGCAGCGCGCGCTGTCGTACGCCAGCACCTTCGGCTACACCGTGTGGCTGCGTCCGCAGGACCGCGACCTCGGCAAGGGCGTTGCAGCCAGCGGCCCGCTCGCCACGCGGCTCGGCCTCGCGGGCGTGCCCGTGTCGGCCGAGACGATCGCCATCTTCACCATCGTCGAGCTGATGAAGGCCACCGGCGCGCGCGTGCACCTGTGCCGCATCTCCAGCGCCCGCGGCGTGGCGCTGGTGCGCGAAGCCAAGGCGCAGGGCCTGCCGCTCACCTGCGACGTCAGCATCAATTCGCTGCATCTTGTCGACACCGACATCGGCTACTTCGACAGCCGCGCGCGCCTGAACCCGCCGCTGCGCCAGCAGGGCGACCGCGAGGCGCTTTCTGCCGCGCTGGCCGACGGCACCATCGATGCGCTGGTGTCCGACCACACGCCGGTCGAGGCCGACGCCAAGACGCTGCCCTTCGCCGAGAGCGAAGCCGGCGCGACCGGGCTCGAACTGCTGCTGCCGCTCGCGCTGCAATGGGGCGAGCGCAGTGGCGCGGGCGTGGCGCGCGCCATCGAGGTCATCACCTCCGCGCCGGCACGCCTGCTGGCCGCCGAAGACGCGGGCACCGGCATCGGCCGCCTGGTGGAAGGCGGCGTGGCCGACCTGTGCATTGCCGACCCCGGGCTCGAATGGCAGGTGCTGCCCGATGCGCTCAAGAGCCAGGGCAAGCACACGCCGTTCGCCGGCTATCCGATGCAGGGCCGCGCGCGGCACACGCTGGTGGCAGGCCGGGTCGTGCACGGCTGACAGACAGAAAGAAAGAACGACGCCCCGATGGTTCATTCGTTGAAAGCCTGCTGGCGCCTGCTGCACGCGGTGGGGCATGCGCTGGTCGGCTGGTGGACGATTCGCTTCACCTTTCCCAGCCTCGAGCAGGCAGAGCGCAATGCGCGCGTGCAGGCGTGGTCGAAGCGCATGCTCGAGATCATGGGCATCACGCTCAAGGTGCAAGGCACTCCGCCGCCCGAGGGGCCGGTACTGCTCATTTGCAATCACCTCTCGTGGCTCGACATCACCTGCCTCCATGCGGCGCGCCATGTGCGCTTCGTGTCGAAGTCGGACGTCAAGAACTGGCCGCTGATCGGCACGCTTTCCAACGGCTCCGGCACGCTCTACATCGAGCGCGAACGCCGCCGCGACGCGCTGCGCGTGGTGCACCACATGACCGAGGCGCTGCGCAACGGCGATTTGATCGGCGTGTTTCCCGAAGGCACGACCAGCGACGGCCGCGGCCTGCTGCCGTTCCATGCCAACCTGCTGCAGGCAGCCATTTCCTCGGGTGCACCCGTGCTGCCCGCCGCGCTGCGCTTTGCCGATGCTGCTACCGGCGAGACCAGCCAGGCTCCGCGCTACATCGACGACGACAGCCTCGCCGCGTCGCTGTGGAACACCCTGCGCGCGCCGCCACTGCTGGCCATCGTGCGCTTCGGCGAGCCGCAGGACCCGCACGGCCGCGAGCGCCGCGCCTGGGCGCAGTCGCTGCATGAAGACGTGCAGCAGTTGCGCCGCGAAACACACTGAAGTCAAAAAAAAGCGCTCCTCGAGGGAGCGCTTAACGACGCAGGAATGCGCCGTGAGGAGGAACCGGGAGCCCTTCGGCAAATGCTGCCTGCCGAAGACCTTCAAGCCTCCACTTTGACCGCGTGCGCGGCCCGTGCCTGCGGGATAAGGCAGGCCGGGCGCGTCGGTGCTTGCCTACATTCAGCCCAGCAGGCCGTGCAGGATGTTGGTGACCGGGCTCACCACGTGGCTCACCGTCTGCTCGACCTGGCTGGTGATCGGCGTCACCACTTCGGTCAGGCCCGAGCCGACGGCATGGCCCGCGCCTTCGACCACGCTGGCCACCGTGTCGACCACCGGCGCCACGACACCCGTGGCCCCGGCCAGGATGTCCGTTGCCGGAGCCGCGGCGTGGGAGACCGTGCTGCCCGCGGTCTCGACTGCCGGAGCGACTGCGTCGCCCGCCGGCTGCAGGACGTTGGCCACGGCGCCGTCGCCGCCCAGTGCGCCGAGCAGACTGCCGACGAGACCGTCCGCGCCCAGCAAGCCGCCGACCAGGCCGTCGCCGCCCAGGAGGTTGCCCACGATGCCGTCTTCGCCGAGTACGCCGCCGAGCAGGCCGCCACCGCTGCCACTGCCGCCGCCAAGTACGCCGCCAAGGAGGCCATCGTCACCCAGGACACCGCCCAGGAGACCGCCGTCGCCGCCGGTCACGCCGCCGAGCACGCCACCCAGCAGGCCGTCGTCACCCAGGACACCGCCCAGGAGACCGCCGTCGCCGCCGGTCACACCGCCGAGTACGCCACCCAGCAGGCCGTCGTCGCCCAAGACACCGCCAAGGAGGCCACCGTCACCGCCGAGTACGCCGCCCAGCAGACCGCCTTCGCCCAAGACGCCACCGAGGAGGCCACCGTCGCCGCTGAGTACGCCACCCAACAGGCCGTCGTCACCAAGGACACCGCCGAGGAGACCACCGTCACCACCGAGTACGCCGCCCAGCAGACCGCCTTCGCCCAGGACACCGCCGAGGAGACCGCCGTCGCCGCCGAGCACTCCGCCCAGCAGGCCGCCATCACCCAGGACCCCGCCGAGGAGGCCGCCATCGCTGCCAAGCAGACCGCCCAACAGACCACCGTCGCCCAGCACGCCACCGAGCAAGCCGCCATCACCGCCCAGCAGGCTGCCGAGCGGGCCTTCGGCGCCGAGAAGGCCGTCGTCGGCCAGAACACCGCCCAGCAGGCCGTCGTCACCGAGAAGGCCGCCAAGCAAGCCGTTATCGCCCAGCACGCCGCTGAGCAGGCCGCCATCTCCTCCGAGCAAACCGGCCAGGGGTGTCTCGCTCAGCAGGTCGCCGACCACGCCGTCGGGTCCGAGCAGACTGTCGACCAGCCCGCCTCCGCCGAGCAGGCCGCCGGTGAGGCCGTCGCTGCCCAGCAAGCCGGCGAGCGAGCCGTCGCCGCCGAGCACGCCGCCCAACGGGCCATCGTCGCCGAGGAGGCCGCCAACACCACCGAGCACGCCGCCAAGCAAGCCACCGTCGCCGCCGAGCAGGCCACCCAGCAGACCGTCGTCACCCAGCACGCCGCCGAGCAGGCCGCCGTCGCCGCCGAGTACGCCGCCAAGCAGGCCATCATCGCCCAGGACGCCGCCGAGGAGACCACCGTCGCCGCCGAGCAGGCCACCCAGCAGACCGTCGTCACCCAGCACGCCGCCGAGGAGGCCGCTGTCACCGCCGAGCAGGCCACCCAACAGGCCGTTGTCACCCAGGACACCACCGAGCAGACCGCCGTCACCTCCAAGCAGACCGCCAAGGAGCCCGTCATCGCCCAGCAGTTGCCCGATCAGACCGTCTTCGCCGAGCACGTTGCCCAGCAGGCTGCCGTCGCCCAGCAGGCCTTCGAGCACCTGTCCGACCACGCCGTCGGTGCCGACCAGTTCGTCCACGAGGCCGTCGATGCCAAGGCCGGTGGTCACGCCGCCGAGCAGGCCTTCGCTGCCGAGCACGTTTTCGAGGATGTTGCTCAACGCATCGGTCAGGTAGTCGACCTGGCCGATCAGCGACCCGACGAGCGCGTCTGTCAGGCCATCGCCCAGCAGGCCGTCCACCACGGGGGTGAGCACGCCGCCGATGTTGACGGCCAGGTTGTCGACGGTGTTGTCCAGCGGATCGAAAGCGTTCGGGTCGTCCGGCCTGAACTCGTTGCCCGCGATCGGCGAGAGCACGTCGTCCAGCAGATCCGTGAGGCCGTCGGCCGCGGGCATCAGCGATGCCAATGTGCCGGAGGAACTGGCGGCGACGCTTCTTGCCGCGGCGGCGCTGCCACCTCCGAGGCCGAGGACGTTGTCCAGGGAGCCGAGCAGATGGCCGGCGAGGCTGTCGCCTGGATCGAGCAGGTGGTCTGCATCAGCGTCTGCATCGGCGTCCGCGTCCGCGTCGGCATCAGCGTCCGCATCGGCATCGGCATCGGCGTCTGCATCGGCGTCTGCATCCGCATCCGCATCCGCATCCGCATCCGCATCCGCATCCGCATCAGCGTCAGCGTCAGCGTCAGCGTCAGCGTCAGCATCACCGTCCGCATCCGAGTCTGCATCTGCATCCGCATCTGCGTCGGCATCGCTGTCGCCAACACCCGGAACGAAGAACGGAACCGCGCCGCCGTCGCTGCCGCCGCCACCGCTCAGCGCCGCGCCGAGCGCGACGGCACCCAGTGCGCCGAGCGCGAATTCACCCAGGCCGATGCCGCTGCCGGCGGCGGTCTTCTTGCTCACCGCAAGCGCTGCGGCTTCCGCGTCGCTGTCGGGCGAAGTCACTTCCAGGTCGCCCGAGGCCACGTCTACATTCACCTGCTCGAGGCCGCTGGCCAGCTTGGTCGTGCTGATGGTGGCGTCGGTGCCGCCCGTGAAGACGCCGGACAGCGGCGCCTTGTTGGTGGCCGATCCGGGAAAGAGAACGTTGGCGTGGCCGTCCTGCGGAACGATCACGCGGTCGCCGGCCATCAGCGCCTGGCTGCCGTCGACGGGAATCGAGACGCCGTCGCGCATGAGGACCGTGCCGGGCGTGGCATTCGAAAGCGATCCGATGCCGGCCGGTGCCGCGGGCTGAACTGCGGCGGCGCCAGTCCCCATGGGGGCAATCGGCTTCACTGTCGCCTGGGCGATGACCACCGGCGCAGCACCGTTGTCGGCGCCTCCGGCGATCGAAGAAATCGATGCATTGGCATCCGTCATGGCAGTCTCCTCGGTGGTGGGACTTACTGACGGGGCAACTTGCGTGCCGCATCTTCGTGATGCATCGAGCGCGCAGGCGCCGAACGTGCAAGCTATTGATTCATATGAATTTTTTGCCGGATCGGTGCCGCGACGGGTGTCGGCGAAAGCCCTTTGCTGAGCGCTCTTCGGCGCTTGTTACGTAGCGTTGTTACGCGCTGGGGTCGTAACGAATGCTCGCGTAATGGCAGGTGGCCGGGTTGCTTGCGGGTCCGGCTCATGCAAAGCCAATGCACCCGCCGAAGGCTTCGGCTGTGGATTGTGCTACCCGACCGGATCACACTGGAGATGCGCATGGGCGTGGCGCATTTCTTCACCATACGCTGCCGCGCCTCGTGAGTTCGGGCATCGATAACTAGCGCACACCGGATGATCGCCACCCTGGAGGAGCTGCAGTTTCTTCAGAAGATGCCGGTCAAGGGCAAGTACGCCGTCGCACCCAAGCTGGTTGGATTGGCGATCACGCTGGAGGACGTCGCGTCGATGGTGCGGACACTGACGACATATGCAAATCGCATCGAGTGGGCGATCCATCCCAGGTGAGATCTGGGCGGATGCAGCCCCTTGAGTCGATCCTCACGACTCACGTGCTCCCGTTGTTTTTGACTCGTTCCCGACGATGTCGCGAACGAGCTCCAGGAATCCGATCGCGATTCTGGGCGCATCAGGCAGGTAGACAGCAGTGATCAGCAGCGGCGGGGCTCGAAACGGGCGAAGCACATTGGAAGGGTGTGGTCGATGTGGGTTCCTGATCATCGACGCGGGGACGAATGTGCAGCCAATTCCGATAGCGCTCAAAACGAGCATGGTGGAGCGACTGAACACCAGCGCCCCGATCTTTGGTTCCATGCCCTGCAGACGGAAGGCTTCGCGAATGATGTCGTGGCCGTGCGATGACCACATCGGGTCGCCGAGCAGAAGTTCCTGGTCGGTGAAATCCTGGCAATCGAGCGTGTCTTTCTCCGCGAGCGGATGGCCGCTGCGCATCGCCGCCAGCCAACCGTCGGACCACAACACCTCCGTCAGCAGCGACTCCGACAGGTCGACGACCGGCAGAATCAGGGCCAAGTCGAGCTCCCGTCGCTGGAGCGCCGCTACCAGTGCGGAAGATGAGTCTTCGACCAGGTGCACCTGTGTTGCGGGATACCGCTCCTTGTGTGCGGCAAGAAAATGCGTGAGCCGGTTGGTGACGGCCTCTTCGCACACACCGAGCCGCAGCTCACCGCCTTGGCCACGCGCTGCGCTTGCGGCTTGCGTAATGGCGCTCTCATGCATCTGCAACATTCGTTTGGAAGCTGCCAGATATTCCACGCCCGCCGGCGTCAACCGGAAGGTCGCGTTGCCCTTCCGCTCGATCAGCCTTGTACCCAGCTCGCGCTCGATGACTCCGGCGTGAGACTTGAAGTGCGGCCAGGCTGATGGCGCGTCGCCTCTTTCGAGTGCCTGAGCAAACTCGATGAAGTAGTGGAGCTGGCGCAGATTCATGTGGACGAATCCGGTCGTTGCGAGGATGCCAGTCGGAGGCCGACCCTCTCGGAGGCCTCGTTCAACGGGTGATCTGCGGCGGGGGCCGGGGCAACCACGCCGATCTCGAGGCTGGGTGCAAGAAAGGGCACCATGCTCATGCCAGGCAGGTCGAGGAGCCGGAGTGATTCGGGCACGAAGGCAATTCCTCTGCCGGTTGCGGCAAGCACCATCATCGTCGAGCGATGCTTGGCGCGAACGACGCTGGGGGCCGGCATCCCGCTCTGACCGAACGCTTGCTCAATGAGTTGAAGGCCGGCGCCGGGCTCATCTCTTTCCCCGAGGATGAGCGACTCATTGGTCAAATCAGCCGGACTCAGTTGCGAGCGATTTGCGAGGCGATGCCCAGCGGGCAGCACCGCAAGCCAGGACTCGGCCCAACGATGTACGACTTGCAGCCCCTGAAGATCCATCATCAGCGGAACGAAGGCGAGATCGATCACTCCTGCACGGACAAACTGCACGAGCTCTGCGGGCGGCAACTCGACAAACCGCAGCATCAGGTGGTCCAGCTGTGCACACGCGCCAAGCGTATGCCACACCGGACTCCCAGTGGCTACATCCTCGCAAAGCCCGATCTTGACGACTGCTGTGTGCCCGTTTGCGACATCCAGTGCCGACTGCCGGGCCATGCGCAACTGGACGACCAGTTGCTGGGCTGCAGGCAGGTAGCAAGCGCCTGCAGCGGTCAAACCAACGATGCGGTTCTGATGACGCTGGAGGAGTTCGAAGCCGAGCTCCGTCTCCAGGACCTGGAGTTGCACGCTCACCGCAGGCTGCGTCACACCAAGGCGTTTGGCTGCCAAACGAATGTTCAATTCGGCGGCGACCACAACAAAGGTCTCGAGGCGGCGAAGCTCCATTTGCCATCCAGCAGGCGGGCGGGTCCGCCAGGTTATCGCGTCATAAGAATGCAGATGTTGCCCCCGGACGCCCCCCGCCCATAACCTTCGGCAGCTGGCTTTACCCCATGAGGCCGGCCATTCTAGTAACCACATTCAAGGAACCCAATGAGCCCCAAGGAAATCGTCGAGGCGTGGCACGTCACCTGGCGTACGGACGTGGCCGAAGCAAACAAGCTCTACCTCGCGGAGAACGTCAAGGTGCTGCTTCCGGGCGCGAAGGCCGTCGTCGGTTGGGAGGCGGCAAACGCGCATTTCCTGCGCGTCGCCGCAGGCCTGAATGCCCAGACCCTGATCATGGATCCCGCCTATATCGTTTCGATCAGCGAGGGCAACAAGGTCGCGCGCCGATTCTGGTTGGACATCGAATCGACGGACGGCAGGAAGTGCGAGATGTTCGTCTTCAACTTCTACATCGTCGAAGACGGAAAGATCGTTCATTTCGAGGAGCACTTCGACACCTACGCGCGTGCCGGCAGCACGGACCTGTCCGCGTACCGCAAGGACCATGACCCGAAGGCCTGGATCATCCACTGAGTCCCGCGTCTACCACGTCGAGCACCACGAGGCATTGAAAGCACATGAAGACAGCGCGCAATGAGCAGTCCCCCGGCCTGCAGGCCATGGAAGAGGGTCCGGCGGTGGGAAGCGTCGGACCCGGTGCCGTCGAATTTCGAGGTGTGAGCAAGATCTACGACGGCGTGCCGGCTGTCGAGAACGTGGACCTGAAAATCAACCCCGGGGAGTTCGTTTCGCTCCTCGGACCCAGCGGTTCGGGCAAGTCCACGCTGCTGATGATGTTGGCAGGATTCACGGATGTGACCTCCGGGACCATTCTGGTGGACGGCCAGCGTCTGGACCGGGTCCCTCCGAATCGTCGCAACCAGGGCATCGTGTTTCAGAGTTATGCGCTGTTCCCGCATATGTCGGTCCGGGAAAACGTGGAGTTCCCTCTCAAGGCGCGCGGCGTTGGCGTTGCTGCTGCGAAAAAGCTGGTCGATGCGGCGTTGGATCGGGTGCGCATGTCGACGTTTGCCAATCGGCGACCGGCGCAATTGAGTGGAGGTCAGCAGCAGCGCGTGGCCCTGGCGCGCGCGACCGTCTTCGACCCCCCGCTGATACTGATGGATGAGTCATTGAGTGCGCTTGATCGCAAGCTCCGGGAAGAAATGCGCGTCGAGATCAAGGACCTTCACCTCGAGCTCGGCAAGACGATCATCTACGTGACGCACGACCAGCAGGAAGCGCTCACCATGTCGGATCGCATCGTAGTTTTGCGAAACGGCAAGATCGCCCAGGTTGGCAAGCCGCTGGACGTCTACGAATCGCCCAGCGACTCGTATGTCGCGGGTTTTGTCGGAGATGCCAATTTCATCTCGGGCGTGGTCGGCCTGGCCAGCCGCGGTGTCGTCGATGTCGTCACGCAGTCGACGCGCATGCAAGTGCATTCGGACCTGAAGTGCGCGGAGGGGGACAAGGTTGTAGCCATGGTCCGCCCCGAAGCCATTCAGCTCGGCCCTCGCGGCATGCACGTTGGCGACAGGGAATGCACCACCTTGCCTGGGATCGTCGGGCAGGTTGCATTTCTGGGGGATGCCCACGAGTACCACGTCAAGGTCGACGACCAGGTGATCGTTGCCAAGATTCCTCGCTCTTTCAACAACGTTCTGCACCAGCGGGGTGCCGCGGTCGAAGTGAGCTTTGCCATGGACGATGTCCATCTGTTCAACGCCTGAAGCCCCATCAAGGAGAAGCCCCTCATGAACATCGTTGTCCGTTGGTCAGTGATTGCAATCGCAATTTCCACCCTGGCTGTATCTGCCCAAGCACTCACCGTGGTCGTCGGGGGAGGGCTGCAGGGAGACAGCGCCATCAAGGCCTTCGTCGAACCATTCGAAAAGGAAACCGGCATCAAGGTCAACGTGGTGCGCGACCAGGCGACAACCGCAAGCGTGAAGCTGAAGGCGCAAAGCGGCAACATGGACTTCGACGTGGCGGGCTTCTCACCGGCGGGAGGGACGATGCTGTCCAGGAGTGCGCTACTGGAACCCATCGACTACGCACGCTTCAACAAGGCCGTGATCGACAAATTGAGCCCGGAGTCCAGGAAGCCGTGGGGCGTGCAATTCATCTACTACTCCTGGGTCCTGGGGCTGGACGCATCCAGGTATCCCGCCGGCAAGCCTGCACCCGCCAGCTGGACGGATTTCTGGAACGTCGAGAAATTTCCGGGCACCCGCGTGCTGCAGAACGGGGAGCTGGGCAGTCAAGGCCCCTTCGAGGAGGCACTGCTCGCGGACGGCGTGCCCATGGACAAGCTCTATCCGCTCGATGCAGACCGAGCGTTCCGTAGCCTGGACAAGATCAAGCCGCACATCCGCAAGTACTGGAAGGTAGGCAGTGAACAGATGCAGATCTTCTCGAGTGGCGGTGCGGCGTTGGGCATGGGCTTCGACGGCCGTTTCACTGCGCTGTCTCAGTCGGGCAAGCCAATGAAGATCGTCTGGAACCAGGCAAAGATGACCGGCCTGTACTGGATCATTCCCAAAGGAGCCAAGAACGTTGGCGAGGCTCACAAGTTCATCGAGTTCACGCTGAATCCCGAGCGCCAGGCAGCGTACGTCACGTTGACCGGCTACAGCCCCGCCAATCCGGATGCGTTCAACTTCATCAGCAAGGAGATGGCGGACACGATGGTGACCAGTCCTCAGAACCGCAAGCACGCCTACATGGTGAATGACGCGTGGTACTCCGAAGTGGGACCCGATGGCAAGAGCAACGGGGAGCGTCTGGCGCAGCGCTGGAATGAATGGATCACGAAGTAATCGCGTTCTCTCGCGGACAACACCATGACGCTATCTCGCACCTCGATGCTTCGCCTGGCGGTAGCTCCTGCCGCCTTGTTGATGATCGGATTCTTCTTCTATCCGCTGCTGCGCATCGCTGGGTTGAGCGTGCACTTACCCGAATTTTCGCTGCGCGAGTACACAGCGGCGTTCAACCCGATCAACGTTGGCATTGCAGTCAAGACGTTCACCATCGCCGGGACTGTGACGCTTGCCTGCCTCGTGCTCGGTTATGCGCTAGCCGCTTGCCTGGCGCAAACCCGGGGCAGGGTGAAGCAGGTGGTTGCGCTTTGCATCATTGTTCCGTTCCTGACGAGTTTTCTTGTCCGCACTTATGCCTGGGTCGTCCTCCTGGGTGACCAAGGCGCATTGAACGGCGCGCTGCTCGGCATGGGCCTGATCAAGGAACCGTTCGAATTGCTCTACAGCCGAACCGGCATGTACATCGGCATGATCCACGTCATGCTGCCCCTGATGGTCCTGCCGATCTATTCGGCGATGCAGGCCATTGACCCGATGTTGTGGCGCGCCGCCCGGGGACTTGGCGGCGGCGGGCTGCGAACGTTTCTGACTGTCTATCTACCGCTGACCATGCACGGGGTCCGCAGCGGTTGCATCCTGGTCTTCGTCCTTTCGCTGGGCTTCTACATTACGCCGGCGATGTTGGGCGCTTCGCGCGACGTCATGTTGGGCAACCTGATCGCCACCAACGTGGAAACCACCCTGAATTTCGGCTTCGCCGCCGCATTGGCTTTGGTGCTGCTGGGTGCAACTTTGGTGATCTACGCCTTCCTGCGTCTCGTCGGCGCGGGAGCCGCTGCACCCGACGGTCGGCGGCCTGCGTTCTCGCGCTGGCTGGGTGACAGGGGTGAAGCAATCGGCGCACGCCTCTTTGGCGGCGGTACACCCGCCGTTGCATGGAGCGGGGCGGGCTGGCGGGCTGGTTCGGGCCGATCAGAGGGGCGGTGGAAGGGCGCGGGCCGCCTTGCTCTGTTCAGCTTCGGGTTCCTGGCCTGCGCCTATCTGGTGGCGCCGAGTGTGGTCGTGGCCATCGTTTCATTCAACGATGGCGACAATCTTGCGTTTCCTCCGACCCATTGGTCACTGCGCTGGTTCAGATTCCTGCTCGCCGACGCGCAATGGGCGGCGGCAGCGGTGACGAGCGTGAAGATTGCCTTTGCCAGCACGGTGCTCACGCTGGTTCTCGGAACCGCGGCAGCCTACGGCGTTGCGCGTCTGAACCACAGGAGGGAGGGGCGAGTCATCTACGCGCTGGCTCTGGCACCGATGGTGGTGCCCTCCGTGGTGACCGCGCTGGGCGCATTCGCCGTGTTGTCCGACATCGGCTTGTATGGAACGCTCACGGGCGTCATCACCATGCACGTGTGCCTCAGTATTCCCTTGGTGCTCGTCGTCATGGTGGCGTCCTTCTCGGGCTTCGATCCTCGGCTCGAGATGGCGGCGCAGAGCCTGGGCGCTTCCCGCATCCTCACATTCAGGCGTGTGATGCTGCCGATTCTCGCGCCCGGCCTGATGTCGGCCGCGATGCTGGCGTTCCTGCACTCGTTCGACGACGTGGTCATGACCAGCTTCATCGCCGGGACCAAGGTGGTGACCATTCCCCTCAAGATGTGGGAAAACATCCGCAACCAGGTCGACCCGGCTGTGGCCGCGTTGTCCACGCTGCTCATCCTGCTGCCCTTCATTGCGCTGGTGGTACGCCGAGGCACTCAGGCTGGCGATGTTCGTGCCGGGGCCGCATCAACGCCTGCCTCGGTCGCACACTGAAGCAGCGCCAACTGCGCAGGGCAACTCTTCAAGAGTGCCGCCCAGACATGTCATTTGTCGCAACCCCTTCGGCGCGCTGATTCGTCTGCCGGAGACACAAGCCGGACGCCAGTCGTTTCGGGGGATTTCGGCCGATTCCATCAATTTGAAAAACGGATTAATCGATCTAAACATTCGATTATGCGGATCACGATTCAAAAAATACATTAGCTCTGATGGTCACACCACACATCCGCGCCGAACCCCATGACTCAACTCAATGCCACTCATGATCCGGCGCGTCGCAGCTGGGTGGAAGCTGCGAACCTGCCTGCCCATGACTTCCCCGTGCAGAACTTGCCCTTGGGCGTTTTTGCGACGCCCGATCATCCGCCGCGCGTGGGGGTCGCGATAGGAGATCATCTGCTCGATCTTGCCGAGGCAAACAGGGCCGGGTTCTTCACGGGCGATGCCAGGGAGGCAGCGAACGCCACTGCGAGTGGTTCGCTCAACCAGCTCATGGCGCTGGGTTCAATTGCCAACTCGGCGCTACGCGCGCAAGTGTTCGAGATGCTGGCTGAAGGCGGCGCCCTGTCCGCGCGCGCGCAAGCTCAGGCTGGCAGGTTGTTGCTGCGCAATGACGCAGTGGCGATGCAGTTGCCTTGCACCATCGGAGGCTATACCGACTTCCTCACATCGTTCGATCACTTGTTTCGCGCGCGCCGAAGCACGCACCCCGAAAATCCGGTTCCCGACGCCTTCTTCCACTTGCCGCTTGCCTACAACGGCCGCGCGAGTTCGGTGAGGGCCAGCGGGCACGATGTTGTGCGTCCCAACGGACAGTCCAGAGGCGCTGACGGGACGATGTACTTCGGGCCGGCGAAAGCACTGGATTTCGAACTGGAACTCGGTGCGTTCGTCGGGCCGGGAAATGCCCTAAGCCACCCCGTTCCCGTGCATGCGGCGCAGGAGCAACTGTTCGGATACTGCCTGCTCAACGACTGGTCCGCGCGCGACATCCAGCGATGGGAAACGACACCACTGGGCCCTTTCCTGGGCAAGAGCTTTTGCTCGGTCATATCGCCCTGGGTTGTCTCTGCAGAAGCTCTTGCGCCTTTTCGTGTGCCGGCGCGGGCAAGGACTGCAGATGAGCCCGGCGTCATGCCCCATCTCCACGACTCCGTCGACGCCACGCGGGGCGGGCTCGACTTGCAACTCGAGGCGTGGCTGACGAGCGCGAACATGCGATCTGCCGGCTTGCCGCCGTTGAACGTCACTTGGACCAATGCCAAACATCTGTACTGGACCTTCGCGCAGATGGTCGCGCACCACACCTCGAATGGCTGTGATCTCAGGCCGGGCGATCTGATTGGCAGCGGGACCGTATCGGGGCCCGACCTGGCCAGCCGAGGATGCCTCGCGGAGTTCCAGGAGCCACTGCATCTGCCGGACGGAACGGCCCGGCAATGGCTGATCGATGGCGATGAGCTCGTCTTCAAAGCGCGTGCCAGCAAGGATGGATACGTGCCGATCGGATTCGGCGAATGCCGATCGCGGATCTTGCCTGCGGCTCCCTGGCCAGCAGCGCGCTAGTTCTCAGAAGTTTCGTTCTCAAATTCAAATTCAAATAGACAGGAGACAAGGATGAAATCAACAGTCGTATTTCTTGCGCTTTTTGCAAGCGCGATTCACGCTGGCGCCCAGAACTATCCGGCGCAACAACCGATCCAGGTGATCGTGCCGTTCTCCGCCGGAGGAGCGGTGGACGGCATGGCGCGAGTTTTCAGCCGGGCGATCGCCACGCAGCTCGGTGCCCAGGTGGTTGTCATCAACAAGGAGGGCGCGGGTGGGACGATCGGCTTCTGGCAGGTCGCCAGAGCGGCACCGACCGGCTACACCCTGGCTTTCGGTCCGTCCACACCGGTGACCAGCGGCTCGATCCTGTTGAAAGGACCCAAGTACGACACGCTGATGCCGGTCTGCCAGACGCATGAAAATGTCATGACGGTGGTCGTCAGCGCCGACTCGCCGATCAAGTCCATTCAGCAGTTGATCCAGATGGCCAAGGCCGATCCGGGAAAGATCGCCTATGGCGCCGCCGGGCAGGGCACTGTGCCGCATCTGTCCGCCGAGCATTTTGCGCAAGCGGCAGGCCTGAAATTCAACGCCATCGCGTATCGCGGAGACAGCCCCATGCTCGTGGACTTGATTGGCGGCGCCATCCAGTTTGGCGTGTCCTCTGCCGCGGCCGCCGGAGCAAACGACAAGCTGCGGGTGCTCGCAGTTTTTGCGGAGCAACGGCAAGACCGCTATCCCGATGCGCCGACCTTCAAGGAATTGGGCATCGCTTCGCTGGCACCGGGCCTGAACGGTCTGTGGGCCCCCAAGGGGACTTCTCCAGCCGTTGTCGAAACACTGGCCAAGGCTTGCGAGGTCGCCGTGCAGTCGAAGGAGTTTCGCGACACCGCCAGGACGCTGTCGCAACATCCTGCCTATCTCGGCAGCCAGCAATACCTTCAGCGCGTCAGTACCGACTTCCAGGCGCTGGAAAAGGTGATTCGATCGCTCCATCTCAAATCCGAATGACGAATGCCCAACCGGAAAATCACATGAACACGCCCCATCGCTCCATACGCCGGATCGTCACAGGCCATGACGCCGAAGGCCGCTCCTGCATCGCAGAAGACGCTTCAGCACTCAATGTGCGCACCGTGGAGTCCAGGCCGGGGTTTCAGGCAGTCAATCTGTGGTGTACGACGTCGTCGCCAACATCCATCGAAGCCGCGGACGGGTTGAACCACCTGCAGGGCATAGCGCCTCCACCACGAGGAACCGTCTTGAGGATCATCGACCTGCCGCCCGAATCGAAGGACCCGGAGGAAACGCGGCGGCGGATCCAGGCTACGTTCGGCAAGATGTTCGACGATGCGCATCAAGACGACGCCGGGACAAAGAAGCATCCAGGCATGCATCGGACAACAACGGTCGACTACGCGCTGATCCTCGAGGGTGAGGTTGTCGCGGTCCTGGATACGCAGGAAGCCACGCTTCGAGCTGGCGACGTTCTCATCCAGCGCGGCACGAACCATGCGTGGGCCAATCGCTCGGACGCTGTGGCCCGCATCGCTTTCATCCTCATCGACGGGGCCTGAGCCGTCGAGCAGACGGATCATGAAAGCAGCCCTGGCCGCCGAGGTCACGGCATTTGATTCCGGATGGTTGCACGCTCATGACTGGCGGCACGACGCCCTGAGACGCAGTTGCCCGCTTCCCCGTGAGGTTCCAAGCTGAGTTCGGTGAAGGGAGAGGGTTTGCCTTCTGAATAGCGCAGCACGATTGCAATTGCCGATCCGGCAACTAAGCATTCGAAATATTGCGCTGGTAGCACTAGCGCATCGCCCCTACGATGAATCGCCCCCCATGTCGGATGCATAAAGAACTCGCGCTGAGGAGACTTGTGGGTAGTCGGCGCATATTGAGCCTCCTCCTGCCGATTGCGACAGGGCAGGCCTTTCAAGGAGTCAAAGCACACGATGGTTTTCGGCGACGACAGTTTCGGCTTCGCGTTCTCCTGCAACGACGCGAAGATGTCCATTTGCGTCAGCACCTGGAGCAGGCGCCTGGCCCAGATCGGGCGCGTAGTCGGCCCCATCCTGATCATGTCCGGATCACTTCCGGGCCCGGACTACATCTCGCAGATTTTGGGAAAGCGCCCCAGGGACATATTCATCATCGCAAACGCCGATGCCAACAGGGAGGCGAGGATGCTCAAGCTCCGCTTTCCCGATGTACGCATCGCACTGCATCGCAACACTAACGCCAAGGTTGTGCTTGTGGCGCCGGACACAGTCTGGGTTTCCAGTGCTGACTTCGGCAAGACGACGCAGATCGAATCAGTCATCGGCCTGCATTCGAACAACGTGTTCGAAAGAACGCGGGAAACTATTTTCAAGAAAGTGTGGGTGGACGCCTGCGAAATCGCCTGAGATCGACGCCTTGTCGTGCCAGTTCGAACGTGTCCGCGAGTGCACAACTTCGGTAGCGTCTCACCCAGCCGCTTCTTCGCCACCGTTGCCGGGGCCCGGCATGTCAATTTTCTTCAAGACAGGCGTTTTCCGCGCTGCAAGAATGGCTTCATGCGAGAAGACGGACATCGTGAGGAAGTACCGAAGGCCGATGGCCCTCGATCCCGGAATGCGGCCCAGGACGACGCGCGCTTTTTCACTTCCGGGTGCATCACAGGCGAGGAGCGAGTGGATTGCCTGACCGCAACTTTCAGGAAGCACCGCTATGCGCTGCATGCGCACGAGACTTTCGTCATCGGGGCGATCACGTCGGGCTGCGGCACCCTGTGGCTTCAGGGCACACGGCAGCGCGCCGGCCCGGGAGACCTGACACTGCTCAACCCGGAGGATGTGCACGATGGGGCGCCACATGACGCCAAGGGCTACAGCTACCGGGTGACTTACCCTTCCGCGTCGCTCGTTCGGGGCCTCGCGGCCGAGATCGCGGGCCGCGAAGTCCAGCCGCATTTCCGATGCCGGGTGATCCGGGACCCCGCCGCGGCCACTCGCCTGGTGGCCGCGCACCGGGAACTGGAGACGTACGGCTGGTCGCTGGGCACGCAGGAGTCTCTCCTGCTGGCCTATGCCTGCTGCCTCGAACGACATGCCGAGGGCTTCAGCCCCGAAGCCCTGAGAGGGCGGGAGCAACGGCGAGTGTCCAGAATCAAGTCGCTGCTGAACGAGCAAGCCACGTCGAACGACGTGTGCCTGGCCGACCTCGCCGGTGAAGTCGGCGTGAGCCGGTTCCACCTGATCCGCATGTTCCGCAGTGAAGCAGGGACGACACCGCACGCCTATCTGGTCGGCCGCCGCATCGAGGCGGCAAAGCGTCGCTTGCGCCAGGGAGAAGCGCCGATCTCCGTTGCGTCGGCGACCGGCTTTGCGGACCAGGCCCACTTGACGCGCGTCTTCAAGGCCAGAGTGGGCGTGACCCCCGGCGCCTACAGGGACGGGGTGTCGAAATGAGGCAGCCCGTGGGCCCCGCGTCTTCGCTGGCCACCGCCGCCGAAGGCGCAAAGGACATCCTGCCTGCGGTGATGGTCGCGGTTCCGATCGGTCTGCTGCTCGGCGCCCTGTGCAGGTCCAAGGGCATTCCGGCGGCGGAGGCCGGATGGATGTCCCTCCTCGTCAACGCGGGCGCATCGCAGTTTGCGGCAGTGCAACTGTGGGCGAACGACGGGCCAAGGCTGGGGCCCATCCTGCTGTCCACTTTGCTGATCAATGTGCGCCACGCGCTGATGAGCCTGACCCTCGTTCCCAAGCTGGCGAAGGCCGGCATGACGCGCCTGCGCATGCTCGTCGCGCTGGCCTTTCTCACCGATCCGACGTGGGGATTCGCAGAGCAGCGTGCGCGCGCGGGCCTGCCCGTCACCTGGTCCTATTGGATGGGCCTGGCGCTCACCTTCACGGCGGCGTGGACTGGTGCGACCATTGCCGGCGCGTGGCTGGGCGCCTATCTCGGGGATCCGCGGCAGATCGGCGCGGACTTCGCGCTGGCGGCATTGTTCATCGGCATGACGGCCAGGTTCTGGGCGGGGTGGCGGCGCACCGGTCTTGCCATTGCCGCCAGTGGCCTGTCGTCGGCAGCCGTGTTCCATACCCTCGGTGCACCCTGGCACGTGATTGCCGGTGCCGTGGCCGGCATTGCGGCGGCGTACTTCACGGCGCAGCCGGAGGAACCTCGGGAGCAGAAGTTCGCATGACGTTCCACGTGACAACACTCGAGGCGATTGTTGCGATGGCCGTCGTCACCTATCTCACGCGAGTCGTAGGCATGCTGGTGATGCGTTGGGATCGATTCTCCGTCCGGGGCCGGGCGAGAGCGGCCCTGGATGCCATTCCGCCAGTCATGTTCGTGACGATCATCGCTCCGACCCTGCTTGTCACCGGCTGGCCTGAAACGTTGGCGGGCTTGCTGGCGGCTGCGGCCTCGGTCCGCCTTCCGCTCCTGGGAACGATCCTTGTGGGCGTCGTTGCGGTGGCTGTGTTGCGTCTTGGCCTTGGCGTGCCAGGTGTTCCATGAGCGAGGGCGTGATGAGTCCGGCCGTACTCTCCTTCCTGACATCGAACAATGCGATCTTCACCGTTCATGAGCATGGCCCTGTGGTCACTTTCCGGGAGGCGCAGTTATCGCTTCCCTTCGATCCCGACGCGATGGTCAAGAGCCTTGCCTTCCGTCTCCCGGGTGACCGATATGCGATTGCTGCGATGCGGGCGGCCGAGCGCGCGGATTACAAGAAGATCGCTGACGCGCTTGGCGTGAAGAGAGCAGACCTCCAGATGGCGACGGATGCGGAACTGGTGCAGGCCCTGGCGATGGTTCCGGGCGGAGTAGCCCCCTTGCCAATCAACAACGCGCAGGTGGTGATAGACCTCGGAGTTACGGCGATGGAAGCGATCTATTGCGGCACTGGGCGCAATGATTCGACGCTGGAGATCCGCAGCGCCGAACTCCTCCGGGTAAATCGTGGTGCGCTGCGTGACCTCGTAAAGCGGTGATCGTCTGCAGACGACGCGATCCGAAAGTCTCGTAGCGGCACGAGACCTCGGCGCACACGAAATCGCTGCGTGCCCAAGCTCTCAGCCTTGAACTGGACGGCGTGAGAACGTGAGGGAGTCCAAAGAACATCACGGCACTCACGATCGGCAAGCGAAGACCATCATTCGCCAGACTTGGGTAGCCGCTGCGGGCACCCGCGCCGCACCAGGAACCGATGATTCCTGGCGCGGCGTCCCTTTACCACTTCATGCGCAGCCCGATCGAGCCCTGCAGGGAGGTCTTCACATCCGTCGCGCCGCCCGAGGCCCACAGCTTGCCGATTTCGCCGTAGATGCTGGTGGTCTGGTTCAGCGCCAGGGTGAGACCCCCGGCCAGTTCGCTGACAGTGGAGCCGGTGCGGCTCGTGATGTCAGTCGTGGCGGCAGGTCCGATGAAGCGGGCGACGTCGGCGCCGCCGCTCGCCTTGTAGACGTTGAAGCGGCCATACGGCTGCAGCATGCCGAGGCTCGTAGCGATCTCGCCCTTCACGCGCACGCCGACGCGCGCGATCCAGCCGTCGTCGCTGTCCTGCCGCACGTTCGCACCGGAGATCGCGATGTCGTCCAGGCTGATGTGCTGGCGAATCAGCTGAAGTTGCGGCTCGATCTTCCAGCCGCTGTCGCCCATTGCGAATGCCTGGCCCACTTCGATGGATGCCGTCAGGCTGTCGCCCTTGCCCGAGCTGCGCTGAGTCGACAGCGGCTCGACGGTGTAACGGTGCCGCCCGGCCTGCAGCACGGCGTCGGCGTAGAAGCCCGAATCGGCGGTCCAGGTGCCGTAGGCGCCCAGGTACTGGCTGCGCAGGTCGTTGGAACCGACGGCCAGGTTGGCGATGCCGCTGGCGAAGCCGCTGACCCTGACGCTGCCGTCGAGCTGGCCGACGTACACGCCGGCGCGCCAGTTCGATGTGGCGAACAGATCGGTGCCGGCCTGGAAGCCCTTGACGTTGCCCTTGCTGTGCGGGTCGACGGTGCCTTGCTGGCGGATGTCGATGTCGGTGGCGATCACGCGGCCCCAGGCGCGGCGCTCGGTGTCGGTCGATGCGGCGGCGCCTGCCTTGACATCGTCGTCGCCGATGCGTTGATGCAGGTTGCCGATCATGGCCAGGTCCGCCTGGCGCACCTGGCTGGGCAGCGCGGAGAGCAACGGCACTTCGGCGCGGTAGGCCGGCACTTGCACGGCGCTCGTGCCTGCACCGCCCGTTGTGCCGCCTGTCGATCCGCCAGTGCCCGCGGTTGCCGTGGTGGTCGATCGCAGGTACCAGTTCTCGCCGGTGCCGCTGGCGTCGGCGGCATACAGGCGGTACTCGTAGGCACCCGCATCCACGTGGCCGCCCGCGAGCGAGAACGCGTCCTTGGTGGTCTGTGCGGTGGTGGTGGCGCCGTTGAGCGCCGAGACCACTTCGATGCCGTTGCCCACGGTCAGTGCGCCCAGGCCACCGAGCTGGGTGATCTGCACGCTGGTCCTGCCGCTGGCCGAGGCGCTTGCACCGTTGAGCACCAGCCGGTCGCTCACGCTGGTGCTGTCGCCCAGGAAGGTGCCCAGCCGCAGCACGCCGTTGTTGCCCACATAGGCGCCGTTGACGGTGAGGGTGGTGCCTGGTGTGGTGCCTACCAATGTGACAGTGCCGCTGTTGGCGAGCGAGGCAACCGTCTGGCTGAAGCCTGCAAGGTCGAGCGTGGCACCGCTTCGCACGGTATGCGCCGAGGCTGCGCTGAAGGTGTCGGCGACGCCGGCCTTCAGGGTGCCTTCGGCCACATCGGTCGCGCCGGTATAGCTGTTGGAGCCCGAGAGCGTGAGGGTGCCGCTGCCGATCTTGGTGATGAAGCCGCCGCCGGTGATGTTGCCGCTGAGCGTGGCGCTGAAGCCGCCGGTGTCGATCACCGGGTCGTTGTTGCCGGTCAGCACCACGGCGTTGGCGAGGTTCAGGCCGTCGGCAGCGAAGCCGAGCGTGGTGCCGTCGTCCATCGCCAGCGTGCCGGTGCCCAGCGCCAGGTTGTTGCCGACGTTCAGCCGGCCTTGCTTGAGCGCGGTGCCGCCGCCGTAGCTGTTGGCCGCGGTGAGCGTCGTGGTGCCGGCGCCTTCCTTGACGAGCGAGCCGGTGCCGCTGATCGTGCCCGACAGCGTGAGCGCGTCCGAGCGGTTGATGACCAGCGTCGCGTTGTTCAGGACGTTGCCCACGATGCTGCCTGTGGTGCCGCCGTTGCCGAGTTGCAGCGTGCCGGCACTGATGACGGTGCCGCCCTCGTAGCTGTTGTCGGCGGTGAGGATCGTCGTGCCCGTGCCGGCCTGCACAAGCGCGCCGGAACCGCTGATGGTGCCCGACAGCGTCAACGCGTTCGAGCGCTGGATGGTCAACGTCGCGTTGTCGACGATGTCGCCTTTTACCGAGCCGGTGGTGCCGCCGCTGCCGAGTTGCAGCACACCGGCGCTGATCGTGGTGGTGCCGGTGAAGGCCTGGTCCTGCGTCAGCGTGAGCGTGCCCGCACCGGTCTTCTCGATGCCGCCCGTGCCGCTCACGAGGCCGGCGTAGGTCGCGTTGTCGGGCTGGGCGAAACGCACCAGCCCGTTGTCGGTGATTGCTGCCGGCGCGAATTGCGCGCTGCTCTGCAACACGCCGCCCGAACCGACGGTCATGCTGCCTGTGTAGGTGCTGGCATCGGCGCCCAGGATCAGGGTGCCGCCATTGACGGTCGCGCTGGTGATGCCCGAGGACGGCAGCGCCACGTTGAAGGTCCAGACCCCGGCATTGCTCTGCAGCGTCTGGAACCCGGCCAGGGAAAGCGGTGCAAACGTCGAGGCGCCGCCGTTTTCGCTTTCGAGCGTGAGAAGGTTGGCGCCGCCTCCGCCGCTGATGTTGCCGGTGATCGAGGAGCCCGTGTAGGCATGCAGCGCATCGTTGCCGTTTGCGAAGTTGAGCGACCCGATGACGCTGCCCTTGTTGGTGAAATCGACAGCAGAGGTGCCGTTGGCACCGAACACCGTGGCGGTGCCGGGGTTGGTGCTGCCCGATACATAGCCCGCTTCCATCGTGCCGGTGTTGAGGATGGTGTTGTTGCCGGAGCTCGCCTGGAACCAGATCGCCGCATGGGTCGATCGCACGGTTCCGTGATTGATGATCGTGTTGCCGCTGCCGACGGGATTGATGGCCTCCGAATTGGTTGCGCTTCCATTCGCGAAGACGTTGGCGCCTTGCTCGATGGTGATGGTGCTGTTGCTGTTGAACTCGATCGTGTTGGCGCCGATGCCGCCTGGGTACGGACTGTTTCCGTTGGTGGAGCTGTTCTGCACCGTGGCACCGTTGCGAATCGTGATGGTGGCATTGTTGCCAAGGCTGATCGCGGAGTTGTTGACCGTGTCGATCAATGCACCCGACTGGACATCCACCGACGTGTTGGCAGCCGTGGTCGGTCCCGTCCCGACGGTCGTGCCTTGCGTTCCTCCTGCCGAACTGCAGGCGATGGCCGCACCCGTGGCCACACAATCCGCCGCGGCCGGCATTGACACCGTGGCCAGAGCCAGTGTCACCGCTGCGCCTGCCGCGCTCACAGTGGCGCGAGCTTTCGCATGACCACGACTCAACTCCGAAACTACGGTCCATGCTGCGAGAGCATCGTTCCAAACAATGCCAAATACCTTGTTCATGATGTTCCTGGTTGATTCCGCCGCCGCGGAGTAGCGACGCAATCCAAGCCAAGATCAGGCAGAGCGGCCCTTGCCGCACAAGCCCTCAGCACTGGAGCGTCTAGCGTGAGGGCGCGAGCATATGTAACAAGCGGTCGCTCGGGGGCGATGCTTTGTTAACTCTAGTTAACTTTTATTAACTAGTTCACACATATAACGGGATTTCGCTTCAAAACCTTGTTGCCTGGGCCCGACGGGGCTTGGAGGACGACGTCGATCATGGTCCTCAATACAACTCCGTCAGACGGAGCGGAGACAGGCGAAGGCCGACACACCAACCGACGTGAACATCATTGCGCGTGCGCGGCAACTGATGCCACGGCACGCAGACCGAGCAGGTAGCTGTCCACGCCAAAGCCGCAGATCTGTCCTTTCACGATCTCGGCGAACACCGAGTGATGGCGAAACGTCTCGCGCGCATGGATGTTCGACATGTGCAACTCGACCACAGGCACAGTGAGGATCGCCAGTGCGTCGCGAATGCCGTAGCTGTAGTGCGTCCATGCACCCGCGTTGATGAGGACCGCATCCACGCCCTCGGTGAAGCCGCGGTGGATGCGCTCGCACATCGCGCCTTCGCAATTGGTCTGGAAGCTCTCGACCTCGGTGCCGAGCTCCCTACCGAGTGCCTGCAGTTGCGCGTCGATCTCGGCCAGCGTCACCGTGCCGTACTGCTTCGGGTCGCGCTTGCCGAACATGTTGTGGTTGATGCCGTGCAGCATGAGGATCTTCATGGGGGTCGTCTCCTGGTCGTCGGGTCAGACCAAGGGAATGGTCATGCGGTCGATGAGGCTGCGCGTGTCGGGCCGCACGCCGCGCCACCACAGGAAGGCTTCCGCAGCCTGTTCCACGAGCATGCCGACGCCGTCGGCCAGCTTCGGCACGCCGGCGTTCTGCGCCAGGCGCAGGAAGGGCGTCAGGCCCTTGCCGTAGGCGAGCTCGTAGGCCAGCTTCGCACCCTGCAGCGCCTGCGCGGGCAGGGGCGGCAATTCGGCCCTGAGGCTCGCGGAGGTGCCGTTGATGACGATGTCGAATCGCTCGCCTGCCAGATCGCCGTAGCCGCAGCCTTGCACGCGGCCGTGCCCGGCGAACTGTTTCGCCAGGTCGACGGCCTTGGCCTGCGTGCGGTTCGCCAGCACCACCACGGCCGGTTTTTGCGCGAGAAACGGCTGCAGTGCGCCACGCACCGCACCGCCCGCGCCCAACACCAGCATGCGCGCGCCCTCGAACGGGAAGCCCAGGTTGCTCTGGATGTCGTTTGTCAGGCCCACGCCGTCGAAGTTGTCGGCAAGGATGCGGTCGCCTTCGAACTTGAGCGCGTTGGTGGCGCCGGCGAGTTCGGCGCGTTCGAGCCGCTCGGTGGCCAGTGCATAGGCCTGCAGCTTGAACGGTGCGGTGACGTTCATTCCGCGCCCGCCCGCCTTGCGGAATGCGTGCACGTCGTCGGTGAAGCGCTCCAGCGA
The DNA here is from genome assembly GCF_024734665.1 of Variovorax paradoxus. Lineage (NCBI taxonomy): Bacteria > Pseudomonadati > Pseudomonadota > Betaproteobacteria > Burkholderiales > Comamonadaceae > Variovorax > Variovorax paradoxus. Next base: position 624,729 of record NZ_CP102931.1, read on the forward strand.
GCCTTCGATCGCGCTGTAGTCGATGTCCTGGCCGGTCGCTTGCGCGAAGCTGCCGTGGATCATCGGCGACTTGGTGTGTCCTATCGGGTTGCCGATCACGGCGTACTTGTCGGTCATGACTGTCTCCTTACTTGCTGTAGAGCACGCCATCGGCTTGCATGTCTGCGATCTGTGCGGCGTCGAAGCCGAGGCTCGCCGCGATTTCCGCGTTGTGCTCGCCCAGTTCGGGCGCCACCTGCGTGATCGAGGTGTCGCAACCCGACATGTGGAAGGGCAGGTTCGGCAGGCGGATTTTTCCGAGCACCGGGTGCTCCTGCTCGATCACCATGCCGCGCGCACGGATCTGCGGATCGGCCAGTACTTCGTCGATGCGTTGAACCTTGGCTGCAGGTACGTCGATGCCGTCCAGCATCTTCAGCACCTGCGCGACCGGCCGCGCCGCAACCCACGGCTTCACCACTTCGAGAATCTCCGTGCGGTGGGCATTGCGCCCGGCCGAAGCGTGCAGCCGCGTGTCGCTGCCGAAACCCGCGGGGCCGCCGTTCTGCTCGACCAGCGCGGCAAAGCGCTTCCACGCGTCGTCCACCTGCGCGGCGATCACGAGGTCGCCGTCCTGCGCGCGGAACACGCCGTAGAGCGTGGAATTGGGCATGTCGTGCCCGGTCTGCACCGGCACCTCCTGTCCGTTGGAGAGCGTGTAGCACTGCACCGCGTACTCGTGCATGGACACCAGCGTGTCGTACAGCGCCATGTCGATGTGCTGTCCGCGGCCGGATTTCACCCGCCCCAGCAGCGCGGCGTTGATTGCGGCGACCGCGTGGATGCCGGTGTACATGTCGCCGAGCGAGATGCGCAGCAGCGGCGGTGCTTCGCCCGGGTTGCCGACCATCTGCATGATGCCGCTCTTGGCTTCCGCGATGAGGCCGAAGCCGGCGCGGTGCGAGTCGGGGCCGGTGTGGCCGTAGGCCGAGATCGAGCAGTACACCAGGCCGGGGTTGGTCTCGGCGAGTTCGGCATAGCCCAGGCCCAGCTTGTCGAGCGCGCCGGGGCGGTAGTTCTCGACGAACACGTCGGCGCTGTCGACCAGCTTTTTCATCAGTGCCCGGCCGCGTGGGTCCTTCGTGTTCACGCTGAGGCCCTTCTTGCCCATGTTCTGCTGCAGGAAATAGCCGCTGTGGTCGCCGACGAACCACGCATGCTGACGCCCTGCATCGCCCGTGCCGGGGCGCTCGACCTTGATGACTTCCGCGCCTAGCGCGGCGAGGCAGCGGCCGACATAGGGCCCGGCCAGGAAGTGGCTGTAGTCGACGACGCGGAAGCCGGCCAGCGGCAGCGCTTGTTTTGGCGACGTGCTCATGCCGGCTTCCTAGGGACCATCACGCGGTGCTCGCCCTTTTGCACGACCTCGTCGCGCTGGTTGATGAGCTCGGACGGCAGCACGAGGATGCCCCAGCCCGGCTTGCTCTTCGATTCACGCTTGCTGCCGACGTGGAATTTCACGCGCACCGTGTCGCCGAGCTTGATGGGGGCTACAAAGCTCCATTCCCAGCCGAGCGACATGCCCGGCATGAAGCGCATGTCGCTCTTCGTCTTGAGCCCGTCGGCCACCGACAGGCCGAACAGTCCGTGCGCCACGCGGGTGCCGAAGGGCGTGGTGCGCGCATAGGCTTCGTCGGTGTGAACGGGGGTGTGGTCGCCGGTGAGGTCTGCATACGCCATCACGCGGGCTTCTGTCACTTCATAGGGCGGGCTGATGCACTCCTGGCCGACGACGGCGTCGTCCCAGTACTTGTCTTCGATGGTCAAGGTGGTCATTGGTGTGTGTCTCTGTATTGGGGGAGCGGCTCTTCTTCAGGCACGGGGATCGATGGCGAGCGCGCGCGCCACGGCGCCGGCGCTGGCCTGGATGAATTCGACGGCCAGGCCGTCCGGCAGGCGCAGCCAGTTGCGGCCCTGCGGCATCTCGGTCACGCCGAAGGCCTGTGCGGCGGCGAGTGCGGCCTCGAGGTCTTCGCACATCACGCCGAGATGGCCGAGGCGGCCTTCAGGCCCTGCGTAGTCCGGCTTGGCCATGAACTGCATGCCGCCGAGGGTCCAGTACTGGACCGGCTCTTCGAGCGTGCCCTGCACTTCGCGCATCGTCATGCCGCAAACGTCGTGGAAGAACCTGATGTGCCAGTGGATGTCTTTCACCCAGATGGCGACGTGCTCCACATAGGCGCGCGGCGTGCTCATTTCGCCTCCAGCCGGCGTTCGATGCCCTTGATGGCCGCAACCAGTGTCTGGTTGACCGGCGTCGGCACGTTGTGCTCGCGCCCGGTGCGCACCACCGCGCCGTTGATGAAATCGATCTCGGTGATGGAGCCTTTCTCCAGGCTCTGCAGCATGGAGGTCTTGAACTCGTAGGGCAGGCCTTCGGCGGCCATCACCCATGCATCGCGCGGAGACTTGATCGACAGCTTCACGCCGATGGACCGCGCGACGGCCATGGCCTCGGCCACGGCGGCGACGGCCGTGGCCTCGATCTCGGGCACCGCGTAGAGGCTGCCGTACACCTGGCCCGTGATGCCGCTGAGCGCGCCGGTCGAGACGTTGATGAGCAGCTTGTCCCACATCACGCCCAGGATGTTGTCGCTGACCTCGCAAGGGAGTTGGGCGCGCTCGAATTCGGCCGCGATGGCCCTGGCGCGGTCGCTCACGCTGCCGTCGAGTTCGCCGATCACCGTGCGCTTGCCGCGCGTGCCGGCAATGATGCGGCCCGGGCCGAGCAGGACGCCGCCGACGTAGGTCTTGCCGGCCAGCACGTGCTTGCGGCCGGCGACGTCGGCCAGGATTTCCTCGTGGCCCATGCCGTTCTGCAGCGACATCAGCGCGGTGTCGGGTCCGACGATCGACATCGCGCCTTCGATGGCCGAGCGCGTGTGGAAGGACTTGACCAGCACGATCACCAGGTCGGCCGGCGGCAGGCCCTCGACGCTGGTCGATGCGCGCACCTTGACGCGGCGCTCCGAGTCGCCTTCCTTCATGAGGAGGCCGTCGCGCTGGATGGCGTCGACGTGCGCCTGGAACGGGTCGATGAGCGTGACGTCCGACCCGCCGGCGGCGAGCGTGCCGCCGATGGCGCAGCCGAGGGCGCCAGCGCCCAGGAAATAGATTCTCATGCCTGTCTCTTGAAGGAGTGTCTCGAAGGGATGCGTCGAAGATAGGTTTCGACGAACATTTCGTCCATGACATGGAGTGAATGATCTACATTCCGTTTTGAAATGAATGCCGACGACGACAACCTCGATGCAAGCGCGGGCCTGCTCAGCCTCAAGCTGCTGCGCCTGTTCGACCTGATCTACACCACGCAGAGCGTGACGCGCGCGGCCGACCAGCTCGGCCAGAGCCAGCCGACGGTGAGCAACTGGCTGGGCCGGCTGCGCAGGCACTTGGGTGACGAGCTGTTCGTGCGCACCGCGGCAGGCATGCAGCCGACACCGCGCGCGGAAGAACTGATCGTTCCGGCGCGCGAGGCCCTGGCGGCGCTGCGCCGCGTGGCCGCGCCGCCGGAAGTGTTCGACCCGTCGAGCGCGACGCGGCGCTTTCGTATCTGCATGACGGATGCCAGCCACATCACGTTGCTGCCGCAACTGTTGGCACACGTGCGCGCCGTGGGCCCCGGCATTCGCCTGGAGGCTGCGCGCATCGACGAGCAGACCGGGCAAGCGCTGCAGTCAGGCCAGGCCGACCTGGCGATCGGACTGGTCCCCTGGCTCGAATCAGGCTTCTACCAGCAGGTGCTGTATCCGCAGGATTGGGTATGCCTGGTGAATGCACGGCATCCGCGCGTCGGCTCGAAGGGCATGGGCCTGCGCGACTACAAGGCCGAGGCGCACATCGGCATCGTCGGCGGCACGGGCGTGCAACTGCTGGAGGCGGCACTGCTGCGGCACCGCGTCGAACGGCGCATCCTGCTGGAGCTACCCGGCTTCCTGGGACTGGCCGCCATCGTCTCGACCACAGATCTCGTGGCTACGGTGCCTCGCCAGATCGGCGAGACACTGGCCCGCACCAACGGGCTCGCTGTCTTTGATTGCCCGGTGCCTGTGCCACCCTTCACCGTCAAGCAACACTGGCATGCGCGTTACAACCAGGACCCGGCGAATCGCTGGCTGCGCGGTTTGTGCGAACGGCTTTTTGCCAAGAAGTCGAACGCGCGTAAATAGAGGATCGAGCCTGTCGACGGTCAGGGTGAAAAGCACGATGCGCTTTGAGCGCCTGCTCCGGGCGATAGCTTCAACCCGGAGCGCAGTGAACGAAGTGGCCTTGATGGTGCGGCCCGACGGCACGACCGAATGGCATTGCGAGACCGACCTGGGCCCGATCACCGTCGCCCCAAGAAAACCCGAGTGGCCGATCAAGCTCTTGAGCGCCATGACCGAGCGCGTTTCGACGACCACGTTGGGCAGCGCAAGGTTCTGCCGCGCTGCACGTTTCGCCGTTTCGGAGAAATCCAACCGTCGCTTGGGTGGCACACGCCACCGTTGGTCAAGGCAGAGCCGCATCACCTGATCAATGCATTCATGCGTTGTCAGGCGAGCACCCCTCGCGAGACATCGAGCGAATCAGCTTCGCGCTTCCGGGGATGTCAGGTGCCGTTCGGCGTGTTGCGTGAGCGGCTCGCCGACATGGCTGTGGAGAAGCTCAGTCATCAGGATTGGGTGCCAGCATCCGGTGCATGGCGTTCAAAGGCTCTGCGCACGCCGTGAGAGAACAATGCCATTCCACTGAAAAATGAGTGAGTGAATCTCGATTTTCGATGCAGTCAAAAAACAAGGGATGAAGTCTTGGTTGCTCTACTCCGTCGATCGCTGCATCGTGAATGGAACGCCTTGTAATGCACAAGTGTTGGTTGATGTTAGGCCTGATGCGCCGGTATTTCCTTTTTTGTCGGACTCCACTTAAGAGCTGGCCATAACTTGTCACACGGTGAATCCGAAGCGACGCTCCGCGTCACTTTCCGGGATCAATTGGCGCGTTCTTCTCCGGCGGGGTCTGAGGCATGAATCGTGCGCCGCATGGCTTGGTCGGCGAGTGGATCCGGGCCCGAGCCTGCGACATGCCGCTGGCCATGCACGATGAAAGTATTCCCCGCATGCGAAGTACGCAACGCGTGCGGCGGCTGGTTCTCTTCAATCTAAAAAAATCATTCCCATGATGATGTTTCCCCGAGGATGCGTTTCCGCACTGATGCTTTCGGTGCTCCTGTCTGGCTGCGGCGGTGGAGGTGGAGGTGGCGGCAACCAGGGCAGTGGCCTGGCCGGCCTGTCCGGTCTGGGCAGTGGAAGTCAAGGCAGCAATGGCACCGGCCAAAGTGGCGGTGGCACAGGCGGCACGAGCGGCACGGGTGGCACGGGTGGCACGGGTGGCGGCACAGAAGGGGGCACTTCGCCCGTCGCAGCGACCACAGCACTGGTGACCAGGCTCGGCAAGCCCGCCCGGGTGCTGTTCGGGCTCGGCTCCGGTTCCATCGACGAGATGAAGAAACAGGACATTCATCCGGACATCGTGGACACCTACCTGGTAGGCACTGGCGCAGGCGCCTGGCCCACCTGGAACAGTCCCGACGGCGCGTACCTCACATACACCGCGCAGGCCAACCAGGCCTACGGCGCGATTCCGATGTTCACGCTCTACCAGATGCAGGGCGATCTGAGCGGCATCAACGACGCGACCTTCATGAACAAATACTGGGGGCAGACGCGGCTGATGTACCAGCACATTGCGGACCTGCGCGGGCCCGTTCTGATCAACCTGGAGCCTGACTTCTGGGGGTTCCTTGCGGCGAAGAGGCCCGATCACGATGCGACGCAAATTCCGGCCGTCGTGAACAACCAGCCGGAATGCGCCGGCTTGCCGAACACCGCCGCGGGCCTCGGCCAATGCCTCGTGCAGATGGGCAGGCAGATCGCGCCCAAGGCGCTGGTGGGATTCCCGCCCTCCTTCTGGAGCGGCACCGCTGCCGAGATCGGCGCGCAGATGCGCGTGGTCGGGGCAGACAAGGCGGACTTCATCGTCGCCCAGACCAGCGACCGCGACGCGGGCTGCTGGGAAGCTGCATCGCCGCCCGACGAATGCACGGGGCGAAGCCCACCGTTCTACTGGGACGCAAGCAACAAGACCAGCCCGAACTTCCACGACTCCCAGAAGCAGATTTCGGACTACCGTGCAGCACTGGGCAATGACCTCCCGATCCTGTGGTGGCAGACGCCTATGGGCGTGCCGTCCGATACGCCCGGCGGCACGGACCAGCACTACCGCGACAACCATGTCGACTACATGCTGCGCAACGCCCAGGAGTACGGCGACATCCACACGTTCGCGATCGTCTTCAGCCCAGGAGGCGGCCACCAGACCTCCATCACCACCGATGGTGGCCAATTCGCCCGCCTGTCGGGCCAGTACCTTGCGCGAGGCGGTGCGGCCTTGAAGTAGCGATCGGACGCCGGGATCGCACTTGATCCGGCTGCGACATCTTCTTGGATGAACGCCAGGATTCGCCCGCCTCGCGAGCCGAAAAGCCTTCAAGGCGGATCGCGGGCTGATCAATGAAATCAGCGCCTCCAGGAAAGCTGGCGGCCCGTGTCGGCCTCCGCGACTTTTCTGCGCATTAACCAACGGCTCCCATGTTTGATAAAACCGATTTTGCTGCTGCGTTGCTCGTGTTGAGCGCGGTCGTGCTCCCGGGTTGTGGGAGCGGAGAATCGGGAAGTTTCCAGGCGGACGCTACGGTCCCCGCCGCCCCGGGAGACACCCCGGTGGCCCGCGTCATCAAGCACCCCGATGTTGGGGTCACCCTCTCGCACGACATGATCGATCTTGAACCCGATTTTTTTGGTTTCGCGCGAGGGTACGGCCTTCTGGACCAGGTCCCGGCGCAGGTGACGGCTGCGAATCCGACCGACTGCGCAGACCAGGCGAACACTGTGGCGGGTCTGGCTCACTGCCTGATCGCAATGACCCGCAAGTAAGCTCCCAACACGGCCGTCGGCCTGCACAGGTCGCGAGCGCCCATGCCGGAGCTCTGATGTTCGGCCAAGGATCGGACCTGTCGACCACGGCTGAAACCGACTGCGGCAACCTGTACAAGAAGACGGCCGCCTATCTAAATGCAGGGGGCACACCGCTCAAATAGCGTGTCCCTGCGTGCTGTCGCATAGCCACCCTGGCGCCGGCCTGACAGCCGGCGCTTGAACTCGCCATCGCTGAGTTCCAGCTCACTTGCTTCGCGCCAGTTGTCGGTCATCGCTTCCAACAGACCTCGAGCCGCACATTCTGTCGCAGCCGTGAGCCATGTTTCCTGTTCGCGCCAGAGTGCGTGCAAGTGCGTGACTCCGAGTCGAAGCGCCTCGATGTGACACGGCAACTCCCTCAAGGTCTGGATCAAGGTCGACGCATGTCAGCATCTCTGTTAGCGCCGATGCAATCTTGACCAGCTGAACCGCAAAGGCCGATTGATTACGTAGGCTCCAGTTTCCCGAGGCGCTCGAACAGAACGCTCAGTCCGCGGTGAAGCCGCTGGCGCCCTATGGCATTTCCCGTGCGCTGACCGGATCGGCCGTAGGCGGCAGCGCCCCACGCAGCGGGCCGGGCGCCAGCTTGCGCGTATCGACCAGCGGCTGCGACGGCGGAATGAGCTGCGTGCCTTCCATGCGGGTGCTGCCCGCACCCCGGTTGTTCGAGCGCTGCAGCAGCGTATCGGGCAGCACCGGCGCGGCGTTCGCCCCGCGCAGCATGATGTTGTCGGTGCTGGGCTGCGTCTGCAGCTGCTGGCCGCGGATCTCGTCGTAGCGGTCGTAGGCGAAGGCCTCGGTCGAGGCGCCATCGCGCATCACCGCCGGGCGCAGGAACATCATCAGATTGCTCTTGGTGCGCGTGCGGTTCTCGCTCTTGAACAGGTTGCCGACCACCGGGATGTCGCCGGCGAAGGGCACCTTTTCAGTGTTGGTGCCGTAGGTGTCCGACAGCAGGCCGCCGAGCATGACGAGCCCGCCGTCTTCCACCAGCACGCTGGATTCGAGCGAGCGCTTGTTGGTGGTGGGGCCGTTGGGGTCGGTGGTTGTGCCGGGCGCGACGTTCGAGATCTCCTGGAAGATCGTCATCTTCACGGTGCCGTTCTCGTTGATGGTCGGACGCACGCGCAGGGTGAGGCCGACGTCCTTGCGCTCGACGGTGGTGAACGGGTTCACGCCCACCGAGCCCGAGGTGCTGGCGTAGGAGCCGGTCGGGAACGGCACGTTCTGGCCGATGACGATCTTGGCTTCTTCGTTGTCCAGCGTCAGCAGGTTGGGCGTCGAGAGCACGTTGGCGTCGTTGTCGTTGCTGAAGAAATTCGCCACCGCGCCCAGGATGTACTGGCCGCCGATCTTGCCGGCAATGCCGAGATTCAGGCCAGACTGGACCGACGTTGCCAGGCCGGAGGCATCCTTGGTGGCCAGCGCCTGGGTCAGCGCCAGGATGTTGCCGCCGTTGAGGGAGGAGTTGGTGCCGATGACGGCGTTGTTGCCCAGCGCGCTTTGCCACTGCACGCCGAACTTGGCGGCCTTGGTGGCGTTGACCTCGACGATCAGCGCCTCGATCATGACCTGCGCGCGCCGGCCGTCGAGCTTGTCGATCACGGCGCGCATCTGGCGGTATTGCGGCTCGGGCGCCGTGATGATCAGCGAATTGGTCGTCGGGTCGGCCTGGATCTGGCCGCCGGTGGAGGGCTGGTTGGCGGCTGGCGAGCCGCTTTGACCGCCCGTGCTGTTCTGCGTGGCCTGCTGTGGCACGGCGCTGCTGCCGTCAGCCGCACCCGCACCCGCGCCCGTGGTGCCCGATGGCCGGTTCGCTGCCATCGCGGCGCGCAGCGTGGCCGCCAGACGTACCGCATCGGCGTTCTTCAGGTAGACCACATAGATGTTGCCGGCCGCGCCGTTGCTGCTTTCCGCGGGCGGGCGGTCGAGCTTCTCGACCAGCGTGCGCACGAGCTGCGCGCGCGCCGGGTTGGCCGCGCGCATGAGCACCGAGTTGCTGCGCGGATCGGCCAGCAGCGTAGTGCGGAACGATGCGTCGGCACCACCTGGTGCTTCGCTGACGCTCGATGCGCCCGGCGCACCGCCATCGATGAGCCGCTGCACCAGCGGAATCAGGTCGGTGGCGATCGAGTGCTTCAGCTGGATGACCTCGACATCGGATGCATTCGGCACATCGAGCGCCGCGATGATGCGCGCGAGCCGGCGCATGTTGTCGGCGTAGTCGGTGATCACGAGCGAGTTGCTGCCCGGGTTCACGTTGATGGTGTTGTTCGGTGGAATCAGCGGACGCAGCACTGGCATCAGGGCGTTGGGCGACTCGTGGTTGAGCCTGAAGATCTGGGTGATGACCTGGTTGCTTGCCGACGCTGGTACGGCTCCGATGGAGGTGTTCACGGCGACGCTCTGCAGCTTGGCGTTGGCTTCGAGCACCACCTTGTAGAGGCCGTCGGCCTCCACCACTGCAAAGCCCTGCAAACGCAGCGCAGCGGCGAACTGGTTGAAGGCCGCGGCCGGCTGCACGGCGCGGTCGGTCACGAGGTCCATCGTGCCCTTCACGCGCGGATCGACCACCACATTGCGCCCGGTGACCACCGCCATGGTGCGCGCCACGGCCTCGATGTCGGCGTTGGAGAAATTGAGCGTGATCGGGCTGCTGCGAACAACAGGCGCTGGCGCGGCCTCGGCCGGCGCGGACGTTTCCACCGTCCGTGTCTCGGCAGCGGCAACCGCCTGCAGCGTGACCCGCACCGAATTGCCTTGCAGCTCTGCCGTGTACGGCACCGGCTGCCGCAGATTCAACACCACCCGGCTGCGCTCGCCTGCCTGCACCACATTGATAGAGCGCAGGTTGGGCTGATTCACTTCGATGGCTGCGCGCCCGACATCGTTGGTGGCGCCAAGGAAGTCCAGCGCGATGCGCGCGGGGCTCGCGACCGAAAAACTGCCGGGCACGGCGGCGAGGGGTCGTGCCAGGTCGATCTGGATCACCTCCACACCCTGTTGCATGGCGCTTGCGACCGCCTTGATCGCGTTCTGCGCGCAGGCGGTGCCGACCGCGCCGGCCGCAAGCAGACCCAGGCACACGGCCCGGAGGCGGAACCGGGACCGGAGAGCGCCCCGTGCGCCGAGGTCTTTCACTGGCGGGCGGTTCGTCTCAGATCGAATGGCCGAGCACCATCGCGACGCCGGGTTGCTTGTTCGGCCGAACGAAGCTGTCGCGTGTCAGGCGCCCCATCTTGATGGTGAGCGTGTGGGTGTTGAACCACTTGTCATAGAGCGCATTGATCTCGCCGCTGGCGTACAGCTGCGAGAGGCTCAGATCGACCGCCGCGAGCAACGCGGTGTCGCCCTTGCGCACCATCACGGCGTACGGTTCGACCGACAGCGCAAGCCTGCTCAGGCTGAGCGTATCGATCCCCTTGTCGTTCGACACGAGGCCCTGCAGCAGCGAGTCATCCTGCGCAAATGCGCGCACCTTGCCTTCCTTCAGGGCCTTGTAGGCCTCGCCGTTGTTGTCGTAGGTGGTTAACTTCGCGTCACGCAGCTCACCGTCGGCGAGTTGCTTGAAAAGCTTCTCCGAGGTCGAACCCTTGGCCAGCGCGATCGGCATGTTCTTCAGGTCCTTCACCGTCTCCACGTGAAGGCTCTTGTTCGTCAGCACGCGCATCCCGGCGACGAAGAAGGTGTAGCTGAAGTCCACCTTCTCCTGGCGCGCCATCGTGTTGGTGGTCGAGCCGCACTCGAGGTCGATTTCGCCTGCGAGCAACTTCGGAATGCGCTCGGGGCCGGCCACGAGCTTGTACTGGACCTTGATGTCGGGAAGCTTGAGCTCGCGCTTGATCTCTTCGACCGCGTGCAGGCACAGATCGATCGAATAGCCGACTGGCTGCTTCTGCGCATCGACGAACGAAAAGGGCGGCACGGCTTCGCGCACGCCGAGCACGATCGTGTGCGTTTCGCGGATCTTGCTCATCGTGTCGGCGGCCTGCGCCGGCAGTGCCGCCAGCGCCATCAGCACGGGGACCAGGGGAATCATTGCGGCATGCAGCAGCCGCAGGGGAAAAGGGAACATGGGGTACGACGCCAACGGCGGTTTGAATTTCGATGTCGATCACACGCCGTTGCTGTCTCGCCGACCCTCGGGGGTCGCGTTCGCATCCACCGCCCGGCATCGCTCGCAAGAGATTCGGTTCTTGCGAGCGATGCGGACCCCATGTGTCATTCGGTAACCTTGCGCGCTGATTGTTTACTGAAACGTGTACCTTCCATTGGCATGAAAAATGGAATTCAGACGCTCGTTTTTCGAGTCAATCGCCACGTTCTGCCGGCGCTCGAGGGAGCCATGGTCGTTTCAGCTTTGTCCTGGACTTGCGACAACTCGCCCATCGGGTCAAAGACGCTCACGTTCCAGTAGGTCGGAACGTAGTCGTGCCCTGCCAGCGCAAGGGCATTGCCGATAACGATGTGCACTATATTTCTGAACGCTGATGACGAAAAAGGCCGAATCCAGACTGCTTTGTTGAGCCACTTCACTCGCAGCCACTGCACGGCGTATTCCCTGGCAGCGGGATAACCCGTACAAGCGAAGTTTGTGAAAGCTGCCTAATAGTTCATGTTGCATTTGAAGGTGGGCAAAAAAGTGCACTTTCTTGCAGCTGACCCTAACTTGAAGGAGACACATGAAAACTCATCAGCCTTTGGCAGTTTCCGCGATCGTCGCAGCCGTTCTCGCCAGTGGGTGCGGTGGCGGCAGCAACAACAACGCATTTCCTTTCATCGGAGTCAGCAACCCGCCTGTAGCCACCGTGCCGCCCCCTTCAGGCTCTGCGGCGCTGACATGTGATGACACGCTAAAGGCGAATTTCAAGCCTGATGCCAGCACGAGCGTTGTTGCGGTCAAGTCTTTCAAGAAGGGAGACGCTCTCGTCCTGGGTGGTGCGGCGACGGCGACGACGCCGGTGGCTGCCAGTGACGTCTGCATGGTCAAGCTCAATGTGGGGCCCGGAAATCCTGGACCCGAGGGCGCTCCTTCGACGTCGCCCGGCATCGGCATCGAGATCTGGCTGCCATCGAAAGCGGCCTGGAACTCGCGCGTTCATGCGTTGGGAGGCGGCGGCTGGCAAGGAGGCGCCGCCGGAAGTGCAACGGCGATTGCGAGTGCCGCAGCGGCCGACGTGGCGGGCAAAGAGGGCGCCGTTTCGTCGACCACGGATACCGGGCATTCCTCGCTCGCGGGCGGCTCGTTCGCAATGAACCCGGATGGCACCATCAACAAGACGTTGTGGACCGACTTCGCCAGCCGAGGCATTCACGAACAGGCCGTCAAGACGAAAGCGTTGGCAGCGGCCTACTACGGAACGCCGGCCAGGTACGCCTACTGGGAGGGCGGCTCGACGGGTGGACGCCAGGGGCTGAACCTGGCGCAGAACAACCCCACCGACTTCGACGGCATCATCGCCAACTATCCTGCCATCAACTGGAGCAGGTTCATCACTGCGGAGCTCTATCCGCAGATCGTCTTCCAGCGTGACCTGGGTGGTGTTGCACCGACCCAGGCTCAGCAGGATCTGGTTTCCAACGCCGCCATTGCCGCATGCGATGTGGTGGCCGGCCAGCACCTGGGCTATGTGCTCGACCCCGCTTCTTGTACGTATGACCCGACGACAGATCTCACGGTTCTCTGCACATCCGACGGTGGAACGAACGCAACGAGCGCGTGCGTCACGAAAGCACAAGCCACGGCCATCAACAAGGTCTGGTACGGCATGACCGCCGATGGCTCGGCACCGTCGCCGTCGACCGACAACGGCTGGTCTGCGGCTTCGTCCTCCACGCTGCTTGGCTCCGCAAACCAGCGCTGGTACGGACTGAACCGCGGGGCTTCGCTGTATGGCGCCATGTTCGCTTCTTTTGGTCTGAACGGCCTGACCAGCCCGAATGGCGCATTCCCCATCGCGTCTGACCAGGTGGCGCTCGAGTTGCAGAACTCGACCATCGGCGACCCTTCGTTCGTGAATGCGACCGGCAACGGCCAATCGCTTTGGAAGCAACTGAGCTACGCGCAGTTGAGCAATGCCTACGATCGCGGCGTGACGCTGCAGCCGCAGTTCGGAAACATCAACACCGACAACCCGGACCTCTCCGCGTTCAAGAATCGCGGCGGCAAGATGCTGACCTGGCATGGTCTGGCCGACGAGCTCATCATGGCGCAGGGGACGGTCAACTACTACAACAGCGTGGTCGCCAGGATCGGCGGGTTGAGCGATGTCCAAGGCTTCTATCGGCTCTATCTGGTGCCAGGTGCCGGCCACGGCGATCCGAACGGAACGTCCAACCCGACAGCGGAAGTTCCCTACTTCACGCCGACCCAGTTCTACGACGCGCTGACGGCGTGGGTGGAAAAAGGCACCGCTCCGGATGCCCTGACCCTGCAGGCCCTTGGCGGTGCAACATCGAAAACTCGTCCCATCTGCGTGTACCCGAAGAAAATCACTTACACCAGTGGCGACATCGGTTCAGCGGCAAGCTACACCTGCTCGTAGTTGCGGCCACGGCCGGCGATTGTGGTGTGGCAGCCCGTGCGCGAACTTCGAGGCGCAGGGTGGTGGCTCCGACAGCGCCGACGAAGGTCGTCTCCACAGCGGGTGGTCCGCCGGCGGGGGGCGGCCGGTTGCCAGGCTGCCGCACGCAATGGCCTCCTGCCAGCGCACCGCCGTGCGGCTCGCGGCCTGTGCGGGCGGACGCGCGGTCGCGTCGGGATGCGGAATTCAGAGGATGCCGGTGACTGTTGGCAGCTCCCGCAGGATCTTGTCCAGCGCGCCGTGGCGATCGAATGGCTTCTCTCGCGAGCTCTCGACGTGGTTTACGCGCGATTCAGGCCCGAATTGGCAAAGCGTGGCGCGACTGGAACGCCCGAATAGGGTGCTTCGGCTGGAAGAATTCCGGCAACGGGTATCTGAACAGGGGCTTTCTGGTGCCTTCGACAGGAATCGAACCTGTATCTGAGTCTTAGGAGGACCCCGTTCTATCCATTGAACTACGAAGACGGATGAGGGCGCAGGGAGGCAGGACCCCACTGCGCGCCGCGATTTTATAGGCTTAGCGATGACAGGACGCGCAGGGCCCGCCAGCGCGGGCTAACCCGGATACGAAATCTTCGAAAAGTTGACCGCGATCAAGCAGGCGTGAATCAGTGGCGCGCACCATCGTGCCGGTCCGTATCTCTGCTCAGATCCAAGAACAAAAAAGAGCGAAACACTACACAGGAGACAACCTGATGAAGAAGATCGCTTCGCTCGTTCTGGGTCGTACGAAGGTCGTTGCCGCGGCCGTTCTGGCGCTGGCAGCCACCACGCCCGCCCTCGCATGGGAACCCACCAAGCCGGTGGAGTTCGTGATACCCGCCGGCACCGGCGGCGGCGCCGACCAGATGGGGCGCCTGCTGCAGGGCATCGTCATCAAATACAAGCTGATGAAGGAGCCGCTGATCGTCGTCAACAAGTCGGGCGGCGCGGGCGCCGAGGGCTTTCTGGCGGTGAAGGAAGCCAAGGGCGACCCGCACAAGATCGTCATCTCGCTGTCGAACCTGTTCACCACGCCGATGGCTACGGGCGTGCCTTTCAACTGGAAGGACATGACGCCTGTCGCCATGCTGGCGCTCGACCAGTTCGTGCTGTGGACCAACGCGACCGAGCCCTACAAGAACGCCGGCGAGTACATCACCGCGGTGAAGACCGCGGGGCCGAGCAAGTTCAAGATGGCCGGCACGGGCTCGAAGCAGGAAGACCAGATCATCACCGTCGCGCTCGAGAAAGCCACCGGCACCAAGTTCATCTACGTGCCGTTCAAGGGCGGCGGCGAGGTGGCGGTGCAGCTGGTGGGCGGCCATGTGAATTCGACGGTGAACAACCCGATCGAGGCGGTGGCGCAGTGGCGCGCGGGCAAGCTGCGCGCGCTGTGCGTGTTCGACGACGAGCGCATGCCGTTCAAGGCCAAGGTCACGGACACGCAGTCGTGGAACGACATCCCCACCTGCAAGGAAGCGGGCGTGCCGACCAAGTACACGATGCTGCGCGGCATCTTCATGCCGCCCGGCGTGACGCCCGATCAGCTCGCGTTCTACAAGGACCTGCTGGTCAAGGTGGCCGCCACGCCGGAGTGGAAGGAGTACATGGAGAAGGGCGCCTTCAACCCGACCTTCATGACCGGCGACGCTTTCGCGAAATGGCTCACGGAGGCCGAGGCCACGCACCGCACGCTGATGGCTGACGCGGGCTTCCTCGCGAGCAACAAGTAGCCGACAGGCCGCGACGGCGGCACGCGCCGCGCGGCGCCGCCGGAATGTCGGCGGCCCGACGGACGGCGTGCGCGCCGCATCCGTCCCTTCTTTCTTTCTCACACACAACCACGATGGGGGCTCCATGGAGCACGACGAAACATCCGAGGGCCCGGCGCGTTCGGGCATCTCCACCCACCTGGTCGAAGCGGCGGTGGCATTGGCGCTGCTGGTGATCGGCCTGGTGGTGGTCTTCGAGGCGCGCAAGTTGGGCGCGGGCTGGACCACCGACGGCCCCGGCGCAGGCTACTTTCCGTTCTTCATCGGCGTGATCATCACGATCTCGGGCGCCGGCATCCTCTACCAGGCACTCCTCGGCAAGAGCCGCAACACCGCAGTGTTCGTCGATTCGGTGCAGCTCAAGCGCGTGCTGTCGGTGCTGGTGCCGGCCACGGTCTACGTGCTGGCGATCACCTTCCTCGGCATCTACCTGGCTTCGGCGATCTACATCGCGCTGTTCATGGTGGTGCTGGGCAAGTACGCGTGGTTCAAGAGCGTGCTTGCCGCGCTGGCGGTCAACACGCTGTTCTTCTTCATGTTCGAGGTCTGGTTCAAGGTGCCGCTGTTCAAGGGCACTCTCGATCCGCTTCGATTCCTCGGCTACTGAACCTACTCACGGAGCACAAGCGAAATGGAAGAAATCAGTGCCCTGATGCAGGGCTTTTCAGTGATCCTCACGCCGATGAACATCGGCCTGATGTTCGTCGGCATCATCCTCGGCGTGTTGATCGGCGTGCTGCCTGGCCTCGGCGGTGCCAACGGCGTGGCGATCCTGCTGCCGCTCACCTTCACGATGTCGCCGACCTCGGCCATCATCATGCTGTCGTGCATCTACTGGGGTGCACTGTTCGGCGGGGCCATCACCTCGATCCTGTTCAACATCCCGGGCGAGCCATGGTCGGTGGCCACCACCTTCGACGGCTATCCAATGGCGCAGAACGGGCAGGCCGGCGCGGCACTCACGACGGCCTTCACATCGTCGTTCGTGGGCGCCTTTCTCGCGGTGGTGATGATCACCTTCCTCGCGCCGCTGGTCGCCAGGTTCGCGCTCAAGTTCGGCTCGCCCGAATTCTTCGCGGTGTACTTGCTGACCTTCTGCAGCTTCGTCGGCATGGGCAAAGGGTCGCCCTTCAAGATCCTGGCGTCGATGGCACTGGGCTTCGCACTTGCGAGCGTGGGCATGGACACCGTCACCGGCCAGCTGCGCCTGACCTTCGGCCAGCCCGAGCTGATGCGCGGCTTCGACTTTCTGATTGCGGTGATTGGCCTGTTCGGTATCGGCGAAATTCTCCTGTCGATGGAAGAGGGCCTCAAGTTCTCCGGCAAGAGCGCGAAGATCGATCCCAAGGTCGTGTGGCAAACGTGGAAGCAGCTGCCCAAATACTGGGTGACCTCCATCCGCAGCTCGCTCATCGGCATCTGGATGGGCATCACGCCCGGCGGCGCGACACCAGCCTCGTTCATGAGCTACGGACTTGCCAAGAAGATGTCGAAGAAGGGCGCCAAGTTCGGCACCGGCGAAATGGAAGGCGTGGTCGCACCCGAGACCGCCGCGCACGCCGCCGGCACCAGCGCGCTGCTGCCGATGCTGGCGCTGGGCATTCCCGGCTCGCCAACTGCTGCCGTGCTGCTGGGCGGCCTGCTGATCTGGGGCCTGCAGCCCGGTCCGCTGCTGTTCGTCGAGCAGAAAGACTTCGTCTGGGGCCTGATCGCCAGCATGTACCTCGGCAACATCGTCGGCCTGATCGTGGTGCTCAGCACCGTGCCGCTGTTCGCGTCGATCCTGCGCATTCCGTTTTCGATCATTGCGCCGGTGATCATCGTGATCTGCGCGATCGGCGCCTACACCGTGCACAACGCGATGCTCGACATCTGGTTCATGCTCGGCTTCGGCGTGATGGGCTATCTCTTCAAGAAGCTCGACTTTCCGCTCGCGCCGCTGGTGCTTGCACTGGTGCTCGGCGACAAGGCCGAAGACTCGTTCCGCCAGGCCATGCTGGTGTCGCAGGGCGACGTCATGGTGATGTTCTCGAATCCGCTGGTCGGCGGCATCACCACGCTGGCGCTGGTGCTGCTGTTCTGGCCGCTGATCTCCAAGGCGCTGGCGCTGCTCAACAGAAAGCCGAAGAAGCCCGACGAGTTCGCGGTCGAACGGCCGGTGGACTGAAACACAACGAGGAGCCAAAGACATGCCTGTGATCGCACTGACCCAGGAGATGGGTTCCCTCGCGAAAGACGTTTCGCTCAAACTTGCCGAAACGCTCGGCCTCGCCGTGATGCGCCACGAAGTCATCGAGCACGTGGCAGACCGCATGCAGGTCTCCACGAGCCTGATAGGCCGGCTGCGCGGCGGCAAGGCCGGCCTGGTGGAGCGCCTGACCACCGACTCGCGCAGCGTGGCGCTCTACACCGCCGAGGAGCTGTTCGCGCTGGCCGACCGTGGCAATGTGGTGCTGCGCGGCTGGGGTGCCACCTGCCTGCTGCGGCCGGTGCCGCACGTGGTGTGCGTGCGCATCACGCGCTCGTTGAAGAAGCGCGTCGAGTGGCTGATGGGCGACCTCGAAACCGACGACGCCGAATTCGCCGAAGCCGAGATCCGCCGCAGCGACCAAGCGCACGCCGCCCGCATGCACGCGCAGTTCGGCGTGACCTGGGGCGACCCGGTGCTCTACGACCTGGTGCTCAACACCGATCGTCTGTCGGTCGAGAGCTGTGTCGAGCAGATCCGGCTGATGGTGAGCCGCCCCGAGTTCGCAGAAACGCCCGCATCGCGTGCGCTGCTTGCCAACATGGCGCTGGAAGCACGTGTGCGCGCTGCGTTGAAGGAGCATGAGGCAACGCGCGACATCAACGTGACGATCACGGCGAACCAGGGCGAGGTGATGTTGCGCGGCATCGTGCTCAACAGTGACGAGCGGGCGCAGACCGAGGCAGTTGCGGCGGAGGTGTCTGGTGTCAGCGGGGTCCACAACCAGTTGAGGCTGATGGCCAGCACGCGGCGCTTTGCTTCGGCGAAGCAGACCTGAGCGCGAGGCTCCGAATTCCCGATTTGCTCCCTCTCCCGCAAGCGGGAGAGGGAACCAATCCCTCAGCCGTGCCTAAATCTTCCCCCGCTTCCTCAATCGACTAAGGGTTTCTGCTGAGAGATTCAGATACGAAGCCAGCTCCTTGCTCGGAATCCTGTCCTCAAGCTCCGGATGCTTTCGGATGAACCGATGCACGCGCCCCGCCGCATCGAGCAAATGCAGCGTGATCGTGTGCGCCATGATCTCGCTCATGCCCCGCATCACCAGGAACTCGAACAGTTCCTTGGTTTCCGCATGTCGGTTCAAAAAGGCGATCCATTCCTTCAGCGGAAGGCTCGCCACCCGCGCCTTCGTCACGCAGACGATGCCGTAGGGCGTCGGCGTGCCCAGCCGCAGCGCGGCATAGCTCGTTTCCATGTCGTTCTCGTCGGCGAAGCGAAGGATCATTTCCTTGCCCTCCGGGTTGCTCACTACCCGCTTGAGGATGCCGTCGAGGATGAAGTATTGCTCCATCTCCCGCACCCCCTGGTGCAGCAGGAACTCGCCCTTGTTGCCGTCCACGATGACGAGATGGGTTTCCAGTTCGGCGCGGTCGGCTTCGCTCAGGTCCTTGAGAAGGATGTTCTGCCGGAGCTGGGCACGAATGATGTTTTTCTCCGGGTGGTTTTCCAACAACGTCATGGTCACCGTCTTGCTCGATTTTTTCGCTGCCGGCGCCATTCATCGGGGCGCGCCGTTTTCGGGAAAGTTGACCGAGGTCAACGGCCGAAAGCTTGAGCCCGAATCATAGTCTTGGCTCGGGCCTTGGCCATTCACCCATGCAGAAGGAGAGACATGTCTTCAGTCAGAACAGAGAAAGAGGCAACCACCACGCTGGACGATGCCCTCAAGCCCGTGAAAACCCGCGATGCCGATGGCGAACAAGTGGTTCGCGCCCTCAAGAGCTTGACGGAAGACACGCCGGCCGCCGAGACCATCGACGGCTTCCATCTTGTCATCGATGCGCTCAAGCTCAACGACATCGACACCATCTTCGGCCTGCCCGGCATCCCGATCACCGACCTCACGCGCATGGCACAGGCCGAAGGCCTGCGTGTCATCTCGTTCCGCCACGAGCAGCATGCCGGCAACGCAGCGGCAGCAGCTGGCTTCCTCACGCAGAAGCCCGGCATCTGCCTCACGGTGTCGGCCCCCGGCTTCCTCAACGGCCTCACAGCGCTGGCCAACGCCACCACCAACTGCTTTCCGATGATCCTCATCAGCGGCTCCAGCGAGCGCGAGATCGTCGACCTGCAGCAAGGCGACTACGAGGAAATGGACCAGCTCGCCATCGCCAAGCCGCTGTGCAAGGCCGCCTTCCGCGTGCTGCACGCAGAAGACATCGGCGTGGGCATTGCACGCGCCATCCGTGCTGCACTGTCGGGCCGCCCGGGCGGCGTGTACCTCGACCTGCCCGCCAAGCTGTTCGCCCAGACCATGGACGCAGCGGCCGGCAAGAAGTCGCTCATCAAGGTGGTCGACCCCGCGCCGCGCCAGATCCCCGCACCTGACGCCGTCAAGCGCGCGCTCGACCTGCTCAAGGGCGCAAAGCGTCCGCTGATCCTGCTCGGCAAGGGCGCCGCCTATGCGCAGGCCGACGCCGACATCCGCGCATTCGTCGAGAAGACGGGTATTCCCTACCTGCCGATGTCGATGGCCAAGGGCCTGCTGCCCGACACCCATGTGCAGTCGGCCGCCGCTGCGCGCTCCTACGTGCTGCAGGAAGCCGATGTGGTGCTGCTGGTCGGCGCGCGCCTCAACTGGCTGCTCTCGCACGGCAAGGGCAAGACCTGGGCGCAGGAAAAGGGCGCCAAGCAATTCATCCAGATCGACATCGCACCGACCGAGATCGACAGCAACGTTGCCATCGAAGCGCCGGTGATCGGCGACATCGGCTCCTGCGTTGCCGCGCTGCTGGCCGGCATCGATGCCAAGTGGGCCAAGCCGCCGGCCGAATGGACCGGCGCGATTGCCGAGCGCAAGGACAAGAACCTGTCGAAGATGGCCGTCACGCTGGCCGCACGGCCTTCGCCGATGAACTTCCACAGCGCGCTCAGCGTGATCCGCGACCAGGTGAAGGCGCGGCCCGATGCCATCGTCGTCAACGAAGGCGCCAACACGCTCGACTTCGCGCGCAGCATCGTCGACATGTACGAGCCGCGCAAGCGCCTGGACGTGGGCACCTGGGGGATCATGGGCATCGGCATGGGCTTCTCGGTGGCCGCGGCCGTGGTCACCGGCAAGCCGGTGATTGCCATCGAGGGTGACAGCGCCTTCGGCTTCAGCGGCATGGAGGTGGAAACCATCTGCCGCTACAACCTGCCCATTTGCGTCATCGTCTTCAACAACAACGGCGTGTATCGCGGCACCGACGTGAACGCCAGCGGCACACCCGACGTGGCGCCCACCGTGTTCGTCAAGAACGCGCGCTACGACAAGCTGATGGAAGCCTTCGGCGGCGTCGGCGTGCATGCCACCACTGCCGATGAACTTCAAAAGGCCCTGGCCGAGGCGGTTGCCTCAGGCCGGCCGACCCTGATCAACGCCGTCATCGACGAGACCGCCGGCACCGAAAGCGGCCGCATCACGAGCCTGAACCCCAGCACGGCGAAGAAGAAGTAACCCGAGTTCCATCATTCAAGGAGATATCCAAATGAGCAGCAGCAACAACAAACCACTCAGCGGCATCAAGATCATCGACTTCACGCACGTGCAAGCCGGTCCCGCCTGCACGCAGATGCTGGCCTGGTTCGGCGCCGACGTCATCAAGGTCGAGCGCCCCGGCGCTGGCGACGTCACGCGTTCGCAGCTGCGCGACATTCCCGATGTCGATGCGCTGTACTTCACCATGCTCAACAGCAACAAGCGCTCGCTGACGCTGGACACCAAGCAGCCCGAAGGCAAGGTCGTGCTGGAGAAGCTGATCCGCGAATCCGACGTGCTGGTCGAGAACTTCGGCCCCGGCGCACTCGACCGCATGGGCTTCACCTGGGAGCGCATCCAGGAACTCAACCCCAAGATGATCGTCGCCTCGGTCAAGGGCTTCAGCGACGGCCACCACTACGACGACCTGAAGGTGTACGAGAACGTTGCGCAGTGCGCCGGCGGCGCCGCCTCGACCACCGGCTTCTGGGACGGCCCGCCCACCGTGAGCGCCGCGGCGCTCGGCGACAGCAACACCGGCATGCACCTGGCCATCGGCATCCTTACGGCCATCATCGGCCGCCAGCAGACTGGCAAGGGCCAGCGCGTGGCCTGCGCGATGCAGGACGCGGTGCTCAACCTCTGCCGCGTGAAGATGCGCGACCAGCTGCGCCTGGACAAGCTCGGCTACCTGGAGGAATACCCGCAGTACCCGCACGGCACCTTCAGCGACGTGGTGCCGCGCGGCGGCAATGCCGGCGGCGGCGGCCAGCCGGGCTGGGTGCTCAAGTGCAAGGGCTGGGAGACCGACCCGAACGCCTACATCTACTTCACGGTGCAGGGCCATGCCTGGGCCCCGATCTGCGACGCCATCGGCAAGCCGGAGTGGAAGACCGACCCCGACTACACGACCCCGAAGGCACGTCAGCCGCACATCACCGACATCTTCGCGACCATCGAGGGCTGGCTGGCCGACAAGACCAAGTTCGAGGCGGTCGACATCCTGCGCAAGTTCGACATTCCCTGCGCACCGGTGCTGACGATGAAGGAACTGCTGCACGACCCGTCGCTGCGCGCCAGCGGCTCCATTGTCGAAGTGCCGCACAAGGAGCGCGGCAGCTACTTCACCGTGGGCAGCCCGATCAAGTTCTCGGACCTCAAGCCCGAGATCACCGGCTCGCCGCTTCTGGGTGAGCACACCGAGGAAGTGCTGGCGGAGCTGGGCTACAGCAAGGACCAGATCTCCAACCTGCGCGAAGCCAAGGCTGTGTAGGCCGGGTTCACTGCGGGGGCTTCACCCCCTGCAGTGAACGACGACATGTAGACAGGTAGCGCCGGGAGGCACGTATGCAAACGAACCTGGATTTCAAGCAGCTCGTCGAAGGCGCCGGCGACGCGATCATGGTGTGCGATGCGGCAGGCGCGATCACGTTGTGGAACCGCGCCTCCGAGCGCATCTTCGGCTTCACCGAAGCCGAGGCGCTCGGCAAGTCGCTCGACCTGATCATTCCCCAGCGGCAACGCCAGCGGCACTGGGACGGCTACAACAAGACGATGGAAACCGGCGTCACCAAATACGGCGCCGACCTGCTGCGCGTACCGGCGCTGCACAAGGACGGGCACACGCTTTCGATCGCCTTCACGGTGTCGATGCTGTTCTCCGCCGATCACGAGGTCACGGGCATCGTTGCCATCGTTCGCGACGAGACCGCCCGCTTTGCCGAGGAGCGCAAATTGCGCGCCCGTCTGGTAGAAGTCGAAGCCACGATGATCAAAGAAGGAGACAGTCAATGAGCAAAGCACTCGAGGGCGTTCGAATCCTCGATTTCACCCATGTGCAGTCCGGCCCCACCTGCACCCAACTGCTGGCCTGGTTCGGCGCCGACGTGATCAAGGTCGAGCGTGCAGGCGAAGGCGACGCAACGCGCGGCCAGTTGCGCGACATTCCCGGTGCGGACAGCCTCTACTTCACGATGCTGAACCACAACAAGCGCTCGATCACGCTGGACACCAAGAAGCCCAAGGGCAAGGAAGTTCTCGACAGCCTGATCAAGACCTGCGACGTGCTGGTCGAGAACTTCGCGCCCGGCGCACTCGACCGCATGGGCATTACCTGGGCCCACATCCAGAAGCTCAATCCGCGAATGATCGTAGCCTCGGTCAAGGGCTTCGGCCCCGGCAAGTACGAGCACTGCAAGGTCTACGAGAACGTGGCCCAGTGCGCCGGCGGCGCGGCATCGACCACCGGCTTCGAGGACGGCCCGCCGCTCGTGACCGGCGCGCAGATCGGCGACAGCGGCACCGGCCTGCACCTGGCGCTCGGCATCCTTGCCGCGCTGTTCCAGCGCAACAGCACCGGGCGTGGCCAGCAGGTGCTCGCGCCGATGCAGGACGCCGTGCTCAACCTCTGCCGCGTGAAGATGCGCGACCAGCAGCGCCTGGAACGCACCGGCACCATGCACGAGTACCCGCAGTACCCGGACGGCAAGTTCGGCGATGCAGTGCCGCGCGCCGGCAATGCATCGGGCGGCGGCCAGCCCGGCTCGATTCTCAAGTGCAAGGGCTGGGAGACCGACCCCAACGCGTACATCTACTTCATCACGCAGGCCGCAGTGTGGCCGGCGGTGTGCAAGGTCATCGGCGAAGAAGGCTGGATCAACGACGAGGCCTACGCCACGCCGGCAGCGCGCCTGCTGCACCTGAAGCCGATCTTCGCGCGCATCGAGCAATGGACCATGACCAAGACCAAGTTCGAGGCCATGGACATCCTCAACGAGTACGACATTCCCTGCGGGCCGATCCTCTCGATGAAGGAGATCGCCGCGGACGAATCGCTGCGCGAGACCGGCACCATCGTCGAGGTCGACCACCCGGTGCGCGGCAAGTACCTGACGGTGGGCAACCCCATCAAGATGTCCGACAGCCCGACGGTGGTGACGCGTTCGCCGTTGCTCGGCGAACACACCGAGGAAGTGCTGCGGCAACTCGGCTATGGCGCGGACGAGCTGGAGACATTGCGCGCCGAACGCGTGATCTGAGAAAGCGCGGCGGGCTCAGGCCCGTTGCCACCATGAGTTGAAAAGAAAGCGCTGCCTGCGGGTGGCGCGGAAGGCTCTTGGGCGCGTGGATTTGGCGCCTTCCATCCATAACTCATGGTGAATGGTTTTTATAAATTCATTTAATTTTTATTTATTGTCCGTCGACCCTACATTTTGAACTCGCCGGGATTTTTCATCCGATTTACCCATTCGGCATTCATTCAAGGAGAAGGTCATGGAAAACCATTCACCCATTCAGTACTGGCGCGACGAAATCGAGCGCAATGCCTATAACGCAGCATTCTTCGAATTGGGCCTGCGCTGGCATTGGGACGGCGAAACCTACGACCGTCTGATGGACCTGAGCCAGAGCGCCAACGAGCGAATCGGCCACTACCTGAAGACCCATCAGCCGCATCTGCTGAAGGCCTACGACGCCGAATTCCTGGCCGAGGCAATCGAGCAGAAGAAGGAATTGCACAGAAAGCGTGAAATGGCTTCGTCGAGCTATTTCAATTGGGCGGAAAGCCACGGCGTCGAGCTCGGTGCCTGAAATTCCTTGCAAATAAGCAATCTGCTCCGACCATGAACATCCACGAATACCAGGGCAAGGACGTGTTGCGCCAATACGGCGTGGCGACACCCCGTGGATTCGTCTGCCGTTCGTCCGACGAGGCGGCAGACGCCGCCACCCGTCTCGGTGGCCGGGCCTGGGTGGTCAAGGCGCAGATCCACGCGGGTGGCCGCGGCAAGGGCGGCGGCGTGAAGCCCGCGTGGTCCGTCGCCGAAGTGCGGCGGCACGCGGACCAGATGCTCGGCATGACGCTGAAGACGCCGCAGACAGGCCCCGAAGGCCGTGTGGTGAAGCAGCTGCTGGTCGAAGAGAGCGTCGAGATCGACAAGGAGCTGTACCTCGGCTTCGTGGTCGACCGCAATTCGCAGCGCGTGGCGCTGATGGCGTCGAGCGAGGGCGGCATGGACATCGAGGAGGTGGCCGCGCGCACGCCCGAGAAGATCCACAAGCTCTTCATCGACCCGGATACCGGCCTGCGGATTGCCGATGCAGACGGCATCGCGCGCCGCATCGGCATTTCCGAGCGATCGGTGGTGCAGGCGCGCGTGTTCATGCAGAACCTCTATCAAGCCTTCGATGGCAGCGACGCTTCGCTGGCCGAGATCAATCCGCTGGTGCTCACACGCGACGGCCGAGTGATTGCGCTCGACGCGAAGTTCGACTTCGACGCCAACGCGCTGTTCCGCCAGCCGGAGATTGCCGCGATGCGCGACTTCGATGAAGAGGATCCGGTGGAAGTCGAGGCCTCGAAGTTCGATCTTTCGTACATCGCGCTCGACGGCGACATCGGCTGCCTGGTCAATGGCGCGGGCCTTGCGATGGCGACGATGGACGCAATCAAGCTCTACGGCGGCTCGCCAGCAAACTTCCTCGACGTAGGCGGCGGGGCAACGGCCGAGAAGGTGACCGAGGCCTTCAAGCTGATGCTGCGCAACCCGAAGCTCAAGGCAGTGCTCGTCAACATCTTCGGCGGCATCATGAAGTGCGACGTGATCGCGCACGGTGTCGTTACAGCAGCGCGAGAGACCGGTCTCACCGTGCCGCTCATCGTGCGCATGAAGGGCACCAATGAGGACCTGGGGCGGACCATCCTCGCGCAGTCCGGACTGTCGATCATCAACACAGACGACATGGCCGAGGCTGCGCAGCGGGCCATTGGTGCGGCTCGGAACTGGATGCGCTAGGTATGAAAGCCTGCTCCCTCATTCGCTGTTTTTCGGGATGCGCTCACGCCGACGGGGTACCTTGCTCCGCGAATGTCCCCCGGCCTGCGGCCTCCTCCTTTATTTCGCTGCGCAAGGCACCCCATCGGCGTGATCGTTCAGAGCACTGGTTGATCGGCCAGCACCAGAGCCGCGCTTCTTGTGCACAGGGCATCGGGTACTCCCCGCAGCGAAATAAAGGAGGAGGCCGCAGGCCGGGGGACATTCGCGGAGGGGAGTACCCGGTGTCCTGTGCACGCACCCCGAAGCCAAGCAACCACAAGATGGAGCAAGTGAAATGTCCATCCTGATCAACAAGCACACCTGCGTCATCACGCAGGGCATCACCGGCAAGACTGGCAGCTTCCATACACAGGCCTGCCTTGAATACGGCAACGGCAAACACTGCTTCGTAGCAGGCGTGAACCCGTTGAAAGCAGGCGGCTCGCTGGCCGGCATCCCGATCTTCGGCACCGTGAAAGAAGCAAAGGCCGAGACAGGTGCCACCGTCTCCGTGATCTACGTGCCGCCAGCCTTCGCAGCAGCGGCAATCGACGAAGCAGTCGACGCCGAACTCGACCTCGTCATCTGCATCACCGAAGGCATCCCCGTGCGCGACATGATCCGCACCCGTCACCGGATGCAGGGCCGCAAGACGCTGCTGCTCGGGCCCAATTGCCCGGGGCTCATCACGCCCGGCGAAATCAAGATCGGCATCATGCCGGGCCATATCCATCAGCGTGGGCGCATCGGTGTCGTCTCGCGCTCGGGCACGCTGACCTACGAGGCCGCGAGCCAGCTTGCAAGCTTCGGCATCGGGCAGTCGACTGTGGTCGGCATCGGTGGCGACCCGGTCGGCGGGCTGCGGCACATCGACGTGCTGAAGATGTTCAACGACGACCCGCGTACCGACGCCGTGATCATGGTCGGCGAGATCGGCGGCGATGCCGAAGAGGAGTGCGCGCGATGGATTCGCGACCACATGCGCAAGCCCGTTGTCGGCTTCATCGCCGGTGCCAGCGCGCCGCCGGGCAAGCGCATGGGCCATGCGGGCGCAATCATTTCCGGCGGCCGTGGCACTGCTGAGGAAAAGCTCGCGGTGATGAAGGAATGCGGCATCCACGTGACGCGCAATCCGGCCGAGATGGGAAAGCTGCTCGCGTCGCTCGTGATCCCCGACTACCTCCCGTTCGACTGACTGATTGACCGACGGTAGGCCGCCCAGAATTTTCATCAATCCAGAAAGCAGATAACAACATGGAACAGCAGCAGAAAAAATGGGTCCGCTTCGAACATGCCGGTGGCATCGGCTTCGGCACACTGGAAGGCGATGCCGTGCACGAGCGCCAGGGCGACATGTTCGGCAGCTCGGAGCTCACGGGCCGCGTGTTCGCGCTGGCCGGGCTGCAACTGCTCACGCCCACCGAGCCGACCAAAGTGATCGCGCTATGGAACAACTTCCACGCATTGGGCGCGAAGCTGAGCCTGCCGGTGCCGGCCGAGCCGCTGTACCTGCTGAAGACGCCAAACTCATACCTCGCGCCCGGCGCTCCCATCCGCAAGCCGCTGTGCGACGGCAAGGTGGTGTTCGAAGGCGAACTCGGCATCGTGATCGGCAAGACCGCCACCGCCGTCTCCGAGGTCGATGCGCTCGACCATGTGTTCGGCTACACCTGCGCCAACGACGTGACCGTGGCCGACATCCTCAACCGCGACGCCTCGTTCGCGCAGTGGGTGCGCGCCAAGGGCTTCGACACCTTCTGCCCGATGGGCCCGGTGGTCGCCACCGGCCTCGATCCTGCAACGCTCACCGTCACCACCCTGCTCAACGGCGAGGTGCGGCAGAACTACCCGATCAGCGACATGCGCTTTTCGGTGCAGCAACTCGTGAGCCTCATCTCGCAGGACATGACGCTGCACCGCGGTGACGTGATCCTCTGCGGCACCTCGGTCGGCGTCGGCTCGATGAAGCCCGGCAGCCTCGTGGAGATCGAGATCGACGGCATCGGCAAGCTCAGCAACCGCTTCGGCTGACACATCGCCGAAGGGTCGCGCAACGAATTCAACTCTTGGGGATCGACATGAAGATTGCAATCATCGGCGCGGGCGCCATCGGCGGACTGGTTGGCGCAAAGCTCGCGCTGGCCGGCGAGGACGTGACGTTCATCGTGCGCGGCGCCAACCTCGATGCCATCGGCAAGAACGGCATCAAGCTGATCTCGGCCGAAGGCGAGGAACAGGTGGCGCGCAACGTCAAGGCTACCGACCGCTATGACGAGGCCGGCCCGCAGGACATCGTCGTCCTCGCGATGAAGGCCCACCAAGTCGAGGCGGTGGCCAACGACGTGCCAAAGCTGTTCGGGCCCGACACGGTGGTCGTGACCATGCAGAACGGCATTCCGTACTGGTACTTCCACCAGCACGGCGGCGCGCTCGCGGGCACGCCGGTGCGCAGCGTCGATCCCTCGGGGCTGGTCGCCGCGAAGATCCCCGCGCAGCGCGTGATCGGCTGCGTGGTGTATCCGGCGTCGGAGCTGATCGCGCCCGGCGTGGTCAAGCACATCGAAGGCGACCGCTTCCCGGTCGGCGAGCTCGACGGCTCTGCGAGCGAGCGCGTCAACCGCGTCTCGGCCTGCTTCACCGGCGCAGGCTTCAAGGCGCCCGTGCTTGACAACATCCGCTCCGAGATCTGGCTCAAGCTGTGGGGTAACCTGACCTTCAACCCGATCAGCAGCCTCTCGCATTCGACCCTGGTCGACATCTGCCAGTACCCGCCTTCGCGCGAGCTTGCCGCAGCGATGATGCGCGAGGCCCAGGCCGTTGCGCACAAGCTCGGCATCGAGTTCCGTGTGACGCTCGAAAAGCGCATTGCGGGCGCCGAGAAGGTCGGCAAGCACAAGACATCGATGCTGCAGGACGTGGAGGCAGGACGCGCACCGGAGATCGACGCACTGGTAGGCGCGGTGGTCGAACTGGCCCGGCTCACTGAGACCCCGACGCCGCACATCGACACCGTCTACAGCCTGGTCAAGCTGCTCGCGCGCACCATGGAAGACCAGCGCGGCCGCGTCAAACTCCACGAAATGACGACAGCATGAGACGCACACGCAGCGCAAAGATCGTCGCCACGCTCGGCCCGGCCACCACCGACGAGCCGGCCATCCGCGCGCTGTTCGAGCGTGGCGTGGACGTGTTCCGGCTCAACTTCAGCCACGGCACGCAGCACGACCATGCGCGGCGGCTGGAAACCATCCGCCGTTTGGAGAAAGAATTCAACCGGCCGATCGGCATCCTGCTCGACCTGCAGGGGCCGAAGCTGCGGCTGGGTACTTTCGAAGGCGGCCGCGCGCAGCTCGATGCGGGCGCGCGCTTCCGGCTCGACATGGACAAGACCAGCGGCAGCGCACGCCGCGCGCCGCTGCCGCATCCGGAAATCTTCGCCGCGCTGCAGGACGGTACCGAGCTGCTGCTCGACGACGGCAAGCTGCGGCTGCGCGTGGACAGCCACGGCGCCGACTTCGCAGAGACCACGGTGCTGGTCGGCGGGCCTATCTCCGACCGCAAGGGCGTGAACGTGCCGAGCGTGCTGCTGCCGATCTCGCCGCTGACACCGAAGGACCGCGACGACCTCGACTTCGGCCTGTCCATGGGCGTCGACTGGGTTGCGCTCTCGTTTGTGCAGCGGCCCGAGGACATCGAGGAGGCGCGCGCCATCATCGGGACGCGCGCCTGGATCATGGCCAAGCTGGAGAAGCCCGCCGCCATCGAGCACCTGGACGCGATCGTCGCGCTGTGCGACGGCCTGATGGTGGCGCGCGGCGACCTTGGCGTGGAGCTGCCGCCAGAGCAGGTGCCCGAGCTGCAGCGCCTGATCGTGCGCGCCTGCCGCAAGGGCGGCAAGCCGGTGGTGGTGGCGACGCAGATGCTCGAGTCGATGATCGCCTCGCCGGTGCCCACGCGCGCCGAAGTGTCAGACGTTGCGACCGCCATCTACGACGGCGTCGATGCGGTGATGCTCTCGGCTGAATCGGCTTCGGGCAAGTACCCGCTCGAAGCGGTCGCGATGATGGACCGCATCATCGTGCGCGTGGAGGCTGATCCTTCATACCGCGCGGGCATCGACGCCACGCACGATGCTGCGCTGTCGACCACGGCAGATGCTGTCTGCGCCTCGCTGCGCCAGGTGGCCGCGCTGCTCGCGCCAGCCGCCACCGTGACGTACACCTCCTCGGGCTTCACCAGCCTGCGCGCGGCGCGCGAGCGCCCGGCCGTGCCGATATTGAGCCTCACGCCCGACACCGTCGCGGCGCGCCGCATGGCGATGGTCTGGGGCGTGCATGCGGTGCTGGTCGACGACGTGCACGACGTGGGCGAGATGATCGAATGCGCCTGCCGCACGGCACGCACCGAGGGCTTCGCGAAGGCGGGCGACGACGTGGTGGTGGTCGCGGGGCTGCCCTTCGGGCAGTCGGGCACGACGAACCTGTTGCACGTCGCGCGAATACCGGACTGAAGCGGACTGAGCGCGCGGCGTCAGCGCAGGTGTTGCGCTGTACGATGCCGCTCGACTGCAGCCACCTTCTTTCCCGATGAAGCATGCGACCCTGCGCCAGTTGAAAGTCTTCGAGGCAGTGGCGCGGCTGCTGAGTTTTTCGCGCGCGGCCGAGGAGCTTCATCTCACGCAGCCCGCCGTCTCCACGCAGGTGCGCAAGCTCGAGGAACACGCGGGCAATGCGCTGTTCGAGCAGTTCGGCAAGAAGATCTACCTCACGCCCGCGGGCACCGAACTGCTGCAGATCAGCCGCGCGATCATTCAGCAGTTCGAGGCGGCCGAGAACGCGATGATGCAGTTCAAGGGCGTCTCGGGCGGAAAGCTCAACGTGGGCGTGATCAGCGCGGGCGACTACTTCTTTCCGCGCCTGCTGGTCGAGTTCGCTAGCCGCCACCAGGGCGTGACGCTGAACTTCACGGTGCACAACCGCGCGGGGCTGCTGACCCACATTGCCGAGAACCTCACGGACCTCGCGATCATGGTGCGGCCGCCGACCGATCTCGACACGGTCAACCAGCCGTTCGCACCGCACCCTTACGTGATCGTCGCGGCACCGGGCCACCCGCTGGTGGGCGTGAAGAAGATCCCGATGGCGCGGCTGATGCGCGAGCCCTTCGTGGTGCGCGAGAAAGCATCGGACACCTGGCATTCGATGGAAGACGGCTTTGGCGGCGATCTGAGCGGCATCAACATCGCAATGGAAATCCGCAGCACCGAAACCATCAAGCAGGCGGTGATTGCGGGTATGGGCGTGAGCTTCGTGTCGGCCCACACGGTGAGCCAGGAGATGCGCGCGGGCAGTCTCTGCGTGCTCGATGTCGAAGGCTTTCCGCTGATGCTCAACTGGTACGTGGTGCACCGCCGAAGCAAGCGCCTGCCGCCGGTGGCGCAGGCCTTCAAGGACTTTCTGCTGAGCGACGGGCCGTCGCTGATCTCGCAGATCGTGCCGTTCGGGAACCACAAGGAAAAAGAGCGCGGCGAGTAACTCGCGCGCGCTCTTTGTGGGGGAGGGGTCCGGTGCGGCGGCTCAACGCTGCACTGCCGCCCTGCGGCGTTGCATCAGCGCGGCGCGTGCGGCCTTGTAGAAGATCACGATCGGCAGTGCGGCGAACAGCTCGCGCATTGCGTCGTTGGCGGTGGACGAAGAGGCAGGGGTACGGAGGCTGCTGGAATTCAGGGTGGTGTGGCTCATTGAGGGCTCCAAAGGATTGAATCTAAAAGACCGAAGGGATTACCCTGAATTTTAGGGTTTACCCTAGACGAGAGCAAACGCCATTTTCGCGTTTCTTGACCTAGGTCAATTTTTTCGGAGGCAGACAGGTTCTTGCGTAGGCCAGAAACCCGTCTGCGGGAGCGCTTCCGGAGCACATGACGGAGCGAGCAACGCGCATCGCAAATTCATGAAGGCCATCGCACGGGCCATCGAAAGTTCGCGCGAAGACTTCCGCGATTTTTTCTTCATCGCAATGCCATCGCATCGCGCGATGCACATCGCATGCAGCGTGATGCGTGCACGCATCGCAGTGTGTTCAGTGCGGCATCCGACACACGCAAAATGCGCGCGCAACGAGACCTCGTGCTAGGGATATCACGGGGGTCCCACGAGAGCGCGATTCGTGTGAACTTGACTGAGGTCAAGAGTTTTTGAGTCGCTCGGTCCGACAGTCATTCACGCGCAGAAAACTGGTGATCCCAATGCCGTGTAGCGATGCCAAGGAAACCTCGTCGCCTTTCGATGCGCACCGATCGCTCGACTGATTGCTCTGTATTCGCAGCCTGTCGGACTTAAACGAAAACACCAAGGACAACTCCATGACTCGGCCCACCTCCACGACCGCGGGTTCCAACCCCGCGATGTACCCCCCGTCCGAAACCTATGGCGCCACCGCGACGCGGTCCGAGGCGTTCCGATGGGGGCAGTTGCTGATCGGCATCGTCTGCATGGCGATGATCGCGAACCTGCAGTACGGATGGACGCTCTTCGTCAATCCGATCGCAGACAAGCACGGCTGGAGCCGCGCCGCGATCCAGGTCGCGTTCACCATCTTCGTGCTCACAGAGACATGGCTCGTGCCCATCGAAGGCTATCTGGTCGACCGCTTCGGCCCGCGTCCGGTGGTGCTGGTGGGCGGCGTGCTGTGCGGCCTGGGTTGGGTGCTCAACTCGGTGGCCGACTCGCTGCTGCTGCTGTACATCGCGGCGGCCGTTGGCGGTATCGGCGCCGGCGCTGTCTACGGCACCTGCGTGGGCAATGCGCTCAAGTGGTTCCCCGATCGCCGGGGGCTTGCCGCGGGCATGACCGCAGCGGGCTTCGGTGCGGGCTCGGCCCTCACGATCATTCCGATCTCCGCGATGATCAAGTCGAGCGGCTATGAATCTGCGTTTCTGTATTTTGGGATCGGGCAGGGACTCATCGTGTTCCTGCTCGCATGGATGCTGACCCGCGCGCCCAGCCACTCCAAGGCGTCGAACAGCCGCAACGTGCAGCAGGCGGGCCGCGACTACGCGCCGTCCGAGGTGCTGCGTTCGCCCGTGTTCTGGGTGATGTACGCGATGTTCGTGATGGTGGCCGCCGGCGGCCTCATGGCCACGGCGCAGCTCGCGCCTATCGCCAAGGACTTCAAGATCATGGACGTGCCGGTCAACATCATGGGCCTGGTGCTGCCCGCGCTGACCTTCGCGCTCGCCATCGACCGTGTGCTCAACGGGCTTACGCGGCCCTTCTTCGGCTGGGTGTCCGACAAGATCGGTCGCGAGCAGACCATGTTCATCGCCTTCGCGATGGAGTCGGTCGGCATTCTGATGCTCTACCACTACGGCCAGAACCCAGTGCTCTTCGTGATCCTGACGGGTATCGTGTTCTTTGCCTGGGGCGAGATCTACAGCCTGTTCCCATCGACCTGCGCCGACACCTTCGGATCGAAGTACGCGGCGTCGAACGCCGGCATGCTCTACACCGCGAAGGGCACGGCCTCGCTGCTGGTGCCGTTGTCGAGCGTGCTCGCGGCAGCCACCGGCAGCTGGCAGGCGGTCTTCATCGTGGCCAGCGCGGTCAATGCGCTCGCGGCGCTGATGGCGTGGTTCGTGTTGCGGCCGATGCGCCGCAAGCACATCGAGGCGAGCCGCGTCGTCGAATAAATAGACCAACATCGGCTTTCCGTCAGCCGGTACCATCCGGCTTTCTTTCGCCCACGCAGCCCTGCCATGAAGATGGCAGGGCTTTTCGCCGATGCACAGGAGCCCGCAGTGACCATCTACCGACTTGACGCGCATGAACCGGTCATCGACGCCAGCGCCCGCGTGGCCGAGAGCGCCAGCGTGATCGGCCAGGTCGTGCTCGCAGCCGGCAGCCGCGTCGGCGCGAATGCGGTGCTGCGCGGCGACAACGAGCCCATCACCATCGGCCGCGGCAGCCATGTGCAGGCGGGCGTGATGCTGCATGCCGACCCGGGCTATCCGTTGACCATCGGCGACGACGTGACGGTGGAGCCGCATGTGATGCTCCACGGCTGCACCGTTGGCGACGGCGCAGTAGTCGGCGAGCACACCATTGCGCTCAACGGCTCGGTGGTCGGCCGTGCGTGCATCGTCGAGTCCGGTTCGCTGCTGACCGAGGGCAAGGTCTTTCCCGACCGCTCGCGCATCGCGGGCAGGCCCGCGAAGGTGACGGGCGAGGTCGATGACGCCGAGGCCGAAGCGCTTCTGCGCAGGGCGCGCGACAGCGCCGGTCCCTTCGCCCGTTAGGGCCTTTCCGCACCCTCCCGAAACCCTGCGCGCCCGCAGGGTTTGTGCGCATTGGCACCGTGCTTGTTTCGGCGGAAATTGACTTGCGTCAAGGCCCCCGGCGCCCGATTCATCGACAGTGATCCTCAAGCGGATGGCCGCGGGATTCACGTCGAATTTCATGACGTTGGTCCCGTGACAGAACCACGATGAAAACAGCTCCGCTTGCAGGCAGACAGCAATGCAGCAGCGGCGCCGGCAACGGACCAGATCGGACGGGATCATGAAACTACAACAAGCGCAGCAGGGGCACGAGGTACCGCATCCGGCCTTCGGCCCCACCGACAAGGAAGACGAACTCGTCGCCGTGCATCGCAGCCTGCTGCAGCATGCGGACGAACCCGGCGCGCTGCTGCCGATCCTGCACGACGTGCAGGACGCATTGGGCTACATCCCCGCGCACACGGTGCCAGTGATCGCCGACGCGCTGAACCTCTCGCGTGCGGAGGTGCACGGTGTCGTCACCTACTACCACCACTTCCGTGCCGAGCCCGCGGGCCGCCACGTGATCCAGATCTGCCGCGCCGAGGCCTGCCAGGCCATGGGTGCGGACGCGCTGCTCGCCCACGCGGAGCTGCGACTGGGATGCAGCGCGCATGGCACCTCGAAGGACGGCGCCTTCACGCTGGAGCCCGCGTTCTGCCTCGGCCTGTGCGCCTCGTCGCCCGCGATGACGCTGGACGACCAGCCGCATGCGCGCATGACGGCCAAGAGCTTCGATGCATTGGTCGCGCAGACCGCAGGAGGCCGTGCATGAGCACCATCACCGTCTACGTGCCGCGTGACTCGGCAGCGCTTGCTGCAGGCGCCGACCGCGTGGCCCGATGCATCGCGAAGGAAGCCGCCGCGCGCGGCCTCATGCTCGAACTCGTGCGCAACGGTTCGCGCGGCATGTTCTGGCTCGAACCGCTGGTCGAAGTGAACACGCCGAGCGGCCGCATCGCCTACGGACCGGTGACGCCCGACGACGTGGCTGGCCTGTTCGATGCCGGCTTCCTCACCGGCGGCAAGCATCCGCTCGCGCTCGGCCTGACCGAAGACATTCCCTACCTCAAGAAGCAGGAGCGCCTGACCTTCGCGCGCATGGGCATCACCGACCCGGTGTCGCTGACCGACTACCAGGCCTACGAAGGCTTTGCCGGCCTGCGCCGCGCGCTGGCGCTCGCACCCGAAGAAATCGTGCAGCAGGTGCTCGACTCGGGGCTGCGCGGGCGCGGTGGCGCGGCCTTTCCGGCCGGCATCAAGTGGAAGACGGTATTGGGCACGGCTGCGGCGCAGAAGTACATCGTCTGCAATGCCGACGAAGGCGACTCGGGCACCTACTCCGACCGCATGACGATGGAGGGCGACCCCTTCATGCTGATCGAGGGCATGACCATCGCCGGCCTCGCCACCGGCGCGACGCAGGGCTACATCTACGTGCGCTCCGAATACCCGCACGCGATAGCGACGCTGAACGAGGCCATCCGCATCGCCGAGGCAGCGGGCTTTCTCGGCGACAACATCCTGCGTTCGGGCAAGCGCTTCTCGCTCGCCGTGCGCAAGGGCGCAGGCTCGTATGTGTGCGGCGAAGAAACGGCGCTGCTCGAAAGCCTCGAAGGCAAGCGCGGCATCGTGCGCGCCAAGCCGCCGCTGCCGGCCATCGAAGGGCTGTTCGGCCAGCCCACGCTGATCAACAACGTCATCACGCTGGCAAGCGTGCCGCTGATCCTGGCGCGCGGCGCGGCCTTCTATCGCGACTACGGCGTCGGCCGTTCGCGCGGCACGCTGCCGATGCAACTGGCCGGCAACATCAAGTACGGCGGCCTGGTGGAGAAGGCCTTCGGCGTCACGCTGCGCGAGTTGCTGTACGACTACGGCGGCGGCTCCGCCTCGGGCCGGCCGATCAAGGCGGTGCAGGTCGGCGGGCCGCTGGGCGCCTACCTGCCCGAATCGCAATGGGACCTGCCGCTCGACTACGAAGCCTATGCAGCCGTCGGCGGCACGGTGGGCCATGGCGGCATCGTGGTGCACGACGACACGGCCGACCTGTCGAAGCTCGCGCGCTATGCCATGGAGTTCTGCGCGCTCGAGTCGTGCGGCAAGTGCACGCCCTGCCGCATCGGCTCGACGCGTGGCGTCGAGGTGATCGACAAGATCCGCAGCAACCAGAACCGTCCGCAGCAGGTGATCTTGCTGCGCGACCTGTGCAACACGATGGTCCACGGCTCGCTGTGCGCCATGGGCGGCATGACGCCGTTTCCGGTGCTCTCGGCACTCGACCACTTCCCGCAGGACTTCGGTCTCGTGGTTCCCGATCGCGAAGCTGCCTAGGCGGTTGCGGCGCAGCAGCAGGAGTAAGAAAGACATGTTGGACCATCTCAAGGAAACCGATTACGGCACCCCCAAGCGCGAATCCACGCGCGAGGTGACGCTGGAGATCGACGGCAACGAAGTGACGGTGCCCGCGGGCACTTCGCTGATGCGCGCGGCGGTGGATGCGGGCATCCAGGTGCCCAAGCTCTGCGCTACCGACAGCCTGGAGCCCTTCGGCTCCTGCCGGCTGTGCCTGGTCGAGATCGAAGGCCGCAAGGGCTTTCCGGCCTCTTGCACCACGCCCGCCGAAGCCGGCATGAAGGTGCGCACCCAGACGCCCAAGCTGCAGGACCTGCGCAAGGGCGTGATGGAGCTCTACATCTCCGACCATCCGCTGGACTGCCTCACCTGCTCGGCCAACGGCAACTGCGAACTGCAGGACATGGCGGGCGTCACCGGCCTGCGCAACGTGCGCTACGGTTTCGACGGCGCCAACCACCTGAAGAGCGAGAAGGACGAGTCGAACCCGTACTTCAGCTACGACCCGTCGAAGTGCATCGTGTGCAACCGCTGCGTGCGCGCCTGCGAGGAAACGCAGGGCACCTTCGCGCTGACCATCAGCGGCCGCGGCTTCGAGTCGCGCGTGTCGCCGGGCCAGGACGAGGCCTTCATGGATTCGGAGTGCGTGAGCTGCGGCGCCTGCGTCGAAGCCTGCCCCACCGCCACCCTGCAGGAAAAGTCGGTGATCTGGCTCGGCCAGCCCGAGCACAGCGTGATCACCACCTGCGCCTACTGCGGCGTGGGCTGCGCCTTCAAGGCCGAGATGAAAGGCAACGAGGTCGTGCGCATGGTGCCGTGGAAAGACGGCAAGGCCAACGAAGGCCACTCCTGCGTCAAGGGCCGCTTCGCCTGGGGCTACGCGACGCACCAGGACCGCATGCTCAAGCCGATGATCCGCAAGAACATCACCGACCCATGGCAGGAAGTGAGCTGGGACACCGCGCTCAACTACGCCGCGGGCGAGTTCAAGCGCCTGCAGGCCAAGTACGGCAAGGACTCGATCGGCGGCATCACCTCGTCGCGCTGCACCAACGAGGAAACCTACCTGGTCCAGAAGCTGGTGCGCGCCGCCTTCGGCAACAACAACGTCGACACCTGCGCGCGCGTGTGCCACTCGCCCACGGGCTACGGCCTGAAGCAGACGCTGGGCGAATCGGCGGGCACGCAGACCTTTGCCTCGGTCGACAAGGCCGACGTCATCATGGTGATCGGCGCCAACCCGACCGACGGCCATCCGGTGTTCGCCTCGCGCATGAAGAAGCGGCTGCGCCAGGGCGCGAAGCTGATCGTGGTCGATCCGCGCCGTATCGACATCGTGAAGTCGCCTCATGTAAAGGCTTCGCACCACCTGCAGCTCAAGCCGGGCACCAACGTGGCGGTGGTGACGGCACTGGCGCACGTCATCGTCACCGAAGGCCTGATGGCCGACGACTTCGTTGCAGAGCGCTGCGACACGGCTTCGTTCAAGGAATGGAAGTCGTACGTCGAGCAGCCCGAGCAATCGCCCGAAGCCACCGAGAAGGCGACCGGCGTGCCGGCAGCCGAGTTGCGCGCCGCAGCGCGCCTGTTTGCAACGGCCGGCAACGGCGCCATCTACTACGGCCTGGGCGTGACCGAGCACAGCCAGGGCTCGACCACGGTGATGGGCATCGCCAACCTCGCGATGGTCACCGGCAACGTCGGGCGCGAAGGCGTGGGCGTAAATCCACTGCGCGGCCAGAACAACGTGCAGGGCGCGTGCGACATGGGCTCGTTCCCGCATGAGCTGCCGGGCTACCGCCATGTGTCCGACAGCACCACGCGCGCCTCGTTCGAAGCCGCCTGGGGCGTGCAGATCAACCCCGAGCCGGGCCTGCGCATTCCCAACATGTTCGACGCCGCCATCGGCGGCAGCTTCAAGGGCCTGTACTGCGAGGGCGAGGACATCGTGCAGTCCGACCCGAACACGCAGCACGTGGCGGCCGCGATGATGGGCATGGAATGCGTGGTGGTGCAGGACATGTTCCTCAACGAAACCGCCAAGTACGCGCACGTG
This sequence comes from Variovorax paradoxus, assembly GCF_024734665.1. NCBI lineage: Bacteria > Pseudomonadati > Pseudomonadota > Betaproteobacteria > Burkholderiales > Comamonadaceae > Variovorax > Variovorax paradoxus. Next base: position 663,369 of record NZ_CP102931.1, read on the forward strand.
TTCCTGCCGGGCTCTTCCTTCCTGGAGAAGGACGGCACCTTCACCAACGCCGAGCGCCGCATCTCGCGCGTTCGCAAGGTGATGCCGCCGAAGGCCGGCTATGCCGACTGGGAAGTGACCGTGAAGCTCGCGCAGGCCCTCGGCTATCCGATGGACTACAAGAGCCCCGAAGAAATCATGGACGAGATCGCCGCGCTGACGCCCACCTTCCACGGCGTGAGCTACAAGCGCATCGACGAGCTCGGCAGCATCCAGTGGCCCTGCAACGACGAGGCGCCCGACGGCACGCCCACGATGCACATCGACCACTTCGTGCGCGGCAAGGGCAAGTTCATCGTCACGCAGTACGTGGCGACCGATGAGAAGGTCACGCGCAAGTTCCCGCTGCTGCTGACCACCGGGCGCATCCTCTCGCAGTACAACGTGGGCGCGCAGACGCGCCGCACCGACAACAACCAGTGGCACAGCGAAGACCGGCTGGAAATCCATCCGCACGATGCCGAGGAACGCGGCGTGAGCGACGGCGACTGGGTCGGCATCCAGAGCCGCGCGGGCGAGACGGTGCTGCGCGCCACGGTGTCCGAGCGCATGCAGCCGGGCGTGGTCTACACCACCTTCCACTTCCCCGAGTCGGGCGCCAACGTCATCACCACCGACAACTCCGACTGGGCCACCAACTGCCCCGAGTACAAGGTCACGGCGGTGCAGGTGATGCCGGTGATGCAGCCTTCGGCCTGGCAGCAGGAGTACAGCCGCTTCAACCAGACGCAGCAGGACCTGCTTGCCGCCGCATCGGCGCAGCAAAGCGGCGAGACGGTGCCGGCCAAGTGAGGATGCTCGCTGCATGAACCTCGTCACCGACGCCGTTCAGTTCTGCGAAGGCGCGCAGCTGCTGCCCGTGCGCGGTATGCGCGGTGGCCGGCCGTTCGACGTGCAGGACTGGGTGGCCGAAGAGGTGCCCGTGGCGCTCGAATACAACGGCATCTCGCATGCGGTGATGCTCGCGACGCCGCTCGACCTGGAAGACTTCGCGCTCGGCTTCTCGCTCAGCGAAGGCATCCTCGAAGCGGCGCACGAGCTCTATTCGGTGGAAGCCGAGCCATCGGCGCTCGGCGTCACGGTGCATCTGCAGGTGTCGAGCGCGGCCTTTGCGCGCCTCAAGCTGCGCCGCCGCTCGATGGCCGGGCGCACCGGTTGCGGCCTGTGCGGCACCGAGAGCCTGACGCAGGTTTCGCGCGAACTGCCCGTGCTGAGTAGTGATGGCACCGCGCAGTTCGACCGCGAAGCCATCGGCCGCGCGATGTCGCAGCTGCCATCGCAACAGACTTTGCAGGAAGCCACCGGCGCCGTGCACGCGGCCGCCTGGTGTTCGGCCGATGGCGAAGTGATGTGGCTGCGCGAGGACGTGGGCCGCCACAACGCGCTCGACAAGCTGGTGGGCGCGCTCGCGGCCAACGACGTCGACGCCTCCACAGGCTTCATTGCCGTGACCAGCCGCGCGAGTTTCGAGATGGTGCAGAAGGCCGCGATGGCCGGCGCGCCGTTGCTCGCCGCGGTGTCGGCGCCGACCTCGTTCGCGGTGGCCACGGCGCAGCGCGCGGGCCTTACGCTGGTGGGCTTCGTGCGGCAGCAGGATCTTGGGGTCTACAGCCATCCGCAGCGGCTGCGCACGGCAGACACGCAGCGCGTGCGCTGACGCTTCATCAACAAAAACTCACTTTTTCGAAGGCCCCATGGAGCACGATCATTCGGCACAGCTGGTCAAGATGGCCAATCAGATCGGCACCTTCTTCCAGGCGCAATCGCCGAGCGATGCCGGCGCCGCCACGCAGGCGATTGCCGGGCACCTGAAGTCGTTCTGGGCGCCGAGCATGCGCATCCAGCTGATACGCGACTTCGACGCCGGCAAGACGCCGCTGCTGATGCCTATCGTGGCATCAGCGATTCGCGGCCATCGGGCGACGCTGCTGCCTGCTGCGCCATGAGCAGCGACTCGTAGTAGAGGCACAGCGGCATGGCCACGAACACCATGCCCGCGACGTAGATCACGAGGCTGGTGACCGGGAACTGCATGTCGTCCCAGTACGGTATGGAAGCCACCGCCGCGCTGATGGCGATCAGCGTGATCACGCCGCGTAGCGCGCCGCGCATGAACGCGATGCGCGAGAGCCCCGGTGGGGCGTATGTCCGAGGGCCTTGCGCAAAGCTCTGAAGGCTTTGAAGGCGTTTGCCCTTGTCTCCATCTTTTTTCATCGTCGTCGCTCCTCGGTGAAGGCGAAGACGGTTCTTATCACGCGCGCAAGACGCGGGTCAAGACCGAAGTCCGGCTACTGCGGGACAACCCGCGCTCAGTCGTACTTCACGGTGTAGATCAGGTCGAGCCCGCTCGTCTGCCCCGCCTGTCCGCGCAGCGTGAGCCGCGTCGTCAGGTCGTAGAAGATGAAGATCGTGCCGAAGGTGCCGCCCAGGCTGCGTTCGTAGGTGAGGTAGAAATCTTTCGACAGCCGCTTGCCCAGCGTGACCGCCGACTCGCGCAGGTCGCCGCCACTGCCCGGCCCCCTGAAGCCGAGTTCGTCCAGCCCGAAGCGGCTGGCCAGGCTGCCGCCGCTGCCACTGCCGCCGATCTTGCCGAGCAGCGAGAGCGCGGCCTGCTGCAGCAGCGCAGACTCGCCGCCGCTGGTGGCCGAAGCGCGGCCCAGGATCACCCATGACAGCGTTTCGGCATCGGACAGCGCGGGCTCCGAGTACAGCTTTACGCGTGGTGATTGCGCGGTGCCGGTGATCTGCACGCCCGCGCGCTGCGACAGGTTCGGGCGGATCGCCAGGACGTCCAGCGCCGGGTTGTCGAAGGGGCCGTTGAAACGCGCCACGCCGGTTTCCACGTCGAGCTGCTGGCCGTAGGCGCGGTACTGGCCCTTCACGGTCTTCACTTCACCGGTGATGCGCGGCGGGGCATTCAGCCTCGTGCTGCGGATCTCCAGATCGCCTTCGAGGCGCGTGGTGATGCCGCGGCCCTGCACCGCGAAGTCGTCGCCAAGGTCGAAGTTGATGACGATGTCCGGCGGCTTGGCGGTCTGCGGCTTGGCGGCTTGCGCGTCGGCCTGGGCGGATTCGCGCTGCGCCGTCTCGGTGGCCTCGCGGTCCTTGGCGGCGGAGCGCACGACGACGTCGCTGCCGAGGCTGGGTGCGGTTTCGTCGGGCAGGATGATGACGGCACGGTCGGTCTTCAACTTGCCGCGCACGTTGAACTGGCCGTTGTCGAGCCGCGCCTGCACATCGCCCGAGAGCGTGACCTGCCGGTCGGTTCGCACCAGCACGCGCAGCGCGCGCAACTGGCCCTGCAGGGCCATGCGGATGCCCGAGGCCGTGCCGCTGGCGGGGCCCCAGCTCAGGTCGCCGCTGGCCGAGAGCGTGCCGCCGTCGCTGCGGGCCTCGCTGGCCGAGGTGCTGCGGTTGCCGCTCTGGCCGCCGATGCGCGTGGAGCTGCCGGTGCCGCCCTTGAGCGTGAATTCGGTGATCTCGATGCGCTCGCCGCTGAGCGTGGCGCGCAGGCGGCCGTCGCGCAGGTCAAGTCCTTCGACGGGCGCGCGCAATGCGAGCTTGTCGGCGCCCAGCGTGCCGTTCCAGCGCGGCACGGCGCGGTTGCCCGACAGCGTGGCGCTGGCGTCGAGCGTGCCGGCAATGCGCCAGCCCGGCGGCGCGAGCATCGACCACACGCCGAGGTTGGGCAGTGCAGCCTTGATGGTGCCGCCCAGCGGTGCGTCGGGCGTCCACTGCCAGCCGCCGGCGCGCTGCTGCACGCGGGTGTTGATGTCGGCGTCGATCTTGCCGGCGCGTTCGCTGTCCCACGCGAGCACGGCGTGCACGGCGTCGCCTTCGGCATCGAGCCGCAGCTCGGCCTGGCGCAGGCCGGCCGGCGTGCTGGGCGCGTCGCCGTTCCCGGAGGAGGAGTTCATCGTGCGCTCGCTCGCAGTGCCCGTCCCGGTGCTGGTGATGCGCGTGACGAGCGCGGCCTCGCCGGCCTGCACGCGAATGTCGCCGCTCTGGCGCCCGATGCGAGCCTTGGCGCGCAGCGTGTCGCCGGCGTCGATGTCCCAGTCGCCGTTGAACATCAGGTCGCCGCTGATGCCGTATTCGCCGAGCGTGGTATTGGCGCCGAACGCGCCGGCCCAGGCCAGCGGCAGGCCTTGCAGCTGGCCCTTCGACTGCACGCGGAACACGCGGTTGGGCGCCGCGCCGCTCTGGCTGAAGCGCAGCGGCTGCCAGTCGATGCGCACGGTGCCGGGCACCGGGCCGCGCAAGGTGGCCGCGGCGGCGGAGGCTTCGACGTCGAGGCGGGGCGCGTTGCCGCTGGTGGTGCGGATGGTTGACGTGACCTCGCGGCTCAGCTCCAGCACCCACGGTTCGCCGGGGCGGGCGCTGTCCTGTGCCTGCAGCTTGAGGCTGGCCAGCGCCGCGCGCCACTGGCCGGCGCCCGCGATGCCGCCGCTGGCACGGGTGTCGATGTTGAACTTCTGCGTGCCGGTGGTGGCTTCGCCCTTCAGCGTGAGCGAGGCCTGTGCGAGGCTGCCTTCGAGGTCAGCGCGCAGGTCGCGCAGCTGCACGGCGGTTGTCGCGCCGCCGGGCGCGGCCGAGGGCAGGCTCAGGTCGAGCCGCGGCACGCCGAGCATGGCCTTGAGGCTGGGCTCAGCGCCGCGCTGCGCGGGCGCGTTGGCGTTCTGCAGCCGGCGCTGGATGGTCTGCCAGCCGCCTTGCCAGCTGGCGTCGAGCTTCGCCGAGCCCTTTGCGCTGGCGTTGCCGAACACGCCTGACAGCCCCGGCAGGCTTTGCACCCAGCGCTGCACGGTGTCGGCATCGTCGATGCTGACCTTGATGTCGCCACCGCCCGCAGACGGCGCGATGCGGCCATCGACCTGCGCGCTGCCGCCCGGCAGCACGAGGTTGAGCTTGCCGCTTGCCGCCTGCTCGGCCACGCGCACCTGCAGCCGGCCGTCGACGCTGGCGCGCTGGGCCTCGATGCGCAGCGTGCGCAGGTCGAGCACCTGGTCCTTCCACTGGCCCTGGGCCAGCGCGCGGTCGAGCGCGAAGCCGGGCAAGGCCTTGCTGCCGGCGCCGCCCTCGGCACGCAAGGCACCGTCGAAGGTGATGGTGCTTTCCTTCTGCTCGGCCTTGAGCTGCCCGCTGACGGGCGCGCCCGAGAGTTCGCTGTACAGCGCACCGGGCCGCACGCCGCGCACGGTGGCCTGTGCCTGCCAGGGCGACGGTGCGGGGCTCCACTTGCCGGCTGCGTCGATGCGCCCGCCGCCCGCGCGCACTGTGGCTTCGGGAACGGTCCAACTGGTGCCGTCGAAGCCGACCTTGGCCTGCACCTGCTCGAGCGGCAGTTTCTCTTTGTCCCACGGGCCGGGCACGGTGTTGCGGATGTCGGCCGAGGCCTTCCATGCGGCGGGGCCGGTGTCGGCGTCGGGCTGCAGTTCGACGGTGCCGGTGAGCTGCGTCTGGGGCGCGCCGGGCCACAGGCTCGACGCATCGACGTTGCGCAGGTCGGCCTTCGCGTCGATCACCGGCTGGGGCAGCCAGGGCGCGATCTGTGCCTGCAGGCTGGCTTCCATCGGGGCGTCGGCGTTCTCTTCGGCCGGCTTCAGCTCGGCCGCGACCTGCAGCCGCGCGGCGGTGCCGGCGAGCGTGCCCTTCACGGTGGCGGTGGCCAGCACGTCGATGTTGTGGTCCTCTGCCAGCGGCGCCTTCACGCGGCCCTCGAGCGATGCGTCGATGGCCATCGGCGCGGGGCCTTGCAGCTTCACGCGGGTGCTGTAGTGGCCGTCGGCAATGTCCACGCCCTTGACCTCGAGCACATGCTCGGCAGCCTTGTAGCTGTAGCTGCCCGAGAGGTTGAGCGCCTGCAGCGCGGGCGGGCCGGCCCAGCGCACTTCGTCGATGCGGAAGGGCAGCTCGATCTCGATCGGCAGCGCGAGCTGTTCGAGCGGCTCGGTGGGCTTGTCGCTGGGCGGGCCGCGCTTTTCGATGAGCACCTGCTTCGCGTGCACCTCGCCGAGTTGCACCTTGCGCTGCAGCAGCGGCGCGAGCTGCCAGCCGATGGTGGCCTCGTTCACTTCGACGGCGATGCTCTCGCTCTGGTACTTGAGCCAGCCGATGTGGCCGCCGGTGCGCAGCGAGCCGCTCACGTCGCGGCTTTCGAGCGTCTGCCCGGCCGGCAGCCGCTGCGCTGCCTGGGCGAGCGCGAAGGCGAGCGAGGTGTTCGAGCCCAGCCACCACCACGCGCCCGCGACCAGCAGCACCACGGCGAGCAGCAGGCCGGCAACGGTCCAGGCCAGGGCGCGCATTGCCCGGCGCGCGCGCGAGCGGCGGGGGGCGAGGGGCGTTGGCGTGGGGTCTGCGTCGGTCTGCATCGAAAAAAATCAGAAGGTGAAGCCGAGGCGGAAGTGCAGGCGGAATTTCTTCGAGTCCACGCCGTAGGCCAGGTCGGCCTGCACCGGCCCCACGGGGCTGCGCCAGCGCGCGCCCACGCCCACGCCCACCTTGGGCTTGAGCTCGCCGGGTTTGTCGGCCACGGCGCCGGCATCGGCGAACACCACACTCTCCCATTCGGTGAGCTTGCCGTTGTAGACGAAGGGGCGCTGCCACTCCACGCTGGCCACGCCGAGGTAGCGGCCCGCAACGGTCTGGCCGTCGGCGCGCACGGTGCCGATCTGCTTGTAGCTGTAGCCGCGCACGGTGGTGTCGCCGCCGGTCAGGAACATCAGCGTGGACGGGATCTGCGCGCTGTCTTTGGCCGACACCGCGCCAGCCTCCAGGCGCAGCTGCAGGCGGCTGCGGCGCGCGCGCGTTTCCTTGTCATCGGCCGCGCCCAGCGGCAGCACGCCGAGCCAACGCGCGTAGGTGCGCGTGAAGGGCGTCTGCTCGCCGGTGAGCGTGTAGCCCGCGGCCACTTCGAGCGCAAGGCCGAAGCCGCGCGAGGGCGACGCGTTGTCGTCGAAATAGCGGCCGGTCCAGCCCCAGTTGGCCGTCACGGCAGAGGCCGAGGGCGGTGCGTTGATGCCGCGGTTCTGCGCATAGTCGTACTGCAGGAAGTAGCTGCGGTCGATGTGGTCGCCCGACTTGCTGCGCCCGCCTCGCAGGCGTCCGCTGTCGACCACGTAGCTGCCCGATTGCTCGCTCTTCAGTTCGGCGCCCGAGAACCATTGCCAGCCCCGGTCGTCGGGAATCGCCTTCCACTCGGTGCCGAGCGACTTGATGTCGTTGTCGACCGACAGCCGTGAGACGGAGCGCCAGCCCAGCAGCGGAATCTGGTTGTGGATGTGGTCGATCGACAGGCGCGGGCCGTTGTCGGTGGTGAAGCCCACGCCCATCACCACCTTCTGCAGCGGCGCCTCGCGCAGCTGCGCGATCACCGGCGCGGCCAGCGGGTTGCCGCTCTCGGTGTCGAGCGTGAGGAACACCGAGTCGTAGTAGCCGCTGCTGGCCAGGCGCTGCTGGGCATCGAGCAGCTTCTGCTGGTCGTAGTCGGTGCCGCTGGGCAGGCGGGCGATGCGGCGTGCGCCGTCGGGGTCGTAGCGCTGGATGCCGTGCAGCATGAGCGGGCCGAACTTGTAGGCCGGGCCCGACTGGTAGGTGACGCTGAGGCGGGCCTCGCTGCGGTCGGCATCGACTTCGGCGCGGCTGACCTCGATGCTGCCGGTGGGAAAGCGCTTGGCCGTCAGGCTGCGCAGCGCGGTGGTCTTGGCATCGTCCCAGGCCTGCTGGGTGAAGGGCTGGCCGGCGCGCAGGGCCCAGTTGGTGCGGATCGAGTCGCGCTGCGCCTCGGCGGTGGCATCGTTTGCGATCGGGCCGCCGTAGCTGATCTGCACGTTGCTCACCTTGGTGCTCTCGCCGGGCGAGACGGTGATGACGATCTCGCGCGGGGCCTTGGTGCTTTCGGGTGTCTCGTTGAGTTCGAGCGTCAGCGTGGGCGAGAAGTAGCCCATGGTGCCGAGCAGCTCGCGTGCATTGGCCTCGGCGGCCACCATGAGGCGGGAGATTTCCGTGGCGCCGAGGTCATCGAGCTCGCGGTAGCGCTGGATCTCGAGGTGCAGCTTGAGGTAGTCGCGTACGGCCTCGGGGCCGCGCACATCGACGGTGAAGGCGTCGCGCTTGTCTACTTTTTTCTTGTTGTCGTCCTTGCCGTCGTCCGAGGTGGTGCTGTCGGCCGCGGCACCGCTGCGCACGAGGCCGGCCGCGGGCTTGTTGTCTTCGGGCGCCTCTTTCTTCGGCAGCAGGCTGCAGCCTTGCAAGAGCAGGACGCCGGAAAAAAGCAAAGCCGGCCACCATGCCGGCGAAGAAACTGAAACCACCCTGACCATGGGCGGATTCTGACAGCAAGATTCGCCGGTTCCTGAAGCGTCCGGATACAGATGGCTTCGTCCTACTTGGACAGCATGCGCATCGCGTCTTCGAGGCCTCGCAGGGTCAGAGGGTACATGCGGTTCGACATGAGCTGCTGCATCACCGCGATGCTCTGGCGGTACTGCCACACGCCTTGGGGCTCAGGGTTGATCCACGCGAACTTCGGAAAGGTGTGCGTGAGCCGCTGTATCCACTCTGCGCCAGCCTCTTCGTTGTTGTATTCGACGCTGCCGCCGGGCTGCAGTATTTCGTAGGGGCTCATGGTCGCGTCGCCGACGAAGATGAGCTTGTAGTCCTTGTTGTACTTGCGCAGGATGTCCCAGGTCGCGAACTTCTCGGAGAAGCGGCGCTTGTTGTTCTTCCACATGAAGTCATACACGCAGTTGTGGAAGTAGAAGAATTCGAGGTGCTTGAACTCGGTCTTCACGGCCGAGAACAGCTCTTCCACGCGCTGGATGTGCTCGTCCATCGTGCCGCCCACGTCCATCAGCAGCAGCACCTTGACGTTGTTGTGGCGCTCGGGCCGCATCTTGATGTCGAGGTAGCCGGCATTGGCCGCGGTCGAGTGGATGGTGTCGTCGAGGTCCAGCTCTTCGTCATGGCCTTCGCGCGCGAACTTGCGCAGCCGGCGCAGCGCAACCTTGATGTTGCGCGTGCCCAGCTCCTGTGTGTCGTCGTAGTCCTTGTAGGCGCGCTGGTCCCACACCTTCACCGCGCTCTTGTTCTTGCCAGCGCCGCCGATGCGGATGCCCTGTGGGTTGTAGCCACCGTTGCCGAAAGGCGAGGTGCCGCCGGTGCCGATCCACTTGCTGCCGCCCTCGTGGCGCTCCTTCTGCTCTTCGAAGCGCTTCTTGAGCGTTTCCATGAGCTCGTCCCAGCCCATCTTTTCGATCTTGGCTTTTTCCTCGGCGGTGAACTCGCGCTCGAGCGTTTTCTTGAGCCAGTCGAGTGGCACTTCCTTCGTGAAGTCGGTCAGCATCTCGACGCCCTTGAAGTAGGCGGCGAAGGCGCGGTCGAACTTGTCGTAGTGCTTCTCGTCCTTCACGAGCGCGGTGCGCGAGAGGTAGTAGAAGTCGTCGATGCCGTAGGCGCCGTCGGAGTTGGGCCCCACCACGTCGGCCTGCAGGGCCTCGAGCAGCGTGAGGTATTCCTTGACCGACACCGGCAGCTTGGCCGAGCGCAGGGTGTAGAAGAAGTCGATGAGCATGGGGTGCTCCTTGTGTGTCTGTCAGCCGCGCGGCTTGTCGAGCAGGTACAGCAGCTGGGCCTTCACCTCGGGCCATTCGCCCGCGCGCAGGCTGTACATGACGGTGTCGCGGATGGTGCCGTCGCGGCGCATCACGTGGCCGCGGATCACGCCGTCTTTCTTCGCGCCCAGGCGCTCGATGGCGCGCTGCGAGGCGTAGTTGAAGTTGTCGGTGCGCCAGCCCACCACGTTGCAGCCGAGCGCGTCGAAGGCGTGTGTGAGCATCAGCAGCTTGCAGGTGGTGTTGACGTGCGTGCGCTGGCAGCGCGCCGCGTACCACGTGTAGCCGATCTCCACGCGCTTCACGCCCGGCAGGATGTCGTGGAAGCTGGTGCTGCCGAGCACCGTGCCGGTGGCCTCGTCGGTCACTGCGAAGGCGAAGCGGTCTGCGGTCTTCAGCGCGGTCTCGATGTAGGCGCGCGTGTCCTGCGGCTCGGGCACGGAGGTGACGCGCAGCTTCCACAACTCGCCATCGGCGGCCGCGGCGCGCAGGCCTTCTTCATGAGCCAGCGACAGCGGCACCAGCGCGATGCCGCGGGCCTTCAGCGTGACGGGTTCGACGAACGCCATTTCAAACTCTCTTGTGTTTTCAGCCTTTGGGATCGCCATACTTGCGCACGTACCAGGCGCGCGCCAGCTGCACCCCGCCACCGCCGCCCAGGCCGATCAGCAGAATCCCGAAGATTTCCTTGTTGCCATAGCCGGCGGCGCCGAAGGCATCGAGCCCCAGCAGCAGCCCGAGCCCGCGGCCGAGCAGCGCACCCAGCACGAACAGCACTGCCTGGGCAATGCCCAGCTTCATCAGTTGCCCGGTGGGATGCGGCGTCTGGCTCATGGACTCAGCGGTTGTTGCGTTGCATGAAGACGAGCTTCTCGAAGAGCGTCACGTCCTGCTCGTTCTTGAGCAGTGCGCCCACCAGCGGCGGCACGGCGACCTTGTCGTCCTTGCTCTGCAGCGCTTCGAGCGGAATGTCTTCGGCCACCAGCAGCTTGAGCCAGTCGAGCAGCTCGGAGGTCGAGGGCTTTTTCTTCAGGCCGGGCAGGTTGCGCACGTCGTAGAAGGTCTTCATCGCGGCCGTGAGCAGCTCTTGCTTCAGGCCAGGGAAGTGCACGGCGACGATGTGCTTCATCGTCTCGGCATCGGGGAACTTGATGTAGTGGAAGAAGCAGCGGCGCAGGAAGGCGTCGGGCAGCTCCTTCTCGTTGTTCGAGGTGATGAACACCACGGGGCGATGCTTGGCGCGGATGAGCTCGCGCGTCTCGTAGCAATAGAACTCCATGCGGTCGATTTCGCGCAGCAGGTCGTTCGGGAATTCGATGTCGGCCTTGTCGATCTCGTCGATGAGCAATGCCACCGGCTGGTCGGCCGTGAAGGCCTGCCAGAGCACGCCCTTGATGATGTAGTTCTGGATGTCCTTGACGCGCTCGCCGCCGTCGACGTCTTTCAGTTGCGAGTCGCGCAGGCGGCTCACGGCGTCGTATTCATACAGGCCCTGCTGCGCCTTGGTGGTCGACTTGATGTGCCACTGCAGCAGCGGCAGGCCCAGCGACTGGGCCACTTCCTCGGCCAGCATGGTCTTGCCCGTGCCGGGCTCGCCCTTGACGAGCAGCGGGCGCTTGAGAGTGATGGCCGCATTGACCGCGAGCATCAGGTCTTGCGTGGCGACGTAATTGTCTGAGCCCTGGAATTTCATGAGTGAGATGAGTGAGACGGAGGCTGGGGTGGAGAAAAGAACACACTCGACACGCGTTGTGCAGCCTCAGGGTTGGCCTGCACAGGGTTCCAGGGGACCCCTGCATATAATCGAATGTTGATTCGAAAAACTGTACTCTCCACGAGATTGTGCGCGCAAAATGAACAAGTTGTTGACCACGATGTTTGCCCTTGCTGTCGCTTGCGTGACGGTCTCGGCTGAAGCCCAGCAAGTCACTGGCAAGGCCCAGGACGGAGCAAAGAAGGTTGCGATGTGCGTGGGCTGCCACGGCATCATTGGCTATCAGGCCAGCTTCCCAGAGATCCACAAGGTGCCGATGATCGCCGGCCAGAGCGCCACGTACATCACGGCCGCGCTCACCGCATACAAGGGCGGCGACCGCAAGCATCCCACCATGCGCGCCATTGCCGACACGCTCACCGACCAGGACATCGCCGACCTCGCTGCTTACTACAGCCAACTGGGTCTGAAGGACGGCAGCGCACCGCCGGCCACGCTGGCCAAGGCAACGCCCCCGAACGTCGAGGCGCTCGTCACCCGCAACGCCGACAACAACTGCACCAAGTGCCACGGCGCCAACTTCAACACGCCGAACGACGGCACCGTGCCCAAGCTTGCCGGCCAGCATGCCGACTACCTGTTCGTCGCGCTCAAGTCGTACCGCGTGAAGAACAACCCGCACCTCGGTCGCTCCAACGCCGTGATGGGCCAGCAGGTCGAAGACAAGAAGTTCACCAACGCCGAACTCAAGACGCTGGCCAGCTACATCAGCTCGCTGCCCGGCGAACTGAAGACGGTGCCCGAATCGCGCATTCACCACGGCGCTGAATAAGCGCTTCACTCATAACAAAAAAGCCCGCTGTGAGCGGGCTTTTTTGCGTCCGGGATTTCCCTGAGATCAGACGTCGAAGAAGGCAGTCTCGTCAGTGCCCTGCATGCGGATGTCGAAGCGATACGTCACCGCGCCGCCTTGCTCCACGCGCTCTGCGATCAGCGTGTGGCGGCGATCGGCCGGCACGCTCTGCAGCACTGTGTCCTTCGCGTTGGCTTCGGCTTCGTCGCTGAAGTACGCGCGCGTGAACGCATGCAGCAGCAGGCCGCGCATCAGCACGATCACGTTGATGTGCGGTGCTTCGCCGGGCGATTCGGCGCCGGGCTTCACGGTGTGGAACACGAAGCGGTTGCCTTCGGCGGTGCCTGTGCCGACGCGACCGAAGGCACGAAAGCCCATGGCGCGCGCCTCGTCGGGCGTGTGCGGGTAACGGCCTTCGCCATCGGGCTGGCTGATCTCGACCAGCGCGTCGTTGATCGGGTTGCCGTCGCCGTCGATCACGCGGCCTTCAAGGCGGATGCGCTGGCCTGCGGCCTTGTCGAGCGCCAGCACGGCGTCGAAGGGCTGGTCGAAGTCGTAGCCGTACTGCGTGGCGGTGAGGCCGTAGGCGAAGTAGGGGCCCACGGTTTGCGAGGGGGTCTGGCCGAAGTCGGCTTCCTGTGCGGTCATCAACATGGTGTGTGTCTCCTGGCTCAGCGGTTCTCGAAAGGCGTTTCGTCTGCGCCGCGCAGCACGATGTCGAACTGGTAGCCCAGTGCGTAGCCCTCTTCGGTGATGTCGAGGCTGAAGTCGGCGATGAGCCGGTTGCGGTAGCGCTCGGGCGTGCCGGTGATCATCGGGTCGTACTGCATCAGCGGGTCGCCGGGGAAGTACATCTGCGTGACCAGGCGGCTCGCGAAGCTCTGGCCGAACAGCGACAGGTGGATGTGTTGCGGGCGCCAGGCATTCGGGTGGTTGCCCCAGGGGTAGGCGCCGGGCTTGATGGTGAGAAAGCGGTAGCGGCCTTCGCTGTCGGTCAGGCAGCGGCCCGCGCCCAGGAAGTTGGGGTCCAGCGGCGCGTCGTGCTGGTCGACCTTGTGCACGTAGCGGCCGGCGGCGTTGGCCTGCCACAGCTCGACCAGCGTGTTGGCCACCGGGCGGCGGCGATCGTCGAGCACCCGGCCGGTGAGGATCATGCGTTCGCCCAGCGGCTCGCCGTTGCGGCGCGCGTTGCGCGTGAGGTCGTTGTCGAACTCGCCGATGCTGTCGTGGCCGTACACCGGCTGCTGCAATTCGCCGAGCGAGGCCTTCAGCGGAATCAGCGGCTTCTGCGGGCCGCGCTTCACGGTCGACTTGTAGCCGGGGTAGACATAACTGGGGTGGGCTTCCCAGTCGCGGGGGGTGAGGATGGGCGAGGAGCCCTTGGTCTTGGTCAACATGTACGTTGTCTCCTGTCGTGGGACGAATCCGGAAGCCGCCACTTTAGAAGCGCCATCCGATGATGTAAATTGAAGATTGCTCCGTTCTCAATAACCAGAAGGCATTGAAAGACCGCGTGAAAGACTCCGCCGATCTTCGCCAGGACTTCGTGCGCAACGTGCAGTTGCGGCACCTGCGCTGCCTCGTTGCCGTGGCGCAGGAGCGCCACCTCGCGCGCGCGGCCGAACGGCTGGCGTTGAGCCAGCCGGCCGTGTCGAAGACGCTATCCGAGCTGGAGGCGATCGTCGGCACGCGGCTGGTCGAGCGCAGCAAGGCCGGCCGGCGCGGCGTGCAAGGCCTCACGGCCGCTGGCGAGCAACTGCTCGCGCACGCGCTGCGCGTGCTCGAAGCGCTCGATGCCAGCGCGCAGGCCGTGGCGCCGGCGGCGGGCGGGCGCATCGAGCGGCTACGCATCGGCGCGCTGCCGAGCGTGGCGCCGGCCCTGCTGCCGGTGGCGCTGGCACGGCTGCGCGACAGCCGGCCCTCGGTGCAGATCGTGGTGAAGAGCGCCGCCAACCCCACGCTGCTCGACGAGTTGCGCGCCGGCGAGCTCGACCTGGTGGTCGGCCGCATGAGCGATCCGCGCCTGATGGGCGGCCTGAGCTTCGAGCTGCTGTACACCGAGCCGCTGGTGTTCGCCGTGCGCGCGGGCCATCCGCTGGCGCTGAAGGCGGCGTCGGTGCAGGCGGTGCTGGCCTATCCGCTGGTGGTGTACGGCGAGGGCACGATCCCGCGCCACAACACCGAGAGTTTCCTGTCGGCGCGCGGCCTCGTGCTGCCGGCCAATGCATTGCAGACGCTCGACGTGGCGGTGGCACGCGCGCTGGTGGCGGTGTCCGATGCGGTATGGATCACGCCGCTGGGCGCCGCGCGCGGCGAGCTGGCGGACGGGCGCCTCGCGCGGTTGCGCATCGAGACCGTCGGCACCGAGGAGCCGGTCGGGCTGCTTCAGCGCAGCGATGCCGAGCCTTCGGCACTGCGCGGCGCCATGGCAGCGCTGCTGCGCGAGGCCGCGAAGCAGCAGGGCGCGGTGCCGCAGCGGCCCCGGAAAACCTCTCGTGGCTAACTGACTAGTCTTTCGTGGCCCTGCGCTGCACGCAGGCCACGTAGCCCTCGCCATCCGGCGGCCGGCCCGCGCGCTGGCTCTCCCACATCATCTGGCCCAGGCAGTCCATCGCCTCGTGATGCGCATGAAGCAGCGAGCCGCGGCGAGCTGCCAGCAGCTCGACGGCCTGGCGGATGCCGCGCGGCTGGTCGATGGAGCACTGCTCGCTGATCGACAGATGCATCGACAGATGAAGGAACGGGTTCTCGCGCCCGTTCGATCCGTCGTAGACACGCGCCACTGCCGCGTCGGCGTCGACAAGGTCCTCGTGGTACTCGGGGTGTTCGTCGATCCAGCCGGCCGCGATGGTCTCTAGCGCTTCCATCGGCAGGCCCTGGCGGTGCTTGGCGTACACGTCGCAGAAGAAGCGGCGCACGTCTTCCTGGGAGGGGTTGAACATATATAGATAGAGCAGAAGAAAAAGAGGGATGGGAGCCGTGTGTGGGGCCGTGTTTGCGAGCCGTTTCGCAGGCGGCTTCGGGCGCTTGGGATGTGTCGGATGTTCCGGGTACAGGGCGTTACATCGTTACGTAACGAATCACCAAATGACCTTCTTACGAGCTGTTTCCACACCCCGGTGGAAACCCCCGCCTAAAGAAAAATTTCCATACAAATCAACAGGTTGCATTGCTCTGGACCGCTTTGGCATGGGGCGCAAAAAAAGCGGCACGCTAGTTGCCCCTTAGTAGGCATCTTTTGTCACAGAGGCTGCCATGACCGCTCAACAAGCATCGACCAATTCGACCGAAGGACTTGCCGCCGCTGGCGTCGCTCCTGTGGTCATTGCCCAGGCCACCGTCACTCCGCTGGGCGCTCCTGCCTCGCTGGGTTCGGCGGCGCCCGCCGCAGCTGCTGGCCCGTCCAGCATCGGCACATTATCGAATGCCACGCCGGGTGTCGCAGTGATGCGCGACGGTGTCAGCATTCCCGTCGATGGCAATCAGACGCTGATGGCCGGCGACCGCGTGATCGTTCCGCAGGACGGCCACGCCAATGTTCTCTTCCCCGGATCGGCCACCAACAAGGCCCCGCTGGCTGGTGTGTTCACCGGCGGCACCGACGCCACCATCGGCTCGACCAAGCTGCCGGGCGGCCTCGAACAAGTGAATGTGGATGTCGCCTCGGGCGACCTGCAAGTGACCCCGCCGGACAGCGACGCAGATGCCGCTGCCCTGGCCGTGACCAAGAAGCTCGCTGCCGGCAGCGGCATCGGGCTGGGTGAATTCGCACTCGGCGCCCTGGGCGCCGCAGCGCTTGGCGCCGCCCTCAGCGGCGGTGGCGGCGGCAGCGACAGCGTTGTTCCGCTGCTCGTCGGTTCGGGCAATCCGACCACGCCCACCACGCCGGGCGACTCCGACGCGGATGCCGACTCGGATGCAGATGCCGACGCCGATGCGGATGCGGACGGTGATGCAGACGCTGATGCCGACGCTGATGCTGATGCTGATGCCGATGCCGATGCCGATGCCGATGCCGATGCCGATGCCGATGCCGATGCCGATGCCGATGCCGATGCCGATGCCGATGCTGATGCTGATGCTGATGCTGATGCTGATGCCGATGCCGATGCCGATGCCGATGCCGATGCCGATGCCGATGCCGACGCTGATGCCGATGCCGATGCCGATGCCGATGCCGATGCCGATGCTGATGCTGATGCTGATGCCGATGCCGATGCCGATGCCGATGCCGACGCTGACGCCGATGCAGACGCAGACGCCGATGCCGATGCCGATGCCGATGCCGATGCAGACGCCGACGCCGATGCCGATGCCGATGCCGATGCCGATGCAGACGCAGACGCAGACGCAGACCACCTCCTCGATCCAGGCGACGGCGCCGTCGGTCACATCACCGACAGCCTCGGCAATGCGCTCGGCCTTGGCGACTCGCTCACGCCGGTCAACAACGTGGTCGACGGCCTGACCGACACGCTCGACGACGTGCTGGCTCCGCTGCTCGGCAGCGAGTTCACGCCGAACGATCCCAACCAGTTCGACCCCATCGACAACACCGTCGGCAGCGTGACCGGCCTGCTGGGCGACTCCCTGAGCCCCACGCTCGACAACCTGCTGGGCGAGGGCGCCACGACCGCCATCCTCGGCACGGTGCTGGGCCAGGTCGATTACCTGACCGACGCGCTGGACAACGGCCTGACCAACCTGATCGGTGACCACGGCATCATCAGCGGCCTGACCGACGCCCTCGGCCTCGGCGGCCTCACCGACCAGCTGGTGGGCGACGACGGCCTGCTGGGCGGCGTGCTCGGCAACGTGCTCGGCGACGGCAGCCTGGTGTCAGGCCTGCTGGCTGACGATGGCCTTGTCGGCGGTCTGCTCGGTGAAGACGGCCTCGTCGGCGGCCTGCTGGCCGAAGACGGCGCCGTGGGCGGCCTGCTGGGCAATGTGCTGGGCAGCGACGGTCTCGTGGGCGGCCTGCTCGGCGACGGCGCGGTGGGCAGCCTGACCGGCGGCCTGCTCGGCGACGAGGGCCTGCTGGGTGGCCTGCTCGGCGACGGCAGCGCACTGGGCGGCATTCTGGGCGACGACGGCCTCGTAGGCGGCCTGCTCGGCGGCGACGGCGCCCTCTCGGGCCTGCTCGGCAGCAGCGGCCTCACTGGCGAACTGCTGGGCCATGGCGGCCTGGTCGACAGCCTGCTCGGCCAGGACGGCGCGATCTCCGGCCTCATCTCTGACAGCCCGCTGGGCGGCCTGCTCGGCGGCGAAGGCGGGCTCCTGGGCGGCGCGCTCGACGGCCTGCTTGCAGACGACGGCCTGGTAGGCGGCTTGCTGGGTGACGATGGCCTCGTCGGCGGTCTGCTCGGTGGCGATGGCCTCCTGGGCGGCGTGCTGGGCGGCGACGGCCTGCTGGGCGGTGTGCTCGGCGACGACGGCCTGCTCGGTGGCGTGCTGGGTGACGACGGTCTGGTGGGTGGCCTGCTCGGTGGCGATGGCCTTCTGGGTGGCGTGCTGGGCGATGACGGTCTGGTCGGCGGCCTGCTGGGCGGCGACGGCATCGTGGGCGGCCTGCTGGGTGACGACGGTCTGGTGGGTGGTCTGCTGGGCGACGATGGCCTGCTGGGCGGTGTGCTCGGCGGCGACGGCCTCGCTGGCGGCCTGCTCGGGCCGGATGGCCTGGTTGGCGGCCTGCTTGGCGAAGACGGTCCGGTCGGTGGCCTGCTGGGTGAAGACGGCCTGCTTGGCGGTCTGCTCGGCGATGTGCTGGGTGGCATCGGCGGTGGCGGCACCCCCGGCACCGGCGCGGCGCTGCTCGACCCGGCCGACGGCGTGCTCGGCAACCTGGCCGACGGCCTGAACACCGGCCTGCTGGGCGGGCTCGGCCTGGGCAACGTACTCGGGCCGGTGGTCGGCGTCGCGGACGGCCTGACCGACACGGTCGACGGCCTGCTGGGCCCGGTGCTCGGCACCAGCTTCACGGAGAACGACCCCAACGTGCTCGACCCGGTCGACGGCCTCGTTGGCCAGGTGGCGAGCGGTGCCTCCGGCCTGCTGAGCCCGCTGACAGATCAACTGCTCGGCGCGAACACGACGGCCGCGTTGCTGAACGGTGTCACGGCTCAAGTCGACTACCTGACGGACGGTGTGGCCAACCTGCTGGGGGGCGATGGCCTCCTCGGCGGTGTCCTGGGTGACGACGGTCTGCTGGGTGGCGTACTCGGCGGTGACGGTGGCCTCCTCGGCGGTGTCCTGGGTGACGACGGCCTGCTGGGCGGCGTGCTCGGCGGCGACGGTGGCCTCCTCGGCGGTGTTCTGGGTGACGACGGTCTGCTGGGTGGTGTGCTCGGCGGTGACGGTGGTCTCCTCGGCGGTGTCCTGGGTGACGACGGCCTGCTGGGCGGCGTGCTCGGCGGCGACGGTGGTCTCCTTGGTGGCGTGCTGGGTGACGACGGCCTGCTGGGCGGCGTACTCGGCGGCGACGGCGGCCTCCTCGGCGGTGTCCTGGGCGATGACGGTCTGCTGGGTGGTGTGCTCGGCGGTGACGGCGGCCTCCTCGGCGGTGTTTTGGGTGACGACGGCCTGTTGGGTGGCGTGCTCGGTGGCGACGGTGGTCTCCTCGGTGGTGTCCTGGGTGACGACGGTCTGCTGGGCGGCGTGCTCGGCGGCGACGGTGGTCTCCTCGGCGGTGTCCTGGGTGACGACGGCCTGCTGGGTGGCGTGCTCGGCGGTGTGACCGGTGGCGACGGCGGCCTGCTCGGCGGCATCCTCGGTGACGACGGCCTGCTGGGCGGCGTGCTCGGCGGTGTGACCGGTGGCGACGGCGGCCTGCTCGGCGGCATCCTCGGTGACGATGGCCTGCTGGGCGGCGTGCTCGGCGGTGTGACCGGTGGCGACGGCGGTCTGCTCGGCGGCATCCTCGGTGACGATGGCCTGCTGGGCGGCGTGCTCGGCGGCGTGACCGGTGGCGACGGCGGTCTGCTCGGCGGCATCCTCGGTGACGATGGCCTGCTGGGTGGCGTGCTCGGCGGTGTGACCGGTGGCGACGGCGGCCTGCTCGGCGGCATCCTCGGTGACGATGGCCTGCTGGGCGGCGTACTCGGCGGTGTGACCGGCGGCGACACCGGCGGCCTGCTCGGCGGCATCCTGGGCGACGACGGCCTGGTTGGCGGTCTGCTCGGCGGTGTGACCGGCGGCGACGCTGGCGGCCTCCTCGGCGGCGTCCTTGGCAGCGACGGCCTGGTTGGCGGTCTGCTCAGCGGCGTGACCGGCGGCGACGCTGGTGGCCTCCTCGGCGGCGTCCTTGGCAGCGACGGCCTGGTTGGTGGTCTGCTCGGCACCGTGACCGGTGGCGACGCCGGAGGCCTGCTCGACGGCGTGCTCGGTAACGACGGTCTCGTCGGCGGCCTGCTCGGCAGCGACGGCCTCGTCGGCAGCCTCCTGGGTCAGGACGGTCTGGTGGGCGGCCTGCTCGGCGGCCTGACCGGTGCCGACAGCCCGGTGGCCAACATCCTGCAGCCGGTGACCTCGGTCGCCAGCGGCCTGACCGACACCGTGTCCCCGATCGTCTCGAACGCGACGAGCGCGGTGCACGACGTGACGGCCCCGGTGACCGACATCCTGGCCGGTGCCACGACGGCGGCCGCTCCGGTGGCAGACGCTGTCAGCACCGTGGTGAACGGTGTCGAACATGCAGTCACCCCGCTGGTGACCGATGTCGTGACCCCGATCACCAGCCTGGTCGAACACGCCGCATCGCCCGTGACGAACATCCTTCACGGTCTGCTGGGCTGATCACTAAAAGACAAAGAAGGAAGAGGGGCGAGGGAGCTAGTAGCTGCTGCAGCACCAGGGACAGGCCACCACCGGCCTGTCCCGCGAAAGGACCGATATGAAAAAGAATTTCCAGACACTGACCATCGTCGCGCTCGGCGCAGTCCTCGTGGGCTGCGCGGCCCCGAAGACCGGCCGTGACGATGCAACGTATTACTACTCGAACAAGGCCGCCACCGCGGTGCCGAAGGTGGAGCCGGCACCGCCGCCGCCGCCGCAGAACGGACCCGTCGGCGTGCCGAAGATCGTCTACTTCGACTTCGACAAATACAACATCAGGCCGGGCGATCGCAACATCGTCGAGGCGCATGCGAGCTTCCTGCGCAACCGGCCGGCGAGCCGGGTCGTGATCGAAGGCCACACCGACCAGCGCGGCGGCCGCGAGTACAACCTCGCGCTCGGCCAGCGCCGTGCCGACTCGGTACAGCGCGCGCTCACGCAACTCGGCGTACCCGCCGAGCGCGTCGAAGCCATCAGCTGGGGCCTGGAAAAACCCGCGTCGCTCGAAACCACCGAGGAGGGCTATCAGCTCAATCGCCGAGCCGAATTCAGCTACCGCTGAACCGGATCACCGCGATGACTTCGACGACGGCGGTTTCCGGCCCACGCACACGTCATCAAAGCGAGAGCAGATGACGGGCGCGGCCGGTCTCCCGCATTCGTCCGGAGCCGAATGATGTCCTTCCCAGACCAGCTCCACGCCTGCCACGAACGCCTGGTGTCGGTGTGCGCGGCGCTGCCTGCCCCGTACCCGGCATTCACGCTGTTCTTCTCCGTGAGCGATGGCTCGCAGCGCGCACATGTCGTGCACGCGCGGGCCGCCGATTTCGAGACCGCCTGGCGCGAAGGCGCCGAGCATGCCGAGCGCTGGGTGCGCGAGCGCGGCATCGTGTCGCCGTGGCTGCGCATCGACTGGGTCGAGGGCGCGAGCCCGATGGACTGGGCCCAGTTCAAGACACAGCTCACTGCCGTCAAGCGCAACTACTTCCGCCTGGGCCTGGCCTTCGACAAAGACTTTGCGCTGGCCTTCACCGAGCAGGAGCTCAACGCCAACGCCATGCTGTGCGGCGATTCGACCATTCCGCATTCGGTGGTGAACGCGCGTAACTTCGAGGTCTACGGCCAGGCGCGTTTCCAGAGTTCGCCGCCGCTGGACATGCCCTCGGACCAGCCGGTCTACCTGCTCGCCACGGTGGGCGTGTTCTGCCAGCCCGACGGCGTGGTGCACAAGCTGGTGGGCACGGGGCTCGACGCGGGCCGCCGGCAGTTGCCGGCACTCAACCCGCAGTCGGTGCTCGACCTCGTGCGCAGCGGCTCGTCGTACCTGGCGCGCCAGGTGCAGAGCGACGGCCTCTTCGTGTACGGCTACTTTCCGTGCTTCGACCGCCGCATTCCGACCTACGACGCGATGCGCCATGCAAGCGCGCTCTACGCAATGATCGAAGCGTGGGAGCTCACGCGCGACGAAACGCTGCGCGCGGCCATCGACCGCTCGCTCGACCATCTCACGAGCTCGCTGATCCGCGACTACACGCTGGTGGACGGGCGCGCGGTGGCGTTCCTGGTCGACACCGGCGGCGAGATCAAGCTCGGCGGCAACGCGGCCTGCGTGCTCGCGCTGGTGAAGTACTGCGAGCTGACGGACACGCGCCGCTGGCTGCCGCTGCTGGAAAAGCTCGCGCTCGGCATCGCGTCGCTGCAAGACCCGGCCACCGGCCGCTTCAACCACGTGCTGCATGCCGCCGACCTCACGGTCAAGCAGGCCTCGCGCATCATTTACTACGACGGCGAAGCGGCCTACGGCCTCATGCGCTTGTATGCGCTCACGCGCGACCCGCAATGGCTGGCCGTGGTCGAGAAGGCCTTTGACCATTTCATCTCCAGCCAGCACTGGCAGGCGCACGACCACTGGCTCAGCTGCTGCGTGTACGAACTCACGCACTGGAGCCCGCAGGAGAAGTACTTTCGCTTCGGCCTGCAGAACGTGGCGGGGTATCTGGACTTCGTGCTCGACCGGAAGACCACCTTCCCGACGCTGCTCGAACTCATGCTGGCCGCGCAGCAGATGCTCCAGCGCCTCGAGGGCATGCCCGCGATGCGGCACCTGCTCGACGAGCTCGACGTCGAAAAGTTTTACCGCGCGCTCGACTACCGCGCGCACTATTTGCTCAACGGCTTCTTCTGGCCCGAGATGGCGATGTATTTCCGGCGGCCATCGACCGTCGTCGGTTCGTTCTTCATCCGCCATCACTCGTTCCGCGTGCGCATCGACGACGTCGAGCAATACGTGTCGGGCTTCGTCGCTTATCACCGCTACCTGGTGGAGCGGCGCGCCTCGCCCGGCGCGGCCGGCACGGGCGGCGGCGGCAGCACCGGCGTGGGCGGCGCGCGCGACGACGGCGCCGTCTGGACCGCGAGCGAGATGGCACGCGTGACCGGCGGCGAATGGGTCGTCAAGCCCGAGGACGGATGGCGCGCCACCGGCGTGGCGCAGCGCTCTTTCATGCGCAAGGGCCGCGTGGTGTTCGACCACCAGACACGTCCGTCGAAGACACCGCTGGCGGCCGTCACGCTCAAGGGCGTGCTTCAGCCGGCTGCAGCCGTGCTGTGCACCGACCCCAAGCCGCACCTTGACAAGCGTGTGCCCGTGCTCAAGGTGCCGAACGTGCTGCAGGCCGTGCTGGAGCTGGGCGACCATGCGCGCGCCGAGTTCACCGGCCGCGTGTGCGGCGTGCTCGGCAGCGCCGCGACGAACGGCGCGGCAAGCGGCACTGTTGCCGCCATGCTGGCCGGTGCACTCACCGTGTGGGGCGAGGTCGGCCAGCCCGAGGGCAACGTCAGCCTGCCATCGGGCATTGCCTGGAACATGACCTGCATGCCGCGGCATGCGGCCTACTGGGTGCTGGAGATGGGCACCTCGCACATGCCGGCGTCGGCGCAGCTGGTGCGGCCTTCGCTGGTGGTGGTGACGGGGCTGTCGGCCGCATCGCAGAAACACCGCGGCCCGTCGGAGGCCGCAGCGCGGCTCGACAGCCGGATCTTCCAGGCCATGGCGCCGGGCGACAGCGTGGTGCTCAACCGCGACATGCCCGAGTTCGCGACCTTCGCCGAAGCGGCGATGGCGCAGCAGCTGCAGATCGTGACCTGCGGCGAGCACAAGGACGCCGACGTGCGCCTGCTCGCCTTCGACCACGGCGAAGTGCAGGCGATGGTGGCGGGCGAGCCCTTTCAGCTGCGGCTCAATGCGCCGGGGCGCCACATGGGCGCGAGCGCCATCGCTGCGCTCGCGGCCCTGCAGGCCATGCGCCTGCCGCTGGCGGCCGCGGTCGAGCCCTTCGCGCACTTCGAGCCGCCGGGCGGGCGCGGTGCGCTGCACACCATTCACATCGGCGGCGGCAGCTTCAAGCTGATCGACGAGACCTACGACGCCAACCCGAGTTCGATGCGTGCGGCGCTGGAGCTGCTGTCGCAGGCGCCCTGCGAGCCGTCGCGCCGCGTGGCGATCCTGGGCGACATGCAGGAGCTCGGCCCCGCCGCGCAACGCCACCACCTCGACCTCGAAGCCGAGCTGCTGGCCTCCCAACCCGACCGCGTGCTGCTGTGCGGCCCGCTGATGCGGGCACTGCACACACGCATCCGCACCAAGGTGCGCTCGCACTGGTTCGTCGACGTGTCAGATCTGTCGACCGCGCTCGGCAGCCTGCTGCAGCCAGGCGACTGGGTGCTGGCGAAGAGTTCAGCGGGCGTCGGCCTGTCCCGGTTGGCCCGGGTTTTGAAAGCACTGCCATGAGATGGAACGTACTCGCGAACTCGCCCTTCGAACATGAGGCGCCGCTGCGTCGGCAGCCGTTGCGCCGGTGGTGGCTGGGCTGGCTGCAACTGCTGTGCGCATGGGTGCTCTGCATGCTGCTGTGCGCCAACATCGCATTGGTGTTCGCAGAGGGTTTGCCCCAATCAAACAGGGAGGCCAAAGCAGGGAGTCCGGCCGGTTGCGCGGTTAAGGGAAGCGCCGCGCAACCGGAACCGGTTCATGGGAGGCGAAAGCTGTCGTGTTGATGTGCACGGCGAGTGAATTTTTGCCTTGTAACAGCCGGGTAACAGTTGATAATGACGCAGGCGTCATTGCACGACGGATCGGCTCTTTCCCATGATCAAGTTCCTCTTGCCCAGTCAGTTGGTTGCCGACACGCCAGACGAACCTGGCGCCAGTCCCTATGCGGGCGCTTTGAACGCCGCATTCCGAGCGGCCTACCCGCTCGTGAAGAGCGCGGCGTGGCGCTCGCTGCCCATCAGCCTGTTCGGGCTGCTGCCTTCGATCTTTCTGCTGCAGGTGTATGACCGCGTGCTCTCGCGCAGCGGCACCTCGACGCTCGCTGCGCTGGTCAGCGGCATCCTGTTTTTCCTGTGCATCGAGTTCTGGCTGCGTACGCGCCGCTCGCGCCTGCTGCGCAACGCGGGCGCGATCATCGACCACGGTGTTTCTGGCGCGCTGCTGAACTCGATGCTGGGCCGCCCGCTGCGCGCGCTCGAAGCACGGCCTGCTTCTGTGTGGCACCTGTACTTCCGCGACGTGGCCTCGGTGCGCGGCACCGTCACCGGCGGGCTCGCGCAATCGATCTTCGACCTGCCGATGGCCATCTTCGCGCTCATCGTCATCGGCATCGTCGCGCTGCCGGTGCTGCCGGTCGTGGCGCTGTTCCTGGCCATCATGTCTTTCCTCGCGTGGTGGTGGGCCGACGAAGTGCGCTCCGGCCGCGTCGAGGAAGTGCAGCGCGGCCGCGGCCTGGAGCGCGTCACGGCCGAGATCTGCAACGCGCGCGAAACCCTCAAGGCCCAGGCCAACGACGCGCCAACCATCGAGATGTGGCGCAAGACCTACAACTCATGGCTCACCGAGAGCTTCAGCAAGAACGGCCAGATTGAAACCGCGCGCGACGGCACCACCGTGCTGCTCACCGTGTTCTCGGTGGTCGTGGTGACCGTGGGCGCGGTCTCGGTGATGGAGCAGTGGATGACGGTGGGCGGTCTTGTCGCCTCGAACATGCTGGCGCTGAAGGCGCTGCAGCCGGTGGCGGGGCTGGTGTCGAACTGGCGCTCGCTGGCTACCGCCAAGGAAGCCGCCAAGCGGCTCGAAACCGTGCTGCGCGAACCGGTCGAGAAGCCGCCCACGGGCATGACGCTGCCGCAGCCGCTGGGCCGCATCACCCTGAAGGACGTGAGCTTCAGCTTCACCGAAACCGCGCAGCAGCCGGTGCTGGAAAACGTCGACCTCGACATCGGCCCGGGCGGGCTGCACGTGATCGTCGGGCGCAACGGCGCGGGCAAGTCAACGCTGGTGAAGCTGCTGTCGGGCCTGTACACGCCCACGCGCGGCATCGTCAGCATCGGCGAGTACGACCTTTCTCAGTTCGGCCGCGAAGAGCTGTCACACTGGATCAGCTATCTCTCGCAAGAGGTCTACTGGTTCGGCGGTTCGCTCATCGACGTGATGCGCCGCACGGCCCCGGGCCAGAGCGACGAGCAGATTGTTGCGGCCTGCAAGCTCTCGGGCGCGCACGACTTCATCTCGCGGCTGCCCGATGGCTACCGCACCATGGTCGGCGAAGGCGGCACCGGCGTGTCGGTGGGCGAGCGGCGCAAGCTGGCGCTGGCCATGAGCTTCCTGCGCAAGCCCTCGGTGCTGGTGCTCGACGAGCCCAGCAACGACCTCGACTTTCAAAGCGAGCGCAACCTGCTCGCCACGCTGCTCGCGGTGGCCAAGGTGCGCACCGTGGTGGTGGTCACGCATTCGCTGCGCATCGTCTCCGCCGCCAGCGTGGTCTACCACGTCACGGGGCTGGGTAATGTGGAGCAGGGCACGGCCGCGGTGATGGTGCCGAAGTTGTTCGGCGTGAAGAAGCCGCTGGTCGCGCTGGGCGATGCGGAAGACGGTGCAGCGGGGGCCACGGCCTCCCGCTCGATGGCGTGATACGCGAATGACGAGTGACCGGGGACGCGACTTGAAATCAGATTTGCCGCAGATTCTTCAGGACGAGAACGACAAGCGCGCGGCCCAGACCTCGCCGCAGGGGCGGCGGCGCCAGTGGATCATCGGCGGCGCGATCGGCGTGCTGGCCCTGGTGGGCCTCGGCTTCCCGATGGAAACCGTGGTGGTCGCGCCCGGCCGCGTGATTCCTTCGGACCGCGTCAAGTCGATCCAGCACTTGGAAGGCGGCATCGTCAGCAACGTGCTGGTGAAGGAAGGCGATAAGGTCAAGCAGGGCCAGTCGCTGGTCGAGATCGACCTTGGCGGCAGCGGCCTCAACCTCGAAGAGCTCACGGCCCGCTATGCCGCCACGCAGGCCACCCGCGTGCGCCTCATGGCCGAGAGCCGCGGCCAGCCGCTCAAGCGCGAATCTTTTGCCACCGACATCGATGAAGCTGTGTTCGAAGGCGAGACCGGCGCCTACCAGGCGCGCGCTCTCGAACAGCGCGGCGTGATGGCCGGTGCCGTGTCGGGCCTGGAGCAGGCGCGCAGCAAGCAGCTGGAGCAGCAGGCCAAGGTCAAGGGCCTGAGCGACCGGCTGGTGCTGGCGCAGAAGGAACTCGAAATCTCCGAGCAACTGCTTAGCGAGAAGCTGGTCGGTCAGGTCGAGGTGCTGGAGAAGCGGCGCCAGGCCGAGAGCGCGCGCAGCGAACTCGCGGTGGCGCGCCAGGGCGTGATTTCCGCCAACGCTTCCATTACCGAGGCGCAGGCCAAGATGGCCGAGGCCGAAGGGCGCTTTCGCCGCCGCGCGTCGGACGAGTTGGCCACGGTCGAGCGCCAGTTCGCGAGCCTGAGCGAAGACCTGGCGCGCGCCCGCACCCAGCGCTCGCGCACGGTGGTGAAGGCGCCGTCGGACGGCATCGTCAAGGGCCTGCGCAACTCCAGCCCCGGCTGGGTGGTGAAGCCCGGCGAGTCGATTCTCGAAGTGGTGCCCGACGAGGACGAGATCATGGTCGAGGCGCGGCTCAACCCCAACGACCGCGGCTTCATCGAAGTGGGCCAGCAGGCGCGCGTGAAGATCACCGCCTACGACTACCTGCGCTACGGCGCGGTCGACGGCAAGGTCAAGCTGGTGGCGGCCGACGCCGACCGCGACCCCGCCATCTCCAGCGGCGCGCCGTACTACCGGCTGCTCATCAGCATGTCGCAGTCCCATGTGGGGCGCGACGAGAACCGCATCACCGCCGGCATGGAGTCCGAAGTGGACTTGCGTGTGGGCACCGACCCGTTCATCTGGTACATCCTGCGACCTGTGCTCAAGCTGCGGCGCGAAGCCTTCCGCGAACCATGAAGTACCGCAAACCGGTCGACCTGCGCCGCATGGGCTCCGGCGCTGTCTGCGCGGCGTTGTGCGCGAGCTTCGCGCTGCCGCCCGCTGCCTTTGCGCAGGAGCAGCAACAACAGCAGCAGGAGGCGGGTGCCACGCTCATGCTCGCACGCCGCCTGTCCCCGCCGTCGCTCGGCGCCGCGAACTACACCCAGCAGGTGAAGCAGGCGCTGATCGCGCTGTCGCAGGAATACCCCGAGGTGCAGACGGCGCAGGCTGCAGCCAACACCAGCAGCTACAGCGTGGACGCGGCCAAGCAGGCGCGCTACCCGCGCTTCAAGCTCGGTACTTCGTCCGGCAACTACAACAGCGGCGCGGAAAACGCCAAGACGCAGAGCTACACCGTGCTCACCGCCGAGGCGCGCGTGAGCCTGATCGACGGTGGCGCCATGAGCGCCGCGCAGCGCGCCGCCGAAGCGGGCAACCAGGCGGACGACGAAGCCGTCATCACCACCTCGCAGAAGGTGGTGCTGGATGCGCTCACCGCCTACCTGCAGGTGCAGCGCTTCGACCTCAAGAAGCAGATTGCGCACAAGGCCACCGAGGTTGTGGCCGAAATCTCCAAGGCCGAGGCCCGCCGCGTGGCGCTGGGCGTGAGTGGGGACAACGACCTGAACATGGCGGCCTCGCGGCGCGCGCTGGTGGCCGCGCGCGAGTCCGACTTCGAGGCGCAGCGCGACGAGGCGCTCGCCAAGTTCCGCAACTACTTCAAGTTCTCGCCCAATGCCGAGTCGCTGCCCGTGCTCGCGGCACCGGCGCAATGGCGCATCGGCTCGCAGGAAGAAGCGCTGCACCGCGCAGAGTCGCGCAGCACCGAGATCGCCGAGGCGCAGGGCCGCATCGACCGCGCCAAGGCGCTGGCCGACCAGCAGGACGCGAGCCTCTATCCGACGATCGACGCCGTGCTTGTGAAGAGCAAAGACCCGCGCGGCGTGTCGCCGCAAGACCCGACGCGCGCGGCCTTCGAGCTCAACTGGAACTTCGGCAACGGCTTCGACCGGCAGCTGCGCCTGAAGTCGGCACTGGCCGAAGTCGCGAACCAGGAAGCCAAGCTCGAAGGCGTGAAGCTCAACCTGTTCGAGCTCACGTCGGCATCGTGGTCGCGCACCGTCTCCGGCCGCGAGCGCGAGAAGCAGCTGATGGAAGCCGTCAGCACCGCCGGCCAGGCCTTCCGTGGTCGCCGCCGCCTGATGGAGTTCGGTCGCGAGACCCTGCCCAAGGTGCTCGACGCGCAACTCGACTACTACACGCTGCTGTTCGACTACGTCGACGGCGTGTTCGACCTGCGCATCTCCGAGCTGCGCCTGGCGCGAACCACCGGCGAACTGCGCATCGACCCGGTGGGCACCAACGGCTGGATCGACCGCCTCTTCGGCGCGCCCAGCCGCCAGGTGCTGACGGAAGACGGCCTGCTGGCAAAGCTCTGTATCTCGAGCAACACGGCCTGCGCGAGCGAGCCGGTGGCCGAGCGCAGCCTGGACGCGGCTGGAGCGAACCCGCCGCTGCGCAGGACCCCGCGCCTTTCGACGCCCTGAGGCCGGCTGTCGTCGGTCAGGCGTCTTCGGGGATGCCCGGTTCGCCGTCGAGGATCTGGTACTTGCGCATCTTCTCCCACAGCACCTTGCGGCTGATGCCCAGGTGTTGCGCGGTGTCCTGGCGCTTCCAGTCGTTGATCTCCAGCGCCGCGATGATGCGGTTGCGCTCGCTGCTGTTCCAGCCCTTGCGGTCGGCGCTGCCGTCGAGCGAGCTGCCATTGCCGTTGCTGCCGCCGCTGCCCATGCCATTGCGGTCGGCGAAGATCGCCGGCGCGGGCGTGCCGCGCGTGAGTGCGATCGCGCGCTGGATCAGGTTCTGGTCCCAGGCGTGCAGTTGCCGCGCGATCACGCCCACGCGCTCCGCAAGATTGCGCAGCTGCCGCACGTTGCCCGGAAAGTAAGTCTCGGCCACCGCGTCGCTGAGCCAATGCGGCGTTTCGCCGAGCGTTTCGAGCTCGTCGCCCAGCACGTTGGTCAGCAGCGCCTTGAAGATCGCGATCTTGTCGACTTCGCCGCGCTCTTCGAGGCTGGGCACGTGCAGCTCGATCACCGCGAGCCGGTAGAACAGGTCGGCGCGAAACTCGCCGCTCGCCACCATCTCGCGCAGGTTGCGGTTGGTGGCCGCCACCAGCCGGAAGTCGACGCGCACCGGCGCCGTCGCACCCAGCCGCGTGACCGCACTGTCTTCCAGCACGCGCAGCAGCTTCACTTGCTGATAGCGCGGCAGGTCGCCGATTTCATCGAGGAACAGCGTGCCGCCCGTGGCCTGCTCGAAGTAGCCGCGATGCGCGTGCACCGCGCCCGTGAAAGAGCCCTTGGTGTGGCCGAAGAACAGCGACTCGAAGAGCCCGTCGGGAATCGCGCCGCAGTTCACCGCCACGAACGCGCCCTTGCTGTAGTGCTGATGCCCCAGGTGCAGCTGCTGCGCGATGCGCTCCTTGCCCACGCCCGTTTCGCCGCGCACCAGCACGCTGTGATCGCAGTCGGCAAAAGCGCCCACCTCGGCCAGCAGCCCCTTCATCGCTTCGGAGTGCGCCACCAGCACATCGGGCGGCTGCGGCGCCACCTCGCGCGCGCGCAACTGCCGCACCAGCTTCGCGACCATCGTGCGCAGCTCCGCGCAGGTGAAGTCGTACGGCAGCACGTGCAGGTATTCGGGCGGATAAGTGCGCGAGTCACGCTCGCGCGAACCTGCCGCGACCCAGATCACCGGCATGCCCTGCAGCAGCTCGGTGGCATGCGCCAGCCCGCCGCTGTCGATGACCGTGACGCTGATGATCGCCACCGAGGGACGCAGCGCCACACCGCGATCCTGCGGCGGAGGGGGCAGGCCATCGGCCCGGATCACCTCCACGTCGAAGCTCGCCATGCACCGCGCGATGCGGTCGAGGATGTCGGCTTTGCCTTCCCAGACAAAGAGGTCGAGTTCGTCGAAGTTGGAGGCGGGGGAATTCATCGGAAAAGGGGCGTCAATACACAAGCATGGGCAGGCCCTTGCAGTCGAGCGACTTCAGGTTCACGTCGATCTGGCCGAGGTTGATGCCGAGTACGTTTGTCAGGAGAGGGGTGAGAACCAATTTGCCGACAGCGTCGAGCACGGGTTTGAGCAGGCCGGCCAGGACAGAAAGTGCGTTTGAAACCTTCCCTCCCGTATTGGCGTCCGTCGTCTTGCTTAGGGTGTCTTTGATCATGCTCTTGCACCCATTGACATCACCGCCGCCGAGAAGAATCACGCCTGAACATGGGTTGGCAATACTTGTGAGCAGGCCAGCAAGCCCATTCAGCAAGCCTGTGAGTAAGCCGCTTGCTTGTGAGTTCTGGTTGATGACGGCACGGGCCTGATCGAGTCGCAGGGCGCGGCAGGAAGACGTATCCGCCGAACAGACACTGACTGTGTTGTCCCAGATCTGGGTGGTAATTTTGTCTAAATCTCCACTACTTGGGGTTCCCGTTGGCGCAGGCCCACCGAAGAGCAAGTTGGTCAATTGGGTTACGAGGTCCGCCACCAGCGTTCCCACCTGCAGGTTGTTGACTGGCGTTGTACCGGTCTCACCTTCCGCGAGTGTCAGTTGAGAGTCGGGCCCAGGCAGCACGCCAAGATCGAGGTGATTGGTCACCTTGAGTAGCCCCAGCACATTGATGAGCTCCATGTCCTTCAGCGTCGTCGGATAGCTGCAGACAGTCGACTTGGAGAACAGATCCGTTGATGCGATTTTTCCCACGCATACGTTCGCGATCTTGCTTGTAACCTGGAACTTCACCCGATCCTTGCCGCTCACCGGGTCCTGGAGTGCGGGGGTGCACATGTCGGTGATCGTGCCGGTGCCTGTCACTGCGTCGAGCACGATCGGCAGGTCGAGCTTGAGTAGCGGAGCCAGCAGTGAACCGAGCAGCCCCGCATCGGTCGTCACATGAATGAAGGTACGCACCTGTGCGTTATAGGCCGTGGCGCCGATGCCGCCGATGGCAATAGACGGAGGCTCGATCACCGTCACCTGGGTCGTGACCTTGGCCAGAGACAGCAGGTTGATGTTGAGCCCCGCATCAACAGCATGCTGCGAGGTCGCCACGCCAATCGAGGTGTAGAGCAGGTCCAGTGCGCTCACGCCCACGTTCAACGCGCCGCTTCCGCTGCCGCCCGGCGCGATGATCTGCGCGAACAGCCCGCGGGGACCGTCGGCCAGCGAACCCAGCTGCACCATGAGGTTGGTAAGCCCGAGCTTGGCCTGGATGGCCTGCAGCAGCGCGATGTTGCTGCTCAGCAGGCTGTTCTGGCCCGCCACCGTCACGATGGCGTTGAGCAGGTCGCCCAACGCCACGGAGCGGCCCGCGAGTAGCGTGTTCAACTCGCCCACGCCAATGTCAGCGGAGACCGGGATGCCCAGTGCGGCCAGCAGTCCGCCCGGCGTGATCTTGGCCTGGGCGAGGCCGTCGTAGGCCACCAGGGAGGTGCCCGACAGGTCGAGCCCGATGCCCTTGAGCAGCCGCCCCAGCGTCGAGTCGCCGCTGACGGTGATGAGCTTGCTGCCCACGGAGAACTCGGCGAGCGGCGCGCCGAGTGCTGCCACGGCGCTGACGCTGATGAGCCGGTTGCCCGTGAAGAACGACAGCAGCGTGGGTGAAGCCTTCTGGAAGGCCACGCGCACTGCATTGGCCGGGCCCGTGACGGCGGGCGTCTGGAAGCTCGTGTCCTTGTCCCAGTAGCCGCACTGGACTTCGCCCGCGGCCAGCGTCAGCCCCACCGGCATGTTGGCGCTCGAGCCGCCCGGCGCACCGTTGGCGTTCAGTTGCGCCGCCGTGATTGCGGCCGCGCAGCCGCCACGGATCTGCTGCGCACCTGCCAGCGCGGCAAGGTCCGCCGTCTTCTGGAACTCCCGCTTCATGAAGTAAATGAAGCCGATCTCGGTGCCGATCAGCGTGATGACGACCAGACTCATCGCGATCGCAGTGTTGATGAGGACCGACCCGCGGGATCGCGTGCGGCGGGAGTGGCTCCGGAATGCGGCGTTCATGGCGATGGCGTCCTCTTCAGGACGATCGAAGCGCGGCGCTCGTCCGGCTTTGGAGTTGGGTGGGCATCCACTGCTCCACCAGTGGAATCTTCGGCAGCAGCTGGTTCGCGCTGTACGGATAGCTCACGGTGACGTCATAGCGGATGTAGGCCCCTGGGCCGCTCGGGTTGCTGCGGGCCACGTTCACCGGAACATTGGTGACGATCCAGCTGCGCCGTGTCGCCACGCTGCTGTTGGCCGATGCGGGCACCACGAGCGAGTTGGCCAGCGAGTCGTACACGGCGTCCTTGACCCGCTGGTCGCCTGCCGTCGGCGCCGGCGTCAGCAGGCCCACGGCCCGCGCTCCCTCCTCCGATGCGCGCGTGACCGACTGCTGCAGATAGAACACCGCCCCGAAGGTCACGAGCGCGTACAGCACGCTGAACAAAATGATGAAGACCATCGCGAACTCGATGGCGGCCACGCCGTGCTGCCGGCCGCGCATGACCGCGCCCTTGCTGCCGTTCGAACGGCGCCCGGTGCTCACGGCGCCCTCCCGTCGAGAAGCATGCTGGCTTTGCCGACGATCTGGTCGGGCATGGCGAAGCTGGGAAAGGGCGGCAGCAGGAGCTTCAGGTTGGTGGCCGTGACGGTCACGACCATCTGGCAACGGGTGTCCCAGGTGGCGCCACAAGTGGGGGCGGCGCAGTTGTTGGTGACCACCCCGCACACGGTGGCGCTGACGCTGCGCGTCACGGTGGCCGGCATCCAGCTGCTGCTTGTCGTGGCAGTGGTCTGGGCCAGGGTGGCGCGTGCTGGCAGGGTGGGCTGGTAGCGCAGTGCTGCGCGCGCGCCGTCTTCCGCCGCGTTCTGCAGCCCCAGGCGAAACGCGAACAGCATGCCGTAGCTGATGATTCCGTAGAGCAAGGAGAAGGAGATCAGGAACACCATGGCGAACTCGACCGCGTACGCGCCGCGCTGGGCGTGGGCTCGGGTGCGAAGGCGATAGGTGTTCATGGCGATGCCTGGCGTGCCTGCCTCTGCCTACTTCGTCGGCGCAGCGCCGCCGCCAACCGCCGTCTGCTTGACGATCGAGCCCATGCTTTCCGGAATCGGGAACTCGAAGCTCTTCAGATAGCGTTGGTAGCTGCGACTCGCGATCTCGCCGGCAATGGGCCGCGGCGTGACGGATGCGATCTCGCCGCTGCGCTGCCATGCGAGCAGGTCCTGCGTGGCGTCGCCCACCTGTGGCGACCCGTACACGAACTCTCCTTCTGCCCCAGCCATTTCTTCCTGGCCCTGCGGCGGCACGGGCACGGGCACTGGCGCCGCCGCAGGTTCCGGCGCCTTGGGCGGCGTCGCCTGCTGTGCGAGCGCGGAGGGGGCGGCTGCCATCAGCGCGGCCGTGAGGCCGAATGCGGCCGACAGCGCGGCGAGACGGGTGGCGTGTGCTTTTCTCATGGGGTGCCTTGTGAGGTCGAGTTCGGCGAAAGGGAGACCGCGGCATCCGCGGTGGACGGATTGCGCTGGCTGGCCGTGCGGATGCCGCCCGTGCCGGACCAGCGCGAGGCCTTGAGCATCAGGGGAGGCTGCTGCGGCGCCGGGTCTTCGCGTGCCGGTTCCTTGGTGGTGTTGGGAAGCGGGCGCACTGCCGCAACAAGAGGCGGCATGGCGCCGGCGGCCGCGAGAGGCACCGCGCCGCCCGCGCGCAGTTGCTGCGCGGCGTCCCGCACTGCTGCGCGCGCAGCGGGGGACATGCGGTTGGCCTCCATCAGGCTGTTCGCCTGCTCGCCCTGGCCTGTGACTTCGAGGTAGAGCGCGAGGTTGGACTGGGCCTGGGTGCTGTCGGGGCGCAACTGCAGCGCCTGCATCAGCGGCAGCCGGGCGTCGGCGATCTGTCCCGCGCGCAGGTTGGCATAGCCCAGATCGCTGAGCAGCAGGGCATCGGTCGGTGTCAGGCGCTGGGCCTGCTTCAACAGCTGCACGGCTTCGGGGTAGCTGCCGCGCGCGCCTGCCAGCAGGCCGAGGCCGCGGTAGCCGGCGCTTTCGAGCGGCGTGCCCAGCAGGCGCTTGTAGGCTTGCTCGCTCAAGTCGGCCTGGCCGGTCTGGCGCAGGGCGTCGGCGCGCATGCGCGTGGACTCGGGCGACACGCCCCAGCGCTGTTCGAGCGCGTCGATGTGCGCCAGCGATGCGAACCACAGGCCTTCCTTCTGCATCTGCTCGACGAGCTTGAGGTAGGTTGCCTTGGTGTCGACGGCGGCACCGGCCTTGGTGTCGGCGGCAGCTTCGGCGGACGCGCGCTGCTGCGCATCGGCAGCGGCTGCGTACTGGTCCTTGAGTGCGCCGCATCCGGTGATGGCCATGGCAGCGGCGGTGCAGGCCAGCACGCGGCCAGCAAGGCCCGCGTGCTTTGAAAGGGCTGGTGTTTTCATTTGCCGATGGCTCCCAGTGAACGGAATATGGCGATGAAGCCCGGCCCCGCGGTGACGATGACCAGCGCCGGCAGCAGCGTGATCACCATGACGCCGGTCATCTTCACGGTGATCTTTCCGATGCGTTCCTTCATCTCCGAGCGGCGGCTTTCGCGCAGCCGGTCGCTGAATATGCGCAGCGGCTCCTGCACCGCGCCGCCGTGCCGGTCGACCTGCACCAGCAGCGAGACGAGGCCGCGCATGTTCTCGTTCTTGTGCAGCGTCGCAAGGCGATGCAGCGAATGCTCGCGGGTGCGGCCCTGGCTGTATTGCGAATTGGCGATGCCCAGCTCGTAGCCCAGCACGCGCAGCACGTGCGAGAAGTCGGTGGCCATGATCTGCAGGCTCTGGTCCAGGCTCAGGCCCACGCCCTGCAGCAGCCGCAGCAGGTCGATGAACAGGGGAAGCTCCCGGGCCGCGCGCTCGCGCCGGCTGGCGGCAAAGCGGCCGAGCACCCACTTGGGCGCCATGAAGCCGACGGCCGCTGCCGTCGCGAGGACGATGGTGACTGTGCTGCGCGTGTGCCCGCTGCTCCAGAAGACATAGGCCAGCAGCGGGAGCGCCAAGGCGAGGGAGATCCGCGTGATCAGGAAGACCAGCTGCGCCCGCTTCGACCGAAGGCCGCACTGGTCGATGAGGTTGCGGTCTTCGTCCGCCACCAGTGCCCGGCCGAGACGCGAGTCCAACCAGTGGAAGGGCAGGTCGAGCTCGGGCTTGGGTGGTGCATCCGGGTCCGCGAGTTCGACGGCGGATTTCGGATCGGGTGCGACGACCGCCTGCCGGATGGCCCGGCCGATGACCTGCCCGCTGCGCGTGCGGCGCAGCTCGGCCGCGACGAGTGCGCCAGCGCCGACCAGCAGGCCCAGCGCCAGCAGCACAAGGCTGAAGATGGCAAGTTGATTGGGTGTCAACGTCATGCCAGCCTCGCCAGCCGGTATAGGAGCGCAGCGCCCGTCAGCTGCAGGCCCACCGCGGAAAAGATCAGGATGCGGCCCGTGCCGTCGTTCCACATTCCCATGAAATAGCTGGGGTTGGTGAAGATCAGAAAGGCGCCCACGCCCACCGGCAGCAGGCCGAGGATCCAGGCCGACAGGCGCGTTTCCGAGGACAGGGCGCTGAGCTCCTGCTCCGCCTGCTCGCGGTCGCGCATGAAGTTGCCAACGCGCTCCAGCAGCAGGTCGGCGCGGCCACCATAGCGCACGCCCAGGCCAAGAATGGAGGCAAGCAGGTACATCTCCTCGATGCGCACGTTGTCAGCCGTCTGGTGCAGCGCGCGGTCGAGATCCACCCCCGCGCGCACCAGTGCCGCCGAGCGATCCAGATGACCGCGCAGCGGCGCCTGCGTGGTGGCAATTGCCAGCTGGAAAGCCGCCTGCGTGGAGTTGCCGATGGTGATCAGGCGCACCATGGCATCGATGTAGCCGGGGAGCTGATGAATCAGCTTGCGGCGGAACTTCTGCAGTTGCAGCCACAGGGCGAAGCTCGCCATCAGCAGCAGAAGAAACAGCACGCCCAGCGCCGCGAGCCATCCGACGAAAACGCCGACCAGCAGGCAGATGGCGACGATGGCGATCAGCGCGAAGACGATGGTGCGCGGCTCGATCACGCCCACCATCCACCCAGGGACCGCGCGCTCGAGCAGGCCGGTGCGAGCGGGCGTGGCGGACCCCGCCCCACCGTCGAACCACGGGTCCGTGGTCAGGCTGGAGGCAAGGCCCTCGCCGGGGAGATCCCGCAGGGGCATCGGCACGGCGGTTGCCGTGGCCGCCGTGCTAGTGGCCAGAATCTGCTGATTCAGATGCCGTTCCGTCGCCTGCCGCGCCTGCCGGCCCTTCGCCCATTGCCACAGCAGCACCCCTGCGGCTGCCAGCAGCAGCGCCACGCAGGCGACCGCGAGCAGGACTTCACGCACGGTTGTCTCCCCCATGCTGCGACGCACGCTGCAGCGACTGGCGGAAGCGCGTGATCTTGGGCGAGTGCGGCGCGATGCCCAGCGACACCCAGCGGTCGCGCTCCTCGCCGTCGGGCGAGGCGACCGGCTCGTAGCGGTACAGCTCCTGCATCGCCACCACGTTGTCGTTGACGCCCGTGACCTCGCTCAGCGAGATGATGCGACGCTGGCCGCTGGACAGCCGCCCGATCTGCACGATGAAGTCGATGGCATTGGCGATCTGCCGACGCAGGCTGACTTCGCTGCCCTGATAGCCGGCGAAGCCCGCGAGCATTTCGAGGCGGTAGAGGCACTCGCGCGGCGAGCTGGCGTGAATGGTGCCCATCGAGCCTTCATGGCCGGTGTTCATGGCCTGCATCATCTCGATCACTTCGGCGCCGCGCACCTCGCCCACGATGATGCGGTCGGGCCGCATGCGCAGGCTGTTGCGCAGCAGGTCGCGGATCGACACCACGCCCGTGCCGTCGAAGCCGCCGGGTCGGCTTTCGAGCCGCACCACGTGGCTGGTGCCGAGCGAGAGTTCGGCCGTGTCCTCGATGGTGATAACGCGCTCGCGCGCCGGGATGAAGCTGGCGAGTGCGTTCAGCAGCGAGGTCTTGCCCGAGCTGGTGCCGCCGCTCACGAGGATGTTGCAGCGCGCGCGCACCGCGATCTCCAGCAGCTGCGCCATGCCCGCGTCGAAGGTGCCGAGCTTCACCAGGTCGGCCGGCGTGAGCGGCTCCTTGCGAAACTTGCGGATCGAGACCGACAGGCCGTCGATGGCCAGCGGCTCGATGATCACGTTGATGCGGCCGCCGTCGGGCAGGCGCGCATCGACCATCGGGTTCGATTCGTCGAGCCGGCGGCCCAGCGGCGCGAGGATGCGGCGCACGATGCGCATCACGTGCTCGGCATCGGCAAAGCGCACGGTCTCGCGCTCCAGCATGCCGTGGCGCGACACGTACACGTTCTGGTAGCCGTTGATCAGGATGTCTTCGACCGCAGGGTCGTTGAGCAAGTCTTCCAGCGGGCCGAAGCCCGCGAGCTCTTTCGTCAGCGCATCGGAGATGAGCTGCATCTCTCGGTCGTTGATCGGCACGCGGCGCAGGCGCACGAAGCTGTCGACCTCCAGTTCGACGAACTGCTGGATCGAGGCGCGCGACCAGCGGCCGAACTCCGCGCCCAGCTCCTCGATGCGACTCAACAGGTGGTCATGCGTCCAGCTCTTGATGTCCTGGAACTGCTGGGAGTTGATGAACGCCTGGTCGTCGTCGGCAAATTCGATATCGGTGGACATGGGCTCAACCTTCGTGTGAACTCTTCCAGAGGCCGGTAACTTGCGACATGAGCGCAACCCAGCGTGGATCCTTGGCCGGGGGTTGGCCCGTGGCAGACATGTATTCCTGGTGCAGGCTGCGGGCGAGTCCCGTCACGGCCTGCGCATAGGGGTCGCTGCGCGCGGTGCGCACCAGCATCTCGCCGCGGCTGGCTGCAGCGAGCAATTGCGCGCTGCGCGCCGGCAGCACATGACGCAGCGGAAGTTCGAGGCGCTCGGCGATGTCCTTGGCCGACAGGCCCACGTGGCCGTCGAACTTGTTGACCACCAGCGACAGGCGTTCGATCTCGACGCCGCGCGCGCGCAGCTCCTTGAGCATGTTGGCCGTGGACACGATGCCGCCGATGCTCTGGTCGCACACGACCCACGCCTGCTGCGCTTCGCGCACGGTCTGCGCCATGAAGTCGATGGTCGAGAAGCCGCCAAGGTCGGCGATCTGGAAATCGAAGAAGTCGGCCAGGCGCTTGATCAGCGCGACCGAGTCGGCATGCGAGATCTCGCGCACCTGCGCCAGGCTCGCGGGTAACGGCAGCACGGCCACGCCGCTGGTGTGATGCGCGAGCGCGGTGTGCAGCAGTGTCTGGTCGAGCCGGCGCAGGTTGCGCACGCCGTCGACAAAGCTGAAGCCGCTTTGCGTGTCGAGGTAAAGCAGGCCGTCGCGCGCCGGCAGGCCCAGGTCGAGCAGTGCCACGCCATGCCGTGTGCTGCGGCCCGGCGGGCGCGCGGGCGCCTGCGTGAGTTGGTCGTTCAGCGTCAGGGCGAGACTGGTGGCCAGCGTGGTCACGCCAAGGCCGGCGCGCGCGCCGAGCAGTGCCAGCGTGCTGCCGCGCGTGCCGCCCTGCAGGGTGCTTCGCCGCTCCAGCAGCGTGCGCAGTGTGGTCACTGCGTCGGAGGGAGGCGCGGCAATGTCGATGAAGTCGTCCACGCCCGCGCGCAGGGCCGAGAGCATGGCGGCGGGCTCGGCCGACACACCGGTGGCCAGCACGGGCAGCGTCGGCCAGTCGCGCTTGAGGCGCTGGTGGAGTTGGTTGGCGGCGGCGGCCTGGTCGGGCGAGAAGTCGATGAAGACCGCCACCGGCCCCAGCAGGGCGATGCGCTCGTCGATCGACTTCGTTTCCGGTGGCAGGACCACCACGGAGCCGAGGGTGCCGAGCGCATCGGTCAGCCAGGTGATGTGGCCGCCATTGCTCGAAGCGAACAGGTAGGTTTCGCTGCCTGTTTCAGGGATGCTGTCGCGTGGTGCGTTCATGGTGCCAGCCTGCGATGCATGTTCCGGGTCATCGTTGTTGCTGTCAGCGGGAGAAGCCGGGCACGGGTGTGTCGACTGCGCCGCCAAGGAAATACGAGCGCCACACTGCGCCGTCGCGCTGTTCGGCGCCGCCGGGCAGGTACGGTGTGAGGTCGGTGCCGCGCGCAATGGGCTTGACCAGGTGCGGGGTGACCAGGATCACCAGTTCCTTCTCGTTCATCTTGTAGTTGGTCTTGCTGAAGAAGGTGCCAATGATCGGCAAGTCGCCCAGCAGCGGCACCTTGTCGGCGTTCGAGGTGGTGGTGCGGCTCACGAGCCCGCCGATGATGAAGCTCTCGCCGTCGCCCAGCTCTACCGTGGTGTCAGCACGGCGTGTGGTGATCGCCGGCACGGCGACACCATTGAGGCTCAAAGAGTTGGTGTAGTCGAGGTCGCTGGCTTCGGGGGCGACTTTCAGCACGATGCGTTCGTTCGACAACACCGTGGGCGTCAGCGTGAGGCCGATGCCGAAGGGCTTGTATTCGATGCTGGTGGTGCCCAGGCCTTGTGGCACTGGAATCGGCAGTTCGCCGCCGGCCAGGAAGCTCGCACTCTGGCCAGACAGCGCCACCAGCGTGGGCTCGGCGAGCACGCGCGCCATGCCGTTGCCTTCGAGGAAGCCCACATTCAGGCCGATGCCGGCCTTGCTGAAGTTGAAGAGAAGACTGAAGGCCTGTGCCAGGGGGTTGCTGTACTCGCCACTGATCTGTCCGTTGGCCGCGAAGGTCGTGCTTCCGAGCGAGGAGGGCGAGAACACGCCGAAGCTGAAACCGTTCGAATTGGGGCGCGTGCTGAAGATGTTCAGGCCGGCCTGCTTGAGCACGCTGCGGTTGAATTCCACCACCTTCACTTCGACCTGCACGGTGTTGCTTCGCACGTTCACGACGGAGCGGTCGATCAGTTCGGCCTTGTCGCTGGCGCTGCTTGCCAGCGCGGTGTCGCGTGCCTGCTGGTGGGCGGGCATGCTGTCCATCGACCCCGCGAGCGTGGACGTGCGGCGC
The DNA here is from genome assembly GCF_024734665.1 of Variovorax paradoxus. Taxonomy (NCBI): domain Bacteria; kingdom Pseudomonadati; phylum Pseudomonadota; class Betaproteobacteria; order Burkholderiales; family Comamonadaceae; genus Variovorax; species Variovorax paradoxus. Next base: position 703,820 of record NZ_CP102931.1, read on the forward strand.
CGCACTTCGACGATGTAGGTCGTGGCTGCGGAGTTGCCCTTTTCCCAGACCATCAGCGAGGTGCGTCCCGCGGCCTTGCCGGTCACGATGAGTCGTGCCCCCGGCGAATTCTGTGTCTTGCGCGTGATGGTGACGCCGGCCACCGCCTCGTCGCCGATGGCCATCCGGTCGATGCCCTTGTCGATCAGCAGCTCTTGCTGCGTGCCGGCGGTCATCACCAGGGGGCGTTGCAGCTGTGGGCGCACCGGCTGTGCGTCCGCGGCCGTCGATGCCACCGGCCAGACGGTTTGAGCCATCGCGCACAGGGCGATCAGGGACGGGCGCAGCAGCCGCGACGAGACATTCATGGGGCTGCGAATGGCACGGGTCGACTGCTCGCGAGGCTTATAGGGCATTTGTTTTTCCTGGATGACGGGTGTCGGCTGGCTGCGTGCTCAGTAGTTCACGGTTTCGCTGCGTTCGCCGCGAATGACCTCGACCTGGAGCCCGCCTCGCGCAGGCCCGGCAGCGCGTGGCGCGCCGGCGGCGGTGCGGACTTCGGCGGCTTGCGGACGGACGCTGGGGCCCTTGCCGCCGGTGACGAGGTCGGCGGCGGTCAGGCCGGCCTGGGCGCGGTCGAGTCCTTCGAGCGGCGCACGGCGCGACTCGCCTGCCTTGGGCGGTGGCAGCTGCAGGGCCGTGGGCAGTTCGGCGAAGAGCTTCGGATCGGGCTCCGACAGATCGGTCGGGTTGCGCAGGGCGAGCATCAGGCGGCCGCTGGCGTCGCCGATGGTCAGGCGGTTCACGTCGTCCAGAGGTACGGCAAGTACGGCCGTGCGGGCCTGCTCGCCGCGCTGGGCCTGCTGCGCGGCCGCCTTGTCCGGCGACTTGGAAGGCAGCCCGTCGACGGAGGCACTGCCGAAGGCCAGCACGCGCTTGCGTGCGAGCAGCAGGCGGGCCTGGCTGCGGTCCACGTCCTTGCCGTCCGACTTGAGCATGATGAAGACGTCGACGAAGTCACCGGGCTGGATCTTGTTGCCTACGCCCATGACTTCGTCGGCCTTGATCGCCACGGCGCGTTCACCTTCGCCGATGCGCAGTGCGAGGCCGGAGACCAGTTGGTTCTCCATCACCGGAGTGCCTTCGGCGAGATCGAGCACCGGCACGCGGCCGGCGGCAACGGTCACATCCTGGAAGGCGCCGGTGGGGTTGATCGTCAGTCGTTCCACGCGCAGCGCGTCTGCCGGAATCGCCAGGCCCGCGGGCAGCGGCTTGGCGGCCACCACGACCGGGTAGACAAGCACCTGCTGGGCTTTGGTGGGAGTGGCCGCAGTGCCGGTAGCCGCTGTTGCCGGTGCGGGCGCCTGGCGGCTCAGCATCCAGGCATAGACGCCCAATGCAATGGCTAGGAGCACCAGGATGGCTGCGAGGATTTTTGAGAGATTGATCATGGGCGGCGGACTACGGAGTGAGGGCAAGCAATCATGAAAAATGAGGGATGAATGGCCTGCATGGACAGAGGCAGCTGTCTGCTAGCTCTGTCGGCCCCAGAACATCCACGCCACCGTGGCCAACGCAAGGTAGGCCGCATAAGGAATGAAGCGAGCCCGGCTTGGCGAAGCGCCGCCGGCGGCTGGAGAGGGCTGGCCCGACAGGATCAGGGCAAGCCGTGGGGAGACGGGCCAACGCTGCAGGGCGTACCAGAGTGCGCCATGCGCCCCGGCCAGCAGACCCGCGCCAATCCAGATCGGCGCCAGTGCCCACAGGCCGACCCAGAGTCCGAGAGCGCCAGCGAATTTCACGTCGCCTGCTCCCATGAGACCCATTGCATAGAAGAGCAACAGGAAACCGAAACCCGATGCGGCGCCTGCGAGTGCCGCTGTCCAGCTGACGCCGAAGGGCTGTGCCTCGAAGCCGATGACTGCCAGGGCCGCGATGGCTCCGGACAGGACCAGCCAGTTGGGCACACGCCGCTCTCGGAAGTCATAGACAGCGACACAGAGCAACCAGAGCAAACAGGCTAATGCCGGCATTTGCTTTTACGGAGTGACAGTCGATGTGAGCTTGTTGGTAATGTCTTGGAAGACTTTGGCCAGTCGTTTGCCAAGGCCGTCGTCTCCGGCCAAAACAGCCACGATCGCAACAGAAATAAGCCCCGCAATAATTCCATATTCAATTGCGGTTGCACCTTCTTCGTCGCGCAGAAAACGAGTAATAGAGCTAAGCATGATTTCCCCTTTCAGGAAGTGTTAACAAAGGCTTGCAAGGTGGATATTATACAGCGTAACTCCGTGTATCAACAAGGCAAACCCGCAAGACTTTCGCCCAGGTGTGCTAGCCAAAAGGAGTAAAGCAGGATGGCTGCAAGCCTCCTGCCAGCCCGAGCCAGGAAGAGATCTGGTCAGCTGATGGACAGTTTGGAAGTGAATTTTTCCCTCTGTAGGGCGCGCGGCGCCTCCCATGAAGTGGGGATGCGACGTTACGTCGCCGGGAACGCGCGAAACGGGGGTGTTACGGGAACAAGTGCGTTACGTGTTACGTAGCACGAAGCCCCGAAGGGCCAGATGTAACAGTGAAAAAAGGCTAAACACGTGAGCAAAAAGTCACGGGTTTGAGGGGGTGACCCCGTCGCCGAGAGGGATTCGACTGGGCCTCAGCCCAGGATTTCTTCGTGAAAGAGCTTCCAGTCGGTACCCTGGCGTAACCAGTACTGGCGCCGGGAACGTCCGCTCTTCTCGCCTTCGAACACTTCGCCGAAGGTAACAATCATGGTGTCGTCACCGTCCCGCCAGTGGAGGTACGACACGTCCTTGAATTGCACGCGCTTGCCCTGCGCGTACTTCACTTCTTCATCGACAGCCGAAATTCCTTCAGTGGATTTTTTGCTGCTGCGCTGGAAATCGGGCAAATAGAATTTCTTTAATTGCGCTTCATTTCCATTGGCTCGTGCATCTTTCCAGCCATTGATGGCACTTGTAATTGACTGGGTTTCTTTTTCGGCCTGCGGTTGTGAAATCCATTGCAGGCTGCGCGCGGTGACCACCGGGGTGGCGCCGATTTGCACTTTTCGCAAAAGCTGCTTCAGGTCAGGGTTTGCCATGACCACGCACCCGTCGCTTGCCAGTGGCGCCCGGGCGAACTGCTGGGGCGGGGTGCCGTGCAGCCAGATGCCGCCGCCGGTCTTGCCGCGCCGCACGTCGTACGGGTTGGGGTAGTTGATGGGCAGGGCGCCCGCGCCGTAGAAGTCTTTCAGCGACTTCGGATCGAGGCTGCTGGTGATGTAGTACACGCCCAGCGGGGTGCGCGCATCGCCCTCGGTGACCTTGTCGGTGCCCGACTTGCCGACCGAGATGTAGTAGTCGGCCGTGAGCTTCAGGCCCTTATCCGAGTTCTCGAACAAGTACAGCCGCGAGCGCGAGGCGTCGACGGCAATGGCATAGCGGCTGCGGGTGGACAGCGTCAGGAACTGCGACGGCACGGTGTTGGCCGGCGGACGCTCGCGCAGGGCCTGCAGGCGGCGTTTCGATTCCTCGTGCAGCTCGGCCATGGCGGGGTTGCCGCGCATCTTGGCGATGCTGGCGGTGTCGGGCAGGGCATTCGACGGGGGCACCTGCGCCGCGAGCAGGTCGCCGTAGACGAGCTGCGCGAGCTGGAAGTTCGGGTAGTCGCGCACCAGGTCGCGGGCCTTGGCCAGCGCAGGGCGGGCCTGGCCACGGCCGAACATTTCATAGACCGCGATCAGGCGGGCTTCGGCGTTGCTGGCTTCCTGGATGGAAGAGGCGGATGCCGACCTGCGTGCGGGCCTTGTTGTCGTCGCGGAAGCCGTTCGGGCCTCTGCAGCAGCCACGCCCTTCTTGCCCTTGGCGGAAGAAGAGCGGCTGGTCGCGCCGCGCGCGGTGGTACGGCTGCTGCTCGCAGCCTTGGCCTTGGTGCTGCCGCCAGCGGCCTTGGCGCTGCCTGCCTTGTGGGTGCTGTTCGACGCCAGCGCCGCACCGGGCGCCGCCAGCATCAGCGCCGATGCGGTCATCAGCGCTGCGAGCAGTTGTCCGCTGCGCAGACGAAACGGGGGATTCTGAAGCCGGCCATGCCGGACGATGTCTGCCACTAGCCGCCGACGCTTTCCTTGCGAATGTGCCATTGATTGCCGGAGCGCTGCAGGTCCAGCGTCTTGCGGCTCGAAACGTTGAGGTTGTCCGCGCGATAGATCTGGCGGAACTTGGCCGTCGCGTTCTGTCCGTCGACCTTGATCGCGAGGTTCTCGATGTTCACGCTGATGCTCGACTTGCCGACGATGCGGGCGCGGCGGTCTTCTTCCCAGCTCTTGCGGCTCTGGCCGCCGGTAGGCGTGAAGTCGGGGCCGTAGGCCGCGAGGTAGCGGTCCATGTCCTGGCTGGCCCAGGCCGAAGCCCATGCGCGCACAGCAGATTCGACTTCGGCATTGGAAGCGGTGTTGGCCGCGGGGGCCGGTGCGGGTGCTGGAGCCGGCGCTGCTTCGGGCGCCTTTGCCTCGGGCGCCTTGGGCGCGGCGGCCACCGGTGCGGGAGCGGCTGCAACCTTGACTGGCGGCGGTGGCGCAGCGGGGGCTGGCGCGGGAGCCGGCGCCTTTGCTGCGGGGACAGGTGCTGCCGAGGCCACCAGGGCTGTTGGCTTGGCGCCCGGCGGCGTTGGTGTGAAGAGCGTGCGGATCACCGCCAGCTTGGGCTGCACGGCCGTGTTGTTCTGGTCAAGCTGCAGGGCCTTGCTGTAGGCCTGGCTGGCCAATCGTGCATACACGTCGCCGAGGTTTTCCTGGGCGGTGGCGTAGCTGGGGTTGGTGCGAATGGCGCTTTCGAGCGCGCTGCGTGCCTTGTCGAACTGGTTCTGGCTCGCGTAGATCACAGCGAGGTTGTTGTACGGCTCGGGCAGCTCGGGCGCGTCCAGCGTGAGCTGCGTGAAGGCGGCGATGGCCTCGTTGCGCTTGCCGGTGTCGAGCTGGATCACGCCCTTGAGGAAGCGCATCTGCGGGTCGCGCGGCTTGTCTTTCAGGAAGGCGTCGGCCTTCGTCAGGGCCTCGTCGAGCTTGCCGGCCTGCATGAGCTTGTCGACCTCCTCATGCTCGATGGCGGCCAGCGCCGGAAGCGCGGCGCCACAGGTTGCCGCGGCCAGGAACAGGGCGCGCACGGTGGGGGAGAAGCTGAAACGGGCGCGTGGCCGGGGGCTCTTGGGCATTGCGGACAAGACCTCGTAGGGGTGGGTGATGCGGCTGGGATTGTAAGTGGGGCACGTAACTCCCCGACACAGGGATAACGGTCTTTCGCGGCCTTTAGGCTTGCCCGCAACGTCCCGTGGCGCCCCGCGCCGACCGGCCCCGCAGTACAGTGCCGCCGTGGACCGCCTCCAAAGCATTGAAACTTTCGTTCGCGTCGCGCAGACCCAGAGCTTTGCGGAAGCGGCGCGGCAGCTGCGCGTGGCCAATTCGGTCGTCACCACGCGGGTCAAGCAACTGGAGGAGTTCCTGGGCGCGCCGCTGTTCCATCGCAGCACGCGCGTGGTGCGGCTCAGCGACATGGGCCAGGCCTTCCTGCGCGACTGCACCGAGCTGGTGGGCCGCGCCAACGACATCGTCGACCAGATGCGCGACGCGCGCGGCACGCCCTCGGGCATCCTGCGCGTGCATGCACTGACCGGCATGGTGCTGGGCCGCTTCGCCACGCTGCTGCGCGAGTTCCAGACGACATACCCCGACATCCACCTCGAGCTGATCGTGAGCGACGCGGTGGCCGACCCGGTAAAGGCCGGCGTCGACTGCGCGCTGCAGATCTTTCCCGCGGCCTCGCAGGAGCTGGTGTCGCGGCCGCTCTTTCCGGTGCGGCGGGTGCTCTGCGCCACGCCGGCGTACCTCGAAGCGCACGGCACGCCTGCTGCGCCACGCGATCTGCATCGGCACAAGCTGGGCCTCTACTCGGGCTACCCCACGCGCGACCGATGGACCTTTCACCACGAAGGCGAGCAGACCACCATCTACCTGAACGCCGCGCTGCTGACCAACAGCGTGCACCTGCTGCGCGAATATGCACTGGAGCATGCGGGCATCGTCTGCCTGCCCACGCTGGTGGCGGGCGACGCCATTGCACGCGGCGAACTGTGCGTGGTACTGGCCGAGCACCAGCTGTCGTCGTTCTCGCTGAGCGCGGTGTATGCGGGCACCTCGCGCAATGCGCTGAAGCTGCGCCTCTTCATCGAACACATCGCCACCCGTTTCACGCGCGTGCCGCCGTGGGACGCCACGTTGATCGAACGGGGCCTCATTCCTGCCGAGCTCATCGAGTTCAGCCGCTCCAGCGGATAGCGCCCGAACGGGGGTAAACCCCTGCGATTGTTCGGAAGCTCCGAATAATCCTCTTCCAAACTGGTCCCTACCGGTGCCGCCGCTTGGCTCCTAGAGTTCACCCATCACTGGAGACAACAGGAGACAAGCCATGACAGCCACCACTGCGACCGCCTACAAGACCCGCTTCGGTTCACTCAAGCACTTCGAGAAGGGCCACGTCGAGCCCATCGACGACGACGTGCGCCACTACGCGTTTTCCAACTGCTTCGAGATCGCGAGCATCAGCAAGCCCTACGAGAAGGTCGTGTTCGGCCAGAACCAGATCTACGTGCTGGAGACGCTGCGCGCCGAAGGCACCTCGCCCTGGTACACCTGCGCGCACGACGAGTTCGCGCTCGTGATGGACGGTGACGTCGAAGTGCACCTCGTGCAGCTCGACGCCGCGCAGACCGTTGCCGACAAGGAAAAGAACGGCGCCGTGCTCGTCAAGGGCGAGCCCAAGGGCAAGAAGATGGGCTGGATGAAGCTCTCGCGCGGTCACCAGGGCCTGCTGCCGAAGAACACCGCCTACCAGTTCCGCAGCGCCGGCGAGCCGGGCGTGATCGTCCTTCAAAGCTGCAAGGGCGACTTGTCCATCGAAAAGTGGGCCGACATCTGCCAATCGCACTGAGTGCATTGACCGCACCCGAACCCAGGAGCCACACACCATGAACGCACCCGCAGAACTCGCCAAGGTGATCGCGTCGCAGCCCGACGCCACGCTCGGCTACAAGGACTTTTCGCTCGGCAGCTTCAGCTTTCGCCGCGACGAATACTTCGTGCACATCGGCTGGAAGACCCGAGACGGCCGCCCCATGAGCCACACCATGGACGCCGGCAGCTACCTGCGCGCATTGATGCGCGACGTGGCCTGGGGCTTCTTCTATGGCTGGGTCAACTTCGACGACGTGTTCGGCACCGTCAACCACTACGAGTCGGTCGACCTGTACGCCGGCAGCTTCAACGGCACGATGAAAGACGCAGGCATCGACCTGCTCGAGAACTTCCCGACCGCGCAGATCCGCGCCACCTTCGAGGCCATGCTCGACGACTGGACCAACGAGAGCTTCGACCCCTTCGCCGCGCCGCAGGAAACCGGCTCGCCCTACGGCCGCAAGAACGGCAACAACACCGCCAAGATCACGAGGGCGCGCGAGCTCGCCAAGCGCTGCGTGGGCCTGAAGGGCGACCTCGACCTGCGCAGCGACGAACGCGGTGCTCCGGTGAACCGCGCCTTCGCCGACGTGCCGCAGGGCCAACCCGAGCTGCACCCCGAGCCCGGCTTCGAGAACGACGTGCACGCCTTCAATCTCTTCGGCTTCCTGAGCCGTTCGCAGGTCACCTGGAACCCGAGCTTCACCTCGGTGGTGAAGCACAGCTACATGTGCCCGACGACCGAGGAGCACATCCTGCCGATCATTCACGGCAACGACCGCGTCGAGTGGTTCTTCCAGATGACCGACGAGATCCACTGGGACTGCGGCGACAAGAACACCGGCAGGCCCATGGCCCGCGTGATCATGAAGGCCGGCGACATGGCCGCCATGCCCGCCTACTGCCGCCACCAGGGCTTCAGCCCCAAGCGCTCGATGCTGCTGGTGTGGGAGAACGGGTCGCCGAGCCTTGTGTACGAAATCCAGAAGGGCGAGAGCCCGGAGATTCCGGTCGAGTTCTGACCGGTTTTCTCTCCCTCCCGACGCCCTTTCATCCAACTCTCCCCACGCGGGGAGGGAGAGGAAACTCATGCCTGCTCTTTCAATTCGCCACCAGCTCTTCATCGACGGCCGCTTCGTCGACGCCGAATCCGGCGAGACCCTCGCCACGCTGAACCCGCACGACAACACGCCCATCGCCCAGGTCGCGCTGGCCGGCAAGGCCGACGTCGACAAGGCCGTCGCCGCGGCGAAGCGTGCCTTCCCCAGATGGAGCCGCATGGCCGCCGCTGACCGTGGCCGCATCCTGTTGAAGCTCGCCGACCTCATCGAGGCCAACGGCGAAGAGCTCGCGCGCCTCGAATCGCTCGACACCGGCCACCCGATCCGCGATTCGCGCCGGCTCGACGTGCCGCGCACGGCGGCGTGCTTCCGCTACTTCGGCGGCATGGCCGACAAGTTCCAGGGCGAAACCATTCCGGTCGAAGAGGGCTTTCTCAACTACACGCTGCGCGAGCCCGTCGGCATCGTCGGCCAGGTGGTGCCGTGGAACTTCCCGCTGATGTTCACCAGCTGGAAGATGGCGCCCGCGCTCGCGGCCGGCAATTGCATCGTGATGAAGCCGGCGGAGATCACGCCGCTCAGTTCGCTGCGCATCGCCGAGCTGATGGCCGAGGCCGGCCTGCCGCCCGGTGTGGTCAACATGCTGCCGGGCCTTGGTAGCGTGGCGGGCCAGTACATCGCCGAGCATCCGGAGATCGCCAAGATCGCCTTCACCGGCAGCACCGCCACGGGCCGGCGCATCGTGCAGGCCAGCGCGGGCAACCTGAAGAAGGTGCAGCTCGAACTCGGCGGCAAGGGGCCCAACATCGTCTTCGAAGATGCCAACCTGCAGGCCGCCGTCAACGGCAGCGCCTGGGCCATCTTCCACAACCAGGGGCAGGCCTGCATTGCGGGTTCGCGGCTGATGCTGCACGAGAAGATCGCCGACGCCTTCCTCGAACAATTCATTCCGCTTGCGAAGTCGATTCGCCTCGGCAACCCGCTCGACGAGGCGACGGAGATGGGGCCGCTCACCAGCGCACAGCACCGCGAGCGCGTGCTGAGCTACGTGGAAGTGGCGCAGGGCGAGGGCGGCGAACTGCTCGCGGGCGGCAAGTCGCCAGGCGGCGATCTGGCGAAGGGCTGCTACGTCGAACCCACCGTGATGCGTGCCCGCTCGTACAAGGACCGTGTCGCACAGGAAGAGGTGTTCGGCCCCTTCGTCACCGTGCTCACTTTCAAGAATGACGAAGAGGCGATGCAGATCGCCAACGGCACCGACTACGGCCTCGGCAGTGGCCTGTGGACCAACAACCTGCAGCGCGCCCACAAGGTCGCACGCGACCTGCACGCCGGCATGGTCTGGATCAACAGCTACAAGCGCGTGAACCCCGGCTCGCCCTTCGGCGGCGTCGGCCAGAGCGGCTACGGCCGCGAGATGGGGTTCGATGCGATGCGCGAATACACGCAGGTCAAGAGCGTGTGGGTGAACGTCGACGCGCAGATACCGCCGCACTTCGCGCGCTGATCCCTGATCGGGCGGCACAAAAAACACAAGAGACGGAGACAACCATGACATTCAATCGCAGACAGTTCACGCAGGCCACGGCCGCTCTGGTGGCCTCGGGCGCGACGCCACTGGTGTTCGCGGCCGACACGCTGAAGATCGGCTACGTGTCGCCGCAGACCGGCCCGCTCGCGCCTTTCGGCGAGGCCGACAAGTGGGTCATCGACCAGATGAAGACTGCCTTCAAGGACGGCATCAGCGTCGGCGGCAAGAAGTACGCGGTGCAGATCGTGCTGAAGGACAGCCAGTCGAACCCCAACCGCGCGGGCGAGGTGGCGAACGACCTGATCCTGAAAGACAAGGTCGCGCTGGTGCTCACCGCCGGCACGCCCGAAACCGCCAACCCCGTGAGCGATGCCTGCGAACTCAACGAGGTGCCCTGCATCTCCAGCGTGGTGCCGTGGCAGCCCTGGTTCTTCGGCCGCAAGGGCGACCCGGCGAAGGGCTTCAACTGGACGTACCACATGTTCTGGGGGCTCGAAGACGTCATCGCCAACTTCACCAACGGCTGGAAGACGCTCGCCACCAACAAGAAGGTGGGCGGGCTGTTCCCGAACGACGGCGACGGCAATGCCTGGGGCGACAAGGAGCTGGGCTTCCCCAAGCCGCTCGCGCAGATGGGCTTCACGCTCACCGACCCCGGCCGCTTCCAGAATGGCACGCAGGACTTCAGCGCGCAGATTGCGGCCTTCAAGAAAGAGGGCGTCGAGATCGTCACGGGCGTGGTGATTCCGCCCGATGCCAAGACCTTTCTCACGCAGGCGCGGCAGCAGGGCTTCAAGCCGAAGATCATCACGCTCGGCAAGGCGCTGCTGTTCCCCGGCGCGATCGAGGCGCTGGGCGAGCTTGGCGATGGCCTGTCGACCGAGGTGTGGTGGAGCCCGTCGCATCCGTTCACCTCGAGCCTCACGCAGCAAAGCGCCAAGGCACTGGCCGATGCCTATGAAGCCGGTGCGAAGAAGCAGTGGACGCAGCCCATCGGCTTCGCGCATGCACTCTTCGAAGTGGCTGCGAATGCACTCGGGCGTGCCAAGTCGCTGAAGGCTTCGGACGTGCGAGATGCCGTGGCATCGACCTCGATCAACTCGGTGGTCGGCCCGGTGAAGTGGGGCGGCCAGGGGCCGTTCAAGAATGTCAGCAAGACGCCGCTGGTGCTCGGCCAATGGGGCAAGGGCCAGAAGTACAAGGTGGAGCTGACCATCGTGAACAACGAGGCGGCAACGAACATTCCCGCCGGCGGCAAGCTGCGGCTGCTCTGATCGTCATGACGCTGCTGGCACTGCATGCCGTGAGCAAGTCCTACGGGGCGCTCAAGGTCACCGACGACATCACGCTGTCGGTGACCGAGGGCGAGACGCTGGGCATTCTCGGGCCGAACGGCGCGGGGAAGACCACGCTGTTCAATTTGATCTCGGGCGACGTGCGCGTCGATGCGGGGCGCGTCGAATATGCGGGCCGCGACGTGACGCGGCTCAAGCCGCACCAGCGCTGTCATGCGGGCATCGGGCGCAGCTACCAGGTGCCGCAGCCCTTCGGCAACATGAGCGTGTTCGAGAACCTCGTCACGGCCGCCTGCTTCGGCGGGCAGCAGACCGAGCGCGAGGCATGGCAGACAGCGCACGAGGTGCTGGAGCAGACGGGGCTGATGCCGCATGCGAACAAGCCTGCGGGTGGGCTGACGTTGCTCGACCGCAAGCGGTTGGAGCTGGCGCGCGCGCTGGCGACGCGGCCCCAATTGCTGCTGCTCGACGAGATCGCCGGTGGGCTGACAGAGCCCGAAGCTGCCGTGCTGGTCGGCGAGCTCAACCGCATCAAGGCGCGGGGCGTGACCATGATCTGGATCGAGCATGTGGTGCATGCGCTGCTGTCGCTGGCGGACCGCTTGTTCGTCATCAACTTCGGGCAGAAGCTGGCGGAGGGTGAGCCGCGTGCGGTGATGAACGATCCGGAGGTAAGGCGGGTGTATATGGGGATGGAGGCATGACTGCGCCATGTCCTTGCGTTGCTCCTTCCCCCTCTGGGGGAAGGTTGGGATGGGGGCACGACGGCGCCACCACTCCAACGCCGCTTGCCCCCACCCCAGCCCTCCCCCAAAGGGGGAGGGAGCAAAGATCATGAACGCCCTGCTCGAAACTCACGCGCTGAAGGCCTTCTACGGCGACGCGCAGGCCTTGTTCGGCATCGACTTCTCGCTGACCCAGGGCGAGCTCGTCGCCATCATCGGCGCCAACGGCGCGGGCAAATCCACTTTCCTCAAGAGCCTCACGGGCCTCGTGCGCGCACCCCGCGATGCGATCAACTTCAAGGGTGAGCCCATCGGCGGGCTGCCTCCCGGCGACATCGTGCGCCGCGGCCTCGCCATGGTTCCCGAAGGCCGCCGCCTGTTTCCCAGCCTCAGCGTCGAAGAGAACCTGCTCATGGGCGCCACCGCCGCGCGCAAGGGGCCGTGGAACCTTCAGCGGCTGTATGCGCTGTTCCCCATCCTCGCCGAGAAGCGTCATCAGCCGGGCACGTCGCTGTCGGGCGGCCAGCAACAGATGGTGGCGCTGGGCCGCGCGCTCATGAGCAACCCCGAGGTGCTGCTGTGCGACGAGCTTTCGCTCGGCCTCGCACCCATCGTCATCCGCGAGATCTATGCCGCCATGCCCGCCATCACCGGCGAGGGCATGACGGTGGTCATCGTCGAGCAGGACGTGACCATGGCGCGGCAGGTCTCGCGGCGCATCTACTGCTTCCAGGAAGGCCGCGTGTCGCTCGAAGGCAATTCTGCCGACCTGACGCGCGAGCAGATCTCGCAGGCCTACTTCGGGATCGAGGCCGCCCATGCTTGAAACCTTTGTTCAAGGCGTGCTGCTCGGCGGCCTCTACACGCTGTTCGCACTGGGCCAGTCGCTGATGTTCGGCGTGATGCGGCTCACCAACACGGCGCAGGGCGACTTCATCATCCTCGGCGCGTTCGCGGTCATCGCGGGCGTGTCGCTGACGGGCGATGCCATGCCCTGGCTCGTGGCGCTCGCGGTGTTGCCGGTGGCCTTCGGCTTCGGTTATGCGCTGCAGCGCTACGTGCTCAACGGCACGCTCGGCAAGGACCCGTTGCCTTCTCTGGTCGTCACCTTCGGCCTGTCGATCGTCATTCAGAACCTGCTGCTCGAACTGTTCTCGGCCGATCCGCGCGCCATCGAGACCGGCGGGCTCAACACGCAGGGCATTGCGCTGGGCGATGCGATGTCGCTCGGCGTGCTGCCGCTCATCGTGCTGGCCATTGCGGTCATTGCAACGGGGGCGCTCCAGTGGCTCTTTGCGCGCACGGCGCTGGGCCGGTCGTTTCGCGCGGTGTCCGACGACCGCGAGATCGCCGAGCTCATGGGGCTGAACGCGAAGAAGGTCTACGCGCTTGCCACTGCGATCGCCTTCGTGCTGATCGCCATCGCGGGTGCGCTGCAGGGCATGCGAACAACCGTCTCGCCTTCCGACGGGCCGCTGCTGCTGCTCTTCGCGTTCGAGGCCGTGATCATCGGCGGCATGGGCTCTTTCTGGGGCACGCTGGCTGGCGCGATGATTCTCGGCATCACGCAGCAGATCGGCTTCAGGCTCGATCCGGGCTGGGGCATCTGGTTCGGGCACATCGTGTTCCTGGTCGTGCTGGTGCTGCGGCCGCAGGGGCTCTTTCCGAAAACGCGTGGATGAACCGAATGACGAGCATGCCCCCACCCCTCATCGCCGTCGAGCGCGCCACCGCCGCGAGCCGCGCCGCGCTCTTCGTCGGCATCGCCCTTGTGCTCGTTGCCGCCAGCCTCCCGTGGTGGGGCGAGTCGAGCTGGATGCGCGAGTTCGTCGAGATCGCCTGCTATTTCATCTTCGCGATGATGTGGAACCTGCTCGCCGGCTATGGCGGCATGGTGAGCATCGGGCAGCAGGCCTTCTTCGGCTTTGGCGGCTACGTGATGCTGATGCTGGGCAACTTCGCGGGCATCAACCCGTTCATTGCGATACCGCTGGGGGCGCTGGCCGCGGGGCTCATTGCCATACCTGTTTCCTTTGTCGCGTTCCGCCTGTCGGGCGGCTACTTCGCGATCGGCACATGGGTCATCGCGGAGGTGTTCCGCCTCAGCTTTGCCAACGTGTCGGCGGTGGGCGGCGGCTCGGGCACCACGCTCACTGCGCTGCGCGGCATCGAGAAGGCCACGCGCGAAAGCACCACCTACTGGATGGCGTTGGCTTGCGTGGTCGCGGCCATCGCGCTGGTGTACCTGTTCCTGCGCAGCAAGCGCGGGCTGGCGTTGCTGGCGATACGCGACAACGAAGTAGCGGCCGAGTCGCAAGGTATTCCGGTCGCGCGCATGAAGCTGGCGGTGTATGTGGTCGCGGCCTTCGGCGCGGGGCTCGCCGGTGCGCTGTACTTCGTGGGCAACCTGCGCATCAGCCCCGATGCGGCCTTCAGCGTCAACTGGACGGCCTTCGCCATCTTCATGGTGGTCATCGGCGGCATTGGCCGCATCGAGGGGCCGCTGGTGGGCGCGCTCATCTTCTGGGCGCTGAACAAGTTCCTGAGCGACTACGGCACCTGGTATCTGCTGGGCCTGGGGTTGCTTGCGATCCTCGTCACGCTGTTCTTCAAGCAGGGGCTGTGGGGCTATGCACAGCAGCGTTGGGGCTGGTCGCTTTTTCCGACGCAGCGGCGGTTGCTGGGGGCTTCATCGCGAAGGTGAAGTGCTGTCGCGTCCGACGCGAAAGGGCCCTGTGCAAACCTCCTTCTGACTTGCGCAGCGCAGCATGATCCTGTAACGTTTGAAACAAAGTGGTGACATTTCGCCGCTTCTTTTCATCGCTCTGGAGCCTCCCTTGACGATCACCAAACGCCGCTTGCTTGAAGGCGGCGCTGCAGCCGTTGCCACTTCGTTGTTCGCACCGGGTTCCTGGGCCCAGCAGCGCCCGGCCGCCGGCGCCGACGCCTGGCCGACCAAGCCCGTCCACATCCTCGTGGGCTTTCCCGCCGGCGCATCGCCCGACCTCGCGACTCGCGCCATTGCAGAACCTCTTTCGAAGATCCTGCGCCAGCCGGTGGTCGTCGAGAACAAGCCCGGCGCCAGCGGCAACACAGTGGCCGACCTGGTGGCCAAGGCCACCGACGACCACACCATCGGCGCGCTGATCAACGGCAACCTCACCATTGCCAAGCTGCTCAACCCGGCGCTGCCTTTCGACCCCGAGAAAGACTTTGCGCCCGTTGGTCTCATCGGCACCGCGCCGCTGGTGCTGGCGGTGTCGGGCAACGCTACGGGCAAGACCGCGGCCGATCAACTGCTGTGGGTGCGCAACCTCGGCAGCAGCGGCAAGTACGGCACGCCGGGCGTGGGCACGGTGGGCCACCTGGGCATGGAACTCATCAAGAGCCGCGCGGCCATCACCGCGCAGCACAAGCCCTACACGGGCAACCCGCAGGTCATTGCGGGCCTGCTGGCCAACGAGATCCAGCTGGCGCTGCTGCCGCCCGGCCTCGCGTTGCCACACATCAAGTCGGGAAAGATCAAGGCTATCGGCGTGACCTCGCCCGAGCGCAGCCCGCTGGCCAGCGAACTGCCCACGATTCGCGATGCGGACGTGCGCGGCGCCGACCTCGAAATCTGGACCGCGCTGGCCGCGCCCGCCGGCATGAAGCCCGCGGCCGTCGTCAAGCTCAACGCCGCGCTGGTCGAAGTGATCAGCTCGCCCGAGGTGAGCGAGGCGTTGCTAAAGACGGGCTGGCAGGCACAGCCCGGCTCACCCGACACGCTGGCCAAGCGCATGCGCGCCGACACCACGCGCCTGGGCGGCGTGATCATCATGAAGGGCATCCACTCGGAGAGTTGACCGAGGGAGCCCCGGCTCTCTTTACGTCTTCGACGCGACGCGCTTGAACAGCGCCTGGTCGAAGCGGATCGTGATGACCTCCGTGTCGTCCGGCTTGCCGGGAACGCGGCCGTCTTCCGTCGGAAAGTTGGTGTCGATTGCAACGGCCAGCGTGTTGTCGTCCACCACCTCGACGCTCTCCACCGAATCGAAGGGCATGCTGAACTTGCCGGCCACCACGCCGGCCAGCGGGCCGCCGATGTCCGTAGGGTCGGAGATGTTCAGCAGGTCGACCAGCAGCGTCTTCTTCAGCACGCCGTCGGCGTCCTTGACGTCGAGGTCGACCATGTACAGGCGCTTGACCACTGCCTTCGTGCCGAACAGGCTGTCGCGCTCGATCAGCACGAACTTGTTGCCGCCCACGTTGGTCATGTCGCCGATCACGATCTGGTTGTCTTTGGCCGGGCCGTCTTTCTTGTAGACCGGGTTCTTGCCGGTGTAGAGCATCGAGGCGGGATCGAACTCGAAGAAGTTCAGATAGCGCTCGTCGTCTGCCACGGGCCGCAGCGAGGCCAGCGAAGGCGCTGCTTCGGGCACCGCGTAGAGGCGGCTGCTGTCGCCGTTGAAGGCCAGGCTCTCGAAGCCCCGGCTCGAGAGCGAGGTCACCGTAGCACCGTCGTTCATCACCAGCGGGTTGGAAGGGCTGCGCAGGAACGGGTGGGGCACCGGGTCGCCCATCAGCGTGCCGTTCTTGTCGAAGTGCAGGATGTAGGGGCCGAACTCCTCGCCGACGAAGTAAGTGCCGTCCTTCGCGCGGGCGATCGATTCGACGTCGAGGTCGAAGCCCGTCAGCAGCCGGCCGCTGACGATGCGCGAATCCACGGGCGTGCCGCTGTCGACGAGCTTGTTGTCCGTGACTTTCTGGTAGTTGGCGTAGTCGGCGGTGATCTTCAGGTCGACGCCCTTGCCGTCTTTCAGGAAGCCGTTGGCGTCGTTGAAATTGACGTGGCTGTTCACCTTGATGGTGCCGGGCACCGTCGTGCCGTTGGGCACCGTGCGGAAGTCGATGCTGACGTTGTAGAAGCCGACCACGAAGTCGCCGGAGTTGCCCTTGCTGCCGTAGCCGTTGTCGGGCATGGCGGTCCAGGTGCCGTCGTCGTTCTTCAGCAGTGCCGAGAAGCCGGGAAGCGGTTGACCATCGACGAAGGGCGGCGTTACGCCGAGCGCGGCGGTGATGAACTGGCCCGTGGTCGGGCCGGGCCAGCGGAACGTGTCGGCCAGGGAGGCCCAGCCGGTCAGCTTGTGCGGCAATCCTGCAGTGTTGTCCTGCGGTGGCTGCGGAGCAGGTGCGGGCGCGGGCGCCGGAGCGGGCGTTGCCGCCACCGGAGGTAAGGCGATGCCGCCTCCGTTACCGCCACCGCACGCGGCGAGGGCAGCAGAAGAAACGACTGCCAGCATCAGGTGACGCGGCAAGTTGGACGAGGCGAAGCGAATGGACATGAATGGACCCTCCCATGGTTTTTAGTGCGAAGCGCAATCTAGAAAGCCGGTGTGACGTGTCCATGAATACCCATTCGATCAGAGCATTCGAGAAATCCGGTCCGCCGCTTCGCGCAGCGCGGGCAGCATCGTCTCCTGCATTGCCTTCGCGCTGGTGCGGTTCGCCTGCCCACTGATGTTGAGCGCGGCCACCATGCGCCCTTGCCGGTCGACGATGGGTGCGGCCACCGAGATGAGGCCTTCTTCGAGTTCCTGGTTCACCAGGCACCACTGCTGCCTGCGTGCCTGCGCCACCTTGGCCATGAGCGCGTCGATGTCGGTCAGCGTGTGCTTGGTCAGCGGCTGGATGTCGGAAGCCTCGAGGCGTGCGCGCGCTTCGTCGTCATCGAGGTCCGCCAGCAGCAGCCGGCCCAGCGATGTGCAGTAGGCCGGCAGGCGAGAGCCCACCCCCAGGTTGATGTGCATGATCTTCTTCGTCGGCACGCGCAGCACGTAGACGATGTCCGTCGCATCGAGCACGGCAGCCGAGCACGACTCCTGCACCTGCTGCACCAGCGCTTCCATCACCGGCTCGGCGCGGTTCCAGATCGGCATGGACGAGAGGTACGCGAACCCCAGGTCGAGGATGCGCGGCGTGAGCGTGAAGAGCTTGCCGTCGGTCACCACATAGCCCAGCGTCTGCAGCGTGAGCAGGATGCGCCGTGCTCCAGCACGCGTCAGCCCGCTGCCGGCTGCCACCTCGCTGAGCGTCTGGTGCGGCGCATTGGCGCTGAACGAACGGATCACCTGCAGCCCCCGCGCAAAAGACTGTACGTAGCTGTCGCCGGGTGCGGGTGTATCGGGTTGTGTGGGGTGGGTTGCCATGGTGCACGATCCTCTCTAAAATTCATTATACGAACAAATGTTCTTTAGACGAACAAATCGGCGGTTCGCAGAATCGGTCGGCGTGTTCAGGCGGTTCGTTTCTTCGCCTTCCTCGCTTTCTTTTTTCTTCACTCCCGGAGACAGGCTTCATGATCAACAAGATCGCGCGCTCGGTCGCCGATGCCCTGGCAGGCATCCCAGACGGCGCCACGGTTCTCATCGGCGGCTTCGGCACAGCCGGCATTCCCAACGAACTCATCGAGGGCCTCGTCGAACAGGGCGCCAAGGACCTCACCGTCGTCAACAACAACGCGGGCAACGGCGAGACCGGCCTCGCGGCGCTGCTGAAGGCCGGCCGCGTGCGCAAGATCATCTGCAGCTTCCCGCGCCAGGCCGACAGCCAGGTGTTCGACGGGCTCTACCGCAGCGGCAAGCTCGAGCTCGAGCTCGTGCCCCAGGGCAACCTCGCCGAGCGCATCCGCGCCGCGGGCGCCGGCATCGGCGCCTTCTTCTGCCCGACCGGCTACGGCACGCAGCTCGCGGGCAACCGCGAGACCCGCGAGATCGACGGCAAGCAGTACGTGCTCGAGTACCCCATCCACGGCGACGTGGCGCTCATCAAGGCCGAGCGCGGCGACCGCTGGGGCAACCTGGTCTACCGCAAGGCTGCACGCAACTTCGGCCCGGTGATGGCCATGGCATCGAAGAAGACCATCGCCACCGTGCACGACATCGCCGAACTCGGCACCCTCGACCCCGAGACCATCGTCACCCCGGGCATCTTCGTGCACCAGGTGGTGCGCATCGAACGCGTGGCGACGCAAGCCGGCGGTTTCAAGAAGGCAGCATGACCATGACCACCACGTACACACGTCGCACCAAGGACCAGCTCGCCGCCCGCGTGGCGCAAGACATCTTCGACGGCGCCGTCGTCAACCTCGGCATCGGCCAGCCCACGCTGGTGGCCAATCACCTGCCCAAGGGCCGCGAGGTCATCCTGCAGAGCGAGAACGGCATCCTCGGCATGGGCCCCGCGCCCGAAGCCGGCGAAGAAGACTACGACCTCATCAACGCCGGCAAGCAACCCGTCACGCTGCTGCCGGGCGGCTCGTTCTTTCACCACTCCGACAGCTTCGCGATGATGCGCGGCGGCCATCTCGACATCTGCGTGCTCGGCGCGTTCCAGGTGTCGGCCACGGGCGACCTCGCCAACTGGCATACCGGCGAGAAAGACGCCATTCCCGCAGTCGGCGGCGCAATGGACCTCGCCATCGGCGCCAAGCAGACGTGGGTCATGATGGACTTGCTGACCAAGCAGGGCGTGAGCAAGCTGGTGCAGGAATGCACCTATCCGCTGACCGGCATCGCCTGCGTCAAGCGCGTGTACTCCGACCTCGCCACGCTCGAATGCACGCCGCATGGCCTGAAGCTGGTCGACCTCGTCGACGGCCTCAGCCGCGAAGAACTCGAAAAGCTCGTCGGACTTCCGATCGCAGCCTGATCCTTTTTCAAGCAATCAAAGAGAGACAGCTTCCATGACCAATCAAGCCTTCATCTGCGACGCCGTTCGCACTCCCTTCGGCCGCTACGGCGGTTCGCTCAGCAGCGTGCGCACCGACGACCTGGGCGCCGTGCCGCTCAAGGCGCTGATGGAACGCAACAAGAACGTCGACTGGCAGGCCGTGAGCGACGTGCTCTACGGCTGCGCCAACCAGGCGGGCGAAGACAACCGCAACGTCGCGCGCATGTCGGCGCTGCTGGCGGGCCTGCCGCTCGAAATCGGCGGCGGCACCATCAACCGCCTGTGCGGCTCGGGCCTTGACGCCGTGGGCACCGCAGCGCGCGCCATCCGCGCAGGCGAAGCCGGCCTGATGATTGCCGGCGGCGTGGAAAGCATGAGCCGCGCGCCCTTCGTCATGCCCAAGGCCGAGAGCGCCTTCAGCCGCAGCAACGCGGTGTACGACACCACCATCGGCTGGCGCTTCGTCAACAAGCTCATGAAGGCACAGTACGGCGTCGACTCGATGCCCGAGACGGCCGAGAACGTGGCCACCGACTACAAGATCGAGCGCGAGGCGCAAGACCTGATGGCGCTGAACTCGCAGCTGCGCGCCGTGGCCTCGCAGAAGTCCGGCTTCTTCGACGCCGAGATCGTGCCCGTGAGCGTGCCGCAGAAGAAGGGCGACGCAATCATCGTCAACAAGGACGAGCATCCGCGCGAGACCAGCCTCGAATCGCTCGCCAAGCTCAAGGGCGTTGTGCGGCCTGACGGCACCGTTACCGCCGGCAATGCCAGCGGCGTGAACGACGGCGCCTGCGCGCTGCTGTTGGCCGACGAAGCCAGTGCCGCGAAGCACGGCCTCACCCCCCGCGCCCGCGTGGTCGGCATGGCCACCGCCGGCGTCGCGCCGCGCGTGATGGGCATCGGCCCCGCGCCCGCCACGCAGAAGGTGCTGGCGCTCACCGGCCTGACCATCGACCAGATCGACGTCATCGAACTGAACGAAGCCTTCGCTGCGCAGGGCCTCGCCGTGCTGCGCCTGCTGGGCCTGAAGGACGACGACGCCCGCGTCAACATCAACGGCGGCGCCATCGCGCTGGGCCATCCGTTGGGTGCCAGCGGTGCTCGCCTGGCCACCACCGCAGTCAACCAGCTGCACAAGGGCGGCGGCCGCTACGCGCTGTGCACCATGTGCATCGGCGTGGGCCAGGGCATTGCGGTGATTCTCGAACGCGTCTGACCGCGCCGCGAACACACGACGACAAAGACAACCAGAGAAGCAAGAAGACAAGGCCATCGGAAGCCGCAGGCATAGCGGCCCGATGGCATTTTTTTAACCCAAGAGGACAGAGAGAAAAGGATCAGAGGATGAAGAACCACACGTCGAAGACAACGCGCCGCAGCGCCGGCCTGGCCGCGCTTGCGCTGGCAACCGCAGCCCTGCTGCCTGCAACGACACCGGCGCAGCAGGCCTTTCCCAGCAAGCCCGTGCGCATCATCACGCCGTTCCCCGTGGGCGGCGGCCCCGATGGCGTGGCACGCCTGGTGGCCGACAAGCTTTCGCGCGCCTGGGGTCAGCCCGTGGTGGTCGAGAACCGCCCGGGAGGCAACGGCTTCATCGCCATCGACGCCTTCAAGCGCGGCGCCAAGGACGGCCACGACATCATCGTGCTCGACAACGTGCACCTGGCCGCGTACCCCGCGCTGTTCAAGAAGCTGCCCTACGACTCGGCAAAGGACTTCGACGCGCTGCTGCCGCTGTTCAAGACGTATTTCTTCTTCACCGTTGCCACCAACAGCAAGTACAAGACCGTGGGCGACCTGATCGCCGACGCCAAGGCCAACCCCGGCAAGCTCGACTACGGCTCGTGGTCGGTCGGCAACCCGGTGCACCTGGGCTCCGAGCTCTTCGAGTCGGCCACCGGCACGCAGATGGAACACGTGATCTACAAGGAAACCACGCAGCTCTACACGTCCGTGGCAACGGGCGAGCTGGCCTTTGCGCTGGGCAGCAGCGCCACGGCCGGCCCGCTGCAGCGGGCGAACAAGCTGCGCTTCCTGGCGGCTGCCGCGCCGCAACGCGTGGCAGCCTTCCCCGATGTGCCGACGGTCAGCGAATCGGGCGGACCGAAGGGCTTCGAAGTCATCGGCTGGAACGCGATCGCGGTGCCCAAGGGCCTGCCCGCATCGGTCACCGAGAAGATCAAGCGCGACATCGAAAAGGGCCTGGCCGAACCCGACGTGCTGGAGAAGTTCAAGAGTTTCGGCTACGAGCCCTTCCCGACCACGCGCCCGCAGTTCGATGAGTTCGTGGCGAGCGAGACGAAGCGGTTCACCGACGTGATCCGCAAGGCGAACGTTTCGCTGGATTGATCGGGTTGCGCAGGCCGCCTGCGCCGATCTGACCGCCATGCGGCCCCCGCGAAAGCGCCGGGGCCGCTTTTGTTTGCGGCATCACTCGGCAACGCCTTGCCGACCGAGTGCCTGAATGTGACCCAGAAACGCCCGGAGCTGGGAGGGCCGCACCGGCTTCACGATGACCGGCAGCCCCGCCGCGCGTGCCGCATCCAGATAGTCGCCTCCCACATCGCCGGTGACGATCAACGCGGGCAGTTCGGCCTCGTTCAGTGCTGACCGCAGATCCTCGATGGCCTGGATGCCGCTCACTTGCGGCCCCAGTCGCAAGTCCACCACCAGCGCGTGGGGCCTGAAGCCGGCGTGGAGCACGTCCAGTGCGCCCCCGACATCGCTTGCGGACCGGACGTCCATTCCCCATGAAGCGAGCAGCCCGTCAAGCGCCTGCAACGAGCTCGGGTCATCGTCGACCACCAGTATTCGCACCGCCAATGGGGTGGCCGATGACGATGCGACGGGTCGCTCGACATCCTCCCTCTGTTCGCTCATGGCGGCATCGGCCAAGGGAAGATGAAGTTCGAACACGCTGCCTTGCCCCTGTACCGAGCGGGCAGTCACCCGAAGGTCCAGCAGTTCGCTCAGCCGCTTGACGGTGGCCAGCCCCAGGCCGTAGCCCAGCCGCCGGTCGCGCGCCGGATTGTCGACCTGGTAGAACTCCTCGAAAACGTGCGGCAGATGCTCGGAAGAAATGCCGATGCCCGTGTCCTCGATGGTCAGCTTCAACCGGTCGCCGTCGATTTTTTGGCTGCTGATGCGCACCTGTCCCTCGCGCGTGTAGCGGATGGCATTCGCCAGCAGGTTGGTGACCACCCTGGCCAGCAAGGCCCGGTCGCTGCGCACGGCCACATGGCCGGCGGAGATTTCGAAGCACAGCCCCTTCGCGATGGCCACCGCCTGGTGCGGCCGGCAGCAGTCGCCCAGCAGTTCGTCGATGGCAAAGGTCGACCACTGCGGGCTGAGCGATCCGGCGTCGGCGCGCGTGATGTCGAGCAGGTCGTCCACCACGTCGGTCATGCCGTCGGCGCAGGCCACCAACTGCTCCGACATCTCCTTCACGCGGTGCTCGGTGCTGACGGTGTGCACGGTCTGCGCCAGCAATGCCATCGCATTGAGCGGTTGCCGAAGATCGTGGTTGGCCGAGGCGAAGAAGCGCATGCGCGCGGCCACGGCCTCTTCGGCTGTTCGCCGGGCCGAGCTGCTGCGCTCGTTTTCGGCACTCAGCGCAATCACCAGTTCGGCATTGCGCCGGCGCTGCGCCTGGATCTCGTGAAGCGCTGAGGACAGCTCCCTGGCGCTGAGCAACGTGTAGACGCCGATGAGCGACACGATCGAGGCCATGGCCACGTGATAGCTGCCGCCGAACCAGATGTCGCGCAATACCAGCGGCCCGAGAATGAGCACCACATAGACGGTGGCCGCTCGGCCCATCGTGGAGAGCCGGATCGCTCCGCCCAGCGAGACCGTGACCATGGTGATGTGAAGAATGGCCTCGGCCTGCGCCGGCCCGTCGCTTTGCAGCAGCACGCACAGCACACCGAACGAGAAGGCCATGAGCTGGTTGGTGGCCATGATGGGCAGCACCATCGCCGGCAGGTTCGCGCGAAGCCCCGGCCGCAACGCCCAAGCCAGCCAAATGCCCATGCGCGCGGCGACGATGACGCAGTAGACGGCGAACCATGCCTTCACGCGCTGGCCGTCCACGCCGTCCCTGTATTCGAGGTAGCACAGAAACCCCGCGGCGGCGGCCAGGATCCACGCCCAGGGCGTGGAGCGGATCATCTGCTCCAGTTGCTGGAACTGAAGATCCGAGAAGGACAGGCGCGAGGCGATGAAGCCGCGTGCGCGCGGCGTTTGCGCGGGAGAAAAAGAGTCGGAAGTGGAGGGCTGCGGCCTCATCGCAAATCCAGCATCAGCCCCGCGCGCCGCGCCTGCACCAGCAGGTGGGTGCGGTTGCGCGCGTCCATGGTGTCGAGCAGGGCCGTGATGTGGAGCTTGACCGTGCGTTCCGCGATGTTCAGCTCGGCGGCGATCTGTTTGTTCTGCCGGCCTTGGGCGACCAGCAGCAGCACTTCGAGCTGCCGCGGCGTCAGGTTGGAAGCAGGCAGGCCGGCGCGCGGCTGCAGCACATCGAAAGCCTCGCCGCCCGCCGCCACTTCGTCCAGCGCGGCGGCGATGCGCGCCACCGACTGCGACTTTCCGATGAAGCCGGCCGCGCCTGCGGCACGTGCGCGCGCGGCGAGTGCCGGTTCTTCGTCGCCCGAGATCATCAGGCGGGACACGAGGGGGTGCCGGGCGCCGAACAGGCGCAGCCCTTCGAGGCCGTCTTCGCCGCCCAGGCGGTAGTCGATCAGCACGATGTCCGGCGGGCACTGCGAGGCGCGTTCCACGCCCTGCCCTAGCGACAGGGCGGTCTCCACCTCGAAGTCGGGCCGCGCGTGCGTCAGCGCATGCGCAAAGCCGACACCGAACAGCGGGTGATCGTCGACAAGCAGGAGTTTCATGGTGCCGTGATCCTCGGCGCGAGCCCGGCAGGCCACGCCATCTCCTCGTAGGGTGCCATTGTCCACACCGGTGGGTGTGGCGCGAGCCCGCGCCTCAGTTCTCAGTTGCAACGACCGGCGGCGCGCAGCAGCGCGTTGCAGGCAGGAGCGGGTGCTGGTGCGGTGCCGGTCGCCGGCCTGGCATTGGAACGACGCGCGGACGCGGGCGCATCGCTCTGGCGCATCTCCTGGCAGATGGCGTCGCTGAGCACCCGGCCCACCACCGACACTGACCCTTCCACGTAGCAGTTGTACGTGCGGCCGCCGTCGGTCTTGGCCAGGAAGGTCGTCTGCACGCCGCTGTCGGCCCGGTTCGAGATGGTGAACGCAGAGGGCGGCAGGCCCAACGCACGTGAGGTGTTGGTGACGATGGCGTCGTCGGTCACGGCATGCGATGCGCACCCACCCACGAGGACGGTGGCAGCGAGAAGCACGAAGAAGAGGGAGGTGGGTGAAGGTGTCATGCAACGCCGGGAAGTTCAGGGATGCGAGCGAACCCGCACTGGAACCCCCAGCCTAGCCAAACACCGCACTCCGGGAAACAGCACCATCGGGCAGGTGCCCGATGGTGCTATGGCCCGCGCCGAACCTCCTTCCTACGATCCGACCCTCTTGAACGAGCACAGAAGGCGCCGGGCCCCGGTGTCAGCTAACGAGGAATGGCAGTTATGACGAAGAAGAGCGCCTGCAGGCGATGGATGGCTTGTGTGTGGAGCCTGGCCCTGTTGACGGCCTGCGGGGGCGGCGGCGCAGGAGGGGCCGGTGG
Organism: Variovorax paradoxus; assembly: GCF_024734665.1. Taxonomy (NCBI): domain Bacteria; kingdom Pseudomonadati; phylum Pseudomonadota; class Betaproteobacteria; order Burkholderiales; family Comamonadaceae; genus Variovorax; species Variovorax paradoxus. Next base: position 728,824 of record NZ_CP102931.1, read on the forward strand.
CGGCTTGCTTCCACCCATCGGCTTTCCGCCGCCCGTCGCGGTGACGCATCGGATGGACGTGAGCATCACCGGCGCCGGTCGTGTCGCGTCGCGGCCTGCGGGCATCGACTGCGCCGACAGCTGCGGCGCGGACTTCGCGTCGGGCACGCAGGTCACGCTCACGGCCACGCCGGCGGCGGGGCAGGTGCTCGGCAGTTGGGGCGGCGCGTGCAGCAGCAATGCCGACACCTGCACCGTGCGCGTGGACGCCGCGCTCACCGTCACGGCCGCGTTCGTCGCCGCACCGCCGGTGGTCGGCTGGGGCGATGCGGTCACGCTGTCCGCCGCCGGAGCCAGCTTGCCGAAGGTGGGGGTCGATGCGCAAGGGCGCGCGCTGGTCGTGTGGCGTCAACTCGAGGTCAATTCGCTGACGGACAGGCTGTGGGGCAGCCTCTACCAACCCGGCGGCGGCTGGAGCACGCCGCAGCGCCTCGAGGCCAACAACGGTGCGGTGCGCGACGTCCGTGTCGCCATCGACAAGCCGAGCGGCCGTGCCGTCGTGGTGTGGACGCAGTTGAGCTCGGTAACGGGCTATGACCTGTGGGCGCTGCAAGTCGACCCATCGACCGGCTGGGGCACGCCGGCGCTGCTGGAGACCGGCAGCGGCACGGTCGGCTTCGCGAGCGCGGGCATCGACGCCAACGGCAATGCCGTCGCCGTGTGGTCGCAGATCGGTCCCGCCACCCGCTTCAGTATCTATGCCAACCGCTACACGCCGGCGGGTGGCTGGGGCACGGCCGCGCTGATCGAGACCGACGAGGTTGTGGGCACCGTGGACGGCGACCCGGCGGTCGTGGTGGCGGGCTCGGGCGAATCGCTGGCCGTGTGGAAGCGCTCCACCGGCAGCAGCGCCTCGCTCTGGACCAATCGCGCCGATGCGGGTGGCACCTGGGCCGCGGCGGCTGAACTCGTGCCGGACGCCGGCACCGCGCAGTCGATCGGCGCGCACGATCTGGCAATCGATGCCGGCGGCAATGCGCTGCTGGCCTGGGGCCAGGTCGACCTGCCCGGCGGCGGCAACCAATGGGAGAGTGCCGTGTGGTTCAAGCGGTTCTCGGGAGGCGCCTGGCAGGGCGGCACCGCACGCGTGGGCGCGCCGTTCATGTCGACGCAGGCCTTGCTGAGCACACCTGTGCTGCGCATGAACGCGGCCGGTGCGGCCGTGGTGAGCTGGGGGCGGCTGGACAACGCGCTCATGGCCGCAACGGCGGCGCCGGGCGCGGCATTCGGTGCGGACACCGTGGTCCGGCCGGCAGTTTCACAGGCGCTGACGAGCCTGCCCGCGCTGGGCGTGGATGACGCGACGAATGCGCTGGCAGCGTGGACCCAGGCCAACGGCGCGGGGACCGGCGACCTCTCTGCAGCCCGCCACACGCTGGCCGGAGCTTGGGGCGCGCAGGCGCTGCAGGAAAGCAGCGATGAAGCGGCCCAGACGCCCGACATCGGCATGAACGAACTGGGGAACGCGGTCCTGGCCTGGCAACAGTTTGACCCGGCTGCGGGAACGCGCATCTACATCCGCCAGTACGGTTCTGGCAGATAGGCCTCGCGCTGCTGTGTGCAGTCGCGGGCCGGGGCGGCGACTAAGCCCGCCGCCGTGCGGCCACGTGGAGCGTGCGCACGCGCGTCTCGTCGGGCGGCTGCGCAGGCGTCGATCTTCCCCACCCCTGCGGCAGCTCATGCAGCACGGTTTCCGCATCGAGCGAGCGAATGGCCACCGAGGTATCGGCCGGAATCCGCCCCTGCGCCACCATCGCCTCGTAGCGCAAGGCGCTCACCCGCAGGAATGACGCGAAGTTGCCGACTTCGCCGCGCGCAGCCACCAGCTCGTCGTAAAGCCGCTCGATGAGCTGCACCACGACCATGCCGTCGCGCTGCGCGATTTCTTCGAGCACCTGCCAGAACAGGTTCTCCAGGCGGATGCTGGTGACGACGCCGTGCAGCCGCACCGAGCGTGTGCGCGCGTCGTAGCTCTGCGGGTCGGCACTGATGAAGACTTCGCACATGGGCGGCCTCCTTGTGAGGGATGAGGTGGGGACGCACGCACTGTAGCGCCGCCCGTGGCGCAGCGGGCGCCGGTCGATCAGTGTTCGATGCGCGTGCCCAGCACAACCAGGAACTGCGAGAGCCACGCCGGGTGCGCCGGCCATGCGGGCGCGGTGACCAGGTTGCGATCGGTCACGGCCTGATCGACCGGAATGCCCATGTACTCGGCGCCCGCCAGTTCCACCTCGACCTGACAGGCCGGGTAGGCCGACACCTTGCGGCCCTTCAGCAGCCCTGTGGCCGCGAGCAATTGCGCGCCGTGGCACACCGCCGCCAGCGGCTTGTTGGTGGCCAGGAAATGCCGCGCGATCTCCACCACGCGGCTGTGCATGCGCAGGTATTCGGGCGCGCGGCCGCCGGGAATGACGAGCGCGTCGTAGGCCTCGGGGCGAACGTCGGCGAAGTTGGCGTTCAGCGTGAAGCGGTGGCCCGGCTTTTCGCTGTAGGTCTGCGCCCCTTCGAAGTCGTGGATGGCGGTGTGAATCCAGTCGCCGGCCTTCTTGTCCGGCGCCACGGCATGCACCGTGTGGCCCACGGCGAGCAGGGTCTGGAAGGGCACCATGGTTTCGTAGTCTTCGGCGTAGTCGCCGCAGAGCATCAGGATCTTGCGAGCCATCTCTTGTCTCCTTCGAATGAGGTTGGAATGCGGCTTGGCGCCGGGGCGCTGGCCGTCGCCGCATTATTCGAAGAGGGAGTGCGCAGCGGGTAGCAGCCGGCTGTGATTCCGCCTTGCAGAGCCTGGATCAACGGCGGCTTGTGGTTTGCCGCGATCGGGGCTTCCGCGAACTTGCTTTTGGACGTTGCGGAATGTATCTTCGCGGCGGGCGCGAGCACAGAGGCCGCGCCCGACAAGCAAGAACAACGAGGGGAAAACATGGGAGGAGATGCGCCGGCTGCGCGTGCAGCGGCCAGCCGGTTGGCTGCGCGTGCGGCAACTGCCCTCTTTCTTTTGCGTCGGCATTGCCGCATGCACAACCCCCAACCCATGCTCCTTCAAAGAGCGCCCCTTCGGCTGCGGCCCGCAGAGGGCGCCGTCGTCGTTCGCGCAACATTGCTTCGCTGTCCATCCTTCCGAAAAATGAAAACGAGGAGTCTTCCGTGAGACCGAGTGCCCCGCTCATCCAACGCGTCCTGCGATACCTTTCCTTTCTTGCCGCATGCGCCGTCCTTGTCGCTTGCACCACCGCACCCATTGCCTCCCAGCAGACATTGACTGGGCAGGAAGGCGCGGTAGTCCTCAAGCTCATTACCAATAGCCCCGGCGAAAACGACCCCGCTGAAAGCCTTTCGTCGCTTCATCTGGAGCGCGTGCTGGCGCCTGGCGAAAAGCAGACCGGGCGCGATCTCGTCACCCTCGTGCGGACCCGGCAGGCCACCTACACCACCGCCGTGTTCAGCGGCATGGTGAACCCGGGCCGGTACGTGATCAAGAACGCCATGGGCGGCCAGGGCAACATGGTCTACACCTTTCCGATCGATGCGAAGTTCGGCAGCTTTGATGTGGTGAAAGGTGAAGTCACGCTGCTCGGAACGCTGCTCATCCAGCCTCGCATGGGCACCCGCTTCTTCATCGCCTATGTGCCGCCCGAAGAGGAACTGCAGAAGTCCTTCGAAACGCTCTATCCGGCGCTGGCCAGCCAGACGCGGGGCCGTCCTACGCACGGCTTCACTCCTACGGCGGACCTCGAGCGCCGCGCCGCGCTGACGTCCGAGTCCAAGCGCAGAGCGTCGCTGTGGAACGGTCTTGTCCAAACCGCAGACGGCGAATTCATGGCCGGTAGCAAGCTGGGCAAGGTGCTGTGGCGCAAGGCGGGCACGACCCGCTGGAAGGAACTCGACGTCGGTACCTGGCGCGAAGTGCTTTCGGTGCGCCCCTTCCGTGGCGGCTTGCTTGCTGCCGGCGAAGAGGGGCTGCTGCGTCTTTCCACGGACGAGGGCTTGAGCTGGAAGCAGTTTGCTCCGCCGGACGACGGCCTCATTCAGCTGGCCCAGCCGATGAGCGACGGCAGCGTGGTCGTCTTCTCTCGCAGCGACCGTCTCTGGTCAGCCTATGTGTCCGAAGACCTTGACGCCGGCAAGTGGCGCAAGCTCGGCGAGTTTCCGGATACGCAATCGATCAACGTCCCGTGGAAGCGGACGATGGTCGTCGGCCTGCCCAACGCGGCGGGCGTGATGATGCCCAACGGCGATCTGCACATGACGGATGGCAAGACGGTTACGCGAGTCAGCAACGGTCAATCGACGCTCGACGTGAACGCATTGCCCGACGGCACGCTGGTGTCGCAGACCGTGCTCATGACGAAGTCCACGCTGCTCTCGAAGGACGTGGGCAAGACGTGGACAGACCTGAACACCAGCCGGTTCGTGGTCACGATTGCCTTCAAGGACAGCAAGACCGCCTATGCCGTCTCACCGATCGCACCCGGCGTTTTCCCGGGGCCGCTCGGTTTGATGACGACGCGCGACGGTGGAAAGAGCTGGGCGCACACGGGCAGTTCACCGGGTCTCACCGGTCCCTATGCGGTGCGGCAGATGATGGTGGACCGCTCCGACGGATCGCTGCTCGCTTTCTTGCCGGACAACGCGATTGTTCGATCCGCAGACGAAGGCAAGACTTGGCGGATCGTGAAGGACGACTGAGCGTCGACCGGGCGCCGGCCTCAGATGAGCGTCGTGCGCACGCCGCGCGCCATTACGCGCGCGTCTGGTTGAGGGAAGGCGCCGACGCGGTTAACAGAAGTTCGCAAAGATTGCAGGGCACGCCAAAGAGCTGTGCCACGCCACAGGGTCGTCATTGACCTGCCTTTTCGCCTGAATAGTCTCGCTCAGGGTTTTCCCGCATCTCCGGGCCGACCTCATCCGGACAGGCAGACAACTCACAGAAAAGGCCGAATCATGAAGACCACCCAACTCGCCCTCGCTGCTGCGCTCACCGTGCTTGCAGTCGCTTCCGCCAACGCCCAGCAGCGCACCCGCGAAGCCGTCGAAGCCGAAGCCATTGCCGCCGCCCATGCACCGGACCAGAACGTCACGCGCGGCTCGCGCGGCGCCGATCCGTTCAAGTCCGTGGCCGATCCTGAAGCTGTGTACAAGCAGGCCGTCGAAACTGCCAGCGCGCCCAATCAGAACGTGACGCGCGGCTCGCGCGGCGCCGATCCGTTCACGTCCAGCCGTGACCCGGCTCAGGTCTACCAGGAAGCCATGGCCACCGCCGCGGCGCCCGACCAGAACGTGACCGGCGGCTCGCGCGTCAACAGCCGGGTCATCTCGACCATGCAGAACCCCGTGCTGCAGTCGGCACAGGGCAAGTAAGCAAGTTCCGAAAGCGCCGCCGCTACGCACTGTTCCGCGCGCGGCGCGCGGGCTCGGCCTGATGCAGATAGCCGGTGAATGTGTCGGGCGGCGACGAGCCCGTGAGCTGGGTCAGGATGCGGCCGACTTCGCCCCGGTGATAGCCCGCATGAGTCGCCACGTGGGCCAGCATCTCCTCGCGCGACATCCGCCCCGGGTTTCCGTCGGTGAACGTGAACTCGATGCTTTCCTCGAACTCCTGAGGGTTCAGGCGTGCGACGTAGTCGATGTACCAGCGATCGGTTTCCCTCACCGCCTTGGCCAGTGCCTCCAGCAGTGGTGGCTCTTGCGCACCCGTCGCGGTGTAGGCGTGCGTCATGCGCTGGACATTCGCGACGAAGATGCGGTCGACGATGCAGGCGTGGTTGAAGACGCGAAGCGCCATGCGGTATTCGTCGGGTGGGCCTTGCCTGGCCAGGTCGGCCAGACCGGCGAGCAGCCCCTCGTCAGCCCAGGCCTTGTACTGGAACAGCGAAGTCAGAAGCGTCTGCGTACTCATCACAATCTCCCCTTGAACCATGAAATGCACGCCTCGCGTTTCATAGGATGGCCGCCAGCGTGCGGTCCTATTCTTGAGTGGAGCCTCGAACTTGGGTACTCGCATTCCCCCGCCGCGCAGGACCATGCGCAAAGCGCCGCGCCAGCAGCGTTCGCGCGTCACGGTGGACGTGATCGTCGAAGCCGCAACTCGCGTTCTGGCGCGCCGCGGATGGGCGCGGTTCACGACCAACGAGATCGCTGCCGTCGCGGGCGTGAGCGTTGGCTCGCTCTACCAGTACTTCCCGAACAAGCTGGCGATTGCCGAAGCGATCCGCCAGCGTCATCTCGACGAGGTGCTCGTGGCGTTGTCCAGCGCTGGGGATGACAACGAAGCCGTCTCGCTCGACCAGCGGGTGACACGGTTTGCCGACGGTGTCATTGCCGCCCATTCGGTCGACGAGGCGCTGCACCGGGTTCTGCTCGACGAGGTGCCGCTCGTGGCGCGGTCGAGCTATGCAGAGTTCGAGGCGGAATACCAGCGACGCTACCGGGCGCTGATCGCAGCGAGCGCGAACACGAACGGTGGCGCTGGTGACGACGAGACGGCCGCCCGCGTGCTCTCATCCGCCGTCGAAGGGGTCGTCCACGCGGCGGCGCATCGTGGCGACCTGGGCTTGCCCGCGCTCAGAAGCGAACTTGTCAGGTTGATCCTTGCCTACCTGCGGGACCGCCAGCAGGCAGCGTGAACGCTCAGGCGTAGGCCTTGGTCGAGCGCAATTGCAGCAAGGCCAGCATGCGCGCTTCCTCTGCATCCCGCAGGCTCTTGGCGGCCCGGCTGGCGGAGTACGACACGTAGAGCGTGTCGATCGCTTTTTCCCAGCACTGGGCCGTCTGGTAGATGCTGTCGGCACTTCCCGGCTTGGCTGGCACGGCGTATCCGGCCTTGCGGAGGATGTTGGCTTTGTGGTCGGTGCTGAGCATGACGTGGTCCCCCCAGTCGATGGTGTGAGGAGCACGATATCCGCGATGCGGCGTGTGCGCTATTGGCCACACGACGTATCTAGATGTAGGAAAAACCCGCCCTCAAGGGGCTTGGGCGGCCAAAAACTAGGCCATAAGGCTTAGCTCGTGTCTCTCGATTGCCACACGAGAGTGGCGGCGGTCAGGTCTTCCAGGGCACTGCCGACGGCCTTGAACACGGTGCGTTCTCCGGCGACCGAGCGGCCCGGATGCTCCGCGCGGCACAGCGTGGCCAGCGTGCCCCGGACCTCTTCCGCACGCAGCGCGCCGGCAGCCATCGCGTCGAGCAGATCGCCAGATTTCTGCAGCGCCTCTTCTGTGTCCACGAAGGTTTGCGCGCCTGCAAAGCACTGCACGTCGGCCTCGCGCATCGCGGGTGTGAAGCTGCCGATCAGGTCCAGGTGCGAACCCGGCGCCAGCCATTCGCCGCGCACCAGCGGCGCGGTGGCCAGCGTGGCGCAGCTCACAATGTCGGCCCGGCGCACGGCCGCTTCCAGGTCGGTGACCGCCCGCGCGTTCCAGCCCTCGGCGCGCCACTGCGCGGCCAGAGCTTCGGCGCCTTCGGCCCGGTGGTTCCACACCCACAGTTCGTCGATGGGCCGCACGCTCGCGTGTGCGGCCGGCAGCATGCGAGCGATGCGACCGGTGCCCAGCACCAGCAGCCGATGCGCGTCCTGCCGCGCCAGGAACGACGCGCCCAGCGCCGACGCCGCGGCCGTGCGGCGCGCGGTGATCTCGTTGCCGTCCATCATCGCCAGCGGCACGCCGGTGTGCGCGTCGTACAGCACATAGGTCGCATGCAGCCCGGGCAGGCCGCGTGCGCTGTTGCCGGGAAAGATGTTGATGGTCTTGATGCCGAGGAAGCCCGCGTCGCTCCACGCCGGCATGATGAGCACGGTGCCTCTGCTGCTGCCGTCGCTTCCCGCAGTCTCGATGCCATGCACGTGGCGCGGCGGCACCTGGGCTCCGGCCGTGAAGGCCGCGCGCAGCGCGGGCACCAGCCGCTCGAAGCTCAGCGGTGCGCGGGTGGCGGCTTCGTCGAAATGCTTCATGGCTGTCGTCATTGCTGCAGCGGATGCTGCGCGGATTCGAAGAACGCGGTCAGCGCCTTGCGGTAGGCGGCGCCGTACCGCAGGGCCGTCATCGGCTCGAGGTGGCTGGCGCCTGGCACTTCGATCAGCCGCTTGGGCTCGCGCGCATCGGCCAGCAGGCGCCTCGAATGCGTGGGCGGAATCACCTGGTCGGCCGTGCCGTGGATCAGCAGCAGCGGAATGGGCGACACGGCCGCCACGTACTTCGACGCCGCGTACTCGTCGCTCACCAGCATGCCCGCACCCCACAGCTTGTCGTTGGCAATCGACGAGTAGGAATAGAAGGTCGACTCGATGGCGGCCGCTCTCACGCCAGCCCGGTTGCCAGCGCCCACCACCGCAATGGCATTGGTGCCGCCCAGGCTCTGCCCGAAGACGAACAGCCGCTGCGCGTCGACATCGTTGCGCGAGCGCACGTAGTTCAGCGCGGCGTTGGAGTCCTCGAACACGCCTTTGGGCTCCGGCTTGCCTTCAGACTGGCCGTAGCCGCGATAGTCGAACACGAACACGTTGTAGTCCTGCTTCGGCAGCCAGGCCGCGAAGCGCCAGTGCGTGCTCATGTTCTGCGCGTTGCCATGGAAGTGCACCACCGTGCCCTTGGCTTCCTTCGGGTTTCGGCGGTTCTCCGCGGGCAGGAACCAGCCGCTCAGGCGCGTGCCGTCTGCGCTGGTGAACTGCACACTCTCGTAGCGCAGGCCCAGAACGTCGGGCGTTTCATAGGCCACGCTGTCGGGGTAATAGAACATCGACTGCATGCAGCCCGCCAGCATGAGCGGCAGCGTGCACAGCGCAAGCTTCTTGCACCACCGGCGGACAGCGCTGTTCGTCATGTCTGCTTGCAGCCTGCGGTGGCCGCGCGGTTCTCCGCGAGCATGTTGCAGAAGAGGGCGCCTTGCTCGATGGCGTCGTCCAGCGCGACGTGCGTGTGCGGCAGCTTGTCGAACCAGCGGCGCGGCATGGCGCGCTTGGTGCTGTCGCGGTAGTCGAGCTTGAGCATCGCCATGGCAAACGACTTGACGTCGAGCGCCGAGTGGCTGAACGGGCTCTCGCCCGCGAAGCGCATCAGGTACCAGTAGACGAAAAGAAAGTCGAAGCCCGCCGGGTAGGCGACGAACACCGGCCGCGCGGGCAGGCTCTTGAGCCAGCTCACGTAGTTCTTCATTGCGTGGGCCGGGTCCTGCAGATCGGTGCGGCAGGCGGCCCAGGCCTCGGGCTGAGTCTTCCACCAGGCGGCGGTCTTGGCGTCGGCCTCGGCGCCGGGCAGGGTGTGCAGGTTGGCGCTGAAGGTGGAGACGAGTTGCTTGTCGGCCGTGTAGGCGGCCGAGCCGAAGCTGAGCATCGAGTTCGGGCCGGGGATGGGGCCGTCGGATTCGACGTCTGTGCTTATGTAGATTTCTGACATGGGGGTTGGAGTCTTTCCTGGCTGCAGATGTGCTGCATGCCTCCTTAATTCGAGGTAGCGGAGAGCCAGCGCTTCCACCACGGATGTTTTGCCGATGCGATTGCCGATGGAGCATCGGGCTCGGACGCATCCGGCGACAGGAATATCTTGCAGGCCTTTGCGCGATTTCTGAGGCTTTCGACGGTGCCTGCAGGTGCCCATTCCGACGGTTCGCTCTCGAGCTGGTCGAACGCCCAACGGAGTTCGGATTCCGCCACGTTGAGCATGGGATCGCCGGTGACCGCGCCCTGCGTGGCGGCCAGCAGCTGCTGTGGGCTGCCTTTGTCGAACCAGAACGCGCATGCGGCAATGTACGAAAAAATCGCGGCCTTCATGCCGGCGTTGTCAGGGCTGGGGGTTTTTGTCGACGACAGGTGCCGTGCCAGGTCGTGCTGCACGCCGAGCATGCCGTCCACCATTTCGTCGCATTCAACCGGCAACTCGAAATGCTGCAGCAGCAGTTGTGCCCACAGCACCTCATCCAACCGATCCTGTAGCGCGAACTCTTTGCCGAAGCCGATGGCCGAGGCGTAAGCCTCGAGGTTGGGATAAAGGGCTTGGGCGCAGAAGATCGCAAACGCCGCGGCCTTTGGGTTCGAGAGCTTCGACAGCCTGAGAGAGAAGGCCTCGGAGAAGCGGGTCTGTGCTTGCGACTCGGAGACTTGCTGGATGTTCTGCTCGACCCAGTGCAAGTACCAGTCGTTGAAACCCATAGGGGTTCCATCCTTGTTCAGGAAGGGCTCGATGCCGCCGTAATCCGCGCGCAGGTCGCGCCAGACGGTGCCTGCCAGCGGGCCGCTGACGACCAGCCAATTGCGCAAGGCGCATCCTTCATGGCAGATGGGGATGGCCCCGTCAGTGATGCTTGTTGCGTAGTAGTCGCTTTCAAGCCGTTTGTCCCAGGCTTCATGCAACCGGTCTTGTTCGTCGACGGGCATGTCTTCTGGCGGGTCGGGTTGTTGGCTCCAGAAGTCATCAGGGAGGTTCCATGCGCTGCGCAAGGGGAACGGTTTCGACAAGTCTCCGGCGAGCTTGTAGCCGTCGTCCCAACTGGAGAGGTCGTGACTCTGGTCCTGCATGCCGAGAGGAAACACGCCATACGCCGGGCCTGCGCCGCCATTCCCGATCTCGGTGATGAACCTGCGGTACTCATCGGGAAACCTGCACTGGTGCTTTGCCTCCACCTGCGCGACCTCTTCTTCGGAAAGCGGCGGATTCAGGTCGTACCAGTGCGCTTTTGCCGCGAAGCAACTGCAGTCCAGGTCGAGCCGCTTGAGCGTTTGAAGGCGGGACAGGATATCGGTCACGACGGGTTCATTCCTCTTTGCGAGTCACTCGATTCCGAGGATCGATGGAATCGAGCGTTGAAGCTCTTCGACCAACTCGGGGTCCATGTATTTGTATTCATCCGGAATGTCGAGCACGTGGATCGGCTTGCCTTCCAGCATCCGCGTGAACTCGGCCATCAGCCGTGACTTGTGTTTTTCTTCCATCACTAGGATGACGTCGGCCCATTCGATGTCGTCGACGGACACCTTGTGTCGCGCATTCGGGCTCGTGCCGGCGGAGCGTGCGGAAATCAGCGGGTGCCGGCGCCAGAGTTGTTCCGCGGTCGGGCTGCGCCACTGGTTGCGGCTGCAGATGAAGAGGACGTTGCGCATGAGTCGGGTGGAGGATTGGGGCAGCTGGAAGACATGCAAGTCTTGCCAGCGTCCGGACGAGTTTTCGATCAGCGTGACTTCGGTGCACGCTGCATGCACGGTGCCAGACGCGAGGAGGCGAATCTGCAGTTCGGCCGCTGCAGCATCCGCGTCGAGCGAGTTGCCGTGCGCCACCGTCAGATGCGGAATGACGCCTTGGTGTTCGCCGCCGTACGGAGGGAAATCGGGGAAGGCTTCCACGAGCGCCATCGTCATTTCGATGAAGGGCGCGGCCGGCTCCGGTGCGAGGTAGGCGGTTTCGGGGAAGCGCCCGACCCTGGCCAGGGAAAAGTCAAACGACGGCGTCTTGTTCAGAACCTGCTGCGCACGCTCCAGCACTTCGGGCGTGATCAGTGCAGGGGCCATGAAGGGAACAAGCACCGTGATGTGCGCCGGCACTCCGAGTGCCACAGTCGCGTCGTAGCGGCAGCGCAGGTCCCCGACAAGAGCCTCGGCAGCGGGGACTTTCACGGCGAATGCGGAGATGGCCATCGCGGCGGAGGATAGCTCAGGCGTTGGCGATCTGGCCCCAGTCGAGCCCGTGCTTGACGAGGTACTTGCGCAGCCTGTCCGCATCGTTCACCACGCTGCGCTGCGCGCGCGAGGCCTGGAAGAGCTGGCGACCCGCATCGGACAGGCTGCGCGATTGCCGGCAGACGCGCACCACCGCTTCGAGCTGCAGGCGGTCGAACAGGTCGAGCGCTGCTGCGCGCTCTTCGCCGAGCAACGCATCAAGATCGACGTCGCCGCTCGCAGCCGCCGACGGCCCCTGGTGCTTCCACAGCCACCGCAGCCGCGCGATCTCTGCCTCTACCAGCGCCACCGGAATCCGCCCGCCATCGGCTAGCGTCGCCAGCCGCGTCACGCTCGCCGACAGATCTCGGAAGTTGCCACTCCAGATCGCTTCGCCGCTCTGCGCAAAACGCAGGTAGGCCGCGCGTGCCTCGGCGTTGAAGCGCACCACGCGATGGTTCTCCGTTGCGTGAATGGCCAGCAGGTGATCGACGTTGGGCTCGATGTCCTCGGGGCGCTGCGCGAGGCCCGGCAGGTCATACGTCCAGAGGTTGATCCGTGCGAACAGGTCTTCGCGGAACCGGCCTTCGGCCACGTCGCTGCGCAGGTCGCGGTTGGTGCCGGCAATCAGCTGGAAGTCGCTCTCCACTTCCTTGTCGGCGCCCACGGGGAAGAAACGCTTCTCTTCGATCGCCTTCAGCAGCATCGCCTGCTCGTCGAGCCCGAGTTCGCCGATCTCATCGAGGAAGAGGGCGCCTTGATGCGCCGTGCGCAGAAGGCCCGCACGATCACTTGCCGCTCCGGTGAAAGAGCCCTTCTTGTGCCCGAACAGCGTGGACGCCGCCCCGTCCCCGCGCAGCGTCGCGCAGTTCACTTCCACGAATGGCCCCGTCATCTGGTGCCGTGCCTGCTTCAACTCGAACATGCGCCGCGCCAGGAACGACTTGCCCGCGCCCGTCGGCCCGATCAGCAGGATCGGCGCGCGCGATCGCACGGCCACGCGTTCGATTTCGTCGATCAGCGCATTGAAGCGCGCGTTGCGCGTGGCGATGCCACTCTTCAGGAACGCGACCGCATCGCGCTGCTCCGCATCGAAGCGCCGCGCGATCACGTCGTAGCGCGACAGGTCGAGGTCGATCAGCGTGCACTTGCCGGCCTCGCCTTCGCGCTGCTTCCTGGGCGGCGAGGTCTGCGCCAGCACGCCGGGCACCACGCGCGATTCCGACAACAGGAACATGCAGATCTGCGCGACGTGCGTGCCGGTGGTGATGTGCGTCCAGTACTGCTCGCGCTCGGTGTCGAAGCTGTAGGCGCGCGCCCAGTCGTAGAGGCGCGTGTAGACCTCGCCGAAATCCCACGGGTCCGCGAGGTCGAGCGGCACGAGGTTGACGGTGGTCTCGGGGGACACGGTGGCGATGTCGGCCTTCACCACTTCGGCCAGCGCCTTGTGTCGCAGCGTGTAGAGCAGCTCCATGCGCGAGACGACCATGTCTTCGTGCTGGGCGAGCGAGACAGTGGGACGCCACTTGTTCCAGCGGCCGGCGCCCTGGCCGGCGTCGAGTTGGGTGCCGAGGAAGCTGATGACGACGATTGGCTTCATGGATATAAAGCTAGCTAAATTTATAAATGAATGTGAATTCTATCGAGCTTGATATCGCGAGCAATGGCGCCGAGAAAAGAATTTCTCCTTTCATATCAACGACTTGTTCAACGCCGGCCCGCAACAGCGCCAAGCTGGCACGCTGGCTGCAATAGATCACCCGTCAGGATGCAGTTCAACCGCTCGCAGGTGCCGCATGAAAGCGGCCCGGTGCAGCAAGCCAGGTCTGTCCTTGGGTTTGCCGTATGCCGCAGTTGAACTGGCTGGCAACTGGGCTTGTTCCAGTTCTGCTCATGGTTGAGCACCGTGTTGACCACATGGCGTTGCGGGTTCGATTCCCGCGAAAAACCCGGCGGTGCTTGCACCGCCATCTGATGGGGGCGAAAGCCCCTCCGCCCCGGCACACCGGAGCGATGGCGCAGGGCATGCAAATGCCTTGCGGCGCGCGACACCGTGCCAAGCGCAGGCGGCTTGCGCACCGCGTGTGTGGCAAGGAACTGCGTGCAGCCATCGACGGCGAGGGAAGTGACGGCGTTGCACATGCGACGACGGGAGGCACCTACCGAACCGCGCGACCGCTGCACGTCAGGCCTTGGCTACCGCAGTGCCCGCCGCCTGCCCTTTCGAGGGCCTGGATTGAGTGACTGAACGAAACGAATAACCGAACCGAACAACGAGTGGGAGTAGAAAAAATGCTGGGTTTCAACCGAATCACGATCAAGAAGAACGAACGCGCGCTGCTGCTGCGCAATGGCGATTTCGAGCAACTGCTCGGCGCGGGCAAGCACTGGGTGTTTTCGTGTTTCGACCGCATCGAGTTGGAGCGCTTCGCGCTCGCCCAGCCGGCGTTCGAGCACGAGCTGGTCGATTACTTCCTGGCGCGCGAGCCCGAACTGGTCGAGCGTGAGTTCGTGCACGTGTCGCTTGGTGAGGCCGAAGTCGGCCTGCGCCTGGAAGACGGCGTGCTGGTGCAGATCCTGCCGCCTGCCACGCGCAAGCTGTACTGGCGCGGTCTGCGTGAGCAGCGCGTCGACGTGATCGACGTTGCCGACGATGCACGCCTGCCGGCCGAGCTGGTTTCGAAGCTGCAGAGCGTGGCCCTGCGTCCGCGTGCGGTGGCTGGCCTCGACGGTGTGCTGCTGGTCCAGGTGCCCGAGTTCCATGTCGGTGTGTTGACGCTGCAGGGCCAGATGCAGGAGCTGCTGCCGCCGGGTAACCACGGTTTCTGGCGCTTCAACCGTCAGGTGACCGTGTCCTGTGTGGACCTGCGTGCGCAGATCGCCGAAGTGAGCGGCCAGGAAATCCTGACCCGCGACAAGGTGGGTCTGCGACTGAACATGTCGGCGGTGTGGCGCTTCACCGATGTGCGGCAGGCAATGGCGCAGATGCCGAAACCCGCCGAGCATGTGTATCGCGAACTGCAGTTCGGGCTGCGTGCAGCCGTCGGCGAACAGACGCTCGATGCACTGCTGGAGAACAAGGCGGCCATCGACCAGACAGTGCTGGCGCAGGTGCGTGAGCGGCTGGAAGGTACCGGCATTGCACTGGAGAGCGTGGGCGTGAAGGACATCATCCTGCCCGGCGAGATGAAGACCATCCTCGCCCAGGTGGTGGAGGCCGAGAAGTCGGCCCAGGCCAACGTGATCCGTCGCCGTGAGGAAACTGCGGCCACGCGCTCGCTGCTGAACACGGCCAAGGTGATGGAGGGCAACCCGGTCGCGTTGCGGATGAAGGAACTCGAAACGCTGGAACGGGTGGCCGAGCGGATTGACAAGATCTCCGTGATCGGCGGTCTGGACCAAGTGCTCAACGGACTGGTGACGCTTCGGCCGAACGGTTCCTGAGCGATAGGCAGAGAGAGATACGGGCACGCAGGCACAGAAGGGAGCGCCACTGCCAAAAATGTTGATATTGCCGGCAGCCTGGGTAAGACCAGGTACGGCGGGAAAGTCGGTTGACGAGCAAGGTTGAGGATGCAGGTGCTGGCTCCGATGACGGGTCTGTCACTGGCGCGCGTTTCCAATCGTCGACTGGGCCATCGGACTCAAGAACCATGGTCGCCGTATTGATGCGGGTTCGAATCCCGCCGTGTCCACCAGTGGAGTGAAGCGAGAAAGAAAATGATCGAAGAAGAAATGCGAAACCAGGACCTGATCGGCTATGACCTGCACGACGCAGGCTGGGCCGAGATGAACTTCCGCGCCGATCCGCAGCGGTTGGACTTCGCGGTGTCCTATCTGCACGATTCGCTTGGTGACCTCGCACGCATGGGCCTTGCCCTGCAGAAGGGTGCCACGCACGCCGAGGCTGTGTTCATGGACGAGCCGGGTGAAGTGATCGTGGTGGTTACGGGCGACAAGGATGCGCTGCAGTACGAACTGCGCCAGTACCGTGACTGGGCCAGCTGGGGAATCGTTGCGGTGGACGACCACGAGGTGGTGGCACGAGGCGAGATCCGGCGTGTCGAACTCGTCCGCAACATCCATGCGATCCTGCAGCGCATTCACGTGGAGGTGGGACCGAAGCGATACCGCGAGATGTGGGTCGAGCACGACTTCCCGCTGCAGGACTACGAACGTCTTTCGATCGCGCTGCACAAGCAGTCGATGATCTGACCGAAGGCCAAGCCTTCACGAAACAATGAGTGAAATGATGAAAAACGAACAAGTGAACTACAACCTCCACGAAGTCGAAAACGGCGTGCCCGTGAAGATGTGGACCCGCGGCGTGCCCGTGGAGCCCGAAGCGCAGAAGCAGCTCGAGAACGCCGCGCGCCTGCCCATCGTGTTCAAGCACATCGCGGCCATGCCCGATGTGCATTACGGCATCGGTGCGACCGTGGGTTCGGTGATCCCGACCTTCAAGGCCATCATCCCGGCCGCGGTGGGCGTGGACATCGGTTGCGGAATGATGGCGTGCAAGACCACGCTGCATGCCAATGACCTGCCCGATAACCTGGGCCCGCTGCGCGGCGCGATCGAGAAGGCCGTGCCGCACGGCTCGAACCCCAAGCGCATGGGCCGCGATAAAGGTTCGTGGGAGACCCCGCCGAACGAAACCGACGTGGCGTGGGGTGCGCTGAAGGACGAGTTCGACGCGATCTGCGAAGACTACCCGCGCCTGAAGAACACCAACAACCACAAGCACCTGGGAACGCTGGGTACGGGCAACCACTTCATCGAGGTGTGCCTGGACGAAGCGGGCTCCGTGTGGTTCATGCTGCACTCGGGTTCGCGCGGCGTGGGTAACGCCATCGGTACGCACTTCATCGAGCTTGCGAAGAAAGATGCCGAGCTGCACCAGCGCAACCTGCCCGATCAGGACCTGGCGTACTTCGAGGAAGGCGCCCAGTACTTCGGCGACTACGTGCGTGCGGTGGGTTGGGCCCAGAAGTTCGCGCGTGCGAATCGCGAAGTGATGATGCAGCGCGTGGTCGCGGCCGTGCGCAAGGTCATCACCAAGCCTTTCGAGGCGCACGTGGAAGCGGTGAACTGCCACCACAACTACGTGAGCCGCGAAACGCACTTCGGTGAAGGCGTGCTCATCACCCGCAAGGGCGCGGTGAGTGCAAAGGCCGGCGAGCTGGGGATCATCCCCGGCAGCATGGGCGCCAAGAGCTTCATCGTGCGCGGAAAGGGCAACCCCGAGAGCTTCATGAGCTGCAGCCACGGCGCTGGTCGAAAGATGAGCCGTACCAAGGCGAAGAAGCTCTACACCGTGGCCGATCAGATTGCCGCGACCGAAGGCGTCGAATGCCGAAAAGACGCTGACGTGATCGACGAGATCCCGATGGCCTACAAGGACATCGACGCGGTGATGGATGCGCAGAAAGACCTGGTGGAGGTGGTTTACACGCTCAAGCAGGTTGTGTGCGTGAAAGGTTGAACGCGATGCTGTAGGAAGGGAAAGGGCCCGCGAGAAGCGGGCCCGCCTTCGTAGCGTCGCATTACGAAGGTTTGAAGAAAAATGAAGAGCAACAAACAACGCCGCGCCGAGATCAAGGCGCATCGCCTCAGTCGCGCTGTCGCACAGGCTGCACGCCTGCGCGCGCAGGATGTCCGGCCGCTGCGCGCCGACGACGAATACTCGCCTGGAAGGGAGCTGGCGGACCGGCTCGTTTTGCAGCTGCATAACAACACGTATGGAATGCTGCCTGCCTTCTACGTAGCGCGCCCCTTCACCTGCCGCGATTGCGGCGCCGAAGAGGTGTGGACCGCGAAGCAGCAGAAGTGGTGGTACGAGGTGGTGCACGGCGCCATCGATAGCGGGGCGGTGCGTTGCCTTGCATGCCGCCGCGCGCGTCGCCAGTGCTTGCGGAACACCGGGCCGGGCGCGAACCTTCTGCGCGAGCAGACGGATCGCCTGCGTGCGTTGGGCGCAACGAAGCCGAACGCGCAAGCCAAGACGGAAGTCGAGGCGGCACTGCAAAGCAAATGGTGGAGCCTGCGCGTCGTGGCGATACAGACAATAGGGCGTTGGGGCGGCGAGGCGAACCTTGAAAGGCTCCATGCGTTCATGGCGGCTCGTCCGGAAGGCGGACGCCGATACTTTGGTTGGGAGCGGGTCGCTGCAGACGCCGCGAGAAGCGCACTGATGTACAGGGAGCGATCGACGTGATGATGAAACTGACTTTCCTGGGGACCTCCTCAGGCACCCCCACGCGCCACCGCAACGTCTCCGGACTCGCGGTGCAGACGGTGCTCAACGCCGACTGGTTCCTGATCGACTGCGGCGAGGGCACGCAGCATCGCGTGCTGCAAACGCCGCTGTCCTTGAACGACCTGATCGCCGTCTGCATCACGCATGTGCACGGTGACCATTGCTACGGCCTGCCGGGCCTGCTCGCGAGCGCGGGCATGGGCAAGCGCACGAAGCCGCTGAAGCTGATCGCACCGCTGCCGGTGTGGGAGTGGTTTCAGGCCACGCGTGCGCTGACCGACCTGCATCTGCCCTACGAGATCGAGCATGTGAATCTCGAAGACCAGCCGCTGGTGTACGAAGCGCCCGGCGTGCGCATCGAGCGCCATGTGCTGTTGCACCGGGTGCCCAGCCACGCCTATCGCGTGCAGGTCGAGACTCGCCGTTCGAGGCTGAAGGCCGATGCGTTGCGTGCCATCGGCTTGCCGCCCGGCCCCGCATGGCGTGCGCTGCAGACCGGCGAAGACGTGCCCTTCAACGGTGAGATGCTGCGCAGTGCCGACTACGCGGACACGCAGGTCGACATGGCCACCGCGGTGCTGGGCGGTGACAACGCCGAGCCCGCACTGCTGCGCGATGCCTGCATGGGCGCGCAGCTGCTGGTGCACGAAGCCACCTTCACGCAGGACGCGCTCGACAAGGTCGGCCCCGGGCCGATGCACAGCTCCGCGCGCCTGCTGGCCGAGTTTGCGCAAACCGTCGAAGTGCCGAACCTGATCCTCACGCATTTCAGCGCGCGCCACCAGAACGAAGAGGGCATGGCCGCGCTGATGGCCGAGACGCAGGCGCACTACCGTGGTCACGCGTTCCTGGCCAACGACCTGGACGTCTACGAACTCGACAGTGCCGGCCACGTGACCGTCACCCGAGACTGATTGAAGAGAAAGAAAAGAAGATTGTCATGAGCACCGAAGAAGAATTCCTGCGTTCCGCCCATCCGATCGAGCCCGCTATGCGCGCGCAGATCATGGAGGCCCTGCGCGACATCGAAGCGAAGCATGACGTGACCGTGCTCTTCGCCTGCGAATCCGGCAGCCGCGGCTGGGGCTTTGCCTCACCCGACAGCGACTACGACGTGCGCTTCATCTACGTCAACCGCCTGCCGTGGTACCTCACGGTGACGCCGCGCCGCGACGTGATCGAGGTGCCGATCAGCGGCGACCTCGACATCAACGGCTGGGACCTGCGCAAGGCGCTAGGCCTGATGCGCGAGTCGAACCCGACGCTGCTCGAATGGCTGCGCTCGCCCATCGTGTACCGCGACGACGTGGTGGCGATGCCGCGTTTCCGCGCGCTGTCGGAGGCGGTGTTTTCCAACGCGCGCGGCTGGCACCACTACAGCTCGATGGCGAAGAAGAACTTTCGCGAGCATCTTCAGGCCGACGAGGTGCGCTACAAGAAATACCTCTACGTGCTGCGCCCGCTGCTGGCCGCGCGCTGGATCCGCTCGCATCCTGGCGTGCCGCCGATGCGTTTTGCCGACCTGGCGCAGCGAACGCTCGACCCGTCGCGTGACGCGGCACTGATCGACGAGATCAACGCGCTGCTCGAAGTGAAGATGCGCGCCGGCGAAGCCGCGACCAGCCCGCGCTGGCCCGGCATCCACGCGTTCATCGAGTTCGAGCTGGCGGCCAATGCGGCCGAGCCGGTGACGCCACTGCCGCAGGCCGAAGAGGCCGGCCTCGATGCCTTCCTGCACGAGACGGTGCTGCGCTTCGAGAAAGAAAAGTCGGAGGCTGCGCATGATTGAGCTCGACGGCTCGCAGGGCGAGGGCGGCGGCCAGATCCTGCGCACCAGCCTCGCACTATCGGTGGTCACGGGCCAGCCGCTGGCCATCGAGAAGATCCGCGCGGGCCGCGCCAAGCCGGGCCTGATGCGCCAGCATCTCGCGTGTGTGAATGCGGCTGCAGAAATCAGCGGCGCACAGGTCGATGGCGCGGAACTGGGTTCGCAGTCGCTGCGCTTCCAGCCCGGCCCGGTGCGCGCGGGCGACTACCGCTTCGCGATCTCGGGTGCCGGCAGCTGCATGCTGGTGCTGCAGACCGTGCTGCCACCGCTGCTGCTTGCTGGTGCGACGAGCCGCGTGCACCTGAGCGGCGGCACGCACAACCCGATGGCGCCGCCGTTCCACTTCCTGGAGCGCGCCTTCACGCCGCTGGTGCGCCGCCTGGGCGCGGACCTGCAGCTGACGCTGCGCCGCTGCGGCTTCTATCCGGCCGGTGGTGGCGATGTCGAAGCGACCATCGTGCCGGCTTCTGGCGCGCTGCAGCCCTTCGACCTGATGACGCGCGGCGCGCACCAGTCGAACTACGCCGAGTGCCTGGCGCCCGGCCTGCCGCGCCATGTGCCGACGCGTGAGCTCGACACGCTGGGCGGCGCGATGGGCTGGTCCGCCGAACAGCTGCGCTTCGGCTCCGTGCGCCAGAACGAGGGCCCGGGCAACGCGCTGCTGGCAACGCTGGCCTACGAGCACGTCACCGAGGTATTCACCGCCTTCGGCGAGAAGTCGCTGAGCGCCGAGCAGGTGGCGCATGGGCTGGTGAAGGAGCTGCGCGCGTTCCAGAAGAGCGAGGCCGCAGTCGGCCCGCACCTTGCGGATCAGCTGGCATTGCTGCTGGCGCTCGCTGCGTGGCAGAGCAAGAAGACCTGTGCCTTCACCTGCAGCGAGGTGACGGAGCACACGCGCACCAACTGCGCGGTGATCGAGCGCTTCCTGCGGGTGCGCTTCGCGATCACCGAGAGTCGTCAGGCCTGCACGGTACAGGTCTCGCCAGACTAGCTCAGGCGAGTGGTGTCGCGTTGGCGTACAGGCGCAGCAGCATCGCGCGCAGCGTCTTCACTTCCGCCGCGCTGAAGTCCGAGGTGGCCACCGCCTCGTAGTGCTGCGCGAGCGGAATCAGCTCATAGGTCAGCGCAAGGCCGCGTTCCGTGAGCGCGATGCGCACCGCGCGCTTGTCGGTGTCGCACTTCTCGCGCGCCACCAGTTCGTTTGCCGCCAGCCGGTCGACGATGCGCGACAGCGCCGACAGATCGGTCGACGCGTGCGTCGCCAGTTCCGACAGTGTCTGCCGCGGCGTGTGCTGCAGCGACGCACACACGCGCCATTCGCTGAGGCTGAGTCCGTAGGGCTTCAAAGCCTTCGCAAAGGCATTGCCCATGCGTGCGCCGGCGCGTGCCAGAAGGAAGGGAATGGCCTTCTCGAGGTCGTGATCTTGGGGCAGGGTTTTCATCTAGACATGCTTGAACAATCAAGTATATAGTCCGCCGCAATTACTTGAATAATCAAGCAAATACGGAGACGATCATGAGTCTGAAGCCTTCCCGCAGAGCTGCCATAGCATGCGCCATTGCACTGTCTTTCCTGGGAGCGATGCCTCTGGCAAACGCTCAGGGAACGGCTGCCAAGTGGCCCCAACAGGCGGTGCGCTTCGTGGTGCCGTTCCCCGCAGGGTCGGCGCCCGACGTGCTGATCCGCCATGTGGGCGCCAAGCTCGGCGAGAAGTGGGGGCAGGGCGTGATCGTCGACAACAAGCCTGGCGGCAGTGGCGTGATCGGCATGAATGCGATCCTGGCCGCGTCCGCCGACGGCTACACCTTCGGCTTCGTGCAGGGCTCTGCCATTTCTGTGGCGCCCAGCACCATCAAGGGCGTGACCTACGACTTCAACCGCGACTTCGTACCGGTCACGCTCGCGGCGGTCGCGCCCTTCATGCTCGCGGTGCCGGCCAATTCACCCTACAAGACGCTGGCCGACTTCATCGCTGCCGCGCGGGCCAAGCCGCAGGGCATCGAGGTGGCAGACAACGGCCGCGGCACCGCGCCGCACCTGGCTTCGGCATTGCTTGGGCTGCAGTCGGGCGCGCAGTTTCTCGAAGTGCACTACCCGGGCGGTGCACAGGCCATGCAGGCCACGCTGGGCGGGCAGACGCAGATGATGGTCGAGACCTACAACGTGGTCGCCGGCAATGTGCAGGGCGGGCGCATGCGCGTGCTGGCCAGCATGGGCGACCGCGTCGAGGCCGGGCTGGAGCAATTCCCGCTCGCGAGCAAAACCGTGCCCGGTGCGGTGGCGCATGGCTGGTTTGCCGTCATCGCGAAGAAGGGCGTCGACCCGCAGGTGCTCGCGAAGCTCAACAAGGACATGAACGAGGCGCTGCTGCTGCCCGACGTGGTGGCCAAGTCGCGCGAGCTGGGCACCTACCCGCGCCCTGGCACCCCCGAGCAGCTGGCGCGCTACATCGCCGACGACCGCAAGACCTGGCAGGACGTGCTGGACAAGCTCAACATCAAACCGGAGTGATTCATCCATGAAGAACAAGATTGCGCTCGAAGAGCATTTCGCGATCGACCTGACGATCGGCGACTCGCAGGTATACGCCCGCCCTGAGGTGTGGCAGGGCCTGAAGAACAACCTGCTCGACTTCGAGCAGCAGCGCATCGAGCAGATGGACGAGTGGGGCACCGAGCTGTCGATCCTCTCGCTCAACTCGCCGGCGGTGCAGGCCATTCCCGATGCGAAGCGCGCCATTGAGGTCGCGCAACGCGCCAACGACGTGCTGGCCGAGCAGACGAAGCGCCATCCCACGCGCTTCGGCGGGTTCGCGGCGCTGCCCATGCAAGACCCCGAAGCGGCTGCGCGCGAACTCGAGCGCTGCGTGACACAGCTGGGCTTCCATGGCTTCCTGGTCAACGGCTTCTCGCAGGTGGGCGACGAGAACACCGTCGTCTACTACGACGACCCGCGCTTCGCCGATTTCTGGGCCGTCGCCGCCACATTGAAGAAGCCCTTCTACATGCACCCGCGCGACCCGTTGCTGAGCCGCGAGCCCATCTACGAAGGCGCGCACTGGCTCACCGGCCCCACCTGGGCCTTTGCGGTGGAGACCGGCCTGCATGCGCTGCGCATCATGTCGAGCGGCCTGTTCGACCGGTACCCCGATCTGCAGATGATCCTCGGCCACTTCGGCGAGGGCATTCCCTTCAACATCTGGCGCGTCGACCACATCCTGCGCAAGGGCCGCCGCGGCATGCCCTGTGACAAGGAGATCGGCGACTACCTGCGCAGCAACGTGCACATCACGACCAGTGGCAACTTCCGCACGCCCACGCTGCTGTCGACGATGCTCGAAGTGGGGGCGGACCGCATCATGTATTCGGTCGACTATCCGTTCGAGAAGCACGAGGACGCGGCCCGTTGGTTCGACAAATGCGAGATCAGCGAGAACGACCGCCAGAAGATCGGTCGCGACAACGCGCGCAAGCTGTTCGGATTGAAGTGACATGCGCACTGTGAAAGACACCCGTCCCGTGCTCGTGGCCGGTGGCGGCATCGGCGGGCTCGCCGCGGCGCTGGCGTTGGTGCGCGAGGGCTATCGCGTGAAGGTGATCGAGCAGGCCGGCCAGATCGGTGAGATCGGCGCCGGAATCCAGCTCAGCCCCAACGCCTTTGCGGCCTGCGACGCGCTGGGCGTGGGCGAGCATCTGCGCGCCAAGGCGGTCTACACCGAAGAGATGGTGATGTTCGACGCCATCGACGCGAAGCGCGTGGCGAGCATTTCACTCTCTGACAGCTTCCGCGAGCGCTTCGGCAACCCCTATGCGGTGATCCACCGCGCTGACATCCATGGTGCATTGCTCGAAGGCGTGAAGGCCACGACCGAAGGCATCGAGTTCCTGACCTCGACCAAGGTCGTGCACATCGAGCAGGACGACACGGGCGTGACGCTGATCGACGCGCAAGGCGGCCGCCACGAAGGCCAGGCCGTGATCGGCTGCGACGGCGTGCGCTCGGCGGTGCGACAGCAGTACGTGGGCGACAGCATCCGCGTGTCGGGCCATGTGGTGTTTCGCGCGGTGGTCGATACGGCCGATTTCCCTGAGGCGCTGCGCTTCACCGCGCCGTGCATCTGGGTCGGGCCCAACTGCCACCTGGTGCACTACCCGCTGAAGGGCGGCGACAAGTTCAACATGGCCGTCACCTTCCACAGCGACCAGCCGGAGGAGTGGGGCTCGATGGATGGCGACCCGGCGGAGGTGCAGCGCTACTTCCGGCCTACCTGCGAGCAGGTGCAGCAGCTGCTGCGCATTCCGAAGGCGTGGAAGCGCTACTCAACGGCCGACCGCAACCCCATCGAGCAATGGACCTTCGGCCGCGCCACGCTGCTGGGCGATGCGGCGCACCCGATGGTGCAGTACCTGGCGCAGGGCGCGTGCATGGCTTGCGAAGACGCGGTGACGCTGGGCCTCGCGCTGCGCCGCGAAGAGGGTGACTGGCCGCGCGCGCTGGCTTTGTATGAACGCTCCCGCGTGGCTCGCACTGCCCGCGTGGTGCTCTCAGCGCGAGAGATGGGCCGCATCTATCACGCCAAGGGCGTCGAGCGGCTGGTGCGCAACAGCATGTGGACGGGCCGACCGCAGGAGCGCTTCTACGACGCGCTCGAATGGCTCTACGGCTGGACGGCCGCCAACTGCCTCGACGACGAGAAGGCCGCGTGAAATTCAAGGAAACGACATGACGACAAACGAACCCCTTCGCGGCTGGACCGTGGCCGCCCGCGTGCTGATGGCGGTGATCTTCCTGGTCGCGGGCGTGCGCAAGCTCATGACCTATGGCGCAACGCTCGGCTACTTCGCCAAGCTCGGCATTCCGCTGGCCGACATGGTGCTGCCGCTGACCATCGCGCTCGAGATCGGTGGCGGGCTGCTGCTGATTGCCGGCTGGCGCGTGCAGTGGGTTGCCGGCGCGCTGGCCCTGTTCACGTTGGCCACGGCCTTTGCAGCGCACGCGTTCTGGGCCGCCGATGCGGCGCAGTTCAACGCGCAGCTCAACAATTTCCTGAAGAACGTGGCCATGGCCGGCGGCTTCCTGCTGCTCATCGTGCAGGCGGGCGCTGGCGAGAAGACTGCAGGCAACCGGGGCTGAGCGGAAAACTCCTTTCCGTTCCTGTCGTTGAATGAAGAGGCGGCCCGGCGGGACACTCGCCCGGCGGGCCGCCGGCGTATCGTGATGCCCGGCATCGGCCGTTCATGAACATTCGAGAGACAGACAGGAAAAGCCATGACCACACCATCGTTCGTCTACACCAGCGTGCCCCAGCGGGTGGTGTTCGGCGCGGGCTCGCTGCAGCATCTGGCGCGCGAGATCGACATGCTCGGCGCGCGCCGGGCCCTGGTGCTGTCCACGCCCGAGCAGCGCCCGCAGGCCGAGCGGGTGGCCGACATGCTCGGCGCGCACGCGGCCGGTGTGTTCGACCGTGCCGTGATGCACGTGCCGATCGAAACGGCGCGTGAAGCGAGGGAAGTGGCGGCCCGGCTGGGGGCGGATTGTGCCGTGGCCATCGGCGGCGGTTCCACCACCGGGCTGGGCAAGGCCATTGCGCTCGATTCGGGCCTGCCGATCCTCGCCATTCCGACCACCTATGCGGGTTCCGAGATGACGCCGATCTACGGCATTACCGAAGCCGGCATGAAGAAGACTGGCAAGGATTTCAAGGTGCTGCCGCGCACCGTGATCTACGACCCCGAGCTTTCGCTGGGCCTGCCCGTGGGGATGAGCGTGACCAGCGGCATCAACGCCATCGCGCATGCGGCCGAAGGGCTCTACGCGGTCGATTCGAATCCGATCATGGACCTGATGGCGCAGGAAGGCATTGCCGCACTGGGCCGCGCGTTGCCCGCCATCCGCGCCACGCCCAAGGACCCCGATGCCCGCAGCGACGCACTCTATGGCGCCTGGCTCTGCGGCACGGTGCTGGGCAATGTCGGCATGGCGCTGCACCACAAGCTGTGCCACACGCTGGGCGGCAGCTTCAACCTGCCGCATGCCGAGACCCACACCATCGTGCTGCCACATGCGCTGGCCTACAACGCCGAAGCGGCGCCGCAGGCCATGGCGCGCATCGCGAAGGCACTGAGAGGGAGCAACGCCGCGCAAGCCGTGTACGACCTTGCGCGTGACAACGGAGCGCCGGTTGCGCTGCGCGACATCGGCATGAAGGAATCCGATCTCGACCTGGCCTGCGAGCATGCGCTCAAGAACCAGTACCCCAATCCGCGCCCGCTGGAGCGCGATGCGATTCGTGCCTTGCTGCAGAACGCGTGGGAAGGTGTGCGGCCCTGATTTGCAGCAGGGCCGCGTCGCCGCTTACAGGCCGGCCTGGCGCGTGAACGACACCGTCGGCTTGCTGTAGGCCGAGGGCACCTGGTCGCGGTAGAACGCGCGGCGGTCCAGGCTTTGCAGCGGGTCGTGAGCGGTGGCCACGGCCTGGTCGCGCACCGCATTGCGGTCGAGCGTGGAGTTGACGGCCACAGTGCCTTCTGCGGCGCTGTCGGAGTAGGGATTGCCGGCGCGCGCGGCGGCCACGGCTTCGGCCTGCACGTCCATGCGGCTGGCGGACGAGGTGATGGCGTGCACGCCTTCGTAGGTTTCGGCATGTACCGCGCCCGCGGCACCCAGCATGGCGAATGCGGCGGCGGAGATGGCGATGAGTTGCTTGGTGTTCATGATGCGAGTCCCTTTGACTGTCAGTGTGGGCGGCGGACATTCGTCGTTGCCACGGGATGCAGTGTGAAACCGCATCGTGGTTTGCGCTGTGCGTTTGCGCACCGCTTTCAGCAACTACAGGGGGGCGGCGCTGTGCGGTGCGTAGAGCACCGCAAGAGGTTCGGAGCGGCCGCGCACGGTGAGCGTTTCAACTGTTCCCATGGCATCGGCAACGCCGGCCTGCTCGGCCGCGAACAGCGAGACGACGAGGCGCGATGCGGCCGTCTTCGAATGGTCCTGCAGCCGGCTCGCGGTGTTGACCACTTCGCCGATGGCCGTGAAGGTCGTCGTCTCCAGGTAGCCCACTTCACCCACCGCCGCACGGCCCGCATGCAGGCCCATGCCGAACTCCAGCCGCTGGCCGAACTGCGCCTCGAAGCCTTCGCTCCATGCGTCCATGCGCTGGCCGATCAGCTCCGTCGCGTGCAGTGCCTGCCTGCAGGCGGTGGGCAGGTCGCATTCGAGCCCGAAGATCGCCATCACGCTGTCGCCGATGAACTGGTTCGGCACGCCGCCGCTTTCGCGCACGGCCGCACCGACGGTGGCGAAGTAGCGGTCGAGCACATAGGCCAGGTCGAAGGGCCACTGCCGCTCCGACAGGCCCGACCAGCGCCGCAGGTCGACGAACAGGATCGCCACGTCGCGCTCGCGCCCGAAGCTGCCGACCGGCGCGGGCCGGCCTTCATTGGGCAACGGCGCGAACAGCGGCGTTACTTCGATGTCGCCGCGCGGGCGCAGCTGGCAGGCCAGGCGCACGTCGGCCGGCGCGCGCACGCGTTCGAGCGTGCGCTGCTCGTCGCGGCCGGGCTCGCCGATGTGCTCCGCCGGGCCGGCCACGCGCACGCGGCAGGTCGAGCAGCGGGCCCGTCCGCCGCAGATCGACACGTGCGCGATGCTGTGCGAGCGGCTCGCTTCCAGCACGCTCCAGCCGCGCGGCACCTGCACCGTACGGCCGGGGTAGCGCAGCGTGACCGATGGCTGCCGCGATAAGCGCGCGAAGCTGTTGCGCCCCCAGCGCGCCGCCAGCAGCGCGACCAGCGCCAGCCCGTAGAACCACTTGATGTTGCCTTCGGCCGTATTCAGCGCCTTGCCTTGCTCGGGCGTGGGAAGCACGGTCGGCGGCACGCCGCTCCACTGGAACTCGCGCCCCATGGAGACGAAGCCCATCGCCGCCGTCAACGGCAGCACAACCGCAATGGCCAGCAGCAGGTAGGAAAAGCGCCGCCAGGCCGGCTGCGCCCGCAGCGCGAAATGCAGGCCCAGGCAGCCGTGGACCCAGGCCGCCAGCATCATCAGCAGCTGTGCGGCCGCGCCCTGCCAGTCCCACAGCCCCCAGACCACGCGCACATACGAGCCCTCGATGCCATAGGCCAGGTAGGCGCCGCGCATGGCAGTGAGGTGCGTGGCCAGCAGCAGCGGCAGTGCGAAGCCCAGCAGCACGCGCAGGCCTTCGAGCGGCGGCATGCGCAGGGTGCGGCGCTCCCACAGGGCGACCACGGCCAGCGCCAGGTGCGTGGCGGCCGCGCCGTACAGCAGCACGGTGCCCGGCAGGCTGTGCCAGAACTTCTGCACGCCGCGCAGCACGGTTTCGGCCGCCGCAAAGGAATAGATGCCCAGCGCATGGTTCAGCAGATGCGCCGTGATGTAGGCCATCAGCACCAGCCCGCTCGCCCAGCGGAGATTGCGCCGTGTCGGCGGTCTCAGGGAAAAAGGGGGAGCGTGAGGGGAACGTCTGTCCATGAACGGGTTCGAAGCGGCACCCGAGCATAATCCGCGCGCCTAACCCCGTTGACCATCAACCCCCGGCATGGCCAAACCCGAACCTACCCCCCGCTCCAGCCTCGCGCTGCGCCAGATCGCGCTGCTCGAAGGCCTTTCAGACCAGCGCCTGGACCTGCTGGCCCAGCAATGCCTGTGGCACAGCGTGGAAGCCGGCAAGCCTTTGCTGCTGCGCGCCGAGCAGCAGGGTGACCTGTTCCTGCTGGTGTCCGGCCGGGTGCGGGTGACGACCTACTCGGCCAACGGCCGGCAGGTGACCTTCCGCGATTCCGAAGCCGGTGAGCACTTCGGCGACATCGCCGCCATCGACGGCGGCCCGCGCTCCGCCGACGTGGTCACGCTGGAGCCCAGCGTGGTCGCCAGCCTCGATCGCGCCGCCTTCATGGCCCTGCTGCACGACGAGCCCCTGGTGGCCCAGCGGGTGATGCTGCGGCTGGTGTCGCTGGTGCGGCAGCTGTCGGAGCGCGTCATCGACCTGAGCACCCTCGGCGTGCAGAACCGGCTGCATGCCGAACTGCTGCGCCTGGCCCGCACCGCCGGTATCGACGGCAACCAGGCCCGGCTGGACCCGGCTCCCAAGCACGCGGCGCTGGCCAGCCAGATCAGCACCAACCGCGAGCAGGTCACCCGCGAGCTGAATGTGCTGGTGCGCGACGGCGTGCTGCGCAAGGACGACAAGGCCCTGCTGGTGGCCGACGTCGCCCGCCTGGAACTGATGGTTTCGCAGGTGCGGGGCGACACCGACTGAGCCGGAAGACGCTCAGTTCCAGCGACCCTTGACGCCGCCCACGCTGAAGCGGCCGGCACCCAGCAGCACCACCGTCAGCGCGCCGAACAGGTACAGGCCCTGCAGTTCCAGCGCCCAGCCGCCCTGCTTGGTCAGCGAGAACAGGTCGGCCATGTGCACGAGGCCGAAGGCCACCAGCATGTTGATGACCACCACGGCAGCGGCGGCACGGGTGAATACGCCCGCGATCATCAGCAGCGGAGCGACGATTTCGCCCACGTACACCAGGTAGGCCAGCCCACCCGGCAGGCCGGCCTTGGCCAGCATGCCGCCGATGAAGCCCACGCCGGCAGACAGCTTGAAGATGCCGTGCAGCAGCACCAGGAAGCCGATCGTCACGCGAATCAGCAGCTTGCCGGAATCGTCCAGCGTAGCGGGGGAGAGGGCGGAAAGCGGCGATGCGATCGGCGCACGCGAGGTGTTGGCGGCTGCGGCCTGGGTGTTCATGGCAGATCCTTGCTTGGTGGAAAACGGTGGGTCCGCCGCGGAATGCGACGGTTGCGGTTCCAGTTTGCGGAGCTGCCGAAATCAGGGATGTGCGTTTACGCACATGTTTTGGCGAAAGGCCGTTCTGCGCGGTCAGTGGCTGCCGAAATGGCTTGTCCACTTTCTTTCATAGTCCATTTTTGCGAAATGCGCCGCCATGAAGTCGATGAAGCTGCGCACCTTCGCCGACAGGTGCTTGCGGCTCGGGTACGCCAGGTTGATCGTCAGGTGCGGCAGGTCCCAGTCGTCCAGCGTGGGCACCAGCCGGCCGGCCACGATGTCTTCATAGACGATGTAGGTCGGCTGCACCAGGATGCCCATGCCGTCGAGCGCGGCGGCGCGCAGCACCTGGCCGTCGTTCGACTCGAGCAGGCCCGTCACCGACACCGTGTGCGTCTCGCCGCCTCGGCTGAAGCGCAGCTCGTTCGGGTTGTTGGCGTGGGTGTAGATCAGCAGCTTGTGCTGCTTCAGATCGTCCAGCGTCTTCGGAAAGCCGTGCTGCGCAAAGTAGCGCGGCGACGCCGCCAGGATGCGCCGCGTCTCGCCGAGCCGGCGGATCGTCACGTTCGAATCAGGCTCGTACTCGCGCGTGCGGATCGCCACGTCGATGTTGTTGTCGATCAGGTCGAAGTAGCGGTTTGCGGCCTCCACATGCACCGTCACGCCCGGGTAGCGCTGCGTGTACTCGCGCAGCAGCGGCGCGATGTGGTGGATCGAGAAAGAGAGCGAGGCCGTCACGCGCAGCACGCCGGTGGGGTTCAGCGCGGTGGCGTTCACGGTCGATTCGGCGTCCGCCAGGTCGGCCAGGATGGTGCGGGCGCGGCCGCAGAACTCGCGGCCGGTGTCGGTGAGGTACAGGCGGCGCGTGTTGCGCTCGACCAGCCGCGCGCCCAGCCGTTCTTCGAGTGCGCTCAGGTGGCGGCTCGCGGCGGCGTTGGACAGGCCCAGCGCTTCGGCCGCGCGGCTCAGGCTGCCGGCATCGGCGATCTGCACGAGCAGGGCGATTTCGGTCCAGCGGTCCATGGGCGGTGTCTCCGGGGCTTGTTTTCTTGTCGGGCTGATCTCAAGAAAACATTGTGCTGGATGGCGCACCGGGAGCCGGCTTCAGTGAACGAAATGTCCCCCCGCGCCGATCATGGTCATCTCGACGAACCGCGAGCCGTTGTGGTTGTCCGGCGTGAAAGACACGGTGAAGCCGCCCGCGTCCCAGTTGCCCATCGTCTCCAGCGCCGCCGCCAACCTGGCCCGCGTGAGATCGCGTCCCGTGCGGCGCAGCCCTTCGACCAGGGTCTTCGCGGCCAGGAATCCTTCCATCGATCCGAAGCTCATTCCTGGCACGCCAGCCTTCTGCATGGCCCGGGCATATTCGTTCTGCAAGGGCGAAGCCTTGCCCCAGGGGAAGGGCACGACTTCGGAAATCATCACGCCAGCAGCGGCGCCGCCCAGTTCGTCGGCCAGCGCCTTGCCGCCGACAAAGGACACGCTGACGAACTGGCCGGTGTAGCCGGTCTTCTTCATTTCCTTGATCAGGGTCGCGCTGGAAACGTAGGAGCTGATCAGCACGACGGCATCCGGGCGTGCTGCCTGCAGCGCCTTGGCAGCAGCCCCCACATCGGTGCTGTGCCGCTCCACCATCGCCGTTGCGACGATCGGCAATCCCCGCTTGGCTTTCGCCTTGGTCACGGCGTCGAGTCCGGCCTTGCCGTAGGCGTCATTCTGGTGAAAGACCGCGATGCTCTTCGTGCCGGTGACCGACAACTGGTCGAGGATGTATTCGGCTTCGTCGAAATAGCTCGCCCTGACGTTGAAGACCAAGCGGTTGAGCGGCTGGCGCAGCGCCTCGGCGCCGGTGACCGGCGCAAAGAACGGCACCTGGGCCGCCACGGCCAATGGCAGGGCCGCCAGCGTGGTGGAAGTGCCGACATAGCCGAACAGCGCAACAACATGGTCCTGCTCCAGCAGCTCGGCGGTGTTGCTCGCCGTCGTCTGGGGATCGTAGACGTCGTCCTTGGCGCGCAGCTCGATCTTGCGGCCGTGGATGCCGCCGCCCTCGTTGATCATCTGGAAGTAGGTGCGCGCCCCGAGGTTGAACTCCGTGCCGAGCTGCGCGGACGGGCCGCTGAACGGCGCCGACTGGCCGATCACGATGGTGTCGTCCGCGACCACGGCCTTGTCCTTCTCCCTGGCGGAGCCCGGCAGGCTGGTGAAACCGAGCGAGGCGGCCGCGGTACAGGACACCAGCAGGGAACGCCGCGTGAGCGAGTCGGGCCGTGGGCTATGGGGAGTGGTCTGGCTGAGAGGCATGTTGTATCGAGAGACAAGGCGGAACGCGCTGTAGAGAAACATCCTGTGGCAATTGTTTGCGAACTTATGTACTCCTGACCAGTCGTCGAATTGGAATTCAGCCGATCACTTTCCGGGGTAATCGCCTGCCGCGTTATCAGCGCGCACGCCGGCAGACCGCCTGCGGCGGCGTCGATTGCAGCGACGTCATCGGTCCTTGTTGGGCGAGCAATGAGGGTTCGACCATTCCGCTGGGCGGAAAAATCATTTGCGCCCGGGCGCTT
Source organism: Variovorax paradoxus (assembly GCF_024734665.1). Classification (NCBI taxonomy): domain Bacteria; kingdom Pseudomonadati; phylum Pseudomonadota; class Betaproteobacteria; order Burkholderiales; family Comamonadaceae; genus Variovorax; species Variovorax paradoxus. Next base: position 760,965 of record NZ_CP102931.1, read on the forward strand.
TCGTGCGAACGGCGTGCGGCCTACAGTGCGCCGAGACAACATGGAGACAGCCACGATGCGCAACCTCAACCAGGACAACATCACCCAGGCCGTGCTCGCGCGCTTTGCCGACACCCCGAGCCCGCGCCTGCACGAGATCATGACCAGCCTGGTGCAGCACCTGCACGCCTTTGCCCGCGAGGTGAAGCTCACCGAGGAAGAGTGGTTCCAGGGCATCCAGTACCTCACCGCCACGGGCCAGAAGTGCGACGACAAGCGGCAGGAGTTCATCCTGCTGTCGGACGTGCTGGGCCTGTCGATGCTCACCATCGCGATGAACAACGACAAGCCCGCCGGCTGCACCGAGGCCACGGTGTTCGGCCCCTTCTACTTCGAAGGCGCGCCCGAGTACGAGCACGGCGACGACGTGGCCAACGGGGCAGTGGGCGCGCCCTGTGACGTGTTCGCCACGGTGCGCGGACTCGACGGCGAGCCGGTGGCCAATGCGGTGGTCGATGTGTGGCAAGCCGACGAAGGCGGCCACTATGACGTGCAGCACCAAGGGCTGGACCACGCCGAGAACCGCGGCCGCCTGCGCACGGCGGCCGATGGCTCGCTGCATTTCCGCAGCGTGCTGGCCGAGGCCTATCCGATCCCGGTCGATGGGCCCGTGGGCGACCTATTGCGTGCGACCAAACGCCACCCGTGGCGGCCCGCGCATCTGCATTTCAAGATCGAGGCGCCGGGCTACGAACGGCTCATCACCCACGTGTTTCGCGACAGCGACCAGTGGCTCGACTCCGACGCGGTGTTCGCGGTGCGCCAGTCGCTGGTCGCGCCGTGGACGAAGCAGGACAACGGCCGCTGGCGGCTGGACTTCGACTTCGTGCTCAACCCGTTGAAGCAGCCTGCCTGATCCAAACAAAAACAATGAAGGAGACAACGCAAATGACAGACACCCTGCAGCAGGAGCTGCTGATCCGCCGGATGATCGAACGCTGGGCCGTGTGGCGCGACGCCGGCGACTGGGAGCGCTTCGCCACCGTGTGGCACCCCGATGGCGTCATGATGGCCACCTGGTTCCAGGGGCCGTACTCCGAATTCATCCGCGTCACGCAGGAGGGCTGGGCCAAGGGCGTGAGCATCCTGCACTTTCTGGGCGGCTCGGCCATCGAGGTGGCTGGTGAGCGCGCCATTGCGCAGACCAAGATGACCATCTCGCAGCGCGGCATGGTCGAGGGCGTGCTGTGCGACGTGGTGTGCACCGGCCGCTTCTACGACTTCGCGGAAAAGCATGGCGGCGAATGGAAGCTGTTGCACCGCCAGCCGATCTACGAGAAGGACCGCATCGACCCGGTGGACCCTGCCGCCACCGTGACGCTCGATGCAGCCGTGCTGGCCGACCTGCCCGAAGGCTATCGCCACCTTGCCTACATCCAGCAGCGCATCGGCTACACGGTGAAGCTCGACATGCCGATGCTCAAGGGGCCGGCGGTGGAGGCGCTGTACCAGCGCGGTGCGCGCTGGCTCGCTGGCGGCGCACTCGAGCGCTGACGGAGCGGCCATGGACACCACACTCGACCGCCGCAGCGTCATGGCTGCGGCGCTGGCGATGCTCGCCATGCCGAAACTCGTGCTTGCGCAGGACTGGCCCGTGAAGCCGCTCAAGCTCGTCGTGCCGCAGCCTCCCGGCGGCGGATTCGACTTTGTCGGTCGGCTGATCGCAGAGCGCCTTTCGCGCGCTCTCGGCCAGCCCGTGATCGTCGACAACCGCTCGGGCTCCGGCACGGTGGTCGGCACCGACTTCGTCGCCAAGGCGCCGGCCGATGGCTACACGCTGCTGGTCGGCTCGGTGTCGAACCTTGCGCTCAACATGGGGCTGTACAAGAACCTGCCCTACGACTCGCTGCGCGACTTCGAGCCGCTGGGGCTGGCCGTGGCCTATAGCTACACGCTGATGGCGCGCAAGGATCTGCCGCAGGGCACGCTGAAAGACGTGGTGGCGTTTGCCAAAGCCAATCCGAAGAAGCTCAACTACGCATCGGCAGGCAATGGATCGGGGCAGCATGTGATCGCGGCGGCGTTGTGGCAGCAGGCCGGTGTGGAGCTCACGCACGTGCCGTATCGCGGTGCGCAGGCGGCGTATCAGGATCTGCTCGGTGGGCGAGTCGATCTGTTCTTCGATCTTTCGCCTACGGCGCGGCCGCAGGTGGTGGCTGGCAACGCGAAGGCGCTTGCGGTGTCGGGTACATCGCGGCTGCCGACGCAGCCTGACGTTCCCACCATCGGCGAGACCGGTGTGGCGAAGCTGGAGCTTGAATCGTGGTTCGGTCTCTTTGCTCCGGCGAAGACACCGCCGGCGGTGCTGGAGCGACTGCGTACCGAGCTTGCAAAGGTCATCGCAATGCCTGAGGTGATGGATTCGTTCGTGAAGGCCGGTGGCAAGCCGCTCGCGCTGTCGCAGCCTGACACGCACGCGCTGGTGCGCAAGGACGTGGAGCGCTGGAGTCGCACGGTGCGTGAGCTGGGTATTCAGCCGGAGTAGCGCCAGAGCGCCTGCACGGCGCGCCCTGTCCTGCTACGCTCGCGAAGCCCACCGCCCCGGTGGGCTTTTTTCTGCGCTTCCTCTTCCCATGGCCTTTCCTCTCATCACCGACCCGCATTTCTATGCGGTCGCCATTCCCGCCGTGCTGCTGCTCGGCATCAGCAAGAGCGGCTTCGGCGCGGGCTTCGGTTCGCTCGCGGTGCCGATGATGGCGCTGGCCGTCACGGTGCCGCAGGCTGCGGCCATCCTGATGCCGCTGTTGCTGCTGATGGATGTGCTGGGCCTGGCGGCGTTCCGGCGCGACTTCGATCGCTCGCTGCTCAAGTTTCTGATTCCGTTCGGGTTGCTGGGTACGGTGATCGGCACGCTGCTGTTTCGCATGCTGTCGGCGCACACGGTGGCGGGCATCGTCGGTGTGTTCACGTTGCTGTTTCTGGCGCAGCGCCTGCTGCTTCCGCCCAAGCCCAATGACCCATTGCCTTCGCGCGGCGTGGGCGCAGTGTTGACCACGGTGTCGGGCTTCACCAGCTTCATCGCGCATGCGGGCGGGCCGCCGATCAATGCCTATGTGATTCCGTTGCGGCTCACGCCTGTGGTCTTCACGGCCACCATGGCCTACTTCTTCTTCGTGGTGAATCTCAGCAAGTGGATTCCCTACGCGTGGCTCGGCCTGCTCGACTTTCGCACGCTGGCCACGTCGCTGGTGCTGATGCCGCTCGCGCCTCTTGGCGTGTGGGTCGGCATCCGCATCGCGCGGCGCATCGATGCGACCTGGTTCTATCGCTTCGTGTATCTGGGCATGTTGCTCACGGGCCTGAAGCTCGTCTACGACGGCTTCCTGGCCTGAGCAGTCGTCCCGGGCGAGATCAGAGCTCGACGATGCTCTTGAACCCGCCGAAGATCATCCGCTTCGCATCGAACGGCATGGTCTTCGGGTCCATCGCCGCGATGCGCGGGTCGGCCATGACCTTCGCGTTCACCGTGTCGCGGTGCTTGCGCGACTTGTAGACGATCCACGAGAAGGCCACTGTCTCGTCGGTCTTCAGCTTCACGCTCTGCGGAAACGAGGTCAGCTTGCCGGGCTTGACGTCGTCGGCGATGCACTCCACGTATTCGATCGCGCCGTATTCCATCCAGACCTTGCCGGCCTTGCGCGCCAGCTTGCGGTAGGCCTCGACGTTGGCGGTGGGAATGGCGACGATGAATCCGTCTACATAACGAGCCATGGGTGTTCTCCTGAATAAGTTGTGGAAACGCTGAAGAAAGAAAACCGGCGGTTGCATGGCGTGTTGCCGCTCACGATGCCGCCGTCCCCCGGGGTGCTCCTTTTTCGTCAGCCTTTTCGTTGTTCTCCATTTGCCCAGGCATGACGGTGCGAAGCAGCAAGGCCCCGATCAAACCCGCCGCCGCCGCGAACACGGCGCCGACGAGAAACGCAAGGTTGTAGCCACCGGTGAGGGCCAACGGCATCTGTGCACCTGCCGCTTCCATCGATGCGCTGCGCGCGGCCGCGGCGCTGGCCAGCACGGCCAGGCCCAGCGCGCCGCCCATCATGAAAGAGGTGTTGACCACGCCCGAGGCCAGGCCCGAATCGGACGGGCTCACCTCGCTCATCGCAGCCAGCAGCACCGGGTTGAAGGCCATGCCCGCGCCGAGGCCGAGCAGCATCATTCCGGGCAGCACGTCGGTCACGAAGCTGCCGTTGACCGGCGCGCGCGCGAACAGCGCCAGCCCGATGGCCGCGAGCCAGAGCCCGACGGCCAGCGGCTTGCGAATGCCGAAGCGCATCACGATCTTTGCGGAGAGGCCGAGCGAGAACACCGCCATGATCACGTTGGCCGGCAGGAAGGCCAGGCCGATCTGCATGGGCGTGTAGTTCAGCACCAGCTGCATATACAGCGCCGAGATGAAGAACCACGCGAACATTGCCGCGGCCCACAGCACGCCGACCACGTTGGCGACCGACACGCTGCGCAGCTTGAACAGGCCCAGCGGCATCAGCGGATGCTGCACGCGCGACTCGATGCCGATGAAGACAGCCAGCAGCACCACCGCCGCGCCGAGCAGGCTCACCGTTTGCGTGGAGCCCCAGCCGGCTTCGTTGCCGTTGACCACGCCGTACACCGCGAGCATCAGCGACAGCGTGACGGTGATTGCGCCGGCCACGTCGAGCTTCTCGCCATGCGCATGGCCGCGCGCGCTGGGCAGCAGCGCCACGCACAGCGCGTACACAGCCACGCCGATCGGCAGGTTCACCAGAAAAATCCAGTGCCAGCTCAGCGTGCTCGTGAGCAGGCCGCCCAGCAGCACGCCGATGCTGCCGCCGCCTGCGCACACGAAGCCGTACACGCCCATCGCCTTCGCGCGGTCGGCCGGTTCGGTGAAGAGATTCATGATGAGCGAGAGCGACACGGCCGAGACCACCGCGCCGCCAAGGCCCTGCACCGCGCGCGCTGCCACCAGCAGGCCCTGCGAGGTCGAGACCCCGCAGGCCAGCGATGCCAGCGTGAACAGCACCAGGCCCGCGAGGAACACGCGGCGGTGGCCGTACAGGTCGCCGAGCCGGCCACCCAGCAGCAGGAAGCCGCCGAAGGTCAGCATGTAGGCGTTCACCACCCAGACCAGCGAGGTCTCGGTGAAGCCCAGGTCGGTACGGATCGAGGGCAGCGCCACATTCACGATGGTGGTGTCGAGCACGATCATCAGAACGCCGAGGCACAGCACCATCAATGCGAGCCAGCGCTTTCGGCTGTCGAGTTGGTTGGTCATGGGAAGTGCAATTCCTGTAGAGCGATGGGAGGAAGGGTCAGACCAGCGGCTTCCCGCCGTTGATCAGCCACGGCGTGCCGAAGCGGTCGGTCACCATGCCGAAGCCTTCGACCCAGAAGGTCTTCTCGAAGGGCATGGAAACCTTGCCGCCGTTGGCAAAGGCATCGAACACGCGGCGCGCTTCGGCGACGGTATCGAGGGTCAGCGCAACGCCGAAGCCCTTCATGCCTTCGTACGGCTGGCCGGGCATGGAGTCGGAGGCCATGAGCAGTCCGTCGCCGTAGGCCAAGGAGGCATGCATGATGCGCTTCTTCGCTTCGGGCGGAAACTGCTCGGTGTCGGGCGCTTCGCCGATGGTCATCATCATCTGCATGGTGCCGCCGAGCGTCTTCTCGTAGAAGCGCATGGCCTCTGCTGCGTTGCCGTCGAACGTGAGGTAGGCGTGGATGGGGGACATGAGGTTTCCTTGTGGGGTTACTTTTCGGTGGCCGTCTTGAGATTGGCAAGGCCTGCTTCGAAGTCCTTGCCGATCATCTGGTCCATGTTGAAGAAGATGCCCATGAGCTTTGCAACGTAAGGGCTGGGGCCATACATGGCCCAGGTGACCTGCGTTGCGTTGCCCTGGGGCTGCAGCGTGAATTCGGCCGTGTTGTGGCCTTCGAAGGGCTTGATGAAGTCGAGCTTGATCGCGACCTTCGATGAAGGCGTCGACTCCACGATCTCCATGCTCCCGGCGCCCGCCTTGTCGTTGCCCTCCCAGGCGTAGGTTGCGCCCTTGCCGCTTGCTGTGCCGCCGAAGGTGCGCTTCATGGCGGGGTCGAGCTTCTCGTAGGGCGACCATGCGCTCCAGCGGTGGAAGTCGTCGATCAGCGGAAAGATCTTGTCGGCGGGTGCTTCGATGCGCGCGGTGCGTTCGACGCGGAAGGTGTCGGGCCGGGTGGCGGCGAAGATCAGCAGTGCGGCGATCGCGAGCACGATGACGAGGGCGATTTTCTTGAGCATGTCGGGAGCTTTCTCGGGAGATGGATGGAGCGTGCGGGAATCAGGTGGGGTGCGCGACGACCAGCAGCCAGCCCACGCCGAAGCGGTCGGTCAGCATGCCGAAGTTCGAGGTGAAGAAGGTAGGCATCAGCGGCTGAATGACCTGGCCGCCTTCGGCCAGCGCGTTGAACCACTTGACGACTTCGGTGTCGGTGTCGGCGGTGAGCGCGAGCATGATGCCCTCGAACTTCGCCTGGCCCGAGCAGCGGCCGTCGGAGGCCATCAGCTCGGTGTCGCCGATGCGGAACACGGCGTGCATCACCTTGTTTGCATCTGGCGTGCCACCGGCGCAACCGGCTTCGGCATTCTCCGAAGGGGCTCCTGCAGGCGCTTCGCTGTAGCGCATGAGCTGCACGACCTCGGCGCCGAGCGCCTTCTTGTAGAAGCCGAGCGCTTCGTCGCAGCGGCCTTCGAACGAGAGGTAAGACTGGACTTTCATTGCGATTCCTTTGGATTGGAGAGGTGACTCGGAGGCCCCCGGTGTCATGGGCCGCAAACAATCGGATTACTTTGTGTACACCGTCCACAAAGAATAACAGGGATAATGGACAGTGTCCACATGGAATTGCAATGAAGCTCAACAACGTCCCCGACACCCTGCCGCCCGCCCGCAGCACTTATCGCCACGGCGACCTGCGCCGGGCGCTGCTGGACGCGGGCATTGAACTGGCGCGCGACGGCGGCCCCGGCGCGGTGGTGCTGCGCGAGGCCACGCGACGCGCGGGCGTGGTGCCCAATGCGGCGTACCGGCACTTCGGCAGCCGGCAGGAGCTTTTGTTGGCGGTGCGCGAGGCGGCCCTGGCCGCGGCGGCGACCGCGATGGAAAAAGAGCTGGCGGTCCTGCCCTGCGACCAGCCACCCGCAGACTTCGCGCGGGCGCAAGTGCGCGCCGTCGGCACCGCCTATCTACGCTTCGCGCAGGCCGAGCCCGGCTTGTTCCGAACGGCCTTCGTGATCTCCGACGAGGGCAGCGGCGAACTCGGCCCGGGCAAGGCGGGCGCCAGCGGGCTGGACCCGTTCCAGCTGCTGGGCAAGGCCATCGACCGGCTGGTGGACGCGGGCGTGCTCGACCCGGCGCGGCGCCCGAATGCCGAATATCTCGCGTGGAGCGCAGTGCACGGGCTGGCGCTGCTCATCATCGACGGGCCGCTGCGCGAGCTGCCGGCCGAGGCTGCGCACAGCCTAGGTCAGCAGCTGATCGACATGGTCGAGCGAGGTCTCTGAGGCCCCTTCAAAACGCTAGAAATAGATTTTTTGCAGCAGCCGGATCAGCGTCTCGCGCTCCCGCGCAGTCAGCTTGGCACTGGCATCGGCTTCGAGCTGGATCACGGTCTGCTCGGCCTCACGGACCAGCGTTTCACCAGCCGCCGTGAGATGCAGCCCGACGGCACGGCCATCGTGCGGGTGGGGGCGGCGTTCGATCAGGCCCCGGCTGTCCAGCGTGGCCACCAGGCTCACGAGGTTCGGCGGCAGGATGTCCAGCGCGTTGCACAGCTGCCGTGAGGTGGCCCCCGGGTTGTGCGCCAGCAGCGACAGCACTGAAAAGTCGATCTGCTTCAGCCCGTAGGGCGCCATGCGCTCCGCGAAGAAGGCGCTGACGATCAACCACGCTCGGCGCGCGTTGTAGCCGACCAGGGTTTCGAGCATGCGTGCGTCGAGCCGGTCCTGCTTGCCTTGCGGCACTGCGGCCTGCTCGCCTCTCGCGGGGGCGGGTTTCGGGGAGGGTGGCATGGTCCGAGCGTAACCGCGAGTGGAGGCATGCGAGCGCTTCGAGTGGCTAGTTGGCGACACCCGGGGGCGTCGCGGCATGATGGCTCAGGGCCACCGTCTCGCAAGCCCGCTTGACGATGCCCAGCCGCATTTCGAACTCGGGCAGCACCCAGCGGCGAAAGGCGGCCGCCGCCCGGGCCTTGTCAGCGTCTTGAGGCGCCACTGCCTCGATGCGTGCCCAGGCCCACGCCATCAGCGTGAGCATCGTCACGCGCAGGTAGTCGTCGGCCACCTCGTAGGGCAGCACCGGGTTGGCATGCGCCGCCATCGCGACGGTGGTGCCCAGGTAGCGCAGCTGCGCCAGCCGGCGCTGCACGTCGGCATCGGCTTCGCGCGAGGCGTCGAGCGTGTCGCGCAGCTCGAGCAGCACGGCCGACATGCCCACGCCGCCATCGGGCAGCACCTTGCGCACCAGCAGGTCGATGGCCTGGATCTCGTTGGTGCCCTCGTAGATCATGGTCACGCGCGCGTCGCGCACGATCTGCTCGATGCCCCATTCGCGCACGTAGCCGTGGCCGCCGAACACCTGCAGGCATTCGCTCGCGCCATGAAAGGCCTGGTGCGTGCACGCGGCCTTGAGCACCGGCGTGACGAACGAACACCAGCGCTGCGCGCGCTCGCGCGCCTTGGGGTCGGCGTCGTGCGCGGCGACGTCGAGCATCAGCGCGCTGCGGTAGGCGAGGGTGCGCGCGCCGTCGATCCACGCGCGCTGCGTGTCGAGAATGCGGCGCACGGCCGGGTGTTCGGCGATCAGGTCGGCCGGCTCGCTGCCGCGGCTGGCGGGCACGGCGCCGGGGGCGCGCATCTGGCGGCGCTCGGCGGCATAGGCGTCGGCCTTCTGCCAGGCGGCGTCGAGCAGGCCGATGCCTTGCAGCGCCACGTGCAGGCGCGCCGAATTCATCATCACGAACATCGCGGCCAGTCCGCGGCCGGGCTCGCCGACCAGCCAGCCGGTGGCATCGTCGAAGCGCATCGTGCAGGTGGGGCTGCCGTGCAGGCCCATCTTTTCCTCGATGCGCTCGCAGTGCACCGCGTTGCGTGTGCCGTCGGGCAGCAGCTTGGGCACGAGCACCAGCGACAGGCCCTTGGGACCAGCCGGCGAATCGGGCAGGCGGCACAGCACGAGGTGCACGATGTTCGGCGTCAGGTCATGTTCGCCGCCGGAAATGAAGATCTTGCCGCCGCTCACCCGCAAGCTGCCGTCGGCCTGCCCCATCTGCGGTGTGGCGCGCGTGCGCACCTGCCCCAGGTCGCTGCCCGCATGGGCTTCGGTGAGGCACATGGTGGCAAGCCACTCGCCGGTCGCGATCTTCGACAGGTAGCGCTGCTTCAGCTCCTCGCTGCCATGGTGCTTGAGGCAGGCATACGCGCCGTGCAGCAGGCCGGGCGCCATCGTGAGGCCATGGTTGGCTGCGGCCAGCCATTCGTAGAGCACCGTTTCGAGCACTGCGGGCAGGCCCTGGCCGCCGTCTTCCGTCGCGGCCGACAGCGCGGGCCAGCCACCGTCGACGAAGGCCTGGTACGCCTCGCGAAAGCCCGGTGGCGAGACGACTGCGCCATCGGCAAAGCGGCAGCCGATTTCGTCGCCGCCACGGTTGATGGGCGCCACCACCTCGCCGACGAAGCGGCCTGCCTCTTCGAGCACTTGCGATTGCAGGGCCTCGTCGACTTCGGCAAAAGGCGCGAGCGCAGCCAGGCGCGCGGGCGCGTCGAGCACGGCATTGAGCAGGAAGCTGACGTCTTCGGGGCGGGGCTGGTAATCCATCGGAGGTTCGGTAACTCGGTATCAGGGCGTCGGGAGCTTGCAGGCGAAGCTGCTCGCGCGTTCGGTGTCGCCGCCGGTGTAGGTTGCGACTTGCGGGTAGGGGCACAGCGGCCGCGTGCGTTGCGCCGACCAGTTGGCCGGCACCTCGGCGTTGGGCATCGGCGTGCCCGCGCCGCGCGCGGAAGCGGTGACCGATGCGGGCGCCTTGCCCTGCTCGACCCAGTCGACCAACGCGCTCAGCATGTCGAACTGGTCGGTGGCCGGGCCGCCCGCGCAGTGGTTCATGCCGGGCACCGGGAAGTAGCGTGCGAACGACGAGGCATCGCCGCCATTCGCGGCCTGCACACGGTCGTACCAGGCCTGCGTGTCGTCGGACGAGAACACCGGGTCGCTGGTGCCGTGATAGACGATCATCCGGCCTCCGCGGTCGCGCAACGCGCCCAGGTTGGCCGCGTCGGGCGGCGTCATGAACGACAGGGCCGATTCGCGGAACACGCCATCGGTGGCCGCGATGCGCGGTGCGTCGCGGTCCATGTCGAAGCCCAGCGCAAAGGGCAGGCCCTGCGGCCGGTCGGCCAGTGGCGGCGTGCTGAAGATGAAGCCCACGGCACCCGCGTCGCGCGTCGGCGGGCTCGCGAACTTCCACTCACGCCAGTTGGCGCCGCTGACGCCCGCGTCGAACGGGAAGCTGCTGTAGATCGGCTGGCCCGCGTTGTTGCGCGCGCCCTTGAACACGTCGGCGAGCGCCTTCTTCTGCGGCGCGCTGAGGCACATGCCGTCACGCGTACCCGCCGCGCAGGTGGGCACCGCCGTCTGGATGTCGAAGCGCGTCTTGCAGGCATTGACGTTCGACACGATGCCGTCGGCCAGGCCGTCGAGCGCGTCGCAGCGCTGCAGCACCTTGTCGGCCACCAGCTTCAGCTCGGCTGGCGTGAACGCGCTCTGCAGGTCCGGTTGGCCGACGGGTGTCTTCGCGCTGGCCACCGCCGCGTACTGCTGCGCGCCGTAGAGCTGCGCGACTGCCGCCTTCGGCAGGTTGAAACCGGGGTCGCCCGCGAGGATGCCGTCGTACTGGTCGGCCGAGCGCACGGCGGCCACCATTGCATGCCGCCCGCCGTTGGAGCAGCCACCGAAGTAAGAGCGGTCGGGCCCGCGGCCGTAGGCCTTGGCGATCAGGTTCTTGGCCATCGGCGTGAGCTGCGCGACGGCGTTGTAGCCGTAGTCGAGCCGCGCCTGCGGGTCAAGCCCGAAGCGCGGGCCCATCGAGCCCGCATGGCCGGCGTCGGAGCTGATGACGGCAAAGCCCATCTGCAGCGCGCTGCTGCGCGGCCCGCCACCGCCGATGCCGCCGAGCGCAGGCACCACGACGCCGTCGAGCCCGCCGTTGGCCTGGTAGAAGAAGCGGCCGTTCCATGCAACAGGCAGCCGCATCTCGAAGCCGATGGCATAGCGCTGGTTGTCGACGGGGCTCGTGCGTTCGTTCATGCGGCCCTGCACGAGGCAGTGCGCGGGCGCGCTCATGGCCACGCCGCCGACCGTGACGCTGCCGGCCGGTACGTCGGTGACCGAGGTGTAGACCGTGCCCGGCAGAGCGGCGCGGGCGGCAAGGTCGGTGCAGGCCTGGAGCGTGCCGGGCCGCGCGGCGGCCAGCGGCGCATGCGGTGCCGTATTCGGTGCCGCGGGCCGGCCCGCGCAGGCCGCGAGCAAGGCGGCAACGCCGAGCGCGGTTGCGCACAGGCCGAGGTGGATGTGGCTCTGTCGGGTCATCAAGTTGTCTCCTTGCCGCGCATGCCGCGGCGTTCTTCTCGTCAGGCGGCTTTTCTTGCCGCGCCCAGGTAGGTGTCGATCACGCGCGAATCGACCGCGAGTTCTTGCGCCTTGCCTTCCAGGCTCACGCTGCCCATTTCGAGCACGTAGCCGTGGTCCGCCACTTCAAGCGCGGCGCGTGCGTTCTGCTCCACCAGCAGGATCGTCACGCCCGTGGCGCGCAGCGCATCGACCGTGCGGAAGATCTCCTGCACCACCAGCGGCGCCAGGCCCAGGCTGGGCTCGTCGAGCATCAGCAGCGTGGGGCGCGACATCAGCGCGCGGCCCACTGCCAGCATCTGCCGCTCGCCGCCCGACAGCGTGCCAGCCAGCTGAGCGCGGCGCTCCTTCAGGCGCGGGAACAGCGTGTAGACCTCGTCGATGCGGTCGCGCCACTGCCTGTTGCGCAGCCGCACCTGGCGGAACGCGCCGAGCACGAGGTTGTCTTCCACCGGCATGGTGCCGAACAGCTCGCGCTTCTCGGGCACCAGCGCGATGCCGAGCATCACGCGTTCCTCGAGCGACAGCGCCGAGATCGGCTGGCCCTTGAACTCGATGACGCCCTTGGCGGGCAGCACGCCCATCAGTGCATTGAGAAGCGTGGACTTGCCGGCCCCGTTCGGGCCGATCACGGTGACGACGCTGCCCTGGTCGGCCTGCAGGTCGATGCCGTGCAGCACTTCGGCGCGGCCGTAGCCGGCGTGCAGGTCGCGGATGCGGAGCAAGGGTGTCGTCATGTCAATGCTCCGTGCCCAGGTACGCGGCGCGCACCTTGTCGCTGTTCTGCACCTCGGCGGGCGTGCCCTCCATCAGGTGTGTGCCGAATTCCATCACCACGATGTGGTCGCAGATGTCCATCACCAGTCCCATGTCGTGCTCGACCAGCAGGATGCTCATGCCCTCGCCGCGCAGTTGCCGCAGCACCTTGCCCAGCGCTTCCTTTTCTTTGTGGCGCAGGCCGGCCGCCGGCTCGTCGAGCAGCAGCAGGGCCGGGTCGGCGCACAGTGCGCGTGCAATCTCCAGCAAGCGCTGCTGGCCCATCGCGAGGTTGCCCGCGAGTTCGTGCAGCAAGGCGCCCATGCCCACGCGCTGCAGCTGGCGCTCGGCCTCGCGGAACAGCGCGCGCTCTTCGGCGCGGTCGATGCGCAGCATGGCTGCAATGGCGCCCTTGCGCCCGCGCAGGTGCGCGCCCAGCGCCACGTTTTCCAGCACCGTCATGTCTGCCACCATCTTCACGTGCTGGAAGGTGCGCGACACGCCGCGCTGCGCGATCTGTCGTGCGCCGAGCCCGCCGATGGCCTCACCACGGAAGCGCACCGCGCCGCCCGAGAGACCGAGCACGCCGGTCACCAGGTTGAAGGTGGTCGACTTGCCCGCGCCGTTCGGCCCGATGAGGCCGACGATCTGGCCGGCGCGCGTCTGGAAGCTGATGTCGTTCACCGCCACCAGCCCGCCGAAGGTCTTGCGGATGGCCTGCACGTCGAGCACCACCTCGCCAGAAGCAGGCTTGGTGCGCGCGGGCAGGTCTTTCGCGCCCTGCCAGTCGACGCTGCGGCGCGGACGCGGCAGGCGGCGGTCGACAAAAGCCCAGAGCCCCTCGGGCAGGTACTTGAGCACCAGCACGATCATGATGCCGAACACGATCAGCTCGTAGCTGCCGGCCGTTCCGATCAGCTTGGGCAGCAACACCTGCAGCTGGTCTTCGAGCAGCTTGACCACGCCCGAGCCCGCGATGGCGCCCCACACATGGGCCGCGCCGCCGAGCACCGCCATGAACAGGTACTCGATGCCCATCTTCAGCCCGAAGGGCGAGGGGTTCACCGTGCGCTGGAAGTGAGCGAACAGCCAGCCCGAGATCGACGCGAGCATGGCCGCCAGCACGAAGATGCCGATCTTGAAGCGCAGCGTGTTCACGCCCATGGCCTCGGCCATCTGCGAGCCGCCCGCCAGCGAACGGATGGCGCGACCGCTGCGCGAGTCGAGCAGGCGGATCACCGCGAACGCCGCGAGGATCGCAAAGGCCCAGACCACGCCGTAGAACAGCCGCTGCTGGCCGAACTCGAAGCCGAACAACGACAAACCCTTCACGCCCAGGATGCCGTCGTACTTGCCGAGCGCGTCGAGGTTGCCCATGAGGTAGTACAGCGACAGCGCCCACGCGATGGTGGCCAGCGGCAGGTAGTGGCCCGACATGCGCAGCGTGATGGCGCCGATGATCGCGGCGCTGAGGCCAGTGAGCGCCAGCCCGATGAACAGCGTGACCCACGGCGAGAGGCCGGTGTTCACCGTGAGATAGGCGGTGGTGTACGCCCCGATGCCCACGAAGGCAGCCTGCCCGAAGGAGGTGAGGCCGCCCACGCCGGTGAGCAGCACCAGGCCGAGCACGGGCAGCGTGTAAATGCCGATGTAATTGAGCTGGATGATCCAGAAGTCGGGCAGCGGCAACAGTGGCAGCGCGATCAGCACCAGGATCAGCGCGAGCGGGCCCCAGGTGCGCAGCGCGCTCTTGTCGGGCACGCGGGTCGAAGAAGGGTTCAGGAGCGCGTCCATCTCAATGCTCCTCGTCCGAATGGCCGCTGGTCAGCGAGCGCCACAGCAATACCGGCAGGATGATGGTGAACACGATCACTTCCTTGAACGAGCTGGCCCAGAACGAGCCGAAGGCCTCGATTACGCCTACAGCCAGTGCACCAAGCAACGCCCCTGGGTAGCTGGCGAGACCGCCGATCACACCAGCCACGAAGCCCTTCAGCCCGATGAGAAAACCCGAGTCGTAGAACACCGTGGTGGTCGGCCCGATCAGCAGGCCCGAGAGCGCACCGATCAGCGCCGCCATCGCGAAGGTGAGCTGCCCGGCCGCCTGCGTCGAGATGCCCATCAGCCGAGCGCCCAGCCGGTTCACCGCTGTGGCCCGCAGCGCCTTGCCGTACAGGCTGCGCTCGAAGAACAGCCACAGCAGCACGATCAACGCGCCCGACATGCCGAAGATGATCAGCGCCTGTCCGCTCACGTTGAGCGGCCCGAGCGCCATGCGCTCGTCCCAGAACGGCGGGTTGCGAAAGCCCTCCGCGCCGAAGAACAGCAGGCCCAGCCCGGTCATCGCAAAGTGCACGCCCACTGAGACGATCAGCAGCACCAGCGAACTCGCGCCTGCTAGCGACTGATACGCCACGCGATACACCAGTGGCCCGAAGGCCGTGACGATGAACACCGTGAGTAGCGCCTGCACGCCGATCGGCAGGTTGCGCGGCCCGGCCCAGGCCGACACCGCGCAGATGATGGCCGGCGCTGCGAATGTGCGCAGCGCTGCCTTCAGACCGCTCGCCGCGCTGCCGCTGTGGCGCCAGGTGGTGACCAGGTCCATCAGCGCGGCGACACCGGCCAATATGAGCAGCAGCCACACCGTGCCCGGCGTCTTGCCGGTCTGGAAGATCGCCAGCGTCAGCGCGCCGTACGCCACGAATTCGCCCTGCGGGATGAAGATGACGCGGGTCACCGTGAAGACGAGCACGATGCCCATGCCCAGCAGGGCATAGATCGCGCCATTGGTGAGGCCGTCCAGCGTCAGGATGCTGGCGATTGAAAGGTCCATGGCGTGCGGTCGTGGCGAAGAATTACTGTTCGACCTTGAAGGCGCCGTTCACCACCTTGAGCATCACGCCGGTCTCGGTCGTGTAGCCCCAGTGGTCCTGCGCCGTCCAGTTGAGCACGCCGTGCGCGAGCACCGTGCGGCCCATGCTTTCGAGCGCGTCGCGCAGCGCGGCGCGGAATTCGGGCGTGCCGGGCTTGGCCTTCTTGAGCGCGACGGGCACGGCCTTCTCGAGCACTGTGAGCGCGTCGGCCGAGTGGCCGGCGAACTGGTTGCGCGAGCCGGGGCCATAAACCTTTTCGTAGCCCTGCACGAAAGCGACCGCGGCGGCCTTCGACGGGTGGCTGTCGGGCAGTTGCTCGGCCACGGTGGCGGGGCCCGACACCACGAAGGTGCCTTCGGCGTCCTTGCCGGCGGTGCGCATCAGGTCTTGCGTGGCGGCGGCATGCGTCTGGTAGACCTTGCCCTTGAAGCCGCGCTCCATCACCGCTTTTTGCGGCATGCCGGCGCCGCTGCCCGAGGCCACGATCAGGATCGCATCCGGGTTGGCGGACGTGAGCTTCAGCACCTGGCCGGTCACGCTGGTGTCGGCGCGTGCGAAGCGCTCGGTGGCGACGATCTTGATGCCGTTCTTCGCGGCTTCTGCGGTCAGCGCCTTCAGCCACAGCTCGCCGTACGCGTCGGTGTAGCCGAGGAAGCCGACCGTCTTCACGTTCTGCTTCTTCATGTGCGCGACCACCGCGAAGGCCATCACGTCGTTCGACTGCGGCAGGCGGAAGAACCACTTGTCCTTGCCCGGCGGCAGGCCGGCGGGTGCGGTGGAGATCTGCGGCGTGCCCGCTTCGGCCGTCACGTCGGCCATCGGGATGGCGACCGGCGTGGCGCTGGAGCCGACGATGACGTCGGCCTTGTCTTCGGTGACCAGGCGCTGTGCGTCCTTCACGCCTGTGGTCGGGTCGGTGGCATCGTCGAGCACCACTACCTTGAGTGTTTCGCCCGCGATGGTCTTGGGCCAGATCATGATGCCGTTCTTCACCGGAATGCCCAGGCCTGAGGCGGGGCCCGTGAGCGGCTGCACCACGCCGATGGTGATGTCGGCATGGGCCATGCCGACCATGCCGGTGGCCATGAGCGCCAGCACGGCGGCGAGGGTGGTCTTCCTGAAGGTCATTGGTGTCTCCTGATACGTTGTAAGGGCGGGAACTTGGGAACGCAGAAAGGGGCTCAGCGCGGCGCCATGCGCAGGGCGCCGTCGAGGCGGATTACCTCGCCGTTGAGGTGGCCGTTGGTGACGACGTGGCAGGCCAGCTCGGCGAATTCCGATGGCTTGCCCAGGCGCGGCGGAAAGGGAATGGACGCGGCCAGCGAGTGCTGCACCGCCTCGGGCAGCTCCAGCAGCAGCGGCGTGGCGAACAGGCCCGGCGCCACGGTGCACACGCGGATGGCGTGTTGCGCAAGGTCGCGCGCCATCGGCAGCGTCATGCCGACCAGGCCGCCCTTGGAGGCGCTGTAGGCCTGCTGGCCCACCTGGCCGTCGAAGGCGGCGACCGAGGCGGTGAAGAGCATCACGCCTTTTTCGCCGTTGTCGAGCGCGTCGAGCTTGGCGCAGCGAGCGGCGAACAGGCGCGCCATGTTGTAGCCACCGATCAGGTTGATGTTGACCACGCGCACGAAGTCTTCGAGCGGTGCGGGGTTGCCGTCCTTGCCGACGATGCGCTTGGCGCTGCCGATGCCGGCCACGTTCATCAGGATGCGGGCGGTGCCGTGTGCGGCCTCGGCCTTGTCGAGCGCAGCGTTCACGCTGTCGGTGTCGGTGATGTCGCAGACGCAGGCGACGCCGCCAATCTCCGCTGCCACCTTTTCAGCGAGCGCGGCATTGCGGTCGAGCACTGCGACCTTGGCGCCCAGGCGTGCGAGTTCGCGCGCGGTGGCTTCGCCGAGGCCCGATGCGCCGCCGGTGACGAGGGCGGCTTGTCCTTCGATCTTCATTCTTGTGTCTCCTGGATGGGTTAGCGGGGCTTGACGGTGAAGGGCAGGGTGCCGTCGTGCATTGCATCGGCCAGCGCGGCGCGGTGCTTGAGCACGGAGCGCTGGTTGATGGAGCCCTTGTCGGTCACTTCGCCCTTGTCGATGGATGGCGGATCGGCCATCAGGTGCAGCCGCGCGATGCGGTTGGCGCTGCCTGTGGCATTCGCGGCCAGTGTGTCTGCGACCTGCTGGAAGTGCGCCTGCACCGGTGCGCTTTCGAGCACCTGCTGCATGGTGGCGTCGGGGGCCAGGCCGGCGAGCTGCCGCACCTTCTGCGTCGGGAAGATCAGCGCGCCGACTTCCTTCAGGTTGATGCCGGTCAGCACCGCGTCCTGCACGTAGGGCGCGCCGGCCGCGATGATCTTCGCGCGCATCGGGCCCACGCTCACGAAGGTGCCGGTGGCGAGCTTGAAGTCTTCTGCGATGCGGCCGTCGAAGCGCAGGCCGCGGTGGATGTTGTCGTCGTCTATCCACTTGACGGCATCGCCGGTGGAGAAGAAGCCTTCGTCGTCGAAGGCCTCGGCCGTGGCATCGGGTGCGCGCCAGTAGCCGGGCGTGATGTTGGGGCCGCGGTAGCGCACCTCGGTCTTGCCGTCGACGTCGATCAGCTTGAGCTCGATGCCGGGAGCGGGCAGGCCCACGTCGCCTGACTTCACGTCGGGGCCGGTCACGTAGAGCGCGAAGGGGCCCGATTCGGTCATGCCGAGGCCGGTGCCCATGACGATGCGCTCGCCGACTTCAGACTCCTGCGTCTTGTGCAGGCTGTCCCACACGGGCTGCGACAGTGCGGCGCCCGAGTAGAAAAACATCTTCACGCGCGACAGCAGGTTGCGGCGCAGCACCGCGTCGGTTTCCATGGCGTGCGCGATGGCCTCGAAGCCGGTGGGCACGTTGAAGTAGATGGTGGGCGCGATCTCGCGCAGGTTGCGCAGCGTCTCGGCCATGCCGCCGGGCGTGGGCTTGCCGTCGTCGACGTAGAGCGTGCCGCCGTTGTCCAGCACGATGCCCACGTTGTGGTTGCCGCCGAAGGTGTGGTTCCAGGGCAGCCAGTCGACCAGCACGGGCGGCTCTTCGCCCAGCGCGGGAATCGACTGGCGCAGCTGCTGCTGGTTGGCGCACCACATGCGATGCGTGTTGATCACCGCCTTGGGCATCTTGGTGGAGCCCGAGGTGAAGAGGAACTTGGTGATGGTGTCGGGGCCGGTCGACTGCATGGCCGCGTCGATGGCCGGCGTGGCGGGTGTCGAGGCCAGTGCGTCGAGCGAGGTGGTGGCGCGGCCTTCGAGCTGGCCTTCTGCAATGACGACTTCGGTCTCGGCCGGAACGACCGCCGCAATGGCGCGGCCGTAGCGTGCGGCATCGGTGGCGAACACGAGGCCAGGGGTCAGCGTGTCGAACACGTGGCGCAGCTTCTCGAAGTCCTGGCTCACGAGCGAGTAGGGCGGCGACACGGGGCAGTAGGGCACGCCGGCGTAGAGGCAGCCCAGCGCGAGCAGCGCGTGATCGATGCCGTTCTCGCTGAGGATGGCCACGGGGCGCTCGGCGCTCAGGCCGCGGTTCAACAGGGCTTGTCCGATACCGCGGGCCTTCTGCAGCGCCTCGGCGTAGCTCACGCGGATCCAGTCGCCGGTGCTGCCGTCGGCCAGCCGTTCGCGGCGGGCGATGAAGGTGCGATCGGGTGTGGTCTCGGCCCAGTGCGCGAGGCGGTCGGTCATGCGCTCGCGGTAGGTTTCGAGCTGCGTCTCGGCGGTGAGGTACTGCGTGCCCGGTGCGCCGTCGCGCAGCACGGCGCGGGTGACGCCGAAGGCCAGGGGACGGTATCGGATGGCAGTCATGTCTTGCTCACCTTGGCGCCGCGGCCTTCGAGGAAATCGCGCACGCGTTCCTTGGCTTCCGGGGCGGCCTGTGCGATGCCGGCCATCAGCGCTTCGGTGAAGAAGCCGTGGTCGGCCGACTGCTCGGCGATGCGCGGCAGTGCGTGCATCAGCGCGTAGTTGGTCAGCGGCGCGTTGGTGGCGATGCGCTTGGCGAGTTCGACGGCCTTGTCGAAGGCCGTGCCTTCGTCGACCAGGTACTGCGCGAAGTTGGCGCGCTCGCCGTCCTCGGCGTTGTAGACGCGGCCGGTCATCATCATGTCGGTCATGCGGGCCACGCCGATCAGCTTGGGAATGCGCACCGAGCCGCCGCCGCCCACGAAGATGCCACGCGAGCCTTCAGGCAGCGCGTAGAAGGTGGAGCGATCGGCCACACGGATGTGGCAGGCGCTGGCCAGCTCGAGCCCGCCGCCGACCACCGCGCCGTGCAGCGCCGCTACCACCGGCACCGGGCCGTGCTGGATGAGGTCGAGCGCCGCGTGCCACATGCGCGAGTGCTGCAGGCCCTGGCCGGCGTCGCGCTCTTTCAGCTCGCTCAGGTCGAGGCCGGCGCAGAAATGCGGGCCTTCGCCGTCGATCACCGCGGCGCGCACGGTGGAGGGCAGTTTCTCGAAGGTGTCGCGCAGCGCGAGGATCAGGCCGTCGGACAACGCGTTGCGCTTGGTGCCGCGCGTCAGGCGGACGATGGCGACTTCGTCGCGGAGCTCGATGTGAAGGTCTGGATTGGTCATGATGGTGTTCGGGGTTGCGTTGGATTATGGTTATGAGAAATAATCAATTCAAGGCATTTGGACCTGCCCGGGCCTAGGGACTTACCCGTACTGGAGACAAACACATGGACCACCAGAACCTGATTGCGATCGACATCCACACCCACGCCGAAGTGAGCTGCTGGAACCCCTTCGACAACTACGGCGAGGAATACGACCGCGCCGCCGACAAGTACTTCGGCTCCAGCGGCCGGCCCACCATTGCGGAGAGCGTGGCGTACTACCGTGAAAGAAAGATCGGCCTGGTGATGTTCATGGTCGACGCCGAATCGAACATGGGCCGCCGCCGTATCCCGAACGAGGAAATTGCCGAGGCCGCGCAGAAGAACAGCGACATCATGATCGCCTTCGGCAGCATCGATCCGCACAAGGGAAAGATGGGCGCACGCGAGGCGCGCCGGCTCATCGAGGAGCACGGCGTGAAGGGCTTCAAGTTTCACCCGACGGTGCAGGGCTACCACCCCTACGACAAGATGGCCTGGCCCATCTACGAAGTGATTGCCGAATACGGCCTGCCAGCCATCTTCCACACCGGCCACAGCGGTATCGGCTCTGGCATGCGTTGCGGCGGCGGGCTGCGGCTGGAGTACAGCAACCCGATGCACCTGGACGACGTGGCCATCGACTTCCCCGACATGCAGATCGTGATGGCACACCCCAGCTTCCCCTGGCAGGACGAGGCGCTGAGCGTGGCCACGCACAAGCCCAACGTGTGGATCGACCTGTCGGGCTGGAGCCCCAAGTACTTTCCGAAGCAGCTGGTGCAGTACGCCAACACACTGCTGAAGGACCGCATCCTGTTCGGCAGCGACTACCCGCTGATCACGCCCGACCGCTGGATGCGCGACTTCGAGGCGGCAGGGTTCAAGCCCGAGGTGATGCCGGGCATCCTGAAGGGCAATGCGGTCAGGCTGCTGAAGCTGGCGGCCTGACCGGTGGCGCGGGCGCTACGCGTCCGCTTCTTCCTTCGGCGCGGTTTCCTCGCCGTCCAGCCGCTCCCAGTCGCGCCCCGAGCGCCGCTGCCGCTCCTCGCGCTCGCGGGCCATCTGTTCCTCGAACTGCTGCCGGCCCGCCTTGTTGGCGGCGATCAGCTTGGCGCGGTCTTTGTAGTGCGGATAGATCTCGTCGCTGAGCTTGATGTTCCGGCGTCGAAAGCGCATGGTCGATTCGCGCGCCTCATGCGCCGGCCAGCCCAGCGCCTCCAGCGTCGCGCGGGCGCTGCGTAGCGACGATTCGAACACCTCGCGCTCGACCTCTGTCACGCCGCGATCACGCAGCTGGAACAGGTGCGTCACGTTGCGTGCCCGCGCGATGATGCGTGCCTGCGGAAAGTTCTCCTTCACGAGGTCGACGATTTCGAGCGACTGCTCGATGTCGTCCACCGCCACCACGATGGCCTTGGCCGTGCCCGCGCCCGCGGTGCGCAGCAGGTCGAGCCGGGTAGCGTCGCCGTAGAACACGCGAAAGCCGAACTGCCGCAGGCCTTCGACGGTGTCGGCGTCGTGGTCGAGCACCGTCACGCGCAGGCCCTGCGACATCAGCATGCGCCCGACGATCTGGCCGTAGCGGCCGAAGCCGCAGATCAGCACCTTGGCGTCCTGCTGCTCCGAGATTTCTTCGAGCTGCGGGCCCTGATTGCGGCTGTAGCGCGGCAGCACGAACTTGTCGAGCAGCACCAGCAGCAGCGGCGACAGCAGCATCGACAGCGCCACCGCGCCGATCAGCAGCGAGGTGATCTCGGGCGGCAGCACGTCGGGCCCCGCGGCCTGGAACACCACGAAGGCGAACTCGCCGCCCTGCGCGAGCAGCAGCGTGAACACGGGCCGCTCCTGGTAGGCGATGCCCATTGCCTTGGCGAGCGAATAGATCACCACCAGCTTGATGACCATGAAGCCGACCACCAGCATCGCCATGACCCACGGGCTCGCGATCAACACGCCGAAGTTGATCGACATGCCCACGGCGATGAAGAACAGGCCCAGCAGCAGGCCCTTGAAGGGCTCGATGTCGGTTTCGAGCTCGCGCCGGTATTCGCTTTCTGCCAGCAGCACGCCGGCAAGGAATGCGCCGAGCGCCATCGACAGGCCCACCAGCTGCATCAGCGCCGCGATGGCCACCACCAGCAAGAGAGCGGCGGCGGTGAAGATCTCGGGCGTGTCGCTGCGCGCGATCCAGCGCAGGATGGGGCGCAGCAGCAGCCGGCCGCCGAGGATGATGCCGCCGATCACGCCGAGGATTTTTGCGGCTTCGAGCGCGCGCTCCAGCCCGGTAATGGATTGCTCGGCCGCGGTGGCGCCCGCAAGCAGCGGCAGCAGCGCGAGGATGGGGATGGCCGCCACGTCCTGGAACAGCAGGATCGAGAAGCCGGCCTGCCCGCTGGGCGTCTTCAGCAGGTTGCGTTCGCCGAACACCTGCAGCGCGATGGCGGTGGACGACAGCGCCAGGCCCAGCGCGGCCACCAGCGCCACGCGCCATTCGGCGCCCACGGCCCAGCCCACGGCGAACAGCACCACGGCGCAGCTCAGCACCTGCGCGGCGCCCCAGCCGAAGATGGGTCGGCGCAGGCTCCACAGGCGCTTGGGTTCGAGTTCGAGGCCCACGAGAAACAGCATCAGCACCACGCCGAACTCGGCGAAATGCAGCACGTCCTCGACGCTGGACACGAGCCCCAGCCCCCAGGGGCCGATGGCGATGCCGGCCACGAGGTAGCCGATGATCGAGCCGAGGCCCAGGGCCTTCGAAAGCGGCACCACCAGCACGGCGGCGCCAAGATAGATAAGGCTGTTGGTCAGCCAGGCGGGTGCGTGTTCCATGCTCAGGCCGCCTTCTTGGCGTGGTTGTCTGCGGAGGCGTTCGCAAGGCCGTGGGTCACGGCGGCATGGAAGGCGCTGGCGGCCGCCTTGTCGAGCTCATCGACCTCGGCCGGCCGATCGCTCTCGGGTACCGGACAGGCCACGCAGGCGTCGATCTCCTCGATCTCTGGCCAATCGGGGTAGCTGCCCAGTCGCTGGGCGAAGGTTTCGACATGCGACTTCACATCCGCCTCGCTGGCGCTGCGCGCGCCGTAGAAGATCAGCGGCGGCAGAAAGCGCATGCCGCACAGCGCGGCGGTCTGCTCGTAGGGCGGCAGGAAGGCGTCGAAGAAATAGCGGTGGTAGTTCTGCGGGTGGTAGCTCGCCTCGGGGCTGCCCGTGGTGGCGACCAGCCACAAGTCCTTGCCCTGCAGGGCCGTGCCGCCGGGACCATAGGCCCAGCCGTAGCTGAGCACGTCGTCGACCCAGAGCTTCTGCAGCGCGGGCATCGAGTACCACTGGATCGGGTGCACCAGCACCACGAGGCTGGCCTGGGCGAGCCGGGCCTGCTCGGCCTCGATGTCGATGGCGAAGTCGGGGTAGCTGCCGTAGAGGTCGTTCACGTCGACGCCGGGCACGGCGCGCGCGGCGGCGAGCATGCGGCGGTTGACGCGGGAGTCGCGCCAGTGCGGGTGCGCCGCCAGCACGTAGATGCCGCCGGAATTGCCGCCGGAGCTGTCGGCGGAAGTTCCCATGGATGTTGTTGTCGTCATCCCGCGAACATATCTCAGTCAGGGCCGGTGCGTCGGGCAAAAGCGCGCCAGCGACTACCATTCCGGCTGTCCCAGTTCTGGAGGAGAGCTTTATGCCGGTGGTTCTGGTCGCCAATCCCAAGGGTGGGGTCGGCAAGTCGACGATCGCGACGAATGTCGCGGGTTACTTCGCAAGCCGTGGTCATGCCGTGATGCTGGGCGACGTGGATCGCCAGCAGTCTTCGCGGCTCTGGCTGGGCCTGCGCCCGCCGCTGGCCCGGCCCATCGCCACCTGGGAGGCCACGGGCGAGAGCACGGTGGTGCGGCCGCCGCGCGGCACCACGCACGCGGTGCTCGACACGCCGGCCGGCCTGCACGGCTGGCGCTTCAAGGAGGTGCTGGCGTTGGCCGACCGGGTGATCGTGCCGCTGCAGCCGAGCATCTTCGACATCTACGCGACGCGCGATTTCCTCGACCGGCTGATGGAGCAGCGCCGCGCCGAGAAAACGAAGATCGGCCTCGTCGGCATGCGCGTGAACGCCCGCACGCTGGCGGCCGACCGGCTCCACGAGTTCATCGCCGGACTCGGCGTGCCGGTGATCGGCGAGCTGCGCGACACGCAGAACTACGTGCAACTCGCGGCGCGCGGGCTCACGCTGTTCGACATCGCGCCCGGCCGCGTGCAGCGAGACCTGGAGCAGTGGCAGCCGATCTGCGAATGGCTCGACGCCTGAGCTGCTTGGCCGTCTTCTCCCGGTTTTCCCTGAGCCCGGTTGTCGCAAGCCCGACAGCCGCGCGAGCGCCCCGGACGCCAGAATGCCCCGCATGACCAAAAAGACATTCCAGACCCTTCAGGATCTCGCCGCCTGCGTCGGCCAGGAAGTCGCCGTGAGCGACTGGATCACCATCACGCAGGAGCAGGTCAACCAGTTCGCCGAGGCGACGGGCGACCACCAATGGATCCATGTCGATATCGAACGGGCCAAGGCCGGCCCCTTCGGCGGGCCGATTGCCCACGGCTTTCTGACGCTGTCGCTGCTGCCGCGCTTCTACGAGACGGCGCTTGACGTGGTCGAGTCGCGCATGGGCGTGAACTACGGCCTGAACAAGGTGCGCTTCATGTCGCCGGTGCCGGTGGGCAAGCGCCTGCGGGCCCGCATGAAGCTGCTCACCTCGGAGGCGATTGCCAACGATGGCTTCCAGATGACCTGGGAAACCACCATCGAGCTCGAAGGCGCCGCCAAGCCGGCTTGCGTGGCCGAGTCGGTAGTGCGCCGCTACCGCTGAGGAAGCGGCAGCCCTTCCTCTTTCTTCTTACATCCGGCGATCGGTCACTTCGCCGTAGGTGGCTGCACCTTGGCGGGTAATGCTCAGTGCACTGGCGCGCACCGCGTTGCGGTCGACGTTGCCGCTCCTGGCCTGCTGCACGCCGGTGCCACCGTTATTGATCTGCAGCGGCTGGCGCGCTTCGGCCTGCACTTGCGTGCGCGACAGCGTCGACTGGAAGGGCGCGGGCGGCAGCGGGTTCTGTTCACCCTGGAAAGCCTGGGCGCCGCTGGCGAGGGCGAGCGTGGCGAAGGCGGCAAAGGCAATCGACTTGATGGCATTCATGGCAAGACTCCTTGGGGCAAAGCGGTGGATGGACCAGATGCCGGGTCGCTTTTGCGGCCGGCATGTCTTCCATACGGCCCGCTTCGCCGATCGGATGCGTCCCTGATGCCCGAAGGGGCGGCGGCTTTGTTTCTTTCTGTCAGCCGAAGCCGTTCTGCCGCCAGGCCTCGAACACTGTCACGGCCACTGCATTCGAGAGGTTCAGGCTGCGCTGCCCTTCGCGCATTGGCAGCCGCAAGCGCTGTGGCTCGGCGAAGCCGTCGCGCACGGCGGGCGGCAGGCCGCTGGTCTCCGAGCCGAACACCAGCCAGTCGCCGGGCTGGAAGCGCACGTCATGCACGGCCCGCGTGCCGCGTGTGGTGAGGGCGAACATGCGGTCGGCGGCGGGTTGCTCGGCGGCGAGCAGGGCCTGCCAGTCGGCATGGCGCTTTACTTCGGCGTACTCGTGGTAGTCGAGCCCGGCGCGGCGCAGCAGGCGGTCGTCCATCGAAAAGCCCAGCGGCTCGACCAGGTGCAGCGTGCAGCCGGTGTTGGCTGCGAGCCGGATCACGTTGCCGGTGTTCGGCGGAATTTCGGGGTGGACCAGGACGATATGGAACATGCGCCGATTGTCGGCGGCTCAGCGTGGCGGATCGGTCCGGGCCAGCACGACGGCGGTGATGTGGGCTGCGCCGGCCAGCCGCAGCACTTCGGCGGCGGCGAACAGCGAGGCGCCGCTGGTCATCACGTCGTCGACCAGCACGAGGCGCCGGCCGCGCAGCTCCTCTGCACGCTGCGGCTCCACCGCGAAGGCGCCGCGCAGGTTGCGCAGCCGGTCGGCGCGCGAAAGGCCGCTCTGGGCGGGCGTCTCGCGGGTGCGCAGGAGCAGGGTGGCGTCGGTCTTGGAAGGTGTCAGCCGCCGCGCCAACTCGTGCGCCTGGTTGAAGCCGCGTTCGCGTAGCCGACCGGGCGCCAGCGGCATCGGCAGCACGACGTCGCAGGCTTCCAGCGCCGGTTCCACCCAGGGCGCGCTGCGCAGCAGCGTGGCGAACGGCCCGGCCCAGCCTGCCTCGCCACGGAACTTGAAGGCTGCGATGGCGTCTGGCCACGGCCACGCGTAGGTGCAGGCCGCGAGGCAGGCGTCCAGCGGCGGCGGGTGCTTCACGCATTCGCCGCAGCGGCTCACGCCCTCGGGCACGGGCAGCGCGCAACTGCCGCATCGCGCGGTGGGCGGCGCGAAGCGGGCCACGCAGGCATCGCACACCGGGCGCGAGGGCCAGGCGCGGCAGACCGCGCACTGGCTGGGCAGCCGTGCAAGCAGCGAAGTGAGGGGCCTGAACGGCGCGAAAGGCAGGAAAGGCCACAGGGCCCGATGGCTGAGCATTGCCTCAATATACTCACGGCCCCATGGCCACCGACCCCTCACGACGACCGCCGACCATCGATGCCACGGCGGCGGCCCGCTGGCGCCGGCTCGCGCCTGCCGACGGCTCCCCCTGGCTGCACGAGGAAATCGGCCGCCGCATGGAAGACCGGCTGCAATGGATCAAGGCCCAGCCCCGCACCTGGGCCGACTGGGCGCCGCTGCGCAGCGGCCTCGAGGCGCATGAATTGGTCGCTCGCCGCTACAAGGACGCCGCTTCCTTCGTGATCGAACCAGAGCCCGCGCTGGCCGCCGCAACCGGCCAGGCGCTGAGCGCGCCATGGTGGAGCGCGCGCCGCTGGCAGGCCGGCAAGGCGCGCTTCGACGCACCGCCCGAAGACGGCGTCGACCTGCTCTGGGCCAACATGTCGCTGCACATGGCGGCCGACCCCGAAGCGTTGATCTCGCACTGGCACAAGCTGGTGGCGACCGACGGCTTCCTGATGTTCTCCTGCCTCGGGCCCGACACGGTGCGCGAGCTGCGCGCGCTGCATGCCCGCCTAGGCTGGCCGGCCGCGGGCCACGAGTTCACCGACATGCACGATTGGGGCGACATGCTGGTGCACGCCGGCTTTGCCGAACCCGTGATGGACATGGAGCGCATCGTGCTGACCTGGGCCACGCCCGAGGCGGCACTGGCCGAGTTGCGCACGCTGGGCCGCAACCTGCACCCGTCGCGCTTTGCGGCGCTGCGCGGCAAGGCCTGGCACCAGTCGTTGAAGAAGGCGCTGCCCGAACTCGCGCCGGCCGAAGAAGGAGGCGGGCGCATCGCGCTGACCTTTGAGGTCATCTACGGCCATGCATTCAAGCCGGCGCCGCGCGTGTCGTTGTCGGCCGAAAGCGCGGTGTCGTTGCGCGAGATGCGCTCGATGCTGCAGCGGGGTCGGCCGGGCGCTTGATCGCTTGTTCTATCGCCTGTTGATTGCGCGGCAAAAACGCTTGGCGCACGAGCCGTTTTTTGCCTACTAGTAGTGACCCGTAGGCGTCCCACAGGGCACTCGGGCACAGATATCTACCCGCTACAATCCGCCGTTGCGTGAAACTCGCGGGTATTGTCCCGCGATCGAGGGGTGTCGAATCCTGTTTGTACGAGGGGTTTGGCGACCGTCGACGCACCGATTTGCTGAACTCGCCCGTGTCGAATTCCGTGTTTCGATTTGCCACCGTTTCAGGCCAGAGCATCCACTGGTTCCTGAAGCGGAATTGCTCGGTGACGCCGAGCCAGCTGGGCTGGCTCTACGCCTCGCTGTGCGTGGTATCGCTCGGCATCGGCACCCTGTTCTGGCTGCACGGTGCGCCGCTGGTACTGCCTTTTGCCTGGCTCGAACTGGCCGCTGTCGGATTTGCGTTCATGGTCTATGCACGGCATGCGACCGACGGCGAAAAGATCGCGCTGCAGGAAGGGCGGCTCGTCGTGGAGCTCGAGAACGGCGGGCACTACGAACGCACGGAATTTCTTCCGCACCAGGTGCGGATCGAACCCGAGACCGGCGATCGCTCGCTGATCGAGGTCTCGGGGCAGGGTCGATCGGTCAGGGTGGGGCGCTATGTACGCCCGGAGTTGCGTGCGGCTTTGGCCCGCGAGATTCGCATGGCGTTGCGTGGCGCCTGAGGGGGCTCGCGCAGTGCTGCACGGTTGGGTTTGTCGAAAAAATTGAAGAAACGTGAACACGATGAAGAGCATTTGGCGCAATAAGTACAGGCCGGCGAATCTGTTGCTGGCGGCCGGCGCGGCTTTCAGCAGCGCGGCGCACGCAGTCAACGATCTGCCCGGCGGCCCTTCGGTGCGCCAGTTGAATCTTCCGGTCGGCGTGACCAAGATCGCGCAGGAGCAGCATCTGCTCCACACGATCATGATGATCCTGTGCACGGTCATCTTCGTCGCCGTGTTCGCGGTCATGTTCTATTCGATCTGGAAGCACCGCAAGTCGGTCGGCCACAAGGCGGCCAACTTCCATGAATCGGTGGTGGTCGAGGTCATCTGGACCATCGTGCCCTTCCTCATCGTGATCGTGATGGCGCTGCCCGCCACCAAGGTGCTGGTGGCCCAGAAGGACACCACCAACGCCGACCTCACGATCAAGACCACGGGCTACCAGTGGAAGTGGGGCTACGACTACCTGAACGGCGAAGGCGAGGGCCTGGCCTTCATCTCCACGCTCGACAGCTCGCAGCGCGCCATGTCCGACGCAGGCGCCAAGGGCGCGATGCCCGACGACTACCTGCTCAAGGTCGACAACCCGCTGGTGGTGCCGGTCAACAAGAAGATCCGCATCATCACCACCGCGAACGACGTGATCCACGCCTTCGCCGTGCCGCAGCTGGGCCTCAAGCAGGACGCGATCCCCGGCTTCGTGCGCGACACCTGGTTCCGCGCCGAGACCGTGGGCGACTACTACGGCCAGTGCCAGGAACTGTGCGGCAAGGAACACGCCTACATGCCCATCCACGTGAAGGTGGTCTCGTCGGCCGACTACACGACCTGGGTGGCCGCCAAGCGCAAGGAAGCCGCAGCCAAGCTCGACGACCCGACCAAGGTGTGGGCGCTGCCCGACATGCTGGTGCGCGGCGAGAAGGTCTATGCCGCCAACTGCGCCGCCTGCCACCAGGCCAACGGCAAGGGCGCTGGCCCGATCAAGCCGCTCGACGGCTCCCCGAAGGTGACCGACGCCGATCACAAGATCCAGCTGACGGTGCTGCTCACCGGCCAGAACAACGGCGCGATGCCCTCCTGGAAGCAGCTGAGCGATACCGACCTCGCGGCCGTGGCCACGTACACCAAGAACAGCTGGTCGAACAAGACGGGCCAGCTGGTGCAGCCGGCCGAAGTGCTGGCCCTGCGCGCCAAGTGATGCGGCAGCAGCGCCCCGCGACGAAGAAATTGCAAGGAACAACGAAATGAGTGCAGTCCTCGACCCCCACGGTCACGCAGTCCCCGGCGACCACGCACACGACGAGCATCACGACCACCACGCGCCCACCGGCTGGCGCCGCTGGGTGTTCGCGACCAACCACAAGGACATCGGCACGCTCTACCTGCTGTTCAGCTTCACGATGCTGATGGTGGGCGGCGTGCTCGCGCTGCTGATCCGCGCCGAGCTGTTCCAGCCCGGCCTGCAACTGGTGAACCCCGAGCTGTTCAACCAGTTCACCACCATGCACGGCCTGATCATGGTGTTCGGCGCCATCATGCCGGCCTTCGTGGGCTTCGCGAACTGGATGATCCCGCTGCAGGTGGGCGCCTCCGACATGGCGTTCGCGCGCATGAACAACTTCAGCTTCTGGCTGCTGATCCCGGCGGCGCTGATGCTGGTGGGCTCGTTCTTCATGCCCGGCGGCGCACCCGCTGCCGGCTGGACGCTGTACGCGCCGCTCACGCTGCAGATGGGCCCCTCGATGGACGCCGGCATCTTCGCGATGCACATCATGGGCGCCTCGTCGATCATGGGTTCGATCAACATCATCGTCACCATCCTCAACATGCGCGCCCCCGGCATGACGCTGATGAAGATGCCGATGTTCTGCTGGACCTGGCTCATCACCGCCTACCTGCTGATCGCCGTGATGCCCGTGCTCGCAGGCGCCATCACGATGACGCTGACCGACCGCCACTTCGGCACCAGCTTCTTCAACCCCGCCGGCGGCGGCGATCCGGTGATGTACCAGCATATCTTCTGGTTCTTCGGCCACCCCGAGGTGTACATCATGATCTTGCCGGCCTTCGGCATCATCAGCCAGGTGGTGCCGGCCTTTGCCCGCAAGCGCCTGTTCGGCTATGCCTCGATGGTGTATGCCACCTCGTCGATTGCCATCCTGTCGTTCATCGTGTGGGCGCACCACATGTTCACGACCGGCATGCCGCTCACCGGCCAGCTGTTCTTCATGTACGCGACCATGCTGATCGCGGTGCCCACGGCCGTGAAGATCTTCAACTGGATCGCAACGATGTGGCAGGGCTCGATGACCTTCGAGACGCCCATGCTGTTCGCGGTCGGCTTCATCTTCGTGTTCACGATGGGCGGCTTCACCGGCCTGATCCTGGCCGTCGCGCCGATCGACACGCAGCTGCAGGACACCTACTACGTGGTGGCCCACTTCCACTACGTGCTGGTGGCCGGCTCGCTGTTCGCCATGTTCTCGGGCTTCTACTACTGGGTGCCCAAGTGGACCGGCGTGATGTACAACGAAACACGCGGCAAGGTGCACTTCTGGTGGTCGCTGATCTCGTTCAACGTGACCTTCTTCCCGATGCACTTCCTGGGCCTGGCTGGCATGCCGCGACGCTATGCCGACTACCCGATGCAGTTCGCCGACTTCAACGCGGTGGCGTCAGTCGGTGCGTTCTTCTTCGGCTTCGCTCAGGTGTACTTCTTCCTCTTCATCGTGCTGCCCACCATGCGTGGCAAGGGCGAGAAGGCCACGCAGAAGCCGTGGGAAGGCGCCGAGGGCCTTGAATGGGAAGTGCCTTCGCCGGCACCGTTCCACACCTTCGAGAACCCGCCCAAGCTCGACGCGACCGCCACCAAGGTGATCGGCTGATCGCCCAGTGACTGATTCGAAAGCACGATGACACCCGAACAGAAAAGGAACAACCGTCGCATGGGGCTCACGCTGGCTTCCATCGCGGTGGTGTTCTTCATCGGCTTCATCGTTCGCATGGTCTGGTTCAGCGGCCGCTGAACCCGCCACCCACGCAACGAACGGGAGCACACGCATGAGCCTCGGTCCACGCATCCGCCGCGCCAATGTCCGCATGGTCGGCAAGCTGGCCGTCGTGGCCTGCGGCATGTTCGCGTTCGGCTATGCGCTGGTGCCGATGTACCGCGCCATTTGCGAGATGACCGGCATCAACATCCTCGCGCTCTCCGAGCTCGAGGTGCCGGGCGGTGCCAGCGGCGGCAAGAACGTGCGCGTGCCCGACAACACGCAGGTCGACATGACTCGCACCATCACGGTCGAGTTCGACTCCAACGTGCGCGGCGGCCTCTGGGACTTCAAGCCCGCGGAGCGGACCATCCAAGTGCATCCGGGCCAGCTCAACACGGTGATGTACGAGTTCCAGAACGTGCAGAACCGCCGCATGGCCGCGCAGGCCATTCCGAGCTACGCGCCGCAGCAGGCCGCGCCGTACTTCAACAAGCTCGAGTGCTTCTGCTTCAACCAGTACACGCTCGATCCGGGCGAGAAGAAGCAGTGGCCGGTCGCGTTCGTGATCGACCCCAAGATTTCGAAAGACGTGAAGACCATCACGCTGTCGTACACCTTCTTCGAGGTGGGCGGCAAGACCCCTGCGGCACCGGTGGCGGCCGTTTCGAACACTGCCAATGAGCCACGCTCGTGACCGATCCGCTGAACCAGCCAGGGCCCCGGCCGAAGGCTTCGCTGTGGGACACGGTGAAGGCGGTGGGCTGGTCGTTCTTCGGCGTGCGCAAGAACAGCGCCTACCAGGAAGACCTGGGCAAGCTGAACCCGCTGCACATCATTGCGGTGGCGTTTGTGGCCGTGATCGTCTTCGTGGTCGCGCTGGTGCTGCTGGTGCGCCATGTGGTCGCATCGGCCGCAGCCTGATTGACGAAAAAGCATTCCGCGACAGCAAGCAGAATCCATTGAATCGAGAGAAGAAAGAAAGCCAGGAGCTGATATGAGTTCAACCACCCACGGCACCACGCCCTACTACTTCGTGCCCGGACCGTCGGCCTATCCGGTCTCGGCCGCGATCGGCCTGTTCTTCGTGATCCTGGGCGCCGCGCAATGGATCAACGGCCACGAGTGGGGCGCGTGGTCGCTGCTGGCCGGCATGGTGATCTGGCTCGGTACGCTGTTCGTGTGGTTCCGCACCGCCATTGGCGAAAGCGAGAGCGGCCAGTACGGCCACAAGGTCGACCTGTCGTTCCGCTGGAGCATGAGCTGGTTCATCTTCTCGGAAGTGATGTTCTTCGGCGCGTTCTTCACCGCGCTGTGGTGGGCCCGCACCCATTCGCTGCCCGCGCTCGGCAGCCTGGACAACGCGATCCTCTGGCCCGATTTCAAGGCCGTGTGGCCCAGCGTCGCCGCAGGCGCCACAGCCTCGCCGGCCGGCATCGTCGAGCCCTTCCAGACCGTCGGCCCGTTCTGGCTGCCCACGATCAACACCGCGCTGCTGCTGAGCTCGGGCGTGACGCTCACCATTGCCCACCACGCGCTGCGTGCCGGCCACCGCGCACAAACGATCCGCTTCATGTGGCTCACCGTGCTGCTCGGCGTGATCTTCCTGGGCGTGCAGGGCTACGAGTACCACCACCTGTACACCGAACTGAACCTCAAGCTCAGCTCCGGCACCTATGGTTCGACTTTCTTCATGCTGACCGGCTTCCACGGCCTGCACGTGTTCATCGGCATGCTGATGCTGCTGTTCATCACGCTGCGCCTGCGCAAGGGCCACTTCACGCCGGAGCGCCACTTCGGCTTCGAAGGTGCGGCCTGGTATTGGCACTTCGTGGACGTGGTCTGGCTCGGCCTCTACATGCTGGTCTATTGGCTTTGAGCGAAAAACCTCGCGGCATTCCAGAAAAAAGGCGCCGTAAGGCGCCTTTTTCATGGTTCTCGTGGAACGAGCACCATCTACTTGCCGAGCGGGAGTCCGGTGGGCTGGATGTAGCCGAGTTTCCAGGCGAGCAGCATGCAGAGGAACAAAAACACCGACAGGCCGATCCGAAAGGTGAGCGCTCGCGCCATGCCGCCGCTCTTGGCGCGCCCGTTGCGCCCGTCCTTCAGCATGAAGTACAGGGCGAACGCGAGGCTCGCGAAGATGCCCAGGAACACCAGGGCGACGAAATATTTCATGACCCGCATTATCGGCCGCACGCCCCGTTCTCTCCAGTGACCCCTGAACCCCTGTATTCCGAAGACCGGCGCCGCCCGGGCCGTTTCTGGCTGATCACCATCGCCGCCGTGCTGACCGTGGCGGCCACCGTTTCGCTGGGCCGCTGGCAGCTCTCGCGCGCCGCGCAGAAAGAAGCGCTGCAGGCCGACATCGACGCCCAGAAGCTAAAGCCGGCGCTGACCCAGGCCGAATTCCTGGCGCTGGAAAAAGCCTCCGACTCGCTGCACCGCCCGGTGCGCCTGCGCGGGCTCTGGCTGCCAACGCAGACCGTGTACCTCGACAACCGCCAGATGCACGGCACGCCCGGCTTCTATGTGCTGACGCCCTTCGCGCTCGAAGGTACCGAGCAAGCGGTGATGGTGCAGCGCGGCTGGATCCAGCGCAATTTCGTCGATCGCACGCACTTGGGTGCAGTCGAGACACCGGCTGGCATCGTCGAGGTCACGGGCCTGATCGAGCCGCCGCCGAGCCATCTGCTGGAGCTGGGTACGTCCGCACCGACACCCGCGCCTGCCGCCTCTGCGCCCGCCTCGGCAGCCTCCGCGCCGGCCGCCCCGGCACCGGCCGGCGAAGGGTATTCGCCCATCCGGCAAAATCTCGACCTGGAGGCCTTCCGTGCCGAGACCAAACTGCCGCTGCGCACCGACGTGTCGCTGCAGCAGAGCGGACCGGCTTCCGAGGGCCTGCAGCGCGACTGGCCGGCCCCGGCGCTGGGCCTGGAGAGGCACTACGGTTACGCATTCCAGTGGTTCGGCCTGTCGGCCCTCGTCGTCATCCTCTATGTCTGGTTCCAATTCATCACACCCTTCCGCCGCTCAAGGCGCCGCGCACGCGATGGCCGCTTCTGACGAGCCGCTGGGCCTGACGGTGCATTCGATGCCGTCGCCCAACCAGGCGCTCGACGGCGCGGAGGGCCGGCGCACAGTCGTCGGGCGCTGGAAGATGATCGCCGTGATGCTGATGTGCGCGGCGCCGGTCATTGCCTCGTACTTCACCTATTACGTGATCCGGCCCGAAGGCCGCAGCGTCTACGGCGAACTGATCGATCCGCAGCACGAGCTGCCGAAGCTGATCGCCACCGACCGCAACGGCGCGCCGGTCGACTTCGCCACGCTCAAGGGCCAATGGCTGCTGGTGGCGGTGGCCAATGCGGCCTGCGACGCACTGTGCGAGCAGCAGCTCTATCTGCAGCGCCAGTTGCGCGAGAGCCTGGGCCGCGAGAAAGACCGCATGGACCGCGTCTGGCTCGTGAGCGACGCTGCTCCCGTGCCCGAGCGCCTGAACAATGGCCTGCATGGCGCCACCGTGCTGCGCGTGCCGGCCGACCAGTTGGCCAAGTGGCTCGCGCCTGTGTCGGGCCACTCGCTGGCCGAGCACCTGTACGTGGTCGATCCGATGGGCAACTGGATGATGCGTTTCCCCGCCCGCATGGACGCCGCCGGCGCCGGCCGCGCCAAGCGCGACCTCGATCGCCTGCTGCGCGCTTCGGCGTCGTGGGACGAACCCGGCCGCTGAGACCGCATGGACACGAGCTCGCTCTACGATCTGACGCCCATCGCCTGGCTCATGGCCGCTGGCGTGCTTATCGCGCTCGGCCCGCTGGTGTGGGTGTGGCGCCGCAACGCGGGCGCAGGCCCGGCGCGGCGGTTGCATGCACTGACCGTGCTCACGCTGTTCCTCACTTTTGACCTGACGCTGTTCGGCGCCTTCACGCGGCTCACCGATTCGGGCCTGGGTTGTCCCGACTGGCCCGGCTGCTACGGCAATGCCAGCCCTGCCGGCGCGCGCCACGAGATCGCGATGGCGCAAGCCGCACAGCCGACCGGCCCGGTAACGCACAGCAAGGCCTGGGTCGAGATGGTTCACCGCTACCTGGCAACGGGTGTCGGCGTGCTGATCCTCGTGCTGGCCTTGGCGACCTGGCTGGTGCGCTGGTGGCCTTCCATTGGGCCCAAGGCCGGCAACGCGCCGCAGCCTCCGCCTGCCATCGCGCAAGTTGTGCTGAATCCTTGGTGGCCGACGGCGACGCTCGTTAGCGTGAGCTTGCAAGGCGCATTCGGCGCGCTCACCGTCACCTGGAAACTGTTCCCGGCCATCGTCACCACGCATTTGATGGGTGCCATCGTGCTGCTGGCGCTACTGTGCATCCAAGCGGTGCGCTACCAGCAGAGCGCGGCACAGCGGCTGCCCACGCCCGTGTCGCCCGCACTGCGCAATGGCCTCATCGCGACTACTGTGCTGCTGGTGTTGCAGATTGCGCTCGGCGGCTGGGTCAGCACCAACTATGCGGTGCTGGCCTGTACGCAGTTCCCGACCTGCCAGGACAGCTGGTGGCCGGCCATGAACTTCGCGCAGGGCTTCGAGATCTGGCGCCATCTGGGCGTGACCGGCGAAGGCCAGCCGCTAGATTTTTCCGCGCTCACCGCGATCCACTACGCGCACCGGCTGATGGCCTATGCGGTGTTCGTCGCGCTCGGCGTGCTGGCATGGCGCCTGCGCCGCATCGAGACACTGCGCCCGCAGGCGCGATGGCTCGCGGGCCTGGCGTTGCTGCAGCTGGCCACAGGTCTGGGCAACGTACTGCTGGGCTGGCCGCTGGCCGCGGCCGTGCTTCATACCGGCGGCGCAGCAGCGCTGGCCGTTGTGCTCACCTGGGCCCTGTGCGAGAGCCGGCGCGACCTGGCGGCACAGACCGCACGCGCCAGTGACAATGCAACCGGTCACAACAACAATCAAAGGAAGGCCGCAGCGTGAGCACCCCGATCCCCGTTCAGCAAACCAGCACCGCGAACGTGCTGCGCCAGTTCTACGCGCTGACCAAGCCGCGCGTGGTGCAGCTGATCGTGTTCTGCGCGCTGATCGGCATGGTGCTGGCCGTGCCCGGCCTGCCTTCGTGGGCGGACGTGCAACACGCCGTGCTGGCCTGCATCGGCATCTGGCTGGTGGCGGGTGCGGCAGCGGCGTTCAACTGCCTGGTCGAGAAGGGCATTGACGCGAAGATGAAGCGCACCGCCTGGCGCCCCACGGCGCGCGGGCAGCTCAGCGATTTGCAGGCGCTGATTTTCTCGGCACTGCTGTGCGCAGCCGGCTCGGCGCTGCTGTGGTTCACGGTCAATCCGCTCACCATGTGGCTGACCTTCGCCACCTTCGTTGGCTACGCGGTGATCTACACCGTGATCCTCAAGCCGCTGACGCCGCAGAACATCGTGATCGGCGGCGCGTCGGGCGCGATGCCGCCGGTGCTGGGCTGGGCCGCGATGACGGGCGACGTGGGGCCCGAGGCGCTGATTCTTTTCCTCATCATCTTCCTGTGGACGCCGCCGCACTTCTGGGCGCTGGCGCTCTACCGCGTCGAGGACTACCGCAAGGCCGGCCTTCCGATGCTGCCCGTCACGCACGGCAACGAGTTCACGCGGCTGCAGGTGCTGCTCTACACCTTCATTTTGTTCGCAGCCTGTCTGATGCCTTTCATCTACGGCATGAGCGGCTGGCTGTACCTGGCGGTGGCGGTTGCCGTGAGCGTCGGCTTCACCGGCTATGCGTTCGCACTGTGGCGCAACTACTCCGACACGCTGGCGCGCAAGACCTTCCGCTTTTCGCTGATCCACCTGAGCGTGCTGTTCCTGGCGCTGCTCGTCGATCACTACATTCACTGACCACGTTTCCATGAACAAGCGCAACGCTCTTCGACTGATTGCTGCGGGCGCCGGCTGGGTGGGTGTGACCGCCACCCTCGGCCTGGGCCTCTCGGCATGCAGCGAGACCAAGCAAAGCTTCACTGCGGTCGACATCACCGGCGCCGACTACGCCAAGGACTTCTCGCTGAAGGACGCGGACGGCAAGGTCCGCACCATGGCCGACTTCAAGGGCAAGGTGGTCGTGATGTTCTTCGGCTACGCGCAATGCCCCGACGTCTGCCCGACCACCATGACCGAGATGGCGCAGGTCAAGCAGCAGCTCGGCAAGGACGGCGACAAGCTGCAGGTGCTGTTCGTCACGGTCGACCCCGCGCGGGACACGGCCGAGGTGCTCAAGGCCTACATGGGCGCGTTCGACCCGAGCTTTGTCGCGCTGATCCCGACAGCCGACGAGCTGGTCGCGCTCGCGAAGGACTACAAGGTCTACTACAAGAAGGTCGACGGCAAGACGCCGACCAGCTATTCGATGGACCACTCGGCCGCCAGCTATGTCTACGACACGCAGGGCCGGCTGCGGCTCTACGCGCGCTACGGCGCCGGCGTGCCGTCGATGGTGTCCGACCTGAAGACGCTGCTGGCTTCCTGAGAAAGGCTCTGGGCACATGGACGCCGGCTCGGTCGAGCACCTGAAAGGGCGCAAGGGCGCCTTCCGTATTGCACTGATTCCGCCCGAGGTGCTGGGCGCACTCAACGACGGGCTGCTCGAAACCGTCAACCTCAACGAATTCATGGCGCTGGAACTGCCCCGGCTGGCGCGCAGCGTGGCGGGGCACATCGGCCTCGATGCGCAGAGCGAACGGCTGGCCGACACGATCGCGATGCTGAGCGCCTTCAAGCCGATGCAGCGGCACGGGCACATCGCGCGTGCGCTCTACGACCTGACGGCGCTGCATGACGAGCGCGATGCCGTCGCCCACCGGCTGGCCACGCACGCAAGCGACGTGGCCCGCTGCTGGGCCGCTCAGTGGGTCACGCTCTCGGGCCTGTCGCTGCCGGTGCAACTGGAGGCGGTGCGCCGCTTTGCCGCCGATCCGCATTTCGGTGTGCGGGAAATCGCATGGATGGCGGTGCGCGACGCAGTCATCGAATCGCTCGACGAGGCGTTCGCGCTGCTGCAGCCGTGGGTGTTTGACGCCGACCCCAACATCCGTCGCTTTGCCAGCGAACTCACGCGGCCGCGCGGCGTGTGGTGCGCGCAGATCGATGAGCTCAAGACTGAGCCGTGGCGCGCGCTGCCGCTGATCGAGCCGCTGCGCGCCGACCCCAGCCGCTATGTGCAGAACTCGGTGGCGAACTGGCTCAACGACGCGAGCAAGAGCCAGGGCGAGTGGGTAGACAAGCTCTGCGAGCGATGGGTGGCGGAGTCGGATACGGCCGAGACCCGCTACATCGCGAAGCGGGCGCTGCGGACGCTGCGGACGCTTTCCAAATGAAAAAAGCCCGGGGATACCGGGCTTTCTTCTTGGCGGGCGATTGGCTTACGCGTAGTCCGCGAGAGCCTTCTTCATCTTCTTCATCGCCGCGACCTCGATCTGGCGAATGCGCTCGGCGCTCACGCCGTACACAGCGGCCAGGTCGTGCAGCGTCATGCCGCCCGAGCCGTCGTCGTTCACCTTGAGCCAGCGCTCTTCCACGATGCGGCGGCTGCGGTCGTCCAGCGCTTCGAGCGCCGTGGCGATGCCGTCGCTCGACAGGCGGTCGCGTTGCTGCGATTCGAGCAGGGCGGTCGGTTCCTGCGTGGCGTCGGCCAGGTAGGCGATCGGGCCGAAGGTTTCGTCGCCGTCGTCGGACGGGCCCGGGTCGAGCATGACGTCGCCGCCCGACAGGCGGGTTTCCATCTCGAGCACTTCTTCAGGCTTGACGTTCAGCCGGGTCGCCATCTGCGACACCTCGTCGGGGCTCAGCGTTTCGCGGTGCGTGCCGTTGTCGGCCGCGGCCGAGTCGGCCTTGAAGCCTTGCTTCATCGAGCGCAGGTTGAAGAACAGCTTGCGCTGGGCCTTGGTCGTCGCGACCTTGACCATGCGCCAGTTCTTCAGGATGTACTCGTGGATCTCGGCCTTGATCCAGTGCATGGCGTAGCTCACGAGCCGCACGCCCTGGTCGGGGTCGAAACGCTTCACGGCCTTCATCAGGCCGACGTTGCCTTCCTGGATCAGGTCGCCGTGCGGCAGCCCGTAGCCCAGGTATTGGCGGGAAATGGAAACGACGAGGCGCAGGTGCGACAGCACGAGCGCGCCAGCGGATTCGAGATCGTTGTGGTCGCGCAGCTTGCGTGCGAAGCCCTGCTCTTCTTCGAGCGTGAGCATCGGCAGGCGGTTGGCGGCCGAAATGTAGGCATCCAGGTTGCCCAGCGGCGGAACCATCGACCATGGATTGGCGACGGCCAGCTGGTTGGCAGAGACTCCAGACAGCGTTGTCATCAGGGGAAACTCCTTTGTGTGGGCCATATTAGCACTCGGTTAGAGGGAGTGCTAAACCAAGGGTTCCCTTGAATTTCTATCGCTGGAATAGCCGATGGCTACCAGCGTACGCCCAGCTTTAGGAAAAGCTTGGACAGCACGAACAGCGGGCCAACCCACAGATATTGGATGTCTTCGAAGAATGAAGGCTTCTTGCCCTCGATCTTGTGGCCCACGAACTGAAAGATCCAGGCCACAACAAAGATAGCGGCTGAAATCGGCAATACAAGTCCGCCCATCGCATGCACCAGCGCCAGGGCCAGGGCGGTCAGCGCGAGCATGGTCAGCAGGAAGGCCGGGGCGCGCAGCAGGGCGTAGTAGACGAGGCTGGCGGCCACGAAAACATAGGCTACCCAGTGATGGAGCGCGAACAGCAGCCCGACGATGCTCAGCATGATGGCCGGGATGGCCACGAAATGGATCAGCTCGTTGGTCGGGTTGCGGTGGCTCTCTTCATAGTGAGCGAGCAGGCGGTCGACCTTGCGATCGCTCGATTCCAGGGGGGCGGCGGCGGTATGCGTCATGACAAGTCTCCGTGAGCGCCGTTCGGTGCGGCGAGACTTTCGATGGTGCCCACAGAGAAGCCCGATGGCAAGCGCGCACGCGATGTGAAATTGCTATCAAAAAAGTAGCATAAAGCACTACAGCCACGGCGGCTGCCATGACTTTATGCACTGTCACAAGAAGGTTACATCGCTAAGATCGGCGCGTGGCATCCTTCGACTCCCCACCCGCACCTCTGTCACCGGCCGCGGAGACTGGCGCGCCCGCCCGCGCGCCCAGGGCGATCCTGGTTGTGGACGACCACGACCTGCTGCGCCTGGGTGTCTGCGCGCTGGTTCAGGCCCAGGCCACCCCGTCCGGCGCGAACATTGAAGTCTTCGAGGCTGCCAACGTTGCCGACGCACTCGCGCTGTACGAAACCCACCAGGCTTCCATCGGCCTCGTGCTGCTCGACCTGGCCCTGCCCGACACCCACGGCCTGAGCGGCGTGGCCGAGTTCCGGCTGCGCTTTCCGGCCGCGCGGATCGTGGTGCTCTCGGGCACCGGCAACAGCACGCTGGCGCAGGGCGTGCTCGCGCTGGGCGCCGCCGCCTTCCTGCCGAAGTCGGCTGACCTGAAGGAAGTGGTGAGCTTCATCCGCGCCTGCGGCCTGCTCGATCCCGGCGCGGCGGAGGTGCCGCCACTGGCCGTGCCCAAATCGCTCACCGGCTATGCCGAATTCGCCCACGCCAGCGCCTGGCAGGAGCTCACGCCGCGGCAGATGCAGGTGCTGCAATGGGTGCTCGAAGGCAAGGCGAACAAGGAAATCGCGCAGCTCGCGAACCTGAGCGAAGGCACGGTGAAGAACCATGTCTCGACCATCCTGCTGCTGTTCGGCATGCGCTCGCGCGCCCAGTTGATCAGCACCCTGCATTGAGCGTGCAGCCCGCCGCGTCGAACGACCCCTCCGCCGACCACGCACTCGGCCAGCGGGTGCTGCGGGAGCATGTTGCCTCGGTCTACAGCACCTACGGCGTCTCGACGCTGACGCACATGGCCTTCGTGGTGGTGTTCGGCAGCATCATCTATTCGCAGCTGAAAGACCCGAGCCTGCTGTTCTGGCTGGCCGGGCTGCTGATGGCCGACGTCTACGTGTTCTTCACGCCGCGCTGGAATCCGTCCCGGCCCGTGCGTGAAAGCGCGTACTGGGCGCGCAAGATATCGCGCATGGTCACGCTGGTGAGCATGGTCACGGCGGTGGTGCCCTGGCTCATCGTGCCGCACGACAACCTGCCCATGACCTCGCTGCTGATGGCCGTGATCGTCGGCAGCTGCGCGCGGGCGGCGCAGTCGCTCTGGCCGCTGAAGCCGGCGCTCTTCGGCTACACGATGCCGATGTCGCTGGGCATGATCACCGCGCTGGCCTGGCAGGGCGACGGGCTGCATCTGTTCCTGGCGGCAGCCGGTGCAGCCTACCTGCTGCTGACGCTGCACGCGGGCGTCGGCCAGCACAAGCTGCTGACCGCGTCGCTCATGCTGCGCTTCGAGAACGAGGCGCTGGCCGCGCGGCTCGGCGAGCAGATTGCCGCCACCGAGCGTGCGAGCGAAGAAAAAACCCGCTTCCTCGGCACCGCCAGCCACGACCTGCGCCAGCCG
Organism: Variovorax paradoxus; assembly: GCF_024734665.1. Classification (NCBI taxonomy): domain Bacteria; kingdom Pseudomonadati; phylum Pseudomonadota; class Betaproteobacteria; order Burkholderiales; family Comamonadaceae; genus Variovorax; species Variovorax paradoxus. The sequence goes on from NZ_CP102931.1 coordinate 802,616, forward strand.
CTGCATGCCATCGCCCTTTTCGGCGCTGCGCTGGAGAACGAACTTCGCGGCCGCCCCGAGGGCCGCAACGCCGAGCGCCTGATGCGCGCGGTGAACGCACTGGGCGCCTCGCTCGACACCATGCTCGACGTGTCGCGCCTCGACGCCGGCGTGATCACGCCCGCGCCGCAGCCAGTGCAGCTCGACGCGCTGTTCCTGCCGCTCAATCACACCTTCGCGGCGCGCGCCGAGCAGAAGCAGCTGCAGCTGCGCGTGCGCGCCAGCGGCCTGTGGGTGCACAGCGACCCGCAACTGCTGCACCGCATGCTGTCCAACCTGATCGACAACGCCCTCAAGTACACGGCCCGCGGCGGAGTGACGGTGATGGCGCGCGAACGCGGCGACTCGGTGTGGATCGAGGTGCGCGACAGCGGCATCGGCATTGCGCCCGAGCAGTCGGGCCGGATCTTCGAGGAGTTCTATCAGATCAACAATCCGGGCCGCGACCGCTCGCGGGGGCTCGGCATCGGGCTGTCGATCGTGCAGCGGCTGTCGCGGCTGCTTGGGCATCCGGTGCAGATGCATTCGCGGCTGGGGCGGGGTACGCACTTTCGCGTGGTGGTGCCGGCCGTCAGTGCGGCGGCGCGCGAGCTGGTCGGGGTGCTGGCATCTGCCGCCACGGCCGAGGAGGCGGCCGAGCAGCGCCGCGGTCCGGCGCCAGTGTTGCCCGGGCGCGTGCTGCTGCTCGACGATGAACTGGAAATCCGCGAAGCCATGATGGGCCTGCTGCGCTCCCACGCAATCGACGCCCATGCGGTGGCGGACGAGGCCGGCGCCGCCGCCGCCTTGCAACAGGCGAGTGGCGAGGGTCGCCCCTTCGACCTGTTGCTGTGCGACTATCGACTGGCCGACGGCGCCGACGGACTCGATGCGGGCCTGCGGCTCAGCCAGGGCCAGGGCATGACGACGCCGCTGCTGCTCATCACCGGCGAGACCTCGCCCGACAGGCTGCAGCGGGTTCGCGAGTCGCAGGTGCCGGTGCTGTTCAAGCCGGTCGTGGCCGATTCGCTGCTGCAGGCGATGGCCGAAGTCGCCGTTGCCAGATAAGCCCATGACTTTCGGCACTGGCGAGCATTCGCTGCGCGCACTACCTTCACTGCATTGCGTTCCCGCAAGAGAAGGAAAAAGGGGAGAGGGAGAAAAAGCGAAGCGGTCCCGGCGCAAGCCGGGGCCGTTTTTTTATCCGAGCAGCGCTTGTGCGAACTCGCGGGCGTTGAAGGTCTCGAGGTCTTCGAGCTTCTCGCCCACGCCGATGAAATAGACCGGAATCGGCCGTTCGCGCGCAATGGCGCACAGCACGCCGCCCTTGGCCGTGCCGTCGAGCTTGGTCACGATCAGGCCGGTGAGGCCCAGCGTTTCGTCGAAAGCCTTGACCTGCGCGAGCGCGTTCTGGCCGGTGTTGCCGTCGATCACCAGCAGCACCTCGTGCGGCGCCGTGGCATCGGCCTTGGTGACGACGCGCTTGATCTTCTTCAGCTCGTCCATCAGGTGCAGCTGCGTCGGCAGGCGGCCGGCCGTGTCGACCAGCACCACGTCCTTGCCGCGGGCCTTGCCGGCGTTCACCGCATCGAAACTCACGGCCGACGGATCGCCGCCCTCGTTGCTCACGATCTCGACCGTGTTGCGGTCGGCCCAGACCAGCAGCTGCTCGCGAGCCGCGGCGCGGAAGGTGTCGGCCGCGGCCAGCAGCACCGAGGCGCCTTCGGTGGCCAGGTGCTTGGTGAGCTTGCCGATGGAGGTGGTCTTGCCCGCGCCGTTGACGCCGGCCACCATGATGACGGTGGGCGTGAACTGGCCGATGACCAGCGGCTTCTCGAGCGGCTTGAGCAGGTCGGCCACGGCCTCGGCCAGCAAGACCTTGACCTGCGTGGCGTCGGTGGCCATCTGGCGCTTGACGCGGCCCCGCAGGTCGTCGAGCAGGTATTCGGTCGCCTTGACGCCGGTGTCGGCCATCAGCAGGGCGGATTCGAGTTCTTCGTAAAGCGCGTCGTCGATCTGCGCGTTGACGAACACGGCCTGGATGCCAGTGCCGGTCTTGCGCAGGCCGGTCTTGAGCTTGTCGAACCAGCCCTTGCGCTCGGTGGCGACGGCGATTTCGGCGGCGGGTGCAGGAACCGGCGCGGGAGCTGGGGTCGGAACAGGCGATGGAACGAATGCGGGGGCTGGTGCGGGTGCCGCTACTGGAGTTGCGACAGGCGCTGGCGCCGGGGAGGGCGCTGGTGCTGGTGCTGGTGGCGCAGCAGGAGCCGGCGTTTCTTCGGCCGCCGGCTTCGAGCCAAACCAGCTCGAAGGCGAGAACACCGAGCGCGCCGGCGCAGCATCGGGGGCGGGCGCCGGTGCGGCTGGCGGGGTAGGCGCCGGCGTATCGGGGGTTTCGGCAGGCGGTTTTTTCTTGAAGAAACTGAACATCAGGAGCTTTTTACAATCCGACCCATTCTATGAAACACCTCCCGCCACGCCGTGCTGCGTCTGGTGCGGTGCTGGCGATGGCGCTTCTGGCGCCATGGGCCATGCCTGCGCAGGCCCAGACTACCCAACCTTCCGCCGCCGCAGCCGCGGCGCCCGGCCCTCAGCAATTCACGCTTGCCAACGGCATGACGCTGATCGTCCAGCCCGACCGGCGCTCGCCCACGGCGGTGCAGATGGTCTGGGTCCGCGTCGGCTCCATCGACGAAGTCGACGGCACCTCCGGTGTGGCACATGCGCTCGAACACATGATGTTCAAGGGCACCAAGGACATCAAGCCCGGCGAGTTCTCGCGCCGCGTGGCGGCCCTCGGCGGCCAGGAAAACGCCTTCACCACCCGCGACTACACCGGCTACTACCAGCAGATTCCGGTCGGCAGCCTCGAACAGGTGATGAAGCTCGAATCGGACCGCTTCGCCAACAACCAGTGGCCCGACGACGAGTTCAAGCGCGAGATCGAGGTGGTCAAGGAAGAGCGCCGCCTGCGCACCGAAGACCAGCCCCGTGCGCTGCTTGGCGAACAGCAGAACGCCGCCGTCTTCACCGCCTCTCCCTACCACCGCCCCGTAGTCGGCTGGATGAGCGACCTCGACGCGATGACGCCCGAGGACGCACGCGCCTTCTTCAAGCGCTGGTACGTGCCCGCCAACGCCGTGCTCGTGGTGGCCGGCGATGTCGACGTGGCCCAGGTGCGCGCCATGGCCGAGAAGTACTACGGCCGCATCCCTTCGAGCGCCGTGCCTGCGCGCAAGCCGCGCACCGAGCCGGCGCAGCGCGGCATCCGCCGAATCGAACTGAAGGCTCCGGCCGAGCAGGCGTATGTGTCGCTGGCCTTCCGCGTGCCGCAGCTCGCCAGCATCGACGACGCGAGCAGCGACGCCTGGGCGCTGGTGGTGCTGTCCGCCGTGCTCGACGGCTACGCCGGCGCGCGGCTCGACCGCGCGCTTACCCAGGGGCCCGATCGCGTCGCCGATTCGGCCGGCGCCTATTCGGGCTTCATGGGCCGCGGCCCGCAGCTCTTCGTGCTCGACGGCGTACCAGCCGCCGGCAAGAGCGCCGAGGTGGTCGAGGCCGCGCTGCGCGCCCAGCTGGCGCGCGTCGCCAAGGACGGCGTGGGCGAAGCCGAATTGGCCCGCGTCAAGACCCAGTGGGTGGCAAGCGAGACCTACAAGCGCGACTCGGTGATGGCGCAGGCGCGCGAACTCGGCAGCAACTGGGTCCAGGGCCTGCCGCTCGATGCCAGCGAGCGCATCGTCGCCCGGCTGCAATCCGTCACGGCCGCCCAGGTGCAGGCCGTGGCCGCCAAATACTTCGGTGACGACCAGCTCACGGTCGCCACGCTGCGCCCCCTGCCGCCCGAAGCCAAGCCCCGTGGCCGTGGCTTCGCGGCGCCCGCAGGCGAAATGCGCTGAAAGACAGGTCCCGTTCCATGAAAACTCTCAAGAAGATCGCCCAGTGCGCCCTGCTCGCAGGCGTCACCGCCATCGTGGGCATCACCAGCGCGCAGGCCGCGCTGCCCATCCAGCAGTGGACGCTGGCCAACGGCGCAAAAATCTACCTCGTAGCGACCAACGCGCTGCCGATCGTCGACGTGCAGATCGACTTCGACGCCGGCAGCCGCCGCGACCCCGCACCACAGGCTGGCCTGGCCAGCACCACCGCGACCATGGTCGAGAAGGGCGTGCGCGCCGGCAAGAGCGGCGAACCGGCACTCGACCAGAACGCCCTGGGCGAAGCCTGGGCCGATCTGGGCGCCAGCTTCGACGTGAGCGCCGGCACCGACCGCACCAGCTACTCGCTGCGCACACTGTCCGACCCTGCGTTGCTGAACAAGGCGGTGGCGCTGGCGTCGCGCGAGATCGGCGAGCCGGCTTTCCCCGACGACGTGTGGCTGCGCGAGCGCGAACGCATCAACGCGGCCATCAAGGAAGCCAACACCAAGCCCGCGACTGTTGCAGGCCGCGCGTTCGCACAAGCCGTGTACGGCGTGCACCCCTACGGCCAGGAGGTGACGGAGGAGACGCTGGCGCGCATCGACACCGCTGCCATGCGCCAGCGCTACCAGCAGCTCATCGTGCCGTGCCGCGCCAAGCTCAGCATCGTGGGCGCCGTGACGCGCGCCGAGGCCGAGACGATCGCGACCACGCTGCTGTCGCGCCTGCCCGGCCCCGAGGCGTGCACGCCGCTGCCGGCCGTTGCAGCTGTAGCCGCGCTCACCGCGCCCAAGGACGAGCGCATTTCCTTCGACTCGGCGCAGGCCCACGTCTTCATCGGGCAGCCCGGCTATCCGCGCAAGGACCCGGACCACTTCGCGCTCACGCTCGGCAACTACGTGCTCGGCGGCGGCGGGTTCGTCTCGCGCCTGATGAACGAGGTGCGCGAGAAGCGCGGCCTGACCTACAGCATCTACAGCGGCTTCGCGCCGGGGCTCGAGGCGGGCGCCTTCCGCGTCGGCTTCCAGACCCGGCCCGACCAGGCCGAAGAGGCCGTGAAGATGTCGCGCGAAGTGCTCGCAAAGTTCGTGGCCGAAGGCCCGACCGCCAGCGAACTGAAGGCCGCGAAGGACAACCTGATCGGCGGCTTTCCGCTGCTGCTGGACAGCAACCGCAAGCTGATCGGCAACGTCGCCAACATCGCCTGGCACGACCTGCCGCTGGACTACCTCGACACCTGGACCGCGCGCATGAACGCGGTCACGGCAGCCGACGTCAAGGCCGCCTTCCAGCGCAAGCTGCAGCCCGAGCGCATGGTGACGGTGGTGGTGGGCGGCAAGGACGCCAGCAAGACAGCCAAGGCGCAGCCCTGACCGGCGGTCACACCACCAGGGCGTGCGGGCCGCCGCTGGCGGCAGCCCGCACCGCCGCCCCCAGCCGTTCGAGCAGCCGCGGCGCAGCGCGCGCCTGCTGCCAGTAGAGCGGCACCGGCAGCGTGGAGCCGGGCACCAGCTCCACCAGCCTGCCTTCGCTGATCGCACCGGCCACCATGCTGGCCGGATGCATGCCCCAGCCCATGCCCGCGCACGCTGCCTCGACAAAAGCGTTGGGCGAAGGGATCCAGTGCCGCGGCGTCTCGACGTTGCGGTGGCAGATGCGCCGCACCCAGCGCGTCTGCAGCCGGTCCTTGCGGTCGAACACCAGGCTCGGCGCTTCCGCCAATGTGCGCGCGCCCACGCCCTTGGAGAAATGTTCGCGCACGAACCCGGGGCTCGCGGCTGCCACGTAATGCATCGTGCCCAGCGCCTCGCTGTTGCACCCCGCCACCGGTTGCGCCAGCGCTGTGACCGCCGCGAACACCGCGCCGCTGCGCAGCCGTTCGGCCGTGTGGTCCTGGTCGTCCACCGTGAGATCGAGCAGCGCGGCCTGTTCCTGTGTGGCGAAGGCCGCGGCGGCGGCCACGAACCAGGTCGCAAGGCTGTCTGCGTTGACGGCCACGCGCACCGTGACGCGCTCGCCGCCCGCTTCGTCGCCGCCCATGCCGAGGGCGGGCAGGGCCTCGCGCAGCTCGTGCTCCAGCATGCCCACGCGCTCGACGTGCCGGCACAGCTGCAGCCCCGCTTCGGTCGCGACGCAGGGCTGGCCGCGCACCAGCAGCGCGCCGCCGGTGCGCTCTTCGAGCTGCCTGATGCGCTGCGACACCGCCGAGGGCGTGACATGCAGCGCGCGGGCGGCGCGCTCGAAGCTGCCCTCACGCACGACGGCGGCGAGGGCGTTCAGGGCGGCATAGTCGAGCATGGTGATGAAGTAAAACTGAATTGGATTAAGAAAGTTTAGTTTGAATTAATACTGTGCGGGCGGCATCCTCGAAGCATGCAAGCCGTACACGTCACCACCGCCTTCGCCAACGGGCTCTTCATGAGCCTGGTCCTCATCGTCGCCATCGGCGCGCAGAACGCCTATGTGCTGCGCCAGGGATTGCGCCGTGAACACGTGGGCGCGGTGGTGCTGTTCTGCGCGGCCAGCGACGCGGTGCTGATTGGTGCCGGCGTTGCAGGCATGGCGCAGGCGCTGCAAGGACGGCCGATGCTGGCCACCGTGCTCGCGGGGCTCGGCGCGGCCTTTCTCTGCGGCTACGGGCTCAAGGCGCTGTGGCGCTCGCGGCAGCCCGCCGCTCTGCAGACCACGGCGCAGGGCGCTTCGCTGTCGCGCGTGGCCGTGGTGGCGCAGGCAGCCGGCTTTACGCTGCTGAATCCGCACGTCTACCTCGACACGGTGCTGCTCGTGGGCAGCGCGGGCGCGCAGTACGCGGGGCTGCTCAAAGTCTGGTTCGTGGCGGGTGCCGCCACGGCGAGCGCGCTGTGGTTCACCTCGCTGGGCTTCGGCGCGCGGCTGCTCGCACCGGTGTTCGCGCGTCCGCGCGCCTGGCAGATGCTCGACGCGCTCATTGGGGGCACCATGCTTCTGTTGGCCGCCATGCTGGCACAGCGAGCGCTTGCAGGGCTCTGAAAGCGGGCACGCGGCGGCGTTAAGCTCGCCGCATGCCCCAGAAAGCCGCCCCCGCCTCCCGTCCCGCCGCACCCAAGCCCAAGCGCCCGTCGAAGCCCAGCGAGGTGCGCATCGTCGGCGGCGAATGGAAGCGCACCCGCCTCGCCGTGGCCGACAAGCCCGGCCTGCGCCCCACACCCGATCGCGTGCGCGAAACCCTGTTCAACTGGCTCGCGAGCCTGGCCGGCGCTGGTGGCGGCGAACTGCCGGGATGGCAGTGCGTCGACGCCTTCGCGGGCACCGGCGCACTCGGCTTCGAGGCCGCATCGCGCGGCGCGGCGAACGTGCTGCTTTGCGAGCAGGACGCCGCGCTGGTCGCGCAGCTCCAGGCCGCCAAGACCAAGCTGAGTGCCGAGGCTGTGCGCATCGAGCGCGGCAACGGCGTCACCGCGCTCGAACGCGCGCCGGCCGGCAGCCTCGATGCCGTGTTCCTCGATCCGCCCTTCGACAGCACAGCCCTCTACGAACCGGCCCTGCGCGCCGCCGCCCGCGCGCTGCGTGCCGGCGGCTCGGTGTACCTCGAAGCGCCGCGCCGCTGGAGCGACGAAGAACTGGCCGCCTTCGGCCTCGTCGGATTCCGTTACCTGAAGGCCGGCGCCGTGCACGCCCATCTGTTGCGGCTGGCTGCCGAGGGGACTGCATAATCCGCCGAACAAGCCGCACCGGCAGCATGAGGAAGAAGCAACCATGGCCAGCAACGTCATCGCGGTTTACCCCGGCACATTCGACCCCATCACCCTCGGCCACGAGGACGTGGTGCGCCGTGCCACCCAGCTCTTCTCCAAGGTGATCGTCGCCGTCGCGGCGGGCCACCACAAGAAGGCGCTGTTCACGCTGTCAGAGCGCATGGACATGGCCCGCGAGGCCGTCAAACCCTACAGCGACCAGGTCACCGTCGAGAGCTTCTCGGGCCTGCTGCGCGACTTCGTCGTCGCGCGCGGCGGCAAGGCCATGGTGCGCGGCCTGCGCGCCGTGACCGACTTCGACTACGAGTTCCAGCTCGCGGGCATGAACCGCTCGCTGATGCCCGATGTCGAGACCGTGTTCCTGACACCCAGCGACAAGTACCAGTTCATCTCCAGCACCTTCGTGCGCGAGATCGCCATGCTCGGCGGCGAGGTCCACAAGTTCGTTTCTCCCAATGTGGAGCAGCAGCTGGCGGCAAAAGTCCGCAGCCTCGGCCGTGAATAAGCCGCGATGAGCGGCACCCCGCCGCCCCGGCTGCATCTTCTGGGCGATGCAGCGCTGCTCTGCGAGCTGCCCGCGCCGGCCACTCTGGCGCAGCAGCAGCGCATCTGGGCCCTTGCGGAGCGCGCCCGCCAGTGGCCCGGCGTCGGCGAAACGCTTCCGGGCATGAACAACCTCACGCTCACCTTCGACCCGACCGCGATCGATCTCGACGCGCTCACTGCGTACGTTCTCGAGGCATGGCCGAAGCTGCCGACTGGTGGCGTTGCGGGCCGGTTGGTCGAGATTCCGGTGTCCTATGGCGGCGAGCACGGGCCCGACCTGGCCGATGTCGCGGCCCACACCGGCCTCACGCCGGCCGAGGTGGTGCGGCGCCACAGCGCCGGTGAGTACATCGTCTACCTGCTGGGCTTCCTGCCGGGCTTCGCCTTCATGGGCGGCCTGGCGCCCGAACTCGCCACGCCCCGCCGCGCCGAGCCGCGCACCGCGGTGCCTGCGCGCTCGGTCGGCATCGGCGGCGAGCAGACCGGCATCTATCCGCTGGTGTCGCCGGGCGGCTGGCAACTGATCGGCCGCACCTCGCTCGAGCTGTTCGACCCCGCAGCCGAATCGCCTACGCTGCTGCGCCCAGGTGATCGCGTGCGTTTCGTCGCAGAGAGCGTGCAGACATGATCGTCATCCGCAAACCCGGCGTGCTCGCGTCGGTGCAGGACCTGGGCCGGCACGGCCATCGCCAGCTCGGCATCTGCCCGGGCGGCGCGCTCGACGTGCTGGCGCTCACGCTGGCCAACCGGCTCGTGGGCAACGCCGATGGCGCGGCGGGCCTGGAGCTCACAATGGGCGGCTGCGAGCTGCAGTTCGAAGCCGACACGCGCATCGCCCTCACCGGCGACGACTTCAGTGCCAGCCTCGACGGCGTGCCGCTGTGGCCCTGCTGGAGCGTGCCGGTCGCGGCCGGCCAGACGCTCAGGCTCGCGGGCGCCAATGCGCCCGGCGTGAAGAAGGTCGGCCTGCGCAGTTGGCTGGCAGTGGCGGGTGGCATCGACGCGCCGCAGATCCTCGGCTCGCGCAGCACCGACCTCAAGGCCGGCTTCGGCGGTCACGAAGGCCGTGCGCTACGCAAGGGCGACCGACTGCCGACGGGCGCATCGCCGCTCAATGATGCGCAGCGCGAACGCCGAGTCTTCGGCCTGCGCGGTCCCGACTGGGGCCCGGACGAAGGCGACGCAGCCATTGCCCTGCGCGTGCTGCCCGGCCCCGAATTCGAGCTGTTCACGCTGGCCGCGCGCGAGCAGCTGTGGGGCGAGCGCTGGCGCATCACGCCGCAGAGCAACCGCATGGGCAGCCGGCTCGCGGGCGCCGAGCTCAAGCGCAAGCGCAGCGGCGACATGCTCTCGTCGGGCGTGATCCCCGGCACGATCCAGGTGCCGCCCTCGGGCCAGCCGATCATCCTGATGGGCGACGCGCAGACCACCGGCGGCTATCCGCGCATCGGCGTGGTCATTCGCGCGGATCTCTGGAAGCTCGCGCAGGCGCCGCTCAATGGCAAGCTGCGCCTCGTGCAGGTCGACCAGCCGCAGGCGCTGGCCGCATGGGCCGACCAGCAGCGCTACCTGTCGCAGGTGGCACAGGGGCTGGCTGCTGCAGGCTGGCCGAGCCCGGCATAGACTCCGCGGAACTCGCGGAAAAGGAAGCCCCACCATGCAAATCGACCTCAATGCCGACCTCGGCGAAGGTGCAGGCAGCGACGAAGCCCTGCTCGCACTCGTCAGCTCCGCCAACATCGCCTGCGGCTGGCATGCGGGCGACGCGAAGACCATGCAGCAGTGCGTGCGCTGGGCGATGCAAAACGGCGTGGCCATCGGCGCGCACCCCAGCTTTCCCGACCGCGAGAACTTCGGCCGCAGCACCATGCACCTGCCGCCCGACGAGATCGTGGCCAACGTGCTCTACCAGGTGGGCGCGCTGGCGGCCATCGTGAAGGCCGAGGGCGGCAAGCTCTCGCACGTGAAGGCGCACGGCCAGCTCTACAACCAGGCCGTGAAGGAGCCCGAGCTGGCGGACGCGCTGTGCGAGGCGGTGCGCCGCTTCGACCCCTCGCTCAAGTTCTTCGGCCTCGCGGGCAGCAACATGATCGACGCGGCCCGTCGCGCTGGCCTCTCGCCGGTCGAAGAAGTGTTCGCCGACCGTGGCTACATGCCCGACGGCAGCCTCGTGCCGCGCAGCCAGCCCGGCGCGCTGATCGAGAGCGAGGAACAGTCGATCGCGCAGACGCTCTCGCTGGTGCGCGACCACCGCGTGACCGCCATCGACGGCAGCGTCGTGCCCGTCAACGCGCAGACCGTGTGCCTGCATGGCGACGGCGCCCATGCGCTGGCCTTTGCGCGGCGCATCCGCGAACGGCTGCAGCAGGAAGGCATTGCCGTCCAGGCGATGGCCTGACGGACAACCTGAACACGCAACGGGCCGCGCCGTGGCAGCAAAGCCCATCAACGTCCTGCTGACCGGCTTCGATCCTTTCGAGCAGGAGGCGGTCAATCCCTCGTGGGACGCCGTTCGCGCACTCGACGGCTGGAAGGTCGGTCGCGCGACGGTGCATGCACGCCAGGTGCCCTGTGTCTTCGGTGAGGCCATCGATGTGCTTGCCCGCGCGATGGACGAGCTTCAGCCGCAGCTGGTGCTGTGCATCGGCCAGGCCGGCGGGCGCGCGGAGTTCACGCCGGAGCGCATCGCCATCAACATCGACGACGCCCGCACGGCCGACAACAAGGGCCGCGAGCCCATCGACGTGCCCGTGGTGCCGGGGGCTCCCGCCGCGTATTTCTCGACGCTGCCGATCAAGGCCATGGTGCGTGAGCTACGCGCGGCCGGCGTGCCGGCCTCGGTGTCGAACAGCGCGGGCACCTTCGTCTGCAACCACATCTTCTACGGCCTGATGCACCGCATCGCGACGCATCCGGTGCCGGGGCTGCGCGGCGGCTTCATCCACATTCCGTACCTGCCGGAGCAGGCGGCGCGGTTTCCGGGTGCGCCGAGCATGTCGCTGGAAACGATGGTCAAGGCCCTGCGCATTGCCGTGACGACCGCACTCGCGGTGAAGCACGACGTTGCCGAAACCGGCGGCCAACTGCACTGAGGCGGCCAGCCGGCGCCGGTACGTTCAGATGGCGGCCGGAAAGTGCTTGGCCAGCCAGCCGTTGAGTGCCGCGTTGACGAGCTCGGGCTTTTCCATCGTCAGCATGTGGCCGCAATCGGGCACCCACACGACTTGCGCCTGCGGCAGCAGCGCAGCCATCTCGCTCGTGCATTCGGGCGGCGCGAGCCGGTCTTCGTCGCCGCACACCAGCAGCACCGGCGCGCGCAGCGACGCCAGGTGCAGGCGTGCATCGGGCCGCCGCATCACCGCGCGGTTCTGGCGGATGAGCTGCTCGGCGCCCGCGCCCAGCACGATGTCGAGGTAGCGCTGCACCATCACCGGGTCGGCCGCCTGCGTGGGATGGAAGGCGAAGTAGACGTTCGGCTCGATCACGTCGCGCACTTCGCCGCGCTCGAAGTATTCGATGGCGCCTTCGCGCAGCGTGAACATGTCGGGCGTCTCGGGCCGTGCGCTGGTGCCGAGCAGCGCGAGCCCGGCAATGCGCCCGGGCGCCTGGCGGGCCGCCTCCATGGCAACCATGCCGCCCATCGAGGCGCCGCACAGAATCAGCGGCCCCTCGTTGTCGCGCAGCACGGCTGCGGCCATGCCCTCGATGGTGTCGTTGTGCCGCTGGACGTCGCTCACGCGGGCGTCGAAGGCGGGGGGAAGGGCGGGCAATTGGGCTTCCCAGATGCGCTCGTCGCAAGCGAGGCCGGGCAGCAGGATGAGATTGGGCATGGAGACGGATTTTGCGCGAATGCGGCAACCAGCGTCGCGGCATGGCGCATGGCATAGGCTTCCTGGCCAGCAGTCATCCGCAAGCGGCCTCGGCATACTTTTGAGACCCATGCCGAGGACTCTCAATGAACCTGGTTGAACGCGTGCAGTCCATCCTGCTCAAGCCCAAGGCCACCTGGCCCGAGATCGACTCGGAGCAGGCTGATGCTGCCTCGCTTTACAAGAACTACGTGATGATCCTCGCGCTGATCCCGGCGGTGGCGAGCTTCATCGGCCTGTCGCTGATCGGCATCGGCGCCTTCGGCGTGAGCTTTCGCGTGCCGATCGTCTCGGGGCTCGCGAACATGGTCGTGGGCTACGTGCTGTCGCTGGTGATGGTGTTCGTGCTTGCACTCATCATCGACGCAATGGCGCCGACCTTCGAGGGCACCAGGAGCCAGATCGGCGCGCTCAAGTTGTCGGCCTATGCGAGCACCGCGGCCTTTGTCGGCGGCATCTTCAGCCTGCTGCCCTCGCTGTCGGTCCTTGGCGCGATGGCGGCGCTGTACGGCGTGTACCTGCTCTACACCGGCCTGCCAGTCCTCATGAAGTGCCCACCCGACAAGGCCATTGCGTACACCGCCGTGGTGGTGGTCTGCGCCATCGTCGGCGGCTTCATCATCGCGTGGGTGCTGGCGCTGCTCACGCCGTCGCCCGTGAGACTCTAGGCGCGGTGGCGGTCGAGCAACAGCTTGCGGGGTGCAAAAGCCCGAGCGTCACGCGCACGGTGGAAAATGGGTGGCAATGCCAACGCCCAAGCCCGACACCACCACCGACCTGATCCTCATCCGCCACGGCGAAACCGCCTGGAACCGCGAATTGCGCTTTCAGGGGCATGCGGATGTTCCGCTCAACGACATCGGCCACGAGCAGGCCCGCCGCCTCGGCCTGCGGCTGGCTGGAGAGACGGTGGTGCAGCACATCATCAGCAGCGACCTCATGCGCGCGCAGCAGACCGCGGCGCCCGCGGCGTCGCAGCTGTCGCTGCCGGTGGTCACATCGGCGGGGCTGCGCGAGCAGTTCTTCGGCGTGGTCGAAGGCATGCGCTCCGACGAAATCCAGAGCCTGCATCCGCGCGCCTGGGAAGAGTGGCTGGAGTTCCGCGAGGACCACGCCATGCCCGAAGGCGAGACGGCGCGCGAGTTCCACACGCGCATCATCGCGGCGCTGGGCAGCATCGCCGCCGCACACAAGGGGCAGCATCTCATCGTCGTCACGCATGGCGGCGTGCTCGACATGGTGTGGCGCACCGCTCAGGGACTGAGCCTGAGCGGGCCGCGCCGCAGCGACATTCCCAATGCGGGCTTCAACCGCATCCGCATCGCCGACGCGGCCCGGCCCGACGACATCGAGATCGTCGAATGGGCCGACACGCGGCACCTGGCCGACCTGCCGCCGCAGCCTACCTACGACCAGACGCGGCACCTGAAGAACAAGGATTGAGGAAGGGCCCTCGGCCTCAGCCGCAGCTGCCTGCCTTCGGCGTGCGCAGCAGCGGCTGGCCGGCGCCAACGCCCGTGGGCTTGCCGCCGTCGACGGCGAGCCGCCCATTCACCAGCACCGTGCTCACGCCTTCCGACAGCAGCGCTGGCTGCGTGTAGGTGGCTTTCGCCGCATAGCGTGCCGGATCGAACACCACCACGTCGGCGTAGTAGCCCGGGCGCAGGTGCCCGCGCTGCTTCAGCCCCAGCGTGTCGGCCGTGAGCGACGAACTGCTGCGGATGAACTGCGCCAGCGAGATCGTGTGCTCCTTCACCACGTACTGGTCGTACTTGCGCGCGAAGGTGCCGTAGGCGCGCGGATGGCCCAGCGACGAGTCGGACGAGGTCATGACCCACGGCCGCTTCATGAAGGCGCGCACGTCGTCGTCGCTCTGGTTGAACGAGGCGATCATCAGGTCGCCGTCGCGCAGCACCGCGATGGCGGCTTCCACCGGATCGGCGTTCGATGCCTTGGCCACGTCGGCCAGCGTCTTGCCCACGTACTTCGTGCTGCCCGCCGAGAACAGGATGGCCTCGGGGCCGCCGCGCAGCCGCAGGTTCTCGCGCATGTCCTTGCGCAGGCGCTCCTGCTGCGAGGCGTCGTCGAAGCGCTGCAGCGTCGCCGCACGGCCACCCTCGTTGGCCCAGGGCGGCAGCAGCGCGGCCGAGAAGCGCGTGCTCGACGCGGTCCACGGATAGTGGTCGGCCGTGATGTCCAGCCCGCCCGCGCGTTCCTTCTCGATGCGCTTGATGATGTCGCCGCTCTGGCCCTGCACGTCGACGCCCAGCGCCTTGATGTGCGCCACGTGCACCGGCAGCTTCGCCTCGTGGCCGATGCGGATCGCCTCGTCGATGGAGCCCTTGAGGCCGATGTTGTACATGGACTCGTCGCGGATGTGGCTGTCGTACAGGCCGCCGTGCCGCGCCGCCACCTTCGCGAGCTCGATGACCTCCTCGGTTTTCGAGAAGTTCTGCGGCGTGTAGAAGAGCCCGGTCGAAAGGCCAAGGGCGCCTTCGCACATGCCCTGGCTCACGCGCTTCTTCATCGCCTCGAGCTGCTCGGGCGTCGGTGCCCGGTTGGCTTCGCCCAGCTCGCTCATGCGCACCGGGCCGAAGCCCACGTACATGGCCACGTTGGTGCCCACCGGCGCGGCACGCAGCTTCTGCGCCTGCGCCGCGATGTCGAAGCCGCCGAAGCCGTCGTTGCCGATTACCGCGGTGGTCACGCCCTGCGTGATGAACGGGATGTTCAGCCGCTTCTTCGGATCGTTCGAGTGCAGGTCGGCATCCGCATGCGTGTGGGCGTCGATGAAGCCCGGGGCCACCACCATGCCCGTGGCGTCGATGACGCGCCTTGCCGTGAACTGCGCTGGCGCCGCCTTGCCCGCGAACACGATGCGGTCGCCCGCGATGCCGACATCGCCCACCACCGGCGTGTCGGAGTCGCCCGTGTAGACGGTGCCGCCGCGCAGCAGCAGGTCGAGCGCGACGGGCGTTCCGTCGGCGGCATGCAGGGTGGGTGCGAAGGGTGCGAGGGCCGAGAGAACGGTCAGCGTGACGAGAGACTTGCGCATGGGCGATGGGGCCTTGAAGGCTTCTTGTCGATAGGGAGCGGCCAGTTTAGGAGCCGCCTCCGGGTCATCGCCAATTCCTTTTGCACCATGCCCCATGACCTGAAGGCATGGGCTGCCGGGCAGTGCTCGCAGATGCGCTCAGGCGTGCGTCGCAAGCTGCCCGAGGCCGAGGCGCTCGTACACCGCTGCCGTCTGCCGGCGCAGGCGCAGCGACTCGGGCTGGCCATTGAGCTGTTGCTGGAGGATGCCCTGGGCAGCGGACAGCGAAGCCTCCGTGCCGCTGCGCACCAGCGCATCGAGATACACCTGCTCGAACAGGTCGCGCTGCGCGTGGCTGCCGCCGATCTCGATCATGCGCGGCAGGGCAGTGCCGAGCCCTTCGATGGCTGCCGCGAGATCGCCGTGCGCATGCGCCACCAGTCCATGCGCGGCCGGCACGCACACGCGCTGCCATGCCGCGCGCGTCGATGCCGGCGCGTTCGGCGCGAAGGCCACTATGTTGCGCAGCAGAACCTCCGCCTCGGGGCGCCCGGCGCGCGCCAGGCCGTAGAGGTATTGCAGGTCGAGAAAGGGCAGCACGTGGTCGGCCTGGCGCTGCAGCAGGTAGCCCGCCACGTCGTCCCAGCGCCCTCCCACGTCGATGCCCGCGAGCTCCAGCCGCGCGAGCAGCGAGACTGCGCCGATCTGGTCCTGCGAGTAGTCCTTCACCACACCCCATGCATGCTCGTCGTACACCGCAAGCGCCTCGACGTCGCGGCCCAGGTCGATCAGGAACAGGGCCACGTGCCACCAGTTGTGCGTGACCATGAACGAATTGAGCCCGGTCCACGTGTCGCTCACGCCCTGCATGAACGCCAACCCCTCGGCGAGCCGACCTTCGGTGAGCATCACATGCGCCAGCGCGTGGTGCGCCCAAGGCTCCTTACGGCACATCGAGATGGCGCGGCGGGCGCTAGCCTCGGCTTCGCGCATCAGGTGGCATTGCTCGTAGCCGAAGGCCGCCATGCCGTGCACATAGGGCACGTCGGCAGCATGCGGCAGCACCGCGAGCACCAGCCGCAGCATGCCGGGGCAGTCGCCGGTGTTGAAGCAGTGGTACTGGCCGAGCTTGACCGACACCAGATCGCGCGGATGCTCGCGCGCCTGCTCCGCGTGCAGCGAGATGGCGCGGGCGATGTCGCCGTCGGCCCAGGCCTCGGTGGCCGCGATGTAGCGCTGCTCGCGCGGTGTGGCGCGTGCGGCGCCGGCGCGGGCTTTGTCGAGAAAGGGCCGGGCGTTGGCGACGGCCTCGCGCGATTCGGCGAACAGGTGCAGCGTGGCGCAGTAGGCCTGCACGATAGGGCTCGCATCGGTGTCGGCCACGGCGATCAGATTGACCGCGCGGGCCTCGGTCGAGATGAAGCCCATGACGAAGTCGTCGACCAACGGCAGGCTGGCGGGGTCGTCGAGGGTGAGCGGGTTGCCGAGGCTGTCGGCGAGTTGTTTTCCGAGGGGCATGGCGGCATGGTGCCATGCCCCCGGAGATGCTTCAACGACTCAGACGCCGGCCTGCTGGTGGCGGTACTCCTGCGTCTTGCCGCCGTAGCCGTAGGCCGCGCCGCGCGCGTCGATCACGTGGATGTACGACACCTCGTGCAGGTCCGGCCGGATCTTCGCCATGGCCGCGTGCACCTCGCGCAGGTAGCGCGCCTTCTCGGCCTTGGTGTTGGTCTCATCGGTGATGCTGATGTCGAGGTGGAACGCCGACTTGCCGAGAGAGGCCAGCGTCTGGCCGCCGATGAACCAGGTGTCGGCGGCGATGTACTGCACGGTGATGGCGATCACCGGCAATTGCTTGCCGAGCACGCTCTGGGTGAGCTCGGCGACCGTGTCGACTGTCTTGCGGGTGAGGGCGGCGTCGGGTTGGCCGGAGAGGTGGACGACGATGTGGGGCATGGTGGACTCCTGGGTGAATGAGTGGTCGATGGGGTGATTGTGGGAACTCACTATCAATCGGAAAAGCGGGAAGATATGATGGATTCCATCGAATTAACGGATGGATAAATCATGCAAGGCTTTGACCTGGAGCAGTTGCGCACGCTGGCGGCAGTCGTCGACGCAGGCAGCCTGACGGCCGCCGCGCCGCGCGTCTTTCTTTCGCAGTCGTCGGTCAGCGAGCAGATCCGCAAGCTGGAAGAGCGGGCCGGGCAGTCGCTGCTCACGCGCAGCAAGGCGGGCGTTTCACCCACTGAGGCGGGTGTGCGGCTGCTGGGCTATGCGCGGCGCATCCTGGCGCTGAGCGACGAGGCGTTTCGCGACCTGCATGGCGAGACGCTGCAGGGCGAACTGCGCCTTGCCGTCACCGACTACTTCCGGCCTGGCGACCTGACGCGGCTGCTGGGGCGGCTCGGCGAGAGTTATCCGCAGGTGCGGCTGCACGTCAGCATCATGAAGAGCGACGACCTGCGCGCTGCATATGCGCGGGGAGATTTCGATGTGGGGGTGGCGATGAACATCGCCGGGGTTTCCGCCGCACAGCCCCGGGCGTCGGTGATCCGGCGCGAATCGCTGGTGTGGCTGGGCGCTGCGGGCATGCGGCTCGTGCGCGGCGAGCCGGTGCGGCTGCTGGCATTGCCGGACACCTGCTCGCTGCATCAGTTCACCGTGGCGCTGTTGCGGCGCCGGCGGGTGCCCTATGCGTTGGCGCACGTGGCTTCGGGCGTGGCGGGGCTGCAATCAGCGCTGGCTGCGGGGCTGGGCGTGGCCTGTCTCAACGAATCGGCCATCAGCGACGGCGTGGCGCGGCTGGCCACTCCCCACGGGTTGCCGGCGCTGCCACGTGTGGCCTTCGAGTTCTTGCCCGGTCGCAGGGGAGAAACGGCGTTCGTGACCCGGGCCCGGGAGCTGCTGGCGACCCATCTGGTGTGAGCCCGGCCCTGGGGTGGCGCGGGATTTGCGTCACGTCTGCCATGGATGCGCCACCCCCTACCACCCCACCGGAATGGCTGCGCCATTCCCGTTTCGACGACGCGCAGGCGATCTTTTCGGGCACCTTGTTCGTCGCCATCGCCATGATGCTGTTCGGCCAGGCGGGCCTGCTCACGGGCGGCACGGCCGGCGTCGCGTTTCTGTTGCACTACGCCACCGGCGTGAGCTTCGGCAAGCTGTTCTTCCTGGTCAACCTGCCGTTCTACTGGTTCGCATGGCGCCACATGGGCCGGGCGTTCACGATCAAGACTTTCTCTGCGATTGCCTTGCTCTCGCTGATGACCGATTGGGCGCCGCGCTACCTGTCGATCGACTCCTTGCACCCGGCCTTTGCGGCCGTGCTCGGTGGCTTGCTGCTGGGCACTGGCTGTCTGTTCCTTGCCCGCCATCGCGCAAGTCTGGGCGGTGCGACCGTGTTGACGCTGTATCTGCAGGAAAAGCGCGGCTGGCCTGCTGGCAAGGTGCAGATCGGTATCGACTGCACGGTGGTGTTGCTTGCCCTGTTCGTGATTCCGCCGCAGCGTGTGGGGTGGTCGGTGCTGGCGGCTGTGGTTATGGGGCTGTTTCTCTGGATCAACCACAAGCCTGGAAGGTATGCGGCGACTTGAGCTTGCTGTTCCGGGGTGCGTGCGAATGACACCGGGTGCTCCCCTCCGCGAATGTCCCCCGCCTTCGGCCTCCTCCTTTATTTCGCTGCGGGGAGCACCCGATGCCATTCGCACATGGACGCAGCGCTTATGCCGGCCGATCGACCGCTGCGTCCATCGATCACGTCGATGGTGTGCTCTGCGCAGCGAAATAAAGGAGGAGGCCGCAGGCCGGGGGACATTCGCGGAGCAGAGTACGCCGTCGGCGTGATCGCTCCCCGAACAGCACCAAACAGCGTCAAGGCGCAACAGGCCAGGGCCGCTGCGGCTCCCGAATCTGCTCAAACGCACGCGAAACGCGCAGCACTCCGAGATCGTCGAAGCGCTGCCCCGCAATCTGAAGACCGATCGGCAATCCACTCGCCGAGTACCCGCAGTTGACCGAAGCCGCCGGCTGCTCCGACATGTTGAATGGCACCGTGAACCCGATGTGCTCCAGTGGCCGCAACGGGTCATTCGTGGGCGAGGGCGCCTCGGCCGCCGCCGGCATGTTCGGCGACACCGGCGAGATGACGTAGTCGAACCGCGCGCAGGCGCTCACCGCCGCCACGCGCGTCGCATGGAACTGGCTGAAGCTGCGGAACACGTGTTCGCCGCTGAATTCCGCCGCACTCTCAGCCCATTCGCGGATGTAGGGCAGCACCTTCGAGCGCTGGTCGGCGCGCAGGCCCTTCATGTCCACCAGCGAGCGCATGCGCCACAGGTGGTCCATGCCGTCGAGCAACGCCTGCGACATGAAAGGCTGCATCGGTTCGATGATGGCGCCTGCCTTTTCCAGCAGGCGTGCTGCGTGTTCGACCGCTGTCTGGATTTCAGGTTCTACCGCCAGTCCGCAGCCCGCGTCGAGCAGCAGGCCGATGCGCAGGCCGCGCAGATGGTCGGGGGACACGTCGAAGCCGGCCCAATCGATGTCCTGCGGCGGCAGGTTCATGCTGTCGCGCGCATCGGGCTTCGACAGCGCCTGCATCGCCAACGCGGCGTCGCCCACGGAGCGCGTCATCGGTCCTGCAGCGCGGCCCATGTACGGTGGATCGATCGGAATGCGCCCCAGGCTCGGCTTGAGCGTGAAGATGCCGCACCAGCTCGCGGGCAAGCGCAGCGAGCCGCCGATGTCCGTGCCCAGGTGCAGCGGGCCGTAGCCCGCGGCCGTTGCGGCGCCCGCACCCGCGCTGGAGCCGCCCGGCGTCAGGCGCAGATCCCACGGATTGCGTGCCAGCGTGTGAAAGCTCGACAAGCCCGAAGACAACATGCCGTAGTCCGGCATCGTCGTCTTGCTCACGATCACCGCGCCGGCTTCTTTCAAGCGTGCGGCTGGCGGCGCATCGGCAGCCGCGGGCTTCAGGTCGACAGCGGCAGTGCCGGCTGGCATCGGATCGCCGCGCGTTGCGATGTTTTCCTTGATGGTGGCCGGCACGCCGTCGAGCGGGCCGAGCGCATCGCCGCGCTGCCAGCGCACTTCCGAAGCGCGCGCCTGTTCGAGCGCGGCCTCGGGCCTGAAGAGCCAGGTGGCCTGCAGGTGCGGCTCCCAGCGCTCGATCTGAGCGATCACGGCCTGCGTGACCTCGACCGGCGAGAGCTTGCGGTCGCGGTAGGCCGCGGCAAGCTCCTGTGCGGACAGGTCGTTCAACCCCACGACAGCGCCGACAGGTCGTTCACGAAGATCGGGTTCTCTTTCCAGATGCCCTTGACGTTCTTCTTTGCGACGGTCGGGAACTGCGGCTGGTACAGGAAGCCGTTGGCCGCGTCGGTGGCCAGCAGCTTCTGCGCGTCGCCCAGCAGCTTGTTGCGCTCGGTGGCGTTGGCCGTGGACTTGATCTTGTCGAACAGCGTGTTGAAGGCCTTCGACTGGTAGCCCCAGTAGTAGTCCGACTTGGCGTAGTTGCCGAGATCGAAGGGCTCCACGTGCGAGACGATCGACAGGTCGTAGTCCTTGTTGCCGTAGGTGCCGCTGAGCCATTGGGCCCACTCCACGTTCTGCACCTTCACCGTGATGCCGATCTTTGCGAGCTCGGCCACGATCACCTCGCCGCCCTGGCGTGCATATGGAGGCGGCGGCAGCGTCATGGTGAGTTCGAGCGGCGTCTTCACGCCGGCTTCGGCCAGCAGCTTCTTGGCCTTCTCGATGTCGAAGGGGTTGATGCCCGTGGTGTCGACATAGCCCGCAGCACCCGGCACGTAGTGGCTGCCGATGGGCACGCCGAAGCCGTCGGCCGCGCCTTCGATCACGGCCTTGCGGTCGATGGCGGCAAGAATCGCGCGGCGCACGCGCACGTCGTCCAGCGGCTTCTTCTTGTTGTTGATCGAAAGAATCGTCTTGGCGCGCGAACCGGCCAGGATCACCTGGAACTGCGGGTTCGCCTTGAACTGCGGCACCACGCGCGTGCCGATGCGCGCGAACACGTCGACGTCGCCCGACAGCATGGCGGCGGCCTGCGCGGCGGTGTCGGAGATGAAGCGGAACGTGACCTTGTTGATCTTCGCGGTGGCGGGGCTGCGAAAGCCTTCCCACTTGCTCAGCGTGATCGACGAGCCCTTGGCCCAGCTGTCGAGCTTGTAGGGGCCGGTGCCGACCGGCTTGGTGGCGTTGCCCTCGGCGCTCTTGGGCTCGACGATCACGGCCGTGGCCTGGCCCAGCACGAAGGGCAGGTCGGGGTCGATCTCCTTGTTGATGATGACGACGGTGTAGTCGTCCACCACCTGCGTTGCGAGGTTGGCGAAGGTGCGCTTGTCCTTGTTGGTGCTCTTCTCGCCGCCAGCGCGGTCGAACGAGAACTTCACGGTGGCCGCATTGAAGGGCTCGCCGTTCTGGTACTTCACGCCGCGGCGGAGCTTGAAGGTGTAGGTCTTCAGGTCGGGCGAGATTTCCCAGCTCTCGGCCAGCAGCGGCGTGACGCTGCCGTCGGCGTTGATCTTGGTGAGCGTCTCGAGGATGTTGTAGTGCACCACCTCGGCGATGGCGGCGGCGGCGCCGGTGGTCGGGTCGAGCCCCGGCGGCTCGAGCGCCATGCCGATCACGATGGCGTCCTTCCGGCCCTGCGCCATGCCGGCAAGCGGGGTGGCCAGCGCAACGGTGGCGCCAGCGGTGGTGAGAAGGGTGCGGCGGTTCAACATACGTGTGATCTCCGGATAGACAACAAGCCAGGTTCGAATGACGACTGCTCCGGCGTGCGCCATGCCCCGAAGGGAGGCGCGACGCCGCGAAAGACACGACACGCAGCACGAAAGATGCCACGTGCGCAGCCGGTCATTCTCTCGCAGCGGGCGAGCCGGCGCGCGGCCCGCGGGGCGGTTTTTCCTCGGGACGTTCCCGTAGAGTCCCGCAACGAGGGGGTGCCCGGATCAGCCCCAGGACAGGGCCGCGATGTCGTTCACGAAGATCGGCGCGTCCTTCCACAGCCCGCGCAGGTTGCGCGCCGCCACGGTAATGAACTGCGGCTGGAACAGGAAGACGTTGGCCGCGTCTTCCGCCAGCAGCCGCTGCGCGTCGCCCAGGTAGCGCAGGCGGTCGGCGGCGCGCGCGGCGTTGCGCGCCTTGTCGAAGACCTCGTTGAACTTCGCCGACTGGTAGCCCCAGTAGTACT
Source organism: Variovorax paradoxus (assembly GCF_024734665.1). Classification (NCBI taxonomy): domain Bacteria; kingdom Pseudomonadati; phylum Pseudomonadota; class Betaproteobacteria; order Burkholderiales; family Comamonadaceae; genus Variovorax; species Variovorax paradoxus. Next base: position 824,953 of record NZ_CP102931.1, read on the forward strand.
CGGGCTTGGTGTAGTTCACCAGGTCGAAGGGCTCGACGTGCAGGATCAGCGAGAGGTCGTAGTTCTTGTTGCCGTAGGTGCCGCTGATCCATTGCGCCCACTCGACGTTCTGGATCTTCGCGACGATGCCCACCTTGGCGAGCTGCGCAGCGATCAGCTCGCCGCCCTGGCGTGCATAGGGAGGGGGCGGAAGCACGAGTTCGAGTTCGAGCGGCGTCTTCACGCCGGCCTCGGCCAGCAGCTGCTTGGCCTTTTCGACGTTGTAGGGGTTGATGCCGGTGGTGTCGACATAGCCCGGCGCGCCCGGCACGTAGTGACTGCCAATGGGCACGCCCCGGCCGTCGACGGCGGCTTCGACCACCGCCTTGCGGTCGATGGCTGCGGAAATCGCGCGGCGCACGCGCACGTCGTCCAGCGGCTTGCGCTTGTTGTTGATGGCCAGGATGGTCTTGCCGCGCGAGGCGTTGAACACCACCTGGAAGCGCTTGTCGTTCTGGAACTGCGGCAGGCTGCGCGACACCGAAGCGTGCGGAAACAGATCGATGTCGCCCGAGAGCAGCGCTGTGGTCTGCGCGGCCGGCTCGGAGATGAAGCGGAAGCTGGCCTTGCGGATCTGCACCGTGTCGGCATTGCGCCAGCCGTCCCACTTGGCGAGCACGATGCCCGAGCCCTTGGACCAGCTGTCGAGCCTGTAGGGCCCGGTGCCGACCGGCTTGGTGGCGTTGGTCTCTACGGTCTTGGGCTCGACCTGGATTGCCGAGGCCTGGCCCAGCAGGAACAGCAGGTCGGGCTCGATCTCCTTCGTGATGAGCACCACCGTGTGCTCGTCGACCGCCTGCGTCGCGATGTTGGTGAAGGTGCGCTTATCCTTGTTGGTGCTGTTGGCCGCGGCCGCGCGGTCGAACGAGAACTTGACGCTCTGCGCATTGAAGGGCTCGCCGTTCTGGAACTTCACGCCGCGCCTGAGCTTGAAGGTGACGGTCTTCAGGTCGGGCGACACCTCCCAGCTGTCGGCCAGCAGCGGCGTGACATTGCCGTCGGAGTTGATTTTGGTGAGGGTTTCGAAGACGGTGTAGAGCACCACCTCGGCGATCTCGGCGCCGGCCTTGGCCGTGGGGTCGAGGCCCGTGGGCTCCAGCGTGAGGCCGATGACCAGCGCATCTTTTTTTCTCTGCGCCAGCGCGATGGTCGGCAGGGCCAGCGGTGTCAGGGCTGCGGCGCCGGTGGCGAGCAGGGTGCGTCGTTTGAGCATGAAGCGGTGTCCTCGGAACAGGGGGCAAGCATCATCCGCGAGAGCAGGGCGCCAGCGCAACCAGATGCTTATGACCCACTCATCCTAGAGACGGTGGGCGACGCTTCGGTGTCAGTCAGGCCGGCAGCAGCGTGCCGCCCGTGGGTGTGCGCGGCACCGCATCGAGCAGCGTGCGCGTGTACTCGTGCTGCGCGTGATGGAAGAGCTCGGCGGGCGGACCCTGCTCGACGATCTTGCCTTTCCACACCACGCAGACTTCGTCGCACAGGTGGTTGACCACCGCAAGGTCGTGGCTGATGAGCAGGTAGCTGATGCCGAACTGCTGCTGCAGGTCTTGCATGAGGTTGAGCACCTGGGCCTGCACGGATACGTCGAGCGCACTCACCGGCTCGTCGGCGACGATGAGCTTGGGGCGCGTGATGAGCGCGCGCGCAATCGCAATGCGCTGACGCTGTCCGCCCGAGAACTCGTGCGGGTACTTGTCCATGTCGGTGGTGCGCAGGCCAACCGCTGCCAATGCTTCGGAAGCGCGTTCGCGCTGCACGGCGCGGCTGGTCTCGGCCAGCGCTTCGAGCGGCTCGGCGACGATGCGCGCGACGGTCTGGCGCGGGTCGAGCGAACCGTAGGGGTCCTGGAACACCATCTGGAAATCGCGCCGCGCGGTGCGCAGTTCGGCCTTCGGCAGCGCATGCAGGTTGCGGCCTTCGAGCGAGACAGTGCCGGAGGTAGGCGTGTCGAGCGCCATCACGAGGCGCGCGATGGTCGACTTGCCCGAACCCGATTCACCGACGATGCCCACGCTCTTGCCGGCCTGCACCTCGAAGCTCACGCCGTTGAGCGCCTTCACGGTCGGCGGCGGGCCGAAGAGCTTTTCGCGCGGCAGTGCGTAGTGGCGTACGAGATCGGTGACCTGCAGCAGCGGTGAAGTGGTGGTCGCGCTCATGGTGCGATGGCCCCTTCCGTGGCGATCTCTTCGAGCCGGATGCAACGCACCGCGTGGTCCTGCGGCAGCATCGTCGCTGGCGGCCGGGTGGTCTTGCAGGCATCGACGGTGTAGCTGCATCGGCCCGCGAACGGGCAGCCCTTCGGCAGGTCGACCAGTTCGGGCACGCTGCCCTTGATGGTGGCCAGCCGCAGGCCGCGCGGTGCACCGATGGCGGGGCGTGCGGCGAACAGGCCCTGCGTGTAGGGATGGGCGCGGCGTGCGAACACCGCCTCGGTCGGGCCGCTCTCGACCACGCTGCCGCCGTACATCACGAGCATCTTCGAGACCGTCTGCGCGATCACGCCGAGGTCATGCGAGATCAGGATCAGCGCCATGCCGCGCTCGGCCACGAGGCTCTGGATCAGTTCGAGGATCTGCTTCTGGATGGTGACGTCGAGTGCGGTCGTCGGCTCGTCTGCAATCAGCAGGTCGGGGCCGCAGGCGAGCGCCATCGCGATGCCGATGCGCTGGCGTTGGCCACCCGAGAACTGGTGCGGGTAGGCATCGAGGCGCGAGGCGGCGTCGGGAATGCCCACGCGGTCGAGTAGCGCGAGCACTTCCTTGCGCGCATCGGCCTTCGAGAGGCCGCGGTGCAGCCGAAGCGGTTCGCCGACCTGGCGCGCGATGGTGTGCACCGGGTTCAGTGCCGTCATCGGCTCCTGGAAGATCATGCCGATGCGGTTGCCGCGGATCTGGCACATGGCTTTCTCGTCGCGGCCGATGAGCTCGGTGTCGTCGAAGCGGATGCTGCCCGTGACCTTCGCGGTCGAGGGCAGGAGGCCCATCAGCGACATCACGGTGATCGACTTGCCACAGCCCGATTCGCCGACGATACCCAGCGTTTCGCCGCGCTCGAGCGTGAAGCCGATGCCGCGCACGGCCTCGGCGGGGCCGCGCTGCGTCTGCAGTTCGATGTGCAGGTCTTTGACTTGGAGCAGGGGCATCTTGCTTACCTTGCCCGCGCCAGACGCGGATCGAGCAGGTCACGCAGCCCGTCGCCGAGCAGGTTCAGGCCGAGCACCGCGAGTGCGATGGCCATGCCGGGGAACACCGCGAGCAGGGGCGACTGGAACATCATCGTCTGCGCTTCGCTGAGCATGCGGCCCCACGAAGGTTGCGGCGGCTGTGTGCCCAGGCCCAGGTAGGAGAGGGCAGCCTCGGCGAGGATCGCGATGGCGAAGCGGATCGTGATCTGCACGATCAGCACGGCCGAGATGTTGGGCAGCACGTGCTGCATCGTGATCGCGAAGGGCCCCTTGCCGCAGGCACGCGCTGCGGCCACGTATTCGCGCGACCAGATCGCGTTAGCCGAGGCGCGCGTGATGCGCGCGAAGGTCGGGATGTTGTAGATGCCGATCGCGATGATCGCGTTGACGATGCCCGCGCCGAATACGGCGGTCATCATGATGGCCGAGAGGATCGCAGGGAAGGCGAGCGAGAAGTCGGTGAGCCGCATGATGGCTTCCTCGACCCAGCCGCGTTTTGCCGCCGCCAGCAGGCCCAGTGCGGTGCCGACCACGAGGCCGATGCCGACCGCGATCACGCCCACGAGGATCGACGCGCGCGCGCCGACCAGCAGCAGAGAAGCCACGTCGCGCCCGTAGGTGTCGGTGCCCAGCCAGTGCGCGCCTGTCGGCGGCTTCAGCTTGTTGGCCATGTCCATGTCGTAGGGCGACCAGGGCGTCCAGACCAGCGAAACGCCGGCGGCGAGCAGCAGGAGCAGCGTCAGCGCGCCGCCCAGCACGAAGCTGCGGTGATGCAATGCGCGGCGCCAGAAGCCGGGGACCTTGAGCGCAGCAGCGCTCGGAGCTGTGATCGCGTTCATATGTCGCTGGCCTTGATGCGCGGATCGATCACGGCATACAGCACGTCGACCACGAAGTTCACGATGACCACCATGGCCGCCAGCAGCATCACGCAGTTGCGCACCACGATCAGGTCGCGGTTGCTGATGGCCTGGAAGATCAGCCGGCCCAGGCCCGGCAGGTAGAAGACGTTCTCCACCACGATGGTGCCGGCCAGCAGCTCGGAGAACTGCATGCCCATCACGGTAATGACGGGGATCATGGCGTTGCGCAGCACGTGGGTCCACAGCACCGCACGTTGCGACACGCCCTTGGCGCGGGCGGTGCGCACGAAGTCTTCGCGCATCACTTCGAGTACGGCCGAGCGCGTGATGCGCGCGAGGATTGCTGCTTGAACAACGGCAAGAGACAGCGCCGGCAGCAGCAGCGACTTGATGCCCGAGAAGATGCCTTCGCTCCAGCCCTCGAAGCCGCCAGCGGAGAACCACTGCAGCTGCACCGAGAACACGAGGATCAGCAGGATGGCGAACCAGAAATTCGGAATGGCGATGCCGACCTGGGCCATGCCCATCAGGCCGACGTCGCCAAGCTTGTTGTGGCGGGCAGCGGCTGTGACGCCCACCAGCAATGCAATCACGACGGTGAGGGCCATCGCCAACATGGCCAGAGGCACGGTGAGCGCGAGGCGCTCCAGGATCAGGTCGAGCACCGGCGAGCTGTAGGCGTAGCTGTCGCCGAGGTTGCCGGTGAGCAGGCCGCCGATCCAGTGCCAGTAGCGGGTCCATGCGGGCTGGTCTAGGCCAAGCTTGGTGGCAAGCGCCGCGACGGCTTCGGGCGATGCGTCCGGCCCCATCAACATCTGCGCGGCGTTGCCTGGCAGGATCTCGAGGACGAGGAAAACGATGATCGAGGCGCCGATCAACGTGCCGATCAGCGTGGCGAGGCGCTTGAATAGAAACAGACTCATGGGGCGGGGCGCAGCATAACTGACTCCTGCAACAAGTGTGCCCTGAATGTGGCCTTTGTCATTCACGGGCGGCCCGCTTGGCCGAGCCCGCGATAATCGGGGGATGGCCCTCATGATCACCGACGAATGCATCAACTGCGATGTCTGCGAGCCCGAGTGCCCGAACGATGCGATCTACATGGGCGCGGAGTTCTACGAGATCGATCCGCACAAGTGCACCGAGTGCGTCGGCCATTTCGATGAGCCGCAGTGCGTGCAGATCTGCCCGGTGGCCTGTATTCCCCTGAACCCCGAGCACGTGGAAAGCCGCGAGACGCTGATGCAGAAGTACCAGCGTCTCACGGCGATCAAGGTGACGGCTGCTTCGACCGGCGCTTAGTCAGCCGATTTCCGCTTCTTTTTCTTGCGCTCAGGCGCGTCGCCGGCTGCCTTCGCGCTCTGGCCGCCGCTGAAGCTCATGCTGGACTTGCGCGGCTCGCTGGCCGCCTTGCGTGCGCGCTCCCGCTCCCTTTGCTCGGACATGGCAAGCCGTCTTTCCGCCAGGGCGGCGCTTCTTGCTTCGCGGGCGGCCCGCTGATCGCGGTCATTGGCCGCTTTCTCCTGCGACAGCCGGGTGCGTTCCAGGCGGTCGGCATGGGTCTGCGCGCTGCGGGTGCCGGCGTCGGCGGCCCGGCGGTCTTCGTCACTGCGGTGGTCGTTCACCTTCACCGTCTTGCCGCCTTCACAGGGCTGGTCGGAATAGGTGCTTCCGCAACGCCAGGTTTGAGCAGCGTTCTGGGCTGAGGCGCCCATGGATGTGGCGCAGGTTGCTATTGAAAATATAGCAATCACCGTCGCTCCGATTCTTTTTCTTCTCTTCTTCTCGCTCATTTTTTATTTCTCTCCCTCCTGCACTGCGATGGCCGGCTAGGTGGCGGCAGGCGCGCCTCCGTCGCCGGGCTCCCGCCGCGGCGGTTTGGGCCGGGGCGGTTTGCTCGTGTGAATGACCAGGGTCGCCTTCTCCATCTCGCCCGCTACCAGCGCGGGGATCGCGTGCAGGGTGCGAGTGATGGCGTCCTCGATCGCTTCGCGTTGTTCCTTGAGCGGCTTCTTGAGCACCCAGTTGACGACCTCCGACTTCACACCGGGGTGCCCAATGCCCAGGCGCAGCCGCCAGTAGTCGCCGGTGCCCAACTGCGCGTGGATGTCGCGCAGTCCGTTGTGGCCGGCATGGCTGCCGCCGAACTTGAGCTTGACCTGGCCCGGGACCACGTCGAGCTCGTCGTGCGCCACGAGGATTTCCTCGGGCGCGATCTTGAAGAAGCGGGCGAGGGCGGCCACCGACTTGCCCGACAGGTTCATGAAGGTCTGCGGCTCCAGCAGCCAGATGCTCTGGCCGCCGATGTTGGCGCGCGCGGCCAGGCCGTGGTAGCTGCGCTCGGGCACCAGATTGAGTTTCCAGTCGCGCGCGAGGGCGTCGATCCACCAGAAGCCCGCGTTGTGCCGCGTGGCTTCGTACTCAGGGCCCGGGTTTCCGAGGCCGACGAACAGCTTGATCATGGGCGGGATTATCCGTGTCGAGGCAGGCGCTCGTCGTGGACGTTTTGAATCATTCTGATACGATTTTCGGTGCCCGCCGCAACGCAATGTTCGACGGGGAAAACAGCAATTACAGCAACAGCACACCCCGTCTGGGGAGGAGAGAAATCATGACAGTTCAGTTCATGGCGCAGCCGCGTCATCGTTGGACGCGCCTGCTTGGTGCGCTAGCAACCGGCCTGATGGCCCTGGCAATGGTCGGCTGTGCCAGCCACTACGTAGATGGCAGCACGAAGGAAGTGGACGCAGCAACCTTCAGGAAGCCTGCGGCGCCTGCGCCAGTGCAGGTTCTTTTCGAGTTCGAGACAAAGGGTGTTTCCAACACACGCGCAACGGACGCGCTGAAGAAGCAGGTGGTCGAGCAGGTGCGTGGCAGTGGGTTGTTCTCGGCCGCGGATGAAAAGCCCGTGCCGAACGGCGCGTTGCTAGGGGTCAAGCTCAACAACGTGCCGATGCAGGACGACGCGTTCAGCAAGGGCTTCGCGACGGGCCTGACCTTCGGACTCGCGGGCTCGCAAGTCTCCGATGGCTACATCTGCACGGTGCAGTACATGGCGCCTGGCAAGGAGCCGGTGGTCAAGGTTGTGCGTCATGCGATTCACACGACGATTGGGGCCGCGGCGACACCAGGCAATTCCCGGAAGGCGAAAGACATCACCGATGCGGTGAACACCATGGTTCGGCAGATCGTCGGCAATGCGCTGAACGATCTATCGCGTGATCCCGCATTCAACTGAGCACGATGAAAGACGGCACCATGTCCTCGAGCCTCATTCGAAAATTTGCGCTCGCCGTTGCTGGCGCCACCCTTGTGCTGCTCACCGGTTGTGCGCAGGTCAAGCTGGCGGAGCCGTCAGCCAGCATCGACAACATCCAACTGGCAAAGTCTTCAGGTCTCGCGCCTGTGGCCGTAGGGGCCTTTGTGCCTGCGGCAGGCTTGCCGAAGAGCGTTGACCAAAGCGTGAGCATCCGCAGCAACACTTTCTTCTCGCCCTATGACAGTTCGTTTTCCAAGTACCTCCAGCAAACGCTGAGCGTCGAGTTGAAAGGGGCCGGCTTGCTCGAGTCGACGAGCAAGACGGTCATTGGCGGGCAGCTGACAAAGAGCACGGTCGAAGCGGGCGCATCGCAGGGCGCGGCCAGCCTGGGCGCGCGCTTCAATGTCAGTCGCGATGGCAATACCGTGTACGAGAAGGAACTGGTCGAGAACGACAACTGGCCGTCTTCTTTCGTCGGGGCTGTCGCGATTCCTGATGCAGTCAATCACTACACGGCGCTCTATCGCCGACTGGTGGCTCGTCTGTTCAAGGACGAGGCCTTCAGGGCAGCCGTCAAACCCTGAACATCAGCCCAAAAACAAAAACGCCCACTCGACGAGTGGGCGTTTTTAAGGTTGCAACGAGCGCGGTGCTCGTTCTTCGCAAGAGGGTTACTTCTTGGCAGGCGTCTTGGCAGCGGGGGTCTTGGCTGCAGGAGCAGCCTTGCCACCCTTGCCGGCCGGCGCTGCTGCGGCGGCTGCATCGGCAGCGCCTTCAGCGGGTGCGTCGACTTCTTCAGCCGCCGGCGACACGGCCGAAGCCAGCACCGGGTTGACCTTGCCGTGGCTGACCCACTTCACGCCCTTGGGCAGCTTGATGTCCTTCAGCGTGACGGTGCCGTTCTTCTTCAGGCCCGACAGGTCGACTTCGATGAACTCCGGCAGGTCGGTCGGCAGGCAGTTCAGTTCGAGTTCGGTCGTCACGTGATTGACCAGGTTCAGGTCGATCTTGACGGCTTCGGATTCTTCTTCACCCTTGAAGTGCAGCGGCACCTTCAGGGTCATGCGGGTCTTGGCATCGACGCGCTGGAAGTCGATGTGTTGCACCAGCTGGCGGAACGGGTGGTATTGCACGTCGCGCAGCAGAACCTTGCTGACGTTGCCGCCCAGTTCCATTTCGAGCACGCTCGAATGGAAGGCTTCCTTCTTCAGGGCGTGCCACAGCGCGTTGTGATCGATCTCGATCAGTTGCGGCTGGGTGTCGCCACCGTAGACGATGCCGGGGGTCTTGCCCGAGATGCGGAGACGGCGGCTCGCACCCGTGCCCTGCTTTGCGCGCTCAAAAGCGACGAATTTCATAACTAGCTCCTGTGAGAGTCCCACCGCGACCAGTGCGACTCCGGTTCAAAAAGGCTTCAGTAAGAAGCCCGCTCTTTGTCTCGGATCAGAACAGGTTGTCCTGGTCCGAGAACAGACTCATCACCGACTCGCCCTTGGCAATGCGCTGGATCGTTTCGGCGATCAGCGGTGCCACGGAGAGTTGGCGGATCTTTCCGCAGGCATTGGCGCCGTCGGAAAGGGGAATGGTGTTGGTCACGACCACTTCGTCGAGGGCCGAGCCCTGCGTGATGCGCTCGATGGCCGGGCCCGAGAAGATAGGGTGCGTGCAGTAGGCGTAGACGCTCTTGGCGCCGCGCTCTTTCAGCACTTCGGCTGCTTTGACCAGCGTGCCGGCCGTGTCGATCATGTCGTCCATGATCACGCAGTTGCGGCCGTCGATCTCGCCGATGACGTTCATGACTTCGCTGACGTTGGCCTTCGGACGGCGCTTGTCGATGATGGCGAGGTCGCAGTTCAATTGCTTGGCCAGCGCACGGGCGCGAACCACGCCGCCGACGTCGGGCGAGACCACGATCAGGTCTTCGTAGTTCTTCGCGCGCAGGTCACCGAGCAGCACCGGCGAGGCGTAGATGTTGTCGACGGGGATGTCGAAGAAGCCCTGGATCTGGTCGGCGTGCAGGTCCATCGTGAGCACGCGCTCGACACCGACGGTTTCCAGCAGGTTGGCCACGACCTTGGCCGAGATCGGCACGCGGCTCGAACGCGGGCGGCGGTCCTGGCGGGCATAGCCGAAATAGGGAATCACGGCGCTGATGCGTTCGGCCGAAGCGCGCTTGAGCGCGTCGACCATGATCAGCAGTTCCATCAGGTTTTCGTTGGTCGGTGCGCAGGTCGACTGCACCACGAACACATCGCGCGCCCGGACGTTTTGGTTGATCTCGACGGTGACTTCACCGTCGGAGAAGCGACCGACGCGTGCGGCGCCCAGCGAGGTGCCGAGGTTGTGCGCGATTTCTGCAGCAAGGCCCGGATTGGCGTTGCCGGTGAAAACCATGAAATCAGGGTGATTAGCCTGCATGAGCGCGTCCCGGCAGTGCAAATTGGCTTAGGAAGCCGCCAAAAGGTTTGTGATGCGTGGCGGCCGGTGAGCCGCCGATTATTGCAGCGGGTGGGCTGCAAAAGAAGACTGCGGCCGTTGGGCCGCAGTCGTTGAAGATTTGGCAGGGGAGAAAGGATTCGAACCTTTGCATGCTGGAATCAAAATCCAGTGCCTTAACCAGCTTGGCGACTCCCCTACACGGGTCGATGGTTTTCACCATCAACCGATATATGTCGCATCGAACCGAATGAACGGTCCGATCATCTTCAGGTTGCCCATCCCAAGAGCGGATGGACTTCCAGGTTGCTGCATTGACGAACCTGCCAGCCTTCGGGGGCTTCGAGCAGTTCCGCTTCCTGCGGCGCTTGCGGCATCTTCGCGAACACCGAACTTCCGGAGCCGGTCATCCGGGCCTTCAACCCCTGGGCGCCGAGCCATTCGATGGCGTCGGTGACGGCGGGGCAAAGTCGCTGGGCAACCGGCTGCAGGTCGTTGTGGCCGAAGTCGAAAACCGGGTTTCCCAGGTTCGTCGCTTCCAGCGATTCGCTATCTGCAGCAAAGCCCGAGATTATAGCAACAGGTGTGGCGCGTTGAAGATCGGAAGCCGAAAAAATTAATCGGGTATCGAGTCCCTCGGGTGGTTTGGCCACCGCGAAACGCGCCGACGGCAGTGTAACCGGTGTGATTTCCTCGCCGATGCCCTCGACCCACGCGTTGCGGCCGCCGAGGAAGAAGGGCACGTCGGCACCCAGCTTCAGGCCGATGTGGGCCAGCCGCGACAGGGGCAGGTTGAGCCCCCACAGGCGGTTCAGCGCGAGCAGGCAAGTGGCGGCATCCGAAGAGCCGCCGCCCATGCCCGCCTGGGCCGGCACATGCTTGGCCACGCCGATGTGAGCGCCCTGGCCAGGCGCGGCGAATGGCTGCAGGGCGCGTGCCGCGCGCAGGATCAGGTCGTCCGCGGGCAGTTCGGTCGTCAGGTCTTCGCGGCTTAGCTGCCCATCGCGCCGGAGTTCGACGTGCAGCGTGTCGCACCAGTCGATCAGCATAAAGACCGACTGCAGCAGGTGGTAACCGTCGTCGCGCCGGCCGGTGATGTGAAGGAAGAGATTGAGCTTGGCCGGCGCGGGAAGGTCGTAGATCGCCTTCATGACCGCTCGAACACGATGCGCAGGTCGGCCCGGGGGCTCGGCGATTCGCGCACGGCCTGCAGCCGTCCGTTGCCGAGTTGCGCAAGATCGGGCTTCCAGCCGGGGACGGGGTCGTTGCGGCCTGCGAGCCAGCCGAACAGCGCGCCGACCGGAATGGCAGCGCCGGTGGCGGCCTCGATCAGTTCGTCGACGGAGTCGAAGCGACGTGTCTTGCTGCCGTCCTTCAGCAGGGCCTCGCCCGGCGTCCAGTGCAGTTGCGCCAGCGTGCTGCCGATGGGCGTCGTGAGCGTCAAGTCGCCCGCGTCGGCGGAGCCGCGCAACTCGAACAGCGCAGCGAAGGTCTGCACCGGTTCGCTCTCGATGCGCAGCGACATCCGGCCGCTCCAGCTGTCCGAGGATTTCGGTGCGGAAGAGCCGCCCGACAGCTGCGCGCAGCCTGCCATCAGGAGAAAGGCCGCTCCACCCGCTGCCAGAAGGGTGCGGCGGCCGTGACCGGCCTGTGCTGGCGCGAATGCCCCTGCTGCCTGCGCCATGCTATGGCTTCACCCGCAGGCGTTTCAGCGTTTCCTGCAGCGTCTCGTTTTCGGCATCGCTCAGCAGGGCTTCTTTCCAGATCGTGACCGCGCGGTCTTTCTGGCCGGTGCTCCACAGGACTTCGCCGAAATGCGCGCCGATCTCGGGATCGGGCCGCGTCTTGTAGGCTGCTTCGAGGATGCGGATCGCCTCGGCCGTGTTGCCGAGCCGGAACTCGACCCAGCCCAGGCTGTCGGCGATGAACGGGTCTTCCGGCGCCAACTGCACCGCCTTCTGGATCAGCGTGCGTGCCTCGTCGAGCCGGATCTTGCGATCGGCGAACGAATAGCCCAGCGCGTTGTATGCGTTCTGGCTCTCGGGCTTGAGCTGGATGAGCCGGCGCAGCAGGCGCTCCATGTCGTCGAGGCGGTTGAGCTTCTCGGCGACCATGGCCTGGTCATAGACGAGGTCGCCGTCGTCCGGCGCCGCCACCGAGGCCTGGGCGAGCATGTCGTAGGCCGCCTGGAATTGCTTTGCATCGCGCAGCAGTTGCACTTCGGCGAGGAATTTCTGCTTCTTGTCGTCGGGCGTGCGCTCGGGCAGGCCGCGGATGATTTCGCGCGCCTGGGGCAGCTTGCCCTGGCGGGCCAGCAGGGCTGCGCGGCGGGTTTGCGCGGCTACCAGTTCGTCGGGGCCGTCGACGCGCGCGAGCCAGCGCTCGGCTGCCGTGAAGTCCTTGCGCCGTTCCGCCAGTTGCGACAGCGCAAAGTACGCCTGCGATACGCCGCGCTTGCGGTCGGCGGCGTCATTGACATCGCCGTCGGCGTCCTTGTTGGCGCTGCGGCTGCCCGACAGTTCGATGAAGCGCTTGATCGAAGTCTCGGCCGCGGCGTCCTGTTTGGCCTGCATCTGGAGGCTGCCGAGCAGCAGCCATGGCTCAGCAAGTTCGGGCCGCGACGTGGTCACTGCCTGGAGTTGCGTGGTGGCATCGTTGAAGCGCCGGTCCTCGACGAGCGCGCGGGCGTAGGCAATGCGCAGGTCGGGCGTGGCCTTCGGGTTGTTGTTCAGGTAGCGCGTGACGATTGGCTCGGCGAGCGGCTGGCCGGGGTCGATCATTTCGAGCGCCAGTGCAGCGGGTGCATCGGAGCTTGGGTCGATCTCCTGGCCCTTGCGCGCGGCTTCCAGTGCGCCGGAAGCATCGCCTGCATTGAGGCGCAGCCGGCCGACGGTGGCCCAGGCCAGTCCGCCGGTGGTCGGGTTCTTCAGCTCGTCGACCAGGGCCTGTTCGACCACCGAGGCGGCCAGCTTCTTGTCGGCGGCGCGCGAGTAATTGCGCGCGATCACGGCCATCAGCAGCGGGCGTTCGATCTGCGACGTGGCCGCCACTTCGGCGCGCAGCGGCTCGACGGTTTCGCTGATGCGGTTCAGCGCAATAAGGATCTGCAGTTCGATGCGGCGTGCATCACGCGAAGTCGGCAGGGCTTCCTGCCAGGCGCGTGCCGCGGCGAGTGCCGCATCGCCGGAGCGCGATTGCAGGGCGATCTCGACCGCGCGCTGGAACAGCTTGCCGTCGCGCAGCCGGCGGGCGGCATCGAGCACCAGCGCGTAGCCGGAGCCGGGGTCGCCGGAGCGGGCGGTCATTTCGCCCATAAGGATTTCGTAGAACAGGTCGGCCGTCAGCGCGGAGGGCTGCGGTGCGGGTTCGCTGGCGGCCTTGGCCGTGATGGGCTTGGGCCTTGTCGAGGGCTTCGGCTGTGCCGATTGTTCGATGGTCAGCGCGGGGCCGTTGGGGGTTGCAGGAGCGGGAGATTGTGCGTGGGCGGCACAAGCCAGCAAGGCGAGAGACGCGGCCGCCGCAAGGCGGTGTCGGCGGGGCGAAAGATTCATCTGACCATAATAATCCAGGCTTTTGAACGAACCTTGCGTGGGGCTTAGTCAACGCCGCATTTGCCGGAGATTTACTTTTCATGCCTGAGCTTCCCGAAGTCGAAGTCACCCGTCGCGGCTTTGCCGACCGCATTGCGGGCGCGCGCATCGACGCAGTGCGCATCGGCAAGCCTCTGCGCTGGGCCCTGATGGTGCTGCCCGAGGCGCTGGTCGGGCGGCAGGTGCACGAGGTGCGGCGGCGCGGCAAGTACCTGCTGATCGATCTCGATCGCGGCATCCTGCTGCTGCACCTGGGCATGTCGGGCAGCCTGCGTTTCGACACGGCATTGCCGCCGCCTGGGCCGCACGATCATTTCGACCTGGTCACGGACCGAGGCACGCTACGGCTCAACGACCCGCGCCGCTTTGGCGCCGTGGTCTACGTGGAGGACGAGGCCGCCCCGTGGGCCATCAAGTTGCTCGGCGGCCTTGGCATGGAGCCGCTGGGCGATGCCTTCGATCTCGACGCCTTCCACGCCGGCCTGAAGAAGCGAAAGAGCGCCGTCAAGCAGGTGCTGCTGGCGGGCGACGTGGTGGTGGGCGTGGGCAACATCTACGCGTCGGAGGCGCTGTTCCAGGCTGGCATCCGGCCGACGCTGTCGGCGGCGCGCATCAGTCGTCCGCGGGCGGCCAGGCTTCACGCAGCCGTGCGCGAAATCCTGGCCCGGGCGGTGGAGAAGGGCGGCAGCACGCTACGAGATTTCTCCAATGTGGACGGACAGAATGGCTATTTCCAGCTTGAAGCGACCGTTTATGGCCGTGCCGGCGAGCCCTGTCGGGTTTGTGCAACGCCGATCCGGCAGCTGCGCCAGGGGCAGCGCTCCACCTACTATTGCCCCAATTGTCAGAAGTAGGCGCCGGGTCCAGATGCCGGATTCAGACGTGGATCTCAGGAGAAACAATTTGGAGACGTTGGTTGGTCGCCTCCCGATGCTATATTTGTAAATTGTTTCTTACATATTTCCCTTGAGCCGCTCCTTCAACCAACAACTCGATCAGCACGGTGCGTGGCGGAGCAATTTCGCCCACCGGCTGCAGTGGCTGTCCCGCTGGCTGACCGAGAACGAGCTGCTCGACCAGGCAGTGGCGGAGCGCCTGCGCGGGCTCGAAACGCAGATCCGCACCAGCAAGGTCATGGTCGCCTTCGTGGCCGAGTTCTCGCGCGGCAAGTCGGAGCTGATCAACGCGATCTTCTTCGCCGGCTACGGGCGGCGCATCATGCCCGCGAGCGCCGGCCGCACGACGATGTGTCCGACCGAGCTGGGCTACGACGCCGCGCTCGCGCCCAAGCTGCGCCTGCTGCCAATCGAAACCCGCTTGGAGCCACACTCGCTGGCCCATTGGCGCGAAAAGCCAATGCGTTGGACCGAGATCGCCATCGACGTCGGCAACGCCGAGCATCTGGCGCAGGCCATGAGCAAGGTGGCCGAGGTGCGCTGGGTCGCCAAGGATGAAGCGCGCACGCTGGGCTTCTGGAACGAGGACACCCCCGACGACAACCCGGTGCAGGACGCTGAAGGCCGCGTCGAAATCCCGCGCTGGCGCCATGCGGTGCTGAACATGCCGCACCCGCTGCTGGAGCAGGGGCTGGTGATTCTCGACACCCCGGGCCTGAACGCGATCGGCGCCGAGCCCGAACTCACGGTGAGCCTGATTCCGCAGGCGCACGCCGTGGTCTTCATCCTGGGCGCCGAAACCGGCGTGACGCGCTCCGACCTTTCCATCTGGCGCGAGCACCTGATCACCGAGGACGAAGGCAACGACACGCGCTTCGTGGTGCTCAACAAGATCGACACGATGTGGGACACGCTGAGCACGCCCTCGCACATCGAGCAGCAGATCGAACGCCAGCGCGAAGGCGCGGCCCGTTTGCTCGAAGTGCCGCTGGCGCAGGTGCTGCCGGTGTCCGCGCAAAAAGGGCTGCAGGCCAAGATCCAGCACGACGGCCAGCTGCTGCAGGCCAGCCGCCTGCCGGCGCTCGAATCGTTGCTGGCTGAAGGCGTGCTTGGCAAGCGCGAAACCATGCTGCGGCTCGCGGTCGACGCGGGCATGACGGCGCTGCGCGCCGAGGCCGAACGCATCCTGAAAGTGCGCCAGCGCGACCTGGCCGAGCAGGCGCTCGAACTGCAGGGGCTGCGCGGCAAGAACGTCTCGGTGATTCGCCACATGCGTGCGCGCATCGACCAGGAACATGCCGAGTTCGAAGGCAGCAACACGCGCATCCTGGCGCTGCGCTCGGTGCAGGGCAAGCTGCTGCGCGAGGTGTATGCCGTGCTCGGCCGCACCGCGCTGAAAGCCGACATGGTGCGGCTGTCGGCCGCGCTCAAGCGGCCCGGCGTCAAGTTCAACGTCCGCAAGGTGTACGGCGAGACTTTCGATTCGCTGCGCAACAACCTGCGCGAGGTGCAGGCGACCACGGCCGAAATCCAGTCGATGCTGCACGCCACCTTCCGCCAGTTGAATGCCGAGCAGGGCTTCACCCTGCAGGCGCCGGCCGAGCCCGATCTGACGGGCTTCGAGCAGGAGCTTGGGCAGATCGAGCGCAGCCACATCCACTACCTGGGCGTGGGCAACCTGCTGAAGCTTGCGCAGGCCGACTTCTGCGACAAGCTGGTTCGCGCGCTGGCCAGCCGGCTGCGGCTCGTCAACGAAGCAGCCATGACCGAGGTCGAGCGCTGGAGCAAGGGCGCGAGCGCGCAGATCGACGCGCAGCTCAAGGAGCGCCGCCGCAACTTCAGCAAGCGCATCGAGGCCATTGAGCGCATCCAGAGCGCGGCGGGCAACCTCGACGAACGGCTGATCGAACTGGCTGCGCAAGAGAGCAATCTCGCCGAGCTTCATGTGCAGCTGCGCGAGTTCACTTCGCTGATAGCGCAGCACGGAAAGCCGCAGGTCGCGGCCACTGTCGGCGAACTGCGTGCGGCCTGAAGCTTCCGCCTCCACGGCGGTTGCTGGCTTGCAATTGCCCCCGGATTTCGCTGCGCAGATCGTGAGCTGGCAGCGCAGCCACGGGCGCAGCCAGTTGCCTTGGCAGAACACCCGCGACCCGTACCGCGTTTGGCTGTCGGAGGTGATGCTCCAGCAGACGCAGGTGTCGACGGTGCTCGGTTACTTCGCGCGCTTTCTCGAACGCTTTCCCGACGTGAAGGCGCTGGCCGCCGGCACCGAGGACGAGGTATTCGGGCTCTGGAGCGGGCTGGGCTACTACAGCCGCGCGCGCAACATGCACCGCTGCGCGCAGGAAGTCGTCGCGCGCTTCGGCGGCGAGCTTCCGCGCACTGCCGCCGAGCTCGTCACCTTGTCCGGCATCGGCCGCTCGACCTCGGCCGCCATTGCCGCCTTCTGCTTCGGCGAGCGCGTGGCGATCCTCGACGGCAACGTGAAGCGCGTGCTGACGCGCGTTCTCGGCTTTGCGGGCGACATGTCTTCGACGGCGCAGGAGCGTGCGCTGTGGGATCTGGCAACGCAATTGCTGCCGCCGGCAGAGCAGAAGGAAGCCATCGCGAGCTACACGCAAGGCGTGATGGACCTGGGCGCCACGGTGTGCCTGCCGCGCAAGCCGAGCTGCATGATCTGCCCGGTCAACAAGACCTGCGCGGCCCTGCGGGAAGGCGCGCCGGAGCGCTACCCCGTCAAGACCCGCAAGCTCAAGCGCAGTGCCCAGTCGCTCTGGCTGCTGCTGGCGCGCGACGCGCAAGGCCGTGTGTGGCTGGAGAAGCGGCCGTCGAAGGGCATCTGGGCCGGGCTCTATTGCCTGCCCGTGTTCGACAGCCGCGAAGATCTTCTGGCTGCACTGCCGATGGCCGCGCGACGCGGCGTGCAGGACCTGCCGGCCTTCGTGCATGTGCTGACCCACAAGGACCTTCACCTGCATCCGGTGCAGCTTCAGGGCAGCCAGCCGCAAGGCGATGGCGCGCGCTGGGTCGAGGCCGAGGAGTGGGGCCGGCTGGGCCTGCCGGCGCCGATGCGCAAGCTGCTGGAGAGCAGCGAGGCCTAGTTGTCGGTCAGCTCGCGTCGAGCTCGCGGTGTCGCTTGAGTGCACCCCAGCGTGCACCGAACGACCGTGCCAGCTGCTCGACCAGGAACACCGAACGGTGCTGCCCGCCCGTGCACCCGATGGCCACCGTCACATAGCTGCGATGGTCGCGCGCCAGTGCATCGAGCCAATGCGTGAGGAACTGTTCGATGTCGTTGTACATGCGGGCCACGTCGTCGTGCTCGCGCAGCCATTCGATCACCGGCTCGTCGCGGCCCGTGAGCGGGCGCAGCGCGGGCACGTAGTGCGGGTTTGGCAGCATGCGCACGTCGAACACGTAGTCCGCATCGAGCGGCACGCCGCGCTTGAAGGCGAACGATTCGAACACCAGCGTCAACGCACTCTGCGGCGCGGAGATCAGCGACTTGATGTAGCTCTGCAGCTGCGCCGGCCGGATCAGGCTGGTGTCGATCACGTCGGCGCCGTCGCGCAGGTCGGCCAGCAATTCGCGTTCGAGCTCGATGGCCTGCATCAGCACGCGGTGCTGCTCGGGCACGTCGGCGCGGCCTTCCTGGCGCGAGAGTGGGTGGCGGCGGCGGGTTTCTGAGTAGCGGCGCAGCAGGGCGTCGGTGGTCGCGTCGAGGAACAGCGAACGCAGCGAGATCCCGCCGTCACGCCGCAGCGCTTCGAGCTGCTGCGGAACGATGGGCAGCGAGACGCCGCTGCGCACGTCCATGGCAATGGCCACGCGCGGCGTCTGCTGTTCGTGCTGCAACGCGATGAAGGACGTCAGCAGTTCGGGCGGCAGGTTGTCGACGCAGTAGTAGCCCGCGTCTTCCAGCGCATGCAGGGCCACCGACTTGCCTGAGCCCGACATGCCCGTGATGAGCACGAGGTCGAGGTTCATGGCGCGGTCACCGAGGTCTTGTGGCCGAGCATTTCGCGTGCGTGCGCGAGCGAAGTCTGCGAGACCTTCTCGCCGCCCAGCATGCGGGCGATTTCCTTGGCGCGGTTGTCGTCGTCGAGGCGCGACACGCCGCTCTCGGTGCGCGGGCCGTCCTTGCCGGCTGCTGCCGTCTGGCGCTTGGCCACCACGAGGTGATGGTCGGCGCAGGCGGCCACCTGGGGCAGATGCGTCACGGCGAGCACCTGGCGGTCGCGGCCGAGCTGCTTCATGAGGCGGCCGACGGTATCTGCGACCGCGCCGCCGACGCCGGCATCGACCTCATCGAAGATCAGGGTCTGTGCGGCGCCGAGCTGGCTGGTGGTGACGGCAATGGCCAGCGCAATGCGCGACAGTTCGCCGCCCGAAGCCACCTTGCCGATGGCGCGCGGCGTACTGCCGGTATGGCCGGCCACGAGAAAGGCCACGTCTTCGAGGCCGGCGCGGCTGGGCTGCGCCAGCGGCTGCAGTTCGACATCGAAGCGCCCGCCCTGCATGCCTAGGCCTTGCATCGCATCGGTGACAGCCTGGGCGAGGCGCGGCGCAGCCTGCTTGCGGACCTTGCCGAGCGCCTTGGCTTCCTTCATGTAGGCCTGTTGTGCGTTTTGCTCGGCGCGCTCAAGGCCTTCGAGATCGCTTTGTGCATCCAGCGCCTGCAGCTCGGCCTGCCAGCCGGCCAGCAGCGCCGGCAGTTCGGCGGGCGGGCGCTTGTAGCGGCGCGCGAGCGACATCCAAAGGCCCATGCGCTCGTCCAGCTCGGCCAGGGTTTGCGGATCGGTGTCGGCGTCGCGCAGGTAGCCGTGCAGCGTGTGGGCAGCGTCGGAGGCCTGGGCCACGCACGAGGCGAGCACCTCGCCCAGCGCGCGGAACTCGGGCTCGATGTGCTCGCAGTTCTGCAGCAGCGTGAGCGCGCGCGTAAGCGCGGGGAGGGCGCCGTTGTCGTCGTCTTCCAGTGCCTGGCTGGCGCCCTGGGCCGCGTCGATCAGGGCCTGCGCGTTGGAGATGCGCGAGTGGTTGGTCGACAGCTCTTCCCACTCGTCGACGCCCGGTGCGAGCTTGGCGACTTCGGAGATCTGCCATTGCAGCCGCTCGCGTTCGCGCTGCAGCGAGTCTTGCGCCGAGCGCGCGTGTTCGAGCGCGGAAAGCGCCTGCCGCCAGCTTTGCCACGCGGCGTCGAGCGCATCGGTGCGCACGCCTGCATAGGCGTCGAGCAGGCCGCGCACGGCCTCGGGCCGCGTCAGGCTTTGCCAGGCGTGCTGGCCGTGGATGTCGAGCAGGCGGTCGCCAAGCTCGCGCAGCTGCGTGGCCGTGGCCGGGCTGCCATTGATCCAGCCGCGGCTGCGGCCCTGCAGATCGACGGTGCGGCGCAGCAGCAGCGCGTCGCCGGCTTCGAAGCCGCCTTCGTCGAGCCATGTGTCCAGGGCCGGGTCGGCGTCGAATTCGGCGCTCACGTCGAGCCGCTCGGCGCCTTCGCGCACCGCACCGGCGTCGGCGCGATTGCCCAGCGCCAGTTGCAGCGCGTCGATCAGGATGGATTTGCCCGCGCCGGTTTCGCCGGTCAATACCGTGAAGCCGCCGGACAGGTCGAGTTCGAGTGATCGCACGATCACGAAGTCGCGCAGTGCGATGCGTCGCAGCGCCATTTCAGGAGCCCCCTTCGTTCCAATGAAGTTTCTTGCGCAAGGTGTCGAAATAGCTCCAGCCGCGCGGGTGCAGGAAGCGCACTCGAAAGTCGGAGCGGCGCACCACCACGCGGTCGCCGATGGCGAGCGAGGCCAGCGACTGCATGTCGAAATTGGCGCTGGCGTCGCGTCCGCCCACCAGCTCGATCACGATCTCGTCGGCATCGGGCAGCAACACCGGGCGATTCGAGAGCGTGTGCGGCGCGATCGGCACCAGCACCCAGCCCGGCACGGCCGGATGCAGGAGCGGCCCGCCGGCCGAGAGAGCGTAGGCCGTCGAGCCTGTGGGCGTGGCGATGATCAGGCCGTCGGCGCGCTGATTGGCCACGAAATGGCGGCCCACCGATACGCGCAACTCGACCATGCCGGAGGTGGCGCCGCGATTGACGACCACGTCGTTCATGGCGAGCGCGTCGAACACCGAGGCGCCATCGCGCACGACCTGCGCATGCATCAGGCTGCGGTGGTCTTCCTCGTACTCGCCGGCCAGCATCGGGATCAGCGTGGCCTGGTAGTTGTCGAGCGGGATGTCGGTGATGAAGCCGAGCCGGCCGCGGTTGATGCCGATCAGCGGGATGCCATAGCTGGCGAGCTGCCGGCCGATGCCGAGCATGGTGCCGTCGCCGCCGACTACCAGGCCGAGGTCGCAGCGCTGGCCGATTTCCTCGACGCTCAGGGCTTCGTAGCGTGGATGGGCAGGGGCGCCGTCATCGTCTTCCTCGCAGGTCGAGCGCTCGACGAACACCGTGCAGCCTTGCGATTCGAGGAAGGCGCCAATGCCTTCCATGACGCCGTCGCGCGAGTCCGCCTGCGCCCGGGCGCCGGAAGCCTGGTATTTGCCGATCAGGGCGACGTGACGAAAGCGAGAGGTCATATCTCACAAATTACAACACTAAAATCTTGCAATGCTGGACGACCGTGCCAAGTTGCTGCTCAAGACGCTCGTCGAGCGCTACATCGCCGACGGGCAACCCGTCGGCTCGCGCACGCTGTCGCGTTCCTCGGGGCTCGATCTGTCGCCGGCGACCATCCGCAACGTCATGTCCGACCTCGAGGCGCTGGGGCTGATTGCCAGCCCGCACACCTCGGCCGGCCGCATTCCGACGCACCGTGGCTACCGCCTCTTCGTCGACACCATGCTGACCGCGCAGCGCGAACAGATGAGCACGCCGAGCCTCGCGCCCGACCAGCCGCAGAAAGTGATCGCCAATGCGGCGCATCTGCTGTCGAACCTGTCGCAGTTCGTTGGCGTGGTGATGGCGCCGCGGCGCGCTTCGGTGTTCAAGCAGATCGAGTTCCTGAAGCTCTCCGACCGGCGCCTGCTGGTGATCATCGTCTCGCCCGATGGCGACGTGCAGAACAGGGTGATCTTTCCGGAGGCCGACTATTCGCAGTCGCAGCTGGTCGAGGCCTCGAACTACATCAACGCGCACTATGCGGGCCTGACCATCGAGCAGGTGCGCGATCGCCTCCAGTCCGAGGTCGAAAAGCTGCGTGGCGAGATCGCCGCGTTGATGCAGGCGGCGGTGCAGGTCAGTTCCGAAGTGCTGAACGAGGCGCAGGAAGACGACGTCGTGATCTCGGGCGAGCGCAACCTGCTGGCGGTGAGTGATTTCTCCAGCGACATGGGGCAACTGCGCCGGGCCTTCGAGCTCTTCGAGCAGAAGGCCCAATTGATGCGCCTGCTCGACGTGTCGAGCAAGGCCGAAGGGGTGCGCATCTTCATCGGCGGGGAGAGCCAGGTGGTGCCCTTCGAAGAGCTCTCCATCGTCAGTGCCAACTACGAGGTCGATGGACAGGTCGTGGGCACGCTGGGCGTGATCGGGCCGACGCGCATGCCCTACGAACGCATGATCCAGATCGTCGACATCACATCGCGCCTGGTGAGCAATGCGCTGAGCCATCGCAAGTAGGCGCCGCGGCGCGAATAGAATCGGGCCGCGTGGGCCGTTAGCTCAGTTGGTTAGAGCAGCGGACTCATAATCCGTTGGTCGATGGTTCAAGCCCATCACGGCCTACCACCGCTTCTTGTTTTTGCCCGTTTTCGGAACGAGCCTCAGAACAGGCTATAATCGAAGGCTCAGCGGCTGTAGCTCAGTTGGATAGAGTACTTGGCTACGAACCAAGGGGTCGTGGGTTCAATTCCTGCCAGCCGCACCATCTCCAGAAATGCCCGGAAGATTCATCTTCCGGGCATTTTTCTTTTGCGCCTTCGCATGGATTCGGCCGGGCAAATGCAGAAAGGGTCGAAGAAAGCGGGCTATAATTGCAAGCTGTGCGGCTGTAGCTCAGTTGGATAGAGTACTTGGCTACGAACCAAGGGGTCGTGGGTTCAATTCCTGCCAGCCGCACCATTACAAGAAAAGCTCGCAACGAAAGTTGCGGGCTTTTTTCATTTGGAGGATTCTGCTTTGAGCAAGGCATTCACCAAGGAAACAGACTCTGACGGGGATGACGACGGCGCCGATGGCGCGTTGCCTCCGTTGCCCGCAGGCAGCAAGAACTACATCACCCCCGAAGGCTACGCGCGCCTGCGCGACGAGCTGCTGCAGCTGATGGACGAGGAGCGGCCGAAGATCGTCGAAACCGTGCATTGGGCAGCCAAGAATGGTGACCGCTCCGAGAATGGCGACTATCTCTACGGCAAGAAGCGCCTGCGCGAGATCGATCGCCGTATCCGTTTTCTCACCAAGCGCCTCGAAATCGCGGAGGTCACCGATCCCTCGGTGCACCACGGTCGTGATCAGATCTTCTTCGGTGCCACCGTTCGCTATGCCGACGAGACGGGCGACGAGCGCAGCGTCACGATCCTCGGCATTGACGAAGCGGAGAGCGCGAAGTCGCAGGTCAGCTGGATTTCGCCGATTGCCCGGGCATTGCTCAAGTCGCGCGAAGGCGACGTGGTGAAGCTCGTCACGCCGGGTGGGGCGCACGAGGTCGAGATTCTGTCGGTGAGCTATCCGGAGCCGCGCCCAGTCGCGACGTAACGGAACTTCAGGGGGCGGGAACCGTCCTCGATGCGGTCAGCACCGACGCGGTACGTCGGGCCGCGCGCAACACCGCATCCAGGTGCGTGCGGTCGCGCACGGCGATCACGAAGCGCAGGTCGGTCGAATCCTGCGGGGTTTCGTCGGCCATTTCCACATGCGTGATGTCTGCTTCCGCATCGGCCAGCGTGGCCGCGACCCGCGCCAGCACGCCCTTGTCGTTGCGTACGGTGATGACCACTCCGGTCTCGAAGGCTCGTGTGGGTTCATCTGCCCATTCGACGGCGAAGAAGCGTTCGCTGTCTTTGTGGCGCAACCGCTGGCCGACGCCGCAGTCTTCCGTGTGCACCACCAGGCCTTCGCCATGGCCGAGGTAGCCGACGATCTGGTCGCCAGGAATCGGCCGGCAGCACAGTGCAAAGCGCACTGACGAGTTCTCGCTGCCGTCCAGTGTGACCGCGCCCTGCGACACAGTTTCGTGCGAGATGAAGCGCTCGCGGCTCAACAGCAGCGCGTCGGGCCGTTCGCCCAGCTCGGAGAGCATTGCGACCAGTCGTTTCGCGACGATGCTGGCAATGCGCTTGCCCAGGCCGATGTCGGTCAGCAGTTCGGAGCGGGTGCGGTTGCCGGTGAAGCGCAGCAGCTTCTCCCACAGCGCCTGATGTTCCTCGTCTTCCTCGGGCAGCTTGCTCAGGCCTTCGGCGCGCAGCGCCTGCGCGAGCAGCTTTTCGCCCAGGCCTTCGGACTCGGCGTGCGCCAGGGTCTTCAGATAGTGGCGGATCTTGGAACGCGCCCGGCCGGTTCGCACGAAGCCCAGCCAGGCCGGGTTGGGCGTCGACACCGGCGCGGTGATCACCTCGACCACATCGCCGTTCTTGAGCTCGGTGCGCAGCGGCACCTGGTCGCCGTTGATGCGCGCGGCCGAGGTGTGGTCGCCGATGTTGCTGTGAATGGCGTAGGCAAAGTCGACCACCGTGGCGCCGCGGGGCAGCGCCATGATCTGGCTCTTGGGCGTGAACACATAGACCGCGTCCGGAAACAGGTCGACCTTGACGTGGTCCCAGAACTCGGCGGCGTCGCGTGTTTCGTCCTGGATGTCGAGCAGCGATTGCAGCCACTTGGTGCCCAGTCGATCGTTGCTGGCCGCGTTCGGCTCGGCCGCCTTGTACAGCCAGTGTGCAGCCACGCCCGACTCGGCCACCACATGCATCGCCTCGGTCCGAAGCTGGAACTCGACGCTCACGCCGGCCGGGCCGACGAGCGTGGTGTGCAGCGACTGGTAGCCGTTGAGCTTGGCGATCGCGATGTGGTCCTTGAACTTGCCCGGCAGGGGCTTGTACATCTGGTGCAGGATGCCCAGGCCGGTGTAGCAGGCGATCACGTTCGGCACGATCAGGCGGAAGCCGTAGATGTCGGTCACCTGGGCGAAGCTCAGGTGCTTTTCTTCCATCTTGCGGTAGATCGAATAGAGCGTTTTCTCGCGCCCCGCAATGCGCAGCGTCATGTTGGCTGCGGCAAAGGCGGTTTCGACCTCGCGCTGCACCTTCTGGATCAGGTCGCGACGTCGGCCGCGCGCCTTGGCCACGGCCTTCGACAGCGTGGCATAGCGCCACGGTTTCAGATGCCGGAAGGACAGCTCCTGCAACTCGCGGTAGGTCTGGTTCAGCCCGAGGCGATGCGCGATGGGCGCGTAGATCTCCAGCGTTTCGCGCGAGATGCGGCCCCACTTTTCACGCGGCGCATCGGCCAGCGTACGCATGTTGTGCGTGCGGTCCGCCAGCTTGACCAGGATCACGCGCACGTCGCGCGCCATGGCCAGCAGCATCTTGCGGAACGACTCGGCCTGGTTTTCTTCGCGGGTGTTGAACTGCAGCTTGTCGAGCTTGGTCAGCCCGTCGACCAGTTCGGCCACTGGGGCGCCAAAGCGCTCGATGAGTTCGGGCTTTGTGACGCCGCAGTCTTCGATGGCGTCGTGGAGCAGGGCCGCCATCAGCGCCTGCGCATCGAGCTTCCACTCGGCGCATTGCGCCGCCACGGCGATGGGGTGGGTGATGTACGGCTCGCCGCTGTTGCGCAGCTGTCCGAGGTGGGCCTCGTCGGCGAAGCGGTAGGCGCGGCGGACCAGCTCGGTGTCTTCAGGGCTCAGGTAGTCGAGACGCGCGGTCAGTGCGGCAAAGCTTGCGGCGGCCGCGTTCAGCGCAGCCGGACTCGGCTTCGGCGTGCCCTTGGGGGCATGGGACTGAGATTTGGCTACCGCGCTCATGGCTACCACTTTAGCGTGACCGCTGTATGGACGCGTTCAGGCATAAAAAAAGCACCGCTTTGCGGTGCCTTTTCGTTGCAGGGCTGCGTCAGATCAGCCCGGCACCTTCTTGAGCATTTCGAGGCCGATCTTGCCTTCGGCGATTTCGCGCAGGGCGGTCACGGCGGGCTTGTTCTTGCTCTCGATCTTCGGGGCATGGCCCTGGCTCAGCATGCGCGCACGGTACGTGGCGGCCAGGACGAGCTGGAAACGGTTCGGGATATTGACGAGACAGTCTTCGACGGTGATGCGGGCCATGATGAGAATCTTTCTGTCTGTGAGCGGATGAACTCGGATATCAGGGGATGTTCAGTGCGGCGAATGTGTCGGCACGTGCACGGCGCTGTGCGGAATACCGGAGCCGCTGAGCGTGGACGATCGCCTTGAGATCGAAAAGCGCGCGCTCAAATAACTCGTTGATTATAACGAAGTCGAATTCCCCCGCCCTGGCCATCTCTTCGGCGGCGTTCTTCAGGCGCAATTCGATGACCGAGGCGCTGTCTTCGCCGCGCCGTTCGAGGCGGGAGCGCAGTTCTTCCCAGCTGGGCGGCAGGATGAAGATCATGACCGCGTTGGCAAAGGTCTTGCGGATCTGCAGCGCGCCCTGGAAGTCGATTTCGAGGATGACGTCGGCCCCCTGGGCGATCCGCTCCTCGATGGCCCTCTTGGAGGTGCCGTACCGGTGCCCGTGCACATGGGCCCATTCCACGAAGCCGTCCGCCGCGATCAGGGCGTCGAACTCCGTGGGCGAGGCAAAAAAGTACTCGCGGCCGTGCTTTTCCTGCCCGCGCGGCGACCGGGTCGTGTGCGAAACCGAGGGCTGCACGGCCGAATCGAGTTCCATGAGCGCCTTGACCAGGCTCGATTTGCCGGCCCCGCTGGGCGCGGCCACCACGAAGATATTGCCGGGGTAATCCATTCTTTCGCTCGTCGTCATTCGATGTTCTGCACCTGCTCGCGCATCTGCTCGATCAGGACCTTCATGTCCACGCCGATGCGCGTGAGCTCCAGCGCCGCCGACTTCGAGCCCAGGGTGTTGGCCTCGCGGTGCAGCTCCTGGATCAGGAAGTCGAGGCGCTTGCCGATTTCTCCGCCCTTCTTGAGCAGTCGCTCGATCTCGTCGAGGTGCGAGTTCAGCCGGGTGAGCTCCTCGGCCACGTCGATGCGGATCGCAAAGGCGGTGGCTTCGGTCAGCGCGCGGTCCTGGGCGGCTTCGGGCAGCGTACCGCCCGTGCCGGCGGTCAGGCCCATGGCCTCCTGCCAGCGCTCCAGGAAGCGGGTGCGCTGCTGTTCGACCAGCTGCGGCACCAGCGGACCGGCCTGCAGCACCAGGGTGCGCAGCTGGCCCAGGTGGGCTTCGAGCATCTTGGCCAGCCGCGCGCCTTCGCGCTGGCGGGCCGACATCAGGCCTTCGAGCGCCTTGCCGGCGACATCGAGCAGGTCGGGGGCCCAGTCGCCGCGGGCGGCGCTGTCGCCGCCGGCCAGACGCAGCACGTCGGCCACGCTCAGGTCGCGGGCACTTGGCAGCCAGGCCTTGATGCTGTCCTGCACCCCGTTGAGCCGCTGGAGCAGCTTGACGGAGGGCTCGACCACACCGGCCTGGGCCGTATTCTCGATGGCGGCCCGCACTTCGACCTTGCCGCGCTTGAGCTTGCCCGTGAGCAGCTCGCGCAGCGCGGTTTCATGCTGGCGCAGCTCCTCCGGCAATTTGAAGGTGAGATCGAGGAAGCGGCTGTTGACCGAGCGGATTTCTACCCCGAGCCGACCCGCGGCGGCAGGCCGTGCCTCGGCTTCGGAGTGGCTGCCTGCGGACCCGTTCTGGCCGCTGGCGTAGCCGGTCATGCTGTAAACTGGCATTGCGCCTCACTGTGGTTTTGCTTGCATGCACCGAGGCGTCGGCACGGCGTTCGCTTGCCGCACCATCGCCTTCGGGCGAAACTCCCGGATTATGTCAAAGGTCAAGCCTACGCCCCTGTTGCCCGATACGGTCATTGGTGGTTACCGCGTTGTACGCCGGCTTTCCGCAGGTGGGTTCGGTGTCGTCTATCTCGCCATCGACCCCAGCGGACAGCAGGTGGCCATCAAGGAATATCTGCCGTCCTCGCTTGCCACGCGGGGGCCTGGCGAGCTCGCGCCGCAGGTGCCGCCGGAGAAGCTGTCCCTCTACCGGCTGGGGCTCAAGAGCTTCTTCGAAGAGGGCCGCTCGCTCGCGCAGATCTCGCACGCCTCGGTGGTCAGCGTGCTCAATTTCTTCCGCGAGAACGAAACCGTCTACATGGTCATGAACTACCTGGAGGGCGCGACCCTGCAGGATTTCGTGGTCACGGCGCGCGACCTGAAGAAGCAAAAAGTGTTTCGCGAGTCGACCATCCGTTCGCTGTTCGACGAGATCCTGCGCGGCCTGCGCATCGTCCACCAGTACAAGATGCTGCACCTGGACATCAAGCCGGCCAACATCTTCGTCACCGACGACGACCGCGCCGTGCTGATCGACTTCGGCGCCGCGCGCGAAGTGCTCAGCAAGGAAGGCATCTTCATCCGCCCGATGTACACCCCCGGCTTTGCGGCCCCCGAGATGTACCGGCGCGACTCGTCGATGGGCCCGTGGACCGACATCTACGCCATCGGCGCATGCATCTACGCCTGCATGCAGGGTTATCCGCCCAATGACGCGCCGCGGCGCATCGAGAAAGACCGGCTCAGCCTGTCGCTGTCGCGCCTGCGGGGCGTGTACTCCGACAACCTGATCGAGGTGGTCGAGTGGTGCATGTCGCTCGACCCGCTGTCGCGCCCGCAATCGGTCTTCGCGCTGCAGAAGGAGCTCAGCCGCGAAGGCGAGCGCCGCTACACCAAGCTCACGGTGGGCGAGAAAGTGCGCCTGTCAATCGACAACATCCGCTCTTTCGACAAGAAGAGTCTGCCCAAGGCTGCTGCGCCCACCACGCGCCCTGCATGACATCATGAAATTCTCCGTCTTCCAGGTCAGCCGCAAGGGCGGACGTCTCAAGAACGAAGACCGCATGGGCTATTGCTACACGCGGGAATCGAGCCTGTTCGTGCTGGCCGACGGCATGGGCGGCCACCCGGAAGGCGAGGTTGCGGCGCAGCTGGCGCTGCAGACCATTGCCGCGCTCTACCAGCGCGAGGCGCGCCCCGTCGTGAAGGACGCCAAGGCCTTCCTGGCCGAGTCGGCCATGGCCGCGCATCAGCAGATCATGCGTTACGCGAGCCACAAGGCCATGCTCGACACGCCGCGCACCACCGTCGTCGCGGCCGTGCTCCAGGGCACAACCGCGACGTGGATGCACTGCGGCGATTCGCGCCTGTACGTCGTGCGCGACGGCCGCCTGCTGGTGCGCACGCGCGACCACTCGCACGCCGAACGCCCCAAGCCGCACGGCTCCGACATGCCCGTCAACCGCAATCTGCTGCTGACCTGCCTCGGCTCGCCGACCACGCCGCTGTTCGACGTCTCGGCGCCGCTGCAGCTGCAGCGCGGCGACCGCATCATGCTGTGCTCCGACGGCGTCTGGGGCGTGCTCGACGACGAACTGATCGTGCACACCCTCTCGTCCGACAAGCCCGTGTCCGACGCCGCCCCCGATCTCGCCGAGATGGCCCTGCGCAAGGGCGGTGCCCACAGCGACAACGTCACGCTGATCGCGCTCGAATGGGAAATGCCCGACAGCACGGGCGACGATCGCAGCGGCGTGTCTACCGAAACCATCGAAGACGGCGTGTTCGCCTCGACCATCCAGGCCGGCATGCCGTCGGACAACGAAATCGACGACCTCGACGAAGACGCCATCGAGCGCTCCATCGCCGAAATCAACGAAGCCATTCGCCGTTCCGCTGCACGCAAGACCTGAGCGCGCGGCTTTTCTCTTTCTTTTCTGTTCTCCAACAAATGACTGCTTTCACACGAAGCGGCGGCCGCGCCGCCGACCAGCTGCGCCCGGTGCGCATCACCCGCGGCTTCACCATCCACGCCGAAGGCTCGGTGCTGATCGAGTTCGGCCAGACGCGCGTGCTGTGCACCGCCTCGGTCGAAGAGAAGGTGCCGCCGCACAAGAAGGGCAGCGGCGAAGGCTGGGTCACCGCCGAATACGGCATGCTGCCGCGCGCCACGCACACCCGCAGCAGCCGAGAGGCGGCCAAGGGCAAGCAGACCGGCCGCACGCAGGAAATCCAGCGCCTCATCGGCCGCTCGATGCGCGCCGTGTTCGACCTCGCCGCCCTCGGCGAACGCACCATCCACCTCGACTGCGACGTGCTGCAGGCAGACGGCGGCACGCGCACCGCGGCCATCACCGGCGCCTTCGTCGCCGCGCAGGACGCCGTCAACAAGTTGCTGGCCGCCGGCACCCTCAAGGCCTCGCCCATCAAGGGTCACGTGGCTGCCATTTCGGTGGGCATCGTCGAAGGCACGCCGCTGCTCGACCTCGAATACACCGAAGACTCCGCCTGCGACACCGACATGAACGTCGTCATGACCGGCGCCGGCCATTTCGTCGAAGTGCAGGGCACGGCCGAAGGCGTGGCCTTCACGCGCGAAGAAATGAACATCCTGCTCGGCCTGGCCGAGAAGGGCATCGGCGAGCTCGTGACCCTGCAACAGCAGGCGCTGCTGCCATCGAACTGACCAACAGCTACTGGCGCTCGCCGAACGGGCGCCACAGCCACTTTTGACTTTTTATGAAACTGGTTCTGGCTTCTAACAACGCAGGCAAGCTCGCCGAACTCCAGCAGCTGTTTGCCGAGCTGTCCGTCACCCTGGTGCCGCAGTCGGCACTGGGCGTGGGCGAGGCTGAAGAACCCTTCCGCACCTTCGTCGAGAACGCACTGACCAAGGCGCGCCACGCCAGCGCCGCCACCGGCCTGCCGGCCATGGCCGACGACGCGGGCCTGTGCGTCGATGCCTTCGGCGGCCTGCCGGGCGTCGACACCGCCTTCTACGCCACGCAGTTCGGCTACACCAAGGGCGACGCCAACAACGTGAAGGCGCTGCTCGAACAGCTCGACGGCGTGGCCAACCGCCGCGCCGCGCTCGTGAGCACGCTGGTCGCGCTGCGCAGCCACGACGACCCCGAGCCGCTCATCGCCGTCGGCCGCGTGGTCGGCGAGATCGCGCCCGCACCCGTTGGCGACAACGGCTTCGGCTTCGACCCCGTCATGTACCTGCCGGCCTTCGGCAAGACCTTTGCCCAGTTGCCGCCCGAAGTGAAGAACGCCAACAGCCACCGCGGCCGCGCGGCGCAGGCCATGCTGGCGTTGATGCGCGAGCGCTGGCTGTAATGGCCACCACCTTCCCGATCCTGCCGGCGCAGCCCACGGGCGCGCCGCAGGCCAACGACGTGCTGCACTGGATGCGGTCCGGTCCGCTGCAACTCAGCGCGCTGCCGCCGCTGTCGCTCTACATCCACCTGCCGTGGTGCCTGCGCAAATGCCCATACTGCGACTTCAACTCGCACGAATGGCGCGCGGCGAGCGAGGCCGAGATCGACGGCATTCCCGAGGCGGCGTACATCGACGCGCTGGTGGCCGACCTCGACGCTGCATTGCCACTCATCTGGGGCCGCACCGTCCACACCATCTTCATCGGCGGCGGCACGCCCAGCCTGTTCTCGCCGCAAGCCATCGACCGCTTGCTGGGCGACGTGCGTGCGCGCCTCAAGCTCACGCCCGACTGCGAGATCACGCTCGAAGCCAACCCCGGCACCTTCGAGCGCAACCGCTTCCGCGCGTACCGCTCGGCTGGCGTCACGCGCCTTTCGGTGGGCGTGCAGAGCTTCAACGACGAGCACCTGAAGGCGCTGGGCCGCGTGCACGACCGTGCGCAGGCCATCGCAGCCCTGGAAGAGGCCGCGAGCACCTTCGACACCTTCAACCTCGACCTGATGTACGCGCTGCCGGGCCAGACCCTGGAAGGCCTCGACGCCGACCTGTCGCAGGCACTGGCGCTCGCGCCGCCGCACATCTCGGTGTACCACCTGACCATCGAACCCAACACCTGGTTCGCCAAGTTCCCGCCCACGCTGCCCGAAGACGACATTGCCTACGCCATGCTCGACCGCATCACCGAGCGCACCAGCGCCAGTGGCATGTCGCGCTACGAGGTGTCGGCCTATGCGCGCGAGGGGCACCAGTGCGCGCACAACCTCAACTACTGGCAGTTCGGCGACTACCTTGGCATTGGCGCCGGCGCGCACAGCAAGCTGAGCTTTGCGCACCGCATCGTCCGGCAGGTGCGCTTTCGCGAGCCGCGCCTGTACATGGAGAACGCGCGCGCGGGGGCCGCGGTGTCGCAGAGCGACGAAGTGGCGCTGGCCGATCTGCCGTTCGAGTTCATGCTCAATGCGCTGAGGCTGAAGACGGGCTTCACGCTGCCGCAATTCAGCGAACGCACGGGGCTGGCGATGACGTCGATCCAGCGTGGTCTTGAAGAAGCAGAGCGCAAGGGGCTCGTGGCACGCGACCTGTTTCGCGTGTGGCCGACCGAGCGCGGACTGGATTTTCTGAGCGATCTGCAGGCGATGTTCCTGCCCGATGAAGAGTAGGGCAGCGCCGTCGGCATAAAATCCACGGTTCCGGAGAGTTGGGTGAGTGGTTTAAACCAGCAGTCTTGAAAACTGCCGACGTGAAAGCGTCCGTGAGTTCGAATCTCACACTCTCCGCCAAGACGAGTATTTTCAACACACCAGAACGCGCCGCAAGGCGCGTTTTTCATTGGGCAATGCCTATACTCTGCCGCCTCAAGCAGCCTTAACATGCCGTGAAAGCGCTTTTGGGATGGCCGGTGGTATGGCCGGCAGGAAGCGATGCCGAAGCGATCTCGTGAACTGTCTGCAATGGAGGTAGGGCGCCTGCGCGAAGAGGGCGATCACAACGTGGGCGGCATCCCTGGCCTGTATCTCCAAATCATCGACGGGTCACGCTCGTGGATATTGCGTTACACGATTGAAGAGCCGCGGGGGGCGCTGAGAGTCAGTGATGAGAACAGTCTTGATCGAGGGAGCCGTAGGTGAAGCGTGACGTTGGTCTTGCGAGATTCCTACTGCTTGCCGTTGTGCTTTCCGTGTCAGCGGCAACCGCTTGGCAGATCTGGTCGACTCGAAAGCATGCGCTGGCCGAGATCGACGTCGGCAACCTCAACCTGGCCAAGGCGCTGAACATCTATGCTGACGGTGTCTTCACCCAAAGCGCAGTCCTGTTGCTCGGCCTGTCCGAGCGGCTCGAGGCGGAAGGTCGCGAGCCGGAGAGCCTGCGACGCATACAGTCGTTGGTCAGAGGTCAAGAACAGTTGCTGGACCAACTCAGTGGCATCTCCATCCTTGATGCTCAGGGCGATTCGATCCTGCAATCCAGGACGGGTGGACCCTCCGGCAACAGCAGTGCCGAGCGCGCTTATTTTCTGCACCATCGGAACAGTCCTTCGCGGGATTTTTTCATCGGCCCGCCCATAAAGAGCCGGTCTTCCGGAGAATGGGTGATTACTATCAGTCGGCGCCTTGAAGATCCCGATGGGAAATTCACCGGCGTGGTGGCCGTCACGCTTGCCGTCGAGAGTTTCCTGCAACCCTTTGGATCGATCGACATCGGTAGTAGCGGCGCGATTAGCTTGGCGACCACCAGCGGGCAGTTGTTGGTGCGTTATCCATACCGTGAACAGGACGTGGGCCGAGACTTCTCCAAGTCGCCGAACTTCCTTCGTCACTATGCCGATGTTGCATCGGGCACTGCGTCCTTCCGCTCGAGCCTCGACGGAATTCCGCGAATCTATGCCTTCCGCAAAAGCGATCGCTACCCGGTGGTAACTACTGTTGCACTCGGCCAGAGCGAGGCGTTGCGAGCGTGGCGGCGCCAGTCACTTCTGACGCTCAGCGTGGTTGGCGTTTTGCTCGCGACCATGGCAATGGTGGGCCGGCGTTTGATCATCAACATTCAGCATCGCGTCAGTGCAGAGGCTTCATTGATGGCTGCGCGTGAAGAGCTTTTGAAAGCCAACGGCCAACTCGAACTGCTTGCGACCCAGGATCAGCTCACCGGGGTGGCCAATCGTCGTGGCTTCGATGAGACCTTGAGCTTGGAATGCCGGCGAGCCGCACGAGAAGGAGCCTCTCTTGCCTTGGTTCTCATTGATCTGGATTATTTCAAGCACTTCAATGATACCTACGGCCACTTGGCGGGCGATAAGTGTCTACAGACCGTTGCCGCGGAACTGCAGCATTGCGCTCGCCGTCCGGGAGACCTGGTCGCGCGCTATGGAGGGGAGGAACTGGTTGTGATTCTGCCTCGCACTGATCTGCAGGGCGCCAAAGACGTCGCTGACCTGCTGGTAGCGCGCATCCATGCCTTGAATATTCCGCACCGCGCGAGTCCTCACGGACGTGTCACATGTAGCGCCGGGGCCTCGAGCTTTCAAGGAATCCATGCGGACGGCGTCGAGCGTCGGCTTATCGAAGCTGCCGATCGCGCGCTCTACGAAGCCAAAGAGTCTGGGCGCAACAGGTCGGCGAGTTGAGTGCTGAGTATTTGTAAGCCACCGGCTGGCGCGCCGGTGCATTGGTCAGAGCGACTATTCGTCTGAGATGTAATAGTCCGCTCGAGGCCGTTGCTGACGGCTGGACCGTTTAGGGCGTGATGTCTGTGACGTGTTGAAGCAGAGCGAACGCCACGCGCCATGCGCTTCCGTCAAAGTAGTTTTTGAAGCCGAAGCGATTGGGGGAAGCGGACGAAAATTCGAACACCCGAAAGATGTGGCCATGAAGTTTCTTGATCTGATCGCGTTCTCCAGGCCTTCGATGCACGCCATACGCATCGAACTGAAGCGAGGCAACTCCAATGCAGTCGCGCACTGGCCAGTAGAGTTGGTGTCGTTATGCGCAGCTTGGCAGCAGCGATGTGCAGCCCCCGGATACCTGATGCAGCGAGGGCGACCGAAGCGCTGGGCGGACCTGCAGGCGCACAACTGCTTGAGCTTCTCCTTGTCGAACCTGTCGCGCCCGGACGAATAAAGGTGCGCAGAAGCGCGTTGCCGTCAAGGGAACCTTGCGGGCCAACAACGGGGATGCGTTGGTCACGGCCGCGGTTGCCGGGCTTGGTGTTCTCTACGAGCCCGAATTCATCGTGGCCGACGCCATTCGGCAGGGCGCACTGGAGCGCATTGCACTGGATGCCGATACGGCGGATCTCGGAGGGATCCATCTGGTCCGTGCGCCTGAGCGGGCGCCCCCAGCGAAGGTGCGCGTCGTGAGCGAATTCCTTGTCGCGGCATTCAACCCCAGTCCCCTGGACAATTTCATGATGTGCTACCTGCGCAGACGGCAATTGGACATGGCCGGGCGAGAATCGGCCACGCCAAGCCCGCTCTCTTGTCCTATCCGCCTCGCCAAGCTCTCGTGACGTCCACCGAACTCAAGGGCTTCATCCTCACTCGCCACTGGCGGGATGCTCCCGCCGGCACGGAGATCGAGTACTGGCTGGCAACGGATGCGGGGCCGGTGAAAGTGGTCCTGACCTCCCAAAGCTCCGTCGCATTCGTCGCAACCCAGCACAGGGCAGCGGTAGAAGCGCACCTCGTGGCCATGCCAGGCTTGCAGATACGTGAGCTCGAGCTGAAGACTTTTCATCAGGAACCCGTCACCGGTATCTATGCGAAGCACTTCCGCCAACTCGGCCGGTTGATGCGTGCCCTCCAGGCACAGGGCATTCCCCTGCTCGAAGCCGATGTGCGCCCGCACGATCGCTACCTGATGGAACGGTTCATCACCGCTGGCGTGCTGGTGGAAGGAGGGCGGGCAGACCGCTCCACCATCGTCGACTGCAAGCTCAAGCCAGCGCCCGAGTTCCGGCCGGTGCTGAAGGTGGCGTCGCTGGACATCGAGACCAGCCAGCATGAGGCGCTCTATTCCATTGCGCTGGACGGTATGGCGGACCGCGTCGTCTTCATGCTGGGTGAGCCGCCATCCGGGTCGGGTGGGGCCATGGGCTTTTCGCTCATCTATTGCCCGACCCGCAAGGCCATGATCGAGAAGCTCAACGACTGGTTCGAGCGAAACGACCCGGACGTCATCATCGGCTGGAACGTCATCCAGTTCGACCTGCGAGTGCTTCAGAAGACAGCCAACGAGTGTGGGACGCAGCTCCTTCTGGGGCGGGAGCGGCGGCCCATCGAATGGCGTACTCATCCGGGCAAGCAGGGCTACCTGTTCGCGCCCATGCCCGGCCGGGTGATCATCGACGGCATCGACGCCCTCAAGGCCGCCGTGTGGAGCTCTCCCTCCTTCAGCCTGGAGACCGTCTCGCAAACGTTGCTGGGCGAGGGCAAGGCCATCGGCGACGAGTACGACAAGATGGCGGAGATCGAGCGGCGGTACCAGGAAGACAAGCCCGCGCTCGCGCTCTACAACATCCGGGACTGCGAGCTGGTCCTGCGCATCTTCGACAAGGCGAAGCTGCTGCAGTTCGTGATGGAGCGGGCCCAGACCACAGGCCTGCAGGCCGACCACTTCGGTGGCTCCATCGCCGCGTTCAGCCACCACTACCTGCCGCGGATGCATCGCCAGGGCTACGTGGCGCCGAACGTGGGCGAGATTGCGAGCAAGGCCTACCCCGGCGGCTACGTGATGGACTCGAAGCCGGGGTTCTACGACTCCGTCGTGGTGCTGGACTACAAGAGCCTCTACCCCTCGATCATCCGGACCTTCCTTGTCGATCCGGTCGGCTTCATCGAGGGCTCGAACGCTGGCGACGCGACCATGCTCGTCAAGGGCCCGCAGGGAACTGTCTTCTCGCGCGAGAAGCACTGCCTGCCGGAAATCGTGACCACGCTCTGGCGCGCCCGGGACGAGGCCAAGCGGACGAAGAACGAGCCGCTGTCCCAGGCCCTGAAGCTGCTCATGAACTCCTTCGCCGGCGTGCTGGGTGCGGCCGACTGCCGTTTCTTCAATCCCAAGCTGGTGTCCGCCATCACCCTTCGTGGCCACGAGATGATGAAGCTCACGCGCGAATTCGTGGAAGCCCGGGACTACGAGGTCATCTACGGCGACACCGACTCCATCTTCATCTGGCTCAGGCGTACCCACACCAACGAGAACGCGCACGCCGTCGCGACCACCTTGGTGAGAGACATCAACGCGTGGTGGACGAACTCCCTTCGCGAGGAGCACGGCCTGCAGAACTTTCTCGAGATCGAGTTCGACACCCACTACAAGAAGTTCTTCATGCCGACCATTCGCGGCTCGGACGTGGGCAGCAAGAAGCGGTATGCGGGCCTGAGCGTCGACGCCAACGGCAAGGAGGAGATGGTCTATCGCGGTCTCGAGATGGCCCGAAGCGACTGGACCCCGTTGGCGCGCCAGTTCCAGGAGGGCCTGCTTTCGCGCATCTTCCACGACGAGCCTTACAAGGAGTTCGTGACCGACTATGCAGAGGCGCTGCTGGCGGGCAAGATGGACGATCTGCTCATCTACAGGAAGCGCCTGCGCCACCGCCTCGATGCCTACCTGGTCAACGTACCGCCGCAGGTACGTGCGGCAAGGATTGCCGACGATCACAACAGTCGGGTCAACCGACCCAGGCAGTATCAGAACGGCGGCTGGATCCGGTATGTCATGACTCGCAGCGGCCCTGAACCCATGGAG
Source organism: Variovorax paradoxus (assembly GCF_024734665.1). Lineage (NCBI taxonomy): Bacteria > Pseudomonadati > Pseudomonadota > Betaproteobacteria > Burkholderiales > Comamonadaceae > Variovorax > Variovorax paradoxus. The sequence continues at coordinate 861,856 of NZ_CP102931.1, forward strand.
ATTCGTCAGTCCCGAATCGACTACGAACACTACCTGACCAGGCAGCTTCAGCCGATTGCCGATGCCATTCTTCAGCCCATTGGAGAAAGCTTCATGGCTTTGACGACGTCACAGCGCGGGCTCTTCTAGCGAGATCGAATGGAAGTGCTCAAGACCTCTTCAGCTTTTGAGACGGCCGGTTGCCACTTCGACCGCGCGCTCCAGGAGGCAGCGAGTGCAGCCTCAGCCCCAGCGCGACCCAAGCGTAAGATTCCAGCCTCCCCCTACAGACTCAAAAGAGGTCTCGTGCCTTCAATCGTCTCGGTCAATCAGCTTTCCAAGACTTACGCGTCGGGATTCCAGGCACTCAAGCGTGTCGATCTGGATATCCACCAAGGAGAGATATTCGCGCTGCTCGGCCCCAACGGGGCGGGCAAGACAACGCTGATCAACATCATCTGCGGCATCGTCAACCCGAGCGAAGGCACGGTGCTGGCCGATGGGCACGACATCGTCACCGACTTCCGGGCCGCACGCACGAAGATCGGCCTGGTGCCGCAAGAGCTGGCCACCGACGCCTTCGAAACCGTATGGGGCACGGTGAGCTTCAGCCGCGGCTTGTTCGGCTATCCGCCGAATCCGGCCCATATCGAGAAGGTGCTTCGCGATCTTTCCCTCTGGGACAAGAAGGACACCAAGATCATGGCGCTTTCGGGCGGCATGAAGCGTCGCGTGATGATCGCCAAGGCGCTGTCGCATGAACCCCGGATTCTTTTTCTCGACGAACCCACCGCTGGCGTCGACGTGGAGTTGCGACGCGGCATGTGGGAGATGGTGCGCAAGCTGCGGGAAAGCGGCGTCACCATCATCCTGACCACGCACTACATCGAAGAGGCCGAGGAGATGGCCGACCGCATCGGTGTGATCCGCAAGGGCGAGCTCATCCTGGTGGAGGACAAGGCCGCACTGATGAAAAAGCTCGGCAAGAAGCAATTGACGCTGAGCCTTCGGAACGCGCTGACTGCCATTCCCGAAGCACTCGTCGACCGCTACCAGCTCGATCTGGCCGACGACGGCCACTCGCTGATCTATACCTTCGACAAGCAGGGCGACGACAACCAGATCGCCGGCCTTTTGCGCCAGCTCGGCGAGCTCGGCATCGACTTCAAGGACCTGCATTCCTCCGAAAGCTCGCTGGAGGAAATCTTCGTCAGCCTCGTGAGGGGGCAAGCATGAACATGTACGCAATCCGCGCCATCTACCTGTTCGAGATGGCGCGCACGTGGCGCACCCTGATGCAGAGCGTGGCCTCGCCCGTGCTCTCCACGTCGCTCTATTTCGTCGTGTTCGGTTCGGCCATTGGCTCGCGCATGGTGGATGTCGACGGCATCGCCTACGGCGCCTACATCATCCCAGGCCTTGTGATGCTGTCGCTGCTGACGCAGAGCATCGCCAATGCCTCGTTCGGCATCTACTTTCCCAAGTTCTCGGGCACGATCTACGAGGTGCTGTCCGCGCCCGTCTCGTATGTCGAGGTCGTGTGCGGCTACGTCGGTGCGGCGGCGAGCAAGTCGATCATCCTCGGGATCATCATCTTGATCACCGCCCGGTTGTTCGTGTCGTACGAGATCGCGCACCCGCTGTGGATGGTGGCGTTCCTCGTGCTCACCGCGGTGACGTTCAGCCTGTTCGGTTTCATCATCGGCGTCTGGGCCGACGGCTTCGAAAAGCTGCAGATCATTCCCTTGATGATCGTCACGCCGCTGACCTTCCTGGGCGGGAGTTTCTATTCGATCAACATGCTGCCGCCGTTCTGGCAGAAGGTCTCGCTGTTCAATCCGGTGGTCTACCTGATCAGCGGGTTCCGGTGGAGCTTCTACGGCGTCTCCGACGTGAGCCTGCCGATCAGCATGAGCGTGACGCTGGTTTTCCTGGCGCTGTGCCTGGTCGCCGTGCGCTGGATCTTCAAGACCGGGTACAGGCTCAAGGTTTGATTGGGCGTGTAACTACTCGGCGGTTTCATCTTCCTCTTCGTCTTCGGCTTCTTCAGCGCGGCGAACCGTCACGAAGTTTGTAGCGTCTTCCACGAATGCCATGAGCTTTTCGTCGGGCGCCATTCCGCGTACTTCGGTCTGGATGCCGTCGCCATTCTTGTAGTCGACCTGCACGAGCGCAAAGCAGGCCAGCGGCTCTTCCATTTCTCCTTCATCGCCGCCGTCGTACACGGCGACCCACCCTTCGGCGGGCATGATCTGAAGGATCTTCACGTCTTCCATCGAGTTACTCCAAGTTCAAATAAAGATTGCGCGGCGCAGCATATCCCATGGAAAGGGCCCCGAAGGGCCCAGGATCGGCACGCAGGATCAATCGCCATGCATGCAGACAAGAGAAATGCCACCCCCCCATTTCTAGAATTGCTGCAAAGGGGCATCCATGTCACCGCCGCTCGTTCTTGCCCACGCAAGATTGTTCGACGGCGATCGCTACTTCGGTGACGACCACCCCACCATCGGGATTTCGGACGGGAAGATTTCTTCCGTCGAACGAGATGACGGCGAGGGGGCTGCAGGCCCAGACATCCGTCGCGTGAACCTTGGGGGGCGGCTGGTGATGCCGGGCCTCATCGACGCGCACACGCATGCCACCGATCGGTGCTGTCCACGGCCAGTGCCACTTTTCCTGGAGCTCATGGCAAACGAGGACGGCTCCAGTCGAGCCGGGCGCGGCGACATGGCCGCCGGGCCTTCACCTCCCGAAGGCCGTCATCCTGCTCGCGCATAGCGGCGTGAAGCCCTCAGCCCTGCTTGCGCATCGCGAAGCACGCCCCGGCCACGAGGATGAAGGCCCCGATGATGACCTTCTGCCAGGTGCTGGGTACCCCCGCCAGGATCAACACGTTATTGATCAGCGTGACCAGCACCACGCCCAGCAGCGTGCCGCCCACGGTGCCGCTGCCACCGGTGATGCGGGCGCCGCCGAGGATCACGGCGGCGATCACGTCCAGTTCGTTGCCCACCAGGTCGAAAGGATTGGCCAGCCGCGTGCTCGACACATGCACGATGCCTGCGAGGCCCGACAGGAAGCCCGCGTACGCGAACACGAAGACGTGAACGGTGCGCAGGTTGTAGCCCAGCCGCTCCGCGATCGCCAGGCTGCCGCCGATGGCGTACACCGCGCGGCCGATCAGCGTGCGGTTCAGCAGCCACCAGGTCAGCACCGCCGCGCCGGCCAGCACCAGCACGGTGGCCGGCAACACCGCGTGCAGGCCCTGCGGCGTGTCGAAGCGCCAGAGCGCGAGCTTGCCGAAGGCATCCATCGGCAGCGGCACGTTCATGAAGAACACGGTGCCGACAAAGGTCAGCAGGATGCCGCGGTACAGGTACTGCGTGCCGATGGTCACGATCAGCGAGGGCGCCTTGAGCCAGTGCACCAGCAGGCCGTTGAGCACGCCGAGCACCGCGCCGCTGGCCGCACCCGCCACCAGCAGCAGCGCGATCGGCGCTTCCGGAAAGTAGTTCAGCACGAGCTTGGTGATGCTGTACATCGTGAGCGCGGCAATCGCCGCGAACGACACGTCGATGCCGCCCGCGGCCAGCACGATCAGCACGCCGAGCGCGAACAGGCCCAGCACCGTGCAGGCGCGCACGATGTCGAACAGCACCGGCAACTGGAAGAAGCTCGGGTTGATCGCGCCCACCACCAGGCTCACCAGCACGATCAGCGCCAGTGTGAAGACCGAGGGGCGCAGCGCGAGCCAGTGGCGCCAGGACGTGCGGGCCCGGGGCTCGGGCGCTGCGGGCACAGCGGTGGTGTGCGCTTGCATGGTGGAAGCCGTCATGAGAATGCGGGAGAGGGGGTGTCGGAAACCAGCGCGCGGTACAGCTCGCTTTCGGCCAGCCCTTGCGCCTCGAAGTCGTGGGCGATGCGGCCCTTGCGCATCAGCAGGATGCGGTCGCAGTTCTGCAGCAGTTCCTGCAGGTCGTCGCTGACCAGGATCACGCCCAGCCCCTGCTCGGCCAGCCGCTGCACGATGCGGTAGATGGTGTCTTTCGAGCCGACGTCCACGCCCACGGTCGGGCCGTGCAGGATCAGCACCCGCGGATCGATGGCGAGCCAGCGGCCGATGAGCACGCGCTGCTGGTTGCCGCCCGAGAGCGACTGCACCGGGCGGTCCACGTCGGGCGTGGCGATCTGCAGGTCGGCCACGGTGCGTTCGGCCAGCGCCTGGCACTGGCGCGCATCGAGCGCGCCGAAGCGCCCGCGCAGGCGGCCGAGCACGGCCGTGACGATGTTGTCGCGGATCGGCTTGTCGAGAAAGAGGCCTTCGCTGAGCCGGTCTTCGGGCACATAGCCGATGCCCTGGCGGATGCCGTCGGCCGGTGTCTTCAGCGTGATTTCCTTCGCTGCGAGCGAGATGCGGCCGCGGTCTGCGGCTTGCACGCCCGCGAGCGCCATCGCCAGCTCGTTGCGCCCCGAGTCGAGCAGCCCGGTGATGCCCAGGATCTCGCCCTTGTGCAGCGTGAAGCCCACGTCGCTGAACTGCGTGCCGCGGCCCAGCGCTTCGACCTTCAGCAGCGCGTCGCCGTCATGCGAGCGGTGGCGATAGCGGGCGCCGTCGAGCTGCTTGCCGGTCATCCAGTGCGCGAGCTCGGCCTTGGTGAAACCCTTGATCGGCCCCTGCGCGACCTTGGTGCCGTCGCGGAACACGATGGCCTGGCCGCCCATGGCCATGCACTCGTCGAGCTTGTGGCTCACGAACAGCACCGCCACGCCCTGCGCGCGCAGCGCCTCGACCACGTGCACGAGGTTGTCCACTTCCTTCTGCGTGAGCGAGGTGGTGGGCTCGTCCATGATGACCATGCGCGCGCGCGTGGCCACGGCGCGCGCGATCGCCACCAACTGGCGCGTGGCAATGGGCAGTTCGTCGACGCGGCGCGCCAGGAAGGCGGCGTCGGTCGGCAGCTTCACCGTCTCCAGCGCACGTACGGCCGTGGCCGCGACCGCCTTGCCGTCGAAACGCCGCGCCAGCTTGCCGCCGGTGCTCACCAGCTGCTCGCTGAGCGCGACGTTTTCGGCCACGCTCATGTTCGGCAGCAGGGACAGGTCCTGGTAGACCGTCTCGATGCCGAGCGTAAGCGCCTGAAGCGGCGACAGCGCATCGTGCGGCCTGCCGTCGATCACGATGCGGCCCTGGCTCGGCGGCTGCGCGCCCGAGATGATCTTGATCAGCGTGCTCTTGCCGCAGCCGTTCTCGCCGAGCAGGTGGTAGATCTCGCCGGCCTCGATCGTCAGGTCGATGCCGCGCAGAGCGTGCACGCCCGCGAAGCGCTTGTGCACGTCCTGCACCTCAAGAAAGACGCGGCGCCCCGCCGGCGTGGCCGGGGCGTGCGTGGCCTGCATGGAGGGCGCTGCTGCAAGGGTCATGGTTCGCAGGCTCAGAAGGCGTACTTCTTGTAGTTCTGCTTGTCGACCTCGACCCAGGCCTGGCCCGTGACGACGATGCCGACGCCCGGCCCCTTCTTGACCGAGACCTTGTTGTAGCCCGGCACGCCCATGTCGGTGCCGTCGGTGATGGTCTTGCCGTCGATCAGCATCTTGGCTGCCTTGTTCATGACGAGGCCGGCGTCCTTCGGGTCCCAGAAGGCAATGCCGCCGACCGCGCCCGACTCGAGGAACTTGGCCGCTTCGCTGGGCAGGCCCGTGCCGAACACGCAGACCTTGCCCTGCAGGCCGGCTTCTTCCACCGCGCGGCCGATGCCCAGCACGTCGAGCGACGACGAGCCCTGGAAGCCCTTCAGGTCGGGGTGCTTGCGCAGCATTTCCTTGGCCTTGCCGTAGGCCTTCTCGGCGTCGTTGAGCGATTCGTTCTTGGCATCGACCAGCGTCATCTTGGGGTACTTCTTCGCGTTCGAGGCGCCGCCGTCGGCCCACTGCACCTGCGACTGGCTGCCCAGCGAACCCACCAGCGAGGTCCACTTGCCCTGCTGGCCCATGCAGGCCGCCAGGCGCTCGTTGATGCGCGCGCCGTAGGCCGTGTTGTCGAAGGCCTCGATGTCGACCATGGTGTTCTTCTGGTTGTCGGCCTCGTGCGTCACGACCTTGATGCCGCGCTCCATTGCGCGCTTGAGCACCGGCTCCAGCGTGGGCGGGTCCATCGAGACCACGGCGATGGCGTCGACCTTCTTGGCCACCAGGTCTTCAACCAGGCGCTGCTGCTGCGCGGCGTCCGACTGGGCCGGGCCGATCTGGCGCGTGGTCACGCCCGGCGTGCTCGCGCCGAATTCCTTCACCCCCACTTCCATGCGGTTGAACCAGCTGATGCCGGTGATCTTGACCACGGTGACGATGTCTTGCGGCTTGCCCTGCGCGTGCAGCGCCGAGGCAAAGGCCACGGTGGTGAGGGCGAGTGCGGTGCAGGCGATCTTTGTTTTCTTCAGCATGTTGTCTCCTAGCCCTCGGGGTTTCTTTGCGTCGCGCCAGGAGGGAGCTGGTGCGGCGGTGCGCTGGTGCGCGAAGTGGAAAGAAAGACGCGCAGGTCCTGCAGGCCGAAGCGCCCGTAGGCCAGGAAGAACAGCAGCAGCAGGCCCCAGGCGCAGTCGCGGAAGAAGTTGGAAATGCCCAGCAGGTTGAAGGTGCTCGACAGCAGCTGCAGCGCCACTGCCGAGAAGAACAGGCACACCATGCGCCCGTAGCCGCCCTGCGGACGCACGCCCGCCATCACCGTGATGAGGATGGCGATCAGCAGGTAGGAGTTGCCGTAGTCCGACTTCACGCTCGCGGTGCGCGCGGCGATGATCACGCCGGCCACGGCCGCGAGGAATCCGCACAGCGCGTAGGTCGCGATCAGCATGCGGGCCTGCGAGATGCCGGCGTAGCGCGCCGCCTTGGCATTGGTGCCGAGCAGGAACAGGCGGATGCCGAAGGGGCTTTGCCGCAGCAGCCAGCCGACGGCCAGCAGCATCACGAGGAAGATCACGAACGGAATCGGCACGCCCAGCACCATCTCGTTGCCGATGGCCGAGAGCGCCTCGGCATCGCCCACGCGCAGGCTGGAGCCACCCGTGAGCACCACGGCCAGGCCGGTGTAGAGCAGCTGCGTGCCCAACGTGCAGAGGATGGGCGTGAGGCCCGCCTTCGCGATCAGCACGCCGTTGAGGAGGCCGCCGGCCAGGCCCACCGCCAGTGCGATGGCGGCGAACCAGCCGGTGTAGAGCCAGGGCGACACATCGGGCGCGGCCAGCTGCGGCGCGAGGGTGGCAGCCACCACGCCCGCCAGGTTGGCCAGCGCCACGCCCGACAGGTCGATGCCGCCGTTGCCCGAGATCATCGACAGCGCCACGCCCATGGCCAACAGGCCGAGCTCGGGCAGTTGGCCACCCATGGACTGGAAGTTGTAGACGTCGAGAAAGTCCCCTTTGGACAGCACCGTCGCCACCACGAGGATGAGGACGTTGATGCCGACCAGGAAGTTGAGTTCGCGGTCTGAAAACTTGAGTTTCATGGGCGGGGTCCTGTCAGGCGACGCGGGCCAGTAGCGCATCGACTTCGGCACGCGTTGGCATCGAGGGCGCCGTGCCGGCACGCGTCACCGAGATGGCGGCCACGGCCGCGCCGAAGCGCGCCGCCTCGCGGGCGGTGGCGCCCTCAGCCAGCGCGGCCGCAAAGCCGCCGTTGAAGGCGTCGCCCGCGCCGGTGGTTTCCTTCACTGTGCCGGCGCGGAACACCGGGATGTGCTCGGAGCCGCTGGCGCTGTGCAGCAGGGCACCCTTGTCGCCGAGCGTGATGAGCGCGCAGCCCACGCCCTTGGCGAGGAAGAAGTCGCCCGCGCGGCGCGCGTCCTCGATGGTTTCGACGGGCATGCCGCTCAGGGCTGCGGCTTCGTGCTCGTTGGGCGTGATGTAGTCGCACAGCGCGTAGAGCGCGTCGTCGAAGGGCAGGGCGGGCGCGGGGTTGAACACGGTGAGCGTGCCGGCTTCACGCGCAATCTCCAGCCCGCGGCGCGCGGCGGCGGCCGGCTGCTCGAGCTGGGTGACGAACACGCGTGCGCCGCGGATCGCATCGGCTGCCGCATCGACATCGGCGGCATCGATCAGCATCGCGGCGCCTGGCACCACGATGATGGCGTTGTCGCCGGTGACTTCGTGCACGTAGATGAATGCCGCGCCGGTCGGCTGCGCCGTCACTTGCGGCGCACGCGGCGTGATGCCTTCGCGCGACCACAGGGCGAGCGCGTCGTTGCCGAAGGCGTCCTGCCCCAGCTTGGAGATGAACGTGACCCCGGCGCCTGCGCGTGCGGCCGCCACGGCCTGGTTCGATCCCTTGCCGCCCGGGCCCATTGCGAAGCCAGAGCCGGCGATGGTCTGGCCCACGCCCGGAAGGCTGGACGCGCGAAACGCGAGGTCGGCAACGAAGATGCCGAGCACGGCCACGCCGTGCTGCCTGGAAGTGATGACGGTCATGGGGTCAGGCCTGCGGCGCGAGCACGCCTTTTTTGAAGATGAAGCAGCCGTAGAAGCGGCGCTCGCCGGTGGCGACAACGCAGTAGGCGCGGCGCGCGGCTTCGTAGAAGGCGAAGCGTTCGATGGAGCCCAGCGGACGCGAACGCCCCTCGGCCGCATCGATCTCGCGCTGCATTTCTTGCTGCACCGGCGGGATCTCGTGTGGCTGACCCATGATTTCCATGCGGCGCGCCGGATCGTCCACGGCCTCGTCGAGCGGCAGCACCGACAGGATGGCGCGCGCCGCCTCGGTGGTGCCCACGCCGTCGATGCGCAGCAGCCGGCCCAGCGTGGTCTGGCGCGCCACCGAGTCGGCCGGAAAGTTGGCATCGCACAGCACCAGTTCGTCGCCGTGGCCCATGGCGCGCAGGGCGTATAGCACGTCGGCATTGAGCAGCGGATGGATGGACTTCAGCATGCGGACTCCTGGCGATGGAACGGTTCGGTTGGCTGCGATCTTAGAGAAAGAAAACGTTTGCGCAAACGTTTGCTATTGAGGGATTTCCCTTGGTTTTTGACGCTTTGGCGGCACTGCCGACGCTCATTCGCCATAGGGAATCCAGATGTTCTTGACCTGCGTGGCATGGCGCAGGAACAGCGGGCCTTCGGCCGCCGCGCCGTCGTGCCAGTCGGTGGCCAGGCCGTGGTCGACCAGCGTGCGCTTGAGGTTGCCGATCGACAGCCGCTCGGCGGCGCGCGACAGCTCCTTCGCACCGAAGACCCACAGCGCATCGACGTCGTCGTGCTCGGCCAGCGTCTGCGCAAGGCCGGCGGCAGGGCCGGTCACGAGGTTGACCACGCCGGCCGGCAGGTCGGAGGTCTCGAGCACCTGGTAGAAGTCGGTCGCGATCAGCGGATGCTTCTCGCTCGGCACGATCACCGTGCGGTTGCCCATGGCCAGCAGCGGCGCGAGCAGGCTCACGAAGGACAAGAGCGGCGCTTCGTCGGGGCACACCACGCCGACCACGCCGATGGCCTCGACGGTGGCCAGTGCCACACCGCGCAGCGGCGGCACGTGCACCGTGCCCTCGTACTTGTCGGCCCATGCACCGTAGGCGAAGAGGCGGCTTACGGCGGCGTCGACTTCGGCCTGTGCGGCGCGTGCGGCCACGCCGGTCAGGCTTGTGAGGCGCGCAGCGAATTCGCCGGCGCGCGCTGAGAGGTTTTCGGCCAGGTAGTAGAGCGCCTGGGCACGGCGATGCGGCGTGGCGCTCGACCAGGCCGTGGCGGCGCGCGCGGCGGCCACGGCGTTGCGGATGTCCTTGCGGTTGCCGGTGCCCACCTCGCCGAGCCGCTGGCCGGTGGCGGAGAACACGGGGTGCGAGAGCTCGCCATCCGGGCGCACCTGCTTGCCGCCGATGAACAGCTTTGCAGTGCGGTCGATGGCCGGAAGCCCTGCGGCGACCGGTGCCTTGTCTGCCTCGTTCGCAGCTTGGGCAAATGCAGTTGCCGAACGCGGCTTGCGCTCGGCCCATGCGCGCGGCTTCAGGTATTCGTAGCAGCCCTCGCGTCCGCCTTCGCGGCCGTAGCCCGATTCGCGGTAGCCGCCGAAGCCCACGCCCGCGTCGAACAGATTGGTTGCGTTGACCCACACCACGCCGGCCTGCAGCTGCGGCGCGATACCCAGCGCAAGGCCGATGGTCTCGCTCCACACGCTGGCCGCGAGACCGTAGCGCGTGTTGTTGGCCAGTGCCACGGCCTCGTCGGGCGTGCGGAAGGTCATGGTCACCAGCACCGGGCCGAAGATCTCTTCGGTCGCAACGGTGGAAGCAGGGTGCACACCCGTCAGCAACGTGGGCGGAAAGAAGCTGCCGCCCGCGGGCAGCACGCCCGGCGGCTGGTAGCAGACTGCGCCTTCGCGCACGCCGGTGGCCACCAGCGAACGCACGCGTTCGAGCTGCGAGGAGTCGATCAGGCTGCCGATGTCGATCGCCTTGTCCAGCGGCAGGCCCACGCGAAGGCTCTGCATGCGGCGCTTGAGGCGTTCGATGAAGTCGGCCGCAATGCCTTCCTGCAGCAGCAGCCGCGAGCCGGCGCAGCACACCTGGCCCTGGTTGAACCAGATGGCGTCAACCACGCCTTCCACGGCGGCATCGATGTCGGCGTCGTCGAACACGATGAAGGGCGACTTGCCGCCCAGCTCCAGCGTGAGCGACTTGCCCGAGCCGGCGGTGGCTTCGCGGATCAGGCGGCCCACGTCGGTCGAGCCGGTGAAGGCGATCTTGTCGACGCCTTCGTGCGCCACTAGCGCCGCGCCCGTGGCACCGTCGCCGGTCACCACGTTCAGCACACCGGCGGGCAGGCCGGCCTGCGCCGCGAGTTCGGCGAACAGCAGGGCGCTCAGCGGCGTGAACTCCGCGGGCTTGAGCACCACCGTGTTGCCCAGCGCCAGCGCGGGCGCGATCTTCCAGGCCAGCATCAGCAGCGGGAAGTTCCAGGGAATGATCTGGCCGATCACGCCCAGCGGCACCTGGTCGGCGAACTCGCGCTCCTGCAGCTGGGCCCAGCCGGCGTGGTGATAGAAGTGGCGCGCCACCAGCGGCACGTCGAGATCGCGGGTCTCGCGGATCGGCTTGCCGTTGTCCAGCGCCTCGACCACCGCGAGCAGGCGCGCATGGCGCTGCACCATGCGCGCCAGGGCGTACAGATGCCGTGCACGGCCGTGGCCGCCGAGTGCCAGCCAGCCGGGCTGCGCGGCGCGCGCCGCGGCGACAGCGGCGTCCACGTCCTGCGCGGACCCCTGTGCGATGCCAGCGAGCCGCTGGCCGGTGGCTGGTTCGGCCGTGTCGAAATGCGGGCCGGCCGATGCGGGGGTGAAGTGCCCGCCGATGAAATGGCCGAAGCCCTCTGCATGGCGCGAGAGCCATTGGCGGGCGTCGGTGTCGCTCTCTGGCGCGGGGCCGTAGTCCATGGTGTCGAAATAGCGTGCGACGCTGCTGTTGCTGCTCATCGGGTCATCCGATCGGGTGGCGGTGGAAGGCCGAGTAGCGGCCCGTGACGTGGTGTTCCAGCTGGCGCTCGATGTCGGCCAGCAGGGTGGAGGCGCCGATGCGGAACAGGTCGGGCTCGAGCCAGGCGCGGCCCAGCTCTTCCTTCATGAGCACCTGGTAGTCGAGCGCGGTCTTGGCGGTGGAGACACCGCCGGCGGGCTTGTAGCCCACGCGAAAACCCGTGCGGGCTTCGTACTCGCGGATCATGCGCAGCATCACCAGCGTGACCAGCGGCGTGGCGTTCACGCCTTCCTTGCCGGTGGAGGTCTTGATGAAATCGGCGCCGGCCATCATGCAGACCATCGAGGCCTTGGCGACGTTGCGCAGCGTCTTGAGTTCGCCGGTCGCGAGGATGGCCTTCACGTGCGCATCGCCCGCTGCCAGGCGAAAGTCGCGCATCTCGTCGTAGAGCTTTTGCCACTGCCCGGTGAGCACGTGTTCGCGCGTGATGACGATGTCGATCTCGGCCGCGCCGTCGCGCACCGAAGCTTCGATCTCCTTGAGCTTGAGCTCGTGCGGAATCAGCCCCGCCGGAAAGCCCGTGGACACCGCCGCCACCGGAATGCCGGTGCCCGCGAGCGCATCCACGGCCGTGGCCACGAAGCGGTGATAGACGCAGACCGCGCCGGTGTGCAGCGTGCGATCTGCAAAGCCCAGCGCGGCCAGCAGGTCGGGGCGCACGGGGGCCACGGCCTTGGCGCACAGCCTGCGCACGCGCTCGGCCGTGTCGTCGCCGTTGAGCGTGGTCAGGTCGATGCAGGTGATGGCCTTGAGCAGCCAGCCGGCCTGTGCATCTTTCTTGACCGAGCGGCGACCGGGCAGCGTGGCCACGCGGCGTTCGGCGGCCGAGAGGTTGACGCGGATGTTGTCGAACCAGCCGGCGTCGAAGGGTTGCGCGGTGTTGCGTGCGATGGGGTGTGGCTTTTTGTCGTGCGTCGTCGCGGTGGCAGCGGCTGGAGGCGACGCAGTCGCGGCGGCCGGAATGGGGCGCGAGCGCACCGCGCCGCTGGCGCGAACGAGGGAAGTGGAAGTCATGGAGTGAAGGGCGCCGGGGCGCGCAGGCGCCGCGTGAGCGGCAGGCAGGCAAGGGGCATGTCTTTGTCTCCGATCGTTGTGCAGGCCGCCGTGCAGGGCCGGTGGCGCATTGGCGTGAATGTTATTTCAATAACATTTATCTGTGCAAGATGTTTTTTAAATAACATTTTCGATGCCCGATACTAGGGTGAATCGACATTCAAACGGGGCCGCGTTGGCCCGCTTTGCACCCGGATGCGCGAAGGGCGGCGCAGGCCAGAGTCATCTCTGGCCAAGCCGCCCGACAAAGCAGGCGGGTGCAAAGCGGGCCAACCCGAAGGGAAGGACGAATGCCGGGCGCAGTGCGGCGTTGCGGCTCGCTTGCGTAGCTAAGCTACGCGGCGCTCACCGCGCCTTGCACTGCACCCGGCATTCGTCCTTCGCGGCCCCGTTTGAATGTCGATTCACCCTAGGGCTTGTGGACCAGAGGAACCAGAACATGCGAAAGACCGCCGGCGCCGAGGCCCGGGCCTTGCGCCTTGCAAAGATGCAGGAGCTCGTCGAGGCCGGCGGACCGTTGCCGATCAAGCAGGCCGCCCAGCGGCTGGACGTGACGGAAATGACGATCCGCCGCGACCTGTCGGCCGCCGACTCGCCGCTTACCGCCCTCGGTGGCTACGTGCTTGCCACAACGCTGCCGGGCGCCGACAGGTACTCGCTCGACGAGGCCAGCGACCAGCACGCGGCGCACAAGCGCGTGGCCTGCGAACGCGCCGCCACGTGGGTGCAGGCGCACGACAGCCTGTTCATCGACTGCGGCACCACCATGGTCCATTTCGCGGAGGCCTTGCCGCCCGACATGCCGCTGAGCGTGGTGTGTTACTCCACGAACATCGCGTCGATCTTGAGCCGCCGGCCGAACACGCAGTTGATGCTGCTGGGCGGGCTGTACCACGCGTCGTCGGCCACGTTCTTTTCCGACGAGGGGCTGCAATATCTCAACCGGCTGGGCGTGAACAAGGCCTTCATTTCAGCCGGCGGACTGGACCTGGAGCGGGGCGCGAGCTGCTCCAATTTTCACGAAGTGCCGGTGAAGCAGGCGGCGATCCGCAGTGCGTCGCAGAGCTTCCTGATCGTGGATGAAAGCAAGCTCAACCGCCTGCGGCCCGCGTTCTTCAGTCCGCTCGATGCGTTTGCGCGCATCGTGGTGGGCGGGGCGCCCGTGCCGGGTCTGCGCAAGCAGTTCAAGGATTTGCCGATCGAGTTTGCGCGGCCCACAACCGCTTGAATCAAGACGCGCCCGCAGTCGGCCGCAACGCAAAAGGCGGCTACAGCCTGAAAGCCTTCGCCATCTCCACCGCCGCCTGCTTGTCGAAGGCATTGATCTCGTCGATCAGCTCGTTGGTGAACAGCCGGTTCGGATCGCCCAGCTCCTCGGCCAGTTTGGGGTTCTTGCTGCTCTCTGCGGTCATCTCGATGTTGGCCTTCCACTCGGCCAGCGACGACGCGCCGATGCGCTGGTCGGGATCGTCCGGCCGGCGCATCCAGCTGTTCTTGCGGTCCTTCAGGACGAACGCCAGTTCCTTGCGCACCTCTTCCTCGCTGCGGCCCTTGGGCCGGCTTTCGGGGTACACGGCCCAGTGCAGATCGATGCCGACATCGAGGTTGTTGTGCGCAAAGATCGTTGACTTCGCGATGCCGCGGAACAGCGCCACCAGCGCCTTGCGCTCCTCCTTCAGCAGCTTGCGCGGCACGCAGATCCAGCCGGACCCCACCTGGGCGAACTTCGGCGTGATCGGTACGTAGCGCAGCTTCGTGCCCATCAGCTCGATGCGCGCCGCGGCGGTGTCGAAGCTCACCACCACGTCGACGCGATCGTTGTCTATCGCAGCGCCGGCCGGCGCACCGTCGCCGATGGCGATGTATTCGCACTTGTCGTCCTTCAGGCCCAGTTCGGCGAGCATGGTCTTGGTGACCACGATGCCGCTGTCGCCCTGGCTGCGCACGCCGATGCGCTTGCCCGCCAGGTCTGCCGCCGACTTGATCGGGCTGCCCGGCTTCACCACGATCACGTTGGCATTGCGCGGCAGCCACTTGTACACGCTCACCAGGTCCAGCGTCGGGTCCTTGGCCATCGCCGGCAGCAGGATGCCGGGCACGGCGGGCCCGAAATCCACGTGGCCGCCGCGCAGGCTTTGCAGCGCCTGCGTCATGTTCGACATGTTGACGTACTCCACGTCCACGCCGCCGGGCTTGTAGAAGTTCAGCTTCGGATGCTGGCCCGCAGTCACGAAGCACTGCTGCGGGTCGTTGACCGCCGCGGTGTTCGCCACCTTCATCACGCGCAGGTTCTGCGCCAGTGCCGGCAGCCCGCCGGCGAGTCCGAGGGCACCCAGCCCCAGGCCGAAATCACGTCGCGTCAACATGGTCCACTCCTTGCCGGCACGGGGCCGGCCACGTTGGAAGAAAACAGTCGTTCGTGCGGCTGGAGGCGCCCGCCGCACAAGGGCGAGTCAAACGTTCACGGTGCGCTGCGAGGTGTCGGCAGGCATCCAGTGCAGCACCCGCCGCTGCACGCGGCGCAGCAGTCCTGTCAGCAGGATGCCGATGACCGAGAGCACGACGCATACCGCGAAGCTGCCGCCGGTGTCGGCCTGCGCCTCCATCTGCAGGATCAGCACGCCCAGGCCGGCCTGGGCGCCGACGAACTCACCCACCACCGCGCCCACCACGCTGAAGGCGGCAGCCATGTTCAGGCCGGCGAAGATGTAGGGCAGGGCACTCGGGAACTTGGCCTTGCGGAAGATCTGCCAGCGCGTGGCAGACAACGACCGCAGCAGGTCGATGCGGTCCGGATCTACTGCCTTGAAGCCCGCGATGCCGGTCACAAGCACCGGGAAGAAGGTGAGCAGGCAGATGATCACCACCTTGGAGCTGATCCCGAAGCCGAGCCAGACCACGATGATCGGGGCCACCGCCACCTTGGGCACGCTCTGCAGCGCGGCCACGTAGGGTTCCAGCAGCGCCTCCAGCTTCGGCATCTGCGAGACCACGATGCCGATCGCCAGGCCGATGCCGCTGCCGATGAAAAAACCCAGCAGGATCTCGGCGAGGGTCACGCCGCCGTGGTACCAGAAGCCGTCTTTCGCCATCGGCCCGGTGGCGAAGCCACGCCAGAGCGCGACTGCGATGTCGCTGACCGGCGGAACCAGGTGCCTGGGCAACTTGAACACCCGCACGGCCGCTTCCCACGAGCCGAGCAGCGTGATCAGCAGCAGGATGGATTGCACGCGCGTGGAGGCCAGCGGGTTGGCGCGGCGCGGGCGCGGCGTCTTCTTGGGCGGGGCGGCAACGGCGTCGGGCTGCGCGGTGGAATCGGAGGTCAACGTGGCGGTCGTCATGGCAGCGTCCTTTCAGTCGAATGAAGCGGCGTGCGAGAAGCGCTCGCGGATGGAGGCGGAAGCCGACGCGAAGGCCGGATGCGACATCGCCTCCATCGTTCGCGGCCGCGGCAGGTCGATGGGCAGCACGCGCTCCAGCGTGCCCGGGCGAGGCGACATCACGAACACCTTGTCGCCCAGGAACACGGCCTCGGGAATGGAGTGCGTGATCAGCACGACGGTCTTGCCGCTCTCCATCCAGATGCGCTGCAGCTCGAGGTTCATGCGCTCGCGCGTCATCGCGTCCAGTGCGCCGAAGGGCTCGTCCATCAACAGGATCTTTGGGTCGTGCAGCAGCGCACGCGCTATCGAGGCGCGCTGCTGCATGCCGCCGCTCAACTGGCGCGGCAGCTTGTGCTCGAAGCCGTCGAGGCGAACCATGTGCAGCAGCTGCATGGCGCGCTCGCGCGCCTTCTTCGTGTCCAGCCCGATCACCTCGGCCGGCAGCATCACGTTCTCCAGCACCGTGCGCCAGGGCAGCAGGATCGAGCTCTGAAACACCACGCCCACGTCGCGCCGCGTGCCCTGGATCGGCTGGCCGTCGAGCATCACGCTGCCGACCTGGTAGTCGAGCAGCCCGGCCAGGATGCGCAGCAGCGTGCTCTTGCCGCAGCCGCTGGGGCCGACGATGGTGACGAAGCTGCCCTGCTGGATGCTGCAGTCGATCTGCTAGAGCGCGAGCACGCCTTCGCTGCCTGCGCCGAAGTGCTTGGACAGCCCCTCGATCCGGATGTAGTCGGTGCTGTTCATGCCTTGGCTCCTTCAGGCTTCAGGAAGCGGATGAGGTGATGGGCAAGAACCTCCGGTGCCTGCATGGCTGCCACATGGCCGATGGCCGGCAGCAGCACGGCATCTGCTCCATGGATGCGGCCGGCCATGGCCAGCGTGACCGCAGCCGGCACCACGCGGTCGAGTTCGCCGGCCAGCACCAGGGTGGGTGACACGATGTCCGCCACGCCGTTCTCCAGGGCCGTTGCCACGGTGGCCGTTCGCCGCCGGGAGCGCGCCGACTCCGGCCGGGCATTCGCGAACACGCGCCGCAGTTCGGGCCGCTGCTGCAGATAGGCCTCGGGAAAGAACCAGGTCGCCAATTCGTCGGCCGTGCCGGGCAGTCCGTTGCGCAGTTCGGCCAGGCGGCGCGCCTCCGGGCACAGCTCTTCATACGGCCGTGGCAGCGGCCAGGTGCTGGCCAGCACCAGGTGGTCGATAGCCCGCGGATACAGCAGTGCCAGGGCCTGCGCCACCCTGCCGCCGAACGACGACCCGAACACGTGCGCACGCTTGAGCCCGAGCGCCTTGATGAACTGGTGTGCGTCGCCGGCCAGGTCCGCCAGCGTCGCCGTGCGCTCGGGCCCTTCGGTGTCGCCGCAATCGCGCTGGTCGTACGAGATCACGGTGAAGTGCTTCAACAGGTGCGGCACCAGCGCGGCGAACATTCCGCGCGTTGCTTCCGCGCCGTGCATCAGCACCAGCGCAGGGCCCTGTCCTTCGCGTTCGAAGGCGACACGCACTTCGCCGGCCTGCACGAAGTCGGTCATGCCGCACCGCCTTCTTCTTGATCCAGCCAGAAGGTCATCTCGATCTTCAGCCCGCGCGGGTCGTTCAGGAACAGCTGGTGAATGTCCCAACCGGGAATCGGCGCCTCGGTGTACGGCACCCCCAGCGCACCGAGGTGCTCGCGCATTTCCTTCAGTCCGCGCGACCGGAACGAGATGTGGTCGACGTGGCCCGTCACCGGCTGCCTCGCTGCGTCAGGCGTCGCAAGGTGCGCATACAGGTGAACGATCGGCTGGCCCTCCGCATAGAGCCAGGCCCCGGGCGCGGGGATATCCGGCCGCGCCCCGACCTGCAGGCGCATCACGCGTGTGTAGAAGTCGATCAGCGGCGGCAGCTCGTCCGGCGTGCAGCGGATCGTGTAGTGGTGCAGTGCGGTGACGGGCATGGCATCAGTCCAGCAGCCTGGCGAGAACGGCGGACAGTTCGGCGGTCGGGTCCGACGGCGTCCACGGCATGCGGAATGCCACGTGCCCGTCCGGCCGCACCAGCACCGCGCCGCGCAGGCCGAGCAGCAGCCCGTCCTTCTCGTGGGCGTCGTCCAGCTGGTGTGCCTGCACCAGGCGCCCGCTCTTGCCGGAAACGGCGCGCGCCGCTTCCATCCACCCGTCTGCCTTGGGCCCTGCGACCAGCACGAACTCCCGGTCGAACCAGTCGAGCGTGGTGTGGCGCCGTGCCAGGTCCAGCCACAGGTGCGGAAAGCGCGCACCCGGCCGGTCGGTGGGTTCGTACCAGCGCGGGCGCATCACATGCCTGCCCGTGCCGTCGGGAACGACCGCGCCGTCTTCGTAGCAGAAGCCCAGCGACTGCCCGATGCTGTGGATGTGGTTGTCGCTGTCGCGAATCCAGAAGTCGATGCGGTCCTTGTTGCCCGAGCGCAGCGCCTCGTCGCACTGGGTGAAGCGCGTCGCGTTGTGCAGGCTGAAGTCGGCATTCGATTCAGCGACGGGGCGGCGCTCCTGCTCATAGCTGTCCAGCAGGCGCGGGCTGGCGCGCCCCGTGAGCACGAACGCCAGCTTCCACGCGAGGTTGTGCGCGTCCTGGATGCCGGAGTTCATGCCGTAGCCGCCGTTGGGCGGAAAGCGGTGCGCCGAGTCGCCCACCAGCAGCACGCGGCCTTTGCGGAAGCTCGCGGCCACTTGGCGGCTCATGCGCCACACCGATCTGTTGATGACCTTCACATCGAGGTTGGGTACGCCGGAGACCGTGCGGGCGAGGCGCACGACTTCTTCATCGCTGCGCTCGCCGATGCGTTCGTCCACCTCGCGGCCCACGGGCAATAGATTGAGCCAGCGGTCCTTGCCGTTCGTGTTGAGCACGGTGGTGATGGGGTAGGGCGACTCCTTCGCGTAGACACGCCAGCCCGCGCACGTTTTGGCATCGCGCACGTGGGAGAGGTCGGCCTGCCAGAACTCGTTGGCCATCACGGCGAGCGTGGCCGGCCCGCGCATCTCGATGTCGGCCTGCCGGCGCACCGAGCTGGCGGCACCGTCCGCTGCGATCAGGTATTGCGCCTGCCAGGTGAGCATCTCGCCCGTGTCCAGTTTGCGGCTGCTCACGGCGATGCCGTCGGCGCCTTCTTCGTACTGCACGAACTCATGGCCGAAGAGGAACTGCCCTAGCTTGCTCTTGCGCGCATGGTCCAGCAGTTCCACCTCGACCGTGTCCTGCGACTGGATGATCTTCCAGCACGGCGAGTGGCCCACGTTGGGCTCGGGGTTGGTGCGGCCCCACTCGTGGCCGGTCATCGATTCGCAGAACGCGAAGAAGTCCGCGCCGTCGGGCAGCGCGTGCCGCTTCATCAGCCCGTCGATGCCCCACTGCCGGAAGATCTCCATCGTGCGCGTGTACGTGCCGCGTGCCTTGGGGTGGTCGGTGGTCGTCGGGCTGCGTTCGAGCAGCACGAATTCGATGCCGAAGCGCTGCAGGAGGATGGCCATCGACAGGCCCACCGGGCCGCCTCCGACGATCACGACAGGAATTTTTGTTGGCATGGTCAGCTCTCCATCGGCGAAGTGAAGGACATATCGGTGAAGCGGTACGCGAGCCCGGGCGCGGCCGGCACCCAGCGCGCCGCGGCCAGTGCCAGGAGGCGGATGCCCAGCACTTCGTGCGGCTGCCATTCGGGGCGTGTGCCGAAGACATTGAACGTGGCGTAGCAGACGGTGCCCCGGAGCAGGGGAACGTTGATCACGCTCTGCAGGCCATACGGGCGCATCTGCTCGAAGTCGTCGAAATGCGGTGCCACGGCCTCCGCGCCCTCCGCCACAAACACCCGGCCCTGCACGAAGAGGCATTGCGTCCACGGCGTGAGCGTCTTGCGCTTGGTGCCGCCCGCTGGATAGCGCTCGGCCTCGGACGAATAGAAGCGGCGCAGCCGGATCTCGCCCGCCGGGTCGTGCGCGGTCGTCACGTTCTGCTGGATGCTGAAGATGCCGTCGCCTGCGATCAGGCTTCGCATGCGGTCCACCTGGCGCAGGGCTGCATCGGCGCTGCGCGCCTCGGCGAGCAAGTCCAGCAGCTCGTTCGTGAGGGCCGTGGGCATCGATGCGGTGGCGATGGGCATGAAGAAAGTCTAGGCGCCGTAATTCACCGAAGTGCATTAAATTCTGATGACCCGATAACCTGGGAGTTATGGCCATGCCGACCGCCCGCGACCCCGCCGCCGACCTGCAGCACACACTGCTCTCCCGTCTGAAGCTGCGGCAGTTGTCGCTGCTGCAGGCCATCGATCGCCATCGCACGCTGGGCCGAGTGGCCGCCGAAATGCGGGTGAGCCAGCCGGCCATCACCAAGGCACTGCGCGAGGCGGAAGACATCTTCGGCAGCAAGCTCTTCGAGCGCACCAGCCGTGGCCTCGTGCCCACGCCGGCCGGAGAGGCCGTGCTGCACTACGCGCAGCGCTGGCTCGCGGAGCTGGAGGCCACCACGCGCGTGCTCACCTCACTGGAGGCGGGGCGCAGCGGCCGCCTGCGGCTGGGCCTCACGCAGCAGGTGCCGCAACAGCTGCTGTCCGCGGCACTCACCCATCTGCTGGATCGCACCCCGCGCATGGCGGTGATGACGCGCGAGGGCACGACGGACGAACTCGTCGCCGGCCTCGTTGCGCGCGAGCTCGATTGCGCGATCGGCCGCTCGTACGACGGCGATGCAACGGGGCTGGTGCAGGAGGCGATCTACCAGCAGGAGCCCTGCCTGGTGGTGGCCGCGAAGAGCGTCAAGCGGCTCTCGCGTGGGCCTCTTGACTGGGCGCGACTGGCGCAGCTCGACTGGATCCTGCCGCCGCCGAACACGCCCATGCGCAGGACCTACAACGCGATCTTCGTGGGTGCCGGCGTGCAGCCGCCAGTGCCGATGCTGGAGACCACGTCGATCCGCAGCATGGAGATGGTGCTGCGGACCGAGCCGAACGCGATCGCCATCCTGGCGCGGGACGTGGTGGCCGACATGGAGCGCGCAGGGCACTGGGCGGCGCTGCCCTACAGGTTGAACTGGAACCTGCCGCCGGTGAGCTTCTTCACGCTGAAGGAGCTGGAAGGGCATCCGATGGTGCAGTCGCTGAGGGACGTGGTGGGCAAGACCGCGCGGGAGATGCAGCGCAGGACGGGGTGAGGAAAGGAAAAGGAAAGGAGAGGCCCTGCAGACATTCGGCATCGGCGAGACAATTGCCGCGCCTTTGTCCGCCCGGCGGGCGGGCGGCAACAAATCCGAACCCTTCTGCGCATGTCAATCCCGCCCGCCGCTTCGACCTCTTCCCCCACGCCTTCGTTCTCCCTGTGGCGCATCGCCGTACCGGCCTTCGCCCCTTCGCTGTTGTTCGGATTGGGCGAGGGCGCCATCCTGCCGATCGTGCCGCTGACGGCGCGTGGCCTCGGTGCTTCCGTGCCCATGGCCGCGCTGGTGATCGCGATGATCGGCATCGGCTCGCTGCTCAACAACATCCCGGCCTCGATGATCACCATGCGCTGGGGCGAGCGCTGGGCCATCGTTGCGGCGGGGGTGTGGAGCGGTCTTGGCATGCTCCTGTGCGTGCTCACCTCGCATCTCGGCCTGTTCGCCACGGGGTGCTTCATGGTGGGCATGTCGCAGGCGGTCTACAACCTCGCGCGCCAGAGCTACATGACCGAGGCGGTGCCCATCGAATACCGCGCGCGGGCGCTGTCGACGCTGGGCGGCGTCATGCGCATCGGCATGTTCGCCGGGCCTTTTCTCGCGGCCGGGGCGGTGCACGTGTTCGGCCTGTCGGCGGCCTATGTGGTCGGCATCGTGGCGGTGATGGCGGCTGCGGCCATCGGCGCGCGCATTCCCGACCTCGAGGCGCCGCCGCTCCCGGCCGGGCAGGCGGCGCCGGCTTCGACGTCCGTTGTCTCGACGCTGCGGGATCACCGCCATGTGTTCCTCACGCTCGGTCTCGGCGTAGTGCTGGTCAGCGCGGTGCGCGCTTCGCGCCAAGCCGTGATCCCGCTGTGGGCCGACCACCTGATGCTTGCTCCCTCGGTGGCTTCGCTGATCTACGGCCTGGCCGGTGGTGTCGACATGCTGGTGTTCTACCCGGCCGGCAAGGTGATGGACCGGAAGGGCAGGCGCTGGGTCGCGGTGCCGTCGATGCTGATCATGGGGCTGGCGATGCTGCTGATGCCCCTGACTTCCGGCGTTCTCACGCTGTTGATTGCTGCACTGGCGATCGGTTTCGGCAACGGTATCGGCTCGGGGATGATCATGACCCTCGGCGCCGACCACTCGCCGCGGCACGGGCGCGCGCACTTCCTCGGCATATGGCGCTTGATGTCCGACATCGGCTCCTCGTGCGGCCCGGCGTTGCTGTCTCTTCTGGCGGGTGGGCTGTCCCTCGCTGCGGGAATCGCGGTGACCGGACTGATCGCCTTCGCTGCGGCGGGCACGCTGGCGTATTGGATTCCGCGGCACGGGCGCTGAATTCCATAAATTCGGCGGTGATCAATTGCATGACCCGCCAACTCGCACTAGACCTGAGGGTCTCTAATTCCGCGTCCGCAATCAGGTCGGGGTAGGGCCGTGCCTCAGAGGATTCATTGATTCCGTGAATCTATTGCTGCCGAAAAACGGCGCACTTGACGCAGCAATTTCCGTTCAGAACTCCACAGGCAGAACTCCATCTCCAATTTCCAGACAGGAAATTCCGGAGGCGAAGCCCTGCGCGAACCGATCTCCATCCGCGGGGTGGCAAGGCTGCAGTTCTACCTGCAAGCTGTCTTTCGAATTCCTTTCGAATTAGTTGCTAATCGTCTTCTAATTCCATGGTCAGCTTGAGGTCAGTTAATTCTGGAAGCAAAGAAATTACGGATCGGTACGTGCTCCGTGAATTGGACATTCATCGCTCTTTTGACACATGAATGTCACCCGTTATTTCTACATTCCTCCTCGATCTGGCGCTTCTTGTTGAAAAAGACGATGCCCAGCTGTGCCTTGCCGGTCGGTAAAAACCATCCATAACTCACTGCCCCAGGATATACATGCTCATTCTCAATAAAAAAGCTTTGCTCACGTCATTGACGACGGTTGCGGCTTGCGTGCTCGCCGCTTGCGGGGGAGGAAACGACGGGGGCGGCGGCTTCTTCCCGATCACCACTCCGCCCGCCGGCACTCCCACCAGCACCAGCACGACCTTCAGCGGCGTGGTGACCGCCAGCGGCTACGTGCCGGGCAGCACCACGGGCAACCCGACCCTGAAGCCTGGCTACTACCAGAAGGCCACGGTCTTCGTCGATGCCAACGGCAATGGCGTGCTCGACAGCGGCGAAGTCTCGACCGTCACCGATGCCAGCGGCAAGTTCACGCTGACGACCACGCAGACCGGACCGCTGGTGGCCGATATCGGCACCGCCGCGATCAATACCGCGACCGGCGCTACCGTAGCCAGCCACCTGATCCTGCGCGCTTCGGCCGCCCAGATCGCCGACCAGGGCGCGGGCAAGATCGTCATCAGCCCGCTGTCGAGCGAAGCGCAACGCCTGGTGGAAGCCAACGGCAGCAGCTACGCGGCCGAGAAGGCCAACCTCGTCGCACGCCTCAATGGGCCGACCTTCAATCTGGGTACGGCCGCGTTCACCGATCCGCTGGCAGACGTCAACGCCCTGGCCGGCGCGACCCAGTACGCGGCGCTGTATGAAGACAACCAGCTGACCAACCGCTACACCTACGCGACGACCAAGCTCGACCGCAAGGACCTGTTCCCCGACAACCTGGCCGTCGCGGGCGGCGACCCCCGCCTCGTCGGCCTGTCGAGCGTGACGCTCACCAACAGCGATGGCAGCAAGGCCACCCCCACGGTGCCGACGCAAAAGCAGACGCCCATCACCTTCGCGCAGGCGCAGCAGGCGGCCTTCAACGTGGAAGGCGTGCCGGCATACGACAACATCTTCGTCATCGTCGAGGAAAACAAGTCGACCGACGTGATCGTCGGCAACCCGCGTGCGGCCAACATCAACTACATCCTGAACAACTACAACCAGCTGAAGACGTACTACTCGACTGGCAACCCGTCCGAGCCGAACTACACCGCGCTGGGTGGCGGCGACGACTTCGGCATCACCGACGACAACTGGTTCGGTTGCGGCGCTGTCGCTCCCTACGACATCAAGGACGTCGCATTCGCCGGTGGCACGGCTTCTGACGGCCAGACCATGCCCGCTCAGGGCAAGCTCCCGCCGGCGAACAGCCAGAGCCGCTCCCATTACTCCGCAGCCGACGCGACTTGCGGTGATAACCCGACCGGCGGCACCGTGCACAACATCCCGGGCAGCAACCTGTTCACGGCGATGTCCAAGGCGGGCCTGACCATCCGCACCTACAGCGAGTCGATGAACCCCGGCCAGGACGTGCGCGCCGACAGCATCCTCGACAATGTCGTTACCGCCACCTACGACTCGAGCAAGCTCAAGGGCGCCACCAACCTCGACGGCTCCGCCCCGGCCACCCTCGTCGGCTCCCCCAACTTCCCCGCGCAAGGTGGCCTCTACAAGGTCAAGCACGGCCCGTCGATCGCCTTCCAGGGCGCCCGCAGCCTGCCCGATTTCGTGGCCAACAACCGCACCATCTTCGGCACGCAGTACCAGGAAGCGGACTGGCTCAAGTCATCGATCTTCCCGGTTCCGAGCGGCTGGATCTACGACCAGTTCGGCAAGGACCTGGACACGGGCGATGTGGGCAACATCAACTTCATCGTTCCGGACCAGTGCGACGACATGCACGGTGTCGGCTCCGACACGAGCTGCGCGAACACCAACAACGACGGCCAGGCCGCCGGCACCGTGCGCGCCGACATCTACCTGGGCATGGTGGTCAACAAGATCCGGAGTTCGGCGCTGTGGAAGAACCCGCACAAGCGCGTTGCGATCGTCGTGATGTACGACGAAGGCGAAGGCGGCAACAACGGCTCCTGCTGCGGCTGGAACGCGGGCGGCCCAGCTTCCGGCGCCGCGCCGGTGACCGTGGACGCGAACGGCAAGGCGACGGCCACCACCCCACCGGCCAACTACGCCGGAGGCAACTTCGGTCACGGCAACTCGATCTTCGGCATCATGTCCAACCAGCAAGACTTGGGCACGGCGAAGAAGCAGGTTGCAGACAGCGATGCCTACAGCCACTTCGCGTTCCTGCGCACGCTGCAGGACATGTTCCAGATCGCTGACCCGGCTGTGGATGCGTCGTACCTGAACCGCACCAAATACACGGAAGCGTTCATCACGGCCAACATCCTTGCGCTGCCGGAATACCAAAGCAGCGCGGACACGCACTTCGACTCCGTGCGACCGATCAACCATGCCTACGTGATCCCGGCCAACTACACCCAGAAGCTGTACGCGAATGACATCGTCGGCGTGCAGGACGCCGCTACGGGCAAGCTGGAAGGTCAGATCACCCCGCAAGTCGGTCCCGACGCGAGCCAGAACAACGTCTGGGCGACCAAGTAAGCCAAAGGCCGCCCCCCAGGCGTGCGGTGTTCCAGGCGGAATCCTTTGCGGGGCCCGCCTGGAACAGCTTTTTCTGGCCTTCGAGCTCGCGCAAGGCGAACTCATCCAAGGCGACAAGGCAGCTCTTGCGAGATGCAACGGTGAATGATGAATCTGGTAATGGACAAGACAGTCCCGCTCGTCATGGCGCTCTCGGTAGCGCTATTGGCTTTGGTGGCTTGCGACGGCAAGAGCACTGCAACGACGGCAGGCAGCACCACTGGCCCGCGCAAGCCGGCCCTGAGCCTGGGGGCCCAGGTCGGGCAATTGGCCTTCTTCGACAAGAACCTGTCGAGCGGCAAGAACATGTCGTGCGCGAGCTGCCATGACCCGCAATACGCCTACGGCCCACCGAACAGCATCTCGGTGCAGCTGGGTTCCGACATCACGCAGACCGGCGCGCGCGCCGTGCCCTCCTTGCGCTACAGGGCATCGACGCCGGCCTACAGCGACGACGCGCCGAACCCTGACGGCGTGACCACCAATTCGCCCGGTGGCGGTCTCATGTGGGACGGCCGCGCGGCGACGCTGGCGATACAGGCCGGGATGCCGCTGCTCAATCCGGTCGAGATGAACAACACCTCGAAGGAAGCAGTCGTGAAGGTGGTTCAGAACAGCACCTATGCAGGCTTGTTCAAACAGGCTTTCGGTGCCGATGTGTTCAACAACACCGACAAGGCCTTCGACGCCCTCGGCACCGCTATCCAGGCGCTGGAGACGGAAGACCTGAGCTTTCACCCGTACAGCAGCAAGTACGACCTCTATGTCTTCAACAAGATCGGCGGCACGCTGACGCCGGCCGAGCGGCGCGGCGAGGTTCTGTTTCACAGCACCGGCGTCACCAATTGCTCGGGCTGCCACTACACGGGCGCCAACTTCAATGGCAGCACCGGCCTGATGACCGACTTCACCTACCAGACCCTGGGTGCGCCGCGCAACGACAGATCGATCCCGAACAATCCGGACCCGATTCCGGCCAACGACGACCCGAAATACTTCGACATGGGACTGTGCGGTCCCTTCCGCACCGACCACATGCCCGCCATGCCGGACACGGCAAACCCGTACTGCGGCATGTTCAAGGTTCCGGTGCTGCGCAACGTGGCGACGCGGGGGGCCTTCTTTCACAACGGCGTGCTCCATTCGCTGGAGCAGGTCGTCAACTTCTACAACACGCGCGACACCAACCCGGAGTACTGGTATCCCGCCAACAACGACGCCGCCGGTGCGCCGCAGGCCAACCCGGGCTGGGCGCTGCAACCCACCCATGTGCCGGGCGCAGCGGTCAACAAGTACAACGACCTGCCGGCCTCGCAGCAGGGCAGCATCGACGAGGAAGTTCCGATGGGGACCGGCGAGGGCGGCGACAAGACGCTCGCCAGCGGCACGCAGCCACGCGCGCCCGGCTCCCCGCCGGTGATGACCCCGCAGCAGATCGCCGACCTGGTCTGCTTTCTGGGCACGTTCAGTGACGGCTACCAGCCTCCCTCCGCCGCACCGACCACGGGCAGGTGCGTGAAGTGAAGACGAACACAGCCTCAGCCCTTGCCCTGCGCATCGGCAGCGCCGTGTCCGTGCTGGCGCTGCTGGCCTCGCTGGCCTTGCTCGCCGGGTGCGACAACGAGCAGGCGCGCTTTCCGGACCGCGACAACTTCACGGCGACGGTCAACGACTATCTCGCGCAGCGCGGGCACGTGTGCCTTGCCAAATACGCCTGGCCGATCACGGTGCCGGCCGGATCGCACGAACCCGATGCGCAGCAGATGCCGGTGCTCGAGAAACTGGGCCTGGTTACCGGCAAGGATGTCGCCATCACCGTGCCGGCCCGCGAATACGCGCTGACCGATGCGGGGCGCAAGTACTACCTGCAGGTGCCCGTGGTGATACGCACCACGACGCAGACGGTCACGCACCCGGCCGACTTCTGCGCGGCCACCCTGAGCCTGGATCGCCTGATCGGCTGGGACCCGCCGCAAACACGCGATGGCCGCACCGCGACCTCGTTGCTCTTCACCTACCGCATCGCGCCCGATCCCTGGGCAACAGCGCCCGAAGTGCAGCAGGTCTTCCCGCTGTTGGCGCGCGCCATCCAGCGCGAAGGAACGATGCAGGTGCGGCTTGGCGTTCACCTCACGCGGCGCGGCTGGGTCGCGGACGAGCTGGATGCGCACTAGGTCCGCGATCGCCATGCACTGCTTGCTACCCGTAAATCAACCAGAGACCCCATGAATCTCCGCTCTATCAGCCTGAGCCGGCATACCCGGACTTCGATCAAGACCCTGACGGGCATCGCAATCGTCTGTGCGCTGGCCGCGTGCAGCGCCAGCCACGATGCCAAGGCACCCACCGCCGAGAACCTCGCGGCTGCACTGGATGACCACCTGGCCCAGCGTGGCGACATCTGCCTTTCAATGTTCGACTGGCCGATCGACCTGACCGAAGCCGAGGCCGGCTCCGGCGCACGCCACGCCATCCAGTTTCCGGTGATGGAACAACTGGGCCTGGTGCACAGCACCATCGTCTCCGTACCGAAGAGCAGCGAGAACCCGGACGGCGCGGTCAAACGATTCGAGCTGACCGACGCCGGCCGCAAGTTCTACAAGCCGCATCCGTACGCAAACCACGGCACCGAGCACGCCAACGACTTCTGCGTGGCGCATCTCAAGCGCGAGAAGATCGTCGACGTCAAGGTCGATGCATCCGACGCAAGCCATCCGCTGGCGGTGGTGAGCTACACCTACCAGATCGACACGGCGCCGTGGATGCAGAGCGCCGACGCGCAGCGCGTGTTCCCGATGATCACGCGCATCACGAATGGCGCGGGCGGGCAGCTGCAGCTTCGCCAGGGCTTCACGCTCGGCGACAAGGGCTGGGTCGCCCGGATGGAGCCGGTTTGACTCGCACCTGTGGTGACTCATGAGCACCGTCATCCGCTTCTCGCCTGATCTGGGCCGCTGGCTCACGCACAACCTCGATGCAGGCCAGGCGCCGCAGGCGCTGGTGGCCACGATGCTCAAGCAAGGCATGAACGAGCGCGCGGCGCAGGCCATCGTTGCGGCCTACGTCGATGCGCGCCAGCGTGGCGCAGCGATGCCGGCCGACGCCATCGAACTGCCGGACGAGGCTTCGTCCAGGCCCGTGGCACGACTCGCACCGGGCACGCGGATTTCGGCAGCCGACCGCGAGATCGTCGTGCACTCGCGCGGCGAAGACCCGGTCTTTGCTGCGCTCGGCAACGTCGTGGACGCCGACGAATGCAAAGGCATCATCGAAATGGCGCGCCCGCGCCTGAAGCCTTCCACGCTGGTCGATCCGATGAGCGGCCGCGATGTGGTGAGCGACAAGCGAGCCAGCTGGGGCATGTTCTTCCGCCTGGGCGAGAACGATCTGATCGCCCGTCTCGATCGGCGCCTGTCGGCGCTGATGAACCTTCCGCTGGAAAACGGCGAGGGGCTGCAGGTGCTGTACTACCCGACCGGCGCAGGCAGCGAGCCTCACTATGACTACCTGGCGCCCACCAACGTCGCCAACCGCGAATCCATCGCGCGAAGCGGCCAGCGCGTGAGCACCCTGGTGACCTATCTCAACGACGTGGCGGACGGCGGCCAGACCGTCTTCCCGCAACTTGGCCTGGCGGTTTCGCCGATTCGCGGCAATGCCTGCTACTTCGAGTACGCCGATGAAAACGGCCGCGTCGACACGCGCTCCCTGCACGCCAGCGCGACCGTGACCCGGGGCGAGAAGTGGGTCATGACCAAGTGGATGCGCGAGCGCCGCTTCGTGGCCGCCGGAGAAGTCGCGAGGCCCTTCGCGGGGCTTTGAAGATCATCTTCGTGCCCATCTGGATCTGGATTTCTGCAGGTCAGCGCAAGACCCGTTTCGAGGCACCAACGATCGTCAGCTCGACATAGCTCGATCCGTTGTGGCTGCGGTCGGAAAAGCGCACCACGTACCCGCCGAGATCGAGCTCGCGAAGCCCTTCGAGGCCTCGCACGAGGCTCTCGCGCGTCGGGGACGGGCCAGCCTGCTGCAATCCTTCGACGAGCACCTTGGCGGACACGAAGCCCTCCATGTGGTTGTAGCCGACCTCCACTGCCTTGCGGCTCGCAAGGTCGGAGAGCTCGCGCGCAAGCTTTGTGGCGTTGCCCCACGGGTAGGGCATCACCTGGGCGATGGCGACTCCCTTGCTGCGATCGCCAAGGGCCTGAATCAGTTGCTGGGAACTGACCACGGACAAGGCATAGAACTGCGCGCTGGCCCCGGACGATTGATAGGCCGCGATGAAGTCGCTCGTGACCTTGCCTGCCGTGGCCAGGATGATCACCGGCGGCCTGGAGCGCGCGAGGTCTTGCGCCGCCTCTTGCAGCCTACTGCCGTCGATCTCCAGCGGCGTTGCTGCCGCAAGTGCCACGCCGCGTTTGGCGGCCGCGCTTTTGACGGCATCGAGTCCTCCCGCGCCGAACGAGTTGTTCAGATAGGCCACGCCCACGCGATCGATGCCCAGGACGCCGAGGTGCTGCACGATCTTCTCGATCTCGTCCGCATAGCCCGCACGCACGTTGAAAACGTACTTGTCGAGGCTGCTGCGCAGGACATCGGTTCCGGTGAAGGGCGCGATCAGCGGCACCTTGTACTCCCGCAATACCGGCAGCGCGGCCAGGGTGGTCGGCGTGCCCGCGAGATTGAAGAGCGCGAAAACGCCATTCTTCTCGATCAGCTGCCGCACGTTTTCTGCCGTGCGCTTGGGGTCGTAGGCATCGTCGAGCGCGACGAGCCTGATCTGCCGCCCGTGCACACCGCCCTTGGCATTGACCTGCTCGAAGCACCACCCGGCGCCTTCCTGGAGTTCGCGCGTCAGCGGGGCGAGCGGGCCGCTCAGCTGGCACGACTGGCCGATCAGGATCTCGGTGTCTGCCTCGGCGCGTGGAGCCGGCGACGCCCATGGCGCGGCAACCAGCGCCGCCGCCCCAGCCCCCATGGCTTGCAAGGCCCGACGTCGCGTTGCCGTAGCTGCGGTCGTCACGGCGTGCAGGTGAAGCTGGCCGCAGAGTTGACGTCGCCCGTCCCGTTGTAGCGCGGATACTTCGGCGCCTCGCAGACCGGCATCGTGCGGGCCGTGGCGCCCACCCTGAAGTTGTAGGTCAGCTGATCCGGCGCCTTGCTGTTCTCTACCCAGTCGACGATGGCGCTGAGCCAGTCGACCTCGGCCAGGTTGCCGCCCGCCCCGTGGGTCGAAGCGGGAACGATGAACATGCGGGCGTTGGTGCGAGGGTCGGTCAGCCCGAACGTCTTGGCGACACCGGACATGGTGGTGAAGTTGCGAACGTGATCGTTGACCGACAGCAGCGGATCTCCTGCGTCGTGCCACGAGAGCAGCTTGCGGCCCGACGCCACGTAGGCCGCGATGGCGTTCTTGTCGTGGTCGGCGCCGATGCGTTGAAGGCCGCTGCTGAAGACGTAGTAGTCGCGGTTGATGTCGAAGCTTGCCAGGTTGGGGGCCGGCGCCGTGCCCGGGGGAGGCGCACCGAACCACAGGGGATCGTTCGTCGCCAGGAACGCGAAACCGCCGCCCAAGCCGCCATAGCTCGTGACGCCCAGCGCCGGCACGCCGGGAATGGCGGAAGCAGGAGCGAAGTTGGTCCAGTTGTACTTGCTGTACGCGGTAGCGCCGGTGGCCAGCGTCAGGTCGCCGAGCAGGCCCGCGAGCGTGGGAACCTGCGCAGCCGACAGGCACAGGGTGGGGTCGGCATTCGCGCCGGGCTGGCCGCATTGCAGCGACGCGGCGGGGAGGGTGCACGCGCCGGGGTTGGCGAGGTAGCCATCGGTCGCGCCGTCGCTGGCGTCGCAGGCTGTCACTGCGGCTGTGTAGGCGGCGGCGTACTGGGCAGGAGTGATTTCGGCTGGCGTGGCCACCTTCGCGGCCGTGTTCATCAGGCCAGTGACGGCCCCGCCCATGTCCATGGTTTCACAGCCGGCGACGATGCCATCGAACTCCTGGGGCCAGCGCTGCGCTGCGATGTAGGCGTTGCGGCCGCCGTTGGAACATCCGTTGAAGTAGCTGTGCGTCGGCGCCTTGCCGAAGAAGGCCCTGGCGACGGCCTTGCCGAAACGCACCGTGGTGCCTCCCGCGGCGTACGCGTAGTCGACGGCCGACTGCTGGCCATCGGGCGTGCCGCTTGCCCAGACGCCCGGCGCCGCCTGCGCAGGAACACTGGCCCGGTTGCCTCCGTTCGATGCCGCGTACACCGCGCCCTTCAGGGCGAGCGTGGGGTCGACCGCGGTCACGGCACCGCCCGCGTCCTTCGTCACAACAGAGGCGATGCGTCCGTCGAAGCCACCGCCGCCCTGCTGCCAGTAGCGTCCGGTCCAGTTGTCCGGCACATCGATCTCGATGTCGAGGAAGGGCGCGCGCGTGCCGAGCACTTGGCAAAAGCCCGACGAATAGATCGGCGCCTTCGCCTCGAAGCGCGCAGTGCCCGTGACGGTCACGCCCTCGATGACCTGTCCGGTGAGCGCGTTGCAGGTGGCCTTGAGTTGCTCGGCGGTGGGCCCCGCAGGCGGCGGCGGTGCAGGGGGCGCAGGAGCAGGCGCGGGCGCAGGAACGATCGGCAGAAAGCCACCGCCTCCTCCTCCCCCGCCGCCTCCGCAGGCTTGCAGGGCCAGGCCCGCAGCCAGCAGCAAGCCCTTCGGCAGCAGGGCTCGGGGGACACGTTTTTCGTCGCGCATGGTCGTCTCCAATGTTTGTTTTGTGCACCGGATATCCGGTGCCTCTCGTTGGGTCGGGTGATCGTCAAGATGCAGACCGACCGGTCGGTAATGGGTTGGGCGAGACTAACGCAGGAGCGCGAATACAGGCAAGCGGCGAAAGCTCGGGACTAACCCCTAAGATCGGCGATCGCGCTGCCGCCGCCTGGCGCAGGGCTCATCCATCCCGACCCATGACCGTTGACTCCCCCTCTTCCCGCCCGGGCGACCAGCGCAGCCTGATCGCCAGGAGCGCCGCCGAGCTGTTCGCCCGCAAGGGCTACGCAGCGACGTCGATGAACGAGATCGCCGAAGCCAGCCATCTGTCCAAGCCCGGCCTGTACCACCACTTCAAGGACAAGGCCGAGGTGCTGTTCTATATCGCGCACGGCCATGTCTCGCGCCTGGTCGACATCGTGACGGGCGTGGAGGCGCTGGACCTCGCCGCCGAGCAGCGGCTGCCCGAGCTGATCGAGGCGTTCATGCTCGAGTACGCGGAGGCGCAGAACGAGCACCGCGTGCTCACTGAAGACGTGCGCTTCCTGGACCCTGAGGCGCAAGCCCGCGTGCTCGACAAGGAGCGCACGGTGGTGCGGGTGTTTGCCGACGCCATCGCCGCGTCACGCCCGGACCTGCACGACGCGCAGCTTCACAAGCTGCTGACGATGTTCCTGTTCGGCATGCTCAACTGGATGTTCACCTGGTTCCGCCCCGAGGGGCGCTTCACCTACGAGCAGATGGTGCCGATCGCGACTCAGCTGTTCGTCAACGGCATCTCAGGGATGGACATCGAGCCACGGAAGACAACGCGCAAACAGTAGCGCGAGCAACTCGAGACCAATCTCTTCGGGATGCTGCACATGAGCCGGGCCTTCGCCGGATACGGCGTCCCGCCGTGACTCAATAGACATCGCGGCGATAGCGGCCCTGCGCGACCAGGTCG
This sequence comes from Variovorax paradoxus, assembly GCF_024734665.1. Classification (NCBI taxonomy): domain Bacteria; kingdom Pseudomonadati; phylum Pseudomonadota; class Betaproteobacteria; order Burkholderiales; family Comamonadaceae; genus Variovorax; species Variovorax paradoxus. The sequence continues at coordinate 895,009 of NZ_CP102931.1, forward strand.
TCGAAGACCTGCTCACCCAGAGCCTCGCGCAGCGCCGAATCGACGCCCGGGGCCATGCCTTCGAGGCTGCCGCATACATAGATCACGGCACGCTCGGCAACCCATTGCCGCAGCGCATCGGCAGCTTCGCGCAACTGGTCTTGCACGTACCGGCGCTGGGCTTGGTCGCGAGAGAACACCAGGTCGATGCGCTCCAGCGCTCCGGCGGCCTGCCATTGCGCGATGTCCGTGGCGCAGAAGGAATCGTGTGCGGTGTTCCGCTCGCCGTAGACCAGCCAGTTGCGCCCGTGTCCCCGCCGCACGCGTTCGCGAAGATGCGCGCGCAGGCCTGCAAAGCCGGAACCGTTGCCGATGAAGATGCACGGCATCTCGTCGTCGACCAGCGCAAAACCGGGATTGGGCAGCAGGCGCAACTCGATGGCGGTGTCTGTCGGGGCCGAGGCGGTCAGCCAGCCTGATGCGATGCCAAGTCCGCCATCGTGGCGGACCTGGCGCACCAGCAATTGCACGCAGCCGTCCGCCGCAATCGATGCCACCGAGTAGCTGCGCGGCGCCAGCGGCACCAGTGTGTCGGCCAGCGCCTGCGCGGTTGCAGGGGGTGTTGCTGCCGCAAGCGTGCTGCGAGACAGGGCATCTTCGAGCGTGCACTCATGGCCATCGAAGCGGACGGGTGTTCGTCCGTCGATCCCGGCGTCGCGCAGGAACCGCTCGACTGCGGGGCCAGCCTGGCGCGGCAGCAGTTCGACGAGTGCGCCTGGCGCCCAGGTTGCCGAATCGGGGCGGGCCAGTTCGATCTCGAAGAGGGGCGCGCCTTGACTGCCTGCGTTGAGCAGCGTGCGACGCGCGAGGCGCCACGGCTCGAAGGGCGCCACCTTCGGCTGGTGCGTTTGCCATGTGTCGACCTGCACCGCGAACGCTTCGGCCAGCGACTGCTGCCAGCGCGCGAGGGCGCCGGCATCGCCGTTGCTCACCTCGATCATCGGGAACAGCGCCTGCGCGCCATGGCCGCGCAGATCGTGGTCGAGCGCTCTGCCGAAGCCGCAGAAGTTGGCGTAGTGCCTGTCGCCCAGAGCGAGCAACCCGTAGCGCACGTGCTGCAAGCCGGAACCGGTCTGTCGCGCGAACTGGCGTGCAAAGGCGCCCAGGCTGTCCGGCGGATCGCCGTCGCCGAAGGTGCTGGCCACCAGCAGCACCTTGCGGTAGCGCTGCAGCGCATCCACGCTCAGGCGAACCAGTGGCTGCAGCACCACTGCGACGCCAGCCGATTGCAGCACCGCCGCCGTCTGCAGCGCGATGCGCTCCGCGTGGCCGGTTTGCGTCGCGAAGGTGAGCAGCACGGGCTCGGCGCCGCGGCCGGCCGGTTGCAGGGTGGGGCTGAGGCGTGCGCGTTCGTCGCGCACTGCCCGCTTCGTGCGTCGGCGTCCGAGATAGAGCATCCATCCGGTGATCGCGAACAGCGACAGCCCCAGGCTGCTGAGCGTCATCACGATACGGCCGGGCAGGCCCCAGTAGGTTCCCATGTGCAGCGGATAGATGCTGTTGACCAGTCGGCCCGCCAACGGCTTGTCGGCATAGCGTTCATGCTGCGTGGCTTCACCGGTGACGGCATCGAGATAGAGACGGTTGCGCGCTCGCTCGTGTTCGGGGTTGGCACGCAGGTAGGTCGCTTCGATCTGCGTTGCGTTGCGCGTGGGCATGCGCAGCGTGGCCAGGCTCCAGTCGCCGTTGGTTTCCTGCAGGAAGGATTGCCACACCCGTTGCAGGTCGGGCTTGGGTGCAGCAGCCGTCTTGGCCTGTGCGCCGCCGGCCTGCATGCGTTGCGTGCGGACCATGCGACCTTCGCCTGCTGCGTTGTCGATCAGCGTTCGCACACCATCGAAGCCCCAGTAGAGGCCCGTCAGGCTGGAGGCCAGGTACGCCAGCAGTGCAATGGTGCCGACCACCGCATGCAGGTTCCAGAGGAATGCGCGACCGGTGAGTGCGAAGTCGAGCTTCAGCCAGGCCCGCCAGGCAAGCGGCCGGCGTGGCCAGCGCAGATAGAGGCCCGACAACGCCAGGATCAGCAGGCCCGTGGCCAGGGTACCGGTGACGGGCTTGCCCGTGTCGCTGGGCAGCAGCAGCCATCGGTGCAGGCTTTCGACAAACTCGAAGAAGGCGTCGCCTTTCGGCTCGGGCAGCAGCTCGGCCGTCCATGGATCGACCAGTCGCACTTCGCCCTGGCGCTGGCCTTCCGGTGGGGCGAAATTGACGCGTGCCGGCCGCCCGGGTTCGGCGAACACGGTGAGCGTGCCGATCCGGCGCTTTGGATGCGCCGCCTGCAACTGCTGCGCCAGTGCAGCGGGCAACAGCGCCACCGCACCGCTTGGGTTGGGTGCGTGGCGCAGTTCGGGATTGATCGCGTCGATGATCTCGGCGCGGAAGGAGAGCGTGGCTCCGGTCAGCCCGATCAGCACGAGCACGGACCCGGCTGTGATGCCGATGAACCAGTGGATCTGGAACCAGGCGCGCCTCAGGAGGGCCATGTCGAGAAGTGGGGTTGGAGCCGCCGTGGGGGCGGCCGGGTTGTTGTTGGTGTCAGAGATCGATCAGAGATCGATCTTCAGCGTTGCCTTGACCGAGCGCGGCGTTCCAACGGCCAGCCGCGTGCCGGCCGCCGCCCAGTAGCGCTTGTCGGCGACGTTGTCGATGTTGATCTGCCACAGGGTGCGCTTGCCGAACAGCTGCGTGACGTAGCGGGCGCCCAGGCCGAAGATGGTGTTTCCGCCGATGAACGCCTGGTTCAGGTCGTCCACCGGGCGCCGCCCCGTGTAGTAGGCCCCGCCATTGACCGACAGGCCCGGCACCGCCGCGATGTCGTACGAGAGGAAGGCGCTGGCCGTCTGCTTGGCGGTGTTCTCGGGCATCTTGCCGTTGTACTGCGCGTTGATGTCGCGGAACTCGGCGTTGAGCGATTGGGCCGAGAGCTGCCACGCGAGTGCACGGGTCAGGCGGCCCTGTGCCGAGAGTTCGAGGCCGCGGTAGCGCTGCCGTCCGTCGGCCACGAAGGTGTTGGCGCTGTTGGTGTAGGCGCCCGGGCGCTCGATGTCGAACAGGGCGCCGGACAGCAGCATGCCGCCACTGGTGAGCCAGCGCAGGCCGATTTCTTTCTGCTTGCTCACGCCGGGTGGCATGTGGGCGTTCTGGTTGGTGGTGCCGGCAGGCGCAATTTCGCCTTCCTCTACGCCTTGTGCGTATGACACGTAGCCCACCAGGTCGGGCGTGAACTTGTAGCTGAGCGCCGCGAGCGGCGTGGTCTTGCGCACGTCGAAGGCGATCAGGGGGATCGTGGCGCTCGCGCCCTGCGTGCTCTCGAAGTGCGTATGGCGCGCACCGACCACCAACTGCCATTGCGGCGAGAAGGTGATGCGGTCGAGTGCGTAGAGGCCCAGTTCCTTGCTGTCCTGTGCCCCGGTGGTGGGCCGCGTCGGGAGCGCGGTCAGCGGCAGGTAGCCGATGACGACCGGGTTGTACAGGTTCTGCGCGGTGCTCGCGCCGCCGTAGTTGCGCTGGTAGATCGGGTCCTGCGTTTTCTTGCTCTGCGCGGCGCCGATGGTGAGTTCGTGCTGCAAGCTGCCGGTCGAGAACGTGCCGAACAGCTCGGTGCGGAACAGGTCGGAGGTCTGCTTCAGGCTCTGGTCGTTGCCGGTGATGCGGCCTGCGCCGGTCCGCACGTTGTAGTTGCTGAAGCTGGCGAGTCTGCGGTCGCGCTCGGCTTCGGAGTGCCCGGCTTCCACCGTCAGCGCCCAGTTGTCGCTGAGCGAATAGTCGGCGCGCAACTGGGTGTTGGTGACTTCGGCGTCGAAGACTGCCCAGGCCGGGCCCAGCAGCTTGTTCGGGTCGGGCAGGGCGGGCAGGGTGATCACGCCGTTGACGGCCGCCGGCCTCGTGATGCCAGCCTGCTCGGTGATGCGCTTGCGGTAGTTTTCGACGTCGGCCTTGAGGGTGAGGCGGTTGTTGACGCGCCAGTCGAAAGCAGCCGACACGAACCTGCGGTTGCCGTCTATGCCGTCGATGTTGGAGCCGACCCGGCCGCCGGCCGCGTTGATTCGCACCCCGAACTGGTTCTGATCGCCGAACTGGCGCCCGATGTCGGTGGATGCCTGTAGCGAACCCTTGTCGTCGACGGCGAGGCCAACGGAGGTCACCGGTGTGCTGCCGGCGCGCTTGGTCACCAGGTTGATGATGCCGGCCGGCGTGGTGAAGCCGTAGTAGAGCGCCGAGGCCCCTTTCAGCACCTCGACACGCTCCTTGTTCTCCATGGGAATCTCGGAGACGTTGGGAATTGCGAGCGAACCGTTGAGCCGGTAGTTCGTCCGGTTTTCGACCGCGATGCCGCGGATCACGAGCTGGTCGAAGGTGTCGCCGCCGTTCTGCTGGCGCGTGACGCCGGCAGTGTTGCGCAGCACGTCGTAGATACCTGCTGCACCCTGGAGTTCGAACACGTCGCTCGTGACCGTGTTGACCGTCGCTGGAACCTCCAGGATGTTGGCGCCCCGGAATGTGCCGGCCTCCACGGTATTCGCGACGAACCCGTTGGTGGCACTGGATTGCACCGTGACTGTGCTGAGTTGCCCGGACGCATCGGAAGCGGAGTCGGGCGTCTGTGCGTGAGAGTAAGAAACGGCGCCCGCGAGCGCGAGTGGCGTTGCCAGAAAGAGCTTGTGCATGGGAGCGTGCGAGCCCGCGCCGCGTGGAAGCGCGCAGTACTCAAAGAGAATTCAGGCGAAGTTTATCTCATGCGTACGGATGAGAATCATTCTCTCTTTTGTGCGGGTGTCTTCGAGGCGGAGTTTGCTGCTAGAGCTCGCGCCACCAGCGCTGCCCCGTGTGCGGCTCGGCGAGCGACAGCTGCTCGCCCATGCCCGGTGTGGCCAGTGCGACGCCTGCCGCTTCGGCCAGCGCCTGGATGCGGTCGAAGGGCTCGTGCCAGGCGTGCATCGCCAGGTCGAAGGTGCCGTTGTGCACGGGCATCAGCCAGCGGCCCTTGAGGTCGAGATGGGCCTGCAGCGTTTCTTCGGGCTGCATGTGCACCTCGGGCCACTGTGCGTCGTAGGCGCCGGTTTCGAGCATCGTGACGTCGAAGGGGCCGAAGCGCTCGCCGATGGTCTTGAAGTCGGCGTGGTAGCCGGTGTCTCCGCTGAAGAACAGGCGCAGGTCGCCGGCCATGATCACCCACGACACCCACAGGGTGCGGTCGCTGTCGGTGAGGCTGCGTCCGGAAAAATGCTGCGCCGGCACTGCCACGAGCCGTACGCCCGCCACAGCCGTCTGCTGCCACCAGTCGAGCTGCTGCACCTTGGCCGCGTCCACGCCCCAGGCGATCAAACGGTCGCCCACACCGATGGGCGTGATGAACACATCCACCTTGGGCGCCAGCTTCATGATGGCTGCGTGGTCGAGATGGTCGTAGTGGTCGTGCGACAGGATCACGCCCTTGATCGGCGGCAGATCGTCGATGGCAATGGGCGGTGCATGAAAGCGCTTCGGCCCCATCCACTGGAACGGCGATGCGCGTTCGGAGAACACCGGGTCGGTGAGCCAGAACTCGCCGGCAAGCTTCAGGAGCAGGGTGGAATGCCCGAGACGGAACAGGCTTGCGTCGGGTGCGGAGGCCAGTGCTGCCGCGCTGAGGGGCTGCACCGGAATTGGCGCGCGCGGCACCGTGGTGTCGGGCTTCTGTGTCAGCACTCGCCAGGCAATGGCGAGCGTCTTGGCGAAACCGGGCTCCTCGCGTGGCACGACATTGCGGAACTTGCCGTCGAGCTGTCGCGGCGACGAGGCGCGAACGACGGGCTCGTTACGGCGAAGGCAGAGGGACTGGTTGGTCATGCGGAGCACTCCGATCAAGAGGGAGGATAAAAAGTACACCAGGCGGTGTAATTTTTCGGAGTGTACAGCGAATTCCGGAAAAGTAAACTCAGCGGTGTAAAATCCGCCCCATGACCCAGGCTATACGTCTTACCGACCGCAAGCGCGAGGCGATCGTCCAGGCCGCCATCGCCGAATTCCGCGCCAGTGGCTTCGAGGCTACGAGCGTCGACAAGATCGCCGCCCGCGCCGAGGTTTCGAAGCGCACGCTGTACAACCACTTTCCGAGCAAGGACGAACTCTTCGCCGAGATCCTGCGCGTGCTGTGGGAAAGCGCCGCGAGCCAGGAAGAGCTGCCCTATCGCGCCGATGCGCCGGTGCGCGAGCAGTTGCTGGCGTTGCTGATGCAGAAAATGTCCCTGCTGGCCGACGACAACTTTCTCGACCTCGCACGCGTGGCCATCGCGGCCGCCATCCATTCGCCCGAACGCGTGCAGGAGATGATGAATCGCCTGGGCCAGAAAGAAGGCGGGGTGCTCGGCTGGATTCGCGCCGCTCAGAAGGACGGCCGCCTGAAGGCAGGCGACGCTTCACTGGCCGCGCAGCAACTGGAGAGCCTGGTCAAGGGCGTGGCCTTCTGGCCGCAGGTCGCGCTGGGCCAGCCCAAGCTGGCGCCGCGTGCGCAGCGGCAGATCGCCAATGCGGCGGTAGACCTGTTCCTCAGCCACTACGAGGCATAAGCCGAGACTCGTGCTGCTGCACGAGAGTACGGCCGTCCGCGCCCGCAAGGTGCCGACGGCCGTAATTTCGTGCGTCACTTTCATCCCCTCCAACGCGGCTTTCGTCAACCCTCACGAGCGGAAAATAGCTTAGCTACTAAATACTTGACACTTAAACTATTGAGCCATAAATTTACGGCACCACGAGAGTTCGTGTGCGGCTTTCGGTGGCATCGCCCGTAACGCACTTGTTCAATCAGCAGCGCGCTGACGCGCGCATTCAGGAGTTGCAAATGTCCATGCTCAAGATCGCAAAGCTCTTCACCGCCGCTTTCGGCGCCGCAGTCATCGCAACGGGTGCGGCCAGCGCTGCCGCCGCCACGACGGCAAAGCCCGGCATCGTCCTGGTGCACGGTGGTTTCGTCGACGGCTCCGGCTGGGAAGGCGTCTACAAGATCCTCACGAAGGACGGGTACGACGTCACCATCGTCCAGAACCCGACCATCTCGCTGGCTGACGATGTCGCTGTCACGAAGCGTGCAATCGCCGCGCAGAAGGGGCCGGTCGTTCTCGTCGGCCACTCGTATGGCGGTGTCGTCGTCACCGAGGCAGGCAACGACGAAAAAGTGGCGAGCCTCGTCTATATCGCTGCGTTCGCTCCCGACAAGGGCGAGTCGGTCGACTCGCTGATCAAGAACCCGCCGCCCGGCGCGCCGGTGCCCCCGATCCTTGCGCCGGTCGACGGCTTCCTGATGCTCGACAAGACGAAGTTCGCTGCCTCTTTCGCAGCGGACGTGAAGGGCGAAACGGCCGCCTTCATGGCGAATTCGCAGGTGCCGTGGGGTGTTGCCGCCCTCGCCGGAGCGGTCAGCGAACCGGCATGGAAGTCGAAGCCGAGCTGGTACCTCGTGGCCAAGGACGACAAGATGATCCCGCCGCCTGCGCAGCGCAACATGTCCAAGCGCGCGGGTGCCACCGTGACGGAAGTCCCCGGCAGCCACGCCGTCTACGTTTCGAATCCCAAGGCCGTAGCTGCGTTGATCAAGCAAGCCGCGAACAAGGTGTCTGTCGCCGCTGCCAAGTAATGGATCCGGGTGCTGCCTGGTGCGACGCACCGGGCAGCGCCGTCAGTCAACGCTTGTGCTCGCGCGCCAACTCCTTCAGCGCAAGAAAGCCATCTTCCAGTGCAAGATCGAATTCGGGAAAGTTCTTCGGAGAGCGCGCCACCTGCACATCGATGATGTCCGTCTCCTTGCGCTCCATGAGCGTCCAGGAAAACGCGTGAGGTTCAACCTCGTCGATGATGACCCGCAGCTGGCTTGCCGGGACCATGGTGCGTTCCAAGGTGCGGCCTCCGGTGGTGTTTCAGTGTGCTGCCAGGACTTGCGCCTGATAGGACACATCCAGCAGCTTTCCTTTTCTCGCGTAGTAGCGGTCGATCCGCCACTCCTTCAGGATTTCCATCGCAAGACTGAAGGTGCCGAGGCTCAGCGTGTAGAGGCTGGCAAGAGGAAAGTCGCCCTCGGATTCCAGGGCCAGCACGAGTCGGGCCAGAGTCAGGGACTCCTCGCCGTTCGGGTCGGCCGTGATGATCTGGCGTGCTTCTTTGATCGCGTTCATCGGGGTCCTTTGTGGGGTCTCTCGAGCGCTGTCGCAGCGGCGAACCGCCGCCTGGGCCTACCGGCAGCCCCTTGGGCAATCTGTCTTGCCTTCAGGCCCGGCAGCAGGGCGTTCCGGTTGGAGCGGCGCAGTCTAGCACCGGCTTTTCGTCAAGGGGCACGTGCTTTCGCATGTTTCAAAGCGATGCGTCGTTCCTTTGCATACCGCGCTCTCCGGATTTTTATATTCTTTTTACAGCCCGCTCCCAAGATTTATCCCTGTTTTTACGCGCGCCTGCAGAGACTCACTGACTTGTTTCGTTTGCAGGAGTGATGAATGGACATCGTGTGGATTGCCGCCATTGCGGTCATGTGGGTCGTAGTGGCCGAACTGGTAGTCGGGCTGCACAAGCTCGATACGCCCAAGGGAGAACGGCCATGATCGGACTTGAAGTCCTTTACGGGTTCGCCGGGCTTATCGCCGTGATCCTGTTCGCCTACCTCGTCTTTGCGCTCATCTGCGCCGAGGAGTTCTGATCATGAGTAGCTCGGCCTGGGGGCTTCTGGCCCTCTATCTCGTCGTGCTGCTTTTGCTCGCATGGCCGCTCGGACGTTTCCTGGCGGCGATGTGCACTGGCCATATGCCGCGTTGGACTCAACGCGTCGAAGCACCGCTCTACAAGCTTGCCGGGGTCTCGCCCGACAACTCCATGCACTGGCGCACCTACGCCTTTGCGCTGCTCGCGTTCAACGCGGTCGGTGCACTGGCTGTCTATGGCCTGCAGCGACTGCAGGGCTGGCTGCCGTTCAACCCGGCGGGCATGACGGCCGTGTCGCCCGACTCGGCCTTCAACACCGCGGTGAGCTTCGTCTCCAACACCAACTGGCAGGGCTATGCCGGTGAATCGACCATGAGCTATCTCACGCAGATGCTCGGCCTCACGGTGCAGAACTTCTTCTCCGCCGCCACGGGCATTGCAGTGGCCTTCGTGCTGGTGCGCGGCTTTGCGGCGCGCCGCACCGACGGCAAGGGCTTCGTGGGCAACTTCTGGGTCGATGTCACGCGCATCACGACCTGGCTGTTGCTGCCGATCTCCTTCGTGCTCGCGATGTTCCTCGCGGGCCAGGGCGTGATCCAGAACTTCGATGCCTACAAGACCGTGGACACGCTCGAGACCACCGCCTTCCAGCAGCCGAAGAACGACGCCAACGGCCAGCCGCTGAAAGACGACAAGGGTCAGCCGGTGATGGAAGACGCCACCACCAAGACGCAGACGCTCGCCATGGGCCCGGTCGCTTCGCAGGAAGCCATCAAGATGCTCGGCACCAACGGCGGCGGCTTCTTCAATGCCAACTCGGCGCATCCGTACGAGAACCCGACGGCGCTTGCGAACCTGCTGCAGATGCTCGCGATCTTCGTGATCCCGGCGGCGCTGTGCTTCACCTTCGGCCGCGTGGTCGGCGACATCCGCCAGGGCTGGGCCGTGCTCGCGGCCATGACGGTGATCTTCGTCATCGCCGTGGTCGTGCTCACCCCCGCCGAGCAGGCCGGCAACCCGCTGCTGACGCCGCTGGGCGTCGACCAGATGTCGAGCGTGCTGCAAAGCGGCGGCAACATGGAAGGCAAGGAAGTGCGCTTCGGCATCGACGCCTCGGCCCTCTTCGCCGCCATCACCACGGCCGCCTCGTGCGGCGCGGTGAACGCCATGCACGACTCGCTCACTCCGCTCGGCGGCATGGTGCCCATGGTGCTGATGCAGCTCGGCGAGGTGGTGTTCGGCGGCGTGGGCACCGGGCTCTACAGCATGCTGATCTTCGCGATCCTGGCGGTGTTCATCGCCGGCCTGATGATCGGCCGCACGCCCGAGTACCTCGGCAAGAAGATCGAGGTCTATGAGATGAAGCTCACCTCGGTCGCCATCCTGGTGACGCCGATCCTGGTGCTGGCCGGCACGGCCGCTGCCGTGATCGCGGATGCGGGCAAGGCCGGCATCGCCAACCCCGGCGCGCATGGCTTCTCGGAAATCCTGTACGCGCTGACCTCGGCCGGCAACAACAACGGCAGCGCCTTCGCGGGCCTGTCGGCCAACACGCCGTTCTACAACGCGCTGCTGGCGGTCGTCATGTGGTTCGGCCGCTTCGGCGTGATCGTGCCGGTGCTCGCCATTGCCGGCGCGCTCGCCGCCAAGAAGCGCCTTCCGGTCACGGCCGGCACCATGCCTACGCATGGGCCGCTGTTCGTGACGCTGCTGATCGGCACCGTGCTGCTGGTGGGCTTGCTCAACTACGTGCCGGCGCTCGCGCTGGGACCGGTCGTCGAGCACCTGATGCTGTGGGCGAAGTGAGGCCCGGACCATGACTACAAAGACCAATACTTCCCTTTCGCTGTTCGATGCAGCGCTTCTGCGGCCCGCCCTCTGGGCCTCCGTCGCCAAGCTGAGCCCGCGGGTGCAGTGGCGCAACCCGGTGATGTTCATCGTCTACATCGGCAGCATCCTGACGACGCTGCTCTGGGTGCATGCGATGAGCTTCCCGGGCGACACCGGCATGAAGCCCGCCTTCGTGCTGGCCGTGACCATCTGGCTGTGGTTCACCGTGCTGTTCGCCAACTTCGCCGAGGCACTGGCCGAAGGCCGCAGCAAGGCGCAGGCCGCCTCGCTGCGCGGCCTGCGCAAGGACACCTGGGCCAAGAAGCTCAAGGAGCCTTTCCACGGCGCGGCGTTCTTGCCGGAACAGGCGCTCAACTTGCGCAAGGGCGACGTCGTGCTGGTCGAGACCGGCGACGTCATTCCGCTCGATGGCGAAGTGATCGAAGGCGTGGCCTCGGTCGACGAAAGCGCCATCACCGGCGAATCGGCGCCAGTGGTGCGCGAATCGGGCGGCGACTTCTCGGCTGTGACTGGTGGCACCCGCGTGCTGTCCGACTGGCTGGTGGTGCGCGTCTCGGTGAACCCGGGCGAGTCGTTTCTCGACCGCATGATCAGCATGGTCGAAGCCGCCAAGCGCCAGAAGACGCCCAACGAAATCGCGCTCACCATCCTGCTGGTTGCGCTCACGCTGGTGTTCCTGATCGTCACCGCCACGCTGCTTCCGTTCTCGATATTCAGCGTCGGTGCATCCAATGCGGGAACCGTGGTGTCGCTCACCGCGCTGGTCGCGCTGCTGGTGTGCCTGATCCCGACCACCATCGGCGGCCTGCTGTCGGCCATCGGCGTGGCCGGCATGAGCCGCATGATGCAGGCCAACGTGATCGCCACCTCGGGCCGCGCGGTGGAAGCCGCCGGCGACGTCGACGTGCTGCTGCTCGACAAGACCGGCACCATCACGCACGGCAACCGCCAGGCCACTTCGTTCCTGCCCGCACCCGGCATTCCGAAGGCCCGCCTGGCCCGCTCTGCGATGCTCGCATCGCTGGCCGATGAAACGCCCGAAGGCCGCAGCATCGTCGAGCTGGCCCGCCGCGACGGCCTCGACCCGGCAACGCCGGCCGAGGGCGCTCATTTCGTGCCCTTCACCGCGCAGACCCGCATGAGCGGCGTCGACCTGCCCGCCGCGCCGAACAGCCTCGACACCGACGCCGTCCAGCTGCGCAAGGGCGCGGTCGACGCGGTGCGGCGCCACGTCGAGGCGCTCGGCGGCAGCATGGCGCCCGAGGTGCTGCGCGCGGCCGAAGAAGCGGCCCGCCGCGGCAGCACGCCGCTGGCCGTGGCCGAAGGCAACCGCGTGCTCGGCGTGGTCGAGCTCAAGGACATCGTCAAGACCGACATCAAGGAGCGCTTTGCCGAGCTGCGCCGCATGGGCATCAAGACGGTGATGATCACCGGCGACAACAAGCTCACGGCAGCGGCCATCGCGGCCGAAGCCGGCGTCGATGACTTCCTGGCCGAAGCCACCCCCGAAGACAAGCTCGCGCTCATCCGCCAGTACCAGGCCGAAGGTCGCCTGGTGGCCATGACCGGCGACGGCACCAACGACGCCCCCGCGCTCGCGCAGGCCGACGTGGCCGTGGCCATGGGCAGCGGCACGCAGGCTGCGAAGGAGGCCGGCAACATGGTCGACCTCGACTCCAACCCGACCAAGCTGCTCGAAGTGGTGGAAACCGGCAAGGCGCTGCTGATGACGCGCGGCTCGCTCACCACCTTCTCGATTGCGAACGACGTGGCGAAGTACTTCGCCATCATTCCGGCGATCTTCGTGTCGACGTATCCGCAGCTGGGTGCGCTCAACGTGATGCGGCTCGCGAGCCCGTCGTCGGCCATCCTGAGCGCGGTGATCTTCAACGCGCTGGTCATCGTGTTCCTGATTCCGCTGGCATTGAAGGGCGTGCGCTACCGGCCCGTCGGTGCCGCCGCGCTGCTGCGCCGCAACCTTGCCATCTATGGCCTGGGCGGACTGGTCGTCCCCTTCATCGGCATCAAGTTGATCGACTGGCTTCTTGTAGCCGTCCATCTCGTCTGAGGAGTTCCCAATCATGAACAACAACGGCAATATCGTTCGCCCCGTGCTCGTGGTCTTTGCACTGCTGAGCGCACTCACCGGCCTGATCTATCCGATGGCCGTCACCGGCGCCGCGAAGGCGGTGTTTCCGTCGCAGGCGGCGGGCAGCCTGATCGTGCTCGACGGCACGACCGTGGGCTCCAGGCTCATCGGCCAGAACTTCAGCGACCCGAAGCACTTCTGGGGCCGCCCGTCAGCCACCGCGCCGCAGCCCTACAACGCAACCGCCTCGGGCGGCTCCAACCAGGGCCCGCTCAACCCAGCGCTGACCGATGCGGTGAAGGCGCGCGTCGAGGCGCTGCGCGCGGCCGATCCGGGCAACACCGCGCCGGTGCCGGTCGACCTCGTCACGGCTTCGGCCAGCGGGCTCGACCCCGACATCAGCCCCGCCGCCGCGCAATACCAGGCCGCGCGCGTGGCGCGCGTGCGTGGCGTGCCGATCGAGCAGGTCAACGCGCTGATTGCAAGCAACACCCAGGCTCCGCTGTTCGGCTTGCTGGGCGAGTCGCGCGTCAACGTGCTGTCGCTCAACATTGCCCTCGACAAGGTGAAGTAATGGGCGATCGGATAGCCCGAGCTGCACCATGGTGACTGACCTGTTCCACGTCCTCTGCGCGATGGCGGCGCTGTTCATTCCTCTGGGGTTCGCGTGGTTCATCGTGTCCCGTACTGCACGCCGGCATAAGCGTGGAGCCAGGCGCAAGGACCCCAAGCAACGCTAGCAGGCCTTGTTCATGCAAGATGCCACTCGCCCGGACCCCGACGCCCTGCTGGCCCAACTGCGAAACGACGAAGCGCGCGCATTGCGCGGCAAGCTGCGCATCTACTTCGGCGCCAGCGCCGGTGTCGGCAAGACCTGGGCGATGTTGAGCGCCGCGCAGCGCGAGCACGCCACAGGGCGCGACGTGCTGATTGGCGTGATCGAAACCCATGGCCGCAGCGAGACCGCTGCGCTGCTCACGGGGCTCGACACACTGCCGCTGCGCGAGCTGGATTACCGCGGTCGCACCCTCGCCGAATTCGATCTCGACGCCGCGCTCGCCCGCAAGCCCGCCGTGCTGCTGGTCGACGAACTGGCCCACACCAACGCCCCCGGCTCGCGCCACGCCAAGCGCTGGCAAGACGTGCAGGAGCTGCTGGCCGCAGGCATCGAGGTGTGGTCTGCGCTCAACGTGCAGCACCTTGAAAGCCTCAACGGCACAGTGGGCGCCATCACCGGCGTGCGCGTGCACGAGACCGTGCCCGACACCGTGCTCGACGAGGCCGACGAGGTGGTGCTGGTCGACGTCACGCCCGACGAGCTGACGGCGCGGCTCGCGGCCGGCAAGGTCTATCTGCCGCAGCAGGCCGAACGCGCTGCGCAGAACTTCTTTCGCAAGGGCAACCTGATCGCATTGCGCGAGATCGCGCTGCGCCGCACCGCCGAGCATGTGGAAGACGACGTGCGCGGCTGGCGCGTGGAGCAATCGGGTGCCGGCGGCAACGGGCAGGGCCGCGAGCTGCAGGCCTGGAACACATCGGGTGCGATCCTCGCCTGCGTCGGCCCGCATGAAGGCGCGGCGCAGACGGTGCGCACGGCGGCGCGTCTCGCGGGTCAACTGAATGTGCGCTGGCATGCGGCGTATGTCGAAACGCCGCGGCTGCAGCGGCTTGCTGCGGAGGAGCGCGATGGCATCCTCGCGGTGCTCAAGCTGGCGGAAGAACTGGGCGCCGTGACTGCGGTGCTGACTGGCGTCGACGTTGCGGCGGAACTTGCCGGACAAGCCCAGCGGCTCAACTGCGCAACGCTGGTCGTGGGGCGTGCCGAACCGGCCGAAGGCTGGTTGCGGTGGTGGCCTTCGGCCGTGCTGACGCGTGAGCTCGCCCGCCACGCTCCGGGCCTCGACATCGTCGAGGTCGCGCGAGCCGAAAGCTCCCGGCGAATCGCGCATGGGCGTCCCGGCCGGCTTGCCGACGACAACGTGGAAGACACAGACCGGCCAAGGGCGCGATGGCCCGGCTATGCCTTTACCGCGGCGATCAGCGTGGGCATGACGCTGGTTGCCATGCCGCTGTCGAATGTGCTGGAGCTGACCAACATCGTGATGCTGTTCCTGCTCGGTGTGGTCGGTTCGGCGCTGCGCTTCGGGCGTGGACCGGCGGCTTTCGCCGCGTTGCTCAACGTTGCGGCATTCGACTATTTCTTCGTGCCGCCGCGGCTGTCCTTCAGCGTCAGCGATGTGCAGTACGTCCTGACCTTCGTCGTCATGCTCGGCGTTGGCCTGCTGGTGGGGCAACTGACCGCCGGGCTGCGCTTCGCGGCCGGCGTTTCGGCAAGCCGCGAGCGGCGGGCGCAATCGCTGTTCGAACTGACGCGCGAGTTGTCGGCTGCGCTCGAGAGCACGCAGGTCGTCGAGCTCGGAACGGCGGCGGTCGAGGGCCATTTCGGCGGCCGCGCGCTGGTGCTGGTGACGGACGCGAACGACCGCCTCGTGATGCCGTCGCAGGCGCCCAAGGGATTCGACGCCTCCGTCGCCGATTGGTCGTTTCGCCAGGGCCAGCCGGCCGGACTCGCAACCGCCACGCTGGCGGCGCAGCCCTGGCACTACGTGCCGCTGCAGGCGCCGATGCGCATTCGCGGCGTGCTCGCGCTGTCGCCGGCGCAGCCTCGATGGCTGCTGATTCCCGAGCAGGCGCAGCAGCTCGAGACGCTGGCGCGGCAGATCGCCATCGCGCTGGAGCGCGTGCACTACGTCGAGGTGGCCCAGCAGGCGGTGGTCGAAATGGAATCGGAGCGCCTGCGCAACGCCTTGCTCGGAGCGATTTCGCACGACGTACGCACTCCGCTCACCGCGCTGATCGCACTGGCCGAATCGCTGCAGAGCCTGCCATCTGGCGAGCATGTGGAGGCCGCTCGCGCGATCGTCTCGCAGGCACACCAGCTCCACGCGCTGGTCAGCAATCTGCTGGACATGGCGCGCCTCGAAAGCGGAATTACCGGCGGCGCGGTGAATTTGCGGCGCGACTGGCAGTCGGTCGAAGAAGTCCTCGGGTCGGCGATCCGGGCGGCCGAACCGGCGTTGGGCGGCGTGCACGTGCAGACGGTGCTTCCGGTCGATCTGCCGCTCGTCGAGTTCGATGCCGTGCTCATCGAGCGCGTGCTCGTCAACCTGCTGGAGAACGCCGCGAAATATGGCGCGCCGCCGATCGTGGTGAGCGGCGCTGTCACCAGTGACGCCCTGGTGCTCACGGTGCGCGACCACGGGCCCGGCCTGCCCGCCGTCGTAAAGGGCCACGAGCAGACGCTGTTCGACAAGTTCACGCGTGGCCAGGCGGAATCGGCCACGCCTGGCGTCGGCCTGGGCCTTGCCATCTGCAAGGCCGTGGTCAATGCGCACGGCGGAGACGTGACTGCCTCGAACGCGCAGGACGGTGGCGCCGAGTTCGTCGTGACATTGCCGCGGCGGGCCCCGCCGGTATCCATGGAAGCCCAACTCTGAAGAACATGTCCTCTCACACAGCCGTTGTCATTGAAGACGAGCCGCAGATCCGGCGGTTCGTGCGCGGTGCTCTCGAAACCGAAGGCTGGCAGGTGCACGAGGCCGGCACGCTGCGCGAAGGCCTGACGGCCGCAGGAACCCGCAGGCCCGACCTGCTTGTTCTGGACCTCGGGCTGCCGGACGGCGACGGCGTATCGCTCATCCTCGACGTTCGTCGCTGGTCCGCCGTGCCGATCATCGTGCTGTCGGCGCGCACCAGCGAGGCCGACAAGATCACCGCGCTGGATGCCGGCGCCGACGACTATCTGACCAAGCCCTTTGGTGCCGGCGAGTTGCTGGCGCGTGTGCGGGCCACGCTGCGCCGGCCGCGCCCGATCAGCGGTGCGGAGGAGGCCGAAGCCGTCTTCCGCTTCGGCGAGGTGGAGGTCGACCACGTTGCCCGGGTGGTGCGACGCGCCGGTGTCGAAGTGCACCTCACACCAACGGAATATCGCCTCCTGTCGGTGTTGATTGCCAACGTGGGGCGCGTACTGACGCAACGCCAGTTGCTGATCACCGTGTGGGGGCCGGCGCAGACGGAGCAGAACCACTATCTGCGCATCTACATGGGGCATCTGCGCCAGAAACTGGAAGCCGACCCTGCGCAGCCGCGCCATCTGCTGACCGAGACGGCGGTGGGCTACAGGCTGTCCGTCTGACCAGGTCCGGCAGCGCCGGAGCATGAAGCCGCGATGAAATCTTTATGCGCACGGCGCTACTTTTTACAAGGCTTTTATGAGGTGGCTTCTAGGCTATGCGCTTCCGTTTCTCTAACTTTTGCCTCATGAAAAAAATCCCCAGCAGGGCCGCTTCCACCATCGCAGTCAAGCATGCGCTCGTGTTGATCGCCGCGTTCGCAGCTTCGGGCGCAGCCCTGGCGCAGACAGCAACGACGGATGCCGCAGCAGCACCGGCAGCCGCTCCTGCCCCGAATCTCACGGGCAACGTGTCCATCACCACGAACTACAAGTTCCGTGGCCAGGACCAGGACATGATCGGAAAGAGCGGCTACGCCAAGACCAAGGGCTTCAAGCCCGCCATCCAGGGCGGCCTGGACTACGCCTTCGGCGACAGCGGCTTCTACGTGGGCAACTGGAACTCCAGCGTCAACTGGCTCACGGGCAACAGCATCGAGATGGACGTGTACGGCGGCTACAAGTTCAAGGCCGGCCCGCTGGACATGGACGTGGGCGCACTCAGCTACATCTACCCGGGCAACTCCGCGGGCAACACCACCGAGCTGTACGTTGCGGGCACCTACGCCAACGAAACCCTCGGCTCGTTCACCGCCAAGTATTCGCACACTGTGTCGAAGGACTACTTCGGCTACGCGGGCAACAAGGCCGGCTCGGGCCTGAAGGGCACCAACACCGGCTACCTGAACCTGTCGTACAGCAAGGAAATCGTGCCCAAGGTCACGCTGAAGGCAGCCGTGGGCTACACGAACATGTCCAGCGACATCCGCAGCCTGGGCTACAAGAGCTATGTCGACTACAACGTCGGCGCGAGCTACGACTTCGGCAACGGCCTGTCGCTGACCGGCTCGGTGCAGGGCGCCAACAAGAAGAGCTCGTACCTCGCGGTGGCCAACCCGGGCGTCGACCTGGGCTTCGGCACCTTCGGCCAGACGACCTACTCGCCGAACAAGGCGCGCTTCATCCTCACGCTGACGAAGACGCTCTGATCCTCAAGGCGACAGGCGGGCCGCGGCTCGCCTTCGTGCACACCATGCTTCCAGGAGCAACGCTCTGGTCTCGCGCTGCGGCGTGGGTTCGGGCGGCTCGTGCCTTGCCTGACATGAGCCTGCATTGGTCCTGCTGCGGCACGCCCATGCTCAGCCCCGTGCAGGAGAGCCTGGGAAGCCATGACGGCGCCGAAGTTCTCCTGGCTTCCTGCGGTCATTGCGGAGCGCGTTGGTTGAGCGTTGTTCCGCAAGAGGGCTGCCCGGGTTGCTGGGAAATCTCTTGCTCGTCCACGGCCAGTTCCAGATCGGGCCAGCGCTGAAGCCAGCATATTTACGCGGCATTTCCACCGCAGGGTGCATTGTTTACACCGTTTTCACACGCGCCTGCCGATACTGAAGCCGTGTTCTTTTCCATTGCAGGAGTTTCATGGCTTACGCCGCTTATCGGGAATACGCAGGCACTGTGCGTGCCAAGAGCGAGACGGTTTTCAAGGTGCTCGATGTCACGGTGCCGTCGGTCGACGCGTGCCGCGTGCGGCGCGGCATCGCCGCATGCAAGGGGGCCGGCGTGCTGCGCTGCGAGCCCCTGACGCGCGTGAATGCAACGTGTGCAAATGGCGCTCCGCGCGCCCGCCTCATGATTCGTCTGCCCCTGGAGAGCTATGCCTCCGTGGTGCACTGTCTGCTCGAATGCGCGCCCGATGGCGAGATCGGCCACCTCACAAGCTGGCGCGAGCATCTCCGGCGTTGTGGTCTGGCCAATGGTGGCTGACCTGGAGAGCGCGGTCGCGGATGCGGCGGCCGGCTACGGCAAGACCTTTGTCCGCGATTGCCTGAGTCGGCCGGCGCTCTTGCGGCAACCGCCGGAGATCCTGCTCGGCCAGGACATCGACGTGCTCGAACGCATCCTGGAACCGGGCATCGACCTGGCACTGTGGCGGCGCGAACCGCAGGCTCCGATTGCTGCATGGCTGGACGCCTTGCCTCCGGCCAGGCATCCCACGGCGCAACTGCAATTGCGTGCGGCCGATGTAGCGGCTGCGCTGCACGCAGCGTGCAAGACCTCGCGCACGCCGCGTGGGCCCGGGCGAGACGCTTTGCTGGCAGACATCGACATGCTCGCCACACGCTTTGCGCTGATAACCGGAAGCCCCCGGATGAGCCTTACGCTGCAGGTTCGCGGCTGCGGCATCGATGAGAACTGGCACCTTGACCATGCCGGACTGCATCTGCTGTGCAGCTACAGCGGCCTGGGCACGGAGTGGGTGGCATCTCCGCACGCAGACACGGCACTGCGGATGCCTAAGGGCTTTACTGGGCCCTTCGAGCGCATGCCGCTTCAGGCCGTTGCGCTCCTTCAGGGCCGTGGCGTGGATACGCAAGGCAGTGATCGAGGGTTGGTGCACCGTTCGCCGCAACTGCGCAACCTCGGGTCGCATCGCTACGTGTTGCGTCTGGATGAACTGCGGTAGAGGCGCGCTGACCGGGCGCATATTCTTGTTGCGGCGACGGCAGTACTTGTCGTTCTGCCGATGCGCCGCGGCTCAGTACGCCCCGCGCGATTCAGGCGGCACGGGGGTGGCAACCGGCGCGCCGAGGAAGTCGGCCGCCAGCTTGCGCGCAGCGCCCGCGTACAGCAGCACGTCGACGCCAACGGCGACGAAGGTGCAGCCGAGTTCGAGATAGCGGCGCGCCAGCTTCGGATCTGAAGTCAGCGTGCCCGCGGCCTTGCCGGAGGCCACGATGGTCCGCATCGCACCTTCGATGGCCGCCTGCACCTCGGGGTGGCCGGGCCGGCCGCGATGGCCCATCGAGGCTGCGAGATCTGCGGGGCCGATGAACACGCCGTGCACGCCATCGACCTCGCAGATCGACGCGAGGTTGCCCAGCGCCTGCACCGTCTCAGCCTGCACCAGCAGGCAGACTTCGTCGTCGGCCGCATCGAGGTAGTCGGTGCGCGCACTCCACTGCGACGCGCGTCCGACCGCGCTGCCCACGCCGCGAATGCCGCGCGGCGGATAGCGCGTGGCCGATACCAGCGCACGCGCCTGCTCGGCGGTGTCGACCATCGGCACCAGCAGGTTCTTCGCTCCGATGTCGAGCAGCTGCTTGATGAGCGCGGTGTCGCCCTGCACGGCGCGCACCACGGGCTGGGCCCGATGCGGCGCCACCGCCTGTAACGCGGCGAGCGTCGAGCGCAGGTCGTTGGGGGCGTGTTCGCCGTCGATCAGCAGCCAGTCGAAGCCGGCGGTTGCGCTGACCTCGGCCATGTATGGATCGGCCATCGAAAGCCAGAGGCCGACCTGCGACTGGTTTGCGGCCAGGGCCGCCTTGAAGGGGTTGTGAGCGGGCATGTGGGATCTGTCGAAGAGTGGTGATGAATTGGCGCCGGCCGTCAGTCCAGCTGCCCCTGGCACGCGTACTTGGTGTGCAGGTAGTCGTCCAGCCCGTGGACCGAACCCTCGCGGCCGTAGCCCGAGTCCTTCACGCCACCGAAGGGCGCAGCCTCGGCTGCCAGGGCACCTTCGTTGATGCCGACGATGCCGGTCTCCAGCGCATCGGCCACGCGCCAGATGCGGCGCACATCGCGTGAATAGAAATACGCGGCCAGGCCGAAGGGCGTGTCGTTCGCCTGCGCGATCACCTCGGCCTCGCTCGAGAAGCGCGTCAGGGGCGCGACCGGGCCGAAGGTCTCTTCGCAGGCGCAGGCCATGGTGGCGTCGGCATCGGCGAGCACGGTTGGCGCGAAGTAGTTCGCGCCGAGTTCGGGCAGCCGCGTGCCGCCGGTGAGCACGCGCGCGCCGCGCGCCACAGCGTCCTGCACGTGGCGCTCGATCTTCTCGACCGCGCGTGCGTTGATCATCGGCCCGATCTGCGAGGCCGCATCGCTGGCCGGGCCAACGCGCAGCGCCGCCACGCGTGCAACCAGCAGTTCGGCAAAACGCTCGTGCACTGCCTCGTGCACGAAGACCCGGTTGGGGCACACGCAGGTCTGGCCGCCGTTGCGGAACTTGGCGGCCATCAGGCCTTCCACCGCGGCTTCGATGTCTGCATCTTCGAACACGATGAACGGCGCATTGCCGCCGAGTTCGAGCGAAAGCTTCTTGAGCGTGTCGGCCGAACGGCGTGCGAGGTGCTTGCCCACCGGCGTGGAGCCAGTGAAGGTGATCTTGCGCACGCGCGCATCGTCGAGCCAGGCATCGACCACCTCGGGCGTGTGCTCGCGCGATGCCGTCACGATGTTCAGCACGCCCGGCGGCACGCCGGCTTCGGCGGCCAGCGCCACGAGGGCCAGCGAAGTCAGCGGCGTGTCCTCGGCCGGCTTGCACACCACGGTGCAGCCCGCGGCAAGCGCCGGAGCGATCTTGCGCGCGATCATCGCGGCCGGAAAATTCCACGGCGTGATCGCCGCGACCACGCCGACCGGTTCGCGCAGCGCGAACATGCGCCGGCCCGGCACGGGCGCCGGAATGACGTCGCCGTTGGCGCGCGTGGCTTCTTCGGCAAACCATTCGATGTAGCTGGCCGCATAGGCAACTTCGCCGTGGCCCTCGGCCAGCGGCTTTCCTTGCTCGCGCGAGATGAGCCGCCCCAGGTCTTCCTGATGCGACATCACAAGGTCGTTCCAGCGCTTGAGGATTTGCGCGCGCTGCTTGGCGGGCGTCTTGCGCCAGGCGGGGAAGGCGGCATGCGCGGCATCGACGGCCGCGCGCGAGTCGATTGCATTGGAGTCGGGCACCTGCGCGATGAGGGCGCCGGTGGCCGGGTCGGTCACATCGAGCGTGCGGCCGGAAGCGGAGCGCAACCATTCGCCGGCGATGAAGTTGGCCGTGCGTTGCAGGTTGGGGCGCGAGAGGGTCAGGGGCATGGAGAGAAGAAGAAAGGAGGAAAGAAGGCAGTCAGCTCACGATGCCCAGGTGCCACGGCACGAACTCGTGGTCGCCCAGGCCCAGCGTCTCGCTCTTGGTCGGCTCGCCCGAAGCGTGGCGCAGGATCTGCTCGAAGATCTGCTGGCCCAGTTCGGGCACGGAGAGTTCGCCATCGATCACCACGCCGCAGTTGATGTCCATGTCTTCCTCGAGGCGGCGGAACATCGGCGTGTTGCTCGCGAGCTTGATCGTCGGCGCGGGCTTGCTGCCGAACATCGAGCCGCGTCCGGTGGTGAAGCAGATCAGCTGCGCGCCGCTGGCGATCTGCCCCGTTGCGGCCACCGGGTCGTAGCCCGGCGAGTCCATGAAGACGAAGCCGGGCTCGTCGATGGGCTCGGCGTATTCGTACACCGCGCGCAGCGGCGTGGTGCCGCCCTTCATCGCGGAGCCCAGCGATTTCTCGAAGATGTTGGCCAAGCCGCCGGCCTGGTTGCCGTGGCCCACCACGCCGTTGAATTGCGCGTTCTGGCCAGCCGCGTAGCGCTCCCACCATGCGAGCCGGTCGAGCAGCTTCTGCCCGACCTCCGGCGTTGCGGCGCGGCGCGTGAGCATGAATTCCACGCCGTGGATCTCGGGCGTCTCCGACAGGATGGCCGTGCCACCGTGGCGCACCAGCACGTCCATCGCCGCGCCCAGAGCCGGGTTGGCGGTGATGGCCGAGAAGCCATCGGAGCCGCCGCATTCGAGCCCGATCTTCAGGTGGTGCGCGCCCACGCGCGTGCGCCGCGCGGCGTTGGCCTCGGGCAGCATTTCTTCGATGGCGCGGATGCCGGCCTCGATGGTCTGGCGCGTGCCGCCCACCTCCTGCATCACCAGCGTGCGCATCAGTCGGCCCGCTTCGAGCCCTTGCGAATCGACCAGCGCATCGACCTGGTTGCGCTCGCAGCCCAGGCCCACGATCAGCACGCCGGCCAGGTTCGGGTGTCGCGCATAGCCCGCCAGTGTGCGGCGCAGCACGTCGAAATGCTCGCTCGGCGACGACATGCCGCAGCCACTGGTCTGCGCGAAGGCGGCCACGCCATCCACGTTGGGAAAGGCAGCCATGCGCTCGGACGTGAAGTGCGCGGCAATGCGCTTGATGACCGTGGCCGAGCAGTTCACCGACGACAGGATGCCGATGAAGTTGCGCGTACCGACCCCGCCGCCGGCTCGCTCGAAGCCCATGAAGGTCGCGCGCTCGGCAACTGGTACGAAGTCCACCGGGCGCACGTCCTGGCAGAAGGCCGGATCGCGGTAGCTGTCGACCAGCGTGAGGTTGTGGCTGTGTACGTAGTCGCCGGCCTGCAGGTCGCGCGAAGCCACCCCGATCACCGTGTCGTACTTCTTCACTTCCTCGCCGGCCGCAATGGCGCGCGACGCGATCTTGTGGCCGGCGGGAATCTGCGCCCTGGCGCGCACGCCGAATTCGGCGATGGTCTCGCCCAGGGCAATGGCGCTCTTGGCGACCAGCACGTTGTCGTTCGGGTGCAGGCGAAGCAGGGGGCTGTCGTTCATGGCGTGGCGTGGGGTTGCTTCGAGCAGGTTCGGATGCCGGTGGGCGAAGGCTTCATCAGCCCTTTTCCATCAGCTCCTTGAGGTTGAGCTTGCGGATCAGGTCGGTCTCTTGCCGGTACACGGTCTGCACGTACTTCTGGTAGTCGGGGCCGTCCTGGTACATGACGGGCGCATCGATGCTTTCCGCCACCTTGCGGAATTCTTCGCTGTTGACGGCTGTGCGGAACGCATCGCGCAGCCGCTTCTCGACTGCGGGCGGCAGGCCTTTGGGCGCACCGATACCGTTGGGCGCTTCCACCACCACGTCGAAGCCGAGTTCCTTGAGCGTGGGCGTGTCCTTGAAGCGCGGCGTGCGCGCCTCGCCCCAGGTGGCGAGCAGGCGCAGCTTGCCGCTTTCGACGTGCGGCGCCCACGAGCTGCTGTCGGCCAGCATGTCGACCTGTTCGCCCAGCACGTCCTGCAGCGCGGCCGAACCGCCCTTGTAGGCGATGGCGTTGAACTTCACGCCGGCGGCCTGCGCGAACTGTTCCATGCCCACGTGCGTGGCGCCGCCGATGCCGGCATGCGCATAGGTGATGGTGCCGGGGTGGGCCTTGGCCTGCGCCACCGCGTCGCGCAGCGACTTGAATGGTGAGCGCGCCGGCACGGCAATGCCGAAGGTCTGGCCTGAAGTGCGCGCGAGGTAGGTGAGGTCTTTCAGCGGATCGAGTTGCACGGTGCCGATCTGGGAGAAGCGCGTGACCGAGATCGGTATCTGGCCGATGGTGTAGCCGTCTGGCCGCGCCGAGGCCAGGGCCTTGGTGCCGATCATTCCCGAGGCACCTGCGCGGTTTTCCAGCGCAATGGGCTGCCCGAGTTCGCGTGCGGCGATCTGGCAGATGATGCGCATCGACCGGTCGGCCGTGCCGCCCGCGGGCCACGGGCAGATGAATGTGAGGGGGCGTTCGGGGTAGTCGGCGGCCAGCGCGCGAGCGGGGGCGGTGGCGAGCGCGGCGGCGCCAAGACCGCCCAGCACGAGCTGACGCCGCGCCATGTTGCGAGGGGTTTTCATCGTTGTCTCCAGAAATCGTTGTTCGGCAAGCACAGCGGATTCTTCCGGAGACAATCATTGCCATCCAATGAAATAGCGGACTCTCTTCATGAGCTCCAGGTTATGAAGAAGAAAGCCCGCTCAAAACCCCTGCGACCCCATGAGCCAGATCGACCGCGTTCTTCGTTCCAACCTCAAGCTGCGTCATCTGCAACTGCTGGTGGCGTTGGATGAGTTCCGCCACCTCGGGCGGGTTTCGGAGTTTCTTTCGATCACGCAGCCGGCCGTTTCGAAGATGCTGGCAGAGATCGAGCGCATGTTCGATCTGAAACTGTTCACGCGCTCCACGCGCGGCACCGAGCCCACGCCCTTCGGCGTCACGGTGGTGCGCTTTGCGCGCTCGGTGCTGGCCGACTACCAGCGCACGCGCGACGAGATCGACGCCGTGGCCAGCGGCGGTGCCGGCCGCACCAGCGTGGGCGCGATGGTGGTGGCCACGCCGAGCCTGCTCGTCAAGGCCATCCAGCAGCTCAAGAAGCAGTCGGCACTGACCACCGTGATGGTGGAAGAGGGCGACCTCACACGGCTGCTCCCCCGCCTGCGCGTGGGCGAACTCGACCTGATCGTCGGCCGGCTGGAGCCCGGCTATGCCTCGCCGGACCTGGAGACCGAGGCCCTCTACACAGAGCCGATGTGCATCGTGGTGAGCCCCGGGCATCCGTTGGCGCAGGCTGCCAGGCCGAGCTGGAAGATGCTCGCCGAACTGCCCTGGGTGGTGCCCCCGCCGTGGGCTTCGTCACGCTCGAAGCTGGCCCAGATGTTCTACAAGCACCGCCTCGTGCCGCCGGCGGACATCGTCGAGACCGCTTCGTTTCTCGTCACGTTGTCCGTCATGCATGAGCGGCCGGCCGTGGGGTTCCTCGCGCGAAGCGTCGCCCGGCACTTTGCGAAGCAGGGGCAGCTGTGCATCCTGAAGATCAACGTGCCGATCGAGCTTCCGCCGGTGGGCATCATCACGCTGCGGGGGCGTTCGCAGACGCCCGCCAGTCAGCTCCTGATGGAGTGCCTGCGAAAGGTTGCGCCGTCGCGTTAGCGCAGCACCAGCACCGGAATGTGCGAGTGCGTCAGCACATGCAGCGTCTCGCTGCCCATCAGCAGGCGCGCCAGGCTGCGCCGTCCGTGCGAGGCCATCACGATCAGGTCGCACTGCTGGTTCTTTGCGGTCGTGATGATGGCCTCGGCCACCTGGTTCGACTTCATGACGATGGCCTGCGGGTTGCGAACGCCCTTGGCGCCCGCAGTGGCCACGACCTTGTCGACCAGTTGCTGCGCGGCGCGGTCCGTATGCTCCTGAGTGGCCTGGATGTCCCGCTGGCTCAGCATCATCGAGCCTTCGAAGTAGCCGACTGGCTCGATGTGCGCGACGGTGACGCTCACCAGTTCCGCGTTGGTCAACAGGGCCAGGTCGACGGCGGCGTTGACTGCTTGCTCCGACAGCGCGGAGCCGTCGGTTGCGACAAGAACACGCTTGTACATGGCAGGCTCCTTGGCCCCCGGCACCGCGGGTGCCCTCATGTTCAGTCTAGTTCGCGATCGCGGTCATGCAAGGCCCTTCAGTTTTCGCCTCGGCTGCCGATAACCCTCTTGAGGACACAACAGAGGACCCAGATGCTGAATGCCATCAGTGCGACCGGCAGCGCCAGAAGCGGAGGCGACGTCAACGCCGAAATCGCGAAGATCCAGCGCCAGATCACGACGACTCAGAAGCAGATCGCGGAAACGCAGGGTCAGCTGCTCGGCACACCCGAGGGCGATGCACGCGATGCGATCCGGCTGCAGCTCGACGCGCTGGCGGCCCGGCTTGCCATGCTGCAGCAGCAGATGAATGCGCTGCGCACGGCCAGCGTTCAAAAGAGCGCGATGGCTTCGATGGACGAGAGCGACAGCAGCAGTGGCAGCACATCGCAGCGTGTCAGTGCCGGTGGCGCTGGCGGCACTTCGATCGGCAGCATGCTGGACGTGAAGGCCTGACTCAGCCTCCGCGCTCCGGCCACCGGTGCCGCGTGCCCCCCGAGCGCCGGTCCGCCTTCTCCATGACGACGCCCTGCACGAGCAACTGCTCTCCGCGTTGTTCCAGGTGCTGCAGGCAGCGAAGAAAGACATCGAGATCCGCAGGCTCGATGCCTTCGAGCAATTCGGTGTTCAGCCCCGCGATCCGGGGGAACAGCCTGCCGAACAACTGCTGGCCCGAAGCGCTCAGCCGCACGTGCACTTCGCGGCGGTCCTGAGCGTCCTGTCGCCGCACCACCAGCTTCTTGTCGACCAGGCTGCGCAGTCCGCGCGAAGTGCGCACGCGGTCCAGGTGCAGGTGCGTGGCCAGCGTCGACGAAGTCATCTCGCCCTCCTGCGCCAGCGTGGCAATCATTCCCCACTCGCGGCGCGTGATGCCGAAGCCTCCTTCGACCAGGCGGGTTGCCATGCCGTTGCCCGAGCGCATGGCTCGTGCCAGGCGGTACAGCAGCAGGTCGTTCAGGGAACGGGGCGCGCGCAACGCTGCCGCATCGGGAAAAGCTTGTTGCATACGGATGAAAAGTGGGATGGGGAGTGTGGTTCGCCCGCCTCGGAGCACCGGTAGTTGATTAGATCAACTGTTTGCCCATACGTATAAACCGGTAACAAATTTGAACGAACAGAAACATTCTTGGCGCGCGATTTTCGCCGTGAAAACTCGCGCGCGCCCGTTCACGACAACCGCTCGCAGGAGATCCGATGCCCGCATTTCTTTCCAGGCGCAAGCTCATCATGGCGTGGGGCATTGCCCTGGCTGCTTGCGCTCCCATGGTCCACGCCCAGGCGCCCGCCGCGCTGGACGGCGGGCCGATCACCCTCGTGGTCGGCTATGCGCCGGGCGGCAGCACCGACCGCATCGCGCGCCTGATCGCCGAGCGGCTGACGCCCAAGCTCGGCGTTCAGGTGACCGTGGAAAACCGCCCGGGCGAGGGCGGCCGGCTTGCGGCCAAGGAAGTGAAGCGCACCCCCGCTGGGCAGAACGTGCTGATGCTCGGCAACCCCGCCGTGATGGTGGTCGCGCCGCTGGTCTTCAAGGACGCGGGCTACGACCCCGACAAGGACTTCGTGCCCGTGTCGCAGGTCAGCAGCTACGACTTCGCACTCGCGGTCGGCAACAAGCTCCAGCTCGACCGCGCGATGTTTCTCGTCAGCCGGCTATGGGCGCATCCGGAAGAAGCGATTTTCGGCGTGCCCGCCACCGGCAGCCTGCCCCACTTCTTCGGCCTGATGGTGGGCGATGCGCTGAGCGTGCAGCCGCAGATCAAGGGCTACGGCGGCTCGGCGCCGCTGGCGGCCGACCTGAGCGGCGGCAGCCTGCCGATTGCCATCGACACGCTCGATTCGCTCTATCCCCAGCACGTGGCCGGCAAGATCCGCATCTTGGCTACCTCGGGCAAGAAGCGCGCGAGCTTCGCGCCCAACATCCCCATCTTCCGCGAAGCCGGCATGAAGATCGATGCCGACGGCTGGAACACCTTCTTCGCGCCCAGCACCATGCCGCCCGCCAAGGTGCAACTGCTGGCCAACGCGATCCGCGACGTCATGAAAGACCCGGGCCTGCAGAAGGCGGCCGACGCGCTCTACATCACGCCCGTGGTCAGCAATGCGGCCGAGACTGCGCAGATGCTCAAGGCCTTTCGCGCGCAATGGGAGCCCGTTGTACGGCGCTCCGGATTTCAGCCCTGAGACCTTCTTTCGTCAGGCAGCAAGCGCCCGCATCTCCGCAATGAGATCGGCCTTGCCCTCGAAGCCGATGCCCGGCAGCGGCGGCAGCGTGACGTAGCCGTTGTCCACCTTCACGCCATCGGGGAAGCCGCCGTAGGGCTGGAACAGGTCGGGGTAGCTCTCGTTGCCGCCGAGCCCGAGGCCGGCCGCGATGGCTAGCGACATCTGGTGGCCGCCGTGCGGAATGCAGCGCGAGGGTGACCAGCCGTGCGCCTTCAGCATGTCGAGCGTGCGCAGGTACTCCACCAGCCCGTAGCTCAGCGCGCAGTCGAACTGCAGCCAGTCGCGGTCGGGGCGCATGCCGCCGTGGCGGATGAGGTTGCGCGCGTCCTGCATCGAGAACAGGTTCTCGCCCGTGGCCATGGGGCCGGCGTACACCTCGCCGAGTTTGGCCTGCAGTTCGTAGTCGAGCGGATCGCCGGCTTCCTCGTACCAGAACAGCGGGTACTGCGAGAGCGCGCGGCCGTAGTCGACGGCGGTCTTCAGGTCGAAGCGGCCGTTGGCGTCCACCGCCAGCTGCTGGCCGGGGCGGAGGATCTTCAGCACCGACTCGATGCGCTCGCAGTCTTCAGCGAGCGTGGCGCCGCCGATCTTCATCTTCACCACCGAGTAGCCGCGCTCCAGGTAGCTGGTCATCTCGCGCTGCAGCCCATCCACGCCTTTGCCGGGGTAGTAGTAGCCGCCCGCTGCATAGACGAACACGCGCGGGTTCGGCGTGCCGTTGCCGTAGCGCTCGGCCAGCAGCTGGTACAGCGGCTTGCCCGCGATCTTGGCGGTGGCGTCCCACACCGCCATGTCGATGGTGCCCACGGCCACCGAGCGCTCGCCGTGGCCGCCGGGCTTCTCGTTGATCATCATGCGGGCCCAGATCTTGTGCGGATCGAGGTTGTCGCCGGTCTCGTCGAGCAGCGACGCGGGCTCGGCTTCGAGCAGGCGCGGCAGGAAGCGCTCGCGGATCAGCCCGCCCTGGCCGTAGCGGCCGTTTGAATTGAAGCCATAGCCGATGACGGGCTTGCCGTCGCGGATCACGTCGGTGACAACGGCCACGAGGCTCAGGGTCATCTTCGAGAAGTCGATGTAGGCGTTGCGGATGTCCGACTTGATGGGGCGGGTGGATTCGAGGATATTGACGATTTTCATGGTCGGGTTCGGGGGATGGAGAAAGCAAAAGACGTTCAGCGGTGCAGCGACGAGCCGCCGCAGATGGCGACGTCCTGCCCCGTGATGGCCGCCGCCGGTGGCGACAAAAGAAAGCCCACCAGCGCGGCGATTTCCTCGGGCTGTATCAGCCGGCCGATGGGTGGCATGCGCGGTGCGCTGCCCGCGCGGGCCGGGTCCTGCAGCATCGAGGTCTGCGTGGCGCCCGGCGACACCACGTTGACGGTCACGCCCTGAGCCGCGACCTCCGCGGCCCAGCTGCGCGCGAGCGCGATCAGCGCCGCCTTGGTCGCGGCGTACTGGCCACGACCGGGCAGGCCTTGTGCGACGCGACTGCCGACGAACACGACGCGGCCATGGCCGCGCGCGGCCATCGCGGGCACGAGCGCATCGGCCAGCCGCGTGGCCGCGTCGACGTGCAGGCGCCACATCAGCTCGCCGCCCGCGTGGTCGAGCGAGCCCAGCGGGCCGACACGCAGCACGCCGGCCGCGTGCACCAGCGCATCGGCGTCCTGAAGCGCGGCGGCTGTGCGCGCGATGGCATCGGCATCGCACAGGTCGACAGCCACATGCGCGAAGCGCGCGTGAGACGACAACGTGGGCGCTGCCAGGTCGAGTCCGCTCACGCGCCAGCCCGCTTCCAGCAGGTGCGACGCGATGGCACAGCCGATGCCGCCGCTGCTGCCCGTCACCACCGCATGCGGTGCCGTGGCGGCTTCATTCGACATGGATGTTGCCCTCCACGATGATCTTCTTGGAGCGCGCCATGTCGTCGGCCTGGAACTTCACGAAGTCCTCGACGCTGCCCGGCGTCAGCAGCAGGCCCTGCACACCCAGCGTCTCGCGCATGTCGGTGCCCAGCGCCTTGTTGACCTCGGCATTGAGCCGCTGCGTGACGGCGGCCGGCAGCTTCGCCGGCCCCCACAGGCCATACCAGCTGTAGAACTCGTAGCCCGGAATGCTCTCGCTCACCGTGGGCACGTTGGGCAGGCTGGTGGCGCGCGTGGCGGAGGTCACGGCAATCACCTTCAGCATGCCGCTCTTGTGGTACTGCAGCGAGCCGAGGATGGGGTCGATGAAGCCGTCGATCTGCCCGCCGATCAGGTCCTGGAACGCGGGCGCCGTGCCCTTGTACGGCACGATCAGGTAGTCGAGCCCGCCGCCCGCGCGCTTGAGCAGTTCGGTCGACAGGTGGCCCGCCGATCCGATGGAGCCAACCGCGAAGGTCATCTTGCCGGGGTGGGCCTTGGCGTACGCGATGAGCGACTTCACGTCGCTTACCGGCAGGTTCTTGTTGACGGCCACCGACAGCGGCGCCTTGGCGACCAAGGCTACCGGCGTGAAGTCTTTCACCACCTCGTACGGCACGGCCTTCATGGTCATCGGCGCCGTCGTGAAGGTCGATGCGTTGAACAGCAGCGTGTAGCCATCGGCCGGCGCCTTCGACACCACGTCGGCGCCGATGACACCGTTGCCGCCTGCGCGGTTCTCCACGATGAAGCTCTGGCCCGTCTGCTCGCCGAGCTTCTGCGCCAGCAGGCGGCCGATGGTGTCGAGCGTGCCGCCGGGCGGAAACGGAATCACCATGCGCACCGGGCGGCTGGGCCAGGTCTGGGCGAAGCCGGTGGCGGACACCGCGGCCAGCGCTAGGGCGGCCAGCGTGGCTCGCAGGAAATGGTTGCGTTGCATGTCTCTTGTCTCCTTGTGGTTCTTCATCGGGGCATCGCGGGTGTCGCGGCCCCGTGGGCTCAGCGCTTCGACAGGCCAGCCTGCTGCACGGCGGCGTGCAATGCATCCATCTCGCGCGCGTTCGGCGCTTCCGTCGGCGGGCGCACGGTGGCGTTGTCGAGCACGCCGGCCAGGAACATGCCGCCCTTCATGCGCGCATGCGCCTCGCCGGTCGGCTCGCCGCCGCCGTACACCGCGTCTTTCAGCGGCGTGATGAGCGCCTGCACCGCCATCGCCTTCTTCAGGTCGCCGGCCTTCACCGCGTTCCACAGGTCGATGATCAGTTGCGGAATGAAGGTCGCGAAGCCGACCAGCGCGCCGTCCACGCCCTGCACCATCGAGGCCAGCAGGTACTCGTCGTGGCAGGTCAGGATGGCCTTCGACGCGTCGGCCTCGCGGATTGCCTGGATGTCGCGGGCGTACTTGTTCATGTCGCGCTGGCCCACCTTGAAGGCCTGCAGGTAGGGCAGGCGCGCCAGCTCGGCCAGCAGCTGCGACGAGTAAGAGGCGCGCGTCCAGGCCGGGTACACGTGGCAGACCAGGTCCAGCTCCGGCGCGGCGCGGTGGATGGCCTCGAAGTACTGCAGCGCATGGCCGGGCGTGAAGCCGAAGCGCAGCCAGTGGTGTGGCGGCATCACGTCGAGCGCCACCGCGCCGGCGGCCTGCGCGGCGCGTGCATGCTCGGCGGCCTCGGCCAGGCCTTCGCACACGATCGACGAAATCACCGGCGTGCGGCCGCGCAGCTCGTCGGCGACGATGCGCGTCACCTCGGCGCGCTCCGAAGGCGTCAGCGAAAACACTTCGCCGGTGTGGCCATTGGTCATGATCGCCACCACGCCGTCATGGCCGGCGAGCCACGAGGCCAGCTTGCGCAGCGCCGGCTCGTCGATGCGGTGGTCGGCCGTGAAGGGGCAGGAAATGGCGGGGATGATCCCGCGATAATTCGCGATGGAAGGCATGCTGTGTCTCCGTTGTGGTTCAAGGTGCAGGAATGAGTGCATCTTTTGCCGGCGGGGCGCGAGCCGTCCAATACTCGAATCGCATACAACTATTCAACTGCGCTGCGCATGGGCCCCGGCAACCGACCCCTCGACCTCGAATGGCTGGAAGATTTCCTGGCCCTGGCCGAGTCCGGCAATTTCTCGCGTGCCGCGCAGGCGCGCTCCATTGCGCAGCCCGCCTTCAGCCGCCATATCCGATCGCTGGAGGAGTGGGTGGGGGTCGACCTGTTCGACCGCAGCGGGCACCCCACCGCGCTCACGGCGGCGGGCAAGCGCTTCCAGCCCCTGCTGCAGGAAGTGCTCGCCGATCTCGAAGCCGCCCGCATCAAGGCCCGCGCCGCGCACGACCTGGATGCCGCCAGCCTCAGCTTCGCCGCCACGCACGTGCTGTCGCTCACATTCTTTCCGCGCTGGCTGGGCAGCGTGGAGTCGCGCCTGAGCATGGGCCCGATCCAGACCGTTTCCGACAGCTCGTACGCCTGCGAAGACCTGATGCTGCAGCGCCGCGTGCAGTTCGTGCTGTGCCACGGACACGCAGGCGCGCCGGGGCGGCTCGACGACACCGGCTACCCCGTTCAGCGTTTGAGCGAAGACGTGCTGGTGCCCGTGAGCGCGCCCGATGCAAACGGCGCTCCGCTGCATGCGTTGGGCGCAGGCCAGTCGCCTTCCGTGCTGGTCTACAGCGATGCCTCAGGGCTGGGCCGGATCATGCGGGCCATGCAGGACAGCGAGTTCGGCAAGGACTTCGCCGCATCGCTGTCGATCGTCTTCACGGCCCACCATGCCGCGCTGCTGCGCACCATGGCACTTGAAGGCCGCGGCCTCGCATGGCTGCCGATGAGCCTGGTGGCTGATGACCTGCGCAGCGGCACGCTGGTCGATGCCGGCGCGGGCGGCTGGCGCGTGCCGGTGGACATCCGGCTGTATCGCCAGCAGGCGCACATGGCGCCGGTGGCGGAAGCGCTGTGGGCGCTGGTCAGCGAAGGCGCCTCAGGCGCCTGACCGCTACCAGTTTCAATTCGCGCAGCGTGCCTCGAGAGCGTCGAGGAAGGAGCGGTCCCAGCGGCCTTCCTTCATCGCCTGGATCGTGCGCGCTTCCGTTTCCAGGTGCGCGCGGGCCTTCTCGATCAGCAGCTCAGCCTCGTCGGGCGAGAAGGCGAGCAGCCCGTCCTGGTCGCCCACCACGATGTCGCCCGGGTTCACGATCATGCCGCCGACCGACACCGGCACGTTGATCTCGCCGGGGCCATCTTTATATGGGCCGCGATGGTTCACGCCGCGCGCGTACACCGGGTAGTCGCGCTCGCGGATCTCGGCCACGTCGCGGATGGCGCCGTCGAGCACCAGGCCTGCGGTGCCGATGGTCGCGGTATAGAACGACAGGATGCCGCCGATCACGGCGTTCGTGATGTCGCCGCCCGCGTCGATCACCAGCACGTCGCCGGGCCGGCAGAACTCGAAGGCGCGCATCGGCGTGAGGTTGTCGCCGCCGCGCGTCTTCACGGTGACGGCAGTGCCCGCCATGGTCTTGTGTCCGGGGCGGTGGTAGGGCTGCAGGCCGACGCTGCCGATGTTGCGGTGCAGGTTGTCGCTGAGCGCGGCCACCGGAATGTCCTGCAGCGCGGCGATGATGGCCGGCGCCACTTGCGGGGCCGACGGGTTCTTGCGGATGGCTTTGTAGGGCATGACTGGTCCTTGTGAGTTTTCAGCGCGCGTCAGCGCAGTGCGGCCACGGCACGCGCGATGCGCGTGCAGCCTTCTTCCAGCGTCTCGATCGACGTGGCAATGGAAAGACGGAAGTAGGGCGACAGGCCGTACGCAGTGCCCGCGACCACGGCAACGCCTTCGCTTTCGAGCAGGTACATCACCACGTCGCCGTCCTCGTTCAGGCGCTTGCCCTCGGGCGTGGTCTTGCCGATGAGGCCGCCGCAGTTGATGTACAGGTAGAAGGCGCCGGGCGGCGTGGCGCAGCTCAGGCCGGGAATGTCGTTGATGAGTGCCAGCGTGCGGTCGCGCCGCTGCTTGTACACGGCCACGCTCTCGGCCACGAAGCCCTGGTCGCCGTTCAGCGCCGCGGCCGCGGCTGCCTGGCTCACCGAGCAGCAGTTGCCGGTGGACTGCGACAGCAGCGTGTCCAGCGCCTTGATCAGGTCCACCGGCCCGGCCGCATAGCCGATGCGCCAGCCGGTCATCGCATAGGTCTTGGAGACGCCGTTCACGATCAGCGTGCGATCGCGCAGGGCCGGTGCCACCGAAAGGATGTGCGGCAGCGGCTCGCCGTCGAAGCGGATGTGCTCGTAGATCTCGTCGGTCATCACCATCACGTGCGGATGGCGTTCCAGTACCTCGGCCAGCGCGCGGTATTCGGCCGCCGTGTAGCTCGCGCCGGTCGGGTTGCTCGGCGAATTGATCAGCAGCCAGCGCGTGCGCGGTGTGATGGCGGCCTCGAGCTGCGCGGGCGCGAGCTTGAAGCCCTGGGATTCGGGGCAGGCCACGGTAACGGGCGTGCCCTCGCAGGCGAGCACCATGTCGGGGTACGACACCCAGTAGGGTGCGGGAATGATCACCTCGTCGCCCGGCTCCAGCGTGATCGCGAAGGCGTTGTAGATCGCACTTTTCGCGCCGCTGGTGGCAATGATCTCGTTCATCGCGTAGCGCAGGCCGTTCTCGCGTTCGAGCTTGGCGACGATGGCTTCGCGCAGCTCCACCGTGCCCGCCATCAGTGTGTAGCGCGTGGCACCGCGCTCGATGGCGGCGGCCGCGGCCTGGCGGATGTGGGGCGGCGTGTCGAAGTCGGGCTCGCCCACCACGAGGTTCACGATCGACTTGCCCTGCCTGCGCAGTTCGTTGGCGCGGTCGGCGGCCGAGGTGCTGGGCGAGGGCTTGATGCGCCGCACGCGGGCGGCAATGCGGGAGGTAGTGGCTTGCATGGACCGAACGGTACGCACATCGAACAGCCGAGGCCAAGACGACTTTTCACTGGTTGTATAGGCGCAGCTTATGGTGAGCCCCGATACCGGCCGCGCAGGGCCGGTGCTAGGCTTGGCTTTTGCTTGGGGACAAGGCGTGAACCTGCGACGCCTCAAATATTTCGTGAAGATCGTGGACATCGGCAGCCTGACGCAGGCGGCCGAGGTCCTTTTCATCGCCCAGCCTGCGTTGAGCCAGCAACTGGCCACGCTCGAGGGCGAAGTGCGCCAGCAGCTGCTGGTGCGCACCAAGCGCGGCGTGACGCCCACCGAAGCCGGCAAGGTGCTGTACCGCCATGCGCAGATCATCCTGCGCCAGTGCGAGCAGGCCCGCGTCGACATGGAGGCTGCCGGCGAAGGGCTCTCGGGCCAGGTGTCGGTGGGGCTGGCACCCGGCACGGCCGCGTCGGCGCTGTCGCTGCCGCTGCTGCGCACCGTGCGCGCGCGCCACCCGGGCATCCTGCTCTACCTGAACGAGAACTACGGCACCACGCTGAGCGAGCTCATCATGAACGGCCGCATGGACCTGGCCGTGCTCTACGGCGACAAGGCCATCCATGGGCTCACCTTCCTGCCGCTGCTCAAGGAGCCGCTGTTCCTGGTCGGCCCCGCATCGATGCCGGCGCCCTCGCAGCCGGTGAAGCTGGCCGACCTGCGCGACATCGAACTCTTCCTGCCGCGCCCGTACAACGTGGTGCGCAAGCTGGTGGATGCGGCTTTCGTGCGCGCGGGCATGGTGCCGCGCGTGGTGGCGGAGATCGAATCGGCCTTTACCCTCACTGCGGCCATTGCCGACGGGCTGGGCGCCACCATCCTGCCGGCGTCGATGGCGCGCGAGGTGGTCGCGAGCTGCGGGGCCTGGCAATTCCCCATCGTCGACCCGGTCATCGAGGCGCCGCTGGCGCTGTGCCAGTCCGACCACCTGCCGCTGTCCGAACCCGCACAGGCGGTGAAAGACATCCTGCTCGAACTCGTGGTCGACCTGGCCCGCACCGTCGCATCGACGCCTGAACCCGAGCTCGCCGCCTTGTCTTGAGCTGATGGGCTGCCCGTCATAAGGCGCCCTTATCCCGGCACAGCCAATCCGTCTTTGGCTTCGGGCCCGCGGCCCGTTACCTTTCATGCATGCCGTCACGCGTTCGCGGAATGCGTCGGCCATCACAGCCATCGGCATGAAGCAGGAACAGATCAAGACGCTCATCGACGCTTTGGCCGCATCGGACCTGGCGGAACTGGAGTACAGCGAGAACGGCAGCACGCTGCGGCTGGTGAAGCTGTCGGCGCTGGGCGTCGCAACTGCCGTGCGAAGCCCGTCCGCTGCACGGAAGGCTCCGCGACAGGCTTTGGAAGAAACAACCGCGGTGGCCAACGCCGAATGCCTTGCACCGCTGTTCGGCGTGGTGCACCTGCAGCCCGCGCCCGGCGAGCCGCCCTTTGTGCAACCGGGGCAGGCTGTGGAAGCCGGCCAGCTGCTTTGCGTGATCGAGGCGATGAAGATGTTCAACGAAGTCCGCTCCGATCGTGCAGGCACCGTGCAGCAGGTGCTCGTGCATTCGGGCCAGGAAGTGGAAGCAGGGCAGCCCCTGTTCCGCTTCGGATGAGGAGGCACGCGCGATGTTCGACACCGTGCTCATTGCCAACCGGGGTGAAATCGCCTTGCGCATCCAGCGCGCCTGCCGGGGCCTTGGCCTGCGAACGGTAGCCGTGTATTCGGAGGCCGACCGCGACGCGATGTATGTCGCGCAGGCTGACCAGGCGCTGTGCATCGGGCCGGCCGCACCGCGCCTGAGCTACCTCAACCAGTCCGCCATCCTGTTTGCCGCCGAGGTGAGCGGCGCGCAGGCAATCCATCCCGGCTACGGCTTTCTCTCGGAGAACGCAGGCTTCGCCGCGCGCGTCGAGCAGGCCGGCCTCGTGTTCGTCGGGCCCAGCGCCGCGTGCATCCGCACCATGGGCGACAAGGTCTCGGCCAAGCGCGCGATGCGCAAGGCTGGCGTGCCCTGCGTGCCCGGTCCCGACGAGGCGCTGCCGGACGACCCGGCCGCAGTGCTGGCCCTGGCGCGCGACATCGGCTATCCGGTGATCGTGAAGGCCGCGGGCGGGGGCGGCGGGCGCGGCATGCGCGTGGTGCACGAAGAGGCCGCGCTGCTCGACGCCATGGCGCTCACGCGCGAGGAAGCGCGCCAGGCCTTCGGCAACCCTGAGGTCTACATCGAGAAGTTCTTGCTGCATCCGCGGCATGTCGAAATCCAGGTGCTGGCCGACAGCCACGGCAACGCCGTGTGGCTGGGCAGCCGCGACTGTTCGCTGCAGCGCCGTCACCAGAAGGTGATCGAGGAGGCGCCCGCGCCCGGCATCGACGACGCGCTGATGGCCGAGGTGGGCGAGCGCTGCGCGGCTGCGTGCCGGCAGATCGGCTACTGCGGCGTTGGCACCTTCGAATTCCTGTACGAGAAGGGCGCCTTCTATTTCATCGAGATGAACACGCGCCTGCAGGTCGAGCACCCCGTGACCGAGATGACCACCGGCATCGACATCGTGCAGCAGCAACTGCGCATGGCGCTCGGCGAGCGCCTGTCGCTCGCGCAGGCCGACGTGCGCTGCCAGGGCCACGCCATCGAGTGCCGCATCAATGCCGAGAACCCCGACACCTTCGCACCCGCGCCCGGTCGCATCACCGGCTGGCAGGTGCCCGGCGGCTTCGGCGTGCGCGTCGATTCGCACGCGGGCGCCGGCTACCGCGTACCGCCGTACTACGACTCGATGATCGCCAAGCTCATCGTGCACGGCGACACCCGCGCCGATGCGCTGGACCGCATGCGCCTGGCGCTGGCCGAGACGCATGTGGAAGGCATTGCCACCAACGTGCCGCTGCACCGCGCGCTGCTGCGCGACGACGGCTTTGCCGCCGGCGGCGTCGACATCCATCACCTCGAACGCTGGCTGCAGCAAAGGAGCGCGGCGTGAACGCACAGGCATCCCGTACCGAACCGTCCATCAGCCTTCTGGGCACCACCGCGTTGCTGTTCGAAGCGCCCGGCGACATGAACCTGCCGTCGCAGCAGCGCATCTGGGCGCTGGCGCACGAAGCCGAGAGCTGGCCCGAAGTGCGCGAGGCCGTGCCGGGCATGAACAACCTGATGCTCACCTTCACGCGCGCGCCGCGCCACCTCGATGCGCTGTGCGCGCGCCTGTGCGACGCCTGGAGCGCTGCCACCGCCGTGCCGCGCGAAGGCCGCGTGGTCGAGCTCCCCGTGGTCTACGGTGGCGAGGGCGGCCCGCACATGGCCGACGTGATGGCGCATACGGGCCTGAGCGTCGAGGCCATCGTCGAGCTGCACAGTGCGCCGCTCTATCCGGTGTATGCGCTCGGCAGTCATCCCGGCTACTGCTACCTGGGCGGCATGGACCCGCGCATCGCCACGCCGCGTCGCAAGACGCCGGTGCTCAGCATCCCGGGCGGCGCGGTGTCGATCGGCGGTGCGCAGACGGGTGTGTCGGCATCGGCCGGCCCCAGCGGCTGGAACACCATCGGCAGCACCTCGATGGTGTTCTTCGATCCGGCGCAAGACCCGCCCGCCATGCTGCAGCCGGGCGACATGATCCGATTCCGCGTGGAGGGCATCGTCCGATGATCGAAATCCTTTCGTCCGCCGCGCTCGCCACCGTGCAGGACCTGGGCCGCACCGGCAGCCTGCGCTGGGGCGTCGGCACCTCGGGTGCCATGGACAACCTCGCGCTGGCCGCCGGCAACCTGCTGCTGGGCAATGCACTCGGTGCGGCTGCCGTCGAGGTGCCGGTGTTCCCGTTCAAGGTGCGCTTCGACGAAGACTGCGCCTTCGCACTGACCGGTGCCGACTGCGCCGCCAAGCTTGACGAGCAACCCCTGCTGCCCTGGTGGGTGCATCAGGCACGCGCCGGCCAGGTGCTCACGCTGGGCCTGCCGCAAGGCGGCGCGCAGCGCGGCAGCCGCGCAGTGCTGTGCGTGGCCGGCGGCATCGACGTGCCCGAGGTGCTGGGCTCGCGCAGCACCCAGCTGCGCGGCGCCTTCGGCGGCCACGAAGGGCGCGCACTGCGCCGCGGTGACGTGCTCCGCGCAGCCGATGCAGGCAATGCGTGCCGCACCGGCTTCGGCCTCGTGCCGCCCGCGCTCGCACTGCCGCTGGAGCGCGATGGCGTGGCGGCCGTGCGCGTGCTGCCCGCGGCCGAGTACCTGGCCTTCGAGCCGACTTCGCGCGAGGCCTTCTGGTCCGGCGAATGGAAAATCACCTCCCAGAGCGACCGCTACGGCTACCGGCTCGACGGCGAGGCACTGCGGCCCATCGCACCGATGGAACTGCGCTCGCACGGCATCGTGCCCGGCGTGATCCAGGTGCCGCACAACGGGCAGCCCATCATCCAGATGCGCGACGCCCAGCCTTCGGGCGGTTACCCCAAGTTCGGCACCGTGATCGAGGCCGACATGTGGCGCCTCGGCCAGGCGCCCATCGGCAGCCGCATGCGTTTCATCGAAACCACCTGGGAAGAGGCGCTGGATGCGCTCGACGAAGTGCGCGCTTGGCTCGACAAGGTGGCGCGTGTGGTGGAACTGCATCGGGGGGCGCCTCATGTGTGAGATTCGTTGTTCGGGGCGCGATCACGCCGACGGCGTGCTCTGCTCCGCGAATGTCCCCCGGCCTTCGGCCTCCTCCTTTATTTCGCTGCGCAGAGCACACCATCGACGTGATCGTTCAGCGCACTGGTTGATTGGCCAGCACGAGAGCCGCGCCCATTGTGCGAAGAGCACCGGGTGCTCCCCGCAGCGAAATAAAGGAGGAGCCGAAGGCGGGGGACATTCGCGGAGGGGAGTACCCGGTGTTCTTCGCACGCACCCCGGAAAAAACTGACATGCAGGACACCACACTGCGCACTCCGCAACTCGCCGCCTGGCTGGCAGGCACCGATATAGGCCTGCTGGAACTGCGCACGCCAGAAGGCACCTTGCGCCTCGGCCGGCAGGGCGACGAAATCGTGGAGCTGCCGGATGAAGAAGCCGAGCCCGAGCTCCTGAATATCCACGCCCCTTCGCTCGGCGTATTCCTGCAAAGCCATCCAATGGCCACCACATCACTGGTGCGCATCGGCCAGCGCGTGGAAGCAGGCCAAATCGTCGGCCTGCTGAAGATCGGCCCGCTGCTGCTACCCGTGACGGCACCGCAAGCCGGCATCGTCGACAACATCCACGCGGACGATGCAACGGCCGTCGGCTACGGCGCACCGCTGTTCGACCTGCACCCCCTCTGACGAACGAGACAAGGATTCACGATGGACATCGATCTGAATGCAGACCTCGGCGAAGGCTTCGGCCCCTGGCGCATGGGCGAGGACGAAGCCCTGCTCGACATCGTCTCTTCCGCCAACGTGGCCTGCGGCTTCCACGCGGGCGATCCGGTCATCATGGACCGCACCGTGCGCATGGCGCGCCAGCGTGGTGTCGACGTGGGTGCGCACGTGGGCTTTCCCGACCTCATGGGCTTCGGCCGCCGGCCGATGCAGATAGAGACCAAGGAACTTGTGGCGTACGTGCTCTACCAGCTGAGCGCGCTGGAAGGCATGGCGCGCACCGCCGGCCACCGCATGACGCACATGAGCTTTCACGGAGCGCTCGGCAACATGGCCGCGGCCGACGCCGCGCTGGCCGAGCCGCTGGTGCGCGCCGTGGCCGACTTCGATCCCTCGCTCACCGTCAGCACATCGGCCAGCCGCGCCATCGAGGGTGCGGCCGAGCGCTGCGGCCTGCGCGTGCGCACCACCTTCCTGGCCGATCGCGCCTGCGGCGACGACGGCCTGCTCGTGCCGCGCAAGCTGCCCGGCGCGGTCATCCACGAGCGCGACACGGTGCTGGCGCGCGTGCGCCAGCTTCTCGAAGAAGGCACCGTCACCAGCAGCACCGGCAAGAAGATCCCGATGCGCGTGCATTCGATCCTGCTGCACGGCGACACGCCCGGCGCCGTCGACCTGGCCCGCGCCGTGCGTGGTGTGGTCGAGAAGGCGGGGCGCGTGGTGCCCATCTCCAGGCAATCGACCTGATGCATCGGGGCACGAACATGGTGCTTACCCTTACTCATATGCACAGATGCCGGGCGACATAAGGGGGGCTTATCGCTCCACAGTCAATCCGT
Organism: Variovorax paradoxus; assembly: GCF_024734665.1. Classification (NCBI taxonomy): domain Bacteria; kingdom Pseudomonadati; phylum Pseudomonadota; class Betaproteobacteria; order Burkholderiales; family Comamonadaceae; genus Variovorax; species Variovorax paradoxus. The sequence continues at coordinate 936,137 of NZ_CP102931.1, forward strand.
CTTGGCGCCGCCCGCAGGCGCTGGCTACAGTGAAATCCAGGCAGTCATCTGCCCCTTAACGAAAGAACCCGATATGCCGTTTTCCGACTACAAGACCGCGCTGGTGACCGGAGCCTCTTCAGGCATCGGCGCCGCCGTCGTCGAGCGCCTGAGCAAGGAAGGTCTGAAGGTCCATGCGCTGGCGCGCAGCGCCGACAAGCTGGCCGACCTGGCCGCGCGCACCGGCTGCATTCCGCACGCCATCGATGTGAGCGACCTCGCCGCCGTCACGCGCCTCGCGAAAGAAGTCGAGTTCGACGTGCTGGTCAACAACGCCGGCGTGGACCGCCCCGGCTCCATCCTCAAGGCCGACGCCGAGGGCATCGACCTGCTGGTGGACGTCAACCTGCGCGCCGTGCTGCACCTGTGCCGGCTCGTGGTGCCCGGCATGGCGGTGCGCGACCGCGGCCATGTGGTGAACATCAGCTCCATAGCCGCGGCCTACAACTTCGGCGGCAACAGCACCTACCACGCGACCAAGGCGGCCGTGAGCATGCTGTCGCGCCAGCTGCGCATCGACTGCTTCGGCAAGCGCGTGCGCGTCACCGAAATCTGCCCGGGCCGCGTGGCCACCGACATCTTCGCGCACGTGCACGGCGACTCCGAAGACACCTACAAGCGCTTCGTCGAAGGCTACGAACTGCCGCAGGCCGAAGACATCGCCAATGCCATCGCCTTCGCCATTGCCGCGCCCATCGCGGTGAACGTGGGCCACATGGAAATCACGCCCACGCTGCAGGTGCCCGGCGGCCTCTCGACCACGCGGCCGGAAACGCCGCGCGACTGAGCCCCCGGCCCATGCACGCCACGCAAAGGAACAGCGCATGAAGGACTTCGACCTGCTGGCGATCCTGCTGAAGCCGGAGTTCGGCGACATGCTGCTGCACGGCATGCTGGAGACGCTGAAGATCGCGGCCGGCTCCTGGTTGCTGGCGATGACCATGGCTGTCGTGCTGCTGGTGGTGCGGCTCACGCCGAACCGCATTGCCGAGCGCATCGTGGCCGGCTATGTCTCCTATCACCGCAACGTGCCCACGCTGGTGCAGCTCATGTTCTGGTACTTCGGCATCTTCAGCCTGCTGCCCGATGCGCTGCAGGGCTGGCTGTCGGTGCACAACGCCGAGAGGTTGCTGTCGATCGTCGCGCTGGGCCTGTGCCAGGCCGCCTACTTCAGCGAAGACATGCGCTCGGGCCTGCGCGCCATTCCGTCGGGGCAGGCCGAGGCCGCGCGTGCGCTCGGCCACGGCTACATCGGCTCGATGCGCCACGTGATGCTGCCGCAGGCCATCCGCAACGCTGTGCCGGCGCTGGTGAACCACAGTGTGTCGCTCTTCAAGAACAGCAGCCTGGCCATGGCTATCGGCGTGGCCGAGCTGACGCACGCGGTGAAGGAAATCGAGAGCCAGAGCTTTCGCACCTTCGAGGCCTACAGCGTGGCCACCGTGCTGTACCTGGTGTGCTCGCTGCTCATCATGGCGGTGGGTGGCTGGCTGTCGCGGCGCTATCGCATCGTCGGTGCACGTTAAGCAGGAGCCACGATGTTCAGCGTCTACGAAATCCTCCGCGACAACTGGCTGCTGCTGCTGGTCGGCCAGTACCCCACCGGACCGCTCGGCGGCATCGTTGCCACCCTGATCCTGTCGGTGCTCGGCATCGTGCTGGCCTTTCCGCTGTCGGTGCTGCTTGCGCTGGCGCGGCTCTCGCCCTGGCGCCTGCTGCGCTGGCCCGCCACCGTGCTGGTGTACGTGGTGCGCGGCGTGCCGCTGCTGATGGTGATCCTGTGGGTCTACTTCCTGGTGCCCATCCTCATCGGGCGCGAGGTGTCGGGCTTCACCACCATGCTGTGTACCTTGGTGATCTACGAGGGCGCCTACCTCTCCGAGGTGGTGCGCGCCGGCATCCAGTCGCTGCCCAAGGGCCAGAGCGAGGCGGCGCGCGCGCTCGGCCACAGCCACCTGAGCACCATGTGGTTCGTGATCCTGCCGCAGGCGCTCTACAACATGCTGCCGAGCATGCTGAGCCAGTTCATCTCCACCATCAAGGAGACCACGCTGGGCTACGTGATCAATGTGCAGGAACTCACCTTCGCGGCCAACCAGATCAACAACCAGCTTCTGACCAAACCGTTCCAGGTGTTCTTCATCCTGGCGATGACGTACTACGTGGTCTGCTTCAGCCTGACGCAACTGGCGCAATGGCTGGAGCGGCGCATCGCGCACAAGCGGCTCGGCGCTGCGCCGGTGAAGGCCGCCGAAGACGGCGTGCCGCTTCCAACCCCTGTGGTGACCCAGCCATGACAACGCCCGCTCCACACCCCGCAGGGCGGCCCGTGGCCGCCAAGGACGACACCATGATCCTGTTCTCGAACATCAACAAGTGGTACGGCGACTACCAGGCGCTGGCCGACATCAATGCCGAGGTGAAGAAGGGCGAGGTCGTGGTGGTCTGCGGGCCCTCGGGCTCCGGCAAGTCCACGCTGATCCGCACCGTGAACCGGCTGGAAGAAGTGAAGTCGGGGCAGCTGCTTTTCGACGGCCACGACATCCATGCGCCCATGGGCAGCGCGGCGCTGAACAAGCTGCGCAGCCGCATCGGATTCGTGTTCCAGAGCTTCAACCTGTTCCCGCACCTGTCGGTGCTGGAGAACATCATGCTGTCGCCGATGCGCGTGCTCGGCGTGAAGCGCGCCGACGCGAAGGCCAAGGCCGGGCAGCTGCTCGAACGTGTCGGGTTGTCGAACAAGGCGGGCGCGTACCCGGCGCAGCTCTCGGGTGGTCAGCAGCAGCGCGTGGCGATTGCCCGCGCGCTGGCGATGGAGCCGCCGGCCATGCTCTTCGACGAGCCCACCAGCGCGCTCGACCCCGAGATGGTGGGCGAGGTGCTGTCGGTGATGCGCGGGCTTGCCAACGACGGCATGACCATGATGTGCGTCACCCACGAAATGAACTTCGCCCGCGAAGTGGCCGACCGCGTCTGGTTCATGGATGCGGGCCGCATCCTCGAGAAGGCCGACCCCGAGACCTTCTTCGGCAGTCCGCAGCATCCGCGCGCGCAGCGCTTCCTGTCGGATCTGCGCGCGCATTGATTTCTTCCGTCGTTCACCTTTTCGCAATCTCCCAGGAGCTCACCATGTCGAACAAGACCGTCTTCCGCCTCGCCATTCTTGGCACCTGTCTCAGCGCGGCCTCGCTGCTCGCGCATGCCGACCAGTGGAGCGACATCAGCCAGCGCAAGGAGCTCAAGTGCGGCACCTTCGCCGACGTGCCCCCCTTCGCGGCACCCGACCCCAAGACGCGCGAGATGGTGGGCCACGACGTCGACCTGTGCAACGCGCTTGCCAAGGAGCTGGGCCTCACCGCCAAGGTCACGCCGCTGTCGGTGGAAGCGCGCGTGCCCGAAGTGAAGCTCGGCCGTGTCGACGTGACCATCGCCAATCTGGCCTACACCAAGAGCCGCGGCGAGCAGATCCAGTTCAGCGACCCGTACTACGTGGCCAAGGAAATGCTGGCCGTGAAGGCTTCCGACCCCGGCACGGTCAAGGCCGACTTCAAAGGCAAGCGCCTGAGCTCGACCAAGGGCTCCACCTCCGAGATGTCGATCAAGATGAACGGCTCGGAGCCGGTCACGTTCCAGGACACGGGCTCGGCCTTCATGGCGGTGCAGCAGAACAAGTCGGTCGGCATGGTCGCCAACACCATGACCATCACCAAGTTGGTCAACCAGTCGAAGACCGAAGGCGTCGCGCTGAAGATGATCAAGGACCCGATGGTGCTCCAGCCCATCGGCATCGGCATGAAGAAGGACGAGCCCGTGCTGCTGTCCAAGGTAAACGCTGCCCTCTACGCGCTGGAGAAGTCGGGCGAGCTCGACCGCCTCTGGGCCAGGTGGCTGGGCCCGAACACCGAATACAAGATGGTGCGCGAAGAGAAGGTCATGCCGTTGGCCGAACTCAAGTTCGAACTGCTGCCCTGAACCGGCCTGAAGCCCCTCAGTCGTAGTTCGTGAACCGGCTCGGCTCCTGAGTGGGAGCATTCAGTGGCTGGTAGCCCTGGATGTTCTGCAGCAGCGTGCTCGTCGGGTTCGAGCCGATGTTGCCGAAGCCGTTGAACTGGATCTGGAACATCAGCCGCGTGTCGGGCGTCGTGCGGCCCGACACGAGGCGCTCGAGCACGATGCGGCCCACCCAGCAGCAGGCGTTGTATTCCGCGCCGATCAGGCTGTCGGACATCGCGTGGTCGTGCAGGCTGTAGCTCAGCCGCCCCACCGCATACCAGCGCCCCGGGTCCGTGGGCGACTTGTTGCCGAAGAGGCCTCTCGTCAGCTCGCTCAGCGGCCACTGCCAGTTGAAGTCCACCGTCTTCGTGCCGTCGTCCGCGGTCGAGCTGCTGTCCGCCTGGTAGCGGAAGGCCGCGGTGAGCGTGTGGTACGGCGCAGGCGTGTAGCGCAGGGTGAGTGCGTCGCGCGAGCTCTTGCCGTTGTCCATGTTGTATTGCGCGATGCCGTCCACGCTCCATTTCGGGTTCCAGTGGACCAGCCCGCCGACGATGAAGTCGCCCGTACGGTCGGTCACGGCGGTGCCGCTGGGCAGCGTGACGTTCTGGTCGCTGAAGCGAAAGCGCTGCGCGATGCCGAAGCGAGCTGACTCGGCGCCCGTGGCCGGGTCGATCAGGCGCGTGCTCACGCCCGTGGTCAGGGTGTTGGTGTCCGAGACGCGGTCGTTGCCCGAGAACGCGTTCTCGGTGTAGAGCGTGGCAAAGCTGATGTCATTGGCGGCCGTGTCGTACACCGGCAGCTGGCTCTGGTCGCGGTAGGGCGTGTGCACGTAGTAGGCGCGCGGCTCCAGTGTCTGGCGCCATGCGCGCCCGAACAGATTGGTGTCGCGCTCGAACACCAGGCCGCTGTCGAGGCTCACGGTCGGCACCACGCTGGTGATGGAGGTCGCGCCGCTGGCCAGCGCCGAATCGAGCTGGTAGGCGGCGGTGTGAAGCAGCAGCTTCGGAATCACGTAGCCGCCCGGCGTGACCCACGGCCGGCTGATCTGCAGGTTGCCGACCATGCGCTCGCCGTTGGGCTGCTTGATGCCGTTGAGCGTGGGCGAGTAGGCGGAATCGATCTCGAAGCGCGTGTAGTCCAGCGTGCCCGACACGTCGAAGCCGTGCCAGTCGTACTTGTTGTAGTTGGCCGTGATTTGCGGCACGCGGTTGTACGAAGGCGTGATGGGCGAGGCCGCGTACTGCAGCGTCTGGTAGGCGAGGGTGCGCGCCTGGCCGCTCCAGTCGCCCTTGGTCCAGTTCAGGTCGAACTCGTTCGTGAGCGTGCGCGAGGTCAGCGTGGGCGTGTGCGAGAAGTCGCGCCAGTAGTCGTCGTCGCTCACCCGGTTGATGTTGAACGAGGTGCTGAGCGAATCGAGCCCGAAGGGCTTGGGATCCAACTGCTGGTTGTGCTGAGCCCACAGGCCCCAGCGGTTGATGCCGCGCAGGCTGTCGCTGGGCATTTCGTCCACGCGTATCTGACCGCTGTAGGTTTTCTCGAGGTAGCGGAACTCGGTGCCCAGGTTCACGCCGCGGTTGGTCATGATCTCGGGGTACAGCGTGAGGTCGCGGTTGGGTGCGATGTTCCAGTAGTAGGGCTGCAGGTACTCGAAGCCGTTGGTGGTGTCGTAGCCGATCACCGGCGGCAGCAGGCCGCTCTGGCGCGCGTTGCTCAGCGGAAAGCTCACCGACGGTATCGAGGGCGTGGTCACGCCGAGGAAGCTGATCTGCGCGTCGGTGGCTGTCGCGAGGTTGGTGTCGGTGTCGGTGGTCATCGTCACGGCCGTGAGCATCCACGCAGGCACCCAGCTCGAGTAGTTGTCGCGCAGGCAGGTGGTGTAGGTGGCGTGCCGCGCGATCGACACCTTCGGGTCGACGAAGTCGATGCGATCGGCCTCGCCATGCCCGCCGTTGGCCAGCAGCGTGTAGCGCACGTGGTTGAAGAAGCCCTCGAAGCTCTCGACCTTCAGGTGCAGCTCAGGGCCTTCGTACACGTTGCCGGCCTGGTTCAGGTGCACGTTGCCGGTGGCCGTGGCCAGGTCACCCGGCGGCTGGTATTCGAGCCTGTCGGCCGTGATGCGCGTGTCGCCGCGCCGCAATGAGGCATTGCCCTCGACCACTACTTCGAGATCGGGCCGGCCGCTGAGCTTGTCACCGTCGACCAGGCTGGGGCGCGTGCTGCGCTCGGTCGGTGCGATGGTCTCCACGAGCTCTGGCGTGCGGCGCAGCGTCATCGGCGCCTCGGTCCATGTTTCCTGTGCCGGGGCTGTTTGCGCACGCAGCAGAAGCAGCGACAGCAACACCATCGGCGGCCGCGGAAAACCGCGCCAGCGTAATTTCATGTGAGAGGATTTCCAGGAAGCAAGCCGGCGTCGGGTCAGGCGTCTTGCCTGGCCTGCGATTCCCATGCAAAGCCGACGCCATAGACCGAGCGGATCCAGTCGTGCTCGGTCGAGACGGTGGCCAGCTTCTTTCTGAGGTTCTTGATGTGGGTGTCGACCACGCGTTCGTTGACGTCGAGCGCCTCCGGGAACGCGGCCTCGAGCAGCTTCGAGCGCGTCAGCACCCGTCCCGGCTCCTGCGAAAGCGCGCGCAGCAGCAGCGATTCGCGGCGCGTCAGCGGCAGGTAGTGGCCGTCGAGAATCGCGCAGCCGCGCACGGCCCCGAAGGTGATCGGCACCGAAGGGCGCGCGACGATGCGGCGCTGCGCATAGCGCCGCAGCACCGTGTGGATGCGCACCACGACTTCCCTCGGAGAAAAGGGTTTGCACACGTAGTCGTCCGCGCCGAGCTCGAAGCCGCGCAGCCTGTCGGCTTCGTGTGCGAGCGCCGTCAGCATGATGATCGGGTGGTCGCTGCGCGCGCGGATCTTCTCCAGTATCTGCAGGCCACTGACGTGCGGCAGCTGAACATCGAGCAGGGTGAGCGCGGGCGGCGAGGTCAGGATGCGATGGAGCGCGACCGCGCCGTCATCGATATGGTCGACCTCGTGCCCGGCGCGATGCAGTTCGTCCAGCAGCACCGACGCGGCGTCGCGCCCTTCCTCCACCAGCAGGATCCGGCTCATCGCGTCATTGCAGCTTCAGGACGCCCGGGTGCGCAGGCCTAACCGGAGCCTGCGCGCTCTTTTCGCGGCTGTTCCTCATGTGGTCGTCGACCGTCAGGTTGCCCTGCAGGCCGGTCAGCAGCCGCAGCGTGCGGTCGATGGCGTCGTCGTCGAGCATCGGATAGCCCTGCTCGGTGCGCCCGTTGTTGCGCGCCACGCGCGCGATGTAGGGCAGGTCCTGCGGCGTGATGACCACGGACGGCATCACGCCCTGCAGCTCCACGCCCTCGAACGGCAGGAGCACGAAGTACTGCACCCGCAGGTCGGGCGGCAGCAGGCTGCGCAGGTGTGTGGTCTTGCGACCGCACTGCCAGGCCGGGTCTTTCACCTCGCGCGCCAGCGAATGCCCGTTCTGGCGCAGGAACCAGCGCGGCAGCGCCTGGGCGGCGGTCTTGCGATACACCACTGCGTTGCGCCAGCCCTTCACCTCGAACAGGTACACGCCGGCCTCGCACACCAGTGCCACGTCGAAGCGGGCCGTGGGCACGGCGCTGCCTTCGTACATGGGGATGACGAGGTCCCGAAGCACATGCATCCGGTCGAATGAGGGCTGGAACGCGCTCACGAGTTGCTGGATGGCCAGCGTGGTCGCCGTGGTGTTGTTCGCCTGCTCGCCATCCGCGGAGCACGCGCGGCGCACGGGTGCGGCAGTGTCGGGCTTCGGGTGTCCGTGGCCGGCCAGTTTCAGCACGGGGCGGGTGGGGACTTTATGCAAGGCAGTGGTCATGTAAGGCTCCTTCGAACTTCAAGGATTGCGCAACTTTCGGGAGACTTTGTGCAGAAACGGCAATTGATCCGTTTGTTCGGCCTGTGCGGATTGCGGGCCCGCGATCGAGTCGATCGACGGGCTGTTTCCGATGCTTCCCATGAAGACGACCCATGCAAGCGCCAGCTCGCCGTTGGCCGCGGCCAGCACGTGCAGGTCGAGCAGCAGGCCCTGGAAGTCCTCCATCAGCTGCACTTCGGAGATCTCGCCGCGGTCGCGGCGCTGCTTCGACGATTCGAACTCGACCCTTGCATTCGCAACGCGCGCGTACGCGGTGTTCGCGATGTCGCTCTGCGCCTGCAGGCGGCGCAGTGCCTCTGAAACCTGCTCTCGTGCCTGCGCAACCGCATGCACGTAGAAGGGATTGCCGGGCACGTCGATGCTCTGTTGCCCTTCGTTCGTCGCCTCGTTCGTCGCTTCGATCACGCCGTCGGGCATCGCGCTCGGATCGGCGCCGTAGAGTGCGGCGGCCAGGTTGACGTCGTTCCTGTTGGCAAGCACCGCCATCGGGAGCTCGCGCGGCACCTCGGCTGCGAAGCGGGGCAGCGACTTGTCCTGCAATGCGTCGGCGAGCATTTCGTTCAATGCGGCTTCCGACATGTGGCACTGCTTTGCCAGATAGGAGATGTAGCTTGCGCGCTGCGCCTGCAGCTTGCCGATGGTCGTTTCCGCGCTGGCGTGCCGTGCCGCGAGCTGCTTCGCAAAGTCGTCGTACGGCTGCGTGGTGCCCTGGATGAGCATGGTTTGCCGCACGACGGCGGAGCGCGTGTTCTCCAGATAGAGCAACTCGAGCGTCTTTACCTTGAGCGCGATGTAGGTTGCGGCCACGCCCGATTCGTTGGCGTTGCCCGATGCGGCCATCAGCCGGTTCATCGCCGTGTCCTCGAAGCTGGCCCACCAGTGTTGCTGCTGCGTGTTTGCCTGCGCCTGCGTGCGCACCTTGTGGTCGACGAACATGCTCGCCGCAAGCACGGAGGTGGAGTGAACCATTGCGATGCTCGTGCTGGCGCATGCGATGGCCAAGGCACCGCAAATCGCCGCCATCAGGATTCGTGAGCGCTTCACCTGTGAGTCTCCAGCTTCGTCATGCGTGGATCTTTTCAGGCGATCTGGGAGAAATTTGAAGGACGGTGCAATGGCCCTGCCGCATGAGGCTTGTGCGTGTGTGATGTACGCGCACAACACTCGAAGCTGCAGAAAACGGAACCACCAAATTCCTCCTGATTTGGGCGAAACCATGCGTACAGCCGGTCGATACCGAACGGCCGCATCAGACCTGAAACTGGAGAACCCTGAATGAAGAAAACCCTCACGGCATTCGCTGCCCTGGCCGTCTGCGGCCTGGCTTCTGCCCAATCGTCCGTCACGTTGTTCGGCGTCGTGGACGCTGGCCTGACCTACCAGTCGAGCACCTCGCGCGACACGACCACCGGCGCGTCGGTCAAGCAAAGCAAGACGAGCCTGGGCAACTCGGCCTACAACTCCAGCCGCATCGGCTTTCGCGGCACCGAGGACCTCGGCGGCGGGCTGGCAGCGAGCTTCTGGCTCGAAGCGCCCATCACCAACGACGACGGCGCCACCGGCGTGTCCACCTTCAGCCGCCGCTCCACCGTGAGCCTGTCGGGTGGCTTCGGCGAACTGCGCCTGGGCCGCGACTACACCGCCACCTTCTGGAACGACACCGTGTTCGATCCGTTCGGCACCAACGGCTCGGGCACCAACGTCATCAGCACCGTCAGCGGCAACACCACCATCAACAACGCCAACTACGTGCGTGCCAGCAACTCGATCGGCTACTTCCTGCCGCCGAACCTGGGTGGTTTCTACGGCCAGGTGCAGTACAGCCTGCACGAGAACGCCAGCACCGACGCCACCAGCACGACGGCCGCCTCCAGCAGCACGGCTGGCCGCTACGTCGGTGGCCGCTTCGGCTACGCCAACGGTCCCCTGGACGTGGCACTGGCCGTGGGCCAGAGCACCGTCGTGGACACCACCGCGCTGGAGCGCAGGGTGCAGACCATCAACCTGGGCGCTTCGTACGACTTCGGTCCCGTCAAGCTGTTCGGCGAGCTGTCGAACGTGAAGAACAAGTTCGACTACGCGGCAGCGGCTGACACGCACGACACCTACAACGGCTACCTGATCGGTGCGACCGTGCCGGTGGGCGCAGGCCTGATCCGCGTGGCGTACTCGCAAGTGCGCTACAACGAAGGCACGGCCGGCATCACGGGCGAAGACCCGATGGCACGCAAGTTCGCAGTTGGCTACGTGCACAACCTGTCCAAGCGCACGGCGCTGTATGCGACGGTGGCGCGCGTGAACAACCGCAACGACGTGAACTACACGGGCAGCCTGGTGTCGGCCAGCACCACGGGCTACGGCAGCACGGGCACGGCCTACACGGGCCTGCCGCGCTCTTCCACCGGCTACGACTTCGGTATCCGCCACGCGTTCTGATGACGTGAGGACGTGACGGGGGCAGCGCGGCCGACAAGCCGCCGCGCTGCCCGCTCCCGCTGCGCATGGACTGCGCGGCGCCGGAGCATCGCTGCGCTCGGGAGGGACCTCAGGGCAGCGAGGAGATGGAGCCGCAGTTTCAAGGCAGGTGAAATGAAAAAACAGTCATTCGTGCTCGCGCGCTGGTTGCGCGCGTCCGTCTTTTTGCTCGTTGCCTTCGGGTCGCTCGCAGCGGCACAGGCACAGAACAGAATCGAATCAGTCACGGGCTCCGTGCAGGCAGGCAGCGAAGTGCTGCGTGTCGATTTTTCCGAACCGTTGGCAGCAGCGCCCAACGGCTTCGCCATCCAGTCGCCGGCGCGCATCGCGCTCGACTTTCCTGGCATGACCAGCAGCCTGGGCCGGGAAGCCATCGACATCAGCCAGGGCAACCTTCGCTCCGTCAACGTGGTGCAGGCGGGCGAGCGCTCGCGCCTCGTGCTCAACCTGAAGCAGGCGACCGCTTACACGACCGAGCTGCGCGGCAAGTCGCTGCTGGTGGTGCTGCAGCCCGCGGCGGGCCCCGCGCTGGTGGCCTCCACGCCCTTCGAGTTTGCCGAGAACCGCAACCGCGACGTGCTGCCATTGCGCGACGTCGATTTCCGGCTGGGCAGCGAGGGTGCCGGCCGCGTGATCGTGTCGCTGCCCAACGACCAGGTGGGCGTGGATATTCGCCAGCAGGGCAAGGGCCTCGTGGTCGAGTTCACCAAGTCGTCGCTGCCCGAGGGGATGAACCGCCGGCTCGACGTGTCCGATTTCGGCACGCCGGTTCAGTCGGTGAGCATGCAGCAGTCAGGCGACCGCGTGCGCATGGTGATCGACCCGCGCGGCGAATGGGAGCACAGCGCCTACCAGAGCAACAGCCAGTTCGTGGTGGAGGTGCGTCCGCGCAAGGAAAACCCCAACAAGCTCGCGCAAGGCACGGGCTATAGCGGCGAGAAGCTGTCGCTGAACTTCCAGAACATCGAGATCCGCTCGCTGCTGCAGGTGATTGCGGACTTCACCAACTTCAACATCGTCACTTCCGACTCCGTCAGCGGCACGCTCACGCTGCGCCTGAAGGACGTGCCCTGGGACCAGGCGCTCGAGATCATCCTGGAGGCGAAGAACCTCGGCATGCGCAAGAGCGGCAGCGTGCTGCGCATCGCGCCTGAAGACGAGCTCAACGCCAAGGAAAAGATCAAGTACGAGGCGCAGGCCACGCTGCAGGGGCTGGAACAGCTGCGCACGCAGTCCTTCCAGCTCAACTATGCGAAGGCCGCCACGGTGGCGCAGGGCCTTACCGGCACCGGAAGCAGCGGAGGCGGCGGTGGCAGCTCGGGCTCGACCACCCGCATCCTGAGTTCGCGCGGCAGCGTGCTGGCCGAGGTGCGCACCAACCAGCTCTTCGTGACCGACATTCCTTCGCGGCTGTCGCAGGTGGCTGACCTCCTGCAGAAGCTCGACGTGCCGGTACGCCAGGTGCTGATCGAGGCGCGCTTCGTCGAGGCGACCGACACCTTCAGCAAGTCGCTGGGTGTCAAGCTCGGCGGCGGCTCCGTCAATTCGAACTCGTCGGTGGGCGTGACGCCTTCCGTCAGTTCGACCACGACCGGCGGCGTGACCACCACCACCAGCACAAACACCTATTCGAGCACCAGCTTCGTCAACCTGCCGGCTACCAGCACGACTGGCGATGCAGTCGGCACCTTCGCGCTGTCGCTGTTCAACTCGAGCCTGACGAAGATGCTCAACCTCGAAATCTCCGCGCTGGAGGCGGACGGCAAGGGCAAGGTGGTGTCGAGCCCGCGCGTGGTGACGGCCGACCAGACCAAGGCGCTGATCGAGCAGGGCACCGAGCTGCCCTACCAGGTAGCTACATCGAGCGGCGCCACGTCCATTGCGTTCCGCAAGGCCAACCTCAAGCTCGAGGTAACGCCGCAGATAACGCCCGAGGGCAACATCATCCTGGCGCTCGACGTCAACAAGGACACGGTGGGCCAATCGACCACCGCGGGCTACGCCATCAACACCAAGCACATCCAGACCGAAGTGCTGGTGGAGAACGGCGGCACCGTCGTCATCGGCGGGGTCTTCGAGCTGACGGACACCAATTCGGAATCGCGCGTGCCGGTGCTGGGCGAACTGCCGGTGGTCGGCGCTCTGTTTCGCACCCGCAGCCGGGTCAACAACAAGACCGAGATGCTGATCTTCATCAGCCCGAAGATGATTTCGGATCGGAACGCGGCGCGTTGAGGCGGATCGCTACAGGCGCATCAGGGATCGCTTCTGGCTCTCGGCCTTCTTCGCGGCCTGCAGTCTCAGGCCCAACGCTGTCGCCTGGGCTGCAATCTGGTCTCTCAGGGCCCTCACCCGGTCCCTGAGCGCGACGAGATTCGCCGTGATGGTGGCGCGGCGCACGGGGTCGGCGCCGTCGACCAGGCGGCACACGTTTTCTATGCCCGACAAGAGGCCTTCCAGCTGGGTGATGAGGAACAGGCATTCCTTGCGCAGCAAAGTGAGCTTCTTCACCAGCGCCTTGAGGGTCTGCAGGTTCCCCGTCAACGTCACCGCGAGCTGTTGTGTGATCTCTGTCGCATGTGGCTGCCACTGCGTCTGGAATCTGAAGAGCACGTTGGTGAAGATCGGTACGGTCGCCAGATGCATGTCGGACCCCAGTGCCAGCTGGGTCAGGTGGCGCGTCCGTTGGCTCGTTCGGCGCAGCGCGCCCAGTACCGGCACCAGCCCGGGTCCGATGTTGGTCAGGATCAGGTGGAGTATTTCCACGGGCATCGACAGCAGGCCGACCGGCATGGGCTGGTGTGCGATGGGAACTATCGTGATGGTGTTGGAGGCGGACTGAACAGCCACTGAGCCGCCTGGGGGCGGTGGCAGATCGGGAGGCGGGTGAGGAGAGTCGGGCGCCAAGTCCTCCGGCAGAGTGCCTTCGTCAACAAAGGGGCCGCACCTTGGGCGCTGCGTGCAATAGACCGGGGGAGTGTGCGGGTCCCAGCATTTCAGACCGCAGCTGCAGACGTAGGGTGGCATCGCTGTTCTCCTCGAAGTGCGATGGAGGCCGTCGTTCCGCTCGCAATTCTCGAAGAGTGCCGTCCGTCTGCAATCACCCGATCATGTGATCCGCCCCTGGTGCCTGCCGGATGGCCATCCCGCCCGGCGCTGCCTCGGCTTCTTCCTGCTCCACCCAATGCGTCCCTGCACCGTGAGCCCTGTTGCCGGCCTCCACGGCCGCCTGGAACGCGGCACGCACCGACGGCGTGTCGGGCTCCCACAGCCAGTGCCCCTCGACAGGGTGCCCGAACAGGCCCACGCACGGCAACCGCCAGCGCAGGCGGATCCATGGGCGCGAAGCTGCGGGAGTGCACATGCCGGCGAGTCTGCGCGGCGATGTGGGAGACATCTTGAGGGGGCCGCCTTGCTTGCAGTCGGCAATGCTCTTCTTTACTGCCCATCGGTCAGCCGCCGCCACGAGAGGCGGCGTGTGCTGCTCGAGGAGGAGACCGGAATGGTGGTTGTCGTCACGGCACCGGTGGAGTCCTTGGTGGTGGCGACGGTCTTGCCGCTGCTGGTTACCGCGAGCGCAGCCGAACTCGACAAGCCCGAACTCGACAGCAGCACGCCCGTATTGCTGGCGCCCGACACCGCGAGGCCAGTGGCGTAGTTGACGTAGTTGATGTAGCTGGAGCCGCCGGTGCTGCAGGCGCCCGAGGTGCTGGGCGTGTTGGAGACGTAGACCAGCGTGCCGGAAGAAAGCACCGGGTCTTCGTCGACGCGTTCGCCCGACTCGGGCATGTCCACGAACCAGCCGTACATGGTGCTGAAATTGGTGGTGTAGCTCACTGAACTGGCAGCCGTGCGCACCCCGGAGGAATCGGTGAGCGTCAGCTTGACGAAGCAGTTGGTCACCGTTCCCGTGCCGCATGCATTGCTGCGCGGGTTGCTGTAGATGGCGCTGGTGGTGGAGCTGCCGCTCAGCGAGTCCTTGATGGCGTACATGGACTGCACCTGTGTCGTCGTGATATCGGTCACGCCCAGGTAGGAGCCGGTGCCCACGAAGACCACGTGCTGGCTGCTCACCAGCCCTAGTTCCGGCGCGGTGGTGATGGGCTGGCGGGTGCCCGAGCTGTCCGACAGCGTGGCCAGAAGTTGCACCGTGGCGCTGCCGCTGCTGGAGGCCAGGGCGCTGATGTCGAAGCGCCAGAGATTGCCGAACAGGTCGCCGCCGTAAAGCTGGGTGGTCGTGTTGTCGGTGGAGCTGCTGGTCCAGCCGCTGATCTTCGCCAGGCCGCTGGGGCAAGGCGCGACGGAACAGCCGGTCACCGTGCCACCGCTGGAGGTGGTGCCCATGCCGTTGTCGATCTTCTTGATCAGCGCGCCGGTCATGGCGTTTCTCACCCACAGGTGGCCTTCGCCGTCGCCGTCGGAGACGTTGTTGTAGCCGGAGCTGAGGATGACCGCCCAGGTCCCGTCCGACAGCTTGGTGATCACCGGGGCGCCATAGGTGTAGCCCAGGTCCACGTCGTACAGATTGGGCGTGAGCGTGCTGCTCGAGCTGAACTCCCACAGCACCGTCGGAGAGGCCGGGTTCGTCACGTCCAGCGCGTAGTACGCGCGGCCGCCATCGCCCAGGCCGCCCACGATGATGGTGTGCCAGGCACTGTTGTAGTAGACGTCGGCCTGCGTGATCTGGCCGTCCACGAAGTAGACGTGGTTGGACGCATAGTTCTTGTCCGCCAGCTTGTACAGATTGGGCAGCAGAACCGAGGGAATGTACGCCCAGGTCTCGGCGCCCGTGTCGGCGTTGAAGGCATGCAGCATGCCGTCGTTGGAGCCCACATAGACCATGCCCTGGCGCGAGGCGTAGGTGGACTTGAAGGTGGCATAACCCGAGTCGCTGTAGCTGCGCGAGGGGGCCTTGATGTACACCGGCGTGGAGTTGACGACGTCGCCCAGGACGTGGGTGCGCGAACGGTAGTACTTGGTGTTGGTGGAGCCTTCGTTGCTGCGGTCGCCACGCAGGTAGTTCACCAGGTTCACTGCGCCCGCGCCGGTGGTGGTGCCGGCGGTGGAACTGTCCACCTGGGATGCCGTCGCCAGACAGGCGCTGCCTGAACTACACAGCTGGGACAGCGTGCTGATCGACGCGATCTTGAAGTAGCCCTGCATCGTTGTCGTGAGCGCATCCCAGGAAAAACTGAGCTTCGTCGCGGTGCTGGGGTCGTAGGTGAAGATGGTGCGCGAGGCGTAGCCGACGTTGTCCAGCAGTGCCGTGGTGGTGAGGCTGCCCGAAGTGCTCGAGCAGTCGGAGCCCGCGCCCGACTCGGCCCAGTCCGCCGTGGTGGAGGTGACCCCGGTGCTGGAATTGACTGCATAGCGCGCCAATTCGCCAAACCACTTGCCGGAACAATAGGTGGTCGAGAAGGTGTAGCCAGTCGAGGTGGAGGTCAGCACGGCGGCGCTTTGCGTGACCGCTGCGGAGCTGCTGGTCGTGGCGTCCACGGTATTGAGGAAGTTGGTCAGGCTGGTCTTGATGTCGGATGCATTCGAGGCGCTGTAGTAGCCGCCCCGGCCGTTGACGGCGGCATGCCAGAGGTCGTCGATGGCGGTTTGAGTGTTGCTGACCGGCGTGGGCCAGTTGCAGCTGCCGGAACTCTGCCAGTTGCATACCCCCGCAGCCTGCGTCGTGCTGCTGGTAGCGGTGCCGTTGGCGATGTCGTAGTAGTCGCCGCTCGTGGCGTTCGCATAGTCCGCGTCGAACAGCATGTAGCCCGAGGCACCCAGGCCGATGGTGGATGTCACCATGTTCTGGCGCTTGTTGGAATAGCTGTTGCTGGAGACGTCCGTGCCGCTCGTGTTTGTTGCGTTGCTCAGGGAGGATGAGCGCAGATCGGTGACGTAGTAGTACTCCGCCGTGTCGGCCAAGGTGTTGGACACCGCATTGCCATCGAGATAGGGGCGGGACTCACTGCCGTCCTGATCGCCGATGGCGGTCGTGCCGTCGACCTTGTAGGGCGTTGCGGTCTCGTTCCAGTAGCCGTCGGTCGACAGCAGCGTGTAGTTGCGCTGGCAGGCGTACTGCATCGGGTCGGTGGTCGTGACACCATTGATGGAGGAAACCTTGGCGGCGTAGTAGCGGCCGGCATTCGACAGTGCGGTGCGAAGCGGCGTGGTGCCGCTGGCCTGGGCCGCCAGGAGCTTGCCGTACCACAGCGACTTCTGCCCGCCGCTGGTGGTGGTGTTGTCGGCGATGTTCAGGAAATCCGTCGAACTGCTGACCTTGTTGATGGTCATGTAGCCCAGCCGGTAGCTGGAAGTCAGCCCGCTGAAGGCGAGGGTCGTGGCGCTCTTCATCGCTTGCATGCGCGTGTGGTAGTAAGCCCACCAGTTGGCGAAGTTGGTCATCTCCTCCGCATAGGTGCAGGTGGTGCTGTTGGTGGTGCAGTCGGTGCGCGTCGTGGAGCGGGCGCTCGTGCCGGGGTAGGCATAGGACGTTGTGCTGCTGCTGATGGTGGTCTGCACCCAACTGCCTGGCGTGCCTCCGCTGAAGGCGGTGACGGTGGCCGTCATGCTGCCGGATTGCGTGACCACGGGCGAATAGCCATAGGCATCGGCGCCTTTGGGCGAGGTAATGGTCACGGTGCTGCCGCTGCGGCTGGCGCTGTAGCCGGCAATGCCGCAGTTGCCGGTCTTGCTGCTGGTGCAGTTGTTGATGGCAGTGACGATGTTGGTGGCCACCGTGGTGGACGACGTGCTGGCCGAGGTCGTGGCCGAGAGAATCTGCACGCCGTTGACCGTGATGCCGCTGATACTCGTGCTGCCCGATCCGCTGATGACGATCGTTGCGGTGGAGCTTATGCCCGGATACCGCGGGTACTTGTAGGTGGCCGGTGCGGAGGTGCTGTCGACGTAGACGGCCTGGCAGGTGCTCAGTGCGGACGTGGTGCACCAGCGCAGGTAGGCCGGGTAGGCATAGGCGGTGGTGGCCGCGCTCTGCTTGTTGCAGGTGCGCAGGTTGGCCGAGGAGCAGTACTCGCCAGGAATGAAGGTGTAGTACGTGGCGGGGGTGCTTGTTCCCGTGAGGTCGGTCGTGCCCGTGGAGATGATGCCGAAGCCGTCGGTTGGCACCTTGGCCCATGCCGACGTGTTGGCCGAGGTCATGCTGGTGTAGCTGGTGCTGGCGTAGTTGACAGGCGGTGTATAGGTGACCGACGGGTCGTAGTAAATGCCGTTGAAGCGGCTGTTGCGGTAGAGGTACGGATAGCTGCTGGCGCTGTAGTCGTCTGCCCAGTCCGGGAGGTAGGCAGAGCTCATGCTGCCGGAGTTGTCCAGGATGAACATGATGTTGGGCTTGACCAGCGTGGCCGAGGATGTTTCCAGCGGGGCCGTGGCCAGGTCGGTGAGAGCACCGAAGGCGGGTGCTCCGAGGATCAGCGCCAGGGCGCCTACACAGGCGCCCACATGGGCACGCCAGCAGCCGGCGATCGACCTGCGGCCGGGAAGAAACATATTCATAGGGCGACCATGGCTTGCGTGAAAGAGACGGTATTGCGCGGCCCGCTCACCTTGACGGTGATGCGGTAATAGACCTGGGTACTGGACGTTTGGGTGCTGCCAGACTTTTTGCTTCCGCCGGTGTTCACGCTCATGGGTGAACTGCCACAACCGTTGGTGGATGACGCATCGCCTGTGCTGGCGCACATGCGCTGGATCAGGTAGGCAGCGGTATTGCCCGAGCTGTCCTGGCTCAGCTGGATGGCGGTGTAACCCGCACTGACCAATTGGGTCCACAGCTGCGACCAGGACTGCGTGCTGCTGGGGTCGGTGCGCGTGGCGGCGTAGCCATGACTCGCCTGGTTGCAGGCCAGCACGGAGGTTCCTGTCGAACAAGTGCTGGCGGTGCTGGAACTGGTCTGTCCGCTGTTGTTCTCCAGCCAGGTCACCGCCGTCTCCACCGCCTGGTCGGCAGAGGTGGAAGCCGCCTGTTCGAAGGCCAGGTTGCCGGCGATGCTCGCCGAGCTGGAGACGGTGCGCATGAGGCCGATCGCGGCCATGCTCATGATCGCCAGTGCAATCAGGACGATGATCATGACGAAGCCACTCTGCCTGCGCTGCGGGCTCAGCATGCGACGTCTCCGCTCTGGTAGGTGACCTGGTTGCCGTTCCAGATGATGTCGCGCAGCGGCACCGTGGTCTCGATGGTCTTGTAGCGGTAGTGTTTCCAATCCGAGTTGGCGCTGAGGTCGATCGCCAGAGCGGTAGGCGTCACGGTGGTCAGCGTGCTGGTAGTGCTGGTGTTGGCACTGCTGCCGGACCAGGTGGGTGCGGTGGTGGTGACCGTGTCCTTGTCGTATTGCTGGCTGCGCGTGACCACCGCGAGCCGCAGGCCAACCACTCGCAGCCAGCCACAGTAGCTGGACAGGCCCGAGGTATCGCTCGTGCTGCCGGGGGTGGTCTGGTCGTAGC
This sequence comes from Variovorax paradoxus, assembly GCF_024734665.1. NCBI lineage: Bacteria > Pseudomonadati > Pseudomonadota > Betaproteobacteria > Burkholderiales > Comamonadaceae > Variovorax > Variovorax paradoxus. Next base: position 955,035 of record NZ_CP102931.1, read on the forward strand.
TGTCGACCACGCCGTCCATCTTCGGCGTGCTCAGGTCGCTGGTGTCGCGGCCGTACTGGGCCCGCAGGCTGGCGACGTGGCTGGCCACCGGGACCCAGACGCTGCTGTTGAGCGTGGTGGTGTAGCTGGTGTCGCCGCAGTTGTAGACCGCGTAGTCGCACACAGTGAGGTTGCCGTTGCGGATCGCATAGGCATGGATGACCGGGGCGGCCCCCAGGTTGTAGACGGCGGCCTCCGCAGCCGCCAGGCCCGCGGTGCCGCTGGACACAGTCAGCACATAGCTCGCAATGGCAGTCACCTTGCCGAGAGTCATGGCGCAGGAAGAGGTGCTGTCGCGTGTGGTCGAGGCGGCCATCACCCAGTCGCCCGTGGCGAAGGACGACGGGGTGGTCACGGTGTAGCTGGTGGCGGTGCTGGTGCCCGCGAGGGCGTCCCCCTCGGTGGGGCTGGCCGAGCTGCCGCTGACGACAAGGAGCGTGTCGGTGCCGGTGTCACCCGCGGGTACCAGCGAAGTGCCTGGATTGATAGTGACCGGGGCCAGCGATGACAGCGTAACGCTCTTGCTGTCCGAGGTCGTGGTGTACGTGAGACTGCAGCCCAGCAGCGTATAGGCACTGATGCCCAGGCCGGCCTGGCTCAGTTCACGCGTCAGGATGTGAGTGGCCGTGGCGGCGTTGATTTCAGCGTCGCCGCTGGTACTGGTCAGCCGCTGCTGTGTGCTTGTGGAGTACAGCAACTGCACAACGATCAGCACTGCCAGCATGCCGACCAGCAGGCCGACCATGAGTTCGATGATGCTGAAACCGTGCTGGCTGCGAATGGGGTGTGGGGCGGGCATGAAGGTTCTCACGGCTTCATCTGCGCCATGGCCACGTACTGGTGGGCGCTGCTGTCGCCCGGGCCCTTCCAGTAGATGGTGATGGTGGCCAGACTGCTGCTGACGGCCGAGCTGCCGCCGCCGGCTACCGTGCTGAAAGTGACGGTCGGCGGCAGGCTGCTGATGCCCGGCAGGTTCGATTTGTCGACGGTGGCCTTCCAGCTCGTGTAGCCCGTGCCGGCGGCAGTGCTCCCGTAGTTGGCCTGGAGGGTGGCTGCCGTGCGGTCGCTCATCCACATGCGGCTGATCAGGTCGCTGGCGAGCATGGCGGCGGTTGTACGGAATTCGGCACCAGTAGCAGTGCGCGCTGCGCTGGCGTAGAGGCCGGTGATGCCCAGCAGGCCGATGGCGAAGATGAGCAGCGCAGCCATCACCTCGATGAGGGTGAAGCCGCCCATGGCGGATGAAGGTGTTTGGCGGCGCGGCATGGTCAGCAGGTCATGGGGTCGGTGCTCCCGCTGCGCGCGGGGTCGCAGATGCGGGCATCACCGCCCGGCGAGACGATCACGTTCAGGCACCGCACCGAACCACCAGAGGCGACGCAGGTGCTGCTGGCGCTGGTCAGCTGCACCGTCAGCGTGGCGATCGACGTGGTCGGGTTGCTCGTGGCCGACTGGCGGCCCAGTGCATCGAAGCCCACGGTGCTGCGCGATGCGGTGAGCACCAGATCCGAGCTCTTGCTGGATTCGATCGGGCTCTTGCTGATCAGGTAGGGCGTACTGGTGGCGCTCGGGGCATTGCCGCAGGCGCCGGCCGGTGTCTGGGAGATGCCGGCGTTCACCACCCAGATCGCCACGCTGGTACTCAACGCGCAACTGGCGTCCAGTGAGCTGACGAACTGCAATCGCGTGCCGGTGTTGCGGCGGATGGCTTCCGCCCGGGCCGTCTGCAGATCGGAGCGCAGCGACTCGGCCGTGCTGCGCAGGCGGTTGTTGCGTGTCCAGTCACTGAACCCGGGTGCGGCCAGCAAAGTCAGGATCGCCAGGATCGTGATAGCCACCATCAACTCGATCAAGCTGAATCCCGCCGACGAAGGCTGCCGCGTGCGCATCAGCAGCTCCCGCCCCTGGTTGTGATCCAGCAGCTCGACGAGGTTGCGGTCCATCCCGACACGCCGGTGATGGTGGTAGTCCGCGTGCCGTCCTGGTCGATGGTGTAGACGAAGCCAGCCATGGCAGACGTGCCGGTGGCGGTGATGGTGTAGCTCGTGGACGAACTGGGCGAGCAGGTGAGCGTGAAGTACTTCAGGTTGGTATTCGAGATGCTCACGCCGCATGCACTGGTGGAGCCGGTGGCGTAGTAGCTCTTGGCATCCTGGAACCACTGCTCCATCTTTGCGTTGCTGGCGGAGAGATTGGAGGTCGCCTCCGGAATGCGGCCGCGCCGCACGTAGTCCGTGTAGGAGGGCAGGGCGAGGGACGCCAGGATCGCCACGATCGCCACGGTGACCATCACCTCGATCAAGGTGAAGCCGAGCACTCGCGCACGGAGCTCTTGAGGCTTCTTCTGCAGCCGCGTCATGGTGGTTCTTCTCCTCGTGTAACCGGAAGCAATCAGAAACTTCCTGGACGCCGAGTCGAACATGCAATTTAGGAGAAAGCTGGCTGATGCGTTGGGGTTTGTGTGCGCGTGGGTGCAGTGAATCCGACGTTTCTCCGACTTTGTTGTCGAGCATCGCTGCTGCATCGGATCGACCGATGTTCAGGAGAAGTGATCGATGAAAAAGAAGATGTTGCTGTCCCTCGGGATGGCGTGTCTGGTGGGCTGTTCGGCCGCGGCGTGGGCTGCATCGAAGACCACGGAAAGCAGCAGCGCAAGCACCAGCAGCACTGGCGGCAACTCGGCCGTTGATGCCGCATTGAAGACCTGCGCGGCCAGCGTGGCCAAGGATTCGAATGGCGGCCCCGACGAGACCGCGATGACCGCGTGCATGACCAAGGCGGGCTTCACCAAGCCCGCGCAGGACGGCGGCAGGCCACCACCACCCCCTGGCAGTGCACCCCGGAAATGACGGTACGGCAGCGGTTGCCTCGCAGCAGCCGACGCCGGAAGGCGACTGAGAGCGAGACGTTGCCGCATGTGCACGACGGCCTCGCACCCGAGGGCGGCCCGGAACTGAGGTCGGATGCCATCAGCCTCGAGGCCGCCATCGCGATGACCGGCATCAGCAAGCGCACGCTGTGGCGTCGCGTGTCCGACGGCACCATCGCCAAGCACAAGGAAGACGCGCGGGGACGGGCGATGCTCGCCTTTGCGCAGATCGCCGGTCTGATCAAGCTCGAGCTGTCCGATGAAGACCTGCACATGATCGTGAAGGCCGACAGCGGCGATGCGAACGCGCAAGCCGATGTTGGCGAGATGTTCTTCGTCGCGGGCCGCTTCGATGCGGCCGTCTACTGGCTCGATCTGGCGGCCGCGCAAGGTAATGCCGACGCCATGCAGTGGCTCGGCAACTGCCATGCATCGGGCCTGGGCGTGCCGAAGGACGACAGCCTCGCGATCATGTGGATCGCCAAGGCGGCTTCGCTGGGGCATCCGGTGGCCTGCCAGCAGATTCAGGGCATGAGGGCGGGATGCGGCGAGCCGTAGGCGTCCGGTTGTCTGCGTGGATTGTTTGCCCTGCACTCGTGCTCACAGTACTGGCAGCTTGCGTAGGCTCACGTAGGCCTGGTGATGAGCCGGCCGATTTCGGTGCGGATGTCGCGGTGCGCAGCATGATCGTCGCGCAGCAGAAATGCAATGCGGCGGGAGTGCCGGATCTCTACGAGTGTGCTGAAGCGCCGCCTTCGTCAACAGGTGAGCGACTGGCGGCTCGCGCGGCGCTCGATATGTATCAGCTCTTTCAGCGAGGCTGTCTCGATACCACGGGTGCGGGGCAGTGCGAGGCGCTGGTGGAGGCCGCATACCGCAAGGCCAGCGCGCAACAGATCTCGTCGCCCTGACGCAGACGCAAAAAAAGCCGCCATAAGGCGGCTTGCGTTAAGCGATGCGGCTGAATCAGGTGCCGTTAGGGCAGCCCGCCGGTGCGTACTTCGAGTCAGCTGTAGTTGCGCAGGTCCAGCTGCCCGCGGTGCTTCGAGTCCAGGTGATCGTGTAGGGCGTCGCTTTCAGCGTTGCAGCCGCACTGCCGGCGAATGTGGCTGAAATGGTGCCGCTAGTAGTCAGCGCGACAGTATTGGTGGTCGTGCTAAGTGCCGTGCCAGCAGTCGAAGCCAGGGGGGATGTATAGCTCAAGATGTTGGAGCTGGTAGCGCCGAGGTCGCAAGCGGCCGCATCAGTCTTTCCATTGTTCAGGCAATCTTCATACGCCGTCTTCAGGGCGCCGGTTTCGCCCATGGCGCGAGCCACTTGCGACTTGGCGATGTAGGTCTGGTACTGCGGAATCGCAATAGCAGCCAGAATGCCGATGATCGCCACGACGATCATCAACTCGATGAGGGTGAAACCCTTTTGCACATTGCGTGCGAAGGAACGATGGTTCATTGTGAAACTCCTGCAGTTGAGAAAGTGCGCCCGGAAAAACTCACCGGGACGAGCTTCTTTCTGCAGTCCGCATGCCACCCGTCTTGCGGTGGTTCATGCGTGTTTTGACAGGTGTTTCAGGAGGTAAAGGCGCGGACCTGTTCGTGCCGCTTCGTCATGACGCGCGGCGGCGCGTGCCATGGCATCTGAAGGGTGGTGTCATCGCGCGTGTGCGCGGGCTTTGCTCAGTGCGCCGCAGACGCCAGCCGTTGCGCCTCGAGCGCCAGAGGCACGCGAACCTGCGCAACAAGCCCATGCGAGCCGGACCTCAGCACGACGTCGCCGCCGTGCGCGCGCGCGATGGAGCGGCACACAGCCAGACCGAGGCCGCTGCCTGCAGCACGCGAGGACCGCGCCTGTGCCGTCCGATAGAACGGCTTGAACACCTGCTCGATTTCGTTTGTGGGCAGCCCCGGCCCACGGTCGCCGATCTCGACCACTGCGTCGTGCCCATCGGTGAACAGCCGCACGCGTGCCAGGTGCCCGTACTTGACGGCGTTCTCGATCAGGTTGTCGAGCACGCGGCGCATGCCGATCGGGTCGACCTCCACCTGCGCGCTCTCGACGCGTCGCAACTGCACGTTCTTGCCGACGAACACGGCCTGCTCGACCACGTCCTCGACAAGGCTCGAGAGGTCCATGCGTTCGCGCGCGCTCACCACCGAGGCATCGCGGATGAAGCTGAGCACGGAGCCGATCATCAACTCCATCTCCTGGACGTCTTCGAGCATGCCGGCGCGCACGTCGTCGGGCACGTCCTCGATGCGAAAGCGCAGCCGCGTGAGGGGCGTGCGCAGGTCGTGGCTGATGGCGCCGATCATCACCGTGCGGTCGTCTACGAAGCTGCGCAGCCGCGCCTGCATGCGGTTGAAGGCCTGTGCTGCGCGGCCGATTTCGGCGGGGCCCTCCAGTGCCAGCACCGGCGCCGCAGGGTCGCGGCCCAGTTGGTCGGCTGCGCGCGCGAAGCCGGCAATCGGCCGCACCAGCCGGCGCGAGAACAGCCAGCCCGCAGGGGCGACGATTGCGGCAGCGATCAGGAACCACAGCAGCACGCGGCGCTGCCACGCGTTCGGAAAAGACTCGGGCACCGGCTGCACCACCACCCAGCTGCCTTCGGGCGTGTAGACCGCGGCGATGAAGTCGCCTTCGACGAATGGCGCGGGCGCGAGCCCGAAGAGGCCGCGCGCGGCGGGGCGTTCGTTGTCAGTGGTGGCGATGGGTGTCGTGATCGTCGTGTCGGTGTCTCTGGACGCGTGGGGCGGTTCGACAGGGGCGACGACGCGCGGCGGTGCAGTCGCGGTCACAGGTGGCGTACTGGCCGAAGACGGCCGCGTGGCGGGCTCGGCGCGCGGCGATTGCGCGGTAGGGGGGGCAACGGGTGCCTCGGCCCTGGCAGGGGCCTCGCGGCGTGGTGGGCTTTCGATGACCGGCGGCAAGGCTCGCATGGAGGGCCCTGACTGTATTGAGGGGGCTCCGGGCTGGCCTTGGGCGGGGCCCGATGGTGGCGCTGCGGACGAGAGGCCCGGTGGAGGGGCGGCACCGGGCGCGCCCGGCGCAGTCGTTGAGCCTGGTGCGGTCGCCGAGCCCGGCGCGGCCGTCGTGCTCGGTGTCGCCGACCCGGGCGATGGCGGTGTGCCGGCGGGGCCTGCACCGCTACCGGGGGAAGCCGTTGCCGTGCTGCCCGGAGGGTTTCCGGCCGCGGGCGTGGGCGTGGATGGACCGCCCGACGCGTCCGGCGTAGTGGCCGGCGCATTGCCCGTCGCGGGATTCGTTGTCACGCTGCCGGGTGGTGGTGACGGCGGAGAAGTGCCCATCTGGTTTCCCCTCGGGCCTCCCATTCCCCCGGGGAATCCCATGCCTCCAGGCCCACCGGGTCCTCCCGGTCCGCCGCCGCCTCCGCCGCCCCCCGGCCCACCTCTCGCCTGGACCCGCAGAAAGCCCGCTCCAGCAAAGGTGTTGGCGATGCGGCGCGGCACTGGCTGCGCTGCGTCATGCCCGTCTTCCGTTGCCGCGACAGGGCCCGTGGTGCCCGCGAACGGCAGCGGCGTGAAGAAGTACAGCCGCACCTCGGCCTCGTCGCGCGTCAGCAGTTGCGCCAGGTCGCGCCGCGAGCGTTCGGAGGTCAGCCAGCCTTGCCCCTTGGGTTGGGGCGCGTTCGCCTGCAGCGTGCGCTGCAGCAGGTTCGCGTTGCGGCCTTCGGCGCTTCGGCCAGACAGCACGCGCGCAATGTCGCCCATCTCCCATTGGCGCTGTGGTTGCGGCGGGAGAAGCACGGTCAGCGCCAGTGTCACGACTTGCGCCACCACCAGCCCGCCCAGCAGCAGGCCCATGATTTGCCACGCGAGCGGCGGGCCCGACCAGCGGCGCGCGGTACCTTGGGAGTTCATGGGTTGATGCTGGCACGGACGGGAAGCGATGTCACGCCACCGTGGCTCGATCTTTGCGTTCCCATCTTTTTTCTCCCAGCTGTCAGCGCGAATGCGCGAGGCCAGGGCATGCGCAAACGTTCGAGCGTACGAGTCTGTGAAGCGGATGTTGCAGCCGGATTTCAGCGTATTGCAATTTATTTCACGGCTCGCGGGGCTTCGGACGGAGGCCGCGCCCGGCCTATGATCCGCTACCCGATCCGCCGTAACGTGAACCTGTCTACCCGAATCCTCATCGTCGACGACGACGCCGGCATCCGCAGCCTGGTGGCGTCCTTCCTGGAGAAGCACGGCTTCCATGTCGATGCGGCTGGCCATCCCGCGGAAATGCGCGAGCGGCTCGCGCAGGCCGACTACGCGCTGATCGTGCTCGACGTGATGATGCCCGGCGAAGACGGCCTGAGCGCGCTGCGCGAGCTGCAGCGCATCGGCGGGCCGCCGGTCATCATGCTGTCGGCCGTGGGCACGGACATCGACCGCATCGTGGGCCTGGAGATCGGCGCCGAAGACTACCTGGCCAAGCCCTGCAATCCGCGCGAGCTGCTGGCGCGCATCCGCACCGTGCTGCGGCGCACCGCGCACGCGGCCGCTGTCGGGCTGCCGGCGCAACAACCCGTGCCGCCGCCGCTTTCCGGCGCGGCCGCAGCGCAAGAGGCGCAGCAGCCCACGGTGCTGCACTTCGCGGGCTGGCGCATGGACCTCGAAACCCGGCTGCTGCATGACCCGCAAGACCGCCCGGTGGACCTCTCCGACGGCGAATTCCGCCTGCTGCGCGCGCTGGTGCAGCACCCACGGCGGGTGCTCACGCGCGACCAGCTGGTGCAGTACGCGCTCGGCGCCGAGAGTGATTCGTACGACCGCGCCATCGACGTGCAGATCAGCCGCCTGCGACGCAAGCTGGCCTTTGGCGAGACGCGCGCCGACCTGATCCGCACCGTGCGCAACGAGGGCTACATGTTCGTGCCCGCCGTAACGCGCACGCGCGAAGCCTGAACCGCGATCACCGCAACACGGTGAAATTCGCAGGCAATGCGAAGACCTCAGTCTCGGGGCTTCGCATTCATCACCTCTACCGACTCATGACTTCGTTCGACTGGCTGTGGGACTGGCGCACCCTGATCGCGCTGGCCGTGTGCGACGTCGTGCTGCTGGCGATGTTCCTGGCCTGGGATGCCCGGCGCCTGGCGTTCCTCCTTGCCCGGCGGTGCATCGTCGAGCACGAGCTGCCGCGCGAGAAGAAGCGTCTTCGTGTCGGCGTCAGCCTGGAAGACCGTGGCGTGTTCCCTCGGGAATCGCCGGGGTCGGGGATCTGAGCTCGAGCTTGCGGAAGGCGTCGGCGCAGATTGGCACCGTCAGCGTCTCGACGAACACCAGGTCGAAGGACAGCGTGGCCAGCATCGCATCGGCCTCTTCGCGCGCGGGCACAAACACCACGCACCGTCCCGGCGCGAGGACCTCCAGGACGCTATTCAGGCGGCTCGCGACAGCGGGATCGCTTTCCACCACAAGTGCACCGAAGAAAGGCTGTGGCCGGAACATTCCCGAGGCGCCGCCAGGGAGCTTGGTGTCGAACACGGATGTGCTTTCTTCGGGAGTGGGCCGTCGCGAGCGGGGCGTGCTAGAGCATCGTCTTCGGATGCTCGAGGCGGCCCGGCCCCTGCTTGCGCTTGCAACCGCCGCCGGCCGATGTGATCGGTGCGAGCGTCGATTGGCTGTAGTTGCCCGAAGCGCCGGTGTCACGCGCTGCGCAGCCAGTGTCGCTCGCGGCCACGAAGACACCGAACGCCAGTGCGCCGAAGGCCAGCAGGCCCGCGAGAAGCGACAGCCAGAAGGACTTCTTCAGCCGCGGCGCAGCGACGAGGGCGGGCTGTGTTCTGCGCCAGCGTGCTTGCATGGTGAGTTCCGGGAAGTGGCGATCCGCATGCGCCAACGCCGGCAGGCCGGTGAAGCGCAGCGCGTGCGATGCACCGTGCGGGTTGCGATGCGGGGTGGTGTTCATGAACCGTATCGTGAACTTCAAAGGGGGAGAAAAATTGGATGCGGACCCCTTCGATGGCCATCGGCTGCCGCAGAAATTCAAAAGCCGGCGCGCCGTCGAAGACGGCGGCCGGCCAAGGAAGCAGAGACTGCGAGAAGGCCTAGAAGTCGAGCTTGGCGCTCAGGCTGAAGGTGCGCGGGTCGCCGGGCTTGATGTAGTTGTCGTACTGGTATTCCCAGTACTTCCGGTTCGCCACGTTGTTGATGGCCGCGCGGAAGGTCGTGTTGCGCCCGCCGATGCGCGTCGTGTAGCTCGCGCCGATGTTGGCGATGGTGTAGCCGGGCACGGTCAGCTGGTTCGCCGCGTTCAGCATGGTGTTGCCCGTGTACTTCATGTCGGCCGACAGCTTGAGGCCGGGCACTTGCGCCACCGTGTACGACACCTGCGCGGTCGCCACCAGCTTCGGCGCGCCCGCCACGCGGTTGCCGACGTAGCTGCTGCCGCGCTCGTACGAGCTGTCGAGCAGCATCAGGTTGCCGCCGATCTGCCACTGCGAGCCCAGCCGTGTGGAAGCGCCGAGCTCCAGGCCCTGGTAGATCGACTGGCCGTCCTGCACCAGCACGTTGGAGCTGTTGGCGTATTCGGCGCCGCGCTCGATGCGGAACAGCGCGGCCGTGGCGCTCCAGCGTTCGCGTTCGGTCTTCACGCCCAGTTCGTACTGGCGGCTCTTCAGCGGGTTGAGCAGTGCGCCGTCGTTGGCGTAGAGGTTGCTCACGGTGCTGCCGGGCTCCAGCGATTCGACATAGCTGGTGTACAGCGTGGTGTCGGGCGCGGGTTTGTACATGAGCGCCAGCGTGGGCGTGATCACGCCGCTCTTGCGGTAGGTGGAATTCTGCAGGCCGGTGGTGTCGTAGCCGACCTGTTCGTAGGTGGTGCTGCGCAGGCCGGCCAGCACCGACCACTTTTCGGACAGCTTCATCGTGTCGCTCGCGAATACTGCGCGCTGCGTGATGTCGCTGTTGCGGTAGGGCGTGAGGTTCGTCACGCTGTTGTAGCTGTTGGTGTTCTGCCCGAAGATGCTGCCGGTGCCCACCAGCTGGTAGACGGCGTTGCTGCTGTAGTAGTTGACCTGCTTTTGCCACGACGCGCCCAGCGTCACCTGGTGCTCGAAGTCGCCGGTGCGCAGCTTGCCCGTGGCCATGGCCTGCCACTGGTTGAAGCGATGGCCTTCCTCGCTGTCGGAGCGGTAGTCGTCATAGCTGCCGCTTGCGTCCTGCAGGTAGGAGATGCCTTCGTTGCGGCTGCGTGTGGCACTGCTGTGGCTGTAGCTGGTGCTGAGCGTCCAGTCAGGCGACAGCTGGTATTGCAGGCCGGTCGAATAGAGCCTGAAGTCGGTGGCCAGGTGCTGGCCGGGGCCCACAAGGCTCGCGTTGTTGGCGCTGATCGTGGACGGCAGGCTCGTGCCCGTGTAGCTGCCCAGGTAGATCGATGGCGTCTGGCCTGTGGAGGTGCGCTTCTGGTAGAGCGAGTCGAAGGTCCAGGTGAGCCTGTCGGTGAGCTTCGCGTCGAGCCCGAGCGACACCGAGTCGCGGCGGATGTTGCCGTCGTTGTAGGTCTTGCCCTCCTCGTGCGTGGCATTGAGCCGGTAGCCGAAACGGTCGTCGGTGCCGAAGCGCCCGCCCAGGTCGACGTGCTCGCTCCAGATGCCGGCGGTCTTGTAGCCGACCTCGATGCTGCGCACCGGCGTGTCGGTCGGCTTCTTCGTCACGTAGTTGACGATGCCGCCCGGCGAGCCAAAGCCGTACATGAAGCCCGACGAGCCCTTGAGCAGCTCGATCTGCTCGAAGTGTTCATAGGGCATGGTGATGGCGTAGCTGAGAAAGGGCTGGCCGTTGATGCGGTAGGCGTTCTGCCAGTCCAGCGGCAGGCCGCGCACCGTGATGTAGCTGGCCCAGCTGCTGTAGGCACCGCTGTTGTCGGATACCGATGCGTCGAGCGCGAACACGTCGCCCAGCTTCGACACCTGGCGCTCGGCCATGTCCTCGCTGGTCACGACGGTGGTGGAGAAGGGCGTTTCAAGTTGCGAGCGAGCACCGAGCGCGCCGCTGCTCACCTTGGCGCCGAGGTGCTGCTGCGAATCGTCCTGCGATTCGGCCGTGACCGTGACGGTCGGCAGCGAGGAGGTTTCTTTGTTTTGCGCCTCCTGTGCATGTGCGCGGCCAATCTGGGCGGCCGCCCACAGCACCAGCAGCGTGGCGCGCGCGGGCGGGCCGAATGCGCTGCGCCTGAATGAAGTCGGGGAGGGGACCGTGACGGTGCCGGCGGTGTTCTGGCGTCCAGGATTCAACGTTGACTCACTTCGCAAATAAGAATGCTTCTCATTTTAGAGTTGAATCTCGGAGAAATCTTGGAGGCCACCCGCCGTCGGGTGCTGCTTGCTCCCCTCAGTGCCCGTTGCCAGGCGCCGGCGCCAACCCGCGCTGCTTCAGGAAGTCGTAGAGGCTGACCGCGAGCACCTGCGCAATGGGTATCGGCAGCGTCACGCGCAGCACAGCGGCCCGATGGACAGGGCACCGGTCGGAGCTGTGGTCGACGCGGCTGGCGTCGAAGGTGATGTGCACGCAGCCCGCGTTGACCCAGTATCCCGAGACTTCGTCCGCGAACACCTGCGGGGCGTGCAGGTCGTCGATGTAGGTGGCTTGCGGAGGCTGGGACATGGTGGCTCTGGAGATGCAGGAGCCCCGATGATCGGCACCAATCTGGTAGGAAAAATGGTGCGGCAGCCTACGCGCCCTCAGACGATCCGCACCGACAGCTCCGGCAGCCGGTCGATGTGGATCTCGATCAGGTCGCCGCGCACCACGGGCCCGACGTTCTCCGGCGTACCCGAGTAGATGATGTCGCCCGGCTTCAGCTCGAAGGCCTGCGACAGCCGGCTGATCTGCTCGGCCACCGACCAGATCATGTGCTTGAGCGTGGCGCTCTGCTTCGTCTGCCCGTTCACCTTGAGCCAGATAGCGCCGTCGGTGAAGTGCCCGACCTTCGCCACCGGGTGGATCGGCCCGATGGGCGCTGAATGATCGAAGCTCTTGCCGATTTCCCACGGCTTCTTCTGGTCGCCCATCTCGCGCTGCAGGTCGCGGCGCGTCATGTCGAGACCGAGCGAATAGCCGTACACGTAGTCGAGCGCCGAGCTCGCCGGAATGTTGCGCCCGCCCTTGGCCAGCGCCACCACCAGTTCCACTTCGTAGTGGTAGTTCTTCGTGAGCGACGGGTAGGGATGGTCGGCCACCACGCCGGGCGTCACGACCTGGATCGCGTCGGCCGGCTTCTGGAAGAAGAAGGGCGGCTCGCGACTCGGGTCAGAACCCATCTCGCGCGCATGGGCCTCGTAGTTGCGGCCGATGCAGTAGATGCGGCGCACCGGATAGACCTGCTCGCTGCCGACGATCGGGATGGTCGATGCAGAGACATCGAACGGCGTTGCCTGTGTGCGGCTGGCGCCGGCGGGCAATGCACAACCGGCAATGGCGCCCGTGGCCATGGCAGCGGAACCGGCCAGCAGGCCGCGACGGGAAGTGAGCATGAGGGTCTCCTTGGTTTTATGAAGAAACGCGAAGAAGCGCCAGGAAAGGCGCACGCCGTACCTCGCACGGCAGCTTCATTCTGGGACGGCGAACCGCCGCGCAACCGTGCGCATCTACGCAAAAACAGGACAGAACCCACCACTGCAGAATCGGCGTACAGGCCGCGGCACTGGCCAGCAGGACGTTCCCATGCTCACCCACAAACAGCTCCGCTATTTCGTCGACATCGTCGACGCGGGCAGCTTCAGCCTCGCGGCCGAGCGCCTCTTCATTGCGCAGTCGGCCCTGAGCCGGCAGGTCAAGGAGATGGAGCGCCATCTGCAGGTGCCGCTGCTGGAGCGCGACGCGCGGCATCTGGAGATGACGCCTGCGGGCCGTTCGCTGTACGGCGATGCGCGGCGCATTCTTGCCGCCCTCGAGAGCGCGGCCGTGGGCGCGCGACATGCGCAGCGCGGCATCGAGGGCACTGTGCAGTTGCTGCATTCGAGCTCGGTGCCCCTGACGCATGGCTTGCTCGAATGCCTGAAGGACCATGCGCAGCGCCATCCAGGCGTTTCCATCGAGGTGTCGCAGCGCGCATCGGAACATCAGGCGCAGGACATCGAGCAAGGCAATGCCGACGTCGGCTTGGCGCGCGAACCGGTGCTGCGCCGCTACCCAGGCGTGCGACAGGCGCCGCTCTTCTCGGAACCGCTGGTGGTTGCCGTGCCGGCCGCGCATGCCCTGGCGGGCCGCGAGCACGTGGCCATCGCCGAACTGCGCCACGAGCCCTTCGTTGCGACACCGCATCTCGAACGCGGCGGCCTGAGCCATCGCGTGGCCGAGCTATGCCGCGCGCAGGGCTACCACCCGACCAGCGCGCAGGTGCGTTCGCGCAAATGGTCGCAGCTGGCGCTGGTGCAGGCGGGCTTCGGCATCGCGATCGTGCCCGAGTCGATGGGACGCATGGCGCCCGAGGGCGTGAAGCTGCTTGTGCTGGACGGCGACGATGCCAGCACCACCGTGCTGGTGCTGTGGCGCGCCGACGATGCCACGCGGCTTGCGCAAGACCTGGTCGGTTCGCTGTGTGCCGCCATGCAGGCACCGCGCGGCGGAGCCAGCTGATTTCGAGATCGAAGGGCGCCCCATTCGGCATTGGCGCGCAAGGCACGAAGCCTCTAGATTCGCAGGCATGGATTCCTTCTTCGGCGCCTTGCCGGTCACGCCCCATCAGTTCGCCGTTGTCTGCGCGGGTGTCGTTGCCGCCTACGTCATCTTCGGCATTGCGGGCTTCGGCACTGCGTTGATCGCGGGGCCGGTGCTGGCCAACTTCATTCCGGTGGCCAGCGTCGTGCCCTTGCTGGCGCTGCTCGACTTCTTCGCGGCCGTGGTCAACGTGAGCCGCGATGCGCGTTCGGCTGACACCAGCGAACTGCGGCGGCTGGTGCCGGTGATGGCGCTGGGCAGCCTTGTCGGCGCGGCGTTGCTGCTGCTCGGGCGGCCGCAGGTGATGCTGCTGGCGCTGGGCATCTTCGCGGTGGCCTATGCGCTGTATTCGCTCAGCGGCATCAAGCCTGTTTCCAGGCTGTCGCCGCGCGCGGCCGTGCCCTTCGGCTTCGTGGGCGGCATCTTCTCGGCAATGTTCGGCAGCGGCGGCTTCATCTACGCGATCTACCTGTCGGGGCGCATCGCGGCGAAGGAGCAGATCCGCGTGACCCAATCGACGCTGATCGGGCTCAGCACACTCACGCGAGCCCTGCTTTTCCTGCTGGCCGGCGTGTACGCGCAGACGTCGATCCTGTGGCTGGCAGCGCTGTTGTTCCCGGCCATGCTCGTGGGCACGGCGGTCGGGCGGCGCATCACGCTGCGGCTGTCGCGTGAGCAGTTTCTCAGGGTGGTGGCGCTCGCCGTGCTGTGTTCTGGCGCCTTCCTGATCTACCGCTATGTCGCGGCCTGAACGCCTAGCGCAATCAGTGGCACGCCCGCATAGGCCAGACTGAACATCCGCAGGATCAGCGCCGCGTAGAGGCCTGTCAGGAGCCAGACTGCCGCGCGGCCCCATGGCATGAGCGACACGCTGATGAGCGCGCCCGCCAGCGGCAGCAACTGCTGTGCGTGCACGCCGAGGAAGTGAGGCACGCGCAGATCACCGCCGGTGGCCGACCAGCCGAACAGGGGGAGCGTTGCGCTGCCTGAGATGGCGCCGATGGTCGATCCGCCGTGCTGGCTGATCGCGATGCCCGCGCCCGCACCGGCGACGAAGGTCAGGACCAGCCCCAGCACCACGGCCAGCCTGTAAGGCGCCGCCAGCGCGTAGCCGTGGCGCGCGAACAGCCACGCGAGCGGCAATGCCGTGGCGTTGAGCGACAGCGCCCCCACGCCCATCAGGCTGTACATGACGATGTGGAAGGTCGAGTCTTCATTGAAATGCGAGGCCTGCCCGAGGGCGCCTTGCAGCGTGATGTAGCCGACCTCGAAGACGCCCGTGGCGATCACCACCGCGACGATGGCGCGTTCGATGCGGCCGCCGCGTCGCTCGCGCGGCAGGTCACCGAGCAGCCATGCGGTGGTCAATGCATAGAGGCTGACCGAAGCCATGAACTTCAGCGGCTTGACCCAGACGCCGACGCCGTTCAGCGTGCGCGGATCGAGCCATGCAGCCACGAGGGCAGGCACCATCACCGCGAGCAGCAGGCCACCGAACTTCGCCAACTGCGGTTGCCGCCGATGCACCTCGCGCGCCAGCGCCATGCATGCGGGCGCGACCCGCAACGCCAGGAAGGCCAGCAGGCCGACCGGCCCGAACAGGAATGTGAGGGCGAAGCAGGGAATGAGGAGCACTGGCGCGATGCCTGCGCGCTCCCCCTCGCGCGCGATCCACGTGCCCACGAACAGGTCGAAGGCGAGGTAGTGGAACCATCCGGCGGTGAGCAGGCCCGGATGCTGGAACAGCGCGTGCACCGCCGACAGCGAGCTGTAGCCGCCACCGGCCGCGGACCAGTACGTCGCCATCAGCCACCAGTACGCCAGCCCGAGGCCAACGGGAATGACGATGCCCGTCGTTGCCCATATCACCGGCTTGGCACGCCCGAGCCACGGGGCCGCGCCGAGCGCCGCCCAGGCAGGAAGGGCGACGGTGCTGCCTGCGCTGAAAAGTGAGTCGAACATGGAAGAGCCTCGCGTTCAAAAAAAAGGCATGCCGGGATTGGCATGGCATAATCTTTACACTGTTTAGATAAAAACACCAGCAGATTCTTTAGAAGGTAGAGTCCCCCCTTTGAAGACCGAAAGCAGCAACCAGCCATGGCGGCAAAGAAAACAGAGGAAGCCCCCGCGCCCTATCACCACGGCGATCTGCACGCGGCGCTGATCGGGGCTACCGAAGCCCTGCTGGCCGAGCGCGGCATCGAGGGCTTCACCCTGCGCGAGGCAGCGCGGCGCGCCGGCGTGTCGGCGGCCGCGCCCATGCATCACTTCGGCAGCGCAGCCGGGTTGTTGACCGAGGTGGCGATCCTGGGTTTCGAGGAACTCACACGCTGCCTGCGCGCCGGCACCGAAACGGGTGGTACCGACCCCGCGCGTCGCTTGCGCGGGCAGGGCATGGGATATGTGCGGTTCGCGCTGGCCTACCCGGCGCGCTTTCAGCTCATGTTCCGCAAGGACCGGTTGACGCAAGACCTCCGGCTGCAGGCGGCCGGCGATGCGGCATTTGCCGAGCTGGAGCAGGCAGTGCGCGACTACAACGGCTGGAGCAGCAAGAAGACGCCAAACCGCGCGATGCAGGCCGCCGCATTGGGCGCCTGGTCCGTCGTGCACGGCTTTGCGCATCTTGCGCTGGACGAGAAGTTCGGCGAGCAGGCCGGCAACGCGTGCACGAACGATTTTGTCGAGGGCATGCTGCCGGAAATACTGAAGCAGTTCTGGCCCTGACCTTTATTCATCCATTTATTCATTGAGCCGGAAAGGGCGGCAGCCGCCTGCGGATCGTCTGCGCCTTCACGATGGAGGTGTTGGTCTCGGCCTTGCTCGCGATGCGGTCGAGAATGCCGTCGAGCTGCTCGAACGATTGCAAAAACAGCCGCGCGACGAAGCAGTCTTCGCCCGTGACCTTGTCGCACTCGCAGAACTCGGGCGTGGCCTCGATCAGCTTCTGCACCGCCTGCAATTGCCCCGGCAATGGGCGGATGCGCACGATGGCCTGGAACTGGTAGCCCAGCGCCTTCGGGTTCACGTCCAGCGTGTAGCCGCGGATCACGTCGCGCTCTTCGAGCCGTCGCAGCCGCTCCGACACGCTGGGCGACGACAGCCCCACGTGGTGGGCCAGTTCTTTCAGGGACATCCGCGCATTGCCGGCCAATGCCTGCACGATGGTTTCGTCGATTGCGTCGAGCATGTTGTCGATCTCCAGTGGCTGGCCCACGATGGCTTGTTTTGAAAGGCAATTAGCGGTAATTGCCTTATTCAAAGCATATCCAATCCGCGCAGGAAGTGGCACGCTTGCTCCTTCCTTTCTGCCATTCGAAACAGACATGCAGACACAGCTTCGCGGCGCGCTGGAGATGAGCGCGGCCATGGTGATTTCCGGAACCATCGGATGGTTCGTCGTGCGCTCCGGCCAGCCGCTACCCGACCTGCTGTTCTGGCGCTGCGTGTTCGGTGCGGCCACGCTGCTCGTCGTTTGCCTTGCGCTGGGCCTGCTGCGACGCGGCCTGACGCTGCGCAGCTTTGCGCTGGCCGCATTGGGCGGCGTGGCGCTGGTCGTCAACTGGGTGCTGATCTTCGCGTCCTTCTCGCGCGCGTCGATCTCGATTGCCACGGCGGTCTACAACACGCAGCCCTTCATGCTGGTCGCGCTTGGAGCGCTGCTGCTGTCGGAACGGCTGACCGCGATGAAGGCCGTGTGGCTGTGCATCGCGTTCGCCGGTGTGGTGCTGGTGGCGCAGGCCAAGCCCGGCGGCGGGGCCGACGGTTCGGCCTATTTCGTCGGCGTGCTGATGGCACTGGGCGCGGCCTTCTGCTACGCGTTGGCGGCCTTCATCGCGAAGAAGCTCGACGGCATTGCGCCGCATCTCATCGCGCTGATCCAGGTCTGCGTGGGCATCGTGATGCTCGCGCCGTTCGCGCATTTGAAGACGCTGCCCACCGATGCGGCCACGTGGGGCGTGCACCTGGCCATGGGCGTGGTCTACACGGGGCTGGTGTTCGTGCTGCTGTACGGGGCGCTGCAGAAGCTGTCGACGCCCGTGGCCGGCGCGCTGTCGTTCATCTATCCGCTGGTGGCCATCGGCGTCGACTACGTCGCCTTCGGCCAGCGGCTGGGCGCATTGCAGGTGGTAGGCGCCGCGGCCATTCTGATAGCCGCGGCTGGCATGACCTTCGGGTGGACCCTGCCGGGCGTGCCGAGGCGCTCGCCCGCTACCGAAGAGCGTTGAGTCAGGACGTCGTCGCGTGCGGCCGCGCCGGGCGACCGCATGGTCCGTGATGGCGTTGGCTGGCTGAAGCTAGCTGGCGCTTTGCTGACGCCGTCCCAGTGCGAACACCGAATTCGGCGCGTCGACCACAAAAGGCTTGCGCGTGGCTGGCTGGCCGGTCGGCGTGCGCCGGGTTTCGGTCCGTACCGCGGCTTGCACGCCCTTGGCCTTTTGTTCGTCGACCAGGCTTTGCAGCGAGATCGACCTGAGGAACTCGACCGCCCGCAGGTTCACGGTGGCCCAGAGCTCGTCGATTTCGCAGCGGCCGGTCTCGCCCTGCGCGTCGGCATCGCGCCGGCGGGTGGATTCGGCATCGTGTTCCTCGATCGAGAGGACGATGTCGGCCACGGAAATCTCCGCCGCCTTGCGGCTGAGCGAATAGCCGCCGCCGGGGCCGCGGGTCGATTCGACCAGGCTGGCGCGCCGCAGCTTGCCGAACAGCAACTCCAGGTACGACAGCGACACGCGCTGGCGCAGGCTGATCGAGGCCAGCGTGACGGGGCCCGAACGGCCGTGCAGGGCGATGTCGATCATCGCGGTGACCGCGAAGCGGCCCTTGGTGGTGAGACGCATGGGATTGTTCCTTTCCTTCCTTCGTGGGGAATTACTCGTCCCGGCCGCCCGCGATGCCCAGAAGGGCCAGCAGTGACTGGAAGACGTTGTAGATGCTGAGATACACACCCAGCGTGGCGGAGATGTAGTTGGTTTCCAGGCCGTCCTTCACGCGCTTGAGGTCGTGCAGGATGAAGGCCGAGAAGATGCCGATGGCCGCGACCGACAGCGTCATCATCAGCGCGCTCGACTGGATGAAGAAGTTGGCGATGCCAGCCACCAGCAGCAGGATCGCGCCGATGAAGAGCCACTTGCCCATGGCCGACAGGTCGCGCTTGATGACCGACGACAGCGTGGCCATGCCGAAGAAGATCGCGCCGGTGCCGGCGAACGCCGTCATCACCAGGCTGGCGCCGTTGGCCAGGCCGAGCACGGAGCCCACCAGGCGCGACAGCATCAGGCCCATGAAGAAGGTGAAGGCCAGCAGCACCGGCACGCCGGCGGCCGATTCCTTGGTTTTCTCGATGGCGTACATGAAGCCGAAGGCACCGCCGAGGAACACCATCAGGCCGATGCCCGGCGACATGGCGCGCGAGAAGCCGGTGGAAACGCCGATCCAGGCGCCCAGAACGGTGGGCACCATCGACAGCGCGAGCAGCCAGTAGGTGTTGCGCAGCACGCGGTTGCGCTCCTGCGGCGAGGCGAGCGGAAGGGCGAAGCCGTCGTGATAGGTGGAGGGACTGTTGTTCATTGTGTTGATTCCTTGAAGCTGGACCGGTGCTGGCTGCGCGCAATGGCGCGCGCAAGGGGCACAGGGCCGGAAATGAGAGATGTCGTTGCTGCGATGCGGGTGCCGCCGGATGGCGGGAAGCCCGGATCGAAAGGGCGGGAGCCGTGGCGGCTCCCGGTCGCGCTAAGCCTTTGGGGGCCTAGGCGACGAAGGACGCGGCGCGGGGTGGCCGCTTGGGTCGCGCGAGGAACGGCGCGACGGAGGTGGTCAGGCCGAGTTTCGGCGGCTGTTCCGTGAAGCGCAGCAGCGCGGGGGCGCCGTTGCGCGCGTCGACCAGTTCGGCGTGCTCGGAGCCGGCTTCGTCGACGGAGAGGGAGTCGTCCGATGTCTTGTCGGCATCGCTTGCCGGCGTTGCTGCATCGGAGAAGTCAGCACTGACAACCAGCGCGGACTCCTGCTGTTCGCCGTGCGAATGGCCGCCACCGATCACGCTGTGTGCAAGCACGGCAAAGCCGTAGCAGGACAGCATGATGGACAGGACAGTGGCGACAAACCAGCGGGACATGTAGGGGTAATCTTACCTGCCGCGCCGTGGGGTGTTCGCGGCGGGCGCTTTCAACCGACCGGATCGCATGGATGTTCGCTCAGGCTGGCGCGGTCGTGGTTTCGCTGCCTTCGGACTGCAGCCATTCGCGTGCATGGGTGCGCAACGCGTCTATCTGCAGCCAGATCAGACCGAGTTCGGTGTGAAAAGTTCGCGCCTGCGGGTCGCCGCCGTCCCCGTTCTCGCCGCTGGCGGCAACGGCCTGCGCCAGTTCGGCGCGCGCGATTGATTCCGCAACTGCATCGCCCGGCGCCTCGATCACGCCCTTTTCCAGTCCGGCCGCCAGCCCTTCCAGCGCTGCAATTGCCCCTTCGGCGGCCGTGCGCAGCACCGCCATCTGTGCCGAATCGGGCAGCGCCGCGCGGTGGGCGCCCAGGGCCGAGAGATAACTCAGCAGCGTGTGGGAGCGGATCAGGAAGCGCAGCGCCACCCCCGCGCGCGGCCGCACGTAGCCTGGCTCGCGGAACATGTCCGACACGGCCGTGGACAGAGCCGCATCCGCGTTGTGGTCGTTGCGCCGCGCCAGCCGGTAGTCGAGGTGGTCGCGCGCGCCGGTGCGGTACTGCCCGACGATCTGCCGCAGGTAGCCGGCATGGCCGCGCATCGCAGCCGCCGCCAGTTCGTTGATGCGCCGCGCCTGCCAGTGCGGCAGCACCAGCAGCACGGCCAGCCCGGCAATGGCGCTGCCGATGGCGGTGTCGACCAGCCGCGGCACCAGCAGCACGCCGCTGTCGCCGACCTGGTTGAAGCACATCAGCACCAGCAGCGTCATCGAGGCGGTGGCCAGCAGGTAGCGCGTGGTGCGGGTCGCGAAGAACAGCACGCCCGCCACCACCGCGATCACCGACTGCACCAGCGGCTGCGGAAACAGCTGCAGCAGCGCCCATCCGGCCACCACGCCCAGCGCGGTGCCGGCAATGCGCTGCCCCATGCGCGAAATGGTGTCGCCATAAGTCTGCTGGCAGACGAACAGCGTGGTCAGCAAGATCCAGTAGCCCTGCGCCGGGTGAATGGCGTGCATCACGCCATAGCCCACCACCAGCGCCACCGACAGCCGCAGCGCATGGCGAAACAGCGGCGAGCGCGTGGTGAGCTGCCGCCGCACGCGCTCGACCGCGTCGCGCCACGAGCGCGGCGAGCGGTCGAACAGGCCCATCTCCGTGCGGCCTGCGCGCGCCGATGGCTGGCTGGCCCCGGCCAGTTGCCCGTCGAGCAGCGCGAGGTTGCGTGCCAGCGCCTCGACCGATGCCAGCAGCGCCAGTCGCCCGGGTGTATCGGCCCGCGCGCGCTCGTGCTCGATGGCGCTGCGCAGGTCGGCCAGCGCCTGCACCGTCTCCGTGCCCACGTCGAAAGGCTCGCGCCGCGCGATCGAATCGGCCAGCCGCTGGCAGGCCAGCCCCTGCAGGCCCAGCAAGCGCTGGCAGCGGTAGAGCAGGTCGCTGTGGAAGAAAGCGTCGGCCAGCGCGTTGTAGTCGTCGTGCGAGGAGCTGGCGCGCTCGTGCACGTCTTGCGCGATCAGGTAGAGCCCGCGGTAGCGCGAGAGGCGCCCGGTCGGCGCGCGCGCGCCGATGCGCAGGAAGATGCTTTCCTTCGCGGCGTTGAGCTCCGTCACCACCTCGGCATTGAGTTGCGCCAGCGCGAGCCGCTTGCGTTCGATATCGATGCCGCGCAGCGGCTCGAACAGCGATGCCTTGAAGCGCACGAAATTGCCCAGCACCGCAAACAGCGTGACCAGCCGCGCCTGCACCGGCTGCGCCGGAAAGGCTGCGCACCACAAAACCGAGAACACGCCATACCAGGCCGCACCCGCCAGCAGCAGCAAGGGCTCGCGCCCGCGATGGGCCCCGCCGTGCGCGCCCATGTTCTCGATGCCGAGCGTGGCGTACATCGCGAGGATCAGCGTCGCATACGCAATCGCCTTGTAGCGCGCGCCCACCGCCCCGAGCATCGTGAGGCAGAAGGCCGCGAGCGCAAGCCCGGTGATGAACAGCAGCGGCAAGCCGAACGCCGCCTCCACCGCGAACGCAATGGCCGCGAAGCAGCCAAGCGTGACCACCTGCGCACGCAGCCGGCCGCGCCAGCTGTCGTCGGTCTCGGCGAGCGCGCTGGCGATGGCGCCGAGGAACAGGGGAATCACCGCATCGGGGTGGCCGGTCCAGGCGCAGGCCGCCATGAGGCTGCCGAGGGTGAGAAGAATGCGAACGGGTTGCGCGCGGGAAGCGAAAGACCGCAGCCGCTGGCGCAGCGCGTCGGGAGACAGGGGAAGCATGGGCTGATCTTGCACGATGCATGCCACGGCCGTGTGGCGCCTTGTGGCTAAGAACCGGGTCGACTGCGCAGGAAGCCGTGGCGGGGGGCGATCCACCGGGCTTGGGCGTTGTCGGCTGCGGGGGCAACCCCTGTGAGCAGCATCTCGTCCTCAACTTGCAGGAACTGACGGGATTGCGCCCCGTCCGTGCCTGGCAGCACGCGCAGCGTGGCGTCGCCAAGGTCGATCCGTTCACCCGGCGCGGGCAACACGGCGGAGGCATCGGGCCAGATGTCGTGCAGGCCGTCGAGGGCGCCCATGGCTTCTTCCGACGACGCCTGCGTCGACAGGATCCATCGCACGCGCCCGGGCGCCGCTGTAACGAGGGCCGCGATGTGCCCAGGGCTCGCGGGCAACGCATCGACCAACGCGCAATCGCCGCCCGCAGCTCCCACGAAGTAGCTGTGCGCCAGCTCGCCCGATGCTTCGCCCGTAACCCGCAGAACCCGCGCCGACAGCCGCGTCACCAGCCCGGCCTCGTGCGCATAGCGGCCACCGCCCTTGCCGTCCGGGTCGAGATGCGCGACTTCCTCATACGCCGGCTCGTCCATGTTCACCGGCCGTCGTCCCGCGGGCCCGTCCGCCAGCCGGGGCATGACGCGCGGAATGTGCTTCAGGCCGCGCGCATGAGTCATGAGTTCGGCCGTGCTTGTGAACTGCGCGAGCTGCTCGAGGATGCGGCGCGTCACGTTCATCAGCTTGAGCCCGCGCGCCGGGTCCACGGCCTCGGCGGGGCGCAGCCACATGTGCTCGACCGTCTCGCGGCCATCGGGCTGCACGCTCTGGGCCTCGGGCATCGGCGCGATGAAGAAGCGCGTGTCGAAGCGGCGCGGCATGCCCGGCGGCGTGAGCCAGTAAGCGAAATAGGCGAGCCGGTCGGCTGCGAGCCGCCAGCCGTGCCGATCACACAGCGAGAGCAGCGCATCGGTGCCTTGCTCCGCCGCATGGCGCATGGCAGCGAGCTGGTCGGGTGGCAGGCTGTCCAGCGTCACCAGCCGGCCGGTGTCGTCGGTAGCGAACAGCACGCCGGCTTCCTCGAAGCACTCGCGGATCGCGGCTGCGTAGTAGTCGAGCCCGCCTTCCGGCACCGCAAGGCGTTCGCTCGCGGCCCTGTCGTCGAGGCCGCCGCAGTGCCCGTGCAGGCCGCGATCGTGCGCATCGATCACGCCGCCCGGAAACACGCTGGCCCCGCTGTTCTGGTCGTTGGCCTTCTCGGCCCGCCGCAGCATCAGTACCTCGAGGCCGTGGCTTGCGTCGCGCAGAACGATCAGGGTGGCCGCCGAGCGCACGGGGCGCGGCGGCGAAGCGGGTTGTGGCGTGGCATCCGGAGTGCTGGCTGTCATGCACGCATTGTCGCGCCGGCGGCTGCTGCGAAGGCGACAGCAGGGGCACCCGGCTGTCGCGCGGAAGACCGTCCGGAATGCGGTGCGCGACGTACCTTCAAGGCACATCGACTGTTGCTGAAGGACGCACCATGCATTTCGAATTCACACCCAGGGTGATCGCGCTGCGCGAGGAACTGCTCAAGTTCATGGACGAGTTCGTCTACCCGAATGAAAAACGCCATGAAGAAGAACTGGCCGCCAACGCCCGCGCAGGCCGCCCCTACGCCGAGCTGCCGATGATGGCCGGCCTCAAGGCTAAGGCGCGCGACCGCGGGCTGTGGAACCTGTTCCTGCCTGAGTCGGAGCATGGCCCGGGGCTGAGCAACGTCGAATACGCGCCGCTGTGCGAGATCATGGGCCGGCGCTACTGGAGTTCGGAAATCTTCAACTGCTCCGCGCCCGACACCGGCAACATGGAAGTGCTGGCGCGCTACGGCACCAAGGCCCAGCAGGAGCGCTGGCTCACACCGCTGCTGGCCGGCGAGATCCGCTCTTCCTTCGCGATGACCGAGCCCGAGGTGGCTTCGAGCGACGCCACCAACATCCGCTGCAGCATCCGCCGCGAAGGCAATGAGTACGTCATCAACGGCCGCAAGTGGTACATCACCGGCGCGATGAACGAGCGCTGCGAAATCTTCGTGCTGATGGGCAAGACCGACCCCGACAACGCAGACCGCCACAAGCAGCAGTCGATGATCCTCGTGCCGAAGAACACGCCCGGCGTGACCATCGTGCGCGACATGGCGCTGCTTGGCGTGTACGACCCGCCGTTCGGCCACCCCGAGATCGTGTTCGACAACGTGCGCGTACCCGTCGAGAACATCCTGCTCGGCGAAGGTCGCGGCTTTGAAATCGCACAGGGCCGCCTCGGGCCGGGGCGCATTCATCACTGCATGCGCGCCATCGGCATGGCCGAGGCCGCGCTGGAAATGATGTGCCAGCGCCTCGTGTCGCGCGTCGCATTTCACAAGCCGCTGGCGGAGCAGGGCGTGTGGCGCGAGCGCATTGCCGAGTCGCGCATGCTCATCGAGCAGTCGCGCTGGATGGTGCTCAACGCCGCCTACCGCATGGACACGGTGGGCAACAAGGTCGCCGCGAAGGAGATCGCGATGATCAAGGTGCTCACGCCCAACAACTGCGTGAAGGTGGTCGACTGGGCCATGCAGGCCTTCGGCGCCATGGGCCTGAGCCAGGACACGCTGCTCACGCACTTCTACGCCTACGAGCGCCACCTGCGCGTGGCCGACGGCCCCGACGAGGTGCACCGCAACGCGATCGCCAAGCAGGAGTTGGCGGCGTACCAGTAAGGCAGGACCGGCCGTGCTGCTTCAGGGGCGGTCCATTGCGGCGTCGCCGCCCACCCAGCAGCCTTCCTGCGCCATCGCCTCCAAAGGCAGTTCGACGTGGATGGCGGATGGCGACCCCATGGCCTCGCCCTGGCGAACTGTCACCGACAGCGCTTCGTGGCCGACCAGGCCCAGATGGCGCAGACCCCACGCGAGCGCGGCCGCGGCGATGCCCGTGGCCGCGTCTTCCGGATAGCCCGAAGACTTCGGAAACTGCCGAGCGCTGACCGTGTCGGTCGCGTCCTGCGCCATCGCATAGGGATACAGCCCGGTGGACCCGAGCCGCTCGCACAGCGATTCGACGCGCGAAAAATCCACGCGCAAGCCATGCAACTGCGCCGTGTCCGCCAGCCGCACCAGCGTCTTCACGCGGCTGGTGGCTGCATTGAGCACCGGCCCCGCGATCTGCGATGCGTCGATGCCCAGGCACTGCGCGATCTCTTCGACCAGCGCCCGTTGCGTCACCTCTTGCACCACCGCGCGCGGCTGGCTGATCTGCACCGTGCCATCGATACGCCGGCCCGTCACGGTGCCGCTCAGCGTCTCGATGGCGACCGGTGCGCCGTCCCATTCGCCGCGCTGGTGCAGCAGCCACAGTGCGCCGACCGTGGCATGGCCGCACATTTCCATTTCATGGTTCGGCACGAAGTAGCGCATGCGCAGGGCATGCGCGGCCGTCGCGGGCTTCAGCACGAACACAGATTCGTGCCCGCTGAGCCGTGTGTATTCCTGCATCTGCGCGCTCGTGAGTGCGTCGGCATCGAGCCACACCGGCGCGGGATTGCCACCGGTCGCCGGGTCGGGCCCCACGAAGACGCGAATGTTGTGAACGGCGGCCATCGTCAATCGGCCCTCGCTTTCACCGAGCGCGCGATGCCGCCCCAGAGCTTGATGTCGCCACGTATCTGCGCAAGGAACACGTCGGGCTGCACGTTCCACGGCGTCACGCCCTTGGCCAGCATGTCGGCGCGCAGGGCCGGGTCGCGCAAGGCGGTGTCGAGCGCCGCGCGCAGGCGCTGCACCACCGGCTGCGGCGTGGCTGCCGGAGCCATCAGGCCGTACCAGAGTTGGGGCTTGAAGTCCTTGATGCCGGCCTGCTCGAAAGTGGGCACGCCGTCGAAGCCGGCCGAGGGCTCGCTGATGGCCAGCGCCCGCATGCGGCCGCCGCGTACCTGCGCGAGTAGCGCGGGCGGGTTGTCGAACAGCGCCTGGATCTGCCCCGCCATCAGGTCGGCCTGCGCGGGCGCCGCGCCGCGGTAGGGCACATGCGTCATCTCGATGCCGGTGCGCTGCTTGAAGAGTTCGCCCGCCAGATGGCTCAGGCTGCCGTTGCCGATGCTGCCGTAGTTGAGCGCCTGGGGGTGGGCCTTGGCGTAATCGATGAAGCCCTTCACGTCGCGCGCCTCCAGCGAAGGCGTCACCACCAGCACGAAGGGCGTGGTGCCGATGGTGCCGACCGGCACCAGGTCCTTGATCGGGTCGTAGGGCAGCTTCGGGTACACCGCGTCGGCCGATGCGATGGTCGACGTGGTGGCCGCCACGAGCGTGTAGCCATCGGGATTCGCCTTCGCGCCGAAGCCTGTGCCCACGGTGCCGCCCGCGCCAGAGCGGTTGTCGATGATCACCGACACGCCGAGCGCGGCCTGCAGCCGCTGCTGCACCGAGCGGAAGATCACGTCCGTGCCGCCGCCGGCGGGGAAGGGTACGATGATCGTGACCGGCTTGTTCGGATAGTCCGGGGCTGCCCATGAGGCTGCAGGGCCGTACAGGAGCCCGGCGGCTGCCAGACCGAGGAGCGCGCGGCGCAGAGGTTTTGGGGTCATGCTTCTTGCTTGCGGGAGTGGTGTTTCCCGATTCTGTTGAGCGTGCGCAAACGCGCGCGACCGATTGCGACATGCACGAATTCAATTGCGACAAGGACTGCGACAAGGAGTGGCCATGCACCTGAACAACGCGCCCCCGACGCCCCGCCAGTCGCTGTTCGTCGAGCGGCTGTCGCACCACGCCACCATGGTCGCGAGCACCCGCGATCGCTATGCGACCGACACCCACGTGCACGATTGCGACATGCTGTTCGTGCCCCTCGCGGGGCGCTTCAGCGTCGGCGACGCGCGGGGCGAGGCGCAGCGTCTCGGTCCCGGGCACTTCGTGTGGTTTGCGGCGGGGAGCGCGCATTCGACGACCACGCTTACCGCAGGGCAGACGCACATCGCGGTCTACGTCGATCCCGCGCTGTGGGCGACCGCGTTGCAGGCGCAGGGTGTCTCGGAGCCGCCGCAGGGCATGCGCGCGGGCAGCACTGCGCTGCGAGCACTGTCGCAGCGGATGTTCGAGTCCGCGAAGACCGGCGCTGGCGAAAACTACGCGCTGTGCGGCGCGCTCGTCATGGAGGCTGCGCGGCTCAGCGGCAACCCGCTGTCCGATGGCGATCCGTCATCGGACCTGCTGGTGGCCGAACTGCTGGCCGAAGCCATCGAAAGCGACCTGGCAGAGCCCCTGTCGCTGGAAGCCTTTGCCCAGCAGCACCGCCTCTCGCGCCGCCAGGTGGAGCGCATCTTCCGAGCGAAGTACGGCGTGTCGCCGCTGGCCTGGCTGCAGCGCCGGCGCCTGGAGCGCGCGGCCTACCTGCTGACGCACACGAGGGAGTCGGTGCTGTCCATTGCCCTGCAGGTGGGCTGGGAGTCGGGTTCGTACCTGTCGCGGATGCTGGAGAAGACCTGGGCGAAGACCGCGACGCAGATCCGCGCCTCGGGGCCCGCCCCGGCCTTCTACAGCGTCATTCCCCCGTCGACATGAATCACCTGTCCTGTGATGAAGGCTGCCGCCGGACTCAACAGGAAGGCAATCGGGGCCGCGATGTCGTCGGGGGTCGCCAGCCTGCCCATGGGCACCTGTGCCAGGGCCGCTTTCCATTGATGCTCGTTGAGCGCACCGGCCTTCGCGCTGTCTTTCCGCACATAGCCCGGCGCCACGGCATTGACGGTCACGCCGCGCGGCGCCATTTCGGCGGCTGCGGCTTTCACCAGCGCTTCCACGCCCGCCTTGGCAGCGGCCGTCGCGGGAAATGTGGAACTGCCCAGACGGAAGCGATGTGCGACGAACGAACTCACCGCAACGAAGCGACCCTGCCCGCTCGCCTCCAGCAGAGGCAGGCTCCTGCGCAGGAGGTGCGCTAGCGAAACGACCATGACGTGCAGCGAGCGCTCGACGATGTCGTCATCCAGCTCAGCGAGCGAACGCCTGTCCGCGAAGCCGGCATTGGCCACCACGCCGCGAAGGCCGCCCTGGGCTTGTGCGGCATCGAGCAGGGCGTCGATCGTCTGCGGCGTGCCGATATCTCCGACCACGACGGTGCTTCGCACCGCGCCGCATTGCTGTGCCACCGCTTCGGCCGCCGCACGGTTGCTGCCGGTGTGAATCACAAGGTCGACGCCCTGTGTTGAAAGGAGCCGGCAGGTTGCGGCGCCGATGCCCGAGCCCGCGCCGGTCACGATGACGGTGTTCATGCCAAAGCCGGCGCTTCAGGCCGAGAACGCGATGCGTTGCTTCTCGACGATCTTCCAGTCGATCTCGACACCGATGCCCGGGCCGCTCGGCACATGCACGTGCCCCGCTTCCGCCGGCGTCATGCGGACCAGGATGTCTTCCTGGAAAACATACTTCGGCATGTAGAACTCGCAGCCCAGAGAGACGTTGGCACTTGCCGCAATGAAGTGCGACGCCGCTGCCAGTGCAACGCCGCCCTCCCACAGCGTGCCACCGTAGCAAGGAAGACCCGCCGCCTCGGCGATCGCGTTCACCTTCATGGCCTTGCCGATGCCACCGGCCTTCATGAGCTTGATGCTGATGATGTCGGCGGCGCGCTCCTGCACCGTGCGCAGCGCCTCGGCCGGGGAGAACACGCTTTCGTCGGCCATGATCGGCGTGTCGAGTGCCGCTGCAATCTGCGCCATGGCCGCGATGGCGTCTCGCGGCACCGGTTGTTCGATGAAGGTGGGCTTGAACTGCTCGACGTCACGCAGCTGCTGCAGCGCGTTGTAGGGCTGCAGGCCCTGGTTGTAGTCGATGCGCAAATCGAACTCGAAGCCCAGATGCTCTCTCAGCAGCGAGAGCCGGCGCATGTCTTCCGCATGCGAGGCAAAGCCCGTCTTCACCTTGAAGATGCGATGCCCGGCGCTGAGCATCTGCTTGGCGAGCTCGATGTCGGCGTCAATGTCGGGATTGGCGATGGAGAAAGAAAAGGGAATCCTGTCGCGCACCTTGCCGCCGATCAGCGAATACAGCGGCAGGTTGGCCGCCTTGCCGCACAGGTCGAACAGGGCCATCTCCACCGCGGCCTTGGCTTCGGGGCTGCCGACCAGCGCCCGGTCGCAATCGGCCATGCGCTGCGGAATGTCGCGCGGGTCTGTGCCCAGGAGCACGGGGCGCAGGTACTGCGCAATGCCGTGGAACAGGTTCTCGTTGGTGCCCGAGAACACCTCCCACGCCTGCCCCTCGCCGATGCCATCGATGCCCTGGTCGGTTCGCACGCGGACCACCACGCGCTTGATGGAGGCCTGGATGCTTCCCACGCCCTGCGATCGCTTCATCTTGATGGGCGATTCGAGCAGGTGCACTTCAATGTTCTGGATCTTCATGATGATCGTGCTCGGGAGTGATCGTCAGACCTTGATCTGCGGCGGGATCTTGTCTTCGCTGACGCCCCCGACAGACTTGAGGTTCGAGATGAAGGTCTTGCGGATGTTTCCGCTTGCGCGTTCGCTGGCGAGCCATCCGTTGACGTGCTTGAGCCAACGCGTGTCGGCCTCCTTGCGAACGCCGCCATTGGAGGTTGCGACTTCTTCGGGCGTCAGGATGACCACCTGGCCCACCGCGGGGTTCTTGCTGGCCAGGCTCAGAGCCAGCGGCAGGACGAGGATCTGCGCGTCGGCGCGCCCGACCTGCAGCGCCAGCGTTGCATCGACGGCGCTGTCCAGCCGGGTGATCTCCGCGTTCTTGAGCAGGCGTGTGGCGAGCGTGTCGTGCGAAGAGCCCTTGTCGACCACGACGCGGATCGTGGGCTGGTCTAGCTCTGCCCAGGTCTTGGGCGCATAGCCCTTCTTGCAGACCGCGGCAAAGGCGATGTTCAAAACCGGGTCAGTGAAGTCGATCACCTGCAGGCGCGCGGGCGTCGGGTTCAGGCCGAAGAAGATGTCGATCTTTTGCGATTGCAACTCGAGCACGGAATTGCCCCAGCTGGTGGGCGTGATGTCGAGCTTTGCGTCCAGGCTCTTGGCCAGGCCGCGATAGAAATCGGCCATGCAGCCGAGCCACTCCCCGCTCACCATGTCCTTCTTGTAATAGGGCAGTCCGCCATCGACCGCGCCGACGCGCATGACCTTGGTGCGCGTTACGCGCTCCCATGTCGATTCGCTCGCCTGCGCCAACGCGGTCGCCCACGGAGCGGCACCCGCCGCCAACATTGAACCAGCAACAAAATCGCGACGCTTCATGATGAATACTCCGTTTTCAGGGCTCGGGGGAGGGGGAAAAAAGGCATCGGCTTCGACTTGAAGCGATGACAGTCTTCGGTGGATGTGATCGTAGGTACGACAGGAGACCGAAGGTAGAGACCAGATCGTCGAAAGAACACTCGATCTCGTCGTTTCGACGACGGCGGATGCCGATATGCGATCCCTGGGGATGAGCAAGTCACAAGGGTGTCGAGCAAGAAGCTTGCCATTGCAACGATGGATTACTGGCTGGCTGGCAGTCAGGAAGCGCCGCCCCCGGGGCCCTTACATTCACACGAACCACTGAAAGCTCCCCATGCCCCGCCCCGTTCTCGAAGAAGCCCGCATCCACCCCGCCATCCGCGCAAGGCTGGCCGACAGCCGCCAGACCTTCGTGCGTGAGGTCATGGCGGCAGTCGCGAGTCACGACGTGGTCGTGGTCGGCATGGGCATCAATCCGTTCCCGAAGAAAGCGCGCCAGGCCCTCGACCGGATCGGGCAGCCGTACAAGTACCTCGGGTACGGCAGCTACCTGAGCCAATGGCGCGACCGCAACGCGCTCAAGATGTGGACCGGGTGGCCGACCTTTCCGATGGTGTTCGTCAAAGGCATGCTGGTCGGCGGCGCCACGGACTTGCAGAAGCTCATCGACAGCGGCGAGCTCAAGACGCTTCTCGCCAGCCAATAGCCACCGGCTAGCCCGGCACTTCCCACGCAAAGCCGACGCCGTACACCGACCGTATCCAGTCGTGCTCGGGCGTGACCGAGCCGAGCTTGCGGCGCAGGTTCTTCACGTGGCTGTCGATGGCGCGTTCGGTCACGTCCACCGTGTCGTCATAAGCCAGCTCGAGCAGGCGGGAGCGCGAGAAGATGCGCCCCGGGTGCCGCGACAGCACCTGCAGCAGCCCGAACTCGCGCCGCGTGAGGTTCAGCGGCGTGCCTTCGAGTGACGCGCGCCAGTGCACGTCGTCGAGCACCAGCCCCGGCGCGTCGCTCTGCGAGGCCGAGCCCTGGGCCAGTCCGGGTGCGGTGCGCCGCAGCACGGCGCGCACGCGCGCCACCAGCTCGCGCGGCGAGAAGGGCTTGCACACGTAGTCGTCGGCGCCCAGCTCCAGGCCCAGCAACCGGTCGACCTCCTCGATGCGCGCGGTCAGCATGATGATCGGGTGCGCCGTGTGCTCGCGCGCGCGGCGCAGCACCTCGATGCCATCGAGCCGCGGCAGCATGATGTCGAGCAGTGTGAGGTCGGGCGGTGCGGCGACGATGCTTTCCAGCGCGCTTTGCCCGTCGGTGAAGTGCTCGGTTTCGTAGCCCGCGTGGCGCAGGTAGTCCTGCACCACCGAGGCGATGTCGGTTTCGTCTTCGACGATGACGATGCGTGTCATGAGGATGTCGCCAGTGGAAGGGTGATGGTCACGCGCAGCCCGCCCAGGGGCGAGGCTGACGCATCGATGGTGCCGCCGTGCGTCTCGATGGTCGCGCGGCAGATCGAAAGGCCGAGCCCGGAGCCACCGTGTTCGCGGCTGCGCGAGGCCTCGCCGCGGAACAGGCGGTCGAACAGGCGCGGCAGTTCGGCCTCGGGCACGCCCGGCGCGCTGTCGTCGAACAGCAGGGTGAGGCAGTTGCCGGTCCATGCGCCCTCGACCGTGACGTCGATGCGCAGCTGGCCGCCCTGGTCGGTGTAGGCCAGTGTGTTCTCCAGCAGGTTCATGAAGACCTGGTGCAGCCGGTGCGCGTCGCCGTCGATGGTCGGCTGCGCGGCGGCGCCGATGAGGTCGATCGCGCGCCGGTCCACCGTGATGCCACGCGCGGCGAAGCGGTCGCGCGTGTGGTCGAGGGCTTCTTTCAGCAGCGACAGCGGAAACACCGTGGCAGTGAGCAGGTCGCTCTGCGGCTCGCGCATGCTGCTGCGCAGGTCGTCGACCAGCTGGCCGAGCCGTATCACCTGCCGGTGCAGCCGCAGCGCGGTGCGTTCGTCAAAGGTGCGCACGCCGTCCTGCAGTGCCTCGATTTCCGCGCGCATGGCGGCCAGCGGCGTGCGCAGCTCGTGCGCCGCATCGGCCAGCCAGGCGCGGCGCGAGGCTTCGACCGTGTCCAGGCGCTGCGCCATGTCGTTGAAAGTGCGGCCGAGCAGCGCCAGCTCGTCCGAGCCCTGCACCGCGACGCGGGTGGAGAGCCGGCCGCGCGCCAGGTCTTGCGCGGCCTGCGTGAGTTCGTCGATGGGCTTGAACCAGCGGCGCGCCAGCAGCCACGACAGCACCAGCGCGAAGCCGAGGCCGCACAGGCCCGTGAGCACGATCACGCCCGACTGCCGCGCCACGAAGGCGCGGTCGGCCTCGCTTTCGAGGCCCTGCAGCGGCGTGAGCGCCAGATAGCCGACGACCGTGCGGTCGCGCCGGATCGGCGTGCGCGCGGCGTTCGCCAGGTCGACGTCGGCGCCCACCACGCGCGCGCCGTGCGCGTCGAGCACGGCCAGCCGCTGGAAGATGGAGTCGGGCGATTCCCGTGGATCGCGAAAGAACCACGGCGGCGGCATGGTCGGCAGCCGGCGCGGCATCAGGTCGAGCTGTGGTGACGACAGCGTCGTCTCCGATGGCGGCGGGGGGGGCGGGCTGCCGTCGGTGCCGTTGTCGTGCTGTGGAGGGGCGGAAGGATTGCCGCCGCGCATGGCGCGGTAGTCGTACCAGGGTGGCAGCCGCCGCTCGTCGCCGGCGTTGCTGCCGTTGCTGGTGCTGTCGAGCAGGGCAGCCATCCGGCCCATCTGCAGGCGGCGCCAGGCGTCGTCGTTGTCGTGCAGGCTCTTCCAGTCGCCGTTGGCGACGTAGTGCTTCAGCAGCAGGTCGGTGAGCCAGTCCATGCGCCGGATCTCGATCTCGGCCACGTAGGAGCCCAGGCCGCGTTGCAGCGCGATGATCGACAGGCCCGCGAAGCTGATAAGCAGCACGATCAACAGGGCGGCCAGCGCCAGGAAAATCTTCCTGGAAAGTGTCAGGTGAGGCATGGACTGGGGGGAGGCATGGCCGCATTCTGCGGCATGCATGGCGGGCAGGCGAAGGGGTACTTCATGGGCAAGCGGCCGATCATTGCGGCCGAATGTGGAGGAAATTGGGAGGAATTTTCTCCACCATTTCTCCTGAATCGGCCCGCACGATGCAGCCCATGACCCCCCACATGGACCTGCCGCTGCAGCTGGCGATCACGGTGTTTTTCTGGCTGATCGCCCAGGCGTGGACGCTGTTCGTCTTCTGGGCGGAGGGATGCGCCACGCGGCCCTCCGCGCCCGGCGCCGGACCGATCGACAAGGAAAAGACACCATGACATCCCCCGATTCGCTGCTCCCCGGGCGCCGCGGCCTGCTGGCCGCCCTCGGCGCCGCTGGCCTGTCGGCATCGGCAAGCCCGGCACTGGCCGCGCCGCGCCGCCTGCCGCTGACCGCGCAGGCCACCGAAGGGCCGTACTACCTCGACCTCGCACTGGAGCGCCGCGACATCACCGAAGGGCTCGACGGCGTGCCGCTGGACGTGCGCTTCACCGTGTGCGATGCGGCCGGCCGGCCGCTGCCCAAGCTGCGCGTGGACCTGTGGCACTGCGACGCGCTGGGGCGCTACTCGGGCTTCGGCGAGCAGGGCGACGACCGCGCCCAGTCGTTCGAAGGCAAGACCTTCCTGCGCGGCAGCCAGCACACCGACGGCGAAGGCGCCGTGTCCTTCGGCACCGTGTACCCGGGCTGGTATGCGGGGCGCACCACGCACATTCATTTCAAGGTGATCAAGGGCGCGCACGCCGTGCTCACCTCGCAGTTCTTCCTGCCCGATGCGCTGAGCGAGTTTCTCTACACGCAGATGCCGCTCTACCAACGCGCGCGCCTGCGCGACACGCTCAACAGCGTGGACGGCATCGCGCTGAAGGCCGGCGCAACGGTGCTCGGTGCGGTGCGCGAGGAGCGGCAGCGCTACGTTGCCACGCTCGCGCTGGTGGTGGACCCGGCGGCGACCCCGGTGGTCGACCGGCCGCCGCGGCCCGGTGCTGGCTTTGGGGGAGCTGGTGGCCCGCCGCCCGGTGGCATGCCGCCCCCTGGTGGCGGTGGCATGCGTCCGATGCGGCCCCGTGCGCTGGAAGGCACTGCGCGCGCCCGCGCGTTGGTGCCGCCGCGCGCCGAAGGCTGAGCCTCGCAAGCCGCGCTTGCAGCGGGCGTGCGGGCTCAGGCCGGCCGCTCCGCGAAGCTGAAGCCCACGCCGTAGACCGAGCGGATCCAGTCGTGCGAGGGCACGGCGGCCGCGAGCTTCTTGCGCAGGTTCTTGA
Source organism: Variovorax paradoxus (assembly GCF_024734665.1). Lineage (NCBI taxonomy): Bacteria > Pseudomonadati > Pseudomonadota > Betaproteobacteria > Burkholderiales > Comamonadaceae > Variovorax > Variovorax paradoxus. Next base: position 989,594 of record NZ_CP102931.1, read on the forward strand.
TGTGCCCGTCGACCGCGCGCTCGTTGACGTCGAAGGCCTCCGGAAACGCGGCTTCGAGCAGCTTGGAGCGCGTGAACACCCGGCCGGGGTCGCGCGACAGCGCCCGCAACAGCAGCAGCTCGCGGCGCGTCAGCCTCAGCGCGCGACCCTCCAGGCAGGCGTTGCCGCGCGGATCGTCGAAGCGCACCGCTGTCGAGGGCCGGGCGGCCGTATCGCGCCACTGCGCATGCCGGCGCAGCACCGTGTGGATGCGCGCCACCACCTCGCGCGGCGAAAAGGGCTTGCAGACATAGTCGTCGGCGCCCAGGTCGAGCGCCAGCAGCCGGTCGGCCTCCTGCGCGCGCGCCGTCAGCATGATGATCGGGTGGTTGCCGTGCGAGCGCACCGTCTCCAGCACCTGGATGCCGTCGATGCGCGGCAGCACGATGTCGAGCAGGGTGAGCGCCGGCGGCATGCTCAGGATGCGCTCCAGCGCCGCCGAGCCGTCTTCGACCTGCTCGACCTCGTGGCCTGCGCCTTGCAGGTGGCCGAGCAGCAGCGGGGCGCTGCTGTCGCGCCCGTCTTCCACCAGCAGGATGCGAGCCATGGCCAGGGCACTCCGCTCAGAAGGAGGTTCCGATCTGGAACTGGAAGCGCTGCGTGCGGTCGGCCGCGATGTTGTTGGCCGTGTCTTCCTTCTGGTAGATCAGCGGTACCGCATAGGCCAGCCGCAGCGGGCCCAGCGGCGAGATCCAGCTGATGCCGATGCCGGCAGATGCGCGAATGCGGTTCTGCGCCTTCCATTGCGCGTCCGTCAGGCTGGCGGTGCGGTCGGCGAACACGTTGCCCGCGTCGAAGAAGGTGTACATGCGCAGCGTCTTGTCGTTGCCTGCACCCGGGAATGGCGTGCTGAACTCCATGTTGAAGATCGCCTTGCGCGTGCCGCCGAGCGCACCGGCCGTGACCGAGTCGAGCGGGCCGAGCGAGTTCTGCTCGAAGCCGCGGATCGAGCCCAGGCCGCCGGCGTAGAAGTTCTTGAAGATCGGGTAGGTGCTGTCGCCCAGCGCCCGCGCATAGCCGAGTTGGCCGTTGATGGCCAGCGTGTACTGCTTGGACAGCGGAAAGTACTGCTGGTACTGGTAGTTGGTCTTCAGGTAGCGCAGTTCGCTGCCCACGCCGATTTCGAGGTTGGCGCTCTGCAGCCGGCCGCGCGTGGGCACCAGCGCGCTGTCGCGGTCGTCGCGCGACCAGCCCAGCGTGGCCGGGATGCCCACCACGCTCGACTTGGCGCAGGTCACGCTCGGCGCGGTGCCCGTGCACTTGAAGTAGTCCAGGTAGGCCTGCGGTGTCGCGGTGTACACGTACGAGCCGTCGACCAGCGTGTAGGTGCCGTTGGTGCCGGGGGTGAACGACCAGCGCTCCAGGCCGATGCCGAGAAACACCGTGTCCTGCTCGCCCACCGGAAAGCCGAAGCGGATGGAGCCGCCTTCGCTCGCAAGCTTGTAGTTGCCGTCGGCCTCGTAGTACGGCCGCGTGGTGGTATGGAACACGTTGATCGTGCGCGAGATGCCGTCCTTGGTGAAGTACGGGTCGGTCGCCGTGACCGAGATGGTGCGGTTGTACGAGCTCGTGTTCACGTTCAGCCCCAGGTAGTTGCCGCTGCCGAAAACGTTCTCCTGCGTGATGCCGAAGCTCAGCGAGACCTTGTCGGTGGACGAGTAGCCCGCGCCCAGCTGCAGCGAGCCGGTCGGCTTCTCGGCCACGTTCACCACCAGGTCGACCTGGTCGGGCGAGCCGGGCACGTCGACGGTGTCGACATTCACCTCGGTGAAGAAGCCCAGGCGGTCGACCCGGTCACGCGAGGCGCGGATCTTGTTGCCGTCGTACCAGGCGCCTTCGTACTGGCGGAACTCGCGGCGGATCACCTCGTCGCGCGTGCGCGCATTGCCGCCGATGTTGATGCGCCGCACGTACGCACGGCGCGAGGACTCGGCCTTCAGCACCAGCGTGACGCGGTTGTTCTCGCGGTCGATCTCGGGCTCGGCCTTCACGCGTGCGAAGGCGTAGCCGAAGGTGCCGAAGTAGTCGCTAAAGGCCTTTGTGGTGGCGGCCACGTCTTCGCCGTTGTAGGGCGCGCCGGGGCGGATGGTCACCAGCGTCTTGAACTCGTCCTCGTGGCCCACATAGTCGCCCGCGAGCTTCACGCCGGCCACCACGAACTTCTGGCCTTCGATGATGTTGATGGTGAGGGTCAGCGTCTGCCGGTCAGGCGAGATGGCGACCTGCGTCGACTCGATGCGGAACTCCAGGTAGCCGCGCGTGATGTAGTAGGAGCGCAGCGTCTCCAGGTCGCCGTTGAACTTGGTGCGCGAGTACTGGTTGGACTTGGTGTACCAGTCGAGCCAGCCGCCGGTGTCCTGGTCGAACAGGTCGAGCAGCGTGCTTTCGCTGAAGGCCTTGTTGCCGACCACGTGCACTTCCTTGATGCGCGCGGACTCGCCTTCGGTCACGGTGAAGGTCAGGTTCACGCGGTTGTTCTCCAGCGGCGTGACGGTGGTGATGACCTGTGCGTTGTAAAGACTGCGGCTGATGTACTGCCGCTTGAGCTCCTGCTCGGCGCGGTCGGCCAGGGCCTTGTCGTAGGCCTGCCCTTCTGCGATGCCCACCTCGCGCAGGGCCTTCTGCAGCGCGGCCTTGTCGAACTCCTTGGTGCCCACGAAGTCGACGTCGGCGATGGAGGGGCGCTCTTCCACCACCACCACCAGCACGTTGCCGTTCACGTCGATGCGCACGTCCTTGAAGAGGCCGAGCTTGAACAGCTCGCGGATGGCGGCGCTGCCGCGTTCGTCGCTGTAGGTGTCGCCGGCGCGCAGGCCCATGGTGGCGAAGACGGTGCCGGGTTCGACGCGCTGGAGGCCCTCCAGCTTGATGTCCCTGACGGTGAAGGGTTCGACGGCCCAGGCGGGAAGAGCGACGAGAGGGGCGACGAGAGAGGCAAGCAGCGCGCCGGCCGCTGCGAGGGACTTGGGAAAGTGCATCGACGGATGGTCTTTGCCAATGTCGGAGAAATTTGGGACTTTTCTCCGGCTGCCCCGGGCCGCTCGGGGTCTTTACATTACTGCAACCCCATGGCGTTTGAGGCCGGCCATGCCGGCGCCGCCTGTTCGCCCGCGACGACCCCGGCTCTTTCTCGGCAGTTCTGCAGATGCTCTTCGAGCGACAGGGACCCTTGTATCTGCAGCAGGCGCTCCACCGTGCGGTCGACGGCCTCTTCGTCGAGCAGACGGTAGGTGCGCGCGGTGCGCCCGTTGTTGCGCACCAGGCGCGCGATGTAGGGCAGGTCCTGCTGGGTGATGACGGCCGCCGGCATCACGCCTTCGAGCTCGATGCCTTCGCACGGCAGCAGCACGAAGTACTGCAGCCGCAGATCCTCGGGCAGCAGGCTGCGTAGCTGGGTGGTCTTGCGTCCGCCCTGCCATGCGGGGTCTTTCACCTCGCGCGCGCTCTTGCCGCCGTTCAGGCGCAGGAACCAGCGCGGCGGGGACTGGTCCGACTTCTTGCGATAGACAAAGGCATTGCGCCAGGCCTTGATTTCGAACAGGTAGAGGCCGGTTTCGCACACCACCACGGCATCGATGCGCGCGGTGCGCACCGCATGCCCCTCGGGCATCGGAATGATGAGGTTGCGAAGAATGCGCAGGTAGGAAAAGGCGGGGCTGAATGCGCTGGTCAGCTGCTGCACACCCAGCGAGGTGGCGACGGTGCTTGGCATGGCAATGGTCATGGATGACTCCTTCGGTCGCCGAGCATTGCGCTGCTTTTGGGAGACTTCTTGTGTGAGGTGTTTCCTCCGGTTGTGCGGGGCTTCTCCCGGCGCAGTGCACGCAAACAACAGTTCACGCAAAGCAGAGGCATTCACAAGATTCCTCCGAATTTGAACGAGACGATGCGTGCCTGCTGCTCGATGGAGAGCCGCTGCAACTGGAGAACCCTGAATGAAGAAAACCCTCACGGCATTCGCTGCCCTGGCCGTCTGCGGCCTGGCTTCTGCCCAATCGTCCGTCACGTTGTTCGGCGTCGTGGACGCTGGCCTGACCTACCAGTCGAGCACTTCGCGCGACACGACCACCGGCGCGTCGGTCAAGCAAAGCAAGACGAGCCTGGGCAACTCGGCCTACAACTCCAGCCGCATCGGCTTCCGCGGCACCGAAGACCTCGGCGGCGGGCTGGCAGCGAGCTTCTGGCTCGAAGCGCCCATCACCAACGACGACGGCGCCACCGGCGTGTCCACCTTCAGCCGCCGCTCCACCGTGAGCCTGTCGGGTGGCTTCGGCGAACTGCGCCTGGGCCGCGACTACACCGCCACCTTCTGGAACGACACCGTGTTCGATCCGTTCGGCACCAACGGCTCGGGCACCAACGTCATCAGCACCGTCAGCGGCAACACCACCATCAACAACGCCAACTACGTGCGTGCCAGCAACTCGATCGGCTACTTCCTGCCGCCGAACCTGGGTGGTTTCTACGGCCAGGTGCAGTACAGCCTGCACGAGAACGCCAGCACCGACGCCACCAGCACCACGGCCGCCTCCAGCAGCACGGCAGGCCGCTACGTCGGTGGCCGCTTCGGCTACGCCAACGGTCCGCTGGACGTGGCGCTGGCCGTGGGCCAGAGCACCGTCGTGGACACCACCGCGCTGGAGCGCAGGGTGCAGACCATCAACCTGGGTGCTTCGTACGACTTCGGTCCTGTGAAGCTGTTCGGCGAGCTGTCGAACGTGAAGAACAAGTTCGACTACGCGGCAGCGGCTGACACGCACGACACCTACAACGGCTACCTGATCGGTGCGACCGTGCCGGTGGGCGCAGGCCTGATCCGCGTGGCGTACTCGCAAGTGCGCTACAACGAAGGCACGGCCGGCATCACGGGCGAAGACCCGATGGCACGCAAGTTCGCAGTTGGCTACGTGCACAACCTGTCCAAGCGCACGGCGCTGTATGCGACGGTGGCGCGCGTGAACAACCGCAACGACGTGAACTACACGGGCAGCCTGGTGTCGGCCAGCACCACGGGCTACGGCAGCACGGGCACGGCCTACACGGGCCTGCCGCGCTCTTCCACCGGCTACGACTTCGGTATCCGCCACGCGTTCTGATGCAGAACGCGCGCCGCGCGGGAGAAGAAGAGCACGCGCTCTTTTTCTTCCGCGCGGCTTTTTCGTTTTCTACCCAGCAGTGAGCTTCTTCCAATGAACCGAATTGCACTCCTCGCGGGCGTGCTGGCTGCCACCGGCCTGACCGGCTGCATCATGCTGCCCCCGCCGCCCATGCCGTATCGCCCGCCACCACCGGGCTTTCGCGGCGAAGGGCCACCGCCGATGTTCTACGGCGCCCCCAGGCCGCCACCTCCCGGATGGGCCGCGTGCGACGCCTACGGCGGCGTGCAGGGCGGCTGCGCACGCGGCATGCCGGGCGAGCCCGACATTCAACAAGCCCCGGGAGCGCGCTGATGAGCGGGGGACAACTGCATTCCGGCAGCCTCGGCGCCATCATCGCCGGCGTAATTCTTCTCGGCCTTGGCGGCGTGGTCTGCTTGATGGCCTCGCTGTTCATCGCCAACATGCGGAACGGCGCAAAGGCGCGCGAGCTCGCGGCACAGGCCCGCAGCGAGGCGCGGCAAAGAATGAGCGCGAGCCGCGTGCAGGACCTGCGACCGCTGCTCGACGCCGCCCCGGACTGCCAGGGCATCCGTCTCGACATCCAGCTGCCGGCTGAGGCCGTGCCCGTGCTGGCGATCGAGGCCGAGCTGCGCGAGCTGCTCGCCAAGGTGACGGACTACGCGGCCAGCGTGATGCGCGCGGGGGCCACGCTGCAGGTTCGCGCGCATGCGGAAGGCACGCAGGCCGTGATTCACTGGCACGACCTCGATGCCGTCGACGTGCGCCCGCCGCTTGCGCGGTTTTTCGACACCGCGCAGGCCGCGATTGCAGGGGCCAGTGCCAAGGCCTGCGAACGCATTGCCGGCCATCATGGTGGACGCATCTATTCAGCCCCGGATGCCGGCGGCGTGTTGGGACTGACACTGCGCCTGCCGCTGCTGGCCGACGAGCGCGCTCACTGATCGATTGATTGACTGACTGATCGACGCAAGGCCGGCATGGACGGGCCTCGTGGAACTCCGCGTCATACTCGCGGTCCCACGGTGCCGCCGCTTTCCCCGATGCCAGACGTGCGATCTCTTGTTTTCCTGACGACTTTTCTCCGTGCGCTCGCTGCGAGCGCGACCCTTCTCGCCGCCGGTGCGCTGCATGCGCAGGCCCTGCCGCCGGGCGTCCGGCTGGGCATGACGGCCGAGGAGCTGCAGGCCGTGCTGCCTGCTGCCGAGCGCGTGCAGCGGCCGCAGCGCCTCGGCGGCGGCCTCGTCGGCAATTGGCGTGCAGCGCCGGTCGAGATGGCCGGGCTGCTGTTCGAGCCGACCTTCTTCTTCGCCGCCTCGGAGCTGCGACGCGTCGAATACGTCGCGGCGGCGCAGGCCACGCCCGACAACGGCGCCGCAGCCTTCGCGGCACTGGTGCAATGGGGCCGCGGGGCGTTCGGCAACGAACTCGCATCGCGCGACCCGGGCAGCGCGTACGCCGCCTGGGTGAGCAATGACACCGACGTCTACGTGCAGCAGGTCAGCGACCCGCGCCGTGCGAGCGTGCGGCTGGTCTACAAGGCGCGGCAGCTGCGCGACGGCAGCGAGCTCTGAACGGGGTGCCTCAGGCGGCGCCGCGCTGATCGAGCTTTTGCAGCGCCACCGCCAGTTCCTCTACATCGACCGGTTTCAGCAGGTGATGGTCGAAGCCGGCCTGCGCAACGCGCAGTCGGTCGTCGGGCTGGCCCCAGCCCGTGAGCGCGATCAGCCCGATGCCATGCAGCCGCGGATGCGTCCGCAGGCGGCGCGCCAGTTCGCAGCCGTCCATGCCGGGCATGCCGATGTCCAGGATGGCGACCGAAGGCTGGAAGTGCTCGGCCTTCGCCAGCGCATCCAGGCCGCTGAAAGCCACGGTCGCCTGCGCGCCGAGCAGGCCCAGCAGTGCCCCGAGTGACTCGGCCGCGTCGCGGTTGTCGTCCACCACCAGAATGCGGTGCTGCACCGCCATCGTCGCCTCCGAGGCTCCGGCCTTCGCGCCGGCCCGCAACCCGTGGTCGAGCAGCGGCAGGGACACGGTGAACTCGCTGCCCTGGTTCGCGCCGTCGCTCCTGGCACTGACCGTGCCGCCGTGCAGCTCCACCATGCTCTTGACCAGCGTGAGGCCGATGCCCAGGCCGCCCTGCGCGGCGCGCGCGGTGCCGCTCACTTGCACGAACATGTCGAAGATCGCGCCCAGCATGGTGGATGGAATGCCCGCGCCGCTGTCTTTCACGCGCACCACTGCATGGCCGTGGCCGTCGTGCTCGACGAACACGTCGATGCGTCCGCCCTCGGGCGTGTACTTGGCGGCGTTGTTCAGCAGGTTCGCGAACACCTGCGTGAGGCGCACGCCGTCGCCCTTCAAGGCCAGCGAGGCATCGGCGACGTGCACCCCGAGCGTGTGGCGGCCGGCGTCCATCAGCGGGCGGCTGAGCTCCACCGCGCCGCGGATCACCTGGTCGAGCGCGAGCTCGTCCAGCTGCAGCTCGATCTTGCCGCGCGTGATGCGCGAGACCTCCATCAGGTCGCTCACCAGCCGCACCATGTGGTCGAGCTGGCGGCCCATGAGGTCGTAGTAGGGCCGGGCGGCTTCCGACGTGAGCGGCTTGCGCTTGAGGATGGCCAGCGCGGTGCTCAGCGGTGCCATCGGGTTGCGCAGCTCGTGCGCCAGGGTGGCCAGGAATTCGGTCTTGCGCCGGTCGGCCTCGTTGAGGTCTTCCAGGATGCGGCGCAGCTCGTACTGCCGCCGTCGTGCGCGCAGTGCGCTGCGCAGTGCGCTCACCAGCGAGGCCACGCGGATCGGGCGCTCCAGCACGGTGACGTTGGCCATGCCTTCCATGGCGGTGGTGATGGCGCGCGAATCGGCGCCTTGCCGCGCGAGTATCAGCACCGGGAGGTCGGACCAGGGGGACTGGGCCGCCACGGCCGCGGCGAGTTCGGTGGCGCCGCTGCCCGCGAGCATTTCTTCGGACACCAGCAGAGCGCCGGCGCCGCGTTCGGTTTCGCGCAGCAGTTCGGGGAGGTCGGCGCACACCTGTGTCTCGATGCCGGCGCGCAGAAGCACGGCGGCGGCCATCACGGCGTCCTTCGCGGTGGCCGTTCTCATGAGCACGCGCAGCTGCGGGTCTCGCAGCTGCGGCAGCTGGATCGTGGGGCCGTCGGTCACTGCGTTGGCGTGGCAATGCCGTCGATCGGCACGGGCACGCCAGTCAGGATGCCTCTGAAATGGCGCAGCGGCTCTCCTACGTTCAGGCCCCGCTGGTCCATCGAGAACGCACGGATGGAGCGCTCGTGCGCGCCGCCGCGCTTCTTGAGCACCGAGATGGCCTGGCGCACTTCGCCTTCGGCCTCGTAGTAGCGCAGCAGCACCACGGCGTCGGCAAGGTAGCTGGCGTCCACAGGTGTCTGCATCTGCATGCCGATGAGCCCGTGCTGCGCGCCGACCAGCAGCGTGGCCACGCCGGCCTGCCCGAGGTAGGTGAGCAGCTCGTGCAGCTGCACGATCAGAAAGCGCTCGTCTGGCATCGCGTTGAGGTAGCCGTTCAGGCTGTCGATGACGACCACCTTCGCGCCGTGCTGCGTCACGGCCTGGCGGATCTCGTGCACCAGCTCGCCGGGGGAGAGTTCCGCCGGGTCGACCTGCTTGATGCGGATGCGGCCCGATTGCAGGTGGGGATCCAGCGACATGCCCAGGCCGGCGCTGCGCGTGCGCAGGGTGTTGACGCTTTCGTCGAAGATGAAGAGCGCGGCCGTCTCGCCGCGCTCGGCCGCCGCAATGGCGAATCGCACCGCCACCGACGACTTGCCCGTGCCCGGCGCGCCGACGAACAGGGTGCTGGTGCCCTTCTCGAGGCCGCCGCCCAGCAGCGCGTCGAGCGCCTCGATGCCGCTGGGCAGCTTGGTCAGCGCGGTGTCGTTGACGTGCTCGGCCGCCACCAGGCGCGGAAACACCTGCAGGCCGCCGCGGTGAATCTTGTAGTCGTGGTAGCCGCCCCGGAACGACTGGCCCCGGTATTTCACGACCAGCAGCCGGCGGCGCGCGGAGCCGTAGTCGGAGTGCGACTGCTCCAGCCTCACCACCGCGTGCGCGATGCTCTGCACCTGCAGGTCGTGTTCGGTGGCGGTCATGTCGTCCAGCAGCAGCACCGTGCACTGGCGCCCCGCGAAGAACTGCTTGAGCGCCAGGATCTGCCGGCGGTAGCGCAGCGAGGTGCCCGAGAGCAGCCGCAACTCGGAGAGCGAATCGAACACGATGCGCGAGGGCTTGATGGCCTCCACGTCGCTCAGGATGCGCAGCGTGGTTTCGCTCAGCTCCACCTCGGAGGGGTGGAACATGGTGTATTGCTCCTCGGGCTGCAGGCTGTCCTGCGTGGGCAGCATCTCGCGCACGTGGATGCTGGAGATGTCCCAGCCGTGCGAGACGGCCACGCCGCGCAGCTCGTGCTCGGTTTCGGACAGCGTCACGTACAGCACCGACTCGCCGCGCGCCGCGCCTTCGAGCAGGAACTGCATCGCGATGGTCGTTTTGCCGGCGCCCGGCGTGCCTTCGAGCAGGTAGAGCCGGTTGGGCTCGAGGCCGCCGCCGAGCACGTCGTTCAGGCCCGGTACGCCCACGCTCAGCAGTCGCTGGTGATCAGGCTCCATGGTGGCTTCTCCATTCCATGAGTGAATGAGGTCAATGCCAAATTCAAACATCGAAGCCGTGGGGCCGCGTGCAGGACGGCGCCGCATGGCGCGCCACGGGGAGCGACTATGGGAAATGTCCTGCACGGGGCAGCGGAATCGTCCGGCTGGCCGGGTAGGGCGGATGGAGAAACTGCCCTACCGGCTCCCGCCGCCCTTCCTTCTTAATTTGGCTCTTCAGGAGAAGACGATGCGCGAAGACACCCAGATCCGCATTCCCCAGGACGATGAACGGATCGACGTCACGGACCTCAAGGAGGTCGACTACTGGACCCAGTGGTTCGGCGTGAGCGAAGAACGCCTGCGCATCGCAGTGGCCTCGGCGGGCACCGCCAAGGACGACCTGCGGGTCTACCTCGGCCTGCCTTGATTCTTTCCGGAGGCCTCAGCCCGCGGCGAGCATGCCGCGCTCTTCGATGAATGCCACCACCTCGGCCACGCCTGTGAGCGTCTTGAGGTTCGTCATCACGTAGGGGCGCTGGCGGCGCATGCGCTGCGTGTCCTGCTCCATCACGTCGAGATTGGCGCCCACGTAGGGCGCGAGGTCGGTCTTGTTGATCACGAAGAGGTCGCTCTTGGTGATGCCGGGGCCGCCCTTGCGCGGAATCTTTTCGCCGGCCGCCACGTCGATCACGTAGATCGTGAGGTCCGACAGTTCGGGGCTGAAGGTGGCCGCGAGGTTGTCGCCGCCAGACTCGACGAACACGATGTCGGCGTTCGGAAAGTCTTCGAGCATGCGGTCGATGGCTTCGAGGTTGATCGAGGCGTCTTCGCGGATGGCGGTGTGCGGGCAGCCGCCCGTCTCCACGCCCATGATACGTTCGGCCGGCAGCGCGCCGGCCACGGTCAGCAGGCGCTGGTCTTCCTTGGTGTAGATGTCGTTGGTGATGGCGATCAGGTCGTACTTGTCGCGCATCGCCTTGCAGAGCATTTCGAGCAGCGTGGTCTTGCCCGAGCCGACCGGGCCGCCGATGCCAACGCGCAGCGGGGGCAATTTCTTGGTGCGATGGGGGATGTGGTGCAGGGCGGAGGTCATGGAGGAAGTGTCCGGTTCAGCTTCGGAAGAGGCGGGAATATTGTGTTTCATGGCGGGCCGACAACACCGCCAGCAGGGGCGCGAAGGCCTGGCGTTCGTCGTCGCCGAGGGCCATGGCGCGTGTCACGGCCTCAGGGATTTCCTGCGCCAGCCGCCCGAGGATGCGCTGGCCCGCGCTCTGGCCCAGCGGCACGGCCTTGACGGCTGCGGCGACCATGTTCTCGGCCCAGCCAAAGGCAAAGGCCAGGCAGCCGTCGTGCACCGTGGCACCGGTGCGGCTCACTGCAAAGGCGAAGGCGATGGGGTAGCTCGCAGGCAGGTCGGCGAAGACTTCGGCGGTGTCAGCGTGATGCAGCTTGAGCCACTCGACGAAGGAGCGGCCCATCTGTTCGGTCTGCAGGAAGAATTCGGCCGATTCGCGGGTGGTCATCACCCATTCGTTGAGTTGGCGAATGCGTTGAGTGTCGTTGGCACGCCAGGCCATGACGGCTTGCGCGAAGGCTGCGAGGTCGCCGCGAGCGAAGCTCAGGTGCAATTGGTCGGCGAGCCATTCGGCTGCGCGCGGTTCGGAATCGATGCCGGCCCATTCGACTGCGGCCTCGACGCCTTCGGAATACGAGAAGCCGCCTACGGGCAGGGCTGGGGAGGCCAGCCAAATTAGCTGGAGGAGGCTTTGAGCGGCTGGGTCTGGCATGTCAGCTTTTCAGCGCGCGCTGTATTTGCGTGTCCGGGGTGCGTGCGAATGACACCGGGTGCTTCCCTCCGCGAATGTCCCCGCCTTCGGCTCCTCCTTTATTTCGCTGCGGGGAGCACCCGGTGCCATTCGCACATGGGCGCAGTCGGAACGACGAACAACGCATCGACGCAATTTCATCTCAGTGCGAGTGACCATGATGACTGTGGTCGTGACCGTGCGAGTGGTCATGGTCGTCGAGCAACTCCGGCGCGAGCACGAGCGGCTTCGGGCCATTGCTGTGGGAATGTCCGTGGTCATGACCGTGACCACCGCCGTGCGAATGCTCGTGCGATCCGTATGCACCGCCCTCGGGCTCGAAAGCCTCATCGACCGCCACGACGATCAGGTGCATCGAACGCAGCATGTCGGCCAGCACATGGTCGGGCTCGATCTTGAGGTGGTCGGGCTTCAACTCGATCGGCACGTGCCGGTTGCCCAGGTGATAGGCCGCGCGCGTCAGGTCGAAGGGCGTGCCATGGGCCGTGCAGTGCGTGATGCGCAGTACTGGCTGCGGCGCAGCGATCACGCGCACCAGCGAACCGTCTTCAGCCACGAGAACGTCACCGCCCCGCACGGCGGTGCCGCGCGGCAGGAACACGCCGATCTGGCGGCCCTGCGAGTCGGTGGCGTCGAAACGGCTCTTCTGGCGGATGTCCCAGTCGAGCTCGATGGTGGCAGCGCGCTTGAGCAGCACGGGCGCAAGGCCGCGGCCCTGGGGCATGAGTTTGTTGGCGGTGAGCATGGTGCGAAGGGAGCGCCCCGGGGCGCTCGTTGGCTGAATGAATACCTTCGAGGATACGCAGCCTGTCAAGCAGGCGCATACCCCGGCTTCAAAACAGGAAATACCGCTGCGCCATTGGCAGCAGCTTTGCCGGCTCGCAGGTCAGCAGATGCCCGTCGGCGCGCACCGCGTAGGTCTGCGCATCGATCTCCATCTTCGGCGCGTAGCTGTTGTGGATCAGGTCCTTCTTGCGCACATTGCGGATGTTCTTAACCGCACTCAGGTGCTTGCTCAGGCCGTAGCGCTCCTTGATGCCCGATGCCAGCCCGGCCTGCGAGACGAAGGTCAGCGAGCTCTTTGCCAGCGAGCCGCCGTACGCGCCGAACATCGGGCGGAAGTGTACCGGCTGCGGCGTCGGGATCGACGCATTCGGGTCACCCATCGCCGCCATTGCGATGGTGCCGCCCTTCAGTATGGTGAACGGCTTCACGCCGAAGAAGGCCGGCTTCCAGATCACGATGTCGGCCCACTTGCCGACCTCCAGCGAACCCACCTCGTGCGCGATGCCGTGCGCAATGGCGGGGTTGATCGTGTATTTGGCGACGAAGCGCTTGGCGCGGAAGTTGTCGTTGCGCTCGTTATCTTCGGGCAGCTTGCCGCGCTGCAGCTTCATCTTGTGCGCGGTCTGCCAGGTGCGGATGATGACCTCGCCGACGCGGCCCATGGCCTGGCTGTCGGAGCTGAACATGCTGATGGCGCCCAGGTCGTGCAGCACGTCTTCGGCGGCAATGGTCTCTTTGCGGATGCGCGACTCGGCGAAGGCCAGGTCTTCTGCGATGCCGGCGTCCAGGTGGTGGCACACCATGAGCATGTCGACGTGTTCGTCGAGCGTGTTCACTGTGTAGGGCATCGTTGGGTTGGTGGAAGAGGGCAGAAAGTTGGCTTCGCCCACCACGCGCAGGATGTCGGGCGCGTGCCCGCCGCCCGCGCCTTCGGTATGAAAGGCGCAGATGGCGCGTCCGCCCACGGCTGCAATCGTGTTCTCGACGAAGCCCGATTCGTTGAGCGTGTCGCTGTGAATGGCCACCTGCGTGTCGGTGGCGTCGGCCACGTCCAGGCAGTTGCTGATGGCCGCGGGCGTGGTGCCCCAGTCTTCGTGCAGCTTCAGGCCGATGACGCCGGCTTCGATCTGCTCGTGCAGCGCGTGCGGCAGGCTGGCGTTGCCCTTGCCGAGGAAGCCCAGGTTCATCGGAAACGCGTCGGCCGCCTGCAGCATGCGCTCGATGTGCCAGGGGCCGGGTGTAGCCGTGGTCGCGAAGGTGCCGGTGGCGGGGCCGGTGCCGCCGCCGAGCATGGTGGTTACGCCGGAAGACAGCGCCTCTTCGATCTGCTGCGGGCAGATGAAGTGGATGTGGCTGTCGATGCCGCCTGCGGTGACGATGTTGCCCTCGCAGCTGATGATCTCGGTGCCCGGGCCGATGACGATGTCCACGCCTGGCTGCACGTCGGGATTGCCGGCCTTGCCGATGGCGGCGATGCGGCCGTCCTTCAGGCCGATGTCGGCCTTGACGATGCCCCAGTGGTCGAGGATGAGCGCGTTGGTCAATACCGTGTCGACGGCGCCTTGCGCCCTGGTGCGCTGCGACTGCGCCATGCCGTCGCGAATCGTCTTGCCGCCGCCGAACTTCACCTCTTCGCCGTAGCCGCCCGCGCGCAACGTGTAGTCGGCTTCAACCTCGATCAGCAGTTCGGTGTCCGCAAGACGGACGCGGTCGCCCACGGTGGGGCCGAAGATTTCGGCGTAGGCACGCCTTGAAATGGTCGCCATCAGAGCTTTCCTTGAACCAGGCCACGAAAGCCGTAGACGATGCGATCGCCGGAAAAATCGACCAGCTCGACCGTGCGCTGCTGGCCCGGCTCGAAGCGCACCGCTGCGCCCGAGGCGATGTTCAGCCGCATGCCGCGCGCGGCCTCGCGGTCGAAGCCGAGCGCGCCGTTGGTCTCGGCAAAGTGATAGTGCGAGCCGACCTGGATCGGCCGGTCGGCGGTGTTCTGCACCACCAGCGTGAGGGTGCGGCGGCCGGGGTTGAGCGCGTGCTCGCCGTCGTCGGTGAGGAGTTCGCCAGGGATCATGGCCAGCCTCAGATGGCTTGGGCCAGCAGCGTCGCGCCCAGGCCGAGCACTGCGGCGCCGGCCACGCGCGGCACCCATGCGTTGGCGTGGCGCAGGGCCCAGCCCATTGCGATGCCGGCGGCGTGCAGCAGCAACGTGGCGCAGACCATGCCGGCCAGCGTGAGGGCCGCGCCTTGTTCGCTGGCCAGCTCGTAGCCGTGGGCCACGCCATGGAACACCGCGAACACGCCGACCACCGCCATGGCCACCACCGCCGGCAGATGCACGCGCGTGACGACCAGCAGGCCCAGCACCAGCAGCGAGGCCGCGATCATCGGCTCGACCGCCGGCAGCTGCACGCCGGCCAGGCCCATCAATGCGCCCACCAGCAGCATGCCGGCGAAGGCGAGAGGCGCCCAGAGCAGGTCGGGCCAGGCGCGGCGCGCGGCCAATGCGCTCCAGAAGCCGACCGCAACCATCGCGGCCAGGTGGTCGGCGCCGGTCAGCGGATGCAGGAAGCCGGTGGTGAAGCCGTGGTGCAGGCCGCCGTCGACGCCGGTGTGGGCGCTGGCTGCAAGAGGCAGCAGGAAGGCGAGCAGGGCGAGGGTTCTGGAGGCGTTGTGGCGCATGGAAAGTCCTTTTGTTCTTTGAATTTCAGACGATGGGCTGGTGCACGGTGACCAGCTTGGTGCCATCAGGGAAGGTGGCTTCGATCTGGATGTCCGGAATCATCTCGGCGATGCCGTCCATCACGTCGGCGCGGGTGAGCACGGCGCGCCCGTCGCTCATGAGCTCGGCGACGCTCTTGCCGTCGCGGGCGCCTTCCATCACGGCGGCGGAAATCAGGGCGATGGCTTCGGGGTAGTTGAGCTTCAGGCCGCGGGCCTTGCGGCGTTCGGCGAGCAGCGCCGCAGTGAAGATCAGCAGCTTGTCTTTTTCGCGCGGAGTCAGTTCCATGGGGTCGGCATCGGGTGGCGGAGAGTGGCGGCCATTATGGGCAAGCCGGCTTCTTTGCAACAGTCGTGCCCTGTTCGCCAAAAGCCGTACGGGTGGCATGAAAGATGCACCGAAACGGTGTGAACCCCGACGCCGTACCCACCACCCCTGACGACGCGCCGCAGCGCATCGTCAAGGTTCGGCGCGACTACAACAGCTGGGTGGCCAGCGAGACGCTGGAAGACTACGCACTGCGCTACACGCCGCAGCGCTTTCGCAAGTGGTCCGAATGGCGGGTGGCCAACACGGCCTTCGGGGCGGCGTCGTTCCTGATCCTGGAGGCGGTGGGCGCCACGCTGCTGGTGCAGTACGGCTTTGCCAATGCCTTCTGGGCGATCCTGGCGACGGGGCTCATCATCTTCCTGGCGGGCGTGCCGATCAGCGTGTACGCGGCGCGCTACGGCGTCGACATGGACCTGCTCACGCGCGGCGCGGGCTTCGGCTATATCGGCTCCACGCTCACCTCGCTGATCTACGCGAGCTTCACTTTCATCTTCTTCGCGCTCGAGGCGGCTGTGATGGCCTATGCGCTGGAACTGGCGCTGGGCATCCCGCCGGTCTGGGGCTACCTGGTGTGTGCGCTGGTGGTGATTCCGCTGGTCACGCACGGGGTGTCGGCCATCAGCCGGCTGCAACTGTGGACACAGCCGCTGTGGCTGCTGATGCTGGTGGTGCCTTTTGCCTATGTGCTGGTGCGCGATCCTGGTGCGTTTGCGGGCATCGTGCACTACAACGGGGTTCGTTCCGGCACCAAGGGTTTCGATCTGCACCTGTTTGGCGCTGCCCTGACGGTCGGCATTGCGCTGATCACGCAGATGGGCGAGCAGGCCGACTACCTGCGCTTCATGCCCGCGCGAACCGCAACCACGGCGCGCCGCTGGTGGGCCGGGGTGCTGGCCGGGGGCCCGGGCTGGGTGGTGCTGGGGGTGCTCAAGATGCTGGGCGGGGCGCTGCTGGCCTATCTGGCGATCACGCACATGGTGCCGGCCGACCGCGCGGTCGATCCGAACCAGATGTACCTCGCGGCCTACGAGTACGTGTTTCCGAACTACGGCTGGGCGGTGGCGGCCACGGCGCTGTTCGTGGTGATCTCGCAGCTCAAGATCAACGTCACCAATGCCTATGCGGGCTCGCTGGCCTGGAGCAACTTCTTCTCGCGCGTGGCGCACAGCCATCCGGGGCGTGTGGTGTGGGTGGTGTTCAACGCGCTCATCGCCTTCATGCTGATGGAGATGAACGTGTTCGAGGCGCTGGGCGACGTGCTCGGCCTGTTCGCCAACATCGCCATCGCATGGATGATGGCGGTGGTGGCAGACCTCGTCATCAACAAGCCGCTGGGGCTGTCGCCACCGGGCATCGAGTTCAAGCGCGCGCACCTGTGGGACATCAACCCGGTGGGCGTGGGCGCGATGGCGCTGGCGTCGGTGCTGTCGATCACGGCGCACCTGGGCGTGTTCGGGCCGCTGGCGCAGGCGTTCTCGGCGTTGATAGCGCTGGGCACGGCGTTGGTGGCCTCGCCGCTGCTGGCCTGGGCGACGGGGGGCAAGTACTACCTGGCGCGCGGTTCCGACGAGGCCCACGGCGCCGTGGCCTTCGCACCTGCCGAGGGCCCGCGCGCGGTGCGCTGGGCGAAGGTCGAAACGGGGAGCTACCAGCGCCTGAAAGTGCAGCACTGCGTGATCTGCGAGCGCGAGTACGAGGGGCCGGACATGGCGCACTGCCCGGCGTACCAGGGCGCGATCTGCTCGCTGTGCTGCACGCTCGACGCACGCTGCGGCGATTTGTGCAAGCCGCATGCGAGCCTGTCGTCGCAATGGTCGACGGTGCTGCGCTGGCTGCTGCCGCGGCGCAGCTGGCGCTACCTGGACACCGGGCTGGGGCACTTCCTGCTGCTGATGCTCGTCATCGTGCCGCTGCTGGCCGTGGTGTTCGGCGTGCTCTACCAGCAGGAGCTGCGCGCCTTCGGCGAGGGTGCACTGGAGTTGGCGTCGGAGGCCGACGTGGCCGCGGCGCTGGCCGGCGTGCAGAAGCTGTCGCTGCGCTCGGGCTTCCTCAAGGCGTACATGGCGCTGCTGGTCATCGCGGGCATCGTCGCGTGGTGGCTGGTGCTGGCGCACCAGAGTCGCAAGGTGGCGCAGGAAGAATCGAATCGCCAGACCCATCTGCTGGTGCGCGAAATAGAGCTGCACCGCGAGACCGATCGCGCCCTGCAGGCCGCCAAGCAGGCAGCCGACGAAGCCCGCGAAATCGCGGAGCAGGCCAAGCTCGCAGCCGAGCTGGCCAAGCAGGCCGCCGACCAGGCCAACCAGGCGAAGAGCCGCTACATCAGCGCCATCAGCCACGAGCTGCGCACGCCGCTCAACAGCATCCTGGGCTACGCGCAGCTGATGGGCGAAGACCACTCGGTGCCGCCGCACCGCCAGCAGGCGGTGGCGGTCATCAAGCGCGGCGGGGAGCATCTGCTGTCGCTCATCGAAGGCACGCTCGCCATCGCGCACATCGAGGCCGGCAAGCTCACGCTGCATGCACGACCGATGCGCTTTGCCGACACGCTGCGCGAGCTGGCCGACATGTTCGAGCTGCAGGCGGCGGAGAAGGGGCTGCAGTTCCGCTTCGAGGCGGCGGGGCCCTTGCCCGAGGTGGTGCGCGCGGATGAAAAGCGCGTGCTGCAGATTCTCATCAATCTGCTGGGCAACGCGATCAAGTTCACGGCAGTTGGGCAGGTCACGCTGCGGCTGGCCTATGCGCGCGAGTTCGCGTCCATCGAGATCGAGGACACGGGCCCCGGCATGCCGGCCGAGGACATCGAGCGCATCTTCGAACCCTTTGCGCGCGGCAATGCCGCAGGCATGTCGGCCGCACCGGGCGCGGGGCTCGGGCTCACCATCGCCAAGATGCTCACCGACCTGATGGGCGGCGAGATGAAGGTGCAAAGCACGCCGGGCGAAGGCTCGCTCTTCTGCGTGCGCCTGTTCCTGCCGCGCGTGCACGACACGGTGGCCGGCACCGGCCGTCCGATGCCGGTGCAGCGCGCGCGGCGCGGCTACGAAGGCCCGCGCCGCCGCCTGCTGGTGGTCGACAACGAGGAGGCCGACCGCGACCTGCTGGGCCATGTGCTCGCGCCGCTGGGCTTCGAGCTGCGCAGCGCGGCCAGCGGGCACGATGCGCTCGACCTCATCGCGGCTGGCTACCGGCCCGATGCGATGTTCGTCGACCTCGCGATGCCCGGCATCGACGGCTGGGAAACCATTCGCCGCGCGCGCAAGCTGGGGCTGACCGAGGCGTCGGTGGCCATCGTCTCGGCCAACGCTTTCGACAAGGGGCTGGACAACGACGTGGGCATTGCGCCGGAAGATTTCTTCGTCAAGCCCGTGCGCCACACCGAGCTGCTCGATTGGCTCGAACGCCGGCTCGGGCTGCAATGGACCGACACCGCCGCCAGGCCCGCCGCGGCTGTGGCACCGCGTGCGATGCAGGCGCCTTCGCTGGCCCGCCTGCGCGCGCTCGACGAGGCCGTGAGCCTGGGCTACTTTCGCGGCATCATGAACCAGCTCGACGACATCGACGCCGCGCAGCCCGAATGCGCATCTTGGACCGAAGCGCAGCGCGTGCTGGCCCGCCAGTTCCAGTTCGAGGCCATGAGCCGCGCGCTGGCCGAAGCCGTCGAAAGCGCCGCATGACTTCGACGACGCCACCTCCCGCCATGGAAACCTCACCACTCGCCAAGACCCTGCGCGAACAGCAGGGTGCCAACAGCGATCTCGTGCTGATCGTCGACGACGTGCCCGACAACCTCGCGGTGCTGCACGACGCGCTCGACGAATCGGGCTACACCGTGCTCATTGCCACCAACGGCGAGCAGGCGTTGCAGCGCGCCGCGCAGGCGCGGCCCGACATCGTGCTGCTCGACGCGATGATGCCGGGCATCGACGGCTTTGAGGTCGCGCGCCGCCTCAAGGCCGATGCGGCTACGGCGCACATTCCCATCGTGTTCATGACGGGGCTCACCGAGACCGAACACCTTGTGGCAGCACTCGAAGCCGGCGGGGTCGACTACGTCACCAAGCCCATCAAGCCGAAGGAAGTGCTGGCGCGCATGAACGTGCACCTGCAGGGCGCGCGCCGCGCGCGGCAGGACGCGCGGCAGGCCGGCCAGGCGCGCAATGCGCTCGATGCCTTCGGCTACGCCAGCATCACCGTGCGCCTGCCCGAAGGCCGGCTGATCTGGCAGACCGCGCTCGCGCGCGACCTGCTGCAGCGCTACTGCGACACGCGCGCGCCAGAGACGCCGCCCGCCGTGCTCGAATGG
Source organism: Variovorax paradoxus (assembly GCF_024734665.1). NCBI lineage: Bacteria > Pseudomonadati > Pseudomonadota > Betaproteobacteria > Burkholderiales > Comamonadaceae > Variovorax > Variovorax paradoxus. Next base: position 1,009,342 of record NZ_CP102931.1, read on the forward strand.
CTGCGCAGCCACACGCCCGATGCGCGTCAGCGCGGCATCGAGCCGCCGGCGCTGTCGATCGTGCAGGGCGCGAGCAGCCTCACGCTGCGGCTGCACCAGCAGACCAGCAGCGACGACGACGGCGACGAGTGGATGATCATCATGCGCGAGGTGTCCGACACCGCCGTCATCGAAGCCATGAGCCTGAGCCTGAAGCTCACGGCGCGCGAGGCCGAAGTGCTCTACTGGGTGGTCAAGGGCAAGACCAACAAGGACATCGGCGAAATCCTGGGCAGCAGCCCGGCCACCGCCAAGAAGCACCTGGAGCGGGTGTACGTGAAGCTCGGCGTGGAGACGCGCACGGCCGCGGCCGGCGTGGCCATCAAGCGCATTCGCGAGCTGCAGCCCCAGTTCGAGATCTGAAGAAGAACACCGGCTGCCGGCGCCGCGTCATGGCGTGTACTTTCGGCGTCCCTAGAATGGTTCGAGGGCCCCCGGGACGCGCACGATGAAGAACAACAGGCACGACAGAACAACAACCCGACCGCCATGCAGCGGCTGGATGCTTGCTGCTTCCTGCCTGTTCGCGAACCTTGCAGCGAGCCCGGGCGCGCATGCCGCGGGGCATTTCGACGTGGACGATGCCAGCACGCTCGACCCGGGCCAATGCCAGTACGAGACCTGGTGGGGCCGCACGGGTGTGGAGCCTGTCACGGGCTTTCACTTCGGGCCTGCCTGCCGTGTCGGGCCGGTCGAGCTGGGACTGAACTTCGACCGCACCTCGGTGAGTGGCATTCATTCGGTCACCGGCGGACCGCAGCTCAAGTGGAATTTCTACGGGCAGGCGGCTGACGCGCCGTTCAGCGCCGCCGTGTCGATGGGCGCGGTGTTCGACCTGAAGCGCGGTGGCCGCGCGGGCGGGCAGTTCGTGGTGCCCCTGACGTGGCGGCCGCTCGAGAGCCTGCAGATCCACGCAAACGTGGGCGCCGACTGGGCCAACGGAACCGGTGCGCGCACGCCGCGCGGCGGCATCGGCGTCGAATGGGCGCTGAACGACACCGTGTCGCTCATCGCGGAACGCAACCGGGCGGCGGGCCTCTGGACCTCGCGCATCGGAGGGCGCTTCAGCATCACGCCGCTGATCAGCGTGGATGTGAGCACATCGCGCACCGGGCCGCAGGGCGTGCGCGGCTTCGTGATCGGGCTGAACCACGAGTTCACCTGGAAGTGAACCGCTGGTGATCAGCGCAGGTAGCGCTGTATCCGCTTCTCGTCCTCGGCCAGCTGCTGGCGCATGAGCGAAATGAAATCCCGCGCTGTGGCCGAGAGCACCTTGCCTGCCGGCAGCGCCAGCAGGCAGGTGAAGTACACGTCAATCGAAAACTTGCGCACCACCAGCCCGCGCTCCGCGTAGTCGAGCGCGGTGATCGGGTTGACCAGCCCCACGCCCAGGCCGCGCAGCGCCATCTCGCACACGCTGGCCGCATAAGGCGTCTGCACCAGCACCCGCAGCGCGACGCCGTGCGGGGCCAATGCCGCTTCGAGCCGCTGGTGCGAAGGGTCTTCGGGGTTGAGCGAGAGAAAGGGCGCCTCGGCCAGCTGCTCCGGCTTGATGGTCTTGAAGCGGGCCAGCGCGTGGCCTGCCGGCATCACCACCACGCCGGGAAAGCGCGAGAAGGTGGAGTGGTCGATGCCTTCGAGCGAGAGCTCGTCGGCCATCAGCCCGAAGTCGGAGATGCCCATGGCCACGCGGTCGCGCACGTCCTTGGAGCTCAGCACCTGCAGCGACACCTGCGGCCAGGGGCTCGCGCCGCGGTGCGCCTTCAGCCGTGCCAATGCGCGCGGCATGAAGCCCAGGCCGTAGGCCGGAAAGCTGCTCAGCTCCAGCTGGCTGACGCCGAAGTCGCGCAGGCTGCGCACGCGGTGCTCGATGGCGTCCATGCCGATGAACACCCGCTCTACCTCGACCCACAGTGCGCGTGCCTCGGGCGTGGGCACCAGCCGCCCGCCGGTACGCTGGAACAGCAGCATCCCCGCTTGGGTCTCAAGGCGCTTGAGCGACTGGCTGATGGCGGGCTGCGTCACATGCAGCAATGCAGCGGCCTTGCGGGTGGAGCTGCCGCGCATGAGAGCCCGAAAAGTTTCGATCTCGCCGAATCGCATCGATAAGTTTTGTTATCGGTTGAGTATCTGAGGCTGCATAATTTTATTTCCGATTGCATAAGATTTGGTCACAACTTCTGACGCATCACCCGTGACGACATTGCCCGTTCTGGACTTCAAGTTCGCCGCTCCTCCCCCGGATCCCCTGGCTCATCCTCCGGGTAATCCCTTGGGGCTGGTGCGTGACCAGGCACCCAAGCCCATGCGCAACCCGAACCTGCGCGGGCTGCAATGCCTGCGATGCGATGCGCTCTACCCGGTCACGCTGTCGCACGACGGCTGTCCCGCATGCAAGCGCGCGGGCTTCCACGTGGCGCTGCGCGCCAGCTACCTGCCCGACAGCACCGAGGCGATACCCATGCCCTACACCTCCGGCTTCGCGCTGGGGGAGGGGCAGACGCCGCTGCAGGACATGCCGGAGCTGGCGCAGCAGTTCGGCGTGGCGCGCCTGGCCCTCAAGGACGAATCGCGTAACCCCACCGGCTCGCACAAGGACCGCATGACGGCGGTGGGCGTGGCGCAGGCGCTCGACTTCGACGCCCACACGCTGGTGCTGGCCTCGTCGGGCAACGCGGCCGTGTCGGCTGCGCACTATGCATGGGCCGCGGGCCTGGGCTGCGAAGTGGCGACCTACGAGGGCATGCCGGCCACCTACACGCGGCAGCTCGACGCACTTGGTGCGCGGCGCTATGTCTTCGCCGACAACGCGGGCCGCTGGGCCTTCGTGCGCGAGCGTTCGCAGCACCCTGGCTACTTCGCACTGACCAACTACCGCCTGCCCGCGCTGGGCAGTGCTCCGCTGGCCATCGAGGGCTACAAGCCGATTGCGCTCGAATGCGTGGCCGATGGCGGCCTGCCGGATCACATCGTGATTCCCACCGCGCGCGGCGACCTGGCTTGGGGCATCTATGCGGGCTTTCGCGACCTGATGGCCGCGGGGCGCATTGCGCGCCTGCCCAGGCTCTGGCTGGTGGAGCCATTCCCGCGCCTGGCGCGCGTGCTCGCGGGCGGCGCCATCAATGGCAGCTACCCGGGCCACACCGCGCAGTTTTCCACTGCGGGGGCCACCGTCACCTACCTGCAGTGGCAGGCCGCGACCGCCACAGGCGGTGGCGCAGTGGTCGTGGGCGACGACGAAGCGCGCGCCGCGCGGCGGCTGCTCAGCTCGGTCGGCGTCAGTGCTGAGCTGTGCGCGGCGGGCGGCCTGGCCGCATTGCGCCAGCTGCGCGAGAGCAACGCCATCGCTGCCGATGCGCACGTGGTGCTGATGCTGACCGCCAACGCGACCGGCGACCCGAGCTGGCCCGACCGCCCGATCTAACTTCCTTCAGGAACTCACCATGCCGACGATGCAACGCCGGGCCTTTCTGGCCGCCGGCTCTACAGCCCTGCTCGCTTCGTTTCGACCGGCGTGGGCGGCCTACCCCGACAAGCCCGTGAAGCTCATCGTGCCGTGGGCCGCCGGCGGCAGCACCGACGCCATTGCACGGGCGATGGCGCAGCGCATGAGCCAGACCCTCGGCAGCCCGGTGATCGTGGACAACCGGCCCGGTGCCGCCGGCATGATCGGCACCGACGCGGCGGCCAAGGCCGCGCCCGACGGCTACACCATTGCCATCGTCGAGCTGCCGCATGCGATTGCGCCGGCCGTGACAGCGAAGCTGCCCTACGACCTGCTGCGCGACTTCACGCCCGTGACCATGATCGGCACCTCGCCGCTGGTGTTCTTCGCGGGCATGGACGACGACAGCAAGGACTTCAAGACCTTCCTGAAGACCGCGGCTGCAAAGAGTGCGCCGCCGGCCATCGCGCACAGCGGCGCGGGCACGGTGAGCCATCTTGCGGCCGAACTGCTGGCGAGCCGCACGAAGATCAGGTTCAACATGGTCCCGTACCGCGGCTCGGCGCCCGCGCTCACCGACGTGGCGGCGGGCACGGTGGCGGGGCACTTCGCGACGCTGGCCAGTGGCTCCAGCCTGCTGGGCGCCAACCGCATCCGCCCGCTGCTGGTGACGAGCACGCAGCGCGTGACGAACATTCCCGGCCTGCAGAACGTGCCTGCGCTGGCGGAGAACGGGCTCAAGGGCCTGGAGATCGACCAGTGGTGGGCCATGGTGGCGCCGGCCACCACGCCGCTCGACGTGATCGAGAAGCTGCGCCGCGAGGCCATCGCCGCGCTCGACCATCCGTCGGTGAAAGAGCGCCTGTCGGTGTTGGGCGTGCAGATGAAAGGCTCGACGCCGGCGGAGCTGCGCGCCTTCCTGCGCTCGGAGGCCGAGCGCTGGCAGAAGGCCGCGCACGAGATCGGCCTGCAGCCGCAATAAGCGGGCTGAACAGGCTGGGCCTTACTTCGCGTCGCTGTAGACCGTGGCGCGCGACACGCCCATGTGCGCCGCGGCAATCTCGGCGCCGCGGCGAACCTCCAGCAGGCCCGCCTTCTTCAGCTCCTGCACGAGCTGCTTGCGGTCGGCCGGCTTCAGCGAGCGCGAAGTGGTCGCGCGCGTGGCCGCGAAATCGTCGATGCGCGCGTGGATGCGGTCCGAGTGGTTGCCGCCGGCCTCGATGTGCTCGTGCACTTCCTTGTCGTCGATCTTCGTGAATTGCGAGATCGCGGCCTGGAAGCTCTGGAACAGCGTGAGGTCGACGTTGAGGCACAGCGCCGCCACGTACTCGCCGCTGTCGTCCTTGATGCCGATGGACGTGCTCTTGACCTTGCGGCCGTCGGGAAAGGTGTTGGCGTAGTTCGCGATCACCGCCGGAAACTCCGGGTCTTGGATGCGCGCGAGACCCAGCTCCGTGACTGACTGGCCGACCTCCCGGCCGCTGAGGCTGTTCTCGATGGCGTAGATCGCGTTCTTCGGGTTGCTCAGGTCGTGCACCACGACTTCACAGAAGGGCGCAAAGGTCTGGCCCAGGCCTTCGGCCATGTTGCGCAGCATCTCCAGGACCTGCTTGTTCGACTTTTTCTTCATGCCGAGGAATGTATCCAGCTCTGGACGAACAATCCAATTTATACAAAAAGTATAGTGTTGGATGTATTATCCAGTTTTGATCAGGAGCCGCGAATGACCGCGAGAGAACGCGCACGCTATGTCGACCCCCGTACCGGCAGGCACTACGACCTGTCCGAACGCCGATGGCGCTCGGACGACGGCCATCCGATGATGGTCACGCCGCTGCCCGGCATCTCGCGCGACGACATCGATTCGCGCACCCGCTCGCTGTGGCGCTACCGCGCGGCGCTGCCCGTGGCAATCGACAAGCCCGCGAGCATGGGCGAAGGCTGCACGCCGCTGGTGCAGAAGCGCTGGGGCAGCCTCGAGCCGTACTTCAAGCTCGAGTGGTTTAACCCGACTTGCAGCTTCAAGGACCGCGGCGCGGCGGTGATGATGTCCTTCCTGCGCCAGATCGGCGTCGATGCAGTGCTGGAAGACAGCTCGGGCAATGGCGGCGCGGCCATTGCCGCTGCGGGCGCGGCAGCTGGAATGCGTGTGAAGGTGCTCGCGCCGAGCTACACGCCCGCGCCGAAGGTGGCGCAGATCCGGGCCTTCGGCGCCGAAGTTCAACTGGTGCCGGGGCCGCGCGAAGAGTCGGAATACGAGGCGGTGCGGCAGTCGGAATCGATCTTCTATGCGAGCCACAACTGGCATCCGTTCTTCCTGCAGGGTACGAAGACGCTGGCGTACGAACTGTGGGAAGACCTGGGCTTTGTCGCGCCCGACAACGTCGTGATTCCGACCGGGGCGGGCAGCAACGTGCTCGGCTGCTGGATCGGCTTCAAGGAGCTGCTGGCGGCGGGGCAGATCACGAAGCTGCCGCGCATTTTTGTCGCCCAGCCACTGAACTGCTCGCCGATCGATGCGAGCTTCACCGCCGGAGTCGACACGCTGGTGGACCGTGTCGTGCAGCCGACCATTGCCGAAGGCACTGCGATCAAGCGGCCCGTGCGGCTTCAGGAAATCCTGCAGGCGCTGCGCGAGACGAACGGCAAGACCGTTGCGCTGACCGAGGAGCAGATTGCGGCGGCGGTGCGCCGGCTGGCGGAGAGCGGGCTCTATGCGGAGCCGACCTCCGCCTCGGCCGCGGCAGCCATCGACGTGTTGGCGCAGCGCGGCGACATCAAGGCAGGCGAGACGACGGTGGCTTTGTTGACCGGCACAGGCTTGAAGTCGACGCAGTTCATGACCGAGCTGTTTGGCGGCGCTGCCGCCGCCTAGCCGATCAGTGGCTTACTTCCACTTCCAGCCGACGCCGGCGTTGAAGCCCCATTCCTTGCCCGTGGTCGAAACGCCCGCGCCCCAGGAAATCCTGCCGTCGTCGGTCAGGGCCTTGAAGGTCAGGGCAAGAGCGCTGTAGCCCTTGTAGCTGCCGAGACCAACGCCAACGGTCTTCTCGCCGGGGGACAGCGTCGGCAGGTAAGTGCCTGACATGGCGAAGGCCATGGCCGTGCCCGAGTAGGCGATGCGGGCCACGTCGCCGACCTGGCTCTGCACCTGATTCAGTTGGTTCAGATTGACCGCATCGGTTGGCAGCACACCCGGCGCCACGTTGCCGATGCGCGTGCCGCCCGGTGCCTGCCCGTTGCCCAGCGTGACCTGGTTGTAGTTGACCGAGCCGTCCGGGTTGGTCGCGTACTGCACGCTGCTGGCCTTCACGGTGGCTGCGGATGCCTTGAGTTGTGCGATGTTGGTCGCATCGCTGTCGGCCGTGCCGGCTGCCACGCCCGTGATCTGGCGGTACTGGCCGTTGGCCGCATCGCCCACCGACACCGCTGCCTGTGTGCTGGTGGTCGCCTTGACAGCCGTCCGGTGTTCCGTCGGCGTATTGCCCGGTATGTATCCGGCCACGCCCGCTGCGGTGGAGGCCACCGAGCCCGCGCCCAGTGCGACGCCGCCGCTTTGCTGCGTGATGGCGCCGAAGCCGATGGCCGTGCCCTTGGAGATGTTCGGCGCCTGGCTCAGTGGCGTGCCGCCGGCGTCTGCGCCGTCACCCAGGGCCACGCCACCACCACCCGCGCGGGCATTGGCGCCGATCGCCTGCGAGCCCGTGGCCAGCGCCCCAGTACCGATGGCGATTGCGTTCAGACCCGTGGCCTGTGCACCGCTGCCGGCCGCGAAGGAGTTGGTGCCGCTGGCCACAGACAGCGGGCCGATCGCTACCGCTTTCTGGCCGCTGGCCACCGAATCGCCAGCCGTCGAATTGGTGTGGAAGTACTTGGTGCCCTTGTCGTTGATCGTGTTGACCGTCGTGCTCAGGCCGCCGAGATTGCTGTTGGTTGTGTTCAGGCTCGTCGAGAGATTGCCGACGCCGGTCGAGAGGCTGCTGATGCTGCTGGTTGCGGTATTCAGGCTCGTCAGGACGGACGTGGACAAGCTGTCGACGCGGCTGTTGACGCTGCCCAGTCCCGTGGAAGTCGAGGTCGACAGGCTCGCAACGGAGTTGTTCGTTGCGATCAAGCTGGTGGACAGGCTGGCCACGTTGCTGTTCGTCGTGTCCAGGCTGGTGGACAACGAAGCGGTCGCCGTCGATAGCTGACTGACATTGACGGCGTCCGTCGGAGCACCGCCCGCTGCAACATTGGTGAGCCTGCGTTCGCTGCCGGCAGCCCCCATCGACACTTCACCAGCCGGCGTTGCACCGGAGATTGCAGCACCGGGGAAGGGTGTGTAGCCGGCTGTGCCTTGCAATGCAGCAAGCGAATCCGCCGTCTTGCTGGCTGCCCCGATGGCCACGCTGCTGTCGTACTTGGCGTCAGCCCCGTTGCCAAGAGCCGCGCTGCTTTGGCCGGCTGCGGTCGCAGCTGCGCCGATCGCAACCGAGTTCAGGCTTTGAGCTTGAGCGCCAAATCCCAGTGCGGTGCTTCCGACGCCGGACGCATTTGCCGAGAGGCCAAACGCGCTGGCCCACTGACCGGCTGTACCGGAGAAGCCGAAAACAGCGGCCCCGTTTCCAGTCCCTTGGGAATAAGTCCCGAACACCGACACCGCATCCAGACCGTTGCCGCTCGTGTTGCAACCGAGGATGTTGGACCACGGTCCGGTTCCATCGACCGGTTGAGCGTTTGTTCCGCTAACGGTCACCTGTCCGATGGTTGCCGTGGTTGTGGAGTTGCAGTCGGTCGGCGCATAGGTGGATGCGCTGGCATCCGATGTCGCCATCTGCAGGCCGGCAGCCAGAATTGCGCTGACTACTGCCGACAGCCTGAAGCTGCCACGATACAAATTATTCATAACAATTGATAAAGAAAAGGAAATCTAAAAATCTGCGGCCAAAAGGCGGATCTGTGCGCGCAAAAAATTGCGATTTGATTTGCGGCATGAATTCCGGAGAGCCCGCGGCAGAGGGGCGTCTCCTGCTGCGCATGAGCGCATGTGATGTCGGCTGAATGCCGCGCCTCATGCTTCCCGTACTCCGCTATGACCTTTTAGGCCGCGGAATGTATCGACTGACGATCGAATTGGACAATGACGTTTGCTGTCAATTAATGACCGCCGTCAATGGATTCAATGGCTCGCTGAGGGGCGAGCTTTTATCTCGAATTGGGGAGAAATTCGCGCTTTCCAAACGGCATTCGCGTAAGGCCGTTGTGCGCGCTCTTGTTCGTTGTCGATTAATGACAAGAATTGGCAAAGAATGTCATTCGGCGGCGCTGAAAACGTTTTCTTCTTTGAATCGAAAAGTTCACGCTTTCAGCGCAGGAGCCCCGATGCCGTGATGCTTCGGGAACTGCGATGGCTCCGAACAAACCACCTCGGCACGCTCGAGGAATTCGTGCCGGTTTCTTGCTACCAGGGCCAGGCGATGCGTGTGCTCATGCCCGTCTCAGCCGCACGCGCATGCAGCAGGCGCGCAACGGTCAGGTCCTGCAGCGCGAGGCCCGTCATGTCGAAGACGGTGATGTCGTCGGCGGCTCGTTCGACAGCCGCCTTGCCGCTCAACAGGTCGCCCAGTTCGACGCATGGCGTGTCGGGTGCCCATTGCGTTTCGCCGATTTGCTGCGCCTGCGTGCGGTCGTCGACGAACAGGCGCACGCGCGGCAGCAGGCCTTCGGGAAGTTCGCGCTTGCCGCGGGTGTCGGCGCCGACGCAGTTCAGGTGCGTGCCGGGTTGCACGGCTTCGAGGTCGAAGAGGGCGCCGCCGCCCGGCGTGGCGGTGATCACGATGTCGCTTCGGGCAACAGCGGCGTTGCGGTCGCTGGCCGGCGCGATGTCGCAGCGACCGGTGAAATGGGCTTCGAATGCCGCATTGCGCTGGCCGTTCGTACTTATATAAAGAACCTCGCGCAGCGATGGCACGAGGCGCAGCGCGAAGTCGAGCTGGATGCGCGCCTGCACGCCGGTGCCGAAGAGGCACAGCCGCGTGCTGTCGGGCCGTGCAAGCTGCTGAAGGCCGAGCCCGCCCGCCGCGCCCGTGCGCACTGTCGTCACCGTGTTGCCGTCGATGACGCACAGCGGCCGGCCGGTCGCGGGGTCGATCAGCAGGATCGTCGCCTGGTGGGGCTCGCCGCCGCGCTGCCGGTTGGCCGGCCAGAAGCCCGCGGCCTTGAAGCCGAGCAGGCCCTGGGCCTGCACGTCACCGGACTTGATGCCGAACACCCCGCCCGTGCGCAGCGGCTCTCGCACGACCGGGAAGACGCGGCCCTCGCGCTCGCTGTGCAGCACGAAGGCTTCTCGCACAGCCTGGAGCACGTCGTCGGGAGAGAGGAGGGCGTCGACCTGGTGCTTGTCGAGCAGCAGGAGTTGGGCGTCCGAAGGCGCGGGGGATGATGTCATCTGGAAATATTATCTACTTTCAGACGAAAAATCAAAGGTAACGCAGGCTGGCGGCTCAGCGGCCGGTATGCACCTTGATCCGGATCGTCGCCACGTCCCATCCCCGGTTCTTGAGCCGCGTCACCAGCATCGGCGACAGCTGCCGCAGCTTGGCGGCCGCGGCGCTGCCCTTGACCAGCAGGCACCACACGTCGCCCTCGGCCGGCCCGGCCTGCACGGCGCCGCGCATGGCCGGCGGAATCAGCCCTTCCACGGCCTTGAGCCGCTCCGCGGTGTCGCGTGCGCGCGCCATCAGGCTGCCCAGGGTGGGCGCGCCTTCTGCAGCTTGCTGCAGCGAAATGGCGGGGGGAAGTCGGCGATACATCGGTAATCCAGGGGTTAGAAACAAGACAGCTAAAATGCCCGGTTTGCCGGCGTTCGCGCCGGAAAAAAGGCTGCTTGCTTTCATTGAAAGCGCGCCCAACTGCTTTCACCATATCTTAGGGAATCCGGTCGAAGTGCCTGCCGTATCAGGTGCCCGCCCATCTCCACCCATGGCAACCAACTTCCTGACCCAGATTTTCGGCAGTCGCAACGACCGGCTCCTCAAGCAGTATCGCAAGACGGTGGAACGCATCAATGCGCTCGAACCCGAATTCGAGAAGCTCAGCGACGATGCGCTGCGTGCCAAGACGCAGGAGTTCAAGGACCGCGTCACCAAGGGTGAATCGCTCGACGACCTGCTGCCGGAAGCCTTCGCCACGGTGCGCGAAGGCTCCAAGCGCGTCATGAAGATGCGCCACTTCGACGTTCAATTGCTCGGCGGCATGGCGCTGCACAACGGCAAGATCTCCGAAATGCGCACCGGCGAAGGCAAGACGCTGACCGCCACGCTGCCGGTGTACCTGAACGCGCTGTCCGGCCAGGGCGTGCACGTGGTCACAGTGAACGACTACCTGGCCAATCGCGACGCGACCTGGATGGGGCGCCTCTACAACTTCCTCGGTCTCTCGGTGGGCATCAACCTGCCGCAGATGCCGCGCGAGGAAAAGCAGGCCGCTTACCGCAGCGACATCACGTACGGCACGAACAACGAGTACGGCTTCGACTACCTGCGCGACAACATGGTCTACGAGCCCGGCGACCGGGTGCAGCGCGGCCTGAACTACGCCATCGTCGACGAAGTGGACTCGATCCTGATCGACGAGGCCCGCACCCCGCTGATCATCAGCGGCCAGGCCGAAGACCACACCGACCTCTACCTGGCCATCAACAAGGTGGTGCCGCTGCTCAAGAAGCAGGAAGGCGAAGCCGACCCGCGCACGGGCGAGGGCGTCACGGTGCCCGGCGACTTCACGGTCGACGAAAAGACCCACCAGGTGTTCCTGACCGAAGACGGCCACGAGAACGCCGAGCGCATCCTGGGCGAATTCAAGCTGCTGCCCGAGGGCGCCTCGCTCTACGACCCGGCCAACATCACGCTGATGCATCACCTGAATGCAGCGCTGCGTGCACGTCACCTCTACCACCGTGACCAGCACTATGTGGTGCAGCAGGGCGAAGTGGTGATCGTCGACGAATTCACCGGCCGCCTGATGACGGGCCGCCGCTGGAGCGATGGCCTGCACCAGGCCGTGGAAGCCAAGGAAGGCGTGGAGATCCAGGCCGAGAACCAGACGCTGGCTTCCATCACCTTCCAGAACTACTTCCGCCTGTACGGCAAGTTGGCCGGCATGACCGGCACGGCCGACACCGAGGCCTACGAATTCCAGGAAATCTACGGTCTCGAGACCACGATCATTCCGCCCAACCGCATCAGCAAGCGCGAAGACCAGCTCGACCGCGTCTACAAGACGACGCGCGAGAAGTACGAAGCGGCCATTCAAGATATCCGCGAGTGCTACGAGCGCGGCCAGCCGGTGCTGGTGGGCACCTCGTCCATCGAGAACTCCGAAATCATCGACGCGCTGCTCACCAAGGCGGACCTGCCGCACCAGGTGCTCAACGCCAAGCAGCACGCTCGCGAGGCCGACATCGTGGCGCAGGCCGGCCGCACGAAGATGATCACCATCGCGACCAACATGGCTGGCCGCGGTACCGACATCGTGCTGGGCGGCAACATCGAGAAGATGATCGAGGCCATCGAGAACGACGAAGGCCGCGACGAAGCCACGAAGAAGGCCGACATCGAACACGTCCGCGCTGAATGGAACAAGGACCACGAGTTCGTGAAGTCGCTCGGCGGCCTGCGCATCATCGCGACCGAACGCCACGAGTCGCGCCGCATCGACAACCAGCTGCGCGGCCGTTCGGGCCGCCAGGGCGACCCGGGCTCTTCGCGCTTCTACCTGAGCCTGGACGATCCGCTGATGCGCATCTTCGCGGGCGACCGCGTGAAGGCGATCATGGACCGCCTGAAGATGCCCGACGGCGAAGCCATCGAAGCCGGCATCGTCACGCGCAGCATCGAGAGCGCGCAGCGCAAGGTCGAGGCGCGCAACTTCGACATTCGCAAGCAGCTGCTCGAATACGACGACGTGTCGAACGACCAGCGCAAGGTGATCTACCAGCAGCGCAACGACATCCTCGATGCGGGCGACCTCACGGCGCAGATCGCGGCGCTGCGCGAAGGCTGCTTCACCGACCTCGTGCGCCAGTACATCCCGAGCGAATCGGTCGAAGAGCAATGGGACCTGGACGGCCTCGAGAAGAGCCTCTTCAACGAGTGGGGCATCGACATGCCGCTCAAGAAGGAAGTCGAGGCCTCGGAAGCCATCGCCGACGAAGACATCGTCGAGAAGGTGCTGAAGAACGCCAATGAGACCTTCGACGCCAAGGTCGCACTGATCGGCCAGGAGAACTTCACCCAGTTCGAGCGCATGGTGCTGCTGCAGAGCATCGACACCCATTGGCGCGAACACCTGGCCTCGCTCGACTACCTGCGCCAGGGCATTCACCTGCGCGGCTATGCGCAGAAGCAGCCCAAGCAGGAATACAAGCGCGAAGCCTTCGAGCTCTTCGGCCAGTTGCTCGACTCGGTCAAGAACGAAGTCACGCGCCAGCTGATGACGGTGCGCGTGCAGTCGGGCGAGCAGCTCGAGGAAGCCGCCGAAGCGCTCGAAAGCCGCGGCGAGAACGTCGCCAACATCACCTACAGCGCGCCGACCGAAACCGGCGAAGTCGAGGTGCGTGTCGACGAGGAAAGCCAGCGCCGCCTGGCGGCCGCCGGTCTGGGCACGCTGAGCGCCGAAGCCCTGGCCTTCGCCCGCGTCGGCCGCAACGATCCGTGCCCTTGCGGCAGTGGCAAGAAGTACAAGCAGTGCCACGGCAAGCTGAACTGACGTCCGCAACACATTCACCGAGAGAAACCCCATGCCCGTGAACCTGTCTGCCCCTGATCCTGCCGCCTTGTTCGCGGTGCCCGGCGTTCGCATCGGCGTGGCCGAAGCGGGCGTGCGCAAGGCCAATCGCAAGGACCTGACCGTCGTGCTGATCGACGAAGGCTCGGCAGTCGGCGGGGTGTTCACCCAGAACCGTTTCTGCGCCGCGCCGGTGCAGGTCTGCCGCGACCACCTGGCCGCGAACTACGGCATCCGGGCGATGGTGATCAACACCGGCAATGCCAACGCCGGCACGGGCGAAGACGGGCTGATGCGCACGCGCTCCACCTGCATCGCGCTCGCGCGCAAGCTGGAGATCGCGCCCGAGCAGATCCTGCCGTTCTCCACCGGCGTGATCATGGAGCCGCTGCCCGTGGACCGCATCGAAGCGGGCCTGCCGGCCGCGCTGGCCGATGCCGACGCGAACCACTGGGCGCGCGCGGCCGAAGGCATCATGACCACCGACACGATTCCCAAGGCCTTCAGCCAGCAGGTTCAGATCGGCGGCGCCACTGTCACCATCACCGGCATCAGCAAGGGCGCCGGCATGATCCGCCCGAACATGGCGACCATGCTGGGCTTCATGGCCACCGACGCGAAGATCGATCCGTCGCTGATCCAGCCGCTGGCCAAGCTGCTGGCCGATGCCTCGTTCAATCGCGTGACCATCGACGGCGACACCTCGACCAACGACTCGTTCGTGGTCATTGCCACGCAGAAGGCGTCGCACGCGACCATCACGTCGCTCGATTCGGCCGACGGCAAGGCGCTTGTGGCCGCGATGCAGAACGTGGCCCGCCAACTGGCGCAGGCCATCGTGCGCGACGGCGAAGGCGCGACCAAGTTCATCACCATCCAGGTCGAAGGCGGCCGCGATGCCGCCGAGTGCAAGCAGGTGGCGTATGCCGTGGCGCATTCGCCGCTGGTCAAGACGGCCTTCTACGCCAGCGACCCGAATCTGGGCCGCATCCTGGCGGCCGTCGGCTATGCGGGCATCGCTGACCTCGACCAGACCGGCATCGACCTGTTCCTCGACGATGTGCACGTGGCCGTCAAGGGCGGACGCAACCCGTCGTACCGCGAAGAAGACGGCCAGCGCGTGATGAAGCAGAGCGAGATCACGGTGCGCATTGGCCTCGGCCGCGGCACGGCCAGCGAGACGGTGTGGACCTGCGACTTCAGCCACGAATATGTGACCATCAACGCCGACTACCGGTCATGAACGAGCAGTTCCAGAAGCTGATCGAGCGCGCCGAGCAGCTCATTTCCCGCATCGAATCTATCCTTCCGCAGCCGCTGGCCGCGCCCGCCGACTGGAACGCATCCATCGCCTGGCGCTACCGCCGCCGCAACTCGGGCCACGGTGTGCTTGAGCCAGTGAAGCACGTGGCCGCGATGGCGCTCGATTCGCTGAAGGAAATCGACGTCCAGAAGGAAAAGATCGCGCGCAACACGCAGCAGTTCGTCGAAGGCAAGCCGGCCAACAACGTGCTGCTGACGGGCGCGCGTGGCACGGGCAAGTCGTCGTTGATCCGTGCTTGCCTGCAGGCTTATGCGCCGCAGGGCCTGCGCCTGATCGAAGTGGACAAGGCCGAACTCGTCGACCTGCCCGACATCGTCGAAGTTGTGTCGCAGCGTCCCGAGAAATTCATCGTGTTCAGCGACGACCTGAGCTTCGACGAAGGCGAGCCGGGCTACAAGGCGCTGAAGTCGATCCTCGACGGGTCGATTGCGGCCTCGACGCCCAACGTGCTGATCTACGCGACCAGCAACCGGCGCCACCTGCTGCCCGAGTACATGAAGGAAAACCTCACGTACACCCACACCGACGATGGCGAAGTCCATCCCGGCGAGGTGATCGAGGAAAAGATCTCGCTGTCGGAGCGCTTCGGCCTCTGGGTGAGCTTCTATCCCTTCAGCCAGAACGAGTACCTGACGATCGTGGGGCAGTGGCTCTCGTCGTTCGGCGTGGACGACGCAGCCATCGCGGCGGCGCGGCCCGAGGCGCTCGTGTGGGCGCTGGAGCGCGGTTCGCGCAGCGGCCGCGTGGCCTACCAGTTCGCGCGCGACTACGCGGGCCGGAGCGCCGCGTGAGCGAGCCTCGCAAGCACACGGAAGTCGCGGTCGGCGTGCTGATTCGCCTGTCCGACGACGCGCTGCTGCTCTCGAGCCGGCCCGAAGGCAAGGCCTATGCGGGCTTCTGGGAGTTTCCCGGCGGCAAGATCGAGGCGGGCGAGACGGTCGAAGAGGCACTGCGGCGCGAGCTGCAGGAGGAACTCGGCATCACCATCGACGGCGCCGAAGTCTGGAAGATCACGGAGCATGACTACCCGCATGCGCTGGTGCGCCTGCACTGGTGCAAGGTGACGGCCTGGAGCGGCGAGTTCGAGATGCGCGAAGGCCAGCAGATGGCCTGGCAACAGCTGCCGCTGGACGTGACGCCGGTACTCCCGGGCGCGTTTCCGGTGCTGCAATGGCTGTCGGAAGAGCGCGGCCTGCCGTTCGTGCCGCCTCCGGTCGTCGCGCCTGTTGCGCCGGCCAACTGACTGATTGATGCATCCCAAGTACCGTCCGGACATCGATGGGCTGCGCGCGATCGCGGTCGGGTCCGTGCTGGTGTATCACGCCTTCCCTACGGCGCTGATGGGCGGCTTCGTCGGGGTCGACATCTTCTTCGTGATCTCGGGCTTCCTGATCACGACCATCATTCTCCAGAGCCTCGCGGCGGGTGACTTCAGCTACCGCGACTTCTACGCACGGCGCATCCGGCGGATCTTTCCGGCGCTGATCGTGGTGCTGCTGGCGACGCTGTGCGCCGGCTGGTATCTGTTGCTGTCCGACGAGTTCGCCGAGCTCGGCAAGCAGACCGTGGGCGGCGCGGCGTTCGTCGCCAACCTGGTGTTCTGGGGCGAGTCGGGGTACTTCGACACCGCAGCCGAAACCAAGCCACTGCTGCACTTGTGGTCGCTGGGCATCGAGGAGCAGTTCTACATTTTCTGGCCGCTGCTGCTGGGGCTCGCATGGCGCAAGCGCTGGCCGATCGTGCGCGTGGTGCTGGTGGTCGCGGTGGTCTCGTTCCTGGTGAACGTGACGACGGTGCATCCGTTGCCGGCGGCGTCGTTCTACTCGCCGGCCTCCCGTTTCTGGGAGTTGATGGTGGGCGGCATCCTGGCCTGCATGCGGCTGAAGCCGCCGGCGCCGAGCGCGTGGCGCAGCCATTTGCAGTCGGTGCTGGGCGTCGGGTTGATCGTGCTCGGGCTGGTGATGATCCGCAGCAACAAGGCGTTCCCTGGCTGGTGGGCGCTGCTGCCCACGCTGGGCGCGGTGAGCTGCATCGCCGCGGGGCCGAACGGCGTGCTGAACAAGTACCTGCTGTCGAACCGGGTGATGGTGTGGCTCGGGCTCATCAGCTATCCGCTGTACCTGTGGCACTGGCCGCTGCTTGCGTTCGTGCGCATCGTGGAGGCCGACCCGCTGCATCCGTCGCCGGTCTACCGCGCAGGCGCGATGGTGGCCAGCGTGCTGCTCGCGTGGGCCACGTACCGCTTTGTCGAGCGCTATGCGAGAAACCGCCCCGGCGCGGGCACGCTCAAGGCACTGGGCGCGGGGATGGTGCTGCTGGCCGCCGCAGGCACGGCGATCTTCTTCGGCGTGCCCGAGCCGCGCAACAACAGCGCCCAACTGCAGATCGTCGCCAACGCCGGACTGGATGCCGACTACTACCAGGGCTTCAAGCTCGACATGATCGGCGACCAGCTGGTCTACAAGGTTGGCGGTGGGCCCAAGCGGGTGCTGTTCCTGGGCGACAGCCACGTGCAGCAGTACGCGCCGCGCGTGATGGAACTGGCCCGCACGCTGTCGATGGAAGACAAGTCGGCCTGGTTCGTGACCCAGGGCGCGTGTCCGGCGGTGCCGGGGGTCTTTGCGGACAAGAACATCGGATGCGCCGAGCGGCGCACTGCATTGCTGGCCTATGCACTGAGCCCCGAGGTCGATTCGGTGGTCATCGGCGGTTGCTGGAACTGCTACTTCGTCGGCCACGGCGCCCTGGAGTACTACTACCGCGGCGCGGACAACGTGGTCCACCCGTTCCAGGGCGGCGACGGCATCGAACGCTCGCTGGCCTCGCTGGAGGTCACGCTGCGCGAGCTGGCACGCCACAAGAAGGTCTTCCTGCTGCTCGACAACCCCGGTGGCCCGGAGTTCACGCCGAAGCGCCTGATCGAGGGCAGCCGCCTGACGCACATGGAGGCTTCGGTCTCGACGCCGACGACGCCGCTGCCGGCCGACCAGAAGCAGCTCAATGACCGGTTGCGCGCGATCGCGCAGGCGAGCGGAGCCGAGGCCATCGATGCGATGGCGGTGCTGTGCAAGGACGACCAGTGCATCCGTACGATGCCCGACGGTTCGCCCGCCTACAAGGACGCCGACCACCTGCGCCCGCGCTACACCCGGGAAGAGGCGAGCTACTTCGACCGCACGGTGCGCGCCGTGCAACAGCCGTCGCGCTGAGCGAGGCTGAGCGAACGATGCATCCCAAGTACCGCCCGGACATCGACGGCCTGCGCGCCATCGCGGTGGGCTCGGTGTTGGCGTACCACGCCTTTCCGAGCCTGCTGCCGGGCGGCTTCATCGGGGTCGACATCTTCTTCGTGATCTCGGGCTTCCTGATCACGACCATTCTTCTGCAGAGCCTGGCGGCGGGCGATTTCAGCTATCGCGACTTCTATGCGCGGCGCATCCGGCGCATCTTTCCGGCGCTGGTGCTCGTGCTGCTGGCGACGCTGGCCTTCGGCTGGTACGTGCTGCTGCCGGGGGAGTTCTCGCAGCTCGGCAAGCAGACCACGGGCGGGGCCGCCTTCTTTGCCAACCTCGTCTTTCTGGGCGAGGCCGGGTACTTCGACGCCACGGCCGAGACCAAGCCACTGCTGCACCTGTGGTCGCTGGGGATCGAGGAGCAGTTCTACATCTTCTGGCCGCTGATGCTTGGGCTGGCCTGGCGCAAGCGCTGGCCCATCTTGCGTGTGACGCTGGCTGTGGCCGCGATCTCGTTCCTGGTCAATGTGCTGACGGTGCAGCCGCACCGCGCGGCGGCGTTCTATTCGCCGCTGTCGCGCGCCTGGGAGCTGATGGCGGGCGGATTGCTGGCGGCGATGCGGCTGCAGCAAGTTGCCAGCGGTTCGGCCCAGCCGCGTGCGTGGACAAAGCATTTGCAGTCCGTCGTGGGCGTGGGCCTGCTCGTGCTCGGCCTCTTCATGACGCGCAGCACGAAGGCGTTTCCGGGCTGGTGGGCGCTGCTGCCGGTGCTGGGTGCGGTGAGTTGCATCGCGGCCGGGCCGAACGGCGTGCTCAACCGGTATCTGCTGTCGAACCGCGTCATGGTGTGGATCGGCCTGATCAGCTATCCGCTGTACCTTTGGCACTGGCCGCTGCTTTCGTATGCGCGCATCGTGGTGGGCGGGGAGCCTTCGCTGCAGGTGCGCATCGTGCTGGTGGTGGCGTCGGTCGCGCTGGCCTGGGCCACGTATCGCTTCCTGGAGCGCTTCGTCAAGCTTCATCTCTCGCAGACGATGTTGCGCGGGCTGGCGGGCAGCGGCGCTGCGCTGGCGTTGGCCGGCGTGCTGGTTTTCCTGGGCACGCCGCTTCCGCGCAACGACAGCCAGGCCCTGCAGGCCGTGGCTGACGCGACGCGCGAAGACAACTACTACGACGGCTTCGAAGAGGCCGCGCTGGGCGGGCAGTTTGTCTACCGCACCGGCAGCGGCAAGCACAACGTGCTGCTGATCGGCGACAGCCACGTCGAGCAATACGCGCCGCGCGCGCTCGAACTGGTGCGCACGCAGCCCGGCAAGGCCCGTACGGTGTACTTCGCGACCAAGGGCTCGTGCCCGCCTGTGCCGGGCCTGTTCAGCGGCGCCGACACGGCGTGCGAAGAGCGGCGTGCGGCGGTGCTCGATCTGGCGCTCAAGCCGGAGATCGATTCGGTGGTGCTCGGGGCGTGCTGGAGCTGCTACTTCACGGGGGCCGGGCCCACGGTGAACTACTTCGTCGACGACAAGAAGGTCGCGCACCCGTTTCTCGGTGGAGACGGTGTTGACCTGTCGCTGAAGTCGCTGGGCGAGACGCTGAAGCGCCTATCGGCACACAAGACGGTCTACCTGGTGCTCGGCAATCCGGTCGGCATGGATTTCGATCCGCTCAAGCAGATCCAGGGCAGCCGTCTGGGCGGCATGACGGCGGTCACCGGGCAGCTCAAGGCGCCGATGCCGCGGGACCAGTCGCAGTTCAATGCGCGGCTGAAGCAGGTGGCCGAGGCCAATGGCGCAAAGGTCATCGAGCCGTTTGCCAGCCTGTGCGCCGATGGCCAGTGCATCCGCAGCATGCCGGACGACGGTTCGCCGGCCTACAAGGACATCGGGCACTTGCGGCCCCGGTATGCGCGCAGCTTCGCAACCTACATCGACCCCGCGCTGCTCGACGAGGACGCGGGCGGCAAGTAGAGTAGCCAGCCTCGCGGCTGCTTTCTTACTGGATCTTGGGGTCGCCGAAAGGCTCGTCGTCAGGCGGCGCTTCGGCCGGCATGCGGAATTCTTCGCTGGCCCAGGCACCCAGGTCGACACCCTTGCAGCGCGCGCTGCAGAAGGGCCTGTAGGCGTTGCTCGGCGCGTAGATGCTGTCTCCGCTGCATGTGGGGCAGCGGACGATCCGTTCGCCCTTGCTGTTCAACCGTGTCGTCATGCGCAGAGGGTCAGCTCGAAAGGCGCGTCGTCCGAGCTTTGGTGGAGGCGGTCGTCCGCGTCGTGGCGCATCAGGCGCACCGAGACCATGAGGCGGTTGCCGCTGATTTCGGGGATCAGGCCGAGCTTGGGGTCGATGCGCAGGCGCAGCAGCTGGAAGCTGCGGCCCTGCGGCAGGTTCTGCTGGAACTGGCCGTTGGTGGCGATCACCTTGTAGGGCACGTCGGCGTCGCGCAGCAGCTTGAGCAGCAGGTAGATCGATGAGGCCAGCGGCGACAGGGTGTTCGACCAGCGTTCGAGATCGGCGCGGCGGCTGGCGGCGGGGCGATGCTGCCAGGCGTAGTAGGCGGGCAGGTCGAACTCGCAGGTGCCGCCCGGAATGCCGGCGCGGCTGCGGATGCTCATGAGCCACTCGTTTTCCGTCAGCGCCTGGCCGGCCTTGCCGGCCACGCTGTTGAGGGTGGCGAAGTTGCCTTCGAGCTGGCCGACGACCTGGTCGAGCACGGCCTCGGCAATGGCCGGATTGCCCCGGTAGCTGTTGAAGACGTTCTTGTGCTTGTCCAGGTCGCGCAGCACGTCGGCCTTGAGGTCTGCGCGCGCGGCGACGTCCATGATCTCGAAGATCGTGACAAGGGCGTAGTGGTGGGACAGAGGCGATTCGGCGGGCACCAGTTCGCCGAGGCGACGAAACAGGTGCTCCAGCCGCAGGTACGTGCGGATGCGCTCGTTGAAGGGGTACTCGTAGAGGATCACGCGTATCGTTTTTTCACGTCGGGTTCGAGCTCATTGTGATTTGGCAACCGGGGTGGGCATCACCTGTCGCACAGCCTCCAGCATACGCTGCCCGAAAAGAATGTAACCCCGGGTCGAGACGTGGGTCTCGTTGGCGGGGAAAAGATCCTTCATCTTGAAGCGGTTCTCTTCTGCCAGTGCGAACAGGTCTGGCCCGATATTTTGCGGGTTGAATTCGGCCCGGAACGCATCGGCATGGTTTTGTTGCAAATACACGGTGCTCTTGTTGGGGACCACCATCCACACCACCTTGTAAGGCGCAGCGGTGCTTTCGAAGCGCTTCATGAACTGCGCGGACTCGGCCGTCAGCGCCGCGTTGACGCGGTCTTCGGCGGTCATGAGCAGCTTGTCGCAGGCGCGGTGGCTGAACTGCTTGCAGCCGTCGGGCACCACGCGCGCGTCGATCAGCGGGCCCCAGCGATCGGGCGTGTTGGTCCAGCTGTCGGACGCCATGATGGCCTTGGTGTTTTGGTATGTGAACCAGCCACTGAGCAACTGGGCATCCCAGTTGAGCTGGAAGCCGGGGGCGGGCTTGGCAGGGTTCTCGAAGGGCGGCGGCGTGGGCTTGAAGGCGTGCTTCATCGTCTTGCAGCTCTCGGACTTCTCGATGCGGTCCTGCAGCAGGCGCTCGATGCTCTCGACGATGACCACCTTGCCCTTGAAGCCGGACTTATCGAGCCAACCCGAGAAGTCGTCGCACAGGGTGCCGCCGAGGTTGTCCCAGTGCGTTGTGGTGACCTTGTAGCCGGCGCCCACGAGCGCCGATTGCCAGGCGTAGCGCACGGAGAAGCTGTCGCCGATCACCAGGATGTCGGATTCCTGGATCGGCCATGTCTTGATGTCCGCGTCGGGAATAGGTGGTGGCGGCACGTGCCAGCCGAACTCGCGTTCCGAGATGCGCCCGATGCGGGTCAGGTCGCCGTAGGGAATGGGGGTGAAGAGGCTGGCGACCAGCAGCGCGCAGCACACCAGATAGCCCGCGACAAAGATGCGTAGCCAGGTCCTGGCCGATTTCGTGTCTTCCATGTCAGAACTGGAAATAGAGGAACGGGCTGTAGTTGCCGAACTTCGACACGCACAGGCCAAAAAGATAGATGCAGCCCAGGCCCGTGACCCAGGTGGCCAGTCGCTGGAGGCGGGGGCGGCCGGCCAGCCCCGCGACGTTCGGGATCCAGCGATCGAGCGTGATGGTGGGCGGCAGCGCCAGACAGATCACCAAGCCGACGAGGATGGTCTGGAAGAACTCGGGCTTGCGGAACGGCACGCGGAACTCGCTGAAGGCCGACACGGGCGCGCCGTGCAGGCCCAGCATGCCTTTGTAGATTTCGACGGCGGCCGTCATGCTGTCTGCCCGGAACACCACCCAGGCGATCATCACGCACAGGAAGGTGATGAACCAGCCGGCCGCGCGGCCGTACCACGTGGTCTTAGTGTTGCCGCGGCGCACCTTGGCGTTCCAGAAGTGGTTGACCATCAGGTAGGCGCCATGCAGCGCGCCCCAGATGACGAAGGTCCAGGCGGCGCCGTGCCACAGGCCGCCCAGCAGCATCGTCAGGAAAAGGTTGATGTAGCGCCGGGCCGGCCCCTTGCGGTTGCCGCCGAGTGGCACGTAGAGGTAGTCGCGAAGGAAAGTCGACAGCGAGATGTGCCAGCGGCGCCAGAACTCGATCATGTTGGTCGACTTGTAAGGCGACCTGAAATTGAGCGGCAGCTGCACGCCCACGCACAGCGACAGGCCGACCGCCATGTCCGAGTAGCCCGAGAAGTCGAAGTAGATCTGCAGCGTGTAGGCCAGCACCCCGAACCAGGCCGTGTACAGCGAGGGCAGCACGCCTTCGTGCACGCCCTTGAACATCATGTCGGCGTATTGCCCTAGCGGGTCGGCGATCAGCATCTTCTTGGCCAGGCCGAATACGAAGATGCCCAGTCCGAGCGCCATGTTGTTGGCGTTGAACCGGTAGGTGGCCGGGTTGTTGAATTGCGGCATCATCTGCGCGTGATGCAGCACCGGGCCCGCGATCAGGTGCGGGAAGTAGGTGACGAACAGCGCGTAGTGCACGAAGCTGCGCTCCCGCACCTTGCCCTGCCAGCAGTCGACCAGGAAGGCGATCTGCGTGAAGGTGTAGAACGAGATGCCGATCGGCAGCACGATGTGCACCAGATCGATCTGCGCGAAGCCCGCGGCGGCCAGGCCGGCATCGATGTTTTCCAGGAAGAAGTTGGCGTACTTGAAGACGGCCAGCACCCCGAGGTTGACCACCAGCGCGATGATCAGCAGGGCCTTGCGGTGCTTGTCTTCCCGGCCGGGCGAGGGCGTAAGCCGAAGTCCGAACCAGTAGTTGATGCAGATCGACCCCAGCAGCAAGGGCAGTGCCTTGACGCTCCACCATCCGTAGAAGAAGAGCGAAGCCAGTGCCAGGAAACCCGCCGCCGACCGGGGGCTGCGCGCACCGATCAGGAAGAAGCCGATCAGGACCAGCGGGAAGAAAACGAAGATGAAAGGGTACGAATTGAAAAGCATCGTGAGGGGCGCTGAGGCGTGCGCCGTTTGACGTGATCGTCGTGTAGCCGTCGCGGCGTCAACCCCAAATTATCGCGTGCCCGGCCGAACCCACCGTTCCCAGAGACCCCGTACCTGCTGAGCGAGTTCCTCCAGCGTCAAAGACTCGTTGAAAACGACCGCGTCGGCGGCGGCCCGGCGCGCCCGGCGCGTGGCCTGCTGGGCGATCACTGCCTTGACCGCTTCCGGCGTCCAGCCCGAGCGTGCGACGACGCGCTTGAGCTGCGTTTCCTCGGTGGCATCGACCACCAGCACCCGGTCGACAGTGGCGCGCCAGCGGCCGGATTCGACGAGCAGGGGAACATCGAACACGACGACCGCATCCTCGCCCGCTGCTGCGGCCTGGCGCTGGGTTTCGGCGCCGATCAAGGGGTGGAGGATGGATTCGAGGCGAGCCTTGGCACCCGTATCCGCGAACACGATCTGTCGCATGGCTGCCCTGTCCAGGCCGCCATCCGGGGCGATGACCCCGGGGCCGAAGGCTGCCTCAAGGGCCGGCACGGCGATGCCGCCAGGGAGCGCGATGGCGCGCGCGATGGCATCGGTGTCCACCAGTACCGCCCCTTGGGCCATCAGCAGCCCGGCGACGGTGCTCTTGCCGCTGCCGATGCCGCCCGTCAGGCCGATGCGCCGCACCATGCGGTGTATCAATGGATCAGTGCGCCAAGGGGGAAGGCGAACGGAATCCATTGCCTCACGACTTCCGGGCCCGCCACCAGGCAGACGAGGCCCGCCCCGGCCAGGAAGGGACCGAAAGCGATGGGAATGTCCTTGTGCGCCAGTTTGCCGGCGACGCGCAGCGTCACGCCGATCACCGCGCCCACCAGCGAAGAGACGAGGATGATCGCGATGAGATAGTCGGCGCCGAGCCAGGCGCCCAGCGCGGCGAGCAGTTTGAAGTCTCCATAGCCCATGCCTTCCTTGCCCGTAACCAGGCGAAAGCCATGGTACACAAGCCAGAGGCTCAGGTAGCCGAACACCGCGCCCCAGACCGCCGAGCTCAGCGGCACGCCGGTCCAGCCCATGGCCGCGCCGATCAGGCCGAGCCAAAGCAGGGGGTAGTTGAGCGAGTCGGGCAGGAACTGGGTGTCGAAATCGATCAGGAACTGGCAGATCAGCAGGGCGCCGAACGCGGCCCAGAGCACCCCGGCCGGTGTGATGCCGAAGCGCCAGGCACAGAGCGCGAACAGGGCGCCCGTGACCAGCTCGACCAAGGGGTAGCGCAGGTTGATCGAGGTCTTGCACGACGAACAGCGCCCGCGCAGAGCGGCGTAGCTCAGCACGGGGATGTTCTCGTACCAGCGGATCTTGTGCCCGCACGTTCCGCAGCGCGATGCGGGGCGGGTCAGGTCGAAAGGAGGTTGTGCCTCGATGACGGCGGCCGCCTTGTCGGCTGCCGCTTCCAGCTCAGCGGGAGGCGCGACCTTCGGACCGAAGGCCAGCGACCACAGCGAGGGCGCATCCTTCGACGGCATGAGATTGGCGACGGCGTCGGCGAGCCAGTCGCGGTACATCATCACCGGCGTGCGGTAGATGACGACATTCATGAAGCTGCCGATCAATAGCCCCAGCACACCGGCGAAAACGGTGTCGAACTCCCGCGAAACGAGCATCAAACGACCTGGCCGAGCTTGAAGATGGGCAGGTACATCGACACCACGATGCCGCCGATGATGGTGCCGAGGAACACGATGATGATGGGTTCCATCAGGCTGGCGAGGCCTGCGACCATGTCGTCCACTTCTGATTCGTAGAAGTCGGCGGCCTTGCCCAGCATGTGGTCGATGGAGCCGGATTCTTCGCCAATGGCGGTCATCTGGATCACCATGGAAGGGAACAGGTTGGCGTTGGTCATGGCCGTGGTGAGGCTGGTGCCTGTGGAGACCTCCTGCTGGATCTTCGTCGTGGCGTCGCCGTAGACGGTGTTGCCCGAGGCGCCACCCACCGAATCGAGGGCTTCGACCAGTGGCACGCCGGCGGCGAACATGGTTGCAAGGGTGCGGGTCCAGCGGGCTACGCAGGATTTTTCGATCAGGACGCCGAAAATTGGTACCTTCAGCAGTGCCCGGTCCATGACTCTTTGAAAGCGCTCGTTGCGCTTCCAGGCCTGCATGAAGAAGTAGAGCCCGCCGCCGATGCCGCCGAAGATCAGCCACCAGTAGGACACAAAGAATTCGCTGATGCTGATCACGATCAGCGTCGGCGCGGGCAGGTCAGCGCCGAACGACGTGAACACTTCCTTGAACGCCGGAATGACGAAGATCATGATGATGGCGATGACCACGAAGGCCACCACGATCACCGAGATCGGGTACATCAATGCCGACTTGATCTTGGACTTGATCGCCTCGGTCTTTTCCATGTAGGTGGCCAGCCGGTCCAGCAGTTCTTCGAGAATACCGGCCGCTTCGCCGGCCTCCACCAGGTTGCAGTACAGGTTGTCGAAGTACTTCGGGAACTTGCGGAAGGCAGCCGACAGCGAGGTGCCGGTTTCCACGTCGCTGCGGATGTCGTTGAGCAGCTTGGCCACGCTTGCGTTCGCGTTGCCGCGCCCGACGATGTCGAAGGACTGCATCAAGGGCACGCCGGCCTTCATCATGGTCGCCAACTGGCGCGTGAAGATGGCGATGTCCTTGGGCTTGATCGCCTTGCCGGAGCGCATGCGGCGCTTCTTGATCTTGGACGCGAGCACGCCCTGGCGACGCAGTGCGGCCTGCACCTGGTTTTCGCCGGCGGCACGAAGCTCACCGCGCACCATCTTGCCGTTGCGATCTTTGCCTTCCCATTCGAAGACAAACTCCTTGAGCCCATCACGTGAGCGGGTGGATGCCACTGTTGCCATTCGATCTCCGGTTTTCAGTGTGTTCGTTATTCGTTGGTGCAGGCCACGACTTCTTCCAGAGAAGTGAGACCTTGCATCACTTTGCGCAGACCCGACTGCCGCAGCGAGCGTACGCCCTCCGCCTCGGACTGCTGTGCGATGTCGAGCGCGCTGCCGTCCCGCAGGATGATTTCCTGGATGGCCTCGGTGATCGGCATCACCTGGTAGATGCCCACGCGGCCCTTGTAGCCGCCGCTGCAAGCGGAGCAGCCGACGGGGCGGTAGGGCTTCCATGTGCCGTCCAGATCTTCCTCCCTGAACCCTGCGTCGAGTAGCGCTTCGCGCGGGACGTCGGCCGGCACGCGGCAGACGGTACACAGCCGCCGCGCGAGGCGCTGTGCCGTGATCAGGATCACGCTGGATGCGATGTTGAACGGCGCGATACCCATGTTGCGCATCCGCGTGAGCGTGGTCGGCGCGTCGTTGGTGTGCAGCGTGGAGAGCACCAGGTGGCCCGTTTGCGCGGCCTTGATCGAGATATCGGCGGTTTCGAGGTCGCGGATTTCGCCGACCATGATGATGTCGGGATCCTGGCGCAGGAAGGCGCGCAGCGCGGTCGCGAAGGTCAGGCCGGCCCGTTCGTTGACGTTGACCTGGTTGACGCCGGGCAGGTTGATTTCCGACGGATCTTCCGCCGTGGCGATGTTGACGCCCGGCTGGTTCAGCAGGTTCAGGCAGGTGTAGAGCGACACTGTCTTGCCGGAGCCAGTCGGGCCGGTGACGAGCACCATCCCGTACGGGCGGCCGATGGCATGCAGGAGCCGCGCTTTTTCATCCGCGTCGTAGCCCAGGGCATCGATACCCAGGCGCGCGCTGCTCGGGTCGAGAATACGAACGACGATCTTCTCGCCAAACAGCGTGGGCAGTGTGCTCACGCGAAAGTCGATCACGCGGTCGGGCCCGATCTTGAGCTTCATTCGGCCGTCCTGCGGCACGCGTTTCTCGGAGATGTCGAGCCGGGAAATGACCTTGATGCGCGAGGCCAGCTTGTCCTTGATGACGGTGGGCGGGCTGGCGATCTCGCGCAGTTCGCCGTCGACCCGGAAACGCACGCGGTAGTGATGCTCGTAGGGCTCGAAGTGAATGTCCGAGGCCCGCATGCCAACGGCGTCGAGCAGCATCTTGTGAAGGAAGCGCACGACCGGTGCGTCTTCGACTTCTGCGATTGCCTGCTCGTTGCTGTCGCCCGAGGTGTCGGCCGAGACATCGTCGAACTCGAACTCGCTGCCGACGATGTTGTTGATGCTCTCCGCCGCCGTCACTGCGGCGGCTTCGATCATTCGCGACAGCTTGTCGTATTCCGCGATGACCCAGTCGACACCCATCTGGGAGGCGAACTTGATCTTCTCTGCCGCCTGTTGGTCCGAGGGATCGGCTGTTGCAACAATCAGACGGTTGTTGCGTTTGCTCAGGACAACGATGCGGTACGCGTGGCACAGCTTCGCGTCGAGCAGATCCTTCGGCAGGCGCTGGGGATCGATGGCGTCGAGATCGAGCAGCGGCGCGCCGAAGGCGGTGGAAAGGGTGTGGGCGAGATCGGCGGCCGAGACGGCGCCGGAGCCGGTCAGCTCCGCGATGAAGCTGGTGCGGCCACTCAGGGACTTCTGGTAGATGTCTTCGGCGGCCCTGGCAGGAAGCTTGCCGGCCGACACCAGGGCGCGCGCGAGCCCGGGGAGGGCAATCTGCGAGGGTTCTTTAACTGGAAGTTCGGCAGCGGCCATTCAACGAATGAAAAAGATGTGAAAAAGTGCTTCACGATCATCGCTGAACAGCCCAGTGCTGTAAATCGCTACACAGCAACAGGCATGGCCATTTATTTATGCCAGCCAAAGGCTGGTCGGGGTGAGAGGATTCGAACCTCCGGCCTCTACGTCCCGAACGTAGCGCTCTACCAGGCTAAGCTACACCCCGATGGTTGCAAGAAAAAAGAAATCGTCCTAGATGCCAACTCAGGAGAGGTGTTCAGGCACGTCGCTCAAGCAACTGAGCCGCCAATTGTAGCAAACCTGAAGCGTGCGAATTGGATGGGAAGCCGCTCAGCGCATGAATTGCGCGCTGTGCTTCGGCGGCAGCCGCCGCGCGGGAGGCGTCCAGGGCTCCAGTTTCGCGAACGATCTCGACGACCTTGCCCAGCTGGGCGGTGTCGCCCGCCTCGATGGCGGCGCGCACCAGGTCGCTCTGAGCCGAGGTGCCTCGCTGCATTGCGAAGATGAGCGGGAGCGTGGTCTTGCCTTCGCGCAGGTCGTCGCCGACGTTCTTTCCTGTCTCGTTGGCGTCGCCCGCGTAGTCCAGCACGTCGTCGATCACCTGGAAGGCGGTGCCGAGTGCCTGTCCGTAGGTGGCGCAGGCCTCTTCCACATCAGGTGTGGCGCCTGCCAGCACGGCCGCGAGGCGGGTGCTGGCCTCGAAGAGCTTTGCGGTCTTCGAGCGGATCACGCGCAGATATGCCGCCTCGTCCAGCGATGCGTCGTGCATGTTCATCAGCTGGAGTACCTCGCCTTCGGCGATCACGTTGGTGGCTTCGGCCAGGATCTGCATGACGCGCATGTTGCTGGCATCCAACATCATCTGGAATGCGCGCGAGTAGAGAAAGTCGCCGACCAGCACGCTGGCCGGGTTGCCGAACGATTCGTTGGCGGTCGCTCGCCCGCGCCGCAGGGTCGATTCGTCGACCACGTCGTCATGCAGCAGGGTGGCCGTATGAATGAATTCCACAACGGCGGCCAGATTGAAGCGCTGTTCGCCGGTGTAACCCAGCGCGCCCGACATCAGCAGCAGGAGCGCCGGCCGCAGGCGTTTGCCGCCAGCGGAAATGATGTACCTGGAAACCTGGCTGACCAGCGGCACGCCCGTGTCGAGGCGGCGGGCGATCACACGGTCGACTTCGACCATGTCGCCGGCAATCAGGTCCAGCACGGTGGCGGTGGGGGAGGTGTCGGCGGCGGGAACTGGCAAAGCGGAGGCGCGGAGCGCTGCTGAGGATGATGGCGACCCAAGCTGGGGAAGGGCCGGAAGGCGCAAATTATAGGGAGCCGCGGCGGTTTGCCGGGATTGCGCTGGGCTGAAAGTGGTTAGCAGGCACAAACCGCGCTATAATCTTGGGCTCTGCGGAATTCGCTGCGGAGACTCATTTCTAAGAGGTTTACATGTACGCGGTCATAAAAACCGGTGGCAAGCAGTATCGCGTTGCTTCCGGCGAGAAAATTAAAGTAGAACAGATTGCTGCGGACGTAGGCCAGGAAATCGTGATCGACCAGGTTCTGGCTGTCGGAAACGGCGCTGAAATCAAGGTTGGCACGCCCCTGGTGTCCGGCGCAACGGTGACAGTCACGGTACTGTCGCACGGCAAGCACGACAAGGTCCACATCTTCAAGATGCGCCGTCGCAAGCACTATCAGAAACGTCAAGGTCATCGCCAGCAGTTCACCGAACTGCAAATCGGCGCGATCGCCGGCTAAGGAGCAGATTCCATGGCACAGAAAAAAGGCGGCGGCTCAACGCGAAACGGGCGCGACTCCAAGCCCAAGATGCTCGGCGTGAAGGCTTTCGGCGGCGAACTGATCAGCGCAGGCTCGATCATCGTGCGCCAGCGCGGCACCCAGTTCCACCCCGGCGTGAACGTCGGCGTGGGCAAGGACCACACGCTGTTTGCCCTGGTCGACGGCCACGTGTCGTTCGGTACCAAGGGTGCACTCAACAAGCACACGGTCAACGTGACCCCCGCGGCGTAAGCCTCGAGTCACTTCGACCTGCCCGAGGCCCCGCATTGCCGGGGCTTCTTCATTTGTAAACTGGACATCCCATGAAGTTCGTCGACGAAGCCTTCATCGACATCGCCGCCGGCGATGGCGGCAACGGCTGCGTGTCGTTCCGTCATGAGAAGTACAAGGAATTCGGCGGCCCCAACGGCGGCGACGGCGGCCGCGGCGGCCACGTGTTCGCAGTGGCCGATTCGAACCTCAACACGCTGGTCGATTTCCGCTACTCGCGCCGCCACGAAGCCAAGCGCGGCGAGCACGGCATGGGCTCCGACATGTTCGGTGCCGCGGGCGACGACATCACGCTCAAGATGCCGGTCGGCACGATCATCTCCGATGTCGAAACCGGCGAGGTGCTGTTCGAGCTATTGAAAGAGGGCGAAGTCATCACCATCGCCAAGGGCGGCGACGGTGGCTTCGGCAACATGCGCTTCAAGAGCGCCATCAACCGCGCGCCGCGTCAGAAGACGCCCGGCTGGCCTGGAGAAAAGCGCAGCGTCAAGCTGGAGTTGAAGGTGCTGGCAGACGTCGGCCTGCTTGGCATGCCGAATGCCGGCAAGTCGACGCTGATCAGCGCCATTTCCAATGCCCGCCCACGCATTGCCGACTACCCCTTCACCACGCTGCACCCGAACCTCGGTGTTGTGCGCGTCGGCCCGGAGCAGAGCTTCGTGGTGGCCGACCTTCCCGGCCTGATCGAAGGCGCATCCGAAGGTGCGGGCCTCGGCCATCTCTTCCTGCGCCACCTGCAACGCACGCGCCTGCTGCTGCATGTGATCGACATGGCGCCGTTCGACGACAACATCGACCCTGTCGCCCAGGCCAAGGCCATCGTCGGCGAGCTCAAGAAGTATGACGCCGCGCTCTACGAAAAGCCGCGTTGGCTCGTGCTCAACAAGCTCGACATGGTGCCGACCGAAGAACGTGCGGCCCGCGTCAAGGACGTCGTGAAGCGCCTGCGCTTCAAGGGGCCCGTGTTCGAAATCTCGGCGCTCACGCGCGAAGGCTGCGAACACCTGGTGCAGGCTGTTTATCAGCAGGTCAAGGCACAGCAGGTGGCCGAGCACGCGCCGGTCGTCGTCGATCCGCGCTTCACGCCGTTGCCTTCCGAGGGCGCCTGAGCGGCGTTGCCGCATCGCCCCGCGGCCCTGCCAACAGATAGATAGATAGACAGCAATCCACGCAGCATCCAAGACCGTTACAACCCGAAAATGACCTCGAACTCCGGATCCACTGCCTTGCGGGATGCCCGCCGTATCGTCGTCAAGGTGGGTTCCAGCCTCGTGACCAACGAGGGGCGCGGTCTCGACGAGGCTGCCATCGGCGAGTGGTGCCGGCAACTGGCTGCACTGGTGCGCGAAGGGCGCGAGGTCGTGATGGTGTCGAGCGGGGCCATTGCCGAAGGCATGAAGCGCCTCGGCTGGCGCACCCGGCCGCACGAAATCAACGAGCTTCAGGCCGCTGCGGCCGTCGGACAGATGGGCCTGGCCCAGATGTACGAAACCAAGCTGCGCGAAAACGAAATCGGCAGCGCGCAGGTGCTGCTGACCCACGCCGACCTGGCCGATCGCGAGCGCTACCTCAATGCCCGTTCGACCCTGGTCACGCTGCTCAAGCTGGGTGTGGTGCCGGTCATCAACGAGAACGACACGGTCGTCAACGACGAGATCAAGTTCGGCGACAACGACACGCTGGGTGCACTCGTGGCCAACCTGGTCGAGGCCGATGCGCTGGTCATCCTCACAGATCAGAAGGGCCTGTACACGGCCGACCCGCGCAAGGACCCGGAAGCCAAGTTCGTGCACGAAGCCGCTGCGGGCGATCCGGCGCTCGAAGCGATGGCGGGTGGCGCAGGCTCCAGCATCGGCCGTGGCGGGATGATCACCAAAATCCTCGCGGCCAAGCGCGCCGCCGGCTCTGGCGCTTCCACGGTCATAGCCTGGGGCCGAGAGGCCGATGCCCTGCTGCGCCTGGCGCGGGGCGAGTCCATCGGCACGCTGCTGGTGGCGCAGACCGCCAAGCACCAGGCCCGCAAGCGCTGGATGGCTGACCACCTGCAACTGCGCGGCGCCGTCGTCGTCGATGCGGGTGCGGCAGCCAAGGTACGGGCCGAGGGCAAGAGCCTGCTGCCGATCGGCATGACCAGCGTTTCAGGCGAGTTTTCGCGCGGCGACGTGATCGCGGTGCGCGACGTCGATGGCGTCGAGCTGGCCCGGGGCCTTGCCAACTATTCGAGCGTGGAGGCGCGCCTGCTGTGCCGCAAGCCCTCGAGCGAGTTCGAGCGCCTGTTGGGCTATGTTGCGGAGCCCGAGATGGTCCATCGCGACAACATGGTGCTGATGCCCAGCTGATGATCCAAACAACAACGGGGCGCAAGGCCCCGTTGTTGTCTGGATTGACTACTGCACTTCCCGCACCGGGTTGCGTATGTTCTGCACCATTTCCCCGATCGAGGCGCGCGGCGCATTGCCGCGGCACAGGGCCTGGGTCGACAGCGCCCGGGTGTAGCTGGAGTTCAGGTCGTTCAGGCGTTTCCACTCCGGCTTTGCGACGTCTTGCCAGGCGCCGTTGTTGTAGCGCGCATAGCTCTTCATTTCCGCAGTGGAGCAGCGCACGCCCTCGTAGAAGGCGTTGACGGCGCTGCCAGTGCGGTTGCGCGCCACCACCACGTAGCGCACGATCCCGTCGCCAGTGATCGTGATCGTGTTCGGGTCGACGCCGAACTTCAGGCTCATGTAGGGCGGCATCTCGATCGGCAGCAGACGGCTTTCGCTGAAGGCCGGCGGCGGCGGCGTTGCCGTTTCTTCCCATTCCCTGTCCGTTTCGGATCGCTTCGGCGGCGGCGGGCTGCCGGCCTGCGCCCAGTCGGGGTTGTCGGTGTCGTGCTGGCCCGAGGCGCAGCCCGCGAGGACGCCGAAGCAGATCAGAAGAAGGGCGCGTTCAGCGTTGCGTCGGAAGGAACGGCGCTTTGTTGTTGTGGACAGGAGGTTCATCGCTCGCAGAAGGAATGTCGGGATGCGGATCGAAACTGCCGCCGGGCGGCAGGTCCAGTCCGGGAGGCGCCCCGGCGTCTGGCGAATGGCGCTCGAATTCTCGGGCGCGCACGTTGCTGCGCAGGAAGCGGTTGCGGAAATCCTGCCTTGGCAGGTAGCGAGCAAGCTCGGTGAGCGCCATCTCGTAGACGCCGCGCTTGAACTCGACGACCACGTCGAGCGGCACCCAGTAGTCGTGCCAGCGCCAAGCATCGAACTCGGGATGGTCGGTGGCACGCAGGTTGAGATCCCAGTCGTGGCCGACGAGTTGCAGCAAATACCAGATTTGTTTCTGGCCCTTGTAGTGGCCCCGTGCGTCACGGCGGATGAACCGATCCGGCACCTCGTAGCGCAACCAGTCGCGGGTACGGGCCACGATGCGCACGTGCTCCGGATGGAGCCCCACTTCCTCGTGCAGTTCCCGGAACATGGCTTGCTCGGGACTTTCGCCGCGGTCGATGCCGCCTTGCGGAAACTGCCAGGAATGCGTGCGTATGCGTTTGCCCCAGAAAACCTGGTTTCTCTGGTTGAGCAGGATGATGCCGACGTTGGGCCTGAAGCCGTCCCGGTCGAGCATAATCAAACCCCAATTTTTGAACTGAGTCGATTATGCATGCCGGGTTGCCCTCGGCAAGCTGCCGATGCCAGGCTCTCAGGGTCTCTCCGGGGGAGCAGTCCCCCACTTCCCATTTTCGAATCCAGCGAATCCAT
The DNA here is from genome assembly GCF_024734665.1 of Variovorax paradoxus. NCBI lineage: Bacteria > Pseudomonadati > Pseudomonadota > Betaproteobacteria > Burkholderiales > Comamonadaceae > Variovorax > Variovorax paradoxus. The sequence continues at coordinate 1,043,086 of NZ_CP102931.1, forward strand.
CACACCGATCCCGATGAAAGCTTCCCGATTTTTTGTCTCCACCCTCAAGGAAGCGCCCGCTGACGCAGAGGTCGCGAGCCACCGGCTCATGATGCGGGCCGGCATGATCAAGAAGCTCGGCACGGGCATCTACACCTACATGCCCATGGGGCTGCGCGTGATCCGCAAGGTCGAGGCCATCGTGCGCGAAGAGATGAACCGCGCCGGCGCCGTCGAGATGACGATGCCCGTGGTGCAGCCGGCCGAGTTCTGGCAGGAGACCGGCCGCTTCGAGAAGATGGGCCCCGAGCTGCTGCGCATCAAGGACCGGCACGACCGCGACTACGTGATCCAGCCGACCAGCGAAGAGGTCGTGACCGACATCGCGCGCCAGGAAATCCGTAGCTACAAGCAGCTGCCGAAGAATTTCTACCAGATCCAGACCAAGTTCCGCGACGAGCGCCGTCCGCGCTTCGGCCTGATGCGTGGGCGCGAATTCATCATGAAGGACGCCTACAGCTTCGACCGCGACCTCGACGCGGCCAAGGCCAGCTACCAGACCATGGCGCAGGCCTACCGCAACATCTTCGACCGATTCGGCCTGCGCTACCGCGCCGTGGCGGCCGACAGCGGCGCCATCGGCGGCGACCTGAGCGAAGAATTCCAGGTGATCGCCGCGACCGGCGAAGACGCCATCGTCTACTGCCCCGACAGCGAATACGCCGCCAACATGGAAAAGGCCGAGGCGCTGGCCCCGGCCGGCCCGCGCCCCGCGGCCGCCAAGCCGCTCCAGAAAACGCCGACCCCCGGCAAGAGCACCTGCGCCGACGTGGCCGAACTGCTCGGCGTGCCGCTCTCGACCACCATCAAGTCGCTGGTGCTTGCCACCGATATCGTCGACGAGGCCGGCAATCCGAAGGGCTCGCAGGTCTGGCTGCTGCTGCTGCGCGGCGACCACGACATGAACGAGATCAAGGTCAGCAAGCTGCCCGGCCTGAACCAGGGCTTCCGCTTCGCAACCCTCGCTGAGATCGAGGACCACTTCGGCTGCAAGCCCGGCTACCTGGGCCCGCTGAACCTCAAGAAGCCCGTCAAGCTCGTGGCCGACCGCGAAGCTGCCGTCATGGCCGACTGGATCACCGGCGCCAACGAGGTCGACTTCCACATGACTGGCGTCAACTGGGGCCGCGACCTGCCCGAGCCCGACCTGATCGCCGACATCCGCAACGTGGTCGCGGGCGACGCCTCGCCCGACGGCAAGGGCGTGCTGGCCATCGAGCGCGGCATCGAAGTCGGCCACGTGTTCGTGCTGGGCACCAAGTACAGCAAGGACATGAACGCCACCTACCTCGACGAAGGCGGCAAGCCGCAATTCCTCGAAATGGGTTGCTACGGCATCGGCATCACCCGCCTGCCGGCCGCCGCCATCGAACAGAACCACGACGAGCGCGGCATCATCTGGCCCGACGCGCTGGCCCCGTTCACGGTGGTGGTCTGCCCGATCGGCATGGACCGCAGCCCCGAGGTCAAGGTGGCGGCCGAAGCGCTCTACGAAGAGCTGCTTGCCAAGGGCGTCGACGTGCTGCTCGACGACCGCGGCGAACGCCCCGGCGCGATGTTCGCCGACTGGGAGCTGATCGGCGTGCCGCACCGCGTGGTCATCTCGGATCGCGGTCTCAAGGAAGGTCAGCTCGAATACCAGGGCCGGCGCGACACCGCGGCCACCAAGGTGCCTGCAGCCGGCATCGCCGACTTCATCACCGGCAAGCTCGCGAAATGAGCCTCGAGGGCGGCCTCTCGCGACGCCAGTGCCTGGGCGGCGCCGTGACGGCGGGGGCCCTCGCAATGCTGTCGCTGCCGCAGACCGCCCTGGCCGGTGCGCAGATCGAAGAGCCGCTGATCGACTCGGTGCGCACCGCACTGAGCTCCGCCATCCACAACAAGGCGCCGCCGGTGCCCCAGTTTGCGAACACCGAAGCCCGCCTGGCCTACCTGCGCTGGCTCGGCGAGATGAGCGAACGCCTCAAGAAGAAGATCGCCGACGCGCCCTCGCGCATCGAGTTCCTGCAGACCGCCTGGTACGAAGCCAAGCGCTCGGGGCTCGAGGTGAGCCTGGTGCTCGGGCTGGTGCAGGTCGAGAGCAATTTCCGCAAGTTCGCGGTGTCGAGTGCCGGCGCGCGCGGCTACATGCAGGTCATGCCGTTCTGGACGCGCGTGATCGGCGACAGCGATTCGGCCAAGCTCTTCCACATGCAGACCAACCTGCGCTTCGGCTGCGTGATCTTGCGCCACTACCTCGACCGCGAGAACGGCGACCTGTACATGACGCTGGGCCGCTACAACGGCAGCCGGGGCAAGTCGCCGTACCCGAACGCGGTGTTCGCCAACCAGCGGCTCTGGGTGTTCAACGACAAGGAGCGCGAGAAGGAAAAGGACAAGGACAAGGACCGGTCGGCGGCCTGAGCCCGCCAGCCAGTCCGCTCCAGTCCGGTCAGCTCGCCGGCGCCTTGGCGGTGCCCGAGCCCTTCGTGACCATCACCTGGTCGATGCGGTAGCTGTCCACGTCCATCACCTCGAAGGTGTAGCCGCCCCAGGTCACGTTGTCGGTGCGCTTGGGCACGCGGCGCAGCATCACCATCAGGAAGCCCGCGAGCGTCTCGTACTCCTCGGCATGCGGCAGTTCGTCGATGTGCAGCGCGCGCTGCACGTCCTGAATGGGCGTGATGCCGTCGATGAGCCACGAGTTTTCGTCGCGCTGCACGATCTGCTCTTCGTCGGGCATCGACACCAGGTCGCCCATCACCGTGCTCATCACGTCGTTGAGCGTGATCACCCCCACCACCAGGCTGTATTCGTTGACGATGATCGCGAAGTCTTCATGCGCCTGCTGGAATTGCTCGAGCACTTCAGTGAGCGAGAGCCGGTCGGGAATGACCAGCGCCTTGTGCAGCGGCAGGCCCTGGTCGAAGGCCAGTGGCTGGCCGCTGAGCACGCGCTGGAACATGTCCTTGGCGTCCACATAGCCCAGCACGTGGTCGATGTCGCCGTCGCACACCGGGTACGCCGAGAAGGGCTCGGCCACGATGCGCGCGCGCAGCACCGACTCGGGGTCGTCGTGCAGGAACCAGGCGATGCTGTCGCGTGCGGTCATCACGCTGCTCACCAGGCGTGTTTCCAGCTCGAACACGTTGGCGATCACCTGCTGCTCGCGCACTGCGAGCACGCCGGCCCGGGCGCCGGCCTCGGTCATCGCGAGGATGTCGGCCGAGGTGATCTTGTCGTCGCGCACCATCGGCATGCCGAGCAGCTTGAACAGCAGGTCGGTGCAGCGCGTGAAGAACCACACCAGCGGCTTGAAGGTGGTGATCAGCAACTGCATGGGCCCGACCATGCGTACCGCCAGTTGCTCGGGGTTGCTCATGCCCAGCCGTTTGGGAAACAGGTCGGCGAACACCAGGAACACCGCGATGATGATGATGAACGAGCACAGGAAGGCCGCGCTGGCCGAAGCCTCGACGCTCAGCCACTTCTCGAAGAAGACCGCGAAATACGGGCTGAGCGAGCCCTCGCCCACGACGCCGCCAAGAATCGCCACTGCGTTGAGCCCAATCTGCACCACAGTGAAGTAGTGGCCGGGCTGCTCCTGCACGCGCAGCACTTTCTCTGCCCGAGGGTCGCCTTCGTCGGCCATCTGGCGCAAACGCAGGCGGCGCGAGGCAGCCAAGGTGATTTCGGCAAGGGAGAAGAAGGCGCTCAGCGCAATCAGTAGCGCGATGATGAGCAGGCTTTGGGTCAGGGTCATGGTGGCACGTCGAAGACGGCCACCATGGTGCCATGACTCGGCACCGGAAAAACGCTCAGACCCCGCCGTGGGGGTGAGTCGGGTCGACCCAGAGCACCGATTCAGGTTTTTCCACGGGCTCGATGTCGAGGTTCACCGCCACTGCCTCGCCGTCGCTGCGGCACAGCACGCATTCGAGCGTTTCGGTCGCGCTGGCGTTGATCTCCTGGTGCGGCACGAAGGGCGGCACATAGATGAAGTCGCCCGGCCCGGCCTCGGCCGTGAACTCCAGCTTCTCGCCCCAGCGCATGCGGGCCCGGCCGCGCACGACGTAGATCACCGATTCGAGGTGCCCGTGGTGATGGGCGCCGGTCTTGGCATCGGCGTGGATGGTCACGGTGCCGGCCCAGAGCTTCTGTGCGCCCACGCGGGCGAAGTTGATGGCGGCCGCCCGGTTCATGCCGGGCGTCTGCGCGGTGTTGACGTCGAGTTGGTTGGCCCCGATCACCCGCACGCCGTCGTGCTTCCAGGCCGGGGCGCCTTCGCCGGCATCGCCGTCATGCGAATGGCCGTGATCCGCGTCGTGATCGTGGCTCATGACCGGCTTCGCGGATTCAGGCGGCAGCGCCGTTCACCACTTGCTGCAGTTCGCCCGATTCGTACATCTCCATCATGATGTCCGAGCCGCCGATGAACTCGCCCTTCACGTAGAGCTGAGGGATCGTGGGCCAGTTGCTGTATTCCTTGATGCCCTGGCGGATGCCGTCGTCTTCGAGCACGTTGACGGTCTTGAGCGTCTTGGTGTCGACGCCGACCGCCTTCAGGATCTGGATCGCGCGGCCCGAGAAGCCGCACATCGGAAAGCTTGCATTGCCCTTCATGAAGAGCACGAGGTCGTTGGTCTTGACGAGGTCGTCGATGCGTTGCTGGGCGTCGGACATGGGGACTCCTGAAAAAATAGGCTGGGGGGATTATTTCACCGTGCGCCAGATTCCGCCGGAACAGCGCTGGATGCCGGCGAGGTCGTCGCGGCTTTGCACTTCGGCGAAACCGCGCGCGGCGAGCAGTTGGCGCACTGCGGCGGCCTGGTCATGGCCGTGTTCGAGCAGAAGCCAGCCGCCCTCCGCGAGGTGGGCGGGGGCGTTCTGCACGATCTGGCGGATGTCGTCGAGGCCGTCGGCACCCGCAACCAGCGCGGAAGAAGGCTCGTGGCGCAGCGCGGGCAGATGCGGGTCGCCGGCGGCGATGTACGGCGGATTGCTGGCGATGACCGTGTAGCCGTTGCCGGCGCCGTCGAGCCAGTTCGCCTGGGCAAAGCGCACGGGCAGGCCGAGGCGCCGGGCGTTGGCCTGGGCGACCGCGAGCGCGTCGGCGCTGGCGTCGACCGCATCGATTTGCGCATCGGGGCAGGCGTGCTGCAGGGCCAGCGCGATTGCGCCGCTGCCCGTGCCGAGGTCGAGCGCGCGCGGAGCGGCATGGCCTTCGAGGCACTGCAGCGCCCATTCGACCAGCGTTTCCGTGTCGGGCCGCGGCACGAGCACGCGGGCATCGACCTGCAGGTTGAGGCCATGGAATTCCTTCTCGCCCAGCAGATAGGCGACCGGCTCGCCGGTGCGGCGCCGCGACAGCTGTGCCGCCAGCGCGGACCACGCCGCGTCGGGCATCGCATCGGTGTCGTGCGCCAGCAGCCAGGCCCGGTCGTGCGGGGCGCGGCCCAGCGCGTGCAGCAGCAGCAACTGGGCATCGAGCCGATCGATGCCCAGGGCGACAGCCGCGGTCAGCGCCTGCGCCACGGTCGACGGCAACGGGTTCTCGGTGGTGGTCATCACGCCGGCAGGCTCGATTCCAGCTCGGCCAGCTGCTCGGCTTCGCGTGCGGCGCGCAATGCGTCGAGCACGTCGCCGAGGTCGCCTTCCATGATGGCGAGCAGCTTGTAGAGCGTGAGGTTGATGCGGTGGTCGGTCAGCCGCCCTTGCGGAAAGTTGTAAGTGCGGATGCGGTCCGAGCGGTCGCCGCTGCCGATCAGCCCCTTGCGCATTGCCGCGTCCTTGGCGGCGCGTTCGCTGCGCTCCTTTTCCTGGATGCGCGCCGACAGCACCTGCAGCGCCTTGGCCTTGTTGCGATGCTGGCTGCGGTCGTCCTGGCACTCGGCCACGATGCCGGTCGGGATGTGCGTGATGCGCACGGCCGAGTCGGTCTTGTTGATGTGCTGGCCGCCGGCGCCGCTCGCGCGGTAGGTGTCGATGCGCAGGTCGGCGGGGTTGATCTGCACGGCCACGGTCTCGTCGGGCTCGGCCAGCACGGCAACCGTGCAGGCGCTGGTGTGGATGCGGCCCTGTGTCTCGGTGGCGGGCACCCGCTGCACGCGATGGCCGCCCGATTCGAAGCGCAGGTGGCCGAACACGTCGTCGCCCACGATGCGGATCACCACTTCCTTGTAGCCGCCGAGCTCGCTCTCGCTTTCGCTTACCACCTCGCAGCGCCAGCCGGCACGCTCGCAATAGCGTGTGTACATGCGCAGCAGATCGCCCGCGAACAGAGCGGATTCGTCGCCGCCCGTGCCCGCGCGGATTTCGAGGAAGGCATTGCGCGCGTCATCGGGGTCCTTGGGCAGCAGCAGGCGCTGCAGTTCTTCTTCGAGCTGCACCAGCTCGGCTTCGGCGCCTGCGATTTCTTCCTTCGCCATCTCGGCCATGTCGGGGTCGTCGAGCATCTCCCTGGCGCCTGCGATGTCGGCCTCGCGCTGGCGGTAGCGCTCGTAGCGGCCGGCGATCTGCGTGACCTCGGCATGCTCGCGAGAGATGGTGCGGTACTGCGCCATGTCGCTCATGATGTCTTCGCGCGAGAGCAGGAAGTCGAGCTCGCCCAGGCGCTGGGCGTAGCGTTCGAGTTGATGGCGCAGAAAGGATTTCACGGGGGAAAGAGGCTCGAAAAAAGGGGAGGGTGCTGCCGTGCGAGGGCAGGGCGCATTAAGAAGATCGCGGCCGGTCGGGCCAGGCGATGACGAGCGTCGCTAACGCTCTTTGCGCAGAAACAGGCGCGAGATCGTCTGCGCCGTCTGCTCGCGCGAGGCGGCATCGCCCGCGTGCAGCTCGGCCATGGCGCCGTGCATCATCTTCTGCGTGAGCCCGCGCGACATGGCTTCGAGCACCGCATCGACCGATTCGCCCTTGGCCAGCAGCTTGCGCGCACGGGCCATTTCGGCGGCGCGCCACTCGTCGGCCTGTACGTTGAGCTGCTGGATCAGCGGCACGGTGCCGCGTTGGCCGAGCCAGTGCATGAAGCTCTGCACGCCGGCATCGATGATCACTTCGGCCTGCGCCACCGCTGCCTGGCGGTTGGCCTGGCCCTGTTGCACGACCTGGGCGAGGTCGTCGACGGTGTAGAGATAAATATCCTCGAGTGCCTTCACTTCAGGCTCGATGTCGCGCGGCACGGCCAGGTCGACCATGAACATCGGGCGGTGCTTGCGCGCCTTGAGCGCCCGCTCGACGGCGCCCAGGCCGATGATCGGCAGCGTGCTCGCGGTGCAGCTCACCACGATGTCGAACTCGGCGAGCCGCGAGGGAAGGTCGGCCAGCCGCATTGCCTCGCCGCCGAAGCGCGAGGCCAGCTTCTCGCCGCGTTCGAGCGTGCGGTTGGCAATGGCGATCGACTTGGGCTCCTTGGCCGCGAAGTGCGTGGCCGCAAGGTCGATCATTTCGCCAGCGCCGACGAACAGCACGCGCGTTTGATGCAAATCTTCGAAGAGTTGCCCGGCCAGCCGGACCGCCGCGGCGGCCATGCTGATGGAGTGCGCGCCGATCTCGGTGGCGGTGCGGACCTCCTTGGCGACGGCAAAGGAGCGCTGGAACAGCTGGTTCAGCGTGCTGCCGAGCGCGCCGGCCGTCTCGGCTGCGCGCACGGCGTCTTTCATCTGGCCGAGGATCTGCGCTTCTCCCAGCACCATCGAATCGAGCCCGCTGGCCACGCGGAAGGCATGGCGCGCGGCTTCGTCGTCATGCAGGGTGTAGGCATGCGAGCGCAGCAGGGCGGGGGCCACGCCGCCGCTGGCCGCCAGCCAGCCGAAGGTGTGGTCGAGCGCGGCGTGTTCCGAGGCGCAATAGATCTCGGTGCGGTTGCAGGTGGAGATGATCGCGGCCTCGACCTGGGGGTGGCGGCCGGAGGCAAAGGAGCTGCGCAGACTCTGCAGCGTGGGGGCTATCTGGTCGAGCGCGAACGCGAAACGACCGCGCAGATCGAGCGGCGCGGTCGTGTGGTTCAAGCCGAGAGCCCAGACTGACATGGCCGTGATTATAAAATCAGCAGCCGCACGAGGCTTGCGGAAGGACAAATGGCTTTCCCTATGACAGCCATAACCTTCCGCGCATGTTCCGGCACGTGCGTAACCCCTCCCGATGGACCTGCTGGCCCTCCTGAACCACCTGCTTAATTTTGTAGCACCCGCGGCTTTCCTGGCCCTGGTGCTGGCCTTTGTCGGGCGGTTCCTGGGCGGCAACCGCGCCGGCGTTCCGCGCTGGTGGGTGCAGTGGGCGCTGACCTTTGCGGCCGGCGTGGGGGTGTTGGTGGTGGGCCTTGCCGTGTTCGGGCGCGACGGAGCGATGGTGACCTACGCCGCGCTCGTGGTGGTCTGCGGCACTGTCCAGTGGCTGGCGATGCGCGGCTGGCGCCGCTGACAACCAGTCAGCCCAGCCGGCGGATCATGTAGACCGACTCGCCGGGGTAGGTGGCGAGACGGGCCTGCTGCCCGGTGCCGGCGGGCTGCGCGGCCGCATAACCCTGGCGCAGCCAGAAACCCACCGAGGATTGCACCGACACCAGCGTCGAATGCCGCCAGCCGGCCTGTGCCGCGTGGGCCCAGGCATGGCGTACCAGCAAGGGCCCCAGCCCCAAGCCCGAGGCGTCCGGGTCCACCGCCAGGTCGTGCAGGTACAGCGAATCGGGCTGTTCTGCTACTTCGAACTCCCCGTGCAGCGGCGTGAGCTTGCCGGCCACTGACGGATACCCCGCCAGATAGGCCCGCACACCGCCTTTATGCTCGGCCACCCAGCCCGTATGCGGCGCGGCCGCGAGCCGCCGGGCGATCAGCGCGCCGTCCTCCACGAACCCCGCGCCATAGCAGGCGAACTGGATCGCGAGCACGGCGTCGAGGTCACCGGCGCGCATGCCGCGCACGAATGGGGCATCCGACACCATCAGGCCAGCAGCAGCTTGTCGTCGTCCAGCTTCTCGCCGCGTGTCTGCTCGAACATGCGCAGCAGGTCGGGCACATCGAGTCCCGAGCGCTGCGACCCGGCCACGTCGAGGATCACCTGGCCCTCGTGCAGCATCACCGTGCGCGAACCGTAGTCCAGCGCCTGGCGCATGCTGTGCGTCACCATCATCGCGGTGAGCTGGCTGCCTTCGACGATCCTGGCGGTCAGCTCCAGCACGAAGGCGGCAGTCTTCGGGTCGAGCGCGGCCGTGTGCTCGTCCAGCAGCAGGATGCGTGAGGGCTTGAGCGAGGCCATCAGCAGGCTCACCGCCTGCCGCTGCCCGCCCGAGAGCAGGCCGATGCGGTCGGCCAGCCGGTTCTCCAGCCCCAGCTTCAGGATCGACAGCTTCTCGCGGAACAGTTCGCGCAGGTTGCGGTTCAGCGCAAAGCCGAAGGCCCGGCGCTCGCCGCGCTTCCAGGCGAGCGCCATGTTCTCCTCGATGGTCAGCGCCTCGCAGGTGCCGGCCATCGGGTCCTGGAACACGCGGGCCACCATGCCCGAGCGCTGCCAGGCGTTCAGGCGGGTCACGTCCTTGCCGTCGATCTCGATGCTGCCCTTGTCGACGATCAGGTCGCCGCTCACCGCATTCAGAAAGGTCGACTTGCCCGCGCCGTTCGAGCCGATCACGGTGACGAACTGGCCAGTCGGAATCTCCAGGTTGAGCCCGCGCAGCACGCGGTTCTCGATCGGCGTGCCCGGGTTGAAGGTCATTTCGAGTTGTTGGGCGCGCAGCATCAGTTCTTCCCCTTGAAAAGCCCGCCCAGCTTGCGCTTGTAGGCCGGCACCAGCAGTGCGAACGCCACCAGCATGGCCGTCACCAGGTTCAGGTCTTGCGCCTGCAGGCCCATGAAGTCGGTGTTCAGCGCCATCGCGATGAAAAAGCGATACAGCAGCGCACCCAGCACGCAGGCCAGCGTGGTGATGACCATGCTTCGCGCGGGCAACAGCGTCTCGCCGATGATCACCGCGGCCAGGCCGATCACGATCGTGCCCACGCCCATCGAGATGTCGGCCGTGCCCTGGCTCTGCGCGAACAGCGCGCCGGCCAGCGCCACCAGCGCGTTCGACAGCGCCAGGCCCGCCATGGTGTGGAAGTCGGTGGAAATGCCCTGGGCCCGCGCCATGCGCGCATTGCCGCCGGTGGCGCGCATCGCGAGCCCCGCTTCCGAGGCGAAGAACATGTCGACCAGGACCTTCGCGACGATCACGATCAGCAGCAGCAACAGCGGCTTGGCCCACTGTTCGGGCATGCCGCCGAAGTCGACCATGCTGAACACGGTCGGCTCGGTGATGAGCGCCACGTTGGGCTTGCCCATCACGCGCAGGTTGATGGAGTACAGCGCGATCATCACCAGGATGCTCGCGAGCAACTGCATGATCTTCAGCTTCACGTTGAGCCAGGCCGTGACCCAGCCCGAGGCGGCGCCGGCCACGCAGGCCACCGCGGTGGCGGCCACCGGGTTCCAGCCCGCGACGATCAGCGTCGCGGCCACGGCGGCGCCCAGCGGAAAGCTGCCGTCCACCGTGAGGTCGGGAAAGTTGATGATGCGAAACGACATGAAGACGCCCAGCGCGACCAGTCCGAATATCAGACCGATCTCGATGGCGCCCAGCGAAGCGATGAGCGACATGAGAGAAAAAGGCTCGCCTGCTTACTTCGTGCTCACGACCTTGGCGGTCTTCAGCAGCGATTCGGACAGCGTCACGCCCTGCAGTTTGGCCGCGCCGGGGTTCACCACCAGCTCGAAGTTGGTGCTGGTCTGCGAGGCGATGGTGCCGGGCTTTTCACCCTTGAGGATGCGCACCACGATCTTGCCGGTCTGGCGGCCGATGTCGCTGTAGTTCAGGCCCAGTGCCGCAACGGCGCCGCGCTCCACGGTGGCCGTGTCGGCCGCCACCACCGGCAGCTTGGCCTGCTGCGCCACCTTCACGATGCCTTCGAAGGCCGAGACCACGTTGTTGTCGGTGGGCGTGTAGATCACGTCGGCCTTGCCGACCAGGCTCTGGGCGGCGGTCGGCACGTCCACCGTGCGGGCGGCGGCGGCTTCGACCACGGTCATGCCGGCGTCGGCGGCGGCCTTCTTCAGGGAGGCGACGATGGCCACCGAGTTGGCTTCACCGGGGCTGTAGATCACGCCGATGCGCTTGGCGTTCGGCACCACCTGCTTGATCAGGCCGACGTGCTTTTCGAGCGGCGACAGGTCCGACACGCCCGTCACGTTGGTGCCCGAGGGCTCCCAGTTCTTCACCAGCTTGGCGGCCACCGGGTCGGTGATTGCCGAATACACCACCGGAATCGTCTTGGTGGCGGCCACCACGGCCTGCGCCGATGGCGTGGCAATGGCGACGATCGCGTCAGGCGCATCGCCCACGTACTTGCGGGCGATCTGGGCGGCGGTGCCTACGTTGCCCTGCGCGCTCTGGTAGCTGAACTTGAGGTTCTTGCCTTCTTCGTAGCCGGCCGCCTTCAGCTCGGCCTTCACGCCGTCGCGCACGGCGTCCAGCGCCGGGTGCTCGACGATGGCGGTCACGGCCACCGACTTGGTGTCGGCCGCGAACGAAGGCGCGGCGGCCAGCATGCCGAGGGCCAGGGCCACTGCGCTGAAGGGTGTGCGAAGCAAAGCGTTTTTCACGGGAAGGGTCTCCGGGTGGGGGATGTGGATGCGTCTGAAGCCGCCGGCGGGCGCCGGTGGCGGGGATTTCAGCGGCCCTGGATCGCGGCATGCGTCCCGGGCGCTTCGGAGTCTAGATCGTACTTTGCACAATTAAGGTGCATGAACGGCTCGGGCTTACCCCGCTTTGCGCCATAAAATTGCATGAATTTGGTGCATTGGGAGAAGAAATTGCATGACATCGCACTGGACCGGATCGACCGGAAGATTCTTGAGCACCTGCAGGTGCATGGCCGTGCATCCAATCTCGAACTGGCCGAGGTGGCCAATCTCTCGCCGGCGCAATGCCTGCGGCGCCACCGGCGGCTGGAAGAACTGGGGCTCATCAACGGCTACGCGGCGCGCCTGAACGCGCGCCACATCGGGCTGGGCGTGATCGCCTTCATCCATGTGACCATGGCGCGCGGCCATGTCGACGAACTGCCCAAGTTCCAGGACCTGATCGCCGACCTGAAGCAGATCCTGGAGTGCTACTCGGTGACGGGCGACTTCGACTACGTGCTCAAGGTCGTCGCGCAAGACCTGGAGGCGCTCTCGCAGTTCCTGATGCACACGCTGATGCACATGCCCGGCGTGTCGGCGGTGCGTTCGAGCGTGTGCCTCAACGAGATCAAGTTCACCACGGCGCTGCCGCTGGAGTAGGGCTCAGCTCGGCATACCGGGAATGGGCGAATTCGACGTCGCAGGCGCCGGTGCGGCCGCGGCGGGCTCGGTGGGCGCCATCATGAAAGTGGTCGGCGTGGCCATTGGCAGCGAGGCCTTCTTCAGTTCGTCGAGGATCACGAACAGCAGGTCGCTGCGCACGCCGCCCGCGAGCCGGGGGCTCGCTACATAGGCGATCGCCTGGAAGATCAGCAGCCCGTTCTCGATGCCCTCGAGCGTGAGCGACGGCGCCGGGGTTTCCAGCACGCCTTCGTGCGCCTTGCAGGCCGCGAGGATCAGATCGCGCACGCGCTGCGCGTCGGTGGTCAGCGGCATCGGCAGGCGGATCAGCACGCGGCCCTCGGCGTTGGCCAGCGTCATGTTGCGCACGGTCTTGGTGATGAACTCCGAGTTCGGCACGATCAGCGTCGAGCGGTCGCCCAGCTGGATTTCGGTGGCGCGCACGTTGATGCGCCGCACGTCGCCCTCCGCCGTGCCCAGCACCACCCAGTCGCCCACCTTCACCGGCTGCTCGGCCAGCAGGATCAGCCCCGAGATGAAGTTCTGCACGATCGCCTGCAGGCCGAAGCCGATACCCACCGACAGCGCGCTCGCCACCCACGCGATGCGCTCGATGCCGATGCCCAGTGCGGAAAGCGCGAACGCCACCACCATGATGCCGCCCACGTAGCCCAGCAGCGTGGTGATGGAGCTCTGCATGCCCGGCTCGAACTTCGTGTTCGGCAGGTAGGCTCTTTCGAGCCAGCGCTTGAAGATCCGCAGCACGACGAAGCCCACCACCGCCACCGCGATCGCGCTCAGGATCGCGCCCGGCACCAGCTGGAACTCGCCCACCTTCACGCCGGTGCCGAACTTGCCGCTGCGCTGGAACACCTCGCCCGGCCCCGTGCCCAGCGGCGCGGCCAGCGCTATCAACATGTAGAAGAACAGCGCCACCCGGCTCAGCGCCGACAGCACCGTGGCGACCTGGTCCAGCGTCTGCGGCGCGAGGTTGAAGCTCTTTTGCAGTCGCTGGCCGAAGGCGGCACGCGACGACACCGTGGCCATGAACACGTCGTCCGCGAACTTGAACAGCACGTAGAAAGCGGCAGCCACGATGCCGCTCCAGGTGAGCTGCGAGGCCAGGAAGCTCGCCAGCGCTACGTAGCCGACGGCCACCAGCACCCAGATCGCGATCATCAGCGCGCCGATCAGCGCTACCAGCAGGCCGACCCACATCGGCCGCTCGGGCAGGCCGGCCTCGGCCGCATCGGCGCGCAGCGGCTTCACGACATAGAGCACCGTGGCGACCAGCGCCGTCAGCACCAGCGCCGTGAGCACGTGCGTGGCCACCACGGCGGCGAAGCTCGCGTCGATCAGCGCGTTGACCTCCGCCGGAGTCCATGCCAGCGCGGCCACCAGCGCCACCAGCCAGGGCAGGGCGGCGAGCCGGGTGGCCATGGCGTCGGGAATCGGCGGCAAGCGCCATGAGGGCCGGCGCGTGGCCAGCAGCCCGCGGCCCAGCCCGATCACGAAGGCCATGAACACCAGCGCCTGCGCCGTCGAATTGAGCACCTTGCGCGCCTGCGGCTCCCAGGTGGCGAATTGTTTCAGCACCTCGACGAAGCCGTGCGCGGCCACGGCCACGAGCAGCACATGGCTCGCGACGATGCCGATCACCAGCACCGAGCGCCGCAGCCGCCCCGCCGGCAGGACGCGCGCGGCCAGCCGGGTGAGCAGGACTTCGGCCGCCCAGTTGCCGAACACCGCCAGCAGCAGCGCTGCGACCAGGGCCGCGATCACCTGCAGGCGCGTTTCGGGTTGCGTCGCGGCCACCAGGCCGTCGTTCACCGAGGACACCATCGCCTTCAGCCGTGCCTTGTCGTCGGGCCAGGCCTCGCGCAGGTCGTTCCAGAACTCGGCGGTCAGCGGTGAGGCCGCGCGCTCGGTGAGCTGCGCCTCGAACAGCGCCCGGCGCTGCGTGACCAGCTCGGTGCCGCGCTGCCGTACGTCGACCGACAGCAGGCGCGCAAGGCGGATGTCGGCGTCCAGCGCGTTGCGCTCCTTGGTCAGGCGCGCGCGCTGGCGGGTGATGTCGGGGTCTTCGGTGGCGCCCGCGGCGGGCGGGTTGCCGAGCTCGCCGAGCCGGGCGTTCAGGTCGGCAAGCTCACCGGTGCGCGCGGTGACGAACTTGTCGGCCTGGGTGCCGATGTCGTTGATCTGCGCGAGCAGCTTGCGCGCGTCCTCGTCGGTCTCGGCGGCGGTGCTGAGCTTGGTGAACTGCTCGCGCAGTTCGGCCACTGTGGGGGCAGGGGCTGCTGCGGCCGCGGCAGCACTGTTGGCGTTGCCGCCGAGGTCTGGCTGCGCCGAGGCGCCGCCGCACATGCACAGGGCTGCGAGGCAGAAGCTCGCGAAGCGTAGGGTCCAACTCATGGCCGCATCATAGAAGCCGCCATTTCGTAAGGGCCGGTAAGAAGTAAGTGCGTAGGTGCAGCCTCAGCCGGCGGGGCTGAACAGGTCCACCCTGTCGGTGATGATGCCGTCGGTGCCCAGGTCGATCAGCCGCTGCGCGGCCCACTCGTCGTTCACCGTGTAGCTCAGCGCGCGCAGGCCTGCGCCGTGCACTTGCGCCACCACTGCCGCGTTCCACAGCGCGTGGTTGCAGACGATGGCCACGCAGCCCAGCTGCTGCGCGGCTTCGAGCCAGCCGTTCCACAGCGTGTCGAGCAGCAGGCCGCGCGGCAACTCGGGCTGTACTGCCTGCGCGCCTTTCAGCGATTCGACCTGGAAGGACGTGAGCAGCGGCGGCACGGCCGCGCCCTGCCACAGGCGGGCGGCTTCGCGCGCCACCTCTTCGCCGGTTTCGCGCTCGACGCCGGGCGTCGGCTTGATCTCGATGTTGAGCAGGTGCCCGTTGGCCAGGCAGAAGCGCGCGATGTTTTCCAGCGTGGGCAGCGGCTCGCCCGCGTAGCTGCGCGAATGCCAGCCGCCCGCGTCGAGCTGCGCCAATGCGCTCCAGGGCTGCGCGCCGCCGATGCCGTGGCCGCTGGTGGTGCGGCCGAGCGTGGCGTCGTGCATGAGGAAGACCACGCCGTCGGCGCTGAGCTTGGCGTCGCACTCGAACATGCGGTAGCCATGGGCAGCGCCGAGCTTGAAGGCCGCAAGCGTGTTTTCGGGTGCCAGCTTGCCGGCGCCGCGATGCGCGACCCAGCGGGGATACGGCCAGGGTGTCGACAAGGCCATCGTTCAGTCTGCGCGCTTGCCCGAACCGGCGTCGAACCAGTGCAGCTTGTCTTCGCGCGCCGCGATTTTTACCGTGTCGCCCGCGACCGGCGGATGGTCGCCTTCATCGGTGCGCATGATGATCTGCTCGTCGCCGATGCGGCCGTACACCAGGCGCTCGGCGCCCAGCAGTTCGACCTGCTCGACCTGCACCGTCCAGCCGCTTTCGTCGAGCTTCATGTGCTCGGGGCGAATGCCCAGGATCTGGCCCGGACGCACACCCGGCGCGTGCCGCAGCAGGTTCATCGGCGGCGAGCCGATGAAGCTGGCCACGAAGGTGGTGGCGGGGCGGTTGTACACCTCTTCGGGCGTGGCGAACTGGTCCATCACGCCGCCGTTCATCACGATGATGCGTTGCGCCAGCGTCATCGCCTCGACCTGATCGTGCGTGACGAACAGCGAGGTGATGCCGAGCTCGCGGTGCAGCTTCTGGATTTCGAGGCGCGTCTGCGCGCGCAGCTTGGCGTCGAGGTTCGACAGCGGCTCGTCGAACAGGAACACCTGCGGCTGGCGCACGATGGCGCGGCCCATGGCCACGCGCTGGCGCTGGCCGCCGGAGAGCTCGCGCGGCTTGCGTTCCAGCAGGTGGCCGAGTTCGAGGATCTTCGCGGCCTTGTCGACGCGCACCTTGATCTCGTCGACCGGCACCTTGGCGATCTTCAGGCCATAGGCCATGTTCGCGAACACGCTCATGTGCGGGTACAGCGCGTAGTTCTGGAACACCATGGCGATGTCGCGCTCGGAGGGTTCGAGCTCGTTCACCACCCTGCTGCCGATGGCGATCTCTCCGGCCGAGACTTCCTCCAGGCCGGCCACCATGCGCAGCAGCGTGGACTTGCCGCAGCCCGAGGGCCCGACGATGACGATGAATTCGCGGTCGGCGATTTCGGCGCTCACGCCGTGGATGACCTGGTTGGCTTTCGGCCCGTGGCCGTAGCGCTTGATGACGTTGCGAAGGGAAAGTGCAGCCATGTTCTTCTCGATTGCGGCCTCTATCGCGAGGCACTGTTATTTCCAGAACCACCGCGGAACCGGCTTTGCCGGGCCGCTGGTGGTGCCCCCGGTAGGGGGTTGGCGAAGCGACACGAAGTGCGCGCAGCCTGGGGGCGAGCCTATTTCTCTGTATCAACAAGGCCCTTGACGAACCACTTTTGCATCAGCACCACCACCAGTGCGGGCGGCAGCATGGCGAGGATGGCGGTGGCCATCACGACATTCCATTCGTTCTGGCCGTCGCCGCCGGCAATCAGCCGCTTGATGCCCACGACGATGGGGTACATGTCCTCATTGGTGACCGCCAGCAGCGGCCAGAGGTACTGGTTCCAGCCGTAGATGAACTGGATCACGAACAGCGCGGCAATCGAGGTCTTCGACAGCGGCAGCAGCACGTCGAAGAAGAAGCGCATCGGACCGGCGCCATCCATGCGCGAGGCCTCGGTGAGCTCCTCGGGCACGGTCAGGAAGAACTGGCGGAACAGGAAAGTGGCCGTGGCCGACGCGATCAGCGGCACCGTGAGGCCGGCGTACGAATTCAGCAGGCTCAGGTCCGACAGCACCTTGTAGGTGGGCAGGATGCGCACTTCCACGGGCAGCATCAGCGTCACGAAGATGGCCCAGAAGCAGATCTTCTTGAACGGAAAGCGGAAGTAGACGATGGCGAAGGCCGACAGCAGCGAGATCGAGATCTTGCCGATGGCAATGACCATGGCCGTCACCAGGCTCACCCACATCATGTGCGCGACCGGCGCGTTCGATCCGGCGCTGGTGGCGCGGCCGAAGAGCGCGGCCTTGTAGCTGTCCAGCATGTGGCTGCCTGGAAGCAGCGGCATGGGCCTCTGCACGATTTCTTGCGCGGTGTGGGTGGACGCCACGAACGCAAGGTAGATGGGGAAGGCGACGATGATGACCCCGAGGATCATCACCACGTGGGCCAGGATGCCCTGGGTGCTTCGTTTTTCAACCATGTCAGTACTGCACCTTCTTTTCGACGTAGCGGAACTGCACGATGGTGAGCGCGATGACGATCACCATCAGCACCACCGACTGCGCGGCGGAGCCGCCAAGGTCCAGTGCCTTGAAGCCGTCGTGATAGACCTTGTAGACGAGGATTTCGGTGTCCTTGCCGGGGCCGCCCTCGGTGGCGGCGTGGACGATGGCGAAGGTGTCGAAGAAGGCGTAGACCACGTTCATCACCAGCAGGAAGAACGTGGTGGGCGACAGCAGCGGGAACTGCACGGTCCAGAACCGGCGCCATGGGCGAGCGCCGTCGATGGCGGCGGCCTCGATCAGCGATTTCGGAATGGACTGCAGGCCGGCCAGGAAGAACAGGAAGTTGTAGGAGATCTGCTTCCACACCGCCGCCATCACGATCAGCGTCATTGCGTGCCGCGAATTGAGCAGGTGGTTCCAGTCGATGCCGATCTTGCCGAGCGCGTAGGCCACCACGCCCAGCGACGGCGAGAACATGAAGACCCACAGCACCGCTGCCACGGCGGGGGCCACCGCGTACGGCAGGATCAGCATGGTCTTGTAGAACATGCCGCCGCGCACGATGCGGTCGGCGAACACGGCGAGCGCCAGCGACAGGCTGATGCCGATGCCGGCCACCAGCACCGAGAAAACGGCGGTGGTCTTGAACGACTCGGCGTAGGCCGGGTCGTGGAACAGCTCCTTGAAGTTCTGCAGCCCGACGAACTCGACCGATGTGCCGAACGCATCCTGCTGCTGCAGCGATTGCAGGATGGCCTGCCCCGCCGGCCAGAAGAAAAACACGAGGATCACCGCCATCTGGGGTGCCAGCAGCAGCCAGGGCAGCCAGCCCGAGCGAAAGAAGACGCGTTTTTCCATGAACCCTCTACATAAAAAATCCCGCCGCGCCCACTCTTGTAGAAGAGTGAGCGGGGGCGGGCGATATTAGCCGGACACGAGGGGTCCGGTCGTCAATCGTCAGCTCTTGTTTGCCTTCTGGAAGCGTTCCAGCTGCTCGTTGCCCCGCGTCACGATGGCGTCGAGGGCTTCCTTGGCCGTCTTCTTGCCGTTCCAGACCTGTTCGAGCTCTTCGTCTTCGATGGCGCGGATCTGCACGTAGTTGCCCAGGCGGATGCCGCGGCTCTTGTCGGTGACCTTGCGGATCATCTGCGTCACGGCCACGTCGGTGCCGGGGTTCTGCTTGTAGAAGCCCGACTCTTCGGTGAGCTTGTACGAAGCGGTGGTCACGGGCAGGTAGCCCGTGCGCTTGTGGCTGGCGGACTGCACTTCAGGCGTCGAGATGAAGCTGAAGAACTTGGCCACGCCCTTGTATTCGGCCGGCTTTTTGCCCGACATGACCCACAGGCTGGCGCCGCCGATCACGGTGTTCTGCGGCGCGCCCGGCACGTCCGGGTAGTAGGGCAGGGGCGCCAGGCCGTAGGCGAACTTGGCGTTCTTTGCCACGTTGCCGTAGAAGCCCGAAGAGGTGTTGATCATGGCGCACTCGCCCGACACGAACGAGGCCTCGGGCACGTTGCCGCGGCCCTTGTAGATGAACAGGCCCTGCTTGGCCATGCTGGCCAGGTTCTCGATGTGGCGCTGGTGCAGCGGCGAGTTCACCTTCAGGCGCGCGTCCAGGCCCTGCAGGCCGTTGGCCTTGCTGGCGAACTCCACGTTGTGCCAGGCCGAGAAGCTCTCCACCTGCGTCCAGTTCTGCCAGGCCGTGGTGAACGGGCACTTGTGGCCGCTGGCCTTGAGCTTGGCGGCCGCCGCAACCACTTCAGGCCAGGTCGACGGTGCCTTGTCGGTGGGCAGGCCGGCAGCCTTGAAGGCATCCTTGTTGAAATAGAAGATGGTGGTCGAGCTGTTGAACGGGAAGCTCAGCATCTGGCCATTGGGGGCGGTGTAGTAGCCGGCCACGGCGGGAATGTAGGCGGCTGGGTCGAACTTCTCGCCCGCGTCCTTCATGACCTGGCCGACCGGCACGATGGCGCCCTTGCTGGCCATCATGGTGGCGGTGCCCACTTCGAACACCTGCAGGATGTGCGGCGCATTGCCGGCGCGGAAGGCCGCGATGGAGGCCGTCATCGATTCGTCGTACGTGCCCTTGAAGGTCGGGACGATCTTGTATTCCTTCTGGCTCTCGTTGAACTGCTTGGCCAGATCGTTGACCCACTCGTTGTTGACGGCGGTCATGGAATGCCACCACTGGATCTCGGTCTGGGCCTGTGCCACGTTGAACAGCGTGGCAGCCAACGCCGATGCCAGCGCAAGCGTCTTGAATCGCATGAAGACTCCTGAAGGGAAAAATGGAAAGCGCGGATGCTAGGGCATGTGCATGACACGGCCGCGTCACATTGGCGCATGGAGCGCGGGTTTCTTCCAATCGGGGAAACCCCTTTGGCCCTGTTTGCGTCAGGCCCGGCGCGGGCTGCGGCCCTGCATGCTGCGCCGCACCATGCTAGCATCGCCCTCCCTTTTTTGGCCTAGCCTGTCGCCACGGCCGGGGCTTCCAAGAGACCGCCATGAGCAGCAAAACCTCCCTCGACAAAAGCAGGATCAAGTTCCTCTTGCTCGAAGGCATTCACCCCTCGGCCGTGGAGGTGCTGCGCGCCGCCGGCTACACCAATATCGAGTCGCTGCCCGGCGCGCTGCCCGACGCCGAACTCAAGGCGAAGATCGCCGACGTGCACTTCCTGGGAATCCGCTCGCGCACCCAACTGACGGCCGAGGTGTTCGCCGCCGCCCACAAGCTGGTGGCCGCAGGGTGCTTCTGCATCGGCACGAACCAGGTCGACCTGGAAGCTGCCCGCGAGCACGGTGTGGCGGTGTTCAATGCCCCGTATTCCAACACCCGCTCGGTGGCCGAACTGGTGCTGGCCGAAGCCATCCTGCTGCTGCGCGGTGTGCCCGAGAAGAGTGCGGTGGCGCATCGCGGCGGCTGGCTCAAGTCGGCCGACAACGCGTTTGAAATCCGCGGCAAGACGCTGGGCATCGTGGGCTACGGCTCCATCGGCGCGCAACTGTCGGTGCTGGCCGAGGCGCTGGGCATGCACGTGGCCTTCTTCGACGTGGTCACCAAGCTGCCGCTGGGCAATGCGCGCCAGGTGCGCGAGCTGCACCAGCTGCTGGCCCAGAGCGACATCGTGACGCTGCACGTGCCCGAGACGCAGGCCACGCAATGGATGATCGGTGCGGCCGAGATCGCAGCCATGAAGCCCGGTGCCATCCTGATCAACGCCTCGCGCGGCACGGTGGTCGAGATCGACTCGCTGGCCGAGGCCCTGAAGGCAAAGAAGCTGCTGGGCGCCGCCATCGACGTGTTCCCGGTGGAGCCGCGCAGCAACAAGGACGAGTTCCAGTCGCCGCTGCGGGGCCTCGACAACGTGATCCTGACGCCGCACATCGGCGGCTCGACCATGGAGGCGCAGGCCAACATCGGGCTGGAAGTGGCTGAAAAGCTGGTCAAGTACAGCGACAACGGCACTTCGACGTCTTCCGTCAACTTTCCCGAGGTGGCGCTGCCTGCGCACCCGGGCAAGCACCGGCTGCTGCACATCCACCGGAACGTGCCTGGGGTGCTGTCCGAGATCAACAAGATCTTTTCGGACAACCAGATCAACATCTCCTCGCAGTTCCTGCAGACGAACGAGAAGATCGGCTACGTGGTGATGGATATCGACGCGGCTTCCTCGGACCTGGCGCTGGAGAAGCTGGCGAAGGTGGGCGGGACTATTCGCAGCCGCGTGCTGTTCTGAGACTCCCTGGGGGCGGGGAGCCCTTCGGGAGCCATGCCTAGCACAAGGCCGTAGCAACCGCCACGAGGCAAGTCCCCAGGCGCTGCCCTAAAATCCCCAGCCCGGCTATGGGCGCGCAGCGCCCGGCCGAGGCGCCCCACCCGATGAATGCTCCGACTGCGTTGAACACGCTGTTGGCACAGGCCGCAGAGCCTGTCCGACTGCGCGAGATCCCGTACAACTACACCAGCTTCTCCGATCGCGAGATCGTGATTCGCCTGCTGGGCGAACGCGGC
The DNA here is from genome assembly GCF_024734665.1 of Variovorax paradoxus. Taxonomy (NCBI): domain Bacteria; kingdom Pseudomonadati; phylum Pseudomonadota; class Betaproteobacteria; order Burkholderiales; family Comamonadaceae; genus Variovorax; species Variovorax paradoxus. Next base: position 1,064,698 of record NZ_CP102931.1, read on the forward strand.
TGGGAACTGCTCCAGACCCTGCGCGCCGAGCGCCGCACCGGCCGATCGGCCCGCATGCTCTACGAAGTGCTCGGCGACATCTGGGTGGTCCAGCGCAACCCGTACCTCGTCGACGACCTGCTCGACAACCCGCGCCGCCGCGGCCAGCTGGTCGATGCCCTCAGGCACCGCCTGACCGAGGTGCAAAAGCGCCGCACACCCGACAGCGACCTGCCGCGCGACCAGCTCGTGGGCGAACTCACCGGCCTCGTGGGCGACGCGGTAGCCGCCTTCGACACCAAGTTCCGCGACGTTGCCGCCCTGCGCCGCAAGGCCACGCGCGTGCTGGGCCGGCTCACGGCCAAGGACAACATCAAGTTCGACGGCCTTTCGCGCGTGTCGCACGTCACCGACGCCACCGACTGGCGCGTGGAGTACCCCTTCGTCGTGCTATGCCCCGACACCGAGGCCGAGATGGCGCTGCTGGTGAAGGGCTGCATCGAGCTGGGCCTGACCATCATCCCGCGCGGAGGCGGCACCGGCTACACCGGCGGCGCGATCCCGCTGACCTGGAACAGCGTCGTCATCAACACCGAGAAGCTCGAGGCGATGACCGAGGTCGAGCACATCTCGCTGCCCGGCCTGGCCGATCCGGTGCCCACCATCTGGACTGAAGCCGGCGTGGTTACGCAGCGCGTGGCCGATACGGCCGAGCGCGCGGGCTTCGTCTTCGCGGTCGACCCGACCTCCGCCGAGGCTTCGTGCGTCGGCGGCAACGTCGCCATGAACGCAGGCGGCAAGAAGGCCGTGCTGTGGGGCACGGCGCTTGACAACCTCGCCTCGTGGCGCATGGTCACGCCGCAAGCCGAGTGGCTCGAAGTCACGCGCATCGGCCACAACCTCGGCAAGATCCACGACGCCGAAAACGCCGTGTTCGAGTTGCAGTACTACGCAGCCGACGGCAAGACCAAGCTGCGCACCGAACGTCTCGACATTCCGGGCCGCACCTTCCGCAAGGAAGGCCTGGGCAAGGACGTGACCGACAAGTTCCTCTCGGGCCTGCCGGGCATCCAGAAGGAAGGCTGCGACGGCCTCATCACCAGTTGCCGCTGGGTCGTGCACCGCATGCCGGCGCACACGCGCACCGTGTGCCTCGAATTCTTCGGCAACGCCAAGGATGCGGTGCCCAGCATCGTCGAGATCAAGGATTTCATGTTCGCCGAGCAGAAGCGCTCTGGCGTGCTGCTGGCCGGCCTCGAACACCTGGACGACCGCTATCTCAAGGCAGTGGGCTATGCCACCAAGTCGAAGAAGCACGGCGGCCTGCCGAAGATGGTGCTGTTCGGCGACATCGCCGGCGACGACGCCGATGCGGTGGCCCGCGTTACCTCCGAAGTGGTGCGCATCGCCAACTCGCGCAGCGGCGAAGGCTTCATCGCCATCAGCCCCGAGGCGCGCAAGAAATTCTGGCTCGACCGCAAGCGCACGGCCGCCATCAGCAAGCACACCAACGCCTTCAAGATCAACGAGGACGTGGTGATCCCGCTGCCGCGCATGGCCGAGTACAGCGACGGCATCGAGCGCATCAACATCGAGCTGTCGCTGCAGAACAAGCTCGCACTGTCCGACGAACTCGAAGCCTTTCTCATGCGCGGCAACCTGCCACTGGGCAAGACCGACGACGCGCACGAAATCCCGGCGGCCGAGCTGCTCGAAGACCGCGTGGCACAGGCCGTGGCGCTGGTGCAGGAAGTGCGCACGCTCTGGGCCGGCTGGCTGCAGAACGTCGATGCGCTGTTCCCGCAACTGCAAGACCACAGCCTGCGTGCGAGCTGGAAGACGCAGCTGCGCCAGCCGCTGCAGGAGATTTTCTCGGGCGCCGAGTTCGCGCCGATCCTGGCCGAGTGCACCGCCATCCACAAGCGCGTGCTCAAGGGCCGCGTGTGGGTCGCGCTGCACATGCACGCGGGCGACGGCAACGTGCACACCAACATCCCCGTCAACAGCGACAACTACGACATGCTGCAGACCGCGCATGCCGCGGTGGTGCGCATCATGGCGCTGGCGCGCAGCCTCGACGGCGTGATCTCGGGCGAGCACGGCATCGGCATCACCAAGCTCGAATTCCTCAGCGACGAAGAGCTGCGCCCTTTCACCGAATACAAGGCCAGGGTCGACCCCGAAGGCCGCTTCAACAAGGGCAAGCTGCTGCGTGCACCTGCCGGCGAGGCGCAGACGTTGCACGCCGACCTGACCAACGCCTATACGCCGAGCTTCGGCCTCATGGGGCACGAGTCGCTGATCATGCAGCAGAGCGACATCGGCGCCATTGCCGACAGCGTGAAGGACTGCCTGCGCTGCGGCAAGTGCAAGCCGGTATGCGCCACGCACGTGCCGCGCGCCAACCTGCTCTACAGCCCGCGCAACAAGATCCTCGCGACTTCGCTGCTGGTGGAGGCCTTCCTCTACGAAGAGCAGACGCGGCGCGGCATCAGCATCAAGCACTGGGAAGAGTTCGAGGACGTGGCTGACCACTGCACCGTGTGCCACAAGTGCCTCACGCCGTGCCCGGTGAAGATCGACTTCGGTGACGTGTCGATGAACATGCGCAACCTGCTGCGCAAGATGGGCCAGAAGAGCTTCCGCCCGGGCAACGCGGCCGCGATGTTCTTCCTCAACGCGACCAATCCGCAGACCATCAAGGCGGTGCGTGCGGGCATGGTGGGCATCGGCTTCAAGGCGCAGCGCATGGCCAACGACCTGCTGCGCGGCCTCGCGAAGAAGCAGACGGCGGCGCCTCCTGCCACGCTGGGCCCCGCGCCGATCAAGGAGCAGGTGATCCACTTCATCAACAAGAAGATGCCGGGCAACCTGCCGAAGAAGACGGCGCGTGCGCTGCTCGACATCGAGGATGCGGACTACGTGCCGATCATCCGCAACCCGAAGGCGACCACCTCCGAAACCGAGGCGGTCTTCTACTTTCCGGGGTGTGGTTCAGAGCGGCTGTTCTCGCAGGTCGGCCTCGCCACGCAGGCGATGCTCTGGCATGCGGGTGTGCAGACGGTGCTGCCGCCGGGCTACCTGTGCTGCGGCTATCCGCAACGCGGCAGCGGCCAGTTCGACAAGGCCGAGAAGATGATCACGGACAACCGCGTGCTCTTCCACCGCGTGGCCAACACGCTCAACTATCTCGACATCAAGACGGTGGTGGTGAGCTGCGGCACCTGCTACGACCAGCTGCAGGGCTATCAGTTCGACAAGATCTTCCCGGGCTGCCGGATCATCGACATCCACGAGTACCTGCTCGAAAAGGGCATCACGCTCGCCGATGCAGGCGGTGGCGGCTACCTGTACCACGACCCCTGCCATTCGCCGATGAAGCTGCAGGACCCGATGAAGACCGTGAAGGCACTGGTCGGTGACAACGTGCTCAAGAACGACCGCTGCTGCGGCGAATCGGGCACGCTGGGCGTGTCGCGGCCGGACATCTCGACGCAGATCCGCTTCCGCAAGGAAGAAGAGCTGAAGAAGGGCGAAGCCGCGCTGCGCGACTCCGGCAAGGTCGGCGCACAGGACAACGTGAAGATCCTCACCAGCTGCCCAAGCTGCCTGCAAGGCCTCTCGCGCTACGGCAACGACCTGAACAACGGCCTGCTCGAAGCCGACTACATCGTGGTCGAGATGGCCAACAAGATCCTCGGCGCCGACTGGATGCCGACCTATGTGGCCGCAGCCAATCAGGGCGGGATCGAGCGGGTGCTGGTGTGACGAAGGTACAGGGCTGTGTGCTGTGCGAGGGGCCGGGTGGCCGCCTCGTGTTCGAGGGCGCGAGGCTGCGCGTCATCCATGCGGATGAGGCGGGCTTTCCGGCCTTTTATCGCGTGGTGTGGCGTGACCATGCGGCGGAGTTTTCCGACCTCGATGCCGCGGACCGCACGCTGTGCATGGAAGCAGTGGCGGTCGTCGAGCAATGCCTGCGCGAGCACCTGAAGCCGGCCAAGATCAACCTCGCCGCGCTCGGCAACATGGTTGCGCATCTGCACTGGCACGTGATCGCGCGTTTCGCCGACGACAGTCATTTCCCGGGCTCGGTGTGGGCACCGGTGCAGCGCGAGCGCAATGCGGCGCAAGAGGCGGAGATCGCCGCGCGCCTGCCCGCCATCGAGGCTGCGATGATCGAGCGCTTGGGCAACAGGAGTTTCTGATGGCAGGCTTGAAACCGGGCGCACCGACGCCGCAATCGATCACCGTGCACGGCCAGTCGCGCGTGCTCGAAGTGGGCTTCTCCGATGGAGCGACCTTTCGAATCCCTTTCGAGCTGATGCGCATCTACTCGCCTTCGGCCGAAGTGCAGGGCCACGGCCCGGGCCAGGAAATCCTGCAGACGGGCAAGCGCGACGTCGAGCTCGTCGACCTCGAAGCGGTCGGCAACTACGCCGTGCAGCCGACTTTCAGCGACGGACACAACACGGGCATCTACTCATGGGACCTGCTCTACGAACTGGGCGAGAAGCAGGCCGAGCTGTGGGCTACTTACGAGCGCCGTCTGCTGGAGGCGGGCGTCGATCGCGACACGCCGATGATCGACAAGAGCGGTCACGCCTGCGGCAGCCATTGAGCTCGCGAAATCGCCTGAAAATCCGCGCCGCGCTATTGAAAAGATAGCCCTACGCCCAGGAAGGGCGGGACGAAAAAAGCAACAAATGCCCGCCGTGCGCGCGGGGTCGTCGGCTTGATGTGAAGGCTTCCGGCCTAACATCGGTTGCATGAGTACCACACACTTCGGCTTCGAAACAGTCGACGAAAGCGAGAAGGCCCGCCGCGTTCGCGGTGTCTTCGATTCGGTTGCCTCGCGCTACGACGTCATGAACGACCTGATGTCGGCCGGCCTGCACCGCGCCTGGAAGGCGTACACCGTGATGGTTGCGAACGTGGGCGAAGGCTCGCGCGTGCTCGACATCGCGGGCGGCACCGGCGATCTCGCGCTGGCCTTCGCCAAGAAGGTCGGCGCCAGCGGGCAAGTGGTTCACACCGACATCAACGAGGCCATGCTGCGCACCGGCCGCGACCGGCTGCTCGATGCCGGTGTGGTGCTGCCCACCATGGTCTGCGACGCCGAGAAGCTGCCCTTTCCCGACAACCACTTCGATGTGGTCACGGTGGCCTTCGGCCTGCGCAACATGACGCACAAGGACATCGCGCTCAAGGAAATGAACCGCGTGATCAAGCCGCGCGGCAAGCTGCTGGTGCTCGAGTTCTCGAAGGTCGCGAAGCCGCTCGCAAAGGCCTACGACTGGTACTCCTTCAACGTGCTGCCCCGCCTGGGCAAGCTCGTGGCCGGCGACGACGCGAGCTATCGCTACCTCGCCGAATCGATCCGGATGCACCCCTCGCAAGAGGAACTCAAGACCCTCATGAAAGAGGGCGGTTTCGGACATGTGGACTATCACAACATGACGGGTGGCATCGCTGCCCTGCATGTTGGAATCAAGTGTTGAAAGTGTTGATCAAGCGAATCTTTCGCTCAAGAGGAGACGACATGAAAAGTTTGGGTTCTTTGTTTTTGGCAGCTGCATTGGTACTGGTCAGTGTCCAGGCCGAGGCTGCCCGCATGGGTGGCGGCAAGTCGGTCGGACGCCAGTCGTCCAACGTGACGCAGCGCGAGTCGGCATCGCCCAGCGCGCCTTCGCAGCAGAGTGCGACCAACGCGGCAGCGGCGAAGCCGGCAACGCCCGCACCCGCGGCTGCTGCACCGAAGCGTCCGTGGGGCGCGATGCTCGGCGGTCTGGCCGCAGGCCTTGGCCTCGCTTGGCTCGCAAGCTCGCTCGGTCTTGGTGCCGGCTTCGGCAACATCCTGCTGATCGGCCTGCTCGTGCTGGCCGGCGTGGTGGTGTGGCGCATGATCAAGTCGCGCTCGCAACCTGCCGGCAATCGCCAGGGCGGCTTCGCGTTCCAGGGCGCTGGCGGCAGCCCCGCAAATGCCAGCGCACCGGTGCAGTACAGCCCGGCCAACGTGGGCAACGACGCCTCGGCTCGTCCGTGGGAGCGCAATGCCGCGGCCTTCGACGCCACGCCTTCGAACGACGCACCGCATGGCAGCAGCCTCTCGGCAGCGGGCGCTGCGGCCGGTGGCAGCATGATCGGCTCGGCACTCGCCGGTTCGCAGTCCTGGGGCATTCCCGCGGGCTTCGACATCGATGGCTTCCTCGGCGCAGCCAAGCGCAACTTCGTGACGCTGCAGGACGCATGGGACCGCGCTGACGTGTCGATGCTGCGTTCGATGATGACCGACGGCATGGTCGACGAGATCCGCGCGCAATTGGCCGACCGGGCCAGCCACACCGGCGGTGCCTCGAACAAGACCGAAGTCGTGATGCTCGACGCCAAGCTGCTTGGCATCGAAGAACTGCCCGACGCCTACATGGCCAGCGTGGAGTTCTCCGGCATGATCCGTGAAGACGCCTCGGCCGGCCCGGGCCCGTTCCGCGAAGTTTGGAACATGACCAAGCCGACCAGCGGCAACAGCGGCTGGCTGGTGGCTGGCGTGCAAGCACTGCAGTAAATAAAGGCTCGCCCCCAGGCTTCGCGCACTTCGTGTCGCTTCTCCTACCCCCCTACCGGGGGCAACACCAGCAGCCCGGCAGAGCCGGTTCTGCGGTGTTTCTGGAAAAGGGCATGCGGTCCATGAGTCGCGGGGCGCTACAGTGACGGGATAATGGGGACATGGCCACACCATCGTCCCCATTTTCTTTTCTCGGCGACCTCTTCAACCGCATCGGCGAGCGCTTGCAGCCGCCGGACTGGGCCGTTCACGAGATCCAGCATCGCGCGGTCCTGTTCCTGAACCATGTGCTGCAGCAGGAGCCCGAGGCCCAGCAGCGGCTGCTGCGCCAGCAGGGGCGGGTGGTGCGCTTCCAGTGGCGCTTCGTGACCATGGAACTGGTGGCCACGCCGGCCGGCCTGCTCGATCTGGCCCCCGCTGGTTCGGTGCCCGAGCTCACGCTCACCGTCACCGACGATTCCCCCTTCGACATTGCCCGTGCCACGCTGCGCGGCGATAAGCCCGCCGTTCAGATCATCGGCGACGTGCAACTGGCGGCCGAGGTCAACTGGCTGGTCGACCACGTGCGCTGGGACGTCGAGGACGACCTCGCCCGCGTGATCGGCGACGTGCCTGCGCACACTCTGGGCAACGGCGTGCGGCGTGTCGTGGGCGCGCTGCGCCAGTTTGTCGGCGACCGCACGGCCAAGGCTGGCGGCTCGACGGCCGGCTCGGCGAGCACGGCCGAATGAGGCGCTTCTACCGCGGACTGTTCATCGTCTGGGTCGCGCTGCGCTACGGCCTCGACGAGCTCGTGCTCACGAGCTTCAGGAAGCCCTGGCTGCTCGTCGTGGCGCGTGTCGTTTCCATCGGGCGCAACCTCGATGCACCGCGCGGCCAGCGGCTGCGCGAGGCGCTCGAACGCCTCGGCCCCATCTTCGTGAAGTTCGGCCAGGTGCTGTCGACCCGGCGCGACCTGCTGCCGCCCGACATCGCCGACGAGCTGGCCTTTTTGCAGGACCGCGTGCCGCCGTTCCCGTCGGCGGTGGCCATTGCCACCATCGAACGCGCATTCCGCCGCCCGGTGGGCGACGTGTTCGTGCAGTTCGACGAAACGCCCATCGCCAGCGCGTCGATCGCGCAGGTGCACTTCGCGACCATTCGCACCAACCAGGGCGATGTACGCGAAGTGGCAGTCAAGGTGCTGCGCCCCAACATGCGCGGCGTGATCGAGAAAGACCTGGCGCTGATGGCCATGATGGCCGGCTGGCTTGAGAACCTCTCGGCCGACGGCAAGCGCCTGAAGCCGCGCGAGGTGGTCGGCGAGTTCGACAAGTACCTGCACGACGAGCTCGACCTGGTGCGCGAGGCCGCCAACGCCGCCCAGCTGCGCCGCAACATGGCCGAGCTCGACCTGGTGCTGATCCCCGAGATGTTCTGGGACTTCTGCCACCCCGAGGTCATCGTGATGGAGCGCATGAAGGGCGTGCCCATCGCGCAGATGGACCGCCTGCGCGCGGCCGGCGTCGACATTCCCAAGCTCGCGCGCGACGGCGTCACGATCTTCTTCACGCAGGTGTTCCGCGACGGCTTCTTCCATGCCGACATGCACCCCGGCAACATCCAGGTGAGCCTGGAGCCCGAGACCTTCGGGCGCTACATCTCGCTGGACTTCGGGATCATCGGCACGCTGACCGAGTCGGACAAGGAATACCTCGCGCAGAACTTCGTGGCCTTTTTCCGGCGCGACTACAAGCGCGTGGCCGAACTGCATCTCGAAAGCGGCTGGGTGCCGGTGGGCACCCGCATCGACGAGCTGGAGGGCGCCATCCGCACCGTGTGCGAGCCGTACTTCGACCGGCCGCTGAAAGAGATTTCGCTGGGCATGGTGCTGATGCGCCTGTTCCAGACCTCGCGCCGCTTTCACGTCGAGATCCAGCCGCAGCTGGTGCTGCTGCAGAAGACGCTGCTCAACATCGAGGGCCTGGGCCGCAACATCGACCCCGAACTCGACCTCTGGGCCACGGCCAAGCCCTTTCTCGAGAAGTGGATGGTCGACCAGATCGGCCCCAAGAAGCTGCTGCAGCAGCTCAAGGCCGAGGCACCGCGATACGCCAAGCTGCTGCCCCAGCTTCCTCGATTGCTGCACGATTTCCTGGAAAATCGCCCCTCCGACAACCGCCGCGAGCTGCTCGAACTGCTGGCTCAGCAGAAGCGCACCAACCGGTTGCTGCAAATCATCGTCAGTAGTGGCATAGGTTTTGTATTGGGGTTGCTCGTAATGCAAGTGCTGATGCGCGTGCGCTTTTTCTAGAGGAGTCTCCGCCGTGTTGTTGACGCTGGTCATCGTCTATCTGCTGGTCACCATCGCAATCGGCCTCTATGCCGCCAAGCGGGTGAAGAACACCACCGACTTCGCCATTGCCGGGCGGCACCTGCCGCTCTTCATGATCGTCACGACCACCTTTGCCACGTGGTTCGGCTCCGAAACGGTGCTCGGCATACCGGCCAAGTTCATCGAGGGCGGGCTCAACGGCGTGGTCGAAGACCCGTTTGGCGCGGGCACCTGCCTGATCCTGGTGGGCCTGTTCTTCGCGGGCAAGCTCTACCGCATGACGCTGCTGACCATCAGCGACTACTACCGCGAGCGCTACGGCCGCACGGTGGAAGTGGCCTGCTCGCTCATCATCATGCTGAGCTACCTGGGCTGGGTGTCGGCGCAGGTCACGGCGCTGGGGCTGGTGTTCAACCTGCTGTCGGGCGACGCCATCAGCATCCCGGTGGGCATGGTGATCGGGGTGGTTTCGATCCTGGCCTACACGCTGTTCGGCGGCATGTGGTCGGTGGCGGTGACCGACTTCATGCAGATGATCATCCTGGTGGCCGGCCTGGCCGTCATCGCGGTGTTCGCGGGCAACATGGCCGGCGGCGCCGACAAGGTGGTGGCCTTTGCCGTGAGCAAGGATCTCTTCAAGTTCTGGCCCGAGCCGAGCTGGCACGACATGGTGTTCTTCTTTGCGGCCGCCATCACGATGATGCTGGGCTCTATTCCGCAGCAGGACGTGTTCCAGCGCGTGATGTCGGCCAACAGCGTGAAGGCGGCCCAGCGCGGCCCGGTGATCGGCGGCGTGGCGTACATCCTGTTCGCCTTTGTGCCGATGTTCCTGGTGGCCAGCGCGTTGCTGATCATGCCGGAGCAAACCGCCACGCTGCTGAAGGAAGATCCGCAGAAGGTGCTGCCCACGCTGGTGCTGCAGAAGATGCCGTTCGTGATGCAGGTGCTGTTCTTTGGTGCGCTGCTGTCTGCCATCAAGTCGACCGCCTCGGCCACCTTGCTGGCGCCCAGCGTCACTTTCACCGAGAACATCTGGCGCCAGTTCCGTCCGGCCGGCACCGACCGCCAGAACCTCATGACGATGCGCATCACGGTGCTGCTGTTCAGCGCGGCCGTGCTGGCCTACGCGATCCGCATGCAGGGCACGCCGATCTACGAACTGGTGTCGGGTGCCTACCAGGTGCCGCTGGTGGGGGCCTTCGTGCCGCTGGTGTGCGGCCTGTACTGGCGCCGCGCCAGCACCCAGGGAGCAGTCGCTTCGATCGTCCTGGGCATCGGCGTGTGGCTGCTGTTTCTGTGGATGCCCTGGGGCAGCGCGTTCCCGGCCCAGTTGGCGGGCGTGCTCTGCTCGTTCGTGGGCATGGTGGCCGGCTCGCTGCTGCCGCAATGGTTGGCGAACACTCACACGCCGCACCGCCCGCTGGCCACCGAGCCAGCCTGAAGCCCGGGCTCGGCGGTCGGGCTGGGCGCCCTTTGGCAGGGGCGCCCCTATAATCGAGGGCTTTGCGAGCGGCAGCTGCGCCGCTTTTTGACCTCATTTCCCATGCCCATCTACGCCTACAAGTGCAGCGCCTGCGGCTTTGCCAAAGACGCCCTGCAAAAGATGTCCGACGCGCCCCTGACGGTGTGTCCGGCGTGCGGTGCGAGCGCATTCGAAAAGCAGGTCACGGCAGCCGGCTTCCAGCTCAAGGGCTCGGGCTGGTACGTGACTGATTTCCGTGAGGGCGGCGGCAAGAAGGCCGAGCCTGCCACGGCGCCCGTGTCGAGTGACGGTGCCAAGTCCACCGAATCTTCCTCTTCCGCCGCCGCGCCGAGCCCCGCTCCGGCGCCCGCGGCACCGGCCCCAGCGCCGGCTGCTGCTGCCAAGAGCGGCGACTGATCGAACACCATGCTCGCCCTGCGCAAATGGTTGCTGTCCGGCCTGCTGGTCATCGTGCCGCTGGTCATCACGCTCGGCGTGCTGAACTGGATCATCGGCACGCTCGACCAGACGCTGTGGCTGCTGCCCGAGCAATGGCAGGTCTGGCTCAGCGACCACAAGGTGCGCGGCCTGGGCGTGCTGCTCACGCTGGCGATCCTGCTGGTGGTGGGCGCCACCGCCAGCAACTTCGTCGGCAAGCGCCTGCTGGGCTGGGGCGACGCCGTGGTACGGCGCATTCCGGTGGTGCGCTCGATCTACTCCAGCGTCAAGCAGGTGTCGGACACGCTGTTCTCCGAGAACGGCAATGCCTTTCGCACCGCGGTGCTGATCCAATGGCCGCGCGAAGGCGTGTGGACCATCGCCTTCGTCACCGGTGCGCCCGGCAACGAAGTCGCTGAACACCTCGGCGAAGAGGAATTCCTCAGCGTCTACGTGCCGACCACGCCCAACCCCACGGGCGGCTACTTCGTGATGCTCAAGCGCAGCGACTGCATCGAACTGAAGATGAGCGTGGACGAAGCGCTCAAGTACATCGTCTCGATGGGGGTGGTCGTTCCAGGCGGCCCCACCACGGTGGCGGTGAAATCTTCCAACTCATAAAAAACGAACGCGCCCACAAGGCGCCGGAATGGATTCCTATGGCCATGCGTACTCACTATTGCGGTCTCGTGACCGAAGCCCTGCTGGGCCAAACCGTCACCCTGTGCGGCTGGGTCAACCGTCGTCGCGACCACGGCGGCGTGATCTTCATCGACGTGCGTGACCGCGAAGGTTATGTGCAGGTGGTGTGCGACCCCGATCGCGCCTCCACCTTCGCCGTGGCCGAGAACCTGCGCAACGAGTTCTGCGTGCAGATCACGGGCCTGGTGCGCGCGCGCCCCGAAGGCACGACCAACGACCAGCTCAAGAGCGGCAAGATCGAAGTGCTGTGCCACGAACTGAAGGTGCTGAACCCGTCGGTCACGCCCCCGTTCCTGCTGGACGACGACAACCTGTCGGAAACCACCCGCCTCACGCACCGCGTGCTCGACCTGCGCCGCCCGGCCATGCAGCGCAACATGATGCTGCGCTACAAGGTGACGATGGAAACGCGCAAGTTCCTCGATGCCAACGGCTTCATCGACATCGAGACGCCAATGCTCGGCAAGTCCACGCCCGAAGGCGCGCGCGACTACCTCGTGCCCAGCCGCGTGCACGACGGCAGCTTCTTCGCGCTGCCGCAGTCGCCCCAGCTCTTCAAGCAGCTGCTGATGGTGGCCGGCTACGACCGCTACTACCAGATCGTGAAGTGCTTCCGCGATGAAGACCTGCGCGCCGACCGCCAGCCCGAATTCACGCAGATCGACATCGAGACCTCGTTCCTCGCCGAAGAGGAAATCCGCGAGATGTTCGAAGGCATGATCCGCAACGTGTTCCGCAACGCCGCTGGCATCGACCTGCCGGTGTTCCCGACCATGACGTATGCCGACGCAATGTTCAAGTACGGCTCGGACAAGCCCGACCTGCGCGTGAAGCTCGAATTCACCGAGCTGACGGAACTGATGAAGCGCGTCGAGTTCAAGGTGTTCTCGAATGCCGCCACCATGACCGGCGGCCGCGTGGTGGCGCTGCGTGTGCCCGGCGGCGGCGCCGAAGGCGGCCTGTCGCGCGGCGAAATCGACGCGTACCAGGAGTTCGTCAAGATCTATGGCGCCAAGGGCCTGGCCTATATCAAGGTCAACGACGCGCAAGCCGGCCGCGAAGGCCTGCAGAGCCCGATCGTGAAGAACCTCGACGACAGCACGCTGGCCGAGATCATCGCCCGCACGGGTGCGCGCAACGGCGACATCCTGTTCTTCGGCGCCGACAAGGAAAAGGTCGTCAACGACGCCATCGGCGCGCTGCGCGTCAAGATCGGCCACAGCGCCTTCGGCAAGAAGGCGGGCCTCTTCGACGACCGTTGGGCACCGCTGTGGGTGGTGGACTTCCCGATGTTCGAGTTCGACGAGGAAGGCCAGCGCTGGAGCGCCGTGCACCATCCGTTCACCGCTCCGAAGGACGGCCATGAAGACCTCATGGACACCGCCCCCGAGAAGTGCATTGCCAAGGCCTACGACATGGTGCTCAACGGCATCGAAATGGGCGGCGGCTCGGTGCGTATCCACCGCGAGGAAGTGCAGAGCAAGGTGTTCCGCGCGCTGAAGATCAGCGCCGAAGACGCACAGCTGAAGTTCGGCTTCCTGCTGGACGCGCTGCAGTACGGCGCGCCGCCGCACGGTGGCATTGCCATCGGCCTGGACCGCCTCGTCATGCTCATGACCGGTGCCGAGTCGATCCGCGACGTGATCGCCTTCCCCAAGACCCAGCGCGCGCAAGACCTGCTGACGCAGGCGCCGAGCCCGGTCGACGAGAAGCAGCTTCGCGAGCTGCACATCAAGCTGCGCAACACGCCCCAAGCCGCCTGATGCTCTGAGGCTCACATGACGACCAGCCCTCGACCCTGGAAGATCCCGGAGTCGGTGCTGGTCGTGATCCACACGCCGGCGCTCGATGTACTGCTGATCCGGCGTGCGGATGCCGAGACCGACTTCTGGCAGTCGGTCACCGGCAGCAAGGACGCAGCCGACGAGCCGCTCGCGCTCACCGCGGCGCGCGAGGTGGCCGAGGAAACCGGCATCCAGTGCGGCGAAGGCACGGCGCTGGCCTCGCGACTGGTCGACTGGCAGCTGCGCAACGTCTACGAGATCTATCCGCGCTGGCGTGCCCGCTACGCGCCGGGCATCACCCACAACACCGAGCACCTGTTCGGCCTGTGCGTGCCTGAGCGCATTACGCCCACACTCGACCCGCGCGAGCACACCGACTGGCGCTGGCTGCCGTATCACGAAGCGGCGGATGCCTGCTTTTCCCCGTCGAATGCCGAAGCCATTCTGTTGCTGCCAGAATTTGCGCGATGAACCAGCCGGCAGCAGCAACGCAGAACCTCCGGGTCGCGACCTACAACATCCACAAGGGTGTTCAAGGCATCGGACCCGCACGGCGGCTCGAAATCCACAACCTCGGCCACGCCATCGAGCAGCTCGACGCCGACATCGTCTGCCTGCAGGAAGTGCGCAAGATGAACCGGCAGGCGGCTGCCCGTTTCGCGCGCTGGCCCGAGTTGCCGCAGGCCGATTTCCTCGCGCCCGAGGGCTACACCGCCGTCTACGAAACCAATGCCGTCACGCGCCACGGCGAGCACGGCAATGCGCTGCTCACGCGCTGGCCGGTGCTGCGGATCAACCATCAGGACATTTCCGACCACCGCTTCGAACAGCGCGGGCTGCTGCACGTGGTGATCGACGTGGAGGGCCGTCGGGTGCACACCATCGTGGTGCATCTGGGGCTCATCAAGGGCAGCCGGGTTCGGCAGATTGCCCGCCTGCGCGAGTTCATCGACCGCGAGGTGCCGCCCGACGAGGCCGTCGTGGTGGCGGGCGACTTCAACGACTGGGGCGCGCGCATGCGCTATGCCATGAACGCCATGGGCCTGCGCGACACCAGCGACCTGCGCGGTCCGCGTACGCTCACTTACCCCTCGCGCCTGCCGGTGGCTCAGCTCGACTTCGTCTACGGACGCAGGCTGGAGCCGCTGGCCTGCACGGTGCCGCGCGGTCCCATCTGGGCTCGCATGTCCGACCACCTGCCGCTGGTGGCCGATTTCACGCTCCTTAATTGATAGCATTGCTCCAAGAAGGGACGGGCGTTGCGGGCCCGAATGTCTGGAGCCATTCACTGGTACGATCCCCGCCATGCTGAGGAAAACCGACGTCGACCCGCGCCCCGATCGAAACGACGATGACGAGGGTACGCCCGTCTCCGTAAAGATCCGTGAGCGCCTCACCGCGGCGCGCAAGCGCTTCAACGCCAACGACAACATCGCCGAGTTCATCGAGCCCGGCGAGCTGGAAGCTTTGCTCGACGAGGTCGAGGTCAAGATGAAGGGCGTGCTCCAGAGCCTGGTCATCGACGTCGAGAACGACCACAACACCGACAACACCGCACGGCGCGTCGCCAAGATGTACCTGAACGAGGTGTTCCGGGGCCGCTACGTGGCGCCGCCCTCGCTCACCGAGTTTCCCAACGCCGAGCACCTGAACGAGCTGATGATCGTCGGCCCGATCACCGTGCGCAGCGCCTGCTCGCACCACTTCTGCCCGATCATCGGCAAGCTCTGGATCGGGGTGATGCCCAACGAGCACACCAACGTGATCGGCCTGTCGAAGTACGCACGCCTGGCCGAGTGGGTCATGGGTCGTCCCCAGATCCAGGAAGAAGCCGTGGTGCAACTGGCCGACCTGATCCAGGAAAAGACGCAGCCCGACGGCCTCGCGCTGGTCATGGAAGCCGAGCATTTCTGCATGGCCTGGCGCGGCGTGAAGGAAATGGACAGCAAGATGATCAACTCCGTGATGCGCGGCGTGTTCCTCAAAGACCCGAGCCTGCGCCGCGAATTCCTTTCTCTCCTTCCCCGAAAGAGCTGAGCCATGCTGGTCCGACTTCTCTACGCCAGCCGCGCCGTCGACACCAGCCCCGAGGCCATCGAGGCGATCCTCGCGCAATCGCGCACGCACAACACGACCTGCGGCATCACCGGCATCCTCTGCTACGGCGCCGGCACCTTCCTGCAAGCCATCGAGGGTGGCCGCATGGCCATCAGCGAGCTCTACGGCCACATCCAGCGCGATGCGCGCCACAAGGATGTGGTGCTGCTGCACTACGAAGAGATTTCCGAGCGCCGTTTCGGCGGCTGGACGATGGGGCAGGTCAACCTGTCGAAGCTCAACGCATCGACGCTGCTGAAGTACTCCGAAAAGCCCGAGCTCAACCCGTACGCGGTGTCGGGCAAGGTTTCGCTGGCGCTGCTCGAAGAGCTGATGGCCACTGCCGCCATCGTCGGTCGCCACTAGTCCGGCAGGGGTGCCACTCTCCGCATTCGCGCTGATCCTGCTCGCCGGGATCGTTCACGCAGGCTGGAACATCGCCGCCAAGAAGGCGAATGGCGATGCACGTTTCAGCTTCCAGACCAGCGTATTCAACATGCTCATCTGGGCGCCCGTAGGCATCACGCTGGGCTGGAACGTGGTGCCAGGCTGGGGCCTGACCGAGTGGGGCTTCGTCGTGCTCAGCGGCGTGCTGCACATCTTCTATTTCATCGTGCTGCTGCGCGGCTATCGCAAGTCTGACCTCACGGTGGTCTACCCGCTCGCGCGCGGCTCGGGGCCGCTGCTGTCGTCGCTGGTGGCGGTGCTCTTCCTGGGCGAGAAGATCAGCCTGGTTGGCGTGGCAGGCATTGCAGGCGTGGTGGGCGGCGTGTTTCTCGTTGCGGGTGGGCCCAAGCTGTGGCGCAAGGCGCATGACCCGGCGCAGCGCGAGCGCGTGCACAAGGGCATCCGCTACGGTGTGCTGACCGGTGGCTTCATCGCGGCGTACACCGTGACCGACAGCTACGCAGTCAAGTTTCTCGCGATGTCGCCGATCCTGCTCGACTACTTCGGCAATCTCGTGCGCATGGTGCTGCTGGCGCCCGTTGCGCTGAAGGACCGCGCGACCACTGCGCGCATGTGGCGTGAGCAGTGGAAGTACGCGCTGCTGGTGGCGGCGGTCAGCCCGGTGTCGTATGTGCTCGTGCTGTACGCGGTGCAGCAGGCGCCGATCTCGCACGTCGCGCCGGCGCGCGAGGTGTCGATGCTGTTCGCTGCACTGATCGGCGGCCACCTGCTGCGCGAAGGCGACCGGCTGCTGCGGCTGCTGGGCGCGCTGTTCATCGCCGCCGGGGTGGTGGCGCTCGCGATGGGCTGATGCGATGGTGCTGTTCGGCTGCGACTTCTCCAGCGCGCCGACGGCACGCAAGCCGATCGTGATTGCGGTTGGTGAACTGGCCGGTGCCGACCGCGTCAGGCTGACCAGCCTGCATCGCTTCGCGACGCTCGACGCATGGGGCGAATGGCTATGCGCCACGCCGTCCTGGACCGGCGGTTTCGACTTTCCTTTCAGCCTGCCGCGCGAACTCGTCGAGCATCTGCGATGGCCGTTGCAGTGGGAGCCGCTGATGGCTCACTACGCCAGCCTGAGCCGTGCCGAAATCCGCGAGACCTTCGCTGCGTTCTGCGCGGCGCGCCCGGTCGGCGGCAAGTTCGCGCACCGTGCGACCGACGGGCCCGCGGGCTCCAGCCCTTCGATGAAATGGGTCAACCCGCCGGTGGCCTACATGCTCCATGCGGGCGTGCCGCGCCTGCTGGCCGCCGGTGCGCGCATTCCCGGCCTGCACGCAGGCAGCGGTGCCGACCGCATTGCGCTGGAGGCCTATCCAGGCCTGCTGGCGCGCGAGCTGATCGGGCGCCGCAGCTACAAGAGCGACGACCTGCAGAAGCAGACGTCCGAGCGGCACGCCGCACGCGATGACCTGCTGGCCGCGCTCGAGGCAGGGACAACCCGCCTCGGCCTGCGGCTTTCCATCACCAGGCCGCAGCGCGCCGAACTGCTGGCCGATGCCCGCGGAGATGACATCGACGCGGTGCTGTGCCTCCTGCAGGCAGCCTGGGGCCTGCAGCGCGCCGGCAGCCCCGGTTTGGGCCACGGCCTGCCGGAAGGGCTCGACCCGCTTGAAGGATGGATCGTCAGCGCCTGAGCCTTGTTGTCCTACACCGCTTCGGGCTTCCGTCGGCATTCGCCGTCACCGGCCGGGGCCTAGATTGAAATCAGTGGGTCATTTCGGCCCACGGATTTCACTACCCGAACAGGAAGGAAGCGACATGAACAAGGACCAAGTGGCAGGCCGCGTCGAGGAAGCCAAGGGCAAGCTGAAGGAAGCCGCCGGCAAGGTCGTCGGTAACGAAAAGCTCGAGGGCGAGGGCATTGCCGACCAGGCTGCCGGCAAGGTGCAGAAGACCTACGGCGACGTCAAGGAAAAGGCCAAGGACGCGATCAAGTCGGGCGCCGACAAGTTGTGACCGAACAGGGCGGCGGGCACACCCCGCAGCCCTTTTCCATCTCCGTGAGTGACTGGAGGATTCCCATGAACAAATCGAATCAACACATCGCCATGCCGCATTCGCGCGCGTGGCTTGCCGTGCTCGTGGCCGGCGCGGCGCTGACGCTGGCCGCCTGCGACAAGTCCGACAACCGCACTGCGGGCGAGAAGCTCGACAGCGCAGTGGCAAAGACCGAGCAGGCCGCCGATACAGCGGCCGCCAAAACCGGCCAGGCCGTCAAGGACGCCACGGCCAAGGTTGAGTCGTCCGGCACCACTGCCGAGGTGAAGGAAGGCATGGCCAATGCCAAGGAAGCCGCCAAGGATGCCGGCGCGGCGATGAGCGCGACGGTGAACGACGCCGCCATCACGGCTTCCGTGTCCGCGGGCCTGGCCAAGGATCCGGACCTGAGCGCGATCAAGATCAACGTCGACACCAAGGCCGGCGCGGTGAGCCTGAAGGGCCCGGCACCCACGGCGGCAGCCAAGGCGCGCGCCGAAGAGATCGCCAAGGGCGTGCAGGGCGTGACGTCGGTGGACAACCAGCTCGAAGTGAAGGGCTGATCGATCGCCCTGGCGAGCTTTACTCGTCCACCCATGAAAAAGCCCGGTCGAACCGGGCTTTTTCATGGGCGGGGCACGCAGCCCCCGATTGGTTCAGTTCAGTGACCGAGCCAGTCCTTCAGCTCGTCGGCATGCTCTTCCTCGTCCGAGAGGATGTCTTCGAGCATGCGGCGCGTGGTCGGATCCTTGTCGCCGATCAGCGCGATCATCTGGCGGTACGACTCCACCGCGATGCGCTCCGCGATCAGGTTGGCGCGCACCATCGATTGCAGGTCGGTCGACTCGTCGTAAGCCGCATGGCTGCGCTCCAGCAGGTGCGAGGGCGCAAAGTCGGGCTCGCCGCCGAGCTGCACGATGCGCTCGGCAATGCGGTCGGCATGGCCCGACTCTTCGTTGGCATGCACCAGGAACTCGTCGGCGATGGCGGGCGATTCGACGCCGTTGGCGGTGAAGTAGTGGCGCTTGTAGCGGAGCACGCAGACCAGCTCGGTGGCCAGCGCATCGTTCAGCAACTGGACGACGTCGTCGCGCCAGGGGCCGTAGCTGGGGGTGACGGCGCCGTCGTCGAGGCTCTTGCGCGCGGCATCGAGGCCGCCTTGGTCGAGCACCAGGTGCTTGTGTCCGTTGGTCTTGGAGGAAACATCGGCTTTCATGGAGGGTCCTTTCGTGGGGGGCTTGGGGTCTTCTGCATCAACGTGTTGACCAGGTCAGCCACGTCGGATGTCTTCAGTACCGCCGCCAGCACGGCCGTGGCCGACAACAGTCGCCATGGCCTGACGAGCACCAGCACCGCGCCGGTGGCAGCGGCCGCCGCCATCAGCTTGGCCGGCTCCTTGCGCGCGTAGTGCTCGAGCAGCGGACGCGCCAGCTGGCCGACCGCATGCGCGGGATGCCGGCGCCACCAGCGCTCCACCACGCTGCGGCCCACACCGAGCCACACGTTGTTTCTTCCTCCTCCTTCTCTTCTTTCTCTTTCTCCTCGCGGGTTGCGCGGGTGCTGGTCATGCGGCGGCGCAGCCGAGGTTTCGTGCTGCGCATATTCCAGATCGTCGTTGTCGGGTGCGTCCGCGCCGTCGTTCAGCTGCCGCACAAGCGCGCGGCGCGAGAGGGCTAGGCGCTGCTGCGGAGTAAGGAGATGACGTTCAGCGCTGGCCATGGCGGGCTCCGGTGTCGCGCAAGGCCTGCAGGTCGGCGTCGAGCTGAGAGCGCAGGTCGTCGAAACCGTAGCCTGGCACGGGCCGCGTCGCATACCACGCGCAAATGGCCGCGATCACCACCGCCACGGCCGGCACGGCCACCAGCACCCAGTGAAAGCTGCCGTGCATCACGCCGAGCAGCACGGCCACGCCTATGAGCCCGAGGGCCAGCGTGGCGCTGGCCACTGCCAGCAAGGCCGCGACGAGCCGGGCGACGAGGCCGCGCCCCGCCTGCGCGGATTCCTGGCGGACGAGGGCGGCGTAGTTGGCGAGATGTTCAGCAACGAGATCCGGATGCCCGAGCACCGTGGAAAAAATCGGATGAAGCATGGTGCCGGGAACCGGTGCAGCGACGGAAATTCAGCGGCGAATCAATAGTCGTCCCGGCTGCGGCGGCTGGCCAGCACGATGAGTGCCGTGATGGCTGCGCCGGCGGCTGCGGCCAGCAGCACGGAGCGCACCGGCTGGTCGGAGATGTAGCGGCCGGTGACGTCGGCGGCCTGTTCGATGCGGCGCTGTGCACGCGCGCTGGTGGTGGACGCGGCGTCCAGGCCGCGCTGAACGGCTTGCTGCACGCGGGCTGCCAGCTGCTCGACGCCCGGTTCGGCATCGCGTTGCAGGTCGCGGACCTTTTCGCCCGCCGCATTCACCGCGTTCTGTGCGTAGGCGCGGGTGGTTTCGACCGCTTCACGCGCGGTCTGGCGCACGTCGTCGGCGAGTTGCGAGGGAGTCTTGGTCGTCGTGTTCATGTGAGGTCCTTTCCGGAAAAATGAAATGCGCAAGCCTGTTGATCGTAACGACGCTACTTGCGTCGTAGCAAGCCGGCAAGGAAGCTCGCAATAGCGAGGATCGCGAAGATCACGAAAAGGATCTTGGCAATGCCCACCGCGCTGGCGGCGATGCCGCCGAACCCGAACAGGGCCGCGATCAGGGCTATGACCAGAAACACCACGGCGTAATGCAGCATGTGGAACTCCTTCGAGGCTTGCCTCGTCGTTATGAAAAACCATCGCATCCGCAGCCTCGCGCAGAGGCTTCGGATGGCATGGGTGCAACCTTAAGTGGGGGCATGCCCTCGACCTGTCAGCGGCCAGGGGCGGGGTGCGTAGGAGATGGCCGAGTCGCTCTGCGCCGGTATGTGCAGAAGTGCCGCTCCTGCAGGCGGCTCAGGCCGGCTTGACGACGGGGAGCATGGCGCTCAGGCGGGTGCCCGTGCCCGGCGTCGACGAGACCGTGAGCTTGCCGCGCGCCGCCTCCACCCGGTGCCGCATGCCCGCGAGGCCGTGCGTCGACGGGCGCATGCGCTGCGTGTCGAAGCCCTTGCCGTTGTCCGCCACTTCCACGATGACGTGGTTGTCGTAGTTCTTCAGCACGATGGTGGCTTCGCTGGCCTCGGCGTACTTGCTGATGTTGGTGAGGCTTTCCTGGACCATGCGATAGATGGTGAGCTGGCGCGACTCGTCCATGGTCACCGGCTCCAGCACCATCTCGACCTGCAGGCCGGAGCGTTCCCCGAACTCGCGCCCCAGGATTTCCAGCGAGGCGACCAGCCCCAGGTTGGAGAGCGAAGACGGCCGCAGGTCTTCGATGATGCGGCGCTTGAGCGCGATGCCGCTGTTGAGCAGGTCGGTCAGGTGCTGCAGCCGCTGGATCGCGTCAGGCGAGTCCGCCAGCCGCGACTTCAGCCGCGCCACGTCCAGCTTGGCGGCGGTGAGCAGAGAGCCCAGCTCGTCGTGCAGCTCGCGCGCAAGATAGCCGCGCTCGGTCTCGCGCACGTCCTGCAGGTGGGTGGCCAGCTCGGCCAGCGAGGCGGTGCGCTCGCGCACCTCGTCTTCCAGCGCATTGCGCTCGCGCTGCAAGGCCTCCTGCTGGCGCTCGCCGATGGAGTGCAGCGCGTGCGTCTGGCGCAGGTACAGGAAGAAGGCGAACAGCGCGGCCAGCGCCACGATGGCGGTGCCGATGCGCGCCAGCTGCAGCGAGCGCAGCACCTGCTCCTGGCTCTGGTGCAGGGTGACGTTGCTGATCTTCACCAGCTCGCCCGCCGTCGCGCGGATGGAGTCCATCTCCTCGCGGCCCACGTCGGTCGTGATGACGAACTTCCAGGCGTCTTCCTTGCCGTCCTGGCGCAGCCGCACGCTCATGTCCATCTCGGCCACCTTGCGCAGCACGTGCTTCGACAGCTCGGCCAGCTGGGTGAGTTCAGCCGGGCGGCCGGCGTACAGCCGGCGCAGGGTCGCGAGCTGGCCGTCGACCTGCTTGACCGCGTCGTCATAGGGTTTTCGGTAGTTGGCCTCGCCGGTCAGCAGGTAGCCTCTCTGGCCGGTTTCGGCATCCAGCATGTTCTGCAGGATCTGGTTGAGCGCGCCCCGCATCTGCTGCGCCTCGTCGATGTCGGCGAGGGCGCGGCTCGACTGCCGGTAGCCGGCCTCGTTGATGCCGACGAGGGCCAGCGCAGCCAGCGCCGCGAGCAGCAGGCTCACGGCCATTCTTGGAGGGGCTAACCAGTGCATGAAACTTTCGAGGCTGCGTACTACGCAAGTTCGTGAATAATTGACAACAATCAGGGACCCGGTATGTTGCGACCCGCATGTCCGCAACACAACGAAGAAAGTAACAGATGATCAAAATCGGAATTGTGGACGACCACGCCATCGTGCGATCGGGCCTCCGGCAGTTCTTCTCCGAGCACGTGGACCTGCGCGTGGCGGGTGAAGCAGCCAGCGGCCGCGAGGCCATCGAGCTGGTGCGCACCACGGAGCTGGACGTTCTGGTCATGGACCTTTCGATGCCCGGTCAAAGCGGTATCGACGCGCTCGCCATGATCCGCGCCAAGGCGCCGGACGTGGGCATCCTCATATTGAGCGGATACCCCGAAGAGCACTACGCGATGAACCTGATCCGCCAGGGCGCGAGCGGCTACCTCAACAAGGAGTGCGATCCCATCGAGATCGTCAACGCCATCCGCACCATCTCGCTGGGCCGCCGCTACATCACGCCCGCCGTGGCTGAACTGCTGGCCCGCCAGCTCGACCGCAAGGACGACGCCGCGCCGCACGAGCAGCTCTCGGAGCGTGAGTTCCAGGTGTTCCTGAAGCTCGCCAAGGGCGAGACTGCCGGCGACATCGCCAAGACGTTGTCGCTGTCGGTGAAGACCGTGAGCACCTACCGCACGCGCCTGATGGAGAAGATGAACCTCTCCTCCAACAGCGACCTCACCTACTACGCGCTGAAGAACAAGCTGATCGATTGAGATCGGCCAGGGAGCGGAAAGAGTGGGGAGGGGGCCCAACGCGGCTTCTTCCTCAACCCGCCCCGGGAGCCCCGGGCGAGGGGTGCAAGGCCTTGGCCTGCAAGATGCAGAAGTCGACCAGCGCGTCGATTTCGTTCGACTTGTCGAACACCGCGTCGACCCCGAATTCGGCGCAGCGCCGCCGGATGTCGGGCGTCGCATAGTTGCTGAGCACCACCACCTTCTGCACCGGCTTGCGCGACTGGCAGGCCTGGAGCACGCCCAGGCCGCTGCCCTGCTTGAGAAAGAGATCGACGATGACGAGATCCCACTCGCCATCGTGGCCGAGCAGCCATGCGCGTGCGCCGCTTTCGGTTTCGGCGAAGCCGACGACCGTGGTGGAGGTGAGTTCTTCCAGCGTGCCAATGAGGTTTTCACGGATCGTGAGGTTGTCTTCGACGACGTAGGTCTGCAATCTGGAATCCATGCCGAACCGCGCTTCCTCTGAGGTTGGCAGGCGCATCCGCAGCGCCCCTCTGGTGCAAATGCCTGCCAGTGTGGACTTTGAGGCGTTGCGGTGGCAGATCATGCAAGCTTCGGCGCGTGGCTCTTGTAGGCGAGGTCCGACGCGTGCCCTCGCAAGGTCGCGAAAGTCTGCAAAGTGCATTCGTAGGCAATGCCTCACGGTTTCTGCGGCCCACCGCCGACCCGGGCGGCGCGATCATCCGAGTTACAACGACCCATGGCAACGAACGCAATGAACATCCTGCGCAACCGACCGCTCTGGCAGAAGCTGGTGGCTTGCGTAGTGCTGCTGTTCGCGGCGCTGGTCATCGGGCTTGCCTTCTTTCCCTGGGACATGCTGCGCGAGCCGGTCAACCGCTATGTCAGCGAGAAGACCGGGCGCAAGTTCGAGATCACGCGGCGGCTCGACGTGGGCCTTGGCTGGCGGCAGGCCACGGTCAAGTTCGACGGCATCGAGTTCGCCAACCCCTCGTGGGCGCGCGATCCCTACCTGGTCAAGGCGGATCGCGCCGAGTTCGACATCCGCATCTGGCCGCTGATCGCCAGCAAGATCGTCATTCCGCGGCTCGCGCTCTTCTCGCCCACGCTGGGCCTGCAGATGGAGGCGGACGGGCGCCGCACCTGGGCGCTCGGCAAGGACACCTCCGATGGCGGCACCGTGCCCAGCATTGGCCTGATGCAGGTCGACACCGGCGCGGTCGACTTCCTGGCCAAGCACCTGGGAGTCGACCTGCACGCCGACCTGAGCTACGACAGCAGCCGCGGCGAGATGCCGCTCAATTACCGCATCAAGGGCCGCTACAAGGGGCAGCCGCTGACCGCCAGCGGACGCACCGGCAACGTGCTGCAGATCAACGCCGCGGGTGCGCCGCCGTTTCCGATGGAGATCAACGCGGCCGCCGGCCAGACACAGCTGAAGGCCGCCGGCACCGTGGCCGAGCTGTCGGGGCTCGACGGCATCGACGCAAAGTTCGAGATCAAGGGCCAGACGCTGGGCGCCCTGTTCCCGTTGCTGGGCATCGCGCTGCCGCAGACCTCGCCCTATGCCCTGAGCGGCAACCTGGGCAAGCGCGGCAAGCTGTGGGCAGCCACTGGCCTCAAGGGCAGGCTGGGCCTGTCCGACATCGCCGGCGACATGCGCTTCGACCAGGCCGGCCAGCTTCCGCATCTGGCGGGCGACCTGCGCTCGCGCGTGATGGACATGGACGACCTCGGCCCGCTGATCGGCCTGCCGCCCACGGCGCGCACCGCCAGCACCGTGGAAGGCGTAGCCCCGCCGCCCACCATCACCCAGGTCAAGCGTCCGGGCGGCAAGGTGCTGCCCACGGCGCCGCTCGACTTCGAGCGCCTGCGCGCGATGAATGCCGACGTGAAATACACGGCAGACCGCATCCAGAATGTGCGCGACATCCCGCTCGATCGCGGCAGCGTGCAGGTCAAGCTGGCCGATGGCGTGCTCACGCTCGACCCGCTCGATCTGGGCGTGGCCGGAGGCAAGCTGGGCGGTGCGATCCGCATCGACGCATCGAAGAACCCGGCGGACATCCGCGCCTCGCTCGACGTGCGGGCGATGCAGCTCGCCCGCCTGTTCCCCAAGCTCGAAACCACGGGCAACAGCGTGGGGCGACTGGACGGGCGCATCAACCTCTCGGGTTCCGGCAACAGCGTGGCCAACTGGCTGGGGGGCGCGTCGGGCGACGTGGCGGTCATTTCGGGGCGTGGCCAGTTCGGCAACCTGTTGCCGGTGTTCGCGACGCTGGTGGGCGGCGACATCATCAAGTTCCTGCTGCGCGGCGATCGCAACGTCGAGCTGCGCTGCGCGGCCCTGGCCTTCGACGTGAACAAGGGGCTGATGACCGGGCGCACGCTGGTGGTGGACACGACCAACGCCGTGTTCATCGCCACAGGCCAGGTCAACCTCGCGACCGAGGGGCTCGACTTCGTGGTCCGTCCGGAGCCCAAGAGCAAGAGCATCCTGTCGATCCGTACGCCATTGGTGGTGAGCGGCACCCTCGGCGATCCGAAGGGTGGCGTGGAGGTCGTTCCCCTGGCGGGGCGCGGGCTGGCTGCGCTGGCGCTGGGCGCCATCAATCCGCTGCTGGCGCTGGCCGCGACCATCGAGCCCGGTCCGGGCGTGGATTCCGATTGCAAGGGCGTGCTGGCGCAGGCCAACAAGCCCACGGCCGGGGCGGCGGCCAACGGCGCTGCCCGCGCAAAAGGGGCAAAGCAGCCTTAGAGGGGAAGGGCGGGGCGCTGCGCGCAGACGCTGCAGTGCGGGTCGCGCGCCACGCGCAGCGTGTCGAAAGAGGTGCTGCGCCCGTCGAACATCAACAGCTTGCCCGCCAGCGACGGGCCGATGCCGGCAAGCAGCTTCAACGCCTCGCTGGCCTGCAGCGTGCCGATGGTTCCGACCACGGGGCCGAACACTCCGAGCACTGCACAGCGCGTTTCCTCGAAATCCGCATCGGGCGGGAACAGGCAGGCATAGCAGGGCGAGGCGGCGTCGCGCGTGTCGTAAACGCTCAGCTGGCCATCGAAACGGATCGCCGCGCCCGCCACCAGCGGCTTGCCGTGGGCCACGCAGGCGCGGTTGACGGCCTGCCGGGTGGCGAAGTTGTCGCAGCAGTCGACCACCACGTCGGCCTGTGCGACCAGGCGCGACAGCAGCGCCTCGTCGGCGCGCAGGGCGTGGGTTTCGATGGCGATGTCGGGGTTGATGTCGCGCATGGCCTGCGCGGCGGATTCGACCTTGGCGAGGCCCACACGCGCGTGGGTGTGGGCGACCTGGCGCTGGAGATTGGTGAGATCGACCTCGTCGTCGTCGACCAGCACGATGTGGCCGACCCCCGCTGCCGCAAGGTACAAGGCCACCGGCGAACCCAGTCCGCCGGCGCCTATGACGAGAACCCGTCCGGCACTGACGCGCTCCTGCCCGTCGATGCCGAATTCCTCCAGGAGGATGTGGCGCGAATAGCGCAGCAGCTGGCTATCTTCCATGCGCCACCGGCTCTCAGTTCTCTTTCTTCTCTTCCTTGTTGTCGACGATGACCTGCGTCTTGCTGACCAGCACCGGCTGGCCCTTCAGGCGATTGAGCGCCTGCACCAGCGGGAAGTCCTTGTCGGTGCCGAACTCGGGCACCTTGCGGTCCTGCGGCGGCTTCTTGGCTTCTTCCTCGAGGCGCTTGCGGGCTTCGTCGCGGGCCTTTTCGCGTTCCGGATCCTTGACTTCGGGGCCCTGACCGCTGGCCAAGTGCTTTTCGAGGTCGGCCTCGCGCATGCGCAGGGCGGCAAACGGGCTGCCTTCGGCACTTTCGTCGATCAGCACGTTGGGCACGATGCCCTTGGCCTGGATTGAGGTGCCGCTCGGCGTGTAGTAGCGCGCCGTGGTGATCTTCAGGCCGGTGTCCGGGCCGAGCGGGCGCACTGTCTGCACCGAGCCCTTGCCGAAGGTCTGGCTGCCCATGATGGTCGCGCGCTTGTGGTCTTGCAGCGCGCCGGCCACGATTTCGCTGGCCGAGGCCGAGCCTTCGTTCACCAGCACCACCAGCGGCACGCTCTTGAGCGCGGCCGGCAGGCTGCGTAGCGGGTCGCTGCCCGAACGGCGCTGATAGAACTCCGGCGCCGCCTTGTAGACCGACTTGCTTTCGGCCAGCTGGCCGTCGGTGGTGACCACCGTGACGTTCTCGGGCAGGAAGGCCGACGACACTGCCACAGCCGCGTCGAGCAGACCGCCCGGGTCGTTGCGCAGGTCGAGCACCAGGCCCTTGAGGTTCGGGTCTTCCTTGTACAGGTCGTCGATCTTCTTGACGAAGTCGTCGACGGTGCGTTCCTGGAACTGCGACAGGCGGATCCAGCCGTAGCCGGGCTCCATCATCTTGCCGCGGACCGACTGCGTGCGGATCTCTTCGCGCGTGATCGTCACCGGGAAGGTGCGGCTTTCGTCCTTGCGGAAGATGGTCAGCAGCACCTTGGTGTTGGCTTCGCCGCGCATGCGCTTGACCGCCTCGTTCAGCGACAGGCCGCGCACGGCGGTGTCGTCGATCTTGGTGATCAGGTCATTGGGCTTCAGGCCGGCGCGGAAAGCCGGGGAGCCTTCGATGGGCGAGACAACCTTGATCAGGCCGTCTTCCTGCGAAATCTCGATGCCCACGCCGACGAAACGGCCGGTGGTGCCTTCCCTGAATTCCTTGAAGGATTTCTTGTCGAAGTACTGGGAATGCGGGTCGAGCCCGGCAACCATGCCCGAAATGGCGTCGGAGATGAGCTTTTTCTCGTCGACCGGCTCGACGTAGTCGCTCTTGACCATGCCGAAGACGGCAGCGAGCTGCTGCAATTCCTCGAGCGGCAGTGGCGCAAGCGAACCGCGTGCGACTGTCTGCAACGAGACGGTGGTCAGGACGCCTGCTACGGCGCCGGCGGCGACCCAGCCGGTGATCTTCAGTTTCTGGCCCATCATGAGTGGTTGTCCTTGTCGGCGGCTGTCGAATCAATATACACAGCTTGGAAGCAATTTGTTTGCCGGGGTTCCACGGATGGAGCGCCGGGCAGGGGCATTCAGGGCGGTCTTTACCGTCTTTTCAGCCCTTACCTTGCGATGCCACCGCTGCGGCTGCCTTTTCGGCGGCTGCGGCATCGCCTAGATAGTAGTGGCGCAGGGGCTTGAGGTCGTCGTCGAGCTCGTAGACCAGCGGAATGCCGTTCGGGATGTTCAGGCCGACGATGGCGTCGTCGGAGATGCCGTCGAGGTACTTCACCAGCGCCCGGATCGAATTGCCGTGGGCCGCCACGACCAGGCGGCGCCCGGTGCGGATGGCAGGCGCCATCGACTCGTTCCAGAAGGGCAGCACGCGCGCCACCGTGTCTTTCAGGCACTCGGTCAGCGGAATCTGTTCAGGCGCCAGCTTGGCGTATCGCACGTCGCTGCGCTCGCTGCGCGGGTCATCGGCTTCCAGGGGCGGGGGCGGGGTGCCATAGCTGCGGCGCCAGACCAGCACCTGCTCGTCGCCGTACTTCTTGGCGGTTTCGGCCTTGTTCAGGCCTTGCAGGCCGCCGTAATGGCGCTCGTTCAGGCGCCAGGAATGGACCACGGGCAGCCAGGTGCGGTCGAGTTCGTCGAGCGTGTGCCACAGGGTGCGGGTGGCGCGCTTGAGCACGCTCGTGTAGGCAACGTCGAAGTCGTAGCCTTCGGCCTTGAGCAGCCGGCCGGCCTGCTTGGCCTGCTCCACGCCGGTCTCGGTCAGGTCGACGTCGGTCCATCCGGTGAAGCGGTTTTCTAGATTCCAGGTGGATTCGCCGTGACGGATCAATACCAGTTTGTGCATGTGGGAGGCCTTTGGCTGCGCTTGCGAAACCTCGCATTCTAAAATCCCCGGTTTGCCATTCAAGGAACCCCCGTGAAATTGATCGAATTCGTCACCGCGAACTGGATGCTGATCCTGATCGCGCTCAGCTCGGGAGCCATGCTGGCCTGGCCGCTGGTGCGGGGGGCGGGCGGCGGAACGCTCACGGCGCAGGGTGCCGTGCAGCTCATCAACCGCGAGCGCGCGGTGCTTGTCGACGTGCGCGAGGCGGAAGAATTCGCCACCGGCCACATGATCGGCGCCAAGAACATTCCCCTGAACCAGCTCGAGGAAAAGCTCGCCGGCGCGGTCAAGAACAAGACCGTGCCGCTGCTGCTGGTGTGCGCCACTGGCGCCCGCGCTCAGCGCGCCGTGGCCATGGCCAAGAAGCTGGGCTACGAGCAGGCCCAAGCCGTGGCCGGCGGGCTGAAAGCCTGGAAAGACGCTAACCTGCCCGTTGAAAAGGCCTGAAATCTCCCCGAGATAGAGCGTATGCAAGCAGTCAAGATGTACACCACCGCCGTTTGCCCCTACTGCACGCGTGCGAAGCAAATCCTGAAGTCCAAGGGCGTCGAGCAGATCGAAGAGATCCGCATCGACACCGACCCCCAGGCCCGCAACACCATGATGGAAGTCACCCAGCGCCGCACGGTGCCGCAGATCTTCATCGGCGACACCCACGTGGGTGGCTGCGACGACCTGATGGCCCTCGACAGCCGCGGCGGCCTCGTTCCGCTCCTGCAGGGCGCCTGAAACACAAAGCAACCGGCGTCACGGAAGTGGCGCGGTCGCCGGGCGATAATCGTCCGCTCATCCATCTGCAGCCCGCTGCGGGAACCTCTCCCCGGCGGGCATTGTTTTGATCCTCGAAAGTTCAGCCATGGCCGACCAGCAAGCCCAAGATCCCGTTTTCCAGATCCAGCGCGTCTACCTCAAGGACCTGTCGCTCGAACAACCCAATTCGCCCGCGATCCTGCTGGAGCAGGAGCAGCCCACCGTCGACATCCAGCTCGGCGTGGACGCCCAGCCCGTGACCGACGGCATCTTCGAGATCACCGTGTCGGCCACCGTGCAGACCAAGATCGGCGACAAGACCGTGTTCCTGGTCGAAGCCAAGCAGGCCGGCATCTTCGAAATCCGCCACCTGCCGGAAGAGCAGATGGGCGCCATCCTGGGCATCGCCTGCCCGCAGATCGTCTACCCGTACCTGCGCGGCAACGTGGCCGACGTGATCCAGCGCGGCGGCTTCCCGCCCGTGCACCTGGCCGAAATCAACTTCCAGGCGATGTACGAGCAGCAGCAGGCGCAGGCCGCCGGCCAGGCTGCGCCGACCCTGGCGCAGTAAACAGCGCCCAACGCCCTCGATGTCGCCAACGCCGATGAAGATCTGCGTTCATGGCGCCGGTGCCTGGGGCACGGCAGTCGCTGTCAACGCGGCGGCTCGCCACGAGGTCACGCTCTGGGCGCGCGATTCCGCCCAGGCCGACGCCATGTCGGCCGCGCGCGAAAACACCCGCTACCTGCCCGGGCTGGCACTGCCGGCCTCGCTTGCCGTGCGCGCGGGCGACATCGGCCAGGCGCAGGCCGGTGCCGACCTCGTCATCGTGGCCACCCCCATGGCCGCCCTGCGCGAACAGCTCATCGCACTGCGCGGTACGAACGCGGCGGTAGCGTGGCTGTGCAAGGGCGTCGAGCCCGCGCTCGACACTTCTCCCGCATCCTTCGGCCTGCTCGCCCACGAAATCTGGGCGCAGGTTGCTCCTGATTTGAGAGCGGGCGTGCTCAGCGGCCCCAGCTTCGCGCAAGAGGTCGCCGAAGGGCGCCCGACCGCGCTGGTGGCCGCCAGCCCGCATGCCGCCGTGCGCGACACGCTGGTCGATGCCTTCCACGGCCCCGCGCTGCGCGTCTACGCCAACGAGGACATCGTGGGCGTGGAAGTGGGCGGCGCCGTCAAGAACGTGCTGGCCATCGCCACCGGCCTGTGCGACGGCCTCGCGCTCGGGCTCAACGCCCGCGCGGCGCTCATCACCCGCGGCCTCGCCGAAATGACGCGCTTCGGCCTCGCGCTGGGCGCCCGCGCCGAAACCTTCATGGGCCTTTCGGGCCTGGGTGACTTGGTGCTGACCTCCACCGGCGACCTGTCGCGCAACCGCAAGGTCGGGCTGCTGCTGGCGCAGGGCCGCACGTTGGCGCAGGCTGTCGATTCGCTGGGCCATGTCGCCGAAGGCGTGTACTGCGCCCGCACCGTGGTGCAGCGCGCGCGCGGCCTCGGCATCGAGATGCCGATCGCCGAAGGCGTGGTCGCCTTGCTCGACGGCCGCGTGAGCCCGCAAGATGCGGTGGCCGCCCTGACCGGCCGTGACCCGGTGCCGGAATCCGTGCCGCCCGGCGCCGCGGCTTCCCCTCGCCATTCCTCTTGATAAAAAAACGCAGAGACAAAGAGCCATGAGCCTTCGCTTTGATTTTTCAGCGTCGGCCGTGGCCGCGCTGGCCCTGTCCGATGCCACCCGCGCATTGCAGGAAGACGTCGCCGACGGCGACCTCACCGCGTCGCTGGTCGACCCGGCCCGCACCGCCCGCGCCCGCGTACTGGCGCGCGAATCCGCCGTCGTGTGCGGCGCACCCTGGGTCGAGGCCACTTTGCGGCAGCTCGATTCGCAAGTGCGCATCCACTGGCTTTGTGCCGAAGGCGAACGCTGCGCGGCCGACCAGCCCGTGCTCGAAATCGAAGGCGCCGCCCGCGCGCTGCTGACGGCCGAGCGCACCTCGCTCAACTTCCTGCAGTTGCTGAGCGCGGTCGCCACCAAGACCGCCCTCTACGCCGACGCCGTGCGCGGCACGCGCGCCCGCATCGTCGACACCCGCAAGACCATTCCGGGCCTGCGGCTGGCGCAGAAGTACGCGGTGCGCACCGGCGGTGGCCTGAACCACCGCATCGGCCTCTACGACGCCGTGCTCATCAAGGAAAACCACATCGCCGCAGCCGGTGGCGTGGCTGCGGCCCTGCGCGCAGTGGCGCCGGTGGCCTCGCAAGCCGCTTTCGTCGAGGTCGAGGTCGAAACCTTGGCCCAGCTGCGCGAAGCGCTGGAAGCCGGCGCGCGCATGGTGCTGCTCGACAACATGGACCTGCCCACGCTGCGCGAGGCCGTTCGCATCAACGACGAAGCCGGCGAAGACCGCAAGGCTGTGCTGGAGATATCCGGTGGCGTCACACTGGACGGTCTGCGCGCACTGGCCGAAACCGGTGTAGACCGTATTTCGGTCGGCGCGTTGACCAAGGATGTCAAAGCCATCGACTACTCGATGCGTTTCCTGGAAAGCTGATCCGCCCATGTCGTCTCCGGTCATCGACGTCGACTACGAGCAGCCTGCCGCAAAGGCCGGCGCAGTCTGCGACACGCGCCACGCCTGGGCCCGAGTGCCGGTCGAGCCTTCGCCCGACGAGCGCATCGCGCTGAAGGAGCGCATTCGCCGCCTGCTGCGCGAGCGCAACGCGGTGATGGTGTCGCACTTCTACGTGCACCCTGACCTGCAGGACCTTGCCGAGGAAACCGGCGGCATCGTGAGCGATTCGCTCGAAATGGCGCGCTTCGGCCGCGACCACGCCGCGCAGACGCTGGTGGTGTCGGGCGTTCGCTTCATGGGCGAGACCTCGAAGATCCTCTCGCCCGAAAAGCGCGTGCTGATGCCCGACCTCGACGCGAACTGCTCACTCGACCTGGGCTGCCCGGTCGAACAGTTCAGCGCCTTCTGCGACCAGCACCCCGACCGCACCGTGGTCGTCTACGCCAACACCAGCGCGGCCGTGAAGGCACGCGCCGACTGGCTGGTCACCTCCAGCTGCGCGCTCGACGTGGTGAACGCGCTGCACGCGGCGGGGCAAAAGATTCTCTGGGGCCCCGACCGCCACCTGGGCGACTACATCCAGCGCCAGACCGGCGCGGACATGGTCAGCTGGAACGGCGCCTGCATCGTGCACGACGAGTTCAAGGCGCTGGAGCTCGAACTGCTCATGAAGGAGCATCCGAAGGCGAAGGTGCTGGTACACCCGGAGTCGCCGTCTGACGTGATTGCGCTGGCGGACGCGGTGGGCTCCACCTCGGCCATCCTGAACGCGGCGCAGCGCATGGACGCCAGCGAATTCATCGTTGCCACCGACAGCGGCATGCTGCACAAGCTGCGCACGCTGAACCCCGGCAAGACCTTCATCGAGGCGCCCACGGCGGGCAACGGCGGTACCTGCAAGAGCTGCGCGCATTGCCCATGGATGGCGATGAACGGGCTGGTCGAGCTGGCGAATGCGCTGGAAACGGGCGCGGGCGAGATTCACGTCGACCCGGTGCTGGGGTTGAGGGCGCGGGTGCCGATCGACCGGATGCTGGCGTTTACCGCCGGGCTGAAGAACGGGCAGGCGCCGGGTAGCCTGGTCGCTGGCATCGGCGCCGCCTGAAGCGTTGTTCCCTCTCCCGCTTGCGGGAGAGGGCTAGGGTGAGGGCGAGGGCCTCACAACATCGCGCGGCCTTTGATGCCGCTAACCCTCACCCCAACCCTCTCCCCAAGGGGAGAGGGAGCAAGACCTAGAAGTCCACAGTGCAGGAGTCGCCCAGCGCCTCGCGCCACACGCGCACGCGCGCCAGCGATGGCCGCAGGTCGGGCAGCGCATCAGCGATGAACACGCACAGGTTCTCCAGCGTCGGCGGATGCAGCCCCGGCACATCGTCCAGCAAGTGATGGTCCAACTGCTCACGCACCTCTTCCAGCCGCCGGCGCAGCAACCCCAGATCGATCACCATCCCCGTCACTGGATCGCGCTCGCCCGCAAGCCACACCTCCGCGTGGTACGTGTGGCCGTGGATACGGCGGCTGCCTTCGACTTCGATCTCGCGCTTCAGCGTGTGAGCGGCGTCGAAGAAAAAGCGTTGGCTGATGGTGAATCGCATCGTCAAAAAAGAAACTCTGGAGGAAAAGGGCCGCCGTCTCAGCGGATGCCAGTGATCTTGTGGGTTTGCACGCTCAGGCGCCAAACCGGCTGCTTCATGCATTCGGCAATGCAAAGCTCGGTGTTCGCGACCCGGTCGGGCCCGTCCATCGGCTGCAGGAAGCGGTGCGTGAACTCGCCGGTGCGCGCCATCGTGTCGAGGTTGAACTCGGTCTGTGGCCATACCAGCTTCAGCTCCTGGCCGCGCTGCTGCACCCACGGCGCGCCGGCCTTGGGGCTGATGCACAGCCAGTCGATGCCTTCGGGCGCCTCGACTGTGCCGTTGCTCTCGACCGCGATGCGGAATTGCCGCGCGTGCAGCGCGTCGACCAGCGCCGCGTCCACCTGCAGCAGCGGCTCGCCGCCGGTCAGCACCACGAGCCGGTGGTCGGCATCGGTGGCGGGCCATTGCGCGGCGATGGTGTCGGCGAGCAGGTCGGCGGTCTTGAACTTGCCACCCAGCGTGCCGTCAGTGCCTACGAAATCGGTGTCGCAGAAACGGCAGACGGCGGAGGCTCGATCTTCCTCGCGGCCCGTCCAGAGGTTGCAGCCTGCAAAGCGACAGAACACGGCCGGCATGCCCGCCTGGCCGCCTTCGCCTTGCAGGGTGTAGAAGATTTCCTTGACGCTGTAAGTCATGGCGCAGGGGAGTCGATCTCGAGGTTGTCGATCAGCCGCGTGCTGCCCAGGCGCGCCGCGGCCAGCGCCACGAGTGGTTCACCCGCGGCCGGTGCCTGCAGGTCGGCACGGCGCCGCAGCACGAGATAGTCCGGCTGCCAGCCGCGCTCGGTCAGCGTCTGCATGGCCCGCGCTTCGATCGCGGCCAGGTCGCGATCGCCCGAGCGCACCGCCTCGGCCATCGCCTTCAGCGCCTTCGACAGCTGCACCGCCACGGCGCGTTCGCTCTCGCTCAGGTAGCCGTTGCGCGACGACAGCGCGAGGCCGTCGTCGGCGCGGAAAGTCTCGCTACCCACGATCTCGATGGGCAGCGCGAATTGCCGCACCATGTGGCGGATCATCATCAGCTGCTGGTAGTCCTTCTTGCCGAACACCGCCACGCGCGGCTGCACGCACTGAAAGAGCTTCATCACCACCGTGCACACGCCGATGAAGAAGCCGGGGCGGAAGTGCCCTTCGAGGATGTCGGCCAGCGCCGGGTCAGGGTGCACCTTGCACGTCTGCGGCTCGGGGTAGAGCGCTTTCTCATCCGGCGCGAACAGCACGTCGCAGCCGGCTGCGCGCAGCTTCTCGCAGTCACTGTCCCAGGTGCGCGGGTAGGTGTCGAAGTCTTCGTGCGGCAGGAACTGCAGGCGGTTGACGAAGATGCTCGCCACCGTCACGTCGCCCAGCGGCTTGGCCTGCTTCACCAGGGCCAGGTGGCCGTCGTGCAGGTTGCCCATGGTGGGGACGAAGGCGGGGCGCTTGAAGGCGGCCAGGTGGTCGCGAAGTTCGGCGATGGTGTGTGCGATGTACATGAGAGGTTTCCTTCCTTACCAGGCGTGAAGTCGGTCGTCGGGGAAGCTGCCGTCCTTGACGGCCTGCACGTAGGCCTTGAGGGCGGGCAGCACGCCCGGCGCGTCGGCCATGAAGTTGCGCACAAACTTCGGCATCTTCCCGAGGTTGATGCCAAGCATGTCGTGCAACACCAGCACCTGCCCAGCGGTGGCTTTGCCGGCGCCGATGCCGATGGTGGCGCAGTGCTTCAGCTCGGCCGTGAGTTCGGCGGCCAGCGCGGCCGGCACCATCTCGAGCACCAGCATGGCGGCGCCCGCGTCCTGCAGCGCGTGGGCCTGCTGCTTCAGCAGCGCACCGGCGGCGTCGCCCTTGCCCTGCACGCGGTAGCCGCCCAGTGCATGCACCGTCTGCGGCGTCAAGCCGAGGTGGGCGCACACCGGGATGCCGCGCTCGACCAGGAAGCGCACGGTCTCGGTGGTCCAGCCGCCGCCCTCGAGCTTGACCATGTGCGCGCCGGCCTGCATCAGCACCGTGGCGCTGCGCAGCGCCTGTTCGCGCGATTCCTGGTAGCTGCCGAAGGGCAGGTCGGCAATCAGCCAGGTCGTGCCTTGCACGCGGCGCAGGCCGCGCGAGACGCTGTCGGTGTGATAGCGCATGGTGTCCAGGCTCACGCCCACCGTGCTGTTCAGGCCCTGGCAGACCATGCCGAGCGAATCGCCGACCAGCAGGCAGTCGATGCCCGCGGCGTCGGCCATGGCCGCGAAGGTGGCGTCGTAGGCCGTGAGCATGGCGATCTTCTCGCCGCGCGCGTGCATGTCGGCCAGGCGCGGCAGGCTCACGGGCTTGCGCGAGGCAGGCGGGGAGGCCGGCGGCAGCGTGCCGTAGGGCGAAGCGGGCGGCGTGTCGGTGATTGGGGGCGTGGTGTTCGACATGGTTGGGTTTCTCCCTGCGGGCGTCGGTGGCCGGGCATCCTTGAGTGAAGAAAACGAAGCGGGTGGGGCTATCGGTCGTCCGGCGGCACCAGCACCGTGGGTGCGGTGGGCTCGGCGAGCGAAGGATAGTCGCGGCTGAAATGCAGGCCGCGGCTCTCGTGGCGGGCCTGCGCGGAACGAACGATCAGCTCGGCCACCTGCACCAGGTTGCGCAGTTCGAGCAGGTCGCGCGTGACGTGGAAGTTCGCATAGAACTCCTGGATCTCGGCCTGCAGCAGCGCGATGCGGTGGCTCGCGCGCTCCAGGCGCTTGTTGGTGCGCACGATGCCGACGTAGTCCCACATGAAGCGGCGCAGCTCGTCCCAGTTGTGCGAGATGACCACGGCTTCGTCGGCGTCGGTGACGCGGCTGTCGTCCCAGGCGGGCAGCTCGGCGCGCTCGCGTGCCGGCGCGGCGGCGATAGCGCCGGCAGCCGCGCGCGCGAACACCATGCACTCGACCAGCGAGTTGCTGGCGAGCCGGTTGGCGCCGTGCAGGCCGGTGCAGGCGGTCTCGCCGATGGCGTAGAGGCCCGGGATGTCGGTGCGCCCGCTCAGGTCGCTGAGCACGCCGCCGCAGGTGTAGTGCGCGGCCGGCACCACCGGAATGGGCTCGCGCGTGATGTCGATGCCCAGCTCCAGGCAGCGCGCCAGGATGTTGGGGAAGTGTTCCTTCAGGAACGCTGCCGGCTGGTGCGAAATGTCGAGGTGCACGCAGTCGAGGCCGTGCTTCTTCATCTCGAAGTCGATCGCACGGGCCACCACGTCGCGCGGCGCGAGTTCTGCACGCTCGTCGTGCTTCGGCATGAAGCGGGTGCCTCCCGCCGATTCGGGCAGCTTCAGCAGCCCGCCTTCGCCGCGCACCGCCTCGCTGATCAGGAAAGACTTGGCGTGCGGGTGATACAGGCAGGTCGGGTGGAACTGGATGAACTCCATGTTCGACACCCGGCAGCCCGCGCGCCACGCGGCGGCAATGCCGTCGCCGGTGGCGGTGTCGGGGTTGGTGGTGTACAGGTACACCTTGCCCGCGCCGCCAGTGGCCAGGATGGTGTGCGGCGCGCGGAAGGCCAGCACCTCGTCGGTCTTGTCGTCGAGCGCGTAGAGGCCCAGGCAGGCCGGGTCATCGAGCCCGATCTTGGGCCCGGTGATCAGGTCGACCAGAGTGTGGTGCTCGAACAGCGTGATGTTCAGCGTGCGCCGCACCCGCTCGATCAGCACCTGCTGCACGGCCGCGCCGGTGGCGTCGGTCACGTGCACGATGCGGCGCTGGCTGTGGCCGCCTTCGCGCGTCAGGTGCAGTCCGCCATCTTCTTCCGAGAAGGGCACGCCCAGCTCGCGCAGCCAGCTGATGGCCTCGGGCGCATGCTCGACCACGAAGCGCGTAGCCTCGGGGTCGCACAGGCCGGCGCCGGCCACCAGCGTGTCTTCCACGTGTGCGTCGAAGCTGTCGCCCGCCGCCAGCACGGCCGCAATGCCGCCTTGCGCCCATGCGCTGGAGCCGTCGTTCAGCGCGCGCTTGGTCAGCACGGCCACGCGGTGCGTGGGCGCCAGGTGCAGCGCGGCCGAGAGGCCGGCCAGGCCGCTGCCGACGATGAGAACGTCGAAGTCGCGCACGACGGAAGTCACTGGGTATGGGGACCGGTTGGATCAGGCTGGCGAATAAGCCAATCTGACGTAGATAGGGGCGAAGGCTTCCGCCTGCGTGATTTCGATCAGCGTTTCCTTCGCGAGCTCCAGCATCGCGATGAAGGTGACGATCAGCACGGGCGTACCGCGCGACACGTCGAACAGCTTCTCGAATTCGACGAAGCGCTGTCCCTGCAGGTGGCGCAGCACGATGCTCATGTGCTCGCGCACGTTGAGCTCTTCACGGGAGATCTTGTGGTGCTGCACGAGCTTGGCGCGCTTCATGATGTCGGCCCACGCGTCGCGCAGCTCGACCACGTCCACGTCGGGAAAGCGCGGCTTCAGCGACTGCTCGATGTAGACCTGCGCCTTCCAGAAGTCGCGGCCGTACGTGGGCGTGGCGCTGAGGGCGGCGGCCTGCAGCTTGGTCTGCTCGTATTCGAGCAGCCGGCGCACGAGCTCGGCGCGCGGGTCTTCAGCCTCTTCGCCGTCGGCCACCTTCTTGGGCGGCAGCAGCATGCGCGACTTGATCTCGATCAGCATCGCGGCCATCAGCAGGTACTCGGCCGCGAGTTCGAGGTTGGTCTGGCGAATCTCGTCGACGTAGCTCAGGTACTGCCGCGTGAGCCCCGCCATCGGGATGTCGAGGATGTTGAAGTTCTGCTTGCGGATCAGGTAGAGCAGCAAGTCCAGCGGGCCTTCGAAGGCCTCCAGGAACACCTGCAGCGCCTCGGGCGGGATGTACAGGTCCTTCGGCATCGCGAACAGCGGCTCGCCATAGAGCCTCGCGAGCGCGACCTGGTCGACCACGTCGGGCATGTCGACCACCAGCGTGCCGTTGTCCTCGTCGCTCTTCATCGGGCTGTTGCTATCGTTTCAATAGCGACCAGCGCAATGCGGACGGGCGCGTGCTGCCAAATCGGCATTGGGGAATTACTTGGCCTGGGTCTGGTAGACGTACGGCTGCATCGGAATGCGGGCTTCGCTGTACTCCTCGAGCAGGCTGCGGTCGAGGTGCTTGTCCCAGAGGAGGGCGCGGCCGGCGCGCTGCTCGGCTTCCAGCGTTGGCTTCTTTTCCTTCATCTCCTCGATGAAGTTCGTGATCTCGGAGGTGTAGTGGGGGCGGCGGAAGATGGACATAGACTGGACCTTTATGACGCGAATTTTACCGGGGACGGCATGAAGCAACGGCGAGGATGGCAGATCGGCATGGCAACAGGGTTTCTAGCGGCGGTGATGGCTCTCGTGGGATGCGACTCGAAGAACATCTCCGAGCTTGAAGAAGGCGTGTCCACAGAGGCCGACGTACGCGCCCGTTTCGGCCAGCCCGAGAACGTCTGGGACGCCCCGGGCGGCGGTCGCGTGTTCGAGTACAACCGCCAGCCGGCGGGCCAGAAGAACTACATGATCACCATCGGTGCCGACGGCAAGATGAGCGCGCTGCGCCAGGTGCTCACGCCCGAGAACTTCGCCAAAGTGCAGCCCGGCATGATGATGGAAGACCTGCGCAAGATGCTGGGCAAGCCCGCCAAGGTCACGCCCTATGCGCTCAAGCGCGAGACCGAATGGGAATGGCGCTGGGTGCAACCGCCGAACTCGGCCATGGTCTTCGCCGCCACGCTGAACGACGACCAGCGCGTGGTGCGCAGCGGCTCCTCGCCTGACCGGGGCACCGAAGCGCCGTAGCTTCCCTGGCGGCTACGCGCCGTGCGACGCGCCGGGCTGGCCCGTCGTCAATTCCTCGGCAAAGCCCGAACGCACCAGCACCTCGAGCGGTTGCGGCTGCAGCGACTCGATGCGCAACAACCCGTCGCGCGCCAGCACCGCCCTGTGCAACTGCCGCAGTGCATCGACACCGGTGGCGTCGAGGTAGATGAGGTGCGTGGCGTCCAGCACCACCGTCATGCCGCGCGGCGCGCGCTCGGCGGCGTTCACCGCCTCGTCGAGCTTGGCCGCCGCGCCGAAGAACAGCGCGCCGT
This sequence comes from Variovorax paradoxus, assembly GCF_024734665.1. Taxonomy (NCBI): domain Bacteria; kingdom Pseudomonadati; phylum Pseudomonadota; class Betaproteobacteria; order Burkholderiales; family Comamonadaceae; genus Variovorax; species Variovorax paradoxus. Next base: position 1,104,326 of record NZ_CP102931.1, read on the forward strand.
AGAGGCTGTAGGTAAGCACCGGCGGCTGCAGCGTCACCAGTTCGACGCTGAACAGTCCGTTCATGCGCCGGATGAAGAGGGCGCAGGCCAACACGATGCCCACCTGCACCGCCACCGTCAGGTCGAACACCACCGTGAGGAAGAAGGTGCCCAGCATCAGCAGCCGGTAGTGCCGGCTGAAATGCCGCAGCTGCGTGGGCGTGAACTCGCGCCACTCGCCCATGTTCAGGCCCACGAACACCAGAATGCCCGCCAGCACCGCGAGCGGCACGTGGCGCGCCAGCGGCGCAGCCAGCAGCACCACCGCCAGCAGCGTGATCGCATGCACGATGCCCGCGATCGGCGAGGTGCCGCCCGAACGAATGTTGGTGACCGTGCGCGCGATGGTGCCGGTGGCCGGCATGCCGCCGAAGAAGGGTGTGACGATGTTCGCGATGCCTTGTGCCATCAGCTCCTGGTTGGGGTCGTGGCGCGGCTGGCCGCTGAGCTGGTCGGACACGCGCGCGCACAGCAGCGACTCGATGGCGCCGAGCAGCGCGATGGTCAGCGTCGGCGTCACGAGCTGCTTCACCGTCTCCCACGAGAAATCGGGCAGCGCAAAAGCCGGCACGCCTTCAGGAATGCCGCCGAAGCGCGTGCCGATGGTTTCCACCGGCAGCTCGAAGCCCCATGACACCAGCGTGAGCGTGACCAGCGCCACGATGGGCCCCGGCATGCGCGCGCCCACCTGCACGGCACGCGTGCGCGCCACGCGGCCAGCAACGCGCAGCACCGCGGTGCCCACCTTCGAGTCGCTGCGCAGCAGCAGCGGCCACAGCAGCAGCCCTGCCACGCAGGCGATGCCGAGCCCGAAGGCGTAGGGATTGAAAGTGCCGATCTGCAGCGCCATCGCGTGCAGCTGCGAGAACACGTCGGCCGGCATCTTCGCCACAGTCAGCCCGAGCAGGTCTTTGAGCTGCGACAGCAGGATCAGCACCGCGATGCCGTTGGTGAAGCCCACCACGATCGACAGCGGCACGAAGCGCACCAGCCGCCCCAGCCCGAACAGCCCCGCCATGAACAGCAGCACGCCCGCGCAGGCGGTGGCAATCAGCAGGTTGGCCACCCCGTAGCGCTCGACGATGCCGTAGACGATCACGATGAACGCTCCCGCCGGCCCGCCGATCTGCACCGCCGAGCCACCCAGCAGCGAGATCAGGAAGCCCGCGATGATCGCCGTCCAGATGCCCGCCTCGGGCTTGAGCCCCGAGGCGATGGCAAAGGCCATGGCCAGCGGCAGCGCGACGATGCCGACCGTGGCGCCCGCGCCCAGGTCCTTGAAGAAGCGCTCGCGGTCGTACCCCGCGAGCGCGTCCATCAGGCGTGGGCGGAAGCGGGTGAGATTCAGCGGAGAGTGCATGGGTCGTTCATTGTGGACTGCCCCCCGGCCGTGCAGCGGGCTGCGGACGGGTGAGTCATGCCGATGCGAACTTTCGCTCAACTTATCCGGAACAAAGGATCCCGATACATTTTTGACATTCATTGACATTTCGTCACCGAAATTACCGAGGCCCGTCCGATGCACATCCTGCTTGTCGCAAGCGCGTTCAACAGCCTGACGCAACGGGTTCTCGCTGAACTCCAGGACCGCGGCCACACCGTCGGGGTGGAGCTGGCCCTCGGCAATGACGAGGCCCTGCGCGAAGCCGTGCGGCTGCATTCGCCCCAACTCATCGTGGCGCCGATGCTGACCAGCGCCATTCCCCAGGACATCTGGAGCGCCCACACCTGCCTGATCGTGCATCCCGGCCCGCCGGGCGACCGGGGGCCCTCGTCGCTCGACTGGACGCTGCAGGGCGGCGTCGAAAGCTGGGGCGTCACCGTGCTCGAGGCCGTGGCCGAGATGGATGCGGGCGATGTCTGGGCCTGGTCGCCGCTGAAGGTGCCGCCGCTGGCCGGCAAGAGCGACCTCTACCGCGGCGAGGTGGCCGACGCCGCGCTCGACGCGGTGCTGCTCGCGGTGGAACGCTTCGCATCGGGCAAGCACAAGCCCCGCAAGCAGAAGGCCGCCGCCCTGGCCGCCGGCTGGCGGCCTTTCATGAAGCAGGCGCAGCGCCGCATCGACTGGGCGGCCGACACGACCGAGTTTGTGTTGCGCCAGTTGCGTGCGGCCGATTCGCAGCCCGGCGTGCTAGACGAACTGCTGGGCGTGCAGTGGTACCTGCACGGCGGCCATCCCGAAGACGAACTGCGCGGCAACAAGCCCGGCGAACTGATCGCCACCCGCGCCGGTGCCATCTGCCGAGCCACTGTCGACGGCGCGGTGTGGATCGCGCAACTGCGGCCCTGGCGCGAGCCCGGCTCACGGCTGCCCAGCTACAAGCTGCCGGCCGTGCAGGCGCTCGGCGAGCTGCTGCCCTTCGAAGTGCCGGAGGTGCCGGCGCCGCTGCAGTTGCCGGCCGGACGCCGCACCTGGTCCGACATCCGCTACAGCGAGCATGGCGCGGTCGGCGTGCTGAACTTCTCATTTCCAGGCGGTGCGATGAGCACCGCGCAGTGCCGCCGGCTGCTGGAGGCCTACCGCTTCGCCTGCACCCGTCCGACCTCGGTGCTGGTGCTCGGCGGCCTGCGCGACTTTTTCTCGAACGGCATCCACCTGAACGTGATCGAGGGGGCCGACGACCCTGCCGAGGAGTCGTGGGCCAACATCCACGCGATGAACGACCTTGTCGAGGCGGTGCTCACCACCACCGACCGCCTCACCGTGTCGGCACTCGGCGGCAACGCCGCGGCCGGCGGCGTGATGCTCGCGCTGGCGGCCGACGAAGTGTGGTGCCGCGACGGCGCCGTGCTCAATCCGCACTACAAGCTGATGGGCCTCTACGGTTCCGAGTACTGGACCTACATCCTGCCGCGCCGCGTGGGCGAGAGCGAGGCGCTGCGGCTCACGCAGTCGACGCTGCCGGTGAGCGCGAAGCGCGCGGTCGAACTTGGCATGGCAGAGAGTGTGTTGCAGGCCGCGCCGGAGGAACTGGGCGATGAAGTGCTCCGGCTCGCCGCGCAACTGGCTGCCTCGCAGGACCTGGCCGAGCGCATCGCGCGGAAGAAGGCGATGCGCGAGCAGGACGAGTCGGCGAAGCCGCTGCAGCGCTACCGCGACGAAGAGCTGACCCACATGCGCCGCAATTTCTTCGACGCCCGCGAGCCGCACGCGGGGCTGAGGTCCGCGTTCGTGCGCAAGGAGAAGGCGTCGCACACGCCGCCGCATGTGGCCCGGCTGGGCCTGGCGGACTGAGTTCCTACTTGCCTGCTTGCTTACTGGCTGTCGGGAATCACCGCATCGGCCGCCGCGCCCACGGCCTTGCCGGTGATGCGCGCGGTGCCGATGGCCGCGTCGGCCGCCAGCCCGACAGCGCCGGCGCCCACGCTCACGGCAGTGCTCGCCACCGACACCACAGCGCATCCGCTCAGCAGGGCCGAGAGCGACAGCAGCAGAAGGGCGCGATACAGCGTGGTCATGAGGTGGTCCTTGCTTTTCGTGTCCTGTCGTGCCGGTCAGCGAACCCGCATGCCCGGCGTTGCGCCCGGCCAGGGTTCGAGCACGTGGATGCCTGGGTTGGTCTTTTCGTCGCCATGGCTCGCAGCCAGCACCATGCCTTCGCTGACGCCGAATTTCATCTTGCGCGGCGCAAGGTTCGCGACCAGCACCGTGAGCTTGCCCACGAGCTGTTCGGGCTGGTAGGCCGAGGCGATGCCGCTGAACACGTTGCGGGTTTTTCCTTCACCGGCGTCGAGCGTCAGGCGCAGCAGCTTGGTCGAGCCTTCGACCTTCTCGCAGGCCACGATCTTCGCGATGCGCAGGTCGATCTTCGCGAAGTCGTCGATGGTGATGGTGGGCGCGATGGCTTCACCGCCCGGCAGCGATTCTTCTGCCACGGCGGCGGCCGGTGCGGGCTCGGGCGCGTCGAACAGCTTGTCGACCAGCTTGGCGTCGGCACGCTGCATCAGGTGCTTGTACTCGCCGATGGCGTGGCCTGCGGGCAGCGACTGCGCGGCGTCCGTCCAGACCAGCGGCGAGATCTTCAGGAAGGCCTCGACGTTCACGGCCAGCGCCGGCAGCACCGGCTTCAGGTACAGCGTGAGCAGGCGGAAGGCCTCGATGCACACGGTGCACACGTCGTGCAGCCGCGCCTCGGCGCCTTCCTTCTTGGCCAGCTCCCAGGGCTTGTTCTGGTCGACGTACTCGTTCACCTTGTCGGCCAGTGCCATCACCTCGCGCAGCGCGCGGGCGTAGTCGCGGCCGTCGTACAGCGTGTGCAGCTGCGAGGCCGCATCGCGCAGCGCGAACAGCAGCGCGTCGCCGTCGGCCGACACCTCGCCCAGCTTGCCGTCGAAGCGCTTGCCGATGAAGCCCGCGGCGCGGCTCGCGATGTTGATGTACTTGCCCACGAGGTCGCTGTTGACGCGCGCGACGAAGTCTTCGGGGTTGAAGTCGATGTCCTCGTTGCGGCCGTTGAGCTTGGCGGCGATGTAGTAGCGCAGCCATTCGGGGTCGAGCCCGATCGACAGGTACTTGAGCGGGTCGATGCCGGTGCCGCGGCTCTTGCTCATCTTCTCGCCGCTCACCGTGAGGTGGCCGTGCACATATACCGCGTCGGGCGCCTTGCGGCCGCTGAAGTGCAGCATCGCGGGCCAGAACAGCGTGTGGAAGGTGATGATGTCCTTGCCGATGAAGTGCACCTGCTCCAGGTCGGGGTCGGCCATGTATTCGGTGTACGAGATGCCGTCGCCGCCGAGTTCGATGCAGCGCTTGTCGAGCAGGTTCTTCAGCGAGGCCAGGTAGCCCACGGGCGCGTCGAGCCACACGTAGAAGTACTTGCCCGGCGCATCGGGAATCTCGATGCCGAAGTAGGGCGCGTCGCGGCTGATGTCCCAGTCGCCGAGGCCGCCCTTGCCTTCGTCGTCCTTGTAGAGCCATTCGCGGATCTTGTTCTGCACCTCGGGCTGCACATGGCCCGCGGCGGCGGTCCATTCCTTCAGGTAGGCCTCGCAGCGCGGGTCCGAGAGCTTGAAGAAGAAGTGCTCCGAGCTGCGCAGCTCGGGCTTGGCACCCGACAGGGCCGAGTAGGGGTTGATCAGCTCGGTGGGCGCATACACGGCGCCGCACACCTCGCAGTTGTCGCCGTACTGGTCCTTCGAATGGCAGTTGGGGCACTCGCCCTTGATGAAGCGGTCGGCCAGGAACATGCCCTTGGCGGGGTCGTAGAACTGTTCGACGCTCTTGGTGGCAATCAGGCCGTTGGCGCGCAGGTCGCGGTAGATGTCCTGCGCCAGCTGGTGGTTCTCGGGCGCGTCGGTCGAGTGCCAGTTGTCGAAGGAGATGTAGTAGCCGTCGAGATACGGCTTGCGGCCCGCGGCGATCTCGGCCACGAAGGCCTGCGGCGTCACGCCGGCCTTGTCGGCCGCGATGGTGATGGCCGCGCCGTGCGCGTCGTCGGCGCAGACGAAGTTGACGTCGGCGCCATTCATTCGCTGGTTCCGCACCCAGATGTCGGCCTGGATGTACTCCATCATGTGGCCGATATGGAACTTGCCGTTGGCATACGGCAGGGCGGTGGTGACGAAGAGCTTGCGCGGGGCGGACATCGGGAAGGGCGCTTTCGGGAGTGGCTGACTGGACTGACTGACGGGAACCGGGCATTTTAGGTGGCGGCGTCCCGGGAGGTGTTCGATGGCAGCATCGACCCCATGACGCATGCCATCGAACTCGCCGCCTACATCGCCGGATTCACCAAATCACCCCTGGCGCCATGGGCTGCCTCGCTGCCCTGGGAACTGCCGCCGCGCGCCCCTGAAATCGTGCGCCGGTTGCTGGCCGGGCTGCCCGCCGGCGACTATGCCGTCGAGGGCGAAGTCGCCGTTCACCGCAGCGCCCGGGTCGAGCCGGGCGCGGTGCTCAAGGGCCCGCTGATTCTCGGGGCGGACTGTTTCGTGGCCGCCGGCGCCTACCTGCGGGGCGGCAACTGGGTCGACGCCCGCTGCACCATCGGGCCGGGCACCGAGCTGAAATCGTCCTTCGTCTTCGCGGGCACGGCGCTCGCGCACTTCAACTTCGTCGGCGACTCGGTGCTGGGCGCGGGCGTCAACATGGAAGCCGGCAGCATCATCTGCAACCACCGTAACGAGCGTGCCGACAAGCAGATCCTCGTGCGAAGCGGCAAGGGCGGCTCGCTGCAGGGCACGGGCTGCGACAAGTTCGGTGCGCTCGTCGGCGATGGGGCGCGCATCGGCGCCAATGCGGTGATCGCGCCCGGTGCCCTGCTTGTGCCGGGCCGCGTCGTGGACCGCATGACGCTGGTGGACGAGGAATTGCCCGGCCGATAAAGTCGAGGCGACAAACAGGGAGGAAGAAGACTATGTCTGACGATCGCTTTGCCCCACCGACAGCGGAAGTGCTGATGCCTGTCGTCGCGCCGCAAGTGCCAGATGCCATACGCAAGAAGATCCGTCTTGCCTGGGGCGCCGGCCTGGTTTCGGCGGCGGTGACGCTCATCTTCGTTCTGATCGCGGTTTCGGGGACGAGCCTGCTCGGCTTCGGTCTCGCGCAACTGCTGGACGTCGCGGTGATCCTGGGGCTGTCCTTCGGGATCTACAGGAAGAGCCGTGTTTGCGCGGTACTGATGCTGCTCTACTTCATCTATTCCAAGTTCCTGATGATGCGCATCGGCGGTATCAGCGGTGGCAACGTGTTCACTTCGCTGCTCTTCCTCTATTTCTACGTACAGGGCGTCATCGGCACCTTCGCGTACCACAAACACCTCAAGCAGAAGGTGCCTTGAGCGTGGGGTCACTCGGTGCTGTCTCGGGCGCGACGTATGCTCCAGCCCCCGATACAGAAAGCGAGACGCAGCCGATGACCACCCCCTCCATTCCCGTAACCCTGATCCCTGGCGACGGCATCGGCCCCGAAATCGTCGACGCCACGCTGGCTGCGCTCGATGCGCTGAAGGCTCCTTTCACCTGGGACACGCAGATCGCTGGCCTGGGCGGCGTCAAGGCATCGGGCGATCCGCTGCCGCAAGCCACGCTCGACAGCATCCGCCGCACCCGCCTGGCCCTGAAGGGCCCGCTCGAAACTCCTTCGGGCGGCGGCTACCGCTCGTCGAACGTGCGGCTGCGCGAGGAATTCCAGCTGTACGCCAACCTGCGCCCCGCGCGCACCATCATTCCCGGCGGCCGCTTCGACAAGATCGACCTTGTGGTCGTGCGCGAGAACCTCGAGGGCCTCTACATCGGCCACGAGCACTACGTGCCCATCGACGGCGACCCGCACGCCGTGGCCATGGCCACCGGCATCAACACCCGCCAGGGCAGCCGCCGCCTGCTCGAATACGCCTTCGAGACGGCAGTGGCCACGGGCCGCAAGAAGGTCACGATCGTGCACAAGGCCAACATCATGAAGGCGCTCACGGGCATCTTCCTGGAAACCGGCCTGGACCTCTACGAGAAGAAGTACAAGGGCAAGTTCGAGCTCGACACGGTCATCATCGACGCCTGCGCGATGAAGCTGGTGCTCAACCCCTGGCAGTTCGACATGCTGGTCACCACCAACCTGTTCGGCGACATCCTGTCCGACCTCGTGGCGGGCCTGGTCGGCGGCCTTGGCATGGCGCCCGGCGCCAACATCGGCGCCGACGCCGCGATCTTCGAGGCGGTGCACGGCTCCGCGCCCGACATCGCCGGCAAGGGCATCGCCAACCCCACCGCGCTGCTGCTGGCCGCCGCGCTGATGCTCGACCACGTCAAGCTGCCCGAACTGGCCACGCGCCTGCGCACGGCCATCGACGAGACGCTGAACATCGACAAGGTGCGCACGGGCGACCTCGGCGGCACGGCGGGCACGGCGGCGTTCACGAAGGCGCTGGTCGGCCGCATCAACGGCGGTTGACCGGAGCGGGGCTCGCGGGCGCTGCATGAGAAGGCTTCTGCTGCTCCTGGGGGCTCTGCTGTTCGCAGGCTTCGCGGTGGCCGACCCGCGCTTCACCGTGGTGAAGGTCGACCTGCGTACCGAGCGGCTCGAGCTGTTCCTGCGTGACGACGCGGGTGTCCCGTTCAAACGTTTCGACCGCCTCGATGCTTGGCTGAAGGAGCGTCATCGCCAACTGGGCTTCGCGGTGAACGCCGGCATGTATCACGAGGACTTTTCCCCGGTCGGTCTGCTGGTGCGCAATGGCCGCGAAGAGGCGCCGCTCAACCTGGCCGACGGTGCCGGCAATTTCTTCCTCAAGCCCAACGGCGTGTTCCTCGTGTCGGACACGGGGCCCCGGGTGGTCGAGTCGTCGGAATACCCGGCGCTGTCGAAGGGCGTGCGCCTCGCGACGCAGTCGGGCCCGCTGCTGCTGCGCCGCGGCGTTGTGCACCCCGCTTTCATTCCCCATTCCGATTCGCGCAAGATCCGCAACGGCGTTGGCGTGATCGGTCACACGGCGATCTTCGTCATCAGCGAGACGCCGGTGAATTTCTACGAGTTCGCGCTCTACTTCCGCGATGTGCTCCACTGCCGTGACGCGCTGTATCTCGACGGCACGGTTTCGGCACTGCATTCGACGGCGCTGCACAGAAGCGACTTCGTGCGGGAGCTGGGGCCTATCCTTGGCGTCGCGTCGCCCTGAGTGCGGCGCCTGCCTGCCTTCTGCGTTTCATCATCGATCCCCGAGCCATGTCCACCACACCGCTGCCTGTTCTGTCCCTTCTCGAAACCCGTGTCCTCGGCGTGCTGGCCGAAAAGCAGCGCACTGTGCCCGACAGCTATCCGCTCACGCTCAATTCGCTGGTGTCGGGCTGCAACCAGAAGACCAGCCGCAACCCCGTGCTCGAACTCGCCGAGTCGCAGGTGCAGGCCGGCATCGACAGCCTGAAGGGCTACAGCCTCGTCGCCGAAACCAGCGGCGGGCGCGCCTTTCGCTACGAGCACAACATCGATCGCGTGCTGCGCATCCCGTCGCAGTCGGTCATCCTGCTCACCGTGCTGATGCTGCGCGGGCCGCAGACGGCGGGCGAACTGCGCATCGCCTGCGACCGCATGCACAACTTCGCCGACATCTCGTCGGTCGAAGGCTTTTTGAATGAACTCGCTGAACGGCCGGCGGGTGCGCTGGTGGTGAAGCTGGCGCGCCTGCCCGGCGCGCGAGAGAGCCGCTGGGCGCATCTGCTGAGCGGTGCGCCGGCGGAAGAGGTGGCTGGGCCGTCCGATGTGCCTTATGCCGCGCACGACGTGTCGCTGGGCGAGGTCGCGGCGCTGAAGGCCAATGTGGTGCGGCTAGAAGCCGAAGTGGCGTCGTTGAAGGCGTTGCTGGGACGGGTGTGTTCGGAGCTGGGAATTTCCGAAGAGGGTTGATCGCACCACTTCACGCGGGCTTCACGCGGCCCGCACATTCGGTGTCTAACTTCGGCCCCCATTGCACACATCAATGGAGCACCGGCCATGGACAACGGACCCATCGGACACACCGCAGCGTGGCGCGACCACATGCCCTTCGACGACATCACCCGGCGCGCACTCGCGTGTCTTGCCCTCCTGGCGGGCATTGCGAGCCTCTACGCGTTTTTCTGGTGGGCCGCGTCAGCCACCGGCTTCTTCTTTTTCGAGGGCTATCGCCATACCTGGGAGGGCCTGGGCACGGCACTCGCGTTCCGGGACATGGACACGGCGTATTACCTGCTGAGCTGGGTCTTTTCTGTGTTCGGCGGGCTGTTCGGCTGGGCCGCGCTGATTGGGTTTGCCGCAACGCACCGGCGCGGTTGGGATGCGGTCTCGCGCTGGATCAAGATCGGCTGTGCGGTCGGCGCGGCGGCTGGGCTGGCGTTCGAGCCCGGCCGGCTGCTGGCGCTGGGCCCCATCGTCTGCGTGATGGCGCTGCTGTTGCGGTCGATGCTGATGCCGGCAAGGGCCGCGATCAGCCCGAGGCAACAGGCACATCAAGGCTGAGCTTCACGGCGTCCATCGTGACCAGCGTGCGAAATCGCTTCACGTTGTTGCTCTGGAAGAAAAGCTGCCGCGTCAGTGCCGTGTATTGCGCCATGTCGCGCACCACGAAGACGAGGATGAAGTCCCACTCGCCCGTCACGTAGTAGCACTGCTGCACCTGCGGGCAGTCCCTGAAGCTTTGCTTCATTGCATCGAGCAACTCGATCTGCTCGCTCTCAGTTTCCACCTCCGCCACGATGGTCAGCGGGTGGCCCAGCGCGGCGGGTGACAGCACCGCGCCGTAGTGCTGGATCACGCCCTCGTCGCGCATGCGCTTGAGCCGCCGGTTGACGGCCGCGGTCGACAGGTGCACGCGCTCGCCCAGTTCGCTCTGCGGCATGCGGCTGTCCGCCTGGATCAGCTCCAGCAGGCGAAGGTCGAGGGTGTCGAGTGGCGTCATGAAGTGGGAAGTGACGCAAAAACGTTGCGTCGAAGGCGTCAATTTTGCGCGCCCATACCGCCGCATTGTCAATAGCATCTCGCCATGAACCTCGCCGATGCACCCCTGCGCGAAACGCTCACCGGCTGGCGGCGGCAACTGCACGCCATTCCCGAAACCGGCTTCGAGGAAGCGAAAACCTCGGCCTTCGTCACCCGGGTGCTGAAGGCGTTGGGCCTCGATGTGCACACCGGCATCGGCGGCACTGGCCTCGTGGCCAACCTGAAGGTGGGCAGCGGCAAGGGTGTGATCGGCCTGCGCGCCGAGATGGACGCGCTCAACATCACCGAGCTGCCCGCCGACCGCGCCTACGCATCCGGCACACCCGGCAAGATGCACGCCTGCGGCCACGACGGCCATATGTCGATCATCCTCGGCGCGGCGCAACTGCTGCGCGAGCGGCAGGATTTCGACGGCACCGTGCGCTTCATCTTCCAGCCGGCAGAGGAACACGGCCGCGGCGCGAAGGCGATGATGGACGACGGCCTGTTCGAGCGCTTTCCGGTCGACGAGATCTACGGCCTGCACAACATGCCCGGCATGCGCGCCGGCACCATTGCCACGCGCGTGGGCGGCCTCATGGCGAGCGAAGACAACTTCGTGATCCATGTGAAGGGCCGCGGCACGCATGCAGCGCGGCCGCACATGGGCATCGACCCGATCGTCATCGGCGCGCAGATCGTGCTGGCTCTGCAGAGCATTGTTTCGCGCACGCTCGACCCGGGCGCACAGGCGGTGGTCTCGTGCACCGAGTTCATCACCGATGGCATCCGCAACGCGATTCCGTCAAACGTGGTGATCAAGGGCGACACGCGCAGCTACGACCCGGCGGTGCAGCAGATGCTGGCCAAGCGCATGCGCGAGATCAGCGAGGGCATCTGCCGCATGCATGGTGCCGAATGCGAATTCAGCTACACGCACGAGTTCGCGCCCACCGTGAACTGGGCCGAATGCGTGCCAACGGCGGTTGCCGCCGCCACGGCCATCGTGGGCGCCGGGAACGTCGATGCCAACGTGGCGCCGATGATGATTTCGGAAGACTTCGGTGCGTTCCTGAAGGCCGTGCCCGGCGCCTTCGTGTTCCTGGGCAACGGCGCCGAAGGCGAGCCGGGCGGCACGCCGCTGCACAACGGCAACTACGACTTCAACGACGAGGTGCTCGCGACGGGCGCCCGCTATTTCGCGGAGATCGTCCGCCTGCGCCTTCCCCGGCACAACGAAACAAGAGACTGACCGGCATGCTGTTCACCAACCCCCAGGCGCGGCGTAGCGCTTATGACGAATCGTTGAGCGAGGTGATGAACATCGCGCGCGGCCAGGAGAGCCGGCAGTGGCTGTCGCATTGGAACCGGCTCGCGCCGCACCCCACGACGGCATGGCCGCTGCCTCGACTGGCGGCGCAGCTGGGCATCGGCCAGGTGGTCGTCAAGGACGAATCGAAACGCTCGGCGCTCGGCAGCTTCAAGGTGCTGGGCGCGCCCATTGCGCTGCTGCGGCTCGTGCTGCGCCGATGGCCCGGCCGTGGGTGGACGCCTGCCGATCTACTGGCGGGCAGGCATGCGGCATCGCTGCGCGACTTCGTGGTCGTCAGCGCCACCGACGGCAACCACGGCCGCGCGCTCGCTGCGGCGGCTCAGAGCATCGGCTGCCGCTGCGTGATCGTGCTGCATGCCCAAGTCAGCGAGGAGCGCGAAACGCCGATTGCCGCGCTGGGCGCGGAGATCGTGCGCATCGCCGGCAACTACGACGAGTCGGTCGAGGAGGCCGCGCGCCTTGCCCGCGTCAACGGATGGGAGGTGGTCTCGGACACCTCCTACGACGGCTACGAAGAGGTGCCGCGCGATGTGATGCAGGGCTACGGCATCCTGGCCGACGAGTTGCTGGAAGACGTTGCCGCCGACGCGCCATGCCCGTTCACCCACGTCATCGTGCAGGGCGGCGTGGGCGGGCTGGCCGCGGGCGTCGTCAGCCATTTCTGGGAGCGCTACGGCGCGGCGCGGCCGATCTTCATCGTGGTGGAGCCCGAGCAGGCCGACTGCCTGCTGCAAAGCGCGCGCAGCGGCCGGCCGGACCGAGCAACGGGTTCGGTCGACTCGGTGATGGCGGGACTGGCCTGCGGCGAAACCTCGCCGCTCGCATGGCGCTTTCTTCAACCGGCCGTCGACCTGTTCATGACCGTGACCGACGTGCAGGCCGAACACGCGATGCGCACGCTCGCGAGCGGCGAGGCGGGCGACGTGCCCGTGCTGAGCGGTGAATCCGGCGCGGCCGGCCTGGCGGCGCTGCAGGTGCTGGCGGCCGACCCGGAAGGCCGCAGCGCTGCCGGCTTGGGCGCCGATGCGCGCGTGCTGCTGATCAGCACTGAAGGCGCGACCGCACCCGGTGTGTATCGCGCATTGACGGGTCGTTCGGGCGAGGAGGTCGTGGCGGCGCAACGGCAGTGGCTGGCGCGCGAGGGCATGTTCGAGCAGGCCGCCATATAAGCGAAGCGGCCAGACCCCTCAGCCCACGTCCCAGCCGAAGAAGCGCAGCACCTCGTCGCGTTGCTTCATCGCATCGGCGCGCCCCAGCGCCATCAGCTCGCGCGTGTAGCCCGACTCGAACAGCAGGTAGCTCGCGAGCGCGCCGCCCTTCACATCGGCCGCCACCTTCGAGCCGCCCAGCAGGTGCCGCACTGCGCCGGGCAGGGCGTCGACGTGGCGCCCCGCGATCACGTCGAGGCGCTCCGACGGCGAGATCACCAGCAGATCGAGCGGACGCAGCGCGCTCGCCGCGCGCGCCTCTTCGGGAATCAGCCCGAGCGTGTGGTTGATGCGCCGCAGCCGCTCGATGTCCACCGCCAGCGCATCGAGAAAAATGCTCGACAGCGCATGGCCCGCGATCTGCGCCATCGTCGGATAGCCGCTGTGGGTGTTGGGCGCGTCGGTGTCGCGCGGCTCGTGCATGCGGCCCGCGCCGATCACCACGATGCGCTGCGCGCCGAGATGGATGGCTGCTGCAATCGGCGCCGACTGGCGCATCGAGCCGTCGCCGAAGTACTCGGTGTGGCCCTGCATCGGCAAGGCCGTGGCCGGAAACACGAAGGGAATGGCCGACGACGCCAGCAGGTGCGTGTGCGTGATGCGGTCGCGCACCGACAGGCGCTGCGAGCGCACCCACGGCTCCATCGGCACGGCCGCCTCGAAGAAGGTGACGTGTTCGCCCGAGCTGTAGCTCGATGCGGTCACGGCCAGCGCCTGCAGGTGGCCTTCCTTCATGAGCTGCGGTAGGCGGTCGAGCGGCACCATGCTCCGCAGCAGCTCGGCCAGCGGCGTGTTGTCGAGCAGCGACTTCGGCTTGATGCGCATCCAGTTGGCCGCGAAGCGCCCCAGCCCGAGCAGCATGCGCCAGCGCGCGCCGCTGCCAATGACCGAGAGCGAATCGGCGCGGTACACCTGCTCGGCGCGGAACTGGCCCCAGACCTCGGCGATGTGCGCCACCACGTGGTCGAAGTTGTCGCAGCCGCAGGCCAGCGCGGCCGCGTTGATGGCGCCGGCCGAAGTGCCGGTGATGACCTGAAAGGGATTGCCCGTGCCGGCGGAGGGGCCGACGGAGCGCCGGATCTCGGCAATGGCCTCCAGCACGCCCACTTGGTAGGCGGCCCGGGCGCCGCCCCCGGTGAGCAGGAGGCCGGTGGCGACGGGGCTTGTCTCTGGCATTTTTGGTTATTGGGAGGCTGTTCGATGCTGGCTCGGAGAGCGCACTAGACTACCCGCCATTCAGGAGTTAGATCAATGGCACTCACCCCAGATGGGCTCATGGACGCGCTCAAGGCCGTCGCGGACCCTAACACCGGCAAGCAATTCGTGGCGACCCGGTCGCTCAAGAACCTCCAGATCTCGGAGGGCGACGTCTCGTTCGACCTCGAACTCGGCTATCCGGCGAAGAGCCAGCACGCGGCCATCCGCAAGGCGCTGGTGGCGGCCGCCAAGGCGGTGCCGGGCGTGGAGAACGTGTCGGTCAATATCGACACCAAGGTCATCAGTCATGCGGTGCAGCGCGGCGTGCAGTTGATGCCCAACGTCAAGAACATCATCGCGGTGGCCTCGGGCAAGGGCGGCGTGGGCAAGAGCACCACGGCGGCCAACCTGGCGCTGGCGCTGGCGTCCGAGGGCGCCACGGTCGGCCTGCTCGACGCCGACATCTACGGCCCGAGCCAGCCCATGATGATGGGCATCGAAGGCCGCCCCGACAGCGCCGACGGCAAGACCATGGAGCCCATGGAGCGCCACGGCGTGCAGGTGATGTCCATCGGCTTCCTGGTCGACCAGGACCAGGCCATGATCTGGCGCGGCCCCATGGCCACGCAAGCGCTGGAGCAGTTGCTGCGCCAGACCAACTGGAAAGACCTCGACTACCTCATCGTCGACATGCCCCCGGGTACCGGCGACATCCAGCTCACGCTGAGCCAGCGCGTGCCGATGACGGGCGCTGTGATCGTCACTACGCCGCAGGACATCGCGCTGCTCGACGCCAAGAAGGGCATCAAGATGTTCGAGAAGGTCGGCGTGCCGATCCTCGGCATCGTCGAGAACATGGCGGTGCACATCTGCTCGAACTGCGGCCATGCGGAACACATCTTCGGCGCGGACGGCGGCAAGAAGATGGCGGCTGAATATCAGATGGAATACCTCGGCGCGCTGCCGCTGGACATCAAGATCCGTCTGCAGGCCGACAGTGGGGCGCCTACTGTGGTGTCTGATCCCGAAGGGGACGTGGCAGGCATCTACAAGGCGGTTGCACGTCGAGTGGCCGTCGGCATTGCTGAAAAGGCCAAGGACTTTTCGGCGAAGTTTCCGACGATCTCGATCAGCAAGAACACCTGAGGAACGGCGTCTCGATGAACCTGCTCGCCTCGATGCGCTATCTGGTAGCGCTGAACGAGCACAAGCACTTCGGCCGCGCGGCGCAGGCCTGCCACATCACGCAGCCTGCGCTGTCGAATGCACTGCGTGCGCTGGAGACCGAGTTCGGCGTGGTCATCGTCAAGCGTGCCCGCGTGTATGTCGGCCTCACGCACGAAGGCGAACGAGTGCTCGCCACGGCGCAACGCATGCTGCGCGACAACGAAGTGCTGCTGCAAGAGCTGCGCAGCGACGTGGACAACCCGCATGGACGCCTGCGCATGGCCGCAGTGCCCACGGCGATACCGATGCTCTCGCGCTTTGCGGCCATGCTGCAGCAGCGGCACCCGGGTATCGTGCCGGCCGTGCTGTCGATGAGTTCGCAAGACCTGGAGACCGGGCTCGAAAGCCTCTCGATCGACCTCGCGCTCGGCTACACCGAGCGCATGCATCTGCCGGGCATCAAGCTCACGGCCTGGCCGCAGAGCATCGAGCACTACTTCCTGCTGCGCCGCGCGAAAACGGCTTCGGCTGATGAGCTGCGTATCGGCGAGCCCATCTCGTGGGCCGAGGCGGGCAAGCTGCCGCTGTGCCTGCTCACGTCCGACATGCACAACCGCGCCATCGTCGACCAGGCGCTGCGCGAAGCCGGCGTGCCTGTGATGCCGGCCATCGAGACCAATTCGGTGCTCACGCTGGCGCTGGCGGTGAGCGCGGGCACGGTCAACAGCGTGCTGCCCGGCGGCATGGTCGCGGCCGTGCGCAGCCACCGCGAGTTGGAAGCGCTGCCGCTGATGGCGCCGGACGTGCGCACGCCCATCGGCTTCATGACACAGGACGGCGTGCGCGCCTCGCGTGCGCTCGAGGCGGCGCTGGCCTTTCTGCAGACGCCCGAGTGGCAGGAGCAATTGCAGCAGCACAGCGGCGCGCTCGGCGAATGACAGGAACCAAAGGCCTAATCATTTAGTTATTGAATCAGGCCATGCCCTGATCGAATTTGACGGAGATTTAACCGTTAGCTCACACTCCGCGACCCGGATTAGCAATAACTTACACATCCGGCGAACAAGGAGAAATATGGCAGGTTCATCTGCAGGCGTTCTCGATGGAGAACGCGTCGTTGGGGGAGGGGCGCAGACGCAACCCGGCTTCCTGGAAAAAGAACGCATCATCGCGGGCCCCGGCTTCAATCGCTGGCTGGTTCCGCCGGCTGCATTGGCCATTCATCTGTGCATTGGCATGGCGTACGGCTTCTCGGTGTTCTGGCTGCCGCTGTCGAAGGCGCTCGGCACTGCCGGCACCGGCGCACAGGCCTGCGCCAAGGACATGAGCTTCTTCGCCGAGCTCTTCGCCACCAACTGCGACTGGCGCGTGGCCACGCTCGGCTGGATGTACACCCTGTTCTTCGTCTTCCTCGGCTGCTCGGCGGCCCTGTGGGGCGGCTGGCTCGAACGCGCGGGCCCGCGCAAGGCCGGTGTGGTGTCGGCGATTTGCTGGTGCGGCGGCATGCTGCTGTCGGCGGTGGGCATCCACCTGCACCAGTTCTGGCTGATGATCCTCGGCTCGGGCGTGATCGGCGGCATCGGCCTGGGGCTGGGCTACATCTCGCCGGTGAGCACGCTGATCAAGTGGTTCCCTGACCGCCGCGGCATGGCAACCGGCATGGCCATCATGGGCTTCGGCGGCGGCGCGATGATCGGCTCGCCGCTGGCGGTCGACCTGATGAAGCGCTTCTCCACGGCCACCGACGTGGGTGTGATGCAGACCTTTGTGGTGATGGCGCTGGGCTACTTTGTCTTCATGATGGCCGGTGCGCTGGGCTACCGCGTGCCGCCCTCGGGCTGGAAGCCCGAAGGCTGGACGCCGCCCCCGGCGCAGACCACCAACACCATGATCACGCAGCGCCACGTGCACGTGAAAAAGGTCTGGGGCATTCCGCAGTTCTGGCTCGTGTGGCTGGTGCTGTGCATGAACGTGAGCGCGGGCATCGGCGTGATCGGCATGGCCTCGCCCATGCTGCAGGAAGTGTTCGGCGGCGCGCTGATCGACCTGCCGGCCAAGTACGGCCAGCTCGACAAGACCCAGCTCGCGGCCATCGCGGTGGTGGCAGGCGGCTTCACGGCGCTGCTGTCGCTGTTCAACATCGGCGGGCGCTTCGTGTGGGCCAGCCTGTCGGACAAGCTGGGCCGCAAGCTCACCTACACGGTGTTCTTCGTGCTCGGCGGCATCCTGTACGCGAGCATTCCCTCGTCGGCCGGCGCGGGCAGCAAGCTGCTGTTTGTGGGCGCGTGCTGCGTGATCGTGTCGATGTACGGCGGCGGCTTCGCCACGGTGCCGGCCTACCTGGCCGACCTGTTCGGCACGCAGTTCGTGGGCGCCATCCATGGCCGCCTGCTCACGGCGTGGGCCACGGCCGGCATCCTCGGCCCGGTGGTCGTGAACTACATGCGCGAGTACCAGCTGGGCCTGGGCCTGCCGCGCGAGCAGGTCTACAACCAGACCATGTACATCCTCGTGGGCATGCTGGTGATCGGCTTCATCGCCAACCTGCTGGTGCGCCCGGTGGCCGACAAGCACTTCATGACCGACGACGAACTGGCCGTCGAGAAGAAGCTGGCGCACGAGAAGGCCTCGGCGGCCGAAGTGGGCAGCGGCTCGGGCCGTGCCGACACGGTGAGCCCGGCGGTGGTGGCGCTGGCCTGGGTGGCGGTGGGTATTCCGCTGGCCTGGGGTGTGTACAAGACCCTGATCAGCGCGGCCAAGTTCTTCGGCTGATCCTCTGAGCGATCAGCGGCCCGAGGGCTGTGCGGCGAACACTTCGATCGCCGCCAGCCGGGCCACCGAACGGCCCGGCTTCACATCGCCGGCCATCACCAGCCGCGCCATGCCGTTGCGACCCAGCGGCGCGCCGTTCAGGCTGTAGGCAACCAGCGCCATGCGGTTGCCGGATTCGGGTGCGATCTCCGCGAGCGAGACCACCGCACGGTAGCCGTCGCTGCCGACCACCACCGCATACATCGAGAGCACCGGGTTGCGCACCGTGGTGTCCGGCTTGAGGCCGACCGACGCATCGTTCAGCAGGGTCCACAGGCTCACGCCGGTGTAGGTGTTGCTGCCGGCCGTCAGCGTGACGGCGGGCAGTGCCTGCAGGGCTGCGAGGTCGAAGGTGGCGCGCTTGCCGACGATGCCCGAGACGGTGAAGGAGGGCGAGATGCCTTCGTTGGTGGCGGCCGTAACGTGCGGCGTCACGGCGCCTGTCTGTGGGCTGCCGCCGGCACAACCTGCGAGCACGGTCAACAGGGACAACAGGAACAGGGTGCGGTCTTTCACTGGAACTCCTCGTTTCCCCGGGCGGGTAGCGTCGTATTCATTCTTGCATAGCGCTGACAGCCCACCGCGGCGGACAATGGCGGCCCGCATTGGTTTACGCTTGGCGCCAACATGAAATCCAAAGTCCAGTTCCGTCTGCGCGTCTACCGGGACGACACCATCGCCATCGGTCCCGGCAAGATCGCCGTGCTCGAAGCCGTGGCCGAGACCGGCTCGATCTCGGCGGCTGCCCGGCTGCTGGGCATGTCGTATCGCAGGGCCTGGATGCTGATCGACGAGATGAACCAGTCGCTGGCCTCGCCGGCCGTGAACACCGCCGCCGGCGGCTCGCGCGGGGGCGGCACCGCACTGACGCCGGTGGGCGAGGAAATCGTCAAGCACTACCGCGCCATCGAGAACGCGGCGCGCCTTGCCACGGCGGCCGACATCCGCGCGCTGACGCGCCTGCTGGCGCCATGAGCTCCGAGGCCGAGGCCGATGTCGTCTGCCGCCCGGTCGGCCTGGTGCGCAGCCGCTTCACTGAGGCCACCGGCATGCCGATCCAGACGGCCGGCGCGCCCGAAGAAACGGGGCGCATCGAAGTGTTCGCCGAGTTCGCGCCGGGCCTGCGCGACATCGAGGGCTTCGACTACCTGATCCTCGTCACCCATCTGCATCAGTGCGCGCACGAGCGGCTGGAGGTGGTGCCCTTTCTGGACAACGCATCGCACGGCGTCTTCGCCACGCGCGCGCCCGCGCGGCCGAACCGGCTGGGCCTGTCGATCGTGCGGCTCACCTCGGTGGAGGGCACGACGCTGCACTTCAGCGGCAACGACATGATGGACGGCACGCCCGTGCTCGACATCAAGCCCTACGTGCCGAAGTTCGACGTGCGCGAGACCGACCGCATCGGCTGGTTCGGCGCCAGGCTCGATCAGCTGCCGCGCACCCGCTCCGACGGCAGGACGGGCTGATCGGGCGGAGCGTTTTCCGGCGGGTCCTGCCAGCCTTGCCAGCACGCCTGCCTGCCGCACCAGCGTTTCGTCGAAGCAGCGTTCGCCGCTCAGCAGGTTGCCGAGCGCCGCGCCGGCAAAACTTCGAGGATGTGCTCCGCACCCGTCATGTGCCGCTACATGCGTGCCACTGCTCCCGGTGGTCGACCCACACCGCCTGGCGGCGCAGCACCTCGCCGATGTCGCCGGCATCGGCCGTTGCCACGAAGAAGGACTGGCTCGCCCCGTCGGGGCCGGTGATGGACAGCACGAAGCCCTCTGCATCCATGGCGCGCTCGATGCGCCATTCCTGCACCTGCATCACGTGGTGGCGAAGCTCCGGCCGGCCGGAGATCGAGCGAACAACGGTGTCGTGGATGGAAGGGCGCATGGGTGGGATATCTCCTACGCTGTATTCCTCAGTATATGAAGACTCATGGCTTTGCGCACCCCCGTGAGAACCTTAGGGCTCATCGTGTAACAATCTCGCCGTATTTTCATGAACACGACGAACTCGCTCATCGCTTCGACCGACTGGTTCCCGCTGGTGCTGTCGCTCAAGGTTGCCGCCGTGGCGACCCTGCTGGCGCTGATCGTCGGCGTGGCGCTGGGCTGGGTGTTTGCGCGCAAGAAGTTCTTTGGCCGCACCGTGCTCGAGGCCGTCTTCATGCTGCCGCTGGTGCTGCCGCCCACGGTGATCGGCTACGCGATCCTCGTGGCGGCCGGGCGCCGCAGCCCGCTGGGCGCGTGGCTGCGCGAGCATCTCGACTACACCATCATCTTCAGCTGGCACGGCGCCGTGGTGGCCTCTGCCGTGGTCGCGCTGCCGCTGGTGCTCAAGTCGGCCAGCGCGGCGTTCTCGGGCGTCGACCGCTCGCTCGAAGCTGCGGCCAGCACGCTGCGGCAGTCGCCGTTCTCGGTGTTCCTGCGTGTCACGCTGCCGCTGGCCTGGCCTGGCATCCTGGCCGGCACGCTGCTCGCGTTCGCGCGTGCCATGGGCGAATTCGGCGCGTCGCTGATGGTGGCTGGCTCCATCCCCAAGCAGACGCAGACGTTGTCGATGGCCATTTATGACGCGGTGCAGGCAGGGCACGACGACCTCGCTCTGCTGCTGGTCATCGTGACTTCGTTGCTGTCGATCACCGTGCTGGTGCTGTCGAACCGCTTCTTTTCTCTTCGCTGATTTCGTTTCAACAATCTGGAGTTGTCCATGCGTCCGTTTCGCCTTCTGTCGTTGATTCTTGCACTCGCCTTGCCGCTGGTTGCGGGCGCCCAGCAAATCACCGTGTCCGCCGCTGCCAGCCTGACCGACGCATTCAAGGAAATCGGCCCCAAGTTCGAGGCTGCCAAGACGGGTGCCACGGTGCGCTTCAATTTCGCGGCCTCAGGCGTACTGCTGCAGCAGATCGGCCAGGGCGCACCGGTGGATGTGTTCGCCAGCGCCGACCAGGAGACGATGAACCGCGGCGTCGAGCAGAAGGCGATCGACGCCGCCACGCGAAAAGACTTCGTCACCAACAGCCTGGTGCTCATCGAACCGGCCAAGGAGGGTGTGGGCCTCAAGACGCTGCAGGATCTGGGCGGCGCCAATGTGAAGAAGATCGCCGTCGGCAAGGTCGCCACCGTGCCGGTCGGCCGCTACACCAAGCAGGTGCTGGACAACGCCAACCTCTGGACCACGCTCGAACCCAAGTTCGTACAGGCCGACAGCGTGCGCCAGGTGCTCGACTACGTGAGCCGCGGCGAGGTCGAGGCCGGCTTCGTCTACCGCACCGACGCGGCCGTGGCCGGCGACAAGGTGAAGATCGCCTTCACGCCCACCGGCCACACGCCCGTGACCTACCCCATCGCCGTGGTCGCCGAGAGCAAGCAGAAGGCCCTGGCCGGCGACTTCATCGCCTTCCTCTCGACGCCCGCCGCGCAGGAAGTGCTCACGCGCTACGGATTCGGCAAGCCATGATCGATGTCGATCTGAAGCTCACGGTGGCCGACGGCCGCCGGCGCTTCGATCTGGCGGTGCGTTTCGCGACGGACGTGCCCTTTGCCGCGCTCTACGGCCCGTCGGGCGCGGGCAAGTCGCTGACCTTGCAGGCCATTGCCGGCCTGCTGCATCCTTCGTCGGGCCACGTGCGGCTCGACGGCCGCACGCTGTACGACTCGGCCCAGGGCATCGACGTGCCCGCGCCGGCGCGGCGCATCGGCTACTTGTTCCAGGACTACGCGCTGTTCCCGCACCTGAGCGTGCGCGAGAACGTGGCCTTCGGGCTGACCGCATGGCACCGCCGCAAGCCGGCTGCGAAAGACGCCGAACGCGTGCACGCCCTGCTCGAAAGCTTCGGCCTTGCGGCGCTGGCCGACAGCCGACCGCAGAGCCTGTCGGGCGGCCAGCAGCAGCGCGTGGCGCTCGCGCGTGCGCTGGCCTGCGAGCCGCAAGTGCTGCTGCTCGACGAGCCTTTTGCTGCGCTCAACCCGATGCTGCGCGCGGAGCTGCGCAACGAACTTGCGCAGGTGCGCAGGCAGTGGGGCATTCCGGTGCTGATGATCACGCACGACATCGAGGACGTGCTCGCGCTGGCCGACGTGGCCTTCGTCTACAAGGATGGGCAGGTGGTGCGCGAGATCGACCTGCACAATGCCGAAAGCCGCGACTTTGCGCTGCGCGATATCGCTGGCGTGCAGGCTGTGGAAGAGACGCCGTTGCGCAGCAAGTTGCGCGGGCTGCTGATGCAAGACGTACGCGGCTGACGTTTGTGTATCGCATAAGCGATACAATTTTGGCGATGAAAACCGCCACCATCCCTTCCGTGCGTGTCGAGCCCGAGTTCCGCGACGAAGTCGAGCAAGTGCTCGGCAAGGGTGAATCCTTGTCCCAGTTCGTCGAGGCAGCCGTCCGCGCCTGTGTTCTGCAGCGAAAGAGCCAGGCCGAGTTCGTCGCCCGTGGCATGAAGTCGTTGGCGAGCGCGCGCCGCAGCGGCGAGTATGTCGAGGCTGGCGAAGTGATGCATCGTCTCAAGGCAAAACTCGAAACGGCAAAGAAGCAGCAGAGCGCGGCGCGTCGGTGAGCTACTCGGTCCGGTTCACGCGCCAGGCGGCTGACGACTTGGAGCGGCTGTACGACTTTGTCCTCGAGCGAGAGCTCGCGAGGGGCGGCGATCTGGAGTTGGCCTCGCGGGCCCTCGAGGCTATCGAGCACGGCATTGCCACACTCGGTTTTTCGCCCTTCACTTGCCGCAAGGCGGGCGACAGCCCCTTCATCCGCGAACTTGTGATTCCCTTCGGTGCCAGCGGCTACGTCGCATTGTTCGAAATAGAAGCGAACGACTCGATCGTCGTGGCCGCTGTCAGGCATCAGCGGGAAGACGATTACCACTGAGCGAGCAAGGCCGCGGAGGCCGCTACGGCGATGCCCTTCATTTCCTTTTTGAATCGCCGCATGTCCCGATTCAATTTGACGCTCCGCAGGCCCACGGCGAACACTCGCCGGCATGAGCAGTGAGCAGAAGATCGAGTTTTACAAGGGCCCTGCGGGCGGTTGGGGCGCACTGCGCAGCGTGACGACTGCGCTGCTGCGGCAGGACATTCCCATCAAGGGCGCGAAGACCCTGCTGTCGGCCAACCAGCCCGACGGCTTCGACTGCCCCGGCTGCGCCTGGCCCGACCGCAACCATGCCTCGACCTTCGAGTTCTGCGAGAACGGCGTCAAGGCCGTGGCCGCCGAAGCCACCGCGCGCCGCGCCGGCCCCGAGCTGTTCGCCAAGCACACCGTGGCCGAACTCGCTGCGCAAAGCGACTTCTGGCTCGAAGACCAGGGCCGCCTCACGCACCCCATGGCCTACGACGCGGCCAGCGACAAGTACGTGCCCATCGAATGGGACGACGCCTTCGCGCGCATCGCCCGGCATCTGAACGCGCTGCCCGACCCGAACCAGGCCATCTTCTACACCTCGGGCCGCGCGAGCAACGAGGCGGCCTTTCTGTACCAGCTGTTCGTGCGCGAGTACGGCACCAACAATTTTCCCGATTGCTCGAACATGTGCCACGAGCCCAGCGGCAGCGGCATGCGCCCGCAGTTCGGCGTGGGCAAGGGCACAGTCACGCTCGACGACTTCGAGAAGGCCGACGCGATCTTCATCTTCGGCCAGAACCCCGGCACCAACCATCCGCGCATGCTCGGCGAGCTGCGCTCGGCTTCCAAGCGCGGCGCGCGCATCGTGAGCTTCAACCCGCTGCGCGAGCGCGGCCTGGAGCGCTTTGCCGATCCGCAGGACAAGCTCGAGATGGCGACCATGGGCTCCACGCCCATCAGCACGCACTACTTCCAGCTGCGCGTGGGCGGCGACTTCTCCGTCATCAAGGGGATGATGAAGCACGTCATCGAGCGCGAAGACGAAGCGGTCGCGCGCGGCGAGCCCTCGGTGCTCGACCATGAATTCATTGCCACGCACACCACCGGCTTCGACGCGCTGGCAGCTGACCTGCGCGCCGAGTCGTGGGACATCCTGGTGCAGGAGTCGGGCCTGAGCGAAGCGCAGATCCGCGCCGCAGCCGACGTGTACCTGGGCGCCAAGCGCGTCATCGCCTGCTGGGGCATGGGCATCACGCAGCACCAGCATTCGGTCGCCACCATCCAGATGATCGGCAACTGGCTCATGCTGTGCGGCCACATGGGCCGCGAAGGCGCGGGCGCCTGCCCGGTGCGCGGCCACAGCAACGTGCAGGGCGACCGCACCATGGGCATCTGGGAAAAGCCGCCTGCAGCCCTGCTCGACCGGCTGCAGAAGGTGTTCGACTTCGAGCCGCCGCGGCAGAACGGCGTCGACACGGTCGAGGCCATCCGGTTGATGCTCGACGGCAAGGGCAAGGTGTTCTTCGCGCTCGGCGGCAACTTTGCGGCCGCGACGCCCGACACCTACCAGACCTGGAAGGCGCTGCAGCAGTGCGACCTGACGGTGCACGTGACCACCAAGCTCAACCGCAGCCACGTGGTCCACGGGCGCGAGGCGCTGATATTGCCTTGCCTGGGCCGCACCGAGATCGACATGCAGGCCGCCGGCCCGCAGGGCGTGACGGTGGAAGACTCGATGAGCATGGTGCACATCTCGATGGGCATCAACCCGCCTGCGTCGCAGCACCTGCTGTCGGAGCCGGCCATCGTGGCGCGGCTCGCGGCCGCCACCATCGGCGCGCGAAGCAAGACGCCGTGGCTGTGGCTCATCGAAGACTACGCGCGCATCCGCGACAAGATCGAAGCCGTTTTCGACGACTTCAAGGACTTCAACACGCGCGTGGCGCACCCCGGCGGCTTTCGCCTGCGCAACACCGCGAGCGAGCGCGTGTGGAACACCGCGTCGAAGAAGGCCGTGTTCTTCACGCACGCCGTGCCGCTGGACACCCATTCGCATCGCGCCCGCGCGCGCTTCGCGAAGAAGGGCGACACCATCGTCTTCACGCTGCTGACCACGCGTTCGCATGACCAGTACAACACCACCATCTACGGCATGGACGACCGCTACCGCGGTGTGTTCGGCCAGCGCCGCGTGGTGTTCATCAACAAGGAAGACATCCACAAGCTCGGCATGAAAGACGGTGACTGGGTCGACATCCAGACCGTGTGGAACGACGGCCAGGAGCGCCGCGCCGACCGCTTCAAGCTGGTGGCCTACGACATTCCGCGCGGCAACATCGCGGCCTACTACCCCGAGACCAATCCGCTGGTGCCGCTGTCGGCTGTGGCGGAGAACGCGGGCACGCCGACTTCCAAGTCCATTCCCGTGGTGCTGGTGCCGCACGAGCTGCCGATCCAGAAGCTGGCGGAGGACCAGGCGGACGGGATGGTGGCTGCATGAGCCACCGGGCCGCTGCAGAGGCGGAGGCGATCAGATGAGCGCCTTGCTTCAGGACAACCTTTCCGTGGCCATCCTGCGCATGCTCGCGCAGGCGCCAGACGATGCTGGTGTTTCGCTGCCGCGCTTGGGCAAACGGCTCGGGCAGGGCGCAAGCGTGCTGATGCGGCGGCTCACCTTGATGGGCGATGCGGCCATCGGTGGCGTGCGCGGCCCCGGCTGGGTCCGCGTGGAGCAGCAGGACGGCCGCTGGGTCGCACACCTCCAGGAGCCCGGACGGGCGCAGGTGCAAACGCTGCCCCCTGAAGACGAAATGGGTGACTGAGCCGACAATGGCAGGCCCACCCGGAGCCACCATGTCGCAGCCAGACCTCGCCGATTCCGAAGACACCCTGCCGCCGCTCTCACGGCATGCCGTGCATGTCTTCGGCGAACGAGGCGTTGGGCCCGAAGGCGTGGTGCGTGACGACACCCTGGCGGCCGAGGTGCCGGTCGCGCTGGTGTTCAACGGCGTCTCGCACGCCGTGATGATGGCCACGCCACAAGACCTCGAAGCCTTTGCGCTCGGCTTCGCGCTGAGTGAAGGCATCCTCGACACCGCCGCCGATTGCCGAGGCATCGAAGTGCAGACGGTCGATGCCTCCGATGCCGGATTGCCCGAAGGCATGCCCGGCATCGAGGTGCAGCTTGAAATTTCCACCCGCAGCTTCGAACGCCTGAAAGACCGCCGCCGCAGCCTTGCCGGCCGTACAGGCTGCGGCGTATGTGGCGTCGAGAGCTTCGCGGGGCTCGATCTCTCGCCGCAGCGCGTGCCGCAACGCGACTGGATCGAACGCGTCGACCTGGCGGCAGTGCTGCGCGCCTTCGCCGCCATGTCGCCGCGCCAGATCCTCAACGCCGAAGCCGGTGCGATCCATGCCGCAGCGTGGGCCACGGTCGACGGCGAACTCACCGACCTGATGGAAGACGTCGGCCGCCACAACGCACTCGACAAGCTGCTCGGCAAGCTCGCGCTGGCGGGGCGCCTTGAGGAGCCGGGTTTCGTGCTGATGTCCAGCCGCGGCAGCCATGAGCTCGTACGCAAGTGCGCGCGCCTCGGCATTGCGGCGATGGCGACCATCTCTGCGCCGACCTCGATGGGTGTGCGCATGGCCGAGCTTTGCGGCTTGCGTTTCTGGGGGCTGTGCCGCGCGCCGCGTGGTGTGCTTTATGCCGATGGGCGACGCAACGGCAATTGAGGCTTCGCGAGTCGCGATAGGGTGAATGTGATTGGCGGCCGTGAGCGTTCGACCGCACGAAATTGACAACAAGTTGCCGATTCTTGTTAATTTCAATGCCGAAAACCAATGCAACGATGTTGCATATCTAACGGAAATTCCAAGAATTCTCTAAGTCACGTTTGGCCACATATGTGCAGCCAAACGCCGCATGAAAATCCGCGCCCGCAACGTATTCCTCGTTGCATTAGTTCGGATTTTCATGCTCCCTTTTCCACGCTCTTGCGCGCCGCAATTGCTGCGCGCCATGCCTGTTGTCTGCCTGCTGCTGGGCGCGTCGTCAGGCGCCTTCGCGCAAGCCAACCCTTCGGCTCCCGATCCCTTCGTCGAGCAACTGCGTCAGCAGGAGCGTGAGCGTGCCTTGCGTGAGCAGCAAGAGAAGTCGGTCGACAGCCGCCTGCAGGAGGCGGCGAAGATCGAACCAGGCCGTGTGCCCGAGGCAGAGTCTCCATGCTTTCGTATTGATCGTCTTGTGCTTTCGGGAGAGCGCTCGGCAGATTTTCAGTGGGCGTTGGAAGCTGCCGCCGGCCTCGAGGCGAACGACAGTCCCCTCGGCCGCTGCCTGGGCACGCAGGGCGTCAACGTCGTCATGGCTCGCCTCCAGCAAGCCGTCATCGCCAGCGGTTTTGTCACCACTCGCGTGCTGGCTGCGCCGCAGGATCTGGCTACCGGCACCCTGACATTCACCCTAGTTCCGGGGCGTATCGCGGCCATCCGCGCCACAGACGATTCGAGCACCCGTTTGGGCAGCAATCGCTTGCTGCTTCTGAGCGCCATCCCCGCCCGCCCCGGCGATCTGCTCAACCTGCGCGATATCGAGCAAGGCCTGGAGAACCTCAAGCGTGCGCCCACCGCCGAAGCCGACGTCAAGATCGAGCCCTCGACTGCGCCCGACGCCCGTCCCGGCGACAGCGACCTCGTTGTCAAGTACACGCAAGCCCGCATGCTGCGCGGCACCCTGAGCCTGGACGACAGCGGCACCGAAGCTACCGGCAAGTACCAGGCCGGTGCCACAGCTTCGGTCGACAACCTCGTCGGCCTCAACGACCTTTTCTACATCAACGCCAACCACAGCATCGACGGGCACGTGCTGGGCAACCCGCGCCGCGGCACCGAGGGCCAGACCGTCCACTACTCGCTGTCTTGGGGCTACTGGCTGCTGGGCTTCACTGCATCGAACAGTCAGTACCAGCAGACCGTGGCCGGCTTGAATCAAGACTACATCTACGCCGGCAAGACCAACAACGCCGAGGTCAAGCTTTCGCGCCTGATCCACCGCGACCAGCGCCGCAAGACCACTCTCGCGATCCGCGCCTTGCGCCGCGAGTCACGCAGCTTCATCGACGACACCCAGATCGAGAACCAGCATCGCGTTGTCGGCGGCTGGGAGGCCAGCCTGAGCCACAAGGAGTTCGTCGGCGAGGCCACGCTGGATGGCACTTTCGCGTTCCGTCAGGGCACAGGTGCCTTCGGTGCCAAGCGAGCACCCGAGGAGGCCTTCGACGAAGGTACCAGCCGCTTCCGGCTCATGACGGCCGATGTGAGCCTCAACGCGCCTTTCAAGATCGGCGAGCAGAAGTTGCGCTACGCAGGCCAGTGGCGTGCGCAGTGGAACCAGACCCAGCTCACGTCGCAGGACCGCTTCGGCATCGGCGGGCGCTACACAGTGCGCGGCTTCGACGGCGAGACCAGCCTGCTCGGTGAGCGGGGCTGGGTGCTGCGCAACGACATCGGTTGGGCTGTGGGGCAGAGCGGGGCCGAGCTCTATGTCGGCATCGACTACGGCCACGTGGGCGGCAAGTCCGTCGAGTGGCTGTTGGGCAATCACCTGGCGGGCGGCGTGATCGGCGTGCGTGGGGCATGGAAGGGGCTGAACTACGACGTCTTCATCGGCGCTCCGATCAGCAAGCCCGAGGGATATCGCACGGCCAAGGTAACGACGGGGTTCAACCTCAACTTCAGTTTTTGAGGAGGACGCACCACCAGAGAAATACCGACAGCACACCCCGCAAATCCAATCAACAGATCACACAAGATTCATGAAAAACAAGATTCTCCTTTCGCTCTCATTGCTGTCACTTGGCCTGCTTCACGCATGCGGTGGAGGCAGCGGCAGTGGTGGCGCCGCGCCGATGGCCGTTGCTCCGCTCGGCGCTGCATCGGGGGCGGCGGGGCCAACTGACACAACTCCCGCAAACGCGGACTCCGGTTCCGTATCGGCATCATTCGCTCGCGGCGAGCGCGCGCGCTATCTGCTGCTCGGTGTCGGCGCCCAGTCGTTCGGCGTCCTGTCGCAAAGCGAGCAGGCAGCCAGCGGTGCAATGACCCGCCTGAACGACAACACGCTGACGGGATCGAGCGCGACGAAAGAAATCAACGGCGATGCGAACTTCGCAATCGGCCGCTGGGCCGTCGGCATGGTCACGCGCAACTCGGGCGCGGAGACCCTGACGGGAGCGGACAACCGCGCGTACCACTACGTCGCCCTGAACGAGCTGAAGGCTCTGCCTGCAAGCGGAAACACCACCTGCGACGCCGGCGTCTTCACCAGCCCCACGTATGTGGGCGGCGGCAGTGGGACCGCAGTCAACAGCGGTGCCGCAACCGGGTCTTCCACCCTGGCATTCGGCAGCGAGGGTGCAGTCGTCGCAGGAGCTGTGAAGGTGACGGTCGGCGATGCCGTCGGAACGGTGAATTTCGACACCAAGGTCAAGTCGCCCTCCAGCACGGCGGTTACGGGCAGTTTCCTCAGCGCTGGCCCGGGCGCCGGCATCACGTTGGGTGATCACGGCAGCAATGCCTATGCGATTGCGGTGGGCTATGCGGCAACGCTCCCTTCCGGCGCGCGGTACATGGGCGTCGCGAAATTCCGCTGCGCTTGAGGTCGTGATTTCGGGGCCGGGGTGACCGTATTGCGACGGTTATCGCCGGCCTTGATTCGAGTTTGGGTTTCCGAGCCACCAGGGAGAAAAAATGAACAAGCATCTTTACCGGATCATCTTCAACGCCGCGCGCGGCATGCGCATGGTGGTTCAGGAAACGGCGGCCAGCATCGGGAAGGGCGCTACCAAGGGCACGCCCGGGACCACAGGAAGGACCACGGCTGCAGTGGCGCTCTTCGGCGTGCTGGTTGCGGGAGCCGTTCGCGCGCAAATAGTCGGCGCGCCCAACGTTCCGGGCAATCTTCAACCGACCGTGCTGGTAGCGCCCAACGGCGTGCCGCTCGTCAACATCCAGACGCCTTCGGCAGCAGGTGTGAGCCGCAACGTCTACAACCAGTTCGACGTGATGCGCAATGGAGCCATCCTGAACAACAGCCGCGTGAATGTGCAGACACAACTCGGCGGAATCGTTCAGGGCAACCCATGGCTAGCCAGGGGCCCTGCGCGCGTCATCCTCAATGAAATCAATGGTGGCAACCCGACGCAGTTGCGTGGCTATGTGGAGGTGGGTGGACCGCGGGCAGAGGTGATCATTGCCAATCCGGCGGGCATCTCCGTCAATGGCGGCGGATTCATCAACGCATCGCGGGCAACGCTGACCACCGGCGTGCCGCAGTTCAATGCGTCGGGTGGGCTCGACAGTTTCCTCGTACGCAACGGCACCGTCGGTATCGAAGGTGCGGGGCTCGATGCAAGCAGGACGGACTACGCGGCGATCCTTGCGCGGGCCGTGCAGGTCAACGCGGGCATCTGGGCGAGCGAGCTCAAGGTGGTCACGGGTGCCAATAACGTCAGCGCCGACCATGGCAGCGTCACACCCGTTGCAGGCACTGGGCCCTCACCTGCTTTCGCGCTCGATGTCGCTGCGCTGGGCGGCATGTACGCCCAGAAAATCACTCTCATCGGCACCGAGGCGGGGCTTGGCGTGCGCAATGCGGGCAACGTCGGTGCGGGTGCAGGCGGTCTTGTCGTGACGGCGCAAGGGCGACTGGAGAACACAGGGACGTTCGAGGGGCCGAGGGTCGAGCTCGACAGCAGCGCGGGCATCGACAACCGCGGCGGCACCATCCGGCAGACCAGCATGGCCGGCCTCACGATCGATTCACCGGTGTTGAGCAACACGAACGGCGGTGTGATCGGCGAGGAGCCTTTGACACCAACAACCGGCGCGGGCGGTACGGCAAGCACCGGTGGCACGGCGGCCGCCTCGAATCCATCCAATCCGAGCGCAGGTGCAGCCAGCGTTGGCGCATCGCAGGTCCCGTCTTATGTCCCGCCATCCCCCGGCATCATCACCGCCGCCGACACGATCCAGAACGACGGCGGGCGCATCTACGCGGGTGGCCCCATCACGCTCAAGACCCCGCAGATCAACAACGCGGGCGGTACGCTCAACGTGGCCACCATGGCCGTGTCCGGTTCCAGCTTCAGCAACGCCGGCGGCACGCTCAACGTCAGCCAGAGCTTCGGTGCGAACGTCGGCCGTCTCGACAACACGGGCGGCAAGCTGAATGCGGGTAGCCTGCACATCGCCACGGGTGGCGATCTGATCAACGTGGATGGCACGTTCACCAGCGGCAGCGATGCGAGCCTTGTGGTCGGCGGGACGGCTGACAACACGCGCGGAACTGTTTCGGCCACGGGTCGTTTGACGGCCAACGTAACGAAGGCCGTGAACAACAGCTCCGGCACGCTGGTCGCCAACCAAGGCCTGACACTCAGCGCTGGCGCGCTGGACAACAGCAAGGGCAGCATCCAGTCGGTGAATGCGGGCGCGCAGCTCGATGTCGCCAATCAGCTGACGAATACAGGCGGTGCGATCGGCGCGGGGACCGACCTTTCTGTGAGAGCGGGAGCGCTCGGCACCAGTGGAACGATTCGCGCCGGTAACGACGCCACGCTCGCGGTTGACGGCGCGCTCGTCAACGACGGCCGCATTACCGCGGGCCGCAACACCGCAATTAGCGCCGGCAGCTTCGCGTCGGGCAGTGCCAGCGTGCTCGGTGCTGGCGTGCTGAACGACAGCAAGATGGGTGCCGCCGGCGACCTGAGCGTCACGGCATCAGGCAGGTTGACTGCCAATGGAACGAACCTTGCCGCCGGCAATGCAGCGTTGCAAGGCGCCAGCATCGACCTGTCGAAGAGCCAGACCAGCGCAGCGAACATAGCCATCACGGCGACGCAGGGCGACGTCAGCACCAGCGACAAGGCAAAGGTACTGACGCCGGGCACCCTGAGCATCGTCGCCAACGCCCGGGCAGGCCAGACCCTGGTCAACGACGCCGGTGCGCTCAATGCCGGCCGGCTCCACCTGCAGGCCTCGAACATCGCCAACACCCATGGCGGCGAGATCTTGCAGACGGGGGCCGATGCGACCACCGTGGCCGTCTCCGGCACCTTGAACAACGATGGCGGGCGCATCGCCGGCAACAGCCACGACTTGAGTCTGAGCGCGGCCACGCTCAGCAGCGTGGGCGGCAAGATCGAGCATGCGGGTGCAGGTACCTTGCGCATGACGGGCGGCAGCTACAACGGAGCGGGCGGCCAGATCACCGGCAATGGCGCACTGGTTGTCGACCTGAGCGATGGCTTCGCACAAGACAACGGCCGAACCGTCGCAAAGCAGATCACCATCGATGCCGGTTCGTTGAGCAATCGGGGCGGCAAGGTCTTCGGAACTTCGCTGTCGGTCGACACCCGCGGAGGCGAACTGGACAACAGTGCCAAGGGCACCATGGCCGCGACGGAAGCGGTCGTGCTCAGGTCGGGAGCACTGAACAACGATGCAGGCTTGATCCAGTCGGGCGGTTCGCTGCACATCGACACGAACAGCCAGGTCCTGACCAACACCAATGCGGCCGGCTACCGGACCCAACCCGCAGACCTGGCCGGAGGCATCGTGAGCGGCGGCACGCTCGACCTGAAAACAGGCGACGTCAAGAATGTGGCGGGCTCCATCGGATCGAAGGGGGCTTTGACGGCTGATACCCAGGCCTTCACGAACACCGATGGCGTACTCATGGGCGGCCAGCCCGCCGCTCTTGGTGCAGACGGCAAGATGCGCAGTGGCACAGGCGGCGTGTTCCTGAACGCAAAGTCTTTCAGCGGCGATGGTCAGATCATTTCCGCCAACGACCTGGGCATCGCACTTGTGCAGGACGTCACGAACAACGCAAGCATCGGCGTCAATGGCAACCTGAGCTATGTCACCGCCGGCAAGTTCACGAACAACACGAAGCTGCTGGCGGGGCGAACGCTCACGGTGGGCGGAAGCAGTGTCGACAACACTGCCGGTGCCGAGATGTCGGGCGGCGACACCATCGTCAACGCCGCGACAAGGTTGACCAATCGAGGCTTGATCGACAGCCAGGGATCGACGCAAATCGACTCAGGCGCGCTGAACAACGTCGGCACGGGCCGCATCTACGGCAACGCCGTGTCTGTCGCGGCCGGCACGCTCGACAACTACGCCGAGACTGTCGGCGGCGTGACCAGGGCCGGGGCCATCGCGGCGCGCGAGACGCTGAACATCGGTGCCGGCACCGTCAGCAACCGCGAGCACGCGCTGATCTTCAGCGGCGGCCTGGGCGCCAAGGCCATGAACATCGGCGGCAAGCTCAACGGGAACCGCGAAGCAACGACGAGCGGCGGTGTCTTGAGCAACCTGAGCGCGCGCATCGAGTCGTTGGGCGGCATGACCATCTCGATGGGGCAGATCGACAACCTCGACACGCACATCAAGCTCGGGCCGCAGACGACGACCAGGCAGTTCTCCAGAACCATCGGCGTGGAAGGCATCGGCCATTTCAAGCCGGAAGATGTTGCCTACACACCGGGCAAGCCCAACCTCGCGATACGCAACCCCGACGGCAGCTGGAGGCCCGCCAACGGCCATGTCTGGGGCCTCTGGGACAAAACCGTCGTCATGACGACCGACACGGCCATCGATGCCGATCCCGCAGCCATCGTCGCTGGCAGGGACATGGCCCTCAACGGTGGTGGGCTGAACCGTGACAGCAAGATCACAGCCGGCGGCGTGCTGACGGCGCCCGGCATCAGGAACGAGGCATTGCAAGGCGAGGTCACGACGCAGACGGCTTCCATCGTGCATTGGCGCGCCACCAAACGGGAACCCGACATCATCGAACCCGTGTCGAGAGTGAGCAAGGACGTCGGTGCCTACGAGAAAACCGGCAACCTCAACGCCACCCGGGGTTACGACGCAGGCAAGCCCGCCAGCGGAGCGAACGGCGGCAACGGCAATGTCACCATCGTCGAAGTGCCGGCCAACGTCGGTGCGGTCGTGAAAACCGATGGCCGCAGCAACCCCGGCGTCGGTGCCAGCCAAGCCATCCCGATGGTCGTGCGCACCAGCGCCCCTCGCGTTGACATCCCACGGGCCAGCCTGTTCAACCTGAATGGCGGCCCACAAGGCTATCTTGTCGAGACCGACCCGCGCTTTGCCAACTACCGCAACTGGCTCAGCAGCGACTACCTGCTCAGCGGCCTTGGCCTCGACCCCAACAACACCCTCAAGCGCTTGGGCGACGGCTTCTACGAGCAAAAGCTCATTCGCGAGCAGGTCGCACAGCTCACGGGCTATCGCTACCTGGGTGGCTACTACAGCGACGAAGAGCAGTACACGGCACTCATGAACAACGGGGCAACCTTTGCCGGGCAGTACGGCTTGCGCCCCGGCATTGGCCTGTCGGAGGCCCAGATGGCCCAGCTCACCAGCGACATCGTCTGGCTGGTGGAACAGACCGTGACGCTGCCCGACGGAAGCACCCGGAACGTGCTGGCGCCGCAGCTGTACGCGCGTGTACGGCCCGGCGACATCGACGGTTCGGGCGCGCTGCTGAGCGCCGATGCCACCGTCATCAAGGGCGACGGCAACCTCATGAATACAGGCACCATCGCCGGGCGCACGCTGGTCAGGATCGACAAGGACAACGTAAACAACCTCGGCGGACGCATCGCGGGTGGCGACCTGGCCATTCACGCCAGGACCGACCTCAACAACATCGGAGGAAGCATCACGGCTGGCGACGTCGCTGCCTTGACGGCCGGCCGCGACATCAACATTCGCAGCACAACCCAGACCGATGGGTCCAACAAAAACGCGGACCGTATCGCTGGCCTCTATGTGACGAACCCGGGCGGCACACTGGTTGCCAGTGCAGGCCGCGATGTGAATCTGATCGGCGGGATCATCTCCAATCAAGGCACTGGCGGCTACACCTCGATCACGGCGAAGAACGACATCAACCTGGGAACAGTGACCGAGACGCGGGTGATGTTGGGTTCCAGTGTGAGCACGTCGATGGCGATGGCCAATTCACAGGAGCTCGGGAGCACCATTTCCACGAACGGCACTACGGTGCTGAAGGCTGGGCGTGACGTCAACGCGCGGCAGGCCATTGTGGATGCCGGCAAGAGCCTGCTGGCCGTGCACGCGGATCGCGACATCAATATCGAGGCGGGCGAGACCAGAGCTACTGGCAGTTACTCCGCGCAATGGACGGACAAGAAAACCTTCAGTCGCACAAACAACAACCTCTTTCGCAGCTTCGACGCGATGACGAGTGTGGGCAGCAAGTTCTCTGGCGGACTTGTCTCTCTTGGCGCGAAGAACGACATCAACGTCATCGGGTCCAGCCTCAGCGGCAAGGACGGCGTTGCCGTGATAGCGCAAGGCAATCTAACGATTGTCGAGGGACGAAATACCTCAAACGCCGGCTATCAACTGAGTCAACAGAAGAGAGGGATCAGCCCACTCGGTGCCGCCATGGGGTTTGTGATGCCCTCCGGAAGAGCGACAGCCACAGGCAGCGAGATCAGCTCCGACACCGCCGCGCCCAGCACCATCTCCAGCAGCAACGGAGGCATCCTGCTGCAGGGAAACAGCAGCGTCTTCCTCCAGGGCGTGCAGGTAGATGCAGCCAAGGATGTCGCGATCAAAGGCGGCAACGTGGTCATCCAGGCGGCCATGAACAGACAGTCGGTAATCGGGACAACCGGTAGCCAGAACGCTTGGTACGACTTCGGCAGCGCCGCGATTCTCAAGGACGTCGGCAAGGGGATCAAAGCGCGAGAGACAACGGCGACCGAGGTCGATGTCACGACCTTGACCCGAACCAACATCAGCGGCGCGAACGTCAGTATCGCTGCCGACGATACGCTGGCCTTGAGGGGGACGGCCATCAACACTCCGGGAAAGCTGAGCTTGGCCGCGGATATGTTGTTGATGGGGACGCAGACAACC
This sequence comes from Variovorax paradoxus, assembly GCF_024734665.1. Lineage (NCBI taxonomy): Bacteria > Pseudomonadati > Pseudomonadota > Betaproteobacteria > Burkholderiales > Comamonadaceae > Variovorax > Variovorax paradoxus. The sequence goes on from NZ_CP102931.1 coordinate 1,140,282, forward strand.
GAAGAGGCGATGCGTACCACCAGTCAGGGACGCGACTTGGTGTACCAAGTTTCCCGGGACAAGGGGACCACCGATCAGACGACCAACTACAACCTGATCAAAGCAGGAAAGTTGTCTGTCACGGCGAGCCGCGTACAGGTCGGCCTCGGTGCTCGGGACAGTATCGAGCAGCTCTCCAAACAGCCGGGCATGGGCTGGGTGGATCAGTTGACCAACGATCCGAAGCTCAGCGACAAGGTCGATTGGCAGAGAGTCGATGAAGTCCACAAGAACTGGAACTACGACAAGCAAGGCCTGACACCCGAGGGTGCTGCGGTGGTGACCCTCGTCGTGGCGTACTTCACGGCGGGAGCGGCCTCGGGGGTGGGTGGCTCCGTTGCATCAGGCGTGGGCGCAACCGGAACCACGGCCGTCGTGGTCAGCGGCGCGGTCACGGCGGGGTTGACCGCGCTGGCCAGTCAGGCAGGGGTGGCGGTGATCAACAACCAAGGCGACATTGGCAAGGCTCTGCATGACCTGGGAAGCAGTGCCAATGTAAAGAGCCTGTTGACGGCCATCATCACAGGGGGCGTACTCGGCGGGCTCGATCTCAATCCGACGGGCTTGCCGACGGCGGGTGCCGGTAGCCAGGAGTTCTTCACTCAGCTTGGACAGAACTTGAAGGCTGGCGCGGCCCGTGCGGTGATTGGCACCGCGATCAATGGGGGCAGCCTGGAGGACAGTCTCAAGGACGGCCTCAAGAACGCCATCCTTGACACGGTGGCCGCGCAGGGTGCCGTCGCGATAGGGAAGCAATTCCCGGTCGGCGACTTCAGCAACTACGTGGCGCATGCCATTGCGGGCTGTGCAGTCGAAGCGGCCCGCGCCAGCAACGGCTGCGGCAGTGGGGCACTCGGGGCGGTGGTGGGCGAAGCCAGCGCTATCGCGCACAACGATGGCCGTAATGTGCTGACTGAGGGGTTGCGGTCCGACACGGCGGCCTTTGCCAGCATGTTTGGTGGTCTCGCTGCGGCCATCGCGGGCGGTAATGCGAGCCAGATCAACATCGGCAGCCAGGCGGCCGGCAATGCAGCGGCGAACAATTTCACACAAGCCGTCGCTCGTGGCGCCGCCGCTTGCGCAACAGTCGCGCTCTGTCGCAACTCTGTGCTCCTGGCCGGAGCGGCTGTGGCCATCGATGCCAAGGTGCAATCGACGCACGCCGAACACCCCGAATGGAACGACCGTACGGTCAACGCCTCGGCAGTTGCCGAGGTAATGAGTCGGGGGATGGTTGAAGGTGTCAAAAGCACCTACGACTGGTTTATTGGTACGCAAAGGCCAGCCACCTCCAATACGGGCAACACCAGCCCGCTGCCGGACTATGGACCGTCCCACACAGGTAACACGACAACGCCGCCACGTATAGACGCAACCACGGGTGGTGGCCGGATTGCTCAAGCGAACCAAAATGCGGACATCGCGAGTGGAGGGTATGGAGAGGGGGGAATCCCGAACTATGGCGGCTCGCTGACAACACCGAACAACGGTCCGGCAGGGCCGAACATCGTGATGAGTCAGTCAAATTCGGGACAACCCGTCTTTGGCAATCAACTCCCGGAGAGGCTTCGAGCCGAGATAGCTGCCGCAAATACTGCTGGTGTAAAGCCAATATCGCCGAGTGACCCTTCTTTTGAATCCGTTGTAAATCAAGGAAAGATAAAATTTGTAGTCACTGTAGATGGAAATATTTTCCTGGCACCGCACACGATAAATGGATTTGAAATATCGCATGCCGTTTTGTCCGATGGAAAGCCAGTTGTTTCCGCAGGAGAAGCCGATATTTCTGGATTCAAAGGATCTTATTTTGGAACAATTATGAATCCTCATTCGGGGCATTTCTTGAATGGGGCGACGAAAAAACAAACTGAGACTTCCGATCAAATGGCTCGTGCCGCTTTTGAGAGAATTGGTATTAAATTCCCTCCAAATAGAGACTGAAGGAGAAATATGAATAACTACGAAGTATTAAATTGGAAAGGACTCGGCCAGGAGATTTCTGAGGATTTAATTAGAGTTGATTTTCCTCCGCCTGAGTATCGAGTAAGTTCGAAAAAATATCGAAGCAGTGAGGTGCTACCTCCCGGTGCAGTTCGCGCAGGACTACTCTTCGTGTTACGCGGAAAATGTAAATGCGGATTTGGAGTTGATGACGGAGTTTCGATTATTCTTGATGCAGGTCAATATGTGAGTTTTCCGGAAGGACGTTATCAAATCGAGCCATTGGATGGTCAAGATGCTGAGGTTGCGTTCGTTTGGAATGTTTTGAAAATATTTAATGAAATTTTTCCGGGTCAATCCGGAAAAATACCGTGAAATTAAATATTTCTCTTCGCGACTAGTGAATTTTGATGTCAACGGTGCAGTTCATAGGCGTCGGTCTGTCGATCAGCTTTGGTGGCAGCCAGATTGGCCAATAGGGTGTGCGAGGGTGGCGTTAATGTTTGTTTGATATGGGGGTAAAAAATTGGAGGCGGATACTTGTGTGTGCAAATCTGTTGTCTCAAATTTCTCAAATAAGATCGTCAATTGAGCGCGTTAGGTCAATGTGTTGGATTCCGCCGATCTCTGACCCTAGGGTCAATTTTCGATGGCACTCAACAATTTAGGGGTGAGGCGGTAAAAAAGCGTGGCTGGGTGGTTGGATTTTTACCAGAATCGAGAGATGGCGAGGATGCGATGAGGTCAGTCTTCGAGATTTTCTCGAAGATTGAAGGAAAAGAGATTCCGGCAATTCCGGCCGAGCCGGTCGAATCAGAGTTTTCAGGACTGTGCGAGGTTGTTGACCGCTTTTCTTCCCCTCTTGATTTCAAAAATCGAAGCATCCTATTCGATGTATGTAAGGATTAGGGCTAGTTTGATTCAAATGATTCACGGATCGTTCTACATATTTCCCAAGAGTAATGAGTTTGCTTTGTTGGTGAATAATGGAAAGTACGCAATGATTGCTGGACCTCGTTTTTTGTAGAAGCGATTCTGAAAGATAGCGTGGAGGCTTCCCGGAATTCGGTTCGAGTTGATGATCAAATTGATCAACTATGGCTTTATTTTTTTGCGGCGAGCGATGATTGCGTACGGAATGAAGTAAAGCGGTAATGGCTTTAGGTTTGCCATCGGCAGCCGCAGCTTCCAGAAATTAATGAAAAAATGAAAACTGAACGTCCTGCTCCACCGCCTCTCGTTGAGCCGCTGCGATCCTGGTCTAGCCTAAATCGCTATCTCGCGAATGGCACTGAGTATCAGAAAATCCATAGTGATAACCAGAGTACGTGGTCACGGGAAAAATTTCATATGTCTCTCCGGAGACTGGTGGGGGCTAAAGCGCCGTGACCGCGATAGCGATAGCAGGTTGCTAAAGCGCAACCAGTTCAATGCAGCTCCAACACCGCTTCAGCCACAGCCTCGATCCCCTGATCCGATAAATCCGCCGCCGCCACGCTCCGGCGCTGTCCCCAAGCCCTGAAATGCAGCTCCTGCGACTTCAGGTAATGCGGGTCGTAATGCAACGCCATCAACTCCGCAAACAGATGCGGCAGATCGGCTTCGCGCGCCCATTGCTGCCAGCGCGCCACCGTTTCCTTCCCCTGCATTTCCTTCAGCACGCCCATCTTGTCGGCCAGCGCATCGCGGTCGTCGCCCAGATAGGCGTAGTCGCGCAGCAGATAAGACAGCCGCGCCTCGGGCGTAGCAGACACCTCAATGCACTGCGCCGCCCGCATCTGCGCCACCAGCGACAACGGAAGCGACAGCCGCCCGATCCGGATGCTCTCGCCCTCCACATACAGCGGGCGCGAAAGATCGATGGCTTCGAGGACCGCTGCGATGCGCGTCTCGAAGTGCTTCTGCGAAGGCTGCGCCACACCCGGCAGCGAGCCGAGCAGCGAGCCTTTGTGGCTGGCGAAGTCTTCCAGGTCGAGCACCTGCGCGCCGCGTGCGGCCAGCGCATGCAGCACGCGCGTCTTCGCACTGCCGGTGGCGCCGCAGATCACGCGCAGGTCGAGCTTCGGGGTCAGCGTGTCGATCTGCGAGATCACGTGCCGGCGAAAGCTCTTGTAGCCGCCGGCGAGTTGCTGCGCGTCCCAGCCCACGAGCCGCAGCCAGGTGACCATCGAGCCGCTGCGCATGCCGCCGCGCCAGCAGTAGACCAGCGGTTTCCAGTTCTCGGGCCGGTCGGCCAGCGTGTCGCGCAGATGCTTCGCGATGTTGGCCGCGACCATCGCGCCGCCGATGCGCCGTGCCTCGAAGGCGCCGGTCTGCACGTAGACGGTGCCGACGATGCGGCGCTCTTCGTCGTCGAGCACCGGGCAGTTGATGGCGCCGGGAATGTGGTCGAGCGAGAACTCGGCCGGGGAGCGGGCGTCGATCAGCGTGTCGAAGGCGTGGCGGTCGCCGACCCGCACGGGCTGGCGATGACTCATGGCAGGAACCTCATGCCCCCGATTGTCGGGTAGTCAGGCGTACGCAGGCCCGAGGCCACGGCGCAAGCGAGCGCTCGCAAAGTCGACGAAGGTCACCAGCACGAACATCGCGATCAGCACCGTCATCGCCTGCTGCTGCTGGAAGATCGACAGGTGAAAGTACAGCAGCTGCCCCAGCCCACCGCCGCCCACGAAGCCCAGCACTGCGGCCATACGGATGTTCATCTCCCAGCGGTAGAGCGCGTAGGCCACCCACTGCGGCAGCACGATGGGCAGGCTGGCGTAGCTGAAGGCGGTGACGGGGTTGGCGCCCGAGAGGGTCAGCGCATGCTCGGGTTCGCGCGGGGCGTTTTCCAGGGCCTCGGCGAACAGGCGGCCCAGCACGCCCGTGGTGTGCAGCGCCAGCGCCAGCGCGCCCGCGAACGGGCCGATGCCGGCGGCCAGCACCATGAGCGCGGCCCACACGAGTTCGGGTACGCTGCGCAGGAAGTTGAGAACGAAGCGGACCGCATGGTGCGGCAGCCAGCCCGCGCGGCCCGAGGCGGGCAGTGCGAGCACCGCACCCGCGATGGCCGCCAGTACGGTGCCGAGCGCGGACACGGCGAGCGTCTGCAACGCGCCATTGCCGACCTTGGCGAGAAAGTCGGGCGACACATCGGGCGGGAAGAACTCGGCGATGAACTTGCCCATGAGCCGGAGCGACTCCGACGAGCCCAGCGCGCGGTAGTCGATGCTCAGGTAGACAAAGCTCGCAATCACCGCCACGCCGATCAGCAGCAGCGCAATGCGGCATCGCCAGCACGGCGGCGGGCGCGGGGGCAGCGTCGTCATGCCAGCAGCCTTCGCAGCGCATTGCTCAGCACATCGGCCAGCAGCACCAGCGCCAGGAACACCAGCAGGATGCTGCTCGCCTCGCCACCGTTGAGCATCTTCATCGACTGGTCCATCAACTGCCCCAGCCCGCCTGCGCCGACGAAGCCCATCACCACCGACGCGCGCACCGCGCATTCCCAGCGATACACGGTGTACGAGGCCAGCTCCTGCGCCGTGTTCGGCAGCAGCCCATAGCAAAGCGCCGCGAGCCGGCCGCTGCCGCCTTCGAGCAGGGCACGCGCGGGCCGCGTGTCGGTCGATTCGAGGATCTCGGCGTAGACCTTGCCCAGCATGCCGCCGTAGGTGATGGCCAGCGCCAGTACGCCCGCGGCGGGGCCGAGCCCGAGTGCGCGCACGAAGAGCAGCGCCCAGACGATTTCGGGAATCGCGCGCAGCACCATCAGCAGCCAGCGCGCGGCCTGCCGCACGATGCCCGCCTGCACGCGACCAGGCCCGGGGCCGATGCGCGAGATGGAGAGCGCGCGCGTCGTCACGAAGCCCAGCGGCGCGCCGATCAGCAACGCCAGCGCGGTGCCGGCCGTGGCCATGGCCAGCGTTTCGAGCGTGGCCTTGAAGAGCAAAGCGAGAAAAGCGGACGAGCCCTCGGGCGGAAAGAAGCCCGCCAGGAAGCCGCCGATGACCGCGAGGTTGCCGCCGGCGAACAGCGCCCACGGCTTGAATTCGGACAGCGCCAGCATCGGCCATGCGATGACGAGCGCGGCGATACACGCGGCCAGCCGGCGCGCGGCGTGCGGGTCGCGGTGGGTGATGGCGGTGCTCGTCAAGGGCAGTCCGGCCGATGGAAGGCCGCTTCCATTGCCGCACTCGCAGGCTGCGGCCGCTGCGTTGCAATGCCGCCTTCGCTCGCATAGAGCGCGTCGAGCATCGCGGCTGTTACTTGTGCGGCGGGCAGGTCGAACATCACCTGTCCGTTGCGCATGCCGACGATGCGCGGGAACCAGCGCAGTGCGAGGTCCACCGCATGCAGCGAGGCCATCAGCGTGGCACCCGTCGATTCGCTTTGCGCGACAAGCTGGCCGATGGCGGCGTCGGCCAGCGTGGGGTCGAGCGCGGACACGGGCTCGTCGGCCAGCAGCAGGGCGGGGCGCTGGTACAGGGCCCGCGCGATGCCCACGCGCTGCAGCTGGCCGCCGGAGAGGCGATCGCAGCGGTCGAACAAACGGTCTTCCAGCGACAGGCGCGACAGTACTTCGTGCGCCCCGGCAATGTCCGAGGGATGAAAGAGCGAGCCCAGCGCGCGCAGCGTAGACCACTCGCCGAGCCGGCCCGCGAGCACGGCGGTAACCACGCGCAGGCGCGGCGCGATAGGCGGCGACTGGTGCACGGTGCCGATGCGGGAGCGCAGTTTCTTCAGCGCCGCGGCCCGCAACTGCCACGGCCTGGCGCCCAGGGCCTGAACTTCGCCTTCCGTGGGGCGAAGCGCCGCGCCGAGCACACGCAGCAGCGTGGTCTTGCCGGCACCCGAGGGCCCGATGACGGCGATGCGTTCGCCATCACGCGCGGCCAGCGTCACCCCGGCCAGCGCTCGCTGGCCGTTGGGGTGCACGACACCCGCGCCTTCCAGCGAAAAACTCATCCGCGCAAACTCACTTGATCAAACCCGCCGACTTCCCCGCCGTCTCGATGCCGTCGTAGTTCGACGACTTGGTCGGAATGAACTTGCTCGCGCGCTGCAGCGCCATGATTTCCTTTTGCGCCGGGTTGGCCGGATCGAGCTTCAGGAACGCGTCGGTCAGCTTCTTCGTGATGGCCGCATCGAGCCCCGGGCGCACCGTCCAGTTGTAGTCGTAATAGGTCGGCGTGGTCGCCAGCACGCGCACCTTGGCGGCGTTGGGGTTCTTCGACTCGACCAGCTTGTCCCACACCGATGCGTTGAGCACACCTGCTTCGGCGCGCGATGCGGCCACGAAGGCCACCGTGGCGTCGTGCGCGCCTGAGAACGCGACCGTCTTGAAGTCTTTCTCGGGGTTGATGCCGGCCTGCAGCAAAAAGTAGCGCGGCATCAGGCTGCCCGAGGTGGACGAGGGTGCGCCGAAGGCGAAGGTCTTGCCCTTCAGGTCGGCCAGCGTCTTGGCGGGGCTGTCGATGGGCACGATGAACTTGCTGGTGAACACTTCGTCTTCCGCACGCTGCACGATCGGCACCGCGCCGCCGTTGGTGCGAATGCGCGCCTGCACGAAAGTAAAGCCGCCGAGCCACGCCAGGTCGATCTTGTTGGTGGCCAGGCCCTCGACCACGGCGGCGTAGTCGGTCACAGGCGTGAACTGCACGTCCATGCCGGTTTCCTTCTTGAGGTAGTCGCCCAGCGGCGTGAACTTGCGCTGCAGCTCGGTGGGGGCCTCGTCGGGAATGGCCGAGACGCGCAGCACGCCCTGGGCGAGGGCGCCGAAGCTGGCGGCGGAAAAGGCCAGCGCGAGCGCCACCTGGGTGAGAGTCTTCTTCATGGATGTGCCTCGAGGACGTGCGGGATAGGAAAGGACGGGATTGTAGAAAGCAGGGCCGCTTCGATAATCAGCCCATGAACCCAACGCTCATGAACCCGCTCGCGCCTTTGCGCCTCACGAGTTTTTCGCATGGTGGCGGCTGCGGCTGCAAGATCGCGCCCGGCGTGCTGTCGCAGATCCTCAAGAACCATGCGGGCGGCATGATCCCGCCCGAGCTCATGGTGGGTATCGAGACCGCCGACGACGCGGCGGTCTACAGGCTCAACGACCAGCAGGCGCTGATCGCGACCACCGACTTCTTCATGCCCATCGTGGACGACCCCTACGAGTTCGGCCGCATCGCCGCGACCAACGCGATCAGCGACGTCTACGCGATGGGCGGGCGGCCGATCATGGCGCTGGCGCTGGTGGCCATGCCGATCAACCAATTGCCGGTCGAAGTCATCGCCGAGATCGTGCGCGGCGGGCAGGACGTGTGCCGCGCGGCCGGCATCCCGATTGCCGGCGGCCACACCATCGATTCGGTCGAACCGATCTACGGGCTCGTCGCCATGGGCCTCGTGCACCCCGACCGCGTGCGGCGCAATGCAGATGCGAAGGCGGGCGACGTGCTGGTGCTGGGCAAGCCGCTGGGCGTTGGCGTGCTGTCGGCCGCGCTCAAGAAAGAACAGCTCTCCGAGACCGGCTACCGCCAGCTGATCGAGAACACGACGAAGCTCAACACGCCCGGCATCGCGCTGTCGGCCCTGGGCGGCGTGCATGCGTTGACCGACGTCACCGGCTTCGGCCTGGCCGGCCACACGCTCGAACTGGCGCGTGGTGCGGGGCTCACGGCGGTGGTCGAATGGTCGAAGGTGCCGTTGCTCGACAACGTGGTGGTGATGGCCGCCGAGGGCATGGTCACCGGTGCCTCGGGGCGCAACTGGGCCGGCTACGGCGCCGACGTGGAGCTGGCCGCCGGCCTGCATGCCACCGTGCAGAACCTGCTGAGCGATCCGCAGACCTCGGGCGGCTTGCTCGTGAGCTGCGCGCCCGAAGCGGTCGATGCGGTGCTGAAGATCTTCCGTGATGAAGGCTTTGGGCAAGCGGCTGTCATCGGCCGTGTCGAGGCGGGAGAGCCCTCGCTGCGCGTGGTGCCCTGACAGAGCGGTCCTATGCCGACTCGTCGAGTGGGCGGTCGCCGTCGCGAGCGGTTCGAGCTTGCGCCGAGAAGCGCAGACGTACATGGGTACGTCGAGCATCGCAGGTGCAAGATCGGACCGCGCAGCAGGCGAATGCCCGCTCGACGGCGGAAGGGGGAAGGAGTCGAACCTTCCCGGCGACGACTGGCGCCACCCACTGGGTTTGAAGCCCAGCCGCCCCACCAGGGACGATCCCCTCCCATGACTCTTGTCGTTCACGGCCTCGCCCCGAACAACGACGTATCGGGCCGCAGCAGGTGCGTGTCCTTCACACGCCGCGTATAGCCCACACGGTCAAAAAACTCCAGCAACTGGATCGCGCGCTTGCGTCCCAGCCCCGTTGCATCGCGAAAACTCGCGGCCTGCAAGCCTTCAGGGCCATCGAGGCAATCGCGCGCTAACGCCGCCAACCGCTCGATGGCTGCCAACGGATAGTACAAGTCCTTCACCACCTGAAAGACCTCGCCACGTCGCGCGAGACTCGCGAGCGTTTGCCGCACCATCGGCTCGCTCACCGAGCAGTCCTTCGCAAGATCGCGCACCCATGGCGGATCGAAGCCGCCCTCGGCCAGCCTGGGCAATAGCTTCTGTGCGAGCTTCTGCTCAGCTTCACCGAGGCGCGCCGCGTGATCGGGCAGATGCAGCCAGGTGCCGCTGCGCACCAGCGCACCGCGCGCGACCAGCGCATCGAGCGCATGTCGCCACAGCGAGTCGTCCGTGCGTGGCCCGGCCAGCCGCTTGAGGCGGCGCGCATCGGGTCCGACCTCGTCGGGCGCGGCGCGATGGAAGTCCGCGAGGCGACCGGCGATCTGTTCTTCGAGCACGTCCAGATGCGTTTGCGCGATGGCCGTGTGATCGATGCGTACGGCATCGCCGGGCAGCGGCATCGCGTCTTCATCGGCCAGCGAGAGAGCGCGCGCCATCCGCGCGGTATTGACGCCCAGTGGCGCGTTGTGCAGCAGCGCGGCCACGCGCGCATCGCGGTCGTCGATGGCCCATGCCGCCAGCGTGCGCAGGCGCTCGGGTGTGCGGCGATAGCGCACTGGCGCGAATGGGTCGAGCACGCGCACGCCGGCCACGGTGCGCGTGGCCGAGGCATCGCGCAGCACGCCGCGGTCGCCATGCCATGCGCCGATTGCTTCTCGCAGCACCAATTGAGCAAAGGCCGTCTCGCCGGGCGCGAGCGCGTCGCGATCGAGGAGTGCGACCGACGCCATCACGTCGCTGGCGCCGAGGTGTGCGTGCACCGTCGCGCCCGAGCGCAGCGGCTTGGCCTCGTCGGGCCACAGCGTGAGCAGCACGTCGATGCGGTCGGTGGCAAGCGCGATGGCCGGTGCACAGACCCAGTCGCCGCGATGCATCTCGTCCTTGGTGACGCCGGCCAGTGCCAGCGCGCAGCGCTGCCCCGCGTGCGCCGATTCGGCCTTCTGGTTCTGCGCATGGATACCGCGCACGCGCACTGTGCGGTCGCCAGGCACCACGTGCAGTTCGTCGCCGATGCGCACCGTGCCGCTGAAGACCGTACCGGTAACGACGGTGCCGACGCCCGACAGCGTGAAGGCGCGGTCGACGGCAAGGCGAAACGCCAGGTCGTCTTCGCGCGCGTGCTCCTGGCGCGCCACGTCGAGCAGCCGTTCGCGCAACGCATCGATGCCTTCGCCGGTCGTCGCCGACACCGCCAGCATGGGCGCTTGCGCCAGCGGCGTGGGCGCGAGCAGCGCGGCGATATCCGCGTGCACCTCGGCAAGCCGCGCTTCGCGCACAGCCTCGTCGATGCGGTCGATCTTGGTGATGGCCACAGTCGCCTCGCGCACGCCCAGCAGCGCCACTACCGCGAGATGCTCGCGCGTCTGTGGCATCACACCGTCGTCCGCGGCCACCACCAGCAGTGCATGGTCGATGCCGGTGGCACCGGCCAGCATGGTGTGCAGCAGGCGCTCATGGCCCGGCACGTCGACGAAGCCGAGCGACACGCCATCAGGCGCGTGCAGGTACGCATAGCCCAGCTCGATGGAAATGCCGCGCCGCTTTTCCTCGGGCAACCGGTCGGTGTCGACGCCGGTGAGCGCGCGCACCAGCGTGGTCTTGCCGTGGTCGATGTGGCCTGCGGTGCCGATGATCATCGTGGGCGTGTCGTCACATGAAGTTGCGGGTGTGCAGATCGGACAGCCGCTGCGCCTCGTCGCGGTCGAAGCCCAGCCGCGCGAGGCGGGCGCGGCGGCCGGCCGCCATGTCGCGCTGCAGCTGCTGCACGGCCGCGTGGCCGCGCGCGACGGCGGACGGCGACAACTCGCCCGCGGCCAGCAGCACCAGTGCGTCGAACACTTCCTCGTTGAGGCCCGCCGTGCTGGCCAGCGTGTCGTAGCGCACCTCGATGGCGTTGCGCAGTCGCGCCTGGTAGTCGGGCTGCACCGAGAGCCGGTATTCGAGGTGCGCCATGCCGAAGGCAACGTGACGTGCCTCGTCGCGCGCCGTCAGCCGCGCGATCTGCCGCGTCACCGGGTCGGGCGCGTTCGCCTGCAGGAAGTTGAGCAGGTTCACGAAGCTGCCCTCGCCGAGCACAGCCAGCAGGAAGGTGGCGACTGAGAAATCGGGCGCATCGAACAGCGTGCGCAGCGAAGCCTGCCCACCGGCCGTCGACAGCGCGGGCTGATGGCCGCGCAACGTGGCGCGGCGCGTGAAGACTTCGACGTGCCGCGCTTCGTCCGAGCATTGCAGCGCGAGCAACTGCAGCACCTCGCGGAAGTGCGGATGGATCTGCCCGAGATGGCGCGCCGGCACCAGCAGCGCGGCGTTCTCGTTCTCGATCAGGTAGGTCATCACCTGCACGACCGCTGCCTCCACGGCGAGCGGCAGATCGAAGGGCGCGTCCCAGTCGATGGCCGTGCCCGGGTCCCATTGGGCTGCTGCGGCCTGCCGGTAGAGCTCGCCCGCCGTCGCGGCCCACACTTCGTCGCGGCGGTACAGGGCGAAGAAGAAGGGCGGACTGCCGGCCTCCACTGTGGCGCCGCGCGCCGCCAGGCCCCAGCCGGGTGCCGCGTCCTCGGCGGGCGCGCCGTTGGCATCGCCCTGCGCGAAGCCGGTCGATTGCGCGCCGAGCCAGCGGCCTTCGGCATGCGGGCCGCGCGTGACAGTGGCCTCCTCCGCCGTTTCGAAGCGCAGCGGATGCCCCTGGCTGCGGCACCACGCTTCCAGGTGCATCCGCCAGTCCGGCGATTGCCCGCGCACGCGCAGCTCGCCGCCCACCGGCCTTTCAGCCAGCGCGCGGCGAATGAGCAGCAGGGCGCCCTGGTCGAGGCCCAGCGACTCAATATCGATAGTCGGGGTTGGTGATGCGGCCATCGCCGTCGTAGAAGTGCTCGTCGTCCACCGCGCGTTCGAGCAGGGCGTAGCCGCTGGTGCGGCCTGCGCGCCATTCGCGCAGGCCTTCAAGCTCGAGCAGCGGGCGCACCTGCGGGTCGTCCCAGCGCATCGCCATCAGCAGCGACACGAAGCGGTCGATCAATGCGGCCGGTGCGCCGGGGCTGGTGGTGAAGTTGCAGTGGTCGTACGCCCCGGTGCGCGCGAGCACGCGCGTGCTGCCCGATGGCAGCGTGCCGTCGAGGCCGAAGGCCAGGTGGTTGCCGTCGATCAGGCAGCAGGCGTCGACCTCGCCGGCCATCAGCGCAAGAGCCGCATCGCGCTCGCCGCCGATGTGGTCGCCGTGCTTGCCGCCGAGCACGTCGAAGTAGCGCACCTGGAAGTCGCGCGACTTCACCAGGCCTTCGGTGCGCAGGTGGTCGAGCGGGATCAGCGTGGCCTGCGGCGAATCGAGCGCGCCCAGCCCGATGGTCTTGCCGCGCAGATCGGCCAGCGACTGCACCGTGCTATCGGCACGCACGACGATGGCCGAACGCAGGTCGCAATCGGTGTCGCGCATCGCCACGGCCTGTACCTGCTGGCCACGACTGCGCGCGATGCGCTCGGCGCGCACCCAGGCCAGCGGCGAATTCCACGCCAGGTGCAGCGTGCCGTCGAACTGCGCCTCGACCTGGCTTTCGTAGTTCGAATACAGCACGTAGTCGAAGGGCAGGCCGTTCTTCACGAAGAAGGCCTTGAAGCCCTCCCAGATAGTGACGACCTTGGGCGCGTAGGCCACGGCGCCCATGATCAGCGTCGGTTCGGACATGGCGCGGTTCCTCAAAACAGAGGCAAGCCGGTGATGGCCTTGCCGATGAAGTCGTACAGCACGTCGGAGGTCGGCGCCATCACGCTGGAGGCGCGCGCATCGCGGAACAGCCGCTCGATGCCGGCTTCCTTGCGGAAGGCCGCGCCGCCGCACACGCGCATGGCGATGTCGGTCACTTCGAGCGCGGCTTCGGCTGCGGCCGCCTTCACTTCGAGCACGCGCAGCATGGTGTCGGGGCGGCCAGCGCCGATGGCGGCCACGGTGTCGTCGAGCAGCGCCTGCACCATGTCGGTCTTGATGCGTGCGCGCGCAAGGTAGGCGCGAATGGTCGGCAGGTCGGCCAGCGACGAATCGAGGTGCACGTGCTTCGTCTGGCTCACATGGCCGATGGCACGGCTCAAGGCGCCTTCCATCAGGCCGGTCGAACACGCGGCACTGAGCACCGAGAACCACGGCAGCACCACGCCCATCATGGTGTCGAAGCCCTTGCCGTCTTCGCCGAGCCGGGCGCTGGCCGCGATGCGCACATCCTTCGCGGTGATCGGCGTGGAGGCGTTGCCGCGCAGCCCCAGTCCGTCGAAGCGGCCGGGCTGGCTCAGGCCGTCGGACTTCGCGTCGACCAACCACAGCGTGCTGGCGCCTTCGGCCGCGAGCGGCTTGCTCGACCACACGTAGCTGTCGGCTTCGAAGGCGGACGTAACCCAGCTCTTGCGTGCGTCGAGCACCACGTTCGCTCCATCTGCACGGGCGGTGCCGGTGGGCGCCCAGAAGTGGCTGCGCGAATCCGCTTCCGAAAAGGCCAGCGTGCTCAGGTGCTTGCCCTCGGCAATCGCACGGCGCACGGCCTCGGGGCCTTGCTGTTCGAGCACGGCCGTGGCGCAGTAGTGCATGCACACGACCATCGCGGTGGACGGGCAGGTCTGCGCGATGCGCGACACCACCTGCGCGGCTTCCTTCAGGCCCAGGCCCTGGCCGCCGACCGATGTGGCCGACACCAGCCCGAGCAGGCCGGCCTGGCCCAGCGCCTGGATCGTCTCTCGTGGAAAGCGTCCCTCGCTGTCGGTGCGCTGGGCCGAAGGCTGCAGCGTTTGCGTTTCGATACCGGCGAGCACTTCGAGGGGATTCATCGCTTTCTCCAGACAGGTGGGTTGAGGGATCTACTGAAGCCGCTCGCGCAGTACGCCGAGCTGGGCCGTGAAGGACGCGCTGTCTTCGAGACAGCGCAGGTCGAGCAGGAGGCGGTCTTCCGCGATGCGGCCGATCACCGGCAGCGGCAGGCCGCGCAGCGCGGTGGCGAGGGCGTCGAGCGCAGTGCCCGTGCCCTTCTTCGATGTGCCGGCCGGCGCGAGCGCAAGGCCGGCCGAGGGCAGTCGCTCGACAGGCAGAGAGCCGGAGCCGATCTGCCCGAGCAGCGGCACGACTTCGACGGTGAAGCGTGGCGACACCGCCGCCTGCACGGGCGCCTTCAACGCCTCGGCCATCTTGCGGATCGCATCGGCGGGGCGCGTAAGCAGCCGCAGCGTCGGCAGGTCTTGCGCAAGACGCTCGGGCCGCAGGTACAGCGACAGCGTGGCTTCGAGCGCGGCCAGTGGCAGCTTGCTCATGCGCAGCGCGCGCTTCATCGGAAACTTGCGGATGCGGCCCACGGCGGCCTTGCTGCCGACGATGAGCCCGGCCTGCGGACCGCCCAGCAGCTTGTCGCCCGAGAAGGTGACCACGTCGCAGCCGGCCGCAAGCATCTCCTGCGGCAGCGGCTCACGCGGCAGGCCGTAGTGCGCGAGGTCGACCAGCGAGCCGCTGCCCAGGTCGGTCGTCAGCGGCACGCCGCGTGCATGCGCGATGCCGGCGAGCGTGGCTTCGTCGACGGCGGCGGTGAAGCCCTGCACGGCGTAGTTGCTGGTGTGCACCTTCATCACCAGCGCCGTGTGTTCGTTGATGGCGCGCTCGTAGTCCTGCGGATGCGTGCGGTTGGTGGTGCCGACCTCGACCATGCGCGCGCCCGCGCTGGCCATCACGTCGGGCATGCGGAAGGCGCCGCCGATCTCGACCAGCTCGCCGCGCGAGACGATCACTTCGCGATCGCGCGCCAATGCCGCGATGGTGAGCAGCACGGCCGCCGCGTTGTTGTTGACCACCGTGGCGGCCTCGGCGCCGGTGATGCTGCACAGCAGCTCTTCGACCAGCGAATCGCGGTCGCCTCGGCTGCCGGTGGCGAGGTCGTATTCGAGGTTGTTGGGCGATGTCATCACCGCGAGCAGCCGCTGCAGCGCCGCGTCGGCCAGCAGCGCGCGGCCGAGGTTGGTGTGGATGACGGTGCCGGTGAGGTTGAGCACGGCGCGCATGCGCGGTGCGAGGCGGGCCTGGATGCGCGCTGCAAGCGCATCGCCAAGTGCGTCGTGCCGCACCTCGGTGACCATCAGCTTGCCGGCCAGGGCCCGCGCGCGAAGCCCTTCGAGCAGGGCCCGTGCTTCCTTCACCACTAGCGTATGGCCATGCTCGGCCAGCAATGCGCCCGGCACGGCGAGGCGCAGCAGTTGATCGACAGAAGGCAGATCCTGGGGCCTTGCCGTCGAGCCGTGGACCACGGACTCTTCGGGCGCTGCCATCAGCCGCCTCCGCCGTCGTCGGGGATCTCGGGGTCGCCGAACAGCAGCATCAGGTTGTGGCCGCTGCGTTGATGGCCGGCTTCGGACACCAGCAGGTCGAGCGTGACGCTGGCGAGGTCGTCTGCGACGGGTTCGACCTCGGGGTCTTTTTCCATCGCGATCTGCTTGAGGTAGTGGCCGCAGCTGTCGCAGCACTCGGCCTTGACAGCGCCTTCGCGCGCGCCGGTGGCTGGCAGTTCCACGCCAGGTTGCGGGGAGAGCGATTCGAAGTGAATGCCCTTGGTGCTCTCGCAGTGCGTGCACTTGATGCGCACGTAGTGCCACTCGGTGCTGCACAGCGAACAGTGCAGGTAGCGAAAGCCCGCTTCGTCGGCGCCGATGCGCGTGATGCTCACGGTGGGCACGCTGCCGCAGCAGGGGCATTCGTTGCCGGGGTCGGTGCGGCCGAAGATGTTCTCGCCTTCGCGGTCGGCCACCTGCAGCACGAGCTGCGTCCAGTAGGCCTGCAGTCCTGCGGCAATCAATGGTGCGGCTGCGAGGTCGAGGCCGAACATGATGCGGCGCGAGAGCCGGTCGGCCTGCTCGTTGATCCACGCATCATCGGTCGCCACCACACGGTCGAGCGTGTCGCGCGCGGGGCCTTCGGGCAGCCGTGCGCGGAAGAGGCCGAGCAGACGGCGAAGCTCCTGCAGCCACACCGGATCGCGCGTCCAGCCGAAAGCGGGCATCGGCGGTTTCAGCACCTTCGATGCGGCTTCGAGCGAATCGGATTCGGGCAACGTGACCGGTGCGTAGTCCTGCAGCACCTGGTGCTGCGCCTGCGCAAGATCGGCGATGAAGATCAGGTACTCCCGCATCGAATGCGAAGCCGCGAGCTGGCGCAGCCGCAATTGCCTGTCGGAGAACACGAGGGACCGAACCGGCAAACGCAGGAACGGCATCTGCCGTCCGGCCTGCATCGCGATCTGTTCGGGATCGAGGATGCGGGTGGTCCGGATCGGCGGTGGGCTGCCGGTGGAACTCGTCATCGGGGCAGTATCACTCACCTCGCGTCATTTTGCGATGCCACAGAGGATGGTTGAGCTTGGCCCATCCCTCCGTGACGGTGCCGCGCGTCATCGCGCGCAGCGTGCCCTTGACCCAGATGGCCGCGTAGATGTGCGTGATGACCGAAAGAATCAGCACCACGGCCGACACCGAATGCACCACCACCGCGATGCGCCGCACGAGGATCGGGAAGAAGCCGACGAACCACGGGCTCCAGAACATGAAGCCGGTCACGAACAGCAGCAGCAGGCTGATGCCGAAGGCCCAGAACACCAGCTTCTGCCCGGCGTTGTATTTGCCCACCGGCGGCATGCTCGACTTGTCGCCCTTGAGCATCTTCGGCGCGTTGGCGATCCACTCGCGGTCGGTGCGGTCGAGGATGTTCTCGCGCCACATCGTGAAGAACAGGAACACGAAGCCCAGCACCATCAGAAGGCCCATGAACGGATGCAGGATGCGCGTCCATGGCCCGCCGCCGAACAGCGTGCTCAAAAAGAACAGGCTCGGGTGGAAGAAGGCCAGGCCCGAGAGCGCGGCCGCGAAGAACATGATCGCGACGAACCAGTGGTTCATGCGCGTGGCGTCGCGGTAGCGGCGAAGGTAGTAGCGTGTCATCGCGTTCTTCTCCTCATGCGCGGGGTGCGGTGGATGGCGGCGAGGTGGGCGGCTCTTCGATCACCACCACGTCGTCGGGCTTGCCGTCGCGGTCGGCATCCGGGTGCTCGTCCTTCGGCTCGATCGGGCCGGTCTTCATGTAGTGGAAAAAGCTGCCCACCACGGCGCCGATCATGGCGACCATCGCGAGTGGCTTGGCCACGCCCTTCCACAGCGACACCAGCGGGCTGATGTGCGGGTCTTTGGGCAGGTCGGCATACAGGCCGGGGCGGTCGGCATGCTGCAGCACGTACATCACATGCGTGCCGCCCACGCCGGCCGGGTCGTACACACCGGCGTTGGCAAAGCCGCGCTCCTTCAGGTCGACGATGCGTTCCGAGGCGTACTCGTGCATGTCTTCCTTGGTGCCGAAATGCAGCGCGCCCGTGGGGCAGGCCTTGACGCATGCCGGCTCCAGGCCCACGCCAACTCGGTCGGAGCACAGCGAGCATTTGTAGGCCTTGTTGTCGGCCTTGCTGATGCGCGGTACGTCGAAGGGGCAGCCGGTGACGCAGTTGCCGCAGCCCACGCAATGCTCGCTGATGAAGTCGACGATGCCATTGCTGTACTTGACGATGGCACCCGGCGCCGGACACGACTTCAGGCAGCCCGGGTCGTCGCAATGCATGCAGCCGTCCTTGCGGATCAGCCATTCGAGCTTGCCGGCCTCGGGTTCCACCTCGGAGAACTTCATCACCGTCCATGAGGAAGGCGTGAGATCGATCGGGTTGTCGTAGGTGCCGTGCATGGTGCCCACGTCGTCGCGCAGGTCGTTCCATTGCATGCACGCGACCTGGCAAGCCTTGCAGCCGATGCAGGTCGACACGTCGATCAGCTTGGCCACCTGCTGCACCTGCGGGCGGCTGCGGATGTCGGGCGACGGCGTAGTCGTGGCCGAGCGGGCGGCGATGTCGAGGGTTTGAAGTGAGGACATCGCTCAGGCCTTTTCGATGTTCACGGTGAACGACTTGTACTCGGGCGTCTGCGTGTTCGCATCGCCCACGAAGGGCGTGAGCGTGTTTACCAGATACCCCGGCTTGGCCACGCCGACGAAGCCCCAGTGGTTCGGCAGCCCCACCGTGTGCACGGTGCGGCCATCGACCTGCAGCCCGACGATGCGCTTGGTGACCAACGCCACGGCCTTGATGAAGCCGCGCTTGCTCGACACCTTCACCATGTCGCCATTGGCAATGCCTTTGTCCTTCGCCAGTTCTTCGCCGATCTCGACGAACTGCTGCGGCTGGATGATGGCTGAGGTGCGCACGTTCTTGGTCCAGTAATGGAAGTGCTCCGTGAGCCGGTAGCTGGTCGCCACGTACGGGAAGTCCTTCGGCACGCCGAGACGCTCGAGGTCGCCCTTGAAGATGCGCGCCGCGGGGTTGGCGCGCGCCTTCTCGTTGTTCGGGTGCATCAGGTTGTTGACCAGCGGCGACTCGAAGGGCTCGTAGTGCTCGGGCAGCGGCCCTTCGGCCATGCCCGTTGGTGCGAAGAGCCGCGCCACGCCCTCGGCCGTCATGATGAAGGGGCGCACCGCGTCGGCTTCTGTCGGGTTCGCGTCGGGCCGGATGTCGGGAACGTCAGCGCCGGTCCACTGCTTGCCGTTCCACGCGATGAGGCCGCGCTTGGCGATCCACGGCTTGCCGGTGGCCGGATCGGTCGAGGCGCCGTTGTAAAGGATGCGCCGGTTAGCGGGCCAGGCCCACGCCCAGTTCTGCACCATGCCGATGCCGTACGGGTCGGCGTTGTCGCGCCGCGCCATCTGGTTGCCGGCCTGCGTCCATGCGCCGCTGTAGATCCAGCAGCCGCTGGCGGTGCTGCCGTCGTCGCGCAGCAGGCCGAAGCCCGAGAGCTGCTCGCCAGCCTTGGCTGTTGGCGGCTTGGTCGGGTCCTTCGGGTCGAGCAGGTCGGTCAGCGCACGGCCGTTGTATTCCATCGCCAGTTCCTGCGCGGAAGGCGAGTGCGGAATCTTGTAGGGCCAGGTGAGGTTGACGATCGGGTCGGGATACGCGCCGCCGTCCTTCGCGTAGGCCGTGCGAATGCGGTTGAAGATGCCCGCGATGATCTCGATGTCGCCCCTGGCCTCGCCCGGCGGCTCCGCGCCCTTCCAGTGCCACTGCAGCCAGCGGCTGGAGTTGGTGAGCGAGCCGTCTTCCTCCGCGAAGCAGGTGGAAGGCAGGCGGAACACCGTGGTCTGGATGTCGGTGGTCTTGACGTCGTTGAACTCGCCGAAGTTGCGCCAGAACTCGCTGGTCTCCGTCATCAGCGGATCGATGGTGACGAGGAACTTGAGCTTGGACAGCCCATCGACGATCTTCTTCTTGTCCGGGAACGAGCCCACCGGGTTGAAGCCCTGGCAGATGTAGCCGTTGAGCTTGCCCTGGTTCATGAGCTCGAAGGCCTGCAGGATGTCGTAGAGCTTGTCGATCTTCGGCAGGTAGTGGAAGGCCCACTCGTTCTCCGCCGTGGCCGCGTTGCCCCACCACGCCTTCTGCATGCTGACGAAGAACTTCGGGTAGTTCTGCCAGTAGCTCATCTGGTTGGGACGCAGCGGCTTCAGCGCGCGGGTCTTGTAGTAGACGTCCAGCGTCTGCTCGCTGTCACGCGCAAGCGACATGTAGCCGGGCAGCGAGTTCGACAGCAGCCCCAGGTCGGTCAGGCCCTGGATGTTGCTGTGGCCGCGCAGCGCGTTCATGCCGCCGCCGGGTACGCCGATGTTGCCCAGCAGCAGCTGCACGATGGCGCCGGTGCGGATCATCTGCGAGCCCTGGCTGTGCTGCGTCCAGCCCAGCGCGTACATGATGGTCATGGTGCGCGTGGACGTGCTGGTGCTCGCGATGTACTCGCACACCTTCAGGAACTTGTCCTGCGGCGTGCCGGTGATGCGGCTCACCAGCTCGGGCGTGTAGCGCGAGTAGTGCCGCTTCATCACCTGCAGCACGCACTGCGGGTCCTGCATGGTCATGTCGACCTTGGCCATGCCCTGCTCGTCGAGCGCGTAGTTCCACGACTTGGGGTCGTAGTTGCGCTTCTCGGCGTTGTAGCCGCTGAACAGGCCGTCCTCGAACTTGTAGTCAGGCCCGACGATGAACGGCGCGTTGGTGTAGTTGCGCACGTACTCCGTCTGGATCTTGTCGTTGCCCAGCAGGTAGTTGATGACCCCTGCGAGGAACGCGATGTCCGAGCCCGCGCGTATCGGTGCGTAGTAGTCGGCCATGGCGGCCGAGCGCGTGAAGCGCGGATCGACCACGACAAGGCGCGCCTTGTTCTGCTTCTTGGCCTCGATGACCCACTTGAAGCCGCACGGATGCGCCTCCGCGGCATTGCCGCCCATGATCAGCACGACATCCGCGTTCTGGATGTCCTGCCAGTGGTTGGTCATCGCACCGCGTCCGAACGTCGGGGCCAGACTGGCCACCGTAGGTCCGTGTCAAACGCGTGCCTGGTTGTCGAACACCAGCATTCCGGTCGAGCGGAATGCCTTGTGCGTGATGTAGCCCGTTTCGTTGGACGAGGCCGAGGCGCAGAGCATGCCGCTGCTGGTCCAGCGGTTCACGGTCTTGCCCTCGGCGTTGGTGGTCTGGAAGTTGGCGTCGCGGTCGGCCTTGAGCAGCTTGGCGATGCGGTCGAGCGCCTCGTTCCAGCCGATGCGCTTCCACTCGGTGCTGCCGGCTTCGCGTACCTCGGGGTACTTCAGGCGGTTGGGGCTGTGCACGAAGTCGAGCAGGCCCGCGCCCTTGGGGCATAGCGTTCCGCGGTTCACGGGGTGGTCGGCATCGCCCTCGATGTGGAGGATGTCGGACACCACGTTCTTCGCCTTGTCGCCCAGGCTGTACATGATGAGCCCGCAGCCCACCGAGCAGTACGGGCAGGTGTTGCGGGTCTCGGTGGTGCGCGCGAGCTTGAAGTTGCGGGCCTCGGCCAGCGCGGCGGTCGGCGAGAAGCCGAGCGCCACGA
Source organism: Variovorax paradoxus (assembly GCF_024734665.1). Classification (NCBI taxonomy): domain Bacteria; kingdom Pseudomonadati; phylum Pseudomonadota; class Betaproteobacteria; order Burkholderiales; family Comamonadaceae; genus Variovorax; species Variovorax paradoxus. The sequence goes on from NZ_CP102931.1 coordinate 1,161,687, forward strand.
TGCTGGAGCCGACCAGCCCCGCGCTGCTGACGCGGAAGAATTGCCGGCGGTTCATGTCCATGACGTGACCTCCTGCAGCGGTGAAGTGGGGTGTTTCATCGTGATCTTCTTTTTTTGCCGGGAAACTTGATTGATTGAATGAATCAGGCTGGCCGCGCTACTTGGGCGCCGCAGTGCCGTCGCCACCGCTCGGCGCGGGCGCCGCGCCGCCGGAAGAGCCGCCACCGCCCGGGCCGCTCATGCCGCCGATGGCTGTGCCGCCTTCGGACGGGCCTTTGTGGGAAGCGGAGGATTCGACCTTGTCGCCGGACTCGGCGGGCTTGATGCCCGTCGGACTCGCGCCGGTGGTGCCACTGTCGGCCTTCGGCGTTGGGACCTTGGGATCGCAGGCACTCGCCAGCATGCCTGCGACAAGGCACAGGCCGACGATCTGCAAACGCTGACATCGGGGCATCGACACTCCTTGGGGAAGGACGGGTCTGACAACGGGCTGTTTTTATGGCCTCGTTTTTCGCTTGCCGGGAGTGCCCGGTTTGCGACAAACGGGATACGTTTGTCGCATCATGCGACAGCATCCTGTCGGGATCAAGGCCCGAAAGGGCGCAATAACCCTTGAATCCAGCCGCGCCCCTGAGCGTCGGCTATCGTTCGCGCATGAATGCCTCCCTCCGCCTGGGTTGGCGCACGCTCTGGCGCGACCTGCGCGCCGGCGAACTGCGCCTGTTGATCGTTGCCGTGGTGCTGGCCGTGGCCGCGCTCACGGCTGTCGGCTTCTTCGCCGACCGCCTGCAGGGCGGGCTCAAGCGCGACGCGCGCCAGCTGCTGGGCGGCGACGCGGTGATCGTCAGCGACAACCCGACGCCCGAGGCCTTCGTGGCGCAGGCGAAATCGCTGGGCCTGGAAGGCAGCGGCACCTACGGCTTTCCGACCATGGCGCGAGCCGGGGACGCACAGGGCGGCGCCAGCAAGCTGGTGGCGCTGAAGGCCGTGGCCGCTGGTTACCCACTGCGCGGCAACCTGCAGACCTCCACCACCATCGACGGGCAGGGCGCCGTCACGCGCGACATTCCGCCGCCGGGCGAGGTGTGGGTCGATGCCTCGCTGCTCGACTCGCTCGCGCTCAAGGTCGGCGACACGCTGCTGCTGGGCGACACCGGCCTGCGCGTCGGCCGCGTCATCACGCTGGAGCCCGACCGGGGCGCCGGCTTCATGAGCTTCTCTCCGCGCGTGATGCTCAACCAGGCCGACGTACCGCGCACCGGGCTCGTGCAGCCCGCCAGCCGCGTCGGCTATCGCTATGCGGTGGCAGGCAGCGACGCGGCGGTGAAACGCTTCAGCGACTGGGCCGACGCCACCATCAAGAAAGGCGAGCTGCGCGGTGTGCGGCTCGATTCCTTCGAGGGCGGCCGCCCCGAGATGCGCCAGACGCTGGACCGCGCCGAGAAATTCCTGAGCCTGGTCGCGCTGCTTGCGGCGCTGCTGTCGGCCGTGGCGGTGGCGCTGGCCGCGCGCGGCTTCGCGGCCAGCCATCTCGACGACTGCGCGATGCTGCGGGTGCTGGGCCAGAGCCAGCGCACCATCGCCGTGGCCTATTCCTTCGAGTTCGCGGTGATCGGCATCGGGGCCAGCGGGCTGGGCGTGGCGATCGGCTTCGCGGTGCACTACGTGTTCGTGCTGCTGCTGGCGGGGCTGGTCGAAACCGCGTTGCCGGCGGCCACCTTGTGGCCCGTCGCCTTCGGGCTCGGCATGGGGCTCACGCTGCTGTTCGCCTTCGGCCTGCCGCCTGTGCTGCAGCTGGCCCGAGTGCCGCCGCTGCGCGTGATCCGGCGCGACGTGGGCGGGCTCAAGCCGGCATCGCTCGCGGTGCTGGGCGTTGGCGTGGCGGGCTTCGCGGCGCTGCTGATGGCGGCCAGCAGCGACATCAAGCTGGGGCTGATCGCGGTCGGCGGCTTCGCGGGTGCGGTGGCGGTGTTCGCGCTGCTGAGCTGGCTGGCGGTGAAGGTGCTGCGACGCAGCGTCAACGAAACGACGGCGCCGCGCTGGCTGGTGCTGGCCACGCGGCAGATTTCGGCGCGGCCGGCGTACGCGGTGGTGCAGGTCAGCGCGCTGTCGGTCGGCCTGCTGGCGCTGGTGCTGCTGGTGCTGCTGCGCACCGACCTCGTCGCGAGCTGGCGCCAGGCCACGCCGCCCGATGCGCCGAACCGCTTCGTCATCAACGTCATGCCCGACCAGAGCGATGCCTTCCAGAAGTCGCTGCGCGACGCGGGCGTGGGCAAGTTCGACTGGTACCCGATGATTCGCGGCCGGCTGATCGCCATCAACGACAAGCCCGTGACGCCCGACGACTACGCCGAAGACCGCGCCAAGCGCCTGGTGGACCGCGAGTTCAACCTGAGCAACAGCGTGAATGCGCCCGCGCACAACACCATCACCGCGGGCAAGTGGACGCCGGATGCGCCGGGCGAGGTGAGCGTGGAAGAAGGCCTGGCCGAAACGCTGGGCCTCAAGCTCGGCGACTCGCTGCGCTTCGACATCGGCGGCATGCAGAACGAGGCGCGCATCACCTCGCTGCGCAAGGTCGACTGGGGCTCGATGCACGCCAATTTCTTTGTGATGTACACGGTGGCCTCGCTGGCCGACGTGCCTACCACCTACATGGGCGCCTTCCGCGCGCCCGAGACACGGGGCTTCGACAATGCACTGGTGCGCAGCTACCCGAACGTGACCAACGTCGACATGAGCGCCACCATCAACCAGGTGCAGCGCGTGCTCGACCAGGTGATACGGGCGGTCGAGTTCCTGTTCGGCTTCACGCTCGCGGCCGGGCTGGTGGTGCTGTTCGCGGCGGTGACGGCCACGCGCGAGGAGCGGGCGCGCGAGTTCGCGGTGATGCGCGCGGTGGGCGCGCGCGCCAGCCTGCTGCGACAGGTGCAGCGCGCCGAGCTGGTGGGCGTCGGGCTGCTCGCGGGTTTTCTCGCGAGCATCGTGGCTTCGGTGATCGGCTGGGCCCTGGCGCGCTTTGTGTTCGAGTTCACCTGGACTGCCTCGCCCATCGTGCCGGTGGCGGGCGCGCTGGCCGGCGCGGTGCTGGCGTTGGGCGCGGGATGGTGGGGCCTGCGCGATGTGCTGCGGCGCCCGGTGGTCGACACGCTGCGACGCGCTGCCGAGTAGCCATTTTTTTCTTCGGGGTCGAGCCGAACGGGGTCGTGGAATGCAATACATTCCCCGACCCCGTATTCAATTCACTCGGAAGAATCTTTCTACATGCGCTTGGCGTCATTCCAGATCACCAACTTTCGCTCGATCAACGACAGCGGCCTCATCGACTCCACACAGATCACGGCGATCCTCGGTCGAAATGACAGCGGCAAATCGAACCTGCTGCGCGCACTCCACAGCCTGAACCCCGCAGAGGGCCTGGCCGAACTCAGCCCCATCAAGGACTTTCCCCGCCACCGGCGCCTGGAAGAGTGCACCGGCGACACCCCGGTCGTCTTCACGCGCTGGAGCCTGGACGAGAGCGAGCAGGCGGAGCTTGTCGAGATCCTGCCGCGCGCGGCAGGCGTGCGCCACGTCACCGCAGCTCGCGGCTATGGCACGGCACGCTGGGCCGGGCTCGAAGGGCTCACGGCGCTGTCGCTCGACGTGAGCGACATCAAGGGCAAGGTCCGCAAGATCGTGCCGGCCGTGAAGGCCGCCGCCGAAAAAGTCGCCGAGGAAGCAGCGAAGGCCACGCTCGAGCAGGAGGCCGACGCCTTCGACGCCGCAATGATCATGAGCCCCGACTACATCAAGTGGTCGGCGGGCGCAGTCAAGGCGGCGCAGGCACTGCGCAAGGCGCTGGCCGTGGCGGGCGCCGAGCTCAGCGACAAGCAGGAGCAGATGCTGGCCGAGCTGGAAGACATGGCCCTGTCCATCTCCAACGACACGCCCGCGCTCGCCCGCGCGCAGGCCTGGGTGATCGGGAAGCTGCCGCGCTTCGTCTACGTCGACGAATACCCCGCACTGCCCGGCCGCCAGAACATCGCCGAGTACCTGGGGCGCCAGGGCTGGGGCCAGCTCACGCCCGAGCAGCAGAGCTTCGGCAAGCTGTGCAAGGTCGCGGGGCTCGATCCGCAGAAGCTGCACGACCTGCTCGAAAAGAACGACCAGGCCACGCGCAACCAGCTCGTCAACCGTGCCGGCTCGGTGGTGACGGCAGAGATCCGCCGCCTCTGGAAAGACCGCCCGCTGAAAGTGCGCTTCAACCTCGACGGCCAATACCTCGACACGCTGGTGTCCGACCCGAACGGTGCCTACGAGGTCGAAGTGAACCTCGACGAGCGCAGCCGCGGCTTCCAGTGGTTCTTCTCGTTCTACATAGCGTTCTTCGCCGACACGAAGGGCGGACGCGCGGAAGACGCGGTGCTGCTGCTGGACGAACCCGGCCTGCATCTGCACCCCCACTCGCAGGCCGACCTGCTGGCGCACTTCGAGAAAGACTTCGGCAACCAGATCATCTACACCACGCACTCGCCGTTCATGGTGCCGACGCACCGGCTCGATTCGGTGCGCACGGCCAGCCTCGGCGAGACCAGCGGCACCACCGTGAGCAATGCCGCGGAGGGCGACGAGCGCACGCTGTTCCCGCTGAAAGCTGCACTGGCGCTGAGCCGGATGGCGAGTGAGTCGGTGAAAGTTGAGGCTGTGAAACCCGTGGTGGCCGTGAAGGCAGAGGCGACGAGGCCGGTGGCTGCGGAGGGCGCGAAGCTGGCTAAATCGGCCAAGGCTGCAGAAGCGGTGCCTGCTGTTGCGCCGGCACCCGCGAAGGCGGAGCCTGTGAAGCCAGTGGTTGCGGAGAGCGTGAAGCCTGCTGAAGCGGCGCCGGTCGCCCCAGTAACGATTGCCATGGAGTCGGAACCGGCGAACCCGGCGATCACGGAAAGCCCAAAGCCCGTCGAGACACCTGCCAGCGCCGTGGCCGGGCAAGCAGCCGGTGAACTCACTCAAGCCGCATAACGGCAGCGCTGAGAATCCGCCCGACTCATGCGGTGCTGACCTTGCGCCGCATGAGTGGGCTTTTCAGGTCTCTTTACGCATCTTCTTTTTCCAGCTCGGCGAACACGTCGATCGCGGACCGGAAGTGGCCTTGCTCGATCTCACGGTTGCCGAGTACGAGAACCTTGAGAAGAGCGAGTGCATCCTCGTGTTCCTCATGGGTTCGGGCGTCCGTCAACGTGAGTTTGGCGTCGCCGTTCTGGGCAATGGGCAGGCACTCGCGGGTTTCGAAAAAGGCCTTCTTCACGATGTCTTCGATGTGATCCTTTGATCGGCCTCATTCTGGGCCGAATTCAGCCTGACCTCGTCGCCATGAATCCAGCGATGTCCTTCTCCCTGAACATCCGCTCCCCCGCAAAGTCCACAAACGCCCGCACCTTCGGCGACAACTGCCGGCTCGACGGCCACAGCGCCGAGAACTGCCCCTGCCGCACGAGGTGCGTGGCCAGCACGCGCTGAAGCTCGCCGCGGCACAGCGAATCGCGCGCGAGGAAGTCGGGCATGTAGGCCACGCCGAGGCCGGCCACTGCTGCGCCCAGCATGGCTTCCATGTTGTTGCACAGCAGGCCGGGCGGCAGCTGCGTGGGCAGGCCGGGCAGGTCCCATTCCTCGACCTTGCCGCCGGTCACGAACTTGTAGCGCAGGCAGGCGTGCTGTATCAGGTCGGCCGGCACCTGCGGCACGCCGTGGCGTTCGAGATAAGCCGGTGACGCCACCAGCACGAACTGGAACGGCCCCAGCCGCCGCGCGACCAATTGCGAGTCGACCAGATCGCCGCTGCGGATCGCCACATCGACGCCTTCGGCGATCACGTCGACCAGCCGGTCGTTGAAGTCGAGGTCGAGCTCGATCTCGGGGTAGCGCGCCTTGAAGTCCGGAAGGATCGGCAGCAGGAAGCGGTAGCCGATGGTCGGCAGGCTCACGCGCAAGCGGCCGCGCGGGGCGGCGACGGCGTCTTGCATCATGGCGCGCGCATCGTCGAGCTCGTCGAGGATGCGGCGGCAGCGCTCGTGGAAGAGCGCGCCCTCCTGCGTCAGCCGTGTGTGGCGCGTGGTGCGGTTGAAGAGGCGCACGCCGAGCTGCTGCTCGAGCCGTGCGACGTTCTTGCCCACCGCAGAGGCCGAGATGCCCAACTGCCGGCCGGCCTTGGCAAAGCTCAGCTGGTCGGCCGCGCGTACGAAGGATTCGAGTCCGCTGAAGCTGTCCATGGATTGGCAACCCTAGGTTGGGAGTATGAGGATCAATGGTGCCATTTTCATTCCATTGATTCCTTTCTATCTTCTGTGGCTTCCTTTCTCCTGCGTGAAAGCCTTCGATGTCCACGTCTTCCCTCAACAAGAACTGGCTGCTGGCCGCCGTCTGCCTGGCGGCGCTGGGCATGCCGCTGAGCTTTACCGGCCCGGCGGTGGTGCTGCCCGCGATCCGCGATGCGCTGGGCGGCAGCCCGGTGCAGCTCAACTGGGTGACCAACGCCTTCATGCTGAGCTTCGGCGCCACGCTGATGGCGGCCGGGGCGCTGGCCGATGCCTATGGGCGCAAGCGCGTGTTCCTGCCGGGGCTCGCGGTGGTGGCGCTGAGCAGCTCGCTGCTGACGCTGGCCCCCGGCATCGTCGCCTTCGATCTCGCTCGGGCTCTGCAAGGGCTGGGTTCTGCCGCGGCCTTCGCGGCGGGCACGGCCGCGCTGGCGCAGGTGTTCGACGGCGCGGCGCGCACGCGGGCTTTCAGCCTGATCGGAACCTCGTTCGGCGTGGGGCTGTCGTGCGGTTCGATTCTCTCGGGCTGGCTCGCCGAAAGCTTCGGCTGGCAGGCGGTGATGCTGAGCCCCGGCGCGGTCAGCCTCGTGGCGCTGTGCATCGCCGCGCCGAGCATGCGCGAGTCGCGCAATCCGGACGCCATGGGGCTCGACATGCCGGGCACCGTTACCTTCACCGCCGCGCTGAGCCTGCTGACGCTCGGCGTGCTGCAGGCACCCGACAGCGGCTGGGGCAGCCCATGGGTGCTTTGTGCGCTGGCGGGCGCGGCGCTGATGGGGGCGGCCTTCATCGCCATCGAGCGGCGCGTGGCGCATCCGATGCTCGACCTGTCGCTGTTCCGCTTTCCGCGCTTCGTGGGCGTGCAGTTGCTGGCTGCCGCGCCGGCCTATGGCTTCGTCGTGCTTCTGGTGCTGTTGCCGATCCGCTTCATCGGGCTCGAAGGGCGCAGCGCGATCGAGGCGGGGACTTTCATGTTCGCGCTGTCGGGGCCGATCCTCGTCGTGCCGACGCTGGCGGCATCGCTCGCGCACCGGTTCTCGGCGGGCGTGATCTCGGCCGTGGGGCTGCTGGTGTGCGCGGCGGGGCTGTTCTGGCTCAGTCGCTGCGCGCCGGGCACGCCGCTGCATGACATCGTGTGGCCGCTGTTGTTGATCGGCGCCGGCATCGGCCTGCCGTGGGGCCTGATGGACGGGCTGGCCGTGAGCGTGGTGCCGCGCGAGCGGGCGGGCATGGCCTCGGGCATCTTCAACACCGTGCGGGTGGCGGGGGAGGGGATTGCGCTGGCGTTGGTCGGAGCTGGATTGACGGCGCTGGTGACGGTGCAGCTGGGGCATGCCGCCGCCGCATCGCAGGCGGCGCAGCGTGTCACGACCGGGGATTTGTCTCAGGCGCTGGCCTTGCTGCCAGGACTGGACCGCGCGGCGCTGCTGCATGCCTATGGCGCCGCATTCGGCACGCTGCTGTGCGTGCTGGCAGGCGTGACGGTGATGACGGCGCTCGTCGTGTTCGCGTTCCTGCGCGGCGAGACGCATGCCGAGGCCGGGGTCGTGGCGCTGGAGTCAACGACCTGCTGACTCAGGCCTTTTCGGCGATCTCGAATATGTCGCGCAGCCATTGCGTGAACACTCGCACCCGCGACGACAACTGCCGGTTCTGCGCATAGAGCACCGAGACCGGCATCGGCGGCGGCGCGAAGCCGGGCAGCAGCACCTTCAGTCGCCCGTCCGCCAGCTCCGCGGCCACACGGTAGCGCGGCACTTGCACCAGCCCCAGGCCCGCGACGGCCGAGCCGGTGTACAGGTCGGCGCCCGTCACCGAGACGATGCCGCCCAGCTGCACGGTCGTCACCCGCCCGTCGACCGTGAATTCGAGCGGCACTGCCTTGCCCGTGGCGCTGGAGATGTAGTGGATGGCGCGGTGCGCCGACAGTGCTTCCACGCTCTCGGGCTCGCCGTGCTGCGCCAGGTAGGCCGGGCTTGCGACCGTGACCTGCGGCAGCAGCGCCACGCGCCGCCCGACCATCGATGAATCTTGCAGCGTGCCCGCGCGCAGCACGCAGTCGACGCCTTCGCGCACCAAGTCGACCAGCCGGTCGTCTTCGCCGATGTGCAGTTCCAAGTCAGGGTAGCGCGCCAGGAAAACCGGCAGCGCGGGCACCACGAAATGCCGTGCCAGCGTGCCCTGCAGGTTCACACGCAGCAGGCCCTTGGGCGCCTCGTCGCGGAACAGACCCTCGGCCTCTTCGACGTCGGCCAGCAGCCGCACGCAGCGGCGGTAGTAGGCCTCGCCGTCCTGCGTGAGGCGCACGGTGCGCGTGGTGCGCTCGAGCAGCCGGGTGCCCAGGCGCTGCTCCACGCGCTTGATCAGGTTGGTGACGGTGGCGCGCGGAATCTGCAGGTCTTCGGACGCCTGCGTGAAGCTCTGGCGCTCGGCGATGCGCACGAAGGCCAGCATTTCCTGGAAGCGGTCCATGGGGTGAACTTGGAATTTATTGTTGAAGTAAATGGAATGGTAATGGCGATTCAAGGCTAATTATCTTTAGGTTGGAACGATCGATCATTCGTCTCACCAACCCACTACTGCAAAGGAAACAGCCATGAACCAGCCCTCCAACTCCAAAGTCGCCCTCGTCACCGGCGCATCGCGCGGCATCGGCGCCGCCATCGCGCGGCGTCTCGCCAAAGACGGCTTCGCGGTCGCCATCAACTACGCGTCGAGCCCGGCGCAGGCCGACGCTCTCGTCGCCGAACTGCAGGCCGCCGGCGGCAAGGCCTTCGCGGTCAAGGCCGACGTGGCCAGCGCCGACGAAGTGCGCGCCATGTTCGACGCCGTCGAGGCGCAGCTCGGCAAGGTCGACGTGCTGGTCAACAACGCCGGCGTGCTCAAGACCGTGCCGCTGGCCGAGCACACCGACGCGCTCTACGACCAGACCTTCGACATCAACGTGCGCGGCACCTTCAACACGCTGCGCGAAGCCGCCACGCGCCTCAACGAGGGCGGCCGCGTCGTCAATTTCTCGAGCACCACGCTCGCGCTGAACATGCCCGGCTATGCGATCTACAACGCCACCAAGGCGGCGGTCGAGGCCTTTACGCACGTGTTCGCCAAGGAACTGCGTGGCCGCAACATCACGGTGAATGCCGTGGCACCGGGCCCGATTGCCACCTCGCTGTTCCTCGACGGCAAGACCGAAGAACAGATCCAGACCTTCGCGAAGATGCCGCCGCTGCAGCGCCTCGGCCAGCCCGAGGACATCGCCTCGGTGGTGGCCTTTCTCGCTGGTCCGGATGCGGGCTGGGTCAACGGGCAGATCCTGCGCGCCAACGGCGGCATCGCCTGAGCCATCCCCTTTCTCAGATCAACCCAACCCATACGGAGAAACCTCATGCAAAAGCAGATCATCCTCGTCACCGGTGCTGGCACCGGCATCGGCAAGCTCAGCGCGCAATCGCTGGCCGAAGCCGGCCACGTCGTCTACGCGTCGATGCGCGACATCGCGGGCCGCAATGCCGGCCGCGCTGCCGAACTGCGCTCGCTGGCCGCGGCGAAGAACATCCAGCTGCACCCGCTCGAACTCGACGTGCTCTCGCAGGACTCGGCCGATGCCGCTGCCGCGACCATCGTGCGCGAGCAGGGCCACCTCGACGTGGTGATGCAGAACGCCGGCCACCTGGTCGTCGGGCCGACGGAGGCCTTCACGCCCGAAGAGATCGTCAAGGTGTTCGACACCAACGTGCTCGGCGCGCAGCGCGTGAACCGCGCGGTGCTGCCGTACCTGCGCAGGCAGGAGTCGGGGCTGATGCTGTGGATCAGCAGCACCACCACCAAGGGCGGCTTTCCGCCGTTCATGGGCCCTTATGGCGCGGCCAAGGCGGCGATGGATTCGCTGGCCGTCACGCTGGCCTACGAAATTGCGCGCTTCGGCATCGAGACTTCCATCGTCGTGCCCGGCGCCTTCACCCGGGGCACCGACCATTTCCCGAGCGCGGGCAAGCCGGCCGATGCCGCGACCGCTGCCGCCTACAGCCGCTACGACGGCGTGATGGACCAGATCGGCGAACGCCTCTCGGCGCTGACGCCCGACAACGCCGACCCGCAAGCCGTGGCCGACGAGATCGTGCGCATCGTGGGCCTGCCCGCCGGTGCGCGGCCGATGCGTTCGCTGATCGACTTCGTGGGCGACGGTGCGACGGAGGTGTTCGAGGTGTCGGAGCGCGTGCGCATCGAATTCGCGAAGCGCATCGGCATGGGCGACTTGCTCGAAGCCAAGGTGCGCCGCTAAGAAGAGGCTAAGGGAGGCGTCATAAAAGGTGGGTCGGTCTTCCTGTCCAATAGCGGCATGGAAAACCCACCCCACGACCTCGCAGAACGCGTGACCGAGCTCGAGATCAAGTCGAGCTACGCCGAAGACCTGCTCGACCAGCTGAACATGACGATCTACCGGCAGCAGCAGCAGATCGACCGGCTGATCCTGCAGGTCACGCAACTCAAGGAACAGAGCCAGAACGCGATGCAGGACGGCGCCGCACGCAACCCGCGCGACGAGCTACCACCGCATTACTGAGTCAGGAAGATCAGCCGTGCGAATGCCAGAGCACGGCGAAGAAATGGCAGGTGCTGCCGGCGAGCACGAACAGGTGCCACACCGAATGCGCGAAGCGCACCTTGTTGTCGAACAGGAACACCACGGCACCGGCCGTGTAGAACAGCCCACCGGCCACAAGCCAACCCAGCCCAGCCGATGACATGCGCTCGTACAGCGGCACCGCAGCCATCAGCGCCATCCACCCCATCGCCACATAGAGCCCGGTCGACCACAGCGGATGCTGCAACCGGTTGAACAGCTTGGCGCTCACGCCCAGCACGGCCGCCGCGCATATGGCGCCGAACAGCGTCCACCCCAGCGGCCCGCGCAGTACGCCGAACAGGAAGGGCATGTAGCTGCCCGCGATGAACAGGTAGATGGCCGCGTGATCCAGCCGGTTGAACCAGGCCTTGGCCCGGCCCATGGGCAGCGCGTGGTACAGCGTGGAGATCAGGTACAGCACGATGGCCGTGCCCGCGAAAAGACAGGCGCCGACCACGCCCGCGGGCTGCCCCTTCTGCACCGCGTTGTAGACCAGGATCGGCAGCGCGGCGATGGCCAGCGCCAGGCCCAGTCCGTGGCTCAGGGCATTGAAGAGTTCTTCCATCGCCGTCTGGTCGCGGGCTGCCAGCACGGAGGTGCGCGGCGAGGGTTGCGTCTGGGAAGGAGCTGTCGTCATCGGAACCTCATGCAGATGAAGGGATGTAGTGGTTGCCTACTTGACCTGCTGCTTGCCCAGCTTGCGCGCCAGCGTACGCCGGTGCATGCCGAGCCTGCGCGCGGTCTCCGAGATGTTGAAGCCGGTTTCGGCCAGCGTCTCGTGGATGCGCTCCCATTCGAGCGTCTTGATCGAGGTCGAGCGGTTGGTCAGCTCGACCTCTGTAGTTCCGGCGGCGCGGCCGAAGGCGGCCTCGATGTCGTCGGTGTTCGACGGCTTGGCCAGGTAGTGGCAGGCGCCGAGCTTGATGGCTTCCACCGCGGTGGCGATGCTGGCGAAGCCCGTCAGCACCACGATCAGCGTCTTGGGGTTGTGCCGGTGCAGCATCTGCACGGCGGCCAGGCCCGAGGCTTCGCCGTTGAGCTTCAGGTCGACCACCGCATAGCCGGGTGACCCGGTGGCCAGCAGGGCCTCGACTTCCGCGAGGTTGCCCGCCTGCGTTACGGCATAGCCGCGGCGCTCGAAGGAGCGGCCGAGCGCGCGCGCGAAGGCGTCGTCGTCCTCGACGATCAGCAACTGGCGCTCAGCTTCGGTTTCGTTCATTGCCTTCCATTCCGATGGTCCTGCTGGCGGCGAGGGCCTCTGCATCGTCCTCGTCGTCGTCCACTTCCGTTTCTTCTTCCTCGAGCACGATGGCCGCGAGCGGCAGCGTGATCTTCACGATGGCGCCGCCCTCGGGCCGGTTGGCCGCCGCGACGCGGCCGCCGACAGTGCGCGCCACGTTCACGACCAGGAACAGCCCCAGCCCGCCGCCAGGGCGGCCCTTGCTCGACTGATAGGGTTTGCCGAACTCCTTCAGGATGGCCGGCAGGAAGCCGGGGCCTGCGTCCGTGACCGTGATCGTCAGCGCGTCGGCGTCGTGCGCCGCCTCGAGGCGCAGCCAGTGCGGCGACGCCTCCAGCGCATTGTCGAGCACGTTGCAGATCATCTGCTTGAGGGCCGAGTCGGAGACCATGGGGAGGTCTCGGCCAAAGCGGTTGTCGTATTCGAAGTCTTCCACGGGGCGGGTGGTGCGCCACTCTTCGATCAGGTCGTCGAGGAAGGTGCTGACGGTGGTTTCTTCCGACGACTCGCCGCGCGCCTCGCCGGCCGACAGCAGGATGCCGCTCACGATGCTCTTGCAGCGCTGGATCTGCAGCTCCATCTCGGCCACCTCGGTCAGCAGCTCGGGGTCGGAGCTGAAGTGCGGCAGCCGGCGCCAGTCGCCCAGGATCACCGCCAGCGTGGCCAGCGGCGTGCCCAGCTCGTGCGCCGCACCCGAAGCCAGCAGGCCCATGCGCACGATGTGTTCTTCTTCCGAGGCGCGCTGGCGCAGGTCGGCCAGCCGGGCGTCGCGCGCACGCAGGTTGCGGCCGATGCGGGTGATGAAGATCACGAGCAGCGCGGCGTTCAGCGCAAAGCACACCAGCATGCCCTGGATGTAGGGGCTCCACAGGCCGCGGTTGTGGTCCAGCGGCAGCGCGAGCGGGCGCGAGAACAGCGCCAGTCCGGCAAAGCAGATGCTGGTGATGACCACGATGGTCCAGGTCGACCAGGGCTTCAGCAGCACAGCCCCCAGCGTCACCTGCAGCAGGAAGAGAAACACGAAGGGGTTGGTCGCACCGCCGCTCAGGTAGAGCTGGGCCGTGAGCGTGGCCACGTCGACCAGCAGAGCGAGGAACAGTTCGCCGTTGGTCACGCGCCGGTGGCTGCGCGAACGCAGCAGGCTCACCATGTTGAAGAGCGCGAGGCAGGTCAGCACCTGCAGCATGTGGTCCAGCGGCAGCCGGATCGCGAAGCCGTAATGCACCACCAGGATGGTGACCACCTGCCCGACTACGGCGAACCAGCGCAGCTGTATCAGCTGCTGCATGTTCTGGTGGCCGGTGGCGTTGTCTAGGCTCGCAACACCGGCGCGGGGAGCGTGCAGCTCGCCCGCGACCGCGGCGGTGTCAGTCGTCGCGCTGAGCATCTTGGGCAGGACGGGCTTCGGCATGGGTCGCATTTTCGCTGCGCCGTACGAACCAGGCCGCGACCAGCACCATCAGGGCCAGGCCGTACCACGTCAGGGCATAGACGAGGTGGCTGTTGGGAAAGGCGATGACCGTCAGGCCGGCGGCGGGCCATGCGAGGGTGTCGATGCTGGCCGTGGCCTGCGCGGGCGCGGCCTCGGCATCGACGAAGTAGGGCGCGACGTCGTTCAGGCCGCGCGCCGCGGCAATGGCCTGCACGTCGCGCGAGAACCAGCGGTCGGCAGCCGGATCGTTCTTGCGCAGGAAGCCGCCCTTGGGCTCGGTGAGGCGCAGCAGGCCGGCGACAGCGGTCTCGCCCTGTGGCTCCGGCGCGGTGCGGGCCGGGCGTTCGCGTGCTTCAGGCGGCACGAAGCCGCGATTGACCAGCACCACGGTGCCGTCGGCGCTGCTGCGCAGTGGGGTCAGCACCCAGAAGCCTGCACCGAGCTTGGTGCTGGCCTGCACCAGCGTCTCTTTGTCGTGGAGGAAGGTGCCGGCAAGGCGGACATGCCGGTATTCGTCGTTGGCCGCGTTGACCGTGGGCCATTCGTTTCGCCCGGGGGCCGCGGCAGCCGGGGCATGCACGCGCTGGTCGACGCGGGCGATGAGATCGAGCTTCCAGGCCCTGCGCTCGACCTGCCAGGTGCCGAGCGCGAAGAAGCCGGCAAAGGCGAGGGCGCCGCAGACCGCCAGCGCCACCCGCGCGGCGGTGGAACGCTGGCGGACCGCTGCCGCCATCAGGGCATGTTCTTCATGTCGTGCATCGAGTGCGGCATCATGTTGGTGTTCATGTGGTACATGACCCACAGCGAACCGGCCAGCGTGATGACCACGAGCACGAGCGTGAAGATCAGCGCCAGCATGTTCCAGCCGCCTTCGGACTTGGCGTCCATGTGCAGGAAGTACACCATGTGCACCACGATCTGCACCACGGCGAAGGCCAGGATGACGAGGGCGGTGGTGTTGGGCTTGTCGAAGACCTTGGCCATCACGAGCCAGAACGGAATGGCGGTGAGGATCACGGCCAGCACGAAGCCGGTCATGTAGCCCTTGAAGGTGCTGTGGCTCACCGGGCCATCGTCGTGGCTGTCATGGCCATGTGCGCCGTGGCCGGCGGTTTCGGTGTGCGCGCTCATTGCAGCGATCCCATCAGATACACGAAGGTGAAGACGCCGATCCAGACCACGTCCAGAAAGTGCCAGAACATCGACAGGCACATCAGGCGGCGGCGGTTGGCGGCGGTGAAGCCGTGCTTGGGCAGCTGGATCATCAGCACGATGAGCCAGACGATGCCGAAGGTCACGTGCAGGCCGTGGGTGCCCACCAGCGCGAAGAACGACGAGAGGAAGGCGCTGCGCTGCGGGCCCGCGCCTTCGTGGATCAGGTGCGCAAACTCGTACAGCTCCAGGCCGATGAAGCCCGCGCCCAGCAGGCCGGTGATGGCCAGCCAGACCAGCACGGCGCCCATGCGGCGCTTCTGCATCTCGAGTACGGCAAAGCCGTACGTGATGGACGACAGCAGCAGCAGCGAGGTGTTGATTGCCACCAGCGGAAGGTCGAACAGGTCGGCGCCCGAGGGGCCGGCCGCGTAGCTGCGGCCCAGCACGCCGTACACCGCGAACAGGCACGCGAAGATGAGGCAGTCGCTCATCAGGTAGAGCCAGAAGCCCAGCAGCGTGCCGTTCTCGGGGTGATGGTCTTCGTTGCGGACGTTGAAGACCTCGAACGCGGGCGCGTTCGACGCATGGCCGGCGCTGCCGGCGGAAAGAGCGGTGGTGTTAGACATGGGCAGCTAGCAGGCGCGTGCGCGCGTCTTCGGTGCTGACGACTTCTTCCGTGGGGATGTGATAGTCGCGCTTGTAGTTGAACGTGTGGATGATCACTGCGGCGAGCATGGCGACGAAGCCGATGCCGGCCACCAGCCACATCTGCCAGATCATTGCGAAGCCACCCACTGCGGCCAGCGCCGCGATGATGAAGCCGGCGGCCGTGTTCTTGGGCATGTGGATCGGGCTGAAGCCTTCCAGCGGACGCTGGTAGCCGCGGGCCTTCATGTCGGACCAGGCGTCGTTGTCATGCACGCGCGGCGTGAACGCGAAGTTGTAGGCCGGCGGGGGCGACGAAGTCGACCATTCGAGCGTGCGGCCGTTCCACGGGTCGCCCGTGGTGTCGCGCAGCGATTCGCGGCGAATGAAGCTCACCACCAGCTGGATGATGAACGAGGCGATGCCCAGCGCGATCAGCACGGCGCCGAAGGCGGCAACCTGGAACCAGATCTGCAGCGACATGTCCTGGAAGTGGTTCATGCGGCGGGTGACGCCCATCAGGCCCAGGATGTACAGCGGCATGAAGGCGAACCAGAAGCCGACGATCCAGAACCAGAACGAGCACTTGCCCCAGAACGGGTCGAGCTTGTAGCCGAAGGCCTTCGGGAACCAGTAGGTGATGCCCGCCAGCATGCCGAACAGCACGCCGCCGATGATCACGTTGTGGAAGTGGGCGATCAGGAACAGGCTGTTGTGCAGCACGAAGTCGGCCGGGGGAACGGCCAGCAGCACGCCGGTCATGCCGCCGATCACGAAGGTGATCATGAAGCCGATGGTCCACATCATGGGCAGCTCGAAACGGATGCGGCCGCGGTACATGGTGAAGAGCCAGTTGAAGATCTTCGCGCCCGTCGGGATCGAGATGATCATCGTCGTGATGCCGAAGAACGAGTTCACGCTGGCGCCGGAGCCCATGGTGAAGAAGTGGTGCAGCCAGACGAGGTACGACAGGATGGTGATCACGACCGTGGCGTACACCATCGAGGCGTAGCCGAAGAGGCGCTTGCCGGAGAAGGTGGAGACCACTTCCGAGAAGATGCCGAAGGCCGGCAGGATCAGGATGTACACCTCGGGGTGGCCCCAGATCCAGATCAGGTTCACGTACATCATGGCGTTGCCGCCGAGGTCATTCGTGAAGAAGTTGGTGCCGACGTAGCGGTCGAGCGACAGCAGGGCCAGCACGGCGGTCAGAACCGGGAAGGCTGCAACGATCAGAACGTTGGTGCAGAGCGCGGTCCAGGTGAACACGGGCATCTTCATCATCGTCATGCCGGGCGCGCGCATCTTCACGATGGTCGCCAGCAGGTTCACGCCAGAGAGCAAGGTTCCGACCCCCGCTATCTGCAATGACCATATGTAGTAGTCGACCCCCACGTCGGGGCTGAAGAGAATGCCCGACAGCGGCGGGTAGGCCAGCCAGCCGGTCTTGGCGAACTCGCCCACGAACAGCGACGCCATCACGAGGCCGGCGCCGAAGGTGGTCATCCAGAAGCTGAAGTTGTTCAGGAAAGGGAAGGCCACGTCGCGCGCACCGATCTGCAGCGGCACCACGAAGTTCATGAGGCCCGTGACCAGCGGCATCGCCACGAAGAAGATCATGATCACGCCGTGGGCGGTGAAGACCTGGTCGTAGTGGTGCGGCGGAAGGAAGCCGGCGTTGTCGCCGAAGGCCATTGCCTGCTGGGCCCGCATCATCAGTGCGTCGGCAAAGCCGCGCAGCAGCATCACCAGGCCCAGGATGATGTACATGATGCCGATCTTCTTGTGGTCGATGCTGGTGATCCAGTCGCGCCACAGCATGCCCCACAGCTTGAAGTAGGTCAGTGCGCCGAGGACGGCGATGCCGCCAAGCACCACGCCCGCAAAGGTCGCGAGCAGGATCGGTTCGTGGAAGGGAATCGCCTCCCAGGTGAGGCGGCCGAAGACGAGCTTCGTCAAGTCTAGGTTCTGCAACATCTTATTCTTCGGTGGTGCACATCGCGGTGACGTACTTGCGCTTGGGCGTATCGAGTGAGTCGATCTCCCAGGCTTGCTTGGTGGCAACGTTGAAGGCGCCGGGTTTGCCCATGCCGCCGTCGGCGTCGATGGCCATCATTTCCTTCATGCACATCTTGTTGCGGTCCACGCACAGGTTGAGGATGGCGTCGTACAGGGCGGGGTCCACGGCGGCGTAGTGGCGCACGGGCTCGCGCTCGCTCGGCACTTCGAGCTTCTTGTAGAGGTCGCGCGTGAGCTCGCCGTCCTTGCCGGCCTTGACCTTCTGGACCCACTGGTCGAAGTCGCCATTGCTCAGGCCGTGGAACTTGAAGCGCATGCCCGAGAAGCCGGCGCCGCTGTAGTTGGCGGAGAAGCCTTCGAACTCGCCCGGCTTGTTGATCACCGCGTGCAGCTTGGTTTCCATGCCCGGCATGGCGTAGATCTGGCCGGCCAGCGCGGGGATGAAGAACGAGTTCATCACCGAAGAAGCCGTGATCTTGAAGCTGATCGGGCGGTCCACCGGGGCGGCCAGCTCGTTCACCGTGGCGATGCCCTGCTCGGGGTAGATGAAGAGCCACTTCCAGTCGAGTGCCACCACTTCGACCACCAGCGGCTTGGTTTCGGCCGGAATTGCGCGCTGGGCGTCGAGGCGGCGCAGCGGCTGGTAGGGGTCGAGCGTGTGGGTGCTGATCCAGGTGATGGCGCCCAGCGCGATGATGATGAGCAGCGGCGCCGCCCAGATCGCCAGTTCGAGCTGGGTCGAGTGGTCCCAGTCGGGGCTGTAGGTGGCCTCTTTGTTCGACTGGCGATAGCGCCAGGCAAAGAAGATGGTCAGGGCGATCACCGGGATGATGATGATCAGCATCAGCACGGTGGAGACGACGATGAGGCGTCCCTGCTGATTGGCGATGTCGCCGGATGGGTTCATCAGCACCGTGTTGCAGCCCGCCAGGAGCATGGCGGAAAGCAGCAGGAGTGATCGGCGAAGGTTCTTGAGGATGTGCATGCCGAAGGAAAAGAGGTGCAGGGGCGACGCAAAAAGACCCCACAATCTACGCCTGAAGACGGGTTTCGCCTATTGGACGTTTTGTCCTATGGCGGTAAATGTGATTCGGTGCGACGCTCTGGGATCTCCATGGTCTTATGGTGTCGCGCCCCGGCGTGACACCTGAATTACAGCAAGCAATGACGACGTCCAGCATCAGTCCGCAAGGCGCACAGCCGCTGCCGAACTCGCCCGAGCACGGCGGCGCCCGGCAGGGCGACGACCACTCGCACATCGCCCCCGGCGAGATCGCGGTCGGCGTGATCATCGGCCGCGCCTCCGAATATTTCGACTTCTTCGTCTACGGTATCGCCTCGGTACTGGTGTTCCCGGCGGTCTTCTTTCCGTTCGAGCAGCACCTCGAGGGCGTCCTCTATTCGTTCCTGATCTTCTCCTTCGCCTTCATCGCGCGTCCGTTCGGAACTGTCATCTCGATGGTCATCCAGCGACGATTCGGGCGGGAGGCCAAGCTCACGTCGGCACTTTTCGTGCTGGGCACCTCCACCGCCGGCATCGCCTTCCTGCCGGGCTATGCGAGCCTGGGCTTCACGGCAATCGTGTTGCTGTCGGTGTTCCGCTTCGGCCAGGGCCTGGCGCTGGGTGCTTCCTGGGACGGCCTGCCTTCGCTGCTCGCGCTGAACGCCCCGGCCAACCGCCGCGGCTGGTACGCCATGCTGGGCCAGCTGGGCGCGCCCATCGGCTTCTTCATTGCCAGCGCGCTGTTCGCTTACCTGTATTCGAGCCTTCCGTCCGAAGACTTCCTCGACTGGGGCTGGCGCTACAGTTTCTACGTGGCCTTCGCGATCAACGTGGTGGCGCTGTTCGCCCGCCTGCGCCTGGTGGCCACCGACGAATACTCGCGCCTGCTCGAAGAGCGTGAACTGGAGCCCACCAGCGTGAGCGAACTGGTTCGCTCGCAGGGCGCCAACCTGCTGATCGGCGCCTTCGCCGCGCTGGCCAGCTATGCGCTGTTCCACCTGATCACGGTGTTCCCGCTGTCGTGGATCACGCTGTATTCCGACCAGTCGGTCACCGAATTCCTGATCGTGCAGATGATCGGCGCGGTGCTCGGCGCCGCCGGCATCGTGGCTTCGGGCCTGCTGGCCGACCGCATCGGCCGACGCTTCACGCTGGGCGGCCTGGCTGCCGTGATCGCGGCATTCAGCGGCTTCGCCCCCACGCTGCTCGATGGCGGCCGGGTCGGGCAGGACATCTTCATTCTGTTGGGCTTCGTGATCCTGGGCCTGTCGTACGGCCAGGCGGCTGGCGCCGTGACCTCGAACTTCGCGCCCAAGTACCGCTACGTTGGCGCGGCGCTCACGGCCGACCTGGCCTGGCTGATCGGCGCGGCGTTCGCGCCGCTGGTTGCCCTCGGCCTGTCGGCCCACTTCGGTCTGGCCTACGTCAGCATCTACCTGCTGTCGGGCGCCATCGCCACGCTGGCCGCGCTGGCGCTGAACCGGGCACTGGCGCGGGACTGACCGGCAAGGCAGCAGCTGCCACTGTTTCTTTCAAAAGGGGCCGCTTCGGCCCCTTTTTCATTAGGATGCCCCGATGTTCGCCGCCGCAATTTTCGACATGGACGGGCTGCTGATCGATTCGGAACGCCCCATCATGGCCGCCTGGATCGAGGCCGCCCGCACGCTCGACATCGAGCTTTCGCACAGCCAGTACCTGCAGGTCGTCGGGCTGGCCATGACCGAGTCCGAACACATCCTCGCGTCGCTGCTGGGCGGTTCGGACGCCTACAACCACGCCGTGGCCCATGTCCGCCAGCGCCTGCAGCTGGAGCGTTCGGACGGTGCACCGCTGTTTCCCATCAAGCCAGGCGCGGCTGAATTCCTGAGCGCGCTGCGCGAACGCGGCACGCGCTGCGCTGTTGCTTCGTCGTCGACCAGCGGGCAGATCCAGGCTTGCCTTGGCAGCCTCGGCGTGCTGCACCATTTTTCAGCTTTTGCGGGCGGAGACGAGGTTGCGCGCGCCAAGCCCGATCCGGCGCTCTACCTGCTCGCAGCCGAACGGCTGGGCGTGGACCCGGCGGAATGCATCGCCTTCGAGGACAGCGAGAACGGCGCCAAGGCGGCGCTGGCTGCGGGCATGCGGGTCGTGGTCGTGCCCGACCTCAAGCACCCGCCCGCATCCATCATCGAGCGAGCCTTCCATGTGCTCGAGTCGCTGCACGAAGCGGTGCCGCACCTGCCGCGCTGGTTTCCAACCGAGGCAGCAACAGGGCTCTCATGATCAAGATCGGCACGCTCTGCCATGTGGTCGACAGCTGCCTGGCGTCGCCCTTCACGGAGCGTGCGGTGGGCCGGATCGTGGAAGTGGTTTCGCTGCCCTACGAGGCGCCGAGCGAGCGCTACCTGCCCGGCACTTACTACGACGTGCTGTTCGAGGGCTGGACCTTCTATTGCCGCAGCGACAAGCTCGTGCCCATTTCCGACCCCGATGCGGAAATCGAGCGCTGGGAAGACGCCTTCCTCGACGAGCCTTCGCCGGCGGTTCAGAGCACTTCGTCGCGCAATTGCGGGAACACCTTCGACACCTTCGCGAGCAGGTAGTCGCCATAGCGCCCGCTGAAGGCATGTACGTTGGCGCGGTCCCAGCGCTCGGCGCTGTCGTCGCGCGCCTCGGCACCCGCGAGACCCTCGATGCGCTGCACGCGCGCCTCGAAGTTGGGGTCGAAGAACAGCGGAAACGACAGCCGGTCGCGCCCCGAAGTGTTGCGTTTCACGCGGTGCGGCGTCGACTTGTAGAGCCCGCCGGTCATGCGGTCGAGCATGTCGCCGATGTTGCAGACGAACGAGCCCGGAACCGGCGGCGCGTCGATCCAGCCGCCAGGCGTGTGCACCGCTAGGCCGCCGACCTGGTTCTGGTGCAGGATCGTGAGCAGCCCGTAGTCGGTGTGCTCGCCCACGCCCCACTGCACGTCCAGGCCCTCGGGCACGGCCTGCGTCGGATAGTTGAAGAGGCGGAACAGGATCAGCGGGTCGGCCGTGTAGCGCTTGGCAAAGTAGTCCGCGCTCAGGCCCAGGCTCAGTGCGATGCCTTCCATCAGCCGGTGGCCCAGCTGCGTGACGGCCGCCATGTAGTCGAGGATGGTTTCGCGAAAGCCCGGCACGTCGGGGAACAGGTTGGGCCCGTGCACCGGCGTCTTCGCCTGCACCAGCGGGTGCGTGGCGGGCAGCTCGCTGCCGAGGTAGAGGCCTTCCTTCCAGTCGGGCCGGCCCGAGGTCAGCTCGCCGCCGAGCGGGAAGAAGCCGCGCCAGGCGCGCCCGCCGAGAGCCATGCGCCATTGCATCTTGGTTTCCTCGGGCAACTCGAAGAAGCGGTGGCTCAAGTCTTCGAGCCGCTTCACCAGCGCCGCATCGACGCCGTGGCCCGTCACGTAGAAGAAACCGTGCGCGCGGCAGGCGGCGCCGATCTGCGCGGCGACGGCGTCGCGCCCGGCCGTGTTTGCCACGAGTGCGGAGACATCGATGAGGGGGAGGGTGGTGTCGGTCATGCGTCTTTCGCAAAAGGCGATCGGATGTCGGACAGGAACTGCTGCGCGCGCGGATGCTGCGGCCGGTTGAAGAAGTCGTCGGGCGTGGCGCGCTCCAGCACCTTGCCTTCGTCCATGAACAGCACACGGTCGGCCACCTCGCGCGCGAAGCCCATCTCGTGCGTCACGCAGACCATCGTCATGCCGTCGCGCGTGAGGTCGCGCATCACGAGCAGAACCTCGCCGACCATCTCGGGGTCGAGCGCGCTGGTGGGCTCGTCGAACAGCATCAGCGGCGGCTGCATGGCCAGCGCGCGCGCAATCGCCACGCGCTGCTGCTGGCCGCCCGACAGTTCGCTCGGCCATGCGTTGGCCTTGTTCGACAAGCCCACGCGGTGCAGCAGCGCCATCGCGCGCTCGTCGGCCTCCTTGCGCGTGAGGCCGCGCAGCTGCATCGGCGCCATCGTGCAGTTCTGCAGCACCGTGAGGTGTGGGAACAGGTTGAACTGCTGGAACACGAAGCCGATGCGCGAGCGGAAGGCGTTCACGTCGAGGCCCGGCGCGTGAATGTCCTGCCCATCGACGACGATGCGGCCCGATTGAATGGGCTCCAGCCGGTTGAAGGTGCGGATCAGCGTCGACTTGCCCGAGCCCGAAGGCCCGCACACCACGACGACTTCGCCCTTGTGGATGTTCTCGCTGATGTCGACCAGCGCGTGGTAGTTGCCGTACCACTTGTTGACTTTTTCGAGTTCGATCATGCGGACACCTTGGCGGTGGCTGTAGAGATGCCGCGGCGCGCGAGCCGGCGTTCCAGCCAGTAGGCGAAGCGCGACAGGCCGAAGCAGAGAATGAAGTACGTCCCGCCCAATATCAGGTAGATCTGCGCGGGCTTGGTGAACACCTGCGTGTTGATCTGCGTCGCGATGAACGACACCTCGGCCAGCCCGATGATGTAGCCCAGCGAGGTTTCCTTGATGGTCGAGACGAACTGGTTCACCAGCGAGGGCAGCATGCTGCGCAGCGCCTGCGGCAGCACCACCAGCCGCATTGCGCGGCCGTAGCCCAGGCCCAGCGCGCGGGCCGTTTCCATCTGCCCGCGCGGCAGGCCTTGGATGCCGGCGCGCACGATCTCGGCGAGATAGGCGGCGTCGAACACCACGAGCGCGATCAGCATGGTGGTGAACTGGTCGGTCTTCACACCCGTGACGCTGGGTAGGAAGAAGTAGGCCCAGAAGATCACCATCAGCAGCGGCAGTCCGCGCACCACGAACACGAAGCCCGTGACCGGCCAGCGCAGCCAGCGCCACGGGCTCACGCGCGCCAGCCCGAGCACGATGCCCAGCGGCAATGCCAGCACGAGTCCGCAGGACGCCAGCAGCAGCGTGAGCACCAGCCCGCCGAGCGGGCCGTTGGGGTACTGCCCGATGAGGAAGTAGACCCAGTAGTCGTTGATGATCTGCAACATCGCGTTGGCGCCCTCAGATGGTCCGCACCGGGTAACGGTGGTGGTACCAGGTCGCCAACCCGGTGATGGCCAGCGACACCGTCAGGTACGCCGCGCTCGCGAACGCGAACGACTCGAAGCTGCGGAAGGTCGCACTCTCGACCTGGCCCGCCTGATACATCAGCTCGGCCACGCCGATCACCGTGGCGATGGAGGTGTTCTTCCAGAGGCTCAGCGTCTGCGAGATGAGCGGCGGAATGGTCACGCGCAGCGCCTGCGGCAGCACCACGCGGCGCATGGTGGCGAGGTAGCTGAAGCCCATAGCGCGTCCGGCCTCGAACTGCACGGAAGGAATCGCGCGGATGCCGCTGCGGATGTCTTCCGCCATGAAGGCCGCCGTGTACAGCGCCAGCGCAATCACCGCGCTGTAGGCCTCGATGTGCCCCGCGTAGAGCCATTGCTTGATGCCTTCGGGCAGCAGCTCGGGTGCGCCGAAGTACCAGAACAGCATGTGCGCGAGCAGCGGGATGTTGCGGATCGATTCGACGTACGCAAAGCCCAACCAGCGCAGCGGCGCGAAGGGCGACAGCCGCAGCAGCGCCACCATCAGCGCGATGGGCAGCGCCAGCACCAGCGCGGCCGCGAGCAACTGCAGCGACAGCAGCAGGCCCGCGATGAGCATGTCGTGGTACTTGCCGGTCAGCAGCAAGGAATAGTCGAACAGGGGCATGGGGGGCGACAGTATCACCGCCGCGAAGGGCCGGGGCCGCGAGCCCCCATCCCCGGCCTTCCCCCAGCGGGGGAAGGAGAAACGCGGGCTCAGTCGATCTTGTCGGAGTCGAGCTTGAAGTCGCGCGTCTGGAAGCCCGAAGCCGTCGTCGGGCCATACCACTTGATGAAGATCTTCTGCGCTTCGCCCGACTTCTCGAGCTCGCGCAGCGTGTCGTCCACCACGGCCTTCAGGCCGGTCTCGCCCTTCTTGATGCCGATGGCCAGCGCCTCGGTGCTCAGGTTCTGCTTGAGCACCACGTACTGCGCCTTCTGCGGGCCCAGCTTGGCGTAGCTGCGCAGCAGCGCGGCCTCGTCGTCCACATAGCCCACGCCCTTGCCCTGCTGCAGTGCCTGGAAGGCCTGCTGGCTCGTGTCGAAGGTCACGACCTCGACGTTGGGCACGGCCTTGCGGATGTTGGGCTCCTGCGTGCCGCCGCGGATGGTCAGCACCTTCTTGCCCGCGAGCTGCGGCACCTCGTTGATACCGCTGTCCTTCTTCACGATGGCCTTCTGGCCGGTGACGAAGGTGGTGAGAGAGAAGTCGATCTGCGCCTCGCGCTCCTTGTTGTGCGTGAGGCCGGCTGCCACCAGGTCCACGTGACCTTGCTGCAGTTCCGGAATGCGCGCGGCCACCGCGATCTGCTTGAGCACAGGCTTCACGCCGATCTTCTTGGCGATGGCGTTTACCAGGTCGACTTCGTAGCCGACGATCTGGCGCGTCTTCGGATCGACGAAGGTCGCGGGCTCGTCGGTGCCGAGCACGCCGACGACCAGTTCGCCCTTTTTCTTGATGTCGGCCAACTGGTCGGCGTGGGCGACGGTGCCGAGCAGGAAGGTGGAAGCGGCGACGGCCGCGGCGAGCAGGGTGTGGCGCATGGGTTGTCTCTCTCCTAAAGGAAATTCAGGGTCGAACCATATCAATAAAACCCCTGATTATTAAATCGTCAATCGACATATGCATATGGACAAGCTGAAGGCGGTTATTGCAGGCTGGGTTAAATTCGCGGCGCCAAAAACGTGCTCCCGCCGTTTTCTTCCTGCATCTCATCCAGCGAGATACTCATGATCATCAAACCCCGCGTGCGCGGCTTCATCTGCGTCACGACCCATCCCACCGGCTGCGAAGCCAACGTCAGGCAGCAGATCGACTACGTCAAGGCCCAGGGGCCCATCGCGGGCGGACCGAAGAAGGTGCTGGTGATCGGCGCATCGACCGGCTACGGCCTGGCTGCGCGCATCACAGCTGCCTTTGGTTGCGGCGCCGACACGCTAGGCGTGTTCTTCGAACGCCCGGGCAGTGAAACCAAGCCCGGCTCGCCCGGCTGGTACAACACCGCCGCCTTCCACCACGCCGCGACAGCCGAAGGCCACTACGCGAAGAGCATCAACGGCGATGGCTTTTCCGACGCCGTGAAGCAGCAGGTCATCGACACCATCCGCGCTGACCTCGGCCAGGTCGACCTCGTCGTCTACAGCCTGGCCGCGCCGCGCCGCACGCATCCGAAGACCGGCCAGGTCTTCAACTCGGTGCTCAAGCCCATCGGCAAGTCTGTGAGCCTGCGTGGCCTCGACACCGACAGCGGGACCGTGAAGGAAACGGTGCTCGAACCCGCGACACAAGAAGAAATCGACAACACCGTGGCCGTGATGGGCGGCGAAGACTGGCAGATGTGGATCGACGCGCTGCAGCAGGCCGGCGTGCTGGCCGACGGCGCGAAGACCACGGCCTTCACCTACCTGGGCGAGCAGATCACGCACGACATCTACTGGAACGGCTCCATTGGCGCCGCCAAGAAGGACCTGGACCAGAAGGTGCTGGGCATTCGCGCGCAACTGGCGGCCAAGGGCGGCGATGCACGCGTGTCGGTGCTGAAGGCGGTCGTCACGCAGGCCAGCTCGGCCATTCCGATGATGCCGCTGTACCTGTCGCTGCTGTTCAAGGTGATGAAGGCGCAGGGCACGCACGAGGGCTGCATCGAGCAGGTGCACGGGCTCTTTGCGGAAAGCGTCTACGGCAGCACGCCGCACATCGACGAGGAAGGCCGCCTGCGCGCGGACTACAAGGAACTGGCGCCGCAGGTACAGGCTCGCGTGCTGGAGCTCTGGCCGCAAGTGACCGGCGACAACCTCGACGAGCTCACCGATTTCGCGGGCTACAAGACCGAGTTTCTGCGCCTCTTCGGCTTCGCGGTGGAGGGCGTGGACTACGAGGCCGACGTGAACCCTGACGTGGCCATTCCAGACCTCGTGCAGGTCTAGCAAGCGCCCGGAGGGATACTCCCGCCCATGCAGATTCAAGAAAAGCCGCCCGCCGGCACGCCGTTCGACTGGATCGGCGGCGAACCGAAGGTAGAGGCGCTGGTCGAGCGCTTCTACGACCTGATGGACCTCGAGCCCGCCTATGCGCAGCTGCGCGCAGTGCACGGCACCAGCCTCGACAACGCGCGCCAGCGCCTGTTCTGGTTTTTGTGCGGCTGGCTCGGCGGGCCGCAGCACTACACCGACCGCTTCGGCCATCCGATGCTGCGCGCGCGCCACCTGCCGCAGAGCATCGGCGGCCACACCATCGGCATCAAGGAGCGCGACCAGTGGCTGGCCTGCATGGACCAGGCGATGGGCGAGACGGGCGTGCCGGAAGACTTGCGCGAACGTCTGCGCGACTCCTTCTTCAAGACGGCCGACTGGATGCGCAACCGCGGCGAGTGACTGACCGACCACACAACGATTTCGAAAGACGCTTCTCTCATGAATTCCATCGTCATCATCGGCGGCGGCCACGCCGCGGCCCAGCTCTGCGCGGGCCTTGCTGAAGCCGGGCAGGGCGCGCGCGTGCACCTGGTCTGCGAAGAGGCCTGCGAGCCGTATCACCGCCCGCCGCTGTCCAAGGCCTTCCTCAAGAGCGCCGAGGAAACCACGCAGCCGCACAAGGCCGCCGACTGGTACCGCGAAGCGGGCATCACGCTGCACCTGGGCGACGCGGCCGTGGCCATCGACCGCGAGGCGCACACCGTCACGCTGCGTTCGGGCGCCGTGCTGCCGTGGGAACGGCTGGTCCTGGCCACCGGCACGCGCGCGCGCCAGATGCCCGACCTGAAGCCGGGCCTGGAAAACGTCGCCAGCCTGCGCGCCGCCGACGAGGCGCATCGCCTGCGCACCCGGCTCGCATCGGCCGAGACGGTCACGGTGCTCGGCGGCGGTTTCATCGGGCTCGAAGTGGCGGCCACCGCCAAGGCGCTGGGCAAGTCGGTGCAGGTGATCGAGAGCGCGCTGCGGCTGCTGGGGCGCGCGGTGTCGCCCGAGCTGTCGGCGCACGTGCTCGCCACGCACCGCGCGGCCGGCATCGACATCGTGCTCGGCGCGCAGACGGGCGCGTTCGAAGTCGAAGGCGACCGGCTGGTGTCGGTGCAGGTCAACGGCGTGAAGCAGCCTGTCGATCTGCTGCTGCTGGGCATCGGCGCCGTTCCTGAGACCGCGCTCGCGCAAGCAGCCGGCATCGAATGCGCGGACGGCATCGTGGTCGACGGCCACATGCAGACCAGCGCGGCCAACGTGCTCGCGGTGGGCGACTGCACGCGCTTCCCTGATCGCCGCGCGGGCCGCGCGCTGCGGCTCGAATCGGTGCAGAACGCCAACGACCAGGCACGAACGGCAGTGGCCACGCTGACCGGCGCTGCGCGCACGCATGACGCGGTCGCGTGGTTCTGGTCCGACCAGGGCGGCATGCGGCTGCAGATGGTGGGCCTGATGCCGGCCGAAGGCACGCCGGGCCTGAGCAGCGTGCGCCGCGCGGGGCCGAAGCCCGATGCGTTCTCGTTGTTTCATTACGTCGACGGGCAGCTCGTGTGCGTGGAGTCGGTGAATGCGCCGGTCGATCACATGATGAGCCGCAAGCTGCTCGAAGCGGGGCGCAGCCCTGATGCGGCGGCAGTGACGGATGCGGCGGTGCCGCTGAAGAACCTGCTGGCCTGAGGAGAAGCGGCTCAGCGCCGCGCGGGCGCCAGCAGCACGACGAGTGCGCCGGCCCCGCCTTCAGCAGGCTTGGCCTGTACGAAGGCGATCACTTCGTTCTTCTGGATCAGCCAGCGCTGGGTCTTGGTCTTCAGCACAGGCTGCTTGCCCGGCGAGCCTAGGCCCTTGCCGTGCACCACGCGCACGCAGCGCAGCCCCTGCTTGTAAGCAGTGCGGATGAAGCCGCCGAGCGCTTCGCGCGCCTCGTCGCTGCGCAGCCCGTGCAGGTCGACCTGCGCCTGGATCGCCCAGTCGCCCTTGCGCAGCCGCGCCGTCACGTCGGTGCCGATGCCGGGGCGGCGGAAGCTCATGGCGTCGTCCACGTCGAGCAGCGTGGTCACGTCGAACTCGTCGGAGAGCGATTCGCGCAGCACGCGCTGCTCGTCGAGCTGATGCTGCACGGGGATGGGTGCGGGCGGCTCCGGCGCGAGCGGCACCGCGGCCTTGCGGCGCAATGGTTCGGTGGCGCCGATGGCTCGGGCGAACAGGTCTTTCTCGGCGGCGCGCTTGCGTTCGGCCGCTGCCTTGGCGGCGGCCTCGGCGGCTTCGCGCTCGCGGGTTTCGGCGAGCACGCGCTGCACCTGCTTGAGGTCTGCGAGGTTCTTGAGTGAGGGCGCGCGCGAGGCCATCAGAGCAGCCCCCTCTCGGCCATCGAGAAACTCTGCCCGGGGCTCACGATGATGTGGTCGAGCACCCGCACGTCCACCAGCGCCAGGGCGGCTCGCAGCGTTTGCGTGAGCGACTCGTCGGCACGCGAAGGCTCGATGTTGCCGCTCGGGTGGTTGTGCGCCAGCACCACGGCCGCAGCCTGGTGATGGATGGCGCGCGTGACGACCTCGCGCGGGTACACGCTGGTTTGCGTGAGCGTGCCGCGGAACATTTCTTCCAGCGCGATCATGCGGTGCTGCACGTCGAGGAACACCACCGCGAACACTTCATAGGGGCGTGAGCCGATGTGCAGCTGAAGGTATTGCTTGACCGCGTCGGGCGAGTCGAACACCGTGCGCTCCTTGAGCCTTTCGCCCATGGCTCGACGTGCCAGCTCGAGCACTGCGATCAGCTCGGAGCGCTTGGCGCTGCCGCCCATGCCCTTGACGGCCTTGAGGTCTTCGGCGCCGGTGTGCAGCAGCCCCGAGAGCCCGCCGAAGCGTTCGAGCAGTTGCTGCGCCAGCTGCAGCACGTTCTTGCCCGCCACACCGGTGCGCAGCAGCAGGGCCAGCAGCTCGGCATCGGCCAGCGCGGACGCCCCGCGCGAGATGAGTTTTTCGCGGGGACGGGCGTCTAGGGGGAGATCCTTGAATGACATGAAACCCTGGGGTGAAACCTTGGCGGAGCCGGGTGGAAGCCCCGGTCCTTAAAATGAGGCCCAGTTTATCGGGACACCCACCTTGTCTTTGCCCACCTCCGCTGCCCCCATGTCCCAAGTCGTGACTTCCGGCTCCTTTCTGACCCTGCACTACCGGCTGGCCGGCCCGGCGGGCGACATCATCAATACTTTTACCGACAAACCCGCGACCCTGTCACTCGGCACCGGCGAGCTTTCTCCTGCCATGGAGCAGCGCCTGATGGGCCTGGAAGAGGGCACGCACGCCACCTTCGAGCTGCCCGCCGGCGAGGCTTTCGGCGACCGCAACCCCGACATGCAGCAGTGGGTGGCCAGGAAGCTGCTCGCGCAGATGGGCGACCCCGACGAGCAGTACGCCGTTGGCGACGTCGTGCAGTTCCCCACGCCCGACGGCACCGGCAGTTATGCCGGCGCGGTGATCGAGTCGAACGAGACCGGTGTGCGTTTCGACTTCAACCACCCGCTGGCCGGCCAGCCCGTCACCTTCGAAGTGAAGCTGATCGGCGTGCTATGAACTCCGAGATATCAGAAGTCATCCTGGCCGAGCCGCGCGGCTTCTGCGCGGGTGTCGACCGCGCCATCGAGATCGTCGAGCGTGCCATCGCCAAGTTTGGCGCGCCGATCTACGTGCGTCACGAGATCGTGCACAACACCTACGTGGTGAACGAGCTCAAGGCCAAGGGTGCGATCTTCATCGAGGAACTGTCCGACGTGCCTTCCGGCGCCACGCTGGTGTTCAGCGCGCACGGCGTGAGCAAGGCCGTGGAGCAGGAGGCGCGCGACCGCGGCTTCGAGATCTTCGATGCCACATGCCCGCTGGTGACCAAGGTGCACGTCGAGGTGGCCAAGCTCGCGAAAGAGGGCTACGAGTTCATCATGATCGGCCACAAGGGTCACCCCGAGGTCGAGGGCACGATGGGGCAGCTTTCGAGCGGCA
The DNA here is from genome assembly GCF_024734665.1 of Variovorax paradoxus. NCBI lineage: Bacteria > Pseudomonadati > Pseudomonadota > Betaproteobacteria > Burkholderiales > Comamonadaceae > Variovorax > Variovorax paradoxus. The sequence continues at coordinate 1,192,111 of NZ_CP102931.1, forward strand.
TCCACCTTGTAGAGGACGTGGGTGACGTGGCGAAGGTTTCGCCGGCGCAGACCTCCAAGCTGGCGGTAGTCACCCAGACCACGCTGAGCGTGGACGACGCCGCCGAGATCGCCGCCGCGGTGCGCGCGCGCTTCCCCGAAGTGCGCGAGCCTAAGCAGCAGGACATCTGCTACGCCACCCAGAACCGCCAGGACGCGGTGAAGATCATGAGCCCGCAGGTCGACCTCGTGATCGTGGTCGGCAGCCCCACCAGCTCCAACAGCAACCGGCTGCGCGAACTGGCGCAGCGGCTGGGCACCGAAAGCTACATGGTCGATTCGGCCGAAGAACTCAAACCCGAGTGGTTCGAGGGCAAGACGCGCATCGGCCTCACGGCCGGTGCTTCGGCCCCCGAAGTGCTGGTGCGCGAGGTGATCGATCGCGTGCGCGCGTTCGGCGCGGTGTCGGTCCGCAAGATGGACGGCATCGAGGAAACCATCAAGTTTCCGCTCCCCAAGGGCCTCAAGCTCGACGACATTCCGCCTCCAGGACACATCTCTTGAACGACACGAAAACAACCGACTGGCGCTCTGAAATAGACAGCGCCGCCCGAAGGCTGAGCGAACGCGCCGGCCATTTCCTGCGCGAAACCCCGCTGTGGAAGCTGCCGGCAAGTGCCTTCGGCATCGCGGTGCCAGGCGCGGAGGTCTGGCTCAAGCTCGAGCACATGCAGGTCAGCGGCAGCTTCAAGGCGCGCGGCATGATGAACCGGCTGCTGGCCAACGACATTCCGCAAAGCGGCGTGGTCGTGGCTTCCGGCGGCAATGCGGGCATTGCCACGGCGGCCGCTGCGCGCGCGCTGGGCGTGCCTTGCCAGGTGTTCCTGCCGGGCGTGTCGCCCGAAGCCAAGCGCGCGCGCCTGCGGGCGCTGGGGGCGGAAGTGGTCGTGGTCGGCGAGCTGTATCCCGACGCGCTGGCTGCATGCCTGACGCGCCAGAAGGAATCCGGCGCCTTGCTCACGCATGCCTACGACCAGCCCGAAGTGGTGGCCGGCGCCGGCACGCTTGGCCGCGAGATCGAGCAGCAGGGCGGTCTGCCCGATTCGGTGCTCGTGAGCGTGGGCGGTGGCGGCCTGATCGGCGGCCTCGCCGGCTGGTTCGAGAAGCGCGCCCGCGTGGTGGCGCTCGAACCCGAGAAGGCGCCCACGCTGTTCCGCGCCCGCGAAGCCGGCGAACCGGTCGATGTGGAAGTGAGCGGCATCGCGGCCGATTCGCTCGGCGCACGCCGCATCGGTGCCATTTCCTGGGAGATCACGCAGCAGCAGGTGCAAGACGCACTGCTGCTGTCCGACGAATCCATCCGCGCGGCCCAGCAGTGGCTCTGGAAAGAGCTGAAGCTGGCGGTGGAGCCGGCCGCAGCGCTGCCGCTGGCCGCACTGCAGACCGGCGCCTACGTGCCGCGCGAAGGCGAAAAGGTGTGCCTGATCGTCTGCGGGGCGAACGTCGATCCTGCGACGGTCGCCTGATCGGTTCTTACTTTTCGCAGTTGACCATCCAGGCGACGCCGAACTTGTCGGTGAGCATGCCGAAGCCCGTGGCCCAGAACTGGGGGCCATAGGGCATCGTTACTTTGCCGCCTTCGGCCAGCGCGTCGAACAGCTTCTTGCCTTCGTCGACGTTATCGGCCTGCACCGATAGCGAAAAGCCCTTGTAGCCCTCGAAGGGCCACTCGGGTGGGGCATCCGAGGCCATCAGCTTGTGGCCGCGGGCCTCGAGCGTGGCGTGCATGATCTTGTCCTTGTACGAGGCCGGCGTCTGGGCGCCTGCAGGGCTTTCGCCGAAGGTCATGCTGAAGACGACCTTGCCGTCCAGCGCCTTGGCGTAGAACGCGAGCGCTTCGGCGGCATTGCCGTTGAATGTCAGATAGGCTTCCATCGTTTTTCCCTTCGAGGTGGGTCAGTGGGACCGCGATGCTACGCCCACCTAAAATCCCCCCATGCTTGACATCACCCTGCTCCGCAAAGACCTGGCCTCCGCTGTGGCCGGCCTCGAAAAACGCAAGAAGAACCAGCCGTACCTCGACGTGTCGGCGTTCACCGCGCTCGAGGCCGAGCGCAAGACGCTGCAAACCCGCACCGAGGAAATCCAGGCGCGCCGCAACACGCTGAACAAGCAGATCGGCCCGCTCAAGGCCAAGGGCGAGTCGGTCGATGCGCTGATGGCCGAGGTCAATGCGCTGAAGGCCGAGCAAGAGTCGCAATCGAAGCGCCTCGAAGAAATCCAGCCTGAGTTGCACGCGCTGCTGCTCGCCGTGCCCAACCTGCCGCACGCCAGCGTGCCGGTCGGCGAGGACGAGACAGGCAACGTCGAAATGCGCCGCTGGAGCCCGCAAGGCGGCGCCGGCGCCAATGCCACGCCGCTGGCCTTCGCGCCGAAGGACCACGTCGACCTGGGCGCGCCGCTCGGCCTCGACTTCGAGATGGGCGCCAAGCTCGCGGGCTCGCGCTTTACCGTCATGAAGGGCCCGATCGCCCGCCTGCACCGCGCGCTTGCGCAGTTCATGCTCGACACCCAGACCGAGAAGCACGGCTACAGCGAGTGCTACGTGCCCTACATCGTCAACGCTGCCACGCTCAGCGGCACCGGCCAGCTGCCCAAGTTCGAGGGTGACCTGTTCGCCGCCAAGAAGGGCGGCCAGGACGGCGAACCCGCGCCCGACCATTCGGCGCTGTACCTCATTCCCACCAGCGAAGTGCCACTGACGAACTTCGTGCGCGATGAGGTGGTGGCCGAGTCACAACTGCCGATCAAACTCACGGCCCACACGCCGTGCTTCCGCTCCGAGGCCGGCAGCGCGGGCCGCGACACGCGCGGCATGATCCGCCAGCACCAGTTCGACAAAGTCGAGATGGTGCAGATCGTGCACCCCGAGAAGAGCTACGACGCACTCGAGCAGATGACCGGCCACGCCGAGGCCGTGCTGCAGGCGCTGGAACTGCCGTACCGCGTCGTGCTGCTGTGCACCGGCGACATGGGCTTTGGCTCCACCAAGACCTACGACCTCGAAGTCTGGCTGCCGGCGCAGGACACCTACCGCGAGATCAGCTCCGTCTCGAACTGCGAGGCCTTCCAGGCGCGCCGCCTGCAGGCACGTTTCAAAAACGCGCAGGGCAAGAACGAACTCGTGCACACGCTCAACGGCTCCGGCCTCGCGGTCGGCCGCACGCTGGTGGCCGTGCTGGAAAACCACCAGAACGAAGACGGCTCGATCAACGTGCCTGTGGCGTTGCGTCCGTACCTCGGCGGGCTCGAAGTTCTGCGCGGTTGATCGCGGGGCTTCAAAAGCCCCGTTTTTGTCTGCTAGAATCATAGGCTCGACAGCACCGGAGAGGTGGCAGAGTGGTCGAATGTACCTGACTCGAAATCAGGCGTACTAGCGATAGTACCGAGGGTTCGAATCCCTCCCTCTCCTCCAAATACGCTTGCAAGCGGTTGATTGCTAAAGGCCTTCTGGCCTTTCATTCTTCTGCTGGCAAAGCCACTATCAAAAGCCGCAGTGATTTTTCACTGCGGCTTTTTTCTTGCAGCTGACCCGATCAGAAGTTGTGCGAAATGCCCAACTGCAGCCCGCGCGCTGCGCGTCCCGGCGTGCTGGCCGGCGCCGAGTCGGCAACGGTGTAGGCCGCATTGCCGCGGTTGCGGACGAGCGAGTAGGTGCCGTACAGCGCGGTGCGCTTGCTGAGGTAGTGCACGTAGCCGACGGCATATTGCGTCGCGTCGTCGCTGTCGATGCCCGGTCCGGAGCGGTTGGAGCGTGCCACCGAGGCCTTGATCACGCCCGGGCCGACCGGCACGCTCAGGCCCAGCATCACGTTGACCTGCCTGTCGCCCTCGGTCTTTTGCCGGTAGTAGTTCGCGTAGAGCTTTGCCAGCCCGAAGTCGTAAGTGCCGCCCAGGCTCGCCACGCTGTAGTCGTTGGGGCCGACCGGTGTCACGCCGTAGGCGGCCGCGACATCGACCGTGCCGTTCGTCCAGCCCAGCCGCCCGCCGCGGTAGCGGGCGCCGTCCTCGCCTTCGGGCAGGGCGTACATCGCCTGGCCGTAGAAACCGCCCAGGCCCTTGGGCAGGAAGTAGCCCACGGAGTTGTTGGCCCGCGCCAGCGTGCGCGCGCCGCCCAGGCCGAAGGGCCAGCCTTCGACGATGTTGGCCGAGCCGCCGACGCCCACGGTGCCAAAGGGCGAGAACTGCGAGATGTTCCAGAACGTGGGCGTGTAGTCGCGCCCGAGCCGCAGTTCGCCGAAGCTGTTGTGCGACAGGCTCACCGTCGAGCGCCGGTGGAAGCCGACGCCCTGGACCTCGCCCGTGTCGGGCAGCAGTGCCATCTCCAGCCAGAAGCTCGCGGCCAGCCCGCCGCCCAGGTCCTCAGTGCCGCGAAAGCCGAGCCGACTGGGGAAGATGTTGCCTCCCTGGTCCATCGATTTGACGGAGCGCCCGTCGCTTTTCGTGTACGTGAGGTTCATGTCCAGCGTGCCGAAGAGTTGGACGCTCGATTGCGCTGTCGCGCCGGCGCTGGCGGCGATGCAGAGTGCGCCCGCAATGGTGTGCGGCAGCCGGCGGCGAAAGGGTAGGGTGGTTGTTGTCTTCATGCGTGTCTCCTCGTTGTAGAAATTGCGTGCAGAAATGGCGTGTGCCGACGCGCGGTGCTTGCACTGCAAGCACCGCGGCGTGAAAACCTCAGAAGAAGAATGGGGAGCGGCGTTTGTTCAGCCGCGCCGGGTCATCGTCAGTCGATGCGGATGCCCTTGGCCTTGATCAGCCGGCCCATGGTCTGGGCCTCGCGTTCGATGATGGCGCGGGTGTCGGCGGAATTCGTCGTCATCGGCTCCAGCCCGGCATCGGCGATCTGCCGCGCCATCTCCGGCGAACGCGTCACCGTGGTGATCGCCCGGTTCAATTGCTCGACGATGGCCTCGGGCGTGCGCGCGGGCACCCAGAAGCCGAGCCAGGTCGACACGTCGTAACCGGGATAGCGCTCTGCAACGGTCGGCACGTCGGGCAGTGCCGCGCTGCGTTGGCTGCCGGTATAGGCCAGGGCCTTCACCCGGCCCGCCTTGATGTTCGGCAATGCCGAGATCGGGGGCTCGAAGCCCAGCATCACCTGCCCACCGATCACATCGGGCATGGCGCCCTGCTTGTAGGGAACGTGCAGCATCTCGATGGACGCCGCTTCCTGCAGCAGTTCAAAGCCCAGGTGCGATGTGCTGCCCGAGCCGTAAGACGCGAAGCTCACGTGTCCCGGCTGGCGCTTGGCCAGTGCGACCAGTTCTTCCGTGTTGCGCGCGGGCACTGCGTTGTTCGCCACGATGAAGGAGCCGCCCTTGAGCGCCTGCGTCACCGGCACAAGGTCTTCCTTCGGGTTGTAGGGAAGCTTCGAGAGAAGGAACGGTGTCATGGTGAACGGGTTGCTCGTCGAGAACAGCACCGTGTAGCCGTCGGGCGTTGCCTTGGCCACTGCGTCCGTGCCGATGGTCGACAGTGCGCCCGGTTTGTTCTCCACGATCACGGGCACCTTCAGCAATCGCGAGAGCTGGTCGGCATAGCTGCGCGCGAAGATGTCGGAGCCCACGCCGGGTGGCGTTGGCGTCACGATCTTGATGGCTCGTTGGGGCCAGGGCGCGCTCTGTGCAAACGCAGCGCCCATGGTGCACTGCAAGCCGGCGGCCCATAGCAAAGCCAGAGTGGTGATCCTCTTCATATGTCTCGTCTCCTGATAGTTGTGGGCGCATCCTAGGGAGACAAATCCATATCTGGAAATACTCATTCGAGATGCTTTTTTATACCTCCTTCGTATTGATGAATGAGTATGCGAGGCCCGCCGAAGAGTTCATCGCTGCGCGAAGACCTCGATCTCGACGCGGCGGTTCGGAGCGAGACAGTCGATCAGTTCTGCCCGCCGTGTCTGCGCGCATTGCACCTTCGGTTCCGACTCGCCCTTGCCCTGCACCTGCATGTTCTGCGCGGGCACGCCGGCCTGCACGAGATAGTCGCGCACGGTGTTGGCGCGCGCCAGCGAGAGTGCCTGGTTGTAGGTGCTGCTGCCGAGCCGGTCGGTGTGGCCAGTGACCCTGATCGTGTCCACTGACTTGACGCTGCCCTTGATGTCGCTTGCCAGTGCGTCCAGCTTGCGTCGCCCTTCAGGCAGCAAGTCGGCCAGCGAGCGGCCGTCGAAGCGGAAGAGGCCGTCGGCGCCGAGCGTCGTCTTCGCAGGAGCAACCGCCGGCTGAGCGGCCGCGGCAGGCCTCGTCACCACGGGTGGCTTGAGCACATCCGCGCAGCCCGGCCCCTTCCAATACATCCCGTTGGTCAGCACGTCTGCATTGAAGCGAACCATGTACTGGCAGGTGATGTACTCCGGGCCCGCGCCCGTGCGGAAGTGAAAGATGTAGTTCCATTCGCGCACGCCGCCCAGCCCTTCGCTGAAGTGCGGAAAGCTCAGCAGCTCGCGCACCTGGTCCTTGCCCAGGCCGGTGCGCATGTTGCGCAGGGCCTCGATGCTCGGGAACGCGCCCTGCTGCCATTTGGCCGAGTTCAGCGCAGGAAAGTCGTCCTCCTTCGGTGGGGGCGGGTTCTCCGCAGCGGCCCGGGCCTGCATCTCCGGCGTGATGGTGTAGCTCGGGCTGGCGCAGCCACCGGCCAGCAGTGCCGCGAGGCAGAGAACAGTGAAAGGGGTCTTGGCTTGAAGAAGCTTGTTCATGATGGAGTTCGTCCAGTTCATTCGTACGGCGATCAGTTGAAGACCCATTCCGCGCCCACGGTGGCGCCCACGCCGGCACGGCTGGTGGCCACGCCGCCGGTGATGCTCCAGGCGTTGTTCTCGGATGTGCGCCGGAAACTGACGCCCACCGCGCTCTGGCCCTTGAAGGAGCCCGCGCCGATGCGCATGACCGTCTTGCCCGGAACGTAGCTTCCGGGCATCTGCAGCGCCATGGCCGCGGCAACGCCTGCATAGGCGTTCTTCTCGACTCCGTCGAGGCGGTCGCTGAGGGCGTTGATGCGGTTGTTCAGGCCGCCGCTGACCGCATTGAGCTGGTTGACGTTGACCGCGTCGGTGCCCGCCACGCCCGGCGCCACGTTGTGCACGGTGACGGGGCCGGTGGCATTGCTACCGCCCATGGTCACGCTGTTGTAGTTGGTCGTACCGTCCGCGTTGGTGTCGTACTTGACCGTCGACTGGTCGATCACTGCCACCTGGCCTTGCACGCCCCGCAGTTGCGAGACGTTGACCGCGTCGCTGTCGGCCGTGCCCGCGGCCACGCCGGTGATCTGCCGGAACTGGCCGTTGGCCGCATCGCCCACCGACACGGCCGCCAGCGTGCTGGTGGTCGCGCCGATGGCAATGCGCTGCGCATCTGTGGCGGTGGGCGGCACGTAGCCTGCCACGCCTGCAGCAGTCGAAGCCACCGAGCCGGCTCCCAGCGCCACGCCGCCGGCTTGCGTCACGCTGGTGCCCGCACCCAGCGCCACGCCCTGCACCGCAGCGGCCGACGACTGCGTACCCAGCGCGATGGAGTCGGCCAGGTGCGAGGTCGCGCCCTGGCCGATTGCAATGCCGCCCGGTGCGCTCTGCTGCACGATGGCACCATTGCCGATGCCCACGCCGTTGTTGCCGTTGACCACGGTCTGCGGGCCGACCGCCACCGACTCCGTGCCGATGGCCAGCGAGTCGGCCGCGGTGGAGTTGGCGTGGAAGTACTGGATGGGCGTGACCGCGAACGACTGCAGCGCGCCGCTGAGCTGGCGCACCGTGACGGCGTCCTGCGCCTGGGTGCCGTCGGCCACGTTGGTGATCTGGCGGTAGGTGGTGGCGCTGCCGACCGAGAGGGCGCCAAGCAGCGTGCGGTCGGTCGTGTTGAAGGGGATCAGCGAACTGCCTGCGGGAATGTTGCCTGTGCTGCCTGCGATCGCGCGGTCGGAGACGGAACCCGCGCCGAGGGCGACCCCGCCGTTGACGGTCGAGCTGGCGTCCTTGCCCACGGCGACAGCGTCGGCAGCCTGCGCGCCGAGGTTGTCTTCATTGCCGCCACCGGTGGATTGGACGCTGAAGTACCTGATCTTGTTGGCAGTGACGGTGGTGCTGAGGTCCTCGATCGACTGATTGGTTGCGGACAACTGCGAGCCGTTGATCGCATCGGTCGAGCTGCCGGAGATCCGGCCGGCCGCCACGTTGGTGATCGTGCGCTCGCCGCCGAACGTGCCGACGCTGACAGTGCCCACCGGTGCAATGCCCTGGAAGTTGTAGACCGTGCCGTTGATCGTCGTGCTCGGCGTCGCCACTGCCGTTGCCGTGACCGAGCCCGCACCCAGTGCCACGCTGTTGGCGGTGCCGGCCGTGGCGCCCAAACCCATGGCCACGCTCGAGGCACCTGCGGCCGTTGCGTTCTTGCCCGATGCGATGGCATCGGCGCCGGTAGCGCCGTCGTTGGCTTCGTTGCCCCCGCCTGTGGAGTTGACCTGGTAGTACCTGGTCTTGCTGCCGGCCACCGTGGTGGTCAGCTGGTCGATATTCACGGCATCGGTACCTGCCACGCCGGGAGCCACATTGGTGATCACCTTGCTGCCGGCGTCGATGCCGGTCAGCGTCACGCTCGGACCGCCCACGATGGTCAGGCCGTTGTTGTCGATCTTCGTGTTGCCGGTGGTCACGGAATTGAAGGTCGGATCCGCCACCACATCGACCCTGATCTGGTTGCCCGTGCGCGTGACGGTCGTGTTGCTGCCGTTGGCGAAGTCCGCGGTCCCGCCCGGCGCAATATTTTGCGGCGCCCCGCCGTTGGCGCTCAGGTTCCACCCCTTGCCCGCCGTCGTTGCCACGTCGGCGATCGCCGAGTTGGTGGCGGACAGTTGCGAGCCGTTGATCGCATCGGTCGAGGTACCGGAGATCCGCCCGGCTGCCACGTTGGTGATCGTGCGTTCGGCGCCCGCCGAGCCGACGCTGACCGTGCTCGTTGGCGTGGTGCCCTGGAAGGTGTAAGGCGTGCCGTTGATCGTTATGCCTGCTGTTCCGACCGCGGTCGCCGTCACCGAGCCCGATCCCAGCGCCACGTCACCAGCATTGTTCGCCACCGCCGTGTCGCCGAACGCTACCGCGCCCGCAGCCAGCGCCTTGCTGGTGCTGCCGATGGCCACGCTGCCCTGGCCGACCACGGTGTTCTGGTAGCCGATGCCGACCGCGCCCTGCGCCGCCGTGCCGGGCACGCTCACGTCCTGGCCGCCGCCGCCGACCTTGTTGGTGTTGCCCATGGCCACGGAGCCGTTGCCGGTGGCGGTGTTGTCCAGGCCATTCGCGATCGCGCCGTCACCGGTTGCGGTGTTCGGGTCGCCGATTGCAACGGCGCCATTGCCGCTGGCGACGTTGCCCGAGCCGATGGCCACCGCCTTGCCACCGGTGGCCCTGGAACTGTTGCCGATCGCGACTGCATCTGCGGAGTCGGCGACGGTGCTGGTGCCCATTGCGATTGCATTGGCTGCAGAGGCCTTGGCGCTGTTGCCGATCGCGACCGCCTGCGCCGCGGATGCATTGGCGAGCGAACCCACTGCGGTGGCGTTCTGGCCGCTCGCAGCCGAGCCGAATCCCAGTGCGGTTGCGCGCGTGACGGTTGCAGCAGCGTTGTTGCCCATCGCCACGGTCCCGTCGGCCGCGGCGTTGGCTCCCGACCCCGCCGCGACCGAGCCGACTCCGCTCGAGAGGGCTTGATTGCCCATGGCCAGCGAGAAATCCGCCGAAGCATTGGCGAGGTTGCCGAGCGCTGCCGAGCTTGTTCCTGCCGCGTTGGCCGACGTGCCGATGGCTGCGGCATCGGCGCCTACGGCGTTGCTCCCCCAGCCGCCAGCGAACCCGCGCAAGCCGCTGGCCGTCGAGCTGACACCGACCGCTGTGGAGTTCGCGCCCGAAGCATTGGCAAAGGTGCCCAGGGCGCTGGCGCCGGCCGCGGTGGCATTGGCGGAAGCGCCGAGCGCGACAGCATTGACGTTGTTTGCGAGCGTGCCCGTCCCCAGCGCCATTGCAGAGGTGCCCGAAGCGACCGCAGTCGGCCCGACAGCCACCGCGCTTTGCCCGGTCGCCTTGCTCTGGAAGCCTATGGCTGAGGCGTTGAGCTGGGACGCCGTCACATCCGTGCCGATGGCAATGGCGCCAACCGCGGTGGCCCCCGTTCCCGCGACGGTACGCGAGCCGATGTAAACCGAGTTCAGCTGGGACGCGATCGACTGGAAGCCGACAGCGATGGCGTTCTGGGCGCCTGCGGTTGCGGTGTTGCCCTGGGCAACGGAATCCAATGCGGCGGCATTTGCCTGGAATCCAAGGGCGAGGCTGCGCAACCCGGTTGCCCTCGCGGTAACGCCGATGGAGGTTGCGTTGTCCCCGCTGGTGAGGGCCTGACTGCCAACGGCGATGGCATTGCCGCCACTCGCGGTCACGTCCGTGCCGATTCCGATGGAGCCCCCGCCCAAGGCGCCCGTGGTGGCCCCGGTGCGGGCGCCCAGATAGATGGAATTGACGCCCGTGGTGTAGGCCTGAAAACCCAGAGAAATGGAATTCTGTGCAGAACTGAGGGCGTTGTACCCCACTGCGAGCCCGCCGAGTTGTTGGGCTTGCGAGAGAGAACCAAGCGCCGTGGCCCCGATCCCCGAAGCCTGGGAGCTGAGGCCCATGCACGAGGCGGTGCTGTTGTACGCGTTGAAGGGTGATGCCGAGCAGTCGACCGACTGCGCCTGCGCCAGCGAGGACCATCCGGCCCCGCCCATCGCCAGCAGCGCGGTCATGAGCCCCGCGCGCAGGCGCCCCGACGGGGGCAATGTAAGCGCGGCACGACTACCGCTGCGCTTGCCGCAGGCGCGAGTGTTTTCCGACGCCGCTACCCAGGCGCCAAGGGATTCGTTCCAGAGCGAGCGATAAGTTGTGTTCATGAGCCCCATCCATCCGTTGGAAAACTACTGAATGGTCGTGAGGCCATTCCACTTTAAGAAACACTTGGAAATCATTATTTCTAAATAAATCTTAGGAGGAAGTCAGGCATTTGCAACTAGTCGTGTTGCATTTTGGAGCCATTGTGTTGAATTGATTTAAATTCTATATCGGATATTGTTAATGAATAGTAATATTAAAATACTAATGAATTAAATGGTTATCACAGTCGCTTTATTTTTTCAATGTAGTTATTTTTCTGAATCACTATTTTGATATCGGTAGCGATAAAAACGTGATGCCACATATTGGTGCATCATTGATTTTGTTGAAGTTTTTTCTTAATTTGCGATTTCCTGTGAATAGTCATTCAACCGGGCCCGCCTCCTAGAATCGGGCAGTAGCGCTCGAACAATGGCGCGCGAATCAGGGAGTTCCAGATGGCCAACCGTTCCTATCTCTACAGCGTCAGCAATCGGCCCGGCTCATATGCCGACCGCCCGGAAACAATTTCGGGCCTGTCCGAATGGCCGTACGACGTTCCGTTCATGTACCGGCTTCTCATGTCGGGCGATCCGCAGTTGTGTGCCTCGCTGGTGTCGGACGGCTTCGATGACGACGAGCCGGAGCACAAGGTCAGGCTCCATGCGATCAGCAGCAGCTTCGACCCGGGCTTCGAGCGCGTGCGGCGTTTCATCGACGTCGTGCGGTCTCTCCTGGCGGCGCAAGCATCGGCGCCCGAGCCACAGCCTGCCGTTGCAGCGCAGCCGGTGTCTTTCCTCGGGCGTCTCAAGCGGCTTGTTTCGCCACAGACGGAAACCGCCCCCGCTGAGCCAGCGAGTGCGTCCACGGCATCGGTGCATCTGCCGGTCTGGCTCGACGAGACGATCGCCTTCCTCGAAGCCCATCGCGACCGCTACCTGCTGCTGGAGACGATCGAGCTCGACACCATGTCCGAGTCAGATGAGGCGGCGCTGCGAGCCTGCGTGGAGCAGGAGATCGCGCGATGCCTGCGCGTGGGCGCCGCCATCGATGCCCTGCCGGCCGACATCGCTGAGGCGGGGCGGCAGCTGAAACAGGCAACCACGCAGAAGTGCGCCGCCCCGCTCGACGCCTTTTTCGGGCTGCGGCTGGACGATGACTGCGACAGCACCCGCACCGGCGCCACGGAACACCCGCTCGGCTTGCAGTGGTCGGAGGTGCTGTATTTCGGCCTGTGGAACCGGGCCGAATTCGAGGCGGAGCGCGGTCAGTCAGCCGCTGAGTAGTCAGCTGCCCGCTGACCGGCGCGTCACCGTGCCCTGAAATTCCCCGAACGACGCAAGCAGCGGCGTTGCCTTCCAGCACAAGACTTGCACGTCTTGCGGTTGAGTTCGCTCAAGACAGAGGGCCACGGCATGCGCGTTGTCCGGCTGAAGCTGCCAGAACTGCCATCGCGCCGCGGAATCTTCGAGGCTGTCCTCGAAGTCGATTGCCACGCTGTGGGCACCATCGAAACTGAAGGAAAACCGGTCCAGCGGCAGAGACAGCCCCATTCCGCGCGCCTTGATATAGCTTTCCTTGAGCGTCCAGAGATCCCAGAAGCGTGAAGGCTGAAGCCCGGCCGGAAGCTGCTGGAGTGCCTTCGCCTCCCTGGCGGAGAAGAAGTTCTCCGCAATCTCCAGCGGGGCATTCCTTGCCGTGTGCTCGACGTCCACGCCCACTTCGCGCTCCACCGTCAGCGCCGCCACGATGAGCGAGGCGCTGTGCGAAATATTGAAGCGAAGGCGCTGCGCCTGAGGCAGTGCGTTGGCGATCCGCGGGCGCCCATAAGCGTTGTTCTCGAATTGCCAGTCCTGCGGGGCGACGGGCGCATAGCAGGAGAGAAGCGAACGGATCAGCCCCCGCGTCATGAGATACCGGCGCCGGTCACGGGCGAAGTGAAAGCGTCCGTGCCTTTCGCGCTCTTCGGGCGCCAGCAGAGCCATGCCCTTTTCTTCGCAGGTGGCATCGTCGTCCTGTTCGGGGACGTACAGGTGCCACAGGTGGACCTGGTGCGAGTCGATCTGCAGTTGTTGCATTCGCAATTCTTGCTCGGGTGGCGCGATCTTCCATGACGCCAGCGTTCTTATTTTCCGGCCTTCAGTTCGGCTTAAGGTTGCCGGCCGATACTCGGGTTGACGGTCTGCTGGCGTTGGTAGAGGTCGCCCAGGCACCCGCCCATTGGTGGCGGTTCCTCGAGGCTGGCGATCGTCACATTTTCAAGCGGCCCCGGTTCCACGCCCGGTATTTCGTCGACGAATGGACGACCCGGCGCCGCCGCGGGGACCGTGGGGACGACTCCCAGGCCTGACAGGTTCCTACGCCCGGGCCTGGGAGGCCCGGGAGATTTCCCCCAGCCAGATCGGCTCGTTCGACGTATCCGGAAATCCCGAGTCGTCCACGGTGCCCGCAATCGGCGAGCCCGGCACATGGCGAAGCTCGTAGCCCCGTCCGTACACCGAGTGCAGCACGAACTCGCTGTCCTTGTGCAGCGACAGCTTTCGGCGGATGTTCGCCACGCAGCAGTCGAGCACCCGGCTCCTGCGCTCGACCTGCGAGTCCATCCATAGCGAGCCCAGCAGCCAGTCGCGCTCCAGCAGCCGGCCGGTATTGCGAAACAGCAGCAGCGCCAGCTCGAACTCGCGCGGCTTCAGGCGGATGTCCTGCCCCTTGTGAACCACCACCTTGCGGCTGCCGATGAACTGGTAGTCACCGAACAGCGCATTCACCGATGGCGGATGCAGCAGCGTTTCGTTGCGCCGCAGCGCTTCGCGCACGCGCAGCTCCACCTCGAAGTCGTCGACCGGCAGCACCGCGAAATCGATGCTCGCGCCCTGTGCTTCGGGCTCCGCCGCCAGCAGCACCTCGGCCAGCAGATCGCGCTGCAGTGCGTTGGCAACCAGGAAGACCGGCAGGCGCAGCGCCTTGCACATCGACGTCAGCACCGGCCACGCGCCCTCGTCCTTCAGCACGACCAGCAGCAGGTCGAAGTGGCTGCCGTGCGTGCGCGTTACCGCGCGCAGAAAGTCGTCGCTGCTGTCGAAGGGAACCGGCGTGCAGCCCATCAGGCCCAGACTGTGGCCCCACGCCTGCGCCTGGGCCTCGTCGCAACCCACCATGGCCACCTGGCGCGAGCCGCCGTGAGTGTCGTTGTTCATGATGTCGAAGGCTTCCGTGTGTTGGTGGTGGTGAGGGTGGAAGGGCCGCCTCAGCGGTCGCCCGCGCGCGGCAGCTTCCAGCCGATGCCGGCGTTGAAGCCCCAGTCCCGGCCAGCGTTGGCGATGGCCATGCCCCAGGCCATCTGTCCGTCGTCCGACAGGGTCTTGAAGCCGAGGCTCGCCGCCGTGTAGCCCTTGTAGGTGCCGACGGCCAGGCCCACCGTCTTCTCGCCGGGGTAGAGCGTGGGCACATACGCAGCCGTCATGGCCACAGCCATCGCCGTGCCCGAGTAAGCGATGCGTTCCACGTCGCGCAGGACCGCGGGTACTTGGTTCAGCTGGCCGAGGTTGACCGCGTCGCCCGGCAGGACGCCCGGCGCCACGTTCGTGACAAGCACGCCGTCCGCCGCGCTGGCCACGCCATGCAGGGCGGTGGCGCACAGCCACAGCATGACCAGCAGCCCGGCCCGCACGGCGATCAGCCCGCCGCGAGGCGGTTGCCGCTGCTCGCCTGTGTCTTGCGCACGCCGTCCGGTCCGTAGAACAGCTGCGCGCTGGCCTGCAGGAAGTGCAGGGCCTGTTGCGTGAAATCGAGATGCGCGTAGACCATCGAGCCGTTGCGCAGGTTGTGGCTTCTTGCCTGCCCGGCCAGCTCCAGCAGCGCCGCCCAGGCTTGCGCTGCGTCTGGGCCGCCGGCTGCCGCGGCGGCATCGGCGCCCGCGCGGCCAGGCCCGAAGCCCAGCGCCGCCTGCATGGCTTCGCGCTGCGTGTCCAGCTCGGCCATGCGGTCGAGCAGCACGGTTTTCTGGCCGGCAATGGCCGCCAGGTCGGTGAATGCGCCGTCCGACATCGCCTGGGCCTCGCGGTCCAGCACCGACAGGAATTCCTCGATGCAGGCAGTCTCGGTGCGCAGGTGGGTCAGCAGGGTGGGTTTCATTCGCTGCCGCCCTTGCCGCTGTTCGGGTCGAGCTTGGGGTCCAGCAGGTCGCGCACGCTCGCCAGCAGGCCGTCGGCGATGCGCTCGGGGCGGATCTGGTAGCGCCCCGCGCGGATGTCCTCGCGGATCGCCGCCACGCGGGCCGCGTCGAAATCGCTGGCAGTGCCCGCGGCGCTGGGCAGCGAATGAACGTGCGCGGAAGCCGGCGCCGCCTCCTTGGGGCGCTGGGCGGCATCGGCGCCGGTCACCGTAGCCGCGCCCGGCGCGGGCGTTGGGCGATGAGGGGGCGTGGCCGAAGGGGCGGGTTGATCGATTTTCAAGGTGATTCCTCAGGGGCTGACCCGTATATCGGCAGCTTGGGCAAGAACTTTAGGCAGGGCGTGCACGAAGCTGCTTACTGGGCGAGCTGGATCTGTCCCTCTTCGTCCGCCACGCCGCTGACCAGCCGCCCGTCGCGGGTCTTGGCCTGCACCACGGCGCCGACGACGGCCCCGGTCATGGCCTTGCCCTCGGTGCTGACGACAAAGCCCTGGCCCTGCGCCACGACCTTCACCGCCTGCCCCTGCTGGATGACGGTAACGCCGCGTACCAGCTCCTTGCGCAGCGGCGCGCCCGGCGCCACGCGGTTGACCGTCACCACCCCGGCCAGTTCGGCCGCGCTGGTGATGACCGAGCGCGGCAGCTTCGTGAGGTCGCCGGTGCGCTCGGTAACGTCGCCTGCGCCCAGCGGCCGGCCCGAATCGATGGCGCGCGCGGCAACGAAATAGCTGCCTTCCACCGCCACATGCGCCTGCACGAAGCGCGTCCACGGCCGCTCCGCCTGGCAGCGAACGCCCACCGACACGCGCCCCCAGGGCGTCGCGCCCGGCGGCAGAAAGGCTTCGGGCGCATCGCAGGCGGGCAGGTTGGAGGTGCTGCGTGCGTCGATGTTGATCGACACCTTGCCCGGCAAACCCGCCGTCTGCACCTGCAGGTATTTCTCGATGACCTTGTTGGCGTCGGCAGTGTCGGCGGCGAACGCGGACGCCGTGCAGGCCACGGCCACCAGTGCCGGCAGGCCGCAGTTGCGAAGCTTGAAAAAGGTCATCGGTGTGTGCAAAAGAATGGCTTGTATAGCGGCGCGTCATGACAAGAGGACGCAAGCCGCCGCCCGGAAATTCTAGAAATCCGCCCGCCGATCGAAGGTGCGAGCAGCAGGCGAAAACCCCCTTTGTTCGGGCGATTGCAAACGCGATGCATGCATAGACTCGCTTTCCATCTGTCGCTGCGCTTGCGCATTGGCGACGCCTCAACGGATGGAAAAAAGATGATCGACAAGCTGGATGCGGCGCTTCGTTTCAACCGCGAAGCCCTCAACCTCCGCGCTGAGCGCCAGGAGGTGCTCGCGGCCAATATCGCCCATGCAGACACGCCCAACTACAAGGCGCGCGACTTCGACTTCGGCTCGCGCCTGAGCGAAGCCGTCGAGCGCGGCCGCGCGTCGGCGCAGTCGGTGTCGCTGGCCACCACTTCGTCGCGCCACCTTGCAGGACAGGCGCAAGCCATGTCCGACAAAGACCTGCTCTACCGCGTGCCCAACCAGTCGAGCCTCGACGGCAACACCGTCGAGATGGACGTCGAGCGCATCGCCTTTGCCGACAACGCGCTGCGCTACGAGTCGAACCTCACCGTCATCAATTCGAAGATCAAGTCGCTGCTCTCGGCGATCCAGCAGTAACAAGAAAAAAGAGCGGCCGCCACCATGCCCTTCAACAGCACTTCCATGAACATCTTCAACGTGGCGGGCTCCGCCATGACCGCGCAATCGCAGCGCATGAACGTGACCGCCAGCAACATGGCCAACGCCGAGAGCGTGGCCGGCCCCGACGGCATGCCCTACCGCGCGAAGCAGGTGGTGTTCCAGGTCGAGCCATCGGCATACGGCGCCGGGGACATCGGCGGCGTCAAGGTTGCGGGCGTCATCGAAGACCAGTCGCCGCCGCGGCTCGTGTTCGACCCGAAGAGCCCGCACGCCAACGCCGAAGGCTACGTGGCGATGCCCAACGTCAACGTGGTCGAAGAGATGACCAACATGATCTCCGCCTCGCGCAGCTACCAGGCCAACGTCGAGGTGCTCAACACGGCCAAGACGCTGATGGTCAAGACGCTGTCCATCGGCCAGTAAACCTCCCGCCAGATTCGCCAGATTCATCAGATCCACCAGAACAGAACAGGCACCACGCCATGGCCATCTCCGACACCTCGTCCATCACCGGTCAGAACGCCACTTCAGCGGCGACCAGCAGCAACGTCTCGAACGAAGACAGCGAGCAGCGCTTTCTCAAGCTGCTCGTCACGCAGCTGAACAACCAGGACCCGCTCAACCCGATGCAGAACGCAGAGCTCACCTCGCAGCTCGCACAGATGAGCACCGTGAGCGGCATCGAGAAGCTCAACAGCACGCTCTCGGGCCTGGTGAACCAGACCAGCTCCAACCAGCTGCTGCAGGCTACCTCGCTGATTGGCTACAACGTGCTGTCGCCGGGCGACACGCTCACCACCAAGGCTCCCGAAGACGGCAAGGAACCTGCCTCGCAGGCCTTTGCCGTGGAGCTGCCCGGCACCGCCTCCGACGTCGACATCAAGATCGTCGACGGCACCGGCAAGGTCGTTCGCACCATCAGCGCCGGTTCCATGACCGAAGGCGTCAACGCCGTCACCTGGGACGGCAAGGACGACACGGGCGCTGTGGTGCCGGCGGGTGCCTACCGCTTCACCGTGGACGCCACCAACGGCAGCGCGACCGTGAAGGCCACCTCGCTCACCTTCTCGCAGGTGGCCGCGGTCAAGCAGGGCACCAGCGGGGTCTCGCTTGAACTGATGACGGGCAACAACATCAGCCTGTCCGACGTGCGGCTGTTCCTCTGAGCTTTTTCCTCAAAACGCATTCAACGCAGCATCGAACCAAGGAACCAACATGGCTTTTTCCCAGGGCATCAGCGGACTCGGCGTGGCCGCAGCCAACCTCGACGTCATCGGCAACAACATCGCCAACTCGGGCACCGTCGGCTTCAAGTCGGCCGCCGCCACCTTCCAGGACGTGTACGCCGGCTCGCGCGTCGGCTTGGGCGCATCGGTGTCGGGTGTGACGCAGAACTTCACGCAGGGCGTGACGCAGTCGAGCAGCCGCCCGCTGGACGTGGCCATCCTCAACGGCGACGGCTTCTTTCGCCTGAGCAGCCCCAGCGGCGAAGTCATGTACTCGCGCAACGGCCAGTTCACGCGCGACAAGGACGGCTACATCGTCAACGCATCGGGCCTGCGCCTCACCGGCTTCGGCGTGAACGCCAGCGGCGGCATCAGCGGCGGCACGCCGGCGGCCATCCAGATCCCGACCGCGGCCATGACGCCCAAGGCCACGAGCGGCATCAACGCCGAGTTCAACCTCGACGCGCGCCTCACCACGCCCACCAAGACGCCCTTCAACGCGGCCGACTCCGACACCTTCAATTACTCGAACGCCGTCGGCCCCATCTACGACTCGCTGGGCAACCCGCACGACGTGTCCGTGTACTTCGTGAAGAGCGCCACCCCCGCCAACACCTGGAGCGTGTACGGCACGTCCGACGGCGCGGCGCTCAACGCCGGTGCTGCGCTCACCACGCTGACCTTCGACTCCGCCGGCAAGATGACCGCGCCGGCCAACGGCCAGCTGAACATCGGCCCCATCACCTTCACCAACGGCGCCGCGGCGCTGAGCGCAACGGTCGACCTCTCGGGCACCACGCAGTTCGGCGCAGCCAATGCGATGAGCAAGCTCGCGCAGGACGGCTACCGCTCGGGCGAACTCACCTCGTTCTCGATCAACGCCGACGGCACCATCACCGGCAAGTTCTCCAACGAACAGACCAAGCTGCTGGGCCAGATCGTGCTGTCGTCGTTCGCCAACCCGAACGGCCTTGAGCCCAAGGGCGACAACGTGTGGGCCGAAACGCAGGCCTCGGGCAACGCGCTCACCGGCACCCCGGGCGAAGGCACCAAGCTCGGCGCGCTGCAGTCGGGCGCGCTCGAATCGTCCAACGTCGACCTCACCTCCGAGCTGGTCAACCTGATCGTTGCGCAGCGCAACTATCAGGCCAATGCGCAGACCGTGAAGACGCAGGACCAGGTCATGCAGACGCTGATGAACATCCGCTGACGCGGCAACAGCAACGCAGAACGACTGATACCAGGAGCACCCAGTGGATCGAATGTTGTATGTCGCCATGAGCGGCGCCAAGCAGGTCATGGAACAGCAGGCCTCGGTTGCCAACAACATGGCGAACGTTTCTACGCCGGGCTTCCGCGCGCAGATTGCCAACTTCCGCGCGGTGCCCGTGGTCGGGCAGGAGGCGCCCACGCGCGCCTTCGTGGCGGCCACCACGCCCGGCGCCGACTTCACCCACGGCCCGCTGACCGAAACCGGCCGCGAGCTCGACGTGGCTGTGAGCGGCGAGGGCTGGCTGGTGGTGCAGACGGCCGATGGCGCAGAGGCCTACACCCGCGTGGGCAACCTGCAGATCAGCGCCGACGGCCAGCTCACCACCATGGGCGGGCGCCCGGTGGTAGGCGACAACGGCGCGCTCACCGTTCCGCCCGGCTCCAGCGTGAGCATTGCCACCAACGGGCTGGTGGGTTCGCGCGACGCATCTTCGACCACGCTCACGGGCATTGCCGAAGTCGGCCGCCTCAAGCTGGTCAACCCGCCGGTCACCGATCTCGAACGCGGCGACGACGGCCTGTTCCGCATGCGCGCCGGCCAGCCGCCCGCCGAGGCCGACGAGGCCGTCACGCTCGTTACCGGCGTGGTCGAGGGCAGCAACGTCAACCCGGTCGAGGCCATGGTGGCAATGATCGCCAACGCGCGCAGCTTCGAGATGCAGATGAAGTCTCTGCAGACCGCCGACACCAACGCGCAGGCCGCCAACAAGCTGCTGGCCTACGGCTGATTCGCTGATCCGTAGCAGCCCGCCCCGCAACACACCCGCAGGATTCTTCAAAAAATGATTCGCTCCCTCTACATCGCCAAGACCGGCCTCGACGCGCAGCAGACGCAGCTCGACGTGGTTTCCAACAACCTCGCCAACGTCGGCACCACCGGCTTCAAGCGCAGCCGCGCCGTGTTCGAAGACCTGGTCTACCAGAACCTGCGCCAGGTCGGCGGCCAGTCGTCGGACCAGACCCGCCTGCCTTCGGGCCTGCAGGTCGGCACCGGCGTGCACGTGGTCGCCACCGAGCGCATCCACTCGCAAGGCAACCTCACCAAGACCGACAAGCCCACCGACGTGGCCATCAACGGCAGCGGCTTCTTCCAGGTGCTGATGCCCGACGGCACCACCTCGTACACGCGCGACGGCTCGTTCCAGACCGACCGCGACGGCCAGCTCGTTACCGCCAGCGGCTTTCCTGTGCAGCCGGCCATCACCATTCCGGCCAACGCCACCAGCATCACCGTGGGCCGCGACGGCATCGTCTCGGTGGTGCAGGCGGGCAGCACGAACACCGTGCAGGTCGGCCAGCTTCAGCTCGCGACCTTCGTGAACCCGACGGGCCTGCAGAGCAAGGGCGAGAACCTGTATGCCGAGACCGACGCTTCCGGTGCGCCCAACCAGGTGAACCCCGGCATCGACGGCGCGGGCGTGCTGAGCCAGGGCTACGTCGAAGCCTCGAACGTGAACGTGGTGGAAGAGCTGGTCAACATGATCGCGACCCAGCGTTCGTACGAAATCAACAGCAAGGCGGTCCAGACTTCGGACCAGATGCTGCAGCGCCTGGCCCAGCTGTGATGTTGCGGGGTGTGCGTCTTCTTCGTGGGAGTGGCGCGGCCGCGAGGGCGCTGCTGCTCCCGATGCTTGCTGCCGCGGTGCTGGCCACCGGCTGCGCGCAGATTCCGCGCGAGCCGCTGGTGCACCAGCCGATGACTGCGCGCGCCGACAACTACGCGGCTATGCAGCCGCGGCGCGCGCCCGGCGCGATCTTCCAGGACGGCCCCGGCGCCAATGCACTGTTCGAAGACCGCCGCCCGCGCAACGTCGGCGACATCCTGACCATCGTCATCAGCGAGAAGGTCAACGCCACCAAGAATTCCGGCGCCAACGCCAGCCGCACGGGCAGCACGACCGGCGTGTTCTCCGCCATTCCCAAGCTCATCGGCGGCCTGCTCGACGGGCAGGGCACGAATCTCTCGGGCACCAACAAGCTCGACGCCAAGGGCGGAGCCAACGCCAACAACACCTTCAACGGCGTGATCACGGTCACGGTGACGGATGTGATGGGCAACGGCAACCTGCTGGTGAGCGGCGAGAAGCAGATGGGCATCAACCAGGGCACCGAGTACATCCGCTTCTCGGGCGTGGTGAACCCGCGCACCGTGTCGGGCAACAACACCGTGCCCTCGACGCTGGTGGCCGATGCGCGCATCGAGTACTCGGCCAAGGGCTACATCGACGAGGCGCAGACCATGGGATGGATGCAGCGCATCTTCCTCAACGTCATGCCATTCTGAATATGAAAAACCCCCAGGCTTCGCGCACTTCGTGTCGCTACTCCCCCCCCCTTGCAGGGGGCAACGCCTGCGGCCCGGCAAAGCCGGTTCCGCGGCATTCCACGAATTTTTCGGCTCGCTTGCGCATCGCGGCGGTTGCTGTGTTTGGCGCACTGCTTTTTGCTCCCGCGTATGCGGAGCGGCTCAAAGAGCTCGCCAGCATTCAGGGCGTGCGGGACAACCCGTTGATCGGATACGGGCTGATGGTGGGTCTGGACGGCACTGGCGACCAGACGATGCAGACGCCGTTCACCACGCAGAGCCTGAACAACATGCTGCAGCAGCTGGGCATCACGATTCCGCAGGGCGTGAACATGCAGTTGAAGAACGTGGCGGCGGTGATGGTGACGGCCACGCTGCCTTCGTTTGCGCGGCCGGGGCAGAACATCGACGTGACTGTGTCTTCGATGGGCAATGCGAAGAGCCTGCGCGGGGGCACGCTGCTGATGACGCCGCTGAAGGGTGTCGATGGGGCGACCTATGCGGTGGCGCAAGGGAACATGGTGGTTGGCGGCGCGGGTGCCGCGGCCAACGGGAGCAAGGTGCAGGTCAACCAGCTGAGCTCGGGGCGCATTCCGGCCGGGGCGCTGGTGGAGCGCACGGTGGAAGCACCGGTGGGTGCGGAAGGCACGTTCTCGATCGAGCTCAACCGGTCGGACTTCGGCACCACGCAGCGCGCGGTCGATGCGATCAACCGGCAGTTCGGTTCGGGCACGGCCGAGGCGGTGGATGCGCGGTTGATTCGCGTGCGTGCACCGGAGCCGCAGCAGCGCGTGGGTTTTCTCGCGCGGCTCGAAGATATTGAAGTAACGCCTACGCAGGCCGGGGCGCGGGTGGTGGTCAATGCGCGCACCGGGTCGGTGGTGATGAACCAGGCGGTACGCGTGAAGGACTGTGCCGTTGCGCACGGCAACCTGTCGGTGGTCATCAACACTGAACCCGTCATCAGCCAGCCGGGGGCGCTCTCGGGCGGCAGCACGGTGGTGGCGCAGACATCGCAGATCTCGGTGAACCAGGGCGGCGGCGCGATCCAGATGGTGCGCGGCGGTGCTTCGCTGTCGGACGTGGTCAAGGGCCTGAACAGCCTGGGCGCGAATCCGCAGGATCTGGTGTCCATCCTCCAGGCCATGAAGTCGGCCGGCGCGTTGAGCGCCGAGCTGGAAATCATCTGAGGTCGATGCGATGACGCTACCGGCCACTACCGATCGCAGCGGCGCGCTTGACCAACGCTTTGCGCTCGACGTGCAGGGCGTCGATGCCCTGCGGCGCACCGTGCGCACCTCGCCGGAAGAAGGCCTGCAGCAGGTCTCGCGGCAGTTCGAGGCGCTGTTCATGAACATGGTGCTCAAGAGCATGCGCGAGGCAACGCCCTCCAGCGGGCTGTTCGAGAGCCAGGACCAGAAGGTGTATCTCTCGATGTTCGACCAGCAGCTCACGCAGAACCTTTCGGGGCGCGGCGTGGGGCTGGCCGAAGCGATGCTCGCGCAGCTGCGGCGCAGCATGCCGTCGGGCACGCCCGATGCGGATGCCGATGCTGAAATCGGCACCAAGCCCATGTCGCTCGAACCGCGTGTTGGCTTGCCGTACGGTCCGCGTGCAGGCATTCCCCTTGGCTCGGCGCCGACTGCCCGCGTGGGTGCCGATCTCAGCGTCTATCAATTCAACAGCGAGCGCCGCGCACCCGGTGCTGGTGCGAATGCTTCGTTGCAAGGGCAGGTCGACGATTTCGTCGGCCGCATGGGTGCGTCCGCGCAGGCCGCCAGCACGGCCAGCGGTGTGCCGGCGCCGCTGATCCTTGCGCAGGCCGCGCTCGAATCCGGCTGGGGCAAGCGGGAGATCCGCGCCGACGACGGTACGCAGAGCTTCAACCTGTTCGGCATCAAGGCCGACCGCAGCTGGAAGGGCGCGACGGTCGAAACCACCACCACCGAATACGTCGACGGCGAGCCGCAGAAGGTGCGCGCCAAGTTCCGCGCCTACGCCTCGTACGAAGAAGCCTTCACCGACTACGCACGCTTCATCACCCGCAACCCGCGCTACGCGAACGTGCTGGCCACCGACGACCCGACCGAGGCCGCGCACGGCCTGCAGCGCGCGGGCTACGCCACCGATCCGCGCTACGGCGAGAAGCTCGTTCGCATCATGCAGAAATTCGGGTGAGCCGCGCTCGCGCCCACCACATCAAGGAAACCCCATGGCAAAGACCCAAGAAACCGCAGCAGGCAGCCGCCTGGAGGTCGTGACCTTCAAGCTGGGCGAAGAGGAATACGGCATAGACATCCAGAAGGTGCAGGAGCTGCGCGGCTACGACGCGGTGACGCGCATTGCAAACGCGCCGGAATACATCAAGGGTGTGGTGAACCTGCGCGGGATCATCGTGCCGATCATCGACATGCGCATCAAGTTCAAGCTGGGCGACCCGACGTACGACCAGTTCACGGTGGTGATCGTGCTGAACATCGCAGGGCGCGTGGTGGGCATGGTGGTGGACAGCGTGTCGGACGTGATCACGCTGACGGGCGAGCAGATCAAGCCTGCGCCGGAGATGGGCTCGGTGCTGGACGCCGACTACCTGATCGGGCTGGGCACGCTGGACGAGCGGATGCTGATTCTGGTGGACATCGACCGGCTGATGTCCAGCGACGAGATGGGTCTCGTCGAAAAGATCGCCGCCTGACGGCCGGGCGCGCACGCCAACGCCAATCAGAACAACGACACACAGAGGTTCCGCGAGGAGACGCACATGAAAGACTGGAAGATCGGACGGCGCCTGGGCGCCGGCTTTGCACTGGTGCTGGCGCTGGTGGTCATTACCGCGGGCATCGGCGTGCTGCGCCTGCAGGGCGTGGGCGATGCGACGGAGGCCATGGCCGGACAGTCGCTGACAAAGGAACGGCTGGCGGCCGCCTGGCAGCTGGGCACCAACACCAACAGCGTTCGCACTTTCGCACTGCTCAAGAGCGACGACGTGGCCGTGCAGGAGTATCTGCAGAAGAACATCACGGCCACCAGCGCCGTCATCACCGAAACGCAGAAGAAGCTCGAGGCCATGCTGGTCTCGCCAGAAGAGTTGGCGCTGAGCGCCGACATCAAGAAGAAGCGCGGCGAATACGTCGAGCTGCGCAACCAGATCCTCAAGCTCAAGGCCGACGGCCGCAAGGAAGAGGCCACGAAGCTGACCGACACGCAACTGCTGCCCGCGCTCGACGGCTACGACGCGAGCATCCGCGCCATGGTGGGCCACCAGCAGAAGGAGATCGACAGGACCGCTGCCGGCATTGGCGCGCAGTACCGGTCGGGCCGGGCCTGGCTCGTCGGGCTGGCCGCTTTCGCGGTCGCTGCCGGATCGGTGATTGCGTGGCTGCTGACGCGCAGCATCGTGCAGCCCATCGCCGAGGCGCTGCTGATCGCCGAGACCGTGGCCTCGGGCGACCTGAGCCAGGAATTCGAGACCGAGCGCGGAGGCGACTTCGGCCGGCTGCTGCGCGGTATGGGCGAGATGGAAGACACCCTCACCGACCTGGTGACCCGCATCAAGGCTTCGACCGATTCGATCGCGGTGGCCTCGCGGCAGATTGCGGCCGGCAACGAGGACCTGTCTTCGCGCACCGAACAGCAGGCGAGTTCGCTGGAGCAGACGGCGGCCTCCATGGAAGAGCTGACTTCGACGGTGAAGCAGAACGCCGACAACGCACGTCAGGCGAACCAGTTGGCCGTCTCGGCCTCCGAGGTCGCGGTAAAGGGCGGCAGTGTCGTGTCGCAAGTGGTCGACACCATGAGCTCGATCAACGCGTCGTCGAAAAAGATCGTGGACATCATCGGCGTGATCGACGGCATTGCGTTCCAGACCAACATCCTCGCGCTGAACGCAGCGGTGGAAGCCGCCCGCGCCGGCGAGCAGGGCAAGGGCTTTGCCGTCGTTGCGTCCGAGGTGCGCAACCTGGCGCAGCGCTCGGCGGCGGCGGCCAAGGAAATCAAGACGCTCATCGGTGACTCGGTCGAAAAAGTCGAGGCCGGCAGCAAGCAGGTTGGTGAAGCCGGCCGCACGATGCAGGAAATCGTGGGCAGCGTGCGCCGCGTGACCGACATCATGGGCGAGATCACCGCCGCCAGCCAGGAGCAGACCTCGGGCATCGAGCAGATCAACCAGGCCATCACGCAGATGGATCAGGTCACGCAGCAGAACGCCGCGCTGGTCGAAGAGGCCTCGGCCGCAGCACAGTCGTTGCAGGAGCAGGCCGACAACCTCGTGCGCGCCGTGAGCACTTTCAAGCTCGACGCCGACGTCGAAGAAGTAGAGACGGTCTGAAGCACCCATGCGCACACGTCTCAGCCCCAGGCTTGCCCTGCGCCTTGGCGTGGGCTTCGCCATTCTGTTGCTCTTGCTGGCCGTCGCGCTGAGCCTCGGCTTCAAGGCCGGTGCCGGCTACGAATGGGCGCGCCTGACGGTGTGTGCATTGGGCGTGGCTGCATTGCTCACCGCCGGTGTCGTCGCATGGCTCGTCACGAGTTCGGTCACCCGTTCGACCCACGACGCCGCGAAGGTCTCCGACCGGCTCGACAGGGTCTTCCAGCACGTCAATGCCCAGGATTCCTGAAAACAAGCTCTCCACCCCATGAACTCATTCATCAATCTCAAGATCGGTACCCGTCTCGGCGCGGGCTTTGCCACCGTGCTCCTGCTGCTCGCCGGCATTGCCGGCCTCGGCCTCAGCGCGATGTCGGACATCCAGTTGCGGCTGGACGGCATCGTCAACGGCAACAACGTCAAGGTGGCCTCGGTCAACAAGATGCTGGACGCGGTCCGCGACATCGCCATCCTCGATGGCAACCTGATCCTGCTGAGCGACGCTGACGCCATGCGCGAAGAGGCGAAGAAGGTTGCCGCCGCGCGCGACCGCTTCACCGAAAACCGCGCCGTGCTGGCGAAGCTGCTGGCCACTTCCGATGGCAAGGCGCTGCTCGCGCGCATCGACGAGAAGGTGGCCGCGCTCGTGCCGCTGAGCGCTCAGCTGTCCGAATTCGCGTTGCAGAACAGGAACGACGAGGCAACCGCAATCTTCATCTCGAAGTTCCAGCCGGCCACGCGGGCGCTGCTCGAGGAGCTCGACGCCATGAGCCAACGCCAGAGCAAGCTGTCGCAGGAGGCCGAGGCGGAGGCCCACGCCGGCTACGTATGGTCGCGCAATCTGATGCTGGCACTGGGCGCTCTCGCAGTCCTGGTTGGTGCGGCCATTGCATGGCTCATCACGCGCTCGATCACCCGGCCCATCGGCGAGGCTGTGCAGGTGGCCGAGAAGGTGGCTGCGGGCGACATCAGCTCGCGCATCGAGGTGCAGTCGAAGGACGAGACCGGCAGGCTGATGCTCGCGCTCAAGGAGATGAACGAGAGCCTGGTGAAGATCGTCAGTGAAGTGCGCACGGGCACTGAGACGATTGCGACGGCTTCGAACCAGATCGCCTCGGGCAATCAGGACTTGTCTTCGCGCACGGAAGAGCAGGCGAGTTCACTGGAGCAGACGGCTGCTTCGATGGAGGAGCTGACCTCGACGGTGAAGCAGAACGCCGACAACGCACGGCAGGCGAACCAGCTTGCGGTCTCGGCTTCGGAGGTGGCTGTGAAGGGCGGCAGCGTCGTCTCGCAAGTGGTCGATACCATGGGCTCGATCAATACGTCGTCGAAAAAGATCGTCGACATCATCGGCGTGATCGACGGCATCGCTTTCCAGACCAACATCCTTGCGCTGAACGCAGCAGTCGAAGCCGCCCGCGCCGGTGAGCAGGGCCGTGGCTTCGCAGTGGTGGCATCGGAAGTCCGCAGCCTCGCACAACGCTCGGCAGCCGCCGCCAAGGAAATCAAGACGCTCATCGGCGATTCGGTCGAGAAGGTCGAAGAGGGAAGCAAGCAGGTCGCAGAGGCCGGCCGCACGATGGACGAAATCGTCGGCAGCGTGAAGCGCGTGACGGACATCATGGGCGAGATCACCGCTGCCAGCCAGGAACAGACCTCGGGCATCGAACAGATCAACCAGGCCATCACGCAGATGGACCAGGTCACGCAGCAGAACGCAGCACTGGTCGAAGAAGCCTCGGCCGCAGCCCAGTCGTTGCAGGAGCAAGCCAGCAGCCTCGTGCGCGCTGTGAGCGTCTTCAAGCTCGACGCCAACGCCGTGGCTACCGTGCGCCCCAGTTTCACGCGCATCACGCCGATCCCCAAGCCAGCCAAGCCCGCACCGAAGCGCCCGGCCAAGGCCTTGCCTACCCGCCGCGAACCTGCAGCAGCGCCACAACTCGCCATGGCCGGCAACGCCAAGGGCGAATGGACCGAGTTTTGAGAAAAAAGGACTCAAGTTCAGCGATCCGATGCCGATAACAGGATGAACCCGTTCCCTGTTATCGAAGGAAGAGAGCAATGAGTCTGAACAAGGCAAGAGATCCACTGCAGCAAGCCACCTCGGCTTCGCCCGCGTCCACCGGCGTGAACCGCCTGGAGGTCGTGACCTTCAAGCTGGGCGAAGAGGAATACGGCATAGACATCCAGAAGGTGCAGGAGCTGCGCGGCTACGACGCGGTGACGCGCATTGCCAATGCACCGGAATACATCAAGGGAGTGGTGAACCTGCGCGGGATCATCGTGCCGATCATCGACATGCGCATCAAGTTCAAGCTGGGCGAGCCGACGTACGACCAGTTCACGGTGGTGATCGTGCTGAACATCGCGGGCCGGGTGGTGGGCATGGTGGTGGACAGCGTGTCGGACGTGATCACACTGACGGGCGATCAGATCAAGCCCGCACCGGAGATGGGCTCGGTGCTGGACGCCGACTACCTGATCGGGCTGGGCACGCTGGAAGAGCGGATGCTGATCCTGGTGGACATCGACCGGCTCATGTCCAGTGAAGAAATGGGCCTCGTCGAAGCTGCCGCAGCCACCTGACCCCTGCGCCATGGCCGCACGGCCTGGTTTGGCTCCACAACCTCACATTTCAACGCCTGCACCATGAAATTCCTCTCCAACCTCCGCATCGGCAACCGGCTGGCCATGGCCTTCGCCATCGTCCTCGGCCTGACCATCATCTCGACCGCCATCGCGCTGGTCTCGGCGCGCAACAACGCGGAAGCCACCCGGGTCATGATGCAGAGCCCGCTTGCGAAGGAGCGGCTCATCTCCGACTGGTACGTGCTCACCTACTCGGCCATCGCCCGCACCTCGATGATCGCGCGCACGACCGACGAGACCCTGCCGGTCGTTTTTGCCGACGTGATCTCCGACAGCGTGAAGAAGGGCAGTGAGACCATAGCGAAGGTCGAGAAGCTGCTGGTGACGGACGAGGAGAAGGCGACGTACAAGTCCATCGTCGAACTGCGCGTGAAGTACCAGGCTGCCAAGGACGACGTGGGCAAGGCCAAGGCCAGCGGCAATGCGGTGGACACCGCGCGCGCCTTCAAGGAGTCGTTCCAGCCGGCCGCCAAGGCCTATGAAACCCGCGTGCTCGACCTGCTGTCGATGGAGCGCAAGGCCATCGACGACATGAGCGTGGCCATCGATGCCGCGAACACGCGCAGCTTCAACCTGCAGTTGCTGCTGACGGTGCTGACGGTGCTCAGCGGCGGCATCCTCGCGTTCTTCATCTCGCGCAGCATCGTGCGCCCGTTGACGCAGGCTGTGCAGGTGGCAGAGACAGTGGCCGCTGGAGACCTGAGTACGCACATCGAGGTGGAAAGCCGCGATGAGGCGGGGCAGCTCATGCAGGCGCTGAAGAACATGAATGCCAACCTGGCAAAGGTTGTCGGCGAGGTGCGCACGGGCACGGAGACGATTGCTACGGCCTCGGGGCAGATTGCTTCGGGGAACCAGGATCTGTCTTCGCGCACCGAACAGCAGGCAAGTTCGCTGGAGCAGACGGCCGCTTCGATGGAAGAGCTGACCTCGACGGTCAAGCAGAACGCGGACAACGCACGGCAGGCTAACCAGCTCGCTGTGTCTGCTTCGGAAGTCGCGGTGAAGGGTGGCAGCGTTGTCTCCCAGGTAGTCGACACGATGGGCTCGATCAATGCGTCGTCCAAGAAGATCGTCGACATCATCGGCGTGATCGATGGCATTGCATTCCAGACCAACATCCTCGCGCTGAATGCAGCGGTTGAAGCTGCACGCGCTGGTGAACAAGGCCGTGGCTTCGCAGTGGTGGCCTCGGAAGTCCGCAGCCTGGCTCAACGCTCCGCTGCAGCAGCCAAGGAAATCAAGACTCTCATCGGCAACTCGGTCGAGAAAGTCGAAGAGGGCAGCAAGCAGGTTGCAGAAGCCGGCCGCACGATGGACGAAATCGTCGGCAGCGTGAAGCGCGTGACGGACATCATGGGCGAGATCACTGCAGCGAGCCAGGAACAGACTTCCGGAATCGAGCAGATCAACCAGGCCATCACGCAGATGGACCAGGTCACGCAGCAGAACGCCGCACTCGTCGAAGAAGCCTCGGCCGCAGCCCAGTCGTTGCAGGAGCAGGCCGGCAGCCTCGTGCAGGCAGTCAGCATCTTCAAGCTCGACGAAGGCCATCAGGCCGCGCCTCGCACGCAGGCGAGAACGCAGCCGGCCAAGCGCGTCGGGTCGTCGTTGCCCGCGACACCGCAGCTTGCGGTGGCCGGTGCCGGTGACTGGCGCGAGTTCTGAACCATAGGCTCTCTGTAGTTATGAAAACCGCGAACCCCGCGAGGCGTGATCCCGCCTTCGTCTCCCTGGCTCGCACCATGACCCTCGGCACCGTCGCGGGAATGCTCCTGGTGGTGACGCTGGTGCTGGCAGTCTTCTACGCGCTGGCCTCTTCGCAGCAGCAGCGCAGTGCCGCGCAGTACGCCAATGCCAAGGCCGAAGCCATCGCCCGCTCGCTGGACATCTTCGACCAGACCATGCGCCTCACGGCGGAGAACGCCTTCGGCGTCTTCCGGCGCCAGTTCGCGTCCAGCTTCGTTCTCGACGCAGCCGCGCAAGGGGCGTTGAGCAGCGACGGCACGCCCATCGACGCCACGCGCATCGCGGAAGTGGATGCCTTCGCGCGCGATTTCCCCGGCGCCAATGCCACTGTGTTCGTAGCGCAAGGCGAAGATTTCCGTCGCGTCACCACCTCGGTGAAGAAGGAAAGCGGCGAACGCGCCGTCGGCACACTGCTGGACCGCAAGAGTGCTGCCTATCCGGTCCTGCGCGAGGGCAAGCGCTTCGTGGGGCGCGTCATGCTGTTCGGGCGCCCGTACATGACGGTCTACGAGCCGGTGCGCGATACGGCCGGCCGCGTCGTGGCGGTGCTCTACATCGGGCTGGACATCTCGCAACAGCAGGCTTCCTTCGGCGAAGCCGTGGGCAAGACGCGGATATTCGAGACTGGCGGGCTCTACATCGTCAACCCCAGCGGTGGTGCCGATGCGGCGACGCTGGTCTTTCATCCGACGGCGGCCGGCAAGAAGCTGAGCGAGCTTCTGCCGGGTGACGGGTCGGCCGCCTGGCTGTCGCGAGTCGCGGCGCCTAGCGCGATGTGGATCGACGACGCGCTGGCGGTGCTCGCGTCAGCGGCGAACGGGCAGCGGCGCTATGCCTCTGTGGCCAGGAGCGAAGCGACTGGCTGGCTGGTGGTGGCCGAGCTTCCCGCTTCGGAGGTGCTCGCCGGGCTCTATCGCCAGATGGCCTGGATCGGCGCCTGCATTGCGCTGGCGGCCCTCGTGTTGGGGGCGGCGCTGGTCGTTTTCATCCGCCGCACCGTGCGGCCGCTGAGCCTGCTGAGCGAGCACGTACAGGCACTCGGCCAGGGCGACCTGTCGCAGCGATTGGACTCGGCCCGTCGCGACGAGATGGGCGTGATCACCCGCGCCGTGGAAAGCATGCGCGAAGGCCTGGCCAGCGTGGTGGGCGGCGTGCGCGAGGGCACCGATGCCATCGCGACCGCCTCGGGCCAGATCTCTGCCGGCAACCAGGATCTTTCGACGCGCACGGAGGAACAGGCGAGCTCCCTGCAGCAGACCGCTGCGTCGATGGAAGAGCTCACCAGCACCGTCAAGCAGAACGCAGACAACGCGCGGCAGGCCAACCAGCTGGCGCTGTCGGCCTCCGAGGTGGCGCTCAAGGGCGGCGATGTGGTCAGCCAGGTGGTGGACACCATGGCCTCGATTCATGCCTCGTCGAAAAAGATCGTGGACATCACCGGCGTGATCGACGGCATTGCCTTCCAGACCAACATCCTCGCGCTGAACGCAGCGGTCGAAGCCGCGCGCGCGGGCGAGCAGGGCAGGGGCTTCGCCGTGGTGGCCGCCGAAGTGCGCAACCTCGCGCAGCGCTCGGCAGCAGCGGCCAAGGAAATCAAGGGCCTGATCGACGACTCGGTCGGCAAGGTCGATGCAGGCACTGCCCTGGTGGGCGAGGCCGGAAGGACCATGGAAGAGATCGTGGGCAGCGTGAAGCGGGTCACCGACATCATCGGTGAGATCAGCGCTGCGAGCCACGAGCAGACATCAGGCATCGAACAGATCAACCAGGCCATCACGCAGATGGACCAGGTCACGCAGCAGAACGCGGCACTGGTCGAGGAAGCCTCGGCCGCGGCCCAGTCGCTGCAGGAGCAGGCCGGCAACCTTGTGCAGGCCGTCAGCATTTTCAAACTCGGCGAAGGCCGGCAACACGCGATATCGGCCTCGACGGCCTGAAGAAAAAGTGATCAAGTCTTTCTACAACCTCAGGATTGCGACAAAGCTGCTTGTGTCGTTCATGGCGGTCCTCGTGCTGACGGCCTGCCTCGGCGTGATTTCGGTGATGCAGCTCGGCAAGGTCCACCAGATGTCCACCGACCTCTCGACCAACTGGCTGCCCGCCACGCGCTCGCTGCTGGAGCTGAAGGGCCTGGTGGCGAGCTACCGCGCGCAGGAGACGGAGCACGTCCTGTTGGGTTCGTTCACCGAAATGACTGCGCATGAGAAGACGATGGACGAGTCGTGGGCGGCGCTGCAGAAGAAGCGCGCCGAATATGCGGCGCTCATCACGGAACCAGAGGAGCGCGAGCTCTATCCGGTGTTCGAAAAGCTGCTCGCGCAATACGCGCTCGAGCACAACAAGATCGTCGCCATCTCCAATACGCAGGACATCGACCAGACGGCCAATCTGATTCGCGGCAAGTCGCAGACATTGAGCCGCGAGATGAACGCGACACTCGACAAGCTGACGCAGATGAACCTGGCGGGCGCCCTGCGCGCAAGCCAGACGGCCGATGCGGTGCACGGGCGAGCCAGGCTCTGGGTGCTGGGCCTTCTGCTGGGCAGCATCGCGCTTGGCCTGGGGCTGGCGCTGTGGATCGCACGCATCGTCGCGCGGCCACTGGCGCAAGCCGTGAAGGTGGCGCAGTCGGTGGCCGCGGGCGACCTGACCAGCCACATCGAGGCGCACACGACGGACGAAACCGGGCAGTTGCTGGAGGCCCTGAAGGGCATGAACGACAGCCTCGTGAAGATCGTGAGCGAAGTGCGCACGGGGACCGACACGATCGCTACGGCTTCGAGCCAGATTGCTTCGGGGAATCAGGATCTGTCTTCGCGTACGGAAGAGCAGGCGAGTTCGCTGGAGCAGACGGCTGCTTCGATGGAAGAGCTGACTTCGACGGTGAAACAGAACGCGGACAACGCGCGTCAAGCCAACCAGCTAGCGGTTTCCGCTTCGGAAGTTGCGGTGAAGGGCGGCAGCGTGGTCTCTCAGGTGGTCGACACGATGGGCTCGATCAATGCATCGTCCAAGAAGATCGTCGACATCATCGGCGTGATCGACGGCATCGCGTTCCAGACCAACATCCTTGCGCTGAACGCAGCGGTCGAAGCTGCACGGGCCGGTGAACAAGGCCGTGGCTTTGCTGTCGTCGCTTCGGAAGTCCGCAGCCTGGCTCAACGCTCCGCTGCTGCAGCCAAGGAAATCAAGACGCTGATCGGCGACTCGGTCGAAAAGGTCGAAGAGGGCAGCAAGCAGGTCGCAGAAGCTGGTCGCACGATGGACGAAATCGTCGGCAGTGTCCGCCGCGTGACGGACATCATGGGCGAGATCACAGCAGCGAGCCAGGAGCAAACGTCGGGCATCGAGCAGATCAACCAGGCCATCACGCAGATGGATCAGGTCACGCAACAAAACGCCGCGCTTGTCGAAGAAGCCTCAGCAGCCGCCCAGTCGCTGCAAGAGCAGGCCGGCAGCCTCGTGCAGTCCGTCAGCATCTTCAAGCTCGGCGCGGGCGGCGCGGCCGAGCGCACCGCCTTCACCCGCATCACGCCGATCCCGAAGCCCGCCAAGCCAGCGCCGAAGCGTCCCGCCAAGGCCTTGCCCACCCGCCGCGAACCCTCCGCCGCCCCACAGCTTTCCATGGCTGGGGATGCGAAGGGCGACTGGACGGAATTCTGAGTCCCAAGGAGCTAACCAAATGAATCTGAAGAACCTGAAAATCGGCACCCGCCTGGGCCTCGGCTTCGCGGTCGTGCTGCTCCTGATGCTGGTCATCGCCGCCACCGGCGTGATGCGCCTTGCGAGCGTGGGCAAGGCCACGGAAGACATGATGCAGAACGCGCTGGTCAAGGAGCGCCTGGCCAACCAGTGGTCCAACCTGCTCGGGCCGGCAATCGTCAATTCGTTCGCGATGGTCAAGGCGACAGACCCCAAGGCGGTCGCCTACTTCGAGAAGGGCCGGGCCGACAAGTCGGCGCTTATCAACCCGGTGCAGAAGAAGCTCGAGGAACTGCTGACCTCTCCGGAAGAGAAGAAGCTGTATGCCGGCGTGGCCGATGCTCGCGGCGTCGTGCTCGCGACCATCGGGAAGATCAACAAGCTCAAGACCGAGGGGAAGAACGAAGAGGCCATGGAAATGGCCGACAACCAGTTCGCGCCCGCACTCACCGTCTACGAGGAGGCCGTGGCCAAGCTCGCGGCGTATCAGCGCGACCGCATCGACGAACTGGCGCAAGACATCGAAGCCAACCATACGACCGGCGAGACCACGTTGATGGTGCTGTCGGGCATTGCGCTGGTGCTGGGGGCGTTGTTTGCATGGCGCCTGACACTGGGCATCGTGCGTCCGCTGGGGCATGCGGTGGAAGTGGCAGAGACGGTGGCCGCGGGCGACCTGAGCACGCATATCGAGGTGGAAAGCCGCGACGAGACGGGGCAGCTGATGCACGCGCTGCGAGAGATGAATGCGAGCCTGGCGAAGGTGGTTGGTGAGGTGCGTACGGGCACGGAGACGATCGCCACTGCTTCGGGGCAGATCGCCTCTGGCAATCAGGATCTATCTTCGCGCACGGAAGAGCAGGCGAGTTCGCTGGAGCAGACGGCTGCTTCGATGGAGGAGCTGACCAGCACCGTCAAGCAGAACGCGGACAACGCGCGGCAGGCGAACCAGTTGGCCGTCTCGGCCTCCGAGGTCGCCGTGAAGGGCGGCAGCGTCGTCTCCCAAGTGGTGGACACCATGGGCTCGATCAATGCATCGTCCAAGAAGATCGTCGACATCATCGGCGTGATCGACGGCATTGCCTTCCAGACCAACATCCTGGCGCTGAACGCGGCGGTCGAAGCCGCGCGTGCGGGTGAACAAGGCCGTGGCTTCGCAGTGGTGGCCTCGGAAGTCCGCAGCCTCGCACAACGCTCCGCTGCTGCAGCCAAGGAGATCAAGACCCTGATCGGCGACTCGGTAGAAAAGGTCGAAGAAGGCAGCAAGCAGGTGGAAGAAGCTGGCCGCACGATGGACGAGATCGTCGGCAGCGTGAAGCGCGTGACCGACATCATGGGCGAGATCACCGCTGCCAGCCAGGAGCAAACCTCGGGCATTGAGCAGATCAACCAGGCCATCACGCAGATGGACCAGGTCACGCAGCAGAACGCCGCACTGGTTGAAGAGGCTTCGGCAGCCGCTCAATCGCTGCAGGAGCAGGCCGGCAGCCTCGTACAGGCGGTGAGCGTCTTCAAGCTCGATGCCAACGCCGTCGCCACCACACGCCCCGGCTTCACGCGTATCACCCCAATCCCGAAGCCCGCCAAGCCAGCACCCAAGCGCCCCGCCAAGGCCTTGCCCACCCGGCGCGAGCCTTCTGGCGCCCCGCAACTCGCCATGGCCAACGACGCCAAGGGCGACTGGACCGAGTTCTGACCCGATCGACCCTCAACTTTCGGCTGGCGCTGCCGATATAGACCCAGAGGCATCCAGGCGATGCCACCTCATTTCACACACCTCATCGACAGGTAAAGCCATATGTCCGGAAGTTTGTTCTACACGGGTCTGAGCGGCCTCGGCGTTGCACGCACCGCGCTGATGACCACGGCCCACAACACAGCCAACGTGTACACCGCCGGCTACAGCCGCCAGGTGGCAGAGATCGCCACGGGCAACGCCACTGGCACAGGCTCGGGCTTCATCGGCTCGGGCGCCAACGTCACGACCGTCTCGCGCAGCTACGACCGCTACCTGACGGCGCAGCTCTCTATTGCGCAGTCGACCTCGGCTGCGCTTGCCACCAACAGCACGCAGATCAACCGCATCGACACCCTGCTGGCCGACAAGACCTCGGGCATCGCGCCGCTGATGCAGAGCTTCTTCACCAGCGTGCAGGGCGTGGCCAACACACCGGCCGACCCGGCGGCGCGCCAGCAGATGATCAGCTCGGCGCAGGCGCTGGCCAGCAAGTTTCGCGCGACCGACCAATACCTGTCGGACCTGAACTCCTCCGTCAATGAGCAGATCGTTGGCAGCGTGGACCAGATCAACACCTACGCCAGCAAGATCGCCAGCCTCAACCAGCAGATCAGCCAGATCAGCGCCATGGCCGGCGGCCAGCCTCCCAACGACCTGCTCGACCAGCGCGACCAGCTCGTGAGCGAGCTGAGCCAGGTGGTCGACGTGAAGGTGCTGCAGCAGGACAACGGCAAGTACAACGTGTTCATCGCCACCGGCCAGTCTTTGGTGACGGGCGACTACGCCGCCACTATGGCCGCGGTGAACTCCGCCGCCGACCCGTCGCGCAAGGCCGTGGCGCTGCAGGGCTTTGCCGGCAACACGACCGAGCTGTCAGATGGCGTCATCACCGGCGGCACGCTCGGCGGGCTCATGAGCTTTCGACGTGACACGCTCATTCCCACGCAAAACTCCATCGGCCGGCTCGCCATGTCGGTGGCCGACGCCGTGAACGCGCAGAGCAAGCTGGGCGTGGACCTCAGCGGCGCACTGGGCAAAGACTTTTTCACGCAGTCCGTGCCGGGCGTGCTCTCCAACGCAAAGAACGCGGGCAACCTCGAGCTCACCGGCACGCTCTCGAACGCGTCGCAACTCACGACCAGCGACTACAACGTGAGCGTCACCGACGTGGCCGGCACGCTGACCTACTCGGTCACCCGCCTGTCGGACAAGCAGTCGATGGGCTCCTTCACCACCTTCCCCATTACCTTCGACGGCGTGAGCCTCGCGGCCGCCAGCGGTACCGCGCAGGCCGGCGATTCGTTTCTGGTGCAGCCCACGCGCACCGGCGCGCGCGACCTTGACGTGCTGACGCTCGACCCCGCCAAGGTGGCCGCGGCATCGCCCATCGTCACCGGCAATACCGTCGGCAACAAGGGCTCCGGCGCGCTGGGCGCGGCCACGGTGGATGCGAGCTACCCCGCAACGCCGCTGGGCGGCACCGTCACGCTGAGCTACGACGCGACCACCGGCAACCTGACCGGCTTTCCGGCCACCTCGGCCGTGACCGTCACGCTGGCCGATGGCACCAGCACCAGCTACGCGGCCGGCACGCCCGTGCCCTACACCGCCGGCGCGAAGATGAGCTTCGACGGCGTCACCGTTGCAATGACCGGCGCGCCCGCGCAAGGCGACACCTTCACCATCGGCAAGAACACCGCGGGCGTGTCAGACGGCAGCAACGCGCTGCTGCTGGGCGCGCTGCAGCGCAAGACCACCATGGCCAACGGCACGGCCACCTTCAACGGCGCCTACTCGCAGATCGTCAGCGAAGTCGGCAACCGCGCCATGGCAGTGAAGGTGGCGGGCACCACGCAAGACAGCGTTACCAGCCAGATCAAGGCCAGCCAGCAGGCCATCTCGGGCGTGAACCAGGACGAGGAAACCGCCAACCTGCTGATGTTCCAGCAGATGTACCAGGCCAATGCGAAGGTGATCCAGACCGCCTCGACCATCTTCGACACCATCCTCGGCATCGGCAGCTGAGCCCGCCCAACGTCCAGCAGATCCACTAAGGCAAAGCGATGCGCATCAGCACCCAATCCTTCTACGAACAGAACGTACTGGCCATGGGCCAGCAGCAGCAGAAACTGTTCAGGGTCCAGCAGCAGCTGGCGACCAACTCGAAGTTCCTCACGGCCGGCGACGACCCTGTGGGCGCCGCTCGCGCACTCGGCGTCAGCCAGACGCTGTCGGAAATTTCGCAGTACGCCACCAGCCGCCAGCGCGCGTCGCGCTCGCTCTCCACCGAAGAGAACGCGCTCAACTCGGTGACCTCGATCCTGCAGAACATCAAGGCTCTTACCGTGCAGGCCGGCAACGGCACGCTGTCGGACGCCGACCGCGCATCGCTCGCCACCACCATCCAGAGCAGCTACGACCAGCTGGTGGGTATCGCCAACTCCGACGACGGCAACGGCCAATACCTGTTCGCGGGCTTCAAGAGCGGCTCCCCGCCCTTCGTGGCCACGACCAGCGGCGGCGTGCAGTACGTGGGCGACCAGGGCCAGCGGCTGATGCAGGTCGACGTGGCGCGCCAGATGTCTACATCGGACGACGGCCGCAGCGTCTTCCAGTCGGTGCAGGGCGGCGCGGGCTATGTTGCGTCAGGCGCCGCGGGCAACACCGGCACCGGCGTGTTCGGCTCCGTCAGCGTGACCGACGCCACCGCGCCTAACTACGGCAAGGACTTCACCATCACCTTCAGCGCCACCGACTACACGGTGACGACCAAGGACACGCCACCCGTGGTCGCAGCCACCGGCCCGATCGCGGCGGACACGCCCATCAACTTCGGCGGCGTGCAGATCAAGATCACCGGCACGCCGGCGGCTGGGGACAGCTTCGATGTGTCTACCGCGAAGAACGCTGGTACCGATGTGTTCGCTGCCATCGGCGAGCTGGTGAGTGCGCTGCGCACGCCGCTGAGCGGTGGTGGGGCGGCTGCGCAGGCGAAGCTGCAGAACGCGCTGGCTACGGCCAATGTGAAAGTGACGAATGCGCACGACAACGTGCTGACAGTGCTTTCTTCTGTGGGCTCGCGGCAGAGCGAGATCGATGCGCTGGATTCGGGTGGCGGGGACCGCAAGCTGCAGGAAGAGTCTTATCTGTCTTCTATTGAGGATCTGGACCCGTATAGCGCGATTGCGGAGTTCTATCAGCGGCAGTCTTCGTTGCAGGCTACGCAGATGACGTTTGCTAAGTTGAATAGCATTTCGCTTTTTAATTACTTGTGAATGGCTCGGCTTTACGGCTCGCATCGTGTCGCTTGGACTTGAATATATTTCGTGAAAGTCCGGAGTAGCCGGTAGCGGTTCTTGTCGAGGCATGCTAGAGAGTTGCAGCGGCACCTCGTGTGCTGAGAGGTGCGCTCTATGCCCAGATCGAAAGTTTACGAGGGGCATCATTGCTGACCGTTGGCTCAAGATCCGCCTCCCGTAGGCGCGACCGAACAACCCGGAACTGCGGGAAGCAGTACCTTTATTTTCAGCTTGACGAAGACCCCGTGTGTGTCGTTGCGCAGTCGTTGTTCTGATCCTGGCTTTCAGGCATCTTGAAACGGTACGATCGATCTTCGTCCAGTTGACTGGTTGGCAATGAATCGTGTGTGCTGTGCTTCTCAGGTTGCGGTAGCAACGGGGGCCGCTATCTAAGTAGCAAGAGGGAGGGGATATGTCAAAGGAAATCGCGAGAGGAATAAGAGGACTCAGGTACATCGTGCGCGGGGTCTTCGCAATTTACATCGTGGTTCTTTGCGGTGGTGCCTTTGCAGGTCCTAATTCCACGTGGAGCTTTACCACTCAAGCTGATGCTGAAGCTGATTGCTTGCGGACAATCGGCATGCCGAACCAAGGTTGGCTGTCAGCAACCTGCACGCTTTCGTCCGGATACTATGTTGGCTACTACAACTGGTACACGCTGCTAATCACCAGAGACACGGGCGTGTACGAGCAATGGAATCTCTTTCCCGGATTGCAGCCAAAGCCGTGTGCGCAGTGCGAGAAGAGCGCAAAGACTGAGGCCGCACTTTCTGCGACTCAACCTGCACCAGGCCAAAGTTGCCGGGCTGATGGGCTTTTCACCAAGAATCCTATCGATCTGGTGACTGCAGAGAAGTATCGCAATGAGGTCGATTGGCGCGATTCAGGGCCATCCCCCCTTGGTTTTTCGCGCATATACAGAAGCAACTGGGGATTCGACCCCAATCATCCGAATGTTGGCCTAGGTCAAAGCTGGACCCACAGCTACGCGTTTCGTCTGGTTGCAACGCCAAGTGGAAATCCGGTGGATGTTGCCGTAGTCGCACCAGAAGGAAACGTCCGCCTCTTTAGTAGAAGCAGCAACTCAACCAGTTGGATAACCACTGGAAGTGGGGACTCTCTGACGCAGCTCTCCTCCGGAGGTTGGTTCTACCAACGAGCTGATGACAATGTTGTTCTTACTTTTGATGCTGCGGGGAAGATCGTAAGTCAGATGGAGCGGAATGGCTGGATCACGACCTTCGCTTACGACAGCACCGATCGACTAGCCGTGGTTGCCAATGGCTTTGGTCGAAGCCTCGTTATTTCTTACAACTCGTTGGGGCAATTGGGCTCCATCGTGACTTCTGATGCTCGACTGATTGGGTATTCCTATGATGCACTGGGCAGACTGTCCTCTGTAACCCGCGCTGATGGCACATCGCGCACTTTTCTGTACGAGAACACTGCATTTCCGCAGGCCTTGACAGGAATCAACAGCGAATCGGGAGACCGCTGGGGGACGTTTACATACGATGCGAAGGGCCGACCTATAACGAGCGAACTGGCCGGTGGCGCCGAGCGGTATGAGGTTGCTTATCCAGCAAACTCAAACCCTGGTTCGACGGTGAAGGATCCGCTTGGTACGACCCGAACCTACTGGTATGACACCAGGGAGCGTAGCGCTGTCGTGACCAGCGGCTCGTTGCCATCATCTGATGGCGCAGCAGACGCGAGTAGTCGCGTACAAAACACCTACGGTCTTACGACATCAGAGACTGACTTCAAGGGTTCCGTTACTACGACGACATGGGATACCGCCCGTCGCCTTCCTACGACCGTGGTGTACGCCTCTGGCACTCCCGACGCACGGACAGTGACAACTCAATGGCACTCGACCTTTAGCCTACCAATCTTGGTAACTGAGTCTGGACGCACCAGCGCCTATAACTACGACGCGCTCGGCAACACGTTGTCGAGAACCATCACCGACACGGCGACCAACAAGGCCCAGCTCTGGCAGTGGACCTACAACACGTCGCAGCTCGTTGACACAGCCACAGAACCCAACGGCGCAGTCACCAGTTACACCTACGACACCCGGGGCAACGTCCTCACATCGACGAACGCGCTGGGTCACGTCACTACGTACACCTACGATAACGCCAACCGTGTTGCAGGTTCGACAGCCCCCAACGGCCTCGTTGCCACCTACACCTACGACCTGCGCGACCGCCTGCTGACCCAGACTGTCGGTGGACAGCAAACCACGATCACCTACAAGCCCTTTGGCAATGTCGAAACAGTGACGCTGCCCACAGGCCTCGTCCAGACCTACACCTACGACGCAGCTCATCGACTCACGGGCTGGAGCAACAACCGAGGCGAGAGCGGCACCTACACCCTGGACGGCATGGGCAATCGCACCGCCGAGCAGATCAAGGACAGCGCCGGTAATGTCGCCTGGAGCGTGGCTCGGACGATCAATAGCATCAACCGACTGTCAAGCAAGACCGAAGGCACAAACCAGACTGAATCCTTTGAGTACGACGGCAACGGTGATTTGGGTCGAACAAAAAATGCATTGAACCAATACACGCAGTACGGCTTAGACAGATTGCGTCGTCTGAAGGATTTCACCAATGCTGAAGGACGGACCGCGTCCTTCAAGTACAACGCCCTGGACGCCGTCACCGAAGCCAAAGACTTCAAGGGCGTGGCCACCGCCTACACCCGCGACGCCCAAGGCAACGCGACGGCCGAGAGCAGCGCCGATACGGGTGGAGCGAGCACCCAGTACGACAACCTCGGCCTGCCCAGCCAGATCACCGACGCCCTGGGCCAGGCGACAACCATCACCCGCGATGCCCTGGGCCGCCCGACCGGCCTGGTCTTCGCCGACGGCAAGACCACCACCCTGCGCTACGACCTCACGGCCAACAGCAAGGGATACCTGTCCGAGATCGTCGACCGCAGCGGCACCACCGAGTACACCCGCGACACCTTCGGCCGGGTCACCCTCAAGAAGCAGACCCTGGCCAACGGAAGCGTCCAGCAGGTCAGCTACGCCTACAACCCCAACGGCACGCTGGCCAGCATCGGCTACCCCAACGGCGGCGGCGTGCTCACGCACAGCTACGACAGCACCGGTCGCCTCACAGGCCTGAGCCTGAACGGCAACCCGCTGGTCACCGGCATCGCCTGGAACCCGCTGGGCCAGCCCACGGCATGGAGCTGGGCGTTCGCGAGCCCCTCCATCGCAGCCAGCCGCACCTACGACACCGCAGGCCGCCTGACCGCCACCGAGTTCAGCAGCTACACCTACGACGCAGCCGGGCGCATCACGAGCCTCACGCAGAACCTCTACCAGCCCGGCGACACCGACCCGACCCACAGCACCGTCGCCAATGCCAACGTCACCTGGAGCGTGGGCTACAGCGCGGTGGGGCGCATCGTGAGCTTCAACGCCACGGGCAACACGGCCGGCTTCGGCTACGACGCCAACGGCAACCGCAGCAGCACCACCCGGGCACTCAATGGCACGAGCACCAACCGCACCTACACGGTGGGGTCAGCAAGCAACCAGCTCACGGGCTTCACCCAGACCATCAACGGCGCGAGCAGCACCAGCGTCACCTACGGCTACAACGCCAACGGCGACCTGCTCACCGATGGCCTGCGCAGCTACACCTACGACGCTGAAGGCCGGCTGGCGGCAGCGACGACGGGCGCGACCGATGTCAGCCCGACCACGCGGTATGCGCACAACGCGCTGGGGCAGCGGGTGTTCAAGACGGAGCCGCTGTATCCGCCCAGCCAGGGCGATGAGGCCGACCCGGGCTTCATGCAGAGCCTGATCGCGTTCTTCACGAAGCTGTGGAGCCCGGCCAACAACCAAGCAGAGCAGTTGGGCTACGCGTATGTCTACGACGAGCAGGGCACGCTGATCGCGGAGGTGGGCAGCGGGGGCACGAACAGTGCGGGGCAGAGCCAGTACATCTATCTGCCGACGGGCAATGGGCCGATGCCGATTGCGGCGGTGATCAATGGCAACACCTACGCCGTTCACAGTGACCACCTGAACACGCCGAGGAAGCTGACGAACGCAGACGGCCAGGCTGTCTGGCAGTGGGGCTACAGCGCGTTCGGGGAGGACAAGCCGACGCTGGCGAGGTACCGGTTTGCCAACACTGAAACAACACCAAACCCGGGCACCACGAGCATCTCGGAGGTGAAGTTCAACCTGAGGTATCCGGGGCAGTATGCGGATGAAGAGTCGGGGCTGTTCTACAACGGGTACAGGACCTACATCCCGACCATCGGGCGGTATACGCAGGGCGACCCTATCGGGCTCGATGGTGGATGGAATCGGTTCGGCTATGTCGATGCGGACCCTCTGAATTGGGCTGATCCAGATGGATTGGCAGCGAAGCCCATGCAGCCACTTGATTTCGAGCCAATGCGAGGCGGCGGTGGTGGCCCGGGTGGTCCAACTGGACCAGTTGGCGGTGGGAATGGGCTGACGGGGGTCGGTCGTGGCGGCGGTGGTGGCACCGGTGGCGGCGGTAGTGGTACCGGTGGTAGTAGCGCCAGTGGTGGATTTTGTCCTCGGCTGCCGCAAGATGTTCGTGTAAACCCAACGCCGCCCCCACCGCTGCCGACCAATCGTCCAATCGGTAAGAGCCCAACCCAGAATCAGGCGGCGCAGGATGAAGTTAGGCGCATGCGTGAGGCTAACTATCGTGATATACGAGTTAACCAACAGCAAGTAGATGCGAACGGGACGCGAGTTGGAATCGGTCGGCCTGATGTTCAGGGTACAAACCAGGCCACAAGGAGGAGAGAGTATGTTGAATTTGATGGATCAAATTCAAATCGCGGCCCTGGGCACGCTGATCGACTCAATGCAAATGATCCGAATGGATTGGTCGATCTACGAAGAATAGATTGAATTGCCGCTTATGAGTCAAAGTTTTTATGATCGAATCCTGGTCGGAGGATTTTGTGCTTTCAAAACCGATTTGAAGTTACTCGCCGAGGTTTTTTCCGAATGGCAAAATAATGTAGTTCTTTCTTCGGTGCCAGACAAGGTTGTTATTGAAAAATTGAGCGGAGCGCCCAGTCAACTTCTCGACATCATCAATCCTTTGGTTTCCCCGGTAATAACAAAA
Source organism: Variovorax paradoxus (assembly GCF_024734665.1). Taxonomy (NCBI): domain Bacteria; kingdom Pseudomonadati; phylum Pseudomonadota; class Betaproteobacteria; order Burkholderiales; family Comamonadaceae; genus Variovorax; species Variovorax paradoxus. The sequence goes on from NZ_CP102931.1 coordinate 1,236,368, forward strand.
TGGTTGTTTTTAGAGATTGGCAACGGATGGATTCTTGCAGTCGACAATGGGCGAGGAGGCACGGATGCTGGCATTGCGCCAATTTTATCGAGGAAATGTGAATGTCTCGCGATAAGAGTTTTGTCTGTCCTTCATACATTTAATGCTAAAAATGGCTCGGGCCGATATGGCGCAGAGATTTTTGAATCATATTTGAATGGTGATGAGACGAGAGTAATATATTGCGCCAATGATGGTGGGAAATGGAAGTTTGGCCAAAGTGGGGTGCCTTATTCAATTGAAGACGTAAGCCGGTACAGTCAAAAGCCAATTCGCGAGCGCTTTACTCAAAAAGAACTACAGGTCATTTTGCAGCACCTCGATGTGCACGCCGATCGATTGAGAGAAAATACAACAAGCCATACTGTCGGTTTTCTGGTCACAAGAATAGGGCCAGCTTTCGGAGAGTACAAAGAATACAGCGAGCGTTTTGGCGAGGACTAAGGGGATTTTCTTCAATAGAGCACATCTCGAGAGAGTCCGCTTGTCCAGTTATTGAGCATTCATGGAACAAAAAATCGAAGTACCATCGCATGCAGAGTATCAAGCTATATTGGCACAGATTGAGCATGCTTCGGAATTGGCGTTGGCGGCTTCAGGCGTTTCTCTAGTGGGCAATCGAACTGATCTAGCAACGATTCAGAATGTCCTCGACTCTAAGCTCCTTGAGCCAGAGGCTACTTATTTGCTTCAGGCACTAGGTTTGGCTTTTGGCAGGATTTTTATCAAATCGCAAGATGATTATGAATGGTGCATGGTTGACGATGAGTATGGTCGAGATCCTGCAATTAGATATAAACAGACTTCGTTATTGTTATTTCCGCTGACAATAATTTCTAAGCGGTTTGAGCGAGGCGAAAATGTCAATGTGACAGAGATGTTCGAAAAGTTGCAGGAAACCGTCGACGATTTGCGAGCAAAAAACTATTCCACCGAATAATCGTCGTGTCGAGTTGATGTGGCTGATAAAGCGGGACGGAGAGCTACCCGGCGAAGACTTGGGTCATGACTCCCTGCTGGTCAGGGCTGGGTCACTGCCGGTTTGGTGACGCCGGCCCTAAGCTTTGAGCTTTCTAGAACTCTGTTGGGCAGACGCACCCAAGCATCAACAACCTTGAAGGCATTCATTGCACGTCGCCTCCGCCCAAGGCAACACGCAGCGACTGCATCGTGATATCGGCTGTTGCGATCCGCCGCTGCAGTTCCTCATTGACCACCCGCACCAACGCGCTAAGTTCGGTGCGTGTCGGATAAACCTCTTCCGTATCGTTCACTCCCTGTGGAACGATGAGCTTCTCGAGGCCCGCATACGCGCGCTGCACCTCGTGAAGACTGTCGATGTCATCGCATGCCTGTAGCGCAAGCGATTCAACACTGGCAGTTTCAGAAGATTCGGGAAATGAAGAGACGTGCGCGGACGCGCGAGCGGATGCAGCCATGAATGGCCTCCAAACAGTTCGGTTTTGCATAAACCGCCGCACCCAACGCCAATTGGAGGCGGCAGCTCGAACAGGTTGGCGTACCGGGAACTGCTTGCGCAAACCGGCGAGCCTCGCGGCTCCCTGCTCGAGCCGCCAAAACTGGAGGCACGAACGACAAAGCCGCAGAGTCTCTGCGAAGAAATCTGCGGCTTTCGTCGCAGCAGTTACTCGGGACGCCAATCCCGATCACGCCTGTTTTTGACATGACGGGCGCAGTATAGCCACGCAGACATCTGCGATCGAGAGGAGCGAGATGCCCCTGTGGCCCGCAGTTCCAACCCAAATGCCGGGTGGAACCTCCTCATTTCAGCCCGTTGAGCGAAACCCTTCGTCCCACAGCGCAGGCCATGGAAAGGCCTCCTCATACTGCATGGCCAATGCCAGCAGTTCGGCATCGTGGCCGGCCGATGCGACCAACTGGATGCCGGTCGGCAGGCCCTCTGCATGCGCGCTTGGCAATGCAATGGCCGGCAGGCCCGCGGCATTGGCGAAGGCGGTGAAGACGGCATGCCCGCGCGGGCCGACTTCCGTGTCCGCAATCCGCTCGGGGTGGCTCTGCTCGCAGGGCCAGGGCAGGGCGGCCGTCGCCGGTGTGAGGATGAAGTCGTAGCGGGCGAAGACGACTTCCATCTGTCGCTCGAGCTCACGCACTTCCGCCAGTACATCGAACAGGCCGGATGCATCGAGCTTCAGGCCGGCGTCGAAATTCGCCTGCGCGACCGCGCCGCAGCGTGAGAGATCCGGGTGAACGCCTTCGGGCAATCCGAACTCGGGCCATTGCCATGCGCGCTGGAGCATCCAGGCGAGCCCTGCATTGGAAAGCGTCGGCCACAGTGCGTTGATCGCCTCCGACCAGTTCACCTGCTGTTGTGCTTCGTCCACTGCATGCCCCAACGCGGCGAAACCTTCGGCCGCGCGACGCACCGACGCGGCGATGCGAGGGTCGACGGCATGGGTGCCGAAGCGGGGCACGAAAAGAATGCGAGACAGCGAGGGCCGGCTGGCCTCCAGGCGCGATCCCGCGATCGCCGCCGTCAGATGCTGTACGTCTTTCACGCAGCGACCGATTCCGCCGGCCACTTCGTAGTCGAGGAATATCTCGGGCAAGCTGCGCTCCCTGCGCACGAGGCCCCGCGAAGGCTTGAATCCCACAAGACCGCAATGCGATGCAGGCCGGCGGATGGAGCCGCCGCCATCGGTAGCCAAGGCCAGCGGCCCCAGGCCCGCCGCGACCGCCGCCGCAGCGCCGCCCGACGATCCGCCCGGCGTCAGCGCGGTGTGCCAGGGGTTCCGGGTCGTGCCGTGCAGGGCGTTGGAGGTGTAGCCCTGCATCGCGAATTCAGGCAGGTTCGATTTGCCGAACAGCACGGCGCCTGCCGCGCGTAGGCGCGCCACGGGCAGCTCGTCGTGCGACGCGACAAAGCCCTGCAGCAGCTTGCTTCCCCACGACGTGGGAAGACCCGCGACGTGCATGTTGTCCTTGACGCTCATTGGCACGCCGTCGAGCGGGCCCAGCGGCCGGCCGGTGGCCCAGCGTGCCGCGCTGGACGCCGCCGCGCGCCGCGCACCTTCCCGGTCGAGTGCCACGAAGGCGTTGAGCGACGGCTCGCAAACCTCGGCGCGTGCCAGGCACGCCTGCAGCGCGTCGAGGGGCGTGAACAACTGCTTTGCGTACCCGGCGGTCAACTGCGCCGCACTGAGGCGCCATGGCTCGTTCATGTCGTGGGCGCGCCTTACTGCGGCAAATCGCCGGCGGGGCGGCCCAGCCACTTGACAGCCAGCTTGTCGAGTTCGCCGCTCTTCTTCGCATCGAGCAAGATCTCGTTGACCTTGAGCCGCAGCGCGTCCTCTCCCTTGGCCACGCCGACGAAGTTCGGGGAATCCTTCAGCACGAACTTGAGCTCGCTCCCAAGTTGCGGGTTCTTCGCCATCATGGTGCTCGCCACCTGGGCGCTGGTTGCCACCAGCTGCGTCTGTCCGGCGACAAAGGCCGAGATGGTCGCGTTGTTGTCCTCGAAGCGGCGCAACTCCACGGAGGCCGGTGCCACCTTGGTGAGTTCCGCGTCGTCCACGGAGCCGCGCGTGACGGAGATGGACTTGCCCGCGAGCTCGGCCGGCGCCTTCACGGACAGCGTCTTCGGGCCGAACACGGCGATGAAGAAGGGCGAGTAGGCGACCGTGAAGTCGATGACTTTCTCGCGCTCCGGGTTCTTGCCCAGCGTGGAGATCACGAGGTCGGCCTTCTTGGTCTGCAGATAAGGGATGCGGTTCGCCGTCGAGACCGGAATCAATTCGACCTTGGCGCCGAGCTTGCCGGCGATCAGCCGCGCGACCTCGATGTCCAGCCCCTGGGGCGCCATGTCCGGGCCGACCGAGCCGTAGGGCGGAAAGTCGGTGGGAATCGCGATCCGGACCGTCTTGCTCTTCGTGATCGTGTCCAGCGCGTTCTGTGCGTGCGAGGCGCCGGCGGCGAGAAAGGTGAGGGCGGCTGCGAGGCCGAGGGAAAGGTAGCGTTTGCTGAACATGATGGCGTGCTCCGAGGTTGGGATGGGCGTTGAGAAGAAATCGGCAGGGAAATCGGGGGCGCGTGGCAGGGGATGCTTCACCGGGGCGCAGACAGCGGCGTGAGCGCGAGCCGCAGCCCGGCCAACGGGTCGGGCGTCTGGTCAGCGGGTACCCGCAGCTTGAGTTGCCAGGTCGACAGGTGGGCGAAGACGCGCTGTTCGGCCAGGGCCATGTCGCCGGCTTCCAGCGCCTCGACGATGGCGCTGTGCTCGCTGAAGGAGTGCGCAGCCTCGTCTTCCGACTGGTAGCGCAAGGCGATCAGCATCGTGCGTGCGGTGAGGTCGCGAACCGTGGCCGCGAGCACGCTGTTTCCCAGGCATTCGGCCAGGCAGACGTGAAAGTCTCCCAGCAGGAAGCTGCGCGCTCCCACATCGGTGCCTTCGACCGCTTCGCGCTGACGCTTCAGGTGCGTGCGCAGCCGCTGCAGCGCCTTGGAGGCCGGAGGCTTGCTGCACCGAATGAGGCCGGTCTCGATCACGAGGCGTGCGTCGAAAGCGGCCTGGGCTTCCTCCAGCGACAGCTCGACCAGGTACCACCCGCGACGCGCGCTGGCCTTCACCATGCCGCGGACCGACAAGGTGGTGAGCGCCTCGCGCACCACCGCACGCGGTGCATCGAAGAGATCGCACAGTTGCTGCTCGCCGAGGCGAGCACCCGGTGCGAGCTTCTTGGCGAGGACGGCCTCGACGATCCGTTCGCTGATGTCGGTGGAAGATGGCATGAATCTGATCAAGCAGATCCCATGCCAACTGATTAATCAGTTTGATGCACCAGTTTGGATCTTCATGCGATCCGGGTCCTTTGCATCACCTTTGAATCAAGGCCGCAACCCCTGCGTAACCCGCAACATGTTCCCCACAGCCTCTCCAAACCGAGGCTCCAGAAACGCCCCCAGATTCGGCATCAACAGCTGCATCATGAAAATCCCCGCCAGCAGCGTCAGCGGAAACCCCACCGCAAAAATGCTGAACTGCGGCGATGCGCGGTTCAGGATGCCCATCGCCAGGTTCAGCGTAAGCAGCGCGGTAATCAGCGGCAACGCCAGCATCAGCCCGCTGGCAAAGATGTCGCCCCCGGCCAGCACCAGAAACATCCACCCACCAGACGCAAGCGGCGCATCGGCAATCGGCAGTGTGTGAAAGCTCTCTGCCAGCGCATTCACCATCAGCAGATGCCCGTCGAGCGCCAGGAAGATCAGCATCGCCAGCATGTTCAGCAGGCGCGACACCACCATGGTGCTGCCATGGCTCATCGGGTCGAAGAACGATGCGAACGACAAGCCCATCTGCAGGCCGATGTATTCGCCCGCGGCCAGCACGGCGGTGAACACCAGCCGCACGGTGAAGCCCATGGCCACGCCGATCAGCACCTGCTGCACGATGATCCACACGCCACCTGCGGACACCACCGGCACCGTGGGCAACGGCCCGATGGTGGGCGAGATCACGAAGGCCAGCATGGCGGCAATGGCCACTTTCACGGGCCGTGGCACCCATGCTTCGCCGAAGATCGGCGCGGTGCTCACCAGTGCGAGCATGCGCACAAAGGGCCAGAGAAAGGCCACCATCCAGCCCTCGAGCTGGGCCGAGGTGACCGAGATGATCGACGGGGTCACGTCAAATCACATCACGTCACGCCAGCATCTGCGGAATGCCGGCGAACAGCGCGCGGATGTAGTCGAGCATGCGGTCGAGCATCCACGGTCCTGCAATCACGAGCGTCGCGAACACGGCCAGCAGCTTGGGAATGAAGGACAGCGTGGCTTCGTTGATCTGCGTGGCCGCCTGGAAGATGCTCACGATCAGGCCGATGACCAGTGCCACCAGCAGCAGCGGCGCGCCGATGAGCAGCGAGATTTCCATGGCCCTGTAGCCCATGGTCATGACGGATTCGGGGTTCATCTCTGCGTACCTAGAGGTAGAAGCTTTGCGCGAGCGCACCGATGAGCAGTTGCCAGCCGTCGGCCAGCACGAAGAGCATCAGCTTGAAGGGCAGCGCAATGGAAGCAGGCGGCACCATCATCATGCCCATGGACATCAGCACGCTGGCCACCACGAGGTCGATGATGAGAAACGGTATGAAGATGGTGAAGCCGATCTGGAACGCGGTCTTCAGCTCGCTGATGACGAAGGAGGGCAGCAGTATGCGCAGCGGCACGTCTTCGGGGCCCTGCATCTCGGGCACCTTGGCGAGCCGGGCGAACAGGGCCAGGTCGTTCTCGCGGGTCTGCTTGAGCATGAAGGTCTTGAAGGGCGCTATGCCGCGCTCCAACGCGGTGTCGACGCTGATCTTGTTCTCGGAGAAGGGCTTGTAGGCCTCGTTGTAGGCCTTGTCGAGCACCGGTGACATCACGAAGAAGGTGAGGAAGAGCGACAGCCCCACCAGAATCTGGTTGGGTGGCGAGGTCTGCGTGCCGATGGCGGTGCGCAGCAGGCCCAGCACGATGAGGATGCGCGTGAAGCTGGTCATCGACAGCAGCAGCGCGGGCAGGAAGGTGAGCGAGGTCAGCAGCACCATGGTCTGCACGCTCAGCGACCAGGTCTGGCTGCCGCCGGGGCCGGGCGTGCTGGTGATGCCGGGCAGGCCCTGAGTCCATGCAACGGCGGGCAGCAGCGTGGCGGCGAGCAACAGCAGCGCGGCGCGCAAGCCGCGGCGCAATGCGGGGTTCTTCATGGGGCAGGACGATGCGGCTTGCCCGAGAGGGCTTCGCGCAGCTTGCGGGCGAAGAGTTCGACGGGTGTGGGTGCGACCGAGGACGACGCCGGCGCTGCAGCAGCCGCATGGGCCTGTGCCGGCAGCGTGTGCAGTGTGTTGACCTGGCTCGGCGTGACGCCCAGCACCAGCCAGGTGTCGCCCACTTCCACCACGACCACGCGTTCGCGCTGGCCTACCGCGGCGCTCGACACCACCTTCACCAGTTGGCCGCCGCCCAGGCGCTGAAGGCCGAAGCGCCGCGCCAGCCAGGCGCACAGAAAGATCAGGCCGATCACCGCCGCCATGCCGAAGCCGGCCTGCAGCAGGCCCGTGGCGCCGACGGCGGCCGGAGCCACGTCGTGAACGGGCGTGGGCACTGTTGGCAGGCTCATGCGCGCGCGAGCTTCTGCATGCGCTCGGAGGGCGTGACGATGTCGGTCAGGCGAATGCCGTACTTCTCGTTCACCACCACCACCTCGCCTTGCGCAATGAGGTAGCCGTTGATCAGCACGTCCAGCGGCTGGCCGGCCAGGCCGTCGAGCTCCACCACCGAGCCCTGCGACAGCTGCAGCAGGTTCTTGATGGTGATGCGCGTGCGGCCGATCTCGGCGGTGAGCTGCACCGGCACGTCGAGCACGCGTGCGATGTCCACCGGCGTGGAGGACGAGTGCGCGGGAGGCGGTGCGTCCTGGATCTGCTGGAAAACCTGCGCGGTGGCGGGCGCGAATGTGGGTGCAGGGGCGGGTTCGGCGGCGGCAGGGGCCGAGGCGGCCGTCTGCTCGGCCAGGGCGCTGGCCCAGTCGTCCGCGTCGCTGCTGCCGGAAGAGGTGTTGTCAGTCATGGTCGTTCTTCAAATCGCTGTCTTGGTGGGAGATCATGTGTTGCACGCGCAGCGCATAGCGCTCGTTGGAGGTGCCGTAGCCGCACTCCATCACCGGCACGCCGCCGACCTTGGCGACGACCGTCTCGGGCAGCTCGATGGGAATGACGTCGCCGATCTGCAGCTTCATCACTTCGCCCAGCGTCGATGGCATGGTCACGAAGTCGGCCACCAGCTCGACGTCGGCGGCCTGCATCTGGCGCGACATCTGCTTGACCCAGCGCTTGTCTACCTCGACCTCGTCCTGGATCGGGTTGGACAGCAGGTCGCGGATCGGCTCGATCATCGAGTAGGGAATGCACACGTGCAGGAAGCCGCCGACGGGGCCGAACTCGATCTGCAGCGTGGTGTTGATCACCACCTCGTTGGGCGCGACGATGTTGGCGAGCTTGCCGTGCATCTCGGCGCGCACGTAGTCGAAGTCCAGCGGAAACACCGGCTGCCACGCGTCGCCATAGCACTGCAGCGACAGGTCGAGCAGGCGCTTGATGATGCGCTGCTCGGTGCGCGTGAAGTCGCGGCCTTCCACGCGCACGTGGTAGCGGCCGTCGCTGCCGAACAGGTTGTCCACCACGAGAAACACCAGCTTCGGGTCGAACACGAAGAGGGCGGTGCCGCGCAGCGGCTTCATGTGGATCATGTTGATGTTCGCGGGCACCGGCAGGTGCCGCACGAACTCGCCGTACTGCTGGATCTGCACCGGCCCCACCGAGATATCGGGGCTGCGGCGCATGAAATTCAGCAGCGCGCCGCGCAGGCCGCGCGCAAAGCGGTCGTTGATGACCTCCAGCGTGTGCATGCGGTTGCGCACCACGCGGTCGGGCGCGCCGAGGTCGTAGGCCGGCAGGCCGTCCTTCGGTGGTGCGGGGGAGGCCGCCTGGTCGAGGTCTCCGCCGGTGACGCCTTGCAGAAGCGCATCGACCTCGTCCTGGGAGAGCACCTGTTCATACGCCATGGATCGCTTGTCCGAAGGAAAAGGTGGTCACTGCACGACGAACGTGTTGAAAGAGACGCTGGAGATGCCCAGTTCGGGCGTATCCGGGGCCAGCGGGGTGCTCAGCGCTTTGCGGATCTCCTCGGCCAGCTTGGCCTTGTCTTCCGGCGCCACCACCGATTCGGGCGCGCGGTTCGACAGCAGGAGCAGCAGGCGGCTGCGCACTTCGGGCATGAATTCGACGAGCTGCGCCTTGGTCTGCTCGTCGCGCACGCGCAGCGCCATGCCGATCTGCAGGAAGCGGCCGCGGCCTTCCGACTGCAGGTTGACGGTCAACGGCTCGAGCGTCAGGAAGATGGGCTTCTCGGGTGTCGGCGCCTTGGCCGTTTCGGTGGAGGCGGTGCCCATGAAGCGGGGCAAGAAGACATACGCGGCCGCGCCGCCGGCAGCGATCAGGCCGACGGCGATCACGATTCCGATCAGCAGCTTCGAGGAGCGGCGTGGGGCCAGCGTTGCGGAGATGGCCGGTGCGACAGTTGCGGCGGGTGATGAGGTAGCCATGGTTAAGCGGTTTTTCTTGTCCGATCTATTCTTTGCGAAGTCCCTCGCTGACGAACGGCCGAACAAGCGCACAAAAGCGTTTCATATCCGTTCATTGCGGGGCGCCGCACAGGGCGCCGTCGCGGGCGGGGGCGTGTATGTGTTGCCGGGCCTCAGGCGAAGGTGTCCACCCCGGCTGCGTTGCTGGAAGCACCCGTGCGCACGGCGGCCAGGGGCGCCACCGGTGCGCTGGCCGTGGTGCGGCCCGCGCCGGGATACGGGGAGGCTGCCTGCTGCCGCGCGGCGTTCTGCTGCTGTTGCTGGCTTTGTTGCTGTGCAAAGGCGGCGTCGTTGCCGAAGGGCTGGCGGGTTTCCGCGCCGACCGAGGTCTGGCCCAGCGTGATGCCTTGCTCCGACAGCGAATTGCGCAGCTGCGGCAGCGCGGCCTCGATGGCCTTGCGCACGCTTTCATGGGCCGATACGAACATGGCTTGCGCTTGGTTGTCGCCCATCGACAGCGTGACCTTGAGCGGGCCGAGGCCGGCGGGGTTCAGGTTGAGTTCGGCCGTGTGATTGCCGCTGGTGCTCATGCGCGCCAGTTGCTGGCCGAGGGCCGGCGCCCATTTGTCGCTGCCGACTTCGGGGGCGATGGTGTGCACGGGGGCGCGTGTGGCGGCCGTGTCGTTCGCGCCGTCTGATGAAGCGGTTGCTATCGCGGCGGGCTGCTGGAGCGCGATGGGTGCCACGGGTGGCTGGGCGTCCGTGTCGCTGGCGGTCGCGGCTGCCACTGCCGCAATGGGCGCGGCCTTGGCTTGCGTATCGTCGGCCGCTTCGGGTTGCTGCGCAGCGCTGGCCAGTTGCTCGGCGGTGGTGGCGCTCACGGGCGTGCGCGCTGCTGCGCCGCGGCCGGTCGCAGCGGTGCCGACTGGCGAACCGGCGGGGGCGGATGCGGGCTTCGCGATGCCGACGGACATGGTCTGTGCCGCGATGGCGGCACGGGCAAGTTCGTGCAGCGAGGTGGCCGGCGCGGCGTCGGCCTGGAGTTGCGCAGCCTGGGTGGCGGGCAGTGCGGCCGTCGCGGGTTTCGTGGCGGCATCTTTCGAGGCCACGGCGGTTTCGGGTGCGGCCGATGCATCGGCGACGGCCGCATCGGCACCAAGCGCCTTCGCGGCAGCGGTCTGCAGAGCGGGGTCCAGCGGAATGTCTGCTGCTGTACCGGCGGGCGCCGTTGCGGCGGTGGCATCGGCTGCGCCTTCACCTTGCTGCTGTTGAGCAGAGCGCCCCGCGAGCGTCAGCGCGTGCAGTGGCGTGTGCGCTGTTCCGAGAAAGGCGAGGTTCGGGTCCGCGGGCAGCGCGTCTTCTTTCTTCGTGTCTTCATCTGCACCGGGCTTGCGCACCGGCTTGCGGTCGATGGCGGCGACATCCTGTGCGCCGTCTTTCGTCGTCGCGTCGGCGCGGTTGCCGTTGTTCGCGCGCGAACGCTCCAGTGCCGCGCCAAAGCTGCGGCCCTGGTCTTCGTCCGCGCCGCTGTTGCGCACGCCGGTCTGCGCGGCTGGCTGGCTGGTTGCGTTCGTCATGACGGGGGGCGTGATCATGGGAGTCATGTCGGTTCCTGCGTGAAGATCAAAGAGTCGGATGCGAGGCGCGGTCGAAGAACTTGCGCGCCGAGCGCTCGTCGCTGTCGCGCTGCTCGCGCTTGGCCTCGGCCATCATTTCCTGCATGCGCACGCGCTCGGCCAGCGTGTCGAAGGAGCTCAGGCGGCGCTTCTGCTGCTGCCAGTCGGTGCGGCCGGTGTCGAGCCGGGTCTCGGTCTGCGCCGCGATGGCGCGCTGCTGCTCGATGGCGCCGTCCAGCGTGCCCAGAAAGTTGCGGTAGTTGCGCCATTGCGACGAGGGCAGGCCGTCGCGCATCAGCGCATCGAGCTGGTCGTGGTAGTCCTGCCGGTACTGCAGCAGCAGTTCGAGCTTCTGGCTGGCGTTGAGGTGCGCGTTCTGCAGTGCGCCCAGGCGCCGTGCGGCGTCGTCGGTCTGCGTGTGCGCCAGGTCGATCAGCATGCCAAGGGGGAGCTTGCGTGTCATGTCTTGAATCTTTGTGTTGTTGTCGTCGTGGATGCGCGCTGTTCGGGCGCGAACAGGCCTTCGAGGTGCCCAATCGACTCGGCATAGCCCGCGCGTTCGTCCATCGACTGCTGAAGGAAGCCTTCGATGCGCGGATACATCGCAATGGCCTGGTCGAGCTGCAGGTCGTGCCCGGGTGCGTAGGCGCCCACGCTGATCAGGTCGCGGTTGCGCTGGTAGCGCGAGAGCATCTGTTTGAAGCGGCGCACCGAGTCGTACTGCGAAGACGGAATCAGCGCGGTCATGGCGCGGCTGATGGAGGCCTCGATGTCGATGGCGGGGTAGTGCCCGGCCTCGGCCAGCGTGCGCGAGAGCACCACGTGGCCGTCGAGAATCGCGCGCGCCGAGTCGGCAATCGGGTCCTGCTGGTCGTCGCCCTCGGACAGCACCGTATAGAAGGCGGTGATCGAGCCGCCGCGTCCCTGCGCATCGCGCGCGCCGTTGCCCGCGCGCTCCACCAATGCCGGCAGCTTGGCGAACACCGATGGCGGATAGCCTTTGGTGGCAGGCGGCTCGCCCACGGCCAGCGCAATCTCGCGCTGCGCCATCGCGTAGCGAGTGAGCGAGTCCATGATGAGCAGCACGTCTTTGCCGCGGTCGCGAAAGTATTCGGCCAGGCAGGTCGCATAGGCCGCACCCTGCAGGCGTAGCAGCGGCGAGTTGTCGGCAGGCGCGGCCACCACCACCGCGCGGGCCAGGCCCTCTTCGCCCAGCGTGTTCTCGATGAAGTCTTTCACCTCGCGGCCGCGTTCGCCGATCAGGCCGACCACGATGACTTCGGCGCTGGTGTAACGCGCCATCATGCCCAGCAGCACGCTCTTGCCCACGCCGGAGCCGGCGAACAGGCCCATGCGCTGGCCGCGGCCGACGGTGAGCATCGCGTTGATGGCGCGCACGCCGACGTCGAGCACCGAGTCGATGGGCGCACGCGACAGCGGGTTGACGGGCGGCGAGCTCAGCGGCACCTTGCGCGCAATGTCGAGCGGACCGAGCCCGTCGAGCGGACGGCCGGCCGCATCGACCACGCGGCCGAGCATGCCTTCGCCCACGGGCAGGCGCTTGGTGTGTGCGTTGCCGATCATGCCGTTTGCATCGGGCTCCGCCGCGCCGGGCCGCGCGAACACGCGTGCTCCGGGCACGAGGCCTGCCACTTCGGTCTGCGACATCAGGAACAGGCGGTCACCTGCAAAGCCCACGACCTCGGCTTCGGCGTGGCGCTGCGGATGGCCGGGCGGCAGTTCGATCAGGCAGTCGCTGCCCACGGGCAGTTGCAGGCCCACGGCTTCGAGCACCAATCCGACGGCGCGTGTGAGGCGGCCCGAGGCAATGGTGGTCTCGCAATGCGCGACGTTGGCGCGCGCCTTCTCCAGCGCAGCGCGCACCGCTTGCAGATGGGCGTTGGGGGCGGCGGTGGTTTGCATGGGCGTCAGAGCGAGTCGGCCTGCCCGTCGGCGTCGCCGTGCAGCGAGGCGGTCACGCGCTTCCAGCGGGTGCCGAGCGTGCCGTCGAGTTCGCCGGTGGCGGACTGCACGCGGCAGCCGCCGCGCGCGATGGTGTCGTCTGCGCGCACCTGCCAGCCGGCGGCTTCGATCTCGTTGCCCAGGCTGTTCTTCACCAGTGCCACGTCATCGGGGTTCAGCAGCAGGCGCGGCTCACCGCGCAGCGCGGGCTCGGTGTTGAGCAGGTCGCGCACCACGGGCAGCACCCATTCGGGCTCGGCCTTCAGCGTGCGGTGCACCACCTGGCGGGCCACGTCGAGCGCGAGCGCGAGCACGGCCTGCGAAAGCTCTTCTTCTGCGCGGCGCAATGCATCGGGCAGCGACTGGGCCAGCGCGCGCAGGCGCTCGGCATGCACGCTGGCGGCCGCGAGGCCGGTGGCCAGTCCTTCGGTGTGACCGACCTTGCGGCCTTCGGCAAGCCCGGCGGCGCGGCCCTCGGCCTCGCCGTCGATGCGGGCTTCCCTGCGGATGCGCGCGATGTCGGCAAGGTCAATCTTTGGTGCGGGAGGCGCGGGCGGCGCGCCGTTGCGCTCGGCGGCCTTATTGCGGCTGGCGGGCGCCTTGCCGTCGATGGTGCCCATCTCCCAGCGCTCCCAGGCCGAAAGCGTGGGCGATGGGGCGGGCTTCGGTCCGGCCGCCGCATGGCGCGCGGCGGCATGGATGGCGGCAAGCCGTTCGCGCGACTCGCCGAAGGCGCCGTTGGTGTCAGACGAAGTCATCGGTGCCAGGCGCCGCGATCACGATTTCGCCAGCCTCCGCCAGACGGCGGGCGACTTGCAGGATGGCCTTCTGCTCGGTCTCGACCTGCGACACGCGCACGGGGCCGCGCAGCTCCATGTCTTCGCGCAGCGTCTCGGCGGCGCGTTGCGACATGTTGTTGAGGAACTTGTCGCGCAGCTCCATCGGCGCGCCCTTGAGCGCGATGATGAGCGAGTCGGACTCGATGTCCTTGAGCAGGCGCTGGATGCTGCGGTCTTCCAGGCCCAGCAGGTTCTCGAACACGAACATCTCGTCGACGATGCGCTGGGCCAGCGCCTCGTCCTGCTCGCGCACATGGGCGATGGCTTCTTCTTCCACGCCGGTGCTCATGAGGTTGACGATCTCGGCCGCGGTGCGCACGCCGCCCAGGCGGCTGCGGCGCACGCCCTGGCCCGCGAGCATCTCGGTGAGCACGTCGGTCAGCTCGTTCAGCGCCGACGGCTGCACGCCGCCGAAGGTGGCCACGCGCATGATCACGTCGTGGCGCAGCCGCGCCGGCAGCTTCTCCAACACTTCCGATGCCTTCATGCGGTCCAGGTGCACGAGCAGCGTTGCCAGGATCTGCGGATGCTCGTCGCGGATGAGTTCGGCCACTTCGCCGGCCTCGAGCTCGTTGAGCCGCTCGATGCCGCCGTGCGGCTCGTCGGGCTGCAGGATGTCTTCGAGCAGGTTGCTGGCGCGGTCGTCGCCCAGCGCCTTCTTCAGCACGGCGCGGATGTAGCTGGTCGAGCCCAGGTGCAGGGCCGACAGCTGTTCGGTCTCGTGGCGGAATTCGGAGAGCACGGCGGCCAGTTCGTCCTTGGAGACGGAGCTGAGCTTCGACATTGCAAGGCCCAGCGCCTGCACCTCGGAGGTGGGCAGCTGGTGCAGCGCGGCGGCGGCGCGGTCTTCGCCCAGCGCCATCAGCAGGATGGCGCTCTTGCGGGTTCCCATTTCGCTATTCATCGTTGTGCATCCAGTGCTGGATCAGGGTGGCCACCAGCTTCGGGTCCTTGTCGGCGGCCTGGTGGGCGTATTCCATGTCGGCCTTGCGGCGGTTGGCCTCGCGCTCGCGCAGGCTTTCGTCGGGAGAGGGCGCGTTCGGGTCTGGCTCTGCGACCGGCGCGAAGGCGGGGCCGGTGGATGCCGCAGCCGCAGCCGGGGGAGCCAGGTGCCGGCGCATCAGCGGGCGCAGCACGGCGAACCAGGCGAAGAGCGCGATCAGGGCGTACAGCAGGTACTGGCCCAGCGTCTTGCCGAGCTCGATGTTCTCGCGGTCGCGCCAGAACGGCACTTCGGGCGCGGGGGCGCTGTCGGCGTCGCGGGCGAAGGCACTGTTGACCACGTTGAGCGAGTCGCCGCGATCCTGGCTGAAGCCCATGGCTTCCTTGGCGAGATTGCGGATCTGCTCCAGCTCGGCTGGGGTCAGCGCGCGGCTGCCGCTCTTGCCCGATGCATCCACCGCATCGCGGTTGTTCACCACCACGGCGACCGACAGGCGCTTCACGCCGCCGGCGGCCTGCTGCACGTGGCGAATGGTGCGGTCGAGCTCGTAGTTGGTGGTGGTGTCCTTGCGCGTGCTGCTCGGGCCGGTGGGGGCGGTGCTGGCCGTGGAGCCAGCCACGCCCGGTGCACCCGGAGCGCCGGGTGTTCCCGGCGCGGGCGGCGTGCCCGGTGCGTTCGGCGCACGAGGCCCGGTGATTGGCGCGGTCGGGTTCACCGGCGGCTGGTTCGACAGCGCGCCCGGCACGCCGCCGGGTTGCCCGCCGCCGTGCTGCGCCGATTCGCTGCTCTGCTGGCTGCGGATGGCGACCTGCGTCGGGTCCTGGTTGGGCTTGTATTTCTCGTCGGTGTGCTCGACCACCGAGAAGTCGATGTCGGCCGCCACTTGCGCGCGCACATTGTTCGTGCCCACGATGGGCTGCAGGATCGCCTCGATGCGGCGGATGTAGCCCTGCTCGATCTCCTGCGCGTACTTGAGCTGGCTCACGTCCAGCCCGCGGTCGCCGCCGCGCGCCGAAGACAGCAGGTTGCCGCGCTGGTCGACCACGGTCACGCTCTTGGCGTCGAGGTCGGGCACGCTGCTGGACACCATGTGCACGATGGCGCTGACCTGGCCTTCGTCGATGCTGCGTCCGCGTGCGAGCGCGAGCACCACCGAGGCCGAGGGCTTCTTCTGGTCGCGCACGAAGAGCGAGGGCTTGGGCAGCGCCAGGTGTACGCGGGCCGACTCGATGGCGCCGATGGATTCGATGGAGCGCGCCAGCTCGCCTTCGAGCCCGCGCTGGTAGTTGACCTGCTCGGCGAACTGGCTGGTGCCGAACTTCTGGTTGTCCATCAGTTCGAAGCCCACGCCGCCCGCCTTGGGCAGGCCCTGCGCCGCGAGCTTCAGGCGCGTCTCGGCCACCTTGTCGCCCGCGATCAGGATCGCGCCGCCGCCGTCGGCGAACTTGTAGGGCACGTTCATCTGCTGCAGCGACGCGATGATCGCGCCGCCGTCGCGGTCCGACACGTTGGTGTAGAGCACCTTGTAGTCGGGCCCGCGGCTCCAGAGCATGAACGCGGCAGCGGCGGCCACCAGGGCCGCGCCTCCGATGATCAGCGGCAGCCGGGGCTGTGCGCGCATGCGGTCCAGTAGCGCAGGCTGGCCGTTGCCGGCCGCAGGCAAAGCACCCGCGGGCGCCGCCGTGCTCATGGGTGCACCTTCGTCGTGGCGGTTGCCGTTGCCATGGTGGGAGTGGAGATTCGGTGTAGAGATTTCATTCCGGATGGCCCGTGATGTCGTCCGCGGCCTGTTCGTTTCGCCGACGATTGTCAACAGTCACCCGGAATTCGAATGCCCGAACAGCCGGGGTTTTTGCCCTCAGTTGCGCGCTTGAATCGGGGTCTTCCCTTGATACGCTGCAAGCAGGCAGGAGGGCTTTTGTCCCTCCATGTCAAGTCACGCAGAAGTCTTCAAACAAAGGAAGAGGGATCTCCCATGTCGATCAGTGCCATCGAATCCGTCCTGCAGCAGATGCGCGCCACCGCGCTGCACACGGGCATTGCGCCCGCGGCCGCTGCCGGTACGCCGGTCGAAGCCGGCGGTTTCGCAGCCGAGCTCCAGCGCTCGCTTTCCAACATCAGCGGCGCGCAGCAACAGGCCTATGCGCAGGCCGAGTCGTTCGAACTGGGCAAGCCCGGTGTCGCGCTCAACGACGTGATGGTCGACCTGCAGAAGGCCAACGTCGCGTTCCAGACCGGGCTGCAGGTGCGCAACCGCCTGGTGACCGCCTATCAGGAAGTGATGAACCTGCAGGCCTGAGGGGGAGGGTTGGTGGTGTGGGCCGCCTGTGCAACTTTTTTGTACGTGGCCCTAAAGGTTCGTGAGACCCCGCCGATAACCAAGTCAACGATGGCTTGAGTCTCACAGTGGAAGCGGGTCCAGCGTTACGGCCGAAGGCCGGAGTCCACAACCTTTTTTCAATCAGGAGTCGAACATGGCGCAAGTCATCAACACGAACAGCCTCTCGCTGGTCACGCAAAACAACCTCAACAAGTCGCAGTCGGCGTTGAACAGCGCCATCGAGCGCCTGTCTTCGGGCATGCGCATCAACAGCGCCAAGGATGACGCTGCCGGCCAAGCCATTGCCAACCGCTTCACGGCCAACATCAAGGGCCTGACGCAAGCAACGCGCAACGCCAACGACGGCATCTCGATCGCTCAGACGACCGAAGGCGCGCTGACCGAAGTCAACAACAACCTGCAACGCATCCGCGAACTGTCGGTGCAAGCCGCCACGGGCACGAACTCGGCCAGCGACCTGGACTCGATCCAGTCGGAAATCGGCCAGCGCCTGGACGAAATCAACCGCGTGTCGGAACAGACCCAGTTCAACGGCGTGAAGGTCCTGTCGGCCGACGCCGGCAAGCTGACCGTTCAAGTCGGCGCGAACGATGGCGAAACCATCGACATCGACCTGCAAGAAATCAGCGCCAAGACCCTCGGTCTGGACGGCTTCAACGTCAACAACACCGGTTCGAAGAACAAGAGTGCAACGGCTTCCGACCTGCTGGTCGCCGGCTTCACCGCGGGTGCCACCACGAACGGCATCACGGCTTACAGCCGCACGCTGACCACGGCCGCCAACGGCGCTACGGCCAATGACGTGCTGGCCAAGATGCAAGACGGCGGCACGGTCTCCATGACCGGCGGCGCAACCTACACCTACAGCGCAGCCACCAAGAGCTACACCGCCACGGAAGCTGCACGCAGCCAGGCCAACACGCTCGCTTCGCTGACCCCGGCAGCCGGCACCAGCGTGACCGCCACGGTCAAGCTCGGCACCCGTTCGATGGACGTCAAGATCGACAGCAACGGTGCAATGACCGACGCTGCCGACGGCTCGGCCCTGTACCTCGACGCTTCGAAGAACCTGACCAAGACGGGCACCGGCACGACGACCGCCGCCACGCTGTCGGCGGTGCTCGAGCAAGCCACCGGCATGTCCGCTACCGGCGACTCGATCACCATCGGCGCAACCGGCGCTTCGTACACGGTGGTGACGGCAGCTGCCGGCGCCAGCACCTTCGCGGTTGCCGGCGAGCGCGCCACGGCCGACCAGGTCGCAGCCAAGATCAACGCTGGTGCAGGTTCCATCGACATCGACGGTGCTGGCGCCACCACTGCCTACGCAGTCGCAGCAGCCGGCGGTGCCGTGACCGGCGCCTACATCGGCGTGAGCGGCCTGACGACGACCGCTGCTGAATCGATCAACCTGAACGCCAACGGCGTGGTGACCGATTCGCAAGGCAGCACCGTGTATGCCGATTCCACCAAGCCCGGCAAGCTGACGACCAACGCCGTCAGCGACGCAAAGTCGACCGTCGATCCGCTGAAGGCCCTGGACGCCGCCCTGTCGCAAGTCGACAAGCTGCGCAGCTCGCTGGGTGCGGTGCAAAACCGTTTCGACTCGGTGATCGCCAACCTCGGCACCACGGTGACCAACCTGTCCTCGTCGCGTTCGCGCATCGAAGACGCTGACTACGCCGTTGAAGTGTCGAACATGACGCGCGCCCAGATCCTGCAACAAGCAGGTACCTCGGTGCTGTCGCAAGCCAACCAGACCACGCAAGGCGTGCTGTCGCTCCTGCGTTGATCGACGAGGTCTAGTTAGTCAGAACAGAAGCAAAGGAATGCCGGGCCCCTCCCGCAAGGGTGGAGTCCGGCTGGCGCAGGTTCCCCGGGGAAAGCCGGGGCCGCCTGCGCTGTCCTCTGCGGCCATGCCCCAAGGGATGAGGCCGCAGAGGACAGCGAACCAGCAAAACAAGGTGGAAATGATGTTGAACCCCGTGCCGGCTAACCCCGTGATGGAGAACCAGTGGACGCAGCTGCTCGTCGGCGGCGCCGCGGCCGTGCGGGGCCTGGTGGCCGGTGCGAAGGGCGATGCCGCGGCCGACGCGAAGGACGACGCGACACCCGTGCAGGTCGAGCAGGCAGTGCGCCAGGTGAACGAAGCGTTCGCGCTGCGCGAGGTCGGGCTGCAGTTCGAGGTCGACAAGGACACCGACAAGGTCATCGTCAAGGTGGTGGATCGCGTCAGCGGCGAGGTCATTCGCCAGATTCCCAATGAAGACGTCGTGCGCATCGCGAAGCTGATGAGCGACGGCAACGGCCTGCTGGTGGACCACGCGGCCTGAGGCCGCATCCGGTTCCTCATCTCCGGCAGCAGCACTTTCAATACAGGACAGGAAAGCATTCACATGGCAACCATCAGCAGCCTCGGCGTCGGCTCCAACCTCGACCTTGCCTCCTTGCTCACGCAGCTCCAGACCGCCGAGAGCCAGCCCCTGGTGGCGCTGCAGGCGAAGGCCAAGAGCTACACGAGCAAGCTGTCCGCCTACGGCACGATCCAGAGCGCGCTCAGCACGCTGCAGACGGCCGCCAAGAAGCTGGGCGACCCGACGCTGTTCCAGAGCGTGACCGGCACGCCGACGGTCAGCGGCATTCTTTCGGCATCCGCCACGGACGTGAGCGCCGCCGGCAACTACACCATCGACGTGTCGCAGCTCGCGCAGGCGCAGACCGTCATCACCGCGGGCCAGGTCGACACCAAGACCGCGATCGGCAACGGCAAGATCACCATCGACTTCGGCGCGATCACGGGTGGCACGCTCAACGCCACGACCGGCCAGTACACCGGCGCCACTTTCACCGCGGATGCGAGCCAGACCGCGAAGTCGATCACCATCGACCCGACCAACAACACGCTCGAAGGCATCCGCAACGCGATCAATGGCGCCAATGCGGGCGTGACGGCCACCATCGTGAACGATGGCAGCGGCTCGCCCAACCGGCTGGTGCTGACCTCCACGCAGACCGGCGAGAAGTCAAGCATGCGCATCTCTGTCGACGGCGACGCGGCGCTGCAGAACCTGCTGAACAACGACCCGGCCGGCACGCAGAACCTGAAGCAGACGGCAGCGGCGCAGAACGCCAAGCTCAACGTCAACGGCATCGACGTCACCAGCGCGAGCAACACTGTGAAGGAAGCCATCCAGGGCGCCACGCTGACGCTGGTGAACACCGGCAAGACCGGCCTGTCGATGAAGGAAAACACGGCCGGCGTGAAGACGGCGATCAACGATTTCGTGAAGGCCTACAACAGCCTTCAGAGCACCGCCAAGACGCTGACCTCATACGACGCCGACACCAACACCGCCGCCGCGCTGGTGGGCGACAGCACGCTGCGCAACCTGCAGACGCGCATCCGCCAGGCGCTCACCACGCCGCAGGCCGGCGGCACCAACGACATGAAGGTGCTCACCGAGATCGGCGTGGCCTTCCAGAAGGACGGCACCCTGGCCGTGGATTCCGACAAGCTCGACAAGGCCCTCGCCGACAACCTGAAGGGCGTGGCAAACCTCTTCTCGAGCGCCACCGGCAGCACGGCCGGCTACGGCAAGCAGATCGATGCGATGGTGGACGACCTCAACACCGGCGCCCTGAAGGTGGCCAGCGACGGCGTGACATCGACGATCAAGCAGCTTGACGACCAGTACGACGCGATGCAGTTGCGGGTGGACGCCGCGGTGGACCGCTACCGCACGCAGTTCAACCAGCTCGACGTGTTGATCAACAAAATGAACAACACCAAGACCTACCTTACGCAGCAGTTCGAAGCGCTGACGAACAGCAGCAGCAAGTAAGTCAGAAGACGCAGACCGGAGCACCAGCCGATGTACACCCCCCACAACATGCGCACCGGCGCCGGCGCTTATGCGCGCGTCGGTGTGGAAACGACCGCGATGAGCGCGTCGCCGCACCAGCTCATCGTGATGCTCTTCGATGGCGCGAAGACCGCCATCGGCATGGCCCGCCACCACATGGCGGCCGGCGATATCGAAGCCAAGGGCAACGCGATCTCCAAGGCCATCGGCATCGTCGACAACGGCCTGAAGGCCGCGCTCGATGCCCAGGCAGCCGGCGATGCCGGCGCCGAACTCGTGCGCAACCTGTCGGCGCTGTACGACTACATCGTGCAGCGGCTGTTCCGCGCCAACCTGCACAACGACGTGCAGGCCCTGGACGAGGCCGACCGGCTGCTCGAGAACGTCGCGTCCGCCTGGCGGGAGATCGACGACCGGGCTCGCAGCTGAAATGCAACCGCAAAAATGAGACAGGACAACATGGCATTCCGGAGTGAGGTCGTTCATTGCTACGAGGAGCTGGCAACCAGCATTGCATCGATGCTGGTGCTGGCACGCGCCAAGGAATGGGGCCGGCTCCCCGCGCTCGAAGAGCGTTGCGCGGCCATGGTCGAGCGATTGCGCGCCATCGAACCGTTCGAGACGCTGGATTCGATGCAGGTCGAGCACGTGCTCAATTTGCTCGAACGCATCCGCTCGGACCAGGCCGAGGTGTCGGGCCTCATCAAGCCGCAGATCGAAGACCTGATCGGCCGGATGGGGTACCTCACCCAGCAGAAGAACCTCGGCAGAGCCTACGGGCCGCCGCACTGAGCGCGGCCCGAAGAAACGCCGAAGAAGCCGCACCATGACTGCACTCGCCGGACTACTCGATGCGCTGCTGGCCGCAAGGCTGGCGCCGCGGCTCGACGTGCTGGGCATCAAGGCGGAGGCCGTCATCGGCGCGCCGGGGCCGGCCGTGCCTGTCGGCAAGGTCGACAACGACGTGCGGCTGCCTTCCAACGCCGCGCTCGACCGGCAACTGCCGGGCGCGACAGCCGGCGGCGCGGCGCATGCGGGTGCGGGTGCGACGCCGTCGGTGGCCATGCGGCTGTCGGTGGCGGCGCGCGTCATCGGCGCGGTGCTGGCCGACCTGCAGGCGCAGCCGGGACCGGTGCGCGGCACGGCGCCGCTGCTGTCGTCGCGCGGGCAGCCTGCCAGCGCCGCGGCGTTGGCCGGCGCGCTGGCGCAGACGGTGTCGGACAGCGGTCTCTTCTATGAGTCGCATCTGGCGGAGTTCGCAGCCGGTGGCCGCACGCTCGCGCAGATGACGCAGGAGCCGCAGGCGCGCTGGTCGGCGCCGGTGGTTGCGAGGTCTGATGTGGCGACATTGGCAGCTTCCGTGGCTGCGGTTGCGCAGGGGCCGGCCTCTGTGACCTCCGTGGGGGTGTCTGGTGTGTCGCCGGCGCTCTTGGTGCAACCCATGGTGGTATCGGTACCACAGGGCGATGCATTCCGCACTGTTGAGAATGCGCCCGTGCCGCAGGCGCCCGCTACCGATGCGCAGCCACAGGAAGCCGCACGCTCCGCACAAGACCCGGCCCAGGCTCCCGGGCAAGCCGTCGCGAACGATGCCGCGCGCGTGCAGGCGGCTTATCGCCAACCCGAAAGCGCGCAGGTCGGCGGCATGCTCGATTCGATGTCCGCGCATCGTGCCGGCGAATCCGCACGCCAGGCCGACAGCGCAGCTGTCGCATCGGCATCGCGCGGCGCAGAAGTGATTCATCCGCAAGCCGTCACGATCGTGCATCAGCAGCTCGACCTGCTGGCCAGCTCAGTCTTCCGCTGGAGCGGCCAGGCCTGGCCCGATGTGCCGATGAGCTGGTCCATCGAGGAAGAGCAGGCGCAGCAGCGCGATGGCGCCGCGGTGCAAGAAGAGGGCACGCGCCGCTGGTCGACCACGGTGTCGCTGGCGCTGCCGCGACTCGGCGAAGTCGATCTGCGCCTGAGCCTCGAAGGCCCTGCCGTGCAAGCGCATCTCTTTGCGCGCGAGACCGCCACCATGGCACGCCTGCGCGGCGACACGGGCCGGCTCGTGAAGCGCTTCGACGCAGCGGGCCTGCGGCTGCAGCAGGTGCAGGTCATGGCGAAGGCGGCCGCATGAACGAAGTGCTCGACAACCGCAACAGCGCAGTCGCGCTTTCGTATGCGGACAAGACACGGGCCCCGGTTGTCGTGGCCAAGGGCTATGGCGTGGTGGCCGAATCGATCATGCGCGAGGCGCGCGAGAACGGGCTTTACGTGCACTCGTCGGCCGACCTCGTGAAGCTGCTGATGCAGGTCGACCTCGATCAGCAGATTCCGCCGCAGCTGTACCTCGCGGTGGCCGAGGTCATGGCGTGGGTCTACGGCCTCGAAGGTCGCGCAGGCGACTAATTGAACAACGAATCAATGGCAAATCATGAATATGGATATTCATGCAAGAGATTTATCAGTGAATCAAAACAAGGCCATAGTATTTATTAATTCGATGGCGCAGATGAATAAATTAATGCCAAAAACCCCTCGATTGGAACAACTTGTTACGTGATTATGTAACGCCTATGACCCTCACTCTCCGTGGGGACAAGTGGCGTTCCTGTCAGACGCTTCCTACCTTTTTTGCCCTCCTGTCATACAAAACGCTTCAACATGTAAAACTTTGTGTATATAATGTATACACGATTGATAGGAGCACGAAGTGAGCTTTGAATCGGAAATGGAATCAGACGTGGAAAATTGCAATATCACCGCAAGCGGCGTGATTTCGAGAGAAATCGGCGAGCTGAATCTGGCCTATATGCTGCTGGCGCAGAAGCTGGTCAAGCAGGACAAGGCCGAGGCCATGTTCCGCCTGGGAGTGGGGCGCGAGCTTGCCGATCTGCTGGCGAACATGTCGCTCAGCCAGATCGTGAAGCTGGCTGCTTCCAACTTCCTGCTGTGCAGCTTCCGCCTGGACGACCGACCGATGTTCGCGGTGGTCGGCGAGGGCAAGGAGCCGGCGCTGCAGCAGGCGCATATGTCGATCCTGATGGCCGCGCGACAGGCGCAGGCCCAAGCCCAGGCGCCGATGCGCGGAGCGAGCGCGGCGTGAGCAGCAAGAGCGTTCTGGGCGAGGTCCGGCAGGTCCAGCTCGCGATCGAGCTGATCGGTCTCGGCGCCCGGCTGCAGTTCCTGGAGGCGGCAGTCAAGCTGAGCCGGGAGCGCCTGATACGCCTCTACAAGGAACTCAAGGGCGTCTCTCCGCCCAAGGGCCTGCTGCCGTTCTCTACCGACTGGTACATGACGTGGCTGGCCAACATCCACTCGTCGATGTTCTACAACATCTACCGCTTCATGCTCGACGAAGCCGACGAGAACGAATTGCCCGCGCTCATCAAGGCCTATCGCCTCTACACCGAGCAGGTCGAGTCGCAAGGTGGCGAGGTGGTCCTCGACTTCACCCGCGCCGAAACCATGGTGCGCTTCTTCGACAGCGACATGCTGCAGCTGAGCACCTGCAGCCGCTGCGGCGGCCACTTCGTGGCCCATGCACATGACAACAAGAACGGCTATGTGTGCGTGCTGTGCCGTCCGCCTTCGCGCGCGGGCAAGGCGCGCAAGCCCAAGCTGTCCGAGGTGCGCCGGGGTGGGCTTGTCGCCGTGGCGCCGGTGCTCGACATCGGCGGCGCCGTCTAGGGAAAAAGTGCCCCACGCCTGCGGTGTCCGGAGGCTCGGGGTTTGTTGAATCGACGCCGCAGGGCGATAGGGGAAGCGCGTGCTGGTTCTGGCTGGATATCTCGTGGTGATAGGTGCCGTGTTCGGTGGCTACGGCCTCATGGGCGGGCACTTCGGCGTCCTGTTCCAGCCGGTGGAGTTGCTCATGATCGGCGGCTCCGCGCTGGGCGCGTTCATTGCCGGCAACAACGGCAAGACCATCAAAGCCACCATCAAGGAGCTGCCGCTGCTGCTGCGCACTTCCAAGCACAACCGGCAGCTCTACATGGACCTGCTGGCGCTGCTGTACGAGCTGCTCGCCAAAGCTCGCAAGGAAGGGATGATGAAGCTGGAGTCCGACGTGGAAGACCCGGCCCAAAGCGAAATCTTCATGCGCTACCCGAGCATCATGGCGCACGAGGGCATCACCGTCTTCCTGTGCGACTACCTGCGCCTGGTCATCAGCGGCAACACCGACGCGCACGAGATCGAGGCGCTGATGGACCACGAGATCGAAACCATCCGCCATGAGGCTGAAGTGCCCGGCCACAGCCTTTCGCGCGTGGGCGACGCGCTGCCCGCGCTGGGCATCGTCGCCGCCGTCATGGGCGTGGTGCACGCGCTCGCCTCGGCCAACCTGCCGCCTTCGGAGATGGGCGCACTCATCGCCCACGCGATGGTGGGCACCTTCCTCGGCGTGCTGCTGGCCTACGGCTTCGTGTCGCCGCTGGCCTCGCTGATCGAGCAGAAGGTGGAAGAGGGCATGAAGATCTACCAGTGCGCCAAGGTCACGCTGCTGGCCAACCTCAACGGCTATGCGCCGCAGCTCGCGGTGGAGTTCGGCCGCAAGGTGCTGTTCTCGACCGAGCGCCCGTCGTTCTCCGAACTGGACAGCCACGTCCGCGAAGTCAAGGCGCGCTGACGCGTCCCGCGCGGCGAGCGAAAACAGCGAACGAGCGAACGACCATGAGCGAAGGCAAGCCACGGATCATCATCAAGCACGTCAGCAAGGGCGGCGGTGGCGCCCATCATGGCGGCGGCTGGAAGATTGCCTATGCCGACTTCATGACCGCCATGATGGCTTTCTTCCTCGTGATGTGGCTGCTCTCCATCTCGAGCCCGAAGCAGCGCGAAGGCATTGCCGAGCACTTCCGCATGCCGCTGCGCGTGGCGCTGAACGGCGGAGAAAAGTCCAGCCTCAGCACCAGCATGATTCCCGGCGGCGGTGCCGATCCGATGCACGTCGAGGGCGAGGTCAAGCTCACCGAAACGGCCAGCGAGGACGAGGCTGATGCCGCCCGCCTGGCCGACATGAAGAAGAAGATCGACCAGCTGATCGAGAAGAGCCCGGTGTTCCAGCAGTTCCGCTCGCAGATCCTGATCGACATCACCACCGAGGGCCTGCGCCTGCAGATCGTCGACACCGAGAACCGCCCGATGTTCGAGCTGGCCAGCGCCCGCGTGGTGCCGCACATGCGCGCCATCCTGCGCGAGCTGGCGCCCGCGCTCAACGGCCTGCCCAACAAGATCACGCTGTCGGGCCACACCGACTCCATCGTCTACACCAACGACCGCTCGTACGGCAACTGGGAGCTGTCGTCCGACCGCGCCAACGCCTCGCGGCGCGAGCTCGTGGCCGGCGGCATGACCGAGGACAAGGTGCTGCGCGTGATCGGCCTGGCCGACAGCATGCACCTGGACAAGGCCGATCCGCGCAACCCCATCAACCGGCGCATCAGCATCATCCTGCTCAACCACCGCACGCAGGAGCGCATCGAGCGCGAGAACAGCGTCGAACCTGCTGGCACGCGCATCGGCAAGGTGGGCGCGAAGGCGTCGTAACAACAAAACAACAAGAGCTCAAGAGATGGACCTCAGTCAATTCACCCAAGCCTTTTTTGTCGAAGCCGTCGAGCTGCTCGCGGAGATGGAGCAACTGCTGCTGGAACTCGACGTCGAGGCACCCGACAGCGAACAGCTCAACGCCATCTTCCGCGCGGCGCACTCGATCAAGGGCGGCGCCGCGACTTTCGGATTCGTCGCCCTGACCAACACCACGCACGTCCTCGAGTCGCTTCTGGACCGCGCCCGCCATGGGCAGCTGCGCCTGAACGGCCGAATGATCGATGCATTCCTGGAAACGAAGGACGCCTTGCAAGAACAACTCACTGCCTACCAGGCCGGCAAGGAGCCGGACCCGGACATGGTCGCGCACATCTGTGGCGTGCTTCAGCAACTCGCGCTCGAAAGCGGCGACGACAGCGCGGTGGCGCACGTGCCCGCACCGGCGCCTGCTCCCGCCCCTGCGCCGGTGGCCGCGCCTGCGGCGCCGGTCGCATCGTCCGCATCTGGCGGCAGCGGTGCGCTGCGGATCCGCTTCGCGCGCCTGTCCGACAGCGAATGCGATTTGCTCGCGGGCGAGCTGGCCAACCTCGGCAAGGTGCTGTCGCGCACGCGCAGCAACGACCAGCTGACCGTGCTGCTGGAAACCACCTGTGCGCCCGACGATATCGTCGCGGTCTGCTGCTTCGTCATCGACGAGTCGCAGATCGACATCACGCACGAAGCCGCTGCTGCCGCCCCCGAGGCTGTGGCCGTGGTCGAAGCCCCGGCACCCGTGGCCGCGCCAGTGCCCGAACCGGCTGTAGTCGCCGAGGCATCGAAGCCGCAGGCAGCGGCATCGGTCGCCGCACCCGCCGCCAAGGAATCCAGCTCCATCCGCGTCGATGTAGAGAAGGTCGATCAGCTCATCAACCTCGTGGGCGAGCTCGTCATCACGCAGTCGATGCTCACGCAGGCCGCGACCATGCTCGACCCGGTGGCCTACGAGCGCTTCCTGAGCGGCCTCGGCCACCTGGAGCGCAATGCGCGCGACCTGCAGGAGTCGGTCATGTCCATCCGCATGATGCCGATGGACTACGTGTTCAGTCGCTTCCCGCGCGTGATCCGCGACGTCAGTGCCAAACTCGGCAAGCAGGTTCGACTGGACACCTACGGCAAGGAAACCGAGCTCGACAAGGGCCTTATCGAACGCATCGTCGACCCGCTCACGCACCTGGTGCGCAACAGCCTCGACCACGGCATCGAGACGCCCGAGGTGCGCCTGGCCAAGGGCAAGGACGCCACCGGCCAGCTGCTGCTATCGGCGCAGCACCACGGCGGCAACATCGTGATCGAGGTGAGCGACGACGGCGCCGGCCTCAACCGCGAGCGCATCCTCGCCAAGGCCTTGCAGCAGGGCATGCCGGTCAGCGAGTCCATGCCCGACGAAGAGGTGTGGCAGCTCATCTTCGCGCCCGGCTTCTCCACCGCCGAGCAGGTCACCGACATCTCGGGTCGTGGCGTGGGCATGGACGTGGTCAAGCGCAACATCCAGGAGATGGGCGGCCACGTGGAGATCCACTCGCGCGGCGGGCAGGGCACCACCACGCGCATCGTTCTGCCGCTCACGCTGGCCATCCTCAACGGCATGTCGGTGAAGGTGGGCAGCGAGGCCTACATCCTGCCGCTGAGCTACGTCATCGAGTCGCTGCAGCCGCTGCCGGAGCACCTGCATTCCATTACCGCCGACGGCCACGTGATCCGCGTGCGCGGCGAATACCTGCCGCTGATCGAGCTGCACCGCGTGTTCGACGTGTCGGGCGCGCAGACGCATCCCACGCAGGGCATCCTGGTGATCGTGCAGGCCGACGACAGCCGCTTCGCGCTGCTGGTGGACGAACTGCTCGGCCAGCACCAGGTGGTGGTGAAGAACCTGGAGACCAACTACCGCAAGGTGCCCGGCATTTCCGCCGCGACCATCCTCGGCGACGGCAGCGTGGCTTTCATCATCGACGTGGGCGCCATGCCGCGCATCCAGCGAGCGCAGGCCGCGAGCGCGGTCGCGCTGGCGGGCGCCGCTCGGAGGACTGCCTCCGATGCCATCGCGCTCTGATCGCACTGATACCCCACGGAGACAGCTGAATGCGGTTTGATTTCTTCCGGCGGTCCTCCGGCGACACAGGGGCCAATCCCGATCCCGGCGCCGGCACCGACGGGTTGGCACAGCCCGACGCGGGGCCCGACGGCCACGTGGCCTACGCCATGCTGCTCGATGCGCAGCGGCGCGTCATGGGCTATCGCATGGCCTGGCGCGCGGCGGGCGGAGAGGGCTCCGGCGTGTCCGGAGCTGCCGGCGTCAAGGCGCTGATGGACACGCTCGCCATGCACCTGAACCCCCCGCCCGCGGGCTGGCTGCTGGGGCCGCAGCTGGTGTTCGTCGACGTGACGGTCGATGCGCTGTTCCAGAGCGAGCTGCAATCGCTGCCGCCACAGCACATGGTGCTGTGCATGGGCGTGGACGAACTGATGGACGCGGACATGCGTTCCATCCTGCTGTTCCTGCGTGAGCAGGGCTTCGGCTTCATGCTGTGTGGCGCCACCGCGCTGCCCGAAGACCCGGAGCTGCGCGCCATCGTCACCCATTTCGAGGTGGATGCGCGCGATGCCGACACCGTGGCACGGCTGCGCCGGGACGCGGAGCTGGGCCATCCGGCGGTCGAGCCGATCGCCTCGCGCGTGGAGAACTGGGACGAATTCGACGCATGCACCGGGCGCCGCGTGAACGTGTTCATCGAAGGCGCGTTCCGCAATCCGCCGGTGCGCGAGACCGAAGATGCGCTGCAGCCCGAGGCGTTGCTGATCGTGCAGCTGATGCAGATGCTCCAGCGCAACGAGGACGTGCGCGTCATCGAGGCCGCGCTCAAGCACGACGCCGCGCTCACCTACCGGCTGCTGCGCTACATCAACTCGCCATCGGTCGGCATGGCGGTGGAAATCCATTCGCTGCGCCATGCGGTGGCCATGCTCGGCTACTCGCCGCTGTACCGCTGGCTGTCGCTGCTGCTGGCCACCAGCAACAAGGGCGGCTCGCCCTTCATGATGAAGAAGGCGATCCTGCGCGGACGCTTCGTCGAGCTGATGGGGCAGGGCATGCTGCCGGCCAGCGAGGCCGACAACCTGTTCGTGGCCGGCATGTTCTCGCTGCTCGACCAGCTGCTGGGTGTGTCGATGGAAGGCGTGCTGCGCAAGGTGCAGCTCACCGAGTCGGTGCAGCAGGCCATTCTTTCGCGCGGCGGCCTGTACGGCCCCTTCGTGGCGCTGGCCGAAAGCTGCGAGCGTGACGACGCAGAGGCTTCACGCCTGTCGGAGGCGCTGTTCCTGAGCGCGGACCAGGTCAATGCGGCGCAGCTGTCCGCGCTGGTGTGGGCGCAGGACGCGAGCCCGGCCGCGGCCGGCCCCTGAACGCGCGCGAGGCCGGAAGTGCAGGGCATTTGTTCGTTTGATCGGTCCATTGGAAACGGCGGACGCTATGTACATTGAAAGCCAAGCTTCCAGGATGGCCGTGACTACCGAGTTCCTTTTTACCGACAGCGACTTCTCCCGGATACGCACCCTCATCCACCGCCGCGCCGGCATCGCCCTGGGCGAGCAGAAGCGGCAGATGGTGTACAGCCGGCTCTCGCGCCGGCTGCGGGAGCTCCAGGTGCCCGACTTCGCCACGTATCTCGACTGGCTCGAAGGGCGGCAGGACGGCGAGGAGTGGCAGTTGTTCATCAACTCGCTCACCACCAACCTGACCTCGTTCTTCCGCGAGGCCCATCACTTTCCCACGCTGGCCGAGCACGCGCGCAAGGCGAAGCAGCCCGTCACCGTGTGGTGCGCGGCGGCCTCGACGGGCGAGGAGCCCTATTCGATTGCCATCACGCTGATGGAGGCGCTGGGCGACAAGGCGGGCTCGGCGCGCGTGATCGCCACCGACATCGACACCTCGGTGCTGGCCAAGGCCGCCACCGGCGTGTTCACCGCCGAGCAGGTGCGCAGGCTCGCGCCCGATCGGCTGCGGCGCTTCTTCAACAAGGGCACCGGGGCGAACGCGGGCAAGGCACGCATTCGCCCTGAGGTGGCGGCGCTGGTGAAGTTCTCGCGGCTCAACCTGCTCGACAGCGCGTGGGCGGTGAAGGAGCCGGTGGACGCGATCTTCTGCCGCAACGTGATGATCTATTTCGACAAGCCCACGCAGAAGAAGGTGCTCGACCGCTTCGCGCCGCTGCTCAAGCCGAACGGCCTGCTGTTCGCGGGGCATTCGGAGAACGCGTCGCTCGTCAACCAGGCCTTCCGGCCGCTGGGCCAGACCGTGTACGAGCTGGCGCGCGCGCGTGCCACGGGCGTTCCATGATGGCCTCGAACCCTGCCGCACCGGACTCGGTGGCCAGCCACCACTACTTCGACCGCGACGTCGGCCTCATGGCCGTGAAGCTGCTGCCCTCCGAGTACTACGTGACTTCGAGCAACACCGTGCTGAGCACAGTGCTCGGCTCGTGCGTGGCCGCATGCCTGCACGACAGGGAAGCCGGCGTGGCCGGCATGAACCATTTCATGCTGCCCGACGACGGCGAAGCAGCCAGCACCGGCACCCGCGACGCATCCGAGTCGATGCGCTATGGCGCCTACGCCATGGACACCCTGATCCGCGAGCTGGTGCGCGCGGGCGCGCGCCGCGACCGGCTGCGCGCCAAGGTGTTCGGCGGCGGCGCCGTGCTGGCCAACATGACCACGCTCAACATCGGCGACCGCAACGCCGACTTCGTGCTGCGCTACCTGCGCAACGAACGCATCGAAGTCGCCGCGCAAGACCTGCGCGGGCCGCATGCGCGCCGCGTGTGCTTCGTGCCGGCGACCGGCAAGGCCATCGTGCGCAAGCTGCGCGCGCAGACAGAAGTGACGCAGGTGCAGAACGAAGAGGGCGAGTTGCTGCGCAGGCTGTCCGGCCTTCGCGCGGCGCCGGCTGCCGCAACCAAGGGAAATCCGTGAGCAATAAAAAAATCAAGGTGCTGTGCGTCGACGATTCGGCACTGATTCGCAGCGTGATGACGGAGATCATCAACAGCCAGAGCGACATGACCGTGGTGGGCACCGCGGCCGATCCGCTGGTGGCGCGCGACCTCATCAAGGTCACGAACCCCGACGTGCTCACGCTCGATGTGGAAATGCCGCGCATGGACGGGCTGGAGTTTCTCGAAAAGCTCATGCGGCTGCGGCCCATGCCCGTGGTCATGGTGTCGTCGCTGACCGAGCGCGGCTCGGAGATCGCGCTGCGCGCGCTCGAGCTGGGCGCCATCGACTTCGTGACCAAGCCGCGCCTGGGCGTGCGCGACGGCCTGCTCAACTACACCGAACTGATCGCCGGCAAGATCCGCACGGCCGCGAGCGCGCGGCTGCAGCCCAGCCGGCATGCCGCGGCCCCGCGCCCCGGCGGCGACGCGCCGCACGAATCGCTGTTGCGCAGCCCGCTACTGAGCACCGAGAAGCTCATCATCATCGGCGCCTCCACCGGTGGCACCGAGGCCATTCGCGAAGTGCTGCAGCCGCTGCCGCCCGACTCGCCCGCGGTGATGATCGCGCAGCATATGCCGGCCGGCTTCACCCGCTCGTTCGCGCAGCGGCTCGACGGCCTGTGCCGCATCAACGTGAAAGAGGCCGAGCAGGGCGAGCGCGTGCTGCCCGGCTATGCCTACATCGCGCCAGGCGGCTTTCACCTGTCGCTCGCGCGAAGCGGTGCCAACTACGTGGCCCACCTCGACCAGGAGCCGCCGGTGAACCGCCACCGGCCGTCGATCGACGTGCTGTTCGATTCGGCGGCCAAGCACGCGGGCAAGAACGCCATCGGAATCATCCTGACCGGCATGGGCAGGGACGGCGCCGAAGGCCTGCTGCGCATGAAGCGCGCGGGCGCGCACACGCTGGCGCAGGACGAGGCCAGCTGCGTGGTCTTCGGCATGCCGCGCGAAGCCATCGCGCTGGGCGCGGTGGACGACGTGTCCCCATTGAGCGAAGTGAGCCGCCGGGTGATGGCGCACCTTCGCACGTTCGGCGAACGTGCGAACCGAGTTTGAAAAACGACCTGTTGGAGTTGGAAATATCGTGATCGACAAGAGCATCAAAATCCTGGTTGTGGACGACTTCCCGACCATGCGCCGCATCGTGCGCAACCTGCTGAAGGAGCTGGAGTTCCTCAACGTCGACGAAGCGGAAGACGGCGCGGCCGGCATCGAGAAGCTGCGCGGCGGCAACTTCGGTTTCGTGGTGTCCGACTGGAACATGCCGAACATGGACGGCCTGACCATGCTGCAGACCATTCGCGCCGACCCCGAGCTGAAGAAGCTGCCGGTGCTGATGGTCACGGCAGAGGCGAAGAAAGAAAACATCGTGGCGGCCGCGCAAGCTGGCGCCAACGGCTATGTGGTCAAGCCCTTCACCGCTGCCACGCTCGAAGAGAAGATCACCAAGATCTTCGAGAAGCTCGCCAAGGAAGCGGCCTGACATGAGCCAGAACGCTGCCGGGACCGCGGACCCCACCAACACCGCCGAAGAACTGCTGGGCCGCATCGGCCAGCTCACGCGCCAGCTGCGCGAGGGCCTGCGCGAGCTGGGCCTCGACAAGCAGGTGGCCAAGGCCGCGCAAGCCATTCCGGATGCGCGCGACCGCCTGAGCTACGTGGCTGCCACCACCGAGCGTGCCGCGCACCGCGCGCTCAACGCCATCGACGTTGCACAGCCGCTGCAGGAAGCGCTGGCCAGCGATGCCAAGGGCCTCAGCAAGCGATGGGACCTGTGGTTCGAGAACCCCATCGAGCTCGACCATGCGCGCGAACTCGTGCTCGACACGCGCAGCTACCTCAACGAGGTGCCGGAACGTGCCGGCGCGATCAACTCGCAGCTGATGGAAATCCTGATGGCGCAAGACTTCCAGGACCTGACCGGCCAGGTCATCAAGAAGATGATGGAAGTGGTCAACGACGTGGAGACGCAACTGCTGCAAGTGCTGATCGACAACTCCGCGCCCGAGAAGC
This sequence comes from Variovorax paradoxus, assembly GCF_024734665.1. Classification (NCBI taxonomy): domain Bacteria; kingdom Pseudomonadati; phylum Pseudomonadota; class Betaproteobacteria; order Burkholderiales; family Comamonadaceae; genus Variovorax; species Variovorax paradoxus. The sequence goes on from NZ_CP102931.1 coordinate 1,269,649, forward strand.
GCCAGGAGGCCGCGCACAGCCTGCAGAACGGCCCGCAGGTCAAGCCCGGCAACCCCGATGCGGTGACCGACCAGGCACAGGTCGACGACCTGCTCGAGAGCCTCGGCTTCTGAGTTTCGAAGCCCTGCCTATTGTCCGAATAGCAGGGCGATAAGGGCCCTTATCGGCAGATTGTTCCGGACGACCGAATTCAATAATTTGGTCATGAGCAAGGCGTCCTTCGCCACTGCTGGTTCGGAGCATGAATGTCTGAGGAAAGCGATCTCGAAAAAACGGAACCCGCCTCCGAGCGACGCCTGGAGAAGGCGCGCGAGGAAGGCAACGTAGCCCGTTCGCGCGAGCTCACCACCTTCGTCATGTTGGGCACCGCATGCGCGGGGCTGTGGTTCGCAGGGGAGTCGCTGGGCACGAGCATGAGCGGCGCGTTGCACCGCGGCCTGCAGTTCGACCGCGCCAGCGCCTTCGATCCTTCGCACATGCTGGCCCAGACCGGGCTGATGGCGATGCACACGCTCACGGCCATCGGCCCGCTGTTCGCGATGATGATCGTCGCCGCCGTGGTCGCGCCGCTGATGCTCGGCGGCTGGCTGTTCTCCACCAAATCGGTGGGGCCGAACTTCAGCAAGCTCAATCCACTGGCCGGCATCGGCCGTATGTTTTCCGCACAGTCGCTGGCCGAGCTTTTCAAGGCGCTGGCCAAGTCGGCGCTGATCGGTGGCGTGGCGTGGTGGGTGGTGTCGCGCGACATCGGCGCGCTGATGGACCTGATGGCGCAGCCCGCGCACTACGCGCTGCCGCATGCAATGGTGCTGGTGGCCAAGCACTGCGCGCTGATCGCGGCCACGCTGTTTCTCGTGGCGCTGATCGACGTGCCCTTCCAGCTCTGGAGCTACTACCGCAAGCTGCGCATGTCGCGCGAAGACCTGCGCCAGGAGCACAAGGAAAGCGAAGGCGATCCGCACATCAAGGCCGCGATCCGCCGCCAGCAACAGCAGATGGCGCGCCGCCGGATGATGGCCGAGGTGCCCAAGGCAGACATCGTGCTGACCAATCCCACGCACTTCGCGGTGGCGCTGAAGTACACCGACAGCGGCATGCGCGCGCCGCGCGTGGTGGCCAAGGGCACCGAGCTGGTGGCCGCACGCATCCGCGAGATGGCGCTGGAGCACAAGGTCGCGATTCTCGAAGCGCCGCCGCTCGCGCGCGCTCTCTACAAGCACACGAAGCTGGGCGATGAGATTCCGGCGGGCCTGTACACCGCGGTGGCCGAGGTGCTGGCCTGGGTGTACCAGCTCAGGCGCTGGAAGACCGAGGGCGGCGACGCCCCGCGCACGCCGACCGACCTGCCGGTTCCCGCAGACCTTCAATACACAGTGGAAGCCGCATGAACGCGATGACAAACCTGATGCGTCTGCCGACGCGTCTGTTCTCCGGCTCGCAGTTCAAGGGGTTGGCCGGGCCGATTCTCATCATCCTCATCCTGAGCATGATGGTGCTGCCGCTGCCGCCCTTCCTGCTCGACCTGCTGTTCACCTTCAACATCGCCATGTCGGTGATGGTGCTGCTGGTGAGCATGTACACGATGAAGGCGCTGGACTTCGCGGCCTTCCCGGCCGTGCTGCTGTTCTCGACGCTGCTGCGCCTGTCGCTGAACGTGGCGTCCACGCGCGTGGTGCTGATGCACGGCCACACCGGGCCCGATGCGGCGGGCAAGGTGATCGAGGCCTTCGGGCACTTTCTGGTCGGCGGCAACTTCGCGGTGGGCGTGATGGTCTTCATCATCCTCGTGCTCATCAACTTCATGGTGATCACGAAGGGCGCGGGGCGCATTGCCGAGGTGGGTGCGCGCTTCATGCTCGACGCGATGCCGGGCAAGCAGATGGCCATCGACGCCGACCTCAACGCCGGCCTGATCGGCGAAGACGTGGCCCGCAAGCGCCGCACCGAGGTTGCGCAAGAGGCCGACTTCTACGGCTCGATGGACGGCGCCAGCAAGTTCGTTCGCGGCGACGCGATCGCGGGCCTTCTCATCATGGTGATCAACATCATCGGCGGGCTGGTGGTCGGCATGCTGCAGCACGGGCTCGACTTTTCCACCGCCGGCAAGACCTACACGCTGCTGGCCATCGGCGACGGCCTGGTGGCGCAGATTCCGGCGCTCGTGATCTCCACTGCCGCCGGCGTGATCGTCTCGCGCGTGACCACCGACGAAGACGTGGGCAGCCAGCTCACGGGCCAGCTCTTTTCGAACCCGCAGGTGCTGTTTCTCACGGCCGGCATCGTCGGCCTGCTGGGCATGATCCCGGGCATGCCGAACCTGGCCTTCCTGCTGATCGCGGGCGGCCTGGTGTGGTTGGGCCGCCGGCTGGTGATGCGCAAGCCGCAGGAGGCCGCGCAGAAGGCAGCCGCCGCCGCGCAGGCCGCGAACCCCGCGCCCTCGGCCGAGATGGAAGAAGCGACGTGGGACGACGTTGCAATGGTCGACCCGCTGGGCATGCAGGTCGGCTACCGCCTCATTCCGCTGGTAGACCAGTCACAGCAGGGCGAGCTGCTGGGCCGCATCAAGAGCATCCGCAAGAAGATTGCGCAGGAGATCGGCTTCCTGGTGCCGGTGGTGCACATCCGCGACAACCTGGAGATCAAGCCCAACACCTACGTCATCAGCTTGAAGGACGTGGAGATCGGTCGCGGCGAGGCCTTCCCGAACCAATGGATGGCCATCAACCCGGGACAGGTGACGGGCACGCTGCCCGGCACGCCCACGCGCGACCCGGCCTTTGGCCTGGCGGCGGTGTGGATCGACGCCAGCCTGCGGCAACAGGCGCAGGTGCAGGGCTACACAGTGGTCGATGCCTGCACGGTGATGGCCACGCACCTGAACCACCTGATCCAGACGCACGCAGCCGAACTGCTGGGCCGCCAGGAAGTGCAGCAGCTGCTCGACCAGATCGCCAAGACCGCACCCAAGCTCACGGAAGACCTGGTGCCCAAGGTGCTGTCGCTGAGCACGCTGCACAAGGTGCTGCAGAACCTGCTCGACGAAGAGGTGCCCATCCGCGACATGCGCACCATCCTCGACGTGATGGCCGAGCACGCGCCGACCATCAAGGACCCGACCGAACTCACCACCCTCACGCGCCTGGCGCTGGGCCGCGCCATCACGCAGCAATTGTTCCCGGGCGACACCGAAATGCAGGTGATAGGCCTCGACGGCTCGCTCGACGGCGTGCTGCAGCAGGCCTTGACCAACAGCAGCGGCATCGAGCCGGGCATTGCCGACAACCTGCTGCGGCAGGCGCAGGCCGCGATCCTGCGCCAGGAGCAGATGGGCCTGGCGCCGGTGCTCGTGGTGCAGCACGCACTGCGCGTGCTGCTGTCCAGATTCCTGCGGCGCAGCCTGCCGCAGCTGAAGGTTCTTTCGCATGCGGAGATTCCTGACTCCCGCACCATCAAGATCACCACCGCCATCGGAGGACGAGGTTGAATTCCAAGCAGACCGACGTGCGCACCACCGCGCGCAAATTCGTCGCGGCCACCAGCCGCGAAGCCCTGAGGATGGTGAGGGAGGCGCTGGGCGCCGACGCCATCGTGCTGACGCATCGGCAGATGGCCGAGGGAGTGGAAATCGTCGCCATGGTCGAGGGCGAAGTGCAGGGGGTTTTGAAAGACACCGCACCTGCGCCTGCACCTGTGCCCGCGAAGTCCGTGGCAATCGCAGCGCCTGCCGCACCGGTTGCGCCTGCGATGCCGGCCCCGGTACCCGCACCCGCCGACAGCGTGCTCACCGAACTGCACTCCATGCGCGGAATGATCGAAGAGCAGCTCGCTAGCGTCGTGTGGAACGACAAGCAGCGCCGCGACCCGGTGCGCGGCCGCCTGCTGCGCACGCTGCTCGGCGCCGGCTTCAGCGCGGGCCTGTCGAAGGCCATGCTGGAGAAGATGCCCACCGGCCAGACATACGCCGAAGGCATGGCTTACGTGCGTTCGGAGCTGATCCGCGCCGTGCCTGTTCATGAAGATGAAGACGCGCTGTTCGCGCAAGGCGGCGTGTATGCCCTGATGGGCCCGACCGGCGTCGGCAAGACCACCACCACCGCCAAGCTCGCCGCGCGCTGCGTGATGCGCTTCGGCGCCGACAAGCTCGCGCTGGTGACCACAGACAGCTACCGCATCGGCGCGTACGAGCAGCTGCGCATCTACGGCCAGATTCTCAACGTGCCGGTGTACGCCGTGAAGGATGCGGCCGACCTGCACCTGGTGCTGCAGGACCTGCGCGACAAGCACATGGTGCTGATCGACACCGTCGGCATGAGCCAGCGCGACCGCGCCGTGTCGGAACAGATCGCGATGCTCGGCCAGAGCCAGCGGCCCGTGAAGCGGCTGCTGCTGCTCAACGCCACCAGCCACGGCGACACGCTCAACGAGGTGGTGCACGCCTACCGCCACGGCAACGAGCTCACCGGCTGCATCTTCACCAAGGTCGACGAGGCCACGCATCCGGGCGCGCTGATCGACACCGTGATCCGTCACCGCCTGCCGGTGCACTACATCTCCAGCGGCCAGAAGGTGCCCGAGAACCTGATGCAGGCCGATCGCGCGCAGCTGGTGGACAGCGTGTTCCAGCCGCGCCAGCACAGCCCGCTGTTCGTGCCTGCGGAAAGCGATCTGCACGAAGAGCCGGCAAGCGCAGGCCCCTCGGCGCAAGTGGTGCAGGCGCAGGGCGAGACCGACCGCCTGCGGCTGAAGTACCAGAACCTGATTCGCGCCATGGCGCACGACGCGCAAGAGCTCGCCACCACCGCGAGCGCGCTGGCCGGCGCGCAGATCGGCTTCGAGCGTTCGCGCGCACTCTGGCGCCAGGCCGGCGACGAAGGCTCCGGCCAGAAGGCCGTGCTGCACGACCTGATGGTGCACGCACGCAGCGAAGTGGCGGCTGGCTGCGAGACCCATGTGCTCGCGCTGTGCGGGCAGGTCGGGCTGCGCTCGAACGAAGGCGGCGATGCTTATGAATGCCATGGCAGCCTGCTGCTGTCGGACCGCACGGGCCTGCCGCTGGCCGCGCCGAACCAGTGGCTGTCGACCGCCGCCACCCGCGGCATGAAAGACGCCGCGCGCAAGCCCGGTGCACGCCAGGTGCCGTGGCTGCGCCTGCAAGACTTAGGTCACAAGCCGCTGGTGCATCTGTTGACGAGATTGCCCGGCATCGAGGCCATGGTGCAGTGGCAGGCCGCGGGCCAGCGCTGGCTGGCGCGCGCGCCGGGCTCCACCGCGGTGATCGACGTGCGCACCGGCGCACCCGACACGCTCGCGCGCATGGACTTCGAATTCGGCGGGGGGCGGCCCGTGCGCTTTCGCGGCAAGGCCGCGCTGCGCAGCGAGGCGCATGCCGATGTGGTGCTGCGCTTCAACGCGGCCGCCATGGCGGCGGGCATCGGGCGCGATGCGATGCCCGCGCTGCGCTGCGTCGCCACGCGGGTGGTCGATGCGCGCACCGGCAACGTGCTGGCGCAGGGCCATGCATTGACCAACATCGGCGCGGACGTTTCCACGCAGCAGCTCGCGCAATGGCTGGGCTGGGCCAGCGACGCCGAGCCCTGCTTCCGACTGCTGCGCGACGGTGTGCAGATGGTCGGCGGCATCGGCGAGCTGGGCGATCCGGACATCATGAAGCGGCTGCTGATCGCCGGCCAGATGACCACCACCGTTTGGCGCCTGCTGCAGGCCGAGGGCGAGTGGGCCGACCGCGCGCGCGCGCTGCTGGGCCAGCTCACGGGGCGCCCGGCGCGCAACGGACGGGCCATGAGCGGCAGTGCGCTGTATGCGGGCGTGGGCAAGCTCTTTCTGCTGCTGGAGGCGCTGGGCACCGAGTCGACCGCTCCCACGCAGGCGCCGCGTGCGCTGGAGAAGCTGGGTTGAGGGAGCAGGAATGAACAAGCTGGTTGCCGATCAGGCCGACGGACTGCGGCGCATGCTCGCACCGACGCATGCGCGCGTGGTGGCCGTCGCCGGCCTGGGGCAGGGCGCGGGGAGTACCACGGCCGCGATGAATCTCGGTGTGGCACTGACCCTGCAGGGGCGCAACGTGCTGCTGCTGGACGAGCACTGCCCGACTGTGGGTTCGGCCTGCGAGGTGTGGGACATCGATCCGCTGGGGAACCTGGCCGATGTAGCAAGCCAGCGCCTGACGCTGGATGGTGCAGAGGTCAAGGCAGCCTGCGGCGTGCACGTGCTACCCGCGCCGCACGGCGCGGTGAATGGTGCGGATGGCGAAATCGACCCGCGCAAGTTCTGGCACGACGGCGTCGTCATCGTCGATGCGGCTTTCGACGCCGAAGGCCGGCTGTCGGCGCTCGCGCAGGGCGCGGACGACCTGCTGCTGGTGCTGCAGCCGCACCCCGCGTCGATCACCGCGGCCTATGCGGGCATCAAGCGGCTGCACCATGCGCACGGCCTCAAGCAAATGCGCTTCCTGGTCAACGGCGCGGCCGACGCGGTGGCTGCGCGCCAGATCATGAGCAACCTCGCGCATGCCGCCAGCCGCTATCTCGCGCTGTTGCTGCAGCCCGCGGGCTGGGTGCGCTTCGACCCGCTCGTTGCCGACGCGTGGCGCCTGAAGAAGACCATCGTCGAGGCCTTTCCCGCGAGCCATGCCGCCGTCGACTTCCGGCGCATTGCCGGCGAGATGGACCGCTGGCCGTGGCGTACGGCCGAGCCGCTGCAGGCCGTGGCCTGAGCCCGCCGACCCGGACAACCCAAGAAGGACGGCCGTGTACACCGCACAGGGAACCATCGAAAAATCACATCTGCTGGCACAGCACCAGCCGCTGGTGCGCCGCATCGCGCTGCAGATGATGGCCAAGCTGCCGGCCAGCGTGGAGCTGGACGACCTGATCCAGGCCGGCATGCTGGGCCTGCTGGACGCCTCCAGCCGCTACCAGGACAACCGCGGCGCGCAGTTCGAGACCTTCGTCAGCCAGCGCATCCGCGGCGCCATGCTCGACGAGCTGCGCGCCAGCGACTGGGGCTCGCGCGGCCTGCGCCAGTCGGCGCGCGGCGTCGAGAAGGCGATCCAGGCGCTGGGCCACAAGCTCGGGCGCTCTCCCACCGAAGGGGAGATCGCCAAGGAGCTGAAGATGGACCTGGAGGCGTATCAGTCGTTGCTGCAGGAGATCCAGGGCTGCCAGCTGGTGTATGTCGAAGATTTCTCCAAAGACGACTCGGACAGCCCGTTTCTCGACAGCCATTCGCAGGACGCGCGCAAGGACCGGCGCGGCAGCGACGATCCGCTGGAGCAGCTGCTGGAAAGCGGCTTCCGGCACCAGCTGGTGGACGCCATCGGTGCGCTGCCGGAGCGCGACCAGCTGCTGCTGAACCTCTACTACGAGGAAGAGCTGAACCTGCGCGAGATCGGCGCGATCCTGGAGGTGAGCCAGTCGCGGGTGTGCCAGCTGCACAGCCAGGCGATCAGCAGGCTGCGGGCGAAGCTGAAGGACGTGCTCTAGCGGGCTCCGGGGCCGGGGCTGCCGCCTGAATCAGAAAGTCGCATCGAGCACCTGCGAGGGGATGAGGCCGTTGAGCGTCACATTGTTCGTGAGTGGATCGAACAGTTGCGGTTGCAGAACGTACTTCCAGGCGCCGTTCCTGTAGTACAGGAAGTTGAAGGCGTTCGGCAGCGGAATATGCTGGTTGGCGTGACCGTAGTCGTCGAAGCCGATGTACGAGATCACTTCCTGCCCTTGCGCCTGGATCATCTGATTGATGTTGGCTTGCCCGGGGTGCTGGTGGTGATACACCCTGATCAGATGCGCACCGAGCGGCGAGTTCGTCACCATCAGGGCGCAGCCATTCATGGCGGCGGTGAAGACGAACCTGTGCTGCGGGTTGTGTCGAGGTACGTCGACGAATCCGGGCATCACATTGCCCTGGATGAAAGGACACCAATACGCCGAGTTCGGCTGATCCTGATGGAGGACATTTCCCACCGGCCTCAAGGTGACCTGCAGGGCTTGCGCGGTGCCCTGCAGATCGAACGAGCCCATCTTGGCCGTGTTGAGTACCAGGACCTGCATGACGAAAGCGGGATTCTGCTGCGCCTGCGCGTTCTGCATGAACCACGAAACGCCGTTGATCGCGCGAAGCTGCGCGTACGCAACGGGATCGGCTCGGAAGAGTTGGTTGTGTCCGTTCACGTGTGATGTCTATTTGCGTTGGAATGGGAGGGGCAAAGTAGAGCGCTGCACCATGGGGCCCAAGCGGCGACCTGTGCCGTTTCATCTTCACGAGCCTCTTGTCATTTCGTGCGCGGCTGATGGTAGGAGCGCGACGGTGCGAAGGCCATCCCCAGGAACAAGTAGATGGGTGCCTTATTTGTCATGCGCCATTAGGCGTTGTCCGTCAGCAATCCGCGCCCGCCGCTGGCGTGCCACGCCCGCGCGCACGGCAAAGCTCGGCCTCTTGCCAAAGACTCCCAAGCAACCCTCCTCACGGCTCCACGCCGACCGTCCGAACCGCCCCATTGGCGACTACGCGCTCATCGGCTCGACCCACAGCGCGGCCCTGGTGCATTGCGGTGGCGATATCGAGTGGCTGTGCCTGCCGCGCTTCGATTCGGCCGCGATGTTCGCCAGCCTGCTCGGCGACGAGCGCAACGGGCATTGGACGATGCGTGCCAAAGACCGCAAGGCGCGCGTCACGCGTCGCTACCTGCCCGGCACCGTTGTGCTCGAAACCACGATTCGCACGGCCAAGGGGACGGCCATCGTCACCGACTTCATGCCCCGACCCGCGCTCGACGGCACGCACGAGGTCGTGCGCATCGTGCAGGGCGTGCGCGGCATGGTCGCCATGCACACCGAGTTCCGTATCCGCTTCAATTACGGCGAGTGGTGCCCCTGGATGGAGCGGCGCGACGGCGCGGTGTTTGCCACGGCCGGGCCGGACTCGGTGCGCATCAGTTCTGGCGTGCCGCTGACCAACGAGAACTTCGCGAGCTTTGCCGACTTCACCGTGTCCGCGGGGCAGGCCATCGCGTTCAGCCTCGACTGGTTTCCCTCGCACCTGAAGCCGCCGGTGACGCGCGACGCCAGTGCGCTGCTGGCGCGCACCGTCGCCGAATGGAGCGCGTGGACCGGCCGCTGCGGCTACGACGGCGAGTTTCGCGAGCCGGTGATGCGCTCGCTGCTCACGCTCAAGGCGCTCACCTACGAGCCCACCGGCGGCATCGTCGCCGCGCCGAGCACCTCGCTGCCCGAACTGCCGGGCGGCGAGCGCAACTGGGACTACCGCTTCTGCTGGCTGCGCGATGCGGCGCTCACGCTCTACGCGCTGATCGGTTCGGGCTATGTAGAAGAAGCCAGCGCCTGGCGCTGGTGGCTGATGCGCGCGGTGGGGGGCTCGCCCGAAGAGCTGCAGGTGATGTACGGCCTGCACGGCGAACGCTCGCTCACTGAACTCGAACTCGGCTGGCTGCCGGGCTACGAAGACAGCCGCCCGGTGCGCATCGGCAACGGTGCGCACGGGCAGCGGCAGCTCGATGTGTACGGCTCGGTCATCGCGGCCTTTCATGCGGCGCGCAAGGCCGGGCTCGCGGACATGGAAAAGGTGTGGCCGCTGGAGCGCGCAATCGCAAAGCAGCTGATGACGCTGTGGAAGGAGCCCGACTGCAGCCTGTGGGAAGTGCGCGGCGAGCCGCGCCACTTCGTGCATTCCAAGATCATGTGCTGGCTGGCCTTCGACCGGATGATCGCGAGCGCCACGGAGTACGGGCTCGAAGGCCCCGTCGAGCGCTGGCGCGAGGTGCGCGACGAGATCCACGCCGAGGTCTGCGCCCGCGGCTACGACGCCGCGAGCAATTCATTCGTGCAGTACTACGGCGCCGACACGGTGGATGCGGCGCTGCTGTGGATGCCGCTGATCGGCTTTCTGTCGATTCATGACGCGCGGGTGCAGGGCACCATCGCGCGCATCGAGAAGGAACTGATCTTCAACGGGCTGGTGTACCGCTATCGCACCGAGAAAGGCGTGGACGGCCTCGAAGGCGGGGAGGGCGCGTTTCTCGCGTGCAGCTTCTGGCTGTCGAACGTGTACGTGGCCATGGGCAAGCTGCGCAAGGCGCGGGCGCTGTTCAAGCGCCTGCTGGCGCTGGGCAACGACCTGGGCCTGTTCGCGGAGGAATACGACCCGGTGGCGCAGCGGCAGCTCGGCAATTTTCCGCAGGCGTTTTCGCACATCGGGCTGATCAACAGCGCGCATGCGCTGGTGTCGGCGGCCGGTGGCGTGTGGGAGCTGGCGGACCTCGATGGCAAGGCGCTGTCGAAGAAGACGGCAAGAAAGACGCCGCTCAGGCGGCCGGCAGCGCGAACTCCTCGGCGCTGAACACCGTGTGGAAGACCGTGCCGTCGAACATCTCGAACAGCTTCTTCGAGACCTCGCGGCTTTCATGGCGAACGGGTGAGTCGAGTGCGCGGGCGATGTCCTCGCGACTCGCATAGCGGATCGACAGCACCATCGCCAGTTCGGGGTCGCTCACATCGCTTTCGAGCTGGCGCAGCACGCGCACTTCGAGCGCGCCGGGGAAACGGGTCCACAGCGGCACGAGTTTTTCGTGCATGTGGCGGTCGAAGGCTTCTTCCATGCCGGCCTTGACCCGGCCCCTGAAAAACGCGCAGCGGATGAACATGGTGTCTCTTCTTTCCTGGGTGAAAGCCGTGTGTGGCGGGAGGCGCTTCAGCCGCGCCCGTAGCCGTCGAACTGCCGCATCATGGCCGCCGTGTCTTCGGCGCCGAGCCCGGCCGCGACGAAGGCTCGGTGCAGCTCCGAGACGGCGCCCGCCAGCGGCATCGGCAGGCGCTGGCCTTGCGAGAAGGCCTGCACCGCTTCGAGGTCCTTGAGCATGTTGTCGATGCGGCCGGTGGGCGTGTAGTCGCGCGCGGCCATCTTGGGGCCGAACTCGCGCAGGATCTGGCTGTCGGCGCGGCCGCCGGCCAGTGCGGCGGACAGCTTCGATGCATCGACGCCACCGGCTTCGGCCAGCCGCACCGCCTCGGCCACGGCCTGGAAGCCGATGGCGCAGAGCAACTGGTTGACGAGCTTGGTGGTCTGGCCCGCGCCGCTGTCGCCCATGTGGGTGTAGTTGGCGCACAGGCTGTCCATCACGGCGCGTGCGCGCTGCACGTCGTCGGCGCTGCCGCCTGCCATCACCGTGAGTTGCCCGAGCAGGGCCTTGGGCGCGCCGCCGGACAGCGGCGCATCGACGAAGCCCATGCCCGTGCGCTCGCGCAGCGACTGTGCGAGCCGGCGCGTGGAAGGCGGGTCGATGGATGACATGTCGATCAGCAGCCGCTTCGCATCGGCAGGTGCGGCGGCGGCAATGCCGGCCTCGCCGAAGATTGCGCGCTCCACCACCGCCGCAGAGTTGAGGCTGGTGATGACGAAGTCGCTGGCCGCCGCTGCCGCTTGCGCGGTGTCGGCCGCTTGTGCGCCTTGCGCTACCAGCGCGGCCACCTTGGCCGCATCGAGGTCGAACACGTTCACCCGGTGGCCGCATTCGAGCAGCCGGCGCGCGATGGCCGAGCCCATGATGCCCACGCCGATCACGGCCACGCGCTGGCTGGATGCTGCTGTCATGCAGAGACTTTCATGGAAGCATCCTTCGAGCGTTGAACGAGCCGTGCGCCGACGCCGGCCACGATCTGCTGCACGGGCACGGCGATGTCGGCGTGCAGCACGTCGGGTTCGCTCGCGTCGGGCCTCTCCAGCGTCTTCAGCTGGCTGTCGAGCAGCGCCGGCGGCATGTAGTGCCCGGTGCGTTGTTCCATTCGCTGCCGCACGAGCGCGGGCGACCCGTCGAGAAACACGAACTGCAGCTCGGGTGACGCGGCGCGTAGCCGGTCGCGGTAGGCGCGCCGCAGGGCGGAGCAGGCCACCACCACGCCACGGGGCGCGGCCGTGCAGTCGGCAAGGCTTGCACCGACGCGGTCGAGCCAGGGCCAGCGGTCTTCGTCGGAGAGCGGCAGGCCGGCGCGCATGCGCGCCACGGCCTCGGGCACGTGCAGGTCATCGGCATCGACCCACGGCACGCCCAGCGTCTGCGCCAACCCGGCGGCCACGCTGCTCTTGCCGGTGCCCGACACGCCCATCACCACCACGCTCAGGCGCTGCGGCTGCTCTGGATGCTGCACGGTGCTACAGGCTCGAGGTGATGCCGCCATCCACATACAGGATGTGGCCGTTGACGAAGCTCGACGCATCCGAGGCCAGGAAGATGGCCGCGCCGCCCAACTCTTCCACGTCGCCCCAGCGGCCGGCGGGCGTGCGGCCCGAGAGCCACGCCGTGAAGGCTTCGTCGGCCACCAGCGCCTGAGTGAGTTCGGTCTTGAAGTAGCCCGGCCCGAGGCCGTTGACCTGGATGCCGTACTTGCCGAGGTCGATCGCCATGCCCTTGGTGAGCATCTTCACCGCGCCCTTGGTGGCGGCGTAGGGTGCGATGCCCGGGCGGCCCAGCTCGCTTTGCACCGAGCACACGTTGATGATCTTGCCGCGCTTGCGCTCGATCATGCGTTGCGCGACGAAGCGGCCGACCAGGAACACGCTGTCGATGTTGGTGGTGGTGATCTTGTGCCACGCGTCGATAGGGAATTCGGCGAACGCGCCGCGGTGCTGCATGCCGGCGTTGTTCACGAGGATGTCGATGGCGCCGATGTCGGCTTCGATGGCGGCCACGCCGGCTTCCACCGCTGCGGCGTCGGTCACGTCGAAGGCCATGGCCTCGGCCGCGATGCCCTTGGCGCGCAGGGCGTCGCGGGCGGTGGTGAGCGATGCGGCATCGCGTGCATTGAGCACCACGCGCGCGCCGGCGTTGCCGAGCGCAGCCGCCAGCGCAAAGCCGATGCCCTTGCTGGAGCCGGTGACGAGGGCGGTGCGCCCGGAAAGATCGAAGAGTTTCAAAGGAGGCTCCGAGTACATGGCTGACGACATAAGTTACCGGTATCTTTTGAGATCGTCAACCGGTAAAACCTCCGCTGGCATTATTTTCTTTCATCAATTAAAGTTACCGGTATCTTATTGAGTCGCAACCGCTATCCGAGGAGACACCCGCTTGACCGCTACCGCTACATCCCCGCACGTGCTGATGCCAGGCACCTACCCGGAATGGGACATGGCGCCGATGCGGGCGGCCTACACGCTGCATCGCCTCTGGGAAGCGCCGGACCGGCAGGCCTTCATTGCCGGGCACGCGCCGAACATCCGCGCGGTCGCAACGCGCGGCGAGCTGGGTGCCAACGCCGAACTGATCGCCGCGCTGCCTGCGCTGGAGCTGATCGCCTGCTACGGCGTGGGCACCGACGGCATCGACCTTGCCGCCTGCCGCGCGCGCGGCATCCGCGTGACCAACACACCCGACGTGCTCAACGGCGACGTGGCCGACCTCGCCGTGGGGCTCACGCTGGCGGTGCAGCGGCGCATTCCGGCGGGCGATGCTTTCGTGCGCAGCGGCGCGTGGGCCGATGGCGGCATGCCGTTGACCACCCGCGTCTTCGGCCAGCGCATCGGCATCGCGGGCTTCGGCCGCATCGGCAGCACCATCGCGCGGCGGCTCTCGGGCTTCGACGTGGAGCTGGGTTACTTCAGCCGCACGCCGAAGGCCGACAGCCCGCACCGCCACTTCGCCAGCCTGAGCGCCATGGCCGACTGGTGCGACGTGCTCATCGTCATCCTGCCCGGCGGCGAAGCCACCCGCGGCATCGTCAATGCCGAGGTGCTGCAGGCGCTGGGCCCCAGGGGCTGGCTCGTGAATGTGTCGCGCGGCACCACCGTCGACGAAGGCGCGCTGCTGCAGGCGCTGGAGGCGCGCGGCATTGCCGGCGCGGCGCTCGACGTGTTCCTCAACGAGCCGCGCATCGACCCGCGCTTTGCCGCGCTCGACAACGTGGTGCTGACCCCGCACCATGGCAGCGGCACCGAACAGACGCGCCGCGCCATGGGCGAACTGGTGCGCCGCAACCTCGAGGCCCACTTCGCGGGCCAGCCTCTCATTACCCCCGTGCCCTGACTGGCCGAAGGAAAGAATCATGCGTTTGCGTTGTATGTGCCTCGTGATCCACGCCCCCGACGACCTGCGTCTGGACGAACAGGACGCCGGCGAGATCGGTCCCGGCCAGGTGCTGGTGAAGGTCGGCATGGGCGGCATCTGCGGCTCCGACCTGCATTACTTTCACAACGGCGGCTTCGGCACCGTGCGCATCAAGGAGCCGATGGTGCTGGGCCATGAAGTGGCCGGCACCGTGGTGGCGGTGGCGCCCGGCGTGGAGAGCGTGCGCATCGGCGACAAGGTGGCCATCAACCCGAGCCGCCCCTGCGGCGCCTGCAAGTTCTGCCTCGAGGGCCTGCCCAACCAGTGCCTCGACATGCGCTTCTACGGCAGCGCCATGCGCACGCCGCACGTGCAGGGCGCGTTCCGCAACATGCTGCTGTGCGAGGCCACGCAGTGCGTGAAGGTGGCCGAGCATGTGCCGCTGCGCCTGGCCGCGCTGGCCGAGCCGTTCTCGGTGGGGCTGCACGGCGTGTCGCGCGCCGGTCCGCTGCTGGGCAAGCGCGTGCTGGTGTCGGGCTGCGGACCCATCGGCGTGCTGGCCATCGCGGCGGCGCGCGCGCATGGCGCGGCCGAGATCACCGCCACCGACGTGGTCGACGAGCCGCTGGCCATCGCGCGTGCCATGGGCGCCGACAACGTCATCAACGTCGCGCAGGACAAGACCTGGGTGTCGCGCTACTCGGCCGACAAGGGCACTTTCGACGTGATGCTCGAATGCTCCGGCAACGAGCGCGCGCTGCGCGACGGCCTCGAAGTGATGCGCCCGCGCGGTGTGGTCGTGCAGCTAGGCCTGGGCGGCGACGTGAGCATTCCGCAGAACATGGTGGTGGCGAAAGAGCTCAGCATCTGCGGCTCGTTCCGCTTTCATGCGGAGTTCGCGCTCGCGGTGCGGCTCATCAACGAAGGGCGCGTGGACCTGTCGCCCGTGGTGACGCACACCTTCCCGATGCTGCAGGCGCGGCAGGCCTTCGAACTGGCGAGCGACAGGCAGAAGGCGATGAAGGTGCTGATCGACTTTGCGGATGTGGGCGCGGAGGCTGTTGCGGCCTGACGGGTTTTCCGCAGACGCCCGCAGCGTTATTGGCTCGCGTTAGGCGTTGCGCGCGCCAGCAGGCGGATGTGTTCGAAGTCCAGCATGTCCAGCGCATGCCGCACCGCGTCGACCAGCGCCCCGTGGCGCGCGTCGGCTGCGAGCCGGTCGGCCCATTCGTGCAGGTCGCTCCAACGGCCGTCGCGCGCGAGCATTTCGAGTTCGTCGCGCACCGGTGCGGGAAGCGGTGCGATCGCGGGCACCGGTGGACGTCTCACCCTGTGGCCCGGTGCGGGCACGGGCGGTGCATGGCGCGGCTGCTGCGGCTGCTGCGGCTGCTGTGACTTGGTGGCCAGGGGCAGCAACTCTTTCGGTGCGTCCTTCACGATCACCGAGAAGTGCACACGCGTTCCCAGGTTGCGGTGGCTCTCCAGCAGCAGGCGCCCGCCCATGTGCTGCACGATGCGCCGCGCGATCGCCAGCCCGAGTCCGTGGCCGTTGGCGCTGGGCGCGCCCTGCGCGATGGCCTGGACGATGCGCGCCTGCTCTTCCTTGTCGATGCCGATGCCGCTGTCCCACACGTCGAACCTGAGCCGCCACGAGTCCGCGCGCGGCCGCGCCTGCACGCGCAGGCCGATCTTGCCGTCGCGCGTGAACTTCGCGGCGTTCGACAGCAGGTTCAGCAGCAACTGCTGGAAGCGCTTGCTGTCGAGATACACCGCGACCGGCAGCGCGCCCAGCACCTCCAGCTCGAACCGGTTGTGCTGCCGCTGCGCGAGCGTGTCGGCGTACTGCGCAACGTCGTCGATCAGCGCTCGCAGGTGCACCGGCCGGGGCTCGAAGGCGAAGGGCAGCAGCTCGCTCTTCGCGTAGTCGAGCAGGTCGTCGATCAGCGCGAGCTGGTAGGCCACGCTGCGCTCGATGGCCTGCAGCCGCTCGGGCGGCGGCGAGCTGTCGCCATGCAGCAGGCGCGCGTTGCCGATGATGGTCGACAGCGGCGCGCGCAGGTCGTGGCTGATGTAGGCCAGCAACTGCGTCTGCTCGCGTGCCTGGTGTTCGGCCTGCTCCAGCGCCGCGTTCAGCGCGTGCGTCTTGCGCTTCACTTCTTCCTGCAGCCGCTGCTGTTCCTCGGCCTGCCAGTGCACCAGCGTGCGCTGCGCGACGCGCTGCTGCCGCGACAGGTGGTGCGCCCATGCCGCCAGCGCCACCAGGCCGACCAGCATGCCCGGGAAGCCCAGCGCATAGGCGTCGAAGCCGGGAATCACGTGCGCCGGCATCGCGAGTTCGGTGAGCCGCAGGCACACGCCGACGGTGACGATGCTCATCACCGGGAAGGCCAGCCGCCCGCCCGGTCCCGCGCGCCGCATGTAGATGAAGGTGGCAACTGTCAACGCGAGAACCACCACCGGCGCGCTCAGCGTGCCGGCCAGCGCGAAGGGCGCGTACGGCCCCAGCAGCGTGCCCAGCACCACGACGCATTGCCCTGCCGCGAGCACCACGAACAACGACAGTCCGGGCGCGCGCACCGGGCTGCGCCGCGACACCGCGTACAGGTAGAACATCAGCGAGAGCACGCAGCAGCCCGCGGTGACGCCGGCCGCGCGGTAGCTCCATTCGATGCTGTCGGGCCACAGCGCGAGCCGTGCGTGGCCGCGGTAGGCGCCCTCGTAGAGCGCCACGAGCGCGAAGCCCAGGCTCTGCAGCGCCGTTGCCAGGTCGCGCGAAATGAACCACAGCGCCAGCGAATACACGGAGAGCACCAGCAGCCCGCCGATCAGCAGGCCGTCGAGCAGTGCATGGCCGCTTTCTGCTTCGCGCCAGGCGTCGGCCGAGTACAGCGCCGGCGCGAGCTTGACGCTGCTGTTCGTCTGAACCCGCACCAGCACGCGGGCCTGTTCGCCGGGCTGCAGGTCGAGGGCCAGCGTCGGTACGCGCTCGCGGTCCCGTCCGGTGCGTGACCGCACCGACACGCCGGCCCGTTCATGTGTCCACGTGGCCCAGCCTGCCAGCTCGCGGCGTGCGTGGAAATCAACGTGCTGCAGCCACGTGGCATCGAGCACCAGCCGAAGCGGCTGTATCGCACCTGTCTCATTCACCAGCGTGAGCCGCAGCCAGAAGGCCGAACGCGAAAAGCCCGGCCGCATGCGCGCTGCGTTGCCGGGCTGGAAGCCGCCGGGCACGCCGCTTTCCAGGGCATCGATTTCGTCGAGCGACAGCCGCGTGCTGGTGTCCTCGAACACCTCGGCGCGCGTGTCGAGCGCCACCGGCCAGCGGGTCGCGTCGTCGACGTGAAGCACGCCTGCATGCGCCGCGGACGACCCCGCCAGCCAGAAGGCGCAGCACAGCAGCAACGTGCGGATGCCGCGCAGGGCCGGGGTGGTCACCGCCTTCTCAACGCCGCATCAGGCCGACGGCACCGATGGCGGAGAGGTCGAGGCGGCAGGCGCCTGGCGAAACGCCGTGGGCGTGCGGCCGAAGCGCTCGCGGAACGCGGTCGAGAAGTTGGCCGCGCTGGAGAAGCCCACGGCCAGCGCGACTTCTTCCACGCTGAGCGCCGACTCCGCGAGCAGTCGCTGCGCCTCGGCGAGGCGCGCCTCGCGTGCGAACTCGAACACCGTGCGGCCCGTCTGTTCGCGGAACACGCGCGACAACCGCTTTTCGTGCGTGCCCACGCGCGCCGCCAACTCGGGCAGGGTGGGCACGTTCGCCAGGTCGGCGCGCACCAGGCGCTCGACGGCCTGCGCGAGCACGCGGTCGGTGTGGTCGGCGCCCGGGGTGGTGCTGGCGCCGCGTTCCCGTTTCGCGTTTTCCACTGCGCTTTCGGCCTGCGCGATGCAGGCCTGCGCCTGCTGCCGGCTGCTTGACAGCGCAAGGTGTACGGCCACGCGCGCCAGCACTTCCGCAGGCTCGAAGGGCTTCAGGATGTAGTCGACCGCGCCTTCGCGCAGGCCGGTGAGCCGCTCTTGCACCGAGCTCGACGAGGTCACGAAGATCACCGGGATGCGTGTCGTCGCGCGGTCGGCCTTCAGCAGCCGGCAGGTCGCGAAGCCGTCGGTGGCGCCCATGCGCACGTCCAGCAGTATCAGGTCGGGCTGCAGCGCCGTGGCCCTGCGGTAGCCCTCCAGCGCGTTGAACGCCAGGCTGATGCGGTGCCCGGCTTCGCGCAGTACTCCCAGCAGCAACTGCAGTTCTTCGACGTTGTCGTCGATGACGAGGATGTGCGCGCGCCGGGGTGGCGTGGTCGACCAGTAAGACATGGACGTCGAGCGTAGGAGTGCGTCGCCGAAACGCTGTGTGATTTAGTTCACATTATGTTGCATTCGTAAACAAATGTCATTAACGGCAAAGCTTTTGTCCTGAATGCCAAAAGTGCACCGGCGAGTGGGGTCCAAGAATCGCGCCCTTTCCGGAGCACCCCGCCGCATCGAGCGGCGACAAAAGAAACGGTGCCCGGTCCATCAGAGCAATCACGAGGGACGGGATGTTCAGGACCCCAACGAATCTGTCGCACGCGTCGGCGCGTCGCGACGTGCCTTCCAACGCAGCGCGCTTGCGCCGCTGCCTGACGCGCGTGGCAGCGCCTCTGGCGGGGCTGCTGTTCGCCGCGGCCGCGCATGCCGTGCCGCAGGTGTCGAGCCTTGTTCATTCGCCCGACATCCTTCCCGCTGGCGGCACGGTGACCAGCACCATCACCATCGCCGAGACCGACAGCCTGCCGATCGGCGCGCCGGGCGCCTCCTTCACCTACACGATCCCCGCGAACACCATCTACATGGGCACCGGCGCGGTTCCTGTGGGCAGCTGCTCGTCCGGCGTCGCGGTGGGCGCAGCCGGCCCGGGCACGCTGACCTGCTCGGGCATCACGTTGGGTGCGAACGAGTTGCGCGATTTCCAGGTACTGCTGCGCACCACCGTCCAGGGCACGCTGAGCGTCACCGCCGCGATCAGCGGGGGCAGCTCGAGCGAAACCAAGATCATCACGGTGAACCAGGGCGCCGACGTGTCGGTGGCCATCAGCGCACCGGCCACCGCGCCGAGCGGCAGCACGGTGCCGATCGTCTTCACGCTCACCAACAACGGCCCCGACACCAGCTCGGGCTCGACGCTGACCTATTCCATTCCCACGGGGTTGTCGGTCTCGGGCTCCGGCCTGCCCTCAGGCTGCTCGATCAGCGGCAGCCTGCTGACCTGCAACGTGCCGGCCACGCCGGCCACCCCGGGCAGCAACACGCGCACCTTCACCGTCAACGGCGTGGTCACCGCGGGCGCGGGCTCCACCATCACGCACCAGCCGGCCGTGGTGCCGGCGGGTTCGATCGGCGATGGCGTTTCCACCAACAACAGCGCCACCGCCAACACCACCGTGACGGCGGGCTACGTGCTCGCGCTCGCCAAGAGCCATGACGGCGGCCAGCTGCTGGTGGGGCAGCGCTTCAACTTCCGCCTGAGCCCGAGCTTCAGCGGCACCGCTCCCACGGGCGTCACGCTGAGCGACACGCTGCCGGCCAACTTCACGATCCAGCCGTTCTCCGCGGGCGGCGGCTGGACCTGCTCGGTCGCCGGCCAGACGGTCAGCTGCACGCGCACCGACATCGGCGGCACCGGCGGCGCCAACGTGGCGCTCGGCGACATCCTCATCCCTGTGATCGCCTCGTCTGCCGGCACCGGCGTCGTCAACCAGGCCACCGTGAGCGCGACCGGGCCCATCGCCAACTCCGCCACGGGCAGCGTGCCCGCCGACGTGGCGGTCTCCGCCACCGACTTCCGCGCCGACAAGCGACGCGGCTGGCCGCAGAACAACGTGCCGCTGGGCCAGGCCTTCGACTACCAGGTCGGCAGCACCAACCTCGGCAGCACGCGCCTGCTGGCGGGCAGCACCATCCAGCTGGTGGACGACCTGCCGGCCGGCGTGCAGATCAACAGCGTCACGCAGCGCGACGGCTACACCTGCACGGTGACCCAGGGCGGCACCACCGTCGTCCCGACGCCCGCCACGCCGGTGCCCGGCCCCGCGACCGTGACCTGCACGCGCACGCTCGCCGCCGACATCGATGTCGACCTGTCGAACGGTGCCAGCGCGCGCAACGGCGGCTACATCATCGTGAACGCCACCATCCCGGCGCTGCCGTCGGGCGGCGGCCAGATCGTCAACAGGATGTGCGTGAACGTGGCGTTGCCCGCGAGCGCGCCCACGCTCGGCACCGACCCGGACGCCAACACCGGCAACGACTGCGTGAACCTCGGCACCGGCGTGGACGACGTCGCCACCGCCGCTGACGTGAAAGTGCTCAAGCGCGTGGTGGGCATCGGCGACAGCGCCGGCAACCGCCAGATCGCGGGCCAGCCCGTCACCTGGGAAATCGAGGTGGTCAACACCGGTCCTTCCGAAGCGCAGAACGTGGTCGTCACTGACGCCTTCGCGCAGGTGATCGGCGCCGGCAACGTCACGCAGACCGCCAACGGCGGCACCTTCGCCGGCACCTGCGCGCTGCCGGCCAACGGCGGCGGCTTCGGCCAGGCATCGCTTTCCAACTGCACGCTGTCGACCCTGCCGGTCTGCCGCGCGAGCACCGACGCCGTCAGCGCGCTGCCGCTGTGCCCGGTGATACGCGTCGTCGCGTCGCACTACGGCGACGGCCGCTCGGCCACCGACCACGGCTTCGAGATCAACAACACGGCGAACGCGCTGGCGGTCACGCCGGCCGACCCGAACCTGGCCAACAACGACGGCAGCACCATTGCCTACCTCGTGGCGCGCAGCGACGTGACGGTCACCAAGTCGGCCAGCCCGGCCTCGGTGCCGGTCGGCCAGCTGCTCACCTACACACTGACCGTCGTCAACCGGAACGTACCGGACAGCCTGAGCCGTGCATACGCCGTGAGCGTGACCGACACGTTGCCGGCCAACCTGATGTTCCTCACGGCCGTCGCCTCCGGCGGAGGCACTTGCGGTACGACACCGGTCACCACGCAGCCCACGGGCACCGGCACCACCAACAACCAGCTCGTGTGCAGCTGGAGCTCGCTCAACCGCAACGTGCAGCAGACCGTCACGGTGCGCGTGCGGCCGCTGTACGCGCTCAACGGCACCGCGGTGACCAACGGCGCGCACGTTGCCACCGACACACCCGAGCTGCTCAGCACCAACAACGACGCCGCCGTGCCCGCGACCGTCACCGCGCCGGTGTACGACCTGGTCGTGACCAAGCGCGACGATGCCGACCCGGTGAACGTGGGCGACGACGTGGGCTACACCATCACCGTGTCGAACAACAGCGCGTCGACGGCGGAAGACGTGCGCCTGATCGACACGCTGCCGCTGCCCGGCCCAGGCGGCGAGACACCGCCCACGCTGGTGTCGGTGAGTATTCCGTCGAATGCCCCGACGGGCACCAGCTTCGCGCTGGCCGGCGGCGCAGCCATCGGCTCGGCCGGCGGGCAGATCGTGTTCACCATCCCGACGCTGGGCGGCACGGGCCCCACGTCTACCGGCGAGCTCAGTTCGCTGCAGTTCCGCGTGGTGCTCAGGGGCACGTCGCGCGGCACCTTCCAGAACAACGCGAAGGTCGACTTCTTCGACGCCACGCGCAACGCCTTCGACACCGTGCAGGGCAACAACGCGGTGGCCGAGAACACCACCTTCCGCTTCAAGGCCGACGTGCAGGTGGTCTCCAAGGCCGCCGTCACGACCGGCACCGCCACGCCGCTGGCCACCGTGTCGTCGGCCCAGACCTTCGACTGGCTCGTGCAGCTGCGCAACAACGGCCCCGACAGCGCCGAGACCACCAGCTTCACCGACACGCTGCCCGCGCCGCTGGTGCTGACGGGCACGCCGGTGTTCACCGTCACGAGCGGCGCCTTCACGCCCGCCGCGCCCACCTGCACCGGCGTTGCCGGCGGCACGGCCGTGAGTTGCGCCATCACCTCGATGCCGGCCAACGGCACGGCCACCGTGCGCATTCCGGTGCGCTTCAGCGGCGCCGCGCCAGCCAACGGCACCGTGCTCACGAACCGCGCGCACATCGTCACTACCGGCTCGGGCGACACCAACGGCGGTGCCGATCCGGACGCCGGCAACAACTTCAACGACGGCCAGATCACGGTGCAGAACAGCGCGCTGTCCGGCCGCGTGTACGAAGACCTGAACGGCAACGGCCTGATCGACGGCGGCGAGCCCGGCATCGCCGGCGTGACCATGCGCCTGAGCGGCACCGACAGCTCGGGCAACGCGGTCGTCATGACCACCACCACCGACGCCAACGGCAACTGGGGCTTCACCGTGCCGGCGGGCACCTACAGCGTGGTGGAAGACCAGCCAGCGGCCTACCAGCCCGGCATCACGCGCGCGGGCACCGTCAGCGGCGTGGGCAGCACGGTAGGCACGGTCCCGCCCGGCACCAGCAACGGCCCGAACGGCTCCAATGCCAACCGCATCGACAACATCGTGCTCGGCACGGGCGGCGCTTCCACGGCCAACAACTTCGGCGAGGTACGCGCATCCAGCCTGGCCGGCCGCGTCTACCAGGACGCCGACTACAACAACGCCGCCAGCGCGGGCGACCCCGGCATCGCCGGCGTGACCGTCACGCTCACCGGCACCGACATGTTCGGCAACCCGGTGTCGCTGACAACCACCACGGCCGTGACCACCGGCAACTATGCCTTCAACAACCTCACGCCCGGCAGCTACACGCTGACTGAAACACAGCCCGCAGCCTTCGCCGACGGCAGCGACGCGGCCGGCACCGCCGGCGGCACCGCGGGCAACGACGTGGTGAGCGCGATCGCGCTGCGCTCCAACGTCACGGGTACCGGCTACGACTTCGGCGAGCTGCTCACCCGCATCACGACGCGCGTGTTCGTCGACGCCAACAACGACGGCGTGCCGCAGGCCGGCGACACCGGCATCCCGAACGTCGAGCTGCGCCTCACGGGCACCGACGCCGCGGGCAACGCGGTGAACATCCTGGCCGTGCCCACCGGCACGGTCGGCAGCTACGAGTTCCGCAACGTGCCCCCGTCGGGCGCGGGCGGCTACACCATCACCGAGACGCAGCCGGCCAACTACGCGCCGGGCAAGGCCAACAACAACGGCCAACCCGGCACGCCGCAAGGCGGCGGCAACGTCATCACCGGCGTGACCGTCTCGGGCACCAGCGTGCCGACCACGCAGGGCGAATACTGGTTCGGCGAGCTGCTGCCCGGCGGCATCTCGGGCCGCGTGTACTACGACCGCGACGGCAGCGGCGCGCAGGGCGCGCCGGCCACCGAGCCGGGCCTGGCGGGCGTGACGATCACGCTCACGGGCACCGACGTCAACGGCCAGACGGTGTCGCGCACCACCACCACCGACGCCAGCGGCGACTACAGCTTTCCGAACCTCGCGCCCGGCAGCTACACCGTGACCGAGACGCGGCCCACGGGCTACCTGCCCGGCATTACGCGCGCCGGCAACGTCAGCGGCGCGGGCAGCACGCCCGGCGCCGTGCCGACCGGCGGCACCGGCGTGACCAACGGCCCCAACGGCTCGACGGCCAACGTCATCCAGAACATCGTGCTTGGCGCCGCGGGCTCGGGCTCGGCCGGCAACAACTTCTCGGCGGTGAAGCCCGCGAGCCTCTCGGGCTACGTGTATGCCGACGTGGCGCCGTCCAACGGCACCAAGGACAGCGGCGAGCCCGGCATCGCCGGCACCACCATCCGGGTGACCGGCACTGACTTCCAGGGCAACGCCGTCGACCGCACGGTGCAGACCGCTGCAGACGGCCGCTACCTGGTCGACACGCTGACGCCCGGCACCTACCAGATCGACGAGACCCAACCCGCCGGCGTGGCCGACGGCCCCGAGTCGCTCGGCACTGTGGGCGGCGCCGCGCGCGGCACCGTCAACCCCGGCGGCACCAACGACCGCTTCGGCGGCCTCGTGCTGGTGTCGGAAGACGTGGGCGTCGACTACAACTTCGGCGAGCGCGGCGGCCAGATTGCCGGCTGGGTGTACGTCGACACCAACAACGACGGCGTTCGCCAGCCCACCGAGGTCGGCATTGCCGGCGTGACGCTCACGCTCACCGGCCGCTCGGCCAGCGGCCTGGCGGTGAACGCCACCGTGGTCACCGATGCCAGCGGCCGCTACGTCTTCACCGGCCTGCTGCCGGCCGACGCCGCGGGCTACACCATCCGCGAGACGCAGCCCGTGACGTATGCCGACGGCCTCGACGCCGTGGGCACGCTCGAGGGCACGGCCAGCGGCACGCTGGGCAACGACGTCATCGGCGCCATTGCGTACCGCGGCGGCAACGGCGACAACTACAACTTCGGCGAACGCGGCGCATCGCTGGCGGGCACCGTCTACAACGACGCCAACCGCAACGGCACGCGCGAACCGCAGGACTTGCCGATCCCGGGCGTGACCATCACGCTCACCGGCACCGATGCCGCGGGCCAGCCGGTGACGCGCACCGCCGTCACCGACGCCAACGGCCGCTACGAACTGCCCGGCCTGCCCTTGCCCGGCAGCGGCGGCTACACCGTCACCGAGACGCAGCCCACCGGCTACGACGAAGGCATTGCCGTGCCCGGCACGCTGGGCGGCACCGCGCAGGGACCGAACCAGATCCGCGTGAACTTCACCGGCCTGGACGCCCACGGCACCGGCTACGACTTCAACGAGCACAGCAACCAGCCCGCCTCGCTCACAGGCACCGTGTGGTTCGACCAGAACCACAACCGCACCCGCGAGTCGGGCGAGGGCCAGGGCGAAGGCTGGACGGTCGAGCTGCTGCGCTGCGCCGACGGCGGCAACGCCTGCGCGGAAACCGCGGCCACCGTGCTCTACACCGTGACCACGAGCGCCAACGGCAGCTACCGCTTCGGCGACCTCGTGCCCGGCGAATACCGCGTGCGCTTCCGCGCGCCTGACGGCCGCGTCGTGGGCGGCGTGTGGCCGACCGACGCGTCGCAGAACGGCGCGAGCGGACCGTATCCCACGCCCGCCGCGAGCGATCCGCGCTTCACCATCAAGGTGCGCGTGAACGCAGGCGCCAACGTGCAGAAGCAAGACCTGCCGTACGACCCGGGCGGCGTGGTGTACGACAGCGTCAGCGGCACGCCGGTGGCGGGCGCCGTGGTGCGCCTGGTCGGCCCGCCCGGCTTCGACCCCGCGCAGCACCTGCTGGACGGGCGCGACAGCTACACGACCGGCCCCAACGGCTACTACGACTTCTTCCTGCTGCCGGGCGCGCCGGCCGGCGACTACCGCCTGGCCATCACGCCGCCGGGCGCCTACCTGCCGTCGTCGATGTACCCGGCCGCGGCCGGCGCGCTGGGCACGCAGTCGTGCGCGGCGCCGGCCAACGGCCCGGCACCCGCGCAGACCAACCCCTGCGTGGTGAGCCCGGGCGCGGCGCTGGTCACCGGCGCGGGCTACTACCTGCTGTTCAAGATGCCGGGTGGCGGCGGCCAGCACGTGGTGGCCAACAACATCCCGCTCGACCCGTCGGACGCCACGCTCATCGAGCTGCGCAAGACGACATCGAAGCTCACCGTGAAGAAGGGCGAGCTGCTGCCGTACCGCATTACGGCGCGCAACACGCGCGGCAACCCCGTGCCGGGCGTGGCCGTGGTCGACACGCTGCCGCCGGGCTTCCGCTACATCCAGGGCTCGCTCACCGTGCGCACCATGCCCGGCGGCGTGGCACTGCCGGTGGTGCCGCAGATCAACGGCCGCCAGGTCGTGGTGCCCGGCCAGAACTTCGCGCCCAACGAGACCAAGGAATACCTGATGGTCGCGGGCGTGGGGGTCGGCGTGGGCGAGGGCGAGTTCGTCAACCAGGTCGTCGCCCTGCAGGGCGTGGGCGGCCGAACGCTGTCGAACCTTGCCACGGCCACCGTGCGCGTGGTGCCCGATGCGCTGTTCGACTGCACCGACGTGATCGGCAAGGTCTACGACGACAAGAACGCCAACGGCTACCAGGACGACGGCGAACCGGGCCTGGCCAACGTGCGCATCGCAACGGTCAACGGCGTGCTCGCGACCACCGACGCCGAAGGCCGCTACCACATCGCCTGCGCCGCCATTCCGAAGGAAGGCACCGGCAGCAACCTGGTGCTCAAGCTCGACGAGCGCACGCTGCCCTCGGGCTATCGCACCACCAGCGAGAACCCGGCAGCCGAGCGCGCCACGCGCGGCAAGGTGCTGAAGATCAACTTCGGCGCCACCGTGCACCGCGTGGTGCGGCTTGCGCTGCAGGGTGCGGCCTTCGACGAAGGCGCCGCCGCGCTGCGCGCCGGCTTCGCGGGCGAGCTCGACCGCACGGTGAACGTGCTCGCCGAAAAGACGGCAGTGCTGCGGCTGGCCTACAAGGCCGCGCAGGGCGAGCCCGCATCGCTGGGCCGCCAGCGCACGGACGCGGTGAAGGCCGCGGTGCTCGCGCGCTGGAAGCAGCTCGGCGAACAACGCGCCGGGCGCAACGAGCCGCCGCTTTTCAACCTGGACATCGAGGTCGAGCTGGTGCCCGCCACCGCCGCCTCGGACGAGGCGAAGCCATGACCCGCCCACAGACACCGAACCCGATCCAGCGAGCCGACATGAGAAGAAGAAAGACGCTTCCGAAGCGCATGGCCCTTGCAGGCGCCGTGACCGCCGCCTGCCTGAACATGGGGCTGGCCGCCGCGCAGGAAACCGCGGTGCGCGGCCGCATGCTCGACCAGGCCACGGCCGACCCGCGCGCCGTGGACATCGACGGTGCGCGCCGCCTGCCGCGCAGCAGCGAGCGCGAGCTGCCGAAGGCGACCTTCGTGCTCGGCGATGCGGTCGAGCCCCGCGCGGCGACGGCCGCCGTGGCCGCATCGCCCAACGAACGCAGCGACACCAGCACGCCGCATTTCGATTCCGGTGCAGACGGCCTGCTGCCCGCCGACCGCGCGCAGCTCGACCGCATCGCCGACCAGGTGAAGGGCCGCGACGGCCTGCGCTTCGAGATCGTCGGCCACACCGATACGCAGCCCCTGAGCGCGAAGTCGCGCGAGCGCTTCGCCGACAACCACGCGCTGGGCCTGGCCCGCGCGCAGCAGGCCGGTCGCTACCTCACGCAGCGCCTGGGCTTGCCGGAGGCCGCGGCCTCCGCAACTTCGCGCGGCCCCGACGCACCCGTGGCCACTCCCGCCGCCGACCCCGGCAACTGGGCCGCCAACAGGCGCGTGGAAGTGCGCGTGTACTGGCGCGATGCAATCGTGGCACCGTCACCCGCACCGGCCGACCCCGGCGTGTGCCGCACCTTCACCGCCTTCGGCACCGACGACGCGCCACTGCGCCTGAGCGTGGACGGCCAGCTGCTGTCCGCCGACGGCAAGCTCCCGTCCGCCGAAGGCACGACGAGTGCCGATCGCCAGCGCTGCGTCGACGTGCAGCTCGAGCGCAACCAGCTGCGCCTGCAATACGACAACCTCTCGCAGCCGCGCCGCCTGAGCGCCAGCGCCTGGCCCACCACCGTGGTGGCGGGCGACACCGTGCGCTTTGCCGGCTACAGCAACTACCTGCTGTTCACCAGCAAGGCGGAGCTGCGCGTGTTCACCGCCAACGACGTGATGCAGCGCCGCCTGGTCGCAACCGTGCCGCTGGACGCCGCATTGCGCGGCGAATGGCAGGTGCCAGAAGGCTTGCTGAACCGCCTCGCGGAAGGCGCGAGCGGCAAGCTGTACTACCGCGTGCGCGTGTACGACCGCCAGGGCCGCTTCGATGAAACCGACGACCTTTCGCTCACGCTGGCCCAGCGTCACAAGCCCGAGACCGGCACGCCGCCCGACCCGACGCGCGAGCTGCTGCGTGGCTACGGCCAGAACAACATCGCCATCGCCAACATTCCGTTGAGCGCCGGCACCGTTACCGCCAGCGGCGCGGCCATTCGCCCCGGCGAGAGCGTGCGCGCGCTCGGCTTCGCGGTGCCGGTGGACGAGAGCGGCCGCTTCGTGTTCCAGCAGCTGGTGCCGCGCCGTGTGCAGACCGGCGAGATCGCCGTTACCGACGCTCAGGGCGCCACGCGTGCCTACCGCCGCGACTTCGAACTGCCCGCGAGCGACTGGTTCTTCGTGGGCCAGGCCGACCTCACCGTGGGCAGCAACAGCGTGAGCGGCCCGGCCGCGATCATGACCAACGACAAGAACCGCTACGGCGGTGGCGGCTGGAGCGAAGGCCGCATCGCCGGCTACGCCAAGGGCCAGCTCAACGACCGGTGGACGCTCACGGCCAGCGTCGACACCGAAGAGCGTCCGCTGAAGGAGCTGTTCCGCAACCTCGACCGCAAGGACCCGACCTCGCTGTTCCGCCGTTTCGACCCCGAGGACTCGTGGAGCACCTTCGGCGACGACTCCACCACCATCGAGGACGCGCCCACGCAGGGCCGCTTCTACCTGCGCGTGGACGATGGCCGTTCGCAGGCCATGTGGGGCAACTTCAAGCTCAACTTCGGCGACACCGAACTCACCCGCGTGAGCCGCGGCCTCTACGGCTTTCATGGCCGCTATCTGGGCGAGGAATCGACTTCGTTCGGCGAAGCGCGCCTGAAGGTCGACGCCTTCGCGGCCGAGCCCGGCACGCTGGCCGCGCGCGAGGAATTCCGCGGCACCGGCGGATCGCTCTACTACCTGCGCAACCAGGACATCACGCGCGGCGCCGAACGCGTGACGCTGGAGATCCGCGACCGCGACTCCGGCTTCGTGCTCAAGCGCACGCAGCTCGTGCCGAGTTCCGACTACGAGATCGACTACCTGCAGGGCCGCGTGCTGCTGTCGGCGCCGCTGCCCAGTCTGTCGGACGACGGTTCGCTGGTGCGCGCCGGCGGCTTCACCGGCATGCCGACCTACCTGGTGGTGGACTACGAATACACGCCGCTGACCTCCTCGCTCGACACGCTCGCCGTGGGCGGCCGCGTGTCGTGGTGGGCCAACGACCACGTGGGCGTGGGCGTGACCGCGTCGAGGCAGGACCAGATCGGCGGCGACCAGCGCCTGGCCGGCGCCGACATCACGCTGCGCAAGACCGAGAACACCTACTTCAAGGGCGAGTTCGCGCGCAGCAAGGGCCCCGGCACCAGCCAGCTCGACTCGCTGGACGGCGGCTTCAGCTTTACGGGGCGCAATGGTGCCATCGGCAACACGCTGGGCAACGGACCCACCGGCAATGCCAACGCATGGCGCCTCGAAGGCCAGGCCGATCTGGGCGACTTCGACATCCGCGGCGGCGGGCGCGTGAGTGCCTACGCACAGTCGCGCGACGCCGGCTTCTCGGCACCGGGCCAGTACGCGAGCAACGCCACGCGCCAGACCGGCGTGCAGGCCACCGTGCCCTTCGGCGAGAAGGGCCAGAGCGGAGCGGGCGAGCTGCGCCTGAAGGCCGACCGCCGCGACGAGCGCGACGGCTACAACAGCAGCGTGCTCGACGCGCAGTACGCCCTGACCCTGTCGCCCGAGTGGAAGCTCGGCCTCGGCCTGCGCTACGACGACAAGACCGGCGACGCGCTCATCACCAGCCCGTCGTTGCCGACCACGCAGGCGGTGTCGGGCGAGCGCGCCGATGCGGCCGTGCAGCTCGAATACACCGGCAGCGACCGCTGGAGCGCCTACGGTTTTGCGCAGAAGACGCTGCGGCGCACCGGCACGCGGCTGGAGAACGACCGGCTGGGCTTCGGCGGGCGCTACCGCGTCAACGACAAGCTCGCGCTGCGCGGAGAGGTCTCCACCGGCGACGGCGGACTGGCCGGCAAGGCCGGCGTCGACTACCAGTACGACGACCGCTCCAACCTCTACATGACCTACGTGGCCGACACCGGCCGCACCGACGAGAACCTCATCGGCCGCGGCGGCAGCCTCGTGACCGGCGTGCGCTCCCGCGTGGGCGACGGCCTGACCATGTTCACCGAGCACCGCCAGGCCACCGGCACGCAGCCGGGCCTCACGCATGCCTACGGCGTGCAGTACGCGCCCGACACGCGCTGGACCTTCGGCGTCAACTTCGAAAACGGCTGGATCGGCGCCGAGACGCTGGGTGCCACGCGCCGCGAGGCCGTGGCTTTCACCACCGGCTATTCGAGCGAGCGCATGAAGTACAGCGGCGGCCTCGAATACCGCAAGGACCGCACCACGGCCGAGACGCGCACCAGCTGGCTGGTGAAGAACTCCTTCAGCTGGAAGGTGGACGACGACGCGCGCTGGGTCGGCAAGTTCAACTGGGCCGACAGCGACAGCACCACCGGCACGCTGGCCGCCGCCAAGTACACCGAAGCCATGCTCGGCTACGCACTGCGCCCGGCGCTGAACGACCGGCTCAACCTGCTCTTCAAGTACACCTACCTGTACGACCTGTCGTCGCCGGGGCAGGTGGTGTCGGGCGGTGTCGACTCGAGCCTGGGCACCGTGTCGACCACCGGCATCGACTACCAGCAGCGCAGCCACGTGTTCGCGATCGACGCCACCTACGACATCGACCCGCGCTGGACCATCGGCGGCAAGTACGCCTGGCGCCGCGGCGAGCTGCGCGCGAGCCGCGACAACTCGTTGCCGTGGTTCAAGAGCTCGGCCGAACTCGCCGTGCTGCGCGTCGACTGGAAGCTGGTGCGCAACTGGGACTGGATGCTCGAGTGGCGCACGCTGCGCGCCAAGGAACTCAAGGACCGCAAGAGCGGCTGGGTCACCGCCGCGTACTACCACGTCAACGAGAACCTGAAGGTGGGCGTGGGCTACAACTTCACTGACTACTCGGACAACCTCACCGACATGAGCTACCGCAGCAAGGGGTGGTTCCTGAACGTGCTCGGCAAGTTCTGACGAAGCCCGTGCCATGCGCGAAGGACACGACATGCCCATCACGGTTCCGCTGGTCGACATCGCGCAGGCGCTGGCGCGGGCGGGCTGCCCCGGCAACCGTTGCGACCGCTACCGGCTCTACGAGGAGTGGGCGCGCGATTTTCAGGCCGACTTCGAGGCCCGCACCGCGGCCGGCCGCAAGCCGGAGCGCACCTACCTGCACGACGTGACGGCCTTCGCGTTGCGCCGGGCGGCGGCCTACGGGTTCGACGCGCGCTGCGAGGACTTCGGCGCGCGGCTGTGCAGCGAGGCGCGGCTGGTTGCCGGCGTGCGCTGACCCTGGAAGAACCCGGTACCTAGGAGCTTTCGCGCTGCTCGATGCGGAACGGGATCAACACTGTCTCCGCAGGCGGCCGATGCCCCTCGCGCGCACCGTCGATCACACGCAGCAGCAGTTCGCCCGCCGCCTTGCCGATGCCCACGCAATCCACCGCCACGGTGGTGATGCGCGGATGGCAGGCGCGCGCCACTTCGAAGTCACCGAAGCCCGCAATCGCGATGCGGCCCGGCACGTTCCAGCCGCGGCGCTGGCATTCCATCAGCGCGCCGAAGGCCGAGAGGTCTGACACGCAGATCACCGCATCCACGTCGGGCCACTGACGCACCAGCTGCACCACCGCCTCGCCGCCTTGCGCCATCGAGATCGGCGGCTGGCCGAAGCTGATGACGCGGCCGTCGGGTAGACCCAGTTCGCGGATCGCCTCCGCATAGCCGCGCTGCCGGTCCGCGCCGCGCGTGTCGCGGTTCGATGTGCCGCCGATGAAGGCGATTCGCCGGTAGCCCTTGCCGTGCAGGTGGCGCACCATCGCGGCCGCAGCCTGCGCGTTCGAGAAGCCGACCGTGTGTTCGATGGGTGTGGCGGGCAGGTCCCAGGTCTCGACCACCGGTACGCCGGCGGCCTGCAGCATCGAGCGCGCGGCGGGCGTGTGCGAGCCGCCCGTGAGGATCACGCCTTCGGGCCGGCGCGCGAGCATGGCGCGCAGCAGGCGCTCTTCTGTTTCCACGCGGTAGTCGGTGTAGCCCAGCAGCAGTTGCAGGCCGCGTGCTTCCACCGCCGCGGTGATGCCCTGCGCGGTTTCCGAGAAGTTGGAGTTGTTGAGCGACGGGATCAGCACCGCGATGAAGCCCGAGCGCTTGCTGGAGAAGGTGCGTGCCGTCTGGTCGATGACGTAGCCCATTTCCTCGCAGGCCTGCAGGATGCGTTGGCGCAGCGCCTCGGAGGTCACGCGGTCGCTGCTCGCGCCGCGGTTGAGCGCGCGCGACACCGTCATCTTCGACACACCGACGCGCGCGGCCACGTCGGCCATCGTCGCGGGGCGGGTGAGGGGGGCGGCAGCAGCGGTGGCTTTGTTTGGAGGCAAGGGCTTCTTTCTCTCTCGGAAATGCGGGTTCGAGGATATGCGACGCGGGGTCAGATACCGATAACCTGTAAATCGCCGATTTAGGTATGTAAAGAATACAGCGATTGATTCTTTTATAAGAATGAAAAATAGCGCAATCAGCGTACGGGAAAAGCCTAAGTTACCGGTATCTTTTGCGGTGCCACACTGCGAGCCCCAAGTTCAGGGAAACCAGCGCCGTGGCCATGACCATCGAAGTCTTCGATTCCCGTTTCGCCCCCGTGGCCCGCGATGCCGGTCCGCTCGAGCGCCTGTGCACCGGTGCCGCCTGGAGCGAAGGTCCGGTGTGGATGCGCGAAGACGGCGCGGTGCTGTGGAGCGACATTCCCAACAACCGCATGCTGCGCTGGCATGCCGAAGGCGGCATGAGCGTGTGGCGCGAGGGCGCGGAGTTCACCAACGGCCACACCCGCGAGGCCGACGGCGCTTTGCTGCATTGCTCGCACGGCCAGCGCGCCATCGTGCGCACGCGCTTCGGCCCGGGCCTGCTGCCGCTGGATGACGAGGTGGTGGTCGACCGCTATCAGGGCCGCCGGCTCAACTCGCCCAACGACATCGTCGTGAAGCGCGACGGCAGCATCTGGTTCACCGATCCGCCGTACGGCATCGTGTCCGACCATGAAGGGCACAAGGCCCAGAGCGAACTGGGCCGCAACCATGTGTTCCGCTTCGACCCCGCAAGCGGCGCGTTGCGCTCGGTGAGCGATTTCGTCGAAGAGCCCAACGGGCTGGCCTTCTCGCCCGACGAAAGCATCCTCTATGTGAGCGACACATCGGCCGCCTTGCGCACCGACGGCTCGGGGCATCACCATATCGTCGCCTTCGAGGTGATCGGCGGGCAGGACCTTGCCAGCCCGCGCGTGTTCGCGGTCGTGAACCCGGGGCTTGCGGACGGCTTTCGCGTCGACGTGCACGGCTTCGTCTACACGAGCAGCGCCGACAGCGTACAGGTCTATCACCCTGACGGCACGCGCATGGCGCGCATTGCGGTGCCGGAGAAGGTGGGCAACCTGACCTTCGGTGGCAATGACGGCAACGAGCTGTTCGTGTGCGCCTCGACATCGCTCTACCGCATTCGCCTGAACACCCGCGGGGCGGTGCGCGCATGAGCACCGCTTCTGCCTTGCTGCAGTTCCAGGGCATCAGCAAACGCTTCGGCGGCACGCAGGCGGTCGACAACGTCACGCTCGACGTGCGCGCCGGAGAAATCCTCGCGCTGCTCGGCGAGAACGGTGCGGGCAAGTCCACGCTCATCAAGCTGCTCGCGGGTATCTATCCCGCGGACCAGGGCGAGATTCTTTTCGACGGCCGACCGCAAGCCGACTGGCGGCGCAGCGACCGGCGCGAGCAGCCGGTTGCGTTCATCCACCAGGACCTGGGCCTTGTCGAATGGATGACGGTTGCCGAGAACGTGGGCCTGGGCACCGGTTATCCGCGCCGCTTCGGCCTCATCGACTGGTCCGCCGCGAACGACACGGCGCGCCGCGTGATGGCGCGCGTGGGCTGCGACATCGATCCAGGCCGCCGCGTGTTCTCGCTCACGCGCGCCGAGAAGTCGCTGCTGGCCATCGGCCGCGCGCTTGAAGTGAAGGCGCGGCTGCTGGTGCTCGACGAGCCCTCGGCCAGCCTTCCGATGAGCGACGTGGAGCGCATGTTCGGCGTGCTGCGCGAATTGCGCCGGCAGGGCATGGCAATGCTGTACGTGTCGCACCGGCTCGACGAGGTGATGGCCATTTCCGACCGCGCGGCCGTGATGCGCGACGGCAAGCTGGTGGCGGTGAAGGACACGGCGCAGACGAACGAGGGCGAACTCGTCGGGCTGATCGTGGGCAAGGCGCTGTCGGCTTCGGTGCAGAAGGCGAAGGCACCTGAACCCGGGAGCGGCGAGCCTGTGCTGCAGCTCGACGGCGCGGCCAGCGGCAACGCCGGCCCGTTGAGCCTCGCCGTGCACCGCGGCGAAGTGCTGGGCCTCGTCGGCCTGCGCGGCGCGGGCCACGAGGCCATCAGCCGCGCGATCTTCGGCCGCGAGCCGCTGTCGGCCGGCCGCATGCGACTGCTCGGCAACGCATGCGCCTTCACGTGTTCCGCCGACGCCATTCGCGCCGGCGTGGCCTACGTTGCCGGCGAGCGCCTTGAAGAAAACCTTGCCGGTTCGATGACCGTGCTGGAGAACCTCTTTCCCAACGCCGCATTGCATGGCGACCGTGGCCTTGCCTTCGACCGCCCGCGCCGGGAGAACGACCAGGCACTCGCGCTCATCCGGCGCTTCGACGTCAATCCGCCCGCGCCGTCCGCCGAAGTGCAGCAGCTCTCCGGCGGCAACCAGCAGAAGGTGGTGCTGGCGCGCTGGTTCCACCTGGACAAGCCGCTGGTAGTGCTCGAAGAACCCACCGCAGGCGTGGACGTTGGCGCCAAGCGGCAGATCTACGGCGTGCTGCGTGAGCGCGCCGAGGCCGGCACGGCGCTGATCGTCGTCTCCACCGACTTCGAGGAAATCGCGACCGTGTGTACCCGCGTGCTCGTGTTCCGCGACGGCCTGATCGCGGCCGAACTCACGGGCGACGCGATCACGGTCGAAAAGCTATTGGCATTGGCAGCAGGCGCGGCAACGCGCGAGGAGATTCACGCATGAGCAGTTCCATCCGGTCCACGGCGCTGGAGCCCGACAAGTCCCTCGACGGCGAGGCCATTTCCCTTGCGCAGAGCATCGGCCGCGCGATGCCGGTCTACGGGCTCGTGGTGCTGATGGTGGCGCTGGCGCTGCTGTTCTCGGTGCTGCTGCCCGACACCTTTCCGACGCTGTTCAACCTGCGCGCGATCCTGGCCGACAAGTCGGTGATTGCACTGCTGGCACTGGCCGCGACCATCCCGATGATCACCGGCAAGATCGATCTCACGGTGGGCTACGGCATTGTGCTGTGGCACATCCTCGCGATCAGCCTGCAGACGCAGCTCGGCCTGCCGTGGCCGGCGGCAGTGCTGGTGGTACTGGCGTGCGCGGCGCTGTTCGGCGTGCTCAACGGACTGCTGGTCGAACTGGCGCAGATCGATTCGTTCATCGCCACGCTGGGTACGGGCACCGTGATCTACGCGGTGGCCATGTGGCACAGCGGCGGGCGGCAGGTGGTGGGCGAGTTGCCCGACGGTTTTGTCGGCATCGCGGGCGGCAACCTGCTGGGGCTGCCGGTGGGCGCGTTCTATGTGCTTGCGGTGAGCGTCACGCTGTGGGTCGTCACCGAGTTCACGCCGCTGGGCCGCGCGCTGTACGTGATTGGCGCGAACCCGAAGGCGGCGCAGCTCAACGGCATTTCGGTGCGCAGGCATGTGATGGGCGCGTTCGTCGCGTCGGGGCTGCTGTCGGGCTTTGCGGGCGTGCTGCTGGCTTCGCGGCTGCAGATCGGGCAGGCGAGCGTGGGGCTCGAATTCCTGCTGCCTGCGCTGGTGGGTGCGTTCCTTGGTTCGACCACCATCCGGCCCGGTCGCGTGAACGTGTGGGGCACGCTGGTTGGCGTGGCGATTCTTGCCATCGGCATCTCGGGCATCCAGCAGTTCGGCGGCGCCTTCTATGTGGAGCCGCTTTTCAACGGCCTGACGCTGCTGGTGTCCATCGGCATCGCGGGCTGGGCGCAGCAGCGGCGCAACCGTTCGATCAAGCGGCGCATTGCCGAGCGGCAGCTCGATCACGCGCAACCCGTTCCCTCAACGCCGTCGGAATGACGGCTCATCACAACGACTGGAGACAAGCATGAAGAAGAGTGTTCCCGCACGCACCGTCGCCGCTGCCGTGCTGGCCCTGTGCGCCGCCACGCTGGCACCCAAGGCCATGGCCGATGACTTTCTCGATGCTGCGAAGAAGAAGGTCGAGATCGCGACCATGACCAAGGAAAAGTGGGACGGCCCCACCACCGGCCCCAAGGCCAGCGCCGGAAAGACCATCGTCTTCGTCGCGGGCGACATGAAGAACGGCGGCATCGTCGGCGTCAGCAAGGGCGTGGAAGAAGCAGCCCGCGCCATCGGCTGGACGGTGCGCGTCATCGACGGGCAGGGCACCGTGAGCGGGCGCACCGCCGCGCTCAATCAGGCGCTGGCCGTCAAGCCCGCGGGCATCGTGGTCGGCGGCTTCGACACCACCGAGCAGAAGGCTGCGTTCGCGGGCGCCGCGAAGTCGGGCATTCCGCTGGTCGGCTGGCACTCGGGCGAGCAGCCGGGCCCGAACGACAAGGCGGGCCTGTACGCCAACGTGACCACCGTGACCGACGACGTGGCCGACGTCGCCGCCTCGTGGGTGGTGGCCGATTCTGGCGGCAAGGCCGGCGTGGTGATCTTCACCGACTCGCAGTACGCCATTGCGCTGTACAAGGCGCGCGCCATGGAGGCTGTCATCAAGAAGTGCGGCGGCTGCACCGTGCTGAGCTTCGAGGACAGCCCCATCGCCGAAAGCTCCACCCGCATGCCGCAGCTCACCACCTCGCTGCTGCAGCGCTTCGGCGACAAGTGGACGCACTCGCTGGCCATCAACGACCTGTACTTCGACTTCATGGGCCCCTCGCTCACGGCGGCAGGCAAGAAGGGCGACGGTTCGCCCAAGGCCGTGTCGGCCGGCGACGGCTCCGAGGCTGCCTACCAGCGCATCCGCACGCAGCGCTTCCAGGCCGGTACCGTGCCGGAGCCGCTGAACATGCAGGGCTGGCAGATCGTGGACGAACTCAACCGCGCCTTCGCCAAGGAGAAGTGGTCGGGCTACGTGCCCAAGGTGCACCTTGTGACGGTGGGCAATGTGGGCAAGGACGGCGGGCCGAAGAACGTGTTCGACCCGGACAACGGCTATCGCACGCAGTACAAGACCGTGTGGGGCAAGTAACTGCCGCAAGGGTGCCGAGAGGCACCCCAGGTGCCTTCATCGGATCTCCTTGTGCACGAAGGTGGTGTTGTCGATGACGTTGTGCCTCTCGAGCCCGCGCTTGTTGAACAGCTTGATGTCGGTGCTCGCTGGCGAGTATTCGAGGATGCCGAAGTTCTCGCGTTCGCCGGTGTAGTAGTACTTGGTGACGAAGGCGCCGGAGGAGACGACCTCGAACATCTTCGTCTCGCCGGCTGGCGGCAGGAACGCGTTCTCGTGGATGTCGCCGGTCAGGAAGATCACGTTGCGCTTGTAGATGATTTCGCGGAATTTCGCGTAGTCGTCGCGGTAGCGCATCCAGCCGTTGCCGGTTGCGCGGATCGGCATGCCGGCGCAGATCAGCACGTAGCCTTGCTCGTTGGCCAGTTCCTGCTTGAGATAGTCGAGCTGCTTCTGCCCGAGCAGCGGGCTCGCGTCGCCGGGGTCTTTGCTGTACCAGCGGGTGTCGAGAAAAATCGCCTTGCCGATGCGCTGCTGCTGGTGCATCAGGGGCACCGAGTAGTAGATGCCGTCGGTCTTGGGGTCGAGGTGCGCGGGGTTGCGCAGCTGCTCGATCTCCATGTATTTGGTGAACAGCCGGCGGGTTTCCTGCTTCACCGGCGCCTTGACGTCCGAGCCGTGCGCGTTGTTCCAGGCAAAGTCGTGGTCGTCCCAGGTGCCGTACACGCCGCCGCCGTTGTCCTGCCGCTGGCGCAGCGCGGTTCGCAGCGCCTTGAAATTCGGCACGTTCCATTGCGCTTCGTACTTTCCCCGCATCACGTCGGCGAACTTGGCGGCGTCCCACTTGGACGGTTCGCCAAGTTTGGGAAAGAAATCCATGTAGATCTGGTCGCCCAGCAGGAACAGGTAGTCCGGCTGCTCCTGCGCAATGCGGTCCCAGACATGCTGGTAGCCGCCGGGGCCGGACTCGAAGTTCATGCACGACGTGAAGGCGATCTTCATGGGGGCTCCTCATTCACCGGTCTGTATGCCGGGTGAGGCGGATCATAGGCAGCCCTTGCGCGTTGTCTCTCCGCAAAACATGGGATGGCGCCGTGTGCTCAGGCGCGCGCGCTCAGTTCAGAGCCAGTTGCCGCTTTGCGGCATCTGCACCTTCTCGGCCGGGTCGTCGCTGGTCACGAACGAGCCGATGGCGATGCTCAGCAGCGAGATGAAGATGCTTGCGAACAGCGCGGTCCAGAAGCCCGACACCTTGAAGCCCTTCACCAATGCCGCCACCAGCAGGATCATCAGCGCGTTGATGACCAGCAGGAACAGCCCGAAGGTCACCAGCGTCAGCGGCAGCGTGAGCACGATCAACAGCGGCTTGACGACGGCGTTGGCCAGGCCCAGCAGCAGCGCCGAGACCACCAGCGCGCCGGTGCTGTCGAACTTGAGTCCGCGAAACAGGTGGCTGGCCACCCACAGCGAGATGGCGGTAATGGCCCAGTGGATGAGGAAGGGGGTCAGGTTGTTCAGCATGGGTTTGGTGTGTGGCAGCAGATGCAGAGTTTGTTTCCGTCCGGATCGCGGAAGTAGGCGCCATAGTAGTCCGGGTGGTAGTGCGGCCTGAGGCCGGGCGGGCCTTCGCACACGCCGCCATGCGCGAGGGCGGTGGCATGGGCGCGGTCCACCGTGGCCCGGTCGGCGGCCATCAGCGCCACCATCTGTCCGTTGCCGGGCGAAGCGGCTTGGTCGTCGTACGGGGTACCCACCAGGAAGAGCGGGCGGGGCGCATCAGGGCTTTGCCAACCGGCCCAGGGCTTGCCGTCATCGCGAAACCTCAGCTTGAGGCCGAGCTCGCCCATGAGCGCCGAATAGAAGGAGAAGGCGCGCTCGAAGTCGTTCGCGCCGATGTAGACGTGAGACAGCATGCGAGTGAATTCTTCCTGGTTAGCCTTTGAATTGTTGAGCGTTGTTTTCGATTGTCACCCCGGGAAACAATTGCGGGCTGGCCGTTAAGATCGCCGCTCTTATGGCCAACGCGTCTATCGCCAGCATGACCCCCGCCCCGGCTTCGGCCGACGAGGCCGAA
The DNA here is from genome assembly GCF_024734665.1 of Variovorax paradoxus. Taxonomy (NCBI): domain Bacteria; kingdom Pseudomonadati; phylum Pseudomonadota; class Betaproteobacteria; order Burkholderiales; family Comamonadaceae; genus Variovorax; species Variovorax paradoxus. The sequence continues at coordinate 1,308,943 of NZ_CP102931.1, forward strand.
TCGTGGGTGCGCGGCGAGCTCATCCGCAGCCTGATGCGCTCCGCGCGGGGCTCGTATTTTGTCTCGGCCGCGCTCATGCCCGCGATGGTCGGCCTGAACTGGGCCTACGTGCCCCGGTGGGAGCTGCTCACATGGCTCGTGGCCGGCCTCATCGCCACCGCGTGCCGCGCATGGGGCGCGCGGGTCTATGCGGTGCGCTATGCCGGGCGCAGCGCGGCGGCGCAGCAGCAGTTCACCGAGCGCTACGGCTTCGTCTGGAGCACCAGCGCGGTGGTGTGGGGGCTATCGGTGCTGCTGTTCTTCGAGCGCACGCCGCAGGTCAACCAGTTCATGAGCTGGCTCATCGTGGCCGGCGTGGGCACCTTCCCGCTCAACGGGCTGGCGCTGCATCCGCCGCTGCTCAAGCGCTACGTCAACACGCTGTTCATCACGATGCTGGGCGCGGTGGTGATCCGCCTGGCGTCGATCGCGCTGCACCATCCGCAGTTCCAGTACGGCTACCTGATGCCCATCCTGCCGATCCTTCACTGGTTCCTGCTGCTGCGGGCGGGGCGGCACATTCACGAGACGGCGCGCAACAGCCTGGAGCTGCTGTTCCACAACCACATCCTGATCAAGTCGCTGACCCAGCAGCGGCAGGCGGCGGTGTCGGCCGTGGCCATGAAGAACCGTTTCCTGGCCAGCGCCGCGCACGACATGCGCCAGCCGGTGCTGGCACTTTCGTTGTACGCCGACTGGCTGCGCAACGAGCCGGAGCTGGTGCTGGAGCTCGCACCGAAGATCGTGCGCGCCACGCATGCGGTGAATGCGCTGTTCGACTCCATGTTCGACCTGGCGCGGATCGACTCGGGCCAGGTGCGCCTGCATGTCGAGCGGGTCGATGTGCCCGAGCTGCTGCACGACCTCGAGCTGCAATACCGCCCGGTGGCCGAGAGCCGTGGGCTGGACTTCCGCGTGCACGTGTGCGAGGGCTCGTTCCTGACCGACCCCATTCGCGTGCGCCGCATGATCGGCAACCTGCTGGCCAACGCCATCAAGTACACGGCCGAAGGCGGCGTGCTGCTGGCCGCGCGGCAGACACGCGACGGCCTGCGCGTGGAAGTGTGGGACACCGGCATCGGCATCGCGCCCGAGCACTTGCGCGACGTGTTCCTGGAGTTCTACAAGGTGGCGGACCATGCCGGCACCTCCGACGGCTTTGGCCTGGGCCTTGCCATCGTCGCGCGGTTGTCGCACGTGCTGGGCCACCCCGTCAGCGTGCGTTCGCGCCTGGGCAGCGGCAGCGTGTTCCGCGTGGCGCTGCACGACGCCGATGAAGCGGTAGCGCAAGCCCGCGTGAGCGCGTCGGGCGGCTGAGCGCCACATAAAAAACCGCGCACAGGGCGCGGTTCTGGAGGTCGTCAGGCTCGCCGGCGGGAATCAGCCCGACAGCAAGCCGTTGGTGCGCGCGTAGTGCAGAGCCTGCGTGCGGCTCTTCACGCCGAGCCTGCGGAACAGGCGCCACAGGTGCACCTTCACCGTGTGCTCGCTGATCTCCAGGTCGGTGGCGATGTCGCGGTTGCTCATGCCCTTGTCGAGCATGGCGATCAGCTGCGTCTGCCGCTTCGACAGCTTGCCGCTGTTGGCGGCTGGCATTTCGTCGGCTTCATCTTCCGAGCCTGCCATCAGCAGGCCGCGCAAGGCAGCCGCCAGCTCGTTGGAACTGGCCGACTTCTCGATATAGGTGTCCGCGCCCGCTTCGATGCAGGCGTCCTCCATGTCCGCGGAAGGTGCCGCCGAATACACGGCAATGGGCACGTTCGGATAGACCTGCTTGACCGCGATCACGCCCGACACGCCATTGGTGTCCGGGAGCTTCAGGTCCAGGCAGAAGAGGGTGGGCGCACCACGCTGCTGCACCGAGCTCGCGAGCTTGTCGAGGCGCTCGAGCTCGACGATGTTCTCGGCCGGACGCAATCGCCGCAAGACCATCACGATCGCGTCGCGCATCAGGGGGTGGTCGTCGATGACATAAATGCTCATGTTTTCTTCCTTTGTGATCGCACCGTCTTCTCTCTTCCTGCTCATCGGCGGATAAGCCGATGGGCTTTGCCGGATCAACTCCCGCTTGTTGTGGGTGTTGCCTCCGTCAGGGCCTCCAGCGCCTCGGTGACGGCGCGTGTTCCTTCTGTGTCGATGGGTTCCAGCTGGCTGGCCAGCGTGGTCAATGCTTCGCCGCGCTGCGTCTGCAAGATCGCGATGGTACGGCCCGCTTCCTGCGGCGACGTGAATCCACGGCTTTGCAGCAGGGTTTCGCCGCGCGCATCCAACAGCTTGAAATAGAAAAGCCCGTCCGCCTTTTCGCGGTACTGCTTGAAACTTGGCTTCGCGACCTTGGCCGCCTTGGCTGCGCCCTTGTCCTTGCCGGCCGCGAGATTGCGCAGGCCGACCGCGTGGCGCAGGCTGGCCATGAATGGCTTCGACAACGCCTGAGCCTTCTCGGCGCCGACGAGCAGCGTGCGCTCGATCTGCGCCGGGTCGTTCATGAGCGCGTCGTAGCGCGCGCGCAGCGGCGCCACTTCATGGTCGATGCGCTCGAACAGCAACTGCTTGGCATCGCCCCAACTAATGCCATTGGCGTACTCCTTGCGCAGCGACTCGGTTTCTTCGGCGCTGGCAAAGGCCTGGTAGATCTGGAACAGGGCCGAGCCCTCGGTGTCCTTCGGCTCGCCGGGGGCGCGCGAGTCGGTCACGATGCTGGAGATCTGCTTTTGCAGCTGCGCGCGCGGCGCAAACAGCGGGATCGTGTTGCCGTAGCTCTTGCTCATCTTGCGGCCGTCGAGGCCGGGCAGGGTGGCAACGGCGTCGTCGATCTCGGCCTCAGGCAGCGTGAAGTGATCGCCGTACAGGTGGTTGAAGCGCTGCGCCATGTCGCGCGCCATCTCGATGTGCTGCACCTGGTCGCGGCCCACGGGCACCTTGTGGGCGTTGAACATCAGGATGTCCGCGCCCATGAGCACCGGGTACATGAAGAGGCCGGCCGTCACGTCGGCGTCGGGGTCCTCGCCCTTGGCCACGTTCTTGTCGAGCTGCGCTTTGTATGCATGCGCGCGGTTGAGCACGCCCTTGCCGGTGACGCAGGTGAGGAACCAGGTCAGCTCGGGGATCTCGACGATGTCCGACTGGCGATAGAAGGTGACGCGCTCGGGGTCGAGCCCGCAGGCCAGCCAGCTGGCGGCGATCTCTAGCGTGGAGCGCTGGATGAGTGCTGGCTCCTGCACCTTGATGAGCGCGTGGTAGTCGGCCAGGAAGAAGAAGCTCTGCACACCGGGCGCGACGCTTTGCCGCACCGAATGGCGGATCGAACCGACGTAGTTGCCGAGGTGCGGCGTGCCCGACGGCGTGATGCCGGTCAGGACGCGCAGGGGAGCTTGGGAAGACGAAGCCATGGGACGAAGAGGGAACTTAGCGCAGCAAAGCCACGAGCGGAATGAGGAACGTATTGATGATGGCGTAGCCCGCAGCCATCAGCGGCTGCAGCCAGAGCTTGCCGAGGACTCCGGCCAGCACCAGCGCCATCACGATGAAGAAGCCGTAGGGCTCGATGCGCGCAAGAAAGTTTGGCACTGGTCCATTCGGCAGCAACCCGACGAGGATGCGGCCGCCATCGAGCGGTGGCAAGGGGAACAGGTTGAAGGCCCACATCACGAGGTTGACCAGCACGCCACCCTGCGCCATCTGTACGAAGAAAGGTTCGTCGATGCCCGCAGCGCGTAGCAGAACGAAGAGGATGGCCCATATGAGTGCCATCACGAAGTTCGCGGCCGGCGCTGATAGCGACACCCAGAGCAGATCCCGCTTCGGATTGCGCAGGTTGCTCGGATCGAACGGAATCGGCTTGGCATAGCCAAACAGCAACGCACCTGAGGTCGCAAAGTACAGCACCAGCGGGATCAGCAGCGTGCCGATGGGATCGATGTGCTTGATCGGGTTTAGTGTGAGCCGGCCCATCATGGCTGCCGTCTGATCGCCGAAGTGGCTTGCCACGCGGCCCCGGACCACGGCGGGCACCGTAATGGCGAACAGCACCGGCAGCGCCAGGATCAGGACGGTTTGAATCTGACTTGAAATATCCACTGGGCGATTGTGTCAGACGGGAGTGGTTCTCAGCCCCGATTTCAGAGGCCAAGCACAGCCAATGCACCGCGCCCCTGGCGCACCACGACCGGCTCGTCGCCCGTGCCCATGGGCGTGAGGTCGACCACCGTGGTTGGCTGCGACGGGCAGGCACCGGCATCGATGACGCCAGCAATCTGCTTCTCGAAGCGCTCGCGGATGATCTGCGCGTCGTTCAACGCCTCGGTTTCGCCCGGTGCGATCAGCGTGGTGGCCAGCAGCGGTGCGCCGTGCAGCGACAGCAGCTCCAGCAGCACCTTGTGATCAGGCACGCGCAGGCCGATGGTCTTGCGCTGCGGATGGCTCACGCGGCGCGGCACTTCCTTGGTGGCTTCGAGCAGGAATGTGTAGGGGCCGGGCGTGGCCGCCTTCAACAGGCGGTATTGTTTGTTGTCGACGCGTGCGTAGTTGGCCAGCTCGCTCAGGTCGCGGCACAGCAGCGTGAGGTGATGCTTCTCGTCGACCTGGCGGATGCGGCGCAACTGGTCGACCGCGTCCTTGTCGTCGAGGTGGCAGGCCAGCGCATAGCTGGAGTCGGTGGGCACCGCAATGATCTCGCCGCGCTCGAGCAGCGTGACGGCCTGCTTCAGCAGCCGCTGCTGCGGGTTCTCGGGGTGGACTTCGAAGTACTGGGCCATGAAAAAACTCCGGATCAGGATTCGGCGGGCTCGATAGGCACGCGGCGCTCGCGCACCGTGAGCCACGCGCCGGCCGCACCGCAGACCGCGATCATCGCCATGCCGATGAGCGAGTAACGGTCGGGCAGTTGGGAAAAGATGAGCCAGCCGCCGAGCATGGCAAAAGCGATCTGGGCATAAAGATAAGGCGTGAGCGTGGATGCCGGCGCGCGCTGGTAGGCCAGGATCAGGATGAAGTGACCCACCGTGCCCATGAAACCCATCAGGCACAGCAGCGCCCACCAATGCCATGAGTCCAGCTCGGTCCACACGAAGGGCACTGCGAGCGATGCAATCAGCGCGCCGACCCAGCCGGTATAGAAATGCATCGTGAGCGGGTTCTCGGTCTGCGCGAGCTTGCTCGTGAGCACCTGGAACCACGCATTGGTCAGCACCAGCCCGATCGGCAGCAGGATGGCCCAGCTGAATGCGTCGCCGCCCGGCCGCAGGATGACCAGCGTGCCGATGAAGCCACCCGCCACCAGTACCCAGCGCAGCGGCGACACATATTCCTTGAGCGTGGTGGCGGCCAGCAGCGTGATCACCAGCGGTGCGATCAGCACGATCGACGTGAACTCGGCCAGCGGCATGTAGCGCAGGCTCAGGAAGGCCAGCGTGCTCGACACCAGCAGCAGCGCACCGCGCAGCAACTGGTAGCGCGGGTGCCGCGTGCGCAGCAGCGCCGTGCCATGCAGTGGCAGGAGCACGGCCGTGGTGGCCACGGCCTGGAATGCATAGCGGAACCACACGCCCATGAGGATGGGCACGCCTGCGGTAGAGGCCTTGGTTGCGGTGTCGAGCGTGGCGAAGCAGGCCACGGCCACCAGCACCAGGCCGATGCCCGCGAGGATGCGGCCCGATTCGGTGTCGCGTGCCTTTTGCGCCGCGAGGCGCGCATTCGCCAGCGCAACGGTTGCCGCGTTGTCGATGCCGGTCCCGGGGTTCTGGCTCACTGCTGGATGCGATCGCCGAGCAGTTCCCACACAGGAGTGAGCGCGCCGGGCAACGGCGGCAGCTTGCCGAGATCGCAGTGACTCTCGTCGGGGCTGTGGAAATCGCTGCCGCGCGAGGCGGCGAAATCGAACTCGAGCGCCTTGTCGGCGTACTCGACATATTCGGCCGGCGTGTGGCTGCCGGTGACGACCTCGATCGCCTTGCCACCATGCGCCTTGAATTCGAGGAACAGCGCGTACTCCTCGTTGGCCGTGAACTTGTAGCGGCCTGGGTGCGCGATCACGGCCATGCCCTTGGCGGCGGTGATCCAGTGCACAGCGTCCTTCAGCGAGGCCCAGCGGTGCGGCACGTAGCCGGGCTTGCCTTCGGTGAGGAACTTGCGGAACACCTCGGGCGTGTCGCGGCAGTGGCCTTGCTCGACGAGGAAGCGCGCGAAGTGCGTGCGCGAAATGAGTTCGGGGTTGCCGACGAACCTGAGCGCGCCTTCGTACGCACCGTGGATGCCGACCTTGGCCAGCCCCTCGGACATTTCCTGCGCGCGCTTGCCGCGGCCGCCGCGTGTGTCGTAGAGGCCTTGCGACATGGACGCGTCGTCGGCATCGAAGCCCAGGCCGACGATGTGCACTGTTTCGCCCGCGAAGGTCACCGAGATCTCGGTGCCGGTGAGGTAGCGCATGCCGTTTGCACGCGCTGCCGCAGCGGCGCGGTGCTGGCCGCCGACCTCGTCGTGGTCGGTGAGGGCCCAGAGTTCGACCCCGTTGGCAGCCGCGCGCGCGGCCAATTCTTCGGGCGTCAGTGTGCCGTCGGAGACCACGGAGTGGCAGTGAAGATCGGCATTGAGAATGGAGGACACCCTCGCATTCTATGGGGTCTGGAACATCGATGCGGGCGCATGGATGCTGCGCAAGATGCTATTAAATAAATAGCATTACTGCGCCGCTGCATGCGGCTCAGCGCTTCTTGCGAAAAGCCGCCCAGGCCGCCACCGCGGTGAAGCTTGCGACGATTGCCACCACGATCCAGAAGCCGTGCTTGTGGTCGGCCAGCGGAATGCCGCCCACGTTCATGCCGAACAGGCCGGCCAGGATGTTGATCGGCAGCGCCAGCACCGTGACCACCGTCAGCACGAACAGGCTGCGGTTGTTGTCCTCGTTCACGTTGGCGGCAATTTCTTCTTGCAGCAGCTTGATGCGCTCCTGCAGCGCCTGCATGTCGCGCAGCACCACCGAGAACTCCTCGGTCGAGCCGCGCAGCGCCTGTGCGTCGGGCTCGGCCATCCAGGCGGGAGGCCCCTGCAGCAGGCGGAACAGCGCGGCAGGCTCGGGCGCCAGCAGCCGCTGCAGCCGCACCAGCAGCCGGCGCAACACGCCGAGTCGCGCGCGCTTGTGGTCGAGGCGGCCGGCCAGCAGTTCGTCTTCGATGCGGTCGATGCGCGAGGTGACGCCGCGCACGATCTTCACCAGCACGTCGGCCTGCGCGCGTAGCAGGTGTTCGAGCAGCTCGGTGCTCGAGCGCGGCGCGTCGCCCGCCTTCACGGCCGTGCGCAGCGTGTCGACCGAGCGCAGCGGCTTGGTGCGCGCCGTGACCACGAGGCGCGGGCCCACGCTGATCCACAGCGTGGAGATGTCCGAGGGCTCGAAGCTGAACTCGAAGTGCACATCGTTGATGACGGCGATCAGCGAGTCGTCTGCGCGTTCGATGCGCGTGGAGGGCAGGCCTTCGTGCAGCGTCTCGTAGAAGGTGTCCGGGAGGTTCGCGTGCCGCACCAGCCAGCGCTCGGCATGCGCGTGGCTCAGGTTGAAGTGCAGCCAGACGTAGGAGGGGTTCTCTTCGCCGCTGCCTTCATCGCCCTTGTCGCGTTGTTCGACCAGCCAAGCCGCCGCCTGCGCGGAATCGATGACCCGCGCGGGCTCGGGTGCGGAGGCGTCGAACAGGTAGCCGGAGATCAGTCCGGCTTCGTCGCCTCCGTAAGACTGGGAGGCGAGGTCATGAAATGCCGACAAGATGCGTGATCAGAAAATACGGGTGAACAACCAGTAGAGCGACCCCGACAGCAGCATTGCCACCGGCAGTGTCAGCACCCAGGCCAGCGCGAGGTTGCGCAGCGTGGACATCTGCAGGCCCGAGCCGCTGGCTGTCATGGTGCCGGCCACGCCGGAGGACAGCACGTGCGTGGTCGACACGGGCAGCCCGTACATGTCGGCCGCGCCGATAGTGATCATCGCCACCACCTCGGCCGAGGCACCTTGTGCGTAGCTCAGGTGCGTCTTGCCGATCTTCTCGCCCACGGTGACCACGATGCGCTTCCAGCCGATCATCGTGCCCAGGCCCAGCGCGATGGCCACCGCGACCTTGACCCACAGCGGGATGAAGCGCGTGGCGCTGTCCAGCTCCTGGCGGAACGTGTTGATGCGCAGCTTCGTCTCGTCGTCGAACTTGGCCGCGCCGCTCTTGTCGAGGTGGCGGATGGCTTCGGAGGCCAGGTACATGTCATTGCGAACGTTGGCGACGGCATCCGCGGGAACGCCGGCCAGCGAGCCGTGCTCGCGCACCTGCCGTCCGATGCTGCCGGCGGTCGCGGCCAGCGCCGGCACCACCGAAGGACTGAACTCGCGGGTGCGCACATAAGTGGAGAGCGTGTCGCGCGCCGCGGCGGGCTCCAGCGCGGGCAGCGAGGTCGGCACGCTGCGGTTCAGCGCGTTCTGCGCCATCTCGGCCACGGCCACGAACTTGACGGTCTCGTTGGCGGGCATCGCGCGGTTCAGCGCATAGGCCATGGGCACCGTGCCCACGAGGATCAGCATGATCAGCCCCATGCCCTTCTGTCCGTCGTTGGAGCCGTGCGCGAACGACACGCCCGTGCAGGTCAGGATCAGCAGGCCGCGGATCCACCACGGCGGTGGCTCGGCGCCCTTGGGTTCTTCATACAGTGCGCGGTTCTTCACGAAGGCCCGCAGCGCCAGCAGCAGCAGGGCTGCGCAGCCGAAGCCGACCATCGGCGACAGCAGCAGCGAGTAGCCCACCTTGGTGGCCTGCGCCCAGTCGACACCGCTGGTGCCGTCGCGGCCGTGCATCAGCGCATTGGCCACGCCCACGCCGATGATCGAGCCGATCAGCGTATGCGACGAAGAAGCCGGCAGCCCCAGCCACCACGTGCCCAGGTTCCAGATGATGGCGGCGATCAACAGCGCGAACACCATCGCAAAGCCGGCGCCCGAACCCACTTGAAGAATGAGCTCCACCGGCAGCAGCGCGATGATGCCGAAGGCCACCGCGCCGCTGGACACCAGCACGCCCAGGAAGTTGAAGAAGCCTGACCACACCACAGCGAAGTTGGGCGGCAGCGAATGGGTATAGATGACGGTCGCCACGGCGTTGGCCGTGTCATGGAAGCCGTTGACGAACTCGAAGCCCAGCGCAATCAGTAGCGCCACGCCAAGAAGCATGTAGGGCACCCAGGTGGTGACGGGCGCTCCGGACGAGGTGACATCGCCCACCAGGCTCCAGGCGGTGAAGAGCAGACCGGCGGCCAGCAGACCCACGAAGGTGATCAGCGTGAGCGGACCGGGCTTGGCATCGAGTTTGGGCCGTTGCGCGGCGGGCGCGGACGGCAGCTCGGCATGCGGGGCTGCAAGCGTGTTCATGGGCGTTTCTGGGGTGTTGGAATAGCTGCAGATGGTGTTCGCGGCGTGTGACAACTCCGTGTCAACGGGCTCAAAACCGTCACGCAGCCGTCATATGAGGCGAGCAGCATGCTTTTTCCTGCCCTTTCACTCCTTCTGCCCCACCATGCTGACGAGCGCACTTCCCGACCACGAAGACCTGATGCAACGCATCGCCCGCGACCTGATCGACAGCTACGACGAAGAGCTCGAGCTGGAGATCGAAGACCGCAACATCGACGGCCTCGACCCCGCCTCGGCAACGCCGACCTCCGCCGACAAGGCGGCCCGCCAGGCCTACTTCAAGGAGCTGTTCCGCCTGCAGGGCGAGCTCGTCAAGCTGCAGGACTGGGTGCAGCACAGCAAGCAGAAAGTCGTCATCCTGTTCGAAGGCCGCGACGCGGCGGGCAAGGGCGGCGTCATCAAGCGCATCACCCAGCGCCTGAATCCGCGCGTGGCTCGCGTGGCCGCGCTGCCGGCACCCAACGACCGCGAACGCACGCAGTGGTACTTTCAGCGCTATGCCGCGCACCTGCCGGCAGCCGGCGAAATGGTGCTGTTCGACCGCAGCTGGTACAACCGCGCCGGCGTCGAGCGCGTGATGGGCTTCTGCACCGACGAAGAGTACGAAGAGTTCTTCCGCACCGTGCCCGAGTTCGAGAAGATGCTCGTGCGCTCGGGCATCAAGCTCATCAAATACTGGTTCTCCATCACCGACGACGAGCAGCACATGCGCTTCCTCGGTCGCATCCACGATCCGCTCAAGCAGTGGAAGCTCAGCCCGATGGACCTCGAAAGCCGCCGCCGCTGGGAGGAATACACCAAGGCGAAGGAAATCATGCTGGAGCGCACCCACATCCCCGAGGCGCCGTGGTGGGTGGTGCAGGCGGTCGACAAGAAGAAGGCGCGGCTGAACTGCATCAGCCACCTGCTGGGCCAGATGCCGTACCAGGAAGTGGCGCATCCGCCGGTCGAGTTGCCCGCGCGCGTGCGGCACGACGACTACCTTCGTCAGCCTGTTCCCGCGAGCATGGTCGTTCCGGAAATCTACTGATGCGCGCCGGGGCGGGAAGGCCGCCCCTTATTTGGTGTTGTTAGGCCAGTCGGCGCTTTGCGTTCACACTGCGCGCCATGGCCCGTTCTTCCACCGCTTCTGTCTTTGCCCGCGCCTACGAGCGCAACCTGCGCGCGCTCACCAAGGCAACGCTGAGCAACAGCAAGCGCATCGCGGGTCAGGTCCAGCGCGCCACCGCCAAGCGGCTCAAGCCGCCGCCCGGCAAGGGCGACTGGCTCAGCGGCATGGCGATGGGCCCCGGCGGTGCGCGCGGCTATCACCTGTTCCGGCCGGCCGGGTTGCAGCTGAAGCCGGGCGAGCGGCTGCCGCTCATGGTCATGCTGCACGGCTGCGGGCAGACCGGGCGCGACTTTGCCGCGAGCACGCGCATGAACGCGCTGGCCGTGCGCCAGCGCTTCCTGGTGCTCTATCTCGAGCAAGACCGGATCGCCCATCCGCAGGGCTGCTGGAACTGGTACGAGCGCCGCTCCGGCAAGGCCGACGCCGAAGCCGCGACATTGATGGCCGCCATCGATCAGGCCTGCATGCTTTACCCGGCGGACCGCGATCGCGTGGCGCTGGCGGGGCTCTCGGCTGGCGCGAGCATGGCAGCCTTGCTGGCCACGCGCTACCCCAACCGCTTCCGCGCCGTCGTCATGCATTCGGGCGTGGCGCCCGGCGCGGCGAAATCACCGGCTACGGCCCTCGGCGCGATGCGCGGGCAGAACGTGCCGCCGATGCCTTCCACGGCGGTCGGCAAGGCGATGGGCGCCGCGGCTGTCTTCGCCACTTTGCCGCCGATGCTGGTGCTGCATGGCGATGCCGACGCTGTGGTCGCGCCGAGCAATGCAGTCAACAGCGCCGCGGTGTGGGCAACTGCGGTGGGCGCGAAGCCCGGGCTGCCGCGCGACATGCAGCGCGGCAAGCGCCGTGCGAGCCGCGTGACCGACTTCAAGCGCAAGGGCCGCACGCTCGTCACGCTGTGCGAGATCGCGGGGCTGGGCCATTCGTGGAGCGGCGGCGCATCGAAGCTGCTGTTCAGCGACCCCGAGGGGCCCGACGCGACGCGCATGACCTGGGCCTTTGCGGCCGCGCAGTTCAAGGCAGCCGAAGGCTCGAAGAAGGTCTGAAGAGAAAAAGGGCCGCTATGCAGCGACAGCGCCTTCGCGCGTCGCCACCCGCCACGCTCCGGGCGCCATCCCTTTCTCGCGCTTGAAGGCCTTGCTGAACGCCGCCTCCGATTCGTAGCCCACCGCCCCGGCGATCGCGCCCAGGGCCGCGTGGCCTTGCCCCAGCATGTTGCCGGCCTTGAACATGCGCCACTGCGTGAGGTACTCCAGCGGCGCCTGTCCCACCCGCTCGCGAAAACGCTGCGCGAAGGCCGAGCGCGACAGGCTCGCGACGGAAGCAAGAGCCTCCACCGTCCAGTCGCGCGCGATGTCCTTGTGCATCGCGCGCAGGGCCGGGCCAATGCGCGCGTCGGCCAGCGCGGCCAGCCAGCCCGTTTGCGATTCGCCGTTGGCCGCGACGTGCGCGCGCACGGCTTGCACGAACACGATGTCGGCCAGCCGGCTCACCAGCAGGCTGGAGCCCAGGCCCGGCTCGCCGGTTTCCATGGCCAGCAGTTGCAGCGTGCCTTGCAGCGCAAGGGCGCGGGCCTGCTCCATCTTCACGTGCAGCAGCACCGGCAGCAGATCGAGCAGCGGCCGCGCAGCGCGCTGGTCGAAGTGGAACCAGCCGCAGATCACCGAGGCCGCCGTGCCCGTGCCGCCAAGCTCCACCAGTCCGCCGATGCGGTCGCGCACGACCGAGGCGCAGCTCACAGTCGGCGTGTTCGGATGGTCGCGCAGGATGTAGGGCGTGCCGTGCGCCAGCACATAGCAGTCGCCTGCTGCCAGCGCCACCGGCTGTGCCATGCCCTCGATCTCCAGCAGGCAGCCGCCGCGCACCACCAGCCCGAAGCGCGCGCTCTCGCCGCCCGCCAGGCTCACTCCCCAGGGCGCGCCGGCTTCGAGCCGGGCATACAGGGCGCTGCGCACGCGCATGGCGGCAAAGACGTCGTCGAGCGGGTCCATGAAGACTCCTGTGGCAGTGGACGAATGGACAAGATTGTCGGCTTTTCAGGCATTCACTGTCCACGTGGCGAGGCAGAAACTGCGGCTTCACTCTTCCCACATGCAAGAAGCAGCAGGAGCAGACCATGAACGCCAGAACCGATTTCGCCGAACTCGCCGACCGCTACGTCGCCGTCTGGAACGAACCCGATGCCGACGCCCGCCGCGCCGCCATCGCCAGCCTCTGGGTGCCCGACGGCGAGCACTACGTGCGCACGCTGCAGGCCAAGGGCTACGAGGCGCTGCAGCAGCGCGTTACCGGCTCGCACGAGAAGAACGTGCGCGACGCCGGCTTCCGCTTCGTCTCCGCGGGCGACGCCCAGTTCCTGCACGACGCGGTGATGTTCCATTGGCACATGGTCCCGGCCGCCGGTGGCCCGGTGGCCGCAGTCGGGCTGGAGTTCCTGGTGCTGGCCGAAGACGGCCGCATCGCCACGGACTACCAGTTCATCCTGCCGACGCCCGCCGTCTGAACCCTGGCGATGACCTCCGGGGTCATTGCCGCCGTATCGCTTGCTCCCAACACTCGAGCCCATCATGACGCAGTCAAACATCGTTGCTTCTGCAGCATCCCTTTCTTCCACAGGCAGTCAGAGCGCGGGCGCGACGAAGCCCGGGCGGCTGGGCCTGTGGGTCATGCTCAGCGGCACCTTCCTGGTGGTGCTGGACTTCTTCATCGTCAACGTCGCGCTGCCATCGATGCAGCGCGAGCTGCTGGCGAGCGCGGGCACCCTGCAACTGGTGGTGGCCGGCTATGGCCTGGCCACCGCCGCGGGCCTGATCACCGGCGGCCGGCTCGGCGACCTGTTCGGGCGCCGCCGCATGTTCATGCTGGGCCTGCTGCTGTTCACGCTGGCTTCAGCCGCCTGCGGCTTTGCGCCGAACGCCGAACTGCTGGTGGCGGCGCGCGTGCTGCAGGGGCTGGCCGGCGCGCTGCTGCAGCCACAGGTGCTGGCGATGATCGGCCTGGCCTACACCGGCGAAGACCGGGCGCGTGCCTTTGCGGCGTACGGACTCACGCTGGGGCTCGGAGCCACGCTCGGGCAACTGGTTGGCGGCTTGCTGATTCACGCCGACCTGGCGGGTCTCGGCTGGCGCAGTTGCTTCCTCATCAACGTGCCGATCGGCCTGCTGGCATTGATGCTTGCACCGCGCGTCATTCCGCCGCTGGCGAACAGCGGCAACAGCAAGCTCGACCTGGCCGGCATGCTGCTGGTGGCCGCGGGTTCGGTGGCCGTGGTGCTGCCGCTGGTGGAAGGCCGCGAACAGGGCTGGCCACTGTGGAGCTGGGTGTGCCTTGCGGCGGCGCTGCCGCTGCTCGCAGCCTTTGCATATCAACAGCGCTGGCTCGCTGCACGCGGCGGTGCGCCGCTCGTGGCACCTGCGCTGTTGGCCAATGGCCGCTTCGTCACAGGCCTGTTCACCACGCTGGCCTTCTATGTGGGCAACGCCTCGCTGTACTTCGTGCTTGCGCTATATCTGCAGCAAGGCCTGGCGCTCGATGCGCTCACCTCGGGCATCGTCTTCACGTCGCTGGCGGTCGGCTTCTTCGCGACGTCGATGGCGGGCGCGCGCCTGGCACGCCGCTTCGGCGGCAAGCCACCCATCGCGCTCGGTGCGCTGGTGCTGGCCGCGGGGCATGCACTGCAGTTCGTCAATGTGGCCGGGTGGGCCGGGCATTCGCACGTCGTGGCGTGGATGGTGCCGCTGCTGCTGGTGCAGGGCGCGGGGCTCGGCATGGTGATGGCGCCGCTGGTGTCCACCGTGCTGGCCGGGCTGCCGCCGCAGCATGCGGGCGTGGCCTCGGGCGTGCTGTCGATGGTGCAGCAGGCGAGCAATGCGCTGGGCGTGGCGTTGATCGGCATCCTCTTCTACGGGCGGCTGGGCGAGGCGACGGACATGGCCGGCTATTCGGGAGCGTTCGGTGTCGCGCTGCTGTACCTGATGATGTCGGCCCTGGTGGTGGCTGTGCTCCATCGGCGTGGGAGCCGGTAGGCCTGAGGGAGGGTGGCCGTGCCAAACTCCTGACCGCACAACAGGAGCGACATGGTCACCGATCTGCAACAACTGATTCAGGCGCTGCGCGACTTCGCGCAAGCCCGCAACTGGGAGCAGTTCCACTCCCCCAAGAACCTCGCCTCGGCCCTCTCGGTCGAGGCTGCCGAGCTGCTCGAACACTTCCAGTGGCTCACCGAAGCGCAGAGCCGCTCGCTGCCGGCCGACAAGCGCGCCGAGATCGGCACGGAGATCGCCGATGTCTTTCTCTACCTGCTGCAGCTCGCCGACAAGCTCGGCATCGACGTGATCGAGGCGGCCAGAAGCAAGATGCTGGTCAACGCGCAGAAGTACCCCGCGCCGCCACCACCCGCCTGAATACCTTCCGTGTACGCCACCCGGCGTATTTCCCCTTCCTGGTGCATTCCGCAGACTCCCTCCCACGCCAGCAAAGCGCTGGCGACAAGGTTCAACCAACCCGGAGCAGGAGTCCACATGCAACGTCGTTTCACACTCAAGGCGCTCACCGCCGCCGTCGCGCTGGCCAGCATTTCTGCTGCGCCCGCTTTCGCTGCCGACACCATCAAGGTCGGCGTGCTGCACTCGCTGTCGGGCACGATGGCCATTTCGGAAACCGTGCTGAAAGACACGGTGCTGATGGCCATCGACGACATCAACAAGAAGGGCGGCGTGCTGGGCAAGCAGCTCGAGCCCGTGGTGGTCGACCCGGCCTCCAACTGGCCCCTGTTCGCCGAAAAGACCAAGCAGCTGCTCGGCCAGGACAAGGTCTCGGTGATCTTCGGCTGCTGGACCTCGGTGTCGCGCAAGTCGGTGCTGCCGGTGGTCGAGGAAATGAACGGCCTGCTGTTCTACCCGGTGCAGTACGAGGGTGAAGAGCTCTCGAAGAACGTGTTCTACACGGGCGCTGCGCCCAACCAGCAAGCCATTCCGGCCGTCGACTACCTGATGAGCAAGGAAGGCGGCGGCGCCAAGCGCTGGGTGCTGCTGGGCACCGACTACGTGTACCCCCGCACCACCAACAAGATCCTGCGCGCCTACCTCAAGAGCAAGGGCGTGAAGGACACCGACATCGACGAGAAGTACACCCCCTTCGGCCACAGCGACTACCAGACCATCGTTGCCGACATCAAGAAGTTCTCGGCCGGCGGCAAGACGGCAGTGGTGTCGACCATCAACGGCGACTCCAACGTGCCCTTCTACAAGGAACTCGGCAACGCCGGCCTGAAGGCCAAGGATGTGCCTGTGGTTGCTTTCTCGGTGGGTGAAGAAGAACTGCGCGGCGTGGACACCAAGCCGCTGGTCGGCCACCTGGCCGCATGGAACTACTTCATGTCGATCAAGAACCCGACCAACACGGCGTTCATCAAGCAGTGGAGCGACTACGCCAAGGCCAAGAACATCGCCGGCCACAAGGACAAGCCGCTCACCAACGATCCGATGGAAGCCACCTGGATCGGCATCCACATGTGGAAGCAGGCGGTCGAGAAGGCCAAGTCGACCGACACCGACAAGGTGATCGCCGCCATGGCCGGCCAGACCTTCACGGCGCCCTCGGGCATCGTCTCGAAGATGGACGAGAAGAACCATCACCTGCACAAGAGCGTGTTCATCGGCGAGATCAAGGCCGATGGCCAGTTCAACGTGGTGTGGAAGACGCCGGGTCCTGTGAAGGCCAAGCCGTGGAGCCCGTACATCGAAGGCAACGACAAGAAGCCTGACTACCCGGCTGGCAAGTCGATGTAAGTCTTCGACAGGTCCCTTGCCTTGCTCCCTCTCCCCTCGGGGAGAGGGCGGGGGTGAGGGCAACGGCGGTCGATCTGGCCGCCGCGTTTGTTGGAAGGCCGCAAGCCCTCACCCCAACCCTCTCCCCCAGGGGAGAGGGGGCAACACGAAACTCATGATGCTTCGACGAACCCTTCACTGCGCACTCGCCGCCATGCTCCTCATGGCATCGGCCGCCCATGCGCTGACCGCCGACGAAGCCCGGGCCATCGCCTCCGGCGAATCCGAAGCCCGCATCGCCGCGCTCAACAAGGCCGTGCTCACGGCCGATGACAAGACCGCCGCCTTCATCCAGGCCATGTCCGACGACGCGGTCAAGTACACCGAAGACAGGGTCTTCGTGATGAAGGACGACAAAGGCTACGACCCCGTCACCGGCGCCGAGCTGAAGGTGCCCGACACCGCCGAAGACGTCGTCAACAACAACCTCATGCGCGGTGCGCTCGATGCCGCGCAGGCCGCGCTCAAGCTCACGAGCAAGGACGACGCGGTGCGCGCCGAAGCCGCGCAAGCGCTCTTCAAGGAGCCCGACGAATCGCGCGTGCCCATGGTCGAGAAGGCGCTGGCCGCCGAGACCAACCCCAAGATCAAGGCGCAGCTCGAGCTGGTGCGCGCCGCCAGCATGCTCAACAGCGCCGACAAGGCC
This sequence comes from Variovorax paradoxus, assembly GCF_024734665.1. Classification (NCBI taxonomy): domain Bacteria; kingdom Pseudomonadati; phylum Pseudomonadota; class Betaproteobacteria; order Burkholderiales; family Comamonadaceae; genus Variovorax; species Variovorax paradoxus. The sequence goes on from NZ_CP102931.1 coordinate 1,326,003, forward strand.
AAGCGCCTCATCGCCGCCAAGGAGCTGGGCAACAACCGCAACCCCGACACCAAGCTGCTGCTCAACCAGCGCCTGGCCGACGAAACCGAAGCGGACGTCAAGGCCGCCATCGTCGCGTCCATTGCCAGCATCGACGGCGCGCTGGTCTGGGGCGACCGCATCAACGCCGTGTTCAGCGGCATCAGCCTGGGCTCGGTGCTGCTGCTGGCCGCGCTCGGCCTGGCCATCACCTACGGGCTGATGGGCGTGATCAACATGGCGCACGGCGAGCTGATGATGATCGGCGCCTACGCCACCTACGTGATGCAGGGCATCTTCCAGAAGTACGTGCCCGAGGCGGCCTTCGGCTTGTACCTCGTGGCTGCCATTCCGGTCTCGTTCCTCGCGTCGGCGCTCGTGGGTGCGGTGCTGGAGCGCGGCGTGATCCGCTTCCTGTACGGCCGCCCGCTCGAAACGCTGCTCGCCACCTGGGGCATCAGCCTGATGCTGCAGCAGCTCGTGCGCACGCTGTTCGGCGCGCAGAACGTCGGCGTCGAAAACCCCGGCTGGATGAGCGGCGGCTTCACCATGCTGAGCAACGTCACGCTGCCGTGGAACCGCATCTGCATCATCATCTTCGCCGCGCTGGTATTGCTTGCGATGGGATGGCTCATCGGCCGCACGCGCCTTGGCCTCTTCGTGCGCGGCGTCACGCAGAACCGGCCGATCGCCTCGTGCATGGGCGTGAACACGGCGCGCATCGACACCTACGCCTTCGCGCTCGGCTCCGGCATCGCGGGCCTTGCGGGCTGCGCGCTGAGCCAGATCGGCAACGTCGGCCCCGACCTGGGCCAGAGCTACATCGTCGACAGCTTCATGGTGGTCGTGATGGGCGGCGTCGGCCAGCTTGCGGGCACCGTGTACGCGGCGCTGGGGCTGGGCATTCTCAACAAGTTCATCGAAGGCTGGGCGGGCGCGGTGCTCGCGAAGATCGCGGTGCTTGTCTTCATCATCATCTTCATCCAGAAGCGGCCACAAGGCATCTTCGCAATGAAAGGCCGGAGCGCTGAGGCATGAGCAAGGTCGTACTTCCAACCAAGGGGCCGCTGCTGAGCGGCAAGGGCTGGACGGCCTTCTTCGTCGCGCTGATCGTGGTGTGCGCCGTGGCGCCCGTGCTCAACATCTGGGTGCCGGTCGACAGCCCGCTGCACATGAGCGACTACGCCGTGGCGCTGGTCGGCAAGATCATGTGCTACGCCATCTGCGCGCTGGCCATGGACCTGATCTGGGGCTACACCGGCATCCTCTCGCTGGGCCATGGCCTGTTCTTCGCGCTCGGCGGCTACATGATGGGCATGTACCTCATGCGCCAGATCGGCCGCGACGGCAACTACAAGAGCGACCTGCCCGACTTCATGGTGTTCCTCGACTGGAAGACGCTGCCATGGCACTGGACCTTCAGCGACAGCTTCATCGCCACGCTGATACTGATCGTGGCGGTGCCGGGCCTCATCGCCTTCGTGTTCGGCTTCTTCGCCTTCCGCTCGCGCATCAAGGGCGTGTACTTCTCGATCATCACGCAGGCCATGACGTTCGCGGCCATGCTGCTGTTCTTCCGCAACGAGACGGGCTTCGGCGGCAACAACGGCTTCACGGACTTCAAGCGCATTCTGAACATTCCGATCGCCACGCAGGAAATGCGCATGACGCTGTTCGCGCTCACCGGCGCCACGCTGCTGGGCTTCTTCCTGTTCGCGAAGTGGCTCATCGGCAGCAAATTCGGCCGCGTGCTGCAGGCCATTCGCGATGCAGAAACGCGCGTGATGTTCTCGGGCTACAACCCGCTGCCGTACAAGCTCACCATCTGGGTCATCTCCGCCATCATGTGCGGCGTGGCTGGCGCGCTGTACGTGCCGCAGGTCGGCATCATCAACCCGGGCGAGATGAGCGCTGCCAACTCCATCGAGATCGCCATCTGGGCCGCCGTGGGCGGACGCGCGACGCTGATCGGCCCCATCATCGGCGCCTTCATCGTCAATGGCGCGAAGAGCTGGCTCACCGTGGCCTACCCCGAGTACTGGCTGTACTTCCTGGGTGCCCTATTCATTGCTGTCACGCTGTTCCTGCCGAACGGCATCGTAGGGTTGGTGCGCAAGTGGGTGTCGAGGGAGAAGAAGCCGGTGTCGCCCGAGCCCGTGCAGGACGCTGCACGGCGCTCGGTTGCGGTGGAGCAGGGCGTCGAGCCCGATGCGCTTGCCTCGCTGCCCGTGGACGCGAAGGGAGCACGCGCATGACGCCCGACCTGATGGAAGCCGGCGCCGAGCGCGCCGCACGCGCCAGCGGCATTCACTACGCGAGCGGCAGCACCGAATCGGGCGGCCGCGCCGCAGACTTCGGCCGCCACGTCATGCCGGGCGAAGTCGACGTCACGCATGGCCGCATCCTCTACCTCGAAGACGTCAGCGTGAGCTTCGACGGCTTCAAGGCCATCAACAAGCTGTCGCTCGACATCGCGCCGGGCGAGCTGCGCTGCATCATCGGCCCCAACGGCGCGGGCAAGACCACGATGATGGACATCATCACCGGCAAGACCCGGCCCGATTCGGGCACCGTGTTCTTCGGCAGCACCATCGACCTGCTGCGCCACCGCGAAGCCGACATCGCGCAACTGGGCATCGGCCGCAAGTTCCAGAAGCCGACAGTGTTCGAGCACCTGACCGTGTTCGAGAACCTCGAGCTCGCACTGAAGACCAACAAGGGCGTGCGCGCCTCGATGCTCTTCAGGCTCGACTCGGCGCAAAGCGACCGCCTGGCCGAGGTGCTGGAAACCATCCACCTCGCCGACAGCGTGTCGCGCCTGGCCGGCAACCTGAGCCATGGCCAGAAGCAGTGGCTCGAAATCGGCATGCTGCTGATGCAAGACCCGAAGCTGCTGCTGCTCGACGAGCCCGTCGCAGGCATGACCGATGAAGAAACCGCTCGCACCGCCGAGCTGTTCCTCACGCTCAAGGGCAAGCATTCGCTGATGGTGGTGGAGCACGACATGAGCTTCATCCGCACCATCTCCGAGATCGTCACCGTGCTGTGCGACGGCTCCGTGCTGGCGCAAGGCACGCTGGACGAAGTGCAGGCAGATGAACGCGTGATCGAGGTCTATCTGGGCCGCTGAGGAACCGAACCCATGCTGACAGTCAAGAACATCCACCAGTACTACGGCGGCTCCCACATCCTCAGAGACGTGAGCTTCGAGGCAACGCTCGGCAAGGTCACGGTATTGCTGGGCCGCAACGGCGTAGGCAAGACCACGCTGCTGAAGTCGCTCATGGGCCTGGTGCCCATCAAGAGCGGCAGCATCGAACTCGAAGGCAAGCCCATCCACAAGGCCACGCCTTACGACAGGGCAAGAGCCGGCATCGGCTTCGTCCCGCAGGGCCGCGAGATCTTCGCGCGGCTCACGGTCGAAGAAAACCTGCGCATGGGCCTGGCCTACAAGAGCGGCAGCACACCCATTCCGTCGGAGCTGTTCGACCTGTTCCCCGTGCTCAAGCAAATGATCAACAGAAGAGGTGGCGACCTCTCCGGCGGGCAGCAGCAGCAGCTTGCGATCGCCCGGGCCCTTGCGCCCAAGCCCAAGCTGCTGATCCTCGACGAGCCTACCGAGGGCATCCAGCCCAGCATCATCAAGGACATCGGCCGCGTCATCCGCATGCTGGCCGACCGCGGCGACATGGCCATCGTGCTGTGCGAGCAGTACTACGACTTCGCCCAGGAACTGGCCGACGACTACCTCGTGATGGAGCGCGGCGAAGTCATTGCCCGCGGCCTCGGCAAGGACATGGAAGCGCAGGGCGTGCGGCAGCTCGTCGCCATCTGAACCCCTGGGGCAGGGCTTCGAAGCCCTGCCAGTACAAGGCCTTGGGCAACTGCGTATCGGCGGAAATTCAGGGTTTACCCTAAAATCCGGCTTCTGCCCGCGGCCGCCGGGCACCTTCCCAGGAGCCTGGCCTTGAACGCCTCCCCACCCGCGCTGGACAGCGCGGACACCGACATTTCCGTTTCTTCTTCTCCCGCCGCGCCCGTCAACTTCCTGCGCGCGGTGCTCGCACTCGGCGTCGGCGGCTTTGCCATCGGCACCGGCGAATTCGTCATCATGGGCCTGCTGCCCGAGGTGGCGAAGGACATCGATGTCAGCATTCCCCAGGCCGGCCACGTCATCAGCGCCTACGCGCTTGGCGTGGTCATCGGCGCGCCCGTGCTCGCTGTGCTGGCCGCAGGCTGGCGCCGACGCGCGCTGCTGATCGCGCTCATGGCCGTGTTCGCGGCCGGCAACTTCGCCAGCGCGGCGGCCCCCAACTATTTGCTGCTGAACCTGCTGCGCTTTGCCACAGGCCTGCCTCATGGCACCTACTTCGGCGTGGCCGCGCTCGTGGCCGCCACGCTCGCGCCACCGGGGCGCCGCGCGCGGGCCGTGGGGCTCGTCATGCTGGGGCTCACCGGCGCCACGCTGGTCGGCGTGCCCATCGCTGCGTGGCTGGGCCAGATCTTCGGCTGGCGTGCCGCCTTCGTGTTCGTCGGAGTGATCGCGCTGGTGGCCATCGCGCTGCTGCGCCGCGACATCCCCGACCTCGCCGCGCCCGCAGGCGCCAGCCCGTGGCGCGAACTCGGCGCGCTCAAGCGCAAGCAGGTGTGGTTCACGCTCGGCATCGGTGCCATCGGCTTCGGCGGCATGTTCTCGGTGTTCAGCTACATCAAGCCCACGCTCATCGAAGTGGCCGGCATGCCCATGGGCGGCGTGCCCTTTGTGCTGGCGCTGTTCGGCCTGGGCATGGTCACCGGCAACCTCGTGGGGTCGCGCCTGGCCGACAAGTCGCTCATGCGCACTATCGGCGGACTGCTGGTCTATGCGGCGCTGGTGCTCGCGATGTTCACCTTCGCGGCGCACAACGTCTTTACAGCGGCGTTCAACGTGTTCCTCATCGGCACCACCGTCGCCATCGGCCCGGCGCTGCAGATCCGCCTGATGGACGTGGCCGGCGATGCGCAGACGCTCGCCGCCGCGCTCAACCACTCGGCCTTCAACATGGCCAACGCGCTCGGTGCGTGGCTCGGTGGCGTGGCCATTGCCGCGGGTCTGGGCTGGACCTCGACCGGCTGGGTCGGCGCTTTGCTGGCGCTGGCGGGCATGGGCGTGTTCGGCTGGGCGATTGCGAGCGCGCGCGCCGAAGCGCGCCGGCCCGAAACGGTTACTTGCTGAGGGTCGTCGCGCCCTCGGGCGTGCCGCGTTCGCGCAGCAGCGACGCGAAGCGGCGAAGCTCCGCCGCATTCAGGTCCGACACTGCCCACGCCTGCATGCCGCCCTGGGCCCAGCGCGCCAGCTGGTAGCCCTGGCGCGTGGAGAACACAGGGCCCTGTGCCTTCGCATCAGCCGCCGGCCAGACGAACACATTGATCACATGCGGCCCCGAGCGATACACCAGTGCCGCAACCGTGCGCCCATCGAGGTAGTCGAGCCGCCCGCCAGTCAACGGAAAGCCTTCCGCAGCCAGGTCGATCACCGGCGGTGAAAAGTCGAGTTTGCCGGCGAACCACGGCTTCACCGTGTGCTGGTCGGACGAAGCCACGTCGGCCAGGTGCGAGGCCATCAGCGAGCGCACGTGGTTGGCGGTGACGGCCTCGGCGAGCGCGTCCTTCGGCGGCACCGGCGTCGCGAGCAGCATCAGCGCAAGGCCCCAGGCCGTCGCCGCGCCCGTGCCGAACCACGCCAGGCCCTGCCACAGGCTACGGCGAGGCCGCACTGGCGCGGGTGCGACCACCGCTTCGGTGCGCACCGCCTGTCCGATGCACTCGGCCAGCCCATCCGGCGGCGTGTGCCGCACCGCGTGACGCCGGATCAGCGTTCCCAGTTCTTCTTCAGACATTGACATGGTGGATCTTTCCTCCAGCGTCGCCAGCGGGCCGTTCGTCGCGCAGGCTGTCGCGCAGCAAGGCCCGCGCGCGCGACAGCCGCGACATCACCGTGCCCAGCGGCACGCCGGCGATGCGCGCGATGTCCTCGTAGCGCATCTCTTCGAGTTCGCGCAGCACGATCACTTCACGGTACACCGGCGGCAGCGCGTCGATGGCGGCATTGATGCGCTCGCCCTGTGCGCGCTGCTCCCATTGCCGGGCCGGATCGCCTGCTTGCGTTGAAGAGTGGCCCTCCACGGCCTCGCTGTCGCGCATCTCGTCGAACTCGACCTGATCTGCCAACTGCCGGTTCTGCCGCATCCAGTCGTAGCAGGCATTGCGCACGATGCCCAGCAGCCATGGCCGCGCGCTCTCGCCGCGCAGCCCGTCGAAAAACCGGAACGCACGCAGGTACGCCTCCTGCACCGCATCGTCGGCCAGTTGGTCGTCGCGCAACAACCAGCGCGCAAGATTCCACGCCGCATCGAGATGCGGCAGCGCTGCGGCTTCGAACTGGCGTGTGCGATCGGTCGTCAACAGGCTCAATGGACTCCTTCTTCCTGCATGACGGAGTGGCCTGGCGCCTTATTCCATCTTCTCCATCTTTTTTCAACGACCCACGTGGAATAAGCAGGGCACGCCATGCGTCATGCCCTGTGCGGATTCTGCTTGCTTCCGTTCAATTCCCCAGGAGGTTTTCACCATGCTCGCCATTCCCGGTTTCGCACGCATCCTCGTACTGCTCTCGGCCCTGGCCGCCTCGGCCGCTCCCGCCCTGGCCGCCGGGCCCAAGGCCTACGTCGGCAACTTCAAGGACAGCACCGTCAGCGTGATCGACACCGGCACCGAGCGCGTCGTCGCCACCGTGCCGGTGGCGGCCGGGCCGGACGGCATCATGGTCGCGCCGGGCGGGCGAAGCGTGTTCGTCAGCGGCTCCAGTGCTTCGACCGTGAGCGAGATCGACGCTTCAACTGACCGCGTTGCGCGCAACATCGACGTCGGCAAAGGCCCGCAAGGTTTGGCCATGACGGCGGACGGCAAGTGGCTGCTGGTGGCCGTCAACGGCGACGACCGCGTGGCCTTCGTCGACACCACGGCCCATGGCGTGAGCGCCACCGTGCCGGTGCCCAAGCCGCACACCATCGCCATCCGGCCCGACGGGCGTCAGGCCTACGTCGCGTCGCAGGAGCCCGGCCATTTCGCGCTGGTCGTGATCGACATGGCTACCCGCAGCGTGGTCACCGAGATCCCGCTCGACAAGCCACCGCGCGACCTGGAGTTCGGCCACGACGGCAAGGCGCTTTACCTCACGCTGGCCGGCGTGCCCGCGGTGCAGGTGCTCGACCCCGCCACCAACCAGTGGAGCGCGCCGGTTCCCACGGGCGTGTCGCCGCACATCGCCCAGCACTTCGCCGGAATGGCCAGCGGCGTGGTGGTAGTGCAGGGCCCGGGCGAAGTCATGCTGTTCGACCCGGCCACGCGCGCTGCGGTGCGCAGCATCGGCGTGGGCAAGCAGCCGCACTGGCTCGATCTGTCGGCGGACGGCAAGAAGCTGTGGGTCAGCAACGAAGGCTCGAACGATGTCAGCGTGGTCGATCTCGCGGGCGGACCGGTGCACACGGTGGCGGTGGGCAATGCGCCGCGCAAGGTCGCGGTGCAGCGAGTCGCGGCGACCGAGGCCGCGCACGCCGGTGGCTCCAGCCACGTGGCTATCCGCAACTTCGCCTTCGAGCCCGCGCAGATCACCGTCAAGGCCGGCGAGCGCGTGACCTGGCAGAACGACGACGGCGCGCCGCACGGCGTGGTCTTCAAGGACGGCTCGACGGGCATCGACCTGCTGCTGCCCGGCAAGGCTTTCGTCCGCAGCTTCGACAAGCCGGGCGTGTACGACTACGTCTGTTCGGTGCACCCGTACATGACGGCGCGGGTCACCGTGGTGGCGGCGCAGCCCCGGTCGTGACCGGCTTCCCGATTGACAGGAGCGAGTGAACCGGACGACATTGCAGCGGATGATCAATGCAGATATCGCGTGTAGATGACGGTGGAAAAACTCTCGCGCCGACGCCTGCTGTGCAGCGGGCTGGCGGCCGCTTCGCTGGGCCATCCCTTCCTCAGGCTGAATGCGCAACCGGCGTCGCGCGAGTTGTTGTTCACGCTGGGCGTGGCCTCGGGCACACCACGCCCCGACGGCTTCGTGCTCTGGACGAGGCTGGCGCCCGAGCCCTTGCAAGGCGGCGGCATGGGCGATGCGCCGGTCGAGGTGCGCTGGGAGGTCGCGGACGACGACAGCTTCAGACGCGTCGTGGCCAAGGGCGCGGCCACCGCGACGGCTGAACTCGCGCATTCGGTGCACGTCGAGGTGCAAGGCCTGTCGCCGGGCCGCCCGTACTGGTACCGCTTCACGGCCGGCGGCGCGCGCAGCCCCGTCGGCCGCACGCGCACCGCACCTGCCGACACCGACGAAGCCTCGCAACCACTGCGCTTCGCGTTCGCGTCCTGCCAGCACTACGAACAGGGCTACTACGCCGCCTACCGCGACATGGCTGCGCAGCCGCTCGACTTTGTCGTGCACCTGGGCGACTACATCTACGAGAGCTCCCGTACTTCGCATCAGGTGCGGCGTCACGAGGGCGGCATCCCCACGCAACTGCCCCAGTTCCGCGACCGCTACGCGCTCTACAAGACCGACCCGCAGCTGCAGGCCGCACACGCCGCCTTCCCCTGGCTCGTGACCTGGGACGACCACGAGGTGGCCAACGACTACACCAATGACGTGTCGCCACGCACCATCGACCCCGCGCAGTTCCTCGCGATCCGCGCGGCCGCCTACCAGGCCTGGTACGAGCACATGCCCGTGCCCACCAGCATGCGCCCGCGCGGCGCCGATGCCACCATCTACGGCCGCCATCGCTTCGGTCGCATGCTCGACGTGCTGCTGACCGACGGGCGCCAGTACCGCTCGCACCACGCCTGCCTCGCGGGCCGCAGCGCCTCGCCGCTGGCCGATTGCCCTGACCGGCTCGCCCCCGAGCGCAGCTTCTTCGGCGCGGCGCAGGAGGCATGGCTCGCGCGCGAGCTTGCCGCGCCACCCGCGCGCTGGACCGTGCTCGCGCAGCCCACGCTGCTCGCCGAGGCCGACCGCAAGCGCGGCCCTGAGCACGGCTACTGGATGGACGGCTGGGACGGTTACGTCGCGGCCCGCGCGCGCCTGCTCGACGGCCTGGCCGCGCACAAGTCGCGCGGCGGCAACGCGCTGGTCGTCAGCGGCGACGTGCACGCCTTCTGGGCCGCCGACCTGCGGCGCGAGGCGCAGCAAGGGCCGGTGGTGGCCACCGAGTTCGTCGGCGGCGCCATTACCTCCGAAGGGCCGGGCGCCGCCAGCGTGGCGAACATGCTCGCGAAGAACCCGCACCTGCGCTACGGCCGGGCCGACAAGCGCGGCTATGCGCTGATGACGCTCGACGCGCGCGGCTGCGCGGTCGAGTTCCGCGCGGTGGACGACGAAAAGGCGGCCGATTCGCCGGTCGGCCCCATGGCCTGCTTCTCGGTCGAGCGCGGCGCGCCCGGCGTGCACGCCGAAAGCACCTGAAACGGCCACTCGCCTGCAGGATTACGCGGCCGTGTCTATGATGGCCGCCGCCCTTTCCTCACCCTCGCAGAGCGAAAACACCATGAGCATTCCCACCACCCGTCTCGGCCGCACGGGCCTCACCGTGTCCCGCCTCGCCCTCGGCACCATGACCTTCGGCCTGCAGACCGACGAGACGGTATCGCACCAGATCCTCGACAAGGCTGCCGAAGGCGGCATCAACTTCCTCGACACCGCCGACGTGTACCCGCTCGGCGGCACCGTCGAAACCACCGGCCGCACCGAAGAAATCATCGGCCGCTGGCTGCAGAAGCAGGGCCCCACGGGCCGCCGCCGTTTCGTCGTCGCCACCAAGGCGGTCGGCAAGGTCGGCCCCAACAGCTGGGACCAGGGCGCGTCGCGCAAGCACCTGCTGGACGCCATCGACGCCTCGCTCAAGCGGCTGCAGACCGACCACGTCGATCTGTACCAGCTGCACAGCGACGACCGCGAGACGCCGCTCGAAGAAAGCCTGGAGGCGCTCGACGTCATCGTGAAGTCGGGGCGAGCGCGCTACATCGGCGTGTCGAACTTCCTGGCCTATCGCTTGGCGCGCGCGCTGGGCAAGGCCGAGCTGCACAAGCTCACGCGGTACGTGTCGGTGCAGCCGCGCTACAGCCTGCTGTTCCGCGAGATCGAACGCGAGCTGCTGCCGCTGGTTGGCGAGGAAGGGCTGGGCGTGATTCCCTACAACCCGCTGGCAGGCGGCCTGCTGACCGGCAAGTACAAGCCGGGAGCGAAGCCGGAAGAGAACACCCGCTTCACGCTCGGCACCGCGGGCAACATGTACCAGGACCGCTACTGGAACGAGCGCAGCTTCAACACTGTGACGCAGCTGCACAAGCTGGCGGACGAGGCCGGTGTTCCGCTGGCGACATTGGCCGTGGCGTGGGTGATGGCGAATCCGCTGATCACCGCGCCGCTGCTCGGCGCGAGCCGGCCCGACCAGCTCGACGCGACGCTGGCTGCCGCCGAGTACAAGCTCGATCCGGCGCTCAAGCAGAAGCTCGACGAGCTGACCGCCGAGTACCGCAAGGGCGACGCCCCGCGCTGACAACCTGAAACTGTCAGAACTGTCAGTTAACCGACAGCGAGGGGTTTGATGAGGGTGCCTAGAGTGCCCTCATCATGGTTCTTCCCGACGTACCTCCTCTCTCGCGCGCGGTCCTCGCGCTGGCCGTCATGGTCCTCGCAGGCTGCGCTGTCGGCCCCGACTACGTCCGCCCGCAGATGGACGTGCCGGTCGCCTACAAGGAAACCGGCGGCCCCTGGAAAACCGCTGCCCCGCAGACCATCGACGCCAACCACCCCTGGTGGGATGCCTACGGCGACAGCACCCTCAGCGCGCTGATCGTGCAGGCCAACACGGCCAACCAGAACATCCGCGTCGCCGAGGCCCAGTACCGCGAGGCGCAGGCCATCACAGCGGCGGCGCGCGCCAACTTCTTCCCGACCGTCGGCATCAACGCCGGTGCCACCCGTGCGCAGTCGAACAGCACCGGCACCGTCAAGCTAGGCACTACCGACACCCTCGGCCTCGCTGCAAGCTGGGAGCCCGACATCTGGGGCGCGGTGCGCCGCTCGGTCGAGGCCGGCAGCGCGAGCGAGCAGGCCAGCGCCGACGACCTCGCAGGCGCGCGGCTCAGCATTCAGACCACGCTCGCGCAAGACTATTTGCAGATCCGCGTGATCGACCTGCAGCGCGACCTGTACGCCAGTACCACCACCGCCTATGCCAAGGCGCTCGAACTCACGCAGCACCAGTACGCGGCCGGCACCGTGCTGCGCTCCGATGTGGCACTGGCTGAGAGCCAGCTCAAGACGGCGCAGGCCCAGGCCGTGGACCTCGACGCCCAGCGCGCCCTGCTCGAACACGCCATCGCGGTGCTGACGGGGCAGGCGCCTGCGTCGTTCTCGCTGCCGCCGCTCGAATCGGCGTCGCAGGCGCCCACGGCCGAAACATTTTCTTCAGCCGCTGCATTGCGCGTGCAGCTCCCGGTCACGCCCACGGGCCTGCCTTCTGAATTGCTCGAACGCCGTCCCGACATCGCCGGCGCCGAGCGCCGCGTGCAGGCGGCCAACGCCAACATCGGCGTGGCCAAGGCCGCGTACTTCCCGCAGATCGTGCTCAGCGCCAGCGGCGGCTTCAGCGCTGCCAGCCTGTCCACGCTCTTCAACACGCCCAGTCGCGTGTGGTCGCTCGGCGCGGCGCTGGCGCAGACCGTGTTCGACGGCGGCTTGCGCAAGGCGCACACCGACCAGGCCGTGGCTACCTACGACGCCTCGGTCGCGCAATACAAGCAGACCGTGCTCGGCGGCTTCCAGCAGGTCGAAGACAACCTTGCCACCCTGCGCGTGCTCGACAGCGAATCCGCCCTGCAGGCCGATGCGGTGCGCGCCGCGCAACTCGCCGAGCGGCTGGCCCTGAGCCAGTACCGCGCCGGCACTGCCACCTATCTCAGCGTGGTGACGGCGCAGACGCTCTCGCTCACCAACCAGCGCACCGCCGCGCAGGTGCTCGGCCGCCAGCTGGCCGCCAGCGTCTCGCTGATCGCGGCCACGGGCGGCGGCTGGAATGCCGCCGACGCTGTTGCCGCCGCTGCAGATGCCGCACAAAAGACTTCCGGAAATTGACGCCATGACGACGACCGCAGACACCACCACAACGCACCCCCTGTTCCAACGCCGCTCCACCTGGCTCGCGGCCGCCACGCTCGTGGTCGTGCTGGGCGGCGGCGCCTGGGCGCTCACCCACCAGGCCGCCAACGCAGCCAAGCCTGATACGCCCAAGACTCCGCCGGTGCAGGTGACCACCGCACGCGTCACGCCGCAGACCGTGCAGGTCTACCGCTCGGGCATCGGCACCGTCGCCTCGATGGCCACCGTTACCGTCAAGGCGCGCATCGACGGCCAGCTCGACAAGGTCGGTTTTGTCGAAGGGCAGGACGTGAAGGCCGGTCAGCTGCTCGCGCAGCTCGATCCGCGCACGCTGCAGGCCCAGCTCGCGCAGGCGCAGGCCACCAGGGCCAAGGACCAGGCCACGCTCGTCAATGCGCGCGCCGACCTCAAGCGCTACACCACGCTGCTCTCGCAAGACGCCGCCACGCAGCAGCAGGTCGATACGCAGAAGGCTCTCGTCAACCAGCTCGAAGCCACCGTGCAGAACGACGCCGCGCAGGTGCAATACGCCGAGGTGCAGCTGAGCTTCACGCGCATCTCGTCGCCCATGAACGGCCGCGTCGGCGCGCGGCTGGTGGACCCGGGCAACATCGTTCACGCGACCGATACCAGCGGCCTCGTCGTCATCAACCAGATCGACCCCATTGCCGTGCAGTTCACGCTGCCTGAAGACGCGGTGCAGGACATCAACCGCGTGCAGCAGCAAAGCGCGCAGCCGCTCTCCGTGGTGGCCTTTGATCGCAGTGGCGCGCAGATGCTGGGCACCGGCAAGCTGATCTTGCTGAACAACCAGATCGACACCACCAGCGGCACCGTGCAGCTCAAGGGCAGCTTCGCCAACCCGCAGCACACGCTGTGGCCCGGCCAGTACGTCAACGTGCGGCTGCAGCTCGACCGCCGGCCTGATTCGCTCACCGTGCCCGCAGCGGCAGTGCAGCGCGGACAGGACAACACCTACGTCTGGGTGGTCGACGCCGAGAACAAGGCCGAGAACGTGCCCGTGCACGTCGTGCAGATCGCCGACGGCACGGCAGTGATCGACAAGGGCCTGACGGCCGGCCAGCGCGTGGTGGTCGACGGCCAGTACAAGCTCAAGCCCGGCGTCACCATCGTCGAGCCACCGCCCGCTGCCAAGAGTGCAGATGGCAAAGATGGCAAGAAGGTCGCCAGCGGGAGCAGCAATTGAGCATCTCCGCCGCATTCATCAAGCGCCCCATCGGCACTACGCTGCTGGCGCTGGCCATCCTGCTGGTCGGTGCGGCGGTGTTTCCGCTGCTGCCGGTGGCGCCGCTGCCGCAGGTCGACTTTCCGACCATCCAGGTTTCGGCCAACCTGCCGGGCGCCAGTCCCGAGACCATGGCCTCCAACGTCGCACAGCCGCTGGAGCGGCAGTTCTCGCTGATCGCGGGGCTGTCGCAGATGACGTCCACCAGCGGCCTGGGCTCCACGCAGATCACGCTGCAGTTCGATCTCGACCGCAGCATCGACGCCGCCGCGCTCGACGTGCAGGCGGCCATCAACGCATCCACCGGCCAGCTGCCCGCCAACCTGCCGAGCCCGCCCACCTTCCGCAAGGTGAACCCGGCCGACGCGCCCATCCTGATTCTTTCGGTGCAGTCGAAGACGCTGCCGCTCACCGAGGTGAACGACTACGCCGACAACATCCTCGCGCAGCAGATCTCGCAGATCTCCGGCGTGGGCCTGGTCAACATCGGCGGCGTGCAGAAGCCGGCCGTGCGCATCCAGGTCGACCCGGCCAAGCTCGCCGCGCTGGGCCTGAGCCTGGAAGACGTGCGCACCGTGCTTGCCTCGGCCACCGTCAATGCGCCCAAGGGCACCATCGACGGGCCCAACCAGAGCTTTACCGTCTACACCAACGACCAGCTGCTGAAGGCGCAGCCATGGAACGACGTGGTGCTGGCCTACCGCAACGGCGCGCCCATTCGCGTGCGCGACCTGGGCGTGGCGGTCGATGGCCCCGAGAACGCCAAGATCGCCGGCTGGGCCTACGCAGGTGCCGCCGCGCCCGAGGGCAGCAACGTGCAGAACGGCCGCTCCATCGTGCTCGCCATCACCAAGCAGCCCGGCGCCAACGTCATCGAAACGGTAGACCGCATCAACGCCGCGCTGCCGCGGCTGAAGGCGTCGATTCCGCCCACGGTGGACGTCAACGCCATCATCGACCGCACGCAGACCATTCGCGCCTCGGTGAAAGACGTGGAGTTCACGCTGCTGCTGACCATCGCGCTCGTGGTGGCTGTGATCTTCGTGTTCCTGCGCAATGTGCCGGCCACGCTCATTCCCAGCGTGACCGTGCCGCTCGCGCTGCTGGGCACGGTGGCCGTGATGTACCTGCTGGGCTACAGCCTCGACAACCTCTCGCTCATGGCGCTGACCATCGCGGTCGGCTTCGTGGTGGACGACGCCATCGTGATGCTCGAGAACATCTACCGCTACGTCGAAGAGGGCATGTCGGCCGTCGAGGCCGCCTACAAGGGCGCGAGCGAAATCGGCTTCACCATCATCTCGATCTCGGTGTCGCTGGTGGCGGTGTTCATTCCGCTGCTGCTCATGGGCGGCATCGTGGGGCGCCTCTTCCGCGAGTTCGCGGTGACGGTCACGCTCACCATCGTGGTGAGCGTGGTCATCTCGCTCACGCTCACGCCCATGCTGTGCTCGCGCTTTTTGAAGAACGAGCACGGCAACAAGCACGGGCGCCTGTACCAGCTGTTCGAGCGCGGCTTCGACGCCATGCTCAACGGCTACAAGCGCGGGCTGCACGTGGTGCTCGATCACCAGTTCATCACGCTGATGGTGTTCATTGCCACGGTGGCCGCCACCGGCGTGCTGTTCGCGATCATCCCGAAAGGTTTCTTCCCGCAGCAGGACACCGGCTTCATCTCGGGCTTTGCCGAATCGGCTCAAGACGCATCCTTCGCGTCGATGAACGCCCGCATGCTCGAGCTGGCCGACGTGGTGCGCAAGGACCCTGACGTAACCGGCTTCGGCATGAACGGCAGCTCGTCCACCTACAACACCGGCAACTTCTTCATCAGCCTCAAGCCGAAGGACGAAGGCCGCACCGCCACCGCCGACGAGATCATCACGCGCCTGCGCCCGCAGCTCGCCAAGGTGCAGGGCGTGAACCTGTTCCTGCAGGCCGGGCAAGATATTCGCGTGGGCGGACGCGCCTCGCGCACGCAGTACCAATACACGGTGACCGACGCGAACCTCGACGAGCTCAACACCTGGGCGCCCCAGTTGCTCGCGCGCTTCAAGCAACTGCCCGAAATTACCGACCTGGCCTCCGACCAGCAGAACGCCGCGGCTTCCGCCGTGCTCACCATCGACCGCGACCGCGCGTCGAGCTTCGGCATTTCTCCGGCCACCATCGACGCCACGCTGTACGACGCCATCGGCCAGCGCCAGGTGGCGCAGTACTTCACGCAGCTCAACAGCTACCACGTGGTGCTGGAGGTAACGCCCGAGCTGCAGCAGGACCCGGCGCTGTTCAGCAAGCTGTACCTCAACTCGCCGCTCACCGGCCAGCAGGTGCCGCTGTCGAGCTTCGTGAAGGTGGACACCAGCAAGACGGCCTACCTGTCGATCAGCCACCAGGGGCAGTTCCCGGCGGTGACCATCTCGTTCAACCTCGCGCCGGGCCATGCGCTGGGCGATGCGGTGAACGCCATCAACAAGGCGCAGGCCGAGATGGGGCTGCCGCAGTCGCTCACCGGTTCGTTCCAGGGAACGGCGCAGGCCTTTCAAGATTCGCTGGCCTCGCAGCCTTACCTGATCGCGGCTGCGCTGGTGGCGGTGTACATCGTGCTGGGCCTGCTGTACGAGAGCTACATCCACCCGCTCACCATTCTGTCGACGCTGCCCTCGGCCGGCGTGGGAGCCTTGCTGATACTGATGGCGGGCGGCTACGACCTGAGCGTGATCGCGCTGATCGGCATCATCCTGCTGATCGGCATCGTGAAGAAAAACGGCATCATGATGATCGACTTTGCGCTCAAGGCCGAGCGCGAGCAGGGCATGTCGCCGCACGACGCCATCTACCAGGCCTGCCTGCTGCGCTTCCGCCCGATCATGATGACCACCATGTGCGCGCTGCTCTCGGGCCTGCCGCTGATGCTGGGCCACGGTTCGGGCTCCGAGCTGCGCCGGCCGCTGGGCTACGCGATGGTCGGCGGGCTGATACTCTCGCAGGCACTCACCCTGTTCACCACCCCGGTGGTCTACCTGTACCTCGACCGTGCCCACTACTGGTACATGAACCGCAAGGAAGCGCGCAAGGCCCGCAAGGCAGCGAAGGAAGGCAAGGCCCCGGTGCCGGCCGAGGCGCACTGATGAGCACCGGCTGACACCACGGACAGGGACGGAGACAGAGACAAAAAAGCCATGAAGATCCTGATAGTCGAAGACGAGCTGAGAACCGCGGACTACCTCTCCAAGGGGTTGACCGAGCAGGGCTGCGCCGTCGACATGGCGCACAACGGCATCGACGGCCAGCACCTGGCGCTCACACACGACTACGACGTGATCGTGCTCGACGTGATGCTGCCGGGGCAGGACGGCTTCTCGGTGCTGCGCGCGCTGCGTGCCGTGAAGCAGACGCCGGTCATCATGCTCACCGCGCGCGACAGCGTGGAAGACCGCATCAAGGGCCTGCACGAAGGCGCGGACGACTACCTCGTCAAGCCCTTTTCGTTTCTTGAACTGCTGGCGCGGCTGCAGGCGCTGAACCGGCGTGGCCGCAAGCAGGAGCCGATGCAGCTGCGCATTGCCGACCTGCAGATCGACCTGCTCGCGCGCAAGGCTTCTCGTGGCAGTGGTGGTGGCAGCACGCGCATCGACCTCACGGCCAAGGAGTTTGCGCTGCTCGCCGTGCTGGCAAGGCGCCAGGGCGAAATTTTGTCGAAGACCGCCATCGCCGAGCTGGTGTGGGACATGAACTTCGACAGCAACACCAACGTGGTCGAGGTGGCCATCAAGCGGCTGCGCGACAAGATCGACGTGCCCTTCAGCCCCAAGCTGCTGCACACCATCCGCGGCATGGGCTACGTGATGGAAGTGCGCGACGGCGACAGCAACACCGCCGAGGGGGAGGGCGCGGCACCGTGAAGCGCTCGATCACCGCGCGGCTGGTCATCATGTTCGCCGCGGCGGCGCTCGCGACCTTTGCGCTGACCGGCTTCGCGCTGCACAGGGTGCTGATTCGCGAGCTTGACCGGCACCAGTACGAAGAGCTCGACACCACGCTCAAGAGCCTGCAGTTCTGGATCAAGGCCATCGACACCCCCGAGCGCTGGACCCGCGTGCAGGCGCGCATGGACGCGCTCACGCCGGAGGACGGCAGCGTGCGCTTCTGGGTGCTCAGCGACGATCCGCGCTTCCAGTACGGCAAGGGCCTGGCCGAAATCGACGGCCTCACGCGCGAGGCCAACGGCCACACCAGCAGCGTCGTGCTGCCGGGGCAGGAGAGGCCGTTTCGCACGCTGTCCGTGCACATCGAGCCCCACGCGCAGCGGCCGGCCGTGCGGCTGATCGTCGGGCGCAACACCGAGCCCTATGCGCGCACGCGCCAGACCTTTCTGACCGCGCTGGCCGCGCTCGGGCTGGGGTCGGCGCTGGTGGTGGCCATTGCCGGCTACTGGATCGCGCGCGTGGGCCTGCGGCCGCTGGAGCGGCTTTCGGCCGAGGCGCAGGCGCTGCGGCCCAAGACCTTGTCGCAGCGGCTGCAGTCGGGGGGAGCCCTGCCGGTCGAGCTCTCGGCGCTGGCCGAGGCCTTCAACGGCGCACTGAACCGGCTCGAAGAAGCCTACGGCCAGCTCGAATCGTTCAACGCCGACGTGGCGCACGAACTGCGCACTCCGCTGGCCAACCTCATCGGCAGTACGCAGGTAGCGCTGTCGCGCCAGCGCAGCGCGGGCGAGTTTCAAGAAGTGCTGCAGGCCAACCTCGAAGACCTGGAGCGGGTGCGCTCCATCGTCAACGACATGCTGTTCCTCGCGCGCGCCGACCGCGGCGAAGTGGCGACCGGGCTGGTGCTCACGCCGGTGGCGCAGGAAGTGCGCAAGACCATCGAGTTCTTCGAGTTCGTGCTCGACGAGACGCGTGCGCAGGTCGCCATCGAGGGCGACGTGCTGGCCGAGGCACGGCTTGAAAGCGCGCTGTTTCGCCGCGCCATGTCGAACCTGCTGCAGAACGCCATCGAGCATTCGAAGCCCGGCGCGCAGATTGCCGTGACGCTGCGCGAAGAGGCCGTCTCGACGTGGATCACCGTGTCGAACCCCGGCGAGCCCATCGACGAGCAGCACTTGCAGCACCTGTTCGACCGGTTCTACCGCGTCGATGCCGCGCGCAACGACGGCGGCGAGCACCACGGCCACGGGCTGGGGCTGGCCATCGTGAAGGCGGTGGCGAGCATGCACGGAGGCCAGGTGAGCGCATCGAGCGAAGGCGGCCTGAACACCTTTGGTTTCAGCGTGGCGCGCCCCCCTGAAAAACTCGCTGGCTGAAGCCACCTGCCAATGGCCTGTGCCCAGTACGTTCTTGGGCCATGCCCGAGAATCGCGGTTCGCATGAACCGCACGCAACCACCGCAAATTCTTCCGGCATCCGGACAAGGGCAGCCATGGCGCAGCTGATGTCCTTGCTTGTGCAGAACGCGATCCTGGTGGTGTTTGCCGCCAGTTTTGCTGCACGCCTCGGACTGCCCGTGCCGGCGGCTGCGGTGCTGGTGGTGACGGGCGCGCTGCTGGCGGCGGGCGATGTCTCGGTGCCCGGCGTGGTGGCGGCTGCGGTCGTCGCCAACCTGCTGGGCGACGGTGCGTGGTTCTATGCCGGGCGGCGCTTCGGCTATCGTTTCATGCGCCTGCTGTGCCGCATCTCGCTGTCGCCCGACACCTGCGTGCGGCGCGGCGAATCGCTCATTACCGACTGGGGTGGCATGTCGCTCGTGGCCGCCAAGTTCGTGCCGGGCGTGTCGGTGGTGGCGCCGCCCATGGCGGGGGCGCTGGGCATGTCGGTGCGGCGCTTCATCGGCTTCGACATTGGCGCAGCGCTGGTCTGGACGGGCCTCTTCCTGGGGCTGGGCTGGGTGTTCCGCAACCAGATCCAGGAAGTGCTGGCCGTCATGGCGCAGGCCGGCGGCATTGCCACGGCCGCGCTGGCGGTGCTGTTGCTGGTGATCCTTGCGGTGCGCTACTGGCGCCGGCGGGCCTTCATGCGGCTCACGGGCATGCCGCGCATCTCGGTGGAAGAGTTGCACGAACTGCTGAGCGGGGAAGAGCCGCCGCTGGTGATCGACGTGCGCGGCCAGGCCGGCATGCAGGTCGACCCGCGCCGTATTCCGGGCGCAGAGGCGTACACGCTCAAGGCGCTGCAGCAGCGCAGCCTCGACCTGTCGCATGCCTCCGGGCGCGTCGTGGTGCTGTACTGCAACTGCCCCAACGAGGTGTCGGCCGCGCAGGCTGCACGCGTGCTGCTGGCGCGCGGTGCGCGGCGGGCCCTGCCGCTGACCGGTGGGCTCGACGCATGGGTGGCCTCGGGCCGGCCCACCAGCGTGGACTGACCTCGCGCCTGCAGAAATCGGCCCTGCGTGCTAAGGTGCCCGGGCTTCGGGTTAACCCCTAAGCCCACCCCCCTTCGCAACTGGCAACCGGGACTCCTCGTGTCTTCTTCCGCTCCCACAGCCTCTCCGGCCGCTTCGACCGCAACAGGCCTCACGCCCGCGCTCACGCTGGTCTTCGCCATCGCCTGCGGCCTGTGCGTGGCCAACATCTACTACGCCCAGCCGCTGATCGGCCCCATCTCCGACACGCTGCAGCTGCACGCCGGGCTGGCCGGCCTGATCATGACGCTCACCCAGCTCGGCTACGGCGCCGGCCTTCTGCTGCTGGTGCCGCTGGCCGACGTGGTCGAGAACCGCAGGCTCATCGTCGGCGCGCTGTTCGGCGCGGTCGTCGGGCTGGTGGGCATTGCGCTCTCGGACTCGGCCGTTACCTTCCTGGCTGCCTCCTTCGTGGTTGGCACATGCGCGGTTGCGGCGCAGGTGCTGTTGCCCTTCGCCTCGCACCTCGCGCCGGAGGCCACGCGCGGCAAGGTGGTCGGCAACATCATGGCCGGGCTGCTGGGCGGGATCATGCTGGCGCGGCCCTTTGCCAGCGTGGTGGCATCGGCGCTGGGCTGGCGCGCGGTGTTCTGGCTGTCGGCCGTGCTGATGGCCACCCTCATCGCCGTGCTGTGGCGCGTGCTGCCGCAGCGGCAGCCGCATGCCTCGGTGGGCTACGCGCGCACCATGGCGTCGCTCCCCGGTATCGTGTGGAACACGCCGCTGCTGCGCCGGCGCGGCTTCTACCAGGGAATGATGTTCTCCGGCTTCCAGGCCTTCTGGACGGCCGTGCCGCTGGCGCTGGTGCATGAGTTCGGCATGGGGCAGCGCGGCATTGCGCTGTTCGCGCTGGCCGGTGCTGCCGGCGCGCTGATGGCACCGCTGGCGGGCCGGCTGGCCGACAGGGGGTTGACGCGGCCCGCCACAGGAGCCGCCATCGTCGTCGCACTGCTTTCCTTCGTGCTCGGCGCAATCGCTATGCACTACCACTCGCTGGCCGGGCTGGTCGCGGCGGGCATCCTGCTCGACGGGGCGGTGCAGCTGTGCCAGGTGCTCAACTTCCGCAGCCTGTTCATGCTGGCGCCCGAGCTGCGCGGCCGGCTCAACGGGCTGTTCATGACCTTCATCTTCATCTGCGCGGCGGTGGCCTCGGGCATTGCGGCGGCGGTGTATGCCTTCCACGGATGGAGCGGCCTGTGCCTGCTGGGCGGCGGCTATGTGCTGCTGGCGCTGCTCTACTACGCGACCGAGTTCCGCCAGCAACCTTCGGCCGTGGCCGTCGGCAGGTAGCAGACGCAAACGACCGTAGACTCGTTCGCTTTGCGTTGCATTCAATGAGCTCGCCGATTTTTTCGCGGTCCATTCAGGTAACCCAAACCGACGCGAGCGGTATCTGGCCCATCTTGCTGCTTTGCACGGCGTACTCCGTATTGATCGTCGGTGCGGCGTCGTGGGCTATCGACCCGGATGCGAAGGGGTGGTACATCGCGCTTGGCATGGTGATCATGCTTGCGTTCATCGCGCTGTGGCTGGTGGGCCTGGTGTTCGTCGTGCGTGCATGGATCTGGGTCGAGACGCATTGGCTGCAATCGGCCAAAGGCCAGGCAAAGCCGTTCAACGAATGCACCCACGTCGACATCGGCGAAGGCGGTTTCTCCGTGCAAGGGCTTGGCCATGTCGATTGGATCGATGTGCTGACCCTCGAAGGGATTCCCGACAGCGACAACTATCTGATCGTTCACACACGACCATTCAGGAAGCTGATGCTGACGGCACCTGTCGATGAACTGGCGCCGGTCATCAACCACTATCTCGCGCAGAGAAGCAGCGTCAAGGCAACGCGAACGGGCACTCTGCAAAGCCGCGCCATGGTTTTTTGCTGGCGATGCTTTCTCGCCTGGATCTGGGCGGGGTATGCGTTGGCTGGCGCCGCAGGCATCGCGTTGCTCCTCAACGTGTCAGATGCAGGATTCATGAAAACCATGGTGGGCCTCTGCGTGCTCATGCCACTGATCGCGTGGCTGGTCTGGGCCATTCCTGTCTCGCAGATCAGCACCTTTTCGCATTCGCGAGTGCGAGCCTTCGAACTCGACGGTACGCGGCTGCGCAGCATCGACGGTGCTTGGCAATTCGACCTGCTGCGAGCGCGCGTCAGCCGTCGCCGTGCGAGCGGTATCGGCTACGAATTCACTTTCCTGACCATTCGCCCGGAGTCGGGAAAGAGGCTCGATCTGATACTGGAAGGCGGGCCCGATCAGGAGGCGTTGCTGGACGCCTTGAGCGATCGAGGCTTGCTGCCTGCGATGAACCCGCAAGGCTGAACGCCCGGGCCCCACGGGGGAGCCAGGGCGAAAGTGCTCAGTGGTAGCCTTGCCACCCGATGAATCTCCGCACCAAGATCGTTGCGCTGGCCGTTGCACCTTTGCTCATCGCACTGGTGCTGGTGGCCCTCGCGGTGCGCCACCAGGAGCATGACCTCGCCCAGCGCGAGCGAGCCCTCATCGAGCGCAGCTACATGGACCAGCGCCGCAGCGAGCTGCGCAGCTATGTCGAACTGGCCGTGAGCAACCTGCTGCCGCTGTACGAGTCAGGCCAGGACGACGAAGCCACCCGCAACGAGGCGCTGCGCCGCCTGGCCTCGCTCAACTACGGCGACGACGGCTACTTCTTCGTGTACGACCTGGAGGGCAACTCCCTCATGCACTCGCGCCAGCCCGAGCTGGTTGGCCAGAACCTGTGGGAGCTGCGCGACTCGCGCGGCCGCTACACCATTCAGGAGCTGATAAAGGGCGCGAAAGAAAACGGCGGCGGCTACGTCGAATACGAATGGCGCAAGCCGTCGAGCGCGCAGATGGCGCCCAAGCTCGGCTACGTGACCGCCATGCCGCGCTGGAACTGGATGGTCGGCACCGGCCTGTACCTCGACGACATCCAGTCGACCATGGACACCCTCGACCGGCAGATGAACGCCAACGTTACCGCCACCCTGCTGTGGATTGCCGGCATTGCCGCGCTGTGCCTCGGCGTGGTCAGCGCCGCCGGCCTGCTGCTGAACCTTAGCGAGCACCGCACCGCGGAAGCCAAGCTGCGCCTGCTCGCGCGGCGCGTGGTGCAGTCGCAGGAAGAAGAGCGCGGCCACCTCGCACGCGAACTGCACGACGGCACCAGCCAGACGCTGGTGTCGGCCAAGCTGCTGATCGAATCGGCAGTCGAATCGCTCGACCGCCAGCGTCAGCCCACGCCGCCCGCGCTGGCCAAGGCACTGCAGCGGCTCAACGATTCGCTGATTGAAGTGCGCCGCATATCGCACCGGCTGCGCCCCGCCTTGCTCGACACCCTGGGCCTGCCCGCCGCGCTGGAGCGGCTGGTCGACGAGTTCAGGGAAGAGGGCGGCGTCGACGCGTCGATGATGATGGGCGGCGAATCATTCGAGCTGCAGCCCGAAGTGAAGACCGCGCTCTTCCGCCTGACGCAAGAGGCGCTGACCAACGTGCGCAAGCACGCGAATGCACAGCACGTGAACATTGCGCTGCACTTCGACGAAGAAGAAGGCGTGCGGCTCGAGGTGAGCGACGACGGCACCGGCTTCGACATACAGGCCGTGCAACTCGACCCCCGGCGCGGCATTGGCCTGCGCAACATGCGCGAGCGCATGGAAGCCATTGGCGGGCGGCTCATCATGTGCAGCAACGCCGGGCGCACATCCATCGAGGCCGAAGTGCCGACCCGCAGCGCAAGGGCTGCCGAAGAAGCGCCCGCATCCATCACATGACGACGACCAAGACCATCAGGCTTTTTCTTGTCGACGACCATCCGCTGGTGCGCGACGGCCTGCGCGCCCGGCTCGGCTCCATGCCCAACCTGGAGATCGTCGGCGAGGCCGGCAGCGCGGCCGAAGCGCTCGCACTGGTAGACAGCGTGCAACCCGACCTCATGCTGATGGACGTCGGCATGAAGGACATGAACGGCATCGAGCTTGCGGCCCTGCTGCTGCAACGCCAGCCCGCAACGCACATCGTGATGCTCAGCATGTACGACAACCCCGAGTACGTGCAGAAGGCCCTGCAAGTGGGCGCGCGCGGCTACGTGCTGAAAGACGCGCCCGCGGCCGAGATAGTCGCGGCCATCGAGGCCGTGTCGGCAGGCGGCACCTTCTTGAGCCCGGCCGTGTCGAAGAAGCTGTTTCGCACGCAGGAGCCGCGGCCGCTGCTAACGCCGCGCGAAAGCGAGATTCTTTCGGCGCTGGGGCGAGGCGAGTCGAGCAAGCAGATTGCCCGCGACCTGGGGCTGAGCGTGCGCACGGTGGAGGCGCATCGGCAGAGCATCAAGCGGCGGCTGGGCATCGAGGGGCAGGCGGAACTCATCAAGTACGCGGTGGAGCATGCGCGGGAGTTTGGGCAGCGCTCGTGAGCTTCAGCGACTGACTGTCAGAGCTTTGTGTATTGGCGCTGCGGCACAGCGAATACCTGAGCTATTCGAGAAATTCTCGGCAGAAGTTTCTTCCTGCGCCGAGCTGGTTTTCTCTACAGTGAATGCCCCTGTGATTGAACGACGCGCTATGTGGGTGAGGAAGGCGGCATACACAACCAACACCAACAACCGGATGAATGAATGAACCGCTTCGCTTCACGGCGGGCTATCGGTGCGACGCGCATCGATGCGAACGTGAGGCACAAAAGGCGACGGCCAAGGTGTTCGCGCACCTTGACCGTCTAACCAAATGACGTGCGAACTTTAGAAAGGGCACACCAAGTGGCTGAACGAATTATGGCCGGGCCTGCAAGGCCGGCATCTGCGGACGCGACCACCACGGCACGGGATCCGTCTGATCTTCTTGAGAACAAGCTGGAGCAGTTGAACTCACTGCTGTGGTGCTTCTACGGCGCCGGGGATGGATGGTTCCAGGACGCAGGAGAGGCGCATCGGGAGAATCTGCTTTGGATTGCTTCTGATTTGGCGCGGGAGGCGGTGGAGTTGTTTCAGGAGAGTGGGGGTGGGTGACGGGGCTCGGTGCTAGATGCTTTGTCGGGTGGGCGTCGAGCTGTTTTTTTGCAGCGCGAATAGTGCACTCTTCAGGGCTCGGCCTTGGCAAGCGGCAGCGAGATGCGCTTGAATCGCTCTCCGCCAAGAAACTCGAACTTTCTTTGAAAAAGTGCAGCGAGGCGGATGTCTGCGGTTGCGAAGAAGACCTGCTTTTCGCCACGCAGCGCAACCTCTCGCAGGTAGTCCAAGAAGGACAGTGTGTTCAGGTCGTCAATATGCGCCACCGGATCGTCTATCAAGATGACGGGTGGCGCCGACTTCGCGCTGTCGTTCAGCGCCAGGAAGATCGAGAGAGCCAGTGCCGCGCGTTGCCCGGTACTCACTTGATTGATGGCATGGATCTTGTGAGTCGTTCGATTGACGATGAGCGCGTCACTGCTGAAATCACCCAGCGAATATTCTTGGGGTGAGTGAATTTGCGCAAAGATGCTGCTGACCCTCTCTCGGATTGAATCGAAGGCTTCCTTCGTGGCCTCCTCAAGTGAGTGCTGTTCTACCAATTTGGTCAACGTCTCGCTGGCCCTCAAGAGATTCCCTCGCTTCTTCGTGTCCCCTACAAGCAACTCACTTGCCGTCGCGAGTTCGCGGCTGCGTTGATCCAGATTGTTCCGAGCCTGACTGTCCGCCTGAACCGCGTGCCGGGCCTTGTCAAAGGCCAATATGGTTGACTCAACAGCAGCACCGACCTCGTCGAAGCTCGCCGTTGGAGCAAGTGCCAACGCCGTGACGACATTCACTGCATATTGCAAGGCTGCTTCGGTCAGCCTTAGCGTTCTTTCCAGCATTGAAAGTTGAGGAACAGTGCCAGCTGAGACGGCGGCGCCCAGGGCGACGTTGAGCAGGTCATCAATCTGCTTCGCCAATGCCTGAGCGTTGGCCTTGCATTCCGTGGCTTTCGCCACGGCCTCGGTCGCCTTTCCCCCGAGGTTGGCCAGGAAGCCCACGATTTCTGACTGGCTATTGACATCGACGCCGGATGGAAGCGTCGGTGCAATGCTCTCGTCGCGAAGTCGCTCCCAACCCTCGGTCTGAAGTCCTTGTGCCTGCAGATTCCGGAGCAAGCCCTGACGAATCTGAACCTCGCCCGCCGCCGCGGTTAGATCCGCGGCCGCCACCCCGGCACTTTCAAGTAAAGAGCCGCAGGACGTGTTGAACGGGATCTGAGACACCGTTGCAAACCTTGCGAGCGCGGCAATCGTCGTCATGTCTTGGAGGCATCGGGCCGACTGCTCCCGCGCGATTTGCAGGTTCCGCCTAAAGCTCTCGGTCGCCCCAGCCTCCTGCGATGCAACAAGTTCGTCTAGCCGCAAGGACAGATCGGACGGGACGTGGTCGGTCTTGCAAACCGGGCACCGTGAGAGTTCGCCACTTCGCTCAATGTAACTAACAGCTGCGTCGTGGAGGTCTCGCCGAAGCGCTTGTAGTGACTGACCCAGCTGCGTCGACTGAGCCAGCGCAACCTGCGCCTGCTTCTCGTGCTCCTGCGAGCTAAGGAGGCGCTCTGAGGCGATCTCCTGAGCATCGCCAACTCCCACCGCAACGTAGTCTGCAGCCAAAGGTGGGAGCGACTCGCCAGGCCAGTCGCGCAACACCCGACGAAGCTGAGCGACTCGACTATTTGAGAGCTGCAGGTTCCCAGCGATTTCGGGAACACCAGCCTCGAGCAAACGGATCCAGCGTTCCAGCAGAGCCTTCTGCACTTCGTTCGCCTCAACGAACTTGAGCTCGTCTGCCTCGCGCTTCAACAGGACGTCACGCTCTCCCTGGAGCTTTTTGACCGTGTCTAGCGCCTCCTGCATGCGGCGAATGCGTCCCTCAATGATTTCGGTCGTGAGCGGGGTCTCGACGACTGCCGATTGAAGGCGACCAATGTCTTGACGCAATGTCTCAAGCTTGACCCTGTCAATCTCATCGAGGCCGCCGTCGACAGTGACTGGCCACGCCGGTGCGAGGTTGCGAAGGCTCTCCCGATAGGCCGTCACCAAGTTGGTCGCCTCAGAAGGCGTCGACTTCAAACGCTCCACCTCGGCCTGAAGCAATGTCATCGACTGTTGCTGCTGGGGCAACCGTTCGGTCAATGTCTTGATCCGGCCTTTCAGCTCTTCGTGCAGCTTGGAGAGGTATTCCCAGAGACCAGACGTTTCCGAGCCGACCAAGAGCTTGTCCAGATCCTCCCGGATGTCCTCCGGCTTCTCCGCTGTCGACAGGCGAAACGCTGCATCTGTGTCCAAGAAGTTGAAACGCGTGAAGGCTTCGCTTAGAGCCGTCGCCTGGAAATCTGCGCGGCCGTACCACTTGTTGTTTCTGGCCTTCAACACAGCAGGCGTGGCTTCTGCCGAGATTTCAACAAGCGTGCCATCTCCGTTTTCGAACTTGCCCTTGACACCAGACACCAATGCGCTGCTATCGCGTCGAATCCGACCACAGTAGAGGGCCTCAACCGCTTCAAGCAATGACGTCTTACCGGTTCCGTTTGACCCAACAATCAAATTAACGTCGCCGAGTGAGAATTCGAGCCCATCGCTCGCCGGCCTGAAGGACTTAATCGAAACGATTCGAAGCATTCCCCGACCGAGCGGGTCGCGAACAGCACGAGGTGCAGCTCGCGTAGGCAACGCTGCAAAGGCGTCACCATCCGCAATCTTGTCCAGAGTCGTCCTGCGTGGCGGTTGTCCCAGCAGCAGGGCAAGGGACCCCTCCGTCAAGAGGTTTGCCCAAACTTGATCCACGCCGCCCAGCGGCGGCGCAGCGGTGCTCTCGTTTGCTGCCGGCTCACCCAGACGCAGCGCTAGATCGTCCGGCGCGATGACGAACTTGCGAGCGAAATGTCTGTCGCCCTCGATGCGGCTCTTGGCGCTCACGTATCTTTCGTTCCCAGTCGAATTTGGGCCTGCGACGAAGTACATGTAGCTGTTCCATCGCAAATCACCTTCAGAGTTGAAGAACTCGGACCCCAAAAGGTTTTCCTGGAACGACGTCAAGTCATCTGACCGCTGGACAATCTCGTCCGAGAGATCGAAGTAGGCCACGGCATAGGGCCTGCCTTTGTGGCGGCGCTCGGCGCGCAACACTCCACTACCAAGCTCCGTTACGTGCTCAAGACGCCTGGAGATGACGCTGCGGATGTCCTCGACGGTTGTCATGTGCGTCTCGATACTTAGTCGGTGTCCGTACTCAAAATGTCGCGTTCGTCTTCGAGCGCGTCGTCGTATCGCGTAAGGCCAGGCAGCCTCGCGAACGCTAACACCCCATATTGCCTGTACAGGAGGCAAAGCCGCTTTTGGTTGTCGCCGCCCTGCCGGCGCAGCAGATCGATGAGCTTCGACGCCGCGTTCTCAAGGTCGCGATCACGCGGGTTGTCACCCAGGTAACAAACAAGCGCAGGCCTTTCTGAATCACCGTGGACGTTGAACGGCCGACTCGCCGCGTCCCACTCAATTCTTGATGCCCTAGCCACGCCCTGAATCTGAGCAGGCCACTCGTCGCGACGGTTCAGTTCATGTCGCAACTGAGCGACGGCCTGCAACCTCCGGTGTCGGAATTCCGCGGGCTTGTCGCCGGTGTCTTGCACGACGGTCATGCGTTGTACCAGCTCGTCGGTATCGATCTGAAACGAGTCGATCCTCGAAAGCTGTCGCCACTCGTCGCCGCCAGCGATGGCTCCTGCGGACAGTGCCAGCAACCGTTCGACGTCCAGCGGGCTCTGCGCGCCATGGCCCGGCAAGGCAGCAGCCGCATCGGCATTGGCTGCCATCAGCTCGTTAAAGCCAGCGCTTGGCTGGCTGGCCTGAGCGACCCACGACGCAGTGCCCGCGTTCCACTCGTAGCGAGACGTTCCTGACGGCCCATTCTTGTTGGCCAATACGGCCGCCCCCCTGGTCATCACCTTGGGAACGCGACACTCGAACACCGCTTCGTCGTAATCGAACACGAGCGCGTGACGCCGCTCTTTCATGTACGTGTAATAGAGCCCGTTCTCATGATTCGGAAGCACAACGGCGTCTGCTTGCGCACAAGAGTCCTTAGGTAGATACCAGGTTGAGCCGCCAACCGCAGGCCAAGCGTGCGTCTTACCCGCGTCATCGTGCTGGACAATCGTTCGTGCCCAGTTGAGGCAGAGGATGTGACACTCAGAGGCCCGCGCGTCAAGCCTGAACGCCTCAGCGCGATACTTGCGGTATGTGTCGTTTCTCGGAGCAGGATTCAGCTGGATGTGAATGACAGTAGAACGATCAACGAGATCCGCGACTTTTGCATCGTCTACCGCCAAGGCGTCAGAGCAGATGAGTGTCACAAGACTGAGCGTCCCACATCTACCGCGCAAGCGATATACCGTCGTCCCGCGCCTGAGCACTGCCTCTTCTAGGAACAGGTCGTCTCTCGACGGACATGTCTTGAACTGCACAAGGACGACGATGCAGTCCTGGCCATTTGAGCGCTTCGAACTGAACACCAACGCAACGGGGTCCAGCAAATGTCGATCGGTCGCCAGTTGTTCCAGCGGCTCGTAGATGACCTCGCAATTGGCTGGAGCCTCTGCCTTGAAGCGAGCCAGCTCTTCCCCGCGGATGCTCTCGCACCCCAGAACCCAAAGGCTGCCAAGCTGCGGCGTGAGACCGGTATCCATGAGCTCCTTCAACGCAGCCCACGGAGTGAAGTATTCAGGCGCGATCGCCATATGTGCACCGCGGTCAAGTGCCAAGCGCGCGAACGCCAAAGCTTTAGCAGCGCTGATACTTTGATCCAGCGCACCGATTCGACCTACGCCGCCCAGAATCGGTCCACTTGGTTGAAGCAGCAACGACGTGTAGCTGGCCTCCGTCGGCTTAAGCACTTCGAGCTCAGGCGATTCGATGCCTAAGCCGTTTAGTACCTCACGTGCCTCTTGTATCCGCATGCTAACCATCTCCCCGGCTTCGGCGCCGACTGAAGCAGCTTCCATATTGTGTTGACTGTAGTCTTGCGTGGCCTACAAGTCAGCAAATGCGCGCCCGTCGCAACGCACGACGCGCGGCGGGGCGAGAGCCTAACAACCTCTGTAAAAACGTAAACTCCCAGCCTCACCCGACGTGCCCTGGGAACCGTCCCTGGCTGCCCGGCGACCGCTTGGAGTTCTTAGGGGCTCGTTAGTGGCAGTGAGAGCCCCCATTCTTGTTGTCGCGATGACAGCCGTTCTTGTCAGTACCTCCCGAGTGCGCAAGTGCTCCACAACTTAAGCAAAGCGCAGCGATCAGTATTGCAACCTTCTTCATGACATCTCCTCGTTCCAATGAGCGCTGGAGTGTGTACCCCCGCTTCTGTTGTCGGGCAGGGGTTTACGAGCGTTCTCCCATGAACATGGGATGAGCGCAAGGCATCGAGCATCGAATGTGACGATTATTGGTAGCTGGGGCCGTTGAATTGAAAGTTAGATTCAGGCCGGTTGCGGACGCTCGGTACGTCCAGACGAATTGGCACTATCGCTGCAATGCGCACCCCGAAGCTCTTCGGCGCTACGCCGCAGGTGGTTCGAACGGCTCAATGGCCTTAAAGATCCCTGTCTTGCTCATCGTCCGCCGCATCTCGAACTGAGCAAGCGCTTCGACCACGTCGATAGCCTGCAGGTACGCAAAGTCGATGCGCGACCATTCGTCTCGGGTCGCATTCACAGAGAGCAAGTATTCGTCGGCAATCTGGCCGGTGGCTGCGCTGCGCCTTTGCGTGTAGCCCGACAGAATCACCCTCTGCACCAGGGGCAGGGCCGCGAAGGTCTCGCCGATCAGGAGAAAGGCCACACCATGCACATGCGCGGCGTACATCCGTTGCACCTTTGTAGGTGAAAGATCCTTGACAGACAAGCGCATGCCGCGCTGCGGCACTGAGGCTGTGCGTGTGGGCATGTCCTCGATCTCGGGTAGGTCCACATCCAAACAGGCAAACCGCCCTTCGTCCAGCAGATCAAACGTCACGTTGGTCTCCCTGGGCCATTCGACAGCCTGAAGGGCCATCTCCAGATAGGAATCCATAGCCGCCTTGTCACGGTAGATGCCGACTTCTACCAACTGGCGCTGCTGCTCTGCCTCGACTGCAAACAGTTGCTTGGCACCTTGCCAGTCCAGAAGCGTTCGCTTGTGTTCGAC
Source organism: Variovorax paradoxus (assembly GCF_024734665.1). Lineage (NCBI taxonomy): Bacteria > Pseudomonadati > Pseudomonadota > Betaproteobacteria > Burkholderiales > Comamonadaceae > Variovorax > Variovorax paradoxus. The sequence continues at coordinate 1,357,015 of NZ_CP102931.1, forward strand.
TAGCGCTTCCGCGTTGGCCTCCGCCACGCGCCGACGCCGACCTGGCAATGCATGCTCCCACCACTTGGCCCGGAGCGGAACGGGCAGGGCAGGTTGCGGTTGCGGGTAGTCGCGGGCCTCGAACGTGGGCTTCTTGTGCGGGCTTGGTGTTTTCTCGTGAAGGCGCTCCAAGGCTTCCACCTGCTCATTGATTTTCGAGCAGCACTCTTCAAGGAGATCACGAATTTGTCCTTTGGCTTGGAGCTTGGCCAAGGCCATTTGTTGCTCGCTAGCCGGTGCACCAGTCATATCGGTGAACGTCACTTCGCCATCATCGGACACGGACACCCGCAGCGAGACGGTCTGCTGCTGCGTCTGAGTTGTTGCAGCCATTCGGGCCGGCTGAGCCCGGGAGGTGGCGCTGCTGCCCGACAGTCGGGTTCGAGAAGAAAAGCCAGTACCGGAGATCCCGGTGTTCAAGAACGTGCCGCGCTTTCCGATGCCGATGGAGGCTCCGCGCGGTCCGAGCGTCCAGCTGGTACCGTTGCCCGAAAGATTCATCCGGATGCCGGGCGCGAGCTTGATTGACTTACGAAACCGTAGGGCCATGGCACTGCCGCCTAATTTTGTGGAGCCGCGATTCGTGCACGCGGTAAGCAGAGCGAAGGGTACAAGATCCAGCCTCGCTGGGAGTGGACGCTTGCGGTTATTCGCATCTATCGAGCCGAGAGGCCGCTAGCGCAGCACGGCAGACATCGTCGACGGACCGGCAAGCATTCGATAACCTTAGCCCAGTGGTTTCAAGCCTTTTCATCCAGGTACTACCCGAATGTCCGACCTTCTTTACAGCCCTGCCGCCGACCGCAACAAGCAGCCCATCCTCGATGCATTGACCGGCATCCTTGGTGAACGCGGGACCGCCCTAGAGATCGCATCTGGCACAGGCCAACACGCCGCCTGGTTCGCAGCAGCAATGCCCCAATGGATCTGGCAACCCACCGACGCGGATGCCCGCATGCTCCCCGCACTCGCAAGCCGAGTCGCAGAAGCCGCGCTACCCAATCTCCGCCCACCACTCCCACTCGATGTGATGGCCCCTCAATGGCCATCGCAGGGCCCCGCGTTCACTCAAGAAGAAAAGTTCGACGCGATCTACTGCGCCAACATGCTGCACATCGCGCCTTGGGCCACATGCGCCGCCCTGATGCAAGGGGCCGCGCGGCATCTGCTTCCTGGCGGGTTGCTCATCACGTACGGGCCTTACTTCGAAGATGAAGTCCCAACGGCGCCGAGCAACCTGGCGTTCGACGAAGACTTGCGCGCCCGAAATCCCGCATGGGGCATTCGTCGTCTGGAGGACGTGGCAGCAGAGGCGCACCGATCAGGCCTCGCGTTGCGCGAGCGGCATGCGATGCCCGCGAACAACTTGCTGTTGGTCTTCGGCCTCCAGTGAATACAGCGTACCGGTGTCTCCAAGGTGCAGCCTGGAACGCCGCCGAGTGGTTGTGCCTGGAGCACGCGCGTATGGCATTGAGCCTTTATTTCTTGGCTAAAGCATGGTGATACAGAGGGAGAGGGGTTGAGCTCTGTGCGACGATGCCCCCGAAGTTCCACTTGCAATTTTTCCGCAAGAGGGAGTAATTTCTAGGCCGTTTCAGCTTCACCGTCATTCCTTGGAGATAGGCTAGCCTGCCAAGCTGAAGTCCTTGCCTTGCAAGGCTTCGAGATCCAAATAATCACCAGGGAGAATTAATGCCTACGTTCGCAACGCTTTGGGCCAATCATCCAAAAATCAAAGGTGACGATACCTTGTTGGATGAAAAGGTCTATACAGACCAATGCGCGATCGATGTCGGTGCAGCCTTTATTCGATCAGCTATGGACATGAGGTCCTTCAAAGGGGTCTATTCATGGCAAAAGGACAAGCCCAGGTATCCGATACGAGCACAGGAGCTCGCAAACTGGCTTGATTCCCCGGCAGCAGGGTTGATGCATCGAACTGAAAAGTACTTGGGCAAGGAAGGGTTCGAAAAGATTGCCGGCCGCACAGGGATCATCTTCATCCAGAACTACTGGGGAGAGGGCAGGCAGGGCGACCACATTGATCTATGGAACGGTTCCCGCTTGACGAAATTCTCTTCCTGGTTTCGTATTCATTGGCACTTTTCGGTCGAAGGATGGGCAACCGATATGAGGAAGGCAGAAGCCATCTGGTTCTGGTACGTGCCATGAACGTAGTTCTTCGGATTCTCTTCATCGCCGGCGGCGCACTGCTGCTTGGATTCCTTTCGAACGTCATCTTGGTCGGCATCGGTCATTGGTATGAAATGAAGGTGGCACGCAGTGAGTACGACCTCTCCGATGCCTTCATGATTGCCGTGTTCGTGCAGGCACTTTGTGTTGTTGCCGGCGGATTGATTGGCAACTGGCTGTACCGGCGGTGGCGCAACAAGAAAGTCCCGAAAACCGACTGATGAAGAGAAGAAGTTCGACGCGATCTGCTGCGCCAACATGCTGCACGTCGCGCCTTGGGCCGCATGCGCCGTCTGGAGAGCGGGACGACAGAGGCACGCCGATCAGGCCTCGCGTTGCGCGAGTGGCATGTGATGCCCGCGAACAACTTGCTGCTGGTCTTCGGCTTCCAGTGAATGAAGCGGACGTGCCATGAACGTAGTTCTTCGAGTTCTTTTCGCGAAGATTCTCTTGGAGTACGTGTGATCAAGATGAACGTACAAGAACAAAACGCCTTGGTCGAAGATGCGATCCGTCGAGAAGCCATGCACTGGCGGCAGAACGCGCTCCCCGAAGCGCTCAAGGTCACTGGCCTTGAGCGAGGTGTTCAGTGGGAGAAATCCATCGTTGTTGATCTGGATATCGACTTCCCCGGAATGCCGAAGCTGTTCGGCTTGCTGCTCACGCAAGACGAGAGGTTCGTGGACTTCGAGATCGACACCGACACGACTTATGGGGTCGTTGAATCGGTGGAAATCTGGGAAGACGTGACGGCGATTCAGAACACGAACCCGCGCAACCGCGGAATTGGTGCGGGGCGTGGAGCGATCGCAATCAAGGTGCTTCGGGCACTCAACAGTTGAAAGTCAGACTCCTCGCAACATGAACACGATGCGCCTCGAAGGACAGAACTTTGCCGAACTCAAAGCGCCCACGGATGCGCAAATTCGGCGGAGAGTGCTCGCACTCCAGAGCACAGGAAAGCACTCATACGCTTCGCTGACGAGCGAAGACGGAAGCTACGTTCAAGTTGCGGGTGGCCGGGCAACCTGCATGGTGGAGAGGTTCGACCCTGCAACCGGGAAGCGAGAGAGGGCGTTTCACGACAAGCCAAGCCCGGTTTTTCCGGACGGAACCCTGCTTGTGTTTGGTGCCGGTGAGCTGGCACTCAAGTCCGATGAGTGGTTTGTGGCAGATGCGGTCGTGGAGATATTCCTGTGCTTCAAGGAGGCACGCCAATATCCGGACACCGTGTCTTGGCGTGCTGCGCCGGGCTTCTGACGTGCCGCACTGAAGCCGAACACTGCAGGCTGTCGTTGTCCGCGCTTGGGGCAGACCCGCATCGATGCGATACACGCATGCGCGCAAACCCGTGGCGACGCGCCATGGTCTTCTCAATACCATGCGGCTTGGGCGCATTGCCGCCCGTCCGACAACAACTCAGACAGGCGACAAATGGCAACTCCAGATTCCCGCAGGCGCATCGCATCGATCAGCCTGGCCGCATTGGCCACCGCAGCCGCACTCGCCGGATGCGCCTCTGTCAGCGAGCCCGCAATCACGCCCGCCCAGACGGCCCAGGCGCAAGCCGCATGCACGGCGCTGCAAGACATGAAGATCGCGGCCTCCGCCATCGGCAAGCCGAGTTCGGGCGCGGTCGTTCAATCTGCGAGCTTCGTCCCCGCCAATGCCGCGGACAACCCCAATGGCGAGTACTGCGCGGTCAAGGGCGTCGTGCTGCCCGTGAGTGCATCGGCGCCCAGCCTCGAGTTCCAGGTCAACCTTCCCACCGCATGGAACCGCCGTGCGCTGCAGATGGGCGGTGGCGGCTATGACGGCACGCTCGTCACCGGCCTGGGCTCCTACACCGCGCAGCCCAACGGCACACCCAATGCGCTGCGCCAGGGCTATGTCACGCTGGGCAGCGACGGCGGGCACAAGGGCACGGGCAACTTCGACGGCAACTTCGCGCTGAACGACGAGGCGCTTCTCAACTACGGCCAGCAGTCGGTGAAGAAAACGCACGACGTGGCGCTGGAGATCATCCGGCAGCGCTATGGTGCGGCGCCACGGCGTTTCTATTTCATCGGTGGATCGCAGGGCGGGCACGAGGCGCTCGATGCCACGGCGCGCTATGCCGCCGACTACGACGGGGCCATTGCCAACTACCCGGCATACAACATCACGATGCTGCAACTGGCGTCGCTGCATGTCGGCAAGGCGCTGTATGCCAATGGCGGCGCGGGCTGGATGAGCCCGGCCAAGAAGACGCTGCTCGTCAACGCGGTGTATGCCGCCTGCGACGGGCTCGATGGCGCCAAGGACGGGATCATCGGCAATGTCGCGGCCTGCAACGTGGTCTTCAACATCGACAAGGTGAAGGCCTCGCTGCGTTGCGTTGGTGGCGCTGACAACGGCGACTTCTGCCTGTCTGATGCGCAGATCGCGGCCGTGCGGCAGATCGCATCGCCCTACGACGCGGGGTTTGCGGTTGCGGGGCAGCAGGTGTTTCCGCGCTGGCCGGTGCTTGAAGGTGCGGTGTTCTCGGTGTCGTCGTTTGGCGCATCGCGCGTGCCATCGAACCCGCCGGCCGCCACCGATGCGTTGCTGTTCTCCATTGGCGCGGCGCACGCCAAGTACTTTGCCACGCGCAACCCGTCGCTCGATGCGCTGCGCTACGAGCCGGCGCGCTACAGGGCACGGCTGCAGCAGCTGGGCAACATCACCGACGTGACGACGGTGAGCCTCGAAGCCTTCCGCGCCAGGGGCGGCAAGCTGATCCTCACGCATGGCACGGCAGACGATTTCATCAGCCCCTACAACACCGAGGACTACTACCGTCGCCAGGTCGCCGCCTTCGGCCAGGCGGGTGTCGATTCATTCATTCGCTTCTACAGCGTGCCGGGCTTCGGCCACGGCATGGGGCCGTACCGGCTCGGCTATGACGGGCTCGCGGTGCTCGACAACTGGGTCGAGAAGGGGCAGGCGCCTGAAACGATTCCCTCGGTCGACAACAACCAGAACGCCAACCGCTCGCGGCCGATGTGTCGCTGGCCGGCATGGCCGATGTTCACGGGGGCGGCGGGTGCTTCGATGAACGACGCGGCTAGCTTCAGCTGCAGGGCGTCCTGACATCGTTGGTACTTTCCATCGGGTTTTGTGCTCGAGTTTCGTGCACCATCGTGCATCGATCACGATGTTTCACTTTTGAAACGCATGCGTGTCTCGATCCCCCGGTGGGGCGTTTAAAGTTCGAGCCCGGTGCGTTTTCGCGTCACGGACTTTTCCCCCAACCGTTTTACTGATTGAAGAAAGAACCCCCGTTTTGAACAAGACCGACCTCATCGCCGCTATCGCCACGGACACGAACCTCAGCAAGGCTGACGCTGCCCGCGCGCTCGACTCCGCCATCGACAACCTGTCGCGCGCCCTCGCCAGCGGCGACACGGTACAACTGATCGGCTTCGGCACTTTTGCCGTGGCAAGCCGCCCCGAGCGCACGGGCCGCAACCCGTCGACCGGCGAGCCGATGACCATCAAGGCCAGCAAGGCGCCCAAGTTCACCGCCGGCAAGGCGCTGAAAGACGCTGTCAACACGCCTGCAGCAGGCCAGTAAGCGCTTTTTCTTCCCTCCGTTGCGTCGGCGCAGCAGCGCGGGCCTCGGAGGGCCTCATCTTCAGGAAGCCGTCGCATTCCGCGCTAGAGTTCGTGCACGTTCACGAGCCCAGCCATCCGACATGTACGACGCGCCTGTGCCATCAACGCAACAATCCCGCACACTGCAGCAGTGGCTGCTTCGGCTCCTTTTCACAGGAGCCTGTCTTCTGGTTCTGGGCTGTGCAAGCCCATCGGGTCCGCGGCAAGGGCCGGGGCCTGCCGTCAGCAGCACGCTGACGGACGAACAATCGAACAGCGTCGCAATCCATGCACTCGGTCTTGTCGGCACGCCGTACCGCTATGGCGGCAACACGCCTGATGGCGGCTTCGATTGCAGCGGGCTCATCGGCTATGTGTATCTCAACAGCGTAGGCGAGTCGCCGCCGCGCACCGTGGCTCGGATGAGCGGCTTCGGCAGCCCGGTGTCGATGTCCGAGCTTCGCACGGGCGATCTCGTGCTCTTCGGCCCGTCCACGCCGTCGCATGCGGGCATCTATGTGGGCGGAGGGCGCTTCGTGCATGCGCCATCGACTGGCGGTGTGGTGCGGCTCGATCGGCTGGACGGCGTGTATTGGTCGCGCCAGACGGTGCAGGCGCGGCGGCCTTGAGTCCGGCAAGCAGCATGTCGGCAGCATCGTTCACCCTCACTCCGACAGACTTCGCGCGCCTTCAGAAGGTCGTCGGTCGTCGCGTTGGCCGAAAGCCGGGTTTGTCGTCCACCCTGTTCATGTTGCGCGCGGCGGTATGGGTGGGCGTCGGATTGCTGGTCGCGGCGTACGTGCGCGTGCTGGACGACTACACCGAACTGCCGCATCTCCGGTTCATGGCGTACCTTGTGATGATCGTCTTCCTGCTGCTGGTGTCGCTGCCCCATGTTTCCCAGGCGATCTGGCGCAAGCACATGTTCGCCCCCAATGGCACGTTTCTCTCGCCCCAGACCGTCAGCATCACAGGCAGCGCGCTGACGATCCAGTCCGCAACGATGCGGTCAGAACTTCTGTGGGCGGGCTTCATGGCCCGCGAGGAAGACGACGTGAACCACTATCTCTTTACCGATGAGATGCAGGCGGTCGTGCTTCCTCGTTCTGCCATTGCATCGTTTGCCGACGAGTTCGAGCGCCTGACTTCGCATCTGAAGAACAAGCCCTGACGCACGGGCCTCGCTTCGGTTGATTCGGGCCTCAGCTGGCCTTGCTGCGCACGCTCTTCTTGGTCGAGCCTTCTGCGCGCGGGCTTGGCGCATTCGCTGCTGCTGCGGTGCCGTTCAACTGATCGACCCATGACAGCGCATCGACATACGACATGAACCGGTTAAGGTATTCCGGAGACAGGTCGCGCATCAGCGTGAGCGAGCGGTGCACGAGGTGATGCGAGTTGAGGGGGCCGGCGTTCTCGGGCACCTTTGCCAGTGACTGCGTCAATCGCCGGTCGGCGCTGAGCTTGGACCAGGTGCTCTTGAAGTAGCGGATCGACTTCAGCTCGGTGGAGGGCGACGAGGCAGAAGAGGTGGCGGGCGTCGCCCTGCCTGCCGCGGTCGGGCTGGCATCCATGACCGGCGCGTGCTGGGCGATGTGGTCGATGAGTTCGGCGAGCGCGCCACGTTCAGGTGTTGCTGCTTGCGGCTTCGCAACGTCCGCAGGCGCTGCTTTCTCAAGATCCTCGCCATACGCGGCCAGCAGTGCGACCACCTTGTCGTCGAGCATGCGCCGCGCTTCGCCGCCGTGCGCAGTCGCGCGCCTGGCCATCGCCTCGATGACACGAAAGCGCACAGGGTCGAAGCGCTGATCGCCACGCGCGATCGCTGCGGCGACCATCGCGCCGGTGTCGCGGCAAGTCTCTTGATCAGTCACGGGGCTTCGTGTTGGCGTTGGAAGGGCGCGGCGTGGGCGCCATCTCCACACGCCGGTTCTTCGAGCGCCCGTCGGCATCGGCGTTCGACGCCACCGCCTGCTCGGAGCCGAATGCGGCCGCAAAGATCGACGACGACGGAATGCCGGCCTCGATCAACGCACGGGTCACTGTCAGGGCCCGCTGGGCCGACAACTCCCAGTTGTCCGCAAACTGACGCGCGTTGTCGCGCATCTGCCGGTCGTCGGTGAAGCCGCTCACCATCAGGATCTCGTCGCGCGACTTGAGGTACGCGGTCAGCGGTGCGGCCAGGCTCTTCAGCAGTTGGCGGCCTTCGGGCTGCAGCTCTGCTGAGTTGAAGGCAAACAGCACGCTGCCGTTGATGCCGATGCGCCCGTTGGCCAGCGTCACGCGGCCGGCCGCGAGCGGCCCTGCCAGGGCCTGTTCGAGCGTCTGCAGGCGTTTGGCCTCGGCCTGCCGTTGCTTGACTTCGGTTTCCAGCTTCGACGCAAGCTCCAGCTGCATGCCGAGGGCGCACACGAGGATCAGCACAAAGGCCCCGAGCAGGCCGGCCATCAGGTCGCCGAACACCGCCCACACCGGCACGCCCGGCTCGTCGAAGCTGGCGTCGAGCTCTTCGCGCATCATGCTTCGCTGTCCACCGGCGCCTGCTGCTGCCTGCTGGCGATCTGCTGCATGTCTTCGACGATCTGCTTCTGCGACATGATGCTCAGGTCGATCACTTCACGGGCCTGCGCCACGTAGTAGGCCAGTTGCTCATCGCTGCGCGCAATGGACTTGCCCAGTGCGCCTTCGATGCGCTGCAGGTGGCCCACGAGCTTGTCGTTCGACTGGCTGAACATCTGCACTGCGAGGCCGAAGGCTTCACCCAGGCTGGCCACTTCGACGGCGCTGCCAGTGATCTGCGCGGCAACGGCGGCCATCTTCTCGGACTCGGCATCGGCCTTTTCAGTGAAGCGGCTGCCAACGCGCTCCAGCAGGTCCGCCGATGCGGACACCAGCGTGTCGATGGCTGTGCGCTGTTCGGTGGATGCGTGGTTCACTGCATCGAGCAGGGTGGCCAGCGTTTCGAGGATGCGGCTGCGTTCTTCCAGCATTGCGTTGTCGCGCGTCATGCTGTCGGCGAGCTTCTGGCGCAGCTCGGTCACTACTTCGGCTGCGGCGCGGGGCGCTTCTGCAGCGGCTTGCAAGAGCTGCGCGATTTCGGCGACGGTGTTCTTCGCATGCGCCTCGGTCTGTGCCGTCATGTCGCGTGCGGTCTGCGCCACTGTGTCGAAGAGCTGCTGCTGCTGGCTTGCGTTGTGTGCGTTGACCTGCTGCCATTCCTGCTGCAGCGAGGCAGCCATGGCCGTGAGCGATTGCGTCCAGGCCGAGAGGCGTTGCTCGTCGCGCGATGCCATCTGGGACATCACTTCGGCCGCGGCCTGCGGTGCTTCAGCAGCGGCTTGCAGCAACTGGGCGATCTCCGCGACGGTGTTCTTCGCATGCGCTTCGGTCTGCGCGGACATCTCGCGCGCGGTCTGCGCCATGGTGTCGAGCAACTGTTGTTGCTCACTCGCGTTGTGCGCGCCAGCTTGTTGCCATTGCTCTTGCAGCGATGCGGCCATGGCGGTCAGCGATTGCGTCCAGGCCGAGAGGCGTTGCTCGTCGCGCGATGCCATTTCGGTTTGCAGCTTCGTGTGCGCCTGGTCCACGGTGCCCAGCAGCGATGCGGAGTGCTGCTCGAAGGTGGCCGCGGCTGCCGACAGGGCCTGGTGCGAATCGCCCGAGAGTTTCTCGCTGACGCGCTGGTGCTGCGCGAGCGCGCTGCCCCAGGTGTCCGACACAGTGCTCACGGTGCTTTCGAGGCGGGCGGAAACGCTGTCTACCAGCGCGGCCGAGCGCTGCTCGAAGGTCTGCGCGAAATGGTCGTGCGAGCCGCGCAGGTCTTGCGACAGCGCTTCGGTCGTGCGCTGGTGTTCGGCGAGCGCGGTCTTCCAGGTATCGGCCACGCGAGTGGTCGTGGCCTCGAAGCGGCTGGAGAGGCCATCGAGCTGCTGTTGCACGGTTTGCGAAATGGTGCCGTGCAGCGTGGCCGTTTCGCGCGCGATGCCTGCCATGGTGGCTTCGACGACCGGCTGTATCGCAGCGCTGGCAAGGCGTGCGCTCTCGGTCAGGCTCTGCTTCAGCGACTGGTCGACGGAAGTGGCGAGGCTGCCGTACACGGCTTCGGCCTTGCTGTGGAAGTGGTCCTGGCTGCTGACGAGGCGTTCGTTCAGCGCCTGGGTCTGCCGCTCCATCGCGTGCATCATGGCCTGCAGCTGGCCGACCAGCTCGGGCATGGCGTGGGCCTGTTGCTGCAGCAGCTTGAACGATTCTTCACGCTGGTGGCTGAGCGAGAAGACGCGCAGCACGGTCGCGATCTTCGTGTCGAGCATCTGACCGGCCTGCAGCCGCTCACGCCGGCTCAGTGCCGAGGCAAGGCCCAGCATCGCCGACGCGGCCACGCCTGCCACCGAAGTGCCGAAGGCCAGGCCCAGGCCCTTCACCGGGGCGGAGAGCGAGTCGCGAATGGTCTGCAGGTCGGTCGAGCTCTCCAACGCCAGGCCGGTGCCCTTGAGCGTGACCACCATGCCCACGAAGGTGCCCAGCATGCCCAGCAGCACCAGGAAGCCGGCAAGGTACGGCGTCATTGCCGGGCCGGGCAGGCCGACGCGCTCGCCTTCGATGCGCAGGCGCACGGCGTTCTGCAGCGAAGGGTGCAGCTGGCCGAGCCACGCGCCAAGGCTCTCGGGCGGGGCAGAGAGGTCTGCCACGGCGTGCGTCAGCGTGGCCGTGGCCTGCTGGAAGCGGTGCAGTTCCAGCGCGCCCATGATGTAGAACGCGCCGACGATCACGGTGACGGCCAGCGCCAGCGGGTTCGTGCCGATGTATCCGGCGCCCACCCAGCCAACGACGGCCAGGCCTGCGACAAAGACAGCGTATTGAATGAATCGGGTCATGTAGTTCTGGTGGCCTGGGTGCGAAGGGCTTCGAGCAGCCCTTCGACCGGTTGAAATCGAAAGTCCAGTTCGGCGAGCAGCACGTCCTGGGCGTCCTTGCGGAACACGGCCAGCCACGCTTCGTCGGGCTGGGCACTGTTGTCTTTATCTGTCTCTGTTTCGCCGTCCGGCACGTCCTGCACGTCTGACACTTGGCTGGCCTTGCGCAGGCGCTCGAAATGCTTTTCGAGGATGCCCGGCACGGCCGACAGCAGGCTGTGCTCGCGCGCCTCCAGCACCTGCGCCATGACCACGTCCACGGACGCGAGCCGGGCCATGGACGGCGACTTTGCCGCCAGCGCCGAGCGCAGCCGGCTGCGCAGCGAGCCGACGCCTGCTTCCATCGCCTGTTGCCGGGCAAGGTAGCGTCGGCGGTAGGGGGTGAACTCTGGCGTCGCGTCCTTGCTGGTGCCGAAGGTGGTGTCTTCGACGATGGCGTTTGCCAGCGCGGTTCGCACGCGATGGCATTCGCTTTCTTCGGTGTTGCGGGGAGCGCGGGTGCTGGCCTGTGTTGTTGCCGGTGCGCCGTCGAGCGCTGCGGACAGCGAGATGGCATCGGTCCAGCCGAACCACTGGCTCAATCGGTCAGCGGTGGGTTGCGCGGGTTCGCGAGCGTCGATGTCGGTCAGTCGTGAAAGCAAGCGAATGAGCGCCGAGCCGTTGAAACCTGTGCGCCTTGAAACTTGCCCCATAACCTCCTGAACGCGCTTGAACGCACCTCTTCGAAAAACCTCGCAGTCTACAACAGGGCCCTCTCTCGAAGGCCTCCCTGGCGGCCTCGCCAGACCTCGGCTGTGTAACGAAATGCCAGCTTTTTCATTTTGTGCGCGGCGAAGTTACGTGCTCGGGCCGCACGCCCATTCCCACGGCCCGCGCCGGCAGCCTGCGCAGCAGCCGCCAGCGTGCGAGCAGCCGCAGCGGCCAGGGCACGTGCCCAACCGTGGCCGTCAGCTCGCCGTGGAGCACTGGCATCAGCACTCGGTCTTGTATGAAGCGCTGCACGGCCTGCGTCACGCGCACGGGCCATTCCCTGCGGCGCTGCAGCTGGGGCAGCAGGGTGTCGATCTCCTTCTCGGTCGCTGTGCCGGCCAGCGCTGGGGCCAGCAGGTTCGCGGCGGCCACGGCGTCTTGCACGGCGAGGTTGATGCCGACGCCGCCCACCGGCGACATCGCGTGCGCGGCGTCGCCGATGCACAGCAGCCCGCGGCACGACCAGGCCTCGAGGCGGTCGACCGTCACTTCGAGCAGCTTCACCGCGTCCCAATCGGGCAGCGCCTCAGGCAGCCGCGCGGCGAGAAAGGGCGCGATCTTCCCGATCGCTTCATGGAACGCCCCGATGCCCCGGGCCTGCAGCGCCTCGTGCCCGCCCTTGGGTATCACGAAGGCGCATTGCCAATAATCGCCCCGGTTCAGCGTCACCAGAAAACGCCCGCCCGCGATGTGGCCCGCGGTGGCTGATGGGTCGCCGGCCTGCCGGGGAATGGCCATCCACAGCACGTCGATTGGCGCGCCATAGCTGATGTGCGGCAGCGCGGCGGCATCGCGCAGCGCGGAGTGCCGGCCATCGGCCGCCACCACCAGCGAGGCGTGCAGCTCGACGTCTTGCGGCTGGCCCGCGCGGCGGCCGCGCCGCACCTTCACGCCGTTGACGCGGCCCTTGTCCTGCAGCAAGCCGATGGCCTCGGCATCGGTCCACAACTCGAAGCCCGGGTAGCGCAGGGCCTCGTCGCACATGAAGTCCAGAAACTCCCACTGTGGCATCAGCACGAGAAACCTGCTGTGCGCTGGCAGGTGAGTGAAGTCGGCCACGGGAATGCTGCGGCCTTCGATGGTGGCGCGCAGTTCCTCGATGCGGTCGTGCGGGCGCTGCAAAAAGGCTTCGAGCAGGCCCAGCTCGTGCAATATCTCCAGCGTGGACGGGTGCACCGTGTCGCCGCGAAAGTCGCGCAAAAAGTCGAGATGCTTTTCCAGCACGACGACGGGCACGCCGGCCCGGGCCAGCAGAAGGCCCAGCACCATGCCGGCAGGACCGCCACCTGCGATGCAGCAGCGTGGTTGTGTGTCCATGGCTTCTATCTTTTCGCTCCCTGATCCGCTTCGTTCGCTTCTTGAAGACCGGGCTCTATGTTCGTGCCTGGTCCGTTTCATGCGTGTAGGCCCGCAGGCATTGCACAGCGGCCCGGCGCCAGCCGTATCCGGGTTTTCCATTACGCAAAGCCACGCGCCCGCCCTGCGCAGTCCGACGGATGCGCCCGCGCCGCAGCCCGGCAAAACTCCTCGGGTCAATAACGAGGAGACATCCGCATGCACAGCATCCGACGCCATCTGGTGTGGCTGGTTGTGGCCGTGGTCGGCGCTTTCGCGCTAGGCACCGTGGCCCTGACCCGAGGCGAAAGCGTCAACGCCCTCTGGGTGGTGGCCGCCGCGATCTGCACCTACCTGATCGCCTACCGCTACTACAGCCTCTTCATCGCCGACAAGGTGCTGGGCCTGGACGGCAACCGCAAGACGCCGGCGCACCGCCACAACGACGGCCTCGACTACGTGCCGACCGACAAGAACGTGCTGTTCGGCCACCACTTCGCGGCCATCGCGGGTGCGGGCCCCTTGGTGGGCCCGGTGCTCGCCGCGCAGATGGGCTACCTGCCCGGCCTGCTGTGGATCCTGGCCGGCGTGGTGTTCGCCGGTGCGGTGCAGGACTTCATCATTCTCTTCATCTCCACGCGGCGCGACGGCCGCTCGCTGGGCGACCTCGTCAAGCAGGAGATGGGCGTGGTGCCCGGCATGATCGCGCTGTTCGGCACCTTCATGATCATGATCATCATCCTCGCGGTGCTGGCGCTGATCGTGGTGAAGGCACTGGCCGAATCGCCGTGGGGCACCTTCACGGTGGCCGCGACGATTCCGGTGGCGCTGTTCATGGGCGTGTACCTGCGCTACATCCGCCCGGGGCGCATTGGCGAGGTGTCGCTGATCGGCTTCGTGCTGCTGATGCTCGCCATCTTCGGCGGCCAGGCTGTGAGCCAGAACCCCGAATGGGCGCCGCTCTTCACCTTCGACGGCAAGGCGCTCACATGGATGCTGGTGGGCTACGGCTTCATCGCAGCGAGCCTGCCGGTGTGGCTGCTGCTCGCGCCGCGCGACTATCTCTCTACCTTTCTGAAGATCGGCACCATCATCGCGCTGGCCATCGGCATCGTGTTCGTGATGCCCACGCTGCAGATGCCTTCCATCACGCAGTTCGCGCAGGGCAACGGCCCGGTGTGGTCGGGCAGCCTGTTCCCGTTTCTCTTCATCACCATCGCTTGCGGCGCGGTGTCGGGCTTTCATGCGCTGATCTCTTCGGGCACCACGCCCAAGATGCTCGACAACGAACGCCACGCGCGCTTCATCGGCTACGGCGGCATGCTGGCTGAATCGTTCGTTGCGGTGATGGCACTGGTTGCTGCCTCGTGCATCGAGCCGGGCATTTACTTTGCGATGAACAGCCCCGGCGCGCTGGTCGGCACGACCGCGCAGCAGGTGGCGGCCACGGTGTCGAGCTGGGGCTTCGTGATCACGCCCGAGATGCTGGTGCAGACCGCCAAGGACGTCGGCGAAACCACAATCCTCGGCCGTGCAGGCGGTGCACCGACGCTGGCCGTGGGCATGGCCCACATCCTCCACCAGGTGATCGGCGGGCAGGCCATGATGGCCTTCTGGTACCACTTCGCGATCTTGTTCGAGGCGTTGTTCATTCTTACGGCTGTGGATGCCGGAACCCGCGCGGGCCGCTTCATGCTGCAAGACCTGCTGGGCAGCTTCGTGCCCGCACTCAAGCGCACCGATTCGCTGCCGGCCAACCTCGTTGCCACGGCGCTGTGCGTTTCGGCCTGGGGCTACTTCCTGTACCAGGGCGTGGTCGATCCGCTGGGTGGCATCAACACGCTGTGGCCGTTGTTCGGCATCTCCAACCAGATGCTGGCCGCCGTGGCGCTGATGCTGGGCGTGGTCGTGCTGTTCCGCATGAAGCGCGAGCGCTATGCGTGGGTGGCCATTGCACCGGCCGCATGGCTGCTGGCCTGCACGCTCACGGCTGGCTGGCAGAAGATCTTCTCGGCCGACCCGAAGATCGGCTTTCTCTCGCACGCCGCGAAGTACACCGACGGCATCGCCAACGGCGTGCTGGTGGCGCCGGCCAAGACGCCCGAGGCCATGTCGCGCATCGTGTTCAACGACCGTCTCGACGCGGCGCTGTGCGCGCTCTTCATCTTCGTGGTGCTGAGCGTGCTGGTGTACAGCATCAAGGCCTGCCTTGCGGCGCGCGCGGCCAACCGGCCGACCACCAAAGAAACGCCGTTCGAGCCCGTGGGCGCCGCAACGGCTGCCCACTGACACCATGGGCCTCGCATTGCCGGAAGCCGGGCGCTACTTTGCGCGCTCGCTCAAGCAGTCGCTGCGGCTCATGGTCGGGCTGCCCGACTACGACGCCTACCTGACGCACATGGCGGCCACCCACCCGGACCGGCCGCCGATGAGCTACGAGGCCTTCTTCCGCGAGCGGCTGGAGGCGCGCTACGGGGCAGGCAAGGGGCGCTGCTGCTGAGCGTGAAGCCCCCAGGCTCAGGCCATGCCTGAGCCCGCCTGCGCGAATTCCAGCTTCTTTCTTCGGCGCCGCGGCGCGACGATGCCTCCAACGTCACTCGTGGAGAACATCGATGCCATCCGAACTCAACCAGATCACCGGCTTGTCGCTGCGCTGGCGCGTCTTGCTGTCAGGCGTGCTGTTGCTCGTGGCGGCGATCAGTGCGGCGCATCCGTCATCGAATGCGGGCGTCGAGCTGCAGGCAGAGCAGCGCTTCCAACTGGCCCTTGAGGCACAGGCCGCACGCGACTACCGCTCGATGCTCGAAGAGCTGCGGCAGGCCGCCACCGAAGGCCACGCCGAGGCGCAAGAGATGCTCGGCATGGTGCTGATGACCGGCCCCGCGCTTTACGGCACGGCCGTGAAGGCCGACCGCTGCGAGGCGGGCATGTGGATGCGCCGCGCGGCGGTGCAGGGCAGCGAAACGGCGAAGGTGCAGCTGACCTTTCTGAACCGGCTGCGCGCCTCGCCTGCGGGGAAGAACGCCTGCGGTTGAATGTGTCGTCCCTGGTCGCACAATGGCGCATGGCGACGAGGGCATGCTGTCGCCCTCGACACAAGGACCGTCCTTCATGCGCAATGTGCTCGATTTCAGTTCCTGGCAAGGCCTGCTCACGACCCTGATGGGCCTGGTGCTGGTGTCTGTCGTGGCGGTCGGCATACGCCTGCTCGTGATGCATAGCGTGCAGCAGCGGCGCGAACGCCAGAACCGGCAGATCAACGAGCGGTTGAAGACGCTCATTGCCGCCTACAAGGTGCTGGGCGGTTCGTTCACCGGCGACCTTGCCGTCGACCCCAGCCATCTGCGTGAGCTTCGGCAGCGGGCTGGGGCTGCGGTGCCGGAGGATGCGGCTGCTCATGCAGATGTGTCCGCATCGGACCGCCGTCGCCGTATTCGCGATGCAGTGGAAGCCGCGCTCTCCGACGTGATCCTTCTGGGCACCGAGACGCACGTGCGCCTCGCGGCCAAGGCGGCCAGCGACATGGTTGCAGGCCGCACTGTCGAGACTGCGGAGCTGGTCGTGGCGCTGCGCACCTTCATCCGCGACGTGCTGGACCTCGACCCCGTTCCTGCGGAACTGGGCATTCCCAGGCAGGGTCCCGTGCGGGCGAAAGGCACGCCTGCGCGTGGTGATCGTGGCGAAGGAGTCGGTGGTGGACGTGGTGGCGGTGCGCAAGGTGGCGGCGGTGGTGGCGGCGCGGGGATGCGGTCGGAGACCGTTCTTGAAAGCAACGACGCCCACGCGCCGGGCAGCCGCGAATGAAGCGCGGACGAAGAGGGATGCGATGTTCAAGGATCGCTCCGACGCTGGCCGGCAACTGGCATCATTGCTGAGCCAGTACCGCGATGCACAGCGCTGCATCGTGCTCGCACTGCCGCGGGGCGGCGTGCCAGTAGGCGCCGAAGTGGCACGCGCGCTGCACTTGCCGCTCGATGTGCTGGTCGTGCGCAAGCTCGGCCTGCCCGGCCACGAGGAATACGCCGCCGGCGCCATCGCGATCGGCGGCATTCGCGTGACGGGCGAGGAGGCGCCCGGCATGGCGCGCACGTTGAAACGGGAGCAGCGCGAATTGCAGCGGCGCGAGCGCGAATACCGGGGTGATCGCACGCCGCTCGACCTGCGCGACATGACGGCCCTGCTGGTCGACGACGGGTTGGCAACCGGCTTTTCGATGCGCGCAGCGGTGATCGCCGCACGGGCACTCGGCGCAGCCTCGGTCATCGTTGCCGTGCCCTTGGGCAGCGCGTTCGCGTGCCATGCGCTGCGGGCACCGGCCGACCCGTCAGCGCTGACCGGCATCGGCAGCGTGAGCCCCGCCGAAACCCATGCCGACGAGGTGATATGCCTGCACACGCCCGAGCCCTTCTTCGCCGTCGGCGCCTGGTACGAATCGTTCGAGGCGCCCAGCGACGAGGAGGTGCGGCAGACGCTGGCGCAATGGCGCTGATCTTCGGTCGAGTGCTTACGCCCTCTGAGCCAGTGCATTCATCGCATCGAACCCACGCGCCAGATCCGCCGTCAGATCCGCCGGCGCCTCCAGCCCGACGTGCAACCGCACCACCGCCCCGCGCTTGCTCCAATCCGTCACGCTGCGCGCCGCGCGCATGTTGGTCCACGCCACCAGGCTTTCATAACCACCCCACGATGACCCACGCCCGAACAGCGTGAGCGCATCGACAAAACGTTCGACCGCGGCGCTCTCGATACCGGGCTGCAGCTCGATGGAAAGCAGCCCGTTCGTACCGCTGCAATCACGCTTCCAGATATCGTGCCCCGGATGCTGCGGCAGTGCAGGGCAGAACACGGTCGCCACTTCAGGCCGCTTCTGAAGCCAATGCGCCACGTCCAACGCATGCCGCTCGTGCATCTGCAGCCGTGCCGACAACGTGCGCATGCCGCGCAGCACCAGCCATGCGTCGTCGGGGCTCACGGTCATGCCGAATGCATCGCAGCGCTCGTTCAGCGGGCGCCATGCGGCTTCGGTCGTGGCGACGGTGCCCATCATCACGTCCGAGTGGCCCGAGATGTACTTGGTGGCGGCCATCGTCGAGATGTCGGCACCCAGCGCCAGCGGCCGGTATTGGCAGCCTGAGCCCCAGGTGTTGTCCGCCGCGAGCAGCGCGCCGCGCGCGTGCGTCAGCTCCGCGAGCTTCGGCAGGTCGCACATTTCGTAGACCAGCGAGCCGGGGCACTCCGCATACACCAGCCGCGTGTTGGGCTCGAACAGTTCCTCGATGCCGCTGCCGTCCGCTGCGAAGAACGAACTGCGAATGCCGTACGGCTCCAGGAACGAATGCACGAGGTTGCGCGTGGGCTCGTACACGCTGTCCGACATCAGCACATGGTCGCCCGGCTTCAGGTACGACAGCAGCAGCATGCCGATGGCCGCGAGGCCGGTCGGAAAGAGCCGCGTGCGGTAGGCACCTTCGAGTTCGCTCACCGCGTCTTCCAGCGCAAAGGTGGTCGGCGTGCCGCGTGCGCCGTAGCTGAAGATGCGTTCGTCGTCGCGCCGCGCGCGTGCGTCGCGCATTGCGCCCACGCTGTCGAACAGCACGGTGCTCGCGCGAACCAGGGGCGTGTTGACGGGCGCGCCGCCGGCATAGGAAGGTGCCTTGCCAGTGCGCGTGAGCCGGGTGTCGAGGGAGAGTCCGGGGGAGTCTTTGTGCGAGTTGGACATGGTGTTCAAGCGTTGGCCAAGCCTCGATGGTGCGTCAATCTGCCTTCGCACCGGAAAGTTTGACGATGCGCGACCAGCGGTCGATGTCCTGGCGCAACTGCGCGGCGAAGGCTTCGGGCGAATTGGCCACCACTTCACTGCCACCGTCGTTCACGAGCTTGGTCACCTCGGGCATGCGCAGCGTGCGCACGATGGCTTCGTTCAGATAGGCCACGCGCTCGGGCGGTGTGCCGGCCGGCGCGAAGAAGCCGTACCAGTCTTCGAAGCGCGCACCGGCGTAGCCCAGCTCCTCGAGCGTCGGTGCATTCTTGAAGACGCCGATGCGGCGCGGGCTGGTCACGGCCAGCACGCGCAGCTTGCCGTTCTGCACCAGGCCCGCGACCGAGGATGTCGAGGTCACGAGCACGTCGACCTGTCCGCCGAGCAGGTCTGTGAGTGCGGGGCCGGCACCCTTGTAGGGAACGTGCGTCATGGCGATGCCATCGTCCTTCGACAGCACCACGCCAACAAGGTGCGACAGCGTGCCGTTGCCGGGCGTTGCATACGTCACCTTGCCGGGGCTGGCCTTGGCCTTGGTGGCGAGGTCGGCGAAAGTCTTGAGCGGCGAGTTGGCATCCACCACCAACGCGAGCGGCGCGGCGTTGATCTGCGTGATGGGAATGAAGTTCTTGATCGGGTCGAAGCCGGGCGCCGCATACAGCGTGGGGTTCACGGCCATGATCGACACCTGCGAGGTGAGCACGGTGTAGCCGTCGGGCTTGGCGTCGGCTACGGCCTTGGCGCCGATGTTGCCGCCCGCGCCGCCGCGGTTGTCGACCACTGCCGCCTGTCCCATGATTTCCGGCAGGCGCGTGGTCACGAGGCGTGCGGTTGCATCATTGCCGCCGCCGGGCGGGAAGGGCGAGATGAACTTCACCGTCTGCGCCGGATAGCCGTTGCGCGGCGCGAGCGGTTCGGCTGTGGCTGGCTGCAAGACGAGCGCCGCGAGCCATGCGGCGGCGACGGCAAAACGGGCAAGGTGCGGGATGCGGCTGGCGAACGACATGACGGAACTCCTGGAATAGGAACGGACAAGGACGAACAGAAAGCGGAAGCCGGGCTCAGGCGTGCGATGCGGCGGTGGGAAGGCGAAAGGCGGCCCGCTCCTGCGCGTCGAGCTGCGCGACGAGGCCGGTCTCCCATGCGAGGTAGCGGCGTGCGGCCTCCTTGTTGCCGTCGTGCCGGTCGTGCACGAAGAACAGGTAGTCGATGCAGTCGCTGTCGGCGGGCAGCGCGGGCGTGGCCTCGACGGGCAGTCCTGCGGCGCGCCATGCGGCCATGCCACCGGCCAGCAGCAGCGGCGCGGGCGAGTGGCCTGCGAGCTCGGAGGCGGCAGCCCATGCCGCAAGCGCGGCATCGTCGGCGACCAGCACGAGCTGGCGGGTCTCGCTCTTCACGTCGCCTGCGAGGCGAGGGCGAATCGACCAGCGCGCCTGCGGGATATGGCCGGCGCGAAACTGCATGCTGCCGCGCAGGTCGATCACCGCCACCTCGTTGCGCTCGATGCGCGCAGCGAGGGCCTGCGCATCGATGGTGGCCAGTGCGGGTGCACCCGGCGCTGCAGCAGGCGCGAGCGAGAGGCCACTCGCCAGCCCGCCCTCGAGCACGCTCGCGTCATGCCCCATCTGCCGCAGCCAGCTCGCGATGGTCGGTGCGCGCACGCCGTCGTTGTCGAACAGCACGAGCCGGGCACCGCGCACGCCGAAGTACTGGTCGCCTGCCTGCATCAGTTGGCCGCCGGGCGTGTGCTGCGCGCCGGGCAGGCTGCCGGCCGCGAATTCTTCCGGCGTGCGTACGTCGCACAGGAACAGGCTGCGGCTCGTGTCGGCGGCCCATTGCTGCACGGTCTGCGCATTCACCGCCGGCACGTCGAAGCGGGCGGCCAGCGCTTTCGCGGCGGGGCGCAGGTCGGTGTTGCCGCTGTCGTCCGCATAGCGCCGCGTGCCGCCATGCTCCAGCGTGTGGTCGCCCAGGTACCAGCCCTGCGTGCCGTTCTCCAGCGCATAGACGGGGTTGGGCAGCCCGAGGTTGATGAGCGTCTGCGCGCCGATGATGCTGCGCGTGCGGCCCGCGCAGTTGATGACGATGGGCGTGGTGGTGTCGGGCACCAGCTGGCGCACGCGGTAGGCCAGCTCGCCGTTGGGGCAGCAGGTGGCGCTGGGAATGTTCATCTTGTGGAACTCGCTGACGGGGCGGCCGTCGAGCACCACGACCTTGTCCTTGCGCGCCAGCATCTCGGCGAGCTGGTCGGCGCTGACGCGGGGCGTGTGATAGACCTCTTCGGCCAGTTCGCCGAAAGTCTTCGAAGGCAGGTTGACGCCCGCGAACAGCACGTAGCCCGCGGCCTTCCATGCGCGGGCGCCGCCTTGCAGCACGTGCACGTCGGTGTAGCCCAGCACGGCCAGCCGCGCGGCGGCGCGTTCGGCCACGTCGGCATCGCCTTCGTCGTACACCACCACCCGCACGCCGCGGCGCGGCACGAGGCGCGGCGCATCGATTTCCAGCCGGCTGAAGGGCAGGGGAATGCCGTAGAACAGATGCGCCTCGCCGTACTGGCCGTGCTCGCGCACGTCGAGCAGCGCGATTTCGCCGCTGTCGTGCAGCCAGGATTTGAGGGTCTTCGGGTCGATGAAGGAGGTCATGAGAGCAAGTCGTTGGGACGAACGAAGTCCTGCGAGGCCGCAGCGCGCGGCCCGCATAAGGAAAAGGAAAACCGGAAAGAGAGGCTTAGCGGCGCGTCTGCACGCCGATACCCATGGTCTGGTACGTGCCTGCTGCCAGGTCGTAGGCGGTGCGCTGGTTCAGTGTTTCGAGTGCGCGGCCGTACATGTGAAGGTGGCGAATGACCTGCTCGCCCTGGATCTCGACCGAATGGATGTCTTCAGGCATCAGCGCAATGCCCTTGCCCGGCGCGACGACGACCAGTTCCGTCTGCTTCAGCTTGCCCACGCCCGGCACGCTGCCGTCGTCGGTGCGCTCGTACACGCGGTTGTGCTCGGTGCCTTCCACGGCCGCGATGCAGGCCCAGGTCGTGTGGTTGTGCGGCACGATCTTCTTGCCCGGGCGCATCACGTTCAGGTACAGCGCGTAGCTCTGGTCGGGGTCTTCGGCGATCAGGTAGCGGGCCTGGTGCTCGCCGGCTTCGGGCGGCGGGAAGTCGGCGGCGCCCCAGTATTCGGTGTGCGCGGCCAGGTCTTGCAGCGAATCGAGCACCACGTCGAGTTTTTCGCGGGTGGCTTCAGCGCCGCCGATGGCTTTCTTCATGTCGGCGATGGACGCCTCGACGGCCTGGCGGCGTTGCTCGGAAGGGGTGCTCATGCAGTTTCTCCAGTGGGGTTGCCTGTTTGGTGTGCATTCACTGTAGTGACGGGGGCGTGACGCAACAATCCAAGCGGAGCAGGAAACACATCAATAAAATTAATGTATGCCCACGCTCGATCTCGAACTGCTGCGCTCTTTTGCGGCCGTCGTCAGCCTCAACAGCTTTGCGGCGGCGGCCGTGCACCTGGGCCGCACGCAGTCGGCCATCACGCAGCAGATGCAGCGGCTGGAGGAGCAGATCGGCCATCCGCTGTTCGCCAAGCAGGGGCGGCAGAAGCGGCTCACGGAGCACGGCGAGCGGCTGCTCACCTACGCGCACCACATGCTCGCGCTGAACGACGAGGCGCTGCGCAGCCTGCGGCAGGGGCAGCTCGAAGGCAACCTGCGCATCGGCGCGCCGCACGACGTGGCCGAGACCATGCTGCCGCTGCTGCTGACCGAGGTGGCGCGCACCTCGCCGCTGCTGCAGCTCGACATCCACATCGGCCGCAGTCCCTACCTCATGACATCGCTGAAGAGCGGCGAGGTCGACATGATCATCTCCAACCGCGCCGACGAGCAGTCGCAGTTCGAAGGCGTGGTGCTGCGCACTTCGCCCACCGTGTGGCTGTGCGCCGCGAGCTACGTGCACGACCCGACGAAGCCGGTGCCGCTCATCATGGCGGACGGCCCCAGCATCTTCCGCCGCATCGGCCACGAGGCGCTCGACGCGGCGGGCGTGGCCTGGACGCCGCGCTACACCTCGTCGAGCCTGATCGGCATCAAGGCTGCCTTGCGCGCTGGGCTGGGCGTGACGGCGCGCGGCGTGGAGCAGCTCGACGCGGGCCTGCGCGTGCTGGGCGCGGGCGACGGCATGCCGCGGCTGCCCGACCTGGCGTACTACCTCTACGTGCGCAGCCATGTGGTGAACCCGGTCACGCGGCAGGTGTTCGAGACACTGAAGAAGCACCTGCGGCTGCCGCGTACCGACATGCCGGCGTAGGGCTCCTGCTGTCGCCTACATCATTGCGTAGCTGCCGCGCCCGCCCTGCTTGGCCCGGTACATGGCCTTGTCGGCCGTGGCGAGCAGGTCTTGCGGCGTTTCGCTGCCGTTGCCCAGGGCGATGCCTATCGACACGCCGATGACCATGCTTGAACGCTCCAGCTGCAGCGGTTGGGCGATCGCGTCGATGCATCGCTGTGCCAGCGTCAATGCGGCCTGTTTCACGGGCTCTTCGAAGTCGGTGGCCAGCAGCACGAACTCGTCGCCGCCGATGCGCGCCACCGTGTCTGTGTGCCGCACCAGGGCCCGCAGCCGGTGTGCGATTTCCCCGAGGGCCTTGTCGCCCGCTTCGTGGCCGAATGTGTCGTTGAGGTCCTTGAACCCGTCGAGGTCGAGGTAGAGCACGGCTACCTGCTGCGCGCGCTGCCTGGCATGGATCAGCGCCTGTTGCAGCCGCTCGTCCAGCAATTTGCGGTTGGGCAAACCTGTCAGCGTGTCGTGGTGGGCCAGGCGCGCTAGCGCCTCCTGGTTGTCGAGCAGCTTGGCCAGCAGCCGGTTGAAGGCCTGTGTCAGGTGCCCGATTTCGTCGTTGCGCACCACCTGCAGCGGTGCCAGCGCGAGTTCGCCGCGGGTCATGCGGTCGGCCTGGTCGGCGGCGCGCAGGAGCGGGCGCAGCAGCCACGCCATGATCAGGCCGATCACGACGAGCACCGCCGTCACGGCGGGCGCGCGTTGCTGCAGGATGAAGGTCTGCATGCGCGACACCGGGGCCAGCGCTTCTGAAACGGGCAGCCGCGCCACCACGAACCAGCCGCTGTTCGGCACCGATGCAATGGCGGAGATTTCCTCGATGCCCCTGGCGTTGCGTGTCGTCCCGCTGCCGCGGAAACCCGCCATGGCCCGGTCGTGCAGCGGGTTCACACCGTCGGGCGGGGTCGGCGTGAGGGACATCGAGACGTCCGTCGAGGCGACGAAGATGCGGTCGCGCGGCGAGATCACCAGGATGCCGCCGGCCTGGCCCACGCGCCCCTCTTGCAGATGGTCGAGCAGGCCATCGGCCGAGAGGTCTGCCGTGCCGAGCAGCACGGCGACCACCTGGCCGGCACCGTTGCGCACGGGCACGGCCATGGGCAGGGCCGAGTGCTGCGAAGCCGTGGCATGCGGGCGGCCCACTGCGCGCTTCCCGGCGGATGCTGTTGTGAATTCCGGACCACCTGGTTCAAGCTGTGCGGCGCTGTCGAGTCGTTTGCCGGTGGCATCGGTGACCACCAGGCCGAGGGGGAAGAGGGCGCTGAGCGCGCTGCGTTCCGCCAGCCATGCATGCAGCTGCTCGGGTTGCGCCAGGAGTTCCGGCGGCAGGGCGCCAGCCAGGCGCTCCAGGAACGACAGCCGTTCGTCCAGGTAATTGTCGACATCGCGGGCCACGTAGGCGGCCAGCGCCATCTGCTGCGTCGCCACCGATTTCGTCAGGTCTTCCCGCAGGAAGCGGGTGAGCTGGATATAGCTGGCGGCGGTGCCCACGACAGCCATCGCCAGACCCATCACGAGGAGACGAACGACCAGGCTATTGGCGGATTTTCGGAGATTCACTCTGGCTGCGGGTCGAGAGGCGGTTAGGTGCGGGACTGTATCCGAAGCGCTCCTGCGGCCGCTGACGGCGCGACCAGAGGAGGGCCGCACCCATGGCCAGCACCAGGAAGCCGCCGAAGCCCGCCAGCGTCGGCAGCAGCGGCGCATCGAGATACAGCAGCGCGCCGTACACCCCCAGCATCGCCAGCGAGGCCAGGCTCTCGTTGAAGTTCTGCACCGCGATCGACTGGCCCGGGTGCATGTACAGCAGCCCTCGGCTTTGCAGCAGCGCGTTCATCGGCACCAGCAGCAGGCCCGCGAGCGCGCCGATCACCACCAGCAGCGCGGCGGCCACGGCGGGCTGCGTCACCAGCGTCATGAGCAATATCACGGCGCCCAGTGCAATGCCGATCGGCAGCGCGCGCAACGCACGCCCGAGCGGGAACCAGCGCGAGGCGCCGACGGCACCCGCTGCCATGCCGATGGCCACCGCGATCTGCAGCAGCGCGCCCTGCGACAGCGTGAGCCCCAGCCGCTCGGCCGCCCAGCGCAGCACCAGAAACTGCAGCGTGGCCGACGCCGCCCAGAACAGGCTGGTAACGGCCAGCGAGATGCGTGCATCGGCATCGCGCCACAGCAGCGCCAGCGAGCGCCCGAAATCGCGCAACAGCCGGCCCGGATGCGCCAGCGCCGCGCGGTCGCGCGCCGGGCTGTGCGGAATCGCGAGCGTGCAGGCGGCAGCCAGCAGGTACACCGCGCCGATGGCGGGCAGGGCAAGGCCCTTGCTCACCAGCGTGCTGCCCAGCGCCACGCCGAACAAGATCGACAACACCGTGCCTGCCTCGATCCAGCCGTTGGCGGCGACCAGTTCTTCTCGCGGAATCAGCTCGGGCAGGATGCCGTACTTGGCTGGCGAGTAGGCCGCGGCGCCAAGGCCGACCAGCGCGTAGGCCACCAGCGGCTGCACCTGCCACAGCAGCAGGGCGCAGCCGCCCAGCTTGATGAGGTTGGTGGCCATCAGCACGCGGCCCTTCGGCGCCGCGTCGGCCACGGCGCCCGCGAAGGCGGCGAGCAGCACGTAGGAAAGATAGAAGAACAGCCGCAGCGCGGGCGTCATCCAGCCGGGCGCGTGGCGCTGCATAAGCAGGTCGATGGCGACGATCAGCAGCGCGTTGTCGGCCAGCGAGCTGAAGAACTGCGCGGCAACCACCGAACGCAGCGCGCGCTTCGACCGCGCGCGTGGGGCCGCCGCGCTCACGCGGTCATGCCGAAGAAGTGCTGGCGGTAGCGCGGCGACACGTCGTCCACGCGCAGCATCAGCGGCAGGTCGGCGGTGTTGAACGCCACGTCGAGTGCGGGCGGGCCGAGCAGGCGAGCGCCGCAGCGCAGGTAACCCTTGATGAGCGGCGGCGCTGCGGGAGGCGCCGCGTCGCTGTCGGCATCGGCGTCTGCGCCGGTGTCCAGCGGCAGCGCGACGCGCGGCTCCACGCGCCAGCGCTGCTCGACCAGGTGCGTGCGGCACAGCCGGTGCCACAGCCGCGCGGCCGTCGCGCCCTGGTCGTCGAGCCCGATGCTGGCGCAGCCAATCATGGTGTCGAGCGCGTGGTCGACCATGTACTGCCCCAGCGCAGCCCACAGCGCCATGATGACGCTGCCAGAGCGCCATTCCGCATCCACGCACGAGCGGCCCAGCTCCAGCGCGCGGCCGCGCAGCGGCGCGAGCGGCGACAGGTCGAACTCGGTGTCGGTGTAGAAACCGCCCGCGCGTAGCGCCGCTTCGGGCGTCAGCACGCGGTAGGTGCCGATGAGTGGGCCGGGGCCGTGCAGCGGATCGACGGCGCGCACCAGCAGGTGGTCGCAGAAGGCGTCGAAGCGGTCGACGTCGAGCCCGGGCGGCGTGCCTTCGGGCGGCGTCAGGTGCGCGCCCATCTCCTGCGCGAATACGCGGTAACGCAGGCGCTGGGCGTCGCGCACGTCTTCTTCGCAATCGGCCCAGCGGGTTTCCAGCACGGGCGCAGTGGCCGCGAGTGGCGTGGGCGAACAGTGGGGCAGGGCGTGCGTGGCGGTGATGTCCATGTGTGTGCGGCAATTCACTCAGTTGGAGGGCGGGTAGCGGTCGACCAGGCGGTTCTGCCGCCGGTTGAGCCGTGCGAGCGCGAGCAGGCCGATGGGCCGCACGCCGGCCTTGCGCTGCGCTGCGCCAATGGCGAACAGCAGCCGCTGCTTGGCGAAGACCATGCGAAAGCCCTGCACCACGCCGGTGTCGGGGTCCCACGCCTCGATGGCTTCGGAGCCCGCGCCGTTGATTTCCATGATGGTGAAGCCCCGCCCGGCACCGAGTTCGCGCAGGCTCTGGTAGCGCACGTCGAAGCGCCCGAAACGGAAGTCGGGCATGTCGCGCGCGATGGCGTCGATGGCGCGCACGAGCTCGGGCGTGATGAGCGCGGCGCCGTCGCGGTACAGGCCGCCCACGCGGGTCGAGCCGATGGTGGCCAGCCGCACCTGCTGGCCGGCTGCCGGCACGCTGTCGGGAGGCACGCTGCATTCGTGGCGCGGCGAGCGCGCGATGCGGCGGGCGCGCACGTCGGCTGCCACGAGCTGGGCCACGGTGCTGCGGCCGTCGCCCGTCACGCGCGGAAAGTAGCGCAGCGCCAGGCCGATGATGCGGCCTTCGCCGGTGACAGGATCGCGCGCGTAGAAGATGCCGGCCTCGCCTTCCTGTGGCAGGTAGCGCTGCAGCACCACCGTTTCGTCGGAAGGAAAGACGGCCAGGTAGGCCAGCAGCGCAGCCATGTCGGGCAGCAGGCGCACGCCGTAGCCGCACAGGCCGAGGTCAGGTTTGGCGACAACGGGAAACGCGAGGCCGCTGTCGGCCATGGTGTGCCGCAGCGAGTCTTCGGTCGCGGTGCCGTCGTTGAACACCGCGCAGTAGTCGGCCGTGACCGAGCGCGCCAGCGGCCCCATGCCGCGGAAGTATTCGAGCTTGCCTTCGCCCACCAGTCCGCCGGAGGTGAGGTGCGGGTTGGCCGCCGATGGCACGGTGGCGCCGCCGTAGCGCAGCGACAGCCACAGCCATTGCACCACCAGCGGAACGCAGATGAGCCACTTGGGCATGCGCTCCAGCACGCTGCATTCGCGCACAACGGCCAGCCGGCCGGTGTCCACGCCGAAGTCGAGCCCGGCGGCCATCACGCGGCCTCCGTTGCGCGGATGGCGATGAGGCCGACTGCGGCGATGCGGTCGATGTGCGCATACACCGGCCGCTCCAGCTCCTCGCCGAACACATCGGGGTCGATCTCGGCATACGACCAGTCGAAGCCCGGTGCTGCGAGCAGGGGCTGCAGTTCGGCAAAGAACGGGTCTTCGCCATCGACCATGGCCACGCCGGTGTAGAGCAGCAGTTGCCCGCCCGGTGCCAGCCGTTTCAGCGACTCGGCCGCGATGCGCACGCTGAGTGCCCGGCCCAGCCGCGTGCCGCCATGGCGATAGGCGCGCTGCGCGCCGTCGTCGAGGTAAGGCGGGTTCGACACGATGAGATCGAATTCGCCATCGACTGCCGACAGCGCATCGCCCTGCGCGAGCGTGACGGGGATGCCGGCCACTTCCGCATTGATAGCCGTGTACTGCAGCGCGAGCGGGTTGATGTCGTTCATGACCACGGTTGCCGTCGTGCCCATGGCCGCCAGCGCTCGCACCGCCGCGATGCCACCCGCGCCGCTGCCGCAGCCCACGTCCAGCACGCGTACGTGAGGCTGTGCCTTGCGCCGGGCGAGTGCGTGGTGGAGGAAGCGAGCGAAGCGGCTGGTGTCGGGCCCGAAGAACACGGCGCTCTCCTCGACCGTGGGATAGGCCGAATGAAAGAACAGGTCGTCGCCAAGGCTGGCGATGCGCACGGTGCTGCGCAGCAGCGAGCCCGTGTGCCGCACGATGCCGGCGCGCTCCATGTCGGCCAGCAAGTCCGGCGGCACTGCGCCCGCTTCGAACGACAGGTTCCAGCCGAAGATGTCTCGCAGCGTCGCGCCCGGTTCGCGCCCGCGTCGCGCGAGCACGCGCTGGTGGGTCAGCGGGGTGACCGTGGTGAATCGGTAGCCCGTGGCGGCCACCTGGCGCAGCACGCCGGCCGCGTTCAGCATGCGGTGGCCTCCTCGGCGTGCCGCAGTTCGGCGGTGTAGCGCTCGAAGCAGCGTTCGCCGCAGACAAGTCGCATCAGCGCGCCTTCGGCAATGAACTGCCCGCAGGCCGGATCGGCCTCGACCAGCGGCCGGATCACCTCGCGGTTCCATGCGCGCGAATGCGACACGTCGAGCGCCGCATGCAGGTCGAAGTAGGAGCGTGCGCGGCCGCTCAGGCCCAGGCGGCGCATGCCGGCCGCCACCTGTTTCACGCGCCCGGGGGCAGTGAGCTCGATGACGCCGAGCGCGCCTATGGAGTGGTAGCCATAGCGGCGCGTGGTCGCCAGCCCGACCATGGTGTTGGCGAGCGCGAGCGACTCCCACACCGTGGTGTCGATGGCCGGGTGCAGGTCAAGCTCGCGCACCATGTGCTCCAGCATCTGGCCGTGCATGGCGCTTTGCTTGCCGTGCCCCATCTCGTCCCAGAAGTTGCGCGCGCATTCCAGCTTGGGCTGTGGCGGCAGCTTGACCTGGGTATAGGCCAGCAGGTCTTCGAAGCCGGCCTCGCCCGCGGCCTCCTGCGTGAGGAACCAGCGCATCTGCGGCAGCGTGGCCTCGTCGGCCAGCCAGTCGAACAGCGGGTGATGCTGGCCGGGGCCGGTGTGCGCCAGCGATTCGAACCAGCCGATGAAGTGGCCCGCGTTGCCGGCCGATGCCACTGCCGCCGCCTGCACCGAAGCGCGCAGGGCTTCGAGGTATTTGCCTTCGAGCAGGCGGCACGCATGCTCGCGGGCGAGGTCGTCCTGCCACTGGGGCGAGGGGCTGCCGAGCCTGAGTCGCTCGGCGTTGAACCGCGCCAGGTGCCGGTGAAGCTGCGTGTTCGCGTCGGGAGTGTCGTCAGGAGACATGGCCGATCCTCGTCATCCGCTGGGCAAAAGAATCAGGTTGCGCCTTTGCAACGCGGCTGTCCGTCAGACAGTGCCTACAGATTCGCCCCTCGGTGCGGGGATCGGAGGGAGATCGGCCTCAGGTCGCCCAGATGCGCGGCGTGGCCGCGGGCAGCTGCCACAGCTCGCTGCGCCATGCCTGCCAGACCTGCCGCAGCAGCTGCATCGCGGGCTCGACCACGGGTGCCAGAACCCGCAGCACGACCACTTCGGGGTGCGGGCTGGTGGCGCCGGCGCTGTCGAACAGCGGGCTTGCTTCGAGCAGCGTGCGGGCTTGTGCAAGCAAGGCATCGCGCCGGGCGCGCGCCACCGGCGAGCCCGCCACGAAGAACAGCGAGGCCATGCAGCGGTGGCCGCCGAGGCCGATGGGGCTTTGCAGCAGCCGGTGGTCGGCCGCGTCGATGCGCCCGCGCTCCAGCCACACGCCGGGCACCTCGATGTGCTGCAGGTAGGTGCCACGCTCGAAGGGCTGCTTGGCGTTCGGCAGGCCGAGCGCGGTAACGTCCCAGCCGATCAGCTCGGCGCCGGGCGCGACCTCGATGGAGAGCCGGTTCTCCGCCTGGCAGCCGCTGTAGCAGATGGCTTCGAGCGGCAGCCATTCGAGCCGCGCGCCGGCCGCGAGGCGGATGCGCGTGCGCTGCAGCGCCAGCTCGCCTTCGGAGCGGTAGAAGCGCGAGGCGCCGGGCGTGGTGATCAGTCCGTGACTGCCGTCGGCGGCCTCGATGTCGATGTCGAGCGTGTCGCCGCCCACCAGCCCGCCCGGCGGATGCACCAGCACGTTGTGGCAGACGGTGTCGCCCTCGGGGTACAGGCTTTGCAGGATGCGCAGCGGACCGTCATGGCGAAAACGGGCGACGGTGCGGGCGGCTTCTTGTTGGTAAGCGAGATGGAGACGGGCGTGCCAGGGCATGCAGCGAGTCTAGTGCGCTCGCTTGCGGTGTCTCAGGTCTTCCAGGCCCCGTCGTGGGCTGCGCTGGCCTCGTCGATCAGCGCCGGCCCGATGCATTCGATGGGATGCGGCGAGGCGCGGAACACGTCGCGGCACGACAGCTCGGCATCGCGCTGGTCTTGCCGCTCGCCACGGAACACGCGCAGCCGCTCGGCATCGATGCCGAACACCACGCGCCCGATGTTCGACCAGAAAATGGCGCCGGCGCACATCACGCAGGGCTCGCCCGATGCGTAGATCGTGGCGCCCGCGAGTTCTTCGCGAGAGAGCTTGCGCCCGGCCAGCGCGCGCAGTGCGTTGACTTCGGCATGGGCGGTGCAGTCGCCGGTTTCGGCATTGCTGTTGCCGGCTTCGGCCAGTACTTCTCCGGCGGCGGAGACGATGACCGAGCCGAAGGGCCGGTTGCCCCGGCGGCGCGCTGCATGTGACCAGACGATGGCCTTGCGCAGGTAGCGCCCGTCGCGTTCGTCGAGCGTGGTTTCGGCGGGATAGGTGGTGGTGTCGCTGTTGGAGTTCATGCCTTGGGGAGGGAGCGTTCGCTGCGCGATGGAAGCATTGAAGTGTTGAAGATGGCGTCGGACGCGGGCTTGACCTTGAGGCCGAAGACATCGGCCACTTCGTCGACCTGCTGTTCGAGCGTGAGTTTCTTTATATCGCCAAGACCGTGGCCGCGCGTGTCGGCCGCGCCCACGTATTGCGCGGTGATGCCCCAGCGCTCGAGTTCGATCTTCTCGTCGAGGATGGGCTCACGCTGGCGCATGGCCGCGATGCTAGGCGCCGGATTGGCAAAGGTCTCGACGATGGCGCGGTTGCTCGCGCGCAGAAAGGCCGCCACTACCTTCGGGTTCTGCGCGATGAGGTTGCTGCTCGCGAGGATGGCGTTGCCGTACAGGTTGACGCCCGCATCGGCGTACTTGAGCACCGACAGCTCCTCGGGCTTCATGCGCGCGAACAGCGAAACGGCCGAGTCGTGGAAGTAGGTGGCGGCATCGACGTCGCCGCGCACCATGACGTTGTCGCGCGCGCTGAAGTCGGTGGTCTGCCACTGGAAGGCGTCGCCGCGCATGCCTTGCTTGCGCGCGACCATCGGCCAGGCGCGCCGCGTCGATTCGACGGCCGCCGCCGCGACCTTCTTGCCCGCGAGGCTCTTGAAGTCGCCGGTCACGCCGCGGTCCTTGCGGCCGATGATCACGAACGGTGCGCGGTTGTAGTACTGGTACACGGCCTGCACCATCGGCGTGCCGGGGTTCTGCGCGTTGAACTCGACCAGCGAGCTGATGTCGCCCAGCCCCAGCTGGTAGACGCCGCTGGCAATGCGCGTGATGGAGGCGACCGAGCCGGCGCCGGTGTCGATGCTCACGTCGAGCCCCTCTTCCTTGTAGTAGCCCTTGGCCAGCGCCAGGAAGAAGGGAGAGGTCTGCCCGTTGATGCGGAAGTCGAGCGTGAATTTGAGCGGGGTGAGCTTGCCGTTGCTGCCTTGAGCGAAGACGGCAGGGGCGGCAAGGGTGGCGGCACTGGCCGCGAGGAAGGATCGACGTTGCATGTGGGGCCTCGGAAGCTTCGGGTCTTGAATCCCCCTGCGCAGGGCAGAAGGCGTTTCAAGAGCAATTTCCGGGCGGGCGCACGTTCGTGGTGCGTGCGCTGCTGAACGCTTCTACTCTTGCAGCAGGTCATGCACGACGCATGCCAAGGGCCCTTTCGAGCATTTTGCTCGGGCATTGAGGGTGAGGGCTTGGAGGGGCAGCCTGGCCGGGCGCACAATCCGGGCGCGCAATTTGCAAGGCATGTTGCGCAGAGTAGAAGCGTTCAGCCGCGCGATGCCCCGTGCATCCAGGCAGGAAATTGCTCTTTCACGTTCGTCCCCACGCAACAAAGAAGGAGTCCGCGCATGCTCGTTACCCAACAACCCGTCTTCCGCAAGTTCTGGCATGCCGTCATGCCGCTCTCCGAACTGGCACAGGGACCGAAGCCTTTCAGGCTGCTGGGCGAAGACATCGTTCTATTCATCGATTCCGACGGCCAGCCCGCTGCGCTGCGCGATCGCTGCTGCCACCGCACCGCGAAGCTGTCGAAGGGCTGGTGCGTGGACAGCGAAGGCCAGGCCTGCGGCACCGGTGCCATCCAGTGCGGCTACCACGGCTGGACGTATGACCGCAGCGGGCAGGTCATCCGCATCCCGCAGTACGAAGCAGATCGCAAGATCTCGCCCGAGTACCGCACGACGGCCTACCGCTGCACCGCGCGCTACGGCTACGCATGGGTGGCGCTGGAAGAGCCCATTGCGGACATCCCAGCCATTCCCGAGTTCGACGACCCGGGCTACCGCACCATCTTCCAGTTCTACGAAGAGTGGCAGACCAGCCCGATGCGCGCGCTCGAAAACTCCTTCGACAACTCGCACTTCAGCTTCGTGCACCGCGCCACCTTCGGCGTGGCCGCGAGCCCGAAGCCAAGCAAGTACGAGCTGGTGGAAAACGAATCGGGCTTCTATGCCGAGACGGTCATCGAAGCGACCAACCCGGTGAAGTTTCATGCGATCAGCGGCGTGACTGATCCGATTACCACGCGCCACATGCGCAACGCCTACTTCCTGCCGTTCTCGCGCCGGCTCGACATCGAGTACCCGAGCGGCGTGCGCCACATCATCATCAACTGCTTCACGCCCATCGACGATGGCCGCATGCAGCTGTGCCAATGGCTGTTCCGCAACGACACCGAGGCCGACTGCACCGCGCAGATGCTGATCGACTTCGACGATGCGGTGACGCGTGAGGACAAAGACATCCTCGAATCGACCGACCCCGATGCGCTGGTCGACACGCGCCGGCGCGGCGTGGAGTATTCGATGGAGTCGGACCGGCCCGGCATGCTGATTCGCAAGCACCTGATGCAACTGCTTGCGAAGCACGGCGAGGCGGAGGTCTATCGCGGCATGAGCAGTGCCGTGATTCCGATTGCAAAGGCTGCTTGAGCGGCCTCCGCATCAAGCCGGGGCAGTCGCAGGGTTCGGGCGCGTTGCACGCGACGAGCCCTGTTCGTAGCGGTCCATCGCAAGACCGTCGGTACGGATCTCGGGCCGCTGCCCCATCACCATGTCGGAGATCAGCTTGCCCGAGCCGCAGGCCATGGTCCAGCCCAATGTGCCGTGGCCCGTGTTGAGGAACAGGTTGCCGTAGCGCGTGCCGCCGACGATGGGCGTGCTGTCGGGCGTCATCGGGCGCAGGCCCGTCCAGAAGGTGGCACGAGGCACGTCGCCGCCGGGGAACAGGTCGGTTACGACCTTCTCGAGCGTGGCGCGGCGGTTGGGGTTCAGGCGCAGGTCGAAGCCTCCGAGCTCGGCCATGCCGCCCACGCGGATGCGGTTGTCGAAGCGCGTGACCGCGACCTTGTAGGTCTCGTCGAGCACGGTCGATTGCGGCGCGAGCGATTCGTCGAGCAGCGGCACGGTCAGCGAGTAGCCCTTGACCGGGTACACCGGAATGTCCAGCCCCAGCGAGGCGATGGCGGCGCGCGAATAGCTGCCGAAGGCCATCACGTAGCGGTCGGCCGTGAGGATCTTGCCGGCGGTGGTGCGCACGCCGGTGATGCGGCTGCCGTCGGTTTCCAGGCCGTCGATGGTCTGGCCGAATCGGAAGTCCACGCCCAGGCCGAGCGCGATTTCGGCGAGGCCGCGGGTGAACAGGTGGCAGTCACCGGTTTCGTCGTTGGGCAGGCGCAGGCCGCCGGTGAGGCGATCGCGTGCGCCGGCCAGCGCGGGCTCGACGCTGGCGAGGGCATCGCGGTCGAGCAGTTGGTAAGGCACGCCGCATTCATCGAGCACCGCGATGTCGCGCTGCACCGCGTCGAGCTGTGCCTGCGTGCGGAACAGCTGCAGTGTGCCGCCGGTGCGCTGCTCGTACTGCAGGCCGGTGTCGGCGCGCAGCTGCTGCAGGCAGCCGCGGCTGTATTCGGCCACGCGCATCATGCGTTCCTTGTTCACTGCGTAGGCCTCGGGCGAGCAGTTGCGCAGCATCGCGGCCATCCAGCGCAGCTGGAACATCGTGCCATCGGGGCGAATGGACAGCGGCGCGTGCTTCTTGAACATCCACTTGATCGCCTTCAGCGGAATGCCCGGCGCGGCCCACGGCGTGGAGTAACCAGGCGACACCTGGCCGGCATTGCCGAAGCTGGTTTCTTCGGCAGGGCCGGCCTGCCGGTCGAGCAGGGTGACCTCGGCGCCAGAGCGCGCGAGATAGTAGGCCGTGGTGGTGCCGATCACGCCGCCGCCGAGAACGATGACTTTCATGGTGTATTCACTGATTCAGATGGAATGAGTGGAATCTAAAGTGCACAATGCAGTGGATTCCATTGTTTTCAGAGATTTGGCAGTGAAATGCACTGCCGAAAATCGTCCAAAGCCGCGCGCGAAGTGAAATGCCCGAACTCGACCGAATCGACCGCAAGATCCTCGACCTTCTGCAGCGCCAGGGCCGTGTTTCCATGACCGAACTGGCCGAGTACATCGGCCTGTCGGCCTCGCCCTGCGCCGAGCGCGTGAAGCGCATGGAGCGCGACGGCGTCATCACCGGCTACCACGCGCACGTGTCGCCCGAGGCGCTGGGCAAGACGCTGCTGGTGTTCGTCGAAATCAAGCTCTCGGCCAAGTCGGGCGACGTGTTCGACAAGGTGCGCAAGGAACTGCTCCACATGCCCGAGGTGCTCGAATGCCACCTGGTGTCGGGCAGCTTCGACTACCTCGTGAAGGCGCGGCTCAGCGGCATGAGCGAGTACCGGCACCTGCTGGGCGACATCCTGAAGAAGTTGCCGGTGGCGGCCGAGTCGCACAGCTACGTGGTGATGGAAGAAATCAAGGAAACGCTGATGCTGGCCGTGGACCGCTGAACCGATGAGCAAGAACCACGATATTCCCGACATCGCCATCCGGCCCTGGCGTCTGGACGACTTTGACGCGGTGAAGGCCATCCTCGACGACACCTTCGCCGGCACCTGGCTGCCGCAGCTCACGCCCGAGGCCGCGAAGGCCTACAAGGAGAGCGGCGAGCCCGTGGGCTACATCGACGAGATGGGGCCGGCCTTCTTCGTGGCGGAGATCGATGGCGAGGTGGTCGGCGTGGTCCATTGGGAGCACGACTTCGTGCACGCGCTGCACGTGCCGGCCGAGCACCAGCGCAAGGGCATCGCCCGCGCCCTGATGGCCTTCGCGGAAGACGGCATGCGCGCCGGCGGCGTGGCGCTCGCACGGCTCGAAACCGACACCTTCAACACGCAGAGCCAGGGCTTCTACCTCGCGCTCGGTTACCGCGAGGCCGACCGCTACCCCGATCTCGAATGGCACAGCGGGTTCACGACCATCCTGTACGTGAAGACGCTTTCCTCCTGAATCCTGAATCGCAACTCCCTACCAAGGACACCTGCATGACGATCTCGATCCGCCGCGACGGCACCACCGGCACGCGCCACATCCTGAAGATCCGCAACCACGAGATTCCGGTCGATGCATCGCCCGCTGGCGGCGGCAGCGATGCCGGCCCCGAGCCGCATGACCTGTACGACGCATCGCTCGCGGCCTGCAAGGCGCTCACGGTGCTGATCTACGCGCGCCGCAAGGGCATTCCGGTGGAAGACATCGAGGTCGTGGTCGACCGCGACGACAGCGAGGAGCGCAAGGGCGTCTACCGCCTCAAGTCGGGCCTGCGGCTGAGCGGCGACCTGACGGAGGCGCAGCGCGACGAACTGCTGCGCGTGGCGGGCAAGTGCCCGGTGCACAAGCTCATGACCGAGGTGAAGACCGAGATCGAGACCGGCTGGGCCGACTGACCCGGCTGGTCGGTCAATGCAGCACGCGGTAGGTGCGTACCGCGCGCAGCAGCGCCCACAGGCCGGCCTCGGCCGGCACCTTCTTCTCGTTGAACGACACGGCGATGTACACGTCGTCGGCCGGCACGTAGGCCACGATGCTCGTGAAGCCCTCGATGCCGCCGCTGTGCCCGAGCATCAACCCGGGGCCGTCGGGCACGTCGTAGAGCTGCACGCCCATGCCATAGAACGCGTTGCTCCCGGCATAGGGGCCGAGCATGGCGGGCATGCCGGTGAACATGCGGTGCACCGCTTCGCCGGGCAGCACCTTGCCTGCGAGCAATGCGTGCCAGAACACCGCGAGATCGCCCGCTGTCGATGCCAGTGCACCCGCGGCATAAGGCGTGGCGTACTGGTCCGGTGCGTCGACCGGCCGGCCGGCTGCATGGCCTGTGGCAACGGGCAGTTCGACGCCCGGCTTGCGCATGACCGTGTGCGTGAGCGACAGCGGCTTGATGAGCCGCTTCGTGAGCACGTCGGCGAACGGAGCGCCGTCCACCTTCTCGACGATCACGCCGAGCATTGCGTAGCCGGTGTTGGTGTAGCTCCAATTCGTGCCGGGGCAGAACGGCGGCTTCTGCGACGTGCCGAGCGCGATGACTTCGGCGGGCGTGCGGTAGGCCGTTCCCAGCGACGGTAGCGCGTTGAAGCTCACGAGGCCGCTGGTGTGGCGCAGCAGATGTTCGATGGTGGTGAGCTTCGCATTCGGTGCGTCGGGAAACCACTTGTCGATGGTGTCGTCGAGCTTGAGCTTGCCTTCGTCGACGAGCTGCAGCACGACGGCGGCCGTCAGTGTCTTGGCGGTGCTTGCCACCTGGAAGGGCTGGTCGGGTACGACTGGTTGTGGCGGTTCCTTGCGTGCCAGGCCGCGCGTGGCCGACCAGATGCCTTCGCCGGGAATCGCGACCGCCACGCTGGCAGCGGGAACATGCGCGAGCATCTTGTCGAGCGCGTCGCCGAGTGCTTTTTGCAACTCGGCGGGCAACTCGCCGTCGATGGAGCGCTTGAAGTCCTTCTGCCATATCGCCTCGGGCGCTGAACGCATCGGTGGCCCCGCGTAGACGGGCGAGGGCGCGCACGCCGGCTGCGCCTGCGCGAGTCCCCATGACACAGACGTGGCCAGTAGAACGGCCGATGAAATCTTCCGCAACGACATTCGGTGCTCCCGGTGTGCCGGCCTACTTGGCCGCCTCGGCTTTCGCGCGTGCGGTTTCAATGCGCTTGGCATTGCGGTCGCCCCAATCGGCCAGCGGCCCGAGCGCCGCATTGAGCGTGGCGCCCAGCTTGGTTGCCGAGTACTCCACGCGCGGCGGCACTTCGTGGAATACCTCCCGATGGACGATGCCGTCGGTTTCGAGTTCGCGCAGCTGCTGGATCAGCATCTTCTCGCTGATGTCGGGCAGCAGCCGCTTGAGCTCGCCGAAGCGATAGGCCTGCGCGTTCAGCTCCCAGAGGATGACGGCCTTCCATTTGCCGCCGATGACGTCGAACGCAGGCCCGATGCCGCAGTTGTAGGGTTTCTTCGATTTCATTTCTTATCCGTGGAATGCCCCGTAAATACCCAATACATACGTTTTGGTAAGTACCTGACTTTATTGTAGGTACTTGACCATATGGAAGCGAAATTTCTACGATTCAATTGTCTTCACAAACAGAAATCGAATCGTCATGAACAACAAGCGAGTTTCCGTTCTGGGCCTGGGCTCGATGGGTTTCACCATTGCTCAGCTCTATCTCGATCAGGGCTACGAAGTCACGGTGTGGAACCGCACGCCCGGCAAGGCCGATGCGCTGGTCGCGAAGGGTGCCGTGCTGGCGCGCGACGCAAGCGAGGCGTTGCGCGCGAGCCGCGTTGCGGTGATGTGCGTCTACGACTACCGCGCCGCCGATGCGATCCTGTCGGAGCAAGGCACGACCGCCACGATGGATGGCCGCCTGCTGGTGCAGCTGACCACCGGCAGCCCGCAGGACGCGCGCGATGCAGAGGTCTGGGCTCACCGCCACGGCGCTGCGTATCTCGAAGGCGCGATCCAGGCCGCGCCGGACCAGATGGGCCGGCCCGATACGCCGCTGCTGGTGTCCGGCGCAAAGCACGTGTTCGACGAGGCCGAGCCGTGGCTGAAGGTGCTGGCCGGCGGCATCGTCTACCTGGGCGAGAAGGCGAGCGCCGCGGCGGCCATGGACCTCGCCACGCTCTCCACCATCTACGGCACGATGCTCGGCTTCATTCACGGCGCACGCATCGCCGAGCACGAAGGCTTCGACGTGGCGGAATACGGCCGCATCGTTGCGGGCATCATGCCGACCTTCGCGGGCTTTCTTCAGCACGAGGGCTCCGTCATCCAGTCGGGCGACTTCAGCATTTCGCAGAGCCCGATGCGCATCTCGGTCGAGGCAACGCAGCGCATCCTGCAGGCGGCGCAGGCGTCGGGCATCAACACCGAGTTTCCGGCCTTCGCCGCGGGACTCTTCCAGCGGGCCGATGCGGCAGGGCTCGGCGGCGAGGAGCTCGCTGCGTTGATCAAGCTGCTGCGCGCTTGAAAGGCATCGGCATGGCTCAAGCCCATGTCATGAACTGGATGGCACGCAGCACATCGGCCTCGCGCTCCATGAAGAAGTCGGTGTGGTTGCTGTTGTCGAGGGTCAGCCGGTTCGGGGTGTTGAGCGCCGCCACGAGCTGGTTCGAATTCGTGATGGCCGCGCTACGGATCATGCGCACGTAGTCCGAGGCATCTTTCTGCGTCTTGGCATCGAGCGGCAGTTCCAGCCACGGGAACATGTCGCGGGTGTCCGCAGGCAGGGCGGTCACGACCAGCGAAGGTGCGCGCACGGCCTTGTAGTCGGGCGAGAACGAGTGGGCGGCTGTTTCCATCGCGTCATTCACTTCGCTGGGTGTGTTGAGACTCACGCTTCCGTCGGCATGGATGTCGAGGCTGTCGCGCAGGTTCGCTTCCAGCACAGGCCACCAGTTCTTCGAATTGCGGCGGGAGAAGGCGATGGCAGCCTGCAGCGAGCGGCCGTTCTCCGGCTTCGGTTTGGGTTCTTCGAGCAGTGAGTTCGTCGGTACGTCCTCGCCGCCACTGTCTGCGCCCACCGTGTAATCGAAGGTCGTGTCGAGATAGATCAGGCCCTGCGTCCGTTCGGGATACAGGCCCGCGAAGCGCGTGAGCTCGTTGCCTGCGATCGAATGGCCGCCCAGCACCGCGCGCCGTACGCCGAGGGCGTCAAGCACGGCCTTCAGGTCGGCCACGAGCGTGTCCACCTCGTAGTACTGCGTGGCGGTCTTCACGGGCAGCGGCTTGTCCGAGAGGCCGTAGCCGCGGCGGCTGATCGCGATCACGCGCGACTTGGCGGCCAGTGCGGGTGCGAGGCCGTCGAAGCTGCGCGCGTTGGCGCCAAGCCCGGGCAGAAATACAAAGACCGGGCCGGTGCTGCGGGGCGGCTGCCAGTCGCGCACCTGCAGCGAGACTTCGGGCGAGCTCGAGACCTTGATACGGCGGTCGATGACGGAGACTTTGCCTTCGCCACTGTCGTTCCTTGGGCTTCCATCGCCAACACCCGGGTTGGTGTTCGGGGGGGCATCCGGGTTGGCACCTGGGCCGGCAGCGGCGGGAGCAGCAGGACTGGCATCCGTGCCAATGCCGGGCCCGATGCCAACGCCGCCGCGGCCGCCGCCACCACCGCAGGCGGCGAGCCCTGCAGCACTGGTCAGTGCCATGGCATGGAGGATGTCCCGCCGCCGGAGGCGGTTGCGATCCGGCTGGTCGCGAGGGGCCAGGAGGGTGGGCGATCGATTCACGTCGGTGTTCCGTTTCCGTGTGGTGAGGAGTCGCTCCAGTGTCCGGGCCCCACCTGAAGGGCTGCTTCGGCATTCATGAAGATTTCCTGAAGTGCTTCACCCGCGTGTCGCTGATACTCCGGCCACATTCCGGAAACGGAGTGGTTCGTTCACGTGGAGGCTCATGAATCTCTTGCTTGTTGAGGACGACCTTGACCTGGGCAACGGCGTGCGCATCGCGCTGGCCAATCAAGGCATGGATGTGGTGTGGGTCCGCAGACTCGACGACGCCTTGCGCACCCTCGACGGCGGCACCTTCGACATGGTGCTGCTCGACCTCGGCCTGCCCGACGGCGACGGGCTCGACCTGCTGTTCCGCCTGCGCCGCGACCGGCAGATATTGCCGGTGCTGGTGCTGAGCGCTCGCGACGCGCTGACCGACCGGCTGCGCAGCCTGGACGACGGCGCGGACGACTATCTCGTCAAGCCCTTTGCGCTGGCCGAGCTGCTGTCGCGCGTGCGGGCGCTCGCGCGGCGCAGCTACGGCTTCAACGACGAGACCATCCGCATGCGCGGCCTGGCGCTGCACGAGCCCACGCGCGGCGTGATCGTCGATGGCGAGCCGGTGGAGCTTTCGCGCTGCGAGTTCGACCTGCTGGCCTTGCTGCTCAAGCGCACCGGCCGCGTGGTCACGCGCCGCGTGATGGAAGAGCAGGTGCTGCCCGGCGGCCAGGCCAACGGCAGCAATTCGCTCGAAGTGCACATCTCCAACCTGCGCAAGAAGATCGGCCAGGGCTACATCCGCACGGTGCGCGGCATCGGCTACGTGATTGACGTGCAGTCGCTCGTGCGGAGCACGCAGAAATGAGGCAGGCGCTGGCGCAGCGCTGGAAGAACTGGAAACAACCTTCCCTGATGCGGCGCCTGCTGCTGGCGCAGATGGGCGTGGTCGCCTTGCTGTGGACCATGGCCATCGCGCTGCTGCTGTACGACTCCTACGAAGACCCCGAGCTGCTGAAGTTCGACAAGATCTTCCAGTCGGTGATTGCAATCGCGAAGAACACGGCCGACCAGCCCGACAAGCAACAGGAAACCCTGGCCGCCTTCGAGGCTGCGCTGCTCGAAACCATGGGCGACGGCGACGCCGCTTCGGACACCTCGCCGGTGCTGCAGGTCTGGCAGGGCGACAAATTGATCTACCGCTCGACGGCGGCCGTGCCTGTCATTCTGAATACCGTGCCGAACCGCGTCGAGACCGTGAAGGCGGGCAACCGCGAGTGGCGCGCGCGCACGCTGGCCTCGCCCACCTCGGACGTTCGCGTGATGCTGGCCGAGCCCAGCGTCTGGCGGTTGACGGTCACCGTGATGTACCGCGGCTACTACCTGCTGCCGCTGGTCATCAGCTTGCCTTTTCTGGTGTTTCCCGCGTGGCTGTCGGTGCGCCTTGCGCTGCGGCCGTGGCGCCGGGTGAGCCAGGAAACCGCTGAGCGCGGGCCGGCCGACCTCACGCCGCTGTCGTACGCGCCGCCGCACAAGGAACTGCAGCCGCTGGTGCAGAGCATCAACAGCCTGCTGCAGCGGGTGCGCGACAGCACTTCGCGCGAGCGCAGCCTGATCGCCGACGCCGCGCATGAGCTGCGAACGCCGCTGGCCGCCATGCGCGTGAACGTGGAAGCGCTGAAAGAGCAGAGCACCGACGAACATCAGCGCGAACTCATGGGCAACCTGCTGCGCAGCAACGACCGCGCGGCCCGGCTGGTAGGGCAGTTGCTGCAGCTCATGCGTAGCGACGCGGTTTCGGACAACGCCCTGCCCGTGATGCTGTCGCTCGACGCGCTGGTGCAAGACCGGCTGGCCATGATCGAAGGCCTGGCCAGTGCCCGCAACGTCGAGCTGGAACTGGTGAGCGAAGACCGCGTGCCGGTGCTCGGCGAGCGCGAAAGCCTGGTCTCGATGATCGACAACCTCATCAACAACGCCATCAAGTACAGCCCGCCGGGGAGCACGGTGGTCGTGCATGTGGCGCGCGAGGGCACCCAGGCACTTCTGACGGTGGCAGACGAGGGACCCGGCATTCCGCCCGCGCTGCGCGAGCGGGTGTTCGATCGCT
The DNA here is from genome assembly GCF_024734665.1 of Variovorax paradoxus. Classification (NCBI taxonomy): domain Bacteria; kingdom Pseudomonadati; phylum Pseudomonadota; class Betaproteobacteria; order Burkholderiales; family Comamonadaceae; genus Variovorax; species Variovorax paradoxus. The sequence continues at coordinate 1,399,239 of NZ_CP102931.1, forward strand.
TCTTCCGCAACCCCGACCAGAACCAGAGCGGCAGCGGGCTGGGGCTGGCCATCGTCAAATCGGTGGTCGACCGGCATGGCGGCGAGGTGGCGCTCGGCGAAGTCGCAAACGGCGGCCTGCTGGCCACCGTGCGGCTGCCGCTGGCCATGGCCGATACGCCGCAGCCCATGCTCTGCAGCTGAAACCTCTCCGGGCGCACGGCCAAAGGGCCGGGGCGGGGCCAATTTGGTGCAAAGAATTACACTACCCGGTGCTGTTCACAGGACACTTTCCAAATGAAGTGGGTCATTCTTGCCATCTTCGCGCTCAGTGCGCTCTACGTTCATTTCCGCGGCCAGGTGCGGCATCGCTTCTTCAGACAGCTCTCTGATCACTCGACCTTCCTCGCGCCGCTGAACGTCTTCATGTACCTTTTCTCGAAGGTGCCGGGTACGCCGTACCTGTCGCCCGCGCAGTTCCCCGAGATGCGCGTGCTCGAAGAAAACTGGGAAGTCATCCGCGAGGAAGCGCTGGCCATGCGCAATGGCGGCAGCATCAAGGCGTCGAGCCAGTTCAACGACGTGGGCTTCAACTCCTTCTTCAAGAGCGGCTGGAAGCGCTTCTACCTGAAGTGGTACGACGAGGCGCATCCTTCGGCCGCCGTGCTGTGCCCGCGCACCACCGAGCTGCTCAAGGGCATCGGCACCATCAAGGCCGCGATGTTCGCCGAGCTGCCGCCGGGCAGTCGCCTCGTGCGCCACCGCGACCCCTTCGCCGGTTCGCTGCGCTACCACCTGGGCCTTTGGACGCCGGGCGTGGAAGGCTGCTACATCGACGTGGACGGCCAGCGCTATCACTGGCGCGACGGCGAAGCCGTGGTGTTCGACGAAACCTTCATCCACTACGCCGAGAACACGACCGACCACGACCGCGTGATCCTGTTCTGCGACATCGAGCGCCCGCTGAAGTACCGCTGGGCCAGTGCCGTGAACCGCTGGTTCGCGAAGAACCTGCTGGCCGCAGCGAGCTCGCCCAATGACGCGGGCGACAAGACGGGCGGCATCAACCGCGCCTTCAAGTACATCTACCAGATCCGCGTGATCGGCAAGCGCCTGAAGGCCTGGGACAAGCGGGTGTACTACCTTGTGAAGTGGGCCATCTTCGGTGGCCTGGCCCTCTGGATCTTCTGGTAAGGCCGGCTTTTCAGGGCTTTCGCTGAAGGCCGAAGGCGGTTGCGAAGGCTTGCGCAACCGCCTCGACATTGCGGCTGCCTTCGTCCGAGTTCCGCCAGACCAGCGAGAGCTTGCGAAACGGAGCGCGGCTTCCCAGGCCCACTTCGCGCACCGCATAGGCATCGACCAGCGGGCGCCTGGGCTGCGGGACGACGGAAATCCCCAGGCCCTGGGCGACCATTGCAACGATGGCGTCCATCGAGCGCAGTTCCATCACGCAGCGCGCATCGGGCATCAAGCTGCGCACGTACCGCGCGGCGACGCGCCCTCCCGAAAGAGACATGTCGTAGCCGACCCAGTCGTAGGCTTCGAGCAATTGCCTGACCGTCTTGCCGGAGGCATTCGGCGGCGCCAGCAACACGTAGGGCTGGCGATGCAGCTCCCGCCAGACCAGCCGGCGCGAGCCACCGGCTTCCGGCCTGACCAGCAATGCGACGTCGAGCCGCGCCGCCTTCAGCTCGGAGATCATTTCGTCGCTGTCGTTCAGCGGGGGAACCACTACATCCAGCGACGGATGCTTCTGGCGAAGCTCATGCAGCGCCTGCGGCAGCACGTCGCTCTGCATGCTGGTGATCACGCCGACCCTGATGCGGCCCGCCACCTCCACCACCGGGCGGGAGCGAAGCATCTGCAGCCTGTGGGAGAAGTCGCCCACCGCGCTCACTACCTCGTGGGCAAAGGCCGTTGGCGCCACCACGCGGGTGGAGCGGTCGAACAGCGGCTTGCCGAAATACTGTTCAAGCTGCTTGACCTGCAGGCTCACAGCACTCGGGCTGCAGCCCACGACGCCGGCTGCGGCGGTGAAGCTGCCCTGCTCGAGGATGGTGCGCAAGGTGACCAGCATCGTGAGATTCATGAGAAATCCTCACAGTTGATATTTGTATATCTCGCTTTACTCATTTTATGGCGCGCCTAGGATTCGCTGAATTCATTCAACCTGTCCGATCGGAAGCACCCGCTCATGAACGACATCCGACGCCATCGTCTTGCACGTGCCAGGAGCCTGGCATGCACCTTGGGGCTCGCGCTCGCCGCAGCGCATGCGGCCGCCGCTGCGTGGGTGCCCGAGCGTCCCATCCATCTGGTCTCGCCGAGTCCCCCGGGCGGGGGCACCGATGCCGTCTGCCGCCTGCTCGCGGCCAAACTGGGCGAGCAGGCCAAGTGGCAGGTGGTCGTCGATACCAAGCCCGGTGCCGGCAACAACATCGGCCTGGAGTTCGGTGCGAAGTCGCCGCCCGACGGCTACACCGCCGTGCTGGGTGAAACCAGCAACCTGGCGGTCAACCAGTTCCTCTACAAGAAGCTCAGCTTCGACCCCTCCAAAGATCTCGCGCCGGTTGCGCTGGTCGGCACGGGCGTGTCTGTGCTGGTGGTGAATGCCTCCAGCCCGTACGACAGCCTCGCTGCGCTGCTGGCGGGCTCGAAGAAGAAACAGCTCGCCTATGCATCGTCCGGCAATGGAACCGTTGGGCACCTGGTAGCCGAGAACCTACGCGTGACGGCGGGAGCCAACGTTCTGCACGTGCCCTACAAGGGCGGTGGCCCGGCCATGACGGACATGCTGGGCGGGCAGGTCGACTTCTACATCTCTTCCCTTGTCTCGGCGCTGCCGCTCATCAAGGACCACAAGCTCCGGGCGCTCGCGGTGACTTCGGGAGCGCGGGACCCATCGCTGCCTGATGTTCCCACCTTCATCGAGAGCGGCTTCAAGGGCTTCGAGTACTACACGCTCTATGGTGTCGTGGTGCCTGCGAAGACACCGGAGAACATCGTCCGGACCATGAACACGGAAATCAACCGGGTGCTCGATTCGGCGGATGTCCGGGCCAACCTCGCCGCGCGCGGCATCTATGTGCGGACCGGAACGCCGGAAGCGTTCGGCACGTTCCTGAACGGCGAGAGAAAGAAATGGGCGGAGGTCGTGAAAGCGACCGGCGCGGTTGCCGAATGACCCAAGACAGCATGTATCCGCCGGTGGACCTTCGCAGCGACACGGTGACGCTGCCCACAGAGCAGATGTACGACCGCATCGCTTCCGCTCCTCTCGGCGACGACGGGCTCGACGGCGACCCGACCGCACTGGAGCTGGAGGCCGAGGCCGCCCGGCTGCTGGGCAAGGAGGCTGCGCTGTATGTTCCGAGCGCAACGATGGCCAACCTCCTTGCCATCCTCGCCCAGGCCGGGCGGCAGGAAGTCGTTCTTGCCGAAGCGGCATCGCACATCTACGTGACCGAACGCGGCGCGGCCGCGCTGACAGGGTCGTTCTATCAGGCCATTGCCGGTGTCGACGGTGCCATGGACCTGGGCCTGCTCGCGCAGGCCTTGGGGCCGGGCCGCAACAAGCTGCGCACCGGGCTCGTCTGTCTGGAAACCTCTCACAACAATGCCGGCGGGGCGGTGCTGCCGCTCACCCACATGCAGGCGGTGTTTGCAGTGGCCAGGGATGCGGGCGCTGCCGTCCACCTGGACGGCGCACGCTTGATGAACGCTGCGGTGGCACTGGGCGTGCCAGCCGCTGAGATCACGGCCTTTGCCGATACCGTTTCGCTGTGCCTGTCCAAGGGCCTGAGCGCGCCTATGGGGGCTGTGCTCGCCGGGCCAACGAACACCATTCAGCGTGCCAGGTGGCACAGGAAGCTGCTCGGGGGCAGCCAGCGCCAGGTCGGGATCGCCGCGGCCGCGGGGCTAGTTGCCATCACCACCATGGTGGGCCGGCTTGCGGACGATCACGCGGTCGCGCGCCGACTCGCTCACGGAATCGGCCAGCTCCGGGGGCTTTCCGCCAACGAGCCGCAGACCAACATCGTGCAAGTCGACGTGAGCGCCACGGGGCTCGACGCGGCCCAGTGGGAAGCTGCGCTGCGCAAGCTGGGCGTGCTGGCCCGGACCTGGGGAAGGCACAAGCTGCGCTGCGTCACCCATCGTCATACGGGTGAGCGCGAAATCGACACGGCCCTGGAGGCTTTCAGGGCTGTCGCCGCGAGCGCTGCCTGACTGTCTGGTGCGCTGGGGCTCAGGCCTCGGTCCACACCAGCCAGTCGCGCGTGGTGCCGGCCCAGCTCACGGCGGCAGCGAGCAGCGTGCCGCCGAGCACGTCGAGCAGCACGTGCTGTCGCGTTGCCAGCGTCGAGTAGACGATGCCGAAGGCCCATAGCATGTTCAGCGCGCGCAACCATGTGGGCGCTGTCACGCTGCGCAACTGGCGCTCAAGCAATACCGCGGTGAGCACTGCGAACGCGACGTGCAACGACGGAAATGCATTGCCGCCCACGTCGGTGGCCTTGAGGAACTGCAGCGCCGGATACTGCGCCCAGTCGACAGCAAACACCGGCACCGTCGTGGGAAAGAGCCAGAACACCACGAGGCCGACGGCGGCCATGATGGCGGCGTCGCGCGCGCAGGCCCAGAGCTCTGCCTTGTCCTTCGCGAAGGCCGGCGCTAGCGAGATGTAGAACCACAGCGAGCCGTAGAGCACCATCGCGTCGTCGCTCACGCCCACCCAGTGGTCGAGCCGCGTGAGCGGCATCACTGTCGGCTCCGATGGCGGGTTGTGCATCACCCAGAAGTACACGACGAAGAAGCCCGAGATGCCGACGGTGGTGCCGATCATCTTCACCAGCCAGAGCGTGGCGATCCGCTGGCCCAATGCCATGTACCAGGGCACGGAAGGAAGGGGAGATGAAGTCGCCGGGCGGGAGGTCATGGATCGCCCCAGCTTATGCAGCTGCATTGCGTGAACATTGCGCTTTCCGCAATGAGCTGCAAGGAGGCCTCTCCTAGAATGGCCCGCTTCTTTTTTGCACACAGCCCTTGCCGCACCCCTCATGAGAATCCTGCTCGTCGAAGACGAAGTCGATCTGGCGCAAGCCCTGGCCTCGGCGCTGCGGCAGAACCAGGCGGTGGTCGACGTGGCGAGTTCGCTGCGCGAGGCCGAGGAAGCATCGCTGTCTGCGCAGCACGACGTGATCGTGCTCGACCGCGGCCTGCCCGATGGCGACGGCCTCTCGCTCGTGGCCTTCCTGCGGCAGAACGATATCGCCACAGCGGTGCTGGTGCTCACGGCCATGACCGACGTGGCCGAGCGCGTGCTGAGCCTCGACGGTGGCGCGGACGACTACCTTGCCAAGCCCTTCTCGATGGACGAGCTGATGGCGCGCGTGCGCGCATTGGCGCGGCGCCCCGCGGTGCGCGCGAACCTCGTCATGACGCTCGGGCAGCTTCGCTTCGACCATCACACGCGGCAGGCCCACGTAGGCGATCTTTGCCTCACGCTGCCGCGGCGCGAATTGCTGGTGCTCGAGGCACTGCTCGAACACCGCGGCCGTACCGTGCTGCGCGAGGCCATGCAAGACCGCGTGTACGGCCACAAGGACGAGATTCAGTCGAACGCGCTCGACACGCACGTGTCGCGGCTGCGCTCCAAGCTCGACAAGGCCGGCGCGCAGGTGGAGATCCATGCAATTCGCGGCGTCGGCTACCTGATCTGCGCAGCCCGCCTGGCGGCATGACATGACGCTGAGCCTGCTCTCGCTGCGCTGGCGGCTGATCTGGAGCCTGATCCTGCTGCAGGTGGTGGTCGGCTCGCTTGTGATGGGCGGCTTTCTCGGGCTGGCCTGGGTGCTGGGCCGCGTGGTCGACGAGACCGGGCAGGAGACCGTCACCGTGATCCAGCGCGCGCTGGCGCGCGGCCCCGACGGGCAACTGGTGGTCGAGCCGACGGCGGAAGTGCAGCGCCTGCAGAAGGCCGATCCGCCGTTCTGGTTCATAGCGCGCGATGCCCACGGCTCCGAAGTGCGCAGCGGCGACGTGCCGCCTGCCTATTCCACGCTTTTCAACGCGCTCGGCGACATGGAGCGCATGGCCCTCAACCCCGAGGACGACAACACCCGGCCCAAGGCCCGCTTCGAGCGCGCGCAGACGCGTGCGGGCCTGGTGGCCGTGATGGTGCAGACCGGCGGCCCGCTGACGGTAAGGAACACGCTCAAGGGCACGGGCATCGCCTTTCTCTTTCTGGTGGCGCCGATGGCGTTGGTGACCTGCCTCGGCGTGATTCTGGCCACACCCTTCGTGGTGAAGCGCGGCCTCAAGGGCGTGGTGGCCACGGCCGAGCATGCCGAGAGCATCGACGTGCACGAGCGCACCACGCGCCTGCCGCTGGCCAACGTGGCCAGTGAGATCCGCCCGCTGGTCAACGCCGTGAACCGTGCCTTCGACCGGCTCAACGAAGGCTACGACCGGCAGGAGCGCTTCCTCGCCGACGCCGCGCACGAGCTGCGCACGCCGATCACCACGCTGCAGATCCATCTCGAAGGCCTGCAGGACGGCGCGCTCAAGGTCAAGCTGATGCAGGCCTCGGCACGGCTCGCCACGCTGGCCGAGCAGTTGCTCGATTTGCAGCGGCTGGACCACGTTGCGGTGCACGACCAGCAGCAGGTCGACCTGAAGGCGCTGTGCGAGCGCGTTGCGGGCGACATCGCGCCGCTGGCGATCATGAACCGGTGCACGCTGTCGGTCGATGCGCCGCGGCCGCTGTGGGTGCGCGGCGATGCGCCCTCGCTCGAACGCGCGCTCAGCAACCTGATCCAGAACGCCATCGAGCACGGCGGGCAGGGCTGCGACATCCAGGTGCGGCTGTGGGAGCCATCGGGCTTCGAGGTGCTCGACTCCGGGCCCGGTATTCCGGCGGCAGACCGCGAGCGCGTGGTGGCGCCGTTTCACCGGCTCGTGCCGCGTGGGCGTGGCGCGGGGCTCGGGTTGCACCTTGTGGCCGAGGTTGCGCGCCTGCACGGTGGGCAACTCACGATCGGGTCGAGCGAATCAGGCGGGGCGAAGATGCGGCTGGAGCTGAACCTCGAAGCATGAAGATCTGCCCGCCATGAACGCCATCGACCGGCTGCCCGAACCCACGAACCTCGCCGGCGCGCAAGCGCTTATCGCGCGCGTGCAGGCATTGCTCGATGCCGAAGGGCTCGCGATGCGCGAGCCGCCGCCAGAGCCCACCACCTGCTGCGGGCGCGGCTGCAACGGTTGCGTGTGGGAGGGCTGGCTCGCCGCCGTGGCCTACTGGCGCGACGAGGCTTCGCTGCTGCTCGGTTGATGGCTCAGGCGATGCCGGCACCGAGGGCCATCACACGGCCTGCACGGCAAAGCCTTCGAGCGCAGCGGCCTACAGCTCGAGCCGCTCCCAGTGCTTGTAAGCCCACTCGTATTTTCCGCATGCGTAGGACACCAGGGTGTCGACGGCCTGATCGGCGCTGACGGGCTCGGTGCTGCGGTAGTGCGCCCCGGTTGTGACCAACTGGTGCTCCAGATGAAAGCCCTTGGGATCGGCGAACACCTGCATGTACGTGCCGCCACGCAGTTCGATGACTGCGAACGCGTTCGCATCGTCCTGCAGCAAGGGGACCCAGTGGCGGATGTTGGCTTCGTTCGCCGCTTCCGCCACACCGAAGTCGGGGCAATCGAGCATGGGCTGCTGGTACTCCGCGCCGATGTCGAAAAGAAGGTAGTCCTGCGCGGCGGCCGCACCGTTCCTGAATATGGCGATGAAGAAGCAATCCGGGATGCCGAGCGGAACATGAACCAGCAGTGCATCGTCCGCCTTGGAGCGGCGGGCGAAGACCTGCGCCAGCTCAGGGACAGTCCATGCGTTCAATCGCAGGGGTTCACGAAGGCCATGCACAAGCTCCAAGGCACTGCGCTTGACCGCATCGCCTACGGCGTGATCCTCGGTGCCTCCTTCGAGAATGCCCAGGTACTCGTGGAGTTGAATGAGCCTTGAAGGCGGCGGCTTCGATTTGCGAGAAAAGAACATCTGGATGTGGCTCCCATCGATCCGGCATTCTGTCGCAAGGCCGGGCAACCGCCGTTGGCCGTCAGTTGTCGTAGTTCGTGCCCGGCTCTTCGGTTCCGTCGAGATTCCAGAATCGCCACACGCCGACCTCCTGGCCCTCGCGATAGCGGCCCTCGGCTGCAGGCCGTCCGTCCGGATGGAAGTCGCGCCAAAGCCCATCCTCCTTGCCATCGACGTACTGCCCTTCGGATGCCACCGTGCCATCCTCGTGATACGCAACGAAGAGGCCGTGCCGAACCCATCGGGTCTTGTCGGGCGACAGCACCCTCGCATAGCGGAACTTGATCGCTCCCGATTCGTAGGGAATCTCGGCGATGTTGAGATCGGCTTCGATGCTCATGCCTTGGTGTTGGCGGGCGAATTGGCGAACATGCTGGCGCCCACCTCCGAGTTTCACCTCGGACCACGGTTCGCTTCAAGGTCTACTGATTCTGCGACCCGCGATGCGCCCAACCAGTCGTGTGCTTCTCGATCACGCTGAAAAGCTCGTACATCAGCATGGCCATTGCGCCCACCACCATCAGGCCCGCGAAGGCCAGGCCCATCTGCATGGCCGAGCCGGCGGAGATCAGCAGGTAGCCGATGCCTTCGTTGGCAGCCGTCATCTCGCTCACCGTGGTACCGACGAAGGCGAGCGTGATCGCCACCTTCAGCGAGCCGAAGAAGTAGGGCATGGAGCGCGGCAGGCCGATCTTCATGAGCACGTCCCAACGCTTGGCGCCGAGCACGCGCAGCACGTCTTCGAGCTCCGGCTCCAGCGTGGCGAGGCCGGTCGCGATGTTGACCATGATCGGGAAGAAGCTGATCAAAAAGGCCGTGAGAATCGCCGGCCCCACGCCAATGCCGAACCACACCACGAGGATGGGCACGAACGCCGCCTTGGGCAGTGCGTTGAAGGCGGTCATCAGCGGGTAGATGGCCGCGTACGCGATGCGCGAGCTGCCGATCACGAAGCCCAGCAGCACGCCTACCACGATCGCCAGGCCAAAGCCCGCCATCGTGACCCAGAAGGTGCGCCATGCGTGGCCCGCGATGATTTCCTTGTATTCCCAGAACTGCGTCCAGATGCGCCAGGGGCTCGGGAAGATGAAGTCGGAGACCTCGAAGCCCGCGCAGATGACCTGCCACAGGATGAGCACTGCGACCAGCAGCAGCCATGGCGACCAGCGTTCGATTTGTTTGGTGTTCTTCATGGTGCGCCCGCTCAGTGAGACACGGCCGCGGCCGTCTGCGCCGCGCTGATGCCTGTGTTGCGGATGGCTCCGATGTGCCCGCGCAGCTCCAGCACGATGTCGGTGAACTCCTTGGTGTAGGTGAGTTCGAGCTCGCGCGGACGCGGCAGATCGATCTCGCGCTTGACCACGAAGCGTCCCGGGCTCTTGCTCATCACGTACACCGTGTCGGCGAGGAACACCGATTCGCGCAGGTCGTGCGTCACCAGGATCACGTTGAACTGCTGCTCGGTCCAGAGGTCGCGCAGGATGCACCACAGCTCTTCGCGCGTGAATGCGTCGAGCGCGCCGAAGGGCTCGTCGAGCAGCAGCATCTTCGGCTCGTGGATGAGCGCGCGGCAGATGCTCGCGCGCTGCTGCATGCCGCCCGAGAGCTGCCACGGAAACTTGTCTTCATAGCCCGCAAGGCCCACCTTCTGCAGCAGCTTGCGCGCGCGCTCGACGTACTCCTTGCGCCTAGCCTTGAAGTTCGAGCGGTAGGGCTCGACGATTTCCAGCGGCAGCAGCACGTTGTCGACCGTGGTGCGCCACGGCAGCAGCGAAGGCGCCTGGAAGGCCATGCCCGAGATCTTGAGCGGCCCGGTTACGGGCTGGCCGTCGATGCGAATCTTGCCCATCGAGGGCATCTTCAGCCCCGTGGTGAGCTTCATGAAGGTCGACTTGCCGCAGCCCGAGGGGCCGACGATGGCGATGAATTCGCCACGCTTGACCTTCAGGTCGATGGCTTCGACCGCGAAGTGGTTCTCGCGCAGCAGCTCTTCGTTGTAGGCGAGCCAGACGTCCTGGAAGTCGACGAAGGGGGCTGCAGCCGCGTCTTGCGATGCGTCCGCCATCACTTCTTCAGGATGTTCAGTTCAGCGGCGGGCGGTAGCAGAGCGGCGGTCCACACCGCGTCGGGGCTCACGCGCGTCTTGGTGTTGAAGGCGTCCGACACCTGCGAGGCCATCAGCGACATGCGGCCTGCGTTGACCGCGCCGAAGCCTTCGGCGCGTGCGTCAGGGCTGTTGATGACGGTGTCGATGGCCAGCTGCAGTCGGCGCGTTTCGAGCTTGCTGTCGATGATGCCGTCGCGCGCCTTCACCGATTCGATGGCCACGGCCGGGTTGGCAATGACTTCCTTCGCGCCCTTGGCAAAGGCCGAGAGGAATTTCTTCACCGCCGCCGGGTTCTCCTTGATGAGCTTGGGCGAGGCGATGATGACGTTGCCGTACAGCTTCACGCCGTAGTCGGGGTAGGGCAGCACCACCACGTCGGCCGTCTTGGCGCCGCGCGCCTCGAGGTTGAGCAGCGAGGTGAAGGTGAAGCCGGTGATCGCGTCGATGTCGCCGCGCATCAGCATGGTTTCGCGCAGCGTCGGGTCCATGGCGGTCCAGTTGACGGCGCCGATGTTGTTGGCCTTGGCGAAGATCGGGAACGCGCGGCGGCCCGCGTCGAACATCGGCGCGCCCAGCTTCTTGCCGGCAAGGTCGGCCGGCTTGGTGATGCCGCTCTTCTTGAGCGCCATGACCGAGGCCGGCGTGTTGTTGTAGACCATCATCACCGCGACCGGCTTGTTGGGGCTGTCGGGGTTGTTGGCGTGGAACTCCATCAGCGCCGCGAGGTCGGCAAAGCCCATGTCGTAGGCGCCCGAGGCCACGCGCGTGACGGTGCCACCCGAGCCGTTGCCCGCGTCGATGGTCACGTCGAGCCCGGCCGCCTTGAAGTAGCCCTTGGCGGCGGGGTGCAGGAACAGCGCGGCCGGTCCTTCGAAGCGCCAGTCGAGCTGGAACTTGATCGGCGTCGGGCTCTGTGCAAGGGCCGGTGTAAGGCCGAAGCAGATGGCCGAGGCGGCGAGGAAGGACTGGAGCAGTTGGCGCTTGTTCATGCGGAGATCGATCCGTTGGATGAAAGGGGATTGAATGCTTCGGCATTCAAGCAAAAACGGTGCCCGCACGCGATTGGTGCGAACCCTTCCAGTGGATCGGGACGGTGCGCCTTTGCACCCCTCAAATGCAAAAACGCGGCGAGGCCGCGTTTTTGGCACCGAAGGCGGGCAAAAACACCCACCGGCTGAAGGCTCTTACTTGTCGACCGTGACCTTCGCCACCGCCAGCGCCGTCATGTTGATGATGCGGCGCACCGTCGACGAAGGCGTCAGCACGTGCGCCGAACTCGCGGCGCCCAGCAGCACCGGGCCGACCGTGATGCCGTTGGCGCCCGTCATCTTCAGCACGTTGTAGAGGATGTGCGCCGAATCGAGATTCGGGCACACCAGCAGGTTGGCTTCGCCGCTCAGCGTGGTTTCGGGCAGGGCAGTGCGGCGGACTTCTTCCGACAGCGCCGCGTCGCCGTGCATTTCGCCGTCGCATTCGATGTCGGGCGCCATCTGCGCGAACAGGTCGCGCGCCAGCCGCATCTTGCGGGCCGAGCCGCGGCTGGAGGTGCCGTAGTTCGAGTGCGACAGGAAGGCCACCTTCGGCGGCAGGCCGAAGCGGCGCACTTCTTCTGCAGCCATTACCGCGATGCTGGCCAACAGCTCGGCGCTCGGGTCTTCGTTCACGTTGGTGTCGGTGATGAAGACCGTGCGCTTTTCGAGCGTGAGCGCGTTCAGCGTCGCGAAGCCGGGCGCGCCGCGCTTCAGGCCGATCAGGTTGCGGATGTGCTCCAGGTGCACGTCGAAGCGCCCGACCAGGCCGCAGATCATGGCGTCGGCGTCGCCCAGGTGCATCATCAGCGCGGCGATGGTGGTGTTCGAGCGGCGCACCATCGTCTTGGCAGCCTCCGGCGTCACGCCGCGGCGGCCCATGATCTTGTGGAAGCTCTCCCAGTAGATGCGGAAGCGCGGATCGTCCTCGGGGTCGACGATCTCGAAGTCGATACCCGTGCGGATGTGCAGGCCGGCCTTCTTGATGCGCGCCTCGATCACGGCGGGGCGGCCCACCAGGATGGGCTTGGCCAAGCCTTCGTCCACGGCCCACTGGGCGGCGCGCAGCACACGCTCGTCTTCGCCCTCGGCGTAGGCCACGCGCTTGGCGGTGGCGATCTTGGCGGCGCTGAACACCGGTCGCATGAACATGCCGGTCTGGTAGACGAAGCGCGTCAGGTGCTGGCGGTAGGCGTCCATGTCTTCGATCGGACGCGAGGCCACGCCCGAGGCGGCGGCGGCCTTGGCCACGGCCGGGGCGATGCGCAGGATCAGGCGCGAATCGAAGGGCTTCGGAATGATGTAGTCGGGGCCGAAGGCCAGTTCCTGGCCGGCGTAGGCGGTGGCGACTTCTTCGCTGATGTCGGCCTTGGTGAGGTCGGCGATCTCGCGCACGCAGGCCAGCTTCATTTCTTCGGTGATCTTGCTGGCGCCGCAGTCAAGCGCGCCGCGGAAGATGTACGGGAAGCACAGCACGTTGTTGACCTGGTTCGGGTAGTCCGAACGGCCCGTGGCAATGATGCAGTCCGGCCGCACGGCCTTGGCCAGCTCGGGGCGAATTTCGGGCTCGGGGTTGGCCAGCGCCAGGATGATGGGCTGCGTGCCCATGGTCTTGACCATGTCCGCCGTCATCACGCCCGGGGCCGAGCAGCCCAGGAACACATCGGCGTCCTTCACCACGTCGGCCAGGGTGCGGGCGCCGGTGTCTTTCTGGGCGTAGTGTGCCTTGGATTCGTCGAAGCCGCCCGCGCGGCCCATGTAGATCAGGCCCTTGGAGTCGCAGGCGTAGATGTTGGCGGGCTTGGCGCCCAGGCCCACCATCACGTCGAGGCAGGCGATGGCTGCGGCGCCGGCGCCCGAGACGGCGATCTTCACGTCTTCGATCTTCTTGCCGACCAGCTCCAGGCCGTTGAGCAGCGCGGCGGCCGAGATGATGGCCGTGCCGTGCTGGTCGTCGTGGAACACCGGAATGTTCATGCGCTCGCGCAGCTTCTTCTCGATGTAGAAGCACTCGGGTGCCTTGATGTCTTCGAGGTTGATGCCGCCCAGCGTGGGCTCTAGCGCCGCGATGATGTCGACCAGCTTGTCGGGGTCGTTCTCGGCCAGCTCGATGTCGAACACGTCGATGCCGGCGAATTTCTTGAACAGGCAGCCCTTGCCTTCCATCACCGGCTTGGCGGCCAGCGGGCCGATGTTGCCCAGGCCGAGCACGGCCGTGCCGTTGGTGATGACGCCCACGAGATTGCCGCGCGCGGTGTATTCGGAGGCGGTGGACGGGTCGGCCGCGATGTCGAGACAGGGATACGCCACGCCCGGCGAATAGGCCAGCGACAGGTCGCGCTGGTTCAGCAGGGGCTTGGTCGGGGTGATCGAGATCTTGCCCTTGACGGGCGATCGGTGGTATTCGCGCGCTGCCTCGCGAAGTGCTTCTTCTGCAGGGGAAAGGGGTGCAGCCATGAAAGTCTCCTTGTTTCTGACGGGCAATGAGGCTACCGCAAAAGCGTGGCCACTTCTTACAGGGTGAATGCCGAAAACGCCTGGATCTATATCTTTAGCTTGATAAGACGGGCTGGCCGGTTCGCTAAACTGCAGATCGTTACCTACGGTTAACAGGGTATTGGCCGGGGAATCTCCAACAACGACAAAACCAATGAGGGGCAACAGCGCATGACATCCGGACCTTTCACCAGCAACGACCCCGATGTCGTGGTCATCGGCGGCGGCCCTTCGGGCTCCACGGTGGCCGCGTTGCTCGCGGACAAGGGGCACGACGTGGTGCTGATCGAGAAGGCGCAGCATCCGCGCTTTCACATCGGCGAGTCGCTGCTGCCGATGAACATGCCGTTGTTCGACCGGTTGGGCGTGCGCACCGAGGTCGAGGCCATCGGCATCCGCAAGCACGGCGCCGAGTTCGTCTCGCCCTGGCATGACCACACCAGCCACTTTCACTTCGGCGAGGCAATGGACAAGAGCTTTCCGTACGCGGTGCACGTGCGCCGCTCGGAGTTCGACGAACTGCTGTTCCGCCATGCCGGCAATCGCGGCGCGCGCACCCTCGAGGGCCAGCGCGTCACTGGCGTGGACATGGATGCGGGCAAGGGCACGCCAGACAACCGCCCGCTGGTGAAGGTCAAGGCCGACGACGGCACCGAGACCGCCTGGCGACCGCGCTTCGTGATCGACGCGAGCGGGCGCGACACGCTGCTGTCGAACCAGTTCGACGCCAAGCGCCGCAACCGCAAGCACGCCAGTGCCGCGCTGTTCGGCCACTTCGCCAACGCCGAGCGCCGGCCGGGCCGCTTCGAGGGCAACATCACGCTATTCTGGTTCGACCACGGCTGGTTCTGGTATATCCCGCTGAAGGACGGCACCGTGAGCGTCGGCGCGGTGGCTTCGCCCGCCTATTTCAAGAACCGCAAGGGCACGCTCGAAGAGTTCCTGATGGAAACCATCGCGCTCGCGCCCAAGCTGGCCGAGCGCCTGAAGAACGCCACGCTGATGGAGGGCGCCACCTCCACCGGCAACTACGCCTACGACTCCGCGTTCTGCCGCGGTGATCGCTTCATGATGGTGGGCGATGCCTACGCCTTCGTCGACCCGATGTTCTCATCGGGCGTGTACCTGGCGATGAACAGCGGCTTCGAGGCCGCCACCGCGGCCGACCACTGGCTCAAGGGCGAGGCGAAGGAAGCCGAGAAGGCCTTCCGCCACTACGAAAAGGTGATGAAGCGCGGACCGCAGATGTTCTCGTGGTTCATCTACCGCATCACCTCGCCGGCCATCCGCCGGCTGTTCATGAACCCGCGCAACATCTGGCGGATGCAGGAGGCGCTGCTGTCCATCCTGGCCGGCGACCTGTTCCGCAACACTCCCATCGGCCCGCGCTTCTGGGGCTTCAAGGTGACGTACTACGCGTCGTGCCTGGGCATCCTGCCGCAGGCCATCAAGACCTGGGCATGGCGCCGGCGCAACCTCAAGGAATCCCTGGAAGCTGCGAAACCTTGAGCTTCAGTCGGGAGTGACCGTGTGCTGGGCAAGCGCTTCGAGCGCGCGCACCAGCGCCGAGTGGTCCAACTGGCCATAGCCCAGCGCCGCGCATGCGTTCATAAGCTGCGCCGCTCCCGCCGTCTGCGGCAGCGACACGCCCAGCGAGCGCGCACTCTGCATCGCGAGGTTCAGGTCCTTCTGGTGCAGCGCGATGCGGAAGCCCGGCGCAAAGGTGCGCTTGATCATCCGTTCGCCATGCACTTCGAGAATGCGCGAGCTGGCGAAGCCGCCCATCAGCGCCTGGCGCACCTTGGCGGGATCGGCACCGGCCTTGGAGGCGAACACCAGCGCCTCGCCCACGGCCGCGATGTTCAGCGCCACGATGATCTGGTTGGCCACCTTGCAGACCTGGCCGTCGCCAGCGCCGCCCACCAGCGTCACGTTCTTGCCCATCTTGTCGAGCAGCGGCTTCACGCGCTCGAAGGTGCCTTCGTCGCCGCCGCACATGATCGTGAGGCTGGCAGCCTTGGCGCCCACTTCGCCGCCGGAGACCGGCGCGTCGATGTAGCCCGCGCCGAGCGCGATGATGCGCTTGGCGAAGCCCTTGGTGGCAATCGGGTCGATGGAACTGCAGTCGACCACGATCTTGCCGCGCGAATCCTTCAGACCCTCGGCCACGCCCTGCGTGCCCGGTTCGCCGAACAGCACCTTCTCGACGTCGGGCGTGTCCGGCACCATGATGAAGATGATGTCGGCCTGGCGCGCCACTTCGGCGGCCGAGGCGCAGATCGTGGCCTTCGAGATGAAAGGCTCGGGCGTGTTGCCCTGCGTGTTCACGAACAGCTGGTGGCCCGCGTCGAGCAGGTGGCCCGCCATGGGCGCGCCCATGATGCCGAGGCCGATGAATCCGATTTTTTGTTGGGTCGTCATGTCTCTGGTTTCCTTATCCGATGTTCTCGAGGTTCGCGATGTTCATTGCTTCTGCGTGAGCGCCTGGCGCCAGCCGAGGCCTTCCACGGTGGTCGCGCGGGGCTTGTATTCGCAGCCGATCCAGCCGTCGTAGCCGAGCGAATCGATGTGCCTGAACAGCCATGGGTAATTGATCTCGCCCGTGCCCGGCTCGCCGCGGCCCGGGTTGTCGGCCAGCTGGATGTGGCCGATCTGCGCGAGGTGCTTGGTGAGCGTGTTGCCCAGCTCGCCCTCCATGCGCTGCGCGTGGTAGATGTCGTACTGCACGCGCAGGTTGGCCGAGCCGACTTCTTCGATCAGCACCAGTGCCTGCTCGGTGCGCGTGAGAAAGAAGCCCGGAATGTCGAATGTGTTGATGGGCTCGATCAGCAGGCGCAAACCCGCCGCTTCGAGTTCGCGCGCGGCAAGGCGAAGGTTGTCGACCACCGTCTTGTGCGCAAGCTCCCTGCTCACGCCGGCCGGCACCTTGCCGACCAGGCAGTTGACCTGCGGACAGCCGAGCGCCGTCGCGTAGTCGATCGCCACGCCGATGCCTTCGGCGAACTCGCCCGTGCGGTCGGGGTGGCAGGCGATGCCGCGCTCGCCCTTGTCCCAGTCGCCGGCCGGCAGGTTGTGCAGCACCTGCTGCAGGCCGTTGTCGCGCAGGGCGGCGGCAAGTTCCTTCTTCTCGAAGGGGTAGGGGAAGAGGTACTCCACCCCCTCGAAGCCCGCCTTGGCGGCGGCCTCGAAGCGCTGCATGAAAGGCAGCTCGGTGAAGAGCATCGTGAGATTGGCTGCGAACTTTGGCATGTCGTTTTTCTTTCTTGCAGTCTCAATCCAGCATGGCCGCAACAGCGGTCGGCGCATCGGCGATGGTCTCGGCCAGCGGCTCGAACTCGGTGATGTTGTCGATCTCGGTGCCCATCGCGATGTTGGTCACGCGCTCGAGCATCACTTCGATCACCACCGGCACGCTGAACTCCGACATCAGCGCCTCGGCGCGGCGGATGGCCGGCGCGATCTCTTCCTGCTTGTTCACGCGAATGGCCTTGCAGCCCAGGCCCTCGACCACTTTCAGGTGGTCCACGCCGTAGCTGCTCTCGATACCTGCATCGGGGCCCGCGTTGATGTTGTCGAAGGCGAGCTGCACGCAGTAGTCCATCTCGAAGCCGCGCTGCGCCTGGCGGATCAGGCCGAGGTAGGAGTTGTTGACCACGATGTGGATGTACGGCAGCTTGAACTGCGCGCCCACGGCCAACTCTTCGATCATGAACTGGAAGTCGTAGTCGCCCGAGAGCGCGACGATCTTGCGCGTCGGGTCGGCAGCGCGCACGCCCAGCGCGGCGGGAATGGTCCAGCCCAGCGGGCCGGCCTGGCCGCAGTTGATCCAGTGGCGCGGGTTGTACACGTGCAGGAACTGCGCGGCCGCGATCTGCGAGAGCCCGATGGTGCTCACATAGCAGGTGTCGTTGCTGAAGTTGTTGTTCATGCACTGGTACACGCGCTGCGGCTTCATCGGCACGTCGTCGAAATTGGTCTTGCGCAGCATCGTCTTCTTGCGCTCGATGCATTGCTTGGCCCAGCCGCGGCGGTCGGGCAGGCGGCCTGCGGCCTTCATTTCCTCAGCCACTTCGACGAAGAGTTCGAGCGCGGCCTTGGCGTCCGAGACGATGCCGAAGTCAGGCGTGAACACGCGGCCGATCTGCGTCGGCTCGATGTCCACGTGCACGAAGGTGCGGCCCTTGGTGTACACGTCTACCGAGCCCGTGTGGCGGTTGGCCCAGCGGTTGCCGATGCCGAGCACGAAGTCGCTCGCCAGCATCGTCGCGTTGCCGTAGCGGTGGCTGGTCTGCAGGCCGCACATGCCGGCCATCAGCGGATGGTCGTCGGGAATTGCGCCCCAGCCCATCAGGGTGGGAATCACCGGCACGCCGGTGGCTTCGGCAAAGCGCACCAGCAGGTCGGCCGCATCTGCGTTGATGACGCCGCCGCCGGCCACGATCAGCGGGCGCTCGGCCGCATTCAGCATGCCGATGGCTTTTTCGATCTGGGCGCGCGTGGCGGCCGGCTTGTAGGGCTTGAGCGGCTCGTAGCTGTCGATGTCGAATTCGATCTGCGCCATCTGCACGTCGAAGGGCAGGTCGATCAGCACCGGGCCCGGGCGGCCCGAGCGCATCAGGTGAAAGGCCTGCTGGAACACCTGCGGCACCTGGCCCGGCTCGCGCACCGTGACCGACCACTTGGTGACGGGCTTGGAGATCGACTCGATGTCGACCGCCTGGAAGTCTTCCTTGTAGAGCCGCGCGCGCGGCGCCTGGCCGGTGATGCAGAGAATGGGGATCGAATCGGCCCAGGCCGAGTACAGGCCCGTGATCATGTCCGTGCCCGCCGGGCCCGAGGTGCCGATGCACACGCCGATGTTGCCCGCGATGGCGCGGGTGTAGCCCTCTGCCATGTGCGAGGCGCCTTCGACGTGGCGCGCAAGAATGTGCGAGATGCTGCCGCGCTGGCGCAGCGCCGAATACATCGGGTTGATTGCCGCGCCCGGAACGCCGAAGGCCTGCGTCACGCCTTCTTTTTCCATCACCAGAACCGCGGCTTGCACCGCTGTCATCTTTGCCATTTGAGTCTCCTTGAGGTGGTCCCACTGTAGGAAGCGGGGGGCATTCGAAGAAGACGGCTGGGGACCATAAAACCTATTCCATGGCGGAATAAGTGACTACCATCCGGCCCATGGACAGACTCTTGGCAATGGAAATGTTCGTGCGCGTGGTCGAGACCGGCAGCTTCTCGAAGGCGGCGCGCGAGTTCAACACCACGCAACCCACCGTGACCAAGCAGGTCGCGGCCACGGAAGCGCGGCTGAAGGTGCGCCTGCTCAACCGCAACACGCGCGGCGTGAGCCTCACCGAGCCGGGCGCGCTGTACTACGAGAAGTGCAAGACCATCGTGCGCGAGGCCGAGGAGGCCGACAGCATCGTGCAGCTGCGGCAGAACCAGGCTCAGGGGCTGCTGCGCGTGGGCACGTCGGTGGCGTTCGGGCGGCGCGTGGTGGTGCCGCTGGCGCTCGAATACATGCGCCGGCATCCGCAGGTGCAGCTCGACCTGAGCTTCGAGGACCGCTATGTGGACCTGATCGCGCAGGGCATAGACGTGGCGATCCGCATGGGCAAGCTGGCGGATTCGTCATTGGGCGCGCGCTACCTGGGCGTCAACCCATGGGCGATGGTCGCGTCACCGGCCTACCTGAAGAAGCACGGGACGCCCAAGCGCGCGCAGGACCTTAGCTCGCACGTGGCGCTCATCTACAGCAGCGTGGTGGGCGACGAGTTCTGGCGCATGCACACACCCAGGGGCGAGCCGGTGACGGTGCCTGTGTCGGGCCGCTTCCGCTCGAACAACCTCTCTGCCGTGCTGGCCGCCGCACGCGACGGGCTGGGCATTGCGCTGATGCCGCGCTACGTGGCCAGCGACTCGCTGGCAGCAGGCAAAGTGCGCGAAGTGCTCGGTGACCATGCGCTGCCCGAGCAGGAGATCCACGCCGTCTTTCCCTCGCCCAAGCTGGTGCCGGGCAAGGTGTCGGGCTTCGTGGCCTTCCTGCAGGGGCGTTTCGACGAAGGCTGGTGGGCGGCCTGAGCTTCTTCAGGCCGCAATGAATGCGCCGTGCAACCCCAGCGGCAACGCATAGGGCAGCGTGGCCTGCGCCACCGGCCCCGCAGCCAGGTTGTCGGCTGCGAAGCACGACAGCACCGTCTTCTGCCGGCCGAAGTCGAGCACCGTGCCCAGCACCCAGCCCGGCTTCGAGCCGTCCGGCACGAAGACGTGCTCTTCCACCATGGCCTGCGCGCCATAGTTGAAGCGCTGGCTGCGGCCGGTCTCGACGTCGGTGCGCGCGATCGAGCCGAAGCCCGGAATATCAGGTCGGATCTGCGTGGCATGAACCACGTTGCGGTGGCGCATGCCCACGCGGCGCGGGTCGATGCGCGGAAACTCGGCCTCCAGCGGCAGGGCCTTCTGCGTGGCTTCGCCAGTGCCGAGATTCAGCGTGGCGACGGTCAGGTGTGGATGGGTGCTTCTTACAACGCGCGCCCGCATCACTTCGCGGTTGGTCGTGAACACCGAGTCGGCGTTGTCCGAGCGCACGTAGTCGATGTGGATCTGCGTGCCGCGCGGCGTGTCTTCTTCCCAGGCGTTGCCGACGTGAAAGAGGAAGCCGGCCGGCAGTGTGAGCATCTGGCGCTTTTCCCAGTTCTGCTTGTCGACCACCAGCGCGCGCATGCCGAGCTCGGGCCGCCAGACGTGGGCATCGAGAAAGCTCGCGCCGGCCTCCTTGCGCTTGCCGTCGTAGACCAGCGGCGGCATCAGGAACACCAGGTGCCGCTCGGTCACGGCGAAGTCGTGGACCATCGGCATGTCGGCCACCGGCACCACGGCCGCGCGCCGCAGCGTGCCTTCGGGCGCAATCTCGTACAGCGCCAGGAGGCCCTGGCCGGAGCTCACGCCGAAGTTCCAGATCGTGCCGTCTGGGTCGACCTTTGGGTGGGCCGAGAACGGCATGCCAGCGAGGTCGGCGCGCCAGGTCTTCACGCCCAGCGTGTCCAGCGTGCGCGCATCGATGCGCGTGGCCGAGCCGCCTTCCCACAGCGCCAGCACCTCGCCGCGCATCGGCAGCACGCTGGTGTTGGCGACGTTGATGCTGTCGGCCGAGGTCGGCGGCTCCACGCCCGGCGGCATGGTGCCGAAGGCTTCCAACAGGTGGCGGCCGGCCTTCACCTCGGCCACGCGCTTGGGCGTGGCGACATAGCGGCCCTGGTGGCGCACGTCGGCGCCGTCGATCATGAAGCTGTGCACCATGCCGTCGCCGTCGAACCAGTGGTGATAGCGCTCGCCACCCAGGTCGTGGCCGGCCGGGCCGATGCGAAACAGCGTGCCGGCGACGGCATCGGGAAAGCGCCCGCGCACCGTGGCGCGGGTCAGCGGCAGGTCGCCCGGGGGCGTGGCGAAGCCGGTCTTCCAGGGCGCGCTGGCGGCTTCGAACTGGGCTTGCCAATCGTCGGTACCGGCGGCGCGCGCCAGCGGTGCCAGCAAGGGCAGGGCGCCGGCCGAAACCAGCAGGCGCAGGAGTTCGCGTCGTTCCATGGCGGTCTGCTCCTCAGTGCAGGTGAATGACGGTCTGCAGGTCGGCGTCGACGCTGATAGCCGCGGCCTCGAAGGTGGGCGGGGCACGGTTGCCCTTGGCGTCGTTCGAGAAGCCGTAGCGCTCGGTCGGCATGCCCATGAGGTTGGTGTCGAGCTTGCCGTTGCCGTTCTCGTCGGCGAACACGCGCAGCGCATAGCGCCCCGGGGCCAGCCCCGCGAACACGAGCCGGGCCTTGCCTTCGCGCATCGGCGCGGTCTGCGAGGCCACCGCCTTGCTTTCGGCGTAGCTGGCGGCGTCGTTGTACAGCGCGACGTAGAGCGTGGCTTCGGCAGTGGGGCCGTCGGCGACGCTCAGGCTCAGATCGGCGGCAAGGGCACCGAAAGGCGCGAGGGCCACGGCGGTGCACAGGGCGCGCACGACCGGGCGGAACAGGAGGGCGGGAAGTTGCATGGCAGGCCTCGTTGGAAGTTGGAGGCCCGACGATCTCGCAGGCTGGGCGTGGTGCCCAGCGTCATGTGACGAAACGCGGGTTTGCGCGCGTGAAATGCGCGCGGGCGGGGGCAAACGGGCCGGCGCCCGTGCCTACCTCAGCCCTTTTTCTTGTCTCCGGCGCTTTCCGCGCCTTCAGCCGCCTCGTGCCCGGCGCCCACGTGCCCCGAATCCGCGAACAGGCTCCACGCGGCCATGAACAGCGCCGCAATCACCGGCCCGATCACGAAGCCGTTGATGCCGAAGATCGCCATGCCGCCGATGGTCGACATCAGCACGATGTAGTCGGGCATCTGCGTGTCCTTGCCCACCAGCACGGGGCGCAGGATGTTGTCGACCAGGCCGATCACGAACACGCCCACGAAGATCAGCACGCCGCCCTGCCAGAAATGCCCCGTGGCCAGGAAGTAGATGGCCACCGGCCCCCAGATCAGCGCGGCACCCACGGCGGGCAGCAGCGAGAGGAACGCCATCAGCACCGCCCACAGCAGCGCGCCCTGCACCCCGAGAAACCAGAAGGCCAGCCCGCCGATGGTGCCCTGCGCAATGGCCACAGCCACGTTGCCCTTCACGGTGGCGCGGATCACGGTGGTGAACTTGTTGAGCAGGTAGTGCGTGTGCGGCTTGGCCAGCGGCACGGCATCGCGCATCGTCTTCGACAGCGTCGCGCCGTCGCGCACCAGGAAGTACAGCAGGTACAGCATCACGAAGAAGCTCACCACGAAGTCGAAGGTGTTCTGCCCGATGGTGAGCGCCTGGCTCGCGATGATCTGACTGGCCTGCCCTGCGATGGCCGACACGCGCGCCTGCCAGGCTGCCATGTCGCCGAGGTTGAAGCGCTCCACCAGGTTCAGCAGCCATTGCGGCGAAGCATCGAGGATCTGCTGGAAGTAGGCCGCGAAGTTGATTTGCCCCGAGCGGATGTTCTGCGTGACCAATGCGATCTCTTGCACCAGCGACACGCCCACCATCGCCAGCGGCAGGATCACGATGAACAGGCAGATGGCCAGTGTCGACAGCGCCGCGGCGTTGGGCTTGCCGCGCATCTTCTTCAGCAGCCACTTGTAGAGCGGCGTGAACAGGATCGCCAGCGCCACCCCCCACAGCACTGCGCCGAAGAACGGCATCAGCACCCAGAGGAAGGCGGCGGTCACGGCGGCGAGAAGGGCGAGGAACACGCCGCGCTGGAGTTGGGGTGAGTTCATAGTTGTCTCGGACTGTAGCCGAGCGCAGCGGCGGCGGGAGCCGTTCGCCGGTTGTGTCTCACTCGATCGATTGAGGGGGCGCCCTTTTTGCGTTGCGTATATTGAGATAAATCACGCACCAGAGACCGTTCGTTTATTTAGATACCCGTATTTGCGCCTGATCGCTTTCTAGAATGATTTGCGGGAAGTGAAAGAGGAGGTGGGCGTGAAGCTCAATTTGCAATCGATATTCGTATAGAGCGAATTAGCGAATTGCCTTTAGGCGGTTTGTCGTATCTGCATGCACTGATTCGGCAATGACCCGGCGCGGCCAAGCCTTCTCTTTTCAATTGATTTTCACAACAGAACAGACGCAGTCAGGGAGACTGGGCAATGGGACCAGACACGCCGCAGCAGCCACCATCGAACGCACACCAAGGCCAGCCTGCACCGACATCGACCGCCGAGCGCGAGCCTCAGACGGCCGTCGCTCCGCTGAACACCGTCGCCAAGGAAGATATCGCCGCCGCGAGCAAGGTGGTGGACGAGTGGCTACGTTCCTTCACCGGCGGCTACGTCACGCTCGATCGGCTGACCACGGTGCTGGGCAGCATCCCCATCGTGGGCAACATCATGGCGCTGGTGGATGTGTTTCTCGACATCGTCACCATCCTCGAGAAGAGGTCGACCGATGCCGTCACAAGGTTCCTGAACTGGGCCAGCCTGGGCATCAATCTCATCGGCCTGATTCCTGCACCGCCCACCATGGCCGCAGCGCGCATGAGCCTGCGGCCCACGCTGCATCTGGTCAAGCAAGAGCTCATGCATGGGGCCAGGAATCTTGGCGAGACCATCGTCACCACGCTGGTGGGACATCTGAATGCATCCATCGTCGGTGAACTTGAGACTTTCATCGACGGGGCCATCGCCAGGCTCTCGGGCATTCTGGAAGACTGTGCAAGGCTCTCCGACGGCATCCTGGACAACCTGATCGGCATCCTCCAGCGCGTTCTCGGCGGGCAAGACCTCTTCACCATCGCCAATCCGGGTGCCGCGGAAACCAACGACTACGACCCTAAGACCCAAAGCACATGGAGCGGCATGTGGCGCCGGGCGGTGAAGTACTCCGAGGGCACGGCCAAACGAACCGCCAACTACGCCGCCAGGAAGGCAGCCGGCTACCTGCCTGAAAGCGTCAGGGTCAAGGTCAACGAGGTGATCGCGAGTCTGAGCACCTTGAAGGTGGACTTTCGCAAGCAACTGACGGACCTCGCCAGCCAGGAACTGGAGGGCAGCATCATGTGGCTGCTGCGCAAGCTGCTGGCGGCCATTGCGCAGCGGAAGAGCCTGCGCGCGGCAATCGTGCCGCCAGGTGCCGGTGCCGAAGCAACAAAGAACAGGGCCGACACCCGGGTCGAGCACCTCCGTGTGCAGGCTCCTGTCAACGGCGACCCCGGTTGCAAGAACTGTCCGGTTTCCGGTGCACCGGTGCCCTCGGCAAGCAAGTTCGCCATCAGCCTTGCGACCGGCTGTGAAAGCTTCACTCACGTCGACTTCACGTTGGCTGCGCCGTTGCCCATCACCTGGGCGCGCACCTACCGCAGCAATCTTGGCGCTTTCGATCAGGGCAGCCTCGGCGCGAGATGGCTCACGTCCTACAGCACTCGCGTGGACATCGCCACGCCGGCCCAAGGTCCGCGAGCCGGCCAGCTCAGCCTGATCTATCACGGCGCGGACGGCCGCAGTCATGCCTACCCGCTGCTGGCCGTGGGCCAGGGCCATCGCGATGCCATCGAAGAAGTGACGCTCACACGTCTGAGCGAGACGCTGTTGACCGTGGATTTCGGCAAGCCCGTATCGGCCGGCGAGGCCAGCGACTGGCGCGAGGTCTACGAACTCGTGAATACCGTGGCTCGCAAGGTTTCGACCCAGAGCAGGCAGCACTTTCGTCTCGTCGCGCTGCATGCCGGCAAGGAAGCCGTCATCGGCTTGCGCTACGACCACGTGATTGCAGCCACAGGCGAGCAGGTTCTGAGCGACATCATCAGCAAGCAAGGTGGGCTCACGATTGCCCATGTCGGCACGCGCCCCGATGCGCAAAGCGGATTGATCACCAGCCTATGGGAGATCAAGGGCGGCCAGGTCGTGCGCCAACTCGCCGCCTATGTTCACGATGCCGAAGGCGACCTCGTCTCGGCCCAGGACGAAAACGGCGAGAGCTGGAGCTACAGCTACAGCCATCACCTCGTGACCCGTTACACCGACCGCACCGGCCGCGGCATGAACCTCGAATACAACGGCACCGGCGCCGATGCAAAGGCCGTGCGCGAGTGGAGTGATGACGGGAGCTTTGCCCTCAAGCTGGAGTGGGACAGGAACATCCGGTTGACCTATGCGACCGACGCGCTTGGCGGCGAGACCTGGTACTACTACGACATCCTCGGCTACACCTACCGGATCGTCCATCCAGACAAGCGCCAGGAGTGGTTCTTCCGCGATGAAGCAAAGAACATCACTCGCCATGTTCATACCGATGGCAGCACGGACGACTTCAGCTACGACGCCGACGGTAACCTGCGGACCCACACCTGGGCCGACGGCAGCCAGGTGCACCTTGCGCACGACAAGCGCGGGCGCATGACGGGCCTGCGCGACGCCGAGGGTGGTGTCTGGAAGCGCGACTACAACGCCGACGGCAACCTCGTCGAAGAGATCGACCCGCTGGGGCACAAGACCGAATACGCCTACGACAAGGCCGGCCGGCCGTTGCGAATTACCGATGCGAAGGGCGGCGTCAAGACGCTGGCCTACACGTACGCTGGTCAACTTGCCAGCCACACCGATTGCTCGGGCAAGACCACTCGATGGGAATACGACGAGCAGGGGCGCTTGGTCAAAGCGACCGATGCAATGGGCCAGAGCACCCGCTATCGCTACACCGGGGCGAACGGACAGCGGCAGGCCACGACCGCGACGAATGCCAGCCGTCCAGGCCAGCTCGAGGAAATCACCCTGCCCGACAACACCAGCGAGCATTTCAGGCACGACGCGGAGGGACGCCTGCTCGCGCACACCGATGCGCTGGGGCGCAGGACGAGCTACGACTACACGCGCTCCGGCCTCATGTCCGAGCGCACCGACGCGGCAGGCCACACGCTCAAGTACCGCTGGGATCTGCTGGGACGTTTGGGCGAACTCCACAACGAGAGCGGCAGCCGCTACAACTTCCGCTATGACCCGGTGGGTCGGTTGCTGGAAGAAACCGGCTTCGACCGCAAGATCACACGGTATCGCTATGAAGAGTCCACCGGGGTGCTGGCGGAAGTGGTCGAGGGCGAGCACACCACGCTGCTGCAATTCGATCCGATCGGCCGCCTGAGCGAGCGCCAGGCCGGTGGCGACGCCGAAAGCTTTGCCTACGACCGCAACGGCCGATTGATCGAAGCCAGGAACAGCGATGCGAAGCTGCAATGGTTCTATGACCCCGCGGGCAACCTGACGCGCGAGCATCAGCTCTACGTGGAGGGCGCACGCACCGCGGTCTGGCAGCATGGCTACAACGAACTCAATCAGCGCATAGCCACCATCCGCCCGGATGGCCACGTCACCCAGTGGCTGACCTACGGCTCGGGCCATGTCCACGGATTGCTCATCGACGGGCAAGACATCCTGGGCTTCGAGCGCGACAACCTGCACCGCGAGATTGCGCGCGAGCAGGCCAACGGGCTCATACAGAGACAGAACTACGACCCGGCCGGCCGATTGCTGGAGCAGCAAATCTCCCAGACCAGGCGCGGTGCCCTCGAACCCACCGGCATCCGCCGCAGCTACCAATACGACAGGGCCGGCCAGTTGATCGCCATCGGCGACAGCCGGCGCGGCAACCTGAGCTATCGCTATGACCCGGTAGGGCGACTGCTCGAAGCCAACAGCCGGCTGGGGCGCGAGACCTTCGCGTTCGATCCAGCGGGCAACATCGGCGACTCGTCTTCAGACGTGGAAGGCGGTGCGCAGCCGGCGGGCCGCACCACCAATCGTGTTGCCGTTCGCTCGGGCGATGACGGCCGCAGCATGGTCGGCAAGCTGATGGACAACCTGCTGAAGGACTACGCCGGCACCCACTACAAGTGGGATGAGCGCGGCAACCTGATCGAGCGCAGCCGCAACGGCGAAAAGACGGTGTTCACCTGGGACGGCTACAACCGCATGCGCAGCGCCGAAACCTTCGGCGAAATCACGAGCTTCAGCTACGACCCGCTGGGCCGGCGCATCGCCAAGCGCACGCGGCATGCCTGCACCTTGTTCGGCTGGGACGGGGACACGCTGGCGTTCGAGAGTACGCAGAGCACGGAGGCGCAGCAGGAGCAGGCATGGCAGGGCGACAGCGTCCACTACATCCATGAACCTGGCTCGTTCGTGCCGCTGGTGCAGATCCGGCGGGCGGGCAGTTGCGTTGAGCCAGACGATGGATGTGAAGGCGCTGATGGCCGATAACGGCGGACGCTATGACATCGAGCAGGATCCGCTATGGAATGGAGAACAAAGCCAAACGCCTGCGCCATTCGTCAAGGAAGAGATTGCTTTCTACCAATGCGACCATCTGGGCACGCCGCAGGAGCTGACGGATCATGAGGGGCGTGTGGCCTGGTCGGCGAGCTACAAGGCGTGGGGTGAGGCGAGGCAGGCGATCAGCGAGGCGGGCAGGAAAGCGGGGTTTCGGAATCCGATCCGCTTCCAAGGGCAGTATTGGGATGAAGAGACGGGGCTGCACTACAACCGGTATCGGTATTACGACCCGCAGACGGGGC
Source organism: Variovorax paradoxus (assembly GCF_024734665.1). Classification (NCBI taxonomy): domain Bacteria; kingdom Pseudomonadati; phylum Pseudomonadota; class Betaproteobacteria; order Burkholderiales; family Comamonadaceae; genus Variovorax; species Variovorax paradoxus. The sequence continues at coordinate 1,426,994 of NZ_CP102931.1, forward strand.
GCTTCGCATCAAAGGACCCGATCGGGCTGGCTGGCGGCTTCAATGTGTTCGAGTACGCAAGCAACGCTATTGAATGGGTTGATCCATTGGGACTTTCAGCCGCATCCGATTTGCCTCGGATGAAGGGGCGAAGCGTGCCGAATGTTGGTTCATTGCTGAGCAATTCGGGTTTTTCCAAAAAGAAAAACAATGGTGTTAATGAAGCTTGGACACATGCGGATGGGTCAGAAGTCAGGGTTCATAAATATGGAAACAAATGCCCTTGTCCATATAAATCGGGAAATAATGCGCACGTCCACAAGGAAGATCCCATCGGAAATCAACTAAGTGATCGTGGGATTGTTTCGCTGGACCCCAAGGAGACGCATATCGGGATTCGTAATCCTATTGACTTGCCATTTGTTCGAGGAAGGGCGCATGGATCATGAGTTATGAATATAGATTGGTGTTTGACGATGAATTTTTGATGCAACGCGTCATAGATTCGTTGAAGTCCAGTGATGCTTATATCAAATCTCAAGAACAGGAGATTTGTCTAAAAGATCGGCTTCTACAGTCCGCGGCTGAATATGATGCTCGACTGATTCTGGAAAGCAATTTCTCCATGTGGTTAGAGGTGAATTTCAGATCAATGAAATTATATGATCTGGTAAGAAATGCGTTGCACGGTGAGGCCGTAAGGTGCTACGAGGACGGAGATTTGGATTGCGAAGTAAGTTTGAAGGGGGCGTTTCGCATTAAAGATGAGTGTTGAAAAATTCCATTCAGGCGAGCGGCATTATGGGTTTTAGGGAATTTTTTGGAATCCAAGGTTGATGGCGAATTGAGAGGAGGTGGTCAATGTCGGTATTTCTATCTGTAGGCGGTCATTTTGCCAAAAAATAATCCGACTTTATGACTGGAAAAATCAATGAAAAATGGCATGCGCCAAATTCGCTGGGATGAATGAGGTCGCCAGCCGGGATTGGCAAAGGCTGGATAGGCCGGTGGCATCACGAACCAAAGCTCGAGTGCATAAATCAAGTCCACCGCAGCATCAGGTAAGCCGTCTGATTGAACGAGACCACAGATATGAAGGCGTCGATGGCCAATAACAGCGGGCGCTACGGTATCGAGCAAGACCTGTTATGAAACGGATTACATCGCCAAGTGTTTGCGCCATTCGTCAAGGAAAGAATTGCCCTCTACCTGCGGCGACCTAGGCACGTCGCAGGAGCTGACGGACCATGAGGGGCGTGTGGCTTGGTCGGCACAGGGCTTGGGATGAGGCGAGGCAGGCGATCAGAGAAGTGGGCAGGAAAGCGGGGTTCCGAAATCCGATCCGCTTCCAGGGGCAGTATTGGAATGAAGAAACGAGGCTGCATTACAACCGGTATCGGTACTACGACCCGGTGCATAGGCGATTCATCTCCAAGCCTTAAACATGCAAATTTTTCCTGACTACATCTCCAAGTTGAACTACTACTTGCACGTCATGAGTGATGACGAGCTGGATGATTTCCATATCAATGATCTTGGCTGCCGCGCCAAGCTGTTTGATGCGATGAAGGCTGACTTCGACCGCTTCGGGCTAGAGAGCCAACAAAGAGCGCTAGATGCTATTGAGTTCATCTCGTCATCGGGCGCTATCGAAAAGTATTGGCGCGCGGTGGTACCTCATGAGGTACCTCTAGATGAAGTGGAAGACAAGCCGGGTTACTTGCGATCGCTTTACGCAAAACTAACGGGGCGCGTGCCGTCGCCAAGAGACTTCGGGTCTGATGTGGAAATAGTTTATGGTCGTCACAACATTGATGTCCGCCTTTAACACGCGGATCATGTTAGTAGCTCGGATGTGTCTGAGACCTGCTGGGTTCGAGCCATTTGTATCGCGGGCCGCATGGCATCGATACCAGGCAATAGAAATCCGATGTGCAGTTTCAGTTGGGCGCAGTTCAGATCACCACCACTCACCCCAATCACCTCGACGGAGGTTGTACCTGATTGCGGCCCCCAGGAACTGACGGTGCATGAAGGGCTTCTTGCCCGGCCGGCCACGAATCAGTGCAAGCCTGGCGTCATTGCCGGCTGCATCAGCGCCGCGAGGGCGCGTGGCCATGCGGCCGTTAGCGCCGTGCGCGCGGCAGCGCCACCGGCGCCAGCGTGGCCTTGAGCCTGCTCGGCGCATCGGGCTCGGCCGCCGCATCCACTTCCAGCGCCCGTTCGACATTGCCGATGTGCTCCAGCATCAGCCGCCGCGCCCCGGCGGTGTCGCCGGCCTCAAGGGCCGCGACGATGGCGCCGTGCTCCGAGCAAGACTGCCCCGCCTCGTGCTTCGACTGGTAGAGCGTGGCCGCCAGCGTGGTGCGCGCCGTGAGGTCGCGCAGCACGTCGACCAGCAACTGGTGCCCCATCTGCTCGGCCAGGCAGACATGGAAGTCGGCCAGCAGGAAGGCGCGCGTTGCGGCATCGGCGCCTTCGATGGCGCGCTGCTCGTCGGCGATGTGGTCGCGCAGCTTGCGGATCACCTTCGACAGCGGCCGCCCCTCGCTCGCTTCGAGAATGCCGGCTTCGACGATGCGCCGCGCGGAGAAAGCATCGCGCGCTTCTTCGGCCGAGGGCTCCACCACGTACCAGCCGCGGCGCGACTGCACTTCGACAAAACCGCGCGCCTGCAACTGCATCAGCGCCTCGCGCACCATCGTGCGGCTCACCGAGAAGTTCTCGGCCAGCGCCTGCTCGCCGAGCCGCTCGCCCGGTGCGAGCTTCTGCGCGAGGATGGCCTCGACGACGCGTTCGGCAATGACGGTGGGGCTGACGTCGGCGGGCATGTTTCTTTTCTTTTTCTTCTTCAGTGGGCGCTCGAGGCGGTGGTGGTGCCTGCGGTGTTTACCACGGGCTCTGCCTCTGCCAGCGGCTCGTCGTCAGGCGAGTAGCGGCCGTCGAGCACCGCGTGTGCGCGCTCGCGGTCGATGTCGCCTTCCCATGCGGCGATGGCCACAGTCGCCACGCAGTTGCCGATCAGGTTGCCCAGCGCGCGGGCGATGCCCATGAACCAGTCGACCGACAGCACCAGCACCAGCCCGATGGCGGGAATCGCCGGAATGGCGTGCAGCGTGGCGGCCAGCACCACGATGGCCGAGCCCGGCACGCCGTGCGCGCCCTTGGACGTGACCAGTGCGATCGCCAGGATCGTCATCAGGTCAGTCATCGAGATCGGCGTGTTGGTGGCCTGCGCGATGAACACGGCCGCCAGCGTGATGTAGATGGAGAACGCGTCGAGGTTGAACGAGTAGCCCGTGGGAATCACCAGGCCGACCGTCGAATCGCGGATGCCCATGCGGCGCAGCTTGGCCATGATCTGCGGCAGCACGCTGTCCGACGAGGTGGTGGCGAAGACGATGGTGAGCTCTTCGCGCAGGTAGCGCAGCAGCTTGATCAGGCTGAAGCCCGACATGCGCATCACCAGCCCGAGCACCACGAACACGAAGATCAGCACCGCGCCGTAGAAGAGCGCAACCAGCATGCCCAGCTGCTTGAGCGAGCCGATGCCGTATTGCCCGACCGTGAACGCGATGGCGCCCAGCACGCCCAGCGGCGCCAGCTTGATGATGATCCCCATGATCTTGAACAGCACCAGCGAGAGCGCATCGACCACCACGGCCACCGGCTTGCCGCGCTCGCCCAGCAGCGTGAGCGCGCAGCCGAACAGCACCGCGAACAGCAGCACCTGCAGCACGTCGCCGGTGGCGAAGGCACTGACCACCGTGGTTGGAATGAGCTTCATCAGGAACTCGACCGTGCCGCCGCTCGTGAGCTTGTCGGCGTTCGAGGCATAGGCGCTCATCGCGGCCGGGTCGAGCTTCGACGGGTCGACGTTCATGCCCGCGCCGGGCTGGAACACGAAGGCCAGCACCAGGCCCATCGCCAGCGCGATGGTGGTCAGCACCTCGAAGTAGATGAGCGACTTCACACCCACCCGGCCCACGCGCTTCAGGTCTCCCGCGCCGGCAATGCCATGCACCACCACGCAGAACACCAGCACCGGGATGATCATCTTGATCAGCTTGATGAACCCGTCACCCAGCGGCTTGAGCTTGACGGCGTACTCGGGCGCGAAGAGCCCCGCGAGCACGCCGAGCACCAGCGCGATGACCACCTGACCGAAAAGCGATTTGGCGAAGCGAGGCATGGAGTCTCCTGTCTGTCTTGTCTAGGTTTTGCATGCAAGCAACGCCTTGTCTTGCATACAAGAACTGTAGGCAAGAAGACTTTGGGGAGGTCAGAGGGTATTCCCGGGCCTATGCGGAAGGAGGCGGGGGCGCGGTGGTAACCGTCGCCTGAGCCTGTTCCGCATCGCAGCGTTTCTTGAACTCGGCGTGGAGCTCCAGGAAGTGTTCCAGGACGTGCTTGTCGAGATCGTGGCGAGCCTTGATCCATGCCTCGACCGCCGGGTTCTTCTTCGCATCGATGAAGTACGCCCACCAGTAGTTGTAGACCAGCTCTTTGTCGAAGGCTTTCTTCTTGACCAGGAGAGCCACGGTATCGAGCATGCCCAGCATGCTCTTTGCCGCATCGTCAAAGTCCTGGCCTTCGGCAACAGCCTTTTGCACGAGCTTCCAGTCAGCCATCAGCCCGGCGGTCCGCTTCTCGAGAAATCCGACGGTTTCCCGGTAGCGGGCGGACTTCGTATCCGCGTAGAGCTTCCAGATGAATGTGCATATGCCTGCGACCAGCGCCAGCAGCGAAAGCCAGTCGCGAAACGCAACGCCATTCTGCTGCGTCATCTGCTGGGCACACGCCGAGAGAATTTCGTTCATGCCTTGTGCTCCTTCGTCGTGAAAGCGGGCCATGGAGGCCGTCCCGAGTCTGTGCTTTCTCGACGGATGCAGCATCCCTCGAATGCGGGAGGCGCCTGCTCGGCACGTTGCGGCGGCATGGCCGCCGTGCCGAAGACGCGGCCCCGGACGGGCAGGTCCGTTCCGGGGGGGCTTGCGAGGAAATCAGAGGGTATTTCCGGGCCCTCTGTCGCCCGGTTTGCAGGGGTGCTCTGTCCGGGCGCTTGCTTACTTGTCGTGATGCAGGTACGTCGCCTGCTTCGGCAGCAGCAGGCTGACGAGGAAGGCCACTCCCATCATTCCCGTCACGTACCAGTAGAAGTACGACTCGTGCCCGATCGACTTCAGTCCCAGCGCCACGTATTCCGCGCTGCCGCCGAAGATGGCATTGCCCACCGCGTAAGACAGGCCCACGCCCAGCGCACGAATCTCGGGCGGGAACATCTCGGCCTTCACGATGCCGCTGATCGAGGTGTAGAAGCTCACCACCGCCAGTGCGAGCGTGATCAGCATGCCGGCCACAAGCGGGCTGCTCACGCTCTGCAGGTTGCTCAGCACCGGCACCGTCATCAGCGCGCCCAGTGCGCCGAACAGCAGCATGTTGGTGCGGCGGCCGATGCGGTCCGACAGCGCGCCGAACAGCGGCTGCATGCACATGTAGATGAACAGGCAGGCCGTCATCACGTTGCTGGCGGTCTTGATCGACATGCCAGCCGAGTTCACCAGGTACTTCTGCATGTAGGTGGTGAACGTGTAGAAGATCAGCGAGCCGCCGGCCGTGTAGCCCAGCACCACGAAGAAGGCGCGCTTGTGGTTCGTGAACAGCTCGCGCATCGTGCCCGCGCCCTTGGCGGCGCGTGTCTTGGTGCTCGCGGTTTCGGTCAGCGTGCGGCGCAGCATGAGTGCGACCACCGCGGCGATGGCGCCGATGACGAACGGAATGCGCCAGCCCCAGCTCTTGAGCTCGGCTTCGTCGAGCACCTGCTGCAGCACAACGACGACCACCACCGCCAGCAACTGGCCGCCGATCAGCGTGACGTACTGGAACGACGAGAAGAAGCCGCGCTGGCCGCGCATCGCCACTTCGCTCATGTAGGTGGCGGTGGTGCCGTACTCGCCGCCGACCGACAGGCCCTGCAGCAGCCGCGCGGCCAGAAGCAGCGCGGGCGCAGCGGCGCCGATCTGTGCGTAGGTCGGCAGGCAGGCGATGACCAGCGAGCCCACGCACATCATGACGACCGAAGTCACCATGGAAGTCTTGCGACCCTTGCGGTCAGCCAGGCGGCCGAACAGCCAGCCGCCGATCGGGCGCATGAGAAAACCGGCGGCGAACACGCCGGCGGTGTTCAGCAGCTGCACGGTGGGGTCCGACTTGGGGAAGAACGCCGGCGCGAAGTAGATGGCGCAGAAAGCGTAGACGTAGAAGTCGAACCACTCCACCAGGTTGCCGGACGAGGCGGCAAAGATGGCGAAGATGCGCTTGCGCTTTTCTTCGAAGGTGTACGGGGTGTTGTTGGCGGCGGTCGCGTCGGGGCTGGAGGCGCCGGCGGTCGCATTGCTTGCGATGGCTGTCATGGAAAGGGGTCCTTGCTTGTCTCTTGCTGCGGCCCGCCGCAAAGCCGCGCGAAGCCGTTCCGCCGAGTCTGTCCGGCCGCCGCCGGACTGTCGTCCGTAGCCTGCCGCCGGGCGGCTACGTATCGGTACGCAAGGGTAAATACCTAGAATGGGGGTGCCGCAAGCAAGCGGGCTCGCAATGGAGGTCGACGATGGAAGAGCAGAACATCCGGACGGCGATCGACAGACATTGGGCTGCGTCCGCCGCAGGCGACCAGGTCGTCGAGCATGAGATCTATCACGACGACGCTGTTTGTGTGTACCCGCAGTCAGGCGAGGTCATCCACGGCCGTCACAACCTGCAAGCACTTCGCAGCCATCACCCTGGCAAGCCGTCGGGGTTTGCGGTCCGGCGCGTCGTGGGGGAGGGCAGTCTCTGGATCACCGAGTATGCGATCGACTACGAGGGCAAGAGCGCCTTTACCGTGAGCATCATGGAGTTCCGGGATGGAAAGGTGTCGCGCGAGACTCAATACTTTGCCGATCCCTTCGACGCCCCCGCCTGGCGCGCCCAGTGGGTCGAACGGGCAGCGTGATTGCGCACAAGCTGAATGTTCAAATTCAGGAGACGCAGCACCCCGCCAGAAGGAGTTCTCCCCGCCATGACATGGTCACTGTTCTACCGCTTCGACAACGAGGTGCCCACCGACTTCCACGAACTGCGCCAGTTCGGCAACTCACTGTGGGCCGCGAATGGCAAGGTGAAAACCATGGGGCGCTCCAGCGTCGCCGAGTTTGCCAGTCCGCAGGCCGCGAAGGATGCCATCGTGCAGCGCAGCAGCGAGATCGAGGCCCAGGGCTACAAGCGGGTACGCCAGGGCACGCACGACCCGGCTCGCATCGACTTCCCCCTGCTCACCGCCGAGATTCGCGATGGCGCCCGCCACGCCTTCCAGGCCATTCGCGCGGCCCACCCCGACGAAACCATCCGCCTCTTCGCGCTGGGCAGTGACGACAGCGCGATGACCATCATCCACGCCGCCGGCGTTCTTGCGCTGGGCGAGCCCGGCGACATGGACGACGAAAGCGAGATCTGGTGCTCCACCGAGTGGCCCTATTCGGAGGGTGACGAGTTTCTCGACATCGCCTATCGCATGATCCTGTCCTGCCACCGCAACGACTTGCCCTGCAGTGTTGAATTCGACGTTTTGCACGCGGGCCTCTTCGAAGCCTGCGTCGCCGCGATGGAACAACTTGATCGCGAAGGGTTCTTTGGTACTGGCGCCGTGCGTGAAGAGGTTGTGCTGCTGTGCCAAAGCGAAGGCGCTGAGGACATGGAAGGGTCGATTGCCCGGCTCAATACTCCGCGTGTGGTGGGGCGGCTTGAACGCTGGATCAGGCTCTGCGAGTGAGTGCTGATGGGGATGGTCTTGGCGGGTTAACGGTCAGCGGAAACGTCGACTGAGTGACCGCTTTGCGAAATTTCCATGGCTGCTCAGGGCCCGTTCCTGTCCTTCGATCTCGGGAGTTCAACGCTCGAAAGCGGGCATACGACTAATCACCAAAAGCTCTCGTGTATCAAGGGAGGAACTTCTATGTCGTCGACCCTTGGTCAACTCTCCGAACGCTCCACTACCACCTCACTAAATTGCAGAACGGGTTGTATATCCGTGTAATTGGCTATGTCGCCCCTGATCTCCTGCGCGTGCGGGCCGCGGGCTGCCTGGAATGCTTCGACAGAAGTGCAGACGAAGTCGCACTTGGCCACGTAAACAGGGTCGGTGCCCGGAGCACCACCTGCGATGCCCTTGTCCACCGTGTAGTACAGACATGCAGCGCCGAGCAGCTGTTTCATCATTGGCATATGCCTCTCGCGGTAGTAAGCATGATCGAATCGCGCGCCTGCGGCGTACGGGTACATGACACTGACTTTGATCATCGGGTTTTCTCCTGTTGTTGCACGGTAGTCGAGGCGTCGCCTCCGGGCGCACTCAGTCCATGGTTATGAATAGAACCTGCGCGGCACCTGTCATCGGTGCTTTGATAAGGAGTTCAGAGTGTGGTCGCGGTCTGCCACCCTCGGCCAGCCACTGTTCACGAATGTGAACGCTATTTGAGGGCGACAGCCGCGACCGCGTCGGCGATCTTTGCGCCCGTCGATCGAAGAGCCTGCAGTACGGCCTCCTGGCGCAGTTCGTCGAAGCGGCTCTCCGGCAACGTGATGCCCAGCGCAGCAATGGCTCGGCCGTGCACGTCCAGCACGGGCACAGAAACGCCTACCAGGCCCGCAGTAAATTCACCCCACGACCACGCAACGCCTTCGTCACGCACCACCCGCAATTGCCGCCGCAGCACGCCGACGGAACGGATCGTTTTCTCCGTACGCGGTTGCAGCGACACCTTGCGCAAGTAGGTCTCTCGCTCCGCCGCTGGCTGCCAGGCCAGCAGGATCTTTCCACCAGACGTGGCGTACAGCGGCATGAGGACCCCGACGTGGGTCGTGTACAGGACGGCGCGGGGTGTTGCAGAGGCGGCGATGCGCTCTGCCATATCGTCGCGCCGCACTACCAGCATGCTCGATTCGCCGGTGACCCGCACCAAGCCGTCCAACCAAGGCTGGCTGAGACTGACCAAGTCACGGTGGTGTGCGCCGCGCCTGGCCAGGTCGTACGCTCGCTCGCCAAGGCGGTAGTCTTGCGTGCGCTCCAAATATTCGACATAGCCGCGGGTTATCAGGTTGCGCAGGAGCGCCGTGAGGCTACCTTTGGGTATCGCGGTGCGGCGCGAGAGTTCTCCGTGGTTCATGGCCCGGCCCGTGCCCGCCAGCAGCTCGAGGAGGTCGAACACGCGATCGGCCGATTTGACGCTGGATGGTCGACGAGCAGCGGATGCCGCCAGTTGCGTTCCGGCGAGAGTATTGGGCCTTCTCGTCTGACGTGCGGGCATGTAGTTACAACAACGGCTGCGGGCGAGCACAAAGCCTACCCTAAACGGACATCTCCAAAGGACGGCTCCTGGCCGACTGTAGCCGAAGGGCGGTCGGTGCTGCAGGGCCATTGCTGTCATCAGACTGGCCGCCGGACCTCCGCTTCGCAACGGTTGCTGCCGGTGATGTCGGCCTCCTGAGTTCACGGTCTTGACCACGCAGCGGCCATTCATGCGCCAGTGTCATCTCGACCCAGTGGCCGGTTTTAAGTACTGCTGACCTTGCTGCTCAGCCGGTACGTTCACGACGCCTGCACGTCTGCTGACCTCGGTCAATTCGGCGTGAACTTGCTTACGGCTTAAAGAACCCTCAGCACCTCAAACTGCTGTTGGATTGGAGCGACCTGTATCGACACCTCATCACCCTCGAATTTGCCCAGCATTGCCCTACCCAAAGGGGCTTCGCTACTGATGACCTGAACAAGCTGAGTGCCGCTGACCAACTTCATGCTGCCCCCATCCGGGCCGAGAAAGAGCTGTTGCTGCTTGTCGTCGGAGTCGACTAGGCAGACCAGCGAGCCGAGCTGTATGCCTTTGATGGCGTCGTAGGGACGCGGGCGGAATCGGCGCCAATTGGCCATCGCCTGGCGTATGGCTTCGGCGCGCCGAGCTTGGCCGGTGGCCAGGTAGGCGGCTTCGAGTCCCAATGTGTCGTACTTGTTTTCGGCGATGTTTTCTTCGTGAGTCGCCGTTTCATGGGCTGCCCGCACTGCCTGTTCGGCTTGCAGCAGGTCTTCGGCGAGCCGTTCCAGCACCTGCTGTTGCAGCAAGAATTTATCCATGACGAAAGGTCGGCATCTCGAACAAGCGGGGGCAGGTTTTGATTATGAAGGGCTCCAGAAGCCTTCGACGCCTCTGTTGGCTGCAGGTTAACTTCAGCTGTGGGCCCTTGCCGTCACTCGGACGTCGCGAGAGCTGCCGTTCGATGCTTGCGTCCAACGCCATGGACCGTCATGGTTTGACAGCCTCTTCGCGCTTTTTATCAATAACCGCCTTGGCCTCTGAGTTCAAGTAGTTGACCCAAATTTCTAGGGCGTTCTGATCTCCTCGCCCCATGCCGCCAGATTTTAGAAAGAGTTGTCCCTTGTACTCGAATGCTTGACGAGTTATGACTGCTGGGTGTGCTGGATGGCCCGGCTTCGTTACCAAGAAAACTCTCGATTGCTTGCTGTCGATGAACTGAAGGACTTCCCCTCGGTCGATCTCCTCGAACCCCGTCTCGGTCCGGAACATCTTCACTATGTCAGCGTGTTCCTTTTCATACGCTGCTCTTTTTTCTTCCGATGGCTGTGCCATTGCTGAAACGCTTACGACCAGGCATAAAACCAGCGCAATTGCTCGGTGCATGCGACTCCCTTCTCAAAGTCAATGTTCAGCTTGAACGAATGGCAGTTCTTGGCTGTTCTGCCGAAGCAGCGACCGACCGGTTCTGGCCGAGTGCCGCAGTTTCCGGCGATCTCCTGCAACCGCATTCTGCGTCCAAGGTGGCCGAACGCATTGCCCCTAAATCGGTGACTGAAAGCAGGGGCTCAGCCCCATGTAACGAGCTTCTCTACACCTCTATGCACGTCCAAGAAGACGTCCGAGTATGGGGAAATCTCGGAGTGCTCCGAACCCGGATCACAGCGGACTTGGCAATCCAGTGCGCCGGAGAGGAATCGTGCGAAATCGACATGGGAGCGCCATGGGGTGGCACCGCGAAGCCACTCACGCTGCGTGCCCAACAGCTCATCTGCCACCACTGCACATTCGGCCATCAGGCCGCCTTCACGCCGCGCCATCGGCGCCAGCGATTCGAAGAAGCACGTCAGCGGTAGCAGTCCATTTGGCGCCGGTAAGGGCCGCTTCGCATGCAGCCGGCCGATGGTGCGGCAGACGATGCTTGTGGCAGCGACGTCATCACCTTCTAGAGCCATTTTCAGCAGATGACCCGCGCCGGTAGCACGCTCCATCAGCAGTACGCCCGCGTTCTCATCGAGGGCATACACGCGCGCAGCGCCATCGCCGTCCCACCAGCGCATCACTTGACCGCCGACCCGCTCGTCAATGTGCCGCGCGATCTTGATCATCCCGGCGCGACCGTCCGGATGTCCATCGAGACGGACCGGTAGTAGGTGGCCGGCGTGGGTTGCAAAGGGCTCGCCGTCAGGCTGCGCGTTCCAGCTTTGGAGGTAGGAATCGAAGAGTGTCAGGTTGGACATGCGGCTAATTTCACGTGGCCATCGATTCTCGAGGGTCTTCGTTGATGACATCGAATGCCCGCTCATGGCCGAACTGTGCCACAGCGCATAGGTTGGGCCCGATGCTCGACTACCCGCGCTGCTCTTCTATCAAGAGTTTCTCGTAGAGCGTCCTGTGCAGTTGTCGCGGCGAGGGGTGAATATCAACATCGAACAGGTCATATGGAACCGTCGGGAGCGAGCCGATGCCGATTCCTTGCATCCAGGACCGCACCTCTTCGAATAGACCGCCTCCGCCTGCGGTCAAAATTGCACCGGCCAAATTGGTGGTGCCGCAGAAGTCAAACTGACCCTCGTTGTCTAAGCGGACGATTGGCGCCTGCGAGACGTTGATATCGGCTTGCCCGCGCCAGTAGCCGAAATAGTTCCGCTCCTCGTCCGCAGCCACAAAATCAATAGAGGCGCAGACTTCGGCAATCGCCTTCACGTTGGCTCGAATATCTGGATTGGCCCATTCGCTTTCCCTGAGATAGCTTGTGTCAAGCCAGGGCGCCCAACTTGATGAGCTATCAAAAGCGAACCCAGTTTGACGTACCAATGCGTCCCGGTGCCCCAACAGAATCGCAAGGTCTGGCGGTGGTGCCTCGCCGCGAAGTCGGTGTATCGAGAATGCGGTCAGGAAGTCTGCGTTTTCAATCATGGCTCTTTGTATGTAGGACCGGAGGCTCGGTTGTGGCGCCGAAGGTCTGCTTACAGGCGAGTTGAGGGCCCGCGGCGAACGGCCGGCTCTGGCCGACTGTAGCCGGTTGGCATGACGTCGAAAGGCGCTCCAAGCAGACAAGCCGCATGGTCCAAGTAGCGAGTACGAGCAGCTCACCTTGAGCTTCAGTGGGAATGCCGTCCAAACCACTGGCGTATTGAGTACCCCGACGGCAACGAGAGAGATGCCGGTCTGCGGGCTGGCTGCTTGATACGCCCTGCAACGAGATGTCCCGAAGACATATGCCCTTTCGCCTATGCCTTTCTATTTGCGCGGCAATTGAACCTCTGCGTCACGAGCGTCAGCGCCCAACCTAACCGGTAGTGAGCAACGAGAGATCGGCTTGATCGCCCATCAGTTCGATCAGGGCCTGTGCGGCTCCTCGGTGGAGACATGCTTGATTTCAATGCCGTCCTACTGATTAAGGCGTTTCATCCAAAGGTGCAGGATGGTGCCGATATGGGGAAACGTCGCGCGATGTTGTGAAGCCCGAACCTCCTACCGATGGCAGAAGTTGCTCATGGCAGAGCCGCGGATCTCATGACTTTGGTCATTTCAGGTTCGCAGCCATCCGCACTAAGATGCCCGGACCATGGCTACTGCCACATCCCTGCCGCTGCATGCCGCGCCATTGCGTAGCGAGGCCAGCGTTGCCATACCGGCGCGGGGCATCCTGGTGGTCGACGACCACGAGTTGGTGCGCCTGGGCCTGAGGGCGCTGCTGCTGGCGGAAACCGGCAGCGTGCCGGTGCACGAGGCACGCTCCCTGGCCGACGCGTTGCGCTTGTACGAGTTCCATCTCACGTCGCATCTCCTGGTGCTGCTCGATCTCGATCTGCCCGACTCCCAGGGGCTGGATACCCTGGTGCGTTTCAGGCGCGCCTTTCCTGCATCGCGCGTGGTCGTGCTATCGGGCAAGGACAGCCATGCGTTGATGCAAGGGGTGATGGCGCTCGGGGCGCAGGCCTTTCTTCCCAAGACAGGTCACTTGGGCGAGGTGTTGCGCTACGTGAGGGACAACGATCTGGTCGCTCTGCCAGCCTCGCCGTCCACGACCCCTGTCGCCGTCCGCACGACTGCGGTAACGGCGACGACTGAGTTGCAGCCGCAGCTCAATGCGCGCCAGGTCGAAATCCTCGACTGGCTGCTGGCCGGCAAGTCGAACAAAGAAATCGCACAGCTGTCGCACCTGACCGAGGGCACGGTCAAGAACCATGTGTCTACCCTGTTGTTGCTGTTCGGCGTGCGCTCGCGAGCCCAGCTCATCAGCAGTCTGAAGTGAGCCCGTCGCGCCATGCGGCCTTCGACGTGGCGATGCCCCGCATGCCTGCGATGAATGACTTGCATCCGCCCGAGTTGGCCCAGCGGGTGCTGCGCGAACAGGTGGCCGCGGTCCATGCCAACGCGCCGGCAGCCTATCTCGCAGACTTCCTCACGGCACAGTCGCTGGGCATCGGCCTGTTCGTGGCCACGTGGCGCTGGCAAGTCCTGCTGTGGATGGCGCTGCACCTGGCATTGACGCTGCGGCGCGCTTATCGGCGCTATCGGCGCAGTCCCGATGCGGCCGCTCATCCCGAGTACTGGGCACGCTTCAATGCGCGCAACGTGCTGCTGCGCTCCTGCGTCTGGGGCCTGGCGCCGTGGCTGTGCGTTCCGCCGGGGCGCAACCTGGGGCTCTGGGTCATGGTCATCGTGATGATGATGGGCGGCTGCGCCGGCGGAGCACTGTCGCTGGCGGTTCTCAAGCGCAACATTCCACGCTTCATCGTGCCCAGCATGGCGAGCCTGACCTTGGCGCTGGCCTGGCGCGGCGACAGCACGCACCTGTTCCTGGCCACCGGCTGCCTGCTGTACCTGTGCGTCATGATCATGTTCGCGCTGCAGCATCATCGGCTGCTGACCGCTGCGCTGACCATGCGTTTCGAAAAGGAGGCGCTTGCCGAGCAGCTGAGCCATCAGATTGCCGCAACCCAGCGTGTCAGCGAGGAGAAGACGCGCTTTCTTGCCGCGGCGAGCCACGATCTGCGCCAGCCTCTGCACGCCATCGCATTGTTCGGAGCCGTCATTGAAAAGAAGCTCAAGGGCACCGAGGAATGGGATCACGCGGTGCGGTTGATGGATGCGGTCGGAACGCTCGGCGATTCGCTCGACATCCTGCTGGACATCTCGCGACTTGATGCCGGCGAGGTGGCGCCGCAGATTCGACCCGTGGAGCTCAATCCGCTGTTCCTCGCGCTCAACAATGTGTTCGTGGCGCAGGCGGCCGACCGGGATCTGCAACTGCGGCTGCGCGCCACGCCTTGCTGGGTGCTGAGTGATCCGCAGCTGTTGCAGCGGCTGCTGTCCAATCTCGTGGACAACGCGCTCAAGTACACGACGCGTGGCGGCGTGGTGGTGGCCGCCCGCGCACGCGGTCCGCTGGTGTGGATCGATGTGTGCGATACCGGCATCGGCATCGCGGACGAGCACCTCGGCCGCATCTTCGACGAGTTCTACCAGATCGGTAATCCGGGGCGCGATCGAGCACAGGGACTGGGCATCGGCCTGTCCATTGTGCAGCGGCTCTCACGCCTGCTGGCGCACCCGCTGCAGGTGCGCTCGCGCCTGCATCACGGCAGTCGCTTTCGCCTGGTGCTTCCGGCGGTGATCGCCTCGGGTGTCGTGCCACTCGCTGCATGCCCGGGCGCTGCCTCGCCATTGCCGCAGCGCGTGCTGCTCATCGATGATGAAGCCGCGATCCGCCAGGCCGTTACCGGGCTGCTGCAGGCCCATGGCGTAGCCATCGACGCAGTGGCCAGTGAGGCCGAAGCCGAGGCCGTGCTGGTGCAAGCCGCACATGGAAGTGCCCCTGTCGAAGTTCTGTTGTGCGACGTGCGGCTGGCCGATGGTGCCGACGGACTGGCCGCGGCGCAGCGACTGAGCGCGCGCTTCGGCCCAGGCTTGCAGGTGCTGTTGATCACCGGGGAAACCGCGCCGCAGCGACAGCGGCAGATGCTCGACTCCGGGCTGCAGGTGCTACTCAAGCCGGTGGCTGCCGACAGGCTGCTGCAGGCCCTTGCATCGCTGGTGCAGCACGATACGACGCACGCTTGCATGCGCTCCTGAGCATCTTTTTTTGCTGCTCGGCGATGACCTTCGACACTAGATCGCAGGCGTTGCCGACCCTACCGTGGAGGCCTTCTCGTTCACTCCACTTGAAAAAAGGAAGGCCCATCATGAATACCACTCGTACCGTTTCCCGTGCATGGCGTGCACCCGCCGCGCTGCTGATGATGAACCTCGTGCTGGCCGCCTGCGGCGGTGGTGGGGGCGGAGGCGGCGGCTTCCCCGGCTTCGCTGTCGCTCCTGCACCTGCTCCTCAGGGAACGCAGACGCCGGCACCGACGCAGGAAGACACCGCGCCCTCCATCACGACACAGCCATCGGATACCACCATTGGCCAGGGCGTGACCGCCATGTTGAAGGTACAGGCTGTGCGTGCCACGACCTACCAGTGGCAGCGCAGCGTTGATGGCGGTGCCAACTGGACCGATGTTTCCGGCGCCACCAGCGACAGCTTCACCACAGCAGCCAATCAACTGGCCGACAGCGGCCAGCAGCTGCGCGTGCAAGTGACGGGCCCCAATGGCAGTGTGACCAGCCATGCCGCCACGCTGACGGTCAAACCCTGGGTCGCCAACGTGCTGGCGGCCACCGGGGTGACATACAACCGTCCCTATCAACTCGTTCTGGATGCCAGCGGCGCGAACCTCTACGTGGCCATGGGAGGCAATGGTTCGGTCTACAGGATCGACACGGCCAGCGGCAGCGGCGCGGAAGTAACGCCGGGGACGACCATGAACACGCCGTATGGCCTGGCACTGGCCGCCGACGGTACCCTGTACGTGAGCGACCAGCATCGCATCAACAAGATCGCCCCCAACGCCACAACCTACAGCACCTGGGTGGGCAGTGGCACCAGCGGGTACGCCGACAGCCCGGCCGCTGCAATGTTCAACGACCCCGCCAGCATTGCGCTGGATGGCGCAGGCAACCTGTTCGTGGCGGACCTGGAAAACAAGCGCGTGCGCAAGGTCGCAGCCGATGGCACCACGAGCACGCTCGCGGGCGACGGCACGCAGGCCTACCTGGACGGGGTTGGCACAGCAGCCCAGTTTGCCCGTCCGCAGGGCCTGGCGATCAGCCGCGATGGCAGCACGCTGTACGACACGGACACCGACGGCACATGCTTGCGCAAGATCGATGTGGCCAGCGCCACAGTGAGCACGCTGCTGGGCGATTGCAACGGCAACGCTGTTTCCAATGTGGTCGACGGAACGGCCGCCACGCCGGCCAAGCTCGGCTATTCCTACGGCGTAACGGTGGATGCACATGACAACGTGTTCCTGACGCATGCCTGGGATGGCGTGGCGCGAGTGGTCACGCCTGCGGGCGAGATCAGCACACTGCGGGACAGCACCGGCGCGGCGATCATCTTCAATTTTCCGATTGGTGTGGCGGTCGCCAGCGACGGGACCATCTACGTGGGCGCATCCAACGGCAACCAGATCTTCAAGCTCACGCTGGCGCCCTGAGCGGTACGCAGGCAGGGATCTTCGGCTCGCACCACGCGAGCCGTTGATCTTGTCTGCCCGATGCGGCTTCGCACGCCCGCTTCGCCGCGGCTCAGGTGGCCTGCCGTTTTGGCCGAGCAGATTTTGGCGCCTCGCTTCGCGCCAGCCACAGTCCGCTCGCAACGATCAACGCCCCGCCGCCCAGCGTCCATGCGTCGGGCGCGGCCTGCCAGAACACCCAGTCCAGCACAAGCGCCCAGGCGAGGGCGCTGTATTCGAAGGGGGCGATGGCAGCGGCCTGGCCGTGACGGAAGGCCTCGGCGATAGCCATCTGGCCCAGAAAACCGCTGATGGCCAAACCCGCAAGCACCCACGTGTGCTGGGCCTGGATTGGCACCCATTGCGGTGCTGATAACAGGCTACCGCCGACAGCCATGCCGGCCGTGGTCCAGAAGACCAGCGCGGCGCTCGATTCGGTGCGGCTGATGAGCCGGCCCAGCATGTTCGACAGCGCATAGCAGACTGCGGCCACCAGGATCGCCAGAGCGCCCACCGAGAGGAAGGCCCCTTGCTCGGGTCGCAGTGCGATCACGACGCCTATGAAGCCCAGCCCGATGGCGATCCAGTGCCGCGGCTGGACCGACTCGCCCAGCATCGGCACGGCGATGAGCACCATCAGCAGCGGAGCGATGAAAGTGAGTGTGTAGGCCTCTGCCAGGCCAAGGGTCTTCAGGCCATAGACGAAGAGCACAAGCATCGTCATATTCAGCGCGGTGCGCAGCAGGTGCAGGCGCCAACGCAGCCGGCGGCTGAAAACGCCGGCTGCCTCGCGCCGCCAGGCGATGTACAGGCACACCAGGGGCAGCGCCGTGAGACCGCGCAGTGCCATCACCTGCACCGGCGGGTAATGCCCGGCCAGGTTTTTGAGCAGCGCGTCCATGCAGGCAAAGAAGGCGCAAGCCAACAGCATCGCGGCGATGCCGCGCAGGGTTCCGGTCGATTGCATGGTCGGGTTGTCTCGCGGCAGTGGCCGGGGAGGGGACTTGTTCTTGACCGCCTAGCATAGGCGCTGCGAACGTCTGGTCCTCGCCGCAAGTTACCATCAACTCGAGAGCAGCGCTGCGATGCAGCGACACTGAAACGGCATGGCCTTGGTGAAGTCCCCGGACCAGAAGACATCGCAAAGCCCGCCCCAGGTCAGTTCGATATGCCGCCGAGAAATGTCAGGTCTTGTTGTCAGCCCGGCTCTGCTTCAGCCGGCGAATCTCGGCGAGCTGGAACCTGAAGGCATCTACCGCTTCCTTGGCCTTGGGCTCCCAGGTGTCGGTCTTCATGTGCGCGAGAACCGCCTCCAGCGCATCGCCGAGTTGCCCAATCTGCCGTCCGTAGCTTCCGACGTCATCCAGAATCTGCTGCTCCAGAGCAGGGTCTGACGACTTGCCCATATTGATGTTGATGAACCCAAGCTGCCCATTGGCAATCTTGGTAAACCAAGTCCAGGGATTGATTTCCTGGCGCACATTGCCGGAGAGCGGCAAGTAAAAGTTCGGCATCGGAGACCTCCTGCGCAACGCGACTGGCTGCTGCGATGAGGTCAAGCAAGAAGCTCGCCGAGCCACTTCCGGTCCTGCCATGTGCTCGCACACGGGCCTCCACTTGCTTCCAGTCGGGTCGCTACAGCGCGTGTTCCCGCAGAAACCGGTCCAACTGGTGGCTGTTCGCCAGCCCCAGCTTGGCGAACACGTGCGCGCGGTGGGTCTCTACCGTGCGCTGCTCCAGCGGCGCCAGCTCCAGGGCGATCTGCTTGTTGGGCTTGCCCTCGGCTACCAGCCGGGCCACCTGCATCTCGCGCGGCGTCAGCTTGTCCCACAGTGCCTGCGCGGCCTGGCGGGCCTGCCGGCGCGCGGCGATCTCGCCGGCTTGCTGCAAGGCTTTGGCGATGCTGTCGAGCAGGCGCTCGTCATTGCAGGGCTTTTCGAGCCAGCCGAAGGCGCCGTTCTGCACGGCTTCGACGGCCATGGGTATGTCGCCGTGGCCGGACAGGAAGATCACCACCAGCGGGCTGTCTTTTGCGCGCAGCGCATCGAAGACCTGCAGGCCGCTCACGCCGTCCATGCGCAGGTCCAGGATCACGCAGCCCGCGCGCTGCAAATCGGCGCCGGCCAGGAAGGCCTCGCCCGAGGCAAAGGTCTGCACCGCGTAGCCGCGCGACAGCAGCAGCAGGCCCAGCGAACGGCGCACGGCCTCGTCGTCGTCCACCACGCACAGGTTGTTGGCAAGAGCGCTCATGGCGTTCATGGGGGTGTGATTTCCAGTTCGAGGGTGAAAACTGTGCCACCGCCGGCCCGGTTGGCAAAGGACAGCCGGCCGCGATGGGCCTCGACGATGGTGCGGCAGATGTTCAGGCCCAGCCCCAGCCCGCCGGTCTTGGTGGTGAAGAAGGGCGCGAACACCTGCTCGGCCAGCGCGGCGTCGATGCCCGGCCCGCGGTCGGCCACGCGGATGTGCATGCGTCCTTCGAGCACTTCGGCCTCGATTTCGACGAGCCGCTGCTCCGGCGGCGTGGCCTGCATGGCGTGCAGGCTGTTGGACAGCAGGTTCAGCAGCACCTGTTCGAGCAGCACGCGGTCGCCGCGCACCTCGGGCAGCCCCGCCGGCATGCGAACCTCGGCGCGCGCCTGGCGCATGCGCATCTCGCCCTGCAGCAGCGCCAGCGCGTTGCTGACCAGCGCCGCCACCGCGCAGTCTTCGGTGCCGGCGGTGCGCTGGCGCACGAAGCCGCGAATGCGCCGCACGATCTCGGCGCTGCGCTGGGCCTGGGCCATGGTCTCGTCGAGGCTGCTGACCAGCAACTGCTGGTTGCCCTGCTCTGCAAAAGCCTTGGCGGCGCTCGCGAAATTGCTCAGCGCCATCAGCGGCTGGTTCAGCTCGTGGGCCAGCGTAGAGGCCATTTCGCCGAGGCTGGCCAGGCGCTGGGCGTGCTGCAGTTGCTCGTCGTTCTGGCGCTGGCGCAACTCGGCGCGCTTCTGCTCGGTGATGTCCACCACCGAGCTCATCCAGCCGCTGTGCTTGCCGTCGGCGTCGATCAGCGCGGCGGTGTAGACCATGGTGATCACCTCGTGCCCGTCGCGGTGCCGCAGGCGCGACTCGAAGCCCGCATGTGCGGGCTCGCCGCTCATCATGGCGTCGTAGTGGCGCCAGTGCAGTGTCACATCGTCGGGGTGCCAGTAGGGGTAGGGCGGCAGCCGGCCGAGCAGTTCGTCGGCGCCGTAGCCGGTCATTTCGCAGAAGGCCAGGTTGACGTAGATGATGCGGCCGTCCAGGTCGCGCGCGCGCATGCCCACCAGCAGCGAATCTTCCATCGCCTTGCGGAAGGCGTGGGCCTCGTCGAGCTCGTGGGTGCGCTCGCGCACGCGCAGCTCCAGGTCGCGCCGCGCATCGCGCTGCTCGGCGAAGCGGCGTTCGCGCAGCTGCCAGTACAGGCCGCCCAGCAGCAGCAGGCCGGCGCACAGCAGGCCCAGCATCCAGGTGCGCTCGCGCGCGCGGACGACTTCGGCATGGTCGGCCATCACCGTCAGCGTCCAGCCGAGATCGGGCAGCGACTCGTCCACCGCCAGGAAGCGGCGCGGCTGGCCGCCGAGGTCGGTGCGCACGAGGTAGCCGGGCCCGCCTTCGTCGCGATCGACCTTCCACGGCAGCGCCGGAAAGTTCGTGCGCGCGCCGTACTGCTGGTCGCGCCGCATGCCTTCGATCTCGGCGGCGCCCAGGGCTCGCGTGGCCTGGTACATCCATGACTGCACCGAACTCAGGAACACGATGCCGCGCGCGTCGGTCAGCAAGATGGGGTCGCGCGCGAAGGTCCAGGCATCCTGCAACTGGCGCAGGCTGACCTTGACCGTTACCACGCCCAGCACCGCGCCGCCATCCGGCCGCACCGGTGCCGAAATGAAGAGCCCCGGCTCGCCGGTCGTCTGGCCCACACCGTAGAACAGGCCATTGCGTCCCGCGCGGGCGTCGATGAAGTAGGGCCGGTTGGCATACGACTCGCCCACGAAGGTCTGCGGCGTCGCCCAGTTGCTGGCCGCCAGCGTCATGCCCTGCAGGTCGATCAGGTAGAGCGCATCGGAGCCCGCCTGGCGGTTCACTTCCTCGATGTAGCGGTTGGCGCGCTGCTTCACCGCCGCATCCTGGGGATGGGCCAGCGCGGCCAGAACGTCGGGATGCAGGCTTGCCGTGAACGGGAGGTAGCTGTACTTGCCGGCGGCATCGCGCAGGCCCAGCGCGTGGACTTCCATGGCGCGGCGGATCGAGTCGGCCTGGAAATTCGCTTCGCGGACTGCGGCCCATTGGGCTGCGAGGCCGATCAGCAGCAGGGCCAGTGCGAGGGCGGCCGCCCATGCGGCGATCGCGCGGTAGCGGCGGCGCGGGCGGGTTGGGGGTGGCGGAGGAGCGAGCGTGATTGGCGGCATGGGAGGCAGGGGCCGACCGGCGCGGCGAGCAGAATTTTGCCCTGATCGCTGGAAGGCCCCCGGATGCCGCTGACGCTTGGCTCAGGCAGCCACGGGCTGCACAGGCGCTGGAGCTCGTGCACGGGAAGCAGGCACCACGTCCAGCTGCTTCACCAGCACGCCCCACCGCACGCGCGCTGACACCACACTCTCTTCCTTCACATGCCCGAAGCCGCGAATCTGCTCGGGCAACCGCGCCAGCGACAGCGCGGTGTCGAAGTCGATGACGTCGAAGCGCGCCAGCAGGTCTTCGACCATCGCGCGGTAATCCTCGATCAGCTGCCGCTCCATGCGCCGTTCGGCGGTACGGCCAAACGGGTCGAGCGCCGTGCCGCGCAGGCCGCGCAACTTCGCGAGCAGGTGGAACGCACCCATCATCCAGGGCCCGAAGCTCGTCTTCACCGCACGGCCTTCGGCGTCGCGGCGGCCGAGCACCGGCGGGGCGAGGTGGAAGCGCAGCACCGGCTTGCCTTCGAACTGCTCGCCCAGCTTCTCCATGAAGCGCTTGTCGGTGTAGAGCCGCGCGACCTCGTACTCGTCCTTGTAGGCCATGAGCTTGAAGAGGCCTGATGCGACGGCCTTCGCCAGCCGCGTGCTGCCGCGCTCGCGCTGTTCGACCACGCTCACGCGTTCCACCAGCTCGGCATAGCGCTGCGCATACGCCGCGTTCTGGTATGACGTGAGGAACGCGGTGCGATCAGCCACCAGCGCCTCGAAGCTCTGCGGCCGCTGCAGCGCCACCACCTTCGAAGGCGCCGCTTCGCGCGTCACAGCCGCAAGATCCAGTGCCGCCTTGCGGCCCCAGCGGAAAGCCGCCTGGTTCGCCTTTACGGCCACGCCGTTGATCTCGATGGCCTTGTCCAACGCCTCGGCGGACAGCGGAACAAAGCCTTTCTGAAACGCAAAGCCCAGCAGGAACAGGTTCGCCGCAATCGCATCGCCCATGAGCCGCGTCGCCAGTTGCGTCGCATCGATGAAGTCCGCACGCCCTTCGACCGATTCTTCGATCAGCGCGCGCACTTGCGCGGCCGGAAACTCCCAGTCGGGCTGCTGCGCGAAATGCCCCGTCGGCTGCTCGAAGGTGTTGACCAGCGCATAGGTGCGCCCTGGCCGCATGCGCGCGATGGCATCGGGCGCGCCGGCCGTGAGCATGTCGCAGCCCAGGATCAGGTCGGCCTCGCCGGTGGGAATGCGTTGCGCCTTCAGCTGCGCCGCATCGCGCGCGATGCGCACGTGCGACGTTACCGAGCCGTTCTTCTGCGACATGCCCGTCATGTCGAGCACGCTCACGCCCTTGCCTTCGAGGTGTGCTGCCATGCCGATCAGCGCGCCGATGGTGATGACGCCCGTGCCGCCGATGCCGGTGATGAGGATGTTGTGCATGCCTTCGAGTGCCAAAGGCGCAGGGTCGGGCAGGGCAGCCTCTTGCGCAGAGGCCTTCGCCGCCACCGGCGCCTGCTTGCGCGGCTTTACGCCTTCGACCGTCACGAAGCTCGGGCAGAAGCCCTTGATGCACGACTCGTCGGCGTTGCACGCGCTCTGGTCCACGCTGCGCTTCAGGCCCAGGTCGGTCTGCTTGGGCAGCAGCGCGGTGCAGTTCGACTGCTCGCCGCAATCGCCGCAGCCTTCGCACACCGCGTCGTTGATGAACACGCGCCGCGCGGCCTGCGGAAACTCGCCCTTCTTGCGGCGGCGGCGCTTCTCGGCTGCGCACACCTGGTCGTAGATGAGCACCGACACGCCCTCGAACTCGCGCAGCTCGCGCTGCACCGCGTCCATGTCGTCGCGGTGGTGCACGGTGAGCACGAAGCCGTCACGCTCCGGCGGCAGCACACTGCGGTCGACCCAGCGCGTCGGGTCTTCGGCCACCAGCGCAAGGCGCTTCACGCCCTCGGCCGCCATCTGATGCGCGATGCGCGGCACGGTGATGGGGCCGTCGACCGGTTGCCCACCCGTCATTGCGACCGCGTCGTTGTAGAGGATCTTGTAGGTGATGCTCACGCCCGCCGCCACGGCCGCGCGTATCGCTAGCGAGCCCGAGTGGTAGTACGTGCCGTCGCCCAGGTTCGCGAACACGTGCTTGCGCTTCGAGAACCACGCCTGCCCCAGCCATGGCGCACCTTCGCCACCCATGTGCGTGGTCGTCTTGTTGTGCTCGGGGTAGATGGCCGTCGCCATCACGTGGCAGCCGATGCCGGCCAGCGCGAGGCTGCCTTCGGGCACCTTGGTCGAGGTGTTGTGCGGGCAGCCTGAGCAATACCAGGCCGGCCGCGAGGGCGTGGCCACGGCCTTGCCGAGCACCACGTCCTTCGCGTCAAGAATGGCGAGCCGCATGCGGATGCGGTCGCTGGTGTGAAAGCGCGCCACGCGCCCTGCGATCACGCGCGCGATCTGCGCCACCGAGAAGTCGGCCGTGGCCGGTAGCAGCCACTGGCCGCGTGGATGTGCGCCCCATTCGCCCTGTTCGTCGAACTTGCCGATCACGCGCGGGCGCACGTCTTCGCGCCAGTTGTAGAGATGCTCCTTGAGCTGGTACTCGACGATCTGGCGCTTTTCTTCGACGACCAGAATTTCTTCGAGGCCGTCGGCAAACTCGCGGATCGAGTCGGGCTCCAGCGGCCACGGCATCGACACCTTGAACAGGCGAATGCCGATGCGCGCGGCTTCGTCCGCATCGATGCCCAGTTCTTCCAGCGCTTCGAGCACGTCGCGGTACGACTTGCCCGAGGCCACGATGCCCAGCCGCGCCTTTGGCGAATCGATGGTCACGCGGTTCAGCCGGTTGGCGCGCGCGTAGGCGATGGCGGCGTAGATCTTGTAGTCCTGCATCAGCGCTTCCTGCTTGCGCGCCTGCACGCCGAGCGTGTCGGTCGACAGGCGCGCATGCACGCCGCCGGGCGGGAACACGAAGTCCGAAGGCAGCCGCGTATGCACGTCGAGCGCGCCGGCCGCTATGGAGCCCGACGATTCGACCGTGTCGGCCAGCGCCTTGAAGCCCACCGGCAGCCCCGCAAAGCGCGACATCGCGAAGCCGTGCAGGCCCAGCTCGATGTATTCCTCCACGCTCTGCGGGTAGAGCATCGGGATCATCGAGGCGGCGAACAAGTGGTCGCTCTGGTTGGGCAGCGTGGAAGAAGACGCGCCGTGGTCGTCGCCCGCCACCAGCAAAATGCCGCCGTTGGGCGAGGTGCCCGCATGGCTCATGTGCTTGAACACGTCGCCGCAGCGGTCCACGCCGGGTGCCTTGCCGTACCACATGGCAAAGACGCCATCGACCGCGCTCTCGCCAGTGAGGTGCACTTGCTGCGTACCCCAGACCGCGGTGGCGGCCAGTTCCTCGTTCACGCCGGGCAAGAACTTGACGGCGTTGGCTTCGAGCTGCGGCTGCGCTTTCCACAGCGCTTCGTCCAGGCCGCCGAGCGGCGAGCCGCGGTAGCCGGAGACAAAGCCTGCGGTGTTCAGCCCCGCCTTCTGGTCGCGCCATTTCTGCACGAGCATGAGGCGCACCAGCGCCTGGATGCCGCTGAGGTAGATCCGGCCTTCGGTGGCCGTGTATTTGTCGTCCAGCGCAACGCTGGCCAGTTCGTGGGATGCCATGACTGAAAAAGACTCCGGGTAGGACTCGTGGAAATGCGGGCGTGGCCCCGGTAGAGGGCCGGCTCGCGAGATGCCTTGCCGGGGTAGACGGCGAGGCAGCAACGATTCTTCCGCCTTGTCTTCTGAAAGTGCTTCTTCGTTTTGGCAAAGCGCGGCGCTTTACGGAAGATCTGTCTTTTGCGGGTGCGATCGACCGAAAGGATTTCGGCAGGCTCGAACCGTCCCGCTGGCCCGACAATGGCGGCCCCCGCAGCACGACGAGAACCCGATGAGACCCGACCTCGATTCGCTGGCGCTTTTCCTGCGCGCCATTGAGCACGGCAGCCTGTCGAAGGCGGCCGCCGAGAGCCACATGGTGCTGTCGGCCGCGAGCCGCCGCCTGTCCATTCTCGAAGGCCACCTGGGCGTTGCGCTGCTGAACCGCACCTCCAAGGGCGTGACGCCCACTGGCGCCGGCGAATCGCTGGCCATGCATGCGCGCCAGATCCTGCGCGACGTCGATCGCATGCGGGCCGACCTGTCCGACTACGCGCAGGGCGCCACCGGCCGCGTGCGGCTGCATGCCAATGCCTCGGCCATGGGCCAGTTCTTGCCCGACGACGTGGCGAGCTTTCGCCAGCGCTACCCCGAGATCCGCGTGAGCGTGGAGGAGCACCGCAGCGTCTACATCGTGCAGGCCATTCGAGACCGGCAGGCCGATGTGGGCGTCATCACCAGCGAGGCGGCCGACCCGGCGCTCAACTTCATTCCCTACCGAACCGACCGCCTGGTGGCCATCGTGCGGCAGAAGCATCCGTGGCGCGGGCGCGAGGTATCTTTCGAGGAATTGCTCGACTTCGATTTCGTGGGGCTGGAGGACGACTCGGCCATCTCCCGCACGATGGAAGACGCCGCCATGAGTGCGCGCAAGGTGTTGAAGCTGCGCGTGCGGGTGAAGAGCTTCGAGGCCGTGTGCCGGATGATCGAAGCTGGTATGGGCGTGGGCATCTTGCCCGAGGGGGCTGCGGTGACCTATCGCAAGGAGATGAAGCTGCGCTTTATCAACCTCACCGACGCTTGGGCTTCACGCCGGATGTATTTGTGTACGCGGCAGGAGGCGTTGAGTTTTCCGCAGCGCCGGCTTGTCGATCATTTGCTGGCGCGGGGGATGCCTTAGGGCTCGGGTTCGGGTTCATTCGGGGCGACGCTCACGCCGACGGGGTACCTTGCTCCGCGAATGTCCTCCGCCCTTCGGGCTCCCCCTTTATTTCGCTGCGCAAGGCACCCCATCGGCGTGAGCGTTCAGCGCCGCTGCGGAAGCTGCATTTGTTGGCGGTCGCCGAGACTTCGTGCCGCATGGAGCGGCTATTTCGCCGGGTTCTTCTCTAGAGTGGATGCCCCTGTCACTCGATACCCCAACAAAGGGAGAAGAAAGGCGCAACACACCCAAGTCACCCAGATGTTTGAAGGCTGCTTGCCTCGCGGCAGGTTGTCGGTGCGAAAGCAGCGATGCAGATGCGAGGTATCAAAAGGCGACGGCCGGGGCGTTATCAGCACCCCAGCCGTCTAACCAAGTTCGTGCACAACCCTCTAAAGGAACGCACAAAAATGGCTACCAAGACTATAGCCCGGCCTCGCACGCCGGTAGCTTCCGAAGACAACGCCCAAGACCCGGCGGATCTTCTCGAAAACACCCTCTCTCAACTCGAAGCTCTCCTGTGGGTCTGCCACGGGGAAGACATCGACTGGTGCAGCGGGGATGGGCCTCGGCGATTGGACAACTTGCTTTGGCTTGCGGCTGAGCTGGCTCGCAAGGCTGGGGAGCTGTTTCAGGTGAGTGAGAAGGCGCGACGTGGGGCGCCTGAGGCTGGCGGTTAGCGGCTGGTCTGCGGGCTGCGGGTTTCGCGGCCCGCCTGGAGAGCGGGGTTCTTTGGGGTACGACGGCTGAAGCCTTCGTGATGGAGGGAATTCGGTTCGGCTGAGGCTGCTTGTGGGGTAGGCCTCGGTGGCAGCTATGCGCTCCATGCTGATCGTCGACAGACAATGCGAGCATCCGCTTTGCGGGCGGAAGCGGACTGTCGCTGCTCAAGGCTAGACTTCCGAGTCCGGCCAGAACCGGACGCTCAACCCCACCACTTACGCATGATGAAGTTCAGCTATTCCTTCAGCCTCCCAACAGCAGCTTTCCCGCCGTCCGCGGAGAAACTTCACCCCTATGACTACAACGAGTTCCTGCTTAGCCTTTCGGTGGACTGGCGGCAAGTTCCGAACTCTAGGGAGAGAACACTGAGCTGGTACTCGGACAAGCTCAAAGCCGAAATCGTTGTCAGCGTGGACTTCTACGAAGTGCCTGAGAGTAAGTGGGCGAACGTAGCAGAGGTGACTCTCGACAGCCGGCACAAGGCCCTTGAAGAGGCTTGTGGCGATGCACTGACCGTAGTCAGCCGCAGTGCGAAGCCCTACTCTGGAGGTGGTGGACTCGAAATCAGCTACGCCGCGCATACCGACGACATGACTCACCTCTATCTCGGCTACGTCACGTCGCGCAAGGTATTCAACTTCTCGCTGACGGGAGGCGCGAACAAGGCCGCACTCATTGAGTTCTACAACAGGCTAATGCAGAGTCAGCTACGGGTGAGGGTTCCTTAAAAGGCTCGCTTTGAGCACAATGCAGGCGCTCGCGGATGCCCGCTCAGCGCCCCTTCGCGACAGCGGCGTGACCGGCTACAGTCGGCCAGGACCGGTCAGTCGGAGGCGACGTCCCATTCGCCCGAGAGCAGACCAGCAACAGTCGGCCAGAATCGGCCGGTCGCAGCGTCGAGAAAAATTTGGCCAACTGCGGACATTCGCTCTGCGACGCAACGCCGGAGCATTCAGGCGGGTGCAGTGGCCACTACACAAAAAAATGATGAGGGTGGAATGAGAGATCGCTATACAAAACACCGATGGAAATTCCTATTGTTCGGAGCGGTAACTGGCGTTCTGATGGGAATCTATGCGCCGACGGCAACCGAACCCGGCAACTTGTTCTTTGATCTCCTCGGTGGCCTAATACTTTGGTACGTCCTCTGGTGGTTGTGGGCTAGGAGCCGAAGGCGCATTGATCGCAGCAAAGAGCAGTCATGAGAGACAGTGTCATGCGAACGACAGCTTGCTGTCTGATTCCCATCGTCTTCGTCGTCTCTACGCCGATGCTGAGGATGGCTCAATAGGCAGAATTCGGCCACCACCTGACATTCACCGATGAAGCCCAATTCGCTTGGGAGCCAACGTTCGAGGCGATTACACGACAGTTTCGGGCCAACTTGAAACCGAACCCATTGAAGCGCGTGCACGCCAACTTAAGGCGCGTCAACAATCGCTAATCGGTCGGTGCCGACCAACATTTCGGGCAATCAAGGCATGGCGGACAAGCTAGACAAGTACAACGACGCGCTCTTTGCACTTCTGCATGAGGCGATTCGCTGCTCTCCCGAATCTTGGACGCGAGGCGTGCTCACGATTGACTGCGACGGTCACCGCATCAACTACGGGCTCAAAAACGACCAGTCGAATGACAAGGCGAGCATCTCGCAAGACCTTGCCCAGCTCTGCGAGCAGTACTGGGCGGTTTTTCAGGAGCACGGCGAAGCCTGGTTGGAATCGACTATCGAGTTCTATCAAGAAGATGGGACATGGAAGTTCAATGCGAACTACAAGCGACCTGAGAAGGTCCGAGCGACTCCCAAATCCTCATGGAAGTTCTGGCAGTAGGTTGAACTGCGCCTACCGGCCAAGACCGGCCGCTCGCGGAGGGCGCAGAATTCAGGCAAGAGCGGACCTTCGGCAACTCACAGACAGCCAAAAAGACGACTGGATGCGATCCGCCCGAACTCGCAATGTTTTACTGGGGAATAAACTGTGAGCTTTGTCGCGAGCGAAGACATCAAGCGGGAGGCGATGGCCGAGTGCATCAAATTGTCTGACTATGTTTTGGGCACGTTCGGGGGCGGATTGGACTGGACTGACGAGAGTATTGAGAAGGTTGAGGAACTTCTCGACTACTTTCATCAGCAAGCCCAAAACGACAAGCCGACCGAGGCCGAAGTGTTCGCCTTTGCGAAAGGATTCGGTAGCTACATTGGAGAGGTTTACCGCCGAAATCACGGGGCCGAATGGGGGCTGGTAACGCTCAGCGGCAATACATTCCCTGGGTTGCGTTCAGATAGTGGCATCGAATTCTGGCCGTGGGGCCGCGCGCAGCAACGTATCGTTGAGGGGCCATCGAACAATGTTTGGCACTACTACCAAACGTTGGTGGCACGAGGTACTGTGAAAATTACACCGACCTCATCGGCGACGACCTGGTGGCGACGCATACGCGGTCGCTCGTAAGCCGCACCCACCCAGAAGCGGACCTTCATGGCGCCCCCCATCGACACCTTCGGCCGATGGCGGGAATTTGATGACAAGCATTGGTGCGGGCCAAAAGTAATCAGGCGCTGAACTCCCACCTAACCCATTCACTTGTAGCCTCTCCACCTTGAAAACACTTTTTGCCCCTGTTGGCGTTCTGCTGTTCGCATTGGGCGGATGCGCCCATCCGCCTTTTATTCCTAGTACCGGCCCGAACACCGCTGTGGTGGAGTTTTCAAACGGTCCGCTCGGCTATACGCAGCAGTACTTCTTTGAGAACCCGGTCACTTGTGAAGGGCCGTCAGTCATCTCCTCCCTTGACCCGCACGAGTCGAAGTCAGTTCGGATGCCCGCGGGTCGGCCAATAACAATATGGACAAGTGCGTGGGGACTTCCAGCGCCTTACGGCATGGTTGCGTGGTGTCGACCTTCGGCCTTCTCTACCCAACTTGTTGCCGGACGCTTCTACAAAGTGGAGTTCGCCGCCGACGTGGCGCAGAAAAGATGCGGGGCAGTGCTTACTTCGCGCGACGATTCAAGCCTGAAGTACATTCGCCGGCAAGTGGATGGTCCTGAGATTGCTGGTGGGCCGCTTACAAAAGGCTTTCAGTGCAATCGGACCGATGATCTCTCGAGCCTTTCACGATAGAGCGAGCGACGTTGTGCGAAACGCGTGCACGCCTGCGTGCGGCCAATACCGGAAGTTCGCCCCCGCTCTCCAGTTCGCCATCCAACGACCATCGCGATGCAGTTCTTGTTCGAAATCGAAGACGTGTTTGACATCAGCAGCCGAGGATGTGTGCTCGTGCCGGGCGTCCCGGATGCGTTCCGGCGTGACGTGAAGACGGGCGAGCAGCTTCTCATCGTGACTCCCCAGGGCACATACATTCGAACCAACATCGCCGGTTTCGAAATGATTAGTCGCGGGCGGCCCATGGTTCACGCGCCTTTCTCCTTGCCCCGAGCGGTCAACAAGGCGAGTCTTCCCGTCGGGTCGAAGGTTTACCTTATCGACGCCACCGACGTCTGACGGCCACAACCGGTCGTTCGCTATGTCAACGCAATGCGACTAAGAACAGACATCTGGCCGCCCCAGGCAGCCGAGAACCGCCGCGCTCGCACTGTCACATTTTTGCTGTTTGAGGTCACCTAACTGAGGGAGAAATCTCGTGTATCACGTTATAGGGCTGTCACACAATCTCATCCTACATGCGCAGCCTTTCGAACCTCTGGAAATTGATGGTCGCCTCCGATTTAGCACTCGGCATCAGCAAGCCAATGGCTACTTCAGATTGATTGCGCCGCATTTTGAGGCGTTCGCAATGCGAGATTCAGCCAAAGTCATAGGCGGCCTACACGTCGTGACGAGCCTTTCAGGCCACGATTTGCACGAAGCGCTGAGCATCTTGGATCAAATCGAGAAGCACATTACAGCCCTACCTCCTCACTGGCGCTCCTACCTCGGAACCACACAGCGTGGAAATGGCGCTGTGCAGCGCATGGAGCCGTTGTTGTTCAACAGCCGGGCGCTCCGCATAGTTCTGCACCTGAGGATGCTTGTCGTCTCGGCGTTGAAGCAGGGAAAATCCGTGTGCTATGGCAGTGGTGCTGTATATCGAGCTTACTGCGGGATCAGGTTGAAACCGGGCGAAGAATACTACTCATAGAGGCGGATGCAGGGAACATTCGTGGACATGCTGGTACTGCGTATGCCGCTTCACGATGACTCCTTCCGAGCGCTGAGCTTGTCTACACCGGACTCTGCGCAAATGCCGACTCTTCGGCTCCAGTCGGCCACCAGCAGACGGTCGGCATCGATCTCTAATCGAAGCGCAACGGCGTCAGATGATTCACGAAACCAAGCCCAAGCCCTCAATGCAAGAGACGTACATTCCCTTCACACCAGTTGCGGGTGTGGTTGCTCCATGCGCTTACGCGGTGCTTTGCACGGAGCCGGGCGACTACACGGTCCGACCCAGTTTCTCGAACGTTATCGGCGCTCCAGCGCAAGATCTACTGGTGCGCTTTGATAGCGTCATGGCCTGCATGTCTCATGCCGAGTTCTCACATCCGTGGGAGGCCATGTCGAAAGCCGAGTTACCTCGGCTTGAAGGGAGGTGGGACGGCTACGCATTCCCACTGCTGGAGGTTAAGGACTCTGATTGGTTGGCTTCCTTCACGGACTGCCAGACCATCGGTTTGGCGAGAGACGTCGTTCGTCACTTCCGGTTTGTGAGTCTCGACAATGTTGTAGACGTACTGATGTATGGCGATGGCGCCGTGACGGCGGAATGGATCAGCGTCATGCAAGAGTAGGCGCGAAGACTTCTTCTTGGGCGAAATTGCGGCCGTGCGGGAAAGACGTAGAAGTCGCATATCGAACGACTGCTTTTAGGCAACTTGTATGGCAGCTTGGGGCCCTGTGCTGCCGTCCACCCGACAGTTACGGATGTCTGCTTTGCAGTCTGAAGCGAGCATCGAACGCAGTCGTACCAATCTCGACCGTGACCGACGCCGGCCCTTCGGAGTTCTGCTTGTCCAGCGCCCGTCTTTCGCGAAAGCTCAGTGGTGCGCCCGCGCATGTCCATCTGCAATCCGCCACAGCGGTCGAACCGCCAACGCCACAGCCGCGCTCATCGTGCGCAGGGCATCGGGTGCTCCCCGCAGCGAAATAAAGGAGGAGGGGCGCAGCCCCGGGGGACATTCGCGGAGGGGAGTACCCGGTGTCCTGTGCACGCGCCCTGAACAACGGCGCACAGAACGCAACAAGAAATCAGCGCAGCGCTTCGACCAGATCCAGCACCATCCGGTCAGGCCCGAACTTCTCGACACCCTGAGTCAACAGCGCATCGACAGCCTGCGCAATGCCATGACTGGAAGATGACTGCTCCGCCATGTCGTTGTAGTACCCCAGGTCCTTCTTGGCATTGGCCATCGAGAACTTCAGTGAGTCGGTGCTGCCGGTTAGAAGCTTGGGCTTGACGCGCTCCAGCGCCACACCGTTGCCGCCGCCCTTGGCGAGCACGTCGACGAACACATCGGGCTTCACGCCCGCGCGCTCCGCACAGGCAGCAGCCTCGCACAGCAGCGCCACGGTGCCCAGCGACACGAAGTTGTGCAGCAGCTTCATCGCATGGCCCGCACCGATACCGCCCACGTGCGTGACGTTCTCGGCAAAGCAACGCAGCAGCGGCAGGCACGAGGCCAGCACCTCGGCGTCGCCGCCCACCAGCAGGTTCAAGCGGCCTTCAGCGGCTTCCTTCGCGGTGCGGGTCATCGGCGCATCGATGAACTTGCCGCCCTTGGCGCTCACTGCTTCCGCCACCTTGGCGGTGGAGGCGGGAACGGCCGTCGAGCAGTCGATCACCACCGTGCCGGGACGCAGCGCAGTCAATGCACCCTTGTCGCCGAGCATCACCGCCTCGACCTGCGGCGTGCCGGTGACGCACAGGATCAGCACGTCGACCTGTGCGGCCAGCGCGGCCACATCTTTCACCGAGGTGGCGCCGGCCTTCAGCAGGCCGTCGATGGGCTGGTTGCCCGCGTGCTCCAGCACGGTGAGCTGATGGCCGTGCTTGACGATGTTGCTGGCGATGCCGTGGCCCATCAGGCCGACGCCGACGAGGCCGACTTTGCGCGGCGTTTGCTGTTCAGTGGTTGTCATGTGTTGTCTTCATCCGTGCTTGATGGCGATGGTCTTGAGGGTCGTGAATCCGAGCAGGGCCTCGAAGCCCTTCTCGCGGCCGAAGCCGCTCGATTTCACGCCGCCGAAAGGCAGTTCTACACCACCCGCCGCACCGTAATTGTTGACGAAGACCTGGCCGCAGTGCAGCTTGTGCGCCATGCGCAGCTGGCGCGCACCGTCGCGGGTCCACACACCGGCCACCAAGCCGAAGTCCGTGCCGTTGGCCAGGCGCACCGCCTCGGCCTCATCGGCGAAGGGCATCACGACCAATACGGGGCCGAAGATTTCGCGCTGCGCCAGGTCGCTGTCGTGCGGCACGTCGCGGAACAGCACGGCCTCCTGGTAGTAGCCGGTGGCCGATGCATTGGGCGACACCGTGCCGCGCGCCGCCACCTTCAGGCCGCTGGCCTCGGCCGTCGAGACCATGTCGCGCACCTGGCGAAACTGCTTCTCGTTGATGAGCGGACCCATGTCCAGGTCTTCGGCGGGCGTGCCCGCGCGCACGGCCGTGAAGCGCTTCGCGAGCCGCTGCACCACCTCTTCGTAGACCGACTGTTCCACCAGCACGCGGCTGCCCGCCGAGCAGGTCTGGCCGGCGTTCTGGATGATGGCGTTCAGCAGCACCGGCTCGGCCGCGTCCAGGTCGGCGTCGGCGAACACGATCTGCGGCGACTTGCCGCCCAGCTCCAGCGTCACCGGGCAATGGCGCTCGGCCGCGGCCAGGCCCACGCTGCGGCCTGTCATGGTGGAGCCGGTGAAGGAGATGTGGTCGATGCCCGGGTGCGCGCACAGCGCAGCGCCGGCTTCCTTGCCGTAGCCCGTCACCACGTTGAGCGCACCGGCCGGAAAGCCCACTTCGGTCGCGATCTCGGCCAGGCGCAGCAGCGAGAGGCTCGCGTCTTCCGCCGGTTTCACCACGCAGGCGTTGCCCGCGGCGAGCGACGCGCCCACGCTGCGGCCTGCGATCTGCATCGGGTAGTTCCAGGGAATGATGTGGCCCGTTACGCCGTGCGGCATGCGCACCGTCAGCACGGTGTAGCCGCGCTCGTAGGGCAGGGTGTCTCCGTGCAGCTTGTCGCAGGCGCCGGCGTAGTACTCCATGTAGCGGGCCAGCGCGGTCGCGTCGTTGCGCGCCACGCGCAGCGCCTTGCCGGTGTCGCGGGCTTCGAGCTGGGCGAGTTCTTCGTGGTGCTGCATCACGGCGGCGCCCAGCTTGGCGAGCAGGCGGCCGCGCTCCAGCGCGGTCATCGCGCCCCAGGGGCCGTCGAAGTTCTCGCCCATGGCCTGGCGTGCGGCGCGCACGGCCGTGTTCACGTCGGCGGCCGTGCCGCGTGCGATCTGGCCGAATTTCTGGCCGTCGCTCGGGTCGATCACGTCGATGGTGGCGTTGCCTTCGGACGGCACGTGGCGGCCGTCGATGTAGTGGGTTGCGCTCATTTGATTTGTCTCCTTGCGGCCAGTCACTTGGGTTCCGGCCAGGGTTTTTGTGCTTCGCGGATCTGTTCGAAAGCGCGGCTGAACTGCAGCACGCCCAGGTCGTCGAAACGGCGCCCGGCAATCTGCAGGCCGATGGGCAGGCCCTCGGCCGAGTAGCCGCAGTTGATTGAGGCAGCTGGCTGCTCCGACATGTTGTAGGGCACCGTGAAGCCGATGTGTTCCAGCGGCAGCAGCGGGTTGTTGGTCGGCGAGGCGTGGTCCGCGGGCGCGGGCATGTTGGGCGACACCGGCGAGATCACGAAGTCGTAGGCCTTGGTGGCGGCAACGGTGGCCGCGCGCGTGGCGATGAACTGGCTGTAGGCCTCGAAGATGTGCGCGCCGGAGAACCCGGCCGCGCTCTCGGCCCAGGCGCGGATGTACGGCAGGATCTTCGCGCGCTTCTCGGCGGGCATGGCCTGCGTGTCGATGAACGAGCGCATGCGCCAGAAGTGGTCCATGCCCTGCAGCATCTTCGGCGTCATGAAGGGCTTGATTTCCTCGACCAGCGCGCCGGCCGCTTCGATGCGCTTCGCAGCGCGGCGCACCGCCTCGGCGATCTGCGGGTCCAGCGGCAGGCCGCAGCCCGCGTCCATGTGCAGCGCCACGCGCTTGCCCTTGATGAACGACGGGTCGACTTCGAAGGCCGTCCAGTCGATGCCCGGCGCCGGCAGTTCCGAATAGTCGCGGTCGTCGGGCTGTGCGACAGAGGCCATCATCAGCGCCGAGTCGGCCACCGTGCGCGTCATTGGACCGGCGCAGCGGCCCATGTACGGTGTGCTCAGCGGAATACGGCCGAAGCTGGGCTTGAGCGTGTAGATGCCGCACCAGCTGGCCGGCAGGCGCAGCGAGCCGCCGATGTCGGTGCCCACGTGCAGTGGGCCGTAGCCCGCGGCAGCCGCCGCACCGGCACCCGCGCTGGAGCCGCCCGGCGTGCGCGACAGGTCCCACGGGTTGCGCGAGAGTTCATGAAAGCTCGACAGGCCCGACGACAGCATGCCCAGGTCGGGCATGGTGGTCTTGGCGACCAGCACCGTGCCGTCTTCCTTCAGGCGCGCGGCGGGCGGGGAGTCTTGCGTCATCGGCACGAGGTCGTAGGCGGCGGTGCCCAGCGGCATCGGGTCGCCTTCGGTCGCGAGGTTGTCCTTGATGGTCACGGGCACGCCGTCGAGCGTGCCGCGCGGCGTGCCGGCCAGCCAGCGCGCCTCGGAGGCGCGGGCCTGTTCGAGCGCAAGCTCGGGGCGGAAGAGCCAGGTCGCGTGCAGCTCAGGCTCGTAGGCCGCGATGCGCTCGTTCACCGAGCGCGCCACTTCCACCGGCGAGAGCTCCTTGGCGGCGTAGGCCGCGTGCAGCTCCTGCACGCTCAGGGAGTACAGGGGCCTGGTCATCGCATCAGCTCCACGAAATTGCGGCCAGGTCGTTCACCACGATCGGCATGCTCGGCCACAGGCCCTTCACTTCCTTGCGTGCGATGGTCGGGAACACCGCCTGGTACAGGAAGCCGTTGACCGCATCGGATGCCAGCTGCCGCTGTGCTTCGGCCAGCAGGTCGGCGCGGCGCTTCTTGTTCTCTTCGTTCTGGATGCTGACGAACAGGTCGCGGAACTTCTTCGAGTCGTAGCCCCAGTAGTAGTCGGGCTCGGTGTACTTCACCAGGTCGAAGGGCTCCACGTGCGCGACCATGGTCAGGTCGAAGTCGTGCGCGCCGCCGAAGGTGCCGCTGAGCCACTGGGCCCACTCGACGTTCTGGATCTTCACGTTGATGCCGATCTGCGCGAGCTGCGCCGCGATCATCTCGCCACCCTGGCGTGCATACGAAGGCGGCGGCAGCTGCAGGCGCAGTTCGAGCGGCGTCTTCACGCCGGCTTCGGCCAGCAGCTTCTTCGCCTTCTCGATGTCGAAGGGGTTCATCGCCGTGGTGTCGATGAAGCCCGGCGCGCCCAGGGCGTAATGGCTGCCGATGGGCCTGCCGAAGCCGTCCGCCGCGCCCTGGACGATGGCGTTGCGGTCGATGGCCGCGAGGATGGCGCGGCGCACGCGCACGTCGTCCAGCGGCTTCTTGCGGTTGTTGATGGTCAGGATCACCTTGCCGCGCGTGCCCACCTCGATCACCTGGAAGCGTGGGTTGCCCTTGAACTGGCTCACCGAGCGCGTGCCCGCGCGCGGGAAGATGTCGATGTCGTTCGACAGCAGCGCGGCGGTCTGCGCGGCCGTGTCCGACATGAAGCGGAAGACGAACTTCTCGGTCTTCGCAAGGCTCGGGTCGCGATAGGTCGGCGACTTCACCAGCGTGCACGAAGCGCCGCGCTGCCATGCGCTCAGCTTGTACGGGCCGGTGCCTACCGGCGCAGTGACGTTGGTCTCGGCGCTCTTGGGCTCGACGATGCAGGCGGTCGATTGCCCCAGCATGAACGGCAGGTCGGGGTTGGGCAGCGTGCTGTTCACGCCCACCATGTACTCGTCGAGCACCACGGTGCCGATCTCGCTGAAGAAGCGCTTGTCCTTGTTGGTGCTCTTGGCGCCGCCCGCGCGGTCGAACGAGAACTTCACCACCGACGCATTGAAGGGCTGGCCGTTCTCGAAGCGCACGCCCTTGCGCAGCCTGAAGACGAAGGTCTTCATGTCGGGCGACGACGTCCAGCTCTCGGCCAGCATCGGCGTGACCGAACCGTCGGCGTTCACCTTGGTGAGCGTCTCGAAGATGTTGTACTGCGTGATCTCCGCGATGGCCGATGCGGCGCCGCTCGTCGGGTCCAGTCCTGGCGGTTCGAGCGGCATGCCGATCGTCAGCGTGTTCTTGCCGGCCTGCGCGCGGGCCTGGGGCAGGAATACACCCGGGATTGCCGCGGCCATGGCGGAAGTCATGAGTGTGCGTCGCTTCAACATTCGATAGTTCCTGGAGGTGAGGGTGGAGGAAAAGAAAGCCTTGCCCGGCTAGCGGGACGGCGTGTGCAGAACGGCGGAAAGCAGGGTGCGCGTGTACTCGTGCTGGGCGTGCTGGAACAGGTCAGCCGGGCGGCCCCGTTCGACGATGCGGCCCTTGAAGACCACGCAGACTTCGTCGCACAGGTGGTTGACCACCGCAAGGTCGTGGCTGATGAGCAGGTAGCTGATGCCGAACTGCTGCTGCAGGTCTTGCATGAGGTTGAGCACCTGGGCCTGCACGGACACGTCGAGCGCACTCACCGGCTCATCGGCGACGATGAGCTTGGGGCGCGTGATGAGCGCGCGTGCGATGGCGATGCGTTGCCGTTGTCCGCCCGAGAACTCGTGCGGGTACTTGTCCATGTCGGTGGTGCGCAGGCCAACCGCTGCCAATGCTTCGGAAGCGCGTTCGCGCTGCACGGCGCGGCTGGTCTCGGCCAGCGCTTCGAGCGGCTCGGCGACGATGCGTGCGACCGTCTGGCGCGGATCGAGCGAACCGTACGGATCCTGGAACACCATCTGGAAATCGCGCCGCGCGGTGCGCAGTTCGGCCTTGGGCAGCGCATGCAGGTTGCGGCCTTCGAGCGAGACAGTGCCCGAGGTGGGTGTGTCGAGCGCCATCACGAGGCGCGCGATGGTCGACTTGCCCGAGCCCGATTCGCCGACGATGCCCACGCTCTTGCCGGCCTGCACCTCGAAGCTCACGCCGTTGAGCGCCTTCACGGTCGGCGGCGGGCCGAAGAGCTTTTCGCGCGGCAGGGCGTAGTGGCGATAGAGGTTGTTCACGGCCAGCAGGGGCTGACCGGCGGTGGTGGGCTTGCTCATGCGGTGGCCGCCTTGGCATTCAACGCGGCGATTTCGCCCAGCCGCAGGCAGCGCACCGTGTGGTCGTTCGGCAGCATCGTGGCTTGGGGGCGTGTGCTCTGGCACAGGTCGATGGTGTGGGCGCAGCGGCCTGCGAAGGCGCAGCCCCGGGGCATGTCGACCAGCTCGGGCACGCTGCCGCGAATGGTCGGCAGGCGGCCGGCACGCACGGCCCCGATGGCGGGCCGCGCTGCGAACAGGCCGCGTGTGTAGGGGTGTGCGCGGCCGGCGAAGACCGTGTCGGTCGGCCCGCTTTCCACCGCGCTGCCGCCGTACATCACGAGCATGCGCTGCACGCTGTTGGCGATCACGCCCAGGTCGTGCGAGATCAGGATCAGCGCCATGCCCATTTCCTTGACCAGGCCCTGGATCAGGTCGAGCACCTGCTTCTGGATGGTCACGTCGAGCGCGGTGGTGGGCTCATCGGCAATCAGCAGGTCGGGCCCGCAGGCGAGTGCCATGGCGATGCCGATGCGCTGGCGCTGGCCGCCCGAGAACTGGTGCGGGTAGGCGTCGAGGCGCGAGGCTGCATCGGGAATGCCCACGCGGTCGAGCAGGCTCAATGCTTCCTTGCGTGCCTGTGCCTTCGTCAGCCCGCGATGCAGCTGCAGCGGCTCGCTGACCTGGCGCGCGATGGTGTGCACCGGGTTCAGTGCCGTCATCGGTTCCTGGAAGATCATGCCGATGCGGTTGCCGCGGATCTGGCACATCTGCTTTTCTGGCAGGCCGACGAGTTCCTGCCCGTCGAGCTTGATGCTGCCCCCGACCTTGGCGCTCGATGGCAGCAGGCCCATGAGCGACATCACGGTGATCGACTTGCCGCAGCCCGATTCGCCGACGATGCCCAGCGTTTCGCCGCGCTCCAGCGAGAACGAAATGCCGCGCACGGCCTGCGCCGGCCCGCGCTGGGTCTGCAGGCCGATCTGGAGGTTGTTGACTTCGAGGAGGGGCATGGCGCTTACCGGGCTCTGGCGAGGCGGGGGTCGAGCAAGTCGCGCAGCCCGTCGCCAAGGAGGTTCAGCCCCAGCACTGCGAGGGCGATCGCCATGCCGGGGAAGACGGCCAGCAGCGGCTGCTGGAACATGAGGGTCTGCGCTTCGCTGAGCATGCGGCCCCACGAGGGTTGCGGCGGCTGCGTGCCCAGGCCCAGGTAGGAGAGGGCGGCCTCGGCCAGGATGGCGATGGCGAAGCGGATGGTGATCTGCACGATCAGCACGGCCGAGATGTTGGGCAGCACGTGCTGCATGGTGATCGCGAATGGGCCCTTGCCGCAGGCGCGTGCGGCGGCCACGTACTCGCGCGACCAGATTGCGTTGGCCGAAGCCCGTGTGATGCGCGCGAAGGTCGGAATGTTGTAGATGCCGATGGCCACGATGGCATTCACGATGCCCGCGCCGAACACGGCGGTCATCATGATGGCCGACAGGATCGCAGGGAAGGCCAGCGTGAAGTCCGACAGCCGCATCACCGCTTCTTCGACCCAGCCGCGTTTCGCGGCCGCGAGCAGGCCCAAGGCGGTGCCGACCACCAGGCCGATACCGACTGCGATCACGCCCACGAGGATGGATGCGCGCGCACCAACCAGCAACAACGAAGCCACGTCGCGACCGAACGCATCGGTGCCGAGCCAGTGCGAGGCCGAAGGGGCCTGCATCTTGTTCGGCATGTCCATCGCATAGGGCGACCAGGGCGTCCACACGAAGGACACGAGGGCGGCCAGGAGCAGCAGGGCGGCCAGCACGCCGCCGATGACGAAGCTGCGGTGCTTCAGCGCGCGGCGCCAGAAGCCCGGCACCTTGAGCGCCGCGGCGCTTGGGCTTGGAATGGCAAGGGTACTCATATGTCGCTGGCCTTGATGCGCGGATCGATCACGGCGTACAGCACGTCGACCACGAAGTTCACGATGACCACCATGGCCGCCAGCAGCATCACGCAGTTGCGCACCACGATCAGGTCGCGGTTGCTGATGGCCTGGAAGATCAGCCGGCCCAGGCCCGGCAGGTAGAACACGTTCTCCACCACGATGGTGCCGGCCAGCAGCTCGGAGAACTGCATGCCCATCACGGTAATGACGGGGATCATGGCGTTGCGCAGCACGTGGGTCCACAGCACTGCACGTTGCGACACGCCCTTGGCGCGGGCAGTGCGCACGAAGTCTTCGCGCATCACTTCGAGTACGGCCGAGCGGGTGATGCGCGCGAGGATTGCTGCTTGAACAACGGCAAGAGACAGCGCCGGCAGCAGCAGCGACTTGATGCCCGAGAAGATGCCTTCGCTCCAGCCCTCGAAGCCACCAGCGGAGAACCACTGCAGCTGCACCGAGAACACGAGGATCAGCAGGATGGCGAACCAGAAGTTCGGAATGGCGATGCCGACCTGGGCCATGCCCATCAGGCCGACGTCGCCAAGCTTGTTGTGGCGGGCCGCGGCCGTGACGCCGACGAGCAGCGCAATCACGACGGTGAGGGCCATCGCAAGCATGGCGAGAGGCACGGTGAGCGCGAGGCGCTCCAGGATCAGGTCGAGCACCGGCGAGCTGTAGGCGTAGCTGTCGCCGAGGTTGCCGGTGAGCAGGCCGCCGATCCAGTGCCAGTAGCGGGTCCATGCGGGCAAGTCGAGACCCAGTTTCGTTGCCAGTGCCGCGACGGCTTCGGGTGAGGCGTCTGGGCCCATGAGCATCTGCGCTGCATTGCCCGGAAGAATCTCCAGTACCAGGAACACGATGATGGATGCGCCCACCAGGGTGCCGATGAGCGTCAGTGTGCGTTTCAGCAGGAACAGGCCCATTTCAGTGACTCCGCTCTGCGTTGTGTCGTTGGGTGTTCTTGTTCGGGGTGCGTGCGAATGACACCGGGTGCTCCCCTCCGCGAATGTCCCCCGCCTTCGGCTCCTCCTTTATTTCGCTGCGGGGAGCACCCGGTGCCATTCGCACATGGACGCGGCTGTAGTGCTGGCCGATCAACCGCTGCGTCCATCGATCACGTCGATGGGGTGCTCTGCGCAGCGAAATAAAGGAGGAGGCCGCAGGCCGGGGGACATTCGCGGAGCAGAGAACGCCGTCGGCGTGATCGCTCCCTGAACAAGAGCAGTGCGTCATGCCGAGATGCAATTCGCAATCGCGCGGCCCACGTCCACGGTGTTGGCGGTCCCGCCCATATCTCGAGTACGCGGACCTTCGCTCAGCACGGTCTCGATGGCCGAGATCACCGCAGCCGAAGCCTCTGCGTACACAGGGTCGTTGTTGCCCAGATGGTCCAGCATCAGTGCGGCCGACCAGATCTGGCCGATCGGGTTGGCGATGCCCTTGCCGGCGATGTCGGGTGCCGAGCCGTGCACCGGTTCGAACAGCGAGGGGAATTTGCGTTCGGGGTTCAGGTTGGCCGAGGGCGCAATGCCGATAGTGCCGGTGCAGGCCGGGCCCAGGTCCGACAGGATGTCGCCGAACAGGTTGGATGCCACCACCACGTCGAACCAGTCGGGGTGCTGCACGAAATGCGCGCACAGGATGTCGATGTGGTACTTGCTCGTCGCCACGTCGGGGTAGCGCGTGGCGATCTCGGCCAGGCGCTCGTCCCAGTAGGGCATGGTGATCGAGATGCCGTTCGACTTGGTGGCGGCCACCAGGTTCTTGCGCTTGCGGCGATTGGCGAGCTGGAACGCGTAGTCGATGATGCGGTCCACGCCGGTGCGGGTGAACACGGCCTCCTGGATCGCCATCTCGCGCGGCGTGCCTTCGAATAGGCGCCCGCCCACCGAGGTGTATTCGCCCTCGGTGTTCTCGCGCACCACCAGAAAGTCGATGTCGCCGGGCTTGCGGTGCGCCAGCGGGCCGGGCACGCCGGGCATCAGGCGCACGGGGCGCAGGTTCACGTACTGGTCGAAGTCGCGGCGGATCTTGATGAGCAGGCCCCACACCGCGATGTGGTCGGGCACTTTGTCGGGCGCACCCACCGCACCGAAATAGATCGCGTCGTGGCCCTGGATCTTGTCGGCCCAGTCGGCCGGCATCATCAGGCCCGTGCGCACATAGTGGTCGGAGCCCCAGTCGAAGTGGTCGTACGAAAAATCGATGCCGAAGCGGCGACCGACCGCATCGAGTACGCGCAACCCTTCGGGCATGACCTCGACGCCGATGCCGTCTCCGGGAATGACGGCAATCCTGTGCTTTTTCTGCATTGACTCAACCTGTTCCAAGTTCGTTTCGTTCGGTGCGCCAGCGCTCGTGACGCCGGGCTTGTCGAAAAATTCTAGAAGCGAGAACTGGGCCTGAAGAGGGGGTTGGCACTCAAATGGCCTTGACAAAATAAGAAGGCAAAGCGGAACGCCTTCACAGGAGATTTCTCGGATTTCTTGTCATTAAATTGACTT
Organism: Variovorax paradoxus; assembly: GCF_024734665.1. Taxonomy (NCBI): domain Bacteria; kingdom Pseudomonadati; phylum Pseudomonadota; class Betaproteobacteria; order Burkholderiales; family Comamonadaceae; genus Variovorax; species Variovorax paradoxus. Next base: position 1,469,637 of record NZ_CP102931.1, read on the forward strand.
TGACTTCAGAAAATTAGAAGGCGACAAGCATCCGCGACCGACCGCTTGCCGGCTCCGACAACCGGTTCATGAAGGTTTTCTGAAGCCCTCGGCGCGGGCGTACCGGATACTCCACGCGCTTGCGATGCGCTCCGCAGAGACCGCCGCCTGGAGGACCATGAATCTTTTGCCTGTCGCCATGACGGCGCTTGCCCGGCGCTGGAGACGGTGGTTGCAGCCCTCGCTGCTGCGGCGCCTGCTGCTGGCGCAGACCGCGGTGGTCGTGCTGCTGTGGGGTGCCATCCTGGCGCTGTTCCTGTACGACTCCAACCGCGTGACGGATCTGGTGCGCTACGACAAGATCTTCGATAGCGTCATCACGATTGCACAGAACCTCGCGGCCGACCCCGCCCGTCAGCAGGAGGCCCTGAAGGCCTTCGACATGGCGCTGCTCGAAACATCGGGTGACTTCAGTTCAGAGACGGACAAGGCGCCCGTCATGCAGGTGTGGCAGCGGGGGCGGCTCATCTTCAACTCCACGGCTGCCGCGCCGGTCATGCACACGGCAGCGCCGGGCCGGGTGGAGAACGTGCGCGTCGGCGAGCGCGTGTGGCGCGCGCGCATGATGACTTCGCCATCGCTCGACACCCGCGTGCTGCTGGCCGAGCCGAAGGTGCTGCGTTTCAGCTTCACTGTCGACCACCGCAGCTACTACTTGCTGCCGCTGGCCATCAGCCTGCCGTTTCTCGTCTTTCCGGCGTGGCTTTCGGTGCTGTTCGCGCTGCGTCCCTGGCGGCAGGTGACGCAAGAGACTGCCGAGCGCGGCCCGGCCGACCTGACGCCGCTGAGCTTCGAGCCGCGGCACAAGGAGCTGCAGCCGCTGGTGCGCAGCATCAACGACCTGCTGCGCAGCGTGCGCGACCGGGCATCGCGCGAGCGAGTGCTGATCGCCGATGCGGCGAATGAACTGCGCACGCCGCTCGATGCGATGCGCGTGAATGTGGAGGCGCTGAAGGAGCAGACCGCCGACGCAGGCCAGCGCGAGCTCATGGTCAACCTGCTGCGCAGCAACGACCGCGCCGCGCGGCTGGTGGGCCAGCTGCAGCAGTTGATGCGCAGCGACGAGATGCCGCAGGATGCCGTGCCCATGCTGCTTGCGTTCGATGCGCTGGTGCAGGAGCGCGTTCTGTTCGTGGAAGGCCTGGCCTGCGTGCGCGGTATCAGGCTGGACTTCGTGTCCGAAGGCGCGGTGCTGGTGTTCGGAGAGCGTGAGAGCCTGATCTCGATGGTGAGCAATCTCATCGAGAACGCCATCAAGTACAGCCCGGACGGCGGCATTGTCACCGTGCGCGTTGCGTGCGAACCGGAATCGTCGAAGGCCGTGCTGCGCGTGACGGACCAGGGGCCGGGCATTCCGCCGGAGCTGCGCGAGCGCGTGTTCGACCGCTTCTTTCGCAACCCGGACCAGACGCAGTCGGGCAGCGGACTGGGGTTGGCGATCGTTCGTTCGGTGCTGAACAAACATGGCGGCCGGATCGAACTGGCGGCCGGTGAAGACGGGAGCGGCCTGTGCGCGACCGTGTGGCTTCCGTTGTCGACGGGCTGACAGGGCCTTGCGTCCCTCGTACCATGACCCGATGCGAACACTCCAACTCCCCACCGGCGGCGAGATGCCGGTACTCGGTCTCGGCACCTGGCGCATGGGCGAAAACGCGGGGCATCGCGCGGCCGAAGTGAAGGCGGTGCGCGAGGCCATCGCGCTCGGCTACCGGCTCATCGACACCGCCGAGATGTACGGCGAAGGCGGCGCTGAAACCGTCCTGGGCCAGGCCATCGGCGAGGCCTTGCGCGCGAGCGACGTGCGGCGCGAAGAGCTCTTCATCGTCAGCAAGGTTTATCCGCACAACGCCAGCCGCCGTGGCACGCGCGATGCCTGCGAGCGCAGCCTGAAGCGGCTGGGGCTCGACGCCGTCGATCTCTACCTGCTGCACTGGCGCGGCAGCCATCCGCTGCGCGAGACGGTCGCGGCGATGCATTCGCTGGTGGCCGACGGGCGCATCGCCCACTGGGGCGTGAGCAACTTCGACACCGACGATATGGAGGAGCTGGCGCAGGCTGTGGGCGATGGTCCGGAGTGCGCGGCCAATCAGGTGTACCTGTCGCTCGGCGAGCGCGGCCCGGAGTTCAGCCTGCTGCCCTGGCTGCACGAACATGGCATGCCGCTGATGGCCTACAGCCCGATCGACCAGGGCGCGCTGGCTGAAGACGACGGGCTGGGCGAATTGGCCGAGCGGCTCGGTGTGACGGCTGCGCAACTGGCACTGGCCGCGGTGATCGCGCGGCCCGGCGTGGCGGCGATCCCGAAGGCGGTGCGCAGTGCGCACCTGAAGGAGAACCTGGCCGCCGCAGAGCTGGAGCTCGATGCGGCGACTCTTGAAGAACTCGACCGGCTGCACCCACCGCCGCGGCGCAAGGGGCCGCTGGCGATGATCTAGCAAAAGGCTCAGTGGGCTTCGGCCTGCTTGGCCGCAGCGATCACTGCCTGTTCGTCGTGCTTCGCTCCATTGAGGAACAGGTTCAGCAGCACCGCCGCAATCGACGCCAGCAGAATGCCCGATTCGATCAGCGAGTGAATCGCATGCGGCATCCACTGCTTGAAGTTGGGCGCGATCAACGGAATCATGCCGATGCCGATCGACACCGCGACGATCATCGCGTTGTGCCGGTTGGTCTTGAAGTCCACGCCCGACAAAATGCGGATGCCGGTGGCCGCCACCATGCCGAACATCACGAGGCCCGCACCGCCGAGCACCACCGTGGGCAGCGACTCGACCAGCGCCGCCATCTTCGGCAACAGGCCCAGCACGATCAGGATCGCGCCGCCGGCCACGCACACATAGCGGCTCTTGATGCCGGTGACGGCCACGAGGCCCACGTTCTGCGAGAAGCTGGTGTACGGGAATGTGTTGAAGATGCCGCCGATCAGCGTGCCCAGGCCGTCTGTGCGCAGGCCGCGGGCCAGGTCCTTCTGGCTGATCTTGCGGTCGGTCATCTCACCCAGCGCGAGGAACATGCCGGTCGATTCGATCATCACCACGATCATGATGAGGGTCATCGTCAAGATCAGGATCGGGTCGAACTGCGGCATGCCGAAGTGAAAGGGCAGCACGATGTCGACCCACGCGGCCTTGCCCACTTTCTCGTAAGTCATGAGCCCGGTGATCGAGGCCACCACTGCGCCAATCACGATGCCGAGCAGCACCGAGATGTTGGCGATGAAGCCCTTCGCGTACTTGACGATCAACAAGATCGACACCAGCACCAGCGCAGCCACGCCGAAGCCCGACAGGTCTGCGTACTTGGGGTTGGGCACGGTGGGCATGATCGCGAAGCCCTTGGGCACGGCGGGAATGGAGCTGCCGGGCGAAGTTACTTCGGCCAGCCACTTCGCATAGACCGGGTCGACCAGCGCGGGCGCCGTCGGGCCCACGGGGTTGCCGAAGATCCAGTTGATGCCCACGCGCATCAGGCTGATGCCGATGACCGCGATGATGGTGCCGGTGACCACCGGCGGAAAGAAGCGCAGCATTCGGCTCACCAGCGGCGCAATCAGTATCGACACCACACCCGCGCCGATGATGGCGCCGAACAGTAGCTGCGCACCGTTCTGGCCCGGGTTGGCATTGGCGATGGCGACCATCGGCGCGACGGACGCGAAGGTCACGCCCATCATCACGGGCAGCTTGATGCCGAAGAACTGCGTGGCGCCCAGCGCCTGGATCAGCGTGGCGATGCCGCAGCAGAAGAGGTCGGCCGAGATCAGCAGCGCGACCTCGTCCGGCGTGAGCTTGAGCGCGCGCCCGACGATCAGCGGCACCGCGACGGCGCCCGCATACATCACCAGCACGTGCTGCAGGCCAAGGGCCGCGAGCTTGCCCGAAGGCAGGCGCTGGTCCACGGGATGAACTGTTGAGAGAGAACTGTCGGCCGTCATCGTTGGGCTCCTGCTGCGGCGAGAAGGAAGGTGGGCGACACGGCTTGGCATGCGCACACCCCGTTTTGTGTACGCCAAACTGTATACAACTTATGCAACAATCCAGACTCTGGAAAACCCGCATCCGCGGAGGGGCCTCGCCGAGTGGTCAAGGCCGCAAGACTGGCGCCGGCCGCCGGGACCATCGACGCATAAGTCCCTGCGCTATGGGCGTGGCCGGGCCTCGCGCACCGTGAGGCCCGAGGCCGCCTGCTTGGCATCGTGCTTCGCGATGGCCGCCTCGCTCGCCACATCCTCGGCATGGCTGAACATGCCCGGCGGAATGCGCACCGCGCCGATGGACAGCGTGGAGAAGGGCGTGAATCGGACCACGCCATGCCGGTCCTCGCCTTCGATGCCGCCGGACTGTCTTTCCGCCTCGTCGTAGAGGCTGGGCGCCTGCCGGTTGAAGTCGTCGATCAGGGCGGTGCAGCGCCGGTGCCAATCGGGGCTTTGGAACAGCACCAGGAAGTCGTCGCCGCCGATGTGGCCGACGAAGTCGCGGTGGGCGTCTGCGTGCTGCGTCGCCAGCCGCGCGAGCAGCAAGATCATTTCGTCGCCGCGCCAGTAGCCGTAGTGGTCGTTGAACACCTTGAAGTTGTTCAGGTCGGCATAGCAGGCGGCAAAGTCGGCGCCGCTGTCGAGCAGGCGCGCGATGTGGATGTTGATGGGGATGTTGCCCGGCAACGAGGTCAGCGGATTGGCGTGCCGTGCGGCCTCGATGCGCGCCTCGGTCACGGCGCGCACGAGCTGGTCGCCGGTGCCCAGGCCAACGTAGCGCTTCTTCTCGGTGACGATGAAACCTTCGCTCAGGTAGCGCTGGTCTTCCGACATCAGGATGCCGAGCAGGCTCTCGACGTTCTCTTCGCGCTCCACGATGCGTGGAGTGCTGCTGCCGTAGGCCAGGCAGGGGCGGCGGCCGTGGACCTCGCGGAAGTACATCCGCGCATAGTCGTTCATGAACGACTGCCGGTTGATCAGCGAAACGGGGGTGCCCTTGTCGACCACGGCGAGCGCATGCAGCTCGGGGTGTTTCTGGAAGATTGCAGAGACCTCGTCGATCGGCGTCTGCGGGTTGAGCGCCGGCGCCTGGATGACCGACAGGCTGCGCAGCACATTGGGCTGCGACGTTTGAGACGCATGCGGCATCACCGCGATGCGGGTGTCGCGGATGGTGGCTGCCATGGGCTCAGGCAGCGCTGGCTGCAGCGCCGGCGCCGGCCGGCCGAACAGGTAGCCCTGGCCATGGGCAATGCCGAGGTCGCGCAGCACGTGCAGGTCTTTCGCGTCTTCCACGCCCTCGGCGATGAGCTCGGTGCCCAGCGCGTTGCCGAAGCCGACGATGGCACGTACCAGCGCCACGCTCTGCGGGCTGTTCGCGATGCCCTGCGTCAGCAGCTTATCGATCTTCACGAAGTCCGGCTGCAGGTCTTTCCAGCGCCGCAGGTTGGAATGGCCTTCGCCGAAGTCGTCGAGCGCGACGCGCGCGCCCAGCGCATGCAGCGTCTCGACCGCACGCCCAAGCGCCTCAGGGCTGCCGGTGGCGCGCTGCTCGGTGAGCTCCACGGTCACGTCGCGGGCGCTGACGTTGTGGTGCGCGAGCATGCGTTCGAACCAGCACGCCGTGCCCACGCCGCCCGTGGCCGCGGCCAGCGCGTCGGCGCTCATGTTCACGAACAGCCGGCCCGCATCGGGCAGGCGGCCCCACTCGACGAGGATGGCTTCCACGCACTGCAGCTCGAACTCGGTCAGCCGCGACTCGGCCGCGGCAAGTGCAAGCAGCGCCTGCGGGCTGTGGAGCGGGGTGCCGGCCGGTCCGCGAATGAGGGCTTCATGGCCGAAGACCGTGCCCTTGCGCAGATCCACGATGGGCTGGAAGAAGGGCGAGATCGCAGGAGGCGAGGCAGGGGTGGCGTTGGGCCGGGTTTGCCGGGGCATGCTGTGGAAGTTGTTCGTCGGCGGCGCTCGCGCACGGGAAAAACGCGTAAGCCATTCGGGCTACAGCATGACGCGGTTGTGTGACAGCCGCACCGGCCCTGCCGGCCGTGGGGTCAGGCGAGCAGCGCCTTGACCAGGTCGAGCTGGCGGTCGGGCTTGTCGGTGCCGAGTTCGAGGCTGGATTCGATGCGCTCCAGGTGGTCGATCATGCTCGTCACCGCGGCCTCCACATCGCCCTTGCGGCACAGGCGCAGGAAATCGGAGTGCTCGTCCGACGAGCAATGCGGGTCGTTCGACGAGTGGTAGAGCATGGCGATCAGCGAGCTGCGCGCCACCAGTTCGCGCACCAGCTCGGCCAGCGTGCGGTTGCCCGTGGCCTCGGCCAGCGCCACGTGGAAGTCGCCCAGCAGCTTCTCGCGCACGGTGCCAGTGGTGGTGGTCTGGCGCAGCGCGGTGCGCTCGAACTTGATGTGCTGCTCCAGCACCTGGTAGTCGCGCGGCCGCGCGGCGGCGATGAACAGGCGCACCACCTCGCTTTCGAGGATGCGGCGCACCGCGAAAACCTCGCGGGCCTCTTCCACCGAGGGCTGGCAGACGAAGGCGCCCTTGTCGGGAATCATCTCGATGAGCTTGTCTTTCGACAGCATCAGCAGCGCGGCGCGTACCTTGGTGCGGCTCACCGAATACACCCGGCCCAGCGCTTCTTCGCGCAGCCAGGTGCCGGGCGGCAGGCGCTTCTCGACGATCGCGGTGGCGATGTCGTTGGCGATGCTTTCGATGGAGCTGTTCTTGTCGGCTGCAGCCACGCCGTTCTCGACCGGAACGGCGGTGGCGGGGGAAGCGGAGGGTTTGGAACTGGCGCGAGGCATGCGCGGATTGTGGCCTAGCGCGGGAGAGTGAAGCCCTCGAGTGCACCAATGATGGGCTTGGGCAGGGGCTTTGCCAGCTCTCCGTGCTTGCTGGTGCGCAGCTTCAGGGCAACGAGCGATTCGATCAGCTTGGTGCCCGCGGCCACGCCATCGATCACGGGCACGCCGAGCACCTGCTCGATGTGCGCGCACAGGTCGGTCATGCCGGCACAGCCGAGCACGATGCAGTCGGAGCCGTCTTCTTCGAGCGCGCGCCGGCACTCGTCGACGATGCGTTCCCGCGCACCCGAGCCGGGCTCTTCCAGTTCGAGCACGGGCAGTTCGCAGGCGCGCACGTTGGCGCAGAAGCGCTCCATGCCGTAGATCTCGGCCAGGTGCCAGGCCTGGCCCATGGTGCGGCCCAGCGTGGTCACCACGCTGAAGCGGCTGCCGATCATGCTGGCCAGGTGCATCGCCGCTTCGGCGATGCCTACCACGGGGCCGCGTGCCAGCTCGCGCGCGGCCTTCAGGCCCGGGTCGCCGAAGCAGGCGATCACGTAGCCGTCGATGCCGTCGCGCTCGCCCGAAGCGATCTCCTGCAGCAAGCCCGGCACGGCCAGCGCCTCGTCGTAGTGACTCTCGATGGAGACCGGCCCCATGGCCGGGCTCACGGCCACGATCTCGGTGCCGGCGTGCGCCACCGCGCGGGCGCAGGCGCCGATCTTCTCGGTCATGCTCCAGGTGGTGTTGGGATTGATGATCTTGATGCGCACGGCGCGGCCCTTTCTTTCTCTTTCAGTTCAAGTCTTGCTGTTGCGGTTCAGCAGGGCATAGAGGACGAAGCCCAGGCCCATGCCGATGAACCAAGCATAGTTGGCGCCACCGCGCAGCGCCGGCACCATCACGCACAGGATCGGCACGAGAGCCGACGGTACCAGCGCCTGGATCGCCTTCGGGTTGTAGCCGCCGCTGTACCAGTATTCGCCCTTGGGGCTCATGGTGTAGAGCGCGTCCACGTCGATGCGCTGCTTGCGCACGATGTAGTAATCGGCAATCAGGATGCCGAACAGCGGGCCGATGAACGAACCCAGCACGTCGAGCGTGTAGTGAATGACCTCGGGGCTGTTGTAGAGGTTCCACGGCGTGAGAAACACCGAGCCCACCGCGGCGATCATGCCGCCCGTGCGCCAGCTGATGTGCTGCGGCGCCACGTTCGAGAAATCGAAGGCCGGCGAGACGAAGTTGGCCACGATGTTGATGCCGATGGTGGCGATCATGAAGGTCAGCGCGCCCAGCACCACGGCGGTGGTGCTGTCGATCTTGCCCACGGTGTGCACCGGATCGGTGATGAGTTCACCAAACACGGGCAGCGTGGCGGCCGTGGTGATGACCGTCAGCAGCGAGAAGAACACGAAGTTCACCGGCAGGCCCCAGAAGTTGCCCTTTTTCACCGCGTCGAAGCTTTTGCCGTAGCGCGAGAAGTCGCCGAAGTTGAGCATCGGGCCGCTGAAGTAGCTCACCACCAGCGCAATGGCCGAGAGCATCACGGGCAGCGCGTCCCAGCCCTGGAACTTGATGCCGCCCAGGTTCAGGTCGATCTTGCTCCAGCCGGCCTTCCACACCAGCCAGCCGCAGAGCACGGCCATCACCACGTACACCGCCGGGCCGGCCCAGTCGATGAACTTGCGGATGGCGTCCATGCCGCGCCAGAACACGAAGGCCTGCAGCACCCACATAACCATGAACGCGACCCAGCCAAGCGCCGAGAGGCCGACGAAGCCGTACTGCGTGACATCGGCATATGGCGCGAGGCCCGGGGCCATGTGCAGCGCCAGCACCATGAAGGCGGCCGACGCGAGATACGTCTGCACGCCGTACCAGGCCACCGCGATCAGCCCACGGATGATGGCCGGAATGTTCGCGCCCAGCACGCCGAAGGGCGCGCGGCAAACCACGGGGTAGGGCACGCCCGTCATCTGGCTGGGCTTGGCCACCAGGTTGCAGAAGAACTGCACGATCACGATGCCCACCAGCAGCGACACCAGCACCTGCCAGCTCGACAGGCCCAGTGCGAACAGGCTGCCGGCCGTGATGTAGCCGCCCACGCTGTGCACGTCGGACATCCAGAAGGCAAAGATGTTGTATTGGCCCCAGGTCTGCTTCTTCAGCGGAGCGAGGTCTTCGTTGGTCAGGCGCGGGTGGTAGCCGGGCTTGATGACGGCGTTCGATTCCGCGTGCGGCGCAAGGCCGGCTTCGCTTGCCCCCGCGGGGGCCTGGCTGACGACTGTGCTCATGGTCTTTTCCTCGTGCGAGTGGGGTGGATTGAGTACCTGCTTTTCGGATGCGTTATTTGTATACAAAAAATGCACTCAATCAAGACCATTCGGGGAATCATATATCCGTAGATTCCCTGATGCGCTGCCGACGTTGCGGGATGAACCCCGTGGCGTGCGTAGCGCGCCGCTATGCTGCGGCAAACATTTGGAGGTGGAGATGCAAAGAGAAAACTGGGGGCGTGCCGCCCGGTGCATGGCGGTGCTGCTTTGCTGCGCCGCATCGGGAGGCTGTGGTCTCTATTCCGTCAACCGCGAGGCGAAGCTGTACCGCGCCGAGATGGCCGAGGAGATGAGGCGTGAGGTGGAAGAGTGCCGCAATGGCTCCTCACCGGAAAAGCGGCACGTTCTGGACCATCGCTACCGGGATACCGACGCGTCCGACTGCTACAGCGCGGTGATCTCCGCTGCCAGCCGCTCGCTCGAGGGAGCAAGGGTCGATCGGGTTCAGAAACCGACGATAGACAGTTCGCCGTCCGCCGTTGCAATAAGCAAGCCGTGGACGCCCCAGGAAGTGGCCCAGGCAACCTCCGCGGCCGAAGTGCTCGGCCAGATGGCGTGGCCTGCAGTGCTGAGCAAAGTGGTCTACCGACGGTATGCGCCTGAGGCAAGCCGGGGCGACTGCGCCTACAGGCCGGATCTGCATCCGCTGGAGCGGCTGAAGAGGGTCCCGTCCGCCGGTGCCGGCAAATGGGAGTCATGGGAGCACTCGGGGGTCGGCTGCAAAGCCGTGGGAGGCCTGTACTACGAGACCTTCGTTTATCGCCTGCCCGACGGGCCGATCACACAAGCGTTCATTGTCTTTCGCGGTACGGAGAACTACAGCGGCCAGTTGTTGCCCGATTGGGAAGCGAATCTGGCGATGGCGCTGAATCTCGAACCACAGCAGTTCGTGCAGGTCCGGATCGGATTGAAAGAGATCGTCAGAAAATTGAAGAAAGACGCCCCGAATGTCGAGATCTACACGGCTGGGCATTCCTTGGGGGGCAGCATGGCGCAGCTGGCCGCATACATGAGCGAGGACGTGAAGATCGCCTACGCTTTCAACACATCGCCGGTGAGTGGCTGGACGTGGTTGCGCAAGCAGCAGAGCGAAAGCCCGGGAGAAATCGTGATGCCGAGAAAGGATCCCCCGATCATCAGGGTCATGCAGGACGATGAGGCTCTGGGGTTCATCCGGGTGTTCTCCAACGCGGCGAACACGACAGTGCGGCGTACAGGCCGCACCGACGTGGCGCTGGATTTCCCTTCGAGCCGCGACGTGCTGAAAATATCCGAGGTGTCGGGGCGTCTGAGCGCTGGCGTTGCCCTGCACTCCATTACTCTGCTGGCGTGCAACTTGACGGCCCGCGTCGCGAATGGAGCTCCCGGTGCATTTGGCTTCACGAAGGAGCAGGCTGAAGCGGTTATCAGCGAACGAGATGGAGCCTATTCGGTAACGGGCGCCGAAAGGACAGAAGGCCTATGCCAGGTGGTTGACCGTGGCGCGAATTGCACGGTGAACTGGACCGGCGCAGGTTGGCCGACAAACTGCAGGTCGGACCAGGCGCCCTCGCTCAGCCCGTCGCCATGAGGTTTTCACATCCCGACGGTCGCGCGGATCGCATCGGGGGAGCCGGCCGTTTCTGTCGCTCTCGATCTCATTGACTGATCGAAATCTGTGTGGCTCAGAGAAAAAATATATCGCTTTCAGTTGTGAGGGGCGCTGCTTAGAGTCCCGTCCAACCCCCACTTCCGATGGCAAGAACCATGAGCAACACAACCACCCGCATCCCCTTCCACCTGGCCTTTCCGGTACGCGACATCGCCGAGGCGCGCGCGTTCTACGGCGAACTGCTGGGGTGCCCCGAAGGCCGCAGCGCGCCTGAATGGGTGGACTTCGATTTCTACGGCCATCAGATCGTGGCGCACCTGGCGCCCGACGAATGCGGCCACCACCAGAGCAGTTCGGTCGACGGTCACGACGTGCCGGTGCGGCACTTTGGCGCGATCGTTCCCATGGACCAATGGCAGGCCATGGCCGACAAGCTCATTGCCCGCCAGACCAAGTTCGTCATCGAGCCCTACATCCGCTTCAAGGGCGAGCCGGGCGAACAGGCGACGATGTTCTTTCTGGACCCTTCCGGCAACGCCATCGAGATGAAGTCGTTCGCCGACCTGAGCTCGCTCTTCGCACGCTGACACGGGCCCTTGCGGCTCGAGCTTTAAGATGCGACCGCGTTTTTGCTGCAAACGGGTCGCCTCATGCTCCAACTTCTCTCCGATCCCCAGGTCTGGATTGCCTTCGCCACGCTGACCGCGCTGGAGCTGGTGCTCGGGATCGACAACATCATCTTCATCTCGATCCTGGTCGACAAGCTGCCGCTGGCCCAGCGGGAGTTCGCGCGGCGCATCGGTCTTTTCATGGCCATGTTCATGCGCATCGGCCTGCTGCTGGTGCTCGCATGGATCGTCGGGCTGGTGAAGCCGCTCTTCGTGGTGTTCGGCCAGGAGATTTCGGGCCGCGACCTGATCCTGATCCTCGGCGGGCTGTTCCTGATCTGGAAGAGCACGAGCGAGGTTCACCAGTCGCTGGAGGGCGAACACGAGCACAAGCAGAGCACGGCGAAGGCGACCTTCGCCTCGGTGATCCTGCAGATCATGATCATCGACCTGGTGTTCTCGCTCGACTCGATCATCACCGCGGTCGGCATGGTGGACGACGTGCGCGTCATGATCGCGGCGGTGATCGCCTCGGTACTGCTCATGATGCTGTTTGCAGGGCCGATCGGCCGCTTCGTCTCCAACCATCCCACCATCAAGATGCTGGCGCTGTCCTTCCTGGTGGTGGTGGGTGTCGTGCTGGTTGCCGAAGGCTTCGAGCATCACGTGCCCAAGGGCTACGTGTACTTCGCAATGGCTTTCTCGCTGAGCGTGGAAATGCTCAACATCCGCATGCGCAAGAAGTCGGCGAAGCCCGTGGTGCTGAATCCGCCCCACATACCGGGCGATTGAGGGGCTGAGTCGGCATTACGCCGAACGCCGGCGAGTCGGTGCCGTCGCTTCAGCCGCATCGCGCAGGCATTGGGCGAAGTGCGCCACCACGGGCGGACTGGCCCGGGGCTTGCGATGGAGCAGGCCGATCTCGCGATGGAAAGTGAACTCGCCCAGTGAGACGATGCGCACCCCCGCAGGCATCGGAAGATGCGCCTCGACCAGCGGGACAAGCGCCACGCCTAGCCCTCTGGAGGCTAGGTGGATCAACCCGGGGATCTCGTCGATCTCGATGGCGTCGTTGACCGAAAGGCCTTCCCTGCGCAGAAACGCCTCGACCATCCGTCCCCCGAACGAAGCCCTGTCGTAGCGAAGGAACGGCTGTTCCTGGATCAGCGCCCGCCAGTTCTTCGTTGCGGGCACGGCCTTGGGCACGACCAGCACAAAGGGCTCCTGCACCAGCGCCTGCCACGTCAGGTCGGGAGGCATTCCGAAGGGCGGGCGGATGATCACGGCCGCATCGATCTTGCCGGCGTCCAGGTCGTCCATCAGACGCATCGAAACGCCGGGCGACACATGCACGCGCACAAGGGGAAATGATTTGCGCAGCTGCTCGAGCGCACGCGCCAGCAGCGTAGGTTGCGCCGAGGCAATCGAGCCGATGCGAAGGAGCCCCCGGGTGGCGTCGTCGTGAGGGAGTTCGCCGAGCTTGGCGAACAGGGCGCAGATTTCTTCCGCCCGCGGCAAGGTCGTCTGGCCCGCGACGTTCAAGGTGGCTGATCGGCCCGTCCGGTCGAACAGCTCGAAGCCCAGGGCCTCTTCGAGCCGCTTCATCTGGCTGCTCACTGCCGATTGCGTGAGGCCGATGCGGTCGCCGGCTGCCGCGAAGGTGCCGAGCTTGCACACCGCAATGAAGGTCTTGAGTTCGTTGATCACGCCTGGAGCATCGCAAACATCGATGCTCGGGTCAATCGAGCTTCAACAGAAGTGATGGATGTCCGGCCGTCCAACGGGCATGGGCTATTCTTCGCACCCTTCAAAGCAGGTATGCGCCTCGCACCGATCGATGCCTTCCATCAAATTCCGTTCGCGGCTTTCGCTGGCCTTTGCGGCGCTCGTCGCGCTGGTCTGCGTGCAGGCAGCCTTCATCTACCTGGGCTCCGAGCGCGTCACCTTCTATGCGCAGCACAGCCGGCTGGCGAGCGACATCCAGTCCGACCTGCTGGAGCTGTCCGCCAACAAGCAGCGATTGCGGGTCTGGGCCTCGCAGCGGCTGATGAACGGCGACGCACCGATCGAGTCGCGCGACCGCTGGCTGGCCGGCATGCGCTCCAGCGCAGCCAGCCTGCGGGACCTGACGCAGCGCGACCTGGCCTGGTGGACCACCGTGACCTCGGCGCGGGGCACGCAGGTGCCCGAAGCGGTGACCCAGCTGGCGGCCAGCATCGACCTGCTCGATGCCAACATCGCCGCGGTCCAGGATCGCCTGCTGCAGCTTGCGCCGCTGCAGCCGGGCGCGGAGTTTTCATCGGTGTGGCAGCAGATCAATCAGGTGTTCGACGTGACGCGCGGGCGCGACCTGCGCGAACTCGTCAACGGCGCGATCGAGCGCCAGAAGCAGGCGGTGCCGGCTGCACGCTTGGCCACCGAGCACGCCATCGAGGTGCTGCGCCTGCAGGCCATCGGCCTGGCGGTGCTGACGCTGGCAGCGGCGGTGCTGCTCGCCATTCGCCTGAACCGGCGGCTGCAGGCACCCATTGCCAGCCTGCTGACCGGCACGCAGGCCTTGCAGGCGGGCCAGATGGACCATCGCATGGCGGTTGGCTCGGGCGATGAATTCGGCCAGGTGGCCGAGAACTTCAACGCCATGGCCGCCGAACTGCAGCAGCGCCGAAGTGATGCCGAAGCTGCGCGGCACAAGCTCGAAGAAGCGGTGGACGCGCGCACGGCCGAGTTGCAGACCGCGCACGTCACGCTGCAGAACATCGACCAGCGCCGCCGCCAGTTGTTCGCCGACCTGAGCCACGAGCTGCGCACGCCGGCCACCGCCATCCGCGGGGAGGCCGAGATAGCGCTGCGCGGCACCGACAAGCCGCTGGCCGAATACAAGGAGACGCTGTCGCGCATCGTCGGCGGCGTGGAGCAGCTCGCGCGCGTGATCGACGACCTGATGCTGATCGCACGCGCCGAGGCCGACCAGCTCGTCATGCGGCAGGACCAGGTGGACCTCGGCCTGCTGGTCGGCGATGCCACCGAGCAGGCCGAGGCGCTGGGTGCGCTGCACGGCGTGGGGGTTCGCCTCGATAGCTCGCAAGACGCGCAGTCGGACATGCTTTACGTGCATGCCGATGCCGACCGGCTGCGCCAGGCCTTGGTGATCGTGCTCGACAACGCGGTGCGCTATTCGCGCTCGGGCGGCGAGGTCCGCATCGGCTGGCGTGAAGTCGACGGGTGCGCGGAGATCGCGGTGCGCGACAAGGGCATCGGCATCGACGCCGACGAGCTGCCCACGGTGTTCCAGCGCTTCACGCGCGGCCAGCGCGCGCGGGCGCATCGGGTCGACGGCACCGGCATCGGCCTGTCGATCGCACAGGCCATCGTTACCGCGCACGAAGGCCGCATCGACATCGACAGCGAGCCGTTCGTGGGCACGACGGTCCGCATCAGGCTGCCGCGCTTCGACGGCGCAGTTGCCCCCACTACGCCGGAGGTCGCATGAACAACATCCTCGTGGTCGAAGACGACCCGCGCGTGGCCGACTTTCTGCAGCGTGGCCTGCGCGCCGAAGGCTATGGCGTGCAGCTGGCGCGCACCGGCACCGAGGGCCTGGCGCTGGCGCGCGGCGGCGAGCCGGCGCTGCTCATCCTCGACCTGATGCTGCCCGGCATCAGCGGCCTGGAGCTGTGCCAGACGATGCGCGCCGAAGGCCACCACGTGCCCGTGCTGATGCTCACGGCCATGAACTCGCTGGAGGACAAGGTCAACGGCCTGCGGCTGGGCGCTGACGACTATCTGACCAAGCCCTTCGCCTTCGAGGAACTGCTCGCGCGCATCGAGGCGCTGCTGCGGCGCGGACGCGAGCAGCGCGTGAAGGCGAGCAGCCTGCAGGTGGCCGACCTGGTGCTGGACCGCGAACGCATGCAGGTCACGCGGGCCGGACAGCCGATTGCACTGACGGCGAAGGAGCTGGCGTTCCTGGAGCTGCTGATGAGCGCACCCGGCCGCGTCTACAGCCGCGAGCGCATCCTCTCGAACGTGTGGGGCACCAATGAGGACCCGCTGACCAATGTGGTCGACGTCTACGTGCGCCGCCTCAGGGCCAAGATCGACGAGGGCCACCCGCTCGCGCTACTCAAGACCGTGCGCGGCTTCGGCTACCGACTCGACGCGCTCGAGGCCTGAGCGCCCGGGCACACGACGGGTGCGTGCGCGTTCATCCATTGTTCATCTGCGCTTCAACCTGTGTTCATGGCCCGGCACGGGTCGTGTTCATCTCTGCGCCAGAGACTTGATTCCTGCCTCGCGAATGCGGTGCAGCGCCGGCAGACACCGGTGCTTCAACACTTTCACAACAAGGAATCTCCGTGAAGAAAAGTCTCGTCACCAGTGCCGCCCTCGGCGTTCTTTCTCTCACTCTTGCCACCGGTGCGCTGGCCCAGGGGGCGGGTGCAGCAGTTGCCTGCGTGGCGACCGATGAAGCGCAGATCGGCGCGCTGTTCGACCGCTGGAACAACTCGCTGCGCACGCTGGACCCCGACAAGGTGGTCGCCAACTACGCACCCGACGGCGTGCTGCTGGCGACCGTGTCGAACCAGCCGCGCACCAACCCGGCGGAGATCCGCGACTACTTCGTGAAGTTCCTCAAGAGCGAGCCGCAGGGCACGATCGACAAGCGCATCGTCAAGATCGGCTGCAACGTGGCGCAGGACGTCGGCACCTACACCTTCCGCTTCAAGGATGGCGGCACGGTGCATGCCCGCTACACCTATGTCTACGAATGGGTGAACGGGCAGTGGCTGATCGCGCATCACCACTCGTCGGCGATGCCGGAGGTGCGCGCCGCGAAGAACTGATCGATGCGGGCGGGCTCCGGCTCGCTTGTTAGAGCGCTGCGACCTTCACGAACACGGGGTTCGAGTAGAACCACAGGTCGCTGTAGTTGCGCACGTTGATCGCATTGAAGCGCGCCACGTTGTCGGTACCCGTGGTCTGCGCGTCGGGCAAGGGCTCGCCGGCGGCGGTTTCGTTGGGCACGTCGGTTCCCAGGTTGGTGCCGCGCAGGCGGAAATACTGGTTGTTGCCGGCCTTCACCGTGTAGCTCACCGAGAAGTAGCCGTCGGCGTCGAGCTTCCAGTCGTTGCGGGTAAAGCGCTTGAGCACGCGCGTCGACGGGTTGG
Source organism: Variovorax paradoxus (assembly GCF_024734665.1). NCBI lineage: Bacteria > Pseudomonadati > Pseudomonadota > Betaproteobacteria > Burkholderiales > Comamonadaceae > Variovorax > Variovorax paradoxus. The sequence goes on from NZ_CP102931.1 coordinate 1,486,138, forward strand.
TGTCGCGCGCGTAGCCCGGCGTGCCCGCCAGCTCGGGGCCGGTCACGTCGCCGGCGATCAGGTCGATGTGGTCGACCACCGGCTTCACGTTGGCGAAGTTGCCGCTGCCGAGCTGGTACTCGAAGTTGTTGCGCTCGGGGCTCTTGAAGCGGATGGTGATCTTCAGGTCTTCACCTGCCTTGGCCGCCACGTCCGAGCCCATCTCGCCGGCGCCCTTGGCGCTTTGCACCTTGAAGTCGAGCGCGTTGATCAGGCCGCCGTTCACCGCGAAGAGCTTGCCCGAGCGCAGGGCCGAGAGCAGCGACTTCGGGTCCTTGACATCGCCCCACAGGTGGTTCTTCGCGTATTCGCCCGGCGCGTAGCCGCTGCTGTACTGGCCTTGCGAGGTAGTGAAGTGGTAGTCGGAGTCGGCCACGTTCCAGATGTGGCGGCCTTCGGACAGCAGCGCGTCCCAGGTGCCGCCAAGCTTGGCGACGAGGTAATCGACGCCGCCGTAGGTGCGCGAGGGCAGGTTGGCCGGGATGTAGGCGCTGGTGTAGCCGCCACGGTCGGGCTCCATCTGGTTGCCGACCATGCCTTCGAGCGAGAACACGATGTTCGGCGCGAGGTCGTTCATCTCGCGCAGCTGGGCGATGGTGTACTTGCCGGAGTTGCGCGAAGGATGGTTGATCTGCAGGTAGCTGGTGTCGGGGTAGTTCTTCTTGAGCCAGGCGATTGCCGCGAGCGTCTCGGCGTGCGTGTCGTAGTTGACGCCGGCCTTCGGGCCCCAGGCGGTGACGTCGCCGGCCGGGAAGAGCGCGGCGGCGCGGTTGGTGAAGAGGTATTCGAACTGGCTCGCGGCCTTGAGCGCTGCGTCCGACATGGGGTTGTCGGTCAGGATGCCGACGTTGCCGTGGTCATGCGAGGGCATGTCCCATTCGAAGGACGCGAAGATCGTCTTGTCGGCGTACTTGCCACCGGCCTGCAGCGCCTTGATGCGCGGCACCTGGTACTTGGCCATGCCTTCCGAGAACGGAATCTGCGCCGGCAGCTTGGTGCCGTTGTTGTCATAGGAAGACAGGCGCAGGTGGTCGGACAGCGCCGCCCAGTCGAGCCCGAACTGGTCGAAGGCCTTGGCCAGCACCTGGTCGAGCGTGGAAATCTGCTGCGTGTCGTCCGACTGCATCGTGTGGATGTGCATGTCGCCAACGGTCCAGCGGCCGGGCGGTGCGGACGGGCCTGGATCGGCTGCGGGAGCGGGGGCGGGCACGGGCGCGACGGCTGCCGGGGTGCTGGGCGTCACGGGGAAGAAGGCCGGGCCGCTGGAGTCTCCGCCGCCACAGCCGGCCAGCATGAGCGTGCCGATGGCGAGGGTGGAAAACAGCGTGCGGCGGAACGGGAGAGGCGTCGAGAGGGCGGTCGGAAGAATGAACATGGCGGTCTGAAAAAAGTGACGCGCACCTGAAGTGCGCGTGTCGAAGGAAGTCGCCGAGTCTCGAATGGCGCCATGACGCTTCGATGAAAGCAGAACGAAAGTTCGTTGTTTTCGCGCCCGCAACCGGGCCGCTGGAGGGCTTGCCCTCTATAAACTGTGCCCCTTCCATGATCCCCAGCGCGCCCGTCCCCCTGCCCACCGCATCCATCGACGATGAAGTGCTGTCGCGCATGGTGCGCACCGATCAGCTCGTGACGGTGCGCCGCAGCGTTCTCTCGGCCATTCCGATCAGCGTGCTGCTGAGCTTCACTGCGGCGCTGGTCGCCCTCAATGCCGGCCGCGCGTTCGAAGGGATGAGCTGGCTGCTGCTGTCGCTCATGGTGAACGGACTGCGCAGCTACATCTGCCGCTGGCCGTTCGCGCCGTCGCCCGGCGCCGAGCCCGGCAGTGACGTCCTGACCTCGCCAAATGGTCGCCCGGTCGAATGGCACCTGCGCATCGCTGCGGTCATGGCTGCGGTGTCGGGATGTGTGTGGGCCCTCATTCCGTTTCTGTGCGACGGCTACTCATCGCCGCATGCGGTGTTCTATCTCACGGTGGTGTGCGGCATCTGCGCGGGGGCTGTCACCTATGGCATTGCCTATGCGCTCGTTCCCGTCAGCTTCATCACGCCGGCGCTGCTGTCGGTGGTGGGTTGCCTTGTTTATGCAGGCGGCTTCGACAACCTGAGCCTGGCGGCGATGGTGCTGCTGTACCTCGCGGCACTGGTGCGCGGTGCGCTGCAGAGCGACAGGACCTTTCGCGAAGGAAGCCGCCTGCGCAACGAAGCCACAGCCATGGCCGCGCAGCTGCGGCTGGTGCACGCGCTGTCGCTGGACGCCACGCAGCAGTTGGCCTTCCGGGCCTCGCACGATTCGCTCACGGGCCTGCTCAACCGCGAAGGCTTCACCGAGGCGGCGACGCTGCACATCGCCGCACCCGGCGGCCGCCAGCACGGCCTGCTGCTGCTGGACCTCGACGGCTTCAAGGCGGTGAACGACGCCTTCGGCCACAAGGTCGGCGACCGCGTGCTGCAGGACGTGGCACGCTGGCTGCAGCGGGAGACCGCCGACATGCAGGCCGTGCTCGGCCGCTGGGGCGGCGACGAATTCGCGGTGCTCTACAGCCTGCAGGACGAGCGGCAGGCACCTACGGCCATCGCGCAGGCGCTGATCCGTTCGATCTCATTCGCCACGGCGCACTACGGCGGCCACCTGGGCGTGAGCATCGGCATCTCCGTCTCGGGCGATGCCGAGATCGCCGACATGATCAGCTTTGCCGACGAGGCCGTCTACGAGGCCAAGCGCACCGGGCGCAACCGCTACCAGGTCTTCGACAAGGCGCTCAACCAGCGGCTGGCCACGCGCCGGGACGTGGAGCGCGACCTGCTCCATGCCATCGAGGCGCGCGACATCGGCGTGTGGTACCAGCCGATCATGAACAGCGACGGCCGGGAAGTTCACAGCCTCGAGGCATTGATGCGCTGGAACCATCCGCGCCACGGCCACATTGCCCCCGAAGAGGTGATCTACGCTGCAGCGAGCACCGGCGTGGCCGAGCCGCTGCTGCGGCATCTGGTCGACGAGGTCTGCCTGGGCATGCGCCAGTTCGAGGCCGCAGGCTCCAGCCTGGCCGCCGTGCCGGTTGCCATCAATGTCTCGCCGCGCGAGATGGCGCAGCTGGCGGTCGACGACATCGTGCTCGGCATGCTGAAGACGCGCGGCGTGGCACCGCGCCGGCTGCAGATCGAGATCACGGAAGAGGTGGCGCTCGACACCCATGCCACGCGCAGCCGGCTGAGCGCGCTGTCGGCCGCGGGCGTGGCAATCGTGGTCGACGACTTCGGCGTGGGTTATTCGTCGCTGGCGTCGCTGCGCAGCGAGTACGTGCGGCAGGTGAAGATCGACCGCAGCTTCATCCTCGACCTGTCGTCCTCGCCGGGCAACGTGGTGCTGGTGGACGCCATCGTCCAGCTCGGCCGCTCGCTGAACATCCAGGTGGTTGCCGAAGGCGTGGAAACGCAGGACGAGCTGGATGCCCTGCACGCGATGGGCTGCCGGCTGGTGCAGGGCTATCACCTGGCGCGGCCCGCGCCGCTGCCCGATGTGATGGCGTGGGCCGCGGCGCGCTCGGCGCCCGTGGCCGTCAAGGTCGTCTGAGCCGGCTGCGCTACCGCGCAGCCCAATCAGGCCAGCAGGTCGCTGAGCGTGCGCGCGATCACCTTGGTGGCGCGGCGCAGGTCTTCGAGCACCACGCGCTCGTCGCTGCGCTTGGCGTGCGATTCGAGCACCGTGCGCGGGCCGGCGCCGTAGATCACGCCTGGAATGCCGGCTTCGACGTACAGGCGCACATCGGTGTACAGCGGCGTGCCCATGGCCTTGATGGGCTCACCGAACAGTTCGCCGCCGTGCTTCTGGATCGCATCGACCAGCGGCTTGTTGCCGGCCAGCGGCTTCATCGAATTGGCGAGCAGCAGGCGCTTGATTTCGACGGTGATGCCCGCGCTCTCGGCGGCGGCATCGGCAATCACCTTGCGGATCGCGGCTTCGACCTCGACCGGGTTCTCTTCGGGGATCATGCGGCGGTCGAGCTTGAACACGACCTTGCCGGGCACCACGTTGGTGTTGGTGCCGCCCTCGATGCGGCCGACGTTGAGGTACGGGTGCGTGATGCCCTCGACCTTCGACGTGACCTGCTGGTAGAGCGTGTTCTGCGCATACAGCGCGTTGAGGATCTTCACGGCGCCTTGCAGAGCGTCGATGCCGGTGGCCGGCACGGCGGCGTGGGCCATCTTGCCGTGCACCGTCACTTCCATCTGCAGGCAGCCGTTGTGCGCGGTGACCACTTCGTAGCTGAAGCCGGCCGCGATCATCAGGTCGGGCTTGGTCAGGCCCCTCTCCAGCAGCCAGCCCGGGCCGAGGATGCCGCCGAACTCTTCGTCGTAGGTGAAGTGCAGCTCGACGCTGCCCTTGGTGGGCTTGGCCACCGCTTCGAGCGCGCGCAGTGCGAAGGTGAAGCTGGCGAAGTCGCTCTTGCTGACGGCAGCGGCACGGCCGTAGAGGCTGCCATCGACGATTTCGCCGCCATACGGGTCGTGTGTCCAGCCTTCGCCCGGGGGCACCACGTCGCCGTGGGCATTGAGCGCGACCGTCAGGCCTTCGTTGCCGTACTTGCGGCGCACGATCAGGTTGGTGATCGATTCGAGGCCGTAGTCCTTCACTTCCTGCGCGGGCACGGCGTGCTTCTCGGCATCGAGGCCGAAGTCTTTCAGCAGCTCGGCTGTGCGCTCGGCGTGCGGCGCGTTGTTGCCCGGTGGCGTGTCTGTGGGCACCTGCACCAGTTGCTGCAGGAATTGCACTTCCTCGTCGAAGTGGGCGTCGATCCAGGCGTCGAGCTTGGCGTAGTCGGTCATGGTTGTTCTTCTGTGAATCAGTGGGCTTGTTCGGCGGCGAGGTTTTCCAGAAGCAGTTGGAAGGCCTGCACTGCGAGCTGGATGTCGTCGTTGGTGCTCGATTCGAGCGGGTTGTGGCTGATGCCCGAGTTGATGCCGCGCACGAACAGCATGGCCTGCGGCATCACCTCGTGCAGCTTCATCGCGTCGTGGCCGGCGCCGCTGGGCATGCGGAAGAGCGGAATGCCCAGCGCATCGACGGCCTTTTCCCAACGCTGCTGCCAGGCGGGCGCGCTGGGCGCGGCGGAGGCGCGCATGGTTTCTTCGAGCTCGTAGCGCACGCCGCGGCGCTCGCAGATGTCTTTCAGCGCGTTGACCACGTCGGTGGCCAGCGCGTCGCGCTGCGCGTTGTTGGGCGCGCGCAGGTCGAGGCTGAACTTGCAGCGGCCCGGCACCACGTTGATCGAGCCGCTGGGCACTTCGAGCATGCCGACGGTGCCGACCGAGTCGCCGTCTTTTGCGGCGCGCTGCTCGGTGTAGAGGATCAGCTCGGCCACGGCGGCCGCGGCGTCGCGGCGGCGGTCCATGGGCGTGGTGCCGGCGTGACTGGCCATGCCGATCACTTCGCCCACGTAGCGCACGCTGCCGTTGATGGAGGTGACGATGCCCAGCGGCAGGTCGAGCTCGGTGAGCACCGGGCCCTGTTCGATGTGCACTTCGACGAAGCCGAGGTAGCGTGCCGGGTCGCGTTGGATCTTCGGGATGTCTTCCTGCTTCAGGCCTGCGTGCTGCATGGCCTCGCGCATGGTGACGCCGTCGGCGTCCTTCTGGTCGAGCCAGCGCTGGTCGAAGTGGCCGATGAGCGCGCCCGAGCCGAGGAAGGTCGCCTTGTAGCGCTGACCTTCTTCCTCGGCGAAGCCCACCACCTCGAAGGCGAAGGGCAGGCGCTTGTTCTGCCGCTTGAGTTCGCGCACGCAGGCCATCGGCACGAAGATGCCCAGGCGGCCGTCGTACTTGCCGCCGTTGCGCACGGTGTCGTAGTGCGAGCCGGTGAGCAGGGTCTTGGCGCCGGGTGTCGAGCCTTCGTAGCGGCCGACCACGTTGCCGACCGCGTCGATGTGCACCGAGTCGAAGCCCACGTCGCGCATCAGCGCGCTGATCTGCGCGGCGCAGGCGCGGTGCGCATCGGTCAGGTAGGTGACGGTGAGCTGGCCCTTCTCGGCATAGCCCGGGTCGGTGTGTACCGAGAGCTGCTCCTGCCAGTCCCACACGTCGTTGCCGAGCGTGACGTCGGCGGCGAACTTGTCGTCGAGGCGAATCTCCGCGATGCGATGGATGTTGCGCAGCGCCTCGCCGAGTTCGAAGTCGGGGTGGTTGTACAGCCGGCGCGCGAAGGTGTCGATGATCTCGCGCTTGGGCAGCCCCGTGCCGCGCGGGCCGCGCACCGCGAGGATGAACGGGAAGCCGAACTTCGCGTTGTAGTCGGCGTTGAGCTGCTGGATCTTTGCGAACTCCTCGGGCGTGCAGTCGGTCAGGCCGGCCTTGCTCTGCTCGTTGGTCGATTCGGCCGTCAGCGTCTTGCTGACCATGGCCTTGCCGGCGAGTTCGGGGTGGGCGCGGATCAGGCCGATCTGCTCGTCGGCCGACGAAGCGGCCAGCGCCTGCACGAGCGCATGCTTGAGATGCGCGAGCGAGCGGAACGGGCGTGCGGCCAGGGCGCGCTGAGGGATCCAGGGCGAGTGCTCATAGATGCCGTCGAGCAGCGCGACGGCTGCGGCCGGCACCGCGGCGTTGAGTTGGGCGATGGTGAGGCTCATGATGCGGCTCCGGCAATAGCTCCGGTTTCGAAGGGGTGCGCCTGCTTCCAGTGGCGCGCGATGTCGAGGCGCCGGCAGACCCACACGCGGTCGTGTTGTGCGATGTGATCGAGAAAACGCTGCAGCGCCGTGATGCGGCCCGGCCGCCCGAGCAGGCGGCAGTGCATGCCGATGCTCATCATCTTCGGGCTGTTGTCGCCGTTCGGGTCGCCTTCGGCATACAGCGCGTCGAAGGTGTCTTTCATGTACTGGAAGAATGGGTCGGCGTGCGAGTAGCCCTGCGGCAGCGCGAAGCGCATGTCGTTGCAGTCGAGTGTGTAGGGCACGATGAGCTGAGGCACCACGGTGCCGTCGGTCTTTTGCACCTTCATCCAGAAGGGCAGGTCGTCGCCGTAGTAGTCGCTGTCGTATTCGAAGCCGCCGTAGTCGGCCACGAGGCGGCGCGTGCGCGGGCTGTCGCGGCCGGTGTACCAGCCCAGGGCACGTTCGCCGGTGAGCTTTTCAATCGCTTCCATGCCCAGGCGCATGTGTTCGCGCTCGGTGGCTTCGTCGAGGTTCTGGTAGTGGATCCAGCGCCAGCCGTGGCAGGCGATCTCGTGGCCCAGCTCCTTGAAGGCGGCGGTCAGCTCGGGGTAGCGCTCAAGCGCCATGCCCACGCCGAACACGGTGAGCGGCAGGCCGCGCTTTTCAAACTCGCGAAGGATGCGCCATACGCCGGCACGCGAGCCGTACTCGTAGATGCCTTCCATGCTGATGTGCCGGTCGGGAAAGCTCGCCGGGTTGAACATCTCGGAGAGGAACTGCTCGGAGCCCGCGTCGCCGTGCAGCGTGGCGTTCTCGCCGCCTTCTTCGTAGTTGAGGACGAACTGCACCGCGACGCGCGCACCGCCCGGCCATTGGGCGTGGGGCGGGTTGCGGCCGTAGCCGACGAGGTCGCGCGGGTAGGGCAGGGTGGTGTCGTAGACGGTCATGGTTTGGATCAGGACAGCGCGAGGGAGATGTCGTTGGTGGGCACCTTGCGGTCGAACGTGAGATTGGCCTCGACGTGCTCCAGGTGTTCGGTCATGAGGCGAACGGCGCGCTCTTCGTCGCGCGCGGCCAGCGCCTTCACGATGTCGGCGTGCTCGTCGTTGGAGTGCTCGGCCGCGCTGGCGCTCTGGTACATCAGCGTGATGAGGGCGCAGCGCGAGATGAGTTCGCCCAGGATCTGCGCCAGCACCTGGTTGCCCATGAGCTCGGCCATGCGCACGTGGAAATCGCCGAGCAGCTCGGTGCGGCCCGAGATGTCTTCGCCGGACACGGCGGATTTTTCGAGCGCAACGTGCTCCTTCAGCGCCTTGATCTTGGCGGGCGTGACGGTGCGCACGAACTCGCGCGTCATCTCGGCTTCGAGCATGCGGCGCACGGCGAACACCTGCTTGGCTTCGTCGACGGCCGGTGCGGCCACGAAGGCGCCGCGTGCGGGTTCAAGGCGTATGAGCTTGTTCTGCGACAGCTGGAACAGCGCCTGGCGCACCAGCGTGCGCGAGACGCCGAAATGATCGGCCAGCTTTTGCTCGGCCAGCTTGGTGCCGGGCTGAAGCCGGTGCTCGACGATGGCCTTCGTGAGGGCATCGACGATCGAACGGGTGGTGGAGGACTCCATGTTTTTCATGATAGACCCAAAGCCGGTAACTGTATACACTTTTGTCCACCGGAATTTCCCGCACCCATTTCAAGGAGCGCCCCATGGGCCTGAGCACTCACGTACTGGACACGATGCATGGCGGCCCCGCAGCCGGCATGGAGGTCGCGCTGTACACCACCGACGGCGACGCCGCGACGCTGGTGAAGCGCTTCACGCTGAATTCGGACGGCCGCAGCGACGGACCGCTGTACGACAACAACTCACTGAAGGCCGGCACCTACCGGCTGGTGTTCGACGTGGCGGGTTACTTCAAGGCCCGCGGCGTCAAGCTGCCGGAGCCGAACTTCCTGAACAAGGTGTCGCTGGACTTCGGCGTGGCGCACACCGACCAGCACTACCACGTGCCCCTGCTCGTCAGTCCGTGGAGCTACTCCACGTACCGGGGCTCCTGAGGTCAGTCCCCTTGTTGCTGTCCCTCTGTCAGGGTGTCGAGCTGGAAGCGCCCGCTCTTGTCCCACAGCCAGGTGTCGGTCCACGTGACCGCGCCGAGACGGGTGGCGGCGGGGAAGGGCGCGGCCTGCAGAACGGCACGCTCGATCTCGGCGATCACTTCGGGCGCATGCTGGGGAGCGCGCAACCAGTGCATCGAGACCACCTTGCCGCCCGCATCCAGGTTCACCTGCAGCGTGCCGACCGCATAGAGCATGGGCGGCAGCTGCCCGCCGTAGATGCGCGAGCGGTTGATCTCGTAGATATGGCGCGCTGCATCGCGGCGGTAGTCGCGCGCCGTGGCGGCGTTCGAGGCGCGGGGCACCCGGCCGGATGCGCTGGAAGGGGAGGCACTGCTCAACTGGCCGGGCACGGCGCCAGGGCTGCCGCAGCCGGCCAGCCAGAGGGCGGAAAGAACGGAAGCGGCAAGTGCAAGGCGGCGGGGCGTAAGCTGGCGATTCATCGCCGGGTTTATACCGTGAGTCTTCATGGGCCAGGCAACCGAAGGTATCGACAACGATGAGCGGTGCGGTCGATCAACTGCTGGCACGTCTTCGTCACGAAGACGCGGTGCTGGTGCGCGTCGAATCGACGCAGGGCTCGGCGCCGCGCGAGGCCGGCACCTGGATGGCGGTGTGGGCCGATGCGCTCACGGCCACCATCGGCGGCGGGCAACTCGAATTCCAGGCCACGAAAGAAGCACGCGAAATGCTGGCGGGCACACGCGCGCCCTTCGATGGCATTCAGCGCTACCCGCTGGGCCCGAGCCTGGGACAGTGCTGCGGCGGCGTGATGTTCCTGTCGTACGAGCACGTCACCGCCGCCGATGCGCCAAGGCTGCAGCGCGAACTGGTCGCGCAACTCAAGCCCGTGGCGCTGTTCGGCGGCGGCCACGTGGGCGCGGCACTGGCGCGGCTGCTGGCCGCGTTGCCGTTCGCGGTGCGCTGGATCGACAGCCGCGACGGCGTCTTCCCCGACGAATTGCCCGCGCAGATCGACACCGAACATTCAGAACCCGTGCAGGACGCCGTGGCCGCGCTGGCGCCGGGCAGCCGCGTGCTCATCATGAGCTTCAGCCATGCCGAAGACCTGGACATCGTCATCGCCTGCCTGAAGCGCCTGCGCGAGCGCAACGACCTGCCTTACGTCGGCCTGATCGGCAGCAAGACCAAGTGGGCCACCTTCAGCCACCGGCTCGAGGCGCGGGGCTTCACGGCCGACGAACTGGCCCGCATCACCTGCCCGATCGGCGTGCCCGGCATCACGGGCAAGGAGCCCGAGGTGATCGCTGTGGCGGTGGCGGCACAGTTGTTGCAATCGCTGGGCTGAACAGGGTTTTCCCGGCGATCACGCCTTAAAAAACAGCCCCGTCCTTGCCAAAACTGTATACACTTTCGGTCCACAACAAGCCGCAGCGGAGCGAGGCCCATTTCTTCATGGAGCCTGCGTTCGCGGCACTTTCTCTGCTTACAGCGCCCGCGGTGGTGAGCAGGCTGAAACCCCTCCTTGGTGCCCCCACGCGCCAACTGGGTTGAGAGAGAGCACATGGAAAGCTATTACCTCGACTGGGCCAACCTGCTGCTGCGCTGGGTCCACGTCATCACCGCCATCGCCTGGATCGGCGCCTCCTTCTACTTCGTGATGCTGGACAACAGCCTCGAGAAGCCGCAGGACCAGGAATCGCTCGACAAGGGCGTGGGCGGCGAACAATGGGCCGTGCACGGCGGCGGCTTCTACAACATGCAGAAGTACGCGCTGGCGCCCAAGAAGCTGCCGGACCACCTGCACTGGTCTTACTGGGAGAGCTATTCGACCTGGATCACGGGTTTCACGCTCTTCACCATGTCGTACCTGTGGAACGCGAGCACGTACCTCATCGACAAGTCGAAGATGGACTGGCAGCCCGGTGCGGCCATTGCCGTGGCGCTGGCCTTCTTCGTGGTGTTCTGGATGGTGTACGACGGCATCTGCCAGATCTTCGGCCGGCGCAAGCACGGCGACACCATCGTCGGCGTGCTGATCGCCATCTTCATCGCCTTCGCGACCTGGCTGGCCTGCCAGTGGTTCGCGGGCCGCGCGGCCTTCTTGCTCGTGGGCGCCATGATGGCCACGACCATGAGCGGCAACGTGTTCTTCTGGATCATTCCCGGCCAGCGCAAGAACGTGGCGGCGCTGCGCGAGGGCAAGCCGGTGGACCCGGTGCATGGCCAGCGCGGCAAGCAGCGCAGCGTGCACAACACCTACTTCACGCTGCCGGTGCTGTTCGCGATGCTGAGCAACCACTACAGCTTTACCTACACGCACAAGTACAACTGGATCGTGCTGCTGCTGATCATGCTCGGCGGCGCGGCGATTCGTCAGTTCTTCGTGGTGCGGCATCGCTTCAAGCTGGGCAATGCGGGCAACCCGCTGCCTTACGCGCTGGTCGGCATCGTGGTGCTGGGCCTGACGATCGTCTGGATGAAACCTGAACCCGTGGCCGCGCCCGCGGTGGCTGCCGCCGCGCCCGCCGTGCCGTTCAAGGACGTGCAGAAGGTGCTCGAACAGCGCTGCTTCATGTGCCACGGCGCGGCCGTTCAGATGAAGAACGTGCGCGTCGATTCGCCGGAGCAAGTGGCCGCGCATTCACAGGCGATCTACCAGCAGGTGGTGGTCACGAAGATCATGCCGATGAACAACGCGACCGGCATCACCGACGAAGAGCGGGCCCTCATCAGCCGCTGGTTCCAGGGCGGCGCAAAGACAAACTAGACAGACAGAAGTTGACCGGCGGCAAGAGGGCGGGTCACGGTCCGCAGCACAATCGCCGGATTGGAGACAAAGCAGCAATGACCGCATCGAACCCCGCCTTCGGCCCCGCTCCCGATCCGCGCGAAGCCCCGCGCGCATTCCTCGAACACCTCTACCGCGTGGCGGTGGACCGCGCGCTGCCGCTGTCCACGCTGGGCGCCCATCTGCCGCCGCCGCCCAAGGGCCGTACGCTGGTGCTGGGCGCAGGCAAGGCCGGCGGCTCGATGGTGCAGGCGCTCGAGGCCCTGTGGCCGGCCGATGCGCCGCTGTCGGGGCTGGTCGTCACGCGTTACGACCACATTCCGCCGCGGCCCGAAGGCGTGCCGCAGCGCATCGAGATCGTCGAGGCCGCACACCCCGTGCCCGACGCCGCAGGCCAGCAGGCCGCCGAGCGCATCCTCGCGCTGACGCAAGGCCTCACGGCCGACGACCTCGTGCTGTGCCTGATTTCCGGTGGTGGCTCGTCACTGCTGGTGCTGCCGGCCGAAGGCCTGACGCTGGCCGACAAGCAGCGCATCAACAAGCAACTGCTCGAAAGCGGTGCAGGCATCGGCGAGATGAACTGCGTGCGCAAGCATCTGTCGCGCATCAAGGGCGGCCGGCTGGCAGCAGCATGCGCGCCGGCCCGCGTGGTGACGCTGACGATCAGCGACGTGCCCGGCGATGACGCGGCCGTCATCGCCAGCGGCCCGACGGTGCCCGACGCCACCACCTGCGCCGATGCGCTTGCCATCCTCGACCGCTACGGCATCGAAGTACCCGCCCCGGTGCGCGCGCAGCTCGAAAGCGGCGAACTCGAAACGCCCAAGCCGCACGACGCCGTGTTCAAGGGCCACGAGACGCACATGATCGCCACGCCGCAGCAGTCGCTCGAAGCCGCGGCCAGGGCGGCGCGCGAGGCTGGCATCGAGGCGCACATCCTCAGTGACGAAATGGAAGGCGAATCGCGCGAAGTCGGCAAGGTGCACGCCGCGCTCGCGCGTGCCGTGGCGCACCGCGGCGAGCCGTTCGCGCGGCCCTGCGTAATTCTTTCGGGTGGCGAGACCACGGTGACCATCCGCCCCCGCCAGCCGGGCCAGGCCAAGGGCCGCGGCGGCCGGGCCGGCGAGTTCTGCATGGGGCTGGCCGGTGCGCTCATGGGCCAGCCACAGGTGTGGGCGCTCGCCGCCGACACCGACGGCATCGACGGTGTGGAAGACAACGCGGGCGCCTTCGTCACGCCCGACACGCTGGCGCGCGCCACCGCTGCCGGGAAGAAGCTGTCGGACCATCTCGATCGCAATGACGCCTATGGCTACTTCGACGCCATCGGCGACCTGTTCGTGACCGGCCCGACCCACACCAACGTCAACGACTTCCGCGCGCTGCTGGTGTTGTAAGGAGCTTTACTCCTTCAGCACCATGTCGATGCACATCACCGCTGCCACGATCAGCAGGCGGCGGGCGTCGTTGGCCGGTACGCCCGGGTCGATCGACAGCATGTAGTTGTCGGCCGTGGTGAAGAGCTCCTTGCCCAGCCCCGCCCATTTTTTGGACACGGCGGCGAACTCGGTGCTGCCCTGCACGAAGCGGAAGTCCCAGCTGGTCCACTTGCCCTTGAGAGTGCAGGCGATCTGCTCCTGAGCGTCGAGCACGTCGAACTTGCCGCCGATGGAAAAGAGCTTCTGCCTGAACGAACCGACGACCTGATCGTTGCCGTCCAGCACCTGCACCTTCGACAGGAAGATGGACACGCCTCGCTTGACCGACAGCACCTTCTGCCCTTCGGGCGTCGATACCACCACGTCGAAAGGCGTGAAGCGCTTGTAGTCGGTGAAGCGCAGCAGCTTGCTGAAGAAGCCGAGGTTCGGCTCGCGGCACTCCAGAATTTTCTGTTGCGAATTCGGGTCGAAGATGTCGTAGTTGTTGGCCGCCTTGAAGATGCCGACGTGTTCCTTGATGAAAAACAGGTTGTTGCGCAGCGCTGCGTGCATGGATTTCCCTCGTCCTCTGTGTGTTTGTGTGACGGGGATTATGTTCGGCGCGCATGACGGCCCCGTTCCCCGCCCATTCCTCGCCCGTGCCCGCTGGCGGGCGAGGTTTGTGAACTCGGGTTAATCTATGCCCCCGGCGGCCTGTGGCTGCCGTTGAAGCCGGCGCATCCTTTCGGGTGCAGAGCCGCACAGCACCTCCAGAATTCCCCATTCTTCTTTTCATCATCCAGTCCCCGAAGGAAAGTTCGCCATGACCGCCACCTACACCGACACCCGCCTGCTGATCGACAATGAATGGGTCGACGCCACCGGCGGCAAGACACTGGACGTCGTGAACCCCGCCACCGGCAAGGCCATCGGCAAGGTGGCGCACGCCAGCATTGCCGACCTCGACCGCGCCCTGGCCGCCGCACAGCGCGGCTTCGAAACCTGGCGCAACACCCCCGCCAACGAGCGCGCTGCCGTCATGCGCCGCGCCGCCGGCCTGATCCGCGAACGCGCCCCCGAAATCGCCAAGCTGCTGACGCAAGAGCAGGGCAAGCCGCTGGCCGAAGCCAAGGGCGAAACGCTGGCTGCCGCCGACATCATCGAATGGTTCGCCGACGAAGGCCGCCGCGTCTACGGCCGCATCGTGCCCTCGCGCAACCTGGCTGCGCAGCAGCTCGTGCTGAAGGAGCCGCTCGGCCCGGTCGCTGCCTTCACGCCGTGGAACTTCCCGATCAACCAGATCGTGCGCAAGCTCGGCGCGGCATTGGCCACCGGCTGCTCGTTCCTGGTGAAGGCCCCTGAAGAAACCCCGGCATCGCCCGCCGCGCTGCTGCAGGCTTTTGTCGACGCAGGCATTCCGCCCGGCACCGTGGGCCTGGTGTTCGGCAACCCCGCTGAAATCTCGAACTACCTGATCGCCCACCCGATCATCCGCAAGGTCACCTTCACGGGCTCGACCCCGGTCGGCAAGCAACTGGCCGCACTGGCCGGTTCGCACATGAAGCGCGTGACGATGGAACTGGGTGGTCACGCTCCGGTGATCGTGGCCGAAGACGCTGACGTGGCGCTGGCCGTCAAGGCCGCTGGCGCGGCCAAGTTCCGCAACGCGGGCCAGGTCTGCATCTCGCCGACCCGCTTCCTGGTGCACAACAGCCTGCGCGAAGAATTCGCCCGCACGCTGGTCAAGTACACCGAAGGCCTGAAGCTCGGCGACGGCCTCGCCGAAGGCACCACCATCGGCCCGCTCGCCAACGCACGCCGCCTCACCGCCATGGCCCATGTGCTGGAAGACGCGCGCAAGAAGGGCGCCACGGTGGCTGCCGGCGGCGAACGCGTGGGCGACACCGGCAACTTCTTCGCCCCGACCGTGCTGACCGACGTGCCGCTGGACGCCGACGTGTTCAACAACGAACCCTTTGGCCCCATCGCCGCCATCCGCGGCTTCGACAAGCTCGAAGAAGCGATCGCCGAAGCCAACCGCCTGCCCTTCGGCCTGGCCGGTTACGCCTTCACCAAGTCGATCAAGAACGCGCACCTGCTGAGCCAGAAGCTCGAACTCGGCATGCTGTGGATCAACCAGCCCGCCACGCCGTCGCCCGAAATGCCGTTCGGCGGTGTGAAGGATTCGGGCTACGGTTCGGAAGGCGGCCCGGAGGCACTCGAGGCTTACCTGAACACCAAGGCTGTTTCGATCCTCGGCGTTTGATCGGCTCTTAGTCTTCGGCAGAGGCGTTCCAGAACGCCTGCTGCACGCCGTCGAGCGCTTCAAGCTCGGCAATCACCCGGTCGAGCTCCAGCGGCTCGACTGCGGTGGCGTACAGCGTCGCCTCGATTTCCGTGTCGGCTGGCCCGAAGGCGTGCTGGTCGACATCGCGCACCGGGTAGTTCGCGGCTTCCAGGAGCAGCAGCAACTGGTCCATTACCTCGGGCCGCGCCGCGCGCGAGCAGATCACGCGCACTGCATAGGTCGCCTCGCTCGATTCTTCGCTGATCGGGCGGCGGTTGATCCGGTTGACCACCGGCCGCAGCAGCGTGTTGCTGGCCAGCACGAACAGCGCGGCGATCATCGCCTCGCCCAGCAGATCGGCGCCCGCGCAGGCGCCCACCGCCGCCGACCCCCACAGCGTAGCCGCCGTGTTCAGGCCCGTGATGTTGGCGCCTTCCTTCATGATCGCGCCCGCGCCCAGGAAGCCGATGCCCGAGACCACGTAAGCCACCACGTGCACCGCCCCGTCCTGGCCATGCAGGCGGTTGGCCATGTCGACGAACACCGCCGCACCCACGGCCACCAGCGTGTTGGTGCGCAGGCCTGCGGTGCGCTGCCGTATCTGGCGCTCCAGGCCGATCAGCGAGCCGAGGACGAACGCGGCTGCCACGCTGATGAAGGTGTCGAGCAGCGAGAGCAGGTTGATGTTCTGGATGGCTTGCATCGAAAAGTTCTTTCTTGTCGGTAGGCCCCCGCATCGGGAGCCAAGGCATATTTGACGTCGCCAGGATGAAACCTTGTTGGCGAGTTGTTCAGAGCACTTGTTGATCGGCGAGCACTCATCTCACTGCCACCCATACCGCCGTGCATACCACCCCTTCACCGCCTGCGTCAGCACCGCATAGCCGACCAGCATGGCGACAAGCCAAGGGAAGTACATCAACGGCAGCGCCTGCAGCTTGAAGTAGTGCGCCAGCGGTCCCATCGGCAGCCAGATGCCCACCGCGGCAATCGCCGCGCCCATGATCAGCAGCGGCCATGCCGCGCGGCTTTGCAGGAACGGGATCTTGCGCGTGCGGATCAGGTGCACGATCAGCGTCTGCGACAGCAGGCCCTCGACGAACCAGCCCGACTGGAACAATGTCTGGTGGCCCACCGTGTTGGCCGCGAACACGAACCACATCACCGCGAACGTGAGGATGTCGAACACCGAACTCAGCGGACCGAAGAACACCATGAAGCGACCCAGGTCCGCCGGGTTCCAGCGCTGCGGGCTTTTCAGAAATTCGTCGTCCACGTTGTCGAACGGAATCGCGATCTGCGACACGTCGTACAGCAGGTTCTGAACCAGCAGGTGCAGCGGCAGCATCGGCAGAAACGGCAGGAACGCGCTCGCCACCAGCACCGAGAACACATTGCCGAAGTTCGAACTAGCAGTGAGCTTGATGTACTTGAGCATGTTCGCGAAAGTGCGGCGGCCCTGGATCACGCCTTGCTCCAGCACCATCAGGCTCTTCTCCAGCAGGATGATGTCGGCCGATTCCTTGGCCACGTCCACCGCGCCGTCCACCGAGATGCCGATGTCCGCTGCGCGCAGCGCGGGCGCGTCGTTGATGCCGTCGCCCATGAAGCCCACCACATGGCCGTTCGCATGCAGCGCGTGCACGATGCGCTCCTTGTGCGCGGGCGTGAGCTTGGCGAACACCTGGTGAGCTTCGACCACCAGGCGCAGGTCGGCATCGGCCATGTCCTCGATCTCGCGGCCGAGCACGATGCGGCCGACTTCCAGGCCCACGTCGGCGCAGACCTTGCGCGTGACCAGCTCGTTGTCGCCGGTCAGCACCTTCACGGCCACGCCGTGCTCAGCCAGCGCGCGCAGCGCGGGCGCGGTCGACTCCTTCGGCGGGTCGAGGAAGGCGACGTAGCCCAGCAGCATGAGCCCCGACTCGTCGGCCACGCCGTAGGCCGGCTTCTGCGCTTCGACTTTCAGCGAGCGGCTGGCCACTGCCACCACGCGCAGGCCCTGGGCATTGAGCTCCGACGCCACGCGATGAATGCGCGCCAGCACCTCCGCATCGAGCGCCAGCACTTCAGCGCCACGCTCGACCGAAGTGCACACCGACAGGATCTCTTCCAGCGCCCCCTTGCAGATCAGCAGGTGCTCGCTGCCGCCATTGGCCACCACCACCGACATGCGCCGGCGCGAGAAGTCGAAGGGCACTTCGTCGATCTTGCGGTAGGCCGTCTGCAGGCGTGTTTCGAGCTGCATCTCGGCATGGCTCAGCACGGCCTTGTCGAGCAGGTTCTTCAGCCCCGTCTGGTGAAAGCTGTTGAGGTAGGCCAGTTGCAGCACGTGGTCCGAGCCCTCGCCCCAGGCGTTGGTGTGGCGTTCGAGCACGATGCGGTCCTGCGTCAGCGTGCCGGTCTTGTCGGTGCACAGCACGTCCATCGCGCCGAAGTTGTGGATGGCTTCGAGCCGCTTGACGATCACCTTCTGGCGCGACATCACGACCGCGCCTTTCGCCAGCGTGGCGGTCACGATCATCGGCAGCATCTCGGGCGTGAGGCCGACCGCGATCGACAGCGCGAACAGCGCCGCCTCCCACCAGTCGCCCTTGGCCACGCCGTTGATCACCAGCACCAACGGCGCCATCACCAGCATGAAGCGGATCAGCACCCAGCTCACGCGGTTGATGCCTGCCTGGAACGCGCTGGTGCCGCGGTCGGTGGCTGTCACGCGTTGGGCCAGCGCGCCGAAGAAAGTGCGGTCGCCCGTGTGCACGATGAGCGCGGTGGCGGTACCGCTGATCACGTTGGTGCCCATGAAGAGCAGGTTCTCGCGTTCGAGCACGCCCGCCGCGTGGTCGCCGCGGTCGACGACGAATTTTTCCACCGGCATGGCCTCACCCGTCAGCGCGGACTGGCTGATGAACAGGTCCTTGGCGGTGAGCAGTCGGCAATCGGCCGGGATCATGTCGCCGGCCGACAGCGCGATCACTTCGCCCGGCACCAGGTCGCGCATCGGCACTTCGACGCGAACCGTACCGGCGTGCGTGGTGTCGAAGCCCTCGTCGCCAGCGGCGCCCGTCTTGTAGCCCGGCGCAGGCCGCAGCACGGTGGAGGTGTTGCTCACCATCGCCTTGAGCCGGTCGGCTGCCTTGTTGGAGCGCGACTCCTGCAGGAAGCGCAGCACCGTCGACAGCACCACCATGCTGCCGATCACGAGCGTGGCCTTCATGTCCTCGGTGACATAGGAGACCAACGCCAGCACCGTCAGCAGCAGGTTGAACGGATTGCGATAGCACTGCCACAGGTGCTGCCACCAGGGCAGCGGCTGCTCGTGGCGCACCTCGTTGCTGCCGAGGCGCTTGCGCAGCACCTGCGCATGGCCTTCGCTGAGGCCGCGCGGCGAGCTGTTGAGCTTGACCAGCATCTCGCCGGCATCGGTGCGCGAGGCGACGCCCAGTGCCTTCGCGATGTCGGGCGGCATGCTGACGGCGGAGCCGGTGCCGACGGGCTTGGAGCCCAGCAGCGTCTGCCAGCGCTCGAAGTGATGCAGCATGTGGCGGCTGCGCAGGAAGCTTTCGAAGAAAGACTTCAGGACGTTTTTCATTTGGTTCTCCTTCGGGGCGGCCGCCGCCCGCCCAGGGAGAACCTCCAGGCATCAATCAGCCAGGAGCAACCCTTTGCGAAGCGCGGCGGCGGGCCGCGTTGTTGTTGGTGCAATCGATCGAAGCGAAGGGGGCGCGCTACGGCGCAAATGAGAGGCTGGGTCCATCGTGTGCTCCCGGGTTGCTTGCAGGTTGAAAGAGGGGCTCGGAGCGCGGCTCAGCGGCGAGGCGCGCAGGCCGGCTGGAGCACCAGGAAGCTGCGGATGCGGCGCGTTGTCCAGAGCGCCGCGGCCTGGTCGAGCGAGGCATCGACGACGGGCGCGGCGTCCGCTGCCGCAGGGTCGCGGGCAGGCACGTGCGCCGACGGGCGAACGCGCTGCTGCTGTTCGTGCGGCTGACGACGAAGATGAAAGTGACGCATGACAAGGCTCCTTCGCGATGAAGGGCCTCGTGCACGGACGCACGCAAGCTGACTGAAAAAGTCAGCGACGAAACGACGGGAATCGGGAGGAGGGGAACCGCTTGCCGATGAAGCAAGAGGGTCACGCTGTGTGCACACCGGCACGCAGCGCGCAAGAAGCCTGCGCTAGAGAGCCGGGTGTGTCACGCCTGCCGAGGCACGCGTCTTGTCACTGATCCAACTGGCACTGTCCACGCACGGGGCTCCGAAATGAAGATGCAGGATTGTTGCACTGCGGCACGAACAGCGTCAACCCTTTTGGCCATGTCCCCCGATGCCAGCATGGTGGTTATCGCCTCACTGTTGCGGTTACGCCTTGGCTCGATTTCGGCCCCGGGGCCATGCCGATGCTGAGGGCTGGTGTGTATGCTCCGCCCGCCCAAACAACCTGAGCCCTGAAAATGCGCTTCGCCTTTGCCTCGTTGACTCTTCTTGCCATGCTCGGGGGCTGTGCCCCGACACAGCCCGTCAAGAATTTTGAGTTCCCTCCGACCCAGTCGAAAGCGAGGATCAAGTTCTATGACGACGCCAACCGAATCTCGGCGACCTTGTCTGTGTCCGACAGATGCGGAGAGGAGGGCGACGCCAGAACCTGGCGTTGGCTTGAGATTCCGGCCGGTGTAAGGGTCTACGTCGGGCACAAGAACAACACCGGCTACACAGGCAGCACCTGCAGTTTCTTCTATTCGTTCATTCCGAAGGAGGGGGCTTCGTACATCTCGGACCTCAAGGAGAAAGTCTTCTATTGCACTTATGACCTCTACGAGCAGCCGGCCGAGAACGGTGAGAAGCTGTCGATTCCAACCAAAGAGCCTGGCGGATGCCGTTGGAGTGCGAAGTGATCTCCTCATGCGTCTGGTAGAGCTGGCCGGTCTTGAGCTACGCGACCTGGCTTCGCTTCACAGAACACTCCCGCGGACTTCATGCCGAATTCACTTCGCTTGAGCACACTGGCTTCGACAGCAGACGGCGCTGGTAGAGGCGAGGGAGGAATAAAACCGCTCAGGGAAGTGCCTCGATGCCGGCTGTTGTCACCTTTCACGGTCTGTAGGACCATCAGACCAAAGCGTCCACACGTAAAAAAGCCCGCTCGAGGCGGGCTTTGGGAATGTGGTCGTGAACTCTTACGCGGTCCACGCTACGGCAAATTCTTTTGCATGAAGTCATTTTTGTTTTTTTCGTCGTAGTGACTTCGACGCGCTGGTGTGAGATTCAGCTTGCCTGGCCAGGCAACGCTCAGGATCATTGAGCGAGGCCGTATTGTAGCCTCTGTCGCATATGAAGAAATTGGCAATCCTGTTTATTTGCACCGGCAACATCTGCCGCTCGCCAACGGCCCATGCATTGCTCATGCACAAGGCCCGCATCGCAGGCATGGCGGTCGATGTCGACAGCGCTGCCATCTCCGACGAGGAGCGCGGCAACCCGCCCGATCCACGCTCCGTGGCCGAGGCCAAACGCCGTGGCATCGAGATGCACGCCCATTCCGCGCGGCAGGTCCGCAAGGCCGACTTCGAACGTTTCGACCTGATCGTCGGCATGACTGCCCAGCACTGCGCCGCGCTGCGCCGGCTCGCGCCCGCAGGCACGGCCCACAAGGTGCACCTGTTCACCGAATTCGCCGAGGGTGTCGAAGGCGATGTGCCCGACCCCTGGTATGGCGGGCATCAGGCTTTTGTCGAAGTCTTCGACCTGATCGATCTTGGCGTCGACGGCCTGCTGACGAGGCTGGCCGCGCTTGCTACCAGCGCACCCGCACACCCAGCGACGCGTTGATCGAGCTCTTCAAGCGCGCCGCGCCGCCCGAGGCCCACAGCTTGCCGAGCTCCCCGTAGAGCGAGGCGCGCTCGCCGAGAGCGAGCGTCACGCCACCGGCCACTTCGGTGCTGGTCGAACCCGTTTCGCTGCGGATGGCCGTACCGCCGCCGAAGTTCAGGAACTGCGTCACGTCGGCACCGCCGGAGGCGTGGAACACGTTGATGCGCCCATAGGGCTGCAGCGTCCCGGTGCCGGTGGCGATCTCGCCCTTGATGCGCACGCCTGCGCGCACGATGAGGCCGTCATGCGGGTCCTGTGTCACCGCGGCGCCGGAGATGCCCGTGTCGTCCATGCGCAGGCGCTGGTGAATGAGCTGCAGCTGCGGTTCCACGATCCAGCCGCTGCCGATGCCGAAGGCCTTGCCCACCTCGATGGAGATCAGCAGGCTCTTGCCCTTGCCCGAGCTGCCGAAGGTCGCGAACGGCTGCACGTTGTAGCGGTGCTGGCCGGCCTGCAGCACGGCATCGGCGTACCAGCCCTCGTCGCCGTGCCAGGTGGCGTAGGCGCCGAGGTAGCGGCTGCGCAGGTCGTTGGAACCCACGTCCAGCCCCTGGATGCCGCGCGCGAAGCCGTTCACGCGGATGTTGCCTTCGAGCTGGCCGACGTAGACGCCCACGTTCCAGCGGGTGTCGGCCCACAGGTCGGTACCGGCCTGGAAGCCGTGGAGGCGACCCTTGCTCTGCGCGTTCGCGGTGCCGCGCTGGCTCGCGTCGATGTCGGTGCTGATCAGGCGGCCCCAGGCGCGGCGACCGCGAGCGCTGGCGCCGTCGGTGGCCAGCCGCGTGTCGTCGCCGCCGCGCAGGTGCAGGTTGCCCAGCATCTCGAGGTTGCCTTGGCGCAGCTGTTGCGCCAGCGCGGCATACAGCGGCACTTCGATGCGGTAGGTAGGCAACCCGCCGATCCCGCCCGGCCCGCCCGGTGTTCCAGGAAGGCCACCGGTGGTGGAGCGCAGGTACCAGTTCTCGCCGCTGCCGCTGGCATCCGCCGGGTACAGCCGGTACTCGTAGGCGCCAGCGTCCACGTGGCCGCCGGCCAGCGAGAAGGCGTCCCTGGTGGTCTGCGCGGTGGTGGTCGCGCCGTTCAGGGCGCTGATCACCTCGATGCCGTTGCCCGTCGTCAGCGCGCCCAGTCCGCCGAGGTTGATGATCTGCACCGTGGTGCGCCCGCTCGCGGTCGCGCCGGCGCCGTCGAGCACCAGGCGGTCCGAGGGGCCGGTGGCATTGAGCACCGCGCCCAGTTGCAGGATGCCGTTGTTGCCCGTGTAGGGCCCGGTGACGGTGAGCGTGGTGCCCGGCGCGGCGCCGGCCAGCGAGACCGTGCCGCTGTTGGCCAGCGAGGCCACCGTCTGGCTGAAGCCGGCCAGATCGAGCGTCGCACCCGCGGACACGCTGGTGGCGGAGGCAGCGCTCAATGCATTGGTCGCGCCCGCGCGCAGCGTGCCCGCGTCCACCTGCGTTGCACCGGTGTAGGTGTTGGCGGTGCCGGCCAGCGTCAGCGTGCCGCTGCCCTCCTTGACGAGCGCGCCGCTGCCGCTGACGGCGCCCGTGAGCGTGCCGTTGAAGGCACCGGTGTCGACCACCGCGCCGCCGCCGCCGGCGCCGAGCGTCACGTTGTTGGCGACCGTCAGGCCATCGGCCGCAAGACCGAGCGTGGTGCCGCCAGACATCGCCAGCGCGCCCGTGCCCAGTGCCGCATTGGCGCCCACGTCGATGCGGCCCTGTGTGAGCGATGTGCCGCCCGCATAGCTGTTCGCGCCGGTCAGCGTGAAGGTGCCCGTGCCTTGCTTGACCAGGTCGCCGCTGCCGCTGAGCGTGCCGCCGAAGGTGGTGCTGGTGTTGTCGCCGCCGGTCGTGAGCGTTGCGCTGCCGAGCTGGAGTTCGCCGCCGGCCGTGCCGCCGCCGGACAGCGAGCCGATGGTCTGGTTGAAACCGTTCAGGTCCAGCGTTGCGCCCGCCGTGTTGGCCAGTGCGATCGGCGCGGTGGGATTCAGCAGGTCCGGCGCGCCGAAGCGCAGCGTGCCGGCCGCGACGGTGGTGGCGCCCGTGAGGGTGCTGGTGCCTGCGAGCGTCAGCGTGCCTGCGCCCGACTTGACCAGGCCGCCGCTGCCGCCGAGCGCGCCGCTGGCGGTGAAGTCCAGACCCGGATCGACGATCTCGATGCCGCCGCCCGCCGCGCCGATGTCCAGGTTGCGCGCGGTACCGGTGAACGCGGTGCCTGTCACCTGCAGGCGCCCGCCGTCCAGCGTCACATTGCCGGCGGCCGCGCCGAGGTTCACATCGGCGGAAACGGACAGCGTGCCGCCTTGCACCGCGGTGCCGCCGGTGTAGGTGTTGGTGCCGCCGAGAACCAGCGTGCCGTCGCCGGTCTTGGCGATGCCGGCCGTGCCCGCGACCGTGTTGTTCAGCGTGGCGGTGAAGCCGGCCGAGCCCGCGCCGCCGTCGCCGACGCGGATCTCCGCCTTCGCGCCGCCCCCTGCGCCCAGCAGCGTCAGCGCGTCGCCGGTCAGCGTGTAGCCGTTGCTCGCGAACTGCAGGCCGGTGGCCTGCACCGCGCCGCCGGTGTTGTCCACCGTCACGGTGCCCGGCGCGCCGGTGAAGATCGCGAAGCCCGGCTGCGGCTGCATCGGCAGCGAGATGTTGCCCACCGCATCGGTCCACACCGGCGAGGTGGTCGACCAAGTGCCGGTGCCGCCGCCCGACTGCGTCGGGCTGGCCAGGCCATTGGCATTCCAGAAGTCCAGCGTCATGCCCGTGCTGTTGACGAGCGTGAAGCGCTTGTCGGCGCTGAGGTTTTGCAGGACCAACGTGGCGCCGCCGGGTACACCGCCCAGCGTCAGCGTGCCGCCGCCCGTGAGCGCGCCGCCGTAGTCCACGAGCCGGTACACACCGGGGCCGAAGCCGCCGGTGTCCGTCACATTGATGGTGGTGTTGCCCGCGATGAGGAGGTTGCCGCCCACGCTCACGCTGTCGCTCTGGCCGGGCGTGGCGAAGTTGGCGCCTGGCGTGCCGAACTGGTAGTCGAACACGCTGCCGTTGGCAAGCGACAGGCTGCCGCCGATGGTGAGCATGCCCATCGCGCCGGGGGTGCCCGGTGCCAGCACGGCAGTGTTGTTGAGCGTGACATCGCCACCGATGCGGCCATTGCCCGACAGCGTGGAGCCGTTCTGCATCGTGACCGCGCCGCTCCCGGTGGCGCTGCCGGTCGCATTGCCCACCTGCAGCGTGCCGCTGGCAACCACGGTCGGCCCCGAGTAGTTGTTGGCGCCGTTCAGCGCCAGCGTGCCGGTGCTGCCCATCGAGATTCCCCCGGCGCCGCTGACCGTGCCGCCGAGCGTGATGTTCCTGGCGCCCGCGACACCCAGGTTGCCGTTGAGCGCGACGTCGTTCGCCAGCGCCACGTCGGTGCTGGCGCTGAGCATCGCGGTGCTGGCCACCGTCAGCGCGCCGGTACCCAGGGCTGCGTTGTTGCCGACGCTGAGCGTGCCCGCCTGCAGGGTGACGCCGCCGCCGAAATTGTTGGCGTTGTTGAGTGCCAGCGTGCCGGTGCCGTTCTTGATGAGCGAGCCGGCGCCGCTCACCGTGCCGTCGAGCGTGAGGTCTGCTGCGCCGCCCACCGTGAGCCCCGCGCCTGCTCCGAGCGTGACGGCGTTGGTCAGCGCGAGTGCACCGCCCGTGCTCGACAGCGTGGCGTTGCCCGTCACGCCGAGCGTGCCGGTGCCCAGCGAGGTGCTGGTGCCCAGCGCGAGCTGGCCGCCGGCCAGCGTCACGCCGCCGCCGAAGTTATTGGCGCCGCCTAGCGTGACGGCGGCAGCGCCGTTGACCGCGAGCGCGCCCGCACCGCCGATGACGCCGCCCAGCATGAGCGCATTCGCGCCACCCAGGCCCAGCGTGGCGCCGCCGTTCAGCGTGACGTTGTTGCCCAGGGTAATGCCGGGTACGCCCGCGCTCAGGTTCGCGCTGCCGCTGACACCGAGCCCACCCGTGCCCAGCGCGAGGTTGTTGCCCACGCTGAGCGTGCCGCTGGCCAGGTTGACGCCGCCCAGAAGGCCGACGTTGGCGCCATTGAGGGCCAGCGTCGCCGTGCCGTTATAGCCCAGCGTGCCGATGCCCGACACCAGCCCGCCGAGGGCGATGTTGTTGGCGCCGCCCACGGTCAGGCCCGCGTTGAGAACGACCGCGTTGCCCACGCTCACGTTCGCACTCGCATCGAGCGTGGCGGCGCCGTTGACCGTCAGCGCGCCCAGGCCCAGCGACGTGTTCGTGCCGATGCCCAGGCTGCCGGCCTGCAGGTTCACGCCGCCGGAGAAAGTGCTCGCGCCGCCCAGCGAGAGCTTGGCGGCGCCGGTCTTGATGAGGCCGCCGAGGCCGCCGAGGGCGCCGTTGAGCGCCAGGTCGCTGCCGCTGCCGATGGTCAGGCCGGCATTGAGGTTGAAGTTGTTGACAAGGCTCACGGCCGCGCCGGCCGTGAGCGAGCCGGCACCGCTGACCGTGACCGCCCCCGTGCCCAGCGCGAGGTTGTTGCCGACGGTGAGCGCGCCGCCGCCCAGGTTGAAGCCGCCGGCGAAGTTGTTCGCGCCGTTGAGCGTGAGTCCCGGCGCGCCGGCCAGGCTCATGCCGCCCGCGCCACTGATCGTGCCGTTGAGCGTCAGCGCACCGCCTCCGCCACCCGCGCCGAAGTTCAGTGTGTTGTTGAGCACGACAGCGTTGCCGATCGTCACGCCGGCCGCACCGGTCAGCGAACCGGCGCCGTTGACGGTCAGCGCGCCCGAGCCGAGCACGGAACTGTTGCCCAGATCGATCGAGCCGGCCTGCAGCACGGTGCCGCCGCCGTAGTTGTTGCTGCCCGTCAGCGCCAGGGCGCCGCTGTTGAGCGTCAGGCTGCCGGCACCGGCAATGTTGCCGCCCAGAGTCAGGGTGCCCGCGCCGTTGAGCGACAGGGCGCCATTGAGCTGCACCGGGTTGGTGAGCGTGCCCGTGAAGGCGGTGTTCAGCGTGGCCGGACCGCCGACCTGGAACAGGCCGGTGCCGAGCGAGCTGGCCGAGCCCAGCGTGAGCCCGCCCGCATTGAGCGCCAGCCCGCCGCTGAAGTTGTTGCTGCCGGACAGCGTCAGGGTGCCGGCCCCGTTCTTGATCAGCCCGCCCGCGCCGCTGATCGTGCCGCCGAGCGTCAGGCCGTTGGCGCCCTGCACGATCAGGTCGCCTGTCAGGTTGACGTTCTGCGCCAGCGCCAGGCCCGGAAGCGACGCCTCGATGGCGCCGCCGTTGGCCGTCAGCGCGCCGGTGCCGAAAGCCAGCGGGTTGTCGAAGACCGAGAGACCGCCGTTGAGCGTGGTGGCGCCGCTCACCACCGCGCCGGTGAGCGTCCACGTGCCGCTGTTGACGGTCAGGTTCTCGAAGTTGAGGTACTGCAGGCCCGAGATGTTGCCGGTGCCGCCCGTGCCGGAGCCGGGCCCGGCGATGGTGTTCTGCAGCACGAGCGTGTCGCTTCCGCCGACGCCCGCATCGACCGTGCCCGTGGCGGCGAATGTGAGCAGGCCCGGTGGGAGGGTGAGCGTGGGAATGGTCACGGCAGGCAGCGGTATCAGTGGATTGCCGATCGACGACCCGGTCACCGCCACGAAGGTGTCGTTGCTGACTGTGGTGCCCAGCGAGACGCTGCCGTTGATGGTGCCCGCGTTGACGAAGGTGTTGCCGCCGGCGGTGGGGCTCTCGAAAGCCACGCGGCCCGTGATCGTTCCGGTGTTCGTGAAGTTGACGTTGCCGCCGCCGTAGACGGCAACCGCGATCGAGTTGACCGGATCGAAAGCGCCCAGCACGCTCACGCCGATCGAGCCGCTGTTGTTGAACGTCGTGGTTCCGGCGTTGGCGATGACCGCCGCCGTGCCGAGCAGGCCGAAGGTGCCGTCGAAGGTGCCTTCGAGCAAGCCCGAGTTGTTCACCGTGACGTTGCTGCTGGTGGGCGCGATCAGGTTGCCGATGGTCAGGGCCCGGGCGAGCACGAGGGACCCCGCCGCATTCGCATCGATGGCGCCCAGGTTGTTGAGCGTGATGTTGTTGCCCCCAAGGGCCATCGCGGTGCCGCCGGGCAGCGTGCTCATGATGCCGCCCGCCTGCACCGTCACGGCGAGGCCGTTCGCGTTGCTGAGAAAACTGTTCGGGTTCGGCGGCAGCGTGATCGGCACGCCGGTGCAGCTCACCGTGTCGTTGTCGATGGGAGCTGCGGGTGCGCATGCCGCCGCCGCTTCGCCGCTGTGAAACTGCAGCGCCGCCAGCACCGCGAGGGTAGGGAGCACGCTGTGGCATACAGCACCGGTGCTGCCTCTTGTCCTTCCTGAACCACTGCGCTTCGTCAGTTCCGATGCGACCCGGAATTCCCCCGACCGACGATCAAAGATGACACGGTAGACATGGTTCACGGCTCGCCTCCAGCCTTGTAATGGCTGCGATTATTTGTATCGAGGCGTGTGAAATGAAAGGGTACTGAAAGGCTTCACGGAGCGCGAAGCCGCGACGAATGAGGTCCAAGGAATTAAGCGGCGTCGCTGGCCGGCGCTATGCGCAGAGTGCGCGAATGTCCGGCGGAATCGGCACCGCGCGGATGCCGCCGCCCTCGCGTTTCGCGGCGAAGATCCGCACCTCTTCGCATTCGAGGATCAGGTCATCCCCGCGCGTCACGCGGTACGTTTGCACAAAACTCTTCTCGCGCCACTCGGTGATGCGCACCGCAATCTGCAGCGTATCCCCATAGCTCGCGGCCTTCACGAAGCGCGTGTGCGTGTCGACCAGCGGCGTGCCGATCACACCCAGCGTTTCGGTCGTTTCCTCCCAGCGCGGCACGCCGCACTCGGCAAAGAAGTGCCGGGAGGCCGCATCGATCCAGCGGAAGAAGTTGGGGAACCAGACGATGCCGGCCGGGTCGCAATCGCCGAATTCGACGCGTGCGGTGTAGACGATTTCTTTGTTGATGCTGCTCATCAGCCCATTCTCGTCGGCAGCCACAGGGCAATGATGGGGAAGGCGATCAGGATCACCAGCCGCACGATGTCGGTCACGATGAACGGCAGCACGCCCTTGAAGATGGTGGTGAAGCTCACGTCCTTCACCACGCTCTTGATGACGAACACGTTCATCCCCACCGGTGGGTGGATGAGCCCCAACTCCACCGTCATCACGATGATCACGCCGAACCAGATGGGGTCGAAGCCCAGGTGCACGATCACCGGGTAGATGATGGGCACGGTCAGGATGATCATCGCCATCGCGTCCATCAGGCAGCCCAGCACCAAGTACATGAGCATGATGAGCGCGAGCACGCCGTAGCGGCCGATGCCTAGGCCGGTGAGAAATTCGGTGAGCTTCTGCGGGCTTTGCGTGATGGTGAGGAAGTACCCGAACAGCAGCGCGCCGATCAGCACCGTGAACACCGCCGCAGCCGTGCGCGTGGCCGACAGCAGTGCCTCGCGGATCTTCGGGCCGTCGAGCTTGCGCCGCACCAGACCGAGGATGAACGCGCCGCTCGCGCCCACGCCGCCTGCCTCTGTCGGCGTGAAGAAGCCGCCGTAGAGCCCGCCGATCACGAACACGAACAGCACCAGCGGCGCCCACACGTTCTTCAAATCCTTCAGGCGCTCCGACCACGGCTTGATCTCGCCGCCTGGCAGCCAGTCGGGCCGCAGCTTCACGATGATCGCGATGGTCAGCACGTACATCGCCATCGCGAGGATGCCGGGCACGATGCCTGCCATGAAGAGCTTGCCGATGTCCTGCTGCGTGAGGATGGCGTACACCGCCAGCACGGTCGAGGGCGGCAATATCGCGCCCAGCGTGCCGCCCGCAGCGATCACGCCGGTGGAAAACGACTGCGGGTAGTTGAAGCGCCGCATCTCCGGATACGCCACCGCCGAGAACGTAGCGGCCGTGGCCACCGACGAACCGCAGATCGCCGCGAAGCCGCCGCACGCCACCACCGTGGCCACGCCGAGGCCGCCGCGAAGGTGGCCGATCATCGAGTTCGCGGCCTTGAAGAGCTCACGGCTCACGCCCGACACCGACACCAGCGCGCCCATCAGCATGAACATCGGGATCACGCCGAAGGTGTAGTCGGTCACCGTGCGCATGGAGGTCTGGCCCACCAGCTTCAGCGCGGGACCGGGCCCGACGAGGTAGCTGTAGCCCACCACGCCGACCAGCCCCATCGCCATGCCGACCGGCACGCGCAACAACATCAAAACGAAGAGGGCGACAAAGCCCAGGATGGCAACTGCATCGGGGCTCATTCATCAGCCTTCTGTTCGGGGTGGATTTCTTCGAGCTGCTCGGGATGGAAGATCAGCCTGTAGGTGCGGATGGCGATCAGCAGCACCGCGCACACGTCGCCGGCCCAGGCCACCGCATAGAAGGGCCAGGTCGGAATGTTGAGGTCGTAGGTCTGCACGTTGTCGACATACGTGCCGCGCACCTTGTCGAACAGCATGGCGGTCTGCACCGCCACCACGAACAACAGTACCAGCGTGGCGAATACGTCGATCACGCGCTTCATGCGCGGACCCGCCGCCGTCCACACGAGGTCGACCGTGATATGGCCACCGCGGTAGCTGGTGGCCGCAATGCCCCAGAAGATCAGGATGCCCAGCAGCATGCGGCCGAAGTCGTATGCGTCGGGGATCGAGGTGTCGAAGAACTTGCGCAGCACCACGGCCACGAAGATGTTGAGCGCGACGATCCCCACGAAGATGGCGGCGAGCCATTCGATCGTGTTGATCGCGCGGTCCATGTAGCTGGCGGACCGTGTAGCCATTGCTCAGAGCGCCGATTTGTATTTGACGAGACTGGCCTTCAGTGCATCCATGATGGCCTTCGGGTCTTCGCCCACCTTCTTCACGCTCTCGGCCCATTGCGCCTCCGAAGGCGCTGCCGCCTTGCGCCATGCATCGAGCTGCTCGGGCGTGAGCTTGTAGATCTCATGGCCCGACAGCGCCGCCATCTTGGCGTGCCCCGCAAACTCGAAGTCGGCCCACGGGCCGGCCACCTTCTGCGCCCATTCGCTGGTGCAGTGGTCGTCGATCACCTTCTTCTGCGCGGTGGACATGGCGTCGTACTTGCCCTTGTTCATCACCCACACGAAGGGCGTGACGTAGAGCGGTGCGTCCATGTGGTACTTCACCACCTTGTCGATGCCGAACAGGCCGATCGATCCCCACGGGAAGGTGATGGCGTCGGCCACGCCGCGCTCCAGCATGTCGCGCGACTCGGGCGCGGAGGCCTGCACATTGGTGCCGCCCAGAGAGGTGATGAGCTGGCCCACGGTGCTGGTGGCCGGGCGCACCTTCATGCCCTTGACGTCGGTGGGAACGGTGATCTTCTTGCGCGAGTGGAAGGTGCCCGGGTCATGCACGAACGCGAAGCAGTACTTCACGTCCTTCATTTCCTTTGCCGCGTAGTTGCGATACCAGGCGTCGATGGCCGCCGAGCCCTCCTTGCCGTTGGCGAACAGGAAGGGCAGCGAGGCGCCGGCCATCACCGGGAAGCGGCCCGGCTGGTAGCCGGGGTTCACGTACGAGAAGTCGGCGATGCCGTCGCGCGCCATGTCGTAGTGGTCGAAGGCCTTGCCGAGCTGTTCCGACGGAAACAGGATGGCGGTGATGGTGCCGCCCGATTCCTTCTTGATGTCGTCGGCCCAGGCCTGCAGCGCGGGGTTGAGCGGGTGCTGCGCGGGCACCCAGCTCGACAGTTTGAGCTGCACGGGCTTGTCCTGCGCCTGCACGGCGGGCGTGCCCGCGACGAGCGCGGCGCAGGCTGCGAGCAGGGCAAGGGGCTGGATGCGGCGAGCGACGCGTTGCGGGCGTGGTGTGCCGAGGCGGCGGGGGCGGTGCGTGGTTTGCATGGTCTCCTTCGTTATGGGTAGCGTGTGAAATCGTCGAGTCCGGTGAGCCTAGGCAGGCGCACGCGCTGGGTAAATGGAGGGTTTCCCGCGCGTGCTTTCCGGAGGTCGTTGCGCGAGGCCGTTCTGTTCGTCGAGCGAACGCGGTGCGCGCAGGTCGACATGGCGTGGCCCGAGCTCTCGTGCATGCGCTGCGCCGAGCAGCGTCATCGTGCGTTCGGTTTCCTGTGCCAGCAGTTGCAGGACCGACAGCGCGCCTCGCTCGCCGTCGCAGGCCAGTCCGTAGACGGGTGCGCGGCCGACGAGGACCGCGCGTGCGCCCAGCGCGAGCGCCTTCACGACATCGCTGCCGCGCCGGATGCCTCCATCCATGAGCACGGGGATGCGTCCGCCGACCGCATCAGCAATCGCAGGCAGCGCCGCGATGCTGGCCGGTGCCGCATCGAGCTGGCGTCCACCGTGGTTCGAGACCACGATGCCGTCCGCGCCATGCCTCACCGCGCGCCGCGCATCTTCCGCGCCGAGCAGGCCCTTCACCAGCAGCGGGCCGTCCCAGAGCTTGCGCAGCCAAGCGAGGCTTTCCCATGTCAGCGTGCGGTCCATGCTGCGCGAGAGCAGCGCGGCCTGTGTCTGCGCGGAGACCGGGGCGTCGTCGTCCTCATCAGGCAGCAGGTTCGCGAACTGCGGCATGCCGCCGCGCGCCAGTCGCAGCAGCCACGCGGGGTGCCGCGCCATGTCGAATACCGTGCCGGGCGTGAGGCGCATCGGCACGCGAAAGCCATGGCGCAGATCGCGTTCGCGCAAGCCGCCGACGGGCACGTCCACAGTCAGCACCAGCGCCTCGAAGTTGGCGGCTCGCGCGCGGCGCACGATGCGCTCGGCGATGGCGCGCTCGCCCATCACGTAGAGCTGCATCCACAGCGTGGCGTCGGGGGCGGCGGTGCGAACGTCTTCGATGCGGGTGTTCGATGCGGTCGAGAGGATGAAGGGCACGCGCGCGGCCTGCGCGGCGCTGGCCAGCAAGGCATCGGCGCGTGGGCGCACGAGGCCGGCCAGCCCGATGGGCGCGACCGCGAAAGGCGCGCGCCAGCGTCGGTCGAAGAGTTCGATGCCGATGTCCATCGCGTGGGTGTCGCGCAGGCACTCCGGAATCAGCGGCAATGCTTCGAGCGCGTCGCGGTTGCGCCGCAGGCAACGTTCGTCCTCCGCGCCGCCGTCGACATAGTCGAACACCAGTCGCGGCAGCACGCGCCGTGCGCGGCAGCGGTAGTCCTCGACGTTGAGCAGCAGCGTCATCGTGGGCGCCTTCCGTCTCAGGCGCCGCCGGTCGGCTTGCGCTTCATCCAGCGGATGGGCTGGGCCTTGATGGGGCGTGCGGGCGCGCCATGTTCGACCAGCGCGGCATCGAGCGCCTTGCCCGCGTCGTCAGCCAGCGCGGCCGTGCGCGCGGCGGCCACGGCCAGTGCCCGCTCGGCCGGCGTCACGCCAGGCTGTGCGGCGAGGTGGTCGGTCACGTGCAGCAGGTTGTCCTTGCCGCGTTCGTTGGTGCTGCCGTAGCCCTTGATGAGCCGCCCGCACAGCGCGAGTTCATGGCCCAGTGCCCAGGCTTCGCGTGTGCCGGTTTCCACGGCGGCGAGCCAGCGTTCGATGAGAGCCTGTTCCTCGGCGAAGCGGCTGCCACGGCGGCGCAGCCAGCGCAGCGAGGCCAGCAGCCGCAGCGAGGCCATGCCGAACACCGAATGGCTGCCCACCTTCAGCGGCAGCGCCCACGGCGCGAGGCCGCGCGCCTGCCTGCCCCGGTCCCAAGCCGTCACGCGGCGCGAGAGCGAAGGAGGCAGCAGTGCAGCGAACTCGGCGGCGCCGGGCTTGAAGTGGTCGTAGACCTTCACGATGTCTTCATCGCCGGCCCGCACCTCCTGGCGCACCCGTTGTGCGCGGCTCGCGCGGCCCTTGAGCGCGGCCACGCGCACGATGTCGTCGAAGGCCATCCACAGCGCGAGCCAGCGCGCGGCCTCGCGAGTGATGGCAAAGCCATGCGCACCGGCCGGATCGGCGGCGCGCTCGGCGTTGAGCACACGGCCCAGGCGTTCGGTGTAGAGCGCGGCGTAGGCGGCGTCCTGGTAGTCGAGCACACGAGCGTGGCCGAGCGTGAGCATGTCGTGCACGGCCGGCGGAAAGCGCCGCGCGAGGTCGGCGGGCAGGGCGCTGGCTGGTGGCGGTGCGTCGTTCGTGTCGCCGGCCAGCACGCTGCTGACGAAGGCGGCCTGTGCGCGCGGGGCGCTCACCGCATCGAAGGCTGCTGCAAAGCCGCGCAGGCTGGCGGCAGCCATCTTGCCGATCTTGTCGGGCGCACCGGCATCGCCGCCGCGCACCACGTGCTCGTAGGCGTCGCGCGGGAACGGAAACATCCCGCTGCCCGCGATGGCACCCAGCATCACCGCGCTGACCACCGTGCCGCTGTCGCGCGCGATGGCGTTCATGTCGAACACATGGTGCTCGCGGCTGAAGGCCTTCACCACGTCGAGCAACCGCTGCGCGTCGGCACGGCCGTCGCCTGGCTCCATGCGCTCGGCCGTCGTGAAGATGCGCGCCGACGAGCTGATGACCAGCGTGCGCAGCGGTGCGCTCATGCCGTTGCCGATCTGCCGCGCGGTTTCCAGCAGTTCCGACGAGACGATCGCGTCGAGCGCGCCCGGCACCGGGCTCAGGCTGAACACGGGGCGCTTGCCGCCGAGCTGCGCGAGCGGCACGGGGAACACTTCGAGGTAGTAGGTGGTGGCGCCCGTGCGCTGGGCAACACCGGGAATCGACGTGCTCTGTGCCGCGTAGCCGGCGTGGCGTGCGATGTCGACCAGCCATTCGGTCAGCACGCCGCCGCCTTCGCCGCCGAGGGCGCAGACGAGCAGGGTGAGGGGGCGGTTCTGTTCCATGCCTTCGCTCCTCACGCCGGTTGCAATGCGCGAACTACCGCGCCGCGCAGCCCATGCAGCAGTCGCTCATGCCACTTCGGGTTCTGCACCACCTCGGCCCGGTAGAAGCTCGGGCACAGCGTGGCCGCGTGCGCGTTCGCGCCGCACAGCCCGCAGCCCACGCAGCCGTCGATCACGGTGGCGACTGGGTCCACCTTCAGCGGATCGGGGTTGTCCTTGAGCGTGAGCGTCGGGCAGCCCGACAGGCGGATGCATGCGTGGTCGCCATTGCACACGTCCTCATCGACGCCGTACTTCACGCGCACCACGCGCTCGCCCTTCTTCAGCAGCCCGGCAATCCACGGCTTGATACGGCGCTGGCGCTCCAGCTGGCATTCGCCCTCGGCGATCACCACCTTCAGGCCGTTGAAATCGCTGGTGAGCGCCTCTGTCAGCGTCTTGCGCATGCGCTCCACGTCGTAGGTGGTCACGGTGCGCATCCATTTCACGCCCAGGCCCTTGAGCGTGTCCTCGATGGTCTGGTTCTTGTCGACCAGGCTCTGCTGCTTGTCGACGGCACGCTCCTTGATCTCGTCGTCGGGCGTCGAGATGATGTCCTGCGTGCCGGTGGCCGATGTGTAGCCGTTCTTGAAGATCAGCAGCACTGCGTCGTCGTCGTTGAAGAGCGCGCTCTGCACGCCGGTCAGCAGGCCGTTGTGCCAGAAGCCGCCGTCGCCCATGATCGACAGCGTGCGGCGGTTCATCATCGGCGCCACGCCCGCGCGGCTCGCCAGGCTCATGCCGTAGCCCAGGATCGAGTGGCCCATCGAGAACGGCTCGAAGGTGCCGAAGGCATGGCAGCCGATGTCGGCTGCGATGTGCACCGGGCCGGTTTGCTGCTGCGCGAGCTTCAGCGCCGAGAACACCGGCCGTTCGGGGCAGCCGATGCAGAAGCTCGGCGGCCGGTTGGGCAGCGGCGCGCTCAGGCTGCGCGCAACGGCTTCGCGGCGCTCGCGGTTGCCGGCCAACCAGGCCTGCGCCGAAGACAGAGCCTCGCCTGCCTCGATGTACTTCGCGGCAAAGGTGCCGATGCCGCCCGACAGCACCTCGACGCCGTACTCGCCCGCTGCTGGCAGCATGTCCTTGCCGTGCAGCGGCGTCTGGATGTCGCGCCGGCGCAGCAGCGTGGCGATGTCCTGCTCGATGTACTCGGGCTGGCCTTCTTCCACCACCAGCACCGCGCGCTTGCCCACGCAGAAGTCGGCGACCTGTTCGGGCACCAGCGGGTAGGTCACGTTGAGCACGAGGATCGGGATGTCCGTTTCGCCGAAGGCATCGGCCAGCCCTTGCTGTTGCAGGCTGCGGATCAGCGCGTTGTAGAGCCCGCCCTGCACCACGATGCCAAGGTCGGCGTGGCGCTGGCCCGGTATCAGCTCGTTGAGGCCGTGCTCCACGATGTAGCGCCGCGCTGCCGGAATGCGCTCGTCGCCCTTGAGCTTCTCGTGCCGGAAGGTGACGGGCGGATGTGCGAGCCGCATGTAGTCGAAGCCCGCCGGCTCGGTCATCAGCGCGCGGGTCGAAATGGCGGGCGCCATGTTGTCCTTGCATTCGAAGCTGCCGCGCACGTGGCAGGTGCGGATGCGCAGCTCCATCAGGCAGGGCATGTTCGAACTTTCGGAGAGGCGAAAGCCTTCTTCGACCATGCGCACCATCACACCGAGATCGGGCCGCGGGTCGAGCAGGCACATGCTCGACTTGAGCGCGTAGGCATGCGTGCGCTCCTGGATCACGCTGGCGCCTTCGCCGTAGTCTTCGCCCACCACGATCAGCACGCCGCCGGTCACGCCCGGGGAGGACAGGTTCGACAGCGCATCGGCCGCCACGTTGGTGCCGACGATGGACTTCCACGTGACCGCGCCGCGCAGCGGATAGTGGATGGACGCGCCGAGCATCGCTGCGGCCGAGGCCTCGTTGGAGCAGGCCTCGACGTGTACGCCCAACTCGTCCATGTAGGCCTTGCCCTGGACCATCACGTCGAGCAGGTGCGACACGGGCGCCCCCTGGTAGCCGCCGACGTAGGCCACGCCCGACTGCAGCAGGCCCTTGGTGATCGCGAGGATGCCCTCGCCGTGAAAGGTGTCGCCTGCGCCGAGGCGCAGCATTTCCACTTCCTTGCTGAATGAGACTTCCAAGAGATTCGGCTCCGATGTTCGTTGGGGGGAGGGTTCGGGGTGCGCAGTGCCGGCACCGTGCATCCGCCGGTGCTGCACGCCGGAAGAGGGCGTTTATTTGGGAGGCGGCTTGGGCGCCGTGCCGGGAAAGCGCGCCACGTAGTAGGCGAGGGTGTCCAGGTCCTCCGGCGGGACGCGACCCACGGCCTCGCCCATGGCCTGGGTGTAGCCCGGGCGCTTGCCTGTGCGAAAGCCTTGCAGGGAGAGCTGCAGGTAGTCCTCATGCTGCTGTGTGATGCGCGGTACCTGCTGGCCGCCGCTCAGGTCGGCGCCGTGGCAGAGCAGGCAGCGATGTTCCTGGGCCAGCGCCTGGCCGCGCGCCATGCGCGCCGCGTCGGCCGGCGCGGCAGGCGGCGGGGGCGGCACCGCGGGCAGGGTGGCGATGAAATCGGAGAAGCCGCGCAGGTCCTCGTCCTTCATGGTCTTCGCCACCGCCGTCATCGCGGGGTTGTCGCGCCGGCCTTCACGGAAGAGATACAGCTGCGTGATCGCGTAGAACGAATGCTGCCCCGCGAGCACCGGCGTGCCTGCCATGTCGCTGCGGCCGTTGGCGCCGTGGCATGAGGCGCAGAGCTCGGCGTAGCGCTGGGCGTAGCCGCCCTTTGCCGCCTGCGTGCCCTGTGCACCGGCCGACGATGCTGCCGCCGCCATGATCATTGCCGCCATCGCGTGTCGAAAGAGAAGGCCCGCTGGTGTCATCGGCCGCCGTAGCTGATGCGGTAGATCGCGCCGGCGTGGTCGTCGCTCACGAGCATCGAGCCGTCCTTCAGCACCAGAAAGTCCACCGGCCGGCCGAGGTAGGTGTTGTTCTCGACGAAGCCGGTCATGAAGGGCTCGACCTTCGCGCCGCCCTTGCCGTCGGGCCAGGCGACCGCGATGTCGGCGTACTTGACGGTGCGGTTCCACGGGCCGTGGCGTGCGATGAACATGGCGCCGCGGTACTTGGCCGGGAACATCGTGCCTTTGTAGAAGGTGAGGCCCAGCGCGGCGGCGTGCGGGCCGAGCAGCGCGGCGGGCTTCACGTAGTCGTTGCAGCTCTTGCCCCAGCCGAATTCGGAGTCGGCGATGTTGCCCTGGTGGCAGTACGGGTAGCCGAAGTGCTGGTCGGGCTTGGTCACCACGTTCAGCTCGTCGTTAGGCAGGTCTTCGCTGAGCCAGTCGCGGCCGTTGTCGGTGAACCAGAGGTTGCCGGTCTTGGGATCGAAGTCGAAGCCCACCGTGTTGCGCACGCCGCGCGCCACGGTCTCGATGCCGCTGCCGTCGGGGTTCATGCGGAAGATGCGCGCATGCGCGTCGTCGGGCTCGCACAGGTTGCAGGGCGCGCCGACCGCGTAGTAGAGCTTGCCGTCGTGCATGCGCAGGTAGCGCCAGCTGTGGTCCTGCCCGCCGGGCAGCTTGTCGTTGAGCACCACGGGCGTGCCGGGGTTGTCGAGCTTGTCCTCGATGCCGTCGTAGCGAACGATCTGCTTGTGGGTCGCGAGGTAGAGCGCTCCTTTGTAGAACTCGATGCCGGTGGCGAACTCGGTCTTGTCGATGATGGTCTTGGGCTTGCGGTCGCCCTTCTCGGCAATTGCATAGACCTTGTTGCCCACGAAGAGCGTGCTCACGAACACCGTGCCCTTGGCGCCCTGGCGCAGCTCGCGCGCGTCGAGCACGCCCGAGGCCCAGGTCTCGACCTTGAAGCCGGGCGGCAGCTTGAACTTGGCCGTGGGCAACTGGTCGGCCGCGGTCGGAATCGGGAAGGAAGGCACCGGTGCCATGCGCGTGGCGGCTTCGTTCTTCGGCCTGCCCTTGGCCCAGCCAGGCTCTTCGGTGGGCGGCTGCTGGGCCCATGCGGTAACGGCTGCGCAGAGAAGGGCGGCGAGCGCCGCATGCGCGCGGAACGCGCTGAATGCACGAATCGGGGCCATGTCTTGTCTCCTTCTTGTCGTGGGGCTGTCCGGCCGCGGGGCGATCCGGACAACGCCCGCCAGTGTGCGTGGCGCTGCTGCAGCGTTCAATAAAATAATCGAGCTAAGTAATATGAATGGCATGCATATGGAAACGCTCGACCTCAACCTGCTGCGGCTGTTCGACGCGGTCTATCGCGAACGCAGCGTGAGCCGCGCCGCCGAATCGCTGGGCCTCACTCAGCCGGCGGCCAGCCATGGCCTGGGCCGCCTGCGGCTGCTGCTTGCCGATGCGCTCTTCACCCGCGCGCCCGGCGGCGTGGCGCCGACACCGCGCGCCGACCGGCTGGCGGTGGCCGTGCAGGCGGCGCTGAGCGTGCTGGAAGAGGCGCTGCACGAGTCCGACCACTTCGAACCGCTGGTGTCGCGCAAGACCTTCCGCATTCACATGAGCGACATCGGCGAGGGGCGCTTCCTGCCGGCGCTGATGGCGCGGCTGCGCGAGTTGTCGCCGGGGGTGAGGGTCGAGACCATGCCGCTGGCGCCGGGCGACATTGCCACCGGCCTTGATGGCGGCAAGGTCGATTTCGCCTTCGGCTTTCTGCCGCGCGTGAAGGACACCCAGAGCACACAGCTGCTGAAGGACCGCTACATCGTGCTGCTGCGTAAGGACCATCCTTTCGTGAAGCGGCGGCGTAGTGGGCAGGCGCTGCTTGAAGCCCTGCAAGAGCTCGAGTACGTGGCGGTGCGCACGCATGCGGACACGCTGCGCATCCTGCAGTTGCTGAACCTCGAAGATCGGCTGCGGCTGACTACCGAGCACTTCATGGTGCTGCCGGCTATCGTGCGTGCTACTGACCTTGCGGTTGTGATGCCGCGGAACATTGCGCGTGGTTTTGCTGAGGAGGGGGGTTATGCGATCGTTGAGCCGCCGTTTCCATTGCGTGATTTCACGGTGTCGCTGCATTGGAGTAAGCGGTTTGAGGCTGATCCGGGGAATCGGTGGTTGCGGGGGGTTATTACTGAGTTGTTCTCTGAGCGGGTTTGACTGCTGAGTTTGGTTTGCTTCCCGGGGCCGGGACTCGCCCCGGCGGGCGACCTACTTTTCTTTGCTTCGCCAAAGAAAAGTAGGCAAAAGAAAGGCGACCCCACTGTCTGCGACCCCTTCGCTGTGCGAAGGGGCAACCTGCGGTGCTCGCGTTTCGCGGGGTCTCGCCCAAACTCGCTTCGCTCAGACAAGGGCGAGCCCTGATCCGCGAAACGCTGCGCTCCTCGGCGCAGCCAGAGGGGCTTGGAGACAACTCGGGCCTTTGCTTCGCTCGGCCACCATGCCACCGCAGGCGCTGCGCGCCTGCGGTGGTTGGTATTGGCTGTTGGTATTGGATGTTCGGCCGAGCGAAGCGATGGCCTGCTGGGTTCCCCAATCCCTTCTGGCTGCGCCGAGGAGCGCAGACGTAGGAGGGATCAGGGCCGCAGCTGTTTGAGCGAAGCGAGTTCTGCGGACCCCCTCCGGAGTTGAGCACCGCAGGTTGCCCGTAGCGAAGCGAAGGGACGCAGACAGTAGGGTCGCCTTTTCTGTGCTTACTTTCTTTTGGCGAAGCAAAAGAAAGTGAGTCGGCCGCCGGGCCGAGACCCGGCCTCCGCCCTCAGCAAAGAGCACAAAAACAAAAATTGGCCCAGGAATTGCAGCGCCTGCACAAGGGTTTCCCCGTACATGGCATACCGCCCCCCACATACGCGTTATGGGCCCCTCCATATGCAAGACCCCGAACAAGCCGCTAACGTCCATGACTGACCCACAACGGGTCCCCCACGAGCCCAAAAGCATGAGCACCGACAGCAGCAGCCAGATTCACCCGATCCGCTTTTTCCATCGCGGAAAGATCGTCGACGTCACCGGCGTCCACCCGACCCGTTCCGTGCTTGACTGGCTGCGCGAGGACGCCCGCTGCACCGGCACCAAGGAAGGCTGCAACGAAGGCGACTGCGGCGCCTGCACCGTCGTCATCGGCGAACTCGCCACCGACCCGAACGCCCCGGGCGCTGTTGGCGGCCTGAACCTGCAGACCGTCAACGCCTGCATCCAGTTTCTTCCCACGCTGCACGGCAAGGCGCTGTTCACGGTCGAAGACCTCAAGGGCCAGTGCAAGACCGAAAAAACCGCAGACAAGAAGCACCCCGTACACACCCTGCACCCCGTTCAACAAGCCATGGTCGACTGCCACGGCTCCCAGTGCGGCTTCTGCACGCCCGGCTTCGTGATGTCGCTGTGGTCCACCTACGAACACCACCAGGCCGAAGGCACGCAGCCCACGCGCCAGCAACTGGCCGACGACCTCTCCGGCAACCTGTGCCGCTGCACCGGCTACCGCCCGATCCTCGATGCCGGCCAGCGCATGTTCGACCTGCCATCGGTTCGCCTCGACACGAAACCCGTGGTCGCAGCGCTCACCGCCCTGCAGAACGACGGCCTGGACCTGAACTACGCCGCCCCGCTCGGCGCCCGCATCGACCATTTCCACGCTCCCAAGACCCTGGCCCAGCTTGCCGCGCTGCGCGAACAGAAGCCGCGCGCCCAGCTGCTGGCCGGTTCGACCGACGTCGGCCTCTGGGTCAACAAGCAGTTCCGCGACCTGGGCGACATCATCTACGTGGGCGACGTGGCCGAAATGAAGACCATCGAAGACCGCGAGGATGAGCTCTACATCGGCGCGGGCGCCTCGCTTGAATCCGCCTTCACCGCACTGGTCGAGCGCGTGCCCAGCCTGGCCGAGGTGTGGCTGCGTTTTGCCTCGCCGCCGATCCGCCATGCCGGCACCATGGGCGGCAACGTGGCCAACGGCTCGCCCATCGGCGATTCGCCGCCAGTGCTGATGGCACTCGACGCGCAGATCGAGCTGCGCCGCGGCGACGTGGTGCGCCGCATGCCGCTGCCCGAGTTTTATCTGGACTACATGAAGAACCAGCTGCAGCCCGGCGAATTCGTCCAGGGGCTGGCTGTTCCGCATGCCGCGCTGCGCCGCCAGATTCGCGCCTACAAGATCAGCAAGCGCTTCGACTGCGACATCTCGGCGCTGTGTGCGGGTTTCGCCATCGAGCTCGAAGCTGGCAGCGACACGGTGAAGGCCGTGCGCCTGGCCTTCGGCGGCATGGCTGCGACCGTCAAGCGCGCCGCGAATGCCGAGGCTGCTTTGCTCGGCAAGCCATGGACGCAGGCCAGCGTGGCCACCGCCAAGCTCGCGCTCGCGCAAGACTTCAAGCCGCTGTCGGACATGCGCGCCTCGGCCGACTACCGGCTGCAGGTGGCCCAGAACCTCATTCAGCGCCTCTGGCTCGAAACCCGCGCCGAAGACGCCCTGTCGCTGGAAGAAACCAGCGTCTGGAGCGTGATGCCCCACGCGACCCCGGCCACTGCCGCAGGAGTCTGACCATGAACAAGCCCATCGACGCCCGCCTGCTGCAGCCCTCCGAGGCCTTTGCCGACTACCTGACCAACACCGCCGCCCGCATCGACGTGGGCGCCGAAGCGCTGGCGCACGAGCGCGGCATGCGCGTGGGCATCAGCCGGCCGCACGAATCGGCGCACCTGCACGTTGCCGGTGAGGCGACCTACATCGACGACATTCCCGAACTCACCGGCACGCTGCATTGCGCGCTGGGCCTGTCGCCGGCCGCGAATGGTCGCGTCACGGCGCTGTCGCTCGACGCCATTCGCGCCATGCCGGGCGTGGTCGCGGTCATCACGGCCGACGACATTCCGGGCACCAACGACTGCGGCTCGATCATTCACGACGACCCGATCCTGCTGCCCGTGAACGACGGCGGCGAGATCCGCTACCTCGGCCAGCCGGTGTTCGCCGTGATCGCCGAAACGCGTGCCGACGCGCGCCGCGCCGCCGCGAAGGCCAAGGACGCGCTGACCATCGAGGCCCAGCCGCCCGTGATCACGCCGCAGGCCGCGCACGAACGCGGCCAGTACGTGGTGCCGCCGATGCACATCGTGCGCAGCGGCGGTGCCGCCAACGAAGGCGACGAGGCTGCAGTGCGCACTGCCATTGCCAACGCGCCGCATCGCCACAAGGCCACGCTCGACGTGGGCGGGCAGGAACAGTTCTACCTCGAAGGCCAGATCAGCTACGCCATTCCGAAGGAAGGCGGTGCGTTGCACATCCACTGCTCCACGCAGCACCCGAGCGAGATGCAGCACCTGGTGGCACATGCAATGCACCTGCAGTCGAACGAAGTGCATGTGGAGTGCCGGCGCATGGGCGGCGGCTTCGGCGGCAAGGAGTCGCAGTCGGCGCTGTTCGCCTGCGTGGCCGCCATCGCGGCGCGGCAGCTGCAGCGCCCGGTCAAGCTGCGGCTCGACCGCGACGACGACTTCATGGTCACGGGCCGGCGTCACTGCTTCTGGTACGAGTACGAAGTCGGCTACGACGACGAAGGCCGCATCCTCGGCGCAGAGATCACGATGGTCTCGCGCGCCGGTCACTCGGCCGACCTCTCGGGCCCGGTGATGACGCGCGCGCTGTGCCACTTCGACAACGCCTACTGGCTGCCCAACGTGGCCATGCACGGCTTCTCGGGCAAGACGAACACGCAGAGCAACACGGCCTTCCGCGGCTTCGGCGGCCCGCAGGGCGCGATTGCCATCGAGAACATCATGGACTCGGTGGCCCGCGAACTGAAGCGCGACCCGCTCGACGTGCGGCGCGTCAACTTCTATGGCAAGGCAGAGAACAACGTCACGCCGTACCGCCAGACCGTGACCGACAACATCGTCCACGAACTCGTGGCCGAGCTGGAAGCCAGCAGCGACTACCGCGCGCGGCGCGAAGACATCGGGGCCTTCAACAAGAAGAGCACTGTGCTCAAGCGCGGCCTGGCGCTGGCACCGCTGAAGTTCGGCATCTCGTTCAACGTGAAGCACTTCAACCAGGCCGGCGCGCTGGTACACGTGTACACCGACGGCTCGATCCTCGTGAACCACGGCGGAACCGAGATGGGGCAGGGCCTCAACACCAAGGTGGCGCAGGTGGTGGCGCACGAGCTGGGCGTGAGCTTCGAGCGCGTGCGCGTCACCGCGACCGACACGACCAAGGTGGCCAACACCTCGGCCACGGCCGCGTCGACCGGCGCCGACCTGAACGGCAAGGCCGCGCAGGACGCGGCCCGCCAGATCCGCGAGCGCCTGGCCGAGAGCGCGTCCGAGCGCCATGGCGGGAAGGCCAGCGAAGTGCGCTTTGCCAACGACAAGGTCGAGGTCAACGGCCGCACGCTGGCCTTCAGCACCGTGGTGGGCGAGGCGTATCTCGACCGCAAGCAGCTGTGGTCCGATGGCTTCTACGCCACGCCCGGCCTGAGCTGGGACAAGGACAAGATGCAGGGCCGTCCGTTCTACTACTACGCCTACGGCGCGGCGGTGAGCGAGGTGATCGTCGACACGCTCACCGGCGAATGGAAGTTGTTGCGCGCCGACATCCTCCACGACGCGGGCAAGTCGCTGAACCCGGCTGTGGACATCGGCCAGGTCGAGGGCGCCTTCATCCAGGGCATGGGCTGGCTCACCACCGAAGAGCTGGTGTGGCATCCGCAAAGCGGCAAGCTCACCACGCACGCGCCCAGCACCTACAAGATTCCGACCGCCAACGACTGCCCGCCCGTGTTCAACGTGCGCCTGTTCGAAGGCCAGAACTTCGAAGACTCCATTCACCGCAGCAAGGCCGTGGGCGAGCCGCCGCTCTTGCTGCCGTTCTCGGTGTTCTTCGCGATCCGCGATGCGGTGTCGGCCGCGGGCGACCACAGGGTCGATCCGCCGCTGAAGGCGCCGGCCACGAGCGAGTCGATTCTTCGCGCCATTACGGTGGTGCAGACAGCATCGGCCGAATGACAGCGGGCCGTGCTCGCACGGTCCGAGCTTCACTTCCACACCCGGTTTCGCCAAATGCTGCGCTGTATAACTGTTCGCACAGACAAGAAAGGTGTGAACAGCCATGAGAGACCAGGCGCTTTTCGACAAGATCGATCTTCACCTCATCAGGGTGCTTCACACCGTGCTGACCGACCGCAGCGTCTCGCGCGCAGCCATCCGCCTGGGCATGTACCAGCCGGCCGTTTCGGCCGCGCTGAAGCGCCTGCGCGAGCTGTCGGGCGACCCGCTCCTGGTGCGCTCGGGCTCGGGCATGGTGCCGACCGACGCGGGGCTGCGCATGATCGAGCCGGCTGCGAGCATTCTTCGCGCGGCCGAGATGCTGTTCTCGGATGCGCGGGGC
Source organism: Variovorax paradoxus (assembly GCF_024734665.1). NCBI lineage: Bacteria > Pseudomonadati > Pseudomonadota > Betaproteobacteria > Burkholderiales > Comamonadaceae > Variovorax > Variovorax paradoxus. The sequence goes on from NZ_CP102931.1 coordinate 1,530,440, forward strand.
TTCGAGCCGCAGTCGGCGGCCACCACCTTCCGCATTGCGGCCAGCGACTACATGGACCCGCTGTTCCTGCCCATGCTGGTGGCGCAGGTCAAGCGCGACGCGCCGCTGTGCCAGATCGAGATCCACGCGCTCTCGCCCGATTCGGACTACCACGGCCACCTGGCACTCGGCCAGGTCGACCTGGTGATCGGCAACTGGCTCAAGCCACCGGAAGACCTGCATATGGCGCGGCTCTTCGGCGACGAGGTGGTGTCGCTGGTCAACAAGGATCATCCGGCGGTGCGCCGCGGCTGGGACCTGGAGACCTGGCTCACTGCAGAGCACATCGCGCCCACGCCCATGCACCCGGGCGGGCGCGGCATCATCGACCAGATGCTCGACGAGCTGGGGCGGCAGCGCAACATCACGGCGCGCTGCGCGCACTTCAGCCTCATTCCGGACATGGTGGCTTCGAGCCTGCTGGTGCTGACCACCGGGCGCCAGTACTGCGAGCGCTTCGCCTCGCGGCTGCCGCTGAAGATTCTCGATTGCCCCGTGGCGCTGCCGCGCCTCATGTACTACCAGCTCTGGCACGAACGCACCCATTCGTCGAGCTCTGCGCGCTGGCTGCGCGAATGCATCAAGGACGTGGCGGCTTCGCTGCGGCCCCCGGCTTCCGCCATACCCGGTGTATCTGGCGCCGTAACGCGCCCGCCCGCCGCCCCTGAAACCCCGGATCCCTGAGAAAACCCCGTTCGCGCCGGCGTCGTGAGTGGGGGAACGATGAAAACCGCCACTACAACAGCTGGAGACAAGCGAAATGAGTACGTTGGAACAGGCGCCGAAAGGCGCCGAGCCCCGCATCCCGGGGCATGTCGAGTCCGCGCGTCCGCGTGCGGCTGTGGGCAGCGCAAGCGGCTCGGGTCTGCTTGAACGCATGTTCAAGCTCAGTGCGCATAACACCACGGTGCGCACCGAAGTCATCGCGGGGCTCACCACCTTCCTGACGATGGCCTACATCATCTTCGTGAACCCGTCGATCCTCGGGGACGCGGGCATGCCGAAGGGCGCGGTCTTCGTGGCCACCTGCCTCATTGCGGCGCTGGGCACGCTCATCATGGGCCTGTACGCCAACTACCCGATTGCCATGGCGCCGGGCATGGGCCTGAACGCCTACTTCGCCTACGTGGTGGTGCTGGGCATGGGCTACACGTGGCAGGTTGCGCTGGGCGCGGTGTTCATCTCGGGCTGCCTGTTCCTGATCGTCACGGTCACGGGGTTGCGGGAGCTTTTCATACAGGGCATACCGCAGTCGTTGCGAACTGCGATCACCGTGGGCATCGGCATGTTCCTGGCGCTCATCGCGCTGAAGAGCGCTGGCGTGGTGGCCGCATCGCCCGCCACTTTCGTCACGCTGGGCGACCTGCACTCGGCGCCGGTGGTGCTGGCGACGCTGGGCTTTCTCATCATCGTGGCGCTCGACAAGCTCAAGGTGCGCGGCGCGATCCTGATCGGCATCGTCACGGTGACGGTGCTGTCGTTCTTCTTCGGCGGCAACAAGTTCCACGGTGTGTTCGATGCGCCGCCGTCCATCGCGCCCACCTTCATGCAGCTCGACATCCTGGGCGCGCTCAAGGGCGGCATCCTGAACGTGGTGTTGGTGTTCTTCCTGGTCGAGATGTTCGACGCCACGGGCACGCTGATGGGCGTGGCCAAGCGCGCCGGTCTGCTGGTGCCGGGCAAGATGGAGCGCATGAACAAGGCGCTGCTGGCCGACAGCGGCGCGATCTTCGCGGGCTCGCTGCTCGGCACGTCGAGCACCACGGCTTACGTGGAAAGTGCAGCGGGCGTGCAAGCAGGCGGACGCACCGGCCTCACGGCCGTGGTGGTGGCGCTGCTGTTCCTGGCCTGCCTGATGATCTCGCCGCTGGCGGGCTCGGTGCCGGCCTATGCCACCGCGCCGGCGCTGCTCTTCGTGGGCTGCCTGATGCTGCGCGACCTGGTCGAGCTCGACTGGGAAGACACCACCGAGGTGATCCCGGCCGCAGTGACCGCGCTGACCATGCCCTTCACCTACTCGATCGCCAACGGCCTGGCCTTCGGCTTCATCACGTACGCCGTGCTGAAGCTCTGCACCGGCCGGGCACGGGAAGTGCATGCGATGGTCTGGGTCATCGCCGCCGTGTTCCTCTTCAAGTTCGCCTATATCGGCGGGCATTGAAGCAATGAACTGAGCGAAGCGCCGTCGGGCGCCGATGGTCGCGGGAGCACGCTATTAAACTGATAGCTGTTCCCGCTTTGTTGCAGTTGAACGAGACAAATCCACGAAACCCGGCATGACAACCCCCAGACTCCAGCTCGCGAACATCACCAAGCGGTATCCCGCGGTGGTGGCGAACAGCGACATCTCCCTGGCCGTGCAGCCCGGCGAAATCCACGCCGTGCTCGGCGAGAACGGCGCCGGCAAGTCGACCCTGATGAAGATCATCTACGGGTCGGTCAAGCCCGACGAGGGCACCGTGATGTTCGACGGCCATGCCGTCAACCTGCGCAACCCGCAGCAGGCGAGGGCGCTGGGCATCAGCATGGTGTTCCAGCACTTCAGCCTGTTCGACACGCTCACCGTGGCCGAGAACGTCTGGCTGGGGCTCGACAAGTCGCTGCAACTGGCCGAGGTTGCGCGCAGCATCACCGCCAAGGCGAGCGAATACGGCCTCGACATCGACCCCTCGCGGCCGGTGCACACGCTGTCGGTGGGCGAGATGCAGCGGGTGGAAATCATCCGCGCGTTGCTCACCAACCCCAAGCTGCTGATCCTCGACGAGCCGACCTCGGTGCTCACGCCGCAGGCGGTCATCAAGCTCTTCCATGTGCTGAACAAGCTGGCTTCGGAAGGCTGCAGCATCCTCTACATCAGCCACAAGCTGCACGAGATCCAGGAGCTGTGCAGCGCCTGCACCGTGCTGCGCGGTGGCAAGGTAACGGGCGTGTGCAATCCGCAGAACGAGAGCACCCAGTCGCTGTCGCGGCTGATGATCGGCAGCGAGCCGCCGCCGTTGCAGCACCGGCCGGTGCATGCGGGCGCAGTGGCGTTGTGCGTCGACGGGCTGTCGCTGGCGCGCGAAGACCAGTTCGGCATGGACCTCGAGGGCATCTCGTTCGAGGTTCGCGCGGGCGAGGTCGTCGGTATTGCGGGCGTCTCGGGCAACGGCCAGCGCGAACTGCTCTACACGCTCTCGGGTGAAGATGTGCGCGCCGAGGCCTCGATGGTCCGGGTGTTCGACAAGCCGGCCGGCCGGCTGCGCCCGCGCTCTCGCCGCGCACTGGGCTTGCACTTCGTGCCCGAAGAGCGGCTGGGCCGCGGCGCGGTGCCGACGCTGGGGCTTGCGCACAACCTGCTGCTCACGCGCAGCGATGCAGTGGGCCGGGGCGGGTGGATCCGCACAGGCGCGCTCGAGCGCCAGGCCAAGGCCATCATCGAGCGCTTCAAGGTCAAGGCCGGCGGGCCGCGCGCAGCGGCGCGTTCGCTCTCCGGCGGCAACTTGCAGAAGTTCATCGTCGGCCGCGAGATCGACGCCAACCCGAAGCTCTTCATCGTTTCGCAGCCGACCTGGGGGGTGGACGTGGGCGCGGCTGCGCTGATCCACGCCGAGATTCTTGCGCTGCGCGATGCGGGCTGTGCCGTGCTGGTCATCAGCGAGGAGCTCGACGAGCTGTTCAACATCTGCGACCGGCTGCACGTGATTGCAAAGGGGCGGCTGTCGCCCTCCATCGACCGCGCGGCCGCCACGCTGCCGCAGATCGGCGAATGGATGAGCGGCTTGTGGCAGACCTCCGGCAACAATGTCGGCCAGAAGGCGGAGGCCGCCCATGCTTAAGCTCGAACCCCGCCCGGAGCTGTCGCGCTTCTGGAGCTATGCCTCGCCGATCCTGGCGCTGCTGATTACCGTGCTGATCGGCGTGGCGCTGTTCGCCGCGCTCGGCAAGGACCCGGTCAAGGGCTTGCTGGTGTTCTTCTATGAACCCATCAAGAGCGGCTACGCCATCGGCGAGCTGATGGTGAAGGCGACACCGCTGCTCATCATCGCGCTGGGGCTGGCCGTGTGCTTCCGCTCGAACGTGTGGAACATCGGCGCCGAAGGGCAGTTCGTGTTCGGCGCCATTGCGGCGGGCGGCGTGGCGCTGCTGGCCGACAAGACCACGGGGCAGTGGATCGTCGCGGCCATCCTGCTGGCCGGCATCCTTGGCGGCATGGTGTGGGCGGGCATCGTCGCGTTCCTGCGCGACAAGTACAACGCCAACGAAATCCTGGTGAGCCTGATGCTGGTCTACGTGGCCACGCTGTTGCTGGGCTACATGGTCTATGGTCCATGGAAAGACCCGAACGGCTACAACTTCCCGCAGACCAAGACCTTCGAGGCGGTCACGCAGATTCCGCGCCTGTTCAAGGGCTCGCGCGTGAGCATCGGGCTGGTCATCGCGCTGGCGGGGGCGGGGGCGCTGTGGGTGTTCCTGTTCCGCACGCGTGCGGGCTTCGCGCAGCAGGTTGGCGGGCTGGCACCAGCGGCCTCGCGCTATGCGGGCTTCTCGGCGCGGCGCGCGGTGTGGATCGCGCTGCTGACTTCGGGCGGCGCGGCCGGCCTGGCCGGTGCGCTCGAAGTGGCCGGGCCGCTTGGCCAGCTTACGCCCTATGTGCCGGCAGGCTATGGCTTCGCAGCCATCATCGTTGCCTTCGTCGGACGGCTGCATCCGGTGGGCATGATCTTCTCGGCCATCCTGATGAGCATGTTCTACATCGGCGGCGAGCTTGCGCAGTCGCGGCTGGGCCTGCCGAAGTCGCTGACCGGTGTGTTCCAGGGGCTGCTGCTGTTCACGCTGCTGGCTTGCGACACCCTCATTGCGTACCGGATCCGGCGCAAGGCCGCAGCTAAAGCCGCCACCATGACCACCGCTTCGCTGCAAGCGAGCACGCCGATCACCGCACCCGTCGCGCGTGCCACCGAAGGGAGCCACTGAACATGGAAAGCTACGCACTCCTGCTCGGCTCCACGCTGAGCGCGGGCACCGTGCTCGCCATCGCGGCGCTGGGCCTGCTCATCAACGAGAAGGCCGGCATCGTCAACCTCGGCGCCGAGGGAATGATGCTGTGCGCCGCCATCGCCGGCTTTGCCACTGTCGTCACCACGCACAACCCCTGGCTGGGCTTTCTCGCCGGCATGGCAGCAGGCGCCTTGCTCGCGGCATTCTTCGGTGTGCTGGTGATCTGGCTCAACACCAACCAGTACGCAACGGGCCTGGCGCTGAGCCTGTTCGGCGTGGGCTTCTCGGCCTTTGCCGGCATCAACTTCGTGCAGGCCAAGCTGCCCGAAAGCACGTCGTACGCGATCCCGGTGTTGAGCGACATTCCGCTCGTCGGCCCCGCGCTTTTCCGCCATCACCCAATGGTGTATTTCGCGGTGGTGCTGACCCTGGCGCTGATCTGGTTCCTGTACCGCACGCGCGCCGGCCTGGTGCTGCGCTCAGTCGGTGAATCGCCCGAGTCGGCGCATGCGCTGGGTTATCCGGTGCGGCGCATCCGCTTCATGGCGGTGATCGCGGGCGGCTCGCTGTGCGGGCTGGCGGGCGCGTACCTGTCGACCGTGTACACGCCGCTGTGGGTCGAGGGCATGGTGGCCGGCCGCGGCTGGATCGCGCTGGCGCTCACCACCTTCGCCACCTGGCGGCCGGTGCGCGTGCTGCTGGGGGCCTACCTGTTCGGCGGCGTGTCGATGCTGGGCTTTCATTTGCAGAGCAGCGGCGTCGACGTGCCCTCGCAGTTCCTCAGCATGCTGCAGTACATCGCGCCCATCGTTGTGCTGGCGCTGATCTCGCGCAACCCGGCCTTCATCCGCGCCAACATGCCGGCTTCCATCGGGAAACCGTTCTACCCCGGCTCATAATCGCGATTCGTTTTTCCGCCAACCTGTCCTTTTGAGGATTTCCGACAATGAATGATCTGAACAAGCGCTCCCTGCTCAAGCTGGCCGCTCTCACTGCGGTTGCTTCGGCGGCCCTGATCGGCTGCGGCAAGAAAGAAGAAGCGGCAGCACCGGCCGCGGCGCCCGCGCCGGCCCCGGCACCTGCTGCGGCCGCTCCGGCACCGGCAGCGCCGCTGAACATCGCATTCGCCTATGTCGGACCGGTGGGCGACGGCGGCTGGACCTTCGCACACGACAACGCCCGCAAGGCGCTCGAGAAGGAATTCGGCGACAAGATCAAGACCACCTTCGTCGAAAGCGTGCCCGAGGGCGCCGACGCAGAGCGCGTGTTCCGCGACATGGTCGGCCAGGGCAACAAGCTGATCTTCGGCACCACCTTCGGCTACATGGAACCCATGCTCAAGGTCGCGGCCGACAGCAAGGAAGTGAAGTTCGAGCACGCCACCGGCTACAAGACCTCGGACAACATGCGCACCTACGACAGCCGCACGTACGAGGGCGCGTACATGGCCGGCGTCATTGCCGGCGCCATGACCAAGAGCAACACGCTGGGCGTGGTCGGCTCGGTGCCTATTCCCGAAGTGCTGCGCAACATCAACAGCTTCACGCTGGGCGCGCAGTCGGTCAACCCGAAGATCACGACCAAGGTCGTGTGGGTGAACGAGTGGTTCAGCCCGCCCAAGGAAACCGAAGCCGCCACCGCCCTCATCAACGGCGGCGCCGACGTGCTGTTCCAGAACACCGACTCGCCCGCCGTGCTCAAGACCGCGCAGGAAAAGGGCAAGCGCGCCTTCGGCTGGGATTCGGACATGACCGCCTACGGTCCCAAGGCCCACCTGGCCTCGGCCACCATCAACTGGGCCCCGTACTACATCAAGGCGACCCAGGAAGCGCTGGACGGCAAGTGGGCCACTGGCCAGGCCTGGTGGGGCGTGAAGGAAGGCGCCATCGACATCGTGTCGATCGCCGAGGACGTGCCGGCCGAAACCAAGGCCAAGGTCGAGGCGGTGAAGAAGGGCCTGAAGGACGGCAGCTTCGTGATCTGGAAGGGCCCGATCCTCGGCCAGGACGGCAAGGAAGTGGTCGCCAAGGACGCTGTGGCCGACGACAAGTTCTTGTCGGGCGTGAACTTCTACGTCAAGGGCGTCGAAGGCAAGGTGCCGGGCGGCGACAAGAAATAAGCTCGCCCCCAGGCTTCGCGCACTTCGTGTCGCTACGCCAACCCCCTACCGGGGGCGACACCTGAGGCCCGGCGGAGCCGGTTCCTCGGTGTGCGCGAATCGGCCACGTTCGCGAGCGAGGGCGCTTATACATTCAAAAGTTCTAACCTCCCGCGCGTTGCGCGGGTTTTCTTTTTTGGGGCGACCCAGTTGAAAAGTCCTCGCGTCCGCTACAGTAACAATTAGTGTCTAATTCGCGTTCCTGCCGCAGCGCAGATCGCGGCCGCAGCACGCTCCGGAGGACTCTCAACGCGATCCATCACGACGAGACTGAAATGCAGGATGCCGTCACCAACCCCACGCACGCAGTGTCGCAATCATCATTGCCGAATCCGTTGGAGATTCCGGGCTACGAGTTGCTGGAGGAGCTAGGCGCCGGCGGCTATGGCACCGTGTATCGCGCGCTGCAGAAGAACACGGGCACCGTGGTCGCAATCAAGGTCGTGAAGCTGCAGGTCGGCAGCCAGCGCGTTGCACGTTTTCACCGCGAGACGAAGCTCTGCGCCTCGCTGCACCATCCGCACATCGTCCAGTTGCTCGACAAGGGTGAGCAGGGCCCATGCGTCTATGGCGTCTTCGAGTACGTGCCGGGCGAAACGCTCACCAGCCTGATCCGGCGCAAGGGCGCGCTGACTGCCACCGAGACCGCTCATCTGATGGCGGAAGTGCTGGACGCGCTGGACTGCGCGCACAGCGCGGGCATCGTGCACCGCGACCTGAAGCCCGACAACGTGATGGTCACCTTCACCGGCGCCGTCCCGCATGCGAAGGTGCTCGACTTCGGCATCAGCACCGTCATTCCCTCGAACAGGGGCGCCGAGTTTCCTACGCTCACGATGACCGACGAGTCTCTGGGCACGCCGGCCTACAGCGCGCCTGAGCAACTGCGCGGCGAGCCGCCCGGCGTCAAGTCAGATATCTACGCTTGGGGCCTGATGTTCATCGAGTGCCTGACGGGCGTGCCCGCCATTCGCGGCGCATCGGCGGCAGAAATTCTTCACCAGCAACTGAGCCCGCAAGAGGTGCCTCTGCCGGCGGAAATCGCCAGCCATCCGGTGGCCTCCGTGCTGCGCCAGGCATTGCGCAAGAAGGCGGCCGACCGCAGCGATTCAGCAGCCACGCTGCTGGCCGAACTCGGGCGCCTGCGGCTTGACGATCTGGTGGGCGTGCTGCGATCGGCGAAGCAGGCGCAAGACGAAGCTCTCAGTCACACCGTGGTCACCACGCGCGGCTTTTCCGAAAAGCGGCAGCTCACCGTGCTGTGCTGCAGCGTCTCCGTCTGGCCGGACGCCGGCGCGGACGAAGAGGGCATCGACGACGCCTTGCCCTCCGACATCGAAAACCTGGAGCTGCTGCAGCGCAACGAGCTCACCCTGTTCGCGGAGACCGCCACGCGGCGCGGCGGATTGCTGGCCGGCACGCTGGGCGACCGGATGATCGTGCTCTTCGGCTATCCGCACGCCAGCGACACCGATGCGCGGCAGGCCGGCATGACGGCGCTGGAGCTGATCGAGCTGAGCCGCCAGCGCTCGGCTGCCATCGAGCAGGCGCACGGCGTGCACCTGGGCATTCGCATGGGCATGCACACCGGCATGGCGGTGGTGGCCGCCGGAGAAATTCCGTCGGGCCATGCCGTCAACGTTGCGGTGCGGCTCGAGGGCGTGGCCGATACCGGCACGCTGCTGGCAAGCGAAAGCAGCTACCGGCTGCTGGGCCGCCATGCGCGCTTCGACAAGGCCGGCAACGTGACCCTGCCGGGGCAGTCCGGCGGCATCCAGACCTATCGCCTGGGCGGTGAACAGCAGGCGCCAGCGCCGCATGGATCCGTGGAGCAGGCACTGCACAACGCGTGCATCGGACGCGAGGCAGAACTGCAACAGCTGCGCGCCGCATGGGCGCAGGCCCGCCAAGGCCACGGCGGCGCGGTGTGGGTCCGGGGCGAGCCCGGCATCGGCAAGTCTTGTCTCGCCGACGTGCTGCGCGAGCAGGTGGCGCAAGAAGGCTGGCAGACCGTCAGCGCGCAGTGCCAGCCCGAAAACCAGAACAACGCGCTGACACCGTTCCTGACGCTGCTGCGCCAGCGCCTCGAAGCCGCACCGGATGCAGCCACGCCCGACGCCCGGCGCGAGCGGCTGCGCGAGGCCCTGCAGGCCGCCGGCTGCGACGCCGAAGCGGTGCTGCCGATCTTCTGCGCTTGGCTGTCTCTCCCACTGGGCGATCGCGCACCCAGCCAGGTGTCTCCCGCGATGCAGAAGGGATTGCTGCTGCAGTCGACCGCACAGTGGCTGCTGCACATGGCCGAGGCGGCGCCGCTGCTGCTCCTGCTCGAAGACGTGCACTGGGCCGACCCCACGAGCATCGAGTTCGTCGAGCAGCTGGTTGCCCAGCTGCCGCAGCAGCGCGTGCTGCTGGTGCTGACCGCGCGGCCCGAATGGGTGAAGCCGACGGCGCTGCAGGCCGAGTGCATCGAGGTGCGTCGGCTCGAAGACGCGCAGGCCGCCGAACTGGCCCGGCAGGCGCTGGCGCCAAGAGTCGCCGCGCAGCAGGTGATCGACAACGTGGTCGCGCGCACCGACGGCGTGCCGCTGTTCATCCAGGAAATGGCGCGCATGCTGCTCGACGCCTACCTGGTGGAACAAGAGGGCGTCTGGGTCTTCAAGGACACGGCCCAGCCGGCTGCCATTCCGGTCACGCTGCGCGACTCTCTGGTCAGCCGCTTCGACCGGCTGGGCTCCGTCAAGGGCCTGCTGCAACTGGCAGCCACCATTGGGCGGCAGTTCGATGCCGAATTGCTGTGCGCCTGTTCGGGCAAGTCGCCCGAAGCGATGGACAAGGACATGGCCGTGCTGCTCGACGCGGGGCTCGTGGCCCCGGCCGGACTGCCGGGCGCTTTCATCTTCCGCCACGCGCTGATTCGCGACACCGCCTACGAATGCATGCTCGACGCGCAGCGCCGGCAGCAGCACCGCAACGTCGCGCAGACGCTGCTGAGCAGCCAGCCGCAGCGCGTGGCGAGCGAGCCGGGCAGCGTGGCCCAGCACTGGGCCGATGCGGGCGAGCACGCGGAGGCCGTTGCGCTGGCCGTGCGGCAGCTGCTCATTACCCAGCACCGCTCGCTGAACGACGAAACCATCGCCTATGCCCAGCACATCGACGGCTGGATGGCGCACCTGGACAGCGCCGCGCAGCGCGAGGCGCGGCTCGACGTGAACAGCTACGTCACGCAGGCCATGATGAACAAGTACGGCTGGGCGCATGCGCAGGTGGTGGACCGCATCGCCCTGTCGCAGGAGCTGCTCTCCGACGACGTGGCGCGCGAGAAGCAGGTGCAGCACCTGTGGACGCTGATCACCTTCCACCACGTCGCGAGCAACCGCGCCGAGGTGCAGCAGCTGAGCAACCGGCTGCTCGACCACGCCACCCAGCAGCAGGACGAGGGCGTGTTCGTCGCGGCGCAAACGTACCTCGGGCTCGCGCACTATTCAGACGGCTATTTCGAGCGCGCCGAGCAATCGCTGACGGACGGCATCGAGCGCTACAGCCCCGAGGCGCACGCGCACCATGCCGCCTACTTCGGCTTCGACACCCGCGTGTGGGCGACCACGGGGCGCGCGCTGGTGCGCTGGTTCGCGGGCCACGACGCGGCCGCGCGCGCCGACGCCACGAACGCCGTGCGCTGGGCGCGCGAGATGTCGCACATTCCGTCGCTGAGCATGGCCCTGCTGTACCAGAGCCTGGGCCATCAGGGCCGCAACGACAAGGCGCGGGCGCTGGTGAGCACGGGCGAGCTGCTCGGCATCACCGAGCGCTATGGCCTGCCGGCGTTCCAGGGCTACGCGGCAATCATTCGCTGCTGGGCCACCGGCGACGTCGACAACATCGCGCAGGCCGACGGCTGGGTGCAGGCGCTGTGGGGCATGGGCTGCCGCTATTGCCAGACCTACTACCGCGCCTTTGCCGCCGACACGCTGGCCGTCAATGGTCGCTGGGGCGAGGCGCTGGAGCGGGTCGACGAGTGCCTGCGCCTGGCGGACGAGCTCAAGGAAGGGCTCTACAGGTCCGAGCTCCATCTGCAGAAGGCCCGCTACCTGCAGGCCTCGGGCGGCGAACACGACGCAGTGGCCGAGTGCTTCTCGCAGGCCGCCAACGTGGCGCGCGAGGGTGCGAAGTACAGAACCGAATACGAGGCCCTGGTGGCGTTGCAGGCACTGGCACCCGCCGGGCACGACGTGGCTGGACGCCTCAAGGAGCTGGCCGACCTGCGGCCGGAACTGCCGTCGCGCATGCCCGTGCATGCGCCTGTTTCTCGAACCATGTCTTGAACCAAGGATGAAGTCACCATGACCTTTCAAAGCCAAGCTGCCGAACCGTTGCTCGAATTCCGTCTTGCCTACCTGCGTGGCATTGCCAAATCGTGGCAGGACGATGCCTACCGCCGCGAACTGCTCGACTCGCAGGACATCCAGCCCATGCTGCACCGCGACTTCGGCTTGCCGACGCTGTGGCCGCAACTCGACGTGAGGCTTTTCCAGAGCCCCAATCCGGACATGCGCGCCGAATGGAAGCCGGTGCTGACCTCCGGCTGGGTCGGCCCCGACGACTCCTTCGTCATCGTGCTGCCGCAGGCGCCGTCGTCGCATGCCACGGAGGCCCTGGCCGCCTACTACCAGCTGTTCCCGAACTTCATGGGCTCCGCTGCTGCCTTCGAAGCACCCGTGCCGCCCCCCGGCATCGTGGGTGGCGCACTGCCCACCGGCCTCGGCATTCCCGGCGGCGGCGATGGTTCGCTGCTGGCGTTCGGCGGCGTGGTGCTGCGCGCGATTGCGCTCGCATGGCAGTCGCCGGAGTTCCTTTTCGACCTGACGCGCGACCCCGATACCGACAAGGCGCCCGTGCTGAGCCAATGGCTGGGCTACAACAACCCGTTCAACTTCAAGATCCTGTTCACGACCAATTCCGCCTTCACGTGGGATGCGGCAAAGGGCGAATGGAATCTGAAGAACGCCGACGGCTCGCTGATCAAGAACGGCATCCTCCTCAACTACCCGACCGCACCGGTGGAAGTGGACATGCGGCCGATCGCGCTCACCTCGTACAACAACACGGGCGACGCCTATCCCTTCACCTGCTGAGTCCGCTGCCGAACAGGGGCAGGCCACGGGCGCGCTGCAAGGCGCCTCGGCCACGCTCCTGCTGACGCTGGCCGCGCGTGCCGACTCCGGCAGCGTGGCCGATGCGTCGGTGTTTTCCGATCCCGAGGCGCGACGCATCGCGGCGTCGCTGCCCTTCGATCTGTCGGCCTATGCGACGGACGCGGCATTCGTCAGGAGTGTGGTCCTGCGTGCCGCACTGTTCGACCGCTATGCGGCCGAGTTCCTCGCGGCCCATCCGACCGGCCTGTGCATCACGTTGGGCGCGGGGCTGTGCACCCGGCGCAGCCGCCTCGGAGCCGCCGTGACTGCGGATTCCCGTTGGCTGAACGTCGATCTGCCCGAGGCCATCAGCCTGCGGGCGCAACACATTGCACGCCATGAGGGCGAGAGCGATCTCGCATGCTCGGTGCTCGACGACGCGTGGTTCGACGCCGCCGGGCTGCCCGGCGAGCGGCCCGTGCTCGCGATGCTGGAAGGCGTCTGCCCCTACCTGCCGCAGGCGCCGCTGGAGGCGCTTCTGCGCCGGTTGGCCGGGCGCTTCGAACACAGCGCGACGCCATGTGTCGTCGTGCTCGACCACGTGCATCCGATGTTCGCGCGCATGCCCATGGAAGTGGGCGGCATGCGGTTGCCAGTGGTGTCGGGCTTCGAGGATGGCGCCCGCATCGCAGGCCTGCATCCGTCGATGCGGGTGCTGTCCGAAGACCATATCTACGCGCAATTCTCGGAACAGCATCGGCTGTTCGAGGCGGCGTTCCGGGCCACGACAGGCGCTTGGCCCTATGGCGTCGTGCGCCTCGCGCTGGGCCTGAAAGACGATGAGTAGCGCTGCGGCGGCGCCGGATTTCTTCGGCGAGGTTTTTCGTTGGCACGACAAGTACCTGCCGCCGGTGGTGTTGCAGGACCGCCTGCTGCTGCCCAGCGAGAACGACTTGCTGGTGCTCGGCTCGCCGGGCGTCATGGCCGTCGAACGCGTGCTGCGCGAGGGCGTCAGCCTCGCCACGTATTGCCGGAACGAAGGCGCGGCCGCGCTGCTCGCGCAGATGCTGCATGCGCTCGAAGCATTGACGCGCCAGGGGCTCGTGCGACCTGTTGCGATGGACGGCGGCGAGCCGTACCTCGTGCCTGATTTTTCTGCGGTGCATGTGCGCACGGCCCTCTCCGCACATGTGGATGTCATCGCGCTGTCGAACGCCATGCGCGACGACGTGGCAAGCGGCTGGGCGCAGGCGTTCGCCGACACCAGCCTCGCCCTCGTTTTTTGCGACGACTACCTCGACCCCCGGCTCGGCACCATCGATGCGCAGCAGCGCGCCTCGGGGCGTCCCTGGCTGCTGGTCAAGCCCACCGGCGAACAGGCCATGGTCGGCCCATTCTTCAGGCTGGGCGCGGCAACGGTCGGCCCCTGCTGGCATTGCCTCGCGCACCGCTGGCTCAGGAACCGGCCGGCGCGCGCCTGGTGGCAGGCGCGGCATGGCATCCCGGGCAGCGGCCTGCCGGTGCGGGCAGGCGACCGGCTCGTCGCCGAACGCCTCGACCAGTTGCTGCCCATCGCGCGGCAAATCGCCACGCACGCGGACGCGCAGGTGCGCACGCTTGATTCGCCGCAGCCGCATTCCGTCGCTGCCCGCCCCCAGTGCCCGCACTGCGGAACGCCGGGGCTCGTGGCGCAGCGGCAACGCGAGCGCATCACGCTGGCGCCAGGTCTGCCCATTGGCCGGCGCGATGGCGGCTGGCGCACGGTGCCGGCCTCGGCCACGGTGGAGCGGCTGGCGCCACACGTCAGCCCGCTGTGCGGCGTGATCGCGCAGATCGCGCCGCTGAACGCCGAGTCCGAGGGCGCGCTGACGGTCTATCGCAGCGAAATCTTCAGGACGCCGCCGCCCGGCGACGATCTTTTGCCCGGCGCGCTGACCCAGATCTGCCTCGGCAAGGGCATGTCGATGGACCAGTCCCGCGCCAGCGCGCTGTGCGAGGCGGTCGAACGCTATGCCGCCTTCCATCAGGGCGACGAAGCCTCGGTCGTGGCCTTCGCCGACGACCTCGATGCGCGCTGCATCCAGCCGCAGGCGCTGGCGCTCTTCAGCGACCGGCAACGCGAGCGATTCGACACGGCGCACAAGCCCCCGCATGCCGTGGCGTCGTCCGTGTCGTCCGGCCCCGCGTGGTGGACGCCTGCCTGGTCGCTCACGGCCGATGAACGCTGTTACCTGCCGCTGGCCTTCTGCTTCGCCCATGCGCCGGCGCAAAGCCAGCGCCACGTCAGCTGGACATCGAACGGCTGCGCTGCTGGAAACACGCGCGAGGAAGCCATCCTGCAGGGCTTTCTCGAACTGGTGGAGCGCGATGCCGCCGCCATCTGGTGGTACGGCGAAGTTCCCAGGCCGGCCATCGACCTTGGCGGCCTGTCCGACGAAATCCGCCAGCGCGTCGAGCGCACCTGCGGCCCGCAATGGGAGCGCTGGGTGCTCGACATCACCCACGATTTCGGCATTCCGGTGGCGGTTGCCATCGGCCGGCATCTGCAAACGGGCGCGTGGGCCATCGGCTTCGGCTGCAGCCCCGATCGCGCGCTGGCCTGCGAGCGCGCGCTCACCGAAATGAGCCAGCTGATCGCGGCGGGCAAGACCTTCGCGATGCAGCGTGCCGCCGGGGAAGCCAGGGAAGAAGGCCCGCCGCGCTTTCTCATGCCGTCGGGCGCGGGCAACGTCGCGCCGACGCCGGCCGCGCGCACGGACATCGCCGAGGAGATCCGGCGCTGCGTTGCCATTGCCGCCGCGCTCGGCCTGGAAACCATCGTCCTGGACCACACGCGCCCCGACATTCCCCTGCACACTGTGAAGGTGGTCGTGCCGGGGCTGTGCCACATCTGGCCTGAGCTGGGCAATCCGCGTCTGTACCGCGTTCCAGTCGCCATGGGATGGCGCGACACTCCGGTGTGCGAAAGCGACCTGAATCCGCAGGCGCTGTACGTCTGATACGGTCCGATTTCAAGAGAAGGAGAAAAGGGAAAGCCGATGGCCATTTTCAGGAACAAGCTCGACGAGCGCGCCATCATGCTGCGACCCGTGCACGCCTTCGGCCGCCGCGCCTCGGCGTGCCAGACGGTGCTGAAGGCGCCGGATGTGTCGCAGGTCCATGCGATGGTGCGGTGGAACAGGCACACCTGGGAAATCGTCGACCAGAGCCGCAATGGCACCACCGTGAACGGCGAACGCCTGCCCAGCGGCCGCTGGACTGCCTTGCCCGTGGGCGCCGAAGTCCGCATGGGCGTAGGCGATGAAACGGCCTGGACCGTGGTCGACCTGGCACCGCCGGTCACCTGCCTTTTCCCGGTCGATGGAAGCAGTGCCCCGCTGGCGCTGGGCCTGCGCGAAAACCTGCTGCCGGACGAGCACCAGCCCGAAGTGAACGTGTATTTCCAGGACGGCAGATGGATGCTCGAGCACATCGACGGCATCGAGCCCCTGAGCGACGGCGCCATGGTCCGCACCGCGGTTCGCACCTGGGAGTTCGTGCTGTGCGACGACCTCGCGTTCACTTCCGAGAACCCGATCACGCCGTCGGCGCCGGGCTCTGCATCGGCGGATGTCGCGCTGCACTTCAACGTCAGCCAGAACGAGGAGCACACGAGCCTGAGCCTGGTTGCGGAGGGCAAGTCGGTGTCGCTCGGCGAACGCATCCATCACTACACCCTCGTCACGCTCGCGCGCGTGCGCCAGAAAGACGCGCAAAGAGGAATCGCGCCGCAGAGCCAGGGCTGGATCGGGCTGGACGAACTGTCGCGCATGCTGGGCGTGGAGCCCTCGTACGTGAACATCCAGATCTTTCGCGCCAAGCACCAGATCCTCAATGCATTGCCGCCCCATCTGGCCGAGCCGCCGCTGGTCGAGCGGCGTCGCGGGACCGTGCGGCTGGGCAACTATCCCTTCGAGATCCAGGGCGGTGCACAACCTGTGTAATCGTCTGTAATTCCATTCGATCCCTGCGCTCCCTAGAGTGACGTCAAGTTCGGTGCCGCCGTCGCGGCATGAACTGGCTGATCAACCACTTCCGGGAAGTTGTCATGGGAATGATCTATTCCGTCACGGTCAACAACCATGCGAGCCATTCGGCTTATTTCATGGTGTTCCAGAACGACCCGACGCAATGGGCGCCGAATGCCCTGTCGCTGGCCTGGTTCGCCAAGTTCTCGAACCCGAGCCCGACTTCGCGCGTCAAGTTCCAGTGGAGCATCGACACCGGCTTCTCCTGGGCCGAAACGGGCGAGCTGCAGCCCGGCATCCAGTTCATCGCCACTGAAACCTACGACCCCAGCGGCCTGAACAACAAGATCACGCTGGACTACAACGGCGCCTACCGGTTCGTGAACCCCACCCAGGGGCCCGACCAATCCCGCTTCTATCTCGCCGAATCGCCCAACATCCCGCTCAGGTCCGCGGCCGCCGTGGGCGTGACCATGGGGGGCAGCACGGTGTATGCGGCGCAGGCGCGCCCCAATCAGAACCTGGCCTTCTCGCCGCGTCCCAAGTACTTCATCGCCTACGGTGACTACGAGGAAGGCGGCGTGATCGACGTCAGCACGGTCAACAACCCGCTGGAGCTGCCATTCCCGGCGGGCGTCTACGCGTTGACCACCACGCTGAACGCAGACGGTACCTGGGACCAGCCGGAGAGCCTGGCCCATTCGAACGCGAGCCGCCTGCGACTGCTCGCGGCCTGAACTTCCAAGCCTGTCACACAACGTGCGCCTCCGCCGAGGATGACGACCATGAGAAAGCCACGCCATGTTGCAATACCCCATGCCGCTGAGGCAGCCATCACCGCTGAAGTTCCGGAGTCCGGCGATGCACTCGCAAACCGCCGTTGAAAGAGTCGCCATGCGGCGCGTGTTCCTGGTGCCCCCAGGTGCCCGCCCGGAGGATCCCGGCGTGGACTGCCTGCCCATGGACGAAGAGGTCTGGGAGCGCGGCTACACGCTCGTGATCGACGAAGTCAAGCGCGGCCTGCTGCAGGACTTCTGGAAGAACTACTACGGCGCCTCCGCCGAAATGGCGATGTCCGGCGACCGGCTGATGGAGTTTCGCAAGGACATCATGGCGATCACGCCGGACTGCCTGAGCGAGCCGACCGTGTTCCGCTTTCTCGTGCAGCTGACCCGCATGTGCGTTCGGGCGTACAGCGTGCAGGGTAGCCTGCAGGTCGTCGCTGACTGACTAGGATTGACTAGGATTGCGCCGCCTGGAGCTGCGCGGCCATCTTCTGGTGAATCAGGTTCACCGCCTTCAGGGGACGCAGCATCACCTTGAACTCGGTGATCCTGCCTGCGTCGTTCCACTTCATCATGTCGACGCCGTTGATCTGGATGCCGTCCAGCTCCAGCGCGAATTCGAGCACGGCGTCGTTCGCCGACCGCAGCTCGCGCACATAGCGAAAGCTCTCGTTGAAGAAGACCTGGAACGCCGCGGCCAGGTACTTCTGCGTGATGGCTTTCCCGACCTGGGGCTTGTGCACCACCGGCGAGTGGAAGACGGCCTCGTCGTCGAGCAGGGCGTCGAGCCCCGCCACGTCGCGTTCCTTGACGAGCCGGTGCCAGGTGGCGAGGGTGTCGATGGCCATGGTTCTCCTGAGGCTGTGAGTGAAGATGCCCGGCATTTGACGCACCCGCGTGCGACATGGCAAGGCTTCCCCCGCGCCTTGGCGACTCGGCTCCCTCAGACGGCAGACGCCGCGGCAGCCCTCGTACCGCGACGGTCGAAGACCGGCGGCGTCTTGACGATCGAAGTCAGCGCGGGTTCGGCCATGCGCAACGAGGCCAGGTCGGGCCGGGGGCGGCGCAGCTGCGCGTGGGCCGAGAAGGCTTCTTCCATCGCCCGCGCGGCGCCCAGCACCTGGTGGTCGGCGCGAAAGCCGCCCACCACCTGCAACCCGAAGGGCATGCCCGCGTGGTCGAGCCCGCAGGGCAGCGAGATGGCCGGGTGCGTGGTCAGCGTGACCACGTAGGTCAGCGCCAGCCAGCGGTAGTAGTTGGCCTGCTGCTCGCCGTTGATGTGGCCGGCATACAGCTGCGTCCACGGAAAGGGCGACACCGGCGTGGTTGGCGACAGCACCAGGTCGTAGTCGGCGAAGGTCGTCTGAAAGCGCTTGATGAGCCGCGTCTGCTCGGCCTGCGCCCAGGCGCTGTCGAGCAGGCTCATGCGCGCGCCCATCTCGTAGTTCGCGCGCGGGTTGGGCCCCAGGCTGGCGGGGTCGCGTTCGTAGGCCGCCTGCATGCCCGCCACGAAGGCTTCGGCACGCAGCACGTCGAAGCAGCGGTGCGCCTCGCCCATGTCGAACTCGACCTTGTCGCAGCGGCGGAACAGGTGCCGCATGGCTTCGATCTTCTGCCGGAAGGTGGCGCGGATGCCGTCGTCCACGGCGCAGGTGCCGAAGTCTTCGGTCCACGCCACGCGCAGGCCGGCCAGGTCAACCTGCGCGGGCGCCAGAAAAGACATCGGGTCGAGCGGATAGCTCAGCGGGTCGCCCGCGTGCATGCCGGCGGACGCCGCCATCTGCAGGCAGGCGTCTTCCACGGTCCGGCCCATGGGGCCGACGACCGAAATGGGCGTCCAGCCCAATGGCTTGCGCACGCTGGGCACGATGCCCGGCGACGGCCGGAAGCCCACCACGCCGCACTTGGCCGCCGGAATGCGCAGCGACCCGCCGGTGTCGGAGCCGGTGCATACGGGCAGCATGTCGCAGGCCAGCGCGGCCGCCGAGCCGCCCGAGGAGCCGCCGGCATTCAGGTTCGGGTTGAAGGGGTTGCCCGTGGCGCCCCACACGTCGTTGCGCGAGTTGGCGCCCGCGCCCATCTCGGGCACGTTGGTCTTGCCCGCCACGATGGCGCCCGCGCGGCGCAGGCGGGCCACCAGCTCGATGTCTTCCGTGGGCACGTGGTCGCGGTAGATCGGCGAGCCCCAGGTCGTGAGCAGGCCTTCGGTGGGCTCCAGGTCTTTCACGCCCAGCGGAAGGCCGTGCAGCAGCCCGAGCGTGTCGCCGCGCATCACGGCGCTTTCGGCCACCATGGCTTCGTTGCGCGCACGCTCGAAACAGGTTGCGGTCACCGCGTTGACGAAGGGGTTCACGCGCTCGATGCGCGCGATGCATGCTTCAAGGAGCTCGACGGGCGAGATGGCCTTGCTGCCGATGAGGTGGCGCAGTTCGACGGCGGATTTTTCGACGAGCTCCGTGCTGGTGTCGCGGGATGTGTTGTTCGTTGGGTTCATCAGTCGGCTGTGATGTTTGCGCGAGCCGCAACGGCGCGCATCAAGGGCAGTTCGCGGTTGATCAGCTCACTCGACGCGGCACTGCTGCTGAACGCCGGCTCCAGCCCCTGGCCCAGCAGCTTGGTACGCGTTTCGGGGTCGGCGATGGTCGTGGCCAGCGCCTTCTCGAGCTTGGCCTTCACGTCGGCGGGCACGCCCTTCGGGACGGCGATCATCAGCCACGAGTCCATGTCGACGCTGGCATAACCGCTCTCGGCGAAGGTGGGCACGTCGGGCAGCAGGGCGGAGCGCTTCGCAGTCGTCAGCGCAATGGCCTTGATCTTTCCGCTCTTGAGCTGCGGGATTGCCGCGCTCACCGTGTCGATGCTGAACGGAATCTGGCCGCCCATCAGGTCGGTCATTGCGGGCGCGCTGCCCTTGTAGGGTATGTGCGTCATCTTCAGGCCGGTGGCATGCAGCATGGTTTCGCCGGCGAACTGCGCGGTGGTGCCGGTGCCGAAGGAGCCGTACGAATACTTGCCCGGCGAGGCCTTCACGTAATCGACGAACTGCTTCACCGTCTGCACCGGCACCTCGCTGTTCGCCAGCAGGATCAGCGCGACGCGACCCGCGATGCCGATGGGGTCGAAGCTCTTCACCGGGTCGTAGGGCAGGGCGGCGCGAATGGCGGGGTTGACGGTGAACGTCGAGCCCGAGCTGATCAGCAGCGTGTAGCCGTCGGGCGCGGCCTTCGACACATAGCTTGCGCCGACCACCGTGCCGGCGCCCGCGCGGTTCTCGATGATGACGGGCTGGCCGAGCTCCTTGGCCAGACGCTGAGCGATCACGCGCCCGTTGACGTCCGTCGCTCCGCCAGGCGGGAACGGAATGACCAGCGTGATCGGGCGCGAGGGAAAGTCCGCCGCGGCGGCAGGCGTGGTCAGCGGCAGGGCGCCAAGTGCGAGGCCACATACCAGTGCCATGCGCGCCATGAGCGGGAGACGGTTCATCGGGAACTCCTGGATTTCGACGGGGGATTTCGATGGGGATCGGGAGAGGGCAGGTTCATCCTAGGAGCGTCATGCCAGTGTCACAAGCGCAATGTTTAGAATTCTGCGTTGCCGAATCGGCAATCCACGCAATCCGTTTCAGGCCACGCCACAGGAGAAATTCATGCAGCTTCGTGCCTTGCAGGAGACCGCGGTGCGCTACTTTCTCGAGGTCGTGAAAACCGGCTCCGTGAAGGAGGCAGCGCTCAAGCTCAATGTGGCGCCCTCGGCGGTGAGCCGGCAGGTGGCGCGGCTGGAGCGCGAACTCGACACTCTGCTGTTCGAGCGCCATGCGCGCGGCATGGTGCCCAATGCCGCGGGCGAACTGCTGGCGGCGCATGCCAAGCGCGCACAACAGGACATCGAGCGGGTCACGAACGACATCGCCGGCCTGCGCGGCCTGCGCAGCGGCCATGTGCGCGTGGCGAGCACCGAGGGCTTTGCCTTCGACTTCATTCCCAGGCTGATCGCGGACTTCCGCCGCAAGCACGAGGGCATCCGCTTTCACCTGGAGGTGTGCTCGCCCGCCGATATTTCGAGCCAGGTGCGCGACGGCGAGGCCGACGTGGGCATCACTTTGAGCGCCGCGCCCGAGCCCGGCATCGAGATCCAGCTGCGGTACCCCAGCCCCATCCTGGCCGTGATGGCCAGGGACCACCCGCTGGCGCAGCAGCGGCAGCTGTCGCTGCGCCAGGTGGTCGCGTATCCGCTGGGGCTGCCGCAGGAAGACAGCTCCATACGCCGCCTGCTCGACGCAAGCTGCGCCCGGCAGGGGCTGCGCTATTCACAGGCCATGTCCAGCAACCACGCGAATGCGCTGCTGAGCTTTGCAGCCGCTGGTGGCGGCAGCATCGCCTTCTACGGCCCGCTGTCGATACGCACGCTGCTGCAGAGCAAGGCACTGGTCGCCCTCCCCGTGAAAGATCGCGAAATGAACGAGCGGCACCTGGAGATAGAGACCATGGCCGGCCGCTCGCTGCCCGATGCCGCGAAAGCCTTCGTGCGGCATCTGGTGGAGGCCGTCAAGGCCAGCGGATAGGCCCTGGGGTTGCGCCGCCTTCAGGGGGCGTCAGGCTGGTTGCAGCTATCCGCGCCGTTCGAGCGCAGCCTTGATGAGCGAGGGGTAAGGCGGCCGCGATTGCGGCGTGGCTGCAAAGCGCTGGCCGGCAATGTCGATTTCGTACTCGCCGTGCATTGCCTCTTCCCTCGTCAGTGGTTCGGCGCTGCGTACGTAGCCCATCACCACCATCCGCTCCAGCACCGCGCTGTAAGCCGTGGAGGTCAGCTCGCCGACGGCCTTGCCGTTGCGCAGGATCGGTTCGCCGCCCCATGCGAAGGCCTGCGGGTCGTTCAGCGTGAACATCATCAGCCGCTTGGAGAGCCGCTCGGGTGTGATCTTCGCGAGCGCGGCCTGTCCGATGAAGGCGACCGGCTTGTCCAGCTGGACCGCGAATTCCAGGCCTGCCTCGAACGGGTTTTCGTCCGGCCCAAGTTCGAGGCCGAAGGCTCGGCGCCCGGCCTCGATGCGCAAGGCGTCGATCGTGTAGTAGCCGCCGTCGCGAAGGCCCAGGTCGGTGCCCGCGTCGAACAGCGTGTCGTACACATGCACCGCCATCTCAGTCGGGATGTACAGCTCCCACCCTGGACCGCCGACGTACGAGACCTTGGCCGCGAGTGCGCGCGCGTAGCCGACGTCGATCTCGATCACTGCCGATTGCGGGAATGCCTCCTTGCCCAGGTCCTGCGGCGTGACCCGGGACAGCAACTGCTGTGCCTTCGGGCCGGTCACCGTGAGGGTGCAGTAGCTGGAGGTCACATCCGTCACCGTCACATGCTCGTGCGCATGCAGGTGGCGCCTGATGTGGCCGATGTCGCGGCAGGGCTGCGCGGAGCCGGTGATGATCAGGAAGCAGTCTGCCGCCAGCCGCATCACCGTGAGGTCGCTCTCGAAGCCGCCGCGTTCGTTGAGCAGCGCGGTGTAGACCATGCTTGCAGGCCGGATCGCCACATCGTTGGCGCACAGGCGCTGCAGCAGCAGTTCGGCGTCGCGGCCCTGCACCATCAGCTTGCCGAACGAAGTCTGGTCGAAGACGACCACATCTCGCCGCACCGCCATCTGCTCTTCGATGCAGGCATCCAGCCAGTCGGGGCGGCCGAAGCCGTAGCGGGCATGCGCCTCTTGCCCCGGCAATGCGAACCAGCTCGCGCGCTCCCATCCCAGCTTGCTGCCGAAGGCCGCGCCCTTGGCCTTGAGCTTGTCGTACAGCGGCGAGCGGCGCAGCGGCCGTCCGGACTCCAGCTCGTGGCGCGGCCAGCGCATTGCGTAGTGCAGCCCGAGCGCTTCCACCGTGCGGTCCTTCAGCCAGCGCTTGTTGCTGTTGAAGGGTGCGAAGCGGCGGATGTCCACGTCGAGCAGATCGGCCGGCGCAGCGCCACCGACGATCCATTCGGCGATCAGCTTGCCCGCGCCGCCCGCGTTGGCGATGCCGGCCGAGTTGAAGCCGGCGGCCACGAAATAGCCGCGCACCTCGGGCGCTTCGCCGAGGATGAAGTTGCCGTCCGGTGTGAAGCTCTCGGGGCCGTTCAGGAACAGCTTGATCTCGGTGGTCTCCAGTGCCGGCGTACGGTGCACCGCTTCGTCGAGCAGGATCTGGAACTGGTCCATGTCGTCCGGCAGCAGCTGGAACTCGAACTTCGGCGGGATGCCGTCCATGCCCCAGGGCTTGGCCACCGGCTCGAAGCCGCCCATCACCAGGCCGCCGACTTCTTCCTTGTAGTAGATGTAGCCGTCGGGGTCGCGCAGCACCGGCAGGTCCCGGTGGACGCCTTCGATCTCCTTGGTGACCAGGTAGAAGTGCTCGGCCGAGTGCAGCGGGATGTTGACGCCCGACATCTTGCCCAGCTCGCGCGCCCATTGGCCGGCGCAGTTGAGAAAGCTCTCGCAGCGCACCGTGCCCTGGTTGGTCTCGACGCCGACGATGCGGCCGTTCTCGATGATCGTGCCGGTGATCTGCACGCCCTCGAAAATTTTCGCGCCGCGGTTGCGCGCGCCCTTGGCCAGCGACTGCGTGAGGTCGGTCGGGTTCGCCTTGCCGTCGCCGGGCAGCCAGACTGCGCCCACGAGATCGTCGATGCGCATCAGCGGCCACAACTCCAGCGCTTCGGCCGGCGTGATGAACTCGGCCTCGATGCCGAAGCTGCGGGCCGTGGCGATGGTCCGTCGCAGAAGCGTCATGCGCTCGGGCGTGCGCGCAACCGTGATGCTGCCGCACTGCTTCCAGCCGGTGGCCAGGCCCGTCTCGGCTTCGAGCGAGGCATACAGGTCGATGCCGTAGCGGCTCATCTTCGTCATGCTGCGGTTCGCGCGCAGCTGGCCGACCAGCCCGGCGGCATGCCAGGTCGTGCCGCAGGTGAGCTGGCCTTGTTCGAGCACGATCACGTCGGTGCAGCCGAGCTGGGTGAGGTGGTAGGCCGCGCTGCAGCCGGCAATGCCGCCGCCCGCGATGACGACCTGCGCATGGGAGGGAAGTGGCGTCGCCATGATGTGTCGGAGGACTCGTTGGTTGATGGAGGGTTACTTGAAGACCACCGTCTTGTTGCGATGGACCAGGATCCGGTCTTCCAGGTGCAGGCGCACGCTGCGCGACAGCACGCTCTTTTCGATGTCCTTGCCGAGCCGCACCATTTCTTCGATCGAGTTGCCGTGGTCGATGTCGATCACGCCCTGGTCGATGATCGGGCCGGCGTCGAGCTCGGCCGTCACGTAGTGGCTGGTTGCGCCGGTCATCTTCACGCCGCGCTCGAAGGCCTGGTGGTAGGGCTTGCCGCCGACGAAGGCCGGCAGGAAGCTGTGGTGGATGTTGATGATGCGGTTGCGCAGGCGCTGGGTCATGTCGTCCGACAGCACCTGCATGTAGCGCGCGAG
Source organism: Variovorax paradoxus (assembly GCF_024734665.1). Classification (NCBI taxonomy): domain Bacteria; kingdom Pseudomonadati; phylum Pseudomonadota; class Betaproteobacteria; order Burkholderiales; family Comamonadaceae; genus Variovorax; species Variovorax paradoxus. The sequence continues at coordinate 1,554,988 of NZ_CP102931.1, forward strand.
CACCATGAAGTCGCCGCTGAACTCGCGGAACAGCCGCTCCACTTCGGCATAGGCCTGCGTCTTGGTGTCGGGCGTCACCGGCACGTGGAAGAACGGGATGCCGTGCCACTCGACGAAGGACCGCAGGTCGTTGTGATTGGAGATCACGCACGGAATTTCGCAGTGCAAGTCCTTGTTGCGCCAGCGGTGCAGCAGGTCGTTCAGGCAGTGGTCGAGCTTGCTCACCAGCACCAGCATGCGTTTCTTCACCGAGCTGTCGGAAACGCTCCACTCCATGTCGAACTGCTTCGCGACCGGCGCGAAGCGTTCGCGCAGTTCGTCCAGGTAGAAGGGCAGCGTGTCGGCCTGGATCTCCACCCGCATGTAGAAGCGGTTGTGCAGCGCGTCACCGTGCTGTGCGGCCTGGGTGATCAGGCCGCCGTGGCTCGCGATGAAGCTGCCCACACCCGCCACGATGCCCGTGCGGTCCGGGCAGGTGAGGGTGAGGATGTAGCGGCGTGGCGTTTCGTCGCTCATTGCAATGCCTTCAGGCGGCAACGGGTGCGGTGACGCGCCTGATGCCCATGGCCTTGAGCGTCTCGCCGATGGCGGCCACCGCGCCCGGAATGCCTGCCTCGCCGAAATGCCCCATGCAGCCGACGCGGAAGGTTTCCACCTGCGTGAGCTTGCCGGGGTAGAGGATGTAGCCGCGCTTCTTCACCTCCTGGTAGAAGGTCTTGAAGTCATAGTTGGCATCGTCGGGCGCGTGGAAGGTGACGATGATCGGCGCCTGGATGGCAGACTCCAGGAAGCTGCGGATGCCCAGCGAAGCCAGGCCTTCGATCAGCGCCTTGCAGTTGCGCGCATAGCGCCCGCCACGCGCCGCAAGGCCGCCTTCCTCGATGTACTGCGCAATGGCGGCGTCGAGCGCGGCGACCACGTGCGTGGGCGGCGTGAAGCGCCACTGCGTGGTCTTCTCCATGTACACCCACTGGTCGTACAGGTCCATGCTCAGCGAGTGGCAGTTGCCTTCGCACTTCTCGAGCGTGCTGCGCTTGATGACGACGAAGCCCATGCCCGGCACGCCTTCGAGGCACTTGCCCGAAGCGGCGACGACGGCATCGAAGGGCGTCTTGCGCGCATCGATCTCCAGCGCGCCGAAGGAGCTCATGGCGTCGATGATCAGCCCGCGGCCGTGCCTGGCGACAACCACCGCGATCTCGTGCAGGGGGTTGAGCACGCCGGCGCCGGTTTCGCAGTGCACCACCGCGACATGGGTGATGCTTGGGTCGGCTGCGAGCGCCCGGTCAACGTCGGCCGGCGAGACCTGTTTTTCTTCCGTGTAGTCGATGGTGGTCAGCTTGCGGCCGAGCACCTTGCAGATCTTGGCGAGCCGCTGGCAATACGCGCCATTGCTCGGCACCAGCACGTGGCCGGCGCGCGGCACGACGGTGCCGATGGCCGCTTCCACAGAGAAGGTTCCGCTGCCCTGCAGCGGAACGCACTCGTGCGTGTCGGCGCCGTGCACGATCTCCAGCACATGCTTGCGGATGCGCGCGGTGATCTGGTTGAAGTCGGCGTCCCATGACCCCCAGTCGCGCAGCATCGCCTGGCGCGTGCGGTCCGAAGTGGTCAGGGGGCCGGGCGTGAGAAGAATGGGGTAGGGGGCTTGACTCATGATGTCTCCAGGCAGGGAAAGAAATGAGAGGAAGGGGAGGAGAGAGGGGCCGCCGTTCAACCGCGGCTCAGGTTGCGCCAGGCCTGCGTGCGCGACAGCAGCACGCGCGTGAGCAGCGAGTAGGCGATGCACACGATGGTCGAGGTGACGACGATCAGGCTGGCCAGCGCCGCGGCCGGGCCGATGTCGCCAGCGTCGTCCAGATGCATGATCGCGACCGAGGCCAGGATGGTCTCCGGCGTGTAGAGAAAGATGGCGCACGACAGGCTGGCCATCGACACCACGAAGAAGTAGCGCCCGATATCCAGGATGGCCGGCAGGCACACCGGCACCGTCACGCGCAGGAAGGTCTTGAAGAACGGCACCTTGAGCGAGGCCGACACGGCCTCGAACTCGTTGTCGATCTGCTTTAGCGCCGTCACGGCCGTGAGATGGCTCGACGTGTAGTAGTGCACCACCATCGAGATGATCAGGATCGCCATCGTCTGGTAGAGAAAGTTCAGCGGGTTGGCCGGGTGGTTGAAGAACATCACGTAGCCCAGCCCGAGCACCAGGCCCGGCACCGCCATCGACAGCACCGCCATCAGGTGCATGCCCTTGCGCATCAGGCCGAGGTTGCGCGTCTTCTCGATCAGGTAGGCGCCCACGAAGACGATCAGCGAGCCGGCCACGGCGGTGGCCATGGCAACGATCAGGCTGTTGCCGTAGGCCGCGGCCATGTCGCTTTCGACCAGCACGAAGTGATAGTGCTTGAGCGTGAGCGAAAGGTCGTAGGGCCACAGCGAGATCAGCGAGGTGTAGATCGCCATGCCGATGGTGGCCAGCAGCAGGCCGCACACCACCGCGCAGAACAGCATCAGCAGCGGATCGGCGAGCTTGCGGCGCTTGGGGCTGTAGGGCACCGAGCGGGCCGTGAGCTGCGCCTTCAGCTTGCGCCGCACCACGTAGTCGATCACGAAGGAAATGATCGATGGAAGCAGCAGCAGCATGCCCACCACCGCGCCGATGGAGAAGTTGTGCTGCCCCACCACCTGCTTGAACACGTCGACCGACAGCACGTTGAAGTTGCCGCCGATCACCTTGGGCGCGCCGAAGTCGCTCACCACGTAGGTGAAGACCACGGTGGCCGCGCTGATGAGGCCGTACTTGCACGAGGGCAGCGTGATGGTCATGAACTGGCGAAACGGCCGCGTGCGCAGGGCAGTGGCCGCCTCGTACAGCCGGCCGTCGGCGAGCGACAGCGCGGTGACCAGGATCATCAGCGCATGCGGAAAGGTGTTGTAGACCTCGGCCAGGATGATGCCGGGCGCGCCGTAGATCGACGTGCCGCCCAGCAGGAACTTGAGCGCGCCCTGGTTGCCGAACCACTGCACGAAGGAAATGGCCGACAGCAGCGAGGGCGCCAGCAGCGGAATCAGCGCGATGAGGCGGAACACCGCCTTCAGCGGCGCCGGCATGCAGCTGCGCGTGAGCGCGTAGGCAAAGACGAAGGCGGTGGGCACCGAGATCATCACCACCGCCGCCGAAACCCAGACCGAGTTCCATGCCGCGCGCAGCAGGCTCGGCGTCTGGAAGTAGGTGATGAAGTGGGCAAGGCCGACGAAGCGGCCGTCCTTGTCCTGCACCGCGTGGGCCAGGATGGTCGCCAGCGGTGCGATCAGGAACACGAAGAGCATCGCCATCACCACGAACAGGATGACCCGGGCAATGGTTTCGTCGCGGCTCCAGCGCATGGCCGGTCGCGCGGCGAACGCAGGACGGGGGTGTGCCAGCGTGTTCATGGCTTCGGGCTGCGTGCGGAGAAGGCGCGGATGCGATTGGCGCGCAGCGCGATGTCGATGGTGTTGCCTTCGCGGATGTCGAGGTCGTGCAGCTGGTTGAGCGAGAAGTGCAGGCCGAGCGTTTGTCCGTGCAGCGCATCAGCCGTCACTTCGGCAATGCACAGGCCACCGAGGAATTCGACCTTGGTGACCAGCGCCTGCAGGCGGTTGGCCGTGTCCTCTCCCAGGTGCTCGACCGCGCGGTCTTCGGGGCGCAGGTAGAGGTTGACGGCTTCGCCGGGCTCGAAGGCGCCGTCGCAGGCGTCGCACTGCAGCTCCATGTCGCCGACCTTGAAGCGGTGGTTGCCCAGCGCCACCGCGCGCAGCACGTTGACCTTGCCGACGAAATCGGCCACGAAGGGCGTGGCCGGCTGTTCGTAGACTTCCATCGGCGTGCCGACCTGCTCGATCACGCCGTGATTCATGACCACGATGCGGTCGGCCATCGACAGCGCCTCTTCCTGGTCGTGCGTGACCATGATGGTCGTGATGCCGACCTGCTTCTGCAGCCGGCGGATTTCGCCGCGCAGGCGAATGCGCTCCAGCGCATCGAGCGCCGACAGCGGTTCGTCGAGCAGCAGCAGGCCGGGGCGCGTGGCGAGCGCGCGGGCCAGTGCAACGCGTTGCTGCTGGCCACCCGAAAGCTGGCTCGGGTACTTGTTGCCCGAGGTCGGCAGGCCGACGAGCTTCAGCAGTTCTTCGACACGTGTCTTGATCTCACCTCGTTTGGCGCGGCTGTTGACCAGCCCATAGCCGATGTTCTCGGCAATCGACAGGTTGGGAAAGAGCGCATACGACTGGAAGACGATGCCGTAGTCGCGCCGGTCCGGCGGCAGCCACGAGACATCCTTGCCGTTCTGCAGGATCTGCCCGGCGGTCTGCGTTTCCAGCCCCGCGATGATGCGCAGCAGCGTGGTCTTGCCGCAGCCCGAGGGGCCCAGAAAACACAGCATCTCGCCCGGGTTCACGCGCAGGTGTACGTCGCGCAGCGCGCTGAAGGATTCGAAGTCCTTGCGAACGCCGACGATCTCGAGCGCTGCGGGAGCGCTCGCAGGCACCGGGCTGGCAATGAACTTGGTGTCGGTCATATCCATTTTTCGCACTCGTCGTTGGCGGGCGTCACCACTGCGGCAGCGCCCGCGGATTGAAAGTCGTGGGGAATGCCGTCGGGCCTACTTGGGTTCAGCCTTGCCTTCGTAGCGCTTGCTCCATTCCGCCAGGATGCGCTCGCGGTTCTTCGCTGCCCAGTTGATGTCGTTCTTGGCGAGCAGCTTTTCGTAGTTGTCCGGAATGCCTTCGAGCTTCGAGGCCACGCCGGGGTAGGCCACCACCGCCCACCATGTGGAGGTGATCTGGTTGGCCTCCTTGCTGGCCATCCAGTCGGCGAAGCGCTTGGCCTGTTCCGTCTTCTTGCTCGTCTTCATGATGCTGGTGGCCTCGATGTCCCAGCCCAGGCCTTCCTTCGGGAAGATCAGGTCGACGGGCGCGCCCGATTTCTTGACTTGGTGCGCGCGGAACTCGAACGAGATGCCGATGGGGAACTCACCCGCGCCGGCCTGCTTGCAGGGCTTGGAGCCCGAGTGCACGTACTGCGCGATGTTCTGGTGCAGCGCGTCCATGTACTTCCAGCCCTCTGCATCGCCCATGTTCTGCAGCCATGACGACACGTCGAGATAACCGGTGCCGCTGGAGGCCGGGTGCGGCATCGAGATGGTGCCCTTGTAGACGGGCTTGGCCAGGTCCTTCCAGCTCTCGGGCTTGGGCAGGCCGAGCTTCTGGGCCTCGACGCGGTTGAAGCAGATGGTGGCGGCCCAGACGTCCATGCCGACCCAGGCCGGCGGGCGGGCGCTGTCGGAGTAGGCGGGGTTCAGGTCCTTGAAGCCCTTGGGCTCGTAGGGCAGGAGCATGCCTTCCTGCTGCAGCAGCGCGAGGCTGCTGGCGGCCAGGCCGGCCACCACGTCGGCCTGCGGGTTGGCTTTTTCGGCCAGCAGCTTGGCGGTGACGATGCCGGTGGAGTCGCGCACCCACTTCACTTCGATGTCGGGGTTGGCTTTTTCGAAGGCGTCCTTGTAGAGCTTCATGGCGTCGGTCTCGAGCGCCGTGTAGACCAGGAGCGGAGTCTTCTGCGCCCAGGCGGCGCCGCCGGCCATGAGGCCTAGCGCCGCAACGCACAGGGCCGCGGTGAGACGGCGCGTGCTTTGTTTCATCGTCATCTGTTTCTCCTGAAATGGCTTGCTGTCACAGGGGTGAGTGAGTGGCGGGCTCCGGCAGTTGGCATTGCTCAAGCTCCGGTGATCGCAATGTAGATTGCTGATTGAAGACTGTCAATAAAAAATTGTTGACAGTTTTCAATCCTCGGGGAAAATACGCCCCATGGTCACCAGCAATCACTCCGCCGCCCTCGCGTTTCTCCAGTCCAGCTCGCTGCCGATGCTGATGCAGGAAGAAATCGAGCGTTTGATCATGACGGGCGAGCTCCCCGTGGGCAGCCGCATCAACGAGAGCGAACTCTCGCAGCGCTTCAACACCAGCCGCGGCCCTATCCGCGAGGCGTTGCGTGCGCTGGAAGAGGCCGGCCTCGTGCGCAACGAAAAGAACCGTGGCGTCTTCGTGCGCGAGATCGCATTCGAGGAAGCCGACGAAATCTACGAACTGCGCGAGGCGCTGGAAGAAATCATCGGCCGGCGCGTGGCGCTCGCCATCAGGCCCGACGCGATCGAGCGCCTGCGCGCCATGCTTGATGCAATGCGTTCGGCGGCCCAGGCGCAGGACGTGGAGCAGTACGCGCAGCTCAACCTGCAGTTTCACGAGATCCTGCTCGACACGGCCGGCAGCAAGAAGCTCACCGAAACCTACAAGCGCCTGGTCAAGGAGCTGCACCTTTTCAGAATGCGTGCGCTCGACAGCGGCGGCGGTCTGCGCGTGTCGGCCGACGAGCACCGCGACATCGTCGACGCCATTGCCAGCGGCGACCCCGACACAGCAGGGCGCGCGCTGCGCCAGCACGTTGCGGGCAGCCGCGCGCGCATGCACAAGGCCTTCGGCCGCGCCGATTCCGACGCGGCGACCGCATCGAACAACCCACCCCAAAAGGAAGTCTGAAATGACACCGGAGACACTCGAAGTCAATGCCCGCAGCTACCGCTGGATGAGCCGCCCCGTCGTGGTGGTGTGCGTCGATGGCTGCGAGCCTGCGTATCTCGATGCCGCCATCGCAGCCGGCGTAGCCCCGTACATCGAGCGCATGCGCAAGACCGGAGCCGACCTGCTGGCCGACTGCGTGGTGCCCTCCTTCACCAACCCGAACAACCTGTCCATCGTCACCGGCGCACCACCGGCCGTGCACGGCATCTGCGGCAACTACTTCTTCGACCGCGAACTCGGCCAGGAAGTCATGATGAACGACCCCAAGTACCTGCGCGCAGGCACCGTGCTCGCAGCCTTCGCCGACGCAGGCGCCTCGCTCGCGGTGGTCACCGCCAAGGACAAGCTGCGCAAGCTGCTGGGCCACCGCATGAAGGGCATCTGCTTTTCCTCCGAGAAGGCCGACCAGGCCACCATCGAGGAGAACGGCATCGACGGCGTGGTCGAGATGGTCGGCATGCCCGTGCCCTCGGTGTACAGCGCAGAGCTGTCGGAGTTCGTCTTCGCCGCAGGCGTGAAGCTCATGGAATCGCGCCGCCCCGACCTGATGTACCTGTCGACCACCGACTACGTGCAGCACAAGGCCGCCCCCGGCAGCCCCGCGGCCAACGCCTTCTACGCCATGATGGACGGCTACCTCGCGCAGCTCGATGCGCTGGGCGCCACCATCGTGCTCACGGCCGACCACGGCATGAACGACAAGCACGACGCGGACGGCGCCCCCAAGGTCATCTACCTGCAGGACGTGCTCGATGATTGGTACGGCAAGGATCAGGCACGCGTGATCCTGCCGATCACCGACCCGTACGTGGTGCACCACGGCGCGCTGGGCTCCTTTGCCACGGTGTACGCCCCCGACGAGGCCCGCGTGCCGGGCTGGATCGAGCGCATCCAGCGCCTGCCGGGCATGGAGCTGGTGCTCTCGCGCAAGGACGCGGCCGCGCGCTTCGAGCTGCCGCCGGACCGCATCGGCGACATCGTGGTGGTCAGCGAGCAGAGCACGGTCATCGGCACCTCGGCCAGCCGGCATGACCTGTCGGCGCTGGAAGTGCCGCTGCGCTCGCACGGCGGGGTGTCGGAGCAGCGGGTGCCGCTGATCTGCAACCGGCCCGTCACCGGTATCGCTGCCAGCCGCCGGCTGCGCAACTTCGATGCGCTGGACCTTGCGCTGAACCACGCCCAATAACGACAACGACTTCCGGAGCACTCCCCCATGAGCCAAGCCATCCTGAAGCCAGGCACCGTCCACCGCGAGGCCCTGCGCATTGCCGGCGAGCGGATTCACCGCGACCGCACGATCGACGTCACCTACCCCTATACCGGCGAAGTGATCGCCACCGTGCCCAAGGCCACGCTCGAAGATGTTCGGGTGGCCTACAAGATCGCACGCGACTACAAGCCCACCCTCACGCGCTACGAGCGCTACAAGATCCTGATGCGCGCGGGCGAGATCATCGCCTCGCGCCTGGACGAGATCTCGCGCGTGATCACGATGGAGTCGGGCCTGTGCCGCAAGGACTCGCTGTACGAGGTGGGCCGCGCCTCCGACGTGCTGCTGTTCGCGGCCAACCAGGCGCTGGTGGACGACGGCCAGGTGTTCTCCTGCGACCTCACGCACCACGGCAAGAGCCGCAAGGTCTATACGCTGCGCGAGCCGCTGCAGGGCGTGGTCACGGCCATTACGCCGTTCAACCACCCGCTGAACCAGGTGATCCACAAGGTGGCGCCGTCCATTGCCACCAACAACCGCATGGTGCTCAAGCCCAGCGAGAAGACGCCGCTCACCGCCTTCATCCTGGCCGACATCCTGTACGAGGCGGGCCTGCCGCCGCCGATGCTGTCGGTGATCACGGGAGACCCGAGGGAGATTGCCGACGAGATGCTCACCAGCGCCGACGTGGACCTGGTCACCTTCACGGGGGGCGTGGCCATCGGCAAGTACATCGCGGGCAAGGCGGTGTACAAGCGCCAGATCCTGGAGCTGGGGGGCAATGATCCGATCATCGTGATGGAAGATGCGGACGTCGAGGAGGCGGCCACGCTGGCGGCCAGCGGCTCGTACAAGAACTCGGGCCAGCGCTGCACGGCGATCAAGCGCATGCTGGTGCACGAGGCGGTGGCGGACCGGTTCGTGGAGCTGCTGCTGGCCAAGACGAAGGCCCTGAAGTACGGCGACCCGATGGACCCGGCCACGGACATGGGCACGGTGATCGACGAGGCGGCGGCGATCCAGTTCGAGGCGGTGGTCAACGAGGCGATCAAGGCGGGTGCGAAGCTGTTGTACGGCAATGTGCGTAGCGGCGCGCTGTATTCGCCGACGGTGCTCGACCATGTGGACCCCGGGATGACGGTGGCCAAGCACGAGACCTTCGGGCCGGTCTCGCCGGTGATCCGCTTCAAGACGATCGAAGACGCGATCCGCATCTCCAACGGCACGGCCTACGGGCTGTCTTCTGCGGTGTGCACGAACCGCATGGACTACATCACGCGCTTCATCCGCGAGCTGAACGTGGGCAGCGTCAATGTGCGCGAGGTGCCGGGCTACCGCCTGGAGCTCACGCCCTTCGGCGGCATCAAGGACTCGGGCCTGGGGTACAAGGAAGGCGTGCTCGAGGCCATGAAGAGCTTTACCAATACCAAGACTTATTCGTTGCCGTGGTAGTCGCAGCATCGCTCGCTGTGCCGCTGGACGTGGAGGGCATCGTCGCCCTGTTCGAGGCCAGGGGCCACGCGCAGTACGACGGTGAACCCGTCACGCAGCTCCAGCACGCGCTGCAGTCCGCGCACCTGGCCGAGCAGGCCGGTGCATCCAGCGAACTCATCACTGCAAGCCTGCTGCACGACTTGGGGCACCTGCTGCACGACATGGACGGCACGCCCACGCAGCAGGGCCTGGACGACCTGCACCAGTACCGCAGCCGTGCCTTCCTGAAGCACCTGTTCGGCCCGGCCACGCTCGACCCGATCCGGCTGCACGTGGATGCCAAGCGCTTCCTGTGCGCGCGCGAACCGGGGTATCTCGAAGCGCTGTCGGCCGATTCGCAGCGCAGCCTGGTGCTGCAGGGCGGTGTGTTCGACGAAGCACAGGCAAGGCAGTTCGAAGCGCTGCCGCATGCGCTCGACGCGGTGCGCCTGCGCCGCTGGGACGACAGTGCCAAGTGCGCCGATGCGAAGACGCCCGACCTGATGCACTACGCGCGGCACATGGTGCTCGCGTCGAGGCAGGCTGCCACGCAGCAGCCATAACCTGAAACCGAGAGCCTTCCGACATGCGCCCCTTCTGGATCGAACAGGCCCTCTTCAACGACGGCGACCTCGCACCTGCACTGCAGGGCGCGCAGCGCGCCGACGTCTGCATCGTTGGTGGCGGCTTCACCGGGCTCTGGACCGCCATCCAGGCGAAGCAGCGCAACCCGGCGCTCGACATTGCCATCGTCGAGAGCGATCTCTGCGGCTCCGGTGCGAGTGGGCGCAACGGCGGCTGCCTGCTGACGTGGTCGACCAAGTTCTTCACGCTGCGCCGACTGTTCGGCGAAGCCGAGGCCATCCGCCTCGTCAGGGCCTCGGAAGATGCGGTGCAACACATCGCCGACTTCTGCCGCGCGCACGGCATCGATGCCGAGCTGCGGCAGGACGGCACGCTCTACACCGCAACCTCGCAGGCCCAGGTCGGCGCGCTCGACCCCGTGATGAAAGGGCTGGAGGACTGCGGCCTTCATTCCTACCGCACGCTGCCGCCCGAAGAAGTCGCGCGCCGCTCGGGCTCCGCGCGCAACCTGGCGGGCGTGTATTCGCCCATCGCCGCGACCGTGCATCCGGGCAAGCTGGTGCGGGGGCTGAGGCGCGTGGCGCTGCGCATGGGCATCCGCATCTACGAGCGCAGCCCGATGATCGACTTCACGCAAGGCCATCCGGTCACGGTGCGCACGCCGGCCGGCAGCATCGAGGCGCCGAAGCTGGTGCTGGCGATGAACGCGTGGATGGCCAGCGCCTTGCCTCAGTTCGAGCGCACGATCGCCATCGTGTCGAGCGACATGGTCATCACGGAAAAATGCCCCGAGCTGCTGCGCGCGACGGGGCTCGTCGATGGCGTCTCGGTGCTCGATTCGCGCACCTTCGTCTATTACTACCGCACCACTGTGGACGGTCGCCTGATGCTGGGCAAGGGCGGCAACACCTTCACCTGGGGCGGCCGCATCGCGCCGGTGTTCGACCAGCGCTCACCTTACGAGGCCGAGCTCACGCGCGCGCTGCATGGCTTCTTTCCTTCGCTGCGCGACGTGCCAGTGACTGCGAGCTGGAACGGGCCCTCGGACCGCTCCGTGACCGGCTTCCCGTTCTTCGGCAAGCTCAACGGCGCGCCGCACATCTACTACGGCTTCGGCTACTCGGGCAACGGCGTGGGGCCGACCTACATGGGCGGGCAGATCCTTTCATCGCTTTTGCTGGACGAGGACAACGCCTGGACGCGCAGCCCGCTCATCCAGGGGCCGCTGGGGCAGTTTCCGCCCGAGCCGATCCGCTACATCGGCTCCATCGTCGTGCGCGACGCGATCCGCCGCAAGGAAGCGGCCGAGGACCGCGACAGCCGGCCGTGGATGGTCGACCGGCTGCTGAGCAAGTTCGCCGACGCGGCAGGCAAGTCGGACAAGGGCTGAGCGCGTTCAGGCCAGCCGGTCGAGCAGGCTGTACCAGGCCACGCCGCCGGCCACGTAGAAGCGCTGCAATCCATGCAGCGGGATCGGTGCGATCGGCGTCACCGGGTATGGAAAATCCGCGCCCGCATCGACCAGCCGCGCCGCCACGTGCTTGCCCATGCTGGTGGCCAGCGCGATGCCACGCCCGTTGTAGCCCAGTGCCACCGTCACGCCCGGCGCCGGCGTGTGCACGTGCGGCATGAAGTCGCGCGTGACCGCGATGCGGCCGGCCCAGCGGTACTCGTAGCGCAGCGGCCCCAGTTGGGGAAACAGCAGTTCGAGCGAACGTTCGAGGTGCGCGAAATCCGCGGGCCCGGCCGGGTCGGCGAAGTGGCCGCGCCCGCCCATCAGCAGGCGGCCCTGCGCGTCCTTGCGGAAGTAGAGCAGCAGGCGCTGCGAGGTCGATGCGGTTTCGCCGCCCGGCAGGATGGCGTCGGCCGCGGGGCCCTTGAGCGGTTCGGTCGCGACGATGAAGCTGTTGGCGGCCAGCACGGTGCTCGACAGCTTCGGCCACAGCGCGCCGGTGTAGCCGTTGGTCGCGATGACGACCTGCTCGGCGGTGACGCTTGCACCGGTCGATGTGCTCGCATGCCAGTGCGTGCCGCGGCGCTCCAGCGCCGTGACTTCGGTGCCGCCGTGCACGGAAGCACCTGCGGCCTGCGCGGCACGCACCAGCCCGCGCGTGTAGGCCAGTGGCTGGATGCTGCCGGTGCGGCCGTCGAGCCAGCCGCCGGCAAAGGCTTCGGTGCCGAGCCGCGCGCTGACGGCGGCGCGGTCGAGTTGCAGCGTCGTCACGCCGCGCTTCGCCCACTGCTCGGCGCGCGCATGCAGCGCGGCCACGTCCTTCTGTGCGTAGGCGGCCTGGATCCAGCCTTTGCGCACCGGCTGGCAGTCGATGCGGTGGCGGGCGATCAGGTCGAACACCAGGTCGGCCGAGCGCGAGACCGCATCGATCAAGGGCTCTGCACGCGCTTGGCCATAGAGCTGGACCAGCTCATCGGGGTCGTGCTTGAGCGAAGGATTCACCTGCCCGCCGTTGCGCCCCGACGCGCCCCAGCCGGGTTCGTGCGCTTCAAGCACGCAGGCCTGCACGCCGGCCTCGGCCAGATGCAGCGCAGCCGAGAGGCCGGTGAAGCCGCCGCCGACGATCAGCACGTCGGCCTTGCGCGATTCGGTCAGCGGCGGCGTTGGCGGAGCGGGTGGTGCGGTGTCGGCCCAGAGCGAAGGAGGCAACGCGCGAACACTCATGCACGCACCTCCGCGGACGCCGCAGACGCTACAGCACCAGACGGATGCAGCACGCGCCGCAAGAAGTCTTGCGTACGTGCCTGGCGCGGCGCGCCCAGCACCTGCGCGGACGGGCCTTCCTCCACGATGCTGCCGCTGTGCAGGAAGCACACGCGGTCGGCCACTTCGCGCGCGAAGCCCATCTCGTGCGTGACCACGATCATCGTCATGCCCTCGTCGGCCAGTGCGCGCATCACGCCGAGCACGTCGCCGACCAGCTCGGGGTCGAGCGCCGAAGTGGGCTCGTCGAACAGCATGGCCTCGGGCTTCATCGCGAGCGCGCGGGCGATTGCCACGCGCTGCTGCTGCCCGCCCGAGAGCTGCGCCGGATACGCCTGCGCCTTCTCGGCAAGCCCTACCTTGGCCAGCAGCGCCAGCGCTTCTTCGCGCGCCTGCGCCGCGTTCTGGCGCAGTACGTAGATCGGGCCTTCCATCACGTTCTCCAGCACGGTGCGGTGCGGGAACAGGTTGAAGCGCTGGAACACCATGCCCATGCGGCTGCGCAGCCGGTGGATGTTGGGCCCGTTGCGGTCCACCCGCTCGCCGAAGGCGCGCACTTCGCCGCCTTCGTACGACTCCAGCCCGTTGATGCAGCGAAGCACCGTCGACTTGCCCGAGCCCGAAGGGCCGATCAGGCACACGACCTCGCCCTTGTCCACGTTCAGGCTCACGCCCTGCAGCACGCGGTGCGTGCCGAAGCGCTTTTCCAGTCCTTCGACGTGGATCATGTTTGTTTTCTCCCGGCGGCAAAGCGCTTCTCGAGCCGGCGCAGGCCGTAGACCAGCGGCAGGCTCATCAACAGGTAGAGCAGGGCGACCAGCGTGTAGACGGTCATGTTCTGGAAGGTCGACGAGGCAATGAGCTGGCCGGCGCGCGTCATCTCGGCCACGGTGATGGTCGAGACCAGCGAGGAGTCTTTCAGCATCATCACCAGCGTGTTGCCGTACGGCGGCAGCGCGATGCGAAAGGCCTGCGGCAAGATCACGCGCCGCATGATCAGCGCCGAGCGCATGCCCATGGCCTGCGCGGCCTCGCGCTGGCCCGGATCGACCGCCTCGATGCCGGCGCGGAAGTTCTCGGCCTGGTAGGCCGAGTAGGCGATGCCCAGGCCGATCACGCCGGCCTGGAAGGCCGTGAGCTGCACGCCGAACTCCGGCAGCACGAAGTAGATATAGAACAGCTGCACGATGATCGGCAGCCCGCGAATCACGTTGATCGTCACCGTGGCGGCCCAGGAAAGGGCGCGCACGGGCGACAGCTTCATCAGCGCCAGTGCAAGGCCGAGCGCGCTGCTCAGCAGAAAGGCGAGCACCGTGACTTGCACGGTGACCACCGCGCCCTGCAGGAGGATCGGCAGGAAGTCCTGCGCGTTCTGGAGAAAGGTGGGAGCAGCCATGGGTCAGCGCGCGCTCAGATGCCCCACTTCTGCACGATCTTGGCGAGCGTGCCGTCTGCCTTCACGGCGGCAATGGCCTTGTTGATGCGGGCCATCGTCTCGGTGTCGCCCTTGCGCACCACCAGGCACACGTCGCCCACGTTCACGGCCTTGTAGCTGTCGACCAGCTTCACGCCAGGGAAGGTGTTCTGCCGGATCTGGTAGGCCATGATGGGTTGGTCGCCCAGCCCTGCCTTGATGCGCCCGAGCGAGAGGTCGCGCGTCATGTCGGCCACCGAGTCGTAGCTGCGCACTTCCTTGAAGATGCCTTTCTTGTTCAGCATGTCGAGGAACACCGTGCCGACCTGCGCGCCCACCACTTCGCCCTTGAGTTCGTCGAGCGAGACATACGCGCGGGCGTCGTCGGCCTTGACGATCAGGCCTTCGCCGTACGAATACACCGGGTCGCTGAAGTCGACCACTTCCTGGCGCGCCGCCGTCTTGAGCATGGCCGCCGAGACGATGTCGATCTTGCGGGCCGTGAGCGAGGGAATCAGCGCCGAGAACACCGTCTGCTGCACGTTGACGTTGAAGCCGCCCGCCTTGCCCACGGCGGTGACGGTGTCGACCATCATTCCCTGGATGGTGTTGGTCTTCACGTCGAGGAAGGTGAAGGGCACGCCGGTGGCGGTGGCGCCCACGTTGTAGGTCGGGGTGGTGCCCTGCGCCACGGCGAGCGAGGCGCCACCGGCGATGCAAAGACCCAGGGCCAGGCGGTGAAGGCGGCGAACGATGCGATTCATGGAAGCACTCCTCGGAGGAAAAGGACGTTGAAAAGTGGAAGTGAACGGAAAGGGAACGGAAAAGGGTGGTGCACCCTGCGATGCAACATGTATGCCAATAGTCGATTCTTTCGAATCTCTAATCAATAAATAGAAACCACTAGTCGAGTTTTAAGAATCGATATTCGATATTTCGAAGGACATTAGATATACTCCACCGCCATGGACGCCACACCCGACACAGCCCCCGAAGACAGCCAGAGCCTGCTTTTCAACCAGTCGCTGGAGAAGGGCCTGGCCGTGCTGCGCGCCTTCAGCGCAAGGCGGCGCACCATGACGCTGGCCGACGTGGCCGAGGCCACCGACATCACCAAGAGCTCGGCCCAGCGCATGGTCTTCACGCTCGAAAAACTGGGCTACGTGCGCAAGCACCCGAAGACGCGGCGCTACCAGCTCACGCCGCGGGTGATGGAGATCGGCTTTAACTATCTGGCGGCCCATTCGCTGATCGACATGGCCAACCCCTTCCTGTCGGAGCTGACCAAGGTAACGACGGAAACCTCCTGCCTCACCGAGCCCGACGGGCTGGACATGGTCTACGTGGCGCGTTTCGTCAGCGCGCAGTTCGTGCCGGTGCACATGCCCATCGGCAGCCGCATTCCCATGTACTGCACGGCTTCGGGGCGCGCTTTTTTGAGTGCGCTGCCTGAGGAAGAGGCGCGAGCGCTCATCGAGGCCTCCGACCGTGTGGCCCACACCATGCACACATGCACCGATGTGGACGCGATCCTCGAAACGCTGCGCCAGGCGCGGCTGCAGGGCTTTGCCACCAATGCCGAGGAGCTGTTCCTCGGCGACATGACCATCGCGGCGCCCGTGCTGGGCAGCCAGGGACGGCCGGTGGCCTCGGTGCACATCGTGGCGCCGACCAGCCGCTGGACGATCGACGAAGCCGTGCGCAAGCTGGCGCCCACGCTGCTGCTGTGCGCGCGCTCGCTGACCAGTTCGGCGCGCAGCATCGACTGACTGACTGACTGACGCCTATACGGTTTCAGGCATCGCGCCGGCGGTGGCTGGCTTTATGCTGTGCGGGATCACAACGCAGCAGCAGAGTCCCCCACCATGACCGATTTCCGCCCCGCCTACGACAAGAGCTTCGACCGCATCGCAGCCGACCGCCTGCCCGAGTTGCTGCGCGCCATGCCCAAGGCCGAGCTGCACATGCACATCGAGGGCTCGCTCGAACCCGAACTCATCTTCGCGCTCGCGCAGCGCAACGGCGTGTCCATTCCCTATGCCAGCGTCGAAGAGCTGCGCAAGGCGTATGCCTTCACCAACCTGCAGAGCTTTCTCGACATCTACTACGCCGGCGCCAGCGTTCTGCTGAAGGAACAAGATTTCTACGACATGGCCTGGGCCTACCTGGAGCGCGCGGCCGCAGACAACGTGGTGCACACCGAGATGTTCTTCGACCCGCAGACGCACACGGCGCGCGGCGTGTCGATGGAAACGGTAATCAACGGCCTGCACCGCGCCTGCGTCGATGCGCAACCGAAGCTGGGCGTGAGCGCCACGCTCATCCTGTGCTTCCTGCGCCACCTGAGCGAGGAAGAAGCCTTCGAGACGCTGGAGCAGGCGCTGCCATTCCGCGACAAGTTCATCGGCGTGGGGCTCGATTCGAGCGAAGTCGGCCACCCGCCCGAGAAGTTCGCGCGCGTGTTCGCACGCTGCCGCGAGCTGGGCTTTCACCTTGTCGCGCATGCGGGCGAAGAGGGCCCGCCGGCCTATGTGTGGAGCGCGCTCGACGTGCTCAAGGTCGAGCGTGTGGACCACGGCGTGCAAAGCACCAAAGACCCGGCGCTGATGAAGCGGCTCGCGCAAGACCGCATTCCGCTCACCGTGTGCCCGCTGTCGAACCTCAAGCTCTGCGTGTTCCCCGATCTGTCGCAGCACAACCTCGGCGCGCTGCTCGACGCGGGCCTGGTCGCTACCGTCAACTCGGACGACCCGGCTTACTTCGGCGGCTACATGAACCAGAACTTCACGCAGACCTTCGCGGCCACCGGGCTCAGCGTGCAACAGGCCTGGCAGCTTGCTGCCAATAGCTTCGAAGGCAGCTTCATCGACGCGGCCGCCAAGCGCGCCTACGTCGACCGGCTCAACGCGGCCTTCGCGACTTTCTGATCCGACACGGCGGGCCGCGGCACCAGCAGCGGCATCGCCACCAGCGCGCAGGCGCTGGCCGCCAGCCACACCATCGGCCAGCCCTGCAGCGCCAGCAGGTGCGGAATGGAAAACGGCGTGACGAAGCACACCAGGAACACACTGGTGTTGGCCATGCCCAATGCCGTGCCGGCGCGGGCTGCACCGGCCAGCGTGGCGAGTTCCGTGTAGGCCACGCCGTGCCAGGCCGACACACACACTCCGCTCACACCCAGCAGCACGACCAGCGCAATGCGCAGCGCCAATGAATCGGCGGCATGCGTTCCCGAGACCATCACCAGCACCGCGAGGCCGGCGAACAGCAGCACGCTGAGCGCGCTGCAGGCACGCAGGTAGGCCGGCCGGTTGCGCTTGCGGTCGGTCCAGCGGCCGCTCCACACGCGCATGACCATCGCACCGACCTGCGTGAACACCATCGTCGCGGTGATCGTCGCGAAGCCCGCATGGCCGAAGTCGTGCAGGAACACGGTGCCGAAAGACAGCACCGCGAATTGCGGCGCGCAGAGGATGCCGATGCCGGCCACGATGCGCCACACGCGCACGTCGCGCAGCGGGCCGCTCTTCGGTGCGGCCGTTGTTTCCACGGCCTTGCTGCCGCGCGGCGCAATGGGTGGCTCGTGCACCCACGCCCAGCTCATCGCCGCGCTCAGCGCGCACAGCAGCGCGAGCAGCCCGTAAAGCGCCGCAAAGCCGAAGTGCAGGGCGACGAAAGGCAGCACCAGCGCGCCGATGCCGCCGCCCAGCGGCACGGCCGTCTGCCGGATGCTCATCGCGAGGCCGCGCTCGCTGGCGTCGAACCACGTCATCACCGCGCGGCCACTGGCGCCGTTGACGCTGCCGCCAAGCAGGCCGACCAGCAGCAGCCCGGCACCGAGCCAGCCCAGGCCGGGAATGTGCCCTGCCGCCGGTGCGGCCCACAGTGCCATCACCACCAGCGCGATGGCCGTACTGCCCAGGCCCATCAGCAGCACCGGCCGGTCGCCCCAGCGGTCGGTCAGCAGGCCCCAGGGCAGCTCGCTCACAGCAATGCCCAGCCCCATGAGGCCGAGCACCAGCCCGAGCGTGGCGTTGTCGAGCTGGTAGCCGGTGCGCATGAGCACGGCGGTCATCGGGATGCCACTGAAGGCCACGGAGAACGCCGCGTTGGCGGCCACGCCCGCAGTCAGCACCTTCCAGCGGTGGCGCGGCGAGAACGAAGAGGAGGAAGAAGGGGATTGCGTCATGTTGCGGCGCAGTGTCCGCCGCCGCCAAGGTTTTGAAAATCAGAAAATAATGCGCCAATCGTCCTGAAAAACAGGATGGTCAAAAAGGAGCCCCGACATGAGCCAGGTGATGTTCGATCTCGACGTGCTGCGCACCTTTTCCACCGGCATCGCGCTTGGCAGCTATGCGCGCGCGGCCGACAAGCTGGGTCGCTCGACTTCGGCCGTGAGCGCGCAACTGAAGAAGCTGGAGTCGCAGGCCGGCACCGTGCTGTTCCGCAAGGCCGGCCGGGGGCTTGAACTCACCGACGCTGGCGAAACGCTGCTTGCGTACGCCCATCGCATGCTCGAACTGAACGAGGAAGCCAGTGCCGCCATGCGCGGCGCTGATCTGCAAGGCTGGGTGCGGCTGGGCCTGCAGGAAGACTTCGGCGAGACGCTGCTGCCGGCCGTGCTCGGCCGCTTCGCACGCGCGCATCCCAAGGTACGCATCGAGGCTTGCGTGGCGCGCAGCGGCGAGTTGCGCGAGCGGCTCGAACTCGGCCAGCTCGACCTGGCGCTGGCATGGGACGCGGGCGACCAGCCCCTGTCGCCATACGCCGAGCGCGTGGCGCGTCTGCCCCTGCTGTGGATCGGCCCCAAGGCCCCCGACCGTGTCGAGGCCGACTGGTGGACGCAGCGCGAACACCGCGGTACCGGCACGCGCCAGGCCAAGAGCAAGGAGCCGTTGCCGCTCATCATGCTCGACGCCCCGTGCCCGCTGCGCGAGATCGTCATCACTGCGCTCGACCGTGCTGGCGTGCCATGGCGCCGCGCCTTTGGCAGTGCCAGCCTTGCGGCGCTGTGGGCTGCTGCCTCGGCCGGCCTGGGCCTCACGGTGCGCACGCCTTTCGGGCTGCCTTCGCATGTGCGTGTCATCGATCGCACGATGCTGTCCCTGCCGGCGCTGCCGCAGATATCGCTCGTGCTCTATCGCGCGCAGGCTCACTCCGAGGCCCCGGCGAGCCGGCTGGCCATGCTGCTGCTGGAGGCGGTGCGCCAGCATGTGCAGCCCATGGCCGTTCCGATGCAGGAGAATCCGCCGCTGGAGACAAAAACAAAAGTGGCACGGCATGGCAACGCAAAACTTCCTGCACCTGTGGGATGACCGGTTCCTCTACATCACGCCGGCGATCCAGTCGGGCCTGACGGCCCGCTCGTCGGCCACGCTGCTGGCGTCGGTCAGCGGGCATCCCTTTGCGCTGGAGGCGGTCGACGGCACGCGCGTGCACTGCACCGCGGCGCTGGTCGCTCCGCACGTGTCGCGCCGGCTTGACGTCGATGGCTGCGGGCTGCTGTCGCTCAATCTCGATCCGGCGTCTAGTGCCTACCGCATGCTCGCAAAGCGCATGGGCGGCCACGGCATCCTGCCGATCGATGCGCGCCGCTTCGGCCGGCTGCGCGACGAGTTCGATCCGGCGCAGCACGGCGCGCTTTGCAGTCGCGGGCTGCGGGCGCTGAGCGTGAAGTTGGTCGAGGCTATCAACGAGTTTCCCGAGATCGAAGCGGCCGTCGACCCGCGCATCGAACGCGTGCTGCAGGCCATCCGCGCGCATGCGGGGCAGATTCCGCTGCGCGACCTGTCGGCGGTGGCCTGCCTCTCGCCCGACCGGCTCACGCACCTGTTCGCCCGGCAGGTGGGCGTGTCGGTCAAACGCTATGCGCTGTGGACCAAGGTGCGCCGCACGGTGCAGCAGTTCACCGCGCGGCGCCCGCTCACCGATGTGGCGCTGGTCAGCGGCTTTACCGATGCGGCGCACATGAGCCGCACCTTCCAGCGCTACTTCGGCCTGTCGCCGTCCTTCCTGGCGAGCCAGGTGCGCGTGACTGCCGACGACGGCGCCTCGCACGCCTGGGGCCATCAGCAGGGGCTGGCGTCAATGTAAAGAAGGGCACGCGGGCGAGGCGTTCGCGTCGCCCGTCTTAAGATTGGCGCCGAACGCGCCACGCACGCTCGACGCCCACGCAGCTGCGTTCCTCATACACAACAGGAACACCGCATGCGCTCGAAATTCACGCGCGGCCTCGGGCCGCTTTTTCTCGTGCCGGTTGCCATGACCCTCGTGGCATGTGCCGGCATCGTCGACCGTTCAACGCCGCCGCACGGCAGCTACAAGGCCGAGATCCGCCGCACCGCCATGGGCGTGCCGCACATCAAGGCGGACGACTGGGCCGGTGCCGGCTATGGCTACGGCTACGCGCAGGCGCAGGACGATCTCTGCACCATGGCCGACAGCTTTCTCACCTACCGCGGCGAGCGTTCGCAGTTCTTCGGCGCCGAAGCGCTGCTGACGGCCAAGAGCACCATCGGCCAGCCGAAGAACATCGATTCCGACTTCTTCCACAAGCACGTGATTTCAGCCGACGTGGTCGACGCCATGGCCCGCGCGCAGCCGGCCAGCATCCGCGGCATGGTCGAAGGCTTTGCCGCTGGCTACAACCGCTACGTGCGCGAGCTGAAGGCCGATGCAGGCAACGCGCATGCGGCCTGCCGCAACGAGGCCTGGGTGCGGCCGGTGAGTCCCGACGACATCTACCGCCGCATGTACGCCACCAACCTGGCGGCGGGCTACAGCAACTTCCTCTCGAACATTGCCAACGCGGTGCCGCCTGCCGCCAAGGTGTCGTTGCGCAAAGAGCATGACGCGCAGCCGCTGGCGCTGCAGGTCGGCGGCGAAGCGGGCGTGGGCAGCAACATGATCGGCTTCGGCACAGCGAGCACAGGCGACGCGAGCCCGCTGCTGTTCGGCAACCCGCACTGGTACTGGCGCGGACCCGACCGCTTCTATCAGGCGCAGCTCACCATCCCGGGGCAGCTCGACGTCAGTGGCACTTCCTTCCTCGGCGTGCCGGTGATCCTGATCGGCTTCAACAACAGCATTGCGTGGAGCCATACGGTGTCGGCGGCGCGGCGCTTTGGCCTCTTTCAATTGCAGCTCGCTCCGGGTGACGCCACGAGCTACCTGCGTGACGGCCGCGTGGTGAAGATGCAGGCGCGCATCGTCACCGTGAACGTGAAGCAGGCCTCGGGCAAGGTCGAGCCGGTGACACGCACGCTCTACGCCTCGGAGTACGGCCCGCTGGTGAACCTGGGCACGATCAACCCGGCGCTGGCCTGGAGCCAGAGCACTGCCTTCGCCATCCGCGACATCAACGCCGACAACTACCGCACCTTCCGCACCTGGCTGCGCTGGGGGCAGGCGAAGTCGCTCGACGAGCTCGTCGCCATCCAGCGCGAGGAGGCCGCCATTCCCTGGGTCAATACCGTAGCCGTGGGTCGCGGCAGCGCCAAGGCCTGGTATGCGGACATCGGCGCGGTGCCCAACGTGTCGCCCGAGCAGATGGCTGACTGCACCACGCCCGCCGGCAAGGCGATGGCGGCCACGCTGCCGCGCGTGCCGGTGTTCGACGGCTCGCGCAGCGCCTGCGACTGGCAGAGCGATGCCGACTCGGTGCAGAAGGGGGCAGTCGGCCCTTCGCGCATGCCGAGCCTGCTGCGCGACGACTACGTCGCCAACATGAACGACAGCTACTGGCTCGCCAATCCGAAAGCGCCGCTCACGGGCTACCCGGCCATCTTCGGCCCGGCGGGCAGCAGCGCGCAGACCTTCCGCACGCGGCTCGGCCACCTCATTGCGCAGGGCGCTGGTAGCGGCGCGACGGTCGATGCCGTCGAGCGCGTGACGCTCGGCAGCCGCGCCTACACCGCAGAGCTGTTCAAGGCCCGCGCGCTGGAGCTGGTGTGCGACGTGCCCCGCATTGCCGTGACGGGCGATGCGCAGACCGGCGAGGCGTTCTCGCCGCCGCGCAGCGTGGACACCGGCCCCGCCTGCGCGGTGCTGAAGGCGTGGAACAACACCGGCCTGGCCTCGGCGCGCGGCGCCCACGTGTGGGACGAGTTCTGGGCGCGTGCCTCGCGGCTGCCCGCGGACAGGCTCTATGAAGTGCCTTTCAGCGCGAACGATCCGATCAACACGCCGAGCGGCCTCAAGACTTCCGCCGCCGAGGACCTGCGGCAGGCCTTCGGTGCGGCAGTGCTGCGTGTGCAGGCCAGCGGCTATGCACTCGACGCACCGCGCGGCGACACGCTGTTCGTGACGCGCAATGGTCAGAAGATCCCGCTGTCGGGCGGCTGCGACGGCCAGGGCTACTTCACGATCCTTTGCTCGGAGAACCGGCTCGACAAGGGCGGTTACACGATGGACGCCAACCCCAACGGCAACAGCTACATGCAGATCGTGCGTTTCCCCGCAGGAGGCGTCGAGGCTCACACCTTCCTCACCTTCTCGCTGTCGGACGACCCGGCGTCGCCGCACAACGCCGACTACACACGCGCCTACAGCGCCGGGCAGTGGCTGCGCCTGCCGTTCTCGGAAGCGGAGATCAAGGCCGACGCCGCCTACAGCAGCGTGACCATCCGCGAGTAAGGAAGGAGGAGGGCGCAGCGGTGCTTCTTCAGCGCCGCTTCGCCAACCAGTTCCACCCGGCGCCCGCGGCCATCAGCACGCAGGTGCCGAGGAACACGGCGCGCATGCCGATGTGCCCGCCCACGAAGCCGCCGAGCAGCGGCCCCGCGACCTGGCCCGTGTATTGCGCCGAGGTCGAGTAGCCGAGCATGTTGCCCGCCACGCGCTCGGGCACGTTGTGGCGGATCACGCTCGCGATGCAGGGCAGCAGCCCGCCGAGCGACAGCCCCATCAGAAAGCGAAGCACCACCAGCTGCCAGCCCGAGCTGACGAAGGCCTGCGGCACCAGCAGCAGCGCCGACACCGCAAGGCAGCCGACGATCACGTTCCAGTGCCCCACGCGGTCGGCCAGCTTGCCCAGCCACGAGGCCGAGAGAATGCTGCCCAGCGCCGCCGCCGACATCACCAGGCCGGCCATCATCGTCACGCGGTTCGGGTCATCGACCAGCGTGGCAACGTAGACGGTGATGATCGGCTCGATCGACATGTTCGCGAGCATCAGCAGCATGCCGGTGAAGAGCATCGCGACCAGCGGGCGCTTGTCGGGCACGGCGGCCCAGCCGGTGTCGTCGGAGGCGCCGCGCTGCTTCGATGCGGAAGGCGCCTTCTTTTCTTCACGGATGAGGAAGGCCGTCGCGAGAAAAGCCACGAAGATCATCGCGCCCGCCGCGAAGAAGGTGTTGCGAATGCCGACGAGCGGCGGCAGCACGCCACCCACCAGCGGCCCCACGAGATTGCCCGCCATGATGGCCGACGACATCGTGCCCAGCGCCCAGCCGGTGCGGTCCTTGGGCGTCTGCGTGGCGACCAGCACCATCGAGCCCGAGGCATAGCCGCCGAGCAGCCCCGCCAGCAGCCGCAGTCCCACGAGCTGCCACACGTTGCCGGCAAGACCGATCAGCGCCATCGCCACAGCCATGCCGAGGCTCGCGCGAATCAGCATCGGCTTGCGCCCATAGCGGTCGGCCAGCCGGCCCCACAGCGGCGCGACCAGCGCGGCGCTGAAGAAGGTGGCACCGTATGCCGCCCCTGACCATTGCACGATGGCCGCATGGTCCTTCACGCCCAACTGCTCGACGTACAGCGGCAGGAAGGGCAGCAGCAGCGTCATCGCGATGATGGTGGTGAAGGAGCCGAACATGCAGACAGCGAGGTTGCGCTGCCAGTGGATGTGGGCGCCCGACTCGGCTGGCGGGGCGGTTGTTGTCGTCGATTGCGTCATGTGGAGCGCCCATTGTGGGACGGCGCGTCCGGGTTGGCGCTTGCCGATTGGCGGCGGCACCCATCGCCGCGTGGGAAGGCCATGCTGCGTATCCCTCACGCCAACGCGGTCGGCGCAGGTCGTCTAGCCTCGCGTCCGTCATTCAGTGCAAACCTCTTTTCAGGACATGGCCATGAAACGCATCGGCGTGCTCGTCTTCCCCGGCTTCCAGATCCTCGACCTGGCCGCGATCGCGGCGTTCGAGCTCGCCAACATCCATGCCGGCAAGGTGGTCTACAAGGTCGAGCTGCTGTCGGAAGAGGGCGGCCTCGTGGCCAGCTCGTCGGGCGTGACCGCCGACAGCAAGCGCTTCGGCACGGCGAAGTTCGACACGCTGGTGATGAGCGGCGCGCTCTTCATCGCGCCCACGTCCGAGAAGATGCGCCGCTTTCTGCGTGCAGGGCTGCGCAATGCGCGTCGCGTGGCCAGCATCTGCACCGGCGCCTTCGGGCTGGCCGATGCGGGCCTGCTCGACGGACGCCGGGCGACCACGCACTGGTCCTTTGCGGGAGAGCTGCAGAAGCGCCATCCCTCCGTCAAGGTGCAGCCCGATCGCATCTTCATCAACGACGGGCCGGTGTGGACCTCGGCCGGCATGACGGCCGGCATCGACCTCGTGCTGGCGCTGGTGGAGGAAGACCTCGGCGTGGAGGCTGCCCGGTTCGCGGCGAGGAAGCTGGTCGTGTACCACCGCCGCGCGGGTGGGCAATCGCAGTACTCCGCGCTGCTCGAGCTGGAACCCAAGTCCGACCGCATCCAGAAGGCGCTGGTGCATGCGCGCGCCAACCTGCGCGAGACGCTGTCGGTGGAGGAGCTGGCCGAGGTCGCGCACCTCAGCCCGCGTCAGTTCAGCCGCGCCTTCAAGGCCGAGACCGGGCAGTCGCCGGCGCATGCGGTCGAGAACCTGCGCGTGGAGGCGGCGCGTGCGCTGATCGACGAGGGCAGCCTTGCGCTCGGCGTGGTCGCGCGCGAAACGGGCTTCGGCGATCCCGAGCGCATGCGCCGGGCCTTCCTGCGCACGCTGGGGCAACCGCCGCAGAGCGTGCGCCGCGTGGCCCGGCGGGAGGCTGCGACGGCCTGAAACGCCGGATGTCCTGAAAGGTGGCTTATATGACATTTACGCCATAGCCTTGCAGAAGGAGACTTCCCCCACGGCCACAACCCCGTGGCGATCAAAGGAAACTCCATGACTGCAACTTCCAATCCCGGCAAGGGCACAGCCCTCATCACCGGCGCTTCGTCCGGCATCGGCGCCGTGTATGCGGACCGCCTCGCGCGGCGCGGCTTCGACCTGATCCTGGTGGCGCGCAACCGCGAGCGCCTCGCCGCACTGGCCGCGAAGCTCGCGAGCGAGACCGGGCGCAAGGTCGAGGTCCTTTCGGCCGACCTGTCCGACCGAAAGGACATCGCGTCCGTGGAAGCCGTGCTGCGCACTCGCGGCGACATCACCGTGCTGGTGAACAACGCTGGCTTCGGCGCCGCCGCACCGCTGCTCGGCTCGGACATCGACAGGATGGAGGAAATGATCGAGCTCAACGTAAGCGCGCTCACGCGGCTCACCTATGCGGCCGTGCCCGGTTTCGTCGAACGCGGCGCAGGCACGCTGGTGAACATCGCCTCCATCGTGGCGATCTCGCCCGAGACGCTCAACGGCGTGTACGGTGGCACCAAGGCCTTCGTGTTGGCGCTGAGCCAGTCGCTGCAGCACGAGCTGAAGGACAAGGGCGTGCGCGTGCAGGCGGTGCTGCCCGGTGCGACGGCCACCGAGTTCTGGGGCGTCGCGGGCGTGCCGATCGAGCACCTGCCCAGCGAGATCGTGATGACCGCGCAAGACATGGTCGACGCGGCCCTCGCAGGGCTCGACCAGGGCGAGCAGGTCACCATTCCCGCGCTGCCCGACCTTGCCGAGTGGGATGCCTTCGATGCGGCGCGGCGTGCGATGTCGGGGCGGTTGTCCAGCACCGTGCCCGCGGTGCGCTACCGCGCCGCCTAGACGGCTCGGGCATAAAATCCCCACCCCGCAGCAGGACGTCCCGGCCTGCTGCGGGGTTTTGCTTTTCCGGGGCCATGTAGAGGAACACCATGTACAAAAACCTCGCGGGCCGCGCCGTTCTGGCGCTGGCCGCCGCGTGCTTTTTATCTCCCGCCTTCTCGCAGACGCAGCCGCCGAAAGCACCGCTGAAGATCGGCTTCGTCTACGTCACGCCCGTCACCGATGCCGGCTGGGTGCGCCAGCACGAGGAGGGCCGCAAGGCCGTCGATGCAGCGCTGGGCGACAAGGTCAAGACCACCTACGTCGAGAACGTGGCCGAGGGCGCCGATGCCGAGCGCGTAATTCGCGACCTCGCGCAGCAGGGCAACACGCTCATCTTCACGCCGAGCTTCGGCTACATGGAGCCGACGCTGAAAGTGGCGAAGGACTTCCCCGAGGTGAAGTTCGAGTCGATCACCGGTTACAAGACCGCGCCCAACGTGGCGACCGCCAACGCGCGCTACTACGAGGGCCGCTACCTCGCGGGCATCGTGGCCGGCCGCATGACCAAGACGAACATCGCGGGCTACGTGGCGGGCTTTCCGATTCCCGAGGTGCTGCAGGGCATCAACGCCTTCACGCTCGGCATGCGCTCGGTGAACCCGGCCGCGAAGGTGCACGTGGTGTGGCTCAACGAGTGGTTCGATCCGCCGAAGGAGCGCGATGCGGCCATGGCGTTGTTCAACCAGAACGCCGACGTCGTCGCCTTCCACACGGGCTCCACCGCCGTAATGGCCGCGGCGCAGGAGCGCGGCAGGATGGCCATTGCCTACCACTCCGACATGCGCAAGATCGCGCCCGACGCGCAGATCGTCGCGGTCACGCACCAATGGGGTGGCTACTACACGCAGCGCGCGAAGGCCGTGCTCGACGGCAGCTGGAAGAGTGGCAATCTCTGGGGCGGCGTGAAGGAAGGAATGATCCGCGTCGGCGACTTCGGCACGAAGGTGCCCAAGGCCGTGCAGGACGAGGTGCTGGCGCGGCAGAAGGACATTGCGGCGGGCAAGCTGCAGCCGTTTCGCGCGGTTGCCGCTGACGTGCGCGACAACGAAGGCCACGTCGTGATCGTCAAGGGCGTGCAGCTGAGCGACGAGCAGGTCCTGAAGATGAACTGGCTGGTCGAAGGTGTGCAGGGGCGGGTGACGCGCTGATTGCCTGCCCTACGTGGCAATCTTCCCGGTCCCACCTTCTTGATCGCGTTCGCCGGCCACATCTTCATGGCCCATTTCCGTAGCATCTGCGACGGCTACCTCGATTTCCAGGAGGTATTTCTCGACGAAGACGACGTCGTCATGTTCCAGGCCATTAAGGCCTATCGGCGCGGCGGCTATGTGGGGCAGCTGTGCCGTGATCACGTGCCCGTGTCGGAGATCGACGAAGGCCGCGAGCGCTTCACGTTGTTCGTGTTGGGATACGCGCGCGGGTTGCTGCAGGCAACTGGTGCATGGTCGACCACTACTTGCACGCCCGGAGTGGTCGGCCCGCGTTGATGAAACGTTCGGCGTCGCACCTGCACTGCGGGAGGCTACAGTCGTCGACGCGCGGAATGGACGGCGCCCGTGTCGTGCTTCGGACGGGAATATGGGTGGATATTTTCAGAGCGCATCTTCTCCTAAGTTCGTTGAACCAAGGGTCGACTCAACGTACGGCTGATCCCGCTGAATAAGGCGCTAAGGCACACGCCGAGTAATGGAGTGCAATGCCAACTTGATCTGGGGCGAGGATTGGATGCACTCCTCTTCGAGTGATCGACAAAATTGCGCGACGTCGTCGAGGACCTCTTCAATGTGCGCAGAGAAAACAAAGATGTTTGTAAAGAATGCCGAAGGCAGAGACCCGTGCCCGCGCGAAGTAACGGGGTATCGGAAGGAGTAGGAGCCAGCATCGAATTCATCAATTTTCGCTGCGAGGTCGAATATCTTTTTCTTCAAGTCACCGGACGCCACCAACAATCGGCTCGTGCCGTCAAGAATCGGCTCCGCCATCGATGCGAGCGCAACAAGAGAATGTTCTCTCCATAGTCTCGGAATTGCGAGAGCGAGTTCTTCTTCATTGACTGAAAGGAGCGCCGCCCTGAATACGATGGCTTTGATGTACAACTCAAAGGAATGCCGGTAGAGAAACAGAATCGGCAATGCAGCATGATCATTTGATCCAAGTCCGCGTTGTTCGCGAAACGCGACGAGGTTCATTGCTGCACCTCGGTAGGTGGCAGCGTAGGAAACTAGTTCCTTTGTCGGTTGGTTCGCCCAGTTGATGAAAGCGTTGCCCTCAGTTCCCCTTGGGGCTGAGAAAAATTCGAAGAGAGACATGATCGGCTCTTGTGCGTCTACGCAGAAGTGGAGCGGTATCTAATAAAGCCAGAAATTTCGTTTCCACTCATGTTAGCCGTCGACCCACGGCACTGCTATATCGACGGTCGCCCGACTCATTGCAGTGCTCCTATTCACGAAGTCGGACACGGTTGAGCAGAAGGAGGCGGGGACGCGAATACGCCTAATATCCTCGACTTGTTCAGGAGCCCGCATGCTCTTGGGCATCTTGCTCGCGCAGTACAGCGTCACGACCGTCACACGGTTCCCTGTGTCGTGGTTTCCCATGTATCTAGTGAAGGCGCGGCACATGAGCACCTGACGGCTGGCTTCGCGGTCTCGGTGGTGTGTTCAAGGGGGCTTCGTATCCGATTGACTGCTGAAGCGAACGGGCTCATTCACCATCGTGCGCGAGGTACCGATTGACATCATGACGCCAGTGATCAGCTGCACCCTGGGCGCCACTGGCTCGTTCCACAAAGTGCTGGTGTTTGTGGGGCTGTACGGCCTGGTGGCGGTGGCGAGCTACTGGCTGGTGGTAGGGGGATCGAGCGGTTCGGGCCGACGCGCAGGTCTGCGTGCAGCAGTCCGGTGCCTGCGCCGGTCAAGGGTCGATAACAGCGCTCTCGGCCCGCGGAGCACGAGGCAACAGAGCCTTGATGCGTTGGCGAAGCAGCGCGGGCGTCACGGACGGAGTCATTTGCAGCACGGCCATGCAACGGTCCATGCGACCCGGCCGCGCGAGCAGCGCCTCGGCAGCTTTGGTGAGATCGGCATCGATGCTGTTGCCGTAGGCGCGGCTGGCTTTGATGGTTGCTCGACGCAACAGTGCCGACCCGGGGTTCATCATGGCCAGGTCGATGATGTCGCGGCTGAAGACGCTGTCGTCGGCCCAACGGTCTGAGTTTGCGAGCAACTTGCTCGTTGCCATATCGAGGGGCGTGAGGGTTGCGATGTCGCCGATCCGGTCCTCTGCTCCCGGCAATTCAAGTTCGATGCGCGCTTCGAGAACGATTTCGAACTTGATCTCGATGTCGCCCACACGAACCGACGATCGAATACCGTAT
Organism: Variovorax paradoxus; assembly: GCF_024734665.1. Lineage (NCBI taxonomy): Bacteria > Pseudomonadati > Pseudomonadota > Betaproteobacteria > Burkholderiales > Comamonadaceae > Variovorax > Variovorax paradoxus. Next base: position 1,584,352 of record NZ_CP102931.1, read on the forward strand.
TGATCGGCGCGGAGTTCTGCCGATTGCTGAATCTCGGAGCCCTGCCGTGCGAGCGCGCCGAGGCCTTGATTCCCTGTCAGCAACTGGCGCAGGTGGCGATAGCCATCGATGTCGGATACGAGGAAGTCGATGTCCACGGACTCGCGGTACTCGCCATAGCGAAGCGCAATAGCCGTGCCTCCGCCGAAGAGGCAATGGCTTCGGGCGAGCAGGTTTGCGTCGAGCGAGGCCAGCACCTGAGCGACGCGTTGATGGTGTGGCCGTTCAAACATGCAATGGCTTTCTGCCGAGGCTGCGTGCCAGGTCTTCCAGCAACTCGCGCTCTCTTGCGTCCAGAGCGGATGTGTCGACATGGCGCCAGTTGCGCTCGTAGGTTCCCCATGCTTCTTCGGGCGTGAGCTCGGTGGCCGGGGCCAATTGCCAGGCAAGGCGGCGCAACTGGGGGTAATCGGCGATCCGAATGCCCCCTGGGAGAGGCGCAAGGGCTGGTGGCTCAGTGGACATCACCACATCGACATCGAGACCCAATGCTCCCAGTGCGTTCATATAGGCGCCCATCGTGACCGAAGGTTCTCCGCGCTCGATCCTGTACAGCGTCATGCGAGACACGCCCGCTGCCTCTGCGGCGGTGGTGGCGCTGACCTTTATCGCCTTGCGGCGTGCATGGATGCGGCCGCCGAGCGTTGCGAGGCGCCGGTCTGCTGTGGCAGTGGTTGGCGGGGAGGTAGATGGCATGGTGTCTCTCATGTTAGACAAATTTGAGGATTTGTCCAGAATGAGTTATATCCAACGCTAGGAGATCCTTCAGCCCAGCCGCTCGACCACGAAGTCCACGAAGGTCCGCAGCTTCGCACTCGGCCGCGCTTCCGGCAGCCGCATGATGTGCACCTGCCGCGTGGGCAGTTCCCAGTCGGGCAGCAATCGCACCACCTGACCCGACGCCAGGGCGGGGCCTAGCAGCGCATCGGCCTGCACGATCACGCCCACGCCGCCCATGGCCGCGGTCAGCAGTGCCTGGCCGTTGTTGGTGGTGAGCGGGCCGCGCACCGGCACGTGCACCGTCTCGCCCTTGCGCGTGAAGCGCCATGAATGGTTCGGCCCCCAGGTCGCGAAGCCCAGCAGCGGAAAGGCCTCCAGGTCGGACGGGTGCTTCGGCTGCCCGTGGCGCGCGACCCATGCGGGGCTGGCCACGGCGTACATGCGCGCCAGCGCGAGCGGTCTTGCAATGAGCCGCTCGTCGACCGCAGCCCCCGAGCGGATGCCGCAGTCGAAGCCTTCTTCCGCGAGGTCGACCACGCGGTCGTTGAGGCTCAGGTCCACTTTCACCTGCGGATAGGCGGCGATGTAGTCGCCGATCACCGGTGTGAGCCGGTGCGCGCCGTAGGCCACGGGCGCAGTGACGCGCAGCACGCCCTGGGGCATGGCGCGTAACGACTCGGCCACACCGTCGGCGGTGTGCACGCTGGCCAGCACGTCGCGGCAGCGCTCGAGGTAGGCGGCGCCTATCTCAGTGAGCGCGTGGCGGCGCGTGGTGCGTTCCAGCAGGCGCGCGCCAAGCTGCTCTTCGAGCGCGCGTATGTGCTTGCCGACCATCACGGCAGACAGGTCGAGCGCCTCGGCGGCGGCCGCGAAGCTGCCCGCATCCACCGTGGCGACGAAGACCTCCATGGCGCGGAGCTTGTCCATATTGAGAATCCAGAGTTTCGAATGACCGAACCAGATGGCAATTTATCAAATCAATGGTTCGTAAAACAATCGCCGCTTGTTGATTCACTTTTGGCGAGGTTCTCCATGAAGGTTCTTGTTGTGGGCGCGACGGGCGCGATTGGCAGCGCAGTGGCTCAGACGCTGGCCGAGCGCGGTCACGAGGTGATTCGCGCAGGACGCACGCGCGGCGATCTCCAGGTCGACATCACGAGCGATGCCAGCGTTGAGGCGCTGTATGCGGCAGTAGGGCGCGTCGATGCCATCGTGTCGGCGGCGGGCGGGCTGTTCTTCGGGCCATTGAATGAAATGCGGCCGGCCGACTTCAACGTCGGCCTGCAAGACAAGCTGCTCGGCCAGGTGCGGCTCGCGTTGCTCGGCCAGCACGTGCTGAATGACGGTGGTTCGATCACGCTGACCACGGGCGTCGCGGCCGCCGACCCGGTTCGCGGCGGAAGCAATGCGGCCGCCGTGAACTCGGCGGTCGAGGGCTTCGTATTGGGCGCGGCGATCGAGCTGCCACGCGGCCTGCGCATCAACGCGGTGAGCCCTACGTTGCTGACCGAATCGCTGGCGGCATATGGCGCGCTCTTCCCGGGCGTCGAAACCGTATCGGCCGCGCGCGTGGCGCTGGCTTATGTGCGCAGTGTCGAAGGACCGCTGACGGGGCGCGTGTTTCGCGTGTGGCAATGAGCAGCCACACACGGCTGGCCGGCGCGCTGCTCGCGCTCGCCACGACAGCAGCCACCGCCGCACCGCCTCTCGTGCAGGCGTTGCCCGAGGACTGGTATCCGGAAAGCGTCGCCATCGGCCCGGATGGCTCGTTCTACGTCGGCAGTTGGCGCGAGGGCGCGGTCGCGCGCCTGAAGCCGGGCGTCGCTCCGAAGGCCGAAGTGCTCGTGAAGCCCGGCGCCAACGGGCTGGCGAACGGGCAGGGCGTGCTGGTCGACGCGAAGCATCGGGCGCTGTGGGTCTGCTCGGGCAGCAGCGGCTTCACCACCGTGCCGCAGACGCCGAGCGCGCTCAAGCGCTACGACCTGGCCACGGGCGCGCCGCGCGCGAGCTATGCAATGCCCGACAGCGGCTACTGCAACGACCTCGCGCAGGACGCCCGCGGCAATCTCTACGTGACCGACTCCTACCACCCGCGCGTGCTGAGGCTCGCGCCAGGCGCCACCGCGCTCACTGTGTGGAAAGAAGACCCGGCGCTGGCCGGTCCGGGCCCCTACAAGGGCCTGAACGGCATCGCGATCGATGGCGGGCGCGATGTCTACGTGAGCCTCGTGGCGGCGGCTCCTTACGTGCTGCGCATCGGCTTGGGCGCCGACGGCAGCGCCAGCGAGGTCACGCGCATCGATGCACCGCGCGTGCTGAAGAACGTCGACGCAATCCGCGCCTGGAAGCCGGGCCGGCTCGTGCTGTTCGAGAGCAATGCCTTCGGCGAAGGCCCTTACGGCGGCCAGATCACAGTGGCGCGTGTCGACGGCATGAAGCTCGGCTTGCAGACGGTAGTGACAGGGCTCAACGACCCCTCGTCGGGCGCGGTGCGGGGCGACCGCGTCTATTTCATCGAATCGAAGTACGCGCTGCTGACAAAGCGCAAGGACGGCGACGGGCCGGTGCCGACCGGCGTGCCCTTCGACATCCAGTCGCGTGCGCTGCCGCCGCGGTGAGTGCGTTCCGCATATAGCACTCATATGCGCATGGAAATTGCGGTGCGGCGGGGCTGGATTACCCTCCGCACCCACGATGAAAAAAGCCTACCGCGCCTCCCTCCTGCGATTCGACGCCGCCGGCCAGCCCGTTTTCGATGAAGACGGCCTGCTGGTCGTGGCCCCCGACAGCACCGGCCGCCAGCGCGTGCTCGATGCCGGCAGCCATGCCGCCGTCGCGCCGCGCCACTCCGGCGCCCATGTGACCCATCTGCCGGGGCGCATCCTCGCGCCGGGCTTCGTGGACATGCACATCCACTATCCGCAGACCGACATCATCGGTTCGCCCTCGCCGGGCCTGCTGCCCTGGCTCGAGAACTACACCTTCCCTGCCGAAAGCAAATTCGCAGACCCCGCGCATGCAAACGAAGTGGCCGACGTGTTCTTCGGCGAACTGCTGCGCAACGGCGTCACCACCTCGCTGACCTTCGCGACCTCGCACGTGGCCTCGGTCGATGCCTTCTTCGAAGGTGCGCAGCGCCGCGGCCTGCGCATGATCACAGGCAAGGTGCTGCAGGACCGCAATTCGCCCGACGGCGTGCGCGATGAAACCGAGCAGAGCCTGATCGACTCCGAGGCACTCATCCGCAAGTGGCACAACGTCGACCGGCTGGGCTATGCCATCACGCCGCGCTTTGCACCCGCGAGCACCGACGCCCAGATGCGCGGCGCGAGCGAGCTCGCCGCCAAATACGCCGACACCTGGATCCAGTCGCACGTGGCGGAGAACCGCGACGAAGTGAGCTGGGTGCGCGAGCTGTACCCCAAGGCGCGCTCGTATCTCGACGTGTACGCCGGCTTCGGCCTGATGCGTGAGCGCGCCGTGTACGCCCACTGCATCTACCTCGACGACGCCGACCGTGCCCTGCTGCGCGAGACGAAGACGGCCGCGGCCGTGAGCCCCACGAGCAACCTGTTCCTCGGCAGCGGCTTCTTCGACTTCGGCGCGGCCGACCGCGTGGGCTATCCCTACGGCCTGGCCAGCGACGTGGGTGGCGGCACCAGCTTCAGCCCCTTCCACACCATGATGGCCGCCTACTACGTCGGCCGTGAAGGCCAGACCAAGACCGGCCTGAGCATCGCGCCTTCCGAGCTCTGGTGGCGCCACACCGGCGGCGCGGCGCGCGCGCTGGGGCTCGATGGCGTGGTCGGCAACCTGCAGCCGGGCTGCGAGGCCGATTTCCTGGTGCTCAACCCAGCGGCCACGCCGCTGCTGGCGCGCAAGACGAAGCTGGCGAGCACGCTGGAAGAGATGCTCTTCGCGATGATCGTGCTGGGCGACGACCGGCTGGTCGAGCGCACGGTGATTTCGCAAGCGCTGTAGCACCCGGGGCGGCGGGGAGGGCAGTGGCGCATGCCACAATTCGCGCCATCTCCCCCCGCAGCAGCAGTAGCGACCGCATATGAGCATCAAGAGCGACAAATGGATCCGGCGCATGGCCGAAAACGAAGGAATGATCGAGCCCTTCGAGCCCGGCCAGGTGCGCGAGAGCGACGGCCACAAGATCATCAGCTACGGCACTTCCAGCTATGGCTACGACATCCGGTGTGCGCCTGAATTCAAGGTCTTCACCAACATCCACAGCACCGTGGTCGACCCGAAGAATTTCGACGAGAAGAGCTTCGTCGACATGCACGGCGACTACTGCATCATTCCGCCCAATAGCTTCGCGTTGGCGCGCACCGTCGAATACTTCCGCATCCCGCGCAACGTGCTCACCATCTGCCTCGGCAAGAGCACCTATGCGCGCTGCGGCATCATCGTCAACGTCACGCCCTTCGAACCCGAATGGGAAGGCTACGTGACGCTCGAATTCAGCAACACCACGCCGCTGCCCGCCAAGATCTACGCGGGCGAAGGCTGCGCGCAGGTGCTGTTCTTCGAGAGCGACGAGGTCTGCGAGACCAGCTACAAGGACCGCGGCGGCAAATACCAGGGCCAACGCGGCGTCACCCTGCCAAAAACCTGACGAAACACCGGGCCGTCTGCTGACGGCCAGTTACCCCGGAGGGCGCCGGGGCAAGTACCATCCTGCGACCGCCGGCAAATCCTCCTGCAATGGCCGGCAAGGAGACTGCGATGAGATGGGAAGGCAACGAACAATCGGACAACGTCGAAGACCGCCGCGGTGAAGGTGGCGGCGGTGGTGGGGGCGGCGGCTTCATCGGAGGCCGCAGCATCGGCATCGGCACCATCGCGGTCGCGCTGATCGCGGGCTGGGTCTTCGGCATCAACCCGCTCACGGTGCTGAGCCTGCTCAGCGGTGGCGGCGGTCCGGCCCAGGTGCAGCAGCAGCAACAGGGGCCAGCGCAAAAGCCACCATCCGGTGACCGCGAGGCGGCCTTCGTCTCCACGGTGCTCAAGAACACCGAAGTGGTCTGGACGGGCATCTTCAAGCAGAACGGCGGCACGTACCACGCGCCCCGGCTCGTGCTGTTCCGCAATGCCACGCCCACGGCCTGCGGCACGGGGCAATCGGCCATGGGCCCGTTCTACTGCCCGGGCGACCAGAAGGTCTACATCGATCTCGGCTTCTACGACACGCTGAAGAACCAGCTCGGCGCGCCGGGCGAGTTTGCGCAGGCGTACGTCATTGCGCACGAGGTCGGCCATCACGTGCAGGACGAGCTCGGCATCACCGCCAAGGTCGACGGCATGCGCAGCCGCCTGAGCCAGACGCAGAACAACGCGATGAGCGTGCGCGTCGAGCTGCAGGCCGACTGCTTCGCGGGCGTGTGGGCACACCATTCGCAAGAGTCGAAGAAGTGGCTCGACCCGGGCGACATCGAGGCCGCGATGAACGCCGCGCAGAAGATCGGCGACGACGCCCTGCAGCGTTCCGCAGGCCGTGCAGTGGTGCCCGACAGCTTCACCCACGGCACGAGCGCGCAGCGCCAACGGTGGTTCGGCGCGGGGTATCAAAGCGGCGATATCAAGTCCTGCGATACCTTCAATGCACGCAGCCTCTGAGCTGCCTCGTCTTGAAACGCTTGTCGGCGCTGAGTTCACTGCTATCTAATAAATAGCAATTCCGCTGGCGCGGGCGTTGTCATGCCGCCGTCACTGCCGTTTTTTGCGGCAATGCGACAATAGCGGGCTCAATGACAAGCTCCTTCTCCAATCTATCGCTGGCGGAACCGCTGGCGCGCGCCGTAGCCGAAATGGGCTACGAGACCATGACACCGATCCAGGAGCAGGCCATTCCGGTCGTGCTCGCGGGCCAGGATGTGATGGGCGCCGCCCAGACCGGCACCGGCAAGACGGCGGCGTTTTCGCTCCCGCTGCTGCAGCGCATGCTCAAGCATGAAAACGCCTCGACCTCGCCCGCGCGGCATCCGGTCCGGGCCCTCGTGCTGCTGCCCACGCGTGAACTGGCCGACCAGGTCGCGCAGCAGGTCAAGCTGTACGCCAAGTACACCAACCTGCGCAGCACGGTGGTGTTCGGCGGCATCGACATGAAGCCGCAGACGCTGGAACTGAAGAAGGGCGTTGAAGTGCTGGTCGCCACGCCGGGCCGGCTGCTCGATCACATCGAAGCCAAGAACGCGGTGCTCAACCAGGTCGAATACGTCGTGCTCGACGAAGCCGACCGCATGCTCGACATCGGCTTTCTGCCTGACCTGCAGCGCATCCTGAGCTACCTGCCCAAGCAGCGCACCACGTTGCTGTTCTCGGCCACGTTCTCGCCCGAAATCAAGCGACTGGCCGGCAGCTACCTGCAGAACCCCGTCACCATCGAAGTGGCGCGGCCGAACGAAACGGCTTCCACCGTCGAGCAGCACTTCTACAGCGTGGCCGACGACGACAAGCGCCGCGCGCTCAAGCAGATCGTGCAGCAGCGCGGCATCACGCAGGCTTTCGTGTTCGTCAACAGCAAGCTCGGCTGCGCGCGCCTCGCACGCTCGCTGGAGCGCGATGGCCTGCGTACCACCGCACTGCATGGCGACAAGAGCCAGGACGAACGCCTGAAGGCGCTCGCTTCGTTCAAGGCCGGCGAAGTCGACCTGCTCGTGTGCACCGACGTCGCGGCCCGTGGCCTCGACATCAAGGACGTGCCCGCGGTCTTCAACTTCGACATTCCGTTCAACGCCGAAGACTACGTGCACCGCATCGGCCGCACGGGCCGTGCCGGCGCTTCGGGTCTGGCCGTGAGCTTTGCCAGCGGCGGCAACGATGCGCGCCTGGTGGCCGACATCGAGAAACTGATCAAGAAGAAGATCGAGCTCGAACCCGTCGAGTTCGAAGAAGACCGCCCGCGCGGCCGCATCAACGACGGACGCCGTCACTGGCGCGAAGAAGGCGAAGCCGGCGACGCACGCGATGTGCTCGACCAGCCGCGCGAACGCCGCGAGGCCGAAGCCCGCCGCGGCGGTGGCCGACCGCACCGCGCACCGTCGGCGCCGCGCGATCCGTTCTTCGACAAGCCTTACGAAGCCGGCGAGCCCGATGCCACGCCGGCATGGGAAGCCGCCGCCAAGGCCGCGACGCCCGCACGCGGCATCTCCAGCAACATCAAGACCAAGCGCAAGGTCGCGGCGCTGTTCAAGAGCGCCGAGCCGAGCTGATCCAGGCGAATAGAGGCGGCATCAGCCGCCTCGGTTCAGCGCCAGCCGCGGTGCCAGCCGTACTGCGGGTGGTGCCAGCCCCAGCCGTAGCGCGGGTGGTAGGCCCACACGAAGCCGACACCGGGCGACACATACGTGGGTGCCACATAGGCCACGCCCGGAGGCGCCGAATACACGGGGGCTGCCGGCGCAACCACGCAGCCGGTCAGAGCAGCTGCCAGTGCGGCAGCGGACAAGGCAAGAACAGGGAATCTCATGATGGCGAAGCTCCTGGGATGAGTTGTTGTCGGTATGAACAACCAACGTCCCGTGGCATCGCCGGATGACGGCCTTTACCCAGCCTACACAGTGTCACCACCGTGTTGTCATCCTTTCAAAACGCTTGCATCTAGATCACGTTGAAATGATGCGTGCCGTCGCGCCCTAGCTGCGCCACCAGGCCGAACTCCCAATCGAGGTAAGCCTGCATCGCTTCGGCAGGCGCATCGGTGCCTTCGTACGGCCGGCGGTAGCGGTCGGTGCGCGCAGTTGCAAGGCGCGTCTCGCCGGTCTCCGCATCGAGGCCTGCGGCGAACCATGCCGCGTTACCACCAGTCAGCACCAGCACTTCGACATCGCCCTTGCCGCGCGCGTCGAGCAGCGAGCGCAGGTCGGCTGCGGCATATCGGGCGAGCAGGCTGCTGCCGCAGGTCAGCACGTAGCGCTGGGCCGGTGGAATGACAGCATCGATGGCCTGCGCCAGCTGAGCGCGAATCGCATACCAGGCACCGGGAATGTGGCGCTTCACATAGTTGGCGCTCGTCGTCACGTCGATCACTGCGGTGCCGGGTTGCTTCAGCAACGCCGCCAGTTCCTTCGGCGTGAGCTCGCCCACAACGGCCGCAACCGGCGGGTATGAGCTCGGCGGTGCCGAGGTCTCGACGAAGTCCGCAGCCGTTGGCACGAGCTCCGGCAAATAAACCTCCCACCCCATCTGCGCAAGCCACGACGCGCTCATCGATGCCCGCACGCCGTCGTCATCGGCCAGCACGATGCGCGCGCCGCGCACGGGCACCTGGTGATCGGTTTCCTGCACAAGTTGCCCGCCGGGCGCACTGGCAAAGCCGGGCAGATGGCCCGCCGCATATTCCTCGGGCGTGCGCACGTCGAAGCTGTACACGGTGCGTCCCGGCGCTTCGAGCGTCTGCAGAGCGTCAAGCGCGATGCGGCGCACGCCAGCCAGATCGGCCACGCGTTTTGCATCGGCCTGCGCCTGTGCGCGATGTGCCTGCGACACCGCAGCGGGCGCCTGCCGATCGGCACCATGGTCTAACACCTGCCCCGCGAGCTTCCAACCGATCGTGCCGTTGCGCAGCGCAGCCACCGGGTTCGGAATGCCCGCGTTCACCAGCGACTGCGTACCGATGATGCTGCGCGTGCGTCCCGCGCAATTCACGATCACCTGCGTTGAAGGATCGGGTGCCAGCTCGCGCACCCGCAGCACCAGTTCCGCGCCCGGCACGCTGGTGGCCGAGGGAATGCTCATCGTCTGGTATTCGTCGAAGCGGCGCGCGTCGAGCACCACCACGTTGGCCTTCGCATCGACCAGCGCCTTCACCTCGGGCGCGGACAGCGAAGGCGTGTGCCGCTCATGCTCGACCAGCTCGCCGAAGGACTTGCTCGGCACGTTCACGTCGCGGAACAGTTCACCGCCCGCGCGGCGCCAGCCTTCGAGGCCGCCTTCGAGCAGATGCACGTTCGTGTAGCCCAGCGGGGCCAATGTCTTCGCGGCCTGCGGCGCAAGGTCGACGCCGCCGTGCTCGCCATACAGCACGATCAGCGTGTCACGCCGCGGAATACGCCGCCACGCCTCTATCTCGATGCGCGACAGCGGCAGGTTCGCGGCCCACAGCGGATGCTCCTGTGCGAACGGGTCTTCCTCGCGCACGTCGAGCAGGGCGGTTTCGTCGCGGGCGATGAGGCGCTCGCGCACGGCGGCAAATGAAAGAACGGGAAAGGAGGCAGTCGTCATACGGTGTTCGAGGATGCGAGTTCAGCGGAGCGATCCCACAGATTGGGCAGCAGCGCGTTGGAGTATCCGGAGACGAAGGGCTTGCGGCCACCCTCCGTCGGGTAAGTATGCCGCCGCACGGCGCCGATGTTCGCGCCGTACACGTGGATGCTGATCGACACGCGGTCCGCATGCGCGTTGTGCACGCGGTGCAGGTCGCCGATGGTGGGCGACACGGCTTCCACGTCGCCAGCGTCGAGCCGCACCGCCTCGCCCTGCGACTGCGCATTGCCCTGCGCATCGAGCGCATAGCCCTGGCTGTACTCCGCGCCGCGCAGCATGCCGATCAGCCCCCACACCGTGTGGTCGTGCACCGGCGTGGCCTGCCCCGGCCCCCACACGAAGCTCACGACCGAGAAGCGCTCGGTGCTGTCCGCGTGCAGCAGAAATTGCCGATAGCGCACAGGGTCTGGCTGGGCAAAGGCCTCTGGCAGCCAGTCGTCGCGCGCAACCAGCGTGCGCAGCAATGCGCCACCTTCCGAAAGAATGCGGGGCTCGTTGGGCGCGCTGTCGAGCAGCCGGCCGAAAGCGCCGACGAATTCGCGCAGCGGCGCGATCACGCCGGGCGCTTCCAGACGCTGGTGTCGGTAATCGCGCGCACGTCCACCCGCACCGGCAGGATGCCGTCGCGCGCCGAGCGGTCGGCCACGGCCTGCAGCGCGACGATGTCGGCTTCGCTCACCGGCCGGCCCGCCACCGAAGCCCGTTCGGTGATGATGCGCGCGGACTCGATCGGCAGCCGCGTGAGCTGGCTGTAGGCCTGTGCGTAGGCCTCGGGGTTGGCCAGCGCCCAGTCGCCCGCACGGCCGAGCCGGTCGAGAAACTGCACGATGGCTGCGCGCCTGGCCGGGTCGGCCAGCGAATGCTCGCTCGCGGTGATGAAGCCCAGGGCAGTGTTGATGCCGCGCCCGTCGCGCAGGATGCGACCGCCTTGCTGCAGCGCAATCGTGTAGTACGGATCGAAGATGGCCCACGCGTCGATCTGCTTCGACGCGAAGGCGGCGGCCGCGTCGGTCGGCAGCACGAACTTCACCGTGACCTCTTCGCGCCGCACGCCGGCCTCTTCGAGCGCGCCGTACAGCTGGTACTGCGAGATGCTGCCGCGCGCCGACGACACGATCACCGTCTTGCCGCGCAGGTCCGCCACGCTGCGCAGCGGCGAATCGGCCTGCACCACGATGCCCAGCGAATCGGCCTTGCCGACGCGCGTGGCGACGATCTTCAGCGGCGTCTTGCCCACGGCTGCGGCCAGCACGGGCAGGTCGCCGGCCATGGCCGTGTCGACCGCCGCGCTGCGCTGCGCCTCGAACAACGGCGCCGCCCCCTGGAAGTTGGCCCAGCGGTAGGCGAACGGCGCGCCTTCGAGCGTGCGCGAGGCCTCGAAGAGCGAGCGCAGGCCACCGGCCTGGTCGCCGAGCACCAGCGTTGTTTGCTGCGGCTGTGCCCACACACGCAGCGAGCCAGCAGCGGCAAGCGAGAGCGCGGCGCCTTGCTTCAGCCAGCTGCGGCGCGAAGCCTTGGAAAACAGCAGATCGGTCATGCGGCGGCTCCCGTCGAGAGCAACGCGCGCTTGCCCGCGGCCACCAGGATCGCGTCGTTCTGCGGCGTATGGATGCGACTGCACAGCACGTCGCGGTAGTGCCGCTCCAGCGGGTTCTGCCGCGTAAGGCCGTGGTTGCCGCTGAGCTGCAACGCCAACTCGACTGCGCGGATCGCGTTGCCCGTTACGGTGTACTTGAGCAGGCCGCTGTCGGCGGCCGGTTGCGCATGGCCGCTGTCGACGGCAGCGGTCGCATCGTCGAGCAGCACGCGGTTTGTTCGCAGCAGCGCCTCTATCTCGCCGACATGCTCCTGCACGCGCGGCAAGCTGGCCAGCGGCGCGCCCAGGCTGCCGGGCGCGCGCTGGTTCAGGAAGCCGACCAGCCAGTCGCGCGCGGCCGTGGCCACGGCGTCGTAGAGGCTGCCGAGCAGCACCGTCATCCACGCCTGCTGCGTGGCGTGGGCGTCGATGTCGGTCTGGCTGCCTGCATCGGGCGCCCAGTCGGCCGGCACGCGCAGGTCCACCGCGTGATCGAGGTCGATGGCGACGTCTTCGAACACCACCTCGTGGCTGCCCGAGGCGCGCAGGCCCAGATGGTCCCAGCTCGCGATCACGCGCACGCCGGGCGCGTTGCGCGGCACCAGGAACACGCCGGTGCGCGGCGTGGTTTCATCAGCCTCATCGGTACGAGCCCACACGGCGAGCCAGCTCAGGCCCTCGATGCCGGTGGTGTAGAGCTTGTGGCCGTCGATCTTCCAGCCGTTGCCGTCGCGCCGCGCGACCGTGCCGGGCAGGCCGCCACGGGCCGGCGAGCCTAGCGCGGGCTCCACGCGCAGGGCGTTGATCAGCGCGCCGTTTGCGACCGCATCCCGCGCCACGCGTTCGCGCAGATGCGGTGGCCAGCGGCTGTCGGTGCGCGTCAATGCGTGGTGCTGCAGATAGGTCATCGTGAGGATCAGCGCCGTGGCCGGCTCGCCCCGCGCCACGGCCGAGATCACGCGCCGCGCTGTCGCCAGCGTGGCACCGCCGCCGCCATGCTCGGCGGGAGCGACCAGCCCGATGAGCCCGTGCGCCTGCAGCGCCTCGAAGTTCTCGCGCGGAAAGGCGCCGCTGCGGTCGTGGTCGGCCGCGGTGGTGGCGAACTGGGCCGACAGGCGCGCCAGCACGGCGGCATCGACGGTGGAAGGCGGGGAGGGGTGTTCAGGCGTGGCCGGCGCGCGGCGCAAGGGGAGTGCACTCATGGTTCCCGCACGGTACCGGGCCGCCCGCAGCCCGAAAACGACGCATCCCGCATATGCAAACTCGTTTTTCTGCGTTCGCTTCCGTGGAGCGTCTGGTTACGGTTCGGTGCATGAAACCAGACTTTCCTTTGGACCGGCGCCGCCTGTTGCAAGCCGCTGCCGCGCTGGCCACGGCCGGCACGGCAGGCTGGGCGCAGGCCGCCACCCCCTCGCGCGACCTGTCCGGCGTCACGCTGCGAGTGGGCACCTACAAGGGCCTCTGGCGCCCGCTGCTCGCTGCTTCGGGCCAGGCCAACACACCTTACAAGATCGACTGGCGCGAGCTCAACAACGGCGTGCTGCACATCGAGGCCATCAACGGCGACGCGCTCGACCTGGGCTCGGGCAGCGAGATTCCGCCGGTGTTCGCGGCGCGGCAGAAGTCCAGCGTGAAGCTGGTGGCCGTTACGCACGAAGACCTGAACAACCAGGCCACGCTGGCGCGCAAGGACGCACCCATTCGCTCCATCGCCGACTTCAAGGGCAAGCGCGTGGGCTACGTGCGCGCCACCACTTCGCACTACTACCTGGCCAAGCAGCTGGCCGAGGTGGGGCTGTCGTTCAGCGACATCCAGGCCGTGAGCCTCACCCCGTCGGATGGCCTCTCGGCCTTCGCGCGCGGCGACCTCGATGCCTGGGCCATCTACGGCTACAACGGCCAACTGGCGCGCACGCAGTACGGCGCGCGTGTCATCAAGACCGGCGTGGGGTATCTATCGGGCAACTTCCCGATCTACGCCAACCCACGCGCGCTTGACGACGCGTTGCGCCGCGCCGCACTGAGCGACCTGCTGCAGCGCCTGCAACGCTCGTTCGCGTGGATCAACGGAAACTTCCTGGCCTATGCCCGCGCGCAGTCGGCCGAAACGCGCGTGCCCGTCGGCGACATCGTCGAGCTCTTCAACGGCCGCAGTGGCGATTACAGCCTCGGCCCCGTCAGCGATGCCGTGGTGCGCAGCCACCAGGACGTGGCCGACACCTTCCTGAAGATCGGCGTGCTCGACGGTCCGGCCGACGTCAAGCCGCTGTGGGACCGCAGCTTCGAGAACGCGCTTCGCCTGCCCGCCGCCTGACATCCACCTCCCATTCATATTCAAACAAGGACAACACCATGAGCCAGCAACACCAAGACGGCGTCGAATTCATCGGCATGATCCAGGGCCAGAAGGTCTCGGAGATCCACGCGGCCAAGGGCCCCTCGCTCGACCGCGACTATGTGCGCGCCTTCGCGCAGGCCCACGAGACGGCCGGCTTCGACCGCGTGCTGGTGCCGCATCATTCGACCAGCCCCGACGCCACGCTCACGGTGGCCTACGCCGCCTCGGTGACCGAGCGCATCCACTTCATGCTCGCGCACCGCCCCGGCTTCGTGGCACCCACGCTGGCGGCGCGGCAGTTCGCTTCGCTCGACCAGTTCAGCGGCGGCCGGCTCGGCGTGCACTACATCTCGGGCGGCTCCGACGAAGAGCAGCGCCGCGACGGCGACTGGCTCGACCACGACCAGCGCTACGCCCGCACCGACGAATACCTCGAAGTGCTGCACAAGGTGTGGACGGCCGAGAAGCCCTTCGACCACGAAGGCGCGCACTACCGCTTCCAGAACGCGTTCTCCGAAGTGAAGCCGCTGCAGACGCGCAACGGCAAGCCGCACGTTCCGGTGTATTTCGGCGGGGCTTCCGAGGCTGCGATTCCGGTCGCTGGCAAGTACGCCGACGTGTATGCGCTGTGGGGCGAATCGCTCGACCAGGCGCGCGAGCTGACCACACGCGTGCGTGCCGAAGCGGCCAGGCACGGGCGCAGCGTGCGTTTCTCGGTGTCGTTCCGGCCGATCGTGGCGGAGACCGAAGAGGCCGCATGGGCGCGCGCCGAGAACATCCTGGCGGAGACCAAGCGTCTGCGCGTGGTGCAGGGCTACAACCGCGGCGGTCCGCAGCAGAGCGAAGGCGCCAAGCGCCTGCTGGCCGCGGCCGAGAAGGGCTCGCGGCTCGACAAGCGGCTGTGGACCGCTGTCGCGCAGGAAATCGGCGGCCGCTCGAACAGCACCGCGCTGGTCGGCACGCCCGAGCAGGTGGCCGACGCACTGCTCGACTACTACGACCTGGGCGTGACGACCTTCCTGATCCGCGGCTTCGACCCGCTGGAAGACGCGCTGGACTATGGGCGCGAGCTGATCCCGCGTACGCGCGAGCTGGTGGCACAACGCGTGCAAGCACAACGCAAGGCGGCCTGAGTCATGAGCGCCGTTCTCTCCATCGACCGCAACGCGCCCCAGCCGCTGAAGCTCAACCCGAACCCGCAGCAGAAGTACTGGTTCGACCCCATTCCGCCGCGCACCACCGTGCAGGCCGAGCGCCGCCACCGGCAGGAGCGCCTGGCCGGCGCCTTCCGCCTGTTCGCGCGCTTCGGTTTCGCGCAGGGCCTGGCCGGCCACATCACGGCGCGCGACCCTGAGCTGAGCGACCACTTCTGGGTCAACCCGCTGGGCATTCATTTCTCGCGCATCAAGGTATCCGACCTGTTGCTCGTCAACTCGAAGGGCGAGACCGTCATTGGCGACAGGCCGCTCAACAAGGCCGCCTTCGCCATTCACGCTGCCATCCACGAGCACAACCCGAAGATCATTGCCGCCGCCCACACACACTCGACCTACGGCAAGGCCTGGTCAACGCTGGGTCGCAAGCTCGACACCATCACGCAGGACAGCTGCGTGTTCCACGAAGACGTGGCGCTGTTCGACGACTTCACCGGCATGGTGGTCGACACCAGCGAGGGCGACCGCATTGCACACGCGCTGGGTGACAAGAAGGGCGCCATCCTCAAGAACCACGGCATCCTGACCGCAGGCCCCACGGTGGAGGCCGCCGCGTGGTGGTACATCGCGCTCGACAACGCCTGCCACACGCAACTGCTGGCAGAAGCCGCCGGCAAGCCGCAGCCCATCGACGAGGCCACCGCACGCCACACGCACAGCCAGATCGGCGGGCCTGAGGGCGCCATCCATTCCTTCGACAGCCTCTATGAAGGCCTGGTCGAAGCCGAGCCCGAACTGCTGCTGTAACGCGACGACGATGACCCCAACTCTTTCCCGCCGCAGCGTGCTGCGCGCCGGCGGTGCCGCCGCCGTGGTCGCCTCGGGCGGCCTGATCGCCTCGCAGGCCTTCTCGCAGCAGGCGCGCAAGCTCACCTTCGCCTGGAACGCAGCAGCCTTCTGCCTCTCGCCCGTGGTGGTGGCGCAGGAGCGCGGCTACTTCGAGCGCAACGGCCTGCAGGTCGACCTCATCAACTACACCGGCTCCACCGACCAGCTGCTGGAGTCGCTGGCTACCGCCAAGGCCGATGCGGCCGTGGGCATGATCCACCGCTGGCTCAAGCCGCTCGAATCGGGCTTCGACGTGAAGATCGTCGGCAGCTCGCACGGCGGCTGCGTGCGGCTGGTGGGCGCGAAGAGCGCGGGCGTTACCAACCTTGCGAGCCTCAAGGGCAAGACCATCGGCGTGTCCGACATCGCGAGCCCGGGCAAGAATTTCTTCTCGATCCTGCTCACGAAGAACGGCATCGACGCCGACAAGGACGTCACCTGGCGCCAGTACCCGGCCGACCTGCTCGACATCGCGGTGAAGAAGGGCGAGATCCAGGCCATTGCCGATGGCGACCCCAATATCTACCTGATCGAGAAGCGCAACCAGGGCGCCTACGTCGAGGTGGCGAGCAACCTCTCGGGCGAATACAAGGACAAGGTCTGCTGCATCGTCGGCGCGCGCGGCGAGCTCGTGCGCAAAGACAAGGCGACTGTCGCCTCGCTGGTGCGCGCCATTGCGCAAGCCTCCGACTACGTGGCCGAGAACCCGAACGAATCTGCCAAGCTCTTCGCCAAGTACTCGCCCAACGTTGCGGTGGAAGACCTGCGCGCCTTGCTCGGCACGCTCACGCACAACCACCATCCGCTCGGCCGCAACCTGCGCGACGAAGTCGAGTTCTATGCGCGCGACTTCCGTGGCGTGGGCGTGCTCAAGAAGAGCACGGACCCGGTGCGCTTCGCCGAGCACGTTTCTTTCGATCCGCTGGCATGAAGCCCGGCATCAGCAAACCTATGACCCACAGTTCACGCCGCCAGTTTCTCGTTCAAGGCACCACCGCCGCTGCCGCCATCGCATTGCCCGGCTGGGCGTCCGCGCAGGGCCGCCCGGTGCTCAAGGCCGGCGACCAGAAGGGTGGCCTGCGCGCGCTGCTCGAAGCGGCGGGCGGGCTCGAAGGCCTGGGTTACGACATCCAGTGGTCGGAGTTCCCGGCCGCTGCGCCGTTGGCCGAGGCGCTCAATGCCGCTGCGGTCGATTCCGGCCCCATCGGTGATGCGCCGCTGATCTTCGCGCTGGCCGCGGGCACGCGCGTGAAAGCCATCGGCGCGAACCGTTCCGACTCCTATGGCACGGCTGTACTCGTGCGGCCCGATTCACCGCTGAAGACCGCTGCCGACCTCAAGGGGAAAAGCGTCGCGACCAATCGCGGCTCCATCGGTCACTACATCACGCTCAAGGCCATCACTGCGGCCGGCCTCAAGCCCGAGGACGTGAACCTGCGCTTCCTTGCGCCGGCCGATGCCAAGCTCGCGCTCACGCAGGGCTCCGTCGATGCCTGGGCCACATGGGAGCCCTACACCGCACTGGCCGAGGTCAGCCACCATGCGCGCGTGCTGGTCAGTGGGCGAGGGCTGCTGCCGGGCCTGAGCTACCTCGCGGCGACCGATAGCGCCATCACGGCCAAGCGGCCGGTGCTGCAAGACTTCCTGCAGCGCGTGGTGAAGGCCCAGATCTGGTCATACCGCAACGTCGACGCCTACTCGGCCGCGCTGGCGCGCATCATCGGCATTCCGCCTGAGGCGGCGAAGCTGCAGTTCGAACGCCGGCAGCAGAAGTGGGTGCCCATCGACGCGCAGGTCATCGCCGATCAGCAGGGCACCGCAGACTTCTACCGGCAGGTCGGGCTCATCAAGCAGCCGCTTGATGTGAAGGGCACTTTCGACACGGGCTTCGGGGTGGCGGCTGGCTAGTGATGCCCAGGCGCGCCGGCCTTCACCGAGTGCTCTGCCGCGGAGGCAGTAACGGCCGCGGTGCCCGCCTCCAGCGAACACCATGCTGCCGAAGGTTTGCCTGCTTCCAGCGAACACCACGCTGCTGCAGGTTTACCTGCCTCGAGCGAACACCATGCTGCTGAAGCCTTGCCCGTCTCGAGCGAACACCATGCTGCCGAAGGTTTGCCGACCTCCGCCGAACACCATGCTGCTGCAGGCTTGCCCGCCTCAAGCGAGCACCATGCGGCCACATCCTTGGCCGCCTCGTGTCGGGGCGCGGGCGTAGGCTCGCCGAATTCCTCGACAGTCAGGCGTTGCATCTCCAGGAAGGCCGCCTGCAGCGCCTGGGCATCTTCCTCGCCGCGCAGGCCGAGGTACGGAAAGTGGTGCAGGAAATAGCCGAAAGTGGTTTCGCAATCAGCTGCGTACTTTCTCGTGTCGAGGATGTGCATGTGCCAGAAGCGGTCGACGTCCTGCTCTGGAGCGAGCGTCAGGTCGGGATGCTTGGCGTGCAGTATCAAGTAGCGCTTGTAGGCCACTTCCATCTGATCCGCGTAGCCTGCCGACCAGCCGTAGCCGTCCTCCTTGCGGCAGGCCTTGAACTTGATCGGTGTGAGGTCGAGCGCATTGATCGCGGTGATCGTCTGCTCCAGTGTCTTGCCTTGAGTGGAATGAACCATGAATGCTCCTGTTGAGTTGCTGGAAGGTCCGAGCGAACGTGCCCGGTGAAGATTGCTCCGAAGGCTCGGCCGTCAGACCACTACCGATGGGGCAAATTGGTTGCGCAGGTGACGCGCCATGAAATCGCGCGCCTCGTCGGCGGGTACGGGCTTGCACAGCCAATAGCCCTGGGCCTCGTCGCATCCGTGGCTGCGCAGGTAGTCGAGCTGGGCTGTGGTCTCGATGCCCTCGGCCACCACCTTCATCCGCAGCCCGTGGGCCAGGGTGATGATTCCGTCGATGAGCGCTCGTGCGTCGGGGTCTTGCGAAAGGTCGTTGATGAAGGAGCGGTCGATCTTGACCGTCGACAGCGGGAAGTGCTTCAAGTAGGAGAGCGAGGAATAGCCCGTTCCGAAATCGTCGATGGCGAGCCTGACGCCCATGTCCCGAATCGTGCGGAGCAATTTCGCCGCATGCTCGGGGTTCGCCATCACCGCGCCTTCGGTGATTTCCAGTTCCAGCAGCGACGGCTCCAGGCCCGAGACTTCCAGGACGGCCCGTATGTCGGCGATGAGCGTGCGGCTTTCGAATTGGCGCGGCGACAGATTGACGCTCACCAACACCGCGGGCAAACCGTATTTCTGCCACGAACACGAATCGGCGCAGGCCCTCTCCAGCGCCCACTTGCCCATCGACACGATCAAGCCGATCTCTTCGGCGATCGGAATGAACTGCATCGGCGGAATCATGCCCAGAGCCGGATGGTGCCAGCGCATCAGCGCCTCGACGCCGACGATGCGCTGGGTCTGCAGATCCATCTTCGGCTGGTAATACATTTCCAGCTCGCCACGTTCCAGGGCATGGCGCAGCGCGCTTTCCAGCATCAGCTGCTCGGTACTCTGCGCGTTCATCTTCGCTGCGTAGAACCGGTAGGTGTTGCGGCCTTTTTCCTTGGCGCGGTACATCGCCGTGTCGGCATTTTTCAGGAGCGCTTCGGCATCCGCGCCGTTCTCCGGATAGACGCTCACGCCAACGCTTGCGCTGACGTGCAGTTCGCGCCCCTCGATCACGAAAGGCTCGGCGCAACAGGCCAGCACCTTTTCGGCGAGCACCTCGGCATCTTTCGGGCCGGACAGGTTCTCCAGCACCAGCACGAACTCATCGCCGCCAAAACGCGCCACGACGTCGGTATCGCGCAGCAGCGCCGTGAAGCGCTCGCCGCAGATCTTGATCATCTCGTCGCCCACGCCGTGGCCCAGCGTGTCGTTGATGTGCTTGAAGCGATCCAGGTCGACGAACATCACCGCGAACTGCCTCTGATGGCGGTTGCTGCGCCTGATGGCACGGGCAAGCTCGTGCTGCAGCGCGGCGCGATTGAGCAACCCGGTCAATTCGTCGTGGCTGGCGATGAAGCGAAGACTCCGCTCGGCCCGCTTGCGTTGCTTGTACTGGGCGATCTGCAAGGCGATCACACGCAGCGACTCCAGCGTCTCCGTGTCGGCAACATACGGATTGCAGCCAAAGAGTTCCAGCGCAGTGGTCGCA
The DNA here is from genome assembly GCF_024734665.1 of Variovorax paradoxus. Taxonomy (NCBI): domain Bacteria; kingdom Pseudomonadati; phylum Pseudomonadota; class Betaproteobacteria; order Burkholderiales; family Comamonadaceae; genus Variovorax; species Variovorax paradoxus. The sequence goes on from NZ_CP102931.1 coordinate 1,604,477, forward strand.
TCGGAGGCGACCATCGGCACGATGAGGCCGACGGTCAGCCCGGCCTGGCGAGCCATCGCATCGCGCGTGAAATGGCTCGGAGCCGCCAGCGTGTCGATTCGCACGACGCCGCCGATCCCCCAGGCGCGGCCCAGCGAACCTTCGTTGGGCCGGTAGGTGAGCGACCGGCTGGCGCTGACGAATTGCTGCACCGCCGGGTCGTTGTCGGCATGCCAGGCCGCGGCACAGCGAGCCAGGCCGTCGTCGCCAACGCTCCACAACGCGCCGCAGTCCCAGCGCAGATCGGTGCATACCGCCTCCAGCGCCAGTGCAATCACCGTCTCGGTCCTGCCGTCGCCGGCAAGCAGCCGGGCGATCTTGTACTCGAGCTTCTGGCGCAACGCATCCTTGCGCGGCTGCGTGGCGTCGCGCACGGTGCCGCGCACCAGTCTCCTGCCTTCATCGTCGGCCGACTGCACGATGACGTGGAGCCAGCGTTCGGTGCCATCGGGCAGGCACAGACGGTGCTCGAATTCGCTGCGTTCCGTGGACCGGGAGGCCATTGCGATGCGCTGTTCGACCGCGAAACGCTCTGCGGGCGGAATGCGCAAGAGCAGCGTTGGCAGGTCCGGCGGCAAGGGGCCCGCCTCGAAGCCCAGGATGCGCCGGGCTTCTTCGGAGCATTGCAAGGCTCCGGTTTCAGGATCGAGGATCCAGCTGCCCAGGCTTGCCAGATGCTGGGCCTCCTCCAGCTGCCGTTCGCTCCTGCGCAGGTGGCTGGTCATCCTGTTCGCCAGGACCTGGGCCCGGCTGCGTGCGGTGGTCAACGAAAAGACGATGCCCGCAAGCAGCATGCTGGTGGCCAGGCCACCGAGGACGATGAACCACGGGATGGCCTTGTCGAGCGGGCCGAGGACCTGGTTTTCATCCTGTCTGACCTCCACAAGCCAGGAGTGGCCGCCCAACTCGAAGCCGAGCATGCGCTCGAGGCTGTGCGCCGGTGCGGCAGCGGGCTTCGCCAGGGCCGCGCTGTCGAACAGCAATTGCCGCTCGCCGAATGGGGTTGGCGTTACAAATCTGGTCTCGATACGCGTCCCGATCGCCGCCTTACCCGGCCCGGCACCGATCAGGCGCAACCGGAACGTCCTCGCGGCGTCGGCACCGACCACATCGCTCAGCATCCCCGCGATGCTGAAGCCCGCGCCGACCGAACCGATGTAGGCAGTGCGCCGCTGCTCGAGCGTATCGAGCGGTTGTCTCGGGCGATAGACCGGCAGCCGCATCGCCAATCCAATGTCGGACTCGCGACCCGGGATGCGGACCTTGCGGCCGGACATGACGAGCCCGCCGGTGTCGCGCCCCTGCTCCAGCGCGTCTCCTCTGTTGGGCATCGCGCCCAGGTCATTGCCGAGCAGCTTCTCGTTGCCGCCCTGCGGTTCGACGTAGATCAGCGGGTAGTAGGTGTCTCGCCCACCGGGCGGCTTGATGGCGAAGCTGGAGGCAACGCCGGCGTCGAGGCTGGCATCACCGCGGACTCGTTCCTCGAAGGCGTGCTTGTCGTTGGCCGCGATGCGGGGCGCATAGTTGACGGCCTGGAAACCGGGGTAGGCGCTCGCCAGGTTCAGCCCCGCGACGTAGTCCCTGAAATCGCTTCGCGTCACGGCCTCGGAGGTGTTGAATCGCGCACGCAGGCCGATCAGGACGGCAATGTAGTCGTCGAAGCGGGCTTCGACCTTGCGTGCCAGATCGAAGGCGGTTGCGTCGAAGCGCGCCTGGGCACTGCGCCCGATCTCCTGGTGGGCGGAGACACCGAGGGCGATCGACAGTGCCGTGCCGGCCACGAAAATTACCAGCGGCAAGCGAATCCTGACCCAGACGGACACTGACATCGGATTTGATCCTGTCGTTGGTACAGGCCGGTTAGCTCTGTATGCGGCGATGCGGCACGGCAGAGAACGCAGCAAGTTGCTTCGTTGCCGCAATATATATGGCTGGCGAGAGAGCGTCACGCAATTCGTTACAACAATATCAGGACATGCTCTGGACGGCTTGCTCCGAATCAGAATGCTTAAGTTTTAGTTCGAACAAATGTGGAGCCGGCATTCGGGGAAGAGAGAGCGGCTCTTCCGGCAACCGACTGGAAGCAATGTTGAGCGCCGCCGCACCGGGCGGTGTTGAGATGGATCAAGCGCCGCTTCAACCTGTCGATTCGCAGCGCGGTGGTTGATCGCCCGGCGCAACGACGACGCTTCCTGTGCTCGCGCCCCGAAACAGAAGCGCCAAAACGAAAACGTAGCCAAGTCCAAGACTCGCATAGATGCGTCCCCCGGAAGCGGGGCGCCGCTCGCTAGAGTTGTTACATGATTTCTGCCACCGACACCCTCTACGCCATTGCACCCGCGCCCGTTCACTCCCTGCCCATCCAGGGCGAACGCGCACGCTTCCCGGTCAACCGCATCTTCTGCGTGGGTCGCAACTATTCAGAACACGCCCGCGAAATGGGCCACAACCCCGACCGCGAGCCGCCGTTCTTCTTCATGAAGCCGGCCAGCGCCATCGTGGCCGACGGCGGCGAGTTCGCCTATCCGACGCTCTCGAACGACGTGCACCACGAGATCGAACTGGTGGTCGCGCTCAAGACCGGCGGATCGAACATCGCCGCTGCCGATGCGCTCAGTCACGTGTACGGCTATGCCGTCGGCCTCGACATGACCCGCCGCGACCTGCAGGGCGAGGCCAAGAAGATGGGCCGCCCCTGGGACACCGGCAAGGCCTTCGACGGCTCCGCGCCCTGCGGCGAGTTGGTGCCCGTGGCCAAGGCCGGCCACCCGGCTACCGGCGAGATCCGCCTCGAAGTGAATGGCGCGCAACGCCAGGTCGGCGACCTCGCCGACATGATCTGGAACGTGCCCGACACCATCGCCTACCTGTCGACCCTGTTCACGCTGCAGCCTGGCGACCTGATCTTCACGGGCACACCGGCCGGCGTGGCGGCCGTGCAGCGCGGCGACCGCATGCGCGGCAAGGTGGCGGGCGTCGGCGCGCTGGAAGTCGTGGTCGTCTGAGCCTGAAGACAGTCCGCGCATCGGACCTGCCGGGCCTGGCCGCCTCGCGTGGCCGCAAGTTGGCGTACCCTCGCGGGCAGACGCCTGCCGCCACGCCCGTTCCGATGCGCCCCTCTCCCTCCACGTCCGTTCGCACCTACGGCATGCACGAGCGTGCCGACCACCTCGACTTCGACATCCGCTTTCAGGGTGCGCGCAACGAACTCACGCTGCCGCACCGGCATGCGTACTTCCAGATCCAGATCGGCATCGAAGGCAGCTCTCAGCAGGCCATCGGCGGCGAGGTGCGTCCCTTCGGGCCGCGCCACCTGAGCTTCGTACTGCCGTACCGGGTGCACGTGATTCCGCATCCGCCCGAGGCGCTGTACTGCATCGTCAACTTCGACCAGCGCTTTTTGTGGCCCGAGCTCGAGGTCGATGCGCTCGATCTCGACGACGTGTCGCTCGCGCGCTACCCCGACCTCGCGCCCTTCCTGTTCCAGGAGTACGTCGACTTCGCCTTCGACGACGCCGACTTCGCGCGCATCCGCGGCTGGCTCGACGAGCTGCATGCATTGAACGCGGGCCGCAACTTCGGCGCCAAGATCGCGATGCGCGGCATCGTGCAGCAGATCATCGGGCTGGCCTGCATGCGGCAGGAGCAGGCGCTGATGCGCCTTTCACTCCAGCACAACGGCAAGACATCGCAGCGCGACGCGTTGCAGCGCGTGGTGCGCTACGTGCGCGACAACCTCGACAAGCCGCTGTCGCTGACCGATGCGGCCGCCGCTGCGTTCCTCTCGCCCAACTACCTCGCCAACCTGCTGCGCAAGGAAACCGACCGCACCTTCACCGACCTTGTGACCGAGCGGCGCATCGAGCGGGCGAAGGAACTGCTGTCGTCCACCTCGCTGCTGGTGCGGGAGATTGCGCACCAGTGCGGCTTTACCGACGAGGCGTATTTCAACCGGCGCTTTCGGCAGTGGGTGGGTAGCACGCCGCGCAACTTCCGGCGCGACCACGTGGTGAATACGCGAGGTTGATTTCCCTCGGATCAAGTCCTCGACTGATCAGGCCTGGGTCACGCCGTCGATGGGACTTACGTCGCCTACGAACTGCAGCAGGTCCACCATCGTAAAAGTCCCAGGCGTGCGCGAGGGAAGAGTCGGCGTCCAGTCGGGGCCTTTCTTCCAAAGGTAGGACTCATGATCGCCGTGGACCAAACCGATGAAGACTTCCGCCACGATACGCGCGCCCACAGGCCCCAATCGCTCGCCGCCCTCTCTGACCGACGCTTCCTTGAGGATGTAGTACCACAAGGGCGTCTGCTCATGTAGTCCCTGCGCCTTGGCCACCGCGCCGTCCGTGCCGGACGAGATCTCGGCGCTTGTCAAAGGGTTGGGCACTTCCATTGACTGCGCAACCGATTGGCCTGAAGGCAGTCCGAGCATCACGCCCCGCTTCAGGTTCAGGAACGGCAGGCTGGCACCGCCAGGCAGCGTATGCAGCGTCTTGACGACGAAAGGATCGATGCGCCGCGCATGATTGAGCGTGACCCCTGGTGGGTTGTTGCCGAAATCGTAGAAGCGCCGCCAGTCGATGATCCAGTTGCTGGCGAGCTTGCTTATCGGAGTCGGAGCGGTGAGCGGATTGGGCGCCAGGTCACCCACGATGCCACCTGAGAGGCCGGAGAACGCGAAGAGAAGTCCCAGCGAGGCGGGTGCGAGCCCGCCCGGGGTGAAGACTCTGTTATGGCTGTAGACCTCCCGAACCATGCTGTGTCCGAGCCGGTAGGCCGCACCGGAGAACTCCACGGGCATGTAGGGCGTCTTCTTGAACCGGTAGAACTGGCGGCCCTCGTTGAGAACGCGAGCCACGATGCCGTCTTCGGTGAGCCGTTCCACGAAGTCGTGCAGCACGAGCCATTGATAGTGCCAAGTCACCTCGCGCCGGGCTTGAAAGAAGAGCTCGGCGGGCGTGGGAGCCGTTGGCGAAGCCATCAGCAGGTCCACCACCTTGTTGTGGAACTTCATGAAGGCCAGATGAGTTTGTGCGACCAGCAGGTTCTCGTCATTGCGATGGTCGCCGATCAAGGCCTGGCCCTCGGGGCTTCTCGGAAGGTCGTTGGGGAACACGCCAGGTATGTCGGCCGCATTCTGTTGAAAGCCCAGGGTGGTCTTGCCGATCAGCAGCTTCGCGCTCGGCGCGTTGTTGGGGCCGCGGGCGTAGAGGTGCGGGCTGCCGTCCGGACCTCGCCCATAGATCGAGTCCAGGTCCAGCGCCGGCGTCCTGAAGTTCTCGACCCCGGTCGGGTCCTCCAGCTTGTCGCCGATGGAGGTCAGATCCAGCGTGATGTCGTGGTCGACGAACTGGCCCAGATAGGTGAACCCCGCCGGCACTCGTGCGTTGTCTGCGCTGCTGTTGTCGTCCAGCATTGCAGCGGCGAGCGCCTTCAACTTGTCGTCGGAAACAGAAAGAGGCGCCAGGTGAGGGAACATCCGGCCGAACATGCCCGGGTCGCCATGCCCAGCGAGCGCATCCAGCGATCCTTTGGTGGGGTGGCGGCCGGCTCGGCCGTGCTTGGGATCGACACCGATTTCATCAGTCATGACGAATTCCTTTGCTTCGTGTGTGGGGCTTCGAGCAACATGATCGGAGCGGGTTTGCATCCTACGGAGCGGCAGAAGAATTCATATACGCTGCTCGCGGTAGGCCGGTTGTTTGCGATAGACCGGTTGCGCTAGGAAAGTTCTACAACGAAGAACTCACTCAATAGCCAGGTTCTTTGTTGGGACCGTCCAACCTTCCTGCCGCGCGTGCGAGTTGCGACAACTGCTTCACCAGCGGCTCGAATAGCTCCGCCGGCGTGTTGCCATACCCCAGCACCAGCCCGTTGTCCGACGGCGTGGGCTGCAGCGCGAAGCCCGATAGCGGTGTGGGCGCAATGCGATGGCGCAGCGCCTTGGCCGCGATAAGTCGATCGTCATAGCGCGCGGGTAGACGCACCGTCAGATGTAGGCCGCAGTAGCCACCGTCGATCTCGTGTAGCACTTTGAAATGTTTGTTCAGCGCGAGCCGCAACGCTTGCTGCCGGTCGCGGTAAAGCCGGCGCATGCGGCCCAGGTGCCGGCTGAACTGCCCGCTCTCGATGAAGTCGGCCATGGCCAGTTGCTCGTGGCGGTGCCCGCCGCGCAGCATCTCTTCCAACGGCGCCTGCACAGCAGACATCAACTGGGCAGGCAGCACAAGAAAGCCCAGCCGCAGCGACGGAAACATCGTCTTGCTGAAGGTGCCGACGTAGAGCACGGGTGCGTCGTCCACCAGCCCCTGCATCGCGCCGATGGGCTCGCCCGTGTGGCGGAATTCGCTGTCGTAGTCGTCCTCGATGATCCACGCGCCATGCCGGCGGGCCTGCGCGATCAGGTCGAGGCGGCGCGCGATGCTCAGCACGGAACCGACCGGGTACTGGTGCGAGGGCGTGGTGTAGATCAGCCGGGGCGGGTGCTTCTGCCAGTCGCGTTCGCTCACGCACAGGCCTTCAGCGTCGACCCGTACGGGCACGATGCGCATGTCGCCCGCGTGCATGGCAGCCTTCACGCCGCGGTAGCCCGGGTCTTCGACCCAGCCGATGTCGCCGGGGTTGGACAGCAGCCGCACGCACAGCGAGATGGCTTCCTGTGCGCCTTCTGCAATGACGACCTGCTGCGGCTCGCAGCGCACACCGCGTGCCACCGAAAGGTGCCGTGCGATGGCCGCGCGCAGCGCTGATTCGCCCAGCGGATCGCCATAACCCAGCGCGGCAGAGCCGGCACTGCGGATCGCCCGGTCGAGCGCGCGCCGCCATGCGGCCGACGGAAAGTGCGACAGCGCGGGCACGCCGGGGCGCAGTGCCATGTCTGTCTCGGCGCGTGACACGCTGGGCTTGATGTTCGAGAGGCGCAGCGCGGTGGTGGGCGTGCCGGCTGGCCTGCCTGCGCGCTTTGGTGGAAGGGCGGGCGACGAAAGCTCGGTCACGCGCGTGCCCTGTCGGTCGGGCCGCACATAGCCCTCGGCCGCCAGGTGCTCGTAGGTTGCGGTGACGGTGTTGCGCGAGATGGCGAGCGCCTCGGCGAGCGCGCGCGAACCGGGCAGGCGACTACCCGGCGCAAGGCTGCCGTCGAGGATGGCGCGCTTGAGCCGGTCGTGCAGCTGGCGCTGCATCGAACCGGCGTCGCGCTCCTTCACGAGCGGAGATTCGAGCAGAGCAGTGGAGGAGGGGATTGGGCGTGGCACCATGGAATAAGGCATGCGTGGCACTTTCATTGGAGCCACGATGCGGGTACTTTACGTCCTCCGACCTTGCCGCTCCAGTTTTTCAGAAAGACACCCGCATGCCAGTCCGCCATAACGAATTCGGCCAGTCCATCGGCCCAGACCTGCCCGAATGGACCCCGCGTTCCCTGCCGCCGCGCCGCCCCCTCGAGGGCCGCTTCTGCACCCTCGAGCCGCTCGATGCAGCAAAGCACACCGACGACCTGTACGCCGCCTATGCGCAGGCCCCGGACGGCCGCGACTGGACCTACCTGGGCGTGGAGCGGCCCACCGATATCGACAGCACCCGGGCCTACGCCGAGCGCATCGCGAAGAGCACCGACCCGATGCACTTCGCCGTCATCGACAGGCAAAGCGGGCGCGCCGTCGGCTCGCTGGCGCTGATGCGCATCGACCCCGCCAATGGCGTCATCGAGGTAGGAACGGTCAATTTTTCGCCGCTGCTCAAGCACACGCCGATGTCCACCGAGGCGCAATACCTGCTGATGAAGCTCGTCTTCGACGAACTCGGCTACCGCCGCCACGAATGGAAGTGCGACAACTTCAACGAACCTTCGAAGCGCGCAGCCCTGCGGCTGGGCTTCCAGTACGAAGGACTCTTTCGCCAGGCCGTGATCTACAAGGGCCGCGGCCGCGACACGGCGTGGTTCTCGATCATCGACAGCGAGTGGCCGGCGTTGCGCACCGCCTTCGAGCGCTGGCTGGCGCCCGAGAACTTCGATGCGCAGGGCAGGCAGCGCATGTCGCTCGACAAGTTCCGCCTGCCTTCCTGAGCCTGCATCGTCACTGCGTACCGGGCGCAGGCAGCACCTTGCACAGGAAGTCGAGAAAGGCACGCACCACCTCGGGCAGCGTGCGCCCAGCCAAGGTCTGCAGCTCGACCGAGCGCGCCCGCATGCCGCGCTCGCGAATCTCCGCGGCATGCAACTCGCCGCGCCGCACGCGTTCGCGCACCGTGATCTCGCCGGCAATCGCAAGGCCGCCGCCGTGCAGCACGAAGCTGGCGAGCGCCTCGAAACGGTTGCTCACCAGCGCGGGCTCGAACACCACGCCGCGGTTGCTGCAGGCCACGTCGAACAGCTGGCGCACGGTGGTGTCCGGCCCCGACAGCCCGATAGGAAACGGCAGCATCTGCGCCAGCGTCACGCTGCGCTGCTTCGCCAGCGCATGGTCGGGCCGCATCAGCGCGAACACCGAGGCCGCCTGGCGATGCGACACCCGAACGCCCTGTACCGCGGCGCGGCTGTAGGTGAGGCCGATGTCGGCATCGCCGAGCAGCACGGCTTCGGTCACGTCGGCGGGGTCGCAGGCCTCCAGCTCGAACTGGATGCCGGGGTGCAGCGCGCGGAACGCGACGATGGCCTGCGGCAGGAACTCGTTCGCGAAGCCCGACGAGCAGGCGATGCGTACATGCCCGCGCTGCAGGCCTTGCAGTCCCTGGATGTCGGACACAACGCGCTCGGCTTCCAGCGCACCGCGTCGCGCGTGCGCCGCCAGCAGTTCCCCGGCTGCGCTGGGCGCCATGCCGCGCGGGCGGCGCTCGAACAGTGGCACGCCCAGCAACTCCTCGAGCATGGCCACCTGCCGGCTGATGGCCGATGCACTGACGTTGAGGCGCGCGGCCGCTTCGGTCAGCGAGCCACCGCGGACCACCTCGAGAAAGTAGCGAAGCGAGGTTTCCTGCAGGCGATGGGAGGACATGGCGGCGGACGCGGGTTGGCTGCGTTGCAAAAAAAGCAAAGATATCGCGAAAAATCGGCAATTGTTCAAAAGCACGCGTTTGCCTAGACTGCCTCGGAACTGTCACAAAGCGGAATCCGCCCATGCCCTTACAGCGCAGAACCTCGCGCAGCTCGCTCGCGCTGCTCCCCATGGCCTTGCTCGCAGGCGCCTGCATGACCTGCATGGCCGCAGCCGCGGAACTTTCCCCGGCCGATGCCGAACGCCATGCGCAGGCCACCTATCGCGAGTACTTCGAGCTTCTGTCCCTGCCCAACGATGCGATCTCGCCGGAGGACATCCGCAAGAATGTCGAATGGCTGGAGCAGGCCTTCCGCAAGCGCGGCTTCACCACGCGGCAGTTGCCCAACGACGGCAAGCCGATGCTCTATGCCGAGTACCCGGGCAGCGACCCCACGCGCAAGACGGTGCTGTTCTACATGCACCTCGATGGCCAGCCCGTCATTCCCGCGCAATGGGCGCAAAAGAGCCCGTGGACGCCCGTGCTCAAGCGCAAGGCGGCCAACGGGGGATGGGAAGAGATCGATTCGGCGCCGCTCTTCAGCGGACCGCTCGACCCCGAGTGGCGCGTGTTCGGCCGCGCGTCGGCCGACGACAAGGGACCGATCATGATGATGCTCGCGGCCATCGACGCCCTGAAGGCCGGCGGCGGGCAGCCGGCGGTCAACGTCAAGGTGATCCTCGACAGCGAGGAGGAAAAAGGCTCGCCGTCGATCAGCAAGGTGATGCAGGCGCACCGCGACCTGCTGCGCTGCGACGCGATCGTGATCCACGACGGCCCCATGCACGCCACCAACCGGCCCACGCTGGTGTTCGGCAACCGCGGCGCGGCCAGAGCCCAGCTCACGGTGTACGGCGCCAAGGTGCCGCTGCACAGCGGGCACTATGGCAACTACGCGCCCAATCCGGCGCAGCGGCTGGCCAGCCTGCTGGCCTCGATGAAGAACGATCAGGGCCGCGTGACGGTGGCCGGCTACTACGACCACGTGAAGATCGGCGAGGCCGACCGCAAGATCATGGCGGCCGTGCCCGACGACGAGGCCGCACTCAAGCGTCGCCTGGGTATTGCCCAGACCGACAAGGTCGGCGCCAACTACCAGGAGGCGATGCAGTACCCCTCGCTGAACGTGCGCGGCATGGCCGCGGCAGCGGTGGGCGACAAGGTGGCCAACATCGTGCCCGACAAGGCCGTGGCCGAGATGGACCTTCGCACCACGCCCGACTCCGATCCGACCTACCTCGGCCAGCTCATCCAGAAACACATCGAGCGCCAGGGCTACCACCTGGTCAAGGGCGAACCGACCGACGAGGAGCGCAGCCGCTACGACAAGCTCGCGAGCTTCTCCTACCAGAGCGAGGGCGGCGAAGCAGCGGGCTCGCAGATCGACTCGCCCGTGGGGCGGTGGGCCTACAGGGCGCTGAGCGACACCTTCGGCGCCAAGCCCGAGCCGGTGCGCATCCGGATGATGGGCGGCACGGTTCCCACCGCCGAGATCGTGCGCGTGCTGCCGGTGCCCTTCGCGATCATTCCGCTGGTGAACGCCGACAACAACCAGCATGCAGCCAACGAGAACCTGCGCATGGGCAACTACGTGAGTGGCGTGCGCACCGTGTACGGGCTGATGACGCAGGCGTTCTGAGGTCCTTCAGCCGAGCTTCAGCCCGGCTTCTGCGCCTGCTCGCACTCGACCTGGATCAGCTCGCGCTCGTCCAGCGTCGCGCCGATGCGCACCGCGCTCAGGCAGCCGCCCCACACGCAGCCTGTGTCTGTAGAGAGCAGGTCGGGCCGCGAGAGCCAGCCCAGCGTCGACCAGTGGCCGAAGGCGACCGTGGCGTTGGCCGTCTTGCGCCCGGGCACGTCGAACCAGGGCATGAAGCCTTCTGGCGCGGTGGCCGCGCTGTCCTTGGCATCGAACTCCATCACGCCTTCGGTCGTGCAGAAACGCAGCCGCGTCAGTGCATTGACGATGGCGCGCAACCGGGCGCTGCCCGTGAGCGCGTAGCTCCATTGCGCCGGCTCATTGCCGTACATCGACATCAGGAACTCGCCCAGCGCCGGCCCGCGCAGCACCGATTCGACCTCTGACGCCAGCACCAGCGTGTCGCCCACCGTCCACTGCGGCAGCACGCCCGCGTGCACCATCAGCAGATCGCCGTTGCCTATGCGCATGTGCAGCGCCATGTGCTGCTGGCGCACCCATTCGAGCAGGGTCTCGATGTCGGGCGCGGCCAGCAGCTCGGCCAGGGTGTCTTTGCGGCCGGCCTTGCGCGCGCCGTGCGCCACGCCCAGCAGGTGCAGGTCGTGGTTGCCCAGCAGGCTCAGCGCCGAGGCGCCGTAGCCCTGCACGCGGCGCAGCACCGCGAGCGAATCGGGCCCCCGGTTCACCAGGTCGCCCAGCAGCACGATGGTGTCTCGGCTGGGGGAGAAATCGATCTTTTGCAGCAGCCGCCCGAGGGGGGCGTCGCAGCCCTGCAGGTCGCCAATCAAGTAAAGTGACATTCCCTCATTCTCTCCCTCAGTTCATGGATGTCTTCCTCCTGGCCTTGTTGACCACGCTCAACGCGTTGTTCGCAATGTCCGAAATGGCCCTTTCCACCAGCCGGCGCGCACGTCTCGCGGCACTGGCCGAAACGGGAGACACCGGCGCGGTGGCCGCGCTGAAGCTGATGGAGTCGCCCACGCAATTCCTCTCGACGGTGCAGATCGGCATCACCTCCATCGGCATGCTCAGCGGCATCGTCGGCGAGGCTGCCTTTGCCGAGCCGCTCTCTGTGTGGATCGAAAGCGTCGGCATGGGTCGCGGCACCGCCAGCATCGCGTCTACCGCGGTGGTCGTCACCTGCATCACCTTCTTCACCATCATCTTCGGCGAGCTGGTGCCCAAGCGCATCGGCCAGCTCTACCCCGAGCCCGTGGCGCTCTGGGTGTCGCGCCCCATGCGCGGGCTGGCCAAGGCCGCCAAGCCTTTCGTGTGGCTGCTGGCGGGTGCCACGGCCACCATGCTGAAGGTGCTGCGCATCGACGCCAACGCGGCTCGCTCCGTCACCGAAGAAGAGATTTCGGCCAGCCTCGAAGAAGGCGTGGACGCCGGCGTCATCGAGCAGCATGAGCACCAGATGGTGCGCAATGTGTTTCACCTTGATGACAGGCGCCTGTCGTCGCTGATGATTCCGCGTGCCGACATCGAATGGCTCGACGCCTCCTTCAGCGTGCAGCAGGCGCTGCAGAAGGTGGCCGAGGCGGGCGCGCTCAACCTCGTGCATTCCTGGTACCCCGTGTGCCGCAACTCGCTCGACGACGTGGTCGGCGTGATCAGCGTGGCGCACCTGCTGCGCCTGGGCGCCGCACACCCCGGTGTGCTCGGCCAGGAGGCCACGCCCGCCGTGTTCGTGCCCGAGACCCTTACCGGCATGGAGCTGCTGGAGCAGTTCCGCGCCCGCGCCGGCCGTCTCGTGTTCGTGGTCGACGAATACGGCGTGGTGCAGGGTCTCATGACTCCGCGCGATCTGCTCGAAGCCATCACCGGCGAGCTGCAGCCTGGCATGCAGACCGACGCCTGGGCGCGTGAGCGGCCCGACGGCGTGTGGGAGCTCGACGGGCTCATGCCTGTGTCGGAGCTGCGCGCGCGCCTGGGCATCCGCGAGCTGCCCGACGAAGAGCGCAACCGCTACAACACCGTGGCAGGCCTTCTGATGGCCGTGTCCGGTCATCTGCCCGAGGTGGGCGAGCACATCGACTGCGCCGGCTGGTGCTTCGAGATCGTCGCGCTCGAAGGCCGCCGCATCGATCGCGTGCTGGCATCGCCCGACCCGGCGGCGCCCCCCAAGGAAGACTGAGGCGCGGGCCATGCTGTCGCTGCTTGCTCTCAGCTGCCCGCAATGTTCTGCGCCGCTGCCGCGCGCCGCCCGCTGGCGCACGGTGAACTGCAGCTACTGCGGTGCCACAGTCGTGCGCGGCGAGGAAACCGTCGAGCGCGAGAGCTTCCGCGCCGCGCTGCGCCGGGCCAATGCCGACGTTGCCGGTGGACGCATCCTCACGTGGCGTGGTGTGCGCTACCGCGTGCTGGCGCCGCTGGCTACCGGCGAGCACAGCGAAGTGCTTCTGGCCGAGCGCCTCGGCGCATTGCCCGAACGCGTCACCATCAAGCTCGCACGAGACAGCGCGGCCAACGACGTGCTGGTGCGCGAAGGCGCGGTGCTGCAGGCCCTGCAAGACTTGTCGGTGCCCGGTGCTGCCTACTTCACCCGCCGCCTGCCGCAGCCCTTGGGCGTGGGCGTGGCCGAAGGTCTGGGTGACGGCGCCCGCCAGGCGCTGGTGCTGCGCCATCCGCCCGGCTTCTGGGGCAGCCTGCAAGACGTGCAGCAGGCCAATGCACAAGGCATCGATCCGCGCCATGCCGTGTGGATCTGGCGCCGCATGCTCGAAGTGCTGGCCTTCGTGCACGGCGCCGGCTGGACGCATCGAGACCTGTCGCCCGCGCACGCGCTCGTGCATCCGCGTGATCACGGTGTGCTGCTCGTCGGCTGGTCGCGCGCTCAGCATGCGACCGGCTCGGCCCAAGGCTTCGCTGTTGCTCGCGACCTCATGCAAGCCGCCTGGACCGTGCGCGCCGTGCTGCATGGCGGCGCGGCCGGCGAGCCCGGCTTCGGCTCTCACACCCCTGCACCGCTGGTCGCCTTGCTGCGCCAGTGCAGCGAAGACGCCGCCACCTGCCGGCGCCTCGGTGCGCAGGGCATCGAGCAAGAACTCTCCGCCGCATCGCGCGAAGCCTTCGGCGCATCGAAGTTCGTTCACTTCGACCCCGCGCCGCGCGCCGGCGCCTGAACCGCAGTCATCAAGGAAGAAAAGCTCATGGGATACGGAAACTACTCGCACGCCGCCCACACGGCGCTCATTGCCGACCGCGCCGCCAAGCCCGGCGCCGAGGTCTTCACGCAGCGCTCCACCCACCCGCTGATGAACCCGAAGGGCCTGAAGGTGCGTGAGTCGCGCGACAACGCTGACCACCCCAACTCGCTGGGAATCGTCTTCGCGCTCGACGTCACCGGCTCCATGGGTGACATCCCGCAGACCCTGGCGCGCCGCGAGCTGCCCACCTTCATGAAGCTGCTTACCGATTGCGGCGTGGCAGACCCGCAGCTCATGTTCATGGCCATCGGCGACGCCACCTCCGACCACGCGCCGCTGCAGGTCGGCCAGTTCGAGTCGACCGCCAACCTCATGGACCAGTGGCTCACCTGGAGCTATCTCGAAGGCGGTGGCGGCGGCACCGGCGAAGAAAGCTACGAGCTGGCCTTCTACGTCATGGCGCAGCACACCGACATGGACTGCTGGGTCAAGCGCAAGAAGCGCGGCTACCTGTTCGTTACCGGAGACGAGCTGCCGTACCCGGCCGTCTCGCGCCACCAGGTCGAAGGCCTCGTCGGCGAGAAGCTCGACGAGGATATTCCCATCGAGGAAGTCATCGCCGCCGCGGCCGAGACCACCAACCTGTTCTTCCTGATTCCCGACGCCCAGCGCCGCCGCCGCTGCGAGCCGCGCTGGCGCGAATTGCTGGGCGATCACGTCATCTGCATGGATTCGCCCGACGATGCCTGCGCCGTGGCCGCCGGCATCGTCGCCCTCACCGAGAAGGCCGTGCCCAGCCTCGAAGCGCTGGCCGGCGTGATGAGCGGCACCGGCATGGCCAAGGAGCGCGTCGGCGGCGTGCTGCATGCGCTCGACGGCTATGCCGCGCTGCTCGACCCGAGCGCATCGCGCCGCGCACCGCCGGCCGTGGCCGCCGCGGCAGCGGGCCCGCGTTCGTCGTGGTGGAAGCGGCTTTTCGGCTGATGGCCGTGTGACTGCCGCCACGCGCTACGTCTCGCTGCTGGGCCTTGGATTCGGAGACTGCGGCAAGGGACTCTTTACCGACCACCTGTGCGGCGCGTTGCAGGCCCACACCGTGGTGCGCTTCAACGGCGGCGCGCAGGCCGGGCACAACGTGGTGCTGGCCGACGGTCGGCATCACACCTTCTCGCAGTTCGGCGCCGGCAGTTTTCAGGCGGGCGTGGGCTCCGTACTTGCGAGCCCGGTGGTGGTGCACCCGACGGCACTGCGCGTAGAGGAAGCGGCATTGCGCCGTGTGGGCGTCGAGGACGCCTTCTCGTGTTTGCTGATCGACGCTCGCTGCCGCGTGACCACCCCGTTCCACCAGGCTGCAGGGCGGTTGCGCGAATGGGTGCGAGGGGAGGGCGCGCATGGCAGTTGTGGCGTGGGTGTTGGCGAGACCGTGCGGCACGCGCTTGCTTCACCCGACGAAGCCTTGCTCTACGGCGACTTGCTGCAGCCCGCACGCGCACTTGAAAAACTGGAAGCCTCGCGCACCACGCTGCTGCGCGAGTTCGCAACCAACTCAGTTCCCTCGCATGCCGATGCCGCGCAGGAGATCGCCATGCTTCGAGACGACACGCTCGCACAGCGCTGGCTGGATGCCGTGGCGCCGTGCCTGAAGCAGTCGCCGCCCGCAAGCGCGGACCGCATCGCTGAACGCCTCGCGCAGCCCGGCACAGTGATCTTCGAAGGCGCGCAGGGCGTGCTGCTCGACGAGTGGCGCGGGTTTCATCCGCACACCACGTGGAGCACCATCTCGACCACAGCGGTCGAAGCGGTGCTGCGCGACATGAGCATCGATGCGCCCGTGCAGCACCTCGGCGTGCTGCGCAGCTATCTCACGCGCCACGGCTCAGGTCCGCTGCCCACGCACGACCGCGCGCTCGACGCGTGGCTGGCCGAACCGCACAACGCTGACGACGGCTGGCAAGGGGCGTTTCGGCGAGGGCATCCGGATGCGGTGCTGCTGAGGTATGCGCTCGATGTGGTCGGCAAGCTTGATGGGCTTGTGGCGAGCCATCTCGACGCCATCGAAGGATCGAACCTGCGCTGGTGCTCGGGCTATCGCAGCGCAGATGGTTCACGGCTCGACTCGCTGCCTCTCAGCGATGCGCCTGGCCTCGATCACCAGCATGCCCTGACGCAACAGCTGCACACAGCGCAGCCGCTGTACGAGCCCGGCACCATCGCCACGCAGCAAGAATGGATCGAGCGCGTCGAGACCCTGAGCGGCCTTGCCGTGCGCTACGGTGCCTTCGGCCCGATGCGGAACGCGGTGAGCGCACTGAAGCCCATCATTCGTCTTTGAAAGACATCGTGCCCTGCAACATTCCCCTGATCGTCGGCGCCGCACTCAGCGCCATCGCCGCACTGCTGCATATCTGCGTGATCTTCGGTGGGCCCGCGTGGTATCGCTTCTTCGGCGCGGGCGAGCGCATGGCCGCAGGTGCGGCGGCCGGGCATCTGTATCCGCCCATCGTCACGTTGCTGATTGCGTGCGTGCTGGGGGTGTGGGCCGCGTATGCGCTCTCGGGGGCAGGGGTGCTGCAACCGCTGCCGCTGCTGGTGTTCGTGCTGCCTGCAATCACGGCTGTGTACCTGTTGCGCGGGCTCGTCGTATTGGCGTTGTTCGTCTTCGATCGGCGGCGCTTGACGGCCTTCTGGGTGTGGAGTTCGGCGATCTGTCTCGTGTTCGGCATCTTCCATCTGGTTGGATTGATCCAGGTGTGGGATAGGCTTTGAATTTGTCGAATGCGCGTCCGATCGGTTCGTACGCATCTGCGCATTGGTAAAAAAATAGATGAAACAAGGGATCAAGGCATGAAGAAATTCGTGGTTTCCGATGTGGCCCGTGGCGGGCCATGCGAGACGCTCGATGCGCAGGAAAGCATCCGCAGCCTGCTCGCCAAGCCTGTCGAAGACCTGTACTGCGCGGCCTCTCGTCTCGTCTCATGCGATACACAGCATGCCTTGGTGAAGGCAGCGCACGACGCCTTCTACGATCACCATCCCCTGGTCATCCGACCAGACGACATCTGGTTCTGCATTGCCCAGGGTTTTGCGACGCATGTGGGGCAGAACGTTGAAGCGCTCCGGTCGCGATTCGTCGCGCATGAAGGCAAGAAAACACTCGTTGTTGAAAGAGCAGACTTCGTTCTCGGCCAGCCGAACCCATGGCCCGAAGTCTTCGATGCTTTCTCCGCTCAGATCGGTGAACATGTGGGCGAGCTGAGGGACGTTGTCGGTGCCCGCTTCTCGACCACCACACCTACCGAGGCAGCCGCGTTCGACGTGTGCCTGATGGAAACCTTCGAGGGGTACTTCGACTATGAGGTGCGCTGCGGTTGCGGCATTCCTGAGATTACGCTGCTCGGCACCCCGGAAGACTGGGCTTCGATGATCCCGCGTGTGAAGCAGCTCGCGACCTACGGGCTCGAGGAGTGGGGTGAAACGCTCTGCGGTGTTCTGGACAAGATCCAGCGCGCTGCAGCGGGCGAGGTCGACATCGATTTCTGGCGCTCTTTCTTTCGCTACCAGAGTGGTTCGGGGCCCTCCGAGCTGACCGGCTGGATCGTTACCTTGTTCCCCTACCTGATCGTCGATTGGAGAACCAAGGCGCTTGGGCCAAACAAGTACCTGGGCAACTGGAAGGCGCACTTCGACGCTGCGAATGCGCGCACGGGATGGCTGCGTTACGACGTGCCATCAGAAGGCCCTGGCATCCATGCGGTGCCGCAGGCGCTGGCCAGCGCGCCCTTGCGCTGCATCGATCTGCTGAACGGCTCGAAGAAAGAGCTGCGATTTGTAGCGGGTATGTTCGGCGTCGCGCAGGATGGTGACACCGGCGCGCTGTCGGCGAGCTTTGGATGGGCGGTGGTGCATGAGCTGGCGGTTGATGAGGCCGCCAGCCCGCTTGCCGAGCCAGTGCCTGTTCTCGATGAAGTCACGGGACAGTCTGGCTTCCACTAAAACCATCATCAAGGAACGCGACATGGAGACAAGAGGGATTCTTCGCAGGCTCATGTTCACAGCGGGCTGCGCCCTGCTGCTGGGTCTTTCAGGCTGCGGCGGAGGAGGCGGTGGTGGCGGAGGGGGCGGCGCAGCGGTATTGCCCGTAGCTCCTGTAGTCACCACACCGCCGCCCGCGAACACCTCGAGCGGCCGGGTGGTCAGCATCTCGATGAAGTCGGATGCCACGGGCGCGACCTATCCCATCCAGTTCTATCTGCCGGCCGGATACGACAGCGCGACGTCGTCCTATCCCGCGATCTACATCACCGATGGCGACGCCGTCTACAACAACAGCGTGACGCGCTTCAAGAACTTCACGGACATCCTCGAGGCGGCGGGCAAGAAGGCGATCGTCGTTGGCATCGGCGGCACCGCGCGCCGCAACACCGACTATCTGATGCCGGGTGCCAAGGCGTACCACGACTTCCTCACCGGCCAACTGGTGCCGTATGTCGAATCGAACTACCGTGCCAACCCGGCCAAACGCATGCTCTCGGGTTTGTCGAACGGCGGCATCTTTGTCGCATGCGCCTTCTTCATGGAGGGCGCGAGCCAATTCACCTTCCAGTATTTCTTCTCTTCCGAGGCGCCCTTCAACGGCGCACACGACCAGATCGATCCGCTCGAAAGCCAGATGTACGCGAGCAGCAGCGGGCGGGACATCCCCGTGACCTTGCTGCTCGGATATGGCATCGGCAACGTCGGAGGAACGGTGATCACCGCGATGTACGACCAGATCGCCAGTCGCAACTACAAGGGCCTGCAGCTGAGCGTGAAGGGCTATCCGGGCGGCCACACGCAGATGGACTTGCCGTCCTTCGAGGACATCGTGGCGAGGTTCATCGACTAGCAGCGCAAGCCGGTCCCCTTCTTCCATCGGTCAGGCTCGGCGGGTGCCTTTGGGCAGCAGAGCCGCCACCACGCCCAGCAGCGGCAGGTAGGCGATGGTCTGGTAGACGAAGGCGATGCTGGTGTGGTCTGCGAAGATGCCCAGCACCGCGGCGCCCAGCCCGCCCATTCCGAACGCGAAGCCGAAGAACAGGCCCGACACCATGCCCACCTTGCCCGGCATCAGCTCTTGCGCATAGACCAGGATCGCCGAGAAGGCCGAGGACAGCACAAGCCCGATCACGACGGTCAGTGCCGTGGTCCAGAACAGATCGGCATGCGGCAGCAGGAGCGCGAACGGCGCCACGCCAAGAATGGACACCCAGATCACCGGCTTGCGGCCGATGCGATCGCCAACGGGCCCGCCAAGCAGCGTGCCCAGCGCCGAGGCGAAGAGGAAGAAGAACAGGTGCAGCTGCGCGTTCTGCACCGTCAGGCCGAAGCGCTCCATCAGGTAGAACGTGTAGAAGCTGCTGATGCCCGCCACGTAGAAGTACTTGGAGAAGATCAGCACCAGCAGCACCGCGATGGCGCCCATCACCACCTTGGGCGGATACGGCGCCGCGGCGGCCGGCTTCTTGCGGCCGGCGGTGGCAACATGGTGCGCGGCATACCAGCGGCTCACCTGCATCAGCAGGACGATGCCCAGCAATGCCGCCAACCCGAACCAGGCCACGCTGCGCTGGCCGAAGGGCACGATGACGGCGGCAGCCAGCAGCGGCCCAATGGCCGTGCCCGTGTTGCCGCCCACCTGGAACACCGATTGCGCGAAGCCGTGCTGCCCTCCCGAAGCCAGCCGCGCGATGCGCGACGACTCCGGATGGAAGATGGACGAGCCGATGCCCACGAATGCCGCGGCCAGCAGCACAAAGCCGAAGCTGGGCGCGAAGGCCAGCAGCATCAGGCCAATCAGCGTGGACATCATTCCGAAGGGCAGCGAATACGGCTGCGGCCGGCGGTCGGTGAACAGGCCCACCAGCGGCTGCAGCAGCGATGCGGTCAGCTGATAGGTCAGCGTGATCAGCCCGATCTGGGTAAAGCTCAACGAGAACTCACCTTTCAGGATGGGATACATCGCCAGGATCAGCGACTGCATCATGTCGTTGATCATGTGCGAGCTGCTGATGCCGGCGAGGATGCCGAAGGCCGGCTTGGCTTTTTGAGAAAGAGAGGCCGGATCGCTGGCCGCGCCGGTCGGCGTGGCACTGGTGTCCAAGGATGCTGCTGCGGAGGTTGTCATGGGAGAATTATCGAAAGCACCGCAGCGCCTGTCTCGCGCCAATCCACCAGAAACCCTCGCGAAAAGGACATGGACTCATCTCGCAAGCCCAAGGCCCTGCCTCAGGTGCTCAAGGAGATCGATGAGGCGCCTACGCCCGTCACCGGCCGGGCCACCGACTACCCAAGCGGCTGGTACATCGAGCCGCATGCGCACACCAAGCACCAGCTGATCTATGCCGTGCGCGGCGTCATGGTGGTGCAGGCCCGGGCGGGCCGCTGGGTGGTGCCGCCGACTCGTGCCATCTGGATGCTGGCCGGCATGACCCACGAGATCCGCTGCATCGGGGAAGTGCACATGCGCAGCCTGCAGGTGGCGACCGATGCCGCCCCCAAACTGCTGGGCGAAACCCGGGCGGTGGGCATATCGCCCCTGTTGCGCGAACTCATTCGAGCCGCCATGGAGGTGCAGCAGCCTTACGTGCCCGGCACCCGCGACGGCCGCGTCATGCGCTTGATTCTGGACGAGCTGCGTGCCTTGCCGGTGCTACCACTGCATCTGCACATGCCCTCCGACCCGCGGCTGCTGCAGATCTGCGAACTGCTGCAGCAGCAACTGGACGACTCCTCCACCATGGCCGATTGGGCGCGGCGCCTTGCGGTGAATGTGAAGACGATCCAGCGCCTGTTCGTGAACGAGACCGGCATGACCTTCGGTCAATGGCGACAGCAGGCTCGGCTGCTGCGGGCGCTGGAGCTGCTGGCGGCCGGCGAGAAAGTCATCGACGTTGCCCTTGCGCTGGGTTACGAAAGCCCCAGTGCCTTTGCCACAATGTTCCGCAAGCAATTCGACCAGACGCCCAGCCAGTTCTTTGCCGAAGGCTGAGCCCTCGCGGTAATCATCATCAGAACGAGCCATGAAGATCGACGCATTCGACGAAGGCCTTGAGCACCGGAATATCGTTCCGTATGACGCTGCATACGCCCGAGTCTTCGCCGGGGTGCAAGAGTACGTGCGAATGCATCTGAGCGACGTGGAACTCGTGCACATCGGGAGCACGGCGGTGGTCGGACTGCGTGGCAAGCCGATGATCGACATCACGGCGATCACGTCTCGCGATGACCTTCGGGAAGAGCAGAGGGCGTTCGAGCGCATCGGCTTTCACCGTCGGCCGGTCTGGGTCGACAGGGATGAGAAGCCGTATGTCTGTGGCTCCGTCTTGCACGAAGGGCGGCGCTTCAACGTCAACATGCACATCTGTCATCGCGGCGATCCTGTTCACAAGGATTCGCTGGCCTTCATCGACATACTCAGCCGCCGCCCGGATCTGCGCAGAAGATACGAAGAAGCAAAGGATCGCGCCCACGCGGTAGACCCGGCCAATCCCCAGGTCTACAACCGGGAGAAAGAGGCCGTGATCAAGGAGATAGAGGCGCAGATTCCGAGGGCCTGAACAAAGGACGGATGCATGGAAGTTCATCAAATTGGCGCTTCGGAACTCAAGGATCTTCTGGCCTTGTACAGGCATCTCCACGACGCCGATGACCCCTTGCCCGACGCCGCAACTGTCGCAAAAGCGCCTGCCGACCAGGGCCATTCCTTTCCGTGAGCCTCGGAACGAGGCTCATCCTCTTCACTTCAGGAGAACACAACCATGGCTACCAACACCGTCCGTCTGCACCGCGTGCTGCGCGCTCCGCCGGACCGGCTCTACCGTGCCTTCGTCGAGCCCGGTGCTTTCGAGCGCTGGCTGCCACCATTCGGATTCACCGGAAAAGTCCACAGCATGGAGCCCGTGGTCGGAGGCGCCTGGCGCATGTCGTTCACCACCTTTGGTACGGGCCACAGCCACTCGTTCGGCGGGAAGTACCTGGAGCTCGTTCCCGGCCAGCGCATTGCATACGACGCCACGTTCGACGACCCCAACCTGCCAGGCACCATGAAGACCACCGTGACGCTGACCCCTGTGTCCTGCGGCACTGAAATGTCCGTCGTGCAGGAAGGCATCCCCGATGTCATTCCTGTCGAGATGTGCTACCTGGGCTGGCAGGAGTCGCTTGTCGCGCTGGCCCAGTTGGTGGAGCCGAATATTCCGGGTTGAGGGGGCCGCTTTGAGCTTGTGCTCAGCCTTGGCCAGGTGGTGCCACCTCTCACCTCTCTGGAGGAGGGCGTTGCGAACTGGCCAGAATTTGCTAACCAAAACTTCAGAGGAAAGGGTAATTCAATGCACCCTGTGATCCGTCTTTTTGCAACCCTCATCGTGTTATTGAGCAGCGTGGCAAACGCAGGACAGGGGCGCGAGTACGTCAATTCCTATTTCGAACTCTGGCTCAAGGCCCACAACTTCACGAAATTCGAGAAGAAGCCGAATGGGCTCTTCTTCCCCGCGCAAGGGGTACTTCTCGACGGTGAGATCCATGAGGCAAAGGAGTTTTCCTCCAGCAAGTTGTACTCGGTCGAATCCCGGGTTTCCATCACGTTCAAGGATGGGCGTCGGCTCGACGATTTTGTCGTGGGCATAGGGAGCACCGCCGAGGAAGCGTTCAAAGACTCGCTGCAGAACTTCTGTCTTACGACGCTGCACCCGATCTACGCAGAGCTCTTCGATCATGCCGACTCTCATGTCAGAAAGGATGCATGGGAGATCAACGGCACTCGGCGCCGGATTTTCTTGTCCGAGTGGGGGCAGCGGGGTGTGTCGATCAATGAGGCCACCCAGAAGCAGATCGAGCAGTTGATCGCTGCGGAGTTGCGGAACAGCTCCCCGACAAAGGAACTGCAATGGGCGAAGCTGGTTGTTCTGATCGTCAAGGGGAAGGTGGAGCAGGTGGTGTTCACGGTCAACGGCATGCAGGACGAGCGCATTACGCGACGGCTCTCCGCTTTCAAGTGGCCAGCCTCCGGCGAATTTACGATGGCGAAATTGTTCTTTGTGATCGGTGGGGTGTAGTCGCTCGAGCTGGCGCCGCCCTATGTGCAGACGGAACTCACGGGCGACAGCCAGGCATCCGACCCGCGTGCCATGCCGCTTGCCGCGTACGTGGCGGAGGTCATGCAACTGCTCCTCAACAGCGCGCGCTCTCCTGAAACAACGCCGCTGCCTCTTGCGCCAACTCCGCCGCGAGCCAGAGCACGTTGTTCAGATGTTCCCTAGGAAGTCTCGATTTGCGGGAATAACTTTTCTTCAGCCCACAATGGCGGCTTGAGTACAACGAAGTCGTGGCGTCGGGTTTCTTCTCCACTTCTTCACAATGGGAGCGCGACCTGATGAAGAGCCGAATCATGTACATCGAAGCGAAGTCGGGCGGCCTGACAGGACCGGCCCGCATCGGCCGAGTCACCAGTTCCAAGTCGGGGGCAACCCTGTACTACGGAGGAAAGGCCTT
Source organism: Variovorax paradoxus (assembly GCF_024734665.1). Taxonomy (NCBI): domain Bacteria; kingdom Pseudomonadati; phylum Pseudomonadota; class Betaproteobacteria; order Burkholderiales; family Comamonadaceae; genus Variovorax; species Variovorax paradoxus. The sequence goes on from NZ_CP102931.1 coordinate 1,627,928, forward strand.
TCGCAGCCTGAAGGGAAGCGGCTTCAAGTCGAACTATTTCGACGTTGAAACCGGCGAGCACTATTGGATTTCGGGGCCTCGACGGGACGGGAAAGACGCCCTCTATGCGACGCACATTCGGCCCGTCATAGACGATGACGTTCGAGACGAGTATTGGTCGAAGATTCGCGGGGAGGCGGTGCTATGCGGGGGTGAGAAGCAACTCGCGTGAGTGCCGGTAGGCGCGACCCAGGGGTTCTACCAAGCAGCAAACTTCAAACCATGCCAGCAGCAAATATGCAGAAGTCCCGCTCGATAGCTCGGCGGGCACTAGTTCTTTCCGCGGTGTTATTGGTGACAAGCGGATGTGCTCCCATCGAAGTGAGGGAAAGTCAAAAGCTTGATGCCGTCTTGACAGCTTCCAAGGGAGCGCCGCCTGCAAAATTGGCTCAGAAGTTGGCTCTGCAAGGCTATACCTGTACTGCAGCCCCTGAGGTTCCATCGAGCAAGAAGGCGATGCTGCAGTGCTCAAGTCAGAGAGACAACCTGTGGCCGCCCTACTCTTGCATCTTCCGCGTCGACCTGGAAGCTGAACCGCAGGCAGGCTCGAGCGGAACATCTCCAGTCGTGAGCCATGCATGCGCTGGACTATAGGCGGAATCCGGCCGAGGCCCAGTCGCTCGGAAACTCGACTCAGCTCGCCCGGTAGTGGGCGTTCGAAGCTTCCGGGCAAGGGTGCGTTGGACCGCTGGAAGCCTGCCTTCGAGTACGATGCGCCTCGACTACGGGGAGCGCGCATGCGAATTGGAATCCGTGGCCGGGCCGTCGTGACGCTGAGCCTTGCTCTGGCGTGTGCAATTGGTCTGGCGCAAACCCCGTCCGAGCGGGACGGCAAGCTATCACCCATGAAGCTCGAACACGGCGTTTCTATTGACGCGCCGATCGACTGGATAGCGTCCAACACAGCGGGACGCCAAGCACTACTCGGAAAAATGGCGTCGACCTCCGGGGACGCTGGGCGCATCGCCCAAAAAGAGTCGATGGTGACCACGCTACTTGCGCGCCAGGCTGGGCCCCAGCCGTTCGGTACGAGCGTGCGCATCGTGAGCCAGCCTCCCAACACCTCCGAAGCCACTATTGCAAAAGCCACTGAAGAGGATCTTCGTGCCTACTCAAAGCAGGCCGAAGTGGTCATGAGCAGCACGCTCCGCTCGTTGGGCATGGAACTTCTCAAGCTTTCACCTTTGCGGCGAGTTACGCTAGCGGGACGCCCCGCACTGTTCAGCGAGGCGGTGCAGACGACGCCGAGAGGCGATCTCTATGTACGGCAGTACATCGTGGCAACAAGTGACCACAACTTCCGTGTGACGTTCCAGATGCAAGACAGAGAGCGCGCGACCTGGATGCCCATGGTGGAACTGATGGAACGGTCGATAAAGTTAGCGGATTGAACAGCCGTCAAAGGCCGGCGGGGCGATTGGTCGGCGTTCGGCCCACAAGCGGACCTGGAACCTCGCACTTCGGATGAAGCATGAAAGAAGCACTTCTCGAGAAGATCGACGCTGCCCTCGCTGAGATTCGGCCCATGGCCGCGCAGTCGTTCGAGCCGGCCATAAGCATAGAGCGCCAACTTAGGTGGTGCCGAAACTTCGTTCTGGGTGGCTCTCAGAACGACCGGCCAGGTTCGTTCTCGATGGGCCTCATCGCCGTTCGCGAGTTCGATATGTACGGGGACCGGCCCGAACTCGCGGCCCTCATCAACGATGTTCAAGGCCTGATGCAAGCAAAGTTGGGGCGGTGCTGACAGGCTGAATCCAGCCAGAATCCGTTTTCGTTCTGTGTCTTTGTTGATGCAAAGGGATACTTTGCCGGTATCGACGTCGATTGCCGCACCAACTTTTTTCGTATCTATCCGACCACTGCGCCACTTCCTTCAGATGGACGTGACGTCTTGCTAGGGCGGCAAGACGCTCAAGCAAGCCGCACTCATACTTTGTTATGAACGCGGACAGGAACTCGCAACCTCTCCTCGCCATTCATCGCACCAGACTAGTACTTCGGTGAGCTCGATCGCGTATCGCTTTTGCGCAAAACCAACCACCGGAGCGGCATATCGATCCGCGCCCGTAACAACGCTTGAAATTGTCATCGGTTCGGGCCCACACTCCGAACGCCTGTCACTCTGGATAGATCGCGATGTCCTTTTCGTTCGGTGCCGTTGTCGTCACTTATTTCCCCACCGACGGGCAACTGACGAACCTCCATTCGCTTGCACAGGCGTGCCCGCGCCTTTGCGTGGTCGACAACACGCCAGAAGTGGGCGACTGGCATCGCACGCTCATTGATGCGGGGATCCCCGTGCTGCACAACGGCAACCGTGGCGGCATCGCAGGTGCTTTCAACTGCGGCATCGTCGAACTCGAAGCGCGGGGCGTCGAACTCTTCTTTCTGCTCGACCAGGATTCGGAGCTGCCGACCGGCTACTTCGACGCCATGTGCCAGGCCGCGGTGGCAGCACGAGACAGGAAACACGACCGAGGCACAGGCGATGCCGGCGTGAGCGAAGAAGACGCCGCCTTCCTGATCGGCCCGCTCGTCCACGACACGAACCTGGACGCGCTGATTCCGCAATTCGGCCTGGAGGGCAAGCGTGTCTATCAGTTCGACCTGCGAAAGCCCTTCACCGAGCCGCTGGTTCGCTGCGCCTTCCTGATCTCTTCTGGCTCTTTGATTTCGCGCGCGGCCTGGGCCAGGATCGGTCGCTTCGACGAGCGCTACGTGATCGACCACGTCGACACCGACTATTGCATGCGTGCACTGCACTGCGATGTACCGATCTATCTGAATCCGCAGGTCGTGCTTCGGCATCAGATCGGCGATCTCCAGGCGAAGTCGCTGTTCGGTTGGAAGATCTACGTCATCAACTATTCGGCCGTGCGCCGCTATTACATTGCGCGCAACGCCCTCGACCTCTCGCTGGCGCATGTGCGTGCCTTTCCTGCGATTTTGTTCATCAACGTCTATACGCTGAAGCAGATCCTGCCCATGCTGATGTTCGAGCGCGATCGTTTGAGAAAGTGCATTGCACTGATGGTCGGCTTATTCGATGGCCTGCTGGGTCGGCTTGGCGGCATCCGCGAGGCGCGTCCCCGGATGAGCAAGTACCTGAGCCGCAGCGGTTGAACTCGCGATGACTTCGACCCTTCAAGCGCCGCGCGCCCGCCGTGCCGCGCTCGCTTTCATATTCGTGACCGTGCTGATCGACTTCCTGGCGTTCGGGTTGATTCTTCCTGGTCTGCCGCATCTGGTGGAGCGCCTCGCTGGCGGCAGTACCGCGACAGCGGCGTACTGGATCGCAGTGTTCGGCACGGCGTTTGCGGCGATTCAGTTCATCTGCTCGCCGATTCAGGGCGCCTTGTCCGATCGCTTCGGGCGGCGGCCGGTGATCCTGCTGTCATGCCTGGGGCTGGCCGTGGACTTTGTGTTCATGGCCCTGGCCAACAGCTTGCCCTGGCTGTTCATCGGCCGGGTGGTGTCCGGTGTGTTCTCGGCCAGCCTCACTGCAGCCAATGCCTACATCGCCGATGTGACGGCGCCAGAGGAGCGCGCCAAAAGCTACGGCATAGTGGGCGCGGCGTTCGGTGTCGGCTTGGTGCTCGGGCCGGTGCTCGGCGGCCAACTGAGCCACATCGATTCACGCTTGCCGTTCTGGTTCGCGGCCGGCCTGACCATGCTCAACTTCTGCTACGGATGGTTCGTGTTGCCGGAGTCGCTGCCGCCGGAGCAGCGCAGCCAGAAGTTCGACTGGTCGCATGCCAACCCGATCGGATCGCTGGTGCTGCTGAAGCGCTATCCGCAGGTGTTCGGGCTGGCGGCAGTGATCTTCCTTGTGAACCTCGCGCAGTATGTTTATCCCAGCGTGTTCGTGCTGTTCGCCGACTACCAATACCGCTGGAAGGAAGACGCCGTGGGTTGGGTGCTCGGACTGGTAGGCGTGCTCAGCGTGCTGGTCAACGTGCTGCTGATCGGGCCAGGCGTGAAGCGCTTCGGCGAGCACCGCACCCTGTTGTTCGGGCTGGGTTGCGGCGTGCTCGGTTTCGTTATCTACGGCTTCGCCGATGCAGGCTGGGTCCTTGTGGCTGCGCTGCCGTTCGGCACGTTGTTGACGGTCGCCGGACCGGCGGCACAGACGCTGCTCACCAGGCAGGTCGACGCTAACGAGCAAGGTCGCGTTCAGGGCGCGTTGACGAGCCTGGTGTCAGTGGCAGGTATCGTCGGGCCAGCGATGTTCGCCGGCAGCTTCGGTTATTTCATCGGCGCGGACGCACCGGTGCACTTGCCAGGCGCACCGTTTTTCATTGCCGCGGTGTTCCTGGGCATTGGCGCGCTGATCGCGTGGCGCTACGCACGGCCGACGGTGGCGGTGGACGCAACAACAGCGGTAGTCGAGCCGACCTAGCACGGCCTTCTCGACTATGCCGGCAAGGTCATGGGCAACGGAAGCTATATTGTTCACTCAGCAACAAGAGAGAAGTCACCATGGCAAAAGCCTATTGGGTCAGTGCGTACCGTGCCGTCAAGGACGCCGACAAACTTGCAGCCTATGCGAAGCTGGCCGGCCCGGCGATCACCGCCGGCGGTGGGCGCTTTCTGGCGCGTGGCCTGCCCGCCAAGGTCTACGAGTTCGGTTTGTCCGAACGCACGGTGTTGATCGAGTTCGACAGCATCGAGCAAGCTACGTCCACGCATGACAGCCCTGACTACCAAGCCGCGCTTGTCGCTCTGGGCGACGGTGCCGAACGGGATCTACGGATCATCGAAGGGGTTTGAGCAACGGCGGGCCAGGGCCCGGTGCCGACTCAGGCAGCCGAGTCCCTCGAAGGCAGCAACGCCTCCAGGACGAAGCGTGTCGGGCCGCTGGCGCCTCGGTCACTGACCGCGAGACCGAGCTGCCGCCATAGTGCCGGGCTGAGCGGGCGGACTGCGATGCGAGGATCACGCCGCGCGGGCTCGTGCGATTCCTCCGGCAGCAAGGCCGCTCCGTAGCCGGCGGCGACCAGTGTCCTGATCGCATCGTTGTAGTTGAGCTCGATGCGCGGCCGACAATGGACGCCAGCCGCAGAGAACCATTCCGCTGTCAGCCGGTAGAGACGTGTGGAAGAGTCGTTCATGATCAGCGGACGCTGGGCCAGCCACTGCGGGGTAAGCCGCTTGGGTGCTTTCCAGTCCGCCGGCAGAAAGGCGACGACAGACTCGCGCCGCAGGGGAGTGACATGAACGCCCCGCACAGGCGCCTGCGGTAGCGCCACGACCGCCAAGTCAAGGCTGCCTGCGGCGAGCCGGGCCATGCTGTCGTTGGAGGTCAGCACCTGCACGTTCACGTCGATGCCGGGATGGTTCCGGGCAAGACGTTCGAGCGCGGGCGGCAGCAGGTGCGCAATGGCGCCTGTCGAGGCTCCCACCCGCACGCGGCCCGTTTGGCCGGCGAGCTGACGTCGAACGTCCTCCACTGCGTCGTCCGCGTCCGCCAGCAGCCTGCGGGCACGCGCGATGAAGCGCTCTCCCAAGGCGGTCGCTTGCGCGGGCCCCCGCCCGCGAACGAGCAACTGGCCACCCAGGCGCGACTCCAGTTCCGCAATCTGGACGGTGACGGTGGGTGCCGCCAGGTGAAGGGCGCGCGCAGCATTGGCCAAAGACCCGAGGTCGGCGATGGCGACAAGGGTGCGCAGATGGTCAAGGCTCAGTTCCCGCATATGGCTAATTTAACTTTTCTTAATCTGGGGTTCCATATATTTAGCTGGAGCCATCGAGGTCGTATCCCTACGATTGCGCTCCATGGACCTCAATATCTTCATCGACGGCGACCAGGGCACCACCGGCCTTGACCTGCAGAACCGCCTGCGGGGCGGGGAATTTCGCATCCGCACATTGCCGACAAGCCTGCGCAAGGATGCGGCTGCCCGCCGGGCCGCTCTCAACGAGTGCGACATCGCAATCCTTTGCCTGCCCGATGCCGCGGCGCGCGACGCGGTGGCGATGATCGATAACCCTGCCGTGCGCGTCATCGATGCCAGCTCGGCCCACCGTACCAGTCCGGGTTGGGTCTACGGCCTGCCGGAGCTCGATGCACGGCAAGGCGAACGTATCGCCTCGGCACTGCGGGTCACGAATCCGGGCTGCTATCCCACCGCCGCGGTCGCCCTGCTGCGACCGTTGACGGATGCGGACTTGTTGCCCACCGACTATCCGCTGGTCATCCATGCCGTCTCAGGCTATTCGGGTCAGGGCAGGGCGGGGGCGGAAGCGCACGAGGCCGCAGCTGGCGGCGCAGGAGCGCATTCGCTGAAGGTCTATGGCCTTGCACTCGAGCACAAGCACGTCGCGGAAATCGAGGCCTATGGCGGCTTGGCGCAGCGGCCCATCTTCGTGCCGGCCTATGGCAGCTACCGGCAGGGCATCGTGCTCACCATCGGATTGCACGCGCGGATGCTTCCCTCTGATGCTTCGGGCGTGCGCATCCACGAATGCCTTGCGGAACGATACCGCGATGCGGCGCATGTGCGCGTGCTGCCGATGTCGTCTGCCGCGCCAATGGCCGAACTGGATCCGCAAGTCCACAACGGCTCGAACGACATGAGTCTGGCTGTGGCATTCAATGAACGCACAGGTCAGATCGTCTTGAGCGCGGTTCTCGACAATCTGGGCAAAGGTGCTGCGGGCGCGGCCGTGCAGAACCTGCGATTGATGGCGAGCGCTTAGTAGCCCACTTTGTGAATTCGAAAGGGATATGGCTCACGCAGCCGGATTGTTGTGGGTCCTTCTTTCCCCACCTCTCACCACGCATACCCCGCCTGCACCCGAGCAGCAACCCTGTTATTGCTCCCACTGCTCGTAGCCGTCGAAACCCCCACCCCCAGATTCAGGTTGTCATTGACCTGATAGCCAAACGCAAAGCCCACAGCCGACGCACCTGCATAGTTGCCAACAGCCGCGCCCATCCATTTCTTGCCAACCGGCAGCGTTGGCATCGACGGCATGGCCAGCGCAGCGGCCACGCCCTGCGCAGCAAATGCATTGGCCTGGCTGGTCGCGTTGCTCACCGCCTGCTGCAGCTGATTGACGTTGACTGCGTCAGTGCCCAGCACCCCCGGCGCGACATTCGTGATGCCGCGCAACTGACCGGTGGCGGCGTTGCCCACCGACACGGTGTTGTCGCGCTCTGCCACGGAGCCCTGGCCCAGTGCGACCGCGTTGTTGCCAGAGGCCAATGTGTTGGCGCCCAGCGCCACGGCGTTGTTGCCGGTGGCGATGGCGTTGTTGCCAACTGCGGTGGTGGGGTCGGCCAGCGCCTTGGCGCCGGCACCGATGGCGACCGAGCCCGCATTGCTGGCTTGCGCCCCGTTGCCGATGGCCACGGTGTTCTCGCCATTGGCCTGTGCGTTGGTGCCCATCGATGTGCTGCCCGCGCCGCTGGAACTGGCGCCGGGGCCGCAGGCCACGGCACCGCCAGCGCCCACAGCGCAGACGCCGCTGGCCAGGGCCTGGTTCATCAGCGTCTGCAGCGCCGTCACCTGCTGCACGGTGAAGTTGTTGGCCGTGGTGATGGCGGTCTGTTGTGCCTGCTGCACCTGGCCGACGTTGGCTGCATCGGTGGTCGCCTGACCCGCGCTCACGTTGTTGATGGTGGTGCCGGCGCCGCCGTTGGCGTTGAGTTGCAGCGATGTGCCGCCCGCGCCGTACTGCGCCGAGTTCTGCGCGAGGGACTGCGCGGTCGAGGCGGTCTGCTGCACGGTGTAGAGCTGGCTGCCGTTGACGGCATCGGTGCTAGTGGCGTTCACCGCGCCGGCGTTGATGTTGACGAGGGTGCGCGTCTGGCCCGCCGAGCCGAATGAAACGGTGTTTGCCGCGGTGGCGACCGAGTTGGCGCCGATGGCTGCGCTATTGGTCGCGCCACTGGCAACCTGGCTGCCCGTGCCGACGGCCACGCTGCCGGTGGCCAGCGCCGACGCACCGGATGACCCGTTGTAGGCGCCGCCAATGGCGGTGCTGCCGTTGCCCGATGCCACGGCGCCCTGGCCGGCGCCCGAGGCACTGCCGATGGCGACCGCCGAGACGCCCGATGCCTGCGCGCCGCTGCCGCCCGCCTGGCCGCTGAAGCCGCAGCAGCCGTCCGTGCCCTGGCCTCCCGACCCGACGGCGATGGCGCCGCTGGCAGAAGCTTGTGCACCGCTGCCGCCGTTGCCGCCCGTGCCGCCCGCGAGCCCCTGCCCGGCGGTGCCGCCGCCGCCGATGGCCGTCGCGCCGTTCGCGTTTGCGCTGGCGCCCGCTCCACCTCTGCCGCCGGTTCCGCCGGCGGTTCCGTTGCTGCCGTCGCCGCCCGCTCCGATCGCGGTGGCGCCATCTCCGGAGACCGTGGCTGCGCCACCGCCGCTGCTGCTCGTCCAGCCCGGCTGGTTGGGGCCGGGGTTGCCGGCGTCACCGGCCACGTAGCCCGCTGCGTGAGCGCTTCCCATGGTGAGCAGGGCCACGGCCGGCAAGTACCGGCGCGAGAGCTGGAGTCGAGTGAGCATGGTTCTTCCCTTGCAAAAACGAATAAGACAAAACGCGGGCGAGTGTGTCTTTTTGTTTGCAGAAGAGCCATACCCGAGAACTGGTAGATCCGGCTCCGGCAAGGCTCGGCGTCAGGTTGAGCGCGTCATACTCCCAGCCGGATCATTCGCACGGGATGTGATGTGCCAACCGAGCCGGGAGTAGAAGAAATGATGACTGCATGCTGGCGTGCGTCGCTTGCCGCACTGGCGCTTGCCTTCTCGATGCTGATGAGCGCCTGCTCCAGCCTGCCGCCCCGTGTGCCGGAACAGCCCGTCAGCGCCATCTCCGATTTCTCGGCCACGCCGTTGAGCGTGATCACGCAGAAGGTTCTGCCCACGGACACCCGCTCGGGCTTTCAGCTTTTGCCCTACGGTCCAACATCTTTCGTCACCCGCATGGAAATGGCGAAGCTCGCCACGCGCAGCCTCGACGTGCAGTACTACCTGCTGGCCGCAGACAACACCGGCCGCGCCCTCATGCGCGAGCTACGCGACGCCGCGCTGCGCGGTGTTCGCGTGCGGCTGCTGGTCGATGACCTCTACACCACTGGCGAAGACGATCTGCTGCTGGCGCTCGCCAGCTATCCGAACGTGCAGGTGCGCCTGTTCAATCCGTTCCCAGGCGGGCGCGGCAGCGACGTGACACGCTTCATCAGCTCGGGGCTGGACTTCGACCGCATCAACCGGCGCATGCACAACAAGCTGTTCGTGGCCGACAACGCCGCGGCCGTGGCGGGCGGTCGCAACATGGCAGACGAATACGTGATGAATGCCGCCGGCAGCAACTTCGTCGACATGGACGTCTTCGCGGCCGGCCCGGTGGTGCGCGAATTGTCGAACGAGTTCGACCACTACTGGAACAGCGAAGTCGTCTACCCTGTGGGCCAGATTGCACGCAGCACGCTGACACCCGCGCAACTGCAGCAGAACTTCGAAGCGCTCACAGCCACGGCAAAGCCGCCCGAGGCATTCCGAATCCCGCTGGACGGCAAGATCCTCAACGCCAGCGCAAACGAGCCTTCCGTCGTGCCGCTCGACATGGTGCCGATGCTGAACCTGCCTTTCGAGCTGGCCGAGCACCAGTTGAGCCCGCTGCTGTGGGCCAATGCGCGCGTGCTGTTCGATCCGCTCACCAAGACCGAGGGCCTGAATGAGCGCGAGAACTCCATCAAGGGCACGGTGACCGAAGGCGTCATCCGCTGGTTCGAGACTTCGCGCTCCAGCATCAAGATGGTGTCGCCGTATTTCGTTCCGTCCGATGCGGCCGTGGCCAACCTGGCGCGGGCGCAGGCCGAGGGCATCAGCGTGTCGCTGGTCACCAACTCGCTTGCGTCCACTGACGAACCATGGGTGTACGTGGGCTACTGGCCGCACATCCACGAACTGCTCAGGTCCGGTGTGACCATCTACGAGCTGAGCCCCACGCTGAGCGTGAAGCGCGGCAAGTACGGCATCTTCGGCCACCGCACGGGCGCGTTGCACATGAAGAACGGCATCGTCGACCAGAAGCAGGTGTTCCTCGGTTCGATGAACCTCGACCCCCGCTCGGCCCGGCTCAACACCGAACTGGGCGTGATCATCGACAGCCCGGAGATGGCGCGGCAGCTGTTGAGCTTCGCGGATGCGGGCAGCTCCTATCGCTTGCGGCTCGACGCCACCGGCCGGAACGTCGAGTGGGTCGAAGAAGACGAGGACGGCAAGGAGACGGCCTACGACGTGCCGCCCGAAACCTCGGCGTGGCAGCGCTTCAAGCTGCGATTGATCGCGCCGTTCATTCCGCAGAGCCAGCTGTAGCGGCTCTGCGTTCGCGGGCTCGCCCTTACCGCTCTTACACGTTGCTGGTGGCGCGCACTTCCTCGATGGTGGTGTGCCCGGCCAGCACCTTCTCGATGCCGTCCTGTCGCAGCGTGCGCATGCCTTCCTGCAGGGCAGCCTGCTGAAGCTCTTCCGCGCGTGCGCCGGTCTGCACCAGTCGACGCAGCGTCTTCGACATGGTCATCAGTTCGTGGATGCCTACGCGCCCCTTGAAGCCGGTGTCGCCGCAATGCTTGCAGCCGGTGCTGGTGTAGGTATGCAGGTGCCCGTCGCGGCCGTATCGCTGCACCCAGTCGTTGCGCACCGCCTGGCGCTGGGCCGCATCGTGCTGCTGCGCGCCGAAGGCGTGCATGTAGTCGTCCAGCAGTTCGTCGACGGTCTCGGGGCTTGCGGGCTTGCTGCTGGTGCATTGCTTGCACAGGCGGCGCACCAGCCGTTGCGCGAGCACGGCCAGCAGCGAGTCCGCGAAGTTGAACGGGTCCATGCCCATGTCGAGCAGGCGCGTCACAGTCTCGGGCGCGCTGTTGGTGTGCAGGGTCGACAGCACGAGGTGGCCGGTCAGCGAGGCCTCGATGGCGGTCTTCGCGGTTTCCTCGTCGCGGATTTCGCCGACCATGATCACATCCGGGTCGGCGCGCACGAAGGCGCGCAGCGCCTTGGCAAAGGTCCAGTCGATGCGCGGATTGATCTGCACCTGGCGCAACCCGGCCTGCGTGATTTCGACCGGGTCTTCCGCCGTCCAGATCTTTCGCTCCGGCGTGTTGATGTGCATCAGCGCCGAGTGCAGCGTCGTCGTCTTGCCCGAGCCCGTGGGGCCCACGCACAGCACCATGCCGTAGGGGCGCTCGACGGCCTTGGTCAGCTGCGCAAGGTTGTTCGGCGAGAGACCCAGCTCGCGCATGGGAATGGGCTTGGCCGATGCCAGGATGCGCATCACCACGTCTTCGAGCCCGTTGTTGGTGGGAATGGTCGCCACGCGCAGTTCGATGCGGTGCTGCGGCGAGTACTTCGCGAAGTTGATCTTGCCGTCCTGCGGGTTGCGCTTTTCGCTGATGTCCAGGTCGCACATGATCTTCACGCGCGCGACGATGGCGTTGCGGTAGCTCGGCGGCAGCTCCAGGTAGGTGTAGAGCAGGCCGTCGCGGCGAAAGCGGATGCGGGTCTTTTCCTGGCCGGGATAGCTCTCGATGTGAATGTCCGATGCGCCCTCGCGATGCGCCTCGAGAATCATGCTGTTGATCATGCGCACCAGCGAGTTGTCAGACTGCTCGATGGGCGCGTCGGAAGTGGGCGCGGCGGGGCCTTCCTTCTCGAGCGTCTGCAGCAGTTCGCTGGTGCCGGCCATGTCGAAATCGAGCGGCTGGCTGGGATCGAGGCTGGACGAGAAGACGCCAGGAGAGGAGGTTGTGTGCTCGCCGATCTTTTCGTACACCGCTCGCAGCACGCCGTCGAGGTCGAGGCATTGCCCGACGACCGGCGTGACCTTCATCTGGGCGATGAACTCCACTTCGTCGAGTGCCGAATGCCGGCTGGTCGGGTCGTCGATCGCCACGACGAGGCGCCCTTCGTGCAGCATCAGCGGCATCACCTGCAGGCGGCGCGACACCGCATACGGGAGCTTGCGCAACGCCTCGGCTGCCGCGGGAAACAGATGCAGGTTGACGAGGGGATAGCCCATCTTGCGCACCAGCGCGGTCTGCAGCTGGCCGCGGCTCACTACGCCCATGCGCACCAGCGTCTCGCCCAGCGGCACCGTGGGCTCGAGCTGTTGCTGCGCGAGCCCCGCGCGAAGCTGCTCGTCGGTGATCATGCCCAGCGAAGTCAGCGCCTCGCCGATGCGTGCGATCGGCGTGCGGCTCTGGGCTTCGAGCGCGCTATGCAACTGCTCGGGCATGACGACTTCGATGGGGGGCATGGGGCGATCTCCTGTCTGGATTGCGGACAGGTAATCGTAGAGCGTGATCGATGCACTTGCCACCAGCTTGACCCTTGAGTACACAAGTTCTCAATGCTGTAATGAAATGCCCCCCAAGGCTTCGCGCACTTCGTGTCGCTTCGCCCGCCCCTCGCCGGGGGCGACACCTTCTCGGCCGTGGTTCGCACCCCGAATCTCCTTTAGTCCTACGCGGATTGCCCGCCAGCTGACCAAGCATGGCCACGATGCGTCAATTGATCCTTGCAACAACCCTGGGGCTGAGCGCGCTCGGCGCTTCCACACAGGCCGAGCCCGTCAAGGTGCCCGTCGACAGCGACGAGAAGGGCTCCGTGTACGTCGCGCCCAACGTCAACCCGACCGAAACATCGGCCACCGTCAAGGGCGGCACGGTCGGCGTGCTGCGGCCCGATGGCAGCGGCACCTACATCGGCACCGACACCTCCATGCCACGGCCCACTTACTCGCTGGGCGGAAGCACGGGCGGCAATCTGTCGCTCTCGGGCGGGTTGTCGTCGGACGGCAAGAACAACAACGGCGTGAAGGCCGGCGTCACCATCAAGTACTGAGTCGGGTACCGAAGGTCCCCACGGGCTCAGACCAGCGTGCCGTAGACGATGAACCCGTCGTGCGTTGCGACCTTGTCGTAGAGCGTGCGGCCGGCGGTGTTGGTCACGTGCGTCTGCCAGTACACGCGATGCACGCCCGCATCCTTCGCGCGCTCGTACACACCCTGGATGAGCTGGCGGCCGACGCCGCGCCCGCGCTCCGACGGCAGCGTGAACAGGTCCTGTAGATAGCAGGTCGGCTCCAGGCGCGTGGTGCTGCGGTGAAAGAGGTAGTGCGTCAACCCGACCAACTGGCCGTCGCGTTCGGCGACCAGCGCGTGCACCGGCTCGTAGGCATCGAAGAAGCGCTGCCAGGTGGCCTGTGTGATCTCGTCGGCCAGGGCGGTAGTGCCCTCGCGTCCATAGAAGGCGTTGTAGCCGTCCCAGAGCGGCTTCCATGCCGCGTAGTCTTGCGGCGTCGGCGGGCGAATCAGGAGGGAGGGGGAGGTCATGGCGTCGGTGGTCTGCACGTTGAAAGACATGCGATTGCAACATGACCCGGCTCAGGGCGCGAAGAACTCCTTCAGGGCTTCTTCAGGCAACTGTCCATGCAGGCCGATGGCGACAACGCCGGGGCGCGTGTCATCGGCGGGCGGCGCGGCCTTGCGCAAGCTGCCGTGACGGCCGGCGAACTGCACCTCCGACCATTCACCGTCGCCAGTGCGCAGCAAGCCCTTGAGCCTCAGCACACCGGGCGGCACCTCGCGCAGCCAGGCGCGCAGCGTGGCTGTGGGAATCACCGCTTCAGGCCGCGCGCTCCACGTCTGAAACAACGATCCGTGATCGGGGTTGTCATGGCCGTGGTGATCATGACAGTCATGACCGCAGACATGCGGAGCCACATTCCCATGTGGCAACCCCGACAGCAGCGCCAGCGGCACCGCCGATTCAGTCGTCTCGATGCACGGCGTTCCCGGTGCTGTCGCCCCGACCCACGCTCTGGCCGCAGCGAGCGCCTCGGCGGATGCAATGTCGGCCTTGTTCACCACCACCAGGTCGGCCGATTTCAGCTGCCGCACCAGCGTGTCCGCCAGCAGCGGGTCTGCCGACTGCTGCGCCACCGCGCTCGCATCCACCAACACGATCACGCCTTCGAGACTCAGCTCCGGCGCGGCCATGCCGATCTGCGCGATGCGCCACGGGTCTGACACGCCGCTGGCCTCGATCACCACTGCGTCGAACGGAGTCTTGGCCTCGATCACGTCTACCAACGCGCGCCCCAGGTCGTCGCCGATCTGGCAGCACACGCAGCCGTTGGTCAGCGCGGTGGTGTCGCCGTGCGTGGCGGCAATCAGCTCGGCGTCGATGTTGAGTGCGCCGAAATCGTTCACCAGCACCGCCATGCGCAGGCCGTTCGCCTCGCGCAGCCAGCGGTTGAGCAGCGTGGTCTTGCCCGCGCCCAGGAAGCCGCCGATGACCGTGAGCGGCAAGCGCTTCTTCTTCGGCGTCATGTGGCCTTCAAGCTCTTTGCGCCTCGAACACGCGGCCCGACAGCACCGTGCCCCACACGCGTGCATCCTTCAGAGCCATCGGGTCCATCTCCAGTGGGTCGTCTTCCAGCACGCAGAAGTCGGCGCGCTTGCCGCATTCGATACTGCCGATCTCGCCGTCGAGCTTCAGCGTCCATGCTGCGCCTAGCGTGATGGCGCGCAATGCCTGCGGCACGCTGATGCGCTCGGCCTCGCCCAGCAGCCGGCCCTTGGGCGTGATGCGGTTCACGGCGCACCATGCGGTGAAGAGCGGCCCGAGCGGCGTGACGGGTGCATCGGAGTGGATGGCCAGCGGCACGCCCGCCGCCAGCGCGCTGCCGCAGGCGTCGAGCCGGTTGGCGCGGTCGGGGCCCATGGTCATTTCGTAGTGCTGGTCGCCCCAGTACCAGATGTGGTTGGCGAACAGGTTGGCGCACAGGCCCAGCGATGCCATGCGGCGGAACAGCGGCGCGTCGATCATCTGGCCGTGCTGTAGCGTGTGGCGGTGGTCGGGGCGCGGCGCGCGCGCGAGAACGCGGCCGATGGCGTCGATGGCAACCTCGCTGGCCTCGTCGCCGTTGGTGTGCGTGTGGATGGTGAGCCCGGCGCGGTGATAGGTCTCGAAGTCGGCTTCGTACTGCGCGGGCGCGGTCACCCAGATGCCGTTGGGCGCGCCGTTGAAATGCCCTGGCCAGCGCAACCGCGCCGAGAAGCCCTGGATGGAGCCGTCGAGCATCATCTTCACGAGGCCGTAGCGAAGTCGGTCGGTGTTGCGCGGCATCAGGCCCTTCACATGCTCCGCGCCCTGTGCAGCGCCGTGCGTACCGTGGAAGGCCTGGAACGCGGGCAATATGCGCACACCGAAGCCGTCGTCCTGCGTCACCACCTCCAGCACGCCGCAGTCTTCAGGCGTGAGCTTGTTGACGAGGTCGGTCGCGGTGGTCACGCCCTGCAGGCAGGCCAGCCGCGCGAAAGAGCGCACGCCGGCTTCGGTCATCGGCGCGAGCAGGCCGGCGTTGCCGATCTTGCGCAGCACCAGGAACATGGCGGCCGGCTCCTGCAGCTCTCCGGTGGGCTCGCCTTCGTTGGCGCCATTCGCGAACTTGACCACGCCTTCGACCTCGTTGTCGCGCGTGATCTCGGCGATGTTCAGCATCGCGCTGTTGACGTTCATCAGGTGGCCGTTGGCGTGGCCGATGACGATGGGTCGTGTGCTGCTCGCGCGGTCGACGTGTTGCACCGTCATGCGCTCGCCGCCGAAGTAGATGGGATCGAACCCCCAGGCGATGAGCGGCCGGGTGTCGGGTACGCCGTCGGCCGTCATCTTCGCGGCCACTTCGGTCAGGCGAGCGACCACCTCGTCCATTGAGCGCAAGCCGCTCCACACCTTGCCTTCGGGGTCGCGGCGGTCGAACCAGCCGAGGTACGTCCAGTCCCACATGCTGCCTTCCTTCAGGTGGCAGTGGCCTTCGACGAGGCCGGGCATCAGCACCTTGCCGGCAAAGCGCTCGTCGAGCGTGAAGGGGCCCCAGCCCTGAATGTCCGCCAGCGCACCGACGGCAAGCACGCGGCCGTCGCGCACCGCCACGTGAGTGGCATGCGGCTGCATGGGGTTCATGGTGATGATCTTGCGGGCGGGGTAGACGGTGGTGTTGCTGGTGCTCATGGCGATGTGGGAATCGAAAGAGGAGGGCGCGGCAAGCCGTCGATGACATCGACGCGCCTGCAGCGTACCCAATGATCGGGCGCGACTTCGCGCAGCGGCGGCAGTTCGGCCGCGCAGGCCGGCTCCGCCACCGGGCAGCGGCCTGCAAAGCGGCAGCCTTGCGGCGGGTTGATGGGGCTCGGCGGATCGCCGCTGAGTTTGATGCGGTTTGCCGCGCGCCGCCGCCCGCCGCTTACCGTGGGCACGGCCGACATCAGCGCCACGCTGTACGGGTGCAGCGGCCGCGCGAAGAAACTGCGCCGCGGCGCGCGCTCGACGATCTGGCCGAGGTACATCACGGCGATGTCGTCGCAGATGTGCTCCACCACCGCCATGTCGTGCGAGATGAAGAGGTAGGTCAGGCCCAGCTCGCGCTGCAGCCGGGCGAGCAGGTTCAGTATCTGTGCGCGAATGGCGATGTCGAGCGCCGACACCGGTTCGTCGCACACCACCAGCTCCGGGTTGGTGGCCAGCGCCCGCGCAATGTTGATGCGCTGGCGCTGCCCGCCCGAGAACTGGTGCGGAAACAGGTGCTGCTGCTCGGGCCGCAAGCCCACCGCCTCGAACAGCTCGGCCACGCGGCGCGTGCGTTCTTCCGGCGTGCCCACCCGCATCAGGTCGAGCGGCGCACGCACCGCAGCGCCAGCCCGCTCACGTGGATTGAGCGAGGAGAACGGGTCCTGAAAAATGATCTGCATGCGCGTGCGCGCCTGCCGCAATGCTTCGCCCTGCAGCGCGCCCAGGTCGGTGTCGCCCAGCTGCATGCGGCCCGAGGTAACGGGCGACAGCCGCATCACCGCAAGCGCGGTCGTGGTCTTGCCCGAGCCTGATTCGCCGACCACCGCGAGCGTGCTGCCACGTCGGACCTCGAAAGAGACGCCGTCCACCGCCTTCACTACTTCGGGCGTGCGGCCCCAGCCGGCCTTGCCGCGCGGAAAGTGCACCTTCAGGTCGTCGACCGAAAGCAGCGTGTCGGTCTTGCCGATGAATGTCATGCGGCCTCTCTTTCGCGTTGGTCGAGCGCTTCGGCATGCAGCCAGCAGGCCGCGCCGTGCGGCACGCCGGCGGCCACATTGCCGTGCAGCGCGAACATCGGCGGCACCTCGACGGCGCAGCGCTCCATTGCGCGCGGGCAGCGTTCGCGAAACGCGCAGCCCGTGCCCAGCTCCCATATCGATGGCACCACGCCTGCGATCTCGGCCAGGTCTTCTCTGGCATCGTCGTCGTACGCTGCGCTGCTGCCTAGTTCGGGCAGGCAATCGATCAACCCGCGCGTGTAGGGATGGCCGGGCTCCGACAGCACCTGCTCGGTCGTGCCCTGCTCGATGACGCGGCCCGCGTACATCACCATCACGCGGTCGGCCATCTCGGCGACTGCGCCCATGTCGTGCGTGATGAGCATGATGGCCGTGCCTTTCTCGCGTTGCAGTTCGCGCAGCAGGTCGAAGATCTGCGCCTGCACCGTCACGTCGAGCGCGGTGGTGGGTTCGTCGGCGATGAGGATGTCGGGGCGGCAGGCCAGCGCCATCGCGATCATCACGCGCTGGCGCATGCCGCCGGAGAGCTGGTGCGGGTACTCGTCCACGCGCCGCTCGGGTGCCGGAATGCCCACCTGCTGCAGCATCTCGATGGCGCGCTGCCTCGCTGCACGTGCGTTCATGCCCGCATGCAGCTGAAGCGATTCGCCGATCTGGTCGCCCACGGTGAACACCGGGTTCAGCGATGTCATCGGCTCCTGGAAGATCATCGAGATGCGGTTGCCGCGCACCTCACGCATGCGTGCGTCGGTGGCCTGCACCAGGTCTTCGCCCTGGAACAACACCCGACCGTCGCGGATGCGGCCCGGCGGCGAGGGAATGAGCCGCAGCAGCGCCAGCGCGGTCATGCTCTTGCCGCAGCCCGATTCGCCAACCACGCACAGCGTTTCGCCGGCGCGGATCTCGAAGTCGACTCCGTTGAGAACCAGCGCCTGGCCGCGGCGGGTCTTGAACTCGACGTGCAGGTTCTGCACGCGCAGCAGTGCGTCGTCGTTCGTCATCAGCGTTCCCTCAGCTTCGGGTTGAGGGCATCGTTCAGGCCATCGCCGATCAGGCTCACGGCCAGCACGGTCACGAAGATCGCCGCGCCGGGAAAGGCCACGGCCCACCAGCATGAGAGCACGTACTGCCGGCTGGAGCCGATCATCAGCCCCCAGCTCATCTGGTTCGGGTCGCCCAGCCCGAGGAAGGACAGGCCCGCCTCGAACAGAATCGCCGCGCCGATGGCCAGCGTGGCCGACACCACCAGCGGCGGCAGCGCATTCGGCAAGATCACCTTCCAGATGATGCGCGCATCGCGTGCGCCGATGGCACGCTCGGCCCGCACGAACTCAAGTCCGCGAAATTTCATGAACTCGGCGCGCGTGAGCCGCGCGGTGCCGGTCCAGCTCACGATGCCGATGGCCAGCGTCACCGTTACCAGCGTGGGCGAGAACAGCGTTACCACCACCATCGCAAACAGCAGCGCGGGCAGCACCTGGAAGAACTCGGTCAGCTTCATCAGCGCCGCATCGACCTTGCCGCCGTAGTAGCCCGCGAAGGCGCCGAGCGTGATGCCGATCAGCACCGAGAGCAACGCGGCCACCGCACCCACCAGCAGCGTGGCGCGCCCGCCGTAGATCAGCGCGGTGAGCACGTCGCGGCCCAGATAGTCGCTGCCGAGCCAGGCGTCTTCGCTGAAGGGCGGCGTAAGCGGCGCGGCCTTGATCTCGAACGGGTCGGCCGGGTAGACCCATGGCCCGGCAATGGCCACGAGCAGCACGATCAGCAGCATCGCCATGCCGGCGATGGCCGCAGGGTTGCGCAGGAACATGCGCATCGCTTCCACGCCCGGGTGCTCGACGCGAAGGGCGGGCTTTGCCTGGGCCTTGGAAGATGCGGCAGCAACGGTAGGCATCGTGATCACCTTGCTCATGAGGCCTTGATCCGTGGATCGATGAAGCGGTAGCACAGGTCGGTGAGCTGGTTCATCACCACCACTACGATGGAAGAGAACAGCAGCACGCCAAGAATGGTCGGGTAGTCGCGCCGCAGCACCGACTCGAAGGCCAGCCGGCCGAGGCCCGGCCAGTTGAACACCGTCTCCACCAGAATGGCGCCGGCCAGCACGTTGCCGAACTGCAGCCCCAGCACCGTGACCACCGGCAGCAGCGCGTTGCGCAGCGCATGCTTGTAGAGCACCACGCGGTCGGCCAGACCTTTTGCGCGTGCGGTGCGGATGAAGTCGGAGCCCAGCACGTCGAGCATCGACGAGCGCGCAAGCCGGCTGTATTGCGCCAGGTACACCAGGCTCAGCGTGAGCGTGGGCAGCACCAGGTGCTGTGCCACGTCGAGCATGTCCGCGAAGCCGCCGGTGCCCGTCGAGTCGATGGAGCGCATGCCCGCGACAGGAAGAATCGGAAACACCGATGCCAGCAGGATCACCAGCATGATCCCCAGCCAGAACACTGGCGCGGCGAAGCCCACCAGCGACAGCACGGTGATGAACTGCGAGAGCAGCCCATTCGGCCTGCGCGACGACAGCACGCCCAGGGCAGTGCCCACGAAGAAAGCCAGCAGCACTGAACTGAGCACCAGCAGCAGCGTGGCCGGCACGCGCTCGGCGATCATGCTCGTCACCGGCAGGTTGAAGAAGTACGAGTAGCCCAGGTCGCCCTGCGCCACCTTGCCCAGGTACACGCCGAGCTGCACCGGCAGCGACTTGTCGAGCCCGTACTGCGTGCGCAGTTGCGCCATCAGCTCGGGCGACATGCCGCCGCTGGCGCCGGCAATGGTTTCCACCGGGTCGCCCGGCGCCGCGTGCACCAGCACGAAATTGAGCACCACCACCGCGAGCACCAGGCCCAGGGCCTGAAGCAGTCGCGAGGCGGTGTAGCGAAGCGTGCCCATGTCGTGCCCGCCTTACTTGAGATACACCTCGTCGAGCGGCGACAGCGGCCCCCAGATGGTGGTCGGCACGTTGCCCACCTTCTTGCTGGTGATGGTGTGATACGGCACCTGGTTGATGAACTCGATGGGCAGCTCATCGGTCACGATCTTCTGGAAGGTCGCGTAGTAGGCCTTGCGCTGTGTCGGATCGATCAGGCCGCCGGCTGTGTTGAGCAGCTCGTCGACCTTCGGGTTGGCGTACGACTGCGTGTTGGTCCAGACGATGGGCTTGATGTTGGTCGACAGGTAGGTGCGGTGCACGCCGATGATCGGGTCGCCCCAGTTGAACACCGCGTCCATCGACATGTCGAAGTCGTGCGAGGCCAGGCGCTTGGCCCAGGCCGGGAAGTCGGCCGAGGCGCGCACCTCCACCGTGATGCCCACTTTCTTGAGCTGGCCGCGGATGTACTCGGCCACGTTCTTCTGCTGGTCGTCGCCGCCGGGCAGGTAGTCGATGGTGAGCTTGAAGCGCTCGCCGCCCGCGCCTGCCTTGTAGCCCGCGGCGTCGAGCATTTCGCCGGCCTTTTTGAGGTCGAGCGGGTAGCGCACGAGGTCGGGCACGGCAAAGGGGCTGCTGGCCACCAGCGGGCCGTCGGACACGGTGGCAAAGCCGCCCATCAGCGCCTTGGTGATGAAGTTCTTGTCGATGGACGTGGCGATGGCCTTGCGCACCTGCACGTCCGACAGCGGCTTCTTCGCGGTGTTGAAGGCCAGCCAGTTGAGCGGGCCGATGCCGTCATAGCCCTTGGGCGTGAGCGACACCCTGGGGTCGTTCGCGAAGCGCTTCAGGTCGGTGGGCAGCGTGGCGAAGGGCAGCATCTGGATGTCGCCGCGCTCCAGCCCGAGCACCAGGCTCGCCATGTCGGGCGTGACGTTGACGATGATCTTGTCGAGATAAGGCTTGCCGGGCAGGAAGAACTTGTCGAAGCGCTCGAGCACGATGCGCTGCGCGGGCTTGAACTCCGTCACGCGGAAGGGCCCCGAGCCGATCACGTCGGTGGTGTTGCGCGGGTGGTTCTTCAGGTCTTGCCCATCGCCGTAGATGTGCTTGGGAAGAATGGGGCACAGCGCCGGCGACATCGCAAGCACGATGGCCGGGTGCGGCACGCTCATGCGGATGATGGCTGTGTACGCATCGGGCGTTTCCACCTTCTCGACCGGGCCGAGCATGGTGGTGAACGGGTGGTTGGCCTTGATGGCCATGATGGAGAAGGCCACGTCGGCCGAGGTGACGGGCTTGCCGTCATGGAACACAGCGTCTTTGCGCAGCTTGAGCGTGAGCGACTTGCCGTCGTCGGCCAGCTTCCACGACTCTGCAAGGTAGGGCTGCGGGTTCCACTTGTCGTCGAAGCGCAGCGGGCTCGCGAAGATCTGTGTCGAGGGCAGGGCGGTGGCAATGCCCGACTGCACCGCGCCGTTCAGGTGCCGGGGTGTCTGCGTGCTGCCGATGACCAGCGTGCCGCCGCGCTTGGGCTCATCGGCCGCGGAGGCGGGCTGCGGGAGCAGAGTGCTCGCGGCCAGGAGCGCGGCGGAAAGCAGTGTGGTGCGGCGCGTGAAAAGGGAAAGCGGGAGCTGCATGACAAGACCTCGGAGAGTTCGACACAGGCAATCGGATTCGGCCAACGCCAACGCGAAGACCTTGTGTCGAAGATAGGCGCTTGGTACACACCGGCGAAGAGCCAACGCGGCACGACTCACAGGGCCAGAAGGGGCGGGTTTGCCCCGTTGTGCAGCAGGGGCGTGCGCCACTTCGGTGAATGCGCGCAGGCGGTGCGCCTACTTCTCGTCGCGCAGCCAGTACCACTTGTAGAGCATGCGCTGGCCGATGCGCCGGAACGGCGCGAACGCGCGCGACTCGACCACCCCCAGCACGTTGGGAAAGGGCAGCGGCGAGCGGTAGATGGGCAGCTCGAACACGTCCTTGCCCGAGTCCTTGCCGGCCACGCGCTCGGCCAGCCGCTTGCCTGCCCAGGTCGAGAACGACACGCCGTTGCCGCCGTACCCCACTGCGTACCAGATCTTCTTGCCGGTATCGGGCTGCGTGATGCGCGGCATCATGTCGTGGCTCATGTCGACCCAGCCCCACCACGAGTAGTCGATGCGGATGCCTGCCAGCGGCGGGAACTTGCGCGCGATGGCGTCGGTGAGCAGCTTCAGGTGCACCGGGCCTTCGGCGTCGGCGCCGCTCACCGCGCTGCGGCTGCCTATCTGCAGCCGGTTGCCCTTGAGCAGCCGGTAATAGAAGCGCAGCGTGCGCGTGTCGGTCAGGAAGGTCTGCGACTTGAAGTTGGTGGCTTGCAGCTCGGCATCGGTGAGCGGACGAGTGACCACCGAGTTCGACAGGATCGGCATGATCCGGTTCTTCAGCAGCGGGTTGAGCGCCTGCCCCGTGTAGCCGCCGGTGCACACCGCCACGCGGCGCGCGCGCACCACGCCGGCCGGCGTCTGCAGATGGTGCACGCCGTCGATGGTCTGCCAGCCCTGCACCGGGCTGGATGTGTGCACCGTCACGCCCAGCGCGCGGGCGCGCCGCATCAGGCCGAAGGTGAACTTCAGCGGGTGGATGCCCACGCCTTCGGCCTCGTACATCGCGCCGACAGTCTCGCGCTCGTCGCAGTAGTCGTGGCGCACTTCCTCGGCGCTCATCATGCGGGTGGCGTAGCCGAACTTCTCGCGCATGAGCCGTGCTTCGGCGTCGAGGCCGGCGAGCTTTTCGGGGCGGTGCGCGAGGTAGAGATGGCCGCCGTCGTAGGCGTCGCAGTCGATCTGCGTGGTGAGGTGGCGGAAGTTCTCGAAGCCGCTGCGGATCTCGGCGTCGAGCCGCTTGGCGGTGTCGAGGCCCCAGCGTTCGATCCACTGCGAGCGCTTGAGCCGGCCGCTCGCGTTCTGGCCCTGGCCGCCGCTGCGGCTGGAGCAGCCCCATGCGGCCTGGTTGGCTTCGAGCACGGTGGCGCAGATGCCGTGTTCTTGCGCGAGGTAGAGCGCGGTCGACATGCCGGTGGCGCCCGAGCCGATGATGGCCACGTCTACATCGATGTCGCGCAGCAGCGGGCCGTCGTCTTCCGGCGGCTCGCCGGCGCTGGCCACCCACCAGGTGGGCGCGTAGGCGCGGCCTGCGCCGGGGTCGGGGGCGCGCAGCGGGTCGTACTGCGGGTCGTAGGGGCGGAAGGGGGCCTGCGGCGGCTGTTGCTCGAACGCGGCGGCGTCGATGGCCGCGCTGGCGGTGGCCGTGGCGGAGGCGAACTGTACGGTGCCTGTCATGGTCATGAAGGGCTCCAGGAGAAGGGGAAGAAGAGGGCCGGAAAGAAGTGGGCCGAGGCGTGCGTGCCTTACTTCGCGGCCGGCAGGTTCGGGCGTGCTTTGCGAAACACGTTCTTCAGGTGGATCTTTCCGCCCTTGAAGGTGAAGACGTCGATGCCGTCGGTCTCGATGCGGCTGCCGTCAGCGGCGGTGCCGGTGAAGGTCCACTGCGAGGTGCCGAAGTCGCCGTGCACGAAGTGCTGGCCGTTGATCCATTGCGCATCGGGCACGGCCTGCCATGCCGCGGCGAAGGCCTTGCGCACCGCCTCGGTGCCAACGTGGCGGGTGCCGCAGGCGTCGGGGCCGGCGGCGGTCTGGAAGATGCAGTCGGCCGTCATGAAGCTCATGAGGGCGTCGATGTCGTGGCGGTTCCAGGCGTCGCTGAAGGCGGCAAGGGTGTCGGTGGTCACTGAAGTGGAAGGCATTGCGGTCACGCGGGAACTCCGGAAATTGATGCGGCAAGAGTAGGCAGCCGCCTGCCGACGCGATAGGGCCAGTTGGGAGGATTCGACCGAGCCAGAGCACCACGAACCGTGTGCGCTGCCCTAAACTGCGGCGCACCATGCCCCCGAATCCGCGAGCCACCCAGTGGGCGCAGCTCTTCGCGCTGCCCGATCAACCGGCGCTGCCGCTGCAGGCCCGTTTGCGCGCCGCCGTGGTGCAGGCCATTCTTGAAGAGCACCTGGCGCCAGGCGCGCCGCTGCCTTCGTCGCGCGAGCTTGCCGCGTTGCTGGGGCTGAGCCGCAACACAGTCACCTCGGCCTACCTGCAGCTCATTGACGAAGGCTTTCTGGAAGCGCGTCCGCGCAGCGGCGTGTTCGTGGCGCACGATGCCCGTCCGCTTTCAGCTGTGCATGCCGAGCCGCTGGTGGGCCGCAGCGGGCAGGCGAGCCAGCCGCCCGACTGGTCGGGTCGCGTGCTGCGCTCGCTGGTCGACAAGCCCACGCTGTCGAAGCCTGACCGGTGGCGCGACTATCCGTACCCTTTTGTCTACGGCAACTACGACCC
Organism: Variovorax paradoxus; assembly: GCF_024734665.1. Taxonomy (NCBI): domain Bacteria; kingdom Pseudomonadati; phylum Pseudomonadota; class Betaproteobacteria; order Burkholderiales; family Comamonadaceae; genus Variovorax; species Variovorax paradoxus. The sequence goes on from NZ_CP102931.1 coordinate 1,652,301, forward strand.
GCAGCTCTTTCCCACCGAAGACTTCCGCGAGTGCTGCGCGCGCAGCCTGGCGCGCTCGCAGCTGCCGCACTGGACGCCCGACTTCGAGACCGACGACGTGCCCGACCTGATCGAGCAGATCCGCACGCGGTTGTTGCCCAAGCGCGGCGTGTTCGCGCTGAAGGAAGAGATCCTGGTGACCATGGGCGCGCAGCACGCCTATTACCTGCTGGCCGAGGCGCTGTTCGACGAGCAGACGCGAGTGGGGCTGGAAGAGCCGGGCCATCCGCATGCGCGCAACAGCTTCTCGCTGCGGCAGCCCAAGTGGGTGGATGTGGATGTCGACGAAGACGGGCTGGTGGTCGATGCGCTGCCCGCGGCGGACTATCTTTTCGTCACGCCCTCGCACCAGAGCCCCACAACCGCGACGCTGAGTCTCGAACGTCGCCAGTGGCTGCTGCGCAAGGCCGAGCTGCAGGACTTCGTGATCATCGAGGACGACTACGAGGCGGAGAACCTGTACGAAGGCACACCGATGCCCGCGCTCAAGAGCCTGGACAAGACGGGGCGGGTGATCTACGTGGGGTCGGTGTCGAAGAGCCTGTCGCCGGCCCTGCGGTTGGGCTTTATCGTGGCGCCGCGTGCGCTCATCAAGGAGCTGCGCGTAATTAGGCATGCGATGGTGCGGCACCCGAGCGCATTCCTGCAGCATGCATATGCGCTGTTTCTCTCGCTGGGGCACCACGAGTCGCATGCGCGGCGGGTGAACCACGCGATGCAGGAACGGCTTGCCCTGGCTGCCCAGGCGCTGCGGGACCATCTGCCCGATTTCGAGTTCCGGCTGCCTTCTGGCGGGGCTTCGATCTGGGTGCAGGCGCCGACCTGGGTAGATGCCACGGAGCTGTCGCTGATGGCGCGCAACCATGGGGTGTTGATCGAGGCGGGCGATGTGTTCTTTGCGAAGCCGCCGTATCCGTGTCCCTTCTTCCGGCTGCGACTGTCGTCCATTGCGGCCTCGCAGATTCCGGCGGGGATCCGGGCCTTGGGAATAGCGGTGGAAGAACTGGCCCTGGCGCGCGGCGAGAAGCGGCCAGCGGGCGGACGGACCCACTGATCGACTGAAGAGCTCGGGAGAGGCAACGCCCCGTCTGAGTGCCATGTGCACCAGAACAAGGGTATTCACCCATCGGCTGGCTCCATGCCCGCCCCGGTGCTGGTACTTCCTGGCTGGATGCGATGCGTGCAAAGTCGCTGCGAGATTCACCTACTGGAGAAACCCGATGACCATGTCCCGCCGTCTCCCCCTGCAACTCGCCGTGCTGGCCGCCACGCTGGCAGCCTTGTGCGGCACCGCTTCCGCACAGCAGGCCAAGGAAGTCACCTTCGCCCACCAGGACATGCTGGTGCCGCTGCGCCTCGTCATGGAGTCCGGCGAGGTCGAAAAGGCCACGGGCTACAAGATCAACTGGCGCATGTTCGCGGGCGGCGGCGACGTGATCCGCGCGATGGCTTCAGGCGACGTGCAGATGGGTGAAACCGGCTCCAGCCCGCTGACGGCCGCGGCCAGCCAGGGGCAGGACATCAAGCTGTTCTGGATCTCCGCCGACATCGCGAATGCGGAAGCGCTCATCGCGCGCAATGCATCGGGCATCAACAGCATGAAGGACCTGGCCGGCAAGAAAGTGGCCACGCCCTTCGTGTCGACCGCGCACTACCAGCTCATGGCCGGCATGAAGATGGACGGCGTCGACCCCAAGAGCGTGAACGTGATGAACATGCGCCCGCCGGAGATCGCGGCTGCATGGGAGCGCGGCGACATCGACGCCACCTTCATCTGGGACCCGGTGCTCTCCAAGATCAAGGCGAGCGGCAAGACCATCGCCACATCGGGCAGCATCGGCAAGCGCGGTGCGCCCACCTTCGAGGGCATCGTGGTCAACGCCAAGTGGGCAGCCGCCAACGAGCCCTTCATGATCGCCTTCGTGAAGGCGCTCAACCGCGCGAACGAGGAATACAAGGCAACGGGCAAGAGCTGGACGCCCGACTCACCGCAGACCAAGGCCATGGCCAAGTGGACCAAGGCCGACCCGAAGGACGTTGGCGCGGCCATGGCGCTGTACACCTTCCCGACGATGGCTGAGCAGGTTTCGCCGACGTGGCTGGGCGGTGGTGCTGCCAAGGCGATGGCTAACACGGCGGCCTTCCTGAAGGAGCAGGGGCGGGTGCAGGAGGTAAAGCCTGATTACGGCGCGTTCGTCACTACTACCTACGTTGAGAAGGCGATGGGCAAGTAGGGGGCGCTCACGCCGACGGCGTGATCGATGGACGCAGCGTTTGATCGGCCGGCACAACGGCAGCGTCCATGTGCGAATGGCATCGGGTGCTCCCCGCAGCGAAATAAAGGAGGAGCCGAAGGCGGGGGACATTCGCGGAGGGGAGTACCCGGTGTCATTCGCACGCCCCCCGAACAAACGAACAGACGAACAGAAAACGGAGATCTGAAATGCCCACGCTAGACATCCGAGACCTGACGGTCAACTACGCGGTAAAGGGCGGCACGCTGCAGGCGCTGGCCCCCGTCAACCTGACGATGCATGACGGCGACTTCGTCGTAGCGCTAGGTGCCTCGGGCTGCGGCAAGACCACGCTGCTCAACAGCATCGCTGGCTTCCTGCCACCTTCGACCGGCGAGATCCTGCTGGACGGCAAACCGGTAGTCGGCCCCGGCGCCGACCGCGGCGTGGTATTCCAGAAGCATGCGCTGATGCCCTGGCTCAACGTGCGCGACAACGTGGCACTCGGCCTGCGGCTGGGGGGAGTGGGCAAGGCCGAACGCGACCGCATCGCCGAAGAAAAGCTGGGCCTCGTTGGCCTGCAGAAATACGCCGACCGCGCCGTGTACGAACTCTCCGGCGGCATGCAGCAGCGCGTAGGCATTGCGCGCGCACTCGCCAGCGACCCCGCCGTGCTGCTCATGGACGAACCCATGGGCGCGCTCGATGCCTTCACGCGCGAACAGGTGCAGGAGATTCTTCTACAGGCCTGGTCCAAGTCGAACAAGATGGTGTTCTTCATCACCCACTCGGTGGAAGAGGCGCTGTTTCTCGCCACGCGGCTCATCGTGATGAGCCCGAGCCCCGGGCGCATCTCGCACGTCTACGACGACGTGCCTTTCTCTCGCCAGTACCTGTCGCACGGCGATTCGCGCAAGGTGAAATCCGAGCCCGAATTCATCCGCATGCGTGAAGAAGTGCTGTCGATCATTCATCATCGCGAGGTTGCCCATGTCTGAGGTGTCGATCGCATCCCCCGTCGCCATGACGCCACCGCCTTCCAAACCCGCCGCATCGCCCGCACCAGCAGCAGGCGCCAAGCTCAAGACCAGCGCCTTCAAGGTGCCGGGCGAAGGCTCGAGCGTGACCATCAGCATCGTCACCGTAGTGGCGCTGGTGGCGCTGTGGTTCATCGTCACCAACATGGGTTGGGTCAAGCCGCTGTTCCTGCCCACGCCGCAGGCGGTGTTCCAGCAGTTCTACGAATATCTCACCGGCCAGGCCAACGACAAGCCGCTGTGGCAGCATTTTCTTGCCAGCATGTTCCGCGTGTTCTCTGCCTTCTTCCTGGCCTGCGCCACGGCGATTCCGGTGGGCATCGCGATGGGCATGAGCCGCTTCTGGCGCGGCATCTTCGATCCGCCGCTGGAGTTCTACCGGCCGCTGCCGCCGCTGGCGTACCTGCCGCTCATCATCATCTGGTTTGGCATCGACGAGCTGCCGAAGGTGCTGCTCATCTTCCTGAGTTGCTTCGCGCCGCTGGCGCTGGCTGCGCGCTCGGGCATGCGCAGTGCCTCACAGGAGCAGATCAACGCGGCCTACTCGATGGGCGCGAGCTACATGCAGGTGATCCGCCACGTGATATTGCCGTCGGCGTTGCCCGACATTCTGGTGGGCATGCGCATCGCCATCGGCTTCGGCTGGACTACGCTGGTGGCCGCCGAGATGGTGGCGGCCAACATGGGGCTGGGTCAGATGGTGCTGAACGCGTCGAACTTCCTGCGCACCGACATCGTCATCATGGGCATCATCGTCATCGGGGTGGTTGCTTATCTGTTCGACCTGCTGATGCGGTGGCTCGAGCGACGTCTGGTGCCCTGGAAAGGGCGCATGTAGTCGGCGCCATGTGTACGGGCTGCTGTGGTGGCAGCGCCGGGCCTTCGGCCAGCGCGCCCATCGATTGCTCCAGGAAGTCGAGCATGGCGCGCATCGCGGCGCTGTTGTGGCGGCGTTGCGAGTACGCGGCATACAGCCAGTGCTCGCGCGGCATGTGCTCGCGCAGCACCGGCACCAGTGCCCCGCGCTCCAGGTGCGACTGCGCCAGCGGCTCGGGCACATAGGCCACGCCCACGCCCCGCAGCGCCAGTTCGATCAGCGCCACGGCGTCGTTGGCTTCCATGCGGCTGTGCACGGGCACGTCGTACGGCTTGCCATCGGTCTCGAAGGGCAGGTGAGTGGTCGGCTTCGCCGAAAAGCTCAGCACATCGTGCCGCCCCAGGTCTTCGGGCGTCTGCGGCATGCCGCGCTGGGCCCAGTAGCCTGGCGTGGCGCAGACCACCATGTCGAACTGCACCAGCCGGCGCACGATCAGGTTCATGTCGTCGATGCGCCCGCCCGTCAGGTGGATGTCGATGCCTTCCTCGATCAGGTCGAGGTTGTCGTTGGTGAACACCAGGCTCACGTACACGTCGGGGTAGAGCTTGATGAACCCGGCGATCACATCCGAGAGCCAGCCGGCGATAAGCCCGTGCGGCGCGCTCATGCGCAACCGCCCGCGCGGATGCGAGCCGTGGGCCTGCAGGTCGTTGAGGGTGTTCTCGGCCATCGTCACCAGCTGCGTGCTGCGGTCGAGCAGCACCTGGCCGGCATCGGTGAGGCTCAGGGAGCGGGTGGAGCGGTTCAGCAGGCGCACGCCGCTGCGGGTTTCGAGCTCCGCCACATAGCGGCTCACCGTGGCTTTCGACATGCCCAGCGAGATCGCCGCGCGGGAGAAGCTGCGCCGGAACGCGACTTCACGGAATGTTTTGATGAGATCGAGGCCGTCCATGGTGGAGGCATTGTTCCAGCATCGGGGATGAGGCCGTGGGGTGTAGGGGCATACCCAGGCCTGGATCGGACTTCACGCGAGACGGCTTCCGTGAAGATCGACACGAGTAGACTCCGCGGCTTTTCCTTTCTGCAGGGGAGCGAGCTGCGATGGCTATCTTGGACGCCGGCCCCTACTTCCACGGTACGCGGGCGGACCTTCAGGTGGGCGATCTGCTCACGGCCGGCTTTCGGTCAAACTACGACGGCCGCGTCGTCATGAACCACATCTACTTCACCGCCTGGCCCAAGGGCGCCGGGCTGGCTGCCGAAATGGCGAGGGGCGACGGCCGTGGCCGCGTCTACATCGTCGAACCCACGGGCGCTTACGAAGACGACCCCAACGTCACCGACAAGAAGTTTCCGGGCAATCCCACACGCTCGTACCGCAGCCGGGAGCCGCTTCGGATCGTCGGCGAACTGGAGACCTGGGAATCCTTCGATCCGGAGTACATCCGGCAGCTCAGGGAGCGCGTACGCGTTGGCATGGGAGAGATCATCAACTGAATCCCGCCTGCCGTGCCCGCGCCGGGTAGCGAACGGAAATGGACTGGGTTGTTGACCGTCTTGGGCCTCTCGGCGCCACTGCTGTGCGGCAGAATTTGGCTAGGAGCGCTCCCTCGCGGCCGACGTTCGAAGCTGAGGCAGGCAGCCGCAACGAGTTCAACCCACAGGTCTACGGCAGTTGGTCATTTTGGATCGATGACATCAAACTCGAACTGCACCGGAGCGGAGTCTTCGACGTAGGCGCTGATCAGGTAGTGGCCGGCAGGATCGCCATCGGCCACGTCCCAAGACTTCGAAATGGTGCCGTCGTAGATGGTCAGGGTCACGTCCAGCGAAATAGTCTTGCGATCAGCCGACGTACCGTAAGGCTGGCCACCGCTGCCCCACGTCTTCGGGGTTTCCGGCAATGTCACGCGTTCGAGAACGCGGACCTTGCCAGATTTCTGGTTGAGTTTCAGGATCCAACCGTAGTTTTGGTTGATCGCCCGTGGCACGGTGTTCGAAACCTTGAAGTCCAGCACGTCGTTGTTGAGCGCGAGCTTGAAGAGCCCAAAGACCGCATCGAGCGGGCACGCTCCATTCGCTGTCGGGGCGACGGCGCAAGCTTTGAACACGGCGGCATTGGATTCAGAAATGGATCCATGCGATGCGGCGCCCGTTGTTTGAGCGCCAATGTGGGTGCATGCGACCGCGGCGAAAAGAACAAGAAGGTGGCGTAAATTTTTCATGGCGGATGAGGCTCAGCAAGCGACTGTCAAACGATCAAACCTTGCATGTCTTATGGCATAGGTTGAGCCAGGAGTAAGCTCGACCTTCGATGCGAGATGCGCCCGCCATGCTCTCCCGGTGAAACGCAGCAGCAGGATTGCCAGCGAGACCTACTTGAATGTAAGGCTCAAGGGAATCCGGCGGAATCCTAAGCGTCCGCTTTCGAGAGCGTCGCACATCCGCTTTCGGCCCTTTGCGCAGACTTCCCGTGCGGCCACAAGCGGCCAATCGCGAAAGGCTGCTTCGGCGATGCTCTATCCTCATTCAAGAGGTGTGGGATCGCTAACTCGGAGGAGTAGGCGATTGACGCGCGCAGCCTTCGCCGCTTAGCATCAATGCACCTTCCGCCGTCGACGTGTCATGAAACGCCGTGAGTTCGTTCTTGTTGGCACTGCGCTCGCCTCACTCGGCGGGGCAGGGTGCACCCATTCGATCGAAGGCTTCGCCGCGAAAACCTCGCGAGACGATGGCTGGAACATCGCCGCGGGCGACGACAAGCTCGTTGACACCATCGCGCTGAGCAAGATGGCCGATCGGCTTGCGGCTTCGCGCGCGAACATCCACGCCGTGCTCGTCGTGCATCGCGGCAAGCTCGTCTTCGAGCGCTACCTGCAAGGCAGCGATCAGGTGCCGACCAGCTTTTTCGGCAGCCGCGTGGAGAACATCGTCTTCGACGCCAACACGCGCCATGCAATGAAGTCGGCGACGAAGAGCGTCGCGTCGCTCGCCGTCGGCATTGCGATCGACCGGGGGCTGATCCATGACATCGACGAGCCGATCCTTAGCTTCTTCCCCGAACTCGCAGACCTGCGAACGCCAGAATCGGATCGCCTGTTGCTGCGGCACGCGCTAAGCATGACGCTCGGTCTCGAATGGATCGAGTCAACGCCCGCGACCGGCGATCTCGCGAACGACGAAACGCGCATGTATTTTTCGGGAGATCCGTGCCGCTATGTGCTCACGCGCCGAACTGTGGCGGCGGCTGGGCAGCAGTTCTTCTACAGTACCGGCGCGCTGGCGCTTGTATCAGCGATCCTGCATCGGGCCACCGGCAAACCGCTCGACGAGTTCGCGCGAGCGAGCCTGCTGGAGCCCCTGGGCATCTCGGGCGAAGAATGGAGCCGAATGGGCAGAGACAGCGACGCCGGCGGAGGCCTTCGCATGCGTCCACGGGACATGGCAAAGATCGGACAGCTCGTGCTAGCGGGCGGGCGCTGGGATGGACGCCAGATCGTGTCGAAGGGCTGGATCGAAGCTTCCACCGCGTCGCTCATCAAGGCAACGGACGATCAGGACTACGGCTACCTTTGGTGGAGCGGCCATGCCGCTGCGCACCGACGAATAGTTCGCTGGATCGGTGCGCTCGGTCGAGGCGGGCAATCGATCCGCATCGTGCCCGAGCTCGATCTCGTCGTTGCCGTGACGGCAGGCTACTACCAGGACTACAGCCCGCAGGCATTCAAGTTGCAGTACGGCGTGTTCAACGATGTGCTGCAGGCTATCTCACCGTCCCGGTGACCCGGATACCGTGACTGGCGTCCGTGCTGTCAGCGCTTAATTGAACCGCGAAACGCCTACTACGGCGACTGGCCGCTTGGCGATGGCCCACGTTGCACTCGCTACATCCGCTTGAGGCCCCGCTCGGGCCGTCAACAGCCGAGCTTCAAGAGAAGGAAGTCCCTGCCAAGCCCGCTTGCAATCATGGCCGCAAGGCAGATTGGAAGCACCTTGGAGTAGAACATCAGCTCGGCTCTACCATCAACCTTGAAAGCGCCTTGTTCCTGGTCATTGGTTGAGAGCAAAGAGGTCGGGCCCTCGCGTCGAGCACTCGCTTGAAGCAGCGCTACGACCCAACCCACGCAGCCCAAAACGAAACAACCCGCAGCCTGCAGAAATACGGGCGTGACTGACCAATACGCAGCGGAACACTGTGCCGACTGGGGTGGAAGTACGTTGGACAAGACAACTGCGAGCGGAACCGAAAGACACAGTGCCCAAGCATTCAGTTTGCCAAATCGCTTGATGAACATAGTAGGTGAGCCGTTGGGATTGATGTTTGAGGGACCGGTTCTGGCCAGACTCGGCCGCAGTGACGAGGCGAGTCCATGAGTGCCCCTTCACGTGTCCAGCCTCCACACTCTGGTGACGTTCATGGTTTCATCCAGTTCGACCCAGAGGAGCGTGTTTGGCATATGAAGACCCGCCGGAAATTTGCCCGCGGGCACATCACGCGGAGCACCGCTAGCAGCAAGTCCATTGCCAGGATGTTTCGCAGCTCACTCCCTTGAGCTTGGTTGCGATGCTCCAGATGAGGTTGTCGCCCTCGACGACCTCCAGAAGCAGGATGCCGGACCACTGCGCCCGCCTTTACGAAGAAGCAGCCTCGTCCACCTGGGCTCGGATAGCAGCGAATGCGTCCGACGGATACGCCGAGCGAGAGATGGAACGCCCAATGACGATATGGCTCGCACCCCAACGAACGGCGTCGAAAGGTGTGGCTACTCGCGCTTGGTCATTCCGGGCATCGGTCTCCAACTGCGTGCCTGGCGTCACGATGAGCATCTCAGCCGGAAGGCGGTCGCGGAGCAGCCGCGCCTCTTGGGCCGAAGCGACCACACCATGGCAGCCGGCAGCAGCGGCCAGCATGGCCAGTCGGATGACTTGCTCTGGGACCGTCGCAGCCAAGCCAAGTTCCGTGAGGTCCTCGTCTCGCATGCTTGTGATGACCGTCAGGGCCAGAACGCTCAAAGTGGGGTACGGGCGAGCAGCTTCGACCGCGGCCCTCAGCACAGCAGAGCCGGCTGAAGCATGAACGGTGACCATCGAAGCCCCCAAAGCACCGGCTGCCGCCACTGCGCCGGCCACCGAGGTGGGAATCTCGTGGAGCTTTAGGTCGAGAAAGACTTCCTTGCCGTCTGCAATCAGCTTCCGTACCAAGGTAGGGCCTTCCGCAGTGAGCAGTTGAAGCCCGACCTTGTAGAACGGTGCCGATGGTCCAAGGCGCTCCACCAACTCGAGTGCTCGACTGGCCGAGTCGAAGTCGAGCGATACGATGATGTTGTTCTTTTGTGGCATCAAGAGGCGTGCAGAGTCGAGGAATGGCTTTGAAGGATCGGTTCTGGCCGATAGTACCCATCCGCGCTCTGCCGCCGAATGCCGGCAACCGCTGCGCACGCAACAGACATCAGATCCCCAGAGCGCAGCGTGTGATGCGGTCCCAGCCGACATACGCCAAGCACGCAGCCTACGACGCGGCAACGGCCTCCTTGACGAAGTCGGTGTAATTGCGCAGAGGACGTCCGAGGATGGCCTGCAGGCGATCCACGGCGCCGTCCGCGCCATGCATGCCGAACTTCTGGATCCCGGCCATCATCAGGCGCATATCGTAGGCAAGCCAGGACGGCGCCGATGTGGCCATCTGCGCTTCGAAGGCCGCCACGTCGTCTCCGCCGTAAGTCACTGCACGACCGAGCGCAGCACTCCAGATTTTGGCCACCGACTCTCCGGTCAACAGCTCGGGCCCGACCAGCTCCAGCGTCACGCGTGGTGACGGCGCGGTCGCGCGATCGCGGCGCAGCAGTTCGGCGACGGCGGCGTCCGCGATGTCTCGCGCATCGATCATCGCGACGCCCGTGGAGCCGATCGGCATCGGGTAGACGCCATAGCCCTGGATCACCTGCTGGACCATGCGCTCGTTCTGCATGAAGTAGGCCGGCCGAAGGATGGTCGCCGGAATGTCGAGGCTTTCGATCATTCGCTCGACCGTGTGCTTGCCGGTGAAGTGCGGCACATCGGTGAACTTGTCTGCATGGATGACCGAGAGGTAGACGATGCGCTCGATGCCGGCCTCGCGCGCCAGGTTCAGCGCGACGAGGGCTTGCGTCACTTCGTCGGGCGTGACGGCGTTCAGCAGGAACAGCGTGCGCACCGACGACAGTGCCGCGCGCAATGAGGGCACGTCGGTCAGGTCGCCGACGACCTCCTTGACGCCGGCCGGAAAGCTCTGCTTTCCGGGTGTGCGAACGAAGGCGCCGACTTCGGCGCCGGCACTGGCCAGGCCTTGGACGACGAGGGAACCGATGGTGCCGGTGGCACCTGTGACGAGAATACTCATGGAAATCTCCTGGGAGGTTGGTGGGGGATGAAAAGATCGATCAGCGCGAGAAGTCCGCAACGACCTTGCCGATGCGCGGATCGGTGCGATTGCGTTCGATGGCCGCAGGGATGTCGTCGAAGCGCACGACTTCGTCGAGCTTCGAGACCAGGGTGCCTTGGGCGATCTCCGCCACCAGCCGCTCCAGGAGGGCGGTGTCCGGCTTGGTCATGAACCACAGTCCGCAGCGGCCGGGGGGCGTGCGTGCAAGGATGTCGGGCGAGGACGTGCCGACGATCGCGCCGTCCTTCGTCAGCACCTGCCACGAGCGATCGAGCACTTCGCCGCCAACGTAGTCGAGCACCAGGTCGATGTCGCGCGCGACCGACTCGAAGCGTTCGGTGCGGTAGTCGATGACGTGGTCCGCGCCCAGGCTGCGCACGTACTCGACGTGGGCAGTAGACGCCGTCGCGAAGACTTCGGCGCCTGCCTGCTTGGCGTACTGCACGGCATAGCCTCCCAGCCCTCCTGCTGCACCATGAATGAGGATTCGCTGACCTGCGGCGATCGGACCTGTGTGGTGCAGGCTTTGCCAGGCGGCCACGGCCGCGACGGGGACGGCGGCCGCATGAACGTCGTCCAGGCCTTGCGGCGTGCGCACGAGCTTCGCCTCGTCGACTGCCACGAACTCGGCATAGGCACCCAGGCCGCCCAGCGGGCCCATGACGCGATCGCCCACGCGAAAACGCGAGGCGTCGGAGCCAAGCGCTTCGACAACACCTGCAAGCTCGATACCTAGCACGGCGGGCAGTTGAAGCGGGAACGCGTCCCGGACGAAGCCTTCACGAATCTTCCAGTCGATGCCGTTCACGCCGGCCGCCCGGACGCGCACCAGGACCTGGCCTTGTCCGGCCGTGGGCCTCGCGGTCTCGGCGACCTCGGCGGCGGCAGCACCGCCGTAGGCCCGGATAAGCACAGCGCGTTGAGTGATGGTGGTGGTGGTCATTTCAGTTTTCTCCTGTTGAAGTTGCGGTAAGGAGAAGATTAGGTCGTTGCATTGTTAAAACAAAGATCAGAAAATGAAGACACCTCGTTTCAATTACGGAACACCATGGATCTGAACGCACTGAGCGACTTCGCGCTCGTCGCAATGAACGGCGGCCTGGGAAAAGCAAGCCGCGCGAGCGGTAGATCGAAGGCGACCTTGTCCCGGCGCATCGCCGATCTGGAAGAGCAGCTCGGCGTACGGCTCATCGAGCGCAGCGCCCGCGGGCTCAAGCTCACCGAAGCCGGGCAGATGCTGATGGACCGCACCGAAGGGCCGATGCACGAGGTGGCCGACGCCATGACTTCCGCGCGTGAGGGCTTGTCGGTGCCCCGCGGACGCTTGCGCATCGCTTCGCCGGTGCTGTTCTCTCAACTGGCGATGGGCCGCATCTCCGCCGAGTTCTGCACCGCCTACCCCGAGGTCGCCTGCGAGGTGGTGGCGGACGATCGCCTGGTCGACCTCGTCGAGGAGCAGTTCGATGCCGCGATCCGGATCAATCCAAGCCCGGACAGCAGCCTCGTCGGCCGGTGTTTTGCCAAGGACAGGCTGGTGGTCGTGGCCGCGCCCTCCGTGCCCGTGCCTACGCCAGGCAAGGTAAGCCCGGTTCCCGGCATCGTTTCAACGAGCTTTCAACCGACGAACTGGACGCTGGACGACGGACGCCTTGTCCTGGAGCCGATTCCGAGGCTCAGACTTTCCTCGTTCCTGATGATTCGCGACGCTGCGATCGCCGGCGCTGGCGTCGCCCTGATGCCGCAGTCCATCGCGTGGAACCAGTTGACGCGCGGAGAGCTGGTTCAGTGGGGCATGGTTTCAGGCGTGGAGGTCGCGCTCTGGGTCCTGCATACGTCGAGACGACTCCCTGCACCGAAGGTTCGGGCGTTCGTCGATTTCATGTGCGCGCAGTATCCGCAGGGGTCTCTCGTACTGAACGGCTAGGTCAGCTGTTTTCTTTCTGGGGAAAATGGACCCACCCGAAACCGAGCACGAGGGGATCAAGATGTCAGCCGACGACTGGTGGAAGTGCGGAATCGTCTATCAGGTCTACCCGCGTTCGTTCCAGGACAGCAACGGCGATGGCATCGGAGACCTGGGCGGAATCCGCGCCCGGCTGGATCATCTGGTCTCGCTCGGCGTCGATGCCGTCTGGATCTCGCCGATCTATCCCTCGCCGATGGCCGACTTCGGGTACGACATCTCCGATTTTTGCGACGTCGATCCGCGCTTCGGCACGCTGGACGGCTTCGATGCGCTGGTGCAGGAGGCCCACGCGAGAGGGCTCAAGCTCATCCTGGACTTCGTGCCCAACCACACGTCGGATCGTCATCCGTGGTTCGCGCAGAGCCGCAGCGCGCGCAGCGATCCGCGACGCGACTGGTACATCTGGCGCGACCCGGCGCCGGGCGGCGGGCCGCCCAACAACTGGCTCAGCAATTTCGGCGGCCCGGCCTGGGCCTTCGATGCGACCACCGGCCAGTACTACTGCCATTCGTTCCTGAAGGAGCAGCCCGACCTCAACTGGCGCAACCCCGAGGTGCGAGCCGCGATGTACGAGGTGCTGCGCTTCTGGCTTCGGCGCGGCGTCGACGGATTCCGTGTCGACGTGCTCTCTCAAATCATCAAGGACGCGCAGTTCCGCGACAACCCGCCGAACCCGGACTTCGCCCCGGGCCAGGACCCATTTTTTCGCTGGCTGATGCTCTACAACACCGACCTGCCGGAGGTACAGCCGATCGTGGCCGAGATGCGCCGCGTGGTCGACGCGTTCAGCGACACACGCTCGTCGCGCGTGCTGATCGGCGAGCTCTACCTGCCGCTCCCGCGCCTGGTCGCCTACTACGGACTCAACGCCGCAGGCGTGCTCGAAGGCGTGCAGCTGCCCTTCAACTTCCAGCTGATCTCAACCGAGTGGCAGGCGGCGCGCATCGACCGTTTCGTGCGCGACTACGAAGCCGCCTTGCCCGCCGGCGCCCAGCCGAACTGGGTGCTGGGCAACCACGACAGACCTCGCATTGCGAGCCGCGTCGGGCCACAGATGGCGCGGCTCGCGGCCATGCTGCTGCTCACGCTGCGCGGCACGCCGACGCTCTACTACGGCGACGAGATCGGCATGACGGACGTCCCCATTCCCGCCGATGAAGTGCAGGACCCGTTCGAGAAGAACAAGCCCGGCATGGGCCTGGGTCGAGACCCGGAGCGAACACCCATGCAGTGGAGCGCGGCAGAGCATGCGGGCTTCTCGACCGGTACGCCGTGGCTGCGCCTGGCAGCCGACTGGCCCACGAACAATGTGGAGGCGCAATCGCACGACGCAGGGTCGATGCTGGCGCTCTACCGGCGCCTCATCGCGTTGCGCCGCGCGCAGCCCGCGCTGAACCGGGGCAACTATGAAGCGCTTGAAACCGGGGGCGAGGTGCTCGCCTATGCGCGCAACGACGAAGGGCAGCGGCTGGTAGTGCTCTTGAACTTCGGCACCACCCCGGCGCCGATTTCGCCGGCGTTGATGCCGCGCCAGCCGGTCGTGCTGGCATCGACCGATCCTGCGCGCGCCGAGTTCATCAAGGGGCCCCTGGTGCTGGCGCCTTGCGAAGGCATCGTCATCGGCGCCGTGGACGACAAGGGTCCGACGACACGATGAGCGATCAAGACTTGCCGGTCTGGATCTCGACGTAGCTGCGCGCATGCCAGCGCACTCGAATGGGCCACTTCGCGTCGGCAATGGTTTCCGAATTCACGTCCTTGCCGCTGCCGTAGTTGATCTGCCGGTCGGGACGCCTGTTGAGGCCGATCAGCAGCACGATGCGGCTGCCCGCCGCGAGCTTGCAGGCCGTCACACGTTCGGCGGTGAACGCAAGCAGCTGACGCTCGCCGGCCCGCAGAAGCCGGCGACGCATGCGATGGCCTGCGTAGCTGGCGCGAAAGTCGTAAGGATCGAACAGCAGCTGGTATTCGCCGCTTGCCGTCTGCTCGTACAGCGAGATGTTGAAGTCCACGTCCTGCCGTGAGGGCGTGATGTCGAACACGCCGCGCAGGCTGCCGATGAGCTCGGTGCCCTCCGGGAGCGGATCACTGACAAAGCTGATGCTGTTGCGCGCCGGCAGTTGCTTCACGCGCAGCGCATCCGGCCACGGAGTGCGCACGTCGTGTCGATCGGCGAGATCGACCGAGAGCCGCACGTTGCCACCGCCTTCGGACGGCGACGGCAACAGGCGGTGCGGGTCGTCGCGCTCGCGGGTGTCGAGGTAAAGGCGCAGCGGGGTGCGCTGCGGCGCGTCCAGCGTCGACGCATGGCGCCACTGATCCGCGCCCATCACCTGGTAGTTGACGCGATCCATCAGCAGGGAAGGCTTGTTCGCGCCCTTCAGGATGTGGTCGAGCCATTGGTAGCGCAGCTCCGGCAGGTCGACGCGTGCGACGGGGTCGAGCGTGTAGCCGCGCAGCGTCGGCGCCGTACCGCGCCGGATCGAGGCCGCGTCGTAGGGGCCGAGCAGCAGCGTCGTGTCGGCCTGCGGCCGGTTGCGAAGATGCTCGTGGTGGTAGTAGAGCGCGCCGGCGTCGGCGCCGTAGTAGCCGGCAAAGCTGAGCACCGGGATGTCGATTCGCGCAAACTGCTCCGCCGACGGCAAGAACTTCTGCCAGTAGCGATCGTGGCTCGGGTGCGTCAGCCAGGTTCGAATCAGCCTGCTGCGCTTGCCCAGCAGGACGCGGTCTATGTCCCAGTAGGGGCGATTGCCGCGATGCCAGCGCGCGTCGAGTGCCTGCCACATTGCGTCCGGGTCGGCGTCGGCGTCGACGCCGGCCCGCAGGGGCTCGGCAGCCGCGTGCTCCTGCGCCCAGCGGACCGTGGCATTGCGGAAGATCTGTCCGGCCATCGGGAAGTCGATGCCCGGCGCCATTGGTGCGATCGTGGCGATGGCCTTGAGGGCAGCCGGTCTCCTGCGGGCGGCGGCCCAGGCGGCGTAGCCGGAGTAGCCGTCGCCGAGCATGGCGACGCGGCCGTCGCTCCACGCCTGCCGGGCAATCCAGTCGATGACGGCAGCGGCATCTTCGCCGTCGCGAACGAACGGCCACACGGCGCCCTTGCCATCGGGCGTGCGTCCGCGCACGTACGCCGTGACGCCGACGTAGCCTTTGGCGGCACTGTGCTGTGCGTCGTCCTCGGCGGGATCGAGCGTGAAGCGCAGCAGCGTCGGCAGAGTTCCATTCACGCGGCCGGGCCGAACCAGGTTCGCATGAATGACACCCCCGCGCACGGGAATCCTGACGTCAGCCTCCGCCACGTAGCGGTTGCGGTTTTCCGCCGCGAACAATTCGGGCAGCAGCGCATTGAAGCTGCGACGCGACTGGTACGAAAGCCAGGTTCGCACGAGCGCCAGCGCATCGGCCTGCGGAAGGCTGCCCTTCGCGCGCCAGAGATCGAAGGCCTGGCGCAGCGGCTCTCTGTACACCGCCGGTGGGGTTTCGAGCCGCGCCATGATGGCCTGGGCTTGCGCGTTGTCGAGCGGCGACACCAGTTCCTGGAACGAGCGCGCGTAGGCTTCCGCGAAGCCGAGGCGCCCGTCCGCTTCGAGCATGCGCGCATGCGCATAGATGCCGTCGAGGATCGCCCGCTCGACCAGACCGTCGAACGGCTTGCCCTGGCGGCGGCTGCGCAGGGAGCCGCTGCTGTCGTAGGCTGCACGATAGGCGCCGCTGACGATCTGCAGGGCGGTCAGGTTGGCCAGGAAGACATCGGTGTCCGCCTCCTGGTACACCGGCAAGATGCGCTCGGCCAAGTCTCGCATCAGGTCCGCCGCGGTGGCATCGTCAGGATCGCGCGGTGGCCGGAAGCCGAAATCCGCCGCCCAGGACCAGGTCGGCCAGGCAGGTAGCGCAAGCATCAGCCGCATGAGGGCGCGACGCGCACGACTGGCGGTTGACCCGGGGTGTCTCATGGTCGCTGCTCCTCGGGCACGGCGTTCGGCGCCTTGACCAGATGCACCACCTGCGTGAACAGCCGGTCGTGCGCTCCTCCGGCCGAGCCTATGTGAACGATGCCCGTGTGCGTGAGCTTGCCCAGCGCGTCGATGATGAGTTCGAGCGTGTCGTCGTCGAACGCGCCGAAGGCTTCGTCCATCACCAGCCAGGGCGGCGCCTGCAGCACCACGCGGGCGAAGCCCAGCCGCAACTGCTCGTCCATGCTGAGCTCGCTCTCCCAGCGGCCCGTCTTGTTCAGCAACTGTTCCAGACGCTGGAGGCCCACACTTGCCAGTGCGGCCACCATGGCTTCTCTCGGATAGGTCGATGGCTCCATCGCATACGACAGCACTTCGGCCAGCGTGCCGCGGGGAATGTAGGGCGTGCCGCGCGGCATGTAGTGGATCGTCTCGCCGACGGGCCGGCGCACGGTGCCGCAGCCCCAGGGCCAGAGGCCCGCCAGCGCCCGGAACAGCAGGGTCTTCTCCGTGCCCGGTGTGCCGAGGATCAGGACGCGCTGGCCGCGGTGCACGACGAGACTGGGGTCGTCCAGCTGATCGTGGCCGCTCCAGGAGCGAACCTCGAGCGCTTCGATTGCGAGCGTCCCGGCTTCGCTCTCCTGATAAGCGATGCGGCTGCCGCCTGCCTGTGCCTCCAGATCGGACGCCAGCATCCGGCGCAGGTCGGTGACACGCAGCAGCGTGGCGCGCCAGTCGGCAATGATGCTGAAGTTGTCGACGAACCAGCGCAGCGACGACTGTGCCTGGGTGAAGGCCGCGGCAGCCATCATCAGGCCACCGAACGAAACTTTCCCCGAGAAGTAGAGGGGGGCGGCCACCAGCGTCGGCGCGATGATGGTGACCCAGCCGAAGCCCGCGGTGACCCAGGTGAGGTTGGTCAGCCCGAGCACCACGCGCGACGTGGCGCGCAAGACGTCGCCGAAATGCATGGCAACGCGACGCTTCTCGTCGGCCTCGCCACCAGCCAGGGAGATGCCGTCGAGATGCTCGTTGATGCGCGTCAGCGAGAAGCGCAATTCGCCTTCACGCGCGTAGCGCTCGGCGTTGCGAGAAATAAGGCCGTTGCCGACCCAGTAGGTGAGCAGCGAGCCGGCGATCGCATAGGCAATTGCCGCCCACAACATGAAGCCCGGCAACACGTGGTCCTCGCCGTTGAAGAAGAGGCTGAAGTCCTTGGAGATGACCCACAGCACGCTCGCAAAGCTGCCGAACAGCATCGCTGCCTGCAACAGACCCACGCCGAGGGTGACCGACAGATCGCACAGCTTCAGCGTGTCGTCGTGCATGCGCTGATCCGGATGGGCTCCCATCGGGCCGCTGGCCTGGAGCCAGAACGCCCGGCGCGGCTGCAGCCACAGCCCCACGAGGTCAGTGACCACGGCCTCGCGCAGCTTCCGCTGCAAGGTTTCGCCCAGCCACCTCTGCGCGACGTTCAAGACCAGCAGCACGCCCGCAATGATCGCGAAGACGCCTACCTGCACGACGAATTCGCTCAGGTCGCGACGCGAGATCGCATCGTAGAACGGCTTGTTCCAGCTATTGAGTTCGATCTGCCCATACGCCGTGAGCGCGACGACCACGACGATCGCGCCCATCAGCGCGACAAGCGATTTCGCGACCGGGGACACTCGCAAGGCGCCGAGCAACTCGCGGACCTGACGGAAGACGCCGGCTCTTGCAGCCGGCTCGACACGGTTCTCCGGCCTTGCGCTCATCGCTCCTGCGGCGCCTGGCAAGCGGCGGCCGCGATGCGGCGCGCCGAGACACACGAAATGAACGCGGCGTGGCTCCATGCCAGTTGCTTCGCCGAGGTCTGCGCGCCGCTGCGCTGGTCGAACTGTTCCGACAGATCACCACTGGCCGGCGTGTATGCGCGTACCGTGGCGAGGTAGGCGTCACCGCGCTCCATCCACTGGCTCCAATGGCGTGCATCGCCGCCCATCGCCGCAGCGCGGAAACAGAACTCGGCGGCGCCGAGCGTCGAGAAAAAGTACGCACCGCCCGAGTAGTACACGTCGCCAGCGTACCGACCCATCGCCGCGCCACGGCCTGCGGCACGGCCGTGGTTGATCGGATAGGCCGCATCGAACAGCGCGTCGAGTCGCGCCAGCGTGGCCTGCATGCGCGGATCGGCCGGGCCATGCGCGGCCTCGGTGCCGAGGCCGTGGATTGCCGACAGGATCACCGCGATGTCCAGTGCCTTCGGACTGGGCTGGCCGTCCGTCAGCGTGCGTGAACGGTAGTAGCCGCGCGTCGAGTCGCGGTCGTCTGACTGTCCGTCTCGTTCATCTACCCAGTAGTCGTCGAGCAGGCGCTGCACGGCCCGCGACTCCTCCCGGCAGCGCTGCGCCTGCGCCGCGTCGCCCAAGCCCTCCAGCCATGCCGCGCCTTCGGCCAGCGCGGCCCCTGCGACGCGCAGTGTGTAGTAGTGGTGGCCGAGTTCTTCCTCCCAGATGTCGTATGACGGCTCGCGCCAGTGACGCAGCGTGAAGTCGATGTCGAAGCGAATCAGCGGCGCGACCTCCGCCAGCAGGGCCGCGTCTAGGTGCCCGCCGGCCGCCCAGCGCAGCAGCGCCAGCGCGCGCAATGGCGGCCCGTCGTGCTGGGGGCGCGCCCATCGGAGGACGTCGAGCGTACCGTCGGGGTTCACTCTCGTTTCGGCGACGACGGCATCGCCGTGGACGCTCCCGAGGTCATGGTCTTCGCGCAGAAACTGCAGGAGTTCGGGGGCCACACGCGCTCTGCGGCCCTGCTCCGCGGCAACCGCGCGGCCGTCGAGTGCGTTCACGGCAAGGCTGAAGCGGGTGAAATCGCGCAGATGCTGCAGGGCTTCGTCGCCGATGCGTCGGTCAGCGTAGAGCAGGCGCAGTGCATCGATGACGACAGCAGAGTCGCGGAACCAATGAAAGAAGTAGTCCGGGTCCGGGTCGTAGTTGCCGAGTACGGGCGAAGCGATGATGGCGCCGGCAACCGGCCGTATGGTCTGACCGAAGCCTGGGCGATGCTTGACGATCGACACCGGCGAGATGCAGGGCAGCATCGCGCTCGCCGAAGCAGACAGCTGTCTTTCGAGCCATGACTCGAAAGCCGGGTCTTGCTGGCTCGCCACGCTGAAGGTCACGGTGCAGGCGACCCGAGATGCGGGCTGCTGAAGTCCAGGGCGCGCAGCCCGGCCTGCACTTCGGGCACGCTCATGAACAGTTTCCACAGAAGGCCCGTGCGATGGTTCTCCATCATCACGACGATCGGGCCCTGGTCGATGGCGAGATATGTCTCTGCGAACCAATCGCGCCGTTCGCAGAACGCATCGATGAAGCCGTAGTCCTTCCACAATCGCGTGCCATGCACGGTGAGAAAATGCCGCAGAACCTGCATTACCTCGGTGGGCGCATACGGCAGGCTGGCCAGCGCGGCCGTCGGCGAAATGGTGCCGTTGTCGATGTCCGGGGCGTGGGCGAGGTAGCCGTCGGGGTCGTCGCTGGCGGTCAGGCCCCAGCACGATTCGCCGTAGCCCGGGTGGCCATGAGGATTGGCGATGCAGTGCGCACGGTTGATCTGCAGGTGGCGGCAGTTGAGATCCCAGTAGTCGGCGTAGCGATCCTTCAGGCCGTGCGGATCGAGGCCGCAGAACGAGTAATGCGTGAAGAACAGCGGGCCGGCGTACGGCATGCCCAGCGGTATTTCGATGCCGTAGTACGACCGGCCGTTGAGGAAACCGGGCCCCGCCGCAAAGCCGCGGTGGTACACCCGCGGATCGATCGCATGGCGCGGCGCGGCCGCCGCCAGCAGGTAGGTGATGAGGCACTCGTTCCAGCCGCGCACTTCATGGTTCATCGCCCAGCCGTGGTTCGGGCTCCAGTGCCAATACAGCACGTCCCGCCCGCCCTGGGTGAACCAGTTCCATTCGACCTCGTGCCACAGCGTGTCGATGTCACTGCGCAACCGGCGCGCCGCGGCCGTGTCCTCGCTGAAATACTGACGCGCACAGAGCAGGCCCATGCAGAGGAACGAGGTCTCGACCAGATCGCCCGCGTCGTCCTTGGGGCTCATCGGGATCGTCTCGCCGCTCGCTGCGTCCATGAAGTGGGGGAAGGCGCCGTGGTAGCGCCTGGCGCGAAAGAGGGCGTCCCGCATGCGCCCCAGGCGCTCCAGCGCTGCGTCCCGCGTGACCCAGCCGCGCTCCACCGCGACGATCAAGGCCATGATGCCGAAGCCCGTGCCGCCGATCGCCACCCTGTCATCGGGCAGGTCTTCGCCCGTGGCGCCGACGAGCGTACGACGGTCGAGTGCCAGGCCGCTGCCTGCATCCGCACCGTCCCAGAAATAGCGGAAGGTCTGCCGCTGCACGGCGTCGATCAAGGCTTCATCGGGCAGGGCTGCCAGTGCCCTCGGGTTCCTGTCATCCATCAACACGAACGGCTCCTTTCGTTGTTGTCCCGGGTGTCACTTTTGGTTTCACCGAATCGTCGGCGGCGCCACGCGGCCGAGGGCTCTCTGACCGCAGCATGCCATCATTAAGGCCCTTGGGTTCTATTCGAAATCCCTGATGAGCCGCATCGACACCCTCATGGCCCGGATGACGCTAGCCGAAAAGCTGGGTCAACTGACGATGACTGCCTCCGGCTACACGGTCACCGGGCCGGTGCTCGCGGGGGACTCCACGCAGTCGATCATCGACGGCACCGTCGGCAATCTGCTGAACATGGTCGGCGCCGGCCACACGCACGAGATGCAGCGACTGGCCGTCGAGAAGTCACGGCTCGGCATTCCGCTGCTGATCGGCCTGGACATCATTCATGGCCATCGCACGCTCTTTCCGATCCCGCTTGCGGAGGCCGGCACCTTCGACGAAGACCTCTGGGAGCGCACGGCGCGCGAGGCCGCGCGCGAAGGCGCTGCCGACGGCCTGGCGATGACTTTCGCGCCGATGCTCGATGTATCGCGCGATCCCCGCTGGGGCCGCACCGCCGAAGGACCCGGAGAAGACCCTTGGCTGAACGCACGCATCGCGCAGGCCAAGGTGCGCGGCTTCCAGGGGGCCGATCTGTCATCGGCCGAATCGCTGGCCGCCTGTGCGAAGCATTTCGTCGCGTACGGCGCAGTCACCGCGGGGCGGGAGTACGCCGCCGTGGACATCTCCGAGCGCACCTTGCACGAGGTGCATCTGCCGGGCTTCGCAGCAGCGGTGCGTGCCGGCGTTGCGACGCTGATGCCTGCCTTCACCGATCTCAACGGCGTGCCGATGACGGCGCACATCCCCTTGTTGCGCGACTGGCTGCGCGGCGAGATGGGCTGGGACGGCGTCATCGTCAGCGACTACAACGCGATCGCGGAACTGATCAAGCACGGCGTTGCGGCCGATCTCGTCGACGCCGCGGTACTGGCGCTGAAGGCCGGCGTCGACATCGACATGATGGCCGACGCGTATCGCAAGGGCCTGCCGATCGCGCTCGAGCAGGGACGGGTGACGATCGAAGAGATCGACGCGAGCGTGCGCCGCGTGTTGCAACTCAAGGAGCAGCTCGGCCTGTTCGACGACCCCTACCGTCGCGGCGCGACACCGGAACCCGCGGCGGTTGTCGCCGAGCGGCACGCGGTGGCGCGCGACGCCGCGCGCAAGGCCATCGTCATGCTGAAGAACGAGCGGGACACCCTGCCTTTGCCTGCTGCGGCGAAGGCACTGTGCGTCATTGGCCCGCTGGCCGACGCAAGCACCGAGATGAAAGGCCCGTGGTGGGGTGCCGGCGGGGACGAGCCGGCCATCAGCGTGCTTGCCGGCTTGCGCGCCGCGCTGCCGCAGACCGACATACGCCATGCACCCGGCGTTGCCATCGAGAGTGATGACGACAGCGGCATTGAGGCTGCCGCCCTGCTGTGCGACGGCGCCGACGCCGTTCTGCTGTGCCTGGGCGAGCGTGCCACGATGAGTGGCGAGGCCGCGAGCCGCGCCACGCCCGCGCTTCCCGGCCGGCAACAGGCTCTGGCCGAAGCGGTGACGGCACGTGCACACGCGCTCGGCATCCCCGTCGTCGCAATCTTGTTCTCGGGCCGTCCGCTCGTCGTCCCCTGGCTGGCCGAACACGCCGATGCGCTGCTGGCTGCATGGTTCCTCGGCATCGAAGCAGGCCATGCGATCGCCGACGTGGTTACGGGCCAGGTAACGCCTGGCGGTTGCACGCCGATGAGCTGGCCGCGCGCCGTCGGGCAGCTGCCGATCTACTTCGGCCAGCGTCCCACCGGCCGGCCGATGAATCCCGCCGACTACTTCACGAGCAGGTACCAGGACGTCGAGAATGCGCCGCTGTATGCCTTCGGCCACGGCTTGACTTACGGCCGATTTGTCTACGACGAGCTTCAGGTCGAGCCGCGGCGCGTGGGCGAGCAGGATGCGCTGAAGATCAGCGTCAGACTGCGTAACGTTGGCGCGCGCGAGGCCGAAGAGACTGTCTTCCTGTTCATTCGCGGCAAGCGGAGCCGTGTCACTCGGCCGCTGCTGGAACTCAAGGGCTACGCGAAGCTGCGATTGATGCCGGGCGAAGCGGGCTCGGTGAACCTGGAGCTGCCGGCGGCCGAGTTGCGCTACCTCGGGCAGGACCTGCAGCCTCTGTTCGAGGCGGGCGAAGTCGAGATTCTCGTCGGGCCGAGTGCCGAGCAATCAGGGTTGCTGCGGCAGACCATCGAGTTGTGTTGAAGCGCTAGGGGCGTACGGGCATACCGTTGCCCGTGGCTATACTGCGCCGGTCACGTCAAAAAGAGGCGTGATCGGGATTGGACTCCCGTGCAATCACTGCGACGCAAGCCGCAGTTTCCCCGCAGGGTCTGCGGCTTTGTCGTTCGTGCCTCCAGTTTTGGCGGCTCGATGGGCGGGCGCGAGCCCGGCCGGTTTCACGCAAGTGGTTGCCCGGTAGTCCAACCCGTCGAGCTGCCGCCTCCGCTTGGACTCGGGTGCGGCGGTTTCAGCAAACCGCAATCACTTGGAGGCCATTCATGGCTGCATCCGCTCGCGCATCTGCGCACGTTCACTCACTTCCCGAATCTTCTGAAGCCGCTAGCGTTGAATCGCTTGTGCTGCAGGTATGCGATGACATCGATAGCCTTCATGCTGTGCATCGTGCCTATGCGTGTCTTGAAAAACTCATCGTTCCGCAACGCGTGAACGACAGCGAAGAGGTCTATTCGACGCGCGCCGAACTCGGCGCTCTGGTGCGGCTGGTCAATGAAGAACTGCAGCGGCGCGTCGAAACGGCCGAGGCTACGATTCAGTCGTTGCGTGCTGTCGCAGGCGAGGGTGGTGCGCAATGAAAAGATCGCCATAAACCATGTCCGTCGGCTTCGGGCCTCTTTGCGCAGGCCGTGCGTGAGGCTCCAGTCGGGCATGAATGTCGTACAGCGACCTTACCTAGATCGCCGGAAAGCAGACCTTCGCAGCATGCTCACAACACTAGTCGAACAGATTGGTATCGCGGCAATGAAAGCGCGTGCACACCAACTGAAGGCGCGTCAACAATCAATCGCTAGGAAGTCCAAAGTATTGAAGCTCGCCAATCGTGGCTAGGCAAGCGCAGCTTCGTTCACAACGCAAGGGGATCATGGAAAGCGAAAGAAAACGACTCGAGGAAGAGCAAACCTTCGCCATCTTTGCACTGCCTGAAGACTATGCGTACTACATCGGCCAGGTGGTGAGCATTGGTTCCGACGGCTTGAGGGTCGTTCGCAAGCAACTTTCGATAAAGAGTCCGTACAGAATTGAGGTAGTGCCTGCATCCAGCATTTCCAGAGTGGAATACGAGAGCGGCTTGGCGGCAACGCGAATCGTGGCGGGCGTACTGGTGCTGCTTCTACTAGCTGGCATCTTCTACTACCTGGGGGTTTATTGGGACAGCCTTGAGCCAGGTACGACCATCCGGGTCGGTCTGCTTGGGCTTGCCGGGATCTATGGGCTGAAGTGGGCCTTTATGTCGCGGCGGCACCAACTGACATTTCACCTCCACGACGGCAGTCGAGTTCGATGGCGCTCCCGCTCGGGCGACTTCAAGTACAAAGAGCGGGTTGCCAGTCGTGCAGTGGAGCATTTAAGAGAGCTTGGATTGCTGGCCCGCAGTGCGGCATAGGGGGCTTGGCTTGACGCAATCCGGCCATAACAAGACATCCAACATGCTTGCCAAATTGCCACCAGAATACCGCCAATAGGTCACCACGAATGAGCTGTTCGAGGGCCGGGTTGTCACAGCAACGCATGAGGGCGACATCATCCTCTGGGGGAGGAAGAAGCGGCATCTGCCAACGAAGCCATGGAGGTCGACGCGCGCGCCCCAGGCTTTATCGCCTTTGCCGGGGACGGCGGCGGCGAGGTCTTCGCGTTCGACAACGCTGGAGCAATTTTCTTGCTGCCTATGATTGGTATGGGTATGGAGCCGGAGGCTGCCATGCCGGTTGCCGCAGACTTTCTCGAGCTCTGCAGGGGCTTTCAACGCGAATGAGGGGGCACGCTCACAGCCGTGCGCCCTCGATGGCAAAGTTCGGCCACAACCCGTCGTTCGCCCGCAGCTTCCAGTTCGCCTTAAAGCCGGCGTTCAGCCGCCGCAGCGCCGTCCTCAAATGATCAAAGCACACCCCTCCGTCATTCCTGGCGACTCAGACATCTACGGAGCGTCGCCTTCCGTCGTATCCCTTGCGCTGAACGCGCGCCGTCTTTTTGATTCCAACTATGGCGCACGATTCGATGAGAACACTGTTGTGCGGTTGGGCGCAGTAGTTGGTCTTCTTTTTCACAGTGCGCAAGGAGCTGAGTGGGATGACTCCGTGCTGGAGTCGTTTTTCAGACAACTGGCACTCGTCCGCGTTGAGAAGCTGTATGCGATTCCCACCGGCTATGAATATGCACGCGATCCCGATGCGGCCATGGAGATACTCGATTTCGAGCCACCGCTGCTCGGTTCCATCAACCCGACAATTGATGACTTCTCTAAGGTCCGGGGCGGGCAGATAGGGCTCTATAGCGGCAGTCATTTCCTCTTTTCGCCCTGCCTCAATTTTTCTCTGCTCGACGTGAATGGTCAGTACACCATGATCCTCGGCCCGCGTAGATTCGTCGACAGCATTTTCGGATCGGCAGTTGAGGCAACTTGGAGTGAAATCAATCCGAACTTCGACATTGACCCCCCGTCCTCGCCAAACTTCTCGACGCCAAAACAGCGTACGGCTATGGAACGTAGTGCGCAAGGGCCAGCGATCCCGCGACCAGCTAGAGTCGATTAAGCGCCGGAGTCGGCCAATAGCAGACCTTAAATGACAGCACCCAGTCCACCGCTCATGATGTTCAGTCCCGTGTTGTTAGACGCGCTGAGGGCTTGCCAGTACAGCCCATCAGCGACCTGCAGTTATGACTTGATGGCAGGCGGTCTGATCTGGGATGACGAGCTACCTCTGAGGACGGATTCCGGCCTCAACTTGCGAGCATCCGTGCATCTTCGCAAGGTGATTGCCTATCGAGCGTCACTCATGCTGGACGAGCCGAGGACCGAATTGGAGGAAGACTGGATCGAGTTGATGCGCCTTCTTCCTGCGTGGCCTGGCTTCAGAACCGAGCGAGTTGCCGGTGAAGCACAACGCCTTTTGAAGGTGCATAAATACAAAGAGTCAAAGGCGATTCGGCGGCTTGAGAAAGATGGGTTTTGACTTTCTCCTATAGGCCGTCTCGGTGTTCACTTTGGGCTTCGGGGCCGACGACACTGTGGCAGGATTCGGCCAGTAGCGGACCTTCGTCGTGGCCGTCCAGTTTGCTCGAGTCGGCAAGGTCGGCGCAGCGCGGCTTAGATACCATGACGACCCCACCCCACGACCAGAAGCTCAGATTCGCTCTATCCTGAATATGAACAATTCCTTGTCGCTGCCGCTTGACCTACTGGAGCGGATACTTCCCGGCGCGACGCTTCAACCGGATTCAATACTTGCAGCAGCAGAGCGCCGAGGCCTCGCCTACAAGTTCGTTGCCATCCCAAATTGGGCGCAGACGGAGGCTCAGTATGGCAAGACCGACTTGTTCGACTTGATATTCGCCGGCAAACCTCTCCCGCCGGGGGAGGTCGTTGTAGTCGCCGACGGAAGTTTTATCAGCGGCGAACTGCTTTGCTGCGCGGTCGACGAACTGCGTCAAAGGGTGAGCCTTTCATCCCAGTTCATGTTCGATGGAGACGTGGTGTTCATGTGGCCTCAGGTAGCCGGTCTGACCGTCTTCCATCATGAGGGCGGCTTTACCCACATCGGTTGGTGAGCCGGGCCGAACGGGGCGCAATGCCGACGGCAGAATGCGGCCAAATGCGGGCGGTCGCCAAGGAGCTTCGATGCGCCACACCCCATTGCAACCCGGAGCTAACGGTATAAGGACTGTCGGTGTTGTCGATCTTCAAATTCGCGCGGCAGCCTATAGCGAAGTTTCGCGTCATTCAGGAGCACTGGTTTCTAGACAAGTACCGCTTCGGCTCGGATGACCCCGGTATCGTGGCGGCATGGCTGCAGCAGAACGGCGGCCGCGGCCAACCGTGGAAGTTTGAAGCAGGCCTGCACGTGCTTACGGAGCGTGGAATTGTGCGAAGCGGTCCGGCGCTGGATGCATGGATCGATGTCCACTTGGTGGGGCAGACGGGACGGTGCTCAAACTAATCTGCCCGCGGGATGGTGTCGAACGTCCGCTTCGGAGCAACTCGTAATGCCCGGTTTGGGCCCTGAACGGTCGGTCGCCTGACTCGAAAGCGGACACCCGTCGCCACTATTTGGGCCGCGACTTCTTTCGCTTTCCCGCATCCAGGAAACTGCATTCTGCTGTCTGAATGCGCTGCTGAGCCTCAGCCACCTCGCCGCTTCGATAGAGCTCATGAATCGCAGCGACTTCTGACAAACACTTCTCATAAGCCTTAGCAGCGTCGGCGCTTTTCGTTCGTTGCATGACGCTCGTGATGCCCTCGACCAGCGAGTTCATCATCATGTCGAGCGTGATCGTGTAAGTAACACAGGAGTTCAGGAACACAAAGTCCGGTGCACCAACAAAGATGCTGGTGAACCGGTCACCTATCTCGCGAACGGTATGCGGAACTGGAACTGAGTAGGTGGTCATGGAAATGATCGCGTCGACACGACGGGTGACTGGTTCTGGCCGACTGCGGCTATACCTCGCCCCGACCCACGGCCATGGCGATTCGGTAGGCGACGTGCTCGGCCTGTCCCTTTCCTGGAAAGTCGTCGGGGACGACCTCAATCGCCTCAACTTCAAGGCGGCTTCCAAGTTCAGCGCTTGCCCGAGCCACACCAGCCAGTATCTCGGATACGTGGTTCGACAGGTCAAACTGGACTGCGGTTTCCATTCGGTCCATCGCGAGTAGCCGAATCACCGTTGGGCCATTGGGCGGCGCCTTTCCAAATCGAACGGAAACCAGGACGCACTTTGGACCGGTCACGTGCTGATAGCGGTAGAAGACCGAACGCTGGATGCGTGTGATGTCCATTTTTTGAGGGCTGTTGCGAATGAGAGGTTCTGGCCGTACCCAGTCTTACGGCTTCGACATGATGCACTCGGAGTGCTCATGATTCCAACTGCCCCCGCGATCCAAGCAGCTATCGATTGACAGCTCGCGGCCCAGCCACAGGCCAGCAGTGATGAAGGCTGCTGTCAGCAGCAAGGCGATTCCAATGCGTGATCGTGTGCTCATGATGAAAGGCCCGCCGCCGTCAGGCGTCTTTGCCGACGAGCGCAGATACGCGGTCCGTGTCAGCGTTCTTCATCTTCGGCCGCTCGGTCCAACCAGTGAAGAAAAATGCTTGCGAGGCTTGGGTCCGAATTCGGCATCATCCTGACTGAACATTGGACCAGCCGGCGCGCGGTGAGGTTGTAGCGGCGGCGAATTCACCACCGTTGTACTGCACACCATGTCCGTCACGGTCTGCCGCAGCGGGTGAAAAGACAGAAGGACCGTGTCGATGACAAGGGGAAGGAAGAGAAACATAGGCTGGCGAGTGAAGCCAGCTACTAGCCCTCCTGTCAAAAGCCAGAGCAGTCTTATGCTGGGTCTTGCTATGCGCTGCAGGGCGGAGAGTTCCGGACCAGACTTCAAAGAGATCACGGTGATGGAAGTGATCACTCGGCCAATTGCGTAGTTTCTATTGGAGAGTCCGACCCAGTGATATGCGACAAAGAGCAAGAGGGACACCGTCATCGTGATAGTGGCTGCGTATGAATGACCTTCTATGGCCACGGTCAAAACAAGTACCACCGCAAGCAGTATCAAGAAGTCGACGGCAAACGCAATCACGCGACGCTCCATCGAGGCTAGATGTGTCCGAACGGTCATTGGAACGTGTTGCTCTTGGTGAGGGGAAATCGATGCCGTACGAGATTGATCTTGATGCTGGTCGTCTACTCGTGAATGACTGGTTTCGGGTGGATTCTGAGCGATCCTCGAACGACTGGTTCTGGCCGCATTCTGCCTTTCCTGGACCGACGACAGCGAGCCCGGAGATCTTCGCTTCCCGCAAACGTTAGGCAAAAAAGTGGCCGGGAGTGCGGCCGCTACGTTCGCAGGTAGTGAAGCATGTACGTTGAGGGCTCAAATGCGCCGCTGTCCACCGCAAGCTGAAAACACTCGCGAAGTTCCTCTTTCGAGGTGAAGGTGTACTGGCTCAGGCGGTCACCTGCGAAGCGAGCAAGCCGCCAAAAGTCGAAACCATCTGTCTCGCCGTTCTGGCCGAAATCGAAATCCACCAATCCAGCCTCAAGCTCGACGCCGATGCCATATCCGTGCTTGATGTATGGCACACCGCCTGGCAGGACGCCGCTGTGCGGAAGGCCATTGCAAGCCCAGGCAACATTGCTTTCGGGCATCGCAACGCCTCCCTCCTTGAGGAGATTCACGGCTGCTGCAACCGCAGCCAGGAAGTCCTCGATGAGGCTACGAAGGCGTGAATCCATTTGGGTGTGCATTTGGCGGTATCAGAGGATGGTACTGACCGTCCGGTTCTGGCCGACTGTAGCCGGACGAGCTGAAGGCACAAAGGGCCCGGAGCGACCTTCGGATCATGCGGGCTTCCACCATCAAACCGACATGGTGTCGAGCATTGCTGGCGCGACGGTCGATTCGCAAAGCATTTCGGCGTCGCCCCTGAAGACATCGGGCTCATGATGCACAGCTGAATTCCTAGCCGGTGGTCCAGCTTGGATATCTGCATCTTGATTTACAGTCCGGCATGCTCTCGATCCCGCCCGTACTTGTGGCGATGTGCCTCGTTTTCGTGGCGTCCTTAGTCATCGAGCGCTTCCTCGGGCGCAGCCGAAGGGACTTCGAGAAACCGGGGTGGTACTGGGTTGCCGCCTCTGTGTTTTTTGCCGCTGATCGCGCTGATCTACCTCTACGTGAGCGTTGACAGCCTGTACATCTACGGTCTCTACGGCGCCGCTGGTGGGGCGGCCAGTCTGGTTGCCCAGTGCATCTATGGACGGAAGATCAAGCCCGACGGGAGGCAGGGTTGAGGGGCCGCTCCTGGCCGGCTGTAGCCGCAGGGCCCAAGCTGACCTACACCTCTATGCTGGGAAGCGTGGCAGCTTGGCTTCCTCAACGGCCGCTCTGAACGCCGTGTCCCACGCAGCCCATTGCTCCGGTGACGCTTGACCCTCGACGGTTATGCCTGATGGCTCAAACGACGCTTCAAAGCATGGATCACCAGAGGGATCGCAGAAGAAACCCATTGAGTCTGGCCGTGCTCCCGGTAATCCGAGAAGTAGCCTGCCCAGTGTTGCGACCTCAGCTTCCGTCAGGCGTCCCGTGTAGATGGTGTATGTCCCACCAATCTTCACGAACGGTCTTGTCGCCAGATCGTGCTCGCTCCAAGGCTGGAACCAACCTTCCAAGCCTTCGACATGGTCTTCAGCGGTCATGGGTGCTTTTCTACTTAAGCTTCTGGCCGAGGGGGCGACTATCGGCAGCGACATTCGGTGGGCCCGTCGCGGGAGCCGGTCATGGATTTGGGATAGACCGGCACCATCTGACCTTGCTTCCGTTGGGTCGCGCAGTACGTCTGACACCGTGCCTCCAGCCGCGAGCCGAGCCAACCGGAGCCATAGCCGACCAGCACACTCGTAACGCCGAAAACGACCACACGCCAAGCGCAATCAGTGCAGGCGAAATACGGCGTCTCATCGTTGGTCAAAGCTTCATTTTGGCAGGCAAGATGAATGTCGGGTTCTGGCCGACTGTAGCTTCACACGCGGCTAGCGCAAAGGGCCCCGAGCAGTCTTACCGTGCTCTCGATTGGACAAGATAATGCCCTGATAGGGAGCCGCATATGCCGGATTACATGCTGTCAAAGCTTACGAGAACCATCGCGATCGTGGGATGTATCGGACTTAGTGGGGGGTGCCAAAGTCCGGTGAAAGGGCTCACACCTACGGCCTCCGACGCAAAGGTTTTGGATGTGCTCATCCAACTTGCAAAGCGGGGGCCCCCCGCGTTGTGTAGTCCTCAAGCGATTGAGCAGGCTTTATTGGTGAGCATCGAAGCCTCACCGGTTCGTAGATCGGTAGTGGCGAATAGCACCAATGAAAGTCAAACGGCGGACATTTCTCCGAGACCGGGGCAATTGCTGTGGCAGCGCGGGCGCTACGAGCACTTTACGAGCCAGGCGCTCGACAGGTGCAGCGTGTGGTTACGAGTGAGTTGGCCTAGGCTTTGTGAAAACGTTTGGAGCCACATGGAAGCATCAACGAAAGATCCTGGACATCGCTGGCCTGCATATCATGGCGCAGCCCCAAGTCCGTGGCGAATCTGGAGATTTGCTCCTGATGGGAGCCCTCCGAATCTTCCATATAGCGAATGGAGCATGCTTCAGCTTCATCCCAGGCCGGACCCGGACGGTGCGTGCATTGCGGAAGTGGAGCTGAGATCTCGTTCATGAGAATTGGCGGTTGGCTACTGTCGATGATCAAGGTCCGTTCTTGGCCGAACGTTGCCTGTCAACGAAGAGAGGAAGTAGGCCCGCGGCGAACGCAATCGTAAGGTAAGGCTAGAAGATGTTGAATCGCATCGGCGATGGTCCACTGCTCGAAGCCAGGGGTGGCGATGGACCCATCGGGTGCGACCGCTGAAACGTTGAACCCATCTTCAACGTCTTCGTAGTAAATAGCCATTTCTTCAAGCTGTGCCACGATAAATACTGATTCACTCACACCGTCACGTATGACCGACACGGCCCGAAACGGGACGCGAAGACGGGCAAATTGTTGGGCGTGTTCTGGTGAACACTCGGTGAGCTGAGCGGACACCAACTCCTCCAGCTCGTCACGAGAAATCGGAATCCAGCGGTTCATGGTTTTTGAATGAGGGTTCATGAAGGATTCTGATGGCCCGGCGAACGGCCGGTTCTGGCCGACTGTAGCCCGCCGAAGTGCCAGCGCAAAACAGCCGTTGCCCTCAGTTGCCACGTTCGTCCATAGGCCTGCGTGGCCTAAGGCTCCTTGGTTGAACCATTGAGCAAAGCCTTGGGAAGCGTGATTGGTAACAGCAATGTGTCGGCAAAAAATGAGAAAGGAACATCCAACTGGGTCGCGTGGCCTTGAGCAGACGCTTTGGTGCCTGAGTACGGTGCAAGTCTTGCGCACCCTTTGCCGTCTTCCACCGCGGTACACAGGGTTCCGCAGCCAGCCAGCAGCCAACAGGCAGGCACGAGCATCATGTTCACCTTGGCACAACAGGTTGAAGTTCCGCTTCTGGCCGGAGGCCGCCTTCTAGATATCGCGGCTGGGGAAGGCTTCTTCCAGCTGAGAAGCTAGTTTGGCCTGATGTCCATCGAGTGAGTCCGAAGCGCCGGTGCTCTGCAACCACAGTTCCTTCGCTTCAGGCAACGACAACCCGAAGCTCTCGCGAACCGCTCGAATCGCAGAAATTGGATCCCCCGTAGATGCAAGGACCTGTTCGAAATGCTGCGCCGCATTCATCGGTAGCTCCTGTGATCGATCAACTTAGCTCCACTGTAGCTGCACGGGTGACAACCTTGCTGCGTACGCGCGAACGCCCGCTATCGGGCGTTTTGGGCCTGCTCGTCGAATGACGGGTCATGGTGGCCGACTGTAGCCGGTCGCGGAGGGGCCCGAAGTAGGCTTTGCAAGCGACTCCTACGCCCTCGGCACTAGCGCCATGTGGACCGCATTCCAGAACGCAGCAGCCTCGGCATCGCCCGCTTCCTTGGCTCGCTCAGACAGGCACAGTGCATATCTGTGTGCATCCTGCCCGTGGCGAAGCACCAGTTCGTGTGACTCTCGGCCTACTTTGACGTAGTCCACTATTGCGGACGCTGGGTAATTTTCTGCCGTCATGACGAAGGTCTGGTTGTGGCGGCGGCCATCCTAGCTGCCCAAGGCCACCCGATCTACACGTCCGGCGTCTAAGGTCTTGCCAATGATCTTCGTGGCCAGCGCAGCAACCCGAAGGGACGGCGGCAATTGGTCAACTGTCAGAGGACTGACAGGTCGGCAAACCATTTCGTACGCGGACGTTGCCTGGACGGAAGTCTTGTGCACATCCGTCCAGTCGAACGAAAAAAATCCTCGCTCAGCCAACGCCACGAAATCGTCGGGTCGGGGATAGGGAATTTTCAACTCGACTGCACACACAACCGACAACATCAGTGCCCGTTCTTCCGCGTTGTGAATCCAAGGCCGTGCAGACCAGGGGATAGGGCCATCACCGCCAGTCGCAAACATGCCGACTTGCTGCAGCGAATCAGACGCTATCCAGAAAATATCGAATCCTTCAGATGAAGGCGTGTCAGGTTGCATGATGAGACCGTACTTGGATTTCCGCTTTTGGCCGAATCTGAACTACCGGTCGCCCACTACTTGATTCCGATAGCCGGTCCATTTCTCAAGGCCTGCACCTGGGTTTGACGTCCTCTCCAAGAACACCCCATTGCTGCAATCCAAGGCTTGCCAGCCTCCGGACCGGCACATGGCAACGATGGCAGGAACGACCTCGCTGGAGGCGCGAATATGCATCATGAATCCAGTGCTCGGCTCATCTTTCCCCATGTTGAACTCGATAGAGCCATAGCTCGACTGCCAAATTCCCCAGGAAATGTCGGCCCAGTCGACGTCTGGGAAGAATCGACCTATCGAGGCACGGACCTCGGCGCGGCTTCCCAGAGCCACACAGCTCTCGCTGTCGGGAATCTCACTGACAGACTCGTACTCTTTGCCGAACCGCTGAATGGTGACGTCCCAACTCATCGAATATCCCCTCAAAATGCCAAAACAGATCGATTACTGTCATTAGTCGACTCAGGGCCGCTCCGCTGAGACAAACGAGAGGTGACCTCGAAGGACCGGTGTTGGCCGCTTGCCGTCCGTTGCTCAAACATCGCCTTCAAGGACCGCAATGTACGGCAGGACTGCCGGATGCGCCTGCACCCACTGCTCGCCCAAGAACGCCGATACGGAACCCGAACCGATGACGCTCACGATTGCCCCGAACTTGGATGCGGCCTGCAGAAGTTCGTGGGCCGCATGCATCACGTTCTCGCTCTCAGCCGACTGCGGCTCGCCAGCTTCGTTGCCCCACTCCTTTTGAATCGCCGCAATCAGCTTGCCAGCCGCGGCCTCGAGAGGTGTTCGTGAACGTGTCATAGGCGCAAATCTAACCCGCTGGCGAACGACTGGTTGTGGCCGGCTGTAGCTGGTCGCACTGCCGGCGAAAAGGCCCTTAGCCGATTCTTGCCGCGACCGTACTGAACCAAGTCGGAAATCAAGCACGCGCCACCAGAACTTGAAGCATCTTGGTAAGGCCGGTATCTGCCGAACTATAGGGATAGTCGAAGTACTCGATCTGCAGCCACTGAGCTTCCTGGCCCGGATGCACGTACTTCTCAAAATCGTCCACAAGCAACACCTGGTGCGGTTGCACGCCGGGCACAAATCGGAGGTCCTTTGTCTCCCCGTTCCATGTGACGTACTCGACATCCGCAAACCAATCGGGTGCGACCTTTTCGTCCACCAGCAAGCGCGCGATCCTTCTGAATCGATCTTCCTTGACGGTGGTGAACATGACGATGCGGGGGAAAATTTCAGCGCAACGCGTCAGGAAGTTTGCCAGACCCGGTCGAGGGATCTGGCTCATCGCATTCGAGATCAAGGTGCCTTCGAGATCGAGGGCGAGGACGTAGCTGGTCATGAACAGATGTGGCTCGATTGGTAAGAGTCCGCTTCCGGCCGAATTCTGCCTCGCCTGCGGCACTACGGTTGCTCGAAGCCAAACGCACTCAGAGTTGGCGGACGTCTTCCGCTGCAGGTTCAGTTGGCCCTGCAGCCACGCAGACTCCGGCCAGCCCCGCCACGTGCAGAGACTCGACCACTGAGGCTCGAAACCAGTTGAATTGCTCCTGGTCATGCAGGTCGATCTCTTCAGGGTCATCTGGCATCAGCAGCGCACAAGTTGGCCCGGCGTGCGATACGAAGCCTAGATCGACCAACCACGATGACGCGAAGCCAATCAGGCTTTCAACGCTCTCGTGATTAGTGATCTTGAGTGCAATCTCGCCCTTATTCATTTAAGTTGAGTCTCTGGCATGAGTGACGGCTATTGGCCGAGGCTGTGTGGAAACGCCCTCGTCGCGCCAGTATGCCGAACTCTCGTGCTGTCGATGCATTGGTGGGCCTCAATGGACAGCCAGTAGGCGGGCTATCGAGAATGACTGCGTTTGATGTGCACTGAAGCGCTGCATGTCGGCAAGGCTGCAATTAAGAGGCTCACGCCCCCACCAGCTGCATCGCCTTGATCGTCTTCGCGATCCCTAGGATTCGCATCACCCGCTTGCGGTTATATGCCAGCACGTGCAGGCTCATCTCGGTGCTGACGTGCGCCAGCGTCTTCGTCAGGAAGTGGGTGGACCCCATCCAGTGCTTCAGCGTACCGAACACGTGCTCCACAGTGCGTCGTCGCAAGGTCATGACGTCAAGTTTCCTGTCCAGCCGCCGCTGGACGCGCTCCAGAACATCTTCGTGTTCCCATCGACGGATGCGCCGGTAGTCGCTGGTCGTGCACTCATCTTTCATGGAGCAACGAGGGCAAGCACTGGTCCAGTAGACGCGCGCGTCGAGGCCATTCCTCTCGATCGTGTTGAACCGATAGATGGCGCGTTCCCCTGCTGGGCACTGGTACTGGTCATCCTTGGCGATGTAGATGAAGTCGCTCTTGTCGAAGCGCCCCTGGGCCTTGGCGCCCGAGGTCATTGGCTTAGGCACGTAAGTCGCGATACCCGCGTCTTCACAGGCCTTGAGCTCAGTGCCGTTGAAGTAACCACGGTCGGCCAGCGCTTGCAGCTTGTCTTTTCCCATTGCATCGCGTGCCGCCATCGCTATCTTGCTCAGCTGTGAGCGGTCGCTGCCAATGTTGGTGACCTCGTGCGTCACGATCAGATGGTGTTTGGCATCGACGGCCACCTGGACGTTGCAGCCGACCACGCCTGTGCCCTTGGCTTGCGAGTTCATCGACCGCGCTTCGGGATCGGTGGTGGAGCGCTGGCTGGCGCATCTGCTCGCGCAACCTCTTGATCTTGTCCTGCAGCCGCTCGGTCTTGGCCTCGACCTCCGCGGGCTGCGTGCGGTCGGCGGTCTCCAGCGCGTCGAGGTAGCGTTGGATGCTCTGCTCGATCTGCCGCTGGCGCGCATCGATCTTGGCTGGCGTGACGTTGCGATCCCGGTTGTTGACCGCCTTGAACTTGCTGCCATCGATGGCCACGATGGCCTGCGTGAACAGCTTGAACTCCCGGCACATGCCGACGAAGCGCTTGCAGACGTTGCGGATGCCCGTTGCGTTGTCGTGACGGAAGTCGGCAATGGTCTTGAAGTCCGGGGCGAGCCGGCCAGTGAGCCACATCAGCTCGACGTTGCGTCGCGCCTCGCGTTCCAGGCGCCGGCTGGACTGGATGCGGTTCAGGTAGCCGTAGATGTAGAGCTTGAGAAGCACCGCCGGATGGTACGCAGGCCGACCGGTGGCAGCTGGGTCCGTGCCTTTGAAGCCGAGTGCCTGAAGATCGAGTTCCTCGACGAAGACATCGACCATTCGCACAGGGTCGTCTTCACCGATATAGTCATCAAGACATTCCGGCAACAGCGCAACCTGCTGCCGGTCTTCGCCTTCGATGAATCTCTTCATAGGGCACCTCGCTTGGAACGGGTGCATCGATTTTATTTTTTGACGGGCAGGACTGGAAGTCTTTTCACACAGCCTCGGCCGACTGTAGCCGCATGAGTTGCCGGCGCAAAGGAGTGCAATCGCGCAGGCGCCAGTGCCGAGTCGCCTCATTGATTGAGGGATGGGAATAACACAGTCTGCCCTCACTGGTGCTGGTTCCGCCCCACACGCAGATGCGACGGGCCTCACACGGGATCAGATGCCGTGGCTGAAACGCGTGAACTGGCGCTGCACTTCAATAGATGACCGAACAGCAAAGCACTCTGTTCTGACAATAGAAGCGCATCTTGGACCCGGCCACCGCCCTGGGACGCGGCGGAGGAAGGTCGGAACCCGACATCATGTAGCGGCTTCCCACCGGCAAGACCTGATTGGGCTGAATGATTCGACGGCTTGCCGCAAACTTCATGAGCTCATGAGTGCCTTCATCGATCACCCCGATTTTCTGCGTGTAGGCATGGACCTCCACGGCGTACCAATCGATCTCGATCAGGCGGCTCGCGAAATTGTGGCCCGTCGAATAGCCGATGTCGTTCTCCATGACATTGCCCGGGCTTGAGCCCCTTGCGGCATTGCACACGATCAGGACGAACCGCGATGGCTCATGGAGCCCGGCTGCGACCAGGATGTCGATCAGATGAGAAGTCGGCAGCAATCGATCGCCCAGCGCCACGCCTCTGCGCGTGGGCATGCCCAGGTCCATCGCATGGTGGCCCACGATGAACACCTTGTCGTAGACCACGGAACCCAGGGGCTGGGGTTGCGGTGCCGGGCCGTTGTCGGGATGCCATCGGATACGCCCGTCGGCCGGATCGATGGCGATGCAGTGAACACTGTAGTCCTTGAAGACCAAGCGGGTTTTCAATGCAGCTGAGCTGTCGTCGCCCGAGATGTAAACGATGAGCGCCGATTTCGGCATGTTGCAACCTCCGTGATGACCGTTGACTTCCCTTGGTTCCCAGGAGCGGGGCGGGCACGACCTGACGAAACCCCATCCGACGACATCAACGCCCGCCCGCGAGCAGGCGCTGAGCGGAATAATTTCCAACACACCGCGACCGCCCCTTGCTTGAATGCCCGGCTGGACAGATGCGCGGCCCGCCGCCAGCCTTGCAGAGGATGCCCGGAGCCCGCAGGCGCCCTTCTCCAACGCAAACGGTACTGGCACTGTGGCGCTTCCTCACGCGCCAATCCATTTCACCTCATTACAGACAGACAGGATCGATACCGCCTCGGCTGGCGCTGCGCCAGGAGTTCAGGCCTCGACAGCCTCCTCGGAAGCTGGCAAGACCAGATCGGATTACCACGCCGGGAGGCGTCCGCCAACGGAAAGTTGTTCCATCCGTCTGTGGGAATCTTTGTGCATAACCCAGGGACAACATCGGCGTTGCCTGCATTGGAGGCAGACGCCCCCCCTTGACTTTTCGTTCGACAGTCGTGCAATGGTTCGTGACTTTGGATATCTGGATGCCGGTGGCTGACGGCCGAGCCTGCACGTGCGGTCTTCAGGTCTCGGCCATTGTGCCGCGGCATCGGGCCCGAAGAGGAGGTAGCCTCCTCTCCGCAGCAGTCGTTCGTTTCGCGGCTACTCCGCCAGCCCTTGCTTCCAAACCTGCGAAGTTCGGCCTTTTCGGATTTCGGGGAATTGCAATACTGCGCCACCAAGCCTCAGCTGCCCAGCAGCAGCTTGTACGCTGGCACGTCTTTTTCAAACACCTCGTCGAGCAGTTCCAGCCCTTCGAAAAAGCAGTGATCCTGGTCCTCTAGTTCGGCATGCGACGCCTTGTGCACCTCAAAAAGAATCTCGCTGCACGACAGGAGCCTTGAAGCGCGTACGGAAACGACCTTGCTCTTTGGCTGCCACTCATTATCGTTGCCGGCCACCCAGTACGTGTACTGCACGTCGAGAGCGCGAACCGGGAGCACCAGCCACAGACTCTCCCGTTCGACAGGCATGCCGACGTCTTCCCCATAGGCCGACAACGCTTCTTCCCATTCGGCGATGGATTCAGGAGTGTCCCTGCTGAACGACCAAGCCAGGTCGGGAAGGATTGTGTGCGGCATCTGTTTCAAGAGAGTTCCTCGCAGGTCGCTTGCGCGCATGCACATTGGAATAAGGGACGCGAGCCGGAAAGCGATTGCCCTCGAACGCGCAGATTTTTGCAGGCGTTTACGTCGTCTGTACGTTCGCCATCGCTGTTCCATTTTTCTGATTTCTATGACAACTGCAAGCCGATGTCCAAATTCTGCTTCTAGCCGATGGCGGTCGGAAGGGCTGCGACGCTCATTTTGCGGGCGTGTAGACCTTGGGAGGCTGCTCGGCCCATTGGATGTACGAACGGAGTTCTGACTCCACGGCGGCAGGATAGAAACCATCAAGCGAGCGACGGGCGGACATGGCTGTTATCCCAACTCGAAGAATCCAACTCGCCCGGAAGCATTCCAGGTCGTTGGTTTGGTAGCACTGCTCCTCGGCCTTGATTGACACCGAGTTGACTACGGTGCTGGCTGCGAGCGCGCGACTCGCCCCCGCCAAGAACGAAAAGTATGCGGTAACGCCGACCGCAACCGCGAACAGAGCAAGGACGGACCAACCACGTTGGGGAAACTGTTGCCAAAGACTGTCGGGAATTCTCATGAATGTGCTGCGTTTCGTTGACCGGCCATATTGGCCGACTAAGGCGACCGTCCGAAGGATGCCACAGCAGTATTGCGATGGAAAAGGCTCAACAACTCTGCCGACCTACCGCGGAACGCTTGAATTCCACCGTATGCAGTCGCCTCCGAAACTGGGTACTGACGTCCACAATGGCGAAGCCTCATCCAAAACCGATCCAGCCGCGTACAGACACCTACGGCACGCGCCCCGACGTGCCCCCAACGAGGAACCCGCACATGCCGCAGGACATCGCATTCGCCATCCGCTGGGTCGAAAAGGGCCTGGTACCCGACACTGTCGTCCGCCAGGGCATCCGCCGCCTGCTGAAAGACCGGCTCACCGAACTGCACGCCGGCAACGCCCTGGCCGTGGCCGATCTGACGCAAGACTTCGTCGCCCGCATGGCCGCTGAAAACCTGGCGCCCTTGCCCGAGAAGGCCAACGAACAGCACTACGAAGTCCCCGCCGCCTTCTTCGCCGAGGTGTTGGGCAATCACCGCAAGTACAGCAGCTGCTACTGGCCCGAAGGCACCCGCACGTTGGAAGAGGCCGAGTCCGCCGCGCTGGCTGCCACCTGCGAGCGCGCCGGACTGGGCAACGGGCAAGACGTGCTGGAACTGGGCTGTGGCTGGGGTTCGCTCACGCTGTGGATGGCCGAGCGCTATCCGGGCAGCCGGATCACGGCGTTGTCGAATTCGAATTCGCAGCGCGAGTACATCGAGACGCAGGCGGCGCAGCGGGGGCTGGGCAACGTGCGCGTGCTGACGCGCGACATCAACGTCTTCGACACCGACGAGCGATTCGACCGCGTGGTGTCCGTCGAGATGTTCGAGCACCTGCGCAACTGGCCGCAGGCGTTTGCCAATGTGGCGCGCTGGCTCAAGCCCGAGGGGCGCTTCTTCATGCATGTGTTTGCCCATCGTGAGGCGCCGTACCCTTTCGAGGTGCGCGACCCGAGCGACTGGATGAGCAAGTATTTTTTCTCCGGCGGCATGATGCCCAGCGACGATCTGGCGCTGCACTGCCAGGACGACTTGCGGCTGCTGCGCCGCTGGCGCTGGGAAGGCAGTCATTACCAGCGCACGGCCGAGGCCTGGCTGCGCAACATGGACGAGCGACGTGATGCGTTGCGGCCGCTGTTCCAGGCCACGTACGGTGCCGAGGCCAATGTGTGGTGGACGCGCTGGCGGCTGTTCTTCATGTCGGTGGCGGAGCTGTTCGGCTTCGACCATGGGCAGCGCTGGTGGGTGAGCCACTATCTTTTCGAGCGCAGGGCATGAGTGGCGTAACGGAAGTAGCGATTGCGGGCCTGGCATGGACCGTATCGCTGGCGCTGCTGACGTGGGTGGTGAGCCTCGTGCGGCACGACGCGAGCCTTGTCGATCGCATGTGGCCGGTCTTCATCGTGGGCGCGGGTCTCGTGTATTTCGCGCTGCTGCCGGTGCAGACGGTGCGCGGGTTGTGGATGGCGGTGCTTGGCGCAGCGTGGGCTGTGCGGCTGTGCCTGTACATCACCTGGCGCAACTGGGGCCACGGCGAAGACCGGCGCTACCAGGCGATTCGCGCGCGCAATCAGCCGAACTTCGGCTTCAGGAGCCTGTATCTCGTGTTCGCCTTGCAGGCGGTGCTGGCGTGGATCGTCTCCGCGCCGTTTCTGCCGGGCATGGCGGCGGCGCGGCCGCTGGGAGTGTTCGACGCAGTGGGCGCGGCGCTGGCGCTGTTCGGCATCTTCTTCGAGGCCATCGGCGATGCGCAGATGGCGCGCTTCAGGGCCGACCCGAAGAATGCAGGCCAGGTAATGGACCGCGGCCTGTGGCGCCACACGCGGCATCCCAACTACTTCGGTGAGGCCTGTGTCTGGTGGGGCATCTGGCTGATGGCCATGGGCGGGGCAGGGTGGAGCGGCGCGTGGAGCGTGGTGTCGCCGCTGCTCATGACGTGGCTGCTGCTCAAGGTCTCGGGCGTGCGCATGCTCGAGGCCGACATCGGAGAGCGTCGCCCCGCATACCGCGAGTACGTCGCGCGCACCAATGCCTTTGTTCCGGGGCCGGTGCGGCGGTGGCACTATCCGGATCAGTGAAGCCTTCGTCCAAAAGTCTGCTGATGAGCATCGTCCTCTGGAGCACGGCAATCGTCGTGCTGGTCGTTCTCGTGGGCGTGGTGTATGAGCAGGTCGGCCGCTACCGCGCGGCGCGCGACTTTCCCGCGCCGGGGAAGATGGTCGACATCGGCGGGCGAAAAATTCAGCTGGATTGCCGGGGCTCGGGCTCGCCCACCGTCGTGTTCGAGGCGGGGCTGAGCGTCGACGGTTCGTTGAGCTGGTCGGCCGTGCAGTCGAAGATCGCGGCGCACACGCGTGCGTGCTCGTACAGCCGCGCGGGCTTGATGTGGAGCGACGCTTCGGATGCGCCCTATAGCGCCAGGCAAGTGGCGCAAGACCTTCACGAGGCCTTGACCCGTGCGGGCGAGCACGGCCCCTTCGTGCTGGTCGGCCAGTCGCTGGGCGGCCTTTATGCGACGAGCTTCACGAAGTACTTCGGCGCTGAGGTGGCGGGGCTGGTTCTTGTCGATCCCTCGCATCCGGACCAGGTCGCGCGTGTCGCGGCCTTCATGACGGAAACGCGGTCGCTGCGCTCCCGCATCGCAGTGTGGCTTGCGTGGTCTGGCCTGCTGCGCGCGGCGGCCCCTTCGTTGCTGCCGCAGGCGCCGAACCAGACGGCGCACGATGCACAGGCGGTTCGTGCCTTTGCGCCGAAGTCGATGGTCACGCAACTGGCGGAGAGCGATGCGACCGATGCGTCGCTCGCAGAAGCCGGTGTCTTCCGGAGTCTGGGCAACCGGCCGCTGGTGGTGCTCACCGCGATGGCGCCTTACACCGAGGCGGAACTCCGGGGAATGAAGATCACGCCCGAGCAGGGCAAACAGGTGCAGGCCATCTGGGAGAAGCTGCACGAGGACATGGCGACATGGTCCTCGCGAAGCACGCACCGGCTGTTGCCGAACGCCGGGCACGACATCCAGTTCGACGACCCGGCTGCGGTGATCGACGCAGTGCTGTCAGTCGTCGAAACGGTCCGCGTGGACCGCGACAACGGGTCGCACTGACGCCGCGTCTCACCAGCGGATCTTCACGCCCACGCTGCCGTTGACACCGCTCTTCGTGCGCGTCGCGCCGCCCGAGTCCCACAGCTTGCCCAGTTCCGCATACACGCTGGTGCTTGGCGTCAGCTGCAGCGTGGCGCCCACCGCGAGCTCGGTGCTCGTGCCGCCCGTGCGGGTGGCGATGTCGGTGTACGCGGCCGGGCCGATGAAGCGGCTGACGTCGGTGCCGCTGCTGCTGCGGTAGACATTGGCCCGCACATAGGGCTGCAGCAGGCCGGCGGATGTGGCGATCTCGCCCTTGACCCGCACGCCCGCGCGCGCCAGCCAGCCGTTGTGGCTGTCTTGTTGCACCAGTGCGCCCGTGATGCTGCCGTCGTCGAGGTTCACGCGCTGGTGCACCAGCTGCAACTGGGGCTCGATGGTCCAGCCCGGGGCGATGTTGAAGGCCTGGCCCACCTCGATGGAGGCCAGCAGGCTGCTGCCCTTGCCGGAGCTGCCGAAGCCCAGCGTGGGCGACACGGTGTAGCTGTGGCGCCCGGCCTGCAGCACGCCGTCGACGTACAGGCCGCTGTCGTTCTTCCAGGTGGCGTAGGCGCCCAGGTACTGGCTGCGCAGGTCGTTGGAGCCGGCAGCGTAGTTCACGATGCCGCGTGCGAAGCCGGTCACGCTCATGTCGCCGTCGAGCTGCCCGACGTAGACGCCGGCGCGCCAGTTGGCGTCGGCCCACAGGTCGGTGCCGGCCTGGAAGCCCGTAAGGCGCCCCTTGCTTGTGGGGCTGACGGCGCCGCTCTGGCTGATGGTGCGGTCCGTGCTGATGATGCGGGCCCAGGCCTGGCGGTAGCCTTGGTCGGGGCTGGCGGTGTTGGCGCCGGTCGGGCCGTCGTCGCCCACGCGCTGGTGCATGTTGCCCAGCATCGACAGGTTGGCCTGGCGGAACTGCTCGGGCAGCGCGGCGTAGAGCGGCACTTCGGTGCGGTAGGTGGGCACGGTCACGCCGCCACCACCAGCCGGTGGAGTGACGGTGGCTGTGGAGCGCAGATACCAGTTCTCGCCCGCGCCGTTCGCGTCGGCGGCGTACAGCCGGTACTCGTAGGCGCCGGCATCGACGTGGCCTCCTGCCAGGGCGAAGGCGCTCTTCGTGGTCTGGGCGGTGGTCGTGGCCCCGTTCAGCGCGCTGACGACTTCGATGCCGCTGCCGCTGGTCAGCGCGCCCAGGCCTCCCAGGTTGGTGATCTGCACGTTGGTCGTGCCGCTGGCAATGGCGGTGCTGCCGCTGAGGATCAGCCGGTCGCTCGCGCTGCTGCTGTCGCCCAGCGCGGTGCCAAGGCGCAGCGTGCCGCCGCTGCCCACCCATGGGCCGGTGACAGTGAGGGTGGTGCCGGGTGCGGTGCCCACCAGCGAGACGGTGCCGCCGTTGGTCATCGACGCGATGGTCTGGCTCCGGCCGGCCAGGTCGAGCGTGGCGCCCGATGCGACCGTGAAGGCGCTGGCGCTGCTCAGGGTGTTGGCCGCACCGGCGCGCAAGGTGCCGGCGGTAACGTTGGTGGCGCCGGTGTAGATGTTGGCGCCGGCCAGGGTCAGGGTGCCCGCGCCACTCTTCACCAGGTCGCCGGCGCCCGAGATCGGGCCCGACCAGCCCATGTCGTGGCCGTTGGTGTTGATGGTGCCTGTGCCGCCCAGCAGAAGGGCATTGCTCAGGCTCAGGCCGTCGGCGCCGGCAATCACGCTGGCGGTGGCGCCGCTGTCGATGGCAACGGCGCCCGTCAGCGCCGCGCCGGCATTCAGGGTCAGGCTGTTGCTGCCGCCGGTGAATTCCACTGCCGACGCACGGGTGAGGCCGTCGCCGGCCAAGCCGCCCGAAATGCTGCCGCTGTTGGCGATGGTGAGGTTGGCGCCCATCACACCCACTCCGCCCACGCCGTTGGCGCCGCTCGCGCCCCCGTTGCTGTTGGCGCCACCGGTGCTGCCGGCCCCGCCGGTGATGGCGCCGCTGTTGGTGATCGTTGCGCTGGCGC
Organism: Variovorax paradoxus; assembly: GCF_024734665.1. Taxonomy (NCBI): domain Bacteria; kingdom Pseudomonadati; phylum Pseudomonadota; class Betaproteobacteria; order Burkholderiales; family Comamonadaceae; genus Variovorax; species Variovorax paradoxus. The sequence continues at coordinate 1,696,814 of NZ_CP102931.1, forward strand.
CCGTGGCCCACAGGCCGATGCCGCCGTCGCCGCCGGCTCCCGGCGCACCGGTGCCGCCCGCGCCGCCGCCACCGGCTCCGCCCGCGCCCCCCGCGCCACCGGTGACCGTGCCCGTGTTTGTCACCGACACCGCGCTGCCTGCGAGCGTGATGCCGTTGCCGCCGGCCCCACCGCCACCGCCCGATGCGTTGCTGCGGGCCGGCAGCAGTTCCGATCCACCGGTGCCGCCTGCACCACCCGCAATGGTGCCGCTGTTGGTGAACGTGAGCCCCGATGTCGTGGCATTCAGGAAGAACCCGCCGCCGCCACTGCCGCCGCCACCGGCTTGCGAGAAGGCATTGCCGCCGTTGCCGCCCGCGCCGCCCGTGGAGCTACCCGAGGCCGTGTAGTTGCCGGTGGGCCCGATGAGGATGGAGCCGAAGCCGCCCGCGCCGCCGCCGCCAGCAGCCCAATAGCCGTTGCCGCCCAGGCCGCCGGTGCCGCCGGTGTAGCTGTTGGAAGAGGAGGTAACTGCGCTGCCGATCGTGGAGCCCTGGAAGCCGCCGCCGCCGCCACCGCCATATCCGTTGCCGTTGGCAGCGTCGCCGGTCTGCGATTGGCCCGCGCCGCCGTTGTCGCCCTGCAGCACGCCGGGGCTGACGACGTTGCTGGTCGTGCCCGCCGCGCCGCCCGTGCCCGCGGTGGCGCCGGCGAAGGAGCCGATGTTGGCGGTGGAGCCCGCCGTAACGCCGGCATCGGTCGACGATCCGCCGGCTCCGCCGTTCGCACCCACCGTGGTGTCGTTGAGCCCGCCGCTGCCACCACTGCCGTTGCTGCCGCCCGCGCCGGCGTGCAGCGAAGGGTCGCCGACGGGCTGCCCGCCTGCGCCGCCGGCAGCCATCGCAGGCCCGGCGCCCAGGAGCAGCACCGCGACGGCGACTGCCCCCAGTTCGCCCAGCCTGGCCGATCGCGCGTGGCCGCGAGATGTTTCGGGAGCGGCTACCCAAGTGCCGAGCGTTGGATTCCAGAGGGTGCGAAAAATCTTGTTCATGGCTTCAATTTGTTCGTTTGTTGTTACCTGACAGGCAGGCTCCCGTGCACAGGTGCGCTCTCTCTTGCACCTGCGCGTTCCGTCGTTTTCCATTTACAAGTCAAAAATGTAAGTACGCGTACACGCTGGCGATATGCCTGAAAGCGGGTACCCCCTGAGGGAGTGATTGGCGAGGAACGGGGGCACCAGGCCCGTCCAGAGGCCGCGTACTGAGGCCTACGGCACTACAGGCGCAGCGCCGCCTGACGCAGCTCTACCCTGAACTGCGTCTGAAAGTAACCAATGATTCGCGGCGGATACAAAGATCCAGCCGCAAGGCGAGCTAAGCGCCCGGCCTTTGGGAGATCGCCAGACGCGCGGCCAGGCCGGCCAGCACCGAGCCCATCGCGTAGCGCTGCACGGCCAGCCAATGCGGGTTGTGCTCGAACCACCCGGCAATGCGGGAGGCAGACATAGCCATGGTCAGCAGCACGACAAAGCTGATCGCGATCTGCGTGGCGCCGAGGATCAGGCTCTGCGCGAACAAGGAGCCGTGCTCCGGCGAGATGAACTGCGGGAACAGCGAGAGATAGAAGAACGCGACCTTCGGATTCAGCAGGTTCGTCAAGAGTCCCATGACGAAGAGTTTCCGGGGCGAGTCATGCGGCAGCTGCCGCCCCTGGAACGGCGAGCGCGCGCCGGGCCGCACGGCTTGCCAGGCCAGATACGCCAGGTACACGGCGCCCACCCACTTCAGCAGCTCATACGCCAGCGGCACGGTCACGAACAGCGCCGAGAGGCCCAGTGCGGCCGCCATCATGTGCGCGATGAATCCGGCAAGCACGCCGAGCAGCGAAACAAAGCCGGCCTGTCGGCCCTGGCAGATCGACCGCGAGATCAGATACACCATGTTGGGCCCGGGCGTGATGGCCAGCAGAACCACCGCACCGGCAAAGATCGCCAGATCGGTCAGGGGGACCATGGCAGCCTCCGTGCGGAAGATGTGGTGACGATGCGCAGCACCGCAGCACTTGCGCCATCGCTCTGGACCACGACCGGCCCGTTGTGGTGCAGCAGCAGCGATTCGCCGCTGGCGACGAAGTGGTCGTCGAGGTCGCCCGGTTCGGTGAGCCACACGCGGCCGCTCGTCACTTCGAGGCGTGCGCCGGCGCGGTGGCGCAGCGTGCGCGCCTCGCCGATGGGTAGCGTCATGAGAGACGGGGCGGAAGCGCCGTGGCGTGTTCCGGACGATGGGGTTTGGATGCGTGTGTTCATGGACTCGACGGTAAAGATCGGGCCCCGCTTCGCACAGCTACAGGCATGAGCCATCTGATGTAGTACAGCGTGGGCACAACCGCATCTGTGCCAGTCGCTGCGGGCCCCGTCTGTACCTGTCGGTCTGCGACGCAGCGGTACAGAATGCGCCATGCCCGAGCACGACCACGCCGAGATGCTGTACCTGCAGATCGCCGAATCGATCGCCATGCCGATCCGTGCCGGCACGCTCGCGCGGGGCGAGCGCATTCCGTCGGTGCGCGAACTGGCGCGTCACCACAGCGTTTCGCTGGGCACGGTGGTGCAGGCCTACCGCATGCTGGAGGACTCGCGCCTGATCGTGGCGCGGCCGCGCTCGGGCTACTTCGTCGCGGCGCGCCCGCCGAGGCCGCCCGAGCCCGAAGCCTCCAACCCGCCCCCGGACTCCATGGCGGTGGACGTCAGTTCGCTCGCGGCGCGCGTGATGCAGCTGGCGCACGATCCGGGTTACGTCTCCTTCGGCGCTGTATGCCCGAGCCCGGATCTGTTCGCCGAGGAGCGCGTGCGCCGCGCCGTCAGTCGCGCCGTGCAGCGCCACCGCGCGACGCTCACCCAGTACACCATCGGCTCCGGCGACGAGAGCCTGCGCCGCGCGGTCGCGCGCCACGCGCTGCGCATGGGCTGCCAGCTCGACGCGCGCGACGTCATCGTGACGAACAGCTGCCTCGAATCGATCGCGCTGTGCCTGCGGGCCGTGACGACGCCGGGCGACGTGGTCGCGCTCGAATCGCCGACGCTCTTCAGCTTTCTGGAGATCCTCGAAGACCTGCACCTGCGCGCGCTCGAGATACCGACGCATCCGCGCACCGGGCTCTCGCTGGACGCGCTGCGGCTGGCTTTCGACACCCAGCCGGTGAAGGCCGTGCTCGCCGTGCCCACGCTTTCGAACCCGATGGGCGCGAGCATGCCCACTGCCGAGCGTCGGCGCCTCGCGCAGATGGTTGCCGAGCGGGGCATCCCGCTGATCGAGGACGTGATCTACAACGACCTCGCCGAGCAGGACGAGCAGCGCCGCGCCGTGCGCTCGTTCGACACCACGGGGCACGTGATGATGTGCGGTTCTTTCTCCAAGACCATTGCGCCCGGGTTGCGGCTGGGCTGGGTCGATGCGGGGCGCTGGGGCACGAAGGTGTCGCGCATGAAGCAAGTGACCAGCGGCAGCCAGTCGGCGATGCTCGAGCGCGCGATGGCCGACCTGATGACGCAGCCGGGCATCGAGGCCAACTACCGGCAGATGCGCGCGACCATCGCGGCACGGGTCGACGAGGTACGGGGGCTGATCGCGCAGCACTTTCCGAAGGGCACGCGCGTCACCGATCCGCCGGGCGGGTTCATCCTGTGGGTCGAGCTGCCGCAAGGCGTCGATTCACTCGCGCTGTTCCAGGCCTGCCTCGCCGAGGGCATCGTCATATCTCCGGGCACGATGTTCAGTGCCACGAATCACTTCCGCAATTGCATCCGGCTGGCGCTCGCCGGCCTCTGGGACGACGCGCATCGCCATGCGCTGCGGCGCGTGGGCGCGTTGGCCGCGACGATGGTGTGGCCGGGGGACTCAACGACGCGTTGAGCGGCGCGGGCGCTTCTCTTGCCCATCTCCATGCCTGTGTCCGAGGCTCTGGAGGTAGGCACAGAACATGTCGGCCATGGCGTTGGCATAGGCCTCGATCTCCGCGTCGGTCCGCGGGCTCTCCGAGAACTGCTTTCCCACCGCGCTGAAGGTCGTCGTGATCAGGTCGCCGGCCAACGCGCGCGTGGCTTCGGAGGCGTCGGGCAGGGCCTCTTGCATGAAGGCCTGCACGGTGCGGTCTCCGGCGGCCCTGGCCTCATGCGCCTCGGGTGCGTCCCGGTAGAGCGGGGCGGCGTCGCTCAGCGCCACGCGCATTCCGGCTTCTTCGCACTCAGAGCGGATGAAGGCGTGCACCAGCATGCGCAGCCGCTCCAGCGGCGGCCTTTGTGCGTCTTCGAGGATGCCGCACAGCATCTCCGTCGTCTGCCGCCATTCGTCGCTCTGCAGGCGAAAGAGGATCGACGCCTTGTTCGGAAAGTACTGATACACCGAGCCGACACTGACGCCGGCCCTCTCGGCCACTCGCGTGGTGGTGAAGCGGCTTGCGCCTTCCTTCGCCAAAACCTGAAGGGCAGCTTCGAGGATCGTGGCGACGAGCCCGGTCGAGCGGGCCTGCTTGGGCTGTCTTCTAGAGGAGATAGGTGCGCTTCGGCGTTCGGTCATCGGTGGGGCTCGCAACGCGAATAGGAAATGTGAATGTTCCTTCATATTATGAGCACTCGTTCACTCCAACACGAAGACCCCTGTGACAACCCTGACCACAACACCGCTCGCGCCCCTGCTGGAGCGCCTGTTCGAAGAGGCCGCCGCCGCGTCGCCTGCGATGAGCTCCGCAGTCGCTGATCTCTCCAGCGAAGAGCGCACGCGCCTGATGCGCAGCAAGACCGACTACCTCGACTTCTACGCAAAGCTGAAGGACGTTCCGCTCCCCGTTTCGCGCGAGACCGGCGCGCTGCTCTACATGCTGGCGCGCAACAGCGGCGCGCGAACCATCGTCGAGTTCGGAACCTCGTTCGGCATCTCCACGCTGCATCTCGCCGCGGCTCTTCGGGACAACGGCGGCGGGCGCCTCATCACCACCGAGTTCGAGCCGTCGAAGGTGGCGCGGGCTCGCCGCAACCTGGTGGCTGGCGGCCTCGACGACCTGGTCGAAATCCGCGAGGGAGACGCGCTGCAGACGCTTGCCGCCGACCTCCCTGAATCGATCGACCTGCTGCTGCTCGATGGCGCCAAGGCGCTCTATCCCGAGATCCTGGCCTTGGTCGAGAGGCGCCTCAGGCCGGGCGCTTTCATCGTCGCCGACAACGCCGACTACAGCCCCGAGTACCTGGCGCTCGTGCGCTCGCCTGGGGCGGGCTACATGTCCACGCCGTTCGGCGGAGATGTCGAGCTGTCGATGCGGCTCGGCTGACAACAACACCAGCGCGGACACAGCGTCCGCCGTGCCAGTCGCACTGGCCGTAAGCGTCTGACGTCAAGCAACGCACTCAACGATCCTCGTCGGTCGGAGTACGTTCGCTCGCGCGCTCCGGTCGATGGAGGAAAAGCCTGGACAACACCATGACTTTCCAATCGACACAGTCGACAACAACATCGACGCGCCACCCGGCGCAGGGCCGCCTTCTGCTGCTGACGGCCATCCTTTTCATCTCCTATCTTTGCGTCGGCATGTCCCTGCCCATCGTGCCGATCTTCGTGACCGGGCAACTGGGGCTTGGCAACGTGTGGGCCGGGCTCGGTGTCGGCATTGCCTTTCTCTCCACCGTCGTCAGCCGGGCGCATGCCGGTAGCCTTTCCGACCGTCGCGGGGCCAAGGTCGCGGTGGCGCGCGGGCTGGCTTTCTATGTGGGCGGGGCGGTGGTCTCGCTGGTTGCGGGGCTGTTGCCTCAGGCGCCATGGATGACCTTCCTGGTCCTCATCGCAGGCCGACTGCTCATCGGGCTTGGCGAGAGCCTTGTCGCGGTCGGCGTGATCGGCTGGGGGATCGGTCTCGTCGGTCCCGCCCGTTCGGGGCAGGTGCTGGCATTGGTCGGCGCAGCCATCTACGGCGCTCTGGCAGTCGGCGGGCCCATCGGCTTGGCATTGCTCGACCGGTTCGGATTTGCCGGCGCGATGGGCGTCAGCGCTGTCCTGCCCTGCCTCGGGTTGCTGACGATCTGGCGCATCGCTGGCGTTGCCCCGCACTCCGGCGTCGAGCGCCCGCCGTTCTGGCGCGTGATCGGCAGGATCTGGCCGCACGGCTCCATCGTCTGCCTCCAGGGCATCGGCTTCGCCGCGATCGGGGCGTTCTTCACGCTCCATTTTCTGGATCAGCACTGGCGCTATGCCGGGCTGGGCCTGACAGCCTTCGGCAGCGGATTCGTTCTGGTCCGCGTGCTCTGCGGCCACCTGCCGGACCGCGTGGGCGGCCTGCCCGTGGCGATCGGATCGCTCGCCGTCGAGACGCTCGGCCAGGTCCTGATCTGGAGCGCGACCGATCCGGCGCTTGCCCTTGTCGGCGCGTTTCTCACTGGGCTCGGCTGCTCGATGATCTTTCCGGCCATGGGGCGCGAGGTCGTGCGCCTTGTGGAGCCGCATCTGCGCGGCACGGCGCTGGGCGGGTTCTCGGCATTCCAGGACATCGCCTACGGCCTGACGGGGCCCGTGGCCGGGCTTCTAGCCGACCGGGCGGGTTACAGCGGCGTTTTTCTCATTGGCGCAGGTGCTGCGGCAGCGGGTCTTGTGATTGCGATCAGCCTTCGCCGAGCGCAGACAACGGCTCTACGTTGAGTTCGCAGGCCGCCTGCAACGCGGCCGCGACCTTCTCCGGCTCCTGGCGCAATTCAGCGATGTCGCGCTCCCCGACGCAGAGGCCGTCGAGCCGCACGTAGATGCGTGAGAAGTCGCCACCGAGCGCCCGCGCTACGTCACTCAGGCAGTCGGCAAGCGTGGCGAAGCCGCCGTCGCGGTACGAGCTGGGCGGTATCACGCCCTTGGAGCGCGGCGCGCGAACGGAATACGCGTACGACGCGGCTTCCTTCCGAAGCTCCACCACAGGCTGCAGGCAGCGTTGAACTTCCCTGGTTCTATCCATGGCCTCAGTTTAGATGCGGCGCTGCGCCCCATCCAGCTAGCGCGTGCGCTGCTTTGCAACGAATTCCGGCGTCACCGTGCCTTGCTTGTTGCCGAACTGCGCGATGACGTAGTTGGCCAGCGCCGCGACTTCGGTGTCGGTGTAGGCCTTGCCGAACGCCGGCATGTAGACCTCCCTGTCGTGCACGTGCATCCGCACGCCCTGCAGGATCATCTGCGTGACGTTGGAGCCGTCGGGGTCGTTCACGCCGCGCGTTCCAAGCAGCGATGCGTTGGCGGTCTGCTGGCCTTGTCCGTTCCACTGGTGGCAACTCGCGCATGCCGCGGCGAAGAGCCTGAGCCCCTGCTCGTGGCCCTCGGCCGTGTTGGCCGCGGGCGCCGCCGCGCTCGCGGCCACGGCCCATGGCGCCTTCGCATCGACCTCGATCGGGTCTTTGCCGGCCTTGGCGGGCACCGTGCGCAGATAGCTCACCAGCGCCGAAGCGTCTTCCGGCTTCAGGTACTGCAGGCTGTGCTCCACAGCTTCGCCCATCGGCCCCGAGGCCGAGCCGCGGCCGTCGGCATGGCCGGTCGTGAGGTAAGAGGCGATCTCGGCGTCGCTCCATGCGCCGATGCCGTTCTTCGCATCCGACGTGATGTTGTAGGCGCGCCAGCCCTGGATCGATTCGCCCGCGAGGTTGTTGCCCGCATCCATCGCGAATGCGAAGTTGCGCGGCGTATGGCATTCCGCGCAGTGGCCCAGCGCCGTGGCGAGGTACTTGCCCTGGTTCCACGCAAGCGGCTTCGACGCGTCGGCCTCGAACCGGCTGCTCTTGAAGAAGGCCGCGTTCCAGAAGCCCATCGCCCAGCGCTGGTTGAACGGGAAGCCCAGGTCAGCCTCCTTGTTCGGCTGGTTCACCTTGGGCAGGCTGAAGATATAGGCCTTGATCGCGAGCACGTCGTTGCGGCTCAGCGTGGTGTACGAGGTGTACGGGAACGCCGGGTACAGGCGTTTGCCGTCGGCGCGCACACCGTCGTGCAGCGCGCGCACGAAGTCGTCGTCGCTCCATTTGCCGATGCCCGTTTCCGGGTCGGCCGTGATGTTCGACGAGTAGATCGTGCCGAAGGGCAGCACGAAGGGCAGGCCGCCCGCAAAGGGCTGCCCCTTGCCGCCGGGCACCGTGTGGCATGCGATGCAGTCGGCGGCCTTGGTGAGGTATTCGCCGCGCACGAGCAGCGCCGCGTCGCTGGGCGCGCCGGCCAGCACCGGCGCCTCGCCCTCAGACTTGTCGGTGCGGTTCAAAAAGAAATACAGCGCCGCGCCCACGACGAACACCGCCACCAGAAATTTGAGAAGCCGCTTCATGCTGCGCTCCTTTCGCCAAGCCCGGTGGGCCCGCTGGACTCGGCACCGGCAATCTTTTTCTTCAGCGCCTCCTTGTCCTGCGCCAGCAGCGCGCGGTTCACCGGCAGCTCGCGCAGGCGCACGCCCGTGGCCGCGAAGATCGCGTTGGCCAGCGCCGGTGCGGCAATGGCCGTGCCGACTTCGCCGAGCCCGCCGGGGGCCTCACCGCTCTTGACGGTGTGCACTTCTATCGGCGGCGCTTCGTTGATGCGCAACATCCGGTAGTCGTGGAAGTTGCTTTGCTCGATGGCGCCGTCGCGCACCGTGATCTCGCTGAAGAGCGCCGAGCTCAGCCCGAACAGCAGCCCGCCCTGGATCTGCGCCTCGATGGAGCTCGCGTTCACCGCAATGCCGCAGTCGAGCCCGACCACCGCGCGACGCATGCGCACCTCGCCCTGCGGCGTGACCTCGGCCTCGACGATGGCGCACACGCGGCTGCCGAAGGCATCGCCCACCGCCACGCCACGCCCGACGCGCGCCGGCAGCGTGCCTTGCCCCCAGCCGATCTTGCTGGCCGCCAGGTCGAGCACCGCGAGCGTGCGCGGGTTCTTCTTCAGCATGGCGCGCCGATAGGCCACCGGGTCTTTCTTCGCGCGGTGCGCCAGCTCATCGATGAAGCTTTCCATCACGAAGAGGTTGTGCGTCGGCCCCACGCCGCGCCACCAGCCGACGTTCAGGCCCGCCGGCATGTCGTGCCGCACCCACTCGACCTTGAGGTTCGGTAGGTCGTAGCAGGGCTCGGCAACGCACTCGATCAAATCGCCGTCCATGCCGTCCTTGCCCATGAAGGCGGGGGCCCAGCGGCCCAGCACCGTGCCGCCCGAGATGCGGTCGCCGAACCAGAGGATCTGGCCCTCGCCGTCGACCACGGCCGAGATGTCGTCGTGGTACATCGGCCGCACGATGTCGTGGCGGATGTCTTCCTCGCGCGTCCACACCACCTTGAGCGGGTAGGGCACCTGCTTGGCGAAGGCCACGGCCTGCTCGACCGAATCGGTCTCGAGCCGTCGGCCGAAGCCGCCGCCCAGGTACTGGTTGTGCACCACGACCTTGTCTTCGGCCAGGCCGGTGATCTTTGCGGCGGCGCTCACGCAGCGCGTGGGCACCTGCGTGCCGACCCAGATCTCGCACTGGTCGGGCCGCACGTGCACCGTGGTGTTGAGCGGCTCCATGGTCGCGTGGGCCAGCATCGGCAGATCGTAGGTGGCCTGCACCAGCGTGCCCTCGGGCCGCTTGCCGGCTTCCTTGCCGATGATGGCCTTGTCCTTCGCCAGCGCGTTGGCCAGCGCCGCGCGCAGCTGCTGCGTGGTGAGCGTGGCGTTCTGCCCCGGCGTCCATTGGATCTTCAATGCATCGAGGCCGCGCTTCGCGGCCCAGAAATGCTCGCCCACCACGGCGACCGCGTCCTTGATGCGCAGCACGTCGATCACGCCGGGAATCGCGCGCGCCGCCTTGTCGTCCACGGAGGCCAGCACGCCGCCGAGCGTGGGGCAGGCCTTGACCGTTGCCACCTTCATGCCGGGCAGGCGCACGTCGATGCCGAACTGCGTCGTGCCGTTGACCTTGCCGGCCGAGTCGACGCGCCGCAGCGGCTGGCCGATCAGCTTGAAATCTTTCGGCTCCTTCAGCGTCACCTTTTCCGGCATCGGCAGCTTGGCGGCGGCGCTGGCGAGCGCGCCGAAGCCGAGCTGCCGGTTGGATGCCGCATGGCTCACCACGCCGCGCGCAACCGTGCAGCTTGCGGGTTCGACCTTCCATTGCGCGGCGGCGGCGCTCACCAGCAGCGTGCGCGCCACAGCGCCTGCTTCGCGCAGCACGCCATAGGTGCCGCGCGTGCTGGTCGAGCCGCCGGTGATCTGTCCGCCGAGCAGCGGCATGCCGTAGAGCGCCTCGTTCGGCGGTGAATGCTCCACGCGCACCTGGTCGAGCTCGACGCCGAGTTCTTCGGCCAGCAGCATCGCCGAGCCGGTGTAGATCGCCTGGCCCATCTCGGCCATCGGCATCACAAGGCGCACGCCGCCGTCGGCGTCGATGCGGATGAAGGCATTCGGTGCGAATGCCGGGTTGCCGTCGGCGAGTGCGGCGGCCGCGTCGGCCGGCTGCTGCCTGGGGCTGATTGCGGCGAAGGCCTTGCTGCCTCCGACCCAGGTGAAGGCCAGCGCAAGGCCGCCGGCCTGCAGGGCGGCGCGCCTGCTGATGCCTCCGATACCGGCGGCCTTCACGATGCGCTCCTTGCCGGCATCGCGACCACCGACTGCAGCACCTCGGCCTTGCCGGTGGCGGCCTGCTTGATGGCCGCGCGTATCCGCGAGTAGGTACAGCATCGACAGACGTTGCCCGACATGGCCAGGTCGATGTCGGCGTCGCTCGGGTTGGGCGTGCGCTGTATCAGCGCGGCCGCGGACATGATCTGCCCCGACTGGCAGTAGCCGCACTGCACCACGTCGACATCGAGCCAGGCTTTCTGGATGCTCTTGCCCGCAGGGGTCTGCGAGATGGCTTCGATGGTGGTGACGGCTTTCTTGCCTATCGAGCCGACCGGCAGCACGCATGAGCGCACCGGCTGGCCGTCGAGGTGCACGGTGCAGGCGCCGCACTGCGCGATGCCGCAACCGAACTTGGTGCCGGTAAGTCCGACGATGTCGCGCAATGCCCAGAGCAGGGGCATGTCCTCGGGCGCGTTGAGGGCAACGGACTGGCCGTTGATGTTGAGATCGATCATGGGCCCCGCCTTTTTTCTGGTTCGCCGTGGGTGGCAGCGCGAACCATAGCGCGACTTCGGAAAGCGCGCTTGGCGGACAGGGCAACGCTCAACTGGGTTACCCGGGTTTCATCGACGGGCGCTTATCGAAAGCACCCGAAGGTATTCATCGCCGCGCAGGATCGTCAGGCGGGCACCTTCTGCGCGGGCGCCTGCAGCGGCGGCGTGCCGGTCTTGAACAGGCTTGCCAGCTGCGTGCGCAATTCCGGCGTGTCGGCATGGCCGTGGACGGCCACGGCGTGCTGCACAGCAGCATCGAGCAATTCGCTCTCGGAGTCGGCGGATAGCGCGACGCTGCAGTTCGTCGTGCTCGGATACTCGCGGCAGTCGATGTATTGGCGTGACATGGTGGCTCCTTGAATGTCCTTACGGACGTGCTTCGAAGATCAGGTTGAACGGGGTCTCGCTCGCGCGGCGGAAGTGCGAGAAGCCGCCCTGCGCGGCCACGTCGCGAAGGCGCGCCTCGCCGGCCTGCGCACCCAGGCACAGGCCCACTTCCTGGGAGCGCGAGGCCGGCGTGCAGATGAAGTTCGACGCCGAATAGAAAACCCGCCCCACGGGGTTCATGTTGTCCTGCAGCCGGTCGTTGGCGAAGGGCTCCACGAGCATCCACGTGCCCTGCGGCTTCAGGCTGCCGCGCACGTGCGCCGCCGCGCCGACGGGGTCTCCCATGTCGTGCAGGCAGTCGAAGAACGCAACGAGGTCGTAGTTTTCGCCCGGGAAATCCTTGGCGCTCGCGACCTCGAAGCGCAGGCGCTTTTCATCGTCGACACCGGCCTTGCGCGCCGTTTCGCGCGCATGCTCGATCGAGGGCAGGTGATAGTCGAAGCCGACGAAGCTGGACTGGGGATAGGCCTGTGCCATCAGCAGCGTCGACGCGCCATGCCCGCAGCCCACGTCCGCCACGCGCGCGCCGCGATCGAGCTGGGCCGACACGCCTTCGAGCGCCGGGATCCACTGGCTCACCAGGTTGGCTGCATAGCCGGGCCGGAAGAAGCGCTCGGTGCCGTGGAAGAGCGCGGGATCGTGCTCGTGCCACCCGATGCCCAGGCCCGTGCGCATGGCCTGGACCATCTTGGGAATGATCTTGAACTGCGCCACCGCGATCTGGAAGGCGCCGGGCACGAAGGCCGGGCTGCCTTCCTCGGCGAGCGCGAAGGCCTGTTCCTCGGTCAGCGAGAACAGCTCGCCTTTGGGGTCGTACTCGACGTAGCCGCTGGCGGCCTGGGCCGAGAGCCATTCGCGCAGGTAGCGCGGATCGGTCTCGGTGCGGCGGGCCAGTGCCTCCGCGGTGGAGGGGCCTTCGGCCAGCGCCTTGTACAGGCCGAGCTGGTCGCCGACGACGATGGTTGCCGCGTGCATCACGGCGCCGATGTCGTGGACGAAGTTACCCATGAACGCGTTAAGCCGTGTTTCGTCGATAGCCATGTGTATCTCCTTCGCCGGTGGGCGGCCCGCGCGCCCCCCGCCTGCCTATACTGTTCGCGGCAAAGGGCCTGCAAGCATCCTGCGTCTCGATGCGTGCAGGCGCCATACGCAGCAATGCGTATGCACCGTGAAAGGGGCATGCCATGACGAACCTGACGCGCAACAATCGCGCGAGCGCACTTCGCCTGCTGGAACAACTGGAGTCCGGGCATTCGCCCGTGCGGCATCACGGCGCCGGCAACGATGGCTTGCGCGCAATCCACCGCATCGCAACAAAGTCGCCGGGCCGGCGCGAATTCCGCCGCGCTGCGCTGCAGGCCGACTACTACCGGCGCGCGGGGTTGGAGCACGCGGTGGCGGTTGCCTTCCTGTACCGGCTGGCCTGCCGCGCCGAGGCGCCGTTGCCCGAAGCACCGGCTGCCGGTCTCACGCCCCGCGAGGGCGACGTCATGCACTGGCTCTCGCGCGGCAAGACCGACGCCGAGATCGCCGCCTTGCTGGAGATAAGCCCACGCACCGTGCACAAGCACCTGGAGCATGTGTACGTGAAGCTGGGCGTCGAGACGCGCACGGCGGCCGTGATGCGCGCGCTCGGCATGGACAGGAGCCCATAGGGAAGGAGCAGCCGGGGCCGGCCGGCCCTCGCCGTCAGCGCGAGGCCACCGCCACCGGCGCATCGGCCGGCGAGGCAGACCGCCCGATCATCCACGCGCACACCGCCGACACCACGCCTGCGAACAGCACGTACAGGCAGATCTGCCACGGCTCGCCGCCGCCAGACTTGAGCAGCGCGGTCGCGATGATCGGCGTGATTCCCGAGGCGAAGATGCCCGAGAACTGGTAGACGAAGCTGATGCCCGTGTAGCGCACCTTCGCATCGAACAGATCGCAGAACAAAGCAGCCTCCGGCCCGTACACAGATGCATACAGGATGCCGAAGGGCACGATGATCGACAGCCAGATGAGCATCACGTTGCCGCCGCTGTGCGTCATGAGCCAGAAGCCCGGGAACGCCGACACCGCAGTAATGAGCGAACCCCACATGTATACCCGGGGCCGCCCCAGCCGGTCGGACATGCGCCCGAAGAAGGGAATGGCGAAGCACATCACCACGGCCGCCGCCATCACGCCCAGCAGCGCCTCGGTGCGGCTGATCTTGATGGTGGTCGTGAGGTAGTTGATGGAGAACACGCCGAAGATGTTGAAGAACACGCCGTCGATGTAGCGCGCGCCCATGCCCTTGAGCACATTGCCGGGGTAGCGCCGGATCATGTCCATGAACGGAATGCGCAGCTCGGCGTTGCGCGCCTTCACGGCCGCGAACTCCGGCGTTTCCTTCACGTGCAGGCGGATGTACATGCCCACCATCACCATCGCGCCGGAGATGAGGAAGGCGATGCGCCAGCCCCAGGCCAGGAACTGCTCGTCGGTGAGCAGCGACGACAGCAGCGCCACCACGCCCGAGGCCAGGCACAGGCCGATGGCCAGCCCGATCTGCGGCAGCGAGGCATAGAAGCCGCGCTTTTCCTTCGGTGCGTATTCGTACGCCATCAGCACCGCGCCGCCCCATTCGCCGCCCAGACCGATGCCCTGCGCCACGCGAAGCAGCAAGAGCAGCAGCGGCGCCGCAATGCCGATCTGCGCATAGGTGGGCACCAGCCCGATCAGGAAGGTAGCCACGCCCATGATCATCAGCGTGATGATGAGCATGCTCTTGCGGCCGATCTTGTCGCCGAAGTGGCCGAAGATCACGCCGCCCAGCGGCCGCGTGACAAAGCCCACCGCGAAGGTCGTGTACGCCAGCAAGGTCGACACCACCGGGTCGCTGCCCGGAAAGTAGAGCTTGTTGAATACGATGCCGGCCACCACGCCGTACAGGAAGAAGTCGTACCACTCGATGGTGGCGCCCACCAGGGCCGAGACCACCACCCTGCGAATCGCTTTCTCGTCGCTTGCGCTCATGTCGTTGTCTCCGATGAGGTTGTCGTGGCGGCCTCTGCGGGCCTTGTGATTTGCAAAAACTCAGTGCGCGGCTGCCGCCGCTCTCGCGTCCTCTCTGATCAGGTCGACGGCCTTCTCGGCCATCATCACGGCGGGTGCGTTGGTGTTGCCCGACACCAGCGTCGGCATCGCCGAACAGTCGATCACGCGCAGCCCCGCCACGCCGTGCACGCGCAGGCGCGCATCGACCACCGCGAGCGCATCGCTGCCCATGCGGCAGGTGCCGGTGGGATGGAAGATGGTGGCGCCGTTGTTGCGGCAGAACTCCAGCAGGTCGGCGTCGCTGGCGGCATCGGGGCCGGGCTTCACTTCGCGCTTCACGTAGGGCCGCATCGCGGGTGAATCGGCGATGGCGCGCGCGGCCTTCACGCCGGCCACGGTGGTCGCGCGGTCGAGCTCGGTGGCGAGGTAGTTGGGCTGCATCTCCGGCGGCTCGGCCGCGTCGAGCGAGCGGATGCGCACATGCCCGCGCGACTCCGGCCGCAGCTGGCACACCGACATCGTGAAGCCCGAATACGGATGCACCTTGCCGCCCGCCATGTCGGCCGAGAGCGTGGCGACGTGGAACTGGATGTCGGGCGTGGCTGCCACCGGGTTGCCGTTTTCATCCTTCAGCGCGCGCATGAAGCAGCCGCCCTGGTTGATGCCCACCGCCAGCGGGCCGGTGCGGTGCAGCAGCCATTCCAGCCCCATGCCCATCTGGCCGAACCAGGAGTTGAGCTGGTCGTTGGTGGTGATGGGCTTGGTGCACTCGTAGCCAAGGCGAATCTGAAGATGGTCTTGCAGGTTCTCGCCGACGCCGGGCAGCTCGTGCACGACCGGAATGCCGAAGCGGTCGAGCAATGCGCGCGGCCCGATGCCCGAGAGCTGCAGCAGCTGCGGCGACTGGATCGAGCCGGCCGACAGCAGCACCTCGGCGCGGCAGCGCGCGGTCTTCAGTTCGCTGCCTTGCCGGTACGTGACGCCGACTGCACGCCGGCCATCGAACACCAGCTTCTGCGCCATCGCCTCGGTCTCGATGCGCAGGTTGGGTCGGCGCTTCACGGCCGGCGTCAGGTAGGCCTTGGCCGTGCTGCAGCGCCAGCCTTTGTGCGTGGTCAGCTGGTAGTAGCCCGCGCCTTCCTGCGCGGCACCGTTGAAATCGTCGGTGCGCGGCACGCCGGTCTGCCCGGCGCCGTCGATGCAGGCTTCGATCAGCTCGTGTTTCGCGGCGATGTCGGAAACCTTCAGCGGGCCGCTGCCGCCGTGGAAGGCGTCGTCGCCGCGCTGGTTGCCTTCTGATTTGATGAAGTAGGGCAGCACGTCGTCGTAGCCCCAGCCGGCGTTGCCCAGCGCGGCCCAGTGGTCGTAGTCCTCGCGCTGGCCGCGGATGTAGATCAGGCCGTTGATTGCGCTCGATCCGCCCAGCGTCTTGCCGCGCGGCCAGTAGATGCGCCGGCCGTTCATGTTCGGGTCGGGGTCGGTCTCGAAGCGCCAGTTGTAGGTGGGGCTCCACATCGTCTTGCCGTAGCCGATGGGCAGGTGGATCCACAGCGAGCGGTCGGCAGGCCCCGCTTCGAGCAGCAGCACGCGCGTGGCCGGGTCTTCGCTCAGCCGGCCGGCCAGCACGCAGCCGGCCGAGCCGGCGCCGACGACGATGTAGTCGAACTCTTCTTCAGGCATGAAGGGGTCCTGTAGGGGCCTGTGGGGTCCGGGAGTGGAACAATCGCTTCGCTCGGCCGCATCCTAGGCTAATGATTTTCGGAACGCAATGTTCCATTTTTAAGGTTTACCCGCATGCCCCGTCCCGCGCGCGCGCCCGCCGCAGTGATTTCTCCAGAGGAGGCGGAGTCCGCTTCCGGCTCCGGTTCGTCGGCCGAGCGGAGCCTGCGCCTGCTCGCGCTGCTGGCCAACGAAGGCCGCGCGCTCACTCTCGCCGAGCTGGCCGCGCAGCTCGGCCTGCCCAAGGGCACGGCGCACCGCATCTGCACCCAGTTGCTGGCCACCGGCTTCCTGGCGCGCGACGTGGACGAGCGCTCGTTCAGCGTCGGCCCTGCGCTGCGCAAGCTCGCCTTCGACACGCTGAACCACGGCGTGGTGCGCGGGCTGCGGCACGAGGTGCTGTCGGAACTGGTGCGCCAGGTGGGCGAAACCTGCAACCTCACCACGCTCGACGGTGCGCAGGTGCTGTATCTGGACCGCGTGGAAGCGCAATGGCCGCTGCGGCTGACGCTCGACGTGGGCTCGCACGTGCCGCTGCACTGCACGGCCAGCGGCAAGCTGTTTCTCGCGCAGATGCCGAAGAAGGAACGCGATGCGCTCATCGACAAGCTGCCGCTGGAACGCATGACGGCCAACACCATCACCAAGGCCGCTGCGCTGCGCACCGAGTGCGAGGCGATCGCGAAGATTGGCTATTCGTGCGACCGCGAGGAGTTCATCGCCGGGCTGGTGGCGGTGGCCGTGCCGGTGCGCGATGCGGCGGGTGCGGTGCGTGCTGCGCTGGCGGTGCATGCGCCGACGGCGCGGATGTCGATGGACGATGCGGTGAAGCGCATCGATGCGTTGAAGGCCGCGGCAGGAAAGATGAGCGGGCTGCTCTGAGCTTGCCGGCTTGCTCTTACCCTTCGTAGCTGATGTCCAGCCTCACCATGGCGCCGTCGCTGTCGATTCTTTCCGCGCGGAAGTAATAGCGCCCGCGGTAGCTCTCGAAATGCAGGGGAAGGGTGACGGGTTCGTCCCAGCTCGTCAGCGCGAAGCCCTGGTTGCGCAGTTCATGCAACAGCGCATCCAGGCGCTGCGGATCGGGGTCGACGCGAATGTCGGCATCGGCCGGCGGTGTGCCTTGTGGGTCGCGCAGCCATCGCGCGAAGCTGCCGATCAGGGTGAAGACATGGCCCTGTGCGCGCAGCGCATCGAGCAACCGGGCCGTGCCCTGCAGGTCGATGCGCGCGCGCTGCTTGCGAAACACCAGCGCGTATTCGTGGCGGCGATCCGTGCGCGCTGCGAAAGCTTCGCTGTCGGCGGTCGCTTTCTCCTCATGCGGATATATCAGCACACGCTCTTCCTCCATGGTGAAGAGCGCACCGAGGATGCGTGCGAGATCGAAAGCCAAGGGTAGAACGCGGTCGCCGAGGCGAATGTTCTGCACCATCGCAATGCAATGGCCGCCTTCGCGCAAACGCGTGCGAACGGCGTGAAACACGTTGCGCAGGCCCTCCAGGTGCTGCGCATAGCTGTGGCTGTCGTAGAGCTGGGAGGCTGCGGATGCGCCCGGCCACTGGCATCCGAAGTAGGGCACGTTGGTGAGGCAAAGCTCGAAGGGCTGCAGCGCGTCGCTGTCGGGCGCATCGCATGAGCCGTGCAGCAGGGTGACGTCGCTGTCGCCGATGCCGTGGCGCGCCAGCCGTTCGCGGATGAGCTGAATGCGGTCCGCGTCGACTTCGCAGCCTGCCGCCAGCCGACCCTCCAGGCGCGCCGCAAGCAAGGTCGTGCCGAAACCCGAGAAGGGATCGAAGACCGTGTCGCCGCGCTGCGAGAACTGGCGCACGAACGGCGTCATCTGCTCGACCCACCCGCAGTCGCGCGCGCCCAGCGGGTCGCGCGCACGCAGGTCGTCGGGCAGCCGGTGGCTCGGCGACTCGTGGCCGAGCATCAGCCAGCTGTGGCTAGGCATGGGCATGCACCTGCACTGAACGCGTGTCGAGCAGCACGTCGCGCCCGGGCTCCCAGCCGGCGCACAGCTGCCCATCGGGAAAGTAGACCAGCTTGTAGATGTCTTCGGTCGCGTGGCGCGCGTGCATGGCGCCGTAGTCGGAACTCTCGAAGATCACGGACAGGCCATTCGCGGTGCGCAGGCGCAGGTTCCAGAAGTAGTAGCCCTCGGTCAGGCTCTCGACCGTCCATCCGAGCGAGACGGCGGCGTCGTCGAGGCAGGCTGTCAGCAGCACGTCCATTGGCACCCGTTGGGCGTGCAGGTAGCGCGCCGTGGCGTTGTCCCGGTAGCTGCCGTCGAGCCGGGAGAACTCCCGGAAGACGACGGTGCCGGCGCCGCAGTGCTGCTGCGCCCACGAGAGGTAGGCCGAGACGTCCTGCGGCCGTGCGACGCCGCTGTGCTGAAGAATGCACACCATGCGTAGTGGCATCGCATCGGCCAGTTGCCGCGCGGTGCGTTCGAACACCGCCTGGTCGCCGATCTCCAGCCCGGGCCTGAAACGCATGATGGCCTGGTTGGTTGCGCCTTCGTGGTGATGGCGTGACAGTTCGAGCCAGCTCAGGCCGAAGTCTTGCAGCGCACGCGTCAGAGTGGCGCCGCCCGCCTTGGAAAAGCCAGCGCCGTTGGTGTACAGCACGCGGTCTTCGACGCACGGTCCGTCGCCAGCTTCAGCGGCGGCCAGCGTGTCGAGCAGCTGCAGCATCCAGCCGGCGTCGTCGCTGGTCTCCAGGCCCGAGAGCGACCACGAGAGCGGCACGCCGCGCAAGGCCCGCAGTGCACGTGCAAGGCCATCGAAGTACGTGCCGTCGGGCCGCAGCCGAGAGGCCGGCACGCCGCCATCGGCCTTGCGAAGATTTTCCGAGCAGAAGCCGCAGCGCGCCGAGCAGGGCTGAACGGCTGCGTACGGCGTGAAGGTCAGAGGCTGCGCAAGGCGCCGCCGGACACCGCCAATGGAGTGCGAGTGCCAGCGTGCCGCCTGCCGTGGGTCGGGCGCACGCAGGTTGACCTGCGCGGCGGCGGTGCGCAGGCGCTCGAAGAACGGGGAACTCGCGCTGCGTGGCAGGTCGGCGACGGCCACGCTGTCCATGGGGACGATGGGCACGCGCGTGGCACTGTTGGATGGCGTTGCGGAAGGCATGTCGGGCGAAGGAGCCAGGAGTCGATGCACCCGCAACGATACGACACTGCGCCGCGCGCGTTGAACGAGAATCTGCCGCTCACCAACCGGGAGAAGCAACGCCATGGCGAATGTCGTCAAAACCATCCGCAACTTCAACGCCGGCCGCGACCCCGAGCGCCTGGCGATGAAGTACGAGAAGCTGCGCTCCAGTCCGTTCGTCTTCCTGCGCGGCACCTGCCACCTGTTCTACGACCGCCTGCCGGCCGATGCACTGTTCGTCAAGGCGCCGACCGCCTGGTTGTGCGGCGACGCCCATCTGGAGAACTTCGGCAGCTACAAGGGCGACAACCGGCTCGCGTACTTCGATCTCAACGACTTCGATGAAGCGGCACTCGCGCCGGTAACGTGGGAGCTGGTGCGATTCCTCACGAGCATCCTGGTGGCCGGCGACAGCCTGCGTGCCTCGCGCGACGATGCGAATGCGCTGTGCAAGGTGTTCCTCGATGGCTATGCCGGTGCACTGGCGCTCGGCAAGGCCCGCTGGGTGGAGCGCGACACCGCCGGCGGCCTGATCCATGACCTGCTGGCGAAGCTCAAGGCCCGGACCCGGCCCGAGTTTCTGGACAAGCGCACCGAGCGGAAGAAGAACGGCCGCCGACTCATCCTGCTCGATGAAGAACATGCGCTGCCAGCCGACAGGGCCGATCAGGACCGGGCGAAGAAACTGGTCGCCGCATTCGCGGCAACGCAGAACAACCCCGGCTTCTTCGAAGTGCTCCATGTGGCGCATCGCATCGCCGGCACCGGCAGCCTGGGCGTGGAGCGCTATGTTGTCCTCGTCAAAGGCAAGGGATCGCCCGACGGCAACTACCTGCTCGACCTGAAGCAGGCGCCCGTGTCGTCGCTCGTGCCGCACCTGAAGAAGATCAAGCAGCCCGTGTGGCCGTCGAATGCGCACCGCGTCGTGGGACTGCAGCGCCGCATGCAGGCCGTGTCGATGGCCTTCCTGCACCCGATCGTCGACGGCAAGTCTTCCTACGTGCTGCGCGACCTGCAGCCCAGCGAAGACCGGGTGACCCTCGACGTGCGCCACACCGGGCTCGACCAGGTCCGCGACGTGATCGGGGAAATGGGGCAGATGATGGCCTGGGCGCACCTGCGCAGTTCGGGGCGCCAGGGCTCGGCCATCGCGGATGCGTTGGTCGACTTCGGCGCTTCGGCGAAGTCGTGGCGGCGCGATCTGCTGGATGCGGCGCACCAGTGTGCGGCGCAGGTCGAGAGCGACTGGGAGGTCTACTGCGAGGCCTACGACGCGGGGAAGCTGGCGTAGCCTTCCTCTGGCCGTGTGTCCTGGTGGTCGACTTACACGAGCAGGCCGATCACCGACCGCACCACACTCACCAGCGCCAGCGCAATCAGCAGATTCAGCACATGCCTCCTGAACTGCTCCGGCGAAACCCCCTTGAACGAACGCTGTCCATACCAGATGCCCGCGAGCATCGCCGGTGCCAGCCACAGCGCCCACTTGAGCGTGTCCGGCCCCAGCAGGTTGCCGGACGCGTGGGTTGAAGAGGGCATCAGCGCCGCGCAGATCAGCGACACCACGTCGCTGAACAGCAGCAGCGCAATCAGCGTGGCGCGCAGCGCGGCCGGTGCCATCTTCGCGGTGCTGAGCAGCACGGCGATAGCGATGCCTCCGATGGCCGCCACGCCGTTGATGAAGCCAGAGGCCAGCCCGGCCGCGAGCCGCACACCGCGCGTGGGCACCAGCGTGACGTGCGCGCCGCCCCGCAGCAGCAGCGCGGCCGCCATCAGCAGCGCGCCGATCAACAGGCGCAGTGGTGTCTCAGGCAGCCATGCAAGCAGCGCCACGCCGATGGGAATGCAGATCAGGTTGCCCAGCATCAGCCAGCTGAGCCATGGCATGTCGACGTCGCGCGCGATGCCGCGCAGCTGGCTCAGGCTTGCCAGGATTTCGAGCATGAAGATCGCGGGCACGACCAGCGCGGGCGACACCACCAGCGACATGCCCGCCACGGTGATGGCCGAGAAGCCGAAGCCCGCGAAGCCGCGCACGATGCCCGCCGCGAACACCACGCACAGGCTGTAGACCAGCGTTACCGGCGCCAGCGGCGGCACCAGCAGTTCAGCCGCCGTCATGCCTCGAACAGCGGCAACAGCTTCAGGCGCTGCACCTTTCCGGAAGGGCCGCGCGGCAGGTCTTGCACGAAGCGGTAGTGGCCGGGCGTCTTGTAGCGGCCGAGCGCGGTGGCGCTGAACTCGCGCAGCTCGTCTTCGGTGCAGGCGCAGCCTTCGCGCAGCACGATGCACACGCCGATCTCCTGGCCGTAGTGGCGGTCGGGCACGCCCACTGCGGCGGCTTCGAGCACGGCGGGGTGCCGCAGCAGGGCTTCGTCGATTTCGCGCGGCGCGATGTTCTCGCCGCCCTTGATGATCAGCTCCTTGATGCGGCCGGTGACGAAGAAGAAGCCGTCTTCGTCGCGGTGGCCGAGGTCGCCGGTGCGCAGCCAGCCGTCGGGCGTGAAGCTCGCGCGGGTGGCTTCCTCGTTCTTGTAGTAGCCGAGCATCACGTTGGGCCCGCGAATCACGATCTCGCCGGTCACGCCGGTGGGCACGGCTGCGAGCCGGTCATCGACCACACCGGCCATGCAGCCTGACGCGCGGCCCACCGAACCGAGCTTGCGAGCGGCCGGGTCCATGGGGTTGGAGAACGAAGGCGCCGCCGTCTCGGTGAGGCCCATGGTCTCGACGATGCCGATGCCGAACATCCGCTCGAAGGCACGGAGGTGCTCGGGCGGCAGCGCAGCCGATGCCGAGCGGCAGAAGCGGATGGCCAGCGTCTGTGCAAGCGGCGGCTTCGGGCCTTCGAGCAGGTACGAGATCATGGTGGGCACCACGTTGATCCAGCTGCACTGCGTTTGCGTGGCCTGTTCCCAGAAGCGGCCGGCCGAAAACTTCGGCGGCATCGCAAGGCTGCCACCATGCGCGAGCGGCGCGAGCATGGTCACGGCAAAGGCGTTGATGTGATACAGCGGCAGCACTGCGAGCACGCGGTCGGAGGGGCGCAGCGCATGCTCCGCGCTGATGGCGTGCGCGTTGGCCGCGAGGTTGCGCTGCGTGAGCATCACGCCCTTGGGCATGCCCGTGGTGCCGGATGTGTACATCAGCAGCGCGACGGCATCGGGCGAGGGCGGCGGTGTGTCGACGGCCGGTTCTTCCTCATCGGGCAGTGCATCGCCTTCGGGGTCGACCACGACCAATGTCACGGATCGATCGAGGCCTTCAACGATGCCGCGCACGCGCTCTTCCCACTCGGGCGCAACGCAGACCACGCGGCAGTCGGAGTGCGAGAGCACATAGCGCATCTGCTCCGGCTGCGACAGCAGGTTGACGGGGTTCACGCAGAAGCCACCATGCATCGCGCCCAGCAGCAGGCGCAAGGTCTGCAGGCCGTTGGGCATGACGACGGACACGGTGTCGCCCGGCTGCATGCCATGGCCACGCAGCACGGCCGCCACGCGGCGGCAACCGGTCGCGAGGTCGCCGTAGTCCAGGTGGCGTTCGGTTTCGGTGGCGCGCGCATACACCGCGTGCGGCTGCTGCCGCGCCTGTTGCTCGATCAGCGCATGAACCGTTGTTGCAGCCGCTGTCATGCTTACTGCGCGCCGTGCGCGGCGAAGAAGGCGCCGAAGATTTCTTCCTCGCTCGGCACCTTCTCCGGAATCGGCCGCGACACGCGCGTGATGTTCAGGTAGTGGCGGTAGTTCATGTTGTCCGAGAAGTTGTTCTTGCCCCAGGTGCCGCAACCCATCGACAGCGAGAACGGCAGGCCGTTGTCGAAGCTGCCGCCGGTGGCGATGCAGTGCGCCTGGTCGACGATCACGCGCGACACCGGCAGCGTGAGGCCCAGCGTCAGCGCGCGTTCGGGCACCGCGCTGTGCAGGCCCACCGAATGGCCGGCGCCTTCGTATGCGTAGATGCGCTCGACGGTGGCCATGGCATGCGCGAAGTCGCGCGCCGCATACACCGCGAGTACCGGGCTCAGCTTCTCGCCGGAGAACGGATGGTCGTGGCCCACGCCATCTTCGGCCACCATGAGGATGCGCGGATTGGCATCGGCAATTGCCAGCCAGGCGGCGCGGTTGGCACCGTCGATAGCCGCCGCGCGCTCGGCGATGGTGCGTGCCGACTGGCCGATGACGGCGGGCGACAGCTTGCCTTCGGGCCACATCAGCGCCTGCAGCGTGGCCTTCTGCGCGTCGGCGAGCATGACGGCTCCGCGATCCTTCAGCGCAGCGAGCGTCTGCGCGCGCACCGCATCGACGATGACGAGGCTGTTTTCCGACGAGCAGCTGGTCGCGTTGTCGAAGGTCTTCGAACGAACGATGCGGTCGGCAGCGGCCGCGATGTCCGCCGTTTCGTCGACGATGCCCGCCACGTTGCCAGCGCCCACGCCGAAGGCCGGCGTGCCGCTCGCGTAGGCCGCGCGCACATTGGCCTGCGAGCCGGTGGCAACCACCAGGTCGCACAGGCGCATCAGCTCGGCGGTCGATTGCTTGTTGACCGGCGAGGGCAGCAGCTGCACCAGGTCGCGCGGCGCGCCGATGCGATCGAACTGCTGGTGGATGAATTCGATGAGCCGCGCAGCCGTGGACCAGCCCTTGGGCGAGGGCGCGACGATGACCGCGTTGCGCCCCTTGAGCGCATTGATGATCTTGTTGGCCGGCGTGGCGCCCGGGTTGGTCGAAGGCGTGACAGCGCACACCACGCCCACGGGCCGCGCAATTTCGACGATGCCGCGCGCCGGGTCTTCGGCAATCACGCCGACCGAGCGCGCGCCGTGCAGGTCGCGCAGCAGGCCGAAGGTCTTGCGGTGGTTCTTGCGCACCTTGTCCTCGACGTTGCCCACGCCGGTGTCGGCCACGGCCAGTTCGGCCAGCTCGCGGTTGCGCGCCGGCTCGATGATGGCCCAGCCGGCCGCGACCACGGCGGTGTCGACCTGCGCTTGCGACCAGGTTTCGTAGATGCGCTGCGCGGCGCGGGCGCGCGCCACGAGTTCGGCGATGGGGGAGGAGGGGGCTGCGTTTTCCATGGGGTTGTCCGTGTCGATCAGTCGACTTTGATGCTGGCTTCCTTGGCGAGCTTTTGCCAGCGCACGAGTTCGGTGGTGACGACCTTGCCGAGTTGCTCGGGTGTACCGCCGACGCCTTCGCTGCCTTGCGCGAGCAGCTTGTCGCGGATGTCCGGTTCCTTCACCACGGTGTTGATCACGCGGTTGAGCTTGTCGATGGCAGGCTGCGGCGTCTTCGCGGGCACGAACACGGCGTACCACGAGTCCACGTCGAAGTCGGGCACACCGGCTTCCTGCATCGTCGGCACGTCGGGGAAGGCCGCGCTGCGCTTGGTGGTGGACACCGCGAGCGCCTTGAGCTTGCCCGCCTTCACGAACTGCGCGGCCGCCGGAATCGACACCCACAGCAGCGGCACCTGCCCGCCCATCACGTCGGTTACGGCAGGGCCGCCGCCACGATAGGGGATATGCGTCATGTGCGTGCCGGTGCGCAGCTTCAGCAGCTCGCCCGCCAGGTGCCCGGGCGAGCCGTTGCCCACAGAGGCAAAGGCGATGCTGTCGGGCTTGGCCTTGGCCAGCGCGATCAGTTCGGCCACCGTGTTGGGCGCGAACTGCGTGTTGGCCACCAGAATCTGCGGCAGCGAGGCGACCATGCCGACTGGCGCGAAGTCTTTCGCGGTGTCGAAGCCCAGCTTGGCGTAGATGGCCGGGTTGATGGTGTGCGACGACAGCGTGAACAGTACCGTGTAGCCGTCGGGCGCCGACTTGGCCACCACCTCGGTGCCGATGGAGCCGGCCGCGCCGCCGCGGTTGTCGATCAGCACTGGCTGGCCCAGCAGCGTTTGAAAGCGCTCCTGCACGATGCGCGCGATCACGTCGGTGCCGCCGCCGGGCGGGTAGGGCACGATCAGGCGGATCGGCTTCGTCGGGTAGTCGCTGCCGTTCTGCGCCTGCGCGGCGAAGGGCGACGACAGGGCGGCCAGAGCCAGCAGGCCGGCGCGTAGCCAGGGGGCGAAGAACAAACTCATTCGGATCTCCTTCTCTTTGTGATGGGCGTCGGCGGCAACGGGGCGGCCGGTGCGGCGTTCAGGCGATAGCCCAGCGTGACGCTGGCGTCGCGCGCGCAGGCCATCAGGTGGTCGGCCAGCCCGCGCGCCTGTGTGCGCGCAAAGCGGATCGAGGGCACGCTCATGCCGACGGCCGCCACGGCCTCGCCGCGCGCATTGAGCACGGGCACGCCGAGGCCGCAAACGCCGATGCGCCATTCCTCGCGGTTCTCGGCATAGCCGCGGGCGCGCGAGCGTTCCAGTTCGGAGAAGAGAGCGTCGAAGTCGGTGATGCTGTTCTTTGTGTGTGCCACCAGCGTGCCCAGGCGCTCTTGCAGCGCCGGCACGTCGAGCGCGGCCGCCGCGAGCAGCGCCTTGCCCGAAGCCACGCAGTACGCCGCCGCCCGGCCGCCGATGCGCGAGTAGGCAGCCACGGGCAGTGGGCTGTCGAACTTGTCGAGGTAGACGATCTCGGCGTCGTCCAGCACCGCGAGGTGGATGGTTTCGCCCGTGGCCTGCGCCAGCAGCGCGAGGTGGGGTCGCAGCAGCGCGCCGATGTCCGATGCGTCGGACACCATGGCCCCCAGCTCGAACAGCCGCAGGCTTGGCCGGTAGGCGCTTGTGTCCGGGTCTTGCACGGCCCAGCCGCATTCGACCAGCGTCTGCAGCGTGCGGTGCGCGTTGCTGCGCGCCATGCCGAAGGCCTGGGCCAGTTCGGTGACGCGGCAGTCGCGCTGCTGGCGCACCATCCATTCGATGGCGGCGAGGCCCTTGGCAAGCGTGGAGTCCATGAGGCTTTCTGTGGCACATCCGATGTTCCAAATATTGGAACTGCGTTCTCGGATGTGAAACGCAATGTAAGAACCCCGGGTGCCCTTTGTCAATCGGGGACTTGGATGTAGTTCTAAACGCCTCAGCAGCGGTGGCGTCCGGCCATGAGCTCGATCACCTCGCGAAAGATGGTGTTGCCGCTGGAGGTGGCCAGGTCGAGCACGTGGCTGCGGCTGTAGTAAGGGCTCAGGTCGAGGCCCACGCCGATGCCGGCGATGGCGATATCGCCACGCTGCTCCTGGCGTGCGACCACGTCGCGCAGGTGGTGGTCGAGGTAGTGTGCGTCGTTGGCCAGATGCGTGGCGCTGTCCATCGGCGAGCCGTCGGAAATCACTAGCAGCAGCTTGCGCCCCTCGCTGCGCTGGCGCAGCCGCATGCAGGCCCAGTCGATGGCTTCGCCGTCGATGCCCTCGCGGAACAGATCGGCCTTGAGCAGCGCCGCCATCGCGGGGCGTGCGCGGCGCCATGGCGTGGCTGCGGCCTTGAAGACGAGGTGGCAGCGCTCGTTGAGCCGGCCCGGGTGCGGCGGCCTGCCCGCGCGCACCCATTCGCGCTGCGGGCGTCCGCCGTTCCACGCGCCGGTGGTGAAGCCCAGCACTTCGCTGGTCACGCCGGCCTGTTCGAGCGCACGCGCGAACACGTCGGCCATCATCGCGACCGATTCGGCATGCTCCTTCATCGAGCCCGAACAGTCGATGAGAAAGGTGACGATGCAATCGGCCACGGGCTCCATGCGCTCGGTGCGGAACAGGCGGCGCTCGGTGGGCGAGGCCACGAGCTGCGCGAGGCGGCGGCCATCGATCAGGCCTTCTTCCTGGGCGCCGTCCCAGCCATCGCGCTCGGGCTCGGCCAGCAGGGCGCGCAACTCACGCGTGAGGCGAGCGATGTTCACGCCCTGCGCGGCGATGCGGCGGTCGAGCTTTTCGCGGTGGTCGGCGAGCACTTCCTTGCGTGCGAGCGTGGCGGCGTCGTGCTCGCGGTCGTAGGCGTTGGAGAAGACGCGATACGCGCCGCCCGCATCGTCGAGCACCGCGCTGCGGCCCGACTCGGCGGTGGTGAAGCGCTCGACGATCTCCTGGTCCATGTCGGCCACGAGGCTGAACACGCTGCGCTTGTCGTCCACATGCGGGTCGCGCGCGGCGCTGCTGCCTTCTTCATCGGCTTCGTGCAGCATCGCGGCGACGGTGCGCGCAATGGCGCGGGCGTGCACGGCGTAGGCGGCCTGGTCGGCGCGATCCTTTCGAAGGCCCGCCAGTGCGTGGCCGATCAGCGGCGCGAGCGCGAAGCGCGTGGCCTCGAGCATGTCCTCGGTTTCTTCCACCACTTGCTGGCCGGTGACGCGAGCGCGGCAGATTTGCGCCACGGCGTACAGCAACAGGCCGCGCGCGGTATCGGTCAGGCCCGAGTGATGGAAGGCGAGCGACCACTGTTCGTGGCGGTGCCGTAGGTTGTGGCGCATGCCGGCCATGACTTCGGGCGCCATTGCTTCGACGCGGAACTGCTCGAGCATTTCGAACAGCATGCGTTCGACTGGCTCTTCAGGGCGCAGGCTTTCGTGCAGCGCGGCGTCCGATTCGGTGAGCCGCAGCGCGAGCCCGTCGGCTACGCCACGGAACGAGGCGAAGTCGTCGGTGTCGGGCGAGGGATGCAGGTGCGGCGCAAACCACGGCAGCGCCACGCGGCCACGGTGCAGCCGCCGACCACGAAAGTGCAGGTCGCGCTCTCCGCTGAAGGCGCGCACCACGCCCGCGCAAAGCTCCGCGACCTGTTCTTCTTGCCGCACGCGGCGCTGCATCGCGCTCGCGGGTTCGGCAGTCATTCGCGCGGGCCTGCGGAGAGCTGGTGCGACTCCTTCAGTTCGCGGTCGAAGCAGCGCTGGAAGTATTCGGCGACCAGGGGTCGCTCGGCGTCGTCGCATTTGTTGACGAAGGACAGGCGAAACGCCAGCGCCGGGTCCTTGAAGATCTCGATGTTCTCGGCCCAGGTGATCACGGTGCGGGGTGACATCAGCGTCGACAGGTCACCCGCCGCGAAGCCCTTGCGCGTGAGGTCGGCCACGGCCACCATCGACGCGACCAGCTTGGTGCCAGCCTCGTCGGCCAACGATGGCACGCGCGCCTGCACGATGGCGATCTCTTCGGCCGCAGGCAGGTAGTTGAGCGAGGCCACGATGTTCCAGCGGTCGATCTGCGCATGGTTGAGCCGCTGCGCGCCGTGGTACAGGCCGTTGAGGTTGCCCAGCCCCACCGTGTTGGCGGTGGCGAACAGGCGAAAGAAGGGGTGCGGCCGAAGCACCTTGTTCTGGTCCATCAGCGTGAACTTGCCGTCGCGCTCCAGGATGCGCTGGATGACGAACATCACGTCGGGCCGTCCCGCGTCGTACTCGTCGAAGACCAGCGCCACGGGCCGCTGCAGCGACCACGGCACGATGCCTTCCTGAAACTCGGTGACCTGCTTGCCTTCGCGCAGCACCACCGCATCTTTGCCGACGAGGTCGAGCCGGCTGATCTGGCCGTCGAGGTTGAGTCGCACGCAGGGCCAGTTCAGCCGCGCCGCCACCTGCTCGATGTGCGTCGACTTGCCGGTGCCGTGCAGGCCCTGCACCATCACGCGCCGGTCACGTGTGAAGCCCGCGAGGATGGCGAGCGTCACGTCGGGGTTGAAGCGGTAGACCGCGTCGACCTCGGGTACGTGGTCGTCGCGTTCGCTGAAGGCGGGCACCTGCAGGTCGGTGTCGATGCCGAACACATCGCGCACGCTCAGCATCCTGTCGGGTCGAAGGTCGGCGGTGTCGGTCATGGCGGCTTTCGGGGAATGTGGGGTTCTTCAGGCCTGCGCGCGATCGGAGGCTGCGTCGGCATCGATGCGGCTCAGCGCCTGTGCGGCGCGTTGCAACGCGGGCAGCAGCGTCTTCGCCTTGGCCGCATCGAGCCGCATCACTGGCGCCTGCACCGCGATGCACAGGTTGGAAGGCGCGTCGTCGCCCGAAGGCACCAGCGTGGCGATGCATAGCAGGCCCGGCAGGAACTCTTCATGGTCGATGGCGTAGCCGTCCTTGCGCACGCGCTGCACTTCCTTTTCCAGCGCCTCGGGGTCGGTCAGCGTTCTGGGTGTGTACGGTTCGAGCGGCGCGTTCGACAGCAGCCGGCGGCGCTGCGCCGCGCTCATCTGCGAAAGAAAGATCTTGCCGCTGGCCGAGCAGTGCACAGGCACGCGCGAGCCCGAGTGCAGGTAGAAGCGCAGCGGCGCGGCGGTCTCCACGCGGTCGAGGTACACGACCTCGCTGCCCGAAAGGGCCGTGAGGTTGCAGCTCTCACCGATCTCTTCCACCAGCTGGCGCAGCACCGTGTGGCGCGCACCGTGCAGGCTGTCGTTGAGCAGCAGGTTTTCGGCAAGTCGCCGCAGCCGCGTGCCGATGCCGTAGTGGCGGCCATCGCCTTCGCGCTGCAGCAGTCCTGCGCCTTCGAGCTGCTGGAGCATGCGGTGCAGCGTGGGCTTGGGCAGGCCGGTTTCTTCCACCAGGCCCTGCAGCGAGTAGCGCTGGTCTTTCGCGGCCATGACTTCGAGCAGCGCGAACAGGCGCATGGTGGGCGTGTCGCCCGCCGGTTCCTGCGCTTCCGGTGAGAGGCCTTTGACGATCTTCATGGGGCCGGATCATATTCTTTTTACGAAAAACAAGACAATACGTTCCGTTTTTTGTAAATTGTTTGACGCCGCAGCGATGCCGACCTATATTCCGCCGGAATGAAATCCGGAACGAGAAGTTCCGACTTTTGACGCGCAACCACTGCCCACTTTCCTTCAGGAGACGCCTTCCATGAGCCAGAAGCAACCCGCAGCACCCACACGCGAAGCCGTCACCGGCGTGCAGAAGATGACGCCCTCCGAGGCCTTCGTCGAGACCATGGTCGCCAACGGCGTGACCGACATCTTCGGCATCATGGGCTCGGCCTTCATGGACGCGATGGACATCTTTGCGCCCGCCGGCATCCGCCTGATTCCGGTGGTGCATGAGCAGGGCGGCGCCCATATGGCCGACGGCTATGCGCGCGTGTCGGGCCGCCATGGCCTCGTGATCGGCCAGAACGGCCCCGGCATCAGCAACTGCGTGACAGCCATCGCGGCCGCCTACTGGGCGCACAGCCCGGTCGTGATGATCACACCCGAGACCGGCACCATGGGCATGGGCCTCGGCGGTTTCCAGGAAGCCAACCAGCTGCCGATGTTCCAGGAGTTCACCAAGTACCAGGGCCACGTGAACAACCCCAAGCGCATGGCCGAGTACACGGCGCGCTGCTTCGACCGTGCCATCTCAGAGATGGGCCCGACGCAGCTGAACATTCCGCGCGACTACTTCTATGGCGAGATCACCACCGAGATCCCGAAGCCGATGCGCGTGGAGCGCGGCGCGGGCGGCGAGAACAGCCTGAACGCGGCCGTCGAGCTGCTGGCTTCGGCGAAGTTTCCGGTGATTCTCTCGGGCGGCGGCGTGGTCATGGGCGATGCGGTGGAAGAGTGCAAGGCACTCGCCGAGCGCCTCGGCGCGCCGGTGGCCAACGGCTACCTGCGCAACGACTCCTTCCCCGCGAGCCACCCGCTGGCAGCGGGGCCGTTGGGTTATCAAGGCTCCAAGGCCGCGATGAAGCTCATCGCGCAGGCCGACGTGGTGCTCGCACTCGGCTCGCGCATGGGCCCCTTCGGCACACTGCCGCAGCACGGCATGGACTACTGGCCGAAGGACGCGAAGATCATCCAGGTAGAGGCCGATCACACCAACCTCGGCCTCGTTAAGAAGATCACCGTGGGCATCCACGGCGACGCCAAGGCCACGGCGAAGGAACTGCTCAAGCGCCTGCAAGGCAAGACGCTGGCC
Organism: Variovorax paradoxus; assembly: GCF_024734665.1. Taxonomy (NCBI): domain Bacteria; kingdom Pseudomonadati; phylum Pseudomonadota; class Betaproteobacteria; order Burkholderiales; family Comamonadaceae; genus Variovorax; species Variovorax paradoxus. Next base: position 1,728,006 of record NZ_CP102931.1, read on the forward strand.
TGCGACGCCACCAAGGCCGATCGCGCCGCGAAGATCAAGGCCGAGAAAGCCGCGTGGGAAAAAGAACTCGACGAGTGGACCCACGAGCGCGACCAGTTCAGCCTCGACGCCATCGAGGAAGCGAAAGGCGAGAAGACGCCGACGGGCGGCAGCTACCTGCACCCGCGCCAGGTGCTGCGCGAACTCGAAAAAGCCATGCCGCCGCGCGTGATGGTCTCCACCGACATCGGCAACATCAACGCCATTGCCAACAGCTACCTGCGCTTCGAGGAGCCGCGCAGCTTCTTCGCGCCGATGAGCTTCGGCAACTGCGGCTACTCGCTGCCGACCATGATCGGCGCCAAATGCGCGGCGCCCGACCGCCCGGCAGTGGCCTATGCCGGTGACGGTGCCTGGGGCATGAGCATGGTGGAAATCATGACGGCCGTGCGCCACGACATTCCGGTGACGGCCGTGGTCTTCCACAACCGGCAGTGGGGTGCGGAGAAGAAGAACCAGGTTGACTTCTACAATCGCCGCTTCGTGGCCGGCGAACTCGAAAGCGAAAGCTTCGCGGGCATCGCCAAGGCCATGGGCGCCGAGGGCATCGTGGTCGACAAACTCGAAGACGTGGGCCCGGCGCTGAAGAAGGCCATCGACATGCAGATGAACGAAGGCAAGACCTGCGTGATAGAGATCATGTGCACGCGCGAGCTGGGAGACCCATTCCGCCGCGACGCGCTGTCGAAGCCGGTGCGCTTCCTCGACAAGTACAAGGACTACGTCTGAGCCATTCCATGACCGACTCGCTGCTGACGCTGAACGCGGGGTCGTCGTCGATCAAGGTTGCATTGTTCGATGCGGCTGGTGACGGCGATGCATCGTTGCCCGCAGCGCGTTGGTCGGGGCAGGCGGATGGGCTTGGCGCGGGCCTGAAAGCTCGGCTGCGTGTGCGCGATGCCCAGGGGCAGACGCTGCACGACGCGGCGCTCGATGGCGCGCAGGCTTCGCATCAGGGTGCGCTTGCGGCCTTGCTCGAATGGCATGCGCAGCAGGCCGATGGCCGGCGCATCGCGGCGGTCGGGCATCGCATCGTGCATGGCGGCGCGGACTTCGTGGCGCCGGTGCGTGTCGATGCTTCGGTGCTCGATGCGCTCGCCAAGCTCGAGCCACTGGCGCCGTTGCACCAGCCGCACAACCTTGCGGGCGTGCGCGCGGCAATGGCGGCGTTCGAGGGCGTGCCGCAGGTGGCGTGCTTTGACACGGCCTTTCATGCGGTGCAGCCAGAGGTCAACCGCCGCTTCGCGTTGCCGCGTGCGCTGCATGACGCCGGCGTGCGGCGCTACGGCTTTCACGGCCTTTCCTATGAATCGATCGTCGCACAGTTCGCGGGCATCGCGCCCGAGCTGGCACAGCGGCGCGTGATCGTCGCGCACCTGGGCAATGGTGCGTCGATGTGCGGCATTGCACAGGGCCGATCGGTCGCGACGACCATGACTTTCTCGCCGCTCGACGGGTTGACGATGGGCACGCGCTGCGGCCACATCGATGCGGCCGTCGTGCTGTATCTGATGCGTTCGCACGGCATGTCGGCCGACCGGGTCGAGGCGCTGCTGTTCCGCGAATCGGGCCTGCTCGGCATCTCGGGCGTGTCGAGCGATATGCGTGCACTGGAGGCTTCTGCCGAGCCTGCCGCGGCCGAGGCCATCGGGCACTTCGCTGAGCAGGTGGTGCAGCACATGGGCAGCCTCGCGGCTGCGCTGCGCGGTGTCGATGCCATCGTGTTCACCGGCGGCATCGGCGAGAACGCGGCCCCGCTGCGTGAACGCATCCTCGAAGACTGCGAATGGCTGGGTGTGAATGTCGACGCGGCCGCCAACCGCAAGGGCGACGCGCGGCTCACTACGGCCGAGAGTCCTGTCAGCGCGTGGGTGCTGCGCACTGACGAAGAGGCGGTCATTGCGCGCCACACGGCGAACGTGCTGCGCGCTGCTGGCTGAGGGCTTCCTAGCGCGCCGATGAAGCGCGTGGCACGCTGGCGCCGCAGTGGCGCATGAAGTCCGCGGTTGCGCGGCCCAGCAGCTTGTCGCGGTGCATCACAGTTGCCAGCCGCCGCATGCCCGCCGGCAACCGCGTACGCAGCTCGATCAGGTGTCCGTCTTCCAGCGCTTGCGCCACTGTGTAGCGCGACAGGCAGGCCAGCCCGGTGCCGGAGGCCACCACGCGCTTGATTGCTTCGGTGCTGCCCAGCTCGAAGCCCACGCGCACCTGCTCGAGGTTCTGGATCAGCCATGCGTCCGTTACCTGCCGCGTGCCCGAGCCGTGCTCGCGCAGCACCCACGTGGCTTGCGAGAGCTGCTTGTGCGTGGCGATGCGGCCCGCCAGCGCGTGGCCAGGCGCGGCGACGATCACCAGCTCGTCTTCGCGCCAGGCGCGCACCACGAGGTCGGGGTGCGTCTGCGGGCCTTCGATGAAGCCAACGTCCACGTCGAAGCCCGCGACCGCCTCGATCACGTCGTGCGTATTCGCGATGTGCAGGTGCACTTGGCTCTGCGGATGCAGGTGCGTCCATTGCGACACCTTCTCGGGCAGCAGGTACTCGCCGATGGTGAAGCTGGCCGCCACCCGCAGCGGCGCCGCATGCTCGCCGCTGAACAGCGCCTCGACCTCGCCCGCCTGATCGAGCAGCGCCTGCGCCTTGGGCAGCAGCGCGCGGCCGTTCTCGTTGAGCACCAGCCGGCGTCCGAGCCGGTCGAAGAGCAAAACGCCCACTGAAGACTCCAGGTCGGCCAGCGCGCTGCTCGCGGCCGATTGCGAACGCGCGATGCGGTCGGCGGCGGCGCGGGTGCTGCCTTCGCGCGCGGTGGCGACGAACACTTCAAGCTGCCGCAGGTTGAGGCGAAGGCGCTGGCTCGAAGTCTGACTCTGAAGCTGATCTGTTTTTCCGGTCATGGTGAGCGATATTCTCTGCTTTTTCGTTTGATCGAGGCTGCATAACATCGCACGGACCCCGCCTGAAAACAAAGGACCGCCAGTGTTCAGCTTCCTGTCTCGCGAGCCGGTGCACGACCCGCTGGTCGCGCCCACGCCCACGGCCGACACCACGGTCAAGACCACCACCTGCTACATGTGCGCCTGCCGCTGCGGCATTCGCGTGCACCTGCGTGAAGGTGAAAAGGGCCCCGAGGTGCGCTACATCGACGGCAACCCGAACCACCCGCTGAACCAGGGCGTGATCTGCGCCAAGGGCTCGTCGGGAATCATGAAGCAGGTGTCGCCCGCGCGCATCACGCAGCCGCTGCTGCGCAAGGCCGGCAGCGAACGCGGGGCCGGCGAGTTCGAGCCCATCAGCTGGGAGCGCGCCTTCGACATGCTCACCGAGCGGCTCGGCAAGATCCGCGCGACCGACCCGAAGAAGTTCGCGCTGTTCACCGGGCGCGACCAGATGCAGGCGCTCACCGGCCTGTTCGCGCGGCAGTTCGGCACGCCCAACTATGCGGCGCACGGCGGCTTCTGCTCGGTCAACATGGCCGCGGGAATGATCTACACCATCGGCGGCAGTTTCTGGGAATTCGGCGGCCCCGACCTGGAGCGCGCCAGGCTGTTCGTGATGATTGGCACGGCCGAAGACCATCACAGCAACCCGATGAAGATCGCGATCAGCAAGTTCAAGCGGGCTGGCGGTCGCTTTATCTCGATCAATCCGGTGCGCACGGGCTACTCGGCGATTGCCGACGAGTGGATTCCGATCAAGCCGGGGACCGATGGCGCACTGTTCATGGCGCTGCTGCATGAGCTGATAGCGAATGAGCTGGTGGACCACGCCTTCCTCAAGCGCTTCACCAACGCACCGCAGCTCGTGGTGCTCGACAACTGCGAGCGCGAAGGGCTGTTTGCCTTCGACCCTGAACGCGGCCCGCCGGGTGATGGCCGCAACCCGCACAACAAGCTGGTGTGGGACAAGGCCAGCGGCACTGTGAAGCCCGCATACCCCGAAGGCATTGCCGACGGCTGCGATCCGGCGCTCGAAGGCCACTACACGCTGGCCGACGGCACGCGCGTCGCGCCTTCTTTCCAGCTGCTGCGCGAGCGCGTGGCGAGCTGCACTCCCGAGTGGGCGCAGGCTATCACCGGCATCGACGCGGCGCGCATCCGCAAGCTGGCGCGCGAGATGGGCGAGACGGCGCTGCAGCAGGCCTTCGAGCTGCCCATTCCGTGGACCGATGCATGGGGCAAGCAGCACCCCACCACACAGGCGCGCCCCGTGGCCTTCCATGCGATGCGCGGGCTGGCGGCGCACTCCAACGGCTTCCAGACGGTGCGTGCGCTGGCGGTGCTGATGAGCGTGCTCGGCACCATCGACGCACCGGGTGGCTTCAGGCACAAGGCACCGTATCCGCGCCACATCGTGCCGAACTACCGGGCCTTCAACGATCCCGGAATGATCCAGCCGAACACGCCGCTCAATGCTGCGCCGCTGGGTTTTCCGGCCAGCCCCGATGAACTGGCGATCAACCCCGACGGCTCGCCGATCCGCATCGACCACGCTTTCTCGTGGGAACACCCGCTGTCGGCGCACGGGCTCATGCACAACGTAATCACCAACGCGGCAAAGGGCGATCCGTACCGCATCGACACGCTGCTGATTTTCATGGCCAACATGGCGTGGAACTCCAGCATGAACACGATGGCAGTGCGGGAGATGCTCAACCGCAAGGACGAGAAGGGCGAGCACATGATCCCCTTCCTCGTGGTGTGCGACGCCTTCCAGAGCGAGACCGTGGCCTTTGCCGACCTGGTGCTGCCCGACACCACGTACCTCGAACGACACGACGTGATGGGCATGCTCGACCGGCCCATTTCCGAATTCGACGGGCCGGTGGATTCGGTGCGCGTGCCGGTGGTGCCACCGACGGGCGAGTGCAAGCCGTTCCAGGAGGTGCTGATCGAGCTGGCCTCGCGGCTGAAGTTTCCGGCCTTCACCACGCCGGAAGGGGGGCGCAAGTTCACGGGCTACCCTGACTTTGTCGTCAACTTCGAGCCGCAGCCGGGCATCGGTTTTCTCATGGGCTGGCGCGGCAAGGACGGCACCGAGCATTTGCGCGGCGCGCCCAATCCGAAGCAGTGGGAGGCCTACGCGCAGAACAACTGCGTGTTCCAGTACCACATGCCCGAGACCATGCACTACATGCGCAACTGGAACCGGGAGTACCTCGACTTTGCAAAAGACAAGGGCTGGCGCCAGCGCAACGACCCGGTGCAGCTGGCGCTGTACTCCGACACGCTGCAGAGCTTTCGCCTCGCGGCACAGGGCAAGAGCCCGGGGCGGCAGCCGCCCGATGCGCTGCGCGAGCGCATCGATAAATACTTCGATCCGCTGCCGTTCTGGTATGCGCCGCTCGAGGAGGCTGCGACCGATCTCGATGCGTACCCGCTCAATGCGCTCACGCAGCGGCCTATGGCGATGTACCACTCGTGGGACTCGCAGAACGCATGGCTGCGACAGATCCACAGCCACAACTACCTGCACGTGAACCCGCTGACTGCGCAGGCCGCGAACATTGCTGATGGCGGCTGGTGCTGGGTCGAGAGCCGCTGGGGCAAGGTGCGCTGCATGCTGCGCTACAGCGAGGCGGTGGAGCCAGGCACGGTGTGGACATGGAACGCAATCGGCAAGGCGGACGGGGCGTGGCAATTGGCGCCGGGCGCGGACGAGGCGCGCAAGGGCTTTCTGCTGAACCACCTGATCAGCGAGGAGCTTCCCTGCGCCGGCACCGCGAGCGGGACCATCAGCAACTCCGACCCGATCACCGGGCAGGCCGGCTGGTACGACGTGCGCGTGCGCATACGGCCGGCCGAACCTGGCGAACCTGAAGAGAGCTACCCGCAGATCGCGAGCATGCCGGCTGTGCCCGGGGTGCTGGGCAAGGCGGCGAGCGTGCTGACTTACTTTGCGGGGAGGGGGAAGAAATGATGCAGTGGTTGAAGGACCTGATGGCGTCGGCTCCGGTCTTGCCCCCTCTCCCGCAAGCGGGAGAGGGCTGGGGTGAGGGCGGCGGCGCTGGAACTGGAAGCCTTGCCGTCATGAAGGCCGCTGCACCCTCACCCCAACCCTCTCCCGCAAGCGGGAGAGGGAGCAACACAGTGCGCGCGGAGCAGGGCGAAACCCTCGCCAAGCAACTCGCCCTTGTCATCGACCTCAACGTCTGCGTCGGCTGCCATGCCTGCGTCACCTCGTGCAAGCAATGGAACACCTCCGGCAGCGCAGGCCCGCTCGCCGACGAGCGCCCCTATGCGGCCAACCCCACCGGCACCTTCTTCAACCGCGTGCAGACCTACGAAGCCGGTGCCTTCCCGGTCACCGAAACCATCCACTTTCCCAAGAGCTGCCTGCACTGCGAAGACCCGCCCTGCGTGCCCGTGTGCCCCACGGGCGCGAGCTACAAGCGCAAGGAAGACGGGATCGTGCTGGTCGACTACGACAAATGCATCGGCTGCAAGTACTGCGCATGGGCCTGCCCCTACGGCGCGCGCGAGCTCGACGAAGAGCGCCAGGTCATGACCAAGTGCACGCTGTGCGTGGACCGCATCTACGACGAGCAACTGCCGAAAGAAGACCGCAAGCCGGCCTGCGTGAAGGCTTGCCCCACGGGGGCGCGGATCTTCGGCGATGTGAAGGACCCGGACTCCGAAGTGTCGAAGGCCATTCGCGAGCGCGGTGGCTACCAGTTGATGCCTGAGTGGGAAACCAGCCCGGCTAATCAATACCTGCCGCGGCACATCACGCAGGCAACGGACGCGCGGGAGTAGCCGGATGCACCCCGCGTTCTCCATTCTTTTCTTCACCACGCTGGCCGGCGCGGCTCAGGGGCTGGTCTTCACGCTCGCACTTGCAGCGCTGTTCGGCCTTGCATTGGCACCCGGCTTCCTGACACTGGCGCTTGGCGTTGCCGAAGTGCTGCTCGCGGCCGGGCTTACCGCATCGTTCATGCACCTGGGCCGCAAGACCCGAGCGTGGCGCGCGGTGCTGATGTGGCGCACCTCGTGGATGTCGCGCGAGGTGATCGTCCTGCCTGCGTTCATCGCGCTGGTGGGGCTGTGGTGGCTGTCGCTGTGGCTGGGTATCGGCGCGCCGTGGTCATGGCTGCTGCCCGTGTTGGTGCTGTGCGGTGCGGTCGCGCTCTGGTGCTGCACCGCGATGATCTATGCCTGCCTGCGCTTCATCGAGGAATGGGCGCATCCACTGACTATCGTCAACTTCACGCTGATCGGGTTGTCGTCGGGGCTGGTGCTGGCCTGTGCGATGGCGGCGCTGGCTGGCGAGGCGCGCTTCGTGCAGGTCTTCGGGCCGTGTGCATTGGTTGCCACGCTGGCAGCGTGGGCCGCGCGCGTGCAGGCGCTACGGCGCAACGCGGGCATCCGCCACAAGTCGACGCTGCAGTCGGCCACCGGTATCCGCACGCAGAAGCTGGTTCAGAAGTCGATGGGCATGTCGGCCGGGTCGTTCAACACGCGCGAGTTCTTTCATGGTGCATCGCTGGCCGCGCTGAAGAACATGAAGCTCGGCTTTCTGCTGCTGGCCTTCGTGTTGCCGGCGTTGCTTTTGGCGTGGGGCCTTGCGAGTGCCGCGGTGTTGCCGTGGTTGCTCGCCGTACTGGTGCAGGCACCGGGCCTGCTGGCCGAGCGCTGGTTCTTCTTCGCGCAGGCGAAGCACCCGCAGAACCTGTACTACCAGGTGGTGTCTTAGCCTTTGAGGTCCGTCGGCAAGGGTTTGCGTCCATCCCCGGGGCCGCGCGCCCGTGGCACGATCCGCGGCCATGAACTTCCGTCAATTGCGCTACTTCTGCGAGGTGGCCGACAGCGGCACCCTCGCGCGTGCCGCCGAGCGCCTGTTCGTTGCGCCCACTGCCATCAGCATGCAGATCGCGCAGCTCGAGGAAGGGCTGGGAGGGATGCTGTTCGATCGAACCGCCAGGCCCATGAAGCTCACCCCGCTGGGGCTGTTCTTCCTGCCGCGGGCGCGCGAGTTGCTGGCAAACGGCCAGCGGCTGGAGGAAGAGACCCGCGACGTGGCCAGCGGAAAGAGCGGCTGGCTCGGCATCGGCTTCGTCCGCTCGCTGCTCAACTCCGTTCTGACGGATGCGGTGCGCGCCTTCCGGCAGAGGCACCCCGATGTAAAGCTCGACTTGGTCGAACTGCTGTCCGAACATCAGCCGGCGCAGTTGCGCAGCGGGCGCATCCACATCGGGCTGTCGCGCTTCGCAGGGCCGCAGGAGCCGCCTGCGGACCTGCGGCATGAACTGCTCTTCGAAGACCCGTTCGTCATCGCGCTTCCTGCAGAGCATCGTGCGGCGAAGCGAGGCAAGGTCTCACTGGCCGAACTCTCGGGACTGCCGCTCATCAGCTATCCGAAGGATCCGCAGAGTTCCTTTGCACAGCACGTCATCGGGCAGCTTCGTGCGTTGGGCATGCAACCGCGCGTGGGGCACGAGGCCATCGAGATCCACACCGCGCTAGGGCTCGTTGCGGCGGGGCTGGGCTATGCGGTCGTCGGCGCCTCGGTGGCGCAGCGCGCGCAGAGCGACGTGGCCTTCGTCAGGCTGCCCGCGCTCAAGGCGCTCACCACGGTTGTGGCCGTGACACGCGTCGACGAAGAAGGCCCGCTGGTCGCCTCCATGCTCACGACGCTGGCGACCGTACGGCAGGCCGCGAAGAAGCTCTGAAAATCTGAAGTTATCTCCAGAAATCGGCACTGTCGTTCAGGAGTTCATCGGGTGATCATCCGCACCCATGAGACAACAACTGCAGAACGAAGCGCTTGAAAGCCTGCGCCAACTGGGCGCCGCCACCGTGTACGAAGCGCAGGGCGCTTGCGGCGCGCTCGACAGCGGCCTGAAGCCGCTCGACCCGGCCAGCCGCCTCGTGGGGCCGGCGCTCACCGTGGACATGCGGCCCGCGGACAACCTCATGCTGCACTACGCGCTGCTCAAGGCGAAGCCGGGCGACGTGCTGGTGGTCGATGCCAAGGGCTTCATGGAGGCCGGCCCCTGGGGCGACGTGCTGACCGAAGCAGCTATGGCACGGGGCGTGGCGGGGCTCGTGCTCCACGGCGCGGTGCGCGATGCCGAGGCCATCGTGCGAATGGGCTTTCCGGTGTTCTGTCGCGGACTGTCGATCAAGGGTACCGGCAAGCACCAGCCCGGGCGCCTCAACGTGCCCGTGTGCATCGGTGACGCGGTGGTCCGGCCGGGAGACATCGTGGTCGGCGACCGCGACGGCCTGGTGATGGTCGAGAGCGATGCCGTTGACCGCGTGCTGGCGAGCGCGCTGGCTCGCGAGGAAAAGGAAGCGGGCTTTCGCCGCGCGATTGCGAACGGAAGCTCCACCGTGGAACTGCTCGGCCTCGGCGAGACGCTGCATCGGCTCGGCCTGCATTGAGTGCGGCCGCGTCGCGGCCTGAACAACAAACATCCAAGAAGAGACAAGACCCATGAACAAGCACAAGCGAATCTTCCTCGGGCTCTGCGCATCCGCCGTCGCGCTGGCCACCACCTTGTCGGCGCCCGCAGCCTTTGCGCAGGCCTACCCGCAGAAGCCAATCCGCCTCATCGTGCCGTGGCCCGCGGGCGGTGCGAGCGACTCCGTGGGGCGCGCGGTGGCCGAGGCACTGCGCGTGCAACTGGGACAATCCGTCATCGTCGACAACATCGCGGGCGCGGGCGGCAACATCGGCACGCAGCAGTTCATTCGCCAGCCGCACGATGGCTACACGCTGCTGCTGGCCACGAGCTCGACCAACTCCGCCAATCCCTACCTCTACAAGCGCACCGGCTTCGACCCGATCAAGGACTTCACGCCGGTCGCGTCGCTGGCCGTCATTCCGAGCGTGATGGTGGTGGCGGCCGCTTCGCCCTACAAGACGCCCGCCGACATCGTGAGCGCTGCCAGGGCCAAGCCGGGCTCGCTTTCGTACGGTTCGGGCGGCGTGGGCAATTCGGCGCATCTGGCGGGCGAGCTCTTCAAGTCGGTGGCTCGCATCGATGCGATTCACGTGCCCTACAAGGGCAGCTCGCCGGCACTGACCGATGTGATGGCGGGGCAAATCGACTACATGCTCGACACCGGCGCGTACGGGCAGATCAAGGGCGGAAAGATCCGCGCCATCGCCGTGGCTTCTGACAAGCGCCATTCCATGCTGCCGGGCGTGCCGACCTTCGACGAACTCGGGATCAAGGGCATGCACATGAATGCCTGGTACGGCCTGGCCGCACCCGCAGGCACGCCGAGCGCGGTGGTCGACCGGCTGAACGCCGCAGTGCAGACGGCTTTCAGGACGGGTGACCTGGGCAAGCGGCTTGCCGACATCGGCGCCGAGGTGCGACCCGGCGATGCCGCAAGCTTTGCCGCGTTCTGGAAATCCGAACTCGACCGCTACGCTGGCCTCGTGAAGCTCACGGGTGCATCATTGGACTGATGACTACAACCATTGCATCGCTCGACGCCGAAGACATCGGGAGAATTGCCGCCGCCTACGAGGCTACGCCCATGTGCGCGCACTGCGCCGTACTGGTCTGCCCGGGTTGGGAGGCGTTTCCGGCTACCGCGGACGAATCGATGCTCCAGCGGCTGGGCAAGGTCAAGCCGCTCGGCGACGGGAGCGACGCGACGCTGGACGAGCATCATCCGTCGGGTACAAGCTACTGGTCGCCGGATGCGCCCATTGCATTGGGTTTTCATCCGTACAACCGCTGCGAGATCTGGGCGTGCAAGGCGTGCGCCAGGCCCTTCCTGCGGTACACCGAATATGGCGGTTACTACGAGGAGCGGCGCATCCGGGAGCTCCGGCATGCGTTGTTGTCGGCCGCGGCCTGAGGAAGACTCCAGCTTGCGTCAGTTCGTACTGGCACGTCGTCGGTCAGGCGGCGTGTTTCATACCGCTCACTTCTTCGGATTCTGCATGCGCGCGATGATCTTGGAGGTCTCGTTGCCTTCCTCGCGGCCGTCCGCGTAGCGGCGCATGTAGTCGAACACCTTGGCTTGCGAAACCTTCACCATCTGGCCGGCGTGCAGGTTCGGCACCTCGACCGGTTCGTTCTTCAGCAGGCCTTCGATGGCGTCACCGTTCCAGCGCGCGACTTCGACCCACATCCATTCGTTGCTGCCGCTGCGCGTGGTGAAGGGCGCCTTCACGAGGATGTATTCACCGGGCTGCAGGCCCTTGGTGAAGGCGTCGCGCAGCTTGGGCAACTGCGCGTTGGCTGCCTTGCTGGCGGCGAGCAGTTCGTCGTTGTGCTTGAGCCGCGTGACGCTGTCTTCGTCGGCACCGAAGACCGAGACCAGCATCGCAGTCTGCTGCGCATAGCGGTCGGGGCCCTTGTAGCGATCGAAGCGGATCTCGTACAGCCGGTTCTGCGGATCGCCGCTTTCCCAGGTGCCGTTGACCAGCGAGAGCCTGGCCACCGCTGCGGCATTGGGCTTCAGGTGCGTGAGCTGTGGGTCGCGCGCGGCGGCGTGCTTGAGTGCGCGCAGGTCCAGGTCGTATTGGCCGGGCTGCGCCAGCGTGGCGCCTTCGACCATCGCCTGCGAGAACATGTTGACGAGGTTGCCCATCGGCCGGTTGCTCGACCACGAGAAATCGCTCACCACCACGTCGGGCAATCCGAACTTCGACATGCCGAGCGTGATGGCTCGCACGAGGTCGCCGCTGCGGTAGGCATGAATGGTCGTGTGCTGCGACATGTCGGGCACGCCGCCGGCCCAGGTGTCGATGCGGCGCTTCTGCCATTCGTCGGGCGCGAAGACCTCGCGCGTTTCTTCGTCCCATAGAAGGCCGTTGGTGTCGCGCGCGACCTGCAGTGTGAGCTGCAAGGCTTTCTGCATGGCGGCCGAAGACTGCTGCGCCGGGTGCGCGAAATCGATGATGAGTGCCTTGTCCGCGGTCTGCAGGGCTTCGGCCTGCTCGCGCGAGATGCCGCGGCCGAAGCGCTGCAGCATCTCCATGCTCGGCGCGCGGTACTCCTTGAGCACCGTGGTGGTGTTCCAGTTCGCGAAGACCACGGGCTCGGTGGCCGTCGCTGGCGTGGGTGCCGCCTTCAACAGCTTGGGGCCGCCACTGAGCTTGGCGAGCCGGCTGCGCAACGCGGCCATCGGGTCGGTGGCCGGGGTCTTGGCGTAGTAGATGGCGAACTGGAAGTGGACCGGGCTGGTCTGCAGCGGCGAGCCTGCGGGCACCGGGGCGCCCGGTACGGCCTTGGCTGCGCTCTGCGCAGTCGCTGGCGCCGCGGTCGCGGTCGGCGTGGCCGCGAAAGCGACGGCACCGGCAGAAGAAAGAATCAGCGCGGCGAGCGCGAGGCGGGGGAAGAAGGCGGTCGTCTTTGGTGAGGGCATGGTCAGGACGTCTTCGTTGCTGCGGATGCCGGCATTCTCCACACGGCCCGGCCTTAGCTTCGCCGGCCCCCCGTCGCGCGAGGCTTGCCCGGCGTGCCGGGCAGCAGGTGGTCGAGCGGCAGCGCCGTTTCCGACTTGATCTCGCGCAGCACGATGCTCGAGCGCACGTGCGTCACGCCGGGCAGGCTGAACAGCACCTCATGAAGGAAGCGCTCGTAGTGCTTCATGTCCGGCACGGTCACGTTGAGGATGTAGTCGGCGGGCCCGGTGGCCGACACGCAGCGAATGATCTGCGGGCTCGCGGCCACGGCCTCTTCGAAGCGCTGCACCATCGCCTCGCTGTGCCGGTCGAGGTTCACCTCGGCCACGGCAGACACGTGCAGGCCCACCAGTTCGGGGTCGACCAACGCCGTGTAGCCGCGGATGACGCCGGCTGTTTCCATGTCTTTGATGCGCTTCCAGCAGGGCGTGGGCGACAGGCCGATGGTGTCTGAAATCTGCTGCACCGTCTGGCGGCCATCATGCTGCAGTGCAGAAAGAATCTTGAGGCAATGCTCGTCAAGGGAAAGAGAATCGACGTTCATGGCAAATTCCGAGAAGATTATTCTTCAAACAAGGGTCTGCGCCAGTGTATTGAAGAAGCACTTCCCTGGTGTGTCGCAGAACAATTCCCGGCATGAACGCCCCACACGACACAGCCGCACTCAGACGGCCCGGCTACCAACTCTCCGACAACCTCTGGGCCCCTTCGGGCTCGGTCTTCATCACCGGCACGCAGGCGCTGATACGCGTGCTGGTGATGCAGGGCCGGCGCGACGCGCAACGCGGCCTGCACACGCAGGGCTTCGTCAGCGGCTATCGCGGCTCGCCGCTGGGCATGGTCGACCAGGCGATCTGGAAGGCCGGTGAGCGGTTCAAGGAAACGGGCATCCGCTTTGTGCCAGCCGTCAATGAAGAACTGGCGGCCACGCAGGTGCTGGGCACGCAGCGCGTCGAGTCGGACCCGGAGCGCACCGTCGAAGGCGTGTTTGCCATGTGGTACGGCAAGGGGCCGGGCGTGGACCGCGCGGGCGATGCGCTCAAGCACGGCAATGCGTATGGCTCGTCGCCGCATGGCGGCGTGCTGGTGGTGGCGGGCGACGACCACGGCTGCGTGTCGTCGTCGATGCCGCACCAGAGCGACCACGCCTTCATGGCCTGGCGCATGCCGGTGATGCAGCCCTCGTGCGTGGCCGAGTACCTGGAGTTCGGCCTGTACGGCTACGAGCTGTCGCGCTACTCGGGTGCCTGGGTCGGCATGGCGGCGCTGTCTGAAGTGGTCGAGAGCGCCGGCACGGTGGACCTGGACGTGATCAACGAGCGCGTCCAGGCCTGGGAAGACGCCGACACCGTGAGCGCCGCTACCGGCCACCACGCGCCGCCTGACGGCTTGCACTACCGCTGGCCCGATCTGCCGTCGCTGCGCATCGAATCGCGGCTCGAAGACAAGCTCGCGGCCGTGGCCGCCTTCACCAAACGCAACAGCATCGACCGCGACGTGATCGTGAGCCCGCACGCGAAGGTGGGCATCGTCACCTGCGGCAAGGCGCATCACGACTTGATGGAAGTGCTGCGCCGGCTCGAACTCTCTCCGGAACAACTGGCCCGCGCCGGTGTGCGGCTCTACAAGATCGGGCTGAGCTTTCCGGTCGAGCAGACGCGCATCAAGGCCTTTGCACAGGGGCTCGAAGAGATTCTCATCGTCGAGGAGAAGGGCGCAGTAGTCGAGACGCAGCTGCGCGACATCTTCTACAACGCGCCAGCAGATGCACGGCCCGTGCTCGTGGGCAAGCACGACCGCGACGGCCAGCCGCTGGTGTCGGCGCTTGGCGAGCTGCGCCCGTCGCGGCTCATAGAGCTGGTCGCGCACTGGCTGGCCGTGCACTTTCCCGACAACCACGACCTGGGCGACCACCTGCAGCACGTGCGCGACTTCACGCCGCCCGAACTGCTCGGCAACGCAAGCGATGCGGTCAAGCGCGTGCCGTATTTCTGCGCAGGCTGCCCGCACAACACCAGCACCAAGGTGCCCGAAGGCTCGACGGCGCGTGCCGGCATCGGCTGCCACTTCATGGCTAACTGGATGGACCGCAGCACGGCAGGGCTGATCCAGATGGGCGGGGAGGGCGTTGACTGGATCTCGCACGCGATGTTCACGAAGACGCCGCATGTGTTCCAGAACCTGGGCGACGGCACGTACTACCACTCGGGCTATCTCGCGATCCGGCAGGCCGTGGCGGCCAAGGCAACGCTCACCTACAAGATCCTGTTCAACGACGCGGTGGCGATGACGGGCGGGCAGCCGGTCGATGGCGTCATCAGCGTGGATGCCATCGCGCGGCAGGTCGAGTCCGAAGGAGTGCGGCAGGTCGTCGTCGTCAGTGACGAAATCGGCAAGTACGACGACATCAGGGACCGCTTTCCGAAAGGCACCGAGTTCCACGACCGCGCCGCGCTCGACGATGTGCAGCGCCGCCTGCGCGAGATGCCTGGCGTGACGGTGCTGATCTACGAACAGACCTGCGCGGCCGAGAAGCGTCGCCGCCGCAAGAAGGGCGAGTTGGCCGACCCGCCCAAGCGCCTGTTCATCAACGAGGCCGTGTGCGAAGGCTGCGGCGACTGCACCGTGCAGAGCAACTGCGTGGCCGTGCTGCCGCACGAAACGCCGATGGGCCGCAAGCGCAAGATCGACCAGACCAGCTGCAACAAGGACTACTCCTGCGCCAAGGGCTTCTGCCCCAGCTTCGTGGGCGTGACGGGCGGCAAGCTGCGCCGCAAGAGTGGCGCACTGGCGGCCGGGCGCGATGCCTTCCTGCATCGGGTGGCTGCATTGCCGCACCCGGCAGAACATGTGTGGACCGGCCCCTACGACCTGCTCGTGACCGGCGTGGGCGGCACCGGCGTGGTGACGGTCGGCGCGGTGATCGCGATGGCCGCGCATCTGGAAGCCAAGGCTGCGAGCGTGCTCGACTTCATGGGCTTCGCGCAGAAGGGCGGCTCGGTGCTGAGCTTCGTGCGGCTGGCCGATTCGCGCGAGCGGCTGCACCAGGTGCGCATCGACACGCAACAGGCCGATGCGATCCTGGCTTGCGATGTGGTCGTGGGTGCGTCAGCCGATGCGCTGCAGACCGTGCGGCACGGGCGCACGCGCGTGCTGGCGAACATCCACGAGATTCCGGTGGCCGAGTCGTTGCGCAATCCGGATGCGGATCTGCATGTGGACTTGCTGCTGGAGAAGATGCGCTTCGTTGCCGGCGAAGAGCAGGTCGAGATTTTCGATGCGCAAAGCCTGGCGGAAGAATTCCTGGGCGACACGCTGGCGGCGAACATCGTCGCGACCGGCTACGCATGGCAGCGCGGGCTGGTGCCGCTGAGCCTGGAGGCGCTGATGCATGCGATCGAGCTGAACGGCGTGGCGGTGGCGGCCAATCAGTCGGCGTTCTCGCTGGGGCGGCTTGCTGCGGGTGACCCTGCGGCGTTGGATCAGTTGCGCGCTGCGCCTGTCGATGCGCATGCATCAACGACCGACGAGCGCCCGCTCGAGACGCTGCTCGCCGATGCGCGCAGCCACCTGACCGGCTACCAGAACGCCGCATGGGCGGCTCGCTTCGAGACGCGCATCCGCAGCCTGCAGGCGCGCGAGGAGGCACTGCCGGGCGGCGATGCGAGCTTGCCTTTCACGCGCAATGCGGCGCGCAGCCTGCTCAAGCTCATGAGCTACAAGGACGAGTACGAGGTGGCGCGCCTGTACACCGATGGCGCGTTCATGCAGAAGCTGAAGGAGCAGTTCGAAGGCGAGTTGAAGCTCGAATTCCACATGGCGCCGCCGCTGGTTTCTCGTGGGGCGCACGGGCAGGCACCCGCCAAGATCCGCATCGGCGGCTGGATGCTGTCTGCGATGCGATGGTTGGCGCTTGGCAAGCGGCTGCGCGGCACGGCTTTCGATCCGTTCGGGCGCACCGGCGAGCGGCGCGCAGAGCGTGAGTTGATCGCGCATTTCGATGGCCTGCTCGAAGCCATGGCTGGTGAGCTGTCGGTCGACAACCAGGCAACGGCTGCGCGCATTGCTGCGTTGCCGCTGTCGATTCGCGGCTTTGGCCACGTCAAGCTTGCGAACCTCGAAGCCGCGAAGCTGCGGGAGGCTGAGTTGCTGCACCGGTTTGCACCGGCGCATTATCCGAAGCCGGAGCGTGCAGTGGAGGCGGGGCAGATCCGGGGGATTGCGATCGTGGCCGGCGCGCGTTGACCCTGGTCGCTCAGCCGACCGCCTTGATGAGCTTGTCGCGTCCTGCCTTCGCCAGCATGGACGCGACGGCGCAAGAGGCGAGTCGTGCGGGCTCGGAATCGGCGCGGCTCGTGAGGATCACCGGCACCTTGGTGCCAAGCACGATGCCCGCTGCATAGGCGCCACCGAGAAAGGTGAGGCTCTTGGCGAGCATGTTGCCCGCGTCCAGGTCGGGCACGATGAGCACGTTGGCGCGGCCCGCAACCGGCGAGGTGATGCCCTTGATGCGCGCGGCCTCGGCGTCGATGGCGTTGTCCATCGCCAGAGGGCCGTCGAGCACCGCGCCGGTGATCTGGCCGCGATCGGCCATCTTGCATAGCACGGCGGCATCGAGCGTTGACGGCACTTTCGGGTTGACGGTTTCCGTTGCCGAGAGCACGGCCACGCGCACCGCCGGCATCTGCAGCGCATGCGCAAGGTCGATGGCGTTCTGCACGATGTCGACCTTCTCTTCGAGCGTGGGCGCGATGTTGATGGCCGCATCCGAAATGATCAGCGGCTGTGCGTGGCCGGGTATGTCCATCACGAAGCAATGACTGATGCGGCGCGAGGTGCGCAGGCCGCCTTCGCGGCGCACGACTGCGCCCATCAGTTCGTCGGTGTGGAGGCTGCCCTTCATCAATGCATCGACCTCGCCGCGCAGTGCCATTGCGACGGCGGCATCGGCTGCGGCATGGCTGTGTGGTGCGTCGACGATGGTGACGTTCGAGATGTCGGCTCCTATCTCGCGCGCCGCGGCTTCGATCTTTGCGCGAGGGCCGACCAGCGTAGGCGCAATGAGGCCCAGTGCCGTTGAGGAGAGTGCTGCTTCGAGCGACACAGCGTTGGCGGGGTGGACCACTGCAACGCGCAACGGAGGCAGGTTGCGCGCGGCTGCGATCAGGCGGTCGTAGTGCGGATGGGCTGCGAGGGTCGAAGACGCCATGCGGGCTCCTGAAGGTGAAGGGGAGGGAGTGTGTTGCCGCAACGGTACTTGAAAAAAAAGTTGATCGAGGCAGTTGACGATTGTGTAAAGACTATTTACAGTCCAAACCCAGTCAACGCCAACAGGACACACATCGTGAAAGCCGCACAGATCCGCATCTACAGCACCTGCCCCGCATCGGGCAATGTGTTCGTGCGTATCGCATCGCATGCCGGCCTCAGCTTTGGTCTGCTGCCGTCGTCGCAACAGCTCGATCAGTCCCCGTATTCCATGCAGAAGCCGCAGACCAATCTGTGGTCGTGCGATTACGAGGATCAGGTGCAACCGGGTGGAGGAAGCGCATAGGCGCAGACCTCCCAAGCTCTCTCGAAAAGAGGCCCGGACACCGCAAGGTTCCGGGCCTCTTTGTTTTTCGCGTCACTCATCTTCTCAAGCAGCGATCGTGCTGCATGACACCGGGCTCCGGCCTCGTGAACGCTCTTTAAAAATTCGCAAGCACCGAGGCGAGACCGGCCACTGGAACGGATCGTCGCCTCACACCATCTTTCATTCAGCCCTGGTGACGCAATTGGTAGACGTGTCCGCCTTAGAAGCGGAATCCTGGGAGTTCGAGTCTCCCCTGGGGCACCAATTTTTCTTCTCTTTTTTCTCTGGGTGTAGTGTCAATCTGGTAGACGGCCTGCCTTGGAAGCAGGAGGCTGCAGGTTCAAATCCTGCCACTCAGACCATCTTTTTTCTTCGTCTTTTTTTCCACGCGTGTGTAGCTCAACTGGCAGAGCACTGGACTCCAAACCCAACGGTTGAAGGTTCGACTCCTTCCGCGCGCGCCAATCTTTTCTGGCCCTTCGCCTAGTGGCCCAAGGCACCGGGTTTTGATCCCGGCATCCAAGGTTCGAATCCTTGAGGGTCTGCCAGTTTTCTCTTTCGTTCCGCTAACTCAGTGGCCAGAGTGCCTCCCTGTCCAGGAGGAAGCCAGGGGTTCGACTCCCCTGCGGAACGCCATATATTCCGGCGCGATAGCAAAGTGGCTATGCAACGGATTGCAAATCCGTCCACCCCGGTTCGAATCCGGGTCGCGCCTCCATTCATCCATCGATCCATCCACTTTTTCCCCGATAGCTCAGTTGGTAGTAGCAGCGCACTGTTAATGCGCGTGTCACACGTTCGATCCGTGTTCGGGGAGCCAAAAAATCTGTCCATCTTTCGCATGGGCGCCAGCACCATACTCGAACGCAAAAATCCCAAAGGAGCAGCGAAGCATGAAACCCGAAGTCCAACAGAACAAGATCGTCGTGCTCTCTGGCTCCGGTGTGAGTGCCGAAAGCGGCCTGCCCACGTTCCGCGATGCCAAGGGCCTGTGGAACACCTACTCGTGGCAGGAACTCGCAAGCCCTGAAGGCTGGCGAAAGCATCCCGAGGCGGTGCTGGCCTTCTACAACGAGCGACGTGCGAAGGCGTGGCAGGCGCAGCCGAACGCCGCACACCTCGCCATTGCATCGCTCGAGTCGGCGTACGAAGTCGTGATCGTCACGCAGAACGTCGATGCGCTGCACGAGCGTGCGGGTTCGCGCAACGTGCTGCACGTGCACGGGCAACTCGCGTATGCGCGCGGCACATCCGAGCCTGAACCCAGGCGCTACCGCATCGACGGCGAACCCATTGCCATGGGCCAGTTGTGCGAGGACGGCACGCAACTGCGGCCCGACATCGTGTGGTTCGGCGAAGCGGTGCAGCACTTCGACGAAGCTGAGCTGCATGTGGCCACCGCGGCGCGCGTGCTGGTGGTGGGTACGTCGCTCACTGTCAACCCGGCGGCATCGCTGGTGCGGTACGCGGATCGCTCTGCGCAGAAGGTGCTGGTTGCGCTCGACATGGAAGACGTGCCGCACGGATTCACCTTCCTGCAAGGCAAGGCCACCGACGTGGTGCCGGCCTTGGTGGCAAGGTGGCTTCACGAGGCGAGAGCCGGCACGTGATTGCCCTGCAGCGCTGCTTCAACCCAAGCCCGTCATCGTGTCGATGACGGGCTTTTTTATTGATCTTTCTTGTTCGAATCGATCAGCGCATCGTGCAGGCAGTGTCTGTAGTTCTTTCTCCGCATGCCGTTTGGCACTGGTCGTGCGCAGGTGCCTCGCTTAAGGTACGGGCCTTGCGAACCCGATGTAGCGCGGACCGCCAACACCTCGCAGACCCTTTGGCTCATTGTGTCTTCGCGAGATGAGGCGGCTTAAAACTTATTGTTTTGTTTCGGACGTCTTCTGAAGAAATAGACAAAAAAGATCCGTGCAACAGATCGATAAAGCAGGAAAAGTTTGTTAAAAATCGGGCCTTCCGTTGCGTACTTGTTTCGATTTGATCGAATGGAAAGTGGGCACGAATGGATTCGAAGGCGCGATGTAATGCGAAAGCGTTGCGCCTGAAAGATGGGGCGACCCCCGCTGTGTCACCAGCGCTGGCGCCATCCGGTTGCGATTCGCTGCCGTCCTCCTGCAAGTGGAGGGCGGCTGGTTCCACGGTGTCCTCAATGGGCACGCAATTTCTGAGGGAGTTGATCTCATGGCAGTAGACATGTTCATGCGCGTTGAAGGCGCAAACGGCGAATCGAAGGACTCGAACCACAAGGAGTGGACGGACATCAAGTCGTTTGCGTGGGGAGCAACGCAGCCTGGAAACATGGTCAGCGGCGGTGGCGGCGGGGTTGGCAAGGCCAGCTTCAACGACCTGCAGGTGCTGGCACGCATCGACAAGGCGGCGCCGTCGGTGCTCAAGAACTGCGCCAGCGGCAAGCACCTGGCGAAGATCGAAGTGTCAGTCTGCAAGGCCGGCGGTTCGCAGATCGAATACACCCGCGTCACGCTCGAAGAAGTACTGGTCACCTCGGTGCAGTACACGGCCGAGCAGGGTTCGGACGCCGTGTTCGTGCAGTACGCCTTCCAGGCCGCAAAGGTGAAGCAGCAGTACTGGGAACAGACCGACAAGGGCGGCAAGGGCGCCGAGACGGTGCTGGGCTGGAACATCAAGGAAAACAAGGAAGCATGAGTTCCCTTTGCCGGGCGCGTTGCTCGCTTCTGCGGCACGCGCCGGGCTCGCATTGACCAGGGAGCCTTCCAGGAATGACCCGCAGCTTCATCGCCCACAGCGTGTTGGGCGAGCGCCTGAAGTTCCGCTCGATGACGGGACAGGAGCGCATCTCCGCACTGTTCGAGCATCGCGTTCGACTCATCAGCGACATGCCCAACATCCAGCCCAAGCGCATGCTGGGGGAGGACATGAGCATCGAGGTGAACCTCGCCACGGAACTCGGCGGCGCCGGCAAGCGCTTCCTGAGCGGACAGGTCACGCGCTTTGCTTACGTGGGCAAGGACGACGGCGACATGTGCGTGTACGAGGCCACGCTGCGCCCCTGGCTGTGGTACGCCACGCGGCGCTCCGACTTCAAGATCTTCCAGTTCAAGACGGCACCGCAGATCCTGCAGGAGGTGCTCGCGCCCTACGGCTATGCCATCGATGCGCGCCTGAGCGGCAACTACCGCACCTGGGACTACTGCGTGCAGTACTCGGAGAGCGACTTCAACTTCGTCAGCCGGCTCATGGAGCAGGAGGGCATCTACTACTTCTTCTCGCACGCGCAGGGCAGCCATCAGCTGGTGCTGTGCGACGGGGCGGATTCGCACACCCCCCTGCCCAGTGGTCCGGTGAAGGTGCCGTACCACGCGGGCGTGCTGGCGGCGCAGATCCTCGAGCAGGACTTCATCGACAGCTGGAGCCATTCGGAGGACATCGCTTCGGGCAACTTCGCGGCTGACGACTACGACTTCAAGAAGCCCAACGCCGAGATCGACACAGTGCGCCAGCAGCCGGCCGGCCACAGCCGCGATGACTTCGAGATCTACGACTGGCCCGGCGGCTACACCGAGCTGGGTGACGGCGAGAACTATGCACGCCTGCGGCTGGAGCAGCTCGCCGGGCGCCGCGAACTGGTGAGCGCCGAAGGCAACCTGCGCCACATGGCACCGGGCTACCTGTTCGAGCTGGCGCGCCATCCGAACGCCGAGGACAACCGCCGTTACCTGATCGAGGCCGTGACCTACGACTTCCAGGAGAACGCGCTGCGCGTGGTCGGTGCGGCGGACGCGGCCTACAGCGAATCGACCAGCAGCACCAGCTACCGCCAGACCTTCGAGGTGCTGCCCGACAGCGCCCCCTATCGCCCCGCGCGCGTCACGGCCAGGCCACGCACCACCGGACCGCAGACCGCGGTGGTGGTGGGCCCCGCGGGCGAAGAGATTCACACCGACGAGTACGGCCGCATCAAGGTGCAGTTTCATTGGGACCGCTATGGCCGGCGCGACGAGAACTCGTCGTGCTGGATTCGCGTGTCGCAGACCTGGGCTGGCAGCAACTACGGCGCCATGCATATCCCGCGTATCGGACAGGAGGTGATCGTCGACTTTCTCAACGGCGACCCTGACTATCCGATCGTCACCGGCTGTGTCTACAACGCCGCGCAGATGCCGCCGTGGGAGTTGCCGCGCCACAAGACGCAGACCGGCTTCCAGACGAACTGGAGCAAGGGCGGCGGTGGCAAGCACATGCTGCGCTTCGAGGACAGCCGCGGCACCGAGCACATCGAGCTGTCGACCGACCACGGCAACACCCACCTGCACATGGGCTACCTGATGAACCAGGGCTCGGGCGTGCAGCGCAGCTATGGCTTCGAGCTGCGCACCAACGAGTGGGGCTCCATCCGCGCGGACAAGGGCCTGCTGCTGACCACCTACACGCAAGACTACGCGCAACGCGTCTCGCGCGACAACCCCGACGGCCACGAACACATGGGCGCCACGCTGGCGCAGAGCAACGCGCTGATGCAGGCGTCGGGTCAGGCCATCGCGGCCACCAAGGCGCTGGTCGGGTCGATGGCGCAAGGCAAGAACCAGACGCTGATGGGGCTGGTGCAGGGCGTGCAGGCCGCGGGCGGTGTTTCGCAGGCCGTGGCAGCACTGGCCGCGGGCGGCACGCCGGAAGCGGGCGTTTCCGACAACCCCGACCCGGCCATGGCCGACGCGCAGCAGATGCTCGACCTCTCGCGCAAGATCGACAAGCCCGTGGTCTCCATCGTCAGCCCCGAGGGGCAGACCATGATCAGTCCCAAGCCTATCGTGATGAGCTCGGGGCAGAGCATGTCGATGCGCGCCACCTCGGCCATGACGCTGACCACCGGCGCGCAGCTCACGCAGCTCGTTACCGGCGGCATGCTCACGCAGGTGAGCGAGGGCGGGCAGGTCAACGTGGTGTCGGGCGGCGACATCGTCTCGCACGCCAGCGCGGGCGCCGTCAACCTGGTGTCGAAGACCGATGCCTCCATGACCTCCACCGAGAGCAACGCCAACATCACCGGCCGCAAGTCGGTCGTGATCCAGGCGGCCGACCAGGACGTGTTCGTCACCGGCAAGACCAGCATCTCGCTGATCTGCGGCAAGTCGTCCATCGTGCTGCTGGCCGACGGCACGGTGAACATCAACGGCGTGAAGGGCCTCGTCAACTTCACGGGCGAGCTCGACCAGCGCGGCAGCAAGATCTTCTTGAACTGCGATGCGCCCATCGGCAGCCAGAGCGAGGAAGCCGTGGTGGAAGACGGCGTGCCCCTGACGCCTGCGGCCGCTGCCACGTCGGCAGAGGCATCGGAGCGTGCTGTGCCCGCAGCCGCGCCGCCGGGCTACGTCACCACCGGCCTCGGCAAAGGCGTCGACGCCATCGCGGCGAGGTCGCCCACGTTGCAGAGGCAGATCAAGTTCCTGCAGGGCGAGAAATGGAATGTCAGCTATGGCCCTGCGGGCGGGGGCTCGTATGCCAACACCAATCCGGGTGTCAGGAAGATCGTGATCGACGGCGACTACGCGAGCGACCCGTACAAGACCGCCGCCTCGCTGTCGCACGAGGTCGGGCACGCGGTCTATTCATACCGCTTCAAGCCCGACATTTCCTCGAAGACCGCGTTCGTCAACAGCATGCTCAGCACCGAGGGCGAGGCTGCGCTGAACCAGATCCAGGTGCAGCGTGAAGTCTGGCGCGCGGCCAAGGTCGACATCCTCCAGGGCGCGAACCCCGCGAACGTGGAGGCCTTCAACGAGGCCTACAACGGCATGGTGAAGGGTGGTACCCGGGAGGCCGCAAGGGCCGCGGCCGGCAAGTACTACGGCACGCTCACCACATCGACCACCGGCGAGCAGTACACGCAGTACTACGGCAACTCCTACGACAAGAAATATGCCGGCAAACACTGAACCCATGAACCTGCAAGCCACGACCATGACGCTCTGGCAGGCCATCGATGCGCTGGCGGCGCAGTTGCCGTTCTCCACGCAGAAGGTCGGCCGCACGCTGTCGACCACCTTGAGCGACACGCATGCAGCGGGCGGCAACGTGTTCCGGTTCTTCGAAGGTACGCCGGTGCGCCTTGCGGATGGCACCGAGCTTGCGCACATCGACCTGCGCATCAAGCGCGAAGACGCGAGCCAGGGCTTTCTGGTGCTGGAGCTGAAGGGGCGCTGCGTGCCGATGGCCGAAGTGCGCCAGCACTACGCCGCACTGGAACTCATCGACGTGCCGCGCGGCCGTTCGCTCGACGAAGCGAGCACCTTCACGGCCACGCTCGGCTGGGGCCGGCTGTCGTTCGGCTTCACCGAGCGCAACCCCGACTGCCTGGCCTTCGCGGCTTTCGACCCCGCATAGAACAAACCCGGAAGAAAGCAGCCTGATGAAGTACCACATCCAGGAAGGCCAGTTCGACGTGCCGGACGATGGGCGCATCGATCGCTCGATGAACGTGCTGGCCATGCCCGATGGCTCCGGCACCACGCTCATCGTGAGCCGCGACGCGCTGCGCGCGCAGGAGAGCCTGGCGCAGTTCGTCACGCGGCAGATGAACGACCTGACGCGCCAGGTGAGCCAGCTGAAGGAGGTGTCGCGCACCGACATCGCCGTGGGGCCCGCCATTGCGAGCCTGCGCGCCATCGAGCTCGCCACGCAGTTCAAGCAGAACGGACAGGCGCTGCACCAGCGCCAGGCCGTGTTTCTCTTGCCGCAGGACGCCACCGGCAAGGCCGTGCTCATTCTCACGGCCAGTAGCCCCGTGCCGTTCGATACAGAGGCGCTCGCGCTGTGGCAGCGCACGCTCGAGAGCTTTCAGCCCAGGGCCTGACACCTTGAAGGCCACGACGACCCATGGCCGGTAAACCCGCTGCCCGGCTGCACGACCCCATTGCCCACACCAACGCGCACGCGCGCTTCTGGGCCAAGTTCGCGGGCGGGCTGATCGGCGGCATCGCCGTCGGCTTCGCGGTGGGCGTGGCCGCTGCCGCCGTGGTCGGCACCGGGGGGCTTGCGGGGCCGCTGGTGGCGGGCGCTGTGGTGGTGGGCGCGCGCATGGTCGGCGGGTATGTCGGCGCGAGCCTGGGCGAGTCGATTGCCGATGCGCTGGTGCCCGAGACCCTCACCGTGACCGGCATGATCACCAGCGGCTCGTCGGACGTGTTCATCGACAGCAAGGCCATAGGCGCGGCGCGCGCCTCGCCCGAGATGCCGATGGACACCGTGAGCTGCAAGAAAGACTCGCCGCAGATCCTTCTTGCCGAAGGCGCGGAGACCGTGTTCGTCAACATGGGCGTGGCCTCGCGCAAGGACGACCACACCGAGTGCGGCGCCAAGGTGAGCGAAGGCTCGCCCACCGTCTTCATCGGCGGGCCGACCGCACGCGTGCGCGAGGTGGCCGACGAGGTGCCGCTCATTTCGAAGGTGCTGGTGACCATCTTCAACGTGGTCATGATCTACCGCGGCCTGCGCTGCCTGCCCAAGCTCGCGCGCCAGGGCAAGAACGCGCTGCCTTGCCTGATCGAAGGCGCGGTGGGGCTGGGCATGGGCATCCACGGCCTGGCCAGCTCCTTCGGCAACCCGGTGCATGCGGCCACGGGCGGAAAGTTTCTGGGTGGCGAGAGCGAGCTCGACTTCAGCTTGCCCGGCCCGCTGCCCATTGCGTGGCAGCGCTTCTACAGCAGCCATGACCTGCGCCGCGACGGCGCGCTGGGGCAGGGCTGGAGCCTGCCCTATGCGATGGAGCTGCGGCTGGGCAACGACGCCGCCGGACAGCCCACCGTGACGCTCATCGATGAGCAGGGCCGGCCGATGGTGCTGCCAGACATCGAGCCCGGTACTCGGCAATACAGCCTGCGCGACGGCCTGGACCTGTGCCGCTCCGAAGGCAGCCACTACTTCATTCACGTGCCGGGCGGGCTGTTCTTCATGTTCGAGCCACCGGCCGAAGGCGAGCCGCGCGCGCAGACGCTGAAGCTCGCGCGGCTTGAGGACCGCAACGGCAACTTCATCGACCTGCGCCACGACGCGTTGGGCCGGCTGATCGAGCTGACCGACAGCACCGGGCGCCTGCTGGCACTCGACTACGCGGGCGAGAGCCGCCGGCTGGGGGCAGTGCGCCTGGCCGCCGGTGCACCCGGCGAGCTGCCGGGCCTGCTGGTGGCGTACAGGCACGACGCCGAAGGCCGCCTGCTCGACGTGACCGACCGCAACGGCGTAGTGGTGCGCCGCTTCGGCTACGACGCCCAGGGCCTCATGAGCTTCCACGCCGACGCGGCGGGGCTGGAGTGCCACTACGAGTGGCGCGGCCCGGCCGGCGACGCGCACGTGGCCCGCCACTGGACAAACGACGGTGAGAGCTACACCGTGCGCCGCATGACGCCCCCCGCGGACGATGCGCTGGCGCTGGGCGAGACCCTGGTCATCGACCAACTCGGCCGCGAATTCGCCTGGCACTGGAACGCCGACCACCAGGTCACCGACTACATCGACGCGGCCGGCCGCCACTGGCATGCGCAGTACAACGAGCTGCGCCAGCTCGTCGCCATCACCGAGCCCGGCGGCGCCACCACGCGCTGCACCTACGACCCCATGGGGCTCATGAGCAGCCGCACCGATGCGCTCGGCCGCACGCAGAGCACCGGCTGGACCGAGTTCGGCCAGCCCTGGCGCGAGACCCTGGCAGACGGCAGCACCTGGACCTACGCCTACAGCGACCAGGGCAACCTGGTGCGCGAGACCGACCCGCTGGGCCACACCACCGAGTACGCCTACGACAGGCGGGGCCTGCCCATCGTCGTTACCGACGGCAAGGGCGGCACCAACCGCATGGCCTGGAACGAGTGCGCGCAACTGGTCTCCCTGACCGACTGCTCCGGCAAGACCACGCGCTACGCCTACGACGGCTGGGGCCACCTGCAGGCCGTGACCGACGCCGCGAACCAGCGCACGAGATTGACGCACGACGCCATGGGGCGGCTGCTGTCGGTGTCGCAGCCTGACCAGAGCCACCAGTCGTTCCGCCGTGACGCGGCCGGCCGCATCGTGGCCGCCACCGATGCGCTGAGCCGCAGCACGCAATTCGCACTCGGCCTGCGCGGCCAACCGCTGACGCGGCAGGACGCCGAGGGGCGCCGCATCGCGTGGCACTACGACAGCGCCCA
Organism: Variovorax paradoxus; assembly: GCF_024734665.1. NCBI lineage: Bacteria > Pseudomonadati > Pseudomonadota > Betaproteobacteria > Burkholderiales > Comamonadaceae > Variovorax > Variovorax paradoxus. The sequence continues at coordinate 1,755,157 of NZ_CP102931.1, forward strand.
GCGCCTGCAGTCGCTAGTCAACGAGAACGGGCTGCACTTCGAGTTCGTGCGCGACGCTGCCGATCGCGTGGTGGAAGAGCGCCGCGTGGGCGGCACGCGCGTGCAGGTGGAATACGACGCCAACGGCTGGCCGGTGTGCATCACCCATGTGCCGGGCATCGGCGACGAAGACCTCGCGCTGCACGACGGCACCGCGCCACGGCCCGCCGCGAGCCGCCCCTTGCGCACCGAGTTGCTGCGTGACGCCGTGGGTCGCCTGGTCGGAAAGCGCACCCAGAGCCACCACTACCGCTACAGCTACGACCAGCTAGACCGGCTGACCGAGGCGGTCAAGCTGGAGGCGCCGCAACCCGGCACGGGTGACGAACCACGCGCGCTGCACCGCACCGTGTTCGCTTACGACAAGCTCGGCCGGCTGATCGAAGAGACCGCCATCGACGAGCTCACCGGCGAGACGCACACCCTGCACCACGCGCACGACGAACTCGGCAACCGCACGCAGACCGTGCTGCCCGCCATCGCGTCGCAGCCGGGTGTGCAGCGTGTGCTGAACTACCTGTACTACGGCTCCGGCCACCTGCACCAGATCAACCTGTCGCAGCAACGCGGCGATGCACCCGCGGTGCACCAACTGATCAGCGACATCGAGCGCGACGACCTGCACCGCGAGGTGGCGCGCAGCCAGGGCGCGCTGCACACCCGCTTCGCGCTCGACCCGCTGGGCCGACGTGCCGCATCGTGGTGCCGGGCTGGCGGGCTGGACACAGCCTTCACTACGCAAGCCCCGAGCTGGCGCCAGGCCATCGACAGCGCCGGCACGCCCGGGGCCCGCCTGCTCGACGGGTTGATGAAGGAGTACAGCTACGACCCCGTGGGCGAACTGCGGCAGAGCCGGCATTCGCTGCAGGGCACGACAGGGCACCGGTACGACGCTACCGGGCGCATCGAGGAGACCTTGCGCAGCGCGGCTGCCAACAGCGAACGCTTCGCCTACGACCCTGCGGGCAACCTGCTCGATGCATCATCGACCGCGCCCGGCTATGTGCGCGACAACCTCGTGCGCGTGTTCGAGGACAAGCGCTACAGCTACGACGGCCACGGACGGCTGGTGCGCAAGAGGTCGGGCAGGCATACCGAGCAGCGTTTCGAGTGGGATGACGAAAGCCGGCTCATGGCCGTGCACACCACGCGCCGCCCGGGCACGCCCGAAGCCACCACGCAACTCACCCGCTTCGACTACGACGCCATGGGGCGGCGCGTGGCGAAGCACGATGCATTCGGCAGCACGCGGTTCGTCTGGGAGGGGATGCGGCTGATCGAGGAGCGCAGGGGCTCGCAGGTGGTGAGCTACGTGTACGAGCCCGAAAGCCACGTACCAGTCGCGCGGCTTGACGCCAAGGCCGAGCCCGCCTCGGCATCGACCACGGCGCAGGTCTTTCACTTTCACAACGACACCGCCGGCCTGCCGGAAGAACTGAGCAACAACGAAGGCCAACTGTGCTGGCGCGCGAGCTACAGGACATGGGGCGCGACCGTTACCGAGCAGTGGGAGGTCACGGCCCTGAATGGCCGCGCTGTTGCATCGACCGGCACGGTGCCCCAGGCCATCGAGCAGAACCTGCGCTTCCAGGGCCAGTACCTGGACCGGGACACGGGGCTGCACTACAACACCTTCCGGTTCTATGACCCGGACATTGGGCGGTTCATCAGCCCTGACCCGATCGGGCTTGCGGGCGGCGACAACCTGCATAGCTACTCGCCCAACCCCATCCGGTGGATCGACCCGCTGGGTTGGATCTGCGGCGAGACGCTTGCACGGCCGGTCGGCTTCAACAGGGGCAGCCGCAACTTCACGCTGGAGCAGGGCAATGCCACCTCGGGCTGGAAGCACATCTACGACCGACACGTCGATCCGGTGCGGTTCCCCAACAAGTCGAAGTTCAACTCCAGCATGAGCCAGGGAGAGATTTCCTCGCTGCTGGGCAAGACGCTCAAGCACGGCAAGGAGTCGAGCTACGAGGGGAAGGCCGTGTTCGAGTCCCGGCTGAAGTACGACGGACAATACAAACGCTATCGCGCCACCGTCAACGAAGACGGAACCGTTCGAACCTTCCACCCGCTGGACTGACTATGCTGGACATCTACTACACAGACCCCTCCACCACGGACATGCCCGAAGACCCGGGCAGCCTGGAACTGGCGGGCTCCATCGAACTCGATGCGCACCGTTCGCTGGCCGTGTTGTTCGACAAGGGCAGCAAGGCCGGCGCAAGTTTCAAGTACTTCGAAGATTCCCTGCTGAAACCCGCACAGGTTGCAACGCTGCTGAAAATCTTCACTTCGAATGTGGGAGAGCTTGACGGCAACCGCCAGGCGCTTGCGGCGTTCGACGAAATGCGCGGCATCTTCGAAGGAGCGGTCGGCAAAGGCGCGGGGCTTGTGGCGTTCAGCGACTGAGCCTGTCGGGGCGAAGCACGATGCCTTGGCAGGAATGGAACTCACATTCCGACCACAAGGTCACCTGACCCATGAAGGCCTGCAGTCCATGAAATCGATCGACCTGTTGTACGAAGACCTGCAGAACGCGCCCTCACTGCTTTCCGTGGGGGACGAGGTGCGCTTCATGCTTGGCGTGATGGCGCTCGAGCCCGATGACATCGCGTGCAGCGAGGCTTTCTTCAAGATACTGGACCAGCTCGAAGACTCCCACACCACGGGGTGGGGCCATACCTCCGAGGATCCCGAGGCCGTGAAGGTCTTCGAGCGCTTTGCTTCATTCCTGGAAGGACTTGCGGCGCACATTCCTGCTCAGCAAGAGTGGCTCGGCAGTGCGGCGGAGAACTTCCGTCTCCGGTGAAACGGAGGCTGGTGAAGCACGTCGGATGTTGAAGCAAACCATCGCCGGGCAGCTCGACCTTCTGCGCTACCTCGAGCGAGGCGCCGTGCATCTGGCCGCGGGCATGAGCATTCCGGAGCAGACAGCCTGCGAGCAAGAGGCCGACGAGCAATGGCGCACGGGGTCGGGGGTCGTGTACACCTTCGACTTTGACGGCTGGAGTCTCAACCTCCACTTCGACCTCGAAAAGAATTTCTTGCACGACACCATCGACTTCTTCGGGCATTGCGACCTGCCCGACTTCGCGGACATTGCCGGACTCGCGCGGGCCGCTTGCGCTATCGAGGGCGCGACAGGCTTCGACCTGGGCGACGAGCAAGTGGTTCTGCTTCCATCCAGCGTCACGCTCCATTTCCGCAAGGAGGAGGGCGACGTGCAAGTGCTGACGAAGATTGCAGGTGCTCTGCTTTCGTACGGTGCACTCGCGGACTACTACCGCTCGATGCTGCGGCGTTGAGCGTGGCCTCCGATGCACCCATGCTCGACATCTACTTCGTCCCATTTTCATGCCGGGCCATGCCCAAGGATCCGCGCGGGTTGGTGCATGCGGGCTCCATCGACTTCGATGCGCATCGCTCCTTGGCCGTTGTGTTCGACCAATGCGGGCACGCGGGCGCAAACCTCAGCTACTTCGGTGACTCCCTGCTACTTGATGGGCGAGATCGACACCGGAAAGATCAGCACGTTCGTCTGATGGTTGCCATTGTCCGAATGAAAGAGCCTGCCGGTGACCTCGACCGTCTTGCCCTTGAGGCGCTTGAACGCAGCCATGTTCTTTTCGTCGAGTGCCATGTGCAGTAGCACCACGTTTTTCTCGGCAGGCCAATCGCGCGGCTCGTCTTCCGGCACGGAGATGGGCTCGGTGAGCCGTATCGCCGGGAACTTGAGCTTCTCTCCCTCGGGCTTCATGCCGTCAGCGGAGAGCAGCGTGCCTTGGAGCGTGACGACGGCTGGCTCATAGGGGAGGGGCTTGGCGGTCGCGAGCGAAGCACAGAGTGCGAAGGCTAACGAACACAGGATTGAAGCGAAGGGCGTGTTTTGCATGGCGAATTTCTGATGCTGGATTCGTGAAGGGCTTCACGGTATTGCAGAGGACGAGCGCAGTGGATTTGCAGGCTACATCTCGAATCACCCTGATGCTGGCGATCTTGCCCAGAAGTCCGGCGGGTTCGCAAGGTGCGTTGGAGCCGCGCCGGATCGGGCAAGAGCGGCGGCGTACGGGTCGTCTACTTCAACCGCGGCAGGTTCGACGAAGTCGTCTTGATGTTGATCTATGCCAAAGCGAACCTCGATTCGATCTCTGGCGAAACCTTGAAGGAGTTGCGCGATGCCGCAGAAAAAGCCAATGGGTGATGCCGAACTGGCCGCCTTCGAAGCGAGCCAGGACTTCGAGGCCTTGCTTATTCAGTCTGCACGCGAGATGGGCGCGGGCAAGACGCGCAAGGTCTACACGCCGGTCGTTGCCGCGCGTGAGAACGCGGGCTTGTCGCAAGCCGGGTTTGCGCAACTGCTGGGCGTCTCGGTGCGTACCTTGCAGCAATGGGAGCAGGGGCGTCGCGAGCCGACGGGCGCCGCGAAGACGCTGATTGCCATTGCAGAGAAGATGCCTGAGGCACTAAGGGCGGTTGATCCCGAGTACAAGGCGCCGCGACGTGCGCTCGGTCGTGCGAAGAGCAGGCAGATCAAGACTTAAGCTTCCGCATCGTCGAGCGCAGCAGCGATCACGGTGATGCACTCAAAGTCGACGCGATTCCCAATTTGTTCACTGCATGGAGGCGTCCGCCAGCGCGCTTCTCCCATACATTTGAAGGTCCGCCGCGCCTCACGGCGGGACATCGATGCACACCGCAGCGATGTCGATGTGAGGCACAAAAGGCGACGGCCAAGGTGCGCTAACACCATGGCCGTCTGACCAATCAACGTGCAGATCTTTGGTAAGGAGCACATCAAGTGGCTGATCGAATTATCGCCGGGCAGAACTCGCCCACCTCCGACGACGTAACCCGCCAGCAGGACGCGTCAGGCATTCTTGAGAACAAGTTGACCCAACTGCAATCTCTGCTGAGTTGCTGTCATGGGGACTGGAGTGAATGGCTCGAAGGAATTGGGGAGCGGCACCGGGACAACATCATGTGGCTTGCGGCGGATCTGGCGAACGACATTGCCCGGCTCACGCAAGAACTCCTGAAGAGACTCAACGCGATGGATCAGCAGAAAGCCTGAAGGATCAACGGTGGGCATCTGACCCACCTCCGATCCTCACGGCTGGATCGCCACGATCGCCTTGGGTGACAGCCGAGGTGCGGCAGTCATCGGCTGCTATTTTTAGTCGAGCTGAGCGTCTACTCTGGTCATGCCTCTTCGGCAGGAGCGTCAGGCGCATCAGTGTTCACCGTGTCGTCGATGTCCATCGGCGTCGCCAAGATGCTTTGGCCGAGGGCGTTGATCAGCGTCTCCGGGATGTCGTAGTTCGTGCTCGCAAGTTCTTGCTTGATCTCGGCCATCAGTTGCTCGCGCGTCTCGCCGCGATCGGCGTGGATCACAGCCTGGGTACGCCCACCGTGCAGGGTGTCCCAACGAGATCGCTTGGACGCATCTCGGCCTGAGCCTTGTGCGTTGTTGCCAAATCCGTCGACAAAGTTGTTCCACAGCGGTTTGTACAGCGACAGCAACGATGTTTCGGCCAGACGGATGAAGGCGTCGTCCATCACCAGAGCGCGGTAGCAAAAATCTTCGATGCTGAAATCGGTGGATGCGGCCCCGATACTCAAACGGTGTTTCATCAGCCGCTTGCGCAAGGTGGGCTCTTCGTCCGCAGTCGCGATCCCGCGTCTACCGCCGCTCGGGAGGGCCTGGCCAACATAGATTGGCCAAACGATCTTCCCGTTGGAGTTCTGCTGCGCCAGGGGCGCGTAGGGGGGAAACCCGGCGCCGGTGTAATAGATCGCGTAGACGCCTGGGCCTCTCAACGGGAAGGGCGTCGACAACGGGTACACCGGCGTCGTGAGCAAGACTTCTGCGATCGAGGCTCCGAGAACGCGCTTCTCGAGAGGGTTGAAAGGGATCACCCTGGAGATGACAACGCGCGCGCTCTTCTGGGCCGCAGTCCTTGGACGACGGGTGCTCATGCGCGCTTTGAGGCTAAGGCCTGCTGATTCGATTGCGCGAGTGCCTTTGCGACATCCGCAGTGCTTTTCAGGCCCATCTTGCGGAGTTGGGATTCGACGAGCTGAATACCGACGCTCGACATCACCTGACGTGCAAGCTCTACTGGCACGGCGTTGCCTAGCTGACGCATCACCTCGCCCCAGGCACCATGGAATCGGTACCCGTCGGGAAAGGTCTGAAGGCGTGCGGATTCTCGAATGGTGAAGTAGCGGCAACTGCCGTCGTCGTTCACCATCATGTTCTCGCCTCCAGGCACGCCATGGCCGCCGGCCTTCAGCGTCTTAGCTGGAAGATCCAGGGGGCTGCCCGTGTGGCCAGGGTATGACTTAGCACCCGGTTGATAGGTGTGGTTGATGAGGTGGTGCTTCACGCGCCTTTCCGGGTTCGGCATGTCTGCTAGCGCCTCGCGCACGGTTTTCCAAGGCTTAAGCGGCTCTTCAATCAGGCTACGCTGACGGATCAGCATTTGGCTCGTCGCCGTGATCAGCGGTGACGCCGGCCGATTCTTTTTCGCGATTTGATTCCGCTCCCAGTATGCCCCGGTGACCCATTGGTCGTGCATCAGCGCGGACTGGCTGTGCGTCTGCTCGGGCATGCTCCACGTGGTCTCGAGATCGTGACGAAAGCCAACGATGAAAACGCGTTCACGGCGTTGCGGCACACCGTAGTCGGCGGCGTTGACGAGGTTGGTCTGGAGGCGGTATGTCAGGGCCCTGCCGTGCTGCTTGCCCGAGCTGTGCTCTGCCTGCAGGCGGACGTAATGGCCTTGCCAGTCCTCGTTCTTCCTCTTGGGAGACTCGGGAAATTCCAGCTGCAGGCGGATGTATTCGAAGTAGTTGTGGAAGGCCGAACGCGTGAGGCCTTTCACGTTCTCGAAAATGAACGCTTTCGGTTGGAGCCGGCGCACGATGTCCACGCTTGCGGGGAACATGTCCCGCTGATCGTTGTACGCACCGTGCTTGCCGCCCATCGAGAAGGGCTGACACGGCGGGCCGCCGGCGACGAGTTCGATGTCTGTAGGCAGCGATTTCCAGTCGAAATCGCGTACATCGCCTTCGTGAATGGGCCAACCGGACACCAGGGGGTACCCATTCTTCTGGTTTTCGCGAAGGGTATCGCATGCCCACCGGTCCCACTCCAAAACCGCCAAAGGCTTGAACCCAGAGAGGCTTGCTCCCAAAGCTAGGCCGCCGGCCCCAGCGAAAAGCTCAACTGCACGCATCGAGTCACCCTTTTTCTATTGGTCAAGTGTATCCCGCAAGGTCGCTTTCTAGGCCTGTAGACGTGGGGAATGGAGCCTGCTCGCGGAGTGTGCAGTAGTCGCGAATGGAGGGCTCTGAGCATGCTTGATGAGGCTATCCCAACAGTTGCTCCCGCGAAGAATTCGATTGCATCTATGGGTCAAGAAACTCGCGAATTCTTCTTTCGAGTTCCTTTGTGTCACGAATCTGGCACTCCCAGATCGTCATCACGTTCCAGCCCATGCTTTCCAGGATTTCCAGGGTTTTGACGTCACGTGCCTTGTTGCTATCCAGTTTGGGTATCCAGAATTCGAGCCGCGACTTTGGCAATCTTGCCAGCCGACAATCCGGATCATCGTGTCTATGCCAGAAGCAGCCATGGATAAAGATCACCTTGTGTCGAGCCGGGAATACCAGGTCTGGTTTTCCTGGGAGGTCCTTCCTGTGCAGGCGGTAGCGGTATCCCATTCCATGCACCAACCGACGCACAACCATCTCCAGCGCCGTATCAGTGGCGCGCACCTTACGCATCCGCTCGCTCCGCTGTAATGGGGTCAGGCTGTCCATGCTTTGAGTCAGGCCTTGATTGAGGCAAGCATTACTCTAGGACGTTTGGGGTTGTAGCCGGGCAGAAATCAGACAGACGGATGCCCACTGCTCGTCTATTCAAAAATGAGCGTCTTATCTCGCACCGTTGGCGCATCCCGCAGCCACAAAACAAAAAAGCCATCCCGAAAGATGGCTTAAATGCTTGATTTCATTATCAAATTTGGTGCCGGAGAGATGAATCGAACACCCGACCTTCTCATTACGAATGAGCTGCTCTACCGACTGAGCTACACCGGCGAAGCCTCAGATTATAGCCAAGAAATCACGCCTTCTCGGCGTGGTACTGGGTCAGCCGCTCAACTTCGTTACGCGAACCCAACATCACGCTCACCCGCTCATGCAGTTTGGTGGGCTGCAGGTCGAGGATGCGTTGCTTGCCATTGGTGGCCGCGCCGCCGGCCTGTTCGACCAGCCAGCTCATGGGGTTGGCCTCGTACATCAGGCGCAGCTTGCCGGCCTTTTCGGGCTCGCGCTTGTCCCACGGGTACATGAAGACGCCGCCGCGCATCAGGATGCGGTGCACGTCGGCCACCATGCTGGCAATCCAGCGCATGTTGAAGTCTTTGCCGCGCGGGCCTTCCTTGCCGGCCAGGCATTCGTCGATGTAGCGCTTCATGGGCTCGTCCCAGTGGCGCATGTTGCTCATGTTGATGGCAAATTCCTTGGTGTCGGCCGGAATCTGGATGTCTTCCTGCGTCAGCACGAAGCTGCCTTGTTCGCGGTCCAGCGTGAACATGGCCACGCCGTTGCCCACGGTCAGCACCAGGGTGGTCTGCGGGCCGTAGATGCAGTAGCCGGCGGCCACTTGCTGGGTGCCTGCCTGCAGAAAGTCGCCTTCCTGCACGCCGGGGTGGTCGTCGGGCTTCTTCAGCACGCTGAAGATGGTGCCGATGCTGACGTTCACGTCGATGTTGCTGCTGCCGTCGAGCGGATCGAACATGAGCAGGTATTCGCCCTGGGGATAGCGGTTGGGCACCACGTAGATGCTGTCCATTTCCTCGCTGGCCATGGCCGCGAGGTGGCCGCCCCATTCGTTGGCCTCAATCAGCACTTCGTTGGCGATGATGTCCAGCTTCTTCTGGATCTCGCCCTGCACGTTCTCGCTCTCGGCGGTGCCGAGCACGCCGCCCAGCGCGCCCTTGTTGACGGCCTGGCTGATGCTCTTGCAGGCGCGCGCGACCACTTCGAGCAGCAGGCGCAGCTGGCCGGGAATGAGGCCGTCGGCGCGTTGTTGTTCGACGAGGTAGCGGGTGAGGGAAATCTTTTGTTGAGCCATGTGTCTTGTGGGGTTCGGTTGCTTCAGTTTCCGGCCAGGGCGCGAGTGACGACCTCGTGGGTGTCCTTGCTCAGGTCGGGCTTGGCGGCCACGCGGGCGATGGCTTCGCGCGCGGCGCTGCGGTACGGCTCGGCCAGCTTGCTCCAGCGGTCGAGTGAGCGCGCGAGGCGGGCAGCCACTTGCGGGTTGATGGCGTCGAGCTCAATCACGCGCTCGCTCCAGAACACGTAGCCGGCCGCGTCGGGGCGGTGAAAGGCGCCGGGGTTGCCGCTGCAATAGGCAAAGATCACGCTGCGCGCGCGGTTGGGGTTCTTCAGCGAGAAGTCGGGGTGCTTCATCAGCTGCTTGACCAGCGGCAGGATGTCGCCGCCGCGGTCGCTGGCGCCAGCCTGCAGCGAGAACCACTTGTCGATGACCAGTGCCTCGTCCTTGAAGATGGCGTGGAAGCGGGCCAGCGCCTGCGCCGCCAGGGTGTTGCCCGACGACACCAGCGCGTTGAGCGCGTTGAAGCGGTCGGTCATGTTGCCCGCGTCCTTGAAGCGCTGCAGCGTCTTGCCCGGCCACACGACGTCGCCCGAGGCGCGCGCCGCCAGGCACAGAAAGTTGAGCGCCATGCCGGCCAGCGCGCGGCGGCCCGACGAGGTCGGGTCGGGGCTGTAGGCACCGGTATCGTGGTTCTCTTCGTAAACCCACTGCCAGTCGGCAAAGAGGGCGGTGGCCAACTGGGCGCGCATGGCTTCGCGCACCAGGTGCACGCGCTGCGGGTCGACCACGTCGAGCTGTTCGGCAATGTAGGTTTCCGACGGCAGCGTGAGCACCAGTTCCTTGAAGGCGGCGTCGAGCTGCGGGTTGCGCAGCACGCTGCGCATGGCGTCGATATACGCGTCGTTCAGCACCGGCGTGGTGTCGGTGGCCAGTGCGGCAATGCCTTGCAGCGCGGCGCGCAGGCCCAGTCGCTGGCCGGCTTCCCAGCGGTTGAACGGGTCGGGGTCGTTGGCCAGCAACGTCAGCAGTTGGGCGTCGGTGTACTCGAAGTCGAGGATCACCGGCGCGCTGAAGCCGCGCAAGATGGAAGGCACGGGCTCGGCGTCGAGGCCCACGAAGGTGATCTGCTCGCCGGCGCGCGACAGCACCAGGGTGCGGGTGCCGCGGGTCACGTCGTTTTCGCCTTCGAGCTGCAGCGGCAGTTCGCGGCCGTTGGCGTCGAGCAGGCCGATGTTCAGCGGAATGACGAAGGGCTCCTTCGTCGGCTGGCCCGGCGTGGGCGGGCAGCTTTGCACCACGCTCAGGGTGTAGCTGCGGTTCTGCGCGTCGTACACGCCGTGGGCTGCAAGGCGGGGCGTGCCGGCCTGGCTGTACCAGCGCTTGAACTGGGGCAGCAGGCGGGCGAGTTCCGATTCAGGGTTGGCGTCGGCAATGGCCTGGGCAAAGTCGTCGCAGGTCACGGCCTGGCCGTCGTGGCGTTCGAAGTAGAGCGTGATGCCCTTTTCAAAGCCCTTGCGGCCGACCAGCGTCTGCATCATGCGCACCACCTCGGCACCCTTTTCGTAGATGGTGACGGTGTAGAAGTTGCTGATCTCGATGTAGCTGTCGGGGCGCACCGGGTGGGCCATGGGGCCCGCGTCTTCGGGGAACTGGGCGGTGCGCAGCACGCGCACGTCTTCGATGCGCTTCACGGCGCGGGCCGAGGCGTCGGCGCACAAATCCTGGCTGAACTCCTGGTCGCGGAAGACGGTGAGGCCTTCTTTCAGCGACAGCTGGAACCAGTCGCGGCAGGTCACGCGGTCGCCGCTCCAGTTGTGGAAGTACTCGTGGCCGACCACGCTTTCGATGTTGCTGTAGTCGGCGTCGGTGGCGGTGGCCTGGTTGGCCAGAACGTACTTCGTGTTGAAGATGTTCAGGCCCTTGTTCTCCATGGCGCCCATGTTGAAGTCGCTGGTGGCAACGATCATGAAGCGGTCGAGGTCGAGCGGCAGGCCGAAGCGGGTTTCGTCCCACAGCACCGAGTGGATGAGCGAGTTCATCGCGTGCTCGGTCTTGTCGAGGTCGCCGGCGCGCACGTACACCTGCAGCAAATGCTCTTTGCCGTTGCGTGCCTTGATGCGCTGCTCGCGCGCCACCAGCTTGCCCGCCACCAGTGCGAACAGGTAGCTGGGCTTCTTGAAGGGGTCGACCCACTTGGCAAAGTGGCGGCCTTCGGGCAGTTCGCCCTGCTCGACGAGGTTGCCGTTCGACAGCAGCACCGGGTAGGAGGCCTTGGCGGCGCGCAGCGTAACGGTGTACATCGCCATCACGTCCGGACGGTCGAGGAAGTAGGTGATGCGGCGGAAGCCCTCGGCCTCGCACTGCGTGAAGAAGGTGTCTTCGCTCACGAACAGGCCCATCAGCTTGGTGTTCTTGATGGGGCAGCAGGTGGTGAAGATCTCGAGCTCGAAAGCATCGGGCAGGCCGTCGATGACGAGCTGTTCGCCTTCCATGCGGAACGAAGCGCCCTGGCCGTTGACCAGCACGCGCGCCAGGTTCAGCTCGTCGCCGTCCAGGCGCAGCGGCTGCACCGGCACCTCGGGGTTGCGGCGCATCTGCATGCGGTTGAGCACGCGGGTCTTGGCGGGGTCGAGGTCGAAGGTGAGGTCGACGGTGTCGATCCAGTACGCCGGGGCGGCATAGTCTTCGCGGCGGATGGCAATGGGTTGCCCTTGAGCGTCACGTAGCAGCATCGAGTGTCTCCAGAAAATTCGAATGGGCGAGTTCGTTGTAGTCGCGAACCGCGGCAATCACATGGGGGCCGGCAAGCTCGGCGGCGGTATGGGTGCTGCACACGGCCACGGCACGCATGCCGCCGCGGCGGGCGGCTTCTATGCCGAAGGGTGCGTCTTCAAAAACGATGCAGCGCTCGGGCGCAATGCCGATGCGGCGCGCGGCTTCGAGAAAAATGGCGGGCGTGGGCTTGCCCGAGAAGCCTTCATCGCCGCCCACGATGGCCAGCGGCAGCGGGTCCATCTTCAGGCGCGACATGGCGAACTCGATGTTGCCCTTGTCGCCGGCCGTGCCCACCGCCACCTTCAGGCCGCGTGCAACGGCTGCCTTGGCAAAGGCCGTGAAGCCCGCGACTTCGGTGAAGTTGTCGCTGAACATGGCGCGGTAGATCTCTTCCTTCTCGTGCACCAGCGCCTGGCACTCCTCGTCGGAGAGCTCGCGCTCGAACAGCTCGCGCATGCACTCGGTGCCGGTGCGGCCCGTGGTGCGCGCGAGGATGTCGCTCACGTCGAGCTTCAGGCCGTGGCGCGCCACGAACTCCACCCACGAGCGCGCATGCCAGGGCATGGAGTCGATCATGGTGCCGTCCATGTCGAAGATGAAGGCTTCGACCTTGCCACCATCCTTCAGGCTTTTCAGGCTCATCGGTTTTACACGCCTTGCTTGAGAGAGGCTTCGATGAACACGTCGAGGTCGCCGTCCAGCACCTTCTGCGTGGCCGAAACTTCCACGTTGGTGCGCAGGTCCTTGATGCGGCTGTTGTCCAGCACGTAGCTACGGATCTGGTGGCCCCAGCCCACGTCGGTCTTGCTGTCTTCGAGCTTTTGCTGCTCTTCCTGGCGCTTGCGCATCTCGTGGTCGTACAGGCGCGAGCGCAGGCGCTTCCACGCCACGTCGCGGTTGCTGTGCTGGCTGCGGCCGTCCTGGCACTGCACCACGATGCCGGTCGGGATGTGCGTCAGGCGCACGGCCGAGTCGGTCTTGTTGATGTGCTGGCCGCCCGCGCCGCTGGCGCGGAAGGTGTCGGTGCGCACGTCGGACGGGTTGATCTCGATCTCGATGGAGTCGTCGATTTCCGGGTACACGAAGATGCTGGCAAAGCTGGTGTGCCGCCCGCCCGACGAGTCGAACGGCGACTTGCGCACCAGGCGGTGCACGCCGGTTTCGGTACGCAGCAGGCCGAAGGCGTAGTCGCCCTCGACCTTGATGGTCGCGCCCTTGATGCCGGCGGTGTCGCCGGGCGTTTCGTCTTCGATCTGCGTCTTGAAGCCCTTGCGCTCGGCGTACTTCAGGTACTGGCGCAGCAGCATGCTGGCCCAGTCGCAAGCCTCGGTGCCGCCGGCGCCGGCCTGGATGTCGACAAAGGCGTTCAGCGGATCGGCCGGGTTGTTGAACATCCGGCGGAATTCGAGCTGCTTGATGTCGGCTTCGAGCGTGGCGGCGTCATCGGCAATGGCCTGCAGGCCGTCCATGTCGCCGTCTTCCTTCGACATTTCGAAGAGTTCGGTGTTGTCCGAGAGCCCGTTGGTGAGCCGGTCGAGCGTGACGACCACGTCGTCGAGCGACTTCTTTTCCTTGCCTAGTTCCTGGGCCTTCTTCGGGTCGTTCCAGACGTTCGGGTCTTCGAGCGATGCGTTGACTGTCCTCAGTCGTTCAGCTTTTGCATCGTAGTCAAAGATACCTCCGTAAATCGACCGTACGGACGCTCAGGTCCGCGAGCATTGCGCCGATTTGGTTGATCTGTTCTGCGTCCATGGGGTGTCCTGACTGTGTTCGGGGAAACCGGGCATTTTCTCACGGTCCGCCGAGCTGCCAAGGAGCGCCCTTGTATTGCTCCTTCCCCCTCTGGGGGAAGGCTGGGATGGGGGCGGGCAGGGCGCTTGTGGTGCCCGTTGCTCCCAGCGCGAGCGCCGCTTGCCCCACCCCGGCCCTCCCCCAGCGGGGGAGGGAGAAAGACCGAAATCAGAACGCCGGCACGAGCGAGCCCTTGAACTGGGTTTCGATGAAGCTCTTCACCTCGGGCGACTGGTAGGCCGCCACGAGGCGCTTGGCCCAGGGCTTGTCCTTGTCGGCGCGGCGCACGGCGATCAGGTTGGCGTACGGGCTCTTCGGCGATTCCTTGATCACGGCGTCCTTGTTCAGCGACAGGCCGGCCTTCTCGGCGTAGTCGTTGTTGATGGAGGCAATGGTCAGGTCGTCGAGCGAGCGCGGCAGTTGGGCAGCATCGAGAGCGACCAGCTTCAGCTTCTTGGGGTTCGTCACCACGTCCAGCGGCGTGGCCGTGTTGTTCTTCACCGCCTCGGGCTTCAGCGTGATCAGGCCGGCCTGCTGCAGCAGCAACAGCGCGCGGTTGCCGTTAGACGGGTCGTTCTGGATGCCGACCGAGGCGCCATCGGGCAGCTGGTCGATCGACTTGATCTTGCGCGAGTAGAAGCCCAGCGGCGCGGTGATGGTCAGGCCCACGGGCACGATGTCGAAGCCGCGCGCCTTGTTCTGGTTGTCGAGAAAGGGCTGGTGCTGGAAGGCGTTGGCGTCGAGGTCGCCCGAGGCCAGCGCTGCATTGGGCAGTTGGTAGTCGTTGAACACCACGACCTGGATGTTCAGGCCGTCCTTGGCAGCGACCTTCTTGACCACCTCGAAGATCTGCTCGCCGTTGCCGACGGAGACGCCGACCTTGAGCGTGTTCTTGTCCTGCGCGAAGGCGGTGCTGCCGGCAAAAAGGGCGGCGGCCAGCGTGGCAAGGGCGAGGGTGCGGCGGCGGAAAGAGGTATGCATGTCGTTGCGCGAAATCAAAAAAAGAAGGCGCGAATGTGGCATTGCCGCCAGCGTTTGGGAACGAACCAATGCGCATATCGATATGGCGTGTCTTGCCCGCTACAGGATTTCCTTATGCGCATATGCGTATAAACAGCATCCTTTTTGTTCGTTCCCTTTCGCTGCGTTTCTTTTCATACTCGGCACCTTTTTGCGAACCTCCGCGACCTGCCTTTGCGCGGGCTGCGCTTCTTTTCCATGACCCACCCTACGCCTGACACGGGCCGCGGCAATCACGCGGCGCCAGTCATCCGTCTTCAATCGGTGCAGAAGTCTTTCGCCTTGCCCAACGGCGAGGTGTTCGACGCCGTGCAGTCGCTGTCGCTCGACATCCAGCAGGGCGACGTGTTCGGCCTGATCGGCAAGAGCGGCGCCGGCAAATCGACGCTGCTGCGCCTTATCAACCTGCTGGAGCGGCCCGATTCGGGCCAGGTCTTCGTCGGCGGGCGCGACCTCACCACGCTCTCGCGCCGCGAGCTGCGCGACACGCGCCAGAACATCGGCATGATCTTCCAGCAGTTCAACCTGCTGCAGAACGCCACGGTGTTCGACAACGTGGCCTTCCCGCTGAAGATCCACGGCCGCCATTCGAAGGCCGAAATCAACGCACGTGTGCGCGAATGCCTGGCGCTCGTGGGCCTGGCCGAGAAGATCGACACCTACCCGGCCCAGCTCTCCGGCGGCCAGAAGCAGCGCGTGGCCATTGCCCGCGCGCTGGCGCCGCGCCCGCAGGTGCTGCTGTGCGACGAGCCCACCTCGGCGCTCGACTCCGAAACCACGCGCTCGCTGCTGGAAACGCTGCGCGAAATCAACGAGAAGATCGGCGTGACCATCGTGATCGTCACGCACGAGCTGTCGGTGGTCGAGGTGCTGTGCCGCAACGTGGCCATTCTCGAAAAGGGCCGGCTGGTGGAGCAGTTCGCGGTCGATGCACCGAGCGTCGAGCGCAAGACCGCGCTGGGCCGCGAAATCGACGAACTGGTGCGCCGCCGCGAACGCGAGGCGCGCGAACCCTACTCGCCGCGCCCGCCGTCGCAGCTCGGCGCACAGGAGCTGGCCTATGTTTGAGAACATCGCCCCCATCCTCCCCGAGCTGTGGGTCGCCACCGGCCAGACCTTCATGATGCTGGCCATCGGCCTTTCGGCCGCCGTGCTCATCGGCGGGCCGCTGGGCATCTTGCTGTTCCTTCTGGGCCCTGGCCAGTCGCTCGAGAACAAGCCCGCGTTCCTGGTGCTCAACTGGCTGGTGAACACGGTGCGTTCGTTCCCTTTCATCATCCTGCTGGTGGCCCTGGTGCCGTTCACGCGGGTGATCGCGGGCACGTCGATCGGGCCGCTGGCGGCCGCGGTGCCGCTGTCGTTCGCGGCCATTCCGTACCTGGCCCGGCTGGTCGACCAGTGCCTGCGCGAAGTGCCGCGCGGCGTGATCGAGGCGGCGCATGCCATGGGCGCGACCGAGCTGCAGATTGTCTGGCGCGTGCTGCTGGTCGAGGCCCGTTCGGGGCTGGTGCTGGCGCTGACCGTGCTGGCCGTGAGCTTTCTCTCGTACTCGGCCGTGGCCGGCGTGGTGGGCGGCGGCGGCATCGGCGACCTGGCCATCCGCTACGGCTACTACCGTTTCCAGACCGACGTGATGGTGCTCACCGTGGCGCTGCTCGTGGTGCTGGTACAGATCCTGCAATTCGTGGGCAACACCACGGCAAGCAGGCTCGACAAGCGTTGATTCCTTCTCTTTTCTTCCCTGCTTTCCCAATCTCATGAAAACCGCATTCCTGCGCCGCTCCGTTCTCGCCCTGTCCCTGGCTGCCGTCTCGCTGGGCGGCCTCTCGCTGCAGGCCCACGCGCAAGACCCCGCCAAGAAGAACCTGGTGATCGGCGGCACAGCCGGCTCCAACGCCGACCAGCTCAAGGCCGGCATCGTGCCCATCCTCGAAAAGAAGGGCTACAAGGTGAAGCTGGTCGAGTTCAACGACTACGTGCAGCCCAACCTGGCGCTGGCCCAGGGCTCGCTCGACGCCAATTTCTTCCAGCATCAGGTCTACCTGAAGAAGTTCGCGGCCGACCAGAAGCTCGACCTCGCCGAACTGGTACAGGGCCCGATCGCGCCCATGGGCGTGTACTCGACCAAGCGCAAGACGCTGGCCGACGTGAAGGAAGGCGACCGCGTGACGCTGCCGAACGACCCGAGCAACCTGGCCCGCGCATTGGTGCTGCTGGAGCAGAACAAGCTGATCACGATCAAGACCGGCATCGACCCGCTGCGCGCGTCTGAAAAAGACGTGGCCGAGAACCCGAAGAAGCTGAAGTTCATTCCGCTCGAAGCCGCGCAGCTGCCGCGCTCGCTGGGCGACACCGAGTACGCCATCGTCAACGGCAACTTCGCGATCTCGTCGGGCCTGAAGCTCACCGACGCCGTGGTGCTCGAGAAGACGCCCGACTACTACCTGAATGTGGTCGCCGTGAAGACCGCCGACAAGAACACCCAGTGGGCCAAGGACATCGCCGATGCCTATCGCTCGAAGGAGTTCAAGGCCGTGGTCGACAGCAAGTTCCAGGGCTACGCCAAGCCCAGCTTCCTGCAATAACCCTCCTTCAAGAAAAGGACTCCCATGCCCGTTCTGGCCGTATTCGATGCTCAGGGAAGCTGGCGCGACACGCATGTGTGCGACGGCTGGATCACCGAACACCTGGCCGGGCAGGGCGTGAGCTGGGGGCGTGGCAAGAAGAAGGGGCAGCGTGTGCTCGACAGCGCGGGGCTGTTCTATGTGCCGACTGCCGACGGCTACCTGGGGCTGTTGCTGGAGGCTGGCGAGTGGGCTGCCATGCCGGCCGGCAAACCGCATTTCTTCGATGCGGGCGAGGCCGAGTCGCTCGACGGCCTGCCTGCCGCGCTGCCGCTGTTCGAGGCTTTCGTCGAAGAAGTGCTGTCCCTCACGGGTAACGACGCCGACGAGGAGTGAAGGTGGGGGCTCTTGTTCGGGGTGCGCGCGAATGACACCGGGTACTCCCCTCCGCGAATGTCCCCCGGCCTTCGGCCTCCTCCTTTATTTCGCTGCGGGGAGCACCCGATGCCATTCGCACATGGGCGCTGCCGTTGTGCGGCTGGATTAAGCGCTGCGCTGAACGATCACGTCGATGGGGTGCCTTGCGCAGCGAAATAAAGGGGGAGGCCGCAGGCCGGAGGACATTCGCGGAGCAAGGTACCCCGTCGGCGTGATCGCACCCCGAACGGTGCACCCCAACCGCCCTCAAGCCGCCAGCCGCTGCGTCGCCCGCCCGCCGGGCCGCGCCAACCCGAGGTGATCGCGCAGCGTGCGGCCTTCGTACTCGGTGCGAAAGATCCCGCGCTTCTGCAGGATCGGCACCACGCCATCGACAAAATCCTGCAGCCCATGCGGCAGCGCATCGGGCATCAGGTTGAACCCATCGGCCGCACCGGCCTTGAACCAGCGCTCGATGTCGTCCGCAATCTGCTCCGGCGTGCCGACGATCACGCGGTGCCCGCCGCCGCCCGCCAGTTCGCGGATCAGCTGCCGCACCGTGTAGCCGTGGGTGCGGCCTGCCGCGACCACCGCGTTGAAGAAGGTGTGGTTGCCGTTGCCATTGCCGGGCAGTGGGAGGTCGTCGGGCAGGCGCTCGTCGAGCTTCAGACGGTCGGGCGTGATGCCCAGCGTGCCGGCGATGCGCGTCAGGCTGTAGTCCCACGGAATCAGGTCGACCAGTTCGTCGCGCCGGCGACGGGCTTCGGCCTCGGTGCTGCCGACGATGGTGGTCAGGCCCGCGAGCACCTTCACTGCGTCGGGGCCGCGGCCCAATTCGGCGGCGCGTGTCTTCAGCGCGCGCGCGTAGGCCAGCGATTCCTCGAACGACTGAGAGGCCGAGAACACCGCCTCCGCATGGCGCGACGCCAGCTCGCGCCCGTCGGCAGATGCTCCGGCCTGCACCAGCACCGGGTGGCCCTGCGGCGGACGCGGCAGGTTCAGCGGCCCCTGCACCGCGAAGTGCTCGCCGCGGTGCGCAATGGCGTGCACCTTGGCCGTGTCGATGAAACTGCCAGTGGCCTTGTCGCCGATGAAGGCGTCGTCCTCCCAGCTGTCCCACAGCGCCTTCACGATGTCGGTGAACTCCGAGGCGCGTGCGTAGCGCTTCGCATGGTCGGGCGTGGCGTCGAGGCCGAAGTTGCGCGCCGATGGCAGGTCGGCCGTGGTCACCACGTTCCAGCCCGCGCGGCCGCCGCTCACATGGTCGAGCGTGGCGAAGCGGCGGGCGATGTTGTAGGGCTCGTTGTAGCTGGTCGAGGCCGTGGCGATCAGGCCGATGTGCGTGGTGGCGGCGGCCACGCAGGCCAGCAGTACCGTGGGTTCCAGCGCGGTGATCGGTCGGAAGTTGATCTGGTCGACGATGGCCGCGTTGTCCGCGAGGAACACCGCATCGAGCTTGGCCGACTCGGCGATCTGCGCCGTTCGGATGTAGTGCCGGACGTCGGCAAAGGCCCACGGATCACTCTCCGGCAGGCGCCATGCCGAGGGCACGAAGCCCGAGTGCAGGATGTTGACGTTGAGGTGCAGTTGCCGGGGCTTGGGGCTGTTCGAAAGGCTCATTGGGAGAAGTAGTCGGGCAGCCGGTAGCCGGCCCATGTCGGGTTGGCCTTGAAGAAGCGCTGGAACTCGGCCGACTGGTAGGCCGCTGCGATGTCTTTCGCGAACTGGGCTTGCTCGTTGCTGCGCTTGACGGCCACCACGTTCACGTAGGGCAGCGTCATGTTCTCGAGCTTGAGCGCATCGGTGAGCTTCAGGCCCGAGGCCACCGCGAAGTTGCCCTGCACGGCGGCAATGTCTGCATCGGCCAGCGAGCGCGGGGCCTGCGCGGCTTCGAGCGGCACCAGCTTCAGGCGCTTCGGGTTGTTCACGATGTCGCGCTCAGACACGGCGAGCGGGCTCACGCCCGGCTTGAGCGTGACCCAGCCGACGGTCGCGAGGATGTTGAGCGCGCGCGCCGCGTTCACCGGGTCCGAAGGCAGCGTGACCGTGGCACCGTCAGGCACCGTGTCGAGCGACTTGTGGCGCTGCGAGTACAGGCCCATTGGCGGTGTCGGCACGTGCACCACGGGCACGAGGTCGAAGCCCTGCTGCTTGTTGGTGGCGTTGAGGTACAGCGTGTGCTGGAAGATGTTGGCGTCGATCTGCCCGCGCTCCACTGCGTCGTTGGGCTGCACGCCCTGGCTGAACTCGACGTACTTGACGGTGTAGCCGAGCTTCTTCAGCTGGGGCTCGATGCCGTTCGTGAAGGCATCGCGGTACGGGCCGGGCATGAAGCCCACGCGCAGGTCGGCGGCGTGGGCGGAGACCTGAAGAAGCAGGCTCAGGGCAAGGCCACCGAGCAACGGAACGGACCAGCGCGCCAGCGAGGGCGCGCGCGAAGAAAAGCGCATGACGGGCAACTCCGGGGAGGCAAGGGGAGCTGCGCACTCTAGGTCGCGGTGCCTGCGGCGCGAACGAAGATTCGTGCGCTTCGATATCCGCTTGTCGAATATCAGGCGGATCAGGCGGGCTGGCCTTCGTTCTTCAGGAAGTCGACGAATGCGCGCAGCGGCGCAGGCATGTGCGTGCGGCTTGGGTAGTACAGGAACGGCCCCGAAAAACTCTGCCACCAGTCTTCGAGCACGGGCACCAGCGTGCCGCGGTCGATGGAGGGCCTCAGGTATTCGTCGAAGGTGTAGATCAGGCCCAGGCCCGACTCGGCGGCGTGCAGTTCGAGGTCGAGCATCGACGCGATCAGCGGCCCGCCCGGCGTGATCTTGACGGCCTTGCCCTTGCGCACGAAGCCCCAGGTGGCGAGCACGCCACTCGGAAAACGGTGGGCGATGCAGGCGTGCTGCAGCAGGTCGGTCGGGTGCCTGGGCGTTCCGTGCTTCGCCAGGTAGGCAGGCGAGGCCGCGGCCACGAAGCGCTGCGTGCGAGGGCCCAGAGGCACGGCGATCATGTCGCGCGCAATGCTCTCGTCGTAGCGGATGCCGGCGTCGAAGCCTGCGGCGAGCACGTCGATGAAGGTGTCGTTGGTCGTGATCTCCAGCGTGATGCCGGGGTGCTCCGCCAGGAATCGGCTGGCCAGCGGCGGCAGCACGCGCTGCGTCACGATCGTCGGCACGTTCAGCCGCAGCGTGCCGGTGGGGCTGTCGCGAAAGCTGTTGAGCGTGTCGAGCGCGCCCGCGATGTCGTCGAGCGCGGGCGAGATGCGGTCAAGCAGCCGCTGGCCGGCTTCGGTCGGCGTAACGCTGCGCGTGGTGCGGTTCAGCAGGCGCACGCCAAGCTGCGCTTCGAGCCGCCGCATGGCCTCGCTGAGCGAGGAGGGTGATACGCCGCGCAGCGTGGCGGCGCCTCGAAAGCCGCGTGCCCGGGTCACTGCCACAAAGGCGCCGAGATCGGAAAGATCGGGATCGGTCATGGCGGGATTGTGCGTTTTTCTGCACAACCCGTGCGCCGCTGGACGGATTATCGAACGGGCCGATTCCTTCCAGACTAGCACCATGCCGTTCGCAACCGCGTCCGGCCACAGTCAAAAAGTCAGAAAGGACACTGCAATGAACACACTTCAACTCGGCACCAAGGCCATGAACGGCCCCAAGGTTTCCGCCTTCGGTCTCGGCTGTATGGGCATGTCGGGCATGTACGGCCCTTCGGATCGCGCGGAGAGCATCGCCACCATCCACGCCGCGATGGACGCGGGCATCACGTTGCTCGACACCGGCGACTTCTACGGCAGCGGCCACAACGAAATGCTGATCGGCGAAGCGCTCAAGGGCCTCAAGGGTTCGCAGCGCGACGCCGCACTGGTCAGCGTGAAGTTTGGCGCCATGCGCGACCCGGCCGGTGGCTGGGTTGGCTACGACGCTCGGCCCGCGGCGGTGAAGAACTTCGCTACCTACTCGCTGCAGCGCCTGGGCGTGGACCACATCGACATCTACCGCCCGGCGCGGCTCGACCCGAACGTGCCTATCGAAGACACCATCGGAGCCATCGCCGACCTGGTGAAGGCGGGCTACGTGCGCCACATCGGCCTGTCGGAAGTGGGCTCTCAGACCATCCGCAAGGCGGCGGCCGTGCACCCGATCTGCGACCTGCAGATCGAGTATTCGCTGATCTCGCGCGGCATCGAGGACGACATCCTCGCGACTTGCCGCGAGCTGGGCATCGGCATCACCGCATACGGCGTGCTTTCGCGCGGCCTGATCAGCGGGCACTGGAAGAAGGATGCGGCTGGCGAGAAGGATTTTCGGGCGCACAGCCCGCGCTTCCAGGGCGAGAACGTGGACCGCAACCTCGCGCTGGTCGATGCGCTACGCAAGATTGCCGAGGCCAAGGGCGTTACCGTCGCGCAGATCGCCATCGCATGGGTGGCGGCGCAGGGCGACGACATCGTGCCGCTGATCGGCGCGCGGCAGCGTACTCGGCTCGACGAGGCGCTGGGCGCGCTGAACGTGAAGCTGGCGGCCGACGATTTCGCGGCCATCGAGCGTGCGGTGCCGAAGGGCGCTGCCGCTGGCGACCGCTATGCCGCGGCGCAGATGGCGAGCCTCGACAGCGAACCGCGCCGCACCTGAGGCGGCTCAGTTCGCCAGGAATTCTTCGATCATCCGCGCCACGCGCTGTGGCTGGTCGTGGTGCAGCATATGGCCCGCGTCTTCGAGGCGCTCGATGCGGCTGTTGGCAACTGACTTCAGGCGCTCGTGGAATTCGTCGAGCGTGTAGCGGTTCTTCCACCAGCCTTTCAGGCTGTCGTCGGAGGCCTCGACCATGAGCAACGGCGCGGTGATGCGCGCGTAGAGCGCCAGCGTTTCGTCGACGCGGAAGATATGTGCGTTGACGATCTTGTGCGCCGCCTCGCCGAGGATCTGCCAGCGTTCGCTGCCGTCGGGTTGGGCGTGATTCACCGACCAGTGGCTGGCCAGCCAGTTGGCCTTGTCGGGCGTGAGGCGCGGGTTGGTCTTCATGAGGCGGCGCGCGACGCCGTCCACGGCCGAATAGCCGGCCAGCGCCATCTCGCCGCGATGCAGGCGCTTGAGCTCGTCGATCCACTGGCCGTAGCGCGCGGGCGCTTCATCGGGCTTGCGCGCGGGCATGCCGAAGCCTTCGAGATTGACGAGGCGGCGGATGCGCTGGGGCCGCACGCCGGCGTAGTGCATGACGACGTTGCCGCCCATGCTGTGGCCGACCAGGTCAACCTGCCTTGCGCTGTCGCCTTCGCCTGCGTAGTGGTCGAGCAGCCATTCGAGGTCGGCCAGGTAGTCAGCGAGCCAGTAGTTGTCGACGCCGCCGCCGTCGGTCAGGCCGAAGCCGCGCCAGTCGGGGGCGATGATGAAGCGGTCTTCCTCCATCGCATCGACCACGAACTGCCACGACGCCGCCACGTCCATCCAGCCATGCACCAGCACCAGCGGCGGGCGCTCGTCGGAGGGCTGGCCCCAGAGGCGCACGTGGTAGCTGAGGTTGCGCACGGGCACGAATTCGCTGCGGGAGGGGCGGAGGGCTTGGTACATGGGCGTCGATGATAAAGAGGCCTTTGTGCTGACGCAGTCCGGCACAGGACAGCGGGCGGGGGCGGATTGCTCGGGTTTTGGCGCGGCGGCCAGCGGGGTGTGGGGCGGGGCGGTAGCATCCCGCGCATGAAAAAGATCCAACTCGGTCAAAGCGACCTGCACGTCACCCCGATCTGCCTTGGCACGATGACCTTCGGCGAACAGGTCGACGAGCCCACTTCCCACGCCATCCTGAGCCGTTCGCTCGAGCGCGGCGTCGACTTCATCGATACAGCCGAGATGTACTCGGTGCCCACGCGCAAGGAAACCTACAGCGTCACCGAGACCATCATCGGCAACTGGTTCGCCGCCAACCCCGGCGCGCGCGAGAAGCTGGTGGTTGCGACCAAGGTGGCAGGCCCGTCGCGCGGCATGCCCTGGGTGCGCGAAGGCAGCGGCATGACGGCGGCCGACATCGAAGCCTCGTGCAACGCCAGCCTGAAGCGGCTGCGCACGGACGTCATCGACCTCTACCAGATTCACTGGCCGGAGCGCCACGTGCCTCTGTTCGGCAACATGTATTACGACCCGGCGAAGGAAACCTCGAAGACGCCGATCCACGAGCAACTCGAGGCGCTGGGCAAGCTGGTGAAGGCGGGCAAGGTGCGCGCCATCGGCCTGTCGAACGAAACGCCGTACGGCGTGCACGAGTTCGTGCGGCTGGCCGAACAGCACGGGCTGCCGCGCGTGGCGACGGTGCAGAACGTGTACAGCCTCATCAGCCGCGGCTACGAGAACGGGCTGGACGAGACGATGCACCGGCTGGGCGTGTCGCTGCTGGCGTATTCGCCGCTGGCCTTCGGCCTGCTGACGGGCAAGTACGACCAGAGCGGCATCGAAGGGCCGGATGCGCCCAAGGGCGCGCGGATTTCGAGCTACGAATCGGTGCGCAAGCAGCGTTGGGGCCGCCCCGATTCGCTGCGCGCGGCCAAACGCTACAACCAACTGGCCCGCGACAACGGGCTGACGCCGACGCAGCTGGCACTGGCTTTCTGCTACACGAAGTGGCAGGTGGCGAGCACGATCATCGGCGTGACTTCGGTGGCGCAGCTGGAAGAAGACCTGGATGTGTACGGCACCACGCTGTCGCCGGAAATCCTGGCCGAGATCGACAAGATCCGCTGGGACATTCGCGACCCTGCTGCGTAATTTTCAACGGCCGCATTCGCCTTGGGCGGCGGCCAGGGCGAGGGTCGGCAGGCTCAACAGGCCCATGTTGCTGCCTTTGAACTGGCCTTTCATGCAGTCGCCGTGTGCAGAGCTTGCGACGCCTGCGCTCAACCTGGAATCGAAGGCGGAGCGCGGGCTGCCATTGAGATCCTGGCTGGCACGGTCGGCGAAGGAGCGCTCGCGGCCGATGTCGCGCAGGGCGCGGCGGGTGCTTTCCGAATGAAGAATCAGTGGCGCGGGGCTTGTCGTGGTTTGCGGCGGTTCAGTGGCTGGGGCAGCGGGGGCGGTGATCGCCTTGCCGCGAGCAGTTCGGGGCATGCGCGTGGTTGTCGCGCGTGTGGCCGCAGCCGTGGTTCGCGGCGTCGTTTCCCGGCGTGCGGGAGGCTCGGTCTTCACTGGGGCTTCGACCTGCACCACCTCCATGACCATTCGCTTCACCGGAACGGTCTTGCGACCATGCGGCTGCGTGGCGACCAGCAGCAGCCAGAGCACAGCTGCGTGCATCGCCACCACGGCCAGCACGAGCGCAGTCAGGGCGGGGCGGCGCATCGATGCCCGAGGTAGAACGAGGCCGTGGCCACCGGGGCTGGCGTATGCTGCATGGTTGGACCGGAATTCAATGTAGTACGGCAGATTTTTTGCTGCGGAACACCAGGTTTTCTGAAGCGATCCTGAACCCGCAATTGCCACCGAGATGGCCAAGAAAAGCACCCACACCTCCGAGACGCCCGCCACCCAGCTGCTGCGCGCGCACAAGATCTCCTTCACCGAACACCCCTACGAGTACGTCGAGCACGGCGGTGCGCAGCGCGGCGCCGAAATGCTCGGGCTCGACCCGTTCACCGTCATCAAGACGCTGGTCATGCAAGACCAGGACGCCAAGCCGCTGATCGTGCTGATGCACGGCAACCGCACGGTGTCCACCAAGAACCTCGCGCGGCAGATCGGCGCCAAGTCGGTCGAGCCCTGCAAGCCCGAGGTGGCGCAACGGCACAGCGGCTACATGGTGGGCGGCACTTCGCCGTTCGGCACGCGGCGCGAGATGCCGGTGTACGTGGAGTCGACCATCCTCGAACTGCCGAGAATCGTGCTCAACGGCGGGCGCCGCGGCTACCTGATCGGCATCGATCCGCAGGTGTGCGTGGGGTTGCTGGGCGCGAAGCCCGTGCAGTGTGCGCTGGCAGAATAGCCGGCGCCATGGCGACATCCTCGTCTTCCGACTTCTTTCCCCTGCGAGCCGCTGGCAACCCGGGCCAGGGCACGACGTTCGCACTTGCCTTTCGCAACGACGAGCGCGAATGGACCGAATTGCTCGACCTGTCGGCGTTGCTGCGCGACGCACTGCTGGCGCGCGGCCAGGCCGCCGCGCTCGCACGCGATGGCTGGGTTACGCTGTCCGACGGACTCTGGCTGCTGCCGCAGATCCTGAGCTACTCGCGCGCCGAGGACGGCAGCGTGCGCACCTCCAGCACCATCGAGGTGGCCCATGCCGGACTCTTGCCGCAGGGCATCTTCGAGTACCAGCATTCGGGCGGCGAAACCACCGAGCAGGCCCTGACCCGCGGGTTCGACCTGTGGGCGCAGGTCGATCTGGTTGTGTTCCAGGATGCGCTGGGCGGTGAACTCGCCCACTGCACGTCGATGGACATGAGCTGGAAGGAAGGGCGGCAGCGGCGCGTGCTGTTCGGCCCCGTGGCGCACCGGGCGACGCTGCCGGCGGCCGAGGTTGAGGAAGAGCACCCGTTCTGCCCCTGCTGCCTGTTCACCAATACCTGGGACGCCTTCAAGCCGCAGATCGAATCGGACAGTCTCCACGCCGTGCGCCTCTATGCCGTGCGCGACGCCGAGGGCGAAGTGCAGGCCGACTGCCGCATCAACGGCGAGGACTGGCCCGCCGGCGCCGAGGCCCTGCGCGCCTATGTGACACAGTGGCCCGACCGCGGCTTCGAGTTTCGCAAGCAGTATGTTGTGATCCAATCGCCGCCCCAGGCGCTCGTCGCCGAATAGAACAACAACCATCCCCCGCGGAGTGCCGTCTTGAGTTTCAACTTGCCTTCCTTCATTGCCATCGTGGCGTCGTACCTGATCGGCTCGCTGTCCTTCGCGGTCATCGTGAGCAAGGCGCTCGGCATGGCCGATCCGCGCAGCTACGGCAGCAAGAACCCCGGCGCCACCAATGTGCTGCGCTCGGGCAATAAAGGTGCGGCGCTGGCCACGCTGCTGCTCGACGCGGTCAAGGGCTGGGTGCCGGTGTTTCTGATTCACCGGTTCGGCGCGCAGTGGGGGCTGGGGGAGGGCGTTGCCGCCCTGGCCGGCCTGGCGGCGTTCCTCGGCCACCTGTATCCGGTGTTCTTCGGCTTCCAGGGCGGCAAGGGCGTGGCGACCGCGGCGGGCGTGCTGGTGGGCGTCGCGCCCTGGTTGGGGCTGGCCACCGGCGCCACCTGGTTGATCATTGCCGTCTTCTTCCGCTACTCGTCGCTGTCGTCGCTGGTGGCGGCCTTCTTCGCACCAGCCTACTATCTGATCGGTGGCGGCATCGCGTGGCCGCTCGACCGCACAGTGCTGATTGCGCTCATCGTCATGAGCCTGCTGCTGATCTGGCGGCACCGCGAAAACATCCGCCGGCTCGCGGCCGGCACGGAGTCGAAGCTCGGCTCCAAGAAAAAACCGGACTGAAGAAAGAACACCATGGCCTCCATCACCCGCTTCCACGTCGGCCCTCGTCTCTCGGAGACGGCCGTGCACAACGGCACCATCTACCTCGCGGGCCAGGTGCCCGACGACACCTCGCAGGACATCCGCGGCCAGACCACGCAGGTGCTGGGCATGGTCGATCGCCTGCTGGCCGAGGCTGGCAGCGACAAGTCGCGCATTCTCATGACGCAGATTTTCCTGGCGGACATCACCGACATCACGGCGATGAACGAGGTGTGGGACGCCTGGATTCCGGCCGGCAACACGCCGCCGCGCGCCACTGTGCAGGCCAAGATGGCCAATGCGGCCTACAAGATCGAGATCGTGGTGACGGCCGCGCAGGCCTGAGCGGCTGCTGCGATCAATATCGCTTTTCGAGGACCATCTGGTCCGCGTCGCGCCGCATCGAGAAGCGATTGATGAAGCTGTTGCCCAGCAGTACGAAGGGCATGGCCTGCGGCGAGACGATGGCGTCGATGTCGTAGACCTCGACGTCGCCCACGCGCACTGACTGCAGGCGCAGCCGATAGCCTGAAGTCGTGCCGTTGGCAGTGCTCATCGTGACGCGCTGGCCCTTGCTGTAGTCGAGCCCGATGCGCTGGGCGTCGTCGGCCGAGAGTGCGATGGACGTCGCACCCGTGTCGAGCATGAACGTGACTGGCCGGCCGTTGATGGTACCTTGCGTCATGAAATGCCCGCGGCTGTCGGCCGACAGCACGACGCGGTTTCCGCCCCCGCCCGAGCCGCCCCCACCGCCGATGCTGACGGGGGTGTCCATGCGCAGGTTGACGCGCTTGCCGTCGAGTTCGACCACGGCCTGATCGGCCTGCAGCGAGAGCAGTTTCACGCCCTGGTAGCTCTCGCCGACCGCCACGGTCTTGGGCGGGTTGCCGTTCACGATCAGGATCGCGCGGCTGCCGATGCTGCCGGTCAGGGTGACCGAGCCAGCGGCATGCGCCACGGCAGCGGCAGCCAGCAGCTGCGCTGCGACGACGAGGGCTTTCATGAAGGGGCCCGCTCAGTCGCGGAAGTTGTTGAACGTGAGCGGCATGTCCGGCACGTCCTTCTTGATCAGCGCCATGGCGGCTTGCAGATCGTCGCGCTTGGCGCCGGTGATGCGCACCGCGTCGCCCTGGATGGCGGCCTGCACCTTGAGCTTGCTGTCCTTGACGATGCGGGTGATCTTCTTGGCCTGCTCGCTTTCGATGCCGCTCTTGACCTTGATGACCTGCTTGACCTTGTCGCCGCCCATCTTCTGGACGTCGCCCTTGTCGAGGAAGCGCACGTCGACGCTGCGCTTGGTGAGCTTGCTGCGCAGGATGTCTTCCACCTGCACGAGCTGGAACTCGGCGTCGCCGATCATGGTGATCTCCTTGTCCTTGAGCTCGACGGCGGCGGCCGTACCCTTGAAATCGAAGCGCGTTCCGATTTCCTTGGCGGTGTTCTCGACCGCGTTCTTCACCTCGGGCAGGTTGGGCTCGCAGACGGTATCGAAGGACGGCATGGACTCTCTCCTGAATTCACTGGTGCTGGATGCGACAATTCTCCCATGATCGTGGAGTCCAACGTCCCGCTGCAGCCCTACAACAGCTTCGGCATCGTCGCGCGTGCGCAGCATCTGGCGCGCATTGCCAGCGAGGCCGACCTGGTTGCGCTGCGCGCCGATCCGGCATGGCGCGACGCGCCCCGGTTCGTGCTGGGCGGCGGCAGCAACATCGTGCTCACGGGCGACGTCAAGCCGCTGGTGCTGAAGATCGAGATCAAGGGTCTGCGGCTGGTGGAAGAAACCCCGCGTGCCTGGATCGTCGAGGCCGGTGCCGGCGAGATCTGGCACGACGCGGTGGAGTGGATGGTGCGCAGCGGCTATCCAGGGCTTGAAAACCTGGCCCTGATTCCGGGCACGGTGGGGGGGGCGCCGGTGCAGAACATCGGCGCCTACGGGGTCGAGCTGCAAGACCGCTTCGATTCGCTCGACGCCTTCGACCTGGAAACCGGCCGCAGCTTCACGCTCGACGCCGCCCAATGCGCCTTCGGCTACCGCGACTCGGTGTTCAAGCACGTGCGCAGCGGCCCGAACGACTTCGGCCTGGCGGGCAGGGCGGTGATCACCCGGGTGCGCTTTCGCCTGCCCAAGCCGTGGAAGGCCGTGGTCGGCTATCTCGACCTCGAGCGCAAGATGGAAGAAACCGGCAACTTCACGCCGAGCGCACAAGACGTCTTCGACTGGATCTGCGCGATTCGCCGCGCCAAGCTGCCCGACTGGCGCGTGCTGGGCAACGCTGGCAGCTTCTTCAAGAACCCGACCGTCACGCCCGAGCAATGCGCGGACATCATCGCGCGCGACCCCAAGATCGTTCACTACCCGATGGACGACGGCAGCATCAAGCTGGCAGCCGGCTGGCTTATCGACGCCTGCGGCTGGAAGGGCAAGTCGGTGGGCAATGCCGGCGTCTACGAGCGGCAGGCGCTGGTGCTGGTCAACCGCGGCGGCCGCGAGAACCCGGTGACCGGCGGCGAGGTGATGACCCTGGCCAAGGCCATCCAGACCAGCGTGTACGAGCGTTTCGGCATCCGGCTGGAGCCGGAGCCGGTGGTCGTCTGACGGCATGGATCTCGACTTCCTGCACCTGAATTTCCGCCGCCGCATCGGCGCGCTGCTATGGGCTCGGCGGGCGGTGCCGCTCATTGCGCTGCTCGCGTTGTTCCTGGGCTCGCGCCGCTGGGGTTCGGTGGTGGCCGTGATTGTGGTGGCGCTGCTGTTTTCGGCGGTGCTCAAGTTCCTCGAAACCAGTTTGCGGCGCCAGTTCATTCGCGAAGCGCGGCTGCCGCCATTCCTTGTCGGCAAGCTGTGCGAGGCGCATCCGCAGCTCAGTCGGCGCGACGCCGAACTGGTGCTGCGCGGCCTGCGCCAGTTCTTCATGGCGCACCTGCGCAGCGGGCGCAAGTTCGTGGCGATGCCTTCGAAGGTGGTCGACACGGCCTGGCACGAGTTCATCCTGCATACGCAGGGCTACCAGAACTGGTGCAAGGCGGCCTTCGGCGGCATGCTGCATCACAGCCCGGCCGAGGTGCTGGGACGTGATCCCAAGCGCAACGACGGGCTGCGCCGCACCTGGTACTGGGCCTGCAAGGAAGAAAGCATCGATCCGCGCAAGCCGGCGCGCCTGCCGCTGCTGTTTGCGCTGGACGTCAAGTTCGCGATCGACGGCGGCTTTCACTATGTGCCCGACTGCCGGGCGGTCGAGCGATACATTGGCTCGGACGCCCAGTGCGGTACCAGCTTCGGGGAATCGTCTTCGTCGGATGGTGGCAGCGCAGGCGATGCCGGCGGGTTCGGCGGTAGCGAGTCGTCGAGCAGCAGTGGCGGTGACGGCGGCTCCGGCGATGGTGGCGGCTCGTCCGACGGCGGTGGTGGGTGTGGCGGCGGTTGCGGTGGAGGCGGCGGGGACTGACCCTCGCAGCGCACCAATGAAAAACGGGCCCCGAGGGGCCCGTTGTCGTTTCTGCCTCGCTGAAGGAGGCAGAGAGCTGCGATCAGCTCGCGTCGCCGTCGTTGGCCAGCTTTGGCAGCGAAGCGCCCTCTCCCGACGACAGCAGGCCGACCCGGGTGTAGATCGCCAGCTTCTCGCGCGTGTCGACGATGTCGAGGTTGCGCATCGTGAGTTGGCCGATGCGGTCCAGCGGCGTGAACGCGCCCTCGACCTTTTCCATGCTCAGGCGCTCGGGCTTGTACGTCAGGTTGGCCGATTCGGTATTCAGGATCGAGTAGTCGTTGCCGCGGCGCAGCTCGACCGTCACTTCGCCAGTGATGGCGCGCGCCACCCAGCGTTGAGCCGTTTCGCGCAGCATGATGGCCTGAGGGTCGAACCAGCGGCCCTGGTACAGCAGGCGGCCGAGGCGGCGGCCGTTGTCGCGGTACTGCTCGATGGTGTCTTCGTTGTGGATGCCGGTGACGAGACGCTCGTAGGCGATGAACAGCAGTGCAAGGCCCGGAGCCTCGTAGATGCCGCGGCTCTTGGCCTCGATGATGCGGTTTTCGATCTGGTCGCTCATGCCCAGGCCATGGCGGCCGCCGATGCGGTTGGCTTCGAGGATCAGGTCGACCAGGTTGGCGTAGCGAACGCCGTTCAGCGCAACGGGCACGCCTTCTTCGAAGCGCACCGAGACGGTTTCGCGCTTGACTTCGACTTCGTCCTTCCAGAAGGCCACGCCCATGATGGGCTGCACGATCTGGATGCCGCTGTTCAGGTGCTCGAGGTCTTTGGCCTCGTGCGTGGCGCCGAGCATGTTCGAGTCGGTCGAGTAGGCCTTCTCGGCCGACATCTTGTAGGCGAAGCCGGCCTTCTGCATGAATGCCGACATTTCGGCGCGGCCGCCCAGCTCGTCGATGAAGACCTGGTCGAGCCAAGGCTTGTAGATCTTGAGGTTGGGGTTGGTCAGCAGGCCGTAGCGGTAGAAGCGCTCGATGTCGTTGCCCTTGTAGGTGCTGCCGTCGCCCCAGATGTGGACGTCGTCTTCCTTCATGGCCGACACCAGCATCGTGCCGGTAACGGCGCGGCCCAGCGGCGTGGTGTTGAAGTAGGTGACGCCGGCGGTGGTCACGTGGAAGGCGCCGGCCTGCAGGGCGGCGATGCCTTCGTTGGCCAGCTGCACGCGGCAGTCGATCAGGCGGGCGTTTTCGGCGCCGTAGAGCATCGCCTTGCGCGGGATCTCGTCGTAGTCGGGCTCGTCGGGCTGGCCGAGGTTGGCGGTGTAGGCGTAGGGAATGGCGCCCTTGTTGCGCATCCAGTGGAGCGCCGCGCTGGTGTCCAGGCCGCCCGAGAAGGCAATGCCGACCTTCTGGCCGGCGGGAACGTTTTGGAGGATGGTCGACATGTCAGGGAGGTCCGGTTAGCGGTTCGCGGTTCAGCCGAAATGGCAGATGTAGCTGTAGGGCTCGCCGCTCACGCGGATCTGGAAGCTGGAGTTGCCCGGCACGCTGAACTTCTGCCCGGGGCCCGAGGCCACCCATTCGCTGGTGCCCGACAGCAGGTATTCGCAGCTGCCGGCGGTGCCTTCCATGATCTCGGGGGCGCCGGTGTTGAAGGTGAGGGTGGCCGGCAGGATCACGCCGACCGATTTCTTCGTGCCGTCCGCGAGCGTGAGGCTGTGGCTCACGCATTTGCCGTCGAAGTACACATTGGCCTTGGTGGCCACTGCGGCGCTGTTCAGAGTGTCGGTAGTCGTCGTCATTGGGTGGCGCCGGCGCCTGGGCGGTCGGCAAATCGAGGACGCACCGCACCGGCGGCGCACCCGTCAAGGGTTGGAAAAGTCCTCGATTTTAGGGGCTCGGGCGGCATGGGCCGCCGGCCGGTGACTCAGCGGTGCCAGCCGCGGTATCCGCCACCCCAGCCGCGATAACCGCCGCGGTAGTAGCCGCCACCCCAGCCGCGCGAATAGCCGAGGTTCAGCGAGATGCCGACTGGGGGATAGACGTAAGGATAGGCATAGGGATACGGATAGGCCGGCTGCACGTAGACCGGATCGGCATACACCGGCGCCGGCTGGTAGACCGGGGCAGGCGCGTTGGAGACCACCACGCCCGGCTCGGGCACCACGTTGTCCCAGGGGGAGCCGCCGGACTGCGGGTAGTAATTGCCGCTGTTGGCCTCGACCGGATAGGTCTGCACCTGCGACTGCGGCGCCACCGGCGAGGTCGTCACGCCATAGCCGCTGGCCTGGATCGGAATGGTCGCGCCGGGCCGGCTGTTCATGCGGGTGGTGTACTGGCGCCCGTTGTATTCGTACGTGACGTTGTAGTTCACGTCGCTGCCGGTCGTTTCGCGGATCGGTGTGGCGGAAATCACCCGGGCCTGGACCACCTGGTTCTGCTGGGCGTGCACGAGGCCGGTGCCTGCAGCCAGCGTGCCGGCCACCGAAATGCCGGCAAGGGTGCGAAAAACGTGTTTGTTCATGGTGTGTTTCTCCTGCAGATCGCGGTTTGACGCAGGGCCACAGGTCGGGTTCCGGGGTTTACACGGCGTTGACAGCCCAGGATTCGGCGTCGAATCCCGTCGTAACGGGCTTTTTGGGGCCCCAGTTGACCACCGGCCGCTTGATCAGGCTGGGGTTGGCCAGCAGCACGGCGCGGGCCGAGCCGGCGTCGACCACGCCTTCGCGGGTTGCGTCGTCCAGCTTGCGCCAGGTGGTGCCCTTGCGGTTGACCAGGGCCTCCCAGCCGGGCTTCTTCAGCCACTGGTCGAGCTCGGCTTCGGGCACGCCCTGTTTCTTGAAGTCGTGGAAGGTGTACTCCACGCCGTGTTCGTCGAGCCAGGCGCGGGCGCGCTTGACGGTGTCGCAGTTCGGAATGCCGTATAGGGTTGTCATGGCCGCGATGATGCCCCGAGCGGCGGGTCGGCGACAATGCCGGGCTCCATGGAAACCCTTAACGACTGGCTCGCGCGCGCCGAGCAACTCCATCCCAAGAACATCGAACTCGGACTCGAGCGCGCCAAAGAGATGGCGCAGCGCCTCGGCCTGCGCTTTGGCTGCCCCGTCATCACGGTGGCAGGCACCAACGGCAAGGGCTCGACCTGCGCCATGCTCGAATCGATCCTCACGCACGCGGGCTACCGCACGGCGGTGTTCACCTCGCCGCACCTGGTGCGCTTCGAGGAGCGGCTGCGACTCAAGGGCGAAGCTGTCGATGCTTCCAAACTGATAGCAAGCTTCGAAGTGGTGGAAAAGGCGCGCGGCGACATGTCCCTGACCTACTTCGAGTTCACCACGCTCGGCATCCTGCATTGCATGATCGAGGAAAAGCCCGACGTAGCGATCCTCGAAGTCGGCCTGGGCGGGCGGCTGGACGCGGTCAACATCATCGACACCGATTGCGCGGTCATCACCAGCATCGACCTCGACCACATGGAATACCTCGGGCCCGACCGCGAAAGCATCGGCTTCGAGAAGGCCGGCATCCTGCGCCCGGGCAAGCCCGCCATCGTGAGCGACCCGATGCCCCCGCAGAGCGTGATCGACCATGCCAACGCCATCGGCGCCGACCTCTGGCGCTTCGGGACTGACTTCAACGTGTCGGGCGACAAGCAGCAGTGGGGTTGGTCGGGCCGCGGGCGGCGCTACAGCGGGCTGGCCTATCCGGCACTGCGCGGGGCCAACCAGCTCATCAATGCGGCCGGCGTGCTTGCGGCGCTCGAAGCGCTGCGCCCGCAACTGCCGATCACGGCGCAGGCCGTGCGCAACGGGCTCGCGATGGTCGAGTTGCCGGGGCGCTTCCAGATCGTGCCGGGCGAACCGGCGCTGGTGCTCGACGTGGCGCACAACGCCCATGCCGTGGCCGCGCTGGCCGAGAACCTCGATGCGATGGGCTTCTACCCCACTACGCATGGCGTGTTCGGCGTGATGGCCGACAAGGATCTCGCTCCGATCCTGGCGCGCATCGGGCCGCTGATCGACCGCTGG
Organism: Variovorax paradoxus; assembly: GCF_024734665.1. Classification (NCBI taxonomy): domain Bacteria; kingdom Pseudomonadati; phylum Pseudomonadota; class Betaproteobacteria; order Burkholderiales; family Comamonadaceae; genus Variovorax; species Variovorax paradoxus. Next base: position 1,789,815 of record NZ_CP102931.1, read on the forward strand.
TACTTCACCGACCTGCCCACCCCGCGCGCCGCCAAGGCGGCCGAACTGCTGGCCAGCTGGCAGGCGCAGAACACGCGCACCGATGCCTCGGGCAGCGTGTACGCGGGCCCGATGGAGGCGTTGCGCGCAGCCATCGAGCAGGCGGGGCCCGCTGATAGAATCGTGGTCTTCGGATCGTTCTTCACCGTGGGTGGCGTGCTCGAAAACGGCACCCCCCGGCTGCAAGCCAAACACCTGCTGCCAGGCGGCTGATCGTCGGGCTGTCCACACCATCTGGCACCACCTCGCTGCACTCCTTCAGGGATCGAACTTCATGGCGTTTTTCAAGTTCCGCACGCGCGGCCCACAAGGCAACGAAGGACGCAGCGCCCCGGCCGCTGTCCCCGCGGAAAGTGTCGAAACCATGCGTCGGCGTGCGCGCCACCGGCTGCTCGGCGCAGCGGTGCTGGTGCTGCTCGGTGTGATCGGTTTTCCGCTGTTGTTCGATACGCAGCCGCGGCCCGTGTCGGTCGACATTCCCATCGAGATTCCCGATCGCAACAAGGTCAAGCCGCTGCCCGTGCCCGCCACGCCGGCACCTGCCACGAGCACCGCGCCGGCCGCGCCCGACAACAGCAGCTCGCGCGTGGCCTCGGCATCGCCCTCGTCCGGCGGCATGATCACCGAGACCGCCGACGGCACGGTGATCGACTCCGGCAAGCCCGTGCCCAGCACGCCGCCCGTCGCGGCCGCCGAGCCCAAGCCTGAACCGAAGCCCAAGCCCGAGCCCAAACCGGAGCCGAAGCCCGAACACAAGCCGGAAGCCAAACCAGAGCCCAAGCCGAAGCCCGAAGCCAAGCCGGACCCCAAGCCTGAAGCCAAGCCCAAGCCGGCTGCCTCTGATGATGGTGCCCGCGCCCGTGCGCTGCTCGAAGGCAAGCCCGTCACCACTGCCGCCAAGCCCGCCGCTGCCGATGAGGGTGGCCGCTTCGTGGTGCAGGTCGGCGCTTTCGCCGATGCCGACAAGGCGCGCGAAGTGCGCCAGAAGCTCGAAAAAGCCGGCCTCAAGACCTATGTGCACGTGGCGAAGACTGCCGATGGCGAGCGCACGCGTGTGCGTGTCGGCCCCTTCAGTTCACGTGCCGAGGCCGACCGCGCGGCGGAGAAGGTCAAGGGCTTGTCTTTGTCGGCCGCGATCCTCACGTTGTAAGAGCCGTCGCCAGCTGTTGCCGTGGCCTTGCTCGACTGGATCGCCGTCGCGCTCATCGGGGTGTCGATGCTGTTCGGCCTGATGCGCGGGCTGGTGTTCGAAGTGATTTCGCTGATCGGCTGGGTGGCAGCTTTCATTGCAGCCCAGTGGCTGGCTTCTGGTGTGGCGGCATGGCTGCCGTTCGGCGATCCGCAGGGGGCGTGGCGCTATCCGCTGGCCTTCGTGCTGGTGTTCGTGGCGGTGGTGTTCGGCGTGGGCCTGGTGGCCGCGCTCACGCGCAAGTTGATCACGGTCGTGGGTCTGCGGCCGGTGGACCGGATTTTGGGAGCAGCGTTCGGAGCGGCGCGGGGTGCGGTGGCCCTGCTCGTGCTGGCCGTCGTTGTTCATTTGCTGGTGTTGAGCGACAGTGTCTGGTGGCACGAATCGCGCAGCGCCATTGTTCTCGATGCGGCATTGCAGGGCCTCAAACCCTCGCTGCCTGAAAAGTTGGCAAGCTACCTGCCCTGAGAGGAATCGTTCATGTGTGGAATCGTCGGCGTTGTCAGCAGCGCACCCGTCAATCAGCTGCTCTATGACGCGCTGCTGCTCCTGCAGCATCGCGGCCAGGATGCCGCTGGCATCGTGACCTTGCTTGAACGCAAGTTCTTCATGCACAAGGCCAAGGGCATGGTCCGCGACGTGTTCCGCACGCGCAACATGCGTGCGCTGCCGGGCAATGTGGGCCTGGGCCAGGTGCGCTACCCGACCGCCGGCAATGCGTACAGCGAGGAAGAGGCCCAGCCCTTCTACGTGAACGCGCCGTTCGGCATCGTGCTCGTGCACAACGGCAACCTGACCAACGCGCATGCGCTGCGTTCGGAGCTGTTCTCCACCGACCACCGCCACACCAACACCGAGAGCGACTCCGAAGTGCTGCTCAACGTGCTGGCGCACGAACTGGAGCGCTCCTCGCGCGGCGTGCCGCTGCATCCGGCCGAAGTGTTCGCCGCGGTCAAGAACATGCACAAGCGCCTGCGCGGCTCGTACGCCGTGGTATCGCTGATTGCCGGCCACGGCCTGCTTGCTTTCCGCGACCCGTACGGCATTCGCCCGCTGTGCATGGGCCGCAGCGCCGACGGCACCGTGATGGTGGCGAGCGAATCGGTCGCGCTGGAAGGCTCGGGCCATGTGTTCGAGCGCAACATCAACCCCGGCGAGGCCGTGTTCATCGACCTCGAGGGCAACGTGCATTCGATGCAGTGCGCCGAAGCGCCGACGCTGAACCCCTGCATCTTCGAATTCGTGTACCTCGCGCGTCCGGACTCGGTGCTCGACGGCATCTCGGTCTACCAGGCGCGCCTGAACCTCGGCGAGACGCTGGCCAAGCGCGTGGTGTCGACCGTGCCGCCGAACCAGATCGACGTGATCATCCCGATTCCCGAGTCGAGCCGCCCGAGCGCCACGCAGCTCGCGCACCTGCTGGGCGTGCCATACCGCGAAGGCTTCGTGAAGAACCGCTACGTCGGCCGCACCTTCATCATGCCGGGGCAGGGCGTGCGCAAGAAGTCGGTGCGCCAGAAGCTCAACGTGATCGCCAGCGAGTTCAAGGGCCGCAACGTGCTGCTGGTCGACGACTCGATCGTGCGCGGCACCACCAGCCGCGAGATCGTGCAGATGGCACGCGATGCCGGCGCCCGCAAGGTCTACCTGGCCAGCGCCGCGCCGCCGGTGCGCTACCCCAACGTCTACGGCATCGACATGCCGACCAAGGACGAGCTGGTGGCGCACGACCGCACCGTCGAAGAAATCCGCGAACTGATCGGTTGCGACGCGCTGATCTACCAGGACGTCGACGCCATGAAGCGCGCCATCGGCTCGCTCAACACCAAGCTCGACGGCTTCGACGCCTCGTGCTTCGACGGCGTCTACGTGACCGGCGACATCGACACCGACGCCATCTCGCGCATGAACGGCAACCGTCCCCGCGTCGAGGAGACCGAAGAAGATTCTTCGCGTCTCGCGCTCCCCAACCACAGCGAGTGAGAGCCCAAGAAGTGACCGACGAACGAACCCTGCCGCCCGGACTGCATCGCGACACGCTCGCGCTGCGCACCGGGCTGGCGCCGAGCCAGCACGGCGAGCACTCCGAGGCGCTGTTCCTGACGAGCGGCTTCGTGCAGCCCGATGCCGAAACCTCGGCGCGCCGCTTTGCGGGCACCGAAGCGGGCTTCACCTATTCGCGCACGTCCAACCCGACGGTGGCGAGCTTCGAGCAGCGCCTTGCGGCGCTCGAAGGCACCGAGGCCGCCATCGGCGCATCGACGGGCATGGGCGCGATCCTCATGATGTGCATGGGCCTGCTGAAGGCCGGCGATCATGTGATCTGCTCGCGCTCGGTGTTCGGCTCCACGCTGAACCTGTTCGGCAAGGAGTTCGCCAAGTTCGGTGTGGAAACCACTTTCGTCTCGCAGACCGACGTGGCGGAATGGCGTGCTGCGCTGAAGCCCAACACGAAGTTGCTGTTCGCCGAAACCCCGACGAATCCGCTGACCGAGGTGTGCGACATCCGTGCGCTCGCCGATCTGGCACACGGCGCGGGCGCGCTGCTGACCGTGGACAACTGCTTCTGCACGCCGGTGCTGCAGCGCCCCGCCGAACTGGGCGCCGATCTCATCATCCATTCGGGCACCAAGTACCTCGACGGCCAGGGCCGAGTGATGGCTGGCGCGATCTGCGGGCCATCGAAGCTCATCGTCGACGTGTTCGGCCCCGTGGTGCGCACTGCCGGCATGGCGCTGTCGCCGTTCAATGCGTGGGTCGTGCTCAAGGGCATGGAAACGCTGGGCATCCGCATGCAGGCGCAGTGCGCGAACGCGCTGGCCGTTGCGAAATGGCTCGAAGCGCAGCCGGGCATCGCACGCGTCTATTACCCGGGGCTCGCCTCGCATCCGCAGCACGAACTGGCGATGCGCCAGCAGGCGGGGCAGGGCGGGGCGGTCGTGTCCTTCGACGTGGTCGGCAACGACCCCGAGACGGCGCGCGCCAATGCCTTCCACGTGATCAACAGCACGCGCGTGGTCAGCATCGCGACCAACCTCGGCGACACCAAGACCATCATCACGCACCCCGGCACGACCTCGCACGGACGCCTCACCGAAGTGCAGCGCCAGGCCGCAGGCATCAGCCAGGGGCTGATCCGCCTCGCGGTCGGCCTGGAGTACATCGACGACATCACGGCCGACCTGCAACGCGGCCTGAGCACCCTGACAACCTGATTGATTCATGACCGGCAAAGTTCGCACCCGCATCGCTCCGTCTCCCACCGGCTTTCTTCACCTGGGCACGGCTCGCACTGCGCTCTATTCGTGGGCCTATGCGCGCCACCACGGCGGCGAGTTCGTGCTGCGCATCGAAGACACCGACGTGGCCCGCTCCACGCAGGACTCGACCGACCAGATCCTCGCGTCGATGCATTGGCTCGGCCTCGACTACGACGAAGGCCCGATCTACCAGATGCAGCGCCTGGAGCGGTATCGCGAAGTGATCGCGCAGATGCTTGCGGCCGGCACGGCCTACCACTGCTACTGCACGCCGGCCGAACTCGACGAGATGCGCGAGGCGCAACGCGCGCGCGGTGAAAAGACGCTGTACGACCGCCGTTGGCGTCCCGAGCCGGGCAAGGTGCTGCCGCCCGTGCCCGAAGGCGTGCCGCCGGTGGTGCGCTTCTGCAATCCGCCTGAAGGCGACGTGACGTGGAACGACCTCGTCAAGGGCGAGATCACCATCAACAACCGCGAGATCGACGACCTCATCATCCTGCGGCCTGACGGTGTGCCCACCTACAACTTCGCGGTGGTGGTCGACGACTGGGACATGAACATCACGCACGTGTTCCGCGGCGACGAGCACATCAACAACACGCCGTGGCAGATCAACATCTTCCGCGCGCTCGGCGCACCGCTGCCCGATTTCGGCCATGTGCCCGTGATCCTCGGCGACGACGGGCAGAAGCTGTCGAAGCGCCGCGGCGCCGTGAGCGTCACTGCCTACGAAGACAACGGCTACCTGCCCGAAGCGATGCTCAACTACCTCGCGCGCCTCGGCTGGAGCCACGGCGACGACGAGCTCTTCACGCGCGAACAGATGGTGAGCTGGTTCGACGGTTCGCACCTCTCGAAGAGCCCCGCGCAGTGGGATGCGGCCAAGCTCGCGTGGGTCAACGCGCAGTACATCAAGGCGAAGAGTGGTGACGAACTCGCGCCGCTTGTTGCAGCACAGTTGCAAAAGCGTGGCATCGTGGCCGACGAGCGTTTGCCCGTGATCTGCGCGTTGTTCAAGGACCGTTGCGAGACCACAGTGGCGCTGGCCGACTGGGCTGCGGCGTTCTATGCGGACATCAACGTGAGCGATGCCGATCGCGCGCAGCACATCACTGATGCAGTGAAGCCTGCGATCGCAACGCTCGCAGAAAAATTGACGACGGCTGCCTGGGATAAGGCCTCGATCGCAGTTATCATCAAAGAAGTTCTCGCGACACATGCATTGAAAATGCCGGTGTTAGCGATGCCAGTACGAGTGCTTGTGATGGGAACATCGCAGACACCGTCCCTCGATTCAGTGCTCGAAATTTTTTCCCGCGAAAAAGTTATCGAGCGATTGAAAAAGGCCTGAAAAATCGGGCTATAATTCGAGGCTCGACACCCACACGGGGGTATAGCTCAGCTGGGAGAGCGCTTGCATGGCATGCAAGAGGTCATCGGTTCGATCCCGTTTACCTCCACCATCAAAGTGTCGAGAAGATATGAAGTGCTGATCGCAGCACGTCCAAGGTTTTGACCCTATCGTCTAGAGGCCTAGGACACCACCCTTTCACGGTGGCTACCGGGGTTCGAATCCCCGTAGGGTCGCCAGTTTTACTTCGGTAAAGCAGGCACAAGTGGCAACACTTGGCTCCGTCAAACGAGCGAACGTTGTCTACCAGGAGTGGTAGTTCAGTTGGTTAGAATACCGGCCTGTCACGCCGGGGGTCGCGGGTTCGAGTCCCGTCCACTCCGCCAGTCAGAAGCCCTTGCAGCTCAATGAGTTGCAAGGGCTTTTCACTTTCTGACGCCCCCACGCAATCACCTCATCCTGCTGTTTTGGGCTGTGTCACGCCTGCGAGTTGCTGCTCGTTCGACAGCAGGAAGTCGATGAAGGCGCGCACGCGGCGCGGCATCGCCCGGCTTGCGGGATAGAGCAGTGACGCGAGCTTCGGCGCGGGCTCGAAGTCTTGCAGCAATCTTTCGAGCCGGCCGTTGGCGAGGTGCTCGCCCACAACGAACATCGGCAGATGCGCGATGCCCAACCCGGCCACCGCCATCGCTGCGAGGTGGTGCATGTCGTCCGACCGCACTGCGGCTCGTGGCTCGATCTGCAGCGGGCCTTCCGGTGTCTTGAAGTTCCACGGATCCTCGCGACCATCTGGCCGCGTGTAGGCCATGCATCGATGCTCGACGAGTTCTTCGGGTCGTGATGGCCGCGACATCTCCCTGAAGCAGGCAGGTGCCGCGACGGTGACGAACTGACCGTATCCGAGTGGCCGCGCCACGAGGCTCGAGTCGGGCAGGGCGCCCACCGTGATCGCGACATCCAGCCCCAGGTCGAAGACGTCTGACAGCCGCATCGTCGACACGATCTCGATGCGCAGCTTCGGATGCCGCGCGAGCAGTGCTGGCAGCAGCGGCGCCACGAGAAACGTTCCGAAGAGCGGCGGCAACCCCACGCGCACGGTGCCCGCTACCGCACGCGTGCCCGCGCCAGCTTCTTCCGCAGCTTCGGCCAGCAGGTCGAAGGCCCTTGCACAACGCTCGTGAAACGCCATGCCTTCCTCGGTCAGATGCAAGGCCCGCGTCGTGCGCGCCAGCAACTGCACGCCGAGATCGCTTTCGAGCCGGCCAATGGCCTTGCTCACGGCCGATGGCGTCATCGCATGAAGTGCCGCCGCGGCGGTGAAGCTGCCCGCATCGGCCACGGTCACGAACACGCGTGCATCGGCCTCCGAGATTGGCAACTCGTGAGTCCGGCTCATCAATCTTGTGCCCTCAACCCGCTTTTTCATGAAGCCCCTCGCGGCCACCATTCGTGGCGTGCACATCGATAACGTCAACACACAACCCGTCTGACCACCAACAGGAGCCGATCATGAAACTCTTCTACAGCCCCGGTGCTTCTTCATTGTCCCCGCACATCGTGCTGCGCGAGGCTGGACTGACCGCGGAGATGGTCCGCGTCGACCTCGAGACCAAGACGCTGCCCGCCACCGGCCAGAGCTATCTGCCGATCAACCCCATGGGCAAGGTGCCTGCGCTCGAACTCGACGATGGCGCGGTGCTCACGGAAGGCCTTGCCGTGCTGCAGTACCTCGCCGATCTCGCACCGGTTTCGCGGCTTGCGCCGGCTGCCGGCACCATGGCCCGCTATCGCCTGGTCGAGGCCCTGAGCTTCGTGGCCACCGAACTGCACAAGGGCTTTGCACCGATGTTCGATCCCGACGTGCCGGCTAGCTACAAGCACAGCCTGATCACGGACACCCGCGCTTTCGATCGCATCGCATCGTTGGTGCAGCCGGGGCCGTACGTCCTCGGCGAACACTTCACCGTCGCGGATGCGTATCTCTATCCGATCTTGCGCCTTGGCCGTCATGCAGGCCTCGATTTTTCCCGCTGGCCGGCGATCGTCAGCTATATGGAATTGACCGCGAAACGCCCCGCCGTGCGCGCCGCGATGCAGGTCGAAGGCCTGATCGAAGACTGATCGACGAAGGCCTGAAGCGACCGCGTTACATCCGGGCTCTCGCAGTCGAATAAACTCCGCCCCGCTTGCAGCTTGTATTCGTGCTGCGCCGCCATAGGCAACATGGCGAAATCAAACCTAATAGGAACTCAGTTGAACCGCATCGAACTCGTCGAAAAAATCGTCACCGCCCACAACGTCAGCAAGGCAGAAGCCGCGCGCATTCTCGAGACCGTTACCGGCTCGATCGTCGCAGCAGTGAAGAAGGGTGACCCCGTCCAGATCGTCGGCTTCGGCACTTTCAAGCAAGTGGCGCGCGCCGCACGCTCGGGCTTCAATCCCAGCGCAGGCACCAAGATCAAGATCGCCGCACAGAAGGTGCCGAAGTTCGTGCCGGGCGCTGCCTTCAAGGCCGCCGTGGACCCGAAGGCCGCCAAGCGCAAGGCCGACAGCAAGGCAGTGGCTGCCAAGCCCGCAGCAGCGAAGAAGGCCGCAGCACCCGCCAAGAAGGCCGTGGCTGCCAAGAAGAAGTAAGAAGCTGCATATGCAGAAATAAGAACGGCCCCTCGGGGCCGTTTTTTATTTGGGGGCGCATTCATGCACCGCTTCAGTCGGGTTCGATCACGCCCTCGCTCAGATAGCGCTGGTACTCGGCAATGGGAATCGCCGTCGTCTGCGTGCTGCCGCCATCGCCCCAGCTCAGCACGGCGCTGTCAGGCGCCAGTTGGACCTCGATCGGCCCTTGGGGAATGAGGATCAGGGGGCCGTCGCCGGCCCGGTATTCGACATTTCCTGTGACTTTCGCGTTCGCTGCCATGGTTTCGTTCCTCGGGATGTTGGGGAATGCGGGGGCGGGCCTCAAGCGTATCGGATATGGCGGCTCGTGGGGTATCGCGCTGCGGCGATGCGTGTAGGTGAACGTCCATCGGACGCGCCCGTCACACCGGCGTAACGCGCGGCGTGGCACGCTCGCGCCTCGAATGATGAAGCGTTTCAGAATTCTTGTTGCTGTGTCGGTGGCTTGTCTGGCGATCCTGGCGGCAGCCGTCGTGTGGCGACTGGCTGCCGGCAGCGACGCGCAAGCCCGTGCGGCCGATGCAACCCCGTCGCTCGAAATCCGCTGGCACGGCGGCGGCATCGTGCTGCAGGGCGCGGTGCAGGACGTTGCTACGCAGCACGCGCTCGCGGAGGGCGCAGCCGTGCGCCTGGGCGGCGAGAGCGACCAGGTGACCGACTGGCTCGACATCACGCCCGCGGCACTGCCGGTGGCCGATGCCGCGTCGCTCGCCCGGCTCATCCTCCTTGGGCAGGAAGGCTGGCACCTGCAGCGGCGGCCGACAGAAGGCTGGCTCGCCGTGCAGTCGCTGACCGACGAGCGCAGCGTGCAGGCAAAGGCACTGCTGCAGGCCGCCTTCGGCCCCGGCGTTGCGATGCGCCTCGTGCTCCTGCCCTGAGCGGGCGATCTCCTTGCGGGCTCAAGGGGCCTTCACGGCACCGTCATGTGCGGTCCCCAGCATCCGCTGCATTCAAAACAGAGGAGAGAGGTTCCCATGCATCCATCGTTCAAGCGCCTTGCCGTTGCCGGCGTGGTGGCCGCCACCCTGACTGCCTGCGGCGGCAGCGACAACTCAAACAATTTCATTCCTTTCGTGCCACCGCCCGCGGCAACCAACCCGCCGCCGGCGTCGCCCGCCGTGCCCGGCACCATGGATGTGAAGCTCATCGCCTTCAACGACCTGCACGGCAACCTCGAGCCGCCGAAGCTGTCGATCAGCGCGCCCGCCAAGGGCGGCGGCACAGTGCCGGTGCCTGCCGGCGGCGCAGCCTACCTTGCCTCGGCCATCGCTTCGCTGAAGGCCAGGAACCCGAACAACGCGGTGGTATCGGCCGGCGACATGATCGGTGCCTCGCCGCTGGTCTCGGCGCTGTTCCTCGACGAGTCGACCATCGAAGCCGTGAACGCGATGAAGATCGACTTCAACGCAGTCGGCAACCACGAGTTCGACAAGGGCCAGACCGAACTGCTGCGCATGAAGAACGGCGGCTGCGCGAAGAACACCGCGCTGGAGCCCTGCCGCGTCAACAAGAGCTTCCCGGGCGCCAACTTCGGCTTTCTCGCGGCCAACACCGTGAAGGGCGACGGCAACACGCTGTTCCCCGCCACCGGCATGAAGACTTTCACGAAGGACGGCGCCACCGTGAAGGTGGCGTTCATCGGCATGACGCTGAAGGGCACGCCGAACATCGTGACGCCCGCCGGTGTCGCGGGCCTGACTTTCAAGGACGAGGCAGACACCGCCAACGCGCTGATTCCGCAGTTGAAGGCACAGGGCGCGGACGCCATCGTCGTCGTCATCCACGAAGGCGGCACCACCACCGTGGGCTACAACGACAAGAGCTGCGCCGGCCTGAGCGGCGACATCCTGCCGATCCTCAACAAGCTCGACACCTCGGTCGACATCGTGATCTCGGGCCACACGCACCGCTCGTACGTGTGCGACTACGCCAAGACCAACCCGGCCAAGCCCTTCCTGCTGACCAGTGCCGGCCAGTACGGCACGCTGTTGACCGACATCAACCTCACCATCGACACCCGCACGCGCAAGGTGACGGCCAAGGCGGCCGACAACGTGATCGTGCAGGGCGAGGCCTACACCAGCGGTTCCACCACCGTCGCGCTGACCGATCAGTACCCGACCTTCGACAAGAACCAGGAAGTGGCTGCGCTCATCAACCAGTACCTCACCATCGCCGGACCGCTGGTGCAGCGCGTGGTGGGCTCGCTCACCGCGACGGCCACGCGCACGCAGACCGCGTCGAAGGAAAGCGTGCTGGGCAACCTGATCGCCGACGCACAGCTGACAGCGACCAGCCCGGCCGGCAAGGGCGCCGCGCAGATCGCCTTCATGAACCCGGGCGGCGTGCGCGCCGACCTCGCGCCCGCCGGCGACGGCAGCGTGACTTACGGCCAGATCTTCGCTGTGCAGCCCTTCGGCAACAGCCTGGTGGTGAAGACCATGACTGGCGCGCAGATCAAGGCATTGCTGGAGCAGCAGTTCAACAGCGGCTCCAACACCACGACCTCGCCGAAGGTTCTGCTGCCGTCCGCCGGGTTCTCCTACACCTACAACCTCCAGGTGGCCGCCGGCTCGCGCATCACCAACATGTCGCTCAATGGCACTGCAATGGCCGACGGCACCAGCTACCGCGTGACGATGAACAGCTTTCTGGCTACCGGCGGTGACAACTTCACTGTCTTCAACCAGGGCACGGACACGCTCGGCGGCGACCAGGACGTGGATGCCCTGGAGGCCTACATCAAGGCGAACAGCCCGCTGGCACCGCCGGCGACAGGCCGCATTACGGTTCTGCCTTGAGCGGGTGATGACTGAGGGGGCGGGCCGCGTTCGGCCGGCCCGCCTGCCGGGATGACCAGCGCGCCAGCCACCAGCAACTGAGCATCGCCTGCAGAACGGCGATGCCCAACAAGAACCCGAAGCTCGGCCCGAGGGCATAGAACAGGCCCAGCCCGAGCAGTGTCTGTGCGAGCCAGTTCGTCAGCGCCATGCGCCCCATGGGCGCGAGCTTGCGCAACCAGTGCCGCCAGCGGGTCTGCTGGAACAGCAGCACGAAGGCGGCCATGCAGAACAGGCCGAGCGCGATTTGGTGCAGCAGGCGCATCACCCCGACCCCCGCGCCGCGGGAGTCCCACAACATCAGTGGCGCGGTCGCGGCCAGGCTGACGACGAGCGCTACCTTCAACAGGCGAACCCAGAGCCGCCGGTGGGCGACAGACTCCTGCAGCATGCGTCGAAAGAGCAGGCGTATGGCGTTGGGCTTCTCCCCAGGCCGCACCGCCTGCATCGCGAAGCCCAGGCCGAAGAGCAGGGCGAGCAGCGCGATCGACGTCACGATGAATTCGAGCAGTGAAGAACTGCGCAGATTGAACAGCGGCATGCCGAACAGCGCGAAGCCGCGCAGCGAGTCCAGCAGTTCAAGGCGGCGGGTGCTACCGGCGCCTGGGCAGCGCTGCGGCCTTGCAAGGTCGAATGTCATGGGGGTGCGCAAAGTGGGGTCGCTGCGATGCTATGAATCAGCATTGCACGAACATTGCGTTTGGGCCGCCTCCGGGCCGCCTCCGGGCCGGCCCCGGGCGCACCACCGTTCGCCGATGCCGTGACCTTGCGTAGGCCGATGTCTCCAACCCGATTTGCGCCGGTTTGGCGGTCTTAGCATGAGCAAATCTGCTGTCGAAGGCAGAGATTTCTTCGCCGACTCATGTTCTTTGCAAAGGATTTCGTCATGAAAACCATGAACTTCCGCATACTGGCGCTTTCATCCGCCGTGGCGGCGTGCAGCCTGGCCTTTGTCGGGTGCACCACCACGCGACCGCAGGATCAGTCCAGCAGCGCGTCTTCGCGCACTTCCATCGACGCCCAGGTCGATGCCTCGCTGTCCAAGCTGTACGACTCCGTGAGAGGCTCACGCGAGCTGGTCGCCAAATCGAGCGGCGTGCTGGTGTTTCCCGCGGTGATGGGGGCCAGCTTGGGCGTGGGCGCCGAATACGGCCGGGGCGCCTTGCGCGTGAACGGTCGCACGCAGTCCTACTACAGCACCACTGCCGGGTCGGTGGGCTTCCAGGCGGGTGCTCAGTCGAAGGCCGTGATCTATCTGTTCACTACGCAGGCGGCGCTGGACAAGTTCCGCAACAGCAAGGGCTGGACGGCGGGCGCCGATGCCACGGTGGCGCTCGCGACCATCGGAGCCAACGGCAGCATCGACACAAACACGCTGCGCCAGCCCGTGGTGGGCTTCGTGATGACGAACGTGGGGCTGGAAGCCGGCGTCTCGCTGTCGGGAGCGAAGATCAGCGAAATCCAGCCGTAGCAGGCTGCTGAGCTCAGTGGCCGAGCCGGGCCTGCAGCTCGGCCACTTGTTTGCGCAGGGCCTCGTTCTCGGCTGTGAGTTCGGCCACGCGCTGCTCCAGCGCCTGCACTGCGTCTGGCTTGGCCTGTTGCTGTTCGTCGTCCGAATGCGCTTCGGCGGACTCCTCACGCGGCTTCTTCTTCGACTCGCGCACGCGCTTGGCCGCCTGCTTGAGTTCGTCCTTGCCGGCGTTCGCGGCCGAGACCTGCTCTTCGGCCGGCAACGTGGCCACGGCAGCCGCGGTGTTGATCGAAATCACGCCCGACTTCACGGCTGCCACCAGTTCCGGCGCGGCCTGCTTCTGGATCTTTTCGATCATCCCGACCTGGCTGCTGCTCAGGCGTGCGGCCTTGGCGATGGCTTCGCGGCTGCTCAACGGAGCGGGCGGCGGCAGGGTGGGGGCTGCTGACGCACTGTCGTCCGGCGAGCCGTCGGCGGGGGGATCGACGTCGAACGGGGCGTCGGACGCCGAGGCTGGCTCAGCAGCGACGCGGCTGCGCTGCTTGTCGACGATGTCTTTCTTCCGCAACGCCAGCACGCCGCGCAGGAAATCCGAAATGCTGCGCCGGCCCAGATGCTGGTCGATCATCCAGAGGTGCACGTCCTCGATGGTCTTGAAGCGCGTGTTCTGCACCGTCTTGAATGGCAGGTCGTGTTTCTGGCAGATGCCATAGCGGTTGTGGCCGTCCACCAGCACGTCGCCCCATAGCACCAGGGCGTCGCGGCAGCCCTCGGCCAGGATGCTCCGCTCCAGCGCCTCGTGTTCCTCCGGCGTCATGGGGTCGATATAGGCTTTGAGTTCTTCGTTGACGACGATGTTCATGAGGGGCGGGAAGCGGAACGGGGCAAAGGGGCGGAATTTTAGATGCGCCCGGCCGACGGCTTTCGAGACGTCGTCCGGGTGTCTCTGTTTGGTGCATCCAAACGTCTATAGAGGTAAGGACACAGTCGCAAATTCGCGCTGTCATCCTTTTGTAAATATTAATGATTCTTATTTAAATATGTGGCCGGAGAGCTGCAGCCACGCCAATGCGCCCGACGCGCGCCGTTTCGAATTTCGACGCCTGGCCCCAATCTGGAGTTGTTCAAAAATGCTGTCACTCACGTCCGAATCTTCTCTGGGAGATGTTTTCGTCGCCAACCGGGCCCAGCTTCTGCACGTGGCCCGCAGGATCGTCCGCACCACGGACCTTGCCGATGACGTCGTGCAAGACGCCTATCTCCGCATTGCCGACGGCGCCTGCGACCGCAAGGTCGACAAGCCCATGGGCTATTGCTGCCAAGTGGTGCGCAACCTCGCACTCGACCACTGCCGCCGCCAGTCCCTCGAGGCCACCTACCGCACCTTCGACGTGGACGTCGAGACGCTGGATGTCCCGGGACCAGCGTCGCCGGACCGCGTGATGCGCGACCGGCAGGTCGTCGGCCTGATCGAGAAGGCGCTGTCGGCGCTGTCCCCGAGGACGCGCGTGGCCTTCCAGCTCTACCGTCTCGAAGGCCTCACGCAGCGCGACATCGCGGCGCAGATGGGCTGCGCGCTCGGGCTCGTGAACCGCCTGATCGCCGAGGCGGACGAGGCCATTGGGGCGATGCGCCACCTGATCAAGGATTGACGCAGAGAAGCTCTCGTGCCGCTTCGTGTAAGGTAAAACCGTACACGCATGGCACAAGAGCAAGACGACGACCTCATCTGGCGCACCGCATGGGACTGGGTGCGGCGCGAGCACGACCGCGAGAATTTCGGCGAAGGCTCGCGTGTCGAAATGGTGGCATGGCTTCTTGCCGACCCTGCCCACCGCAAGGCCTACGACAAGGCCGCCCGCCTCTGGCTGCTCACGGGTCTGGTGCCACCCACCATCGACGTCGATGCGTGGAAGAAAAACCAGAACCGGGCATCCCCCGAAGACGCAGCACCCAGCGACGACGACGCCTGATCGTCGCCAGCGCGCCGCCTGGCCGCCCCCCGCACCGGGGTGAACAGATTCGGTCCCGAATCGTCATGTTGATCAGAAGCCCAGCAATCGGCCACTCACCGGCCCGCTTGCCTGCCTGCTTCCTCAATCAACCGCACAAGGACCGCCCATGTCTACCAGCTGCTTCGATCGCGAAGACGAAACCTTCATCGTCCTGGTCAACCAGGAAGACCAATACTCCATCTGGCCGCACTGGAAGGCCGTGCCCAGCGGCTGGAAGGCTGTCGACGGCGTAAAGGGCGACAAGAAGACCGCGCTCGATTTCGTCGAAAAGAACTGGACCGACATGCGCCCCAAGTCGCTGCGCGACTGGATGGCCGCGGAAGCTGCCGCAAGCTGATGGCCGGGCCGGCGAGGGTTTCGCTGCTGTGCCTGCCTTGCGCGGGCGCCAGCGCGACGATGTATTTGCGCTGGCGGCATCAGCTGCCGCACTGGATCGAGCTCCTGCCCGTCGAGCTGCCGGGCCGGGGCATGCGCATGGGCGAGCGCTTCGTCGAAACCTGCGATGCCCAGGTCGCGCGGATCTGCGCCGAGAAGGCGAACGCGATGCGCGGCAGCTTCGCGATCTTCGGGCACAGCATGGGCGCCTTGCTGGCCTACGGCGTCGTGCAGCGTCTGCGCGCGCTCGGCCGCCCGTTGCCGCTGGCACTTTTCGCTTCGGGCAGTTCCGCGCCGTCGCAGCGCGACCCGAACCGCCTCCCCGACACGCATGACGACGCCGCGCTGATCGCCGACCTGCGCAAGCAGGGCGGCACCCCCGAAGAAGTCTTTGCCAGCGCCGAGCTGATGCGCATCACCCTCGACACGCTGGGCGCGGACTACCGCGTGTGCCAGAGCTTCGAGTACACGGCCGATGCGCCTCTGCCCATGCCCCTGCATGTCTTCGCGGGCCGGCAGGACGACATCGACGCGGGGCGCATCGAGGCCTGGTCGACGCATGCCAGCGGCGCGTTCACGCTCGACTGGTTCGATGGCGGCCACTTCTTCATCCGTCAGCACGAGGCGGCTTTCCTGGCTGCACTGACGCGCCGTCTGGGGCAGGCCATGGCCGGCAGGCATCAAGGCTCATTGCATGGGCATCGACTTGACGCGGCATGAGTGAACGCAGCCGGCCCGGTGCCGGCTGCGCCCCTACTAATTTTCTGGAGTGAGCGAGATGGCAGACACGGCAGCAACGACGGTGAGTCTGGGGCATCACCCGGTCTCCGCAAACTTCGTGGAACACCTGCGGGCATTGGCGCAAAGCCGGCCGGACGACGTCTGGCTCACGGTGGCGGGTGAAGCGGATGGTGCCTACTTCGAGAAGCCGATCACCTACGCCGTCTTCGAGTCGCGCGTGCGCGCGCTGGCGGCCCGCCTGCAGCAGCAGTTCGCCAAGGGTGAGCGCGCCCTCGTCATGCTGGACAACGACGACCACTACGCCGTGAGCATGCTGGCGTGCTTCTACGCTGGCGTGATCGCAGTGCCGGTGTTTCCGCCCGAATCCATGCGGCCACAGCATCTCGCGCGGCTGACGGGCATTGCGCAAGATTCGCAGGCGCGCTGTGTGCTGACCTCGGCGGCGATGCGTGCCGCGATGGACGGCGCAGCCGAAGCATTCGCAGAGGCGGCAATGATTTCCGTCGACGAGGTGAGCCTCGCGCTCGCCGATTCGTGGACGCCGTTCGCGCCCGCCGCGGACGACGCGGCATTCCTGCAATACACCTCCGGCTCGACCTCCGCCCCCAAGGGCGTGATCGTGACGCACGGCAACCTCATCGCCAACGAACGCGCCATCCGCGACGGCATGGGCATCGGGCCGGACGACAAGTTCGTGTCGTGGGCGCCGCTCTATCACGACATGGGCCTCATCGGCGGCCTCATGCAGCCGCTCTACAGCGGCGTTCCGTTGGTGCTGACCTCGCCGCGCTACTTTCTCGAAAGCCCGGTGCGCTGGCTGGAACTGATCTCGCGCCATCGCGCCACCCTGAGCGGCGGCCCCGACTTTGCCTATCGCCTTTGCCTCGACCGCGTGAAGGGCGCGCGGCTGGCGGGGCTCGACCTCTCGACATGGCGCGTTGCCTACACCGGCGCCGAGCCCGTGCGCGCCGACACCGAAACCGAATTCATCGAGCGATTCGCGCCCGCGGGCTTCGGCCCCGACGCCGTGTATGCCTGCTACGGCCTCGCGGAAGCGACCCTGTTCGTCACCGGCGGCCGACGCGGCGCCGGGCTGGTCGCGCGCACTTTTTCCGCCGATGCGCTGGCCAAGGGCGAGGGTGTGGAAAGCACGCAGGGCACGATGCTGGTCGGCTGCGGCGCCGCGCCAGACGGCCACGACGTACGCATCACAGACCCCGATTCAATGGCCGCGCTAGACGCCGGCCGGGTCGGCGAAATCTGGGCCAACGGCCCGAGCATCTGCGCCGGCTACTGGGGCAAGGAGCGCGAAACCCGCGAAACCTTCTCCATGCATGAAGGGCGGCGCTGGCTGCGCACCGG
Source organism: Variovorax paradoxus (assembly GCF_024734665.1). Taxonomy (NCBI): domain Bacteria; kingdom Pseudomonadati; phylum Pseudomonadota; class Betaproteobacteria; order Burkholderiales; family Comamonadaceae; genus Variovorax; species Variovorax paradoxus. The sequence goes on from NZ_CP102931.1 coordinate 1,807,134, forward strand.
CGATCTCGGCTTCATGCACGACGGGCAGCTCTACGTGACGGGCCGCATCAAGGACCTGATCATCGTTCGCGGGCACAACATCTACCCGCAGGACATCGAACGCACCGTCGAGACCGAGATCGAGGCCGTGCGCAAGGGGCGAGTCGCCGCCTTTGCGGTGTCGGGGCCGGATGGCGAAGGCATCGGCGTGGCAGCGGAGGTTTCGCGCAGCATGCAGAAGCTCGTGCCGCCGCATGTGCTGGTCGAGGCGCTGGGCGCTGCGGTCAGCGAAGTGTTCGGCGAGGCGCCGTCCGCCGTGGTGCTGCTCAACCCGGGCGCACTGCCCAAGACATCGAGCGGCAAGCTGCAGCGCCAGGCGTGCCGCGCGGGGCTTGCGGCGCGCAGCCTCGATGCGTACGCAATTCACGAGCACGGCGTCTTCACACTCGGCGGCAGCGGGTCTTCGATTCCGGCGGAAGCACCGGTGCTCGACGAAATCGGAGAGGCGATCTCGGCCATCTGGAGGGAAGTACTCAGGTGGCCCGAAGACCGTGCGTTGGCGCACGACGCGCACTTTTTCACCTCGGGCGGCAATTCGCTGGCCGCGGTTCAAGCATGCGCGCGTATCGCACGGCGCTGGGACATCGGGTTCGATCTGCGCGACCTCTTCGAGCAGCCCCGGCTGAGCGCTTGCGCGGCCATCGTGCGCAGCCGCAAGGACCGTCCGGGCCGCGCGCCTGGCATGGCGGCCATCGAAGCGCTGTCCGCCGAGCGTCGGCTGCAGCCCTTGCCACTGTCGCACGCACAGGAGCGCCAATGGTTCCTGTGGAAGCTTGCGCCGCAGAGTACGGCGTACCACATGAGTGGCGCGCTGCGCCTGTCGGGCACGCTGGATGCTGCCGCGATGCATGCCGCGTTCGAAGACATCGCCGCGTGCCACGAGTCGCTGCGCACGGTGTTCCTGGCAGGCGCTGACGGCACGGCAGAGCAACTGATCAGCCCGTCGTGGGCGCCGCTTCTGAACGTGATCGATCTGCGTCACCTCGCGGTCAGCGAGCGCGAAGCACGTGCCGCAGAAGAAGCGCAGCGGCTGCATGCCGCGCCCTTCGATTTGACGCAGGGGCCATTGCTGCGCGTGGCGTTGATCCGCCTGTCGGACACCTCGCATCTGCTGGTGGTGGTGATGCATCACATCATTTCCGACAGCGCGTCGATGCAGGTGCTGCTCGATGAGTTGGCGGCCGGCTATGCCGCGCGGCTGAAGGGCGATGCCCCGTCTCGCCGCGCTGCGCCGCGCATCCAGTACGTCGATCATGCGGTGTGGCAGCGCAACTGGCTGGCAGTGGGCGAGGCCGAGCGGCAACTGGCCTGGTGGCGCACGCAGCTCGGCGAAGAACATCCCGTGCTGGCGCTGCCGATAGACCGCCCGCGCACGGCGCAGATCGGCTACCGCGCGGCTCGCCACAGCGTTGAAGTGCCTGCGGTGCTGCTGGCCGGCTTGCGCCAGGCCGCGGCGACCGAGGGTGCCACGCTGTTCATGGTGCTGCTGGCCAGCTTCCAGGCGCTGCTGCACCGCTACACCGGGCAGGAAGACATCCGCGTCGGCGCGCCAGTGGCCAATCGCAGCCGTGTTGAGGCGGAAAACATCATCGGCTTCTTCGTCAACACGCTGGTGCTGCGCAATCGGGTCGGTGGTCGCATGCGCCTGTCGGATGTCGTGGCGCAGGCGAAAGAAGCGGTGCTGGGCGCGCAGACGCACCAGGACCTGCCCTTCGAGCAACTGGTCGAGGCGCTGCAGCCGCAACGCAGCCTGAGCCAGAGCCCGCTGTTCCAGGTGATGTTCAACCACCTGGTCGAAGACTACCGGGCATTGGCGCAGTTGCCGGGGCTCGAGGTTGCGCACCATGCGCTGCCTGACGGAACGGCGCAATTCGAACTCGTGCTGGAAGCCCGCGAGACACCCGATGGCCGGTTGACGCTGGGGCTGGTCTACGCGGCGGAGCTGTTTGACCGGGAGACGATCGAGCGGATGGCGGGGCACTACGTGGCGGTGCTGCAGGCATTGACTGCCCAGGCTGAGCTGGCAGTGGGTGACGTGGCGCTGGTGGGGGCGGCCGAGCGCGCACAGCTTGTGGCATGGAGCGAGAACGCGCGCCGCCACGAAGGCGAGCAGCCGGTGCACCGCCAGATCGAGGGGCACGCGAAGCTCAAGCCGCAGGCGCCTGCTTTGGTCTTCGGTGAAGAAGCTCTGAGCTATGCCGAGCTCAATGCGAGAGCGAACCGATTGGCGCACCGCCTGATCGCCTCGGGCGTGGGCCCCGATGTGCTGGTGGGGATCTGCGTGGAGCGCTCGACAGAAATGATGGTGGGCATCCTTGCAGTGCTCAAGGCGGGTGGTGCTTATGTACCCCTTGATCCTGAGTACCCCGCAGACCGTCTTTCCTACATGGTCGAGGACAGCGGTATCGCGCTGCTCCTGACCCAGAGCCACCTGCGTTCGCTGATCCCGGGTGCCGACGCATTGCAGGTGCTGGAGCTCGACACCCTCGATACGGCGTCCGAGTCCGAGGTCGACCCGCAAGTCGCCCTGCACGGCGAACACCTCGCCTACGTCATCTACACCTCAGGCTCCACCGGCCGACCCAAGGGCGCAGCCATTCGCCATTGCGCGCTGTTCAGCTGCATGGCCTGGATGCAGGAGTTCTACACCCTCGCAGGTGCAGACACGGTCCTGCACAAGGCCCCCTTCGGCTTCGACGTGTCCGTCTGGGAGATGTTCTGGCCATTGACCTCAGGGGCAAGACTGGTCATCGCCAACCCGGGCGATCACCGCGACCCGGTGCGCTTGGTCGAACTCATCCAGAAGCACCAGATCACGACGCTGAACTTCGTGCCCTCGATGCTGCAGGCCTTCCTGGCGTACGAGGGCATCGAAGCAACGACCAAACTCAAGCACATCATCTGCGGCGGAGAGTCCATGCCCGCGGCCACGCAGAGGGAAGCGCTGCAGCGCCTGAGCGGCGCCACGCTGCAGAACCTGTACGGCCCGACGGAGACGACGATCCACGTCACCCAGTGGACATGCCGGGACGACGGCAGCACGCAAGTGCCGATCGGCCGGCCAATCAGCGAGACGCAGGCGTATGTGCTGGACGGGAGCCTGAACGAAGTACCGGTGGGCGTGGCGGGCGAGCTGTACCTGGGTGGCATCAACCTCGCACGGGGATACCTGAAGCGACCAGGGCTGACGGCAGAGCGCTTCATCGCAGCGGCCAACGGAAGCAGGCTGTACCGCACGGGCGATCTGGTGCGCTGGAACAACGAGGGCCAGCTGGAGTATCTGGGGCGCATCGACCATCAGGTGAAGGTGCGAGGCTTCCGCATCGAGCTGGGGGAGATCGAGGCGCAGTTGCAGGCGCAGCCGGAAGTCAGGGAAGCCGTGGTCGTTGCGAACGAAGGCCCTGCAGGAGCGAGGCTCGTGGGCTACGTCTCGGGACAAGGCATCGACACGGCCACGCTGCGCGAACGCCTCGCAGAAGCACTGCCGGACTACATGGTCCCCAGCGTCATCGTGGTGCTCGACGCGCTGCCGCTGAACGCCAACGGCAAGGTAGACCGCAAGGCACTCCCCACCGCCGCCATCACCAGCGACAAACCCTACGAAGCCCCGCAAGGCCCCATCGCCGAAACCATCGCCGCCATCTGGGCCGAAGTGCTGCAGATGGACAAGGTCGGCACTCACGACAACTTCTTCGACCTCGGCGGGCACTCGCTGCTGCTGGTTCGCGTGCACCGCCTGCTCGAAGACAGGCTGCGCACCACCGTCGCGCTGGTCCAGCTTTTCAAGTACCCCACGGTCGGCTCGCTGGCGCAGTGGATGGCGCGCGGCGCCGATGCGCCCGCGGCGTTGTCGCCCACGGCCGGCGACGACCGTGCGCTGCGCCAGCGCGCCGCCTTGCTTCAACGTCGCAAATCCGCGGAAAGAGTCAACTGATGAACACCCTCAACGAGCAGGCCACGCAGGCCGATGCAGCCACCGGCATCGAGATCGCCATCGTCGGCATGGCGGGGCGCTTTCCGGGCGCCGACGACGTCGATGCGTTCTGGCGCAACATCCGCGACGGCGTGGAGTCCATAGCCGGCTTCACCGACGAGCAGCTGCGCGCGCAAGGCATTTCGCAGGAACTGCTCGACGACCCTGCTTACGTGAAGGCGGGTGTCCAGTTCAAGGGCTTCGACCAGTTCGACGCCGGCTTCTTCGGCTACTCGCCGCGCGAAGCCGAGTACCTCGATCCGCAGCAGCGCATCTTCCTGGAGTGCGCATGGGCAGCACTGGAGCATGCCGGCTGCGATGCGCACACCTGGCCGGGCAAGATCGGCGTGTACGCGGGCGAGGGCCCGAACCTGTACCTCATGCGGCACCTGCTGCCCGCATTCGGCCTGGGCGACGGACGCGGCATTGCCGATCTGCTGGGCCTCATGAGCGGCAACTCCGGCGGTTCGCTGTGCACCCGCGTGGCCTACAAGCTCAACCTGCGCGGCCCGGCAGTGACGGTGCAGACCGCCTGCTCGACCTCGCTGGCCGCGGTGCACACCGCCTGCCAGGCGCTGCTGGGCTACGACTGCGACATGGCGCTGGCCGGCGGCGTGTGGCTCAACCTGCTGCAGGACGGCGGCTACCTCTACCAGGCCGGCGCCATCCTCTCGCCCGACGGCCACTGCCGCGCCTTCGACGAGAAGGCCGCGGGCACGGTGATCGGCAGCGGTGCGGGCCTCGTGGCACTCAAGCGCCTGGACGACGCGCTGCGCGACGGCGACACCATCCACGCCATCATCAAGGGCACCGCCGCCAACAACGACGGCGCCGACAAGGTCGGCTTCACTGCGCCCAGCGTGAACGGCCAGGCCGAAGTCATCCGCGCGGCGCAGCTGATTGCCGGCGTGACCGCCGAATCCGTCGGCTACATCGAGGCGCACGGCACGGGCACGGTGCTCGGCGACCCGATCGAGCTGGCCGCGCTGACGCAGGCCTTCCGTGCCGATTCCGATCGCATCAACTACTGCGCCATAGGCTCCGTCAAGACCAACGTCGGCCATCTCGATGCGGCGGCTGGCGTCACCGGTCTCATCAAGACGGTGATGGCGCTCAAGCACAAGACGCTGCCGGCCAGCCTGCATTTCGAGCGGCCCAACCCGCAGATCGATTTCGCGGCGAGCCCGTTCTACGTCAACGCCGCCACCAAGGCATGGCCCGCCGGTGCCACGCCGCGCCGCGCGGGCGTCAGCTCGTTCGGCATCGGCGGCACCAATGTGCATGTGGTGCTCGAAGAGGCGCCGGCCGCGAAGCCGGCCGAAAGCCCGTCCAGCTGGCAGGTGCTGCCGCTGTCGGCGCAGAACGCCGCTGCGCTGCAGGAGGCCGGCCGGCAGCTCGGTCGCCATCTCGAAGCGTCTGCCGACCAATCGCTCGCCGACGTCGCGCACACCTTGCAGAGCGGCCGCCGCCCGCTGCCGCTGCGCGCGGCCATCGTCGCCAACGGCCATGCCATGGCCGCACAGACGCTGCTGTCGCCCGAGGGCGGCTTCGAGCAGGTGACGCGTGCACCGGCCACCGCGCCCGAGGTCGCCTTCCTGTTCCCCGGCGGCGGCACGCAACACGCCAACATGGGCGCGGCGCTGTACCGCGACGACCCGGTGTTCCGCGGCGAGGTCGATCGCTGCTGCGCCTTGCTGAACGACGCGATGGGCATGGACCTGCGCCAGCTGCTTTACCCCGCAGCCGGCGCCGAAGCCGCGGCCGACCAGAAGCTGTCGTGCATCGAATACACGCAGCCGGTGCTGTTCATCGTCGAATACTCGATGGCACGCGCCTGGATGGCGCGCGGCGTGCAGCCCGCCGTGATGCTGGGCCACAGCCTCGGCGAGTACGTGGCCGCCTGCCTGGCCGGCGTGTTCAGCCTGGAGGACGCACTGCGCATCGTCACCACGCGCGGCCGGCTGATGCAGTCGATGCCCGCAGGCGCCATGACGGCCATCGCGCTGCCCGAGGACGAACTCGCGCCGTTCCTCCAGGCGGGCTGCGACATCGCCGCGATCAACGGCCAGCAGCTCTGTGTGCTCGCGGGGCCGCTGCAGGCCATTGAAGCGGCAGAAAAGCAATTGCTCGCCAGCGGCCTCATGCCGCGTCGCCTGCACGTTGCCATCGCTTCCCACTCGGCCATGACCGAGTCCATCGTGGCCGAACTGCAGCAGGTGGTTGCTTCGGTGCCGCGCCATGCGCCGCGCATTCCTTTCATCTCCAACGTCACTGGTCAGCCGATCACGGCTGAGCAGGCTGTGGACCCGGCCTACTGGGGTCGCCATCTGCGCAGCACCGTGCGCTTTGCCGACGGACTGGCCGCGCTGCTGGGCGTGGCCGGGCGCGTCGTGCTCGAAGTGGGCCCCGGCGAAACTCTGGCCGGCCTCGCGCGCCAGCATCCGATGGCCGAGTCGGCCGCGGGCATCTGGGCGAGCCAGGCGCATCCGCAGCAGCAGGTCCGCAACGAGCGGCAGCTGGCCAGCGTGACCGGCGCGCTCTGGTGCGCCGGTGTCGAGATCGACTGGGCCGCCTGCCGCGCGGGCCAGCCGCGCCGCCAGGTGCCACTGCCTACTTACCCGTTCCAGCGCCAGTCGTACTGGATCGAAGCGGGCACTCTCGAGGGCGGTGCCAAGGCAGTGCCTGCAGCCAACGCCTTCTACGTGCCCACCTGGAAGCGCACCGAGCCGCTGCTTGCGGTGCACACCCCCGCGCCGGCCGGCACCTGCACGCTGGTGTTCGGCGAAACGCGCAGCCTCACCGACAGCCTGATCCGCCACCTGCACCGCGATGCCGACACGCATCCTGTGGTCTGGGTGGAGCAGGGGCCGGGCTTCGTCGAGATCAGCCCGCGCCACTACGCGGTGCGCCCCGGCGAGCGCGCCGACCACGAGCAGGTGCTGCGCAAGGTGCAGGCCGAGCTGGGGCCGGTCTCGAAGATCTATCACCTGTGGAGCGTGGACGACGAGCTGGCAGCGCCTTCGCAGTCGAGCGAGATACTGGAGCGTGGCTTCTTCAGCCTGCTGGCCCTGTCGCAGGCACTCGACAGCGCGTCGGCCGGCAGCGAGCGCAAGCTGGCGATCCAGGTTGTCACCAACCAGATGGAAGACGTGAGCGGGCTGGAGCCCCTGTGCCCCGAGAAGGCCACGCTGTTCAGCCTGGCCAAGGTGATCGGGCAGGAGTATCCGCACATCGACTGCCGCGTCATCGATGTGGTGCTGCCCACAGCCGGCAGCGATGCCGAGGCATGGCTGGTGAAGCAGCTCGCGGCCGACATGTCGGCGCGCAGCGATGAGCCGCTGGTGGCGTACCGTGGCCCTCACCGCTGGATCAAGGCCTACGAGCCTCTCGCATTGCCGGCGCCGGGCGCAGGGCCGCAGCAGCGGCTGCGCACCCACGGCGTGTACCTGATCACCGGTGGCCTTGGCGGTGTGGGCCTCTCCGTGGCGCGGCACCTCGCCAAGTCGTGGCAGGCAAAGCTGGTGCTGTTCGGACGCACGCCCTTGCCCGAGCGCAGCACCTGGGAGGCGCTGGCCGCATCGCCTGAGCAGCCCGCGGCACTGCGCCAGAAGCTGCTGCAGCTGCTCGAACTCGAAGCCCTTGGCGGCGAAGTGCTCGCGCTGTCCGCGGATGTGTCTGATGCCGCGCAGATGAAAGCAGCCGCCGCGCAGGCCCGGCTGCGCTTCGGCGCAATCCACGGCGTGATCCACGCGGCGGGCCACGCCAGCAGCGGGATGATCGGCAGGCGCACCCGCGCCATGGTCAACGCCGTGTTCGCGCCCAAGCTGCGCGGCACGCAGGCGCTGCTCGAAGCGGTGCGCGAAGACGCACTCGATTTCGTGCTCTTCTGTTCATCCATTTCCAGCATGGCCGGCGGCCTGGGCATGAGCGACTACGCCGCGGCCAACGCGTACCTCGACGCACTGGCCGCGCAGGTGCAGCGCAGTGCGCGACACGCGGTGTTCTCGGTCAACTGGGACGCCTGGCGCGACCTTGGCATGGCCGCCGGCATGGTGCTGCCCGAAGGCGTCGGCATGGACGGCCCCGAAGGCGCGCTGGCGCTGGAACGCATCGTCAACGGCCCGGCGTTCTCGCAGGTCGTGATCTCCACGACCGACCTGGCGCAGCGCCTTGGCAAGCTCGACAGCGGCATGCTCGAGCTGATCGAGTCCGGCCCGTTGGCCCACGCCGCGCGCGCGGGCCGCCGCAACCATCCGCGCCCCGCGCTCGACACGCCCTACGTCGCGCCCGACGGCGACCTCGAGACCGGCCTTGCCGCCGTCTGGCAGGACATGCTGGGCATTACCGCCATCGGCATCCACGACAACCTGTTCGAGTTGGGCGGCGACTCGCTGCTCGCCATCCAGATCCTGGCGCGCGTGCGCAAGGCTTACGAGGTCGAGCTGCATCCGGCTGCCTTCTTCAAGGCGCCAACCATCGCCGACCTGGCCCTGCTGGTCGAGACCCGGCTGATCGAAGAGATAGAGAACAGCGAACACGGCGACCCGGCCGATGCCGCCACACCGGACCGACTGTCCGCCACCGTCTGAAACAAGCACCGTCATGCCCGAAATCCAGGATATCTCCGCACGCCGCGCCAGCCTGAGCGCCGAACAACGCGCCAGGCTGAAAGAAAGACTGCGCGGTGCGCGCATGGCCGGCACGCGCGAGGCCGAGAGTGCCATTCCCCCGCGTCCGCAGAAGGACCGGGCGCCGCTGTCTTTTGCCCAGCGCCGGCAGTGGTTCCTGTGGAAGCTGGACCCGGCCCGCACCGCCTATCACCTGAGCGGTGGCCTCGTGCTCACGGGGCAACTGGACACCGAGGCCCTGCGCGCGAGCATGCAGGCGCTGGTCGATCGCCACGAGTCGCTGCGCACCGTATTCCGCGAGGAAGGCGACGGCGAGGCGGAGCAGGTCATTCTTGAGGCCTTGACGGTTGAACTGCCGTGCATCGACCTGAGCACGCTCGACGCCGAGGCACGCGAGGCGGCCATCCAGCAGCAGGTGCGCAGCATTCGCACCGAGCCCTTCGACCTCACGCGCGGTCCGCTGATGCGCATCGTGCTGCTGAAGACCGGCGCGCAAACGCATCAGCTGCTGGTCGTGATGCACCACATCGTGTCCGACGGCTGGTCCGTGCAGCTCACGCTGGACGAACTGGCTGCGCAGTACGCCGCGCGCGTGCAGGGGCAGCCAGCGGCGCAGCCCGCGTTGACGGTGCAGTACGCCGACTACGCCGTCTGGCAGAACCAGTGGCTCGACGGCGGCGAGGGCGAACGCCAGCTCGCCTGGTGGCGCGATCACCTGGGTACCGAGCAGCCGGTGATATCGCTGCACACCGACCGCCCGCGCAACGCCGATGGCCGCTACGGCTCGGCGCGCGTCACCATCGCGCTGCCGGCCGACACCGTCGCGCGGCTGCGCCAGCAGGCCCAAGGGCAGGGCGCGACGCTGTTCATGGCGCTGCTCGCAGGCTTCAATGCGCTGCTGTTCCGGCACACGGGGCAGACCGATGCGCGCGTCGGCGTGCCGATTGCCAATCGCAACCGGGCGGAGACGGCGGGCGTCGTCGGCTTCTTCGTCAACACGCAGGTGCTGCGCTCGCAAATCGGCGCGCGCACGACGCTGGCCGAGTTGATGGTGCAGACACGCGACACGGCCATCGGCGCGCAGACCCATCAGGACCTGCCGTTCGAGCAACTTGTCGGTGCACTGCGGCCCGAACGCAGCCTGAGTGCCAACCCGCTGTTCCAGGTGATGTTCAACCACGTGCGGCGCGACCATCGCTCGCTGGCCGAATGGCCGGGCGTATCGGTGGAGCGTCTGGACTTCGAGGAGGAGGACGCGCAGTTCGAACTGACGCTGCAGACGCTGGAGCTCGAAGACGGTCGGGTCGATGCAACCTTTCTCTACGCGGCGGAGCTGTTTGACCGGGAGACGATCGAGCGGATGGCGGGGCATTACGTGGCGGTGCTGGAGGCATTGACTGCCCAGCCTGAGCTGGCAGTGGGTGACGTGGCGCTGGTGGGGGCTGCGGAGCGCGCACAGCTCGCAGCGTGGAGCGAGAACGCGCGCCGCCACGAAGGCGAGCAGCCGGTGCACCGCCAGATCGAGGGGCACGCGAAGCTCAAGCCGCTGGCGCCTGCCTTGATCTTCGGCGACGAAGCCCTGAACTATTCGGAACTCAATGCCCGGGCGAATCGCTTTGCCCACCGCCTGATCGCCTCGGGCGTGGGCCCCGATGTGCTGGTGGGGATCTGCGCGGAGCGCTCCACCGAGATGATGGTGGGCATCCTTGCCGTGCTCAAGGCAGGTGGTGCTTATGTACCCCTTGATCCTGAGTACCCCGCAGACCGTCTTTCCTACATGGTCGAAGACAGCGGCATCGCGTTGCTGCTGACCCAGAGCCATCTTCGCAATCTCATACCTAATGCCGACGCATTGCAGGTGCTGGAACTCGACACGCTCGATACCTCTGCCGAGTCCGACGCCGACCCGCAAGTCGCCCTGCACGGCGAACACCTCGCCTACGTCATCTACACCTCAGGCTCCACAGGCCGCCCCAAGGGCGCAGCCATCCGCCACAGTGCTCTCTTCAGCTGCATGGCCTGGATGCAGGAGTTCTACACCCTCGCAGGCGCTGACACGGTCCTGCACAAGGCCCCCTTCGGCTTCGACGTGTCCGTCTGGGAGATGTTCTGGCCATTGACCTCAGGGGCAAGACTGGTCATCGCCAACCCGGGCGATCACCGCGACCCGGTGCGCTTGGTCGAACTCATCCAGAAGCACCAGATCACGACGCTGAACTTCGTGCCCTCGATGCTGCAGGCCTTCCTGGCGTACGAGGGCATCGAAGCAACGACCAAACTCAAGCACATCATCTGCGGCGGAGAGTCCATGCCCGCGGCCACGCAGAGGGAAGCGCTGCAGCGCCTGAGCGGCGCCACGCTGCAGAACCTGTACGGCCCGACGGAGACGACGATCCACGTCACCCAGTGGACATGCCGGGACGACGGCAGCACGCAAGTGCCGATCGGCCGGCCAATCAGCGAGACGCAGGCGTATGTGCTGGACGGGAGCCTGAACGAAGTACCGGTGGGCGTGGCGGGCGAGCTGTACCTGGGTGGCATCAACCTCGCACGGGGATACCTGAAGCGACCAGGGCTGACGGCAGAGCGCTTCATCGCAGCGGCCAACGGAAGCAGGCTGTACCGCACGGGCGATCTGGTGCGCTGGAACAACGAGGGCCAGCTGGAGTATCTGGGGCGCATCGACCATCAGGTGAAGGTGCGAGGCTTCCGCATCGAGCTGGGGGAGATCGAGGCGCAGTTGCAGGCGCAGCCGGAAGTCAGGGAAGCCGTGGTCGTTGCGAACGAAGGCCCTGCAGGAGCGAGGCTCGTGGGCTACGTCTCAGGGCAAGGAGTCGACACCGCCACGCTGCGAGAGCGCCTCGCAGAAGCACTGCCCGACTACATGGTCCCCAGCGTGATCGTGGTGTTGGAAGCCCTGCCACTGAACGCCAACGGCAAGGTAGACCGCAAGGCACTGCCTGCACCGGAGTTCACGAGCGACAAGGCGTACGAGGCGCCCGAGGGCGAGATCGAGCAAGCGCTCGCAACGATCTGGGCCGAAGTGCTCGGCGTCGCCCGCGTGGGCCGCAACGACAACTTCTTCGAACTCGGCGGTGACTCCATCCTCAGCCTCAAGGTGGCGGCGCGCGCTGCCAGGGCCGGCGTGCAACTGAATCCCCGACAGGTGTTCGAACACCAAAGCCTGTCGCGCATCGCCCATGCCATCAGGATCGATCACGCTTCGCAAGCGCCGGCAATTCCCGTGCTGACGGCGTCGCAGCGCGTCGGCACCCTGGCACTCTCCCACGCGCAGACGCGCCAGTGGTTCCTGTGGCAGCTCGATCCCTCGAGCACCGCGTACCACATCAGCGGTGCACTGAAGCTGGAAGGCAAGCTCGATGTAGAGGCCGTGCGTGCGAGCTTCGACGCGCTGGTGCAGCGCCACGAGTCCCTGCGCACCGTGTTCCGCGCGGATGCGCAAGGCATGGCCCGGCAACTGATCCGCGAAGCCGGAGCGCTGGACATCGCCGTGGTCGATCTCACGGCGCTGCACACCGGGCAGGAACGCGAAGCGCGCAGCACGGAAGAAGCCCTGCGCCTGAGCCACACGCCCTTCGACCTGGGCGAAGGCCCGCTGCTGCGCGTAGGCCTGATCCGCCTGGCACCCGAGGAGCACATGCTCGTCGTGGTGATGCACCACATCGTGTCCGACGGCTGGTCGATGCAGGTCATCGTCGACGAATTCGTGGCGCAGTACAGCGCACGCGTGCAAGGCTCGGTCGCGGCACTGCCTCCATTGCCGATCCAGTACGCCGACTACGCCGCATGGCAGCGCGACTGGCTGGAAGCCGGCGAGCGCGATCGCCAGCTGGCGTACTGGACGCAACACATCGGCACCGAGCAGCCCGTGCTGCAACTGCCCACCGACCACGCAAGAAAGGCCGATGGCCGATACAGCGCCGTGCGGCATGGATTCGAACTGCCGGGCGACCTCGTGCAGCGGCTGCACCGGCGCCTGCAGGGCCAGGGCGCGACGCTGTTCATGGGTTTGCTCGCGGGCTTCCAGGTACTGCTCAGCCGCTATACCGGCGAGCCCGACATTCGCGTGGGCGTGCCGGTTGCCAACCGCCACCGCGCCGAGACCGAAAGCGTGATCGGCTTCTTCGTCAACACGCAGGTGCTGCGCAACGTGCTGGACGGCCGCGAGAGCCTGACGCAGGTGCTGGTGCGCGCCAAGAACGCCGCGCTCGGCGCACAGGCCCATCAAGATCTGCCGTTCGAGCAACTGGTGGAAGCGTTGCAGCCCGAGCGCAGCCTGAGCACCAGCCCGCTGTTCCAGGTCATGTTCAATCACCAGCGCGGCGACCTGAAGGCGCTGCAGAACCTGCCCGGCCTCACGCTGACCGAGTGCGATCTGGGCGCGCAGGCCGCGCAGTTCGAACTGGCGCTGGAAACCACGGAAAGCGCCGATGGCAGTGTGCGCGCGAGCCTGCGCTACGCGGCGGAGCTGTTCGAGCCACGGAGCATCGAGCACATGGCGGGCCACTACCTCGCGGTGCTGTCCGCCCTGGCCGATCACCCCGAACAGCCGGTGGGCGACGTGGCATTGCTGGGCGTAGCCGAGCATGCGCAGCTGGCCGCATGGGGTGCGCGCAAGCAGGCGGCGGCAACGAGCGAGCCGATTCATCGGCTGATCGAGAAGCAGGTTCGTGCGCATCCCGAAGCACCTGCGCTGTCCTTCGGCGAGCAGACACTGAGCTACGCGGAACTCAACGCGCAGGCCAACCGCCTCGCACACCGGCTGATCGCCCTGGGCGTGCGGCCCGAGACCAAGGTGGGCATTGCGGTGGAGCGCTCCATCGAGATGGTGGTGGGCATTCTTGCGATCCTGAAGGCTGGCGGTGCCTACGTGCCGCTGGACCCGGAATATCCGGCCGACCGGCTGGCCTACATGGTCGGCGACAGCGGCATCGCCCTGCTGCTCACGCAGAGCCATCTGCAGGTGCCCGACACCGAAGCGCTGCAGCTGCTGGCGCTCGACACGCTCGCCCTGTCCGAAGAGCCGTCGCACGATCCGCAGGTCGAACTGCACGGCGAGAACCTCGCCTACGTCATCTACACCTCAGGCTCCACCGGCCGCCCCAAGGGCGCGCAGCTGTGCCATCGCAACGTGAGCCGCCTGCTGAGCGCCACCGATGCGTGGTTCGGCTTCGGCGCGGACGATGTCTGGACGATGTTCCATTCCTACGCCTTCGACTTCTCCGTGTGGGAGATCTTTGGCGCCCTGTGCACCGGCGGCAAGCTGGTGGTCGTGCCGTTCTGGGTGAGCCGCTCGCCCGAAGACTTTCTCCAGTTGTTGCGCACAGAGCGCGTGACCGTGCTCAACCAGACGCCCTCGGCCTTCGGCCAGCTGGCCAGCCTGGCCCAGGCCCATGAAGGCGGCCTGGCGCTGCGCACGGTGATCTTCGGCGGCGAGGCGCTTGATCCGCAGCGCCTGCGCGGGTGGATCGAGCACCACGGCGACGCCAGCCCGCAGCTGATCAACATGTACGGCATCACCGAGACCACGGTGCACGTAACCTGGCGGCGCATCACCGCAGCGGACGTCGGCGAGGCGCGCAGTCCGGTGGGCATCGCGATCCCGGACCTGGGGCTTCGGGTGCTCGACGGGCAGCTCAACCCGGTGCCGCTGGGCGTGGCGGGCGAGCTGTACGTCTCGGGTGCCGGATTGGCGCGCGGTTACCTGAACCGCGAGGGCTTGACGGCAGAAAGATTCATCGCGGCAGAAGACGGAGAGCGGTTGTACCGCACGGGCGACCTGGTGCGCTGGAACGCGGAGGGCCAACTGGAGTACCTCGGCCGCATCGACCACCAGGTCAAGGTGCGGGGCTTTCGCATCGAACTGGGGGAGATCGAGGCAGGGTTGCTGGCGCAACCGGAGGTGCGCGAAGCCGTGGTCGTTGCGAACGGCGGCCCCGCGGGTACGCGGCTGGTGGGCTATGTGTCGGGGCAAGACATCGACAGCGCCGTACTGCGCGAGCGTCTCGGCGAGGCGCTGCCCGACTACATGGTTCCCGCGGTGCTGGTGGTGCTCGACGCACTGCCGCTGAACGCGAACGGCAAGGTGGACCGCAAGGCGCTGCCGGCGCCGGAGTTCACTGCGTGCAGCGCGTACGAGGCGCCACGGGACGAGACCGAAGAGAAGCTCGCCGCCATCTGGGCGGAGGTGCTGGGTGTCGAGCGCGTGGGGCGCAACGACAACTTCTTCGAGCTTGGCGGGCACTCGCTGCTTTCCGCGCGGCTGGTGGCGCGCCTGCATGCCGCCATGCAAAGCGAACTCACGATCCGCGACGTCTTCCAGTACCCGACCCTGGCCGCCATGGCCGCCCGGATCGCCGAGGCCCTTCGGGACAGCCCCGTGGTCCAGGCCCTTTCAGAAATCGATTCGCTGATCGACAGCATGGAGACCGTTTGATGGAAACCACAGCAACCCGTCGCATCGCCGAGCGCTTCTCCCGGTTGTCGACCGAGCAGCGCCGCGTGGTGTACGAGGGGATCCGTTCCAAGGGTCTGACGCTCGACCAGTTTCCCATCCTCCCGCGCGAAAACGCGGCGCAGGACCGCTGCCATGTCTCCTACGCGCAGCAGCGCCAGTGGTTCCTGTGGCAGCTCGATCCGCAGAGCACGGCCTATCACATCAGCGACGCGCTCAAGCTCACGGGCGCACTGGATGTGGACGCGGTACGCACGAGCTTCAAGGCATTGGTGGCGCGCCATGAATCGTTGCGTACGGTGTTTCGCGCCGATGCCGACGGGCTCGCCGAGCAGGTGATTCGCGAAGACGGCGAACTCGACTTCTCGCTGCTGGACCTCAGCCTGACGGACGCCGACGCCCGCGAAGCGATGGCCCGCGAAGCAGCACACCGCATCGGCAACACGCCCTTCGACCTGACGCAAGGACCGCTGCTGAGGGTGGCGCTGATCCGCCTGGCGCCCGAGGCGCACGTGCTGGTGCTGGTGATGCACCACATCGTCTCGGACGGCGGGTCGCTGCAGATCATCGTGGACGAGTTTGTGGCTCAGTACCGCGCCTGCGTGCAGCACGAAGCGGTGGCGCTGCAGGCAATGCCGATCCAGTACGCCGACTACGCCGTGTGGCAGCGCCACTGGCTGGAGGCCGGCGAGCAGGAGCGCCAGCTCGCCTACTGGAAGGCGCAGCTCGGCGCGACGCAGCCGGTGCTGCAACTGCCGCTCGACCGCGCCCGAAGGCCCGATGCCCGGTATGGCGCGGCCGCCCATCGGGTCGAGTTGCCCGTGTCGCTTGTTCAAGGCCTGCAGAAGCGGGCCCGGAGCCAGGGGGGCACGGTGTTCATGGTGCTGCTGGCCGGCTTCCAGGTGCTGCTCGGTCGCTACAGCGGCCAGCAAGACATTCGCGTGGGCGTGCCGATTGCGAACCGCCACCGTGTGGAGACTGAAGGCGTCGTCGGCTTTTTCGTCAACACACAGGTGCTGCGCGCCGTGGTCGACAACCGCACCAGCCTGTTGCAGGTGCTGGCGCAGACGCACGAGGCGGCATTGGGCGCGCAGATGCATCAGGACCTGCCGTTCGAGCAATTGGTCGAGGCACTGCAGCCCGAGCGCATTCCGGGAATCCAGCCGCTGTTCCAGGTGCTGTTCAATCATCAGCGCGCGGATTTCTCGGGACTGGAGGGGCTGACGGGGTTTGCGCTGGAGCCCTACGACCTGGGTGCCCAGGCCGCGCAGTTCGAGCTGATGCTGGTCACCGACGAGAGTCCCGATGGCCGGCTGCATGCGAAGTTCAGCTATGCGGCGGAGCTGTTCGATGCCTCGACCATCGAGCGCATGGCCTGCCATTACCTGGCGGTGCTGCAGGCACTGGCGGACCACCCCGAACAGGCCGTGGGCGAGGTGACGTTGTTGAGCGAAGTCGAACGCGCGCAGCTCGCGGCCTGGGGTGCCAGTTCGCAAAGCTTTCCGGATGCGACGCCGGTGCACCGGCTGATCGAACGGCAGGCTGCCGAGCAGCCCGAGGCGGCAGCGCTGGTGTTCGGCGACGAGACGCTGAGCTACGGCGAACTCAATGCCAGGGCCAACCGCCTCGCGCACCACCTGATCGCGCAGGGCGTCAAGGCGGAAACGAAGGTGGGGATCGCGGTGGAGCGTTCCATCGAAATGGTGGTAGGGCTGCTGGGCATCCTCAAGGCCGGCGGCGCTTATGTTCCGATGGACCCGGAGTACCCCGCGGAGCGGCTGGCCTACATGGCGCAGGACAGCGGCGTTGCGCTGCTGCTGACGCAAAGCCATCTGCAGTCGCAGGTGCCGGGCGCCGAGGGATTGCGCGTGCTGGCGCTCGACACGCTGGACCTGGACGCACAGCCCGCAAGCGACCCGCAGGTCGCGCTGCACGGCGAGAACCTCGCCTACGTGATCTACACCTCGGGCTCCACCGGCAGGCCCAAGGGCGCGCAGATGAGCCATCGCAACGTGACGCGGCTGCTCGGCGCGACTGACGGCTGGTTCCGGTTCGGCCGGCAAGACACCTGGACCCTTTTCCATTCCTATGCCTTCGATTTCTCGGTGTGGGAAATCTTCGGCGCGCTGTGCACCGGCGGCAAGCTGGTCATCGTGCCGTTCTGGGTCAGCCGGTCGCCCGAAGACTTCCTGCAACTGCTGCGGGCGCAGAAGGTGACGGTGCTCAACCAGACGCCTTCGGCGTTCGGCCAGTTGATCAGCCTGCCGCAGGCTTACGAGGCTGGCCAGGAGCGCCTGGCGCTGCGCGCGGTGATCTTCGGTGGAGAGGCCCTGGACCCGCAGCGGCTGCGCCAGTGGATCGAGCACCAAGGAGACGAAAGCCCGCAGCTGGTCAACATGTACGGGATCACCGAGACGACGGTACATGTGACCTACCGCCGCATCACGGCGGCAGACCTGGGCCGGCAGCGCAGTCCGGTGGGCCTTGCCATTCCGGACCTCGGGCTGCGGGTGCTCGATGCGCATCTGAACCCGGTGCCGGTCGGCGTGGCCGGCGAGTTGCATGTCTTCGGCGCCGGCCTCGCGCGCGGCTACCTGCACCGGGCTGGCCTGACGTCGGAACGCTTCGTCGCGGGAGCGGACGGAGAGCGGCTGTACCGCACGGGCGACCTGGTGCGCTGGAACAACGAGGGGCAGCTGGAGTACCTGGGCCGCATCGACCATCAGGTGAAGGTGCGGGGCTTCCGCATCGAGCTGGGGGAGATCGAGGCGCAACTGCTGGCGCTGCCCGAAGTGCGCGAGGCGGTTGTGGTGGCCGACGAAGGCCCAGCCGGCACGAGGCTGGTGGGCTACGTATCGCCGCATGCCGGCCAGGCGATCGACGTTGCGCAGCTGAAGGAGCAACTGGGCCAGGCGCTGCCCGACTACATGGTCCCCGCGGCAATCGTCGTGCTGCAAGGATTGCCGCTCAACACCAACGGCAAGGTAGACCGCAAGGCGCTGCCGGCCGCGGAGTTCGCGAGCGAGCAGGCGTACGAAGCGCCCGAGGGCGAGGTGGAAGAGAGGCTCGCCGCGATCTGGGCCGAGGTGCTGGGCGTGGCGCGTGTGGGGCGGCAGGACAGCTTCTTCGAACTCGGTGGCCATTCGCTGCTGGCGCTGCGGCTGTTGGAGCGCATGCGCGCCCAGGGCTGGACGGCACAGGTGCGCACGCTGTTCCAGCAGCCCCGGCTCGGCGCCTTCGCACAGGCGCTGGCGCAGGAGCCGGTGCGGCGGGAAGTGATTGTTCCGCCCAACGGCATTCCGGCGGATTGCAGTGCGATCCAGCCGGAGATGCTGACGCTTGTGGCGCTGGATGCGCGGCAGATTGCGCGCATCGAGGCGGCGGTGCCGGGCGGGGCGGCCAACATACAAGACATCTACCCGCTGGTGCCGATGCAGGAGGGGATGCTCTTCCACCACATGCTGCAGACCGAGGGTGACGCGTACATCACGCTGAACCGCCTGAGTTTCGAGAGCCGCGAAAGGCTCGAGCACTTCGTCGCCAGCTTCAACGAAGTGATCGCGCGCCATGACATCCTGCGAACGGCCGTGATGTGGGAAGACCTGCCCGAACCGGTGCAGGTGGTGCATCGCAAGGCGTTGCTCGAGCTCCAGTGGCTGGCAGATGCCGGGCCGACTGGTGCGAGCGCGGCCGCGCGGCTCGATGCGCACGTCGACCCGGCCCGCTACCGCATCGACGTGCGCAAGGCGCCGATGCTCAGGGCCATCGCCGCTCACGATACGGACAACGGCCGCTGGCTCCTTCAACTGGCGAACCATCACCTGGTGGTGGACCACACCACGCTGGAGCTGGTCGTCGAGGAAATCGCGCTGATCCAGCAAGGGCGAAAGGCCGAGCTGTCGACACCCGTGCCGTTCCGGCGCTTCGTCGGGCAGGCCAGGCTGGACCTGAGCCAGGCCGAGCACAAGGCCTTCTTCAGCCGGATGCTCGCCGATGTGGAGGAGCCGACAGCACCCTTCGGCCTGCTCGACGTGCAAGGCGATGGCACCCGTGTGCGGGAAGTCTCGCTCGCGCTGGACGCCCGACTCGCGTTGCAGGTCAGGCGGCAGGCACAGAGACATGGCGTGAGCGCCGCGGCGCTGTTCCACCTGGCCTGGGCGCTGGTGGTGAGCAAGACCACGGGCAGGGACGACGTGGTGTTCGGCACCGTGCTGTTCGGCCGCATGCAGGGCGGCGCGAATGCCGACCGGGCGCTGGGCATGTTCATCAACACGCTGCCCGTGCGCGTGCGGCTGGGAACGCAAGGCGTGCAGGCATGCGTGCGCCAGACGCATGCGGCGCTGATCGAGCTGATGCACCACGAATACGCCAGCCTCTCGCTGGCCCAGCGCTGCAGCGGACTGCCGGAGCGGATGCCACTGTTCACGGCGCTGCTGAACTACCGCTACGGCGCGCAGCAGGGCAAGGCGGCGCAGAAGGGCCCGCTCTGGGAGGGCATGGAGATCCTCGGCAGCAGGGAGCGCACCAACTACCCGATCGAGATGTCGGTGGACGACCTGGGCGAGGGCTTCGGGTTGGTCGCGCAGATTCACGAGGCCGTGGATGCCGGGCGCGTGTGCGACCTGATGGTTGCAGCTGTCGAGGCCGTGGCGCAGGGCCTGTCGCTGCAGCCCGACTGGCCGGTCTGCGAACTCGGGGTGATGTCCGATGGCGAGCAGCGCCAGCTTGCCGCGTGGGGTGAAAACATCATGCGGTACGCAGGAGACGTGCTGGTGCATCGGCTGATCGAACGTCAGGTCGCGACACATCGCGACGCGGTGGCGCTGGTCTTCGGCGACGAGATGCTGAGCTACGGCGAACTCAATGCGCGGGCCAACCGCCTCGCGCACCATCTGATCGCCCTGGGCGTGAAGCCGGAGACGAAGGTGGGGATTGCGGTGGAACGCTCCATCGACATGGTGGTCGGCGTCCTGGCGATCCTGAAGGCCGGCGGTGCATATGTGCCGCTGGACCCGGAGTACCCGGTGGACCGGCTGGCCTACATGGTGGCCGACAGCGGCATCGCGCTGCTGCTCACGCAGAGCCACCTGAGAACCCTGGTGCCGGGCGCCGAGGCGCTGCAGGTGCTGGCGCTGGACACGCTGGACACCGGCGGCTGCTCCGACGCAGACCCGCAGATCGCGCTCGGCGGCGAGAACCTGGCCTACGTCATCTACACCTCCGGCTCCACGGGAAAACCAAAGGGCGTGATGGTGCGGCACCTGTCGCTCAGCCATTTCATGCAGAGCATGAAAGACGCACCGGGCATGACGCAGGACGATGTGCTGGTCGCGGTCACCTCCCTGTCGTTCGACATCGCTGCCCTGGAGCTGTATCTGCCGCTGCTCAGCGGCGCGCGCCTCGTGCTGGCATCGAGGGATGTCGTGCGAAGCGGCAGTGCGCTCGGGAAACTGATGGACGACTGCGGCGCCACGGTGCTTCAGTCCACGCCCGCGGGCTGGCGGCTTCTGCGGGCTACCGGATGGAACGGCGGCCGGCTTGCGAACTTCAAGGGCCTGTGCGGCGGAGAAGCGCTGCAGGAAGACCTTGCGCAAGACCTGCGGGCGATCGGCGTCGAGCTCTGGAACATGTACGGCCCCACCGAAACGACCATCTGGTCGACGGCAGTCGAGGTTCGCGGCAAGCCTCGCATCGGCGGACCGATTGCGGCCACAACACTCCACGTGCTGGACGGATTCCTGAACCCGACGCCGGTAGGTGTGCCGGGCGAGCTGTTCCTGGGCGGCATCGGCCTGGCGCGCGGCTACTTCCAGCGCGCGGGCCTGACGTCCGAGCGCTTCATTGCGGCGAAAGACGGCCAGCGGCTGTACCGCACGGGCGACCTGGTGCGATGGAACGCTGAAGGGCAGCTGGAGTACCTGGGTCGCATCGACCATCAGGTGAAGGTGCGGGGCTTCCGCATCGAACTGGGAGAGATCGAGGCGCAGCTGCTGGCGCAGTCCGAAGTGCGCGAGGCGGTGGTGGTGGCGCGCGAAAGCGCGAGTGGCGCGTTCCTGGTCGCCTACATCGCATTGCAGACGGAGCAGGCAGTGGAGACGGCCACGCTGCGCGACCGGCTCGCGGTGGCGCTGCCCGACTACATGGTGCCGGCCGCCATCGTCGTGCTCGAGCGCCTGCCTTTGAACGGAAACGGCAAGGTCGATCGCAAGGCACTGCCAGAGGCGGAGTTCACGAGCGACCGTGCATACGAGGCGCCCGAAGGCGAGATGGAACAGAAGCTGGCTGCGATCTGGGCCGAGGTGCTGGGCGTCTCACGCGTGGGGCGGCACGACAGCTTCTTCGAGCTCGGCGGGCACTCCCTGCTGGCCGCACAACTCGCGTCGAGGGCGCGCGTCGACGGCGGTTTCGACCTGCCGTTGCGCAAGATATTCGAGCACCCAGTGCTTCGCGACCTCGCGAATGTCGCCCGGCAGACGAGGCATGGCACCTCGTTGTCCAGCCAGGCACCGGTGCTGCAACCGGTCGAGCGCGTGGCCGACATGAGGCTCTCGCCTGCGCAACAGCGCTTGTGGCTGGTGAACCGGCTGTCGGATGCGTCGACCGGCAAGCACTCGGCCTACAACATTTCAGCGGCGCTGCGGTTGTCCGGAGCGCTCGATGTCGATCTGGTGCGGGCCACGCTCGATGCCATCGTGCAGCGACACGAAGTGCTGCGGACCTGCTTCCCCGAGAACGACGACGGTGATCCCGTGGCGCGCATCGCGCCAGAGAGTGAGCTCGTCGTTCCGTTGACGGATATTTCGCACCTGTCGGGCGAGTTCCGGGCGACAGCGATGAACGACGCGCTTACCGCGCACGCGGGCACTGCGTTCGATCTGACCACCCGCCCGGCCTTTGCGGCTGCCGTGCTGCGCTTGCAGCCCGAGGAGCATGTGCTGCTGCTGTGCGTGCACCACATCGTGTTCGACGGTTGGTCGGAAGCCGTCTTCATCCAGGACTTCATGGCCCTGTATGCGGCGCTGCGGGAAGGGCGCGGCTCACCCCTTGCGCCCCTCGCGATCCAGTACGCGGACTACGCCGATTGGCACCACCGCAAGCTCGCGCAGAACCTTGCGCAAGACACCGCGTTCTGGCGCGACTACCTCGATGCCGCTCCCGCCGTTTCCACGCTCAAACCCGATCGCACCCGTCCCCCTGTGGCTTCGGTGGCGGGCGACACGGTCGGCATCGACATCGGGCGCGAACTCGCGCAGGCGCTGCAGGGCCTGGCGCAGAAGCAGAAAACCTCGCTCTATGTGTTGCTGCTGTCGGCCTTCCTGCTCGTGCTGCACCGGCAGGCCGCGTCGGACGACCTGGTGGTCGGCACCGACGTTGCAGGGCGCGACCATCCGGCGCTCGAAGACCTGATCGGCTTCTTTGTCAGCGTCGTGCCGTTGCGTTCCCGGCTCTTGCCCGAACTGCCATTCGTGCAGTGGCTTTCGACGGTCAAGGAGAGCACGCTGTCGGCCTTTGAACACCAGGACGTGCCTTTCGACCAGATCGTCGAGCTGGTCGGCGCGCCCCGCAGCCGCCAGCACAACCCGCTGGTGCAGGTGCTGTTCGTCATGCAGAACATGCCCGAAGAACGCTTCGAGATCCCGGGTGTCGTCATCGAGCCGATCGCGAAACCCGGAACGACATCGAAGTTCGACCTCGCGGTCTTCGTGAGCGAGAACGAAAGCGGCCTGCGAGCCGAGTGGACCTTTGCCTCCAGCCTGTATTTGCGCGAAACCATCGAACGCGCATCCGCCGCGTGGCGCGATCTCCTGCAGCAGGTTGTCGCGACACCCAACGGCGTGCTGGAGAGTTTCGTCATTCAATCCAACCCGGAAAGAAAAACCATGTCATCTACTTCGCCTGCGCTGGGCAAACTGCAGAAGCTCAAGAAATTCGCGGACAAGGACCGCGACATCCAGTCGGCACCGCGCTCGCCTGTGCGCACGTCCTTCCTGTCGGACCAACGGGCTTTCCCGTTGGTCATCGAGGCCACGAGCAGCGACATCGACGCGGTGGCATGGGCCCGGGAGCAGCGTGACTACATCGAGGCCAGCCTGCGCAAGCACGGCGGCATCCTGCTGCGCAATTTCGGCCTGCGCACGCCGCAGGAATTCGAGGCTTTTGCAGAAGTGATCGAGCCCGAGCTCTACGGCGGCTACGGCGATTTGCCGAAGAAGGAAGGCGGGCGCAACACCTATCGCTCGACGCCGTACCCCGAGCGCCAGATGATCCTGTATCACAACGAGAGCTCGCACCTCGACCGCTGGCCGCGCAAGCAGTGGTTCTTCTGCGAGTTGCCTTCGCCCGTGGGCGGCGCCACGCCCATCGTCGATTGCCGCGAGATGCTGCGCCATCTGCCGGTCGACATGGTGGCGGAGTTCGAGCGCAAGGAGCTGTTGTACGTGCGCACCTTCGTGCCCCGGTTCGACGTGAGTTGGCAGGACTTCTTCAAGACCGACAGCAAGGCGGAGGTCGAAGCGCGTCTCGCACTGGCCGGCACCGCCTGGCGCTGGCTGGACGAGGAAACCCTGCAGACCCGCACCCGTTGCCCGGCGGTGATTACGCACCCTGTCACGGGCGAGCGCGTTTTCTTCAACCAGATCCAGTTGCACCATGTGAGTTGCCTGGAGGCGGACGTGCGCGAAGACTTGCTGGTCATGGCGGGTGGACTGGATCGTCTGCCGCGGCACGTGACCTACGGCGACGGTACGCCGATCGACGACGAGACGATGGCGATCGTCGGTCGTGCCTACGAGGCCTGCGCCGTGCGCTTCGACTGGCGCCAGGGCGATGTGGTGATGCTCGACAACATGCTTGCGGCACACGCGCGAGACCCGTACGAGGGGCCGCGCAAGATCGTGGTCGCCATGGGCGCGATGTTCGACCGCGCTGCCCAGCAACCCGTTGTGTCCGAGGGTTGAAGCCATGGCTGCCATCCTTGAAACCACGAGTTCCGCTTTGCCGCTCAGTCCGGAGCAGCGCGCCATCTGGGCCCAGCATGGGGAACAGGCCGCGACCGGCGCGCCCAAGCTCGTGTTGCTGGCCGATCTTGACGGCGAGCTCGATGCGGCGCGCCTGCAGGCAGCGGTGCAGTCGGTGGTGCAGGCCCATGTGGCCCTGCGCTCGGCTGTGTTGCAGGTGCCCGGCTTCCGGGGCCTGCGGCAACAGGCACTCGATGCGGTGGTCGCGCCGGGCCTGAAAAAAATTGATCTTCGCGGCAACGCCGACAGTGCGACCGCATTGGCCGACTGGATCGCCGTGTGCACGGAAGAGCCGCTGGATGTCGCGAGCGGCGCGCTGCTGCGCATCGGAATCGCCCGGCTCGGAGAAACACGGCACAAGCTATTGCTGGTTGCCAGCGTGTTCGCTGCGGACAAGGGCAGCCTGCAGGGCTTGCTGGATCAGATTGCCACGGCGTACCTGACGGGGCAGGTCGTCGATGCGGACGAGGTCTTCCAGTACGCGCAGTTCGTCGAATGGCGCCAGGAGCTCGACAGCGACGACGAAGCGGCCGACGGGCGTGGCTACTGGCATGCCTACATCGACCGCGCAGACATGCTGCAGGCACCGCGCCTGAACGCCCGGGCGGACGGGGAGTGCGAAGGCACACCGACTCGCATCAGCCTCGCCCTTCCTCTTGACGCGGCGCTCGCCGCCCGCATGCAGGAAGTGGCCGGGCAGCTCGGGTGCGGCACAGACTCGCTGCTGCAGGCCGTTTGGTGGCTGCTCGTGGCCCGGCTGACGGGCCACCGGCCCTTCGTCGCCGGCTGGCAGAACGATTGCCGGCGCAACTACGAAGTGATGCAGGGAGCAGTGGGCGTCTTCGAGAAGATCCTGCCCGTGGTCGTGGACGTCGCGCCTGAAGAGCGCTTCTCCGACTGGGTCGGGCGCCTGGGCAAAACAGTCGAGGCGCATACCGAGGCGCAGGAGTACTGGGCGATCGATGCGCCGCCGATCTCCGCGCACCTCGACGTGGGCTTCGGTTTCGACGAGGTGCCAGTGCGGTCGCACGGCGCCATGGCATGGTGTGTGGACGCCGCGCCCGGGCCGCAGCCTTGTTTTGAACTGGCCCTGCAGGTCGGCCAGGCCGGCCAGGCGTTCACGCTGTCCGTGCATGCGGACGCATCGCGCTATTCACCGCAGGCCGTGGAACGGTTGCTGTGGCAGTACGGCACGCTGCTCGAGGATGCCGTGGCGCAGCCTCGCGCGCCGGTTGGCAGCCTCGCGCTGGTCGGTTCGCGCGAGCGCGAATTGCTGCTGCTCGCAGCCCGTGGCGAGAAGGCGGATTTCGGAACCCTCACGCTGGCCGAACAGGTCGCCGGCTGGGCGCAGACGACGCCGGACGCGCCCGCGCTGGAGGCAGGCGATGTGCTTCTGAGTTATCGCGAACTCGATGCGCGAATCAACCAGATGGCGCACTGGCTGCGAGCCCGGGGCGCCACGGCCGGAACGCTGGTGGCGCTCAACCTTCCGCGGTCGGCCGACTTGCTGGTGGCAATGTTCGCGAGCTGGCGCATCGGGGCGGGCTACCTGCCGCTGGACCCCGAATGGCCTGCCGCACGCCGCCAGGCCGTGCTGGAAGACGCCGCGCCGTCGCTCGTGCTCCATGCCACCGGATCGGCTTCGCCCGGCGATGCGCCGTGGCGGCAGGCGTCGCTCGGTGACATGGACCTCGATGGCCTTGCCGATAGCGCGCCGGCACACCAGCCTGCGATGCGGGACCTGGCTTATGTGCTCTACACCTCAGGTTCGACGGGAACGCCCAAGGGCGTGGTGATCGAGCAGGGGCAATTGCTCAATTACGTGGCGGCAGTGTCGTCGGCCATCGACCTGGGCCGCTGCCGTCGCTGGGCGCTCACCAGCTCGGTCGTCGCGGACCTGGGCAACACGGCGCTCTTCGGTGCGTTCCACAACGGCGCCTGCCTCGTCGTGGCGGGCCCCGGCGACGTGAAGGATGCGCGCGCTTTCGCGGGCTTTATGCGCGAATGCCGGATCGACGCACTCAAGATGGTGCCCTCCCACCTGGAGGCCTTGCTCGAGGACGAGGCACCGAAGCTGCCCGGCACGCTGGTGCTGGGCGGCGAGGCCGCACCGCGCTCACTCGTCGAGCGCATCGCCCGGCTTGCACCAGAAACTGTGGTCTACAACCACTACGGCCCCACTGAAACGACGGTGGGTGTGATGGTGCATCGTGTGCCGGCAGAAGGCGCCGCGTCTTCGGTACTGCCGCTGTCGCGCGTGCTGGCGAACAACCGCATCCATGTACTGGACGAGGCCTTGCGCGTGGTGCCGAGCGGTGCGCTGGGGGCGGTGTATGTCGGCGGTGCGCAGCTGTGCCGCGGCTATCTGAACCGGGAAGTGGAAGGCGCTTTCGTGGCCGATCCATTCCAGCCCGGGCAAAAGCTCTACCGCACGGGCGACCTGGCTTGCGTGCTGCCCGAGGGTGGCATCCGCCTGGCAGGGCGGGCTGACGACCAGATCAAGATCCGGGGCTTTCGCGTCGAGCCGGCCGAGGTAGAGGCGGTGTTGCTGTCGCAACCCGGCGTACGGCAGGCCGTGGTGCTGGCGGTGTCGGGTGGTGGAGGCGACGCCGAGCTCCGGGCCTTCGTCGTGGCAGACGAGTTGCTTGCATCGGAGGCCGACCGTTCGGCGCTGACCGGGCAGCTGGGCATGCTGCTGCCCGCGCACATGGTGCCCGCACGCTGCACCTTCGTTGCGGAGTTCGCGCGGCTGTCGAACGGAAAAATCGATCGCCAGTCGTTGCTGCCCGCAGCACGTGTCGATGACCGGGAGCCGGTGGTGACGGCCCCGCGCGACGCGCTCGAATCGGTGCTGGCGCAGTGCATGGCCAGCCTCGTTCAGCGCGACGTCATCGGCGTGGAAGACGACTTCTTCGAACTGGGCGGGCACTCGCTGCTCGTGATCAAGCTGGTGGCGCGCATCCGCAAGCTGCTGCGACTCGACATAGCGCCGGGGCTGGTGTTCGACCATCCCACCGTCGCCACGCTGGCGGCGGCACTTCGCGCGCTGGAGGAGCAGGACGTCGAGCGAATGGAACTGCTGGCGCACACGCATGAACAAGCTCGCCTCAAGGACTCAGGATCAGTTTGATATGCAAGATGGAACAGTGATGAACAGCACCCATGCGGCGCAGCGAATTTCAGCAGCAGACGAGTGGGCGGAGGAAGACGACGAAATCCGCCGCCGCGTGTCGAACGGCGACGAGGTGCCGTTGTCCCATGCGCAGGAGCAACTCTGGTTCCTGCAGCGCCTGGAGCCCGGGCTGACGGCCTACAACCTGCCGAGGATGCTCCGCCTGCAGGGCCCGCTGGATGCGGATGCGCTCGAGCGGGCGTTCCAGGCCGTGATCGATCGCCACGGCATCCTGCGTACCCGCTTCTTCGAGAAAGACGGCGTTCCCATGCAGCAGATGGCGCAAGACGTGACGTTCGTGCTGGAGCGGTTCGACCTGTCCCTGGAGTCCGGGGCCGTGCGACAGGCGCGTGTCGATGCGCTGACGAGCGGGATGGCCCTGCACGTGTTCGACCTGGGCGCCGCGCCCGCGCTGGTGGCGAGGTTGATCCGGCTGTCGGACGAAGAGCATGTGCTGACGGTCTGCCTGCATCACATCGTGTCGGATGCCTGGTCCAACCCTATCCTCGCGGCAGACCTCGCTTCAGCCTACCGCCTGGCATTGGCCGCGGGCGCGGCCGTTCGGCTGCCGGCCTTGCCGGTCCAGTACGCCGACTACGCACTGTGGCAGCGGGAACGCCTGCAGGGCGAGGCCCTGGCGACGCAGCTGAACTACTGGAACACCCATCTGGGTGCCGATGTACCGCCGCTGGAACTGCCGTTGGACGGGGTTCGTTCCTCGCGGCAGACCTTCGACGGTGCCGTGCATCGCTTCGAGCTGGAGCCCGCACTGGCAGTGGCGTTGCAGAAGTTCTGCCGCTCGGAAAAGTGCACGCCCTTCGTTGTCCTGCTCGCGACCTGGCAGATGCTGCTGGGCTGGTACAGCGGCCAGAACGACTTTGCCGTCGGCGTGGCCAATGCCGGTCGCCATCGCGACGAGGTACGCGATCTGGTCGGGTTTTTCATCACGACCCAGGTGTTTCGGGCGCGGCTGGAGCCGCGCGCCACGTTGCTCGAAATCTGCCGACGGGTGCGGCGCGATTCGTTGTCCGCGCTGGAGCATGCGGACCTTCCGCTCAAGGCGCTGCTGGCCAGCCGCAACGTGAAGCGCGACGCGTCGCGCAACCCGTTGTTCCAGGTGATGTTCGGCGTGCAGATGGGCGACAGCGCTGCCGGCCTCGCGTTCGGCGATGCGCGCACGGAGGAGATCGGTGCCCGCAATGCGAGCGCCAAGTTCGACCTGTCACTGGATTTCTTCATCGAACCGACGCGGGCGCACGCGCAGATCGAATACAACACGGGCCTTTTCGGCGAGGCGACCGTGGCGCGGCTGGCAGGCTGGTACGTGCGCCTGCTCGAGGCGTTGACGGTCGATCCCGGCCAAGCCTTTTCGGGCGTCGATCTTTGCAGCGCGGCGGAGCGCGCGCAACTCGTGGCGTGGAGTGTGAACACGCAGCGCCATGAAGACGCGACACCGGTGCATCGGCTGATCGAGAGGCAAGTCCAACGAACCCCGGATGCGCCGGCCCTGAGCTTCGGCGAAGAGACGCTGAGCTACGCGCAGCTCAACGCGAGGGCGAACCGCCTCGCACATCATCTGATCGGCCTTGGCGTAAGGCCCGAGGCGAAGGTGGGCATCGCGGTGGAGCGCTCCATCGAGATGGTGGTGGGAATCCTGGCGATCCTGAAGGCAGGCGGTGCGTATGTGCCGCTGGACCCGGACTACCCGGCGGAGCGGCTGGCCTACATGGTGGCCGACAGCGGCATCGGACTGGTGTTGACGCAGAGCCATCTCACCGTGCCGGGCGCCGAGGCTGTGCAGGTGCTGTCGTTAGACGCGCTGGACGTTCGTGCTGAATCCGGGGCCGATCCGCAGATTGCGTTGAACGGCGAGAACCTCGCCTACGTCATCTACACCTCCGGCTCCACCGGCAAGCCGAAGGGCGCCGCCAACCGTCATGGCGCCTTGTACAACCGCCTTGCCTGGATGCAGCAAGCCTATGCACTCGGCGCCAACGACACCGTGCTGCAGAAGACTCCCTTCAGCTTCGACGTGTCGGTGTGGGAGTTTCTCTGGCCCTTGATGTTCGGCGCCCGCCTGGCGGTTGCTCTTCCGGGCGACCACCGCGACCCGGCACGTTTGCGAACCTTGATCGGGCAGCACCGGGTCACGATCCTGCACTTCGTGCCCTCGATGCTGCAGGCCTTTCTGGCCCACGAGGGCATCGAGGCCTGCACCAGTCTGCGGCGCATTGTGTGCAGTGGCGAGGCCCTGTCGGCCGAAGCACAGAACGAAGTGTTCAGGCGGCTGCCGCAGGCAGTGCTGTGCAATCTCTACGGTCCGACCGAGGCAGCCATCGACGTGACGCACTGGACCTGCCGGGACGACGGGCGCAGCCAGGTGCCGATCGGACGACCCATCAGCGACACCCAGGCGTATGTGCTGGATGCGGAACTCAACCAGGTAGCTGCAGGAGCGGCGGGAGAGTTGTACCTGGGCGGGGTCAACCTTGCACGCGGCTATCTCAACAGGGCGGGCCTTACTGCAGAGCGCTTTATCGCGACGGAAGATGGGGCCCGGCTGTACCGCACGGGCGACCTCGTGCGTTGGAATGCGGAAGGCCAACTGGAGTACCTGGGGCGCATCGATCACCAGGTGAAGGTGCGGGGCTTCCGCATCGAGCTGGGCGAGATCGAGGCGCAACTCCTGGCGCAGCCCGAAGTGCGCGAAGCGGTGGTGGTGGCACGAGATGCCGCGAGCGGGGCCCGGCTGGTGGGCTATGTCTCTGCCCACGCCGGGCAAGCCATCGAGACAACCGTGTTGCGTGAACGTCTTGCCGGGGCGTTACCGGACTACATGGTGCCGGCGGCGCTGGTGGTGCTGGACACATTGCCGCTGAACGCCAATGGCAAGGTCGACCGCAAGGCGTTGCCGGCGCCGGAGTTCGGGGAGGCCCGGGCAGGCGAAGAGCCGCAGGGGCTGGTGGAGGGCGCGCTGGCAGCGATCTGGGGGCAGGTGCTGGGTGTGCCGCACGTGGGGCGCCACGACAACTTCTTCGAGCTCGGCGGCGATTCTCTCGTTGCGCTCAAGCTGCTGGCCAGGATCAACAAGTCCCGTGCGTTGGGCGTGAAGATCTCCCTGCAGGACCTGCTTCAGAAACAGACGATCGCCAGGCTGGTTGCACAGCTGGACATCGGAGCGACTCCGCAGCCCGTCCAGTTGCTGAACGCGTATGCCGGGCCGGCAGAAGCGATGCCGCTCTTCTGCGTGCCGCCCGGGCTGCGCCATCCGGTCGACTACCGGCCGATGGCGCGCTACCTGGAAGACTCGCGTGCCGTCTACGGCCTGAGCTACACGGACGACATCACCGGACTGGAGTCCATCGGGCAGATGGCCCGGTACTACGTCGATCTCATCCGCAAGACGCGGCCGCAAGGTGCCGTTGGCATCGTCGGCTGGTCACTGGGGGCGGTTGTTGCGGTGCATGTCGCCAGCCTGCTGGAGCAGGAGGGCGTGGACGTCGCCTTCCTCGGCATGGTCGACAGTTTCCTGCTGGACGAGAGCTTCGATCCGGACGGCTGGTACCAGGATTTCCGCGATTTCGTTCTGGACACCGCGAACGGCAGCATGGGCCGCGAAGCCGTCAACGCGATGCTCGACAGGTTCGAACCGATCCGCTCAGCATCGGACGATGCCGTGCGCGACGCTGTCGAAGAAATCGTGGCCGCGGCCGGCATGAGCATGAAGACGGCCGACATCGTCCAGGGGATCGTTGCAACCCGGCGCATGAACGCGATCACGGAAAAGATCACCGCATTCCCGCGCTTGAACGTGGCGCCGCATTTCTGGTGGAAGAAGGGGAGAGCGGTTGCAGAGAAGACCGCGCTTCTGTCGCAGTTCGACGGCGAAGCGCGTGCTTCAGTCGAAGTGGATGCCGACCATCAGGGCATCGTGCGCCACGCTGCGATGTTGAGCCATCTGCATGCAGCCATGTGCGATGCGCAAAACAGGGAAACAGCAGGCGCGCGCTGATCGCTGATGGATGGCCTGCCCCCCGCATTCATGCGGGGGGATGGACAGATCAGAACTTGTACCGGGCAGTCAGGGTCGCCGTGCGGAGGGTGCCCTGGTAGCACTCGCCGTGGTAGCAGATCGAGTTGTACTTCTTGTTCGCCAGGTTGGAGACGTTGAGCGCGAAGCGCCACGGACCGGTTTCGTAGTGCACGGCCGCATCGACGAGCGTCACGCCGCGTTCGAACGTGGTGTTGTACTCGTCGTTCTGCCGCTTGCCGATGTAGCGCACGCCGCCGCCGAAGCCCAGGCCGTTGCCCAGGGTGTAGTCGAGCCACACCGAGGCGGACTGCTTGGGCACGAGCGGCGGGATCTTGCCGACTTCGTCCGGATCGGCGCTGGCGAGCACTTTCATGTCCAGCCAGGTGTAGGCGGCCGCGATGTTCAGGCCCGGTGCGAGCTCGCCCTTGGCCTCCAGCTCGATGCCGCGTGAGCGCTGCTTGCCGATCTGGCGCCCCTCGGAGGTCGCCGGGTCGTAGGTGACCACGTTTGTCTTGCGCAGGTCGAAAGCCGCGGCGGTGAACAGGGTGCGCGTGCCTTCGGGCTGGAACTTGACGCCGACCTCGACCTGCTTGCCGCGGCTGGGATCGAAGGGCTGGTTGTTCGCGTCGACGCCGCTGTTGGGCAGGAAGGACGTGGTGTAGCTCATGTAGGGCGCCCAGCCGTTGCCGAGCAGGTAGGTAAGGCCTGCCCGGCCGCTGAACGCACTGTCCGATTTCCGGGTGAAGGTCTCGCTCAGGTAGTTGCTGGTGCTCTGGCGTACCTGATCCTGGCGGCCACCGACGGTGAAGACCCATTTGTCGCCGAACTTGATCTGGTCCTGGGCGTAGATGCCGATCTGGCGTGTCGACTGCGACAGATCGGTCACCGGGATGGTGGGCATCGCCACGGCCTGGCCGTAGACGGGTGCGAGCACGTCGAGGTCTGGTGCCGCGCCGCGGAAACGCCGCTGCTTGCCGTTCTGGTCGGTGTAGTCGAAACCGAGCAGCACCGTGTGCTGGACGGAGCCGTACTGCAGCTTGCCCTGCACGTTGGTGTCGAGCGTTGCCAGGTTCACGGGGTCGTTCCAGCTTCTGGCAACGCGGGAGAGCGTGCGCTGGTCATCGCCGAGCGAGCCGGCCCAGACTGCCCGCCGGTTCAAGTCGATCCTGCTGTAGCGGAAGTTCTGGCGGAGGGTCCAGGTGTCGTTCAGGGCCGTTTCGAAGCGGTAGCCGATGGCGGCCTGCTTCTGCTTGAGCTGGCCGAAGCTGTAGTCGCCCACCTTCACGGGGTAGAGAACGTAGTTCTGGGTGAGGTAGTACGGGTCTTCAGCCGTGTTGTTCTTGAGGTATTCCGCAAAGACGGTCAACGAGGTCGTTGCATTGGGCTGCCAGCGCACGGAAGGCGCGATGTAGGTGCGCGTGTGGTTCAGCTTGTGGCCGTCGGGGTATCTGTCCTGGTCGTTGCTGTCCAGGCCTACGCCAACCAGGCGATAGCTCAGGTCGGTGTTGTTGCCGATCTTGTCGCCGAGGTCGAACGCCAGCTGCTTGCGTTGGTAGCTGCCGTACTGGAGTTCGATTTCGCGGCTCTTCTCCCCGGTCGGCTCCTTGCTCACGCGGTTGACGATGCCGCCTGCGTCGCCCTGGCCGAACACCATCGACGACGGGCCGCGCAACACCTCCACGCGCTCCAGCCCATACGGTTCGCTCAGGTAGTAGGTGGGGCCGAACGCCGGCTGGGCGAGCCCGTCCCGATAGACGCCGTTGGCGGAAGTGCTGAAGCCCCGCAGCAGGATGTATTCCCAGCCGCGGTTGTCGGGGCCGTACGTGCTCGTTGTGACGCCAGGCGTGTAGCGAATGGCCTCCATGACGTCCTGCGCGCCGCGTGCCTCCATTTCATTGCGGCCGATGATGGAGATCGATTGCGGCACCTCGAGCACCGGCGTGTCGGTCTTGGTGGCCGTGCTGCTGCGGCGGGCCACGTAGCCGGTGACCGGGCCGGTGGGCGATTCGTCGGCGTTGGCCACCACCTGCACCGCGGGCAGCGTGCCCTGGGAACTGGGAAGGTCGGCGGTGCGGCGGATCGTGAAGCTGCCGTTGGCGGCGCGCGTTGCTTCGAGCGAGGTGCCGGCGAGCATCTGGCCCAGGGCCTGGTCGACCGTGAGCTTGCCTTGCACGGCGCGCGAGTTCGTGCCCGCGACCACCTCGCCGGCAGCGAACACCTGCACGCTGGTCTGGCGCGAGAGCTCGTTGAGCGCTGCGCCGAGCGCCTGCGACGGCACTTTCACGTCGAACACCTGCGTCGCGGCCTGGCCGGAAGCCTGCGCTTGCGCTGAAGCCAGCGGGGCCCAGACGGTGAGAACGGAACCGAACGCCGCGGCAAGCGCGGCATTCAGCAGATGTTGACGAGGCAGGGGACGCATAAAAGAACAACTCCAGTTTTTTGAATTACGACGCATTCACATTCAGGTGCGGATGCCGGCCCAACTTCCGGTCTCTGGCGCATCTATGAGTAAGACGTTCGAACTCATCAAACAGAGACACTCCCCCTTCACAATTCTTTAGTACGCCGGGGTCCGGCGCCGGAATTTCAGGTCTGGACGGCCTCGGGTTCCGGCCGGAGGTGCACTGCCGCGCCGGCCGGCGTGGCCAGCAGGGCACTGCCGATTTCGCCGGTTCTGACCGAGGTGACGGACAGCAGGGTGTCGCTCAGGCCATGCGAATCCTCGCAGGCGCCCTGCAGGTAGATGGCCGGATGGAAGTCGGGCGTGGCCAGCACGCGGTAGTGCCGGTCGACCTCGTAGCTGCCGAGGTAGCCCGCCAGCGGCGCGAGCAGAGCCTTGTGGTGCTCCCGCACATAGCCGGTGGCGAGCACCACGGCGTCGTAGCGCACGGTGTGCTCGCGCAGGGCGTTCTGGTCCCACAGCGCCAGGTGCACGCCCTGGTCGTCGGCCGTGACGTTGCGGATGTCGTGCCGGCGCAGGAAGCGCAGGCGGTTGCCGCCGGTCACCCGCTGTTGGTAGAAGGCCTTGTAGATCTGCTGGATCAGCTCCAGGTCGGCCACAGCGTAGTTGGTGTGCCAGAACTCGTCGAGCAGCGCGGCGCGCTCCTCGTCGGAGCGGCTGAAGGTGTAGTCGGTGAACTCGGCGTTGAAGATCTCGTTCACGAAGGGGCTGTCGTCGGCCGGGCGGATCGAGCGCGAGCGCGTGACGAGGTCGACTTGCGGCGCGCCGGGCCGGCCCTGCAGGTCCATGAAGATCTCGGCCGCGCTCTGCCCCGCGCCCACCACGGCGATGCGGCGGGCGTCCGGCAGCCGTGCGATGTCCTGCAGGTAGCTGCTCGAATGAAAGACGCGCGGGTCGTTCCGGAGTGCGCGAAAGCCGTCGGGGATGTTCGCCATGCCGCCGATGCTGACCACGAGGTTGCGGGTGAGCCGCTCGACCAGCTTGCCCGCATGGTTGCGCGAGCGCACGCGCAGCAAGGCCACTTCGCCGCCCTTTTCTTCGGGCAGCACCTCGAAGACCTCCTCGCCGTAGGCGCAGGCGTCTTCGAACTGCTCGGCGGCCCACGAGAGGTAGTCGTTGAACTCGTGGCGGCTGGGGAAGAAGCTCTTCAGGTTGGCGAAGTCGGTCAGCCGGCCTTTTTCGTGCAGGTAGTTGATGAAGGTGAAGCGGCTGGTCGGGTTGCGCAGCGTCGCTAGGTCCTTCAGGAAGGAGATCTGCATGTGCGCGTGGTCCAGCAGCATGTGCGGGTGCCAGGCGAAGCTCAGCTGCTTCTCGATGAACAGTGCATCGAGCGGCCGGCCGGCATGGCGCTTCTCGTCGAGGGCGATGGCCAGGGCGATGTTGGACGGGCCGAACCCGATCCCGACCAGATCATGGACGTGTGGCATTGAAATCAACTCCTGTGGTGGAGGGCGGCGCGCCGCATGCGGCAGCCCACCCTGGGCCGTGTGTAAGAAGACGCTCGGCGGCGCGGGATGTTCACGCTTCCACGGTCTCGGCCATCAGGGCCAGGCCCTGGTGGAGCGCGGGAAAGAGGCTGCGGTTGAAGTTGTTCCAGCGCAGCTCGAGGATGGTGTCCGTGGGGTCGATGTCGGTGCCCAGCACGTCGAAGATGACTTCGCCCGAATCGATGCCGGTGTCCACGTAGTGGAAGGAGGCGCCGGTCTTCAGCACCGGCTCGATCGCGACCGTCTCGCGCGTGCGCCAGTCGACCACCCGCTGGCCCTTGGCGCCGTACAGCGCGTCGAGCGTGGCCCAGGCGCCGCGGCGCTCGAAGGGCGACTCCAGGCGCGTGATGCCCGGATGGATGTTCACGATCCGGCGGAAGAAGGGGCTTTCGGGGCGCGCCAGCTGGTCGAGGATCACCAGCAGGCCGTCGAGCACGACAAGGTCGGCCTCCAGCGCGGTGAGCCGCTCGAGCAGGTGTTGCTCGAACTCCTTCTTTCCGGCTGCGCGCTCGGCGGCCGCGTCCAGCGGCAGCCGCCGGTAGGTCGACGGCACGTTGTGGAAGATGTCGTTGGCCCGGCGGCCCTGCACCTGCAGATCGCCCGGGTAGATCCATTGGCGGGCCGGGTCGAACCCGAAGCCGTAGTCCTGCAGCGCCTGGCGGTCGCGCGGCGAGCCTTCGTCGTCGTCGAAGAGCACGGCCTCCAGCGAGTAGGCATCGCCCAGCGGCGTGCGCTCGAGTGCCTCGGCCAGGTACTCCAGCGGGGACTTCATGTAGCGCTGCCCGCCCTTGTAGTCGATGTACTGGCCAGCCTTGTCGGCGGCCGCATTCCTCAGGGACATGATGTAGACGAGTTTTGCCTTGGACATGGATATGCGCTCGATGGGTGGGTGGATGGAAGAAGTGATGACTTGATGACGTGATGGCGTTGTCAGCGGTGCGCCGGCGACAGAGGGCAGGCGCCGCAGTAGCCTTCGCGTGGCAACAGATGGAAGAGGCAGCACTGGCGGTGCAGCTTCACGGTCCGCTCGCGACCCTCTAGGCGCACGCGGATTTCGCGTTGCCGCCCGGGCAGGGGATTGCTCCATGCCGGCCAGGCGGGGTTGTGCAGCAACTGCTGCCTGTCGCCGGCGATCGGCGGCGACCCGCCGGTCAACGCAAGCGCCTGGTCGAGCACCGGTTCGAGGTTGCGCGCCGCGTTGCCCCAGAGGATCTTGGCGGCGATGCCCGTCAGGCGGCACAGCGCCGAGAACAGCGGCTCCAGGTGCTGCCGCAGCAGCGCCGAGTAGCGTTCCTCGGTGGTCGCGCCGCGTTGCGGCTGGCCCAGCTCGCGAATGTGAAAGCTCAGTGGGTGGGCATGCGGGCCGAAGCGCACCCAGACCTGGTCGGCGGCAACGGGAAACCCATGCTGCAGTACGCTGGCGGCGGCCGCGACCGGCGGCAGCAGCATGCCGAGGTAGTCCAGGCTCCAGGCTGAAGCTACTGCGCGCAGGTCCTTGCCCTCGACCCCCAGGTGCGACGCATGCAGACGCAGCACACGGCCCAGCAGTTCGGGTGAATGCACCAGGTCGGCAACGCGCAGCGCGCCCGCGGGCGGTTGCGGCGCGCACTGCAGCGCCTCGCCGTGCGGCGCCAGGTTGCCCTGGAACAGGGGTTCCAGCATGGCGATCATGGCGTCGTCGCGAAAGAGGGGGCGCCGGCGGTGCAGCGGTTTGCAGGGGGCATGAAGCTAGGACGGATGGGCCGCGCAGGTGTTCATGCCGCGCGGCGTGAACATTTGCGCGGGCCACCCGTCAAGTGGGGTACAGGCGGTCCGTTGCCGCCCGCAGCCCTGTAGCCCAGCTGGCGCGGCAGGGGTGCATCCATCCGTTTCGCGTCCGGCGGCAGGGCTTGCCCATGCCGCCGGACCCCAGTCGCCCAAGGGCGGAAAGAGTTCTTGCATGACAACTGCCCCCGCTCCCGACGGCGAGTTCGCACGCCTGCTCAAGCCGTTTCTGCCGTGGATCCTGCTGTCGGCGGTCACGGGCATCGGCGCGGGCGCGGCCACGGTCGCGCTGCTGAGCACCATCAACCAGGTGCTCAACCGGCAGGGTGGTCTGTCCGGCGGCCTGCTGCTGATGTTCATCGGGCTGTGCGCGGTGGCGCTGTTCGGGCGCATGGTGTCCGATGTCTCGACCAACTTCGTCGGCCAGCGGGTGGTCGCGCAGGTCCGCAAGAGCCTGGCGCAGAAGATCCTTTCGGCACCCATCGACGCGCTGGAGCGCTACCGCACCCACCGGCTGATGCCGGTGCTATCGCAGGATGTGGACATGGTCAGCGACGTGGCGTTCGCGCTGTCCGCGACGTTGATCGCCTGCGTCACGGCGCTCGGCTGCCTGGCCTACCTGGCCTACCTGTCGTTGCCGCTGTTCGGTGTGCTGCTGGTGGCGCTGGCGATCGGCGCGACGGTGCAGGCCATGGCGCAGTTCCGCGGGGTGAGCGGTTTCTGGAAGGCGCGCGAGCA
Source organism: Variovorax paradoxus (assembly GCF_024734665.1). NCBI lineage: Bacteria > Pseudomonadati > Pseudomonadota > Betaproteobacteria > Burkholderiales > Comamonadaceae > Variovorax > Variovorax paradoxus. The sequence continues at coordinate 1,844,921 of NZ_CP102931.1, forward strand.
TGAAGACCAGTTGCACAAGGCCTACCGCGCGATCAGCGAGGGCGCCAAGGAGCTGCGCATGCACCGCGTGCGCCGCCAGCGCATGTTCGGCGGGCAGATCGAGCGCATCGTCGACAACATCCGCACGGTCAACGGGCGTGCGATCAACACCTTCGTCATTGCCGCCGCATTCGGTTCGGGCCTGTTCTTCCTGCTGATCGCGCTGATCCTGGGCTGGGCATCGTTCCGCCCGACCGAGCCCGCGGTGCTCAGCGGCTTCGTGCTGGTGCTGCTGTTCCTCAAGGGGCCGATGGACCAGATCGCCGGTGCCTTGCCTGCCGTCGGGCGCGCGCGGGTCGCATTCCGGCGCATTGCCGACCTGTCGGCGCGCTTCGCCACGCCGGAGCCGCACCTGCACGTTGGCCATGCCGGCAGCGAGCTGAAGTTCGAGCATGAGATCGCGTTGCGCGGCGTGCGTTACGCCTTCGATGCGCCCGAGGGCGGCGAGGCCTTTGCGCTCGGGCCGATCGACCTGCGGCTTCGCCGCGGCGAGATGGTGTTCGTGGTGGGCGACAACGGCTCCGGCAAGACCACGCTCATCAAGCTGCTGCTCGGCCTTTACGCGCCGCACCAAGGCGAGGTGGCAATCGACGGCACCCCGGTGGGCCCCGAGCGCCGCGACGACTACCGCCAGCTCTTCACCACGGTGTTTTCCGACTTCTACCTGTTCGAGGACCTCGCAGCCGGCCCGGATGAAGAGCAGGGCGAGGCTAGCATGCAGGTGCTGCCGCAGCGCGCCTTGCCCTACCTGGAGCGCCTGGAAATCGCACACAAGGTGAGCCTGAAGAACGGTGCGTTCACCACCACCGACCTGTCGACCGGCCAGCGCAAGCGACTGGCGCTGGTGCATGCCTACCTCGAAGGGCGCCCGGTGCTGGTGTTCGACGAATGGGCCGCCGACCAGGACCCGACCTTCCGCCACCTGTTCTATACCGAGCTGCTGCCCGAGCTGCGTGCCAAGGGGCACCTGCTGGTCGTGATCTCGCACGACGACCGCTACTTCCACCTGGCCGACCGTGTCATCACCATGAGCGCCGGCCGCATCGCGGACGACCGGCCCCGCGCCCACCTGGAGAGTCTTGCTGCATGAACGACGGCCCGCAAACCAACGATACGCAGCGGCCAGTGTTCATGTCGCAGTTGCGGGCGGCGCGAATCCGGCCGTCCGTGGTCCGGCTGTGCGTGCTCCAGACGCTGGCGGACGCGGGCAGCGAATGGCAGCGCGGTGAAGAGGTCTTTCGCCGCATGCTGCTGCGCGGCACCTCGGCCAGCCTGACCACGGTCTACCGCGTCCTCAAGGAGTTCGAACATTCGGGGCTCATCGAGCGCGAATGGGCGCGCAGCCGCGGCGGTGCGCTGGCGGTGTTCCGCTACGCCGCGCCCGGTGCGAATGCCGATGCCTTGAGCGTGCGCATGCGCTGCAATGGATGCGGCACGTTCACCGAGGTGCAGGACCGCGAGCTTCACGAAGCGCTGGTGCGCGTGGCCCAGAGCAAGGGCCTCCCGCTGGCGGGCACCTTCGACGTGCAGATCCACGGCTCCTGTTCGTCCTGCCAGCACCGGTCCACAGGGGAATCGTCGAGCGAGGACCAGTCGTCGCGCGAGCACGGCAGGATGCTGCCGCTCGTGGGCTTCCGGGCTCGCCCGCGCGCGCAGCGCCTTGCCGCTTGACGAGGAGCCGGCGTGAGTGATTTGCGTCAAGGCGCCTGGCGCCGCCGTGCGGTCGCCGCGGTGCTCGTGTCCCTTTGCGCGGCGGCCGGAGCGGGGTTGCTCTGGGGAAGAGGCGAGGCGATGGACGTCGACTCCGTGCCGGTGGTGCGCGGCACCATCGAGTCCAGCGTCTCGGCACTCGGGGTGCTGCAGCCGCGGCACTACGTGGACGTGGGTGCGCAGGTCTCCGGGCAGATTCTTCGGCTGCATGTGCAGCCGGGCGACGTCGTCAAGCGGGGGCAGTTGCTGGTGGAGATCGATCCCAGCGTGCAGCGGGCCACGGTCGACGCGGGCCGTGCCTCGCTGGCCGGGCTGCGCGCACAGCGCGACGACCAGCAGGCCCAGCACGTGCTGGCGCAGCAGCAGCATGCGAGGCAACGCCAGATGGCTGCCGACGGCGCCACGCGGGACGAGGACGTGCAGGCCGCGCAAGCCGCGCTGGCGTCGGCCGGTGCGCGCGTTAGACAGCTCGAGGCGCAGATCGCACAGACCCAGGCGACGCTGAAGGCCGACGAGGCCCGCCTCGGCTACACCAGCATCTACGCGCCGATGGCCGGCACCGTCGTGTCGGTGGAGGCGCGCGAGGGCCAGACGCTGAACGCGACCTACCAGACGCCCAATGTGCTGCGCATTGCAGACCTGTCTTCGATGACGGTGTGGTCGGAGGTTTCCGAGGCCGACGTGCGGCGCATCAAGACCGGCATGCCGGTCTACTTCACCACGCTCGGCGAGAGCCAGCGCCGTTGGCAGGGCCACGTGCGCCAGCTGCTGCCCGCGCCGCCAGTGCCCGAGAGCAAGACGGGCAGCGACAGCAGCGCCAAGCCTTCCGCTGCAGCGAGCAAGGTGGTGGTCTATACGGCGCTGTTCGATGTCGACAACGCCGACGGCGAGCTCATGCCGCAGATGACGGCCAAGGTCGCCTTCGTCGAATACGCCGAGAAGGACGCGCTTTCGGTGCCGCTTGCCGCGCTGGTGCCGGTGGCCGGCAGCAGCGACCGCTTCACGGCGCGCGTGCTTCGCCCCGATGGCAAGGTCGAGGTCCGGCAACTGCGCGTCGGGGTGCGCAACCGGCTCGCCGCGCAGGTGCTGGAAGGCGCGCAGGCCGGAGACCGCATCGTCATCGCCGCCAGGGCTTCGAAGCCATGACGACCGCGGCGCATGCGCCGGGCGATGCGCCGCGGCCGCTGATCGAGCTGCAGGACATTCGCAAGTCGTACGGCGGGCGCGGTGGACGGGGCGGCAAGGAAGCAGGGGCGGGCAGCCCGGCAACGACCGTGCTGCATGGCATCTCGTTGCGCCTGTACGCGGGTGAGTTCGTGGCCGTCGTCGGTGCTTCGGGCTCAGGCAAGTCCACGCTGATGCACATCCTGGGTTGCCTCGATCGGCCGAGCGCCGGACGCTACCTGTTCGACGGCCAGGACGTGGCCAGCTTCGATGCCGACGCGCTCGCCTGGCTGCGCCGCGAGGCCTTCGGTTTCGTCTTCCAGGGCTACCACCTGGTGCCCAGCGAGTCGGCGCGCGAGAACACGGAAATTCCCGCGCTCTATGCCGGCATGCCGGAGGCCGAGCGGCGTGCGCGTGCCACTGCGCTGCTCGAACGGCTGGACATGGGCGCGCGGCTCGACCATCGCCCGCACCAGCTGTCGGGCGGGCAGCAGCAGCGCGTGGCCATCGCGCGGGCGCTGATGAACGGCGGGCGCATCATCCTGGCCGACGAGCCCACCGGCGCGCTCGACAGCAAGAGCGGCGCCGAAGTGATGGCGCTGCTGCACGAACTGGCAGATGCGGGCCACACCATCATCCTCATCACGCACGACCGCTCGGTGGCCGCGCAGGCGCGGCGGATCATCGAGATTCGAGACGGGCGCATCGTGGCGGACTCGGGTGAACACACCAGCGAAGGCGCGGCGGCAATCGCTGCCGTACCGGCCCCGGTCTTCAGTCGTCCGTCGGTCACTGGCGGCGCCTCGCTGCCTGCCGACATTCGCGAGGCGACACGGGCCGCATGGCGCGTGATGTGGAGCAACCGGTTCCGCACCGGGCTCACGCTGCTGGGCATAGTGATCGGCGTGGCCTCGGTCATCGTGATGCTGGCGGTCGGCGGCGGCTCGCAGCGCAAGGTGATGGCGCAGTTCGAGACCTTCGGCACCCGCACCATGTTCGTTTCCGTGCAGCTCGCCAGCCTGCGCAACCCGAGCGCGCCGCTCACGCTGGACGACGCGCTGGCCGTTCGCGCGCTGCCCAATGTCGAAGGCGTCGCGCCCTACATCGAGGACAGGGTGGTCGTGCGCCGCGGCAATATCGACCACCTCACCGAGGGCGGCGGCGCCACGGTCGATTTCTCGCGAGTGCTCGGCTGGGGCGTGAGTCGGGGAGTGATGTTCGACGCCGAGGACGAACGGCGCATCGCCAAGGTTGCGGTGATCGGCGAGACGGTGCGCCAGCGCCTGTTCGCCGACGGGCAGGACCCCGTCGGACAGGACATCCTGGTGGACAAGGTGCCGTTCCAGGTCGTCGGCGTGCTAGCTTCGAAGGGCGCCACCAACGGCGAGGACCAGGACGACCGGGTGGTGGTGCCGCTGTCTTCCGCGGCCACACGCGTCTACGGCCATCCTCACCCGACGTGGCTTGCGGTGCAGGTGCGCGACATCGACAAGGCGCAGGAAACGGCCACCGCCATCGAGGCGCAGCTCGAACGGCAGCAGGCCGGGCGCCACGTGCTGATATGGAACCGCGTCGAGGCGCTGCGCGTGCAGACCGAGACCGCGCGCGCAATGACGCTGATGCTGGGGCTGATTGCCATCGTGTCGCTGATCGTGGGCGGCATCGGCGTGATGAACGTGATGCTCATGACGGTGCGCGAGCGCACGCGCGAAATCGGCATTCGCGTGGCGACGGGGGCGCGCCAGCGGGACATCCTGCGGCAGTTCATGACCGAGGCGGTGCTGGTGACTTCGGTGGGCGGCACCGTGGGCGTCGTTGCCGGGCTGGGCATTGTCGTGGGGCTGATGCTGGCCGGCGTGCCGGTGCTGTTCTCGCTGGCGGCGAGCGTGGGTGCGTTCGGCTGCGCGGTGCTGACGGGCGTGATCTTCGGGTTCATGCCGGCGCGCAACGCTGCGCGGCTGGACCCTGTGGTGGCGCTGGCGGGGGAATGACTGTGTTGCTGCGAACGCGTTCCGGATGCGGCTGGTGGGCGGCCTTGTTGTGCGCGGCGCTGTCATCGGGCTGCGCGCTGCATGGCGATCGCGCCGAGCGCGCGGTGGGGCTTCCCTCTGCATGGCGTCATGCGCAGGTACTCGGCGACACGGGTCCGGTCGAAGCGCAGTGGTGGCGCAGTTTCGGCAGCACGGAACTCGATGCACTGATTGCGCGCGCGCAATCGCAAAGCAACGATCTCGCGGCTGCTGTCGCGCGGGTGCGGCAGGCCGACGCGCGGGCGCGCATCGCCGGCGCGGCGCTGCGGCCGCAGGTGACGGGCACTCTCGGCGCCAGCCGCGAGGGCCGCCTGGGTGGCAACGCCACGGTTGCCGGCAGCACCTATGCCGCGGGTTTTGCCGCCAGCTATGAACTCGACCTGTGGGGTCGCGATGCCGCGCTGCGCGACGAAGCGCTGCAAGGCTTGCGCGCAAGCGCCTTCGACCGCGACACGGTGCGGCTCACTGTGACGGCCGATGTTGCCGCCACCTGGCTGCTGGCGCTGGCCCTGCGCGAACGCACCGAAATAGCCGCGCGCAACCTCGACAACGCGCGCCGCGTGCTGGCGCTGGTGGAGTCCCGCAGCCGCGCCGGCGCGGTGTCTCCGCTTGATCTTGCACAGCAGCGCGGTCTGGTGGCCGCGCAGCAACGTGCGCTCGCAGCGCTGCATCAGCAGGCGGGTGACGCCGAGACCGCACTGGCGTTGCTGCTGGGCACTGCGGCGCCGGCGTTCGAACTGCGGGGGCCGCGGCTCGATGCGCTTCAGGTTCCCGTCATCGGCGCGGGCGCGGGTGCGCCTTCTGCATTGCTGGTGCGGCGCCCGGACATCGCACGCGCGGAGGCGCATCTGGCTGCGGCCGATGCCAACGTGCTGGCGGCGCGCGCCGCGCTGCTGCCCACTGTGTCTCTGAGTGCCACGGTAGGCACCGGAGAGAGCCGCTTCGGCAGGCTCTTCGACAACCCGCTCTACAGCCTGGCTGCCGGCCTGACCGCGCCGGTCTTCGATGGAGGGCGACTGGCGGGCGGCCAACGCCTGGCCGAGGCGAAGCGCGAGGAATTGCTGGCCGCCTATCGGGGCGCGATCGTCGGTGCGTTCGCGGATGCGGAGACTGCGCTGAACGGCGTGTCGGCCATCGATGCACAGGCAACGGCGCAAGGCGCCGAACTGGCCGAGGCGCGCCGCGCGGCAGAACTGTCGGAGGCCCGCTACCGTGCGGGCGCCGAGACACTGCTGACCTTGCTCGACGCGCAGCGCACCCTGTATGCCGCGCAGGACCTGGCGGTCCAGTTGCGCATGGCGCGCTTGCAGGCACGGGTTTCGCTCTACCGTGCAATGGGCGGCGGATGGCAGCAGGCCCGGTGCACGAGCGCCGCAGCAGCCGAAGGACATACTGAATGCGTTTGACGCTCGTGGCCCTGCATCGCTGGGCCGGCCTCCTTGAACATTCGGGGCCGCGGATCGTCTTTTTCTCTAGACGCCTGCGCGCCGGCATTTCCCGGTGCGCATCGGCCTCGACGATCATCCCCCTGGATCAACAACACAGCGCCTGGAGTAGCAGTGGCCCCGCAAAACCATCCGGAGGCGCCGTCCGCCGAGGAGACCGCATGGCGTCTCTATATGGACCTCCGAGAGAATCCATGCCGCACGGGCGCGTTGAAGCTGACGCACTGGTTGCGGGAAGACCAGGCGCATCCGCCCGCATTCGACCGTGCCCTGCGCCTTTGGGCACTGGCGGGCGCCGCCCTGGTCGTCAGCCGCCGCAGGAATTTTCATCCGCCCACGGGCGGACTCGAATGAGGCGCGCCGGGTTGGCCGCGCACTGCCTCGTGCCCGATGAATGCGTCCGCACCGCGGCGTCGCTTTTCGCTTGCATGCACGCCTCGCCGACTTTGCAGAACACAGAGGAGCTGGCCCAGTGGCTTGGGAAAGACCCACGGCACCTGCGCGCGCTCGACATCGCGCTGGCGGAATGGGGCCTCGTGCAGTCCGGCCACCCCGTGGGGAATGTGCGCGGCGCTTGACGCGGCGAAGGACTCAGCGCGTTCGCAGGGTCACGCTGCCGTCCGGCTGCGGTTCGGCCGCCAGAGGCAGGATCGTCGGCAGCGCGGCCACTAGGCCGTCGGAATCGTTGGTGCGGAAACGGCCCGACAGCCGCATCGCGTCGACGCGCGAACTCGTACTGACGATGGGCCGCGCACGATAACTGTTGACCGCGGCCAGAGCGTCGCCGAGCGGCGTGTTCTCGAAGACGAGCCAGCCATTGCGCCACGCGGACAGGGCGGCCGTGTCGGTTTGCCGCACTGCGGCGGCACGGCCGTCATCGATTTCAAGCAGGTCGCCCATGCGCAGATCGATCACTTCCGCCTCTGCGCCGGTGGACCCGTCGCGCGGCGGCATGTGCACGCGCACATGGCCATGCTCCACGCCCACGGTGATCGGGCCGCCACGGTCGCGCACGGTAAAGGCGGTGCCGACCACTTCGATCGTGGCGCCGCGCGTGCGGACCCTGAAAGGGCGGTCTGCATCGCGCGCCACCTCGAAGCGCACTTCGCCGTGCGCCATGTCGACGGCGCGGTGCTGGCGATAGAGCGCCACGTCGATCGCGCTCTGCGGTGCCAGGTCGAGCTGGCTGCCGGGCGCGCCGCTGCGGCCGTCGGTCAGCGTCACCTTCAGCATCTGCGCGGTACGGGTTTCGTAGGCTGCGCGGAACACGGGTTGCTGCCAGTACCATTGCACGCCCCGGCCCGCGACCAGGCCGGTGCCCAGCAAGGCGGCGACCGAAAGCAGCATCTTGCGGCGCTGCTGCCGGTGCGTCGATGCGGCGGCAGTGGCGGCTGCGTTGGCCATCAGCGCGGCTTCGGGTTCGTCGAAGTGCGCGCGCAAGTCGTTCGCCATGCCGCCGAGTGCGTCCCAGCGCTCGCGTGCCTCCTGCACGGCCGCCGCATGTTCCGCCGATTTGCCGCGCCACTGGTTGAGCAACGCGCGGGCTTGGCCTGCGGCCTCGCCGGTTGCGATCTCTCCTTCGACGATCAGCGCGAGCGCGCGCTCGATCAGCCGTTCGCGCGGAGGAGCGCTTGCCGCCATGCTGCCGCCGCTCACGAGAAGTCTTCGGCCAATGCTGCGTCGAAGCCCGGCCGGCTCAGCACGACCTGCGGCTCGATCAGTTCCGAGCGCAGTTCGGCGAACACGCGCGAGCAATCGATGGTGGCGCGCAGCAGGTGCTTGGCCACGGCCATCTCGGTGATGTTCAGCCGCTGCGCAATTTCAGCGCGCGTGTGGCCGTAGGCGCGAAACAACAGGAACACCTCGCGCCGGCGCGGCGGCAGTTGTTCCATGGTTTCGACCACCCGCGCCAGCACCCGTTGCTGTGCCACGACGTATTCGCTGGACTGGGCCGTCTGGTGCGTGCCGATGCCCGCATGCGCGCTGACCCATTCCTGCGCGACCTTGCGCCGGCGTGCATCGTCGACGCACAGGTTGCGCGCCACGCGAAACAGCAGGGCGCGGGGCGATTCGATGGAATAGGCGGCGTCCTGCAGATCGGGCAGTGCATCGCCGCGATTGCCGCCGCGCGTCTTGAGCGATGCCGCATAGACCCGCTCGAAGCTGGACTGCGCGATGTCGGCCGCGTAGTGCGGATCTCTCAGGTCGCGAGTGAGCTGCCGGCGCAAGTCCGCATAGTGAGCTACCAGTTCCTGAACGAGGTCGCGCATCCGGCCGCCTTCTCGCAAGCATCGACGATGGACCCCGGGGTCGTTCGCCAGAACGCACCGACGGATTCGCCTCGACTTCCACGTGGGAAGAGGCGAGCTGGCCGCAGAAGCATTTGGTTTTGAAAATCCCCGGGAGGGGTGAATAAGAACTATTCTTATTGGAGTGTATCACTGAATTGTTAGCCGAAGACATGACTGTGGCGCGTCGCGGATGAGCCGCCTTTGCCACTTTTGCCACTGGCTGTCGAAACTAACTGGTCAGGTTCTCGCGGCGTTGCCGCAGGCCGCGATGGTGCCGCCCATGGAAGGCAGCACGCACTATGTGCTGACCGCCAAGGCCGCGTCGATCCAGCAGGTGAGTCGGGCGCTGAAGGCGCAGGGCGTCGAGGCGCGGCGCATCAAGGCCAAGGCCAAGGCCTACTGGGCACCAGGGAAGACCGGGCTCGACTGAACGCGGGCCGCCAGGCTAGACCCGGATCACGCGACCCGGGTTCAGGATGTTCTTCGGATCGAGCCCGCGCTTGATCGCCCGCATCATCTCCAGCGCCACCGGCGACTTGTGCTTCTCAAGCTTGTCGACCTTGAGCGAGCCCACGCCATGCTCGGCCGAGAACGAGCCGCCGAACTTCTCGACCGCGTCGTACACCAGCGTGTTGATGCGCTCTTCCTCGTTCTTCAGGAACGCCTTGGTGTCGATGTTCTCCGGCGCCTGCACGTTGTAGTGCAGGTTGCCGTCGCCCAGGTGGCCGAAATTCACCAGCCGCACGCCGGCGATCTCGCGTGCCAGCAGCGCGTCGGTTTCTTGCACGAAGGCCGGAATGCGCGACACGGGAATCGAGATGTCGTGCTTGATGTTCAGGCCTTCCTCGGCCTGCGCGAGCGGAATGCTCTCGCGGATGTGCCACAGCTGGTGCGCCTGCGTGAGGTTCTCGGCCACCACCGCGTCGGAGACGCAGCCGTCTTCGAAGGCGGTTTCGAGCAGCGCCTCGAAGCGCGCACGCGCATGGTCTTCGGATTCGCTGTCGGAGTTTTCCAGCAGCACGCAGTACGGCACGGCCTCATCCTTGATGAAGGGCACGCGCAGCTGCGGCATGTGCTTGTCGACCAGGCTCAGCGCAAACTTGCCCATCACCTCGAAGCCCGTGAGGCCCGAGCCCAGGTGCTTGTGCGCGAGGCCCAGCAGCGTGACCGCGTGGTCGAGCGAGGGCACCGCGGCCCAGGCCGTGAGCTGCGCGGCCGGCAGCGGGTAGAGCTTCATGGTCGCGGCGGTGATGATGCCGAGCGTGCCTTCGCTGCCGATGACGAGGTCGCGCAGGTCGTAGCCGGTGTTGTCCTTGCGCAGGCCGCTGGTGCCTTCCCAGATCTCGCCCTGCGGCGTGACCACTTCGAGGCCCAGGCACAGCTCGCGCGTGTTGCCGTAGCGAACCACCTGCGTGCCGCCCGCGTTCGTCGCGAGGTTGCCGCCGATGGTGCAGCTGCCTTCGGCCGCGAGGCTCAGCGGGAAGAGGAAGCCGGCCTTCTCGGCCGTCTCCTGCAGCGTTTGAAGGATGCAGCCGGCCTCGACTGTCATCGTGAGGTTGGCGCCGTCGATGGTGCGGATCGCGTTCAGCCGCTGCAGGCTCAGCACCACCTGCGTGCCGCTCTCGTCCGGAATGGAGCCGACTGCCAAGCCGGTGTTGCCGCCCTGCGGAATGATGGCGGTGCCGGCGGCCGCACAGGCCTTGACCACATCGGCCACCTGCTGCGTGCTGCCGGGCCGCACCACGGCCAGCGACTTGCCGCGCGCGCGCTTGCGCCAGTCCTGCTCGTAGGCAGTGAGGTCGCCCTCGTTCAGCACGTTCGCCGCGCCGACGATGGCGCGCAGTTGATCGATCAGGGAAGAAGAAGCAGCAGTGGTCATTGGGCGGAAGCCTCCAGTTGGCGGGCAGCGTTCTTGGCGTGGCGCAGGCGCAGCCGCACATGCCATGCGCAGGCCGCGAAGAGCACGAGGCACAGCAGCACCTCGACGAGCGCGAGCACCTGGCCCACGCCGTTGGTGTCGCTCCAGGCGCGCACCACGCCCTCGGTGAAATAGAGCCAGATCATCAGGCTGACCCAGCGGTAGGTGTACATGCGGTTCTTCCACAGACCCGCGAGCGGAATGACGAGCGGCAGCACCTTCAGCGCCAGCAGCGAGCCACCCGGGCGCAGCGGCGCCAGCCACAGCTCCCAGGCCAGGCCCAGCACGATGAGGCCGACGAGGCTGCCCACGGCGGCCCAGCGGGTCGCGCGAACGGAGGAGGGCGGGAGCGGAGTGTCGGACACGTTGGGCGGCGAAGAGAAGGGAGCGCCCGGCAGGCGGCCAGCGGCGACAAAAAGAGCGGATGGCATGATAGCCGCCATGAATCGCAGGCAACTCTGGAGGGATCTTTCGCGCTTTCCGTGGCGCAACACCGCAGCGGTGCTGGGCGAGCGTTTTCGCGAAGACCGGCTCGGCCTCACGGCCAGCAGCCTGACCTTCACCACCACCATCGCGATGGTGCCGTTCTTCACCGTGGCGCTGGCGCTGTTCACCGTGTTCCCGATGTTCGCGAAGATGCAGGGCCGCCTGCAGCGCTGGCTCATCGAGAGCCTGATTCCCGACAACATCGCGCGGCAGGTGCTGGGCTACCTGAACCAGTTCGCGAGCAAGGCCAGCGGGCTGGGCATCGCGGGCCTGATCGTGCTGCTGATCACCGCCATCGCGCTGATCCTCACCATCGACAAGACGCTCAACAACATCTGGCGCGTGCGCTCGCCGCGGCCGTTCGCGCAGCGGGTGCTCATTTACTGGGCGGCCATCACGCTGGGGCCGATCATCCTTGCGGTGAGCCTGTCGACCACTTCGTACGTGGTCTCTGCCACCAGCGACGTGGTGGGGCGCGGCATGGTCAAGCTGTTCTTCGACACCTTCGAGTTCGCGCTGCTCGCGGTCGGCATGACCTCGCTGTACCACTACGTGCCCAACACCAATGTGCGCTGGTCGCATGCCTGGGCCGGCGGCATTTTCGTGGCGGCCGCCATCGAAATCGCCAAGCGCGTGCTGGCCTACTACCTGAGCCTGGTGCCGACCTATTCGGTGCTGTACGGCGCCTTTGCCACGGTGCCGATCCTGCTGGTGTGGATCTACGTGGCCTGGGTGATCGTGCTGCTCGGCGCGGTCATCGCGGCCTACTTGCCGAGCCTGCTCACGGGCGTGGCACGGCGCGGTGGCACTGCCGGCTGGCCCTTGCAACTGGCAATGGAAGCGCTGCAGCACCTGGCCCGCGCGCAGGCCACGCCGGCCAAGGGCATGGGCGCGACCGAACTGGTCACGCGCATGCGGGTCGATGCGCTGCAACTGGCGCCGGTGCTCGAAACGCTGGTGGCGCTCGACTGGATCGCACCGCTGGCGGAAGAGCCCGCCAACGAAGACCCGCGCTACGTGATGCTCGCGGACCCATCGACGCCCATCGAGCCGCTGCTGAAGGAACTGCTGATGCCACAGGCCGAGCCGCTCGAAGACCTCTGGCAGAAGGGTCCGCTGCGCTCGCTGCGCCTGGGCGACGTGCTCCTGATCTAGATCTTCACCCGACCGAGCCAGATGTCGCGGTACATCGCCCAGTCGCCCATGAAGGAGTAAAGCGGCCGCTTGAACGAGGCCGGCTTGTTCTTCTCGAACCCGAAGTGCCCGATCCAGGCAAAGCCGTAGCCCGCCACCAGCCCGGCCAGCAGCCACAGCGGGTTGAGTGTGACCACCAGCGCCACCAGGCACAGCAGAGAGATCGTCGAGCCCGCGAAATGCAGCCGCCTGCAGGTGATGTTGGCGTGCTCGGTCAGGTAGAACGGATAGAACTCCGCAAAGCTCTTGAATTGGCGCGGATCGACGGCAGATCGTGAGGCAGTCGTGGTGTTCATCGTGGAGTCTCCTGTGCCCCCCGAATCCCGTTGGGCGGGGGCTTTGTCCATAATAGCCACGACCTTCCGGCCGCACCACCCCGGCCTTCCGATCACACCACCGACGCATCAGCCTTGAGCGCCCTTCCAAGCACCCCCGAATCCGTCGAGCCGGCCAGCAACGATGCGCCGTGGGTCGTGTGCCTTTGCGCCGAATGGTGCGGCACCTGCCGCGACTACCGGCCGCTGCTCGAAGAGGTGGCGCGCGCGCATCCGCAGTTCCGCTTCGCCTGGGTCGACATCGAAGACCACGCAGACATCGCCGACGCCTTCGACGTAGAGACCTTCCCGACCCTGCTGGTTGCGGGCGCCGACGGCACGCGGTTTCTGGGCCCGCTGCTGCCGCACGCCGAGACGCTGTCGCGCATGCTCTCCGCGCTGCAGCCGCCAAAGCCTTCGAGCTTCGACGTCGACCTGCTGCTCGCCGTGCTCAACAAGAAGCCGACCGTCTTCACGGTCTGACCGGAAGCCCCTTCCATGAAAATCCTGATCTTCGGCGCCACCGGCATGGTGGGGCAGGGCGTGCTGCGCGAGTGTCTTCTAGCGCCCGACGTCGAGAGCGTCGTCGCGGTCGGCCGCAATGCCACGGGTCAGCAGCATCCCAGGCTGCGCGACCTGGTGCACAAGGACATGTACGACTACAGCGCCATCGAGCCGCAGCTGCAGGGCTTCGACGCCTGCTTCTTCTGCCTCGGCGTGTCGTCGGTCGGCATGAAGGAGCCAGAGTACAAGCGCATCACCTACGACCTGACGCTGGCCGCTGCCACCGTGCTCGCACGGCTCAACCCGGGCATGACCTTCACCTACGTGACGGGCGCCGGCACCGACAGCAGCGAGCGCGGCAGCAGCATGTGGGCGCGCGTGAAGGGCGCCACCGAAAACGCCCTGCTGCGCCTGCCGTTCAAGGCTGCCTACATGTTCCGCCCCGGCATGATCCAGCCGCTGCATGGCATTCGCTCGAAGACGCCGCTCTACGACGCTGCGATCGTCGTGCTCAGGCCCGTGCTCGGGCTGGCCCACAGCCTGTGGCCGAACAAGGTGACGACCACCGAGAAGATCGGCCGCGCCATGCTGGCCGTGGCGCGCAACGGCGCACCGAAGGTGCTGCTCGATCCGGCGGACATCAACGCGCTGGGCTGAAGAGCTTTTTCAGGCCGCAGCAGCCCGCGCCCGCCCCAGCTTGCGCCGGCCCGCGCTGGCGATTGCGCTCACCAGGTGCCGCACGAAGTCCTGCGCCAGCGGCGGCAGCGTGCGGCCTTCGAGCGCCAGCACCTGCAACTGCCGCTGCTGCAGCGGCGCCTCCGCAAAGGGTCGCGCCACCACCGTGCCCGCGTCGATCAGGTGCATCACCGTGAGCAGGCCCGACAACATCACGTCGGGCGTGCGCAGCAACGGCAGCAGCACCGACGAGAAATTGCTCACGAAGAGCGCGTGGTACTGCAGCCCCTGCAGGCTGCAGGCCTGGTCGAACAGCTGGCGCGCGGTCACGCCCCTGTCGCCCACGGCCAGCGGATAGCGCACCGCGTCGGCCACCGACACCATCCGCTGGCGCGCCAGCGGATGGTCAGGGCGCAGCACCGCGTACACCGGCGCGGTGGCCGTGTGTTCTATCTTCAAGCCCGGCTCGGGCGCGACCACGTACTTGAGCGCGATGTCGGTCTCGCCGCGCGCCAGCAGCGCACTCACGCCGTCGGGCGAGCCCACGTGCAGTTCGAGCTGGCAGCCCGGATTCGCGGATTCGAAGCTGCGCATCACCAGCGGCATGAAATGCCCCGCGAAGCCCTCGGTGCAGGCCATGCGGATGCGCCGTGCGCGCTGCCCGCCGAGGTCGCGCACCTGCTCGACCACCTGCTCGATGTCGAGCTGCGCATTGCGCAGGTGTGCGGCCAGCCGTTCGCCGGCGGCCGTGAGTGCCATGCCGCGCGCATGCCGCTCGAACAGCGGCGTGCCCAGGCTGTCTTCGAGCTTGGCGATCTGCCGGCTCACCGCCGAAGACGCCACGAACAGCCGCGCCGCAGCCTGGTTGACCGAACCGCTGCGCGCCACTTCGAGGAAGTGGCGCATCGGGATGCTGAGAAGCGGGAGAGTCATGACGCCAGGGTGTTGCCTTCAAGGCAATGGTAGCTTGCCAAAACGATGCTGGAAGCATCGGCCTTCAGGCCTTGTACTTGCTGCACCCGATGGACAGACAGACAAGGAAGCCCTTCATGCAACGCACAGACAGCCTGGCCGCTGCCGCCGCCTACTTCGACGGGGGCGGCTTCTTCGCCGACCTCCAGCGCCGCGTCGCCTTTCGCACCGAGAGCGACACCGGCGCCGCCACCCCCGCGCTGGAGGCCTACCTGCGCGAGGAAATGACCCCGCCCCTCATGGCGCTCGGCTTCGCCTGCGAGGTGGTCGCCAACCCGGTGCCTGGCGGCGGGCCGTTCCTCATCGCGCGCCGCATCGAAGACCCGGCCCTGCCCACGGTGATGACCTACGGCCACGGCGACGTGGTCAGCGGGCAGGACGCGCACTGGGAACAGGGCCTTGCCCCGTGGGCGCTGACCGTGCGCGGCGAGCGCTGGTACGGGCGCGGCACGGCCGACAACAAGGGCCAGCACAGCATCAACCTCGGAGGCCTTGCTGCCGTGCTCGAGGCGCGCGGCGGGCGCCTGGGCTACAACATGACGTGGCTCGTCGAGATGGGCGAGGAGGCAGCCTCGCCCGGCCTGCACGCGGTGTGCGCGCAGGAGCGAGACAAGCTGTGTGCCGACCTGTTCATTGCCAGCGACGGCCCGCGCGTGAGCGCCGCGCGGCCCACGCTGTTTCTCGGCTCGCGCGGCGCGGTCAACTTCAGCCTGCGGCTGCGCGCCCGGCCACGCGGCTACCACTCGGGCAACTGGGGCGGCGTGCTCGTCAATCCGGGCACGGTGCTCAGCCATGCGGTGGCCTCGCTGGTGGATGCGCGCGGCCGCATCCTCGTCGAAGCCTTGCGCCCGCCGCCGGTCACGCAGGCCGTGCGCGATGCGCTGGCCGACATCGCCATCGGCGGCGGCGCGGACGACCCCGCGGTCGACGAGGGCTGGGGCGAGCCCGGCCTGAGCCCGGCCGAGCGGCTGGTGGCGTGGAACACCATCGAGGTGCTGGCGCTCGGCGCGGGTTCGGCGCAACGGCCCGTCAACGCGATTCCTTCCGAAGCCGTGGCGCATTGCCAGCTGCGCTTCGTGGTCGGCACGCCATGGCAAGACCTGGAGAAGATCGTGCGCGCGCACCTGGACGCTCACGGCTTCGGCCAGGTCGAGGTGCAGATCACGCTGACCGGCGCGGCGACGCGGCTCGATGTCGAGAACCCGTGGGTGGGCTGGGCGCGCCGCTCCATCGCGCAAAGCAGCGGGCAGCGCGTCGACCTGTTGCCCAACCTTGCGGGCTCGTTGCCCAACGACGTGTTCGCCGACCTGCTGGGGCTGCCCACGCTGTGGGTGCCGCACTCGTACCCGGCCTGCGCGCAGCACGCGCCCAACGAGCACCTGCTCGCGCCGCTGGCGCGCGAGGGCCTGCAGATCATGGCCGGCCTCTACTGGGACCTGGGCGAGCCGGGGCTCGCGCCGTGGTCCGCCGGGCAACTGCCGCCATCCGTTTCTTCCCTTTCCTGATACGCACCATGAACCTTGTCATCTCACGTCGCGCCTTCGGCCTGCTGCTTTCCGCTTCCGCCGTCCTGGGTGCCCAGGCACCTGCCTTCGCGCAGAGCGCCTGGCCCGATCGGCCCGTCAGGCTGGTCGTGCCCTTTCCTCCGGGCGGCGGCACCGACATCGTGGCGCGGGCGATGGGGCAGACGCTGTCGGAGCATCTGGGCCAGCCCATCGTGGTCGACAACAAGCCCGGCGCCTCCACCATCATCGGCACCGACGCGGTCGCCAAGGCCGCGCCCGACGGCTACACGCTGCTGCTCTCGGGCTCTACCAGCTACAGCGTGAACCCGGCCCTGCGCGCCAAGCTGCCGTATGACCCGGTGCGCGACCTGGCGCCCATCGCTATCGTGGCGCGCACGCCGCTGGTGCTGGTGGTGGGCAAGGGCACGCCGTGGCACTCGCTGCCCGAGCTCATCGCCGCAGCCAAGGCCAAGCCGAAGAGCATCCGCTACGCCACCTTCGGCTCGGGTTCGGGCCCGCACCTGGCTGGCGAACTGCTCGCGCTGGCGGCCGGCATCCAGCTTCAGGACATTCCGTACAAAGGCAGCAGCCAGAGTTCGATGGCGGTGATCGGCGGCGAGATCGAGATCGGCATCGACACCGTGGCCGCCGTGGCGCCGCACGTGCGCTCGGGCAAGCTCCGCGCGCTGGGCATCGTGGGCGCGACGCGCTCCAGCATGCTGCCCGAAGTGCGCACGCTGGCCGAGCAGGGCCTGCCCGACGCCACATTCGATGCTTGGTACGGCTTTGCCGCGCCAGCCCGAACCCCGGCGCCAGTGATCGACAAGCTCGCCCGTGCGGTCACCGCGACCATGGGTAACCCTGCGCTGCAGGCGCAACTGCGAGCGCAGGGCATGGAGCCGGTGGCCATTGGCGCGGCGGCCTTCCGTACGCAGATGGAGGGCGAGATCTCGCGCTACCGTGCGCTCGCACACCGCGCGGGGATCGCGGCGGAATAAGAGCGTGCCTGCTCAGGCTGTCGCGAAGTCGCGCAGCGCGAACAGCACCGCATCGGGCGCCTCGCTCATCAGCGAGTGGCCGGCGTGCACCGTCACCACCTTGGCGTTGCGGGCCTTGCCCACCAGCGCCTTGGTGGCGCGCGGCGGCGTCATCTGGTCGGCGTCGCCGAGCAGGAACAGCACCGGGCACTGCACCTTCTCCATCGCGGCCTCGCCGTTGGCGTAGTCATTGCAGGCCTTGAAACCGATGTGGAACACGTTCGCATCGCGGTTGCTTGCGAGCACACGGCGCATCAGCGCGCGCGAGCTGCCGTAGAGCCAGGTGCCCGGCCCGAGCGAGGAGGGCGGCGGCGCCAGCAGCGAGTGCGAGAAGGTGTTGACCATCGCGATGGCGCGCTGCGGGTCGCTCACCGAGCTTTCGAGCAGCGCGGGCGACACCACCATCGGGTAGGCCGTGCCGACCATCGCGAGGTGCGTGATGCGGTCGGGTGCGCGCGAAGCCGTTTCGAGTGCGATCAGCGAGCCGAAGCTGTGGCCGATCAGCGCGGCCTTCTGCACGCCGGCCGCGTCGAGCAGCGCAATGATGAATTGCGCCGCGTCTTCCACGCTGGCGGGCGGCGGGCCTTCGCTCTTGCAGTGGCCCGGCAGGTCGACTGCGAGCACGTTCCAGCCGTGGTTGGCGAACCAGCGGCTTTGCAGGATCCACACGCTGTGGTCGTTGAGCACGCCGTGAATGAACACCACGGTGGGCTTGGCCGCATCGAAGGGCTTGCCGCCGGTGTAGCAGTAGGTGGTGTGGCCGTTGACGGTGTAGTTCATGTCAGGCGCCCGCCTTTTCCGCGGCCTTGAGCGCACGCTTCAGGTCGTCGATCAGGTCGGCCGGGTCTTCCAGCCCGATAGACAGGCGAATCGTCCCCTGAGAGATGCCCGCACCCGCCAGCGCCTCGTCGGTCATGCGGAAGTGCGTGGTGCTCGCGGGGTGGATGACCAGGCTGCGGCAGTCGCCCACGTTGGCCAGGTGGCTGAAGAGCTTCAGCGCTTCGATGAAAGCCTTGCCCTGCGCGCGGCTGCCCTTGATGTCGAAGCTGAACACCGCGCCCGCGCCGCGCGCTCCGTGGCGCAGCAGTTTCTGCGCGAGCACGTGGCTCGGGTGCGATTCGATCAGCGGATGTCCCACGCGCGACACGAACGGGTGAGTTGACAGGAACTCGACCACCTTCTGCGTGTTGTCGATGTGCCGTTCCATGCGCAGCGGCAGCGTCTCGATGCCCTGCAGGATCAGCCAGGCCGTGTGCGGGCTCATCGAGGCGCCGAAGTCGCGCAGGCCCTCGCGGCGGGCGCGCAGCAGGAAGGCGCCGACGGTGCTTTCCTCGCTGAACACCATGTTGTGGAAGCCGTCGTAGGCCTGCGTCAGCTCGGCGAATTTGCCGGACTTTTCCCAGTCGAAGCTGCCGCCGTCGACCACCACCCCGCCGATCACCGTGCCGTGGCCCGACAGGAACTTGGTGGCCGAGTGATAGACCAGGTCGGCGCCCCAGTCGAAGGGCTTGATCAGGTAGGGCGAGGTGAGGGTCGAATCGACCAGCAGCGGCACGCCGGCTTCGTGGGCGATGTCGCTCACCGCCGGAATGTCGAGCACGTCGAGCCCGGGGTTGCCCACGGTCTCGCCGAAGAACAGCTTGGTCTCGGGGCGTACCGCGGCGCGCCAGCCGTCGAGGTCGCCGGGCTTCACGAAGGTGGTGTCGATGCCGAAGCGGCGCATCGTGTAGTGCAGCAGGTTCTGCGAGCCGCCATACAAGGCCGTGCTGGCCACGATGTGCGAGCCCGCGCCCATCAGCGTGGCCACCGACAGGTGCAGCGCCGCCTGCCCGCTGGCGGTGGCGATGGCGCCAATGCCGCCTTCGAGCGCCGAAACGCGCTGCTCCAGCACGGCGTTGGTCGGGTTGCTGATGCGCGAATACACGTGGCCCGCGCGCTCCAGGTTGAACAGGGCCGCCGCGTGGTCGCTCGACTCGAAGACGAAGGAGGTGGTCAGGTGGATCGGCACCGCCCGCGCGCCGGTGGCGGGGTCGGGCGCGGCGCCGGCGTGCAGCGCGAGGGTGTCGAAACCGGGGTCGGAATATCCGGGCATGAGGGCCTTTCTGGGTCTGAGCAGTTGTCTCCTGGCAATGCCCCGTTACGTGTGCAATTCATGCGTCCGCGACATGGGCGCTCAGGTCGGCGTCGATTGTGGGCTATATTCAAAAACGGCACGCCCGCCGAGATAGCCGAGATTGAGTCCGAGAGGAGCACACGATGAAAGTCAGCGACATCCTTCGCGTCAAGGGCAATACGCTCTTCACCATCACGCCAGACGACCTGCTGGCAGAAGCCGCCAACACCATGGCGGAAAAGGACATCGGTTCGCTGGTGGTCATGGAGCACGGCGACCTGGTCGGCATGCTCACCTTCCGGGAAGTCATCGTGGCCATCGTCGGCAACGGCGGCCAGGTCGGCACCACGCTGGTCCGCAAGGCCATGGACGACGCCCCCGTCACCTGCACGCTGGAGACCGACCTCGACGAAATCCGCCGCATCATGCTGGAGCGCCACGCGCGCTACATGCCCGTGATGGACAAGCGCATGCTGATGGGCGTGATCAGCTTCTACGACGTGGCCAAGGCCGTGGTGGACAGCCAGAACTTCGAGAACAAGATGCTCAAGGCCTACATTCGCGACTGGCCGGCGGAAGACGAAAAGGCCGGCTGATCCCGGCCAGCCCGTTCAGGGCAGCCGCGCGATCTGCGCGCGCAGCAGCGTGTAGAAGCCTTCGGTGTCGGCCTCGCTGATCCACAACGTGTTGGGCGTGCGGCGGTTGTAGCCGCGAAAGTCGACCACCGTCGCGCCGGTCGTGAACTCGCCCTTCGTTTCCACGTCGACGCTCACCTTCGCGCCCTTGAAGAGTTCGGGCTTCAGCAGATACGCGATCACGCACGGGTCGTAGATCGGCCCGACCGCCACGCCCCGGCGGCGCAGGCCGTACGCCATCATCGAATCGAAGATATCCGCCACCACCTTGCCGGCGTTGTTGCCCATGGTGCGAAAGGGCACGATGCGCTCGGGCGTGAGCAGAACGCGTCGTGCCGCGTCGTGCGACATGGCCGTAACCGGCACGCCGCTGCGGAACACGATCGAGGCGGCCTCGGGGTCTGCGTACACGTTGAAGGTGGCGGCGGGCGTGATGTTGCCGCCCACGCCCCAGGAACCGTCCATCACCACGATCTCGGCAATGGCGGGCTTGATGTCGGGTGCCGAGTTGAGTGCCGCCGCGAAGTTGGTCAGCGGCCCCAGGCCCACGAGCGTGATGCTCTTCGGGGGCGCGGCGCGCAGCGTCTCGATGAGGTACTGCACCGCGTGCGTAGGCATCAGCGGGCCGCGCGGCTCGTGCAGCGTCGGGCCTTCCATGCCGGTCTTGCCGTGCACGTCGTCGGCGAAGATGGGTTCGCGCACCAGCGGGCGCGGGTAGCCGGCGTAGACCGGAATATCGGGCCTGCCCGCCCAGTCGCGCACGATGAGCGCGTTCTTCTCGGTCACGGTCAGCGGCAGGTTGCCAACGCTCACCGTCAGCGCCTTGATGTCGAGCCGGTCGGTCGCGGCCATGGCCATCAGCAGCGCGATGGCGTCGTCCTGGCCGGGGTCGGTGTCGATGATGACCTGGCGCTTGCTTGCCACGGGCGGCAACCGCGTGGCGGGCGTGCCGGCGAGCGCCTGTGCCAGTTCGGCGGGGCTGGGGCTCTGCGCGAAGGCCATGCCGGCGAGGCCGGCGGCGGACATGCCCAGCAGGGCGCGGCGGGACAGCGTGGGCATCGACGTGATCGTCACGCGCTCACTCCTTGATGTTGGCCGTCTGCACGATCTTCTGGTTGCGCGCGTACTCCGCCTGCACGAACTTCGCGAAGCTCTCGGGCGTGCCGCTGCCCGGCAGTGCGCCTTGCTCCATCAGCTTGCTGCGCACGCCTTCTTCCTGCAGCACCGCATTGAGCTCGTGGTTGATCTGCGCGACCACGGCCGGCGGCGTCTTCGAGGGCGCGAAGATGCCGGTCCAGCTCACCATGTCGAAGCCCTTGAGACCGGGCATCTCGTCGAAGGTGGGCACGTTGGGCAGCGCGGCCAGCCGCTTGCTGCTGGTGATGCCGAGCGCCTTCAGCCGCTTGCCGTTCACGTGCGGAATGGCGCTGGTGCTCACCAGCATCGCCAGGTCGACCTGGTCGCCGATCACGTCGGTGGCAATCTGCGCGCCGCCGCGGTAGGGCACGTGCGTGACGAAGATGCCGCTGCGCTCCTTCAGCAGCTCCATGGCCAGCTGCAGCACCGTGCCCACACCCGAGGTCGCGTAGTTGTACTTGCCGGGCTTGGCCTTCGCGAGCTTCACGAAGTCGGAGAAAGTCTGGGCCTCGAGACCGGGGCGCGCCACCAGCACCATCGGCGCGGTGTTGAGCAGGCCGACCGGCGCCAGGTCTTTCAACGGATCGAAGCGGAAGGCCGTGGGGTTGACCAGCTTGCCGATGGCGATGGCGCTGTCGGGCCCCACCACCAGCGTGTAGCCGTCGGGCGTGGCATTCACCGCCTTGGCTACGCCGATGGCGCCGCCCGCGCCGCTCACGTTCTCGATCACCACCGATTGCTTCAAGCGTTCGCCGAGGCGCTGCGCGACGAGGCGCGCGTTGACGTCCACGCTGCCGCCGGCCGTGTAGGGAACGATCAGCGTGATGGGCTTGGCGGCGGGCCATGCCTGCGCGAATGCCGCGGTGGGAAGCGCGGCGCAGAGTGCGGCGGCAAGGAGCAGGCGGCGGGGTGTGTTCATGGCGTGGGTCATTCGAGGGTGGTGGGGGCGGGTTCGGTATCGAGGCGGGCGCGCAGCGAGTCGAATTCATCGCTCCACTGCGTGCGCCATGCGCGGCGCTGCGTGTCGTCGATCCACGCACCGTCCAGGCCGTTGTGCATGAAGCCGCGCAGGTCGTCCAGGCCGAAGCCGAAGTCGCGCACCATCATCAGCCAGGCCTGCGTGGGCGTGACCTTGTGCAGCGTCGGGTCGTCGGTGTTGGGGTGGATGCGCAGGCCCAGGCCGGGCATGCGGCGGATCGGGTGGTCGATGGCCCATCGCTCGGGCGGCAGCGTGCGCAGGTAGTACGAGTTGGTCGGCACTACCGTGAAGATCACGCCGCGATCAGCACATTCGTGCGCGAAGTCGGGCTGGTCGACCACCGTGTAGCCGTGGTCGATGCGGTCGACCTGCAGCACGTTTAGCGCGGTGCGCACGTTGGTCCAGGGCATGCCGAACTCGCCCGCGTGCGCGGTGGTCTTCAGGCCCGCCTTCTTCGCATCGGCATAGGCCTGCGTGAACAGCTCGGGCGGACGGTCGACCTCGCGGTAGTCGATGCCGATGCCGATCACCTCGTCGCAGCGATGCGCCTTGACCCACTCGACCATCTCCACGGCCGCCTCGGGGCTGGCTTCGCGGTCGATGGCGGCGATGAGGCGGCCGACGATGCCGAATTCTTGCTGTGCGTCCTGGATCGCGCGGACGATGGCGCCTTGCGCGAGCGGGTAGGCGATGCCCGACTCGTGCACCGTGCCAGTCGGGTTCCAGAAGAACTCGGCGTAGCGCACGTTGTGCGAGGCCGCGTCCTGCAGGTATTCGAGCGTGAGCTGATAGAGATCGCCGGCGCTGCGCACCAGCTGGGCGTCGAGCGCGCGCAGCACCCGCAGCACGCCGACCGGTTTTTCGCCGCGCGTGTAGAAGCCCTCGATTTCGTCGGCTGCCAGCGGCGAGCCGGCGCGCAGGTTGAGCTGCTTGAAGGTTTCGTGGCGCACCGTGCCGAACAGGTGGCAATGCAACTCGGCCTTGGGCATGGCGCGGAGCATCGATTCCAGCGTGAAGGGCGCAGTGGGGGCAGGCGTGGGGCTGGTCATGCTGACCAGTCTAGTAATGGCGTTCTCATAAAGAAAATTTTGAATTTCTATAATTTGATTCACTGAATCAATAACCGGGGATTCGCCCATGGCCGCCTTGCCCCTGCGTGCGCTCACATTGCGCCAGCTGCAGTTCTTCTCGGTGCTTGTGGAAGAAGGCCAGTTCGGCCGCGCGGCGCGCCGGCTGGCCATCACGCAGCCGGCCTTGAGCAACGCCATCAAGCAGATGGAGAAATTGCTCGGCGCCGAACTGCTCACGCGCTCCACTCACCGGCTGGAGCTCACGCCCGTGGGCGCCGAAGTGCTGGCGCGCACCGACTTCCTGGTCAACACCTTCGAGGTGGCGCTGCGCGACATCGAAAGTACGGTGCAGCGCGGCCGCGCCTTCGTGCGCATCGGCGTGATTCCCTCGGCCAGCGCGCGCGTGGCGGCTGCTGCCAGCGAGTTTTTGCAGAGCGGGCAGCGCGAGGTGGAGCTGGCCTGGCGCGATGCCCCCTCGAACACGCTGCTGGCCGAACTGCGCAGCGGGCAGATCGACATGGCGGTGGCCGCCATCACCGAGCCGCCGGGCGGGCTGACCTGCATCGACCTGTTCCGCGACCCGCTGGTGCTGGTGGTGCGGCGCGACCATGCGCTGGCAGCGGCCGGCGATGCCCAGTGGGAGGCCATCGGCAAGGAGCGGCTGGTGCTGTTCGAACGCGGCAGCATGCCCGCGCTGGGAAACCCGGCGCGCGCGCAGTTCGCGCAAGGCCCGGAGCCGTACCGCGTGAGCTATTCCGAAACGCTCTATGCGCTGGTGCGCAGCGGGCAGGCGCTGGGCCTGATGCCGCGCCTGTACACCTCGTCGCTGCGCGACCCCGAACTGGTGGTGGTGCCGCTGCTGAAGCCGCGCGTCGAGCGCCGCGTGGTGTTGGCCTACCTGCCGGGGCCGATGCGCAATGTGGTGGCGCAGGAGTTGATCGCGTTCCTGCGCGAGCGGCTGCCGCAGGCCGGCGAGGCGATGGTGCGGCGCGTGAGCGGCAAGGGCGTGCGCGCGCGGCGCCAGTCCTAGCCGTTCAATTCAGCCGCGGCGTGGATCGTCTCCCGCACGCGCGGATAGATCTGCGCATTCCACTTGCTGCCGCTGAACACCCCGTAGTGCCCCACGCCGGCCTGCAGGTGATGCGTCTTGAGGTACGGCCGGATGCCCGTGCAGAGGTCTTGCGCCGCCACTGTCTGGCCCACGGCGCAGATGTCGTCGCGCTCGCCTTCGACCGTCAGCAGCGCGGTGCGGCGGATGGCGGCGGGGTTCACGGTACGGTCGCCCACGGTGAGCACGCCTCGTGGCAGGTCATACGTCTGGAAGACACGCTCGACGGTCTCCAGGTAGAACTCTGCCGGCAGGTCGTTCACGGCCAGGTACTCGTCGTAGAAGGTGCCGATGGTGCGGGCCTTCTCGATGTCGCCTTCGACCAGGTGGCTGTACATGTCCTCGAACTGCTTCTTGTGCCGCTCGGGGTTCATGCTCATGAAGGCCGAGAGCTGCAGGAAGCCCGGGTACACGCGCCGCATCATGCCGGCGTGCGGCCACGGCACGTGGCTGATGAGGTTGCGCCGGAACCACTCGATGGGCTTGCTGGTGGCCAGCGTGTTCACACCGGTCGGGTTGATGCGGCAATCGACCGGGCCGGCCATCAGCGTGAGGCTGCGCGGCGTGGCGGGGTTGTCGTCTTCGGCCATCAGCGCGGTGGCGGCCAGGGCGGCCACGCAGGGCTGGCAGACCGCGACCATGTGCACGCCCGGCCCCACGGCCTCCAGGAACTGGATGAGCTGCCGCGTGTAGTCGTCCAGGCCGAAGCCGCCGTGCCACAGCGGCACGTCGCGCGCGTTGTGCCAGTCGGTCAGGTACACGTCGTGGTCGCGCAGCAGCGTGCGCACGGTTTCGCGCAGCAGCGTGGCGAAATGGCCCGAGAGTGGTGCGGCCAGCAGCACCGGCGGATGCACCGCATCGGTGTCCTTGCGGAAATGCAGCAGGGTGCCGAAGGGCGAAACGAGGGTCGTCTCCTCGTGCACGGCCACTTCCGCGCCGTCGACCATGACGCTGTGTATGTCGTAGTCGGGCCGCGTATGGGTCAGCCGCATGCGCGAGAACACCTCGAACTGGGCGGCCATGCGCCGCAATATGGTGCGCTCCGTGCCGTCTTTCCACAGGGCCTTGCTCATGTACTGCGCCGCGAGCCGCGCCGGAGAGAGCAGGTCGGCTTGGTTCTGGTAGGCCCGGTACAGCATGAATACCTCGCAGGCAAGTTGTGGGCCAACCGCATGGCATGGCGCTTGCACGCAACGGCACAACGCCCAAGGAGCTTCACGATGGCCAAACCCGTTCTCACCATCAGCAGCAAGAACTACGGCGCGTGGGCGCTGCGCGGCTGGCTGATGTGCAGGCTGGCCGGGCTGGACTTCAGCGAGAAGGTCATTCCGCCCGACGATCCGGCCATGAAGGCTGAGATGCTGCTGCTGTCTTCGTCGATGCTCGTGCCCTCGCTGCAGCACGGCAGCGTGAAGGTGTGGGACACGCTGGCCATCGGCGAATACCTCAACGAGATCAAGCCCAAGGCCGGCCTGCTGCCGGACGACGTGGCGGCCCGCGCCCATTGCCGCGCCATCTGCGGTGAGATGCACTCGGGCTTCGGCTCGATGCGCGGCGCGCTGCCGATGAACATCAAGGCCCATTTCAAGAACTTCAAGGTGTGGTCGCGCGCGCAGGCCGACATCGACCGCATCGTCGCCATCTGGCGCGAATGCCTCAAGGCGTACGGCGGCCCCTTCCTGTTCGGCAAGCAGCCGGGCATGGCCGACGCGATGTACGCGCCGGTGGTCACGCGCTTCCTGAGCTACGACGTGGCGCTCGACAACGTGTGCGCGGCCTACTGCAAGCGCGTGATGGAGCTGCCGGCCATGAAGGAATGGGTGACGGCCGCGAAGCAGGAGCCGGAAGAGATCGACGAGCTCGACGCGGAGTTCTGAGAGCTGGCCTAGTGCCGGAACATCCGCAGGTCGAGCGCGCTTTCTTCGCCCAGCCACATGGCGTGCGCCGTGTGGTCGGCAAAGTCGTCGCCCGTCACGCCGTGCACGAACACGTCGAGCCCGTTGCGGTTGGCGTCGAGCCAGCCGATGACCTGGTCGAACTCGGCGGCGTCGAAGGCGAGCTGGCAGCTCCAGTGCGGATGCGGCCCCACCAGCCGCTCGTGCACGCGGCCGACCACCACCATCAGCTCGTGGCCCGCGCGCTCGCAGAGGGCGCGGGCCTGCACCACCGTATCGGGTGCGAAGTAGACGTGGGCGTGGTACTGGGCGTAGAGGTTTTCGGGGCGGCGTGGCATGGTGCGCTCATTGTGGCCCTAACCGCGGGCCCAGGTGAAAACGCCCGCTGTAGCGGAACACGTCGCCGAACCAGCGGTGGCGCAGCAGCATCTTCATGGTGAAGTGGTCGGCATCGACGGGGTCGGGCCGTTCCTCGACATAGGCGGTGCCGAGAAAGAGGCCGAGCGGCAGCGGAATGCGCAGCCCCGCGATGCGCCAGATGTAGCCCATGTCGCGGAACACCACCGCGCCGTCTTCAGCGCTCACCGCCAGGCGCATGCCGATGCCGAAGCGCACGTATTCGATCACCTCGCTGCCTTGCCCCGCGTCGTGTTCCATGTGCGAGCGGAAGTGGAAGGGCTGCTTGCCCGGGAAGTGGAAGACGCGGTCCCAGTAAAGCTTGGCGTCGTCAGGGTGGCAGCGGTAGTGCACCTCGATTGGTACGTCTTTGCCCTGGTGCGGAACGAGCGCGCCGAACAGCCGGCCGAAGGGCATCAGCAGCGCGGCCCAGGGGGCGTGCCAGACCTCGTTCATGGTGCCGCGCACGCACACGTAGTCGTCGGAGAACGGCGTCATCGTGTAGTGGCGGCGGATGACGTCGCCGAGCTGGTCCCACGCGGGGCCGAGCGCCTGCTGGAAGACTGGCTGCATCGTCATCCTGCTGCCGCCGTCGCGGTGGCTTCGCTGCGCGCCTTGTAGAAGCGCAGGATGTTCTCCGAGGCGTCATTGAGCAGCAGCTGCATGACCCGGTCCGCATACCAGTTGAAGCGCGTGCTCAGGCGCCACGACACCTCGACACGCAGCTCCGTGCCGCCGTCACGCGGGGTCAGCGTGTAGGTGGCGTCGCGCAGGTCGAAATACTGGCCGCCGATCATCACGTGGTCGTCGAGCGCTCCGGCCGGGAAGGAGTCTGGTGAGAAGCGAAAGCGCCACTTCAGCAGGCGGTTGGGCTGCCACTCGGTGACGATTTCTTCGAAGTGCACGTTCTTCTGCCATTGCACCTGGCGCACGCGGCCCTCGGGTGTGTCGACGGTCACGCCCGACACCGGCATCGGCACGCCGATGCGGTAGGCCCATGCGTCGCCGACTTCGCTGGGGCGGATGTCGCGCGCGGCGTTGAGTTCGTGCCACACACGTTCGGCCGGCGCGGCAATGAAGAGCGTGCGCGAGGTGTTCGAGAACTGGTCCGGGTTGGGCAATTGGGGCTCGATGCCGCCGAGCAGCAGCGGCATCAGGGCGAAGCTGTAGAGCGCGGGCTTGGGCCAGTTGGTGATGCGGCACACGATGCCCATTGCCAGCCCGCCAACGCTGCCCATCACCGCGAACAGCGGAATGATGACGATCGCACAGATGATGCCTTCGATGAACACCGCCAGCGTGCCGGTGACGAACAGCGCTGTCGCCACCCAGGGCGCCCAGAGGTAGTAGCCCCAACTGCGCCGCTCGATGCGCTCGGCCAGGTACACCGTGACCGCGCCGCACACTGCGGGCACGAAGTACACGAACGATCCAAGCATCGGCGAGAAGCGCTGGCCGGGCCCGCCGCTGAAGAGGACACGCAGCACCAGCGCGACGAGCGCGCCCGCCAGGATCGGCCAGAACCACGCGAAGGGCATGCGACGCCTGGGTTCGGCCTGCTCGGCGGGGGCGAGCTCGGAGAGCCTGCTTTCTTCGTTGTCGTTGCTCATGTGGAAACCTCTTCTCCTCGTTGTGCTTGTGTTGTTCGTTCTGTCAGTCGGCGCGGCGCTTCGCCGTGACCATGCAGTAGTCGAAGTCGCGCCAGAACATGCCCAGCGCGAGCGCGCAGTAGCTGGCCACGATGTGCTTGCGCCGCCACGGGCTGAGCTTGCCGCGCGCTTTCCAGAGCTCGGCCAGCGTGAAGCGGGTGGCCAGCACCGGGATGTGCAGCGCACTGGGCGCCACGCGCCAGCGCAGCGACTTCACCTCGATATCGTCGAAGCCGTGCTCGCGCAGCGCGGCGACGAAGTCTTCGCGCACGGCCAGCGTGGGCACGGCCCAGCTGTCGGCCCACAGGCGGTGCAGCCAGCTGGCCAGGCGGCCGGGTTGGGGCCGCAGCAGAAAGCCGTCAACGACAGCCAGCCGCGCACCGGGCTTCAGCAGCCGGGCGGCTTCGCGGATGAAGTCGGCCTTGGCGGTGCCGTCGGCATAGCAGGCGCTTTCGACAGCCCACGCGCCATCGGCCTGCGCGGCGGGCAGGCCGGTGCGTGTGTAGTCGGCTTCGAGGTGCGCCATGCGGTCGGCCACGCCGGCGGCGGCGTCCAGCTTCGCGGCAATGCGGTTCTGCACGGCGACGTTGGTCACGGTGATGGCGTAGAGCGATGGATCGTCGCCGACCAGCGTGCGCGCGGTGGCGCCGGCGCCGCAGCCCATGTCGATCACGCAGCGGCGTGGCGCGGTGCCGGGCTGTGCGTCGCCGAGCTGCAGCGCGCTGCCGACCACGCGGTTCATCTCCACCAGCATGCCTTCGCGCCGCAGCGGATTCAGTCCCGCGCGCCAGAAGCCGAAGTGCATGTTGTAGCTGGGGCTCCAGGCGCTGTAGTCGACTGCGACTTCGGTGAAGTAGTCCTGCGTGTCCTCGGACGTGATGGGCGAGCTGGCGTGGCTTGCCGGGGTGCGCAGGGGCGTTTCGTGCGGCACGCGGAAGTCGGGCTGGAAGACAGTGGGCATGGCGATTCCCTCGGTGGTTGCTTGTTTGTTGGTTCTCAGAGGCGGCAGTTGCCGTCGTCGCAGGAAGGCGCGACGCGCCCCGCCAGCCGTGCGGCCAGCCAGCGCGGAATGCGATAGCGGTTGCGCGCCAGCAGTGCATAGGCGCGGTCGGCCAGCGGCGCGACGATCGGCAGGTCGAGCAGGAAGCTGCCGCTCGACAGGCCCACCGCCGTGCGGCAGATGCGGATTGCGGGCACGCCGACGAATACCTGGCCCGCGGCGTCCGACACGTGGATGGCCGCCATCAGCGCGTCGCGCGGAGCCGGGCCGCTGCTGAACGCCGCTGGCGAGCAGTCGACCAGTTGCAGCCGGCCCGCCACATCGCGCGCCTTGAGGCTGCCCATTTCAGCCGAGCAGATCGCGCAGCTTGCGTCGAAGTAGATCGTGAGCGGGTAGGCAGGAAGGGCGGTGTGGCTCATGGTGCTTTGGGTTCTCGATATTTCTGTCAAAACAGAAACCGATGGGCAAAAAAAGGGCCTCAGATCATCGGCAGGCTGGCATGGTGCGCGTCCGGGTCTGCGTCCTTGCCCTTGTCGGTCGAAGCTGCATCACCGCGCACGAATCTTTGCACGCTCGCGCCCAGCGTCATCACCTTGTCGAGCGTGCCGGGCGACAGCCGCAGCATTTCGTCGGCCCAGGTGGCGAGCTTGTCCATGAGTTCCATGGTGGAGCGGATGCGGTCCTGCGCATCGGCCGGTTCCTTCTGGAAGTCGGGGCTGGAGACCAGCTCGCGCAGCACGCGCACGGTGGGGTCGAATTCGCGTTCCTTGCGCTCGCGCACGACGGTGCGGAACAGCTCCCACACGTCGACGCTGGTCTCGAAATAGTCGCGCCGGTCGCCCAGCGTGTGGGTCACGCGCACGAGATTCCAGGCCTGCAGCTCCTTCAGGCTGTTGCTGATGTTGGAGCGGGCGACGCCGAGCGTGTCGCACAGCTCCTCGGCGTTCATGGGCTTGCCGTGCGCGAAGAGCAGGGCGTGGATCTGCGAGACGGTGCGGTTGACGCCCCACATGGAGCCCATTTCGCCCCAGTGCAGGACGAACTTGCGTTGAATGTCGGTGAGTTCCATGGCGTCGAGTTTAGGATTTACGAAATTTCTGTCAATAGAGAAATTGAAAAACTGGCGACAACGGTGAATCAGTGGAATACTGTATGAATAAACAGTAAATCCAGCATCGAAGGAGTTGCCATGCCAGCTGCCCGGATCCCCATTCATGCCATCAAGGGCCGCGGCGCGGCCACGCACATCGCGCACCGCTTCTCGAAGGACGAGCGCAACGCCTTCGACGACGGCTGGGGCACGCTCGAAGAAGGCGTGGCCGAGGCCGATGAACTGCAGCCCATTGCCACCGAAGTGCGCTTCGAGGACGTGAAATCGGTGCTCAACGGGAACGACTCGCCCGACATCTACTTCGACCGCTCGCTCAATCCGTACCGCGGTTGCGAACATGGCTGCATCTACTGCTTCGCCCGGCCCACGCACAGCTACCTGAACCTCTCGCCCGGACTCGACTTCGAGACCAAGTTGATCGCCAAGCGCAACATCGTCGAAGTGCTGCGCACCGAGCTCGGGCGCAAGAGTTACAAGCCCAGCTACATCGCCATCGGCACCGCCACTGACTGCTACCAGCCCATCGAGCGCGATCTGCGGCTCACGCGCTCCATCATCGAACTACTGCAGGAAACGCGGCATCCATTCGCACTGGTCACCAAGTCGAGCGCCATCGAGCGCGACCTCGACCTGATCGCCCCCATGGCGGCCGAGCACCTGGTGGCCGTGTACGTGACCGTGACCACGCTCGACGGCGAACTCGCCCGCAAGCTGGAGCCGCGCGCCGCCGCGCCGCATCGCCGGCTGCGCACCATCCGCACGCTGACCGACGCCGGCGTGCCGGTCGGCGTGAGCGTGGCGCCGCAGATTCCCTTCGTCACTGAAGACATGGAGCAGGTGCTTGAAGCCGCGTGGGAGGCCGGCGCGCGCAGCGCCTTCTACACGGTGGTGCGGCTGCCGTGGGAGGTGGCGCCACTCTTCAAGGAATGGCTGATGCTGCACTATCCGCAGCGCGCCGACCGCATCATGGCGCGCATCCACGAGATGCGCGGCGGCAAGGACTACGACGCCGACTTCGCCACGCGCATGAAGGGCTCGGGCCTGTGGGCCGACCTGATCCACCAGCGCTTCGAGAAGGCCACGAACCGCCTCGGCTACAACCGCGAGCGCATTCCGCTGGACGTCACTGCGTTCCGGCCACCGGGTGCGGCAGGGCAGGGCAATTTGTTCTAGCCGTACTCAGGCGCGCACTCGGGCCACCGATGCCGCGTGCCGCCCGAGCGGCGGTCGGCTTTTTCCGGGACCACGCCCAGCGCGCTCAGTTCCCTGCCGCGCAGTTCGAGCCGGTGCAGGCACTCCAGAAGGATGTCGAGATGCTCCGCGTCGATGCCGTCGAGAAGATCCATGTTGAGGCGGGCGACCCGCGGAAACAGCGCATCGCAGAGCTCGCGGCCGGTGGGGCTCAGGCGCACATGCACTTCGCGGCCGTCCTGCGCATCCTGGCGCCGCTCCACCAGTTTCTTTTCGCTGAGGCTACGCAGGCCGCGTGAGGTGCGCACACGGTCCAGTTGCAGGCGCTCGGCAAATGCGGAGGAGGTGATCTCGCCGATCTGCGCAAGCATGCCGATCATTCCCCACTCGCGATGCGTGATGCCGAAGCCGCCTTCGACCAGGCGGGTTGCCATGCCGCTGCAGGCACGCACGGCACGCGACAGCCGGTACAGGAGCAGGTCGTCCAGGGAGCGCGGATCGCGCAGGGCATCTGCATTGGGAAAGGCTTGCATGCGAATCGGAAATGAAGAACTGTGGCCAAGCCGCTTTGGCGGCAAGTGATTGATTAGATTAACTATTGACTGCCTGTTTATAACAAAGCAACAAAGAATAAATAGTGTCAAAACAAATATCGATATGCAGGTCTTTATTTTTGAACACTCGTCAAGGTCAATGGGTCAGCTTCTGCTCAGTGTCGATGTAATTGTGCCGGTGCCGAATGGCGCTGTGTGATTGCAATTCGGGTATCGATCGATAGCAGTTGCGAAGTTGAAAAAAACCGAACGCCGCAAGCAAATCGTATTTCCGCCATTCACAGAAAGAATATCCGTGCTCGATCTGAACGAAGTCGCAATGTTCGTGCAAGTTGCGCGCCTCGGCAGTTTTGCCGAGGCCGCGCGGCAGCTGCGCATGCCATCGGCAACGGTGAGCCGGCGCATCCAGCAACTCGAGGCGCGCCTTGGCACCCGGCTGATGCAGCGCTCCACCCGCAAGCTGACGCTGACGAACGCAGGCCAGACCTTTCACGAGCGATGCGGCCCGGCGGTCGAGGAGCTGATCGAAGCCGGTCAATCGCACGTCGCGGATAGCCAGGAGCCGAGCGGCGTGATCCGGGTGGCCGCCTCGGCCAGCTTCTTCGAATACTTCGAAATGGAATGGGTGTCGGCCTTTCTCGCTGCGCACCCCCTGGTGCAAATCGACTTTGTTCTCAGCGATATCACGGCCGACCTCATTGCCGACCGCATCGACGTCGCGTTTCGCATCGGTTCCCTGCCGGACTCCAGCTACGTTGCCCGCAGGATCTTTGCAAGCTACGGGGGGCTTCTTGCCAGTCCTGCCTATCTGGCGGCGCATGGTGCGCCCGCCGATCTGGAGGAATTGAGCAGGCACGCGTGCGTGACACAGCCACCAGAGACCGGAAATCTCGCCATCTGGCGCCTCCAGGGGGCCGACGGCATAGAGGAAGAGGTGCGAGTGAGAGGGTGCTTCACCAGCAACATGCAAGTGGCGCTGCGCGAGGCCGCTTGCGCCGGGCTCGGCATCGTCGCGCTGCCGTCGATCCTGACGGCGGCGGAGGTGGCGGCTGGCCGGCTGGTGCCAGTGCTGCCGCAATACATGCGGGCGGGCCGCGGCTTGAGCGTCGTCTACCCCAGCCGCCAGCAGCGGCCGCTGGCAGTCTCGGCGTTCGTCGACATGGCCGTGGAAAAGCTCAGCCTGCAGGAGTGGACACCGTCGTCCCCCGCATTAATTGACGTCTCGTAATTCATTGGTGAATCGCATTTCGCGATTCGCCCAATTGCGGGCGCCGGGTGAGCCATATTGGGTGTAGATGCCCCTATTTGGTGCGGTTTGCATTGGCTGCCACCAGGATTGCCTCGAAAACTGAGCGGCTGAATTTCATTCAGGGTGCTAGCGGAGAGTACCAAAGTTCGTAAACAATTGTCACACGCGATCTCTCGATAGAGAGGCGTATTGCTGATCCATTTCCGCTCTGTTGGGAGCGTATCTCAGGATCGCCTCGAATTGGACGAGTCTTTCGGTGCAGGCCAATTCATTCGTCTTCGTCGTTCCTCCGATCTGGAGGTGAACGGATTTTCTTTGTTGCAAGGATGGACAGCGGATGCACACACGGTCTTTGAGCGCAGCGAAACAACCGGGATTCGAACGACTCGGGCATCGCGTCACGTGGTCATGCTGAGGCTCGGCGTCTACAAGTTGCCGATGGCCGAGGTCGTCGTGATCCAGACGATTGTCCGGCTGTATGCGAGTGACGCCGCCTTTCCGTGGCAGCTGGTCAATGCGCCGCCGTACGACGCGCTGCTCGTCGATGCCGTCGCCGTGGAGCATGAATATCCCAAGGTGGTCGGCATGGCCGCCGCCGTGCTCAGGCTCACGCGCATGAATTCGGGCGGACAGCCCAACGCGTTGGAACGCCCGATACGTGCCGACAAGCTGCAGCGCTGGCTCAAGAGCACCGAGCAGGCATTGCGCGAGGCGCAGCCCGGAGGCCTGACCCTGGACGAGCAAACCGCCCTGGAGGTCGAGGTTTCGGACGCGGTCCGCTTCATGCTGCGTCGCTGGCCGCCGGCCATGCTGCTGCGCAATGACTTGGACAACATCCGCATGGCAAGCCTGCTGTCGAGGCGCGCCCTGAACGCGGCCGAACTGGCCGACCTCAGCCAGCTTCCGTTTGCCCAATGCGTTGCCTTCCTGCAGGCGCTGCGCACGGCAGGCGTGCTCGAACTGCGCGTCGAGCAGGCCCTGCCGCCGCTGTTCACGCCGCGGCTCGACAGGCCGATCCGCGCAGACTTTGCGCGAGGTCTCCTCAACGGCATTCGCCGCCGCCTGGGATTGCGAGTTTCATGAAGGAATACAAGATTCTTCTTACCGGCACGGTGGGCGCGGGCAAGACGACGGCGATCGGATGCGTGAGCGACACCTTGCCGGTCATGACCGAGGTGCCCAACTCCGACACGTCGATCGGCAAACAGCTCACCACCGTGGGCCTCGACTTCGGCCAGCTCACGCTGGACAACGGGGACCGCGTTCGCCTGTTCGGCACGCCCGGGCAGGCCCGCTTCGACTTTCTCTGGAAGATCCTCGCCAGGAACGCGCTGGGCCTGATTGTGCTGATGGACAACTCGCGGCCCGATCCGCTGGGCGACCTGTCCACGTACATGCAGGGCTTTGCCGAATCCCTGCGGACGCTGCCGTGCGTCGTCGGGGTGGGGCGGATGCACCGTCACCCCGTGCCTACCCTCGACGACTACGCGCAAAGACTCGAGTCCATGGGCCGGGTGTTTCCGATTCTCGATGTGGACGTGCGAAGCAGGAGTGACGTGATCCTGCTGATCGACACGCTGCTGATGCAACTTGAAGCCGACATGCAGGGAGAGAAAGAGTGAGTGTTCGACATGGCTTGTCCAAGACGGCAACCGCGCACGCGCAACGCGAGGTGCAGAAACTGGTCGATGAGCTGAGCGGGGTGACGTCCGCCGTGGTGGCTACCGCGGACGGTTTCGATGTGGCTTCCGCGAGCACCGGCGATGCGGATCCTGCCCGCGTGGCTGCAATGGCCAGCTCCATCGTGGCGATCGGCGGCGTCGTTTCCGAAGAAGCCGGCCTCGGCCGGCACAAGAGCGTGATGATCCTGACGGAATCGGGCTTCGCGATTTTCTGCAGCGTGCACCGGTGCGATGGTGAACTCGTCATCAACGTGATCGCCCGGGACAGTGCAGTCCCGGCGCTGGTGGCCTACCGGGCGACCCAACTCGCCAAGACCCTCGCCGAGGTATGACGACGGCAGATTTGATTTCCACGCGAAGCCTGTCCGGCGCAACGCTCCCTTCGAGATTCCTTCCACCCCTTCAAGGCCCATGCGTTTTTGCGTAGCGCAGCGGCTTCTTTTTGTACGCAGCAACCTTTTTCAACGATCCGACTGGAGAACGACTTGGCATCCATCAAACAAACGCTCGAAGACATCCTGAATATCGACGGCGCCATGTGCGCGGCCGTCGTCGACTCGGGCAGTGGCATGATCCTTGGCTCGGCGGGGTCGGGCGTGGACGTGGAAGTCGCCGCCGCCGGCAACACGGAAGTCGTGCGCGCCAAGCTCAAGACCATGCAGGCGCTGGGCCTGAACGACGTGATCGAGGACATCCTGATCACCCTGGGCAAGCAGTACCACATCATCCGCCCCTCGGCATCGAAGGAAGGTGTCTTTCTCTACGTCGTGCTCGACAAGCAGCGCGCCAACCTCGCCCTGGCCCGCCGCAAGACGCAGGACGTCGACAAGCTGATGGACTTCTGAAATCAGCAGAAAGGCAGAAAGAATCTCCGTGCTCGACCTGAACGAAGTCGCAATGTTTGTGCAAGTTGCACGCCTCGGCAGCTTTGCGGAAGCCGGGCGGCAACTGCGCGTGCCGTCGGCGACGGTGAGCCGTCGCATCCGGCAACTCGAGGCGCACCTGGGCACCCGGCTGTTGCAGCGCTCGACCCGCAAACTGGCGTTGACCAACGCCGGCCGGTCCTTCCAGGAACGATGCGGCCCGGCGGTCGAGGCGTTGATAGGCGCGGGGCGGCTGCAGGTCGAGGGCGGCCAGGAACCGAGCGGCTTGGTACGCGTGGCCGCGCCGGCCAGCTTTTTCGATTTTTTCGAAATGGAATGGGTGGCCGATTTCCTGGCCGCGCATCCGCGGGTGCGGCTGGACTTCGTTCTCGACGATGTCGTGGCCGACCTCATCGGCGATCGCATCGACGTCGCCTTTCGCGGCGGACCCTTGCAGGACTCGAGCTACGTGGCCCGCAAGATCTTCGCAAGCTACGGCGGCCTTCTTGCCAGCCCCGCCTACC
The DNA here is from genome assembly GCF_024734665.1 of Variovorax paradoxus. NCBI lineage: Bacteria > Pseudomonadati > Pseudomonadota > Betaproteobacteria > Burkholderiales > Comamonadaceae > Variovorax > Variovorax paradoxus. The sequence continues at coordinate 1,881,361 of NZ_CP102931.1, forward strand.
TGGCAGCGCGGGGCGCACCCACCAGCCTGCAGGAGCTCCTCGATCACGACTGCGTGACGCAGCCGCCGGACACCGGCAATCTCTCGACCTGGCGCCTGCAAGGCCCGGGCGGCGTGGAAGAAGACGTGCGGGTGAGGGGACGCTTCATCAGCAACGTGCAGGGTGTGCTGCTCAAGGCCGCGTGCGCCGGGCTGGGCATTTCCGCGCTGCCGTCGATCCTGACGGCGTCCGACGTGGCCGCCGGCAGGCTGGTGCCGGTGCTGCCGCAGTACATGCGGGCGGGGCGCGGCCTGAGCGTCATCTACGCCAGCCGCCAGTACGTTCCGCAGGCGGTGTCCACGTTCGTCGACATGGCGATGGAAAAGCTCAGCCAGCAGGATTGGGCGCCTGCGTCCAGGTTGGCTGCCTGAGCGTCGCCGCCTGTCGCGTTCAGCCAGCCTTGGCGGAACGGTCTGCGACGGTGGCAGGGCAGGACGAGGGCGTCGCACCGGTCGCGTTGGCGCCGCACCAGTCGCCACCCAGCGCCTTCACCAGAAACACCGAGGTCAGCAGCCGTTGCCCCTGCAACTGCGCAGCCTGCCGCTCGACCGTCAGCAGAGACTGCTGCGCGGTGATCACGTCGAGATATGTCGAGGCGCCACCTTCATAGCGGCTGGTAGCCATGTCGAGCACGCGCCGCGCCGCCGTCACGGCCGACTGCGCCTGCGTCGTCGCACTGTCGAGCGCCGACAAGCCGGTGATGCCGTCTTCGACTTCCTGCATCGCCGTCAGCACGGTGCGGCGGTAGTTGCCCACGGTGGCGTCGTAGCCGGCCTTGGCGAAGTCGACGTTGGCGCGCACTCGCCCGCCGTCGAACAGCATCTGCGTGGCCGATACGCCCACTGACCACAGCAGGCTGGGCCCGTTGAACAGCGACTCGATCAGGCGGCTGTCGACGCCCACCGTCGGCGAGATGATGAAGCTCGGATAGAAGGCCGCGGTGGCCACGCCGATCTGCGCATTGGCTGCGGCCATCGCGCGCTCGGCCGAGGCCACGTCGGGCCGGCGCTGGAGGATTTCCGACGGCACGCCCAGCGGCACCGCGGGTGGCTTGATCTCGCGCAGATCTACCGGCAGTGCAAAGTTCGGCGCGGGCGTGCCGGTGAGGGTGGCCAGCGCGTGCTCGTACTGCGAGCGCTGCTTCTTCAGCACGTCGACCTGCGTCAGCGTGGTTTCGAGCAGCGCCTGCTGCTGCGCCACGTCGAGGCCCGACACCGCGCCCAGGTCATGCCGCGCCGTGACCAGTTCCAGCGCGCGGCGTTGCAGGCCGATGGAGCGCGAGAGCACGTCGAGCTCGATGTCGGTCGAGCGCAGGTTGAAATAGTTATTGGCCACGTCGGCGCTCAGCAGCAGCCGCGTGTTGGCCAGGTCGGCCGCCGATTGCTCGGCAGAGGCCGATGCGCCCTCGACGGTGCGCTGCACGCGGCCCGCGAGGTCGAGCTCGTAGCTGGCGTTCAGCGAGACGGTGAAGTCGTTCTGCACCGTGGACGCGTTGGCGGTCGCGTAGTTCGTCAGCGGCCGGTTGGCGGAAATCTTCAGGCGCGAGGCGCGCGTGCCGAGGCCCAGCTGCGGATATTGGCTGGCCGCGTTGGACGCCAGCGCGGCCCGCGCCTGCGCCAGCCGCGCGTTGGCGATGACCAGCGTCGGGCTGCCGGCCAGGGCCTGCGCCTGCAATGTGTCGAGCGTGGCGTCGTCGAAGCGCTTCCACCACGGACCTTTGTCGGCGCTGTCGCTGGGCGTGCTCACGCGCCAGGGCTCTTCGAGCTTCCAGCTGACGGGCAGGGGCGTGTCGGGTGTCTTGTAGTCGGGGCCGACCGCGCAGCCCGCGACGAGCGCGAGCACCGCAGCAGCCACTGCAACGGCTGGCGATCGCAATGTCACGCCGGTTCCTTCTTCGGCACGACGGGCGGGGCAGCCTTTGCGGCGGCCGGCGGCGCTTCGGGCGCGACAGCCACGATGTCGCCTTCGGCCAGCGAGTCCGAAGGGTTCAGCACCATGCGGTCGGTGCCTTCGAGGCCGTCGATCACTTCGACGTTTTCGCCGTAGTTGCGCCCCAGCGTCACGGCGCGCAGGCCGACACGGCCCTTCGCATCGACCACCGCGATGCGCGTGCCCTCGGCGCGGAACAGCAGCGCATTCGACGGCACGGTGAGCGTGCGGCTCGCGGCCAGCGGCAGCGACACCTGCACGTAGGCACCAGGCAGCAACGCGCCGTCGCTGTTGGGCAGAGACACCTCGACCTGCATCATCCGCGTAGTCGTGTCGATGGAGCCGGCGGTGCGCGCCACCTGGCCCTTGAAGCTCTGGCCGCGCAGTTCGGCCTGCGTGACGACCACCGGCTGGCCCGCCTTCACGAGCTGCGCATAGGCCTGCGGCACGTTGATGTACACGCGCAGCGGGTCGGTCTGCGCGAGCAGGAAAAGGGCGCGCCCGGCACCGCCGCCCGCACCCGCATCGATCAGGTCGCCCACGTCGACGTTGCGCCGTGTGATGACGCCCGCGAATGGCGCCACCACGCGCTTGAAGCCTTCGGTCTGCTTGAGTCGCTGCACGTTGGCGTCGGCCGCAGCCACGTTCGAAGTGGCCTGCGACACGGCGCTGCGGCGTTCGTCAAGGTCTTGCTGCGAAACCACGTCCTTCTTGCGCAGAGCCTCCCAGCGGTCGGCGGTGCTGCGCGCCAGCTCCAGCCCCGATGCGGCCTGCGCGCGTGCGGCCACGGCCTGCGAGAGCTGCTGGTCGATTTCGGGCGTCTCGATCTCGGCGAGCAGCTCGCCCTTTTCGACACGGCTGCCGATGTCTTTCGTCCAGCGCTTGAGGTAGCCGCTGGCGCGCGCCGAAATGGGCGATTGCACGAAGCCCTGCAGCGTCCCCGGCAGCGCCAGCGTCTGGCCGGTGGTGGGCACGCGGGGCAGGGCGGTCTGCACATATTGCTTCGCGCGCTCGCTGGTGCCCGCTTCGAGCGCGCGGGCATTGGCGATGCGCACGAACACGGTGCGCGCCGCACCGAGCGCCAGCAGCACCAGCACGATCAGCACCAGCCAGCGCGTGCGCCGCACGATCTGCCGGCGGCGCAGCAGTTCACCGTCGCCCTCTTCAACGGCGATGGGGTGAATGGCCAATGCCGAGTGGCGTTGCTCCGTCATGAAATCAGTTCTCCTGGGGCGCTGCGCCCGCTGGCGGTTGATGCTGTGCTTGCTGCGCTCCGCGTGCCGCTTTGCGGTGCGCAAGCCGACTGTGCACCCCCGCGAACACGGCGGGTACGAAAAACAATGTCGACACCGTGGCAAAGATCAGGCCACCGATCACGGCACGGCCCAGCGGCGCGTTCTGCTCGGCGCCTTCGCCCAGGCCCAGCGCCATCGGGATCATGCCGATGATCATCGCCAGCGCCGTCATCAGCACGGGGCGGATGCGGGTGGCGCCGGCTTCCAGCGCGGCCGACAGCGGCGGAATGCCCGCCTGCAGCCGCTCGCGCGCGAACGACACCAGAAGAATGGAGTTGGCCGTGGCCACGCCCATGGTCATGATCGCGCCCGTGAGCGCGGGCACGCTCAGCGTGGTGCCGGTGATGAACAGCATCCACGCAATGCCCGCCAACGCGGCTGGCAGGGCGGTGATGATGATGGCCGCGTCCAGCCACGACTGGAAGGTGACGACGATCAGCAGGTACACCAGCACGATCGCCATCGCGAGGCCGACGCCCAGGCCGATGAACGACGACTGCATGGTCTGCACCTGGCCGCGGATCTCGACCCGGCTGCCGCGCGAGAGCTTGGGCCGCATCTCGTCGACCAGCTTCTGCACCTTCGACGCCACGCTGGCCAGGTCGGTGCCCTGCACGCTCACGTACACGTCGATCACCGGCGCGATGTTGTAGCGCGACATCACGGCCGGCTGGCGGTCGGCCTGCGTGCTCACGAGGTTGCCCAGCAGTTGCTGCGCGCCGGTTCCCCCTGCTGCCGCGCCTGTGCCTGCGCCGACCGGAATGTTCAGCAGCGAGTCGAGCGAGTCGACGGTGTATTGCGGCGTCTGCACCGCGATGCTGTAGACCACGCCGTTCACCGGGTTCAGCCAGAAGGCCGGTGCCGTCTGCGAACTGCCCGACAGCGCGATGAGCACGTTCTGCCCCACGTTGGAGGCTGTCAGCCCGTACTGCTGCAGCCGCGTGCGGTCCATCTGCAGGCTCAGCGCCGGGCCGTCGAGCCGCTGGTGCACGTGGGCGTCGACCGCGCCCGGAATCTGGCGGATCGCCTTGGTCAGTTCGGCCGCGCGCAGGGCATTGCCGGCCATGTCGTTGCCGCTGAACTGCACATCGATGGCCGCGGGCAGGCCGAAGTTCAGGATTTGCGTGACGATGTCCGCCGGCTGGAAGAAAAATTCGATGCCCGGAAAGCGCTTGGGCAGCTCGGCCCGCAGGAGCGACACGAACTGCTCGGTCGGCTTGTGGCCTTCTTTCAGCGACAGCAGCAGCTCGCCGTCGAAGGTGCCGATGGTGCCGGCGTTGCTGTAAGACAGGTTGATGCCGCTGTTGGGCACGCCCAGGTTGTCGAGGATGGTTTCGAGCTGGTCCTGCGGCACCAGCTCGCGGATGGCGGCCTCCACCTGGTCGGTGAGGCGAGCGGTCTCTTCGATGCGCGTGCCGGTGGGGGCACGCAAGTGCAGGCGTATCTGGCCGGCATCGACGGTCGGGAAGAAGTCGCGCCCCAGCGCCGGGTAGAGCAGGCAAGACAGCAGGCAGAAGCCGAGGAACAGGCCGATGAATCCGGCGCGCTTCGAGAGCACCGCCGACAGCACCAGCGTGTAGGCGCGGCGCACGCGTTCGAAGCGGCGGTCGAAGGCGCGGTACAGGCGCTGCAGGGCGCTCTGCTTCGCGCCTTCCGCCGGTGCATGGCCGCCGCCGTGCGAGCCGCCCATCAGCAGCATCACCAGCGTCGGCACCAGCGTGCGCGAAAGCAGGTAGGAGGCCAGCATGGCGAACACCACCGCCTCGGCCAATGGCACGAACAGGAAGCGCGCCACGCCCGAGAGGAAGAACATCGGAACGAACACGATGCAGATGCACAGCGTGGAAACGAAGGCGGCCGAGCCGATCTCGCCCGCGCCGACCTCGATGGCCTCCTTCAGCGGCGTGCCCATGTGCAGGTGCCGCTCGATGTTCTCGATGGTCACGATCGCCTGGTCGACCAGGATGCCCACCGAGAGCGCCAGCCCGCCCAGCGTCATGAGGTTGAGCGTTTCGCCCAGCGAATACAGCACCAGGATGGACGCCAGGATCGACAGCGGAATCGTCAGGCCGATGATCAGCGTGCTGCGCCAGTTGCCCAGGAACAGCAGCACCATCGCGGCCGTGAGCGCTGCGGCCAGGATGGCTTCGAACACCACGCCCTTGACGGCGGCTTTCACGAACACCGACTGGTCGAACAGCGGCGTGATCTTGATGTCTTCCGGCATCGTCTGCGCGGCGATGGGCAGCATGGCGCGGATGTTGGAGACGATGTCCAGCGTGGAGGCGCCGCCGTTCTTCAGCACCGACAGCAGCACGCCGCGCACGCCGTCCTGGCGCACCACGTTGGTCTGCGGCGAGAAGCCGTCGCGCACGTAGGCCACGTCACGCAGGTAGGTGGTGGCGCCGTTCACCGTGCGGATCGGCAGGTCGTTCAGGCCCGCGATGGCGTCGGGCGAGCCGTTCATCTTCACGTTGTATTCGGTGGCGCCGAACTTGGCCGTGCCTGAGGGCAGGATCAGGTTCTGCGTGTTCACCGCGTTCACCACGTCGGCCGGCGAGAGGCCGCGCGCCTGCAGCGCCTGCGTGTCGAGGTCGACCGAAATCAGCCGGTTCTTGCCGCCATAGGGAAAGGGAATGGCCGCGCCCGGCACCGTGATGAGCTGCGGGCGCAGCTGGTTGACGGTGGAGTCGAACAGCGAGTTTTCAGAGCGCGTGGGGCTCGACAGCGCCAGCTGGATCACCGGCACGCTGGAGGCCGAATACTTGATGACCAGCGGCGGCGTGATGCCCGGCGGCAGCTGCCGCACCTGCGCCTGCATCGAAGCCACCACCTGCGATATGGCCATCTCGATGTTGGCCGTGGGCTGGAAGAACACCTTGATGATCGACACGCCCGCCAGCGACTGCGACTCGATGTGCTCGATGTCGCTCACCGTGGTGGTCAGCCCGCGTTCCACCTGGCCGGAGATGCGCTGCCCCATTTCCTGCGCCGGCAGGCCGGTGTAGTTCCAGATGACGCTGACCACCGGGATGTTGATTTCCGGGAAGATGTCGGTCGCCATGCGTGCGAGGACAAAGGGCGTGGCCAGCACGATCAGCATCGCCATGACGATGAAGGTGTACGGACGACGCAACGCAAGCTGGACCATGGAGGGGGCTCTCTGCTTCCGACGGAAAAAGGTTTTGCATCATAAGGAAGTAGATTTAAGTTTGCCGACTCCGTTAAATAGGGTGTGGCGCTTTACCAAAAGGGTGCATATGGACAGGGTCTGGCTGGTAGTGATGGGCGTTTCGGGATGCGGCAAATCGAGCCTGGGCGCGGCGCTGGCTACCGCCCTCGACCTGCCGCTCATAGAAGGCGACGACCACCATCCGCCGGCCAATGTCGAGAAGATGAGCCACGGCATCGCGCTGACCGATGCCGATCGCGCGGGCTGGCTCGCCACGCTGGGCCGCGCGCTGGCCGGTGCGCCGCAGGGCGCCGTGCTGACCTGCTCGGCGCTCAAGCGCATCTACCGCGAGCAACTGCGCGCGGCCGCGCCGGGGCTGCGCTTCGTGTTCATGGCGATCGAACGGGCCGAGGCCGAGCGCCGCGTGGCCGCGCGGGCCGGGGCGGGGGAGCACATGTTTCCCGCCAGCTTGGTAGCCAACCAGTTCGCCACGCTGGAGTCGCCGGTGGGGGAGGCGGGTGTGCTCGCAGTGGATGCGACCGCGCCGCTGGCGCAGTCGGTGGGGGCGGTGAAGGCGTGGCTGGTCAGCCCTTGAGTTCGGCGCGCATGCCTTCGAGCGTGGTGGCCACGCGGCCCATCACGTCGGCCACCATGTCCAATTCGTCGCGCGTGGCCGGCGCGACCATCGCGGTCACCATCTCCGCCTGAACCGCCAGGCACTTCTGTGCCATTGCCATGCCGTCGTCGGTGAGCGTGAGGCGACGCACGCGTGCGTCGGCGCCATCGCTGTCGCGCCGCACCCAGCCCCTGGCCTCCATCTGCGTGAGCAGCATGCTGACGCCGCTCTTCGCCACGAAGCAGCGCGCGGCCAGCGCCTGCTGCGTGATGCCCGGCGTGGTCGCGATGGTGGCCAGCACCTCGTGCTCGCCCACGCGCAGGCCGATGGCGGCGAGCCGCGCCGTCATTACCGCATCGCAGAGGTTGTAGGCCCGCACCACCGCCAGCCATGCGGCCGTGCCGTGGGGCGAGGAGGGGGCTTTGTCGGTCTTGCGGGGCTTGGAGGACTTTGCTGCGGGCATCGAGATGGTTCAGTCTTGAACTAGAATGTTCTGAATTGAACCAATTCTAGGCTTTCCATGAACCTCTACCTGCGCTTGCTGATGACCCTGCTGCGTGCCTGGCGTGCACCGCGCCTGGCGCCGGGCGACACGCTGGAGCGGCAACTGCGCGTGCTGCCGAACGACCTCGATATCAACGGCCACATGAACAACGGCCGCTACCTGACGGTCGTCGACCTGATGCTGGTCGAGTATTTCGTGCGCACCGGCTTTGCGACCACCATGCTGCGCCAGGGCTGGAGGCCGATGTCCGGCGGCTCGCTCATCAGCTACCGACGCGGGCTCAACCCCTTTCAGGTGTACACGCTGCGCTTTCGGCTCGACGCCACGGACCAGCACTGGAACTACATGCGCTTCGAGTTCGTGCGTGGCGACAGGGTCTGCGCGGCCGGCTACATGAAGGGCGCGGCCGTGGGGCGCGGCGGGTTGGTGCCGAACCAGGAGTCGTATGCAGCCATGGGGCTCGTGCCGCCGGCGCATGCGCTGCCGGGGCCGGTGCGCGACTGGATCGCGGCCGAGCAGGGCGTGATGAACGCGGCCTGGTAAGGCTCAGCGCGTTGGCGGCGCATCGAGCGCCAGCCGCAGCCGCGTGACGTTCGGGTTGCCCGGGTCGCGCTGCAGCTTGAAGCCCAGCTTGCGCGCCAGCGCCAGCATGCCGATGTTGTCGTAGAGCGTGATGTCCGCCAGCTGCTTCACGCCGGCCGCCGCGGCCGCGTCGATCAGCTTGCTCATGAGCTTGTGGGCAACGCTGTGGTGCTGCCAGGCATCTGCGATGACGACAGCGAATTCGGCGACGTGCGCCGTCTCGGGCGTCTCGCCGCGCACGTAGCGCACCACGCCCATCTGCTGCTCCACGCCATCGACCTCGGTCGTCGCGATGAGCGCGAGTTCGTGGTCGTAGTCGATGTGCGTCATGCGCCACAGCTCATCGGGCTGCGGCTTTCGCGGCGACAGCAGGCGGTGGTAGCCCGTCTCTTTCGAGAGTCCGTCCACGAAGGCCGTGTGCATGGCCAGGTCATCGGCGCGGATAGGGCGGATCCGCACCGGCGTACCGTCGCGCAGTTGCCAGTCCTCGACCAGGTGGCTGGGGTAGTCGAGGGCTGGCATGGCATCACCCAGTCGACTCAGCCGATCACTTCGGGCCAGTCTGTGTGGAAGAACTGGCCTTCGGGCTTGTCGGTACGCTCATACGTGTGGGCACCGAAGAAGTCGCGCTGCGCCTGCAACAGGTTCGCCGGCAGGCGCTCGGTGCGGTAGCTGTCGTAGTAGGCCAGCGAGGCGCTGAAGGCCGGCACCGGAATGCCGTTGCTCACCGCCAGCGCCACCACTTCGCGCCAGTTCTGCTGCGTGCGGTTCAGCAGGTCCTTGAAGAACGGGTTGAGCATCAGGTTGCCCAGGGCAGGGTCGGTGCGGAAGGCATCGGTGATGCGGTTCAGGAAGCGCGCGCGAATGATGCAGCCGCCGCGCCAGATCGACGCGATGCCGCCCAGGTCGAGGCCCCAGCCCTTCTTGTCGCCCATGGTCTTGATGAGGTCGAAGCCCTGCGTGTAGCTGATGACCTTCGATGCATAGAGCGCATCGTGCACCTTGGCCACCAGCGCCTTCTTCTCGACTGACAGCTCGATCTTCGGGCCCTGCAGCAGCTTGCTGGCCGCCACGCGCTGCTTCTTCTGCGACGACAGCACGCGTGCTTCCACGGCCGCGTTGATGGTGCTGATGACCACCGCGTTCTCGGCCGCGTTGATCAGCGTCCACTGGCCTGTGCCCTTCTGGCCGGCCTTGTCGAGAATGACGTCGACGATGGGCTTGCCCGTTTCCGGATCTTTCTGCTCGAGCGCCTTGGCGGTGATCTGGATCAGGTAGCTCTGCAGCTCGCCGTCGTTCCATTCGTTGAAGATGGCGGCCATTTCGTCGGTGCTGAAGCTGGCCGCCTTGAACAGGCTGTAGGCCTCGCAGATCAGCTGCATGTCGCCGTACTCGATGCCGTTGTGCACCATCTTCACGTAGTGGCCCGCGCCGCCGGGGCCGATGTGAATCACGCAGGGCTCGCCGTCCACCTTGGCCGCGATGCTCTCGAAGATCGGCTTCATCACCTCCCAGGTGGAAAGCGGCCCGCCCGGCATGATCGACGGCCCCTTGCGCGCGCCTTCCTCGCCGCCCGACACGCCCGCGCCGATGAAGCGCAGGCCCTTGCTGGAGAGGTACGCGTCGCGGCGCTCGGTGTCGGTGTAGAGGCTGTTGCCGCCGTCGATGACGATGTCGTCCTTGTCCAGCAGTGGAATGAGCAGCTCGATCACCTGGTCGACCGGCGCGCCGGCCTTCACCATGATCTGGATCTTGCGAGGCTTGGCCAGGCTCTGCACGAACTCTTCCAGCGTCTTCGCGCCGACCAGCTTCTTGCCGGGGTTGACGGCAATGAAGGCTTCGGTGGTGGCCTCGGTGCGGTTGTACACGCTGACCTGGAAGCCGCGGCTTTCCACATTCAGCACGAGGTTCTGGCCCATCACGGCCAGGCCGATCAGTCCGAAATCGCTTTGCTTGTTGCTGCTCATGACCCGTCTTGCCCTTCTTTCATGTGCGTGCGCCGGAATGGATTACCCCGCGCACGGGTTGGTTCGCGGGTCATTTTGCCGGTGCCGGGCGCAGGGTGGCGTCGGAGGCGGTCTATACCCGCTTGGCAAGCGGGCACGGCATGGGTATGTTTGGCGCGCATGAGCGCCGCGCCGGGCCGCCCCAAGCAAGCTCGCACCGCAGTGCGAAGCACGAAGGTATTTCAATGAGCGAAGCCATCGACACCATCCACCGCTGGTCCACCGACGCCGTGCCGCTCGCGCAGCGGCTGGACTACTGGGTGGGCGCGGTCTGCGAGGGCTTCCTGGAGATGGACGTGACCAGCCCGGTGGCCGGCAGCTTCGGCGCCACGCTCGAATCCGCGCCGCTCGGCCCCATCGTCGTCAACCAGGTGCGCGGCAGCGCGCAGGACGTCTACCGCACGCGCCGCGCCATCGCCCACAGCCGCAACAATTACTTCTACCTGCTGTGCAAGACCGACTCGGCCTGGGTGGCCGTGCAGGACGGCCGCTCCGCGCGGCTTCTGCCGGGCGACGCGGTGCTGGTCGATTCGCGCCGGCGCTACGAATTTCACCTGCTGCAATCGGCCGACACCATTTCGCTCGAACTGCCGACCGCCTGGGTCGATGCGTGGATTCCCGACGCGGGCGACCAGATGGCGCGGCGCATCGACGGGCAGGCGGGGTGGGGCAGCGTGCTGTGCGGCTTTGTGCGGCAGCTGACACCGCAGATGGCCGCAAAGCCGCCGCTGCCGGCGGCGTTGCTGGGCGACCAGCTCGGCGGCCTGCTGGCGCTGGCCACGGGGCATGGCCTTTCAGAGTCAGAAAGCGAAGGCCGTGCCGCGCTGCGGCGCCGCGTGCTCGACGCCACGCGCGAGCGCCATGCGGAACCGGGCCTCACAGCCGCGGGTGTGGCGCGCGAGCTGGGCATCTCGGAGCGCAGCCTGCACCGCTGCCTCGGCGAAGGAGGCACGACCTTCGCCACTGCGCTGGCGGGCTTTCGCATGCAGGCGGCGCGGCGCATGCTGGGCGATGCGCGCTTCGATCGCCTGGGCATCGCGGAGATCGGCTTTCGCGTGGGGCTGACGGATGCCTCGCACTTCGTGCGCCAGTGCCGCAGGCATCTGGGCGCCACGCCGGGTGAGTTGCGCCGCTTGCGGCGCTGAGCCGTCGCTCAGATGCTGCGCAGGCTGACCCGCTTCGACAGCGCCTCGGCACTCTCGCGCCGCTCGCTGTAGCGGTCCACAAGGTAGCCCGCGCAGTCGCGTGTGAGCAGCGTGAACTTGAGCAGCTCTTCCATCACGTCGACCACTCGCTCGTAGTACGGCGAGGGCTTCATGCGTCCGGCTTCGTCGAACTCAAGGAAGGCCTTGGCCACCGACGACTGGTTGGGGATGGTGAGCATGCGCATCCAGCGGCCGAGCACCCGCAGCTGGTTCACGGCGTTGAAGGACTGCGAGCCGCCCGACACCTCCATCACCGCGAGCGTCTTGCCCTGCGTGGGCCGCACCGAGCCGACGGACAGCGGGATCCAGTCGATCTGCGCCTTCATGATGCCGGTCATGGCACCGTGGCGTTCGGGCGAAGTCCACACCATGCCTTCGGACCATTGGGCGAGGTCGCGAAGCTCCTGCACCTTCGGATGGTCTTCCGGCGCGTCGTCGGGCAGGGGCAGGCCGCGCGGGTCGTAGATGCGCGGCTCGGCGCCCAGGGCCTGAAGCAGCCGCGCGGCTTCTTCGGTGAGCAGCCGGCTGTAGGAGCGCTCGCGTACCGAACCGTAGAGCAGCAGGATGCGCGGCGCGTGCGTGGTGCGCTCCGTGGGCAGCAGTTGCCGCGGGTTCGGTCGGTGGAAATGCCCGGCGTCGATGTTCGGCAGTTCAGCGCTTGACGACACGCTGGCCCTTCGCGTCGATGACGGCCTCGCCGTCTTCCTTGGAGAAGGCGCCTTGCTGCGGACGCGGCAGGATGTCGAGCACCGCTTCCGAGGGCCGGCACAGCCGCGTGCCGAGCGGCGTCACCACGATCGGCCGGTTGATGAGGATCGGGTGCTGCAGCATGAAGCCGATCAGCTCCTCGTCGCTCCACTTCGCATCGTCGAGGCCGAGTTCGTCGTAAGGCGTGCCCTTGCGGCGCATGACCTCGCGCACCGGCATGCCCATGGCCGCGATCAGCTGCTTCAGCGTCGCGCGATCGGGCGGGGTCTTCAGGTACTCGATGACGGTGGGCTCATCGCCTGTGTTGCGGATCAGCGCGAGCACGTTCCTCGACGTGCCGCAGGCGGGGTTGTGATAAATGGTGATGTCGTTCATGGAAGTGTGGTGCCGGTTTCAAAGACTCAATCGAAGCGCCAGTGCCGCCAGGGTGACCAGCAGCACGGGCAGGGTCAGCACGATGCCGACCTTGAAGTAGTAGCCCCAGCCGATCGCCATGCCCTTCTTCGCAAGCACGTGCAGCCAGAGCAGGGTGGCGAGGCTGCCGATGGGCGTGATCTTCGGGCCGAGGTCGCAGCCGATCACGTTGGCGTAGACCATCGCTTCCTTCACGATGCCGCTCGCACTCGACGCGTCGATGGACAGCGCGCCCACCAGCACGGTGGGCATGTTGTTCATGACCGACGAGAGCAGCGCCGAGAGAAAGCCCGTGCCCATTGCCGCGCCCCAGACGCCGCCTTGCGCGAACACATTCAGCAGCGAGGCGATGTAGCCGGTCAGGCCGGCGTTGCGCAGCCCGTAGACCACGAGGTACATGCCCAGCGAGAAGATCACGATCTGCCAGGGCGCGCCACGCAGCACCTTGCGAATGCCGATCACCGGACCGCGCCCTGCGACGGCCAGCAGCACGATTGCGCCGAAGGCCGCTACCGCGCTCACCGGCACGCCCAGCGGCTCCAGGCCGAAGAAGCCGACGAGCAGCAGCACCAGCACGACCCAGCCCGCGCGGAAGGTCGCGGGGTCGCGGATCGCATCCGCAGGCGCCTTGAGTTGGGTCGCGTCGTAGCTGGCCGGAATGCCGCGGCGAAAGAAGAGCATCAGCGCCAGCAGGCTCGCGAGCACCGCCGCGATGTTCACGGGGAACATGACCGAGGCGTATTCGCCGAAGCCGATGCGGAAGAAGTCGGCCGACACGATGTTCACCAGGTTCGAGACGATCAGCGGCAGGCTGGCCGTGTCGGCGATGAAGCCCGCCGCCATCACGAAGGCGAGCGTGGCGGCCGGCGAGAAACCCAGCGCCACGAGCATCGCCATCACGATGGGCGTAAGGATCAGCGCCGCGCCGTCGTTGGCGAACAGCGCCGACACGGCGGCGCCCAGCAGCACGATGAACGCGAACAGCAGCCGCCCGCGTCCGCCGCCCCAGCGCGCCACGTGCAGCGCGGCCCATTCGAAGAGGCCCGCTTCGTCGAGCAGCAGGCTGATGACGATCACCGCGATGAAGGTGGCGGTCGCGTTCCACACGATGCCCCAGACGACCGGGATGTCGGACAGCTGGACCACGCCGAGCAGCAGCGCGATGACGGCGCCGAGCGAGGCGCTCCAGCCGATGCCCAGGCCGCGCGGCTGCCAGATCACCAGCACGAGCGTGAAGATGAAGATCGCAACGGCGCTCAGCATGTCGGCGGGCATCCGACAGCGCAGGCCTCGCCCTGGCAGCAGTTCTCGGTGAGGTAGGCCAGCAGGCCGTTCATCTGGTCGAACGCCGCGCGGTAGATGAGGTTGCGGCCCTGCCGCTCCTGCGAGACCAGCCCCGAATGCACGAGCTCCTTGAGATGGAACGACAGGCCCGTGGCCGACACCTCGAGCGCTTCGGTCAGCGCGCCGGGCGTGAGGCCGGCAGGGCCTGCCACCACCAGCGCGCGAAACACCCGCAGGCGAACGGGTTGCGCCAGTGCGGCAAGGGATCGGACAACGTCATTTTCTTCCATATTTCAAGTATCGTCGAATAATTGAATCGAAGCAACCAGGCTGGCGCGAACCGGCCATCGCGCTGGCACGTATCGGCCATGCGCAAGTCACCGATGTTCCTTACAGTCGTGCTCCGTCACAAACAAAAGGAGACACACCTACCATGTCCGACACCTATGTTCTCGTCCACGGCGCCTGGCACACCGGCGCGGAAATCGAAGCCGTGGCCGACGGCCTGCGCGCAGCAGGGCACACCGTGTATTGCCCGACGCTCGCCGGCAACAACCCCGGCGACGACCGATCGAGCATTGGCCTGGAAGACGCCATCGCTTCCGCCGTGCGCTACATCGAGGAGAAAGACCTCACGCAGGTACGCCTCGTGGGCCACAGCTACGGCGGCATGGTGATCTCGGGCGTGGCGGATCGCATCGCGCCGCGGCTGAAGCGGCTGGTGTACATCAACGCCTTCGTGCCGCTCGATGGCGAATCGCTCAACGACATGGTGCCGCCGCACTACGTGACGATGTTCGACGCCGTCGCCGAGGCCAATGGCAATGCCGTGACGCTGCCCTTCGAGATCTGGCGCGAAGCCTTCATCAACGATGCGGACCTGGCGACCGCGACGGCTGCCTACGAGAAGCTCAACCCGCACCCGTACCGCACCTTCACCGACAAGATCAGGCTGCAGCAGCCGCTGGCCGCGCTGGCGCTGGGCAAGTCGTATGTCAACTGCCTGCAGGACACCGCGCTGCCGCACGGCATGCCGTGGCATCCGCGCCTGTCGGAGCGGCTGGGCCTGTTCCGGCTGGTGGAGTGCCCCGGCAGCCACGAGATGTTCTTCTCGAACCCCCAGAGGCTCGCGCAGGCGATCTTGGAGGCGGGGCGGGACTGATTGGGGCTTTTCAGTTGCTGCTGAAGAGCGCGTCGTACACGCGGATCGACGCATAGGCGTCGTTCGCGGCGTAGCGGATCTGCGCTTCGGTGAGCTGCTTGTTGGCCCAGTTGGAAGTGGTCGCCTTGCGCGACTTGATGAAGCGGCGGTTGAACACCAGAGCCACTGCCGCCTTCACGCCAACCGACTTGCGGTAGCCGCGATGGCGGAATTCGTTGTCTATGTCGAACACCGCCTTCGGCTCGATGTTGAGCCGGTTGCGGATCAACGTGAGGTCGCCCGACAGGCCGAAGCCGACCTTGCGCAGCTCGGTGGAGGCGATCAGCGTGGCCACCACCGGATTGCACTCGGTGCGATGCAGCTGAAACAGCCATGCCGTGTCGCGCGTGGAGAACTGCACCACGTGCGGGCCGCCCGACACCTCGTTCTTTGCGAAGGTGGGCTTCGATTCGGTGTCGAAGCCGGCGATGCCCGCGGCGAGCAGCGTGGCGGCGGCGTGTTCTGCATCTTGCAGTGTCTGCACGACCACGATGTCTTTCAGGCCGAGGCCTTCGAAGGGTTCGAGCAGCGCGATCTGTTCGCGCTCGGGCAGTGGTGGGAGCTTGGGGTTCTCGCTCACCGGGAGGCTGCTTTCGCTGTCTTTTTCTTCACTGAGGCTTTCTTCACTGCGGTTTTCTTCACTGCGGTTTTCTTGGCGGGTGCCTTCTTCGGCTTCGGTGGCTGGCCCGAGCGCAGCGCTGCTTCGTAGGCAAGGCGGCCCCACAGGGCGGCTTCCTCGCGGTCTTCGAAAAGATCCGCCGGGGCTTGGCGGTACGACATCGGCATCGACTTGCCCTGGCGCACGTAGGTGAAGGGCGGCAGGTTCAGTTTGTCGAAATGCGCGGCGCTCTCGGCATCGGCCTTGAGGTAGAGCGTGTCCTTGGCGACCAGTGCGATCATGCGGCCTTCGTGCCAGACGCCGTGGCCGCCGAACATGCGGCGAGTTTCGATGCGGCCGAGCCGCTCGAAGGTTTCGTGCAGGCTCTCAACGAACTCGCTCATGCGGTGATCTCGATGCGGTTGCCGTCCGGATCGAGCACCACGCTCTCGTAGTAGCCGTCGCCGGTGCGGCGCGGGCCGTCGAGCAGCGGGTAGCCGTCGGCCTTCAGGCGCTGCGTGAGCTTGTCGACCGCGGCGTCGGAGCCCACGCTGATCGCCAGGTGCGTCCAGCCCATGCGCTGCGCGCCGGCTTCAGCGGTTACGGGCGAGAGCGTGCTCGTGGTCATGGCCTCGATGCGCGCGCCGTCGCCCAGGCTCAGGAAGCACGAGGCGAAGCCCTTGGCCGGGTTGACGTAGCCTGCGCCGGCGGTGGCGCCGAAGTAGTCGACATAGAAGCGCTTGCAGCGTTCGAGATCGGTGGTCCAGAGTGCGATGTGGTCGATGCGCATGGGCACGAAAAGAAGGATGGGTTCAGCCGATGCGCCACGGCGGGCGCGAGGGCGACCAATGGTAGGCGATGCGCTCGCGGCCGCTCGATGGGTGCCGATCGACCGCACCGCGCTCGAGGCCATAGCGTTCGTAGAAGCGCTGCGCCGATGTGTTGGTGGCCGCCACGTGCAGCCACCAGCCTGTGGGAATGCGCACGCAGGCTTCGTCGAGCAACGCCTTGCCCAGGCCCTGGTTGCGCAGGTGGGGTTCGACGAAAAGCTGGGCCACGTATTCGCGCCGCCCCAGCAGCACCATGAACGCCAGCACCTGCCCGTCGCGCTCCGCCAGCACCACTTCGGCGGGCGGGCCGAACTCGGTCTGCACGCGGTGCAGCCAGTAGCCGATCGGCTCGAAATGGGCAACGCCTCGGTTGGCCGCGATCCAAGCGCGGCGCCAGATGCCGGCCAGCACCATGTTCTCTTCAGCGCTGCCTTCGCGCAACCGCAGGTGGAAGGCGGGAATTTGGGCGGCGGACATGCGAACCATGATACGGCGCGGGGCCGCTGTGGTCGATGAGGCTGAGGCCCTATGCGCGCAGGGTTTGTACGTGGTGCGCGAGGTGGTCGGCCATGAAGCTCTGGATGAAGTAGTAGCCGTGGTCGTAGCCCGCGTGACGGCGCAGCGTGAGCGGCTGGCCGGCGGCAAAGCAGGCGGCCTCGAAGGCCTCGGGGTGCAACTGCTCGGCGAGGAATTTGTCGGCCAGTCCCTGGTCGATGAGGATGCCTTGCGGGTAGGGTGCCACCACCTGCGACTTCATGAGCGCACTGGCGTCGTGCGCCAGCCATTGCGCACGGTCAGCGCCGGGCTGGCCCAGATAGCCGCCGAGCGCCTTCTCGCCCCATGGGCACTGCGTGGGCGCGCAGATCGGCGCGAAGGCCGAGAGCGACTTGAAGCGCCCCGGATGCCGCAGCGCCAGCGTGAGCGCACCGTGGCCGCCCATCGAGTGGCCGAAGATGCCGATGCGCTCGCCGTCGATGGCGAAGTGCTTGGCGACCAGCGGCAGCAGCTCGTGCACGACCCAGCTTTCCATGCGCCAGTGCGTGGCCCATGGCTCGGCCAGTGCGTCGAGGTAGAAGCCGGCGCCGATGCCGAAGTCCCAGTCGTCCTTCGCACCCGGAATGCTTTCCGCTTCGCGGCCGCGCGGGCTGGTGTCGGGCGCGATCAGCGCGAGGCCCAGGCTCGCGGCCATGCGTTGTGCGCCGGCCTTCACCGCGAAGGTTTCTTCGTTGCAGGTCAGGCCCGCGAGGTAGAGCAGGGCGGGCACGCGCTCGTGCGCGACCTGCGGCGGCAGGTAGACCGAGAAGCGCATCGGCAGGCCGATTTCATGCGAGCGGTGTTCGAGAAAGCGCTGCACGCCGCCGAAGGCGTGGTGCTCGGAAAGAATCTTCGGAGTGTTGTCGGTCATTGCGGGTTCTTGCCGCGCAGGGCGGGCACGAGTTCGAGCACGGCGTCGGCAAAGGTGCGCGGCGCTTCCTGCGGAAGGTTGTGGCCCGCGCCGGGCACGAGCCGGTGCGAACGCGGGCCGCTGAAACGGTGTGCGTGGGCTGATGCGTCGGCGGGCGGGCGCACGCCGTCGTCGATGCCGTCGAAGGTGATGGCGGGCACGGTGATCGTGGGCTGGGCCGCGAGGCGGCGTTCGATGTCGGCGTAGGCCGGGTCGCCCGGCACGAGGCCGAAGCGGTGGCGGTACGACTGGATCACCACGTCCACGAAGTCGGGTTGGTCGAAGGCGGCGGCGCTGCGCTCGAAGGTGGCGTCGTCGAACTGCCATGTGGGCGACCAGAGCTTCCACAGCAGCTTCGTGAGCGCCTTGCGGTCTTTCTCGAGGCCGGCGCGGCCGCGCTCGCTGTGAAAGTAGTACTGGTACCAGAGGCTGTGCTCGTTGGCCGGCGTATCCGGCTCCATCGCTTTCGCGATGTTCTGGATGTTGTAGCTGTTGAGGGACACCAGCCCCGCGCAGCGTTCGGGCCACAGCGCTGCGACCACGCAGGCGGCGCGGCCGCCCCAGTCGTAGCCGGCCAGCACGGCACGGTCGATCTTCAGGGCGTCGAGCAGCGCAAGCAGGTCGGCGCCCAGCGCGGCCTGTTCGCCCGAGCGCGGCGTGGCTTCGTTCAGGAAGCGCGTGGCGCCGTAGCCGCGCAGGTACGGCACGATCACGCGGCAGCCTTGGTCGGCCAGCATCGGCGCGACTTCGGCATAGGTGTGGATGTCGTACGGAAAGCCGTGCATCAGCAGCACGGGCGGACCGTCGGAAGGGCCTGCTTCGAAGTAGGCGACTTCGAGAACGCCCGCTTCGATCTTGCGCAGGGGTTCCATGCGGTTCATGGCGGGCGCCTCCCGGGGCTTAGTAGAGCACCACGCCGCGGATGGATTCGCCGCGCTTCATCAGGTCGAAGCCCTTGTTGATGTCTTCCAGCGGCATGGTGTGCGTGATCAGGTCGTCGATGTTGATCTTGCCTTCCATGTACCAGTCGACGATCTTCGGCACGTCGGTGCGCCCGCGCGCGCCGCCGAAGGCCGAGCCTTCCCACTTGCGGCCGGTGACCAGCTGGAACGGCCGCGTGCTGATCTCTGCACCGGCCTCGGCCACGCCGATGATGATGCTGCGGCCCCAGCCCTTGTGCGTGCATTCGAGCGCCTGGCGCATCACCTTGGTGTTGCCGATGCACTCGAAGCTGTAGTCGGCGCCGCCGTCGGTCAGCTGCACGATGGCATCCACCACGTTCTCGGTGTCCCTGGGGTTGATGAAGTGCGTCATGCCGAACTTGCGGGCCATGGCCTCGCGCTCGGGGTTCAGGTCCACGCCGATGATCTTGTCGGCACCCACCATCTTGGCGCCCTGGATCACGTTGAGGCCGATGCCGCCGAGGCCGAACACCACCACGTTGGCGCCGGCTTCCACCTTGGCCGTGAAGATCACCGCGCCGATGCCGGTGGTGACGCCGCAGCCGATGTAGCAGACCTTGTCGAAAGGTGCGTCTTCGCGGATCTTGGCGAGCGAGATCTCGGGTGCCACCGTGTAGTTGCTGAAGGTCGACGTGCCCATGTAGTGAAAGATCGGCTTGCCGTCGAGGCTGAAGCGCGAGGTGGCGTCGGGCATCAGGCCCTTGCCCTGTGTGCCGCGGATCAGCTGGCACAGATTGGTCTTGCGGCTCAGGCAGAACTTGCACTGGCGGCACTCGGGGGTGTAGAGCGGAATGACGTGGTCGCCCTTCTTGAGCGTGGTGACACCGGGGCCGACGTCGACCACGATGCCCGCGCCTTCATGGCCGAGGATTGCGGGAAAGATGCCTTCGGGGTCTGCGCCCGAGAGGGTGTAGTAGTCGGTGTGGCAGATGCCGGTGGCCTTGATCTCGACCAGCACTTCGCCGAATTTCGGGCCTTCGAGGTCCACGGTTTCGATGGTGAGCGGGGCTCCGGATTTCCAGGCGACGGCAGCTTTGGTTTTCATGGCGAGTGTGATTCTTCAGAAAGGCGAAGCGGTAAGGATACCCAGACGACGTTCAAACAGGGCCGGCAGGAAAGATTCCCGACATTCCCACAAAGCCGGGCAGGTGGCGAAAGTCCCAGACCCAGTTTCGCAGTGCGGGAAATTCATCGAGAGAAATGCCGCCTTCGCCGGCGAGTGCGACGTAGGGGAAGCAGGCGAGGTCGGCAATGGTCGGCTCGGGCGCGGACGCGAGCCAGTGCAGGCCCGCGCTGGCTTGCTCGGCAAGATGGTCGTCGAGCACGCGGAACACGGCGCGCGCGCCGCTGCGGCAGGCCTCGATGTCGAGGTGGTGGTAGCCGAGCGCGTCATGCAGCCGCGCGGCCGAGGCGGTGCGAGTGATCTCGTCGGCGGTGGCGAGCCACATCGCGATCTGGCCGCGCAGCTTCGGGTCGTCGGGGTACCAGTGGCCTTGCGCGTCGTAGCGGCTCGCCAGGTAGACCAGGATGGCCTGCGCATCACGCAGCACGAAGCCGTCATCGTCGATCACCGGGAGCTGGCCGAGCGGGGTGACCTTCGCCAGGAACGCGGCGGACTTGTGCTCGCGGCCGGGAAAGAAATCGACAGGCACCGTTTCGTGCGCGACGCCCAGCCAGGCCAGCATCTGCCGCACCTTGAAGCAGTTGCCCGAGAGCGGATAGTCGTAGAGCTTCAGCGTCGTCATGCCACCACCCTCACGCCGAAGCGCATGCCGCGCTCGCGCAGCCATCGCCGGTAGGTGACGGACGATGTGTCGCCGCGCGTCGGCGTCTCGGCGCGGCCTTCGAGCGGCATGCGCTTGAAGGCGTGGTTTTCCAGGATGGGCTTGTCCTGGCCGAAGATGGTGTGCTGGAAGGCGATGAGCTCGGCATCGGTGGAGTCGTCGTCGTAGCAGGCGAGCAGCGTGTGGGCGATCACGTGCTCGTCGTCGATGGGCTGAAGGAAGAGGCCGATCGCGTCGAGCGCGCCCACGCGGAAGCTCGATTTGTAGAGCATGGCCGAGAAGGGCTGCATCACGCGGTACTTGTAGAGCACCTCGCTGCCCGAATCGTGGGCGGCGGAGGCGCGCGGCTGCCAGAAGCGGCAGTCGGTGGCCCAGATCTCGCCGGTGGCGGGCTCGACCTGCACCTGGTACTGCGCCACCTCGGTGTGCGGCACCTTGCCGAGGTAGTCGGCATGCACGAAGGGAAAGTGCGCCATGTCGAGGAAGTTCTCGATCACGCGCAGACCCGACACCGCGACACCGATGCCGCCGCAGTCGATGATGCGGCGGCCGGGCTCGCTGTGTTCGGGAAAGTCGAACAGGGCGCGCGCGGGTCGGCCGCTGGGGCAGACCCAGAGGTAGCCGTAGCGCGATTGCACGGTGAGCGGCCGGTCGCCGAGGCGGCATTGGGGCGCGCCGTCGGCGTCGGTCCACACCTGAACGGTTTCGCCGAGCAGGCGGGTCGTGCGGGGCGTGGTCGTCGCGGGTCCGACGACCAGCCAGTCGTCGAGCATGTTGGGGTCGTCGGTGACGAAGGGCATGGGTGCTTTCAGCCTTGGGGCAGGGCTTCGATGCCGGCGCGCAGTTCGCGGGCGGCGGTGTGCAGGGTCTTCATGGCGGCCGAGCCGGGCGCTGCATTGGTCCACAGGTGGACGAAGGCAAGCTGGGGCTGGGCGTCGAGGACGAGGGCGACGGTGTTCACGTCGTCGAGCAGGCCGCGCCAGGCGGCTGAGACCGCATCGGCAATCAGGCCGCGCAGTGCCAGCGTTTCTCGCACCATGCTTGCTGGCGCGCGCACGGTCAGCGTGCGGCAGAAATGCCAGCCGGTGGGGATGGCGCCTTCCAGCTCGGCGGGCGCGGGTGGCGCCTCGGGCGACAGGTGAACCCACAGCATCCCTGCAGCCTCCACCGTGCCGAAGGTCTTCGCGCAGACGTTGCGCGGCGCCTGCATGGCCGGATGCGCCGGAATGCTGGTGCACTGACCGCTGCCCGCCGCGTACTGCCAACCGTGGTACGCGCAGGCCAGGCGGTTGTCGACGACCAGGCCCAGCGTGAAGCGCACGCTGCGGTGCGGGCAGCGGTTCTCCCAGGCCTGGGCGGTGCCGTCGGCGGCGCGCCAGAGCGCGAGCTCCTGGCCCTCGGCAAAGCCGGCGACGATGTTGGCGCCGGGGCGCAGGTCGGCCGAGCGCGCGACGGGGTGCCAGGTGGCGGTGTTCTGTGTGTTCATGAGTCGTGGGGGCGCAAGGCTGGGCGCCGGTGATACCGTAACGCTTCCGCCGCACCGATGAAAGCCACATGAAGAGACGCTACTTTTCATTCCTGCAACGCCGGGCCTCATGAGCCGGATCGATCTTGCTCTGGTCGAGGCCTTCGTACTGATCGCCAGGAGCGGCAGTCTCACCAAGGCCGAGAGTCTCTCGGGCGTCTCCAAGGCCACCCTGAGCCGGCAGCTCACGCGGCTGGAGAAGTTGCTTGGCGCGCAGCTGCTGATGCGCAGTCCGCGCCGTATCGCTCTCACCGAGGCGGGCCGCGCGTTCTTCGCGCGCAGCGAAGGGCTGCTCGATGAGGTGACGGGCCGGCTGGAGGCAGCCAGCACCGAGATCCACGCGCTGACGACGGGTGTCTCGGGCGGCCTCTCGCTGCTGTCGGACACGCAGTTCAGCACCTCCTTCGTCTGCCACGTGGTCAAGCTGTTCCTGGAAACGCACCCGGACGTGCGCTGCCAGCTCGACGTGGCGAACGGTTTCCATGCGCCGCAGATCGGCGATGTCGACTGCTACGTGTGCTCCGAGCCGCCCGATGCGCCGAACCTCGTGGCCAAGCTGCTCGGGCGCCTGAACTACGGGCTGTATGCGAGCCCGCAATACCTGGCGCGCCGTGGTACGCCGTCGTCGCCCGAAGAGCTGGCCACACACCATTCCATCGTGATGAAGGAGCCTTCGGTGCGCTCGCAGGTGCTGCTGGTGTCGGGTGCGTCGAGCTTTGCCTTTCAGCCCGAGCCGGCCTTCGAGACCAACGACCACTGGGTCATGAAGACCTTCTGCATCGATGGCCTGGGCATCGCGCTGCTGCCGGCCTTCTTCGTGCGGCCCGAGCTGGAGCAGGGGGTGCTTATGCCGGTGCTTCCGCAGTGGCAGCCCGAGCCGCGGCGCATCTACTGCGCCTACCAGCGGCAGCGCTACATGGGGCAGAAGCTGCGCTCCTTCGTCGACCTGATGGCGCGCTGCGTGGTCGACATCGATTCGTACAACTACTACGTCGGGTCGTCCACGGCGCGGCGCCGCAGGACGGTCGCGAGACCATAATTGGCGTCCGCCAGACCCTCCTGATACTCATCATGAAGAAAATCCTCGTCCTCAACGGCCCCAACCTCAACCTGCTCGGCACGCGCGAGCCCGAACAGTACGGACGCGACACGCTGGCCGACGTCGAGCGCCTGTGCAGGGACACGGGCGCGAAGCTGGGCGTAGAGATCGAATGCCGCCAGTCGAACCACGAAGGCGTGCTGATCGACTGGATCCAGGAAGCCGGCCGCGAAGTGGCGGCGGGCACCATGATCGGCGTGGTGATGAACCCGGGCGCCTACACCCACACGTCGATTGCGCTGCACGACGCCATCAAGGGCGCGAGCGTGCCGCTGATCGAACTGCACATCTCCAACGTGCACGCGCGCGAGGAGTTTCGCCACCACTCGTACATCTCGCCCGCGGCGAAGGGAATCATCGTGGGGCTGGGGGTGAGGGGTTACACGTTGGCCATCGCGGCCCTGGTGCCCTGAGCCTTCTCTAGTACAGCTGCTTCGGCGCCGTGGCTTTCCAGCTGCGGCTGATGCGCCCGGCGCTGTCGATGCTTTCGAGGTGCACGTCGAAGCCCCAGAGCCGCGCGACGTGCTTCAGCACTTCTTCCGCCCCGTCGTGCAGCGGCAGGTTGTTGCGCTGCGTATGACGCAGCGTCAGCGAACGGTCACCGCGCGTGGCCACGCTCCACACCTGGATGTCGGGCTCGCGACTGCTGATGTCGTACTGGCGTGACAGCGATTCGCGCAGCGCCTGATAGCCGCTGTCGTCGTGGATGGCGGACACCTCCAGCTCGGCCTCGCTCTGAAAGTCACGGATCGAGAACAGACGGAAATCGCGCATCGTCTTCGGGCTCAGGAACTGGCCGATGAAGCTCTCGTCCTTGAAGTTGCGCATTGCGTAGTCGAGCGTCTTGAGCCAGTCGCTGCCCGCGAAGTCGGGGAACCAGCGGCGGTCTTCCTCGGTCGGCTTCTCGCAGACGCGCCGCAGGTCGGTGTACATCGCAAAACCCAGCGCATACGGGTTGATGCCGCTGTAGGCGCGGTGCCCCACCGGCGGCTGGAAGATCACGCCCGTGTGCGAGCTGAGCCATTCCATCATGAAGCCGTCGGCCAGCTGGCCGCGGTCGTACATGGTGTTGAGCAGCGTGTAGTGCCAGAAGGTGGCCCAGCCTTCGTTCATTACCTGGGTCTGGCGCTGCGGATAGAAGTACTGCGCGATCTTGCGCACGATGCGCACCACCTCGCGCTGCCAGGGCTCGAGCAGTGCGGCGTTCTTCTCGATGAAGTAGAGCAGGTTCTCCTGCGGCTCCGACGGAAAGCGTTTTGACGAATCGGACTCGGCCGCCTGCTCGCTCTTGCGCGGCAGCGTGCGCCACAGGTCGTTCACCTGCTGCTGCATGTGGCGTTCGCGCTCGGCGCGCTGGGCGCTTTCTTGCGCCAGCGAGCGCTTCTGCGGGCGGCGATAGCGGTCGACACCGTAGTTCATCAGCGCATGGCAGGAGTCGAGCAGTTCCTCGACCGCGTCGAGGCCGTGGCGCTCTTCGCATTCGGCGATGTAGTGCCGCGCGTAGACGAGGTAGTCGATGATGGACGACGCATCGGTCCACATGCGGAACAGGTAGTTGCCCTTGAAGAAGCTGTTGTGGCCATAGGCCGCATGCGCGATCACCAGGGCCTGCATGGCCATGGTGTTTTCTTCCATCAGGTAGGCGATGCACGGATCGGAGTTGATGACGATCTCGTAGGCCAGCCCCATGTGCCCGCGGCGGTAATTCTTTTCGGTGGCGATGAACTGTTTGCCGTACGACCAGTGGCGATAGATCATGGGCATGCCCACGCTCGCGTAGGCATCCATCATCTGCTCGGCCGTGATGACCTCGAGCTGGTTCGCGTACACGTCAAGGCCATAGCCCTTGGCAGTCTTGGCGATCTCGGTGTGATAGGTCTCGATAAGGTCGAATGTCCAGTCGGAAGGGCTGGGCAGGCGTTCGAGTCGAGGGGGGACGATGATGGCGCTCATGACGTGCCCCCTTCCTTCTTGAACAGGTCGCGGAAAACCGGATAGATGTCTTGCGCGTCGGACACCTTGCGCATGGCGAAGTTGGGCGCGACGCCCTCGAGCTGCTGGTACTCCTGCCACAGGTTCTGCTCGGTCTCGGCCACCTGCACGTAGGCGTAGTAGCGCACCACCGGCAGGATGTTCTCGACCAGCAGCTCGCGGCAGCGGCCGCTGTCCTGATGCCAGTTGTCGCCGTCGCTGGCCTGCGCGCCGTACACGTTCCATTCGCCGCTGGGGTAGCGCGCCTTGATGATCTCGTCCATCAGCACCAGCGCGCTCGACACCACGGTGCCGCCGGTTTCGGTGGCGTGGAAGAACTCTTCTTCCGTCACTTCCTGCGCCTGCGTGTGGTGGCGCAGGAACACGAGGTCGATGGTCTCGTAGTGCCGCGTGAGGAACATGTACAGCAGCATGAAGAAGCGCTTGGCCATGTCCTTGCGCGCCTCGTCCATCGAGCCCGACACGTCCATGAGGCAGAACATCACGGCCTTGGCGCTGGGCACCGGCGTCTTCACGCGGTTGCGGTAGCGCAGGTCGATGGGGTCGATGTAGGGCACGTGCCGCATCGTGCGGCGCAGTTCGGCAATGCGCTCCTCAGTTTCGCGAATCTCCTTCTGGATGAGCGCTGAAGTGACCTGCGGATGCAGCTTCAGGTGTTCGAGGTGCGCTTCGAGGCGCTTGAGCTCCTTGCGCGGTTCGCCGCCCAGCGCGATACGGCGGGCGAGCGCACCGCGCATCGAGCGCACCACGTGCAGGTTGTTGGGCGAGCCGTCGCTAGTGAAGCCGGCGCGGTGGCTCTTCCACTCGGGCACGTCGGCGATCTGCGTGCGAATGAGGTGCGGCAACGCGAGGTCGTCGAAGAACACGCGCATGAACTCTTCGCGCGTGAGGCGGAAGACGAAGTCGTCCTCGCCTTCGCCGCTGTCGCTGGCCTCGCCGCTGCCGGAACCACCGCTGCCCCCGCCTTCGGGGCGCTTGATGCGGTCGCCTTTCAGGTACTCCTGGTTGCCCGGATGCACGTACTCGCGGTCGCCACCACGCGCATGGCCGAACACCGGTTCGGACACGTCGTGGCGCGGCAGGGTCACGTCTTCGCCTTGCTCCAGTTCGCGGATGTTGCGGCCGCTGACGGCGCGCCTCACCGCTTCCTGGATCTGCCCCTTGTAGCGCCGAAGGAAGCGCTCGCGGTTGCCAATGGACTTGTTCTTGCCCGATAGCCGGCGGTCGATGATCTGCTGCAGGATGGCCACGATGTTGTCAAAGCTCCTTGCAAAGAGAGAACGAACGAAGGGTCGTCTTTTTTATGAACTCTTGCGCACCCGCAGATACCACTCGCAGAGCAGGCGAACCTGCTTGGCCGTGTAGCCCTTCTCGACCATGCGGGTCACGAAGTCTTCGTGCTTCTTCTGTTCGTCGGCGCTGCTCTTGGTGTTGAAGCTGATCACCGGCAGGAGCTCTTCGGTGTTGGAGAACATCTTCTTCTCGATCACCGCGCGCAGCTTTTCGTAGCTGGTCCACGCCGGGTTGCGCCCTGCGTTGCCAGCCCGTGCGCGCAGCACGAAGTTGACGATCTCGTTGCGGAAGTCCTTCGGGTTGCCGATGCCCGCGGGCCGCTCGATCTTCTCAAGTTCGCCATTGAGCGAGGCGCGATCGAACACTTCGCCGGTGTCGACGTCGCGAAACTCCTGGTCCTGGATCCAGTAGTCGGCGTAGGTGACGTAGCGGTCGAAGATGTTCTGGCCGTACTCGCTGTAGCTCTCGAGGTAGGCGGTCTGGATCTCCTTGCCGATGAACTCGGCATAGCGAGGCGCCAGCAGCTCCTTGATGTAGCTGATGTACTTCTGCTCGATCTCGGGCGCGAACTGCTCGCGTTCGATCTGCTGTTCAAGCACGTACATCAGGTGCACCGGGTTTGCGGCCACTTCCGAGCTGTCGAAGTTGAAGACCTTCGAGATGATCTTGAAGGCGAAGCGCGTCGACACACCGCTCATGCCTTCGTCGACGCCCGCGTAGTCGCGGTACTCCTGAATCGACTTGGCCTTGGGGTCGGTGTCCTTGAGGTTCTCGCCGTCGTACACCTGCATCTTGCTGAAGGTGCTGGAATTTTCGGGCTCCTTCAGGCGGGTGAGCACCGAGAGCTGGGCCATCATGCGCAGCGTTCCGGGCGCGCAGGGCGCCTGGGCCAGCGACGAGTTGCGCACCAGCTTCTCGTAGATCTTGATTTCTTCCGAGGCGCGCAGGCAGTAGGGCACCTTGACGATGTAGATCCGGTCGAGGAAAGCCTCGTTGTTCTTGTTGTTGCGGAAGGCCTTCCACTCGCTCTCGTTGCTGTGCGCGAGCACGATGCCGTCGAACGGAATGGCGCCGAAGCCTTCGGTGCCCTTGAAGTTGCTTTCCTGCGTTGCCGTGAGCAGAGGGTGCAGCACCTTGATGGGCGCCTTGAACATTTCCACGAACTCCAGCAGGCCCTGGTTGGCCAGGCACAGGCCGCCGGAGTAGGCGTATGCGTCGGGGTCGTCCTGGGCGTAGGTTTCCAGCTTGCGGATGTCGACCTTGCCGACCAGCGAGGAAATGTCCTGGTTGTTCTCGTCGCCGGGCTCGGTCTTGGCGACGGCGATCTGCCGCAGCACCGACGGGAAGCGCTTGACGATCTTGAACTGGCGTATGTCGCCGCCGTACTCCTCGAGCCGCTTGACGGCCCAGGGCGAGAGAATTCGATTCAGGTACCGGCGCGGGATGCCGTATTCTTTTTCAAGGATCTCCCCGTCTTCGAGCGTGTCGAAGAGGCCGAGCGGGGATTCGTTCACCGGCGAGCCCTGGATGGCGTAGAAGGGCACGTGCTCCATCAGCTGCTTCAGGCGCTCGGCGATCGAGCTCTTGCCGCCGCCGACAGGGCCCAGCAGGTAAAGGATTTGCTTCTTTTCTTCCAGCCCCTGGGCTGCGTGGCGGAAATAGGACACCACCTGTTCTATGGCGTCTTCCATGCCATAGAACTCCTTGAACGCCGGATAGATCTTGATGACCTTGTTGGCGAAGATGCGCGAAAGACGGGGGTCGTTGCGCGTATCGACCAGCTCCGGGTCGCCGATGGCCTTGAGCATGCGCTCGGAGGCGGTGGCGTAGGCCGTGGGGTCACGCTTGCAGATGTCCAGATAGTCCTGCAGCGAGATGACTTCCTCGCGGGTGCGCTCGTAGCGGGCGGCAAAGTTGCTGATCACATCCATGGTCACGCCTCCATCAAGTCAGTGGGCTTTTAGCCCGATGGCGTGCAGCAAAGGCCTTGCGCAACATTTAAAGGTGTGCCTGCCCATGGCTGCATGCCGCGGAAAACTCCCTTACAACAATCTGCTAACAATCAGCATAAAGCAAAGATTGAACCCGGCAAATCATTTGTTAATTCAGAACCACACGGACGAGTAAAGTTCAACGAAAAACAAGGAACAAATTTCCGGATTTCAGTTAAATTCAAAGGCTCGCTTTCCTAATTCTCCCCGGGTGAAAACACCTATGCCAAATGGCTATCGTCCGTTTTTGCCTTTTCTCCGGGAAAGCATCGCCTATTGAGCCTCGGGGCTCAAAAAAACGGGCGTCTCCTGCAATAACGCGCGGTCTGTCGTTTGGTTTATTGCACAGCCAAAAAAAATATAAAAGCAATCCTCGCGCCACTTTTTGATGGGCCGCTTGCGCGTGTTGGCGTGGGAAGGAAGCTTGGGCGCGGGTCGGCATGTACCGCAGAGGTGCAAGACGCACTGCCAATGTGCCTGCTACGGGCCTGGGAGGGCTGGATGCACCAGTCCGGCGACTCCAGCATGACAAAGGGCCGCTAAGCGGCCCTGGTTGGAGGTGGTGGCATCCACTGAAAGTGAAGCCCCCGGCGTTACATCTCTCGGATGGAGAACAGGTCCGGCGCGTAACGCTGGCGCCGGACGGCGTGGGGATCAAGGCCGCTAGCCAGCCCCTGCACGCCTTTGGTGCTCACGAGCCAACTCAGCTGAAGAATTCCTTCGCCTTGTCGAACCAGCCCTTGTCGGTCGGACTGTGCTTCTCGCCGCCTTTCTTGAGCGACTCGTCGAGTTCCTTGAGCAGCTTGCGCTGGAACTCGGTGAGCTTCACCGGCGTCTCGACGCGCACGTGGCAGTACAGGTCGCCTGGGTAGCTCGAGTTCACGCCCTTGATGCCCTTGCCGCGCAGGCGGAACTGCTTGCCGCTTTGCGTACCTTCGGGAATGTCGATGGCCGCCGCGCCCTTGAGCGTGGGCACGTTGATCTCGCCGCCCAGCGCTGCCGTGGTCATGCTCACGGGCACCACGCAGTGCAGGTTGTCGCCGTCGCGCTCGAAGATGTCGTGCTTCCTGAGCCGGATCTCGATGTACAGGTCGCCCGGCGGGCCGCCGTTGACGCCTGGCTCGCCGCTGCCGGTCACGCGCATGCGCTGGCCGTCGTCGATGCCCGCGCGGATCTTCACTTCGAGCGTCTTGTTGCGCTTGATCTTGCCTTGGCCATGGCACACGGTGCAGGGCTCGGGAACGATCTTGCCGCTGCCGTGGCAGGTGGGGCAGGTCTGCTGCACGCTGAAGAAGCCCTGGCGCATCTGCACCGCGCCCGCGCCGTGGCAGGTGGTGCAGGTGATGGGCTTGGTGCCAGGTTTCGCGCCTGAGCCATGGCAGGTGTCGCACTCGTCCCAGGTGGGAATGCGGATCTCGGTGGTCTTGCCTTCTGCAGCCTCTTCGAGCGAGATCTCCATCGCGTAGCTCAGGTCGCTGCCGCGGAA
Source organism: Variovorax paradoxus (assembly GCF_024734665.1). Taxonomy (NCBI): domain Bacteria; kingdom Pseudomonadati; phylum Pseudomonadota; class Betaproteobacteria; order Burkholderiales; family Comamonadaceae; genus Variovorax; species Variovorax paradoxus. The sequence goes on from NZ_CP102931.1 coordinate 1,911,321, forward strand.
CACCTGGCGGCCGCTGCTGGTGCGGCCTCGGCCGCCGCCACCGAACACGTCGCCGAAGATGTCGCCGAAGGCTTCCGCGAAACCGCCGAAGCCTTCCGCGCCCGGGCCGCCGCGCATGTTGGGGTCGACGCCGGCATGGCCGTACTGGTCGTAGGCCGCGCGCTTCTGTCCGTCGGACAGCATTTCGTAGGCTTCCTTCACCTCCTTGAACTTGGCCTCGGCCTCCTTCGAGGTGTCGCCGTGGTTGCGGTCGGGGTGGTGCTTCATCGCAAGCTTGCGATAAGCCTTCTTGATTTCTTCCTCGCTCGCGTTCTTGGGGACGCCGAGGGTTTCGTAGTAGTCGCGTTTGGTGGCCATGGCAGGTCGATCAGCAGATCAGGAAAGCAGCGGGAACTCGGGTAACTTGAAGCGAGAAAGGCTGGAGCACCTTTTCAGGTGTTCCAGCCTTGCTCAAGGGGCTGAAGATCAGCCCTTCTTGACTTCTTTCACTTCGGCGTCGACCACGTTGTCGTCGGCCTGAGCGCTTGCAGCAGCTTCCGCGCCACCCGGGCCTGAGGCGGCCGAGGCGCCGGCTGCAGCCTGCGATTCGGCGTACATCTTCTCGCCCAGCTTCTGGCTTGCGGTCATCAGCGTGTTGGTCTTTTCCTCGATCACGGTCTTGTCTTCACCCTTGAGGGCTTCTTCCAGGTCCTTGATCGCTGCTTCGATCGCGTCCTTCTCGGCGGCTTCGAGGCTTGCACCATGTTCGCCCAGCGACTTCTTCACGCTGTGCACCATTGCCTCGCCCTGGTTGCGCGCCTGCACGATTTCGAGCTTCTTCTTGTCGTCTTCGGCGTTGAGTTCGGCGTCCTTCACCATCTTCTGGATCTCGTCCTCGGAGAGGCCCGAGTTCGCCTTGATGGTGATCTTGTTTTCCTTGCCGGTGCCCTTGTCCTTTGCGCCGACGTGCAGGATGCCGTTGGCGTCGATGTCGAAGCTCACCTCGATCTGCGGCGTGCCGCGCGATGCCGGCGGAATGCCTTCGAGATTGAATTCGCCGAGCGCCTTGTTGCCCGAAGCGATTTCACGCTCGCCCTGGAACACCTTGATCGTCACGGCCGGCTGGTTGTCTTCGGCGGTCGAGAAGGTCTGCGCGAACTTCGTCGGGATCGTGGTGTTCTTCGTGATCATCTTGGTCATCACGCCACCCATGGTCTCGATGCCGAGCGACAGCGGCGTCACGTCGAGCAGCAGCACGTCCTTGCGGTCACCCGAGAGCACCTGGCCCTGGATGGCAGCGCCCACAGCCACGGCTTCGTCGGGGTTCACGTCCTTGCGCGGCTCCTTGCCGAAGAAGGCCTTCACCTTTTCCTGCACCTTGGGCATGCGGGTCATGCCGCCGACCAGGATCACGTCGTTGATGTCCGACACGCTGATGCCGGCGTCCTTGATGGCCAGGCGGCAAGGCGCGATGGTGCGCTCGACCAGCTCGTCGACCAGGCTTTCGAGCTTGGCACGGGTGAGCTTGATGTTCAGGTGCTTCGGACCCGACGCATCGGCCGTGATGTAGGGCAGGTTGATGTCGGTCTGCGCGCTGTTCGACAGTTCGATCTTGGCCTTTTCAGCGGCTTCCTTCAGGCGCTGGAGCGCAAGCACGTCCTTGCTCAGGTCGACGCCCTGGTCCTTTTTGAACTCGGCAATGATGTAGTCGATGATGCGCTGGTCGAAGTCTTCGCCGCCCAGGAAGGTGTCGCCGTTGGTCGACAGCACTTCGAACTGCTTCTCGCCGTCGACGTCGGCAATTTCGATGATCGACACGTCGAAGGTACCGCCGCCGAGGTCATACACGGCGATCTTGCGGTCGGCCTTGTCCTGCTTGTCGAGGCCGAAGGCCAGGGCAGCAGCGGTGGGCTCGTTGATGATGCGCTTGACGTCGAGGCCCGCGATGCGGCCGGCGTCCTTGGTGGCCTGGCGCTGGGCGTCGTTGAAGTAGGCCGGCACCGTGATCACGGCTTCGGTCACGGTTTCGCCGAGGTAGTCTTCGGCGGTCTTCTTCATCTTGCGCAGGATGTCGGCGCTGACCTGTTGCGGCGCCATCTTCTTGCCCCGCACTTCCACCCATGCGTCGCCGTTGTCGGCCTTGGCGATGGTGTAGGGCATCAGGTCGATGTCCTTCTGGACTTCCTTTTCCTCGAACTTGCGGCCGATCAGGCGCTTGATCGCGTACAGCGTGTTCTTGGGGTTGGTGACGGCCTGGCGCTTGGCCGAGGCACCGACCAGCACTTCACCGTCTTCCTGGTACGCGACGATCGACGGCGTGGTGCGCGCACCTTCCGAGTTCTCGATCACACGCGTGGTGTTGCCTTCCATGATCGACACGCACGAGTTGGTGGTGCCGAGGTCGATGCCGATGATCTTTGCCATGTTCTTTACTCCTGAAAGCCTGAAAAATATGTTGTTATGAACTTGTGGATAACCCGTCGCGATTCAAGGTATGAAGCGGGGATTTCCTGTGGGAATCTTGTGTGCCGATGCGAGCCGCTTACTTCGGCGCGCTGACCGTGACCAGCGCCGGGCGCAGCACGCGGTCGTTGATGGTGTAGCCCTTCTGCAGCACGCTCACCACGGTGTTCGGCTCCTGGTCGGCGGCGGGCACCACCGAGATGGCCTGGTGCTGGTGCGGGTCGAACTTGGTGCCGGGCGCGGGGGCCACTTCGATCACCTTGTTGCGTTCGAGTGCGCTCTTGAGCTGGCGCAGGGTGGCTTCGGCGCCTTCGCGGATCTGCTCAGGGGTGGCGTCCTTGATGGCCAGGCCGGCTTCGAGGCTGTCGGTCACCGGCAGCAGGCTCTCGGCAAAGGCCTCGACGGCGAACTTGCGGGCCTTGGTGATCTCGTCGTCGGCGCGACGACGGGCGTTCTGCACATCGGCCTGGGCGCGCAGGTACTGGTCGGCAAGTTCGGCATTCTTGGTCTGCAGGGCGGCGAGTTCGCCTTGTGCCACGGCCAGGGCGTCGAGCGCCTCGGCTTCATTGGCGGCGTGCGCAGCCTCCAGTTCTTCGGGGCTTGGCTCGCCTTGCAGCATTTGAGAATTCTGTGCGGATTGTTGCGGGTCAGACATTTTTCAAAGAACCGGCATGTGCCGGAAAACAAACGTTAGCCAGCCACATGGGGCTGGCCCAAAGCATTTCAAGCGAAAAAACGCGGCCAAAAGGGCCGCGGAGGCATGAAAAAGGCCCGGAATCGGGCCTTGGAGCCGCCGGCTCGAATGCTCAGTGTGCGTCCAGGAGTTCGACGTCGAACTTCAGGGTGGCGTTCGGCGGGATCACGCCGCCGGCGCCGCGAGCGCCATAGCCCAGCGATGCGGGAATGATCAGCGTGCGCTTGCCGCCGATCTTCATGCCGGCCACGCCTTCGTCCCAGCCCTTGATGACCTGGCCCGCGCCCAGCGAGAACGCGAACGGGTCGTTGCGGTCGCGGCTCGAATCGAACTTGGCGCCTTGCACGCCGTCGTTGTAGAGCCAGCCGGTGTAGTGCACGTGCACGTGCTGGCCGGCCTTGGCTTCGGCGCCGGTGCCGACTTCGGTGTCTTCGTATTGCAGGCCGGAGGGAGTGGTAGGCATGAGAAACGCTCCTTGCGTCGATGTGAGATCAGTGGATCGAAGGCGCGGAGTTTACCGATGCCGGGAAGGCCGGCCTGTGGTCCGTCAGCTCTGGCTGGTGTCGTCGGAGGGGGGCGCGGGTGTGGACGCAGGCGCTGCCACTGGGGCCGAAGCGGGCGCGACCGCTGGAGAAACCGCCGCGGCGGGCGGTGCGACCGCTGCGGGTGCCGCCGCTTTCTTGAGTTGTCCCAGTTGCCATTTACCGGCAAAGGCCTGCAGGTCGGAAAGGCGCTTGAGCAGGTCTTGCCCGCTGAGCGTGAGGCTGTAGCCGTCGCTGCCGTGGCCGACGATGCCGGCCTCGCGCAGTTCCTTGATGCGGGTGTTGAGCGTGTTGGGAGTGATGCTGCCCACGCTGTCCTGAAGCAGCCGGAAGGTCTGCGCATGGCCGTCGCGCAGGGCCCAGAGCACGCGCAGTGCGTAGCGGGCTTCGAGCAGGGCGAGCAACTGGCTGACGGCTGCGTTTTCCTTGGTACTCATCGACATCATCTCCTCGAAGCGTTCTTGTGGTTGGTATGAACCGTCTCGTTGGCCGGCGACTATAGCGCAATCGAGGAGGATGCTACTAGTTTTATAGCTGTCAGGGCATGCTGCATGCGGGTTGTGAGACAAACACTCACAAATTGGTGTAGTTGGCCATGGCTTCGCCCAGGCGGATCGCGCGCGTGGGCGACCAGTCCTGGTTGAAGGCCAGCGCGGGCGCCGGGAACAGCATGACGACCGTCGACCCGAGCAAGAAACGGCCCATCTCGTCGCCCTTGCGGATGTCGATCTGCTGGTCGGTGTAGTGCCACTCGCGCAGTTCGCCCACGCGCGGCGGATTGACCACGCCGTGCCACACGGTGGCCATGCTGCCGACGATGGTGGCGCCCACCAGCACCAGCACGAAGGGCCCGTGCGCCGATTCGAAGACGCACACCACTCGCTCGTTGCGCGCGAACAGGCCGGGCACGCCGCGCGCCGTGGTGGGGTTCACCGAGAACAGGTCGCCCGGCACATGGATCATGCGCACCAGCCGCCCGTCGCAAGGCATGTGGATGCGGTGGTAGTCCTTGGGGCTCAGGTACAGCGTGGCGAAGCTGCCGTGCGCGAACTTCGCGGCCAGCGCTGCGTCGCCGCCGACCAGTGCGGTGGTTGTGTAGTTGTGGCCCTTGGCCTGGAAGATCTGGTCGCCCTGGATCGCGCCGAACTGGCTGATCGCGCCGTCCACGGGGCAGACCAGGTCGGCCTGCGCGAGCGGCCGCGCACCGGGCTTGAGTGCGCGGGTGAAGAACTGGTTGAAGCTCTTGTAGTGCTGGATGTCCGACTCCAGCGCCTCGCCCATGTCCACGCCGTACTTGGCCACGAAGCGCCGGATGATCCACGTCGTCACGGCGCCCCGTTCCTTGCCCGCAACCCAGCCGGCGAAATTGGTCAGTGCCTGCTTGGGGAACAGGTATTGGGGCAGTACGGCAGAGCGGTCGGACACGTGGGGAAGGCCTGGAATGCGGAATCGGAGGGGCATTCTATAAAGCGCTTCCCCCCCGGCGCGTAGGAAGCTTCCCTTGGTTCTCCCGGCCCGCAGTCAGTCGGTCAATCCGCCTTGATCCCCGCCGCCTTGATCACCTGCGCCCACTTCTCCACTTCGGCCTTCTGGAACGCCGCGATCTGCGTGGTGCTCAGGTCGGTCGGCTCCATGCCGAAGCCCTTGAGCTTGTCCTGCATCTCGGGCGTTGCGAGGATCTTGCGGATCTCGGTGTGCAGCCGGTCGACGACCGGTGCAGGCGTGCCCGCGGGCACGAAGATCGCCTGCCACGACACCACCTCGAAGTCTTGCAGGCCCGGCACGCCCGACTCGGCCACCGTCGGCACGTCGGGCATCGAGGCCAGGCGCTTCGACGATGTGACGGCGATCGCGCGCAGCTTGCCGCTCTGGATGTGCGGGCCCGCGACCACCGTGGTGTCGAACATCATGTCGACCTGTCCGCCGATCACGTCCTGGATCGCCGGGCCGCTGCCCTTGTACGGAATGTGCGTGAACTTCACGCCCGACTTGAAGGCCAGCAGTTCCAGCGCCAGATGCTGCGAGGTGCCCGTGCCGGCCGAGGCCGACGAGAGCCCGCCCGTCTTGGCCTTGCTCGCGGCCATCACATCCTTCAAGGTTTTGTACGGGCTCGCCTGATTCACCACCAGCACCACCGGATTGGTGCCGATCAGCGTGACCGGCGCGAACGACTTCTGCGGGTCGTAACCGATCTTCGGATACAGGCTCACGTTGATCGCGTGCGAGCTGATGGTGCCGCCGATCAGCGTGAAGCCATCGGGCGCCGCGCGCGCGCCGACTTCGGAGCCAACGCTGCCGCCGGCCCCGCCCTTGTTGTCGATGATTACGCTCGTGCCCAGCACGGTGCCGAGCTTCTGCCCGATCAGCCGGCCCAGCACGTCGGTGGTGCCGCCCGCGGGAAAGGGCACGAGATAGGTGATGGCCTTGCCCGTCGGCCAGTTGTTGCTGCTCTGCGCGAAGGCCACCGGAAGACCGGCGGCGAGCGAAGAGGCGAGGGCGGTGCGAATGAGTGTGCGGCGTTGCATGCGAAGGTCTCCTATTGATATGTGGTGCGGCGCCCGTCAGGGCATGTCGACGATCTCGATCCAGTTCGGGTTCTTGCCCACGTCCAGGTGCTGGGGCTTGCCCAGCGCGCCGGTGGCGGCGTCGATGGTGTAGAGCGAGATGCCGTTCGACTCCTGCCCCGCGGCGATCAGGTAGCGCCCGGTGGCATCGATGGCGAAGCCGCGCGGCGTTTTCTCGGTCGAGGTCTGTCCGAGAGGCTGCAACTGCCCCGTGGCGGCATCGACCTTGAATGTCGACAGCGTGCTCGTCGTGCGCTCCGACGCGTACAGGTAGCGCCCATCGGGCGTCAGGTGCAGGTCGGCGGCCCAGGGCTTGCCGGTGAAGCCGGCTGGCAGCGTGGTCGTGCTCTGTTCGAGCTTGAGCGTGCCGCGCGCGGCATCCCACGCGAACACGTGCAGCGCCGCGTCGAGCTCGTCCAGCAGATAGACGTGGCGCTGCGCCTTGTCCCAAACAAAGTGGCGCGGGCCCGCCTTCGCTGCGGTGGTGGTCAGCGGCGGATCATTGGGCGACAGCAATCCCTTCTCCGCATCGAAGCGCCAGCTCGACACGTTGTCGCCGCCGAGGCTTGTCGCGAGCACGAAGCGGTTGCTCGCGTCCGCATGGATCGCGTGCGCGTTGGGCCCGGTCTGGATCAGCTGATGGATAGGGCCCACCGCGCCGTCCTTGCCGATGGCGTTGACCGTGATCTTGCCGCCCTGGTACGAGGCCGCGAAGAGCCACTTGCCGCTCGCGTCCAGGTCGATGTTGGCCATGCTGTCGGCCAGCGGCGCTTCGCCAAGCTTCTGCAGCTTGCCGGTGGCGCCGTCGATCGACAACGCCGTCACGCGAAACGGCTGCGAGCGCAGCGCGGCATACAGCACGCGCTTGTCGCGGCTCACCACCATCGGCATCACCGTGCCGCCGACGTTCAGCGTCTGCACCGGCTTGAGCGCGCCCTGGGCCCGGTCGAGTTCGAGCACCGAGATTTCCTGGCTGTCGGCGTTCGACACATAGACCCAGGTCGCGGCCGAGGCCGGGCCGATGGCGGCCAGCCACAGCAGCGATGCGATGGTTGTTTTTTTCATGGCTGTGCGGCTCAGGGTTTGATGTTGAGCTTGGTGATGAGCTGCTTGAAGTACACGTTGTCCTTGGCCAGCGTTTCCTTGAATACCGCACCGTCCGTGTAGACATAGCCGAGGTTCTGCTTGTCCATCACTTCGTGCATCAGCGGCTCGGCGGCGGTCTTGGCGGTGATCTCGCGCAGCTTCGCCATCACTTCGGGCGGCGTGTTCTTCGGCGCGCCGAGGCCGCGCCAGGTGCCGATCGAGAGGTCGATGCCGCGCTCCTTGGCGGTGGGCACTTTCTCGAAGCCCTTCACGCGCTTGTCGGCCATCACCATCAGCACCTTGAGCTTGCCGCCCTGCACGTGCGTCGTCACTTCAGCGGGGCTCACCGCCACGGCCTCGATGTGGCCGCCAAGCAGCGCAAGCACCGCGGGTGCGGCGCCCTGGAACGGGATGTGGCCGAACTTGGTGCCGGTCTTGTCTTCCAGTGCCGCGGCGGCAAGGTGCCAGATCGAGCCGTTGCCCGAGTTGCCCACGCGCACGCTCTCTGGCGACTTCTTCGCGGCGGCGAGGAATTCCTCGATGGTGTTCCATGGCGCATCGGCCTTCACCGTGATCGCGGCCGGGTCGGCGTTGAGCTGTGCGATGGGCTGGAAGTCGTCGTAGTTGAACTTGGCCAGGCCCAGGTGCGGCAGCGTCAGCAGCTCGACCGTGAGCACCGCGAGCTTGTAGCCGTCGGGCTTGGCGTTGATCACTTCCGTCCAGCCGATGGCGCCGCCCGCGCCGGGGCGGTTGACGATCACGATGCTCTGCGAGATGTGCTTGCGGCTCGCCTCGGCGAACGCACGCGCCAGGCCATCGGTGCCGCCGCCGGGCTGGTAGGGCACCAGCAGTTCGATAGTGCGGTTCGGAAAATCGGCCTGCGCCGCGGCTGGCGTGGCCAGCCCGAGCGAGAGCGCGGCTGTGGCCGAGAGGGCGGCGATGCCGCGAAGAAGTTGGCTTCTCTTCATGATGTCTTTGTCTCCGTTGTTGATCTGATCCTTCAGCCCCGGGGTGTTTCCTCTGTGGGCTTCCTCACTGTCCTCGCACGTCAGGGCATGTACTGGCCTCCGTTCACCTCGATCACCTGCCCGGTGACGTAGCTCGAGAGCTGCTCCGAGGCGAGATAGAGGAAAGCGCCCACACATTCCTCGGGCTCGCCGATGCGGCCCATCGGAATGCTGGCGCGGAAGTTCTCCAGCATCGCGGGCGTCGAAAAGCGGTCCTGGAACGGCGTCTGAATGACGCCCGGTGCCACCGCGTTCACGCGGATGTGGTCGCCCACCAGTTCCTTCGCGAGCCCGTGTGTCGCCGTGCTCACGAAGCCCTTCGAGCCCGCGTACAGATACGCGGCCGGCCCGCCGCCGGTGCGCGCAGCAACCGAGGTCACGTTGATGATGTTGCCGCCGCCCTGCGAGCGCATCAGTGGAACCACCTCGCGGCAGAACGCGAGCACCGAGCGCGCATTGATGTGCATCACCTCGTCGAACAGCGCATCGTCGAACTCGGCGATGGGCACGCGCTTGACCAGGCTGCCAGCGTTGTTCACCAGCACGTCGATGCGGCCACCGAACTGTGCCGCGGCCTGCTTCACGCACTCGCGGATCGCGGCCGTGTCGCGCACGTCGGCCTTCAGCGCGAAGGCCGTGCCGCCGGCTGCGCGGATGGTGTCGACCACCCGGTTCGCCGCATCGGCCGAGCTGTTGTAGTGCACCGCCACGCGCATGCCGCGTGCGGCGAATGCGATGGCCACCGCGGCACCGATGCCGGTGCTGGCACCGGTGACGAGCGCGGTCTTGTCCTTGAGGTCTTCCATGTCGTCGCTCCGTGTCTGAAGGGAATGAAAAGAGTCAGGTGACCGGGGCCGGGTTGAACAGCACCAGCGCGTTGTGCAGCTTCCAGTGCTCGGCCCAGGTTTTCTTGCGGCCGCTGGCCACGTCGAGCATCAGGTGGAACATCTCCCAGCCGATGTCCTCGATGGTGGCGTCGCCATCGGCGATGCGGCCCGCGTTCACGTCCATCAGGTCGTGCCAGCGGCGTGCGAGGTCGCTGCGCGTCGCGACCTTGATCACCGGCACTTCGGCCAGCCCGTAGGGCGTGCCGCGGCCGGTGGTGAACACATGCAGGTTGATGCCGGCCGCCAGCTGCAGCGTGCCGCAGATGAAGTCGCTGGCCGGCGTGGCGGCGTAGATCAGGCCCTTCTGCATTGCCTTCTCGCCGGGTGCGAGCACGCCGGTGATTGGGGTCGAGCCCGACTTGACGATCGAGCCCATCGCCTTCTCGACGATGTTCGACAGCCCGCCTTTTTTGTTGCCCGGCGTGGTGTTGGCGCTGCGATCGACGAGGCCCTTCTGCAGGTAGGCGTCGTACCAGGCCATCTCGCGGATCATGGCCTCGGCCACCTCGGGCGTGGATGCGCGCGAGGTGAGCTGGTCGATGCCGTCGCGCACCTCGGTCACTTCCGAGAACATCACTGTGGCGCCCGCGCGCACCAGCAGGTCGGTGCAGAAGCCCACGGCGGGATTGGCGGTGACGCCCGAGAAGGCGTCGCTGCCGCCGCACTGCACGCCCACCACCAGTTCGCTGGCGGGCACGGTTTCGCGCCTGCGCTTGTTGAGCCGCGCGAGGTGTTCCTCGGCCTGCCGCATGACCGAATCGATCATCGACATGAAGCCGACGTGCTCGTCGTCCTGCAGGCAGACCACGTCGAGTTCCGCGTCACCTTCCTCGCCTTCGATTTCGCCGCGCTTGTCGACGATGGGAATGCTCCCCGGCGGCAGCAGCCGCTCGGGCTGCAGCTTCTCGCAGCCCAGGCTCACGACCATCACCTCGCCGCCGAAGTTCGGATTGAGGCTGATGTTGCGCAGCGTGCGGATCGGCACGATGGCATCGGGCGCATCGATGGCCACGCCGCAGCCGTAGGTGTGCGCCAGCGCCACCACGTCGTCGACGTTCGGGTACTTGGGCAGCAGCTCGGCCTTGATGCGCTGCACCGCGAAGTCGGTCACGCCGGCCACGCACTGCACCGTCTGCGTGATGGCCAGGATGTTGCGCGAACCCACCGAGCCGTCGGCGTTGCGGTAGCCCTCGAAGGTGTAGCCCTCCAGCGGCGGCAGGACAGGGGGCTTGACCGTGGCGATGGGCAGGCCGTCGAGCTCGGGCGCGGTCGGCATGCGCATCACGCGCTCGTGCACCCAGCTGCCGCGCGGCAGCGCCTTCAGTGCGTAGCCGATCACCACGTCGTAGCGGCGGATGGCGTCGCCTTCGGCCAGGTGGACCAGCGCGACCTTGTGGCCTTGCGGGACGTTGTCCACCAGCCGAAGGCCGTCGGCGAACTCCGCGCCGGCCTTCAGCCCGCCGTCGTTCGCGACGATGGCCACGTTGTCTGCCGCATGGATGCGGATGTAGAGCGGTGGGCGGGTGGGTTCGGACATCGTGGGCTCCTTGCTTACTTCACCACCATGAACATGCTGGGCAGCCAGGTCGAGAACGCGGGAACGAATGTGACTACTCCCAGCGCAAAGATCAATGCCCCGTAGAACGGCCAGATGGTCTTCATCACCGTGCCCACCGATACCCCGCCGATCGCGCAGCCGACGAACTGCGTCGTGCCCACCGGCGGCGTGTTGAGACCCAGCGCGCAGTTGATCAGCATCACGATGCCGAACTGCACCGAGGTCATGCCGTAGTGCTGGGCAATGGGCAGGAAGATCGGCGTGCACAGCAGGATGGTGGCCGCCATGTCCAGGAAGGTGCCGAGCACGAACAGGATGATGTTGATCAGCAGGAAGATCACCCATGGTGTGCTGGTTACCTGCGACAGCATCTCGCCCGTGAGCTCGGCCACGCCGTACAGGCTGATGAGGTAGCCGAAGGTGCTGGAGATGCCGATCAGCAGCAGGATCACGCCCGTGGTGCGCACCGCCTTCGAGGCCGCCTTGATGAAGTGCTCCCACTTCAGCGTGCGGTACACGAAGATCGTGAGGCCCAGCGCATACAGCACCGCCACCGCCGCAGACTCGGTTGCTGTGAACACGCCCGACAGGATGCCGCCCAGGATCAGCACCACGATGAACAGGCCCGGCAGCGCTGCCGCGAACGAGCGCGCCACGATGGACCAGCCCGGGAAGCTGCCGGCCGGGTAGCCACGCTTCACCGCCACCAGGTAGGCGGCCGCGAGGTTGCTGATGGTGAGAACTGCTGCCGGCAGCAGCGCCGCCAGGATCAGCGCCGCAATCGACACCTTGCCGCCTGCTGCGAGCGAATAGATGATCAGGTTGTGGCTGGTCGGCATCAGCGCGCCGACCAGTGCCGCATGGGTCGTCACGTTGACTGCGTAGTCGGCGTGATAGCCCTCCTTCTTCATCATCGGGATCATCACGGCACCCATGGCCGAGACGTCCGCCACGGGCGAACCCGAGACGCCGCCGAACAGCGTGCAGGCCACCACGTTCGACATGCCGAGGCCGCCGCGCACGTGGCCCACGAGGTCGCGCGCCAGGTTGACGATGCGGTCCGCAATGCCGCCGTAGAGCATCAGCTCGCCGGCGAAGATGAAGAACGGAATGGCCAGGAACGAGAAGATCCCCATGCCGGAGGTCATCTGCTGGAAGCCGACTGCCAGCGGCAGTCCTTCATAGAGCAGCGTGGCAAGGGCCGACAGGCCGATGGAAAAAGCGACCGGCACGCCCAGCAGCAGGAAGAGCGTGAACGAGATGCAGAGAATGAGCAGAGGAATGGTCATGGTGGCTCAGGCCCAGGCAGGTTCGACTTCGCGGCCTTGGGCGAGCGCGATGATGTGTTCGATGGAGAACATCACGATGAGGACACCCGACACGGCGGCGGGCACGTACTTCCAGCCTTCGGAGATCCAGAGCGTGGGCAATCTGTAGTCCCACACCGATTCGGCGAGCGAGGCGCAGTTCCAGGCCATGGCAATGCCGAACAGCAGGATCAGCGCGTGGATGAGGTATTCCATCTTCAGCCGCAGCCAGTCGGGCGCGAGCACGAGGAAGGATTCGAGTCCGATATGGCCCGCGTCGCGCACGCCCACGGCCACGCCGAGCATGGTGACGTAGAGCACCAGCAGCAGCGCGAGGCTTTCGGCCCAGGTGGGGGTGTTGTTGAGCACGTAGCGGCCGAACACCTGCCAGCTCACGGCGCAGATCACCGCGACGAGACCGAAGATGCCCAACCACATGCAGGCACGTGCGAGGGTGCGGCAAAGTTTGGTGTACATAGATTTTCTTTGCCCTTCCCCCGAGGGGGAAGGAGGGGAGCGGGTCGAATCGACGAGGGCGGGCTTACTTCGTTTCCTGCACGCGCTTGACGAGGTCTTTCAGCTTCGCGTCGGTGATGAACTTGTCGTACACCGGCTTCATCGCTGCCTGGAACGGAGCCTTGTCGACTTCGATGATCTCGGCGCCGCCGGCCTTCACCGTGGCCAGCGACTTCACTTCACGCTCTTCCCACTGCTTGCGCATGTAGGGCACCGATTCCTTGGCGGCCTGGCGGATCCAGCCTTGCTCTTCGGTCGAGAGCTTGTCCCACGCGCGCTTGGAGAACAGCAGCATCTCGGGCGCCATCGAGTGCTCGGTCTTGCTGTAGTACTTGGCCACTTCGAAGGCGCGCGCGCTCTCATACGTGGGGTAGTTGTTCTCGGCGGCGTCGATCAGACCGGTCTTCAGGCCCGTGTAGACCTCGCCCATGGGCATTGGCGTGGCGTTGGCGCCCATGGCCTCGAGCATCGACACCCACAGGTCGGACTGCTGCACGCGAACCTTCAGGCCCTTCATGTCGGCGAAGGTGCGCACCGGCTTCTTGGCCGTGAACATCGAGCGCGCGCCGCTGTCGTAGTAGGCCAGGCCGATGAAGCCCTGCTTCTCGCACGACTTCAGGATCTCTTCGCCGATCGGGCCGTCGAGCACCTTGTGCAGGTGGTCGACCGAGCGGAACAGGAAGGGCATGGTCGGCACCTGCGTCTCGGCACAGATGTTGTTCATGGGCGCGATGTTCACGCGCACCATCTGCAGCGCACCGATCTTGGTCTGCTCGATCGTGTCCTTCTCACTGCCGAGCGAACTGTTGTTGAACACCTTGATGCTGTGCTTGCCGCCCGACAGCGCCTTCAGGCGCTCGCTCATGAACTTCACCGCGGTCACGGTGGGGTAGTCGTCGGGGTGGATGTCGGCCGAACGGAACTCGGTGGCGTGTGCAGCCAGTGTGGTCAGCGCGGCTGCGGCGCACGCGGAAAGTGCGATCAGGGTCTTGGTGAATTTCATTTGTCTCATCCTCTTGCTTGGTGGTTGTCGAAAAAAGGTCAGGCGCCGAACGTCGGCTCCGGAACGCCCTGGGCGCCGGGCCGCAGGGCGAATACGCCGCCGGCCAATGGCTGGTCCGACAGGTCGATGCCGCCGGGTCGTATGGAGGTGACGAACAGGGTGTCGAGGGCCGGGCCGCCGAAGGCGCACATCGCGGGCTTCTTCACCGGCACTTCGAGCGAGCGGTCGAGCCGGCCGTCGGGCGTGAAGCGGTGCACCAGGCCGGCGTCGTTGCCGCAGATCCAATAGCAGCCGTCGGTGTCCATGGCGGCGCCGTCGGGGCGGCCGGGCAGGGGCTTCATGTCGATGAAGAGGCGGCGGTTGCTTGGCGTGCCGGTTTCCGTGTCGTAGTCGAAGACCCAGACGGCTTGCACCGTGGGGTGCGAATCCGAGAGATACATCGTGCGGCCGTCGGGGCTGAAGGCCAGGCCGTTGGGCACGATGAAGTCGTCCAGGCGCAGGGTTGCCTTGTCGTCGTTCTTGCTGTAGCTGTAGAGGCGGCCGACGCGTGCGCCCGCCGCCATGTCGAGCAGCATCGTGCCGGCCCAGAAGCGGCCCTGGCGGTCGCAGCGGCCGTCGTTGAAGCGCATGGCCGGGGCCGCATGTTCGACCGAGGCGAGCGAGGTGGCGGCCAGCGTGCCGTCGGCCTGCGGCTTCAGCGAGAACAGGCCGCTCTCCATGCCGGCGATCCATTCGCCCGGTGCGTCGGCACGCGGCGCGATGCACGCGATCATTTCGTTCGCGGTCCACTTTGCATGGCCTTCGCCCGCATGCCAGCGGTTCAGCGTGCGCGCGGGAATATCGACCCAGTAGAGCGCCTGTTCGACCGCATGCCACACCGGGCTTTCGCCGGTGCCGTTGCGTGCGTCGAGAACGAGTTCAGCGTTCATCGCCGAATGGGCCCTGGGCCGTGAAGGCGCCGCCCTGGTAGATCGCATTCGGATCGGTCGGCGCGACGGGCGGCTGTGCCTCGACCTTGTCGCGGAACACCTCCGAGCTGTCCTGCGGCACGAAGCCCAGGTGCGCGGCCGCGCTGTTGTCCCACCACACGTCGCGGTTGTTCGACATGCCGTAAACCACGGTGTGCTTCACGTCGGGCGTGAACAGCGACTTCTCGATCAGCGAGGTCAGGTCGCGGTAGCTGAGCCAGGTGCTCATCATCCGGCGGTTGGCCGGCTCGGGAAACGACGAGCCGATGCGGATGCTCACGGTCTCGATGCCCCAGCGGTCGAAGTAGAACTGCGCCATGTCCTCGCCGAAGGACTTCGACAGACCGTAGTAGCCGTCGGGCCGGCGTACGGCATGCGCGTCGATGTGCTCGCTCTGCTTGTAGAAGCCGATCACGTGGTTGGAGCTCGCAAACACCACGCGCTTCACACCATGGCGGCGCGCAGCCTCGTACACGTTGAAGATGCCCTTGATGTTGGCCTCGAGGATTTCCTCGAACGGGCGCTCGACCGAGACGCCGCCCAGGTGGACGATGGCGTCGCAGCCTTCGAGCAGCGCATGCACCGCGGCCTTGTCGGAAAGATCGCAGGGCACGACTTCCTCGCTCGCATCGGCGGCCGGAGCCAGCGAGGCGATGTCCGACAGGCGCAGCACGTTCGCATACGGCTTGAGCCGCTCGCGCAGCACCTTGCCCAGGCCGCCGGCCGCGCCGGTCAGGAGGAGGCGGTTCATCTTGTTGTCGTTCATCGTTGCCTGTCCATACACGGAAGAGTCATGGTTTCCGAGGGCTCGCCGTCACGGTGCTTTTCTGAAAGCGGCCGGTACGATGCCGACGGAGCAAGGTCGAAAGGGCGCTGCATGTCGGTGCCGTGGAGACCGGAAAGCCGCTGGCGGAATGGCCGGCGGCGCCAGGAGTTGAGTGATAAGTTATCTGTTGTCGTACAACTAGTTTGAGGATTATCATCGTGGCCATGGTTCAGACGACTGCGGGTAATCCCTTGATATCGGAAGCGGAAGCGCCGGCAGAAGCGGCGTCCGCCGCTTTCGTGGGCCGCCCGCGCCAGCGCGCACGCGGCTTGGCGCATGGGCTGGTGGAAGACCTGGGCGAGAAGATCCGCAACCAGTCGCTGCGCCCCGGCGACAAGCTGCCGACCGAGTCGGCCATCATGCAGGCCTATGGCGTGAGCCGCACCGTGGTGCGCGAGGCGCTGTCGAAGCTGCAGGCTGGCGGGCTGGTCGAGACGCTGCACGGCGTGGGCACCTTCGTGTTGCAGCCGCGTGCGGGCGGGGTGTTTCGCCTTGACCCGGGCGAGATCGCCGCTTCGGTTGACGTGCTGGCCGTGCTGGAACTGCGCATCAGCCTGGAGACCGAATCAGCCGGCCTTGCCGCCACCCGCCGCACCGACGAGCAACTGGTCGCCATGCGCCAGGCGCTAGACGACTTCGAGCACAACGTGGCGGTGGCAGGGGATACGGTGGCGCCCGACTTCCGCTTTCACCTGCAGATCGCGCAGTCGACCGGCAACCCGTATTTCGCCGACATCATGCGGCACCTGGGCACCACGCTCATTCCGCGCACGCGCATCAGCGCCATCCGAACGCACGAGGGCGGCGGCGCGCCTTATCTGAGCCGCGTCAATCGCGAGCACGAAGAAATCTATGCGGCCATCGCGCGTCGCGATCCCGAGTCGGCGCGCGCTGCCATGCGCATCCACCTGACCAACAGCCGCGAGCGGCTGCGCATGGCGCAAGAGGCCGCGCAGCAGAAGGCGAAGGCCGATGCGGCCGCCGGCACGGGTGCCGCCGCACCGTCGCCTGACGACGCTCCCTCCCGCTGAGTTTTTCTTGTCCGGCACGCTGGACAAGTTGTTTTTCTAGTTGTACGATGACTGATAACTCGCGCGGGCAGCCGTGCGCAGTCATGACGACCATCGAACAACAGGAGACAGCATGTCCATCAACCGACGCGGCGCACTTGGCGCTGCACTGGCCACGACGCTGGCCGCCAGCCTGCCTCTGCGCGCCATTGCGCAGGGCACGCAGGGCGGCACCGGCAACTGGCCCTCGAAGCCGATCAGGATCATCGTTCCGTACCCGCCGGGCGGCTCGTCCGACATCATTGCGCGGGCCATCAGCCAGCCGCTGTCGGAGGCGCTGGGCCAGTCGGTAATCATCGACAACCGCGCGGGCGCCAACGGCAACCTCGGCGCCGACCTGCTGGCCAAGGCGCCGGCCGACGGCTACACGCTGATGCTGTGCGACCTCGGCGCGCTGGCCATCAGCCCGTCGCTGTACCCCAAGCTGCCTTTCGATCCGTCGAAGGACCTGCGCAGCGTGTCCATGCTGGCCTATTCGCCGCACCTGCTGGTGGTGCACCCCTCGGTGCAGGCCAGCACGCTGAAGGAACTGGTCGAGCTCTCGAAGAAAAGCGATCTCAACTTTGCCGTTACCGCCAGCGGCAGCACCGCGCATCTGGCGGGCATCGAGCTGCAGCGCAAGGTCGGCGCCAAGTGGGAATACGTGCCCTACAAGGGCGGCGTGCAGGCCGTGCTCGACACCGTGTCGGGCCAGACGCAGGTGCTCATGAACGGCATGCTCGCCACCTACCCGCAGGTGCAGGCCGGCAAGCTCAAGCTGATTGCCGTGTCCAAGGCCACACGCATGCCGCTGATCGGCAACGTGCCGACCATCGCGGAGCAGGGCGCGCCCGGCTACGAGTCGGGCACCTGGCAGGGCGTGGTCGCGGCGCGCGGCGTGCCCGACGCGGTGATCGCCCGGCTCAACAAGGAACTGGTTCGCATCATCCGCACGCCCGACATCCGGGCCCGCCTCGCGGGACAGGGCGCGGAGGTCGTGACCATGACCGCGCCGGAGCAAGACCAGTTCTTCGCCAAGGAGCGCGCGCGCTGGGCGCAAGTCATCAAGGAAGCCAACGTCAGGCTCGACTGACCGGCTGCTTCACCCCTTTTTCTTTTTTCAAATCTTCACTGGACGATTCCCGATGAACCCGCAAGAACTCAAGACCATCATGGGCTCCGGCCTGCTCTCGTTTCCGCTGACCGACTTCGACAGCAACGGCGACTTCAACCCGGCGGGCTATGCCAAGCGCCTCGAATGGCTCGCCCCCTACGGCGCGAGCGCGCTGTTCGCGGCCGGCGGCACGGGCGAGTTCTTCTCGCTCACCGGCGAGGAGTACCCCGGCATCATCAAGACCGCAGTGGACACCTGCCGCGGCGTGGTGCCGATCATTGCCGGCGCCGGTGGTCCCACGCGCTTTGCCATCCAGTGCGCGCAGGCTGCAGAGAAGGCCGGCGCGCACGGCATCCTGCTGCTGCCGCACTACCTCACCGAAGCCGGCCAGGAAGGCCTGGCCGCGCACGTGGAAGCCGTGTGCAAGAGCGTGAAGTTCGGCGTGATCGTCTACAACCGCGCCACCAGCCGCCTGAAGCCCGACACGCTGGCCGGCCTGGCCGAGCGCAACCCCAACCTCGTCGGCTTCAAGGACGGCGTGGGCGACATCGAAGCCATGGTCGCCATCTACCAGAAGATGGGAGACCGCTTCGCCTACCTGGGCGGCCTGCCCACGGCGGAGGTCTATGCCGCCGCATACAAGGCAATGGGCACACCGGTGTATTCGTCGGCCGTCTTCAACTTCATTCCGAAGACCGCCATGGATTTCTACAAGGCCGTGGCCGCCGACGACCTGCCGACGCAGCACCGCCTGCTGAAGAACTTCTTCATGCCCTACCTCGAGCTGCGCAACCGCGTCCCTGGCTATGCGGTGAGCATCGTCAAGGCCGGCGCAAAGATCGTCGGCCATGACGCAGGCCCCGTGCGTGCACCGCTCACCGACCTGAAGCCCGCGGAGATGGAACAGCTGAAGGCGCTGATCGACGCGCTCGGCCCGCAGTAAGCCCGCAGCGTCGAACACCACAAACAACAACGGAGACAAGACGCCATGTTCCTCAAGAAACTTTTCCTGATCGCCGCTTCGGCAGCCCTGTTCTCGGCCTGCTCAATGATGCCCGCGGGCAGTGCGGTATCGGCCGCGCCCGAGGTGGCTGCCGCCGCCGAACGCCTGCGCATCGCGATGGTCGACCCGACCCCCGCCGCACTCGGCGCGCTGGTGTCCGACGACCTGAGCTACGGCCACTCGGGCGGCAAGGTCGACACCAAGGCCAGCTTCATCAGCGACCTGCTCGACGGCAAATCCGACTTCGTGTCCATCGCCATCACCGAGCAGACCATCAAGGTGGTCGATGCCAACACGGCCATCGTGCGCCACACGCTCACGGCCGACACCAACGACTCGGGCAAGCCCGGCAAGGTGGCGCTGAAGATCCTCGGCGTCTGGCAGAAGCAAGGCGGAAGCTGGAAGCTGCTCGCCCGCCAGGCCGTGAGGATCTAGTCCGCATGACGAAGAGACTCCTTCTTGCCGCGGCCCTTGCGGCTGCCTCGGCCGCGTTGCTGCCTCTGCATGCCTCGGCGCAAGCCGATGCATGGCCGCAGCAGAAGCCGGTGACCATCATCGTGCCGTTCCCGGCCGGTGGCTCCACCGACATGGTGGCGCGCGCAATCGCGCTGCAGATGCAGACCAAGCTCGGCGGCAGCTTCGTCGTCGACAACCGGCCTGGCGCCACAGGCACCATCGGCACCGGCTTCGTCAAGCGCGCGGCGCCTGACGGCTACACGCTGCTGGTGTCCTCGCTCGGCGCCTTCGTCGTCACGCCGCACCTGCAGAAGAGCGTGCCCTACGACGCAACCAAAGACTTCGACTACATCAGCGTTCCCGTGCAGGCGCCCAATGTGCTCGTCGCCAACGTCGCGCGGCCCGAGCACACGGTGGCCGACGTGCTGGCGCTGCTGCGCAAGACGCCGGGCAAGGTCTCGTTCGCGAGCTCGGGCAATGGTTCGTCAGACCACCTCTCGGCGGAACTCTTCTGGCAGCAGACCAAGACCGAAGGCGTGCACGTGCCCTACAAGGGTGGTGCGCCAGCGGTCAACGACCTGCTGGGCAACCAGGTCGACTTCTCGTTCCAGAACGTGAATGCCGTGCTGCCGCACATCCGCGCGGGCAAGCTGCGCGCCATTGCGGTCACTGGCGACAAGCGCTCGCCCGTGCTGCCCGACGTGCCCACGCTGGCCGAAGCCGGCGTGAAGGGCGCAGAGGTCTACTCCTGGCAAGGCATGGCTGCGCCCAAGGGCCTGCCGCCTGCCGTGAAGAAGAAGCTGAGCGACGCCGCGATCGCCGCCATGCAAGACCCCGAGACGAAGAAGCGCATGCTCGACCAGGGCCTGGAAATCGTCGCCAGCACGCCTGAAGAATTCACCGCCTTCCAGTTGCGCGAATGGGCGCGATGGAAGACATTGATCGACACCCGCCACATCACCGCAGACTGAGGCACCGAGCCCGAAGATGACAAGTCCTGAATCCGTTGTTTCCAAAGTCGTGTCGGGCGCACCCGTCGTCACCGGCATGCGCGTGGTTCCCGTCGCGGGCCACGACAGCATGCTGATGAACCTCAGCGGCGCGCACGGCCCGTTCTTCACGCGCAACCTGCTGATCCTGACCGACAGCGCCGGCCATACCGGCGTGGGCGAAGTGCCCGGCGGCGAGAAGATCCGCCAGACGCTCGAAGACGCGCGCGGCCTCATCGTCGGCCAGCCCATCGGCCGCCACAACGCGGTGCTCAACAGCCTGCGCAGCGCCTTCGCGGGCCGCGACAGCGGCGGCCGCGGCCAGCAGACCTTCGACCTGCGCGTGACCATCCATGCGGTGACGGCCGTCGAGGCCGCGCTGCTCGACCTGCTCGGCCAGTTCCTCGAAGTGCCCGTGGCGGCCCTGCTCGGCGAAGGCCAGCAGCGCGACGCGGTGCAGATGCTCGGCTATCTCTTCTACGTGGGCGACCGCAAGAAGACCGATCTGCCGTACGAGAGCGCCCCCAACGCCGACAACGACTGGTTCCGCCTGCGCCACGAAGAAGCCATGACGCCCGAAGCCATCGTGCGCCTGGCCGAGGCCACGCATGCGCGCTACGGCTTCACCGACTTCAAGCTCAAGGGCGGCGTGCTGCGCGGCGAGGAAGAAGTAGAGGCGATCCGGGCGCTGCACGAGCGCTTTCCGAAGGCGCGGGTCACGCTCGATCCGAACGGCGGCTGGCTGCTGCAGGACGCGATCCGCCTGTGCCGCGACCTGCACGGCGTGATGGCCTATGCCGAAGACCCGTGCGGTGCCGAAGGCGTGTTCTCCGGCCGCGAGGTAATGGCCGAGTTCCGCCGTGCCACGGGCCTGCCGACCGCCACCAACATGGTCGCCACCGACTGGCGCGAGATGGTGCACAGCCTCTCTCTGCAGTCGGTCGACATTCCGCTGGCCGATCCGCATTTCTGGACCATGCAGGGCTCGGTGCGCGTGGCGCAGCTGTGCCAGGCCTGGGGCCTGACCTGGGGCTCGCATTCGAACAACCACTTCGACGTGTCGCTGGCGATGTTCACGCACGTGGCGGCGGCCGCGCCGGGCAAGGTAACTGCCATCGACACGCACTGGATCTGGCAGGACGGCCAGCGCCTGACGAAGGTGCCATTGCAAATCGAAGGCGGCTTCGTTAGGGTGCCGACGCGTGGTGGCCTTGGCATCGAACTCGACATGGACGAAGTCGAGAAGGCGCACCAGCTGTACCTGAAGCATGGCCTTGGCGCGCGCAACGACGCGCAGGCAATGCAATACTTGATTCCCAACTGGACTTTCGACAACAAGCGACCGTGCATGGTCCGCTGAAGGAAACCTCATGCAGAACTTCGACAACCTCATTGCTGGCGAATGGCGTGCCGGCGCAAGCTACAGCCCCAACGTCAACCCGAGCAACCTGTCCGATGTGCTCGGCCAGTACACGCAGGGCGATGCCGCTCATGTCGACGCCGCCGTGGCAGCCGCCACCGCGGCGTTCCCGGCCTGGGCCACGGGCAGCGTGCAGGCCCGCTCCGACGCGCTCGACAAGATCGGCAACGAGATTCTTGCGCGCAAGGAAGAGCTGGGCACGCTGCTGGCGCGCGAAGAAGGCAAGACCAAGGCCGAAGGCATTGGCGAGGCCACGCGCGCGGGCCAGATCTTCAAGTTCTTCGCGGGCGAATGCCTGCGGCTGTCGGGCGAGTTGCTGCCTTCGGTGCGCCCCAACATCGGCGTGGAAATCACGCGCGAGCCGGTCGGCGTGGTCGGGCTCATCACGCCGTGGAACTTTCCCATTGCCATTCCCGCGTGGAAGATCGCACCGGCATTGGCCTTCGGCAACTGCGTGGTGCTCAAGCCCGCCGACCTCGTGCCGGGCAGCGCATGGGCGCTGAGCGAGATCATCAGCCGCTCGGGCATTCCGGCCGGCGTGTTCAACCTCGTGATGGGGCGCGGCAGTGTGATCGGCGAGGCGCTGGTCAACCACCCCGGCATTCATGCGATCAGCTTCACCGGCTCGGTGGGCGTGGGCCGCAACATCGCGATCCAGTGCGTCACCAAGCACAAGAAGGTGCAGCTCGAAATGGGCGGCAAGAACCCGCAGGTGATTCTTGATGACGCCGACCTCGCGCAGGCCGTCGAGCTCAGCGTGCAGAGCGCTTTCTATTCGACCGGCCAGCGCTGCACGGCCTCGAGCCGGCTCATCGTCACCGAAGGCATCTACCCGAAGTTCATTGCCGCCATGAAGGAACGCATGGCGAAGATCAAGGTGGGCGATGCGCTCGCGCAAGGCACCGACGTGGGCCCGGTCTCGTCGAAGTCGCAGCTCGAGCAAGACCTGAACTACATCGAGATCGGCCAGAGCGAAGGTGCCACGCTGGCCGCAGGCGGCGAACGCCTGAAGTTGGAGACCGACGGCTACTACATGTCGCCAGCCCTCTTCAGCGAATCGGCCGCGGCCATGCGCATCAACAAGGAAGAGATCTTCGGCCCGGTGGCGAGCGTGATCCGCGTGAAGAACTACGAAGAGGCGCTGGCCACGGCGAACGACACCGAGTTTGGCCTGTCGGCCGGCATCGCCACCACTTCGCTGAAGTACGCCACGCACTTCAAGCGCCACAGCCAGGCCGGCATGGTGATGGTCAACCTGCCGACTGCCGGCGTGGACTATCACGTGCCGTTCGGTGGCCGCAAGGGCAGCAGCTATGGCCCGCGCGAGCAGGGCCGTTATGCGCAGGAGTTCTTCACGACGGTGAAGACGGCCTACACGCTGGCCTGATCTTCATTCAGGCGGGTGGCAGCGAGCTCGGCGGGGCTCGTCGCCTGCGCCGCATCAGGTACTCCACGAGTTCGAAGATCCCTTCGCTCAACAGCGCCAATGCGGCTGCCGGCAGTGCGCCCGCCACAAGCAGTTCGCGGTCGTTGAGCGCCAGCCCCGTCACGATGCGCTCTCCGAAACCACCCGCGCCGATGAAGGCCGCGATGGTCGCCGTGCCGATGGCAATCGCCGTGGCGGTGCGCACGCCCGCCAGCAAGGTGGGCAACGCCAGCGGCAGCAGCACCAGCTGAAGGCTCTGCGGCGGCGTCATGCCGAGCGCGGTGCCGGCCAGCCGCAGGCCGTTGGGCACTTCGGCCAGACCCGTCACCGTGTTGCGCATGATCGGCAACAGCGAATAGAGCGTGAGCGCAATCAGCGCGGGCAGGGCGCCGATGGCGCCGAGCATCGAGATCAGCACGGCCAGCAGCGCGAGCGAGGGCACGGTCTGCAGCAGGCTCGCCAAACCAAGCACCACCGCGCGCAGCCGCACATGTGGAAACACCAGGATCGCGATGGGCACGCCGATCAGGATGGCGATGCCGACCGACAGCGCCACCAGCACCAGGTGCTGGCGCGCGAGCTTCCACAGGTCGGGCCCGAACAGCTTGGCCATGAAGCCGCGACGCGCTTCCTGCGGCTGCGCCTTCGCATCCTTGCCCGTGTTCGCCAGGAAGTCGCGCGCGATCACGTCGAAGGGCACGCTCTGCAGCTCGGCGCGCGCGTTCATCGCGATCATCGCGTGCTCGTCGACCTTGCCTTCGAGCGTCTGCAAAGCGGCCCAGGCCTTGGGCAGTCGCGTGGGCAGGTCGAGTTTGTAGAGCACCACGGCGTCGTAGCGCGGAAAGTACTTCTTGTCGTCTTCCAGCACGCGCAGGCCGAGGTGATCGATCTTGGCGTCGGTGGTGTAGATGTCGATCACGTCGATCTGCTTGGCAGCCACCGCGTCGTAGGCCAGCCCGTGGTCGAGGCCGGTCGGCACCTGCGTGAAGCCGTAGCGATCGGCCAGGCCCTTCCATCCGTCCGCGCGGCCGATGAATTCATTCGACAGGCCGAGCTTGAGTTCGGGGTGCTTCGCCAGGTCGCTCAGCGTGCGCAGGCCCAGCCGCTCTGCATCGGGCGCGCGCACCGCGAGCGCGTAGCCGTCGTTGAAGCCCAGCGGAATGGCCACGCCCAGGCCCATCGGCGCGAGCGCCGCGTTCATGGCCTCGCGCGTGTTGGCCGGCGAGCCCTTGAGGATTTCGAGCGCGATGGTGCCGGTGTATTCGGCGTACATGTCGATGGCGCCCGAGCGCAGCGCCTCGTAGACGATGGCCGTGTTGCCCAGCCCCTGCCGCACGACGGGCGGCGATGCGGTATGCGGTGCCGCCGTCTGCGCCAGCAGTTCGGCCAGGATGTACGACTCGGTGAAGCGCTTGGAGCCGACGCGCAGCGTTTCGTCCGCGGCCCGCGCGGGGCCGGACGCGGCAAGCCAGGCAAGGGCGAACAACAGGGCGGCGCGCCAGAGGCTGCGGGGCAGATGCATCCGGGCCAGTGTATAGACATCGCCCCGTTCGGCGTACCCGTCAATCTCCTACACGCCGTGGTGCGCGGTGCCGATGCGGCGGGCTGCCGATAGGCCCCACAGTCGATAGTCATGAAGACCCAACCCAGGAAAGACAAGCTCCCCGGCCCCGACGTCCACGGCCTGCGCGAACTGCCGGGCGTGCAGGTAGACGGCTACAGCCTGCAGCTGCGCGACAAGGACGGCTTCGTCGGCGACCAGGCCAGCCAGACGGCCTTCCGCGAACTGCTCGAACGCTGGCGCAAGCGCCGCCGCAGGAAGGGAAAAGACCCGCTGGGCCTCTCGCATTCGCGCGACCTGAGCAAGAAGGAGCTCGACCGGGCGCTGCAGGAAAAGAAGGCGTCCGAAGCCACCGACGTGATGCATGCAGCCATCGAGGAGTTCGCGCAGGAGCTGGCCTTCGTGATCCAGCGCTTCATGCGCCAGCCTTCGTGGCAGAAGGTGCAGCGCATCGTGATCGGCGGCGGCTTTCCCGAGAGCGACGCGGGCGAGCGCGCCATCCTGCAGGCCGGCGCCATCCTCGAAGAGATGGGCCTGCACGTGCAGATCGGCCGCCTCTCGCACGACGTGGACGACGGCGGCCTGATCGGCTGGGCGCACCTCGTGCCGCCCCACATGCTGAAGGGGCACGACGCGATCCTCGCGGTGGACATCGGCGGCACCAACGTGCGCTGCGGCATCGTGAAGACGCGCCACCGCAAGGCGCCCGATTTCTCGCTCGCGGAGGTGGTGCGCCGCGAGAAGTGGCGCCATGCGGACGAAGACCCCAACCGCGGCGGCATGGTCGATCACATCGCCGGCATGCTCGAAGACATGGTGCGCTACAGCGAGCGCAAGAAGATTCGTCTCGCACCCTTCGTTGGCATCGGCTGCCCGGGCCTGATCCGGCAGGACGGCTCGATTGCGCGCGGCGCGCAGAACCTGCCCGGCGACTGGGAAGGCCACGCCTTCCACTTGCCGAGCCAGCTGTGGCGCCGCATGCCGATGATGGGCTCCGGCCCGACGCTGGTGCTGATGCACAACGACGCAGTGGTGCAGGGCCTGAGCGAGCTACCCTTCATGCGCGACGTGCGGCACTGGGGCGTGCTGACCATCGGCACGGGGCTGGGCAACGCGAGCTTCACCAACCGGCCCTGAGGCCAGGCTGCATTACAGGTCTTCGGGTCGCAGGCCTTCGATGCGCATGCTGGCCGAGACGGTGGCGACGTTGCCTGCCGCATCGATGGCGCGCACTTCGATGTTCGCGGCGCCGGGCCTCTTCGGCGTCCAAGCGCAGACGTACGGCGCGGCGCGCAGCGTGCACGCGGTCTTGCCGTCGACGACGAACTTCAGCTCGGCCACGGCTACGTTGTCGGATGCCGTAGCGGAAAGCCTTGTCGCCATGCCTACCGCGGCGGTCGGCGGCGGGGCCAGCGCAACTGTCGGCGCCACCGTGTCGGAAGGCGGATTGACGATCACGTTGGCAGAGGCCACGGCGGAGTTGCCAGCCGCATCGATCGCGACCACGCGAATCGTCTGCACGCCGGGCGCGGTCGGCGTCCAGCTGCAGGTGTAGGGCGGGGCGGTGAAGGTGCAGATCGGGATGCTGTCCCGGCCCAGCACCTTGACGCCCCACACGCCTGCGTTGTCCACCACGGCCGGCGCGATGGTGGTGGGTTGGCCCACTACTGCCATGGAAGGCGCGGCCAGCGAAACGGTCGGCGGCGTCGCGTCGGTGCCGCCGAGCGCCAGGTCGATGGTGAACATCGGCTGGCCCTGCACGGCCTTCTGCTCGAACGCATCGAAGATGGTAAACCAGCTCGCACCGGGCGCGCGGTTGGCGGCGCGCGCCTTGACCAGCAGTGTTGTCTTGCCGACGGCGAAGCAGCTGAAGCCGCAGTTCCAGTCGAACACGAAGCGGCCCGACGCATCGGCCACGCCGGTTACCAGCATGACCAGCGGCTTGCCGGCCCCGGGGTCACGCCACACCGACACCTGCGCGCCGGGCAGCGCGGCGCCGGTGTCTCGGTCGGTCACGCGCACCTGGGTGCCGGTGGTGGCCGCCATGAACTTCGAGCTGCCGAGCTTGGGCCAGTCGGTCCAGTCGGTGTCGATGTTGGCCTTGGTGCCGGCCGTGAAGCGGATCATCTCCAGCGTGGCGATGCGGTTGGCCGCAGGGTCGCGGCGCTGCTCGAAGACGGTGCCCAGCAGCGGGTCGAGCCGCCAGTGCTGGCGCGTCCACCAGTAGCGGTCGTTGTCGTTGGCCAGCGCGAGGTCTGTGATGGGCGCCACGCCGGTGGTGTCCGCCACCGCGACGCCGTTGTAGTACTCGCCCGCGCCGGCGCCGAACACATGCTCCAGTTCGTGCAGCAGGGTCTTGAGCTGGCGGCCGAGGTAGTCCTTCTCGGTGGACTCGGGCGCGCCGGGGCTGGGCGCGCGCGACAGGCGTAGCGGGTCGTGGATGGCGATCCAGTTCAGGTTCCAGGTCACGCCTTTCTGCGGAAAGGTCCAGCTGGTAGAGAGCCCGCCGTGGCTATAGCCGCGGGTGGACTTCGAGATGCACACCACCACTTCACCGTTGACCAGGCCGCTGTAGCTGCACTGCGGGGCGGTGGCGGGCGCGGCGAGCTGCAGGTCGGCTGTGGGGTCGAAGGCAAAGCTGCGCACCGTCTCGCGCGTGAACACCGTGTTGACGTCGGCCACGTACTGCGCGAGCCGGCGGGCGGCTTCGGCGGGGCCGATGTCGGTGGCCAACTCGGGGTCGACGATGAATTTCAGGCGATGGGTGCTGGGGGCGGCCCGGCCGACTTCGTCCATTGCGGCGAAGGCGGGCACCATTCCAGAAAGCGCGAACAGAGCTGGTAGCACGAACGCCAGACTCGCGAATGCACGCAGCGAGAAGAAAGCTCGCATCGGTTTTCCCCCGGGGCAGGGGCGCAGGACTCAAACGGATGACGCCTCGGTCGGCCTTTTCAGGAGCCGGGCCCAGGCGGGCTGCCCCGCAATGCAGGGGGTGCCGGAAGATCCGTTCGCGTCTGCCCGATGACGAATCAGTAGGCAGGCAGGCTTGTCAATCCCGGAAACCGGTGGGTATTTTAGTCTACATGTTCGGCTTGTTTCAATTGTGTTGCGTTTGTGCTTCTGACGCCACAGTGTTACCACCCAGTGCCTTGTAGACCGCCACCAGGCCCACCGAGAGGCGGCTGGTGCTCTGTGCCTGGTCGCGTCGCGCCTGCAGCAAGCTGCGGCGCGCATCGAGTTCAGCGCCGAAGTCGGTGAGCCCGCCTTTGTAGCGAGCCGCCGCCAGCACCAGCGCATCGCGGCTGCGGCGTTCGCGCTCGGCCAGCTCGGCCTGGCGCTGGCCCTCGGCGGCGTAGGCGCTGAGCGCCGAATCGATCTCGTGCCAGGCCTTGAGCACGGTCTGCTGAAACGCCACGGCCGCTTCCTGCTGCTGCAGCTCGCGCAGTTCGATGGTGGCGCGGCGGCGGCCGTTGTCGAAGATCGGCAGGCTGATCGACGGGCCCACCTGCCACTGCCGGCTGCCCCAGTCGCCGAAGCGCTCGCTGCCCACCGATTCGTAGCCGAAGCCGGCGCCCAGCGTCACGCGTGGATAGAGGTCGGCCACGGCCACGCCGATGCGGGCTGTGGCGGCGTGCAGTTGTGCCTCGGCGGCCGCGATGTCGGGGCGGCGGCGTGCGAGCTCGGCGGGCAGGCCCAGCGTGAGTGCGGGCAGCGCGGGGGCGTCGAGCGTGTCGCCAGTGGAGGTGTCTGCCAGCTCGGTGTTCAGCGCGCCCGGCGCGGCTCCAGCCAGCAGCGTGATGCGGTTCATTGCATCGGCTTCCTGCTGCAGCAGCGCGGGAATGCGTGCGCGCAGTTCGGCCACCAGCGCACGCTGGCGCACCGGGTCCAGGTCGGTGACGAGGCCGCCGTCGGCGCGCGCCTGCACCAGTTCGAGAGATTCGGCTGCCGCCGCGATGTCGGCGCGCGCGATGCGCAGTTCGCGCTGCGTGCCGCGCAGCTCGAAATAATTGCGCGCCAGTTCGGCCTGCACGCTGAGCCGGGCCTGCTGCAGCAGCGCAGCCGATGCGCTCGTGTCGGCATCGGCCGCCTCGATGGCGCGACGCACGCGGCCCCACAGGTCGATTTCCCACGAGGCGTCGAAGCCGGCCTGATAGAGGTTGTAGGGCTCGCTGAGCGTGCGGATGAGCTGGTCGCGGTTGGAGACCGACGAACCCAGCGCATCGATCATCCGCGTGGCGGCGCCGCTCTCGCTCTGGCGCTGCCGGGTGACGCCGGCGCTCGCATTCAGCTGTGGCCCCTGCTGGGCTGCGGTGGTGGTGCGCTGCACGCGGCTTTGCGCGAAGCGCAGGGCGGCGGTCTGCAGGTCGGGGTTGCTCGCGAGCACCATGGCTTCGAGGCGGTCGAGTACCGGATCGTTGAAGGCCCTCCAGTCGCCAGATGCGACGCCGCCAACAGAACCTTGCCGCTCCGCGCCGAGCAGCGCGGGTGAACCGCCATGCCATGCAGACCAGTCGGTGGGCGCGCGGGCTTCGGCTGGCTTGTGGTCGGGCCCTACGGCGCAGCCGGCAAGAATGAAAGCGAGAGAGAGCGTGGCCGCGGCGGAAGAAAGAGGAAATGGAAGGGGCATGACGTGCTCCCGTTTTCAGACAAGACGATTGCGGAACAGCCAGGCCGCCAGCGGCAGCGTGACGGCGGCGATGACGGCAAGCGGAATCAGGTTGTGCCAGACCGTGCCCAGCCCCACGCCTTCGAGGTACACGCGCTGCACCAGGTCGATGGCAAAGCGCAGCGGGTTGGCCAGCGTTGCTACCTGCAGCGCGTGCGGCATGTTGCGCACCGGCGTGGTCAGGCCCGACAGCAGCATCAGCGGCATCAGCAGCACGAAGGCATAGAGCATGGCCTGCTGCATGTTGGCCGACACGGCTGAAATCGACAGCCCGATACCCACGCTCGCCACCGTGAAGAACAGCAGCCCCGTGTACAGCGTGACGAGCGAGCCCGCCATCGGAATGCCGAACCAGAAGAGCGCCACCAGCAGGATCAGCGACGACTGCACGAGCCCCACCAGCACAGGCGGCAGCGCCTTGCCGATCATGATTTCGAGCGGCGACATTGGCGTTACCAGCAGCTGGTCGAAGGTGCCTTGCTCGCGCTCGCGCGCCACCGACAGCGCGGTGAGCAGCAGCGTCTGCAGCATGCTGAGCGCGGCGATCATGCCGGGCAGCAGGTTCCAGCGCGTCTCCAGGTTCGGGTTGAACCACGCGCGCGATTCCACGACCAGCGGCGACGGCGGTGCGCCCACGCGCGTGCGCAGCTCGGCGTTGTAGCGCTCGACCACCGCACTCACGTAGCCGGCCGCCGAGCCCGCGGTGTTGGAGTTGCGCGCATCGAGGATCAGCTGGATGGCCGCCGTCTGCCCCGCGCTGAGCTGCTGCTCGAAGTTCGCGGGTATCTGGATGACGAGCAGCGCCTTCTCGGTGTCGATCACCTCGCGGATGTCGGCCTGCGAGTGCAGCGTGGCCACGCGGTGGAACACGCCGGTGCTGTCGAGGTGTGCGATCAGCTCCGTCGAGGCACCGTTGCGGCTCTGGTCGAGCAGCGCATAGGGCACGTTGGTGAGGTCGTAGGTCGCGCCGTAGCCGAAGACCAGGCTCTGCATGATCGCCGGTGCGATCAGGATGGCGCGCGTGGCCGGGTCCTTGAGGATCGTCAGCAGCTCCTTGCGGCAGAGGTTGGCAACGCGCAGGAAGAAGTCGATGAGGGCGTTCATGGCCGGGGCTTTCAGTCGAGGCTCTTGCGCGTTACAGCGCGCGCCACCAGCAGCAGGCCCACCGCATACGCCATCAGGATCGCGCAGTTGCGCCAGATCAGCGGCCAGACGTCGCCCGCGAGGAACAGCGTCTTGATCAGGTCCATGAAGTAGGTGGCCGGCAGCAGGTGGCCGATCACCCACACGGCAGTGGGCACGTTGCGCAGGTCGAAGAGGAAGCCCGACAGCATCATCGAGGGCATGAAGGTCGCGATCAGCGCCACCTGGCTCGCGAGAAACTGGTTGCGCGTGACCGACGAGATCACCAGGCCCAGGCTCACCGCCACGATCAGGTACAGCATCGAGCTGAACACCACCACCAGCAGCGAGCCGTACATGGGCACCGCGAAGAGGTAGCGCGCGGAGAGCAGGCACAGCGCAAGGCCCAGCATGCCGACCGCGAAGTACGGAATGATCTTGGCCAGCAGAATCTCGACGGGCCGCACGGGCGTGACGAACAGTGCCTCCAGCGTGCCGCGCTCCCACTCGCGCGCCATCACCAGCGCAGTGAGAAAGGCGCCGACCAGCGTCATGATGAGCACGATGAGTCCCGGCACCAGATACCAGGTGCTGGTGTTCGCGGCGTTGAACCACATGCGCTGCTCGACGGTGACGCTGCCGACGGGCGGGGCATCGGCGCCGGAGGCGTTGCCGCTCCTGTCCATCTGCCGAATTGCCGATTGCGCGAGGGCGCCTGTCACGTAGGCCTGGATGATGCTCGCGCGCCCCGCGTCGGAGCCGTGCACGATGAGCTGCACGCGCGCATTGCCGGCGGCGAGCGAGCGAGAGAAATCGGAAGGCACGCGCACGATGCCGTCGACCTTTCGTTCGCGCATCAGCTCTTCGGCGTCGTGCATCGAGCCCAGCAGCACCGGCGCGATGGTGGGCGAGAGCTGCAGGCCGGCGATGGCTTCGTGCGCGGTGGGCGAGGCGTCTTCCATCACCACCGCCACTGGCGCGTTCTTCACGTCGAGCGACATGCCGTAGCCGAAGATCAGGATCAGCACCATCGGCAGCAGGATGCCGATGGCCAGGTTGCTGCGGTCGCGCAGCAACTGGCGGAATTCCTTGCGCGTGAGGGAGATCAGGCGGGACCAGAAGCCGCTCATGCCGTTCATGCCGCCACCTCTTCCTTGCTCTTGTGCCGCGCCTTCTCGACGATGCCGATGAAGGCCTGCTCCATGTCGATGCGCCTGCCGCTGTCTTCCTCATCGCCAAGCGCCTGCGCGCGCACTTCCTGTGGCGTGCCGATGGCCAGCACCTTGCCCGCGTCCTGGATCACGATGCGGTCGCAGTATTCCGCCTCTTCCATGAAGTGCGTGGTGATGACGACCGTGGTGCCGCCTTCGGCCAGCGCCGTGATGCGTCGCCAGAATTCGCGGCGCGCGAGCGGGTCGGCGCCGCTGGTGGGTTCGTCGAGGAACAGGATCTCGGGCTCGTGCAGCAGGCCCGTGGCCATGGCCAGGCGCTGCTTGTAGCCGCCGGGCAACTGGCCGCTGGGCGAATCGAGCGAGTGGGCCAGGTCGAACTGGCGCAGCACCGTGTCCATGCGATCGCGCAGCTTTGCGCCGCGCAGGCCGTAGGCACCGCCGAAGAACGAGAGGTTCTCGCGCACCGTGAGGTTGCCGTAGAGCGCGAATTTCTGCGAGACATAGCCGATGCGCTGACGCGCCTGCGCGCGGGCATGCCGCAGATCGACGCCGGCCACGCGCAGCTGGCCTCCGCTGGCGGGCAGCAGGCCGCAGAGCATGCGGAAGGTGGTGGTCTTGCCCGCGCCGTTGGGCCCGAGCAGGCCGAAGATCTCGCCGCGCCGCACGGAGAAGCTGGTGCTGGCCACCGCCACGAAGTCGCCGAAGCGGCGAACGAGGTCCTTGACTTCGATGACCACTTCGCCGGGCTGGCCTGTGCTCGGTTGCGAAGTGGTCATGGCGGCTGCCGGGGTGGCGTCGGCGTTGGGCGATGGCTGCGCACGCAGCAGCGTCATGAAGCCGTCTTCGAGGCGCGGCGCGACTGGCTCGGTGTGTGCGCCCTCAAGCAATGCGTCGAGCCGCGCAGCGTCCGCCTCGTCGCGACGGATGAAGCGCACCTCGCCGCCTTGCGGCACCGCATCGATGATGTCCTGCCGCGCGTCGAGCAGCCGCGCCTGCAGCAACCGTGGTGGCTCACCGTCGGGCGGTGTTGCGATGAAGCAGAGGCCGTGTGCCCGGTCGCGCAGCTCGGCGGGCGCGCCCTGCGCCAGCAGCTTGCCGCCGTGCAGCACGAACACATGGCTGCAGCGCTCGGCCTCGTCGAGGTAGGCAGTGCTGACGATGACCGAGAGCTTTTCGTCGTCCACAAGCTGCTGCACGATCTGCCATAGCTCGCGGCGCGAGAGCGGGTCTACGCCCACGGTCGGCTCGTCGAGCAGCAGCAGGTCGGGCGAGCGCACCAGCGTGCAGGCCAGCCCGAGCTTCTGCTTCATGCCGCCAGAGAGCTTGCCGGCCGGGCGGTCGGTGAAGCGGCCGAGGTCGGTCATTTCCATCAGCCGCGCATAGCGTTCGCGCCGCTTGTCGCGGGGCACGCCGTGCAGGTCGGCGTAGAGGTCGAGGTTCTCTTGCACGCTCAGGTCGTCGTAGAGGCCGAAGCGCTGCGGCATGTAGCTGATGCGGTCCTGCACGGCCTGCGGATCGGCCGAGACGTCGATGCCGAGTACGCGAAGTTCGCCCGCGTCGGCGCGCATCAGGCCAGCCATGAGGCGCAGTAGCGTGGTCTTGCCGGCACCGTCTGGGCCGACCAGGGCGGTGAGCGTGCCGGTCGGCACTTCGAGCGATACGTCGTCGAGCGCGAGCACGGGCTCTTTCGACGCTTTCAGCAGGAAGCGCTTGTGCAGCGAGCGTCCGGCCACGGCCGGCCCGGTGGTGGTCATCAGGGCTTGCCGGTGGCGGGCGACAGCTGCAGCCGCACAGTGGCCGGCATGCCGAGCCGCAGCCGGTCTTGCGGGTCATCGACCATCACGCGAATTTCGTAGACGAGGCTGCTGCGCAGCTCCTCGGTCTGCACGGTCTTGGGCGTGAATTCAGCCACCGACGAGATGTAGCCGACCTTGCCCGCGATGGCTTCGCCGGGCTGGCTGTCGGTGCTTACGCGGGCCTCCTGCCCGGCGCGCACGCGGCCGAGGTCGGGCTCGGCCACATAGGCGCGCACCCACTTGGGATCGGTGATGGCGAGCGTGAAGGCCGGGCGCTGCGGCGAGGCCATGTCGCCTGGCTCGAGCAGGCGGGCGCGCACGACGGCGTCGATGGGCGCCTTGAGCTCGGCCTCGGTGAGCTGGTGGTTCATGAGCGCGAGCTCGGCGCGGGCCGATTCGAGCTGGGCTTGCGCCTGGCCGATGTCTTCCTTGCGCGGGCCGCTGACGACCAGTTGCTGCGCCTTGCGCGCGTTGTCGAGCTGCGCCAGCGCCACCTTGCGCCTGGCCTGTGCGCTGTCGAGGTCCTGCTGGCTCACGGCGCGGCCGGCCGTGGTGTTGCCGATGGCCTGCAGGCGAGCGAACTGCTGCTGTGCCAGATCGGCATCGGCCTGCGCGGCGGCTACCTGGGCCTTGGCCTGCGCCACTTCTTCGGGGCGGCTGCCGGTCTTCAGGCGCAGCAGGGCCTGTTCCTGCACGCCGATGCGTGCCTGCGACTGCGCCACGCGCAGTACCAGTGAGCGGGTGTCGAGCCGGCCGAGCACCTGCCCGGCGCGCACGCGGTCGCCTTCGCGCACCGCCAGCTCGGCCACGCGGTCGTTGGCATTGAAGGCCAGCGAGACCTGGCGCAGGTCGACGTTGCCGTACAGCACAAGCTGGTCGGAGGGCGTGGCGGAGTGGTGCGCGTACCACCAGCCGCCCACCGCCGCGACGATGGCCACGGCGGCGATGGCAATGAGGGGCTTCTTGTTCATGGCGTGTGTCCTGACTGGGCTGCGGCCCGGAAGTCGGCGCGATGATATCAAATTGAAATTTGAATTTGAAGTATTTTTTTGTTTGAGTTAGCCTCGGGGCATGGCAACCCGCACTCAGCGTACCGACGGCAACACCACGCGCCTGCACATCCTCGAAACCGCTGGCCGGCTGTTCGCGGCGCAAGGCTTCGCAGAAAGCACCAGCAAGGAAATCTGTACCCGCGCCGGCACCAACATGGCCGCCATCAACTACCACTTCGGCGGGCGCGACGGGCTCTACGAGGCGGTGCTGGTCGAGGCGCACAAGCAACTGGTGAGCCTCGACGAGCTGATGGCGCTGTCATTGGAGTCGACCGATCCGCGCCTGAAACTGCGCGCCTTTCTCACGCACATGCTCGAGATGAGCGCCCAGCCGAAGGCACCATGGGGGTTCCGCGTGGTGCTGCGCGAGGCGCTGTCGCCGTCGCCGGCCATGCCGGCGCTGATCCAGCGGGCTGTGCTGCCCAAGGCCAGGCTGATGCGCGGCATCGTCGGCGAGATCATGGGCCTGCCCGACGACCATCCCTCGGTGCAGCGCAGCCTGCTGCTCACGGTGCTGCCGTGCCTCGTGATGACGGTGGCGCCCAAGGACCTGAGCAGCAAGGTTCTGCCGGCCCTGAAGGACACGCAAGCCCTTGCCGAAGAAGTTGTGCGCTATGTGCTCGCGGGGCTCGATGCCGTGGCGAAGGAGGCAAAGGCCACCGAACCGCCCCAGGCGTCCACAACGCCTAAAGCTGGAAAGCGACGGTGAGCAGCAGCCCCTCGGCCACGTCGCGCATCAGCCCCGGGCGCCGCGCACGATAGGGCTCGCCAGCCGAGGCGGTGGTCTCGATCCACTCGGCCAGCCATTCGATGTCCTCACGGCCATAGAACACAACGGCTGCCTCGTGGTTCAGCAGCAGGCTGCGCAGGTCGAGGTTGATCGAGCCGCACATGGCGAGTTCGTCGTCCACCACCACGGCCTTGGCATGCGCCATGAACGGCAGCATGCTGAAGCTCACGCCCGCGCGTGCCAGGTCGCGCATGGCGCGCGCGCGTACGAAGTCGGCAAGGCGATGGTTCGACTGCGCGGGCATCGCGATGGTCACTTGCACGCCGCGCCGCGCGGCCAGCCGCAGTGCATCGCGCAGGCCGTCGCCGGGCACGAAGTAGGGCGTGATCGCAAGCACGCGATGCTCGGCGCGAAAGCAGGCGTCGATCAGCAGCGCATGTGCCGTGTCCTCTGTCTGGTCGGGGCCGCTCGGCAGGAACTGCGCCATCGCTGTGCCCGGCCCTTCGGGCACGTCGTCGGCCGTGATGGCACGGGCCTTTCGGCTGCGCACCGAGGCCCAGTCGTGGTCGAACTGGCGCGCCGCCGCCGCGGCCACGCTGCCATGCAGGTCGAAGGACAGGTCGCGCCAGGCCTCGGGGTGCTTGTCGTTGCCGGTGAAGTATTCGCCCGCGAGGTTGCGCCCGCCCGACCAGAGCCAGCCGTCGTCGGCAATGGTGAACTTGCGGTGGTTGCGCAGGTTGCGAGGGCCGATGCGGCGCAGGCTGAAGAAGGGGCGGAACACGGCCACCTCGCCACCTGCCACACGCAGCCGGTCGAAGTGATGGCGCGGCAGCGACAGCGCGCCGAAGCCGTCGAGCAGCACCCGCACCTTGATGCCCTCGCGCGCCCGCTTGGCGAGCCGG
Source organism: Variovorax paradoxus (assembly GCF_024734665.1). Taxonomy (NCBI): domain Bacteria; kingdom Pseudomonadati; phylum Pseudomonadota; class Betaproteobacteria; order Burkholderiales; family Comamonadaceae; genus Variovorax; species Variovorax paradoxus. Next base: position 1,947,179 of record NZ_CP102931.1, read on the forward strand.
TCGATCACCGCGTGGCCGAGCGGATCGTCGCCGATGATGAAGGTGCACACGTCGATGCGCTCGCGCGCGCCGTCGATCACCTGCCACAGCGCATCGCGCGCGGCCTCGCCGTCGGCATGCATGCGGATCGCGCAGCGCCCCGGCGGCGCGAGACCGAAGCTTTCGATCAGGTCGGCGGCCCAGTGGCCCGGCGGCACAGAGCGCGGCGGCCTGGGCGAGCCTGCCGGGCGCAGCTTGCGCTGGCCGAACAGCAGGTACATCGGCAGGATGAAGTAGGGCATCAGCACCAGCCCCATGACCCAGGCGATGGCCGTGGTGGGGGCGCGCTGCTCGCGGCGCGCGCGCGTGGTCAGCACGTAGACCAGCAGCGCGAAAGTGACGACGAGAAAATGCTGCGAAGGAGAGGGCAGCCAGTCGAACTCTTTGGTCGGCATGGACCGATGATGCCTCAGCGTTGCGGGCTGTGCCTTCAGTGTCCCTTCAGCGTTGCAGGAAGGCCGGCACACCGCGCCCTTGCGAGGCCAGGAATCGCATCATCGGATCGACCACCGCGCGCACTGCGGGCCGCTCGCCCACACGCGTGCGCCAGGCCAGCAGGCGCGGTGTGGCGTCGGTCATGCCGGCGCCCTTGCGGTCGGCGAACACGTAGGCCATGTAGAAGGCGATGTCGGCGAAGGAGTAGGGGCCGGCCAGGTATTCGCGTGTGGCCAGCAGGCCTTCCATTTCTTCGTAGAAGCGCGCGCAGCCGGCGCAGGCCGCGATCGCGGGAGGGCTCTGCATGGCGTCCTGCAGGCCGAAGAGCTTGATGACATTCGGGAAGAAGACCTCGTCGGACTTCTGCTCCAGCTGCCGCGCGCGGGCCCGTTCGGCAATGCCTGCGGGCCACAGCGCAAGGCTGGGGTAGCGGTCTTCGAGGTACTCGAAGATCTGCGTCGAGTCGAACAGCGAAACCGCGTCGTCGACCAGCACGGGCACCTGCTGCTTGACGGGATTGACCCGAAGCACTTCAGGGTGCTTGGGCTCGTAGGCATCGTCCTTGGTGAAGGGCACCATGACCAGTTCGAAGGGCACGCCTTTTTCGCGTGCCGCGATCTCGACCTTGGCGCCGAACATGCTGAGGGGGCCTGAGTAGATGTGAGTCGTCATGCCCCCGACTTCACCAGAAACGGCGCGTCAGGTCGAGCCCCAGACCTCCTGCGCCGTCTCGACCACCAGGCGCAGCTTGTTGCGCTGCGCTTCCACCGCGATGTTGTTGCCGTGCACCGTGCTGGAGAAGCCGCACTGCGGCGACAGCGCGAGCTGGTCGAGCGAGGCGTACTTGGCGGCGTCCTCGATGCGGCGCTTGAGCTCGTCCTTGTCTTCCATCTCGCCGAACTTGGTGGTCACCAGGCCGAGCACCACGGTCTTGCCCTTGGGCAGGTAGCGCAGCGGCTTGAAGTCGCCCGAGCGGGCGTCGTCGTATTCCATGAAGTAGGCGTCGAGGTCCATCTCCTTGAGCAGTGCCTCGGCCACGGGCTCATAGTTGCCGGCCGCGGCGTGCGTGCTCTTGAAGTTGCCGCGGCACAGGTGCATGGCCAGCAGCATGCCCGGCGGCTTCTGCGCGACCACCTTGTTGATGAAGGCGGCATAGCGGTGCGGCAGCTCGTTCGGGTCGTCGCCGCGCTTGCGGGCGGCTTCGCGCATGTGCTCGTCGCACAGGTAGGCGAGGTTGGTGTCGTCCATCTGCACGTAGGTGCAGCCGGCGGCGGCCAGCGAGCGCAGCTCGTCGCCATAGGCCTTGGCCACGTCGTCGTAGAACGTCGGGTCGAGCTCGGGGTACGCCTCCTTGCTGATGCCGGCGCGGCCGCCGCGGAAGTGCAGCATGGTCGGCGAGGGGATCGTCACCTTCGGTGTGCGGCCCGCCGAGACCTGGCTCTTGAGGTACTGGAAGTCGGCGAGCTGGATGTCCTTGATGTGGCGCACCTTGTCGAGCACGCGCATCGCGGGCGGAGCGAGTTCTTCGGTGCCGTCGGGCTTGCGGATGGTGACCGGAATGTCGGTCTTCACGCCGCCGAGCTGGTCGAGGAAGTCGATGTGGAAGTAGGTGCGGCGGAACTCGCCGTCGGTGATGCTCTTGAGGCCGATGTCTTCCTGGAAGCGGACGATCTCGGTGATTGCCTTGTCTTCGACGCGGCGAAGCTGTTCGGGCGTGATCTCGCCCTTGGCTTTCTGTTCGCGGGCTTCGAGCAGGTACTTGGGGCGCAGGAAACTGCCCACGTGGTCGTAGCGGGCAGGCAAGGCGGCGTGCTGTGACATGGATGACTCCGTCGTGATTTGGGGAACGAGCGGAACATCGTATCGCCTTCGAAATGTCGATGCCTGTATACAGATGTCTCGGTGTTTACCCTCGAAATGATTCAAAAGACTGGAAATTTCAGGTTTTCTGTATACATTGAGTATTCATGAAAACGCCCACGACCGCCTTTCCACTGAACGCTTGGTATGCCGCCGCCTACGACGTCGAAGTGCGTCACGCGCTGCTGCCACGCACCATCTGCAACCAGAAAGTGGTGCTGTTCCGCCGCACCGATGGCCAGGTGGCCGTGCTCGAAGACGCCTGCTGGCACCGGCTGATGCCGCTGTCGCTGGGCCGCCTCGAGGGCGACGAACTGGTCTGCGGCTACCACGGCCTCGTCTACAACAGCCAGGGCCGCTGCACCCACATGCCGAGCCAGGAAACGCTCAACCCCTCGGCTTGCGTGCGCAGCTTTCCGGTGGTGGAGAAGCACCGCTTCGTGTGGATCTGGCCAGGCGATCCGGCCAAGGCCGACCCGGCGCTGGTGCCCGACATGCACTGGAACGACGACCCCGCCTGGGCCGGCGACGGCAAGATGATCCGCGTCAACTGCGACTACCGCCTCGTGGTCGACAACCTCATGGACCTGACGCACGAGACCTTCGTGCACGGCTCGTCCATCGGCAACCGCGAAGTGGCCGAGGCGCCTTTCGTGGCCACGCATGGCGACCGCTCGGCAACCGTCACGCGATGGATGGAAGACATCGACCCGCCGCCGTTCTGGGGCAGCCAGATCCGCCATGCGCGCGGCTACACCGGCAAGGTCGACCGCTGGCAGATCATCCGTTTCGAAGGCCCGTGCACCGTGAACATCGACGTCGGCGTGGCCGAGGCGGGCAGCGGCGCGGTGCCCCAGGGCAGCGACCCTGGCGACCGCAGCAAGGGCGTCAACGGCTACGTGCTCAACACCATCACGCCCGAGACCGACAAGACCTGCCTCTACTTCTGGGCCTTCTCGCGCAACTACTGCCTGGGCGAGCAGCGCCTCACGCACGAGCTGCGTGAAGGCGTCGCCGGCATCTTCCGTGAAGACGAGCTCGTGCTCGAGGCGCAGCAGAAGGCGATGGATGACCACCCCGACCACAAGTTCTACAACCTCAACATCGACGCCGGCTCGATGTGGGCGCGACGGCTGATCGACCGCATGATCGAAAAGGAAAAGCCCGCGCGCGCCGCGATCCCGATCCGGCCGGCCGAAAAGGCAGCCGCGTGAAGGTCGCTGCCGTTTCCACCGCCGCCGAGCCCGGCGACAGCGGCAGTTCGCAGGCCGTGAAGGCGCAACTGCGGCTGCGCGAGATGATCCTTGCGGGCGAGCTGCCCGGTGGCGCGCGCATTGCCGAAGTGGCCATCTCCGAGCAGCTCGGCGTGTCGCGCACGCCGGTGCGCACCGCGCTCATGCGGCTCGAACAGGAGGGCCTGCTCGAAGCGCTGCCTAACGGCGGCTATGCGGTGCGTACTTTTTCGGAGCGCGACGTGGCCGACGCCATCGAGCTGCGCGGCACGCTCGAAGGACTGGTCGCCCGGCTCGCGGCCGAGCGCGGCGCGGCGCCCGTCGTGCTGCGCGAAGCGCGCGCCTGCCTGCAGCGCATCGACGAGCTGCTGCGCGAGCCCGCACTCGACGACGCGGCCTTCTCGCGCTACGTGACGCACAACGAGCGCTTCCACGCGCTGCTCTGCGAAATGGCGGGCAGCCCCGTCATCGCGCAGCAGCTGGAGCGCGTGATCAACCTGCCGTTTGCCTCGCCCTCGGGCTTCGTCATCGTGCAGGCCAACTCGCCGGCCGCGCGCGACATGCTCGTGATTGCGCAAGACCAGCATGTGCAGGTGCTCGACGCCATCGAGTCCGGCGAAGGCTCGCGTGCCGAGGCGCTGATGCGCGAGCACAGCCGCATCGCGCGGCGCAACCTGCGCGATGCGCTGCACGGCACGCCCACCGCCGAACAGCGACCGCTGCCGGGCGTGCAGCTGATACGCCGGCGCGGCTGATTTCTCCTTTTTCTCTCTCCGGTTGTTCTCCCGATGAAAAGCGATCTTCAATGGATGCAGGCGCAAGTCGTTGCGCTGCGCGATGTCACGCCCACCGTGCGCGAATTCGAACTGCGCCCCGACGGCGGCTTTGCCGAATCCCATGAACCCGGCGCCCACCTGCAAGTGCAGGTGCTGACGGCGCAGGGCAAGGTGCAGACCCGCTCGTATTCGCTGGTGGGCGAGGGCGACGGCCAGTGCTGGCGCATCGCCGTCAAGCGGCTCGACGACGGCCGTGGCGGTTCGCTCGCAATGTGGCGGCTGGCCGTGGGCGACCGCCTGCAGGTGAGCGCGCCGCAGAACCACTTTCCGCTCGACCTTTCGGCGCCGGGCTACCTGCTGGTGGCGGGCGGTATCGGCATCACGCCGCTGGTGCTGATGGCGCAGCGGCTGGGCGCGCACGCAAGGCGCACCGGCGTGCCGGTGAAGATGCTCTACGGCGCGCGGCATGCGGGCGAGCTCGGCTATCTGTCGCATCTGCAAGAGGCATTGGGCGAGGGCGTCGAAGCTCATGAAGGCTCGGCTCCCATCGACTTCGCCGCTGCCATCGCCGCGCTGCCGTCCGGCGGCCAGCTCTACACCTGCGGCCCGGTGCCCATGCTCGAGGCCGTCAAGCGCGCGTGGCACGCAGCCGGCCGTGCCATCGAGGATTTGCGCTTCGAAACCTTCGGCAGCAGCGGCCGCCTGGCCACGCAGTCCTTCCAAGTGCGCATTCCCCGGCACGACCTGGCCATTACGGTGCCGGCCGACTGCACGCTGCTCGAAGCCCTCGACGCAGCCGGCGTACAGACGCTCTCGGACTGCAAGCGCGGCGAATGCGGCTTGTGCGCCATGGACGTGATCGCCGTCGACGGCGAGATCGATCACCGCGACGTGTTCCTCAGCGAGCACGAAAAGAAGTCGACCACGCGCATCTGCGCCTGCGTGTCGCGCGCCGTGGGCACCCTCACGCTCGACTCCGCCTACCGCGCCGACAGCTGACCTGCCCGCTCTGCAAGCTGCCTTGCGCGATGATCGCGCAGTTCATTTGGCAATCGCGCAACAAAGGTCAACGGTAATGGCCGGCTAGGTGATTGCCTGCTCCGCCGGATGTTGCAAAGTGTTGAAAATAGCCCCGGTTCGCGTTCCGCCCCTCAAAGGAAAAAACATGCAAAGACGCCATCTCATCCAGACCGCCGCCCTCTCGGCACTTGCGCTTTCAATGTCGCTGGCCAGTGCCCAGGACGCCAACAAGTTCAAGATCGGCCTGATCCTTCCGATGACGGGCCAGTCGGCCTCCACCGGCCGCCAGATCGAAGCCGCCGCGCGCCTGTACATGGCCCAGAACGGCGACACCGTGGCCGGCAAGAAGGTGGAGCTGATCGTCAAGGACGACACTGGCCTGCCCGACGTGACCAAGCGCCTCGCGCAGGAGCTGGTGGTGAACGACAAGGTCAACGTGCTGGCCGGCTTCGGCCTGACGCCTCTGGCCCTCGCCGTGGCGCCAATTGCCACGCAGTCGAAGACGCCCGAAGTGGTGATGGCTGCTGCCACGTCGAGCATCACCGAGGCTTCGCCCTACATCATTCGTTCGAGCTTCACGCTGCCGCAGGTGTCGGTGGCCATGGGCGACTGGGCGCCGAAGAATGGCGTGAAGACGGTCGTCACGCTGGTGGCCGACTACGGCCCGGGCAACGACGCCGAGAAGTTCTTCAGCGAGCGCTTCCAGCTCAACGGCGGCAAGGTGCTCGACAAGCTGCGCGTGCCGCTGCGCAACCCCGACTTCGCGCCGTTCCTGCAGAAGGTGCGTGACGTGAAGCCCGACGCGCTGTTCGTCTTCGTGCCCTCGGGCGCGGGCGCGGCGGTGATGAAGCAGTTCCTGGAGCGCGGCATGGACAAGGCCGGCATCAAGATGATCGCCACCGGCGACGTGACGGACGACGACCAGCTCAACGACATGGGCGACGGCGCGCTGGGCGTGGTCACCTCGCACCACTACTCGGCCGCGCACCCCTCGGCCATGAACAAGAAGTTCGTCGAGGCCTTCGAGAAGGCCAACCCGAAGATGCGCCCCAACTTCATGGCTGTGGGCGGCTACGACGGCATGCGCGTGATCTACGAAGCACTCAAGATCACCAAGGGTCAGGGCGGCGGCGAAGCGCTGCTGGCGGCCATGAAGGGCCAGGTCTTCGAGAGCCCGCGCGGCCCGGTGCTGATCGATGCGCAGACGCGCGACATCGTGCAGGACGTGTACCTGCGCAAGGTCGAGAAGAAGGACGGGCAGCTTTACAACGTCGAGTTCGATGTGATCAAAGGCGTGAAGGACCCAGGTAAAGCCAAGTGAGGCTTGTCTCTGGGGGGCGTTGTTGTTCGGGGCGCGATCACGCCGACGGGGTACCTTGCTCCGCGAATGTCCCCCGGCCTTCGGCCTCCTCCTTTATTTCGCTGCGCAAGGCACCCCATCGGCGTGATCTTTCAGAGCAGTCGTTGATCGGCCGGCATAAGCACGCACCCCGAACGAAACGAACAGCCCCAGAAATAGCTTCGTAAAAAACACGACATGCTGACCATTCTTTTCGACGGCATCGCCTACGGCATGCTGCTCTTCGTGCTGGCGGTAGGCCTCGCCGTGACGCTCGGCCTGATGAACTTCATCAACCTCGCGCACGGCGCTTTCGCCATGGCGGGTGGCTACCTCACGGTGTTCGCAATGCAGAAGCTCGGCGTGCCCTTCCTGGCCTGCCTGCCGCTCGCATTCATCGTCGTCGCGCTGGCCGGGGCCTTGCTCGAACGCACGCTCTACCGGCCGATGTACGGCAAGCCGCACCTCGATCAGGTGCTCTTTTCCATCGGCCTTGCCTTCATGGCGGTGGCGGCCATCGACTACTTCGTGGGCTCCTCGCAGCAGAACGTGCAATTGCCTGAATGGCTGCGCGGGCGCACCGAGATCGGCGACGGCGCGCTGCTGCTGGGCATGGGGCACTACCGGCTCTTCATCATCGGCGTGTGCGCGGTGCTCACCGTGGTGCTGCAGCTCATTCTTTCGAAGACGCGCTTCGGCAGCCGGCTGCGCGCCGCGGTCGATGACCCGCGCGTGGCGGCGGGCCTGGGCATCAACGTGAACATCGTGTTCCTGCTGACCTTCGCCGTGGGCTCAGGGCTCGCGGGGCTGGGCGGTGCGCTGGGCGCGGAGATCCTCGGCCTCGACCCGACATTCCCGCTGAAGTACATGATCTATTTCCTGATCGTGGTGTCGGTCGGCGGCACCTCGTCGATCACCGGGCCGCTCGCGGCGGCGCTGCTGCTTGGCATTGCCGACGTGGCGGGCAAGTATTTCATTCCGAAGATGGGTGCATTCACCGTCTACCTCCTGATGATCATGATCCTGATGTGGCGGCCCCAGGGCCTGTTCACGCGCAAGGGAGGCCGTTGATGAGCACGCCTTCAACCACCGAGTTCCAGTCGGCCCTCTTGCGCAAGGCGCGCTGGCACCCGCTCGAATTCGTGGCCTGGGCCGTGGCCTTCGCGCTGCCGCTCGTCATGCCTTCGCACTCGCTGCTGGTCAATGAGATCGCCATCGTTGCGTTGTTCGCGATGTCGCTCGATTTGATTCTTGGCTACACCGGCATCGTGTCGCTGGGCCATGCCGCCTTCTTCGGTTTCGGCGCGTATGCGGCGGCGTTGTTCGCCAAGCTCGTGATGCCGGACCCGACCGTGGGGCTGGTAATCGCAACCGTGCTGTCGGCCTCGCTGGGCCTCGTGGCCAGCGTGACGATCTTGCGCGGCAGCGACCTCACGCGGCTGATGGTCACGCTCGGCACCGCGCTGCTGCTGCTCGAACTCGCCAACAAGCTCGACTGGCTCACCGGCGGCGCCGACGGCCTGCAGGGCGTGGTGATGGGGCCGGTGCTCGGCCTGTTCGAGTTCGACCTGTATGGCCGCACGGCCGCCTGGTATTCGCTGGCCGTGATGCTGGTGCTGTTCCTCGTGATGCGCCGGCTCGTGCATTCGCCGTTCGGCGCCACGCTGAAGGCCATTCGCGACAACCGGCTGCGCGCCATGGCAATCGGCATTCCGGTCGTGTCGCGGCTCGTGGTGATCTACACCGTGGCGGCGGGCATCGCCGGCGCCGCGGGCGCGCTGCTCGCGCAGACCACCGGCTTCGCCTCGCTCGACGTGCTGGCCTTCGACCGCTCGGCCGATGTGCTGCTGATGCTCGTCATCGGCGGCGTGGGCTGGCTCTATGGCGGCGTGGCGGGCGCCATCGTGTTCAAGCTGCTGCAGACCTGGCTGTCGGCCGTGACGCCGCAGTACTGGATGTTCTGGATCGGCCTGATCCTGGTGCTGCTGGTGCTGGTGGGACGCGACCGCCTGCTCAAGCCGTGGACATGGTTTGGCTTGGGCGGCAAGAAGAAGGGCGAGAAAGGTGGTGTGGCATGACCGACACCGTGCTCTCGACCCATGGCCTCGTGATGCGCTTCGGCGGCATCACCGCCACCAACAACGTGACGATGGAGCTCAGGCGCGGCGCACGCCACGCGCTGATCGGCCCCAACGGAGCGGGCAAGACCACGCTCATCAACCAGCTGACGGGCGTGCTGACGCCCACCGAAGGTCGCATCACGCTGCTGGGCGAAGACATCACCACGCTCGCGCCGCACAAGCGAGTGGCGCGCGGGCTGGTGCGCACCTTCCAGATCAACCAGCTGTTCGATTCGATGACGCCGCTCGAAACGCTGGCGCTCGTGGTGTCGCAGCACCAGGGCATCGGCGCGCAATGGTGGCGGCCGCTCGGCGCCAGCAAGGCGATTGCCGAGCGCGCGGGGCAACTGCTCGAACAGTTCCACCTGGGCGACGTGGCGCAGCAGCAGGTGAAGCACCTGGCTTATGGCAAGCGCCGCCTCCTGGAGATTGCGATTGCGCTGGCTTGCGAGCCTCGCGTGCTGCTGCTCGACGAGCCCGTGGCGGGCGTGCCCGCCGGCGAGCGCGAAGAACTGCTGCAGACCGTGGCCGCGCTGCCTGCCGATGTGTCGGTGCTGCTGATCGAGCACGACATGGACTTGGTGTTCAGCTTTGCCGACCGCATGACCGTGCTGGTCAACGGCACGCTGCTGACCGAAGGCGACCCAGAAACCATTGCCAACGACCCGAAGGTGAAAGAGGTCTACCTGGGCCACGGGGAGAGCGCTCATGTCTGAGCTGCTGCGCATCGAGAACCTGAGCGCCGGCTACGGCGAGGCCGTGGTGCTGCACGACGTGGCGTTCGCGCTCGGCGAAGGCCAGACGCTGGCTCTGCTGGGCCGCAACGGCACGGGCAAGACCACGCTGATCAACACGCTCGCGGGCGCAACGCGCCAGCACGGCGGCAGCATCACGCTGGGCGGCCAGGCGCTGCACAAGCTCGCGCCGCATCAGCGTGCGGCGGCCGGCATCGGCTGGGTGCCGCAGGAGCGCAACATCTTCAAGTCGCTCACGGTGCACGAGAACCTCACGGCGGTGGAGCGGCCGGGCAAATGGAACCCGCAGCGCGTCTACGAGATGTTCCCGCGCCTTGCCGAACGCAAGACCAACCTCGGCACGCAGCTCTCGGGCGGCGAGCAGCAGATGCTGGCCGTGGGCCGTGCGCTGGTGTTGAACCCGAAGCTGCTGCTGCTCGACGAGCCGCTCGAAGGGCTCGCGCCGATCATCGTGGAAGAGCTGCTGCGCGCCATCCGCCGCATCACCCAGGACGAGGGGCTGGCCGCGATCATCGTGGAGCAGCATCCGCAGGCGATCCTCGCGATTTCCGACGAAGCGGTGGTGCTCGACCACGGCACCATCGTGCACACCGACAAGGCCGCGACATTGCGCACGCAGCCTGAAGTGCTCGACCGCCTGCTGGGCGTCGCGCGCTAGACGAGTTCCGCGAGGCGCGCCTTCCAGTCTTCCGCGCGGCCGAGCCATGGGCCGATGTCGATGCGGCTGGCGCTGCCATCGGGCCGCGTCAGCACGAAGGTCGGAAAGCCCTGGCCGCCAGCGCGCTGCAGGAACTGGCGGCTTTCGGCGAAGTGCCGTGCGGTCGATTCGCCTGACAGGCCCTCGAAGGCCGACGCGAAGGCTTCGGCATCGAAGCCGAGTTCGGTGGCGATCGCCTTCAGCACCTGCTCATCGGCGATGCGCCGACCCTCGACGTAGTGCGCCCGCTGCAGGCGATGGATCATGTCCAGCCCGCCGCCTGCCCGCAGCGACTCGGCCGCGAGGATGGCGGTGGTCGGCGGCTCGGAGTCCATCGTCGCGCCAGTGTCGCGAAGCAGGCCCTCGAAGTAGCCTTCGCCGAAGGGCTGGCCCGTGAGTTCCGCGATGCGCCGGTCGTGCGGCATCACGTACTCGCGCCACTGCGGCGTGATCGAGCGGCGGTTGGCGCCGGTCATCATGCCGCCGCCGTGGAACTCGACCTTCAGGCCCGGCACGCCGCGTGCCGCGTCGACCAGCGGTGCGGCGGCGTAGCACCAGCCGCACAGCGGATCGAAGATGTAGTGGAGCGTGGCGCCTTCGCTCACTGCTTCGTTCATTGCGGCCACTTCATTTCTCCCTTGATGACCTTGGCGCCGAGTTCCAGCGACGAGGCGTCTTCCAGCTTCGGGTAGCGCTTCTTCATCGCGGCGATCAGCGCTGCCGAGTCCTTGGCCTTGGCGGCTTCGGTTTCGAAGGCCTGCAGATAGCTTCGCGTGAATTTCACCGAGGCGAGCGAGTAGGGCGCGCTGCCGTCGGCATTCGGCAGGTAGTGGCCGGGCACCACGGTCTTCGGGTGCAGCGCTTCGATGCGGCCCAGCGTCTTGATCCAGTCGCGGCGCGATTCAGGCGTCTGCGTGTCGGCCACCCAAACGTGGATGTTGGCCGACACCGGAATGCCGCCGACCACCGCCTTCAGCGAGGGAATCCACGCGAAGCTGCGCTCGGGCGTGGGGCCGTCGAGGCCGACGACCTGGATCTTGCGGCCTTCGAGCGTGAGGCTGTCGCCGGCCAAAGGTTGCGGCACGACCAGCGCCTTGGGCGCGTTGTCTTTCAGGATCGGGCCCCAGTGCGCGAGCTTGCCGTCCTTCGAGGCCTGGATGGCGGCCACGGTCTGGGGCGTGGCGACGATCTTCGCGTCGGGGAAGGCGGCCTGGATCACGTCGAGGCCGAAGTAGTAGTCGGGGTCGCTGTGGCTGATGTAGACCGTGGTGAGCTTCTTGCCCGTGGCCTTGATCTTCTGCACCAGCGCCTCGGCGTCGTTGCGCTGGAACTGCGCGTCGATCAGCACGGCATCGGTCTGGCCGGTGACGATTTCCGAAGAGACCGGAAACATCGACTTCGCGCCGGGGTTGTAGACGTCGAGCTTGAGCGGCTGGGCAGCCTGCGCAGCGAGCGGGGCGAGGCTCAGGGTGGTGGCAAGGGCGGCGGCGGAGAGGAGGGCTCTGCGGAACATGCGGTGGTCTTTCTGTGTGCGGTGTGAAGGAGTGACAGCTCTGACCTTTCGAATGTAGGTTGCGCGAATCGAAATAAAAACCCGCTCCAGGGCAATGAATAGTTTCGAATTCCGGTCGAATGGGGTGGTTGGCCGTCAGTCTGTGGCGCGTCGCTCAAGGTGCGCGACCAGCAATTGAGCAGACGGCGACAGTGCCGCCTCACTGCGGAAGCAGATCGCAAAACGCCGCCGCGCCCACGCATCGGTAAGCGGCATCAGCCGCAGGCCGAAGGCATCGGTGAAAGGCCGCGCGACCTCCGCCGGCACCACGCTGATCGCCAGTCCGGCGCGCACCACGCGCAGCGCCGCATCGAAGTTGGACACCAGCACGCGGTAAACCAGCGGCTTGCCCGCCACCGCCGCCTCGCGCGCGAGCATCAGCTGCACTGCGCTGAGCGCGGGCATGCCGACGAATTCATGGTCGAGCACCTGCTCGAAGCGCACGTGCTCGTGCCTTGCCACCGGGTGCGAGGGGTGCGCGACGATGGCGAGGTGGTCGGTGCGGTAATCGCGCCGCTCCAGGCCTTCGAGGTCGGCCGCGTCCCAGCACAAACCGATGGAGGCGCTGCCCTCGCGGATGCCGCGCACTATCTCGGGGCTCACGCGCTCTTCCATGTCGACGCGGATGTTGCGGTGCGCCGGGTCTTGCAGAAAGTCGGCCACGTCCTCGGCCAGCGATTCGGCCATGACCGAGGCCGAAGCCAGGATGCGCACGTGCCCGCGCGCGCCGCCGGCATAGGCGGCCATGTCGCGCTCGATGCGGTTCGCGCTGCCGAGCATGGCACGGGCGTGCTCCAGCAGGGTTTCGCCGGCCGGCGTGGGCACTGCGCCGCGCCGCTTGCGCAGCAACAGCGGCGTTCCGACGGTTTCTTCGAGCTGGGCCAGCCGCTTGCTGATGGCCGAGCCGACGATGCTGGCCTGCTCGCCGGCGCGCGCGATGCTGCGCGTTTCGCAGACGGCGACGAACAGGCGCAAGGTGGTCAGGTCGAGGTCTCTCATGGTGTTCCGTTCTGGAATCAGATGGCTTCCAAAATATACCTTCTGGATCAAATCGGAACTTCTAACATTGACTCCGTACCCTCACGACGGAGACAAAGTCTTGATTCACGCCTTCCTGCCGCCGAGCGCGGTCGTCCGCGAAGTGGGCCTGCGCGACGGGCTCCAGAGCATCGCGCGCGTACTGCCCACCGAACGCAAGCTCGAATGGATCCGCGACGCGTACGCGGCCGGACAGCGCGAGATCGAGGTCGGCTCGTTCGTACCGGCGCATCTGCTGCCGCAGCTTGCGGACACAGCCGAACTGCTGGCCTATGCCAAGACCTTGCCGGAGCTCTTCGCCTCGGTGCTCGTGCCCAACCTCAAAGGCGCCGAACGAGCCATCGAGGGCGGGGCCGACCTGATGGTCGTGCCGCTTTCGGCCAGCCACGCGCACAGCCTCGCCAACCTGCGCAAGACGCCCGACGAGGTGGTGGCCGAGGTCGGGCGCATGCGCGCGGCGCGCGATGCGGCAGGCTCCAAAACGCTGATCGACGGCGGCGTGGGCACGGCCTTCGGCTGCACGCTGCAGGGCCACGTCGAGCCGGACGAGGTGCTGCGGCTGATGCAGGCGCTGCTCGACGCCGGCGCTGACCGCGTGAGCCTCGCTGACACTGTGGGTTATGCCGATCCGGCGATGGTGCGCAGCCTGTTCGAGCGCGCCTTGCGCATCGCGGGCGACCGGCTGTGGTGCGGCCATTTCCACGACACGCGCGGTATGGGGCTCGCGAATGCGTATGCCGCGCTGGAAGTCGGCATCACGCGCTTCGACGCCTGCCTGGCCGGCATCGGCGGCTGCCCGCATGCGCCAGGCGCCAGTGGCAATGTCGATACCGAAGACCTTGTCTTCATGCTCGAGAGCATGGGCGTTGCGACCGGCGTCGATCTGCCGAAATTGCTCGACCTGCGCCGGCGCGTGGCGGGCTGGCTCGAAGGCGAGACTTTGCAGGGCACGGTGTGGCGCGCGGGCTTTCCGAAGACCTTTTCTGCGACGGCGGGAGTCACGGCATGAGCACGACAGGCACTGAAGAAAAGCGCCTGCCGCTCACCGGCATCCGTGTGGTCGAGTTCACCCACATGGTCATGGGCCCGACCTGCGGCATGGTGCTCGCTGATCTGGGCGCGGAGGTCATCAAGGTCGAGCCCATCGATGGCGACCGCACGCGGCACCTGTTGGGCGCGGGCGCGGGCTTCTTCCCCATGTTCAACCGCAACAAGAAGAGCATCGCGCTCGATCTGCGGCACCCGCAGGGGCTGGAAGCCGCGCTGCGCCTGTGTGCCACGGCCGATGTGGTGGCGCAGAACTTCAAGCCCGGCACCATGGACAAGTACGGCCTGGGCTACGCCGCGCTCGGCAAACTCAACCCGCGCCTCGTATACGTCAACCACACGGGCTTCTTGCCAGGCCCTTATGAGCACCGCACTGCGCTCGACGAGGTGGTGCAGATGATGGGCGGACTGGCCTACATGACCGGCCGCCCCGGCGATCCACTGCGCGCGGGCACCAGCGTCAACGACATCATGGGCGGCATGTTCGGTGCCATCGGCGCCATCGCTGCGCTGATGCAGCGCGCCGAGACCGGCAAGGGGCAGGAGGTGCAGTCTGCATTGTTCGAGAACAACGTGTTCCTGGTCGGGCAGCACATGCTGCAGTACGCGATCACCGGGCAGGCGGCGGCGCCGATGCCCGATCGCATCTCGGCCTGGGCGCTGTACGACGTGTTCACCGTGAAGGACGGCGAGCAGATCTTCCTGGCCGCCGTGAGCGACGCGCAGTGGAACACTTTCTGCGACGCGCTGGGCTTCGACGACCTGAGGGCCGACTCCGCCTTGCGAACCAACAACGACCGCGTGCGCCTGCGGCCCACGCTGCTCGCCGACTTGCGCGAGCGCCTGGCCGGGCATTCGGCGGCGGAGCTGTCGGCGATCTTCGAGGCCAGGGGGCTGCCGTTCGCGCCGATCACGCGGCCCGAAGACCTCTACGACGACCCGCACCTGAAGGCCACCGGCGGCCTGGCGGACATCCGCCTGCCGGACGGCGAGCGTGCCGGAGAAATGGCGCAGACGACGCTGTTCCCGATCACGCTCGGCGGCGAACGCCTCGGCGTGCGGTTGCATCCGCCGACGCTGGGCGAGCACACGCGCGAGTTGCTGACCGAACTGGGCTATGCGCGTGAGCAGGTCGATGCGCTACACGCCGATTCGGCGGTGGCCTGATCGAAGCGCTTTTCCAAAACCATAAAGAGAGACAAAACCGATGACCAAGACACTTTCCCCGATGAACCGCCGCGCGGTGCTAGGCCTCGGCGCGTGCGCCGCCGTGGTGGCCGCATGCCCGGCGCTTGCGCAGAGCTCCGACAAACCCATTCGCTTCATCCTGCCGATCAGCGCGGGCTCGGGCGTTGACACCATCGTGCGCGCTGCATCGGTCGCGCTCGGCAAGGCCTTCGGCCAGCCGGTGGTGATCGAGAACCTGCCGGGCGCGGGCGGCATCACCGGCGCCGCGGCCATCGTCAAGGCCGCGCCCGACGGGCTCACACTGGGCATGGTGTCGAACAACCACGTCATCAACCCGGCAGTGTTCAAGAAGATGCCCTTCGACGCGATCAACGACGTCACGCCGATCAGCGTGGTGGGCGCGACGCCGCTGGTGCTGGTGGTGAACCCGAAGCTGCCCGCGAAGAACGTGAAGGAGCTGGTCGCGCTGCTGCGCGCGAAGCCCGAGGGCTACAACTACGCCTCGTCGGGCAACGGCACCATCATTCACCTGGCCGGCGAGATGTTCATGGACGAGGCCGGCGTGAAGGCGCGGCACATTCCCTACAAGGGCACCGGGCCGATGGTGACCGACATGATCGCGGGGCAGGTCGAGATGGGCGTGGTCGCGCTGCCGGCCGTGCAGCAGCACATCAAGAGCGGGGCGTTGCGCGCCATCGGCCTGTGCAGCGCCGCGCGCTCGCCAGCCGCGCCGGACATTCCGACCATCGCGGAGCAGGGATTGCCGAACTACGCGGTCGAAGGCTGGTTCGCGGTGATCGGCCCGCCGAAGATGCAGGCGGCCGATGTCCAGCGCGTGCACGACGCGGTGGCCGCCGCGTTCACCAGCGCCGAGGTGCGCGATGCGATGGACAAGCAGGGCAACGTCATCAAGCCCACGACACCGGAGCAGGCCGCGAGCTACTTCCGCAGCGAGGCGTCGCGCTATGCCGTGCTCGTGAAGAAGGCGAACGTGGTGCTGGAGTAAAGGCGTAAGGGCGTGGCGGCTGCCTACGCCGGCGCAACCGCGCGGTAGAGCGCGCGCACGAAATCCGACTGCGTGATCATCCCCGCGAGGCGCTTCTCGCCATCGATGATCGGGATGTGGTGGTGCCCGCCCTCGGAGAACAGCGGCACCAGGTCGACCACGGGCCGGTCGGCGCTGGCCACGCGTACCTGGCGCGTCATGATCTGGCCGACCACCTCGGGCTTGTTCGACATCACGGTGCGCGTGGCGCGGATCAGGTCGCGCAGCTTGCCGGCAATGCCCTCGTGATGCTGCAGGTCGAGTTGGCGGAAGAAGTCGGCCTGCGTGACGATGCCCACCACGCGGCGCGTGCGGTCGGTGATGGGCAGGGCCTTGATGCGGCGCTCGTGCATCAGCGCCCACGCCTCCTGCAGCGGCGTGCCGAACTCCACCGAGACCGGCGTGCGCGACATGATGTCGGCGCAGTGCAGCGTGCCCAGGCGCCGCTTGTATGACTCGAGCTCGGTCTGCTGGATCAGCGATTGGAGGTCGTCGCGGCTGATGTCCAGCACCTGGTTGTAGCGGGCCAGCACGGCGTCGATGTCGGCCTGGCTGAAGCGCGCATCGGACGCAGGCGGGCGCGCCACCTGCACATGCGGATAGCGCCGACCGGTCAGCGAGTTGTAGGCCACGCCGGCCAGCACCAGCAGCAGCGAGTTGGTGAAGAAGGGGAACAGGGCGGACGAGAAATGCGTGGTGTGCGTCAGCACCGCGAGCAAGGCTGCGGCGCCACCCGGCGGGTGCAGGCAGCGTGCGCTGAACATCAGGCCGATGGCGCCGGCCACTGCGACGGCAGCGCCCAGTGCCGGGTCGGGAATCCAGTTGGCGGCCGCGATGCCGACCACCGCTGACAGCGTGTTGCCGCCGATGACCGACCACGGTTGCGCGAGTGGGCTGGCCGGAACCGCGAACACCAGCACGGCGCTGGCGCCCAGCGGCGCGATCAACCAGACAGAGGCGGCGAGCGGGCCGGCCAGCCAGCGGCACAGCAGCGCAGTGACCAGCAGGCCGAGGCCCGCGCCCGCCACTGCGCGCAAGCGTTCGCGGGCATCGACGGTGGTGCGGCCCGGCAGCCAGGCGCGCGCATGGGTCAGGAATGTTTCGAAGCGCATCGGAGCCTCGTTCCTGTGTTCAGCCTTCGTGCGCCACCATGCGCCCGATCTCGGGCCAGCGGTCATGCAGCCACACCCAGGCGACCAGCCCGATGGCGAGCATGCCCATGGAGGTCAGCGCCAGCGCGAGCGTCGAATGCATCACCAGCGGCGCCACCGCGCCGGCCACGATGCCGTTGGCGGTGGAGCCGATCACGGCCTGTAGCGACGAGGCCATGCCGCGGCGCTCGGGGTGCAGGTCGAGCACCAGCAGCGTGACCACCGGCACCATCAGCGCCCAGCCGAAGGCGAACACCGCGAGCGGCCACAGCGCCCAGGCCACGTGCGCCTGGAAGAAGGTGTTGGCCACCACGTTGACCACCGAGGTGGCCAGCATGATGACGAAGCCGTCGCGGATCTGCCGCTTGGGCGCGACCTTGCCGGCCATGCGGCCGCTGGCGCGCGCGCCGAGCATGATGCCGCCGATGGTCAGCAGGAAGAACCAGAAGAACTGCTGCGGCTGCAGCGCGAGGTGGTCGCCGAGGAATGCGGGCGCGGCCAGCACGTAGAGGAACATGCCGTTGAAGGGCACGCCGCTCGCAAAGGCCAGCAGCAGGAAGCGCGGGTCGGAGCACAGGTCCCAGTAGCCGCGCATCAGGTGGCGCACCTGGAAGGGCTGGCGGTGGTCCTTGTGCAGTGTCTCGGGCAGCAGCTTGTAGTTGGCCGTGAACAGCACCACGCCCACCGCCACCAGGAACCAGAACACGGCGTGCCAGCCCGCGTGCACGAACAGGAAGCCGCCCACGATGGGCGCGATGGCTGGCGCCACGCCGAAGTAGATCGTGACCTGGCTCATGACCCGCTGCGCCTCGGCGGGCGGGAACATGTCGCGGATCACCGCGCGCGAGACCACGATGCCGGCGCCGGTCGACAGGCCCTGCAGCCCGCGGAACAGCACCAACTGCGTGATGTTCTGCGACAGCGCGCAGCCCAGCGAGGCGAGCGTGAACACTGCCAGGCCCCACAGCACCACGGGGCGGCGGCCGAAGCTGTCCGACAGCGCGCCGTGGAACAGGTTCATGAACGCGAAGCCGAACAGGTAGGCCGAAAGCGTCTGCTGCATCTCGGCCGGCGTCGCGCCAATGGACTGTGCAATGCCCGAGAAGGCCGGGATGTAGGTGTCGATGGAAAAGGGCCCGAGCATGCCGAGCACCGCGAGCAGCACGGCAAGCGCCCAGCGCGGGGCCTGCCAGAGTTTGTCTGCATCGGGATTCATGAGGTTTGCTCCGTTCTTTTTATCGCGAAGGCCAAAAAAGAAAGCGCCCTTGCGGGCGCCTCCTCGTCGGGGAAATACCGGGAGACCGGCTTAGAGCGTATCAATAAAGCTGCGCAGCTTGTCCGAACGCGACGGATGCTTGAGCTTGCGCAGTGCCTTCGCCTCGATCTGGCGGATGCGCTCGCGGGTCACGTCGAACTGCTTGCCGACTTCTTCCAGCGTGTGGTCCGTGCTCATCTCGATGCCGAAGCGCATGCGCAGCACCTTGGCTTCGCGCGGCGTGAGGCTGTCCAGGATGTCCTTGACCACGTCGCGCAGGCCGGCCTGCATCGCGGCTTCGATAGGAGCCGTGTTGCTGCTGTCCTCGATGAAGTCGCCCAGGTGCGAATCGTCGTCGTCGCCGATGGGGGTTTCCATCGAGATCGGCTCCTTCGCGATCTTCATGATCTTGCGGATCTTGTCTTCCGGAATCTCCATCTTCGCGGCCAGGATGCCGGCGTCGGGCTCGAAGCCGAACTCCTGCAAGTGCTGGCGCGAGATGCGGTTCATCTTGTTGATCGTCTCGATCATGTGCACCGGGATGCGGATGGTGCGCGCCTGGTCGGCAATCGAGCGGGTGATGGCCTGGCGGATCCACCACGTCGCGTACGTCGAGAATTTGTAGCCGCGACGGTATTCGAACTTGTCGACCGCCTTCATCAGGCCGATGTTGCCTTCCTGGATCAGGTCAAGGAACTGCAGGCCGCGGTTGGTGTACTTCTTGGCGATGGAGATCACGAGGCGCAGGTTGGCCTCGATCATTTCCTTCTTGGCGTCGCGCGAAGACGATTCGCCTTCGTTCATGCGCTTGTTGATGTCCTTCAGCTCGGACAGCGGCACCACCACGCGCGACTGGATGTCGGCGAGCTTCTGCTGCAACTCTTGCACCGGCGGGATGTTGCGCGCGAGCACCGTGCTCCAGGGCTTGCCGGCGGCGGCCTGCTTCTCGACCCACTTCAGGTTGAGCAGGTTGGAGGCGATGCGGTTGCCGTTCTTGTCGTAGCCGCTGAAGTCGCGGATGAACTCGTCCTGCGGGAAGCCGCACTTGTCCACGATGATGCGGCGCAGTTCGCGTTCCTTCTTGCGCACGTCGTCCACCTGCGTGCGCACCAGGTCGCACAGCTTCTCGATGGTCTTGGCGGTGAAGCGGATGGTCATCAGCTCGTCGGACACGGCCTGTTGGGCCTTGACGTACGCCGGCGTGCCGTAGCCTTCCTTCTCGTAGATCTTGTGGATCTTCTCGAACATGCCGGCGATGCGGTCGAAGCGATCGAGCGCTTCACGCTTGAGTTCTTCGAGCTTCTTGGTCAGGGCCTTGGAGCCGCCCTTGCCGTCGTCGTCGTCTTCCTCGTCGAACTCGTCGAAGTCTTCTTCGGCCACGTAGTCGTCGGCCTCGTTGGGGTTCGAGAAGCCGTCGACGATGGTCGAGATGACGACCTTGCCTTCACGAATCGTCGCGGCCATTTCGAGGATCGCGGCGATGGTGGCGGGGGAGGCCGAAATGGCTTCCATCATGGCCATCAGGCCGCCTTCGATGCGCTTGGCGATTTCGATTTCGCCTTCGCGCGTCAGCAGCTCGACCGTGCCCATTTCGCGCATGTACATGCGGACCGGGTCGGTGGTGCGGCCGAATTCGCTGTCCACCGTGGAGAGAGCGGCTTCGGCTTCTTCCTCGGCTTCTTCCACCGTGGTGGCGGTGGGCGCGGTGTTGTTCAGCAGCAGGGTTTCGGCGTCGGGCGTCTGCTCGTACACCGCCACGCCCATGTCGTTGAGCATGGTGACCACGACTTCCATGGTCTCGGCGTCGACCAGCTTGTCGGGCAAGTGGTCGGAGATTTCGCCGTGCGTGAGGTAGCCGCGGGTCTTGCCCAGCGTGATCAGGGTCTTCAGGCGCGAGCGGCGCTTGGCCAGGTCTTCTTCGGAGAGCACGGTCTCGTCGAGGCCGAACTCCTTCATCAAGGCGCGTTCCTTCGCCTTGCTGATCTTCATGCGCAGCGGCTTGACCTTCTCTTCGGTGGTCGTGGCAACCGCGGGCTCGTCGCCGGCCAGGTCGTCTTCGATGTCCGACAGGTCGACGTCGCTCTCGGGGGCTTCCTTGTCAGCCTTGGGCTTGCGGCCGCGCTTGGCGCCGGTGGCGGGCGTGGCGGCGCCGGCGGCCTTGGGCGGGCGGCCGACTTTCTTGGCTGCGGGGGCGGCTGCTTTTTTGGGATCGTCGAGAGAGGTCGATTTCGTGGGCACGGTTTTCACTTTCGTTGCGGCTGCCGATTTGGATGCGGCGGCGGCCGTCTTGGTTGCCGGCTTCGCGCCGGCTTTCAACGGTTTTTCTGTTGCGGGCTTGGTGGCGACGCTTTTGGCAAGTGAAGGAGCAGGCTTCTTTGAACTGGGCATACGACCTCGTTACGGCAAGAAAGAACAAGCGGGATCACAGGCGCACCGTCACGCGGACAGCGCCACCACAGCCCGTGCACAGGCACGGACTAAAAACAAATGGGAAAGAGGAATTAATTCCTCAACAGGCAAGATGTCGGGCGAACATTTGGTATGCAGTCCTTGCGGTTGTTGACCCTTTCCGCCGGAATTTACCGTTGGAGTGCGTTGCGCTAGGGGTCGGCCCGGAGGTGCTGCTGTCGCTCTTGCCTAATTTCGCCAGTTGCGAAGCCCTACATTATAGCGTGTTGCGCAAATTTCAAGCAGTTTCTGAACCCGAGGCGCGCAAACGGGCACGCAATTCGAGCCGTCGGGTTTCCAGCGCCTTGTAGCGCTCCAGGGCTTTCGGGTCTTTTCCCACGGCGGCGATGGCCTCGCTCTGCTGGGCCTTGAGAAGGTCGTCGAGCATGAAATCGAGCACGCTGGAGAGTTCGCGGGCGGCGTCGGCCAGATGCTGCGCCTCCTCGCCCTCGGGCACCGGGCCGGCCTCGGAGACGGACATCAGCCGCTCGGCCAGCGGCTCGAAGTCGAGTCCGCGCAGGCCTTCGCGCAGGGCCGCCCAGGGCTGGACACCGTGCTCGTGCAGCTGGCTGTCGAGCCAGGTGAAGAGCGCGCCGTGCTGGCCGGGCAAGTCGCACAGCATCACGTGGAGCTCGTGCGACAGGGCTTCCCATTGCGCCATGTTCGACAGCAGCAGCCGTACTGCCACGTCCGGGCGGCTGGGCGGGGCGCCGCGTCCGCGCAGGGGCTCGATGGGTTCCTCGAACTTGCCGCCCCAGCGCTTGCCCTTGACGAACTTGCGTTGCTGGAACCTGGGCTTGCTATCGCTTTCATAGCGCGGCGGCTCGTAGTCCTGCGGCGGGGGCATGTCCGGGTAGTAGTCGTCACCGCCACTACCGCCACCGTAGCCGGAGGGCTCGCCTTGGCGCTGCGGCACGGGTGCGCCGCCAGCCTTGCGCGGCCCGGGCGTGGAGGCCCAGAGCTCCGACAGCGCTGGCGCGTCGAGCTGCACCAGCGTCGCGATCTCGCTCAGCAGTTGCCGCTTGAGCGCGCCGTCGGGCATGGCGCTCCAGAGCGGGCGCACGTTGCTCGTCATGTGGGCGCGGCCCTCGGCGGTGGTCAGGTCGCAGCCTTCGCGGGCGGCCTCGAGCATGAAGCGCGACAGCGGCGTGGCCTCGCTGACGAAGCGGGCGAAGGCCTCGGCGCCGTGCTCGCGGATGAAGCTGTCGGGGTCGTGCTCGGCCGGCAGGAACAGAAACTTGATGCTGCGCACGTCGGTGGCATAGGGCAGGGCACCGTCGAGCGCCTTGCGCGCGGCGCGGCGGCCGGCGGCGTCGCCGTCGAAGCTGAACACCACCGATTCGGTGAAGCGGAAGAGCTTCTGCACGTGCTCCGTGGTGCAGGCCGTGCCGAGCGTGGCCACCGCGTTTGGAAAACCGAGCTGGGCCAGCGCCACCACGTCCATGTAGCCCTCGGTGACGAGCGCATAGCCGCGGTCGCGGAAGGCCGCGCGGGCTTCGTAGAGGCCGTAGAGCTCGCGGCCCTTGCTGAACACCGGCGTTTCGGGCGAGTTCAGGTATTTGGGCTTCTCGTCGCCCAGCACGCGGCCACCGAAGCCAATGCATTCGCCCTTCACGTTGCGGATCGGGAACATCACCCGGTCGCGGAAGCGGTCGTAGCGCTTGGCTTCTTCGTCGCTGAGCTTGCCTTCCTCGTTGTTGACGATCACCAGCCCGCTCTCGGCGAGCAGCGGGTCGTCGTAGTCGGGGAAAACGCTGGCCAGCGCGCGCCAGCCGGCCGGCGCATAGCCGATGCCGAACTGCTTGGCCACCTCGCCCGAGACACCGCGGCCCTTCAGATATTCGATGGCGCCGGGTGCCTGGCGCAGGTGCTTGCGGTAGGCGTCGCCGGCTTTTTCGAGCACGTCGGTCAGTGTGGCCTGCTTCTGGCGCTGGCTGGCGGCGCGGGCGCGCTCGGCGGGGGAGGCGTCGTCCTCAGGCACCTGCAGGCCGTACTGGCCGGCGAGGTCGTGCACCGCCTCGACGAAGCCCATGCCCGCATGCTCCATCAGAAAGCCGATGGCGTTGCCATGCACCCCGCAGCCGAAGCAGTGATAGAACTGCTTGGTCGGGCTGACGGAGAAAGAGGGCGATTTCTCACCGTGGAACGGGCACAGCCCCATGAAATTGGCGCCGGCTTTCTTGAGCTGCACATAACGGCCGACGATCTCGACCACATCGGCGCGCGCGATGAGTTCCTGGATGAATGAAGCGGGGATGGTCATGTAGGCGAAGAGCGGCAAATCATACGCAAGCGGGCGAAGGCTCGCGGCCGGACGGCATACTGAAAGCGACCGGAATCCATGCATGACGACGCCCAAACCCCTGCAACACATCGCTCCGCTACTGCGCCACCCCCTGAGATTCGCCTGGGATGCGCTCAAGGAATTTCGCGCCAACCAGGGGCTGCTGCTCGCGGGGGCGGTGGCGTACTACGCGCTGCTGTCCATCGTGCCGCTGCTGATCGTGAGCGTGATCGCGCTGTCGCACGTCATCGAGCAGGCCGAGCTGTTGCGCACCATCGGACAGTACCTGGGCTGGCTGCTGCCGGGGCAGTCGAAGGCCATCGTGGCCGAACTGTCGAGCTTCCTGGACCATCGCGACGTGCTGGGGCCGGTGCTGTTGGTGACGATGCTCTTCTTCAGCTCGCTGGCCTTCAGCGTGCTCGAAAGCGCGATGGCGGTGATCTTTCACCACCGCAAGGCCGATCACAAGCGCCACTTCCTGGTGTCGGTGGCCATGCCGTACATCTACATCCTGTGCCTGTGCGTGGGGCTGCTGCTGGTCACGCTGGTGTCGGGCGCGCTGCAATTGGTGGGGCGGGAAAGCGTCGACCTGCTGGGGCGCAGCTGGTCGCTGTCGGGCGTTTCGGGGCTGCTGCTGTACCTGCTGGGGCTGGGCGGCGAGATCTTCATGCTGACCTCGCTCTACCTCGTGATGCCGGCCGGGCGCATGTCGCTGCGCCATGCGCTGCTGGGCGGCGTGACGGCCGCGCTGCTGTGGGAGGCCACGCGGCGCGTGCTGATCTGGTACTTCTCGACCTTGTCGCAGGTGAACGTGGTCTACGGCTCGCTCACCACGGCCATCGTGGTGCTGCTGAGCCTGGAGATCGCCGCCATGCTGGTGCTGCTCGGGGCTCAGGTGATCGCGAACTACGAGCGCCTGGACCGCACCGGCAGTACGAAGCTGCCGGCCTCCGAGGTCAGCGGGGAGCCAATCGAATCGCTCCGTCCAGACGAATCACCTCGCCGTTGAGCATGTCGTTCTCGATGATGTGCTTGGCGAGCTTGGCATAGTCCTCGGGCGTGCCCAGGCGGGAAGGGAAGGGCACGCTGGCGGCCAGGGCGTCCTGCACCTCTTGCGGCATGCCGAACAGCATGGGCGTGCCGAAGATGCCGGGAGCGATGGTCATGTTGCGGATGCCGCTGCGCGCGAGGTCGCGGGCGATGGGCAGCGTCATGCCAACCACGCCGCCCTTCGAGGCGCTGTAAGCGGCCTGGCCGATCTGGCCGTCGTAGGCGGCGACAGAGGCGGTGGAAATCAGCACGCCGCGCTCGCCGGTGGCTTCGGGCTCGTTCTTGCCCATGGCGTCGGCCGCGAGCCGGATCATGTTGAAGCTGCCGATCAGGTTGACCGTGACGGTCTTGCTGAACACGGCCAGTGCGTGCGGGCCGTTCTTGCCCACCGTCTTCTCGGCCGGCGCGATGCCGGCGCAGTTGACGAGGCCGACCAGCTTGCCAAGCTTGAGTGCGGCGGCCACGGCTGCCTGGCCGTCGGCTTCCTGGCTCACGTCGCATTTGACGAACACGCCGCCAATTTCCTTTGCAACGGCTTCGCCCTTGTCAGCCTGCATGTCGGCGATCACCACCTTGGCGCCGTTGGCGGCCAGCATGCGCGCCGTGCCTTCGCCGAGGCCCGAAGCGCCACCGGTCACGATAAAAACCTTGCCATCGATCTGCATTGAAGTCTCCTGGATGAGACCGGCATTATCGAAGACGCCCCGCCAGGCCAAAAAAAAGGCCTCAT
The DNA here is from genome assembly GCF_024734665.1 of Variovorax paradoxus. NCBI lineage: Bacteria > Pseudomonadati > Pseudomonadota > Betaproteobacteria > Burkholderiales > Comamonadaceae > Variovorax > Variovorax paradoxus. Next base: position 1,972,240 of record NZ_CP102931.1, read on the forward strand.
CCGAGGATGAGGCCCTGAATTGGATCCGTGAGGACCCAAGGAGACAACTGGTGGTGGTCGGCGGCTTAGCGCTTGCGCGAAGCGGTGGCGGTCTTCGCGGCGGCGACGGCTTGGGTCGACACGGCGTTGAAGTTGGCTTCGGCGACGTCCGACGCTTGCTTGACGGCCTTTTGAACCGATTCGAAAGCGTTGTTGGCGGCAGCCACGGCGCTCTTCAGGACGGCAACGGCGGTTTCCGAACCGGCGGGGGCGTTCTTGGAAGCGCTGTCGACCAAGCCGACGAAGGCTTGCTGGGCTTCAGCAGCCTTGGCTTCAAAAGCCTTGGAGAACTCGGCGCCGGTGCCTTGGGCGATGTCGTACAGGTGACGGCTGTAGGCAGCGGTCTTTTCAGCCAGGGGCTGGAACAGGCTGGCTTGCAGCGTCAGCAGTTCTTGTGCGTCTTTCACGCTCAGGGCAGCCTGGGCGGTGCTCTGGGCTTCGACCAGGGCGGCCTTCGAAGCGGTCACGTTCAGTTCGACGAGCTTCTCTACGCCTTCGAAAGCCTTGGTGGTCAGGCCGAACAGGGTTTCGAGGTTTGCTTTTTGGGCGGCGAGGATTTGGTCAGCGGTCAGGGCCATTTGGGATCTCCAGAAGGGATGATTGAGTGGTCGGTTCACGTTGCGCTGTCTCGCCGTCTATGTTGCGGTGCAGCATGGCCTCAAGTATAGGCAGCTGAGTTTTGCGATCAAGGGGTTTTTGCTGCCCTGCAGCAATTTAGAAGCCGTCTTCTAAATTCGGTCGTCGAGCCGGCCTGCTCAAGTTCGAGGCCTCGTTCAAGGGCGACCGCCGCTGGCAAAATGCCGCGCGATGAGCAGCGCCCCCACCAAACCCACCCCGCATGCGCGCAGCAGCTACCGCGCGTTCCGCAGCATCCCGACGCGCTGGGCCGACAATGACATGTACGGCCACGTCAACAACGTCGTCTATTACAGCTGGTTCGATACGGCAGTGAATGCTTTGCTGATCGAGCGCGGCGCGCTCGACATCCACCAGGGCCAGGTCATCGGCTTCGTGGTGGAGACGCAGTGCAACTACTTTGCGCCGATCGCGTTCCCGCAGACGGTGGAAGCGGGCATCCGGGTGGCCCAGGTGGGCCGATCGAGCGTGCGATACGAGATTGCGTTGTTTGCCGAGGGGGCGGACACCGCCGCGGCGCAAGGCCATTTCGTTCACGTCTACGTGGACCGCGCCACGCAGCGGCCGGTGCCGCTGCCCGAGGCGCTGCAGCGGGTGGTCGATTCGCTCAAGGCCTGAGCACCTGAGCGGGGCCCACCCGCCGCGAAGGCCTTACATGGTCTTCTTCATGGCCTTGATGTCGGCCTTGCCCTGGGCTTCATCCGCCTTGGCCTGCTTCACGCAGGCGGTCTTGGCTTCGCCCTTCTGGTCGTCGCACTTTTCCTTCGCGACTTCGTAGGTGGCCTTCACCTTCTCTTCAGCCACGTTGCGGGCGTGGCTGTCGCTCGGCTGGTACTGCTGCTCGAGCTCCGCCTTGGCAACGTCTTCCTTGCCCTTGGCTTCCTTCTGGCAGACATCCTTGGCGTTGTCCTTCATCGTGTCGCACTGGGCCTTGGCGACCTTGTAGTCGGCCTCGATCTTTTCCTTGGAGACCTTGTATTCGTCCTTGGTCATGGCGCTGGCTTGCGTGGCCACGAAGCAGGTGGAGGCGAGGGCCAGCATGAGTAGATGCTTTTTCATGGGATGTTTTCCTTTGGAAGTTGATGGAATTCAGGGGCGCTCAGTAGCGTTCGAACCAGATCGCGTCCGGCGTGCGGCCGTCGCGCGATTCCCAGTCCTTGACCTGCTTTTCGGCTTCCTCGCGGCTGATGCCGTGGCGTTCCTGGATGCGGCCGAGCAGCTGGTCGCGCTTGCCGGCGATGACGTCGAAGTCGTCGTCCGTCAGCTTCCCCCATTGCTCCTTGACCTTGCCCTTGAGCTGTTTCCAGTTGCCTTCGATGGTGTCCTTGTTCATGCGAATCTCCTTTGAGACAGTTGATTCGACGGGCTGTGTTCGCCGCCGTGAAATCACTGTCGCGGGGGTGATTCACCCTCACGGTAGGACGTGCTGTCCAGGCCCCGTAGGCAGAGGCCGACGCGCCCCGTGATAATCGAACGGCCGCCGAAAAGTTTGAGACACCGCGCCCAGCACCATGATCATTCACAGCCTGCTCGACACCGACCTCTACAAGTTCACGATGATGCAGGTGGTCCTGCATCACTTCCCGGGGGCCCGGGTCGAGTACCGCTTCAAGTGCCGCAACCCCGGTGTCGACCTGGCCCAGTTCGCGGGGCAGATCCGCGACGAGGTGCGCAGCCTCTGTTCGCTGCAGTTCCGCGATGCCGAGCTGGCCTACCTGCGCTCGATGCGCTTCATCAAGAGCGACTTCGTCGACTTCCTCGGGCTCTTCCGGCTCAACGAGAAGTACATCAACATCATTCCCCAGCCCTCGGGCGAGCTCGAGATCCGCATCAAGGGGCCGTGGCTGCACACCATCCTGTTCGAGATCCCGGTGCTGGCCATCGTCAACGAGGTCTACTTCCGCAACACGCAGAAGAAGCCCGACATCGCGGAAGGCCGCCGCCGCCTCGAAACCAAGATCGCGCAGCTGCAGGACGCCGGCCTCGCCGACCTGAAGATCGCCGACTACGGCACGCGCCGCCGCTTCTCGAAAGACTGGCACGAAGAGGTGCTGCGCACTCTCACCGCCCGCCTCGGCGCCGTCACCTCGCCGCCGGTGCAGGCACCGCCCGGCACGCGGCTGCCGCAGCTCGCGGGCACCAGCAACGTGCTGTACGCCATGAAGCTCGGCCTTATCCCGCTGGGCACCATGGCCCACGAATACCTGCAGGCCTGCCAGGCGCTCGGCCCGCGGCTGCGCGACAGCCAGATCTTCGGCTTCGAGAGCTGGGCGCGCGAGTACCGCGGCGACCTGGGCATTGCGTTGTCCGACGTGTACGGCATGAGCGCCTTCCTGCGCGACTTCGATCTGTACTTCTGCAAGCTCTTCGACGGCGCGCGGCACGACAGTGGCGACCCCTTCCAGTGGGGCGAGCGCATGCTCGCGCACTACATCGCCAACCGGGTCGACCCGCGCACCAAGACGCTGATCTTCAGCGACGGCCTCACGGTGCCGCGCACCATCGAGCTGTATCAGCAGTTCCGCGGCCGCTGCCAGCTGGCCTTCGGCATCGGCACCAACCTCACCAACGACCTGGGCTACGAGCCGCTGCAGATCGTCATCAAGATGATCCACTGCAACGACCAGCCGGTGGCCAAGCTGTCGGACACGCCGTCCAAGAACATGTGCGAGGACGAAAAGTACCTGGCCTACCTGCGCCAGGTGTTCGAAATCGAACAACCCCCGGCTTGAAGGCTGTACTGACCTGTCTGGTACGGTACAGCCCCCCATGCAAAAAACGATTCGACTGAAGGCGGCCGCAGTGCCGCTGTCGCTGCTTTTTCTTCCCGCCCTGGCCTCGGCCGCCGACTTCGACGGCGGCAGCCTCTCGCCGCTGTGGGGCGTGCCGTTTGCCGGCATCCTGTTGTCGATCGCGCTGTTTCCGCTGCTCGCGCCTGCGTTCTGGCATCACCACTACGGCAAGATTTCCGCGGCCTGGGCGCTGGCGTTCCTGCTGCCCTTTGCCGGGGCCTTCGGCGTGCAGCTTGCCGGCGTGCAGCTCGTGCATGCGCTGGTGGCCGAGTACATCCCGTTCATCATCTTGCTGACGGCGCTGTTTACCGTGGCGGGCGGCATCCACATTCGCGGCAACCTGCACGGTGCGCCCGGCCTCAACACGGCGATCCTCGCCATCGGCGCGGTGCTCGCGAGCTTCATGGGCACCACGGGCGCCTCGATGTTGCTGATACGGCCGCTGATTCGCGCCAACGACAACCGCCTGCACAAGGTGCACGTGATCGTGTTCTTCATCTTCATCGTGTCGAACGCGGGCGGTGCGCTCACGCCGCTGGGCGATCCGCCGTTGTTCCTCGGCTTCCTGAAGGGCGTGGGCTTCTTCTGGACCGCGCAGAACATCCTGCCTGAAACCTTGTTCATCCTCGGTGTGCTGCTGGCGCTGTTCTATGCCATCGACCGCCACTACTACCGCAAGGAAGGCGTGTTGCCGGCTGACCCGACACCCGACACGCCGGGCATCGGCTTCGACGGCGCCGCCAATTTCTGGCTCCTGGGCGGCGTTGTTGCGCTGGTGCTGCTCAGCGGCTTCTGGAAATCGCCCGTGACCTTCGACGTGTTCGGCACCGAGGTCGGCCTGCCGGGGCTGGTGCGCGACGTGGGGCTGGCACTGATCGCAGTGGTTTCGTACAAGCTCACCGCGCCCAAGGTGCACGCCGACAACCAGTTCGAGTGGGAGCCCATGGCCGAGGTGGCCAAGCTGTTCGCTGGCATCTTCCTGACCATCATCCCGGTGATCGCGATGCTCAAGGCCGGCACGCAGGGCCCGTTCGGCGCCATCGTCTCGGCCGTGACGCGCGCCGACGGCCAGCCCGATCCGGCGATGTACTTCTGGGCCACCGGCGTGCTGAGCTCCTTCCTCGACAACGCACCGACCTACCTGGTGTTCTTCAACACCGCGGGCGGCGACCCGGCGGCGCTGATGACCACCTATGCCAGCACGCTGGCTGCCATTTCGGCCGGCGCGGTGTTCATGGGCGCCAACACCTACATCGGCAACGCGCCCAACCTGATGGTCAAGGCCATCGCCGAGAGCCGCGGCGTGCGCATGCCGAGCTTCTTTGGCTACATGGCGTGGTCGGTGGCCATATTGGTTCCGCTGTTCGTCATTTGCACCTTCATCTTCTTCCGCTGACCCTTCTTCGCAGAGAGAGACAACATCATGAGCAAGCCCAAGATCCTGGTCGCGCGCGCGATCTTTCCCGAGACCATCGAACGCCTGTCGCAGCATTTCGAGGTCGAGTCGAACCAGTCCGACGAGAGCTGGAGCAAAGAGCAACTGATCGCCAAACTGCAGGGCAAGCAGGGCGCCTTCACCACCGGCAGCGAGCGCATCGACGCCGCCGTGCTCGACGCCTGCCCCGACCTGAAGATCTGCGCCAACATGGCCGTGGGCTACAACAACTTCGACGTCGATGCGATGGCCGCGCACGGCGTGCTCGGCACCAACGCCCCCGACGTGCTGACCGAGACCACCGCCGACTTCGGCTTTGCGCTGCTGATGGCTACGGCACGCCGCATCACCGAGAGCGAACACTTCCTGCGCGCGGGCAAGTGGCAGAAGTGGAGCTTCGACATGTTCGCGGGCTCCGACATCCACGGCTCGACGCTGGGCATCATCGGCATGGGCCGCATCGGGCAGGGTATTGCCAAGCGCGGTGCGCATGGCTTCGGCATGAAGGTGATCTATCACAACCGCTCGAAGCTCGACGCGGCGCTCGAAGCCGAATGCAAGGCCAGCTACGTGAGCAAGGAAGAGCTGCTCAAGACGGCCGACCACGTGGTGCTGGTGGTGCCTTACTCGCCGGCTTCCCATCACACCATCGGCGCGGCCGAGATCGCGCTGATGAAGCCGACCGCCACGCTCATCAACATTGCGCGCGGCGGCATCGTCGACGACGCGGCCCTGGCCGTGGCCCTGCGCGAAAAGCGCATTGCCGCCGCCGGCCTCGACGTGTTCGAGGGCGAGCCCAAGGTGCATCCCGACCTGCTGACCGTGCCCAACGTGGTGCTGACACCGCATATCGCCAGCGCCACCGTGCCCACGCGCCGCGCCATGGCCGACCTCGCGGCTGACAACCTCATCGCGTACTTCGGCGGCAAGGGGCCGCTGACGCCTGTGACGCCGGTGCCCGGCAAATAGGCAGAGGCGATACCGCAACCTTGGACACTTCACTGGTTCTTATTGCACTGGCCGTACTCGCAGCCATCCAGCTCGTGCTGGTGATCTGGCTGCTGGCCCGTCGGCAAGCCCCAGCCGACCATAGCGACCTGCTGCGCGTGCTGGCTGCGCTGGGCTCGGCCAACGAGCGCACCGAGCGCGAACTGCGTAACGACATCGGCGAAAGTTCGCGCGGCGCGCGGCAGGAAACCGCGCAGGCCTTCGCCACTTTCCAGCAGGCGCTGGTGCAGCAGGGCGCCGAAGCCACGCGCACGCAGAACGCGCAGCTCGATGCCTTCTCGCTGCAGCTCGCGTCCCTGCAGAAGACGCTGGCAGACACGCTCAACACCCAGCTGCAGGGCCTGAGCGAATCGAACGCTCGGCGCCTATCGGAAGTGCGCGAGACGATGGAAACGCAGCTCGCGCAGCTGCAGCAGACCAACGCCGCCAAGCTCGACGAGATGCGCAAGACCGTCGACGAGAAGCTGCAGAGCACGCTCGAAGCGCGCCTTGGCGAAAGCTTCAAGCAGGTGGCCGACCGGCTCGAGCAGGTGCACAAGGGCCTTGGCGAAATGCAGACGCTGGCCGTGGGCGTCGGCAGCCTGCAGCGCGTGCTGACCAACGTGAAGACGCGCGGTATCTTCGGCGAGGTGCAGCTCGAAGCGCTGCTCGAACAGGTGCTCACGCCTGACCAGTACGCCAAGCAGATCGAGACCAAGCCGCGCAGCGGGCAGCGCGTCGACTTCGCCATTCGCTTTCCGGGTCGCGGCGACGACGGCGCGCCGGTGTGGCTGCCCATCGACGCCAAGTTTCCGCGCGACGACTACGAGCGGCTCCTCGATGCGCACGAGCGCGCCGATGCCGCGGGCGCCGAGCTGGCGGCCAAGGCGCTCGAGGCCCGCATCCGCACCGAGGCCAAGTCGATTGCCGACAATTACCTCGCGGCCCCGCACACCACCGATTTCGCCATCCTCTTCCTGCCGGTCGAAAGCCTCTATGCCGAGGTGCTGCGCCGGCCCGGGCTGATGGATGCGGTGCAGCGCCAGCATCGCGTGACGCTGGCCGGCCCGACCACCTTGCTCGCCATGCTCAACAGCCTGCACATGGGCTTTCGCACCCTGGCATTGGAGCGGCAGGCTTCCGAGGTGTGGAAGGTGCTGGGCGCGGTGAAGACCGAGTTCGAGCGCTATGGCGAATGGGTCGCACGCATCAAGGAGCAGGTGGCCAAGGCTTCGGACACGCTCGACAAGGCCGACACGCGCGCCCGGCAGATGCGTCTGGCGCTGCGCAAGGTCGAGGCGCTGCCCGAGGCGCAGGCCCAGGCGCTGCTGCCACCCACGGCCGGCACCGACGCCGAACCTGACAGCGAGGGCGAAGACACTCCGTGAAAGGCTCCGAACTGCTGCGTGTCATCGGTGCCCAGGTGTGCCTGCACGCCACCATGGCCGGCATGCGGCTCGCCACGCCGCTGCTGGCACTTCAACAGGGGTATAGCGCGCTGGCGGTCGGCGTGCTGATTTCGCTGTTCGCGCTGACCCAGGTTTTTCTCGCCTTGCCGGCAGGGCGCTTTGCCGACCGATACGGCTTCAAGCGACCGCTGTGGCTGTCGGTCATCGCGGCAGTCGTCGGCGCGGGGCTGGTGGTGATCTTCCCGATCTTTCCGGTGATGTGCGTCGCAGCCCTGCTGACTGGCGGCGCCACGGGGGCGACGGTCATCGCGCTGCAGCGGCACGTGGGGCGCTCGGCCACCGACCCGACGCAGCTCAAGCGCGTTTTCAGCTGGCTCGCCATTGCGCCGGCCGTGGCCAATTTCGTGGGGCCGTTCCTGGCCGGCATGCTGATCGACCATGCGGGCCGTGCGCCTGCGGACATGCTCGCGTTCCGCATCTGCTTCGCGGTGATGGCGGCGCTGCCCATCCTCTGCTGGATGCTCGCGCGCGGCGCGCACGAGCCGCCGCCCACCGCCCCCGTGGCGGGCGCCAAGCCGACGCGTGCCTGGGACCTGCTGCGCGAGCCGATGTTCCGCCGCCTGCTGTTTGTGAACTGGCTGCAGTCGTCGAGCTGGGACGTGCACGCCTTCGTGCTGCCGGTGCTGGGGCACGACCGGGGCATCAGCGCTTCGGTGATCGGCTCGATCCTGGGCGCCTTCGCCATTGCGGCGGCGGTCATCCGCGTGGTGCTGCCGGTGATTGCCTCGCGGGCGTCGGAGCGCAGCGTGATCCTGAGTTCCACGGCGGTCACGGCGATGGTGTTCGCGATCTATCCGCTGCTGGATTCGGCCTGGACCATGGGCATCTGTTCGGTGGTGCTCGGCTTCGCGCTGGGCGCGGTGCAGCCGATGGTGATGAGCATGCTCCACCAGATCACGCCGCACACCCGCCACGGCGAAGCGCTGGGCCTGCGGCTCATGACCATCAACGCGTCGAGCGTGGCAATGCCGATGTTGTTCGGCTCGCTCGGCGCGCTGATCGGCATCGGTGGCGTGTTCTGGGTGGTTGGGGGCGTGGTGGCGATTGGCGCGCGCGCGACCTGGGGTTTGAAGGTCTGACGGGGCGAGGGCGCAAAATCCACATTCCAAATGAGATCAATTCTCATCTGATTGACAATTTACTGACTTGAAGTCAGTATCGGTGCCTTCTTCAACGATCCTGAAGGCGTCCATGGACTCCCCCATTCAGGCTGCGGCCGACCCGCGCCGCCGTCTCGCGCTGGTTGCCGCGGTGTACCTCGGCAGCTTCATCGCCACGCTCGACGTGAGCATCGTCAACGTCGCGCTGCCCACGCTGCAGCGGGCGCTTTCCACCGACCTCGCCGGATTGCAGTGGGTGATCGACATCTACGCGCTGTGCCTCTCGGCCTTCATGCTGTCGGCGGGGCCGCTGGGGGACCGCTATGGCCGCAAGCGCGCCTGGCTGGCCGGTGTGGCTGTGTTCACCGTTGGCTCGACGATGTGCGCGATAGCCGGCAGCCTGCCGATCTTGCTGGCGGGCAGGGCGGTGCAGGGCGTGGCCGGCGCGCTGATGATTCCGGGGGCGCTGTCGCTGCTGGCGCATGCGTTTCCGGAGCCGGTCGAGCGGGCGCGGGTGATCGGCGGCTGGTCGTCGTTCTCGGCGCTGTCGCTGGTCCTCGGGCCGTTGCTTGGCGGGCTGCTGGTGGACCATGCGGGCTGGCAGAGCATCTTCCTCATCAACATTCCGATCGGGCTGCTGACGGTGGGGCTGGGGCTCTGGGGCATCAAGGAAAGCTCGCATCCCGAACATGCCGCGCTCGACCCTGTCGGCCAAGTGCTCAGCGTGCTGTGGCTGGGCGCGCTGACCTATGGGTTGATCGCGGCGGGCGAGCATGGCTGGGGTTCTGTGCAGGCCGCGAGCGCACTGGTGGCGGCCGCCATCGGCCTCGCGCTGTTCCTGATGGTGGAGGCGCGCGTGGCGCGGCCGCTGCTGCCGCTCGGGCTGTTTCGCGATGCGCGCTTCTCGGTCACCAATTTCGCGTCGTTCGTGCTCGGCTTCTCGGCGTACGCCAGCCTGTTCTTCTTCTCGCTGTTCCTGCAGCAGGTGCAGGGCTGGTCGCCCAGCGACACCGGCTGGCGGCTGGTGCCGCAGTTCGTCGCAACTGGTGTCGTGGCCTCGCAGTTCGGCCGTCTTGCGAAACGCTTCGAGGTGCACACGCTGATGGTGGCGGGCTACGGACTCATCGGCGGCGCGATGCTGCTGCTGACGCTGTTCTCCGCCGACACGCCCTATGCGTTGCTGGCGCTGCTGTTCGTGTTCCTCGGCGCGGGCACCGGCCTTGCCGTGCCGGCCACGAGCACGGCCGTGATGGCGTCGGTGCCGGCGCAGCGCTCGGGCATGGCCTCGGCCACGATGAACGCGCTGCGACAGGCCGGCATGCTGATCGGCATCGCGCTGCTCGGCACGCTGATGAGCACGCGCGCCACCTCGCTGCTTGCCGATGCGCTCGCGCAGGCGGGCCTGGCCAATGCGCGGCAGGCTGCCGCCGCGGCCGTTGGCCGGCACGATCTGGGCGCACTGGCCTCGCTCGATGCGTCCACCGCGCACAGCCTCCTGGCCAGCGCATTGGCCGGTGGCTTCCATGCCGCCGTGGCTTGCGCCGGCATTGCCGGCCTGCTGGCGGCGGGGCTGCTCGTGAGCGTGCGGCCCCGCGCCGCCGCCTTGCCCGCGCGCGCCTGAGGCTTCGTCCAGCCATGCCCGCCGCATACGTGCCGGTGCGCTTTCGCGCGCGCCTTCATTCGATTTTTTCCAAGGAGCTTTTCATGATCCATCACGAACTCAGCCAATGGCCCCTCGTCATCAGCGTTACGGCCGGACTTCAGACACTCGAAGGCATGCAGGCCTTCACCGAAGACTGGAACCGCTGGCTCGATCGCGGCGAACCCTTCGCCTCGCTGCGCGTGTTCGCCGACGCCGATGCACTGGTCCACCCCGAAGGCAGCGCGCAGAGCGCCAGGCAGTGGCTGCAGGAGCGCGGCGCCGACATTCGCCGCCATATGATGGGCATGGCGAGCGTGGTGCCCGCCGACCAGTACGAGAAAATGCGCAAGATGAATGTCGAGAAACTCTTCGGCGTGCCGCCAGCATCTTTGCCGACGCCGACGACGCACTGGTGTGGCTCGGCGAGCGTGTGATGGCGCCGCGCGGCCTGCCCTTCGATCTGGCCGCCGTGCGTGCGGCGATCCGCTCGGCCCGCCTGGCGGCCGCCGTTTCCTGAGGCAGCCGATGGTCAAGAGCAGCGACCCCGTCACGATTCCTACGTCTCCCGAGGGGGAGGCCGCGCCACGCCGCCGCACCAAGGCGCCAGAAACGCGCGCCGCCGCGCTGATGGACGCCGCCGAGCGCCTCTTCATCGCAAAGGGCATTGCCACCACCAGCATCGACGACATCGCGGCCGGCGCGCAGGTGGCCAAGGGCACCTTCTATCTGTACTTTCCGTCGAAAGAGGCAATGCTCGGCGCATTGCAGCAGCGCTTCGTCGACACCTTCTGCGCGCGGCTGCAGGAGTCCATGGACCGCCATCGGCCCGACAACTATCACGCGCGCCTGAAGGCCTGGGTGGAGACGGGGCTCGAAACCTACCTGGACAACGTCGCCTTGCACGATGTGGTGTTCCACGAGTACCGGCCCGAAGACCGCCGCATGCGCAACGACAACGCCGTTATCACGCAACTGGTCGGGCTGCTGAAGCAGGGCGATGCCGCCGGCTTCTGGGACGTGGAGGACGCGACCCTCAGCGCCGTGATCCTCTTCAATGCGCTGCACGGCGTGGCCGACGACGCGGTGGCGATGGGGCAGACCGGCGAGGCGGAGCGCAAGCGCCGTGCACGCACGCTCACGAGATTCCTCGAGCAGGCGCTGCACCCGGCCGAGGATGACAGCGCCGACTGAACCCAGTGCGGGTTCAGTTCAGAGCTTGTAGAAGCGCTTGATTGCGCTCCACGCGTCTTCCGGCGCGTCGACGTACTCGAAGAGCTTCACGTCGCCCGGCGAGATCACGCCCTCTTCGACCAGGAAGTCGAAGTCGATCAGGCGCTTCCAGTAGTCGGAGCCGAACAGCACGATCGGCACCGGCTTCGACTTCTTCGTCTGCACCAGCGTGATCACCTCGAACAATTCGTCGAGCGTGCCAAAGCCGCCTGGGAACGCCACCAGCGCCTTCGCTCGCATCATGAAATGCATCTTGCGGATGGCGAAGTAGTGGAACTTGAAGCTCAGCGCCGGCGTGACGTACGGGTTGGCTTCTTCTTCCATCGGCAGCGCGATGGCCAGGCCGACGGAGAGGCCGCCGCCCTCGTGCGCGCCGCGGTTGGCCGCCTGCATGATGCCGGGGCCGCCGCCGGTGCAGACGAAGAGCTTGTCCTGCGGTTCCTTGTCGTTGCTGTACTGGGCGACCAGCTTGCCGAAGGCGCGCGCCTTCTCGTAGTAATGCGAGTTGCGCGCCAGCCGGCGCCAGCGCTCGGACGCTGCTGCGTCACCGCTGGCATCGGCCTGGGCGATCATGGCGGCGGCGTCTTCCTCGCTGCGAAAACGGGCGCTGCCGAACACCACCACGGTGTTCTCGATGCCATGGGCGCGCTGCTCGATGTCGGGTTTCATCAGCTCGAGCTGCATGCGGATGCCGCGCGTCTCGCGGCGCAGCAGGAACTCGGGGTCGGCGAAGGCGATGCGCGAGGGATCGGGGTCGAGCGGCAGGCCCTGGTCGGCATGGGACCGGAGCGTGGCCCAGGCATCGGCCAGGCGTTTGTCGTGAATGTTGTGCGTGTTGTTCATGGGGAAACCAGACAGAAGTACCTTGGAGATTGTGCAGCGTTGCAACCACCATGCCCACCAAGCAAAAAAGGCTCCTTGCGGAGCCTTTTTCGAGGGTGGTGGTCAGCGGGGGGGCCGAGACTCAGACGCGCTTGCGGTATTCGCCGGTGCGCGTGTCGATTTCGATCTTGTCGCCTTGCGACACGAAGAGCGGAACCGGCACTTCGAAGCCGGTGGCGATCTTGGCGGGCTTGAGCACCTTGCCCGAGGTATCGCCCTTGACGGCGGGTTCGGTCCAGGTGATTTCGCGCTCGACGCTGGTCGGCAGTTCGACCGAGATGGCCTTGCCGTCGTAGAACACCACTTCGACAGCCATGCCGTCTTCGAGGTAGTTCAGGGCGTCGCCCATGTTTTCGGCTTCGACTTCGTACTGGTTGTAGTCGGCGTCCATGCAGACGTACATCGGGTCGGCGAAGTAGGAGTAGGTGCAATCCTTCTTCTCGAGCACGATCTGGTCGATCTTGTCATCGGCCTTGAAGACCACTTCGGTGTTGAAGTTGGCGATCAGGCTCTTCATCTTCATGCGCACGGTGGCGGAGTTGCGGCCGCCGCGGCTGTATTCGGTCTTGAGGACGACCATCGGGTCCTTGCCGTGCATGATGACGTTGCCGGCGCGGATTTCTTGAGCGATTTTCATAACAGGGTCTCTGGATGTTGGCCGCTCGGTGCACGGGGCCATCGGCGACCGTCTCAATGTGTTTGGACGTTTGCCGCTATGTCTGGCCCCGCGGTACAGGTCCCGCGGCAGGTTTAGCGGAGAGCATCTCGGATCGATGAGATCCGGGCCGAAATCCGCAAAGCCCACTATTTTAGCTTTTTTGGGCGATCAGTTCCCGCAGTTGGGTGACCAAGTCGTCCTGCGCTAGCAGCCGCGTGCGGGCATCCAGGGCCGTTTCGCGCCACGGGCCCTGCGTTTCCAGTGCGGGCAGGGCGCCGCCGCCAAAGCCATTCCAGGCGTGGTGAAAAAGCCTCAGCGAGGCCGGGGCGCCGAGCCAGTCGAGCCAGGCATTCAGCTTGACATGGTGGGCGTCGTCGTCCTGCGGGTAGATCTGCCAGACCAGCGGCGCGCCGGCCCAGAGGGCGCGCACCAGCGAATCTTCGCCGCGCACGAAATTCAGGTCGCAGGCCCACAGCAGGTGGTCGAAATCGGGCTGGGTGAGGTAGGGGAGGTATGAAATTGATAGCGCACCGCTCCCTTGAGGCAAGGGAAGTGCCTGGACTGCCTGCGTGGCGCGACCCGCCGTCACCAGCAGGCGCGTGGGCTCTGGGTCTTCCGCCAGCCGGGCCAGCAGGGCGGCCAGCGCCGGCGGCTCGTAGCAGAAGAGCGACACCAGCCGCTCGTGGTTTTGCCACGGGATCTGCTGTGCGGCCAGCCACTGCGTGCGGTCGAAGCGCGCCCGGCGTTCCATCAGGTCGGGCTCCCGCAACAGTCCTCCCGTGGCGGGGGTGAAGCCCGGATAGAAAAAGCGCTTCGTCAACCCGGCGCCGGGCCCCTTGAACACCGGCGAAGGCAGTCCGTGCAGCCGTTCCACATACGGCTCGGCCGACAGGTATTCGAGGTTGATCCAGGCAAGGCCCGGCCCTTCGGCAAAGCGGGCGATCAGTTCCGGTGCCGGCTCGCAGCCGAAGGCTTCGATCAGCACATCGGGTGCCGGCCCTGCTACGGCCGCCTGAAGTGCGGCGAAATCGAGCCAGTCGATCACCTCCACGCCGTCACGGCCGGTGCGAGCCTCGGGCGCCATCCAGCGCAGCGCCGCCGCATCGTCGACCCACAGCCGCGTGCGTTCGCCAAGTGCAGCCAACTGGCAGGCCAGCCTCCAGCAGACGCCGAGGTCGCCGTGGTTGTCGATGACCTTGCAGAAGATGTCCCATTGCCTGGATTGCATGGCCGCGAGTGTGCCTGTCTTCGACCGCCGGGCCGCCGGCCGTGCTTGCTATGCTGACGGCACAACCACCACCGGAGAGAGAACCCATGAGGATGCAGACCCGTCGCCGCTCGCCCCTGTCCTTTCGTTCCGCGAGAACCGTGCTCGCCCTGTCGCTGGCCTTGTGCGGCATGGCCGGTGCGTCGGCCCAGACTTCGGCTCCTGCGCTCACGCCGCAGCAGCAGCGCTTTCACGACATCTACAAAGAGCTGATCGAGATCAACACCACGCACTCGGTGGGCGACAACACCGTGGCAGCGCGCGCCATGGAAAAGCGCCTGGTCGATGCGGGCTTCGCGCCCGGCGACGTCCAGATCTTCGAACCCTTCCCGAAGAAGGGCAACCTGGTGCTGCGCTTCAAGGGCGACGGCAGCAAGAAGCCGCTGCTGCTGCTGGCCCACATCGACGTGGTCGAGGCCCGGCGCGAAGACTGGAAGACCGATCCCTTCAAGCTGCAGGAAACCGGCGGCTACTTCACCGCCCGCGGCGCCATCGACGACAAGGCCATGGCCGCGGCGCTGGTCTCTGTGGTGGGGCAACTGAAGCAGGAAGGCTTCAAGCCCAAGCGCGACATCATCCTCGCGCTGACTGCCGACGAAGAGCGCGGCGATGCGCTCAGCAACGGCGCCTTCTGGCTCATCAACAACAAGCCCGAGCTGCTGCAGGCGGAGTTCGGCATCAACGAAGGCGGCGGCGGCGAGCTGCGCGGCGGCAAGCCGAACCTGCACCGCATGCAGGTGGCCGAGAAGATGTACACCACCTACATGCTGGAGGCGCGCGACGTGGGCGGCCACAGCTCGGTGCCGACGAAGAACAATCCGATCTACGCGCTGGCCGCGGGCCTGGAGCGCCTGGGCAACTTCAGCTTCCCGGTCAAGCTTGCGGATGTCACCAAGACCTACTTCGCGCGCAGCGCACCATTCGCCACCGGCCAGCTGGCCGACGACATGCGCGCGGTGGGTAACGGCAACCCCGATCCCGCGGTCATCGAGCGCATGTCGGCCAACCCGGCCTACAGCGCACAGTTCCGCACCACCTGCGTCGCAACGATGGTGCAGGCCGGCCATGCCGAGAACGCGCTGCCGCAATCGGCCAAGGCTACCGTCAACTGCCGCATCCTGCCGCACGACGACCCTGAGGAAGTGGAACGCCTGCTGACCCAGGCCATCGGCAACGACAAGATCGTGGTGCGCAACCTGGGCAAGCCGCTGCGCAGCCCGGCGTCGCCGCTGAACGGCGACCTCGTGAAGACGGTGGAGTCGATCACGCAGCAGATGTGGCCGGGCGTGCCAGTGGTGCCCGCCATGAGCACCGGCGCCACCGACAGCCGCTTCATGCGCAACGCGGGCATCCCGATGTACGGCGTGACCGGCATGTTCCTGGAGCCGGCCGATGCACGCGCGCACGGTCTCGACGAGCGCATCGAGATCCAGCGGCTGTACGACGGCCGCGAGTTCCTGTATCGGCTGGTGTCGGAGCTGGCCAAGTAAGCGCGCCGATGAGCGACGCTTACGAACACCATTTCGTCCAGGCCAACGGCATTCGCTTTCACGTGGTGCAGGCCGGCCCGGTCGATGGGCCGGTGGCCATGCTGCTGCACGGCTTTCCGGAGTTCTGGCGTGGCTGGGCGAGCCAGATCGATGCGCTGGCGGCCGCCGGCTATCGCGTGTGGGTGCCCGATCAGCGCGGCTACGGCGAGAGCGACAAGCCCGAGGGCGTCGATGCCTATGGCCTCGAAACGCTGGCGGACGATGTTTGCGCGCTGATCCGCAGCACGGCCCGGGAGGCGGTGACGCTGCTCGGCCACGACTGGGGCGGCGCCGTGAGCTGGCGCGTGGCGGCGCGCAACCCGGCGCTGGTGGAGCGGCTGGTCATCGTGAATTCGCCGCATCTGGCGGTGATGCTCCAGCACATGTCGCGCGGGCGGCAGCGGCTGCGCAGCTGGTACATGCACTTCTTCCGCATTCCGCGCTTGCCCGAACGGCTGCTGAGCCGTCACGGCTTTCGCGGGCTGACCCGGGTGCTGACGCAGAGCAGCCGGGCCGGAGCTTTTTCCAATGCGGAGCTGGCGCTGTACCGCGAGGCCTGGGGCCGGCCGGGCGCGCTGACCGGCATGCTCAACTGGTACCGCGCGCTGATGCGCAACCGGCCGAACATTCGAGCCGACGCGCGCATCCCGGTGCCCACGCTGCTGCTGTGGGGCGTGCAGGACCAGGCGCTCGGCACCGAGATGGCCCAGCCCAGCATCGATCTGTGCGACCAGGGCGAGCTGCAGCGCATCGAGGGCGCGGGGCACTGGGTGCTGCACGAGGAGGGCGTCGACGTGAGCCGGCGCATCCTCGTTTTTATCGGCTCCGCGGCCGCTCCTGCTTCCGCCCTCAGGGCGTGAAGGTATCGCCCAGCACGATGCCTTCGCGCCGCGGGTCGGCACCGCCGGTCAGCACCGGCTTGCCGCCCGCGTTGGCACGGATGATGGTGCTGGTGCCGCTCGACTGCGCGCCGAAGTTCACCGTGTGACCCAGGGCGCGCAGCCCCGCGATCAGCGTATCGTTGTTGCCGTTGTTGGTGATGTCCACGTTGGGATGCTCGCCGCCCACGTTGGTGGCGCTGTTGGTGGCGCCGGCGATGGGGGTGTTGGTGGCGCCGAAGTCGACCAGCGACGTGGCCTGCTGGGCATCGAGTCCCCAGTCGAGCACGCCGACCACGGTTTTCACCACGTACTGAATGATGGTGCCGCCGCCCGGCGAGCCGGTGCCCATGACGAACTCGCCCATGCTGCCGTCGGCGTTCTTCTTGAACACGAGCGTGGGGGCCATCGTGCTGCGCGGGCGCTTGCCTGGCGCGACGCGGTTGGCCACCTTGATGCTCGGATCGACCGTGTCGTTCGGGTTGGCCGAGAAGTCGGTCAGCTGGTTGTTCAGCATGAAGCCTTGCGTCATGTGGAACGAGCCCAGCGTGCTTTCCACCGTGGTGGTCATCGAGACCACGTTGCCCTGCTTGTCGACGATGGTGAAGTGCGTGGTGCCGTGCTCCTCGGTCTTGTCGATGCCCAGCGGCACCGCGCCCAGGTTGCCGGCCTGGGCCACGCCCATGCTCTTCGTCAGGCTGATGAGGCTGGCGCGGCTCTGCAGGTAGGGCTTGTTGATCATCGTGTCGACCGAGCCGCCCGGCAGCGGGACGAAGTCGGTGTCGGCCACGTACTTGTCGCGGTCGGCGTAGGCCAGGCGCTCGGCCTCGCTCACCAGGTGCACGCCCATCACGGTCGGCTTGCCGCCTTCGATGTCGATGGCGGTCGGCTTGTACAGGCCCAGGTTGAAGGTCTCGAGAATGCCCAGGCTCGCCACCACCGCGATGCCGCCCGAGGACGGCGGCGACATGCTGCACACGTAGTAGTCGCGGTAGGTGCCGCAGACCGGGTCGCGCCGCTTGGCTTTGTAGTTGGCCAGGTCGGTCAGCGTGGTCATGCCGGGCGTGATGGCCGAGCCGTCGTTCGCGGCGGTGGTGTTGCCGATCTTGTCGACGATGCCCTTGGCGACGTCGCCCGTATAGAAGGCGTTGGCGCCCTGCGTGGCGATGGTGGTCAGCGTCTTGGCGTAGGCCGGGTTCTGCAGCCGCGTGCCCAGCGCCTTCGGCGTGCCGTCGGCGTTGAAGAAGTAGGCCGTGGCTTCGGCGTCGCGCTTGAGGCTGGTGGCCGACGACGAGATGGCAGCGGCCATGCGACCGCCGATCAGGAAGCCGTCGGATGCCAGCGTGATGCCATAGCCGAAGAGGTCTTTCCATGGCAGCTTGCCGTGGTCCTGATAGGCGAGGTCGAGCATGCGCACCGCGCCTGGCGTGCCGATGGAGCGGCCACTGGCGCGCGCGCCGCCGGGCACGGGCGGCGTGGTGTCGGTGCCGGTCGGATCGATGTAGCGCAGGTAGTTCTCGTTGGCGGCGGCAGGCGCGGTCTCGCGGCCGTCGTAGGCCTGCACCTTCTTGGTTGCGGCGTCGTAATAGAGCATGAAGGCGCCGCCGCCCAGGCCGCTCGACTGCGGTTCGACCAGGCCCAGTACGGCCTGCACGGCCACTGCCGCGTCGACGGCGCTGCCGCCAGCCTTCAGCACGTCGCAGCCGGCGCGGGTGGCGAGCGGATGGTTGGCCACCACCATGTAGGTCTTGGCATACACCAGCTTGTGGCCCGGCGCATAGCCCGACGCCGCCTCGGGTGCCGCTGGGTCGCCGGCATCGCCCGAGCCGACCACCACGGATGAATTGCCGGTCGAGGTGAGGCAGCCGTTGTCGGGCGGGGGTGGCTGGTTGGCCGCATTGATTGCGGCGATGGTTGCAAGAATCGTTGCCGTGTCTTGAGCGTCGTTTCTGGAGGCGCCACCGCAGCCCGCCAGGCTCAGCGAGAGAGCGATGGGCGAGAGCGTCCACCAGACGCGTCTGTTGTTTTTGTTCATGCAGATTTCCCGAGTAGGTATGTTGAAAAAACCACGGGCGCTCCTCGCGCCCGTGGTCATCTTCAGCACATTCCATTCCAGCCGCGTCGGGGTTTGCGCGCGGGCGGGCGCCAGGCTGCGTGCCGCGCGCCACAATAGCCGCCATGTCAGACGTGCATTCCGATCAATTGCTCAGCGAAGTCGCGGCCCTGCCGCAGTTGCCAGGCGTCTACCGCTATTTCGATGCGGCGGGCGCGGTGCTCTACGTGGGCAAGGCGCGCAACCTCAAGAAGCGGGTTGCCAACTACTTTCAGAAGAGTCACGGCGGTACCCGCATCGGCCACATGATCTCGAAGATCGTGCGCATGGAAACCACGGTGGTGCGCTCCGAGGCCGAGGCGCTGCTGCTCGAGAACAACCTGATCAAGACGCTCAAGCCGCGCTACAACATCCTGTTTCGCGACGACAAGAGCTATCCCTATCTCAAGATCGCGTCGCACCAGTTTCCCCGGCTGGCCTACTACCGCGGCGCGGTCGACAAGAAGCACCGCTACTTCGGGCCGTACCCGACTGCCTGGGCGGTGAAGGAGTCGATCCAGCTGTTGCAGAAGGTGTTTCGCCTGCGCACTTGTGAAGACACGGTGTACGCCAACCGCACGCGGCCTTGCCTGCTGTACCAGATCAAGCGCTGCAGCGGGCCGTGCGTTGGCTACATCGAGCCCGAGGCCTATGCGCAGGACGTGGCCAGCGCCGAAGCCTTTCTCATGGGCGACACGCAACTCGTGCTCTCGAAGCTCGAACAGCGCATGACGGCGCATGCCGAGAAGCTCGAATTCGAGCAGGCGGCCGAGCTGCGCAACCAGATGTCGGCCATCTCGCGCGTGCTGCACCAGCAGTCGATCGAGATCGCGTCCGACAAGGACGTGGACATCCTCGCCGTGAAGGTGCAGGGCGGCAAGGCCTGCGTGAACCTCGCGATGGTGCGCGGCGGCCGGCACCTTGGCGACCGGCCGTACTTTCCCGTGCACGTGGAAGACGCGGCGCAGATTCATCACGGCGAACTCGACGACGATGGAGACGATGCGCTGCCCGTTGCTGCCGACCCGATCGAGGTGCAGGTGCTCGAAGCCTTCATCGCCCAGCACTACATCGACGTGCCCGTGCCGGCCACGCTGGTGCTGAGCGAGCAGGTGAGCCGCGAGCTGATCGAGGCGATTTCGCAGCAGGCCGGTGCGCGCGTGACGGCGGTGTTCCAGCCGCACGAGCAGCGCCGGCACTGGCTCGAAATGGCCGAGACCAATGCCAAGCTGCAATTGGCCCGTCTGCTGGCCGAAGAGGGCTCGCAGCAGGCACGCACGCGCGCGCTGGTCGATGCGCTGGAGCTGGCGTCGGACGACCTCGACAACTTCCGCGTCGAGTGCTTCGACATCTCGCACACTGCGGGCGAGGCAACGCAGGCTTCGTGCGTGGTGTTCGAGCACCACACCATGCAGAACCGCGAGTACCGCCGCTACAACATCGAAGGCATCACGCCCGGCGACGACTACGCGGCCATGCGCCAGGTGCTGCACCGCCGCTACGGCAAGCTGGCAGAGGCCATGGCGGCCGAGACCGACGCCTTGCCTCCGGGCGACGCCGAGAGCGACGACACCGACGCGCCACCGAAGCCCCGGACCGCACGCATGCCCGACCTGGTGCTGGTGGACGGCGGCAAGGGGCAGGTGTCGATGGCGCGCGAAGTGTTCGGCGAGCTGGGCCTGCCGCTGTCGCTGATCGTCGGGGTCGAGAAGGGCGAGGGCCGCAAGGTCGGACTTGAAGAACTCGTGTTCGCCGACGGCCGCGAGAAGGTCTACCTGGGCAAGGACTCGGCCGCGTTGATGCTGGTGGCCCAGATCCGCGACGAGGCGCACCGCTTCGCCATCACCGGCATGCGGGCCAAGCGCGCGAAGGTACGCGTCGGCGGCAGCCAGCTCGAAGACATTCCGGGCATCGGGCCGAAGCGGCGTGCGCGGCTGCTGCAGCGCTTCGGCGGCATCCGCGGCGTGGCTGCGGCGAGCGTGGAAGACATCGCGTCGGTAGAGGGCATTGCCTCCGACCTGGCGGAGGAAATCTACAAGGCGTTGCATTGAGGGCGTGACCCCCGAAGGGGGTTACTGCCACCATGACACAATCAAGCGATGTTCTGGACACTACCGACCATCATGACCTGGACGCGCATCGTCGCGATCCCTTTGATCGTTGGTGTGTTCTACCTGCCGATGGCCGAGCCAATGCGCAACCTGATCGCCACGGTCATGTTCATCGTCTTCGCCGCGACCGACTGGCTCGACGGCTTCCTGGCACGCCGGCTCAATCAGACCTCGGCCTTCGGGGCCTTTCTCGATCCGGTGGCCGACAAGTTCCTGGTGTGCGCCTCGCTGCTGGTGCTGGTGCATCTCAATCGGGCCGATGTGTTCGTGGCGCTGATCATCATCGGCCGCGAGATCGCCATCTCGGCGCTGCGCGAATGGATGGCGCAGATCGGCGCCAGCAAGAGCGTGGCGGTCCACATGATCGGCAAGGTCAAGACAACCGTGCAGATGATCGCCATTCCGTTCCTGCTCTATGACGGGCGCCTGTTCAAGGTGATCGACACCGGCGTCTGGGGCCAGTGGCTGATCTGGATCTCGGCCGTGCTCACCATCTGGTCGATGGTGTACTACCTGCAGAAGGCCATTCCGGAAATCCGGGCCCGTACCAAATGACCTCGGCGGCCACGGCCCCCGGCGGGGGCTGGCTGCGGGCGATGCCGGCGGTCTTCGTGCTGATCTGGAGCACGGGCTTCATCGTCGCGCGCTACGGCATGCCGTATGCGCCACCCCTCAAGTTCCTGGCCGTGCGCTTCGCTTTGTCGCTGGTGTGCTTCGGCGTGTGGGTCGCGCTGGCGCGGGTCGAGTGGCCGAAGCAGCGCGCACAGTGGGGGCACCTGGCGGTCACGGGCATCCTGATGCAGGCGGGCTACCTGGGCGGCGTGTGGGCCGCGGTGCATGCCGGCATGGGCGCGGGGCTGGTGGCATTGCTGGTCGGCATCCAGCCGGTGCTGACGGCGGTGTGGATGTCGTTCAATGGCGGGCGCATCTCGGGCCGGCAGTGGGCCGGGCTGGTGCTGGGCTTCGCGGGGCTGGTGCTTGTGGTGTCGCGCAAGTTCGGACAGGGTGCCGAGGTCAACGTGCTGACGATGACGCTGGTGGTGATGGCGCTGCTGTGCATCACGGCGGGCACGCTCTATCAGAAACGCTTCGTCGCGCCCTGCGACGTGCGCAGTGCCAGCGCCGTGCAGATGGCGGCGGCGTTGCTGGTCACGCTGCCGTTCGCGGCGCTGGAGTCTCAGGGCATCGAATGGAACGCGTACTCGGGCGGCGCGATGGCCTGGTCGGTGCTGGCGTTGTCGCTGGGCGGCAGTTCGTTGCTCTACATGCTGATCCAACGTGGCACGGCGACGGCTGTCACCAGTCTGCTGTATCTGGTGCCGCCCTGCACGGCAGTGATGGCGTGGTTATTGTTCTCCGAGCCGATCACGCTGGTGACGGTGCTGGGCATTGCGCTCACCGCCGTGGGCGTGAGCCTCGTGGTGCGCAACGGGCGCTGAGCGGCCAGTTTCTTAACGTGCGCCGGCCTTGCCCGGCTTCCAGGGCTCGCCGCGGAACTGTTCCACGAGGTGATCGACCAGCAGCCGCACGCGTCGCGGCGTCTTCGGCCGCCATGGTGCAATCCAGTGGATGTCTGCTTCCGCCATTGCGTATTGCGGCAGCACGCGCACGAGTTCGCCGCTCGCGAGTTGCGGTGCGATGTCCCACAGGCTGCGCAGCATGACGCCGTGCCCGGCCACGCACCAGTCGCGCACCATCTCGCCCGAATTGCTGGCCAGCGGCCCTTGAACACGCACGCGCGCCGTGCTGCCGTCGCGCGCATGGCGCAGGGTCCAGAGCGCGTACTGGCGCTGGCTGGCATCGCCGTTCTCGCGTGCGACCAGGCAATCGTGAGAAGCCAGTGCCTCGACGGTGGCTGGCGTGCCGCGGCGCTTCAGGTAACCTGGCGAAGCAGCCAGCACGCGCTGGTTGCGCGCGATGCGCCGCGAAACCCAGTCGGCCGCGTGGCGCTGCTGCACGGCCCAGAGCCAGACCGCGCCGTCGTAGCCTTCGGCGCCGAGGTCGGGCAGTTGCTCGGTCAGCATCAGCTCGATCTGCAGCGCAGGGTGCCGCGCCTGAAAGGCCGCCACCGCCGGTCCGAGCCAGCGTCGGCCGAAGCCGAACGTTGCGGCCAGGCGGACCGTGCCGGTCAACTCGTTCTGGCGTTCGCCGAGCTCGCTTTCGAGCGCGGCAAAGCCATCGAGCAGCGTTCGCGCATGCAGGCAGACCGCTTCGCCTTCAACCGTGACGCTGAGCCGCCGGGTGGTGCGGTCGAACAGGCGCTGGCCCAGGCGGGCCTCCAGCGCACCCAGCCGCTTGGTGATGACGGAGGGCACGACATCGAGCGTGGCGGCCGCACCCGCCAGGCTGCCCTGGTCGCGAATGGCCAGCACGAGCGCCAGGTCGCTGCGGTCCATCGAGGGAGAATTCATGCCAGATCGGAAAGTATGAATTGGCTGATTGTTGCTTGATGATCGAAGGGGCGCAACGCACAATCGTTCCCGTGACGGCCTCTTTTCTCTCCCTTCCCACTTTCGACATCGAGCGCAACGGCGTGCGCATCCATGGCCGCATCGGCGGGCGCGGCGCGCCCTTGCTGTTGCTGCACGGACATCCGCAGACGCACGCTATCTGGCATCGCGTGGCGCCGGCATTGATGGAGCGGTTCACGGTGGTAGCGGTCGACCTGCGCGGCTATGGCGATTCAGGCCGACCGGCAGCCGATGCCGAGCACGTGGCCTATAGCAAGCGGGAGATGGCGCTCGATGCGCTCGCGGCCATGCAGCATCACGGTTTCGAGCGCTTCGGCGTGCTGGCGCACGACCGTGGCGCGCGTGTGGCTCATCGGCTTGCGATGGACCATCCCGCGGCAGTCGAGCGCATGCTGCTGCTCGACATCGCACCCACGCTCGCGATGTACGAGCAAACCTCAGAAGCATTTGCCAAGGCCTACTGGCATTGGTTCTTCCTGATCCAGCCGCCGCCGCTGCCAGAGGCGCTGATTGCGTCCGACCCGGTGCGCTACGTGCGCAGCGTGATGGGTGGGCGGCATGCCGGCCTCGCGCCCTTTGCGCCCGAGGTGCTGGCTGAATACGAACGCTGCGCCGCCATCGCGGGCACCGCCGAATCCATCTGCGAGGACTATCGCGCCTCCGCCACCATCGACCTTGTACACGACCGCGAAGACATCGCCGCTGGCCGGCAACTGGCACAGCCGCTGCGAGTGCTGTGGGGCGAGCATGGTGCGGTCGGCAAGGCCTTCGATGTGCTCGCGCTGTGGCGCGACCGTGCCGCCGATGTGTCGGGCCGCGCCTTGCCGTGCGGCCACTACGTTCCCGAAGAGGCCCCGGACGAATTGCTCGCCGAGACCCAGGCATTCTTTCTACCTCTACAACACGCACACGCAGGAGCCAACCCATGAGCACCCACAGAATCGCAGTCATCGCCGGCGACGGCATCGGCAAGGAAACCATGCCTGAGGGCGTGCGCGTGCTGGATGCCGCGGCGCGCAAGTTCGGCATCGACCTGAAGTTCGACCACTTCGATTTCTCGAGCTGGGACTACTACGAGAAGCACGGCCAGATGCTGCCCGACAACTGGAAGGACCAGATCGGGGGGCACGATGCCATCTTCTTCGGTGCGGTCGGCTGGCCCGAGAAGATTGCCGACCACGTGTCGCTGTGGGGCTCGCTGCTGATGTTCCGCCGCGAGTTCGACCAATACGTCAACCTGCGTCCGGCACGCCTGATGCCCGGCATCATCGCCCCGGTGGTGCGGCGCGACGGCACGCCGCGCGAGCCCGGCGAGATCGACATGTACATCGTGCGCGAGAACACCGAGGGCGAATACTCCAGCATCGGCGGGCGCATGTACCAGGGCACGCCGCGCGAGATCGTGGTGCAGGAGACCGTGATGTCGCGCGTGGGCGTCGACCGGGTACTGAAGTTCGCGTTCGAGCTCGCGCAATCGCGGCCGAAGAAGCACCTGACCAGCGCCACCAAGTCGAACGGCATCTCGATCACCATGCCGTACTGGGACGAGCGCGTGGCCGAGATGGGCAAGAACTACCCGGGCATCACGCTCGACAAGTTCCACATCGACATCCTCACCGCGCACTTCGTGCAACGGCCCGACTTCTTCGACGTGGTGGTGGCGAGCAACCTGTTCGGCGACATCCTGTCGGACCTGGGCCCGGCCTGCACCGGCACCATCGGCATCGCGCCGAGCGCCAATCTCAACCCAGAGCGCACCATGCCCTCGCTGTTCGAGCCGGTGCATGGCTCGGCGCCCGACATCGCCGGCAAGGGCATCGCGAACCCCATCGGGCAGATCTGGTGCGGCGCGATGATGCTGGAGTTTCTGGGCCACAAGCAGGCGCACGACGCCATTCTTTCGACCATCGAGAAGGTGCTCGCGCCCCAAAGCGGAGCACCGCGCACCCCGGACATCGGCGGGACGGCCAGCACCAGCGACCTCGGCAAGGCGATCGCCGAGGCGCTTTGAAAAAGGAGTTCACGAAAGGCCCCTAAAATCGCGCGCTCCGCTGATCGGCATGGCTCTGTGTCTTATTGACACCCTGCAGACCAGTGGTTGTAATCCTCGCTGGCAGTGCGCTGCCGAGGCGTCAGGCCTGCCAGGCTCTTGAGTCGCACCGTTTGCGGCCAGGTCGCAGCTGACGGAAGCCGACCAACTTTTTTTCTACAAGGGGCCCTTGTGAACAAGACCGAACTGATTGAGCACATCGCAAAGAACGCCGATATTTCCAAAGCCGCAGCGACCCGTGCGCTCGAATCCACCATCGGCGCTATTCGTACCACGCTCAAAAAGGGCGGCTCCGTTTCGCTCGTCGGTTTCGGCACTTTCGCAGTAGGCAAACGCGCGGCCCGCACCGGCCGAAATCCCCGTACCGGCGACGCGATTAAAATCAAGGCAGCCAAGATCCCGAAGTTCCGTCCGGGCAAGGCGCTGAAAGACGCGCTGAACTAAGACGTTAGACTCGGAAAGTATTCCCGGTGGGGTGCTTAGCTCAGTTGGTAGAGCGGCGCCCTTACAAGGCGTAGGTCGGGGGTTCGAGCCCCTCAGCACCCACCACCACCAGATGCAAAGGCGAACACCAGTTCGCCTTTTTTATTGCCGTCCGACAGCCGTCGAAAAAGAGTGTTCAAGCATGTTTGATTTCTTCCGCAAGTACAACAAGATCGTCATGATTTTCTTGTTCTTGCTGATCATTCCCTCGTTCGTGCTCTTCGGTGTCGAGCGCTACCAGGGCTCCGGTCGCGACGAGAAGGTAGCCCGCATCGAGGGCCACGACATCACGAAGCCCGAATGGGATCAGCAGCACCGCGTTGAGACCGATCGCATTCGCCAGCAATCGCCCAACGTCGACCCGACGCTGCTCGACTCCGATGCCTTGCGCTACGCCACTCTGGAGCGCATGGTGCGCGACCGCGTGCTGGCCGCAGCGGCTGCCAAGGCCAACATGACGGTGTCTGAAGACCGCCTGTCGCGCATGTTCGCGCAGGACACGGGCCTGGCTGCGTTCCGTACGCCCGACGGCAAGTTC
Source organism: Variovorax paradoxus (assembly GCF_024734665.1). Taxonomy (NCBI): domain Bacteria; kingdom Pseudomonadati; phylum Pseudomonadota; class Betaproteobacteria; order Burkholderiales; family Comamonadaceae; genus Variovorax; species Variovorax paradoxus. The sequence continues at coordinate 1,998,529 of NZ_CP102931.1, forward strand.
GACCGCGAGGCTTTCCAGCGTGTGACCGGTCGCACGCCTGAGCAGTACGAAGCGTCGGTGCGTTCCGACATGGCAACGCAGCAGGTGCTGCTGGGCATTTCGGGCACGACCTTCACGCCGCCGGCACTGGCCGCCACCACCATCAACGCCTTCTACGACAGCCGCGAAATCCAGGTGGCCCGTTTCAGCCCCGAGAGCTTCGCATCGAAGGTGACGGTGAGCGATGCCGACATCGAGACCTACTACAAGGACCACACGGCACAGTTCCAGGCGCCCGAGCAGGCCAGCATCGAGTACCTCGTGCTCGACCTTGAGGCGGCCAAGAAGAACGTCGTCGTGAACGAGGCCGACCTCAAGACCTATTACGAACAGAACGCCTCGCGCTTCGGCACCAAGGAAGAGCGCCGCGCCAGCCACATCCTGATCACCGCGCCAGCCAGCATGTCCGCCGCCGACCGCGAAAAGGCCAAGGCCAAGGCTGAGCAACTGCTGGCCGATGTGAAGAAGGCGCCCAACACCTTCGCTGAAGTCGCGCGCAAGAATTCGCAAGACCCCGGTTCGGCAGAGAAGGGCGGCGACCTCGACTTCGTGACGAAGGGCGCCATGGTCAAGCCTTTCGAGGACGCGATGTTCGCGCTCAAGAAAGGCGAGATCAGCAGCGTCGTCGAAACCGAATTCGGCTACCACATCATTCACCTGACTGACATCAAGCCGGCCGTGGTGCCACCCTTCGAGCAAGTGCGCGCGACCATCGAGAACGACATGCGCTCGCAGCAGGCGACACAGGAGTTCGCGAAGGCTGCCGAGGCATTCACCGATGCGGTCTACCAGTCGCCCGAGAGCCTCAAGCCGGCCGCCGACAAGCTGAAGCTCACGATCAAGACAGCCGACAACGTCGCGCGCCTGCCTGCACCGGGCGCCACCGGTCCGCTGGCCAGCCGCAACTTCCTGAGCGCGCTGTTCGCCGCCGACTCGCTCGACCGCAAGCAGAACACCGAAGCGATTGAAGTCGGCCCCAGCCAGCTCGCATCGGGCCGCGTGACGAAGTACGCGCCGGCGCACCCGGTGCCGCTGGCCGACGTGAAGGACAAGATCCGTGCGCAGCTCGTCACCGAGCGCGCCGCGGTGCTGGCCAAGACCGAGGGCGAAGCCAAGCTCGCCGCGTGGACCGCCAAGGCGGACGGTGCGACCTTCGGTGCACCCGTGACGGTGTCGCGCCGCGACGCGCAATCGCAGCCGCTGCCGGTCATCGACGCCGCGCTGCGTGCGGATGGCTCCAAGCTGCCCGCGATTGTGGGCGTGGACCTCGGCGCGCAGGGCTATTCCGTGGTCCGCGTGACCAAGATTGTTCCCCGCACGCCGCCGCCGCCCGAGCTCGCAAAGCAGGAGCAGGCGCAGGTCGGCCAATCCGTGGCCGCGGCTGAAGATGCCGCCTACTACAACATGCTGAAAGACCGCTTCAAGGCTGAGATCCTGGTGCCGAAGCCAGCGGAGACGCTGCCGCAAGCCGCAGGCCGCTGAGACACACGGAACACCGCCAGACAAAGCCCGAGCCATTCAATGGCTCGGGCTTTTTTCATGGCCGCGCGAACCCGTCGCACGAGGGACAAGCGGCGTCTTCGCTTCTTGCCAGAATCCCGTGCATGGGAACCCTCTACCTCGTGCGCCACGGACAGGCCAGCTTTGGCGCTGCCGACTATGACAACCTGAGTGAACTCGGACACCGGCAGGCTGTTCGCCTCGGTGAGTACTGGCGTGAGCGCGGCATGAAGTTCGATGCTGTCATCACCGGCACGTTGAAGCGCCATCGCCAGACCTGGGAAGGCATCGCCAAGGGCCTTGGTCTCGAGCGCGACGACGTACTGCCGTGGCCTGGCCTCAACGAGTACGACAGCGAAGCGGTCATCGCCACCATCCACCAAGGCAAGCTGCAGAAGCCCGACTCGCCCGAGATGTACCGTCACCACTTCCGCCTGCTGCGCGAAGGGTTGAGCGCGTGGATGCAGGGCAAGACGGCGCCGGTCGGCATGCCGAGCTATGTCGACTTTCTGGCCGGCGTGACGACGGCGCTCGACCATGTGCGTGACAAGCACCATGGCGCGAAGGTGCTGGTGGTGTCGAGCGGGGGGCCGATCAGTACGGCGGTGGGGCATGTGCTCGGCACGAGCGCCGAGACGACGATTGAACTCAACCTGCGCATCCGCAACACGTCGGTGACCGAGTTCGCCTTCACGCCCAAGCGGCACATGCTTGTGACCTACAACACGCTGCCGCACCTGGATGGTCCGGCGTATGAAGACTGGATCACCTACTCCTGAAGGCCGCTCCTCAGGCCTGTCGCATCAGGCCTGCCAGACGCCGTAGCCGGCCTTGCGCAGCGCGATGCCGAGGTCGACCTCCATCAGGCGCGCGTCCTCGTAAGTCATCGGGTTGTAGCGCTCGTAGAGTGCGGGCAGCAAGCGAAGGCCGAACTCCTGCACGAAGCTGTTGGCCTGGATGCCGGCCTTGTGCTTGTCGAAACGGATGTCGGGGTCCAGGCCGGTCATGCCGACATAGACGAAGGGCTTGCCGAGTTGGTAGTCGGGATTGGCGCGCCTGAAGCGGCCGTTGTTCCATACGCGGTCGTCGAGTTCGACCACATAGACATGATGCTTGGCGCGTGGTTTGCGGGGCATCACAGTGGCCGTGCGCGCGGAGCGGCACGGCCCCTTTTTCGCATCAGCTCTTGCGCTTGATCAGGCCGTAGATGATGAGCAGCACGATAGCGCCCAGCACGGAGGCGATGAAGCCAGCGCCCTGGCCGGCGGTGTACCAGCCCAGCGACTGGCCGACGTACGTGACGATCAGCGAGCCTGCGACGCCAATGATGGTGGTGACGATGAAGCCCGCGGAGTCGTCGCCCGGCTTGACGGCCCGTGCCACAAGTCCCACGACGAACCCGATCAGAATAGTCCAGACGATGCTCATGAAGAAATTCCTTTGGTGGTGAAGTGGTGGAGGTGGCCGGAAGCCATGCCCGTCTGCGCGGGCCGCAATCATGATAGCGGAGCGATATGCGTGTCGGTGCCGGCGATGCACATCGAACAGGCGCGCGAGAATTTGTGCCGGACTTCGTGACGTGGAGGCTGCGCCGCGTCCTACAGGACCGCTGCCAGCGCCGCGATACACCGTTCGCATGCTCGAAAAACTGCCCGAAGTCATTGGCCAGGCGCTGCAGGGTGTGCGCGCCGGCTTGGACAACATCGTCTTCAACACTCTCGGTATGCGGGAAGGGATGGCCTCCATTGCGCTCACCAGTGTGGCCTTTGCGGACCATGCGCCGCTGCCGAGGCGTTATACCGCTGATGGCGAAGGCGTCTCGCCGCCGCTTCAGTGGACCGGCTTGCCGGCTGGCGCGGCGTCGTTGCTGCTGATCGTGGAGGACGCCGATTCACCCACGCCGAATCCGCTGGTGCATGCCATCGTGGTGAATCTTGCGGCGGACAGCGGGGCGCTGGCCGAGGCCGCCATTCCCAGTCAGGGCAATGAGGGCGCGGGATTGCACGTTGGGCGCAATTCGACACTGCAGGCAGCTTGGCTGCCGCCCGACCCGCCTCCTGGGCACGGGGTCCATCGGTACGCGTTCCAGTTGTTTGCGCTTGGAAGCGTTCCGGAGCTTTCAGAAACGCCCGGCCGTGACGAAATCGTCGATGCCTTGCGCGAACACGCTAATGCCAGTGGTCTGTTGATCGGCACCCATGAGCGATCCGATGGCTCGATCAGGATCCAGGAAGGCGTGACCCCGGGCGGGCCAATGGCGGCTGGGTGAAAATGTGGCTTTCAAGCCTCTCCGTTGATTGCTGCCGTCAAAACCGCGATTTTTAACGCTACAATCGTAGGCTCTGCGGTGGCTGTAGCTCAGCTGGTAGAGTCCCAGATTGTGATTCTGGTCGTCGTGGGTTCGAGTCCCATCAGCCACCCCAAAAAATATCTCATATCTCCTTTGTGCTATTGCGCAATAGCGCTCAAAGGATCACAGCGCCGGGCTTGCCCCGGCGTTGCCATTTCTGGCCGCCGCAACTTCTTCTTCTGCCTGCGCGCCGCGGACTCTTTTCCCCATCTCACTCGCATATAACGCGTCCAAAGTGGTGCGCTTTACGTTGCGAGTTGTTGCATTAATGCAATGCGCCGCCAATTTTTTCGCGCGGTAAGGTACTTGTGGCAAATGTAAACTGAATTAAAATCCACCCGTTTTCAATTTCAGGAGTCCAACAATGGCTTCGACCCTCGCCGATATCAATTCCCAGATCAAGAAGCATGACGAGCAGATTGCGCAATTGCGCAAGCAGGCCGAAGACCTGCGCAACCAGGAACGCGCAGGCGTGGTTGAAGAGTTGCGCAAGAAGATCGCCGAATACGGTTTGACTGCTTCCGATCTGAAACTTACCGGCCGTGTGGGCGCGGCCAAGCGCAGTGCGGGAACCGCTCCGGCCAAGGCTGCCGCCAAATACCGTGGCCCGACCGGCGAAACCTGGTCTGGTGGCCGTGGCCGCAAGCCGCGTTGGGTGACTGAGGCATTGGCTGCGGGCAAGTCGCTTTCCGATTACGAGATCAAGTAAGTGCCCCTGTTTTCACTGGGCAGGTGCCCAATAAAAAAGCCCGCATGCGCGGGCTTTTTTATTGGGCGTTGAGGGGTGACGCGCTCAGTTCACCATCACCAGTTTTCCTTTAACGCCGCGCGAACCCATGTGGGCGTATGCGGCCTTCAATTCCGCCATCGGCATCGTGCTGTCGATCACTGGCTTGATCTTTCCCTGGCCGTACCAGTGCGCCAATTCCGCCATCATCTGTGCATTGGCCTTGGGCTCGCGCCTGGCGAAATCGCCCCAGAACACGCCGACCAGCGAAGCGCCTTTCAGCAGCGTCAGATTCAATGGCAGCGACGGAATCGGGCCGGACGCAAAACCGACGACCAAATAACGGCCGCGCCAGCCGATGGAGCGAAAGACCGGCTCTGCAAAATCGCCGCCCACCGGGTCGTAAATGACATCCGGCCCTTTGCCGTCGGTGGCGGCCTTGATGGCGTCGCGAAAACCGTTGGGCAGTGCATGCGTCGTGTAGTTGATCGTCGCGTCGGCGCCGATGGAACGGCAAAGTTCGCATTTCTCATCGGTGGAGGCCGCTGCGATCACTTTGGCTCCTGCAGCCTTTGCGATCTGGATGGCCGCCGTGCCCACGCCGCCGGCGGCGCCGAGTACCAGCACGGTTTCGCCGGCCTTGAGTTGCGCGCGGTCCATCAGTGCATGCCACGATGTGGCATAGATCATGATGAAAGCCGCTGCATCGACGTGGCCGAAGCCTTCAGGCAGTGGCATGCACAGCGCGGCTGGCGCCAGCGTGTGAGTGCCGAAGCCGCCAGTGCCCGAAAGGCAGGCCACGTTCTGCCCGACCTTGAGGTGCGTGACACCATCGCCGACCGCCTGGATGACGCCCGCATATTCGGAGCCCGGCACGAAGGGCAGGGGCGGCTTCATCTGGTATTTGTTCTGCACGATCAGCAGATCGGGGAAGTTCAGGCTTGCCGCCTTGATTTCGATCAGCACCTGACCCGGGCCCGGTGTCGGTGTCGGCAGTTCTTTCCAGGTCAGCGCGTCGACGCCGGTGGGGTTTTCGCAAAGCCATGCGTGCATGCTCGAGTCTCCTTCGGGTAGGTAATGTTCGGCCAATGAATGCGGGCGATGATAGGTGGCGCGGTGGGGTGGGCTTGTCCCTGCTGCGACGCACCCGACGCCTACAATCTGAGCGCATCCAGGACACCATGAAGATACTAATTTCCAACGACGATGGCTTTCAGGCGCCGGGCATCGTCGCGCTGTACGACGCACTCAAGGACATCGCCGAGGTCGAGGTGGTTGCACCCGAGCACAACAACAGCGCCAAGTCGAACGCGCTGACCCTGGCGGCACCGCTGTACGTGCGCGAGGCACACAACGGTTTTCGCTATGTGACCGGCACTCCGGCCGACTGCGTGCACATCGCGCTCAAGGGCCTGCTCGACTATCGGCCCGACCTGGTGGTCTCCGGTATCAACAACGGCGCCAACATGGGCGACGACACCATCTATTCAGGCACGGTCGGCGCGGCGATGGAGGCTTATCTGTTCGGCATTCCGGCCATTGCCTTCTCGCAGATCGAAAAAGGCTGGGCGCACGTAGATGCAGCCGCCCAGGTGGCGCGCCGGCTGGTGCTGCAGATCGAGCGCGAACGCATGCTCGAAGGCGGTGCCTTCCTGCTCAACGTGAACGTGCCGAACCTGCCTTTCGACGAATTGAGGCCCGTCAAGGTCTGCCGGCTCGGCCGTCGCCATGCGGCAGAGAAGGTGATCACGCAGGACAGTCCGCGCGGCGAAACCATGTACTGGATCGCCGGCGCGGGCGGTGCCAAGGACAGCGGTGAAGGCACCGACTTCCATGCCACTGCAGCCGGCCACATCGCGCTGACACCACTGCAGATCGACCTGACCGACCACGCCAACCTCGGCCAATGGCGCGAGACGGTGGCCCGTCTCGGCAACTGACATGGCCACACAGCGGCCCAGTTTCCCCGTTCGCCTGACACCTACTGCTTCAGCCGCCACGCGTGGGCGCATGCCCGCCGTGCCGGCCAAGCCCTTGGTGCACTCCACGCCCTCGATGGCGTCCGATGCCGTGCGCGCGCGCATGGTGCAGAGGCTTGCGGCACAAGGTATTTCCGATCCGCGCGTTCTGCGCGCGATGGGCGCCGTGGAGCGGCATCGTTTCGTCGACAGCGCACTGGTCAACCAGGCCTACGAGGACACGAGCCTGCCGATCGGGTTGGGGCAGACCATATCAAAGCCCAACGTTGTGGCCCGCATGATCGAGCTGCTGATGGGCGCACCCGCACTGGCAGGAAAGCCGCAGGACAAGCTGGGCCGCGTGCTCGAGATCGGCACTGGTTGCGGTTACCAGGCGGCCGTGCTGAATCATGTGGCTACCGAGGTCTACAGCATCGAGCGCCTGCGTGGCCTGCACGAGCGAGCGCGCGCCAACCTGCGGCACTTCCGGCTGGCCACGGTGCACCTGATGCTGGGCGACGGGATGATCGGCTATGCCAAGGGCGCGCCCTATGCCGGCATCATTGCTGCGGCAGGCGGCGAGGCGGTGCCCGAGGCCTGGATTGCGCAGCTCGCGGTGGGCGGCCGCATCGTGGCGCCAACCCAATCAGCGAGTGGTGGTCAAGCCCTTGTCGTCATCGACAAGACCTCGCGGGGACTGGAGCGGCTCATTCTTGAGGCGGTTCACTTTGTCCCCCTAAAATCAGGTATCGCTTGAAGGAATAACAAATGCAGGGTTTTGGCAATCGGAGTTGGTTCGCTGGCGTCACGTTGGCCTTTGTGCTCGTGATCGCGGGCTGTTCCACACCGCGTGGGCCGGCACCGGTCGAAGACCGCGGCACCATGACGCGCGCGCCAGGCGCAACAGTGCCCGGCGGCCCGCCCATCACCACAGATGCCAACGGCAAGCCACTCGCCGGCATCGAAAACTATGGCAAGCCTGGCTACTACGCCGTGCGCCCGGGCGACACGATCCGCCGCATCGGCAATGAAACCGGCCAGCGTTGGCAGGACATCGTTCGCTGGAACAACATCGATAACCCGGACCTGATCGAAGTCGGCCAGGTGCTGCGCGTGATTCCGCCAGTTGGCTCGGGAACGGCTGTTGCGGCCGCGCCTGCGACACCGCCTGCCACCTCTTCCGAAGGTGCGGTCACGAAGCCTGTGACGCCGCAGCCTGCGGTGGTGCCTACGACGCCTGCCAGCGGTGCGAGCAAACCGCCGGCCCCGGTTACGGCTTCACCGGCCAGTCCTGGCAGTGGCAACTCGGGTGATGAAGACCTCGGCTGGATCTGGCCCGCCAGCGGTTCGCTGATCGCAGGTTTCGACGAAGCCAAGAACAAGGGCTACGACATCAGCGGCAAGGCGGGCGACCCCGTGCTGGCCGCCGCCGACGGTCGTGTGGTCTATGCAGGTGCGGGTCTGCGTGGCTACGGCAACCTGATCATCCTGAAGCACAACAACACCTACCTCACGGCGTATGCGCACAACCAGACGCTGCTCGTGAAGGAAGACCAGTCGGTTCAGAAGGGCCAGAAAATCGCCGAGATGGGCAACAGCGATGCTGATCGCGTGAAGCTGCATTTCGAGATCCGCCGTCAAGGCAAGCCCGTCGATCCCTCGCGCTACCTGCCCGGCCGGTGATGCCATGGCTGCCTCCCGCCCCCGCCGCACGCTGTTGCCAGTGCGCGGGTCGGCGGGCAGGGGCAGCAGCCCGTCTTCCAGCAACGGTCAGCGCGAGTTCGCGAGCGAGAGCGCTGGTCCGCCGGAAGAAGGCGTAGATCCGTCGTCGACAGACACCGCGCTGCCCAATGGCGTCGCGGGCGAACTGATTGGCGGGGAGGGCGCTGATGCGCTGACCATCTACCTGCGCCAGGTCCGGCGCACCGAGCTCTTCACGCCCGCACAGGAATACCAGACCGCATGCGCCGCGCGGGCCGGCGACTTCGCGGCACGGCAATCGATGATCGAGCACAACCTGCGGCTCGTGGTCAACATCGCCAAGAGCTACCTGGGTCGGGGCGTGCCGCTGTCCGACCTCATCGAGGAGGGCAATCTTGGCCTGATGCATGCCATCACCAAGTTCGAGCCCGAACGCGGCTTTCGCTTTTCCACGTATGCGACCTGGTGGATCCGCCAGTCCGTCGAGCGCGCCGTCATGACGCAGGCGCGTGCGATCCGGTTGCCGGTGCACGTGGTGCGCGAGCTGCAGCAGGTTCTGAGGGCTCGCCGCACGCTCGAAGGCGACGCCGAATTCCTTGCGCATCGGCCCGACGGTGTGCGCGTGGAAGACATTGCCGCGCTGCTGGGCCGCGAGGTGCAGGCGGTGGCTGACCTGCTGGCCCTGTCCGAAGCCCCGCGTTCGCTGGATGCGGGCGATTCCCGCGGAGACGAGGGCTTCACGCTGGCCGATACCGTGGCTTCTGAAGACGAGCAGAGTAGTCCGACTGGCGTGGCGCACACGCACGAGGTGGAACGCCTGCTCGACCAATGGGTGCACGCCCTCGATGCACGCGAACGCGAGGTGCTGGAAGGGCGCTATGGCCTGCACGACCGCGAGCCCGAAACACTGGAGGTGCTGAGCGTGCGCCTTGGCCTCACACGTGAGCGTGTGCGGCAGATCCAGAACGAGGCGCTCGCCAAGATGCGCCGCCAATTGGCCCGTTCGGGTGTGGGGCGCGACGCGCTGTTCTAGAGACCCCCGTCCACGCTGAGACAATCGGGGGATGACGGAATCCATCGAAGAAAAGAAAGTCCCCACGAATCCCGGCGAAGAATGGCTGCAGGTCGAGTCTCTCGACCTCGATGCGCAGGGCGTGGCGCACAAGGCCGACGGCATGGTCGTGTTCATCGAAGGCGCATTGCCTTTCGAGGAAGTGCAGTTCAATGTCCATCGCCGCAAGAACAACTGGGAGCAGGGCACGGTCACAACCATCCGCCGCGAATCGTCGCAGCGGGTGCGCCCGGGCTGCCCGCATTTCGGCCTGCACACGGGCGCTTGCGGCGGCTGCAAGATGCAGCACCTGGACGCGGCCGCCCAGGTGGCCGTGAAGCAGCGCGCACTGGAAGACAACCTGTGGCACCTCGGCAAGGTCAAGCCCGAAAACCTGCTGCGGCCGCTCGAAGGGCCGGCCTGGCACTACCGCTACCGCGCGCGCCTCTCGGTGCGCCACGTGGTCAAGAAGGGCACGGTGCTGATCGGTTTTCACGAGCGCAAGAGCCGCTACCTGGCCGACATGCAGGTGTGCCCGGTGCTGCCGAAGCAGGTCAGCGAGATGCTGATGCCGCTGCGCGCGTTGATCGGTTCGATGGACGCGCGCGAGACATGCCCGCAGATCGAGCTGGCCTGCGGCGACGCACCTGATTCCACGCGGCTCGGCACGATCGCCCTGGTGCTGCGTCACCTCGAGCCGCTCTCGCGTGCGGACATTGACCGGTTGAGGGCTTTTGCCGCGAATAACGAAGGCGTTCAGTGGTGGCTGCAGGCCAAGGGGCCGGAAACCGTGAAGTTGCTGGAAGAGGGCGGCACGCCGCTGGCCTATCGGCTGCCTGAATTTGGCGTCACGATGCCGTTCAAGCCCACCGATTTCACGCAGGTCAATCCGCACATCAATCGGGCGCTGGTGGGCAAGGCACTGCGCCTGCTCGATGTGCAACAGCACGAGCGCGTGATCGACTGGTTCTGCGGCCTCGGCAACTTCACCCTGCCGCTGGCGAGCAAGGCGCGCGAGGTGCTGGGCATCGAGGGCAGCGACACGCTGGTGGCGCGCGCCACCGACAACTTCAAGCGAAATCAGCCCGCAACGCCGGCCCGCCGTGCGTTGTCATCTGCAACCTTCGTGGCGCGCAATCTGTTCGACATGACGCCGGAGATGCTGGTGGCCGATGGCAGCGCTGACAAGTGGCTGGTCGATCCACCGCGCGAAGGCGCATTCGCGTTGGCCAAGGCCATGGCCGATCTCCACCAGCAGCCCGAGTTGCGCACCGATGGCTGGACGCCGCCCAAGCGCATCGTGTACGTGAGCTGCAATCCGTCGACGCTCGCGCGTGACGCCGGCTTGCTGGTGCATCAGGCGGGCTACCGCTGCACCTTCGCGGGGGTGGTCAACATGTTCCCGCACACCGCGCACGTCGAGTCGATCGCGGTCTTCGAACTGTGACCCGTCCTGCCATAGGTTGACACCTATGAAGGACTCACAACCGGCGTGATCCAGCCGGCCAGAGACGCCCGATGAACCTCATCGGGCGTTTTCAATTTTAGGGACTGGTGCGGTCTCTCCTGGTTGTAGATCTGCACGGCCTGCTGGACCATCCGGCTGGCTTGGGCCAGATCGGCCGGTGCAGCAGGAACTCCATCTTCAAGATCCCGTTGACTCGCTCGGCCAGCGCGTTCTGGTAGCAGTCGTAGCCATCGGTCATCGAGCAGGCGATGCCGTGGCGCCGATGAATCTCCTGATAGTCGTTGGAGCAGTACTGGATGCCCCTGTCTGAGTGATGCACAAGCATTTGCCGCGTCTGCCGGCCCTTGAGCGCTACCTTCAGCGCCCGGCTGACCTGCTCGGTGTGCAGGCTGTGGTGCACGTGATGGCCCACGATCTTGCGCGACCACGCATCCGTGACCAGGCTGAGATAGACGAACCCTTGGTCGGTGGGCAAGTACGTGATGTCTGCCACCCATACCTGTTCGCTGGCAGTCGCTCGAACCTGATGCGGCCCCTCCTTGAGCAAGTTGGGATGGCGTCGGAATCGATGATGGCTGTCGGTGGTCTTGTGATACGCCCGCTTGGGCGCCACCAGCATGCGAGCCTCGCGCAGCACGTCCAGTAGCGCATCGCGCCCCAGGCTCGCGCCGGCGTGCTGCAGCGGCTGCTTGAGCAGATGGTGCAGCTTGCGCGCGCCCAACCGGGGCTGGCGCAGGCGAACGCCGCGAACGAGCTCGATCACGGTGTCGGCACGCGCACAGCGTTGCTGCTGATGCTGCAACTGCTGGTAGTAGGCCTGGCGGCTGACGCCCCAATGGCGGCAAGCCCTCACCACGCTCAGCCCCGGGAGGAGCTTTTGCGAGAGGACTTGCCCGAAGGCTTTTTTACGATGCGCACCCCGTAGTCCTTCTTCAGGACATCGATCACCGCCTCGAACAGTTGGGCCTTCTCGTTGGCTTCGCGAAGTTGGACTTCCAGGGCCTTGATCTTCTGTTCGGGAGTCAGCGGTGCAGCAGGTGCAGATGAGAGCTTCTTGATCGGTACTGGCATGGCAAGCCCAGATGATGCCGAACTCCAGTTCTGGCGGCCATGCTTGCGCAGCCACACCAGCACGGTCGAGCGGCCCTGGATGCCGTAGCGCTCCTGGGCCTGTTTGTACGTGAGTTCGCCTTTTTCTACCTGCTCGACCACCGACAGCTTAAAAGCCAGCGTGTAGTCCCGCTGCGTGCGTTTGACGCTTGATTCCATTGACTTGCCTTTTCTTGAGGGAAAAGGTGTCAACCCAGGTCAGGACGGGTCACTGGAATGAAAAAGGGCCCCTCGGGGCCCTTTGTTCTGGCGAGCGCGACTCGCTCGCTCTTTCATTCGTTCAGTCGCGCTCGCCGCCGAAGATGCCCAGCAGCGCCAGCAGGCTCTGGAACACGTTGAACAGGTCGAGGTACAGCGCGAGCGTGGCGCTGATGTAGTTGGTTTCGCCGCCGTCCATGATCTGCTTCAGGTCATAGAGCATATAGGCCGAGAAGATGCCGATGGCAGCCACCGAAATGACCAGCATGCCTGTGGTCGAGCCGACGAACACGTTGATGATGGCGCCGAACATCAGCACCAGTGCACCGACGAACAGGAACTTGCCCATGCCCGACAGGTCGCGCTTGATGACCGTGGCCAGCGAGGCCATCACGAGGAACACGCCGGCGGTGCCGCCGAAGGCCGTCATGATGAGTTCCGAGCCATTCTTGAAGCCGAGCACCATCGCGATCAGCCGCGACAGCATCAGGCCCATGAAGAAGGTGAAGGCCAGCAGCACCGGCACGCCGGCGGCGGAGTTCTTGGTTTTCTCGATGGCGAACATGAAGCCGAAGGCGCCTCCGAGGAAGACGATGAGGCCCAGGCCACCGGTGAGCGAGCGGGTGATGCCGGTGCTCACGCCGACCCAGGCGCCCAGCACGGTGGGCAGCATGCTCAGTGCGAGCAGCCAGTAGGTGTTGCGCAGCACGCGCTGGCGTTCAGCCTGCGCCAGCGGCTGGCCGTAGCCTGTTGAAGTATCTAGGGTGGTAACGCGGTCGTTCATGGCCGGAGCTCCTGTGATTGCTGCAATGACGCAGTTGGGCGCATTCTAGGGGGCTGCAAGAGGGGGTGTCGCAAAGACCGTATGCGGGGTGTTCTCAAGCCCTGAAGACACCCCTGGCAGCATGGCCGTTATGCTGTCGGATTTTCACGCAAACTGAGCTCATCATGAAGACCAAATCTTTCCTCGAACTCGCCGATGTCAAGGCCATTGCCGCAGCGGCTGAAGCCGAGGCCCTCAAGAACAACTGGGCGGTGACCATAGCGATCTCGGACGACGCCGGCAACCTGCTCTGGCTGCAGCGTCTGGACGGCGCCGCGGCGCTGTCTTCGCACATTGCTCCTGCCAAGGCACACACGGCAGCCATGGGCCGGCGCGAAAGCAAGGTCTATGAAGACATCATCAACGGCGGCCGCACGGCGTTCCTGACGGCGCCCGAAGTGCAGGGCCTGCTCGAAGGCGGCGTGCCGATCGTCAAGGATGGCCATGTGATCGGCGCGGTCGGCGTGAGCGGCGTGAAGTCGAATGAAGATGCGCAGATTGCCAAGGCTGGTATTGCTGCTCTCGGCCTCTGAGTTTTCTTCCGCAAAAAGCAAAACGCCGACTTCGAGGTCGGCGTTTTCTTTTGGGCTGCTTCAGCGTGAAAAAAAGCTTGGCTAGTCGGCGAACCGTTGGCTAGCAAAAAACGACCCTTCGGAGATGAATCTCCTTGAGTCGCCCCACGATGAAACTTGCGCGAAGGGCGGGCTGGATGACTTATTTGGTCAGGATCAGCTTGCCGAGTTTGGTGGCTTGAAGCCGATAGAGAGAACCGTTGTGCATGATGCCCACGGTCTTGCTTCCTTTCAGAAGTTCCGTGCTTTCAACCATCGGCACCGGACGCGCTGCCTGGATGGACGCATGGCCGCCACCCGACTGGTCGAGCGAAGGATGGTTCAGGACAGAAAAGGCATTCGGTGTGGCTGGCATCTGGAGTTCCCTTATCGAAGCGATGGGTGAATGATAATGATTCGCAATAAAAAGTCAATCGTCGCGATCAACTTTTTTTAGCTTGCGATTTCAGATCACTTCGCTTCAGGCTCCGTGATGAAGCCGATCTTGCGCACGCCGGCTTCACGGGCTTCCGACATCGCCTTGGCCACGCGCTCGTAGCGCACGGCCTTGTCGCCGCGGATGTGCAACTCGGGCTGCGGTTCCTTGGCGGCTTCGGCGGCGAGGCGGTTGGGCAGTTCGCTGTCGTCGATCTTCTGCTCGTTCCAGTAATAGGAGCCGTCGGCCGTGACGCTGAACAGGATGTTCTGCGGTTTGGGCTGCTCTGGCTCGCTGGAAGCGCGCGGCAGGTCGATGTTGACCGCGTGCTTCATCACCGGCACCGTGATGATGAAGATGATGAGGAGCACCAGCATGACGTCGACCAGCGGCGTCATGTTGATCTCGTTCATCACCTCATCGGGTTCATCTTGTGTACCGAAAGCCATGATGCTCAGCCCTTCTTGAGCGGGACCACGACGGCATCGCCGCTGCCGCTCTGGACGCGGGCGCCGGTCACGAAGTAGGCGTGGAGGTCGTGGGCGAAGGCATTGAGCTTGGTCAGCACGAACTTGTTGCCGCGCACCAGTGCGTTGTAGCCCAGCACTGCGGGAATGGCCACGGCCAAGCCGAGCGCCGTCATGATCAGCGCTTCACCGATCGGGCCGGCCACCTTGTCGATGGTCGCCTGGCCGGCCGAGCTGATGCTCATGAGCGCGTGATAAATGCCCCAGACAGTGCCGAACAGGCCGATGAACGGCGCGGTGGAGCCGACCGAAGCCAGGATCGCGAGGCCGGTCTGCAGGCGGGCGGTGAAGGCGTCAATGCCGTTGCGCAGCGCGCGCGTGATCCAGTCGCTCACGTCGAGCGCATCGTGCAGGTGAGCCTTGGTGTTGCGGTGGTGAGCAGCCGCCTCGCGACCTTCGAGAGCCAGCGCGCGGAACGGGTTGCTGTCGTCCTTGCCCAGTTTGTTCAGTGCGGTGGCGAAGTCTTCGCTGTGCCAGAAGTCCTGCGAATGCTTGGCGAGGCGCTTGTAGCGGACGACATCGAGTGCCTTGACGATGATCACGATCCACGACGCGAGCGACATGCCGACCAGCAGCACCGCCACGGCCTTGGTGACGAAATCGCCCTGATTCCAGACGTTCATCAAGCCAAATTGGGAATCCATACGAAGTTGCTCCAGAGAAAAATTAGTTCAGGACGTAGTTGACGGGGGCGTCATAAGACATGGCCTGCACCACGCCGTTGACCTTGCCGGGCACAAACCGGCATTTCATGATGTATTCCACGGCCGCCTCGTCGAGGCGATCGAAGCCGCTGGATTTCTTGACCTCGGCACTCTTGGGCAGGCCGTCGACACCGACGAGCACCCGCACGATCACCTTGCCCTGTTCGCCGAGCCGTTTGCTCATGGCGGGATAGGTGGCTTTCGGATTCTGAAGATAGTCGGCGTTGCTCGATGGCAGCTGCACGGCCGGCGGAGCCGGGGGCGCAGGTGGCGGCGCGGGCGGCGCCGGCGGAGCGGGAGGTGCCGGCGGCGTTGCCGGTGGTGGTGGTTCTGTTACGCCGACGGGCGCCATGGGCGCCGGTGTGGGCTTCGGCTCGCGGATGGCCTGGGGCCGCGGCGGGGGCGGCGCCTTGGTCACCTTGGGTTGGGGCGGTGGTGGTGGCGGCGGAGGTGGGTCAGCCTTCGGCTTCGGTGGCTCGACGAATTGGCTCAGTATCTCGACGGGAATCACCACTTCGGCGGCGCGGCGCAGCAGCCCGCTTTGAAGCGCCCAGAGCGCAGCCGCGTGAAACAGGATGACACCGCCGGCAATGACGACATTGCGCGAAAGGCCGAGGACGGAGGGGGGGGGAGCAAAGCGGTCAGACACGATCAACCATTCGAATGCGGGCACCGCGAAAGGTGCCCCGATTGCAGCAAAACCGCTACGAAGACGCCACGCGCGCTACTTGCGAAAGATCCACCAGACCGAACCTGCGACCAGAATCAGGCTGCCGCCGAGTGCCGAGACGAGTTCCATGCCTTGCTTTCCTTGATGGAGTTGGCAAGCTGGATCGCTCTCGGACCCGAATCGCAATTCAGCGCGGCGACCGGATGCGAAGCGCTGCACTGCGCGACGATATCGCGCGCACAACCTTCACATTGACCACACTGGGTGGCCACGCCAAGTTCGAATTGCACTTCGTCAAAAGTCATGCCGGCCCGCACATGGCGTGCGATTTCTCGGTCGGAGACTCGGCGGCAGACGCAAACGATCATGGCTGTGAAAGCGGCAGTTGGCTGGCTGTTGGATGTGGTCGATTATAAATAAGAATCCATCGCATTTGCAATAACTATGTGTTACTGATTCATGCAACATCTTGTGCCCCCGGAATCAGACCTCCGACCAGAGCCGCAGCAGGTTGTGATAGTGCCCGGTCAGCGCCACCGTTTCCTCGCATTCACCGAGGCGCGCGCGCAGTTTCTGGATGTTCTGGTCGAGCTCGAACAGCATGCTGCGCTGCTGGTCGTTGCGCACCATGCTCTGCAGCCAGAAAAACGAGCAGATCCGCGCTCCCCGGGTCACCGGGTGGACGCGATGCAGGCTGCTGGCAGGGTAAAGAATGAGGTCGCCGGCCGGCAGCTTCACTTCATGTGAGCCGTAGGTGTCGATCACCTCCAGTTCGCCGCCGTCGTAGTCTTCGGGATCGCACAGGAAGAGGGTGCACGACAGGTCGGTGCGCAGTTGCTGGCCGCTGCCGGGCAGGGCACGCACCGCACCGTCGACATGAACGCCGTAGTGCTCGCCCCCCTCGTAGCGGTTGAACAGCGGCGGCACGAAGCGCGACGGAAGCGCGGCCGAAAAAAACAACGCGTGCCGGGCCAGCGCAGCCAGCACGATGTTGCCCAACTCCCGGCCGACGGCCGACTGTTCCGGCAATTGGCGGTTGCGCTTGACCTGCGCGCCTTGTGCGCCGACCGTCTCGCGCCCATCGGTCCATTGCGTAGCGTCGAGCGCGGCGCGCATTTCGCGCACCTGGTCAGGGCTCAGCACTTCGGGCACATGCAGCATCATTTTCAGGAACTCCGCAATGAGAAAAGCCCCGGCGCGGGCCGGGGCTCGAGTGTCGCACCGCACCGGGTGAGCCCGGTGCGCGCAAGGACCGTCAGAACGCGAAGTTCGCGGTGATCTTGGCCGAGCGAGGCGTGCCCGGCGTGTAGCGGTAGCCGCTCTTGTTGATGGCTGCCACGTAGTCCTTGTCGAACAGGTTGTACAGGTTCAGCTGGATGTCGATGTTCTTGTTGATGCGATAGGACGCCATCGCATCGAACACCCAGTACGAATCGACATACGCTGGCGTTCCCACCGCGCCGTCGGTGCCGCGCTGCAACTTGCCGTTGTAGCGGGCGCCGCCACCGACGGTCAGGCCGAACGGGAACTGGTAGGTGGTCCAGAGCGTGAAGGCCTTCTTCGGCGTGTAGGCGAGGGCGGTCGAGCCATCGGCCAGCACCGAGGGGCCGCTCGCCACGCGGGTGTTCATGGTGGTGAAGCCCGAGCTCACGCCCCAGTTGTCGGTCAGCGCACCCGACACACCCAGCTCGACGCCCTGCACGCGCTTCTTGCCGGTCTGGAAGTACTGCTGCGAGACCGTGTCCTGCACGACTTCGTTGCTCACGTCGGTGCGGTACAGCGCCGCCGTCAGGGCCACGCGCTTGTTCATCACGTCCCACTTGGTGCCGACCTCGTAGGTCTTGGCCTTCTGCGGCAGGAAGTCGGTGCGCCCGGCGCTGTTGCCGGTGCCGCTGGCGGCCAGCTGGAAGTTGGCGCCGCCCGGCGGCTGTGCGGCGGTGCCGTAGGCCGCGTAGATGCTGCTGTTCTCGGTCGGCTTGTAGACCAGGCCGATCTTGCCGGAGAGCAGGTTGTCCGACAGCTTCAGGTTGGTCGGCGTGATCGTCGAGGTCTGCGGGCCGTTGCCGGTGCGTGCCAGCGTCAGCGCGGTGGCGTTGTACGTGGTCGAGTAGTGGTCGTAGCGCAGGCCGGCGGTCAGCTGCCATTGCTCGTTGAACTTGAGCGTGTCGAAGGCGTAGAGGCCGATGGTGTCGGTGCTGCCGTCCGAGCCGGTGCCGTTGGCAATGCGGTTGTAGCCGCTCACGTACGGGTTCGGGTTGTACAGGTTGGCGGCCGGCCACGAACCGGCCGCAGCCAGCGTGGTGCCTACGCTGGGGTAGCCCGCAGCGTAGTAGTTGTTGGCGCGCTGCGTCTCACGGATGAATTCGAGGCCGCCGTTGAACGAGTGGCTGATGCTGCCTGTGTTGAACTTGGCCGACACGCTCGTCTGGTTGGTGAAGATCGTGTTTTCCTGGTCCTTGTTGGTGGGCAGGTTGCGCGTGACGGTCCAGCTGGCGGGAATCGTGGGGATCACCGTGTTGAGGAAGCCCGCGTTCGCGGCCGGCAGTTGGCCGACACCGGTTGCCGACGCCGTCAGGCCGCCGCCCATGAACGACGTCAGCATGTAGTCCTGCGAAGTCTTGCCGTAGCGCGTGGTGTTGCGGATGGTGATGTCGGGCGTCAGGTCGTGCTCGATGCGCGCGGTGAACATGTCGGCCGTCACGTTGTCGAAGTCCGAGCTGGTGCCGTAGAAGTTGCTCGAATCCACGCGCGCGGCGGCGTTCAGGTAGGTGCGGCGCGCCAGGCCGCGCGTGATCGCGGTGGCGTCGGGCGTGCTGTAGCCCGGCAGGCCGATGGTGGGCACGCCGCCATCGGGAATGTTGTTCTGCTTGACGTGCAGGTAGTCGAGGAAGATGCGCGTCGGGCTGTTCAGGCCAAGGGCCAGCGACGGGGCGATCGCCGTGCGCTTGTTCTTGACGAAATCGCGTCCGGCCACGCCGCCGTCTTCGGTGACTGCATTCAGGCGAAACGCCGCGCCGATGCCGTTGGCGCTGCTGAGCGACTTGTTCCAGTCGACGCTGCCGCGCTTGAAGTCGGCGCTGCCGAAGCTCATCGAGCCCAGGAAGCTGTCTTCGAGCTTGGGCTTCTTGGTGACGAGGTTGATGTAGCCGGTGGGCGAGGTGCGGCCCACGTCGGTGCCCGACGGGCCCTTCACGACCTCGATCTGTTCGATGTTGAACACGTCGCGCGACACCGAGCCCAGGTCGCGGATGCCGTCGACGAAGATCGCGCTCGAGCTGTCGAAGCCGCGCATGAAGACGGCGTCGCCCGTGTTGGTGTTGCCGTTTTCCCCGAGGAAGAATGTGCCCACGCCGGGCGTGTTGCGCAGCGCCTCGGTCAGCGTGGTCGCGCCCTGGTCGCGAATGATCTGTTCCTTGATGACCTGGATGGTCTGGGGCGTGTTCACCAGAGGAGCCGTGAACTTGGGGTTCGACGAGTTGTCGGTCTTGTAGTCGGCGGCGGTGGAGTCCTGCACCCGGACTTCAGGCAGCGCGCCACCCGATTGGGCGAGAGCGACCGGGGCTGCAAGGGCCATCAGCGTGGCGGCGGCAGCGCCTGAGAGGTGTGGAACGGCGCGCGCAACAGTGTGTTTGCGGCTCTTGATGTAGGCCATGAAGTTCTTCTCCGAAAAGGGCGGGCGGCAGGACTCGACTGGCGATGTCCTGGCGGCCTGCGTTTTCTGGAGAAGCGAGGGCGGACTGGCTGGGTGAGTCGATTTACAAAGCGTTTGTAAATCGCTGCGAATGATATTGTTTCTCAATACGGAAGTGCGCGGCCAACTTCGTATTAATTAAAAAGTTCTTCTGATTTGTTGCTGTCACGCAACTGCCCCGAAGCGCAGAGCGTCAGTAGACGTCGCGGCGATAACGTCCACTGGCCGTCAGTTCGCTCACCATCGTTTCGCCTGCAACCTGCCGTAGCGCGGCGTCCACGCCCGACGCCATGCCCTGCAAGCTTCCGCAGACATAAATTGCCGCGCCGTCGTCCAGCCACCGCAGCAAGGTGTCGGCCGACTGCAGCAGCCGGTGCTGGACATAGAAGCGCTCCGCCTGATCGCGCGAGAACACCATGTCGAGCCGCTGCAGCACGCCGTTGGCCTGCCAGGTTTCGATTTCTTCGCGATACAGGAAGTCGTGAGCGGCCTGGCGCTCGCCGAAAACCAGCCAGTTGTCGTGTCTGCCCGCGGCGGCACGGGTCCGCAGGTGCGCGCGCAGGCCAGCCAGGCCGGTGCCATTGCCGATGAGGATCAGCGGCCGTGCTTCGTTGCCATCCAGGCGGAACCCTCGATGAGGCCGCAGTCGCAAGGCCACCGTGTCGCCGATGCTGAGTGTGGACGTGAGCAGCCCCGACGCCGCGCCAAGCGTCCCATCGGGATGCTGCTCCTGCCGGACGAGCAATTGCAGTTCGCCGTCGGCGTGTACGGACGCGATCGAATAGTCGCGCGGGCGTGCCGGATCGCTCGCCACCGCCACCTGCACCAGGTCGCCTGAAACCCAATGCGGCAATGCGCCAGCCTGCGGCACCAGTCCGAGGTGGAAAACTGGCGCGCCCGCGCTGCCTTGATTGAGTCGCTCGCGCGCAATGAGCCGCCACTGCGTGAAGCTGGTAGTCGTCGCGCTGTCGTCGGCCGCCGGCGCATCGCCCCATTGCGCCTGCCATGCGGCTAGCGCGGCGGGGTTGCTGTTGTCGACCTCGATGCGATCGAACTCGCGCTTGGCGCCCGTCGCAAGCAGCCATTCGTCGAGTGCGCGGCCGAAGCCGCAGAAGTTGGCGTACTGGCGGTCGCCCAACGCCAGCACGGCGTAACGCAGCGACGGCAACTTGGGTGGCGAATTCATCACGCGCTCGGCGAACACGCTGGCGCTATCGGGCGCGTCGCCTTCGCCGTAGGTGCTGGCGATGAAGAGCGCACGCCGCGCGGCGGCCAGCGTCGGGGCATCGAGCGTGTTCAGCTCCATCACGCGTGCCGGCATGCCTGCGGCACTCAGCTGCCGCGCGGTCTGCCAGGCGATGGCTTCGGCCTGTCCGGTCTGGCTGGCGAACAGCACGAGGACTGGGGGCTCGTTGCCGCTCCCCGAGAGCGCCACGGCGTCGCGTGCGGCAGCGGCTTGACGCCTGCGCTCGCGCACGTAGATCGACGCGCAAAGCGCCGCGTACGTCAGCACGGTGGAACCCGCACCCAATGCGCGCCAGCCGAAGTCGTTCATGCCCCGGCCGGTGCGGGCCAGGCGCGCGTGGCCTTTGCCGCAGGCGATGCGTCGCCATGGCTCACGAACAGCGCGGCAACGTCATGCCGCTGCGCAAAGTCGAATCCTTCGTCCGGGCCCAGCACCGTCAGCACGGTGGCCAGTGCGTCGGCCTGCATGCACTCCGCGTGCAGCACAGTGACGCTGGCCAGTGCATGCGCGACCGGTTCGCCCGTGCGCGGATCGATGGTGTGCGACCAGCGGCGCCCCTTGTCCGAGCGCTGGTGCCATCGGTCGCCCGACGTGGCGATGGCCATGTCGGCAAGCGCAACGCGCCGCGCCTTGGTCGGGTCGCCGTCGACGAGCACCTGCCAAGGCTGCCCACCGGGACGTTGCCCGATGCCTCGCAGTTCTCCGCCGACTTCAAAGAGAAGGTCGGCAAGGCCAAGTGCGCGCAGCGCCTCGACGCCATGGTCGACCGCGAAGCCCTTGGCAATGCCCGAAAGATCGAGCGCGAAGCCGCCCGGTTGCAGCAGCGAGCCATCGGCTGCATCGAAGGCCAGCCGCGGCCAGCCGACGCACGCACGCGCACCGGCCAGGGCCGTCGCAGCAGGCAGTCCGTTTTCTTTCGCTCCGGGGCCAAAGCCCCAACAAGCGACGAGTGGACCGACGGTCGGATCGATCGCGCCACCGCTGGCCGTTGCCCATCGCGCAGCACAGCGCATCACCTCAGCGAACTCCGTGGGTAACACGTGCCGCGACCCGGCCGGCGCCCGGTTGAAGCGGCTGATGTCCGAGTCCGGCTCCCAATGGCTCATCTGCGCGATCACGCGGCCAAGCGCCGACTCGACGGCCGCGCGCACCTGCGCCAGCGGCAGCATCCGCGGATTGTCGAAGCGCAGCGACCAGGTGGTGCCCATGGTCTGTCCGCCCGACTGCTGCAGGGTCGCGGGATCGGCGGGGCGCGGTACGGCTGCGTTGGCGTAGCCGCCAGCGCGCCAGGTGCTGAACGAAATGCCCAAGGTGGCTTGCTGTGTCAGGGCATCACTTCAAGGGTCGCCGCGTAGCTCAGGCGGCGTTCCTTGGCTTGCGGCACCGTGGTCTTGTTGTCCTTGGTGCTGGCGTCGAGCCAGTACATGCCGGCGGCCGGCCAGGTCACGCTGAACTGGCCCTTGTCGTCGGTCTTGAGCTTGATTTCTTCGAGCTTGTCGCGGTACTGGGTGTTGCCTGCCGTCACCGTCACTTCGAGGCCCTTGGCGGGCTGGCCGTCGAGGTTCAGCGTGAAGGTGGCCTTCTCGCCCTTGACCAGGTCGGTCGGGCTGCCGGTGGCGATCAGCTCCAGCCCCTGGCCGGTCGGCTTGAGCACCGAAGGCTTGCCGACCGTCACGAAGGTCTCGATGCGGCCGGACGACTGGGTGACCGTCACGTCCTGCGCATCGGCCGGGATTTCCTTGCCGATGGTCTCGGCCGTGCCGCGCGCGCGCTTGGTCTGGCCCGTGACCTTGTCCTTCCAGCTCGCGAAGGCGCCGGCATTGATCACGGCGATGCGATAGGTGCCCGATTGCGCCACGTTCACGTCGAACACGTTGCGCAGCTTGAGCTTGGCTTCGGTCTCGGGCTTGATGGTGCTGCCATCGGGCGCGGTGATCTGCAGGCCGTCGAGCCGCAGCGGTGCGTGATTGGCAACGAACAAGTCGTTCGACACCGCGGCATCGACGGTCACGGTGTCGGCCTTGGAGAACACGGTGGACGAGGGCAGCAGCCAGGCGTTGTGCGCCTGGGCGAGCGAAGCGGCGGCCGACAGGGCGATGGCGAGGGAGGCAGCGCGCAGGTTGAAATGGGTCATGGCAGTTCCTTGATGTGACGGGCTGGCGGTGAAAGGGGCTGTGCGGCGCAGGTCAGGGCTTGAGTTCGAGCTTGATTTCGCCGAGCTCTTCCTTGCCCGTTGCGGTCGGCTGTGCCGCTGCCGTCGGGGGCCACTGGAAGGGAATGCTCACGACCTCGCGGCCACCGACTTCGCGCGCGGCTTCCACCACGAGCTTGTAGGCGCCCGGTGCGAGCTTGGGCATGGGCGCCGTGCCTTCGGTGAAGCTCAGCTGGTGCTTGCCGGCGGGCTTGGTGGCGCCCGTCACGCCGTCGACCGGTACCGCGAGTTCGCGGCCGCCGCGGCGCCACCACTGGCGCATGTCCTTCAACCATTTCGTGCCTTCGCCCTCGGGGTTGTTGGTCTTGGTGCGCACGTCGTACCAGACCGCCAGCGTGCCGGCGACGGTGTTGTCGGCGCGCTCGATCCAGGTCGCCACGTAGGGGCGGTGGTACTCGGAGACGTTCAGCCGGGGGATCTCGATGTTGACGGCCAGCCCCGACGCGAAGGCCGGAGCTGCGAACAGCGCCGACATGGCCAGCGGTGCGAGTGAATAGCGAACGTGCACGGGAAACCTCTTTTCCTGGATCGACGATTGATGAATGAATCAGTGAATGAACAGCAGCGCGAGCAGCACCGGCACGACGAGCCCCATGCCCACCATCGGCCAGGTGAACGGCCGGTTGCCCGCATGCATCTTGAGAATGAACAGGCCGGTGATCGAGAAGACCAGCGCGGCGCCCGCGAAGATGTCTATGAACCAGCTCCACGCAGCGCCGGTGTTGCGGCCTTTGTGGAGATCGTTGAAGTAGGAGAGCCAGCCGCGGTCGGTGCGCTCGTATTCGATCTCGCCGTCGGCCAGGCTCAGGCGCAGCCAGGCATCGCCGCCGGGGCGGGGGAGCGAGAGATAGATTTCGTCGTCCGACCACTCGGCCTCGCGGCCGGCGGTGGCGACGTCCCAGTGCTTCTGCACCCAGGTCTGGAGTTCAGGGGGCAGGGGCGCTTTCCCTTTGCTGGCCTTGGCGGCGGGCAACTGCTTTTCGAGCTGCGCGCGAAGGGCTTCGTCGACCGAGCCGTTCAGCTTCGTGACGGCCGGCTTGGCCTCGATCTGCCCCGCGTGGTTGAGCGTGAAGCCCGTGACGCTGAACAGGATCATGCCGATGAGGCAGATGGCCGAACTCACCCAATGCCATTCGTGCAGGGTCTTGAGCCAATAGGCACGGCGGCGGTTGTCGGGGCGGGTGGCAGTCATCGAAGGCGCGGATTTTATCCGTGCAAATGAGAATGACTGTTATTCGTGCGGAGTTAAGTTACGTAAAGCAATAAAAAACGGGACCGAAGTCCCGTTGATTAGCTGGTGCGGTGCGAGAGCCTCGCCTTATTCGAGCTCGCCCATCTGCGATTGCAGGTAGTTCTGCACCCCGACCTTGTCGATCAGGTCGATCTGGGTTTCGAGGAAGTCGATGTGCTCTTCCGTGTCGTCCAGGATCTCTTGCAGCAGATCGCGCGAAACGTAGTCGCGCACCGATTCGCAATGCGCGATGCCGTCCTTGATGGTGGCTTGTGCGCCGGTTTCCGCGCCGAGGTCGCAGCGCAGCAGTTCGGGCACGTCTTCGCCGATGTTCAGCTTGCCCAGGTCCTGCAGGTTGGGCAGGCCGTCGAGCATGAAGATGCGGTCCATCAGCTTGTCGGCGTGCTTCATTTCGCCGATCGATTCCTCGTATTCCTTCTTGGCCAGCTTGTCCAGACCCCAATGCTTGAGCATGCGGTAGTGGAGGAAGTATTGGTTGATTGCAGTGAGCTCGTTCTTGAGCTGCGCCTGCAGATGTTCGATGACCTTGGGGTCGCCCTTCATGGTTTTTTCCTTGTTCTGAAAGCGGTGATTGTCAGAGGGGCGCGGTGGCACTTGCAAGCAATCCCATGCTGCGCCGGTCTGCATGCGTGTGATGGTGATACACGTTCGTATTGATGTATCGCCAAACGCGTTTCGCGGTCATCGTAAACATAGCAAGTCCCAATACTTTTAATAGATACTGACTATCAAATGTATTGAATTGGTAGTTATACTCATGGCTCGCACTTATCTTTGTCCAACCGCAGCATCTAAGGAATTTCAATGTCCCTGATCAACACCCAAGTCCAGCCCTTCAAGACCCAGGCCTACCTCAACGGCAAGTTCATCGATGTGTCCGACGAGACGCTTAAGGGCAAGTGGTCCGTGCTGATCTTCATGCCGGCGGCGTTCACCTTCAACTGCCCGACCGAAGTCGAAGACGCGGCCGACAACTACCCCGAGTTCCAGAAGCTGGGTGCCGAGGTCTACATCGTGACCACCGACACGCACTTCTCGCACAAGGTCTGGCACGACACGTCGCCGGCCGTCGGCAAGGCCAAGTTCCCCCTCGTGGGCGACCCGACCCACACGCTGACCAACGCTTTCGGCGTGCACATCCCCGAAGAAGGCCTGGCGCTGCGCGGCACCTTCGTGATCAACCCCGACGGCATCATCAAGACCGCCGAAGTGCACTCCAACGAAATCGCCCGCGACGTCAAGGAAACCCTGCGCAAGCTCAAGGCAGCGGTCTACACCGCCGCCCACCCGAACGAAGTCTGCCCGGCCAAGTGGAATGAAGGCGACAAGACCATCGCCCCGTCGTTCGACCTCGTCGGCAAGATCTAAGCGCCCCTGCGCGAAAGCCCGGGCGCTCACGAGGCCCCGGGCTTTTTTGCCCCCAGTTGATAGTTTTCAGTTATCGAAAGAGAGTCCCTCATGCTCGACGCAAGCACCAAAGCCCAATTGAAGAGTTACCTCGAACGCGCCACGCAGCCGATCGAGATCGTCGCCTCGCTCGACGACAGCAAGGCCTCGGGCGAAATGCTGTCGCTGCTGAAGGACGTTGCCGAGTCGTCCCCGCTGGTCAAGCTGACCGAAAGCCGCGACGACAACCATCGCAAGCCCTCGTTCTCGGTCAACCGCCCGAGCGAAAACCACGGCCCGCGTTTTGCCGGCCTGCCGATGGGCCATGAATTCACCTCGCTGATCCTTGCATTGCTGCAGATCGGCGGCTATCCCCCGAAGGTCGAGCAGGCCGTGCTCGACCAGATCAAGGCGCTCGACGGCGACTTCGAGTTCGAGATCTACGTCTCGCTCACCTGCCACAACTGCCCCGACGTGGTCCAGGCGCTGAACCTGATGGCGGTGCAGAACCCGCGCATCCGCACCACCATGATCGAAGGCGGCACCTTCCAGGAAGAGGTGAAGGAACGCCAGATCATGGCCGTGCCGACCGTGTTCCTCAACGGCACCGAGTTCGGCCAGGGCCGCATGAGCCTGGAGGAAATCCTCGCCAAGATCGACACCAGCGGCGTCGAGCGCGAAGCGAAGAAGATCGCCGCCAAAGACCCGTTCGACGTGCTGATCGTCGGCGGCGGCCCTGCCGGCGCGGCAGCTGCGGTGTACGCAGCGCGCAAGGGCATCCGCACCGGCGTTGCCTCCGAGCGTTTCGGCGGCCAGGTGCTCGACACCCTGGGCATCGAGAACTTCATCTCGATCAAGGAAACCGAAGGACCGAAGTTCGCCCACGCGCTCGAAGAGCATGTGCGCGACTACGAGGTCGACATCATGAATCTGCAGCGCGCAAAGGCCCTGGTGCCCGGCAGCGACCTCATCGAGGTGCAGCTCGAAAGCGGCGCGTCGCTCAAGAGCAAGTCGGTCATCATTTCGACCGGCGCACGCTGGCGCAACATCAACGTGCCCGGCGAGCACGAGTTCAAGAACAAGGGCGTGGCCTACTGCCCGCACTGCGACGGTCCGCTGTTCAAGGGCAAGCGCGTCGCTGTGATCGGTGGCGGCAACTCGGGCGTCGAAGCGGCGATCGACCTGGCCGGCATCGTGGGCCACGTCACGCTGATCGAATTCGACACGCAACTGCGCGCCGACGCCGTGCTGCAGCGCAAGCTCAGGAGCCTGAAGAACGTTGACGTGTTCACCAACGCACAGACCACCGAGATCACCGGCGACCAGAAGGTCAACGGCCTGGTCTACAAGGACCGCGCCACGGGCGAGCTGAAGAAGGTCGAGCTCGAAGGCGTGTTCATCCAGATCGGCCTCGTGCCGAACACTGACTGGCTCAAGGGCACGGTCGAGCTGTCGAAGCACGGCGAAATCATCGTCGACGCGCGCGGCCAGACCTCTGTGCCGGGCGTGTTCGCGGCGGGTGATGCCACCACGGTGCCGTTCAAGCAGATCATCATCGCGGCCGGCGACGGCGCGAAGGCGGCGCTCGGTGCGTTCGACCATCTGATCCGCACATCGGCCCCTGCATGAGTAAGCCTTAAGTTGTTTCAATGAGAATTATTCTTATACAATAAAAAGCTCGGGCGACAGCCCTTCATTGCCAGCCAGGTCGTTCGCGCAGTCTTCTGCGCCCGAAGGTCCAGCAAGCAGTTCTTTAACTGTTTCTGGACCTTTTTTCGTGGCCTCCAAACTCAACCGACGTCCCTCCCATCGCCTCGCTCTCCTGCCGTGCCTGATCGCCTCCGGGCTCGGTCTTTCGGCACCCTCGTGGGCCCAGCGTGTCGCGGCGCTCAATGAAGTGGTGGTGAGCGGTTCGCGCTCAGAGCAGGCAAGGGACGATCTTCCGGTGAGCACCGAGGTCATCAACCGCGACGACATCGAATCGAAGCAGATCACCGACATCCGCGACGCGGTGCGCGACCTGCCCAACGTGTCCGTCAAGCGCGCCCCCGCGCGCTTCGGCCTCGCGCAGGGCAACACCGGCCGCGACAGCAATGCAGGCTTCAACATCCGCGGCCTCGACGGCAACCGCGTGCTGCTGCTGACGGACGGCATCCGCACGCCGCGCAGCTACGTCTTCAGCGCCAATGCGTTCGGGCGCGACTACTTCGACATCGGCCTCGTCGAGCGCATCGAGATCATCAAGGGCCCGGCCTCCGCGCTCTACGGCTCCGACGGCCTGGCAGGCCTGGTGAACTTCATCACGCGCGATCCGTCGTCCTATCTGCGCGACGGCAAGAGCTTCGGCGGCAGCGCCAGCATCGGCTACAGCGGCGACGACAACGGCACGCACGGCGGCGTCACCCTCGCGGGCAAGGCCAACGACACGCTGCAGTGGCTCATCTCAGCCAACATGGGCCGCTCCAGCGCGCTGGAGAACATGGGCGCCAACAACGCTGCCAACGTCGACCGCACCACGCCCAACCCCGAGCGTGACCGCAACAAGGCGCTGCTTGCCAAGGTCATCCTCACGCCCAATGCCGACCAGCGCCACGGCTTCACCCTCGAGCACATCGAGAAGACCAGCCGCTACGACCTGCTCTCGGGCGTCGCCAAGCCGCCGTATGCGTCCACTTCGGTAATCGGCCTCAACGCCAAGAACGATCTGCAGCGCGACCGCTTCACCTACGACGGCCGCCTGCGCCTGAACTCCCTCATGGCCGACAGCCTGCTCGCCGTGGTGAGCTACCAGAAGGCGAAGTCGCGCGAGTTCATCTACGAAGACCGCTTCACCGCCGCCGACCGCACACGCGACGTCACCTACGACGAAAGCACATGGCAGTTCGGCCTGCAGGCCGACAAGACCGTGCGCACGGGCGACTGGGCACAGAAGATCACCTACGGCTTCGACTACACGCGCACCAACGTCGAGAACCTGCAGACCGGCCTGGTGCCTCCGGCCGGCGAGACCTATCCGCTCAAGCGCTTCCCCGACACGCGCGAGACCTCGTCCGCGTTCTACGTGCAGGACGAGTTCATCCACGACCGCTGGAGCATCACGCCGGGCATCCGCTTCGACCGCTTCTCACTCGACGCGAAGCAGGCGGGCTTTGGCGCGCAGGCCGTGTCGCTCTCGGGCTCGGCCGTATCGCCCAAGCTCGGCGTGCTGTTCCGCGCAACGCCGCAATGGAGCGTGTACGGCAACTACGCCTCTGGCTTCAAGGCGCCCAACGCGTTCCAGGTCAACAACTTCTTCGAGAACGTGATCTCGGGCTACAGGACGATTCCCAACCCGAATCTCAAGCCCGAGAAGAGCCAGAACATCGAACTCGGCGTGCGCGGACGCACCGGCGTGCTGAGCTTCGACGTGGCCGCGTTCACCGGCGACTACAAGGACCTGATCGAGAACGACCGCCAGGTCGGTGGCGTGTTCGGCTCGCGTACCAATCCGGCGACCTTCCAGTCGGTCAATATCGGGCGCGCACGCATCAGCGGCTTCGAGATCAAGGGCGAGCTCGACTTCACCGACAACGGCAACGGCTTCTCCGTGCCTTTTGCCTACGGCCAGACGCGCGGACGCGACCGCACCAACAACCGCCCGCTCAACTCGATCGACCCGAGCAAGGCCAGCGTCGGCGTCAAGTACCAGGCGCCGGTGTGGAGCGTGCGCCTCGACGCCGTGAATCACGCGCGCAAGAAGTGGTCGGACATCGACAGCACCGAGGTCACGACCGGCACCCAGTTCCGGGCGCCCGCTGCCACCACCTTCGACCTGAGCGCACAGTGGCGCATCCGCAAGGACTTGCGCCTGAACGCGGCAATCGTCAATCTCACCAACAAGCGCTACTGGATGTGGAGCGACGTGCGCGGGCTGACCTCGACCTCGACGATCCGCGACGCCTATACCCAGCCGGGCCGCAGCTTCAACGTGTCGCTCGTGGCGGACTTCTGACCCCAGCGAGCCGCCGATTTCACGACAAGACAAGGAAACCCGATGAACGCCGAAGACATCCGAGACCGATTCGCCGCATTGCGCGCCAGGGGCATGCGCCACAAGGACGCCGCCGCAGCCATGGACCTGTCCGAAGGCGCGGCCGTGGCCGCACACACGGGCACGCACGACAAGGCCCTGCACGCCACGCGCCTGCGCGGCCCATGGGTCGAACTGCTGCAGGCGCTGGAGCTGTGCGGCCCCGTGCTTGCGCTCACGCGCAATGAGACCACGGTGCACGAGAAGACCGGCGTCTATGAAAAGGTGTCGGGCAGCGACGCGATGGGGATCGCACTGGGCGAGGCCATCGACCTGCGGCTGTTCTTCAGCCGTTGGCATGCGGGCTTCGCGGTGAGCGAGGCAGCGGCCAACCCGGGTGTGTCGCCTTCGCTGAGCCTGCAGTTCTTCAATGCGCAGGGCGTGGCCGTGCACAAGATCTTCGTGCGCGACGCCACCGATCGTGATGCCTTCCAGTCGGTCATCGACAGCTTCACTGCGCCGGACGAGCCCGTGGTGTTCGCCGCGCCCGAAGACAAAGCTGTACCACGCGAGGACAGCGCCATCGACACCGGTGGCCTCGCCGAAGCCTGGCGCGGCATGCAGGACACGCACGAGTTCTTCGGCCTGCTGAACAAGTTCGGCGTGGAGCGCCAGCAGAGCTTTCGCCTGACCGAAGGCGAGTTCACTCAGCGCGCTGAACTGAGCGCCATCAGCGACCTGCTGAACGAAGCCGCGTTCGACGGCACGCCGATCATGGTGTTCGTGGGCAGCCCGGGCTGCATCCAGATCCACTCCGGCCCGGTGGTGCGCATCGAGCCGATGGAAATGAAGGGCCACGGCGAGAACGCAACGCCGATGCGCTGGCTCAACGTGCTCGACCCGGGCTTCAACCTGCACATGCGCGAAGACCGCATCGCCAGCGTCTGGATCGTCGAGAAGCCGACCAGCGACGGCGTCGTGACATCGGTCGAAGCCTTCGACCAGCAGGGCGAGTTGATGGCGATGTTCTTCGGCGCGCGCAAGCCCGGCATGCCGGAGCGCGAGGAGTGGCGGCGCATCGTGCGCGAGCTGCCGCGTCTTCAATCCACGACCGAAGCTCCATGACCGCCTTTCACGAAATGAACGCCCGCTTTCCGCTGCATCGCCGCGACGTGCTGCGCCTGCTCGGCGCCTCGTCGCTGGGCACCGCCGCGCTGCCCCTGTTCGCACAGGAGGCGAAGCTGCCCAAGCTCGTGACCGTCAGCGGCGCGATCACCGAAGTCGTCTACCTGCTGGGCGCGGAAGTGCAGCTCGTCGGCACCGACACCACCAGCCTGTATCCCGCCGCCGCGCGCGCGACGCCAAAGGTCGGCTACATGCGCCAGCTGTCGGCCGAGGGCCTGCTGTCGCTGAAGCCTGACGCGATCATCGCCACCAACGAGTCGGGTCCCGCCGTGGTGCTCGACCAGGTTCGCGGTGCGGGCGTCAAGGTCGAGATCATCGAGGCCGACCACAGCTGGGGCGAGGTGCAGCGCAAGGTGCAGGCCGTCGGCCGCGCCGCCGCGCGCGAGGCGCAGGCGCGCGAGCTGCAGGCGAAGCTCGATGCCGAATGGAACCAGGTGCAACAGCGCGTGGCCGCAGCCTCGAAGGGGCGCAAGCCGCGCGTGCTGTTCGTGCTGTCGCACAGCGCCAGCCCGCAGGTTTCGGGCGAGAAGACCGCCGCGCATTCGGTGATCGGCTTTGCGGGGGGCGCCAACGTGCTCGGCGGCTTCCAGGGCTACAGGCCGATGACCGCCGAAGCCATGGCCAGCGCCGCGCCCGACATCATTCTCACGAGCACGCAAAGCATCGAAGCCCACGGCGGCGTCGACAAGTTCTGGCAGCGGCCCGAGCTTGCGCTCACGCCGGCGTTCAAGAAGCGCAGCCTGATCACGCAGGACGCCTTGCTGCTGCTGGGCTTCGGCCCGCGCATGCCCGCGGCCATCGCCGAACTGCACGAAAAATTCCTGGCTGCCACCGCATGAGCCAGCGCTTCTCGGCACAGGCCGTGCTGGGCGGCAGTGCGCTGCTGCTCGTCGCCGCCTTCGTGGTGGGGGCCGTTTCGGGGGCGTATGCCATCAGCCTGCCGCAACTCTGGGGCGTGCTGACCTCGCTAGGGCAAGGGGCCGACAAATCGCCCGAGCACCTGGTGTTTCTCAACATCCGCCTGCCGCGCCTCGTGCTCGGCGTGGCGGCGGGCGCGGGGCTCGGCATGGCGGGCACGCTGATGCAGGGGCTGTTCCGCAATCCGCTGGCCGACCCTGGGCTTGTTGGCATCAGCAGTGGAGCGGCGCTGGCGGCGGGTGTCACGATCATCCTCGGCGCATGGCTGTGGCCCGTGCTGCCGCGCACGCTTGGCAGCTGGACGCTGGTGCTCATGGCGTTCGGCGGCGGGCTGTCGGTGACCTTGCTGATCTACGGCCTGTCGCGCAGCGAAGGCGGCACGCGCATGGCGCTGATGCTGCTGGCGGGCATCGCGGTCAACGCGCTGGCGGGTGCGGGGCTCGGTTTTCTCAGCGTGATGGCGACCGACGAGCAACTGCGCAGCCTGCAGTTCTGGCTGCTGGGCAGCCTGGGTGGGGCGCGCTGGAGTGCCGTGTTGCTGGTCGGCGTGGCGGTGCTGCTGTCGTGCGTGGCGGCGCGGTCGCTGGCGGCGCCGTTGAACGCCATTGCGCTGGGCGAGGCGCAGGCGGCGCTGCTTGGCGTGGACGTCGAACGCATCAAGCGGCGCGCGATTGTCGTCACGGCCGTGGCCGTGGGGGCGGTGACGGCGACGACCGGGATCATCGGCTTCATCGGCCTGATCGCGCCGCACTGGGTGCGCATGGTGGCGGGGCCTGATCACCGCGTGGTGTTGCCGGCGTCGGCGCTGCTGGGAGCGGCGCTGGTGCTGGCTGCCGACACGGTGGCACGCACGGTGATGGCGCCGGCCGAGCTACCGCTGGGCGTGCTCACCGCGTTCATCGGCGTGCCGATGTTCCTGTGGATGCTGCGGCACTTCAAGGGGCGCATATGACTGCGGCGACGTTGCCACGCGATCCGATGGCGCTGTGCTGCGCCAGTGTCGAGGTCCGCGTTGGGGCGAAGACGCTGCTCGCCGACGCTTCGGTCCACCTGGCGCCGGGCCGGGTGACGGCCATCCTCGGACCCAACGGCGCTGGCAAGTCGACGCTGCTCTCGGTGCTGGCCGGCCAGCGGGCGCCGACACGGGGCAGGGTGACGCTCGATGGCCGTCCGCTCGAAGACCACGGCATGCCGGCACTGGCGCTGCGCCGGGCGCTGATGCCGCAGGAGAGCGCGGTCGCCTTCGATTTCACCGCGCAGGAGATCGTGGCGCTGGGCCGCTACCCGCACCGCCGCTCGCCGGGCCGCGACGAAGATGAGATCGTCGACGAGGCGATGGGGCTGACCGATGTATCGGCGCTGGCGCCGCGCATCCTCAACACCCTGTCGGGCGGCGAGAAGGCGCGGGCCCACATGGCGCGGGCGTTGGCCCAGCTGTGGCATCCGCGGCCCGACGGCGCGAGCCGCTGGCTGCTGCTCGACGAGCCCACCGCGGCGCTGGACCTCGCGCACCAGCATTCCGCGATGCGCCTGCTGCGCGCCTGGGCCGCGCGCGGCGTGGGCGTGGTGGCCGTGCTGCACGACCTGAACCTGGCGCGGCGCTATGCCGACGAGGTGGTGGTGCTGGGCGGCGCTTCGGGCGGGCTGATGCAGGGAGCGGCAGCCGAAGTGCTCCAGCCGGGGCTGATCGAGGCGGTCTGGGGCACGCCGTGCCAGCCTGTGACAAGCGCGGACGGCACGGTCCAGTACCTTTTCGGGTAGCTTTTGTCGCTGATGTCGCTGCTTGCTATCCAAAAGATAGCAATCAGCCTCAGTAGACCAGTCGCTCGGGCCGCAGCTCCTGCAGGATCGTGGTCGCGATTTCCTCGATCGACTTGGTGGTCGTCGACAGCCAGCGGATGCCGGCGCGCCGCATCATCGCCTCGGCTTCGCTCACCTCGTGGCGGCAGTTCTCCAGGCTGGCGTAGCGCGAATTCGGCCGGCGCTCGTTGCGGATTTCGCTGAGCCGCTCAGGCTGGATGGTCAGGCCGAAGATCTTCTTGCGATGCGGAATCAGGGCCGGCGGCAGCTGCCGGCGGTCGAAATCTTCCGGAATCAGCGGGTAGTTGGCCGCCTTCAGGCCGTGCTGCATTGCCAGGTAGAGCGAGGTTGGCGTCTTGCCGCTGCGGCTCACGCCCACCAGGATCACGTCGGCGCCTTCCAGGTCACGGTTGCTCTGGCCGTCGTCGTGCTGCAGGCTGAAGTCGATCGCGGCGATGCGGTCGTTGTATTCCTTGCTCTTGCTGACGTCGCTGAAACGGCCGATCCGGTGGTTCGACTTCACGGCCAACTCGATTTCGAGTGGCCGCACGAAGGTGCCGAACATGTCCAGCAACATGCCCTTGCAGCCGGTTTCGATCACTTCCAGCACGTCCATGTTGGCCAGCGTGGTGAAGACGATGGGGCGCACGCCCTCGAGTTCAGCCGTGTGGTTGATCTGCCGTACCGCCTGGTGGGCCTTGTCGACCGTGTCGGTAAAAGGTAGTCGGACATGGCGCGGTTTCATCTCGAACTGGGCGAGAACGGCGTTACCGAAGGTTTCGGCGGTGATGCCCGTACCGTCGGAAATGAAGAAAACAGTGCGTGAATGCGTGGTCATGCGGCCTTGTCCTGCGGCGCGGGCAACCTTGCCACGCCTACAATCCGGGCCATTATCGGGAATCCGCTTCCCAGCCCCAATTCTTTCCATGCACACCGCGCCCGCACCCAAAGCAACGACAACGATCGTGCCGCGCCGTCTGCATGCGGCACTGGTTTCAACTTCTGGAGCTTCCCCATGTCTGCACTTTTCGACGCGACCGCCCTGGTCGTACCGTTTGAAAACCTGAGAATGACCGACGTCGAGGCGGTTGGCGGCAAGAACGCCAGCCTCGGCGAAATGATCTCGCAGCTGCCGCAGGGCGTGCGGGTGCCCACCGGTTTCGCGACCACGGCGCACGCATTCCGCCAGTTCCTGGCCCACGACGGCCTGGCCGACAAGATCAGCAAGCGGCTTGCCGCGCTGGACACCGAGGACGTGCGCGCACTGGCCACCGCCGGCGCCGAGATCCGCGCCATGGTCGAGGCCCAGCCGTTCCCGGCCGACCTGCAGAAGGCCATTGGCGAGGCCTTTGCCACGCTGAGCTCGGGCAACCCCGCCGCCTCGTTCGCCGTGCGCTCGTCGGCCACCGCTGAAGACCTGCCCGACGCTTCCTTCGCGGGCCAGCAGGAAACCTTCCTGAACGTGGTCGGCATTGACGACGTGCTGCACAAGATGAAGGAGGTGTTTGCCTCCCTCTACAACGACCGCGCCATCAGCTACCGCGTGCACAAGGGCTTCGAGCACGACGTGGTCGCGCTGTCGGCCGGCGTGCAGCGAATGGTGCGCTCCGACCTCGGCGCCGCCGGCGTGATGTTCACCATCGACACCGAATCGGGCTTCGAGGACGTGGTGTTCATCACCTCCAGCTACGGCCTGGGCGAAACGGTGGTGCAGGGCGCCGTGAACCCCGACGAGTTCTACGTGCACAAGCCGACGCTGCGCGCCGGCAAGAAGGCCGTCATCCGCCGCAACCTGGGTTCCAAGCTGATCCAGATGGAGTTCGCCACGCCTGAAGAAAAAAAGGCGACCGGCAAGCTGGTGAAGACCACCGACGTCAAGGCCGAGCAGCGCAACCGCTATTCGCTGAGCGACGCCGACGTCGAGCAGCTGGCCAGGTACGCGCTGGTCATCGAAGAGCACTATGGCCGCCCGATGGACATCGAGTGGGGCAAGGACGGCACCGACGGCCATCTCTACATCCTGCAGGCGCGTCCCGAAACCGTGAAGAGCCAGCAGCAGGGCAAGGCCGAGCAGCGCTACAAGCTGCTGGGCAAAGGTGCCGTGCTGGCCGAGGGCCGTGCCATCGGCCAGAAGATCGGCACCGGCCCCGTGCGGCTGGTGCACAACATCAGCGAGATGGACAAGGTCCAGGCCGGCGACGTGCTCGTCACCGACATGACCGACCCCAACTGGGAACCCGTGATGAAGCGCGCTGCCGCCATCGTCACCAACCGCGGCGGGCGCACCTGCCACGCGGCCATCATCGCGCGCGAACTGGGCATTCCGGCCGTGGTCGGCTGCGGCGACGCCACCGACCTGCTGAAAGACGGCACGCTGGTCACGGTGAGCTGCGCCGAGGGCGACACCGGCTTCATCTACGACGGCCTGCTCGAAACCGAAGTGACCGAAGTGCAGCGCGGCGTGATGCCCGAAATCGACATCCAGCTGATGATGAACGTGGGCAACCCCCAGCTCGCCTTCGACTTCGCGCAGCTGCCGAACCACGGCGTGGGCCTCGCGCGGCTCGAGTTCATCATCAACAACAACATCGGCGTGCACCCGAAGGCGATCCTCGACTATCCGAACGTCGATAACGACCTGAAGAAGGCTGTCGAGTCGGTGGCCCGCGGCCACGCCTCGCCGCGCGCCTTCTACGTCGACAAGGTTGCCGAAGGCATCGCGACCATCGCGGCGGCCTTCTGGCCCAAGAAGGTTATCGTGCGCCTCTCGGACTTCAAGTCGAACGAGTACCGCAAACTGATCGGCGGCAGCCGCTACGAGCCGGAAGAAGAAAACCCGATGCTGGGCTTCCGTGGCGCCGCGCGCTACCTGAGCGCCGATTTCGGCGAGGCCTTTGCCATGGAGTGCGAAGCGCTGAAGCGCGTGCGCAACGACATGGGCCTGACCAACGTGCAGATCATGGTGCCCTTCGTGCGCACCCTGGGCCAGGCCGAGCGCGTGACCACGCTGCTGGGCGAACACGGCCTGAAGCGCGGTGAGAACGACCTCAAGCTGATCATGATGTGCGAGGTGCCGAGCAACGCCATCCTGCCCGAGGCGTTCCTGAAGTTCTTCGACGGCTTCTCGATCGGCTCGAACGACCTGACCCAGCTCACGCTGGGCCTGGACCGCGACTCGGGCCTCGAGCTGCTGGCAGCCGACTTCGACGAACGCGATCCGGCCATCAAGGCGCTGCTGAGCCGCGTCATCAAGGCCTGCAAGGCCGAGGGCAAGTACGTGGGCATCTGCGGCCAGGGCCCCAGCGACCACCCGGACTTCGCGCTGTGGCTGGCGGAGGAGGGGATCGAATCGATTTCCCTGAACCCCGACAGCGTGATCGACACCTGGCAGCAGCTCGCCAAGCGCTGAAGCCCGGACTGCGGAAATCCCCATGGGGGGATTCCCGCGACGGTGGGGTGTTATTGAAACGAATTGCGTAATTGATGCCAGACTTGTGAGATTCACGGGCGCATCCCGGAAGGGAAGACCACCATGATTCTTGTCAAGACGCAAACGGGCCATCAGGTTCTCAAGGACCGCTCGGTCCCTCTGTCGCCGCGCCAGCGCTCGGCCTTCATCCTGTTCGACGGCAAGCGCTCGGTCGACGAGGTGCTGGCCAACGGCATGGGCATTGCCCGCGAAGACATCGATCAGATGGTGGCGCTGGGGCTGCTCGAGCCGGCGGAGGGCAGTGCAGCATCGCCGGCCGCCGGAGGCGCATCCGCTGAGGCAGTGGCGAAAACGGTCGCGCCGGCTGCACCCGCTGCTCCCGCTGTGGGCTCCTCCGGGCGCAGCAAGCAGCAGCGCTACAAGGACGCCTATCCCATCGCCACGCAGCTCACCGGCAGCCTGGGCCTGATGGGCTTCCGGCTCAACCTGCAGGTCGAGGGCACGACGAGCTATGAAGACCTCCTGGCGCTGGCGCCCAAGATCCGCGCCGCGGTGGGCCCGGAGAAGGCCGCCGCCCTGGACAAGGCCCTCAACGACTGAGGTGGCTTGCCGAAGTGCGCTCTACAGGGCTATAATCGCTGGCTTTGCCTTGCCACACTGCGCCCGACGCTGCAGGTGGCTTTTCCTCTTCCTCGGAAGAATCCACAAGGAGTGCCATGCGTCACTACGAAATCATTTTGCTGATCCACCCGGATCAGAGCGAACAAGTTCCGGCCATGCTGGAGCGCTACAAGGGCCTGATCACGGCCGGCGGCGGCAAGATCCACCGCGTTGAAGACTGGGGCCGTCGTCAGCTGGCTTACCAGATCAACAAGCTCAACAAGGCCCACTACCTGTGCGTCAACATCGAAGCTGAGCAAACCGTGATGGGCGAACTCGAACACGCGTTCAAGTTCAACGACGCCGTGCTGCGCCACCTGACCGTTCAGAAGAAGAAGGCCGAAACCGGTCCTTCGTCGATGATGAAGACGGTCGAGCGCGAAGAGGCTCGCAAGGCCCAGCAGGCCGAATACGCCGCCAACAACAACTGATGGCGTGACTGCTGCCGCTGCGGCAACCGGGGTCAACCAGCTTCTGCTGACCGCCTCCGTTGCCGAACTCGGAGCATTGCGATTCACGCCAGCCGGCTTGCCAGCCATAGACCTGAAGCTCGAACACGAGTCGACGCTCCAGGAGGCAGGTAAACCCAGGCAGGTGAAGACGGCCCTCAAGGCCGTTGCCTTCGGCGCCATCGCCGAACGGCTCGCAAGGCAGTCGATGGGAAGTCTCTGGCGTTTTCAGGGCTTTCTCGCGACACCGGGCAACGGCAAGCATCCGGTCCTGCACATCCAGGATTTTCAGCAAGATTAATTTTCGACAAGAGGTCCCCAAATGGCCACGTTCAAGAAATTCAACAAAGACAAGCGCCCGAAGCGCAACACCCAGTCGCTGCTGTTCAAGCGCAAGCGCTTCTGCCGCTTCACCGTCGCTGGCGTCGAGGAAATCGACTACAAGGACATCGACACGCTGCGTGACTTCATCAGCGAAAACGGCAAGATCATCCCCGCCCGCCTGACCGGCACGCGCGCGATCTACCAACGCCAGCTGAACACCGCTATCAAGCGCGCGCGCTTCCTGGCCATGGTGCCGTACAGCGACCAGCACCGCGTCTAAGGAGTCGACACCATGCAAATCATTCTTCTGGACAAGGTTGTCAACGTCGGTGCCCTGGGCGACATCGTCAAGGTCAAGGACGGCTACGCACGCAACTTCCTGATTCCGACGGGCCGCGCCCGCCGCGCTACCGCCGCCAACAAGGCCGAATTCGAAGCCAAGCGCGCTGAACTCGAAAAGGCTGCGGCCGCCAAGCTGGCCGAATCGCAAGCTCAAGGCGAAAAGCTCGGTGGCACGACCATCAAGCTGACGCAAAAGGCTGGCGTTGACGGCCGTCTGTTCGGCTCGGTCACCAACGGCGACATCGCCGAAGAACTGGGCAAGCAAGGCTACAAGGTTGCCAAGTCGCAAGTGCGCCTGCCCAACGGCCCGATCAAGGTCGTTGGCGACAGCACCGTGAGCGTGGCCCTGCACACCGACGTGGTGGTCGACATCACCGTGACGGTCTACGGCGAAACCGCCTGATCGTCCACAGCGCCTGTGCGCTGCAGCAAAAGCCGCCTTCGGGCGGCTTTTCTTTTTCTGCGCCCGAGTTTTCCAGTCGATTGCACTGGAAGATCACCGTTTATTCACAACCTTGTCCACACGCGCATCGGCGCGCGCGGCTTAGCATGCAGGGTTGCAAGGGAAGTCCATGTCCGCCGTTTTCTCCTATGCCGACAATGATCCGTCGGCCGATCGCCAGGTTGCTCAACTGCGCATTCCGCCTCATTCCATCGAGGCCGAATCCAGTGTGCTCGGCGGCCTGCTGCTCGACAACGGCGCCTGGGACCGCATGGGCGACCTGCTGGTTGACGGCGACTTCTACCGCCACGAACACAAGCTGATCTACGCCGCCATCGGTGGGCTGATCAACGCCAGCAAGCCGGCCGACGTGATCACCGTCTACGAGCAGCTGCAGAATCTCGGCAAGGCCGACGACATCGGCGGGCTGGTGTACCTGAATTCGCTCGCGCAGTACGTGCCCAGCGCGAGCAACATCCGCCGCTACGCCGAGATCGTGCGCGAGCGCTCGATCCTGCGCAAACTGGTTTCCGCCAGCGACGAGATCGCGACCAACGCCTTCAATCCGCAGGGCAAGGCGGTCGACAAGATCCTCGACGAAGCCGAGCAGAAGATCTTCAACATCGGCGAAGAAGGCACGCGGATGAAGCAGGGCTTCCAGAGCATGGATGCCCTGGTGGTCGAACTGCTCGACCGCGTGACGGAAATGGCCGAGAACCCGAACGACATCACGGGCGTGCGCACCGGCTTCAACGACTTCGACAAGATGACCTCGGGCCTGCAGCCGGGCGACATGATCGTGCTGGCTGCGCGTCCCTCAATGGGGAAGACCTCGCTCGCGATCAACATCGCCGAGCACGTGGCGCTCGAAGAAGGTCTGCCGGTGGCGGTGTTCTCGATGGAAATGGGCGCCGCGCAGTTGGCAGTGCGTATCGTGGGTTCCATCGGCCGTATCGACCAGGGCCACCTGCGCACTGGCAAGCTCAGCGACGAAGAGTGGCCGCGCCTGACCGAGGCCATCGAGAAGCTGCGCACCGTGTCGCTGCACATCGACGAAACGCCTGGCCTCTCGACCAGCGAACTGCGCGCCAACGCGCGCCGCCTCGCGCGCCAGTACGGGCGCCTGGGCCTGATCGTGGTCGACTACCTGCAGCTGATGTCGACCAGCACTTCGGGCGACGAGAACCGCGCCACCGCCGTGGGCGAAATCTCGCGCGGCCTGAAGATGCTGGCCAAGGAACTGAAGTGCCCGGTGATCGCGCTGTCGCAGCTCAGCCGCGGCGTTGAAAGCCGCACCGACAAGCGCCCCATGATGAGCGACTTGCGCGAATCCGGCGCCATCGAGCAGGACGCGGACATCATCATGTTCATCTACCGCGACGACTACTACAACAAGGAGTCGAAGGAGCCGGGCGTGGCCGAGGTGATCATCAGCAAGCACCGGAACGGCCCGACCGGTACCATCAAGCTGGCCTTCCTGAAGCCGATCACCAAGTTCGAGAACCTGGTGGGCTACAGCCACAACGACGAGTACTGAGCCGGCGCGGAAGGTCGTCAGCTGGAGCCGTTGCCGGACCAGGGCGGCGAGTCCGATGGCTTCTGCGGCACCACCTTGCCCTGCGCCGTCTCGGCCTTCATCTGTCGAAGCATGTCTGCCAGCGTCTTGCCCGGCTCGTCGCGGAAGCGCTCGGGCAGCACCTCGATCGTGTCCATGCGATCCAGGCGAAAGCCCCGGAAGTCATTGCGCAGTTCGCACCAGGTCGAGAGCGTCCAGACCTTGCCCCAATAGAAGCAGCCGAGCGGCCGCACCGTGCGTTCGCTGGCGTCGCCCGATACGTCGTGGTACTGCAGCAGCAGCTTGTTGTGCGACTGCACCGCTTCGCGCAGCGTCTGCAGCCGCGTGCGCAGGGTTTTGTCCAGGCCCATCGCGGGGGCGTAGAGCGCCAGAGCTTCGGCCGAGACGCGCGCCGCCGGCGGCAGCACCGACAGAATCTTGCCCAGCCCGGTCTCGATGTCGCGTGCCAGCGCTGGATCGACCCAGCTCTGTGCGAGCCGCGCTGCGGCCACCAGGGCCGAGGCCTCGTCCTGCGTGAACATCAGCGGTGGCAGCTCGAAGCCGGCGCCCAGTCGATAACCCACGCCCGCCTCGCCCTCGATGGGCACGCCTTGATGCTGCAAGTCGGCCACGTCGCGGTACACCGTGCGCTCCGACACTTCGAGGCGCTGCGCCAGGAACGCGGCCGTGGTCAGCCGACGCCCGCGGATGAGCTGCACGAGTTGGAACAGGCGGTCTGCGCGGCGCATCAGCGTGTTCCGGTGAGCTTCTTCGCGAAGTCTTCGACGAAGTAGCGCTTGCCGCGCTGCACAACCGTGTGGCCTTCGCCTTCGAGCTTCGACATCTGCGCCTCGATGCCACCGGGGTACTTGGGGTTGAGCTCGCCGCCGACCTTGAGGGTGCGCCAGTAGGGCGTTCGCTCTTCCGTCCTTGCTGCCTCCTCGGCCGCATGCGCGACCATGTGCGCGAAGATCGCCGTGGTCACTGTGCAGCCGATGGTCGCCTGGTGGCGCAGCGCGATGTCTTCGCCGATACCCATCACCGTTGCGAGTCGGCCTTCTGGAATGCTGCGCATCGCGGCTTCCACCTCCCGCGGCGACGGCGTGGCGATGGTCCCTTCGCCGCGCCGAGGGCGCATGGCGGCGGGAATCTCCTTGACGTTCGGCAGGTGAGGGTAGCTGGCCAACCTGTCGCGCCAGCTCTTCTTGGGGCTCATGAAACTCCGATGTGGATCGCCACCTTGTCCGGCCCTTCGTAGGCTTCGAAATCGCTGCGGTAGCGGCGCGCGACTTCCGGGTGTGCCTCGAAATACTGCCAGATGCGCTGCCATGTGGCGATGACCATCTGCGGCATCTCTCCCTGGCCGGTGAATACAAGGTAGTCGCCAGCCTCGACGGCCAGACTGTCTTGGCCACCCGAGACGGCGACACCCGCCGTCACGTCGAAGGCGCCGTGGGCGTCGGACTCGTAGGCCGAGTAGACGCTGAAGATGCGGATGTCGCCGGTGCGGTCCGGCGTCGATGCGTAAGTCTCTTCGCCGAAGAAGCGGCCCCACAGCTTGCCGATGCGGGCGGTCGCGGGGTCGTTCTCTTCGTGGTTGGTGGTGCGGATGGTGAGGCCCGCGACGTGAAAGGCATCCTGGTGTTGGCGGGTAGGTTCCATAGGGGGGGCTTCTCCTCAAAGCGACAGTGTTTTCAGATCGGCCTTCATGGCCTGGGCGATCAGCTTCATGTCGGCGTCGGTGACGTCGAACATGCCAAAGCGAAACTTGTAGCCCCATTGCTTGGGGTTCTCGATGAAGGCCAGGCGCTCGATCAACGGTGCGATCGGCGCCTCGTGCCCGGCTGCATAGGCCACGTCGCGCCGCCAGGGCACGAAGCCGTTGCCCATGTCGAATTCATACGGCTCGCCGGGTTGTACGACGCCGATCGACACGAAGCTCTGCAGCCTGTCCGTGCCCCCGAACACCGTGGACGGCGAATAGTAGGCGACGCGGTCGCCCGCCGAGAGCCGCTTGAGCGGCGAATGCTTGCCGTGGCCGACCTGCATGAAGCCGAGCGGCCGATGATCGCGGCCGAGCCGTGCGTGCTCGGCGCTGGCTACGGCGATCCAGTTGCGTTGCGTCATGACGGGATCAATCCAGCGCGTGCAGGCCGACTTCGTTGCCTTCGGTATCGCGCATGTGGGCGATGAAGCCCATGCCGGGAGGCAGCGCGGACTTGGGCGCCACGATCTGTCCGCCTGCGGCCTCGACCCGCGCAAGCACGGCGTCGATGCCAGGGTTGCAGTCGAGGTAGATGCGAATGCCCGTGCCGGCGCGCGCGCTGGCGTTGGCTCCGGCCTGCAGGGCACCGCCCGTGGCGGGATCG
Source organism: Variovorax paradoxus (assembly GCF_024734665.1). Classification (NCBI taxonomy): domain Bacteria; kingdom Pseudomonadati; phylum Pseudomonadota; class Betaproteobacteria; order Burkholderiales; family Comamonadaceae; genus Variovorax; species Variovorax paradoxus. Next base: position 2,041,612 of record NZ_CP102931.1, read on the forward strand.
TCGTAGGGGAACACGGCCAGCGTCTCGCCGCCGAAGTTCTCGCGGCGCAGCTTGCGGGCCAGCACAGTCTCATAGAAGGCCTGGGCGCGGTCCATGTCGGCGACCGGGATCTCGAACCAGCTGATGGCGTTCTGTTTTTGCATTTTGGGGCTCTCTTTCGTATCGGTTGAAGGAGCCCTGATGGTGCGAGCCGCCTACTGACAACGTCTTGTCAGTAGCCTGTCACCGCAGGCGAAAAAAAGCCCGCGATGCTCCGGGGAGCATGCGCGGGCTTGTGTCGGCCTGTGCCGCTGGTTTTAGAGCACGTCGCTGGCGAAATCCGCCAGCCGCGAGCGTTCGCCGCGCGCCAGCGTGATGTGCCCGCCGTGCGGCCAGCCCTTGAACTTGTCGACCGCGAAGGTCAGGCCCGAGGAGCCTTCCGTCAGGTACGGCGTGTCGATCTGCGCGAGATTGCCCATGCAGATGATCTTCGTGCCGGGGCCGGCGCGGGTGATCAGCGTCTTCATCTGCTTGGGCGTCAGGTTCTGCGCCTCGTCGATGATCACGTACTTGTTGAGGAAGGTGCGTCCGCGCATGAAGTTCATGCTCTTGACCTTGATGCGGCTGCGGATCAGCTCGTTGGTGGCCGCGCGGCCCCACTCGCCGGCACCGCCGCCGTCGCCCTTGGCCAGGAACTCGAGGTTGTCATCGAGCGCGCCCATCCAGGGGCCCATCTTTTCCTCTTCCGTGCCGGGCAGGAAGCCGATGTCTTCGCCGACGCTCACGGTGGCGCGGGTCATGATGATCTCGGTGTAGCGGCGGTCGTCGAGCACCTGCGTGAGGCCGGAAGCCAGCGCCATCAGGGTCTTGCCGGTGCCGGCGGTGCCGGTCAGCGTGACGAAGTCGATCTCGGGGTCCATCAGCAGGTTCATCGCGAAGTTCTGCTCGCGGTTGCGCGTGTTTACGCCCCAGACCGCGTTCTTGCCCGAGCTGTAGTCCTTGAGCGTCTTGAGCACCGCGGTCTTGTCGCGGATTTCGGTGACGCGGGCGTACATGCTCGGCTCGCCGGGCGCCTCGAAGTACACGAACTGGTTGATGTACAGGTTGGGCACCAGCGGACCGCTGATTCGGTAGAAGGTATTGCTGCCGCTCTGCCAGCTTTCGACCGTCTTGCTCTGGCGGGTCCAGAAGTCGGGCGGCAGTGCGAGCGAACCGGCGTAGAGCAGGTCGCCGTCTTCCAGCGTCTTGTCGTTCTGGTAGTCGTCGGCGGCAAGGCCCAGCGCGCGCGCCTTGACGCGCATGTTGATGTCCTTCGACACCAGCACCACTTCCTGCTTCGGTTTGCCCGGCCGGTCCTTGGCGTACTCGTCGCGCAGCGCGTGCACCACGCCGAGGATCTGGTTGTCAGCCTTGCCCTGGGGCAGGCTGATCGGCAGTGAGTAGTCGAGCGGGGCGGTCTGGAAGAACAGCCGGCCGCCGGCTTCGCGGTGGCCGGTGGTGTCGAGCTTCAGGCCCTTGTCGATGTCGGCGTCCTGGGCGCCGGCCAGCGCATCGAGCGTGCGGCTGGTCTGGCGGCCGTTGCGCGCGACTTCGGTGGTGCCTTTCTTGTGGCCGTCGAGTTCTTCCAGCACGATCATCGGCAGGAAGATGTCGTGCTCCTCGAAGCGGAACAGGCACATGGGGTCGTGCAGCAGCACGTTCGTGTCGAGCACGAACAGCTTGGCCGGTCCATTGGACTTGTTGCGCTTGGGTCGCGTCGGCGCTTGCGGCGCTGGAGCGGGAGCTGGTGTGACTTCGACGACCGGCGCCTTCCTCGTCTCGACCTGCACCATGGCCTCCGGCTGCGGTGCGTTCACGGGCACGGGGGCCGACGCTGGTTTGGACCTGCCCCGGCGCGTCGGGCGCACGGTGGCGCCGCCGGCGCCTTCAGTGCCGAGGCTGTCGAACAATTCCAGCGGCTGCGGGCTGTGCACCGTGGCTTCGTCAGCGCGCGAATCGCCGGAACGGCGCGAGCCCCTGTGCGAGGACCGGGCGGGCGCATCGAGTGCGTCCGGCGAGAGCAATGCAGCGCGTTTCGTGGGGGCGGGGGGCAGTGGCATGTGTCAGATCGCTCGCAGAAAGTGGGAACCAGAAAACGAAAAAGCCGCCTGAAGACCAAGGCGGCTTTGTTCGGGGGATGCGGTCGTGGAGCTCAACGGCATGAAACCATTATGCACACCGCAGATGACGCGCCGGAGGCTCTTTACGCGCTGCGTTGGGCATTCCCCACGCCAGAGCGGAAAAGTGCACGGCCGGCTCGCCGGGCGGCGGTCAGGCAGCCTTCTTGAGCGCCTTGACGGCCTTGAGCACGTCGTCGACATGGCCCGGAACCTTGAGCCCGCGCCATTCGGCCTTCAGGATGCCGTCGGCGCCGATCAGGAAGGTGCTGCGCTCGATGCCCTTGACTTTCTTGCCGTACATGATCTTGTTCTTGACCACGCCGAACATGTGGCACATCTTTTCTTCCGTGTCGGCGATGAGCTCGAAGGGCAGTTCGAGCTTGGCCTTGAATTCGTCGTGCGACTTCATGTTGTCGCGGGACACGCCGAACACCGTGGCGCCGGCCTTTTCGAAGTCCTTGTAGCGGTCGCGAAACTGCATGGCTTCGGTGGTGCAACCCGGAGTGTTATCTTTCGGGTAAAAATACATGACCAGCACGTGGCCGAGATGCGAGGTATTCGAGACCTTGAGGCCGCCCGTGGCGTTGGCGTCGAATTCAGGAATGGGTTTGTTGACAACGATCGCCATGAAACTTGTTTTCTCCGTTAGATTCCGTTCCCGAGCCCTCTCGTCCCGTTTCGGACGGGACTTGCTCAAGGAATGGAGGATTGGTCGTTGCTAACTTTGGGGTAGCGGGCCTGTTCGCAACCCGGTATTTTACCCCGAAAATACCTCTCTCAGCCACCCGCCGGGCTCTCGACCAGCAGGGCGGCAATCACGTGCCGGCCTTCTCCGGCCAGGATGTTGTAGGTTCGGCAGGCTGCCGCGGTGTCCATGGTCTCGACGCCGGTGCGCTGCGCCATCAGGGGCTTCAGCCATGCGGGCTGGGGAAAGCGGATGCGGTTTCCGCTGCCGAAAATGATCAATTCCGCACCCAGGGCCGCCAATTGCGCGAAATGTTCGGCGCCGAGCTGGTCGAAGCTCGAACAATTCCATTCGAAGCGCTCGCCGCGCGAGCCAACCACTACGCTGCCTTCGACTTTTTCGTTGTTGATTGCCACCCAGCCGGGGCCGTGTGCGGTGAGGGACTGAGCGTCGGATTTGTCGGGCTGGAGCTTCATCTGGGCACTGGGAACTGTGGTCAAATTATAGGTTTTCCCTAGTGCCACGGGGCTCGCAAGGGCCTTTGACTACTCGTTAAGCAACTCCGCAACCCGCGCCCGGGAGGGCCTTTTGAAGCAGCTCAAGAAATCGGCCAAGCTGGCCAACGTTCTTTATGACATCCGCGGTCCCATCATGGACGCCGCCAAGCAGATGGAAGAAGACGGCCAGAAGATCATCAAGCTCAACATCGGCAATCTGGCCGTGTTCGGCTTCGATGCCCCCGAGGAAATCCAGCAGGACATGATCCGCAACCTGCCCACCTCGGCCGGTTACTCTGACAGCAAGGGCGTCTTCGCCGCGCGCAAGGCGGTGATGCACGAGACGCAGAAGCAGGGCATTGCGGGCGTCACCCTCGACGACATCTATCTCGGCAATGGCGCCAGCGAGCTGATTGCCATGTCCACGAACGCGCTGCTCAACGACGGCGACGAACTGCTGCTGCCGGCCCCTGATTACCCGCTGTGGACTGCTTCCACGAGCCTGTCGGGCGGCACGCCGGTGCACTACCTGTGCGACGAGGCCAACGGCTGGATGCCCAACCTCGACGACATCCGCGCCAAGATCACGCCCCGCACCAAGGGCATCGTGGTCATCAACCCGAACAACCCGACCGGCGCGCTGTACTCGAACGACCTGCTCAAGAGCATCGTGGCCATCGCGCGCGAGCATGGTCTCGTGATCTTCGCCGACGAGGTCTACGACAAGGTGCTGTACGACGGCGTCAAGCACACCGCCATTGCCAGCCTGTCGACCGACGTGCTCACGCTCACCTTCAATTCGCTGTCCAAGAGCTACCGTTCGTGCGGCTATCGCGCCGGCTGGCTCGTGGTGTCGGGCGACAAGCGCAGCGCACAGGACTACATCGAGGGCCTGAACATGCTCTCGAACATGCGTTTGTGCGCCAACGTGCCGGGCCAGTGGGCGATCCAGACGGCGCTCGGCGGCTACCAGAGCATCAACGACCTCGTGTGCGAGGGCGGCCGCCTGCGCCGCCAGCGCGACCTGGCCTACGAGCTCATCACCGCCATTCCGGGCGTGAGCTGCGTCAAGCCGAGCGCCGCGCTCTACATGTTCCCCAAGCTCGACCCGGAGGTCTATCCGATCGAGGACGACCGCCAGTTCTTCCTCGAGCTGCTGAAGGAAACCCGCGTGATGCTGGTGCAGGGTACCGGCTTCAACTGGGCCACGCCGGACCACTTTCGCATCGTGTTCCTGCCCCACGAAGACGACCTGCGCGAGGCCATCAACCGCATCGCGAAGTTCCTGGAGCAGTACCGTTTGCGCCGCAAGTCGCGCTCATGAAATCTGCCTGCATCGCTGCTGTGGCGTTGTCGCTCGCCGCGTTGTCCGCCGGAGCTGCCGACAAGGAGTCCGTCTCGTTCTCGCACAACGACTGGGAGCTGGCCTGCGACAACACGCGCACCTGCCGCGCCGCCGGTTACCAGCCGGAAAGCGGGGCGAGCGAGCCGGTGTCGATGCTCATCACCCGCAAGGCCGGGCCCGGCACGGCAATAGACATCCAGCTGCAGATCGGCGATGACGACGGCGTCAAGGGCCCGCTGCGCTTCAAGGTCGGCAAGGCCACCGTCTCGGGCCTGGCTGCGGGCACCGCCAGCTTCGACGACAGCCAGGTCCGCACCGTCCTGCCCGAACTGCTCAAGGGCGACGACGCCACGGTGACCGCCAACGGCGGCAAGAAGTGGACCCTTTCGCTCGCCGGCCTCAACGCCGTGCTGCTGAAGATGGACGAGGCCCAGGGCCGCGTCGGCACGCCGGGCGCGCTGGTGCGCCGCGGCAACAAGCCCGAGTCTTCGGTGCTGCCGCCGGTGCCGGCCCCTGTCGTGAACGTGGTCGTGCCGCCGAAGGCGCACCCCGGCGACGACGCGCTGGCCGCGCGCATCTTCCCGTCCCTGAAACTGGACAGCGCCAAGGAAGACTGCAACAACCGAGACGACATCAACGCCAAGTCGCTGACCGTCTCGCGCCTGACCGACCGGAAGGTGCTGCTGTCGCTGGGCTGTGGCATGGGCGCCTACAACTATTCCAGCCTGCTCTGGATCGCCAACGACAAGCCGCCCTTCGCGCCGGTGTCCATCGAGGCGAATGGCGACTTCGACGAGAAGGAAGGCAGCGTCACCTCTGCCATGAAAGGCCGAGGCATCGGCGACTGCTGGTCGAGCGAGACCTGGCATTTCAACGGCAAGGACTTCGTGCGCACCGGCTCCACAGGCGACGGCATGTGCCGCGGCTTTGCCGGCGGCGCCTGGACCTTGCCCCGCTACGTCAGCCGCGTCGTGACTTCCACGCCGTCAGCCACCCCATCCAAACCATGAACGCGACTCTCCCAATGAAACCCATCCAAGTAGGCCTGCTCGGCGCAGGCACGGTCGGCAGCGGCACCTTCAAGGTGCTCCAGCGCAACCAGGAAGAAATCAAGCGCCGCGCCGGCCGCGGCATCGAGATCACCATGGTGGCCGACCTCGACACCGCCCGCGCCCGCGAAGTGGTCGGCGAAGGCGTCAAGGTGGTCAGCGACGCGCGCGAAGTCATCGCCAACCCCGACATCGACATCGTCATCGAGCTCATCGGTGGCTATGGCATTGCCAAGCAACTGGTGCTCGAGGCCATCGCGGCCGGCAAGCACGTGGTCACGGCCAACAAGGCGTTGCTTGCGGTGCACGGCACCGAGATCTTCGCGGCCGCGCACGCCAAGGGCGTGATGGTGGCTTTCGAGGCCGCGGTGGCCGGTGGCATCCCGATCATCAAGGCGCTGCGCGAAGGCCTCACGGCCAACAGCATCCAGTGGCTGGCCGGCATCATCAACGGCACCACCAACTTCATCCTGTCCGAGATGCGCGACAAGGGCCTGGACTTCGCGACCGTGCTCAAGGAAGCGCAACGCCTGGGCTATGCCGAAGCCGACCCGACCTTCGACATCGAAGGCGTCGACGCCGGTCACAAGGTCACGCTGATGAGCGCCATTGCTTTCGGCATTCCGGTGCAGTTCGACAAGGCCCACATCGAGGGCATCACCAAGCTCGCCGCGCAGGACATCAAGTACGCCGAACAGCTGGGCTACCGCATCAAGCTGCTGGGCGTCACCAAGCGCACCGCCAAGGGCATCGAGCTGCGCGTGCACCCGTCGCTGGTGCCGTCGAAGCGCCTGCTGGCCAACGTCGAAGGCGCGATGAACGCGGTGGTGGTGCACGGCGACGCCGTCGGCACCACGCTCTACTACGGCAAGGGCGCCGGCAGCGAGCCCACGGCCAGCGCCGTGATCGCCGACCTGGTCGACATCACCCGCCTGCACACGGCCGACGCAGCGCACCGCGTGCCGCACCTGGCCTTCCACCCCGACGCGATGAGCGACCTGAAGGTGCTGCCGATGTCGGAAGTCGTCACCAGCTACTACCTGCGCCTGCGCGTGGCCGACCAGGCCGGCGTGCTCGCCAAGGTGACGGGTCTGCTGGCCACCGCCGGCATCAGCATCGACGCCGTGTTGCAGCGCGAAGCCGACGAAGTAGGCGGCGAGGGCTCCACGCAGACCGACCTCATCATCCTCACGCACGATGCGCGCGAAGGTACCGTCAACGACGTCATTGCCGAGCTGCAGGCGCTGCCGACCGTGCTCGAGCCCATCGTGCGCATCCGCAAGGAAGAGTTGAAGTGAACTACCTGAGCACCCGCGGCCACCCTGACCGCAAGCGCTTCTGCGAAATCCTCCTCGAAGGCCTCGCGCCCGACGGCGGCCTCTACCTGCCCGAAACGTACCCGCAGGTCGACACCGCCACGCTCGCCAAATGGCGCGCGCTGCCGTATGCCGAGCTGGCCTTCGAGATCCTCTCGCTCTACATCGACGACATTCTGCCGGCCGACCTGAAGGCGATCTGCGCGAAGACCTACACGGCCGAAGTTTTCGGCACCGACGAAATCGTGCCGCTGCGCGAGCTCGAAGACGGCGTGTACCTCGAAGCCCTGTCCAACGGCCCCACGCTGGCCTTCAAGGACATGGCGATGCAGCTGCTGGGTAACCTGTTCGAGTACGAACTGGCCCGTCGCGGCTCCGAGCTCAACATCCTCGGCGCCACCAGCGGCGACACGGGCAGCGCGGCCGAATACGCCATGCGCGGCAAGAAGGGCGTGCGCGTCTTCATGACCTCGCCCGACGGCCGCATGAGCCCGTTCCAGCAGGCGCAGATGTTCAGCCTGCAGGACGCCAACATCCACAACATTGCCATCACCGGTGTGTTCGACGACTGCCAGGACATCGTCAAGGCCGTGTCGAACGATCTGGGTTTCAAGCGCAAGTACCGCATCGGCACGGTCAATTCGATCAACTGGGCGCGCCTGCTGGCGCAGGTCGTCTACTACTTCGCCGGCTACTTCCAGGCCACGGCGAGCAACGACAAGCCCGTGAGCTTCACCGTGCCCTCGGGCAACTTCGGCAACGTCTGCGCGGGCCACGTGGCGCGCATGATGGGCCTGCCGATCCAGACGCTGGTGGTCGCCACCAACGAGAACGACGTGCTCGACGAGTTCTTCCGCACCGGCGTGTACCGCGTGCGCGCGGCCGTCGACACGCACGAGACCTCCAGCCCGTCGATGGACATCAGCAAGGCCAGCAACTTCGAGCGCTTCGTGTTCGACCTGGTCGGACGCGACTCCGCCAGGCTGCGCCAGCTGTTCGTGGACGACCTGGGCCTGCAGGGCAGCTTCGACCTGAGCGCCGACCCGGCGTTCAAGCAGGCTGCCGGGCGCTTCGGCTTTCGCAGTGGCCGCAGCACGCACGCCGACCGCCTGGCCACCATCCGCGACACCGAGAAGCGCTTTGCCACGCTGATCGATCCGCATACGGCCGACGGCCTCAAGGCCGCGCGCGAGCAGATCACGCCCGGCGTGCCGATGGTGGTGCTCGAAACCGCGCTGCCGATCAAGTTCGCCGCCACGCTGGTCGAGGCACTGGGCGAAGAGCCTGCGCGGCCGAAGAAGTTCGAAGGCATCGAGGCGCTGCCCAAGCGCGTCGTCAAGCTGCCGGCCGACGCGGAAGCCGTCAAGGCCTACATCGCCGAGAACTGTGACTGATCGCGCCCGGGCTCCCGCATGAAGGTCGTCGGTTTCGCCGGCTATTCGGGCGCGGGCAAGACCACGCTGCTCGAGCGCCTGATTCCGGCGCTCAAGCGGCTTGGCCAGCGCGTGTCGGTGGTCAAGCATGCGCATCACAAGTTCGACATCGACCATCCGGGCAAGGACACCTACCGCCATCGCGAGGCCGGCGCCTTCGAGGTGGTCGTGGCATCCGACAAGCGGCTCGCCGTGATGCGCGAGTTCGAAGTTCCCGTCGAGCTCAGCGTGCACCAGTTGCTGGTGGAGGTGCACCCGGCCGCCGACTGGGTGCTGGTCGAGGGCTTCCGGCACAGCGACGTGCTCAAGATCGAGGTCTGGCGCGAGCCGGAAGCGGGCGAGCCTTCGCGGCCCGTGCTGTACACCAACGATCCTTTCGTCACCGCCGTGGCCACCGACGCACCGGCCAGCCTGCCGTCGCCCACCGAACGGCCACTGTTCGACCTCAACGACGCCGAGGCCATTGCGAAGTGGTTGATCGACAGCGGCGACCGCTTCGAATACAACCCCGAGCACCATGGCTGATTCACCCGTTCCTTTTTTCGCTTCTTCGTCGCGTCCGCCACTGATGCCGTTGGACGAGGCCATTGCGGTCCTGCTCGCGAAGGCAACGCCGAAGCTGCCCACCGAAAGCGTCGGCACCTTCGACGCCGACGGCCGCGTGCTGGCGCAAGACCTCGTCTCCGGTCTCACGGTGCCACCGCGCGACAACAGTGCGATGGACGGCTATGCCGTGCGCGTGGCCGACTGCGCCGCACCTGGCGCCGAGCTGACAGTGGCGCAGCGCATTCCCGCAGGCACCGTCGGCACGGCGCTCGCGGCCGGCACCGCGGCGCGCATCTTCACGGGCGCGCAGATTCCGGAAGGAGCCGATGCGGTCGTGATGCAGGAAGACACCACGGCCACGCCACAGGAAGGCAGCCTGGGCTCGGTGCGTATCGCCATCGTTCCGGCGGCCGGGCAGTGGATTCGGCGCGCGGGCGAAGACGTGGCTGCAGGCGACGTCGTGCTGAAGCAGGGCGAGCGCCTCACGCCCGCCGCGCTCGGCCTCGCGGCCAGCATCGGCTTTCACAAGCTGCAGGTGGCCCGCAAGCCGCGCGTGGCCATGCTCTCCACCGGCGACGAGCTGGTGATGCCCGGCGAGGTTGCGCCCGACGCGATGAAGCCCGGCGCCATCTACAACTCGAACCGCTTCTTCATGCGGGCCTTGCTGCATCGCCTGGGCTGCGAGGTGGACGACCTGGGCATCGTGCCCGACGACCGCGAAGCCACCATCGCCGCGTTGCGCAACGCGGCCGAGGCCAGCGACCTGATCATCACGACCGGCGGTGTTTCCGTCGGCGAGGAAGACCACATCCGCGCGGCGCTGCAATCGCTTGGCGAGCTGCAGCTCTGGTCGCTGTCGATGAAGCCCGGCAAGCCTTTTGCCTACGGCTCCATTGCGCGCAGCAACGGGCAGGGTGCATGCCATGTGACGGGGCTGCCCGGCAATCCGGTGTCGAGCTTCCTCACCTTCCTGATGCTGGTGCGGCCCTTCCTGCTGACGCTGCAGGGCGGCACGCGCGTCGCGCCGGAAGCGGTGAAGATGCGCGCCGATTTCGACTGGCTGCGTGCCGACAAGCGCCGCGAGTTCCTGCGCGCGCGGCGCAATGCGGCCGGCGGCCTCGACCTGTTCGGCAACCAGAGTTCGGGCGTGCTCACGTCGATGGTCTGGGGCGACGGCTTGGTCGACAACCCGTCGGGCCAGACGATCAAGTCGGGCGACACCGTCAACTTCATTCCGTTCGCATCGCTGCTGGGCTGAATCGCATGAAGGTCCAGGTCCGTTATTTCGCCTCGGTGCGCGAGGCACTTTCCAGCAGCGGCGAAACCGTCGACACGCGAGCCGAAACGCTGTCGGCCCTGCGCGACGAACTCATCGCCCGGGGCGGCGCCTACGCCACCGCGCTTGCGCGCGGCAAGGCGGTGCGCATGGCGCTCGATCAGGCCATGAGCGACGAGGCCGCCACCTTGAGCGAAGGCTGCGAAGTCGCTTTCTTTCCTCCCGTCACGGGCGGTTGAGCCGGGCGTCCAGCGCCACGAGGCGCTCGCGCAGGTCGTCGGATGCGCGGGTCATCGGCGAGCGCAGCTCGTCGCGCATTTCGCCCATGTGCGCCAGTAATGCCTTCAGCGGGCCCGGGTTCGGTTCGGCGAACAGCATCTCCACCAACGGCTGCAGCGCCTGCCATTCGGCGCGCGCCTCGCCCAGCCGGTTCTCCGACAGCAGCCGCGCCAGCCGCACGAAGCGGCGCGTCTGCACGTTTCCGCTGGCCGCGATGGCGCCCACGCCGCCTTCGGCCATGGTGCCGAAGATCTGGTGGTCTTCGCCTGTCAGCACCTGCAGCCGGCCGTCGGCGATCACCGCGCGCGTCTTGGCCATGTCGCCGCCGCAGTCCTTGATGCCGCGAATGCGCGGATGCTCGGCCAGCGCCAGCAGCGTGTCGCGGGCGATGGTGACGCCCGTGCGGTAGGGGATGTCATAGACCAGCACCGGCACCGTGCTCGCATCGGCGATCGTGCGGAACCATTCGAGCAGGCCGGCCTGCGAGGGGCGGATGTAGTTTGGCGCGGACACCAGCAGGCCCGCCAGCGGGCGTTCCGAGAGCTTGCGCGCCCAGGCCGTGGCCTTGCCCAGGTGGTAGCCGGAAATGCCCATCACGACCGGCAGCCCGCAGGCCGTTTCCAGCACGGTGTCGAGCACGGCCAGTTGCTCGGTTTCGTCGAGCGCGGCGGCCTCGCCCGTGGAGCCGCAGGGCACGAAGCCCGTCACGCCGTCGTCGGCGAGCCGCCGGGTCAGCGTGGCGAGGGCGGCATGGTCCACCGTGTCGTCGCGGAACGGGGTGACGAGGGCCACCCAGAAGCCGGAGAAATCAGGGATGGTGGAGCTTGGTTGTTGTTGAGGCACGCGGGTTTCCTTTCAGGAATCGACCGATGGAAAGAACCACCGTCCGATGCGCGCACAACCCAAGAGGGGCCAAAGCCTTTTGCAGGTTCCGTCGCTCATCCGACGACGGAACCTCGGCTCCGGTCAGACGAGCTTTGGTTTTTTGGCTTTGTTGCTGCCTTGGCGCGCGCGGCGGCCTTCGGGGTGCGAGGGCACCGGGAAGAGCGTGGCGGGACAAGGCATTGCGACAGTCTATCGCGATGCCACAATTCGGACATGAGCGTTGCGCGTGTTTCGATCCAGACGGCCGATTTCGACCTTTCGCAGGAGGTCGCCGCGTTGCGCGACGGCGACAAACGCGTGGGCGCCGTCTGCAGCTTTGTGGGCACCGTGCGCGACAGAAATAGTGCCCCCACGCTCGGCACTGGCGTGTCCTCGCTGCCCCCCGAGGGGGCGCTTTCGCCTTGGGGCGGCCCGGCGGCGAAAGACGACGGCGGCACCATCACCTCGATGGAGCTGGAGCACTACCCCGGCATGACCGAAAAGGCCATCGAAGCCATGATCGACGAGGCGCACAAGCGCTTCGACATCCTCGGCGCGCGCGTGATCCATCGCGTGGGGCTGCTGCAGCCGCTGGACCAGATCATGATGGTGGCGGTGGTGTCGGCGCACCGCGGCCAGAGCTTCGAGGCCTGCGAGTTTCTGATGGACTACCTCAAGACCCAGGCGCCGTTCTGGAAGAAAGAGCAGACGCCCGAAGGCGCCCGCTGGGTCGATGCACGCGTGGCCGACGACGCGGCGCTGGCGCGCTGGGGCATCAGCGCCCCGAACGCCTGAAGACGCTCAGAGGGGCTTGAAGCCGCTCGCCTGGATGATCCGCTCCCAGGTCTGCGTATACGTGCGCACGCGGCCCGCGAACTGGCCTTGCGGCTCGTAGCCCACCGTCAGCCCCATCGTCGTGAGCTTCTGCTTCACGTCAGGCATTGCCAGCACCTTCTGCAGCGCATCGCCGTACTTGTCGATGATCGGCTGCGGCGTGCCCACCGGCGCGAAGATGCCGTAGTAGGGCAGGTCTTCCAGGTTCGAGAAGCCCAGCTCGGTGAAGGTCGGCACGTTCGGAATCACGGCCTGGCGCTTGGCGCCGATGGAGGCCACGATGCGCACCTTGCCCGCCTTGTGGTTTTCGATGAAGTCAGGCACCGAGGCGATGCCTGCGGTGATCTGGTTGCCCAGCATGTCGGCCGTCATCGGCGCGCTGCCGCGGTAGGGCGCGGGTTGCACGTCGATCTTGTACTTGTCCGAGATCATCTTCACCAGGAACTCGGGGATCGACGCCGGCGCCGGGATGCCGATGGTTTCCTTGCCGCCTTTCTGCGTGCGGACCCACTTCACGTACTCGTCAATGCTCTTGGCCGGCGTGCCGCCCGACACCGCCAGCACGTTGGCGAAGGTGGCGAAGCCGGCCACGGGGACGAAGTCGGTGGCGGGGTTGAAGCCCGGGTTCTTCACCACCTGCGGCAGGATCGAGATGGTGTGGTCGTGCGACAGGAACAGCGTGTGGCCGTCGGCCGGCGAAGACTTCAGCACCGTTGCAGCAATCTGCCCGCCCGCACCGGCGCGGTTCTCGACCACCACGGGCACGCCCAGCACGTCCTTGAGTTTTTCGCCCAGCGTGCGTGCAATGGCGTCGGTGCCGGCGCCGGCGGGGAAGCCCACGAGCAGGCGGATGGGGGTGCCGCTTTGCGCTTGCGCAAGGCCGGACAGGCCCATGGCGGCTAGAAAGAGGCCCACGCTGATCGCCCGGCGCACCGGTTGAACGCGCTGCATTGAAAAAACCATGATCGACTCCATTCGAGAGAGAGAAATGCCTACGGGCAGGGGAAACGGATCTTGTGCAATAGCCGTGCCCACGGCACCGGCGTGGCCGGCAGCCTTGAATCGTGCCCGAACAGCCCTATTTTGGATGCAGGAATACCACCATGCGACAAGACAAACTCACCACCAAATTTCAGGAAGCGCTGGGCGACGCCCAGACGCTCGCGCTGGGCAGCGACAACGCCTACATCGAACCGGCCCACCTGCTGGTCGCGATGCTGCGCCAGGACGACGGCCCGCGCGCCCTGCTGGAGCGTGCCGGCGTCAACGTGCCCGGCCTGACGCAAGCGGCCGAGGCCGCCATCAAGAAACTGCCGCAGGTGCAGGGCCACGACATCGTCCAGGTCGGCCCCGAACTGGGCAAGCTGCTGCAGGCCACCGAAAAGGAAGCCCTCAAGCGCAATGACCAGTTCATTGCCGGCGAACTCTTCCTGCTCGCGCTGGCCGACAGCAAGGCTGACATCGGCAAGACCGCCCGCGAAAACGGCCTGAGCCGCAAGTCGCTCGAAGCCGCCATCGACGCCGTGCGCGGCGGGCAGGGCGTGAACAGCGCCGATGCCGAAGGCCAGCGCGAAGCGCTCAAGAAATACACCATGGACCTGACCGAGCGCGCCCGCCTGGGCAAGCTCGACCCGGTCATCGGCCGCGACGAGGAAATCCGCCGCGCCATCCAGGTGCTGCAACGCCGCACCAAGAACAACCCCGTGCTCATCGGCGAACCCGGCGTGGGCAAGACCGCCATCGTCGAAGGCCTCGCACAGCGCATCGTTGCGGGTGAAGTGCCCGATTCGCTCAAGGGCAAGCGCGTGCTGTCGCTCGACATGGCAGCGCTGCTGGCGGGCGCCAAGTTCCGCGGCGAATTCGAAGAGCGCCTGAAGACCGTGCTGAACGAACTCGCGAAGGACGAAGGCCAGACCATCGTCTTCATCGACGAACTGCACACCATGGTCGGTGCCGGCAAGGCCGAAGGTGCGATGGACGCGGGCAACATGCTCAAGCCCGCGCTTGCGCGCGGCGAGCTGCACTGCGTGGGCGCCACCACGCTCGACGAATACCGCAAGTACATCGAGAAGGACGCCGCGCTGGAGCGCCGCTTCCAGAAGATCATCGTGGGCGAGCCCAGCGTCGAAGCCACCATCGCCATCCTGCGCGGCCTGCAGGAAAAATACGAAGTGCACCATGGCGTGCAGATCACCGACCCGGCCATCGTGGCTGCGGCCGAACTGAGCGACCGCTACATCACCGACCGCTTCCTGCCCGACAAGGCCATCGACCTGATCGACGAGGCCGCGGCCAAGATCAAGATCGAGATGGACTCCAAGCCCGAGGTCATGGACCGCCTCGACCGCCGGCTGATCCAGCTGCAGATCGAGCGCGAAGCCGTGCGCCGCGAAAAGGACGAGGCCTCGCAGAAGCGCTTCGGCCTGATCGAGGACGAGATCGAGAAGCTGCAGAAGGAAATCGCCGACTACGACGAGATCTGGCAGGCCGAGAAGGCCCAGGCCCAGGGCAGCGCGCAGGTGCGCGAAGACGTCGACAAGATCAAGTTCCAGATCGAAGAGTGGAAGCGCAAGGGCGACTTCAACAAGGTCGCCGAGCTCCAGTACGGCCAGTTGCCCGCGCTCGAAAAGCGCTTGAAGGAAGCCGAGGCCAACGAGGCGAACAAGGGCAAGTCCAGCGCGCCCACGCTGCTGCGCACGCAGGTCGGCGCGGAAGAAATCGCCGAGGTCGTGGCGCGCGCCACCGGCATTCCGGTTGCCAAGCTGATGCAGGGCGAGCGCGACAAGCTGCTCGTGATGGAAGACAAGCTGCACGAGCGCGTGGTCGGCCAGGACGAGGCCATCGGTGCGGTCGCCAACGCGATCCGCCGCTCGCGCTCGGGTCTTTCAGATCCGAACCGCCCGACCGGCTCGTTCCTGTTCCTCGGCCCCACGGGCGTGGGCAAGACCGAGCTGTGCAAGGCGCTCGCGGGCTTCCTGTTCGACAGCGAAGACCACCTGATCCGCATCGACATGAGCGAGTTCATGGAGAAGCATTCGGTCGCCCGCCTGATCGGCGCGCCGCCGGGCTACGTGGGCTACGAGGAGGGCGGCTACCTCACGGAAGCCGTGCGCCGCAAGCCCTACAGCGTGGTGCTGCTCGACGAGGTCGAGAAGGCCCACCCCGACGTGTTCAACGTGCTGCTGCAGGTGCTCGACGATGGCCGCCTTACCGACGGCCAGGGCCGCACCGTGGACTTCAAGAACACCGTGATCGTGATGACGAGCAACATCGGCTCGCCCATCATCCAGGCCATGGTGGGCAAGCCTTCCGAAGAGATCAAGGAAGCGGTGTGGGACGAGCTGAAGAACTACTTCCGCCCCGAGTTCCTGAACCGCATCGACGAGACGGTCGTGTTCCACGCGCTCGACGCGAAGAACATCGAATCGATCGCCGCGATCCAGCTCAAGGTGCTGAAGGCGCGGCTCGCGAAGATGGATCTGGGCCTGGAGGTGTCGCCGGCGGCGTTGGCAGAAATTGCCAAGGTCGGCTTCGACCCGGTGTTCGGCGCGCGACCGCTGAAGCGTGCCATCCAGCAGCGCATCGAGAACCCGCTCTCGAAGCTGTTGCTTGACGGCAGCTTCGGGCCGAAGGACACCATCGAGGTCACGACCGACCCGATCCAGTCGCCGGGCAAGTTCTCGTTCGCCAAGGCCGGGGAACCAACGGCGGCGGCTTCGGCCTAAAGTTGGATGATGAACTTCATTTTTCGCGTCATTCTTCTGCTCCTGGGGCTGGTTTTCGCGGCCAGCCTGGCTGTGGCGGTCATGCTGCTGGCGGCTGTGTGGGGTGTGCGCTACGCCTGGGGGCGTCTCACGGGCAAGCCCGTGACGCCTTGGGTCATGCGCTTCAATCCGCGCTCGGGCTTCGATAAATTTCGTAATGCGGCACAGCCGGCCGAGCCGACCGCCGCCGACGTGGCCAATGCGCGGGCACGCGGCGAATCGGTGGAGCGCCCGGTGCGCATTCGCGGCAGCGCCAGCGACGTGACCGACGTGTCGCCGAAGTCGGTCTCGCGCGGCTAAGCCGCCGCTATTTCAGGCGCGACAACCCGTCGCGCCGTTCGCCGTCAGAATCGTCCTCCCGCAGCCGCCGCTGAATGCGGCCTTCGCTTTCATTCAGGAGAGACATTCAATGACCTCGCGAGACATCTTCGTGGTCGGCGCCGCCCGCACCGCCATCGGCACCTTCGGCGGCGCGCTGAAGGACGTGCCCAACACCCAACTTGCCACCACCGCCGTCAAGGCCGCCATCGAGCGCAGCGGCGTCGCGGCCGATGCCATCGGCCACGTGGTGATGGGCAACGTGATTCCCACCGACGTGAAGGACGCGTATCTCAGTCGCGTGGCGGCCATCGACGCGGGCTGCCCCATCGAGACGCCGGCCTTCAACGTCAATCGCCTCTGCGGCTCAGGCCTGCAGGCCATCGTGTCGGCAGCGCAGGCCATTGCGCTGGGCGACTGCGACATCGCCATCGGCGGCGGATCGGAGTCGATGAGCCGCGGCCCGTATTTCGACACCTCGGCGCGCTACGGCGCGCGCATGGGAGACGCGGTGCTCGTCGACTACATGCTGGGCATCCTGCACGACCCGTGGGAGAAGATCCACATGGGCATCACCGCGGAGAACGTGGCTGCGCGCTATGGCATCACGCGCGAGCAGATGGACGAACTGGCCGTGAGCAGTCAGCAGCGCGCGGCAGCCGCCATCGAGGCGGGCCGCTTCAAGGAGCAGATCGTTCCGGTCGAAGTGAAGACGCGCAAGGGCGTCGTGCTGTTCGACACCGATGAGCACGTGCGCGCCGACACCACCGTCGACGCGCTCTCGAAGATGAAGCCTGCGTTCAAGAAGGACGGCCTCGTCACTGCCGGCAACGCCTCGGGCATCAACGACGGCGCTGCCGCCGTGGTGCTGGCAAGCGGCGAAAGCGTCAAGGCGCGGGGCCTGAAGCCGCTGGCGCGCCTTGTCGGCTACGCGCACGCCGGTGTCGAGCCCGCATACATGGGCATCGGCCCCGTGCCAGCCACGCGCAAGGTGCTGGAGCGCACCGGCGTGAAGGTGAGCGACTTCGACGTGATCGAGTCGAACGAAGCCTTCGCGGCGCAGGCCTGTGCGGTCATCAAGGAGCTGGGCTTCGACCCGGCCAAGGTGAACCCGAACGGCTCTGGCATTTCGCTGGGCCATCCGGTGGGCGCGACCGGCGCGATCATCACGACGAAGGCGATCGCCGAATTGCACCGCACGGGTGGCCGCTACGCATTGGTCACGATGTGCATCGGCGGCGGGCAGGGCATTGCCGCCGTCTTCGAAAGAGTCTGAGCACATGCTCCGCCCACCCATCCTGATCGATCCCGACGAGGTCGACTTCAGCGCCATCCGGGCGCAGGGTGCGGGCGGGCAGAACGTCAACAAGGTGTCGAGCGCGGTGCACCTGCGCTACGACATCCACGCCAGCTCGCTGCCGGCCGACGTGAAGGAGCGGCTGCTCGCGCTGCGCGACAGCCGCATCACGCAGGAAGGCGTGTTCGTGCTCAAGGCGCAGCAGCACCGCACGCAGGAGATGAACCGTGCCGACGCGCTCGCGCGCCTGCAGGCGGTGATCGACAGCGTGGCCACGCCGCCGCGCGTGCGGCGCGCCACCAAGCCGACCTACGGCTCGAAGCAGCGCCGGCTCGAAGGCAAGAGCCAGCGCGCGCAGATCAAGAACCTGCGCGGGCCGGTGCGGGACTGAGCGCGCCAACGCCGCCGCGCAGCCGGCGGATCTGCAGGCCGACGCCGATCAGGTACAGCACGAACAGCACGCCGGTGATCGCCTTGAGCTCCGGCGCGTCGGCGTTCGGCAGCAGCGGGGCGCCGAGCGGCAGGCGCGTGAGCGTTTCGGTGAAGGCCGGAATCCAGTGGAACAGGAAGCTGGCCGAAAACGCGATGGCCTCGACATAGCGTGCCGACTTGCCGAAGAGCATGCCTCGGCCCGCGAGCGTGCCCACGGCCAGCGCCAGCAGCGTGATGATGCCCAGCACATGCGGCTTGCCGAAGCCGCCGTGCTGGAAGATGCCGAAGCCCGTGAGGCAAGTGAGCACCGTGGTCCACACGAAGACTTGGCCGAGCCCGGTGCGCATCGTGATCTCTTTGTAGCGGAACAGGGCCAGCAGGCCCGCGGCGACGGCGATCAGGCTGATCGCGGTATGAACTGTGCCCAGGGACGTGAGTCCCAGCCATCCTGTCGGTGCCATGCGGATCCCCTCGTTATCGTGGTGCGGCATTCTGGCGCGTTACATCAAATTTGTGGAATCTGGGATGAAATGAGTGCAAAAGGCCCTGCTTTACGGGCCTGAAACATCTCCCAAGCACAATCGTGGTCATGAGAAGGCTCTTTTCGCGCGCCGTGCTGGCCGCGCTCCTGCTGGTGCCGGCCGCGGCGCTCCTGACCGGCTGCGGTCCGGGAGTGGCGGCGCAGCAGACCGCGAGCGCCGCCCCGGCCCCCGAGCTCAAGTGGGAAGAGCTTGTTCCCAAGAGCTGGGACCCGACCAAGCGCTACCGCAACATCAGCCTCGAGGCGCTGCGCGACAACGACCCGCGCGCGATCCAGATGCTCGACGAGATGCGCGCCGTCTGGGATAACGCGCCGGTCAACGTGGCGCTGGACGACAAGCCGGCCAAGCTGGCGGGCTTCGTCGTGCCACTCGACAGCACGCAGGACGGCATCCGCGAATTCCTGCTGGTGCCGTATTTCGGCGCCTGCATCCACACCCCGCCGCCGCCCGCCAACCAGATCGTGCACGTGATCGCGGCTACCACCGTGAAGGGCCTGCACGCGATGGACACGGTGTACGTCAGCGGCACGTTGAAAGCGGCGCGCTATTCGTCGGTGGACATGGGCGTGAGCGGCTACGAGATCAAGTCGGCCGCGGTCGAGCGCTTCGTGGCCAAGCAGCCGCAGTAAGCCGCGGTAATCGCCGGCCGCGCAGCTCAAGCCATGCGCTGCGACAGGAAGTCCAGGAACGACGTGATGCGCGCCGTCAGCTGCGTGTTGCGGTAGTACACCGCGTTGACCGGCTGGCGCACGTCCGCCGTTTCTTTCGCCAGCACCTGCACCAGCGCGCCGCTCGCGCGGTCGGCACCCGTCATGAAATCAGACAGGCAGACGATGCCTACGCCGGCCAGCGCCAACTGGCGCAGCGTTTCGCCGCTCGACGCCATCAGCGTTGGCGCGATGTTCCATTCGTCGCCATGCACGCCGCGCAGGGGCCAGCGGTTCAGCGACTCGGGCTGGGTGAAGCCCAGCAGCGCGTGCTCGGCCAGGTCGGCCACCTTGCGCGGCTTGCCGTGCGCTTCGAGGTAAGCCGGGCTCGCGAGCACGCGCAGCCGGTGCGTACCCAGTGGCCGCGCATGCAGCGTGGAATCGCGCAGCGGCCCGATGCGGATCGCGATGTCGGTGCGGCGCTCCAGCAGGTCGATGGGCAGGTCGTCGGTGTCGAGTTCGAGGCTGATCTGCGGATAGAGCCTTCGAAACTCCGGCACCAGCGGCACGATGGCATGCAGCATGAAGGGCGAGGCCGCGTTCACGCGCAGGCGCCCGGCGGGCTGCTGGCGGCGCGCGGCCATCTGCTCTTCGGCGTCGTCGATGGCATCGAGGATGGCGCGCGTGCGTTGCAGAAAGGCCGCGCCTTCTTCCGTGAGCTCGAGCCGCCGCGTGGTGCGTCGAAGC
This sequence comes from Variovorax paradoxus, assembly GCF_024734665.1. Classification (NCBI taxonomy): domain Bacteria; kingdom Pseudomonadati; phylum Pseudomonadota; class Betaproteobacteria; order Burkholderiales; family Comamonadaceae; genus Variovorax; species Variovorax paradoxus. The sequence goes on from NZ_CP102931.1 coordinate 2,061,621, forward strand.
AGCGTGGTGTCGAGCTTCTGTTCGAGCCGGCTCAGGGCGCGGCTGATGCCCGAGACCGTTTGCGCCAGTTGCTCGGACGCAGCCGTGATCGAGCCCGTGTCCACCACCGTACGGAACGCGACCAGTTCTTCGATGGTGGTCTTCATGGGCACTGGCGGGTCAGGCTTCGGCTTCCTGCGCCACGGGTATGTCGCCGATGCGCGGCATCAGCGCGGCAAGCGCTTCGCCGTCGGTGCGGTAGCTGAACAGCATCGGCCCCGGGGCCAGCAGGCCGGCGCGCTCCAGCACCTGCATCGCGGGCAGCTTCAGGCCGCTCAGGTGCAGGCGGATGCCCTTGGATTCCATCATCCGGCGGATCGAGCCGAACACCTCGGCTCCGGTGATGTCGATGCGATTGATGGGCTGCGCGAACAGGCACACGTCGGTGAGCTCCGGCCGCTCGGCCAGCGCCACGGTGAGCGCGCGTTCCAGCGTGGAGGCCGAGGCGAAGTCGAGTTCCGCGTCCATGCGCAGCGCGTAGAGCTGCGGCGCCAGCGGCGGCAGCTTCCAGAGGTTGCGATCGCGTAGGCTGCCGTCGGGGTGCAGGCCCACTTCGATGATGCGCGGGTGCAGGTGCCGATACATGTAGTGCGCCAGGGCGGCCAGCAGTCCGCCGAGCACGCCCCAGTAGATGCTCGGCGCGGTCGCGATGGTCAGCACGAAGGTGCCGAAGGCAATGCCCGCCTCGATGCGCGAGATGCGCCACAGCGCCGCGAAGCTCGCCGGCTTCACCAGCCCGAGGATGGCCGTGACCACCACCGCCGCCAGCACCGCCTGCGGCACGTGGTACAGCAGCGGCATCAGCCACAGCAGCGCGCCGGCCACCACGACCACGCTGAACAGCGTGGCCCAGCCGGTCTGCGCGCCTGCATAGAGCGTGATCGCCGAGCGCGAGAACGACGAGCTGGTAGGAAACGCACCCGTGAAGCCCGAGGCCAGCTTGGCCAGGCCCTGGCCGATCAGGTCCTGGTTTTCGTTCCACAGCGTGCCGGCACGCGCGTTGTCGACCTTGGCGCTCGACGCGGTTTCAAGAAAGCTCACCAGCGTGATCATCAGCGCCGGCAGCACCAGCGCGCTGAAGGTGCTCACAGGCAGCAGGCCGGGCCAGTAGAACGAGGGCAGGCCCGAAGGCAGGCTGCCCACCACCGCGCCGCCGCGCAGCGCGTAGTCGATGACCCAGCTGATGGCGGCCGCGCCGGCCACCAGCGCCATCGTGGTCGGAAAGCGCGGCAGCATGCGCTTGCCCAGCCACAGCACCGCGATGCTGCCGAGCCCGAAGGCAATGGCCACGAGATCGGGCAGCGGCCCGCCCTGCAGCACTTGCGGAATGGTGCGCCCCGTGAAGCCCAGCAGCGCGGGCAATTGCGAGATGGCGATCAGCACCGCTGCGCCCTGCGTGAAGCCGATGAGCACCGGCGAATTGACCAGCCGCAGCAACCAGCCGAAGCGCCCCGCGCCCAGCACGATCTGGATGGTGCCCGACATCAGCGTGAGCCACACCGCCATTGCCACCCACTCGGCGCTGCCCGCCACCGCCAGCGGCGCAAGCGAGGCGCCGACCAGCAGGCTGGTGAGCGCCGTGGGCCCGACCGACAGCCGCTGCGACGAGCTGAACATCACCGCGATCAGCGCCGGGAACAGCGCCGCGTACACGCCCGTGACCAGCGGCATGCCCGCCAGCGCCGCATACGCCACGCCTTGCGGAATGACCATCAGCGCCACGGTGATGCCGGCCATTGCCTCGTTGCGCAGCAGCGCGGCGGAAGGGCGCGGCCATGCGAGGCAGGGAACCCAGCGCGCGAGGCGCTGGCGCAGGGAGGGAGAGGGGGCAGCCGGGGTCATGGAGATTTGCGGGCGCACTGGGGAAAACTGCAGGCACATGCGCGGTGCGCCGCGCGGGAGCGATGTGGAATGCGGGTCGAAGTCAGATCAGTGAGGTCGCGTTCTTGAGAACGTAGTCGCAGGCCTTTTCCTTCACCTTCGACGACAGGCCCTTGAAGTTCAGCGACTTGCCGTCGCCGCCCTGCAGCAGGCCCTTGGCGCCGCTGGCGAAGCCGGTCTCCTGCTTCTTCTGCCCGGTGATCTTGGCGAGCAGCTTGTCTTTCACCGAGGCCGCGTCGCCGCCCAGGTAGTTGTTCTTCACGCAGTACTGCAGCACGCCGGCCGCGTTGCCCATGGTGCTGGAGCCAATGGCGGGCATCTTGAAGCCCAGGTTGCTGCCGAGGCTGCCGAGCGCGGATCCGCCGGCGCTGCCTTGCGAGTTGGAGGAGGCCGCTTCGCCGGCCTTTTCCTTCAATTGGTCGAGCAGGTCGTTGGCTTGCGCCGAGGCGCCTGCCGCGAGCAGCGCCAGGGCGATGAGGGTGGAACGAGCGTGCATGGTGTCCTCCTGTCGGTAAGCGTGATGGAAAGCGGCCACCAGCATACCGGAGACTTCCATGGGCGCACCCCCTCGGTGCACGCCCGCTTGCCTGCTTACTTCGCGCGGGGCGGGCGCTTCTCGAGCAGGGGCGCGCTGGTGCCTTGCACGCCGACCAGGCCGAGTACCGTCACCAGCGAGTTCTGCGCACCCTTCCAGCCGTCGGTCACGTCGATCCACTCGGACAGCGCATGGAAGCCGCCGGTCTTGCCGCCGCCGCCGATGATGATCGCCGGGATGCCCAGCGACATCGGCACATTGGCGTCGGTGCTCGCGCCCGTCAGCAGCGTCTTGTGGCCGAAGGCGCTGTTCGCGCGCGTGGCGGCTTCGACGATGACGGTGTCTGATTGCGTGCGACCGCCCGGACGGTCGCCGATGAGCTTGGTGCTCACGCTCAGCGTGCTCACGTTCCAGCGCTTGTTTTCCTCGACCACGGCTTCGTCGATGGCGGCCAGGATCTTCTTCTCGGTTTCGAGCAGCGGCGCCATTTCGTCGGAGCGGATGTCGACTGCCATGCGCGCATCCGGCGCGATTGTGTTGACCGAGGTGCCGCCGCCCACGGTGCCGACGGTGAACGTCGTCTTCGGGAAACTCGGCGTGCGGATGTCTGCGATCTTGGCGATGGCGCGGCCCATGCCGTGGATGGCGCTGGGCACCTGGCCGAAGGCTCCGTAGCTGTGGCCGCCCGGGCCCTTGAAAGTCACTTCGTAGCGGTGGCTGCCCGTGCCCAGCATCAGCACCGAGCCGTCTGGCGCGGGCTCCAGGCCGACCATGCCGTCGATGTCGAGGTTGTCGCGGAAGATGGCCTTGATGCCGCGCAGGTTGCCGAGTTCTTCTTCGCCCACGTTGCCCACGAACAGCAGATCGCCCACCGTCTGAACCTTGTTGTCGTTCAGTACCTTGAGCCACGACAGCAGCACCGACAGGCCGCGCGTGTCGTCGGAAATGCCGGGCGCGTAGAGCTTGCCATCGCGCTCCTTCACCTTCACGTCGGTGCCGGCGGGGAACACGGTGTCGAGGTGGGCCGAGATCAGCAGCTTCGGGCCGTTGCCCGTGCCCTTGCGCAGGCCGACCACGTTGCCTTCGGCGTCGATCTTCGCGTCCGTCAGGCCAAGGGCCTTCATGCGCGCGAGGAAGGCTTCGGCGCGCTTCTGTTCCTTGAAGGGTGGCGCCTCGATCTCGGTCAGCATCTTCAGGTCTTCGACCGAGCGATCGTGGTCGGCCTTGACCGCGTCGAGCAGCTTCTGGATGGCGGGTGAGGCCATCAGCTGTGTGTAGGCCTTGTCCACGTCGGGCCGCACCTGCGTGGGTGTGGCCGCGACGCTGCCGCTCTGGGCGTGCGCGAGGCCGGCGGCCGCGGAGGCCAGGGCAATAACGAGCGGGGCGAGGCGAAGCGACACGGGGCGGGGCATGGTGCGGGGATGTCCTTGTAGGCGAGTAACGCCGACGCGGCGTCTTCAGCGATTCTTACGGCTGTGTTAGCCGAGTGCTCTGGTTTAATCTTCGGCGTCGTCAGTTTTTCTAACAATGCTCACCATGCGCCGCCACATCCCCAGCACCCGCGCGCTGCTGATCTTCGACGCCGTGGCTCGCCACCATGGCGTGGGCAAGGCCGCGGAGGAGTTGTGCCTCACGCACAGCGCGGTGAGCCAGCAGCTGCGGCTGCTGGAAACCCAGATTGGCGTGCGACTGGTGCAGCGCACGGCGCGCGGCACCGAGCTCACCGAGGCCGGACGTCGCTATCACGGGCAGATTTCAGGCGACCTGCTGCGGCTGCAGAACCACACGCTCGAAGCCATGGCACAGCGCACCGACGGCCTGCGCCTGCTGGTGGGTGCGGTGCCGGTGCTGGCCGAGGGCTGGCTGACGCCGCGGCTGCCGGAATTCATCGCGCGGCACCCGGGCTGCAGCCTGCACCTGCAGGTGTTTCCGACGCACCTCTACATGGAAGACATGTCCTTCGATGTGGGCGTGCAGTACGACGATGCGGTGTGGCCCGGCGCGAATGCGCTGCCGTTGATGGGCGAGTCGTGCGTGGTGGTGTGCTCGCCACAGGCAAAGGGGCGAACGGCCATGGCGCGGGGCGATTTCCGCGCAGCGTCGCTGCTGCAACTGCGCACGCGTGTGGGCGCCTGGGAAGAATGGTTTGAGCAGACGACACATGCGCAGCGGCCCGAAAACCTGGTGACGGGGCACCGCTTCGACCTGTTCTCGTCGCTGGTCGCGGCAGTGCGCGCCGACCTGGGCGTGGGGCTGGTGCCCGAGTACTTCGTCGAGCGCGAGTTGCGTTCGGGCGAGCTGGTGCTGGCCTGCCCGCATCGGGCGCCGTCGAGCCGGGGCTACAGCGTGTTCGTGGCGCCGAGCCGCACGGACGATCCGCTGGTCAGCGCTTTCGTGGCGTGGCTGTGCGCGGCGGCCGCACTGCCAGAAACCTCGCCTGCCTAGGCGCGGCGGAAGAGCAGCACGGAGTTCGTGCCGCCGAAGGCGAACGAGTTGCTGATGGCGGCTTCGAGCGATGGTGCTGCCGCGTCGTCTTGCGTCACGAGGTTCAGCCTGCAGTCCGCGTCGATCTCGCGGCAGTTCGCGTTGGGCGGCAGTTGCCGCTGGTGCAGTGCCAGCACGGTGATGAGCGCTTCGAGTGCGCCCGCCGCGCCCAGCAGGTGGCCATGCAGCGCCTTGGTCGAACTCACGCGCAGCGTGTCGAGCTCGTCGCCCCACACCTCGGCCAGCGCATTGCGCTCGACCACGTCGCCGATGCGCGTGGCCGTGCCGTGGGCGTTGCAATAGCCCACGTCGCGCGGCTGCAGGCCGGCCTGGCGCAGGGCGGTGCGCAGCGCGCGGGCCTGGCCCGGTGCGTCGGGCTTGGTGAGGTGGGTGGCGTCGCTGCTCAGGCCCCAGCCGGCCAGCGTGGCGTAGCTGCGGGCGCCGCGTGCGCGTGCCCGCTCGGCGGATTCGAGGATCAGGAAGGCTGCGCCTTCGCCGAGCGCAAAGCCGCTGCGGTCGGTTGCGAAAGGCCGCACCGCGCCGGCCGCTTCGCCGGGCTGGAAGGTGGCCAGCGTCTGCATGGCCTGCCAGGCCACGACCACGCCCGGCACGATCAGCGCTTCGCTGCCGCCGGCAATGGCGATGTCGACCTCGCCGCGCTGCACGGCCTTGGCCGCTTCGGCAATTGCGGCCGAAGAAGAAGCGCAGGCGACCGAGTAGGTGAGCACCGGGCCCTGAACACCCTGGCGCATTGCCACATGGGCGGCCGGCGCGTTGGGCATGAAGGCGGGAATGGTGAGCGGCGACACGCGGCCATTGCCGCGGTAGGCCGCTTCGAGCGCTGCGGCGCCACCCATGCCGCAGCCGGCAAAGACGCCCACGCGCTCCGGGTCAGCGTCGGCAACGGCCAGGCCCGCGTCGCGCATCGCCATGTCGGCGGCGGCCACGGCCAGCTGGCTCACGCGGTCGACGCCCGCGAGCTGCAGCTTGGTGAACCAGCGGGTTTCGTCGAAGGCCACGGTGGCCGCGGCGGCCGGCTTAGGCAGATCCGCAAAGATGGGCTGGATGGCCGATCGGCCATCCAGCAGGGCCTGGAACAACGCGTCGGGCTCGCCGCCGTGCGGCGCCATGACACCCAGTCCGGTGACGGCGACCTCGTGGTTCACGCGACTTTCGCGGCTCGTACCTTGTCGACCAGCAGCGCGAGTTCGGCCAGGGTGTCGATGCTCGCGTCCTCGTCGGGCATGGTGATGCCGAAGTGGTCTTCGATGGCGAACAGAAACTCGGCGAGGGCCAGCGAATCGAGTCCGCCGGTTTCCCGCATCGAGGCGTGGGGGTCGAGCTTCGACGGTTCGATGCCGTACTTCTCGTGGATCAGGTCCTGCAATTCCTTCAGCGAACTCATCGTGCAATGCCTGTCGTCATGTGCCGTTGATCGATTGCCACCGTGTGGTGGTTGCCATTGAATCGATCCCTTCCTCGTCGGCCAGTGGTGAGTGTGGTCAGTGATTGCAGATGATATCCGCTCCGACCCGAGGGGCATCCCCTCGCTAACGCGCCCCCGGGCGCCAGCGCAACGAGGGTAGTGCGAAGGCCATACCCAGCAGCGCGCCGGCCACCACGTCCAACACCACGTGCTGCTTGACCGCCAGCGTCGAATAAGCGATGGCGGCGAACCAGGCCCAGTTCAGCACGCGCCACAGGGCCGGCGTGCGCGCCTCGCGCAGCACGTGTTCGACGCGGATGGCGGTGAAGATGGCCACGGCCACGTGCATCGAGGGGCAGGCATTGCCCGCCGCGTCCACGCCCTGCAGCATCGCGAAACCGGGGTAGCCGGTGCCGTCGATGGCCATAGGGGGTATCTGGGTCGGCCAGAAGTAGAAGAGGCTCAGGCCGGTGATGCACAGCGCGCCGATCCACAGCCCGTAGACCACCAGCTCGCGAAACGTGAGCTGCAGCCCCGGTGCGATGCCCACGTACACCCAGAGCGAGAGATACGCGCCCAGCGTGTAGGGCTGGAACGGAATCAGGTGGTCCAGCGGCGTCAGCGGCATCACCGCCACCGGAAAGGCCGGGTTGCGCAGCAGGTGGAAGTAGCCGATGAAGAACAGCCAAGTGAAGACGGTGGTGCCGACCGCTTTCAGCAGGAAATGGCGGCGCACGCGCAACCAGATCTCGGCAGTCCACGTCGGGGGCCGGGTGTCGGGCGCTATGTGCAGGGGGATCGGTGAGTGCATGGTGTTGTCGGTCGCCGATCTTGCCAGAGCACCATGAAGCATCCCCCGCGATGCCCCGCTGCATCAGGGGGCGGCGGGCCGCTTGCGGTGCTGGAACGACGTGGGCGAGCGGCCCGTGGCGGCCTTGAACATCGCGCAGAACGCGCTGTCGGTGGCATAGCCGCTGGCGGCCGCCACCTGGCTCACCGCCATGCCGCGCGCCAGCAACGGCAGCGCATGCGCCATCACGGCCTGCTGGCGCCACTGCTGCCAACTCATGCCGAGCTGGTCGCGGAACAGGCGCGCTACCGTGCGCTCGCTGGCACCGATGGTGGCGGCGCGCTCGGCCAGCGTGGCGCGGTCAGCCGGGTTGCGCAGCAGCGCCTCGCAGAGCTGGCGCAGGCGCTTGTCGGTGGGTAGCGGCACGTCAATACGGATCTGCGTGGCGCGCTCGACCTCGTCGACCAGCAGCGGCGCGATCATGCGTTCGCGCTGCGGCGCGTGCGGATCGGTCGGCGGCAGGCCGTCGGGCGTGGTGTCGAGCGCGAGCATCAGCGCACGCAGCAGCGGGCTGATCTCCAGCACTTCGCACTTTTCCCAGGTGGGCGCGATCCAGGCGTGCAGGTAGACGGTGCGCAATTCGGCGTCTTCGATCAGCGTGATGCTGTGCGGCATGTTGGCCGGCACCCAGAGCGCGCGCGAGGGCGGCACGATGTAGCTGCCGTCCTGTGTGCTCAAACGGATCACGCCGCGCGTGGAAAAAGTGAGCTGCGGCCACGGGTGCTCGTGCAGTTCGACCAGCGTGTCCGCGCTCAGGAAATGCTCCTTGGCACGCAGCGGGCGCACCGCGTCGGGGGCGTAGAGGTGCGGCGTGAGGGAGGCGACGCTGGTGATCGGGGCGGGGGGCGCGCCGCGCTGTCTGGCGGGCGCGGCGCTCCTGGAGGTGGGTGAGGCGGCGCTTGGCATAGTTTCGACAAATGTTGTCGCTGTATCGCCATTCTGCCGCGTCCCCGGCGCATAGCATCGGTGCCTGCCCCGTTTTTTTGTAGCAATCCATGTCTTCCACTTCGTCCGCGAGCGCTGGTTCTCCTCCTCACAACAACACCTTGCGCACCGACGCCAAGCTGATCGGGCTGGTCGGCCTGGCTCATGCGGTCAGCCATTTCAGCCAGCTCATCCTGGCGCCGCTGTTCCCGTGGCTGAAGGACGCGTTCAACGTGAGCTATGTGGAGCTGGGCGCGGTGCTCACGGTGTTCTTCGTGGTCTCGTGCATCGTGCAGGCGGCCTCGGGCTTCATCGTCGACAAGCTGGGCCCGCGGCCAGTGCTGTTCGTCGGGCTCGGGGCGCTGGGGCTGGCGGCTTTCGGCTACGCCGCGGCGCAGAGCTACTGGATGCTGCTGCTGTGCGCTGTGGTCGGCGGCATCGGCAACGGCGTGTTCCATCCGGTGGACTACACGCTGTTCAACCGCAAGGTCGCGCCGACGCGGCTGGGCCATGCCTACAGCGTGCATGGCATCACCGGCAGCCTGGGCTGGGCGCTGGCGCCAGCCTTCGTGGTGCCGATCGCCATCGCTTTCTCGTGGCGTGTGGCGCTGGCTTCGGCGGGCGTGGTGGCTCTCGTGGTGCTGCTGGTGCTGTGGGCGTACCGCAGCGTGCTGTCGCTCGACGCGGCGGCCGTGCACAAGGCCACGGGGCAGGGCGAGCCCGCGCCGGTCGGCGGCGAATTCGACTTCTTGCGCATTCCGGCCGTGTGGATGTGCTTCGGTTTCTTCTTCTTCTATGCCGCGGTGATCAGCGTGGTGCAGACCTTCGCGCCGGTGGCCGCGGGGCACCTGCATGCGGTGCCGGTGGCGCTGGTGGCGGTGTGCCTCACGGTCTACATGGTGGCAAGCGCCGCGGGCATGGTGGTGGGGGGCTTCCTGGCTTCCGATCCGACGCGATGCGAGCGCATCGTGGGCGCGGGTTTTGGCATTGCGGCCGCGCTGGCGCTGGTGCTGGCGTTCGCGAGCTTTCCGCCGGTCGTGGTGCCGGTGCTGTTCGGGGCCATGGGTTTTGTCTCGGGTGTCGCCGGGCCGTCGCGCGATCTGTTGGTGAAGAAGTCGACGCCGCCCAATGCGACCGGGCGCGTGTACGGCGTGGTGTATGCGGGGCTCGACATCGGACAGGCCTTGGCGCCGCTGGTGTTCGGTCGGCTGATGGACCACGGGCAGTACACGAGCGTGATCGTGGGCCTGGCGCTGGTGCAGGGCGTGCTGATCGCCAGTGCATTCAACGTGCGTCGTGTGCGGCGCACGGCGCTGGTGCCTGCGTCGGCCTGAGCCCCTTCTTTTGATTGAAAGTGCGGTCGATATCATCGGCCGCATGCAAGCCTTGTATGTCTATGTAGTCGCCGGTGCTGTGCTGGCGGGGTTCGTGCAGGGCCTGTCGGGCTTTGCGTTCGGGTTGGTGGCGATGTCGGTCTGGGCGTGGACGCTGGAGCCGCAGCTCGCGGCGGTGCTTGCGCTGTTCGGAGCGCTGACGGGGCAGGTGATCGCGGCTGTCACCGTGCGGCGGTCATTCGACAAGAGTGTTCTCTGGCCCTTTGTGCTCGGTGGGCTGGTCGGGGTGCCGTTCGGTGTCTGGCTGCTGCCGCACCTTGATCTTGTCGTCTTCAAGCTGTGTCTTGGCGTGCTGCTGGTGCTGTGGTGCCCGGCGATGCTGATGTCGCAGCATCTGCCGAAGGTTTCGTTCGGTGGGCGTTGGGCTGATGGCGTGGCCGGGGCTATCGGGGGCGCGATGGCTGGGATCGGTGGGTTCTCGGGGACCATTCCCACGCTCTGGTGCACCTTGCGCGGCTTTCAGCGCGATACGCAGCGGGCTGTGATCCAGAACTTCAATCTGTCGATGTTGATGGTGGCGTTTGCCATTCATGTTTTCAGCGGGAGCATCGGGCGAGCTGTGGTGCCTCTGCTGGGGCTCGTTGCTCTGGCTGTTGCTGTGCCTGTGTTGCTGGGGGCTCGGCTTTATATCGGGATCAGTGAGGTGGCGTTTCGGAAGCTGGTGTTGGGGTTGTTGACTGCTTCTGGGGTGGCTTTGTTGGCTTCTGCTTTGCCGGCTTTGTTGCGGCGCTGAGGGGTTGTGTTCCGGGGCCGGGTCTCGCCCGCCGGGGCGAGACCCGGCCCCGGAACGCACTACAGAAGACAGCACTTCACCGAGGCAGAGCCAAAGCAAACGGCAAACTAACAACCCCCAACAAGGTAGACAACGTCACCAACCCCGCCACATAAGGCCCGTTGTACCCCATCCGAGCAGCCAGCACATAAGCACTGGAAGCCGTAGGCACAGCAGAAAAAGCCATCAACACGGCAGCGTGCGTAGCATCCAGCCGCAACCAAAGCGCCAGCCCCCAGGCAACAAGCGGCAAGAACAGATGCCGTATCGCCAACACCGAAACAGCCAGCACCTTCCCAGCCCCCAGCGTGGAAAACTTCATCCCCGCCCCCGCAGCCAGCAACCCCAATGCGAGCGACGCAGCCCCGATGCGCGTCAATGTGGGCGTCGCCCAGGCAGGCACAGTCAAGCCCAGCACATTCGCCAGCAGCCCTGCCACCGTCGCGACGATCAGTGGGTTGCGCACCAGTTGCCGCACGAACCCGGTCTGCGCATGTCGCGTCATCGGCCACACGGCCGCGATGTTGAAGATAGGCACGCACACACCGATCAGCACAGCGATCAGCAACAGGCCTTCTGGGCCCGCCAGCCGCTCCGCCAGCGCCAGGCAGATGAACGAGTTGAAGCGGAACGCGACTTGCGCGCTGGCCGCGTGGTCGCGTCGGTCGATGTGCGTGCGCAGGCCCGGAACGAAGGGCAGGGCATAAGCCATCGCGATGCCGCAGGCACCAACGCCGACGCCCGCCGTGAGCAGGCTCGATGTCGCACCGAAGTCGAGCGGGCTGCGCACGATCGAATGGAACAGCAGTACGGGAAAAAGAAAGTAGTAGACGAGGCTCTCGACCTGATCCCACACGCGGCGGTCGAGCGCGGTGTAGCGGCACAGGAGCCAGCCGATGGCGATGAGGGAGAAGTCGGGGAAAAGCAGCTGAGCGTAATTCACCGCTTCGAGGATAAACCCGCTTGACCATGGGTAATCCACAGCACGGAGAGCGCTCCTGAACCGCTAGCATCCGGGCTTTGTTTTTCGACATCATTCATTCAAATACCAAGGAGTTTTCGATGCAACGTCGTCAATGGAGCGCGCTGGTGGGAGGCGCCGCACTGGTCGCCATCGCGGGTCAGAGCTTTGCGCAGGGTTACCCCAACAAGCCCGTCGAACTGAGCGTGCCCTTCGCACCGGGCGGCACGACGGACATCGTGGCGCGCGTGATCTCCGATCCGCTGGGCAAGGTGCTGGGTCAGCCCGTGGTGGTGATCAACCGCGCAGGTGGCGGCGGCATCGTGGGCGCGGCCGAAACGGCACGCGCCACGCCCGACGGCTACAAGCTCGGCATTGCCACAGTGTCGAGCACGGCGGCCAACCCGGCCATCAACCCGAAGACGCCGTACGACCCGATCAACGACTTCACGCCGATCATCAACATCGCGGCCACGCCGAACATCATTGCCGTCAACCCGAGCTTCCCGGCCAAGAACTACGCCGAGTTCGTGGCCGAGCTGAAGAAGAACCCCGGCAAGTATTCGTACGCCTCGTCGGGCACGGGCGGCATCGGCCACCTGCTGATGGAGCTCTACAAGAGCCTGACCAACACCTTCGTCACGCATATCCCGTACCGCGGCGCGGGCCCGGCGTTGAACGACGTGGTGGCCGGGCAGGTGCCGATCATGTTCGACAACATTCCCTCGGCAATGCCCTTCATCCAGAGTGGCCGGCTGATCCCCATCGTGGTGTCTGCACCGCAGCGCCTGGCCGCGTTGCCCAATGTGCCGACCTTCAAGGAAGTGGGCCTGGAGCCGGTGAACCGCATGGCCTACTACGGCATCCTCGGCCCCAAGGGCCTGCCGAAGGAAGTGGTCGAAAAGATCAGCGCGGGCGTGAAGAAGGCCGTGGAAGAACCGGCAGTGCGCAAGCGCATTGAGGACACGGGCTCGCTGATCGTGGCCAACTCGCCCGAGCAGTTCGCTGCGCAGATCAAGGCCGAGTACGAGGTCTACAAGCAGGTCGTGAAGAAGCAGAACCTGAAGCTCGACTGATAACTCTTCTTCGCACGAAAGAAAGCCGCCCGCATGCCGGGCGGCTTTTTCTTTTGTTATCTTGCAAGGCATGACCGAGGCAGCCACGCAGACACCCGACATCGACGACTTCATCGACGCCCTCTGGCTCGAAGACGGGCTGTCCAAGAACACGCTGGCCGCCTACCGCCGCGACCTCGCGCTGTTCGCGCAGTGGCTGCACGCGCAGCGCAACGGCGCCGGGCTCGATGCCGCGAAAGAGAACGACCTGCAGGCCTACATGGGCGTGCGCCTGTCCACCAAGGGCAAGGCCACTTCGGCCAACCGCCGTCTCACCGTGTTCAAGCGCTACTACCGCTGGGCGCTGCGCGAGCGGCGCATCGTGGCCGACCCGAGCATCCGGCTCGCGCCCGCGCGGCAGATGCCGCGCGCCATCAAGACGCTGTCGGAAAAGCAGGTCGACGACCTGCTGGCCGCGCCCGACGTCGAGTCGCCGCTCGGCCTGCGGGACCGCGCGATGCTGGAGCTGATGTACGCGAGCGGCCTGCGCGTGAGCGAGCTGGTGGCGCTCAAGGCCATCGACATGAGCCTGAACGACGGCGTGCTGCGCGTGCTCGGCAAGGGCAACAAGGAGCGGCTCGTGCCCTTCGGCGGCGAGGCGCGGCGCTGGATCGAGCGCTACCTGGAAGAGTCGCGCCCCGCCATCCTCGACGGGCAGCAGACGCCCGACCTGTTCGTGACCGCGCGCGGCGCGGGCATGACGCGCGTGATGTTCTGGATCATCGTGAAGAAGCACGCCACCGCGGCCGGCATCCACGTGCCGCTGTCGCCGCACACGCTGCGCCATGCCTTCGCCACGCACTTGCTGAACCACGGGGTCGATTTGCGCGCGGTGCAGTTGCTGCTGGGGCATGCCGACATCTCGACGACGACGATCTACACGCATGTGGCGCGCGAGCGCCTGAAGCAGCTGCATGCGCAGCACCATCCGCGTGGATGAAGGCGGACAATGAGAAGCGACGCAACACCTGCAGACGAACGACAGACACCATGAATTTCCTTGCTTCCTCGAAGCCTTCGCACCGCGTGGCAACCCGCCTTCTTGCCGCGGCCGCGCTGTGCGCCGCTTCCGGCGCGCACGCGCAGGCCGTGCCCAAGACCGTGCGGCTCATCGTCGCCTATCCGGCGGGCGGCGTCAGCGACGTGGTCGCGCGCGCACTGGGCGACCGGCTCGCAGCGCAGATGGGCATCACGGTGATCGTGGACAACCGCGCCGGCGCTAGCGGTGCCATCGGCATGGACGCCGTCGCCAAGGCCGCGCCCGACGGCGCGACGCTGGGCTTCTCGGCCATCAGCCCGCTGGTGCTGAGCCCGCATCTGGGCAAGCTGTCCTTCGACCCGCTGAAAGACGTGGCGCCGGTGGCGAGCGTGATGTATTCGCCGGTGCTGCTGATTGCCACGCCGGCCAGCAAGGCAAAGGATTTCCGCGCGTTGATCGACGATGCCAAGGCGCATCCGGGTGCGGTGCGCTGGGCCACGTCGGGGCCGGCCTCGCTCGGGCACATCGTGCTGGAGCAGCTGCGTGCGGCGGCGGGCGTCGACATCACGCACGTGCCCTACAAGGGCGGCGGCCAGCAGCTCAACGATGCAATCGGCGGGCAGTTCGAGATTCTTTCGACCAACGCGAGCCCGACGCTGTCGTCGCACATCCAGTCGGGCAAGCTGCGCCCGCTGGCGGTGGGCGCGCCTGCGCGCCTCGAGAGCCTGCCGCAGGTGCCTACGCTGGGCGAGCTGGGCTACAAGGCGGCCAATATCAATTCGCTGTTCGGCGTGTTCGCGCCCGCGGCCACGCCGAGCGCTCTGGTTGCGAAGTACAACGCCGAGATCAACAAGGCGCTGGCCAGCCCTGAACTGCGCGCCAAGCTCACGGCCACCGACAACGTGCCGACCGGCGGCACTGCGGCCGCGTTTGCGAAAGAGATCGCCAGCGAGTTCGAAAGCAACGGCCGCATCGTGAAGGCCGCGGGCATCAAGGCCGACTGACGCCTGAATGACACCTCGGCTTGTGGTTTGATTTTCCCTACCTTATAGTAGGTAGATGACCAGCGCCACAGCCCTTGCCACCGGCAGCACCCGCGAGCAGATCCTCGCGGTGGCGCGCGGGTTCATCGAAACGCGTTCCTACCTGGGCTTCAGCTTCCAGGACGTGGCCGATGCGGTCGGCGTGCGCAAAGCCAGCCTGTACCACCACTTCCCGACCAAGGAGGCGCTGGGCGTCGCAGTGATTCGCGCGGCCACGCAGGGCTTCAAGGACTGGGACGCCGCCCGGGCGCGCGAGCCGAAGGACGCGCTCGAGTCGTATTTCCGCATGTACCGCAACACGCTCAGGGCCGGCTCGGGCGTGTGTCCCGCCGGGGCGCTGGCGCCCGGCTGGGGCGTCATCAACGACGAGCTGCGCCAGGCCGTGCAGGAGCTGCGCAACACGCAGGTGACGTGGCTCTCCGGCGTGCTAGGTGCGCTGATGCCGGCGAAGAAGAAGGGCACGTCTGTCGCTTCGCTGGCCGCGTACGTGTTTTCGGTCTGCCAGGGCGCGTTGTTGTCGGCGCGCATGACAGGGCGCGTGGACGACTTCGACGAAGCTGTCGCGCAACTCAGGAGTTCACTGCCTGGCTGACCGCCAGGCCTGATGCAGGCACGCTTCGGCGTGCCTATTTTTTGACCTAACAGCCTACCGATTGGATGGTAGACAAAACCTGCTGGAGCAACCCATGAAAGCCGTCATTTCCGCCTACGCCCGTTCCCCTTTTCATTTCTCGAAAAAAGGCGCACTCGCCGAGGTGCGGCCCGACACGCTCGCCGCCGGCGTGGTGCGCGGCCTGCTGCAGCGCACAGACCTCGACCCTGCGCTGCTCGAAGACGTCATCCTCGGCTGCGCATACCCCGAAGCCTCGCAAGGCAACAACCTCGCGCGCATCGTCGGGCTGCTGGCCGGCCTGCCGCACGAGGTAGGCGGCATGACGGTGAACCGCTTCTGCGGCTCGTCGATGCAGGCCGTGCACATCGCCGCCGCGCAGATCGAGGCGGGCATGGGCGACGCCTTCCTGTGCGTCGGCGTGGAGTCGATGACGATGGTGCCTCAGGGCGGTTTCAACTTTTCGCCGAGCCCCGAGCTGAAGGAGAACACCGACGCCTACATCTCGATGGGCGAGACGGCCGAGAACGTGGCGCAACGCTGGAACGTGAGCCGTGCCGACCAGGAGGCCTTTGCGGTGGAGTCGCACCGCAAGGCGGCCGAGGCGCGCGCGCAGGGGCGCCTGGCAGGCGAGATCGTGCCCGTGCGCCTGGCCTCGGGCGACATCGTCGATGCCGACGGCTGCATCCGGCCCACGACTTCGGCCGAGGCGCTGGCGAACCTGAAGCCCGCGTTCCGCCCCGATGGCGTTGTGACTGCCGGCACCTCGTCGCCGCTGACCGATGGAGCGGCCGTGGTGCTCGTCACCAGCGATGCCTTCGCCGCCAAGCATGGCCTGCAGGCGCTGGCGCGCATCCGGTCGTTTGCGACAGTGGGCGTCGACCCGGCCATCATGGGCATCGGCCCGATTCCCGCGACCCGCAAGGCGCTGGCGCGCGCCGGTTTGAGCGCGGCCGACCTCGACGTGATCGAGATCAACGAAGCCTTCTCCTCGCAGGCGCTGGCCTGCATCCGCGACCTCGGGCTCGACCCGGCGAAGATCAACCTCGACGGCGGCGGCTTGTCCATCGGCCATCCGTTGGGTGCGACGGGTGCGCGCATCACCGGCAAGGCAGCGTCGCTGCTGGCGCGCGAGAAGGGCCGCTACGCGCTGGCCACGCAGTGCATCGGCGGCGGGCAGGGCATTGCGACGATTCTCGAGCGCGTCTGAACGCCTGAGAATGCGGGCAGGAAGCACAAGGAGACCCGATGACTGCAAGCACTGAGGCCGGCGCGAAGCACAAGCTGTATCTCGAAGACCTGGCGGTCGGCGACCGCTTCACCAGCGGCGAGCACGCGCTGGATGTGGCGCAGATCAAGGCCTTCGCGCAGCAGTTCGATCCGCAGCCTTTCCACACCGACGAAGAGGCCGCCAAAGCCACCTTCTTTGGCGGCCTTGCCGCGAGCGGCTGGCACACGGCCGCGCTCACGATGAAGCTGCTGGTCGACAGCGGTATTCCCCTGGCCGACGGCATCATCGGCTCGGGCGGCGAGCTCCAGTGGCCCAAGCCGACGCGCCCAGGTGACGTGCTGCACGTGGTGGGCGAGGTGGTCGACATCACGCCCTCACGCTCCAAGCCCGGTCGCGCGATGGTGACGATGCGCTGCCAGACGCTCAACCAGCGCGGCGAAGTGCTTCAGGCCTTCACGCCGAAGCTGGTGGTGCACAGCAGGCCCACGTCGGCCTGAGTTCTTCAGACCACGCGCAGGCCCAGTTCCTCGACCAGCGAGGCGGCCTGCCGGTGCGAGATGGTGGCACCCTTGAACTGGGCCGCGTTAGCGAGCCGCAGCCCGCCGAGATCGACCTCGCGCAAATCGGCGCCTTCGAAGCGCGCGAGCTTCAGGTGTGCGCTGCGCAGGCTGCCACCTTCGAACACAGCCTCGCGGAAATCGCAGCCCGACAGGTCGGCCTCCGAGAAGTCGAGCTGTTCGAGCTTCTGCTTGCGGAACGACATGCCGCGCAGGTGCGCATCGACCAGCAGCGAATCCTTGAAGCCGATGCCCAGCGCCGAGACTTCGCCGAAGTGCGCGCCCGTGAGCTTTACGCCGCTGAAGAATGCCGAGGCCAGCTTGGCGCGCATCCACTGCGTGTTGTTCAGGTCGCAGTCCTGGAAGCGCGCGTTCGTCAGGTCCGCGAGGCCGAAGTCGGCCTGGCGCGCCTTGCATCCGGCCCAGCGGGTTTCCGACAGCAGCGTGCGGTCGAACGATGTTTCGGCGAAGTTGCAGAGCGTGAACTGCGCGCCGCGCAGGTCGAGGCGGGACAGGTCGGCCTCGTCGAAATTGCAGCGTTCGAAATGCAGCGGCTCGGCGCCCTTGCGGTCTTGCAGGCAGGCCAGCAGGTCGGGGCGTGACCAGGTCTGGTCGGAAATCATGTTGCTCATTCGGGGCGGGAGTCGGTCAGCGCACGAAGTTCTTCGGGGCTGAAGCCCGCCCGGCTGCGTGCCTCGAGATTGAAAGGCGGCTTGTGGCGCGGCGCGTCGTAGCGCGCGACCAGGGTGGGGTAGGTCGCCTCCGCGTCGAGGCCCGCGCCGTCGCACAGCCAGCGGTACCAGTGGTTGCCGATGGCCACGTGGCCCACTTCGTCGCGCAGGATGATGTCGAGGATCTCCACCGCGCGCAGCGCATCGGGCGTGTTCACGCGCTTGAGCTTGCCCTGGATGAGCGGCGTGGCATCGAGCCCGCGCGCCTCCAGCGTGCGCGGCACCAGCGCCATGCGGGCGAGCACGTCGTCCTTCGTTTTCTCGCACATGTTCCACAGGCCGTCGTGGCCGGGGAAGTCGCCGTAGCGCCAGCCCATGTCCTGCAGGTGCGTGTGCAGCAGCGTGAAGTGCAGAGCCTCTTCGTCGGCCACGCGCAGCCAGTCGCGGTAGTAGGCCTCGGGCATGCCGTCGTAGCGCCACACGGCGTCGAGCGCGAGGTTGATCGCGTTGAACTCGATGTGGCAGATCGAATGGATCAGCGCGGCCCTGCCTTCGGTAGTGAACGGCGAGCGCTTTTGCACGGCGGTGGCGGCCACGCGCTGGGGCTTGTCGGGGCGGCCCGGCACGCCGAGGTCGTCGCCCGGGGTGCGGATCGGCTCGGTTGCTATGGAATCGGTAGCGCCAGATGAAGAAATGGCGCGCGTTGCAGCCACCTTTTCATCGGGGTCTGTCAGGCGCAGCGCGGCCAGCGCGCTCAATCGGGGGTGCATCCCTACAATTCTAGTTTTTGACCTTCCACGGACTGAAAGCAATGGCGCTCTACGAACTCGACGGCGTGGCCCCCCAGATGGGCGAAGGGGCATGGGTGGCCGACAGCGCGGAAGTCATGGGCAACGTCAAGCTGGCGGACAACGCCAACGTGTGGTTCGGCGCCGTGCTGCGCGGCGACACCGAGCTGCTGACCGTCGGGCGCAACAGCAACATCCAGGACCTGTCGGTGCTGCACGCCGACATCGGCTGCCCGCTGACCGTTGGCGACAACGTGACCATCGGCCACCAGGTGATGTTGCATGGCTGCACCATCGGCGACAACACGCTGATCGGCATCCAGGCGGTGGTCTTGAATAACGCGAGGATCGGCCGCAATTCGATCGTTGGCGCCGGCAGCGTCGTGACCGAGGGCAAGGAGTTTCCCGACAACTCTCTCATCATGGGCTCGCCGGCCAAGGTGGTGCGCACCCTCGACGACGCGGCGGCCGCCAAGCTGCGCCAGGGCGCCGAGCACTATGTGTTGAACGCCCGCCGCTTCGCGAAGGGCCTTAAAAAGATCGCCTGACCGCCACGGTCGTAGGCACACAGAGAAAGAAAACGTTTTGAGCGAGCTGCACAAATTCCTGTTCGATGGCCTGCCGGTGCGCGGCATGATCGTGCGCCTGACAGATGCGTGGCAGGAGATCCTTGCGCGGCGCGCCTCCAACACCGCCACCGGCGCCTACCCGCCGCCCGTGGCCGAACTGCTCGGCGAGATGACGGCTGCCGCTACGCTGATGCAGGCCAACATCAAGTTCAACGGCGCGCTCATCTTGCAGATCTTCGGCGACGGTCCCGTGAAGGTCGCGGTGGCCGAGGCCAAGCCCGACCTGAGCCTGCGCGCCACCGCCAAGGTGATCGGCGACCTGCCCGCCGACGCGCGCCTGCCCGACATGGTCAACGTGAACAACAAGGGCCGCTGCGCCATCACGCTCGACCCCAAGGACAAGCTGCCGGGCGCCACCCCCTACCAGGGCGTGGTGCCGCTCTTCGGCGACGAGGGCGAGAAGCTCGGCAAGCTCAGCGACGTGCTGCAGCACTACATGCTGCAAAGCGAGCAGCTCGACACCACGCTGGTGCTTGCTGCCGACGACAAGGTGGCCGCGGGCCTGTTGATCCAGCGCCTGCCGGTGAAGGGCGAGGGCAACCTCGAAGGCACCTCCGACAAGGACCACGACCAGGCCAACGAAGACCAGATCGGTCGCAACGAGGACTACAACCGCATCTCGATCCTCGCGTCGAGCCTGACGCGCGACGAGCTGCTGACGCTCGACATCGAGACCATCCTGCGCCGCCTGTTCTGGGAAGAAAAGCTGCTGCGCTTCGAGCCACAGGCCGGCCTGCTGGGCCCGCACTTCGCCTGCACCTGCGGGCGTGAGCGCGTGGCGCAGATGATTCGCGGGCTGGGTGTGGAGGAGGCCGAGAGCATCCTCGCCGAGCGCGGCGACATCGAGGTGGGCTGCGACTTCTGCGGCAAGCAGTACCGCTTCGATGCGGTCGATGCAGCGCAGCTGTTCAAGCCGTTGGGTGACCAGATTCCGGGTAGCCCGGTCGTTCAGTAAGCAGGAAGCCGATCGGGCTCAGCGAGCTCCGTCGTCGAATTCGCTGAAAGCGATGTCGGGTGCGCTCGTGTTGTGCTTCGACGGCAGGCTGCGGCCGAAGCGCACTTGCGTGGCCTGCAGCGTCTTCACCTCGGGCAACGGCAGTACCTGCGGCGCAGCTTGAGGCGATGCCTGCCAGCGCACTTCGCTCACGTCGGCGTTGTCCGGCGCAACGTACATCGAACGCAGCACAGCGAAGGGCTGTGCGCTCGCGGTGGGCTTTGACAGCGTCACGTCGAGCGCGGTACGTGCGCGGCTGATTTCGTCCACGCGCACCGCGGCACTGCCGCCGTCGGTGAAGCGCACGTTAATGGCCAGCGGCCGCGGCACGATCCGGATCGATGCAATGTTCACCACCGGCCGCGCAGCCGCCTCGACCGGGCCGAGCAGGAACGACGAGCCATACACGCCGTCGCCGAAGCGGGCCTCGGGCAGCGGCTTGATGCGCCAGTAGCCGTCGGACGGATAGAGCACGATCGCTTCGAGCGCCTTGCCGTTTTCCTTCTTGAACACCTGCAGCAGGTGAAAGCCGCTGTCCTTGCGCTTGCCCACCTGCACGGGCACGCGCTGCGGCCGCCAGAAGGTCGGCAGCGTCATGCCGACGATGCGCCATTGGGCGTTGTCCATCAGCACCACGGTGCGCTTGCGGAAGCGGTGTGCCGGGTCGGTCGGGTGCGCGCCGCCATCGAAGTTGCAGCCCGAGAAGTCGGGCTTGGTGACGTCGTTGCCGATCTTGCCGAGGTAGTCGGGCTGCAGCGCCTCGATGCGCATGCGGCGGATGCCGTCGCCGCGCAGGGTCAGCGAGACGTTGTCTTCCTCGGCGCAGGCGGTGGTGGTGGTGCCGTTCTCGACAGTGGCGGCAACGGGGGCTGCGGTGGCCTGGCTTGTGGCCAGCAGCAGGGCGGCCAGAGTGCAGGGAAGAAGCGTGACGCGTGCGGCAGTCGAAAGGGGCATCGGGTCTCCGGTAAGGGGTGAGGCGCGCGCTACTCGCGGCGCGCGATCAGGTCGCTGAAGAGCTTATGTTCGCATTCCGGGTCGGAGCATTTCTCGCAAGGCCACGACCACGAGGCGGGCTTAGCGTCGGACTGGGCGCGCGTGCGGGGACGGCCCTCGTTGCCCGCGATGGAATTGATGGCGTTCCAGGCATTGGCGAGCCGTTCGCCGCCCGTGCCGTGCACCACGGCATACGAGAGCTTCGCGCCCGTGAGCGCGGCGCGCACCAGCGTGTCAGTCGGCTGCCGCGCATGCGGGCCGTCGCGCATGTCGTCGGCCACCCAGGGCAGGTCGAGCGCGGTGAGCAGCGTGATGGCGTAGCGTCGTTGCGCGGCAAGGGCGCTTTCGTAGAGCGTGGTGTCGGCGAACAGCTGCTCGCTGTAGACGGCCGTCATGAGCGCCGTCGTGTCGGCCACCACCACGCCGGTGGCGGCCGCGGCGTCGATACGGCGGGTCTGCTCGTCGGCGATGGCCTGCTGCTCGTCGGGGCGTGGCGTACGGCCTTCGCGCTCGCACCATTCGCGCAGGTACTCGCCCACCAGCGTGGCCGGCGTGCCGCGGTCCTGCAGGCGCTGCGCGATGGCGCGGGCCAGCTCGGTCTTGCCGGTGCTTTCGGCGCCCACGAGTGCGATGACGCAGCCGGTCGGCAGTGTGGGCGTCATGCGCGTACCGCCTGAGCGGGCATGCGCTGCCGCCACGCGATGTAGCCCGCCACGCTGAGCACCGCAAACACCGCATACAGGCCCACGGTGAGCCAAAGCCCCTTGTGGATGAACAGGCCCACGCTCACGACATTCACGGCCAGCCAGATCAGCCAGTTCTCGATGAACTTGCGCCCGAGCAGGAACTGCCCGACCAGGCTCAGGCCGGTGGCGAAGCCGTCCCACCAGGGCACGTCGGTGTCGGTGAAGCGGCGCAGGAAGAGGGCGACGGCCGGCCACGCCAGTGCGCAGGCGGCCAGCGTGAGGGCGATGCCGCGCGGCGAGAGCCGGGTGACATGCAACGCGCTGCCGTCGGCCCGGTGGCCGCGCAGCCATTGCGACCAGCCCCACAGGGCGACGAAAGCGAAGAAGACCTGGAGAGAGGCGTCGCCGTAGAT
Organism: Variovorax paradoxus; assembly: GCF_024734665.1. Taxonomy (NCBI): domain Bacteria; kingdom Pseudomonadati; phylum Pseudomonadota; class Betaproteobacteria; order Burkholderiales; family Comamonadaceae; genus Variovorax; species Variovorax paradoxus. The sequence goes on from NZ_CP102931.1 coordinate 2,083,596, forward strand.
GCGCGCCTTGGCGAACACCGCCACGTAGAGCAATGAACTGACGATGGCCAGCGGCCATCCCCAGTGGATCTCGCGCATGTTGCAGCCAACCATGGCGAGCGCCAGGAGCGAGGCCACGAGTTCGAGCCAGCTGACAGGAGAGCCCCACAGCAGGAAGGCGGGGGCCGAGAGAAGCTCGGTCATCAGCAGGCGAAAAGGTGAAGAAAGGTCAGTGAGTGATCTGTACGAACACTTCGTTCGGCTTCACCATGCCGAGTTCCGCGCGTGCACGCTCCTCGACCATTTCGAGGCCGTCCTTGAGGTCGTTGACCTCGGAGATCAGGCGCTCGTTGGTCAGCGCAGCCTTGGCGTTGGCTTCCTTCTGGTCGGCAAGCTTGGTGCGCAGCTGAGCCACGTCGCGCACGCTGCCGCGCCCGTTCCACAGCTGCCACTGCAGGATGGCCAACAGGAGCAGCAGGACGATCGGTGGAACGAGGCGGGCGCGCATGCCGCGTGGCGTCCGGGCGTTACTTCAGGTTGTAGAACGCGCCGCGGCCCGGGTAGACGGCGATGTCGCCGAGGTCTTCTTCGATGCGCAGCAGCTGGTTGTACTTGGCGATGCGGTCCGAGCGCGACAGCGAGCCGGTCTTGATCTGGCCGGCGTTGGTGCCCACGGCGATGTCGGCGATGGTGCTGTCTTCGGTTTCGCCCGAGCGGTGCGAAATGACGGCCGTGTAGCCCGCGCGCTTGGCCATCTCGATGGCGGCGAAGGTCTCGGTCAGCGTGCCGATCTGGTTGATCTTGATCAGGATCGAGTTGGCGATGCCCTTTTCGATGCCTTCCTGCAGGATCTTGGTGTTGGTGACGAACAGGTCGTCGCCCACCAGCTGCACGCGCTTGCCCAGGCGTTCGGTCAGGTGCTTCCAGCCGTCCCAGTCGCCTTCGTGCATGCCGTCTTCGATGCTGATGATCGGGTACTTGTCGACCCAGGTCGCGAGCATGTCGGTCCAGCTTTCGGCCGTGAGCGAGAGGTTTTCGCCCGACAGAACGTACTTGCCGTCCTTGTAGAACTCGCTGGCCGCGCAATCGAGGCCCAGGGCGATCTGCTCGCCGGCGGTGTAGCCGGCCTTGTCGATGGCTTCGAGGATCAGCTGGATGGCCGCTTCATGGCTCTCGACGCTGGGGGCAAAGCCGCCTTCGTCGCCGACCGCCGTGCTGATGCCGCGGTCGCCCAGGATCTTCTTCAGCGCATGGAATACTTCGGCGCCATAGCGCACGGCCTCGCGGAAGCTCTTGGCGCCCACGGGGATGATCATGAACTCCTGCAGGTCGAGGCTGTTGTTGGCGTGCGCGCCGCCGTTGATGACGTTCATCATCGGCACCGGCATCTGCATGCCGCCCATGCCACCGAAGTAGCGGTACAGCGGCAGGCCCGACTCTTCGGCTGCTGCACGGGCCACGGCCATCGACACGGCGAGGGTGGCGTTGGCGCCCAGGCGGCCCTTGTTGTCGGTGCCGTCGAGGTCGATCATCGTGCGATCGAGGAAGGCCTGTTCGCTGGCATCGAGGCCGAGCACGGCTTCCGAGATCTCGGTGTTGATGTTCTCCACGGCCTTGAGCACGCCCTTGCCGAGATAGCGGCTCTTGTCGCCGTCGCGCAGCTCGATGGCTTCGCGCGAACCGGTCGATGCGCCCGAAGGCACGGCTGCGCGGCCCATGGTGCCCGATTCGAGCAGCACGTCGCATTCGACGGTGGGGTTGCCTCGGCTGTCGAGAATTTCGCGGCCGACGATGTCAACGATTGCACTCATCTTTTGTCTTTCTCTTTCTGGTCTCTTTGGCGGATGAACAAATTGGGATCAGAGGCCTTCGACGGCGATCATGTTCATGATCGCCGCGCCGGCACGCGCTTCGCGTGCCTTGAGGTACTCGGGGGTCTCGTAGAAGGCCTTGGCCTTCTCGAAGCTGGCGAACTTGAGGATGACGATGCGCGTGGGCTTCCAGTCGCCTTCCAGCGGCTGGATCTGGCCGCCGCGCACGCACACCTCGGCGCCGTGCGCCTGCATGGCGGCGCTCGACCACTTCTTGTATTCCTCGTACTGCGTCGGGTTGGTCACCTCGACGTGGGCGATGACGTATCCGCTGCTCATGCGACTGCCTTCAGTGTCTTGTTGGTGCTGCCGGCGCCCTTGTCCTTGTGCTCGAGCGCGGCCTTGATGAAGGCGTTGAACAGCGGGTGGCCGCCCCACGGGGTCGACTTGAACTCGGGGTGGAACTGCACGCCGATGAACCACGGGTGCACGTCCTGCGGCAGCTCGACGATCTCGGTCAGGTGCTCGCGCTGCGTGAGCGCGGAGATCACGAGGCCGGCGTTGCGCAGCTCATCGAGGTAGTTCACGTTGGCTTCATAGCGGTGGCGGTGGCGCTCTGTGACCACGTCGCCGTAGATGCTGTGGGCCAGCGTGCCGGGAGCCACGTCGGAGCTTTGAGCGCCCAGGCGCATCGTGCCGCCGAGGTCGGACTTCTCGTCGCGCGTCTTCACGGTGCCGTCGCGGTCCTTCCACTCGGTGATCAGCGCGATCACGGGGGTGGGCGTCTCGGGGTCGAACTCGGTGCTGTTGGCGTTCTTCAGGCCGGCCACGTGGCGGGCGTATTCGATGGTGGCAACCTGCATGCCCAGGCAGATGCCGAGGTAGGGCACCTTGCCTTCGCGGGCGAAGCGGGCGGCCGAGATCTTGCCCTCGACGCCCCGCTGGCCGAAACCGCCGGGCACCAGGATGGCGTCGTACTTGGCCAGACGCGACACGTCTTGTGCAGAGATGGTTTCGGAGTCGATGTAGTCGATCTTCACGCGCGCATGGTTCTTCATGCCGGCGTGGCGCAGTGCTTCGTTCAGCGACTTGTAGCTGTCCGACAGGTCGACGTACTTGCCGACCATGGCAATCGACACTTCCTTTTGCGGATGCTCGACTTCGTACACCAGGTCGTCCCAGCGCTGCAGTTTGGCAGGCGGGGTGTTGATGCGCAGCTTGTCGCAGATCAGGCCGTCCAGGCCCTGTTCGTGCAGCATGCGGGGCACCTTGTAGATGGTGTCCACGTCCCACATCGAGATGACGCCCCATTCGGGCACGTTCGAGAACAACGAGATCTTGGCGCGCTCGTCGTCGGGGATCGGGCGGTCGGCGCGGCACAGCAGGGCGTCGGCCTGGATGCCGATGGCGCGCAGTTCCTTGGCGGTGTGCTGTGTGGGCTTGGTCTTGAGCTCGCCGGCGGCGGCGATCCAGGGCACGTAGCTCAGGTGCACGAAGGCCGAGTTGTTCGGGCCCATGCGCAGGCTCATCTGGCGCACGGCTTCGAGGAAGGGCAGCGATTCGATGTCGCCCACGGTGCCGCCGATTTCGACGATGGCCACGTCCACCTCGTGCGCCGTGCCGATGCCGGCGCCGCGCTTGATGTATTCCTGGATTTCGTTGGTGATGTGCGGGATCACCTGCACCGTCTTGCCGAGGTAGTCGCCGCGGCGCTCTTTTTCGAGCACGGTCTTGTAGATCTGGCCGGTCGTGAAGTTGTTGGCCTTGCGCATCCGCGTGTTGATGAAGCGCTCGTAGTGGCCGAGGTCGAGGTCGGTCTCGGCGCCGTCATCGGTGACGAACACTTCACCATGCTGGAAGGGCGACATCGTGCCGGGGTCGACATTGATGTACGGATCGAGCTTGATGAGGGTGACTTGGAGGCCGCGCGATTCGAGGATCGCGGCGAGCGAGGCGGAGGCGATTCCCTTGCCAAGGGAAGAAACGACACCACCGGTGACGAAGACAAATTTGGTCATGCCAGTTCCGGACGCTGTGAATCCGGGCAGTGGGAAATTGCGATTATAGGTGTGCCCTTCGCGACACCTTTCTCCAAGGGCTTGTTGCCGCTTGCCGGATGGCATGTGAGCAACAATACGCCCCATGCAAGATCTCGCCGGCAAACACATCGTCCTGGGCCTCACAGGGGGCATCGCCTGCTACAAGTCGGCCGAGCTGTGCCGCCTGTTCGTCAAGGCGGGCGCGACCGTCCAGGTCGTGATGACCGAGGCGGCGGAGCAGTTCATCACCCCCGTGACCATGCAGGCGCTCTCGGGGCGCACCGTCTACACCTCGCAGTGGGACACCCGCGAGCCCAATAACATGCCGCACATCAACCTGAGCCGAGAGGCCGATGCGATCGTGCTGGCGCCCTGCAGCGCAGACTTCATCGCGCGGCTGGTGCAGGGTCGCTCCGACGACCTTCTGAGCCTGATGTGCCTGGCCCGCCCCATGGACCGCGTTCCGCTGCTGATCGCGCCGGCCATGAACCGCGAGATGTGGGTCCATCCCGCCACCCAGCGCAACCTGATGCAGGTGTCGGCCGACGGCGCGACCGTGCTGGGCGTGGGCAACGGTTGGCAGGCCTGTGGCGAAACCGGCGATGGCCGCATGCTCGAGCCGGCGCAACTGCTCGAAGACGTCACGGCCTTCTTCAGCCCCAAGCTGTTGGCGGGGCAGAAGGTGCTGGTCACGGCCGGCCCGACCTTCGAGGCGCTCGATCCGATCCGCGGCATCACCAACCATTCGTCCGGCAAGATGGGCTTTGCCATTGCCCGTGCGGCCCGCGAGGCGGGCGCCGAAGTCACGCTGGTGGCCGGCCCGGTGCACCTGCCGACCCCGCGCGGCGTGACGCGTGTCGACGTGCTGTCGGCGCAGGACATGCTCGAAGCGACCACCCGTGCTGCGCAGTTTGCTAGCATTTTTGTAGCTACGGCCGCCGTGGCCGACTGGCGGCCTGCCACGCACAGCGACCAGAAGATCAAGAAGGACGGCAGTGGCAAGACGCCGGTGCTGAATTTCGTGGAGAACGCAGACATCCTCCTCACGGTCGCCAAGAGCGAGCGGGCCCAGTCGAAGAAGCTCTTCTGCGTTGGCTTCGCAGCCGAGAGCGAGAACCTCGCCGAGCACGCCAAGGCCAAGCGCGAGCGCAAGGGCATTCCGCTGCTGGTCGGCAACATTGGCCCACTGACCTTCGGGCAGGACGACAACGCGCTGCTGCTGGTCGATGCCAGCGGCGTGCGCGAACTCCCTCGCGCGCCCAAGCTCACGCTGGCGCGCGAACTGATGACCGAAATTGCAGCCCGACTTACCGACTGGAGGGTCTGATGAACCTGAATCCCCAATGGAACACGCCGCCGAACGGCGACTTCGCACGCTATGTCGAGCGGCTGTCGGCACAGGCCGCGCTGCCGAAGAGGGCGGCGCAGCCCGGCGAGCCAGGGCTCGATGTCGGCATCACGACGGCACCCGGCCAGCAGAGCGGCCCCGTGACTGCCGCCATGCAGCAACGCAACGAGGCAGCGTCGAACGGCGAAGTGCCGAAGTCACAGCCTGGGTCGTTCGACCCCATGACCCTCAAGGTGCTGGGCGTCGGCGGCGCACTGGTGTTCCTCGTGCTGTGGGCGGCCGGCGTGCCGTTCGGCGTGCTGGTCCTGCTGGCGGGCCTGGCCGTCTGGTTCGGCAAGAAATTGAAGGGCGTGAAGCTCACCCCCGGCGTCGCCAAATGGCAGCAGGTGCTCGAGGAAGCCGCCCGCAAGCAAAAAGAACAGCAACAGAAGCAAGGCAGCAAGTAAGTGAAAGTCGACGTTCGTATCCTCGATCCGCGCATGGTGGATCAATTGCCCGCGTATGCCACTCCCGGAAGCGCCGGCCTGGATCTGCGGGCCTGCCTCGATGCGCCCATCACGCTGGAGCCCAATGGCTGGCAGCTGGTGGGCACCGGCATTGCCATCCACCTGGCCGACCCGGCCTATGCGGCGCTGATACTTCCGCGCTCCGGGTTGGGCCACAAGCACGGCATCGTGCTGGGCAACCTCGTCGGCCTGATCGACAGCGACTACCAGGGCGAGCTGAAGATCAGCGCCTGGAACCGCAGCGACACGCCCTTCGTGCTGCAGCCTATGGAACGGCTCGCGCAACTGGTGATCGTGCCGGTGGTGCAGGCGCAGTTTCGGGTGGTCACAGACTTTGCACCCTCGCAACGGGGCGAGGGCGGCTACGGCTCCACGGGCAAGCACTGAGCCGATCTGGGAGGGAAGTTGGGTTTCCGAGTGGTAAAGAGCGGAACCGGCAAAGGCCGGCCAGCCTCGAAGGTATCAGTGTGTGTTCTGACGTCATCGCAGCGGGCGCTGCGGCGTTAGTCAGGCAGGCACAAGCCGATGCATGCATTCTTCATGCATCGTTCTATTCGAGGAGCCTCCCAACATGAAGATCTCAATGCGCTTTGTTTCCGTCACCGCTTCCGTGCTGGCCGTGGCCACGCTTACGGCATGCGTGGCCCCGGCGCCGGTCTACCAGACCTCGCGCTATCCGTACCAGGCGCCTCCGCAGGCCATTCAGTACCGCGAAGCTTCCTATGTCGAATACGGCCACGTGGCCAACATCGAGGTGCTGCGCAGCGAAACCGCTGGCACCGGCACCACGGGCGGCGGCGCCGTCGCCGGCGGGGTCATCGGTGGGGTGGTGGGCAACCAGTTCGGACGCGGCAACGGCCGTGCCGCAGCCACCGCGCTGGGCATCGTGGGCGGCGCGTTGCTGGGCAACACCATCGAGGCTCAGCAGAACGGCCCGCGCGCCTATGAAACCTACCGCGTGTCGGTGCAGACCGACCGTGGCGGCTTCCGCGCCTTCGACGTGCAGAGCCCGGGCGACCTGCGCATCGGCGACCGCGTGCGCATCGACAACGGTCAGATCTCGCGCATGTAAGCCGTCTCGTCCCTCGGGGCGAGAAAAAGCCGGGCGTTGCCCGGCTTTTTTTGTGGGCGCTCGCTGGCGGCCCTTTGGTCAGTGCAGCGTCTGGTTGCTTGGCGCCATCGGCGACACCTTGAAGAAGCCCGTGCCCGCCGAACCCCGGCCGACTTCCTCTTCGGTGGCCTCGCGCACCGAACGCACCGTGATGTCGAGCCGGATCGCGATGCCGGCCAGCGGATGGTTGCCGTCGAGCACCAGATGGTCGGGGTAGATCTCGGCCACGGTGTAGATCGCGTCTTTTGGAATGTTGCTGTTCACGCCCTTGGGCAGAGCGGAGCCGTCGAAGGTCATGCCTTCTTCCGTGCCTTCGGGGAAGAGCGAACGGGGCTCCAGAAAAAGCAGCTGGTCGTTGAAGTCGCCGAAGCCCTGTTCGGGTTCGATCTGCAACTGCACCCGGGCGCCGGGCTCATGGCCTTGCAGGGCCGCTTCGATCACGTCGAAGAGATCGTCGCCGCCGACCATGAATTCCACCGGCTCGTCGAGCACATCCAGCACGTCGCCAAGCGTGTCTTTCATGGTCCAGGTCAAGCCGACCACGCATTGTTCAGAGATTTCCATTGCAGAATTCTCCCATGGAGATTAACCAACCGCTGCCGTTGCTCGGCGGCCTGAGCGCCGCGCAGTTCATGCGGCGGTACTGGCAGAAAAAACCTTTGCTCGTCCGCCAGGCGATACCCGCGATGGTGCCACCGATCGAGCGCAGCGCGCTGTTCGCCCTGGCCGAACGTGAGGACGTCGAATCGCGCCTGATCCGCCACGGCAAGGCCGGCTGGTCGCTCAAGCATGGGCCGCTGGCCCGGCGCGCCTTGCCGCCGCTGAAGCAACCGGCCTGGACGTTGCTGGTGCAGGGCGTCGACCTGCATCACGAGGGCGTGCACGAACTGCTGCGGCAGTTTCGCTTCCTGCCCGATGCCCGCCTCGACGACCTGATGATCAGCTACGCGAGCGACACCGGAGGCGTGGGCGCGCATTTCGACAGCTACGACGTTTTCTTGCTGCAGGCGCAGGGACGCCGCCGCTGGTCCATCGGCAAGCAGAGCGACCTGCGCCTGCAGCCGGGCGTGCCGCTCAAGATTCTCGAGAACTTCGAGCCTGAGCAGACCTTCGTGCTCGAGCCCGGCGACATGCTCTACCTGCCGCCGCGCTATGCCCACGACGGCGTGGCCGTGGGCGACGACTGCATGACCTGCTCCATAGGCCTGCGCTCGTCGGCCCTGGGTGAGCTCGGCTCCGACCTGCTGGCGCGCGTGGCGCAGGCCTATGCAGAAGACCTGGAAGATGCCGGGCCGGCCGAGCTGGCGCGCTACCGCGATCCGGCGCAGCCCGCGGTCGATGCGCCGGCCGCAATGCCTGCCGCGCTCCAGGGCTTCGCGCGCAAGGCCATCGAGGCCGCACTGCGCGACCCTGATGCCATCGACCGCGCGCTGGGCGAGTCGCTCACCGAGCCCAAGGCCAACGTCTGGTTCGGCGAAGGCGGCGAGGCGCCTGATGCAATGCAGCGCGTGTCTTTGGATCGCCGCACGCGCATGCTCTACGACACGCGGCACATCTACATCAACGGCGAGAGCTTTCGCGCGGGCGGTGCCGATGCGACGCTGATGCGCCGTCTGGCCGACCAGCGCGCGCTCGGCGCACGCGAACTGGCGCGAGCGAGCGAAGGCGCACTCGCACTGCTGGGCGAGTGGTGCGAAGCAGGGTGGCTTCATGCCGAATGACGACGCGCCCAGCCCATCGTTGCCCGAAGGGCGCTTCGATGGCCGCGAGGCCTTCGATGCGCTCCTGCGCGGCGCGCTGTCGGCCGCGGCGCAGCAGGGCTGGAAAGAGATCGTCTTCAGCGACCCCGACTTCGCCGACTGGCCCCTGGGTGAGCGCGCGACCATCGAGGCGCTGCAGGCCTGGTCGGCCAGCGGCCACCGCCTGATGTTGCTCGCGCAGCGCTTCGATGTTCTCGAGCGCGGCCATGCGCGCTTCGTGCCGTGGCGCCGCATGTGGGACCACATCATCGAATGCCGCGCCACCGGCAAGGCCGCGGGCTCCGAAGTGCCGAGCGCCATCTGGACGCCCACGTGGTTCGTGCACCGCATCGACCCCGAGCGCAGCAGGGGCGTGAGCGGTGACGACGCGCGTGCGCGCCGTGCGTTGCGCGAGGCCATCGACGAGTGCTGGCGCCTCGGGCGACCCGCGTTTCCGGCATCGACACTCGGCTTGTAAGCCAATGCCGCGAATGCGGCCGCGAGACATATTCGGGCGGGTATGCAGGTCTAGAATTTTTTCGTCCAGACCTTCATTGCCAAAGGAGATTCCATGAAGAAGTCATCGTCCGTCCTGATTGCCTCGCTGATTGCCGCTGCCGCGCTCGTCGCCTGCGGAAAGAAGGAGGACGCAGCGCCGGCTGTCGTGACGCCGCCTCCTGCGCCCGTGACCGAACCCGCGCCCGCTCCGGCCCCTGCGCCTGCCACCGATCCCGCTGCAGCGCCTGCACCTGGTGCTTCATCTGCACTCGATGCCGCGAACGCAGCCACCGAGGCCGCGAAGAAGAATGAAGCGCCGAAGCAATAAGCAAGGTATCCGCCATGCAAAAAGCCGCCATGAGGCGGCTTTTTTTCTTAGGAGAGAGTGAGGACGCTGCGGCTCACACGTCGAGCCAAGGCGAGCCCTCTGATGCGGTGGCGGTAAGCATCTCGGCTTCGTCACCGCCGAGCGCTTCGGCCATCAGCCGGCGCACGATCTCGGGCCGGTTGTTCTGCTCGCTCAGATGTGCCGCGACCACATGGCGCAGGCCGTCGTGCAGCACCGCGCGCGCGATCTCGGCCGCTGCCGTGTTCGACAAGTGCCCGTAGTTGCCGCCGACGCGGTGCTTGAGAAAAGGCGGATAAGCCGAGTTGGCCAGCAGGTCGCTGTCGTGGTTGAACTCCAGCAGCAGCGCATGCACGCCGCTCAGGCGGGCCAGCACATGGGCCGTGGCATGGCCCAGATCGGTCAGCACGCCCAGCGTGCGATCGCCGTCGCCGCAGCGCAGCTGCAGCGGTTCGCGTGCATCGTGGGGAACAGTAAAAGGCTGCACGCAGATGTCGCCAACCGCAAACTCCGCGTCGTCGCGTGCGAGGTTTAGCAGGCCCTCGAAATCGCGGCCGCCGGTGGCGAGCCACGTGCCTTCGCTCATCCAGACGGGAATGCGGTTGCGCCGCGACAGCGAATGGGCGCAGCCGATGTGGTCGCCGTGCTCATGGGTCACGAAAACCGCATCGATGTCGCCGGCGGCAAGGCCCGCCTGGGCCAACCGCAGATCGAGCTGCTTGAGGCCGAAGCCGCAGTCGATCAGGAGGCGGGAGGTGCGGCCGCCGCTGGTCGCTTCGACCAGCGCGGCGTTGCCCGTGCTGCCGCTGCCGAGACTTCGGAAGCGGAGCATGCGGGTTACTTCAGGTCGTCGGCGATGACCTTGACGATGCGCTCGGCATTCGCCGAGGTTTCGGGCGCACCGGTTTCGTTGAGCACCGACACCGTGGTGGCTTCGCCCTGGCCCTTGACCGAGATGCGGAACTTGAGCGGCGCTTCGCTCTTGCTCGAGCCGCTGAACAGCTTGCCGAAGAAGCCGGGCTCCTTCTTGTCGGGATCGGGTGTCACGTAGCGCACGTAGTACAGGCCGGCGCTGCGATCGCGGTCTTCCACGGTGAAGCCGGTGCGGTCGAGCGCGAGGCCGACGCGGCGCCATGCGCGGTCGAAGCCTTCGCTGATCTGCACGACCGGCTGGTTGCCGACCTTGGCGATGGTGGCGGTCTTGGTCGGCGCGGTGGTGGCGGCCAGGATCTTCGACTGCTCTTGCGAGACGCCGAGCTTGACCATCAGGCGGCGCAGGAATTCGGTTTCGAGTTCAGGATCGCTGGGGCGGGGCTGCCACACGGTCTGGTCCTGGCGCGAGTTGTTGTAGACCTCTTGCATGCCGCGGTGGCTGATGAAGATCTCGGTGCCGGTCGGCGTGCGCTCCAGGCGGGTGCGGAAGCGGTCGAGTTCGCCGGTCGAGTAGACCGAATCGACCAGCTTGCCCAGCGTGCCACGGATGATGTCCTGCGGCAGCTTGGCGCGGTTTTCGGCCCAGTCGGTTTCCATGATGCCCAGGTTGCGCTGGTCGGTGGTCAGCAGGAAGCCGCTTTCCTGCCAGAAGTCTTTCACCGGGTCCCAGAGCTGGTCGGGCGTGCGGTTGACGATGATCCAGCGCTGCGTACCCGAGCGCTCCATGCGCACGTCGCCGATGTTGCTCACGGCGGTGGGGATGCCGGGGGCGTTGGCGATGCCGGCCTGGTAGGCATTGGCAGTCACGGCGCCGCCGGGAATGGCATAGCGGTTGTCGCGCGAGAGTTGGGAGAGATCGGGTGGGACTTCGAGCGTCGGGGCCTTGCCTGCGCTCTTGTAGTCGATCTTGTCGCTCTCGAGGACGGAGCAGGCGGCGAGGCTGGCAACGAGGGCCAGCAGTGCAAGTCGCGAAAGGTTCTTCAACGTCGTCTTCCTTGTTGGAATGGTTCGGTCTATCTATGGGCCGCAGTGCCCGCCATCTCAGAGCACGGTTCGGGCAAAAGGTTGCTTAACCTTGCTGCGACCAGGGAAAAGGCAGGTCCGGAATGTACGGGGAGGGGTGCTCAGCCCTTCAGCAGGCCGGTGGCGCGCAGGGCGCCTTCGACTGCGGGGCGGCTCGCTTCGCCGAGTTCGGTGAGCGGCAAGCGCAACGCGCCACCGCAAAGGCCGAGCCGGGCCATGGCCCACTTCAGCGGAATCGGGTTGGGCTCGACGAACAGGTTGCGGTGCAGCGGCATGAGCTCGAACTGGATCTGCATGGCGCGCTTGACGTCGCCTGCCAGCGCCGCCACGCACAGCTCGTGCATCTTGCGCGGCGCGATGTTGGCCGTGACGCTGATGTTGCCCTGGCCGCCGCAGAGCATGAGCGCGACCGCGGTCGGGTCGTCGCCGGAGTAGACGGCAAAGTTCTTCGGCACATCGCGAATGAGCCACTGGGCCCGCTCGATGTTGCCGGTGGCTTCCTTGATGCCGATGATGCCGGGCACCTGCGCCAGGCGCAGCACGGTGTCGTGCGCCATATCGGCGACGGTGCGGCCGGGCACGTTGTAAAGCACGATGGGCAGGTCGCCCACGGCCTCGGCAATGGCCTTGAAGTGCTGGTACTGGCCCTCTTGCGTGGGCTTGTTGTAGTACGGAACGACCTGGAGCTGCGAATCGGCGCCAACGCCCTTGGCGAACTTGGCGAGCTCGATGGCTTCCTTGGTCGAATTCGCGCCGCAGCCGGCCATCACGGGCACGCGGCCCTTGGCCTGCTCGACCGAGACACGGATGATTTCGCAGTGCTCTTCGACATCGACCGTCGGCGATTCGCCGGTGGTGCCGACCACGCCTAGGCAGTCGGTGCCTTCTTCGATGTGCCAGTCGATGAGCCGCCGCAGGGCGGGGTAGTCGACACTGCCGTCGTCGTGCATCGGCGTGACGAGCGCGACGATGCTGCCTGTCAGTTGCTCCAAGGGGGAATCTCTTTGTCGGTGGACGAAAGCGCCGATTCTACTTACTCCGGCGCCCCGCAAGACAGCCGCCCCGACCCCCTCAGTTTCCCTTAAGGAGGTGGCGGGGCGGCTGGCCGGCGTCGGGTGCGGCCGGGCGAATGGCCGCGATTCGCTGCACGAAGCGCGCCGGTTCCGGGATGAAGCCGTCCTCGTAGGCCACCACCCGCAGGCCGGCGCAGGCCGCCAGCAGTTCGCCGGGCTGCAGCAGGAAGTCGGGGCGCGAGGGCTTGCCGACGGTCTCATTGCCCACGGCAAAGGTTTCGTAAAGCAGCACGCCGCCCGGCGCCACCGTGCCCACGATGTCGGCCATGCGCGGACGCCAGAGGTAGTTGGTGACGACAACAGCGCCGAAGGCCTGGCCGGCAAAGGGCCAGAGGCCGGATTCGATGTCCGCCTCGACGGTGCGGCCGAAGGCGCCGGCTGCCTCGACGGCTTCGGGCGAGCGGTCGACACCGGTGACCGGGTGCCCGCGGCCCGCGAACCACTGCATGTGCCGCCCGGCGCCGCAGGCCACGTCGAGCACCGGGGCTCCTGACGCGAGGAGATGCGACCAGCGGACGATCCATTCGGAAGGCGCGGACAGGCCGTGAATGGGTGCTACGTCTTTCATGACCGGCCCGGCCTCAGAAGCAGGACCAGATCTGATCGACCAGCGTCACCAGAAAGTCCGGGTGCACGTAAAGCGCGAATACGCCGCCCAGCACAGCCAGCGCGGCGGCCAGCCAGCCCGCGTGGACGATGTGGTGGCGCATTTGCGGAGTCATGGCCCTGATTTATAGATCAACCCGCAGCGCCGGCCGGCTGGGGCGACGAGCGCGCAATGGCGCTTTCCTTCACCGGCAGGTTTATGAGCGCCGCGAACACGCCCAGCGCAATCGCGATGTACCAGACGATGTCATAGCTGCCGGTGGTGTCGTACAGGTAGCCGCCCAGCCACACGCCCAGGAACGAGCCGACCTGGTGGCTCAGGAACACGAAGCCGCTGAGCATCGACAGATGTGCCACGCCGAAGATGCCCGCCACGATCGCATTGGTCGCGGGTACGGTGGACAGCCACAGGAAGCCCATCGCCGCCGAGAACACATACACGCTGAGCGGGGAGATCGGCGCCATCAGGAACAGCGCGATCGACACCGCCCGTGCGAAGTAGATCGCCGCGAGGATCTTGCGCTTGGCCAGCTTCTGCCCCAGCAGTCCCACCGTGTAAGTGCCGAACACGTTGAACAGCCCGATCAGCGCCAGCGCGTAGCCAGCCACTTCGGCCGGCAGCGCGCGGTCGCGCAGGTAGGTCGGCATGTGGATGCCGATGAACGCCAGCTGGAAGCCGCAGACGAAGTAGCCCGCCATCAGCAGCCCGAAGCTCGGGTAGCGGAAGGCTTCGACCACAGCCTGCAGCACCGACTGTTCGCGGTGCCCGGCCAGCGCTGCCGTCCTCGGTTCGCGCAGGCCGAAGGCCAGCGGGATGATCACCAGCACCAGCACAGCCACGATCGCCAGCGCCGTCTGCCAGCCCAGGTGGCCGATCAGCCGCCCCTCGATGGGCGCCATCAGGAATTGGCCGAACGAGCCGGCTGCTGCTGCCACGCCCATGGCCCAAGAGCGCCGCTCGGCCGGAATCTGCCGCCCGATCACGCCGTAGATCACCGCATAGGTCGAGCCAGCCTGCGCCGCGCCAATCAGCACGCCCGCACTCAGCGTGAAGAGCAGCGGCGTCGGCGAATGCGCCATGCCGAACAGCCCCAGCGCATAGAACACCGAGCCGCCGATCAGCACCCGGAACGCGCCGAACCTGTCGGCCAGCATGCCCGCGAACACGCCGAAGATGCCCCATGAGAGGTTCTGGATGGCCAGTGCGAACGAGAAGGTCTGCCGGCTCCAGTCCTGCGCCTGCGTGATCGGCTGCAGCCAGAGCCCGAAGCCATGGCGGATGCCCATCGAGAGCGTGACGATCATCGCCCCGCAGAAAAGTACTTGCTTGACCGAGAGGGCGGGAGCGGCGGGGGATTGCATGACTTCGAATGTAACGATTCACCTGCTCCGGCAGGCGGCACGGCGGCCAAAGCCATTGATGATTTATCGGGGCGGTTTCAATGCGCGTCGGGCATCAAAGCAGTTCCTGAGCGCCTCCTGTATGGGTATCCAGTTGTTTGGCGGCGACTGACTACAATCCGCCCCCATGGCGACTCCCCCCAAGACTCCCCCCAATTCACCGTCCGCGTCCTCCGGCTACTCGGAAGGCTCCATCCGCGTGCTCAAGGGCCTCGAGCCCGTCAAGCAGCGCCCGGGCATGTACACCCGCACCGACAACCCGCTGCACATCATCCAGGAAGTGCTCGACAACGCCGCCGACGAGGCGCTCGCGGGCTACGGCAAGAAGATCAAGGTCACGCTGCATACCGACAGCTCCGTCAGCGTCGAAGACGACGGCCGGGGCATTCCCTTCGGCCTGCATCCTGAAGAAAAGGCCCCCGTGATCGAGCTCGTGTACACCCGGCTGCACGCGGGCGGCAAGTTCGACAAGGGCTCGGGCGGCGCCTACAGCTTCTCGGGCGGCCTGCACGGCGTGGGCGTGTCGGTGACCAATGCGCTGTCGAAGCGGCTCGAAGTCACTTCGCATCGAGAAGGTTCGGCCGCCAAGCTGGCCTTCAGTGCCGGCGATGTGATCGAGGCGCTCGAAATCCGCAAGCTCGAAGCCGGCGAGCGCAAGCAGGGCACCACCGTGCGCGCCTGGCCCGACGCCAAGTACTTCGAAACCGCCGTGCTGCCCATGGGCGAACTCACGCACCTGCTGCGCAGCAAGGCCGTGCTGATGCCCGGCGTGAGCGTCACGCTCACGAACGAGAAGACCAAGGAAACGCAGCAGTGGCTCTACAAGGGCGGCCTGAGCGACTACCTGATGCAGACGCTCAACGGCGACCCCGTCATTCCGCTGTTCGAAGGCAGCGGCCATGCCGACAAGAACGCCGACAACTTCGCCGAAGGCGAGGGCGCCGACTGGTGCGTGGCCTTCACCGAAGACGGCCAGCCGGTGCGCGAGAGCTACGTCAACCTGATTCCCACCAGCGCCGGCGGCACACACGAAAGCGGCCTGCGCGACGGCCTCTTCACCGCGGTGAAAGGCTTCATCGAATTGCATTCGCTGTTGCCCAAGGGCGTGAAGCTGCTGCCCGAAGACGTGTTCGCACGCGCTTCGTACGTGCTGAGCGCCAAGGTGCTCGATCCGCAGTTCCAGGGCCAGATCAAGGAACGCCTGAACTCGCGCGATGCCGTGCGCCTGGTGTCGAGCTTCGTGCGCCCCGCGCTGGAGCTGTGGCTCAACCAGCACGTCGACTACGGCAAGAAGCTCGCCGAACTGGCCATCAAGGCCGCGCAGACGCGCCAGCGCGCCGGCCAGAAGGTCGAGAAGCGCAAGGGCTCCGGCGTGGCCGTGCTGCCCGGCAAGCTGACCGACTGCGAGAGCAAGGACATCAGCCACAACGAAGTGTTCCTGGTCGAGGGCGATTCCGCCGGCGGCAGCGCCAAGATGGGCCGCGACAAGGAAAGCCAGGCCATCCTGCCGTTGCGCGGCAAGGTGCTCAACACCTGGGAAGTGGAGCGCGACCGGCTGTTTGCCAACACCGAAATCCACGACATCTCGGTCGCCGTCGGCGTCGACCCGCACGGCCCCAACGACACGCCCGACATGAGCGGCCTGCGCTACGGCAAGGTCTGCATCCTGAGCGATGCCGACGTGGACGGCTCGCACATCCAGGTGCTGCTGCTCACGCTGTTCTTCAGGCACTTTCCGAAGCTCATCGAAGCCGGCCACGTATATGTCGCAAAGCCGCCATTGTTCCGGGTCGATGCGCCTGCGCGCGGCAAGAAGCCGGCCTCCAAGGTCTATGCGCTGGACGAGGGCGAACTGACCGCCACGCTCGACAAATTGCGTAAAGATGGCGTGCGCGAAGGCGCCTGGAGCATCAGCCGCTTCAAGGGCCTGGGCGAAATGAGCGCGGAACAATTGTGGGAAACCACGCTCAATCCAGACACCCGGCGCCTGATGCAGGTCCAATTGGGCCGGTTCGACTTCACGTCCACCCAGGGCGAAATCACCAAGCTCATGGGCAAGGGCGAAGCGGCAGCCCGGCGCGAACTCATGGAGTTGCGCGCCGACGATGTCGACATCGATGTTTGATTCCTCCACCACGCATGTCAGTTTTCAAGCGCTTGTTGCTATTGGCCTTCCTGCTGTGTACGCAGCAGGGGCTGGCGCACGCCGCTGACATCTACGGCTACATTGACAGCAAGGGCATCGCGCACTTCGCTTCCGAAAAAATCGACGAGCGCTACCAGATCTTCTTTCGCGGCGGCCAGAGCTTCGACACGGCGCAAGGCATTTCTCCGCTGGGCCGTGGTGGCCGAAAGCTCGACGGAAAGGTGTCGCCTGCCTCGCAGAGCCTGCTCGCCATGTTCGAGGCATCGCCCGGCTACAAGACCGCCAAGACGGCGCTGCGCGACGCGTCGAACAAGCATTCGATCGACTACGAACTGCTGCAGGCGCTCATCGCGACCGAGTCGGGCTTCGACGCGCAGGCCGTCTCGCCCAAGGGCGCCATGGGCCTTATGCAGCTGATGCCCGCTACGGCGCAGCGCTACGGCGTGTCGGCGGACAAGCGCAACACCATCGAGAAAAAGCTGTTCGACCCGCGCATCAACATCGCCGCCGGCTCGCGCTACCTCGGCGACCTGATCGCGATGTTCCCGGGCCAGATCGAGCTGGCGCTGGCCGCCTACAACGCGGGCGAGGGCGCGGTGCAGCGCGCGGGCAACAAGATCCCGAACTACAAGGAAACGCAGAACTACGTGCAGACCGTGCTGCAGCTGTATGCGTACCTGAAGCCGTCCGTGGCAACGGGCGGTAGTGGCGGTGGTGCCGGGCGTGGTGGCAAGACGCCGGGCCGCATCCGCATGGAGCTGACGGTGCCGCAGGGCGGGGCCATCGGCCGCGGCAACATGCCATCCGACGCGCCGCGCAACATGCCGACCATGCCAGACATTCCCGAACCTTCGGCGGTGCCGACCGGCGCGGCCGATGTGCCCGGCGCACCGCTGTCCTGATGAAGGAGCCCGCCATGCACCGTCGAAGCTTCGTCCTCGCGACTGCTGCCAGTGTGATGGCAGGCACCGTGCGTGCACAGCATCCGGCCACGCACGACACGCTGCCCGCAGTGCCTTCGTCGGCCGAACCGTATGCCAAGCTGCAGGGCGGCGTGCCGCACCACATGACGCCCAACCAGGAGGCGCAGCGCTTCACCGAGAGCACCGCGCCGCCCGGCCCGCAAGGCCGCTGGGAGCCGCGCGCGGCCTTGCCGATCCCGCGCAGCGAGATGGCCTGGGCCACCGCCGCGATGGGGCGCATGCATGTGGTCGGCGGCTACGGCGAAGGCAAGGTCAACCGTGACTACCACCACATCTACGACCCGAAGGCCGACCGCTGGCTCGACGGCGCCCCTCTGCCGCGCGGTGCAAACCATGTTGCGGTGACGGCCGAGGGCGGCCGCGTCTATGCGCTTGGCGGCTTCGTCGAGCAGAACCGCCGCTCCGACACGAACGCCTACGTATACGACATCGCCGCCAACCGCTGGACCACCATCGCGCCGCTGCCGCGACCGCGCGGCGCTGCGGCCGCGGTAATGCTCGACGGCGCGCTGCACCTGATCGGCGGAGCGTCGGAGCCTGCTGCCGAGCGCGCGAGCGTCAGCTGGCACGAGGTGTACGACCCCAAGGCCGATCGCTGGTCCACCGCCAAGCCGCTGCCCGGCGCGCGCGACCACGTCGGCTGCGTGTCGAACGGCGGCCAGATCCACGTGATCGGCGGGCGCTTCAACACCTTCGAATACAACACCGACCTGCACCACGTCTACCTGCCCGCGCGCGACACCTGGGAGCTGCGTTCGCCGCTGCCCACCGCGCGCTCGGGCCATGGCCTCGTGGTGTATCGCGGCCGCTTCTTCGCCATGGGCGGGGAGGGCGGCATCCTCGTCAGCGGCGTGCCGCGCCAGGCCAAGGTCTTCGGCCAGATGGAAAGCTACAACCCCGTGGACGACACTTGGCAACGCCACGCGCCCATGACCACGCCGCGCCACGCCGTGGGCGCGGCCGTCATCGGCGACTGGATCTACGTCGCGGGCGGCGGCGCGGTACTCGGCGGCGCCGTGCAGTCCGCGGTGCACGAGGCATTCACACTGGGCTGATCGCGACGACCCTCGCGCACGGCCTGCAGCAACTGTTTTTCTCACCTTCTCTTTCATGGATTCCCAACCTCCGCTCGATCTCCAGGGTCCTACCGACGGCGACACGACCCTGACCCTCGCCGACTACGCCCAGACCGCCTACCTCGAATACGCGCTCAGCGTGGTCAAGGGCCGCGCGCTGCCCGATGTGTCCGACGGCCAGAAGCCGGTGCAGCGCCGCATCCTGTACTCGATGTCGCGCATGGGCCTGGGCTTTGGCGGCGCCAACGGCACCGTGGGCGCCAAGCCCGTGAAGAGCGCGCGCGTGGTCGGCGACGTGCTCGGCCGCTTCCATCCGCACAGCGACCAGGCCGCGTACGACGCGCTGGTGCGCATGGCACAAGATTTTTCGCAGCGCTACCCGCTGGTCGACGGCCAGGGCAACTTCGGCAGCCGCGACGGCGACGGCGCCGCGGCCATGCGATACACCGAAGCGCGCCTGGCGCGCATCACCAGCTTGCTGCTCGACGAGATCGACGAAGGCACGGTCGACTTCATTCCCAACTACGACGGCAGCACCGAAGAACCGCGCCTGCTGCCCGCGCGGCTGCCGTTCACGCTGCTCAACGGCGCGAGCGGCATTGCCGTGGGCCTGGCCACCGAAATTCCGAGCCACAACCTGCGCGAGATCGCCGACGCCTGCGTGGCGCTGATCAAGTCGAACGGCAAGCTCAGCGAAGAAGAACTCTTCGCCATCGTGCCCGGCCCCGACTACCCGGGTGGCGCGCAGATCATCAGCAGCGCGAGCGATATCGCCGACGCCTATCGCACCGGCCGCGGCTCGCTCAAGGTGCGCGCGCGCTGGAAGATCGAGGACCTGGCGCGCGGGCAATGGCAACTCGTGGTCAACGAACTGCCGCCGGGCGTCAGTACGCAGAAGGTGCTCGAGGAAATCGAGGAAATCACCAACCCGAAGGTCAAGACCGGCAAGAAAGCGCTGAGCGCCGAGCAGACCCAGCTGAAAGCCGCGATGCTGTCGGTGCTCGACGTGGTGCGCGACGAGTCCAGCAAGGACGCCGCCGTGCGCCTGGTGTTCGAGCCCAAGACCTCGCGCATCAGCCAGGACGAGTTCATCACCACGCTGCTCGCGCAGACCTCGCTCGAAACCTCGTCGCCCATCAACCTCACGATGGTCGGCATCGACGGCAAGCCCACGCAGAAGTCGCTGCGCCAGATGCTCAACGAGTGGATCGCGTTTCGCGAGATCACCGTCGAGAAGCGTTCGCGGTTCCGGCTCAGCAAGGTGATGGACCGCATCCACATCCTCGAAGGCCGGCAGCTGGTGCTGCTGAACATCGACGAGGTGATCGCGATCATCCGCGCGGCGGAAGACCCGAAGGCGGCGCTCATCGCGCGTTTCAACCTCAGCGAACGCCAGGCCGAGGACATTCTTGAAATTCGCCTGCGCCAACTTGCGCGGCTCGAGGCCATCAAGATCGAGCAGGAGCTGTCAGGCCTGCGCGACGAGCAGAAGAAGCTCGAAGACATCCTCGGCAGCCCGACTGCGCTGCGCCGCCTGCTGGTGAAAGAAATCGAGTTCGACGCCAAGACTTTCGAAGACGCGCGCCGCACGCTCATCCAGGCCGAGAAGCGTGCCGTGGCCGAAGTGAAGGTGGTCGACGAGCCCGTCACCGTCATCGTGTCGCAGAAGGGCTGGGTCCGTGCGCAGAAGGGCTGGGCGAGCGAGAAGGCCGCGGGCAACGGTGCGAACGGAGAAAAGGGCGCACCGCCCGAATACAGCTTCAAGTCGGGCGACTCGCTCTACGGCGCCTTCGAGTGCCGCAGCGTCGACACGCTGCTGGTCTTCGGCAGCGCCAAGGACAAGAGCGTGCGCGTCTACACCGTGCCCGTGGCATCGCTGCCCGGCGCGCGCGGTGACGGTCAGCCCGTCACCACGCTCATCGAGCTCGATGCCGGCACGCACGTTACGCATTTCTTCGCGGGCCCGGTGGGCGCCAGCGTGCTGCTGGCCAACACCGGCGGCTACGGCTTCATCGCCACGGTCGAGAACATGATGTCGCGCCAGCGCGGCGGCAAGGCCTTCATCGACGTGGGCGAGGGCGAGCAGCTGTGCCGTCCGTCGCTGGTGGGCGGCGCGAGCGGCGCCGAGCCGATGCTCCTGGCCACGCATGTGGCCTGCGCCTCGACCGGTGGCCGCATCCTCACCTTCGACATCACCGAGCTCAAGAGCCTGCCGAAGGGCGGCCGGGGTCTCACGCTGATCGACCTCGAGCCCAAGGACACCCTGGCCGGAGCCGCTGCCTACACGCGCAGCGTGAAGATCGAAGGCATCGGTCGCGGTGCCAAGGAGCGCGAAGAAACGCTGGAAATCCGCACGCTCAACAATGCGCGCGGCAGCCGCGCGCGCAAGGGCAAGGCGGCCGACCTGGGCTTCAAGCCGACGAGCATCGTGCGGGTGCTGTGATGGGCGGCATCGACATCAGCGTCATCGGGATCTTCATTGCCGTGGTCACGGGCCTCGGCAGCTACGTGCTGGGCCGCCGCATGCGCGAGAAGCGGGCGGCGAAGAAGCGCGAGAAGAACCGCATTGCGTCGCAGGCGAGCGAGACGCGGCAGGTGCGGCGCGCGCGCGAGCGCAAGGAGCGCGGCGAATAAACACGGCCGCTTGCGCCTGGAGTCGAACAGCAGGAGGAGGGAGCGTTATGGCAGTAGCAGAGGGATTGCTCGGTTGCGTTCGCTATATCGCGTTCGCAGGCGCAGCGGCTGTGTTGTCGGGGTGTGCGAGCGTCGAATACAAGGACGCGACGGGCGACAGGACTGCAAGGCTGCGTGTTGTCCAGAATGCGTCGGCCCGGGTGGTCTCTTACTCCTTCGCGGTGCGCGAGAGTTGCCGCAGGGAGGGCCCCAAGGGCGGTGTGCTCTTCAACGAGCGATCGGAGTCCAGGAGGGTAGGCATGGCGCCCCGTCTGAGTACCGACTTCATGAGCTCTGAGCGGATCATTCCGGCGGACGTTGAAGTGGTGCTGCTGGCTGGCGGCAGCACCGTGTGGTCGAATTGCGTGGGAACCCTTCGCTTCGTCCCTCGCAGCGGCGAACAGTACGAAGCGATTTTTCTCTGGCCTGCATCGGCGCCTCGCTGCACCATTCAGCTGCGCAGGATTGTTCTGGCCGGAAACGGCGAGGTTTCACGTATCGAGGAGCCCAGCGCCTCGCGTTGCGACTAGCGCAACCCTTGCCACCACCGCGTATTCGTGCGCGCCTGCCCCACCGTCACCACTTCGCCGATCACCGGCGTCGCCAGCTCGATCTTCTTCGCCTCCGTCAGGTCAGCGATGCGGTCCAGCGGGTCATGCCAGGTGTGGAAGGCAAGGTCGAAGGTGCTGTTGTGCACCGAGAAGAATACCTTGCCGCGCAGGTCTTCGAATGCCTGCACGCTCTGCTCGGGCGTCATGTGCACGGCGGGCCACATGGTGTCGTAGGCGCCGTTTTCCATCAGCGCGATGTCGAAGCCGCCGAAGCGCTCGCCGATCTGCTTGAAGCCCGGGAAGTAGCCCGAGTCGCCGCTGTAGAAGAGGCGCTGGTCGCCGCTTTGCACCACCCATGAGGCCCACAGGGTGCGGTCGCGGTCGTTCAGCGTGCGGCCCGAGAAATGCTGTGCGGGTGTGGCGGTGAGCTTCACGCCGTCGTGCTCGCCGCCCTGCCACCAGTCGAGTTCGGTCACGCGCTCGGCCGGCACGCCCATCACTATCAGCCGCGCGCGCACGCCCAGCGGCACGAAGTAGCGCTGCACGCTCTTCGACAGGTATTCGATGGTCGCCACGTCGAGGTGGTCGTAGTGGTCGTGCGAGAGGATGACGCCTTCGATGGGCGGTAGCTGTTCGAGCGTGATTGGTGGCTGGTGAAAGCGCTTTGGCCCGGCCCACTGCACGGGTGACGCACGTTCGCTGAACACGGGGTCGATCAGCCAGTACTTGCCGCGCAGCTTCAGCAGATGTGACGAATGGCCGAGGCGCACCACGTGGTTGGCCTTGGTGTCGAGTGAATCGAGCGCGCTGCGGTCCAGCGCCTTCACCGGAATTGCATCGACCGGCACGGTGTCGACCTTGCTGCCCACGATGAAGCGCGACCAGATGCGCCATGCGCTGGCCTGCGCGGGCAGGTCGGGGTTGGCCATGTTGTGGAAGCCACCGTCCTTGAATTGCGGCGAGCTGTCGTAGCGCGTCTCGCCGCTGCCGGCGGCGCCGCAACCCGCAACAAGGGCACAGCCGGCAGCGGCCAGCACCGTGCCCCGGCGCAGCAGTTGGGGCAGGTAGGAGCCCTGGGAGCCCGAATCGTCAGCCATGAGAAAACCCTCTGGATCGTTGTTTGCAGGATGGCGCGAGAGTAGCCATGGCGGACGTTTCAATGGTTTCAGCGGCAGAAACATTCGGGGCGCAGGGATATATCGGTCTCCCCTGCGCGAATGTCCCCCGGCCTTCCTATGCCATGAGCCGTATGGCGGGCCCCTGCCAGGTTCGGCACACTGGAAAGCTTCATCGACTTTCGACGAGGCGGCAGATTCCATGAGCAGCAATCGCTATCCCATCATCTACGTGCGCGGCTATGCCATGACCGAGTCCGAGCGGGACGAAACCGCGGCCGACCCGTTCTGCGGCTTCAACATCGGCTCCACGGTGTATCGCGCCACCGTCAAGAAGGAGGCGCCGGCGCAGAAGTTCGTTTTCGAATCGCCCATGGTGCGCCTGCTGGCCGACTTCCAGTACCAGAGCGTCTACCAGAACGGCCTGGACATCCTCGACCCCGACTGGAAGCCCTCGCCCGACGAGAACGGCCGGGACGTCGATGGCATCCCCTCGGCCTCGGTCATCATCTACCGCTACTACGACTCGGGCTCCGAACTGCTGGGCGACGGCCAGGCCAAGGACGTCAAGGTGTACGCGCAGGGCCTGAGCCAGCTGATATTGCGCGTGCGCGAGCTCGTGGCGCTGCGCGAGGGGCCGGGCTACTCGCCCGCCGACTTCCGCTGCTACCTCGTCGCGCATTCCATGGGCGGCCTGGTGGTGCGTGCCTTCCTGCAGAACGCCGCACTCGGTGATGCGGCCGCGCGTGCCTGCGTCGACAAGGTGTTCACCTATGCCACGCCGCACAACGGCATCGACATGGGCGGCATCAACGTGCCGGCCTGGCTCACGGTGAACGAGATGAACACCTTCAACCGCGAGAAGATGTCCGAGTTCCTGGCCACGCAGCCGATCAACGGCCGCATGGACTACCTGCCGGCCACGGCCTTTCCGGCCGAGCGCTTCTTCTGCATGGTCGGCACCAACCGCGGTGATTATGAAAGCGCCAAGGGCCTGTCGCGCATGTTCGCGGGCCACGGCAGCGACGGGCTCGTGCGCATCGAGAACGCCTCGCTCTGGTCCACCGATGCCGCGGGCAAGACGCAGCCGGTGGCCACCGCCTTCACCTACCGGTCGCACTCCGGCTTCTTCGGCATCGTCAATTCGGAGGAGGCTTACCAGAACCTCACGCGCTTCCTGTTCGGTGACGTGCGGGTCGACCTGTGGTTCGACATAGACGGCGTCACGCTGCCGCCCGACCTGCCTGCCGGGGCCGACGTCGATGCGCTCTACCAGGTCGAACTGCTCGCCGCGCCGCGCGGCAAGCGCTGGTACCTGAGCCGGCGCGTGGCAGAAGAAGACTCGCCCGCCTGCCGCACACACAAGGAGCTGACCGACCCGGCCAAGGCCGATCGCCGATCGATCTACCTTTCGACCGTGTTCCTCGCCAACAAGGCCCGTGTGAAGCAGGATCGCCCGACGCTGGCCTACGCCATGACGCTCGGCGTGCGCGTGCCCGACTACCAGGTCAACAACAAGTTCTGGCTCGACGGCCACTACGAGGGAAGTTCGCTGTTCCGCGACACGCTGATCATCGAGATCGCGCCGCCCCAAGCCGACGACCCGGCGCAGAACTGGAACGTCAAGTACGGCTGGCAGACCGACACGGCAGGGCGGGCCTCGCTGCCGATGAGCCCGAAGCAGTTGGCCGGCGGCAAGTTGCAGTTCGTGGTGCCGCTGTCCAGCCTTGGCGCAGCACCGGCCGCGCCCGGCATCAGCGGCAAGGTGCGCCTGGAGGTCAGCGCCTGGGGGTAGGTAGGTCGAAGGGGGCGATCTCGACGCTGCTGCCGGGCGTCATACTCTGGTCGGTCAAGAACTTCGCCTCTTTCCACGCCCATGAAAACTGCAGTCCTCGTCATCGACGTCCAGCGTGGCCTTTGCGACGATCCGCCGCGCCCTCACGAAGCCGGGGAGGTGATGCAGCGCATCAACGCGCTCACCGAACGCGCCCGCGCAGCCGGCGTGCCTGTGGCCTTCATCCAGCACGAGAACGCCGTCGACCTGGAGTTCGACTCCGAACGCTGGCAGCTCGCCAGTGCGCTGAACACCGATTCGCGCGACGCAAGAATCCGCAAGACCACGCCTGATTCGTTCCTGCGCACGCCGCTCGAAGCATGGCTGTCGGAGCACGGCGTGAAGCGCGTGGTCATCTGCGGCTATTCGTCGGAGTTCTGCGTCGACACCACCACGCGCCGCGCCGCCGGGCTGGGCTATCACGTGGTGCTCGCGGCCGATGCCCATACCTCGCACGACAAGCCGCACGCCACGGGCGCACAGATTCGCGAGCACCACAACGTCACGCTGTCGGACATCACGAGCTTCGGTGTGCCGATCCGTGCGGTGGCCAGCGCCGATATCGCGTTCTGATCAGTCCGCGCCGGGCCGCCACACCCGCGCCAGCGCGGCCATCTTGCCCCTGAAGCCCAGCCGGTCGTTCGACAGCGCATCGATGAAGTCCGACAGCCGCTGCGACTTCACCATCGTGTAGATGGTCAGCCACGTCGTCGCGACGAACACCACGCCGAACCACACTGCCTTGCGCCACAGCGGCGCATCGGCTTCGGCCAGCAGGTTCATGCCGAGGAAGCCGGTGGTGATGGTGCCGATGAGACCGAACAGCGTGACCACCGTGAGCCGCACGACGGTGCTGGCCTGCCTGCGCAGGCTGTCGGCGTCGAGGTACGTGTTCATGTCCGCGATGCGTGCCTTGACCTCGTCGTAGAGCGGGTCCAGCCCGAGGTGCGTGGCGCACATGTGCGAAAGCGCGCGCACCTGCGCCTGCTCCGAAATTTCGTGGAACCAGTAGCGGTGCGTGAAGCGCAGGAAGCGTTCGAAGCTCGCGCGGATGGCGCGCTTGAACTGCTTCACGCTCGGCGTGCTGCGGATGTCCAGCCGCTTGAGCGCCTCCACCAGCTGGTCGGAGAACATCAGCAGCGAGGCCTTCTGGAAGTGCGCAATGAGGAACAGCAGGAAGTGCTGGTGCCTGAACTGCGCGAGCACGCCGCGGTCGCGGCAACAGAAGAATTCGGAGTTCGCATCGCCCACCACGACGAGCGCATGGCCGTTGCACAGGTAGCGCGTGTTGGGTGCTGCGCCCGCGTTCACCCAGAAGCGGTCGTAGCAGTACTTGTGCTCGAAGTCGGCGAGATGGTGCTCGGCGTAGGGCAGGTGGGCGTCGGTGGCACCTGCGCCGGTGACCAGCGCGAGCCGCACGAAGTCGTCGCGCGTGAGGCGGCGCGGATCGTCCAGCGAGAGGTAGGCCATGACCGGCATGCGGTAGTACTCGATCTGCCGGTAGCGCAGCACGCCGGGGTCTTCCGAATGGTCGCTCACCAGCGGCTGCATCAGGTAGGCCCAGTGGGCGGAGATGCGCGGCGCGCGGTGCTGCGCCACGTGCGAGAGAAAGGCCTCGCGCTGCTCCGCGTCGGAGCTCGCGAGCACGTGGCCGTCGGCGGCCAGCCATTCGACGCTGGCCATGCAGTGCAGCGCCGAGCCGTCGGGCTCCCAGCCTGAAGGGTAGGCGCGGCCGAAACGGTAGAGGATGTCCTGAGCCTGCGCAAGGCTCAGGTTGTCTGCACCGACTTCGAGGTTGAGCAGCACCACGTCGATGTCGAAGAAGAAATACAGGTCGCAATGGATCACGTCGAGCGTGACCGGCGCGTCGCCCGGCTGCGCCACCAGGCGCACGGCCGCAATGTCGTGGCGGCGGAAGATGCGCATCGGCGAATCGCCGTCGCCGCCCACGCCGTCGCCACGTGAGCGGCCTTCGCCGTACAGGAAGCGCTGCACGTACGGCAGGAAGCTCACGAACTCGTTGTAGTGCCGCTCGTGAAAGCGGCTGCTGTCGCCGGTGTATTCGTCGACCTCTTCGCGCCACGGCGATGCGTCGCCCATCTCGCGCAGCACGTGCCAGGGCCCGTGATGGTGCGCGGCGTGCGGCGCAGGCATCAGTCGCAAGGGCCACAGCAGCGCCTGGCGGAAATGCTGCACGGTGGGGGCGCCCGTGAGGGGCGTGTGTGCCTCTGTGGGCATGGTGGCCGCGGGTGGGTTCAGCATGGGCTTCAGTGTAGGCAGAAGGTGAGACAAAACGACCACCTAGGGGAATCCCTATATGAGCCTGAAACCGGTTTCATATAAGCTGCAAGCCTTGCTTTCGGGGCACGCACGCGCCCACCCGGCGCGCATTCGGGTCCGCCCACCATGAACTACCAGTTTCAATTCGACGCCGTCTTTGCCGCCTGGCCGCTGCTGCTCAAGGGCACGTGGATCACGGTCCAGCTCTCGCTCATTGCCACGGTGCTGGGCCTGGTGGTGGCCATCTTCTGTGCCTGGGGCAAGACCTCGGGGCCGGGCTGGCTGCGCTTTCTGGTCAATGCCTACATCGAGGTGATCCGCAACACGCCGTTCCTCGTGCAGCTGTTCTTTTTCTTCTTCGCGTTGCCGGCCATCGGTCTGCGCTGGTCGCCGCAGACGGCCGCGCTGGTGGCCATGGTGGTGAACCTGGGCGCCTACGCCACGGAAATCATCCGCGCGGGCATCGAGTCGATTCCCAAGGGGCAGATCGAAGCGGGCAGGGCGCTGAACCTCAAGCCCTGGGAAATCTTCCGCTTCGTCATCATCAAGCCCGCGCTGAAGGCCATCTATCCGGCGCTCACGAGCCAGTTCATCCTGCTGATGCTGAGCTCGGCCGTGGTGTCGGTCATCTCGGCCGACGACCTGACCTCGGTGGCCGCCAACCTGCAGTCGCAGACCTTCCGCAGCTTCGAGATCTACATCGTGGTCGCCGCCATCTACCTGGCGCTGGCGCTCGCTTTCTCGGCGATGTTCAAGCTGATCTACAAGCGCACGCTCAACTACCCGGACCGCCGGTAACCCAGACGACGGACGGAGACAACAACATGCGCACCTTCGGTTTTCCCGAATTCCTTTTCATCCTCGAAGCGGCCAAGTGGACGCTCGCGCTGTCGGCCATCGCCTTCGTCGGCGGCGCGATCCTGGGGCTCATCATTGCGCTGATGCGCACGTCTGAATCGACGTGGGCGCGCGCCGTATCGACCACCTTCATCCAGATCTTCCAGGGCACACCGCTGCTGCTGCAGCTGTTCCTGGTGTTCTTCGGCGCGCCGGTGCTGGGGCTGGACATCAATCCGTGGGTTGCCGCCGGCTTCGCCCTCATCCTGAACAGCGCGGCCTTCCTCGGCGAGATCTGGCGCGGCTGCATCGAGGCCATTCCGCGCGGACAGTGGGAAGCAGCAGAGGCGCTGAGTCTGAAGTACAGCTCGCGCATGCGCGACGTGGTGCTGCCGCAGGCCTTCAAGATCGCGCTGGCGCCCACGGTGGGCTACGTGGTGCAGATCATCAAGGGCACATCGCTCGCGGCCATCATCGGTTTTGTCGAGGTCACGCGTGCGGGGCAGATCGTCAACAACGCCACCTTCCAGCCGCTCATCGTGTTCTCGGTGGTGGCAGCCATCTACTTTGCCATCTGCTGGCCGCTTTCATTGCTGGCCGCGCGCATGGAGCGCCGCCGGGCCCGGGCGCTCGCGCGTTGATCCTTTCCGTTTTCCTTTCTCTTTCTCGTCGCTTCCTTCCCTTATTCAGGAGACACATCCAATGACCGTCATCACCTCCCGCCGCGCAGCGCTCGCAGCCCTCGGCCTCGGCGCCGCCCTTACCGTGTTCGCACCTTTCGCCTCGGCGCAGACCGTGGCAGACATCAAGAAGAAGGGCGAGATCACCATCGGCATGCTGGTCGACTTTCCGCCCTACGGCACCACCGACGCGAAGAACCAGCCCGACGGCTACGACGCCGACGTGGCCAAGCTGCTGGCCAAGGACTGGGGCGTCAAGGCCAACATCGTGCCGGTCACGGGCCCGAACCGCATTCCCTTCCTGCTGACCAACAAGGTCGACCTGCTGGTGGCTTCGCTGGCCGTCACGCCCGAGCGCGCGAAGCAGGTGCAGTTCTCGCAGCCCTATGCAGCCGCCACCATCGTGCTGTATGGCGCGACCAAGGCCCCCATCAAGGCGGCAGCCGACCTGAAGGGCCTGCGCGTGGGCGTGGCCCGCGCATCGACGCAAGACGTGGCCGTGACCAAGGCCGCACCGGAAGGCACCGAAATCCGCCGCTTCGACGACGACGCCTCGGCCATGCAGGCGCTGATCTCGGGCCAGGTCGATGCCATCGGCTGCTCGGTGACCGTGGCAGCGCAAATCGCCAAGCGCGTGCCCGCCAACACCTTCGAAAACAAGTTCACGCTGGTGCAGCAGTCGATGGGCATCGCGATGCGCCCGGGCCAGGAAGAGCTGCACAAGGCGGTGAACGAGTTCGTGCAGAAGAACACCGCGAATGGCGAGCTGAACAAGCTCTACCAGAAGTGGCTGCAGGCCGATCTTCCGAAGATGCAATAAGCAACCCCCCGAGGCTGAAGGAATCCTGGCATGACGATGGAATCGATCATCCGCATGGAAGCGGTCAACAAGTGGTACGGTGAATTCCAGGTGTTGACCGGCATCGACCTGTCGGTGCGCCAGGGCGAGCGCATCGTGATCTGCGGGCCCTCGGGCTCGGGCAAGTCCACGCTCATCCGCTGCATCAACCGGCTCGAGACGGTGCAGAAGGGCCGCATCGTGGTCGACGGCATCGACCTCACGGCCGGCGGCAAGAACATCGACGCGGTGCGTGCCGAGGTCGGCATGGTGTTCCAGCAGTTCAACCTGTTCCCGCACCTCACCATCCTCGAGAACTGCACGCTGGCGCCGATGCGTTCGCGTGGCATGACGAAGGCGCAGGCCGAAGAGGTGGCCATGAAGTACCTCACGCGTGTGCGCATTCCGGAGCAGGCCGGCAAGTACCCCAGCCAGCTCTCGGGTGGCCAACAGCAGCGCGTTGCGATTGCGCGCGCGCTGTGCATGACGCCCAAGATCATGCTGTTCGACGAGCCCACCTCGGCCCTCGACCCCGAGATGGTCAAGGAAGTGCTCGACACCATGATCGGCCTGGCCGAAGACGGCATGACCATGCTGTGCGTGACGCACGAGATGGGCTTTGCCCGCAGCGTCGCTGATCGCGTGATCTTCATGGCCGAAGGCAAGATCGTCGAGCAGGCGCCGCCCGAAGAATTCTTCGGCAACCCGAAGGACGAGCGCACCCGCCAGTTCCTCGGCCAGATCCTCAGCTCCCACCAAGCCCACTGAATGTCCTTCTCCGTTCTGATTTCTCTGTCGTCCTTCGGCGCGGCCGAGGTGGGGCGGCATGGCCAGCTCTGGTGTTCGCAGCTGGCACGCGCCGCAGGCGCCGATTCGGTGGAAGTGCGCGGCGAGATGCTGCGCGACGCCGATGCAGAGCTGCCCGCATTGAACGGGCTCGCATCCGTGTATTCCAGCCCCGAGGGTCTGTGGGCCCAGGGCGGCTGGCTCGACAGCGCCGCGCTCAAGCGCGGCATTGCTGCCGCCACGCGCGTGGGCGCGAAGCGGCTCAAGATGTCCATCGGCGACTTCCAGGCTTCCTCGCATGGCTCGCTCTGGGGCCTGAAGGTGGAGCTTGCTGAAACCCGCGTCGAGCTGCTCATCGAGAACGACCAGACCGTGCGCGCCGGCACGCTGCCCGCGCTGCAGACCTTCTTCGACGTGGCCGACCGCGCCGGCGTGTCGCTGGGCATGACCTTCGACATGGGCAACTGGCACTGGCTCGGCGAGTGCCCGCTGCAGGCCGCGCAGGCGCTCGGCCACCGCGTGCGCTACGTGCATTGCAAGGGCGCGCAGCGCCTGCCGCACAAATGGGTGGCGGTGCCGCTGGGCGACTCGGTCGCGCCATGGCGCTCGGTGCTGCGCGCGCTGCCGGCCGACGTGCCGCACGCCATCGAATACCCGCTCGTGGGCGACGACCTGCTGGCCGTTACCCGCGCGCAGATCGACTTCATCCGCGCCGCGCGGGCGTAGGAACAAACACATGACAGAACCAACCGCCTTCGACGTCGCACTCTTCGGCGAAGCCATGCTGTTGCTCGTGGCCGACCGCCCCGGCCCGCTGGAAAACGCAGAGGCGTTCCATAAGCGCACAGCCGGCGCCGAGACCAACGTGGCCATCGGCCTTTCGCGCCTGGGCCTCAAGGTGGGCTGGGCCAGCCGGCTCGGCACCGATTCGATGGGCCGCGCGCTGCTGGCCGCGATGCGCGCCGAAGGCATCGACTGCTCGCACGTGATCACCGACGCAACGCAGCGCACCGGCTTCCAGTTCAAGGGCCGCGTCACCGACGGCAGCGACCCGCCGATCGAATACCACCGCAAGGGCTCGGCCGCGAGCCACATGGGGCCGGCCGACGTCGACGAAGCCTGGCTGCGTTCGGCACGCCACCTGCACGCCACCGGCGTGTTCGCCGCCATCTCCGACACCAGCCTGCAGGCCGCGCTCAAGACCATGGACGTGATGCGCGCTGCCGGCCGCACCATCTCGTTCGACACCAACCTGCGTCCCACGCTGTGGTCGTCCACCGAGACCATGCGCCACTGGATCAACGAACTCGCCTCGCGCGCCGACTGGGTGCTGCCCGGCATCG
This sequence comes from Variovorax paradoxus, assembly GCF_024734665.1. Lineage (NCBI taxonomy): Bacteria > Pseudomonadati > Pseudomonadota > Betaproteobacteria > Burkholderiales > Comamonadaceae > Variovorax > Variovorax paradoxus. Next base: position 2,115,151 of record NZ_CP102931.1, read on the forward strand.
AAGAGGGCCTGCTGCTCACCGGCCACGACAAGCCCGAGGATGTTGCGAAGTTCTATCGCGATCGCGGCGCGAAGCTGGTGGTCGTCAAGCTCGGCGCCGAGGGCGCCTACTACGACAGCGATGTGGCCGGCACCGGCCGCGTCGACGGCTTCCCAGTGAAGGAAGTGATCGACACCGTGGGCGCGGGCGATGGCTTCGCAGCCGGCGTGGTGAGTGCGTTGCTCGAAGGCAAGAGCGTGCCCGAGGCCGTGCGCCGCGGCGCATGGATCGGCGCGCGCGCGGTGCAGGTGCTGGGCGACACCGAAGGCCTGCCGACGCGGGCGCAACTCGAAGAAGCGGGGCTCTGAACACCATGACGAATGTGTCGAAGAAGAACGTCCTCGTCTTCCGGCCTCTGCCCGAAGACCAGCTGGCGCGCCTGCAAGCCGTGCACCATGTGGTCGTTGCCGACCCGCGCAAGGAGCCCGAGGCCTTTGCCGCCGCGCTGCGCAGCGCGAACGGGCTGATCGGGTCGAGCCATACGGTCGATGCCGCGCTGCTCGACGGGGCGCCGCAGCTCCAGGTGATTTCGAGCGTGTCGGTCGGTGTCGACAACTACCCGCTGGCCGAGCTGCACAAGCGCGGCATCGTGCTGTGCCACACGCCCGACGTGCTCACCGAAACGGTGGCCGACACGGTGTTCGCGATCCTCATGGCAACGCAGCGCCGCGTGGTCGAGCTCTCGACGCTTGTGCGCGAAGGCCGCTGGACGAAGAACATCGGCGAAGAACTCTTCGGCACCGACGTGCATGGCAAGACGCTGGGCATCCTCGGCTTCGGCCGCATCGGGCAGGCCGTGGCGCGCCGTGGTGCGCTGGGCTTCGGCATGCCGGTGCTGTACCACGCACGTCGCCCGGTCGACCTGGCCACGCAGGCGCCCGAGTTGCAAGGCCGCGCCACTCACACGCCGCTCGACGACCTGCTCGCACGTGCCGACATCGTGCTCGCGATGCTGCCGCTGACCGACGCGACGCGCGGCATGATCGACGCCGCCTTCTTTGCACGCATGAAACCCGGTGCCGCGTTCATCAACGGTGGCCGCGGCGCCACGGTGAATGAAGACGCGCTGCTCTACGCACTCGACCACGGCACACTGCGTGCCGCCGGCCTCGACGTATTCGCGAAAGAGCCGTTGCCGGCCGATTCGCCATTGCGCACCCATCCGCGCGTGACGCCGCTGCCGCACATAGGCTCGGCCACGCACGAGACGCGGCATGCCATGGCAGAACTCGCCACGACGAACCTGCTGCAGGTGCTGGCCGGCGAGAAGCCGACTGCGCCGTACGACACGGCGAGCGCATGAGGGATTTGTCTTGCTCCCTCTCCCCTTGGGGAGAGGGTTGGGGTGAGGGCAGGGGCGTTTGTGCAAACGCTGCCCTCGCCATCGCCGCCGACCCTCACCCCAGCCCTCTCCCCAAGGGGAGAGGGAGCGAGAGCCGCCCATGAAGCCGACCGGGCGTGCCACCATTGCCGACGTCGCCGAAGCCGCCGGCGTCTCCAAGGCCACCGTCTCGCGCTTCCTCAACCACCGCGAGCGGCTGCTGAGCCCCGACATCGCCGCGCGCGTCGAAGTCGCCATCGCCGCGCTGGCCTATTCGCCGAGCCCGATGGCGCAGGCCCTGAGCCATGGCCGCTCGCGGCTCATCGGGCTGATCGTGGCCGACATCACCAATCCATATTCCGTCGCAGTGCTGCGCGGCGCCGAGAAGGCCTGCCAGGACGCCGGCTACCTCGTGATGCTGTTCAACCTCGGCAACGAGAGCGAACGCGAGCGCGAGGCCATCGACGCGCTGGCGGGCTACCAGGTCGACGGCTTCATCCTCAACACGCTGGGCCGCGGCAGCAACGTGGTCGACGCGGTCACGCTGCATGGCAAGCCGGCGGTGCTGGTCGACCGGCGCCACACCGGCATGCACACCGACTTCGTCTCGCTCGACAACCACGCCGCGATGCAGGCCACCTGCGGTCATCTGGTCGCAGGCGGGTATCGCGAGCTGCTCTACGTCACCGAGCCGCAGAAGGGCGTGAGCTCGCGGCGCGAGCGCACGGCCGCATTCGGTGCCTGCGTGGCCGCGCACGAGCCGCGCGTGGCGGGCGAGGTGTTCGAGTGCGTCGAGGGCGAGAGCGATGCGCTCGACGAGGCCCTGCGCGCCCTTCGCCAGCGCGCCAAGCGCGGCCGACGCGCCGCGGTGGTCGCGGGCAATGCCGTGGTCACGCTGCGCATCGCGCAGGCCATGGCGCGGCTGGGCTGGCAGTTCGGTGCGGACCTTGGCTTTGTCGGCTTCGACGATCCCGAATGGGCCTCGCTCATCGGCCCCGGCCTGAGCACCGTGGCCCAGCCTACCGACGCCATCGGCCGCACGGCCGCTACCTGCCTGATCGAGCGGCTGCGTGGCCTGGACGCGGCGCCGCGCCAGTTGCTGCTGCCTGGCCAGCTGGTGGTGCGAGGCTCGTCGCAGGCGCTCTAGCGTCCTGCTGCGCGCGGTCGAAGGTGATCGGCCCGCGCATCCAGTCGGCCGCGCGTTCGGCGATCATGATGGTCGGCGCATTGGTGTTGCCGCCGATCAGCGTCGGCATGATCGAGGCATCGACCACGCGCAGATTCTCGATGCCGTGCACGCGCAGCTTCGCATCGACCACCGCCATCGCATCCGTGCCCATCTTGCAGGTGCCCACGGGGTGGTAGATAGTGTCGGCGCGCGCGCGAATGTGCTGAATGAGTTCTTCGTCGGTGTGCGCGTCGGCCGTGTAGAGCTCGCGGTGGCGGTACTTTTCGAGTGTTGGCGCGCGCAGGATCTCGCGCATCTTCTTCACGCCTTGCAGCAGCAGCGCCATGTCTTCCGGGTCTGACAGAAAGCGCGGGTCGATGCGCGGCGCCGAGCCCGGGCTGACATCGTTCAGGCGCACGTCGCCGCGGCCCTTGGGGCGCAACACGCACACATGGCACGAGAAGCCGAAGCCCGCGTGCAGCTTGCGCGCATGGTCATCGGTGATCGCGATCACGAAGTGCAGTTGCAGGTCGGGCCGCCGCAGCTCGGGCGAAGACTTGATGAACGCGCCGCCTTCGGCGAACGGCGTCGCGATCATGCCCTTGCCACTCTTGCGCCACTCGGCAATGGCCTTCACCAGGTGCAGGCTACCCACCACGCCGATGCCGAACAGGTCGGTGTGCTTCGAGGTGTAGGCGAGGATGAAGTCGGTGTGGTCCTGCAGGTTCTGGCCGACGCCCGGCAGCGCATGCTGCACGGCGATGCCGTGGCGGCCCAGCTCGGCCGGATCGCCGATGCCCGAGAGCATCAGCAGTTGCGGCGAGTTGAATGCGCCGCCGCACAGCGCCACTTCGCGCCGCGCGTGAAGGGTCTCGATACTGCCGTCTTTGCGCCGCACCTCCACACCGGTGGCGCGCCGGTCTTCGAGCACCACGCGCAGGGCCTGCGTGTCGGTCAGCACTGTGAGGTTGGGGCGCTGGTTCATCACCGGATGAAGATAGGCAGCCGCCGCCGAGCAGCGCTCGCCGTTGCGCGCGCCATCGTGGAACTGCGTGACCTGGTAGAGGCCCGCGCCTTCCTGCTTGGCGCCATTGAAGTCGTCGTTGCGCGGAATGCCGCACTCCGCCGCGGCCCGCACGAAGTCGTCGGCAATGGGGCGCGGGCTCTGCTGCTCAGAGACCTGCAGCGGCCCGTCGGCGCCGTGCAGTGCGCTTGCGCCGCGCTGGTTGCCCTCGGCGCGCTTGAAGTAGGGCAGCACCGCATCGAACGACCAGCCGGTGCAGCCCGCGCGCTCCCAGTCGTCGTAGTCGTCGCGATGGCCGCGCACGTAGAGCATGGCGTTGATCGCGCTGGAGCCGCCCAGGCAGCGTCCGCGTGGCTGGTAGCCTTTGCGCCCGTTCAGGCCGGGCTGCGGCACGGTCTGGTAGGCGTAGTTGTTGATGCGCGGGCGGCCCGGCAGCATCGCCACCGTGGCGGCAGGCGCCCGCACCAGGATGCCGCGGCCGTCGCCGCCGGCCTCGACCAGGCAGACCTTCACGGCGGGGTCTTCGCTCAGCCGCGAGGCCAGCGTGGCGCCGCCGGAGCCGCCACCCACGATGACGTAGTCGAATTCCATGGCGCTTCTTCCTTTTGTTCTGTGCTGCCTGCGTCCGCGCGGACGGATTCGACTGTAGGAATGAACGTGCAATCAGGGCTTGGCGTTTTCCCTTGTCTCCGAAGTCAGGCCGAGGTCATGCCGAGGTCGTGCAGATACCCCTCCAGCTCTTCGATGTGGGCGGAGTCGACGATGGCGCCGACATAGCCGTCCGGGCGCACCAGCACCCAGTCGCCCGACGCGAGCCCATAGGCTTCGCGGAAATGGCCGCCATGGTCGCGCAAGTCGCCTCTTTCGCTGAAGGTGTGGATGTGCAAGCCTGGGCGCGGTGCCACGTCGCGACGCTCGACCTCGCAGCCCAGCAGCGTCCAATGCGCGCCCTTGAACAGCTCGAACAGGCGCGTCGGTTGCCCGGCAGCGCCGGTGACCGGCGCATCGGGCGCGCGGTCACCTGCCTGCAGGCCGCCAATGCGCGCAGGCTTTTCCATCGCGAGGGACGATTCGGCGTACCCGAGGTCGAGCTGATGCACTTCCCGCCCGCGCCGCATCTCGCCCCGCTTCGCTTCGCCGAGCAACTTCGTGGCAAGCCCGAGCATGTCTGCGGCAATCGGGCGGCGCTCCTCCTCATAGCTGTCGAGTACGGTACCGGGTGCGCCGGCGGCAACTGCCGCCAGCTTCCAGCCAAGGTTGTAGGCGTCCTGCACGCTGGTGTTGAGCCCCTGGCCGCCGGTGGGGGGATGGATGTGTGCGGCGTCGCCGACCAGCAGCACGCGACCTGCCCGGTAGCGATCGGCCAACCGTGCGTTCATGTTGAACGCCGAGGCCCATGAGACCGAGTGGATATGAATGTCGTCGCGGCCGGTGCGTTCGGCAACCATCGCGGCCAGTCCCTGTGCGGAGAGGTCGATGTCGCCCTCCAGTGGTATCGGTGCCTGCAACTGGAACAGCTCCGTCCCGGCGAGCGGGCACAGGGACATCTGCGCATTCATCTCGCCTTCGTTGAAGCGGTGCCATGCTTCGCGCCCCAACCCTGACAGGACGACGTCGGCCACCACGGCACGCACGCCCAGCGTCTTGCCCGGAAAGCCGATGGCCAGCGAATGCCGCACGAAGCTGCGGCCACCGTCGGCGCCGACGAGAAAGCGCACGCGGAGCGTTTCTTCACCTGCCGCGCCGGCCAGCCGCGCCGTCACGCCGTCCTCGTCCTGCTCGAAGCCGATCAGTTCGCAGCCGAACACGGGTCGATGCCCGAGCTCGGTCAGGCGCTCGCGCATCACGCCCTCGGTCAGGAACTGCGGGACCATCAAAGGAGAGCCATAGGGTTCCGAAGGTGTCGGTGCCTCGTGCGCCATCACCAGCGAATCGGCATGGCTGCCGTCGGCGCGGTATTCCCGCGAGGGCGGATACAGGCCGCCGGCCGCGACGATCCGCTCGAGGATGCCCAGATCCTCGAAGACCTCCTGCGTTCGCGGCTGGATGCCCTTGCCGCGCGAGCCCCGGAAAGGCGCGTCCATCTTCTCGATAAGGCGGAAGGAAACACCTCGCCGCGCCAGGTCGATGGCGAGCGTGAGGCCGGCTGCGCCGGCGCCGCAGATCAGGACGTCGGCGGAAAACTGATGCGTCATGGCAAACTCCAATATGTGTAATATGCACTCAATAGGAGCGGATGCTATGCCAAAGAAAATAAATGTGCAAGATACACATATGTCCGCGCAATTGCGGGCGTTGCACGGCGCGTTGCTGACCGTGGTGAGCGTCATGAATCGCCCGCAGCGCGACGAGGCGATGGTTCGCGAAGCGGGCATCTCGCTCGACCGCGCTTTGTTCCCGCTGCTGGTGGGCATCGAACGCGTAGGACCGATCGGCGTGGTCGAGCTCGCCGACCGTGTCGGGCGCGACTACACCACGGTCAGCCGGCAGGTCGCGAAGTTGGAGAGTCTTGGCCTGGTGGAGCGCCAGGGTGGCACCCACGACCGACGCGTGCGAGAAGCGATCGTGACGCCGAAGGGCAAGGTCATGACCGATGCCGTGGATACGGCAAGGGAACGGCTGGGGCGAGCCATATTTGCCAAGTGGGAACAGCAGGATTTCGAGGAGCTGGTGCGGCTCCTGCAGAAGTTTGCGGTCGATATCGAGGCGGGCCCTGCAGGCGAGCGTTGATCGGGTTGAGGGGGCGCTGCCTCGCTGACCTTTGAACACATGGTGCGCGACCGGGGCCTCATCGGGTTTCCTCTGCCGCTGCAGACAGGCGATTGACAGTCACCGGCACGACACTGTCGCAACCGGTCCATCCCGAAAGACAAGGAAGCCAGGAACATGCAAGAGACAACAACAACGACCCCCGCCATCTCGCGCCGCGGCCTGCTGCGCCTTTCGCTCGGCGGCACCGCCATGGCCTCGCTGCCCGGCATCGGCTGGGCAGCCACCGGCGCCGCGGTACCCGCCTTCACCGACGGCCTGCCGCGGAGCCGGCCCGAGGCACAGGGCATCTCGTCGGCGTCGATCCTCGCCTTTCTCGATGACGCCGAGCGCGGCGCGTTCGAGCTGCACAGCTTCATGCTGTGGCGCAACGGCCATGTGGTGGCCGAGGGCTGGTGGGACCCCTACAAGCCCGAGCGCCGGCATATGACGCACTCGCTGACCAAGAGCGTCACCGTGTGCGCGGTTGGCATGGCCATTGCCGACGGCAAGTTCGGGCTCGACGACAAGGTCGTGTCCTTCTTTCCCGAGCACCTGCCGCCCACGGTCAGCGCCAACCTCGCGGCAATGACCGTGCGTGATCTGTTGACCATGCGCACCGGGCACGAGTCGATGGTGTCGGGCTCCGTGTGGCGGCCCATTCGCACGAGCTGGATCGCGGAGTTCTTCAAGATCCCCGTGGTCTACACGCCGGGCAGCAAGTTCGTCTACACCAGCGCGGCTACCTACATGCTGTCGGCCATCGTCACGAAGACCACCGGGCAGTCGACGGCCGACTACCTCAAGCCGCGCTTCTTCGATCCACTGGGCATCACCGGCTACGAGTGGGACGTGGGCCCCGAGGGCATCTCGCCGGGTGCCAACGGCCTGAGCTGGAAGACGGTCGACTCGCTCAAGCTCGGCATCCTGCATGCGCAGAACGGGCAGTGGAACGGCAAGCAGATTCTCACGAAGGCCTGGGTCGATTCGGTGCACGCGCCGCACACCAAGGACCGCTACGGCTACCAGTGGTGGCTGGGCCAGCACGGCGCGTACAACGCCGATGGTCTGTTCGGCCAGTACTCGGTGGTGTTCCCCGAGCAGAACGCGGTGCTCGCGCTCAATTCCGCGCTGCCGCCCAAGGCGGGGTTCAACGCGGGCATTCTGTACAAGCACTTTCCCGCGGCATTCGGCGCTACTGCCTTGACCAGCGAGAAGGACTACGCCGCGCTCAAGGCCCGCACGCGCACGCTGCAACTGCTGCCGCCGGTGAAGCCGACCAGCTCGCCCGTTGCCGCGAACGTGTCGGGCCAGCGCTTCGACTTTGCGGAGAACCCGGAGAAGATCAAGTCCATGCGGCTCGACTTCTCTTCCGCGGAGTCGTGCGTCTTCACCATGGAAGACGACCGCGGCACGCACAAGGTGCAGGTCGGCCTGCGCAAGCCCTTCGAGGGCGACACCACCATCACCGGCAACAAGCTGCACCACGAGTACCAGCCCGAGGTGATGCGCGTGGTGGCCAGCGGCGAGTGGCGCGACGCACGCACCTTCGTCATGACGTGGACCTTTGTCGAGTCGGCCTTCCGCGACACCGTGGAGTGCCGCTTCTCGGGGCCGTACATGCGCTTCGACCGCAGCGTCAACGTGAACTCCAGCGCAACCGAAATGCCTACGCTCACCGGAACGCGAGCGAAGGCCGCCTAGCAGGCTATTGAAACTCGCTGCGCCGAACTGACGGATGAGTCCGGCCCCAGGCGCTCCAGCAGTACGCCGCCCACCACGCCACCGCTGGCCACGGCCAAGTTGAAGACCGTGACCAACACGGACTGCGCCATGTCGGCATCGTCGCCGGCCGCATCCGCCAATGCGGTCTGCAGCAGCGTTGGCGCACCGCCGAAGGTCAACCGAACTGAGCTTCAGCCGCCCGAGCGCGAGCACATCCGCGTGGGGCTGAGCATAGAGCGCTCAATCCCACACCCCAGAAATACCCAAACGTGCTGCGACCCCACCAGCACTTGCCGCCACCCCACCCGTGACACTCCAACGGCCGCTGTCGGATGTACGTCGCAAAGCGACACCGACGGCGCCTTGATTTTGGTAGTAGCCGGTGCCAGCGGCATAGGTCGTCTTGCCAGGAATATAGGGAGCGCTTTCCAACGCCAAGGCTGCCGCCACACCGGCGTAGGCTTTCTTGGCCACGCCATCTATGGAGTGCTGCAACCCGTTGAACTTTGCATCGGTATAGGCGTTGGCCCCGGCAATGCCAACGTTCAACTGGTTCACGTTCACTGCGTCCGTGCCCGCCACACCGGGGGCCACGTTGTGCACTGCAACCGTTCCCAAGGTATTGCCACCGCCCATCGTCACGCTGTTGTAGTTGGCGCTGCCGTCGGCGTTCGTGTCGTACTTCACCATCATGCCCTGAACGCCACGAAGCTGCGACACATTGACTGCGTCGCTATCGGCCGAGCCGGCCGCCAAACCAGTGATCTGGCGGAACTGGCCGTTGGCCGAGTTACCTACGGAAATCGCCGCCAGTGTGCCGGTGGTAGCGCCGATGGCAATGCGCTGCGACTCGGTGGCCGCAGGAGGGACGTAGCCTGCAACCCCCGCCTCCCTAGCGGCGACGGAACCCGAGCCCAACGCCACGCCGCCTGCCTGCGTGACGCTGCTGCCCGCGCCAAGAGAGATTGCGTTGGCGACCGACGCCTGCGCGCCCGTTCCAATTGCCAAGGCATGGTCGGATGAAACTGTTGCGCCAACTCCAATGGCTGTGCCGGCCACCGCATTGCTCATGATCCTCGCGCCGTTGCCAACTGCGAGGCCGCTCGACGTGCCTGCGCCCGTTCGGGCATTCGTACCGATGGCGATGGCGCCATCCGCCGCGGCGTAGCCTCTCTGATCGGCAACTGCATTTGTGCCAATTGCAAGACTCTGGCCAAAGCTCTCGGATCTCGTGCCGATAGCAATGGAATTGACATCCGGTGGCCCACCGTTGGCTGACGCGGTCAGCCCGATCGCAACGGACCCATCCCCGACTGTGCGGGCGCCGCTGCCAATTGCGATTGAGCCCTCGCCAAAGGCGGATGCCTGGCGTGAAGGATCGGAATTTGCACCAATCGCAATGCTGTTTCCTGCAGCCGTTCCGGCGCCGTTCGTATATTGCGCCTGTGCACTTGGCATGAACATGGAGGCAATTCCCAAGGCCATCATCGCTGTGGTCAGCGGCCTGTCGCGTCGAATGTTGCGAAGTGATTTTTTCATTTTCCCCTCCGAAGTTGGTGATCAAGGATCGAAGCAACGTCAGAGGCGTGCTTCTTGCCAGCAACTTGGTCTATGGCGTCCTCCATCACCTTTCGGCAGCGCGCTGGACGAATGACACCTGACAGTTGTCCTGGCAGGCTGCTGAAATACTTCATTCGAAAGTCCGGCGTGGGTGACCGTGAGCGTGTCGCCGATGGCCCAGGCGAGTGCCGACTTGCCCGACACCTCAGCTGTGCGAGCGGCGTAGCCAAGCAGCCCGATCGCGGCCCCAAGGTGGACCGGGAAGTGCAGTTCGCGTCCTCCGAGAACGCCGTGATCGAGGCAGTGGCCAAGGCACAAGGCTTCGCGTTTCAGGAGTGGGTTGTTGCTGCAGCACGTGCGGCGCTGGTCCGTGGGACACCGCATCGATACCGAACTGGCCCTCAATGCCTTGTTGATGGCTCTGTGGCGGCGCCAACTCAAAGCGACGGTCGCCGTGCATTCCGACCAATGCAGTCAGTTCACCGGCCATGACTGGCAAGGCTTCCTGCGCGATCACAACCTGCTTGGCAAGAGAGATTGCTCGCCACTCGCGGCGTCACGCCGCGCAGGCGGCACCCGGCAACGAAGTCAGCCGTTCAGAATGTGGTCCAGTCTCTGTCGAGTTCGCGTCGGCCCTCCTTCTGGGCGGTGATCGCAGGCATGGCCGGCATAGCCGATACGCTGGCAGAAATACGCGGCGCTCGAGTGGGGATTGGTGTGTCCAATTCGCTGGCGCGCCGCACGGCATCGTGCCTCGGGCTAGAGGAAGGCTGCGCATTGGCGTGCCCTGTCCGCAAGGATGCAGTCCCCAGCTGAAAGAACTCGACAAGCGATGAGAGCCGGTCTGCCTGGTTCTTGAGGCTCGCCGCAGCGGCCGCCGATTCTTCGACGAGCGCGGAATTTTCCTGGGTCATCTGCTCCAGCTGTGCCACCACCGAATTGATCTGATCGATTCCGGCCGCCTGTTCGATCGCGCCTGCGCTGATCTCGCCGACGGTGTTGGAGACGCGTTGAACGCTCTCGACGATCTTGCCCATCGTGGCGCCTGCATCGTTGACCAACTGGGAGCCCGATCCCACCTTGTCGACCGATGCTTCGATGAGGATCTTGATTTCCTTCGCCGCGACCGCACTGCGTTGCGCGAGATTGCGAACCTCGCTTGCCACCACGGCAAACCCACGACCCTGCTCACCCGCCCTAGCCGCCTCCACGGCGGCGTTCAGTGCCAGGATGTTGGTCTGAAATGCGATGCCGTCGATCGTGCCGATGATGGCTGCAATCTTCTGCGAACTCCCGTGGATGTCGCGCATGGTCTCGACCACTTCCGAGATGACCTCGCCGCCGCGTACAGCGATCTTCGATGCGGTCAACGCCAGTTGATTCGCCTGCGAGGCGGCTTCGGATGCCGTCTTGACGGTGGAGGTGAGTTCCTCCATCGATGCCGCGGTCCGCTGCAGGCTGCCGGCCGTCTGTTCCGTGCGGCTGGAAAGGTCGGAATTGCCCGAGGCAATCTGGGCGCTCGCTGTGGCAACGGAATCGCTGCTTTCCCGCATGCCGGTCAATGTCTGGACGAGGTTGTCGCGCATCGCTGCGAGTGCCCTGAGCAAGTCACCCACCTCGTCCTTGCCGTCGGAGCTCAGGCGCTGGGTGAGGTCTCCGGCCGCGACGGCCTCTGCCAGGCGAACAGCGTCCTTCAGCGGAACCACGATTCCCCGGGCGACGCTCCAGGACAGCAGCACGGCCAGCACGAGCGCAACGCTGGCGCCCGAGGCGATCAGCACCGATCCGATGGTGAACGTCGCGTTGCTTTCCTCGGCCTCTATCTGGGCGCGGTCCTCGTTGTGTTTGACCAACTGGGCCAGCGGCTCCTTCAATGCCAGGAAGGCCTCGCGCGCTTCGCCATTCAACAGGTTCATGGCGTCGGTACGACGGTCTTCCTGAACCAGCTTTTCGACCTTGGCATGCGCTGCAGCCCATGCCGGATGCCGGGCCTTCAAGCGGTCGTAGATGGATTGCTCGGTCGGGTCGCCGATCGAAGCGGGATAAGCCTTGTCGACGACGTCGTATGCCTTGAAAGCCTCCGCGATGGTCCGCTGGACATCCGCGGCTTCGCTTGCCGGACTCGTGGCCAGACGGAATTCGAGCAGGCGCACCCGGTTGGCGGCTTCGCTCATCTGGCCAGCATCGCGAACGCTTGCCATGCGCGCAGTCACCATGAAATTGGTCTGATCATTCAAGCGATTGAGGCGATGGATCGAGAAGACGGCCATCGCGATCATCAGCAACACGATGCTGAGAAAGGCGAGTGCCAGCTTGGCGGAGATTCTGAGATTTCTGAGAGGCGTCATGGCGATTGGGTCCAGGTTGCAAGTCAGGGCTGGCACGGTACGTGGCAGCGCGCTTGTGTCCATTGCCTTTCATCTATCGGCGGCGGGGCTCCGCTGTGCACCTGACATATGTCATGACCAGTGAGGAATTCACGTTCGGATGCCCTGACAACTGTCATCTATCCCCCGGGGAAGCCCTGCTAGAGTCCCACGGTTCGCGCGTTCGTCGCGACAGACGTGCCCTGCCTGATCAGGCTGGCGGTGAATCGGTGGCTCAGGTGACAACGGCGATGGTGTCGAGGACGATGGAAAACGGAAGCTTCGACGGGGAGACAACGGCCGACGTGCTGATCGTCGAGGATCAGGCGCTCGTGAGTGCCGGCATGCGTTCCCTCTTGCAGAAGGCTGCACCGCAGTACCGGGTCCATGAGGAATCCTCCTATCAGGGGGCGATTGCACGGCTGGCGGCCACGTCGTTCCAGTTCGTTTTCATCGACATTCACCTTGGATCGGAGGCTTCCGGTCTGGACGTCCTGCGTTTCGTGCGAGAACGCGAAATGTCCTGCCACGTCATCATGCTGTCGGGTGACGATGACCGTGCGACGGTACTTGCCTGCATCTCGCAGGGGGCGTCGGGCTACATCACGAAGGCCGCCGGAGATGGCAGCGTCTTCTCTGCCGCCATCGAGACGGTCCTCAACAACAGGGTCTATCTTCCCGCGTCGATTCTCGAGCGCGCTCCCAAGAACGACACCGTCGCAGACGCCTATGGCCGCACCGCCGCCTCCCTGGGGCTGGCGCCGAGGCAGTGCGAGGTTCTCTACTACCTGTGCCAGGGCCTGCCCAACAAAGCCATCGCCAACCGCATGGGCATCAGCGAGGGCACCGTTCGAAAATGCTACGTGTCGGAACTGCTGCGATTCTTCGGCGTGGCCCGGCGCACGGAACTGCTGATCGAAGTGTCTCGTCGACGGATACGGATTGCCGCACCGGGCTCGGGGAGGCTGTGATCGCAGCGATTGCGGGCCTCCTTCAGCCTCGCTTTGGCGCAGGTCTTCTTCGGGCGCTGTTCTGCTCCGTGCTGGTGCTTGTCTGCGGCGCCGCATCGGCGCAGGGCAATCGGGCGACCCCAGCGCTGTCAGCGGAGTTGGCCGTCGACGGGCACAGGATGCTGCAAGGGGACTACCTGGTCGAAGACGGCGTTCCGCTGTCGTTGTCCGACGTCACGGCGCTTCCTGGGAGTGCCTGGAAGCGCAGGCCTTGGTCATCCGCCAGCTACGGCTTTGCAACGGCTCCCCACTGGTTCAGAAGCGATCCCTTCACCGCGGGTTCCAACGGGGCGGGAACCTTGTTGATCGAGGTGGGCTACCCCTTGCTCGATCACCTCGACCTGTATGTCAGGGTCAACGCGGCTGCTTCCTGGACCCGGTGGAGCCTCGGGGACAAGCAAGCCTTCGAGCAACGCCCCCACAACGCACCAAGCTTTGTCGTGCCTGTTGTCGTGCAGCCCGGCGACAAGGTCGAGATTCTCGCGAGGGTTCAGACCGAAGGCGCGATGCGCTTTCCCTTGAACATGTGGCAACCGCAGCAATTCGAGAGCGCAGAACACCTGTCGCTGCTGGTCAACGGCATCTACGTCGGGCTGATGGGAGGAATCTTCTTCTATCACCTCATCATCTTCCTGATCGTTCGCGAGCGCATCTATCTCTACTACATCGGCTGGATCCTGGCGACCTCGGGATTCATCCTGAGCTACAACGGCATCGCGTTCCAGTACCTCTGGCCTCAAGCGACGGTATGGAACGACTGGTCCCGGATCGTGTTTCTCTTTCTCGCGGCCGGGCTGCTCACGTCCTTCACCATCCAGTTCGTAAGCAATCCCGCAACCGCGCCGCGGCGGTGGCACGCGGCGCCCGTGCTGCTGGCGGTCGCCTTGGCGGTGGGAGCGAGTTGGCTGCCTTTTCCTCAAGCCGTGCGCGTGGCGCTTCTGGTCCAGTTCGTGGGCACCCTGGTCTGCTTCGGTCTTGCCATCGGCCCCGCCCGGGCCGGTCATATCTACGCCCGCGTTTTTCTAGTGACGTTTTCTGGCGTCCTGATCGGCGCCGCCCTGCACGCGCTGGACATGCTGGGAGTCACGGCGTACTTCGCGACTTCGATCAATTTCGAGGTGGCGCCGCAGGTGGGCTCGGCCTTTTCGGTTCTTCTGTTCTCGCTGGCGTTGGCCCACAGGCTGCTTGAAGAGCGCTGCCAACGCTCCATCGCGACGGAGCTCGCGCAGACCAACGCAACATTGGCGGCCTCCATGCGCGTGGCGCAGGAGCGGACCGAGTTCCAGCTGAAAATCAAGGACCGTTTGCGCACTGATGCCGAGCGCCGGAACCAGGACAAGTCCCGCTTCCTGGCCGATGCCATCCACGACTTGCGCCAGCCCCTGCAAGTGATCGGGAACGCACTGGATCCCATTGGTGAAGCCATTCAGGCGGGTCGCACAGTTAACGCCCTGAGCCTGGTCCAGATGGCGACCCGCGCAGCCGACAACATGCGTTCCCAACTGGCCGCCATCCTGGATCTCTCGCGGCTGGAGTCGGGCTTTGTGAGGGCGCAACTGTCCGACTTCGAACTGGTGTCGCTGATCAGGGATACGGTCGAGCAAACCAGGGGCATCGCCCACGCAAGCGGCACCTCCGTCGAATTCGACCCGCCCCTCGGGAAGCCGGTGTTCGTGAGGAGTGACCGTCACTTCCTTCAGCGCATACTTTTGAATCTGATCAGCAACGGCATCAAATACCGGTCTGCGGAAGGGGGGCGCTGCAGCCACGTGCGCCTTCTCCTGACGGTGCATGGCCGGTTCACGCGCTTGGCCATCCAGGACAATGGCCTTGGGATATCCGAAGAAGCATTGCGCAGCGACATCATCTTCAAGCCCTTCTTCCAGTTGAACAATCGACATGCGGAGACGGACAAGGGCGTGGGTCTGGGGCTGTCGATCGTCTCGGCCATGCTTGACCTGCTCGACAGCCACCAGCTTTCCGTCCAGTCCGAGGTAGGTGTGGGAAGCACTTTCACGCTGGAGATTCCGGCATCCGTGATCGCACCGGTCTTCGAGGCCATTCCACTCGACGACTTCATGGCCGGCGGCGTTGAAGCGGCCCGCGGAAAGTACGTCGTGCTGCTCGAGGACGATGAACTGGTCAGGGCGTCGCTCGCAGCGGTCTTCGATGTGCACGGGGTCTTGTACGAAGCGTGGGGATCGATCGAAGAGATGCGGCAACAGTTACCCTTCACCGAGCGGGCGCCCGACGTCCTGCTGAGCGACTATCGTTTGCCGGATGGAAAAACTGCGCTTGATGCGATCAAATTGATGCGTGCGCACTGGAGCGACGTGCCCACGCTCATCTTGACCGGGGAGTCGCTGAATTCGTATGCGGTCGAGTCCTTGCGAGGAGCTGCGATCTGCTATAAGCCCGTCGCCCCTCTCGACCTGCTCCGGCGGATTGCCGCGAGCGCGATGCGCATGGCTGCGCCGTCGAACTTCGGGGGGCTGTAGCACGCCCGCTGCGTTCACCAAGGCGCGCAGCAGCTTCTTTGCGTCCTGTCCGAGCCTTGCATCGTCCGTGCCTATGTCGTTGTGGTACCAAGCTGCCTATCCACCATCGATCATTCGAGAGTCGGCATTTGCGCGGACGAATTTCAACAGCCTGCGGGGGCGCCTTCACCATTTGAAAGGCCCTTTTACCGGCGCTTCACTTCCCGGACAAATTGCGGGGCGCGCTTCGTGGCTCAATCGGCCACCATGCACATCTCGTCGGACGTCACCATCTTCACGCAGGTGCGCTTCTGGGGGCTGGTGCTGTGCTCGCTGATATTCCCGGCCGCGATCTTCGTCACGCTGTTCGTGCGGCGCGAGTTCTCCAAGAAGGCCGTGCTTGCCTTCGGCCTGCTGCTGATCCTGCTCGCGGGCGTCGACATCTTCGTGCTGCGCGCGCTCTCGCTGGAGGCGCAGGCCACGCCTTCGCTGGCTGACGACATCGTCTTCTCGTCCGAACTGTCGATTGCGCTTTACATCATTCCTGCCGCGTTCGGCACCTTCGGGCTCAACATGGTTTCGCATGTGCTCATGCATTACCTGAAGCAGAAAGAGGCGCGCTTCGAGGCCCACCGGCAACAGGTTCGGCCGCTGCCTGTCGTCAACGTGGCGCAGCGGAATCGTCCGAGGGCACTGGGCGGGCGACGGACAAGGCCGGTGCCCGCATTGCGTCGCCAGCGTGTGGGGGCGCACGTCGTCGCCCCGCGGCAGGACGCCTGAGCGTTCCCTGCGCCCGCGGCGCAAACTATCGGTTTCCCGAGGACGGTGCAAGCCGCAACGGCGCATGCACCGCAATGTCATTGGGAGCGCGCAAGTAGAACTATTTTTTAGTTCGCCCGTTGCGAAAAACGGTGCTTGGTGCGCTCGCCCCTCACTCGCAGCATTCGCCTCGCTGGCCCTCCGGATGTCCGTCTGCTGCGGGAAGGGGACGGCATGGCATCATCGTGCGCCTCTCCCACTCGCATGCCCATGTCCGCAGATTCCTTTGTCCGCCGCGTCCGCAGCCAGCTCGACCAGTTGTCCGCAACCGAGCGGCAGCTTGCCGATTTCGTCCTGGAGTTTCCGGGCGAGCTGGCCAGCTATGCGGGCAACGAGCTGGCGGAACTGGCGGGGGTGTCGCCTTCGACGGTGAGCCGCTTCATCCGTCGCATCGGCTACGAGAACTACGAAGAGGCGCGGCGCCAGGTTCGCGAGGAAAAGCAGACAGGTTCGCCGCTGTTCCAGAACGCGACCGAGGCGTCGAAGCGCGGCCACCTTGTCGCCACGCATTTCCAGCAGTCGCAGGCCAACCTGGCCAGCACCTTCGACCGGCTCAACGACAGGCAGATGGCCGGCATCGTGAAGGCGATCATCGGCGCGGGGCAGGTGCTGATCTTCGGCAGCCGCAGCAGCCATGCCTTTGCCCTTTACCTGCGCTGGCAGATTGTGCAGGTGGTGCCGCGCGTCACCGCCATTCCGGGGCCCGGCGAGACGCTGGCCGAGCACCTGGCAGGCCTGACCGGGCGCGACTGCGTGATCGTCTTCGGCACGCGACGGCAGACGCGGCAGATGGACATCCTGCTCGCGGGCGCCAGCAAGGCCGGCGCGAAGATCGTCTACATCAGCGACAAGGCCTCGCCGGACTTCGCTGGGGCCACCTGGTCGCTGCAATGCGATTGCCGGGGGCCGGGGCTTCTGGACAATCACACCGCCGTGATGGGCATCTGCGACTTGATCGCCACGATGGTGATCGAGGCCTCGGGCTCCGCCGGCCGCAAGCGTCTGGCCGCGATCGAGCTCGAGCACGAGGAAAACGGCGAGCTTTGAGCGGCAGCGGCGCTCGGCCGGCCTGATCTGGTCGGAGCGCACTGAAAAGACGCACGACCGTAGTGCGCATTTGCCCATCCAAGGTGCATCCTCAAAGGCTGCAACAGGTCTCGGATGCGCCCGCCTGTGACGGCCCTTCCACGCTTTCCCCTCTGAAAAGTACCCCAGCGGCAGGTGGCTTACGTGCGTCACGCGCAGGCGGGCATGTCGCTTGCATAGGGATGCTTTGCATGAAATTAAGATTTCACAAAAACAAACTAGGTGAAATCGATATGTCAGACTGATGGAGTCGCCGATAGCATGCGAAGCGATTCCGGACTGCGCCGAGCAAAGCACTTCATACCTTTCTCAAGGGGTTTCCTATGGCAGGACCTGCACTCTCTTCCGGACCCGACTCGCCCCGGGTCGCCGAACTCGACAGAGCGCTCGACAAGATCGGCGTCACGCGATCGCACCACACGATCATCTTTTTGATCCTCATCGGCTGCCTGTTCGACAGCTTCGAGCAGAACGCGGTGGGTATCGTGGGACCGATGCTGCGCGAGCAGTGGGGGCTCAGCGCTTCCGACATCGGCTTGCTGAACACCGTCACCTTTGCCTGCGCGGCGGTGGGGCGGATCATCTCGGGCTTCATCGCCGACCGCTACGGCCGGCGCGTGATGCTGTCGATAGACCTGCTGCTGTTCACCCTCGGCGCAGGCATCTGCGCGATGGCGCCCAACCTGGCGGTGATGGCGCTGGGCCGCGCGGTCGTGGGGTTCGGGCTGGGCGGCGAGATCGCGATTGCCGTCACCATGCTGGCCGAGTTCTGCTCGACCAAGTTCCGCGGCACCGCTGTCGGGCTGGTGAACGTCGGCGCGGGCGGGCTCGGCAACTTCCTGGCGCCGGGCTTCGGCCTGCTGGTGTTCTGGATGTTCCCGGGCGACAACGCATGGCGCTGGCTGTTCGCCTGCCTGATGGTGCCGGCGCTGCTCGGTGCTTTCTATCGCCGCTACATCCCCGAGACGCCGCGCTTCCTGCTGTCGCAGGGCAAGGTGAAGGAAGTCAATGCGGTGTTGTCGCGACTGGCGTCGGGCAGGCTTTCGAAGAAGAACGTGCCGCAGCATCAGTACATCACCGACGATGGGCTGGCCGCGCCGAATGCCCGCGTCAAGGTGCGCGTGACCGAGATCTTTCGCGGCGCACTGGCGCGGCGGACCATTCCGCTGTGCATCACGATCTGGATGACCTACGGCGCGCAGATCTCGGTGCTCACGCTGATGCCGACCATCCTCGTCACGCTGGGCTACAGCATGTCGAAGAGCCTGCTCTTCACGATGGTGATGCAGGGCGGCAGCCTGCTGGGGGCCATCGCGGCCTCGCTGCTGGGCTTTCACTTTCCGCGCAAGCGCGTGCTGACGGCCGGCGCCGTGTGCGCCTGCCTGGCGGCGTTGACCATCGGCTTCGTTGCCAAGAGCATCGTGGTGATCCTGATTGCCGGCGCGGTGTTCCAGTTCTTCGTGCTGCTGCTCAACACGACGATCTGGATCTTTGCGCCCGAGCTGTACCCGACCCGGGTGCGAGCCTTCGGCACGGCCTCCATTCTTGCCACTGGCACAGCGGCAGGCGCGCTGATGCCGCTGGTGGCGGGCCGGCTCTTCGATGCCTTCGGCCTGGTCGGCGTGTTCAGCCTTGCGGCCGGTATGTACGCGGTCTTCGTCGTCAGCGTGCAGAGCGTGCCCGAGACCTATGGCCAGTCGCCCGATGCGTTGCCGCTGCCGGGTGAAAGCCCTGGCGATGACGCTGCCCCGACCACGAAGATCGTGCAGCCGGGTTGAATTTTCAGAGAGTCCTCACGCATGCAAGAAATCCTGCTGATCAACCCCAACTCGTCGTCGTCGACCACCGCCATGATGGCGAAGATCGCCAGCAGCGAGGCACCGGCCGGATGCCGCGTGACAGGCATCACCGCGGCCGGCGGGCCGACCATGATCGTCAATGAAGACGAGCTGAATGCGGCTGCGACGGAGGTGTTGAAAGCCTGGCGTTCTGCCGCCGGCGGAAGGTGGAACGGCGTGATCGTCAGCGCCTTCGGCGATCCGGGCATAGAGCTGCTGCGCCGTGAAGCGAGCGTGCCGGTGGTCGGCATCGCCGAGGCGTCGATGCTCGCGGCCAGCGAGGGCCGCCGCCGCTTCGGTATTGCCACGGTCACGCCCGAACTGGTGTCGCCCATCGAGGGCAGGGCGGCCGCGCTGGGACTGCGCGCTCTCTACACCGGCATCCGCTTGACGCAAGGCGACCCGCGCGCGCTGGCGGCCGATCCGCAGGCGCTGGAAGACGCGCTGGCACAGGCCGTGCGGTGCTGTATCGACGAAGACGGCGCCCAGGCGGTGATCATCGGTGGCGGCCCGCTGGGGCAGGCCGCACTGGCGCTGGCCCCACGGTTCGACGTGCCGGTGGTCGCGCCCATCTCGGCCGCCATGCGACTGCTGTGTTCGCGGCTCGCAGCAACCCGGGGAGCATGAGGAATGAGCACCGTGGGCGCGTTCATCACAGTATCGAGCTGGAAGCGCAAGTAGCCGCTTCTGGCTGCACGATCCGCAGCCACGGCCATCGCGCCTGGTAGTCCGCAGCCTTCTTGAGAAAAAGATCGCGCATCGGGAGCAGCGGATTCATGCGAAGAATGCCCGCTGCCAGGTCGTCGAGTCCGTCGGGTGCATAGAGCGATCCGTCGGCCAGGTCGATGCCGACGCGCGTGCACGCGATGAGGTAGCGGTCGATCCCGTCGCGCGCGGACCCGAGCCGGGGGTAGGGCGACTTGAAGCGCTGTTCGTACCAGAGGTGAACGCGCGCCTGGTTCTTGACCTCCACGCTCACGCCCAGGTCGGCCACCGCTTTCTGCACGTGCTGGATCACGGCGTCTTCGGCGTCCCACGACAGGTCGGTGTCATCGAAGTAGAAGACGTCGTAGTCCTTCACTCCCCAACCGGGCGGCTTGTCGGAAAGGCGGTTCCACGTCGCCTGGAACAGGCAGCCGGCGGTCAGGAAGCCCTGGCGAAGCCCGAGGCTGGGCAGCCTTGAAAGCAGCGCGGCGTTGACTGGGTCCTGCGTGGCTTGCTCGGTCAGGCCGGTGGGTGTCAATGGCATGGTGTCGACGCAATGCAAAGAGGCCTGACGACCATCGCCGTCAGGCCTCGAATCGTGGAGAAGCGAAAGAAGTGGATCAGCCGACTTCAGCGATCAGCTCGATCTCCACACAAGCCCCCATCGGCACCTGCGCCACGCCGAATGCGCTGCGTGCATGCGCGCCCTTTTCAGGACCGAAGACTTCGGCAAAAAACTCGCTCGCGCCGTTGGTCACCAGATGCTGTTCGGTGAAGGTGCCGACCGAGTTGACCAGGCTCATCACCTTGACGATGCGCTTGACCTTGTTGAGGTCGCCCACGGCCGCATGCAGCGTGCCGAGCAGGTCGATGGCGATGGCGCGTGCGGCCTGCTTGCCTTCTTCGGTGCTGATGTTGGCGCCGAGCTGGCCGGCCCAGACCTTGCCATCCTTCTTCGCGATATGGCCCGAGAGAAAAACGAGGTTGCCGGTCTGCACGAAGGGCACGTAGGCGGCTGCGGGGGCGGAGACCGGGGGCAGGGTGATGCCGAGGCTGGAAAGTTTGTCGTAAACGCTCATGGAGACTCCTTGTCTTGGGAAGGCGATTGTGTCCGGGTTTGCGGCAGGCCCTCGATCACTTCCCCCACTGGCTGCACGGTCACGCCGACCCGCAGCGTGTGCCTTGCGCCGCCATGGAGTACGCCGCGCATCGGCGACACGTCGGAGTAGTCGCGGCCTATGGCGAGCGTGACATAGTCTTCTCCCGGCTGGCGGCCGTTGGTGGGGTCGAAATCGGCCCATCCGCCTGGACTGCCGACGCCCTCGGGGCCGTCGCCGGGCAGGTACACCGACACCCAGGCGTGCGAGGCGTCTGCGCCCACCAGCCGGGGCTGGCCGGGCGGCGGCTGCGTCAGCAGATAGCCGCTCACGTAGCGCGCGGGCAGGCCCATGGTGCGAAAGCACGCGATCATGATGTGGGCGAAGTCCTGGCACACGCCCTTGCGCTGCGCGAGGGCCTCGACGGCGGGGGTGTTGATCTCGGTGCTGTCGGCGTCGTACGCGAAGTCTTCGTACATACGCTCGGTGAGGTCCATCGCCACGTCGAAGGTGGGGCGGCCGGGCACGAAGCTGGCGCGCGCATAGGCCGTGAAATCGTCGTGGCGCGGCACGTAGGGCGAGGGAAAGACGAACTCCGAGGCCGCATCGAAGGTGGCGTCCTTGCGGAAGCGGAAGCGCTCGCGCACGCTCTCCCAGGGCAGCTCGCGCGCCACGGTGGCGGGCAGCACAGGCACCGAGGTTTCGACCACGCTCTCGGCCGTGACGACGAGCCGGTCGTGCGTGGCCTCCAGCGCGAAGAAGGCGCGCGTGTTGCCGTACAGGTCGGCCACCTCGCTGCGCTGCGCGGGCGCCGGCTCGATGGCGAGCTTGTGGCTCACGAGCCGCTGCGAATCGGTGGCCAGCGGCTTCAGGTGGGCGAGATGCTGCGCCGTCTCGACCGGCGGCGAGTACTCGTAGCGCGTTTCGTGGGTGACGTGAAGCAGCATGGTGAACGGGCCTACTTCGACTCGGCGCCGAAGTGCGAAGCGTAGATCTTGGCGTAGGTGCCGTCGGCCCGGATGCCTTCGAGGCCCTGGTTGATCCTGGCCAGCAACTCGGCGTTGCCCTTCTTCACGGCAATGCCGTACTTCTCGACCGGAAAGCTCGCGTCGCTCACGGTCTTGAAGCCGCCCGCGGTGTTGTTGGCGATGTAGTGAACCACCACGCCGTTGTCGGCCACCACGGCCTGCACGCCGCCGGCTTCGAGTTCCTTGAGCGCGAGCGGCGTCGATTCGAATCGCTTGATGGCGGTGCTCGACTTGCCCAGCAGCTTGCCCACGACCTCGTCGCCGGTGGTGCCGTTCTGCACGCCGACTTTCAGGGTCTTGATGTCATCGAACTTCGTGACGGGCGAGTCGTTCTTCACGGCGATGAGTTGCCTCGCGTCGAAATACGACTGCGAGAAATCCATCGTCTGGCGGCGCTCGTCGGTGATGGTGATGGCCGACACCAGCAGGTCGCGGTCGCCTTGGTCGAGCGCGTTGAAGATGCCTTCCCATGGCGTGTTGACGAACTTCACCTCGATGCCGGCCTTCTGCGCGACCGCCTTCACCACATCGATGTCGAAGCCCACGATCTCGCCCTTGTCGTTCTGCGATTCGAAGGGCGTGTAGGCGGCGTCGGTGCCGACCACGAGCACGCGGGCGGCGGCCGGTGGGGGCGGTGCGCTGGCTGCGGCGGGCGCGGCCGGCTCCTGCTTGCTGCAGGCCGCGATGGCGAGCGCCGCGAGCATGCCGGCGGCGGTGAGTGCGAAGCGGCGGTTGATGGCGATGCCTGACATGGAAATGCCTCCTTGGAACTGTCTTTGTCTGGGAATCAAGCTCCGACCGAGCGCAGTGATTCGGATGTCAGCGTGAAGTAGCGTGTGCCGATCGCATCGGACACATGGTAGGCGGCTGTCTCGCAGTTGGCGAGCAGCTCGACGAGGGCCGGGTAGTTGGCCTCGGGCCCCGCGGCGCAGAGGTGTTCGAGCGTCCAACTGGCCGGGTCAGGCAGCTCGTACGACAGCGCGGTCAGCTTGCCGGGCGCGCTGCCGGCCAGCCGTGCAATGCGCCCGCGCAGGGTCTGCGTGACCCATGCGAGCGAGCGCGGGTTCTCGGCGTCGAGCACCAGCAGGTCGACCATCGTGGCGACGTCGCGGCGCTGCTGGTAGCGGGCGTGGAAGGTGATGGTGCTGTCGAACAGCGCCACCATTGCCTCGAAGCCGCTCACCTCGTGCACGGCGCCGTTGTCGAAGCCGGCCTCCAGCGCGTTCGACAAGAAGCCCAGGCGCTCGATATGGCGGCCGATGGACAGCAGCCGCCAGGCGTCGTCGCGCGTCATGCGGTCGGTCTGCGCGCCGGTCATGGCGGCCAGCGCTGTGCTGGCGGATTCGAGGGCGCGCAACGCGGCACTGCTGGCAAAGCTGCCCTCGCCAGCCTGCTCGGCCGCGCGGCGCAGGAAGTCGGTCTCGGCGCGCACGATCTGGTTCCAGTTGTCCTGCGACAGGCGCTCGCGCACGGCGGCGGCCGCTTGCCGGATGCACATCAGGCTGAAGCCCACGCTGCCGCCGCGCTCCACATCGCCCAGTTCGGCGATGAGTGCGCGTTCGAACACGCGGCGCGATTGCGGCGCGCTCGGCACTTCGGCCGGCACCAGTGCATTTCGCAGCGCCATGCGGTGCAGCCATTCGAGCAACGGGCGCGAGGACTGGTCTTCGCTGCCCAGCAAGTTGAGCGTGAGGCGCGCAAGGCGCACGGCGTTCTCGGCACGCTCGGTGTAGCGGCCGAGCCAGAACATGTTTTCCGCGGCGCGGCTGGTAACGGGCGCGCGGTGCCGCGCGAGCGAGGCCGGCGTGGCGTGCGGCTGCAGCAGCGTGGTGCGGTCGACCTCGCCGTGGGTCTGCACCCACACGTCGGCGCTGCTGCCGCCCCGTTGCATCGACGCGATCTGCGCATCGGGCCCCGCAAGCCGGGCCAGGCCGCCGGGCAGCACGCGCCACGACTGCGCGCCGTCGCTCACCGCGAACACGCGCAGCAGTACTGCGCGCGGCGCGATGTGGCCCGGGCCCATGTCGTTGGCCCAGGTGGGCATCTGCGACAGCGGCTGGTAGCCCTGCACGGTGTGCACGTCGCCCTCGCGCACGATGCGGCCGGCCCATTCGTCGAGCTCGCGCCGGCCGAGCTGGCTGCCGAGCACGGCGTCGAAGCTGGCGCGGCCGTCGAAGCCGGGGTAGGTGGGCTTGATGGCGCAGTCGGCCAGTTGGGGCAGCACCGATTCGAGCGCGGCGCGTTCGCCGCACCACCAGGTGGGCAGCGCGGGCAGCTTGAGTTTTTCGCCGATCAGTCGGCGCGCCAGCCCCGGCAAAAAGCCGAGCAGCGCGGGCGATTCGAGGAACGCCGAGCCTGGCATGTTGGCCACCAGCACGTTGCCGGCGCGAATGGCCTGCAGCAGGCCGGGCACGCCGAGTGTGGAGTCGGGGCGCAGCTCCAGCGGGTCGAGGAACTGGTCGTCGAGCCGCTTGATGAGGCCGTGCACCGGGCGCAGGCCCTGCAGCGTCTTGAGGTACAGCCGCTGGTCGCGCACCGTGAGGTCGCTGCCTTCGACCAGCGTGATGCCCAGGTAGCGCGCAAGGTACGCGTGCTCGAAATAGGTTTCGTTGTACGGGCCGGGCGTGAGAAGCGCGATGTGCGGCGGAACGCCGGCCGGGCACATGCGCTGCAGGCCTTCCATCATGGCGCTGTAGGTGGCGGCCAGGCGCTGCACGTGCAGCGCCTCGAAGGCCTGCGGAAACTGCCGCGTGATGGCGAGGCGGTTTTCAAGCAGGTAGCCCAGGCCCGAGGGCGCCTGCGTGCGCTGCGAGACCACCCACCAGTTGCCGTCGGGACCGCGCGCGAGGTCGAAGGCGGTGATGTGCAGCCAGGTGTCGCCCGGCGGCTTCACGCCGTGCAGCGCGCGCAGGTAGCCGGGGTGGCCGCGCACCAGCGCCGGGGGAATGAGCCCTTCGGCCAGCAACTGCTGCGGGCCGTAGACGTCGGCCATCACGCGGTCGAGCACGCGCACGCGCTGCAGCACGCCGGCCTCGATCTGGCTCCAGCTTTCGGGCGAGACGATCAGCGGGAACAGGTCGAGCGACCAAGGCCGCTGCGGGCCATTGGCGTCGGCGTACACGTTGTAGGTGACGCCGTTGTCGCGGATCTGCCGCTCGAGGCTGGCCGCGCGCCGGGGCAGGTCATTGAAGCCGCCCGGGCCGAGTTGTTCGAAGAAGGCGTTCCAGGCGGGCGTGAGCGGCGGTTGTTCGCCGGAGGGCCCCTGTGTCTGCGTCTGCGATTGAGACTGCGACGACTGCGATTGGGACTGCGACTGCCCAGCGGCCGGTGGCCGTTCGCCCGCGGCGTCGTACAGCAGCGGGGCGGGCGCAGGGGCTGGCGCAGCCCCCGGCACTGGTCGCACAGGCGCTACCGCCGTGGCTTGCCCACGCAGTTCATCGAAATGGCCGGGCAGGGCGGGCGGGGCGAGCGCCGACGCCAGGGCCGCTGGAAACTCCAGTGCCTGGGCGTCGAACAGGGATTCGTTCAAAGGTTCCACAGGAGGGGGATTGTCACACTGCCGTCACGGGTATCCGCGCCGGGCAGTGTGCTAAATGTCCCCTTATCGCCGCAGGTCCAGCGTGAACGGGAATTCGCGGCTGCCCGGCAGCTCGATGGTCGCCGGGGGCGTACGCATGAGTCCGGGTGTGTGGCCGGTGCGGGTAAAGCGCGAATGGCGACGGCTTTCCGCCTCGTAGGCGTTGACCGGGAAGGTGTCGTAATTGCGCCCGCCCGGGTGGGCGACGAAGTACTGGCAGCCGCCCAGCGAGCGCTTCATCCAGGTATCGACCAGGTCGAAGGTCAGCGGCGCGTGGGCCGGGATGCTCGGGTGCAGGGCCGAAGGCGGGTTCCAGGCCTTGTAGCGCACGCCGGCCACGAACTCGCCGACCACGCCGGTGGGCTGCAGCGGCAGCACCTTGCCGTTGACGGTGATGACGTGGCGGCTTTCGTTCAGGCCGGTTACGCGCACTTCGATGCGTTCGAGCGACGAATCGACGTAGCGCACCGTGCCGCCGGCCGAGCCTTCCTCGCCCATCACGTGCCAGGGTTCGAGCGCGTTGCGCAGCGAGAGCTCCACGCCCATCGCCTGCATCTGGCCCACCAGCGGGAAGCGGAACTCGAAGTGCGGCGCGAACCAGTCGGCATCGAAGGCGAAGCCGGCCTGGCGCATCTCGCTGATGACGTCGTCGAAGTCCATCTTGACGAAGGTCGGCAGCAGGAAGCGATCATGCAGCTCGGTGCCCCAGCGGGTAACCGGGGCCTTGTAGGGCTCGTCCCAGAAGCGGGCTACCAGCGCGCGAATGAGCAGTTGCTGCGCGATGCTCATGCGCGCATGCGGCGGCATTTCAAAAGCGCGCAGCTCCAGCAGGCCGAGGCGGCCGGTGCTCGAGTCGGGCGAGTAGAGCTTGTCGATGCAGAACTCGCTGCGGTGCGTGTTGCCCGACACGTCGATCAGGATGTTGCGCAGCGTGCGGTCGACCAGCCAGGCCGGCATGTTCTGGCCGTAGATCTCGCGGTTCTTGGCGATCTCTTTCAGGGCAATTTCCAGCTCGTAGACCTGGTCGTTGCGGGCCTCGTCCACCCGCGGCGCCTGGCTCGTCGGGCCGATGAACATGCCTGAGAACAGATAGCTCAGCGACGGATGGTTGTGCCAGTAGAGCAGCAGGCTGGCCAGCAGCTCGGGCCGGCGCAGGAAGGGGCTGTCGGCGGGCGTGGCGCCGCCCATCACGAAGTGGTTGCCGCCGCCGGTGCCGGTGTGGCGGCCGTCGGTCATGAACTTCTCGGCCGACAGGCGGGTTTCGAACGCGGCGTTGTAGAGAAACTCGGTGTGGTCGACCAGTTCCTTCCAGTTGTGGGCCGGGTGGATGTTGACTTCGATCACGCCCGGGTCGGGCGTGACGGCCAGCATCTTCAGGCGCGGGTCGCGCGGCGGCGGGTAGCCTTCCATCACGATGCGCACGCCCAGGTCGCGCGCGGTGGCTTCGACTGCTGCGACCAGGTCGAGATAGTCCTCCAGGCGCGCGAGCGGCGGCATGAAGACGTAGAGCACGCCCGATGCATTGCCCTTTTTCTCGGCGGAGGGGCCGTTGGCGCGGCGCGGGTCGCGCACTTCGACGCACAGCGCGGTGCGCGTGACCCAGTGGGCTGATTCGCCGCGCAGCGGCTGGCGGGTGGTCGATTTGTCGGTGGACTCATCGGCCGCTGCTGCTGCTGCTGCTGCCGTATCGCCGCTCGCCGCATCACCGGGGCTTTGCATGCGTAGCGACGCAGGCACCACTGGCGGCGTGCCGAAGGTGTAGGGCACGTCGCCGAGGCCTGCAGCACCGGCCACACCCGTGCTGTAGCGCGCACGGTAGTCGGCCGCGCTAGGCAGGGTGCCGCGTGGGGCGGTCGGGTCGCGCTCGATCAGGTAGGGGTAGTCGCCCTTGCTGGCCCACGGCTGCGAGTCGAGCGGCAGGCGGTAGCCCATGGGCGAGTCGCCCGGGATCAGGTAGAGCCGGTCGTCGCGCAGGAACCAGGGGCCGGTCTTCCAGGCCGGCCCTGCGAGCGCGGGGGCGTCGCCGTCCGCATTGCCGGGCTCGATGGGCAGCATGTAGCCGATCACCGCGTCGAGCTTCTGCGTGAACACGCGGCGCAGGCGCACGCGTTCGAGTTCGTCGTCGAGCTTCGACTCGAAGGGGTCGACGTTCACCGGCAGGCGGCGTTCGCGCCAGAGGTAGTAGTAGATGTCTTCGTAGCCGGGCTGGATGTAGCGCTCGGTCAGGCCGAGCTTGTGGGCCAGCACGGTGGTGAAGCGGCGCGCGTCTTCGCTGGTGTAGTGCGTGGGGAAGCGCTCGTCGGCAAACAGCTCGGGGTCGTGCCACAGCGTCTGGCCGTCGGCGCGCCAGAAGATCGACAGTGCCCAGCGCGGCAGTTGCTCGCCTGGGTACCACTTGCCCTGGCCGAAATGCAGGAAGCCGCCCTTGCCGTACTCGGCGCGCAGCTTGTGCACGAGCTCGGTGGCGTAGCCGCGCTTCGTGGGGCCGAGGGCGTCGGTGTTCCATTCGGGCGCGTCGCGGTCGCTGGTGGCCACGTAGGTCGGCTCGCCGCCCATGGTGAGGCGCACGTCGCCGGCCTTCAGGCGCGCGTCGACTGCGTCGCCCAGGGCCAGCACCTCGGACCACTGCTCTTCGGTGTAGGGCTTGGTGACGCGCGGCGATTCGTAGATGCGCGTGACCTTCATCTCATGGCCGAACTCGACCTCGGATTCGTCGACCCCGCCCTCGATGGGCGCCGCGCTCGAAGGCGTGGGCGTGCAGGCCAGCGGAATGTGGCCTTCACCGGCCAGCAGGCCCGAGGTGGCGTCAAGGCCGATCCAGCCGGCGCCGGGCAGGAACACCTCGCACCAGGCGTGCAGGTCGGTGAAGTCGACCGTGGTGCCGCTCGGGCCGTCGAGCGCCTTTACGTCGGGCGTGAGCTGGATCAGGTAGCCCGAGACGAAACGCGCGGCCAGCCCGCAGTGGCGCAGCAACTGCACCAGCAGCCAGCCCGAGTCGCGGCAGGAGCCGCTGCCGCTGGTGAGCGTTTCTTCCGGCGTCTGCACGCCGGGCTCCATGCGGATCAGGTAGTTGACGTCTTGCTGGACCTGCTGGTTGATGCCGACCAGGAAGTCGATGGTGCGCTGCTCCTTGCGATCGATCTTGTCGAGGTAGGCCTGCAGCAGCGGCGTGGGTGCTTCGGTGACGAGGTAGGGCGCGAGCTCTTCGGCCTGCGAGGCCGTGTACTTGAACGGAAAGTTCTCGGCCTGCGGCTCGAGGAAGAAGTCGAAGGGGTTGTAGACCGCCATCTCGACGACGAGGTCGACCGTGACCTTGAATTCGCGCGTCTTCTCGGGGAACACGAGCCGCGCCTGGTAGTTGGCGAACGGGTCCTGCATCCAGTTGACGAAGTGCTCGGCCGGCTCGACCCGCAGCGAATACGAGATGACGTTGCTGCGGCAATGCGGCGCGGGACGCAAGCGCACGACCTGTGGGCCCAACTGCACCAGGCGGTCGTATTTGTAGTGGGTGACGTGGTGGAGAGCGGCGTGAATGGACATGCGTTTTTGTGTGCAGTACTGCGAGATTGCATCGAAAAGATGTCTCTTGTGAGACGCATACTAGCCCAGATGCCAAGCAATTAACGCGCCACTGAGCGTGACTTTGGGGAGGGTTTGCATCATGGGTTCGGGAGTTTTTCGTTGACGCCGTTTCGTGCGTCTGGCGGTGCCATGGGTGGAGCGGGGGCGTTCGTGGCGCTGGGTGGCTCGCTGCTGGGAGCGGCCTTGCAGTTGCAGCAGGCGGTGCTTTGGCCGGCGTGGGCCTACGCCGGCTTGCTGTTCGTGGCAGTGGCCGGCCTGTGTTGGCGACGCATGCCGGGCAGGGGCCTGATGCTCATCGCCTTGCTATGCGGCGCTATGGCCGGCGCAGGGCTCGCGGGATGGCGCGCGGCGGTCTATGCGAACGGCGCGCTCGACCCGGCGCTCGAAGGGCGCGACCTGCAGGTCACGGGCGTTGTGTCGGAGATGCCACAGCGCAACGAAGCTGGAACGCAGTTCCGCCTGGATGTCGAGTCCGCGGGTTGGGCCGATCCGGACGCACAGGGACAACCCGCCGTACCCGATCGCATTGCACTCGGCTGGTATGCCGAAGGCTCGAGCCTGTGGAGCCGGGCGTCCCAAAGCCGCGCGCCCTTGACCAGCACCGTCGGCCCCCTGCACGCCGGCGAGCGATGGCGACTGACGGTGCGTCTGAAGGCGCCGCACGGCAGCCGCAATCCCCATGGCTTCGACAGCGAACTCTGGATGTGGGAGCAGGGCCTGCATGCCAGTGGCTATGTGCGAACCGGCGCGCGCGATGCGGCGCCCATGCTGGTGGCAAGCACGTGGCGGCATCCCATCGAGCGCGCACGAGAAGCCGTACGCGACGGCGTCTTCGAGCGCGTGCCCGACCGCGCCCAGGCGGGCGTGATCGCAGCCCTGGTCACTGGCGACCAGAGTGCCATCGACCGCTCTGGCTGGGACGTGTTCCGCGCGACGGGCGTGGCGCACCTGATGTCGATCTCCGGCCTCCACGTCACGATGTTCGCCTGGCTGGCCGCGCACATCGTCGGCCTGCTCTGGCGGCGAAGCGCGCGGCTGATGCTGCGCTTGCCCGCGCAGCAGGCAGCGTTGACAGGCGGCGTGCTGCTGGCCACGCTCTATGCGCTCTTCAGCGGCTGGGGCGTGCCCTCGCAGCGCACGGTCTGGATGCTGGCGACGGTCGCGCTGCTGCGCCTCACGGGCCGGCGCTGGCCCTGGCCGCATGTGTGGCTGCTGACGGCGGCGGTGGTGGTCGCGCTCGATCCGTGGGCTTTGATGCAGGCCGGCTTCTGGCTGAGCTTCGTGGCGGTGGGTGTGTTGTTCGCCACGGACGCTGCTGTGCCGGGCGAGCGGAAGACCGGCGCGTCTTTCCGTCTGTTGCAGTTCTTTCGCGAGCAATGGGTCATCACGCTGGCGATCACGCCGTTGAGCCTGCTGCTGTTCCAGCAGGTGTCACTGATCGGCCTGCTGGCCAATGCGGTGGCGATCCCCTGGGTCACGCTTGTGATCACGCCGCTGGCCATGCTGGGCGTGGCCGTGCCGCCGCTGTGGGACCTCGCAGCCCGGGCCGTGCAGGTGCTGACGCTGCTGCTGCAATGGCTGGCCGGGCTGCCGTATGCCACGCTGTCGATGGCCGCGCCGCCTTTGTGGATGGCCGCTTGCGGCGTGGCAGGCGGCGCATTGCTGGCCATGCGGCTGTCCTGGTCGCTGCGTGCCCTCGGCATTCCGCTGCTGCTGCCGGTGCTGCTGTGGCAGGCGCCCCGGCCGGCGACCGGCGAATTCGAACTGCTCGCCGCCGACATCGGCCAGGGCAACGCGGTGCTCGTGCGCACTGCCACGCACAGCCTGCTCTACGACGCCGGCCCGCGCTACAGCCTCGAAAGCGATGCCGGCCATCGTGTGCTCGTGCCGCTGCTGCGGGCGTATGGCGAGCGCCTCGACATGCTGATGCTGAGCCACCGCGACACCGACCACACCGGCGGTGCGCCCGCGGTGCTCGCGATGCAGCCGCGGGCCGAGCTGCTGAGTTCCCTCGAAGCCACGCATCCGCTTCAGGCGACGCTGGCGGCACGGCGTTGCGAGGCGGGGCAGGCCTGGACCTGGGACGGCGTGCGCTTCGAGGTGCTGCATCCGTTCGACACCGACTACCGCAGCTTCACCAAGCCCAATGCCGTCTCGTGCGTGCTGCGTATAGGCAACGGGCGCGCGGCGGCGCTGCTGGCCGGCGATATCGAGCGGCTGCAGGAAACCGCGCTCGTCGTGCGCACACCGCAGCTGCTGCGGGCCGACGTGCTGCTGGCGCCGCACCATGGCAGCAAGACTTCGTCGAGCCCGGCCTTCCTCGATGCGGTGCAGCCGAGCATCGCCTTTGTCCAGGCGGGGTATCGCAACCGCTTCGGCCACCCGGCGCAGGAGGTGGCGGCGCGCTACCGGGACCGCGGCGTGCGGCTGGTCGAAAACACCCGCTGCGGCGCCGCGCACTGGACCAGCACACGCCCCGCCGACGTGGCCTGCGAGCGCGAGCGCCACGCGCGGTACTGGCAGCACAGCCCTGAAATCGTGAACTAATTGTCAAAAGTAGTCCAAAAGGCCACTTGTCAGCGTGCTCGTACTGGCGTCCCATGCGTTGTATCGTTTGGCTACAACTCAGAAGAGGGGACAGTATGGACAACCGTCAAGGCCTTCGGTGGGACCTGTTTTCCGGGCATACGCCGTGACGGCCGCTGTTCCGGCCATCACCAGCACGAGCGCCGCGGCTGCGCCCGGCGCGCGGCTCAAGATGCACCGCGAAGGCCCGGTGCTGGTGCTGACGCTGAGCAACCCCGCGGCGCGCAATGCGCTCAATCCGTCGGTCTACCGTGCGGCCGCCAAGGCGATGCGCGCCACCTCGGGCTTTCGCACCGTGCGCGCCATCGTGCTGTGCGGGGAGGGCGACCATTTCAGCGGCGGCGGCGACCTGCGGCGCCTGGCGCGACAACGCAAGCTGCCGGCCGCCGAACAGCATGGCCACATCGATGCGCTGCACGAATGGATCATGGCGATCCAGGAGGCACCCCAGCCCGTCATTGCCGCCGTCGAGGGCGCGGCCATGGGCGGAGGCTTTTCGCTGTGCCTGGCCTGCGACCTGATCGTGGCCGCGGAAGACGCGAAGTTCGCCATGTCCTATGTGAATGTCGGCCTCACGCCTGACGGCGGCGGCACCGATTCGCTGGTGCGCGCGCTGCCGCCGCAGGCCGCCCTCGAAATGCTGCTCGACGGCACGCCCAGCACCGCGAAGCGGCTGCACGAACTGGGCGTGGTCAACAAGGTCGTGCCCCACGGGGAAGCCGGCGCCACCGCGCTTGCCTGGGCGCAGCAGCTCGCGCGCGGCCCGTTCGAGGTGCAGGCGCGCATCAAGCAGCTCGTGTATTCGGCGCGTGGGCGCAGCCGGCGTGAGCAGCTCGACGCCGAGCGCGAATCCTTCCTGGCCAGTCTCTACAGCGACGAGAGCGGGGAGCGCATCAAGGGATTTCTCTCGCCCCGCAAGAGGCAGGCGGCCAGCGAGGAAGGGCCTGAGCGCTGAGCGAAGAAAAAGTCTTCCGGCCCGTCTCCGGCCTTGGCATAAGGGGTTCTACTGGCCCTGAACTTGCTAAGCTATAGCTCAAGGAGATTGGTCGTTCCATGCACAAATTTGACGAGATGTATGAGCAGTTGCCCTATGCGGGGGCTGCAATCCGACAGCACTACAAGCGCTACGACCAATGGCTCGCGAAGCAACCCGGTGAGGTGATGCGTTCGCGGCGCGAAGAGGCGGAATTGATTTTCCGCCGGGTCGGCATCACCTTCGCGGTGTATGGCGCCAAGGACGAGGACGGCTCCGGCACCGAGCGGCTCATCCCGTTCGACCTGCTGCCTCGCATCATTCCCGCTCACGAGTGGGACAGCATGGAAAAAGGGTTGGTGCAGCGTGTCACGGCGCTCAACCGCTTTCTTCACGATGTCTACCATGACCAGGAAATCATCAAGGCCGGCATCATCCCGGCCGAGCAGATCCTGAACAACGCGCAGTTCCGCCCCGAGATGATGGGCGTGAACGTGCCGCACAACGTTTATTCGAACATCTCGGGCATTGACATTGTTCGTGCCCCCGATGCCGACGGCAACGGCGAGTACTACGTGCTCGAAGACAACCTGCGCGTGCCCAGCGGCGTGAGCTACATGCTCGAAAACCGCAAGATGATGATGCGGCTCTTCCCCGAGCTGTTCAACCAGAACCGCATCGCGCCAGTCGCGCACTACCCCGACCTGCTGCTCGAAACGCTGCGCGCCAGCGCGCCGCCGGCCACGGCCGAGCCCACGGTGGTGGTGCTCACGCCCGGCATGTACAACAGCGCCTACTTCGAGCATGCCTTCCTCGCCCAGCAGATGGGTGTGGAACTGGTCGAGGGCCAGGACCTGTTCGTCAAGGACAACTTCGTCTACATGCGTACCACGCGCGGACCGCGGCGCGTCGACGTCATCTACCGCCGCGTGGACGACGACTTCCTCGACCCCGAGGTGTTCCGCCCCACGTCCACGCTCGGTACCGCCGGCCTGATGCGCGCCTACCGCGAAGGCAACGTCGTCATCTGCAATGCAGTGGGCACCGGCGTGGCCGACGACAAGTCGATCTACCCCTACGTGCCGAAGATGGTCGAGTTCTACCTCGGCGAAAAGCCGATCCTGAAGAACGTGCCCACCTACATGTGCCGCAACAAGGACGAGTTGCAATACACGCTCGACAACATGAAGGACCTGGTCGTCAAGGAAGTGCACGGCGCCGGCGGCTACGGCATGCTGATCGGCCCGGCCGCCACGCAGGCCGAAATCGAGGACTTCAAGAAAGCCGTGATCGCCAAGCCTGACGGCTACATCGCCCAGCCCACGCTGAGCCTGTCGACCTCGCCCACCTTCGTCGACGCCGGCATCGCGCCGCGCCACATCGACCTGCGCCCCTTCGTGCTCTCGGGCAGCGAGGTGCAGATGGTGCCCGGCGGCCTCACGCGCGTGGCGCTGAAAGAAGGCTCGCTGGTGGTCAACTCGTCGCAGGGCGGCGGCACCAAGGACACCTGGATTCTCGAAGCCGACCGCGCGCCCAAGCCCAAGGCGGCGCCCGCGCAGTCGCAAAGCCAATCGTAGTAGGAGCACAACCGATGCTGTCTCGCACCGCCGACCATCTCTACTGGATGTCCCGCTACACCGAGCGCGCCGAGAACACGGCGCGCATGCTGGACGTCAACTACCAGACCTCCCTGTTGCCGCAGTCCGCCGAAGTGGCCAAGTACGGCTGGCAGGGCGTGTTGTCCATCAGCGAGCTGCTGCCCTGGTACAACAAGAAGTACGACCAGATCACGCCCCACGACGTGATGGAGTTCATGGTCAAGGACGAGAGCAACGCCTCGTCGATCGTCTCCTGCCTGAAGGCGGCTCGCGAGAACGCACGCGCCGTGCGCGGCGCGCTCACCACCGAAGCCTGGGAAACGCAGAACACCACCTGGCTCGAAGTCAACCGCATGCTGCGCGCAGGCGATTTCGAGCGCGACCCGGGCCAGTTCTTCGAGTGGGTCAAGTTCCGCTCGCACCTGTCGCGCGGCGTCACGCTGGGCACCATGCTGCAGGACGAGGCCTTCTACTTCTCGCGCCTGGGCACCTTCCTGGAACGCGCCGACAACACCGCGCGCCTGGTGGACGTGAAGTTCCACGCGCTGAACAGCGAGTTCTTCGGCGCCGCCACCGAGGAAGACCAAGAGTACGACTTCTATCACTGGAGCGCGATCCTGCGCAGCGTCTCGGCCTTCGAGGTCTACCGCAAGGTGTACCGCGACGTGATCAAGCCCGAGCGCGTGGCCGAGCTGCTGATTCTTCGCGCCGACATGCCGCGCTCGCTGCACGCGAGCCTGGTCGAGGTGGTGAACAACCTCGCGAAGGTGCAGAACGAACAGAGCGCCGAAACGCAGCGCCGCGCTGGCAAGCTGCTGGCCGACCTGCAATACGCGCGGGTCGACGAGATCCTCGCGACCGGCCTGCATGCTTACCTCACGCAGTTCCTCGACCGCGTGAACGAGTTGGGTGGGCGCATCAGTCAGGACTTCCTGGTTCCTGCGCACTGAGGCTGACCGAACGAGGCTGGCGCCGACCGCGCCGCCAGCCTCAGAGCTTGTGCGTCGACAGCAGGATGCTCGTCTCGGTGCTCGAAATGCCTTCGATCTGCCGGATGGCGTTGAGCACCTTGTCGAAGGCTTCGAGCGAGTCGGCGCGCAGTTCGGCCATCAGGTCCCAGCGGCCGTTGGTCGAGTGCAGGGCCACGACGTTGGGGTGACCGCGAAGCACTTGGCTCACGCGTTCGGCGCGGTGCCCCTCGATCTCGATGCTCATGATCGCGCGGATGCGATGCGCCTCCGCTTCGGGCTTCAGCCGCACGGTGTAGCCGACGATGGTTCCGTCGTTCTCCAGCTTGGCAATCCGGTTCTGCACGGTCGCCCGCGCCACGCGAAGCTTCTGGGCCAGTGCCACCACCGGCACGCGCGCGTCGTCGCGCAGCAGGGCAATGAGTTGTCGGTCGATGTCGTCCATTGCCATTTGTCAAATTGCTGATCAGATCGAGCGAAATGTAAGGTTCAAGCGCTAACTTGACAAGTTGGAGGGTTCAATCTGGCACGTCTCCCCGGAACAATCGAAAGACGGCTGCGCGACGCGGCCGGACCGCTCAGGAGACCCCCATGACCCGCTTCATCGACGTTCCCACCATGTCCCGCCTCGTGCAGGAGATTGGCGTGGCCCCCTTCATCGGCGCATTGGCCGACACCATCCGGGAAGACTTCATTCGCTGGCCTGATTTCGACAAATCGGCCCGCGTGGCAAACCACTCGGACATCGGCGTCATCGAGCTGATGCCTGTGTCGAATGCCTCGCGCTATGCCTTCAAGTACGTCAACGGCCATCCGGCCAACACCGGCCGCGGCCTCTACACGGTGATGGCCTTCGGCGTGCTCGCCGATGTCGAGACCGGCTACCCCGTGCTGCTGTCTGAACTGACCCTTGCCACTGCGCTACGCACCAGCGCTACCTCGCTGATGGCGGCGCGCGCATTGGCGCGGCCCGGCGCCCGCCGCATGGCGCTCATCGGCAACGGCGCGCAGAGCGAATTCCAGGCATTGGCCTTTCACTGTCACTTGGGCATCGAGGAAATTGCCGTGTACGACATCGACGCCCACGCCACCGACAAGCTGGTGCGCAACCTCTCGGCCTTTCCGTCGCTCAAGATCATTCGTGCCGGCTCCACGGCGCAGGCCGTGCGCGGCGCCGACATCGTGACGACCGTGACTGCCGACAAGGCCTGCGCCACCATCATCACGCCGGACATGATCGAGCCGGGCATGCACCTGAACGCGGTCGGCGGCGATTGCCCCGGCAAGACCGAGCTGCATGCCGACGTGCTGCGCGGCGCGCGCGTGTTCGTCGAATACGAGCCGCAGACGCGCATCGAGGGCGACATCCAGCAGTTGCCGAAAGACTCCCCCGTGGTCGACCTGTGGCGCGTGCTGGCCGGCATGGCAGCGGGGCGCGAAAGCGCCGAACAGGTCACGGTGTTCGATTCGGTCGGCTTCGCGCTGGAGGACTACGCCACCTTGCGCTATGTGCACGAACAGGCCGAGCGCCGCAACCTTGGCGTGGACGTCGAGCTGGTGCCCCGGGCCGATGACCCGAAGGACCTGTTTCGCCACACGCGCAGCGGCGCCTCGCGTGCGGTCATCCGAAGGGTGGCTTGATGATGCCGGCCGCGATCCGCTCCGTTCAGGCGCCGGCCGCCGTGGTCATGGTCCGTCCGCACAGGTTCACGCCGAATCCGGAGACTGCTGCCGACAACGCGTTCCAGACCGCAGCCGCCAAGGAGGCCGCGCAGGCCGTGGCCGATGCCGCCTATCGCGAGGTGACTGCAGCCGTCGAGCGGCTCGAAGCCGAAGGCGTGCGCGTGCATCTGTTCGAAGACCGGGGAGAGCACGACACGCCGGACTCGGTCTTTCCCAACAACTGGTTCTCTACCCACCCGGGCGGGCATGTCGCCATCTACCCGATGCATTCGCCGAGCCGCCGCCGCGAGCGCCGCGCCGACGTGATCGAGATGCTCAAGTCCAACTACCGGGTGCAGGACGTCATCGACTATTCCGGCCTCGAGCACGACGGCCTGTTTCTCGAAGGCACCGGCGCGATGGTGCTCGACCACCTGGCGCGAGTGGCCTACACGGCTCGTTCCAACCGGGCCGATGCGGTGGCGCTGGAGCGTTTCAGCACGCACTTCAATTTCGAGCCGATGCTGGTGGACACGGCCGATGAAGCCGGCCGGCCGATCTATCACACCAATGTGCTGATGTGCGTGGCCACGGCGTTTGCGTTGGTCGGCTTCGACATGATCCCGGATGCTCGTCGTGCGGCCGAGGTGCGCGCCCGGCTGGAGGAATCGGGGCGCGAAGTCATCGCGCTCACGGCCGGGCAGATTGCCGAGTTCGCAGGCAATGCAATCGAGCTGTCAGGCCGCGATGGCCGCGTGCTCGCGCTGTCGCAGCGCGCCTTCTGCAGCCTGAGCAGCCAGCAGAAGGCTGTCATCGAACGGTCCGCGCGGCTGGTTCCGCTGCCGGTTCCGACCATCGAGATGGCGGGCGGATCGGTGCGCTGCATGATCGCCGGCATTCATCTGTCGCCCCGGCACGGCTAGCGCGAGAAGGATTCGACGGCCACTGGAATCGTGGGCGCCTGCCAGCGGTAGGCATCCTGCAGCACATCGCGTTCTGGCTTCTGCCCGTTCCACTGGATGTGCAGCAGGTCCATCAGCGTCCAGCCCGACCAGTCTGCGCGAAACGGTTGTTGCTGCGCCGCGGCCGACGACAGCGGTTGCTGGTTGCGCCACACCACGGCCGGAATGCGATAGCCCGAGGCGGTCGCCGGGCTGTGCCCCGCGCGGTCGCTCACGTGGCCTACCTCCTGCCCGTGGTCCGACAGGTACATCCACGCGCGGTAGTCGCCCGGCTTGCCAGTGCTGCGCGTCTGCTGCAGCAGCTCGGACACCACGAAGTCGTGATACAGCAGCGCGGCGTCGTATTCCTGGCGGAAGCGGCGCACCCAGGCCGAGCGGCCGTCTTTCACGAGGCCGTTCTCGACCGCATCCACATCGTCGTCGAAGGGGTTGGCGTTGGCTGGAAAGCGCAGGCTGTAGTGCGGATGCGCGCCCATCAGATGAACCACGATCAGCTTGCGGTCGGTGCTCGTATCGGCCAGCGCCTCCTGCATGCAGTCGAGGATCTCGCCGTCCAGCGAGGCACTGGCGCGGCCGGGCGTGCGGTTGACCATGTCGACCACATCGGCGAGGCGCGCATGCTGCTGCTCGATGGCGAGGTCGTCGTGGTTGCTGATCCACCAGACCTTGTAGCCGGCGGCGCGCGCCAGGGCCAGAAGGTGCGGCGGGTTCTCGCTCTCGGGCAGGCCGAAGTGGAACATGTTGCGCAGCGCGGGCAGGGTGCTTGCGTCGACGGACCAGGCGTTCTTCAGCACCGCCATCTGGTCGCCGGTCTGCGCCTTGTGCGCCAGCAGGCGCGGCGTGGTCGGGCGGCCGTAGCCATACAGCGCCATGTTGTCGCGGTTGATGCTGTCGGTGATGACCAGCACCACAGTGGAAGGGCCAGCCTGCGATATCACTGGCGCGATGCCTTTGGCCTGCGCCATCAGGCGGTCGCGCTGCTTCTGCTGGTCGCCCCAGGCGGTGCGCAGCGTGTGAACGGAATCTGCCCACTGCGTCCAGAAGATCGCGGGATGCAGCCGGCGCCAGGGCTTGCTTGCGTAGGCCACGCATGCGACGAGAAGCAGCAGTGCGACAAGCGCCACGACCCATCGAGCAGGCCGTGCTGATGCAGTCGCCGCATCGGCTACAGCGCCGCGCCGCGCGAACATGCCCACGAGCACGCCCGCCACGACCAGCGCGGCACACCACACCGCAGCCGAGCGCCAATGCATCCACAGGTATTCGGAGCCCTCGCGCGCATTGGTGTTGGCCGCTGCGCCCAGCACCATCGCAGCGTCGGGCGCGGCCTGGTAGGCGTCGAGCAGATAGGCGCGCACCGCGCCGTCGAGCGCGAAGCCCATGGCCCAGAGCCAGACCAGCAGCGTGCGCATGCGCCGCATCCGCGCGCTGCGCAACGGCCAGGCAAGCCACAGCACCATCGGCATTGCAAGCACCGCGAGCTGTGCCATGCGGCGGCCGTCGTGGCCCAGCGCGATGAGCGCCAGCAGCGTTGCGCCCACCACGCCGCAGGCGAGCAGCGCGTTGCGCGACGGAGAGACTTCGTTGGTTGGAGTGGTCAAGCAGGCAGCGCGGCAAGTCGGGGGCGGGCGCATTCTGCCCCGGGGCTCACACTGCTGACCTCAGTGCCCCGATGGTGGCGAGGTCTTTTGGAGCATCAGGTCGCAGTGGCTTGCCGCACCGCGCGCTCCCAGCGCGCCATCGATTCCTCGGCCTGCGCGCGGCCCATGGTCGGCATGAAGCGGCGCTCGATCTTCCACAGCTTCGAGAGCTGGCGCGCGTCGGTGTAGACGCCGGTCGACAAGCCTGCGAGGTAGGCGGCGCCCAGCGCGGTGGTCTCGATCACTTCGGGCCGCACCACCGGAATGCCCAGCAGGTCGGCCTGGAACTGCATCAGCAGGTCGTTCACGCTCGCGCCGCCGTCCACGCGCAGCTCGGCCACGGGTTTGCCGCCGGCGGCCACCGCGTCGCGGCTCATGGCCTGCAGCAGCGCGGCGCTCTGGTAGGCGATGCTTTCGAGTGCGGCGCGCGCGATGTGCGCGACCGTGGTGCCGCGCGTGAGGCCGGTGATGGTGCCTCGCGCATCCGCATCCCAGTAGGGCGCGCCGAGGCCGGTGAAGGCCGGCACCATCATCACGCCGCCAGCATCGGGCACGCTCTCGGCCAGCGACTGCACTTCGGCGCTGCCCTTGATGGCTTTGAGGCCGTCGCGCAGCCACTGCACCACGGCGCCGCCGACGAACACGCTGCCTTCCATGGCGTACTGCGGCGTCGCATCGGCCTGTGCGGCGCTGGTCACGAGCAGGCCGTTGTGCGAGGGCTGGAAGGCGCCGCCCGTGTGCATCAGCAGGAAACAGCCGGTGCCGTAGGTGTTCTTCGCCATGCCGGCCTCGAAGCAGGCCTGGCCGAAGAGGGCGCTCTGCTGGTCGCCGGCCACGCCGCCGATGGGCAGCGTATGGCCCAGCAGCGCTGCATCGGTGTCGGCGAAGTGCGAGCTCGAGGGCTGCACCTTCGGCATCAGCGCGGCGGGAATGTCGAGCGCCTTCAGCAGATCGGCATCCCACTCGTTGCTGTGCACGTTGAAGAGCATGGTGCGCGAGGCGTTGCTCACGTCGGTCACGTGCACCTTGCCGCCGGTGAGCTGCCACATGAGCCAGCTGTCGACCGTGCCGAAGGCCAGTTCGCCGCGCTCGGCCTGCGCGCGCGCGCCGGGCACGTTGTCGAGCAGCCAGCGCAGCTTGGTACCGGAAAAGTACGCGTCGATCACCAGCCCGGTCTTCTCGCGGATGGTGTCTGTCATGCCCTCGTCGCGCAGCCTTGCGCACAAAGGCTCGGCGCGGCGGTCCTGCCAGACGATGGCGTGGTGCACCGGCTGGCCCGTCTTGCGGTTCCACAGCACGGTGGTCTCGCGCTGGTTGGTGATGCCGATGGCGTGGATGTCGGTGGGCTTGAGTTTCGCCTTGGCAAGTACCTCGCGCGCGGTGGCGAGCTGGCTGCGCCAGATTTCCATCGGGTCGTGCTCGACCCAGCCTGGCTGCGGGTAGATCTGCGTCAGCTCTTTCTGCGCGATGGCGACGATGTGGCCTTCGCGGTCGAACACGATGCTGCGCGAGCTGGAAGTGCCTTGGTCGAGGGCGAGCAGGTAGGTGGTCATTCGTTCGTGTTCTTTCTTGTCAGTTCTCGCGCGCGATCTCGAGGCGCACCTGGGCGGTGTGCAGCAGGTCGGCGAATGGCGCCGGCGGCTCGGCATCGGTGAACAGCCGGTCGATCTGCGAGAGCGTGCCCAGCTGGATCATTGCCGGCCGGTTGAACTTGCTGGCGTCCGCCGCGAGCCACACCTCGCGCGCCTGCGCGATGATGGTTTGCGCCACCTTCACCTCGCGCAGGTCGAAGTCGCGCAGCGATCCGTCGGCCTCGATGCTCGACACGCCGATCAGCGCAATGTCGACCTTGAACTGGCGAATGAAGTCGATGGTGGCCTCGCCCACGATCGCGCGGTCGCGCGGTCGCACCGAGCCGCCCGCCACGATCACTTCGCACGAGGTGTTGCCGCTCAGGATGGTGGCCACGTTCAGGTTGTTGGTGATCACGCGCAGGCCCGTGTGGCGCAGCAGCGCCTTGGCGATGGCCTCGGTGGTGGTGCCGATGTTGAGGATCAGCGAGCAGTCGTTGGGCACCAGCTCCGCCACGCGGCGGGCGATGCGCGCCTTGCCTTCGGCGTGCAGGGTCTCGCGCTGCTGGTAGCCGATGTTCTCCGTGGTCGAGCTGGGCACGCGCACGCCGCCGTGAAAGCGCGTGAGCAGGCCCTCGTCGGCCAGCCGCTGCACGTCGCGCCGCACCGTTTGCAGGGTGACGCCGAGCATGTCGGCCAGTTGCTCGACGGTGACGGAGCCGCGCGCGCGCACGGTGTCCAGGAGGTTGATCTGGCGCGGGTTGGAGTTCACAGGGGCGTCGTGGAAAGCAGGAAGACTGCGACCGAGGGTACAGAGCGCGCCACTTTAAAGCGAAAGAAAACGAAGACGAGTAAGGGAAAACTCGGAGGAAAATCGCGCCAAAAGGAATCCAAATGAAAAGACGCGAAAATACAATGGCCGCCGTTAGTGACCAAAGTCACGCTTCAACGGACCCAATTTCTGTGAGCGATTTCTCTTCCATTTCGCCCGCGCCGGCCACCGATTGCGACGTGCTCATCGTCGGCGGCGGCATCAACGGCTGCGGCATCGCGCGCGACCTCGCGGGCCGCGGCTGGCGCGTGGTGCTGTGCGAAAAGGACGATCTCGCCTCGCACACTTCGTCTTCTTCCACCAAGCTGATCCACGGCGGGCTGCGCTACCTCGAGTACTACGAGTTCTCGCTGGTGCGCAAGGCGCTGCAGGAGCGCGAGGTGCTGCTCAAGAGCGCCCCGCACATCATGTGGCCGCTGCGCTTCGTGATGCCGCACGACCCTTCGATGCGCCCGGCCTGGATGATCCGCATTGGCCTGTTCATGTACGACCACCTAGCTAAGCGCGAGGTGCTGCCGGCTTCGCGCAGCGTCGATCTGCGCCGCCACGCCGCAGGCAAGCCGCTGAAGGACCAATACAAGCGCGGCTTCATCTACTCGGACGGCTGGGTCGACGATGCGCGCCTCGTGGTGCTGAACGCGCTCGACGCAAAGGCGCGTGGCGCCGAAGTGCTGACCCGCACGCGCTGCGTGCACGCCCAGCGAGACGCCGACGGCTGGACTGCCACGCTGCAGGGCGCCGACGGCAACAAGCGCACGCTGCGCGCCCGCGCGGTGGTCAATGCCGCAGGGCCGTGGGCCGAATCCTTCCTGCGAGGTGTCGCGCAGTCGGCCAAGGGCGAGGCGCTGGCCACCAAGAGCCTGCGGCTCGTGAAGGGCAGCCACATCGTGGTGCCACGCCTGTTCGAGCACGACCACGCCTACATCTTCCAGAACCCCGACAAGCGGATCATCTTTGCTATTCCCTACCAGGGCGAGTTCACGCTGATCGGCACCACCGACATCGAACTCACCGGCGACGACCCCGGCGCCGCGCGCATCGCACAGGAAGAAATCGACTACCTCTGCACCCAGGCCAGCCGCTACTTCGAGAAGCCCATCGTGCCGGCCGACGTGGTTTGGACCTACTCGGGCGTGCGCCCGCTGCTCGACGACGACTCGGGCGACCCATCGGCCGTCACGCGCGACTACATGCTCGAATCGAACACCACCGCCGCGCCGCTGCTGTCGGTATGGGGCGGCAAGATCACCACCTTCCGCAAGCTGGCCGAGGACGCGGCCGACGAGGTGGGCAGGATGCTGGGCCAGTCGAGCGCGCAGCGCCCGGCCTGGACCGATGGCGCCTTTCTCGCGGGCGGTGACCTGTCGGCATGGATCGGCGCCGCGAAGCGGCCCGACGACGATTTCGAACGCTTCGTGTCGGCCGTGCAAACCAGGTATCCGTGGCTCTACGGCCATCTGGCTCGCCGCCTCGCGCGGGGCTACGGCGCCCGCATAGCGGAGTTGCTGGGCGACGCGAAGTCCTTTTCCGACCTGGGCGACGAAGTGGCGCCGGGCCTGTACGAGCGCGAACTACGCTTCCTGCAGGACCACGAATGGGCCGTGAGCGCGGAAGACGTGCTCTGGCGGCGCTCCAAGCTGGGGCTGCACTACACGCCCGAAGAGCGCGAGCAGGTCGCGCGCTGGCTGCTGCTGCAGCCAGTCCGCGTCGACAACAACTAGACGAACACAAGGGAAAGAGCGCCAATGCAACTGACACTGGAGCGCGTCACCAAGAAGGTGGGTGCGCAGACATGGCTCTACGAGCAGAGCATCGCGCCCAGGAGCGGCGCGGTCACCGTGCTGCTGGGCGCGACGCAGGCCGGCAAGACCAGCCTCATGCGGCTGATGGCGGGGCTCGACACGCCCACGGAAGGCAAGGTGCTGGTCGACGGCAAGGACGTGACCGGCATGCCCGTGCGCGAACGCAATGTCGCGATGGTCTACCAGCAGTTCATCAACTACCCCTCGCTCAAGGTGGCGGACAACATCGCCTCGCCGCTCAAGCTGCGCGGTGAGTCGAATATCGATGCGCGTGTGAAGGCGCTGGCCGACAAGCTGCACATCGGCATGTTCCTCGACCGCTATCCAGCCGAGCTCTCGGGCGGCCAGCAGCAGCGCGTGGCGCTGGCGCGCGCGCTCGCCAAGAACGCACCGCTGATGCTGCTCGACGAACCACTGGTCAACCTCGACTACAAGCTGCGCGAAGGCCTGCGCGAAGAACTCACGCAGCTCTTCGCCACCGGCGATTCGACCGTGATCTACGCGACCACCGAACCTGGTGAAGCCTTGCTGCTCGGCGGCTACACAGCTGTGATGGATGCTGGCGAGCTGCTGCAGTACGGCCCGACGGCCGAGGTTTTCCATGCGCCGCAGTCGCTGCGCGTGGCACGCGCCTTCAGCGATCCGCCGATGAACCTGCTGGCCGGCACGGCCACCGCCGGTAAGGTGCAACTGGCCGGCGGCCCCGCGCTGGCT
Source organism: Variovorax paradoxus (assembly GCF_024734665.1). Taxonomy (NCBI): domain Bacteria; kingdom Pseudomonadati; phylum Pseudomonadota; class Betaproteobacteria; order Burkholderiales; family Comamonadaceae; genus Variovorax; species Variovorax paradoxus. The sequence continues at coordinate 2,159,629 of NZ_CP102931.1, forward strand.
CTGGCCGTGCCTGAAAGCGTTGCAGGCACCGTCACGGTCGGCCTGCGCGCGAGCGCACTGAACGTGGATGCGGGGCAGGGCGACATCGCCTTGCCCGGCAAGGTGGAGCTGGCCGAAATCTCGGGCTCCGACACCTTCGTGCACGTCGAGACGGCGGTGGGCGAACTGGTGGCGCAGCTCACCGGTGTGCACCGCTTCGAGCTGGGTGCTTCGATCACGCTGTATTTCAGCGCGTCGCAAGCCTATGTGTTCGATGCCAGCGAAAAGCTGGCGCTCGCGCCGGCATGGCGCAAAGGAAGCTAGTCATGGCACGCATCGACCTCGACCTGGCCCACGCCTATCGCCCCAACCCCACGCAGGACAGCGACTATGCGCTGCTGCCGCTGAAGATGAGCTTCCGCGACGGCGGGGCGTATGCCTTGCTCGGCCCCTCGGGCTGCGGCAAGACGACCATGCTGAACATCATCTCGGGCCTGCTTGTGCCCTCGCAAGGCACGGTTACCTTCGACGGCCGCGACATGACGCGCGCCACGCCGCAGGAACGCAACATCGCACAGGTGTTCCAGTTTCCGGTGATCTACGACACCATGACCGTGGCCGAGAACCTCGCGTTCCCGCTGCGCAACCGCAAGGTGCCGGCCGACCAGATCAAGAAGCGCGTGGGCGAGATTGCCGAGATGCTCGACATGAGCGGGCAGCTCAACCAGCGCGCCGCCGGCCTCGCGGCCGACGCCAAGCAGAAGATCTCTCTCGGGCGCGGGCTGGTGCGCAGCGACGTGTCGGCGGTGCTGTTCGATGAGCCGCTCACCGTGATCGACCCGCACCTGAAGTGGCAGCTGCGCCGCAAGCTCAAGCAGATCCATCGCGAGCTGAAGCTCACGCTGATCTACGTGACGCACGACCAGGTCGAGGCGCTCACCTTCGCTGAAGAAGTGGTGGTGATGACGCGCGGCAAGGCTGTGCAGGTGGGCAGTGCCGAAGCGCTGTTCGAGCGGCCCGCCCACACTTTCGTCGGGCATTTCATCGGCTCGCCGGGCATGAACTTCCTGTCCGCGAAGAGCGCGAACGGAACCATCGAGGTTGCGGGCACGCCGTTGGTGCCCACGCGCGAACTGCCGCAGGGGCCGCTGAAGATCGGCATCCGTCCCGAGTACCTGCGCCTGTCCAACGCGGGCGCCGCCGGTGCCGTGCCGGCCGTGGTGAAGCAGGTGCAGGACGTGGGTACGCACGTGATGCTGAGCGTGGTGGCCGACGGCAGCGTGCTGAAGGTGCGGCTGCATTCGGATGACCAGCCGCCGGCAGCGGGAGACACCGTGTGGGTGCGAGTGCTCGACACGCACACCTGCTATTACAAAGACGAGGAACTGGTCGCATGAACGCCACCAACAAACCGATCAACCAGAAGGCGTGGTGGCTGGTGCTGCCGGTGCTCATCTGCGTTGCGTTCTCGGCCATCGTGCCGCTCATGACGGTGGTCAACTACTCGGTGCAGGACATCATCTCGCCCGAGCGCCGCGTCTTCGTCGGCACCGAATGGTTCGCCTCGGTGATGCGCGACGACGAGCTGCACGAGGCGCTGTGGCGCCAGCTGGGCTTCTCGCTGTCGGTGCTGCTGGTCGAGATCCCGCTGGGCATCGGCCTTGCGCTGTCGATGCCGGCCAAGGGCTGGAAGTCGTCGGCGGTGCTGGTGGTGGTGGCGCTGTCGCTGCTGATTCCCTGGAACGTGGTCGGCACCATCTGGCAGATCTACGGCCGTGCCGACATCGGCCTGCTGGGCCACGCGCTGCAGACGATGGGCATCGAATACAACTACACCGGCAGCGCCACCGACGCGTGGCTCACCGTGCTGGTGATGGATGTGTGGCACTGGACGCCGCTGGTGGCGCTGCTGTGCTACGCGGGCCTGCGCTCGATTCCCGATGCCTACTACCAGGCTGCGCGCATCGACGGCGCGAGCAAGTTCGCAGTGTTCCGCTTCATCCAGCTGCCCAAGATGCGCGGCGTGCTGATGATCGCGGTGCTGCTGCGATTCATGGACAGCTTCATGATCTACACCGAGCCCTTCGTGCTGACGGGCGGTGGGCCGGGCAACGCGACCACCTTCCTGAGCCAGTACCTCACGCAGAAGGCGGTGGGGCAGTTCGACCTGGGGCCGGCCGCTGCCTTCTCGCTGATCTATTTCCTCATCATCCTGTTGTTCTGCTTTGTGCTCTACAACTGGATGCAGCGGGTCGGCACGCAGGAAGCGGAGGTGGAGAAATGAACGAGAAGAGATTTCACAAGCGCAGCATCTTCCTGGTGCTGTACATCCTGTTCGCGCTGTTGCCCATCTACTGGATGATCAACATGAGCTTCAAGACGAACGAGGAGATCCTGTCGAGCTTCTCGTTCTTTCCGCAGCAGCTCACCTGGGCCAACTACGCGCGCATCTTCACCGACGAGTCGTGGTACTCGGGCTACATCAACAGCCTGATCTACGTGGCGATCAACACGGTGATCTCGCTCACCGTGGCACTGCCTGCGGCCTATGCGTTCTCGCGCTATTCGTTCCTGGGCGACAAGCACGTGTTCTTCTGGCTGCTGACCAACCGCATGACGCCGCCCGCGGTGTTCCTGCTGCCGTTCTTCCAGCTGTACAGCACGGTCGGCCTGATGGATACACACCTGGGCGTGGCGCTGGCGCATCTGCTGTTCAACGTGCCGCTGGCGGTGTGGATCCTGGAAGGCTTCATGAGCGGCATTCCGCGCGAGATCGACGAGACGGCGTACATCGACGGCTATTCGTTCCCGCGCTTCTTCCTCACCATCTTCCTGCCGCTCATCAAGGCCGGCGTGGGCGTGGCGGCGTTCTTCTGCTTCATGTTCAGCTGGGTCGAGCTGCTGCTGGCGCGCACGCTCACCAGCGTGAACGCCAAGCCCATCGTGGCGACGATGACGCGCACGGTGAGTGCCTCGGGCATGGACTGGGCAACGTTGGCTGCGGCCGGCGTGCTGACCATCGTGCCGGGCGCCATCGTCATCTGGTTCGTGCGCCATTACATCGCGAAGGGTTTCGCGATGGGTCGTGTTTAAGGAGGCCGAGAGATGTTCGACTGGATGGTCTGGACCACCCCGGTGGCCGTGTTCTTCATCTGCATCGCGCTCATGCTGGTCGGCATGACGGTGTGGGAGTTCAAGTCGCCCACCACGCTGCGGCGCGGCTGGCTGCCGATGGCCACCACGCGCGGCGACCGGCTCTTCATCGGGCTGCTGTCGGCGGCGTACCTGAACCTGGTCTTCATCGGCCTGGCCGGCAAGTTCCAGGAGTGGTTCAGCCTGGAGGCCGAGCCTTCGATCTGGATCAGCTTCGTGCTGTCGATGGGCCTGCTTGCGCTCGTGATGCGCAAGGGCTGAGCGGGCACCGCCTTTCGCCTTATTCGTTCAACCGAATGCGTTCCGGCTCTCCGCCTCCCCGGAGCCGTGATCGAACACAACACCGGGGAAGCAACAACCGAGGAGACAACTTCATGAAGATGCGCTACACGGCATTGGCACTGGCAGCGGCGATGTTCGCCGCGCACGGTGCGGCAACGGCCGGCGAGGCTGAAGCCAAGAAATGGATCGACAGCGAGTTCCAGCCATCTACCTTGTCCAAGGACAAGCAGATGGAGGAAATGAAATGGTTCATCGATGCGGCCAAGAAGCTGCAGGCCAAGGGCGTGAAGGAGGTGTCCGTCGTCTCCGAAACCCTGACCACCCACGAGTACGAATCGAAGACGCTGGCCAAGGCCTTCGAGGAAATCACCGGCATCAAGGTCAAGCACGACCTGATCCAGGAAGGCGACGTGGTCGAGAAGCTGCAGACCTCGATGCAGTCGGGCAAGTCGATCTATGACGGCTGGGTGTCCGACTCCGACCTGATCGGCACGCACTACCGCTACGGCAAGATCATGTCGCTGACCGAGTACATGGGCGGCGCGGGCAAGGAGTTCACCAACCCGGGCCTCGACCTGAAGGACTTCATCGGCACCAGCTTCACCACCGCCCCCGACGGCCAGCTCTACCAGCTGCCCGACCAGCAGTTCGCCAACCTGTACTGGTTCCGCGCCGACCTGTTCGCGCGCAAGGACCTGCAGGACAAGTTCAAGGCCAAGTACGGCTACGACCTGGGCGTGCCGCTCAACTGGAGCGCCTACGAAGACATCGCCGAGTTCTTCAGCGTCGACGTGAAGACCATCGACGGCAAGCCGATCTATGGCCACATGGACTACGGCAAGAAGGATCCGTCGCTGGGCTGGCGCTTCACCGATGCGTGGCTGTCGATGGCCGGCTCCGCCGACAAGGGCATCCCCAACGGCATGCCGATCGACGAATGGGGCATCCGCGTTGCCGCCGACAAGTGCACGCCCACGGGCGCTTCGGTGTCGCGTGGCGGCGCCACCAACTCGCCGGCCGCCGTGTACGCGCTCACCAAGTACATCGACTGGATGAAGAAGTACGCGCCCAAGGAAGCCATGGGCATGACCTTCGGCGAATCCGGTCCGGTGCCGGCGCAGGGCCAGATCGCCCAGCAGATCTTCTGGTACACGGCCTTCACCGCCGACATGACCAAGAAGGGCCTGCCCGTGGTGAACGACGACGGCTCGCCGAAGTGGCGCATGGCCCCCGGCCCGAACGGTCCGTACTGGAAGCAGGGCATGCAGAACGGCTACCAGGACGTGGGTTCGTGGACCTTCTTCAAGGGCCATGACGCCAACAAGACGGCGGCAGCCTGGCTCTACGCGCAGTTCATCACCGCCAAGACCACCTCGCTGAAGAAGTCGATCACTGGCCTGACCTTCATCCGCGACAGCGACATCCGCTCGGACTACTTCACGCAGAACGCCAACAAGTACGGCGGCCTGATCGAGTTCTACCGCAGCCCGGCGCGCGTGGCCTGGACCCCGACCGGCACCAACGTGCCCGACTATCCGAAGCTCGCGCAGCTCTGGTGGAAGAACGTGGCCGAGGCCGTCACGGGCGAGAAGACCCCGCAGAAGGCAATGGACAACCTGGCCGACGAGATGGACAACGTGATGGCCCGCCTCGAGCGCGCCGGCATGGCCCATTGCGCGCCCAAGCTCAACCCCAAGGGCGACCCGGCCAAGTACCTGAGCGACGACCACGCCCCGTGGAAGAAGCTGGCCAACGAAAAGCCGAAGGGTGAGACCATCGACTACAACAAGCTGCTGACCGCCTGGAAGGAAGGCAAGGTGCGCTGAGCCTCCCTCTCGCGCCGAGACAGGGGCCGTGCCGCAAGGTGCGGCCCTTTTTTCTTGTTCTTTTTCCGCATCGCCGGCCATTTGACCGATTCGACCGTCTGATTGCCGCGACGCCATGACCATTGGCAGATGCGTTCGCTACAGGCATCGCGTACATTCGACGGCCCCCGAAACGCCACCGCCAGTGACTTCCAGCCCCTCCAGCCCCCCTCGAAGCGTCAAGCGCGTCCTCGTTCTTCGCTATTCGCAATCCGGCCAGCTCGACGAGGTTGCAGACCGGATCGTGGCGCCGTTGCGCGCCGATCCGTCGATCGAGGTGCACGAGGAAACGCTGCGCCCGCTCGCGCCGTACCCCTTTCCCTGGCCCTTCCTGACTTTCTTCGACGCCTTTCCGGAGTCGGCCCACATGAAGCCGCAGCCGCTGGCGCCGCTGTCGCTCACGGGTGAGGAAGACTTCGACCTGATCGTGCTGCCGTACCAGGTGTGGTTCCTGGCGCCTTCGCAGCCCGTGGCAGCCTTCCTCAAGCACCCGGTGGCGGCGCGGCTGCTCAAGGGCAAGCCGGTGGTCACGGTCATCGCCTGCCGCAACATGTGGCTTCTGGCCCACGAAAAGCTCAAGGGCATGCTCGACGACGTGGGCGCACGCCTGATCGACAACGTGGTGCTGACCGACCCCGGCCCCACGCTCGCCACCTTCTTCACCACGCCGGCATGGCTGATCTGGGGGCGCAAGCGCGGCTTCTGGGGCATGCCCGATGCCGGGCTCAGTACCGAACAGATCAACGGTACGGGCCGTTTCGGCCGTGCCCTGCGCGATGCGCTGCACAACGACCTGGAACGCGGCACGCAGCCGCTGCTGGCCGGCCTCGGAGCCGTGCAGGCCAATGCCAGGCTGCTCATCAGCGAGAAGGCCGGCACGCGCAGCTTCTACCTCTGGGGCAAGCTGATCATGGCCGCCGGCGGGCCCGGCGCGTGGCAGCGCAAGCCGCTGCTGCTGCTGTACGTGCTGTTTCTGCTGGTACTGATCATTACGGTGGTGCCCGTGAGCCTGAGCCTGCAAGCGCTTCTGCGACCTTTGTTCAGAGGGTGGCTGACTAAAATGACAGCCCAATTCGAGTGCCCGTCGGGCTCTGCCACGGACCGCACCCCCCTCTATGACGACTGATGTCTTCCTGACCCGCACTGCCGCCTTTCTGCCCTTTTCCCCGGTCAGCAATGAAGACATCGAAGACGTCCTCGGTCGCATCGGCGGCAAGGCGTCCCGCGCGCGGCGGCTGATTCTGCGCAGCAACGGCATCCAGTCGCGCCACTACGCCATCGACCGCGCCACGGGCGAACTGGCGATGACCAACGCGCAGCTCACTGCATCCGCGATCCGCGCGCTGGGCGACGTGGGGCCGGTCGACTGCCTCGTCACCGGCACTTCGCTGCCCGACCAGCTCATGCCCAACCACGCGGTGATGGTGCACGGCGAACTCGGCTGGCCGCGGCTCGAAGTGGTGGCCTGCGCGGGCATCTGCCTGGCCGGCGCCACCGCGTTGAAGCATGCATGGCTCTCGGTGCGCGCGGGCGACGCCCGGCGCGCGGTGGCCACGGGTTCGGAGCTCGCCTCGGCCGTGATGCGCGGCTCGCGCTTCGAAGCCGAGCTCGAACACAAGCTCGAAGCGCTGGAAGCGCGGCCCGAACTGGCCTTCGAGAAAGACTTTCTGCGCTGGATGCTGTCCGACGGCGCGGGTGCAGTGCTGCTGGAGCGCGAGCCGCGCGGGCCGCTGTCGCTGCGCATCGACTGGATCGACCTGTCGTCCGCCGCGCACGAGCTGCCGGTGTGCATGTACGCTGGTGCCGAGAAGAATGCCGAAGGCGGCCTCGACGGCTGGGGGCGCAAGTCGCCCGAAGACTGGCAGCGCGAGTCGACCTTTGCCGTCAAGCAGGACGTGCGCCTGCTCAACGACAACATCGTGCGCGCCACGCTGGGCGAGCCGCTGGCGGCCATCATCGAGCGGCGCGGGCTGAAGACGGCGGACATCGACTGGTTTTTGCCGCACCTGTCGTCGCAATACTTCGTCGAGCCGGTGAGCCAGTGCCTCGAATCGCTGGGCCTGCCGATTCCGCGCGAGCGCTGGTTCAGCAACCTCGCGAGCAAGGGCAACACGGGTTCGGCGTCGCCGTACATCATGCTCGACGAGCTGTTCCGCTCGGGCCGCATCAAGCCCGGCCAGAAGCTACTGATGTTCGTGCCCGAAAGCGGCCGCTTCTCCAGCGGCTTCATTTATATGGAAGCGGTGTAGCCATGGATCTCGACGCTGTACCGCAGGAGGGCAATGCGACCCTCGACGGCCATTCCAAGCTGATGTACGCCCGCGACGCGCAGGGCCGCGTCGTCACCACCACTTCGCGCGGCTGGGAGGCGGAAGAGATCGTCACCAGCCATGCGGTCGACGTGCTCGTCGAACAGGCGCAGGCCGCAAAGGAACGCGTGAAGGCGGGGCAGGCTTCGCCGCTCGAATACTGGATGTACGAGCGCCGCATGGACGTGGCGCTGCTCTCGCAGACCAGCGGCTTCTGGCAGTGGCGCGTGCGGCGCCACCTGCAGCCGCGCCATTTCGCCGCGCTGTCATCGGCGCAACTCGCACGCTACAGCGAAGCGCTGGGCCTGCCCGTTTCCACCTTGCAAGGCCTGCCGTGAACTTTCAACACCAACAGGCGGCGCATTGCGAAAGCGGCGTCATCTCCAGCCTGATGCGCCACCACGGCGCGCCGATGAGCGAGAGCATGGCGCTGGGCCTGTCGTCCGCGATTTCGTTCGCGTACCTGCCCTTCATCAAGCTGTCGGGCCTGCCGCTGATCTCGTACCGCATGCCGCCCAAGGCCATCATCAAGGGCCTGCTGGCGCCGATGGCCGCGCGCTTTCGCTTCGAGACCTTTCGCAGCGCCGATGCGGGGCAGCAGAGGCTCGACGCGCTGCTGGCCGATGGCCAGCTGGTGGGGCTGCAAACCTCGGTCTACTGGCTGCCGTACTTTCCGCCGAACATGCGCTTTCACTTCAACGCGCACAACCTGCTGGTGTACGGCAAGGACGGCGACGACTACCTGATCAGCGACCCGGTGTTCGAGGAGCCCGTGCGTTGCGCGAGCAGCGACCTGGCACGCGCGCGTTTCGCCAAGGGCGTGCTGGCGCCGAAGGGGCTCATGTACTACCCGCAGGCCATCGATCGCAAGGTTGTCGATGCGGCCTCGGTGGTCAAGGCCATCCGCAAGACGGTGCGCAACATGCTTGCACCCATTCCCATCGTCGGTGTGCGCGGCATGCACACGCTGGCCAAGCGCATGCAGAAGCTGTCGCCGGCCGATCCGCGCAGCGTCGACTTCATCGGCCATGTGGTGCGCATGCAGGAAGAAATCGGCACGGGCGGGGCGGGCTTCCGCTTCATCTACGCGGGCTTTTTGCAGGAGGCAGCGCAGTTGCTCGACAAGCCGCAGCTGCAGCAGATGTCCGAGCGGCTCATCGCCATCGGTGACGGTTGGCGTGCGTTCGCGCTCAAGGCGGCGCGCATGGTGAAGGGGCGCGAGGCGGTCGACCCGGCTGCGTTGGCTGCGAAGCTGCGGGAGCAGGCGCAGCAGGAAGAAAGCTTCTTTCGCGACCTGAAGGCAGCTGTCGCCTGATGTTAGAGCTGCGCCAGCTCAGCTACCGCTACCCGCACGCCGACGCCCCCGCGCTGGCCGACGTATCGCTCGCGGTGCCAAAAGGCTGTGTACTGGGCCTGCTCGGGCCGAACGGCGCAGGCAAGACCACGCTGATCTCGCACCTGTCGGGCGCGCTGGCCGTGCAGTCGGGCGAGATCCGCATCGATGGCCAGCCGCTGCAGCAGGTGCGTGCGAAGACACCTACGCGCATCGCCGTGGCGCCACAGGAGCAGGCCTTCTATCCGATGCTGACCGTGGCCGAGAACCTTGCCTGCTTTGCTGCGGCGGGGGGCCTGTCGGGCGCGCGCAAGAAGGAGCGCATCGCGGTCTGTACGCAGTTTGCGCAGCTGGAGCAGTTCGCCGGCGTGCGCGCGGAGCGGCTCTCGGGCGGCCTCAAGCGCCGGCTCAACCTGGCCATCGCCTTGCTTCCCGAACCCGAGCTGATGCTGTTCGACGAGCCCACCGTGGGCGTCGATCCGCAATCGCGCGCCTTCATCCTCGACGCCATCAAGAGCCTCGCGCAGCAGGGCGCGGCGGTGATCTACGCCTCGCACTACATGGAAGAGATCGAGGCGATTGCCGATCGCGTCGCCATCCTCGACCGCGGCCACGTGCTGCGCGAAGGCTCGCTCGACGAGCTGCTGTCGAAGAACGCGATGCTGCTCACGCTGGCCGCCGACGGGCTCGACGCCGACATGCTCTCGCGCTTCGGCACGGTGGAGCAGGGGGGAGTGCATTGGCGCATTCACCTCAACGCCGGCAGCGGCCCGGGGCCTGTGCTGGCCGCGCTCGAAGCCGCGGGCATCGAAGTGCGCCATGCCGAATTCGGCCGCCATGACCTCGAGCAGCTGTTCATGGCGCTCACCCACCGCTCGCTGCGCGACTGAACCCCATGCTCCTCGCGCTTATCAAGAAAGAACTGCTCGCCCTCGTGCGCGACATGCACGGCCTTGCCGCGCTGTTCCTGATGCCGATGGTCTTCATCGTGCTGATGTCGCTCACGCTGAAGGACATCTATCGCCCGCCGCTGGCCGAGCTGACTTATGCCATCGACATGCGCGACACGGCCACGCCGGCCAAATGGCTGCAGCAGCTCTGGCAGCGCAGCCACGGCGCACCGCAGCCGTTGGGCAGCGACTGGCAGGCGCGGCTGCGCAACGGCACGCTCAAGTACGTGATCGTGATGGAGCCGGGCCTGTCGGAAGAACTGGAATCTGCCGCGCTGTCGACCCAGGCGCGCATCCATCTGCTGACTGAGCCGGGCATCGACGCCAACCTGTTCAACGCGCTGCGTGCCGAACTCATCGGCGCATCGGGCGAACTCAAGGCGCGCCTTGCGCTGGCGGTGCCCGGCACGGCCAGCCCGGCGCCCGAGGCCTCCATCGAGGCGATGGTGCGAGCCGAGCGCTTCTCCACCGCCGGCCCGCGGCCGACCTCGGTGCAGCAGAACGTGCCGGCGTGGCTGGTGTTCGGCATGTTCTTCGTGGTGGCCTCGCTCTCCAGCCTGTTCGTGCAGGAGCGCAGTTCGGGGGCGCTCGGCCGGCTGCAGAGCCTGGGCGTGTCGCGCACCATGCTGCTGGCGTCGAAGGCGCTGCCGTACCTGGGCGTGAATGCGCTGCAGGCTGTGCTGATGCTTGCTGCAGGCATCTGGTTCATGCCGCTGATCGGCGGTGATGCGCTGTCGCTCGCGGGCATCCACTGGGGAGCGCTGCTGCTGTCGCTGGGGGCAGTGAGCCTGGCGGCGGTGAGCCTGTCGCTCGCACTGGCTTGCCTGGTGCGCAGCCATGCTCAGGCCGCCACCATCGGGCCGATGGTCAACGTGCTGATGGCGGCGGCAGGCGGCATCATGGTGCCCAAGTTCGTCATGCCGGGTTTCATGCAGCGGCTGGTCGAGATCTCTCCGATGAACTGGGGGCTGGAGGCGCTGCTGACCGTGCTGCTGCGCGGCGGCGACGTGGCCGATGCCCTGCCGCAGATCGGCCGGCTGGTCGTGTTTGCGGCGCTGATGTTTCTTCTGGCTGTTTTCCTGTTTCGCAGGCGCGCACCGTGAGCACCACCGTCACCCCTGAATTCATTGCCAGCCTCAAGGCGATGGTGCTCGAGGCCGTCGAGAAAGATGCGCCCCCGGGCGGCCTCGGCGACGACGAGCCGCTGTTCGGCCCCGAGGCCCGGCTCGATCTCGACTCGCTCGATGCCCTGCAGGTGTCGATGACGATCCAGCAGCGCTTCGGCGTGCGCATGCCCGACAGCAAGGAAACGCGCCGGGCGATGACTTCCATCGCCCACCTCGCGGAGCATCTCGCGCAAGCGGGCAAGGCATGAACGATGTCTACCTGGCCGGCATGGGCCTGGCCTGTGTGCTGGGGGACGACATGCCGTCGGTGCTGGCTTCGCTGCAGCGTGGTGGAGTGCCGCCGACGCCGGTGACCGTGGCTGACGGAATCAGCTGGCCGGTCTATGCGCTGGCGCCGAGAGAAGGCGACTGGACGCAGCGCCTGTGCAGCACCGTGCGCAGCGTGGTTGCGCAGAGCGGCAAGACCGGTGATTTGGAGCCACGCACCGCGCCGCTGTTCGTGGCCTCGTCGTCGCTCGACATCGGCTTCATGGAATACGAGAAACAGGATCTGCGGCTAGGCGGCGATCTGCAGGACTTTGCCGGCGTCGTGGCCCGCGCGCTGGACTGGCAGGGGCCGGTGTTCACCGTTTCCACCGCCTGCACCTCGGCGCTCAACGCCGTGCTGGCGGCCGCTGACCTGATCCGAAGCGCGGAGGCCGACGAAGCGCTTGTGATCGGCGTCGAGATGGACAACCGCTTCACCGTGGCCGGCTTCGGCGCGATGCAACTGCTGGCGCCCGACAGCGCACAGCCCTTCGGCGCACAGCGCAAGGGGCTGGTGCTCGGTGAAGCGGTGGCTGCGTTGCGCCTGACATCGCAGCCCGCGTGCTGGCAGATCACGGGTGGCGCCAACGTGGTCGATGGGCGTAATCCCTCGGGCACCGAAGCCTCGGCCGTGCTCGCGATGTGCCGCGGCGCGTTGACGCAGAGCGGCCTGCAGCCCGGCGATGTCGACCTGATCAAGGTGCAGGCCGCCGGCAGCCCGGTCAACGACGCCATCGAGGTGGAGGCGCTGAAGCAGGTGTTCGACCCGCTGCCGCCGCTGGTGTCGCTCAAGTCGGCCCTCGGCCACACGCTGGGCGCGGCGGGTGCGGCGGAGCTGGCCTTGCTGGTTGGCTGCATCGAAGGTGGCGTCTGGCCCACCGTGGACTATCCGCTCGACGCCTCGCTCGGCGTTGCGCTGAGCGAGCAGGCGCCGAAGAGGCTGCGCAACATCTTGCTCAACGTGGTCGGCTTCGGCGGTGGGCACGCCTCGTTGGTACTGAAGGATGTCGGCCCATGAGCACCTGGCGCACCGCAGCTCATTTCGTCGCGCATCCGCCGCCCGCCGACTGGCGCGATGACCTGGCCCGCCGCATCGGCCGCCGGCCGCGCCGCGTCGGCCTGTGGACCGAGTTGGCGATGTACGGCGCGCGCTGCTGCCTGGACGCCGCCGGCGAGGCAGCGCTGCCGGCCGGCGCGCGCATCCGCGTTGCCAGCATGCGCGGCGCATGGGGCGCCACGCATGCGGGGCTGACCCAGCTCGATGCGGGCCTGCCGATGCCCTTCACCTTCATGCAGAGCCAGCCTGCGCTGATGCTGGCCGAAGTCGGTCGGTGTCTCGAATGGCAGGGCGACGCCAGCTTTGCGCTGTGTCGCGATCAGGCGCGCACGCTGCAACTGGCGAAGCTCGGTGCGACGCGCGATGGACTGCTGTTCGGTATCGTGGAAGAGGAGCGCAATGACGAGTTGCCGCGCTCCGAGTGGTGGCGGCTGGTGCCCGACTGACGTAGAGGGCAGCTCAGCCGGCGATGGAGCGCTGCAGGTTGGCGCGAGCCCGCGCTTCGAGCTGCGCGTGCATTTGCGGCGTTGCGTAGATGGCCTGGCGGTCGAGAAAACGCTGAAGGATCGCGCGGCGGCGCGGCAGGCGGATCTCGTCTGGAACGAAGGCGTACTCGGCATGCACCTGGCGCTCGTATTCGTCGAAGCGTGTGCGTTCGGCGCCGAGGATCGACAAGTCGATGTCGATCAGCAGTTCGGCATCGCGGCCTTCGGGCACGGCGTCGTGGCGCGTGGCCATCACGAGCGCGTGAACCCGTTCGGCTGCTGCTTCGTCCACTCCGGCTTCAAGCAGGGCCTGGAGCGCCCAGTCGGCGCTGCGAGCTTCGTTGTCGTGGGCGTGCACGTCGTAGATCGCGTCGTGGAACCACAGCGCAAGCGCCACTTCACCAGGGCGCTCGGCCGATGCTTTCTCGCGCTCGAACCACGCGAGGCATTCGCCCAGGTGCTGCATCGTGTGATAGTGCCGCTGCGGCTCGCTGTAACGGCGCTGCAGCTCGGCGCACAGCGCATCGCCGGGCGACTCGACGCCCAGGGCACGCCAGGCCTCGTTCCAGTTCGCGCGCAGTGCATCGGGTGTCATGGTGCCTATTGCTCCATCGCCGCCTTGACCTCTTGCCCGAGGTCGAGCACGGACATGGCGTAGTAGCTGCTCCAGTTGTAGCGCGTGATCACGTAGAAGTTGCGCGTGCCGGCTACGTAGGTCGGTGGTGCGTCGGCGCCGTTCTGCAGCTCGATCAAAGCGAGCAGGCCCTTGTGCTTGATGCCTTCGCCCTCGGGCACCGCGCCGGCGGCCACGAAGCTGTCGGCGCTGAAGGTCGGCAGGATGTCGGGTGCCAGCAGCAGCGCCTTCTGCAGCCGCGCTTCCTCGAAATGCACGGGGTAGATGGCCGGCATGCCGGGCTGCCAGCCGAAGGACTTGAAGTAGTTGGCGACCGAGCCGATCACGTCGGCCGGGTTGTTGACGAGGTCGATGCGGCTGTCGCCGTCGAAGTCGACCGCGTACTTGGCCATGCTGCTGGGCATGAACTGCGGCATGCCCATTGCGCCCGCATAGCTGCCCAGGGGCGTGAGCGGATCGTCGGCGGTGCGGCTCTCGGTGCTCAGGAAGCTTTCGAGTTCGCCGCGGAAGAAGGCCTGGCGCTCGGCGGCGCGCGGATGGCCATCGGGAAAGTCGAAGGAGAGCGTGGCCAGCGCGTCGATCACGCGGAAGTTGCCCATGTTGCGGCCGTAGATGGTCTCCACGCCGATGATGCCGACGATGATTTCAGGCGGCACGCCGTACACCTGCTCGGCACGCGTGAGCGTGTCGGCATTGGCACGCCAGAAGCGCACGCCGGCCGCGATGCGCACCGGGTCGATGAAGCGGCTGCGATACGTCTGCCAGTTCTTCACGGTGCCGACCGGGCCGGGCAGCATCAGCCGCGGCACGTTGGGCAGGAAGCGAGCGCTGCCGATGGTGGTGCGCACCCAGTCGCGGTCGAGGCCGCGGCGCTCGGCCACGTCGTCGGCGAATTTCATTGCATCGTCGCGCGTGGAATACGGCGTGCTGCCGCGCACCGGGCTGGCGGCTGCGCTGCGGCCGTTGGAGGATTTCTGGGCCATGGCCCCCGTGGACCAGGCACAGCATGCGGCGAGAAGAGCGGCTGCCGCAGCGGCGCGCGAAGGCGTGGGGAGAAAAAATCGCATCGGCCGATTGTGCCGTCCGCCCGCGCCGCCCCTCTTCAGGGACACATGTGGTTTCAGCCGCGTGCGTTGGCGCTGGGCCAGGCGAGGTGGCGGAACTCCGAGCGCAGGGTGGAGAGCGAGTCTGGCGTGGCCGGTGCATAGCGCTGCGCTTCGAGCTTGAGCAGCCAGTCGCGCACGGCCTGCGCGGCGGGGCCGAAGCGCGCGTCGGCTGCCTGCGCCATCTGGCGGGGCGGGGCGGTGTCAGGCAATTGCAGGCCGGCCTTGGCGAGCCGCGCGCGTGCCTGGCCCAGCAGACGCAGCCATGGGTCGTGCCGGCTGCGTTCCCACAGCGTCCAGCCGGCGCCGGCCAGGCTCGCGCCCACCAGCAGGTAGAGCAGCACGTAGGCCAGGTCTTCGAGGCTCGGCGCTTCGAAGCCGATGCTCTTCAGCAGGTTGAGCTGGCGGCTCTGGGTGTAGTTGAGCACCCACTGGTTCCAGCCGTTGTTCACGGCCTCCCATGCGGCGCGGATGTTCTGGGCGAGCGTGGGGCTCATCGAGCCGATGGCGCCTGCGAACAGGCCCGGTTGCGGCACGAGCCGTTGCGTCTGGCCGATGCGCCCCGGGGCGACGGAGCCTGTCGGGTCCACGCGCGTCCAGCCGGTGCCTTCCTGCCAGATCTCCGCCCAGGCGTGGGCGTCGCTCTGGCGAATGATCCAGTAGTTGTCGACGTTGTTGAGCTCGCCGCCCTGATAGCCCGTCACGATGCGTGCCGGAATGCCGAGGTTGCGCA
Source organism: Variovorax paradoxus (assembly GCF_024734665.1). Taxonomy (NCBI): domain Bacteria; kingdom Pseudomonadati; phylum Pseudomonadota; class Betaproteobacteria; order Burkholderiales; family Comamonadaceae; genus Variovorax; species Variovorax paradoxus. The sequence goes on from NZ_CP102931.1 coordinate 2,174,945, forward strand.
TCAGCACCACGAAGGCCGAGGCAATGTGCTCGCAGAAGCCCTTCTTGCGATCGAACCAGAACTCGTCGGCAGTGTCGTTGCCGTAGACGCCCGGCTCCAGCGTGTAGCTGTAGCCGCCGGTGCGCAGGCGCCGCAGGGCGGCTTGCACGAAGGCCTGTGCGTTGGCGTTGGCCAGCGCGGGATCGGCGCGCATCTCGGCGGCGAGGGCGGCGGTGCGCGGGTTGGTGCCAGGCGGCAGGGCCAGGTAGGCCTGGAGCTGGCCGCCCGTGCGCTTCACCGGGCCGCTCTGAAACTGCGTGTAGCTCTCGGCGCGGTAGCGCACTAGGTCGGTGACGGGGCGGTTAGCGAACCATTGCAGGTCGGGCGTGCCGGTGACTTCGAATCCGGGGGCCTCGGGAGGGCGCTGCGAGGCGTCGAGGGTCAGCAGCCAGGGGCGGTTGTTGGCTTCGAGCGTGACTTCATAGCGCACAGGCTCGCCGCTCACGCGCAGGTTGGAGGACCACTGTGCGCCACGCGCCCATGACGGGAGCGCGGTCCATTCGCGGCCGTCGAACTGCGCCAGCACTGGCCCGCGGAAGTACAGCTGGTTTTGCGGCGGCGCGCGGTCGCCATCGAACTTGATGCGCGCGGCGATGCTGTCGTCGAGCGCCAACTCAGCGATGGTGCCCACGCGCATGCTGTTCGACAGGCCGGTGCGGCCCGCCATGGCGTCGCTGGGTGTGCCCCACAGCGGTGCGAAGCGCGGGAACAGCAGGAACAGCGCGAGCATGATCGGTGCGCCCGCCAGCGCCATCCAGCCTGCCGTGCGCGCGGCCTGCATCAGCGGTGGCCGGCCCACCGGCATGTGCGCGTTGACCAGTGCCGTCAGCAGGCCCAGCAGCGCCAGCAGCATCGTGAAGGCAGTCAGCAGCGATTGCGAATAGAAGAAGTTCGTGAGCATCGTGAAGAAGCCCAGGAAGAAGACGACGAAGGCGTCTCGCCGCGCGCGCAGCTCCAGCGTCTTGAGTGCGAGCAGGCTGACGATCAGCGTGACGCCCGCATCCCGGCCCAGCAGCGTGCGGTGGGTGGCGTAGGTGGCGCCGATCGTCAGCATCAGCAGCGCAAGGCGCCACCACTTGCTGGGAAGGGGGCGCGCCTGCACGGCCAGCGAGGCGCGCCAGAGCAGCACCATTGCCGTGATGGCCGTGCACCACCAGGGCAGGTTCTCGACCTGCGGCAAGAGGATCAGGCCGATGACGCAGAGAAGGAAAAGGGTGTCCCTGGCATCGCGGGGAAGCGAGGCGAGTTCGCGTGCAACTCTGTTCATGCGACGGTCTTGTTCAGCACAGGGCCAATGCCTCCAGGCAGGCCCGCCGGTGGGCCTCGCCCTGGGAAGGCTTCACGATCCGGCCCGCTACCCGCACGCCGTAGTCCACACCCAGCCGGTCCGCCATCAGCACCCAGGCGCACAGGCGTGAGATGCGGGCCTCGGTGTCCGCGAGGCCGGTGGCCTGCGCATCGAGCCAGAGTTCTTCGCGTTGCGTCTGCTGCGTGTCGCGGCTGACGAGGTCTTCCGAGCCGGCCGCCTGCGCCCGCGCGGCCTTCTTCCAGACCACGAGCTTCAGCGGATCGCCGCGCCGGTAGGCTCGCACGCCGTCGTATTCGCCTGCGTTGTGCGCCCGCAGCGCGGCGGACACGGCTGCAGGGCCCGACAGGGGCTCGCCCGGCGGGAGCGGCGGTGGATGCGCTTCGGGCGCGGGGTACACCAGCATCTGCGCGGCCGGCCGCCAGACCGTCCACACGCGGAACGTGCCGAGGGGAAAGCGCGTTTCCGCCGTCAGCGGCGGCACCGGGTGCAGCCCGCGCCGCTCGGGCTTGAACGCGATCTCGACGGTCGACGTTCCTTCGGCCGGCACGTCGGTCCAGGCCCATTGCCCGCTGCCGCGCACGGCCATGCCGATGCCGTAGCGCACGCTGCGCCGCGTGTTGTGCAGCACCACCCGGAAGACAGCGGCGGCGCCCGCGTAGTGCGCGTCGGGCGCCACCATGTGCATCGCCAGTCCGCGCAGCGTTCCGTGGCACACGTGCATGCCCACGGCCACGCTGCCGGCGAGCAAAAAGGTCAGCAGGTAGCCCAGGTTGAGCTGGTAGTTGATCGAGGCGATCAGCAGCACCAGCAGCGTCGCGGCCAGCGTCCATCCGGCCCGCGTGGGCACGATGTAGACATTGCGCTGAGTCAGCTCCAGCGTGTCCGACGGCGGACGGCGCGACAGGAACCAGCCGTCGATGCGCGAGCGGAGGGCGCCTGCAGGGCTCACGGCAGCGGCACTGCGGCGATCATGGCGCGCACCTGCTCGACGGCGCCCCGGCCCGCATCGCCGACCGGCGTGAGGCGGTGCGCGATCGTCTGCGGCAGCACGGCCTGCACGTCGTCGGGCGCGACGTAGTTGCGGTTGGCCAGCAGCGCCTGCGCCTTGGCCGCACGCAGCACCGCGATGCCGGCGCGTGGCGACAGGCCCTGCAGGAACCAGCGGCCCGAGCGCGTGGCGGCGATGAGGTCTTGCACGTAGTTGAGCAGCGGATCGGCCGCATGCACCTGCTGCACGCGCTGCTGCAGGGCGGTCAGCTCGCCGGCGGTCAGCATGGCGGGCAGGGAGGCGAGCATTTCGCGGCGGTCGACGCCCGAGAGCAGCTGGCGCTCGGCGGCGCGGTCGGGGTAGCCGAGCGAGATGCGCATCAGGAAACGGTCGAGCTGCGACTCGGGCAGGGCGAAGGTGCCGAGCTGGTCCTGCGGGTTCTGCGTGGCGATCACGAAGAAAGGCGTGGGCAGGGGGCGGGTCTCGCCTTCGACGGTGACCTGTTTTTCTTCCATTGCCTCGAGCAGCGCGCTCTGGGTCTTGGGACTGGCGCGGTTGATTTCGTCGGCCAGCAGCACCTGCGCGAAGATCGGCCCGGGGTGGAAAACGAAGGCCTGCTGGCCCCGGTCGTAAATTGCCACGCCCGACAGGTCGCCCGGCATCAGGTCGGCCGTGAACTGCACCCGGGAGAATTGCAGCCCGAAGGTGTGCGACAGCGCGTGGGCGAGGGTGGTCTTGCCGACCCCGGGCACGTCCTCGATCAGCAGGTGCCCGCCTGCCAGCAGACAGGCGACGCAGTCGCGCACTTGGGCCTCTTTGCCCACGATCACCGTGTTAAGCTGAGTTAACAAAGTGGCTAGCTTTGCAGCAACGTCCATATTTGTATCCATATGCAAACGATACCGTAAGACCTGCCGGCCCCATGCCGCGTGAGGTCTAGACGTGGCGACAGAGACACATGGGCAAGACAGGCTACTTCACACATCGCGACTTCTGGAAGCACGACATGGGCGGGGGGCATCCCGAATGTCCCGGGCGCCTGGATGCCATCGAAGACCGCCTGCTGCTTACCGGCGTGGGTGACGCGCTGGAGCACTGCGATGTGCCGCTGGCCACTCTGGAGCAGCTCACCCGGGCGCACAGCACGGAGCACGTCGAGTACCTCGAGGAACTGCATCAACGCCTGGTGGCCGACGAGCCTGCCGGCGGCCCCGACCATGCGCAGGTCGATCCCGACACGATGCTCACCCGCTTCACCCTGCTGGCCGCGCGCCGCGCCGCAGGAGCCGCGATTGCCGCGACCGACGCAGTGATTGCCGGCGACCTTGAAAATGCCTTCTGCTCGGTGCGCCCGCCCGGCCACCATGCCTGCCGGGAGCAGGCGATGGGCTTCTGCTTCTTCAACAACATCGCCATCGCCGCGCGGCACGCCATCGATGTGCATGGGCTGGAGCGCGTGGCCATCGTCGACTTCGACGTGCACCACGGCAACGGCACCGAGAACATCCTGTCGAACGACCCGAACGTGCTGATGGTCGGCTTCTTCCAGCATCCGTTCTATCCGTACAGCGGCACGGTGCATCCGGCATCGAACATGCTGAACCTGCCGATCCCGGCCTACACCCGGGGCATGGACGTGCGTGAGTTGATCGAGGCGATCTGGATGCCGCGGCTGGAAGAGTTCAAGCCGCAGATGATCTTCATCAGCGCCGGCTTCGACGCCCACCGCGAGGACGACCTGGGCCAGCTCGGGCTCAACGAGAACGACTTCGCCTGGATAACGGGCCGCATACACGATGTTGCCAGGCGCCATGCGAAGGGCCGTATCGTCTCGATGCTCGAAGGCGGCTACAACCTCGATGCGCTGGCGCGCAGCGTGGAAGCCCACATTCGCGTTCTCGCGGACCTGTAGCGCAGCCGGCGCGAATGGCGCCCACGCTTTCGTTTCCTTTCAATAGATGAATTTCAACGATTTCACCCAACGCCTCGCCCAGGTCGATGCGCGCGGCCTCGGCATCGAACTGGTTGCGCTGGTGGCCTGCGTGGCGCTGGCCTGGGCCGTGAGCAAATGGTTCGGACGCGACCAGCCCAAGGACTCGATCTGGTTCGGCGAGAGCACCTTCGACGGACTGCTGTTCCCGCTGCTGGCGCTGGTGCTCACCGATCTCGCCCGGCGCGTGGTGATCGATTTTCAGACCGTGCTGGTGCTGCGTATCGCGGTGCCGGTGTTCCTGTCGCTGGCGGTCATCCGGCTGTTCGCGCGGGTGCTGCGGGCGGTGTTTCCAGCGTCCAACGTCGTGCGGCTGATCGAGCGCACCGTCTCCTGGCTGGCCTGGATCGCGGCGGTGCTCTGGATCGTCGGACTGCTGCCGCCGGTGCTGGCCGAACTCGACCAGATCACGCTGGCCTTCGGCAAGACGCGCGTGAGCCTGCAGACGATCTTCCAGGGCGTGCTGTCGGCGGGGCTGGTGCTGGTGATCTCGCTGTGGATCTCCAGCACCATCGAAAAACGCATCCTGCGCGAAGCCGTCACCGACCTGTCGATGCGCAAGGTGGCATCGAACGCGGTGCGCGCCTTCCTGCTGCTGGTCGGCCTGCTGTTCGCGTTGTCGGCCGTGGGGGTGGACCTCACGGCGCTGTCCGTGCTGGGTGGCGCGCTCGGCGTGGGCCTTGGTTTCGGGCTGCAGAAGCTGGCGGCCAACTACGTGAGCGGCTTCGTGATCCTGCTCGAACGCTCGATCCGCATCGGCGACAACGTGAAGGTCGACACCTTCGAAGGCCGCATCACGGACATCAAGACCCGCTACACCCTGATTCGCGCGGGCAACGGACGCGAGGCCATCGTGCCGAACGAATCGCTCATCACCAGCCGGGTGGAAAACCTGTCGCTGGCCGACCGCAAGTTCAACATCACGACCACCATCGTGGTCGGCTACGAGAGCAACGTGGCGCAGGTGCAGACCATCCTGTGCGATGCAGCCAAGGCCCAGCCGCGCGTGATGACCGACCCGGAGCCAGTGGCCTTCCTCATGAACTTCGCGCCCGACGGCCTGGAGTTCACGCTGAACTTCTGGGTTGCCGACCCCGACAAGGGCAAGGACAACGTGCGTTCGGCCATCAACATCGCCATCCTCGACGGGCTGCGCGGCGCGGGCATCGACATTCCCTATCCGCAGCGGGTGGTGCGGGTGGAGTCTTTGCCCGCCGGAGGGCCAGGGAAATCCGGTCTCCAGCAGTGAGTAGAACGGCTTCTGGTCACTCCATCTTCGCGCCGGAGTTACGCACCGCTTCCGCGGCTTCGGGCATTTGCTTCCTGACGAAATCCCAGTAGCCGTCGATCGACATCGGTCTGACCGGAAGTGCGCCTTGCTCGACGAACTGCTTCTGCACTTCGGGGTTTTCCAATGCCTTCGCGAGCGCGGCATTCAGCGTTTCCAGAATGGCGCGCGGCGTGTTCGCTGGTGCGACCAGTCCATACCAGTTGTCGGTGTGAAAGCCCTTCACTCCCGCCTGCTCGAAGGTCGGCACGTCCGGCAAGGACGGAAGCCGCTGGCGGGCGGCGACCGCAAGCGCGCGCAGCTTGCCTGAGCGCACGAACGGCGTGGCGCCCGTCGTGATGATCATGTCCACGCGGCCGGCCATCAGCTCCGTCATGGCAGGCGCCGTGCCCTTGAAGGGAATGTGGGTGACGTCGACGCCGGCAAGCTTCTTGAACATTGCCGCCGCCATGTGCTGTGACGATCCGACGCCGGCGGAGCCGTAGTTCAGTTTTCCCGGGTGAGCCCTGGCCGCGTCGACAAGATCGCGAACCGTCTTGTAGGGTGAGTTCACCGGCACGAGCAGCGCTCCGGGCGAGGTGCTGATCAGTCCCACGGGTGCGAAGTCTTCGATGGGCCTGTAGCCCAGGTTCGAATAGAGCGCCGGATTCCAGCCATGCGAGGCAACGGTTGCCAGCATGATCGTGTAGCCGTCGGCCTTCGATCTGGCTGCCAGGTCGGAGCCGATGTTGCCTCCCGCGCCTGGACGGTTGTCGATGACGATCTGCTGGCCCAGGATGCCGGACATCTGTGCCGCGATCGGCCGGGCCACGTTGTCGGCCGGTCCGCCTGCCGGCCAGCCGACGATCAAGGTGATGGGGCGTGCGGGGAACGCCGCTTGCGCGCGAACGCCAGCGTGTGCCGCAGCCAGTCCCGAGATGAGAGCCAGGGCCCGTCGTCGGTCGATGCCGGTCTTGTTTTTCATGCTTGTCTCCGTCGTAGTAATTGGGCAGGCAAGGAGGCCTGCGGGCGCAAGCGCCGGCGCGCTAGTGCGAGCGCAGATCGGCGAGAAACTTCTGAGCCCGTTCGCTGCGCGGCTTCGAGAAGAACGCTTCGGGCAGCGCTGTCTCAACCAGGCTGCCCTGGTCCATGAACCAGACTCGGTCCGCCACTTCGCGCGCGAAGTTCATTTCGTGCGTCACGCACATCATCGTCATGCCGTCGCGTGCCAGCGACTTCATCACCTGAAGCACCTCGCCGACCATTTCCGGATCGAGCGCGCTCGTCGGTTCGTCGAACAGCATGGCCGGCGGATCCATCGCAAGGGCCCGGGCGATGGCAACGCGTTGCTGCTGACCACCCGACAGCTGGCCCGGAAAGGCATCGGCCTTCGAAGCCAGGCCCACGCGGTCGAGCAACTCGAGCGCACGAGTCCTCGCCTGTGCCCGCTTCTGCTTGCGCACGTTCACGGGCCCCAACATGATGTTCTGGGCCACCGACAGATGCGGGAACAGGTTGAAGCTCTGGAACACGAAGCCGACCTGGCTGCGAAACCTGTTGATGTCGAGCGATGGCGCGTTCACATCCTGACCGTTGAAACGGATGCATCCGCTCTGGATGCTCTCCAGGCGGTTCACGGTGCGTATCAGCGTCGACTTGCCGGACCCCGAAGGGCCGCACACCACGACGACTTCGCCCTTGTGAACCTCCGCGCTGATGCTGTTCAGGGCGTGGTAATCGCCGTACCACTTGTTCACGAGATCGAAGGCGATGAGGGGAGAAGAAGCGGGGCTGGAGAACATGTTCATGCGGCGTGCTCGGATGCGATGGGGCTGGTTGCCGCGAGCGCGGGGCCAGTAGCCGACCGGAAGGTGCCTTCACGCCGCGCGTTGATGCGGCGTTCGAGGAAGCGTGCCAGCCGCGTCAGCGAGAAGCACAGGCAGAAATAGATGGAAGCGAGGATGAAGTACACCTGAAACGGCTGCGTCATGAGCGAGCTGTTGATCTGGTTGGCTGCGAACGTCACTTCGTTCACGCTGATGACGTAACCCAGCGAGGTCTCCTTGATGGTGGAGACAAACTGGCTGACCAGCGCCGGCACCATGTTGTAGAGCGCCTGCGGAAGCACGACCTTCGTCATCGTCTGCGTGTAGCTCAGCCCCACGGCGCGCGCCGCTTCGGTTTGTCCGTGGGGCAGGCCCTGGATACCGGCGCGCACGATCTCCGCCAGGTAGGCCGCCTGGTAGATCACCAGCGTGATCACCATGGTCGTGAACCCGCTGACCGTGCGTCCGGTCAGCACGGGCACGAAGAAGTAGACCCAGAAGATGAACATGAGCAGTGGCACGCCGCGCACCACGTAGATCACAGCCGCAGCAGGCATGCGCAGCCAGCCGAGCGGGCTGATGCGGGCCAGTGCGATTGCAACGCCGAGAGGAAACGCGAGCACAAGGCCCAACACGGAAAGAACCAGCGTGATTGTCAGTCCGCCCAGCGGCCCATTGGGATACTGGCCGACCAGCAGCAGAACGCCGTACTCGCGCAGGATGGAAAGAATGCTGTCCACGGCCTACCTCGTGCGGATGCGATAGCGGCTTTCCAGGCCAGCTCCCGCGGTCATGATCAGAAGCGAGATGCCGAGATAGATCACTGTCGAGAGCAGATAGATCTCCACGGTCTTGAACGACTGGCTCTCGATTTCCCGCGTTGCATAGGTCAGCTCCGCCACTCCGATGGTCATGGCGAGGCTGGTGTTCTTGAACAGCAGCACCGTGTGGCTCACCAGGGTGGGCAGCGCGATCCGCAGCGCCTGCGGGATCAGCACCAGGCGCGAGGCCTGCAGATAAGAGAGTCCTATCGCTCGCGCGGCTTCCAATTGAGACTTGGGAATGGACCGTATGCCGCCGCGCAGACCTTCGGAGACGTAGGCTGCCATGCACAGGCCGATGGAGATGAAGGCCAGGAGAAACTCGCTGTTGTGCGCATTGAGCCATTGCTGCGCCGAATGCGGCAGTAGCGCAGGCATGCCGAAGTACCAGAGAAAGACTTGCACCAGCATGGGCACGTTCTGGTGATATTCGACGTAGCTCGCCACCAAAGCCTTGGCCACGCGGCTGTCCGCCATGCGCACCACCGCCAGCACCATGCCAAGAGCCATGGCGAACAGCCATGCCGCCAGCGTGAGCTCGAACATGGTGAGAACGCCGTGCCATATCCATTGCGGATATTCACCCCGTGACAGCACCGAGAAGTCGAGCTTGCTACCCATGACGTGCGCCTTGTTGCATCGTATGGATCAGCCCTTGATCGGCTCGATCCTGAAGCCGCGCTGCATCTTGTAGGAAGTGCCCGTGCCCAGCCACTTGTTGAAGATCTGCAGCGCTTCGCCGGATTTTTCCATTGCCTCCAGCGTGGTGTTCACGTGCTTGATGAAGCCTGCCTCTTCCTTTCGCATGCCGACTCCCCATGGCTCCAGCATCAGCGAGGGTTCCAGTATGGCGATAGGGACCGTGCTTTCGGACTGCTGGCGGAACTTCACGAGAGTGAGCTCGGATGCCGCCAGCCCTTCCACCTTGCCCTGCTGCATGGCGAGAAAGGCGCTGGGCGGATCCTGAAAGGTGATGGTGCTTGCACCCGGAATCACCTTGCGCACCAGCATCTCCGAGCTGGAGCCCTTGACCGCGCTGACGCGCTTGCCCGTCAGGTCCTTGAGGGTCGTGAAACCGCTGTCCTTGCGCGCGGCGACCTTCTGCTCGCTCGCAAAGTACTGGTCGCTGAAGGCAATCTGCTCGGCACGCTCGGCGCTCCAGCCCAGGTTGGCAATCACGGCATCGATGCGGCTCTGTTGCAACTCGGGGATGCGCGCGGCCACGGAGATGAGCTTCAGCTCCAGCTTGACGCCCAGCGACTTGGCCAGCGCCTTGCAGAAGTCCACGTCGTAGCCTTCTACCTCGCGCGTCTGGGTGTTGGAGAAACTGAACGGCTCGGCCGTCCCCAGGGTGCCGCAGGTGAACACGCCCTTGGCCTTGATGTCGGCGAGTTGGTCCGCGCAGGCCAGGTTGGCCAGCAATGCCAGGCAGGCGCCGGCGATGAGAGTCGATGCGGTTTTCTTCATGGGACGGCTCCGGGAAGGTTGAGTGGAACGAGAAAACATCAGGAAAGATCGCGCACGGCGTCCTGCAGGAAGCGGCCGCCTTGCTCGATCACCTCGATCCCCGTGGCGAAGGACATGCGCAGATGGTTGGGCATGCCGTAGGAGGTGCCGTCGATCGCGGCCACGCCGGCGTGTTCCAGCAGGTAGTGCACGACGTCGATGTCGGAAGACAGAACGCTGCCCGCCGGCGTGGTTCGCCCGATCAATCCGGCCACGCTGGGGAACACATAGAACGCGCCGTCCGGTGGTGCGCACTCGAACCCCGGCAGCGCCTGCAGCATCTGCACCATGCGGTCCCTGCGCATTTCGAAAAGGGCCGCGGCTTCGGCAACCGTCTCTTGAGGACCATCGAGCGCAATCACCGCGGCTGCCTGGCTCACGGAACTGGGGCAGGAGGTGCTCTGCGACAGCAGCATGGTGATCGCCTTGATCAGCGAGACCGGCCCCACGCCGTACCCGATGCGCCACCCCGTCATGGCATAAGCTTTCGAGACGCCGTTGATCACCAGTGTCCGCTCGGCCAGTTCGGGCACCACATTCAATGGCGACAGATGCTCGGCGCCACCGTACACGAAGTGCTCGTAGATCTCGTCGGTCAACAGCCAGACCTGCGGATGCCGCTTCAGGACTTCGCCGAGCGCCGCGAGTTCATCGCGGGTGTAGACCGCCCCCGTGGGATTGTTGGGCGTGTTGAGCACCAGCCAACGCGTGCGGGGCGTGATGGCCGCTTCAAGGGCTGCGGGTGTCAGCTTGAAGCTCTCGGCTGCGGTGCTCGACACCACGATGGGTGTGCCGCCGTGCAACGCCACCATGTCCGGATAGGACACCCAGTACGGCGCAGGCACGATCACTTCATCACCCTCGTTCAGCGTGGCGGCGAAGGCGTTGTAGATGATGTGCTTCGCGCCGTTGCCCACCGCGATGTTCTCCGGCTTGTACGACAGTGCGTTCTCGCGCAGCAGCTTGTCGGCAATGGCCCGGCGCAAGGCCGGCGTGCCGTTGGATGCCGTGTAGCGTGTCTGTCCGGCCATGAGGGCCGCAACCCCGCCTTCGATGATGTGGCGCGGCGTCGGGAAGTCGGGCTCGCCGATGGTGAAGTCGACGATGCGGCGGCCGGCCGCGCGCATCGCGTCGACACGCGTCTTCGCTGCCATGCTGGGCGAGGGTTTGACGCCTCCGAGGCGTTGGGCCAACAGGATGCTCACTGGGTTTTCTCCGGGAAAGTCGATTGGAATGAGGCTGCGCTTCACGGATTCAGAGACCGTGGGGCGCGAATGCCTTGGTGAGCCATGACTGCTCGACCTTTCCGTTGGCAATCTCGGCCTTGATGGCGGCCTCGAACCGCGCGGTCTGGTCGATGGCGTCGAGCAGCCGCCGTGCTTCGGCAAGGGGAAAGGTCACGATGCCGTCGTCGTCGCCAACCACGAGGTCGCCGGGCTGCACGATCTGCCCGCCCACGCAGATGGGCACGTTGACCGCGCCGGGCCCGTTCTTGTAGGGCCCCCGATGGATGGCGGCACGCGCATAGCAGGGAAAGTCTGCGTCGCGGAAGGCCGCTGCATCGCGGATGGCGCCATCGATGACGATGCCGGTGCAGCCGCGCTGCTGCGCGTACAGCATGATGAGTTCGCCCACCAGCGCGTTGGTGGTGTCGCCGCCGCCGTCGACCACCAGCACGTGGCCCGCAGAAGCATCCATCAGGGCCTTGTAGATCAGCAGGTTGTCGCCGGGACGGGTCTTCACCGTGATCGCCGTTCCCACCAGCTTCCTGCGCCCGTGGAACCGCTGCAGGCCGACGATGCCGCTCAGGCGCTGCAGGTTGTCGCTGATGTGCGGGGTGGCCACTTCCTGGAAAGCGGCCAGCACATCTTCCGGGGCAACGGCCGGCGTGGGGTGAACGGCAAAACTGGAAGCAACCATGACAAAACGCCTCAACATCAATTCGATGGCGGGATTGTGAAAGTTGCCTAAAATTTCAAAAAGCGAAATATTCCGGAAGAGTTGGTGGAAAAAAAGGAAACCAATAAGGGTTTGGCCTGACCATGATGACGTTCAAGCAGTTGGAAGCCCTCTATTGGGTTGTGCGCCTGGGCGGCTTCTCCCAAGCCGCCCAGAAACTGCACACCTCGACCTCCGCAGTGTCCAAGCGGGTGCATGAGCTTGAAGCCGGTTTCGACCTGGAGCTTTTCGACCGCTCCCAGCGCACCGCGCGCCTGACCGAAAAAGGCGAGGAAATGTTCGTGCTGGCCAAGAAGCTGCTCGAACACAGGGACGCCGCCATCGACCAGATTGGCAAGCCGGAAGTCGTCGAGCGCCGCGTGCGCATCGGCGTGACCGAGTTCACCGCCATGACGTGGCTGCACCGGCTGGTCGAGGCCATTCAGCGCTACTACCCCAAGGTCACGATCGAGCCCGACGTCGATGCCAGCGGCAACCTGAAGGAAAAGCTCCTGGCGGACGAACTGGACCTGGTACTGGTCCCCGACGTGTTCGCGGATGCCCATCTGCCGAGCCATGCGATCGGCGAGTTCTCGAGCGTGTGGATGTGCAAGCCGGGTTTTGTCGAGCCGGGCAAGACCTTCAGGCTGCATGAATTGGCCTCGCGCCGGCTGCTGCTTCAGGGAAGCAAGTCGGGCGCCGGCATGGCGCATAACAGCTGGATGAAGTCGCTGGGTGTTCAGCCGACCGATGTCATCGTCGTCAACAACCTCATGGCCATGATGGGGCTCACCGCATCGGGCCTGGGCATAGGCTGCATGCCGGAGAAGGGCCTTGCGCCCATGATCGCCAGTGGGGCGCTGATGGTCGTGCCCTGCACTCCGGCGCCGCCGGTGATGAAGTACGTCGCCATGTACAAGGGCGACCAGCGCAGCACGTTGATCTCGTCGATCGTCATGCTGTCGCAGGAGTGCTGTGACTTCACGCGGATGTTCGAGGGCTCTTCGGCAGGGTCATCCGTTGATGCGATGGCGTGAGCAGGGTGTGTCAACATCTTTACCGCCAGGAGTCGCCCGGGCGCCCGGCGCTGTTTTATAATCGTGAAAAAGCACGATCGTTCTTTTTTGGCGCCTGTGCCGATGAGAAGAACGGAGAGGCCACAAAGGTCGCGTCCTAGAATGATCGGTTGCCCTCGAAGCCCCCTTTTTGCAATCCAATGGAGTCAAGTCAATGAAGGTTCTTGTACCTGTCAAACGGGTCGTCGACTACAACGTGAAAGTGCGCGTCAAGAGCGATGGCACCGGAGTGGACATTGCCAACGTCAAGATGAGCATGAACCCCTTCGACGAGATCGCCGTTGAAGAGGCCGTTCGCCTGAAGGAAAAGGGCGTGGTCACGGAAGTCATCGCCGTCTCGTGCGGTGATGCCAAGTGCCAGGAAACCCTGCGCACCGCGATGGCCATCGGCGCTGATCGCGGCATCCTGGTGGAAACCACCGAAGAACTGCAGCCTCTCGCTGTCGCCAAGCTGCTCAAGGCGCTGGTCGACAAGGAACAGCCCCAGCTGATCATCCTTGGCAAGCAAGCCATCGACGACGACGCCAACCAGACCGGCCAGATGCTGGCTGCCCTCGCCGATCTGCCCCAGGCCACCTTCGCCTCCAAGGTCGACCTGGCGGCCGACAAGGTCACCGTGGCACGCGAAGTCGACGGCGGCATGGAAACGCTGGCGCTCACGCTGCCGGCCGTCATCACGACCGATCTGCGCCTGAACGAGCCGCGCTACGTCACGCTGCCCAACATCATGAAGGCCAAGAAGAAGCAGCTCGACATCTTCAAGCCCGAAGACCTGGGCGTGGACGTCAAGCCCCGCCTGAAGACGCTGAAGGTGGCTGAGCCCCCGAAGCGCGGCGCCGGCATCAAGGTGCCTGACGTTGCAACGCTGGTGGACAAACTGAAGAACGAAGCGAAGGTGATCTGAACATGACCGCACTTGTTATTGCCGAACACGACCACGCGACCGTCAAGCCCGCGACCCTGAACACCGTGACTGCTGCACTCGCCTGCGGCGGCGACGTCCACGTGCTGGTGGCCGGAGCCAATGCCGCCGAAGCCGGCAAGGCCGCTGCACAGATCGCCGGAGTCTCCAAAGTCATCGTGGCTGACAGCCCCAGCCTGGCTGAGAACCTCGCCGAGAACGTCGCAGCCCAGGTGCTGGCGATCGCATCCAACTACAGCCACATCCTGTTCCCCTCGACCGCCAACGGCAAGAACGTCGCGCCTCGCGTGGCTGCCAAGCTCGACGTGGCCCAGATCTCTGACATCACCAAGGTCGACAGCCCCGACACCTTCGAGCGCCCGATCTATGCCGGCAACGCCATTGCCACCGTGCAGAGCAGCGACGCTACCAAGGTGATCACCGTGCGTACGACCGGCTTCGACGCTGCAGCAGCCACCGGTGGCAGCGCCACGGTCGAAACCGCCGAAGGCGTCGCAGACAGCGGCAAGAGCAGCTTCGTGGGCCGTGAAGTCACGAAGAGCGAACGCCCCGAGCTGACCGCCGCCAAGATCATCGTCTCGGGTGGCCGGGCGCTGGGTAGCGCCGAGAAGTTCACCGAAGTGATGGCCCCTCTGGCCGACAAGCTGAACGCAGGCCTGGGCGCCAGCCGCGCTGCGGTGGACGCGGGCTATGCCCCCAACGACTGGCAAGTGGGCCAGACCGGCAAGATCGTCGCTCCGCAGCTGTACATCGCAGCGGGCATCTCGGGCGCCATCCAGCACTTGGCCGGCATGAAGGACTCCAAGGTGATCGTGGCGATCAACAAGGACGAAGAGGCCCCGATCTTCTCGGTGGCCGACTACGGCCTCGTGGCCGACCTGTTCACGGCTGTGCCGGAACTGGTGAAGGCGCTCTGATCGCATTGCTGCACTGAGCCAGAGGGCATCGTTCGCGATGCCCTTTTCGTATCCGCTGTATCTGGAGACAAGACATGAGCTACACCGCCCCCATCAAGGACATGCTGTTCGACATCGAGCACCTGGCCAACATCGGCGAGATCGCGAAGCTGCCGGGCTTCGAAGACGCCGGCCTCGAAACCGCGCAGGCCGTGCTCGAGGAATGCGCGCGCTTCAACCAGGACGTGGTCGCGCCGCTGAACGTGGCGGGCGACCGCAACCCCTCGTCGTTCAAGGACGGCGCGGTCACCACCACGCCGGGCTTCAAGGAAGCCTTTGCGCAGTACGTGTCGGGCGGTTGGCAGGGTCTGCAGCATCCGGCGGACTTCGGCGGCCAGGGCCTGCCCAAGACCATCGGTGCGGCCTGCGGCGAGATGCTCAACTCGGCCAACATGAGCTTCGCGCTGTGTCCGCTGCTGAGCGACGGCGCCATCGAAGCGCTGCTCACGGCCGGCTCCGACGAACTCAAGGCGGTGTACCTCGAAAAGCTCGTGAGCGGCCAGTGGACCGGCACGATGAACCTCACCGAGCCGCAGGCCGGCAGTGACCTCGCCATGGTGCGCAGCCGCGCCGAGCCGCAGCCCGACGGCACCTACAAGGTGTTCGGCACCAAGATCTTCATCACCTACGGTGAGCATGACATGGCCGAGAACATCGTGCACCTCGTGCTGGCCCGCGTGACCGGCGCGCCCGAGGGCGTGAAGGGCATCAGCCTGTTCGTGGTGCCGAAGTTCCTCGTCGGCAAGGACGGCTCGCTGGGCGAACGCAACGACGTGCACTGCGTGAGCATCGAGCACAAGATGGGCATCAAGGCCTCGCCCACTGCCGTGCTGCAGTACGGCGACCATGGCGGTGCCGTGGGCTACATCGTCGGCCAGGAGAACCGCGGCCTCGAGTACATGTTCATCATGATGAACTCGGCCCGCTATGCGGTGGGCATGCAGGGCATCGCGATTGCGGAGCGCGCCTACCAGCACGCCGTGGCCTATGCAAAAGACCGCGTGCAGAGCCGCCCCGTCGATGGCTCCATCAACGCCAGCGCGCCCATCATTCACCACCCCGACGTCAAGCGCATGCTGATGACGATGCGCGCCTACACCGAAGGCTGCCGCGCGATGGCCAGCGTGGCCGCTGCCGCCTACGACGCTGCGCACCATCATCCCGATGCGGATGCGCGCAAGCAGAACCAGGCCTTCTACGAATTCATGGTGCCGCTGGTGAAGGGCTACAGCACCGAGATGAGCCTCGAAGTGGCATCGCTCGGCGTGCAGGTGCACGGCGGCATGGGCTTCATCGAGGAGACCGGTGCGGCGCAGTACTACCGCGACGCCAAGATCCTGACGATCTACGAAGGCACCACCGCCATCCAGGCCAACGACCTCGTGGGCCGCAAGACCGCACGCGACGGTGGCCAGACAGCGAAGGCGATTGCCGCGCAGATCGAGAAGACCGAAGCCGAGCTCGCCAAGAGCGACAGCCCCGCGGCGGCAGCCGTGCTCAAGCGCCTGACGGCCGCGCGCCTGGCGTTCATCGACGTGGTCGATTTCGTTGCAGGCCAGACCAAGGCATCGCCCAACGCGGTGTTCGCGGGCAGCGTGCCCTACCTGATGCTCGCGGGCAACCTCGTGGCCGGCTGGCAGCTCGCGCGTTCGCTGATCATTGCGCAGGACCTCGCCTCGCGCAGCTTCGACACCGACTTCATGCTGGCCAAGATCGCCACCGCGCGCTTCTATGCAGAGCACATCCTCAACAAGGTGCCGGGCATCCGCGACAGCATCGTCGACGGCGCCGAGAGCGTCACGGCAATGGCGCTCGACGCCTTTTGACACGTTGCCGCTGTCGCCCATCTGACGGGCGATGGCGGCTTCTCTCTCTTATAAAACCGAACCCATCTCCGGAGACGACATGTCCAAGCTGCCCCCCGTACTCGCGAACCTGCCGCTGCCGATCATCGGCTCGCCGCTGTTCATCATCAGCAACCCCAAGCTCGTGATTGCGCAATGCAAGGCGGGCGTGGTCGGCTCGATGCCGGCGCTCAACGCGCGCCCCGCGGCGCAGCTCGAAGAGTGGCTGATCGAGATCACCGAAGAGCTCGCGGCCTACAACAAGGCCAACCCCGACAAGCCCGCCGCCCCGTTCGCCATCAACCAGATCGTGCACAAGAGCAATGATCGGCTCGAGCACGACATGGAAATGGTCGTGAAGTACAAGGTGCCGATCGTCATCACCTCGCTGGGCGCGCGCACCGACGTGAACGACGCGGTGCACAGCTACGGCGGCGTGACGCTGCACGACATCATCAACAACAAGTTCGCGCAGAAGGCCATCGAGAAGGGGGCCGACGGCATCATCGCCGTGGCGGCCGGTGCCGGCGGCCACGCGGGCGTGAAGAGCCCGTTCGCGCTCGTGCAGGAAATTCGCCAGTGGTTCGACGGCCCCATCGCGCTGTCGGGCTCCATCGCCACCGGCGGTGCGGTGCTTGCCGCGCAGGCCATGGGCGCCGACTTTGCCTACATCGGCACGGCCTTCATCGCGACCGAGGAAGCACGTGCGAGCGACGATTACAAGCAGGCCATCGTCGACGGTACTTCGGACGACATCGTCTATTCGAGCCTCTTCACCGGCGTGCACGGCAACTACCTCGCGCCCAGCATCGTCAAGGCCGGCATGGACCCGGCCAACCTGCCCGAGGGCGACGTGAAGACCATGAACTTCGGCGGCGGCGAAGGCAGCAAAGCCAAGGCCTGGAAGGACATCTGGGGCTCGGGCCAGGGCATTGGCGCCGTGACCGAAGTGGCCAGCGCCGCGGCCTTCATCGAAAAGCTCAAGCGCGAATACCAGGAAGCAAGGCAACGGCTCGCGCTTTGACTGCCACTGCGAACGGCGCCGCGCCTGCTGCCGGCGCGCCGCCGTCATCGCTGGGACGCATGCCGCTGCTCGACGCGGCCAAGGGCATCGCCTGTGCGGTGATCGTCGGACACCATCTCTCGCGCTACGGCCCGATGCCAGCCGGCGCGTATGCGCTCGCGCCTGATTTCTTCTCGTGGCTGGCCAACGAAGGCCGGCTGGCGGTGCAGGTGTTTCTCGTCATCGCCGGTTTTCTTGCGGCCGCCAGCCTTGCGCCCGACGGCATGCTGCGCGTGGAGCGGCCGGTGACGCGCATCCTGCAGCGCTATGGGCGGCTGGTCATGCCGTACCTCGCGGCGCTCACGGTGTGCGTGCTGGTCGCGGCGGTGGTGCGGCCGTGGCTCGACGAAGAGGTGGTGCCTGCGTCGCCGACATTCGGGCAACTCGTCGCGCACGGGTTGCTGCTGCAGGACCTGCTGGGCTACGAGTCGCTTTCGACGGGCGTCTGGTACGTAGCCATCGACTTCCAGCTGTTCGCGCTGGCGCTGGCACTGGTGGGCCTGCCTACGATGCTGCAGCGTTCCAGCGGCGCGCCGCCACTGAGTGCACAGGCGCGCTGGATGCCCGTGGCGCTGGTGCTCGGGCTGGCCGTGGCTTCGCTGGCGCTCTTCAATCGCAATGCCGGGCTGGACGACACAGCCTTCTATTTCTTCGGCACCTACGGCCTGGGTATGCTGGTGTTCTGGATCGGGCGCGCCACTCGGTCCAGCACCTGGCAGAGCGGGATCGCGCTGCTGGCGCTGCTAGGAGCGGGCACGCTGGCCATCGACTGGCGCAGTCGCATCGCCACCGCGCTGGTCACGGCGCTGCTGATTGCCATCGCGCAGCGCCGCAACTGGCTGTCGCCGAAGCACTGGCCCGCTGTGGCGCTGCCTTTGCTGCGGCTGGGGCGCATGTCGTACTCGCTGTTCCTGATCCATTTTCCGGTACTGCTTGCCATGAATGCGGCGGTTGCGAACTCCGGGCTGCACGGCGCGTGGTTCGACGCGGCCGGCCTCGTGGCGACCTTCGGCCTGTCAGTGGCCGCTGCGGCGCTGCTGTACCGCTGGGTGGAGGCGCGCCCGGCCTCGTGGCGCGCGGTGTTCACGCTTTTTGCTGCGCTGCTGGTCACCGGGCTAGTCGTTTCCCATTAAAGGGCCGGGCGCCCGCGCAGGCGCCCTGGCCGAATCCTCCTGAACCGGTTGCGTTCGAGCGCCGGAGCGTGCAGTCTGCGGGCTCGTCAGTCGCTTCCGTGTCCGGTATGATTGTGGAGATTTCAGTAATTACTGAAAATACACGAAACCAAGGAATGACCAAGCACTCGCCATCCCGATCGCCGCTGCGGGCCTTCGCGTCGCCTGACGTCGGCGGGGTGGTGCAGGGTGCCGCGGCGCTGCTCTGGCTGCCGCAAGCGGCGCTGCTGGCGATGGCTGTGCAGGGCTTGGCATCGGGTCGCGGCTTTGCTGCCGTGATCTGGCCCGCCGGTGCGATCCTGCTGCTCGGGCTGCTGCGGGCGGGTTGCGAGGCCTGGGGCGCTCGCCGGACCTTCACCCGTGCACGCGCACAACTCACGGTGCTGCGCGCGCAAACCGCTGCGGCGCTGGCTGGCGGCTCGCCGCTCGACCGCACCCGCGCGCCTTCCGGCCTCGCCGCCAGCGTGCTCGCCGAGCAGGCCGAGGCGCTGGTGCCGTACCTCGTGCGCTACCAGCCCGCGCGTTGGCGCGCGACGGTGGTGCCGATCTTCATCCTGTGCGCGGTGGCCGCCTTTTCATGGGTGGCCGCGCTGGTGCTGCTGTTCGCGGCGCCGCTCATTCCGGTCTTCATGGCCATCGTCGGCTGGCGCGCCAAGGCCGCGAGCGAAGCGCAGATGGTGGAGATGGGTGGCATGAACGCCTTCCTGCTTGACCGCCTCCGCGGGCTGGCGACACTGCGTGCGCTCGATGCGGTGGAGACCACGGCGCAGCGGCTGGGCGATGCAGCGCAATCCCTGCGTCGACGGACGATGGCGGTGCTGCGCATCGCGTTTCTCTCTTCGGCCGTGCTGGAGCTTTTCTCGGCGTTGGGCGTGGCGATGGTGGCCGTGTACGTTGGCTTTCACCTGTTGGGCTCGCTCGGCTTCGGCGCCTGGGGCCGGACGCTGAGCCTGGGCGAGGGACTGTTCGTGCTGTTGCTGGCACCGGCGTTCTTCGAGCCGCTACGGGAGCTGTCGATGGTCTGGCATGACCGGGCTGCGGGCGAAGCGGCACTGGAGGCGCTCGACCGCTTGCAGCGCAACGACCTGCCACTGCCCGGCGCGAACGCTTCGCTGACACGTGCCGCAACGGGTGCGTCCACCACCGCGCCCGCAATCGCCGTCCACAACCTGCATTTCTCCTGGCCCGGCGAGCAGCAAGAGGTCTTCGAAGGCTACGAGCTTCGCATCGCAGCCGGCGAACACGTCGCGCTGACGGGCCCCAGCGGCTCTGGCAAGACTGCATTGCTCTCAATGCTCGCAGGCCTCGTGCCCGCAACGCGAGGCGAGATCTCGATCGGCGGCGTGGCACTCACGGACCACACAGTGGCGGCGCTGCGCCAGCGCATGGCGTGGATGGGCCAGGCGCCGCACGTCTTCGCCGGCTCGGTCGAAACCAACGTGGCATTGGGGCGCGCGGGTGTCGACACCCCGCAGGTCGCCGAAGCCATGCGCTTCGCATCGCTCGAGGCCGTGACGCAGGCCCATCCCGGCGTAACGCTCGGCGAGGGCGGCCATGGCCTGTCTGGTGGCGAAGCCGTGCGACTCGCCCTCGCGCGCATCGCGGTGCACCCGCACGCCGACCTGCTGCTGGTGGACGAGCCAACGGCGCACCTCGACACAGAAACCGCCGGGCGCGTCGCCGATGCACTGGTGGCACTGGCGCGCGGCAAGACCCTCATTGTCGCCACGCACGACCCGGTGTTGGCGGCACGCATGGACCGCGCGGTGAACCTCGGCGCAGAAACGATGGAGAAGGCCGCATGAAGGCGGCACCTCTCCACGCCACGAATTGGCGCGACCTGCGCCTGGTGCTGCGCCCCTTCCTCGCCGCTCAGCCGCGTCCTCTTCTGCTGGGCTGCTTGCTCGCCGCAGTCACCGTGCTCGCAGGAATGGCGCTGCTGGGCCTCTCCGGCTGGTTCATCACCGCGACTGCATTGGCCGGCCTGCACGCAGCCACCGCCTTCACCTTCGACGTGTTCATGCCCTCCGCCGGCATTCGCCTGCTGGCACTCGGCCGCACTGCATCGCGTTACGGCGAGCGGCTTGTGACGCACGACGCGACCTTCGCCGTGCTCGCCACGCTGCGCGTTCGCCTGTTCCGCGGTTGGGCAAAGGCCGAGGCGGCGCGCGAACTGCTGATGCGTCCGGCCCGCCTGCTGTTTCGTTTGACGGCGGACATCGACGCGCTGGAATCGCTCTACCTTCGCCTGCTCGTGCCGGCCGCCGCTGCGCTGGGCGCAGCGATGCTGGCAGGTGTGGTGCTCGGCTTCATGCATGCCGCCATGGGCCTCGCGTTGATGCTCTGGCTCGTGACCGCCGGCTGGGGCATCGCATTCCTCGTCGCAAGGCGCGCACGCCGGCCAGCCGTGCAGCGCGCGCATGCCATCGAAGCGCTGCGCGCACGCGCGGTCGATCTTGTTGCGGGGCAGACCGATCTGGTGATGGCCGGCCGAATCGACGCGCAGCGCGAGGCTTTGATGAACGCCGACATGCACCTCGCCAAGGCCGACCTGGCACTGAACAAGCTCGAAGCGGCGGCCGGCTTCGCCTATGGCAGCGCGGGCACACTGACCCTCGTCGGCGTGCTGCTTGCCGTCGGCCTGCTGGTGGGCGAGGGCGTCATCGGTGCGCCGGCGGCGGCACTGGCGCTGCTGGTGGCGCTCACCGCGACCGAACCCTTCGCGGCCTTGCGCCGCGGTGCGCTCGATGCGGGCCGCACGTGGCTGGCGGTGCGGCGTCTTGCACCGCGCATGAGCGAGGAGTCCGCCTCAACGTCAACGTCGAACGAACCCGATGCGACGCTCGCATTGCAACTGCAGCGCGTCACTGTGGTCCACGCTCGCAGTCGCACACCCGTCCTGAGCGACGTGACATTGGCCCTGAACGCGGGTGAGCGCGTCGCATTGATCGGCGCCAGCGGCGCAGGCAAGTCGACGCTGCTCGCCGCCATCGCAGGCGAAATCACGCCACAAGCAGGCAGCAAGAGCGCACAGCCCGCGTGCCTTCTGACCCAACGCACCGAACTCTTCCAGGACAGCCTGCGCGACAACCTCCGCCTCGCCGCGCCCAACGCCACCGACGACCAACTGCACGCCGTACTGCACGCGGCAGGCCTCGAAGACGAAGTGCGCGCATTGGCCACAGGCCTCGACACCCGACTCGGCGAAGGCGGCCTGGGCCTCTCCGGCGGCCAGTCGCGCCGCCTCGCACTGGCCCGCCTGCTGCTGCGCCCCGTGCCCCTCTGGCTGCTCGACGAACCCACCGAAGCACTCGACGCCGCCACCGCACACGACGTGCTGCACCGCCTCGTCCAACACGCAGGCTCGCGCACCTTGCTGATTGCCACGCACCTGCGCCGCGAAGCCGCGCTCGCCGACCGCCTCGTGTGCATGCGCCAGGGCCGCGTCGTCGCCGACCTGCGGCGCGGCACCGAAGCCTTCGACGCCGCACTGCGCAGCCTGCGCCCCGACTGAACTCGCAAAAGAAAAAACAGGGAACACAAAGGAAGAACCCCCATGGACCTCGACATCGTCGCGCTATCGCGCCTGCAGTTCGCCGTCACGGCGCTGTATCACTTCCTGTTCGTGCCGCTGACGCTCGGGCTTTCGATCATCCTCGCCATCATGGAGACGGTCTACGTGATGACCGGCCGCGTGATCTGGCGCGACATGACGAAATTCTGGGGCGTGCTGTTCGGCATCAACTTCGCGATGGGCGTGGCCACCGGCATCGTGATGGAGTTCCAGTTCGGCATGAACTGGAGTTACTACAGCCACTACGTCGGCGACATCTTCGGCGCGCCGCTGGCCATCGAGGGGCTGATGGCCTTCTTCATGGAGGCCACCTTCGTCGGCCTGTTCTTCTTCGGCTGGGACAAGCTCTCCAAGGTGGGCCATCTGATCTCGACATGGGCCGTGGCCATCGGCTCCAACTTCTCGGCGCTGTGGATCCTCATTGCCAACGGCTGGATGCAGAACCCCGTGGGCGCGGCCTTCAACCCGCAGACCATGCGCATGGAGGTGACCGACTTCTTTGCGGTGCTGACCAACCCGGTGGCACAGGCCAAGTTCGTGCACACCGTGTCGGCCGGGTACGTGTGCGCCGCCGTGTTCGTGCTCGGCGTGTCGGCCTGGTATGTGCTCAAGGGCCGTCACCTCGAGCTGGCCAAGCGCTCGATGACGGTCGCGGCCTCGTTCGGCCTGGCCGCCGCGCTGTCGGTGGCTGTGCTCGGCGACGAGAGCGGCTATCTCTCCGGCGAACACCAGAAGATGAAGCTGGCCGCCATCGAAGCCATGTGGGAGACGCAACCTGCGCCTGCCGCATTCACCGTCATCGGCTTCCCCGATCAGGAGGCGCGCGAGACGCACTACGCCATCCACATTCCCGGGGTGATGGGGCTGATCGGCACGCGCTCGCTCAACACGGTGATGCCCGGCATCGACGAGTTGGTGAAGCGTGCCGAGGCTCGCATCAGAGAAGGCCTCAAGGCCTACGACGCGCTGCAGAAGATCCGCGAGGCAGGCGGCACCGGCAAGGTAACGCAGGGTGTGCGCGGCGACTTCGAGGACAACGGCATCAACATGGGCTACGCGCTGCTGCTCAAGCGCTATGTGGACGACCCGCGCCAGGCCACCGACGAGCAGATCACCAAGGCCGCATGGGACACCGTGCCGCAAGTAGCGCCGCTGTTCTGGCTGTTCCGCGTGATGGTGGG
Source organism: Variovorax paradoxus (assembly GCF_024734665.1). Taxonomy (NCBI): domain Bacteria; kingdom Pseudomonadati; phylum Pseudomonadota; class Betaproteobacteria; order Burkholderiales; family Comamonadaceae; genus Variovorax; species Variovorax paradoxus. The sequence continues at coordinate 2,198,417 of NZ_CP102931.1, forward strand.
CATCGGCATGCTGCTGATCCTGCTGACAGGCACCTTCTTCGTGCTCTCCGCGCGCCGCAAGCTCGACAGCTACCGCTGGCTGCTGAAGCTCGCCGTGTTCGCGATTCCGCTGCCTTGGATTGCCATCGAGTCGGGCTGGCTGGTGGCGGAGTTCGGCCGCCAGCCGTGGGTGATCGAAGGCGTGCTGCCTACCGCAGTGGCCGTGTCGAACCTCGGCGTGAAGACGCTGCTGCTCACGCTCGCGGGCTTCATCGCGATCTACACCACGCTGCTCATCATCGAGATGAAGCTGATGCTCAAGGCCATCCGCAAGGGGCCTGAAGCCGAGCACGCTCCCGACGAGGGCGACACGTTTTCGCACATTCCGCCGGCCCACGCAGGCGCGGCCATTCCTTCTCCTTCCACCGGGAGCGCAGCATGATCCTCCACACACTCCTCGACTACGACACCCTGCGCATCATCTGGTGGCTGCTGATCGGCGTGCTGCTGGTGGGCTTCGCCGTGACCGACGGCTTCGATCTGGGCAGCGGCATGCTGCTGCCCTTTGCCGCGCGCAACGACATCGAACGCCGCGTCGTCATCAACAGCGTGGGCCCGGTGTGGGAAGGCAACCAGGTGTGGCTGATCCTCGGTGGCGGCGCGATCTTCGCGGCATGGCCGCAGCTGTACGCCGTGTCTTTCTCGGGCTTCTACCTGGCGATGTTCGTGATTCTCACGGCGCTGATCCTGCGGCCCGTGGCCTTCAAGTTCCGCAGCAAGCGCGAGTCGCCGCAATGGCGCGCGCGCTGGGACTGGGTGCTGTTCTTCAGCGGCTTCGTGCCTGCGCTGATCTGCGGCGTGGCCGTGGGCAACGTGCTGCAGGGCGTGCCGTTCCGCTTCAGCGCCGACATGCACATCTTCTATGACGGCAGCTTCTTCGGCCTGCTGAATCCGTTCGCGATCCTGTGCGGGCTGGTGTCGGTGGCGATGCTGGTGATGCATGGTGCCTCGTGGCTGCTGCTGAAGACTGCCGGGCCGGTGGCCGAGCGCGCTCGCACCTACGGCATGGTTGCGGCGGTGCTCACCATCGCGCTGTACGCGCTGGCCGGTGTGCTGCTGGCAACGAGCATCGGCGGCTACCGCATCAGCAGCGTGGTCGATGCGGTGGGGCCGTCGAACCCGATGCTGAAGACGGTCCAGCTGCACGCAGGCGCATGGACCGCCAATTACGCGGCGCACTCGTGGACGCTCGCCGCACCGGCAGCCGGCTTCGTCGGCGCGCTGGGTGCTTTGCTCGGGCTCGTGCTGCGCCGCCCGGTGCTCGCGCTGCTGACGGCGGCGCTCGGCATCGCCGGCATCATCCTGAGCGTGGGAGCGTCGATGTTCCCGTTCATCCTGCCGTCGTCGATCGATCCGCGCGCCAGCCTCACGGTGTGGGACTCATCGTCGAGCCACCTCACGCTGTTCATCATGCTGGTGGTCACGGCCTTCTTCATTCCGCTGATCGTGGCCTACACCAGCTGGGTCTATCACGTGCTGTGGGGCAAGGTCGACGAGCAGGCCATCCGCGATGAGAGCGGCCACGCCTACTGAACGAACAGAGGAGAGAAAAGATGTGGTACTTCGCCTGGATCCTCGGCCTGCCGCTGGCAGCCGCTTTCGCCGTACTCAATGCGATGTGGTACGAACTCATGGACGACGAGGCCGTGCGCAAGGCCAAGCTCGGAACGCCCGAATCGCCGGCGGGGCAGGAGCGGCTTTAGAGACTCCAGGCAGGCCTATTCGGCCGCCTTCTTCTTCGACGCTGCGCCGCTGGTGATGCGGTCCTTGAGCGTCAGCACCTTCGTCACGGTCGCGCCCATGCCCATGAGCTTCATGGCGGTCTCGGGCGCGAGCCGCTGCACGTCGTCGAACCACTTCATCAGTCGGTCGATCAGGTCGTGCATCTCGCGCATGCGCTCCTGCGCATGGCGCTCGGCGTCGCTCGTGGGCGATTCGAGCAGGGCGTTGCGCAGCATCGAGAGCGTGGGTTCGATCTCGCGGCGGCGGCGCTCCTCGGCCAGTACGCGAAAGATTTCCCACACGTCCGAAGGCGCCTCGAAGTATTCGCGCCGGTCGCCCGGGTGATGCCGCAGGTGCACCAGCCGCCAGGCCTGTAGCTCCTTCAGGCCCATGCTGACGTTCGAGCGCGAGAACTCGAGCAGTTCGGCGATCTCGTCGGCGTTGAGCGCGCGCTCCGACAAGAAGATCAGCGCATAGATCTGCCCGACGGTGCGGTTGATGCCCCACTTGCTGCCCATCTCGCCGAAATGGGCGACGAACTGGCGGTTGAGAGGCGGGAGATCGGAAGAGGTTGCCATGCGCGGGATTGTCGCGCGCTGCATCCCGTAATTGCAGAAGCTCCCGGAATCTTTGGAATAGTCCAAAAGTTTACAAAATTCACCGATATATGGGATGGCGGGATGTATTTTTGTTAACAAAAATAAACATTCATAAAGCTTACGCACAAATGTGGTGCGCGTTTGGCTTCTCGTTAACGGTTTCGGTCCTGCTGAAACCTCGCGAGGCCGGCCATCGCGGGGGGTAGGCGACAACTGCTGCAGCAACGGCGCTGCAGTGTGGATCGGGCCGACGGGTCGGGCCCGCATCGTTACAAAGGTGGCATTGAATGGGCGAGATTTTCAGAAGGCCTCAACCCCGCAAGGGGCTGTCTTGGACCGGCGAGCGCTTCACCACGATCGCGCGCGGGGAAGTGGAAATCGAGCACCTGCACAGGTACTTTGTTGCCCGCGAGATGTGCAGGGGCCTCGACGTACTCGATGTGGCGTCCGGCGAAGGGTACGGCTCCGCGCTGCTGGCGCAGAGCGCGAAGTCGGTCGTGGGCGTGGAACTGTCCCAGGAAACGGTGGATCACGCCAAGCGCGAGTACACCGCGGACAACCTGCGGTACGTGCAGGGCGATGCCCGCCGGATTCCCGCGCCCGACCACTGCGTGGACGCCGTGGTCTCGTTCGAGACCCTCGAACACTTCTACGAGCACGAGGCCTTCTTCAAGGAGGTACGCCGGGTGCTGCGGCCGAACGGATTCCTGCTGGTCTCGACGCCTGACCTGAACGTGTATTCGATCTCGAACACCGAGCCCAATCCCTACCACGTGCACGAGTTGACTCATCAGGAATTCGACGCAGTGCTGCGCAGCCATTTCCCGAGCGTAGCGATCTGCGGACAGCGCATGCTGGCCGGCTCTGTGCTCGCCCAGCCAGATTCCGTCATGCAGGAACTGCTCACCTTCGAGCGCCGCGGCGGCGACCACTACGAGATGGGGCGCGGCGTCGTCAGGGCCAAGTATCTGCTCGGCGTTGCCGCCCTCGGCGAGCAGTTGCCCGCCATTCCCGCCAGCGTTTTCGTGGAGGACACAGCCGTCGAGCAGATGCTCGCGGCGGTGGGCCAGGTCGCCGCGCTGCAACAGGACAGCAGGGAGGTCAGGGCCGAGCTGGAACGCGCGGGCGGCTACGCACGTTCGCTGGAGGCGGCGCTCAACGACAGGAACCAGGCGCTGCAGAACGTTCAGCAACAAGCTCAGGCGCTCCTGAACGAACTCCAGCGCGCCGAAGGCTATGCGCATACGTTGGCAGCGGGCCTGAAGGAGAAGCACAAGGCGCTCGAAGAGGCCCGCGCATGGAGTGAGACGGTCCAGCAGTCGCAGAACGCAGCCAGCGCCGAGCTGGCCCGGCTCTCCGCCCAGTTGGCCGAAACCCGGCACCAACTGGCGCACGCAGCGTCGGGGCTCGATGACACTTCGGCGCGGTTGCACGGCGTGCTGGCATCGACCAGTTGGCGCGTGACCGCGCCGCTGCGCGACCTCAGCGCAAGCTTCCCGAGGGTGCGCGCTTTCGCTTCGCGGCAGCTGGCCGCCCATCCGCGCCTCAGGACGGTCGCGCGCCGCGGCATCAAGGCCATCTGGTGGACGGCGACGGGCCAGCTCGGAAAGAAGCTGGCGGCCCGGCGTGCGCGAAAGAGCAGCGCGGCCACGCAGCCCGCGGAAGCGGCTCCTGCACCCGCGCCGGCACCTGTGCAGACCACCGCTCCCTCCGGGATTCCTTGCGTCGTGCCTGTCGCGCAGGCGGCTGTCGCCATTGCGGAAGAGGCGACGCCCCTCACGCCGAAGCAACTGGCCATGCAAGAGGCACAGCGCGAGCTGGAGTGCTTCCTCGACGCGGGTGAGCGCCTCGCGCTGCGCAGCGAACGGCCCCCGCTGATCTCGGTGCTGGTCGTCACCTGGAACGCTGCCTACTTCACGCTCAAGTGCCTGCGCGCGCTTGCGGCGGAGATGAAGCTTGCCGACACGCCGCCTTTCGAGGTCATCGTGTTCGACAACGCCTCGACCGACCGCACTGCCGAACTGCTGGCGCGGGCCGACGGTGTGCGTGTCATCAACAGCGCATCCAACATCGGTTTCCTGCGGGGCTGCAACGAGGCCGCACCGCAGGCCAAGGGCCAGGCCCTGCTGTTGCTCAACAGCGACGCCTTCGTGCGCGCGGGCACGCTGCGTGCGGCGTGGGAGCGCCTGCGGTCGGCGCCCGATGTCGGCGCGGTCGGTGCCCGTCTGGTCCACACCACCGGCCTGCTGCAGGAGGCCGGCGCGCTGGTCTGGGCCGACGCAAGCACGCAGGGGTATTGCCGCGGCATGGCTGCCGAGACCGACGAGGTCATGTTTGTGCGCGACGTGGACTATTGCTCGGGTGCGTTCCTGATGACCAAGCTGAGCGATTGGCACGGCCTGGGCGGCTTCGACGAGCGCTATGCGCCGGCCTACTACGAAGAAGTGGACTACTGCCTGCGGCTGCGCGAGCGGGGCCTTCGCGTGGTCTACGAGCCAGGGGCTTGCGTCGATCACTTCGAGTTCGGCAGCGAGAGCAAGCGCGGCGATGCGATCGAGCAGAGCATCAGGAACCAGAAGAAACTGCGCGAAAGGCATGCGCGCTTTCTTCGAACCAGCTGCCTGCCGCCGAGCGCACCCAACGTACTGTTTGCCCGCACCGCTTCGAAGCCTCGCATGGGGCGTCTGCTGGTCATCGACAACGAGGTGCCGTTCGAATCCCTGGGGTCGGGCTATCCGCGCTGCAGGGCCATGATCAATGCGGCGTCGCAGGCGGGCTGGGCGGTCACGTTCTTCTCGCTGCACAACCCGAACACGGATTGGGCCCGGGTACGCGCGGAATTCAACCCCGACGTCGAGTTCATCGTCGACCGGACGGTGATGCGCCTGCCGGAGTTCCTGCAGGAGCGCCACGGCTACTACGATGCGGCCATCGTCAGCCGGCCCGACAACATGCGCCTGGTGTCGAAGGTGCTGGAGTTTTCTCCGCATCTTCTGCGAGGCACCCGGATCGTCTACGACGCGGAGGCGTTGTTCGCCACGCGCGCCGCGCTCGAGGCGACGTGGGCGGGACGCGCGACACAGCCGTCCGCCACGCAGGAAGCGATCAGCGAGGAAGTCTCGCTCGCGCTGGACGCCGATGCCGTCATCTGCGTGAACGAGCTCGAGGCTGTGCAGTTCCGCAACCGCCTGAAGGTGCCTGTGAGCGTGCTCAGCCATGCAGTGAAGGACGTGGGCGCCATGGTGCCTTTCGAGAGGCGCCGCGGATTCTTGTTCGTGGGCCGGCTGCTGGAGCCGTCCGCGCCGAACTGGGTCGGCCTGGCCTGGTTCATCAAGGAGGTCTGGCCGCAGATCCGGGCGCGGATCAAGGATGCGACCTTGGACATCGTCGGGCATGTGGGGCAGGATCGCGCGGAGCTGATGGCGCCCGGCGTGCGCATCCTCGGTGCCGTGGAGGACCTGTCGAGCGTGTTCGCTTCGTCGCGTGTCTTCGTCGCGCCGATTCACTTTGCAGCAGGCATCCCGATCAAGATCCTCGATGCATCGGCCGCGGGGCTGCCGGTGGTGGCCACCCCGCTCATGGCCGAGCAGCTCGACTGGTCCGTACCGCTGGAAATCCGCACCGCGGCCCTGGCCGACAGCTTCGCGGAGAACGCGGTCGAGTTGCACGAGCAGGCGGCCATGTGGGTTGCGCAGTCCGCGGCGGCACGCGCTCGCGTGGCGCGCGACCACAGTGCGCAGGCCTTTGCATCGAGTCTCTCGCTGATCCTCGGCTCGGACGCCCCTCCTGCGGCCGTGTCCGCACCGCCCGCCGTGCTTGCACTGCCCGCGGCCATCAAGAAGCTGTCCTCGGTTCGTCCGAAGGTGGCTCATGCGTGAGATGCAAGCACCGGCCTCGTTCACGGAATCCCAGCGCACGGCCTATGCCCTGATCCGCCGCAGCGGCTTGTTCGATGCGCATTGGTACACCTCGCAGCTGGCGAACATGGCCTTGCCGTCGGACCTTGTCGCGCACTACGTGACCGAGGGCGTCTTCCTGGGGCTCTGGCCCAATCCCTACTTCGATGGCGACTGGTACCTGGTGAAGTACCCCGACGTGGCGGCGGCCGGTGTCAATCCATTAGCGCACTATGTGGAATTCGGCCGCTCCGAAAGACGCGCGCCGCGCGGCTCGGTCGACCCCTACCTCGAGGACGCCCTGGGTCGAATCTCCCAGCTCGAGTACAAGCTGGCCCACGAGCAGCAGCGCGTCGATCACCTGCTGGGCGAGGTCGAAGGAATGGCGCACTTCAGGGACGAGTTCGAGAAGGTGCGTCACACGAAGTCCTACCAGGCGGTCTTCGAGGAGCCGGCGCCCCTGGTCACGGTCAGCATCGCGACGGCCGGCCGGCCGGACCTGCTGATCGAGCGCTGCCTGGCGTCGGTGATGAACCAGACCCATGAGAATTTGCAGATCCTCGTCGTTGGCGATCATTGCACCGACGACACTGAGCAACGCCTGCGCGCGTTGAACGACCCGCGCATCGAATTCCACAACATGCCCCGCCGCGGGCCCTATCCGCGGCCCGGGCGCGACCGCTGGCTGGTTGCCGGTACCGAGCCGGCCAACGTGGCTCGCCCTCTTTCGAGGGGCAGCTTCATCACCTACCTCGACGACGACGACGCCTTCGAGCTGCATCGGATCGAACGGCTGATCGATGTTTCGCGCGAGACACGGGCGGACTTCATCTGGCACAGCTTCTGGTTCCTGCAGCGCGACGGTTCCTGGGTGCCCCATGGCAATGGGCGTTTCGAGCACGGCGAGGTCGGCACCTCGATGGTGTTTCACCATGGATGGTTCAAAATCCTTCCGTTCGACGTTCGCGCCTACAGGGTGCAGGAGCCGGGCGACTGGAACTTCGCGCGGCGGATCAACTACCTTCGTCCGAACAAGCACTTTCTTCGCGAACCATTGACGCGCTACTACAAGAACTATGGTGAAACCTCCTTCGTGGCGCAGGAAGGCGAGGAGTTTCTTGACTGACGACAGCGCGGCGGTCCGGCGCGGCATCGCAAGTCCCTACGCCTGCAGGCGCTATGCCGAAGCGGTGGCACAGGGGGCCGCGCCGATCCCGCTGCAGCGCTCGGGCGGCTGGCTGCTTAGCCACGTCGTCGGCACCACGGGCCGCCGGGACGCGCGCGCGTGCTACCCGCTTTTCGGTTGCCACGATTGGGCGCTGCTGCCGTACGATCTGGCCGCGCTCGACGACAGCCTGGTCAGCGTGACCGCCGTGATCGATCCGCTGCATGACACCGACGAAGAAACGCTGCGCCTCGCTTTTCCGGATCTGCTGAAAATCTACAAGATGCACAACGTTGTCGACCTGAACCCGCTCGGCGATGCGTTGGCGGCCGTCTCCAGCCATCATCGGCGCAACATCAAGCTCGCCATGGACGCGGTCGATGTCGAAGTCTGTGCCCAACCCGCCGCGTTCGCCGCCGAGTGGCTGAGCCTTTACGGCGCGCTGGCCGAGCGGCACGACATTTCGGGCGCCGCCGATTTCTCGGCGCAGAGCCTGGTCGCCCAGCTCGGCTTGCCGGGGTTGACCGCGCTGCGGGCCGTGCGCAACGGCGATACCGTCGGCATGACCCTGTGGCTCGCGAACGAGCGCCACGCCTACTACCACCTCGGCGCGTACAGCGAGCAGGGCTATGCCCACCGGGCCTCGTTCGCCATGTTCAGTGCGGCAATCGAGCACTTCGCGGAACTCGGCCTCGCCTGCATCAACCTCGGCGCCGGCGCGGGCGTCACAGGCGACGCCGCGGATGGGCTGAGTCGTTTCAAGGGGGGCTGGGCAACGCGGCAGCTGCCGGCATACCTGGGCGGGCGCATCGGTGACCGGGCAGCCTATCGTTGCCTGAGCGAGGCCAGCCCGCAAGAAGAGTCCGGTGGCTATTTCCCCGCCTACCGTGCGCCGGGAGCCGGTCGTGGATGATTCGGCGGCGCGCATGGCATCGGGTGTCCCCATGGTCAGGAAGATCCCCTTGGCCGACCGGGACGGCTGGCGCGGTGCGCTCGAAGGCATTCCCCACGGATTCGGACACACCTGGGAGAGCTGTGCCGCAGTCGAGCTGACGACTGGCCTGCCGACCTTTCTCTACACCGACGAAACGCCGGGGCTTCGCGTGGTGTCGCCGATCTGCGAGCGTAGCTTTCAGGGCCATCTCGACGTGGTCACGCCCTACGGCCTGTCCGGCCTGGCCGGCGCTGCGCTGCAAGCGGGCGCCGGATACGACCGCTGGGTGGCGTTTGCACGGCAGCAAGGCTATGTGTGCGGCTACATCACCGTCCATCCGCTGTTTGCCCCTGCGGAGTGTGCGAGCCTGCCGGAATATGCCGCGCACAACGACCTCTACGTGCTCGACTTGCGTGCGCCGCAGCAGGCGCTGCTCGACGCCATGTCGCAGAACCCGCGGCGCGTGCTCAAGGCCTTCGAGCGCAGCGATGCCAGCCTCGTCGACGATCGGCAGGCGCTCCTTGCCTTCCTGATGGAAAACGCCGACGAGTTCATGGAAAGCAAGAACTTCAGCGGCCAGTCACGGCTGAATGCGCGCAGCCTCGAGGCTTTGGGCCATGCGGACAACACTCTCGCTATCGGGGTTCGAATCGACGGTGACATCGTTGCCGCGGCGCTGTACGGCTATTCCGATTTCTGCGCCGACATGTCGTTGGTGGTGATTCCGCCCGCGGGCCGCGGGACTATGACGGCGTTGATCTGGGGCGGCATCCAGCGGCTCAAGGGCCTCGGCGTTGCGCTGCTCAACCTCGGCGGCGGTATCCGACGCGACGACGGTGTGGCGCAATTCAAGGAGCGCTTCGGCCCGAGGAAGTGTCCCCTCGGCGCGCTCAAGCAGGTGTACAGGCCGGACATCTTCAACCGGTTGTGCGAAGCGCACGTTGCGGCGCCCACTGCTTTCTTTCCCCCTTACCGCGCCTGAAAACCGGCCGCTCACACCACTTACAGATGTACTCCAAATCCGCGAAATACTACGACGCGATCTACAGCTTCGTCGACTATGCCGGCGCCAGCGCGAAGCTGCGGGCGCTGATCCAGGAACAGGCTCCGAATGCGCAGTCGCTGCTGGACGTGGCGTGCGGCACGGGCAAGCATTGCGAATTCATCGACCGCGATCTGGCCATGATCGAAGGCCTCGACATCAGCCCTGAGTTGCTCGAGGTTGCCCGCGCGCGGTTGCCCCATCGCACCTTCCACCAGGGCGACATGGCCGCGTTCTCACTGGGCAAGACCTTCGATGTCGTGACTTGTCTCTTCAGCGCGATCGGCTATGCGGAAACGCTGGAACGCATGCAGGCGGCAATCAGGAACATGGCCGCGCATGCGGCTGCGGGCGGTCTCGTGGTCGTCGAGCCCTGGTTCTCTCCGCAAACCTACTGGAGCGGACACATCACCGCCAACCACGTCGATGAAAAGGACCTGAAGATCAGCTGGATGTACATCGCGCAGAAGGTTGGTCTGGTTTCCGTGCTCGATATCAACTACCTGGTGGGCACGCCGCAAAGCGTCGATCACTTCAAGGAAGAGCACCGATTGGGCCTGTTCACCCACGAGCAGTACCTTGACGCGTTTGCGGCTGCCGGCCTGGAGGTGAGCTACGACGCGAAGGGGCTGGTCGGGCGAGGCATGTATGTCGGCCGCCGGCGCCAAGGGGTTTGACGCGGACATCCTGCCGATGCTCTGCCGCAATCTGAAAAATGAAAAGAAAAATGCGCTGATTCTATTTTTGCGACACGGCCTTCCAGAATATTTCCCAGACTTTTTCTGCCGTATCGGGTTCGCAGTCGTCGTAAACGGGCAGGCATACCGTATTGTCTGAAAGAAAAGCCGCCGCCGGAAATGATTCGGCATCGGTCGCAATGGGCCCGAGAGGGTGGTAGTAGCGTCGAACCTGCAAACCCGAAGTTGCGCACAAGGCGACGACACGGTCGGCACTCTTTTCTTTGGGAAGTCGAATTGGAAAGCATTGCCATGGCGCAATTCGCTCGGAACCTTCGGCGCAAAAAGTCACGAGGCCGTGCTTCATTGAAAATCGATTGAGCTTGGCAGCGTAATCCTGCCTTTCCTTGATTCTGGCGGGAATGTCCTCGAGCGTTGCACATGCCATCGATGCGGTAAGTTCGTCCATTTTTCCATTGAAGCCGCTGCCGCGAGGAATTCGTCCATCGGCCCACAGGCCGAAATTCAACGCCGACCGCAAATCGTCCTCGTACCGGGCGGGTGCCACGATGAGCCCTCCTTCGCCAACCCCGAAGGGCTTCGTCGAGTGGAGGGAAAAAACCTCGATACTGTCCGGCAAGCTGTAGTCGGAAATAACTTCTTTCGTGACTCCCAGTGCAGCCGCGCCGTCGACGATGAGAGGAACGCCCGATTTCCTGCACGCCATTTCCAAAGGAGAAAGGTCCGACCATATGCCGTAGGGACGCACTGCGATCACGGCACGGCAACCTTTATTCTGAACTGCATCTTCAACGCCGTCCGCGTCAAGTACGCCGGTTCTGGGGTCGATATCGCCGAGCACGACATCCAGGCCAGCCGCCCGCACGGCGGAGGCGGTTGCCGCAAACGTGAAGGCTGGAACGAGCACCGCGCCCTGCACCCTGAGAGCCACGAGCGCCGCGGACAATCCGACCGTGCAATTGGCGCAAGTGATGGGCTGGCGCCCGGGAAAATATGATTTCAATGCTTCTTCGAAGCAATAGGACACCGGCCCGAAGTTCGAGAAATACCCGGCCTGACGCGACTTTTCGAAATATTTCTCCAGTCTGCCGAGCGCTGGAAGCTTCGGTTTCACGAATGGATATTTGTACTGGGAAGGAATTTCCCAATGACTGAAACTGGGTACACTTGCAGGCTGTAGATTGGTCATTGGGGTGCGATCCAGGGTAGGGAGTTCCGGTATGGATTCGAATTCTTTGGTAATAAATTTTACCTCGATATCGCATCTTGAAGTGCTCTCCACGCGCCGGGGGATTGCATTTCGTGGCGCAAAAGGTACCGCTACCGATCGCTCCTTTTCAGTTTCGTATTGACTGCAGTCTGTAGTCATTTTTGTAGACCACGCCGATGACCGAAGAAAAGATTGGTTTTGAACATCTCACGCCAGCGAGTCACGGAGTGACTTACCGCGAGTTGCGGGCAGCCCAGGCATCCAGCGCGCTTTCGCCGCTCTTCACCCTTGGTGGCGTTCCCGCTTCAGTTGGCCAGTTCTATTACGGCGAGCAGCATCTGCAGCCCGTGGGCGTGTTCGAACTGGAAGAAGTCGACGTCACCTCGCATGGGTTGATCGCGCGAGATGGACGTTTCTTGGTGTCGGAACGCATGAATATGAGCGAAGATGCCGTCAGGGAGTGCGCTCTCTATGGTGAGCTCAGCGCGCATCGCGCACCTGCGCACTCCATCGCCGAGCCGGTTGTCATGCTGGCGGGGCCGGGCCATCTGATCTGGGGCCATTGGATCGCGGATTTCCTGCCGAAGCTGTTCGTCCTGCAGGCTGCGGGTATAGACATCGATCGTGCGCAGTACCTGATCCCGCGCAACACACCTGCGTTCGCGCTGCAACTGCTTGCCCTCCTGGGTATCGGCGAGAAGCAACTCGTCAGCTATGAGCCCTACTCGGAGACGCTGCACCTGCGCCGGCTGATCGCGCCCACGCTCACGCGGTGCGCGAGCCGTGCTCATCCCGCGCTGGGAGAGGCGGCGAAGTTTCTGCTCGCACGGATCGAGGCTGGAAACGGGCCGCTGGTGCCTCCGCCGGACTGCGAGCGCATTTTTCTATCGCGCCGCGCCGCTGGCCGGGACGGCAGGATGCTGGTGAACCGCGAGGATGTCGAAATCTGGGCGCAAGCCGCAGGCTTTCGCATCGTGCAACCGGAACAGATGCCGCTGCTGCAGCAGATCGCCTTGTTCAAGGGGGCGCGCCAGATCATTGGCGAATATGGCTCAGGCCTTCACAACAGCATCTTCTCGCCAGCTGGGGCGGTGGTCTGCGCGCTCAGGGCAAGCGCCATCCATCCTGGTTTTCTCCAGTCGGGCATCTGCCAGGCGATGGGGCAGGCCATCAGCTATGTCTTCGGCCCGGCTGACGCCGCCGACGTGGAGCAGCGTTTCGAGATCGACCGGCCGGACTTTGAGATGGCCTTGCGTCTGCTGCAGTTGCACGCAGCCGATATCGCCAAGGCCTCGCCCGGTGTGCAAGCTCTACCGCCTGCCGCACCGACGCCCGGGCACTTCGCCGAGCCTCTCCGCGCGTTGCTGCGTCGCCTTCGCCTGAAGGGAGCAAAGGCGCCGAGCGCTGGCGGGAGCGCCGCAGGGTAGTCAGGGGGGCGGTCCGGCTCGCCGGTACGACCCCGGCGCGCCGCCCGTCCACGCCTTGAACGCCCGCTGGAACGCCGCGCTGTCGGCAAAGCCCAGCTCCTCGGCCAGTGCCGCGAGCGGCACGGTGCTGGTGTTGAGCCGCACGATGGCAAGGTCGCGCCGCAACTGGTCTTTCAGCGCCTGGAACGAGGTGCCCTCGGTCGCCAGGTGCCGCTGCAGCGTGCTGACCGACATGTGCAGCACGCTCGCCGTGGCCGCCAGGTCGGCCCATGCCGGGCGGTGCTGCTGCAGCACCGCACGCACCCGCGCGCTCACCGCCTGCTCGGCCAGCCGCGGCAGGATCACATTGGCCGGCGCGGCCGCCAGAAAAACCTGCATCTCCTGCGCGTCGCGGTGCACCGGCGTTTCGAGCGCGCTGGCGTCGAACCACACGGCCGACAGCGGCTGGCCGAACTGCAGCGGCCCCGGGAACACCTTGGCGTAGCCGTCCGCATAGGGCGGCAGCTCGAAACCGAAGTCGAAGCGGCGCGCCACCAGCCGGCCGCCGTGCAGCCACGCGAACAGCCGCCAGTACACCCGCAGCATCAGCTCGTGCAGAAAGTTCTGGTGCGTGGCGGGCTGGATGTTCAGCCTCACGCCGAAGCCCGCGAGCGGGCCTTCGTGCAGCAGCACCAGCGAGAGGTCGTCCTGCAGCAGGCTGAAGGTGTGAGCCACACGGCGCAGCGCCACCTCGAAGGTGCGCGCGCCCAGCGTGGAGCGCGTCATCAGCGCAAAGCTGCCGCGGCGCAGGCGCCGGGTGAGAAAGCCCAGTGCCTCGTCGTCCATCCGGTCCATCAGCAGTGCGAAGAGCGCCACGTACTGCTCGGCGGTGATGCGCGCGCCGGTTTCGTCGAGCAACGCGGGTGCGATGCCCGCGTCTTCCAGTGTCGTGTCGATATCGACCAGCGCCTCGCCGCCGCGCGCACGAATGCCCGACAGCATGCCGTGGACGAAGGCGATCGGAATGGTGACGGGCGGTTGCAGCATCTCTCTGTCGATTGACGTTTTCTGCCATGCGATCGAAGCGAAGTGCAATCGCCGGGCAGCCGCCGGATTTCTACCATGCGGCTACACAAGAACGAGACGGAGACAAACCCATGTACCTCACCCAGGGCCTTCACCGGGCCGTGCAGCAGCGCCCCGATGCCATCGCCGTGCGTTTTGCCGGCCGTGCACGGAGCTTTCGCGACTTTGCCGAACGGGTCGCGCGCCTTGCTGGCGCGCTGCAGCGGCTGGGCATGCAGGCGGGCGACCGCGTTGCCATGCTGTCGCTCAACTCCGACCGCTATCTCGAATACCAGATGGCCGTGCCCTGGGGCGGCGGCGTGCTTAACCCCTGCAACATCCGCTGGTCGGCCGCCGAGATTCTTTACTCGCTGGAAGACTCGGGCTCCAGCATCCTGCTGGTCGACGAGACCTTCCGGCCCGTGGTCGAGCAGATGCGCGGCCAGTCGAAGAGCCTGCGCGAAGTCGTCTACTGCGGCGACGGCCCGGTGCCGCCCGGCATGCACAGCTACGAAGGCCTGATCGACGCCGCCCAGCCGGTGCCTGATGCCGTGCGCCGTGGCGAGGACCTGGCCGGCATCTTCTACACCGGCGGTACCACCGGTTTCCCCAAGGGCGTGATGCTGAGCCACACCAACATCTGCAACTCGGCACTCGCAGCGCAGGCCGAAGGCCTGGCCCCGGCCGGCGGCTGCTACCTGCATGCCGCGCCGATGTTCCACCTGGCTGACATGGGCCTGGCCACGCCGCACTGGTTTGCGGGCAACACGCACGCGATCATTCCGATGTTCACGCCCGAGGGCGTGCTCAACGCCATCGAGCGTGACCACGTCACCAGCCTGCTGCTGGTACCCACCATGATCCAGATGCTGGTGGACCACCCCGCCATGCGGGAGCCGCGCGACCTGAGCAGCCTGAAGAACATCACCTACGGTGCCTCGCCAATCTCCGAGGCCGTGCTGAACCGCGCGATGGAGGCCTTTCCGGGTGTCGGGTTCGTGCAGGCCTATGGCATGACCGAGCTGTCGCCCATCGCTACGCTCAACCCCGCGTACTTCCACACGGCCGAAGGCCGCAAGCACGGCAAGCTGCGCTCGGCGGGCCGCGCCGCCGTGTGCATGGAAGTGCGCATCGTCGATGCCGACGACAAGGAGGTGCCGCGCGGCACCGTCGGCGAAGTGGCCGTGCGCGGCCCGAACGTGATGCAGGGCTACTGGAACAAGCCCGAGCAGACGGCGGCCGCGCTGCGCGACGGCTGGATGCACACCGGCGACGGCGCCTACATGGACGACGACGGCTTCATCTTCGTGGTCGACCGGCTGAAGGACATGATCATCAGCGGCGGCGAGAACGTCTATTCGGCCGAGGTAGAGAACGCCATCAACCAGCATCCCGCGGTGGCCGCCTGCGCTGTCATCGGCATTCCGAGCGAGGAGTGGGGCGAGGCGGTGCATGCCGCGCTGGTGCTCAAGCCGGGGCAGGCAATCAAGCCCGAGGAGCTGATCGCGCACTGCAAGACGCTGATTGCCAACTACAAGTGCCCGCGCAGCGTGGCTATCCTCGACGCGCTGCCGCTGTCGGGCGCCGGCAAGGTGCTGAAGACAAAGCTGCGCGAACCCTTTTGGCAAGACCGCCAGCGAGGCGTAGCCTGAGCCTGTCTGTTTTCTTATTCGAACCTCCAAGGAGCCTCTCATGAGTCAAGACGTCTATGTCGTCGGGGTCGGCATGATCCCGTTCACCAAGCCGGGCGCCAACCAGCCCTATCCGCAGATGGCCGCCCATGCCACGAATGCGGCGCTGAAAGACGCCGGCATCGGCTACGAGCTGGTGCAGCAGGCCTACGTGGGCTACGTGTACGGCGACTCCACCGCCGGGCAGCGCGCGCTGTATGAAGTGGGCATGACGGGCATTCCGGTCGTCAACGTCAACAACAACTGCTCCACCGGCTCGACCGCGCTGTTCCTCGCGCGCCAGGCCGTGGCCAGCGGCGCCGCCGACTGCGTGCTGGCGCTCGGCTTCGAGCACATGAGCCCCGGCGCGCTCGGCGCGGTGTTCAACGACCGGCCCAGCCCCTTCGACCATTTCGAAAGCATCACCGACGAGCTGGTCGGCAACGAGCAGGTGCCGCTCGCGCTGCGCTACTTCGGCGGTGCAGGGCTCGCGCACATGCAGCAGTACGGCACGCAGATGTCGACCTTCGCGAAGATCCGCGCCAAGGCCAGCCGCCATGCGTCGAACAACCCGGTGGCGCTGTTCCGCACCGTCGTCACCGAAGACGAGGTGATGGCCGCGCCCGTCATGTGGCCCGGCGTGATGACGCGGCTGATGGCCTGCCCGCCCACCTGCGGCGCAGCCGCGGCCATCGTGTGCTCGGCCCGCTTTGCCGAACGCCACGGGCTGGACCGCAGCGTGCGTATCAAGGCGCAGGCCATGACCACCGACCGGCCCATCACCTTCGAGAGCCGCGACATGCGCGAGGTGGTCGGCTTCAGCATGGCGCAGGAAGCCGCGCAGAAGGTGTACGACGCGGCCGGCGTCGGCCCGCAAGACGTGGACGTGGTCGAGCTGCACGACTGCTTCGCGCACAACGAACTCATCAGCTACGAGGCGCTGGGCCTGTGCCCGGTGGGCGGCGCCGAGAAGTTCGTGGTCGATGGCGACAACACTTATGGCGGCAAGGTGGTGACCAATCCGTCGGGCGGGCTGCTGTCGAAGGGGCATCCGCTCGGGGCCACGGGGCTGGCGCAATGCACGGAGCTGGTCCAGCAGCTTCGGGGCACAGCAGACAAACGGCAGGTCGAGGGTGCGCGGATGGCACTGCAGCACAACCTCGGGCTGGGCGGCGCCTGCGTGGTGACGCTCTACGAGCGCGTCTGAGAAAGGCCACCCGATGATCGACAAGAAATGGATCGGCCACGAGCTGCCGCCTTCGGTGCTGCCCATCGAGCGCAGCCGCCTGCAATTCTTCGCCAAGGCCATCGGCGAGACCGACCCCGTCTACACCGATGCCGCCGCCGCGCGTGACGCCGGCTACCTCGACCTGCCCGCACCGCCGACCTTCCTGTTCGCGGCCGAGCTCGACTCGGGTGCGTCCGACAGATTGCTGGCCGACCTGCAGATTCCGCTGTCGAAGCTGCTGCACGGCGAGCAGGGCTTCAGCTATCACCGGCCGGCCTGCGTGGGCGACACGGTGACGGTGCGCTCCACCATCACCGACATCTACGACAAGAAGAACGGTGCGCTCGAATTCGTCATCAAGACATCGCGCGCCACCAACCAGCGCGACGAACTGGTGGCCGAGCTGCGCACGGTGATCGTCTGCCGCCACTGAAGGAGCCCGCACCGATGAATGCCCTGACCTACGACGCCGTGAACATCGGCGACGAGCTGCCTTCGCTGCAGCTGCCGCCTGTGAACCGCACCACGCTCGCGCTGTTCGCCGGCGCCTCGGGGGACCACAACCCCATTCACATCGACACCGACTTCGCGCGCAAGGCCGGCATGCCCGACGTGTTCGCACAGGGCATGCTGGGCATGGCGTGGCTCGGGCGGCTGATCACGCAGTGGGCGCCCCAATCGCAACTGCGCCGTTTCGACGTGCGCTTCCAGGGCATCACACACCTGGGGCATGCGGTGCGGTGCAGCGGGCGCGTGGTCGAGAAGCTCGAGCACAACGGCGAGCGCTGCGTGCGCGTCGAGGTGCTCAGCGCCAACCAGTATGGGCAGACGCGCATTGCGGGCGAGGCGCTCGTCGCGCTGCGCTGACATCAACCGAAGAAAGAACAGAGACATGACACTCAAGCTCGGCGGCAAGGTCGCCCTCATCACAGGTTCGGGTCGCGGCATCGGCCGGGCCATCGCGCTCAAGCTCGCATCCGAAGGTGCGCGCATCGTCGTCAACGACCTCGATACCGGGCCGGCTGAAGAGACCATACAGGCCATCCGTGCTGCCGGCGGAGAAGCGGTGGCCTGCGTCGGCAGCGTGGCCGCACCGGACTTTGCCGAGCGCTTCGTCGGCACGGCGGTGAACGAATTCAAGGGTCTCGACATCATCGTCAACAACGCCGGCTACACCTGGGACAGCGTGGTGCAGAAGATGACCGATGAGCAGTGGTACGCCATGATCGACGTGCACCTCACGGCGCCGTTCCGCATCCTGCGCGCAGCGCAGCCGGTGATCCGCGCGCTGTCGAAGTCCGAGACCGAGGCGGGCCGGCGCGTTGTGCGCAAGGTGGTCAACATCTCGTCGGTGGCGGGGCTGTTCGGCAACGCGGGGCAGGCCAACTATTCGGCGGCCAAGGCCGGCATCGTCGGCATGACGCAGACGCTGGCCAAGGAGTGGGGCCGCATGAACGTCACCGTCAACTGCGTGGCCTTCGGCTTCATCCAGACGCGGCTGACCGCGAGCACCGCCGAGGCCACCACCGCGAACATCGAGGGCCGCGAGATCAAGGTGGGCATCAACCCGGGGCTGCTGGCGATGATGGAGCAGTCCATTCCGCTGGGACGCGGCGGCACGCCCGAAGAAGCCGCAGGCGCGGTGTACCTGCTGTGCGCGCCCGAATCCGACTACGTGAGCGGGCAGACGCTGATGTGCACCGGCGGGCTCACGGGGGTCTGAGCATGAACATCAGCGAAGGTATTGCCTGGGGCGTGGAAGAGGGCATCGGCCGCATCGTGCTGAAGCGGCCCGAGCGCGCGAATGCCCTTGGCTTGGTGAACGGGCGCGCGCTGGTGCGGGCCATCGACGAAGTGCTGGCGCAGAAGCCGCGCGTCGTCCTGCTGACCGGCGAGGGCAGGGTGTTCTGCGCCGGCGGCGCCATCGATGAATTCGTGGCGGCCGGCGAGGCGCTGCCCGAGTTGGTGAGCGAGATGCTGGACAGCCTGCATCCGGCATTGCTGCGCCTGTCGAACAACCCGGCACCGCTGGTCGTGGCGGTGAACGGAGCGGTGGGCGGCGCCGGCGTGGGGCTCGCGCTGTGCGGCGACTTCGTGCTCGCCGCCGAATCGATGAAGCTGCGCACGGGCTACGCGGCCATCGGGCTGTCGCCGGATGCGGGCGCCTCGTACTTCCTCGCGCGCCGCGTGGGGCCGGTGCGTGCGCAGCAATTGCTGATGCTGAGCGATGCCATCGACAGCCAGCGCTGCCTGGCGTGGGGCGCCGTCGATGCGCTCCACGCGGATGCCGAACTCGCAGCCGCCGCCGAAGCACTCGTCACGCGGCTCGCCCATGGCGCGAGCGGGTCGTTCGCGGCCATCAAGACCCTGTGCGCCGGTGTGCCGGGCCGGGCTTTCGATGAGCATCTGGCGCTGGAGCAGAAGCTGCTGCGCGAACGTGCCGGCAGCGCCGATGCGCGCGAGGGCGTGGCGGCGTTCGTAGCCAAGCGCGCGCCGCGCTTCACCGTTCGCTGAGGCACGGCGCCTGCATCGCATTCGCCGCGCCATGCGGATGGGATGCGTGCAAGAATCTCCGCGGCGCTTTCGCTTTGCGCCCAGCCCACGGAGTTTCTTCTTGAGTCTTGTCTCCACGACCTCGCTTCGGTACTTCGCCGAAGTCGTTCGCACCGGTTCGATCAGGGCGGCTTCCGAGAACCTGTACGTCGCGGCATCCGCCATCAGCAGGCAACTCGCCATGCTCGAGGACTCGCTGGGCGCACCTTTGCTGGAGCGGCGCCAGGGGCGCGGCAAGGTCAAGCTCACGGCGGCCGGCGAGATCTTGATGCGCTATCACAAGAACATCGTCAAGGAGTCCGGGCGGCTGCATTCCGAGATCGAGGCACTGCAGGGTCTCAAGCGGGGCCACGTCAATTTCGGCATGCCCGAATCGTTGACACGCGACTTCATGCCGCAGTTCTTCTCCGGCTTTGCCAAGCGCTATCCGGGCATCTCATTCAGCGTGAAGGTCAGCGGCAGTCCCACGCTGGCGGAGATGCTGCTGGAAGACGACCTCGACGCCTGCTTCACCTTCGGGGACATCGCATTCCAGGATCTTTCGATGGTCTATACGCGGTTGCTGCCGCTGTACGTGCTGGTGCCCACCGGGCATCCGCTCGAGGGCTACAAGTCGCTGCGGCTTTCGGATTGCGCCGAGTACAGCCTGTCGTCGCTCGACTCGTCGCTGTGGGCCAAGCAGCAGTACGACGAGATGCTCGCCAAGGCGAAGATCCGGCCGCGCATCGCTCTGGAGACCAATTCGTACGAACTCATGCGCAACGTGGCGGCCGAAGGCATGTGCCTCACGTTCACGACCACGCCGCTGGAAGACCCGTTCGGGCGTCCCAGGGCCGGCTCCTATGTGCCGCTGAAAGACCCGCGCGCCAGGCCGCAGCGCCTGGCGCTGTGCGTGCACAAGGGCCGCAGCCTGCCGATACCGGTGGCCGCATTTCTCTCGGAACTCACGGTTGCGCTGGAAGAGGCGGAGCAGCGCGCCGAACACCGGCGGCCCGCCGCCTGAAGCCCTTACCCCGCAGCAGCAAGCTCTGCAGGCGTCTTGTACTTCTGAACGGTCGCGAACCGCCGCACGAGGTAGTCGCCCGACTTGATGGGCGCATGCGTGGGCTCGCCTTCGCCGGGCGCGAACTCGGGCAGGCAGGCCACGGGCGTGTCGTAGTCGAGGTTGAAGAAGGTGGGGATCGAATAGCGCTCCTTGCCCGTGCGATTCGCGACGCGGTGCCTGTTGGACACGTAGACGTCGTTGGTCCACACCTTTACCAAGTCGCCCAGGTTGATGACCAGCGTGCCTTCGACGTAGGGCGCGGCCACCCACTCCCCGCCGCGCGTACACAGTTCAAGGCCGCCGATAGGGTCTTGTGCCAGCACGGTCAGCATGCCGTAGTCGGTGTGCGCGGCAGCGCCGAGCTCCAGGTTGGTGAACGACTCCTGCGGCGGATAGTGAAAGAGCCGCGACTGCACCATCGGCTTGGTGGCGTACTGCAGGAAGAAGCCTTCCTCCTTGCCGACAGCCGAGGCGAAGATCTTCAGCAGGTTGCGGCCGAGCGCGATGGTGGCGTTGAAGTACGCCATGGCCGCGGGCTCGAGCCAGGGCTTGTCCGCAGGCCAGCGGTTGGGGCCGTGCAGCGGCCGCCCGTCTGCCACGTCGGGGTCTGTCAGCGGCAGGTCCATGCCGAGTTCGTAGCTCTCCTTCAGGTCCGGCTTGTGGCCCGGATGCTGCGTGACGCCCATGGGCATGAAGCCGCGCCGGAAGCGCTCGTCGATCCGGTCCTTCAGGCGCTCCTCCATCGGCAGCGACATGTAGCGGCGGGTGGCGTCGAACACGGCGTCGATCACGGCCTGCGGCACCCCATGGTTCCTGACGTAGAAGAAACCGGTGTTGGTGCATGCGGCCTTGAACTGCTCGACCACCGGCCCGATCGGGCCGCCGGCCAGCCACGGGCCCAGGTCGAGAATCGGCATTTCTTGCGCGGAGGCCCTGCGGGGTGCCTCGAGCTTCTGTTCGTCTTGGATCATTGCGTTGCTCCTTTGTAGGGGTTGTGTTGTTGCTTCATGTGCCGCGAGACAGGTCGGTGAACGCATCCGCCCAGAACACCACGCGCCGCGCAATCGCCTTCATCAGCCCATGCAGCACGATGCCGATGGCCGAGAGAACGATGAGGATCGCGAACATGCCCGCCGCGTCCATCGAGAAATTGCGCTGCAGGATGAGATAGCCCAGCCCGGCCTGGGCGCCCACGAACTCGCCCACGATCGCGCCGATCACGGCCAGCACGATGCCGATGTCGAGCCCCGCGAACACATACGGCAGCGCATGCGGCAGCCGGACCATGCGGAACACATGCCAGGTAGACGCCGTGAATGCACGCATCAGGTCGATCTGGTCCCTGGGCGCCGAGCGAAGCCCGACGATCGTGTTGGCGAGCACCGGAAAGAACACGATGGTCGCGGTGATCACGACCTTCGACGTGGTGTCGAAGCCGAACCACAGCACGAACAGCGGCGCCACGGCCACCTTGGGCACGGTCTGGAACGCGACGACGTACGGGTAGAGCACCAGTTCGAGCAATGCGCTCTGGCCGATCAGCGCGCCGAGCAGGAAGCCCGCGAACGCGCCGAGCGCGAAGCCCGCAAGAATCTCGTAGAGCGTCACCCACAGGTGCGGCCACACCTCGCCCGACGAGAAGACGTCATAGATGGAGCGGGCCACGCCCGCGGGCCCCGGGAAGATCAGGTGCGAGATGCCCAACGCGCTCACCACGAGCTGCCATGTGGCAATCGCGGCCACGAAGACGGCCACGATCAGCGCCTTGCGCCGTGCGGGGGTGAGCCACGGCGTGGGCGGCTCGAAGTCGATGTTTTCAGTGCTCATCAGTCGAGCCCTCCACTGGCGTTGAGGTTGGCCCGGATGCCGCGGACATGGCTGCCGAACCGCTCGGTGTTGATGAGCTCCAGCGTGCGGGCGGCTGGCAGGTCGACGTCGATCACCTGCGTGACGCGCCCTGGCCGTGGCGACATGACGATCACGCGGTCGCCGAGGAACACGGCTTCCGGAATGCTGTGCGTCACCAGCATGATCGTGGCGCCGGTGCGTTCGCGCAGCTTCAGCAGTTCGACGTTCATGGTCTCGCGCGTCATGGCATCGAGCGCGCCGAAGGGCTCGTCCATCAGCAGCAGCATCGGGTCGTTGACCAGCGCCCGCGCAATGCCCACGCGCTGCTGCATGCCGCCGGAGAGTTCGCCGGGGTACTTGGTCTCGAAGCCAGCCAGCCCCACCAGGTGCAGGTAGTGGAGGGCGCGCTCGCGCGCGACCTTGGGGTCGCGTCCCTGGATCTGCGCGGGCACCAGCACGTTGTCGAGGATGTTGCGCCACGGCAGCAGCACGGGCGCCTGGAACACCACGCCGACGTCGCGGCTCGGCCCGGTGTGGCGCCGCCCGCCGAGCTCGACCGTGCCGCGGCTCGCGCGCTCGAGGCCGGCCAGGATGCGCAGCAAGGTGCTCTTGCCGCAGCCGCTCGGGCCGACCACGGTGACGAACTCACCGCGCTCGACGCTGAAGCTCACGTCATGCAGCGCGACCACATCCGCGCCGTCTTTCGATCGGAAGGTCTTGTGCAGGCCTTCGAAGCGGAACGCCGGGACTGCGCCCGATGCTTCCTGCAGCGTCGTCCGCCTTGGCGGAAATTGAACGATTGCGTTCATGCCGGTGCCTGCTCCGCGCCGTGGGCCACCCATGCATCGATGGCGCGAAGCGCGGCGCTGCGTTGCGGTGGCGTGATGAAGGCGGCCTCGAAGCTGTTGCGCGCCAGGCTCACCATGTCGTCGCGCCCGAGGCCGAGCGCCTGCTGGCACGCGAGGTAGTTGTCGTTGACGTAGCCGCCGAAGTAGGAGGGGTCGTCGGAGTTGACGGTCACGCACAGGCCCGCGTCCATGAGCCTGCGCAGAGGGTGCGCGGCCATCGAGGGCACCAACTGCAGCTTCAGGTTGGACAGCGGACACACCGTGAGCGGAATGCGCTGCTGTGCCAGTTGCGCGACGAGCGCGGGGTCGTCGAGACAGGCGTTGCCATGGTCCAGGCGCTGCACCTGCAGCAGCTCGACCGCTTCGCGCACATAGGCGGCCGGGCCTTCCTCGCCCGCATGTGCCACCACCTTGAAGCCGCGTTCGCGGCAGCGGCGGAAGAACTCGGCGAACTTCGAGGGCGGGTTGCCCACCTCCGCACCGCCAAGGCCGAAGCCCAGCAGCCGGTCGTACCAGGGGCGCAGGTCGTCGAGCAGCGCAAGCGCCTCGTCCTCGCTGCGGTGGCGCTGCACCACGACGATCAGGCCCGAGCTGATGCTGTCTTCGGCCTGCGCGGCATCCATGGCGCCGAGCACACCTTCCATCACCGCGGCCAGCGGCACTCCGCGGCTGGTGTGGCCTTGCACGCCCAGGAACATCTCCGCATGCAGCACGCGATCGGCGTGCGCGCGGCGCAGGTAGTCGCGCGTCACGTCGTGGAAGTCCTGCGGCTGGACGAGCACACGGCAGCCGTCGTAGTACAGGTTCAGAAAGTCCTGCAGGTCGGTGAAGCGGTAGGCGGCGCGCAGCTCTTCTTCCGTCTGCCAGCGGATGGCCACGCCGTTGCGCCGGGCCAGCCGCAGGAAAAGCCCGGGCTCGATCGAGCCTTCGATGTGCATGTGCAGTTCGGCCTTGGGCAGGCCAGCGATGAATTGTTCGGGTGTCACGTCACAGCCCCTTGCAGGCCTTGGCGGCCTCGATGACGGCGTTGCGATCGAAGCGGTTGATGGCCTCGACGAAGCCGGGCTTCAGGTAGAGCATCGACTCGGGCGGCAGCGTGCGCTTGATCAGGCCGTCCTTGAGCATCGCGTCCTGCATTCGGCCGTAGGCGGCCGGGCTCATCGCGCCGATCAGCTTGCCGCCGTTCATTGTCTGTGCGTCGGCCATCGTCTCGAGCTGCGTCCGCAGGAGCGCAAGGTCCCATTTGGCGAGCGTGGCTTCGTCAGCACCCGTGGGCTTGGCGCCGGGAAAGTGCTTCCAGTGGATCTGGCGGGCGCACTCGGGATCGGTCTGTGCGAACAGCGTTGCCTTGGCCGCGCCGCGCGCGATGGCCTCGACCATCGCCGGGTCGGCGTCGATGGTCTTCTGCATGGTGGCGAAGGTGAAGTCGGGCAGCGAGCGCCACGACGGATCGAACAATATGCGCATGTTCGCGCCCGCGTTCTGGAAGCCGGTGAGTGCGGAGCCCCAGAACATCAACGCCTGCACGCGGCCCGCGCGCATCGCCTCCAGCGCCGGCGCGCCGGCACCGGTGGCGATGATCTGCACGTCGGTGTCGGGGTTGACGCCGTTGGCGCGCAGGTAGCCCTTGAGCAGCGGCATGCCGCCCGTGCCCAGGCTGAAGATGCCGATCTTCTTGCCCTTGAGGTCCGCCACCGTCTTCACGGGGCTGTCCTGCGGCACGCCTACGCCCCAGTCGATCACGCCCGTGCCCATGAGCCCGCGCACGGCGACGTTGTTCTCGGTGTTGGCCTGGATCAGCCCGGTGGAGTTGATCTGCGCGAAATCGACGCCGCCAGCCACCATCTGCTGGATGCCCTGCAGCGAGCCGCCGGTGGTGACGATCTTCACGTCGTAGCCCTCGTCCTTCCAGTAGCCCAGCGCGATGGGCAGCGTCAGCCATGGGTAGGTGACGTTGACGACCTGGGTGCCCAGCGCGATGGTCACGGGCTTCAGCGGCTTGTTCTGGGCCTGCGCCACGGTGGCAGACAGCAGGAGGACCAGGGCGGCGAGCGCGGCCGCGGCCCGTGCGGCAAAGCGGGCGGGGTGGGCGAAGGCGAGTTTCAGATGGGGGGGCATGAACGATCCTGTGTTGGTCGGATCGTTGCGAGATTAGCCCTGGGAACCAATCGCTGTGGATCAATATTCCGTCAGCATTGTTCTGATTTTTCGCACATTGAATCGCCCGGCTCGCATGCTGTTCCGGTGCGGTTTGCAGCGCGTCGTGCGGAGGCTTGTCCGCACGCGGCTGCTGTTTGCTAGTTGCTGTTGCGCTTGAACAGCTTCGCGATGCCCCAGAGCGCCGCGCCGCCCGCCACCACGGCCAGCTTGGCGAACTTGGCCAGGAAGGCCAGGGCGATCGCGAACAGGCCCAGCTTCTTCACCGCCACGCCCGCCACCAGCGCGGCCAGGCCGTAGGCGGCGACCTTGTCGGTCGAGGAGTTGAAGTCCGCGTACTTCTTGCCGTCGTCGTACTGGATCGCGCCGAGCAGCTTGCTCGCGTCGGGCTTGTACTTGTCGAGGTCCTTCGCGTTGGTGATGAGGTTCAGGCTCAGATAGCCCTCGCGGCCCAGCGCGTAGGTGTTGTAGTTGACACCCTGGTTGCCGTCGGTGCTGCCCTTGCGCTGGGACAGGGCCGACCACACGAGGCGGTGCGATGCGGCCTCGTACTGCGGCTTCTGCGCCCAGCCCGTCACCTCGATGGCGGGAATGCCGCGCTTGGCGCGCTCCTCGTTGGCGGCCTCGGTGCCTTCCTTCAGGCTCTTGAGCAGGTCGTCGGCGTTCCAGTCCTTCGCATCGTCGTCCTTGATGTAGCCCTCTTTGACGAACTTCACGACGGCCATCCAGTCGGCGTCGTCGGCGGGGAAGACTACGCCGACGAAGGTGTCGTCGGTGCGGTTGCCCATGCTGCGCATCAACTGCGCGGCCGCTGGCGTCGGCACCCACACGTAGCCGGCGGGCAGCTGCAGGTGGGCCTGGTCCCGCAGCACAATGTCGGCGGGGCCGGCTCTCTGCACGGCCTTGGCGGCCTTGAATGCGGCGTCCTGTTCGGCTTCCAGTGAACTGGCGGTCGAAGCAGGGGCAGTGGTGGACGGGGTGGTTGGCGATGCGGCGTGAGCGGTGTTGTGCGCCACGAAAGCGGCGCACGCGAGCAGCACGCCGGCCGTCAGGCGGGCGGTTTGAATACGCAAGTTCTCTCTCCTCGGTTGTTGTCTGTTTGGCGAGCCGGGAGAGTTTAAGAGTTCAGGTATCGCTCCATTCATGCGTCTGCTCGAGATGCCGACGCTGGGTGTTCGCGCATCACGTGCTCAACCATCGCCCTTGCGGCCAGGCTCCGGATTGGACGGCCCGCCGCGCCTGCTCGATCAACAGATCCACAGCGCAGCGCACATGGCGTCCCGAGGGCCGGTTTGCCGGCAGCGCCAGCACGATGGTGCGCGCCACAGGCGGATCGGCAAGCGGGGCACCCGACAGCTTTCCGGTCTGCAGGTCTTCCGCCACGGCAATGGGAGGCAGGATTGTGAGCCCGTGTCCACCCAGCACCAGGCTGCGCTGGACGCTCAGCGCATTGGTCTCCGCGGAGATGTCCAGCGTGACGTTGCTCACCGCGCAGGCGTGCTCTACCAATGCACGAATGCCGTGCGGTGTGCTCGGCAGCACGAGCTTGCCGCCGGCAAGGCTCGCCAATGAAACCGGCGTGTCGCTTCGCAGCCCCGCCTTCTTCGAGCCGATGACCCACAGCGGCTCTTCGATCAACGGTGTGGTTTGCACCTCGGGCGAGCGTTCGGCGCCGTACAGCAGCGCCGCATCGACTTCCCCGGAAACCAGCCAACGCATCAGCGTGCCGGCATAGCCCATTGCAATGCGGATGCGTATGCCCGGATAGGCGCTGGCCAGCGCGGTGACCAGAGGGCTCGAGAGGGTGTCGATCGTGCTGGGCAGCAGGCCGAGCGTTACCAGCCCCGAGACTCCCGCACCGGTGCCGGCAATCTCGATGCGCGCCCTGTCGAGTTCCAGCATGGCGCGCCGCGCATATCCCGCCAGCGCATGGCCGGCATCGGTCAGGACCATGCCATGCCGCTCGCGCTCGAACAGCGGTGCGCCGACGTCTTCTTCGAGCAGGCGCAACTGGCGAGACACGGCGGGCTGCACCAGGTGCAGCACCTCGGCTGCGCGCGTCACGTTTCCGGTGTCGGCGACGGTCAGGAAAGCGCGGAGATGTTTCAGGTCCATGGAGCGATGCCGGATCGTGATGGAGGAATGCCGAGATTCTATTTCTCCGAGGTAGCCATCAAATTCTATGATTCCTCGGCCGATCCACTCCACGCCGTCTACAGAGCATGAATCACACCCCCACACCGGCGCCTGCCTGGCAGGAGACCGTCTTCAAGGTCCTCAAGGCCGGTGGCGTCGACCAGATTGCCTACGTGCCCGACGCCGGCCATTCGCACGTCATCCGCAGCGCCATCGCCGACTCGGAAATCGAAGACATCGTCCTCACGACCGAAGAGGAGGGCGTTGCCATCGCCGCAGGCGCCTGGCTTGGCGGCAAGCGCTCTGTGCTGCTGATGCAAAGCAGCGGCGTCGGCAACTGCGTGAACATGTTCTCCCTGTTGCAGGCGGCGGACTTCCCGTTCTTCACGCTGGTCACGATGCGCGGCGAATACGCCGAGTTCAATCCGTGGCAAGGCCCGATGGGCAAGGCCACGCAGGGGGCGCTCGAACTGATGGGCATCCACGTGCTGCGCGTGTCGCATCCCGATGAAGTCGAGGAAATCGTGAGCGCGGGCTACGACGCCGCATTCGAGGCCGGCGAGAAAGTCGCCGTGCTGTTGGGGCAGAGCCTGATCGGGCGCAAGAAGTGGGAGCGCAAGTGATGAACCAGACCGCAATGAAGCCCCGCGCCGATCGCCGCGCCTTCGTGTCCAGGCTGCTGTCGTCGGTGCCGGAGGCACTGGTCGTCACGGGATTGGGCTCCGCCTCCTACGACGTGTTCGCGGCCGGTGACCGTGACCTGAACTACTACCTCTGGGGTGCGATGGGCGGTGCCGCGGCGCTCGGCCTGGGTCTTGCATTGGCCCAGCCCTCGCGTTCTGTGGTGGTGATCACTGGTGACGGCGAGCAACTCATGGGCATCGGCAGCCTTGCCACCATCGCGGCCAAGCAGCCGCGAAACCTGAGCATCGTCGTGCTGGACAACGGGCACTTCGGAGAGACCGGCATGCAGCGCAGCCACTCGAGCCTGGGGACAGACCTGGTTGCAGTTGCCAAGGGCTTCGGGATTGCCGATGCCTTCACGACGGACAGCCTGGAAGGCTCCGAGCAGGTTGCACGCCGCATTCTGGCGCGCGACGGCGTGTCTTTTGCGCAGGTGTTCATCGATGCCAACGAGCCGCCCCGGGCGCTGCCGCCGCGCGATGGTCCGTTCATCAAGAACCGGTTTCGCGCTGCGCTCGGCCTGAGGCCGTTCTGATGCGACGCTACCAACTCCGCATCGACGGGAAGTCGGTTCCGCCGCAAGGTGAAGCATGGTTCGAGAGCCAGAACCCGTATACCGGCGAGAGCTGGGCGGAGATACCGCGCGGCGATACGCGCGATGTGGATGCTGCCGTGCAGGCAGCCCATGCGGCATTGACCAGCGGTCCCTGGGCCGAGCTCACGGCCACGCAGCGCGGTGCATTGCTGCGCCGTCTCGGCGACCTGATCGCTCGCGACGCTGCCAAACTGGCCGCCACCGAGGTGCGCGACAACGGCAAGCTGCTCGCGGAGATGCAGGGGCAACTCAACTACATACCGCAGTGGTTCCACTACTACGGCGGGCTGGCCGACAAGGTGCAGGGCAGCACGCTGCCGCTCGACAAGAAGGGCTACTTCGCCTTCACCCGCCACGAGCCCGTGGGGGTCGTGGCCGCCATCACGCCCTGGAATTCGCCGCTGATGCTGCTGAGCTGGAAGGTCGCGCCTGCGCTGGCGGCAGGCTGCACCGTGGTCGTCAAGCCTTCGGAATTCACCTCCGCCTCAACGCTCGAGTTTGCGGAGCTGTTCGACGAAGCGGGTTTTCCGCCTGGCGTGTTCAACGTCGTGACCGGCTTTGGCCCGGAGGTCGGCACTCCGTTGGTCGAGCATCCATTGGTCAGCAAGATCAGCTTCACCGGATCGGACACCACAGGCCGCCTCATCAACGAGAAGGCCGGCCGGCACCTCAAGCACACGGCGATGGAGCTGGGCGGCAAGTCTCCCAACATCGTCTTTGAAGACGCCGACATCGAGCAGGCCGTGTTCGGCGCGATCTCGGGCATCTTTGCGGCCACGGGCCAGACCTGCATCGCAGGTTCCCGCTTGCTGGTGCAGGACAGCATCCATGACGCATTCGTCGAGCGCCTGCTTGCGGTGGCGCGCACCGCGCGCATGGGCGACCCGATGGACCCCCACACCCAGGTCGGCCCGGTGACCACGCCGCCCCAGTACCGGAAGGTGCTGGAGTACATCGACATCGCGCGCAGCGAGGGTGCCACGGTGGTCCTCGGTGGCGAGAAGGGCACGGCACCCGAATGCGGCAAGGGCTGGTTCGTGCAGCCCACCATCTTCACCGGCGTGCGCAACGACATGCGCATTGCGCAGGAGGAGGTGTTCGGCCCGGTGCTGTCGGTGATCCGGTTCAAGGACGAAGACGATGCACTGCGCGTCGCCAACGGGGTGCGCTTCGGGTTGGCGGCCGCCGTCTGGACCAGCGACATCGGCCGTGCCATCCGCATGTCCGAGAAATTGCAGGCCGGCACTGTCTGGGTCAACACCTACAGGGCCGTGAGCTTCATGGCGCCATTCGGCGGCTACAAGGACTCGGGGCTGGGGCGCGAGAACGGCATCGACGCCATCCGCGAGTACCTGCAGACCAAATGCGTCTGGATCAACAGCGGCGCCGTGGCCGCCAACCCTTTCGTGATGCGCTGACCCGGCCGGTTTACATTGCGGGCCTGAGCCGATCCCATCGCGAGTGGTCGCTCAGCAGGCTATCAAGCAAGGAAACCGGATGCGACTGGACGAGCAGGTACAGGGGTGGCTCACGCGAACGCCCGGGCTGGTCGAGACACTTTTCGACAGGCTGCCGGACGTGCTGTTCTACGTCAAAGACGAGCAGGGCCGCTACCTTTGGGCGAACCAGACCTTGATTGACCGCGCCGGCCTGCAGGGCGGCGAAAGCGTCGTGGGAAAGACCGCGGACCAGCTGTTCCCGGTGACCGGATTGAGCACGGTGGCGCAAGACCTCGAAGTCATCGGCAGCGGCCGTCCGATCCGTGAGCTGCTGCGCCTGTACCAGACCTACCGTGGCGACCGGTACTGGTGCCTGAGCTCCAAGTTCCCTTTGCTGGATGCCGACAACCGCATCGTCGGATTGGCCGGCTTGTCGCGTGACTTGCCCCGCCCCAACGAGCGCCACCACAGTTATCGCCGGCTGAAAAGGTTTCTGGACTTCATCGACGAGGGTCTCGATCGATCGGTCCTGATCGCCGACGCGGCGGACCATGCGTCGGTATCGATGGACACGCTCGGGCGCCTGGTGCTCGAGGTTTTCCACGTGACGCCCAAGCAGTTGCTGATGAAGAAGCGCATCGACAAGGCGTGCCAGCTGCTGGAGGAAACGCCAGCGTCCATCACGGAAGTGGCTGCGGCATGCGGGTACGCCGATCACAGCGCCTTTTCGCGCCAGTTCAAGGTGGCGACGAACATGACGCCGGCGCAGTACCGGGCTTCGCGTTTCGACTATGCAGAAAACCGCAACCAGGTGCGTCGTGCGTTCTAGCTGCGCCTGACCCTCGCGCGCAGAATTTCCGGCATGAACTGTTTGATCGTTTATGCCCACCCCGAGCCTGCATCCTTCAACGGGGCGCTGAAAGACGTCGCCATCCGCGAGCTGGAGCGCATGGGCCATACGGTCGTCGTCAGCGACCTCTACCGTATGGGCTGGAATCCGGCGCTGGGCCCCGCCGACTTCGATGGCGAACGTGCGAATGCCGACTACCTGGATCTCTCCCGGGAACAGGAGCATGCATTTGCCACCGGCGGGCAGAGCCCGGACGTGATGGCAGAGCAGGCCAAGGTCATGGCCGCCGACTTCGTGCTGCTGCAATTTCCGGTCTGGTGGTTTTCGATGCCCGCCATCCTCAAGGGATGGGTCGACCGTGTTCTCAGCCGGGGCTTTGCCTACTCGGCAGGGCGCAAATACGAAACCGGGCATTTCAAGGGCAAGCGCGCGATGCTCAGCATCACGACAGGCACGGCCTCCACGCTCTATGAGTCCAACGGCATCGACGGCGATCTTCATCATGTGCTCTGGCCCATTCACAACGGCATCCTGGGCTACACCGGATTCACCGTGCTGCCTCCCTTCGCCGCATGGATGCCTGCGCGCGTGCCGCAGCAGGAGCGGCAGTCTTACCTCGACGCGTATGCCGAGCGCTTGCGCAACCTCGACCAGGTCGAGCCGCTTTTCTTTCACCCCTGGAGCGACTACGACCATTCGCAGCGGCTCAAGCCGGGTGTTGCCGCACGGTCGGGTGTGCAGTGGAACCCGCTTGCCGGGCAGACCTTCGAGGAATCGGCCTCGGAGTTCGCGCAACGGCGAACTGCTCGTTGATCGATCATGCCGTCAGCAAATTCAGCCCGGGTCGTCATCGTTGGCGGCGCCATCATCGGCAGCTTCTGTGCCTGGTCGCTGCGCAAGGCAGGCTTCACGGGAACGATCACCGTCGTGGAGAAGGATGCCTCGTACCAGTTTTCTTCGACGGCCCTTTCTGCCGCCTCGATACGAACCCAATTCGGAACGGCCACGAACATCCAGATGAGCCTCTTCGGGGCTCACATGTTCCGCAACATCAAGGCCGTGTTCGGAGATGAAGCGGATATCGGGTATCGGGAAAAGGGCTACCTGATTCTCGGAGGCCACGATCAGGTTGCTGAGCGCATAGAGGCTGTCAGGCTGCAGCGCAGCCACGGCGCGGACATCCGGGTGCTCGATCCCGATGAACTCGGCGCGCGCTTTCCGGGCGTCAACTTCGACGACGTCGGCATTGGAACGCTGGGTGTCCAGCACGAAGGCTGGTTCGATGCCTGGAGCCTGCTCTCCGAGGTGCGCCGCGCGGCGCGCCGGCTTGGCGTCAGCTATGTGGAAACAGCAGCCAACGCGTTCAAGACGAATGGCGCGAGAGTCACCGGGGTCGAGTTGTCGAACGGAGACGCGCTTGCGTGCGATTTCTGCGTTCTGGCCGCAGGAGCGCAGTCCGGACGCCTGGCTGCGTCGTTGGGAATCGAACTGCCGGTCGTGCCGAAGAAGCGCACGGTGTTCTCCTTCAAGACGCCTTTCAGGGCGAACGATTTCCCGATGCTGTTCGACTCGAGCGGCATCTGGGTGCGGCCTGAAGGGGAGGGCTACATCGGAGGCATCCAGCCACCGGCCGAGATCGACGTGGATGCCGATGGAGACTTCGAACCTCACCACGAGTTGATGGACGAGCTGTTCTGGCCTTTGCTCGCCAGGCGCATCCCGGCCATGGAAGAGTTGCGCCTGAACCGGGCGTGGGCTGGGCACTATGAAGTCAACACGCTCGACCACAACGGCGTGGTCGGTGCTCACGATGAGCTGGGCAACCTTATCTTCGCGACGGGGTTTTCCGGCCACGGCGTCATGCACGCGCCAGCGGTCGGCCGAGGTGTGGCGGAACTGATCACGGCCGGGGAATTCCGGTCGATCGACATGACCCCATTGGGTTGGGCGCGCATCCGCACCTCGACACCATTGTTTGAATCCATCGTTTACTGAGAGGAGATCGAAATGAGGCTTGCAGGCAAAGTTGCGGTTGTGACAGGGGCTGCGCGAGGCATCGGGCGCGCGACGGCCGAGCGTCTTCTGGCCGAGGGCGCGAAGGTGGTTGTCTCCGACATCGACACAGAGACGCTGACCAGGACGGCCGGCGAGATAGGCGCGGAAGCCAACGTCTTCGCAGTGCGCACGGACGTTTCGAAAAAGAACGAGGTGGTCGACCTTGTCGAGGCGGCGGTTCAACACTTCGGTGCCATCGACATCATGGTGAACAACGCCGGCATCGCACCCGTGGTGGAGTTCCTGGACGTCACCGAAGAAATGCTCAGCCGCGTGCTGGACGTGAATCTCAAAGGGGCCTTCTACGGTACGCAGGCTGCAGGCCGCGAGATGATCGGCCGCGGCAAGGGCGGGGTGATCATCAACATGTCTTCCATCAATTCCGGACTCGCGAACCCCAACGTCGCGCCGTACGCGATTTCGAAGGGCGGCATGAACCAGGTGACCTCTACCGCGGCGGTGGCGTTTGCGCCGCACGGCATTCGGGTCGTCGGTGTCGGGCCCGGGACCATCATGACCGACATGGTTGCCGGGGCGTTTGTCCAGAGCGCGGGCAACCATGCAATCCTCTCGCGGACCCCGCTGGGCCGCTATGGCCAGCCGTCTGAAATTGCGTCGGTCGTCGCGTTCCTGGCGAGTGAAGATGCGTCGTACATCACTGGGGAAACCATGTACGTGGACGGGGGACGACGCGTTCTGAACTATGTTGTTCCAGTGAAGGGCTGATCGATGTCAAACCCGTTCAACAAGCTTCACCACATCTGCATCGTGGTGCACGACATCGACAAGGCGCAGGCCTATTACGAATCCATCGGCGTAGGCCCCTGGGCCGAGTACCCGCCTCTGTCCGAGTATGAAGAGCTGAGCGTTCCCAGCCAGGCTGGCTTTCTCGCGCTCAAGTACAGGATGTGCAACTTGCCGAACGTGCAGATCCAGCTTTGCGAGCCCAACGATGAACCGTCGCCTCAGCGCATTCATCTGGACAGCAAGGGAGAAGGCGTTTTCCACATTGGGTTCGAGGTTCCGGATGCCGATGCAGCAGAGGCGCAAGCCGGCACGCTGGGGTTGCCCGTGCTGATGCGAGGGCGTCGCACGAACCGGACGGGCTTTACCTACTACGCCTCGGCCGAGGGTGCAGGCGTGACGCTGCTCACTCGTGCAACGAATCTTCCTGGCAAGTAGAGATAAAGCGAGGACTCAAGGATGCGGATCGATCTGAATTCCGACCTGGGTGAAGGCTACGGCCCATGGGTCATGGGAAACGACGCGTTGATTCTCGACTGCGTGACCAGCGCGAACATCGCCTGCGGCGGCCATGCCGGTGATGCGGAAACGATGTACAGGACCTTGCGACTGGCCGCTGACCGCGGGGTGAAGGTCGGTGCCCATCCCGGATATGCCGACCGCGAGGGGTTCGGGCGACGCGTGATTCCGATGCAACCTGCCGAGATCGGTCGAATGGTTGCCGCGCAGGTCGGCTCTCTTGCGGCGATAGCTCGCCTGGCGGGCACTCGGGTGAGCTATGTGAAGCCGCATGGCGCACTCGGCAATCTCGCCGCGGCCGACATGGCAGTTGCCAAGGCCATTGTCTCGGTGGTCAAGACGATCGACCCCGCTCTTGCGATCCTCGCCATATCGGGTACGAGCCTGGAGCACGCCGCTCGCGAGGAGGGGCTTCAAGTCTTCTCCGAAATATTCGCCGATCGCGCGTACCTGTCTAGCGGCCATCTGATGCCGCGCAGCCAGGAGGGAGCGGTGCTGCACGATGCAAAGGAAGCAGCGAGTCGTTTGATCGGCTTCCTGAAGACCGGAAAGATGCCCGTCCTGGGCTCCGACCCGATCCCGTTGAAGGCCGAATCGATCTGCGTCCACGGCGACAACGCGGAGTCCGTCGAGATGGCCCGGCACGTCCGGATGCGATTGGAGGCCGAAGGGGTCACTCTGGTCTCGTTTCTCGACTAGCTACCGGTGCGGGGAAGTTCGATGCTGGAGCAAGGATGGCCAAAGTACGTTCCTGTCGCGGACCACTCGCTGCTGGTTTCCTTTGGCGATGCGATCACCGATCAGGCAAGTGCGACGGTGCTCGCGCTCGATCGGGCATTGGCTCATTCGCCGCCCGAGGGAATGCTTGAATGCATTCCGGCGTTTGTCAGCCTGCTGATCGACTTCGATCCTCTGGTCACGGATCACACCCGGATTCAAGAGGCTGCTAAAAACCTGCAGCAAGATCCTCCGGCCGGCCAGGTTGGAGGGGAACTGCGCGAGGTCGAGATTTGCTATGAAGAAGACTTCGCGCCCGATCTTGCAGCGGTGGCCCAGGCCTCGGGCCTTTGTATCGATGAAGTGATCAACCGTCACTTGCAGGGTGACTATCAAGTGCGCATGTATGGATTCGCTCCGGGCTACGCGTACATGTCGGGCGTGCCGAGAGAGATCCAGGTGCCGCGCAAGCCTTCGTCGCTTCGGGACATTGCAGCCGGAAGCGTGCTCATTGCGGGGCCGCAGTGTCTTGTCACGACGCTCAAGATGCCCACCGGGTGGTCGATCATCGGGAGGTCTCCCACCCGGATACTGACCCGCGATGAAAGCGCTCCCTTTCTTTTCGGCGTAGGGGACAAGGTCAGGTTCAAGCGCATCAGCCTGGCGGAGTACGAGGCACGACGAGAGATTGCCGACCATGGCTGAAGCCAGGCTGCTGGTCAGGGCCTGCGGGCCGCTGGTCTCGTACCAGGACGGCGGGCGGCCGGGCATGCTGAGGTTTGGCGTCCCCGCCTCGGGCCCCATGGATCGACTTGCACATGCCGCGGCCAATGTCGCGCTGGGATGCCCGGCGGAATCCACCACCATAGAGATCTCCATGGGAGGACTGGAAGTGGTGTGCGAATCGGGCGAAGTAACTTGCTGCGTTTCTGGAGGCGACTTTCAGGTCTGCCATTCAGGTTCCTCAAGCAAGTCCTGGTGCGTGCGAACGATCCGTTCAGGAGACGTGCTGTCGGTTCGACCCGGCAGTTGGGGAAGTTGGGCCTACCTGGCGTTCTGTGGCGAACTGGTGTGCGACCAGTGGGCGGGGCACACCGCAACGCATTCGACGTCTGGCCTTGGTGGCGGGAGCCTCGGCCCTGGTGCCGCGATCTTGCTGCGCAACGCCTGCGTTGCGGAAGAGCGGGAGGGTGATCTCCCGGTTCCTGCTTTTGCCTATTCGCGCAAGCCTGTGCGGGTTGTGCTGGGGCCGCAGACCGGCAGGTTCGAGCCCGAGGCCATGACGGCGCTTCTCAACGAGAGCTTCTCGGTCACGTCGGCCTACGACCGGATGGGCATGCGCCTCTCCGGTCCGAAGCTGGCACTGAAGGATGCCTTGTCCATCCCGTCCGAGCCGATCGTGAGAGGCTCGATACAGGTCGGGGGCGATGGCGTGGCTTCGATACTGCTGGCCGACCACCAGACCACCGGCGGATACCCAAAGATTGCCACGGTGTTGTCCTCGGATCTTGATGGCTTGTCCCAGCTTCGACCGCGCGACAGCCTGAGTTTTCAAGCCGTGGACGCATTGGAGGCGATCCGGTTGGTGCGATCGGAAGCGCCGCTGAGAAGTCGGTTCCTGAAAGAGATTGCAAGACCGTTGGGCAGTCTGCAAAGCCGGTTGATGAGAGCGAACCTGATCAGCGGATTTGTCCGGGCGTAGCGCGGGGCTATACGAGATGTATATGATGCATATACGTTTCATATGGAGATCGCCGATGGGCATTGTAAAAATTTCGGACTTGATGCACGAGAACCTGCGAGTGGCGGGGAACGCCCTCAGCAGGTCTATCAATGCACAGGCAGAGCACTGGATGCGAGTCGGCATGCTGACCGAGATGCACCCGGAGTTGGACTACCGGGAAATCTGCCAACTGTTGATACAGGCTGAACTCGCGGGGGGGCTGGACATCGCCGCGGCCGTCACAACTCAACCTAGCAAGCCCCGCGCGTCCTCGAGCGGAAAACACTGATGGCTCACGGCGTTCCCATCAAGTCCGCCGAGGAGCTCGAAATGTCGCGGCGGGCCGGCAGGCTTGCCGCAGAGGTGCTCGGCATGATCGAGCCCTACGTCGTGCCGGGGGTGAGCACGGAGACGCTCGACCGGATCTGCCACGACCACATCGTGAATGTCCAGGGTGCCATTCCAGCGAACGTGGGGTATCAGGGGTATCCGAAGACCGTTCTCACTTCCGTCAATCAGGTGGTTTGTCACGGCATCCCCTCGCCCGACAAGATTCTGAAGAAGGGCGACATCATCAACATCGATGTCGCCGTCATCAAGGACGGCTGGTTCGGTGACACCAGTCGCATGTACTTTGTCGGAGCCCCCAGTGTGTTGGCTCGGCGCCTGGTGGAGACGACGTACGAAGCAATGCTGGCCGGAATCCGGCAGGTCAAGCCTGGAGCGACTCTGGGCGATGTTGGCCATGCCATCCAGTCGGTTGCTCACCGGGAGCAATTCAGCGTGGTGCGCGAATACTGCGGACACGGCATCGGCCAGATCTACCACGATGAACCGCAAGTGCTGCACTATGGGCAGCGCGGGGAAGGGCTCAGGCTGGAGCCGGGCATGGTTTTCACCATCGAACCGATGCTCAATGCAGGCAAACGCGAAACCAGGCAATTGCCCGACGGATGGACAGTCGTGACAAAGGACCGGTCTCTGTCCGCCCAGTGGGAACACATGGTGGCTGTAACGCCCGAGGGATATGAGGTGCTTACGCCTTGGCCGGGTGGCACGGGCGGCTACGCGCCGGTTTGATACTGAGCCTGCCGCGCAGATCTTGAAGACCCGGTTCTCGCAGCGCGAAGGCAAGACATGTTCCCCGGGGGCGCGCAAAGAACACGGAGATCATGGGGCGACTCTCTCGGCGCACGCCTCACGAGATGCTCATCTCCAGCGGCGTCGTCTGAAACGCCAGCTGCCGCCAGCGACCACCCTCCCGGGCCCAGACCTGCATCACGCGCGAGTCGATGCGTACGGTGCCGCTGCCGTCCTTGCGCACGGCCACGAGCAGTTGCCGAAGCGCGATCGCGGCCTGCATGTGATCGGGACGGCCTCGACACCGGAGAAGAAAGACTTCGCACTGGCCAATGGCGCGCACGAAGTCGTCGAGAGCGACCCCCAGGGACTGACCGAGAAGGTCATGCAGCTCACGGGCGGGCGCGGCGTTGACCTGGCCTTCGACCATCTCGGAGGCGCGCACTTCATCGCCTGCCTGCGCGCCCTGGCACCGTTCGGAATGGCGGTCTCCTACAACATCGTCACCGGCCCGCCGGCCGGCGATGTGTTCGAGGAACTGCGCAAGTTGCTGGGCAAGAGCCTCGCGGTGCGTACTTTTTCGATTCACTCCATCGACGCCGATGCCACTCAACGGCGCGGGCTGATGGAGTCGGCCATTGCCCTCATGGCCGCGGGCAGCACGACGGACACCACCGTGCCCCGGCCGGGCCGCGAGCGCAGCCGAACCGTCGCGCCCTGCAGATCGGCCAGCCGCTGCACCGTGGCCAGCCCCAGACCCAGCCCGCGTCCGCGCGCGGCCGGCTGTTCGGGGGCATCGATTCTGTAGAACGCCTCGAAGACCCGTGCCTGATGCTGCTGCGCAATGCCGACCCCGGTGTCGCAGACATCGATGCGAATGCCTTCCCGATGCCGCCGCGCGCCCACGAGTACGCCGCCGCGGTGTGTGTGGCGCAGCGCGTTGCTCACCAGGTTGTTGAGGATCCGCGTGAGCATCACGCCGTCGCAGCGCGCCCATGCGCCGGTGGGGCGCACCACCAGCCGCACTCCCTGCGCCTCGGCCACGGCGCGGAAGTGATGCCGGACCTCGTCGAGCAGCGGATCGAGCGCCAGCTTGGCGCACCTGGGCGGTGTGCGGCCCGCCTCGATCTGCGTCAGATCCAGCAGCCCGGTCAACAGCCGATCGAGAAAGTCGACGGACTGGCGGATCTGTTCGATGCGCCAGTGCAACCGATCGGCGTCGAGATCGGCGCTCGACAGCGCGTTCGAGAACAGCATCAGGGCTTGCAGTGGCTGCCGCAGGTCGTGGATTGCGGCTGCGAAGAGGCAGGCCTTCGCCCGGCCGGAGGTCTCGAGCAACTGGTTCTTTCGCAAGAGCTCGGCCATGGCCTGCTCGACAGGGGGCTGAAACTCCGGCGGGGGAGCACGCACCGGGAGCGGGACGCTGTCGAAGGTGTTCCTCCGGAGGTGCAACTGCGACGTCCCCTCAACCGGCACAGGCAAGGGAAAGCCGAAGAACCGAAGCACGTGCTGAAGCGAGTTCATACAAACATCTCCTAGAGCAGTCCCCTGCGGCGCGCCGCGATCAACGCGACGGTGGCGCAGCACACGAGGTTGATGGCCGAGATCGTGACGAAGAGACCGTCGCGCACGACCCAGGCGCCGTACATCACGCCGGTGAGGTTCGCGAGCACCCAGGAGCTCCAGGTCACGAGCGAGATCGCACGCGCGCCGTCCGTGCAGTGCCAGACAGCGACGATCTGCGGCACGTAGGTAACGGCGCGCACGGAGTTGGTCGCCAGGTAGAGCCAGCTCACGATGGACATCAGCGTGGCCGAAGACTGCAGATCACCACCGGGGCTCATGTGATCGACTCCTCGGTGTGGATGGTGCCGTTCACGCCATAGGTCGATAGCTGGTCGCCGCATCCCGCCATCCAGAGGATCAGCGAGGCCAGCGCAACCACTGCGATCGCCAGCAGCCAGCGGCCGACCCTCGACAGGGTGTCGTCGGTGGGCCCGGATTGTGGGGTCATGCGCTTGTTCTCCTCTGGAATGTCATGCTTGTGCATGGGCATCCAATGTAGGAATCGCAGCGCTGCCCTGGAATACCGCCTTTGGGCCGCGCCCTAGCGTGTTTGCGGGATGGGCGCGCTCAGCACGACGCAGGTTCCATGCGCGTCCTGCCGCAGTTCGAGCGTGCCGCCGAGCTTCTCTGCACGCGCGCGCATGTTGGCGATGCCGCGCCCTTGTGTGCCAGGCGCCAGGCCGGCGCCGAGGCCGTCGTCCTGGATCTCCAGTCGCAGCAGTCCGCCGGCCTGCTGCAGCCGAAGCTCCACCTGCCTCGCGCGCGCATGCTTCACGATGTTGGTCAGCGCTTCTTGCGCGATGCGCAGTATCTGCAGCGTCGTGTGGGGCGGCACGCCCGGGGCTTCGTCGGGCATGTCGATGGTCCAGGCGGCCCGCACGCCAGCTGCTTCGAGTTCGCCTTGCCAGCGGAACAGGAAGTCGCCAAGGGCGGTGCGCAGGTCGTGATCTTCCGGCGCGAGCGCGTCCAGCGCGAGCCGCATGTCGGCGATGCAGGCGCGCAGCGACTCTTCGATCTGCAGGTGGCTCATGTCACCGCGTTCCACTCGCGACAGCGAGGTGAAGAGCTTCGAGCCGAGGCCGTCGTGGATCTCGCGCATGATGAGCTGCCGCTCCTCGGCGGCGGCGTTCTGCCGCTCCAGCGCCGCCAGACGGAGGTAATTGGCAGAGAGGCTGCGCTCCCGGTCGGCCACGCGCGACTCCAGCGATTCGTTGAGCTGCTCCAGCGAGGTGAGCGCTCTCGTGAAGCGCAGCGACAACAGCACGCCCATCGTCAGCAGCAGCAGGTTCGCGGCGTGGTGAAGCAGGAACAGGCGATGCCCCGCCCAACCCGGCAGCACGCGGTCGATGAGCGCCGCATCCCACGTAATCAGGTAGTCGTGCACGCCCGCGAGCGTTGCCAGCGTGAGAACCGTCGGCATGACAGCCGAAGCCCAGGTGCGCTCGCGCCACACGACCCAGAACGAGACGGCGATGATCCCGATGCCGATGGGTATCAGCCCGCCGCTCCAGACGCGGTTGACGAGCGGTTCGCCCGCGGAGCCGGCGAGCAGCAGCCACACCGGGCCGACCAGCCAGTACGCTGCCAGCACGCGTTCGAGCCAGCGATGGCGCAGGCCGGCGAAGCGCGTGGCGAAGAGCGCCATGACCACAACGAAGCCACCGGTGGCGGCCAGGTAGACGAGCCGCCAGAGCTGCCAGCGCTCCACCGGCACCACCTCGATCACGAAGGTCAGCGTTCGTATTCCCCAGAGCGCGGTTGCGAGTCCGAACAGCCCATAGAGCACCTCGCCCGGGCGTCGCCACCAGATGAACAGGACGAATGCAGAGACGATCAGGCAGGCCAGCACGGTGAGCTGTGGCGCGGTCCGCACCCAGAACTGGCGGCGGTCGTTCGCTTCGCTCAGCGTGACCAGCGGACCGATGTCCACGCGCGGAAAGCGCAGGCTGTGTTCCCCCAGGGCCGGCACCGCACGCACCATCAGTTCGTTGTCGCCGTCGCGCAGCAGGTTGTCGGGCAAGGGCAGCAGGTGTGGACGCTCCCACCGCACGCGCAACTGGTCCGTCGACTCCGGCACGCTGGCCACCTGTTGGCCGTTGAGCCAGACCTGCCCGCCGCCGTACAGGTAAGGCAGATAGACGGCCCAAGGCCTGGGCGATGCGCTCTCGCGCTTGAAGTCGATGCGGAACCAGGTCGGGCCCTGTGGGGCGGTAGCACCGGGCAGCGTCGCGTTTTGCCACGGAGCATCGGACGCGGGCGGCGTGAGCCCAGAGGCATCCAGGCGCAACGCGCGCTGCGGCGATGCGGATTCATTCGCCTGGTCGGCACTCCTTACGTCGGCAGCGCCGGCGATGACCAGCGCCACCAGCAGCAGGCACCGCAATCCTGGCCATGTCACAGCAGCCCCATCTGATTGGCCTCGTAGACAGCCTCCCCGCGCGAGTGCACTGCCAGCTTGCGATAGATCTTCTTGACGTGTGCCACCACGGTGTGCGGCGAAATCTCCAGGAGTTGTCCGATCGCGTCGAAGCTCAGGCCCTTGGCCGTCAGGCGCAGCAACTCCGTTTCCCGTGGTGTCAGCACCGCATCGCGCGGGCTTTCGTCACGCAGTTGGGTCATGGCCGTGCGCATCCGCGCCAGGATGCGACGCGCGATGCCGGGGCTGATGGGCGAGCCGCCCGCGTGCAGTTCATGGATGCTGGTGGCGATGCGGTCAGCGCCCGCATCCTTGAGCAGATAGCCGGTTGCGCCAGCCTCCAGCGCGGCGATCACATGCCGGTCGTCGCCGAACATGGTTACCACAAGCACGTCGCATGCCGAGTGGTGAAGAGCGACATAGCGAATCACCTCGGTGCCGTCCATGTCGGGCAGACCGAGATCGAGCAACAGCACATCGGGTGGTTGTGCCCCCAGGAGCGCCATTGCCGCGGCACCGGTCGAGACCGCCCCCGTGAGTGAAAGCTCCGGGTCGGCCAGCACGGCGTTGGAGAACCGGCGCATGAATTCCGGCTCGTCCTCGACTATCAGCACGCGGATTTTCATTCCCACTCCAGGGTATTCGGGCGCAGTGTACGACTCCATTCTTCGCCTGCGCATGCCGCCGGGCCATAGCGCCTATGCGGTATCGCCGTGCAGCGGAGTCCCGGTTATTTTCGGAAAAAGTCCCAAAGGAGCCGTATGTACCGAACTGAAGATGTCCTGACGCGTGCGCATTCAGCCTGTGGACAGGGCACTGTCTATTGGCTCGGTGAAGGAGGGCGGTCCGCAGATGCGGCATTGCCGACGAGTGCGTTGCCGGTCGGCAAGCTGTGGCCGAAGCTTCCTCTGGAGCAGCAACAGGCCCTGGAGCCATTGGCCCTGGCGGCAGGGCTCGATGTGCACGATCCGGCGCTGGTGGTGCGCGCATGCGACTGCTCAGGCTTCGTGTGCTGGGCGCTTGGCTTCGGCAGAAAAAGCAATCCCGCGCCTTATACGGACGCCGCCGGATGGATCTACACGGACAGCATCTGGGCCGACGCCATGGGCGCCGGCGTGCGCTTCGAGCGCCGTGCCCGGGCCACGCCCGGGGCGCTGGTTGTCTACCCGAAGGCGGGAAGCGGCGAGAACTACGGCCACGTGGGGCTCGTGATGGAGGCCGATGCCGATGGACGCGCTCGCCTGGTGGCGCATTGCTCGGCAGTCAATTTCAAGGTGGCGCCGTTCGACGCCATCAAGATCACCTCGCCGGAACTCTTCGAGCAGCAACCGCGCAGCATCTATGCATGGTGTCGCAGCGTCGTGGGCTGACTTGCTGTCAAGGAGCTCAGGTATCGCTCCACTTGCGAAGCAGGTTGTGATACGCGCCCACCAGCGTGCGGCGTGCCGATTCGTCGGCGCCGCTCTGGTTGAGGCGCTGGATCGCGTTGTCCATGTCGAACAGCAATGCGCGGTCGCCTGCGTCGCGCACGAGGCTCTGCACCCAGAAGAAACACGCGAGCCGCACGCCGCGCGTGATGGGCGTGACCTGGTGCAGGCTGGTGGCGGGGTAGAGCACCATGTCGCCGGCCGCGAGCTTCACGGTCTGCATGCCGTGCGTGTCTTCCATCTGCAGCTCGCCGCCGTCGTAGCTGTCGGCGTCCGACAGAAAGAGCGTGGCCGATAGGTCGGTGCGCAGCTTGCGGCCGGTGCGCGGGTCGATGCGCACGCCGCCGTCCACGTGCAGGCCGAAGCGCATGCCTTCGCTGTAGCGGTTGAACATCGGCGGGTACAGCAGGTTGGGCAGCGCCGCGCTGATGAAGGTCGGGTGGCGCTCCAGTGCGCTCGCCACGATGGCCTGGCATTCGTGCGCCACCACCGAGCCTTCGTCGATCTGCTGGTTGAACTTGACCGGCGCGCCCTGGTGGCCCGCGGTGACGCGGCCATCGACCCAGGCGTCGCCGGCCGCATCGAGGCGCGCGCGAACCGCCGCGAGCGCTTCGCTGTCGAGGACGCCGGGAATGCAGACCAGCATGTTGTGTCGAATGCTCCTGGGGAAACTCAGAGCCTGTAGGTGAGCGACAGCGTGGCGGCGCGGCCCGAGCCAGGCACCGCACGGCCGCCGTCCGAAGGGATCAGCGCGTCGTAGTAATGGCGGTTGGCCAGGTTGAACAGGTTCAGCCGGATGTCGTACTTGGGCTGATGGTAAGCCACCATCGCGTCGAGCCGGGCATAGCCGCCGACCTGTACGAGGTCGGTGTTGTTGGCGAAGCGCTTGGCGCTGTAGGTGGTGCCGCCGCCGATCTCCCACTCGGGCGTGATCGCGTAGGTGGCCCACAGGCTGGCCGCGTCCTTCGGCGTGTTGGCGGGCACCTTGCCGAGCGTGCCGGGCGCGATACCGTCGATGATGGTCGCGTCCAGGTGCGTGTAGGCGCCGAACAGCTGCAGCTTGTCGGTCACGCGGCCCGCGACGCCGGCGCGTGCGCCGTTCACGCGCACCGTGCCGGTCGCGCTGTAGGTGCCGTCGCTGTTCTGCGAGCGTGCATTGGTCTGCGTGATCTGGAAGGCGGCTGCGGTCAGCGAGAGGTTGCCGTCGTTCAGGTCCCACTTGCCGCCGACTTCATAGGCCTTGTTCTTCTGCGGCGGCAGCGGCTGCGTGCTGCCCGTGGTGGCCACCAGCTGTTCGAGCGAGGGGTTGAACGATGTGCTGTACGACACGTAGTACGACTGCTCGGGCGTCGGTTGCCAGATGGCGCCGGCGCGCACGCTGGTGAAGTCGACGGTCTGGCTTTCGGAGGCGAGCGTGGTCGCGGTCGGAATGCTGTTGTAGATGCTCGCGCGGTAGTGGTCTTGCCGCACGCCGGCCACCAGCTTCCACTGCGGGCTCAGCTCGATGGTGTCGTTCACGTAGCCGGCAACGGTCGTCGCACTCGCGGTGGCCAGGTTGCCGGGCAGCGAGGG
This sequence comes from Variovorax paradoxus, assembly GCF_024734665.1. Lineage (NCBI taxonomy): Bacteria > Pseudomonadati > Pseudomonadota > Betaproteobacteria > Burkholderiales > Comamonadaceae > Variovorax > Variovorax paradoxus. The sequence continues at coordinate 2,243,065 of NZ_CP102931.1, forward strand.
CGCGCTGCTCGGCGTGTTGCCCTGGTACGGCGCGAGCAGCGGCGAGCAGGTGGCATAGCCGCTGGTGCCGCCCGCCGGGTTCAGCGCCACGCCGGCGCAGGTGCCGTTGCGGTAGTAGGCCTGGTTGTCGTAGGTGTCGTGGCCCAGCTCCAGGCCGGCGAGCAGCGTGTGCTTGATCGAGCCGGTGGTGAACTTGGTGTTGAGCTCGGTCAGGTTGAACAGCGACTTGTCGTGGATCGTGCGGTCGTGGCTTTGCTGGCGCACCCACAGGCTGCTCAGCGGCAGCGACGAGAACGCGGCGGCCGGCACGGCCGTGGTGCCGGTAGAGAAGGGCGTGAACACGCCCTTGGCCGACAGCGTGCCGATGCTCTGCGGCGCGGTCTCGCGCGCATCGGTGGTCACGTCGTTGTACTGGGTCTGGTTGCGGATCGAGGTGTCGGGCGTGAGCTTGTGCTGCACCACCGCGCTGAAGGCCTGGATGTCGGAGATCGTGCGGTCGTCGCTGAAGCCGTAGGCCGTGTCGCGGTCGACCTTCACGGGGTGGCCGTTGAGCGGCGGTACGCCGTAGTCGGGCTGGTCGCGGTTGTGCTGCACCAGCGCCGAGAGCGTGACCTGCGTCGGCGTGTTGATGCCGAACTTCAGCGAGGCGTCGAGACCGAAGTCTTTCAGCTTGGTCTGCTCGCGCGTGCTGGCGTCGCCTTGCTGGCCCATGGCCGCGATGCGGAAGGCCGAGGTGTCGGACAGCGGGCGGTTGATGTCGATGGTCGATCGCACGAGGCCCGTGGTGCTCGCCGACACAGAGACCTCGCCCGCGGGCGTGAGCGACGGCTTCTTCGTGACCTGGTTGATCACGCCGCCGGTGGAGCCGCGCCCGAACAGCATCGACGACGGGCCCATCAGCACCTCGACCGATTCGAGCGCGAAGGTGTCGCGGTAGTACTGGGCGCGGTCGCGGGCGCCGTCCAAGTAGATGTCGGTGCGCGCAGAGAAGCCGTTGAGATTGATGTTCGTGCCGATCTGCCCGCCCTCGGCGCCGCCGATCGTCAGGCCCGGCACGTTGCGCAGCGCGCTCGCGAGCGAGGTCGCGCCCTGGGACTGCATCACCGCCTGGTTGATGACGGTGACGGACTGCGGCGCATCGCGCAGGTCGGCTGGCAGGCGGTTGAGCGAAGACGGGTTGGCGCCGAAGCCGGTCTTGTCCTGTGCGCCCTGGACCTGCACTTCGCGCAGCGTGGCCGGGACGGAGGTGCCGGGTGCGGGCGTAGCGGACGGCGTGGAAGCCGCGGGCTGCGTGGCTTGCTGCTGGGCGAATGCGGTGGGGAGGGACGAAGCGCACAGGCCGATCAGGGCGAGTGCGATGGGCGTGCGGCGACGCATAGGGCGAGTGGAGCGGGTCATCGTGAGTGCCTTGGGGACGATGCAAACGAAAGCAGCATCGGCCGGCATTCTGGCTGCGAATGACTCTTGTTTGAAGCATTCCTCGCCGGGTGTTTGGCCGAGGAGACAGCCTCCTGTCTTTACGTGCGAGGTCAGGTGGAAGGCAGGTTTCTTCAGTGGGCCTGCCGCCTGCGCTGACTTACTTCCAGGGCGTAGGCGCCGGAATCTCGCACACCGGCTCCACGTCGATGCTCTTGAAGTCCGCTGGCGAGACGATTTCCAGGTACTCCATGTCGGGCGAGTAGTCGAACAGGAAGTGCCGGATGCCCGGGCGCTGGTGCACCACGTCGCCGGCCTCGACCAGCGTTTCCTTGTCCTCGTACATGAAGCGGGCCCAGCCCTTGACCATGATCACGATCTGGAAGTCCGCCTCGTGGCGGTGCCAGCCGGTGCCCGTTTCCGGTGCCATGTTGGCCTTGACCAGATGCGCGATCACCTTGCCGTTGGTGGCTTCGGCGATGCCCAGGTCGCGATAGAGAAAAAAGTCACGCAAACCACCCGATACGAACTCTGTGTCGCCGGGCTTCACGTGGGAGAACTGGGTGGCGGTACGGTCCAGCATGGGGCGCTCCTTCGCAGGTGGTTGTGTGGTGCGGTGCAGCACGCATAAAGCGTTCCCGGGGGCTGGCGACGGGCCCGGATTCAGCGGCCAGCGAAACCGTCGGTCGCACGCAGCAGCCGGTCGAGGATGCCGGGCTCCGAATAGGCATGCCCTGCGCCCTCGACCAGATGGAACGCGGCTTCGGGCCAGGCCTTGTGCAGCGCCCAGGCGTAGCGCGCGGGGCAGGGCATGTCGTAGCGGCCGTGCACGATCACGCCGGGAATACCGTGCAGCCGGTGCGCGTCGCGCAGCAACTGGCCTTCTTCGAGCCAGGCGTCGTGCACGAAGTAGTGGTTTTCCAGCCGCGCGAAAGCCAGCGCGAAATGGTCGTCGGCATGCGCTTCGGCAATCGCCGGGCTCGGCAGCAGGGTGATGGTTTCGGCCTCCCACACGCTCCAGGCGCGCGCCGCCTCGATGCGCGCTACCGGATCGTCGCCGGTGAGTCGCTTGCGGTAGGCCGCGATCATGTCGCCGCGCTCGGCCTCGGGAATGGGAGCCTGGAACTTCTCCCACTTGTCGGGGAACATCTCCGACACGCCGAACTGGTAGTACCACTGGAGCTCTGCCCGGGTCACGGTATAGATCCCGCGCAGCACCAGTTCGCTCACGCGCTCGGGGTGCTTCTGCGCGTAGGCGAGCGCGAGCGTCGACCCCCACGAACCGCCGAACACCAGCCACCGGTCGACGCCGGCGCGCTCGCGCAGGCGCTCGATGTCGGCGACCAGATGCCATGTGGTGTTGGCCTCCAGGCCGGCGTGCGGCACAGACCGGCCGCAGCCGCGCTGGTCGAACAGCATCAGGTCGTAGCGCGCCGGATCGAACAGCCGCCGGTGTTCAGGCGAGATGCCGCCGCCAGGGCCGCCATGCAGGAACACCGCGGGCTTGGCGCCGGGCGTGCCCGCGCGCTCGTAGTAGATCTGGTGGCCGTCGCCCACGTCGAGCATGCCGTTTTCGTACGGTTCGATTGGGGGATACGGTTGGCGCAGTTCGGTCATTGGAGGGGGCCTTTGCCTGTCGATGATTCAGGATGAATGGTCGCACGAAGGGGCTTTCCGGAAGCGCTGCTTGACGGGCCTGCAGGCCTTCCAGATACTCAACCGCATGGTTCACTCAGCTGCTCATCCGGACGCCGACGCCCTCGACGCGGTCTTCGCCGCGCTCTCCGATTCCACGCGGCGCACGGTGCTCGAAACCCTGGGCGAGCGCAGCCTCAGCGTGACCGAGTTGGCCGAGCCGCACGGCATGTCGCTCACAGGCTTCATGAAGCACCTGCGCGTGCTTGAAGACGCGGGCCTCATCTCTCGCACGAAAGAAGGCCGCATCGTGCGCTGCGAGCTGTCGCCCCGGCCCATGCAGGAGGCTGCCGTGTGGTTGTCTCGTTACGAGAAATTCTGGACCGGGCGCCTCGATGCACTGGCGCGCTTTCTCTATCACCAGGAGGAGACCGAATGGCAAACCCTTCCGCCCGAGACGCCGCCGAGCGCCCCTCGCTCACCCTCCGCCGGCACTACCGCGTCGCGCCCGACAAAGTCTGGCGCGCGTGGACCGAGCCGCAAGCGCTGAAGCTCTGGTTCGGGCCCGAGGAAATCGTCTCGGTGCCCATCGCCGAGGTCGACCTGCGCGTGGGTGGCCGTTTTCGCGTGGCCATGCTGGCCAACGACGGCGAGACGCATGACGTGAGCGGCACGTATCTCGAAGTGGTTCCGAACCGCAAACTGGTCTTCAGCTGGGCCTGGCGCAGCACGCCCGAGCGCGAGTCGCGCGTCACCGTGCGCATCGAGCCCGATGCCGAAGGCTGCGAACTGGTGCTGCTGCACGAGCAGTTCTTCGACGAAGCCGCGCGCGATGCCCACAACCACGGCTGGAGCGGCGCGCTCGTCAAGCTGGAGCGCTGGCTAAGCCTCGCTGCCTGAAAAAATGAAGAACACACCAGCCCCGGACCGCGCCACGGTGCGCGAATGGACCGGCCTGGCGGTCATCGCGCTGCCGTGCATGCTCTATTCGATGGACCTCACGGTGCTGAACCTCGCGATCCCGTCGATCAGCGAAGACCTCAAACCCACGGCCTCGCAGCTGCTGTGGATCGTCGACATCTACGGCTTCTTCGTGGCCGGCCTGCTGGTCACCATGGGCACGCTGGGCGATCGCATCGGCCGGCGTCGGCTGCTGCTGATCGGTGCGGCGGCATTCGGCATCGCCTCGGTGCTGGCGGCGTTCTCCACCAGCGCCAACATGCTCATCGCCACCCGGGCGCTTCTAGGCGTGGCGGGGGCGACGCTGGCGCCGTCCACGCTCTCGCTGATACGCAATATGTTCCTCGACCCGGGGCAGCGCACCGTGGCCATCGGCGTGTGGATTTCGAGCTACTCAGCCGGTGCCGTCATCGGCCCGGTGCTGGGCGGCGTGCTGCTGCAGTTCTTTCCATGGGGCTCGGTGTTCCTGATCGGCGTGCCGGTGATGGTGCTGCTGCTGGTGCTCGGGCCCTTGCTGTTGCCCGAGTACCGCGACCCCGACGCGGCCCGGCTCGACCTGGCCAGCGTTGCGCTGTCGCTGGGCGCGGTGCTGCCGATGATCTACGGCGTCAAGCAGATCGCGGAGCACGGCATGCATGCGATACCGGTGCTGTCGATCGTGCTGGGGCTGGTGCTTGGAGCGCTGTTCGTGCGCCGGCAGAAGCGGCTGGCCGACCCGATGATCGACCTGCGGCTGTTCAGCCTGCCGGCCTTCAGCGTTTCGCTCGGCTCCTACATGCTGGCCTGCTTCGTGATGTTCGGCATCTTTCTGTACAACGCCCAGTACCTGCAGCTGGTGCTCGGCTTGTCGCCGTTGCATGCGGGCCTGTGGAGCATGCCGGGCGCAGGGGCTTTCATCGTCGGCTCGATGGTCGTGCCGGCGCTGGCGCGGCGCATGCGACCGGCCTTCGTGATGGGCGGCGGGCTGGCAGTGGCGGCGCTGGCTTTCGGCATGCTGGCCGTGCTGCCCGCGCAGGATGGGCTGGCCTGGATGGTGGGCAGCGCGGTCATCTCCTCGCTCGGGTTGGCCCCGGTGTTCACGCTGGCGACCGATCTGGTGGTGGGCAGCGCGCCGCCGGAGCGCGCGGGCGTGGCCTCGGCGATCTCCGAGACCAGTTCGGAATTCGGCGGTGCGCTGGGCATCGCGATCCTCGGCAGCATCGGCGCGGCCATCTACCGCAACACCATGGCCGATGCCGTGCCGATGGGTCTTGCGGGCCCAGCCGAGGTAGAAGCCGCCCGCAGCACGCTGGGCGGCGCGGTTGTGCTGGCCGGGCAGCTTGGCGGGAGCGCGGGCGCTGAACTGCTCGACGCGGGCCGCGAGGCCTTGCTGCATGGCCTGCGCCTCACGGCCGGTATCTGTGCGGCGGTATTGCTGTTCGTAGGCGGGCTGGTGGCCGTGCGCCTGCGCGGCGCGGGAGGTGCGGTAGCACCCGAAACCCCGGGTGCCGCCGCATTGCCGGAGCGTTGACGAAACCCCATACTGGGGCTTCCACGACGCGATCACTGGAGCCTTCCATGAGCAACGAACTGCGCAAGAAGCTGCATGACCTGGCCGAACTCTGCGAAAACGCCCCCGACCCGCAGACCAAGGCCATCATCGAGGCGATCCGGCTCCAGACTGCGGTGCTGAACGAACGGCTCTTCTCCATCGAGCTGCAGGTGGGCGCGCTGACCAAGCGCCTGGAAAACACGACCGACTGAGGGGCGGCCGCTTTGTAGGGATAATCCCCGCCATGAGCGGCAACACCTTCGGAACACTCTTCGCGGTCACCAATTTCGGCGAGTCGCATGGCCCGGCCATCGGCTGCGTCATCGACGGCTGCCCCCCGGGCATGGAACTCAGCGAGGCCGATATCCAGGGCGACCTCGATCGCCGGCGCCCCGGCACCAGCCGCCACGTCACTCAACGCAACGAGCCCGACGCGGTGCAGATCCTGTCGGGCGTGTACGAGGGCAAGACCACCGGCACCCCCATCGCACTGCTGATCCAGAACACCGACCAGCGCAGCAAGGACTACGGGCAGATCGCCCAGCAGTTCCGCCCCGGCCACGCCGACTTCACCTACTGGAAGAAATACGGCATTCGCGACCCGCGCGGCGGCGGGCGCTCTTCGGCACGGCTGACCGCCCCAATGGTCGCGGCCGGCGCGGTCGCCAAGAAGTGGCTGGCCGAGAAGTACGGCATGGTGTTCCGCGGCTGCATGACGCAGATCGGCGAAATCGCCATTCCGTTCGAGAACTGGGAGCACGTGCCCAACAATCCCTTCTTCGCCCCCATCGCCGACGTGAGCGCGCTGGAAACCTACATGGACCGCTTGCGCAAGGCCGGCGATTCGTGCGGCGCGCGCATCCGCGTGACTGCCACCAACGTGCCGATCGGCCTCGGCGAGCCGCTGTTCGACAAGCTCGACGCCGAGATCGCCTACGCGATGATGGGAATCAACGCGGTGAAGGCGGTCGAGATCGGCGCCGGCTGGGACAGCGTCACCCAGCGCGGCACCACGCACGGCGACTCGATCACGCCAACCGGCTTCGTCACGAACAACGCGGGCGGCATCCTCGGCGGCATCAGCTCGGGGCAAGACCTCGAAGTGAGCATCGCGATCAAGCCCACCAGCTCGATCATCAGCCCGCGTCAGTCCATCGACATCAACAACAACCCCGTCGAAGTCGTCACCAAGGGCCGCCACGACCCGTGCGTCGGCATTCGCGCGACGCCCATCGCCGAGGCGATGCTGGCGCTGGTGGTCATGGAGCACGTGCTGCGCAACCGCGCGCAGTGCGGCGACGTGCAGGCGCAAGCCGGCAAGTCCGAGGCCGCGTCGCCGCAGGCGTCCTTCCTGTAGTGTCCGCCCCGCCACCAGTGGCCGCCGCACGCGGCCACATGCTGGCATTTGCTGGTCTGTCGGCCAGCTATTTCGCGCACATCGGGTTCTTCAACCCGTACCTGCCCCTGTGGCTCAAGGATTTGGGGCTGCCGATCTTCACCATCAGCCTGCTGGCCTCGGTGCAGTCGATCACACGGGTGTTCGCGCCCTATGCCTGGGGCGCGCTCAGCGACCACACGGGCCAGCGCGTGAAGCTGCTGCGCTTCAGCGCGGCGGTGGCGCTGCTCAGCTCCTTCGGGCTGTGGTGGCACGGCGGCGCCTGGTGGCTCGCGCTGGTGCTGCTCGTGATGTTCACCCACACCAGCTCGATGATGTCGCTCACCGAAGCCGCCATGGCACAGCTGGTGGCCGGCGACTGGGGGCGCTACGGGCGCATCCGGCTGTGCGGCTCGGCCGGATTCCTGCTCACGGTGTTCGTGGCGGGCGAGTGGTTCGAGCGCTTCGGCATGAAGCACTTTCCGGCCTGGGCCGCGGGCACGCTGGCCATCGTGCTGATCGCGACGATGAAGCTGCCCGACGTGCGCGAGCCGCCAGCGGCGCACGACGCAGTGAAGGAGCCTATCGGGCCTGTGCTGCGCAACCCGGCGGTGCAGTGGTTCTTCGCGGCGCTGTTCTTCCAGGTGATGTCGCACTTCTCGGTGTACGCCTTCTTCTCGCTGTACCTCGATTCGATCGGCTACGGCAAGAGCACCATCGGTCTGCTGTGGGCGCTGTCGGTGGTGGCGGAAATCGTGTGGTTCTTCTTGCAGGGCCGGCTCATCGGCCTGATGCCGATGCCGCGCTGGATGCTGGTGTGCGGCATTGCGGCCGTCGCGCGGCTGGGGCTGACCGCAGGGCTGGGCGGCTGGATTGCGGCGCTCGTCGTGGCGCAGTGGCTGCATGCACTGAGCTTCGCGGCGCATCACACGACCTGCATCGCGGTGGTGTCGCGCCGCTTTCCCGGTCATCTGCGCGGGCGGGGGCAGGCGCTGTTCACGGTGATCGGCTATGGCTTCGGCGGCGTGCTGGGCGTGTTGCTCGGCGGCGCGGTCGCGCAGGTCTTTGGCTATCGCACGATGTTCACGGCGGCGGCGCTGCTGGCTGTGCTTGGCAGCCTTTGTGCGTGGCGAGTGGTGAGGCTGGATCGGATGGAGCGCGCGGCCAGTAAGAAGTAGGGCCTGACGGGGAAACAATGTGTCATGGGCCTTGCATGCGCATGTCACCGCAGCTTTCTACGCTGCGAGCTTCGCAATTTCTCCTCCTTTTCCATGTCCGTTTCCGACGACCCGCGCGGCGCCCGCACGCCGCGCATTGCTTCGCCTGCCGAATCGAATGATTCCGAACAGAACAACAACACGCCGCCGCGCCGCCAGGTGCTCAAGCTCGGCGCATCGCTGCTGACCGTTGGCGGCAGCAGCGCCTTGCTCGCGGCCTGCGGCGGTGGTAGCGGCGGTTCACCCGCCTTGGGCCCGCTGCCGGCGCCTGCACCCGCCCCGGCATCGGCGCCGCCGCCCGCTCCGCCGGCCGTCGCAGCCAAGATCTCAAGCTTCGCGCTCGCCGTGATGCCCGACACGCAGTTCTATGCACGCTATGCCACTGCCGAGGAGAGCGATCAGTACGACAAGCGCTTCGGCAGCGCACCCTTCGCTGCCCAGACGAAGTGGATCGCCGCCAATGCCAAGGCGCTGAACATTCCCTTCGCCATCCACCTTGGCGACGTGGTCGACCAGGTCGGCAAGCCCGATCAGTGGAAGGTGGCCGATGCCGCGATGAAGGTGCTCGAAGACGCGAAGCTGCCCTACAGCGTGCTCGCCGGCAACCATGACGTGATGAAAGACATCGACTACAGCATTGACCCCGTCGGCGGCACCGATGCCAGCCGTACTCCCGCCAACGAGCCCTACATCCAGTGGTTCGGCGCGGAGCGTGCGAAGCAGCAGGCCACCTTCGGCGCGCGCGACCCCAGCGGTTTCCACGAGTACCACGTGTTCGAGGCGCAGGGCCAGAAGTTCATGGTGCTGTCGCTGTCATGGCGTATCTCCGACGCAGGCATCGCCTGGGCCCGCCAGGTGATTGCGAAGAACCCGACGTTGCCCGTCATCCTGGTGAACCACCAGTTGCTCAACATCGCGCCCGACGGCACCAGCCCGCTCGAGACCGACTACGGCAAGATGCTCTGGGAGAAGCTGATCCGCGACAACGACCAGATCTTCATGACGCTCAACGGCCATCACCATGGCGCGGCGCATCTCACGAAGGTCAACGACTTCGGCCGCAAGGTCGAGGAGATGGTTGTCGACTATCAGATGGCCTATCAGGGCGGCAACGGCCTGATGCGCCTGTACGAATTCGACCTGACCAACAAGAAGATCAAGGTGCTGTCGTTCTCCCCGTGGGTGCCGCAGAAGCCGGCAGCCACGCTCAACAGCTTCGATCAGGCCGTGCTCACCACGCCCAATGAGGCTTTCGTCATCGACATGGATTTCGCGCAGCGCTTCGCGGGCTTCAACAAGAGCTTCGGCACCGGCAGCGCCACCATCGACAGTTCGCTGGTGGACAAGGCTCGCGCGATGATTCTCGCCAACTACAAGGATCCGGCCACGGTCGAACAGCGGCCCGCCGCGAACTCGGATGACTACCCCAAGGTGGCGAACACGCTGGCGCATTGGCGCTTCTTTGGCGGCACAGTCAATCAGCCGGTGCTGCCGGGCACTGTTGTGGCCGACGTCACGGGCAACAACCCGCTGCATCGCGACGCACTGAATCAGGGTGGCGTGGTAGGTGCTGCCGACGGCGACATCGTGTGGACGGATGACCGCCACTACCTTTCCGCCGCACCTGGTTCGGTGCGCTTCCTGAACACCAATAAGAACACGCCGCGTCTGAGCTATTTCCTCACCGACACGACTGCGCCGATCAACGCGCAGACGCTGGAAAGCGGCTACACCATCGAAGCCTTCATCAAGATCGACAAGAGCTGGACCAGCAGCAACCAAGCGTGGATGAACATCATGACGCGCGACGGCCGTCGCGGTGACCTCGCGGGCTATTCGGGCGGCGACCCGGAATCACCGCCCATGCTGTTCGCCATTTCGAGCCTGCGCGAAGTGCAGTGGGAAGTGGTGCCGAGCCCGGCTGGTACTCGCGAGCCGAAGGCCAACTGGTCGGGCGAGGTCATTGCGGACCGCTGGGTGCACGTCGCGATCGTCAACGACCCGGTTTCGCACGACACCACGATGTACGTCGAAGGCGCGCCAGTGCTGCGCAACGCCGCGGCCATCCCCGGGCTGGCCACGCTCTCGGCCACATCGCCATGGGTGGTGGGCGGCGGCTCATGGGACGGTGCCCGTGCTGACGGCTTCTTCGGCAACATCGGCGAAGTCCGCGTCGTTGCGGCGGCATTGACGCCAACGCAGTGGCTCACGGCACGCAAGCCGGCCTGAGCCCCCTTGGCACGGAAAGGCCGGCTTACTTCTTCTTGCCGGCCTTTCCCGCCTTCGCTGCTGTCTTCGCGGGACCCTTGCCGTTCCCCTTCTCGAAGATCGCAAAGTACTCCGAAGCCAGTTTGCGCAACGACCGCCCGATGTTCGGGTAGTCGTATTCATCGAGGTTGGCCAGCGATACGCGCCCTGACGCGTGCTTGCCGCCAAAGCCCTGGCTTGGCAGCGGCCTTGTCACCGCATAGCCAAAGGCGAGCACCAGAAATAGCGCAATTCGGGCTCGCTTTTCAGTCTTCCGACCAGTGCTCACTCGTCACGGGCCGAGCCTTCTCCGGCATGGCAATTGATTCGGACCAGTAATTCATCACGCATTGCCCCTCTGCGTGACTTCCTGCACTGGCAGTGGCAGGGGGGCGAACTTTATGCTGATTTAATTGGCCATCTATTTTTCGCATCGCTTCTTACGATAAATCAACATTTAAAATAATTGTCAGAATGTGCAGCGGGAGGTGGGCATGAAGCTCATTGCTAAAACAATATTCTTATTTTCTAAGTCTTTATTAATTAATTGGGGCTACAGGACTGACGGGGCGTTGCAATGACGCGCCGAGTAACGATCCAGACGCCCGCAGGCGATGCGTTGCAATTCCGCCAGCTGGTAGGCCGTGAAGCGCTGAGCCAGCTGTACGCCTTCGACATCGAACTGCTGGGCAACAGCAACAACATCGACCCCAAGACCCTGCTGGGCAAGGCCACCACCGTATCGGTGGAAACCGAAGGCGGCGTGCGCTACCTGGGCGGTATTGCCACCCGCTTCGGGCTGGAGCAAGAAGACGCGCGGCACTCCTTCTACCGGATGCGCCTGCGGCCCTGGCTGTGGCTGGCCACGCGGCGCAGCGACTTCCGCATCTTCCAGGGCAAGAGCGTGCCCGACATCGTGATGGAAGTGCTCGGCAGTTACGGCTACCCCATCGAAAAGAAGCTCACGCGCGGCGACTACCGGCAGTGGGACTACTGCGTGCAGTACCACGAGAGCGACTTCGACTTCATCTCGCGCCTGTGCGAGCTCGAAGGCATCTACTACCACTTCAGGCACGAGGCGTCGCAGCACGTGCTCGTGTTCGCCGACGACATCGCCCACTCGCACAGCCCGCTGCCCGGCGGGGAAGAGGTGCGCTACCACCCGCTGGAGAAGTCCGGCATGGGCCAGCGCGAACGCATCTACGCATGGGAGATCGCCGAAGAAGTGCGCTCGGGCCATCACTACAACGACGACTACGACTTCCAGAAGCCCAGGGCCGAACTGTCGCACCTGCGCCAGATGCCGCCCGGGCACGACCACGACGCCTACGAACAGTACGAATGGCCCGGCGGCTTCGTGCAGCACGGCGACGGCGAGACCTACGCGCGCATCCGCAACGAAGAACAACTGAGCCAGCGCAGCCGCGTCACCGGCCGCGCCAACCTGCGTGAATTGGCAACCGGCCACACCCTGCGCCTGACCGGCCACCCCAAGGCCGACCAGAACCAGCAGTACCTGCTAGTGGGCGTGAGCTACCACCTGCAGGAGAACCTGCAGGCCAGCGAGGGTGCAGAAGGCACAGACGGCTCCGTGCAGCGCTTCGCCTTCGACGCGCAGCCCACCAGCTACGCCTGGCGCCCGCAGCGCACCACGGTCAAGCCGCGCACCCGCGGGCCGCAAACCGCGCTGGTGGTGGGCCCGCAGGGCGAGCAGATCTGGACCGACCAGTACGGACGCATCAAGGTGCAGTTCCAGTGGGACCGCATCGGGCAGGAGAACGAACACTCCAGTTGCTGGGTGCGCGTGTCCACCGCGTGGGCAGGGGCCACCTTCGGCATGACCTCCGTGCCGCGCATCGGCATGGAGGTGATCGTCGACTTTCTGAACGGCGACCCCGACTACCCGATCGTCACGGGCTGCGTGCACAACGCCGACACCATGCCGGCATGGCAGTTGCCCGAGCAGAAGCACCTGTCGGGCATCAGAAGCCGCGAGCTGGGTGGTGGGCGCAGCAACCACATCGTGCTCGACGACACCCAAGGCAAGATCCAGGCGCAGCTGCGCAGCGATCACCAATCCAGCCAGTTGAGCGTGGGGCACATCGGGCGCATCGAGGACACGGCGGGGCGCAAGGACGCCCGGGGGCAGGGGTTCGAGCTGCGCACCGACGGGCATGGGGTGATGCGTGCGGGCAAGGGGCTGCTGGTCACCACCGAAGCGCGCGCGAACGCGCAGGCGCACATCACCGACATGAGCGAGACGGTGGGCCGTCTCACTCAGGCGCGTGATCTGCATGAAGGCCTGAGCGGAGTGGCACAAGGTGCGCAGGCCCACGAGGCTGGCGACCAAGACGAGGTCACTGCGAACCTCAAGGAGCAGAACGATGCCATCAAGGGACGGGGCGGCAATCGCGAGCAGGGCGACTTCCCGGAGTTCCAGGAATCGCACCTGACGCTGGCCAGCGCCAAGGGCCTGCAAACTGTTGCGCAGGGCTCGACCCACATCGTGAGCAATGAGCACAGCGCGCTCACCAGCGGTGGACATACGAGCGTGAGCGCGGGCAAGAGCCTGCTGGTGAGCGTGCAGAGCGCGATCCGCATGTTCGCCTCCAAGGCCGGCATGCGGCTCGTGGCGGCAGGTGCAGACATCGACATCAAGGCACTGAAGGACAGCGTCAACGTGCTGGCCAAGCTCAACATCACGCAGACCGCCAACAAGATCACCATCCACGCGAAGGAAGAGGTGGTGATCAACGGCGGCTCGAGCTACAGCCGCTGGAGTTCGGGCGGGATCGAGCACGGCACTTCCGGCATCTGGCGCGAGCATGCATCGGTACACAGCCTCGTCGGGCCCGCCAACGAGGGCAAGCCTGCGCTGCCCAATCCGCCGCAGGTGCCGAAGGGGCAGCTCGACCTGTACCACCAGTACATCAAGCCGACTGGCGAAAAGCGCCAGGGCGTGGCGCAGGGCGACTTCACCGTGGTCGATTCGGAAGGCGGCACGCACGCCGGCAACTTCGACCGCAACGGGTTCGCGACTGTCTCGGGCCTGCCCATCGGCACTGCCAAGGTCACATTCGGCAAGGACCCCCGCGACCCGTGGGAGGAGGGAAGCTACTTCGGCACGCCCAAGGACTGGAAGGCAAAGGGTGCGACGGGCGCAGGCGCCGAGGGGGCCGGCGGCGCTGTATCAGGGCTTTCAGGCTTGACCAGTGGCTTTGCGGGCATGGCCGGCTCGGCAGGCGGTGCCGCGGGCGCGCTCGCTGGTGTAGCGGGCATGGGCAGCAAGGCCGCGAGCACGCTGGGCCAGGTAACCCAGGCGGCCGGTGTCGCGCAGCAGGCTGTGGGTGCAGCGCAGGCCATCCAGCAAGGGGGCGCCAAGGCGCTGCTCGGCCAGGCGAGCCAGGCCGCAACCGGCATGGCGATCCAGGCGGCCGGCGCCAAGCTGGGGCCGATGGGTGCGCCGATCACCGGCGTGATGAGCGGCATGGCTTCGGGTGGCATGAAGCCGGGCATTGCAACAGCTGCCGCCAACCCCGCACTGACAGGTCGAACACCCGGCTTCATGGGCTGACCCGCCGCGGCGCGCCGCACTCCACCAACCCAACGCACAAGCTCGAAGAGAACAAGAAAAAATGGCAGGACCGGAAGCAGCGCCGCCGCCGCAGGCGACGGAGCGCGAACCCCAGACGGCGGTTGCGCCACTGAACACCATCGTCACGGAAGACATCGCCGCCGCGAGCAAGGCGGTGGACGATTGGTTGCGTTCGTTCAGTGGCGGCTACGTTACGCTGGAGCGGTTGACGATGGTGCTGGGGAGCATCCCTATCGTCGGCAACATCATGGCGCTGGTGGATGTGTTCCTGGACATCATCAACATCGTCGAGAAGAAGGCCAAGGACGGCATCGACGCTTTCCTGAACTGGGTCAGCCTGGGCATCAACCTGATCGGGTTGATCCCGTTGCCGCCGAGCATGGCGGCCGCGCGCATGAGCCTGCGGCCCACGCTGCATCTGGTGAGGCAGGAGCTGAAGGCGGCCGCCTCGAACCTGGGCGAAGCCATCGTCACGACGCTGGTAGGACACCTGAACGCGACCATCGTCGGCGAGCTGGAGGTCTTCATCGACGGTGCCATCGCCAAGCTCGCAGACATGCTGCAAGGCTGTGCCAAGCTGAGCGACAGCATCGTGGACAACCTGGTCGACATCCTGCAGCGGGTGCTGGGCCAGAAGGACATGTTCACGGTCAGTACGCCCGTCGTGGCGGAAACCAGCGTGCACGACCCGAAGACCCAGAGCACGTGGAACCGGTTGTGGGGCAGTGCCGTCAAGTACACGAAGCAGTCGGCCAACTACGCCGCCAAGGTGGCTGCCAACCGCTTGCCCGAGAGCGTGGCGGGGCAGGTCAATGGCGTGATCGGGAGCCTGCTGGACTTCAAGAAGACCTTTCGCAACCAGCTCGTGCGTCTGGCCGACAAGGAGGCGCAGGCCAGCATCATGTGGCTGCTGCACAAGCTGCTGGCCGCCATCCAGCGCAAGAAGGGGCAGCGTGGCGCGATCGTCTCGCCGAACGCCGGCGCGGTGGCCCAGAAGGACAAGCCGGGCGACCAGCTCGGGCACATCGGCAAGCAGGCGGATGGCCAGAAGGACGCAGGTTGCAAGAATTGCCCGGCGCCTGTTGCGCTCGGCAAGTCGATCAGCCTGGTCACTGGCTGCGAGAGCTTTACCCACACGGACTTCGTGCTCGCGGCGCCGTTGCCGATCGAATGGGCGCGCACCTACCGCAGCCAGCTCGAAGCCTACGACCGCGGCACCCTGGGCGCGCGCTGGCTCACGCCCTACAGCACGCGCGTGGACCTGATGACGCCAGCCAGGGGCGAGCGCAAGGGCCAACCGAGTCTTGTCTATCACGCAGCCGACGGCCGCAGCCACGCCTACCCCTTGCTGGCCGTGGGCCAGGTCTATCGCGATCCCATCGAAGAGGTGACCGTCTCGCGTTTGAGCGAGTCGTTGCTGACGCTGGACTTCGGCAAGCCACTGCCTTTGGGTGAGCAGGGCAACTGGCGTGAGATCTACGAGCTTGTCGAAGGCCGGTCGCACTATCGGCTTGTGACGCTGCAAGCCAGGGACGGCGCCTCCATCGGCCTGCGCTATGACCATGTGATCTCGGACACGGGCGAGCAGGTGCTGAGCGACATCATCAGCAGGCAAGGCGAAGCCATCATGGCGCACGTGGGCACGCAGCCCGATGCGCGCACGGGCCTGATCAAGTCGCTGTGGGAGTTGAAGGACGGCCAGGTCGTGCGCCAGCTTGCCGCCTACACGCACGATGCAGAACGCGATCTCGTGTCCGCGCATGACGAGAACGGCGCCAGCTGGAGCTATGGCTACAGCCATCACCTCGTGACCCGCTACACCGATCGCACCGGCCGCGGCATGAACCTCGAGTACAACGGCACCGGCGCCGATGCCAAGGCGGTGCGCGAGTGGTCCGACGATGGCAGCTTTGCGCTGAAGTTCGAGTGGGACAAAAACATCCGCCTGACCTACGTGACCGATGCCCTGGGCGGCGAGACATGGTTCTACTACGACATCCTGGGCTACACCTACCGCATCATCCATCCCGACAAGCTGCAGGAATGGTTCTTCCGCGATGACGCCAAGAACGTCACCCGTCATGTGCATACAGACGGCAGCACAGACGACTACGCCTACGACGTCGCCGGCAACCTGCAAATGCACACGCGGGCCGATGGCAGCCGTGTTCATTTCGAATACGACCGGCTGAATCGCCTGACGGGCCTGCGCGACGCTGAAGGCAGCATCTGGAAGCGCGACTACGACGCGCAGGGCCATCTCACCGAAGAGATCGACCCGTTGGGTCACAAGACCGAGTACGCCTACGACAAGGCTGGCCGACCGGCGTGCATCACCGATGCCAAGGGCGGTTCGAAGCAACTGACGTACACCCCGGCCGGCCAGCTCGCCAGCTACACCGACTGCTCGGGAAAGACCAGCCGGTGGGAGTACGACAGTCGCGGGCGGCTGACCAAAACCATCGATGCGGCAGGGCAGGCCACCCGATATCGCTACACCCCCGAAGGCGAGGCCGCTGCAAGGAACGATGGCAATCATCCAGGGCAACTCGAAGAAATCTCGCTGCCCGACCAGACCCGCGAGCAATTCGCGCATGACGCCGAAGGTCGCTTGCTCGCCCACGCCGATGCGCTGGGCCGCCGTACCCGCTACAGCTACAACCGCGCCGGGCTCGTGGCCGGCCGCACCGACGCCGCGGGCCAGACGCTGCAATACCACTGGGATCTGCTGGGGCGCCTGACCGAACTGCGCAACGAAAACGGCAGCCGCTACAACTTCAGCTACGACCCGGCGGGGAGACTGCTGGAGGAAACCGGCTTCGACAGGCAACGCAGGCAGTACCTCTACGAGGAATCCACCGGCGCGCTGGTGCAAGTCGTCGAGGCGCAGGCGCACACGACAGGGTTTCGTTTCGATCCGATGGGGCGCCTCGTCGAGCGCGATGCGGGCGAGGGGCAGGTCGAGACCTTTGCCTTCGATCTCAACGGCATGTTGATCGAAGCGGCCAATCCCGACGCAAGGTTGCAGTGGTTCTACGACCCCGCTGGGAACCTGACGCGCGAGCACCAGCACCATCTGGCCAGTTCGCAGACGGCAGTCTGGCAGCACCGCTACGACGAACTCAACCAGCGCATTGCGACCATTCGCCCCGACGGCCATGTCACGCAATGGCTGACCTACGGTTCGGGCCATGTGCATGGTCTGCTTGTCGATGGACAGGACATCCTGGGCTTCGAACGCGATGATCTTCATCGGGAGATCGGCCGAACGCAGGGCAATGGCCTGAGCCAGCGCCTGCGGTACGACCCTGCCGGCAGGCTGCTGGAGCAGCAGATATCGCATGCGAAGCCGGACACCGCCGGCACACTGAGCCTTCGCCGGAGCTATGGCTACGACAAGGCCGGTCAGCTGACCGCCATTGGAGACAGCCGGCGCGGCAACCTGAACTACAGGTATGACCCCGTGGGCCGCCTGCTCGAAGCCAACAGCCGCCTGGGCCGCGAGACCTTTGCATTCGACCCAGCCGGCAACATCGCCGACGCCGCACGCGGCGATGCGCCGCAAGGCCTGCGCGCAGTTAGCAAGCTGTTGGACAACCTGCTGAAGGAATACGCGGGCACCACCTACCGCTACGACAAGCGCGGCAACCTGATCGAGCGCGTCAAGAACGGGAAGAAAACGGTCTTCGAGTGGAACGGCTTCAACCGCATGACCGCGGCCACAAGCGAAGAGGGCTCCACCATCTTCAGCTATGACCCTGTGGGGCGACGCATCGCCAAGCGCTCACGCGAAGCCATGACGCTGTTCGGCTGGGACGGCGACACGCTGGCCTTCGAGAGCACGCAGAGCATGGCCGGCGAGAGCGAGCGGCAGGGACGGGGCTGGAGCGTCCACTACATCCACGAGCCGGATTCGTTCGTGCCGCTGGTGCAGATCAGGCAAGCGCGAGCCGTCGCGCTGAGCTCGACCACGGACCTGAAAACGCTGATGGATGCCAATGGCGGGGAGTACGACATCGAGCAGGACCCGCTGTGGAACGGCGAGCAACTGCCGAGGCCGGGTGCCTTCGCGAAGGAGGAGATTGCTTTCTACCAGTGCGATCACCTCGGCACGCCCCAGGAGCTGACGGATCATGAAGGCCAGGTTGCCTGGTCTGCGCAGTACAAGGCCTGGGGCGAGGCAAGAGAGGCCATCAGCGAAGCAGGAAGACGGGCCGGCTTTGCCAACCCGATCCGTTTCCAGGGGCAGTACCTGGACGATGAGACCGGGCTGCATTACAACAGGCATCGTTACTACGATCCGCAGGCTGGCAGATTCATCAGCAGCGATCCGTTGGGCTTGGGCGGCGGTCTTAACACCCATGCATACGCGCCCAATCCCGTGGCGTGGGTCGATCCGTTGGGTTTGCAAGCGGCGCCTGCCAAATGCAAGACCGCCAAGGGAGGTCGCTTCGCCACAGCGGACGGCGCGGCCAAGGCGGCGATGATGCGCTACAACGACAAGTCCATTCGAGACAACGTGGAGTACGGCGGCCTGGTCTACAAGACGCCGGATGGCAAATACGACTTCACAAAGGCGACCAGGGGCGAGAAGGACACCGTCAACCCCTGGGGGCCGACGGCCAAGAGCATTCCGAAGTGCGCCCAGGAAGTGGGCTACTGGCACACCCATGGGGATCACTCGGATCAATACGGGAATCGCACAACCCGGGCCAAGGACTACTACGGAAGCAACAACTTCTCTCCCGAAGACAAGGACGCCGCCAAAGCAGGAATGCAACATGATCATCCGGACTATCGAGGCTACGTCGGCACGCCAAGCGACGGTTACAAGGGCTACAACCCGAAGGCGAATCAAACCTACAGGCTTTAAGGGCCTGATCATTGCGTTGGGAATCTTCATGAACTTCAATGCCTCTGCCGCACCGATCTTCGAAGTCGAGTCGCCGGATCAGCTGCTGCTCAATACATCTGTGGTCGTTGCGTTGGGCAACGCGTACAAGCTGTTCGAGAAGACCGGGCAGGACCTGAACAACTTCAACGTTCACATCGCCGAGAGGAAAAAGGAAAACGGCGAAGACGAGAACGGAGTCAACACCATCGGCATTGCGTTCACCGCCAAGCTGCCTCCGGGGCAGAAGGGGCTTGGCAACGCCAGCAAGCTGGGGCGGTCGATTACGTACATCGCCTCCAAAACCACGGGCGAAATACTCCGGGAGCAAGGAAGCCGGTAATGACGCCCGGCACCGGGTCTGGCTCGAAAGACGTTGCGCCTGCCTGGACTCGGTGCTTTCAATTGTGCAGAGGGAGGAAGAATGAGAATGAACGAAACCATCGAAGTTGATGGTCTGGCGGCGCAGGCGATTGCGGCAGCCTGTGAAGATGCAAGGTCTTCAGGCCTGCAGCTCGAAAACTACAAGCTCGTCCTGGCCGAAGAATCCGACGACTACAGCGCGTCGTGGGTGGCGAAGGGCAAGCCGCAAGGCCATCGGGGCGCCTTGCCGGGCCTGCCCGAACCCAGCCTGCTGATCGAGAAGCGCGCTGGCCGGATCCTCCGGAAGCAGCTCTCGCGTTGAGTCGACGGCGTCATCCAAGGATTCGACATGTCTTCTCAAATCATCATCCTCGCCCACGACATGTGGCGCAAAGGCGCGGGCGGTGCGCCCGCCGGGCTCGTGGGCCAGGCCGACAGCTTCGCTTATGCAGGGCTCGACCTGGGGCTCGCCCAGTTCGCCGCAACGACCTTCACGGGCACCAGCTTCACGGCCACCAGCTTCAAGCAGGCGGGCTGGAGTGCCTGCCAGTTCACGGGGTGCAGCTTCACGCAGTGCGACTTCGGCGGCATTTCGATCACCGGGTGCACTTTCATCAACTGCAACTTCACACGCGCCAACTTCGACGGAAGCAGCATCAGCACCAGCACCTTCACGCAGTGCCAGTGGGACGACATCAGCTTCGCGGGCGGCCACTGGAACGACGTCGGAGTGCTGAACTGCGGCGGCACCGTGGTGCATGCGCAAGGGTTGCAGGGGCGCAGCGTGGACTTCACAGGCAGCACATTCGAACAGCTCGAGTTTCAAAACGCCAACATCAATTGAGCCCTGGCGGGCAACGTCATCACTTCATCGATTCCATGTTCATGAAAAACATCAAGACCGTCTTTATCGCCACTGTCCTCCTGGGCGCCGTCTCTCTGTGCTTAGCGCAAGCGGAAACGAAAACCACGCTGACCAAGCTGCACCAGAGTTACGAGAAGCAGGGCCGCCGCGCGCTCGGCATGCCGGAGTACGGCAAGCGCGTGCAGTTCCCGGCGGTGGTCGTCGAAGCGTCTGATTCCTTCGGCGGCACGTCGATGATCCGCGCCGCCGATGTGCGCGGCAACCAGGAACTGGCGCGCTTGACTCCGGCGGACGACGCACAGAACCAGAAGATGGGCGAGATGCGCAGCGGCGCGAAGTTCACTGCGAGCTGCGAGGTCGGCTTTGCGATGGGCTCGGCGTTTCTCACGATGAAGGACTGCGTGATCCGGCCCTGAAGCCGCATCCGCAGCAAAGGCAACGTACCAGTTCGAGGCAGGGAGGGAAGATGGCAGGAAACGAAGGCCCGCAACAACAAGGCCAGAAACCAACTGAGAGAGAACCCCAGACGGCGGTAGCGCCGCTGAACACCATCGTCAAGGAAGACATCGCCGCTGCGAGCAAGGCGGTGGACGATTGGTTGCGTTCGTTCAGTGGCGGCTACGTGACGCTGGAGCGCCTGACGATGGTGCTTGGCAGCATTCCGATCATCGGCAACATCATGGCGTTGGTGGATGTGTTCCTGGACATCATCAACATCGTCGAGAAAAAAGCCAAGGACGGGGTCGAGGCATTCCTGACCTGGGTCAGCCTGGGCATCAACCTGATCGGGCTGATCCCGTTGCCGCCGAGCATGGCGGCAGCGCGCATGAGCCTTCGGCCCACGCTTCATCTGGTGAAGCAGGAGTTGAAGGCAGCTGCCTCGAACCTGGGCGAAGCCATCGTCACGACGCTGGTGGGGCACCTGAACGCCACCATCATGGGCGAACTCGACAAGTTCATCGATGGTGCCATCGACAAGCTCGACGGCATTCTCAGGAGCTGCGCCGACCTTGCCGACAAGATCATCGACAACCTGGTGGACATCCTGCGGCGCGTGCTGGGCCAGAAGGACCTGTTCGACGTCGCGAAGCCCGGTGCGACGGAAACGCGCGTGCACGACCCGAAGACGCAGAGCACCTGGAGCCGCATGTGGGGCACTGCCGTGCGCTACTCCAAGCAGTCGGCGAACTATGTCGCCAAGACTGCCGCCAGCCAGCTGCCCGCGGGCGTTGCCGGCAAGGTCAATGGCGTGATCACGCAGATGCTGGACTTCAAGCGCCTGCTTCGCAGCCAGCTGTCGGCGCTGGCCAACAAGGAGGCTCAGGCCAGCATCATGTGGCTGCTGCACAAGTTGCGGGATGCACTGCTGCGCAAGAAGGGGAAGCGCGCGGCCATCGTGCCGCCGCAGGCGGGTGCCAAGGCGGAGAAGGACAATCCGGGCACGCCGCTCGGGCACATCAGCAAGCAGGCACCGGCGCAGGGAACTTCGGGCTGCAAGAACTGCCCCGCGCCCGCGCGCAAGGGCGCCTCGATCAGCCTCGCTACCGGCAACGAGAGCTTCACGCACACCGATTTCGTGCTCGCTGCGCCGCTGCCGATCGAGTGGGCGCGCACCTATGCCAGCGACCTCGATGCCTTCGATCGCGGTAGCCTGGGAGCCCGGTGGATCACGCCTTACAGCATGCGGGTGGACGTTGCCACGCCAGTGCGTGGCGCACGCCAGGGGCAGACGAGCTTGGTGTATCACGCAGCCGACGGGCGTAGCCATGCCTACCCGCTGCTGGAGGTGGGGCAGACGCATTTCGATGCCATCGAAGAGGTCAGCATCTCGCGGCTGAACGAGAGCCTGTTGGCACTTGACTTCGGCAAGCCACTGCCTGCGGGCGAGCATGGTGAATGGCGGGAGATCTACGAGCTCGTCGATAGCAAGCAGCAGCACTTCCGGCTCGTCGCGCAGCAGGCGAAAGACGGCATGTCCATCGGCCTGCGCTACGACCACGTGATCGCCTCGACCGGCGAACGCGTGCTGAGCGACATCATCAGCAAGCAGGGCGAAGCTGTCATGGCGCACGTGGGCACGCAGCCGGATGCGCAGACCGGCCTGATCAAGTCGCTGTGGGAGCTGAAGGACGGCCAGGTCATTCGTCAACTGGCCGCCTACACGCACGACGCAGAAGGTGACCTCGTCGCCGCGCAGGACGAGGACGGCGCGAGCTGGAGCTACACCTATAGCCACCACCTCGTGACCCGCTACACCGACCGCACCGGCCGGGGCATGAACCTCGAATACGACGGCACCAGCGCCGACGCCAAGGCCGTGCGCGAGTGGTCGGACGATGGCAGCTTCGCGCTCACGCTGGAGTGGGACAAGAACATCCGCCTGACCTACGTGACCGACGCCCTGGGCGGCGAAACCTGGCACTACTACGACATCCAGGGCTACACCTACCGCATCATTCACCCAGACAAGCTGCAGGAATGGTTCTTCCGCGACGACGCGAAGAACATCACGCGCCACGTGCACACCGACGGCAGCACCGACGATTACACGTACGACGAAGACGGCAACCTGCAGACGCACACGCGTGCCGACGGCAGCCGTGTGTATTTCGAGTACGACAGTCTGCATCGCCTCACGGGCATCCTCGATGCCGAAGGCGGCGTGTGGAAGCGTGACTACGACGCACAGGGCCATCTCACGGAAGAGATCGATCCGCTCGGCCACAAGACCGAGTACGCCTACGACAAGGCCGGCAGGCCCGTGCGGATCACCGATGCGAAGGGCGGCGTAAAGGCGCTCGCCTATTCCCCGTCGGGGCAACTGCTCAGCTACACCGACTGCTCTGCCAAGACCAGCCGCTGGGAGTACGACGAAAGGGGTCGTCTTGCCAAAGCGACCGACGCTGCCGGCAACACCACCAGCTATCGCTACGCAGCCGGCCAGCTCGAACAAGTCGTGCAGCCCGACGAGACGAGCGAGCATTTCGAGCACGATGCCGAAGGCCGCCTGCTGACGCACACAGACGCGCTCGGACGAGCCACGCGCTACAGCTACACGCGCGCCGGACTGATCGCCGGTCGCACCGACGCCGCAGGCCGCTCGCTCAAGTACTACTGGGACCTGCTGGGCCGCCTGACCGAGTTGCACAACGAGAACGGCAGTCGCTACGACTTCCGCTATGACCCGGTGGGCCGCCTGCTCGAGGAAACCGGCTTCGACCGCAAGACCACGCAGTACATCCATGAGGAGACCACCGGTGTCCTCGCCGGGGTGATCGAAGCGGGGCACCGCACCGAACTTGAGTTCGATCCGCTCGGCCGTTTGAGCGAACGCCGAGCCGGCGATCAGTCGGAGCGCTTTGCCTACGACCGCAACGGCCGCCTGCTCGAGGCGACCAACAGCGACGCACGCCTGCAGTGGTTCTACGACCCGGCCGGCAACCTGACGCGCGAACACCACCACTACCTGGAGCGCAAGCGCACGGCAGTCTGGCAGCACCGCTACGACGAACTCAACCAGCGCATCGCCACCGTGCGGCCCGACGGCCACATGACCCAGTGGCTGACGTACGGCTCCGGCCATGTGCACGGGCTGATGCTCGACGGCCAGGACATCCTCGGCTTCGAGCGCGATGACCTGCACCGCGAGGTTGCGCGAGAACAAGGCAATGGATTGAGCCAGCGGCAGAAGTACGACCCGGCCGGGCGGCTGCTCGAGCAGCAGATCTCGCGCACCAGGCCTGGCGCCATCGAGTCGAGCGCTGGCATCCAGCGCAGCTACAGCTACGACAAGGCTGGCCAACTAGTCACCATCGGCGACAGCCGGCGCGGCAACCTGAGCTACCGCTACGACCCGGTGGGCCGCCTGCTCGAGGCCAACAGCCGCGTCGGACGCGAGCTCTTCGCCTTCGATCCTGCGGGCAACATCGTCGACGCTCCGCCGACCGGCGACCCGCTCAGGCATCCCACCAGCAAGCTGCTGGACAACCTGCTGAGGAACTACGCCGGCACCAGCTACCGCTATGACGAGCGCGGCAACATGACCGAGCGGTTGCGCAACGGCTGGCGAACCGTCTTCGCTTGGGATGGCTTCAACCGGATGACGGCAGCGACGGATCAAAGCGGCACCACCACCACCTTCAGCTACGACGCATTGGGGCGCCGGTTGTCGAAGAGCTCGGGCGAGGCCACGACGCTGTTCGGCTGGGATGGCGACGTGCTCGCGTTCGAGAGCACGCAGAGCAAGTCAGCGATCGAAGAGGGCGGTGGGCACGGCTGGAGCGTGCACTACGTCCACGAGGCGAACTCGTTCGTGCCGCTGGTGCAGGTGCGCCGGGCAAGTGCGATGGTGCTGAGCGAGACGACGGATGCGAAGGCACTGATGGAGGCCAACGGCGGCGTCTACGACATCGAGCAGGATCCTTTGTGGAACGGCGAGCAGAGAAATGTGCCGCGTGCGTTCGACAGGAAGGAGATGGCGTTCTATCAGTGCGACCACCTGGGTACGCCCCAGGAACTGACTGACCATGACGGACAGGTCGCGTGGTCGGCGCAGTACAAGGCTTGGGGGGAGGCGCGGGAGGCGATCAGCGAGGCGGGGAGACGGGCGGGGTTCAGGAATCCGATCCGGTTCCAGGGGCAGTACTGGGATGAAGAGACGGGGCTGCACTACAACAGATACCGCTACTACGATCCACAGGCTGGGCGGTTTACATCAGGCGATCCGATCAAGCTTGCAGGGGGCTTTAATCTTCACGAATACGCACCCAATCCTATCCAATGGTCCGATTCGCTGGGGCTCCAAAGATCTCAGGGATGTCCTGATGCTCTTGAAGAGGCGAAGCGAGAGGCTGCAAAACTGAGAGCTGCAGGTGGCAAACTGCCCACAGCAACTTGTGCAATGGTGAATCGCAAAACAGGAAAGGTTTACACCGGCACCAGTGGAACAAAGCCCACCAACATCAGCGGTAAATTGGGGGTGAGCATGCCAACTTCGTCTTTGGAGCCTTGGAATACTAATAATTGTGCGGAAATTGATGCCGCAAATAAAGCGTTGAAAGATGGCTCGTCTATTGTTGATCTCGATGTGGCTACCGTCTACACCCGATCTGGAGAGCCTATGCCGTGCTGTCGAAACTGCTCTGTAACTTTCAAAAATTATAAAGTCCTAACGGGCAAGAGGTGATTGATGGATTATCAGTTCAATGAAAAGCTGGTTTCTGCTTTGGAAGGTGCTGGATGGATTTCGAGGCGAAAGGTAAAAGTTTCTTCTTATGTTTTGGATTGGAAGAATGAAGGTTACAAGATTTTCCCCGGGGCTTTAAGGTTTGCCGAGAATTTTGGCGGGACTGTATTAAAGCATCCAGGGTATAACGGTGAAGGTTTTGACGAGAGTTGTTTTGACCCATCCGCAGCGTCTCGCCGCTTGGATCGAAGTTGGGTTGTGGAGGATTATCAAATTCTTGCAAAGGAGGAGTTGATTCCTGTTGGTCAGGGTTATTCTGGCCATTTGACTTATTTGTTGGGTGATGGTGGTGGTTTTTATGGGGGGTTTGATGATTATTTTTGCAAAATTGGAAATACTGTAGAAGATGCGCTGGCGAATATTATTTTTGCCAAAGGTTTTGAGAAAATTTCTTCATGAGTTCTTTTTTGATGTTACGGGATTCATTTGATCGCCCAGCGGACCTGTTGCTCATTGAGCTGTCATGGCGGGCTCAGCGTTTGTTATGGAGTGAGAGTGACTAACCCGTATAGCAGAGATGAAGAGAAGCAGCTCGACGCCATCGAAGAGGAGTTGATGGAAGAGTGCGTACCCTTTTTCCAAACGATGAAGATGTACGCGGAGTTTCTGCACAACTGCATTCTGGTCGGGCGATTCAGTGGGACTGCGCCATCCGCTCAACTTGATCTTGTTGCTGAGCATCTGCAGGTAGCAATAGCTAGCTTGGGCCTCGACAACAGTGATGAGTTGCGGGTGCCGGGCAAACTCGAGCTTTGGAAGCTATTTTCTCGCTCCGAAAAAGAACATCCAACTCTGGCCGCGCTGTGCCGGTGTGCTGTTTGCTGCTTTCATGAGGAAGCCGGATGGGATCCGGACAAGAATGACAGCGTGACTCCTATCCCGTTCTACCTCTTCCTGCTCAAGCGGCTTGATCCTGAAATGGGCCTGGAGTTCTTGACATATGCGCGCCGATATTTGCTTGCCTCTCGTTAGAGCAAGACACAGCTGGCGATCCGCGCTGGGAGATGGCAGGGGGCGCAATGCAATGGACAGAGCCAACGGCAGATGCGGCTCTGCCGGGGCTACTAGAAGCCACGAGCCTGCGTTTGATCTGGCTGGCAACATCGTCCTTCTTGACCGGCAAGCTCCCGGACAACAGATCGAACAGGCTCTAGCACTGCGATGAGTGCGGAAATCATCGCCAGACGTCGCCCGGCAAGCCTGCCGCCGAAGCCACCAAACCTCGGGTTTCCGATAACTAAATCATCTTGATTTAGTCCTCCCGCTGCCCGATAGTCCCCTTGCGCCCGGACGCCCCATTCCAAGGCCAGCGATCCGGATCCAAAACCGCAGGGCGCATCACCCAGCGTCCGCCCAAGGAGACAAACCATGCCCCGCAGCAGCTCCCGCACCATCCTGGCCATTGCGGCCATGTCCCTCGCCGCAGTGACCGCATCCACCGCCGCATTCGCCGCCGACCAACCCATCATCGGCCTGGTCACCAAGACCGAAACCAACCCCTTCTTCGTCAAGATGAAGGAAGGCGCGCAGGAAGAGGCCAAGAAGCAGGGCGCCAAGCTGCTTTCCGGCGCGGGCAAGGCCGACGGCGACAACGCGGGCCAGATCACGGCGATGGAAAACATGATCGCGGCCGGCGCCAAGACCATCCTGATCACGCCTAGCGACGCGAAAGCCATCGTGCCGGCGATCAAGAAGGCGCGCGACAAGGGCGTGATGGTGATCGCGCTCGACAGCCCGGCCGATCCGCCGGACGCGACCGACGCGCTGTTCGCCACCAACAACTACACGGCCGGCGTGCTGATCGGCGAATACGCCAAGGCCGCGATGGCCGGCAAGCCCGCGAAGATCATCGCGCTCGACCTGTTGCCGGGTCACCCGGTGGGTGCGCAGCGCCACAACGGCTTCATGAAGGGCTTCGGGCTGCCGGCCAACGAGGCGAAGTCGAACGAGCTGTCGAAGGCGCCCGAGATCGTCTGCATGGCCGACAGCTACGGCGACCAGGCCAAGGCGCAGACGGCGATGGAAAACTGCCTGCAGAAGGCGCCTGACGTGAACCTGGTCTACACGATCAACGAGCCCGCCGCGGCCGGTGCCTACAACGCGCTGAAGCGCGCAGGCAAGGAGAAGGGCGTGCTGATCGTCTCGGTCGACGGCGGCTGCCAGGGCATCAAGGACACCAACGCCGGCATCATTGCCGCGACCTCGCAGCAGTACCCGCTGAAGATGGCCGCGATGGGCGTGGCCGCGGGCGTCGAATTCGCCAAGACGGGCAAGAAGGCCTCGGGCTATGTCGACACGGGCGTGACGCTGATCGCCGGCAAGAGCGTGGCGGGCGTCGACAGCAAGGACACCAAAACTGGCGCCGAGCTGTGCTGGGGCAAGAAGTAAATAGCTGACAGCCCCCAGGGAGTATCTCGATGGCGAAATCTGCGACGCACCACATTCCGTGGGGCGCCTTGGGGCCGTGGCTGGCCCTTCTTGGCGCGTGCATCTTCTTTGCAACCCAGTCCGACCGTTTTCTCACGGGCGGCAATCTCTCGCTGATCCTGCAGCAGGTGATGGTGGTCGGCGTGATCGCCATCGGCCAGACGCTGGTGATCCTCACGGCGGGCATCGACCTGTCGTGCGGCATGGTGATGGCGCTGGGCAGCATCATCATGAGCAAGTTCGCCACTGAGCTCGGGCTGCCCGTGCCGGTGGCCATCCTGTGCGGCATTGGCGTGACGACGCTGTTCGGCCTGCTCAACGGGCTGCTGGTCACGCGCATCAAGCTGCCGCCCTTCATCGTGACGCTGGGCACGCTGAACATTGCCTTCGCGATCACGCAGCTGTACTCGTCCTCGCAGACCATCACCGACCTGCCCGGCGGCCTCACGGGCCTGGGCACCACTTTCACCATCGGCAGCGCCGAGGTGGCGTGGGGTTCGGTGCTGATGGTGGTGCTCTATGCGCTCACGTGGTTCGTGCTGCGCGAGACGGCGGCGGGCCGGCATATCTACGCGGTGGGCAACAACGCGGAGGCCACGCGGCTGGTCGGCATTCCGACGCAGCGCGTGCTGCTGGGCGTGTACGTGGCGGCGGGTGTGCTGTACGGCATCGCCTCGCTGCTGTCGGTGGCGCGCACCGGCGTGGGCGACCCGAACGCGGGGCAGACCGAGAACCTTGACGCCATCACGGCCGTGGTGCTCGGCGGCACCAGCCTGTTCGGCGGGCGCGGCATCGTGCTGGGCTCGCTGATCGGCGTGCTCATCGTGGGCGTGTTCCGCAACGGGCTCACGCTGATGGGCGTGTCGTCGATCTACCAGGTGCTGGTGACGGGCGTGCTCGTGATTCTTGCGGTGGCGGCCGACCAGCTGTCGCGCCGGGGAGCCCGCTGATGAACACCGTCACCAACCCCAAGATCGTCATGCAGGCCAAGGGCCTGGTGAAGCGCTATGGCCAGGTTACGGCGCTCGACGGTGTCGACTTCGAGCTGCGCGAAGGAGAAATCCTCGCGGTGATCGGCGACAACGGCGCGGGCAAGTCGTCGCTCATCAAGGCGCTGTCGGGCGCGGTGGTGCCCGACGAGGGGCAGATCCTGCTCGACGGCCAGCCGGTGCACTTTCGCAATCCGCTGGATGCGCGCCGCGCGGGCATCGAGACGGTCTATCAAGACCTGGCCGTGGCCCCGGCCATGACCATCTACGAGAACCTGTTCCTCGGCCGCGAGTTGCGCCGCCCCGGCTTCCTGGGCAGCGTGCTGCGCATGCTCGACAAGAAGCAGATGCTGCTCGAAAGCACGGCCCGCATGGCCGACCTGAAGGTCGGCATCCAGTCGATGACGCAGGCGGTCGAAACACTCTCGGGCGGCCAGCGCCAGTGCGTTGCCGTGGCGCGCAGCGCGGCCTTCGCGCGGCACGTGGTCATCATGGACGAGCCCACCGCCGCGCTGGGCGTGAAGGAGGGCAACATGGTGCTGGAGCTGATCCGCCGCGTGCGCGACCGCGGCCTGCCCGTGGTGCTCATCAGCCACAACATGCCGCACGTGTTCGAGGTGGCTGACCGCATTCACGTGGCGCGGCTCGGCAAGCGCGCGGCGGTGCTAGACCCGAAGAAGATCAGCATGAGCGACACGGTCGCCGTGATGACCGGCGCGATGACGGCCGACCAGTTGCCCGCGGAGGCGCATGCCTGATGCGGACACACCTGCACGCACGCCCGACCTGTTGCGGCCCCGCGGCTCTAACCAGGTCGGCATGCGCCAGTTCAACGAGCGCACGGTGCTGCAGGCATTGCGCGTTCACACCAGCCTGCCCAAGGCCGACCTCGCGCGGCTGACCGGGCTCAGCGCGCAGACCATCGGGCTCATCACCGCGCGGCTGGAAGAAGACGGGCTTATCGTCAAGCAAAGCCGCGTGCGCGGGCGCATCGGGCAGCCTTCGGTGCCGCTGGCGCTGAACCCCGACGGCGCCTTTGCCATCGGGATCAAGGTCGGCCGGCGCGGTGCCGAATGGCTGCTGATCGACTTCACCACGCAGGTGCGCGAGCGCCATGCCATCAGCTACGACTTTCCCGACGTGGACGAGCTGCTGCCCGTCATCACGCAGCACATGCACCGGCTGCGCGACGGGCTGGGGTCGCTGGCGGTGCGCAACGTTGGGGCGGGGCTGGCAGCGCCATTCCAGCTCGGGGGCTGGCACCGCACGCTGGGCCTGTCGAAGGCGCAGTCAGACCTGTGGAACCAGATGGACCTGGCCGCTGAGGTGCGTGCGCGCACCGACGTGCCGGTGAGCTTCGCGCGCGACACGGTGGCCGCCTGCGTGGCCGAGCTGGTGGGCGGGCGGGGGCACGACCTGAAGAGCTTCCTGTACATCTTCGTAGACACCTTCGTGGGGGGCGGGCTGGTCATCAACTCGCATCTGCACACCGGTGCGCACGGCAATGCGGGCGCGCTCGCTTCACTGCCGATGCAGCCACCGGGCAGTCGCGGCGCACTGCCGCCCCAGCTGGTTGCGCAAGCGTCGCTCTGGGAGCTGGAGCAGCGCCTGATAGGCGAGGGCCTCGACGCCATGGCCGCGTATGACGACCGCGCCTTGCAGCCGCCCTATGCCGCGACGACGCAGGCCTGGCTGGAAAGCGCATCGCAGGCGCTGGCGCACGCCATCGTGAGCGGCACCGCCATGCTCGACCTGCCCGACGTGGTGGTGGACGGCTCGATGTCGCGCCCGCTGCTGCAGGCGCTGCTGGACCAGACCCGCGCCGCGCTGGACCGGTGCAACTGGGAAGGCCTGTGGCAGCCGCGGCTGCATGGCGGCAAGGCGGGGGCGCAGGCCTGTGCGCTGGGTGGCGCGATGCTGCCGCTGCACGCCAACTTCGCGCCGGACCACGACGTGTTCCTGAAGGCAGGTTGAGAGGCCACCGACGTCGCAACGCACCTCATGCACGCCTTGGTGGCCGACCGTTCCTTGAAGGCCGGTGTCGAAATTGCCTGGAAGGGCGATCGGCCGCTTGCGATCGCCCCCCAAGGGGCACTGCTTACTTGCTGCACTTGCCCGGCTGCGCCAGGCCGAGTTTGGCTACATCGGCCTTGCCTTGCTCTTCCGGAATCTGCTCCAGGTCGGCGCCGCCCACGAAAGCTCCCATCTTGATGAACTGCCGGACGAAGTAGTTCTTGCCGGCATCCATGAATACCTCCAGGGAATTGGGCGAGAACTCCGATTCCGTTTCGATCTTGTTCTTCTTGCCGCCGTCGACCTGCGTGTAGAAGAACACGTCGGATGCACTCTCGCCCAGGCATTTGCCGTTGACCCAGATGTCCTTCTTCAAAGCCTTCCCGACGAAGCTGTTGCGATAGACATAAAGGCCGGATTTCCCGGTGGCCGGGGCGCTGAACTGCTTGGCCTTGTCGCTCTCCTCCTTGCTGGCCATATTGACGGAGGCGCATCCTGTCATCAGCAGCGCCGACAGGACAACGATGCTGCTCTTGTGATTGATCTTCATTTTTGTGATCTCGATTGTCTATAGAAGACCGAGTACTCCCTCGACCCGGCCGCTCGCGGCAGTGGTGTCGCGAGCGGGGGCATTATGCTTTTTGTTTCAATGCGTAATCTGGATTCGGATGGCGGATCCCCGCCGAAATTGGCGTTCCAGGAACATCACTGTGCGGGTCCCGGCAGACAGCTGCCGGGCTATTTGTCTATTTGTTCTTGTCTCTTGCGGCCACGAGGCTGTGGGCCTCTGCGATCAGCGGCTTCATCGTCTCGAATGTCCTGTCGCTCGGGTTGATCACACTGACCCAGTACATCTTCCCGTACACAGGATGTGGCATCAGCCTGTCGAGCGCGGTGTAGTCGATGGCGGTGGTGTCCGTCTTGCCGAACAGCGCGTGGAAGGTCTCCTTGCCCACGCCGATGTTCAGGCGGAATACGCCGGGGCGGTCCAGATTCGAGGCGTTGTCGAACTCGCTGTCCTTCGTCACGAGGGTGGCAAAGGGAAACTTGTTGTCCGAGTTGTGGAAGAAGAAGGTGTTGTCGTCGGCAACCTGGAAGTGGCCGCCGGCCAGCAGGTCGATGAAGTGTTCGGTGATGGCGTCTTCGGTCATGAGCGCGATCTTGCCTGTGTTCATCAGGAGGGCCAGCGCCGAAGGCCCAGTTCGTCTGCGAGTTGGCGGTAAGTCTTGATCTGCGCCTGCACGTAGTCGTCGAGCGCGGGGCCGGTCAGGTCGAAGGGGTAGAGCCCATGTCGCTCGCGCAAGGCAGCGTAGGCGGGCGCAGCGCTTGCTTCGCGCCAGGCGGTGGTCCATGCGCGCACGGCGGCCTCGGGCACGTCTGAGCTCAGGTAGAGGCCGCGAACGGTCGGCCACACCAGGTCCACGCTTTGCTCGCGTGCGGTCGGCACGCCGGTGAGCGCC
Organism: Variovorax paradoxus; assembly: GCF_024734665.1. NCBI lineage: Bacteria > Pseudomonadati > Pseudomonadota > Betaproteobacteria > Burkholderiales > Comamonadaceae > Variovorax > Variovorax paradoxus. The sequence continues at coordinate 2,275,294 of NZ_CP102931.1, forward strand.
CCCCCCAGCCGCTTGTCGGACAGCACGGCCAGCAGGCGCACCGCCGCGCCGCCCGCAATGGCCTGCAGGGCTTCGGCTGCATCGCCGGGGAACACGTCGACGTGCTTGCCCTGCAATGCGCTCAATGCATCTCCGCCGCCCTCGAACGACACGAAGCGCATGGCCTTGTGATCGCGCCCCGCCGCGCGCACCAGCAGTGCGGCCTTCACCCAGTCCTGGCTGCCGACCGTGCCGCCCGCGCCGAAGGCGATGCGCGACGGGTCTTGCCGCAGCGCGGCGACCAGGTCCTGCAGGCGCTTGTAGGGCGAGTCGCGATGCACGGCGATTACGCCGTAGTCGGTGCCCAGCGTGGCGATCCAGCGCACGGCCGAGGGCGAATGCGGGCCGAAGCGGCCTTGCGCGAGGTTGAGCAGCGAGCCGCTGGAAAACGCCACCAGCGTGCCCGGGCCGCCGAGCTTGCCTGTGGCGACGCGGTCGAAAGCCACGGCGCCAATGCCGCCCGGCAGGTAGCGCTGGGTGAGCGGCGGCCGCGCGGGCCGCACGGCCTGCAACGCGTCGCGCGCCAGCGCGCAGGTCAGCGCGAAGCCGCCGCCGGCCTTGGCGGGGATCACGCAGTCGGCGGCGTTTTCGGAGGGATCGTTGGCGGCCATCGCACGCACGCTGAAAGGCATCAGCAACGCGCACAACGCGCGAAGTGCATGGCGGCGGGTGGGGGGCGTGAACATGGCAGTGGGCCCGTCAGATGGCGGCCGGGCGAGGCCACCAGATGATCGCATGCAGCCCCGGGCCGGCCTCGCGCGCTTCGAGCCGCAGTTCGCCCCGGTGCCGCTGCGCAATGGAGCGCGCAATGGCCAGCCCGAGCCCGAAGCCGCCCTTGCCGGCGCGCGCGCCGCGCCGGAAGCGCTGGCCCAGCGCGGCGCGTTCCTCGTCGCCGAGACCGGGGCCGTTGTCCTCGACGTTGAGGCTCCAGCCCGCCGCGTCGCCCGCGGCAAAGAGCGTGATCGTGCCTTCGGCCGGCGTGTAGGTGATCGCGTTGCTCACAAGGTTGCCCAGCGCCTCGCGCATGAGCCCCCGGTCTGCCACGGCAAGGAACTCCGGCGTGGGCGAATGAATGCCCAGGTCGATACGCTTGGCGCGTGCCAGCGGCAGCAGGTCGACCGCCACTTCTCGTAGCAAGCCTGCAAGGTCGAACTCGGCGGGCTCCACCGACACCGTGTCGCTGCGGCCCAGCGCCAGCAGCTGCTGTGCGCTGCGCGTCGCGCGGCCGATCTCGGTACCCAGCGCGTCTAGTGCCACTTGTACTTGCGTCGGGTCTTGCTCGCGCCGTGCGTAGTCGGCCTGCATCTGCAGCGTGGTGAGGTGGGTGCGCAGCTGGTGCGAGGCGTCATCCAGAAACCGGCGCTGCTGCGTCACGAGGTCTTGCGTGCGCGACATCTGCTGGTTGACCGCGGCCACCAGCGGGCGAACCTCGGCAGGCAGGTCGGTCTCGGCGATGCGCGTGAGGTCGTCGGGCGTGCGCGAGCCCACTTCGCGCGCCAGCCGCGACAACGGCCGCAGCGCCGCCGCCAGCGCCAGGGCGGTGCCGCACAGCAGCATCGCCAGCACCAGCCCGTCGCGCAATGCCGCGCTGCGCACGAAGCGCGCGCTGAACTCCTGCCGCGAGCGTGTGCTTTCTCCCACCTGGATCAGCACACTGCGCCCGGTGCTGCCGGCCGGCGCGCGGTCGAGATCGCGGCGGTAGGCCGCGAGCCGCACTGCTTCGCCGAAGTAGGTGGCGTCGTAGAAGGCCGGCACGCCCATCGCCAGTTCGGTGGGCGGCGCGGGCAGGTCGGCGCTGCCGAGCTCCACCAGCCCGTCAGACGTGGACACGCGAAAGAACACCTGGCCGCTCGCCGTCAGCTCGAAGAACTCGAACATCGTGTACGGCAGCTCGACCGACAGGCCACCCGAGGCTGTCGAGATGTTGGCGTCGATGGACTTGAGCGCGCCCAGCAGCGAGCGGTCGTAGGCCGCGTTGGCGGCGGCCAGCGCGTCGTGCCGCGTCATCCACAGCTCGAGGCCTGTCACGACCAGCAGGGCTGGGAACAGCAGCAGTGCGAGCCGCTGCCAAAGGCTGGCACGGCGCAGGCGGTTGACGATGCCCTGCGTCACGCGCACTCAGTCTGCTTCCAGTACATAGCCGAGCCCGCGCAACGTGACGATGCGAACCCCGGTGCCGTCGAGCCGCTTGCGCAGCCGGTAGACGAAAACCTCCACCGCCTCGGGGTGCACCTCTTCATCGTCGGAGAACACGCGCTCGAGGATCTGCTGCTTCGACAGCGGCTCGCCGCTGCGCTGCACCAGCACGCGCAGCACCGCCAGTTCGCGCGGCGAGAGCGCCAGCGCCTCGCCGTTCAGCGTGAAGTGCCGGCGCGCGCCGTCGTACACCAGCGGGCCGCAGGCCAGCCGCGGATGCTCCACGCCACGCGCGCGGCGCACCAGCGCATGCAGGCGCGCTTCGAGCTCGGCCAGCGCAAAGGGCTTGGCGAGGAAGTCGTCGGCGCCCGCGTTGAGCGAAGCCACACGCTCGTTCAGCGAGTCGCGCGCCGTGAGGATCAGCGCTGGCAAGCGCTGGTCGCGCTCGCGCAGCCGTTGCAGCACCGTGTGCCCGTCGAGCCCGGGTAGGCCCAGGTCGAGCACCAGCGCATCGTGGTCGCGCTGCTGCAGCGCCCGGTCGGCCAGGCGCCCGTCGTCCACCCATTCGACCTGGATGCCCGCATGTTCCAGTGCCTTGCAGAGCCAGGTGCCCAGGGTGTGTTCGTCTTCGGCCAGCAGGATGCGCATGGCGCCGATGCTAGAGCCTGTGCTGCTCAGTCGGGCTTGATGTTTGCCCTTGCGATGACCTTCTGCCAACGGGTTTGCTCGGCAGCGATGAACTGCGCGAACTGCTCCGGCGTGCCGCCGACGGCCTCGGCCGCGTCGGCCGTCAGGCGCTGCATCGAGTCGGGCGACTTCACGGCCTTCATCGTCTCGGCCGAAAGCTTGGCCAGGTTGGCAGGCGTGATGTTCGCCGGCGCGAGCATGCCGTACCACTGAGTCATCTCGAAGCCCGGGAAGCCCTGTTCGGCCACGGTCGGCACATCGGGCAACTGCGGCAGGCGCTTGGCCGAGCCGGTCGCGATGCAGCGCACCTTGCCCGCCTTGATGAACGGAATGATCGCTGCCGCGCCGATGGCCGAGGCGTCGAGCCGGCCCGAGAGCAGGTCGGTCACCATCGGGCCGGTGCCGCGGTAGGGCACGTGAAGCATGAACACATCGGCCGTCATCTTCAGGTACTCGAAGGCCAGGTGGCCCGCGCTGCCGTTGCCCGCCGAACCGTAGCTGAGCTTGCCCGGCTTCGACTTGGCATACGCGATGAATTCCTTGAGGTTCTTCGCCGGCACGTCGGGGTGCACCACGTAGAGGCTGGGCACCTTGGCCAGCAGGCTCACGGGCTTGAAGTCCTTGTTCGCGTCGTAGGGCAGCTTGGCAAAGATGTACGGGTTGACCGCCAGCGTGCCGATGTGCCCGAGGATGATCGTGTGCTGGTCGGTGCTGCGCGCCACTTCGCTCATCGCGATATTGCCGGCCGCGCCTGGCTTGTTGTCGACGAACACGCTCTGGCCCAGCGTGCGCGAGAGCTCGGCGGCGGTCGAGCGCGCGACGATCTCGGAGCTGCCGCCAGGGGCGAAGGGCACGACGAAGCGGATCGACTTGCTGGGCCAGGTGTCCTGGGCGGAGGCCAGCGAGGGCAGCAGCCCGCCGAGGGTGAGGGCGCCGCCAGCCTGCAGCCAGTGGCGGCGGTTCAGGCGGGCGTCGTTCGGGGAAAAGAAGTCGGACATGGTGCTTGTGTCTCCAGCGCTTTTGGATTGAAAGCGCGCATCGTGCCCGGTGGATGCTGTCGGAAAGCTGTCAGTCAGACGGTCAGATCAGATTGCGCATCGCCTGCGCCGTCTCCCGCAGCACAGGCAGTACCCGAGCAACCGCATCTTCCGAGCTCTCGTGCCCCATCGGCATCGTGATGTTCAGCGCGCCCACCAGCGTGCCGTGCCGGTCGCGCAGCGGCACCGCAATGCCGCGTGAGTTCAGGTCGAGCTGCTGCTCCGACAGCGCCCAGCCCTGCGCCCGGATACGCGCGAGCTCGAGCTTCATGCGCTCCATGCTCGCGATGGTGTGCGAAGTGAAAACCGTCAGCTGCCGGGTAGTGAGCCATTCGCTCAGCTCGGCGTCGCTGCGCAGCGCCAGCATCAGCATGCCCGAGGCCGTGACCTGCGCCGGCACGCGCGCGCCGAGCACATAGCCGGTGCTCATGCTGCGGTTGGGGCCGTTGCGCGCGATGTAGACCACCTCGTCGCCGTCCATCACGCTGAGGTACGCGATCTCGTTGGTGCCCGCCGCCACCCGCTGCAGAAAGGGCTGCACCACGCGCGGCAGCCGGGCCGACTCCAGGTACGACTGGCCCAGCCGCAGCACGCGCGGCGTGAGCCAGAAGAGCTTGCCGTCGCTCGCCACATAGCCCATGTGTTGCAAGGTCAGCAGATAGCGCCGCGCGGCGGTGCGGGTCATGTTCGTGCGCTGGCCGGCCTGGCTGGCGGTGAGGCGCGGGTTGGCGTCGTCGAAGGCTTCGATGATGCTCACACCGCGCTCCAGGCCGGCGATCCAGTCGCGCTTGTCCAGGCCGGGGGGCGGCGCCGGGTCGTCCTTGCTGTCCTTGCTCATGGGCGGAAGTGTGCCTGTGTGGATGGGTTCGGAGTTTGCATTTGATGACAGTGAAAACCCTTGAATTGAACGATCAGTGATTTTTTCAGTTCGATAATCGAACGTTTTAAGCTGTCGAAGGCTGCGTGATTCAGGCGAAGCGACTATAAAGCTCGGCATCCGCCCTCGAAAAGAGCGATTGACGAACGGAAGCACGCACATGAGCCATTCCATCCGCGGCAGTACCCAGGCTTACCTGATCCCCGGCGACCCGGTTCGCAATGTGCGGCTGCCGCGCATGTTCAACGCCGCCTTCGAGCGCTTCGGCATCGACGCCGTGTTGCTGCCCATGCAGGTGCCGGTGCGCGACTTCGCGGTGTTCTTCAAATCGGCCTTTCTCGCGCGCAACGTGCGCGGCATGGTGATCGCGCCGCCGCACAAGCCGCTGGTGGTCGACCTGCTCGACGGCTGCGGCCTCTTCGGCCGCGTGGCCGGCTCGGTCAACGTGGTGCGCCGCACCGAGGGCGACCAGCTCGAAGGCGACCTGTTCGACGGCGAAGGCCTGATCGGCGCGCTCGACCACTACAACATTCCCTTTCGTGGCAAGCGCGTGCTGATCTTGGGTGCGGGCGTGAGCGCGGCGGCCATCGGCGTTGCGCTCGCCGAGGGCGGCACCGTGAATGGCGCGGCGCACATCGCCTTCTACGACAGAGCCGCTGGCAAGGCGGCAGGCGTGGCGGCCAAGCTCGACGCCTTCTTCGACGCAACTGTGGTTGCCGTGGACAGCAACGCGCCCGAAGGCTACGACCTCGTCATCAACGCCACGCAACTGGGGCTGGTCGAAGGCGATGCGTTGCCCCTCGACGTGTCGCGCATGGACGGCCATGCGGCACTGTTCGACATTCTTCTGCGCAACCAGCCCACGCCGCTGGTGCAGGCAGCGCGAGCGCGCGGACTCAACGCGCAGGCGGGCTTCGAGATGCTCATCCAGCAGATGCCGCACTACTTCCGCTATTTCGGCCATCTGGACGCTGCCGCCGCGATGCAGGCCGACGCCGATTTCCTGCGCGAAATCATCTACCCACCGGCCATGCAAGCCGAAATTGCGCAGCCCCTGCGCTACCACTCGCCCAGCGTCGCCTGAGCCCCGATTTTTCAAAGAAACAACCGACATGATTTCCGGCAAGACCACGCTCATCGCCCACATCGGCTATCCCACCGAGGCCTTCAAGGCCCCGATGATCTACAACCCCTGGTTCGACAAGCACGGCATCGACGCTGTGGTGGTGCCCATGGGCGTGAAGCCCGAGGACTACGCGGCCTCGCTGCCGCAGATCTTCAGGTTCAGCAACCTGCGCGGCGCGCTCGTGACCATGCCGCACAAGGTGACGACGATGTCGTTGGTCGACGAGGTGACGCCCACGGCGCGCGTCGCGGGCGCCTGCAACGCGATCCTCAAGCGGCCCGACGGCACGTTGCTGGGCGACCAGTTCGACGGCGCGGGCTTCGTGCGCGGCGTAGAGCGCAAGGGGCGCCTGTTCAAGGGCGCGCGCGTGCTGGTGTCGGGCACGGGTGGCGTTGGCTCGGCCATTGCCGCATCGATTGCTGCCGCCGGAGCCGCGGAGTTGATGCTGTTCGACATGAGCGAGGCCTCGGCCGGCGCATTGGCCGCGCGGCTGCGCGAGCACTATCCGCAGATGAAGGTGAGCACGGGCTCGAAGGACCCGGCCGGCTACGACGTGGTCGTCAACGCCACGCCGCTCGGCATGAAGGAGGGCGATCCGCTTCCCTTCGACGTGGACCGCATCGACCCCGGCACTTTCGTCGGCGAGGTGGTCATGAAGACCGAATACACGCCACTGCTGCAGGCTGCAAAAGCCAAGGGCTGCCAGGTGCAGGTCGGCACCGACATGCTGTTCGAAATGATCCCTGCGTACCTCGAGTTCTTCGGATTCGGCACAGCCTCCCCGGAGGAATTGCGTGCCGTGGCCCAATTGAAATATTGAAAGGCTAGGTCATCGCATGAGTATTTTTGAAGGCTTCCTCTCCACGTCCGAAACGCTAGGCGCCTTCAGCGACCGCGCCTTCGTCGACGCCATGCTTCGCTTCGAAGCGGCACTCGCGCGCGCACAGGTGGCCGAAGGGCTGATCCCCGAGAGCGCTGCGCATTCGATCGTCAGCAGCTGCAAGGTCGAGCTGTTCGACGTTGCCAAGATCGTGCGCGAGAGCGGCCGCGCGGGCAGCGTCGCGATTCCGCTGGTGAAGGCGTTGCGCGAGGCCGTCGGCCTCTTCAATGCCGACGCCGCGCCCTTCGTGCACTTCGGCAGCACCAGCCAGGACGTGATCGACAGCGCAATGGCGCTGGTCACGCGTGAAGCGGTCGCGCTCATCGAGACCGACCTTGCCAAGGCGGCCGACGCGCTGCTGCGCCTGGCCGTCACGCATGCCGAAACGCCGATGCTCGCGCGCACGCTGATGCAGCCGGCCTCGGTCACCAGCTTCGGCTTCAAGTGCGCGGGCTGGGCCGCGCCGCTGGTGCGCAGCCGCATTCGCCTGCGCGACGCCGCGAAGCACGCGCTGCAATTGCAGCTCGGCGGCGCCGTCGGCACGCTGGCGCAGATGAAGGGGCAGGGCGCTGCCGTGCGCAAGCGCATGGCCAAGGAGCTCGGCCTGGGCGACCCCGGCGCAACGTGGCACACGCAGCGCGACGAATGGGTGGCGCTTGGCTGCGAACTGGGCCTAATCACCGGCAGCCTCGGAAAGATCGCGGTCGACATCGCGCTGCTCGGGCAGTACGAAGTGGTCGAAGTCGCGGAGCCCAGCGAGCCGGGCCGCGGCGGCTCGTCGGCAATGCCGCACAAGCGCAACCCGGTGGCTTCGATGGTCGCCATCGCCGCCGCGCACCGTGCGCCACAGCGCGTGGCCGCCTTGCTCGGCGCCATGCCGCAACAACACGAACGCGCGCTCGGCGCCTGGCAGGCCGAGCTGGCCGAATGGCCGCAGCTGCTGATGTCGGCGCACGGCAGCGTGCGCGCAATGGCGGGCGCATTGCCAGGCCTGCAGGTCGACGCCGCGCGCATGCGCGCCAACATCGACCGGCTGCGCGCCGAACTCCCACGCGACGCGGCCGACGAATGGTTCGACCCCGCGCTCGCTCACAACGCCGGACAGACTGCCCTCGCCGAAGTGAAGGCGCTGCAGGCCCGGCTCACAGACAAGGAACTTGCTCAATGACCGCCCCCGAAACCCCGGCCGACGACTACGAATCCGGCCTCGTCAACCGCCGCCGCGTGCTCGGCGATGCCTGGGTCGACAAATCGCTCGCCAACCGCAACGGCTTCAACGCCGAGTTCCAGGAACTCATCACGCGCCACGCGTGGAACGACATCTGGGGCCGCCCCGCACTGGGCGACAAGACGCGCCGCTACATGGTGCTGTCGATGATGCTGGGCATCCACGCGTATGAAGAATTCGCCATGCACGTACGCGCCGCACTCGACGGCCCGCCCGAGTCGCGCCTCACGCCGGACGACATCAAGGAAGTGATCATGATGGCCGCCATCTACTGCGGCGTGCCGGTGGCCAACCATGCCTTCGGCATCGCAACCGGCATCCTGCGCGAAAAAGGCCTGCTGCCTGCGCTGCCCCAGTGACCGCGCCGGTCGCCCGCAAGAAGGGCCGGTTCGACGTCTCCTTCGCCTTGCTGCTGCCGCTACTGCTAGCGGCGCAGCCGGTGGCCACCGACAGTTATCTCCCCGCGCTTCCCGCCATTGCGAAGGAGCTCGGTTCGGCCAGCACCAGCCTCACGCTGTTCGTGCTGGCCTTCGGCTTTGCGCAACTGCTGTGCGGCCCGCTGGCCGATCGCTTCGGTCGCAGGCCGGTGCTGCTGGCGGGGCTCGGCTGCTATGCCATTGCCGCGCTGGGCGGCGCGTTCGCGGGCAGCGTGGCGCTGCTCGCAGGCTGGCGCACGCTGCAGGGCTTTTCGATGGCGGCGATTCTCGTGTGCTCGCGCGCGGCGGTGCGCGACCTGTATCCGGCGCACGAAGGCCCGCATGTCATGGCGCGCGGCCTCACCGGGCTGGGCGTGGTCGGCCTGATGGCGCCGCTGCTCGGCGCATGGCTGGTGCAGGGCGCGGGCTGGCGCTGGGTGATGGTCGCGATGGCGGTGTATGCCACGCTGCTGTTTGCACTGTGCTGGCGCTCGTTCGGTGAAACGCGCAAGCCGTTGCTGAGCGAGGGGGAATCGTCTGCGCCGCGCGGCAGCACGCGCGCCGTGTTCGCGAGCCGGTCGTTCCGCGCCTGGGCCTCGGTGGCCGCGACGACCTACGGCGGACTGTTCTGCTTCCTGCTGCTGTCGCCGATGGTCTACATCGGCTATCTGGGCTGGTCGCCCGCGTGGTACGGCTGGATCCCGGCCGGCGGCTCGCTGGTCTACATCTTCAGCACCACCATGTGCCGCACGCTGTTGCGGCGCTACGGGCCGGTGCGCACCGTGCGGCTCGGTGCTTCGCTGAGCCTGACCGGTGCGGTCATCCAGGCGCTCGGCTGCTGGCTGATGCCGCTGAGCGCCGTGCCGCTGCTGTTCGGCCATGCCGTGTACTGCCTCGGCCATGGCATCCACCAGCCCTGCGGGCAGGCGGGCGCGGTGGGCGACTTGCCGCATCTGGCGGGCCGGGCCGTGTCCTGGTCGGGCTTCGGCATGATGATGGTCGCGTTCTGCGTGGGGCAGCTGGCAGCAAGATTTGTCGATGCCGATTTTTCCAACGGCGCCTGGCCGATGGTCGTGCCGATGCTGCTGGCCGGCTGCGTGCTGATGGCCATCGCGTTCCTCTGGCTGCCGCGTCTTCAACATCCGAAAAAGGAAACCACACCATGACCCGTTTGAATGTCGTTCGCGAGGGCGAAGGCCCGATCGTCGTGCTCAGCCATGCGCTCGGTTGCGACCTGAGCATGTGGGACGGCGTGGCCGCGCAGCTCTCGCGCGCCCACACGGTGCTGCGCTACGACCACCGCAACCACGGCGCGTCGGAGGTGGTGCCCGGCGCGCTGCGCGTCGAGACGTTGGCACAGGACGTGGCCGAACTCATCCAGCGCGAGGCGGACGGCGAGCCCGTGCATTTCGTCGGCCTGTCGATGGGCGGCATGACCGCGCAGGCGCTGGCTGTACGGCACCCCGAGCTGCTGAAGACGATGGTGATCGCCAATTCGGCTGCCTACTACCCCGACCAGGCCCCCTGGCGTGCACGCGTCGAGACGGTGGCTGCGAGAGGCGTGGCCGCCATCGCCCCGGGCGCCGTGGCGCGCTGGCTCACGCCGGCCTACGTGGGTACGCCAGAAGGCGCAGTCGCCGCGAAGACGCTGCACGACGTGCTGGTGCGAACTGACGCGCAGGGCTACATCGAGAGCTGCAACGCCGTCGCGGCCATCGATTTTCGCGAGAGCAACCACCGCATTGCTGTGCCCACGCTGGTGATCGGCGGGCTGCAGGACGAGGCCACGCCAATGGCCATGTCGCAAGCCATGGTGGGCGCCATTCCGGGTGCACGCCTGGCCACCATCGATGCCGCGCACCTGAGCGCGGTCGAACGGCCGGTGGAGTTCACACAGCTGCTGATCGATTTCTGGCGCAGCCTTTGAGGGCTGTTGGCCTGGCAAGCGGCCTAGGTGTATCCCGTATTTCGTGCGAATACTGCACGTATGTGATCGATCATCGATCATTTGCCTTCTGAATTGATTGTGGCGAGGGCCGGGTGTTCCTAAAGTCCACCCCCATGCATCGCTCCATTGCCACCGTCTCGCTCAGCGGCACGCTCCGCCAGAAGCTCGAAGCCGTCGCCGCCGCCGGTTTCGATGGCATCGAGCTGTTCGAGGCCGACTTCATCAACTTCAAGGGCACGGCCTGCGAGCTGCGCCGCATCGCGGGCGACCTTGGCCTGACCATCGACCTGTACCAGCCGTTCCGCGATTTCGAAGGCATGCCCGAGCCGCAGTTCCGCCGCAGCCTGGAGCGCGCCGAGCGCAAGTTCGACCTGATGGAGGCCATGGGCGCGCCGATGGTGCTCTGCTGCTCCAACACTTCGCCGCTGTCGGTGAACGACCCGGCACTGGCCGCCGCGCAACTGCACGAGCTGGCCGAGCGCGCTGCGCGCCGCAACCTGCGCGTGGGCTTCGAGGCACTCGCCTGGGGCCGCCACACCTCGCTGTACGGCCAGGCCTGGGAGATCGTGAAGCAGGCGAACCACGCGCACCTGGGCCTGATCCTCGACAGCTTCCACACGCTGTCGCTGAAGGACGATCCGGCTGGCATCGCCAAGATTCCGGGCGACAAGATCTTCTTCTTGCAGATGGCCGATGCGCCGCTGCTGTCGATGGACGTGCTGCAGTGGGCGCGCCACCACCGCTCGTTTCCGGGACAGGGCGACTTCGACGTGGTCGGCTTCTTCGAGCAGGTGCTGCGCGCGGGCTACACCGGGCCGCTGTCGCTGGAGATCTTCAACGACATCTTTCGCGAGACGCCGAACCGCCGCACCGCGGTGGATGCGATGCGCTCGCTGCTGTACCTTGAAAGCGAAGCGCGGCAGCGGCTGGACGACGTTGAGCCCGTGCAGCTGTTCAACCCGCCGCCGTTGCCGGCGCTCTCCGGCCTGTCGTTCATCGAGTTCGCGGCCGACGAGGCATCTGCCGTCACGTTGGCCACGCTGGTGAAGCAACTCGGCTTCCGCCGCATCGGCAAGCACCGCTCGAAGGCCGTGACGCTGTACCGCCAGGGCGAGATCAACCTGATCGTCAACGCCCAGCCCGATTCGTTTGCGCGCGGCCGCTTCGAGGCGCACGGCACCTCGGTGTGCGCGCTGGGCGTGCGCTGCGACGATCCCATCGCGGCCGTGGGCCGAGCCACCGCCATGCGTTCGCAGCGGCATGACAGCCCGGTCGGCCCCAACGAACTGCGCGTGCCGGCCATCGTTGCGCCGGGCGGCAATCTCATTCACTTCGTGCCCGAAGCGCTGGGCGACAACGGTTTGTACGAAGCCGACTTCATCCTGGAAGACGATGGCACCGGCGCTAACGACGCCGGCCTGCAGCGCATCGACCACGTGGCGCTGGGCCTGGCCGTCGACCAGCTCGACACCTGGGTGCTGTTCACGCGCGCCGTGCTCGGCCTGGAGCCTGGCGAGAGCCTGGAGCTCGCCGACCCCTTCGGCCTGATCCGCAGCCGCGGCGTCGCCAACGCCGACCGCAGCCTGCGCCTGGTGCTCAACGTGTCGCTGAGCCAGCGCACCCGCACCGCGCGCACGCTGAGCGTGACGGGCGGTGGCGCGGTGCACCACATTGCGCTGAGCTGCACGGATATCTTCGACACGGCCGCCAGGCTGCGTGCAAACGGCACGCGCTTCGTGCCCATCTCCGACAACTACTACGACGACCTGGCCACGCGCATCGACATCGCGCCCGAACTGCTGGCGCGCATGCGCGAAGCAGGCGTGCTGTTCGACCGTTCGCCGGCCGGCGACTACCTGCATATCTATACCGAGAGTTTCGAGGGCGGACTGTTTTTCGAGGTCGCACAGCGCGTGGGCAACTACGACGCCTACGGTGCCCTCAACGCACCGGCGCGCATGGCTTCGCAGGCGCAGGATTGATTTGATTTCTTGATCTGATTTTTTTCGTCAACACTGGAGACAACACATGGCAACCAACACAGCCCATGAGCCGCAAGGCAGGCACCAGTCGAAGAAGGCCGCAGCAAGCGGCTGGATCGGCTCGGCGCTGGAGTACTACGACTTCTTCATCTACGCCACCGCGGCGGCGCTGATCTTTCCGCAGATCTTCTTTCCGAAGGGCGACCCCCAGACCGCCATCATCGCGTCGCTCGCGACCTACGGCGTGGGCTATGTCGCGCGCCCCATCGGCGCCTTTGTGCTCGGCCACTGGGGCGACACGCACGGGCGCAAGCAGGTGCTGGTGCTGTGCATGTTCCTGATGGGCTTCTCGACCGTGGCCGTCGGCCTGCTGCCTACCTATGACCAGGTCGGCCTGCTGGCACCGGCGCTGCTGGTTCTGCTGCGCCTGGTGCAAGGCTTTGCTGTGGCCGGCGAAATCTCGGGCGCGAGCTCGATGATTCTTGAGCACGCACCGTTCGGCCGCCGCGGCTTCTTCGCGAGCTTCACGCTGCAGGGTGTGCAGGCCGGCCAGATTCTGGCGGCCGCCGTGTTCCTGCCGCTGGCGCACTACATGCCCGAGGATGCCTTCAACTCGTGGGGCTGGCGCATTCCGTTCCTGCTGAGCTTCCTGGTCATCGTGGCGGGCTACATCATCCGTCGCGAGGTCGACGAGACGCCGGCCTTCGCCGAAGTCGACAAGAAGGGCGAAGTGGCCAAGGCGCCGATCGTCCAGGCCTTTACCGACAGCTGGGGCGACATGCTGCGCGTGGTCTGCATGGCGCTGATGAACGTCATTCCGGTGGTGGCCACCGTGTTCGGCGCGGCCTATGCCGTGCAGGCCGCCTACGGCATCGGCTTCCAGAAAGACGTGTACCTGTGGATTCCCGTGCTCGGCAACATCCTCGCCGTGATCGTGATTCCGTTCGTGGGCAACCTCTCGGACCGCATCGGCCGCCGCCCACCGATCGTCGTCGGCGCGCTGCTCTCTGGCCTGCTGTCGTTCGTGTACCTGTATGCCATCAGCATCCGCAACGTGCCGCTGGCCATCGCCATGTCGCTGCTGATGTGGGGCATCGTGTACCAGGGCTACAACGCGACCTTCCCCAGCTTCTATCCGGAGCTGTTCCGCACCCGCAACCGCGTGTCGGCCATGGCCATCTCGCAGAACATCGGCACCACCATCACCGCGCTGCTGCCCGCGCTGTTCGCCGCCGTTGCGCCTCCCGGCTCGACCAACGTGTGGTTCACCGTGGGTGCCATCACCTTCGCGGTGACGGTGCTGGCGGCCCTGGCCGCGCTCAGCGCACGGGAGACCTACCGCATCCGGATGAACGACCTCGGCAAGCCCGACGCTGTGCCGGTCGACAAGCAGGAGTACGACCGCCTGCGCGAGAAGACGCTGCACGACGCACGCCTGGCCAAGGCCGCGGCCTGAAAACCTTTCGTGCACCAAGGGTTGTGGCGCCGTGAAGAATGGCGCCATGACTACCCCTACCTCTTCCCACCTCAAGATCGACTTCGTCTCCGATGTGTCCTGTCCCTGGTGCGCCGTAGGCCTGAGTGCGCTCGAGGCGGCGCTCAGGAAGGTGGCGCCCGACGTCACTGCGGAGCTGCACTTCCAGCCCTTCGAGCTGAACCCGCAGATGTCGCCCGAAGGGCAGGACACCTTCGAGCACCTGAACCAGAAGTACGGCTCCACGCGCGAGCAGCAGGCAGAGGCGCGCGAAATGATCCGCCAGCGCGGCGCGGCAGTGGGCTTCGAGTTCAGCCCCGGAGGCCGTCCGCGTGTCTACAACACCTTCAACGCACACCGCCTGCTGCATTGGGCCGAGCTGGAAAGTCCGGCCAAGCAGGCGGCGCTGAAGAAGCTGCTGCTGAAGGCCTACTTCACCGACAGCCAGAACCCCTCGGACTCCGAAGTGCTGGTGCGCGCGGCGACCGAAGCCGGGCTCGACGCAGCCCGTGCCCGCGAGATCCTGAACAGCGACGAGTTCGCACAGGAAACCCGCGAACGCGAGCGCATGTACACCGACGCTGGCATCCACTCGGTGCCCGCGATCATCATCAACGACCAGCACCTCATTTCGGGCGGCCAACCCGTCGAGGTGTTCGAGCGCGCCCTGCGGCAGATTGCAGGCGCTGCGCCGTCCAGCCTGTCTGCAGCCTGACTTAGCTGGCGCTTAGGCGCCACCTTTGCGCTGCGTTACGAGGGTAAAGAGCGTCAACGCGGAGCGGGTCCGGATGGTTGAGGAGGCGTCCTTGACTCACCATCACTCCCAGGAGCTCCGAAGATGAAGAAGAAAAGCCTAATTGCCGCACTCGCCCTCATGGCTGCGGCTTCGTTGCCCGCATTGGCCGACGAATACGGCAAGCATCCGTTCTACCTCCACGCCCTGTCCGACCTGCAAGCGGCCGCCTGGAAGGTGGAGCACCGCCGCCCCGAAGACGGGCTGATCTCGCGCGACGAGCAGGTGGTGGTCGACGAGATCCACGCCGCCATCGGCGACCTGCAGCGCGCGGCATGGCTAGACGGCAAGCCCCTCGAATGGCGCGAGCCCACCGATGCGTGGCTGCCGCGCGAAGGCCGCCTGCATGCCGCGGTCGACCTGCTGCGCAAGGTGCGCTCCGATGTGGCGCGCGAAGAAGACGACCCGCGCTCGAGGCCGTTCCAGCAGCGCGGCCTGGCGCACGTAGACCTGGCGCTCAATACTGCACAGCACGCCATCGGCGACGTGCGCCATCACGACATGCGCATGGAATGATCGTGATGCCGGTCACTGCGTCGATCTTTTCGGTGCGCCGCGCGTCAATGGCGCTCGGTGCGTGTGCGCTGGCCTTGCTCGCGGCCTGCGCAAGCGCACCGGGCGATCAGCGGCCCGTGGTGTCGGTGTCATTGCCTTCAGCACCGCTCAATGACGCCGCCCGCCTGCGCTGGCTAGACCGCGTGAGCTGGGGCGCCAACGCGAGCAGCGATGCGCAGCTTGCAAAGCGCGGCCTGTCGCTGTGGATGCGCGACCAGCTCAACCCGCGCCCCGTGCCGCTGCCACCCGCGGCGCAGGCGCAGATCGACGCGATGAGCATTTCGCGCACGCCGCTCGACCAGCTCGTCACCGAACTCGACGCGCAACGCAAGGCGGCCGATGCGCTACCCGACGAAGACCAGAAGAAAGCCGCGCGACAGGCCTACCAGCAGCGGTTGAACGACCTGGTACGCGAAGCACAACAACGCTTCGTGCTGCGCGCGCTGTACTCGCCCAACCAGCTGCAGGAGCAGATGACGTGGTTCTGGATGAACCACTTCAACGTCAACCTGCGCAAGGACAACATTCGCGCGATGGTGGGCGACTATGAAGAGAACGCGATTCGCCCGCACGCACTCGGCAAGTTTCGCGACCTGCTCGGCGCCACGCTGCACCACCCGGCAATGCTGCGCTACCTCGACAACGCGCAGAACGCCGCCAACCGCATCAACGAGAACTACGCACGCGAGCTGATGGAGCTGCACACGCTAGGCGTGGGCGGCGGCTATTCGCAGGGCGACGTGCAGGAGCTGGCGCGCGTGCTCACCGGCGTGGGCGTGAGCAACCAGCCACTCGACGCGCCGCCGCCGAACGTGCGGCCGGCCGTGCGCGCCGACTACGTGCGCAAGGGCCTGTTCGAGTTCAACCCCAACCGTCACGACTACGGCCCGAAGACGCTGTTGGGCCAACCCATCAAGAGCAGCGGCCTGGCCGAGGCCGACGAAGCGCTCGACCGCCTGGCGCGCGCGCCGGCTACCGCGCGCTTCATCTCGCGCAAGCTCGCCGTGTACTTCGTCTCCGACGATCCGCCGCAGGCATTGGTCGACCGCATGGCCGCTGCCTTCACCCGCAGCGACGGCGACATCGCCATCACGCTGAAGGCGCTGTTCGAGTCGCCCGAGTTCACTGCATCGCTGGGCCGCAAGTTCCGCGACCCGGTGCACTACGTGATGGCCGGCGTGCGGCTCGCCTACGACGACCGCGTGGTGTCGAACGTGAACCCGATGCTCGGCTGGATCAACCGCATGGGCGAACAGCTGTACGGCCACGAGACGCCCGATGGCTATCCGCTCAACGAGGCAGCCTGGGCGAGCGCAGGGCAGATGAACACGCGCTTCGAGATTGCGCGCGCCATCGGCGCGAATGGCGCAGTGCTGTTTCGTACGGACGACAAGGCGCCGCTGGAGAAGCCGGCCTTCCCGCAGCTGGCCGATTCGCACGCGGTGCGCGCGATGCAGGTTGGCATGAGCACGGACACGCGCGAGGCGCTGGCGCAGGCGAAGAACCCGCAGGAGTGGAACACCTTCCTGTTGGCATCGCCGGAGTTGATGCGCCGCTGAGGTTTTGGTTTTTCTCCCTCCCCCTTTGGGGGAAGGGGCAAGACAGAAGAAAGGACAACCGTCATGCAACGTCGAGAACTCTTGAAGCTCATGGCCGCCGCCCCGTTCGCGGGCGCCGCTGGCCAGTTGATGGCCGCGCCCGCGGCCGAAGGCGCCAAGCTGCTGGTCGTGTTCCTGCGCGGCGCGTACGACTGCAGCAACCTGCTCGTGCCCACGAGCAGCGACTTCTACTACGCCTCGCGCCCCAACATCGCCATCGCGCGCCCCGGCACGCCCAACGGCGCGCTGCCGCTCGACAACAACTGGGGCCTGCACCCCGCGCTGGCGCAGAGCGTGATGCCGATGTTCCAGCAGAAGCAGGCCTCCTTCATTGCCTTCGCAGGCACCGACGACCTCACGCGCAGCCACTTCGAAACACAGGACTCCATCGAGCTAGGCCAGGCGCTGGACAAGCGCCGCGACTACCGATCGGGCTTCCTCAACCGGCTGGCCGGTGTGCTCGGCGCAGGGCCCGTTACCGACGTGTCGCCCATCGCCTTCACCGATCAGTTGCCCATTTCGATGCGCGGCAGCGCCAAGGCGGCCAACATGGCAATCGCGGGCAACGCACGCTCGGGCATCGATGCGCGGCAGAGCCAGATCATCACGGGCATGTACCGCAACACCGCGCTGGCCCAGCCGGTCGCCGAGGGCTTCCAGGTGCGCGACGAGGTAACTCGCGCGGTGCAGGCCGAGATGGACGCCGCCAGCCGCAACGCCATGACCGCCAAGGGCTTCGAGCTGGTGGCGCGCCGCATGGCGCTGCTGATGCGCGACCGCTTCGACCTGGGCTTCGTCGACGTTGGCGGCTGGGACACGCACGTGGGGCAGGGCGGTGCCACCGGCTACCTCGCCAATCGCTTTGAAGAACTGGGCCGCGGGGTAGCCGGCTTCGCGCAGGAGATGGGCGACGACGCATGGCGCCAGACCGTGGTGGTCGTCATCAGCGAGTTCGGCCGCACCTTCCGCGAGAACGGCAACCGCGGCACCGATCACGGGCACGGCACCGTCTACTGGGTGCTCGGCGGCGGCCTCTCGGCGCAGGCCGGCGGGCGCGTCGTGGGCGAGCAGCAGGCGCTGACGCAGGCCACGCTTTTCCAGAACCGCGACTATCCAGTGCTCAATGAATACCGGGCGGTGTTCGGCGGGCTGTTCAAGCGGATGTATGGGTTGTCGCCCGCGCAGCTTGCACGGGTGTTCGATGGCGTGGCGCCGAAAGACCTGCAACTGGTCTAGCGCGCGAAGGCCAAGGCCGAAGCCGAAGTACGGTCAGGCGATCATCGATTCGAGGTCCGCGGCAAGCTCACGCGGCGCCGGCATTTCCTGGACCATGTCCTCGGTGATACCGACGGCCAGCGCCGACTGGCTCGGCCAGAAGCCGCCGATATTGCTCAGGTCTACGCCCTGGCGCTCCAGTGCCACGCGCCACACGGCCAGATGAAGAACGCCGCCGAGCGCATCGGCATGTTCCGACTTTGCCGGGCTCACGAAGCTCGAAAGCCCACCGACCAGGTCGGGAGCGAAGCCCCAGCGCTGCGCCAGAGAAGCACTCACGTCGCCGTAGTGATATCCGAACTCGACAAGCTCGAGTTGTGCGCGCCCCAGCGCATCCAAGGGGTGGACGGCATTCAGCGCGGCCATGCGATCGGGCATTGCCTGCGCCATGATCAGGTGGCCGATGGCATGCATGCTGCCCGCGGTGAACGCCAGGTTGGGGTCGACGTGCCGGGTCTTGGAAGCCAGGTACCTCGAGACCGACGCCACGCGCAGGCTGTGGGCCCAGAACGCCGGAAGGTTGACTCCGTCCACCTTCCTGAAGGCGCCCGACAGACCCGAACTCACCACGAACGACCGGATGGCGGAGAGGCCGAGCATCAGGATCGCGCCCTGGATCGAGGAAATCTTTCGCCGAAGGCCGAAGAACGGCGAGTTGACCATCTGCAGCACCCTGGCCGCGAGCACCTGGTCAAGCTCGATCCGATGCGCGATGGCCGCGAAAGGCACGTCGTCGTCGCGCAGCATCTCAATCAGGTCGGACACCACCTTCGGCACGGTGGGGAGCGACTCGTCATTGGCAAAGAGTTCGTCGAGTGTCATGGCGTTATGGGCGTATTGCCTTTGTATGCAATGGATTTTCCTCCAGCGCAGGGCCTGCCAGAGCCTCTATCGGCGCGAATGTGTAATTTCTACGGATTCCGGTGGGGTCGAGAATCGGCGCATGCCCCACGCCCTCTCCCTCCTTCGCGCCGCCCGCCTGGCGCGAAGCGCCAAGCCTTTTCTCGCCCGTGGTGGCTTCAAGCGCGAGCGCTGCGCGGGCTGCCGCCTGGTGCCCAGTCATTGCATGTGCGCCGTGCGCCCTTCGGTGGCAACGCGCGCGGGGGTGTGCCTGCTCATGGCCGACATCGAGCCGCTCAAGCCCACCAACACCGGTTGGCTGGTCGCCGACGTGGTGGCCGATACCTTCGCCTTCGGCTGGGCCCGTACCGAAACCGATCCCGCGCTGCTGGCACTGCTGAACGACCCGCAATGGCAACCCTACGTGGTGTTCCCGGGGCAGTATGCGGCGCCCGAGCGCGTGGTACTGACCGTTCCGTCGCCTGAGGCGACCAGCAGCGGCACCGCGAAACGCCCGCTCTTCATCCTGTTCGACGCGACATGGGCCGAGGCACGCAAGATGTTTCGCAGGAGCCCCTACCTCGACCGGCTACCTGTGCTGAGCCTGCAGCCGGAACAGATCACGCAATACAAGCTGCGCAACTCCGGCCGCGATGACCATTTCTGCACCAGCGAGGTGGCCGCGATGTGCATGAACCTGGCAGGCGAGCATGCCGCCGAGCAAACGCTGGATGCCTACCTGGTGGTGTTCACGCACCACTATCTGAGCGCGAAGAACCAGCAGCCCGTGGCTTGGGATGGTGCGGCGCATCAGCGCCTGCGCGAAGTGTCCGCCTCGCGGCCCTGAAGACTCTGCCCGCCGCCGCGGCGCCGCGCGGGTGGGCGCCGCCGTGCCTCGCTCCGCCATCTACCTAGTTCCGGCGATGGCGAAGAAACAAATAGTTAACAAGAATCAACGATCTGAAACCGCCGGTAGCACTTCGGCGCGGAGCGCGGGTTTCTTTTCGTGAATCGACAAAACCAAAGAGGGCAGTGGATGTTTTCCAGTCAAGTGAGTTTTTACGGGCGCTGCGGCGTCGTGGCCAGTGCGATCGTGTTGCTGGCTTCCTGCGGCGGTGGTGGTGGTGGCGGCTCGGGCTTTGTGCCGATTGCTGCGCCGGTGCAGACGCCACCGCCCCCCGTCGTCGTGACGCATACGGTCGGCGGCACCGTCACCGGTCTCACTGGCAGCCTGGTGCTCCAGAACAATGCGGGCGACGACCTGAAGCTCACGGCCGACGGCAAGTTCACTTTTGCCACCGCGCTCACCGAAGGCTCGGCCTACGAGGTCAGCATACGCACCCAGCCCCTGTGGCAGTTCTGCACCGTGACCAAGGGCAGCGGCAAGGCCTCGGCCGACGTCGGCGACGTGGCGGTCG
Organism: Variovorax paradoxus; assembly: GCF_024734665.1. Taxonomy (NCBI): domain Bacteria; kingdom Pseudomonadati; phylum Pseudomonadota; class Betaproteobacteria; order Burkholderiales; family Comamonadaceae; genus Variovorax; species Variovorax paradoxus. The sequence goes on from NZ_CP102931.1 coordinate 2,295,603, forward strand.
CCTGCTCGGCGGAAGTGGCGCAGGTGTCCACGTTCGCTGGGTCCGGCGCTATCGGCTCGGTCAATGCCAACGGCAGCGCGGCGTCGTTCTACCTCCCGTACAGCGTGGTCGTCGACAAGAGCGGCAACCTGCTCGTGTCGGATACGGCAACGAACCTTGTGCGAAAGATCTCGCCCGCTGGCGATGTCACGACATTTGCGGGCGGTGGCAGCAGCGGTACTTCGCAAGACGGCAACGGCACGGCAGCTTCGTTCTCGGGCCTGTCCGGCCTTGCGCTGGACTCCACGGGCAATGCCTATGCTGCGGAATTCGGCGGCAACCGCATCCGCAAGATCACGCCCGCAGCCGACGTGACCACGCTCGCAGGCAGTGGCGCCATCGGCTCGCTCGATGGCCACGGCACCTCTGCCACGTTCAATACCCCTTCATCGGTGGCCACGGACGCCGACGGCAACATCTACGTGCTCGAATTCATCGGCGCCGTTGTCCGCAAGATCACGCCTGCCGGCGACGTCACCACGCTGGCCGGTTCGGGCACTGCAGGCTTCGCCGACGGCACGGGGACTGCGGCATCTTTCGGGCAGGCCTATGGCATTGCGACTGACGTGGCCGGCAACGTCTACGTTGCCGACAGCGGCAACAACCGGATCCGCAAGATCACGCCCGGCGGCGTGGTCACGACGCTGGCCGGTTCAGGCCAGATTGGCGCGACCGACGGGGCCGGCAGTTCGGCATCTTTCAGCATGCCAGGCGGCCTGACGGTGGACAGCGACGGCAATGTCTACGTGGCCGACACAGGCAACAGCCTGCTGCGCAGGATCACGCCGGCAGGCGTCGTCTCCACGATCGCCGGCCAGCGCGGCGTGCTGGGCGCGCAGAACGGCATCGGCGCGGCCGCCACGTTCAAGCAGCCTTACGGGGTGACTGTGGACGCCGGCGGCACCCTGTACGTGGCCGACACCTTCGGCAACCTGATCCGCAAGGTCACGCCGGTTCGCGCACCCTGAGGTCGCCGCAGACGCAGGGTCCACCGTCGGTAACGGAATGAAAAGGCTGCATCCGGAGCATCGGCATATGTCTCCTGGAGTGCGGGCGCGCAGAATCGCGCTCGCACTCCCGAGGACTTGACCATGACGATTCCGTACTTTGTCTTGACGCCCGACCGGCGTGAACTTCCTCTGAACGTGCTCGGCACGAAGGTGACGGTGCTGGCATCGAACGCGGCGACGCAGAGCTATGGCATCACCCTGCAGCGGGGTGACGAAGGAACCGGGCCGCCGCCGCACAGCCACGACTGGGACGAATCTTTCTACGTGCTCGGTGGCGAGGTCGAGTTTCTCTGCGACGGTGCTGCCCACATGTGCCGGCCCGGCACGCTCGTGCATGTACCGCGCGGCACGGTGCACGGCTTTCACTATGGCAAGGGTGGCGGGCAGATGCTCGAGATCACCGGGCAGAACGCGCTGGCCGCCCAGATGTTCGCCGCCGTCGACCACGAGATCCCGGCCGGGCCGCCCGATATTCCAAAGCTGCTGGCGGTGCTCGAGCGCAACGGCGTTACCGTCGCGACCTGACATCGCGCCGGTCGCCGACAGGCGTGTGGCGTGCCATCAGCTCGACGACCCAATCGATGAACACCCGCAGCTTGGCGCTGACATGCCGGTTCGGCGGGAACGCCACGTACAAGGGCATCGGATCGAGTTGCCAGTCCTCGAACAGGGGCACCAGCTCGCCGCTCGGCAGGTGCGGCTCGGCCATGTAGTCCGGCAGCCAAAGCACTCCCATGCCTGCCAGCCCGGCCGCGAGGTAGGCGTTGCCGTCATCAACTGACAGCACATAGCGGCCTTGCACTTCGATGCTCTCGTCGCCGAGGCGCATGGCGTACGGAAAGGTCTTGCCGCTGCGCGACCACAGGAAGCCCACGATGCGGTGATGCGTGTCTTCCAGCTCCCGCGGGTGTGAAGGCATGCCCGCGCGTTCCAGATAGCTCGGCGCCGCGTAAACCCCCAGCTGCAGGTCGCCCACGCGGCGCGCCATCAGCGACTGGTCGGTGAGCTCGCCGCCGCGCACCACGCAATCGACGTTCTCGCCGATCACGTCCACCATGCGATCGCTCACGCCCATGTCGAGCTGGATGTCGGGGTAGCGGGCATGGAACGCCGGCATTGCCGGCACCAGGATCATGCGAGCCAGCGGGCTCGGCACATCAACCCGCAGCCGTCCGCGGGGCAACGCCGAGGCGCTCGACAGACTGGTCTCCGCATCGTCCATGTCGGCCAGCAGGCGCACCACGCGCTCGTAGTAGGCCGCCCCGTCGGCCGTGACGTTCACCTTGCGCGTCGTGCGGTTGAGCAGCTTCACGCGCAGCCTTGCCTCCAGTTGCTGCACCAGCTGCGTCACGCTGGTCTTGCTCATGTGCAGTGTCTCGGCCGCCTTGGTGAAGCTGCCGGCTTCCACCACGCGGGCGAATGCCTGCATCGCATCGAAACGGTCCATGTCTGCTGTTCCTGGTTCGAGGATTGTTTGGGTTCTGCAAACAGTGATTGTTGGCTTTGCCCGTTTATCGGGAAAGCACGGCTGCCTAAAGTCCCTTCATCGTCATCAAAGAAGGAAGAAGCAACTCATGGCCAAACGCGACGTCGTTTTCCCGCCCGGGCGCCAGGCGCTCTATGAAAAGAACCGCTACTCGCCGGCAGTCCGCTCCAACGGCTTCCTGTTCGTTTCAGGGCAGGTCGGCAGCCGCGAAGACGGCTCTCCTGAGCCCGAACTTGAGGCGCAGGTACGGCTCGCGTTCGAAAACCTGAACGGAATCCTCGGGGCTGCGGGCTGCACCTTCGACGACGTGGTCGACGTGACCGTCTTCATCGTCGACCCGGAGTCGAACTTCGACACGGTCTGGAAGGTGCTGCCGGACTATTGGGGCAGCGCGCCGCACCCGACGCTGACCGGCATCGGCGTGACGTGGCTCTACGGCTTCAAGTTCGAGATCAAGGTGATTGCGAAGCTCCCATAGAAGCCGCTGAGCGGCTACTCCTCGTCGAGTCGATCCCGTCGCATGGCACGCCAGAGCGCAAGGTCGTAGGAAATCTTGAGCAACCCGCATGCGACGAGCGGCAACGAGATCCATCCGGCTGCGAACAGCGCGCCGCTGAGCGTCGGGCTGATGGCTGCGGCCAGACTCCGCGGCACGGCGGTGAAGCTCGCCGCGGCGCTGCGTTCCGCTGGCGTCACGACCGCCATCACGTAGGCCGTTCGCGTGGGCACATCCATCGACGACAGCGCGCTGCGGATCATCAGCAGGCCCAGCGCGACAGGCAGGCTTGGCGCCACCGCTGCCAGCACCAGACAGACGTTGGCCGGCAGGTGCGTGAAGACCATCGTGTTCAGCAACCCGATGCGTCGAGCGACCAATGGTGCAGCGAGTTGCGACGCCGCGCTGAGCAGGCCGGTCCAGAAGAAGAACACGCCGGCCTGGGTCAGCGAGAAGCCGAATCGCTCCAGCAGCCACAGCGACATCAGCGCGTTGACCGTCAGTCCGCCGGCAAACGCGTCGACGCTGAAGAGTGCGGCCAATCGCACCACGACGCGGCGCGACGGCCCCAGGGGTGTTGGCGCGACAGGCAGGCTGTCCGCGTTGTTGGCGCCAGCGTAGGCCGGCAGATTCCGATAGAGCCAGAAGACGATCAGCCCGATTGCCGCGTAGACCACGAACATCCCGCGCAGCGCGTCGAGCCGCGCGAACTCGCTGTGCCGAACCAGCCAGTCCGGCACAGCGGCGGCGAGCGCACCCAAGGCTGCGCACAGGGCACCCAGAAGGCTGTAGCGTGCAAACAATGCGGTTCGTGCATGGCCTTGTGCCGCCGCTGCCAGGCGGGCGTGCTCAAGCGGAAGAAACACGCTGACGTCGCCGGAACTGGGGTTGAGCGTGCCGACCAGTGCGACCACCAACAACGGCCAGAACGAGGACAGGCCCGCAAAGCCCAGGCCCGTAGCGGCCATCAGCAAAGCAGCGCCGCGCAGCAGCCGACCGCCGGCAAAGCGGTATCCCCAAGCACCGACTGCGAGCGTGGCCAGCGCCGAGCCCAGCATCGTCGCGGTACTGACGATGCCTACCTCCAGCGTTCCGAGCCCGATCGACAGAAGGTAGGCCGGCAGCAGCACCGCCATGTACCCGTCCCCGAAGGCGCGAAGCCCCCGCGCCGCGAGCAAGGGCAAGGCGCCTGGATCGACTCCGGAAGGCAGCAGGCGCGCGAGGCCCATGCGTGGGCGAGATGCGGAAGTGGCGCTCATCGGGTTTTCACAGCCAGAAGCGCAGGGGCTTCGATGAAAGAGATGGGCTGGGGTGGCGCGGTAAGCGCAATGGGTGCGTCAGGAAAGGCGGTGTCCACGGATAGCTCCGTTGTGAGTCACCAGCGCTTGGACGGGACACCGTCTGACTTTGCAGAACGGGAGGCTGTTTTCCCGCGAGCGGCATCGTAGCAGACCCAAAACCACATTGCGTGGTTCTACGGCTTCCAGTTCGGGATCAGGGCCGCACCCACAAGGCAAAGACAGGCGAGCATCGCGAAAGCAGTTCTTGCCCCTTGAGTGAATGCAACGACATCGACGCCCGAGAGCCCCGAACCGCCATTCCCGAGAACCATGAGCTGCGAGCTGTACGGCAGCCCGGCCATCGCCACGCTCAACGCCAGGGCCGTTCCCATCATGATTCCGGTGTTCTGCAGCGTCGAGCGCACGCCGTTCGCAATGCCCCGGCGCTGCGGCATCACGCTTTGCAGAATCGACGCGTTGTTGGGCGTCACGAAACTGCCGATGCCCAGGCCCAGCATCCACAGGCATGCGGCCAGTTGCCCGGTGCCGATGGCCGGCTGCAGCATGGCCGCCAACAGCGACAGCGCGCCTCCGGCCAGGAGCATGCCCGCCACGCAGATGGCTTCGGGTGTGAAGCGCCGCATCAGGCTGCCGGCCGTAGGAGCGGCCATCAGCATCCCCAGTGCGACCGGCGCTATGCGCATGCCCGCCTCTGATGGCACCAGGCCCGCGCACGCCTGGAGATACAGGGCCACGAGCAGCAATGGTGCGGCCTGCGACATCGACAGGAGCAGGATGCCCGCGTACGCCGTGCGACGCCCTGAGTCCCGGAACAGCGCCGGATCGACCAAGGGGCTCGCCACGCGCTGCTGCACCCTGGTGAAGACGAGCAGCGCGCAGACACCGGCGAGCATGAAGGCCCACACCGGCGTGCTCGCCCAGCCGCGCGTTCCCACCATCGAGAGCGCATAGATCACGCCACCGATCCCGGCGAGCGACAGCAAGGCGCCAGCCAGGTCGAAGCGCTCGGCCTTGGCCGTTGCCGCGCTCTTCGGCAGAACCCGCCACGACCACGCCAGCACGCAAAGCCCGACAGGCATGTTCAGCATGAAGAGAACGCGCCAGCCCCACCACGACACGACAAAGCCGCCAGCCAGCGGCCCCACGACCTGCGCCAGCGCGGCCACCATGGCGAGCACGCCGAGCGCAAGGCCCACCTTCTTGCGGCCGAAGGCATCGCCCACCAAGGCACTAGAGTTGGCCATGACGCCAGCCGCACCCACCGCCTGGCAGATGCGAAAGAACAGCATGGCGCCGAAGCTCGTCGCGGCCGCGCAGGCTGCACACGCAACCAGAAAAAGCCCCAGTCCCGCAAGAAAGAGTCGCCGCCGCCCCCACAGATCGGCCAGCCTCCCGAAGCTGAGGATGCAGACCGTGCTGACCAGCATGTAAGACAGCAAGATCCAGCTTGCCTGCGATGGCGAAGCGTTCAGGCCGCGCGCAACCGAGGGCAGCGCCACGTTGAGCGCGCTGAGATTCAAGAAGCAGAGAAACGCACCGAGGCTTGCAACAACAAGCACCGCCCACGCGGCCCTTTCCTCGTCTTCCGCCGCCGCTTCACTCATCGCTCTTGAAGCCCGAGGCCTTGACGATGGGCCGCCAGTACTCGCGGTCTTCGTTCATGATGCGCGTCACTTCGGCGCCGGGCAGCCCGGTCGCGTCGAGCCCCATGCGTTCGAGCTGGCCGCGCACCTGCGGGCTGCGCATCGCTGCCAGGAAGGCTGCTTCAAGCTTCGCGACAACATCCTTCGGCGTGCCCGCCGGCACGAAGGCGGCATAAGACGCGTTGGCACGATCGAAGGCGTCGTAGCCCGCTTCCTTGAAGGTCGGAACATCGGGCAGCCAGCTCAGCCGCTTCGTGCCCGCCACGCCGAGGATGCGCAGCTTGCCCGAGCGATGCAGCTCCAGCTGGCTGGCCAACGCGTCGGCGCCCAGCGGCACGTGGTCGCCGATGATGTCTGTCGCCAGCGGCGCGCCGCCCCGGTAAGTAACGGCCGTGAGCGGCACGCCAATGGCCTTCGACAGCTGCAGCACGCTGAAGTGCAGGCCGCCGCCAAGGTTGGTCATACCCACGCTGCCTTGGGCGGGGTTCTTTTTGATCCACGCGACGTATTCGGGAATCGTCTTGTACGGCTGGTTCGCGCCGGTGGAAACGACACTGGGCACGTTGGCCAGATGCGCGATGGGAATGAAGTCTTTGTCGACGTCGTAGTTCAGCCGCGCATAGGTCATCGGAAACAGCACGAAGGGCGGCGTGCCACCGATGAGGATCGTGCGGCCGTCGGGCCGCGCGGCCTTCACCGCCTCGATAGAAATGCGCGTGGACGCACCGGGTCGGTTTTCCACCAGAACGGGCTCCTTGAGCGAGCTGCGCAATTCCTCGGCGATGGAGCGCGCCAGGTTGTCGAGCGCGCCGCCCGGCGGAAAACCGATGATGAGACGAACGGGCGCGTTGTCGGCGTGCGCGGCGACGCCGGCCAGGGCAATCGACGCGCCGAGCACGAGTGTCTTCAGGAACGAGGTCATGGTGGCTACCTGATGGTTGAAAAATCGGAAGAGAGAAAGGGCGGCGACTTCAGAAAGCCACGACCGGCAGCGGATTCGCCGGCCAGTGCGCAGCCTCGAACGAAGCGGCGGCCTGCAGCAGCAGCCCGTCTTCGCGGAAGCGGCCGACCAACTGCATGCCGATGGGCAGGCCCTCGCGGTCCGCGCCGCAGGGCAGGCTGATCGCGGGGTGGCCCGTGAGGTTGAACGGCATCGTCCAGGGGAACCAGTTCGCGCGCACCTCGGCGTACTCCTTGCCGTCGATCTCGATGCTGCCGAACAGGTCCTGGTCGATGGGCAGGGCCGTGCGCGAGAGCGTGGGCGTGAAGATGAAGTCGTGCGTTTCCAGCCGCGCCTGCACGTCGCGGAACAACGCAGTCCGCGCGAACATGGCCTGCTGGAACGCAATGCCGTCCACATGCTCGGCCAGCGCCAGCTGCTTCAGCAGCGACGGGCTCATCTGGTCGCCATGCGCCGCGGCCATGGGCGCGAAGCGGCCACGCCAGCTGGTGTGGTTGATCACGCGCCACACCGGCTCCACGTCGAAGCCCTCGCCGGACATCGGCTCCAGCACGGCACCCATCGACTCCAGCGTTGCCAGAGCGGCTTCGAAGGCAGATGCAACGTCCGCCGCAATCGGCCGCCCCGCCGGAGCGGCGCAGAAAAGAATGCGCTTGCCGCGAAGGTCGCCACCGGCTTGCAGGTCGTCGAAGTAGCGCTGGGCTGGCATGCCCAGCGACCACGGGTCGGACCCGTGCGCACCTGTCATGGCCTGCAGCATCAGTGCCGTGTCTGCCACGTTGCGCGTGGTGGGCGTCACGTAGGTGTAGTTGCCGAACGCGTCCTGCACCTGGCTGTGGGGCACCACGCCCAGGCTCTGCTTCAGGCCGACTACGCCGTTGCACGCGGCGGGAATGCGCGTGGAGCCGCCACCGTCGGTGGCAATGGCCAGCGGTGCGATGCCCGCCGCCATCGACGACGCCGCGCCGCCGCTGGAGCCGCCGCTCGTGCGCGACGCATTCCACGCGTTGCGCGTGCTTCCGAACAGCGGCGCATCGGTCAGGCACTTGGCGCCGAATTCAGAAGAGGTGGTCTTGCCGATGAGGATGGCGCCGGCCTCGCGCATTCGCGCCACGGCCACCGCGTCTTTCGTGGGCACATGGTCGCGGTGCAGCAAAGAGCCGTAGGTGGTGCGCACGTTCGCCGTGTCGACGATGTCCTTCACCGTGAAGGGCAGGCCATGCAGCAAGCCCAAAGCCTCGCCGCGCATCAGCGCCTGTTCGGCCTCCTTGGCCTGCTGCAGCGCCTGCTCATGGCACAGCGTAATGAAGCAGTTCAGGTGCGGCTGCAGCGCATCGGCCCGGCGCAGCACCTCTTCGACGATCTCCACCGGCGAGAGCTCGCGCTGCGCAACCAGCTTGCGCATGGTTGTTGCTGGCATCTCGCAGATATCGGACTTGGGAAGAAGGACGGGAGAGTTTTTCATGGCGCAAATGATTGATGCGCCGCAACAAGTCGTCCAATACTGTTTTCCAGAAAAGGCATATGCACAGCGTATGGCTACCCCAGACCTTCGAACCCTTCGCTATTTCGTGGCCGTTGCCGAGGAGCGCAGCGTCGGCAAGGCCGCGCGCCGCCTCAACATGGCGCAGCCGCCGCTGTCCGTTCACATCAAGAACCTGGAAGCGGCGGTGGGCACACCGCTCTTTCGCAGGGCCGCGCACGGCATGGAAATAACCGATGCGGGCAATGCACTGTTTCGGCGCGCGAAAGAGGCACTGCTGCTGGCCAACGAAGGCTTCGACGCCGCGCGCGCCGTCGGCTCGGGCAGCCGGGGCCGGCTCACCATCGGCACGATGGTCGTGCTGTCTTACCTCGTGCTGCCGCGGCTGGAAAACGAATTGCGGCGCAGGTTGCCCGAGGTGGAGATCCAGTATGCGGAGTTGAACGCCGTCAACAACGTATCGGCCCTCACCAACTCCGACGTGTCGGTGGCCATCTGCATTCCTCCCATTGCGCAGGCGGGCATTGCGGCAGAGCGCATCGGCAGCCAGCCGCTGATGCTTGCGGTGCGCGCCGATTCACCGCTGGCGCGACTGCCCAGCATTCCGCCGGCGCGCCTCTCGGGCCTGCCGCTCATTGGGCTGCCCGCGCCCGAGGGCGATGTAGACAAATCGGTCGTCGCGTCGCTGCTGCGACGGCACGACGTGAGCATGCCGATTGCGCAGCGGGTCGAGACGATGGTGTCGGCACTGGCGCTGGTGCTGGCGGGGAAGGGCGTGGCGATATTGCCTGCCTGCGCGCAGATCGGGCGGCCGCCCGGGGTGGTGTTCAGGGCTTTGCGCAATGTCGATGCGCGGATGGAGATTGCGGCTTGCTGGCGGAGTGATTGGGATAGTCCGTTGATTGAGCCGTTTTTGGTTTGTGCGCGGGCGGCGTTGCGGGAGTTAGCTTAAATGAATAAGAGAGTCTGTTCGGCGGACCGTCGTAAGTCGCGCTTAGACTTCCGAAGTCGGCCAAGACCGGCCCTCGAGGAAACGGCGGAATGAATTCAGTCAGAACTGAACCTTCAGCCTCACCGAAGCATTTCACCGAATGAACTCTTCCGCCGCTCCACTTGCAGCGATCCGAATCGCGATGATGCTTCCATTGACGTTGGCGTGTTCCGTTGCTCTTGCGACGACCCCGCTACACATGACTACCGATGTCTGGTTCAAAGAAAACAGTTCACTGCTAGAGCCAAATGCCGTCGTGGAACTGGAGAGACTAGTCTGCAAACTCAAGGGCGGCAGGGTTGATGTGTTGAGGTTGTACGCGCACGCCGCGAAAGGTGAGGGGAATCCGGAAAATCTTGCATTGGATCGTGCATTGGCCGTTCGGGCATTGATGCTTGCTTCGCCTGCTGCCATTGAGCACATCGTGATTAGGAATGGTTCTGACACAGAACCTGTCAAGAGCAACGCTACGGAGGCGGGGCGTGCCGCCAATCGGCATGTGGAGCTTGAGGTGTCCTTCGCAAAACCACCAATGGGGTGGGGTGAAGAATGCGGTCCACGAGGCCAACTTCCATAGCCTTTCGTCCGCGCCCGCACTGCGCAGACAGGGCAACTGTTCGCCATGGAGAGAAAACCGCCTCCACGCGATCGACCGCTTTCGAGCGGACCGCGTGTCGGCTTAGGGCCGAGGCTGTGTAGAAACGCGCAACCGTCCGTGCAAACGACGACGTGCGGGGATCACAGACTTCATTCGGTGCCGAGCCGCGTCTGAGATCGACTACGGGGCCTTCACGGCACCTCATCGAAGCGCGAATGAGAGCCTGAAGAGGCTCATGCCCCCACCAGCCGCATCGCCTTCATCGTTTTCGCAACCCCCAACACGCTCATCACCCGCTTGAGGTTGTAGGCCAGCACGTGAAGACTCATCTCCGTCCCAACGTGAGCCATCGTCTTCATCAGGAAGTGCGTCGAGCCCATCCAGTGTTTCAGCGTTCCGAACACATGCTCAATGGTCGAGCGCCGCAAAGTCATCGCATCAGGCTTGCGGTCCAAGCGCTGCTGCATGCGGTCGATCACGGCTTGGTGCTCCCAGCGCCGGATGCGCCGGACAGATGAGGTGGTGCACTGATCTCTCAGGGCGCAGTTTGGACAGGCACTGGGCCAGTAGAGACGCAATTCCAGGTCAATCAAATCAGCTCCTTCAGGCCTTACGGATTCGACCCGAACATGGTTCCAAATCTCATTGGGGCACTTGATCACCGGCACTGTTGGCGGTTGAGCACCGATGGCCTCGATCTTCTCTAAATAGTCGGCAAAACATGCACGCTCTAGAGCGGTGCGCAGACCATCCGTCCAGTTACCCATGTTGCGGAGAGCGAGATGCTCCTCTCCGGTTAGGTCGGAAAAGGTCGAGTCGACTTGAACCGGAACATTCAACCAGGGGAACACCACATTTTCAGCAAGCATATGTACCCTCCAAAGGTCTGCTCGTGCCTATGATTTTTGCCCCGCCTCCGACCGACCGCTTATGGCCGATCAACGACATCGCAGTCACTTCATGCGTTCGCATCCGCGCTGCAAAACGGACACCAGAGCGGGTCTGGAGAGCAGTCTCGCAACTGCACATTCTCGTTGAGCACCTGCACTGTCATCTTTCCGTGCAGTTCGCATTCGATCTCTACACCGACGCCATGTCGAGTCAACGTGGAGATCGAGAGGTCTTCCCAACCGCACCAAGGGCATGCGCAAAGTGCGGCATCTGTGGCGGCAAGAACCGAGAGGTTCCAGCCGCACTCGCCACATTGCAGACGGTGAAGCAATTTCGGTTCGGACGTGCTGACGACCTTGGGAAGTGACATACGACTCCTGAACGATACGGTGATGTCTGGCTAGACTACCCTGAACATACTCTTGCGAATGGCGGCTCCCGGCCGAATCTAGCCGAATCTAGCCGAAGCGCTAGCCGACAGCGTGGTGTTTCCCAGGAGCGTCAGCTGTCCCCCCCGCGAACGAGGAGGCTCGCCCATTGGGGGTGCTCCAACACTGGAACGAGGTCTTTCAGCGACTGGAAATTGGCCAAGTAGGGGCGCGCATGGGCCTCCAGTGCCGGCACAGCTGCCCGCGAGAGCGCGACGTCGAGGACCTTGCTATCTCTACAGGGAAAACGAGACGCGCCGCCGCCCACCCCGACCTTCGCATTGAGGCCAGCAGCCTGACCCGTGGGAACGCCCACGAAGTCTGGAAAGCGAGCCCACTGGTCGAGCCCGAGTAAAGGCGTACCGGGAAAGACCCATACCTCAAACTCGATACCACTCGACCGTCTCGAAAAGTGGATGAAGTGGAACAAGTCATCGTGTACCTGCCGATGGAAAGTGCAGCCACGCCCAGCACCAGTCGTAAAACCCCAGGGCGCTACGACCGGCTCAACGATGCGTCTCACAGATTTATCGAAATGATGCTCAAGCATTCATGCCCAAAATTTTCGGTTTCCCGCAGCGCGTGCCAACCTAGCGACGCCCAAGGTGGCCCCCTTGTGTCGGCACGCTAAATGACCGGTTGTGGCCGACTGTAGCCGGATGCACAGCCAGCGCGATCAGAGCTTCGTCTCAATCGAATGCGCAATTCATCGATTCATCTGGCGACCTCTCGGTATGACCTCGGCTCCCCAAGCTTGACGCCCGCCATTGACACCGCTTACATTGCCTTCGCCTCGTGATGAGCGAGGTCGGGATTGGCGTCCCGCTGACATCCTGCGACGAAAGCCGCAGTCACCGCACATGGTCTGCGGCTTTTTTGTTCATGCTTCCTTTTTTAGGCGGCTCGAACGGGAGGGCTCGCGCCCTGCCGGTTTCCGCAAGGATGTCCCGGTACGCCAACCTGTTCGAGCTGCCGCCCCTGATTGGCGTCGGGTGCGTCGGTTTCTGCAAATCGACATCCTTGGGAGGCCCATGGCCAATGCTTCTTCAAACGACGCAAGCACCAACGCCCGTTGTGCTTGCGCGTCCTATCGTCCCACCGTCCAATTCAAACCCTTCGAATGGATCCAGGGCGACCGACTCGATTCTTCCCAACAAAGCCAAGCCGCATTCTTGAACGACGCACGCGACGTAGTGCAAGGCGCGCAAACGCTGGTTCAGCTACTTGCCTGGGACGAAGACCGGCGCGATGCCGCTTCATCCGATGCAGACCCCGCGCCGCTCTTCGATGCATGCCAGCGCGGCTCGCTGCAGCGGCTTCTCTCGGCAACGCTGGGCCTGCTCCACGCCCGCATCGAAGTCCAGTGCGAGGCGCTGACGGGGTAGGGAAGGCCTTCGAGTTCAAGCCGCGCGTATCACCGACTTAGGCTCCAGATAAGCCTCCAGCCCGAAGGTGCCAAATTCACGGCCGATGCCCGATTGCTTGAAGCCGCCGAAGGGCGCCAGGGGCTCGTGGTGCAGGCCGTTGATCAGCACCCGGCCCGCCTGCAGGCGGGAGCCCACGGCAAGGGCGTGTTCGTCGCTGCCCGACAGCACCACCGCCTGCAGGCCGTAGACGGTGTCGTTGGCGATTGCGATGGCGTCTTCCTCGTCGCGGTAGGTAATGAGGCAGAGCACGGGCCCGAAGATTTCTTCACGCGCGATGACCATGTCGTTGCGTACTCCGGCGAACAGGGTGGGCCGCACGTAGAAGCCGGCATCGAGGCCAGCGGGGCGGCCTTCGCCACCAGCGATGAGTCGCGCGCCCTCGTCGATTCCCTTGCGGATGTAGCCCTGCACCCGCTCCCACTGCTTGCGGCTGACCATGGGGCCGATCTCGGTCGCGGCATCGCGCGGGTCGCCGACCTTCGTGGCCTCGACTGCCGCGCGGGCCAGCGCGATGGCCTCGTCCAGACGGTGTTCGGGCACCAGGATGCGCGTGCCGGCCAAGCAGGCCTGGCCGCTGTTCTGGAAGCCGGCCGTCACGGCCAGGGGAATGGCGGTGGCGAAGTCGGCGTCGTCCAGCACCACGGTGGGCGACTTGCCGCCCAGCTCCAGCGTTACGCGCTTGAGGGTGTCGGCCCCGGCGCGCTGGATGGCCTTGCCCACGGCGGTGCTGCCGGTAAACGAAATCTTGGCGATGTCGGGGTGGCTGCTGAGCTCCGCCCCCACCACGTCGCCCCGGCCGTTGACGATGTTGAACAGCCCCGGCGGCAGGCCCGCGGCGTGCAGCGCCTCGGTGACCACCTGGGTCTGGATGGCGCTCATCTCGCTGGGCTTGATGACCACGGTGCAGCCGGCGGCCAGCGCGGTGGCCAGCTTGTTGCAGATGAATCCGGCGTTGGAATTCCAGGGCGTGATGAGGCCGGCCACGCCGACCGGCTCCATCACGACCTGCGCGCTACCGATCTGGCGGGTGAGCGGGTATTGCTCCAGCGTCTTCGCCGCGAGCAGAAAGGCTTGTGCCGCATACGACGCAACCCAGTTGGCGCGGGACACCGGGCCACCGTATTCCTCGGTGGTGGCGGCATTGATGTCGTCGGCGCGGGCCAGCACCGCGGCATGCAGGCGCTGAAGCAGCGCGATGCGCTCGGCCTTGGTGGTGCGTGCATAGGCGGGCAAGGCGCGTTTTGCGGCGGCAATGGCTCGCAGTGTGTCTTCGCGGTCACCCAGGGTGACGTGGCCGATCACGGCCTCGGTGGCGGGGTTGATGAGTTCGGCCTGTTCGCGCCCGTGGGGGGTGACGAAGGCGCCGTCGATGTAGATCTGGTCGATGTTGCGCATGGCGGTGTTCCTGTTGATTCGCCGGAGAAAAATCCGGCCTGAACTAAATCTAGGGCTGTGGCATTGACTTGAGAAGCCGGCCAAATCACCATGCGTCATTCAGATAATCAGGACAATCCAACATGCACAGCAGCGGGTTGACAGAGCTGGAGGCGGTGCTGGCGGTGGCCCGGCACGGCGGCTTCAGGGCGGCGGCGGTCGACATGGGCATGTCGCGATCGGCCCTCAGCGCCACGGTGGCGGGGCTGGAGGCGCGGCTGGGCGTGCGCCTGTTCAACCGCACCACGCGCAGTGTGTCCACCACCGAGGCGGGCGAGCAGTTCATCGCGCGCATCGCGCCGGCACTGGCCGACATCCGCGGCGCCATGGAGGCGACTAACGAGTTGCGCGACACGCCCAGCGGTACCCTGCGGCTCAACAGTTCGGTCGGCGCGGCGCAGATGATCTTCGCGCCGGTGGTGCTGGAGTACCTGCGCCGCTACCCCGACATGAAGGTGGACATCGTGACCGAGCGCCGGATGATCGACATCGTGGCCGAGGGCTTCGACGCCGGCATCCGCCTGGCCGAGGCGGTGCCGCGCGACATGGTGGCCGTGCCCATGAGCGGCGAGCAGCGCATGGTGGTCGTCGCGTCGCCGCAATACCTGCAGAAGCATCCCGCGCCCCAGGTGCCCGACGACCTGATGGCGCACCGCTGCGTGCGCTGGCGCTTTTCGAGCGGCATCGTTTACCGCTGGGAGTTCGCGCGCCACGGCGAGGCGATGACGCTCGACGTGCCCGGCCCCATCACGCTCGACGAGCCCCTGCTGATGCTGGAGGCGGCGCGCGCAGGCGTGGGCATTGCCTACATGGGGATGTTCCATGTTGCAGACGACCTGGCCAGCGGCCGGCTGGTGCCGCTGCTGCAAGAGTGGTCGCCCAGCTACCCGGGCATCTGTCTGTATTACCCGAGCCGGCGCAACGTGCCGGCGGGGCTGAGAGCCTTCATCGAACTGGTGCGCGAAGTGATCGAGTTGCCGGGCCGGTAGCGGAGCTAGGAATGTCCTGTTTAATGGACATTAAGCCTATATACATTAATAATGTGGCGAATGAAGGACAAAATCAGACTACCCATCGAACTGGGCCAGGCAATCCAACGTGCGCGAAAAGATGGCCGCCTGAAGGCGACCGACATCGCCGCGCGCTCGGGCCGCGCGCGCAATGTTCTCTATCGACTGGAGCGGGGGGAAGACATCACGCTCGCCTCGCTTTTCGACATCCTGCGTGCCATGGATCTCACGATCAGCCTGGAGCGCCTGGGCATGCCGACGCTGGAGGAAGTTACGGAACGCTTTGGACAGGATGACGACGATGCTTCCTGAAAAGATCAGGCAGCTCGACGTTGGGATCGCCGGCGAGCCGGCCGGCCAGTTGCTCAAACACTCGGTCTACGAGTTCCGGTATCTCGACGGCCGCGTGGAGCAGCCCGCCGTCGCGTTGCTCATGCCGCCGACCCGGCCGACTTACCAGGACGGCGACCTCTTCGCCGTGATGGATCAAAACCTGCCCGAGGGTGACCTGTACCTGCGTCTGCGAGCGATGTTTCCCAAGCAACAGCTCACTCAGATGCACCTGCTCGCGGTGGTGGGATCCAACGGTATCGGTCGGTTGGGCTTTCGGTTGCCGGGGGCGCAGCCGCTTGCGATGCCTCGGGTCATCGACCGCAAGACCTTGCTCGGAACCCGCTACACGCCAGAGGTGTTCGACGAACTGGTGCGCGCATACCTGAGCACGGGCGCCGGCATTGCCGGCATGCAGCCGAAGATCATGGTGCCAGATCGGGTCAGCGTTCCAGTGCCCACGATCATCGTGAAGGCTGCGGCACCGTCCTACCCGGGCCTGTCGGCCAACGAGTTCATGTGCCTGACGGCTGCTGGCCACGCAGGCATCGAGACACCCACGTTCGACCTCTCGGACGACGGGCATCTGCTGCTGGTCGACCGATTCGACATCGCGTCGGATGGGTCCCGGATCGGTTTCGAGGACATTGCGGCGCTGATGAATCTTCGGGTGCGCGACATCCAATCCGACCGCAAGTACCACGGAAGCTACCAGCGCATCGCCGAACTGATGCAGTACCTTCAACTGCCCAGCGAGAACCTCGAGCGTTTTTTCGAGCAAGTGGCGTTCAGCATCATGGTGCGCAACGGCGATGGCCACCTCAAGAACTACGGCTTGCTCTATACCTCGACCGCTGACTGCCGCCTTGCGCCGATGTTCGATGTGGTGACAACCGCGCTCTATCGGTACACGCGCTATGAAGGCGGCCCCGAGCTCGAGGACCGCACACTGGCGCTCAAGCTCTTCGCCGGCAAGGGCCACACGAAGGCCTACCCGACGACCGAGGAACTGCTGCTGTTCGGCCGCAAGGTCTGCGGGGTCGCAAAGCCAGAACTCGTTCTCGCGCGAATCGCGCAGGGGATGCAGAAGACGCTGGGCCTGATGGCCAGTGACCAGCGAATCCCGAAGAGCCTGTTGGAGAGCATGCGAGACATCTGGACCGATGGGATGGGCTATGCAAAGGTGCCGTAGATCTCAGTTGAGCCAACGGGCAGGGCCGTCACATCGGCGGCATC
The DNA here is from genome assembly GCF_024734665.1 of Variovorax paradoxus. Lineage (NCBI taxonomy): Bacteria > Pseudomonadati > Pseudomonadota > Betaproteobacteria > Burkholderiales > Comamonadaceae > Variovorax > Variovorax paradoxus. Next base: position 2,312,367 of record NZ_CP102931.1, read on the forward strand.
TTGTCGAACTTGGGTAAGGCCGGGTCGAGAAAATCCCATCCATGCCCGCGCACGGTGTACGTGACCGCCTGCGGCTTGTACCGGCCGGGGTCGTCGAGGCTTGCCGCGTGCACGGTGAAGACGTCGGGCATCGCCGCAAAGGTCAGGTACACGGGCGAGCCGCAGTTCGGGCAGAACCCCCGGGTCTTGACGTTGCCGCTGTCGCCGACCATGTCCCACAGCGTGGCATTGCCGCTGTGCTTCACACCGCTGCGCGGGAAGGTGAGGTACGAGCCGTGGCCGGTGCCGCTCTTGCGTTGGCAGTCGCGGCACTGGCAGTCGTTCTGGAAGATCGGCTCGGCTGAAATTTCGTAGCGGATTGCGCCGCACGCGCAGCCGCCGGTGTAGGCGTGGGTCATTTGTCTTGTCCTTCCGAGGTCGTTGCGAAGTTGGTATGGCGGCCAATCTAGTCGCCAACGCGCACGGCAGGGAGTAACAAGTTCGTCGTGAATGGGCGCTGCCCTGGAGCTCAGGCTTCCACGGGCACGTAGAAATCGATCACGGCCCCTGGCTGGTCGGGTGCGAAATGGCCGTCGTACATCTCGAAGTCGGGGCTGTCGACGACCCGCAGGCCCGAGGCAGGAATCAGCTCGCCCCAGATGGTCGCCATGGCGCTCTTGACTTGCGGGTGCAGCGCTGACCCGTTCAGGGCGATGCGAAAAACGACATAGGTTGCCGCCGGAATCCCCTTCACGGTGAAACCCTTGGGGAGTTCGCCGTCGGTCACTACGCCCACGCCCGCCATGTACATGAAGCTCCCGGCCTCCCGGTCCGTGCTCCAGACCACGCCGTACGTTGCCCAGCTCGGGCTTTGGCCCTTCAGCGGCAAGGCGCCGACAAGTGCCGACCACAGCTGGGGAATCTCCGACCTCGTCGCGTCGTCGAAGCGTCGCGAAGGGCCCGCGACGCGGAACGCCTCGAGCTTGATCAATTCGGGCAATCGGGTCACTGCCGTGGAGGTGCTGCTGGGTGCATTCATGGGAAATTGTCCTTCGATGGGGGTGGGAGAGAAGCCGACACGAAAGCGGCCGGGCGACACGCCGAAGAGGCGCTTGAATGCGCGTGTGAAGGCCTCCTGCGATTCGAAGCCGCAATCCAAGGCCAGATCGACGAGCTTCACGTCGGGCTCGGTGCAGAGCCTGCGGGCGCCGCGCACGAGTCGACGCCCGCGCACATGCGCCATGACGCTGCGGCCCATGCGGGCGGTGAACATCCGGGAGAAGTGGTACGCCGAAAAACCCGCGCGTTGCGCGATCAGCTCGAGCGTGAGGGGCTCGTCGAGCCGCTCCTCGATCCAGGCCACAAGGGGGATGAAGATGTCGGGTTCGCGGGGCATCGGGTTGTCCATGCGGCGATCATGAAGTAGCGCAAACCGGCTGTCCTGACTGAACTTGCTGGCGCGCGCCCGAGAAACTGGTTTGGTGGAATCAGCTTGATGTAATGCGAAAGAATTGTTAATTCAGCGGCTTCTGCTTTGAAGTTCTTACAACTTCGGCCCCGTACATGCGGGTTTCAGACGGTAAAGTGCCCGTCTCCGGTTTCGGACTGTTTCCGACCCTTTTCCCGCCGCCTCCCGCTCCCCCGTTTCTGTTTCTTCTTCATGTCCAATCTCATCGTGCACGGCGGTACGCCGCTGCGTGGCCGCATCACCCCCTCCGCCAACAAGAACGCCGTGCTTCCGGTGCTCTGTGCCACTTTGCTCACCTGGGAGCCGCTGCGCCTGCTTGGCGTGCCCGACATCACCGACGTGCGCAAGATCCTCGACATCTTCCGCACCCTCGGCAGCGACGTGCACATGGACCACGAGACCGGCACGCTCGAGCTGCATCACCGCGAGACCACCTTCGACGCATCGCTGCACCGGCTGCCCGAGGAGATGCGTTCGTCGATCATGCTGGTGCCGCCGCTGCTGGCGCGCTTCGGCGTGGCGCGGCTTGAAGACAACGTGAAGGGTTGCACGCTGGGCGTGCGCGAGATCGATCCGCACGTGGAGGTGTTCCAGCGCTTCGGCGGCGAGGTCGAGCGCACCGAGGGCTCGCTGCTGGTTCGCAGCAAAGGCCGGCTCACACCGACTGATCACTGGCTCGACTACGCCTCAGTCACCACCACTGAAAACTTCGTGCTGTGCGCGGCCGCCGCGGGCGGCACCTCGACGCTGACCAATGCAGCGTCGGAGCCGCACGTGCAGGAGTTCTGCCGCTTCATGGCCATGATCGGCGTGCGCATCGAGGGCATGGGCACCTCGCGGCTCACGGTGCATGGCAACGGCGCGCTCAAGGGCGGCGAGTTTCGCTTCGACGAAGACTTCCACGAGATCACGACCTTCCTGGCGCTGGGCGCCATCACCGGCGGCGATGTGGTCGTGCGCAACAGCGCCCCCGAAAACTTTCCGCTGCTCGACCGCACCTTCGCCAAGTTCGGCGTGCAGATCGAGCATGCGGACGGCTGGTCGCGTGCCATCCGCACCGGTCCGCTGAAGGTGCAGACGCCTTTCACGAGCAACGTGCTCACCAAGGTCGAGGCGGCGCCGTGGCCGTACTTTCCGGTGGACCTGCTGCCGATCTTCATCGCGCTGGGCGTGCGCGCCCAGGGCAATGCGATGTTCTGGAACAAGGTGTACGACGGCGCGCTGGGCTGGACGGGCGAGCTCTCGAAGTTCGGCGCGCACGTGTTCTCTTCAGACCCGCACCGGCTCATTACCTTCGGCGGCAATCCACTGACGCCCGCGGTGGTCGAGAGCCCCTACATCATTCGCGTGGCGATTGCGCTGTTCATGGTGGCGGCGAGCATCGAGGGCAAGTCGGAGATCCGCAACGCCGCGCCTATTCGCCGGGCGCACCCGCGCTTCGTGGAAAACCTGCGCAGCCTGGGCGTGCAGGTGGAGTGGACGAGCGAGGAATAACTGGCGGGGTTGGTGCCGCAGCGCTCGCCCGTCAGAACGACGGAACGGGGTTGCGCCCTTCGGTCAGCACATAGGCGCCATTGCGCCAGGCATAGACCAGCGTGCTGTCGATGGTGAGCACGCGGCGGTTTTTGGTGCCGCTCGTTTTTTCGCCCTTGAACGCGATGCGCATCTCACCCGGCGCTTCGTCGGTGCCCAGCGTAAAGCTCGGCGTGCCGTTGACGTCGAAGCACGCGCCGCGTGGCGGCTCTTCCGGCTTGCCGGGCCTGGGCGCTTTCTCGCAGGACTCGTCGGCGCCTTCATTGGTGGCCGACAGCGCAATGCCCCTTGCCAGCACGCGCACCTTGCCCGCTTCGAGCCCATACACCGACAGCCACTGCCCGCAGTAGCCCTGCCAGCAACTGCCGTGGGCAATGGTCAGCGCAAAGCGCTGGGGCGCGATGCGCTCGACCTTGGTGGTGCCGAGGTTGCCCATGAAGCCGAGGTAGTCGACAGCGTCGCTGCGGCTCGCGAGCTTCCAGCCCTCGGCGCTCTGCTCGAAGAAGTAGGCGCCGAGCCATGCGCCGTTCACGTGGCCGTTCATCGGCTCGCCCCGGTCGTCGAGCGGCACAGTTTCGGTCAGCATGACGGCGTGCGTATCGTCCAGCCGCACCACTTCGCGCGGCGACACCTGAGCCTGTTGATCGGCCTCGCTGCCGGGCACTGTCTTGCCCTCATTGGCCCTCTCGGGCAGCGAGACGGTGTCGGGCTGTCGGGGCGAGGCGCCCGGGCCCTGGGAGTCGGGGAACACCAGCGCCATGAGTTCGGCTCGCTTGAGCGTGGCTGATGCGGTGGGGCGAGGCACTGGTGGTGCAGGTGATGCTGGCGGTGCCGCGGGGGCAACGGCCTCGGCGGTTGCCACGGCCACTGCCACTGCGGCTTCGTCCGGTTGCGCGTCGGCGGTGGTAGCAGGGGCTTCTTCTTTCTGCGGGCAGCCGCAGAGCATGACGAGGCTGGCGGTGGCAATGGCAGCAGCAATGGTGCGCTGCAGCGGCCGCGAGTGAGCGGGCCGCGTCGGGTTCAGGATGGGCATGCGCGCGATTGTGCCGAAGCCATTTGGCGATGATGACCCCGCCGCCGCCGCAACCTCCGGCTTGGCAGGAGAATGGCCGGCAACCGGCGACACACGAACAAGGAGCGCTCCAAATGACCACGCTGCAACAACTCATCGGAACGGACCTTCCGCTCATTCAGGCTCCCATGGCCGGCGTGCAGGGCAGCGCGCTGGCCATCGCTGTCAGCAATGCCGGTGGCCTGGGCTCGCTGCCTGGAGCCATGCTGAGCCCCGACGTCATGCGCAGCGAACTCGCCGCCATTCGCGCGAGCACCAGCAAGCCCTACAACGTCAATTTCTTCTGCCACACGCCGCCGGTGCCGAGCGCCGATCGCGAAGCGGCCTGGCGTGCCGCGCTGGCGCCGTACTACGCGGAGTTCGGCATCGACGCGGCGAACATTCCCACCGGCCCGGGGCGCAACCCTTTCAGCGCCGAAGTGGCCGATTTGCTGGCCGAATTCCGTCCGCCGGTGGTGAGCTTTCATTTCGGGTTGCCGTCCGAAGCGCTCATGGCGCAGGTGCACGGTTGGGGTGCGAAGGTGCTGGCATCGGCCACCACGGTCGAAGAGGCGCAGTGGCTCGAAGCGCGCGGCGTGGATGCAGTCATCGCGCAAGGGCTGGAGGCCGGTGGGCATCGCGGTCATTTCCTGTCGCACGACCTGACGCGGCAGCTCGGCACTTTCGCGCTGTTGCCGCAGCTGGTGCACGCCGTGAAGGTTCCGGTGATCGCGGCCGGTGGCATTGCCGATGCAGCCGGCGTGGCCGCGGCCATGGCGATGGGCGCGGCGGGCGTGCAGATTGGCACGGCCTACCTGCTGACGCCCGAGGCGACCACCAGCGCGCTCCATCGCGAGGCGCTCAAGAGCAGGGCCTCGCGGCACACGGCGCTGACCAATCTTTTTACCGGCCGGCCGGCGCGCGGCATCGTGAACCGCGTGATGCGCGAGCTGGGCCCCATCGGCGCGGCTGCGCCGGAGTTTCCGCTGGCCACTTCGGGCATCGCGCCCCTGCGCGCCAAGGCAGAGGCGCAGGGTAACGGCGATTTCTCTCCGCTATGGTCGGGGCAGAACGCCACCGGCTGCCGCGAGCTGCCTGCGGCCGAGGTCACGCGCGAGCTGGCGCAAGGATTTCATTGAGCTTCAAACCATGACCCAACTGCATCTGCCCCTGAAGTTTCTCGCGCATGGCGCGCAACCCGATGTTCGCGAACCCTGGCTGCTGGTGCTGATGCACGGCGTGGGCAGCAACGAGCAAGATCTGTTCGGCCTGGCGCGCATGATGCCGCCGCAGTTCAACGTGTTGAGCCTGCGCGCGCCCTACGTGCTGTCGCCAGATGCCTACGCGTGGTTCGAGTTCCAGATACTGCCCGATGGTGAACGCCGGATCGACGAAGAGCAGGAGCGCGAAAGCCGCTTCCTGGTCGGCGAGATGATCGCCTCGGCCGGCAAGCAACTCGGCGTGCCGGCGGAACGCGTGGTGGTCGGCGGCTTCAGCCAGGGCGGCATCATGGCGCTGTCGCTGCTGCTGACCAAGCCTGAGAGCGTGCGTGCCGCGATGGTGTGGCACAGCCGGCTGCTGTCTCAGGTGCTGCCGCACGTCGCGGTGCCCGAGGCCTTCGAGGGCAAGGCGCTGTGGGTGAGCCATGGCAGCGCCGACAACGTGATTCCGCCGAGCGCCGCGCAGGCTACGCGCGAGTTCGCGCGTACCTTGCCAGTGGCGCTGTCGGGTGCGGACTTTCCGGGTGCGCACGAGCTTCGTCCGGCAGAGTTGCAGGCCACGCTGGCGTGGCTGCAATCGCTCAGCGCGCCGACAAGTTCGTAGACAAGCGCGCCATGACCATCGCTTCCATCTCGGCCACCCATTCGTCGTTGTCCGCTTCGGGCTGCACCAGCAGGCGATAGCGGCGGCCGCCCCATGCGGCGGTCAGCAGCGCGTGGATGGTGGCGGGCGAGGGCGGCGGTTGCAGGTCTGTGCAGACGGCAAAGGCCTTGAGCCATCTGTCAGCCAGTTCGTCGTACACGCGGCGGTGATGCTTGGGCTCCGCCACGCGGTGTTCGAGCATCAGCATTTCGTGGTCGAAGGCCGGCAGCCCTTCGAGCCGCGTGTCGCAGGTGATGCGCACGAGGCGCTGCACGCGCGCTTGCCAGCCGATGTCCGAAGGCGCAATCACTTCTGCATCGAGCCGCGCGAGTAGCGCCTCGATGCAGTGGCGCACATAGCCCGAGAGCAGGGCTTCCTTGTCGGGGAAGTAGTCGTAGAGCGTGCCGACCGCGATGCCGGTTTCCAGCGCCACTGCGCGCGTGGTCACGCCCTCCCAGCCGTTCGCGGACCAAATCCGAACAAAGGCGTCGTAGATCGCCTGCACGGTGAACTTGCTGCGTGCCTGCGTGGGGCGTTTCAGGGGCTTGGAGCGGGGTGCGTCCGGCATCGACGGTTTTCCGAACCCGCCGTGAGACGGGCCGCCATACAGTTTGCGAATGAACAACGCATTCACTTTAACCCGCCTCGAAACGCGCAAGAACGCCCTTGGCACCACCCGTGTCGTGACCACGCAGGACACCGGCGAGCTGCAGCCCGGCGAGGTGCTGCTGAAGATCGGTCGCTTCTCGCTGACCACCAACAACATCACCTACGCGGCCTTCGGCGACGCGGTCATGAAGTACTGGCAGTTCTTTCCGACCGGTGATGCCGACTGGGGCCACATGCCGGCCTGGGGCTTTGCCGACGTGGCGGCCTCGAACGTGGAGGGCGTGGCGGTGGGCGAGCGCTTCTACGGCTACTTTCCGATAGCGAGCCATCTGCGCATGCAGCCGGTGCGCGTAACGGCGCGCGGCTTTTACGATGGCTCGCCGCACCGCAGCGAGCTGGTGTCGGCCTACAACCAGTACATGCGCTGCAGCAACGACGCGGGGTACGTCGCCGCGCTGGAGGACTACCAGATGCTGGTGCGCCCGCTGTTCATCACTTCGTTCATGCTGGCGGACTTCCTGGAAGACAACGCCTTCTTCGGCGCGAAGCAGGTCGTGGTGTCGAGCGCGTCGAGCAAGACTGCGTTCGGCACGGCCTTCTGCCTGCGCCAGCGCGAAGGGCTGAAGCTGATCGCGGCCACGTCCAACGCCAATCGCGCTTTCGTGGAGAGCCTGGGCTGCTACGACCGCACGCTGAGCTATGAAGAAGTGACGACGCTGCCGGCCGATGTGCCCACGCTGTACGTCGACTTCTCGGGCAACGACGAACTGCGCGCCACCATCCACCATCACTTCGGCGAAGCGCTGGTGTACGACTGCTATGCCGGCTCCGCGCAGAAGACCGAGTTTCTCGGCGATACCACCGCGCTGCCCGGCCCCACGCCTCAGCTCTACTTCGCTCCCGTGCAGATCCGCAAGCGCAACGCTGACTGGGGCCCGCAGGAGGTCAACCGCCGCTTCAACGAGGCGCAGGGCAGCTTCATCGCCGAACTCAGCCGGCCTGACAACCGATGGATGACGCTGGCGCAAGGCAAGGGCTTCGCGCATGCGCAGGCGGTGATTGCCGACCTGCACGCGGGCAGGGTCGATCCGCGGCAGGCGCACGTGGTGAGGCTCGCGGGCTGAGCACGTGAACTTCCGCGCGGCGGGCGCGTCACAGGGCGTTACGACGACGGGGCTGGTGCGCAGCCCGAATTGGTGCACCATAGCCGTTCGCTTCCCCGACATTCCCGCACAAGGAAACCGACCTCATGTCCGAGCCCGACAGCGACACGCGCGACGCCCCCGAGTTCAGACCCCGCCGCGAGATGCCCATAGGTGCCATCGTCGCCTTCGTGCTGGTATTGCTCGGGACTGCCTACGTTGGCTGGCGCTGGTATCAGCAGCAACAGCAAAAGCCGGCTGAGCCCGTGCCGGTGGCGGCGGCGCCCAACGATGCGCCCGCACCACCGCCGGTTGTCCAACCAACCGGCCCGCAGAACCCGATCGATGCGTTGGCACCGCCCGATGCCGCACTGCCCAAGCTGGCCGACTCCGATGCACGCGTGACGAAGGCACTGGCTGAATTGCTCGGCAGCAAGAACGTCGCGGAGTACCTGCGCTCCGACGGCATCGTGAGCCGCTTCGTCACCACCGTCGACAACCTCGCACGAGAACAGGCGCCGGCCAATGCCTGGCCGGTGCAGCCCACGGGCCAGCGTTTCATCACCGAAGGGCCGCAGGGCCAGGTGCAGACCATCGCCGCGAACAACGCCGCGCGCTACAACGCCATCGTGCTGCTGGCGGAATCGGTCGATCCGGCCAAGGCGGCAGCTGTGTATGCAAAGCTCTACCCGCTGTTCCAGCAGGCGTACGAAGAGCTGGGCTATCCGGGCCGCTATTTCAACGACCGGCTCATTGCCGTGATCGACCACTTGCTGCAGGCGCCCGAACCCAAGGGCCCGGTGCAGGTGCGGCTGATCGAGGTGAAGGGCGACGTGCCCTCGACCCGGCCGTGGGTGCGCTACGAATACGTCGATCCGCAACTGCAGTCGCTGTCTTCCGGCCAGAAGATCATGGTGCGCATGGGGCCGGAGAACGAGCGCAAGGTGAAGACCAGCCTGCGCGGCCTGCGCCAGCAGATCGCCACGGGCGACGTGGCGAAGAAGAAGCAACCCTGACGCGCACGGCGCTCGATGTACACGAGCGCCCGTGAGCATTCCTCCGGCGCGCTGTGTAGGCGCGAACCGATTGCATGCCGCACGGATGTCGCTGAGGCTTTGTTCTCAAGATCAAAATCTCGAGGACAAGCATATGAACCTGATGAGCGTCGATCTCTACCAGAGCGCTACTGACTCCGAGAAATTCCTCGCGCTTCCAGCGGGCACCGATCCTGCCGAACTCATGGGTCCGATGACCTTCGACCAGGACTATGCGCAGGTCAAGCGATACCAGGAGGCATTCCAGTTCAATCCATCGGAAGCCTATGCGGGCGTCAATGCCGCCAAGATCGCTGCGGACATCCTGACCGTGAAGTGGGCGACCTATCGTCGCGAATCCCCGCCGTAGAAGGGAATCGCTGCGATACGACGGCGCTCAGGCCTCTTCGGTTTCCTTGTAGTCGCCCACGGGCACGCAGCTGCAGAACAGGTTGCGGTCGCCGTACACATTGTCGACGCGGCCGATGGGCGGCCAGTACTTCGCGTTCTTGAGTTCGGCCAGCGGAAACGCGCCGAGTTCGCGCGAGTACGGGTGGCTCCACTCGGTGCCGAGCAGGCTCGCAGCCGTGTGCGGCGCGTGCTTGAGCGGGTTATCTTCCTTCGGCCACACGCCTTCTTCGATGCGGCGGATCTCGCCGCGAATGGCGATCATCGCGTCGATGAAGCGGTCGAGCTCGGCCAGCGGCTCGCTCTCGGTCGGCTCCACCATCAGCGTGCCGGGCACGGGGAAGCTCAGCGTGGGCGCGTGGAAGCCGTAGTCGATCAGGCGCTTGGCCACGTCTTCGGCGGTGACGCCGCTGGTGTCTTTCAGCGGGCGCAGGTCGAGGATGCACTCGTGCGCGACGTGCCCGTTGGGGCTCGCGTACAGCGTGGGGTAGTGGTCCTTCAGGCGCGCACTGATGTAGTTGGCGCTGAGAATGGCCGTTTCGGTCGCGGCCTGCAGGCCCTTGGCGCCCATCATGCGGCAGTACATCCAGCTGATCGGCAGCACGGCCGCATTGCCCAGCGGCGCGGCCGACACGGCACCCACGCCGTTCGACGGCATGCCTGCGGTCACGTGCCCAGGCAGGTACGGCACGAGGTCTTCGACCACGCACACCGGGCCCACGCCCGGGCCGCCGCCGCCGTGCGGAATGCAGAAGGTCTTGTGCAGGTTCAGGTGGCTCACGTCGCCGCCGAACTCGCCCGGCGCAGCCACACCGACCAGCGCGTTCATGTTGGCGCCGTCGACGTACACGCGGCCGCCGTGCTCGTGCACCAGCTCGCACAGTTCCTTCACGCGGGTTTCGAAAACGCCGTGCGTGCTGGGGTAGGTGATCATCACTGCGGCCAGCTTGTCGCTGTGCTTTTCGCAAGCGCGCTTCAGGTCGTCCATGTCGACGTTGCCCTGCGCGTCGCAGGCCGTCACCACCACCTGCAGGCCCACCATCTGCGCGCTCGCGGGGTTGGTGCCGTGCGCGGAAGACGGAATCAGGCAGATGTTGCGGTGCCCCTGGCCCTTGGCTTCATGGAAGGAGCGGATAGCCAGCAGGCCTGCGTACTCGCCCTGCGAACCCGCGTTGGGCTGCAGGCTGATGCCCGCGTAGCCGGTGGCTTCGCACAGCCAGGCGCGCAGTTGAGCGTCGAGCTGGGCATAGCCCTGCTGCTGCTCGGCGGGCGCGAAGGGGTGAATGTTGGCGAACTCGGGCCAGGTGATGGGGATCATCTCGCTCGTTGCGTTGAGCTTCATGGTGCAGCTGCCCAGCGGGATCATGCTGCGGTCGAGCGCCAGGTCTTTGTCCGACAGGCTGCGGATGTAGCGCAGCATCGCGGTCTCGCTCTTGTGGGTGTTGAACACCGGGTGCGTGAGAAAGGCGCTGGTGCGGCGCAGGTCTTCCGGGATCAGCGGCGTGGTGCTGCCCGAGAGGCCATCGAAGCGCGGCGCCTGCGTACCGGCGGGCGCGAACAGGCTCCACAGGGTTTCGACGTCGGCGCGCGTGCTGGTTTCGTCGAGCGAGATGCCCAGGTGCTGCTGCAGGCGCTGGCGCAGGTTGACGCCGGCGGCTTGCGCGCGCTCGATGATCGCCGGCGTGTCTTCGCCGGTGCGGATGGTCAGGGAGTCGAACGCGGTGGTGTTGACCAGCTCGCGGCCCATCTGCGTGAGGCCCTTGGCGAGGATGGCCGTGAGCGCCGCTACGCGCTGCGCGATGCGCGTGAGGCCGTCGGGCCCGTGGTACACGGCGTACATGCTGGCCACCACGGCCGGCAGCACCTGCGCGGTGCAGATGTTGGAGGTGGCCTTCTCGCGGCGGATGTGCTGCTCGCGCGTCTGCAGTGCGAGGCGGTAGGCGGGCTGGCCGTGCGTGTCGACGCTCACGCCGACCAGTCGGCCCGGCAGCGAGCGCTTGAATTCGTCGCGGCAGGCCAGGTAGGCGGCGTGCGGGCCGCCGTTGCACAGCGGCATGCCGAAGCGCTGCGTGGTGCCGCAGACGATGTCGGCATCGAACTCGCCGGGCGCGACGAGCAGCGTGAGCGCCAGCAGGTCGGCCGCGACGATGAGGGCGGCGTCGCACTGATGCGCGTGGCCCGCGAGCGGGCGCAGGTCATGTACGTGGCCGGTGGTGGCGGGGTACTGCGCGAGCGCGGCGAAGAACTCGCCGCTCACCATCAGGTGCGGCAGCGTTTCCGACACGGTGCTCACCTTCACTTCGATGCCCAGCGGCGCGGCGCGCGTCTTGATGACTTCGATGGTCTGCGGATGACAGTCGCCCGACACCAGGAACACGTTGCTCTTGGCTCTAACGCTGCGCTTGGCGAGCGTCATGGCCTCGGCTGCGGCCGTGGCTTCGTCGAGCATCGAGGCGTTGGCGATGGCCATGCCCGTGAGGTCGCACACCATCGTCTGGAAGTTGAGCAGGGCTTCCATGCGGCCCTGCGAGATTTCGGCCTGGTAGGGCGTGTAGGCGGTGTACCAGGCGGGGTTTTCGAGCACGTTGCGCAAGATGACGCCCGGCGTGTGCGTGCCGTAGTAGCCCTGGCCGATGAAGTTCTTGAACACCTTGTTCTTCGACGCCATTACCTTCAGCTCGGCCAGCGCATCGGCTTCGGTTGCCGGTGAGGGCAGGCGCATCGGCTTTGCGCGGCGGATGGCCGCGGGCACGATGCCGTCGATGAGTTCCGCGCGCGTTTCCGAGCCGATCACCGGCAGCATGCGCGCCTCGTCCGCCGCATCGATACCGATGTGGCGGGCGAGGAATTCTTCGGCGTTCTCTAGTTCTTGCAAAGAGGGAAGGGCGGGCGTCGGCATGGCGGTGAGGGCTCGGGGAGAAGAAGAAAGGTGGCTGAAGAACTCAGCGGATCAGGATTCGGCGGCGAACTTGTCGTAGGAGGCCGCGTCCAGCAGGGCGTCGAGCTGTGCAGGCTCGCTCAGCTTGACCTTGAAGAACCAGCCGGAGGCCAGCGGGTCGCTGTTGGCGAGCGACGGGTCGGCGCGCAGCGCCTCGTTCACTTCGGTGATCTCGCCCGACACGGGCATGAACACGTCGGCCGCGGCCTTGACCGACTCAACGACGCCGGCAACTTCGCCTTGCGCAAAGGTCTTGCCGACTTCGGGCAGGTCGACGAACACCACGTCGCCCAGCGCGTCCTGCGCATGCACGGTGATGCCGACGGTGGCTGCGTCGCCTTCGGCCGACACCCATTCGTGGTCCTTGGTGTACTTGATGCTCATGGAAAAACTCCTCGTGGAAAAAATGAATCGGGGTGCAGAGCCTAGCCGGGTCGACCAGGCTCAGCCGCGGTAGTAGCGGGTGGGCACGAAAGGCATCGTCGAAACCTCCATCGGCACCGGCTTGCCGCGCACGATGGCCTGCACGCGCGTGCCCGGCTCGGCGAAGGCGGTGGCCACGTAGCCCATGGCGATGCAGCGGTCGGCCGTCGGGCCGAGCAGGCCGCTGGTGACGACGCCGATGTCGTGGCCTTCGAAAGATTGCAGCACCGTGCCGTCACGCACAGGAATGCGCTCGAGGGCGACGAGGCCCACGCGCTTGCGCTTCAGCGTGTCGTGGTCGGTGTGGCCGGCGGCGCCTGCGGTCGCGACGGCGAGCTGCGCGAGGATCTTTGCCGCGCCAGGAAAGCCGCCTTCGCGCGCGCCGCCCGTGCGGCGCACCTTCTGCATCGCCCAGTTGAGCGAGGCCTCGACCGGCGTGGTGGTGGTGTCGATGTCGTTGCCGTAGAGGCAAAGCCCGGCTTCGAGCCGCAGCGAATTGCGCGCGCCCAGGCCGATGGGCTTGACCTCGGGCTGGGCCAGCAGCAGGCGGGCCAGCGCCTCGGCGTCCTTCGCGGCCACCGAGATCTCGAAGCCGTCTTCACCGGTGTAGCCGCTGCGGGTGACGAAGGCAGCAATGCCGCCGATCTGCACCGCGCCGCCGGTCATGAACACGAAGCGCTCGATGCCGGGCGACAGGCGCGCCAACGTGGCTGCGGCCTGCGGGCCCTGCAGCGCGAGCAGGGCATGGTCGGGCAGGGGCTGCACCTTGCAACGGCCGCCGATCTTCTGCTGGATGTGGGCGATGTCGGCCACCTTGCAGGCGCCGTTGACGATCACGAAGATCGAGCCGTTGCCCTCGTTGAAGAACATCAGGTCGTCGAGGATGCCGCCTTCGTCGTTCAGCAGCAGGCCGTAGCGCTGCTTGCCGGCGGGCAGGTCGATCACGTCGACGGGCATCAGGGTTTCGAAAGCCGCCGCCGCATCGGGCCCGACGAGGCGCAGCTGGCCCATATGGGAGATGTCGAACAGGCCGGCCGCGTCGCGCGTGTGCTTGTGCTCGGCCATCAGGCCGGCGGGGTACTGCACCGGCATCGAATAGCCGGCAAAGGGCACCATGCGGGCACCGAGCTCCACGTGGAGGTCGTACAGCGGCGTCTTGAGAAGTTCGGTAGCGGGGGCGGAAGAAGCAGCCACGGGGCACTCCAAAGGGGCAGACGAAATCCATGACGCAAGCCATGGGCCACCCCTGCTGTCCGCTTTACCTGAGAGATTCGCCCCACGATCGGGGTTTGCTCCTTCGGTGGGCCGATGGGCAGTTTTCACTGCAACGGCCTCTCTCCAGCAAGGAAACGCCGGTGTTCACCGGCGCCTTGTCAGTCCTTTTGCCTGAGCGTTCGGGAAACCCCTGCGCCTTCGGCGGCCCCGGCACGCGGGGCTCTCTCCTGACCCTGGCGAGTGTAGTGGATCGCGCGGGGCCGGGGTTTGGCGTCAGTGGATGATTTCGGCCGGGGGCAGCAGCTTGTCGATACGCTCGCGCAGCGATTCGGCGCGTTCGGGGCCGGCGGTCTTCTCGATTTCGGAGAGCATCAGCGCGGCGATGGTCAACATCGCCTGCCGGTCACGGGCCTCGCGCAGGGCGTCACGCATCTGCAGCGCGAACTTCGGGTCGCGCCGCACGAACATGCGCTCGCAGATGTCGAACAGGAACATGCGCGTGGTGGCCAGCGAGCGCTTGCCGTCGAAGGTGTCGGCCGAGGTGGTGGCGACCTGGATCGGCTCGGCGGCGGCGATTGGCGCGGGCTGGGCCGCTGCCGGTGCCGCAGCAGCCTGCGGGGCCTGCAGGTAGCCCCGCTGCACCAGCGCCAGGATCGCCTGTTCGGCTTCAATCCGGTTGGCGAACAGCGGACTGAAGTCGGTCAGCGAGCGCCGGCCGTCGGCCATCAGCAGCAGGGCGCGTTCACGCTGGCTGAGCGTGCGCTGTCCGCCCTGGAGTTCGTCGCGCGCCTTGTCGGTCTTGGTGGGAAACATGGCAGCCACAGCTTTCGGGAATCGAGGGCTGCAGCATCGTTGCAAGTGGTGACATCTTCATGAACCGTTTGCCTTACAGGGGCAATCGCGACTGGCCTTCAGCCCGCGCTTTCCTTGCGTATGAGCCACTGCTCGCCTACGCGCTGCAGTTCCAGCGTCTTGCGGCTCTTCTCGCGCAGCTTGTCGGCGCTGTAGGTCTGCTGAAAGCTCGCGCTGGCCGCCTGTCCCTGGACGCTGATGACGAGGCTGTCGATGCTCACGCTGATGGCCGCCTTGTCGGTAATGCGCGCGCGGCGGTCCGCCTCCCAGGCCTTGCGGTCCTGGCCGCGGGGCGGCGTGAAATCGGGTGCATAGGCGGCCAGGTAGCGCGCCACGTCCCGGGCTGACCAGGCTGCAGCCCAGGCGCGCACGGCGGCTTCGACTTCGCGGATGCTGGCGGCTGGATCGGCCGGCGCTGCTGCCGATACGGGGGCTGGTGCTGCGGCGGGCATTGCGGGCGGGGCGCCGAAGGCAGCCGGAGCCAGCAAGGCACCGCCCAGCAGGCAACTCAGGAATCGATTCATGACGCAGTCCCCTCCTTGTCGGTTGTCGGCCCTTGGCCCGTCGCCCGATTCTGGCAGTGAACATTCACCGGGCCGATCAGGCCCCGGAGCCCAGGCCGCTACTTGAACCCGAGCACGTGCGGCAGCCACGTGCTCAGCGCCGGCACGAAGGTCAGGATGACCAGCACAGCCCCGTGCGCCCAAAGGAACGGCACCAGTTCCTTCACCAGCGCCGACATCGGCACCTTCGACACGTTGCACGTCACGAACAGCAGCCCGCCCACCGGCGGCGTGATCATGCCCAGCGTGAGGTTGAAGATCACGATCATCGCGAAGTGCACCGGGTCCACGCCCAGCTTGATGGCCACCGGCGCGAGGATCGGCGCCAGCACCATCACGCCCGGCAGCGGCTCGATGAAGATGCCGAACAGCAGCAGGAACACGTTGACGATGATCAGGAACATCCACGGCGAGAGGTTCATGCTGATCAGCCATTCGGCCATCTGCTGCGGAATGCCCTCGATGGTCAGCACCCACGCGAACGAGGCCGACAGCCCGATGATGATCAGCACCGAAGCCGACAGCAGCGCTGAGCGCGAAAGAATGTCCGGCAGCATCTTCCACTCGAGCGTGCGGTAGACGAACTTGCCGCACACCAGCGCATAGAACACCGCGACCACCGAGGCCTCGGTCGGCGTGAACCAGCCGGCGCGCATGCCGCCCAGGATCACCACCGGCAGCAGGATCGCGGGAATCGCCTTCCAAGTGGTGACAAGGATCTCGCGCAGCGGAGGCGTCTGCCCATCGCCCTTGTAGTTGCGCTTTTTCGAGACGTAGAAGTTCACGACGCACATCGCCACCGCGATCAGGATGCCCGGCATGATGCCGGCCGCGAACAGCGTGCCGACCGACACGCTCTCGTCCTGCAGCGCGTAGATGATCATGATGATCGAGGGCGGAATGATCGGCCCCACGATGGCGGTCGAGGCCGTGAGCGCCGCCGCATACGAGCGGTCGTAGCCGGCCTTGTCCATCATCTTGATGAGCATCGACCCCGGCCCTGCCGCGTCGGCCAGCGCCGAGCCCGAGATGCCGGAGAAGAAGGTCAGCGACACCACGTTGGTATAGCCCAGCCCGCCGCGCCGGTGGCCCACGAACTGGCCCGCGAAGCGCAGCAGCACCTCGGTGAGCGAGCCGCCGCTCATGAGCTCGGCCGCAAGAATGAAGAAGGGCACCGCCATCAGCGGAAAGCTGTCGATGCCGGTGAAGGTTTCCTTCAGCAGCACCATCAGCGGGTAGTTCTCCGCGAGGATGAGCGTGGTAACGGTGGAAAGGCCCAGCGCAAAGGCCACGGGCACGCCGATGGCCAGGAAAATGCAGGCGGAAACGATCAGAACGATGCTGGCATCCATGGTCGTTCTCCTTACAGCGACGCCGAGGCGTTGGCGTCGAAGTGCGCGTCGGACGCGAACTCCCTGCGCAGCACGTAGCCGCGCACCACCAGCAGCCAGTGCACGATCAGCAGCACGCCGCCGAACAGCATCGCGCTGTAGATGTAGGCGAACGGAATTTGCGTCACGGCAGTGAGCTGGAACATCGTGCGTTCCATGTACAGCCAGCCGTACCAGACCATGAAGCCGAAGAATGCGAACAGCAGCCCGGCGACGACGATGCGCACCGCGACGGCCGCATTGCGGGGCAATGCGTCTTGCAGGTTCTCGACCGCGATGTGTCCGCCGTAGCGCAGCACCGGCCCGGCCCCCAGGAAGGTGAGCCAGATCATCATGTGGCGCGACACCTCTTCCGCCCATTCGAGCGACTGGTTCGTGGTGTAGCGCAGCACGACGTTGGTGAAGATGATGACCGACATGGCGGCCAGCAGAAGAATCAGCGCCCAGCGGTTGGCGGCGAGAAAGTAGCGCTCGAAGGCTTGCACTTTGTGTTGTTCTCTGTTCTGTCTGAAAAACGAAGCGCCCGGCGCACGCATGCGTGCCGGGCGCGTTGCCGGAAAGCCGGCCGTGGCGGCTCAGGGCTTACTTGACGTCCGTGATCTTCTTGATGTTGTCGGCGCCGAATTCCTTGGCGTAGCTCACGTAGGCGGGCTTCAGCGCCTCGCGGAAGGCGGCGCCGTCGACGGTGCGCGTGACCTTCATGCCGTCTTTCTCGAGCTGGGCGATGCCGTTGTTCTCGTCGTCGTTGACCTTCTTGCGCTGGGCGATGGAGGCCTTCTTCGCGGCTTCGGTGAACACCTTCTTGTCGGCGTCAGAGAGCTTGTTCCACACCTTCGGCGACAGCAGCAGCAGCGCCGGCGAGTACACGTGGCCCGTGAGCGAGAGGTGCTTTTGCACCTGCGAGAACTTCGACGACAGGATCACCGGAATCGGATTCTCCTGCCCGTCGACCGTGCCTTGCTGCAGCGCGCCGAACAGTTCGGGGAAAGCCATGGGCGTGGGCAGGATGCCGAAGGTGCGGTAGCCGTCCATGTGCACCTTGTTTTCCATGGTGCGCATCTTCAGGCCGGCCGCATCGCTGGGCTTGACGATGTCGCGCTTGCTGTTCGTCATGTGGCGGAAGCCGTTCTCCGTCCAGGCGAGCGCGATGATGCCCTTGCTCGGGAACTTGGTCAGGATGTCCTGGCCGATGGGGCCGTCCATGACCTTGCGCGCATGGTCGTAGTCGCGGAACAGGAACGGGATGTCGACGATCTTGACCTCGGGCACGAAGTTGCCCACCGGGCCCGTCGAGGTGTTGACCAGGTCCTGCGTGCCGAGCTGGATGGCCTCGATCTGCTCGCGCTCGCCGCCGAGCGCCGAGTTGGCGAAGTGCTGGCACTTGTAGCGGCCTTGCGTGCCCTTCTCGATTTCTTCGCAGAACACCGTGGAGCCCACGCCGTAGTGCGACTCCTTGGAGGTCGCGTAGCCGATCTTCAGAACGGTCGGTTGCTGGGCGAAGGCGGAAGTGCCCAGGGCGAGCGAAAGGCAGGCGGCGGCGATGTGGCCGAGTTTCATGATGTCTCCGGGGTTGGGGTCAGGTGCGCGTCAGGCGCAACGGACTATGCAACACCGGGAAGCTTTACCGCGTCGGGATTTTCACGGACGTACTCGCGAATGACGGCCTCGAAGCTTTCGTCAGGCATGAGCCCCAGCGCCCTCGCGCGCACGGTCTCGATGTGGCCCGGCCAGGTTTTCACGATGCGCTGGATCGTCGGGTCGGGCGTGCGGTCAAGCAGGGCGGTGGCGGCCTTGCCGGCCACGTGCTCCAGCGCCGCGGCCATCTCGCCGACCGTGGTGGCGAGCGAGGGCAGGTTGAGCGCGGTGCGCGGGCCCCATTGCGCATCGCTGGCCTCGGCGGCGCGGATGATGCCTTCGATGGTGCGCGCCGGTGACGCAATGGCGACAGGCGTTGCGTCGGGCACGGGGCAGGCGGCGGGCAACCCGGCCAGCGGCTCGCGGATCATGCCGCTGAAGAAGCCCGAGGCCGCGCCGTTGGGCTTGCCCGGGCGCACGCTTACCGTCATGAGCCGCACGCTGCGCCCGCGCACGAAACCCTTGCGCGTGAAATCGGCCATCAGCTGTTCACCAATGAATTTCTGGATGCCGTAGCTGGTCTGCGGAGTGGGCAGCGTGTGGTCTTCGATGACCTTCGGCAGCGGTTGCTCGGGAGAATCGCCGAACACCGCTAGCGAACTGGCGAACACCAGCACGGGTTTCGTGCCGAGCGTGCGTACTTTTTCGAGCAGGGCATGCGTGGCTGCGAAATTGCTGCGCATGCCGAGGTCGAAGTCGGCCTCGCATTCGCCGCTCACCGCGGCGGCCAGGTGGAAGATGGCATCGGCTTCGCGCCAGACGGTGGCGTCCGCCTCGGCGGCGAGCTGTGCGTTCAGGTCGCCGGTCACGGCGGTGATGCGCGCATCGGCAGCGAGGTCAGCGGGAGCGCCCGCGCGGTCGACCAGCGTGATGCGCTCGATGGGCCGGGCCGGTGCGCCGGCCAGAGAAAGGCTGCCTTGCTTCAACAGCGTGCGCGCGAGGCGCGCGCCCAGAAAACCGGCGCCGCCGGTGATGACGATCTGCATGGGTTTTTGTCTCCTGTGAGCCGCAAGAATAAGCGAGGCTCACCGGATCAGGATCACAGGAAGCTCACCAGAGCTTGGCGCAGGCGCCGCTCAACACCACATCGGCACTGGGGGCCGCAGGCGAGGTGCTGCGCTCGCGCGTCACGACGAGGCGCGAGACCTTCGACAGCAGCTTCTCGGAGGTGTCGGGCAGCGTGAGGATGCCAGCGCCGCTCGCCGGCACCGTGCCGATGGCGAAGGGCGCCGCGTCGGCGGGCAAGGCCCACAGCACGAGCCGTTCGCCGCCCGAAACGGGCAGCGCCGTCGCACCCAGCACCTTCAGCGTGACCGTGCGGCCATGTCGCAGCGAACTGACCAGCAATCGCCCCCGGCCCTCGGTGTCGGAGAGCACACCCACATAGCTTTGCGGCAGCCGCTCGCCCGTACGCATCGCGAGCTGGTCGCTCGTGATGAAGGCTCCAGGCATTGCAAGGAACAGCGCGCTTGCGGCGATGGCCCCTGCCACGAGCCCGCCGAAGCCGAAGCCCGCGGGCCGCAGCCAGCCGGTCCAGCGAGAGGCCCGCGCCTGTCGTGCTTGCTGTGCCTGGGTGGGCTGGGTGCGCGCGGCGATCGCGCGCCAGAGATCGGGCGAAGGCTTGCGCTGCGGCACCGACAGGGCCAACTGCCCGAGCCTCTGCTCCCATTGCGCCACCACGGCGCGCACGTCCGCGCGATCGCGCATCAGCCGCTCGAAGCGCCGCCGCGCGCCGCCTTCGAGCGTGCCGAGTGCGTAGGCCGATGCCAGTGCATCGAGCAGGCGGGCGTCGGTGTATCTCATGACGCCACCCCTTGCGCGCTCAGGCAGGCGCGCAGCTTGTCGAGCCCGCGTCGTATCCAGGCCTTGACCGTGCCGAGCGGCGCATTCATCTGCGCCGCCACCTCGGTGTGCGACAGGCCCTGGTAGTAGGCAAGCGCCAGGCTCTGGCGGAAGCTGCCGTCGAGCACAGACATGCAGCCCTCGATGCGAAGCGCATGCATGGCCTGGTCGAACAGCTGCGCTGCGCCGGGGGCCGGGTCGGCTGCCGTGTCGGCCTCGGTTTCTGCCTCGCCGTCCGGGCCGGTGGCCAGCGGTTGTTCGTGGGCATTGCGTCGCTTGCGCGCGCGCAGCGAGTCCAGCGCCTTGTTGCGCACGATCGCGATCAGCCAGGTGATGGGCTGGATCTCTTGCCCGTCGACGCTGGAGCGATAGCCGCTCGCGTTTTTCCAGATGCTCACATAGGCCTCTTGCAGCACGTCTTCGGCTGCCTGTTCATTGCCCAACATACGAGCCGCGACGCCGAACAGATGCAGGTGCGTGCGTTCGTAGATCTGGGCAAAGCACGCGTGGTCGCCGCGCGCCGCGCCAGCGATCAGGTCTTGCAGGCTCATCAGAATATTTCTATTCATGCGGGCGAGTATTGCATCCGTTCCTGCGTGCGTGTCGTTTCTGGAGAAGGGCCGGATGATCCGGTCCGCACTCGTTCGTTTATCTTTTCTTCTTGAAACCGGGAAATGCCATGACATTGAAATCGACGCGAATCCTTCCCCTGGGTGCAGCCCTGCTGGGCGTCGCCTTGCTTGCCGCCTGCGCATCGCCAGCCGCCATCAAGGCGCCTGATGGCGAACGCACCGCCTTCACCTGGCACGCAGTGGGCGTGCAGATCTACGAATGCAAGGCCGGCGACAAGGGCGCGCTGGCCTGGCAGTTCGTGGCGCCTGAAGCGGAGCTGTACGGCCCCGGTGGTGCCAAGGTCGGCACGCACGGCGCTGGGCCCAATTGGACCGCGCTGGACGGCAGCAAGACGCTCGGCACCGTGAAGGCTCGTGCCAACGGCCAGCGCGAGGCCGACATTCCGTGGCTGTTGCTGACCGCCAAGTCGGCGGGCGGCCCCGGAAAACTGGCCGGCGTTACCGGCGTGCAGCGCATCAACACCCTCGGCGGCAATGCGCCGGCAAAGGGGTGCGAGGCGCAGGCCGATGCAGGCAAGCGCATCCGGCAGGACTACAGCGCGGACTACGTCTTCCTGGTTGCCAGGTAGCCGCCTCATGCTCAGCTCTTCTTGGCGCCACCTGCCTTGAAGCTCTCGACGGAAGCCTTCAGGTCCTTGTACTCCGGGCAGGCCATGTTGCAGGCTTGGCCAAGTGCGGCGAGGCGCTGCTCGGCCTTGGGCAGATCGCCCATCGAGATGTACAGCTCACCCGAATATTCGAGCGCGCCGACGTGCTTCGGATCGATCTTCAGCGCGGCGTCGTAGTACTTCTCCGAGGCGGTCCACTTGCCGGCGCCGGACTTGCGCAGGGTGTAGCCCATGAGGTTGTTCCAGTCGGCGTTGCCGGTGTCGTTGACGCGTTCGAGTTCGCTGATGGCCGCGGTCCACTTGCTGTCGGCGATCAGCGCGCGGGCGGCGGACAGCTTGTTGGCAGGCGTAGCCTTGGCGACCGGTGCGGGGGCAGGTGCCGGGTCTGCGGCGAGCACGTGGCCGGCGGCGAGGGCCAGAGTTGCGGCGATGGCGATGCGGTGGAGCAGGGTGTTCATGGCGAAAGATCCTCTTCGAGAAGTTGAATGGGTTGGCGGGCGGCAACGTGCATCGCCGTCCTGATTCCATTTACGCCACGGGTTTCCGAATGGACGCATCGCCGCGGAAAAAACCGGACGATGCTTTCCGCAGTGCTCCTGTCGCGGATGAGTTCACGCTTAAAGTACCTGCTGGAGCGGAGGATCAGTTCATGGACAGCAGATTTGAAGTGTCGGATGCCGTGCGCAATCTCGACCCGGACCGGATCGATAGCGACCGGTTCAGTTGGCGCGCCGCGTTGCTTGGCGCGGCGGTTGGTGTCGGCGGACAGACCTATGGCAGTACCCTGCTCGCTAATGTGAGCACCCTGGTCCTGCAGTCGCTGGGCGCCTCTCCCAAGGAGGCCTATGCGCAGGTCTACGGTTTTGCGTTGACACCCAGCCTCGTCCTGTCGTTTGCGCTCGGGGTGTGTGTCTACCTTGCTTGTGGCTATGTCGCCGCATCGCATGCGCGCAGCCGGCCTTGTCGGCACGGGCTGGCCGCAGGCCTGATGACGACTTCGTTCTTCGTGCTCATGGTGATAGGGCCCTACGGATTCTCGATACCCGGCTGGTACGCGTGGCTGGCACTGACACTGCCGGTCGCATGCGGCACGGCCGGGGCGTATCTGTATGCGCGCAAGCGCGGAGGCGGCGTGAAGCCGTAAATATTTCCTGGACGCGGGGAGTGCGGACAGACGTTGAAGAGCCGATAGAGCGGCAGTTGATCGGCGAACACAACAGCAGCACTCATTGTGCGAAGGGCGCCGGGTGCTCCCCGCAGCGAAATAAAGGAGGAGGCCGCAGGCCGGGGGACATTCGCGGAGGGGAGCACCCGGCGCCCTTCGCACGCACCCCGAACGCACGCATCACCGAAAACGACAAAGCCCTCCGAAGAGGGCTTTTCCACACAAGCGCAGAGCGCCTTACATCCCCACGTAGTTCGGCCCACCGCCACCTTCAGGCGTAACCCACACGATGTTCTGCGTCGGGTCCTTGATGTCGCAAGTCTTGCAGTGCACGCAGTTCTGCGCGTTGATTTGCAGTCGCTGCTTGCCGTCTTCCGTACCCACGAACTCGTACACGCCGGCCGGGCAGTAGCGGCTCTCGGGGCCCGCGAACTTCGCGAGGTTGACGTTGACCGGCACCGTCGCATCCTTCAGCGTCAGGTGGGCTGGCTGCTGCTCTTCATGGTTGGTGTTGCTGATGAACACGCTGGAGAGCCGGTCGAAGGTGAGCTTGCCGTCCGGCTTCGGATAGACGATGGGCTTGCACTCCGACGCGGGCTTCAGGTACTGGTGGTCGGGCTTGTTGCGGTGCAGCGTCCATGGAATGTGGCCCTTGAGCAGCCATTGCTCGATGCCGTTCATGAAAGTTGCAATGCCCAGGCCCTTCTTGAACCAGGCCTTGAAGTTGCGCGCCTTGTTCAGCTCGGCGTGCAGCCAGCTCTTCTCGAAGGCGGCCGGGTAGGCCGTGAGTTCGTCGTGCTGGCGGCCGGCCGTGACCGCGTCGAAGGCAGCCTCGGCGCACAGCATGCCGGTCTTGATCGCGGCGTGGCTGCCCTTGATGCGGCTCACGTTGAGGTAGCCGGCCTCGCAGCCGACCAGTGCGCCGCCCGGGAACACCGTCTTGGGCAGCGACATCAGGCCACCGGCCGTGATGGCGCGTGCGCCGTAGCCGATGCGCTTGGCCGGCTTGATGCCCTTGGCCTCGTCGCCTTCGAGATACCAGCGGATGTTGGGGTGCAGCTTCCAGCGCTGCATTTCCTCGAACGGGCTCAGGTAGGGGTTGCTGTAGTCCAGGCCCGTGATGAAGCCCATGGTGACCTTGTTGTCCTCCATGTGGTACAGGAAGGCGCCGCCGTAGGTGTTGTTGTCCATCGGCCAGCCGGCGGTGTGCAGCACGAAGCCGGGTTGATGGCGCTTCGGGTCGATTTCCCACACTTCCTTCACGCCGAGGCCGTAGGTCTGTGGATCCCTGCCCGCGTCGAGCTTGTACTTCGCGATGAGCTGGCGGCCCAGGTGGCCGCGCGCGCCTTCGGCGAACACCGTGTACTTGCCCAGCAGTTCCATGCCGAGCTGGAAGTTCTCGGTCGGTTCGCCGTCCTTGCCGACGCCCATGTTGCCGGTGGCCACTCCGCGCACCGAGCCGTCTTCGTTGTAGAGCACTTCGGCGGCCGGAAAGCCCGGGAATATCTCGACGCCGAGGTTCTCGGCCTGCTGCGCCAGCCACTTGGTGAAGGCGCCCAGGCTGATGATGTAGTTGCCGTGGTTCTGGAAGCAGGCCGGCAGGAAGAGGTTGGGAGTGCGCAGGCCCGATTTCTCGCCCAGGAACACCATCGCGTCGTCGGTCACGGGCTGGTTCAGCGGGGCGCCGAGTTCCTTCCAGTCGGGCAGCAGCTCGTTGAGCGCACGCGGGTCCATGATGGCGCCCGAGAGGATGTGCGCGCCGGGCTCCGAGCCCTTTTCGAGCACCACGACCGAAATCTCTTTTTCGTGCTGCGCGGCGAGTTGCTTGAGCCGGATCGCGGTCGAGAGGCCGGCCGGGCCGCCACCGACCACGACCACGTCGTATTCCATGGCTTCGCGAGGGCCGAACTGGGCGAGGATTTCGTCGTGGGTCATGTGGGTTGGGTCGATAATGATTTTTCGAGGCGCGGGGCTTCCCGGGTTGCGGGGCATTTTATGCGGCGTCCACGGGCGGTCCGTGTCACTCGTGGGCGGGGCGCTTGGGCGTCACCTGCGCGACTCCACAGGATTCAGTTCATGGCTTACAGCATCGATCTTTCCGGCCGCGTGGCCTTCGTCACCGGCGCCTCCAGCGGGCTCGGCGCCCAGTTCGCGAAAACCCTTGCCCGTGCCGGCGCCGCAGTGGTGCTGGCCAGCCGCCGCGTCGAGAGGCTCAAGGAACTGCGCGCACGCATCGAAGGCGAGGGCGGCGACGCCCACGTGGTCGAGCTCGACGTGACCGACATCGGCAGCATCAAGGCGGCGGTCGCGCGCGCCGAGACCGAGGTGGGCGCCATCGACATCCTGGTCAACAACTCGGGCGTGAGCACCACGCAGCGCCTGGAGGACGTGACCCCCGACGACTACGACTACATCTTCGACACCAACGTGAAGGGCTCCTTCTTCGTGGCGCAAGAAGTGGGCAAGCGCATGCTGGCGCGCGCCAAGGGCACGGCACCGGGCACCTACATCGGTGGGCGCATCATCAACATCGCTTCAGCTGCCGCGCTCAAGGTCATGCCGCAGATCGGCACTTACTGCATGAGCAAGATCGCGGTGGTGCAGATGACGAAGGCCATGGCGCTCGAATGGGGCCGTTTCGGCATCAACGTGAACGCGCTGTGCCCGGGCTACATCACCACGGAGCTCAACGAGGAGCACTGGAGCACCGAAGGTGGTGCCAAGCTGGTCAACATGCTGCCGCGCAAGCGCGTGGGCAAGCCCGAGGACCTGGACGGCCTGATCGTGCTGCTGGCCAGCGGCCAGAGCCACTTCGTGAACGGCGCCGTCATCGCGGCCGACGACGGGTTCTCGCTCTGAGTCCGCGGGCTTGGGTCGGCATTGCGGCCGGGCTGGCTGCGGGTGCGCTCTGGGGCCTGACCTTCGTGGCGCCGCGCATGGTGGGTCACTTCGGCATGGTGGACATCACGGCCTCGCGTTTCGCGGTGTTCGGCGCGGTCTCTGCCCTGGCCGTGTTCGCGCGGCCGTCTGCGGTGCGCTGGCCGAGCGGGCGGCAGGCGCTCGCGGCCCTGGGGCTCAGCGTGCTGGGCTTTACTGGTTACTACCTGCTGCTGGCCTTCGGCATCGAGGCGGCGGGCACCGAGGTGCCCAGCCTCATCATCGGCACGATCCCTGTCTGGATGATGTTGCTGGGCCGGCCCGTCGGCCTGCAGATGCGCGCGCTGCTGCCGGGGCTGCTGCTCACAGGCGCGGGCATCGCGCTGATGATCTACGGCGCATGGTCCGCGCAGCACGGCGCAGGCAGTGGCGGCGCTCGCTTCGGCTGGGGCATCGCATTGGCCCTGGCCGCAATGGCAAGCTGGACGGTGTACGGCCTGCTCAACGCCGCCTGGCTGCAGCGCCACACCGAGCTCAACGCAACCGACTGGGCCAACTGGCTCGGCGTGGCGACCGGCCTGGGCGCCTTGCTGCTGTGGCTGGTCGCGGGCAGCGACGTGGCCACTCTGAAGGCACAGCCCGACGGCATGCTGTTCGTGTGGATCGCGCTGGCGAGCGGCTTCGGCTCGTCGTGGCTGGCGACCATCCTCTGGAACGTCGCGAGCCAGCGCCTGTCCGCCAGCCTGTGCGGCCAACTGATCGTCAGCGAGACGCTGTTCGCGCTGTTCTATTCCTTCGTCTGGGACGGCCGCTGGCCGCAGGCCGCCGAGTGGGCGGCGGCGCTGCTGTTCGTGCTGGGCATCCTCGCATCCATCAAGGCGCACCGATGAGAATCGAAATCCCCGAAAAGAAAAAGCTCGTGTATGAGACGTCGATCCCGATCCGCTGGGGCGACATGGATGCAATGGGCCACCTGAACAACGGCACCTACTTCCGCTACCTCGAAACCGCGCGCATCGACTGGATGCACTCCATCGGCTTCGAGCCCGAGCCGAGCGGCGAGGGCATGGTGATCGTCAACGCCTTCTGCAATTTCTACCGCCAGATCGAATACCCGGGCAACGTGCTGCTCAAGATGTACGTGAGCGACCCCGGCCGCACCACCTTCGAGAGCTGGGGCATCATGGCTCGCGAGGAAGAACCCGACGTGATCTGCGCGGCCGGAGGCGCGACCACCATCTGGGTCGACTTTCCGAAGCAGAAGGCGCTGGCGCTGCCAGACTGGCTGCGTGCGCTGGTGAGCGAGTGAGCTGCGGTCCGATGAAGCGGAAGCTCCTGGCGTTAACGCTCCTGGCATTGCTCGCCACCGGCAGCCATGCCCAGAAGACCCCACCCGGCAAGAACGAATGTGCAGCCAATGCGCCGTATCTGAGCGCCGAGGCGCTGAAGAAGGCCGGGCTTGAACTCCCCGCATTCAAGCGCTATTGCTACACCGACAAGTCGGGCAGCTACGTCTTGCTGCTCGGCGAGAAGCA
This sequence comes from Variovorax paradoxus, assembly GCF_024734665.1. Lineage (NCBI taxonomy): Bacteria > Pseudomonadati > Pseudomonadota > Betaproteobacteria > Burkholderiales > Comamonadaceae > Variovorax > Variovorax paradoxus. The sequence goes on from NZ_CP102931.1 coordinate 2,339,130, forward strand.
GGACGAGCCATACGCCGGGGAACTGCTGTCCTCGGCCATCCAGGCCTCGCTCTACAAGGTGGGCGGCGACAACACCTTGACCCGTGAATGGTCGATCCGCGACTTCGCCAACAAGGACGAGGCCGGCGTCAACTTTCGCTCGAAGCTCATCGAACTCGCGGACATCGACGGCGACGGGCTGGTCGACCCGATCCTCGTGTATCGCTTCTTCAACCCCGTTGACTCCGATCACATCGACAACGACGACTACGTGGGGCGCATCAAGATCGTCACTTTCCATCTGGGCCGCAAGGCGACGATCCACGCCATCACCGGCCACCTGGACGGTGATCGGAAGACCACGGCCAATGACAACTACTTTGCGTTGCCCAAGCCGGTGCAGCGGCATCTCGTGAAGAAGATGAAGGCGATGTACGACGCCGAGCAGTTCGGCTTCGACAACTCCTACGACTTTGTGCCGAAAAGGGAAACCGCCCGCCGCTGAGGAGGCTCAGGCCGGCCGCAGCACGATGCGCGCCTCGAAGCCGTGCGCCGCACCCACGGGCGGCGACGAGAGTTCGAGCTTTGCGCCGTGCTTCTCGACGATGGTGCCCACGATCGAAATGCCCAGACCATAGCCCGCGCGGTCGGAGCTGTGGCGCACGTGGCGCTCGCGCAGGGTTTCGAGCTGCGCGGGGGTAACGCCGTGGCCGGTGTCGCGCACGGCCAGGGTGCAAGGCGCCATCACCTCGATGACGACGCGGCCGCCGCCGTAGCGCAGCGCGTTCTCCACCAGGTTGCGCAGGGCAATTGCGAGCGCATCGACGTCGCCGAGGGCCAGTGGCACGACGCTGTCGGGTACCTTGAGCATGAGTCGCTCGGCATTCTGCGGGTCTTGCCAGAACTCCTGCGCCACGGTGCCGGCAAGCTGCACCAGGTCGACCCGCGTGCGCGCGAGCGAGGCGCCCGATTCCGCGCGCGACAGCTGCAGCAGCTTCTCGGTGCGGTGGCTGAGGGTACGCAGCGCATCGAGCGCGGCCTGCACGTCGTTGCGCTGCAGGTCGTGCTCCAGCGCGGTCTGCAGCCGCAGGCGGGCGGCGGCGAGCGGCGTGCGCAGCTCGTGCGCGGCATTGGCCGCCAGGGCGCGCTCCACGTCGAGCGAGTGCGACAGCCGCTCCAGCAGCCGGTTGACGTGGTCGCCGACAGTGCGCAGCTCCTTGGGCAACCCGCCGGGCAGGGCGATCGGGCTCAGGTCGGCGCCGCTGCGCTTCTCGATCTCGCCGGCCAGATCCTGCAGCACCCGCAGCTCGGTGCGCGCCACGTTGCGCAGCACCAGAGCGAGCAGCGGCAGCACTGCGCCGAGCGGAATGATCAGGCCGAAGAGCGTGCGGTTGAGGGCGCGGCGGCGTTCGTCGAGCGGGTCCGCCACCTGGAAGAACAGGCCCAGGGTCGGGTGTCGCACGGTGTAGATGCGCCAGGTCGGGTTGTTCGCGAAGCCGGCGGCCAGCGGCACGTCGAAGGTGTCCGCGGGCGCCTCGGCGGAGCGCAGCATCACATGCTCGTGCAGGTCGACGATCTGGTAGATCACCGCGTCTTCCGAGAACAGCTGCTTGGGCGCGATCAGCGGTTCGCGCGGCGGCTCCTGGCCCGGGTGCTGCAGCTTTTCCAGTTCCTGCACTGCCATCGCGAACATGCGGTGCGAGACCTCGACCAGTTCGTTGTCGAAGTTGTGGTTGATCTCGCGGTCCACATACCAGACCACGGCGAACACGCACAGCAGCCAAACGCCGCCGACCCAGACGATCAGCGTGCGGGTCAGCCGGCCGGCGAGCGAGTCGCGGCCGGCCGCGAAGCTGCTGGAGCTCATTCGTCGTCGTCCACAGAGAACGACAGCCGGTAGCCGAGGCCGCGCAGCGTCTGGATGTGGCTGCGTCCGAGCTTGCGCCGCAGGCGGCTGATGAAGACTTCGAGCGTGTTGCTGTCGGCCTCGTCGCCGAAGCCGTAGAGCGCATCGGCGAGGTTCTCGCGCGTGTGAATGCGTTCGGGCCGTGTGGCCATGACGCGCAGCAGCGCCCATTCCTTCTGCGTCAGCGTGATCGGCGAGCCGTCTTTGCGCACCATGTCGTGCGCCAGGTCGATCTCGAGCGTGCCGAGCTGCAGCACCGGCGAACTGCTGGAGCTGCGGCGCCGCTCGACCGCGCGCAGGCGCGCCAGCAGTTCGGCGGGGTCATAAGGCTTGATGAGGTAGTCGTCGGCGCCGGCGTCCAGGCCGCGGATGCGGTCTGTTACCTGGTCGCGCGCCGTCAGCACGATGACGATGGGGCGCTCGGGCAGGGCGCGAATCTGCGGCAGCAGCGAGAGGCCGTCGCCGTCGCCCAGGTGCAGGTCGAGCAGCACGGCTGCGTACTGTACCGAGAGCAAGGCGCCGCGCGCGTCGGCCAGACTGGGCGCCACGTCGACCACGAAAGCCTTGGCCAACAGATAGCTGCAGACGGCATCTGCCAATGCACTGTCATCTTCGACCAGCAATATGCGCACGCATGTCTTTCCAAGAAAAATTGCAGTCTAGCGTCACCGAGTTGCACCGGGCCTTTCAGTCAGGTTCGGTTCATCTTGCTTCAGGCTCGGTTCATTCCGCAAACGTAGGCTCGCGACTGTTTTTCAGTCCTGCCTTCGTCCATGACTCGCTTTCCCAATTTTCGTCTGGGGGTTCTGACCCTCATCGCACTGGTTGCACTGATGGCGTGGGACGCGACGGGCGGGGATCTGATGCTGGCGCGCATGGCAGGTTCCCACATCGGGTTTCCCCTGCGCGACAGCCCTTTCATGGTTCATGTGATGCATGAGGGCGCTCGCGACCTCAGCTGGGTGCTCGTGATCACGCTGTTCGCCGCGATCCGCTGGCCCTTCGGCCTGCTGCGCCGCCTGAGCACCGGCGGCCGAGTGCAATTGGCCCTGACCGTGCTGGGCTCGGTGATTGCCGTCAGCCTGCTCAAGCATGCCAGCCACACCAGCTGCCCCTGGGACCTGCAGGAGTTCGGCGGCATGGCGCGTTACGTGTCGCACTGGTCATGGGGCGTCGACGACGGCGGCCCTGGCGGGTGCTTCCCGGCTGGCCACGCGTCGGCTGCTTTCGCCTACGTGGGCGGGTATTTCGTGCTGCGCCGGGTGTCGTCCCGCGCTGCAGCAATCTGGCTGGGGGTTGCGTTGGTTGCAGGGCTCGTGCTGGGTGTGTCGCAGCAGCTGCGCGGCGCCCACTACATGAGCCACACGCTCTGGACGGCCTGGGTCTGCTGGGTGGTGGGCTTTGCCATCGAGGTGGGGGTAACGCGCTTCGGCTCGCGCGCAGTGAGGCCGGCGGTGCCCGCACATGCAGGATCTTGATTTCGCGCTGTTCAGGCTGGTCAACGCGGGCATGTCGGTGCCGGCGTGGAGCCTGGGCTTCGCCGAGTTTTCCTCCGACCTGCTGCCGGCTCTGTTGACGCTCGGCATCGGGGTTTGTGCACTGTTCAGCCGGCGCTGGCGCTATGCGCTGTTCACGGTGCTGATGAGTGTGCTGGCCGTGTGGCTGATCGTGAACATGATCCGTGCGGTGGCGCCGATTCCCCGGCCTGCGTTCTATGGCCTGGGCATCCAGTGGGTGCCGCAGGGCGTGCGGCCCGGTTTCCCGAGCCTGCATGCGGCCGGCACCTTTGCCGCGGCCTTTGCGCTCTGGTGCCTGCCTTCTCGCTGGCCCATGCTGGCGGCGCTGCTGGTGGCCGCCGTGGTGGCGTGGAGCCGGGTGTACCTGGGCCTGCATTTCCCCTCCGACATCGTGGCGGCGGCGATGCTGGGTGCGCTGGTGTCGATCGTGGTGGAACGCGGCGTGAGCCGGCCGCTGAGCTTGGCGGCCTCTGGTGCGTACGTGGCGCGGCGGCGTTCGAAGATGAGGATGCTGAGGATGCGCAGGGCCAGCCTGAACACTGACTGAATAGTCAGTTCAGCCTCCCTTCAGGCGGGTTCGTTACATTCGCCGCATGTCTGTTTCGCGAATCGCTCCCGCCCCATTGCAGCGGGTGGGTACTTCTGACTCCAAAACGCCACACTCGCCTGCCTCCGGCGGCCCGTGGGTGCGCTTCAATCTGTGGCTGGAGCGGCCGCGTTCGGCCGCCGTGGTCGTCCTGTGGCTCAGCCTCTACCTCGTCCTGACCACCAACTGGCCGCTGTGGAACGAGTTGGCCCGCATCGGCGGCGCGCCGAGCACCTACATGTCGACCATCGTGGTCATGAGCCTGCTCACGCTGTGCGGCTCGGCGGCCATGCTGTCGCTCACAGCCTGGTCGCGATGGATGAAGCCGCTGTGGCTCGCCGTGGTCGTGCTGGCCGCGGTGGTGCAGCACTACATGCTCGAGTACCGCGTGGTGATGGACCCGACCATGATCGCCAACGCGTTGCAGACCGACCCGAACGAGGCACGCGACCTGTTGAGCTGGCGCATGGCCTTCAACGTGGGTGTGGTGGTTCTGCCCGCGGCCTGGTTGCTGTGGCGGGTGCGCGTTGCGCCGATGGGCATTCTGTCGAAGCTCTGGCGCAACATGGCGCTGCTGCTGCTGTCGGTGGTCGTGGCGCTGGGTGCGGCTGTGTCCATGAACCGCGAGCTGGCGCCGCTGATGCGCAACAACGTTCATCTGCGCTACATGATGAACCCCATCGCGACCCTCTATTCCACGGGTTCGCTGCTCATCAAGCCACTGTTCAAGCGCAGCGGCAAGCTGATTCCGGTCACCGCCGGCACGGCGCTGGGCGCGAGCTATGCGGCCCAGACCAAGCCGCCGCTGTTCGTGGTGGTGGTGGGCGAGACGGCGCGCGCCGACCATTTCGCCCTCAACGGCTATGCGCGCGACACTACGCCCGAGCTGGCCAAGCGTGGTGTGCTGAGCTACCGCGACGTGCATTCCTGCGGCACCAACACGCTGGCCTCGGTGCCGTGCATGTTCTCGCCGCTGGGCAAGCAGGGCTACGAATCGCGCAAGGACGACTACGAGAACCTGGTCGACGTGCTGCAGGCCGCCGGGCTGGCTGTGTTCTGGCTCGACAACCAGGCCGGCTGCAAGGACGTCTGCACCCGCGTGCCGAACGCTTCGGCCTTCGACGGCCTCGATGCCGCCACGAAGAAGGCGCTGTGCGACGGCGACGAATGCCTCGACGACGTGATGCTCAAGGGCCTGGACGAGCGCATCGCCGCGTTGCCGGCCGAGCGCCGCGCCAAGGGCATCGTGCTGGTGATGCATCAGATGGGCAGCCACGGCCCGGCCTACTACAAGCGCTCGGCACCCGACGTGAAGCGCTTCCAGCCCGAGTGCAAGACCAATGCGCTGGCCGAGTGCGGCCACGCCGAGCTGATGAACGTGTACGACAACTCGATCGTGCAGACCGACCGCTTCCTCGGCCAGACCATCGACTGGCTCAAGGCGCAATCGAAGCAATACGACCCGGCGATGCTGTACGTAAGCGACCACGGCGAATCGCTCGGCGAATACGGCCTGTTCCTGCACGGAGTGCCCTACAGCTTCGCGCCCGAGGCGCAGAAGCACGTGCCCATGGTCACGTGGTTCAGCGAAGGCATGAGCGAGCGGCGCAAGCTCTCGCGCTCGTGCATGGAGGCGGGGCTCGATGCGCCGCTCACGCACGACAACCTGTACCACACGGTGCTTGGCGTGATGGATGTGACCACGCCCACCTACAAGCCGGCACTGGACGCCCTCGCATCCTGCCGCGCGAAGGCCTGAGCGGGCCCGGCTACTTCTTCTCGCGGGGCAGTCGCCCCATGAGGAAGAACTCGTTGTTCGGCTGCATGCCGCTGAAGCTGGCCAGGCGGTTGCTCAGGCCGAAGAAGGCGGTGATGGCTGCGATGTCCCAGATGTCCTCGTCGTCGAAGCCATGTGCGTGCAGCGGCGGAAAGTCGCTGTCGTCGATCTCGTGCGAGCGGTCGCAGACCTTCATCGCAAAGTCGAGCATCGCGCGCTGGCGCGGCGTAATGTCGGCCTTGCGGTAGTTCACCGCCACCTGGTCGGCCACCAGCGGCTTTTTCTCGTAGATGCGCAGCAGCGCGCCGTGCGCCACCACGCAGTACAAGCACTGGTTGGCCGCGCTGGTGGTGGTGACGATCATCTCGCGATCGCCCTTGGTGAGCGAGCCTTCTTCCTTGAGCATGAGCGCGTCGTGGTACGCGAAGAACGCGCGCCACTCGGCGGGGCGGCGCGCGAGGCCGAGGAACACATTGGGCACGAAGCCGGCCTTTTCCTGCACGGCGAGGATCGCGATGCGGATGTCCTCGGGCAGGTCTTTCAGTTCGGCAAGAGGGTAGCGGGCCGTTGTCATGTTGTCTCCTGGTGTTCGATGCCAGGATCATAGGCAACCGCCCGCGGTGCGCCGCGTTTACTTCAGGGCCTTGCCTTGCGTTGCTCCGAGTGGCGTATGCAGCTGCGAGCTCACCCACGAGCCCGTGTTGTCGTCTCGCCCCTGCAGCAGGTAGCGCGTGTCGGCCTTGCCATAGTTCTGCACCGCCATGGCCGAAAACTTGCCGATGTCGGTCTTCGGATCGCGCAGGCGGTTGACGATCAGCACTTTCTTCGTGTCGGCAAAGTCGGCCATCATGTTCTGGTCGCCTTCGCTGTCGCCGGCCACGAAGCTCGGGCCGTAGCCGTACTTGCTGACCAGGAAGCGCTGGATGTTCTTCGTCTTGCCCGGGCCCTGCGTCTGGTCGTAGCCGCGGCGGAACTCGGGCTGGATCATGCCGTTGGAATCGCGCTCCAGCTCCATCGCGAGCACGCGCTCAGGTGGGTTGTTGTAGCCGAAAGCGGGGTTCGACGAAATTTCCTTGATCACATCGACGAACGACGCCGAGCATACCCACACGTCGAAGCCCGCGTTGCGGAAGGCGGCGTACAGCTCCTGCATTTCGGGCTGCAGGCGCAGGCCGTTCTTCCAGCTCACCGAGACCACGCCCGCGCGGCCCGGCAGTGCCGTGGGCGAAGTCCACTTGACCTTGGCGACCGGCTCCTTCAGCTGCCACGCCACCGTGTCGGCCGTGAGCTTGCGCACCTGCGCCTCGGTCATGCCGGCGAAGAGATACGTCACCCACGGGTAGGCCGTGTCGTGGTCGAAGGTGTCGCCAATGGCTTCGTAGAGATAGCGCACCTTGGTGGTGAATGCACCGTAGTGCGGGCTCAGTGCCACCACGGCCAGCGACTGGTCGCCCTTCAGGCCCCTGTAGTTCTGGTAGAGCCATGTGTAGCTCGCGACGATGTCGGGCACCAGGCGGTCGATGTTCACCGGCTGGCCGGCTGCGTTGTTGTACGCGGGCAGGAAGTCTTTCTTCGGGATGTTCTTGCGCAGCGCCACTTCGAGCTGCGCGGGCGTGGCGCCGAAGACGAGGTTCTCGAGTTGGTAGATGAGCGAGGCCTCTTCGATGTCGAGGAAGACGCTGGTGTTGTCCCAGTCGAACACCACGTACGGCGGCTTTGCGGCGTTGTAGCCCGGGCTGCCCTTGCCGAGGCTGGCGATCAGGCCCTCGATCTGCGCGCGGTTGAAGGCGTCCCAGTGGCCGGGCGAAAGGGCCGGCCCCGTGGAAGACGAGAGGCTGGCACAGCCGGCCGCAGCCATCGCAGCGGCAATTGGCGAGAGAAGAAGGAGGCGACGTTGCATTGCTTTTTTCCTGTTTGAGTGCATGCGTTGGACAAAAAAAGACGATGACGAGCGTACGAAGCGCTCGTGACAGTTCTGGCGTTGCCGCTTGTGGGTTGTGCTCAGCGCGCGAGCGATGGCGCCTGGCGCTGTTCAAGCACCGCGAGATCGCTCTCGTCCTTGAGCCCGATGCCGGTCAGTCCCCTGCGCAGGGACTCTCGCATCAGCCATGCCAGCTTGAACGCGGCCACTTCGTAGGGCAGGCCTTCGGGGCGCACGTTCGAGATGCAGTTGCGCTCGGCGTCGTGCCGGCCGCGCTTGGGCGAATGGGTCAGGTAGATGCCGAGGCTGTCGGGCGAGCTGAGGCCGGGCCGCTCCCCGATCAGCATGACCGAGAGCGCCGCACCGAACAGTTCGCCCACCTCGTCGGCCAGCGCGACGCGCGCCTGCGTGGCGATGACCACGGGTGCGAAGCTCGTGTCGGGCGGCAGGTGCGATCGCAATGCCGCGAGCAGTGGCACCGTATGACGGGCTGCCGCGAGCGAGGAGAGCCCGTCGCCGACCACCACGCAGACATCGCAGCCGTAGCGCCGGTCGCCGAGCAGGCGCGTGGCTGCGTCTTCATCGAGCTGGCGGCCGAGATCGGGCCGGCGCAGGTATTCGGTGCGATCCGCGGCGCGGCTGCGTGCGCGCGCCACTTCCCAGCGCTGCGCGGTCAATGCGGCTTCGAGCGCATCGACGTCGAGCGCGGCATGAATTGCGTCGCGCGCCATCGCATGCGCCCATCCGAAGCGCAGTGTCTCGTCGGTCGGCATGCCGGCGCCTGCGCGGCCCAGTGCCAGCCGGGCGGGCGTGGCCGAGCGCCATTGCGCCCAGGGGTTGGGGGTGACCGGTGAATCGCTCATGACGCGAGTGCGGACAGCCCGCTCATGTCGGCCAGCAGCCGGTTGGAAGAGGGCGGCGCCAGCTGGCCGGCCGCATTGGTGATCTGCATGCGCTGCAGCCATGCCTCGAACTCCGGCGCGCGCTTCAGGCCCAGCGTTTCGCGCAGGAACAGCGCGTCGTGGAAAGAAGTGCTCTGGTAGTTGAGCATCACGTCGTCCGCACCCGGGATGCCCATGATGAAGTTGATGCCCGACGTGCCCAGCAGCACGAGCAGCGTGTCCATGTCGTCCTGGTCGGCCTCGGCGTGGTTGGTGTAGCAGATGTCGCAGCCGATGGGCAGGCCCAGCAGCTTGCCGCAGAAGTGATCCTCGAGCCCGGCGCGAATGATCTGCTTGCCGTCGTACAGATACTCCGGCCCGATGAAGCCGACGACAGTGTTGATGAGAAAGGGCTTGTAGCGCCGCGCCAGCGCATAGGCGCGCGCCTCGCAGGTCTGCTGGTCGACGCCGAAGTTGGCGTTGGCCGAGAGCGCGCTGCCCTGGCCGGTCTCGAAGTACATGACGTTGTCGCCGATGGTGCCGCGCTTGAGCGACAGCGCCGCCGCATAGGCCTCGTCGAGCAGTTCGGGCGTCACGCCGAAGGAGAGGTTCGCCCTCTCGGTGCCCGCGATCGACTGGAACACCAGGTCCACCGGTGCACCGGCCTCGGCCAGCTTGAGCGTGTTGGTCACGTGCGTGAGCACGCAGCTTTGCGTGGGAATCTCGAAGCGCTGGATCACCTCGTCGAGCATGTGCAGCAACTGGCCCAGCACGGGCATGCTGTCCGAAGCCGGGTTGAGGCCGATCACCGCATCGCCCGCACCGTAGAGCAGGCCGTCGAGCGTGGAGGCGGCCACGCCGCGCAGGTCGTCGGTCGGGTGGTTGGGCTGCAGGCGCACGGCCAGGTGGCCGGGCAGGCCGATGGTGTCGCGAAAGCGCGTGACCACGCTGCACTTTTTTGCGATCGACACCAGGTCCTGGTTGCGCATGATCTTGGACACGGCCGCCACCATCTCGGGCGTCAGGCCCGGCGCCAATGCGGTGAGCGTGGCGGTGGTGGCCGCTTCGGACAGCAGCCAGTTGCGGAAGTCGCCGACCGTGAGGTGCGACACCGGCGCGAAGGCCTGCGCGTCGTGGCTGTCGATGATGAGGCGCGTGATGTTGTCGCTCTCGTACGGAATCAGCGCTTCGGTGAGGAACTGCTTGAGCGGCGTGTCGGCCAGCACATGGCGCGCGGCCATGCGCTGCTGCGCGGTGGCCGCGCCGACGCCCGCGAGGTAGTCTCCCGAGCGCGCGGGGCTTGCGAAGGCCATGACCTGCCGCAGGTCTTCGAAGGCGAAGACCTGGTCGGCGATGGTGGTGCGATACAGCATCTTTCTTCGGGTGTCAGGTGTCAGGCGGAAGTGGTCGAAGAAGACAGCATCTCGTCGGGCGCAGCCGCCTTGCGCTGCGCCGATGTCAGCAGGAAGTAGCCGTACGCCGCGGCCATCAGCACGATGAACAGCAGCGTGAGCATGCCGTTGAACCACACCATCGCGCCCAGGCACACCACGCCGAGCCCGAGCGCGATGGCCGGGAACACAGGGTAGAAGGGCGCGCGGTAGGTGCGCAGCAGGTTCGGTTCAGTGCGGCGCAGCTTGAACAGCGCAGCCATCGAAATCAGATACATCACGATGGCGCCGAGCACGGCCATGGTCACGATGTTGGCGGTGAGCGTCTGGCCGCCGAACTGCACCCACTCGTCGCTGAAGATGGCAATGACGCCGATCACGCCGCCGGCCAGCAGCGCGCGGTGCGGCGTGTCGAAGCGCGGGCTCAGACCGGCGAAGTAGCGCGGCAGGTAGCCCGCGCGCGCCAGCGCGAAGATCTGGCGCGAGTAGCCCATGATGATTCCGTGGAACGAAGCGATCAGCCCGAACAGGCCGATCCACACCAGCATGTGCAGCCAGCCGCTGTTGTCGCCCACAACGGCCTTCATGGCCTGCGGCAGCGGGTCGTTGATGTTGGCGAGCTTGCGCCAGTCGCCCACGCCGCCCGCGAAAATCATCACGCCGAAGGCCAGCACCACCAGCGTGACGATGCCCGTGGTGTAGGCAATGGGAATGGTGCGGTGCGGGTCGCGCGCCTCTTCGGCCGCCATGGCCGCGCCCTCGATGGCTAGGAAGAACCAGATCGCGAACGGAATGGAAGCGAAGATGCCCGAGATGGCCGCGCCGTTCAGCACGCTGCCGCCGGCCCAGCCGTTGGCCACGAAGTTGGCCATGGTCCAGCCCGGCGTGACCACGCCCATGAACACCAGCAGCTCGACGATGGCCAGCACCGTCACGAAAAGCTCGAAGGCCGCAGCGATGCCCACGCCGACCCAGTTGAGCGCAATGAAGATCACGTACGCGCCGAGCGCAAACCACTTCGGGTTGATGCCCGGGAACTGCACGTTGAGATACGCGCCGATGGCCAGCGCGATGGCTGGCGGCGCGAAGACGAATTCGATCAGCGTCGCAAAGCCCGCAACGAAGCCGCCGTTGGGCCCGAAGGCGCGCCGCGCATAGGCAAAAGGACCACCCGCATGCGGGATGGCTGTGGAGAGCTCGGTGAAGCTGAAGATGAAGGTGGTGTACATCGTGGCCACCAGCACCGTGGCAACCAGGAAGCCGAGCGTGCCGGCCGTGTTCCAGCCGTAGCTCCAACCAAAGTACTCACCCGAGATGACGAGGCCCACCGCAATGCCCCAGAGTTGCACGGGGCCGAGCACTTTCTTGAGATGGCCGGTGCCTGTGTGGGCCGGCGCTGCTGCGCCAGTGCTGGCTTCGGTGGAGTTCATGCGGCTTCCTCTCTGCGTGAATGTTGACAGTGCACATTCAGCAAAGCAAGGGCCGTTCCAACGAGGCCGGCATGGGCCGATATGGGCCGATATGGGCCGCTGGCCATAATCGGGGCCTCTCAACCTTCGAGGTGTTTTGTGAAGTCTCTTTTCTGTGCCGCTCTCGTGTCCGTCTTTGCAATGCCCGCCGCGTTCGCGCAGTCCGCGCCCGTGACCACGCCCAGCGGCCTGATCTACCAGTCGATCAAGGAAGGCACTGGCGTTTCGCCCGCTGCCACCGACGTGGTCAAGGTTCACTACCGCGGCACCTTCCCCGACACGGGCAAGGAATTCGACAGCTCCTACAAGCGCGGCGAACCCACCGAGTTCCCGCTCAACGGCGTGATCCCGTGCTGGACCGAAGGCGTGCAGAAGATGAAGCCCGGCGGCAAGGCCAAGCTGACCTGCCCACCGTCGATTGCCTATGGTTCGCGCGGCGCCGGCGGCGTGATTCCGCCGAACGCCACGCTGAACTTCGAAGTCGAGCTGGTGTCGGTCACCAAGCGCTGATCGTCAGATCTGTGCCATGCCGCCGTCGACGAAGAGTTCGATTCCGTTGACGAAGCTGCTGTCCTCGGAGGCCAGGAACACCACGGCCTTGGCGATTTCGTCGGGCGTGCCGACCCGGCCCAGCGGGATATTCTGGGTTTGTCCCTCGACGAAGCCCTGCACCTGTTCCGCCGTGAGGCCCAGCAGGTCGTAGGCGGGGGTCGGTACCACGCCTGGGCTCACGGCGTTCACGCGAATGCCAGCGTCCTTCAGGTCCACCGTCCAGCTGCGCGCAAAGCTGCGCACCGCCGCCTTGGTCGCGCTGTAGACGCTGAAGGCCGGGTTGCCCTTGATGCTGGTGATCGATGCGTTGAGCACGATCGACGAGCCCTTGGGCATCAGCGGCAGCGCCTTCTGCACCGTGAAGAGCAGGCCGCGCACGTTGGTGCCGAATATCTTGTCGAAGTGTTCCTCGGTGATCTGCCCCAGCGGCAACAGGCTGCCGCCGCCCGCGTTGGCGAACAGCACGTCGAGGCGGCCTTTCTCCTGCTTGATGGCGGCGTAGAGCCGGTCGAGGTCTTCGAGCTTCGACACGTCGCCGAGCACGCCGGTCACGTTGCGCCCGATGGCTTTCACGGCCGCGTCGAGTTCGGCCTTGCGGCGGCCGGTGATGAACACGTGCGCGCCTTCGGCCACGAAGCGTTGCGCGGTGGCTAGGCCGATGCCGCTGGTGCCGCCGGTGACGAGGGCGATCTTGTCGTCGAGCTTGAGGGTCATGGTTTCTTCCTTGGTGATTGCTGCAATGCAGCGTTGTCGATGGAAGCAAGTTTGGGCGCGACCCCCACGCGGACCAAGACGGCGCGCGGGATTTGTTTGTTTCCGGATCACTAATAATCCGGCGATGGACCAGATCACCGCCATGCGCGTGTTTGCCCGCGTGGTCGAGGCCGGCACCTTCACGCGCGCTGCCGACTCGCTGCAGATGCCCAAGCCCACCGTGACGAAGATGGTGCAGCAGCTCGAAACGCATCTGCGCGTGAAGCTGCTGCAGCGCACCACGCGGCGCGTGACGGTCACGCCCGAGGGCGCGGCCTACTACGAGCGCACCGCGCGCGTGCTGGCCGAACTGGAAGACATCGAGTCCGACCTCACCAACGCGCAGGCCAATCCGCGTGGGCGGCTGAGGGTGGACGTCGGCTCCTCGCTGGCCAACATGATCCTGATTCCGCAACTGCCGACGTTCCATGCGCGCTATCCCGAGATCGAACTCGAGATCGGCGTGAGCGACCGGCCGGTGAACCTGATCGGCGATGCGGTCGACTGCGTGATCCGTGCCGGCGAGCTGACCGACCAGTCGCTCGTGGCGCGCCGCATCGCGACCTTGCCCTTTGTGACTTGCGCCACGCCGGCCTACCTGGAGCGCCACGGTGTGCCGAAGACGCCCGCGGACCTCGGTGACGGCACGCACCGCGTGGTGGGCTACTTCTCGTCGCTGAGCAACCGGCCGATTCCGCTGCGCTATGGGCGCGGCGAGGAGCGCATCGAGATCCACGGCCACACAGTGGTGGGCGTGAACGAGAGCACGGCGCACCTGAGCGCGATGCTCACCGGCATGGGCGTGGCGCAGACCTTCGATGTGATGGCCGCGCCCTACCTGGCCAGCGGCGCGCTGGTCGAGGTGCTGCAGGGCTGGGCGCCCGAGCCGTATCCCCTGCACGTGGTGTACCCGACCAACCGGCACCTGAGCGCCAAGCTGCGCGTGTTCGTGGATTGGGCGGTGGAACTCTTCGCGCCCTACAACAAGGCCGGCAAGCGCTGAAGCGCCTGCGGTTTCAGCCTGGCTGGTACTGGTACAGCCAGGTCTCGGTCAACGTCTGGTCGCCGTTCTTCATGTACATGCGCATGTCGATCGGCTCGTTGCCTTCGGGCGTGAAGTCGAACTGCGCGCGCCAGTGGCCGGGCACACCGTTGGGCACGGCCTCGGCGAAGACGTACGAGAACTTGCCGCGCGCCGCCGTCAGCATCACCTCGGGCTTCACGCCGAAGGGCACGGCCTGCAGCGGCTGTCCGATGAACTCGACCATGAACTTGCGCACGCCCTGCGGACGCGGCTGGCCCGGCTGCCCGCCGCGCCCGATGCGCGTGGCCACGCAGCGTGCGAGCGGCGACGGAAAGGGCTCCTGGTCGGTCCAGTGCAGCCGGTATTGCAGGCTGTAGCTCGAGCCGGCCTTTGCGTCGGCCTTGGGCACCCAGAAGGCGACGATGTTGTCGTGGATCTCGTCGTCGGTCGGAATCTCGATGAGCTGCACCGAGCCTTCGCCCCAGTCGCCCAATGGTTCGATCCACAGGCTCGGGCGCTTCTCGTAGTTCACGCCGTCCTGGTAGTGGTCGAAGGCGCGGTCGCGCTGCAGCAGGCCGAAGCCGCGCGGCTTGGTGTCGGCGAAGGCCGAGGCGCGCGTCTGCGTGGGGTTGTTGAGCGGGCGCCAGATGCGCTCGCCCGCGCCGTTCCAGATCGCGAGGCCGTCGGAGTCGTGCACCTCGGGACGCCAGTCGATGGCGGTGGGCTTGATGGTTTCCGAGTACCAGTACATCGACGTGAGCGGCACCAGGCCCAGGCGCGACACGTCGCGGCGCAGGAACATGCGCGCGTCGATGTCCATGATGACGGCCTTGCCGCGCTGCATGATGAACTTGAACACGCCCGTGACGCTCGGCCCTTCGAGTAGCGCGTAGACCGTCATAGAGGTGGTGTTGTTGGCGGCCGGCGTCTCGAAGTAGAAGCGCGTGAAGGTCGGAAACTCCTCGGGCTTGTCGGGCACCGCCACGTCCAGCGCAATGCCGCGCGCTGACAGGCCGTACTGGTAGAGCTCGCCGATCGCGCGAAAGTACGAGGCACCTAGAAACGCGACCCAGTCGTTCTTCTGCCAGTCGAGCTTGCTCTGGTCGCCCAGGCGGCTTTCCTGCAGGCGAAAGCCCGCGAAGCCCGCGCCCGGCGGCAGCGCGCGTGCGGGGCTGTCGGGCGGCATCGAGAAGTAGTTGGGGCTGTAGAGCACCTCGCGGGAAAATGCGTCGCCGTCGGTGTTCTCGAGCACGTGCATGCGCACGGGCGTCTGGAAGAAGCGACCGAGGTGGAAGAAGGTAACGGGGAAGGCGCCGGGCCCGTCGCGGAAGAGGGCGTTGGCGGGGTCGAACTTGATCTTGCCGTGCGCGTCGTAGTCGATGCGGTCGAGCACCTCGGGCGCCAGCGGCGCGGCGGCCGCATAGGGCTTGGCGGCGAGCGACTTCGCCTGTGCGATCAACGCGTCGAAGGAAAAGGGCGTGGGCTGGCTCAGTTGCAGCCCGTTGGCGGCCAGTGCCTCCTGGGGCAGTCCGAGGGCGGCAAGTGCGGCAGCGGCACCACCGGCGGCAAGGAAGGATCGGCGATCAAGCATGTGGTTCTTGAGGGTTGCGAATCTTGGGGGGGAAGAAAGAAAAGCAGCGAAGACGATAGAGCATTCTCCGCGACCGGGAACAGCTGGTAGCTTGACCTGGCCCGGGGCCGCTCCGCGTCAGCCATTCCGCGCAGCGTGGGCCGGACAAAGCCGGCAATTCACAAAATTGTGCGTTTATGTATCGGCGACGTCCGTCGCCTTCAGCGCGTAGAGCGCATACAGCGGCACGCCGAGAAACAGCATGACCATCGGCGCGAACAGCGTGTAGGGCAGGCCGATGCCCTCCAGCACGCGGTAAGTGGCGGTCAGCTGCAGGCGCGGATGGGGCTGCGTCAGCTCGGTAGAGCGACGGATTCCCCAGAGGAACTCGGCACCGGTCGTGCGCACCGACGGATGCTGCTTTCCGCGCCCCACCGCGAGCCAGCACATGGCGTCGAAGGCCAGCATCGAGCCTGCGGGCGCGCGTTCGCCGAAGGTGGCGAGCACCGCTTGCACCTGTTCAGGCTTCAGGTACATCAGCACGCCTTCGGTGAACAGGAACACCGGCGCAGCGTTGCGCTTGCGCGGCAGGCCCAGCTGTTCCCACCAGTCGGGCGCGGTCAGGTCGAGCTCGCGCAGGTCGTGGCGTTCATTCGTCTCGGGGATCAGCTCGCGGCGCATTTCGAGCACCTCGGGCAGGTCGGCGTCGGTCATGCGGGACTTGCCGTCGTCCAGCCACTGGAAGTAATGGCTAAGGCCGCAACCCATGTTCACCACGCGCCCGCCGGGGTACTGCTTGAGGAAGTCCTGCGCCAGGCTGCGGAAGCGGCGGGTGCGCGAGAGGATGCTGTAGATGGTCGCCCGGTCTTCCGGCAGCGCTTGGCCGTCGTCGCGGATCTGCTCCAGGATGCCCGCGGCATATGCGTCCCGCACGGCCACTTGCGGAAACATCGCGTCGCCCGAGGCCCGGGCGGCCAGGGGAATCCGCAAGGTCGAAGGAACGGCCGACAGGCGCCGTGCGGGCTTGCCGGCGGTCATGGATGCGGGAGAGAGGCCATGCGCAAAGTCTGGCCGCTCCGGCATTGCGGGGCAAGTCAGTCTTTGGTTATGCCGGCCGGCGCGGCGGCGATTGTCTCGACCTTTACCAGCAACTCGGCCGATTCGCTGAAGCTGACCGAAGGCGCGAATGCCTATGCGGTGATCAAGGCTTCGAGCGTGATGGTGGGCACCGACTGAGCCTCGAGTCCGGCTGCGTGCCGGACTTTTCCGTTTGAAGGAAAAGTGGTTTCCATGAAAATCGCTTTCCCGATGGCTTGGCCGACGCCATAGTTGCCGACCACCAACCCAGCACAAGAACAGGAAAACCGAATGAGCACCCTCGACATCGTCGGCCTCTGCGGCAGTCTTCGCACCGGCTCCATCAACCGGGCCGCCCTGAACCTCGCAGGCTCGCTGATGCCCGAGCCGATGGCCATGGAGGTCGTCGAATGGCGCGAGGTGCCGGTGTTCGACGCGGACGTGTTCGCCAAGGGCTACCCCGCATCGGTGCAGGCGCTGCGCGACCGCATCCGCCGCGCCGACGGCGTGGTGATTGCCACGCCCGAATACAACTTCTCGATTCCGGGTGGCTTCAAGAACATGATCGACTGGCTCAGCCGCGGCGAAGACCAGCCCTTTGCGCACAAGCCGGTGGCCATCCTCTCGGCATCGCCGGGGCCGGTTGGCGGCGCGCGCGTTCAGTACGACCTGCGCCGGGTGCTGCTGTTCGTGAACGCGATGGTGCTGGCCAAGCCCGAGGTTTTCATCGGCGGCGCAGGCGGCAAGTTCGATGCCGAAGGCAACTGCACCGACGAGACGACCCGCAAGTTCGTCGGCGACCAGATGAAGGCGTTCGAGAAGTGGATCGGGGCGGTCAAGCGGATGACGGCCGGCTGAGGCTTCGTTCGCTAGGTCGATGAGGCGAGTAGCTGACGCACCAACAGTTGTGCAGCGGGCGAGAGGGCAGCCCCCGTCTTCGTCGCCATCAGCAACCGCCGAGTGGCCCACGCGTCCTTCAACCGCACGACCTTCAGATCGAGCGCCGCAACCTGCGCCTTGCACGCGGCCAGCGGCACCACGCCGATGCCGAGATTCGCCGCGATCATGTGGCACATCGCATCGAAGCTGCGCACCTGCACGCGCAGGCGCATCGGAATGCCGGCCTGCTCTGCCGCGCGCGATGTCAGTTCCAGCAGCGAGCTGCTGCGGTTAAGGCCGACGAATTCGTGCGCGAGGCAGGTCTTGAAGTCGACCTGCTTCACGCGGCTGCGCGCCAGCGGATGCTGCTTTGCGCACAGCACCACGAGCTCGTCGGTCTGGAAGGGCGCGACGTTGAGCCCGTAGGCGGGCGTGTTCTCGGCGAACACGCCGACGTCGGCCAGGCCGTCGACCAGCGCACGCACGATGTCACCGCTCAACTGCTCTTCGACCTCCACGCGGATGTCGGGATGTTCCGCGAGAAAGGTCGCGAGCGTTGTGGGCAGGAACTCGGTCAGCGCCGACATGTTGGCCCACAGACGCACGTGCCCGCGTACACCGCTCGAATAGTCGTTGATCTCGTTGCTGAACTGCTCGAAGCCCTGGAACAGCCGCATCGCATGCTGCATCGCCACATGGCCGGCGGGCGTGAGCGCGATGCCTTGCGCGCTGCGTTCGAGCAGCTTCGATCCCGTTGCCGCTTCGAAGTCCGAAAGCCGCCGGCTCGCCGCCGACAGCGCGAGGTGGCACGCCTCCGCGCCCTTGGTGATGCTGCCCGACTGCGCCACCGCGCAGAACAAGCGCAGCGTCACGAAGTCGACACGAGCGGGGTTGATCGGGCTGGGCATCGGCGGATTCTAGAGAGGCGGAGCGACCCCTTCGCGTTTTGCGAAGGAGTGCTGCCGTCACAGCAATTCCGCCCATCGCAATCTGTTCCTAGAGTCGGACCTTACCCAACAAGGAGACGGACGCGGACATGAATGCACTCGAAGGCCTGAAGGTGCTGGAGCTCGGCCAGCTCATTGCCGGCCCGTTCGCCGGCAAGACGCTGGCGGAGTTCGGCGCCGACGTGATCAAGGTCGAGCCGGCCGGTGTCGGCGACCCGCTGCGCAAGTGGCGGCTGCTGCGCGATGGCACTTCGGCATGGTGGGAGGTGCAGTCGCGCAACAAGCGTTCGGTGTGTCTCGACTTGCGCAGCGCCGAAGGCCAGGAGGCGGCGCGCGCGCTGGCGCTAGAGGCTGACGTGCTGATCGAGAACTTCAAGCCCGGCACGCTCGAAGGCTGGGGCCTGGGGTGGGAGCAGCTGCACGCGTTGAACCCGCGGCTGATCATGCTGCGCATCTCGGGCTACGGGCAGACCGGGCCTTATCGCGACAAGCCCGGCTTCGGCGTGCTCGGCGAATCGATGGGTGGGCTGCGCTATCTGAGCGGCGAGCCGGGGCGGGTGCCGGTGCGCGTGGGGGTGTCGCTGGGCGACACGCTGGCGGCGCTGCACGGCGTGATCGGCGTGCTGACCGCGCTGCACCATCGCATGGCCCATGGCGGGGAAGGTCAGTTCATCGACGTGGCGCTGTACGAGTCGGTGTTCAACGTGATGGAAAGCCTGCTGCCCGAGTACGACGCCTTCGGCGCGGTGCGCGAGCGCGCCGGCAGTGCGCTGCCCGGCATTGCACCGACCAATGCCTACCGCTGCAGCGACGGACACTACGTGCTGGTGGCCGGCAACGGCGACAGCATCTTCCGCCGGCTGATGCGGGCCATCGGGCGCGCGGACCTGGAGAACGACGCGGAGCTCGTGCACAACGATGGGCGCGTGCGGCGCGTGGCGGAGATCGACGCCGCCATCGAGGCATGGACGCAGCAGCGCAGCCGCGATGAAGTGCTGGCAGCACTCGACGCTGCCGGCGTGCCGGTCGGGCGCATCTACACCGTGGCCGACATCGCGAGCGACCCGCAGTATCTGGCGCGCGAGATGATCGTGGAGGCGCCCACTTCGGACGGTGCCACGCTGAAGGTGCCTGGCGTAGTGCCCAAGCTCAGCGCCACGCCCGGCCGCATCGCGCACCCCGCGCCGCGCCTTGGCGAGCACACCGGCGATCTGCAGAGTGCCGGCTGGCCAGCGCGCCGTGCGGAAAGCGGGCTTCTCGTATGAAGGCGGGCAACGGCACGCGGCTGCTCATCAACGAGGTCGCCACCCGCGACGGCTTCCAGATGGAGAGCCGCTTCATTCCCACCGACGACAAGGTCGCGCTGATCGACCGGCTCAGCGGGCTGGGCTACGCCAAGATCGAAGTCACGTCGTTCACTTCGGCAAAGGCGATTCCGGCATTGCGCGACGGCGAAGAGGTGATGCACCGCATCGCCCGGCGCCCCGGCGTGGTCTACACCGCGCTGGTGCCGAACGTGCGTGGCGCCGAGCGCGCGCTGGAAAGCCGCATCGACGAATTCAACATCGTCATGTCGGTGAGCGAGACGCACAACCTTGCCAACCTGCGCATGACGCGCGAGCAGTCGTTCGCGCAGCTGGCCGGTGTCGTCGCGCTGGCGAAGCAGGCCGGAGTGCCGGTGAACGTGTCGCTCTCGTGCGTGTTCGGCTGCCCGATGGAGGGCGAGGTGCCGCTGGCGGCGGTAAGAGGCTGGATCGACCGCTTCGCTGCGCTGGAGGTGCAGGGCATCACGCTGTGCGATACGACGGGCATGGCCTATCCCACGCAGGTGCAGGCCCTTTGCGAGGACGTCATCGCGGCTCACCCGCAGATGGATTGGACCGCCCACTTCCACAACACGCGCGGCATGGGCCTCGCAAACACCGTGGCCGCCGTCGAGGCCGGCATCCACCGGCTGGACATGTCGCTCGGCGGTATCGGCGGTTGCCCTTATGCCCCGGGCGCGACCGGCAATGTGGCGACCGAAGACGTGGTGCACATGCTGCAGTGCATGAGCTACGACACCGGCATGGACCTGGACGGCCTGATCGCCGCCGCGGCCGAGCTGGAGTCGCTCGTACAGCACGAGCTGTCGAGCCAGGTCTCGCGCGCAGGTCATCGGCTGACGCGGCATGCGCCGCCCGCGGATTTCAACGACATCGTTACCCGTGCCAAGGAGCGCGGGCAGAAGGAGCTTCACCCATGATCGATCACTTGGACCATCTTGTGCTGACGACTGCGCACGAAGAAGCCTGCACCCGTTTCTACGTCGATGTGATGGGCATGGCGCTCGAAAGCTTCGGCGCCGGCCGCAAGGCCTTTCGCTTCGGCAACCAGAAGATCAACCTGCACATCAAGGGCCACGAGTTCGAGCCCAAGGCGCAACTGCCGACGCCGGGTTCGCTCGACCTGTGCTTCATTGCCAGCGTGCCGCTCGAAGCAGTCATCGCGCGGCTGAAGGAGCACGACGTGCCGATCCTCGAAGGCCCGGTGATGCGTACGGGCGCCACCTCGCGCATCCGCTCGGTCTATGTGCGCGACCCCGACCTGAACCTGATCGAGATATCGGAGCTGGCGCCCTGACGGCGCAACTCCGAAGACTGCAAGCCAATACAAAACCACCGGAGACAAACCATGAAACCCATCCACCGCTTTCTCGCGGTCGGCCTCGCGCTGGCTGCTTCGGCTGCAAACGCCGACACCTGGCCCTCGAAGCCAATCACCATGATCGTGCCCACGTCGCCGGCCGGCTCCACCGACATCATGGCGCGCATGGTCGGCGATCCGCTGCAGCGCGCGCTGGGCCAGTCTGTGGTCATCGACAACAAGCCCGGCGCCAGCGGCAACATCGGCACCGAGTTCGTGGCGCGCGCCGCGCCGGACGGCTACACGCTGCTGATGCAGTACTCGGGCTTCCACGTCGGCAACCCCTCGCTCTATCCGAACATCAGGTGGAGCCCGACGAAGGACTTCGTGCCGGTGGCGATGGTGATGCGCGCGCCGCACGTCGTCGCAGTGAGCGGCAAGCTGCCGGTGAACTCGATGAAGGAGCTCATCGAATACGGCAAGAAGAAGGAGGGCGGCCTGTTCTACGCCTCGTCGGGCAACGGCTCGATCCAGCACATCGCGGGCGAGCTGCTGTCGCGGCAGTCGAAGCAGGCGATGACGCACGTGCCCTACAAGGGCTCGGGCCCGGCCATCAATGACCTGATCTCGGGCAACGTCGACATGTTCATCACCACGCCGCCCTCGGTCATCGGTCACTTCGCGGGCGGGCGCATCAAGGCACTGGCGTATACGGGCACCAAGCGGCATCCGTCGATGCCCAATGTGCCGACCTCGGCCGAGGCGGGCCTGCCGGGCTACGAGGTCGAGTCGTGGTTCGCGGTGTTCGCGCCGGCGAAGACGCCGCCTGAAGTCGTTGCCAGGCTCGGCGCGGAGCTGAAGAAGATCGTGGAGAGCGAAGCCTTCCGCAAGAAGGTCGACGAGCAGGGCGCCTTCGCGACCTACATGGACTCGCCAACGCTCGCGAAGTTTGTCGACCAGGAACTGGCGACCTGGTCGAAGGTGATCAAGTCGGCGGACATCAAGCCGGACTGACCAGGGCTATAGCTTGACGTTGATGATCGACAGGATGATTGCCGAGAGCGTCAGCGCGACGGGCACCCTCTGCACGGCGAGCGCGTGGGCCCGTGCGAACGAGGCCTGTGTTTGCAGCAAGAGGCTGGTTTCGGAATGGATACGTGTGGACATTTCAGACTCCTGAATAGTTGCTAGTTGCGGGCTTCCTGCCCTGCATGGCCTCAACGATAGGCCTCGCTGCGCGCAACGGAGCAGGCGTTTCGACGACACGGCGTTTCCGTTTTCGCAACGATCAGGTGGCTTGTGGCCGGAACTTCCGGCGGGCCCTGGCAATCGCCGGCCCTAACCCGCGATCAGCTTCTGCACCAGCTCGGCGGTGGTCGCAGCCGCGTACTTGCGCATCAACCGCGCCCGGTGCAGCTCCACCGTGCGGTGGCTGATGCCCAGCGCCTTGCCGATTTCCTTGGAGGTCAGCCCACGCATCACCTGCGCCGCCACCTCGCGCTCGCGCGGCGTGAGTTCGGCCTTTACTGCGCGGCGCGAGCCCAGGTCTTCGAAAGTCCAGATGCCGGCCTCGTGCGGGGCGGCGCGGTTCATCGCGTGGCCCGTGACGTGGCACCAGAAGGTTTCGCCCGCGATGGCGCCATGCAGGCCACCCAGGCGCCTCATCATGCGGTTGTCGGCGTAGTGGCCGCTGGCGTTCAGAAAGGGCTCCATGCGCTTGCCGATGCGCTCGAACTCGGCCACGCTGGGGTACAAGATGCTGAACGAATGCCCGACCAGCGCGGAGGGCGTTGCGCCAAAAATCTCGCACACGCGCACATTGCAGGCCACGATGGTGCGGTTGCTCGAAACCACCATGCCGACGGGCGCGTGTTCAAAAGCCAGCCGGTAATCGATCTCGGGCATCGGGGGTCTCCATTACGAAATACTACGTATGCGAGTAGGTAGTATCGTTCAGGGGTTTCCCGCCCCTTTCCCACCCACTCTCCATTCATCCATCAAGGAGCCCGAGTGAACAAGATTTATCCCTCCGCAGACGCGGCACTCAAGGGGGTCGTGGCCGACGGGCAGATGCTCGCGGTCGGCGGCTTCGGCCTGTGCGGCATTCCCGAAGCGCTGATCGAAGCGCTCAAGGACTCCGGCGTGCAGAACCTCACCGTTGTCTCGAACAACGCGGGCGTCGACGGCTTCGGCCTCGGCAAGCTGCTGGAAACGCGCCAGATCAAGAAGATGGTCGCCTCCTACGTGGGCGAAAACAAGGAGTTCGAGCGCCAGTACCTGGCCGGCGAACTCGAGCTCGAATTCACGCCCCAGGGCACGCTGGCCGAGAAGCTGCGCGCCGGCGGCGCGGGCATTCCGGCCTTCTTCACCAAGACCGGCGTGGGCACGCAAGTGGCCGAGGGCAAGGAACTGCGCGAGTTCGATGGCGAAACCTACGTGATGGAACGCTCGCTGCTGCCCGATGTGGCACTGGTAAAGGCCGACGTGGCCGACAAGTCGGGCAACCTGCGCTTTCGCCTGACGGCGCGCAACTTCAACCCGGCCGCCGCCATGGCCGGCAAGATCTGCATCGTCGAGGTCGAGAAGATCGTCGAGGTGGGCGAGCTGGCCCCCGATGACATCCACCTGCCGGGCATCTACGTGCACCGCATCGTGCTCAACGCCAGCCCCGAGAAGCGCATCGAGAAGCGCACCGTGAGCGCATCGGTCGATGCCGCCGCCGCCAAGGTCGAGGCCCAGACCGCCATTGCCCAGGCCGCCGCTACCAGCGAAGTGCCGGTGCCCACCGTGCCCGCCAACAAGAAAGAAGGAGCCTGAGATGCCCTGGACCCAAGACCAGATGGCGGCCCGCGCCGCGCAAGAACTCGAAGACGGCTTCTACGTCAACCTCGGCATCGGCATTCCCACGCTGGTGGCCAACCACACCGGCACGAAAGAAGTGTGGCTGCAGAGCGAGAACGGCATGCTCGGCATCGGCCCCTTCCCAACCGAAGACCAGGTCGACGCCGACCTGATCAACGCCGGCAAGCAGACCGTGACCACGCTGCCCGGCTCGGCCATCTTCGGCAGCCATGACAGCTTCGCGATGATCCGCGGCGGCAAGATCAACCTGTCGATCCTGGGCGCGATGCAGGTCAGCACCAAAGGAGACCTCGCCAACTGGATGATTCCCGGCAAGATGGTCAAGGGCATGGGCGGCGCAATGGACCTCGTGGCCGGCGTGAAGCGCGTGATCGTGCTGATGGAACACGTGGCCAAGAAAAAGGACGGCACCGAGGACCTGAAGATCCTCGAGAAGTGCACCCTGCCGCTGACGGGCGTGGGCGTGGTCGACCGCATCATCACCGACCTGGCCGTGATGGACGTGGTGCCCGAAGGTTTGAAGGTCGTCGAGCTGGCGCCGGGCGTCAGCTTCGACACGTTGCAGTCCAAGACCGGCGCCAAGCTGATCCAGTAACAGGGCAGCGAACGCAACGACAACGAAGGGCAGGGCCGCGAGAGCGGGCCCTGCCTTTTTCTTTGGAGCACACAGGAATGAATGCGAACGAAGTTCTGGACGGCATCTGGCGGCAGGCGGGCCTGCC
The DNA here is from genome assembly GCF_024734665.1 of Variovorax paradoxus. Classification (NCBI taxonomy): domain Bacteria; kingdom Pseudomonadati; phylum Pseudomonadota; class Betaproteobacteria; order Burkholderiales; family Comamonadaceae; genus Variovorax; species Variovorax paradoxus. The sequence goes on from NZ_CP102931.1 coordinate 2,363,568, forward strand.
CGCGGAAGCCTTGCCATTTGCGCGGCTCACGGGCGCCGACCCGGTGCTGCCGTCGTCTTTCGCGGTCGGCGTGGCGGCGCAGAGCACCATCGCTGCGGCGGCGTTGGCTTCCTGCGAGCTCGGGCACCTGCGAGGTTCGCCGCGCCAGCAGGTCGGCGTCGACATGCAGCATGCAGCACTCGACTGCACCGGCTGGTTCAGCCTCGACGGGCGCGTGCCCGATCCGTGGGACACCTTCTCGGGGCTATACCGCTGCGCCGACGGCTGGGTGCGCATTCACGCGAACTTTGCGCATCACCGCGATGGGGCGTTGCGGCTGATGAAGCTGGACCCGGCCACTGCTACGCGTGCCGAGGCCGAGGCGGTGATGGCGACTTGGCGCGCGCATGAATTCGAGGATGCGTCCGCTGCACAAGGGCTGGTGGCAACCGCGCTGCGCCGCTTCGACGAGTGGGACGCCACGCCGCAAGGCCGGGCCATTGCGGCGCAACCGCTCTTCACCATCGAACGCATCGGCGACGCACCGCCGCTCGCGCTGTCGCCGCTGCGCGAGGACCAGCGGCCGCTGACGGGTGTGCGCGTGCTCGACCTGACACGCATCCTCGCGGGCCCGGTCGGTGGCCGCGCGCTGGCGGCGTACGGCGCCGACGTGATGCTCGTCAATTCACCGAACCTGCCGAACATCGAATCCATCGCCGACACCAGCCGCGGCAAGCTGTCGACGCACGTGGACCTGCGCACCGACGAGGGCCGCGCCGCGCTGCGGCAGCTCGCCACGCAGGCGCATGTCTTCGTGCAGGGCTACCGGCCCGGCGGCGTCGCATCGCTGGGTTTCGGGTCGGCGGAGCTGGCGCGGTTGCGGCCGGGCATCGTGTGCGTGTCTCTGACGGCCTACGGCACCCAGGGGCCGTGGGCCAATCGCCGTGGTTTCGATTCGCTCGTGCAGACCGCAATGGGCTTCAACCACGCCGAAGGCGAGGCCGCCGGAGACGGCAAGCCGAAGCCACTGCCAATGCAGATCCTCGACGAAGCGACCGGCTACCTGATCGCATTCGGTGCCGCCGCTGCGCTGTGGCGACAGCAGCAGGAGGGCGGCAGCTGGCACGTGCAGGTGTCGCTGGCGCAGACGGGGCAGTGGCTGCGCAGCCTCGGTCGCGTGCCGGGTGGCTTGTCGATTGCAAGACCTGACCTCAAGCCGTACGTCGAGACCTCGGCCTCCGGCTTCGGCGAACTGGCCGCGCTGCGCCACAGCGCGCAGCTGTCGCGAACGCCCGCAGGATGGGCGCGACCCTCGATGCCGCCGGGCAGCCACCCGGCGGTGTGGCCCTAGGCGCCCAGCGCAGCCCGCACCTTGTCTCCCAACCCGCGCAGCCGCTCCACCGGCTCGTTGGAAAACACAAAGCGCAAGTATTGCGCGCCGTGCGTCTCGCCCCAGCCTTGCATCGCCGTGGCGCAGACGCGATGCGACAGCAGGCGCTGCGACAGTGTCTGCCCGTCGATGCCGAAGTCGCTCGTGCGCAGCAGCAGCGACCAGCCGCCGCCCGGCACACCCACGGGCAGGCCGCGAAGTTCGTCCAGCACCGCGTCACGCCGCCGCTCCAGCTCGCCTACGTACGGCGCGAGCGTGCGCACCGATTGCTCCAGCGCCGTTGCCACCGCATCCTGAGCGATGCCGACCGGCACCACCACATTGGCCAGCGATACGGCCACGAGATCGGGCATGTAGCTCTCGGGCGCCACGGTCCAGCCGACGCGCCAGCCGATCATGCGCAGTTCCTTGGCCGACGAGCCCACGGTGATGGTGCGCCCGGCCATGCCGGGCAATCCTGCCGGGTGGATCACTTGCCGGCCGTCGAACAGCAGGCGTTCCATGGCGCTGTCGAGGATCAGCGTCAGGTCGTGCTGCACGCACAGCGCGGCGATGGCGCGCCAGTCTTCTTCATCGAAGCAGCTGCCCGTGGGCATCGAGGGCGACATCAGCAGCATCACGCGCACGCGGGGGCTGATGGCGGTGTGCAGCGCGGCGCGATCGAGCTTCCATTCGCCACCGGGGGTGAACTGGAACGGCACGTACTTCGGCGTGCCGCCGGCGAGGCGGATGCGATTGAGCAGCCCCGCGTAGGTCGGATCGGTCACCAGCACTTCGTCGCCCACCTCGACCGTCGCGAGCAGCGCGTTGAGGATGCCCGAGAGTCCGCCTGCCGAGATCACGCAGTTGCGTGCGCCGCTATACGCCACGCCCGACAGCGCGGACACATGCCGCGCCGCCACGTCGCGCAATCGAGACTGGCCGACGAAGGGCAAGTAGCTGTTGTCCGAGTCTTCCGAGGCGGCACGCACGGTGCGCGCGATGGCTTCGGGGTCGGGAGGGATGTCGACGTCGAGGTTTTCGAGCCGAAGAAACGGCGGGCCATCGGCGTCGTCGGCGATGGCGCCCATGCGGTCGACGCCGATGCCTGCGATGTGTTCAAGACGTGCGGGGCGGTGGCGTGGCATGGGGCGGGTCTCCGTGTGTTGGGGGGCTGGCTACGGGGTTGGCCTGCGCGGGCGGGCCGGGCGCTGCTGCTGTGACGCGCCATTCTCATCGCCGGGCGGGGCCAGAAGCAACAGCGCCTGCCGCGCCTGCACCGTCTCGCGCAGGAAGTTCCATACCGTCTGCATGCGCCCCAGATGCTTGGTCTCTGCCGGCATCGACATCCAGAACGTGCGCGTGAAGTTCGCTTGCCCCGGCAGCACGGGCTTCAGCGCGCTGTCGTTCTCCGCGATGAAGGCCGGCAGCACCGCGATGCCCGCGCCAGCCACCACCGCGCTGTGCTGCGCGAGCACGCTGGTGCTGCGCAGCGCGAAGGCGTCGGGGCGGTGCAGCTCGTCGAGGTACTGCAGTTCCTTGCTGAAGAGCAGGTCGTCGACGTAGCTGATGAAAGTGTGGCCGCGCAGGTCTTCGCGCGTCTTGATGGGCTTGTGCGCGGCCAGATATTTTTTCGATGCGTAGAGCCGCAGCGTGTAGTCGGTGAGCTTGGTGACCACCACCGGCCCGCGCGCCGGACGTTCGAGCGAGATGACGATGTCGGCCTCGCGCCGCGACAGATGCACGAGGCGCGGCATCGCGAGCAGATCGATGGTGAGCTTCGGATGCTGCACCGCGAACAACGCCAGCTGCGGTGCCAGCACCACCGTGCCGAAGCCCTCGGTCGCGCCGATGCGCACCAGCCCCGACAGGCCTTCCTGCGAAGCCGGCGCTGCGCTTTCCACGGTGCGGAAAGCGCTCTCCATTGCCTCGACCTGAGGCTGCAGCCGCCGGCCCGCCTCGGTGAGCCGGTGGCCGCCCGATTCACGCGAGAACAGCGGGGCGCCGACTTCCTTTTCAAGTGCCTGGATACGGCGCGCCACTGTGGTGTGGTCGACCTCGAGCCGGCGTGCCGCGCTCATCAGCGTGCCCGAGCGCGCCAGCTCCAGAAAGTACCGCAGGTTGTCCCAGTCCATGTGCTCTCGTGTCTCCGGTTTGAGGCTCTGCATTTTTGCAAAGCGGCCGCGCATATTTGTCTATTGTCATGGCAAATCTGCAAAGCTAGGATGCGTGACCGAACGGCCAGACCGGCACCCGAATTTCACCGGATTCACAGGAGACAAACCCCATGGACGCCACCACCACGCCCTCGACCCAGGTCGCCACCGTCAAATTGCTGATCGGCGGCAAGCTCGTCGAATCGAAGACCACCGAATGGCGCGACGTCGTCAACCCGGCCACGCAGCAGGTGCTGGCCCGCGTGCCCTTCGCGACGCCGGCCGAGCTGGATGCCGCCGTGGCTTCCGCCAAGGAAGCCTTCAAGACCTGGCGCAAGACGCCCATCGGCGCGCGCGCCCGCATCTTCCTGAAGCTGCAGCAACTCATTCGCGAACACATGGGCGAGCTCGCCGCGATCCTCACGGCCGAGCAGGGCAAGACGCTGCCTGATGCCGAAGGTGACGTGTTCCGCGGCCTCGAAGTGGTCGAGCATGCATCGAACATCGGCAACCTGCAGCTCGGCGAGCTGGCCAACAACGTGGCCAACGGTGTCGACACCTACACGCTGCTGCAGCCGCTGGGCGTATGCGCCGGCATCACGCCGTTCAATTTCCCGGCCATGATCCCGCTGTGGATGTTCCCGATGGCCATCGTCACCGGCAACACCTTCGTGCTGAAGCCCTCCGAGCAAGACCCGATGGTCACCATGCGCCTGTGCGAGCTGGCGCTCGAAGCCGGCATTCCGCCCGGCGTGCTGAACGTGGTGCACGGCGGCGAGGCGATCGTCAACGGCATCTGCGATCACAAGGACATCAAGGCGATCAGCTTCGTGGGCTCGACCAAGGTCGGCACGCACGTCTACAACCGTGCCACGCTGAACGGCAAGCGCGCGCAATGCATGATGGGTGCGAAGAACCACGCCATCGTGATGCCTGATGCGAACAAGGAGCAGACGCTCAACGCACTGGCAGGCGCGAGTTTCGGTGCAGCCGGCCAACGCTGCATGGCCGTGTCGGTCGCGGTGCTGGTTGGCGAGGCGCGCAACTGGGTGCCCGAACTCATCGAGAAGGCCAAGACGCTGAAGATCGGCGCCGGCACCGAGAAGGGCGTGGACGTGGGCCCGCTGGTTTCGTGCGCAGCGTACGACCGCGTCAACAGTCTCATCGAACGCGGCGAGGCTGACGGCGCCAAGCTCGTGCTCGACGGCCGCAAGCCCACCGTACCCGGCTACGAGAAGGGCAACTTCGTCGGCCCGACGATCTTCACCGGCGTGAAGCCCGGCATGACGATCTATGACCAGGAAGTGTTCGGGCCGGTGCTGTGCATTGCCGATGCAGAGAACATCGACGAAGCCATCGAGCTGATCAACAGCAATCCGAACGGCAATGGCACCGCGATCTTCACGCAGTCGGGCGCAGCGGCGCGCCGCTTCCAGGAAGACATCGACGTGGGTCAGGTCGGCATCAACGTGCCGATTCCGGTGCCGGTTCCGATGTTCTCGTTCACCGGCTCGCGGGCGTCGAAGCTGGGCGACCTGGGGCCGTACGGCAAGCAAGTCATCATGTTCTACACGCAGACCAAGACGGTGACGGCGCGCTGGTTCGACGACAGCACCGTCTCGCACGGCGTCAACACGACGATCAGCCTCAAGTAAGAAGTCCGCCGGATGGACTTCGAACTTTCCGAAGAGCAGCGCGCCTTTGCACAGAGTGCGCGCGACTTTGCACAGGCCGAGTTCGCGCCGCATGCGGCGCTGTGGGACGCCGAGGCCATCTTCCCGAAGGAGGCCATCGCAAAGGCCGGCGAGCTGGGCTTCTGCGGCCTCTACGCGCCCGAGCGAGTCGGTGGCCTCGGCCTGCCGCGACTCGACGCAGCGCTGGTGTTCGAGGAGATGGCCGCGGTCGACCCTTCGACCACGGCCTTCATCACGATCCACAACATGGCGACGTGGATGCTCGGCACCTGGGCGACCGATGCGGTGGCGCAGCAGTGGGGCGAAGAACTGACGAGCGGGCGCAAGCTCGCTTCGTACTGCCTGACCGAGCCCGGCGCCGGATCGGACGCGGGCTCGCTCAAGACGCGTGCCGAGTTGCAGGGCGCCGAGTACGTCATCAACGGCGGCAAGGCCTTCATCTCGGGCGCGGGCTCGACCGACGTGCTGGTGCTGATGGCACGCACGGGGGGCGCGGGCGCGAGTGGCATCTCGGCCTTCGCGGTGCCGGCTGATGCGCCGGGCATCAGCTACGGCAAGAAGGAGCACAAGATGGGCTGGAACAGCCAGCCCACGCGCGCCATCAATTTCGACAACGTGCGCATCCCCGCGCAGAACCTGCTGGGCAAGGAAGGCGAGGGCTTTCGCATTGCCATGAAGGGGCTGGACGGCGGGCGCATCAACATCGCGACCTGCTCGGTGGGCGCGGCGCAGGGCGCGCTGGATGCAGCGCGTCGCTACCTGCACGAGCGCCAGCAGTTCGGCAAGCCGCTGGCGAGCTTCCAGGCGCTGCAGTTCAAGCTGGCCGACATGGCGACCGAACTGGTCGCCGCGCGGCAGATGGTGCGGCTCGCGGCATCGAAGCTCGATGCCGGCCATGCCGATGCGAGCACCTATTGCGCGATGGCCAAGCGCTTCGCGACCGATGCGGGCTTCAACGTCTGCAACGACGCGCTGCAGCTGCATGGCGGCTATGGCTATCTCAGCGAGTTCCCGCTGGAGCGGCTGGTTCGCGATGCGCGCGTGCACCAGATCCTCGAAGGCACCAACGAGATCATGCGCGTGATCGTTGCGCGAAAATTGCTGGAAGGGGACAGCGATATCCGCTGAGGCCCCGCATCCAGAACCCTCAAGACAATGACCGACTCCGTAGTTCTCTTCGACGAAATCAAGACCGCCGGTGGCCAGCGCTTTGCCGTGGCCACGCTCAACGCACCGGCTTCGCTCAACGCGCTGTCCGTGGACATGGTGCGCCTGCTCACGCCCAAGCTGCGCGACTGGGCTGCCGACGCCGGCATCGTCGGCGTGCTGCTGCAGGCCGCGGGCGAAAAGGCCTTCTGTGCCGGCGGCGACCTGCGCCAGCTCTACCAGACGCTGCTCGACTGCGGCCCCGCGCGCAACACCTACGCCGAAGATTTTTTCCGCGAAGAGTACGAGCTCGACTACCTGATCCACACCTTCCCCAAGCCCTTCCTGTGCTGGGGCCACGGCATCGTGATGGGCGGCGGCGTGGGCCTGCTGGCCGGTGCGTCGCACCGCGTGATGACGCTGCAAAGCCGCATCGCGATGCCCGAGATCAACATCGGCCTGTACCCCGACGTGGGCGGCAGCTGGTTCCTGCGCCGGACTCCTGGCCGCACGGGGCTGTTCCTCGCGCTCACGGCCGCCAACGTGAATGCCGCAGACACCATTTTTTGCGGGCTCGCCGATGTGCTGGTGCCGCAGGAGCGCAAGGGCGAAGTGCTCGAAGCCATCGGCGCCACGCAGTGGGCAGGCGAGCAGAAGGCCGATCGCGCCACGCTGTCGCGCATCCTCGCCAAGGCGGGCGAGAGCGCCGAGATGCCGGCGTCGAAGGTGCGCGAGCACTACGACACCATCAATGCCCTGATGGCCGGCGACGACCTGCTCGACATTGCGAAGCGCCTGCGCGACCTGCAAAGCGACGACGCATGGCTGCAGACGGCGGCCAAGACCTTCGCCAAGGGCGCGCCGAGTTCGGCTGCGCTGAGCTTCGAGCTGTGGCAGCGCGTGCTGCGCATGTCGCTGGCTGAAGTGTTTCGCCTCGAATACTGGGCTTCGCTCGGCTTCTGCGCGCACAAGGACTTTGCCGAAGGCATCCGCGCTGTGCTGGTCGACAAGGACCGCAACCCGCGCTGGAGCCCGGCCACGCTCGACGAGATCACGCCCGCCTTCATCGAAGACCACCTGCGCCCGCGCGGCGAAATGCCTGCCGAGCTGGCGTCGCTGGTCTGAGTTTCATCATTTCCCGCACAGAACAACGGAGACAAGACAAATGAAGATCGCATTCATCGGCCTCGGCAACATGGGCGGCCCGATGGCCCTGAACCTGCTCAAGGCCGGCCACACGCTCAGCGCCTTCGACCTCTCGGCCGAGGCCTGCAAGAAATTCGGCGGCGATGGGCTGCCCATTGCCGCTTCGGCTGCAGAAGCGGTGGTTGACGCCGAGGTTGTCATCAGCATGCTGCCGGCCAGCGCGCACGTGGAGGGTCTGTTTCTCGGCGGCGCCGGCAAGCCCGGCCTGCTCGACAGCATTCGCGCCGGCACGCTGGTGATCGACAGCAGCACCATCGCCGCAGCCACGTCGCGCAAGGTGGCCGAAGCGGCCGGCGCCAAGGGCATCGCGATGATCGATGCGCCAGTGTCGGGCGGCACCGGCGGCGCGATCGCCGGCACGCTGACCTTCATGGTCGGCGGCGAGACGCAAGACCTGGAGCGTGCGCGCCCGGTGCTCGAGAAGATGGGTGCCAACATCTTCCACGCCGGCGCGGCCGGTGCGGGGCAGACCGCGAAGATCTGCAACAACATGCTGCTCGGCATTTTGATGATCGGCACGTCGGAGGCGCTGGCGCTGGGCGTGGCCAACGGGCTCGATCCGAAGGTGCTGTCGGAGATCATGCGCCGCAGCTCGGGCGGCAACTGGGCGCTGGAAAAGTACAACCCGATGCCCGGCGTGATGGAAACCTCTCCCGCCTCGAAGAACTATGCCGGCGGCTTTGGCACCGACCTGATGCTCAAGGACCTGGGGCTCGCGCAGGAAAACGCTACCGCTGTGCGCGCAGCGACGCCGCTGGGTGGGTTGGCGCGCAGCCTGTATGCGGCACACAGCCTCGCGGGGCACGGCGCACTCGATTTCTCGAGCGTGCTGAAGCTGGTGCAGAAGGCGTCCTGAGCCGGACGCTGGCGGTGGTCAGCCGTAGTGGGAGTGCAGGGCCCAAAGCAGGCCGATCACCACCACGAACAACACGGTGAAAAGCACCCAGGCGCGCATGATCGCCTGGTTTTCCGTGATTTCGGCAGGTGCAGCCGATGCGGGAGGCGGGTTAGGAGCGGCGGGCGGTGCTTGGGTCATGCCCGACTGTACCCCGCGGCGAGGCCGTGCTGGCCAGCTTTGCAGAGGCGTCCATCCGCGACATCGCCCACATGATGCCGGCCGCCACGAGGTTGGCCCCCACGCTGAAAAGAATCGGCAGCAAGTAGCTGCGGCTCACGTCGAAGGCAAAGCCCGCGGCCGCCGGGCCCACCAGCGTGCCGAAGGCCACGCTTGTGTAGAGCACACCGATGATCGCGCCGATGTTGCGCCCGCCGAAGTAGTCCATCACCAGCGCCGGCAGTAGCGCGACAAAGCCGCCATAGAACGCGCCGTAGAAAAATGCGAACACCGCCAGCCCCCAGAAGCCGCTGGACGCTGCCCACACGAGCAACGACAGCGCCATGCCGGTCGACATCAGCAGCATGGTCTGCGCGCGTCCCATGCGGTCAGCGAGCCCTCCCAGGAAGAAGCGCCCGGCCGTGCTGCCGACGCCGATGGCACCCAGCAGCAGCACCGCGTACGCATTGGGCACGCCGTGGTCCAGCGCGTAGGGCACGAGATGCACGAAGGGCACGAACAGGCCGAAGGAGCTGATGAGGCAGGCCACGTACAGGCCGGCGAAGCGCCTCGAACGCACGGCATCGCGCACCGCGAAGCCCTCGGCCTGGGCCGATGCGGCCTTGGGCTGCGGCGGATCGCCGTCGGGGCCGAGCCCGCGGTCGCGCGGGTCGTTCTCGATCAGCAGCGCCATGCCCACGCCCACCACCACCGCCAGCGCGCCTAGCGCCAGGTAGGCGTTCCGCCAGCCCAGCGTCTCGATGAAGAACGACGCCAGCGGCGGCATCACCAGCGTGCCCACGCCGATGCCGCTCACGGCCAGCCCCGAGGCAAAGCCGCGCCGCCTGACGAACCAGCGCTGCACCGCACCCAGCACCGGCACGTAAGACGCGCCGACCCCGAGGCCAACGCCCAGCCCATAAGCGAGATAGATCTGCGTCAGGCTCCGCGCCTGCCCCGCAAGCGCCAGCCCCAGCCCGACCAGCACCATGCCGGCGACGGCCAGCCGCCGCGAACCCCAGCGGTCGGCCAGCGGACCGCTGAGCACGCCGAGGCCGAAATAGAGAAAGCCTGCCAGCGAGAACACCAGCGAAACCGAGCCGCGCGAGGCGCCGAAGTCTTTCTGCAGCGATTCGAGAAAGGCACTGAAGGTGTAGGCGCTGCCGAAGCCGACAAAGGTCACGGCAAAGGCGCCTGCGACCACCAGCCAGCCGCGGAAGAGGCCGCCGGCTTGCGATGAGGATGGCATGTGGCTCAAGGGAATAGGCCTTTAAAGATCAGAATATCTGAATGGATTGATTTCGGACGTGCCAATACTCCCGCTTATAAATCTGTGCGGCAAACCAGAATTTCTGCCGTTGCTGAATCAGAATTTCTAAATAATGGAACACCAGCTACCGCCCCTCAATGCACTCCGCGCCTTCGAAGCCACAGCGCGCCATCTCTCGGTGAAGAACGCGGCGGACGAACTGTGCGTGACCCCCGGCGCCGTGAGCCAGCTCGTCAAGACGCTGGAGCTGCACCTCGGCGTGCAGCTGTTCCGCCGCGTCAATCGCGGCGTTTTCCTGACCGACGCGGGTCAGGCCTATCTGCCGCCTGTGCGCAATGCCTTCAGGCAGATCAGCGATGCCACGCAAAAGGTGGCCGTACCAGCGGAGACCGGTCTGCTCACCGTGAGCGCCACGCCGTTCTTCGCCTCCGCATGGCTCGTGCCGCGTCTCAAGTCTTTCCAGGATGCGCATCCCGACATCGACCTGCAAGTGCTGACCAGCAATGCGCTGGCCGATTTCTCGCGCGATGGCGTTGACGTTGCCATCCGCCACGGCATGGGCCAGTACCCCGGGCTCGCCAGCCAGCGCGTGCTCACGGTCGAGATGATTCCCGTCGCCGCGCCCGCGCTGGTCGCCGAACACGGCAAGCCGAAGAAGCCGGCCGACCTGCTGCGGTGGCCGCGCGTGAACGATGCCGATCGCAAGGGCTGGCGCCTGTGGTTCGAGGCGCAGGGCATCGAAGATGCCGGCCCGGCGCGCGGGCCTTCTTTCGACGACGCCGGCCTGCTGCTGCAGGCGGTGCTCGCGGGGCAGGGCTCGGCGCTGCTGCCCGCGGCCATGATGGCTCCCGAGATCGAGCAAGGCCGCCTCGTGCAGCTCTCGAAAGCGACGTGGCTCGAAGACTTCGCGTACTACCTCGTGTGCCCCGAGGGCAGCCGCGACCGGCCGAAAGTTGCGGCTTTTCGTGACTGGCTGCTCAGCGCGGTGCGGCAGAAAAGTGCTTCGTCAGGTAGCCGCAAGAGAGCATCGTCGACAGTCGCAGGTCAGGCCGTAGCGCCGCCACCCCGGCGGCGTGCCGTGCCCAAGCCTTGATGAAACTCCAGCGACACAGATTCCTCCGCCCGATGGCCGCCCGGCCGCGACTCTTCATTGCCACGGCCATCGCCATTGCGACCGGCCTGCTCATACCCTCGGCCGTTGAAGCCCACCTGGTCACGCGCCTGCTGATAGCGTGGAACACGGGGGCCTGCCTGTACGTGCTGCTGGCCGCGGTCATGATGACCCGGTCGTCGCAGCAGCACATGCGCTACCGCGCGCAGATACAGGACGATGGGCAGATCGTCATCCTCGTGCTGGTGGTGGTGTCCGCCATTGCGAGCCTGGCGGCCATTGGCGGCGAGCTCGCGGTGGTGAAGGACATGCACGGCCTGGAGAAGATCGCGCACATCGCGCTGGCCGGGCTCACGGTGATGTCGTCGTGGGCTTTCACGCAGATCATGTTCACGCTGCACTACGCGCACGACTACTACGCCGGCGCTGGCCGGGGGCGCAAACCCGGCCTCCAGTTTCCGGACGACGAACCGCCGACCTATGGCGATTTCTTCTATTTCTCCGCGGTGATCGGCACTTCGGGGCAGACGGCGGATGTGTCCTTCGTGTCCAAGCCTCTGCGGCGCATCGGCTCGGTGCATTGCATCCTGGCCTACCTCTTCAACACGACCGTGCTCGCGTTGCTCATCAACATTGGCGCGAGCATGTTTTGAGCGCGCCGGCACGCCATCGCAGACTTGCCGCTGCAGCGGCCCTGCTGTGCCTGGCGCCGGCCGCGTGGGCCGACGACGAGCCGGCCGAGCTGCCATTCAAGCTCACCGTGGGCGCCTACCGGGTTTCCGGCGGCGGCCTGCCCGCGGGGCCGGGGCTGGACATGAACCTGCGCTACACCTACGGCGACGGCAATGTCTGGATCGGCTGGTTCCGCTCGCCGGTGCTCGACTTTGCGCAGCCGCGCGTGGGATGGGACCACACCTTCACGCTGGGGCCGGTGCGGGTGCTGCCGTCGTTGCAGGCCGCCTCGGGTGGGTTCGTGGGCGGCAGCCTGGCGGTGGAAACCGGCGACAGCTGGTTCGTCGGCACGGGGCTGGGCCGCACCAACCTTCGCAACTACGCGAACCTGAACTTCGACCCGAACGATTCGTATACGGTGTATGGCGGCTACAAGTGGACGGACGGCACGGCGCTGTCGCTCTCGCTGATCCGCGACAACCGGCTGAACCCCGACCAGCAAGACGTGCACCTGGTCTACCGCGTGCCGCTGCCCGAGCGGCAACGCTTGACCGTCGATCTGCTGGCCAAGCAGGGCACTGTCGATGGCCGGTTCATTCGTCGCGCGGGCCTGACGGTTACCTACGACTGGCCGCGCTGGTTCGTTCGCGCGGCCTACGACCCGAAGGTGAACTTCACCGCGCAGGACATGGTGCGGCTGTCTGTGGGCACGCGGTTCTGAAGAGAAGAAAAGAGCTCAGAGCAGCTCGATTCCCGACAGGCTCTTGAAGCAGTTCTCTCGCGTGACGCGCACGAAGTCCGCCAGCCACGGCTGCTCCGACGTGCCCGGCGTGCACGCCATGTAGAGCCGTCCCGTCAGGCCCTTGCTGCCCACGCGCCGGGCAGTGACGTAGCCGCGGTCCAGGTAGTTCTGCACCGCCCACAGCGGCAGCGTTGCCAAGCCGCGCCCGCTCGCCACCAGCTGCAGCATCGCCACCGTGAGCTCGGTCGTGCGCCGGTGCGCAGGCTCCGCGCCCGCAGGCGCCAGCACCTGCCGCACGACGTCGATCACTTCATCGGGCACGGGGTAGGTGATGAGCGTCTGGTCGGTGAAGTGGCGCGCCGTGAGGTAGGCCTTGGCCGTCAGCGGATGGTCGTTGGCCAGCAGGGCCATGATTTCGAAGCGGAACAGCGCGTGATAGTCCACCGCTTCGTCGGGGCCTTCCCTGGACACGATCGCCACTTCGGCGCGGTTCTGCATCACCTGCGCGATCGGGTCGGAGTGAAAGCCCGAGACGATGTCGAGCTCGATCTCGGGCCAGCGCTGGCGGAACGCATCCATTGCCGGCATGAGCCAGTCGAAGCAGGCGTGGCACTCGACCACGATGCGCAGCTGGCCGCTGCGCCCCAGCGCGAGCCGCGCCACGTCGCGCTCGGCTTCTTCGATGAGCGGCAGCGCCGTGTCGGCCAGCTGCAGCAGTCGCAGGCCGGTGGTGCTGAACTGCGGCGGCACCGACTTGCGCTCGAACAGCTGCGCGTCGTAGCGGTCTTCGAGCAGCTTGATCTGGTGCGACAGCGCCGATTGCGTGAGGTTGAGCAGTTGAGCCGCGCGCACCAGGCTGCCGGTGTCGCGCAGCGCGATGAGCGTGCGCAGATGACGTATTTCGAGGATCGACTGGAGCATGAAAATTATTCAATCGAATTTGCGAAATATCTCGGTTGAATCATATGCCTGGTGACCATTCACATCCAGTTGCCTGGCTGCGAACGGACGCGTTTCGACTTCCATGCGACGAGCCTGAACTTTTGCGTTACTTCACAAGATGGCGCGACGTGGGGAGCGGGCAGGTGTGCCAATAATGGCACCATGCTTTCCACGAACCGTCTTTCCCCGCTCCGTTTCTCCCTGTTGCTTTTGCTGTCTCTGGCCCCATTGATGGGCTGGGCGCAGAACCGCGCGGAAGCACTCCTGCAGTTCGAAGGCGTGCAGGCGCGCTACCAAGCGTCCTATGCGCCCGGCGCCGTCGCGCGCGGTGCAAAGGAACTGCTTGACCCCGATGACCAGGCCATCGCCGACAAGGCGCTCAAGGCGCTGGACACGGCCGCCACGCGCGCGTTCAACACTGCCGCATCTGTGTCCGCCATCCAGCAGGAGGTGGCTTCGGCGGGCAGCGGCGGCGCGGCGCCCAGCCCCGAATTGCGGGCCGCCCTGGCCCGCTTCGTGAAGCTGCGCACTGACTACACCGCGATGAGCGAGGCTGGCAGGGCCGAGTTCTTCAATCGCGAGCGCGCCAAGCCGGCCGACCTAGCGCGCACCGAACTGCTCGAACGCATGGCCGTGGCCGATGTTCGCGAGATCGACTTTTCTAGCCAGCTGCTGATGAGCGCGGTGGTCAAGCAACTGGCGCGCGGCAACGGCGGACAACTCAGCTCGCTGCCGGACCGCACGCTCGACATGGCTCTCGACACGCTGTGGTCGCGCGGCGTTACGTCGACGCGCCCGCGCAACCTGATGCTGGTGGCACGCGAGTTCGAAAAGCAGGTAACGCAGGCGCTGCTCGCCGCGCTGCCCGATGCCGATGTGGCCGCCTTGCTGGCTTGGCGTAACGACCCGCAGGCCGCAGCCGAGCGCGAGGCGCTGGTGGGCACTTATCGCGCCGAGGTCAAGGGGAGCGGCGGGGTCGCGCTGCGGACGCTGGTGCGCGCCTGGCCGCGCTCCTGACGATCGCGTTGTTGCCGGACGGTGCTGCCGCGTAGGGCATGAACCGGCTCTGGTTCTCGTCCACGTCGAGCGGCCGGCCCACGAACGGAAACGCCCGCTGCGGGCAGGCCTCGCGTTCGCACACCTTGCAGCCCGCGCCGATGGGCGTGGGCACATCGGGGTCGCGCAGGTCCATGCCCTTTGAATAGACCAGCCGCGTGGCGTGGCTGATGTCGCAGCCCAGCCCGATCGAGAAGGTCTTGTTGGGCGAACCGTAGCCGCGATAGCCGTGCGATACGGTGCGCGCAATCCAGAGGTAGGCGCGACCATCGGGCATGCGCGCGAGCTGCGTGAGCACGCGGCCCGGCTGCGCGAAGGCCTCGTACACGTTCCACAGCGGGCAGGTGCCGCCGGTCTTCGAGAAGTGGAAGTGCGTGGCCGATTGCCGCTTCGAGATGTTGCCCGCGCGATCGACGCGAATCAGGAAGAAGGGCACGCCGCGTGCCTCGGGCCGCTGCAGCGAGCTCAGGCGATGGCAGATGGTTTCGAAGCCCACGCCGAAGCGGCGCGCCAGTTGGTCGATGTCGTAGCGCAACTGCTCGGCGGTTTCGAGGAACTCGCCGTAGGGCAGCAGCAGCGCGGCGGCGAAGTAATTGGCCAGGCCGATGCGCGCCAGCGAGCGGGCGGTGTCGCTCGACAGCGGCGCGGCGGCCACCAGCTCGTCGAGCATGTCGCCCACCTCGAAGAAGGCCAGCTGCGTGGCGAGCTGGAATGCATGCTGCCCGGGCTCCAGGTAGGGCGAGAGCCGCAGCACGCGCGTGGCTGGGTCGTAGCGCCGCTGCGCGCCGGCCTCTCCGTCTTCGGCGGGCACTACCCGCACGCCATGCGCATCGAGCAACTGGCGCGCGAGGCGGTCGCCGGGGTTGCCTTCGCGCAGGCGCCATTGCGCGGCGAGGGCTTCGGCTGCTTCGTCGAGTGGCGCGATGTGGTTTTGATGTGCGAAGAAGAAGTCGCGCACTTCCTCGAAGGGCATGGGCCGCGCCTGCGGCATCCGCGCGAGATCGCCGCGGCCGTCGCCGAGTTCGCCCGCCAATGCCTCGAGCCGTTCCATCGCATCGCGGTGGCGCTGGTGCAGCGCAACCAGCGCGCGGCCCACGGCCGGCATCTGCGTGGCGACTTCGCGTAGCTCGGCCAGCGCGACGGCATCGCCGCCGGGGTTGTCGGCCAGCGCTTCGCGCAGGCTGGCGATGAGGCGCGCTTCTTCGTCTTCCGAGAAGGCCTGGATGTCGACGCCCAGCGTGGCATGCAGGCGCAGCAGCACCGGCACCGTGAGCGGCCGTTGGTTCTGCTCGATCTGGTTCAGGTAGCTGGGCGACAGGCCCAGCTGCTGCGCGAGCGCGAGCTGGCTCAGGCCGCGCTCCTCGCGCAGGCTGCGCAGCCGCACGCCCATGAAAGTCTTCTTCATCGTTTGATCCAGTTATTTGCAAGATTCGCAAATACGGCGAAGCCCGTTCGCAATAATTTGCTTAGACAGACCTTCATTATGGGCGCGATATTTCTTGAATTGCGAATTGTGCAAATTTCGCGGACCGGCCCATTGGAGAGGCAGAGAACTTGCAAGGCTCGGTGGCTGGCATGCAACGTGCATGGATTTGTTTGCGCGATGCCCGTCACTTGACGGGCTAGAGGAAAAGTACACAAACTAACCGCATTCCTGGCGACCGAAAGGGCAGTTGAGTTAGCCTCGATTGAAAGTTCCCGTTCATTGTTTCAATTTCATGAACACTGCGATTCGATTGCATGGGGGTTAACCCTTGGAATCGCGGTGCACACTTGGGGCACCCAAAAGCCCAATGAAGAAGGAATTGAAATGAAGACCTCGAACATCCTCGCCGCCGCCGCTCTGTCCCTGCTCGCCGCCGCTGGCGCCCATGCAGAAACCTACGAAGGCGTTCAGCCCCTGACCTCCGGCTACAGCCGCGCCGAAGTGGCGCCCCAAGCCGCGGCAGCTGCCCGTGCCGGTAACGCTTATGGCGACAACGAAGGCGCTGCGTCGACCGCAACGCCCGCCCTGGCCGCTTCGGTCGACCGAGCCACTGTTCGCAGCGAGGCTGTTGCCGCTGCACACGCACCGGGTCAGAACCTGCGTCCCGAAACCTTCGCTGGCAGCGTGATCCCCTCGCAAGCGAAGGGCCTGACCTTCACGCGTCAAGCCGGCCTGTAATTGAAGGCGGCGCAAGCCGCTTCAGTCACACGTCAACAAGAAACCGGACCTGCGAAAGCAGCGTCCGGTTTTTTCATTGGGGCTTGGGTTTGTGTTTGGCGCCGTGCCGGTGGCAGTCGTGCGCGTGGTCGTCCACGATGCCTGTCGCCTGCATCCACGCGTAGACGATGACGGGGCCCACGAACTTGAAGCCGCGCTTCTTGAGCGCTGCGGAAATATCCTCCGACAGCGGCGTCTTTACTGGCACGCTGCCGGTGCGGTTGACGATGGGCTTGCCGCCCGCCATGCCCCAGATGAATTCGGAGAAATCTTCGCCCGCCGCCTGCATCGCGAGGTAGGCGCGCGCGTTGCCGATGGTGGCCTCGATCTTCGAGCGTGAACGCACGATGCCGGCGTCCTGCATCAGCCGCTCGACGTCGGCCTCGGTGAATTTGACGATCTTCTCCGGCACGAAGCCCTTGAAGGCCTTGCGGAACGCGTCGCGCTTGCGCAGGATGGTGAGCCACGAGAGGCCGGCCTGGAAGCCGTCGAGCATGAGCTTTTCCCACAGCGCGCGGCTGTCGTGCTCGGGCACGCCCCATTCGGCGTCGTGATAGGCGGTCAGCAGCGGGTCGGTCTGGGCCCAGGCGCAGCGGATCTTGTCGGTGCTTTTGCTCATTGTTCGTTTCTTCGCTCGGCTATCTTCGGAGATGTTTTCAGAATGAGAGGGAGACCCTGATGCAGCATTTTCGATTTTCATTGTCGGCGCTTTCGTTGGGCGTCGCGCTCGCCCTTGGTGCGCAGGCGCACGCCGAAACGATCAAGAAGCCCCAACTCGATCAGCTCGCCGCCGCGTGGCAGGCCGGCAAGCCGCCCGCGGACTTCAACGCCTTCCTTGCGCAGGCCGCAAAGAGCCAGCCCGCATTGCAGGGCAGCGTGAATGCGTACCGCAGCAAGAAGGCCTCGCTGGCCGGCGACGACCTCGTCAACATCGCGCGCCTGCTTGGTCTCTACAACCGCCTGAAGAACCAGCAGGCAGTGATTGCGAGCATCGGCACCATGGTGGCGATTCCGACGGTGCGCAACGTGCAGGTGCCACCCCATGAGAGCGCGCCGATCATCGAGTTCGGCCAGCTGGTGCAGAAGATGGCGAATGATTTCCGGCTGGCCTACCGCAACGTCGACAACCGCATCTTCGAAGTCAGCCTGAAGGGCAAGGGCAGCGAGGAGTTCGGCATCCTCACGCATTCCGACGTGGTGCCCGCGGTGCTGTCCGAGTGGGTGCTCGATGACGGCACGCGGCTCGACCCCTTCAAGATGACCCGAGTGGGCGACTTTCTCTACGGTCGCGGCACCATCGACGACAAGGGCTCCATCGCCGCCGTGCTCTATGCGATGAAGGCCGTGAAGGAAAGCGGCCTGCCCATCGAACGCAGCATCCGCCTGATGATCGAGACCACCGAGGAAACCGGCGGCGATGCGATGCAGTACTACCGCACCAAGACGCAGCTGCCGGCCTACAACATCGTGCTCGACAGCAAGTACCCGGCCGTGGTGGCCGAGAAGGGCTCGGGCGCGCTGAAGGTGCTGTTCCCGGCAGAGCAGGCGGATGGTGCATCGACCGCCATCACAGCCATGAGCGGCGCCGCATCAGCCAACGCGATTTCGCAGACGGCGATGGCCACGCTCAAGGGCGGCGATCTTGTGGCCGTGCTCGCGAAGCTCGAAGCAGCAAAGCCGGCCTTCCTGCAGAAGTACGAAGGGCTGGGCGGCAAGTTCGCCATCGACATCTCGCGCGGCACTGATAGCGTCGAGCTGAAAGTGACGGGCGTCTCGGCCCACGGCTCACGGCCAGAGGAGGGCGTGAACCCGCTGCCGCGCCTCGCGCTGTTCCTGCAGGAGTCCGGAGTGCCACTGGCCGCCAACCACTACCTGAAGGCCGTGAAGTACATCGACGCGCTCTACGGCACCGGCTACCTCGGCGAGAAGATGGGCCTGGGCTATGCCGACGACTTCATGGGCCCGCTGACCTTCTCGCCCAACCTCGTGCGCATGGGCGGCGACGGCAGGCTCGAAGTCACGGTCAACGCGCGCATGCCGCGCGGGCGCACACCCGACGAGCTGAAGGCGCAGGTCACGTCGAAGATCGACGCGTGGGCGAGTGCGAACAACGTGAAGCTCGAGGTCGCCTACGACCAGGGCAACTGGATGGCGCGCGACCCCAAGGGCGCGTGGCTCTCGACCCTGTTGAACATCTACGGCGACACCACCGGCCTCGAGGCCAAGCCGGTGCCCACGGCCGGCAGCACCACCGCGAAGCTGATGCCCAACGCCATCAACTTCGGCCCCGCGATGCCCGGCAAGAAGTACACGGCGCACAACGCCAAGGAGTACAAGGAAGTGCCCGATCTCGACGCCGACATGCAGATGTTCACCGAGATGCTGGTGCGCATCGGCAACCTGCAGCAGATGCAGTAACGCGTGGGGTTGGCGAACTTAAAGCCGCGCTTTTTCACTAGTGCGCAACGTTTCTTCGTAGTGCGCAGGGCCCTGTCGCAACGCGTGGCTCGGGTATCGTCGAAGGCTTCCATTTTTGTGAAAAGGGAGTCACGCACATGCTGCAATTTCGCTTCTCGTTGCCGGCCCTCACCATGGGCTTGATGGCAGTTGGCCTCACCGCACCGGCCTTCGCAGAGACGCTCAAGAAACCCGCGCTCGACCAGTTGGCCGCAGCCTGGCAAGGCGGCAAGCCCGCGTCCAGCTTCAACGCTTTTCTGGCCCAGGCCGAGAAGGCCAACCCCGAGCTGAAACCCGCGGTGGCCGCCTATCGCAAGAAGGCTCCGCTGGCCGGCGACGACCTCACCAACATCGCGCGCCTGCTGGGCCTGTACAACCGCCTGCACAACCAGAAGGCTGTGATCGCGAGCCTCGGTGCCATGGTGGCGCTGCCGACGGCGCGCAACGTGCAGATTCCGCCGCACGAAAACCCGACGATCATCGACTTCGGCAAGCTGGTCGAGAAGATGGCGCGCGACTTCGGGCTTGCGTACCGCAACGTCGACAACCGCATCTTCGAAGTCAGCCTCAAGGGCAAGGGCACTGAAGAGTTCGGCATCCTCACGCATTCCGATGTGGTGCCCGCCGTGCTGTCCGAGTGGGTGCTCGACGACGGCACGCGGCTCGATCCGTTCACCATGGTGCGCGTGGGCGACCGCCTCTACGGCCGCGGCACCATCGACGACAAGGGCTCGATTGCCGCTGTGCTCTACGCAATGAAGACGGTGAAGGAAAGCGGCCTGCCGATCCAGCGCACCATGCGCCTGATGATCGAGACCACCGAGGAAACCGGCGGCGACGCTATGGAGTACTACCGCGGCAAGGTGCCGCTGCCGGCCTACAACATCGTGCTCGACAGTGGCTACCCCGCAGTCGTGGCCGAGAAAGGCGCGGGCTCGCTGAGCGTGTTCTTCCCCGCGGAGAAGACCGATGCCTCAGTCACTGCGATTACCGACATGGGCGCCGCCGCCGCAGTCAATGCGATTTCACAGACTGCCACAGCCACGCTCAAGGGCGGCGACCTTGCGGCAGTGCTCGCAAAACTCGAAGCCGCGAAACCGGCCTTCCTGCAGAAGTACGAACCGCAGGGCGGCAAGTTTGCGATTGCCATCACGCGTGACGGGGACAGCATCGCCATCAAGGTCACCGGCACGTCGGCCCATGGCTCGGAGCCCCAGAACGGCGTGAATCCGCTGCCGCGGCTGGGCCTGTTCCTGCTGGAGTCCGGCGTGACCTTGGCCGACAACCAGTTCTTGAAGGCGGTGAAGTACGTCGACGCGCTCTACGGTACCGGCTACCTTGGCGAGAAGATCGGCCTGGGCTACAGGGACGACTTCATGGGGCCACTGACCTTTTCTCCCAACCTGATTCGCACCGGTGCCGACGGCCGGCTGGTCGTGGCGGTCAACACGCGCATGCCGCGCGGCCGCACGCCCGAAGAACTCAAGACGCAAGTCACCGCGAAGATCAACGACTGGGCCGCCGCGAACAAGGCCAGCGTCGAGATCAAGTACGACCAGGGCAACTGGATGGCGCGCGACCCTTCTGGCCAGTGGCTGACGACGCTGCTCAACATCTACGGCGACACCACCGGCCTCGAAGCCAAGCCGGTGTCCGCCGCCGGCGCCACCACGGCCAAGCAGATGCCCAACGCGATCAGCTTCGGCCCCGGCATGCCCGGCAAGAAGTACACGGGGCACAACGCCAAGGAGTACAAGGAAGTGCCCGACCTCGACGCCGATCTGCAGATGTTCACCGAGATGCTGGTGCGCATCGGCAACCTGCAGCAGATGCAGTAGCTCAGCGCAGGCCGCGCGCCTGCAGCACCGCCTTGAGCCGGCGCACCTCGTGCTGCAGGTCGAGGATCAGCGCGGCGGCGTCGAGCCCCACGCCGAAGTCGCGCTCCAGCCGGCGAGCTTCGAGCGCGTGCTGCAGGTCGGCGCTGGAGAACTGCCAGCGCTCGGGCTGGGTCTCGGTCGTTTCGATCCGCAGGATGCCGACCTCGACCAGTTGCACGACCCAGGCGGTGTCGGCGCCAACGGCGTGCGCCAGTTCACTCGCCGCGAGCGGTTGCGAGGCGCTGACGGCGGTGGCGGTTGTGACAGTGAAATTCACCATGCTCAGACTCCCAGATGCTGGCGTGGGTGGAACGATGCCGTGGCTTGCGCCAGCTGTTCGTAGGCCTTGCGCGCATCGTCGCTGTCGGCGGGCGGCAGCGCAATGTCGAGCAGCAGGTACAGGTCACCGGGCGTCTTGCCTGCGAAGCCCCGGCCCTTGAGCCGCAGCTTCAGGCCGTTGCGCGCGTTGCGCGGCACGGTCACTTCGACCACGCCGCCGGTAGGTGTTGGCACCTGCACCTGTGCGCCCAGCGCGGCCTCGGTGGGCGTGATGGGCAGCGTCATGTACAGGTCGCGCTCTTCCACGCGGTACAGCTTGTGCGGCGCGATGCGCACTTCGAGGTACAGGTCGCCCGGCGGCTCGCCGCCGTGGCCGGGCATGCCTTGCCCCGCGAGGCGGATGAACTGGCCCGGGTGCACGCCTGGCGGGATCTTCACGCTGAGCGTGCGGTTCTCCCACTGCGGGTGGCCCTGTGCGTCGACGGTCTGCGCACGCAGCGTGATCTCGCGTTCGGCGCCGTTGAGCGCGTCTTCGAGCGTGATCTCGATGGCCGCGTGATGGTCTTCGCCGCGCGCGCGGAAGTTCTGGCGCGCGGCGCCGCGGCGTTCGGCCTCGCCGAACAGCGACGAGAAGAACTCGCTGAAGTCGGCATGGTCGGCCGGGCCCTGGCGCGGGCCGCGGTGAAACTCGAAGCCTTCGTCCCAGCCCGGCGGCGGCTGGAAGTCGCCCTCGGGGTGGCCTCCGCGCGCGACGCGGTCGGCCAGCGCGTCGTAGGCGGCGCGCTTTTCCTTGTCGCCAAGCACGTCCTTGGCCTCGTTGAGGTCGCGCATGCGCTTCTCGGCGTCAGGCTCGGTGCTGACGTCGGGGTGGTACTTGCGGGCGAGCTTGCGGTAGGCCTTGCGCACTTCGTCGTCGGACGCGGTGCGGTCGATGCCCAGTGCGCTGTAGTAGTCCTTGAATTCCATGGTGTTTGGCGGTTCGTTGGGTGGACGGCAACAAGGCCCGGGGGCTACGGGGGCTATGGGGGCGGCTAGGCCAGGGCTGCGTCGCCGTCGGCTTGCCGCAGCAGCGGCGTCACGGCCCATGTGGGGCCGCGGCGCTCGAAACGCAAGGGCTGCGCATTGCCGAGCAGGCCGATGTCGACAGGCACGCCCAGCAGGGCGGCCAGCGCGTAGAGCGTGCCGCCGTGCGCCACCACCAGCACCGGGGCGGGCAGCCGCAGGGCTGTGTCGAGCGCGTCGCGCGTGCGGGTGACGAACTGCGTGAGCGTTTCGCCACCCTCGGGCTCGCAGGCCCAGTCGATGTTGGCGGACGAGGTGCCGATCAGCGCGCCGAAGTTGCGCTCGCGCAGCGCAGCCTGCGCTGCCGGTACGAGCTTCAGCGTCGTGGCCACGGTGTACGCGGTGTCGTGCGCGCGCCGCGCGTCGCTGCACACGACGGTGCTGATCGGCTCGCCGGCCAGCAGCCCGGCGGCGCGCGCGGCCTGCTGCAGACCAAGCTCGCTCAGGGGCTCGTCCACCGCCTGAAAGATGCGCAACGCATTGCGGCCGGTCTGCCCGTGGCGCAGGAAGTAGAAGTGATCGCAGGCTGGCGACAGCGGTTTCGCCGCCGCGATGCGGATCAGCTCGTCGAGCCCGCTCGCGGCGGTGTGGGAAAGGGCGGTTTGCTGTGACATGGATGGGGTGGTGTCAGTACGCGAGCTGCAACGGCGTGCCCTCGCGCTGCGCCCGCACGTCGGCGGGGTGGAAAGGCAGCGGGTGCCATTGCTTGGCCGCGAACAGCGGCAACTGGTCGTAGGCGTGCGGCGAAGCCGGGTCGCTGCTCTGGCCGTAGGTCAGCAGGCCTTGAGCGACCGGGCCGTTGGCGTCGAAGGTCACGACCTGCATGTAGCTGCTGCCATAGTTGACGTTGTAGCCCTTCGGGTCGATCAGCGACTGGCCCTGCGACTCCAGCTTGTTGAGCACGCCCTCGAACTCGTCGCCGCCGTGCAGCGCGATCTTCTGGTCGCGCACCAGGCGCGACTGCGGCACGCCCAGCGGCACGTCGGCCGCGAAGCCGGCGGTGCGCAGGATGCCGACCGCGTCGCCCAGCGCCTTGAACACGGCCTCGCGCGTGGCCGGCGTGGCCATGTCGAGCCCGGCCGGCGTCGTCACCGGCTGCGCGGGGTCGAACGGCACGCGCCAGACCTTGGGCACGTCCTTCGTCTTGCGCCAGAACTCGCGGAACAGCGGTGCGCCCTTCGAGTCGGCATTGCTGGTGCGGTCCCAGGCGGTGAGCACGCGGCAGCCGAGCGCCTGATCGGTGGTGAGCGTGTTGCCGGCGGCACTGCAGGCGGCCTGCAGGTCGTTCATCACCAGCATGCCCGCGAGGTTCCTGTCGCGGAAGATCACGCTGCGCAGCTCGGCCGCGCCCATGCGGTTGCCGGGCAGGCCGTCGCTGCCCGCGAGCCGGCCCCGGATTTCCATGATCGCGCTGCGCGTGCGCAGCCGCTGCGGTACGCCCACCGGGCCCACCAACGGCGACACGCCAGCCATCGGCGCGGTGTCGGGGTTGCTGAGCCAGAAGCTGTCGTTGCTGTTCTGCACGTAGTCCGGTGTGATGAGAACCGGCATGCGCGCCGGCGCGATGATGCCGGGCGCTGCGGCCGTGCTGTCGCGGTTCCACGCGCAGGCGCTGCGCGAGCCATCGAGCACTGGCAGCCCTGCCGCGTTGAGCAGCGCGGCAGCGGCGGGCGAGGGCGCGCAGCTCTTGAGCATGTCGGCCGATACGTCGGGCACGACCGACAGGTCGGCGTACATCGCGTTGCCGTCGCGGTCGGCCGCGATGGTGTTGATCCACGGCATGCCCTGGTTGCCCATGGCGGCACGCAGCTCGGCCACGTTGCGGGCCAGCGCCATCTTCATCCAGCTCTCGGCCGAGCGCACATTGAGCGTGTTGGCGTCGCGGATGGCGTAGGCCTTCTGCGCGGTCCAGCCCAGGCCGGCGCGCGGCAGCGAGATCACCGGGCCCCAGTCGGTCGAATAGAAGGTGTGCTGCACCGGCGGCGTGCCGCTGCCAGTTGCCGCGGCGGGCAGTGCCACGGTGCGCGCGACCATCTTCTTCGGCTGGCCGTCGACCAGGTACACCGTCGGGTCGGCGGGGTCGAGCTTCAGTTCGTACAGCGTGAAGCGCTTGCCGGTCGATACGGTGTGCGTCCAGGCCACGTCCTTGTTGAAGCCGATGGCCACCACCGGGCTCAGGCCGCCGGTGGCGCCCATCACGTCGAGCTTGCCGGGGATGGTGAGGTGCATCTCCCAGAAGCGGTTGGTGCCGGTCCATGGAAAGTGCGGGTTGCCCAGCAGCAGGCCACGGCCGTCCGGCGTGGCGTTGCGCCCGAACGCCCAGCCGTTGGAGCCGAGCTCGCCGCCCTCGGGGTTGGCGTTGAAGCTGTGGCGGCCGATTTCGGCCACGGCTTCCTTCAGGTCCACCGGCGCGGCACTGGTCTTGGCGCCGGGGGCGGGCGGCACCGCGGCGAGCACGGCGCCGGCCAGCGCGCCCAGGCCGCCCTGGATCATCGACATCTCGGTGGCGCGCGACAGGTCGCCGGCCGTCATCGGCCGCACCCAGGGCTTGCCGCGGCAGGCTTCGGGCAACCCGTTGGGGCCGGCGTCTTGCAGGTAGCGGTTGTAGCCGGCCACGTAGCCGCGCAGCGCGGCCTGCACGTCGGGGCTCGTGGTAGCGCCTGCACGCGCCAGCGCGGCGTCGTCCATGTGATAGCGGATGAACAGGTCAATCTGCGCATTCGGCGCGCGGCCCAGGCCCAGGTCGCCGGTGTTCTGCGCGCCCAGGAACTGCGAGCGCTCGCCGCGCAGCGTGAGCAGGTGCTCGGCCGTCTGGCAGACGTTGTCCTGCGCATGCGCATAGGCGCTGCCGTACGCCAAGCCCTCGTAGTCCGGTGCGGTGATGTGCGGAATGCCGAAGGTGGTGCGCTCGATGGTCACGCTACGCCCGCCGGGCGGCGGCGTGCTCGCGCAGGCGGCAAGCAGGGCGACCAGGCCCACGGAAAGGGCCGTGAGCGAAAACCGGGAAGGCGTGGCGTTCTTCGATGTCATGCGGGCGTCTCTCTTATTGGAAAGGAACAAGGAAGCCGATTAAAGGACGTACCTTTGCCGCGCGTTGTCACAAGCGCGGCACGCCGCGCCGAGTCGAGTGAGCGGTCAGAACTTCGGGATTCGCAGCGTCTTGCTGATCATGAGCGTGCCCGAGAGCGCGAAGAGCAGCGTGAGCGGATGCAACTGCCACGGCCCGATGACCCAGGCGCCGCCCCACAAGGCGCTGCCGATGTGGCCCTGCCAGGCCGCGTATGCCAGCACGCCCACCAGCACCACGCTGGTCGGGATGGGGGTGCCCTCGAAGTACTTCACCTTGTCGGAGCCGGCCGACAGTGACTCGGCCGTCACGTTGAAGCGCGCGAGCCGGCTCACGCCGCAGCCCACGAAATAGATCAGGATCACGCAGTCCCAGCCGCCGTTCAGCCCGGCCGCGAAGCCGAGCGCGGCGGGCGCCATGCCGAAGGAGATGATGTCGGCCAGCGAGTCGAGCTCGCGCCCGAGCGCGGATTGCGTCTGGCGCCAGCGCGCGATGCGGCCGTCGAGCACGTCGAAGATGAACGCTGCCGGCGCGAGCGCGGCCGACCACAGGAACTGCGCGAGCGACTGGCTCGCCATGAAGGCCATCGCGAGGAACACCGCGCCCACCCCGCAGGCTGCATTGCCGAGCGTGAAGGCATCGGCCAGGTGGAATTCCCGGAGCATCGAAAAATGCTTGCGGGTCGGCGCGGGGGAGGGAGTGGTCATGAAGGATGGGTTGGGCAAACGGCGAATGGACCGCACCTTAACCGAAGCGAAACGCGCTTCTTGTCAGCGCAGGGCGTCAGACGCCGTGATGCGCTTCGACGATCCGTGCGAATCGCCCGAGCAGGCTGGCTGCTGCGTCGGTCTGGATCACGTGCTCGCGCAGTGCGGCCGGGTCGGTGCCGGCGCGAGCCAGGCCGTCGGCCAGCTGGTCGATGTAGCCGCGCATGACGTCGGCATCGAACTCGGGGTGGAACTGAACGCCCCAGGCATGGTCGCCCGCACGGAACGCATGCACCGGCTCGTGGTCGTTGCCGGCCAGCCGCACAGCACCTTCGGGCAGGCGCAGAGCGCTCTGCCAGTGCACCGCGTGGGCCGGGAACTGCGCGGGCAGGCCGCGCAGCAACTGGTCGGTAGCGGCGGCATCGTCGAGCGTGACGGTCACGGTGCCGACCTCCGCGCCCTGCGGGTGGTCGCCGGCCTCGCCGCCGAGCGCATGCGCGAGCAACTGGTGGCCGTAGCAGATGCCGAGCACTGGCGTGTCGTGCGCCACGAGTTGCGCGAGCCAGGCGGCCGTGGTCTCGCTCCAGGGTTCGCGGTGC
Source organism: Variovorax paradoxus (assembly GCF_024734665.1). NCBI lineage: Bacteria > Pseudomonadati > Pseudomonadota > Betaproteobacteria > Burkholderiales > Comamonadaceae > Variovorax > Variovorax paradoxus. The sequence goes on from NZ_CP102931.1 coordinate 2,390,216, forward strand.
GACACCATCGCGTGCGAACCGGTGACGACCGCGCCCGACACCTCGGCCGGGTCGGGCAGGGCGTCGCCGCGGCGCGGGTCGACCACCAGCAGGGGCAGCGCGCGCGTGTCGAGCCCGTCGGCAATCCAGTGCTCGAAGTCGCCGCGCTGCGTGCGCAGGGCCTCGAAGGTGTCTCCGAGCTTGACGATGACGAGCGGGTGCGGGCGGTGGTTGTCCATGCCGCGATCATGCCGCAGGTGCGCATCGGGCCCGCAACGGCTACAGTGGATGACCCGGGGCGGTCCCCGGGTGTTTGACCTGACTGCAACCCTGCCGAAAAATCGACCGATGCGCACCTTGGCTGCCTCCCTCACGATCTTCGCTGCGGCGCTGGGCGCACAGGCGGCTGAGGTGGTGCGCTGCACGGACGCCAGCGGGGCCATCTCCTACACCAACGTCGCCTGTCCGGCGGGCAGCAAGCAGTCGCGGCAGGTGCCGATCCTCGAATCGCCGCCCGCCGAGGCGCGCCGGCCAGACTACACACCGGCGCCGACCCCCGCAGCACCGATTGCACCGCCCAGCCAGGTGGCCAGCAATCCGCCTTCGGGCCCGGCCATCATCCCGCGCTATCCCGCCGACACGCAGCCCGCGGCGGCCGATCCCCCGGCCGTCGTCATCCTGAGCCCCGATCCGTACTACGACGGCGTGCGCCCTATCCGACGTCCGCCGCCGCATGTGAACGACCCGGGGCCGCCGCCCGGCCAGCGGCCCTGCCAGAACCTCGCGGGCATCAAGCGCGGCAACTGCTGAATGAGCGCAGGAGAAGCCAGGCCACACAGCCTTCCGTGGACCGTCTACTGCGACGGCAGCGCCATGCCCAACCCGGGGCGCATGGGCATTGGCGCCGTCATCACCGCGCCCGACGGAACGCGCCACACGCTGTCGCAAGCCACGCATGCCACCGGCTGCAACAACGAGGCCGAACTGCGGGCGCTGACGCTGGCGCTGCAAGACCTGCGCGAGCGCGGTGCGACGGCGGTGCGGGCCTACAGCGACAACAGCATCCTGGTCGAACAGCTCGGCCCGACCGGGGCGAAACCGATCGAGCGCCTGGCCGACCTTTTCAACGATGCCCGCGCCTTGCTCGGCAGCTTCGACGACGTGCGCGTGCAGTGGATTCCGCGCCACCGCAATGGCGAGGCCGACGCGCTGGCACGCGCCGCCTTGGGCTTCGCGCCCAAGCCGCCTGCAAGGCCCGCGAAGAAGCGGCGATAGGGCAGGGCCCGGGAGCCCCTATCATCACGCGCCATGACAGAAGCCACTCCCCGCCCACCCCTTCCCGACCACCTCTCCATCGATCCGCGCAGCCCGCACCACGTGGCCGCCGCCTTCGAGCACGACATCGGCATCCGTTTCAACGGCAAGGACCGCCTCGACGTCGAGGAATACTGCATCAGCGAAGGCTGGATCAAGGTGCCTGCAGGCAAGACGCTCGACCGCAAGGGCAAGCCGCTGCTGCTCAAGCTCAAGGGCACAGTCGAGGCGTACTACAAGGAAGCCTGAGCGCGCTCAGCGCCACTGCAGCAGCAGCGACCAGGGCTGGCGGCTCATGTGGCGATCGATGCACCCCGGCGCGCCCGGCGTGCATCCCTCGGGCAGGTAGCTCGGGTCCAGCCAGCGCGTGCCCGGCGCAAAGTCGAGCCGGCGCCGCGTGACCGACTGCAGCACGTTGCCGCCCACGGTGTCGAAGCCCGTGGCATCCACGGCCACCACCACGTCGCAATGCATGGGCAACGGCTCGCCGCCGGTGTCCCGCGCGGCCAGCACTTCACCGATCTTGTCGAAGGTATCGAGCCCGGCGCCCGCGCCGCGTGCCTGGCAGACCAGGTCGCCGACGCGCGGTGGCGTGCGCCTCAGGTCGCAGGCGCGCAGGGCGTAGCGCGTGGGGTGGCCCGCGGCCTCTTCGATGCCGGCCTGCCACGCGGCGCCCGCATAGTCGACATGCGCTTCGGAGAACACGAATTCGTCGTCCGCCAACCCGGCCTGCCGCGCCAGCCAGCTGATGAAGGCCGCGGACCAGGGCGTGTCGATCACCGCGACCCGGCTCAGCGCGGCCTGAACGGCGCGCAGCTCCACTGAATCAAGTCCCTCGCTGGGGCCGACGCCCATGCCCTGCAGGCGCCCGGCCGTCGCCTCGTTCAACGCCTGCATCAGCAGGTGCCGGTCGGCGCCCCGCAGTGCGCCGAAGCGCACGAGCGACGGGAGCTGCGGATCGACGGCCTGCCAGTAGCCCAGCACCCGCTGCCATGGTGCGAGGCCCGGCACCGTGCGGCGCGTGTCCTCGGCCTCCGAGTCGCCGGCTTCGGTCATGCGGCCTTCGGCGTCCATGGTCTGGCCGCCGAAGGCCTCGTGCTCCTGCAGTGCGAAGGTCGCCATCGCGACTGCGCGCGACGGTGAGGGGGCTTGCGTGGCCGTTTCGAGGCAGCCCGATGCAGCGGAAGCCGGTCCCGGCGCGGATGCGAGCAAGAAGGCTGCGGCACCCAGGGCCGCCATCGTCCATCGCGAGGCAGGGGAAGCGTCCGCTCGCAGCATGCGATGCGCCTCAGGCCACTATCACCCGCTCGCACGCTTTGCGCAGCGCCGACAGTCCCGGCAGCTCGCGCGCCTTGGCATCGGTGACCACTACATCGATGTCCGTCGTTCGCGCATAGGTCACGCGGCTGGCCTGGCCGATCTTGGCGTGGTCGGCCAGCAGCACCAGCTGCTGCGCCTGCTCGGCCATCGCGCGTGCCACGGTGGCTTCGTGGTGCTCGAAGCTCATCGCGCCATGCTTGGCGTGAAGACCCACCGGCGACAGCAGCGCGACGTCGGCGCGATAGCGGCGGATGGCCTCCACCGTGGTGTCGCCGAAGGTGGCTTGCGTTTTCACGTCGGTCTGGCCGCCCAGCAGGATGGTCTGGTTGCCGGTGAGGCGGCCTTCGCCCGCGCCCGCGAGCTTGAGCGCGATGTTCAGCGAGTTGGTGATGACCGTCATGCCGCTCAGCGTGCCGATCTCTTCCGCGCAGATCGACATGGTGCTGCCCGCATCCATGAAGATGGTCTGCCCCGGCCGCAGCAGTGCGACGGCGGCCTTGGCAATGGCGCGCTTTTCGCGCTGGCGCGCCACCAGCCGCACCGCGAGCGGCGGCTCGGGCTCCGCCTTGATGGCAACGGCACCGCCGTGCACGCGGCGCAGTTCGCCCAGGCCTTCGAGTTCGAGCAGGTCGCGACGCACCGTTTCGCGCGACACCGTGAGGTCCTGCATGATGCGCTCGACGCTGAGTCGCGAGAAGGTGGCGAGCAGGCTGCGGATGCGCAGGAATCGTTCTTCTTGGAGCATGGAATGCCGGCGTAAAAAAGAAAAAGGGCGGCGTCAGTGTGACAGCCGCCCCGGTTGCACGTGAACAGGCACAGGGGCCGTGCAATTGTGCCGGCCAATATCCCGATGCAGGTGCGTTGGCCCCGTCCGTTGTCAGAGATCGGCGAGACCCATGGCCGGATCGCTCACCGAGTGCTTGCCGGTTTCGACGCGGCCGGCAAAGCGGCGATAGAAGGCCGGATCGGCATCGCAGGTAACGGCGAAGTCGTACCACTGGCCGCTGCTGGCCAGCACCCACAGCTGCTCGGCCTTGCCGCCGCCGTTCACCGTGGCGTTCCACGGGCCGTCGTCGCGGTAGGCCTTGGCGCGCACTGTGAACTTGCAGGCGCCACCACCGCCGTTGAGCATTTCCAGGTACACGTTGCCGTTTGCAATGTCGTAGCACACCTGCACTTCGGGGTTGGGTGCGCCGCCGGCGCGAAGCCGGTTGAGGTCGCCCTTGAAGTGGCGGTGATAGCCGTTCGGCCCGAGCACCCACAGGTCGTAGAAGCCGCTGTTGTCGGTCGTGGGGTTCCACGTGTCGTCGAGCGTCTTGCCGGGCTCGACCATGTAACGGCGCGGCAGGCGGTCGAGGTTGAGCTTGTCGTACACATGGAACACGGCCGCGGCCTTGCCGCTGTTCTTGAAGATCAGCCGCATCTGGCCCTTGATGACGTCGGCGCGCGCGCTCGTGTGCAGCTCGTATGGCAGGGCGCGCGAGGGGCGTGTGCCGGTGGCCTGGCGCGGCAGTTGCGGGTCGAGCGGCAATGCCACTTGCGCCAGGGCCTGCTGGTCGGCACGCAGCTTGTCGGCGTCAGCCTTGGTCGTGCGTCCCGTCAGCGTGGGCAGTGCTTCCGTGTTGGGCGTGGCGAAGTTGAATGCGCTGGTGAGGTCGCCGCACACAGCGCGGCGGAACGGCGAGATGTTGGGCTCCTTCACACCGAAGCGTGCCTCGATGAAGCGGATCACCGAGGTGTGGTCGAAGGCCTGCGAATTGACCCAACCGCCGCGGCTCCACGGCGAGACGATATACATCGGCACGCGCACGCCGGGGCCGTACACGCGGCCGTCGGGTGCGGGCTGGCTGCTGGTGCCCGGCGGCTTCGGGTGCGTGAAGCGTTCCGCGGCGAGGTCGGCCTCGGGCAGCGTGGTCTTGCCGGCCATCGAGCCGTCGGGGTTGAGCGAGGGCGCGGCCGGCGAGGGGTAGTGATCGAAGTAGCCATCGTTCTCGTCGAAATTGATGAGCAGCACGGTCTTGCTCCACACGTCCGGCACGGCGGTGAGCGCGTCCAGCGTTTCCTGGATGTACCAGCCGCCCTGCACCGGGCTCGAGGGGCCGGGGTGCTCGGAGTAGGCCGCGGGTGCAACGATCCACGACACCTTCGGCAGCTTGCCGTTCTTGATGTCCTGGCGGAACTGCTCGAGGAAGCCGCCGTCGGGCATGGTGTTGGCAATGCCCTTGTAGAGCGGGTTGCCGGCGTCGTCGCTGGCCGGGTCGTAGGCGGGCGACGGGCCGTCGTTGCTCACCGGCTTGCCCGAATCCTCGTTGGCCTTGCGGTACTGCTTGAAGCCGGCCAACGGGTTGTCGGTGAAGTTGTCCGGCAGGCTCTGGTAGATGATCCAGCTGACCTTGGCTTCCTGCAGCCGCTCGGGGTAGGTCTTCCACTCGTAGCCGGTGGTGGACGGGCCGATGTCGTCCCATTCGTTGTTGACGGTGGCCACGTTGGCGCCCGTGGGGCCGTTGGTGCCGGTCCAGTGGAACATGCGGTTCGAGTTGGTGCCCGTGTGCATGCTGCAGTGGTAGTCGTCACACAGCGTGAAGGCATTGGCCAGCGCGAACTGGAACGTTACCTCGGCCTCCTTGAAGTAGCCCATCGACGCATTGGTCTTGTAGCGCGGCCATTGGTAGGCGCGCCCGCCGTCCCAGGCGTTCTGGCCGTCGCTCCAGGAGTGGGGGGTACCGCTCACGCGTTGTGCGTTGCCTTTGCGGCTGTCGAGGTGGTAGGGCAGGATGGGCTTGCCGGTGGCATCGCTCTGCTGCCACACGTTCAGGCCCTTGGGCAGCGGAATGGTGAAGCGGTCGCCGAAGCCGCGCACGCCCATCAGCGTGCCGAAGTATTGGTCGAACGAACGGTTCTCCTGCATCAGGATCACGATGTGTTCGACGTCCTGGATGGTGCCGGTCTTGTTGTTGGCCGGAATGGCGAGCGCGCGGCGGATGCTCGGCGGAAAGGCCGTCAGCGCGAGGGCGGCGGCGCCGGTTGTGGCCGTGCCGGTGAGAAATTTGCGACGTGAGTTCGTCATGGGCTTGTTGTTTTGGTTGGACATGGTTCGGCGGGGCTCAGGGTGCGCAGCTCTTCACGGGGGCAACGCCGGTGTCGGGTTGCGTGGGCGTGGTAGGGGGCGTGGGTGTGCCGCCGACGAAGCCGCCGCCACCTCCGCTGCCGCCGCAGGCGGAAAGGGCGCAGGCCAGAACGAGCGCGGGCACGAGGCGCGCGCAAAGAAGGGTGTGAACTTGCATGAGTTGATCCTCTGGAATCGTTGTTGTCTTGGGGCTCGGGAGTGATCGGGAGTGATCGGGGGTGATCGGGGGTGATCGGGGTCAGGGCAGCGTCGACAGCGGCGTGCCCGACTTGAAGATGCTGGTCAGCTCGTCGTTCGTGAGCGCGCGGTTCCAGATCGCGAAGTCGTCGAAGTCCATGGCACCGCGCGGCGAGGAGGTTTCGCGCTGGTAGTAGAGGCCGGTGCCGTCCTCGTTCAGGCCCAGGCCGTTGCCCAGGCCGCCGAGCTTGTCGACCAGCGCGCTGGTGATGGCGGTGCTGTTGGTCTGGATGCCCCTGACGGGGTCCATCACGTAGCCCTTCATCGTGAGTGCGGCCTTGTCGATCACCACCGCCACGTAGGCCCACTGGCCCGCGCTCAGGCTGTAGCCGTTGCTGTCGGCGCGTGCGCTGCCCGTGCCTACGTTGAAGCGGATCTCGCAGCTGCCGAACAGCCCGATGGCCAGGCCCGCGTTGCCGCCGGTGGTGTAGTTCTTGTTGCCGATCACCGTGCCGCCATTGCTCACGCCCTGGCTGCAGGTGTTGTCGGTGCGCATCCAGAAGCCGATGGTGAAGGCCGTGACGGCGGGGTTCGTCGTGACGTCGCTGTTCTGCACCAGGCGATAGCCGGCCATGCCGCTGGCGTTCTTCACGGTGCTGTCGACGCGCAGCGCCTTGGCCTTGTTGGGTGCCGGGAAGCCATCGTCGATCAGCGTGCCGCCGTTGGCGTCGGCCGCCCACGGTGCGAGGGTGGAGGCGTTCTTCGTGTCGACGCCCGGCAATGCGTTGAGCGGGTAGTAGTTGATCAGCCCGTTCGCCAGCGTGGCGGCGAGCGTCACCGGCGGTTCCGGCGGTATCGGCTTGACGTAGGCGATCTGCGCGGTGAGTGCCACGGTGGCCTCGTTGGCGACGACCGCGTACTGGAAGGTGTACGGCCCGTCGCTCTCGGCGACGATAGGGTCGATGTAGGCATTCGAGCCGGCCGGCAGCGTAGCCACCAGCTTGCTGTCACGCAGCACCTGCACTGGCGCGGTCGTGGTGCCAGCGAGCGTCCACGACAGTTCGATGCTGCGCTTGTCCGCACCCGTCTTCGCCGAGAGACCACGCAGCGACGTTGCCGCCTGCAGGGCCTGGCCGTTGAAGCGGTAGTCGGCGGCCGCAGGCAGCGCGCCGAGGTGACGCAACACGGTCGGCGCGATGTCGGTGGCGGCAGCGAGCGCGAGCAGGGTGGTGTCGGTGGGCGCAGCCGTGCCGACACCGGGCTGCGCCGCGAGCGTCTTGTTGCTGGCGATGAAGATCGTCTTGTTGTCGTTGTCCTGCACACCAGTGGCGCCGCCGAAGGCGTCGAGGCCGTGGCCGGTCGTGAGGATCACGAGCCAGTCTTCCTTCGGATCGTTGGCAGTGCGCTGCGCGATGCGCGCCAGCAACTGGCCCACGCCGGCGGCGGTGTCGGCGATCGCGCGCTGGTAGGCGTCGCTCTTCAGGCCGCTGCCCGCCGCTGTGGCCGGCGCGCCGTACTGCGCGACCAGCAGGTCGTAGCCGGTGTCGATGAGCTGCGCGGTGCGGTCGGTGACGCAGGCGTCGGCACCTGCGCAGTCGATTGCGGCGTCGAGCGTGCCGGCTTCGTTCGCCAGCAACTGCGGATAGAGCGCCCGAGCAGTGACGGAGGCCGTTTTGTAGCCGGCCGCCTTGTTGTTCTGCCTGGCGAGTGCGAAGACCGAGGGCGCGAGTTTGACGTCGATGCGCTGGTCGTTCGTGTCCCAGCGCACGCCGTGGCGCTGTACCCATGTGCCGGTCAGCAGCGTGGCCCAACCCGGGCCGTCCGTGGTGCGCTGTTCGCTCAGCGTGCCGTTGGCGCCGCCGGTCCATGCCGGAGCAACGCGCAGCGACTGCAACGCCGGCACCTTGTTCTGTGCCATGGCATCGCGAAGCGTCGCGTACGCGAGGCCATCGATCTCGACGACGAGTGCCTTGGGCCCGCTCTTGCCCTGGTTGACGGTGGGTGCCGGGTTGCTTCCGCTACCGGGCGACGGTGTGCCAATGGGCGAGAAACCGTTGCCACTACCTCCACCGCAGGCGGTGAGAAGCAGCAGAGCGCACATGCCTGTTCCCGCCAATGCGCGGCGCGTGTTCATTCCTCTGATCATGTTTTCCCTCGAAGTTCTGAGACGCATATCCCGCGGCTGCGCCGAAGGAACGTGGGTGTCTTTCTGTTCTTGTGCAAATAAAGTTATTTACAATAAAACACACAAATACTCTTAATGCCTCAGATGCTGCGGTTCTCAGGTGACAGCGGTTTGACAAGCCCCGCGAAGGCAAACGCCCAAAAAAACGGGGCCCGAAGGCCCCGTGCGAGAGAAATGAAAAAGAGGAACGCGCCGGTTCAGCGAATCTGCGCTTCGTAGTTCCTCTCGAGCGCCGCGTGGTTCGTCCAGAAGCCCTGCGGCTTGCTGCCTGCCAGCACCTCGATGAGCACGTCGACATGCGCATGCCACCCACCCGCCACGCTGACCATGTCCTTGCGGCTTGCCAGCCGGCGATGCGTGAGCACGAGCTGCGTGGAGTTTCCCTGCGGCGTGAGCTCGAAGGTGACTTCCGACGGCGCAGGGCCTTCGTCCCAGCTGATCGTCAGCAGCGTCGGCGCTTCCATGCGCACCAGCCGCGACTTCTGCACGATCGGCTGGCGGCACTCTGCGTAGCGATCGGGGGCTACTTCGCCAGTGAGTTCGGTGTGGTTGAAGCGCAGGTCGAACATCTCGCCCGGCTTCTGCGCCATGGTGCCGTCGGCAAGCCACGCGGCGCGTTTGTCGGGGTCGATCAGGTAGGCCCACACGCGCTCGATGGGGGCGGGCAGCGTGCGTTCCATGCGGGAGATCACTTTCGCGATTTCTCTTCGCGCCGCAGTTCCTGCTCCAGCCGTTACAGCGGATACACCCGGGACGCACAACGCCGTCGGGAGGCTGGATCGATGAGGGTGCCGCTCCTAGGATTCGCTTCGTACCATCCACTCGACCAAAGAAAGAGAAAACGAAATGAACCCTCTAACCCAGCGCCGCAGCCTGCTGCTTGCCGCCTCCGTCCTGCCGCTCGCCAGCGCATGCACTGCCTGGTCTGGCACGGCATCGCAGTCTTCGGCCGAAGCGCAGCTCGCCGCACTCGAAAGCACCTCGGGAGGCCGCCTGGGCGTGGTCGGCTTTCACACCGGCAGTGGCGCACGCATCCAGCACCGGCCGCACGAACGCTTTCCGCTGTGCAGCACCTTCAAACTGATGCTGGCCGCGGCCGTGCTCGAGCGCAGCACCAAGGACAGCGGCCTGCTGTCGAGGAACATCAGCTACAGCAAGGTGGATCTGGTCGCCTATTCGCCGATCACCGAGAAGCACGTTGCCACCGGCATGACCGTGGCCGCGATGTGCGCCGCCACCGTGCAGTACAGCGACAACGCTGCCGCCAACCTGCTGCTGAAGGTGTTGGGTGGCCCGCCCGCCGTGACCGCCTTTGCGCGCGGCATCGGCGACCAGACCTTCAGGCTCGACCGTACCGAGCCCGAGCTCAACACCAGTATTCCTGGCGACCCGCGCGACACCACCACGCCCGCGGCCATGGCCGACAGCGTGCAGCGGCTGGCGCTGGGGGATGCGCTGGGTACGGCGCAGCGCGACCAGCTGCAGACCTGGCTGCTGGGCAACACCACAAGCACCGAGCGTTTCCTGGCGGGCGTGCCGGCCGGCTGGAGGGTGGGGGACAAGACCGGATCGGGCTCGTATGGCTCCACGAATGACGTCGGCGTGCTGTGGCCGCCGGCCGGTGCGCCTATCGTGCTGTCGGTGTATCTCACCTTTCCGCAGAAGGATGCGAAGGGGCGCAACGATGTCATTGCGTCGGCAACGCGCATTGCGGTGGCTGCGCTGGCAGGCTGATCAGCGAAGGTCGAACAGCGCGGCAGCGTTACCCCAGGCGACGCGTTGCGCTACGTCGGCCGGCAGATCGCCAAGCCAGGTGCGGTAGCCGCGCATCGTTTCGTCATAGGCACTCCAGCGCTGGTTGACCCAGGTGTCGGAGCCGACCATGAAGCGACCCGGGTACTTGAGGATCAGCGCCCGCCACTCGGGGCACAGCCTGCCGCCTTCGCAGGTCAGCCCCGGCCGGTACGAGAGTTCGCCCATCAGCAGCGGATAGCGCTCCAGCAGTGCCTGCACCCGCTCGACCGGTGCACCGCCGATGCCGGTATGCGCCCAGATCAGGCGCAGGGCCTGCCCTTTCGAAGGGGCGTTCGCCATCAGCAGGTCGATTGCCACGTCGTCGACGTGCGCAAGCACCGCGAGCTTGCGCTGCTCTGCCAGCACGATCAGCTTCTTCGCCACGGGGCCGTTGGCGTCGGCGCTGTCGTACAAGTGGAACTCCCCGAGCCCGCGATAGGGGCCGCTCGCGGTGCCGCGTGCAAGCTCGGTCTGCACCATCTCGTAGATGGTCTCGTCGCGGAACCAGTTGGTGTAGTCGTCGCGGTTGCGGTACAGGCGCACGAAGGGCACGACAGTCACGCCCGCGGCGCGTGTTTCGCGCGCTGCGGCCAGGGTCTGCGTGCCCGCGTTGGGGCGCGAATTGGCAATGATCGCCTTGACGTTGTTGCGCTGTATGCGCGCGAGCGCCTCGGCGGGCGGATAGGGACCGGTGTTGCCGTCCCAGGCTTCCTGGTTGTAGTGCAGGTGCGTGTCGAACAAGGGGCCTGCATAGGCCGGGGCTTGCCCGTAGGCGCTGGGCGCGATGGCCGTGCAGGCGGCCATGAGCATGGCGGCGATTGGCGCAATGGTTTTCATGCGGTTTCGAACCAGGTCAGGCATCCGGGTAGTGCTCGGCCAGCACTTCGCGAACGGTCTCCTGCAGCCCCTCGAACATCTCCGTGACGTTGACTGCCTTGCCGTCCTCGATTCGCTTGGAGATCATGGTCTTGGGAAACAGCAGAAGCGTCGTCTGCTTGTACCGGAGCGCGGGGTCTCGTCCGTATTCGTCCTCGACCATCCACCAGTCGAAATCGGTACGAGTGCTGATGAACACTTTGCCGAATGCGAGGCCCAGCGCCTGAAGGGAGTAGGTGGCTTCCGGCTCGACGAGCTTCGAGTCGATGACCTTCTGCAGCGCGGCAAGGTCTGTCCTTGTACCGGTCAACTCGTGACCGCTGGCTTCGGACACCAGCTCCGACGCGTGCATGAGCTGCGTGGCAATGGCCCGAAGGTCCGACTTTGCGGGCGAAACGATCTTTTGTTCCATGGCGCGAGTATTCCATCCAATCGCGCCGCAGAAAACCCTGGTCACGTGAAGCCGCACACCCCCTCCGGGACGCACGAAGGCAATTTCGCTATATTCTTGCAGATACGACGAGAGGCCTCTCGCTCCGACTTGCTACCCAGGTGACAAACACAATGCTCAACCCGCCATTCAAACGTCTCGTGTCGGGCCAGACTGCTGTTTCCGAAACGCAGAGTCCGGTTTTCCGCAGCGTCGCCGCCTGCTGCGATCCTGTCGGGGGTACGGACGAGCCGGCGGCGAACGGCCGCATCAGGCTTTCCGATCTGGACACGAACTTCTTCTGCTCCGTGATCGGCACCTGCCTGACGACATCCGAACTGCGCAAGCTGATGGCCCGATACGGCGATCTGCAAGGCGTGAGCGACCTCGACATCCACCACGACTCGGTGCGGCTTGCCACGCAAGACGCCGGGGTCGCCAAAGCATTGCAGAAAGCACTGGATCATCGGCACGCCCCGGTCATCCAGCGTGTCTCGAAGATCCACGCAACCTCGGAGCTGAGAGAGTTCTGGGAGGAGGCGCTTCGCCAGGGAGAGATCCCCGGAGCCTACTGGGCCGTTCTCATGCATCGCAAGGCCACGCCCGAATTGAGGAGCAAGGTCTTCGGCGACGTTCACATGCTGTCGCACCTGGTGGGCGCTGCGAACCGGGCGGACATCAGGCGCCTGGTCGCGCTCGAACGGGAGAACACCGAACTGCGCGAGCGGCTTGATCGTCAGCAGGCCAGGTCGCACGAACTCACCGAGGAGCGGGACAACGCGGTCTCGAAGTTGAAGCACGAGCTGATTCATCACGCCGCAAGCCCCAAGGGGGCATCGTTTCCGCCGGATGAACCGGAGCTGGCGGCGCGGATCAGGCAGGAAGAGAGCGAGCGGGCCGCATCCCTGATTGCAGTCCAGACCGGGCGGCGCGAGCGCGCCGAGCAAGCCGCGGTGGCGGCTGTTGCCGAGGCGAACCGGCTCCAGGAAGAGCTGGAGCACCTGCGCGAGCATGCGATCGCGTTGGGTCGTGAACTCGCGGCAGCCGAGGCCCAGCTGAAGCTGAATGCCGGCGAAGCCGCGCCCAGCGCCTATCTCGACAGCCAGCTGCAAGGCCGGCGGATTCTCTACGTCGGCGGCCGGCCGAGTTCGATGCCGGCCATCCGCGATCTCGTGCATCGGCACGGCGGTGAGTTCCAGCGCCATGGCGGCAGGCTCGAAGACCGGTCGGGGCTGTTGGCCTCTGCGGTGTCGTGGGCCGAGGTGGTGGTGTTTCCGGTCGACTGCATCGACCACGAGTCGGTGGACAGCCTCAAGCGGCTCTGTGTGCGTCAGCAGGTCCGGTATGTGCCCTTGCGCAGCGCCGGCATCGGATGCTTCGCGGCCGCCTTTTCCAGCCCGCCGGCCGAGAGCCCGGATGCGCCAGACCTGTCGTCGGGCGGGTCGATCTGCCGGCGCAACGGCTGAAGGCGCCTGCATTGCCTGCCTGATAAGGCAGGCCTATCACGCGGTCGAATCAAACGATTGGCGCCGAAAACGTCCTTCGGAAACCATCTCTCCCGGTGCAGCAATGTTGCTGCAACCCCAACCAGGAGATGAAATTGGCCAAGATTGTTTGTGTGCTCTACGACGACCCCGTCACCGGCTACCCCAAGACCTACGCCCGCGACGACCTGCCGCACCTAGAGCGCTACCCCGACGGACAGTCGCTGCCCACGCCCAAGGGCATCGACTTCAAGCCCGGCACCTTGCTGGGCAGCGTCTCGGGCGAACTGGGCCTGCGCAAGTACCTGGAGTCCAACGGCCACCAGCTGGTGGTGACCTCCAGCAAGGACGGCGTCGACAGCGTGCTCGACCGCGAACTGCATGACGCGGAGATCGTCATCTCGCAGCCCTTCTGGCCCGCCTACATGACGGCCGAGCGCATCGCCAAGGCGCCGAAGCTCAAGATGATCGTGACTGCCGGCATCGGCTCGGACCACACCGACCTGCAGGCCGCCATGGACCGCGGCATCACCGTGGCCGAGGTGACCTACTGCAACAGCAACAGCGTGGCCGAACACGTCGTGATGATGACGCTGAGCCTGGTGCGCAACTACATCCCCTCGTACAACTGGGTGATCAAGGGCGGCTGGAACATCGCCGACTGCGTGGCGCGTTCGTACGACCTCGAAGGCATGAACATCGGTACTGTGGCCGCCGGCCGCATCGGCCTGCGCGTGCTGCGCCTGCTGAAGCCTTACGACGTCAAGCTGCACTACATGGACCGCCACCGCCTGCCGGAGGCCGTGGAGAAAGAGCTCGGCCTGACCCACCACACCAGCCTGGAGAGCCTGTCGAAGGTGTGCGACGTGGTCACGCTGAACTGCCCGCTGCACCCCGAGACCGAGAACATGGTCAATGCGCAGTCGCTGAAGAACTTCAAGCGCGGCGCCTACCTGATCAACACGGCGCGCGGCAAGCTGAGCGACCGCGATGCGATAGCCGCTGCGCTCGAGAGCGGCCAGCTCGCCGGCTATGCAGGCGACGTGTGGTTCCCGCAACCGGCGCCGGCCGACCACCCGTGGCGCACCATGCCGCACCACGGCATGACGCCGCACATCTCAGGCACCAGCCTCTCGGCGCAGGCGCGTTATGCGGCCGGCACGCGAGAGATTCTCGAGTGCTACTTCGACAAGCGGCCGATCCGCAACGAGTACCTGATCGTCCAGGGCGGCGAGCTTGCGGGCGTTGGCGCGCACTCGTACAGCGCCGGCAATGCGACCAAGGGGGCGGAAGAGGCTGCGCGCTTCGCGAAGAAGTAAGGAAGGTCCGCTCAGGTGGGCGGCAGAAAACCGTCCACCCAGCCCTGCAGATCGAGTTCGCGAAAACGGCGCATGGCGGCATCGAGCAGCGGCGCCCGCGGCTGCTGCCCCAGCAGCACAAGGCCGATGTCGCGCTGCAGCTGCGGCGCCATCGGTATTGCGCAGAGCTGCTCCGCCGACTCCGTCAGGCACAGCACGCTATGCGGCAGGATGCTGTAGAGCCCGGCCCGGCGCACATGCGCCCACAGCGCGGTCATTGAATCCGTCTCCACCTGCGGCACCGCTTCCACGCCCGCCGCGGCAAAGGCTGCGTCCATGCCGCGACGGCACTGCAGGTTGGTGGTGAAGAGGCAGAGCGGAAAGCTCGCCGCGTCCGACCACGACATCGACGTCATGCCTTCGAGCATCGACTTGTCGGCCGCGACGAACACGTAGCGCTCGCGAAAGATCGGCAGGGTCTCGAAGGCGCTCAGCCGTTCGTCGTCGAGGTAACTGAGCCCGAGATCGAGCTCGAAGTTGGCGATCTTGCGCAGCGTGTCTGTGGCCGACAGCGTATAGATCTCGTGCCGCATGCGCGGGTACTGCTGCAGACAGCACTGCGTGAGCATCGGCACCAGCGGCAGGGAGGCGGGGATGACGCCCATCCTCAGCGTGCCGACAGGGTCGTCTTCGCTGGCGCGGGCGTCCTGGCGCAGGCTCTCGCAATCGGCCAGCACGCGCCGCGCCCATGCGAGCACGCGCTCGCCGTCCTTGGTGAAGCCCTCGAAGCGCCGTCCGCGCTGGACGATGACAACGCCCAGCTCCTGCTCGATGCCGCGGATCGCGCCCGACAGCGCAGGCTGCGACACGTTGCACGCGGCGGCCGCGCGGCCGAAATGCTTTTCCTGCGCCAGCGCGACGACGTAGCTCAACTGTCGAATGAACATGGGTCAACCCTTGTCGGTGAGTCGAACCATTGTATTTTTGGAAATATAACGAAACGGGATCGAGGTTATCTGAAAGAAGGCAAGCCGTTCAGGTTTGCACGTACTCGTCAGGCCCCGGCGCTGACGGCGCGGGCTGCGGCTCGCCCAGCATCTCGCGCAAGGTCGCTTCGATCGTGCGGGACATCGCATCAAGCGCGAGGTCGTTCGGCGAGGTGCCGAACGGGTCTTCGATCTCGGCCCCGAGCGCTTCGAGCGCGAAGAAGGTGTAGGCGATGAACGCGACCACCACCGGCGTCATCGGGCCGATGGCGTCCACCAGGCCGAAGGGCAGCAGCACGCAGTACAGGTAGATCGTGCGGTGGATGATGACCGAGTAGGTGAACGGAATCGGCGTGCCCGCGATGCGCTCGCACCCGCCCAGCGCTTCGGTCAGGCGGCCCAGCGGAATTTCCATGGCCTGGGCGAGCGTCGGGTCGAGCTGGCCGCCCTTGCGCTTGTCCCGCAGCCATTCGCCGACCATCAGCAGGAGAACGGCCGGCTTGAAGCGCGCGGCTTGCAGGCGGGCGCAGTCTTCGGGCGGCAGCAGCCGCGCGAGGTCCGCCGAGGGATCGGTGCCGCGCAACTGGTGGCGCAGTGCATGCACGAAGGCGATGAGGCGAAGGGTCGGCGTGCCTGCTTCGGCCGGGGCATCGGCCAGCGTCAGCACCTGCCGCACCAGCGAGCGGGTCTCGTTGAGCAGCGTGCCCCACAGTGTGCGCGCCTCCCAGTAGCGCGAATAGCTCGTGCCGTTGCGAAAGCCCAGGAAGATGGCCAGCGTCAGGCCGATGAGCGAGAAGGGCACGAAGTTGAGCGGCACCTTCCACTGGAACAGCCGGCCGTGAAGCACCGTCACCATCACCGCGAAGGCGGTGGTCCACAGGAGCTGCGGCGCTATGTCCAGCAGGACCGAGCCGCGCCACACGAAGAGCATGCGCAGCCAATGAGGGCGGGGTCGGACGATCATCGGTCGGCGATTATCCCCGCACGACCGGCCCGCAGGCCCCTACAGCACGAACCAGCCCACCGCCACGTAGTGGCTCGCAGTGCCTGCCAGCACGAACAGGTGCCAGGCTCCGTGCGCATGCCGGAAGCCTTGCCTGTTGCGATAGAACACGGTGCCCGCCGTGTAGAGCACGCCGCCGATCAGCAGCCATGCCAGCCCCGCGCCGTCGAGCCGCGCAGCCAGCGGCACGGCGGCCAGCACGCCGAGCCATCCCATCCCGATGTACAGCGCCAGCGAGGGCTTCTTCTGTCCGCTGCCCTTGGCCGGCATCAACTCGCGCCAGATTCCGAAAAGCGCCGCACCCCAGATCGTCGCCAGCAACAGCCAGCCCCATGGGCCTTGCAACGTGACCAGCGCAAAGGGCGTGTAGGTGCCGGCGATCAGCAGGTAGATGGCGCAGTGGTCGGCGCGCTCCCACATGCGCTTGAGGCGCCCGCGCGTGCTGTGAAAGAGGGTGGAGGCCGCATACAGGGCCACGGCCGAGAGTGAGAACACCAGCGCTCCCGCGATGCGCGCGGGGTCGCCGGTGGGCAAGGTCTTGGCGAGCAGCAACGCCGTTGCAGGCAGCGCGAGCAGCAGGCCCAGCAGGTGGCTGTATCCGTTGAGTCGTTCTCCGGGGTACATCGTGCTGGCTGCCTTTCGTGCTCTGCCTCAGCGGCCCGTTTCCTTCAGGTAGGTCTTGCGCGCCGCGAACGCCGTGTTCGCGAAGTCCGAGAACACACCGTCGATGCCGGCGCGGAAGTACGCCAGGTACTCGGCCGTCGGGTCGCCCTTGTAGATCCCGGCCAGGTACTTTGCCTCATTGCGGAAGGTATAGCTGTGCACGAACAGGCCGGCCTTGTGCGCATCGGCGATCAGGCTGGTGGGTTTGATGGTGTTCACGTCGGCCAGGCCCTTGTTGGGCGTGACGAAGGGCACGATGGTGTGGGCCATGACTTGCGGCTTCCACGGGCCGATGCCGTCGGCATAGGTCTTCACGTCGGCCAGGCCCGCAGGCGTGAGCATTTCGCCGAACCACTTGGGGTTGCCGGCCAGCGTCCAGCTGTAGGGGCGGCCGTCGACGAAGGTGTAGACGTCCTTGGTGACGTAGATCATCTCGCCAGTCTGGTAGTTGACGTCGTTGCCGTCCACCAGTTGCACGGCGCGAGCCTTCATGCCGGCCGAGCGCAGGTACTTCAGGCTCTCGGGCTCGAAGCTCTGCACGAAGATCGGCGCGTCCTTGCGGTTGAGATCGTTGAAATTCATGATCTTCAGCAGCGCGTCTTCCAGCGGATGGCTGCCCGCCGGGCCGCAGCCGTTGGCGATGGCCTGCGCGTTGTTCCAGATCGGGTTCTTGGTTTCCGGATACACGGTGAGCGTGCGGCCCGTGGAGGCGCTCTTTGCCTTGGCGATATCGATCACTTCCTGGAAGCTCAGGATCGGCAGCTTGCCGTTGAGGTCGGTGGGGCGCTGGTCCCGGGCGTCGTAGGTGGTGCCGCGAATCCACTGGCGCAGTTCGTCCATCGTGAAGTCGGTGATGGACCAGTCGTTGGTGTGGTCCTCGCCATCGACGATGAGCGACTTGAGCACCGACTTCGGATCGCTCGGATCGGTCAGGTCGCTCAGGTACTGGGCCGGGCCGTTGGCCTCGATGGCCGGGTACTTCACGTTGACCAGCACGCCCGGCACGGTGCGCTTGCGGCCCGCGACGGAGGTGTTGGTCGTGGCGACGTCGGCGATGTTGGTGTTGTCGCTGAGCCAGGGGTTGTGGCGCGCGACGAGCACGCAGTCCTTGGTGAGGTGCAGGTCGGTCTCGAGCGAATCGGCACCGGCATCGGCCGCGGCTTCGTAGGCGACCTTGGTTTCTTCGGGGTACAGGCCTGGCAGGCCGCGATGGCCGATGACCAGGGGCACGGAGCCGTCGAGCGTGCCCAGCGGGGCGGGGGCAGGGGGAGCCGGGGCTGGTGCGGGCGCCGGTGCCGGCGGGAGGACCGGGAACGAGACACCTCCGTCGTTGCCGCCACCACAGGCGGCTATCACGAGGCAGCCACCGATGGCTGCGATGGCGGCGCGAACCGGCCGGGGCGCGGGTGCGGGGACGCTCTTTGTCATGTGCGGTCTTCGAGTGTTTGTTGAAAGAGAAACGAAAGCCGCCGGATGCTAGGTTTGCCCCATGACGGGACAGTGACCGGCGCTCGCTCCCCGAAGCCGCGCGCAGGCTCAGGGCCGCGTGCCCACCAGCACTGGCTGGAAGAATGCGCCGTCGATGCGCCGAACGTCCTGCAGCCCCGCTTCCCGCATGAGCTCGCACAGCCGCGTCGTCGATATGGCGTAGTAGCGCGAGCGCATCACGCGCGTGCTCACGGCATGCGTGGCGAGGTCTTCCGTGACGAAGAAGAAGCCAAGGTCGTAGTGCTCGCCCGTGCCCCCGTCATCGAAATCCCAGACCTGGAACAGCACATGGCGCTGTCCGTTCTCCACGCGCGCGCCGTAGTGCTTCACGAGGTTGCTGCCGCGCTCTTCCTTCGCATAGTCGCGCACGCTGACGACGCAGCCGCCACCTGGGCGCAGGCAGGCGGTCATCTGGCGCAAGGCGGTCAGCAGGTCGGCGTCGGTCTGCAGATGCGGCATTGAGTTGTCGCAGGACATGACGACGTCGAAGCCGCCGCCGTGATGTGTGTGCGCCTCGCGCATGTCGCACACCGAGAAAGCGATGTCGAGGCCGCGCAGTTTCGCTTCATGCCGCGCGCGTTCGATCTCGTTGGCCGACAGGTCGGAGGCCGTCACCGTGCGGCCGAGCGCCGCAAGCCCGAGCGTTTGCGTGCCGATGCCGCACGACACATCGAGCACCTTGCGATGCGCGCCACCACCGGGCCATTCGGCCTCGATGAGTTGCGAGAGCTTGTCGCCCTGCAGGCGGATGCTCTCGCTCCAGTCCGGATAGATCAGGTGATAGAGCGGCGCGAGCTCGTCGTAGAAATCGTCGGTCATGCGCTTTATCGTGGCACCTTGCCCACGGTGTTCGGCGCCCGGAGAAAGTCGAAGTCCACGCCCTTGTCGGCCTGCATCACGGTCTGCAGGAACAGCTTCTTGTAGCCGCGCTCGGCGGTGGGTTCGACCACCGTCGTTTCCTTCGCGCGGCGCGCCAGTTCTTCGTCCGTCACCAGCAGTGAGATCTCGCGCTTGGCCACGCTGAGCCTGATGCGGTCGCCGCTGCGCACATACGCCAGAGGCCCGCCGATGGCCGACTCGGGCGTCACGTGCAGCACGATGGTGCCGAAAGCCGTGCCGCTCATGCGACCGTCGGAGATGCGCACGATGTCTTTCACGCCGGCACGCGCGAGCTTGCGTGGAATCGGAATGTAGCCCGCCTCGGGCATGCCCGGCGCGCCCTTGGGCCCGATGTTCTTGAGCACCAGCACGTCTTGCGGCGTGACGTCGAGCGCGTCGCTGTCGATGCGCTGCACCAGGTCTTCAGCGTTCTCGAAGACCACGGCGCGGCCCTCGTGCTCCATCAGCGCCGGGTCGGCGGCCGATTGTTTGATGATCGCGCCGCCCGGCGCCAGGTTGCCCCACAGCACCGCGATGCCGCCCTGCGGATAGATCGGCTGGCTGGCGGGCCGCACCACGTCCTGCCTGAAGCCCGGCCCGGCGCGCTCGATTTCTTCGCCCAGCGTGCGGCCCGTGACCGTGAGCGCATCGAGGTGCAGCAGCGGCTTGAGTTCGCGTAGCAGCGTGGCCATGCCACCAGCGGCGTGGAAGTCTTCCATGTAGTGCTGGCCTGAGGGCTTCAGGTCGAGCAGCACCGGCGTCTCGCGGCCCATGCGGTCGAGCGCGAGCAGGTCGATGTCCAGGCCCATGCGGCCGGCGATGGCTGCGAGGTGCACGATGCCGTTGGTCGAGCCGCCGATGGCCAGCAGCACGCGCATCGCGTTCTCGAAGGCGGCGGGGGTCAGCACCTTGTCGATGGTGAGGCGGTCGCGCGCGATCTGCACGGCTTGCGCGCCGGTCTGCTCTGCGATGCGGATGCGGTCGGCCGTCACAGCGGGTGGCGAGGCGCCGCCCGGCATCGTCATGCCCAGCGCCTCGGCAATGCAGGCCATGGTGCTGGCCGTGCCCATCACCGAGCAGGTGCCCACGCTCGCGACCAGCTGGTTGTTGACGTCTGCGGCTTCCTCGGCGTCGATCTCGCCCGCGCGGTACCTGCCCCAGTAGCGCCGGCAGTCGGTGCAGGCGCCCACGCGTTCGCCGCGATGGCTGCCCGTGAGCATCGAGCCGGTGATGAGCTGGATCGACGGCAGGCCCGCGGAGGCTGCGCCCATGAGCTGCGCCGGCACGGTCTTGTCGCAGCCGCCGATGAGCACCACGGCGTCCATGGGCTGCGCGCGCACCATCTCCTCGGTGTCCATCGACATCAGGTTGCGCAGGTACATGCTGGTCGGCGCGGCGAAGCTTTCGTGCACCGAGATGGTCGGAAAGTCCATCGGCAGGCCGCCCGCGAGCATCACGCCGCGCTTGACGGCCTCGATGAGCTGCGGCGCGTTGCCGTGGCAGGGGTTGTAGGCGCTGCCGGTGTTGGCGATGCCGACCACGGGGCGGTCGAGCGCCGCATCGGTATAGCCCGCGCCCTTGATGAAGGCCTTGCGCAGGAAGAGCGAGAAGCCGCGGTCGCCGTAGCTGGTCAGGCCCTTGCGCATGCCCGCGTTGCTGTTGTCGGTGTTGTCGTCGGGCTCGAAGGGGGATTCGGACATCGGGCGTGGGTTTGTTGTTCGTCGGAACTGGTATTTGACTCGCTGACAGCTTTTCTGGCTTTTCTTTCAGCGCGCGCCTTCGGCCAGTCCGGCCGCGCGGTGGATCGCGCCGTCCACTCCGCCGCCGCCGAGCAGCGATGAGTTGGCGGCGTTGACGATGGCGTCGACTCGAAGGGTGGTCGTCATGGTGCGGTGGCTCGGGGCTGGCATCGTAGGCGCGCGGGCCGGAGTCGGGCAAACCCGCTTTCGATGTTTGTTGCAAATATTTACGATTCCCGGGTCGGGCGCATTTTGCCCGGCGTCCGCCGGCTGCCATGGCGTCGATCTTGCATACGGCCGGACTGTTCTCAACCCGAGGGAGAGTCGATGAAAAGCTTGTTGCCATGGCACCGCGCCGGTGTTCTTTGCATGGCGCTCGCAGGGGCGATGTCCGCCCATGCGCAGGTGCTGCAGTTCAAGTGGGGGCATATCTACGAGCCCACGAGCATCTTCCACCAGCAGGCCGAGCTGGCGGCGCGCAAGATCGCCGAGCAATCCGACGGCAAGATCAAGATCGAGGTGGTGCCGTCTTCCAAGCTGGGGCAGGAGGGCGACTTTCCGCTGATGCTGGCGAACGACTCGGTGCAGATCGCCTACGTCGGGCAGGCCACGCTGGCCGAGGGCTATCCGCCGCTGAGCCTGGGGAGCTATCCCTTTGCTTTCAAAGACCTCGACCACATGCGCAAGTACCTGGCGAGCCCGCTGCTGGCCGACCTGATGAAGGGCTACAACGAAAGAAGCGGCAACCGCATGGTGGCCTCCGTGTACTACGGCGCGCGCCAGGTCACGTCGTCCAAGCCGCTGGCCAAGCCCGAAGACTTCCGCGACCTGCGCCTGTACGTGCCCGCTGCCGCGGCCTACCAGCTGTTTGCCACCGCGCTCGACGCCAAGCCGGTGACGCTGCCCTTCATGAGCCTCTACAGCTCGCTCAAGAAGAACGAGGTGGAGGCGCAGGAAAACCCGCTGGACATCGTCAAGTCGAAGAAGCTCTACGAAGTGCAGAAGTACGTGCTGCTGACGGCGCACGTCTACGACACGCTGGGCATCGTCATCGGCAAGGCGGCCTGGGCCAGGCTCGCGCCGCCGCAGCAGGCGATGGTGGAGAAGGTGCTCGTGGAAACCGCGAAGTGGACCAACGTCGGCGTGATCGCCGGCGAACTCGAAGACGAGAAATTCCTGCGCGACAAGGGCATGACCGTGGCGCCGGTCAATCGGCAGCTGTTCCTGGAGCGGATCGTCAAGCGCTCGACGCCCGAGCAGGCGGGGGCGCGGCCGGGTGACTACGCAAAGCTGCAGGCGCTGGCAGGGGCGAATTAAGGCGCTTCGAAAGCGCGCAGCAACGCCTGCGACAGGTCGGCCACGAGCGCTTCGCGCTGCGGCGAGGGGCGCCAGAAACTGCGCGTTGCGATGCCGCTGGCTTCCCACTCGGGATGGTTGCGCGCCGGCTGCACGCCACGCACGGCAGCTGCTGCGGCTCGCGTGGGAGCGTCGCCGTCCTCGGGCGACTCGGCGGCGATGCGCTGCGTGGCCGCATGGCCGCGCTGCTCCAGCGCCTGCGTGAGCTTCAACTGCCACGCGACCAGCGTGAACAGCACACCGTCTTCCACGGTGAGTTCGTGCACGTCGCGCAGCTTGTTGGCCAGCTTGCGGCCGAGCGGCCCCCAGCCCTGCGACACCGCACCGCCGATGGCGCCACCCAGCGCCGCGCCCGCGCCTAGCGAGATGCCGGCCACGGCCAGGTCGGCCACCACACCCACTGCCGCGCCGATGACCGCGCCCTTGCCGAGGCGCAGGCCCGCGTCCTTCATGGCCTCGGGGCTGAAGAAGTCGAGCGTCCAGCGGCCTTCGATCATTGGCAGCGGGGCTTCGTCGGCGTCGCCCTGGCGAAAGCCGTAGAGCGCGAGCAGATCGTCGGTGCAGCGCTGGGCTTTGTCGAACACGGCCTTCTGAAGCGCGGCGACGAGCGCCTGGCGGCGCGCGGTGTCAGCGAACTCGGTGGACAACACCGTGCGGCGCACCGCGGCGGCATCGACCAGCAGGGCGGCGATGCGCGTGCAGGCGAACTGGCGGCGCTGCACCGCTTCATCGGCCAGTGCATCGACCACTCCGCGCAGCAGATCGCGGCGTTCGCGCAGCAGCGTGGCGAGGTCGTTGTACAGGTCCTGCTCGGCGCCGACGAAAGGGGCCGCGGCATCGAAGCGCACCTGCACATGCAGGCCGTAGGCCGAGAGCAGCTCCTTCCACGCCGGCTCACGGCTGGCGGCATCGCGCACGAAATTCAGCACCGGCAGTACGGGGCGCGCGCAGGAGTTGAGCAGCTCGATCTCGTCGCGGAACTTGGGCAGCACTGGCTCGCGCACGTCGATGACGAGAAAGGCCGCGTCGATGTCGAGCATGGTGCGCAGTACCTTGGCCTCCTGCTCGAACACGCCATGGGCCTCGGGGCCCTGCAGAAACTGGCGGATGCGGTCGGGTGGCGTCGCCTGCGCATCGAAGCCGGCAAGGTGCTCGCGCAATGCCACGGCGTCTTCGAGGCCCGGCGTGTCGAAGAAGCGCACGGCGGTTTCGCCGTTGACGTCGAGGTCGACCGATTCGACATGGCGCGTGGTGCCGGGGCGCTGCGACACCTCGCCGAAGCCGATGCGCCGCGTGAGCGTGCGCAGCAGCGAGGTCTTGCCCGCGTTGGTGTGCCCGACGACGGCGATGCGGATGGGTTGCGTCATGGAACGATGGCGCTTTCTGGCAGGGCGATGTCCAGGCGGTCGCTGGCGGTGATGCGTTCCAGGCCGGTGTCGCGCAGCCAGTCGAGCCAACGCTGCGTGGCGCTCGCGCCGGGCGCGTCGGCCAGCCACAGGCGGCATTCGCCGCAATGCGCCAGCACTTCGCGCAGGAAGCGCTCGGTGCCGCGGTCGGGGCTCGATGCGGCGTGGCACACCAGCAGCACCGTGCGTGGATGGGTATGGGTCAACTGGTCGAGCAAGGCGCGGCGCGCAGGGGCGCTGCCGTCGATGCGCTGCACCTGCGTTGCGATACCGGTGGGCAGGGCGGCTGGAGGCCAGAGCATGTCGGGCGGCAGTTCGAAGCCGACGACGAAGAGGGCGTCTTGCAGTTCCGAGGCCGGCAGGCCCGCGGGCACGGCGCCGCGCGTGCGGCCCGGATCGGCATCGACGATGGCCGTAGGCGCCAACGCGGCGAAGCGGGCCAGCAGCTTGCGGTAGTAGGGCTCGCGCCAGTCGGGCTGCAGCGCCTTGCGGCGGCGCTTCCAGACGAAGGCGCTAAGCAGCACGAGCGCGACGCGCGGCAGCAGCCCGTAGACGACGATGCAGCCGGTCAGCCACAGCGCCCATGTGCGCTGGCCTGCGGCGCCAGGGGCAGCGGCCAGTACGGTGGCGGCATCGGGCACAGGAAAGCCGAGCTTCGCAGGCGCCCAGCCCAGCATCTGCACCGCGCGCACGAAGAAGTCCGGGTCAAGAATGGTCGTCTCCCAGCTCAGCGTGTAGCTGCGAAACGCGAGCGCGAACAGCATCGCGGCCAGCACCACCGCAAACGACAGCGACCAGATGCCGTGGCTCACCAGCCCGAAGGCCCACGGCAGCAGCTTCGCGCGAGACAGTAGCCCCGTGGCCGCGCGCATCAGCACTGGCGCCTGACCGCGCTTGCCGCCCGCCACCCGCGCGGTGAGCGACAGCCAGATCCAGCCGAGCGATGCCGTATTGAACGAGCCGAGCGGCATCCACAGGCCCGCGAGCCACAGCAGCAGCGTGAGCGCGTGCAGCCCCAGCAGGCTCACGAGCGCGACGATCACATTGATGTGGCGCTCGCCGCCGCCGACCACGTTGCCCGCCAGCCCGAGACCGGCCATGACGATCAGCGCCACCAGCGCGAGCAGCACCCACGGCGCCCACTGCCGGGCGCGTGCGAGTTCAGGCTGCAGGCCGATGCGCTCGCCGAGCTGTAGCGCGCGTTCGGTGACTTGCCCGTGGGCATCGGCTGTGCGCGACGCTGCGGTGCGCAGGGCTTGTGCGTCGTCGAGCGGGCCGTTCTGTTCGGTCCATCGGATCGCCTCGGTGATCACCGCATCCGGAAAAGCAGATTCGCGCAGCGCGGTGTTGGTCAACAGGGTCCCTTCGCAGCCAATCGGTCAATGAGGCCCCGCATGGCGCCGGGGCGCGCAAATTATGCCCGGCAAGCTTCGGGCGGCCACGACGAGAAACGGGGCCGCAAGCGGCCCCGTTCTGCATGGTGCGGAGGTCGTTGGTGCGTGCCCGGTCTCAGCGAAGGCCGAAGAACGAAAGCACGGCTACGACTACCACGACCAGACCGACGATGTAGATGATGGAATTCACGCGAAGACTCCTCTGGGTTGAAGATGAGTCCAGCATTGCGCCGCGTTTGCGGCATCACTGTCGGCAGGGGGCGGCGTGCGATGTAGGCGCGTGCGAAGCATCGGCCCACGACATGTCCCGCATCAGCGCTTCCTGACCGGGCTGAGCGCTCGCTCGAGCAGCCACAGCATCGCCGTGCGGGTTTCCTCTACGTCCGCGCCTGCGTCGATGGCCAGCGCGGCCCGGTCGAAGGCCGCCGCGAGCAGCGGGGTCAGGGCGTCGAGCGACGCCTCGCCCTTGCCCAGGCCGGCGCGCTCCAGCCCCTGTCGCAGCGACTTCGCCGAGGTCGCGTCGTCCATGGCCATGACTTCGGCCATGCCCAGCACCGCCGGCCCGTCGATCAGCAGCAGCCGCGTGCGGCCCGGCGCCGTCATCGCGTTCAGATAGGCCTTGCTGCCTTCGAGCAGCGCCTCGCGCGGCGAGAGCTGCTCGGGCGTGGCCGCCTCGATGTCGGCGGCCACGGCTTCGCCTTCGCGCAGCAGCACTTGGCGGAACAGGTCGCGCTTGTCGACGAAGTGGTGGTACAGCGCGCCTCGGGTGATGCCGGCGGCCGTCGCAATCTCCGGCGTCGAGGTGTCGCCGTAGCCCTTGCCGACGAAGAGCGCGCGCGCGGCCTCGATCAGCGCAAGGCGCGTGGTTTCCGTGCGTTCACGGTTGGTTCGGGCTGGAGTGGGTGAATCGGCCATTTACATACAGTCTGTCTGTAAGTTATATTCAAAATTTACATGCAGCCTGTATGTTAAATGAAAGGATCCATCGTGAAAGTGACGAGCTACTACCCCGTTCTCATGACCAACGACGTCGCGGGAACGGCGAACTTCTACCAGGCGCACTTCGGCTTCACGCCACTGTTCACGAGCGACTGGTATGTGCACCTGCAACTGGCGGACGAGCCCTCGGTGAATCTCGCCGTGCTCGACGGCCGGCATGAAACCATTCCGGCCGCCGCGCGCGGGCAGGTGGCTGGCGGCACGCTCTTGAACTTCGAGGTGGACGACCCCGACGCGGTGCACGACCGGCTGAAGGCCGCCGGCCTGCCGATCCTTCTGCCGCTGCGCGACGAGGCGTTCGGCCAGCGCCACTTCATCACGCGCGACCCGAACGGCGTGCTGATCGACATCATCAAGCCGATCCCGCCGAGCGGGGAGTTCGTTGCGCAGTACGAGGCCGGCGCGCTGCCGACCTGATGGTGGATCAGGCGCGCAGGGCTTCGTCTTCTTCCAGGCTGTCGCCCAGGAAGCCGCCGCTCTGGTGTGCCCACAGCCGCGCATACAGGCCGCCTTGCGCCATCAGCGTGCGGTGGTCGCCTTCTTCCACCACGCGGCCTTCGTCGAGCACGATGAGCCGGTCCATCGCGGCGATGGTCGACAGCCGGTGCGCGATCGCGATCACGGTCTTGCCTTCCATCAGCGTGTAAAGGCTTTGCTGGATGGCCGCTTCGACTTCCGAGTCGAGCGCGCTGGTGGCTTCGTCGAGCAGCAGGATCGGCGCGTCCTTCAGCATCACGCGCGCGATGGCCACGCGCTGACGTTGGCCACCCGAGAGCTTCACGCCGCGCTCGCCTACATGCGCCTCGTAGCCGCGACGCCCGCTCGCGTCGCCCAGCGTCTGGATGAAATCGTGTGCTTCCGCACGCCCGGCCGCCGCCTCGATCTGCTCGTGCGTGGCGTCGGGCCGGCCGTAGGCGATGTTGTCGGCCACGGAGCGGTGCATCAGAGAGGTGTCTTGCGTGACCATGCCGATGTGGCTGCGCAGCGAGTCCTGAGTGACGTGTGCGATATCTTGTCCGTCGATCAGGATGCGGCCGCTCTCCAGGTCGTGGAAGCGCAGCAGCAGGTTCACCAGCGTCGACTTGCCCGCGCCCGAACGGCCGACAAGACCGATCTTCTCGCCGGGCTTCACCGTCAGGTTCAGGTCGTCGATCACGCGGCGGCCGGCATCGGCGTAGCGGAAGCTCGCATGCTCGAAGCGCACCTCGCCGCGCGGCACGTCGAGCACCGTGGCATCGGCCGCGTCGAGCACGGTGCGTGGGCGCGACAGCGTCTTCATGCCGTCCTGCACGGTGCCGATGTTTTCGAACAGGCTGGTCATTTCCCACATGATCCAGTGCGACATGCCCTGCAGCCGCAGCGCCATCGCCGTGGCCGCAGCCACCGCACCCACGCCGACCGTGCCGTGCGACCACAGCCACAGCGCCACGCCCGCCATGCCGGCCGTGAGACCCATGCTCAGCGTGTGGTTGACGATTTCGAAGGCGCTCACCAGGCGCATCTGGCCGTAGCCGGTCTTCATGAACTCGCGCATCGCGTCGCGCGCGAAGCCGGCCTCGCGCTGCGTGTGCGAGAACAGCTTGACGGTCGCGATGTTGGTGTAGGCGTCGGTCACGCGGCCGGTCATCATCGCGCGGGCGTCGGCCTGTGCCTTGCCGACCTTGCCCAGGCGCGGCACGAAGTACACCAGCGAGCCGATGTACAGCGCCAGCCAGATGATGAAGGGCCACACCAGCTGCGCGTCGAGCACGCCCACCAGGATGATCATGGTGGCCACGTACACGCCCATGGCCACCAGCACGTCGGCCAGCACGAACACCGTGTCGCGCACCGCGAGCGCGGTCTGCATCACCTTGGCCGTGATGCGGCCGGCGAACTCGTCCTGGTAGAAGGCCATGCTCTGGCCCAGCATCAGCCGGTGGAAGTTCCAGCGCAGGCGCATCGGCAGGTTCACCGCGAGCGTCTGGTGCTTCACGATGGTCTGCAGCGCGACCACGCCGATGCTGATCACCAGGAACGCGGCCAGCCACATGAGCGTGGTGCCGCGGTCTGCCCACAGGCGCGCGGGCACCTGTGGGCCGAGCCAGTCGACGATGCGCCCGAGGATCGCGAACAGCGCCGCCTCGAAGATCGACATGACGGCGGTGAGCGCCGCCATCGCCCCGATCTTGCCGCGCACGCCATGCGTGCAGGCCCAGAGAAAGGCGAGAAAGCCCTGCGGCGGCAACGTGGGTTCGGCGGCGGGGTACGGGTGGAGTAGTTTTTCGAAGAAGCGGAACAAGGACTGAGTCTCCCGGAGAGCTCAGGACTTTAGCCGCGCCTGCATGACCTTGCCCCGAAAAGGTGCGTTCGGTGGCGCATCCAGGCCCAGCCGCTCGCCCATGAAGTCGATGAAAGTACGCAGCTTGGGCGACATGTACTGCCTGCTGGTGTACACCGCGAAGAGTGTGACGGGCGCGGCTTCGAACTCCGGCAGCAGCCGCACCAGCCGGCCCTGCGCGATGTCGTCGTCGATCAGCCACAGCGGCATGAAGGCAATGCCCATGTCCGCGTGCACCGCATGCAGCGTGAGCGTGGTGTCGTCGGAGCGCATGGCCGGTGCCAGCCGCAGCGGAAACATCCGCCCGCCCGGGCCCTTGAGCGCGAGGTTGTCCAGGTTCACGTAGCTCGGCACGATGGCGCCCAGCTTCGCGAGGTCGGCCGGCACGGCTGGCACGCCACCCATGCGCTTCAGGTAGGCCGGCGTGCCCGCCAGGAAGAAGGGCACGCGGCACAGCGGCCGGGCGATCAATGCGGGCGAGGGTTCCTGCGTGGCGCGCAAGGCCAGGTCGTAGCCGTCGGCCGCGAGATCGACCTTGCGGTTTTCCAGGTGCATGTCGACCAGCACCTCCGGGTACTTCTCGCGATAGTCGGCCAGCACCCGCGCGAAACGCGGTGTGGCGCACCACACGGGCGCGCTCACCTTGAGCTGGCCGCGCGGTGTGTCGTGCGTCTGGCCGATGGCGGCCTCGGCCGCGTCGAGCAGGTCGAGCGCGCGGCGGCTCTGCTCGTACCAGGCGGTGCCGGCCTCGGTCAGGCTCAGGTGGCGGCTGGAGCGGTGCAGCAGCCGCGCGCCGAGCGACTTCTCGAGCTGCGCCACATGCTTGCTGGCCATTGGCGGCGACATGTTCAGCCGCTCGGCCGCAGCCACGAAACTGCCCGCCTCCACGACTTCGCGGAACACCCGCAGGCTGGTCATCCGGTCCATGTGAACACCCTTCAAGCTTTCCTGTGAGGAACTGATTCGATGCATCGTAGCTTGTCGATTTCCCGGCAGGAAATGTCTACAGTCGATGCAACGCTTTCAAGGAGCATCGGCTTGACCCACGACAACACCATCGCGAACGACACTTCGCGCCTGCCCACGTACTTCATCTCGCACGGCGGCGGCCCCTGGCCCTGGATGAAGAAGGGAATGGGCCCGACCTACGACCAGCTCGCCGCTTCGCTGGCCGACATGCCGCGCCAGATCGGCCGCACGCCCAGTGCCATCCTCATGGTGTCGGCGCATTGGGAGGCGCCCGCCTTCACGGTGCAGGGCAACCCCAAGCCGCCGATGATCTACGACTACGGCGGCTTCCCGGCCCATACCTACGAGGTGCACTACGACTCGCCCGGCTCGCCCGAACTCGCGCAGCGCGTGCAGTCGCTGATCGCTGCCGCCGGCCTGCCGGTGCAGATCGACCCCGAGCGCGGCTACGACCACGGCATGTTCGCGCCGATGGCCGCGATGTACCCGAACGCCGACGTGCCCGTGGTGCAACTGTCGCTGCGGCGCGGGCTCGACCCGGCCGAGCATCTTGCGCTGGGCCGCGCGATTGCGCCGCTGCGCGATGAGAACGTGCTGATCGTCGGCAGCGGGCTGAGCTATCACAACCTGCGCAACTTCGGTCCGCAGGCACATGGTGTGTCGAAGGCTTTCGACGACTGGCTCGATGCGGCGGTGGTGAAGAGCTCCGCTGGCGAGCGCAGCGCGCAGTTGCTCGACTGGGACTCAGCTCCCGCGGCGCGCATGGCGCATCCGCGTGAAGAGCATCTGATTCCGTTGATGGTGGCCGTCGGGGCGGCCGAGGCAGATGCTGGCGAGCGTGTGTATCACGAAGACGCTTTCATGGGCGGCTTGGTGGTCTCCAGCTTCCGCTTCGGCACGTAGAGCTAACCGCGCCGCACGCCATCGGCATCGACAAGCCCCACGCGCGTCTGCCGCCCCCACGTGCCGCGTCCCGTCAGGAATGTCCACCACCCCCACGCCGCACCCGTGTGGCGCAGGATCTGGAAGGTGAAGGGCTCGATCAGCGCGGCCATGAAGGCTTGCGCCATGTTCGCTTCGCTGCTGTGGCCGATCCAGCGCCGGTACAGGTACACCGACCACAGGTGAAAGGCCAGGTCGAGCACGATCTTCGCGCCGATCACGCCGGCCACTGGCGCGAGCACGCCGAAGTTGCCGCGCACCAGATACATCAGCAGCAATCCGAATGCGGCCAGCCCGTAGAGCGGTTGCAGCGTGTCGATGGCCTTCACCGGCAGCATCGCGACGCCGAGCCAGCCGTAGCGCCGGTCGCCGACCATTGCGCGATACCAGAACTGCGTTTGCAGGAAACCGCCGAACCAGCGGCGGCGCTGGCGCAAGAAGGCACCGGTGCTGCTTGGCGCATCGGTGTGCGCCTGTGCGTCGCCCAGCACGCGCACCGTCCACGGCAGGCCGTGCGCCTGCGCATGGCGGTGCAGGCGGTGGATGAGTTCGTAGTCTTCCACCAGGCAGTCGGTGTCGAAGCCGCCCACGGCGCGCACCGCGTCGGTACGGAAGCCGGCGAAGGCGCCGGAGATCAGCAGCAGGCCGTTGACCCGCATCCACGCATAGCGCGAGAGGAAGTTGCGGATGTACTCGTAGGTCTGGAACCACTGGAAGCAGCGCCCCGCCAGCGAGCGGCTGCACACCGGGGTGATGACGCCGGTGGCGGCGACGAGGTTCGGCTCTTCCGAGAAGGCTCGGCGGACGGCGCCGATGGCATGGCTGTCGAGCAGCGTGTCGCCGTCGACCGTGAGCACGGTGTCCGTGTCGATGCACAGGACGGCCGCGTTCAGCGCCACTGCCTTGCCGCCGTGCGGCAGGCGCAGCCAGTAAAGAGAAGAGTGCGTCGAGCTGGCGGCGCTCAACTCGCCCAGCGCCGGAGCGACGAGCCCGTATCGCGTGGTCAGCAACTCGGCCGTGCCATCGGTCGAACCGTCGTCCGCGATCACGATGCGATCGGGTGCGTCGGTCTGGCCGAGCAGGGCGGCCAGCGTCACGGGCAGAACGGCTGCTTCGTTGTGCGAGGCGACGATCACGCCCAGCGTGTTGCGCCTCATCGCGGCCGCAGGGGAAGGCGAGGGCCGGGGTCGCAGGATCGGCAGCGTCATCCAGGCGACGAACAGCAGCAGCACGGTGTCGTACAGCACGTAGGCCACCCCCACCGACCAGGCCCCGACATTGCCGACCTTGAATGCCATGGCAAAGAGCAGTGCCCACAGCACGAGCACGCTCCCATGAATGAGCCAGCTACGCAGCGGCGTGCTGGGTGGAGACAGGCGCGGCGATGCGGCCACGAAGGCGCTTTGGAGAGGATCGTTCAAGAGAAGGTGCCCGGGCGGCTGTCGGTCGGTGGTTCGTTGTCGATACGCAAAAACTCGGTCTGCGGTTTCGAAAGTCCCAAGGCAAAGCCGGGACAATCGCACGCGTCATCGACTGAGTCGCCCCACGCCCGAAAATTCCCCGCATGCTCGCACAAACCCGCTACACCCGAACCGCCATAGCGCTGCACTGGCTGATAGCCCTGCTCATGGTCGTCAACATCGCCCTGATCCTGCTGGTCGACCACTACCCCGACGACTGGGTGCGCCCGGCCGTCGACACCCACAAGTCGATAGGCATCACTGTGCTGGGCCTGGTGATTTTGCGGCTCCTGTGGCGCGCCACGCACAAGCCGCCGGCCATGCCGGGCTCGTATGGCGCACTCGAACGATTCGCGGCGCATGCCGCCCACGGCGCTCTTTATCTGCTGATGATCCTGCTGCCGCTGTCGGGCTGGATGCACGACTCGGCCTGGAAAGATGCGGACACCCACCCGATGCAGCTTTTCGGCCTGTTCGAATGGCCGCGCATCGGCTGGATCATGGCTATCGAGCCCGCCATGAAGGAAACCTGGCACACCGTGCTGGGCGGCGTGCATGTCTGGGCGGGCTATGTGCTTTACGTGCTCTTCGCGCTACACGTGCTGGGCGCGCTCAAGCACCAGTTTTTCGACGGCGAGGCCGAACTCCAGCGGATGCTGCCATGACCACACAAGAAGAGACCAAGGCCCGCGAGGCCATCGCCCGCATCGACGCGCTGTCGACCCACTACGACCCGGTGCACGAGGGCGTGCGCGTGCGCTGGCGCCGCTTCGGCACCGATACCGCCCGGCCCCCGCTGGTGCTACTGCACGGCGGCCACGGCAGCTGGATGCACTGGCTGCGCAATGCCGAGGCGCTGTCGGCAGGCCGCACGCTGTGGCTGCCCGACATGCCGGGCTTCAACGAGTCCGATGCGCCGCCCCGCGTGGCGCCCGGCGAAGACTCGCTGCCACCACTGCTTGATGCGCTCGGCGGCACGCTCGACCAGCTCATCGGCGCGGGCACGCCCGTCGACCTGGGCGGCTTCTCCTTCGGCGGCTTGACGGCTGCGCGCTTTGCCGTGCGGCGCGGCGCCATCCGCCGCTTCGCGCTCGTAGGCAGCGGCGGCCACGGCACGCTGCGGCGCATGACGGCTCAGATGATCAACTGGCGCGCCGCCCCAGACCGCGAGGCAGAGCGCGCCGCATTGCTGAACAACCTTGCCGCGCTGATGCTGCACGACCCGGCGGCCATCGACGCGCTGGCCTTCGAGATTCATGACATCTCGTGCCATGGCACGCGCTTTCGCAGCAAGGAGGTGTCGCAGTCGGGTGGGCTGCAGCAGGCACTGAATGCGCTGGGCTTGCCCACGCTGCTGCTGTGGGGCGAGTACGACGTCACCGCCGACCCGCGCCCGCTGGTCGCTCGGCTGGTGGCCGAAGGGCCGGGGCGCGAAGGCGTGGTGATCGACGGCGCCGGGCACTGGGCGCAGTACGAGCGCGCCGACGAAGTCAACGCGCGGCTGCTGGAGTTCTTTCGCTGAACCTTATTGCTGCTGCTTCACCAGCCCCAGCTTGCGGATGATGTCGCCCCACTGCTCGTAGGTCGCGCGCGTCAGCGCGGCCAATTCTGCGGGGCTCGACGACTCGGCCTCGTACGCGCCCTGGCGGAAGAAGTCGCGCGTGGCCGGCATCGCCAGCACCTGCGCCAGCGCGGCATGCAGCTTCTCGACCACCGGCGCCGGCATGCGCGCCGGTCCGTAGAAACCCAGCCAGCTCGGCATGTCCACGCCGCTCACGCCCTGTTCGCCCATGGTGGGCACGTCGGGCAGCATCGGGCTGCGCTTCGGCGCCGCCACGGCCAGCATGCGCACCTTGCCGGTGGCAGTGTTCTGTATGGCGTTGGGCGCCGCATCGAAGTAGTACTGCACGCGGCCCGCAAGAAAGTCTTTTGCGGCGTCGGCGCCGCCCTTGTACGGCACGTGCACCACGTCCAATCCCGCCTGCCGCGCGAAGGCCTCGCCGTAGATGTGCGACGAGGTGCCGGTGCCGAAGGAGGCGTAGCTCATCTTCCCCGGGTTGGCCTTGATGTAGGCCACCAGCTCCTGCACTGTGCGTGCCGGCACGCTCGCGTGCACGGTCAGCACCAGCGGCCCGCGCGCGCCGAGCGAGATCGGCGTCAGGTCCTTGAACGGGTCGTAGCGCACCTGCGCCAGCGTCTGCGGGTTCTGCGCCACCACGGAGGAGGGCGCGTACATGAAGGTGTAGCCGTCGGGCGCGGCGCGGATCACTTCTTCCGTCGCGAGGATGAAGCTCGCGCCCGGCCGGTTCTCCACGATCACCGGCGTCTGCAGCACCTCGCCGAGCTTGTTGGCGACGAAGCGTGCCTGCGAGTCCGATGCACCACCAGCTGCCAGCCCCAGCACGATGCGGATGGTGCGGCCCTTGTCCGGAAAAGGTGGGGCGGCATGGGCTGCCAGCAGCGGCATGGCCGCGCCGAGCGCAAGCCAGGCGGCAAAACGGCGACGATGAAGAGAAGAAGAGCGCATGCCGCTCATTGTTTGGCCAACCCGACCTGCTGCACCATCGCGCCCCAGCTGTCGTAGGTCGAGCGCGTGATGCCGGCGAATTCTTCCGGTGTGGTGCCTCCGGCCTCGTAGCCGCCGCTGCGATAGAAATCGCG
This sequence comes from Variovorax paradoxus, assembly GCF_024734665.1. Lineage (NCBI taxonomy): Bacteria > Pseudomonadati > Pseudomonadota > Betaproteobacteria > Burkholderiales > Comamonadaceae > Variovorax > Variovorax paradoxus. The sequence continues at coordinate 2,424,465 of NZ_CP102931.1, forward strand.
CACCTGCGGCATCGCCAGCACCTTCGCGAGCGCCGTGTTGAGCTTCTCGACTACTGGCGCCGGCATGCGCGCCGGCCCGTAGAAGCCCAGCCAGCTCGGCAGATCGAGCCCCGCGTAGCCTTGCTCGGCGAAGGTGGGCACGTCGGGCAGCGCGGCAATGCGCGCGTTGGCAGCCACCGCGAGGATCTTCACCTTGCCCGTGGCCGAGGTGATGATGGCCGACGAGGCCGAGTCGAACATGTACTGCACGCGCCCGCCGATGAGGTCTTTCGCCGCGTCGGAGCCGCCCTTGTACGGGATGTGCACCGCGTCGATGCCGGTCTTCTTCACGAAGGCCTCGCCGTAGATGTGCGACGAGGTGCCTGCGCCGAACGAGGCGTAGCTCACCTTGCCGGGGTGCGCCTTCACGTAGGCCACCAGCTCCTTCACGTTGTTCACCGGCACGCTGGTGCTCAGCGACAGCACCAGCGGCCCGCGCCCGCCCATCGAGATGGCGGTGAAATCCTTGAACGGGTCGTAGGGCACCTGGGCGAATGTGTGCGGGTTCTGCGCCATGGTGGACGAGGGCGCGTACAGCAGCGTGTAGCCGTCGGGCAGGGCGCGCGACACCTCGTTGGCCGCCAGCATGGTGCTGGCTCCGGGCTTGTTGTCGACGATCACGCTGGTGCCCAGCACCTCGCCGAGCTTCTGCGCCACGATGCGCGCCTGCGCGTCGGTGCCGCCGCCGGCGGTGAAGCCCACGACGATGCGAATGGGCTTGCCGCGCGCCGGAAAGTCCTGCGCCACGGCAAGTGATGCAAGGCCCAGGAAGGCTGCGGCGCCGAGGGCCGAGCCGAAGGCACGGCGGGTGCCGTGAAGTTTCTTCATCGATGTCTCCGTTGGATTTCTCTTTCTATATTGATCTTGAAAACCATAAAAATCCATATTCACTAGGGAATACCCCAGAGATATGGCTTTTGAGTTTGACAAAATGGAAAGTGAAATCAAAATACGACGAAACAAGCCAAGCCGAGAACGCATTCATGAAAACTGTCGTCCGTACCGACGAGCGCATCCTGTCTTCCGACATCTTCGACCGCGACAGCCGCGTCAAGCGGCCTGATCACGGCAGCTGGGCCGAGCCCGGCAAGAGCATTCCTGTCTATCACCGCTGCGGCGTGCTGGTGGTCGGAGGCGGCCCCTCGGGCACGGCGGCCGCAGCAGCAGCGGCCCGCGCGGGCGCCGATGTGGCGCTGCTGGAGCGCTACAACCACCTGGGAGGCCTGTCGACCGGCGGCCTCGTCATCTGGATCGACCGCATGACCGACTGGGAAGGCAAGCTGGTGATCCGCGGTTTCGCCGAAGAGCTGTTCGACCGCTTGCCGGCCGACGCCATCGCCGGCCCCTCGCCTGCAGATTGGGGCTCGCAAGACACCGCCAAGGCCGCGCACTGGTCGCAGCGCACGGCCGCTTATCACGGCGTCGTCACCTGGTCGCCCACCATCGACCCCGAGCGCCTGAAGCTGCTCTCTCAAGAGATCGTGCTGGAGCGCAAGGTCAAGCTCATCTACCACTCGTGGGCCGCCATTCCCATCGTGCAGGACGGCGCCGTCAAGGGCGTGGTGTTCGAGAGCAAGGAAGGCCGCATGGCCATCATGGCCGACGTGGTGGTCGACGCCACCGGCGATGGCGACCTGTTCGCCCGCGCCGGTGCCGACTACGTGAACGACATCGAAGAGGCCGACGTGCACCACTGCATGAACACCTCGTGGCTGTTCGGCGGCGTGGACATGAACCGCTGGATCGAGTTCAAGGCCGGCCAGCCCGAGGCCTTCACCGCCTTCATGGCGGGCGGCCGCGAGCAATGCGGCCTGTTCGAGCGGCCTTTCGTCTCGTGGCGCAACGACGTGGCCCTCTTCATGGGGCCGCGCCAGTCGGGCTACTCGGCGCTCGACGTGGACGACCTCACTGCCGTGGAAGTGCGCTCGCACCGCGCCATGGCCGCACATCTGGACTACTTCCGCGCCCATGCGCCAGGCTTCGAGGATGCCTACCTGATGCTGAGCGCGCCGCAGATCGGCGTGCGCCATGCGCGGCGCCTGAGCGGCGTAGGCTCGGTGCTGCGCAGCCAGTGGCCCGATGGCGTGCCGCTGGCGGACGAGATCGGCGTGTCGCCCGCGGTGTCGCCGAAGTTTCCGAACATCTCCATTCCCTACGGCGCGCTGGTGCCGCAGAAGCTCGACGGCCTGCTGGCCTGCGGGCGCCACATCTCGTGCGACCGCAACTCGCACGGCTTCATGCGCGAGATTCCGCAGTGCTGGATCACCGGCCAGGCCGCGGGCGTGGCGGCGGCGCTGGCATCGCGCGGCGGCATTGAGCCGCGCTTCATCGACGTGGGTGCGCTGCAGTCTGAGCTACTGGCCCAGGGCGTGTACCTGCGAGCCGGGGCACCCGGAGTTGGGCAGGACGCGGTGTCGCCTGCAACGGCCGAAGCCGGCGCCTGAGCCATTGACCATGGCCCCGGACGCCCTCTCTTCGCAAGCCTCTACATTGGAGAGTCCTGAGAAGAGTCTTGCAAAGGGTCCCTCCATGTCCACTGAAAAAAACGACACCTCCTTTTCCGCGGCCGAGCCGGCCGAACCGGCGGAAGTGCGCGGCGAGCGCTCCGACACCGTGAGCGCGCTGGAGCGCGGCATCTCGGTGCTGCGCTGCTTCAGCGAAGAACGCCCGGTGCTGGGCCATGCCGACATTGCGCGCATCACCGGCATTCCGCGCCCCACCGTCAACCGGCTGGTCGCCACGCTGCTTTCGCTGGGCATGCTCAAGCCCGCACAGGCGGCCGACCGCTTCATGCTCGGGCCGGGCGTGGTGTCGCTGTCGCGCGTGTTCCTCGGCAGCCTCGACGTGCGCGCCGCAGCTCGGCCCAGCATGCAGGCGATGGCGGAGGAGGTGGGGGCATCGGTCTACCTCGCGATCCGCGACGGCATGGAGATGGTGCTCATCGAAGCCTGCCGCCCGCGCTCGTCGATGCTCTCGGCGCGGCTCGACGTGGGCTCGCGCGCGCCGCTGGCCAACTCTGCCCTCGGCCGCTCATACCTTTCGGCATTGCCCGAGGTGCAGCGCAACCAGCTGATCGACTCGATGCGCCTGCTGCGTGGCCCTGAGTGGGACAGCATCGCGCCGAACATGAACCGCGCCATCGGCGAATCGAAGCGGCTGGGCTACTGCCTGTCGCTCGGCGAATTCCACCGCGAGATCAACTCGGTGTCGGTGCCCCTCATCGGGCCGGACGGCGAAGTGATGGCGCTCAACGGAGGCGGCGCTGCCTTCGTCTTCACCGAGGAGCGCCTGCGCAACGAACTCGCACCGCGCCTGCACGACATCGCGCTCACCATCGCGCGCGACATCGGCGGCCACGTACCGACACCCTCGCCGGGCTAGCAGGTCCGGCCGGGGTTGATTCCCCACGATAGAAGAAACGGAGACACAGGCCATGCACCTGAGCGATGAAGAAAAAGCCATGTACGACGGCCGCGATGGCCCGGCCGTGCAGAAGGCGATGGACCTGCTGATGCGCTACGGCGAGGCATTGGGCGCCGAGCGGCTGGTCGAGACGCGCAACGTCTGCGCCACCATCACCTCGACCACGCCCTTCCAGCGCGACTTCGCACTTGCCAAGGGCGGCGGCATGGACGCGGTGTTTTCCGAGTTCAGCCTCGATAGCCAGGAAACAGTCGAGATCCCCAAGTTCAAGGTCTTCACCAGCCACCTGCAGCTGGGCTTCGACCCCGGCCAGCCCGAGCGCATGGGCGTGAGCGAGGAGATCGTCCAGTTCTACAACAAGAGCGAGCGGCATGCAGCCGGCCTGGGCGCGCAGATCATGAACACCTGCACGCCGTACCAGGTCGGCAATATCCCGACGCGCGGCGAGCACTGCGCGTGGATGGAATCGTCGGCGGTGGTGTATTGCAATTCGGTGTTGGGCGCGCGCACCAACACCGAAGGCCGCGAGAGCACAGGCGCCGCCATGCTCACAGGCCGCATTCCCTACTGGGGCTACCACCTCGACGAGAACCGCCGTGCCACGCACGTGGTCGAGTTAGACATCGAGGTCGAGTCGGTGCAGGACTGGGGCCTGCTCGGCTACTACATCGGTGAGCACGTGCAGGAGCGTGTGCCGGTGGTGCACAGCAAGCGCGGCATTGGCCGCGTACCGAATCTGCCGCGGCTCAAGCACTTTGGCGCGGCTGCGTCTTCCTCGGGCGGCGTGGAGATGTATCACATCGCTGGCATCACGCCCGAGGCGCTGACGCTCGAACAGGCACTCGGCGGCCGTGCGCCGGTCGAGGTGCTGCGCTACGGCGAAGCAGAACGCCGCGCCACCTACGAGAAGATCAACGTCACGGGCAAGGACTCGGAAATCCAGTACGTGATGCTGGGTTGCCCGCACTACACCATCGAGCAGATCTGGGAAGCCGCGCAGCTCATCGAAGGGCGCAAGGTGCATCCGAACTGCGAGCTGTGGATCTTCACGCCGCGCGCCATCAAGTCGCTGGCCGACCGCAACGGCTACACGAAGATCATCGAAGACGCGGGCGGAATCATCATGAGCGACAGCTGCTCCGCCATGAGCCGCGCCGTGCCCAAGGGCACGAAGACCGTGGCGCTCGATTCGGCCAAGCAGGCCCACTACCTGCCCGCCATCCTCGGCGTGCAGGCCTGGTTCGGCAGCACTGCCGAATGCATCGATGCCGCTTGCACCGGCCGCTGGAACGGAGGCTACGCATGAGCGACGCAGTCATCACGGAGAAAACCATCGTCATCCGCGGCCGCAAGGTGGTGGGCGGCGTGGCCGAAGGCGAAGCGCTGGTCACGCGCGACCGCATCTCGGGCTGGGGCGGCATCGACCCGCGCACCGGCACCGTCATCGAGACGCGGCACGAGCTGCGCGGCCAGAGCTTCGCGGGCAAGGTGCTGGTGTTTCCGGGGGCCAAGGGCTCGTCGGGCTGGTCGGCGATGTTCCACATGACGCGGCTCATGAACTCGGCGCCGGCAGCGTTCCTCTTCAACGAGATGACGACCAAGATGGCGCTGGGCGCCGTGGTCACGCATTCGCCTTCGATGACCGACTTCGAGCGCGATCCGCTCGAATGCATAGCGACCGGCGATTGGGTGCGCGTGGACGCCGACCGTGGCGTGATCGAGATCACCAAGAAGAACAAATCCGGAGACCGCCCATGACCCGCCCCCTGCGCAGCAACTTCCCGCGCGGCTCCTACCTGTGGTCGGTGCGCAATGCGCACTGGCGCGCGCTCGGCATTCCGGAAGAGGACTGCGAGAAGCCCAAAATCGCCGTCGTCAACAGTTCGTCGGAGCTGGCCGCCTGCTTCAGCCATCTCGACCGCGTGGCGGGAGAGATAAAGGCCGCGATCCGCGCCGCGGGCGGCATTCCCTTCGAGATCCGCACGGCAGCGCCTAGTGACTTCATCACCGGCGCCGGTGCGCGCGGCGCCTACATGCTCGGCGCGCGTGACCTGGTCACCAACGACATCGAGGTGGCAGTCGAAGGCGCGCAGCTCGACGGCATGGTGTGCCTCACCTCCTGCGACAAGACGGTGCCGGGCCAGCTCATGGCTGCCGCGCGGCTGAACATTCCGACACTGCTGGTGCCCTGCGGCTACCAGCCCAGCGGCGAGTACCGCGGCAAGCACATGGACATCGAGGAGGTGTTCATCGGTGCGATGCATGCCGTCACTGGGAACCTGCCGATTGAGGAACTCGTGGGCATGAGCCGGGAGGCGATCCGCGGGCCGGGCGTGTGCTCCGGTCTGGGCACGGCCAACTCGATGCACATCGTCTGCGAAGCGCTCGGCATGGCATTGCCGGGCAGTGCACCGGTGGCCGCGCTGAGCCAGAAGATGATGGCCGACGTGCGCGCGGCCGGCACACGCATCGTGCAGATGGTGTGGGACGACCTGAAGCCGCGCGACATCCTCTCGCCCGGCGCCTTTGCCAACGCGGTGCGCGCAGTGCTTTCCGTTGGCGGCTCGCTCAACACCGCCAAGCACCTGCAGGCGATAGCGACCGAAGGGGAGTGCGGCGTCGACGTGTACGGTCTCTTCGAAAGCCTCGGCCCCACGACGCCGGTGCTGGCCGGCGTGCGGCCCATCGGCGAGCATTCGATCGAAGCCTTCGAGGCGGCAGGTGGTTGCCGCGCGCTGATGAAGCAGCTCGAGCCCTTGCTCGATACCAGCGCGCTGACGGTCACCGGCGGCACCGTGGCCGAGAACCTGCGCAATGCCGAAGTGGCCGATGCCGAAGTGATCCGCCCCATCGACCGCCCCGTCGCACCGCTGCCGGCCATCGTGCTGCTGCGCGGCAACCTCGCGCCTGAGTCCGGGCTCATCAAGACCGGCATCGCCGAGCGCAAGGTGCGGCGCTTCACCGGGCCGGCCGTGTGCTTCTGGACTTCGGACGCGGCCATCGCCGCGCTGAAGAAGGGCGAGATCGTGCCCGGCCAGGTGGTCGTGATGCGCGGCGCCGGCGCCTGCGGCGGCCCGGCCATGGGTGGCGGCGCATCGCGCGTGGTCTTCGCTGTGGATGGAGCGGGCCTCGGCGACCAGGTCGCATTGCTGACCGACGGGCATCTCTCGGGCCTCGTCTGCAAGGGGCTCGTGGTGGCCGAGGTGTCGCCCGAAGCCGCGCTAGGCGGGCCGCTCGGGCTGGTGCGCGACGGCGACGTGATCACCATCGACCTCGACGCGCGCCGCCTCGACATCGCGCTGACCGACGCCGAGCTCCAGGCCCGCCGCGCCGACTGGCAGGCGCCGCCGCCGGCCTTCGACACCGGCTGGCTGCAGCAGTACCGGCGCAACGTGAGTCCGCTCTCCAAGGGCGCAGTGCTCGTGCGCACCGAACGCCCCGAGCCCTCGAGCTAGACCTTTTTCACCCCGGCCTTCGCCAACCGGTGCGAACCCCCGTTCGCACCCGGTGGCGCAGCCCTGCGCGCGATTCCAGAGTTTTTCAACCGAAGAGAAGAAGCAGGAGACAAAAAACCATGAAGAGATTTTTGATGTGGTCGGCGTTGGGGCTGGCAAGCAGCGGCGCGGCGCATGCGCAATCCAGCGTCACCGTGTTCGGCGTGGTGGACCTCGGCATCCAGTACACGAGCGGCGCCGGTGGCGGCTCGGTCAAGGCACTGTCGAACGGCGGGCTCTCGACCAGCCGGCTCGGATTTCGCGGCACCGAAGACCTGGGCGGCGGCCTGCGCGCGGGCTTCTGGCTCGAAGGCAGCCTGAACCCCGACAACGGCACCGGCCGGCCGAGCAACAGCAACAACCAGACGAGTGGCGCGGGCGCGGCGGGGCCCATAACCTTCGACCGCATGTCCTTCGTGAGTCTGTCGTCGGACACGCTGGGCGAAGTGCGGCTGGGCCACGACTTCATTCCCACGCACTACAACAGCATCTACTTCGACCCCTTCAACGCTAATGGCGTGGCGCGCGCGGGCAACCTCACCTTCGCGGGCGCGGGCACGGGGCCGCTGCCCACGGCCATCACCGGCAGCAACACGGTGAGCTACTGGCTGCCGCCCAACATCGGCGGCTTCTACGGCATGGCGATGGTCGGCACCGGCGAGAACGACTCCACCGTGGCGAACCGCGACGACGGCAACTTCGCCGGCGCGCGCTTCGGCTTCGCCTCGGGCGCGTTCGACATCGCGGCGGCCGTCACGCGCTCGCACTTCGACGCCACCACAACCATCGGCAACTACACGCACGCCAACATCGGCGGCTCGTGGGATGCGGGCTTTGCGAAGTTCTTCGCGCTCTACAACAAGGTGACGGTGAAGCTCGCGGGCGGCACGGTGCGCAAGAACACCACGGAGATCGGCGCGCACATTCCGGCCTTCGAGGTCGGCCGCATCCGCATCAGCTACGCCTACCTCGACGACCGCAGCGACGAGAGCCTGCGCAACGCCAACGGCATGCCGCGCAACCGCGACGACGCGCGGCAGTTCGGCATCGGCTACGTGCACAACCTCTCGAAGCGCACCGCGCTCTATGGCACCTATGCGCGGCTGATGAACAGCGGACAGGCGCGCTATGTGGTCAGCGGCGGCGTTGCACCCGGGGCCGGGCAGCGCTCGTCGGGGTGGGAATTCGGTGTGCGGCATCTCTTCTGAACCAAGGAGCCTTTCATGCGACGCAGAACCCTGACCATGGCGGTGCTCCCGGCTCTTGCGGCCGCGATGCTGCCCGGCGCGGCGGCCTGGAGCGCCGATGCGTATCCGAACAAGCCGCTGCGGCTGATCGTGGGCTTCGCGCCCGGCGGCGGCGCCGACGTGCTCACGCGCATCATCGCGGAGGGGCTGTCGAAGCAACTCGGCCAGCAGGTGATCGTGGAGAACCGACCCGGCGCCGACGGCGTGCTCGCGGCGCAAGCCACATCGTCGGCCAAACCCGACGGCTACACGCTGCTGATGGGCACCAATACCGCGATGGTGGCGGCGCCCACGCTGCGGCCGACGCCGCCCTACGACCCGTTCAAGGCTTTCACGCCGATCAGCTCGGCCGGGCAGTTCTCTATGTTCCTCGTGGTGCCGACGAGCCTGCCGGTGAAGAGCGTGAATGAACTGCTGGCAATGGTCTCGGCCAAGCCGGGCGCATACAACTCGGCATCGAGCAACAGTGCTTCGGAGCTCGCGATGCTGCAGCTGCTGGGCGACCGCAAGGTGGTCAACGCGCGCTACAAGGGCGACATGCAGGCCATGACCGACCTGCTGGGCGGGCAGATCCAGATGATGTTCACCACCGGCACGCTGGCGCCGGGCTTCGTGAAGGAAGGGCGCATCCGCGCGCTGGTGACGCTGCTGCCGCAGCGCAGCGGTTTGTTGCCCGATGTGCCGACCGGCGGCGAACTGGGGCTGGGCAAGCTCACCATCACGCCATGGGCCGGCTTCTTCGGGCCGCCGGGCCTGCCGCAGGCGATTACCGACAGGCTCTCGCTGGAGCTGCAGAACACGCTCAAGCGGCCCGACGTGCATGCCCAGCTGGTGCAGCAGGGCTTCGAGGGCTACGGCATGAGTCCCGCGAAGTTCGCCGAGTTCTTCCGCACGCAGTACGACGCCTTCGGCGCCACCGTGCGGGAGCACAACGTCAAGTTCGAATAGCGGCGGCCTCGCGGCGCCAGAAGGCCGCATCGGGAAAAGTGCCCGCGCCGGCCGCGGCGTTGTCCGCCATGTGCTCGCCGCGGCTGGTGCCGGGAATCGTGCAGGTCACGGCCGGGTGGCTCAGCACGAACTTCAGCAGCACTTGCGCCCAGCTCGTGCAGCCGATCTCGCCAGCCCACGCGGGCAGCGGCTTGTCGCGCAGACGGCGCAGCAGGCCACCGCCGCCGAAAGGCATGTTGACGATCACCGCCACGCCGCGTTCGGCCGCCAGCGGCAGCAGGCGCTGCTCGGCGTCGCGCGCGTCGAGCGAATAGTTGATCTGCAGAAAGTCGAGCTTCTCGGCGCGCAGCACGGCCTCGACCTCGTCGTAGGCCGAGGCCGTGTAGTGCGTGATGCCGATGTAGCGCACGCGGCCTTTTTCTTTCCAGCCGCGCAGCGTGGCGAGGTGCGTGCGCCAGTCGAGGAGGTTGTGCACCTGCATCAAGTCCATGCGCTGCGTGCGCAGCCGCGCGAACGATTGCTCCATCTGCTCGATGCCGGCCTCGCGGCCCGAGGTCCAGACCTTGGTAGCGAGGAAGACCTTGCCGCGCTGCTTCGCTGCGGCCAGCAGTTCGCCGGTGGTTTCTTCGGAGCGGCCGTACATCGGCGAGCTGTCGATCACCGTGCCGCCGGCTGTGAACAGGGCGTCGAGCACGCCGGGCAGGCGCTTGTATTCCTCGCTGCCGGGGCGCTGGTCGAAGCCGATCCAGGTGCCGCAGCCGATCACGGGCAGGGCTTCCTGGGTGGAGGGGATGGGGCGGGTGTTCATGGCGGACTTGCTCTGCGGTTGTGCGGAGGCGGGGAGCGCGGCGCTTGCGCACAGCGCGGCGCCCAGGCGCAGCAGTTCGGCGCGGGTGAGAGGGAAATCCTTCGAGGGCGGCATCGGCGGCCAGTATCCGACGATGGGGGCAAAAAGAGAAAAACGGCTTTCTTGTTGTGGCCCATGAAATACTGTATAAAAATACAGTTAACAGTCTTCACCATGGGCCTTCCTTTCCTCGACTCCTTTTCCGCTGCCGCAGGCCGTGGCGTCTGGCATGCCGACGAACTCGGCTTGGCCGACGCACAGGTCGTCGCCACCGGCCACGCTGCGCTCGATGCGCAGTTGCCGGGCGGCGGCTGGCCGGTCGGGGCGATGACGGAATTGCTGCAGGCCGCGCCCGAGGCCCATGTCTGGCGGCTGCTGCTGCCCGCACTGGGGCAGGCGGTGCAGGCGCGGGGCGGGCCGGTGGTGCTGGTCGGCGCGCCTTATGAGCCTTGCGGACCGTCGCTCGCGGCGCAGGGGCTGCCGGTGGAGGCCCTGATGTGGGTCAGGAGCGAGGCCCCGGCCGCGCGGCTGTGGGCCTGCGAGCAGGCACTGCGCTGCGCGGACATCGCCGCCGTCGTGGCCTGGCTGCCGCAGGCGCGGGTGGGTGAGCTGCGGCGGCTGCAGTTGGCGGCTGCGCAGCACGAGGTGCTGCTGTTCGTGTGCCGGCCCGAATCGGTCGCGCTGTCGGCCTCGCCCGCGCGGCTGCGCATTCGCGCCGGGCGCTGCGAAGTGGATGCGTCGCAGATCGAGCTGCACATCCTCAAGCGCCGTGGCCCGCCGCTGGCTACGCCGGTGATGCTCCCGGCGCGCAACGAACGCGTGACCGCATTGCTGGCCGCTGCCCGCCTTCGCCGCAAGCTGCGTCTGCAGCAACTGGGCACGGTGCCGGCCGGGGATTCGGCAACCTCGGCGACCGTGGTGCGCATCGACGCGTGGAAAGGAGGCCCGGATGCACTGGATCGCCTTGCGGTGGTCGCTTGACGCCGACACGCCCGACGCTCCTGTCTTGCCCACGCCCGAAGCACTGGGCTGGTGGGCGCTGCGGTACACGCCCCACGTTGCCTGGCAAGACGAGGCATTGATGCTCGAAGTCTCCGCCTGCGAGCGCCTGTGGGGCGGGCGGTTGCAACTGATGCGCCAGCTGCTGGCCGACAACCCCGCGCCCGACGTTCGCATGCAGGGTGCGCAGGGCGCAACGAGCCTGATCGCGCTGGCCCGGCTGCGCCTGTTCGTACGACAGGAAAAGCGGCCGCAGGACGTGCCGGCCGGGCTACCGCTCGACACGCTGAGCGCCGCGCGCGAACACCTCGACCTGCTCGCGCGCCTGGGTTGCCGCACCTGGGGCGAGGTGGCGGCACTGCCGCGCGGTGGCCTCACGCGGCGCTTCGGCGCGGGGTTGCGCGAGGCACTCGACGCCGCATGGGGCCTGCGCCCCGAAAGCCATGCCTGGCTCACGCTGCCCGATGTGTTCGAGCAGAAGCTGGAGCTGCCCGCGCTGGCCGAGACCGCGCCCGAACTCATGTGGTCGGCCAACCGGCTGCTGTCGGCCCTGCAGATCTGGCTGCGTGCCCGCCAGCGTGGCGCACGCGCGCTCGAACTGCAATGGACGCTCGACCTCAAGCGCTTCAACGGCGTGAACCTGCCGCCGCACCAGCAGGTCACCGTGCGCACGGCCGAGCCCACGCAGGACATGGCGCACCTGCGCCGCCTGCTGTCCGAAAAACTGGCCCTCACCACGCTGGCCGCGCCCGCGAGCTGGCTCAGGCTGCGCACGCTCGAAACCGATCCGTGGACCGGCGCCAGCACCAGCTTTCTGCCGGAAGACAACCGCAGGGGCGACAGGCTGCACGAGATGGTCGAGCGGCTCAGCGTGCGGCTCGGAGCGCAGCAGGTGGTGGTGCCGTCGGCACAGGCCGACCACCGGCCCGAACGCAAGCAGGCATGGCGGCCCGCGCTGCAGAAAGAAAAGGAGAAGGCGCCCGGCGACAAGGTTCGCAAGGAGGCAAAGGCTGCCAGGGCCGCGGCTTCGCAGCCCGATGCCATCTACCCGCCATGGCTGCTGCCCGAACCGCTGCTGCTCGAAATGGACGGTGAGCGCCCGTGCTATCGCGGCCCGCTGAGCAGGCTGATCGGGCCGCAGCGTGTCGAGACGGGCTGGTGGGGCGACAAGGAAGACGGCGGCCAGCCCGCGATGCGCGACTACTACGTCGCGGAAAGCCCCGAGGCCGGGCTGGTTTGGATCTTTCGCGAGCGGCCTGCCGCGCGCTTTTCTTCCGGCGAGGTGCGCTGGTATCTGCAGGGGTTCTATGCCTGACCTGAGCGGCAAGCAACTGCGCGGGCGCAACTCGGCCAAGGTGCATGCGCTGCCGTTGCCGCTGCGCAAAAAAGCCGCGCCGACGCTGCCGGACTATGCCGAACTGCATTGCCTGACCAACTTCAGTTTCCAGCGGGGAGCCTCGACGCCGGAGCAGATGGTGGAGCGGGCCTACCAGCTCGGCTATACCGCGCTCGCCATTACCGACGAATGCTCGGTGGCGGGCATCGTGCGGGCCCATGTGGCTTTGCGCGACCTGCCGGCGAAGCTGGCCGAGCATGAGCGCGAGCATCCCGACGAGCCGGAGATTCCGCGCAATTCTGCTTTTCGCCTGCTGTTCGGCAGCGAGTTCCGGTTCGAGCGCTTCAAGCTCGTGGTGATCGCGAACGACACCGAGGGTTGGGGCAACCTGTGCGAGTTCATCACCGCCGCGCGCAACACCGAGCTGCCCAAGGGCGAGTACCGCGTGAGCTGGGAAGACAGCGACGTGGCTTCGCTGCAGCGCTGCCAGATTCTTTTCGTGCCGCAGCGAAACCCCGGCGGCGCAATGGATGTCGCAACGCTGCACGAAGACCTGATGGCCGCCAAGGCGCTGTACGGCGAAAACCTCTGGCTGGCCGTGGAGCTGTTCAACGAACTCGACGATGACCTCTGGTTCGTCACGCTGATGCAGGCGGGCGAGGAGGCAGGCGTGCCGCTCGTGGCCGCCGGTGACGTGCGCATGGACGTGCGCTCGCAGAAACCATTGCACGACGTGCTGACGGCCGTGCGCGAAGGCAAGACGGTGGCCGAATGCGGCTTTGCGCTGCAGTCGAATGCCGAGCGGCATCTGAGGCCGCGTATGCGGCTGGCGGAACTTTATTTTCAGGAGATGCTGACGAACACGCTGGTGGTGGCCGGGCGATGCAGGTTCGACCCTGAAGTGATCCGCGAGAACTACAAGTACCCGTTGGAAAGCGTGGGCAGCCATGAGACGCCAGCGCAGACGCTGGTGCGCAAAACGTGGGAGGGGGCGCAGGTTCGTTATCCGCAGGGCGTGCCCGACGTGGTGCGGGCTCAAGTGCAGAAAGAGCTCGATCTCATCCTCGAACTCGAATACGAGATGTTCTTCCTCACGGTGGAAGACATCGTGCGTTTCGCCCGTTCGCAGAGCATCCTTTGCCAGGGGCGCGGGTCGTCGGCCAATTCGGCGGTCTGCTACTGCCTGGGCATCACTGCGATCAACCCTGAAAAGGCCCATCTGCTGTTCGAGCGCTTCCTTAGCCGCCATCGCCGCGAGCCGCCCGACATCGACGTTGACTTCGAGCACCAGCGGCGCGAGGAAGTCATTCAGTACATCTACGACAAATACGGCCGCGACCGTGCCGCTATCGCCGCTGTCGTCATCTGCTATCGCGCACGCAGCGCATTGCGCGACGTGGGCAAGGCCATCGGCATCGACGAGCGGCTGATCGATGAATTTGCGAAAGACCATTACTGGTTCGACGAGACAGTGCTCGGTGAGCAACTGCGCCAGGCGTCGGCGCGCGTCGGTGTCGAGGAGGACGAACTCAAGCTGATGCACTGGATCGAGATGACGCAGCGGCTCAAGGGCTTTCCGCGCCACCTGAGCCAGCACGTGGGAGGCTTCGTGCTCACGCACACGAAGCTCACGCGGCTGGTGCCGGTCGAGAAGGCGTCGATGAAAGACCGCTCCGTCATCCAGTGGGAAAAAGACGATCTCGAAGCGATGGGCATGCTCAAGGTCGACGTGCTGGCGCTCGGCATGCTCAGTGCCATCCGCCGCGGGCTCGATCACATGAATCGCTGGCGCAACTCGACGATGGAAATGCACCAGATACCGAACAACGACCAGAAGGTGTTCGACATGATCTGCGACGCCGACACCATCGGTGTGTTCCAGATCGAGAGCCGGGCGCAGATGTCGATGCTGCCGCGCCTGAAGCCGCGCACCTACGAAGACCTGGTGATCGAGGTTGCCATCGTGCGGCCCGGGCCGATACAGGGGGGCATGGTGCATCCGTATCTCAAGCAGCGGGAGCGCAAGCGCAACAACCTGCCTATCCACTATGAGAAAGAAGAGCTGCGCCCTGCGTTGGAGCGAACGCTGGGCATTCCGATCTTCCAGGAGCAGGTGATGCAGATCGCCATGATCGCGGCCAAGTTCACGGCCGACGAGGCCGATCAACTGCGGCGTGCCATGGCTGCATGGAAGCGCAAAGGGGGGCTCGACAAATTCCACGACAAGCTCGTGAAGGGCATGGTCCACAACAAATACCCCGAAGCATTCGCCGAAGCCATCTTCAAGCAGGTCATGGGCTTCGGCGACTACGGCTTCCCCGAAAGCCACGCCGCCAGCTTTGCGCTGCTGGTAACGGTGAGCAGCTGGCTCAAGAACTACGAGCCCGCCTGCTTTCTCGCCGCGCTGCTCGATTCGCAACCGATGGGTTTCTACAGCCCGTCGCAGCTCGTTCAGGACGCACGCCGCCATGGCGTCGAGGTGCGTCCGGTCGACGTCACGCGCAGCGAACTCGACACCACGCTCGAAGCTCGCGCTCCCGATGCGCTGCATTCTCCAGGCATCGATCCACGCTACATCGACCGCCTCGGCAACGAGAACCAGCCAGCGGTGCGGCTGGGCCTGAATCGCATCTCGAGCCTCAGCAAGGGAGGCGCTGAGCGCCTGCTCAAAGCACGCGACCAATCGCCCTTCACGAGCACCGAAGACCTCGCCCTGCGCGCCGAGCTCGACGGCAAGGACATGGCCGCGCTGGCCGCGGCCGATGCGCTGATGTCACTCTCGGGCCATCGGCGCCAGCAGGTGTGGGACGCCACCGCGCAGCACCGGTCGCCGGCCCTGCTGCGGGGCGTGCCGATCAACGAACAGGCGCTGCTGCTGCCGGCCGCGCCCGAGGGCGAGGAGATCGTCGGCGACTACGCGGCGCTTGGCCTCACGCTGCGCCGCCATCCGCTCGCGCTGCTGCGCCCGCGCCTTGTGCGCATGAAGCTCATGAGCGCGGCCGAACTGCGTTCGCTGCCCAGCGGCCAGACCGCGCGCGCCTGCGGCATCGTCAAGGGACGGCAGCGCCCACAGACCGCCAACGGCACCATCTTCGTCACGCTGGAGGACGAGACGGGCAACGTCAACGTCATCGTCTGGAGCCATGTCATCGAGGCATGGCGCGAGCCGCTGCTCAAGTCGCACCTGCTCGCGGTGCAGGGCACATGGCAGCGCGACGACGACAGCGGCGGCAAGGTGCAGCACCTGATCGCCACGGGCTTCAAAGACCTGACGCCGCTCATGGGCCGGCTCGCGCAGAGCAACACCAGCCGCGACTTTCATTGATGCGGGAAGGGAAGGACCGAATGCAACCGATCGTTCCATGCCTCGCGCCTTCCACCGCTTTTCGCTAACCTGTTTCCGCTATGTCCGCACTTGCCGTTCTCGCCCCCATCGTCGCCACGCCCATCGGGCCGCCACCACCAGCGCCCGATGTGCCCGTGCCACCACCGCCGCCACCCATGCCACCGCCGGAGGGCGACCCGCCTCCGGTTGTGCCGCCCGTGACCGACCCCGGGTTTCCGCCACCCGTGGTGGAGCCTCCGCCAATGCAGAGGGCCGAGACGGCGGTGCCCTTCGGCAAGCCGCATGCGCGGCGCCTGCGCGAGATCTACCGTTCGGCCGGCTGGCCATGCTGCGACACCATCGAAGTCGAATTGCTTGCCGGTGGTTATCTGGAACGCGTACGCACGGTGCACGGCCACGAGACGCTGCGCGTGACCGACACCGGCATCGCACGCATCGCCACCACGCTCACCATCAATCGCGCCGCGCTGTCGCCGCACGAAGCCCTGGTGGAGCGCGTGGCGCGCGAGATGACGCGCGGCGGCCGCATCGCATGGCGCGGCCTGGGCCTGCGGGCCCGCCTGCCGCCGCTGGAAGAAGGCGGCAAGCCGCGCTGGTGCGTTGCGCGGCCCGATGTGTTCTCCATCCGCAATACCAGCGTGGAGGCTTACGCGCACCCCATCGTGCACGAGGTGAAGGTGAGCCGCGCCGACCTGCTGGGCGACCTGCGCAAGCCCGACAAGCGCGCGGCGTACCTCGACCTGGGCGGCGAGTGCTGGTACGTGCTGGGCAACGACGCCAAAGGCCGCTGCATCGCCAAGCCCGAAGAGGTGCCAGCCGAATGCGGTGTGATGGTGCTGGAGGGCGAACGCCTCGTGGTCGCGCGTGCGGCCGTGCATCGCGCGTTCGATCGCATTCCGTTTGCTGTGTGGCTCGCGCTGGCCAAGGCGCAGCCGATTGCCGGATTCGAGGACGACGTGCAGGACATGCTGATCTGACGATCAGGTGATGTCGTCGTAGCCCCGGTGCGCGATGGCGACGACGTCGCCGGGCAGGAACTGGCTCTGCATCTGGCGCAGGCCTTCTTCGCGATCTTCCGCGCTGGCCGTGGCGTCGAACATCTGGTCGCAGAATTCGAGCACGTCTTTCGCGATGCGTTCGTAGCGGTAGTAGGCGAGGGCGACGAGGTCGATGTCTTTCGATCCGTAGCCTTCGTAGAACAGCGCTTCTTCCTGCGGCTGGTTCCACACGTGGCCGACACCACCGCCGATGAACATCAGGTCGCGCTCCTTCGGGGCGAGGATGAGCGTGTCCCAGTCGACGATGGAAATGCGGTCGTTGTCGCCGACGAGAACATTGCCCGCGTGCAGGTCGGAGTGGCACAGCACCAGCTGCGGCGGTCGTTCGAGCAGGATGGAGGCGAGCTGTTCGCTGCGATAGACGACAGTGTCGATCTCTTCCGCATGCTCCTCCCAGAACGCGAAGAATCGCTTGACGATGTCGTCGCCCTTCACGCCGTTGATGAACCGGCGCTGGTAGCGGCGGACGCCTTCACGCCAGTGATGGGCGTAGTGCTCCTTGGTCAGGCTGGCTGACAGCGTTTCGGGCGGCTCGGTGCGATGGATTGCGCCCAATGCGGCGCCGAGCGCGGTCCATTGCCGGTTCGTCAATGCGCGCTCGAAACCGTTTTTGCCATCGAAGAAGGGATAGAGCGCCCAGTCGAAGCCATGACTTTGCACACTCAGTTGGTGGCTCGTTGCTGGCAACGGCGCCATCACGGCTTCGATGCCTTTCTCGTGGTGAAGGAAGGCTGGGACTGCGACGACCGGCTGGTCGAAATCGCCTCTGCGCAGCTTGAGGAAGTACGCGGCATTGGCCGCATCGATGCGGAAGACGGCGGAGTTCATATCCGCGCCGAGGGGCAGGAATTCGACGCGGGCGTCGTGCAGGCCGTAGGCATCGGCGAGGTATTGCGCGATGGTTTCGCGCGACAGGTCGGGGGGCGTCAGCATGCGGGCACTTTAGCGCCGGACGAATGCCGCACCTCAGTGCAGAGGATAGGAGCCCAGGGGTTCGTGGCGAAACGGATACGTGAAGTGTGAGCGGACCAGGCGGAACTCCGTTGCCGTCCAGCGAATGGGTTTCAGGGAGGGGGCTGCCGCATGCTCGGCCTTTCGTGCGATCGTGACGTGCGGCGTCCATCCGCGGATGCCGACACGAAGGGGAAAGCCGGCTCGGAGCAACGCGCGGCTGATGTCGTGCTGAAGGCACCGCAATCCTTCGTGCTCCGACGGCTGCACCACCGAGGCGTCGTTGGACCATGTGCAGGAGCGGTCGAGCGTGAGTTGCATTGGCTGCATCGACACTTCGGCGAGTGCGGCGCGCAGGCGTTGCTCGGCATTCCCCTGTTGATCGTCGAGGTACTGGAGCGTCAGGTGCAGGCGCTCTTCGGGTGGAAAGGAGCAGCCGCTGGGCCACCACCAGTCTTTGCGGTGCGCTTCGATTTCAGCCTGCACTTCGCTGGCAGGAAAAAGCCCGATCAGAAGCTTTCGGCGCGCGGCCATGGGGTGCTCGCTTCTTCAGGATTCAGACGGCCACCAGCTCTCGGCCGTCGTGCGGATGACGCGCGCTGCCTGGACGCGAATGTCGTCCTTGTCGCGGGTCACCTTGAAGGGCCAGGTCGAGATTCGGCCCGTACGGGAGGGGGGCTGAAACTGGTGCAGCCTGGAGAAAAAAAGAGCCTGCGCAGTGGGCGCAGGCGGATTGGCGGTGGTCATCGTCGTCGCCTCGATTGTGTTCTTGGAGACGACGAATTTTAGAGAAATACTGTATTTATGTACAGTATTTTCAGGGCTGAGAAGGCGTGCCCAGCAGGGCACCCAGATCGACGGCCGCCGCCATGGCCTTGTAACCCGCATCGCCCGGATGCAGGTGGTCGCCCGAGTCCATCGCCGCCTTCAGCCGCGAGGGCCGGGCCGGGTCGCGCAGCACGGCGTCGAAGTCGACCACGGCGTCGAATGCACCGCCTTCGCGTATCCAACGGTTCACGGCCTGGCGTACCTTGTCCTTCTCTGGCGAATAGTGGCCTTCGAGCGGTGTGCCCTCCAGCGCGCGTTCGGTCGGTGCGATGGTGCCGGCCATGATGCGCACGTTGTGGGCGCGAGCCATCTCCGCCAGCTGCCGCAAGCCCTGGATGACGGCCTCCGCGCGCACGGCGGGTTCGTTCGGTGCGAACGGGCCGCCGGGCCAGCCGATGTCGTTGGTGCCCAGCAGCACGATCATGGCGCGCACGCCCGGCTGGGCGAACACGTCGCGGCCCGCGCGCTCCAGGCCGGCGCGGCCCATGCCGTCCTTCAGCAGGCGGCCGCCGGAGATGCCGGCGTTCAGCACCGCGACATTGCGCCCCACCAGCCGCTCGGCCAGTGCGTCGGGCCAGCGGGTGTTGGCGCCGGGCGTGGAACCGTTGCCGTCGGTCAGCGAATCGCCGAGGGTGACGACAGTGACCGGTGGACGGGGTGTCTCGACGATCAGGCCGCTGACGTAGACGCGAGTGCTCCATTGCGTTGCCGCTGCCGGCAGGCGCGCGGCGCCGATCAGGTCGCCATCGGCCACGTAGGCGATCTGCCGCGCATCGAAGTGAAAGCCTGCGGGCTGGCTGGGTCGCGGCAGATAGAGAGACACAGCAACTTCGCCGAGAGCGGGCATGGCGATGTCCACCGGGTCGCTGACCAACCGCGCGCTGGGCGGGATGGTGACGTCGGCCTGCCCGCCGAAGCGCAGCGGCCGGTCGCTGCCCTCGATGACCGCAGAGCCTTCGGCATGCCGGGCCACGCGCGCTGCGCCGATGTACAGCGGCGCCGCCCCGTCTTCGTTACTGATCACCACGCGCAGCCGCGAACCGCCGATGCTCAGCCGCGCCACCTGGCGCACGGTCTGCCGGTTGAACTGGAAGGGCAGGCCGGTGGGCAGCACGAAGTCGCCGCTCCAGATGGGTTGCGTGCTGGCCATCCAGCTGGGGCTCCAGTGGGCGGTGGCGGGTTCGGCTGTCGAAGTTGCAGCCAAGCCGGTCAGGGTGAGCGCGAGGGCGCCGTGGCGCAGGATCGATGCGAGTGTCGATGTGGTCATGAGAAGAGGTCCTTGGATGAAAGCTGAAGCAAGGCCCTGACTTTCTTCCATGCGCATTCAGATGGGTAGACGGCAGAATGGCATCCAGACCATTCCAATATCGAATAAACCATGGATACCCTGCGCGCCCTCGAAGCCTTCGTGCACAGCGTGGAGCTGGGCAGCCTGTCAGGCGCGGCCCGCGCGCTCGACACCACGCAGCCCACCATCAGCAAGCTGGTCGCGGGGCTGGAGCGTTCGCTCGGCGTGCGCCTGCTGCGGCGCACCGCGGCAGGCCTGAGCCTGACCGAGGAAGGCCAGCGCTTTCACGAGCGCGCACGGCGAGTGCTGGAGGACTACGGCGACGCAGTGTCCGATGTGCGCGAAGGCATCCAGCAGCCGCGCGGCCTGCTGCGCATGAGCGCGCCGGTGACCATGGGCCAGCGGCATCTCAACGCGATGGCGGTGGAGTTTCTGGGCCTGTACCCGGACATCGAACTGGAGCTGGTGCTCGACGACCGCTTCGTCGATCCGCTGGAGGAGCGCATCGACGTCTCACTGCGCGTCGGCGGCGCCTTGCCGCCCGACCTCGTCGCCCGCCACCTGGGCACGTGGCCGCGCGTGCTGGTCGCCTCGCCGGACTACATCGCGGCACGCGGCAAGCCGCGCAAGCCACAGGACCTGCTGGCGCACGATTACCTGCGCTATGCGGCGGGCGACGACGGCGTGCTGCTTCAAGGCTCCGATGGCCCCGTCACCGTGCCGGTGCGCAGCCGCTATCGGGTGAACAACGCGGTGGCTCTGCTCGACAGCGTGCTCGGCGGCGCCGGCATCTCGCTGCAGCCCACCTGGATGGTGGCCGACCTGCTCGCACAAGGCCGGCTGGTGCGGGTGCTCAGTCGCCACACTGGCCCGGCGCAGGAGGTGCACCTGCTGTATGCCCCGCGCCGCCACCAGCCGCTGCGCGTGCGCGTGCTGGTGGACTTCCTGGCCGAGCGGGTGGCGAAGCTGCCGGGCGCCTCCCGCCCGGTTACGCGCTAGTTCAGCGGCAGCCGCAAGAAGGTGCCCCGCAGCGCCTCCTGGCCCGCGCCCGGCTTGCTCCAGTCGCACACGCCGCTCGGGAAGATGGTCTGCAGGCGCGCCAGGTCGGCGCCGGCAATGGTCACCGAGTAGTCGGCCGCATTCACCGGCTTCAGCTGGCACTTGAGCACGTCGTTGACCAGCGGCGTGCCGGCAACGAGGCGCGGCGTGCTGAAGCGCGGGTACACCACGTTGCAACTGGCCGCCGGATTGGTTGACGCGGCTTCGTCGATGCGCGTGCCGCTCGCGTCCCAGCAGGCATCGTTCGCGCCTGCGGGCTTGTTGCGCACCACCTTGTCGATGGACGGTGCAGCCGTGTCGGCGGCCATGTTGTCCAGCCACTTGTTGATGAGGTCGAGCGAGGCAGACATGTAGTCGACGGGCGACTTCGATCCCAGCGTCCAGATGATCTGGTTGTCGCTGCGGCCGTTGGCGCGCTGCAGGCGGGCCCGGATGATCAGGTCCTGCATCGTGTCGTGGATGTCGCCCACCGCATCGGCGTTACCGCGCTGCGTAATGATCGGAATGTTCGCAAGGCCCGGCCCCTTGAAGCTGTTCTTGAAGCCGCCCGCGTAGGTGAGCTTCAGCGCGTCGGGGTCTGCCACGGAGCGCGCGGCCTGCACGTTGCCGTCGCCGTCGTAGCCGCCGACCTTCTCGTTCAGGTCGAGAAACTCCGTCACCGAGATCGCGCCGCTGTTCAGCGCGGCCAGGCCGTACTGCACGCCGATGTTGTCGAGAGGGCGACGCGCCTCCTGCGTGCCGGCGCGCTTGCCGAGCAGGTTCACGTTGGTCTGGAACAGGTCGCAGCGGATGCCGGTGGGGTTGGTCGTGCGGTTGAACACGTTCGACACGTTGGCCGGTTCGAGAAAGCCGCAGCCCACCGTGTTGTCGGACTTGATGATGCTCGCGAAGGACAGGTCCCAGCTCGTGCAGGTGTTGGTGTTGAAGCCGTTCACCGCGTTCTGCTTGGCCGTGCTCCACGTGGCGGTGTCGAGCTTGTAGACGTTGTTGAGCAGCCGGCACTCCATCACCTCGGGCATCAGCGTCTCGGGGAAGGACACGATGGGCTGGATGCCGTCGAGCAGGCCCGGGTAGAGCTGCGCGATCAGGTACTGCTGGATGGCGCCGCCCGAGCCGCCGAAGCCGACCGTCCACTTGGGCACGGCGCCGAATTCTTCGATGACGTGCTCCTTCAGCATCATCAGCGTTTCGCCCTGCAGGTGCGGGTTGGCGTGCTGGTTGTTCCAGAGCTCGGTCGAGTTCATGAAGGCGAAGCCGCGCGACAGCTGGATGTGGCCCACATCGCCGAGGATCGTCTCGACGGGGTGCACGCCCTGGTTGTACTGGGCGGAGCCGCAGCAGTCGAAGTACACGACGAGCTTCTTGTTCCAGCCCGCGCCGGGCTTCCAGGTGGTGGGCGCGTCCTTGGTGGGGTTGTCGAGCACCGCGAGCCGGTACACGCCGCGGTTGATGGTGCCCGACTCCACACGCACGATGTAGGGCACCGTGGCGCCGTCGTTGGTGGTGGTCGTCACCAGGTCGGCCGGGCGCGGGCCCGTGGGGTCAGTCAGCGGCAGGAAGATGTTGGCCTTGGTGCGGTAGTACCAGAGCACCTGCGTTGCGGCCGAGCAGTCGGCGTCGAGCGGCGAGCCCAGGCCGTTCTGCACCGTGCGGCATTCATAGGGCGAGATGTGCGGGCCCGACAGGATGGGCCCGGTGATGGGGTAGTTGACCAGCTTCGTCTCGGTGCGCTGCGCGGCGTTGTCGGCGTTGCTGACCACCAGCGTGTTGCTGCTGCCCGTGGTGCTGGAAGCATCCGTCGTGAGCCCGGTGACGAGGCCGCGCAGCACGCGGGCCGTGCTGTCGGCCACCGGCACCTGCGAGCTCACGTCCTTGCCGTTCAGACTCACGCGCACCTTGTCGAGCGCCACGCCAACGGGCGTGGTGATCTCGATCAGCGAGTCGCCGCCGCTGACCATGTCGGGCGACGACGAAAGCGTCTTCACCTGGAACGCGGCGGGCGTCTGCGTCGCTGGAGGCGGGCTGGCGCCGGGAATGAACGAAAACCCCGATCCGCCGTCGGAGCCTCCGCCGCATCCCGCGACGAGCAGAGCTCCTGCCATTGCAAGACCCGCGGTAAGGGCGCGGGGCCGGCGCGGCCACGGAAAAACCCGCTTGTGCGGGCGACGGGGTGTAGCGAACATGGACGTCTCCTGTGTTGTATGTCTTGAAAGAATACGAATGGACGTTCCGGGGCGCGGTCGTTGCGACGACACATGACGCGCGAATTGCTACAGGTAATCCCTGATTCACCCAGCGAGCCTTTTTCTTCTTCGTCTTCCGCCGCGCAGGCGATGGAGGAGATGGTGCGGCGCTCGAAGTGGGCATCGGCCCTGTCGCCCGACGACCTGGAGCACGTGCTCGGCAGCATGCAGGAGCGGCAGGTTGCGCGCGGCGGCTGCATTGCGCGCGCCGGTGAGCAGGTCGAGCACTGGATGGCGCTGATCGACGGCTTCGCAAAGATGTCGGTCGCATCCGAAGACGGACGCGTTTCGACGCTCACGGGCGTGTCGGCCGGCGTGTGGTTCGGCGAAGGTTCGTTGTTCAAGCACGAGGCGCGCCGCTACGACGTGTTCGCGCTGCGACCCACGCGCGTGGCGCTGATGCCGCGCCGTACCTTCGAATGGCTGCGCGGCACCAGCGTGCCGTTCAACCACTACCTGCAGGAGCTGCTCAACGCGCGGCTCAGCCTCTTCATTGGCGCGCTGGAGCATGAGCGCCTGCTCGACACCGACGCGCGCGTTGCGAACTGCCTGGCGAGCCTGTTCAACCCTGATCTGTATCCCGATGCACCGCGCTTCCTGGAAGTGGGGCAGACAGAGATCGGGTTGCTCGCGAACGTGTCGAGGCAGCGCGTGAATGTTGCGCTGCAGCGCTTTCAGGCGCTGGAGCTGATCCGCCTCGAAAAGCGCGGGCTGACGGTGCTCGACCTTGGTGGCTTGCGCAGCTACAAAGCAGAAGGCGTCCTGCCGCTGCGCCCGTCAGGTGCTGCGTAGCTGGCGCGTGCCGACTGGCGTGTCGGGGCCGGTGCGCACATTGCGTTCGATGAACTCGCGTGCAATGGCTTCCACGTTGGCCGGCGTCGGCGTGTTGAAGGACATGCGGTACTTCAGCAGCTTGCCGTTGCGCACCGCGAGGTAGGTGAACGAGTCGTAGGCCTTGGCGTCCTTTGCATGCACGAGGCGGAACGAGACGGTGCGGAAAGTCAGCCCTTCGATGCGCACGTCGCGGGTGGGGCCGATCCTGGCGCTTGCGTACATGCCCTGGGCGGTGGCTCGCTGCACCTCGGCGATGGTGCTCTTGAAGTGCTCGTCGAATTGCGGGTCGTCCACGCCTGGTTGCCAGGCGCGCTTCATGTCGTACACGTAGACATCGATCCAGCCGACGCTGCTTTCGAAGCGGTGGCTGTTGCCGAGGCCTGTATTCAGCGCCTCGTAAGACTTGGAGTTGATGTAGCGCCACTGCACGCCCGCGGGCGGCGCCGGAGCCGGTTCAGCGGCGGGCGGCGTTGCTGCCGTTGTTCCTGCGGCCGGTGCCGTGTTCGGTGCGCTCGCGCAGGCGCAGAGCAGGGCGGAGAGGAGCAGGGCGAACAGCAGTTTCATGGGCTGGTCCTGGAGTCGGGGGAAAAGGCAGGTCAGTCGAGGCGGAGCTCGAAGTAAGCCTCATCGGCTTCGCCGAGTGCGCGAAAGCCGGCGGTCTTGGCGGCTTCGTAGGCCTTGGCCCAGGTGGCGGCCAGCGCAAGCTCGTCTTTGCTGAGTTCGTCAGCGCTGGACTCGCTGGCATTCTCGAAAGCCTTCAGCGCGGCTTCGACGCTGTCGCCCAGCAGCTTGTCGAGTTCGCGGCGAAAGCGCGACTCCGCGGTGGCGATGACGTCGGCCGGGGCGTCGGGGAAATCGACCAGTTTCACGGTGTAACTCATGGCCGGGATGCTACGTGATTGCGCATGCCGGATGGAGGCAGTTTTGCTACATCCGCCTTGGGCATCGCGTCGCATGTCATCTGAATCCGGGAGGGCGTGCGCGTAATTCGAGCGCAATTCACGCCTCGCAAAGTCGAACCCGAGACGAGCACGTGATGCTTGCCGCCGCCGGTGGTGCCTCGGCACAAAGCTTGACCCGCGACGAAGTTGTGGCGCAATTGAGGGCTGCCCATTCCAGCGGACAACTCATCGCTCTGGCGGGCGAGGATTCAGGACCGGG
Organism: Variovorax paradoxus; assembly: GCF_024734665.1. NCBI lineage: Bacteria > Pseudomonadati > Pseudomonadota > Betaproteobacteria > Burkholderiales > Comamonadaceae > Variovorax > Variovorax paradoxus. The sequence goes on from NZ_CP102931.1 coordinate 2,449,566, forward strand.
ATTTCTTGCAAGCCGTGGATTTGAAACGGCTTCTTGAGAATTTCCAGGATCGCGTCGGACCCTGAATTGGAGCGGGTGAAGGGAATCGAACCCTCGTATGAAGCTTGGGAAGCTGCCGTTCTACCATTGAACTACACCCGCATCTGGCAAGTCGCCGACTGCATGCCTGCGAGCGACGACAGGCGGGAGTATAGATGCATGTCCTTCGACCCAGGAGCCCTAACCGAGCATGAAACTCAAGCCCACCCAACTCGCCCTTCACATGTTCTTCGCCGCAGCAGCAAGCTCGGCCGCAGCCGGAACGATCGCATGCGTACCAGCTCACAACAGCGCGGGGCCGGCCCCCTGGATCCGCAGGATCTCGATCGACGAGCACTCTCGTACCGTCAACATGGACATCGTGCGCCAAAGGACGAAAGACACGGACACCATGGGCAAGATGCGGGCCGAGTTGCTGAGCATGGACGAGACCCAGGGCGGCGAGCCGGTCTACGTCTTCAATGCCATTCCCGCGGCAGGCGATGAAGTCACGAACCTCTTCAAGCTGTTCAAGGCGGGGGAGTGGCGTCTGATAAGTGCCGGGGTGACTTTCGTGGGCAAGGTGCCGGTGCTGCGGGCGGTCGATCCGGGCACGGTCTTCAATTGCAAGCGGTCGGATATGGGGTAGTCCGGCAGCGGTCGGCGGCACTCATAAATTTTTTTCGCGCACTGCCTCTTTCGCAGGCATCGCGTTGCAGGCCACGCCAGGCAAGGCTTTCGAGCGATGCGCACACAGTTTTCCACAACGTTGTCCCCGTCAAGAAGGAACAACGTGTCATGGCCGTGTGGTATGGGCAAGTCAAGAGAAAATGGGTAGCCCGAGGGTAGGCGCGTTCCGACAGACTTGAAGGCGGGCGGGGAGGAACATGGCTTGCACCGCACCCTTGCGGTAAGGAGCGTGAAATGACGTTCGACTTCTTGTTTCGCCCGAATCACACCGCGTACCTCCGGCGCGCGGCGGCACTTCTGGAAGAGGCGCAAATGGCGCGCATCGAGCATCAGGCGGCGGCAGAACATCACAGCGCCCTGGCCCGGATGTACGCCGAACGCGTCAGGCGCCTCGAGAACGAGCTCTATCGCCAGCCGCAGGCGGTGGCGCATGGGCTGGTGGCAGAAGGCACAGCGGAAGACCGGCCGCAGCTGTATTCGCTGGACGGAACCCGCAAGCCGGGGCTGACCTCGGCGAACTGAAAGCAGCGGTGGCCGGGCGTGGGCTCGGTCTGTGCGGCGTCGCGCCAAAAAATACCCGCCGAAGCGGGTCCGAGTGACCCTGCTGGGCCGGCTCTAAGCACTGACAGAGAGCTCTTCTTTTATGCGGCCCTGTTGCGTGACAGCATCGGTATGGTCTGTGGTCGCCCCGGACGCCGGTGTCAGCCGGAAACAGGCAGTCGCCGTAGGACACTTATTAAAACGTGAACTATTTGGCAGTTTTGTGCGGTTGGCAGACCGCTGGCGCTCACCTGATCGGGCCCATCAATCTGAAGTGTCGGTCCTGTCCGACAAGGCGCCGGGGCATGAGGCCCTAGATTTTGCGGACTCGCTTCGAAGTGCGAGTTCTCTGTGCGTGACAGCACTCAAGAGGTTCAACCCAGCCCTGTGCTGGGTTTTTTTTGTGCGGCGCCGGCGGCAACCCGCGTGCCTATCGATCCATCCATCCCTCAGCGCAGGAACACGTGCTGCATGAACTGCCTGATCGGGTACTGGATCACCGCTTGCACCTTCGCCGGCAGTTCCAGCGGCCGCATCAGCATCTTGAGCGTGTTGCCGGGGCTCAGGTTCGTGCGGATGGTGCTGTTCATGTCCGCGCTCAACCGCTCCACGTAGGCCGTGTCGCTGGCGCGGCCAGGCGAGCGCGCCTTCACCACGTGGCGAATCGCGCAGTCGGCGTCTTCGCTCTTGAGTTCGAGCGTGCGGCGGCCGATGGTGCCCATCACGCGGAAGCGGCTCAGCTTTTCCTGCTCGCGGTAGCGGCGGAAGAAGCGGTAGAAGTGCTTGTAGTGGTTGACCTCGTCGGTCGCGATGCGGGTTGCCAGGTCTTGCAGCACGGGCTCGTTGGTGCTGCGGGCCATGGCGCGGTAGTAGGTGGCGGTGCCGGTCTCGACCACGCAGCGGGCGGTCATTTCGAGGGCGCGAGTCGGCGCCAGCAGCTCTACCTTGCAGTAGGTCGCGTATTCCTCAAGGAAGCCCTGGTAGGCGGTGTCCCATTCGAACTCGGGCCACACATGGCGAACGTAGGCGCGCAGGGCCTTGCCGTGCTGCAGTTCTTCCTGTTCCCAGTGGTTCGACAGCCAGTCGGTGACTTCGTCGTCGCCCCGGAAGAAGTCAACCAGGTTCTGCGTGTAGAGGTCGGAGCCGCTTTCTATGAAGGAGGCGGACGTCACCAGGTAGAAGAGATTCTCGTCCGGGCGTACCTTGTCGAGCGCGATGCGCGAGAAATCCAGGTCTTCGATCTGCCAGTGTTGTTCCGCCTCTTGGCTTGCCATGCGAACTCCTTGATCTTTTTGTCCGTACAAGTACGGATGGCGCAGACCGTATTTGGTTCTCGTTTTTTGCGCCAAGTCACATATTAGCCGCGGAGTCCGGATCGTGCAGTTTTCCCGGTGCGGTCCGGTCCGGGTGCGGGCACCATGGCCAAACCTATAATCGTTTGTTCAAGCAAATCAAGCAGTTAGGCCGGTTCGCCGCAGTGGGTTCGACATGAGGGTCGCCATCGCCGCGCCGCCCTCGACAGAAGACGAATCCAAAGATGAGCCAGCCCACATTCACGGTCGCGGACATCCGCAAGACCTTTCTCGATTTCTTCGCCTCCAAGGGCCACACCGTCGTGGCCTCGAGCTCGCTGGTGCCGGGCAACGACCCGACGCTCATGTTCACCAACTCGGGCATGGTCCAGTTCAAGGACGTGTTCCTCGGTGAAGACAAGCGCAACTATGTGCGTGCAGCCTCGGTCCAGGCCTGCCTGCGCGCCGGCGGCAAGCACAACGACCTCGAGAACGTGGGCTACACCGCGCGCCACCACACTTTCTTCGAGATGCTGGGCAACTGGAGCTTCGGCGACTACTTCAAGCGCGAATCGCTCACGTGGGCCTTCGAACTGCTGACCAAGGTCTACAAGCTGCCGGCCGAGAAGCTCTGGGCCACGGTCTACATCGAGGACGACGAGGCCTACGACATCTGGACCAAGGAGATCGGCCTGCCGCCGGAACGTGTCGTGCGCATCGGCGACAACAAGGGCGGGCGCTACATGTCCGACAACTTCTGGATGATGGCCGACACGGGCCCGTGCGGTCCGTGCTCCGAAATCTTCTACGACCACGGCCCCGAGATCCCCGGCGGCCCGCCCGGCAGCCCGGACGAAGACGGCGACCGCTACATCGAGATCTGGAACAACGTGTTCATGCAGTTCGACATGCAGCCCGACGGCTCGGTCAAGAAACTGCCCGCACCCTGCGTCGACACCGGCATGGGCCTGGAGCGCCTGGCCGCGATCCTGCAGCACGTGCACAGCAACTACGAAATCGACATCTTCGATGCGCTCATCAAGGCCGCTGGCCGCGAGACCGGCACGCAAGACCTGGCCAACAACTCGCTCAAGGTGATCGCCGACCATATCCGCGCCACCTCGTTCCTGGTGGCCGATGGCGTGATCCCGTCGAACGAAGGCCGCGGCTACGTGCAGCGCCGCATCATCCGCCGCGCCATTCGCCATGGCTACAAGCTGGGCCAGAAGAAGCCCTTCTTCCACAAGCTCGTGCCCGACCTCGTGAAGCTGATGGGCGATGCGTACCCCAAGCTCGTGGCCGACGAGAAGCGCATCATCGACACGCTGAAGGCCGAGGAAGAACGCTTCTTCGAAACGCTGGCCAACGGCATGGAAATTCTCGATGCGGCCCTGGCCGGCGACGCCAAGGTGCTGCCGGGCGAGGTGGCCTTCAAGCTGCACGACACCTACGGCTTTCCGCTCGACCTGTCGGCCGACGTGTGCCGCGAGCGCGGCGTGAGCGTCGACGAGGCGGGCTTCAACGCCGCCATGGAAAAGCAGAAGGCTGCGGGCCGTGCCGCCGGCAAGTTCAAGATGGACCGCAACGTCGAATACGCCGGCGTGGGCAACACCTTCACCGGCTACGACCACCTCGAAGAAAGCGCCAAGGTCGTCGCGCTGTACTTCGAAGGCGCGGCCGTTCAAGAGCTGAAAGAAGGCCAGAGCGGCATCGTCGTGCTCGACACCACGCCTTTCTATTCGGAAAGCGGCGGCCAGGTCGGCGACCAGGGCGTGCTCGTTGCCGAAGGCGTGCAGTTCGGCGTTGAAGACACGCAGAAGATCAAGGCCGACGTGTTCGGCCACCACGGCACACAGACCCAGGGCACGCTCAAGGTCGGCGACACGGTCAAGGCCGCGGTCGACATCGCCCGCCGCGCCGCCACCATGCGCAACCACTCGGTCACCCACCTGATGCACAAGGCCCTGCGCGAAGTGCTGGGCGATCACGTGCAGCAGAAGGGCTCGCTGGTCGATGCCGACAAGACCCGCTTCGACTTCGCGCACAACGCACCCGTCACGCACGCGCAGATCCTCGAGATCGAGAAGCGCGTCAACGCCGAGATCCTCGCCAACTCCGAGACGCACGCCCGCGTGATGGACATGGAGTCGGCCCAGAAGACCGGCGCGATGATGCTGTTCGGCGAGAAGTACGGCGAGACCGTGCGCGTGCTCGACATCGGCACCAGCCGCGAGCTGTGCGGTGGCACCCACGTGGGCCGCACGGGCGACATCGGCCTCTTCAAGATCGTCAGCGAAGGCGGCGTGGCCGCCGGTGTGCGCCGTATCGAAGCCGTCACGGGCGCCAATGCGCTGTCGTACCTGCAGGACCTCGAATCGACCGTGCACAGCGTTGCCGCCACGCTCAAGTCGCCGGCCGCCGAGCTGCAGGGCCGGCTTACGCAGGTGCTGGATCAGGTGAGGGCGCTGGAGCGCGAAGTGGGTGCGCTCAAGGGCAAGCTCGCTTCGTCGAAGGGCGACGAACTCGTGTCGCAGGCCGTGGACGTCAAGGGCATCAAGGTGCTGGCCGCCAAGCTCGACGGCGCCGACGCCAAGACGCTGCGCGACACCATGGACAAGCTGAAGGACAAGCTCAAGACCGCCGCCATCGTGCTGGCCGCCGTTGATGGCGACAAGGTGCAGATCGCTGCCGGCGTCACCGCCGACAGCGTGGGCAAGGTCAAGGCCGGCGAGTTGGTCAACTTCGTGGCCCAGCAGGTCGGCGGCAAGGGCGGCGGCAAGGCCGACATGGCCATGGCCGGCGGCACCAATGCGGCGGGTCTTCCGGCCGCGCTCCAATCGGTGCAGGCCTGGGTCGCGGAACGCGCCTGACAGACAAACTCACACCCGGAACAAGCACGCCACCCATGCCAGACGCAATCCCCGGTGAAGTGCTTGTGATGGGGGCGGGCACCATCGGGTGCTTCATAGGCGGCAGCCTTGCGGCGGCCGGAGTGCCGGTCACTTTTGTTGGCCGTCCGCGCGTGCTCGAAAAGCTCGCGAAACATGGCCTCACGCTCACCGACATGGACGGCGCAACGCGCAAGCTGCCCGCTGAAAAGCTGCGCTTGTGCGAGCAGGTTCCCGTGGGTGCGCGGCCTTCGCTGGTGCTCCTGTGCGTCAAGAGCGGCGCCACGGCCGCGGCGGCGGGCGAGCTGGCTTTCGCGTTGCCCGCGGGCACCACGGTGGTCTCGCTGCAGAACGGCATTTCCAACTGCGCGGCCGCATCGCAGACCGGCCCCTCGCTCAATGTGCGCGCCGGCATGGTGCCCTACAACGTGGCCGAGATCGGCCACGGTGCCTTCCATCGCGGCACCCCCGGCCGGCTGGCCGCGGAAGACGACGCTGCGCTGCGCCCGTGGCTGCCCCTGTTCGAGCGTGCCGGCGTGCCGCTCGACCTGCATGCCGACCTGCTGCCCGTGCAGTGGGGCAAGCTGATGCTCAACCTCAACAACCCCGTCAATGCGCTCTCGGGCCTGCCCCTGCGCGAAGAGCTGATGCTGCGCGGTTACCGCCGCTGCTTCGCATCGCTGATCGAGGAAGCGCTGGGCATTCTCAACGTTGCGGGCATTGCGCCGGCGCAGGTCGCTGCCGTTCCGGCGCATCGGCTGGTCAGCCTGCTGCGCCTGCCCGACTGGCTGTTCCGCATCATCGCGGGACGCATGCTGCGCATCGATGCCAAGGCGCGCTCGAGCATGGCCGACGACCTTGCGCTGGGCCGTCGCACCGAGATCGATTCGCTCAGCGGGGAGGTCGTGCGCCTCGCACAGGAGCACGGCCTGAGCGCACCTCGCAACGCGCGCATGGTCGCGCTGCTCGATGCCTGGCCGCAACAGCCCAAGCGCTGGACGGCACGGCAATTGCAGGATGCGCTGGGCCTGTAGCGCTTAGCCTGTACCCTCGGCTGCGTTGCAGCAGCTTTCAAAGGGTTGTTCTCATGCAGGTCTTGATTCTCGGCAGCGGTGTCATCGGCACCTCGGTGGCTTATTACCTGGCACGCGCCGGGCACGAGGTGACGGTGCTGGAGCGCCAGCCGGCGCCCGCGCTCGAAACCAGCTTCGGCAACGCGGGTGAAGTCTCGCCCGGCTACTCGGCGCCGTGGGCCGGGCCCGGCGTGCCGGTCAAGGCCATCAAGTGGATGCTCATGCAGCATAGTCCGCTGGTCATCAAGCCCATGCTCGATCCGGCCATGTGGCGCTGGGGCCTGTCGATGCTGCGCAACTGCACGCAGGCGCGCTACGAGATCAACAAGGGCCGCATGGTGCGGCTCGCCGAATACAGCCGCGATTGCCTGAAGGCCCTGCGTGCCGACACCGGCATCGCCTACGACGAGCGCATGCAGGGCACGCTGCAGCTCTTTCGTACCCAGCAGCAACTCGACGGCACCTCTAAGGACGTCGAAGTGCTCAAGGTTTCCGGCGTGCCGTACCAGGTGCTCGACCGCGAAGGCTGCGTGCAGTACGAGCCCGCACTCGCGGCGGTGAAAGACAAGTTCGTCGGCGGCCTGCGTCTGCCCGGCGACGAGACCGGCGACTGCTTCAAGTTCACGCAGGCGCTGGCCAAGCTGGCGGAGGCCGAAGGCGTGAAGTTCAGGTTCGGCATCAACATCCAGGCCATCGAACACGATGCAGCCAAGGGCGTGACGGCAGTGCGCACCGATGCCGGCAACTTCACCGCCGACCGCTACGTGGTCGCGCTCGGCAGCTACTCGCCCGCGCTGGTCAAGCCGCTGGGCATTCGGCTGCCGGTGTACCCGGTCAAGGGCTTCTCGATCACCGTGCCCATCACCGATGCCGGCGGCGCGCCCGAATCGACGGTGATGGACGAGACCTTCAAGGTGGCGGTAACGCGCCTCGGCGACCGCATCCGCGTGGGCGGCACCGCCCAGCTCTCGGGTTTCGACCTGCAACTCAACGAGCGTCGGCGCGACACGCTCGAACACGTCGTGACCGACCTGTTCCCCAAGGGCGGCAACGTGCGCGAAGCCTCCTTCTGGACCGGCCTGCGCCCCATGACGCCCGACGGCACGCCGGTGATCGGCGCCACCCGCATTCCCAACCTGATGCTCAGCACCGGCCACGGCACCCTCGGCTGGACCATGGCGGCAGGCACCGGCCGCGTGATGGCCGACCTGATCGCGGGCAAGGCGCCCGAGATCGACATGGAAGGCCTCACCGTGGCGCGCTACGGCGGCTGAAGAGCCCGACGCTCCCACCCCCCGCAGGGCGGCCCGAAAAGGCCGCCCTGTTTTCGTTGAGACACAAAAATCAGGGTTTCTACTTAGTCACGAAGTTGTCTTCCTCGGTATTCTCACGGCGTTCCATTAATAAATCGTTGTTTCTTTAGTGAAACAAAGCCACGATCACACGGACCCGATGAAACAGACACGCCGCCATGCCATCGCCGCTGCCATTTCCCTGGCCGCCGCTTGCGCCACCGGACTCGCCTGGGCAGACAGCTACCCGAGCAAGCCGATCACGTTGGTCGTTGCCTATCCGGCCGGTGGCGACACCGACGCGCTGGCGCGGCTCTTCGCCGAAAAGCTCTCGACGCGCGTCGGCCAGCCCGTGGTGATCGACAACCGCCCCGGCGCCAGCGGCATCATCGGCAGCGCCTACGTGTCGAAGGCTGCGCCCGACGGCTACACGCTGCTGCTCGCGCCCAGCACCTTCTCCATCGCGCAACTGGTGCTGAAGACGAATGGCTCGTCGGGCTACGACGTGTTGAACGGCTTCACACCCATCGTGCAGACGGGCAGCCAGCCGCTGTTCCTCGTGGCCAGCGGCGGTAGCGGTTTCGCTGCGCTGAAAGACGCCGTGGCCGCAGCAAAGGGCGGCAAGTCGTTGAGCTATGCGAGCCCGGGCAGCGGCTCGCCGATGCACATCCTCGGCGAGATGTTCGCCCGCGCTTCGGGCACGAGCCTCGCGCACGTGCCGTACAAGGGCGTGGCGCCCGCCGTCAACGACGTGCTCGGCGGCCATGTGCCCGTCACCTTCATCACGCTCGGTCCGGTGTCGCCGTACTTCGCCAACGGCAAGCTGCGCCCGCTGGCCGTGGCCTCGGCCCAGCGTTCGCCGCTCGCGCCCAACGTGCCGACCCTTGCCGAGCAGGGCTACAAGGACGTCGAAGTGACGGCCTGGAACGGCCTCTGGGGTCCGCGCAACCTGCCGCCCGAGATCGTGAAGACGCTCAACGGCCACTTCAATGAGATCTTGAAGATGCCCGAGATCGTCACGCGCATGGCGGTGCTCGGCACCACGCCCGTGGGTGGCGACGCTGACGTGCTCGGCAAGACCAACGCCGCCGACTACACGCGCTTCGGCAAGGTCATCAAGGAGCTCGGCATCCAGGCCGACTGAACCGACCCAAGCCCGCATCCCCATGACCGAACTCAAAGCCATCCCCGATCCATCGAGCCTGCAGGCACTGCTGGCCGAACTGCCAGCCAACCTGCTGGCTGGCCGTCGCATCCTCGTGACCGGCGGCGCGCGCGGCCTGGGCCTTGCCTTCGCGCAGTGCATCGCCGCGGCGGGTGCGAGCGTGGTGCTGGCCGACATCCTGGGCGAGCTGGCCGAGTCCGAGGCGAAGGCGCTGCGCGACGCGGGCCACGCCGCACACGCGCTGCCCGTCGACCTGGCGAACCCCGGCTCCATCGCAGCTTGCGCCGATGAAGCCATCCGCCTGCTCGGTGGCCTCGATGGCCTCGTCAACAACGCCGCCATCACCAACTCCGGCGGCCGCGATGCGCACCAGCTCGAAGTCGACATGTGGGACCGCGTGATGAACGTCAACGTGCGCGGCAGCTGGCTCATGGGCCGCGCCTGCCGCAGTGCGCTGGCCGCAAGCGGCCGCGGCGCCATCGTCAACCTCGCGTCCGACACGGCGCTATGGGGCGCGCCCAACCTGCTGGCCTATGCGTCGAGCAAGGGCGCCGTCATTTCCATGACGCGCTCGCTGGCGCGCGAGTGGGGCGGTGACAACATCACCGTCAACGCCGTGGCGCCCGGCCTCACGCTGGTCGAGGCCACTGAATACGTGCCGATGGCGCGCCACCAGAAGTACCTCGAAGGCCGCGCCATCCCGCGCGAGCAGCAAGCGGCCGACGTGTGCGGCGCGACCCTGTTCCTGCTTTCCGGCCTCGCACGCTTCGTGACGGGCCAGCTGCTGGCCGTCAACGGCGGCTTTGCGATGCACTGATTTTTCCGACCAAGGAGTACACCCGATGAGCGATCTGTCCGAACAGCAGAAGATCAACGAAGCCGGCACCAACAGCCTGGCGCAGCCCGAAGGCAGCAGCCTCGCGGAGTGGATGAACACCCGCATCGCGCGCTACGAAACCCGCAAGTACGACTGGGACGCGCTGAAGTTCCAGTCCGACTTCGACCCCAAGTTCCGCCGCGCGCAGATGCGCTACGTGGGCACGGGCGGCACCGGTGTTGCGAAAGACGTCAACACCGTGCCCGCCGAGCACTTCACGTTTTCGACCATGGTCATCCCGGCCGGCCACGAAGGCCCGCCGCACCTGCACACCGACGTGGAGGAAGTGTTCTTCCTGATCCGCGGCAAGCTCAAGGTGGTGATCGAGAAAGACGGCGAGCGCTTCGAAACCATCATGACCGACCGCGACTTGATTTCGGTGCCGCCCGGCGTGTACCGAGAAGAGATCAACATCGGCGACGAAGACGCGCTGATGTGCGTGATGCTCGGCGCGAAGAAGCCCGTGACGCCGACGTACCCGGCCGATCACCCGCTCGCCAAGATCAAGCGCTGAGCGAGCAAGCCATGAACGACGCCATCGCCAGCGACGCGCTGACGCTGCCGGCCTCCGAGCTGGCGCGGCTCGACGCACGCTTTCCGGCCCGCAATGTCGCGGTCGGCAGCGGTGCAGTGGTGTCGGTGCGCGAATGCGGCCAGGGCCCTGTCGTCGTGTGCCTGCACGGCATCGGCTCGGGTGCGGCGTCGTGGATCGACACCGCCGCGCTGCTCGCGTCCCAGGCCCGCGTGATTGCGTGGGACGCACCGGGTTATGGCGAATCGACGCCGCTCGAAGCCGCCGCGCCGACAGCCGCCGACTACGCGGCACGTCTCAGCGCCTTGCTCGATGCACTCGGCATCGAGTCGTGCGTGCTGGTTGGCCATTCGCTCGGTGCGATCACCGCTGCCTCGGCTGCGCGCACAGATTCGCGCATCCGCCGCCTCGTGCTCGTCAGCCCGGCCATCGGCTACGGCGCCCCGTCTCGCGCGGAGACTCGTGCCAAAGTGCGCACCGAACGCCTTGCCACGCTCGACGAACTCGGCATCACCGGCATGGCCGCAAAGCGCGCGGGCCGGCTCGTCTCCGACAAGGCCAGCAACCACGCCCGCCAATGGGTGCGCTGGAACATGGCCCGGCTGAACGACCGCGGCTATCGCCAGGCCGTCGAGCTGCTGTGCAACGCCGACCTGCTGGCCGACCTGCCGCCGCCCATGCCCGTACGTGTGGCCTGCGGCGCGCTCGACGTGGTCACGCCGCCGGCGGCCTGCGAAGAAGTCGCGCGCCAGTGCGGCGTGCCGCTCGAATTGGTGGACGATGCAGGCCACGCCGGCTATGTGGAGCAACCGCAGGCCGTCGCCGCACTGCTGCGCGAATCGCTCGCCGGCTGACCGCAACACAAACACAAGACATCCAAGGAAGGAAAAAGAGGCATGGCCAACAACGACAACGAGGCAATGGAAGAGGGCGCCGACCGCTACAACGTGCCCGCGCTGGAGCGTGGCCTGCGCGTGCTGTGCGAGTTCAGCCGCGAAAGCCGCACGCTCTCCGCCCCCGAACTGGCCCGCCGCTTCGACCTGCCGCGCTCCACCGTTTTCCGCCTGCTCACCACGCTGGAGAACATGGGTTTCCTCGAGCGCGCCGAGGGCGGGCGCGACTACCGCCTGGGCCTGGCCGTGCTGCGCCTGGGTTTCGAATACCTCGCCTCGCTGGAGCTCACGCAACTGGGCACACCGCTGCTCAACCGCCTGTGCGACGAACTGCGCACGCCCTGCAACCTGGTGGTACGCGATGGCCGTTCCATCGTCTACGTGGCCAAGGTCGCGCCGCCCACGCCCTTTGCCAGCTCGGTCACCGTGGGCACGCGCTTGCCGGCCCATGCCACCGTGCTCGGCCGCATCCTGCTCGAAGACCTCACGCTGCCGCAGCTGCGCGCGCTCTACCCTGAAGACAAGCTCGAAACCTTCTCGCCGAGCACGCCCAAGACCGTGAACGAACTCTTCGACATGGTGCAGGCCGACCGCCAGCGCGGCTATGTGTTGGGCGAAGGCTTCTTCGAGTCGAACATCTCCAGCATCGCCGCGCCGGTGCGCGACCACAGCGGCCACATCGTGGCAGCGCTGGGCGCCACCATCACCTCGGACCACATCGAGGAAAGCCGCATGGACGAGATGGTGCTGCGCGTGCGCGGCACGGCCGACGAGATCTCGGGGCTGCTCAACTACTCCCCAGCGCGCGCCGCCAAGGTGGTGCCGCTTCGCAGCGCATGACGGTCATGGCACAGCAGGCTTCCTCTTTCTTTGCAGCCAAGGCGCTGGCCGGCCGCGTGGCCGTGGTCACGGGCGGTTCGTCGGGCATTGGCCTCGCGACCGTCGAGCTGCTGCTCGGCTGCGGTGCGTCGGTCGCACTGTGCGGCCGCAATGCCGAGCGGCTCGATGACGCCGTGACCGGCCTGCACGCGCAGTACCCGAACGCCAAGCTTTTTGCCCAGCCGTGCGACGTGCTCGACGGTGCCTCGGTCCGCTCCTTCGCCGCCGCCAGCGAAGCCGCGCTAGGCCCGGCCTCGATGCTCGTCAACAACGCAGGGCAGGGCCGCGTCTCCACCTTCGCCGATACCGACGATGCGGCCTGGACCGAAGAGCTCAACCTGAAGTTCTTCTCCGTCATCAACCCCACGCGCGCCTTCCTGCCGCAGCTGGCGGCACAGCGCGCGGTGCTGGGCGACGCCTCCATCGTCTGCGCGAATTCGCTGCTGGCGCGCCAGCCCGAGCCGCACATGGTTGCCACCTCGGCCGCGCGCGCCGGCCTGCTGAACCTCGTGCGCTCCATGGCCACCGAATTCGCTCCGCAGGGCGTGCGCGTCAACGGCATCCTGATCGGCCTGGTCGAGTCGGGCCAATGGCGCCGCCGCTTCGAGGCGCGCGAAGACAAGTCGCAAGACTGGGCCGCATGGAGCGGCCAGCTCGCGAAGAACAAACACATCCCGCTGGGTCGCCTGGGGCTTCCGACCGAAGCCGCGCGCGCGATTCTTTTTCTTGCTTCCCCGCTCGCGTCGTACACGACGGGCAGCCATATCGACATTTCCGGAGGCCTCTCGCGCCATGCATAACCCCACGAACAACAACACGGTCACCGTCGGCGCAGTCGTCGCCGCCTTTCTCGAACAGTGCGGCGTCAAGGCGGCCTTCGGCGTGATCTCGATCCACAACATGCCGATCCTCGACGCCTTCGCGCAGCGCGGCGCGATCCGCTTCGTGCCGGCGCGCGGCGAGGCTGGTGCCGGCAACATGGCCGATGCGTACGCTCGTTCGACCGCCAGCCTCGGCGTGTGCCTTACCAGCACCGGCCCGGCCGCGGGCAACATCGCGGGCAGCATGGTCGAGGCGTTGACCGCCGGCGCGCCGCTGCTGCACATCACGGGGCAGATCGAGACGCCGTACCTCGACAAGGGCATGTCTTACATCCACGAGGCGCCCGACCAGCTCACCATGCTCAAGGCCGTGTCGAAGGCTGCGCTGCGCGTGCGCAGCGTCGAGACGGTGCTCGGCACGCTCAAGCGCGCGGTGCAGCTCGCCATGACGGCACCGACCGGCCCGGTGAGCGTGGAGATTCCGATCGACATCCAGTCCGCGCTGACGACCATGCCGGCCGACCTGTCGCCGCTGCCCATCGAACGGCCCGCGCCTTCCGCTGCTTCGCTCGATGCGCTGGCTGCACGCCTTGCTGCTGCCAAGCGCCCGATGCTGTGGGTCGGCGGTGGCGCACGCCACGCCCGCGCGGCCATCCAGCGCCTGCAGAAGCTCGGTTTCGGCGTGGTCACCACCACGCAGGGTCGCGGCACGGTGCCCGAAGACGATGCCGGCTCGCTCGGCTCGTACAACATCCACAAGCCGGTCGAGGCGCTGTACCAGCGCTGCGACGCGATGCTGGTCGTCGGCTCGCGCCTGCGCGGCAACGAAACGCTCAAGTACGAACTGAAGCTGCCGCGCCCGCTGTTGCGCATCGATGCCGATGCGGCCGCTGAAGGCCGAGGCTACGCAACCGACCTCTTCGTTTGCGGCGACTCAGCGCTGGCCCTCGAAGGCCTGGCCGACCGCCTCGAAGCCGCGAAGTACAAGGCCGACCCCGAACTGCTCGCCGACCTGCGCGCCGCGCACGAGCAGGCCGTGGCCTCGCTCACCGACGGTCTCGGCCCATATGCCGCGCTTGTGAAGGCGCTGCAATCGGCAGCCGGCCGCAACTTCAACTGGGTGCGCGACGTGACCGTGTCGAACAGCACCTGGGGCAATCGGGAGCTGCGCATCTTCGAACCCAGCGCAGGTGTGCACGCCACGGGCGGCGGCATCGGGCAAGGCATGCCCATGGCCATCGGCGCGGCCATCGGCGCGGCCGAAACGGCCTCGGGCCGCAAGACCTTCTGCCTGGCCGGTGACGGCGGCTTCATCCTGAACCTGGGCGAGCTTGCGACCGCGGTGCAGGAGCAGGCCGACATGGTCATCGTGCTCATGAACGACAAGGGCTACGGCGTCATCAAGAACATCCAGGACGCGCAGTACGGCGGCCGCCGCTGCTATGCGGACTTGCACACGCCCGACTACGCGCTGCTGTGCAAGTCGCTGTCGCTGCCGCACGCTCGCGTGCAACGCATGGACGAGCTGAAGGCGAAGCTGGGCGAGGCGCTGGCGAAGAAGGGCCCGTTCTTGCTGGAAATCGACATGCTCTCCATCGGCGATTTCAAGAGCGCCTTTGCCGGTCCGCCGACCAACACCGTCACGCAGATTCCGGCGCTCGGCAAGGCTGCTGCCGCTTCGGTGGAGTGAAGGACGTGAGCGCATTGCGTATTGCTCTCGTAGGCTGCGGTGCCATCGGCACCTCGGTGCTCGAACTGCTCAAGGGCGATGCCGCCCTGGCTGTGGTTGCCATCGTCGTGCCCGCCGAAGGCGTGGCAGCGGCGCAGAAGGTTGCGCCTGGCGTGCAGGTTGGCAGCAGCGTGCCTGCGGATGGCATCGATCTGGTGGTCGAGACTGCGGGCCATGCGGCCATCGAAGAGCACGTGCTGCCCGCGCTGGCACGCGGCACGCCCTGCGTCGTCGCCTCGGTCGGCGCGCTGTCGGCCGCCGGCTTTGCCGAAAAGCTCGAAGCCGCTGCCATCGCCGGCAAGACGCAGGTGCAGCTGATTCCCGGCGCTATCGGCGCCATCGATGCACTCGCCGCGGCCCGCATTGGCGGCCTCGACAGCGTGCGCTACACCGGCCGCAAGCCGCCGCAGGCGTGGAAGGGTACGCCGGCCGAGCAGGGCCGTGACCTCGATGCGTTGACGCAGCCCACCGTGATTTTCGAAGGCAGCGCGCGCGAAGCGGCCTTGCTCTATCCGAAGAACGCCAACGTCGCCGCCACCGTCTCGCTCGCGGGGCTCGGGCTCGACAGGACGCTGGTGCGCCTTATCGCTGACCCGACCGTCGCCGAAAACGTGCACACCGTCGAAGCCGAAGGCGCCTTCGGCAGCTTCGAGCTGACGATGCGCAACAAGCCGCTCGCGGCCAACCCCAAGACATCCGCGCTCACCGTGTACAGCGCCGTGCGCGCGCTGCGCAATCGCGTCGCCGCGCTCGCCATCTGAGTTACCCCATGACTTCTTCCGAACTCCTTCCGATCTGCATTGCCGGCGAATGGCGCCTGGGCGGCGGCGACGTCTACGAAAGCCTGTACCCCGCAACGGGCGAACCGATCGCGCGCCTGAAAGCGGCGAGCCTCGCCGATGTCGAGGAGGCCATCTCCCGCGCCGACCACGCATTCCGCACCAGCGGCTGGGCCCAGCGCCTGCCGCACGAGCGTGCCGCCGTGCTGCACCGCGTGGCGCAGCTGATCCGCGAAGAGAGCGAATCGCTTGCGCAGAAGCAGCGCCTGGACAACGGCAAGCCGATCACCGAAACGCGCAACCTCGTGGCTAGCGCCGCAGGCACCTTCCAGTTCTTCGCCGCCGCGCTGGAGACGCTGGAAGAAACCATCACGCCGTCGCGTGGCGCCTTCGTCACGATGAGCGTGCACGAGCCCATGGGCGTGGTCGCGGCCATCACGCCGTGGAACTCACCCATTGCGAGCGAGGCGCAGAAGCTGGCGCCAGCACTGGCTGCGGGTAACGCGGTGGTCGTGAAGCCCGCCGAGGTGACGCCGCTGATGGCGCTGGAGCTGGCCCGCATCTGCGAGCAGGCCGGCGTGCCGAAGGGCATCGTGAGCGTGCTGCCGGGCAAGGGCTCGGTGATTGGCGACGCGATTACGAAGCATCCGCTGGTCAAGCGCGTGTCTTTCACCGGTGGCACCACCACCGGCAAGCACATCGCGCATATCGCGGCCGACAAGATGATGCCGGTGTCGCTCGAACTCGGAGGCAAGTCGCCGACCATGGTGCTCGACGACGCGGACATCGACCACGCGGTGAACGGCGTGCTGTACGGCATTTTCAGTTCGTCGGGCGAGTCGTGCATTGCGGGCTCGCGCCTCTTCGTGGCGCGCGGCATCTACGACGAGTTCCTGACGCGTCTCGCGGAAGGTGCCAATGCCTTGCGCGTGGGCGACCCGGCTTCGGAGCGCACGCAGATGGGCCCGCTCATCACGGCGAAGCATCGCGAGGGTATCGAGCGCTATGTGGACCTCGGCGTGTCCGAAGGCGGCAGGATTCGCACGGGCGGCGTACGCCCGCACGGTGATGGCTATGACCGTGGCTACTTCTACAAGCCGACCATCATCGAAGGCCTGGGCAACAGTGCCCGCATCAGCCAGGAAGAGATATTCGGCCCGGTGCTGGTCGCGATGCCTTTCGACAACGAGGAAGAGCTGATCGCGCAGGCCAACGACAGCGTCTACGCACTGGCTGCCGGCGTGTGGAGCCGCGACTTCAAGCGCGCCTGGAAGCTCGGCCGCGCAGTGCAGGCCGGCACGGTCTGGGTCAACACCTACAAGCAGTTCTCTGTGTCCACTCCCTTCGGCGGCTGGCGCGACAGCGGCCTGGGCCGCGAGAAGGGCCGCGAAGGCATCTTCCAGTACATGGAGCAGAAGAGCATGTACTGGGGCACGAACGAACAACCGCTCCCATGGGCGAACTGAAGAGGACCGCACCATGAGCGTACTTGGCATCGACCAGATCACCTACGGCGCGGACGACCTGCCCGCATGCCGCCAGTTCTTCGAGGACTGGGGCCTCGCGCTGAAGTCGGAAGCCGCCGACGAACTCGTCTTCGAATGCCTCAACGGCTGCAAGGTGGTCGTCGCGGCGTTGGACAAGCCGGGCTTGCCGCCCGCGATGGAAGAGGGCCCGACGCTGCGCGAAGTGGTATGGGGCGTAGAAAGCGAAGCAGACCTCGACCGCTACGCCGCCGCCATCGCGCAAGACCCGGCCTTCTTCGACAGCACGATCGAAGGCGCACGCCGCATCGGCTGCATCGACCCCAACGGACTGGCCGTGCGCCTGCAGGTCAGCCGCAAGCGCGCGGTGGAAGTCGATTGCGCCGCCATGAACACCTGGAACGCCAAGCCGCGCATCAACCAGGCAGCACCGATCTACGAACGCGCGACACCCATCGAAGTTGGCCATGTCGTGTTCTTCGTGAGCGACGTGAAGGCCACCAGCGCGTTCTACGCGCAGCGCTTCGGCTTCGTGGCGTCCGACAGCTACCCGAACCGCGGCGCCTTCATGCGCTGCGCGGCAGAAGGCGGCCACCACGACCTGTTCCTGCTGCAGATTCCCTCGGGCAAGCGCGGGCTGAACCATGTGGCCTTCACCGTGCGCGACATCCACGAAGTGTTCGGAGGTGGCCTGCACTTCTCGCGCCGCGGCTGGGAGACGCAACTGGGCCCGGGCCGCCACCCGGTGTCGTCTGCGTACTTCTGGTACTTCAAGAACCCGGCCGGCGGCCTCATCGAGTACTACGCCGACGAAGACCAGCTCACCGCCGAATGGCAGCCGCGCGAGTTCGAGCCGGGCCCGACGGTGTTCGCCGAATGGGCGGTGGATGGCGGCCTTGACGGCAACACGCGCCGGCAGAAGAACGCGGAAGGCCCGAAGGGCGCTTTCCTGACCGAAAAGAAATGAACCCCTCGAACCCTTCGACTCTCATGCAACGACGTTTCTCCTTCTCCGTTCTGTTCGCCGCGCTGGCGGCCTTCACGCTCGCGGCACCCGTACACGCACAGCAGAGCGAGGCCCAGAAGCAACTCGCCAGCGAGCGCTTCACCATCATCTCGCCGTTCCCGCCCGGCGGCCCGGTCGACACGCTGGCTCGCGTGCTTTCCGATGGCCTTGCCAAGCGCTATGGCCAAGCGGCCGTGGTCGACAACCAGGTGGGCGCGGCCGGCAACATCGGCATGGAAAAGGTCAAGCGCGCCAAGGGCGACGGCCACACGCTGCTGGTAATTCCCGCGGGCAACGTCACCATCAACCCGACGCTGATGCCCAACTTCCCGTTCGACATGGCGAAGGACTTCGTGCCGATCACCATGCTGGCCAAGGCGCCCAACGTGCTGGTGGCGTCGCCCGCATCGGGCATCAAGAATGCGAAGGAGCTGGTGGCGCAGGCCAAGGCCAAGCCCGGCACGCTGTCATATGCCTCGCCCGGCGTGGGCAGCGGCCTGCACCTGGCGGGCGAACTCTTCAAGCAGCAGGCCGGCATCGACATGCTGCACGTGCCCTACAAGGGCACGCCGCCAGCGCTCAACGACGTGCTCGGCGGCTCGGTGCCGCTGATGTTCAGCAACCTGCCCGCGACGCTGCCTTTCCTGAAGCAGGGCAAGCTGGTTGCCATCGGCATCACTGAGGCCAAGCGCAGCCCCGCCGCACCCGACATTCCCACGCTGGCGGAGCAGGGCATCCAGGGCGTGACCGTGACCTCGTGGTACGGCCTGATGGCGCCCAAGGGGACGCCGCCCGCCGTGGTCGAACAGCTCGCGAAGGACGCAGCCGAGATGCTGTCGCAGCCCGAGGTGCGCGAACGCCTGAAGCTGCAGGGCATGACCGATGCGGCCATGAAGCCCGCCGAGTTTGCCGCCTACATCCGCGATGAGACGGCCACATGGGCCCGGATCATCAAGGCCCGCAACATCGTGGCCGAGTGAGCCGGCGCTGGAACAAGAGAGACACCCATGAAGACCACAAGCGAATCCACCATCGGCATCGTCGGCGCCGGCATCGGCGGCCTCGTGGCTGCTATTGCGCTGCGGCGCGCGGGCCACGACGTGATCGTGTTCGAGCAGGCCAAGCAGTTCGCCCGCGTCGGCGCGGACATCAACCTCACGCCCAATGCCGTGCGCGCGCTCGACGGCCTCGGCGTGGGCGAGGCGGCCCGCGTGACGGCGGCGCGTCCGTCGCACCGCATCAGCCGCACCTACGACACCGGCGAAGAAACTTCGCGCCTGGAGATGGCCGACTCAGCTGAGCAGCGCTATGGCGCACCGCAGCTCACCATCCACCGCGCCGACCTGCTGGCCGCGCTGGCCGACATGTTCCCGGCGGAGCAGGTCGCGCTCGGCAAGCGCGCCGAGACCATCGCCGCCGATGAAGCCGGCGCGACCATCGCCTTCACCGACGGCACCAGCGCCCGCGTCGGCGCGCTGATCGGCGCCGACGGCATCCACTCTTGCGTGCGCACCGCGATGTTCGGCGCGGAGAGCCCGCGCTTCACCGGCATCGTCGCGTACCGCGCCGTGGTGCCCGCAGAGCGCGTGGCCGGCGTGCCCAACCTGGGAGCCTTCACCAAGTGGTGGGGCCCCAATCCGCAGAGCCAGATCGTCACGTTCCCGCTCAACCGCGGCAAGGACATCTTCATCTTCGCCACCACGCCGCAGGACACCTGGCACCTCGAGTCGTGGACCGCGCCGGGCAGCGTCGACGAGCTGCGCGAGCAATACGTGGCCTACCACCCCGAGGCGCGCGCCTTGCTCGATGCCTGCGACACGGTGCTGAAGACCGCGCTGTACGAGCGCGACCCGATGCCCGCCTGGGCGCAGGGCCGCATGGCGCTGCTGGGCGATGCCGCACACCCGATGCTGCCCTTCATGGCGCAGGGCGCCGGCATGGCCATCGAAGACGCGGTGGTGCTGTCGCGTCACCTCGAAGGCGTGGCCATGGCCGACATTCCCGCCGCACTGCAGGGCTTCGAGAAGGCTCGCATCGAACGCGCCAGCCAGGTGCAGCTCGGCTCGCGCGGCAACAACTGGCTGCGCGAAGGCGGCAACGCCGACTGGGTCTACGGCTACGACGCCTGGACCGCGCCGCTCGCAACCCCGGCCATGGCCGCCGCCTGATTCATTTCACCTCGCTTTACCTCGCTCCTCGGAGGCTCACGATGCAACCCCAAGACCGCTACCTGCAACCGCACCAGGCGCGCCAGCGCCCCGCGACCACTTACGAAGACCTGCTGGGCGACGTGATCGAGCGCGCCTTCGGCGATGGCATCCACGACCTGCCAGGGCTGGTGCAGCGGCTCAACGACAGCGGCCTCGCCACGCCGGGCGGCCAGCCCTGGACCGAGGCGCTGTACCGCAAGGAAATGGCCTCGCTGGCCGCCTGAGGAGTACCCACCATGACCATCGCCATTCAACCTGTTCCCGCAGACCCGGTCGACCATTTGCTCGAGATCGGCCTGAAGGACCTCTGGTATCCGATCTGCCCCTCGCACTTCATCAAGGAGAACCCGATCTCCCTGCGCCGCCTCGGCCGCAAGATCGCGCTGTGGCGCGACGGCGAAGGCGTGCTGCATGCGCTGGAAGACCGCTGCCCGCACCGTGGCGCGCCGCTGTCGCAGGGCGTGGTGCTGGGTGACCGCCTCTCGTGCCCGTACCACGGCGTCGAAGTGCGGCATGACGGCGTGGTCACGCGTGTGCCCGGCAGCCCCGGCTGCAAGCTCGAAGGCTCGCAGGCCACGCGGCACTTTCACGTGCAGGAGCGCGCCGGCGCCGTGTTTCTCTACAACTCGAAGGAGCCGGTCGACATTCCGCCGCCGCTGGTGCTGCCCGAGCAGCTGACCGACGACGCCGAGTATTCGAGCTTCCTTTGCTACACCGAGTGGAAGGGCGACTACCGCTACGTGCTCGACAACGTGATGGACCCGATGCACGGTACGTACCTGCACAAGCAGTCGCACTCGATGGCAGAGGGCGACTCGAGCGCGAAGTTCGGCATTCGCCCGACCGACATCGGCTTCGTGTTCGAGAAGGAAGGCCAGCGCAACGTCAACTTCGACTGGACCGAGTGGGCCGACACCGGTATCCACTGGATGCGTCTCGAAATCCCGTATCCGAAGACAGGCGGCCCCGGCGGCAACTTCATCATCATTGGAGCCTTCTCGCCGATCGTGAAGGGCATGACGGCCACCTTCTTCTGGCGCGTGCGCAAGCTGCAGCCGGGCTGGCAGCGCGACACCTGGCGCTTCCTCTACAAGAATCGGCTGGAAGCGCGCCACTGGCACGTGCTGGAGCAGGACCGCGTGATGCTCGAAGAGATGGAGCCCGACGCCAACCAGCATGAGAACCTGTACCAGCACGACCTAGGCATCGTTCGCCTGCGCCGCCACATGCGCGGCCTTGCGCAGGCTCAGCTGGCAGAAGCCGCCACGGCCTGAGCGGGAAGCGATCGCCATGTCTTCTCCCACGCTCAACGCCCTCGTGCACACCATGCGCTACGAGGCCGACGGCATCGTGAGCGTCGAGTTCCGGCCGGCCACGCCTGCCGTGGACTTTCCTGCCTTCGAGGCCGGCTCCCACATCGACCTGCACCTGCCCAACGGGCTGGTGCGCAGCTACTCGTTGTGCAACCCGTCGAGCGAACGCCAGCGCTATGTGGTGGGCGTGCTCAACGACCGCAAGAGCCGCGGTGGCTCGCGCTACGTGCACCAGCAGCTGCGCGTGGGCATGACGCTGCCCATCTCGGCGCCGCGCAACAACTTCAGGCTGGAGGAGGGCGCCGAGCGCTCGGTGCTCGTGGCCGGCGGCATTGGCGTAACGCCCATCTGGTGCATGCTGCAGCGGCTGGTGGCCATTGGCAAACCAGTTGAAATTTTGTACTGCGCGCGCACTCGCAAGGAAGCTGCCTTCTGCGACGGCATCGAAGCGCTGGCCAAGGAAAAGTCGGTGCAGCTGACCTGGCACTTCGACGACGAGAAGGGCGCGCCACCCAACCTTGTCGAGCTGCTGTCGGGCAAGGGCGGCACCAGCCACTACTACTGCTGCGGCCCCACGCCGATGCTCGATGCCTTCGAGAAGAGCTGCGAGCAACTGGGCTATGCCAACGCGCATATCGAGCGCTTCGCCGCCGTGCATGTGGAGGCGCCCAGCGCCACGCAGAGCTACGTGGTGCAGTGCGCGAAGAGCGGCAAGAGCGTCGAGGTGCCGGCGGGCAAGTCGATTCTCGACAGCCTGATCGACGCCGGCCTCAACCCCGACCACAGCTGCAAGGAAGGCGTGTGCGGCGCCTGCGAAACGGCTGTGCTCGAAGGCGAGGTCGACCATCACGACGGCATCCTCACCAAGATCGAACGTGCGTCCAACAAGACCATGATGATCTGCGTCTCCCGCTGCAAGGGCGAGAGGCTGGTGCTCGACATCTGAGGCCCGCGGCCAGAGAAAAACCACTCCCGAAAATCCCATGAAAAATTACTTGATCGCGCTGGCTGCGGCCAGCACGGCTGGCGGAGCGCTGGCCCAATCTTCCCTCACGCTCTTCGGCGTGGTCGATGCGGCCGTCACCTACACCAAGGGCAGCGGCGACGGTTCGGCCCACAAGACGCAGCTGACCAACAGCGGCAACATGTTCAGCCGCCTCGGCTTTCGCGGCACCGAAGACCTGGGTGGTGGCTACTCGGCCAACTTCTGGCTGGAGATGGGTCTGCAGAACGACAGCGGCACGGGCTTTCCGTCGAACTCCAACAATCAGGCCAGCGGCAACGGCACCGCGGGCGTGCTGAGCTTCAACCGCCGCTCCACCGTGAGCCTCGCAGGGCCGTTCGGTGAAGTGCGGCTGGGGCGCGACTACGTGCCGGCCTTCTGGAACACCGCCATCTTCGATCCCTTCGGTACGGGCGGTGGCATTGGCGCCAACCAGATCTACTTCTCGGGCCTGGGCGGCCTCGTCGCGCCCACGGGCACGCGCGCCTCGAACAGCATCGGCTACCTGTTGCCCGCCAACCTTGGAGGCTTCTACGGGCAGGTGATGTACGCGATGGGCGAGAACGACTCCAACTCGGTGCTGCCGGGCACGAGGGTGTCCAACGAGCACGACGGCGACCACACGGGCGCGCGCTTCGGCTACCAGAGCGGCGGACTCAACATCGCGCTGGCCACCGGCCGCACGCGCTATGCGAGCGGCGACCTGCGCGTGACCAATCTCGGCGCGTCCTACACCTTCGACGCCTCGCTCATGAACCTCAAGCTCACGAGCGAGCTGTACAAGGAGTCGAAGGGCACGACCGATGCCAAGGGCGCGCTCATCGGCTTGCAGCTGCCCATCGGGCCCGGCGAGATCAAGGCTTCGTATGCGCGCTACCGGCTGGAGCCTGCCGGCGCAATGCTGAAGCCAACCTCGTCGAAGCTGGCGATCGGCTACGTGCACAACCTGTCGAAGCGCACCGCGCTGTACGCGACCATCGCGCGCATCAGCAACAGCAATGGTGCGTCGCAGGCCCTCTCGGGCGCGATCACTGCGCCGAACCGCGCCTCCAGCGGCACAGAGTTCGGCATGCGCCACATGTTCTAGGCGCACGGGCGCGTCACCACTCCCACATCGGCAGGACAGGTCATGCAGAGCAACAGCATCAGCAGTAGCAAGAACTTTCGTTGGTACGGTGTCATCACGCTGTTCGTGATCGTCGCGATCTCCTACGTGGACCGCATCAACATCGCGGTGCTGATCACCGATGCCGCGTTCCTGAACCATGTGGGCATCGCGGCCACCGACCGCGTGAGCCAGGGGTTCCTCGCGACGGCCTTCATGCTGGGCTACGGCGTGTCGGCTTTCGTGCTCACGCCGTTCTGCTCGGCGCTGTTCGGCGTGCGGCGCAGCCTGGTGTACGGCCTGATCCTCTGGGGCGTGGTGACGTGGGCCTCGCCGATGTTCCACAGCTACGGCATGTTGCTGGCCTCGCGCATCCTGCTGGGCGTGTCCGAGGGGCCGCTGTTCTCGCTGGCCTCGGCGTACATCAAGGCACATTTCCGCAGCGACGAGAACGGCAAGCCGAATGCCTTCGTGAACATGGGCACGGGGCTGGGGCTGGCCATTGGCTATCCGCTGGTTGGCTATCTGCTTACGCAGTTCGCGTGGGACACATCGTTCCACGTGCTCGGCGTGCTGAACATCGTGCTCGGCATTCCGCTGGTGCTGGCCTTCGTGCGCATGCCGCCAGTGCATGCCGATGGCGTGAAGCCTTCGTCGTTCGGCGAAGCGATGGCGCGCGTTGGTGGCATCGTGAAGGGCGCGCTGCACACGCGGCACCTGTTCCTCATCACGCTGCTGACCTCGGCGGCATTGGCCTACCTCTGGGGCAGCAGCAACTGGCTGCCGACTTATCTGCGCGAGGCGCGCGGCTTCTCGATGCGCGAGATGGGCTGGCTGGCCTCGCTGCCGCAGTACGCCACGGTGCTTGCTGTGTTCGTGGGTGGCGTGCTCATCGACAAGGTCGGACGCGAGCGCGTGCCATTCATCTTCATGGGCGCGAGCGCGGGTGTGGCGCTGTCGGTGCTGATGGCCATCAACGCGCGCGATCCGTATGCGGCGGCATGCTGCCTTGTAGCGGCCAACTTCTTCTGGGGCCTTCAGAGTCCAGCCATTCCGAGCACGGTGCAGTACTGCTCGCGGCCCGAACACACGGCCAGTGCGTTCGGCGTGACCAATGGCGCGGGCAGCCTCGTGGCGGGCTTCATGCCGGCGCTGATGGGCGGCGTGATCGGCGCGGTGTCGCATGTCTCGGGCACCGCGAGCACGGCCGCTGCATCGGCGGCATCGGCCTCCGGTTTCTTCGCGGGCTTTGCGCTGCTGATCGGCACGCAGGTCGTGGTGTTCGCATGCGGCCTCTTGCTGTGGCTGCGCGACCGCACGCACGGCGCTGCAGCAGTCTCAGGTTCACAGCTTTCCTGAGCTTTTCGAAGGCTTGTACCTTCGTACTGTGGCCACGCGGTCACAGTGCATGCGGCCGATTTCTGTCATCTGCGTGAGCAGGTGTTTCGACGCTAGAACCATCTACATAGCGCATGGCATGCGCTGCATGTCATGACGCCATTCGGCCTATGGCGAGCGAACATTTTGAGAGAGAAAAGTTCCGCGATTCGTTGAGCTGACTTGTTCGTTCAGCTAAAACTGGCGCACATCAATGGACGAGGGAATGCGCGTGAAATCAACGACAAGAGCCGCAGAAAGTCTTGCCATAACCGACATGGTTCGTGCTGCTTCCGCTTCGCGGAAACGCACCGCGCAGACGCGCCGGCACTGAGCGCGAGCCTTCGCACTACAGCCCCCGCTTGCATCCCATCACCCCGCGTCTGACGGGAATGGAACCTCTTACGCCTCGCATCCTGGGACCACCGCCTCGCACGCGGTGTGACCTTGCATGACTGTGCGGTCCTGACGAACGAAAGCGTTCGCCGGGAGGGCAGTGTGTTGCCCGTTTTTCTTACCAGATAACCCCGTTGTTCATCTCAGCACCGCGCGCGTTACGCGCATCGCCGGCTATCCGCCGGGCGCATGCGGGACGGCGCATGTTTCTTCTTACCAAGAGTACTCAGAGGCGATCATGAAAAAATTCAGTACCCCGGTGGTCAATCATCTTGCCATCACCGCAGTGACCCTTGCCGTTCTGACGGCATGCGGCGGCGGCGGAGACAGTGGCGGCGCTTCGCTCGGCGGTGCCGGCACCGGCCTCAGCGCACCGTCGGACTCCGTTGTTTCGGCACCCGTGTCCGACCCCACCTCGAAGACGCCCGACGACGGCGTGCCCAATGCGGCGAATGCCGCCGTTGCAGCGGTCGATCGTTCGGCCAAGCCGATGGAACTGCCCGACACCGTCTGGCCCAGCAACTACAAGCTGTGGTTCCGTCCCGATGCGGCGCTCAAGACTTTCGTGGGCCGTGGCGATGTGGAGATCGAAGTGCTCAAGCCGGTCGACGCCATCGTCGTTGCCGCGCACAACCTGAACTTTGCAAAGGGCCGCACCACGCTGCGCAAGGTGTCGAGCCCTGCCGAGGCGATTCCGCTGATTCCCACGCCGCAGACGCTGGGCGACTTCGTGCAGCTGCGCCTGAACGACGGCCAGATCGCAAAGGGCAAGTACCTGCTGCACATGGAGTGGGACGGCAAGATCCAGTTCTCCGACGCCGAGTACTGCCCGCCCGCGGAGGTGGCGCGCAACCCGTTCTGTTCGGCCGCCACAGGCATCTTCAAGGTGGGCCTCTCCACGCCCGAGGGCGTGAGCAGCGATGCCATCGTGACGCAGGGCGAAACCAACTATGCGCGGCAATGGTTCCCGGGTTGGGACGAGCCGGCCTTCCGCCACACCTTCGAGATCTCGGCCGAGGTGCCGGGCGACTGGAAGACGGTGTCGAACGGCGCACAGACCGAGGCAACGAAGCTGCCCGACGGCTACCAGCGCGTGGCCTTCGAGAAGACGCCTTCGATGCCGATGTACCTGACCTTCTTCGGCGGCGGCAAGTTCGACATATTGGCCGACAACTTCAAGAACCCGCTCGACGGCAGCGACATGCCGCTGCGCTGGTTCACGCCGCCAGGCCGCGCCGACTGGGCCAAGTTCGCGATGGAGTGGACCAAGGTGTCGATGGACTACTACTACAAGTACACCGGCATCCCGCTGCCCTTCAAGAAGTTCGACACCGTCGCGGCCAACGACAGCTACAACAACAAGCCCAACACCGGCTTCGGCGGCATGGAGAACTGGGGCTCGATCTTCGAGTTTGCCGATTCGGTGCTCACCAAGCCGGGCGACACGCCCACGCTGTACTCGGTGACGGTGGTCACGCACGAGGTGGCGCACCAGTGGTTCGGCGACCTGGTCACGCTCGACTGGTGGGACAACGTGTGGCTCAACGAGTCGTTCGCGCGCTGGTTCGAAAGGCGCACCACGATCAAGTTCCACCCCGAGTACTACAGCTTCTCCGACTATGTGCTGGACAAGCACAACGTGATCGTGGCCGACCTGAAGAACACGGCGGTGCCGGTGCAGCGCAACCTCAACGACGCGGGTTCGTTCGGCTTCATCAGCCCGTCGATCTTCGTCTACAACAAGGGCAGCCACGTGCTGGAGACCATCCAGAACTACATCGGCGAAGAGGCGATGCAGAAGGGCCTGCAGATCTACCTGAAGGACTACGCGTACGGCAACGTCACGCCTTCGCGGCTGTGGAGTTCGCTGGAGAAGGCCACCGACAAGAAGGTGAGCGACATCGGCGACAGCCTCATCCGCCAGACCGGCATTCCGCTGCTCACGGTTGATGCGCAGTGCGCGGGCAACAGCACCTACGTGAACATCACGCAGGAGTCGTTCCCCAACCAGAACGTGTACCCGGCCTCGACCTGGACCATTCCCGTCACGCTGGCATATGGCGACGCGATGGAAAAGCGCCAGACCTTCGTGATGTCGAACAACAGCACGCAGATCGAGTTGCCGGGCTGCA
The DNA here is from genome assembly GCF_024734665.1 of Variovorax paradoxus. Taxonomy (NCBI): domain Bacteria; kingdom Pseudomonadati; phylum Pseudomonadota; class Betaproteobacteria; order Burkholderiales; family Comamonadaceae; genus Variovorax; species Variovorax paradoxus. The sequence continues at coordinate 2,477,060 of NZ_CP102931.1, forward strand.
CGGCCGTGCTGGCCGGGCCGACCGGGCAGGACTACTACGTGAGCAACTACAGCGCGCAGTCGTGGAGCGCACTGCTGGCCAAGGCGCAGAGCTTTGCGAGCAACAAGCCGCTGCTGCTGAATATCGAGCGCGATGCGTTCCGGCTGCTGAGCGTGGGGCGCATCACGCAGGCGCAGTACGACCAGATCAAGGGCGTGGTCAACCTGCCGGCGACCTTGCTGGCCAAGACGCAGGTGAGCCAGCAGAAGATGGCGGCGGTAGATGCCGGGGTCGAGAAGGAAGAGTACCCGCATGCGCTGCGCTTCCAGGGCAGCCTGAAGCTGCGCGAGAACGACAAGCGCTGAGCATTGTTTGAACCGGCGCGCGCCGCCCGGCATATCGGTCGGTGCGCGCCTCATCGCACGAGGATCAACATGAACACAGCATTGAAATGGCTGGCCGCCGGGGCGTCGGCATTGCTGCTTGCCGCATGCGGCGCAAGCAGCAGCAGCGGACCCGAGGCCGAACTGGTCGGCACCTACGCCGTCAAGCAGAACGGCGCGCTCAAGGAACTGATCAAGATAGAGAAGCAGGGCGACCGCTACGTGATGCGCGACAAGGTGCGCACGCCCGAGTGGAGCGAACCGAAGATGCAGATGAAGCCGGTCACGCGCGAGCAATGGGCTCGCATCACCACCGACAAGGAGAGCACCGCCTTCGTCGGCATGGCGAGCGAGCAGCTAGGCATCTTCAAAGTGCCGGCGGGCTGGAAGAAGAACGGCTTCCAGACCTCGACCGGCTACTTCCTGTTCTATTCGCGGGGGCCGGTGGAGGCGTACAAGCTCTGACGGCTGAAGTGCCGATGGATCAGGCCGCGGGTGCCACGCTCGCGCCCTCGATGCGATGGCGCTTCAGCGCATCGGCCACGAAGCCGCTGGCCTTCATCTCTTCGACGAAGGCGGCGAGCAGCGCTTGTGCTGCGGCGCCGCGGCTGGCCGGCGTGCCCATGGCCTGCTGGATCACCATGAAGCGGCCCGGCAGCACGCGCACGCCGGGTGCGCGCTGCGCTTCGCCTTCGAGCATCTGGCGGATGCCGGCTGCCACTTCGACTTCGCCGGAACGCAGCGCAGCAAGCGCCGGGCCCGCGCCCTGCAGCCGCACGATCTCGGCTGCCTTGATCTCGCGCGTGAGGAACAGGTCGTAGGCGCTGCCTGAGCCGACCGAGATGCGATGGCCCTTTGCATCGACCTGCGCGTTGTCGGCGAGCGCCGAGGCTTCGGGCACGAGGTAGCTGCCTTCGATCAGCACATAGGGCGCGGTGAACAGCAGCCCCTCGCTGCGTGCGGGGTCGATGGCGAAGAAGCCGATGTCGGCCTTTTCATTTTTGACAGCATCGACCGAAGCTGCCGCCTTCTCGAACACCACCAGCTCGACGCCCACGCCGAGCCGCCGTGCGAACTCTCGCGCCAGATCGATCGAGACGCCTACCGGCTCGCCGCTGGTCGCGTCCTTGTTGGCGAGGATCGGGTTGCCGAGGTTGATCGAGGCGCGAAGCGTGCCGCTGGGCGCGAAAGCGGAAACGAGGGCGGGGGAGATCGTCATGGCGTGGTTCGTCGATGAGAGCGGGGGATGCGCGCCAGTTTACGGTGCCGTCAGCGGCTCCAGCCCCGTCTTGGCGATGGTGGGCGCGGCAGCGGGCGAGTTGAGATAGCGGATCAGCTGCCGTGCCGCATCGGGTTGTTTCGATGCGGTGGCCACGCCGGCAGAGAACACCGTCACCTGCTGCACTTCTGCCGGCAGAGGGCCGATGTAGTCGATGCCGGCGATGGGCAACAGCTCGCTCACCTGCTGCAGGCCGAGCGCCGCGTCGCCGCGCGCTACCACTGTGCCGACGCGCTCGCTCAGGATGCGCCTGCTCTTGGGCTTGACCTGGTCTTCGATGCCGAGCTTCTTGAGCAGCTCGGTCTCGTAGTAGGTGCCGCTTGCGCTGGCCGAGTAGGCGATGGACGGGGCCGCGAGCAGCGTGCGCTTCAGCGCATCGACGGAACTGATGTCGGGCTTGGGCGCGCCCTTGCGCACTGCGAAGCCGATGGCCGAGCGCACCAGGTCGACCTGGCTGCCGGGCACGACCTTGCCCTGTGCGACGAGTGCATCGAGCGCGGGGCGAGCGAGGATCACAACGTCGGCCGGCTCGTTGCGCGCGAGGCGGCTGGGGATCGAGTCGTCGGCATTGCCCATCGAGGCGCCGTATGCCGTTTTCACGGTGCGGCCGCTGCTGCGCTCGAACTCGGGGCGCAGGTCGTTGTAGGCGGCGGTGAAGCCGCCCGAGGTCATGACGTGGATGTCGCCACCGGCGGGCTTGCTGCCGCCGCCGAGGCTGCCGCAGCCGGCGAGTGCGAGGGCCGCAATCAGCGGAAGGGCTGCGCGGCGGGTGAGGGTGCGAAAGGAAGAAAAAAGAATGGGCTTCGTCACGATGTCTCCAGAAGGAAGGAAGCGGCGGCGTGGGCGCCGCCTGCTACTGCCATCGTAGAAGCCGTGGCTGTCATTCGGCCTTCAGCGGATTCGGGGTTATCACTGAGGGGATGACGCAGGCTCGTCGGGCTTGCCCGCGTCCGCGGCGGGCAGCCTTCCTCGCCTGGCCAGCCCTTCGCGCAGCAGGAACTCGACCTGCGCGTTCGCGCTTCGCAGCTCCTGCGCCGCCAGGCGTTCGATCTCGGCCCACAGGGCCGGATCGATGCGCAGGGGGTAGGATTTTTTTCCGGGACTGGCCATCGGGTGCGGGTAGAGAGACGGGCTTCAGGTGTACAGCGTACCGGTGTTGACCACGGGCTGCGTCTCTCGGTCGGAGCACAGCACCACCAGCAGGTTCGACACCATCGAGGCCTTGCGCTCGTCGTCCAGCACCACGAGATTGCGCTCCGACAGGCCCTTGAGCGCTGCCTCGACCATGCCGACCGCGCCAGCCACGATCTGGTGCCGCGCGCTGACGATGGCCACCGCCTGCTGGCGGCGCAGCATCACCTGAGCGATCTCGGGGGCGTAGGCGAGGTGGGTGAGCTTGGCGTCGAGCACTTCGACTCCCGCGCTGGCAAAGCGCTGGTTCAGCTCGTCCTTGAGTGCATCGGCCACCGTGTCGAGCCCGGCGCGCAGCGTGGTTTCTTCGCTCTGCAGGTCGTCGCCGCTGTCGTAGGCATAGAGAGTGGCAAGGTGGCGGATGGCCGCTTCGGCCTGGATGGCGACGAACTTGTTGTAGTCGTCGATCTCGAACACGGCCTGCGCCGTGTCGTAGACCCTCCACACCACTGCCGCGCCGATCTCCACCGGGTTGCCGCGCTTGTCGTTCACTTTCAGCGGCGGTGTGTTGAGGTTGCGTGCGCGCAGCGAGATCTTCTGGCCGCTTTGCAGCGGGTTGGTCCAGCGCAGGCCCTCGGTGCGGTCGGTGCCCTGGTACTCGCCGAACAGCGTGAGGATGATGCCCTCGTTGGGCTGCAGCATGTAGAGGCCGGGGATCAGCACGAGGCCGATCACGATCAGCAGAATGCTCATGGGCAGCGGCATCAGGCGCTGCACCAGCGCCCATATGCCGACAGCGATCAGCAGCAGCACCACGGCCGACACGCCGTAGCCGTTGATCGACCGGTAGGGGCGCTCCTTGCGGACCTTGCGCGGTGTTGTGGGGGTCTTCTCTTGCATGTAGCCTCCGTTAAAAGTGATATCACTTTAATATCTTTTTGAAGGCAGTCAAGATGTTTTCGATGCGAGGGCCGCTTCGCCGTTCGAAAGTAAAGGCGGCTTGCTTTACCCCGGGTTTACGGGCTCGCAACGCCCGGGACAGCTGCCGCGCCTGAAATGCGCGGTGGTCCTTCGAGGGCCAGGCATCGAAGGAACCCGCAATGATGATGAATCGACCCCTGCAACGCTTCGCGCTCGCCGCAGCCCTTGTCGCCGTGAGCGGCCACTGCTTTGCGCAATTCGGCGGTGGCGGTGGCATGGGCGGAGGCCGGCGCGGCACGCGGCCCGACAGCACGACGAGCCCGCGCACAGGCGATGGCCTGTCCACGCCGGCAACCGCTTCGGGCAAAGTCCGCGACAAGCTCTACGACCTGCGCGTGCAGCTCATGATCACGCCCGAGCAGTCACAGCTATGGGACCGTCTCTCCGATGCGGTGTGGGATATGGCCAGCCGCGCCGGCATGACCGCTGCGGCGCCACCAGACGACCAGACCGTCGTGCAGTTCGCACAGCAGCGCGCCGCGCAGGCGCAAGACCGCGCCCGGCGCACGCAGGCAGTGAGCGATGCGCTGTCGAAGCTCTACGACTTAATGACGCCCGAGCAGCGCCACACGGCCGACCAGAACCTGCCGGCCGTCATTCCCTGATCGGCACGATGCATCAGCGGCCGATCAGGTGATGAGGTCGAAGCAGCAGCCCGCGTAGTACGGCTTGTCCCCGCCGTCGACGAAGGGCACCTCGATAGGCTTGCCTTCGTTGCGCCACACATCCCGCTTCCTGTAGCCCGAGCGCGCGAGATCGGCCAGCAGCTCATCGTGGTGCTGGATGCGATAAGGGCACACGGCCACGCCGATGCTGTTGAGCGTGTAGATCGTGCGCTCGGGGTGCACGGCCGTGGTGTTCATGATGATGCGCCTGGGCTTCACGGCCAGTGCGGAAAGAATCGCGTCCATGCGCACCGGCAGGTACTGCAGGCTGCCCGACACATACAGCACGTCACAGCCGCTCGCATCGCGGTAGTCGGTGGTGAAGCCGAGCTGCTCTGTCGCTTCGCGCTTGACGGCCATTGCGCGGCCGCTCTCGACCACGCCGGGCACGTCGCACACGGTCCAGCGCAGGGTGTCGGGATAGCTGAGTACGCGGCGGAAGGCGTAGTACTTGATGCCGACGTGCCCGCCCAGGTCGAACACGCGCGTCAGGCCCGCATCGATGGAGCGGCCCAGCCAGAAGAGGCCGGGGTAGTCGTAGAAATAGATCTGCGGGCTGTAGAGCTCGCCCGCGTCGGCATTGGCGTAGCCGACGGCCTTGCTTGGCGGTGCGCCAGCCTCGGCCGCCGCGAAGCTCTCGAACGAACCCATGAAGAGGTTCTCGTCCGTGTTGTTCAGGAACTTGCGCCTGTACGCACTTTCGCGGGGAGGAAACTGCAGAAGGCTTGAAAGCATCTATTTCTCCGGTGGCATGCCCATTCTGGGCGCAACCGGAGCATTCGAGAGCTATAGCCCAGTGCCGTTGGGGCGGTTACCCCATGGAGGTTACATACCGCTCGCCAGCGCCGCCGCAGCCGCCCGCGTCTCCACCCCCAGCTTCTCGAAGATGTGCTCCAGGTGCTTGTTCACCGTGCGCGGGCTGGTGCCGAGGATCTCGCCAATGTCGCGGTTGGTCTTGCCCTTGGCGAGCCAAGACAGTACCTCGGTCTCGCGCGGCGTGAGTGCGGCATCGGCCAGGCGGGCCGCCGGCCCTTCGCGCTGGATGGCGAAGAGCAGCATCGTCTCGCCGAGCGCCGCCGCGCCGAGGTTGCGCACCGACAGCCGCATGCCCGTGGCGGTGCCAATGGCAATGGCCGCGCCCGGCACCAGCGCCGGTTCCAGCGATGCGGGCAGCAGGCCCGGCGCCACCGGGTCTTCCAGCGCATGCAGCCACAGCGCGGCCTGCGGCGAGCGCCACGCGATGCGCCCGCGCGTATCGACGAACACCACTCCCATGCCGGCCACGTCGACAGCGTCTCGCGCCATGCGCGTGATGCGGGCGTTGCGCGCGTGCGTGTGCAGCCGCGCCAGCACCTCCTGCGCGCGGATGGGCTTCACCACGTAGTCGACGCCGCCGCATTCGAAGCCCTCGACCACGTGCGAGGTTTCCGAAAGCCCCGTCATGAACAGCACCGGGATGTGCGCCCATGCCGGGTTGGCCTTGATGCGCCTGCAGGTCTCGAAGCCCGAGAGGCCGGGCATCAGGCCGTCGAGCAATATCGCGTCGGGCACCACCAGTTCGAGCCGCTGCAGCGCGGCCTCGCCGTCGGCCGCTACCAGCACGGTGTAGCCGCTGGCCTCCAGCGTGTCGCACAGCATGCCGAGGCTGCTGGGTGCGTCGTCCACCACCAGCACCACGGGGCGTTCGGATGATGATGGCGATTCAGGGGGCGAGGGTGTCTGCATCTTCAGCCAGTGCGTTGCGGAGGTTGTCGAGTTCGAAGCGCGTGACCATGCCGCGCAGCCAGGTGCAGGTCGATGCCGCTGCGGGCGAGGCGGCCGCCAGCCGGTCGAGCGCCGTGTGCAGGCCGCGCACATGGCCCATCTGCACGAGGCGCATGAGTTCGGCTCTGTCGTCTTCCGAAAGTGCGAGTTGGCGCGGGCGCTGCGGCGTGTCTTCTGCAGCGGCGGGCGGCAATGCATCGCTGCCCGACAGCCATTCGAGGCCGAGGTGCCGCTCCAGCGTGGCGATCAGCGCCGACTCGATCACCGGCTTGCCCACAAAGGCCTGGCAGTCCGCCGCGCGCAGCCGCTCGCTCTGGTTCTCGAACATGTTGGCCGAGACGATGATGATCGGGATGTCGCGAAAGCCCGAGGCGCGCACCGACGCGGCGGTCTGCCAGCCGTCCATGTCGTCCATCGTCAGGTCGAGCAGGATGGCCGAGGGCAGCTCCTCGCGCAGGCTGTCGAGGCACTCGGTGCCGCTTGCGGCCTCGCGCACCTCGAAGCCCAGCGGCGCGAGCATGCCGGCGAGCATCTGGCGTTGCACGGGCTGGTCGTCCACCACCAGCAGCGTGCGGCGTGCGCCGATGTAGCCCGACACGGGTTGCCGCAGCGCGCCGGCCTTGCTGGCCTGCGGGCCGGGGTCGGCCACCTCGCGCAGGTACACCCGCACGCTGAATGTGCTGCCTTGCGAAGAGGTAGAGGCCAGCTTGAGCTCGCCGCCCATCAGCGAAGTGAGCAGCCCGGTGATCGTGAGGCCCAGCCCCGTGCCGGGCTCTCCGCGGCGGCGGCCCGCCGCGCCGCGCTCGAAGGGCAGGAAGATGCGCTGATGGTCCTGCGCCGCCACGCCGATGCCGGTGTCGACCACGTCGAAGCGCAGCACCTCGCGCCGCGCATCCACATGCAGCGTGACGGTGCCGCTGTCGGTAAAGCGCACTGCGTTCGTCAGCAGGTTGATGAGAATCTGCCGCAGCCACTTCGCATCGGCATGCACCCATGGCGGCAACTGCCCGGCGTGCGTGAAGACGAAGGCCAGGCCCTTGTTCTCTGCCTGCGGCCGCACCATGTGCACGAGCTGGTCTAGAAAGGCCGGCAGCGCGAGCGGCGCGGGCTCCAGCTGCAGCCTGCCGGCCTCGATGCGCGCCAGGTCGAGCAGGCCATCGATCAGGCCCAGCATGTGCTCGCCGCTGCGGTGAATGGTCTGCACCGCCTCGCGCGGCGGCGTCACGGCGTCGCCCTTGAGCAGGATCTGCGAGTAGCCCAGGATGCTGTTGAGCGGCGTGCGCAGCTCGTGCGTCATGCCGGCTACGTAGCGCGTCTTGGCCTGGTTCGCAGCCTCGGCGGCTTCCTTGGCGGTCTGCAGTGCGGCATCGGTGCGGCGGTGTGCCTCGATCTCCAGCGCGAGCAGGTTGTTGTGGCGGTTCGATTCTTCCTGTGCCATCTGCCGGCTTTCGCTGCCCAGCACCACCCACCACGCGGCCACCGCGGCCACGACGGAGAGCAGCGCGAACACTTTCAGGAAGGCCGTCGCCATGACCGAATCGCTGGTGCCCGCCAGTGCCTCCTGCGCGTAGACCACGCCCACCACTGTGGCCAGCAATGCGATCAACGAAGCCGCTATCAGCAGGTAGTGCGCCACGCGAAAGTTCAGCCGCGCCGACAGCGCCGGAGGCAGCAGCGCCTGCAGCCAGCCGCTCATCTGCTCGGCCGCGCGCGAATTGGTCTTGCAGCGGTCGTGGCAGCGCGATTCGAGCGTGCAGCACAGCGAGCAGATCGGCGCGCTGTAGGCCGGGCAATGCGCCATGTCTTCAGACTCGAAGCTGTTGTCGCACACCGAGCACTTCACGCTCTGGCCCGGCTTCCAGCGGTCGATGTCTGTGCGCGCGAGGTAGTAGCGCCCGCGCGTACGCCAGGCCAGCAGCGGAGACACGGCCATGGCCGTCACCAGCGCGATGAAGGGCGAGAAGGCGCGGGCCCAATGCCCCAGTACGCCCGAGTAGGCCAGCATGGCGAGCGCAGCCGCCACCAGCATCGCCATCAGCCCCACCGGGTTGATGTCGTACAGGTGCGCGCGCTTGAACTCGATGGTCTTCGGGCTCCAGCCCAGCGGCTTGTTGATGACCAGGTCGGCCACCAGCGCGCCGACCCATGCGATGGCGATGTTGCTGTAGAAGCCCAGCACGTGTTCGAGCGCCGCGAACACACCCAGCGCCATCAGCAATATCGCGATGACCACGTTGAACACCAGCCACACCACGCGCCCCGGGTGGCTGTGCGTGAGCCGCGCGAAGAAGTTAGACCACGCGAGCGAACCCGCATAGGCGTTCGTCAGGTTGATCTTCATCTGCGAGATCACCACGAACAGCACCGTGATGCCCAGCACCCAGGCCGGGTCGCGCAGCACGTACGAGAAGCCCGTGAGGTACATCTGCGTGGGCTCGATCGCATGGTTGGCCGGAATCTCGTGCTGCAGCGCCAGGAAGGCCAGGAACGCGCCGCCCATCATCTTCAGCATGCCCGGCACGATCCAGCCCGGCCCGGCGATGAGCACCGCGGTCCACCAGCGGCCACTGTTGGCGGCTGTCTTCTCGGGCAAAAAGCGCAGGTAGTCGACCTGCTCGCCGATCTGCACCACCAGCGAGAAGGCCACCGTGGCGGCGGCGCCGAACATCAGCGGATCGAAGCCGCTGCTGTCCGAAGTGCGGCCGACCAGGCTGGTGAAGTCGGCGTACAGCTCGGGCTTCTTCACCAGCACTGCGATGAAGGGGCAGACGAACAGCACGATCCAGATCGGCTGCGTCCACAGCTGCAGCCCCGATATGAGCGTGATGCCCCGCGCCACCAGCGGAATGATGACGATCGACGACACCATGTACAGCAGCCACAGCGGCCAGTCGAGGTACATCTGCAGCGCCAGCGCGAGGATGGCCGCCTCCAGCGCGAAGAAGATGAAGGTGAAGCTCGCGTAGATCAGCGAGGTGAGCGTGGAGCCCAGGTAGCCGAAGCCCGCGCCGCGCGTGAGCAGGTCCATGTCCACGCCGTGCCGCGCTGCGTAGTAGGAGATGGGCAGGCCGGTGAGGAAAGTGATGAGCCCCACCACCAGGATGGCCCACAGCGCGTTCGAGAAGCCGTAGCTCAGCGCGATGGCGCCGCCGATGGCCTCCAGCGCCAGGAACGAAGTGGCGCCGAAGGCCGCATTCGCCACGCGGAACTCCGACCACTTGCGAAAGCTGCGTGGGGTGTAGCGCAGCGCGTAGTCCTCCAGCGTCTCGTTCGCGACCCAGGCGTTGTAGTCGCGGCGGATGCGAAAGATCTTCTGTCCGGAGACGGATTGCATGGCTGGTTCTCGCGGCGGCGGTGGCATGGGGCAGGTACAGCAAGAAGCGCTCCCTGTGCTTCTTTCCCCTCGATGTTTTCCACCGATGTCTGGCTCGCGAGTCTGCGGGCAGGGCGGGCTCCCGCCGCTACGTTGAATGACGTATTCGCGCAAACCCGGGTGATTTCTAAAGTACCAGCCATGGTGCTCGAGGCACCGTCCGATGCACTGCGATGGTGCGCGGCTCTACTTTCCAACAACCTGCCTGGAGTTTCCTGATGTCGCGTGATTCAGATCTTTCTCTCGATGCCATGGCATTGCGCCGCCGCCGTCTGCTGCAGGGCGCCGCCGCGCTGCCCGTGATGGGCCTGAGCGGCCTGAGCTTCGGCCAGGGGCAGTTCCCCACGGCCAAGGTCAACACCACCAAGCTCGCCGTGACCGACACCGAGGTAACGGTGGGCCAGCTGCATTCGTCCACCGGCACCATGGCGATTTCGGAAACCGGCTCCATCCAGGCCGAGCAGCTCGCCATCGACCAGATCAACGCCATGGGCGGCGTGCTGGGCCGCAAGATCAAGGTCATCAAGGAAGACGGCGCCTCCGACTGGCCCACCTTCGCCGAGAAGTCGAAGAAGCTGCTGGTCAACGACCATTGCGCGGCCGTGTTCGGCTGCTGGACCAGCGCCTCGCGCAAGGCCGTTCTGCCGGTGTTCGAGAAAGAGAACGGCCTCTTGTACTACCCGACCTTCTACGAAGGCCTGGAGCAGAGCAAGAACGTGATCTACACGGGCCAGGAAGCCACGCAGCAGATCATCTGGGGCCTGGACTGGGGTGCGAAGGAGAAGAAGGCCAAGACTTTCTTCCTGGTGGGCTCCGACTACATCTGGCCGCGCACCTCGATGAAGATCGCGCGCAAGCACATCGAGAACTTCCAGAAGGGTTCGGTCAAGGGCGAGGAGTACTACCCGCTGGGCCACACCAACTTCAACTCGCTGATCAACAAGATCAAGGTGGCCAAGCCCGACTGCATCTTTGCCGCGGTGGTTGGCGGCTCGAACGTGGCCTTCTACAAGCAGCTCAAGGCTGCGGGCATCACGGGCGACAAGCAATTCCTGCTGACGCTGGCCGTGACGGAAGACGAGATGACCGGCGTGGGCGGCGAGAACTTCGCAGGCTTCTACTCGTCGATGAAGTACTTCCAGACGCTGGACAACCCGAACAACAAGAAGTTCGTGGAGGCCTTCAAGGCGAAGTACGGCAAGGACGCGGTGATCGGCGACGTGACGCAGGCGGGCTACCTCGGGCCGTGGCTGTGGAAGGCGGCGGTGGAGAAGGCTGGCAGCTTCGACGTGGACAAGGTGGTGGCCGGCTCGCCGGGCATCGAGCTGAAGACGGCGCCCGAGGGGTACGTGAAGCTGGACGCGAACCACCACTTGTGGAGCAAGGCGCGCATCGGGCAGGGGCAACTTGATGGCACGTTCAAGGTGGTGGCGGAGTCGGCTGAGTTGATCAAGCCCGATCCGTTCCCGAAGGGCTACCAGTAAGCAGGCCGTCGGCCCTCACCCCAACCCTCTCCCGCGTGCGGGAGAGGGGGGCAACTCCAACATTCCGGACTTCCCGCCATGACTCTGTCGGACATGATGAACATCGGCCTCATGCAGGGCTTCGCGGGGCTGAGCCTCTTCGCGGTGCTGCTGCTGATGGGGCTGGGCCTGGCGATCATCTTCGGCCAGATGGGCGTGATCAACATGGCGCATGGCGAGTTCATGACCATCGGCGCCTACTCGATCTATCTGGCCGCGCGCATCACCGAAAGCCTGGCGCCGGCTTTCATGCCTTACTACTTCCCGATCGCCATCGGGCTGGCTTTCGTCTTCGCTTTCATCACCGGATGGATCGTGGAGTGGGTGCTGATTCGCCACCTCTACAAGCGCCCGCTCGATACGCTGCTCGCTACCTGGGGCGTGAGCCTGGGCCTGCAGCAGATCTTTCGCACCTTCATCGGCCCGAAGGAGGTGAGCCCGACGCTGCCCGAGTGGCTCATGGGCTCGTGGACGCCGCATGAAGGCCTGGACATTCCGATCAACGGCCTGTTCGTGCTGGCGCTCACCGCGCTGGTCACGGGCGGCGTGCTTATCGCTCTGCACAAGAGCCGCTGGGGCCTGCGGGTGCGCGCCACAGTGGCCAACCGCACGATGGCCAACGCCACCGGCATCGACACGAAGAAGACAGACCGCCTGACCTTTGCCATCGGCTGCGGCATTGCCGGCATGGCGGGCGCGGCCTTCACCACCATCGGCTCGACCGGGCCGACTTCGGGCTCGCTCTACATCGTCGACGCCTTCCTGGTCGTCACCTTTGGCGGCGCGGCCAGCCTCTTCGGTACGGTGGTCTCGGCCTTCGGCATTGCACAGACGCAGTCGATCTCCGAATTCTTCATGACCGGCTCGATGGCCAAGGTGCTGACGCTCTCGCTGATCGTGCTGATTCTGATGATGCGGCCCCAAGGCCTGTTCGCCGTCAAGGTCCGCCGTTGAACCCGATTCCCTCCTGGAGAACGTTCCGATGAATTTCATCAAGGCCTCGATCCAGCGCTACCAGCTCGGCAGCCTGCTGCTCCTGGTGCTGCTGCTCGCGGTGGTGCTGCCGCTGTCGCTCGACATCTTCCGCCTCAACCTCGTGGGCAAGTACCTCACTTACGCTTTCGTGGCCGTGGGCCTCGTCATGGTGTGGGGCTACGGCGGCGTGCTGAGTTTGGGGCAGGGCGTGTTCTTCGGCATCGGCGGGTATGCGATGGCGATGTTCCTCAAGCTCGAAGCCTCCGACCCCATCACGACCAAGATCCAGTCGACGCCCGGTATTCCGGACTTCATGGACTGGAACCAGATCACCGAGCTGCCCACGCTGTGGCTGCCCTTCAAGAGCCTGCCGCTGAGCCTTGCGCTGGTGGTGCTGGCGCCGATGGCGCTGGCATGGCTCGTGAGTTTCGCGATGTTCAAGCGGCGCGTGGGCGGGGTGTACTTCGCGATCATCACGCAGGCAGTGGCACTGATCTGCACCGTGCTCATCATCGGCCAGCAGGGCTACACGGGCGGCGTGAACGGCATGACCGACCTGAAGACGATGCTGGGCTGGGACACGCGCACCGACGGCGCCAAGTACGTGCTGTATTACGTTTGCGTCGGCCTTCTGGTGGCAAGCATCCTGCTGTGCCGCTGGGTGCAGACCAGCAAGCTGGGCACGCTGCTGCTGGCCATGCGCGACAAGGAAGATCGCGTGCGCTTCTCGGGCTACGACGTGTCGAACTTCAAGGTCTTCATCTTCTGCCTGGCCGCGGGGCTCTCGGGCATTGGCGGTGCGATGTTCGCGCTGCAGGTGGGCTTCATGTCGCCGAGCTTCGTGGGCATCGTGCCGTCCATCGAGATGGTGATCTTCTGCGCTGTGGGCGGGCGCATGAGCCTGGTGGGCGCGGTGTACGGCGCGCTGCTGGTGAATGCGGGCAAGACGCTGTTCTCTGAAAGCTTTCCGGACCTGTGGCTGTTCCTGATGGCCGGTCTCTTCATCGGCGTGACCATGGCCTTCCCGATGGGGCTTGCCGGAGTGTGGGAAGAAAAGATCCGGCCTTGGTGGAAGTCGCGCCGGCAGGCGCTGCGCGATGCGGCCGTCAAGCCGCCACCAGTTGCAACTGCACCCGTGGCGCCGACCGCCGCATCACAACCCGAACCCACGCTGCCCGAAGGCGTCGGCAGCCAGCGCGCCTGAACCGGAACACCCTATGAGCAACACCGACTTCGCGCTCGCCGTGGAAGACCTCACCGTCTCCTTCGACGGCTTCAAGGCCATCGACGACCTCACGCTGTACATCGACCGCAACGAACTGCGCGTGATCATCGGCCCCAACGGAGCAGGCAAGACCACGCTGCTCGACCTGATCTGCGGCAAGACGCGCGCAAGCGCCGGCAGCATCAAGTTCAAGAACACCGAGCTCACGAAGATGGCCGAGCACAAGCGCGTGCGGCTGGGCATCGGCCGCAAGTTCCAGACACCGTCCATCTACGAGAACCTCAGCGTGTTCCAGAACCTGGAGGTGTCGTTCCCGAAGGGACGCTCGGTGTTCGGCGCGCTGGCTTTCAAGTGCGACGACGAGGTCAAGGCCAAGGTGCAGGCGATTGCCGAAGAGATCGGCCTGGCCGACCGCCTCGACACAGAGGCCGGTCTGCTGAGCCACGGCCAGAAGCAGTGGCTCGAGATTGGCATGCTGCTGATGCAGGAGCCCGAGCTGCTGATGCTCGACGAGCCCATCGCCGGCATGAGCGCGCGCGAACGAGAGCTCACGGCCGACTTGCTCAAGCGCATCTGCCAGAACCGCGCGGTGATCGTCATCGAGCACGACATGGCTTTCGTGAAGCAGATCGCGCACAAGGTCACCGTGATGCACCAGGGAAAGATCCTTGCCGAAGGGCCTATGGAGAAGGTGCAGGCCGATCCCAAGGTCATCGATGTTTATCTGGGGCACTAGATGAAGCGCTGTCGTTCAGGGCTCGCTCACGACGACGGGGTACCTTGCTCCGCGAATGTCCCCCGGCCTTCGGCCTCCTCCTTTATTTCGCTGCGCAAGGCACCCCGTCGTCGTGATCGTGAAGCGCAGCGGTCGAACGGCTCGCACGAGCAGAGCGTCCATCGTGCACAGGGCGTCGGGTGCTCCCCGCAGCGAAATAAAGGAGGAGGGCGAAGCCCGGGGGACATTCGCGGAGGGGAGTACCCGATGGCCTGTGCAAGCACCCCGAACACAACCTCCCGGAGTCCAAAGATATGAGCAACATCATGCTGAAGGTCGAAGACCTGCACGTAGCCTACGGCCAGAGCGAGGCCTTGCACGGCATCTCCTTCGAGGGCCATGCCAACGAAACCATCGCCATCATGGGCCGCAACGGCATGGGCAAGACCACGCTGTTCAAGAGCTTGATGGGCGTGCTGCCGTTGAAGAGCGGGCGCATCGAAGTGGCGGGGCAAGACGTGTCGCGCGACGAGAGCTTTCGCCGCGTGGCCAAGGGCATCGCCTACGTGCCGCAGGGCCGGATGATCTTTCCGACGCTGACGGTGGAGGAGAACATCCAGACCGGGCTCGAGAACTCGAAGACCCGCCGCATCCCCGAAGAGATCTACGCGCTGTTCCCCGTGCTGTGGGACATGAAGAGCCGCAAGGGCGGCAACCTCTCGGGCGGCCAGCAACAGCAGCTTGCCATTGCACGCGCCCTCGTCACCGACCCCAAGGTGCTGCTGCTCGACGAGCCCACCGAAGGTATCCAGCCTTCGATCATCAAGGACATCGCCAAGGCACTCAACGAGATCCGCAAGCTGCGCGGCATCACCATCGTCGTGTCCGAGCAGGTGCTCAGCTTCGCGATGGATGTAGCTGATCGGCTCTTCGTGATCGAAGGCGGACGCCTCGTGCACGAGACCGCGCGCGACAAGACCGATGTGGACCACATCAAAGCCTACCTCTCCGTTTGATCTTTCCGTTCAACCACAACCCAACCAGGAGCCACTGCAAATGACGGACACGCTGATCAAGGTCGATCTGACCAAGTCGCCCACCGAGAACGAGTTGATTCACAACCGCTGGCACCCGGACATTCCGATGGCCTGCTGGGTCAACCCGGGCGACGACTTCATCCTCGAGACCTTCGACTGGACCGGCGGCTTCATCAAGAACAACGACAGCGCCGACGACGTGCGCGACATCGACCTGAGCACAGTGCATTACCTCTCGGGCCCCGTGGGCGTGAAGGGCGCCGAGCCCGGCGACCTGCTGGTGGTCGACCTGCTCGACATCGGCGCCAAGCAGGACAGCCTCTGGGGCTTCAACGGATTTTTCTCCAAGAAGAACGGCGGAGGCTTTCTCACCGACCACTTTCCCGAAGCGCAGAAATCGATCTGGGACTTCAAGGGCATGTTCACCAGCTCGCGCCACATTCCGGGCGTGAACTTCGCGGGGCTGATCCACCCCGGCCTGATCGGCTGCCTGCCCGACAAGCCCATGCTCGACATGTGGAACGAGCGCGAGAAGGCGCTCATTGCCACCGACCCCGATCGCGTGCCCGGCCTTGCCAATCCGCCGTTCGCCGGCACCGCCCACATGGGCAAGATGACTGGCGAGGCGAGGGCGAAAGCCGCTGCCGAGGGTGCGCGCACCGTGCCCCCGCGCGAGCACGGCGGCAACTGCGACATCAAGGACCTGTCGCGTGGCTCGAAGGTGTTCTTCCCGGTGTACGTCGACGGCGCGGGCCTGAGCGTGGGCGACCTGCACTTCAGCCAGGGCGACGGCGAAATCACCTTCTGCGGCGCCATCGAAATGGCTGGCTGGGTGCACATGAAGGTCACGCTCATCAAGGGCGGCATGGCCAAGTACGGCATCAAGAACCCGATCTTCAAGCCCAGCCCGATCACGCCGCAATACAACGACTACCTGATCTTCGAAGGCATCTCGGTCGACGAGAGCGGCAAGCAGCACTACCTCGACGTGAACGTGGCCTACCGCCAGGCCTGCCTGAACGCCATCGAGTACCTGAAGAAGTTCGGCTACTCGGGCGCGCAGGCCTATTCGATTCTTGGCACGGCGCCAGTGCAGGGCCACATCAGTGGCGTGGTCGACGTGCCCAACTCTTGCGCCACGCTGTGGCTGCCCACGGGCATCTTCGACTTCGACATCAACCCGAACGCCTCGGGCCCGGTGAAGATGATCGACGGCAGCATCAGCATGCCGCTGTCGCACGACCTGCGTTGAAAGACAGCCACGCCATGCCCACCTACGACTACGCCTGCGGCCAGTGCGGTGGCTTCGAAGCGCTGCGGCCCTCGGGCCTGCGCGACGAGCCCGCCGTGTGCCCCGATTGCGGGTGCGCCTCGCCGCGCGTACTTTCGGCCGCACCGCGGCTCGCACTGATGGCCTCGGGCACGCGCCGCGCCATGGAAACCAACGAGCGCGCGCGGCATGAGCCCGGCAGTTCGCGCGACTACGCGCGCTTCAAGCACCCGGCGGGCTGCGGCTGCTGCAGTTCGGGCAAGCGGGGTGCGACGGTGACGGCGCCCAACGGGGCCAAGTCTGCGCCTTCGCGGCGGCCGTGGATGATCAGCCACTGAGGCTGCTGTTTCATGGGGCAACCCCTATTGACCGGCTTCTTTTCAAGGCCCTGATTGTTTCAATCCTGTGAACGCCGTGGTTCATTTCGACGGCGTTTTTCAGGGCTCTTCAGGATCAAACTTCTCCTCACCAACCCATCACCTGAAGGAGATTGAAATGAATGCCTCGAAGATCCTCGCCGCTGCTGCCCTCTCGCTCCTGGCTGCTGCCGGAGCCCACGCAGAAACCTACGACGGCGTGCACGTCGTGAACTCTTCTGTGACCCGCGCTGAAGTTGCACCGCAAGCCGTTGCCGCCGCTCGTGCTGGCAACGAATACAGCGATGCCTCGGGCGCTGGCGCACAAGCCTTCACCTCGACCGCCAACCGCGCGACCGTGCAAGCCGAAGCCGTTGCCAAGGCCCATGACCCGTTCGCCAGCCTCGACCGCCGCGCGTTCTACCGCGACGAAGTGCCGGCTGCCTACAAGAAGCCCAGCGTGTCGTTCACGCGCCAAGCTGGCCTGTAAGCGCCGACCACGACACCTTCGGGTGTCGCAAAAGAAAGAACGGGCCCTCGGGCCCGTTTTTTCATGGCCGATCGCTTTGTGGTTGTTGTCAAAATATACGCATTGAGTATATATTCGCGGCCCATGAACATGCCGCAACAGGTGCTCCTCCGCGACGCGATGCGTCAACTCAACATGACGCGCGATGCATTCGCAGAGCGCATCGGCAGCCGGAGAAGGGCGCTCGACGCCTGGCTCCTGCCCGACGAATCCAACGAATTCAGGGCCATGCCCGAAGTCGCGCGACGCTTTGTCAGCGAAATCCTGGCTTCGGACGGCCGGCGCAGTGAATATACGCAAAGCGCACATGAAGGTGCCTTGCGGCAGGCCTTGGCCACCGAGGGTTCGCACCACCTGCTGTCGGTCAGCCAGTTCAACCGCGACGCCATCGATGAGCTGTTCCAGCTGGCCGACGTCATGCAGCCCATCGCGCGCCGCCGCAAGGTCAGCCGCGTGCTCGAAGGGGCAGTGCTGGCCAATCTGTTCTTCGAGGCCAGCACGCGCACCCGCGTGAGCTTCGGCGCGGCGTTCTGCCGGCTGGGCGGCTCGGTGTGCGACACCACTGGCTTCACCTTCTCGTCGATGGCCAAGGGCGAATCGATCTACGACACCAGCCGCGTCATCAGCGGCTATGCCGATGCGATCGTGGTGCGCCATCCGGAGCAGGGCTCGGTCGCCGAATTCGCACGCGCCACCAACGTGCCGGTCATCAACGGCGGCGATGGCCCGGGCGAGCATCCCAGCCAGGCGCTGCTCGACCTGTACACCATCCAGCGCGAGTTCTCGCGCCTGGGCAAGCTGGTCGACGGCGCGCACATCGCGATGGTCGGCGACCTGAAGTACGGGCGCACCGTGCACTCGCTCATCAAGCTGCTCGCGCTGTATCGCGGCCTGAAGTTCACGCTGATCTCGCCGCCGTCGCTCGCAATGCCGGCGGAAATCGTGGAGGCCGTCAGCCGCAACGGCCACGTCGTCGAGACCGCGGCCACGCCTGCGCAGGCGCTGGCCGGCGCGGACATCATCTACGCCACGCGCATCCAGAAAGAGCGCTTCGCGAACGACGAAGTGCTGGAGGGCTTCGACAACGCGTTCGAGATCAACCGCGCACTTATCGAATCAGCCTGCAAGCCCGAAGTGGTGGTGATGCATCCGCTGCCACGCGATGGCCGCCCCGGTTCGCACGACCTGAGCGTCGACCTGAACAACGACCCGCGCCTGGCCATCTTCCGCCAGACCGACAACGGCATCCCGGTGCGCATGGCCATCTTCGCCACGCTGCTGGGCGTGGAAAAGCTCGTGAGCCGCTCGATGCGTGACGCAGCCTGGACGCCGCCCTCGCACATCGGGCCGGACGACAGTGTGTTTCACGGGCTCGATTGAGGCTCAGCAAGAGCGCGCGGCCTTCCTGATCGTGAAGGTCTGGGTCTGGCCGTCGCGTTCGACGTGCAGAAGATCGCCCTCGACGCGGATGCCTGTCCACCGTTCGATGTGTCCGCTCGAATGAACGATCTCGACGCTGTCGTCGGATATCACGCGGTAGTCGAACAGCGGCCCGGCCAGAGGGCCGTTCTTCTTGCCGATCGTCGCGGTCACACGGCCGGTCGATCGAAAGCAGTAGCTGTTGACTAGCGTGTCGGACACGAGGTCGAGGAAGTGGTCGATGGGCAGGGGGTGGTTAGGCGTGATCGTCATGCTCTGGCGCTCGTTGTCTCCACAAGGCAGCCTTCCGATTCAGAAGCGGCCGAATATAGAGCCTCAAGCAGCCGCACGCCGATACGTCAGCAATCGCCCCCTGTATGCCACCCGGCTCACGGTTGCGAGTTGATCCAACCGCTCCTCGCACATGCCGAAGCCTTCGTCCGCCATCTGCCTGTTGAACGCCGACCGGTTGCCCCGGTCCGGGTCGACGATCCACACCTCGGCGGCGGGGCTGGTATGGCGGGCGATGAAGGCGGCGAGCAGGCCTTCCGCATCGCGCTCGTACAGCAGGTCGCTGCCGATCACGAGGTCGAACAGGCCGTGCACGTCGCCGTCGGCCCCGGTCTCCTGCATGCCCCAATGGCCGCGCCTGTATTTCATGGGCGGCAAGGCGTTCAGCCGAAGGTTCTCCAGCAGGAAGCCGCTAGCGAGCGGGTGGCAGTCGCTCGCCGTCATGTCGTTGCCGCGCCGATGGCCGACCAGGCTTGCGAGCGCGAGGCCGCAGCCGATCTCGAGCACGCGCGCGCCCAGCACCACGGGGTGCAACGCCATGCGCGCGGCCAGTTGAGCGCCCGAGGGCCACAGCAGCCCGAACATTGGCCATGAGGCGGAAGAGATGCCCTGCGCGGCTGCCGCACCCGAGGGGTCGGAGAACTGCTGCCGATCGAGCAACGACTGGATGACGAGGTCGTCGGCACCCGCGATGGCGATGCGCTCCAGCTTGAGTAGATAGCCCGGCATCGAAGGGAGCAGGGTCTCGCGTGCGAGGCCCCGGTGCAGCAAAGGTGGGCCAGTATGCGCCCTGGCCGGCTTCGCGCCTTCTCACGCTCATCTAAGCAAACTCTCACTGCTGCGTAAGCGGCCTCTCACAGCCTGGTAAGTACCGCGTCTTAGAGTGAATTCATCGTCATCACTCAAGGAGACAACCATGAGATTTCGTATCGCAACCCTTTGCATCGCAGCCGTGCCCGCGCTGGTGCTGACATCGTTCGCGCATGCTGGCGGGCTGGCCGATCCCGACTATCCGCAGATCTCGCATTCGACCCAGTCGCGCGATGCGGTGGTCGACGACGCCGTGCGCGCCAACAACGGCATTCACGCAACGGAAGTTCTGGAATCGCAGGTGCAGGCGCCCGTGTCGGGCGCCGACCGCGCGCAGGTGCAGGCCGAGGCGATTCGCGCGAACACCGGCATCCATCCGACGGAAGTTCTGGAATCGCAGGTGCAGCCACCGGTGGCTTCTGCGAACCAGCCGGATGCGCCGATGACACACGCCACCAACACAACTGGCGCGACCACCTACTGAGCTGCAGCGGCGCATCGTGCGCCCGGCGTCAATCGCGCGTGAGCACGAAGCGCCTGCGGATGCCGCTCGCGGCCGAAGGCGCCACCCACAGGTCGAACTCGCCGGGTTCGACGGTCGGCTTCATGTCACGGCCGATGAACGCCAGGTCATCGGCCGTGAGCGTGAATTCGACGACCGCTGAAGCTCCCGGCGCGATGCCGATCTTGCGAAAGCTCTTCAGCTCGCGCACCGGCCGCGTCACGCTGGCCGCGCGCTGGCCGATGTAGAGCTGCACCACTTCCTCCGCATCGCGCTGGCCGGTGTTGGTGACGGTGGCGCGCACGCGCAGCGTGCCCGACGTCGGCAGCCGCTCCGTGCTCAGCTCGACGTTGTCGTAGCGCACCGGTGAATAGCCGATGCCGAAGCCGAAGGGGTAGAGCGCCTCGTTCGTTGCGTCCAGGTAGCGCGTCTTGAATGACGTGTTGGGCGCGTTCTCGGGTGATGGACGCCCGGTGCGCTTGTGGGCGTAGTAGTAGGGCACCTGGCCGGCCGTTTGCGGAAAGCTCACGGGCAGGCGGCCTGAGGGGTTGAAGTCGCCGAACACGACGTCGGCGATCGCGTTGCCGGTCTGCACGCCGAGGAACCACGTGACGAGGATGGCGCGCGCATTGCGCACCGCGCCCTTCAGCGCCATCGCGCGGCCGTTGCTCAGCAGCACGATCACGGGCTTGCCAGTGGCGGCCACGGCCTCGGCCAGGTCCTGCTGCGCCTGCGGCAGCCCGATGTCGCTGCGCGAGCGAGCCTCGCCCGACATCTTCTCGCTCTCGCCGATGGCCAGCACCACCACGTCGGCATCGCGCGCGGCCGCCACCGCGGCGTCGATGCCGCCGGACAGCTGCGACTCGATGCCCGAGCCGCGCACCACGTTCACCGATGAGTTGGGGCCCAGCGCCGCGCGCAGGCCCTGGTCGATGCCCACCGGCCCCGACTGTCCGGGGAACAGGCTCCACGCACCCATCAGGTCGACGGTGCCCTCGGCGAAGGGGCCGATGAGTGCGATCTTCGTGCCGGCCTTGGGCAGCGGCAGCAGCATGCGCTCGTTCTTCAGCATCACGATGGAGCGGCGCGCGCTCTCGCGGGCCAACTCGATGAATTCGGGGTTCTCGGGGCGCTGCGAGGCGGGTGGGCCGTCGAGGCCGTGCATCGGGTCGTCGAACAGGCCCAGCTTCTGCTTGACGCGCAGCACGCGGCGCACGGCCTCGTCGAGCCGCTCTATCGGTACTTCGCCCGAAGCCACGAGGTCGGGCAGGTAGCGCATGTACAGGCCGCTCTGCATGCTCACGTCGGTGCCGGCCATGAAGGCCTGCTTGGCAGCCTCGCGTGGGTTGGCGGCGTAGCCGTGCTCCACGAGTTCTTCGTCGGCCGTGTAGTCGGAGACGACGAAGCCCTGGAACTTCCATTCGTCGCGCAGCACGCCCGTAAGCAGCGAGTGGTTGGCGGTGGAGGGCACGCCGCCGATTTCGTTGAAGGCGCTCATGACCGAGAGCGCACCGGCGTCCAGCGCCGCGCGGAACGGCGGCAGGTACACCTCGCGCAGCGTCTGCTGCGAGATGTCGCTCACGTTGTAGTCGAGCCCGCCTTCGCCCGCGCCGTAGGCCGCGAAGTGCTTGGGCGTGGCCAGCATCGCGTCGGGCCGGGAAAGGTCTGGGCCCTGGAAGCCGCGCACGCGGGCGGCTGCGAACTGCCGCGAGAGGTACACGTCTTCGCCAGCGCCTTCGAGGCCGCGGCCCCAGCGTGCGTCGCGCGCGATGTCGACCATGGGCGCGAAGGTCCAGCGGAAGCCGTCGGCCGTGGCCTCGACCGCTGCGGCGCGCGCGGTGCGCTCGGCCAGGTCGGGCTCCCAGCTGGAGGCCTCGGCCAGCGGCATCGGGAACATGGTGCGAAAGCCGTGGATCACGTCCGCGCCGAAGATCAGCGGAATGCCCAGGCGCGACTCGTTCACCGCAATCTGCTGCAGCCGCCGCTTGCCTTCGAGGCCGGCGTTGTTGAACAGGCCGGTGAGGCGGCCGGCGCGCACGTCGGCAGTCTCCTGCTGCGCATTGCGCCAACCGGCCTGGGGGTTGTTGGGGGTGTCGATGTCGGCGGGGCCGTACAGAGTGAGCTGGCCGGCCTTCTCCTGCACTGTCATGCGGGCGATGAGGGCCTCGATGCGGGCTTCGGGCGTCAGCGCCGCATCTGCCGCGGCAGGGGCGGCGGATGCAGGGGGAAGCAGGAGCGCGAGGGAGAGAAGGGCGGAGGCGGGAGCGAGAAGGGAAGCCGGGGTTCTGATGCGCATGGCCTCCTATTCTCCAGATAACGCCGCTGCCCCTGTTCAGCGGGTTTCCGCGCTGGCCGTAGGCCTTCTCCGATAGCTGGGCCGTGCTTACTCGGCGGTGGCGCCCGAATCCTTCGCCACCTTCACCCATTTCGTTGTCTCGCTGCCGATGAACGTCGCAAGCTCGGCCGGCTTCATGTTGCCGGCCGTCACGCCCTGTTCCTCGAAGCGCTTGACCACATCGGGCTGCTGCAGCACGCGCGACACCTCGGTGTTCAGGCGCTGCACCAGCTCGGGCGGCGTGCCGTGCGGCGCCATGAGCGCGAACCATGTGGTCATGTCGTAGCCCTTGAGGCCGGCCTCGTCGAGCGTGGGCACGCCCGGGTAGGCGGGCGAGCGCATCTTCGTGGTCACGGCCAGCGCCTGCACCTTGCCGGCGCGGATATGCGGTGCGGCCGAGGGGCTGGTCTCGATGGCCATCTGGATCTGCCCGCCCATCAGGTCGGCCATCATCGGCGCGCCGCCCTTGTAGGGCACGTGCACGATGTCGGTCTTCGTCATCGAGCGGAACAGCTCCCCCGAGATGTGCTCCGTGCTGCCGTTGCCCGCCGAGCCGTAGTTGACCTTGCCCGGGTTGGCCTTGATGTAGGCGACGAGTTCGGCCACCGATTTCACGGGCACCTTCTCGTTCACGATCAGCACGTTGGGCGTGGACGCTACCAGCGCCACGGGGTCGAAGTCGCGCTGGAAGTCGTAGGGCAGGCGCTTGTAGAGGCCCGGCGCAATCGAATGCGCGATGGTCGCCAGGAACAGCGTGTAGCCGTCGGCCGGCGCCTTCGACGCGATGGCCGCGCCCACGGTGCCGCCCGCGCCGCCGCGGTTGTCGATGATGACCGGCTGCTTGAGCGATTCCGACAGCTTCTGGCCCACGGTGCGCGCGACGATGTCAGTGGTGCCGCCCGCCACGAAGGGCACGACAAGGGTGATGGGCTTGGCGGGCCAGTCGGCCGCGCTGGAAGAAGCCGCGGCGGTGGCCAGCAGCAGGGCGGCCATGCCGGCGCGCAGAAAAGTCGAGGGGCGTGGAAGAGCGGATTTCATGGTCTGGATGTCGTGGGGTCGTTGTTATTGGTTATTGAAAAGAGCGCGCGCTTCACGCCACGCGGTTCAGCAGCGGCTGGTTGCGTACCCAGCGCCGCAGGTTGTCGAGAAAGATCGCGGCCACGCGCGCTTCGTTGCCGTCCGAATGGCCGGCGCTGTGGGGCGTGACGATCACGTTCGGCAGGCTCCACAGCGGCGAGTCGGCCGGCAGGGGCTCGTGCGCGAACACGTCGAGATACGCGCCGGCCAGCGCGCCGCTGCGCAATGCATCGATGAGCGCAGGCTCGTCGACCACCTCGCCGCGCGAGATGTTCACGAGCCGCGCACCAGCGGGCATGCGAGCCAGCGCCGCTGCATCGACAAGGCCGCGCGTGCGATCGCTCAGCGGGCAGGCCAGCAGCAGCCAATCGGCCTGCGGCAGGACCGTGTGCAGCCGCTCGTAGCTCACGCTCTCGTGGGCCGGCGCGGCCGCCGGGGCCTCGCTGCCGCGCACGGAAACGACGCGCAGGCCCAGCGCCGCGAGCAGCGCGCCGAGCCCTTGCCCGATCGGACCCCAGCCGACGATGACGGCAGTCTGCCCGGCAAGATCGCGCGGCAGGCCACTGCCCATGAGCGGCGACCAAGTGCGTGCGCGTTGCGCGGCCAGCAGCTGTGGAAACTGCCGTGCCAGCATCAGCACGCCTGCCAGCGCGGTCTGCACGACCACGCCGGCGTTGGCGCCCGACGAGGTCGTGACCTCCACGCCGCGCGCCCGCAGCTCGCCGTACACCGGCCGGTCGGCGCCCGCGGAATGCGCGTGCACCCAACGCAGCGAGGGCGCGTGGCGCATTGCGTCGTGAAAGGCCTGCGTGTGCGGCAGCACCTCGTGCTTGGTCGACAGGCCGGTGACGTCGCGCGAGACAAAAGCCACGTCGGCGTCGTCGCCCGGGTTCACCACCACGTGGGTGCGGTCGCCGAGCGCCGCGGGCAGGCCGGGCGCCGTCTGCGCCGAGGCTTGCGACGTCATCAAGATGCGCAGCGGCGAGCTCATTCGGCCGTCGCACCCGATTCGCGCACGATCGCCTTCCACTTCTCGTACTCCTGGCGCGTGAACTTGCCGAACTGCTCGGGTGTGCCGCCCACCGGGTCGGCGCCCTCGCGGATCATCTGCGCCTCGAGCGAGGGCAGCGCCTCGTTCACCGACTTGTTGAGCAGCGCGATCACCGGGGCTGGCGTGCCTTTGGGCGCGAAGAAGCCGAACCACGAGCCGGCGGAGAAATCGGGGAAGCCCTTCTCGGCCACGGTCGGTACGTCGGGCAGCGAGCGCGAGCGCTTCTGGCTGCTCACCGCAATGGCCCGGAGCTTGCCCGCCTTGATGTGCGCGATGACCGATGGAATGGTCGCGAACATGAATTGCACGCGGCCCGCGAGCAGGTCGTTGAGCGCGTTAGCGCCCTTGTAGGGCACGTGCAGCGTCTCGGCCCCGATGCGCTTGCTGAGCATGTAGCTCGACAGGTGCGACGAGGTGCCGACGCCGGTGGAGCCGTAGTTCAGCCTGTTGGGGTTGGCCTTGGCGTAGGCGATGAATTCTTCCAGCGTCTTCGCGGGCACTTCGGGGTTGACCACCAGCACGTTGGGCACGTCTGCGATCTGCACCACCGGCACAAGGTCGGTGAGCGGGTCATAGGGCAGGTTCTTGTAGAGCGTCTGATTGACGGCCATCGGGCCGACCGAGTTGACGATCAGCGTGTAGCCGTCGGCCGGTGCGCGCACCACGAACTCGGTGCCGATGTTGCCGCCGCCACCGGGCTTGTTGTCGATGATGAAGGACTGCTTGAGTTTTTCCGACATGTGCTGCGTGACGGCGCGCGCGAGGATGTCGGTGGTGCCGCCGGCGGTGAAGGCGACGACCACGCGCACGGGCTTGCTCGGGTAGGCCGTCTGTGCGGTGGCACTGAGCCCGGCGGCCAGGAGTGCCGTGGCGCAGAAGAGCTTTTGCAAGAAGCGGGAAGAAGGCTTGTCTCGTGTCATTGTTGTGTTCTCGTGGGGGTGATCAATCAGTCGCGAAAGCCCGGGTCCATCCGGTCGAGCTTGCGCAGCAGCGCCGGCCATTCCATGAGGCCGTAGGGCCGACGCGTGCCGGGCTGGTAGTTGTTCCAGGTCTCCTCGAGGACGTGCTTCGGCACCGCCTGCAGCGGCGTGTTGCAAGACATCGCGCCGATCTGCGCGCGGCAGGCCAGCTCGAGCCGATGCATCCAGTTGAAGGCCTCGCCCACGCTGCGGCCCACCACCAGTGCGCCGTGGTTGCGGAAGATCACGGCCTCGCGGTCGCCCAGGTCGGCCAGCAGCGAGGCCTGCTCCTCGGTGTTCAGCACCACGCCCTGGTAGTCGTGGTAGCCGATCTTCAGGAAGCGCATGGCGGTCTGCGTGAGCGGCAGCAGACCGCATTCGAGCGACGACACCGCCATCGACGCCCAGCTGTGCGTGTGGATCACGCAGGCCACGTCGGGCCGCGCGGCGTGCACGGCGCTGTGGATCACGTAGCCGGCCTTGTTGATGCCGTAGTCCAGCTCGCCGAAGTCGGGCTTCGAGAGGATGTTGCCGTCCTGGTCGACCTTGATGAGGCTGGAGGCGGTGATCTCCTCGTACATCATTCCGTAGGGGTTGATGAGGAAGGCGCCTTTCTCACCCGGCACGTGCGAGGAGATGTGGTTGGCCATCATGTCGGACATGCCGTAGAGGTCTACCAGCCGGTAGCAGGCAGCGAGGTCGATGCGGGCCTGCCATTCGGCTTCGGAGCATCGGCCCTTCATGGAGGGAATCTGGAGTACGCCGGGTCGTGTCATGAGGTTTCCTTCGGATGCATGGGGTTCATTCAGTCGGCGCCAAGCTGCAGGCGGCTGGGCAGGCGCTTCTCGATGGCGAACTTCAGCAAGGCGGCCGAGCGGAAGATGCCGTGCGCGAACTTGCCGTAGGGCAGGGTGAGAAACAGCGCCATCACCACGCCCAGGTGCACCGCCAGCAGCAATGCCATGAAGGGCGTGTCGCGCCACGCCAGCAGCGCAAGGCCGGTGAGGCTGGTGAGCAGCAGCAGCGCGATGAAACCGCGGTCCATGGGCCGCTGCGCCACGTCGCCGTGCGCCGGGTTGCGCCGCAGGTTCAGCCACAGCAGGCCGACCGGGCCCACCACCAGGCCGATGCCGCCCGCGGTGCCCAGCAGCACCGGCAGGCTGGTGAGCGCATAGGGCGCATGCAGGCTGAACAGGTAGTGGTACAGCGTGGCCACGCAGGTCGAGGCGAAGCACAGCATGAAGCCGTAGAAGGTGAAGTGGTGGAAGCGCCGGCGCCACAGGGTGAAGCGGTCGTCTTCGTTGTTGCAGCCTTCGCCGTGGCCCCCGCCCAGGTACTTCAGGCGCAGCGCGTCGTGTGCGGCTTCGGCGCTGGCTGCGTTGCGTACGTCGGTTACCTCGGCGGGCACGTTGTCGCGCGACGGCGATACCTCGCGCCAGAAGCGCCGCACGCCCATGGCCAGCGCGAACATCACGAAGAGAAACACCGCGCCGAACACCAGCGCGAGAAAGTTGTGCGGAAAGATCGCGTAGAAATTGCCCGCGAGCGGCTCGTGCAGCAACGAGCCCGACATTGCCACAGCAAGCACCAGGAAGAGCGCGAGCCCACCGGCCAGAGCGAGCGCAACCGTGAGGCCCGCGCGCTGGTACAGCGCACCCATCGCAGGCGGCCAGGCGTAGTCGTGGTACGTCTGCATGCGCACCTGCGCCATCGCCTGCGGCACGTTCACCGCGAACTCGTGTGGCGGCGCGTATTGGCAGGCGTGCAGGCAGGCGCCGCAGTTGTGGCACAGATTGGCGAGGTAGTGCGTGTCGGCCTTGCCGAATTCGAGGCGGCGCGTCATGGCTGGGAACACGGCGCAGAAGCCTTCGCAGTAGCGGCAGGCGTTGCAGATCTGCAGGATGCGCGCGACTTCGCCTTCGCTCGCGGTCAACGGAAGGGCGGGCTGGATAGGGATCACGCGCGACGTGGCACCGCCACCGATGCCGTCGGCATCCGCACGGGCGCGTGCGACGAGATCAGTGAGCTGCTGCAAGGGCTGTCTCCGGGGATTTCTTCGAAAGGTTCTTTGCCGCGTTCGCAGCCTGCGTGCCGGCGATGCGCCCGAAGGCCGTGCCGATGCTCATGCCGACTCCCGCCGTGTAGCCCTTTCCGAGCACGTTGCCGGCCATCATTTCGCCGGCCACGAACAGGTTCGGGCTGGCCCGGCCGCCGAAGCGCACGGCCGCTGTTTCGTCAACCTTCAGGCCGAGGTAGGTGAAGGTGATGCCGGGGCGCACGGGGTAGGCGTAAAAGGGCGCTGTGTCGATGGGGCGCGCCCAGTGCGTCTTGGCGGGCGCCAGGCCCTCGGTGTGGCAGTCGTCGAGGGCGGTGTGGTCGAAGCGGCCCACGCGGCAGGCGGCGTTGTAGTCCTCCACCGTGCGCACGAAGGTGGCTTCGTCGAGGCCGATCTTGCGTGCCAGTTCGCCGAGCGTGCTCGCCTGCGTGCCTGGAAACACCGGTGGCATGAAGCGCCCGACCGCCTTCTGGTCGATGACCGACCAGGCGATCTGCCCCGGCTGCTGCGCGACGAGTCGGCCCCAGATGGCGTAGCGCTTGGGCCAGAAGTCTTCTCCCTCGTCGTAGAAGCGCTTCGCCTCGCGGTTGACGACCACGCCGAGCGACACGCAGTCGATGCGCGTGCAGATGCCGCCGTCGTACAGCGGCGCGCGCGCGTCGATGGCCACCATGTGGCCCTGCGACGGATCGCCGATGCTGTCTGCGCCCGCCTCGATCATGTGCTTCAGCAGCACGCCCTGGTTGAAGCGCGTGCCGCGAATCAGGAAGTTGTCGGCCGGCCATTCGCCGCGCTCGTTCTGGCCCCAGGCTTCGCGCAGCCATTCGCGGTTCGACTCGAAGCCGCCGGCGGCCAGCACGCAGCTCTTCGCTTCGATGCGCTCGCCGGCCTCGGTGCGCACGGCCACGAAGCGGTCGCCGTCGAGCTCGACCGAGGCCACAGGCGTGTCGTAGCGGATCTGTACGCCCAGCCGTTCGGCGCTGCGGAAATAGGCGTTCACCAGCGCCTTGCCGCCACCCATGAAGAAGGCGTTGGTGCGCGCCACATGCAGCGCGCCCGACAGCGGCGGTTGGAAGTGCACGCCGTGGCTGCGCATCCAGTCGCGGCAGTTCGACGAGGCGCGAATTACGAGGCGCGCCAGATGCTCGTCGGTGAGGCCACCGGTCACCTTCAGCAGGTCTTGCCAGTATTCCTCTTCAGGGTAGGCCTCTATCAGCACGTCCTGCGGGGCGTCGTGCATGCAGCGCAGGTTGCGCGTGTGCTGCGAATTGCCGCCGCGCCATGCCTTGGGCGAGGCTTCGAGCAGCAGCACCGAGGCGCCTGCCTCGCGTGCCATCAGGGCGGCGCACAGCGCGGCATTGCCGCCACCGACAACCAGTACGTCTATCACTCGTGGGTCTCCTTGGAATACGGGAGACTCTAGGCAGGCTGGCCTTCAGGCGAAAGGCCGATCCGGGCAACGGGTGTTCAGTTTTTGTGAAGACTGGCACCGGCCCAGAGACCTTCGCGCACCAGGGCGCGCGCCGTGTCGGCCATCACCACGCGGGTGGCCAGCGCGGCGGGGGAGAGCTCGTCGTCCGACAGGCTCACGAGCAGGTTGCGGCGGCCCACGTGGGCATCGGCGATCTGTGTGAGCTGCAGGTCGTCGCGGTCGTGCCGCGCGGTGGCGGCGCCGGGCTGGATGGTGGCGCCATGGCCGGCGCGCACCGCGTCCATCAGCAGCGCGAGGCCGTCGACTTCGGCCACGATGCGCGGCACGATGCGTGCCCGCGCGAAGGCAGCCATCAGCGTGGCGCGCAGGCCGTGGCTGCCGCTGGGCAGGATCAGCGGCAGTTCGGCCAGTTGGGACAGGCGCACACGGGCGCCGGTGGGGCGCTGCGCCAGCGTGGGGGACGCGATGACGAAGAGCTTTTCGGCCAGCAGCGGCGTCACGCTCCAGCGCCGCGGCGTGTCGGTCTGGAACAGCACGGCCAGGTCTAGCTGCCGCGCCTGCAGCATGGTCGTGAGGTGGCCGGACAGCGCCTCGACCATGTGCAGCCGCACTTCGGGGTAGCGCTCGCGCATGGCGCGCATCAGCGGCACGCCGAGCACCGTGGCGGTGGTGGGTGCCAGGCCCACGCTCACGTGGCCCGAGAGCCGCGCCTGCTGCGCGGCGCGCACCGCGTCGTCGGCATGGCGCAGCGTGAGCTGAGCCTGGTGGAGAAAGGCCACGCCCGCATCGGTGGGCGCAACGCCGGTCGAGCTGCGCTGCAGCAGCCGGGTGGAAAGCTCACTCTCGAGCCGGCTGATCTGCTGGCTCAGCGCCGAGGTGACCACACCCAGTTCGACCGCCGCGCGGCCCATGCTGCGAAGCTCGCAGACCTTGACGAAGTAGCGCAGTTGCCGGAGTTCCATCGTCCGATCATCGCGCAGGCACGGCGGCCGGCGCGGGCCGGCGCAACAGCAACCATCCGAACAGCGGCGCGGTGATGTACATCACCACCGAGTAGATGGCCGCCGGCAGCGCGAGCTGGAAGCTGCCGAGCACGCTCACCGCGATGAAGATCGCCAGCGTGGAGTTGTGAATGCCGATCTCGTAGCTGATGGCGGTGGCCAGCGGCTTGTCGAGGCCCGCGGCGCGGCTCAGGTAGTAGCCCGCGAGCAGGCTCACGAGATTGAACAGCAGCACCGGCACACCGATCTCTGCGAAGGTGGCCGCCATGGTCTTCCACTCGTTGGCGATGGCGAGCACCGTCACCACCGCGAGCACCACGCCGCTGAAGATCTTGGTCGGCTTTTCCATGCGCGCCGCGAAGCCGGGGCTGCGCGAGGCCACGAACATGCCGATGGCCACCGGCACCAGCACGATGGCAATCACTTCCACCAGCTTGCGTGTCTGCAGCGGCACTACCTGGCCGCCCTGCGCGAAATAGCCGATGGCCCAGTTCGCGATGAGCGGCAGCGTGACGATGGACAGCAGCGTGTTCACGGCCGTGAGCGAGATGTTCATCGCCACGTTGCCGCCGAACAGGTGCGAGAACAGGTTGGCCGAAATGCCGCCGGGCGAGGCCGCGAGCAGCATCAGCCCCACCGCGAACACGGGCGACAGGCCGAAGCCCACGATGATCGCGTAGCACGCCAGCGGCAAGCCGATGACCTGCAGCAAGAGCGCGATGGTCACGGCCTTCGGGTGCTTGAAGAGACGTTTGAAGTCGGCGAGCGAAAGCGAAAGCCCGAGCCCGAACATCACGAGCGCGAGCGCGCCGAACAGGAAGCGGGTGACGACGACGGTGGCGTCCATGGATTTGTCTCCTCGTTGGTTCTTGTAGTTTTGATGCGTAAAAAAATAGCCGCCAGCACCTGTCGTGCAGGCGCTGGCAGCCGTGGAAACCGGGGTCGACGCTGTCTTATTGTTTGTAGCTGTCGTCGATGCGGTCGAGCTTGCGGATCAGCGAAGGCCAGACGAACTGGCCGCCCAGGCCACCGGTCTGCACCTTCATGGCCTGGCCCACGCCTTCCACGATGCGTGGGTCCACCTGCGTGAGTTCGCTGCCGCCCGATTGCGCCGCAATCTGGATCTGGCAGGTGTTCTCGAAGGTGTACATCGAAAGAAAGGCGTCGGCAATGGTCTTGCCGCAGGTCAGCAGGCCGTGGTTGCGCAGCATGAGGAAGTTGGCATTACCCATGTCGGCTTGCAGGCGCGGCTTCTCGTCGTCGCGGAAGGCCACGCCTTCGTAGTCGTGATAGGCCAGCGAGGCCAGCACGAAGGTCGACTGCTGGCTGATGGGCAGCACGCCATTCTTCTGCGCGCTGACGGCGATGCCGGCCTTGGTGTGGGTGTGCAGCACGCACTGGATGTCTTCACGCGCGGCATGCACCGCGCTGTGAATGACGAAGCCTGCCGGGTTCACGGGGTAGGGCGAGTCGATGATCTTGTTGCACTGCTGATCGACCTTGACCAGGCTCGACGCGGTGATCTCGTCGAACATCAGGCCGTAGGGGTTGATCAGGAAGTGGTGCTCGGGGCCGGGAATGCGCGCGCTGATGTGCGTAAACACGAGGTCGCTCCAGCCGTAGAGCGCCACCAGTCGGTAGCAGGCGGCGAGGTCGACGCGAAGCTGCCACTCCTCGGCGGAGACGAGCTTCTGGATTTCGGGTTGGGAGAAGGCGTTCATGATGAGGTTTCCTCTTGTCGATGTCAGGCGGCCGCGGGCTCGGTCAGCGCGGCCTTGTAGATGCTCTGCTTCGGCTGCGCCATCACGCGGCGCAGCATGGGCTCGAACTCGCTGATGGGCAGCGTCTCGGCCTTGGGGTCGAAGGCGGGGTTGTCGTAGAGCGCGCAGAACTCGGCCGTGCGCTCGTAGTGCGGGTGGCCCTTGAAGTTGTCGCGCATGTCGCGGTTCAGGCCGATGTGGTGGAAGAAGTAGTGGCCCTGGAAGATGCCGTGGTTCTGCACCATCCAGTGGTTGGCTTCGCTCACGAAGGGCTTGAGGATGGCGGCGGCAATGTCGGGGTGGTTGAAGCTGCCCAGCGTGTCGCCGATGTCGTGCAGCAGCGCGCACACCACGTACTCCTCGTCGCGGCCGTCGCGCAGGGCGCGGGTGGCGGTCTGCAGCGAGTGGGTGTAGCGGTCGACCGGAAAGCCGCCGTAGTCGCCTTCGAGAATCTGCAGGTGCTTGATCACGCGCGCCGGCAGGCCGGTCGTGAACTGCATGAATTCGCCGCCGATCAGTTGCCAGTCTTCGCGCGTGCTTTCCTGCATGCTCTTGAAACTTGCGCGTGCATTCATCGCTGGGGGTCTCCGTTCTTGTGGGGTGCCGGCCACTGTATGCCTGCGCTTGACCTTGAACTGTCAAGAATTTGACAATGTGGGGTTCTGGTAAACCCCCGCCTCGCAGCGGTTCATGCCCATGGCTGCTTCCCCTAGACCGCGTCTTTCCGCTGCGCACCGCGCCGCGCTGGAGGGCAATCCGTGGTTCATGAGCATGCCGCGCGCCCAGCGCGAGGCGCTGCTGGGCGCGGCCGAACTCCACCACGTGCGGCGCGGCGCGATGGTGTTCCGCCAGGGCGACCCCATCCACGCGGCGGGCGGCGGCTTCTACGGACTGGTGGCGGGCACCATCAAGATTTCTTCACTACGTCAGGATGGGCGCGAGGCCATCCTCGCGGTGCTGGAGCCCGGCAACTGGTTTGGCGAGATCACGCTGATCGACGGCTCGCCGCGCACGCACGACGCCACCGCGCTGGAGGCACTCGACCTGCTGATGGTGCCGCCCGAGGCTTTCGTGCAGCTGATGCGCGACGTGGTCTTCTCCAACGCCATTGCCGCGATGCTCGCAGCGCGCGTGCGCATGCTCTACGGCCTGGCCGAAGACGCCACGCTGCGCAGCCTGCGCGCCCGCGTGGCGCACCGGCTGCTGGTGCTGGCGCGCGGCGATGCCACGCAGTCGGTGCACCTGCGCCACGAGCTGCAACTGCCCCAGGAGGCGCTGGCGATGATGCTCGGCGTGACGCGCCAGACGCTATCGAAAGAACTCAATGCGCTGGCGGGCGAGGGCGTGGTCGCGCTGCGTTACGGGCGCATCGAGCTGCTGTCGCTCGATGTGCTGCAGAAGCTGGTGAGCTTGGGCTGAGCCCTTGCGCCGCCGTCAGCGCAAGACCCGACCGTCGGCAGAAATGCTGATCAAGTCGATGTTGCGCACGCTGTCGCGCAGGCCCGGGCGCAGGTTGATGCGGAAGCCGCCCACGTCGTAGTCGGTCATGCCCGACATCACGCGCTGCAGGCTCGCGGTGTTGAAGCCGCGGCCGGCGCGGCGCACTGCTTCGCCGGCAGCCTTGGCCGCGATGAAGCCTTCGAGGCCTTCGTACGACGCGGTCTGGTCGGAGTTGTCCACGGCCGCGAGGTATTCCTTGACGATGGGAATGGCCGACGGCCGTGGCGAAGGCACCACCTGCGAGATCACGATGCCGCCGATGTCCTTGCCCAGCGTGGCGTAGAGCGGATCGATGCCGACGATGGAAAAGGCCATGAAGCTGCCCGCGTAGCCGCTCTTGCGCAGTGCACGGATGGCATTGGCCGTGGTGCCCGAGAGCGACACCAGCACGATGGCCTGGGGCGACTGTTGCTGCACCGTCTTCAGGGCCGCGTCGAGCTTGTTGCCGGTGGCCGGCACCAGCGCGCTCGCGACCAGGGGCGTGAGCCTGAGCTCGGTGATGGCCTGCTCGACGGCCGCCAGGCCGGCGCGGCCCATGGCGTCGTCGTCGCCCACCAGCGCGATGCGAGTCTGCCCCACGGTGGCGCACTGCTTCACGATCTTCAGGGCCTCGTCGATCATGCCGGGCCGCACGTGGAACACGTTGGGATGTTCGGCGCCGCGCAGTGTGTCGGAGGCCGCGAAGGGCGCGAACAGCAGGCTGCCCTGCTGCGTGGCGACGTTGGCGCCGGCCTCGCTGCTGGCCGTACCGACGAAGCCGAAGAGCATGTCGACCTTGTTGGTGGTGAGCAGGGTGCGCGCGTTGGCAGCGGCGCGGGCCGCGTCGTAGCCGTCGTCGAGTTGAAGCAGCTTCAGCTGCAGGCCGTTGGCGGCGTTCTTGTCGTTGAAGTCGCTTACCGCCAAGCGGCTGCCGGCGGCGAAGGCGGTGCCTATTTCGTAGGCACTGCCGGTGAGAGGCACCGATTGCCCGAGCAGCACGACACGCGGTGTGCCGCCCGCCGCGCGCGTGGACTGGGCCATGACGGGGTGGGCGATACCGCTTCCCAGCGCCAGTGCGCCCAACGCCGCCTTGCTCAACCATTCCCTGCGAGATGGGTTCATTGGACACCTTCTTTCACATTAGTAAAAAAGTGTAGCAATAACGGGGCCAGGGGGGAAGTCGGGTGCCGGGGCGGAATTCCCTGATGAGAGGGCCCGGGAAAGGCCGAGGCCGCTCAGGCAGCGCGTTCGAACACCAGGTCCCACACGCCGTGGCCCAGCTTGATGCCGCGGTTCTCGAACTTGGTGAGCGGGCGGTATTCGGGCTTGGGCGCATAGCCCTCGGCCGTGTTGCGCAGCAGCGGCTCGGCCGCGAGCACTTCGAGCATCTGCTCGGCGTAGGGCTGCCAGTCGGTGGCGCAATGGATGTAACCGCCGGGGCGCAGGTGCTGCGCGAGCTTGGTCACGAACTCGGGCTGGATCAGGCGGCGCTTGTTGTGGCGCTTCTTGTGCCACGGGTCGGGAAAGAACACATGCACGCCGGCCAGCGTACCGGGCTGCAGCATGTGGTCGAGCACGTCAACCGCGTCGTGCGCGCAGATGCGGATGTTCGACAGCGACTGCTCGCCGATGCGCTTGAGCAGCGCGCCCACGCCGGGCTCGTGCACTTCGCAGCAGAGGAAATTGGTCTCGGGCAGCACGGTCGCGATGTGCGCGGTGGCCTCGCCCATGCCGAAGCCGATTTCCAGCACGGTCGGGCCGGCGCGGCCGCCGAAAGCCGCAGTCAGGTCGAGCGGCTCGGGCTTGTAGGGCACGAGGAAAAGCGGGCCCAGTTCGGAAAAAGCGCGTGCCTGGCCGTCGGTGGTGCGGCCGGCGCGCTTCACGAAGCTCTTGAGGCGGCGGTGCAGCGGGTGCGGCTTGGCCGCTTCATCGTCGTCGCTGGCGTCTGGAGTGGGCGCATCTTCGCTGCGCGGGATGTCGTTGGGCACGGTGTCGGGAAAGTTCATGGAGGCCGCGAATTGTAGAGAGCGCGCCATTCGGGCACCCAGGCGGCCAGTGCGTCTGCGCAACTGGTGGCCGTGGTGGGATGCAGGCCGAGCACGCGCGCGGCCGCATCGAGCGCGGCCAGCGCGGCGGCGGGCGAGCCAGTGTCGATGGAGGTCGCGCCGTTCTGCTTCGACAGCTTGTCGCCGTCCGCACCGCGTACCAGCGGCGTGTGCAGGTAGCTGGGCGTGGGAAAGCCCAGCGCGCGCTGCAGCAGGATCTGGCGGGCGGTGTTGTCGGTGAGGTCTTCGCCGCGGACCACGTCGGTCACTCCCTGTTCGGCATCGTCGACCACCACGGCGAGCTGATAGGCCCAGGGGCCGTCGGCGCGGCGCAGCACGAAGTCGCCGACCTCGCGGCTCACGTTCTGGCACTGGCGGCCGAGGCGGCGGTCGGTCCAGCAGAGTTCGCTGCCGGTGCCGGAATCGGCTGTTTCATCCCAGGGCACGCCCGGCGTGGGCGGCCGGTCGGCTTCGAATTTTTCGGTGGCGAAGCGCCAGGCTCGCGCGGGCTTGCCGTGCAGCCCATCCCGGCAGGTGCCGGGGTAGACGCGCTCGCCGTGGCGCTCGTGCCGCTGGCCTAGCCGTGCGAGGGCTTCGTTGATGTCCTTGCGCGAGCAGCCGCAGGGGTAGGCGAGGCCGCGCCCCTGTAGCCGCGCCAGCGCGGCTTCGTAGCGCGCGGTGCGCTGCGTTTGCCACACCGGGACTTCGTCGGGCAGCAGGCCGCAATCGGCCAGTTGCTGGAGGATGTGTTCGCCCATGCCGGGCAGGCAGCGCTCGGTGTCGGCGTCTTCGATGCGGATCAGCCAGCGCGCCTGCGGACCGCGGGCGCGCACGTCGAGCCAGCTCGCGAGCGCAGCCACCAGCGAGCCCGCGTGCAGCGGGCCGGTGGGCGAGGGCGCGAAGCGGCCGGTCTCCCTCATCTCCCGATCAGATGACGTCGAGCGCGAGCGACAGGCCCGAGAGGAAGGCGTCTTCGACGCGGTGGCCGGTGCACCAGTCGCCGGCCACGCCGATGCGGGCCTTGCTGTCCCAGAGGTGCGTGGTGCCCACGGGCACCTGCGTCTGCGCTTCGTTCCAGCACAGGGCCTGGGCGTGCGCGGGCGTGGCATGGATGCCGGTGATCTCGGCGAAGGCGCGCAGCAGCTTGGCTTCGACGCGCGCGGGCGTGTCGCGCAGATGCTCTTGCGACCACGTGGCGCTGGCCTGCAGCGTCCAGCGCTCGATGGGCTCGCGGCCGGGCTTGGACGACTCGCGCGCCAGCCACGCCACGCGGTGATGGGTGCTGCGCGCCGCATTCCACTGCGGGCCGAGGTGCGACATGGTGGGCTGGTTGGCCTGGGGGTAGGCGACCATCAGCGTCCAGCAGGGGGCGATGCGCACCGGTTCGATCTTGCGGCTGAGCGTGGCCGAGAGCTTGCCGTCGCCCAGCAGCGCACGGGTGCGTGCGGGCGGCACGGCGAGCAGCACGGCGTCGAAGCCGGAGTACACGTGCTGCGAGTCGTCGGTGCCCGCGGTGCGCAGTTGCCAGCGCTTCGCATCGAGCGCGTCGGGCTCGATCTGCGTGACCTGCGTGCCGGTAATGAGACTGTCGCCCAGCGGCTTGGCCCAGTGGGCGGCCAGTGCATCCATGCCGGGCTGCGCCACCCAGTGCGGTTCGAGCGAGGGCAGGGCCGCCTCGGCCACGCGGCCGTGGGCGTCGAGCACTCGCACGAGGTTTGCGCTCCAGCGCTTGCACAGGCCGGGCGTGCTTTCGAGTGCCAGCGCAAAGCGCAGATCGCGCACGGTGAAGTACTGGGCGCCGCTGTCGAAACGGCCGAAGGCGGTGTCGATGCTCGCCATGCGCCCGCCGGCCGTGGCCTCGCGTTCGAACAGCGTGACCTTGTGGCCGGCCTGCACCAGCGTTCGTGCACAAGCCACCCCGGCGATGCCGGCGCCGATGACGGCGAAATTGCGCGGCGCGCGTGGGGTGGCTGGGGTTCGGTGACGGTCGGCGGCCTTGGCCGGCTTCTTTGCAGTTGCGCGAGTGCTCATGACGAACTCTTTTCTTCTGGATGGAATGCGGTTGGATGTGTCTGCACTCTACATCGGTCCGAGAGCCGCTTCGCCTGAGGACACACCCTTAGCGGCGCTGCGCGAATCCTCGGCAATACTCATCGACCCCTCATCGACCCCGATGCCGCTCGAGCAACGCACGCCGCGTGCCTTCATGCTCGAACTGCGCCAGCCACCATTCGAGCGCCCGCCCCGGCTTGCCCGCGCTGCGCACGCGCCATGCGCAGTGCATCGTTCCCATCGGCGGCATGCGCTCGGTCTTCAGCTCGACCAGATGCCCGGCCTCGATGTACGGCCGCGCCATCGGCTCGGGCAGAAAGCCGCCGCCCAGCCCGTGCAATTGCGCCGCGATCTTGGCCTGCATGCTCGGCACGGTGAGCACGTCCTGCCCGCCCATGAGGTTCACCGTCATGCTCGGTCCGTGCCGCGCCGAATCGGCCGCGGCCACCGCGCGGTACTGCCGCATCACCGCGTCGCTCAGAGGCTGGGGCAGGCGTGCCAGCGGATGGTGGGGCGCCACCGCATAGACGAAGCGCAACTCGCCGATCGGCCGGGTGCGGATGCCCGTGGCGGTGAGCGCCAGGCTCGCGGCATCGAGCACCGCGCCGATGGCCAGGTCGGCCTCGCCGCTGGTCAGCGCCTCGATGGTGCCCAGCAGCGTCTCGTCGCGCAGCTTGAGCCGCGTGGGCGGCTCCAGCGCGAAGAAGGCGGTGGCCAGGTCGAGCAGCGGATCGCGCGCGATCACGCTGTCGACCGCGATGGTCAGCATCGGCTCCCAGCCGGTGGCCACCCGCTTGACGCGGTTGGCCACCGCGTCGATCTCGTTGAGCAGCCGGTCGGCCTCGCGCAGCAACTCGGCGCCGGCCTCGGTCAGCCGCGCCTGGCGGGCGCTGCGGTCGAACAGCAGCACGTCGAGCGCGTCCTCGATCTGGCGCACCCGGTAGCTCAGCGCGCTGGGCACGAGGTCGAGGGCGCGGGCGGCGGCGGCAAAGCTGCCGGTGCTGGCAACGGTCTGGAGCATGGAAAGGGCGTCGGGGGTCAGCACGTCTCTGGGACTGGGCATGGCGGCTCCATTGATCAAATTTTTTGAATGGTGCCATCAAACCGCGGCGTCTTTCCGAATGGGGTGCGGGCCTAAAGTTCTTTACATCCGCTGCGCATCCGGCGCGGCATACGAAAAAGGCCCGCACACCCCCACAGGGCAGGGCCGAAGGAGTTTGACGATGTTGCAAGTCCGTAAATCACAGGAACGCGGTTATGCCGACCATGGCTGGCTGCGCTCGTTCCACAGCTTTTCTTTTGCCAACTACTACGACCCTGAGCACATGGGCTTCGGCAACCTGCGGGTGATCAACGAAGACCGCGTGGCGGCGGGCGCCGGTTTCGGCACCCACGGCCACAAGGACATGGAGATCATCAGCTACGTGCTTTCGGGCGAGCTGGCGCACAAGGACAGCATGGGCAACGTGGAAAGCATTCCACCCGGCGACGTGCAGCGCATGAGCGCAGGCCGCGGTGTGATGCACAGCGAGTTCAACCACAAGGCCGACGAGACCACGCACTTCCTGCAGATCTGGATCCAGCCGAACGTGCGCGGCATCGAGCCCGGCTACGAGCAGAAGAAGTTCAGCGACGCCGAGAAGCGCGGCAAGCTGCGCCTCGTGGCCTCGCCCGACGGCAACGACGGTTCGGTGACGGTGCATGCCGATGCGCGCCTGTTTGCCGGCCTGCTCGACGGCGACGAGAAGGCCAGCCTGGCTCTCGACCCGAAGCGCAAGAGCTACGTGCACCTGGTGCGCGGCGAGCTCGAAGTGAACGGCCAGAAGCTCGTGGGCGGCGACGCCGCGATGCTCGAAGGCGAATCGCAACTGACGCTGGGCGCCGGCAAGGACGCCGAAGTGCTGGTGTTCGACTTGGCCGCCTGATCCCCCTTGCCGGGCGCTTGCCGCCCGGCTTTTTCTTTCCCCTTTCCCTTTTCAATTTCAACAACCGAGGAGTTTTTCAATCATGGCAACTACAACCACTGCACCTAATTCGGCACAAGACACGCTGGCCCTGATCGGCCGCATCCTGATCGCCTACCTGTTCATTCCCGCCGGCATCGGCAAGCTCATGGGCTTCGGCGGCACCGTTGGCTACATCACGTCCGTCGGCTTGCCGCTACCCGAAGTGGGTGCGGCCATTGCGATCATCGTCGAGCTGGGTCTCGGCATCGCGCTGCTGCTGGGCTTCAAGACGCGTTGGACCGCGATCGTGATGGCGATCTTCACCGTGGCCACCGCACTGTTCTTCCACAAGTACTGGTCCGCACCTGACGCCATGAAGATGATGCAGCAGATCAACTTCAACAAGAACATCGCCATCGCAGGCGGCCTGCTTGCCCTCGCAGGCTTCGGCGCCGGCCGCTTCAGCATCGACAAGCGCTGATCTCGGCACCTCACCCACCCAGGAGCACCCAAACATGGCAAACATCGTCGTCGTCTTCCATTCCGGCTACGGCCACACCCAGCGCGTGGCGCAAACCGTGGCGGACGGCGCGGGCGCCCAGTTGCTCGCCATCGACGCGGACGGCAACCTGCCCGAAGGCGGCTGGGAGCTGCTGGCTGCGGCCGACGCCATCGTCTTCGGCTCGCCGACCTACATGGGCGGCGTGAGCTGGCAGTTCAAGAAGTTCGCCGATGCGTCGTCGAAGGTCTGGTACACGCAGGGCTGGAAGGACAAGCTCTTCGCCGGCTTCACCAACAGCGCCACCATGAACGGCGACAAGGTCACGACCATGACCTACCTGTGGACGCTTGCGATGCAGCACAGCGGCATCTGGATCAGCATGGGCATCCTGCCGAGCAACAGCAAGGCCGCCACGCGCGACTCGATGAACTACGTGGGCGGCTACGGCGGCCTGCTGACGCAATCGCCGTCGGACGCCAGCCCCGCTGAAATGCAGAAGGGCGATTTCGACACGGCCCGCGCATTCGGCGAGCGCATCGGCACAGTGGCAAGATCACGCGGATAACCGGCAACCCGCCGCCCCACGGAGAAACACGATGACCGACACCGCCCCCGAGACCCAACTGCTCAAGCCGCACGACAAGGACCTCGGCGGTGGCTTCAAGGTGCGGCGCCTGCTGCCCGCGGCGCATCGCCGCTCGGTCGGCCCCTTCGTGTTCTTCGACCATTTCGGCCCGGCCACCGAGCAGCCAGGCAGCGAGCACGATGTGCGGCCTCATCCGCACATCGGCCTCTCGACGGTCACGTATCTTTTCAAGGGCGCGATGATGCATCGCGACAGCCTGGGCAGCGTGCAGGAGATTCTTCCCGGCGCCATCAACTGGATGACCGCCGGCAAGGGCATCGTGCATTCCGAGCGCAAGCCCGATCGCCTCAAGGCCGACACCTACGTGAACCACGGCCTGCAGCTGTGGGCCGCGCTGCCGCAGGCGCATGAAGAAACCGAACCGAGCTTCGAGCACACGCCTGCCGATGCGATTCCCGAACTGGTGGAGCAGGGCGTTGCGGTGCGCGTGCTGGTGGGCGAAGCCTTCGGCGCCCGCTCGCCGGTCAAGACGCTCTCGCAGACCGTGTACCTCGACATCGCCTTGCCTGCGGGCGGGCGCTTCGAATTGCCCGCGTTGGCACCCGAGCTGGCCATTTACGCGGTCGATGCCGATGTCAGCGTGAATGGCGAGCTGGTCGAGGAGCACACCATGGCCGTGCTGTCCGACGGGCAAGGTGCGGTGCTCACGGCGGACGCCGCCGTGCGCCTGATGGTGATCGGCGGCGAGCCGCTCGACGGCCCGCGCTACATCACCTGGAATTTCGTGTCGAGCCGGCGCGAGCGCATTCTCGAGGCCGGCTCCGATTGGGCTGCCCAGCGCATGGGCCACGTGCCCGGCGAGACCGAATTCATTCCGCTGCCCGGCAAGCCCTTCGGCGTGCGCGAACCCGATACGGGTACCACGCCGGTTTAAAGCGAGCTGCACTGCATCGGCGTGACGCGAGTTGCGCGAGCAGTACGGATGACACCCGAGATATATGCCTGCCGGGCGTTTGCCTGGTGGGCATTTTTCATTGCGGCGGCTGCAAACTACTTCGCACTCTCGGCGGCTTTGTCTGCCGCCTGACGGCGGGCAACCATTGTTTGCAATGGTGTTGGGCCCGCACGCCCCAGACTGACGAAACGATCACTCGCTCAGCTCCAGTTCCTCGCTGACCCTGCCGAACAACTTCGGCGGCATTCATATGCGCGCGCTCAAAGTACGCGTGATCTGAAAAAATTTTGGCATCGATCATTTTCTCTTGGAATATGCGGGCCAGATTATTTGAATTGGATTTTTAAACGGAAGAAGTGAGTATGGCAAAACTGATTTCAGCGACTTACCATCCGAACATCGAAGTCGCCGAATTTATTTGTGAAGACGGCCGGCATTTGCTCAGGCACGGCGGAACGTTGCCCTGGCGAATCAATAATCCGGGAGATCTGACTGCTCGGATGGTGGATGGAGTGCCTTCTCCGAAAAAAGCCAAAGGCTATGTGGGCTTCGCTACAACCAGATCCGGGAGAACATTTCTTATCTTTCCAGATGAGGAGGCCGGGCGCATGGAGTTGAAGGCGAATTTGAAGAGAATGCACGGAGACCGGACAATTTTGGAGGC
The DNA here is from genome assembly GCF_024734665.1 of Variovorax paradoxus. Classification (NCBI taxonomy): domain Bacteria; kingdom Pseudomonadati; phylum Pseudomonadota; class Betaproteobacteria; order Burkholderiales; family Comamonadaceae; genus Variovorax; species Variovorax paradoxus. The sequence continues at coordinate 2,519,167 of NZ_CP102931.1, forward strand.
AATTCCTGCTTATGCACCCAAGAAAGAAAACAATACTCAAAAATATATAGATGATCTGCTGAAAATCAGCAGTGTTCTGGGAGATAAGAAGATTCGGGACTGCAGTGATGCCGAGTTGACCAAAATAATGAATGGTATCGCAGAAATAGAGGGCTATCACGCTAAATCGGAAACTCGAAAGGAAACCTGGGTTGAAGTAAGCCGAATCAATGCAACCAATGGCATTCAGCCCCTGCCAGATACGGAAATAATAATAGAGATGGGAGGCAGGGAGGAAAGAATAAAATCCGATGTGACGGGGCGTTTTCCTCCAGTGATTCATCCCGCGGACAAATCAGCAGTGCATGTCAAAGTGGTCAGCCCAAAGACCAATGAAGTGGTGAAAATTGGAGAGATTCAGGGCGAAACAGGAAGGGACTTCAATCTCTTGTCGAGATCCCGAAAATGGAAAGGCGTGGCGGGCTCTGAAAAGATAAATAATTCCAAACCAGAAATCAAAAGACCAACGCGCTATGTAGTTCAGCCTGGAGACAATCTGGGGAAAATTTCAAAATTGTATCGAACCACCATTGCCGAAATCAAGGCTGAAAACAATCGACTTAGCGACAAGATTTTTCCCGGTGAAGTACTGCTGATTCACGGGGGCGGGGAGGAAAGGTCAATCGGCGTGCGGCCGTCGAAATCCAGCCTGACAGGAACAACTCAGGCCCCACGTCCCGCTCCTACTTTGATACCCCCAATTCCTTCCAGCACAGAGCCGTCGGACTCAGTGCGGTCCAAAGAGGGAGCAGGTAAAGTTTTGGCTCTTATAAATCCGATGCCGGGGCGAGCCCCTTGGATGCCAATTGCCATTGCGGAAGCCAAACTCAGGCGTGGAAAAGTGGAGCAACTGATAGAAAAAGAGATCAACTATCACACGGAAATCAAGGACGGTTCAATATCCATGTCCGATCGGGCTTGGTGCGCGGCTTTTGTGAACTGGTGCTTGTCAAAGGCGAACTACCCTATTGAAAATGCGGGCTATGCGGACCGCAAGGCCACAATGGGGCGCGCGCACGGGTTTTATGAAATGAATGAGAGATTGAAAATCAGAAACCCTTTATTTGTCGAACTGGAAAAGCCAATATATGGAGCTATTGCCATGGTAAAGAATAGCAAGACTGGACATGGAAGCCATGTGGGCTTTGTCTATGCTAAAAGCGGATCCAAAAATTTGATATTGCTGGGCGGCAATCAAGGAGATCAGATAAATTTCTCTCCTTTTAGGATCGATCCAGTTGAGTCGCACGAAGAAAAAAGAAAGAATGGAAAGATCGTCAAAATAAAAGGCCGGCCTAATCGTTTGAATTTTTTTGTTCCAGTCGCTTATTACGAGCAAGCAAAAAAAGATATTTCCAATCCAGGAATCGAACAAGCTGATGCGACCGAGATAAACAAGGAAATGGGGATCGAAGGGGTGGAGATTGATAAAAATAACTCTCCAAGGACCACGTAGCATGAAAAAATATCGAGGCCCTGTCGAAAAATCGATGGACTGGTATCGACTGCTTGCCGGCGTGTTTCTTTTGTTTTTTATACCATCTGCGGCTATGGCGGGGGCGGCGAATGGTCCTTATGTTGTGTGGGTAAATCTTGATAAATCTTCCGGCAGCAAAAGAATTGACAAAATAATAAAAAATTTCGCCAATAAAAAATCAACCGATTGTGATGGGCAATGGCTGAGATGGCCTCTGTTATATATGGAAAAACGGCCCGAGCTCATCACCGATGATTTGATTGATGATGTTTTTCTAAAGAAAAGTCCAAGTCAAATGAGAAGTTTGAATTTGGCATTGAAAAATTATAAAGATGATAGGGTGATGAATTCGCCCGGACTGGATGGAGTCATCGTTTATGCGAATCAAGGAAATGCCCGGATGATGAGCCTGACAACCGGTAAAAGAAAAATCGAAACGGTGACGTTGGGGGCGGACCACTCCCTGCCGGAGGCCGCGGATATCGAGGCCGCGTTTTGTGCACTCTTGCCTCCCATCACACGACGTCCATGAGTCGCGAGTCGACCCCGCGTGGGACGCAGTGCGACTACACCGCTTAAGGCAACGTCCGCCCCAACGAAAAATGCCCCGCTCGTGCGGGGCATTTCGGTCTGGATTTCCTTCTATTGGATTTCCATTGAGTCAGGTGGTCTCACTTACCTCCGCCCCCCATCGAGGCAGCCTCAGCAGGCGGCGTCCCCTCTGGCAGCTTCGGCAGCTCGACCACACCCTTGCGACCGCCACGGCCGCGCCAGGCCGAGTAGCCCACGCCTGCCAGCAGCAGCACGCACAGTCCGATGAAGGTGCCGCTGATCGGCCGCGTCACGAACACCGACATGTCGCCGCGCGAGAGCAGCAGTGCGCGACGGAAGTTCTCTTCCACCATCGGCCCGAGCACGAAGCCCAGCAAGATCGGCGCGACAGAGAATTCCAGCGACATCAGCAGGGCGCCGACGATGCCGAACACCAGCACTTCCCAGATCTGGAACAGGCTGTTCTGCGTGCTGTACACGCCGGTTGCAATGAAGAACATCGCGGCCGGGAACAGGTACTTGTAGGGCACCTTCAGCAGCTTCACCCACACGCCGATCAGCGGCACGTTCAGGATCACGAGGATCACGTTGCCGATCCAGAACGAGGCGATCAGGCCCCAGAAGATGTCCGGATGCTCGGTAATGAGTTGCGGGCCGGGCTGGATGCCCTGGATCAGCAGCGCACCCAGGATCAGCGCCATCACCGCGTCGCCCGGAATGCCCAGGCTCATCGTCGGGATGAAGTCGACCTGCGTCTTCGAGTGGGCAGAGGCCTCGGGGCCGGCCACGCCTTCGATCATGCCGGTGCCGAACTTGTTCGGCGTCTTCGACACCTTGCGCTCCAGCGCGTAGGCAATGAAGGTGGTGATGGTCGGGCCCGTGCCAGGCATTGCGCCGAACACCGTGCCGACGATGGTGCCGCGGATCATCGCGGGGAAGGCGCGCTTGAGCTCTTCCTTGCTCGGGCGCATGTCGCTGAGCTTGAGCGTGCCGGTGTCGCCGATGGTCTTCATGCGGTTCACGTTGAGCAGGAAGTCGGCCACGCCGAACAGGCCCATCGAGATCGCCACCAGTTCGAGGCCGTCGCTCAGCTCGGGCAGGCCGAACGCGAAGCGGAAGCTGCCGCTATTCACGTCGGTGCCGACCACGCCGCACAGCAGGCCGAACAGCGTCATGGCCACGCCCTTGAGCGGCGAGCCGCGCGACATGGTGGAGCCGGCGAGCAGGCCCAGCAGCATGATCGAGAAGATCTCGGTCGGGCCGAACTTGAACGCGATCTGCACCAGCAGGGGCGAGGCGAAGATCATCACGATGATGCCGACCGACGCCGCGAAGAACGAGGCGATCATCGTCACCCCGAGCGCGACGCCCCCCTTGCCCTGCTTGGTCATCGGGTACCCGTCCAGACAGGTCACCGCATGCGGCGGGTGCGACGGCATGTTCATCAGGATGGCGCCGATGGCACCGCCGTACTGCGAGCCGTAGAAGATGCCGGCCAGCATCAGGATGGCCGGCACCGGATGCATCACGTAGGTGAGCGGCAGCAGGATCGAGATGGCCTGCAGTGCGCCCATGCCCGGCAGCACGCCGATCAGGTTACCCACCAGCACGCCGAAGAAGGACCACATCAGGTTCGAGCCCTGGAAGGCCACGCCGAAGCCGAACCAGAGGTCGTGGAGCGATTGACCGATCATGGTGTCAGCCTCCCCACTGGAACAGGGGCAGCTGCAGCTTGAGCGCCCACCAGAAGATCACCACCGCGATGAAGCACATCGCCAGCGACAGCAGCAGCGCTTCGGTCAGCGTGTTGTCGCGGTCGCCGAGCGCCGAGATGAACACGATGGCGAAGGTGGCCGGCAGCAGGCCGCCGTACTCGCCGAACAGCAGGAACGCGAGGATGCCCAGGATGATGCAGATGCCGCCGCGAATGTCGGGCATGCCGCCCGGATGGCCGTGCGACGCGGCTTCTTCGCTCGCGCCTTCAGCTTGCTTGTCGCCGCGCGCGGAGACAGCGATCAGCAGCCCCGTGAGTGCCAGCAGCGCGCCGAGCGCGACCGGGAAGAAGCCCGGTCCCATGTGCGCGAGTTCGCCAACGCGGTAGCCGATGCCGGCATAGACGGCGGCCAGTCCGATGACGATCAGCAGGGCGCCGCCGTAGTAATCTTTTTTGAATTTTGAAGCGGGCCGAAGCGCGTGCGAGGCCGGATCTTCACCGAGCTGGTGCTGCATTGAGTCTCCTTCGATTGGAAGGAGCGCAGTCTAGGAATCGAGGCTTTCAATCGCCTTTCGGAGCAGGCGCAAACGGCCCGCCGACCCTCAAAATACGTGTAATCACGTACCGGTGTATCCGGTGAAACCCTTGCAAGGAAGGGCCTCAGAAGGCGCGCAGCGGCAGCCTCAGGATCGCGCGCAGTCCGCCGCCGTTGGCACTCTCCGGCATGTCGGCGTTGTCGAGTTCGATCTCGCCGCCGTTGCGCCGCGCATAGCTACGCGCAATGGTCAGGCCGAGGCCCGCGCCTTGTGTTGCGACGGCAGCTACGGATGGGTCGCGATGGAAGCGCTCGAACACGCTGTCGCGCCGCTCGGGTGCGATGCCCGGTCCGCTGTCGCACACCTCGGCCAGCGCATATGAGGCCTCGCGCCGCACGGTCACTGTGATGTTGCCGCCGCGCGGTGTGTACTTGATGGCGTTGTGCACAAGGTTGGCAAGAACCTCGTGCAGTTCGGCGGCGTTGGCTGCCACGGGCAGCACGGGTGAGTCGTCTTCATCGCCGGCTTCGTCAGTGCCGTCCGTGTCTTCGCCGTCGTCGCCCACGGTGGCAATGCGTTCGGCGGCGCTGTCGCCGCGCGCGTCGACCCAGCCCAGGTCCTGGTCGTTCTCGCGCGCCAGCGGCAGGTATTGCAGCACCACCTCGCGCGCGATGGCGTTGAGGTCGACCACCGTGGGCTCGGCAGGAGCGACTTCGTCTTCGGTGGTGGCATGGGCCAGCGCCAGCAGCTGTTCGCTGAGGCGGCGCGTTCGCGCGAGCTGCCCGACGATGGCGTGCAGCGACTCGCGCATGCGTGCCGGATCGGTCTCGCGCACCGCGTAGCCCGCCTGGATCGACAGGATGCTCAGCGGCGTGCGCAGCTGATGCGAGGCATCGGCCAGGAACTGCGATTGCTCGGCCACCATGCGCCGATGGCCCGCGATGTGGTGGTTCACCGCGTCCACCAGCGGCGCGACCTCCTGCGGCACGCCGCTGGCGTCGAGCGGCGTCAGGTCGTCGCGCGATCGCTCGCGCAGGGAGCTGCGCAGGCGCTCCAGCGGGCGCAGCGTCCACGCCACGCCGAGCCACACCAGCAGCGCCATCACCAGCACCATGCGCGTGTCGCGCAGCAGCTCCTGGCGCAGCGATTCGGCCTGGGCCTCGGTGCGCGGGCCGGTGCCCTCGGCCGCCTGGATCAGCACGCTGTAGGCCACGCCGGGGTGGACGTTGTCGTACACCGTCTGCCGCAGCGCGGCCACGCGCACCGGGTGCTGCTCGTGCACAGCGTCGTAGAACACCGGCGTGCCGTCGGGTGGTTGCTGTGCCGGGCGGGGCAGGCCGGGCACGCCCATGAGCGTGGTCTCGGGCGAGTTCACGTCGAGCGTTTTGCCCTTGGGAATGCGCTGCACGCCGACGTGCAGGTACTTGTAGCGCAGGTGCGTGGACTCGAACATCGCCTGGATCGAGAACGGCTCCTGCACGCGCACGCTGCCGTCGCTCGCCACCACGATGCCGTTGGCCAGCGCCTGCACGGGTTCGAGCAGGCTCTGGTCGTAGGCGACCACGAGCGAATCGGTCAGGGCCTTGTAGTCGTTCCAGCTGTCGAGCGCCAGCAGCGCGACGATGCCGGGCAGCAGCAGCGCGAGCAGCCGCGCGCGGATGCCGAAGCGCTGGGGCGGCAGCGCCTGTGGCTCAGTCGCTCTCGCCGGGGAGTTCGGGTTGGGCTGGGGCTGAGGATCCATCGGCAATGCTCTCCAGCATGTAGCCCAGGCCGCGCACGGTGACGATGCGCACGTCGCTGTCCGCGAGCTTGCGCCGCAGCCGGTGCAGCACCACCTCGATGGCGTCGGGGCCGGCGGTGCTGTCGTTGGTGAACACCTTGGCAAAAAGCTGCGACTTGCCGACCGGTGCGCCGCTGCGCATCAGCAAGGCGGTGAGCGCGGCCTGCTCGCGCGGCGTGAGCGACAGCAGCGTGCCGCGCAGCGTGAAGGCATGGCTCTGGCTGTCGTACGAGAGCGAGGCGCACTGCAGGCGCGGGTGCTGCTTGCCGCGGCTGCGGCGCACCAGGGCCGACAGGCGCGCTTCGAGTTCGACCAGTTCGAAAGGCTTGGTGAGGAAATCGTCGGCGCCGAGGTTCAGGCCGCGCACGCGGTCTTGCAGGGCGCCTTGCGCCGTGAGGATCAGCACCGGCGTGCGGTCGTCGGCATTGCGCATGTCGGCCAGCACGCTCAGGCCGTGCTTGTCGGGCAGGCGCAGGTCGAGCACGATGGCGTCGTATTCGGTGCCGGCCATGAAGGCCTCGGCGGTGCGCGCGTCGGGCGCGTGGTCGGCCACGAAGCCGCTTTGTGTGAGCGCGCGGATCAGCCACGAGGCCATGTCCAGTTCGTCTTCCACCAGGAGGATGCGCATGGGAGGCCTGTCGACGTCTTGGTTGTTGCCGTTACTGCTTGATGGCGAGGTCGGGGTCTTCCGAGGCGCGGGCGCTGGCGCGTGCCGAGCGTGCGCTCAGGTCGGGCGCCAGGGCCTCGCGGCCGTCGAACACGAAGCAGTCGCCCGTGTAGTGCGCGCCGCCGACCTGCTCGAAATACTTGAGGATGCCGCCTTCGAGCTGCAGCACGTGCTCCACGCCTTCTTCGCGCATCAGGATCGCGGCCTTCTCGCAGCGGATGCCGCCGGTGCAGAAGCTCACGACCGTCTTGCCCTTGAACTCGTCGCGGTGCGCCTTCAGGGCGGGCGGAAATTCGGTGAACTTGCCGATGCGCCAGTCGATGGCGCCTTCGAAGCTGCCGTGGTCGACTTCGAAGGCATTGCGTGTGTCGAGCAGGGCGATTTCGCGGCCCTCGTCGTCGTGGCCCTGGTCGAGCCAGCGCTTGAGCGTGGGGGCATCCACGCCGGGCGCCCGGCCCGCGGCGGGCTGGATGGCCGGGTGGTCCATGCGGATGATCTCGCGCTTGAGCTTCACCAGCATGCGGCGAAAGGGCTGCGCGGCGGACCAGCTTTCCTTGGCCTCGAGGTCGGCAAAGCGGGCGTCGGCACGCAAATGGGCCAGAAAAGCCCGTACACCGTCGGTGGTGCCGGCCAGGAACAGGTTGATGCCCTCGGGCGCCAGCAGGATGGTGCCCATGAGCCCCAGGGCCTGCGTGCGGGCGCGCAGCTCTTCACGCAGCACGGGGCTGTCGTCTATGGCCACGAACTTGTAGGCCGCGATATTCAGAATCTCTTGCACGGGGCGCGATTGTAGGGATTGCCAACCCACATCGTGGAGTGGCAGTTTCTACAATGGCCGGATGTTTGTTCACCTGCGCCTGCACACCGAATTTTCCGTCGTCGACGGCACCAATCGAATCGACGAAGTCATCAAGGCCGCCGCTGCCGACAAGCAGCCCGCGCTGGCCATCACCGACCTGAACAACCTGTTCGGGGCGGTCAAGTTCTACAAGCAGGGCCGGGGCAAGGGCGTCAAGCCCATCATCGGTGCGGAAGTCTTCGTGGAAGGGCTGGGCAAGGAGCCCGGCGTGCTCACCCGCATCGTGTTGCTGGTGCAGAACATGGAAGGTTATCTGCACCTGTCCGAGCTGCTGGCGCGGGCGTGGACGCAGAACGTGGGCCGGGGGCAGTCGCAGGCGGCCTGCAAGCTGGAATGGGTTGAGGAGCTCGCGGGCGGGCTGATCGCGCTCTCGGGCGCGCAGGCCGGGCCGCTGGGCCAGCCGTTGCTGCAGGGGCAGGGCGAGCGCGCTGCCGAGCTGGCATTGCGGCTGGCGGGGATTTTTCCGCACCGCTTCTACATCGAGCTGCAGCGCGCAGGCCGGCCCGAGGATGAGCCGCATGTCATTGCCGCGGTGCAGCTGGCGGCCCGGCTGCATCTGCCGGTGGTTGCCACTCACCCTGTGCAGTTCGCCGCCCGCGAAGACTACGAAGCGCACGAGGCGCGCGTGTGCATTTCCGAAGGCGAAATCCTCGGCAACCCGCGCCGGGTGCGGCGGTTCACCGAAGAGCAGTATTTCAAGTCGACCGCCGAGATGCAGGCGCTGTTCGCCGACGTGCCGAGCGCGCTGGCCAATACGGTCGAGATCGCCAAGCGCTGCAACCTGACGCTGGTGCTGGGCAAGCCGCAGCTGCCCGACTTTCCGACGCCTTTCATCAGCGAAGGCGTGCGCATGCCGATCGACGACTTCTTCCGCAAGGAGTCGTTCGAGGGCCTGGAGGTGCGCCTGAAGCACCTCTACCCCGACGAGGCCAAGCGCGAGGCCGAGCGCGCGCGCTACGTGGAGCGGCTGGAGTTCGAGATCAACACGATCCTGAACATGGGGTTCCCCGGCTACTTCCTGATCGTGGGCGACTTCATCCAGTGGGCCAAGGCCAACGGCTGCCCGGTGGGACCGGGCCGGGGCTCGGGCGCGGGCTCGCTGGTGGCCTATGCGCTGAAGATCACCGACCTCGATCCGCTCGAATACAAGCTGCTGTTCGAACGTTTCCTGAACCCCGAGCGCGTCTCGATGCCCGACTTCGACATCGACTTCTGCCAGGGCAACCGCGACCGCGTGATCGACTACGTGAAGGACAAGTACGGCCGCAACGCCGTGAGCCAGATCGCCACCTTCGGCACCATGGCCGCGCGCGCGGCTATCCGCGACGTGGGCCGCGTGCTGGACATGAGCTACATGTTCTGCGACGGCATCAGCAAGCTGATTCCGAACAAGCCCGGCATGTCGGTCACGCTGCAGTACCCGCCCGAGAAGAAGATCGAAGGCGACAAGAACAACTACGCCATCGAGATGGAGCCGCAACTGGCGGAGCGCATCGAGAAGGAAGAAGAAGTGCGCATGCTGGTCGAGCTCGCGCAGAAGCTCGAAGGCATGACCCGCAACATCGGCATGCACGCCGGGGGCGTGCTCATTGCGCCGGGCAAGCTCACCGACTTCTGCCCGCTCTACCAGCAGCCCGGCAGCGAATCGGCCGTGAGCCAGTACGACAAGGACGACGTCGAAGCCATCGGCCTCGTGAAGTTCGACTTCTTGGGTCTCGCCACGCTCACCATCCTGGAGATTGCGCGCGAGTTCATCATGAAGCGCCACAAGGGCCAGGAGAACTTCGCGTTCGAGAACATTCCGCTGAACGACGGGGCCACCTACCGGCTGTTCTCCGACGGCAAGACGGAAGCCGTGTTCCAGTTTGAATCTCGCGGCATGCAGGGCATGCTGAAAGATGCGCGGCCTACGCGCCTGGAAGACCTGATCGCGCTGAACGCGCTGTACCGCCCAGGCCCGATGGACCTGATTCCCAGCTTCGTGGCGCGCAAGCACGGCCGCGAGACGGTGGAGTACCCGCACCCGGCCGTGGCCGAGATGCTCTCCGAGACCTACGGGATCATGGTCTACCAGGAGCAGGTGATGCAGACCGCGCAGATCCTGGGCGGCTACTCGCTCGGCGGCGCCGACCTGTTGCGCCGCGCAATGGGCAAGAAGAAGCTCGAGGAGATGGCCGAGCACCGCGAGAAATTCCGCGCGGGCGCCCTGGCGACGCACGGCATCGTCCAGGACAAGGCCGACGAAATCTTCGACTTGATGGAGAAGTTCGCGGGCTACGGCTTCAACAAGTCGCACGCGGCCGCCTACTCGCTGCTGGCGTACCACACGGGCTGGCTCAAGGTTCACTACACGGCCGAGTTCTTCTGCGCGAATATGACCGTGGAAATGGACGACACGGACAAGCTCAAGCTGCTGTTCGAAGACGCCCAGAAGAACTTCGGCATCACCTTCGAGCCGCCGGACGTGAACCGCGGCAACTACCGCTTCGAGCCGGTCACCAACAAGATCATCCGCTACGGCCTGGGCGCCGTGAAGGGCACGGGCCAGCTCGCGGTCGAGGCTGTGGTGCGGGCGCGCGAAGAGGGCGGGCCGTTCAAGAGCCTGTTCGACTTCTGCGTGCGCATTGACCGCCAGCGCATCAACAAGCGCACGGTCGAAGCGCTGATCAAGGCTGGTGCTTTCGACGCCATTCAGCAGAACCGCGCGTCGCTGATTGCTTCGCTTGACCGAGCCTTCGAGTTCGCGAGCGCCACCGCGGCCAATGCATCGCAGGTCGACATCTTCGGCGACGCCGAGCACGGCTCGGCCACCGCAGAGCCCGACCTCATCGACGCCACGCCCTGGGGCGTGAAGGAGCGGCTGACGCTGGAGAAAACAGCCGTCGGCTTCTACCTGTCGGGCCACCTGTTCGACGAGGTTTCGCACGAGGTGCGGCGCTTCTGCAAGCGCGAGATCGGCGACCTGCTCGACAGCCGCGACCAGCAGGTCATTGCCGGCATCGTGAGCGACTTCCGCGTGATCAACGGCCAGCGCGGCCGACTGGCGATCTTCAAGCTCGACGACAAGTCGGACTCGATCGACGCCACCGCCGACGAGGCGACCATCAACGCCAACCGCAACACGCTGAAAGATGACGAGCTGGTCATCGTCAGCGGCCGGCTGCAGCCTGCGCGCGGCGGCTTCGAGGCGCGCTTCCAGGTGCAGCAGGTGTGGGACCTTGCCACGGCGCGCTGCCGCTTCGGCAAGTTCCTGCGCGTGGCGGTGAACGGCAAGGCGCCCGACATCGCGCGCCTGCTGAAAGACTTTCCGCCGCGTACCGAGCAAACCGAGGTCGGCGACCTGATCCAGGGGCTGCCGGTGCGGCTGTCGATGGCGCGCGGCGGCGCGCAGGTCGAGCTGCAACTGGGCGAGCGCGCCAAGTTCTTCCCGACCGATGCTGCACTGGCCAGCTGGACCGCGCAGGCGGAAGCGGGCAAGGCGCTGATCGTCTACGACTGAGGCGCGGCGCGAGACCTGGCGTGTGCGTCGTCAGTGCGCCATCGGCGCCACGGCGAGGTCGGGCACCACGTTCATGATGCGCAGCGTCTGCTGCACAACCTGGCTGAACACAGGTGCCGCCACCAGTCCGCCGAAGTACTTGCCGGCGCTGGGCTCGTCGACCATCACCGCAACGATGATGCGCGGCTTGTCGATGGGTGACATGCCCGTGTACCAGGCGCGGTACTTGTTGCTGGCGTAGCCCTTGCCGACCTGCTTGTGCGCGGTGCCGGTCTTGCCGCCCACCGAATAGCCCACGGTCTGCGCCAGCGGCGCTGTGCCGCCGGGCGCGGCCGCCATGTGCATCATCTGGCGCACTTCGCTCGCCACCAGCGGCGAGAACACCTGTACGCCGGCCGGCTCCTCGCCCATGTTCTTCAACAGGCTCACCGGGATCACCTCGCCGTTGTGCGCGAAGGCGGTGTACGCATGCGCGATCTGGAACAGCGAGGCCGAGAGGCCGTAGCCGTACGACATGGTGGCCTGTTCGATGGGGCGCCACGACTTCCACGGCCGCAACCGCCCCGTTACCGCGCCGGGGAAGGGCGTCTGCGGCTTCTGCCCGAGGCCCACGGCCGTGAGCGAGTTCCACATCTCCTGCGCCGTCATGCGCTGCGAGATCTTGGTGGCGCCCACGTTGCTCGACTTCTGGATCACGCCCTCGACCGTCAGCACGCCGAAGTTCTCATCGTCGTGAATGGTCGCGCCCGACACGGTGATGCGTCCGGGGTTGGTGTCGATGATGGTCTTGGGCGTGACGCGGCCCAGCTGCAGCGCGGTGGCGATGGTGATCGGCTTCATCGTCGAGCCCGGTTCGAACACGTCGGTCATTGCGCGGTTGCGCAACTGCTCGCCGGTGAGGTTGCGGCGGTCGTTGGGGTCGTAGCTCGGGTAGTTGGCCATGGCCAGCAGCTCGCCCGTCTGCGCATCGACCACCACCACGCTGCCGGCGCGCGCCTTGTTGGCGACGACGGCATCGCGGATCTTCTCGTAGGCCACGAACTGCACACGGTCGTCGATGCTCAGCTGGATGTCGTGGCCCTCGGTCGGCGGCACCTGGTCTTCGGTGTCCTCGACGATGTGACCAAGCCGGTCCTTGAGGACGTGGCGCGAGCCGGACTTGCCGGCCAACTCCTGGTTGAAGGCCAGCTCCACGCCTTCCTGCCCGATGTCTTCCACGTTGGTGAAGCCGGCCAGGTGCGCCGCCGCCTCGCCCTCGGGATACTGGCGACGGTAATCGCGGCGCAGGTAGATGCCCTTGATGTTGAGCGCCGCAACCTCCTTGGCAACCGGCTGGTCGACCTGGCGCTTGAGCCAGACGAAGGTCTTGTCCTCGTCCTCCAGCTTTTTGTCGAAGTCCTTCTGCGGCATGCCGAGCAGCTTGGCCGCCTGCTTGAGCTTGGCCTGAACTTCGGGGTCGTCGCGCTCGATGTCCTCGGGAATGGCCCAGATGCTGGGCGCCGGAATGTCGGAGGCCAGGATCAGCCCGTTGCGGTCGAGAATGCGGCCGCGGTTGGCCGGCAGCTCCAGCGTGCGCTGGTAGCGCACCTCGCCCTGATGCTGGAAGAAGTCGTTGTTGAAGATCTGGACGTAAGCGGCCCGGCCGGCCAGCAGCACGAAGCCGAAGGCGATGCTGGCCACGATGAACTTGCTGCGCCACACGGGAGTGGGGCTGGCGAGCAGCGGACTGCTGCCGTAGCGGATGCGGCCGTTGGGATTCATCTTGTGCGGGCGTGGCGCCCGGCTGTTGTTGTCCGCGTGTAGACAGCAGGGCGTCGAACGAGTTCCGGGCGGTTGTTCAAAGCCGCCCGGAATCGACGCATAAATCGACGCTGCTGCTGCGCCGTCAGCGCTTGGGCCGCAGCGACACGATCAGCGACGGGAAGATGCGCCCGTCGGTGTCGCGCGGCAGCTTCTCGGTCTTGCGCAGGCCGCGTTCGGCGGCCTCGTCCCAGCCCTGCAGGCCGCTCGACTTGCTCAGCTTGACGCCGACGATGGTGCCGTCGGGCGCCAGGTTGACTTCGAACTCCGCGGCCGGGTTGCCGTTCACCATGTCGGCATCGGGGAAGGTGATGTTCGGGCGCACGGCGGCGGCGATGCGGCCGGCATAGCCGCTCGAAGGGCCCGACGAACGTTGGGCTGTGCCCTTCGAATCGTCGGCGCCGCTCGCACCAGCCAGGCCTTGCATGCGCTTGAGCGCGGCGGCACGGTCGGCGGCTGCCTGCTTCGCCGCGGCATCGGCCTTCTTGGCTTCGGCCTGCTTGGCCTCGGCTTCCTGCTGCTTCTTCTGGTCGGCGAGTTTCTGCTGCTGCTCTTTCTTGCGCTGGGCCTCGTCTTCGGCACGCTGCTTGGCTTCGAGCTCTTTCTTCTTCTGCTGCTGTTGCTGCTCGAGTTCGCGCTCTTTCTGTTCCTTCTGCTCCTTGAGCTTCTTCTCGCGCTCCAGGGCAATGTCGGGCGCCCTTGGCGCAGGTGCGGGCTCGGGCGCCTTCGCCACCGGTGGGGGTGGTGGTGCGGGTGCGGGCGGCGGTGGCGCAGGAGCCGGCGTGGGGGCTTGCGGTGCTTGAAGGCGGGGCGCCGCCTGCTGCACCGTGGACGACCACAGCTCCGCGTCGACCGCACCTTCGTCGGGGTCGCTGCGCCAGCGCACACCCCACGTCAGCGCGGCGATCAGCAACGCATGCGCAATGAGGGCCAGCACGACGGCACGCGGCGTGCCGCGCTGCGGCGGCGGCGCGAACTCGGGGCGATCCAGTGCGAGCGACATGCCTTATTTGCCGCCCGTGGTCGTGACCGACAGGCCCACGCGCTCGATACCGCTGCGCTTGAGCTGGTTCATCGCCTTCACGACGGTCTCGTACTTCACCGACTTGTCGGCGCTGATGACCACCGGGCGCTGGTCGTCGCCGCCCTGGGCCTGCTTGGCCGCGGAGCCGATCTGGGTCATGGGGATCGAGGTGCCGCCCGAGCCGGTGGACGGATCTTTCTTGATCTGCACTTCGTCTTCGCTCTTGATGACGATCTCGATGGGCTTGTCGGGCTGCTTGTTGGCGCGGTCGACCGAGGGCAGGTTGATCACGCTCGGCGTGATGAGCGGCGCGGTGACCATGAAGATGATCAGCAGCACCAGCATCACGTCGATGAACGGGACCATGTTGATCTCGTTGATCGTCCGGCGGCCGCGGCCCCGGGATGAAACGGCGGGCATGCGCTGCGCCTCCGTTCAGCGGTTGGCCGGAGCCACCGACGATGCCGCGCCGCCGGCCGTCGGATTGGCCGACAGGTTGCGCTGCAGGATGTTGGAGAACTCCTCGATGTAGGTTTCGAGGGCAATGGCGATCTTGTCGATCTCGCGGGCGAAGCGGTTGTAGCCCACAACAGCCGGAATGGCGGCGAACAGGCCGATGGCGGTGGCCACCAGTGCCTCGGCGATGCCGGGGGCCACGGTGGCCAGCGTTACCTGCGCCAGTGCAGCCAGGCCGGTGAAGGCGTGCATGATGCCCCAGACCGTGCCGAACAGGCCGACGTACGGAGAGACCGAGCCCACGGTGGCCAGGAACGAGAGGTTCTGCTCGGCCGCGTCCAGCTCGCGCTGGAAGCTCGCGCGCATCGCGCGGCGGGCGCCGTCGAGCAGCGTGGGGGCGTCGGTAACGTGGCGTTCGCGCAGCTTTTGATATTCGCGCATGCCCGAAGCGAAGATGCGCTCCATGGGGCCGGCGAACTTGGCGTTCTGCGCGGCCGAGGCGAACAGTTCATTGAGGCTGGTGCCCGACCAGAACTCGCGTTCGAAGTCGTCGTTGAGGGCACGCATGCGCCGCAGTGCGAAGTACTTGCGGATGATCGCGGCCCAGCTGGCGATCGAGACGATCACGAGCAGCAGCACGACCAGTTGAACCACGAAGCTCGCATGGAGCAGGAGATTGATGATGGAGAGGTCTTGGTTCATGGCTTGAAAGGTTGTGTCATGGAGCCGCTGTAGCGCTCGAGGGTTCCCGTCACTTGCTTCGGAATGCGTGCGGGACGCAATGTGGCGGCGTCCACCCAGCCGATGCGGATCGTGCCTTCGCACAGCAAGACGGGTGCCGGGGCCCCCGTTCGCTCTTGCTCTGTTTTTGATAGCACTCGCTGACCGATTATCAACGACGCAGTGCCCAATTGTTGAAGATCGGCTGTAACGAGCAGTTCGTCGTCTAGCCGCGAGGGCCGATGGTATTTGAGCTGCGTTTCGCTCACCACGAACTGGCCGCCCGTTTCCTCGCGCAGCTTGCGCTGTTCGACGCCCAGCGAGCGCAGCCACTCGGTGCGGCCGCGCTCCATGAACTTCAGGTAATTGGCGTAGAACACGATGCCGCCGGCGTCGGTGTCTTCCCAGTAGACGCGGATCGGAAACGCGTAGCTCATTGCGCCTGGTTCTCTGCCATGGCCCGCAGGCGTTCGATGGATTCCTGCAGGTGCGCCATCGAACTGGCAGTGGAGAAGCGCACGAACTTGGCCGTCTCGGCCGTGCCGAAGTCGCGGCCGGGCGTGACGGCGACGTGGGCGCGCTTCATGGTCTCGAAGGCGAAGTCCCAGCTGCCGGAGATGCCGAGCTTTTCGGCGAAGCTCGTGCAGTCGGCCCAGGCGTAGAAGGCGCCGTCGGGAACCACGGGCACGTTCAGGCCTAACGCGTTCAGCTGCGGAATGAACCAGTCGCGGCGCGCCTTGAATTCGGCGCGGCGGCGTTCGTACTCGGCAATGCTCTCGTCCTCGAAGCAGGCGAGCGCCGCGTACTGAGACACCGTGCTCGCGCAGATGAACAGGTTTTGCGCAAGGCGCTCGACCACCGGCACCAGCACCTCGGGCACCACCAGCCAGCCGAGGCGCCAGCCGGTCATGTTGAAGTACTTGCTGAAGCTGTTGATGCTGATGACGTTGTCGTCGATGGCCAGCGCCGTCTGCCCGAAGGCATCGTCGTATGAGAGGCCGAGATAGATCTCGTCGATCAGCGTGATGCCGCCGCGCTGCGACACCACCTCGTGGATGCGGCGCAGTTCGTCGGGCGCGATCGAAGTGCCGGTCGGGTTCGACGGTGACGCGAGCAGCACGCCGCGCGTCTTGTCGGTCCAGGCGGCCTCGACCTTGGCGGCCGTGAGCTGGAAGCGCTCTTCGGCCGTGGTCGGCACCAGCACGGCCTTGCCGTCCGCCGCGCTCACGAAGTGGCGGTTGCACGGATAGCTCGGGTCGGGCATCAGGATCTCGTCGCCGGACTCGATCAGCGCGAGGCAGGCCAGCTGCAGCGCGGCCGAGGCGCCAGCGGTGACGACGATGCGGCGGGCCGGCACGTCGACGTTGAAGCGCTGGCGATACCAGGCGCTGATGCGTTCGCGCAGATGGTCGAGGCCAGTGGCCTGCGTGTACTGCGTGGCGCCGGCGCGCACGGCGCGGGCTGCGGCTTCCTGCACCAGCGGTGGGGCGGTGAAGTCGGGTTCGCCGATGTTCAGGAAGATCATCGGCCGGTCGGTATGGGCGACCTGGCGGGCCAATGCACTGGCGGCCTTGGCCACTTCCATCACATAGAAGGGCTCGATGCGCTGTGCGCGCGTCGAAATCCTCATGCCTTTGCTTTCCCCGAAGCGCGATCTGCTTCCACTTCGAGCGGGCGCAACTGCGGCGCCAGGCCGTTGAGCACGGCGTTCACGTACTTGTGGCCGTCGGTGCCGCCGAATTCCTTGGCCAGCTCGATGCACTCGTTGAGCACCACGCGCCACGGCACGTCGGGGCAGTTCTGGAACTCGTACACGCCGATCCACATCACGGCGTGCTCGATGGGCGAGATTTCTTCGAACTTGCGGTCAAGCAGCGGGCGGATCAACGCGTCGAGCTGCTCGGCGCCTTCGATCGAACCATGCAGCAGCGCGTCGTAGTGCAGAGCGTCGGCCTTGTGGAAGCCCGCGAGGTCGCGCGTGAAGTGGTCGATGTCGGTCGGGTCGTTGCGGCCCACCAGGTGCTGGTAGAGCGCCTGCAGCGCGAACTCGCGCGCGCGGCTGCGGTTCGACTTGGCCGAAGCCTTGCGCGCGCCCGTGCTGGTGAGGCCGACGCGCGACTGGCGCGGCTTGGCGCCAGCGGGCTTGAGGGGCTTGGAGGTGTCTTCGGTCATGAAAGGGTGGCCAGCAGTTGCGCCATCTCGACCGCCACGCGGGCTGCGTCGCGGCCCTTGTCGGTCTGGCGGGCGATGGCCTGCTCGAGGTTTTCGGTGGTGAGGATCGCGTTGGCGATGGGCAGGCGGTAGTCGAGCGCAATGCGGCTCACGCTCGCGCCCGATTCGTTGGCCACGAGTTCGAAGTGATAGGTTTCGCCGCGGATGATGCAGCCCAGCGCCACCAGCGCGTGGTAGCCGCCGCGTTCGGCGAGCGCCTGCAGCGCCACGGGCACTTCGAGCGCGCCGGGAACCTGCAGGTGATGGATGTCGCTGGCGGCCACACCCAGCGCCTCGAGCTCCGAGAGGCAGGCCGAGGCCAGCGCATCAGTGATGTCGGCGTTAAAGCGCGCCTGCACGATGCCGATGCGCAGGCCTTTGCCGTTGAGCGTTGTCTCGCCCTTGTTTGAACCTTGCATGGTCGTTCAGTCTTTCGTGAGGTAGCCGGCGATTTCGAGCCCGTAGCCCGCCGCCATGCTCGGCATGCGACGCGGCGTGCCCAGCAGATTCATCTTGTGCACGCCGCATTCGCGCAGGATCTGCGCGCCGATGCCGTAGCTGCGCAGGTCCATGCGGCCGCGCTCGGGGGCTTGCGCGGGGCGCGCGGTGCCGTCGAACTGGGCGAGCAGCTCGCCGGCGGTTTCGCCACAGTTCAGCAGCACGGCCACGCCCTTGCCCTCGTTCGCGATGTGCGAGAGGCTGGCGTCCAGGCTCCACGAGTGCAGCGAGCGGTTGATTTCGAGTGCGTCGAGCACCGACAGCGGCTCGTGCACGCGCACCGACACCGTGTCTTCGGGCGCCCACTTGCCGCGCACCAGCGCAAGGTGCACGCCGCGGCTGGGCTTGTCGATGAAGGCGTGGGCGGTGAAGGCGCCCCAGTTGGTCTGGATCTCGCGGCAGCCGACTTTTTCGACCAGTGATTCGACGCGGCTGCGGTGCTCGATGAGCGCGGCGATGGTACCGATCTTGAGGCCGTGCTCGGCCGCAAAGATCTGCAGGTCGGGCAGGCGGGCCATGGTGCCGTCTTCGTTCATCACCTCGCAGATCACCGAGGCGGGCGAGCAGCCGGCCATGGCGGCGAGGTCGCAGCCGGCTTCGGTATGGCCGGCGCGCATCAGCACGCCGCCGTCCACCGCCTGCAGCGGGAAGATGTGGCCGGGCTGAACGAGGTCGGCGGCCACTGCATTGGGGGCTACGGCGGCCTGCACGGTGCGGGCGCGGTCGGCGGCCGAGATGCCGGTAGTCACGCCTTCGGCCGCTTCGATGGAAACGGTGAACGCGGTCGAATGCTTGGCGCCGTTGCGCTGCACCATCGGCGGCAGCTGCAGCCGCTCGCACATCTCGCGCGAGAGCGTGAGGCAGATCAGGCCGCGGGCATGGCGCGCCATGAAGTTGATGGCCTCGGGCGTGATGTGGTCGGCCGCGACGACGATGTCGCCTTCGTTCTCGCGGTCTTCCTCGTCGACCAGGATCACCATGCGGCCAGCGGCAAGCTCGGCCACGATTTCCTCGACCGAAGAGATCGGGGCTGGGGCGCGCGCGGCGCGGGGAGCGCCGATCGGCGTGACGGAGGCGTTCATTCGGCTGTGTCCTTGGAATACGTGGAAGTGGGGGGCACCAGCACGCCCGCCTGAAGCATGCGCTCCACGTAGCGCGCCACGGTATCGATTTCGAGGTTGACCTTCGAGCCGGCCTTCAGGCTGCCAAGGGAGGTGTTGTCGACGGTGTGCGGGATCAGGTTGATGCTGATCTCGGCGCCGCCTTCGATGTCGTTCACCTTGTTGACGGTGAGGCTCACGCCGTTGACGGTGATCGAGCCCTTGTAGGCGAGGAAGCGGGCCAGCGCCGGCGGTGCCACCACGCGCAGTTCCCAGCTTTCGCCGACGGGCTCGAAGAAGCTCACGCTGCCGATGCCGTCCACGTGGCCCGACACGATGTGGCCGCCGAGGCGGTCGCTGGCGCGCAGGGCCTTTTCGAGGTTGATGCGGCTGCCTTCGTCGGTCAGGCCCGCGGTCTTGTCGAGGGACTCGGCCGAAATGTCGATGGTGAACTGCTGTCGCTCGGGGGCGAGCGTGGTGACGGTCATGCAGGCGCCGTTGAGCGCGATGCTGTCGCCGAGGCCGACGTCGTCGAGATACCCGTCGGGCACCGCAATGCTGAGTCTTTTGCCAAAGGAGGAGGAGGTGCCGAGGTCGTGGATGGCGGCGATGCGCCCCACGCCGGTGATGATTCCGGTGAACATCCGCGCATTTTCGCAGAGAACGAGGGGGGCTTCGGGCTAAACGTCAGAAGGCGTCTTTTCCGGCGATCCGGGCCACGATGCGCAGATCGGGTCCAAGCATGTCGACGGACCTGAATTCCAGGGGCAGAACCCCCGCCAGCGAGGTGAGCGGGCCGTCGGCGTGGATGTGGCTCGCGATGTCGAGCCCGCTGCCGATCAGCTTGGGCGCCAGGTACACCAGCAGCTCGTCGACGCAGCCTTCGCGCAGCATCGAGCCGTTGAGCTTGTGGCCCGACTCGACGTGCAGCTCGTTGACGCCGCGGGCTGCCAGGTCTTTCAGCATGGCGCCCAGGTCGACCTTGTCGTCGGCGTTGGGCAGGCAGGTGACGGTGGCGCCGCGTGCTTCCAGCGCCTCGGCTTTCTTCTCGTCCCGGCTGGCCGCGTAGATCCACACGGGGCGGCCTGCTATGAAGATGTGAGCGTCGGGCGGCGTTTGGAGCCGGCTGTCCACGACCACCAGGTGCGGTTGGCGCGGAGTCTCGACCAGGCGCACGTCCAGGCGCGGGTTGTCTTCGAGCACGGTTCCGACACCCGTCAGCACCGCGCTGGCGCGCGCTCGCCATGCATGGCCGTCGGCGCGCGCGGCTTGCGCCGTAATCCATTGGCTCACGCCGTTGTCGAGGCCGGTCTTGCCGTCGAGCGAGGCGGCCACCTTCATCCGGACCCAGGGCGTCTTGCGGACCATGCGGCTGAAGAAGCCGATGTTGAGTTCGCGCGCTTCCTCCGCGCCCGGCCCGATCTCGACATCGACGCCCGCGGCGCGCAGTCGCTCGAAACCCTGGCCGGCGACCAGCGGATTGGGGTCGGCCATCGACGCGACCACCCGGCCGATGCCGGCCGCGACCAGCGCATCGCAGCATGGGCCGGTGCGGCCATGGTGGGAGCAGGGCTCGAGGGTGACCCAGGCGGTTGCGCCGGCGACCGAATGGCCTCTCGTCGCCGCATCGCGCAGTGCCATGACTTCGGCATGAGGGCCGCCGACCTGTTGGGTGTGGCCTTGGCCGATCACAGTGCCGTTCGCGGAGACCAGGACGCAGCCGACGCGCGGATTGGGATCGGTCTCGGGTCCGGCCTGGCGCGCGAGATTCAGCGCCTGGATCATGAAATTGGGATTTTCTTTTGTCATTCTTTTGTTAAATCAAATCCATTTTGGAGCGTCAATTGAAATCAATTGAAAACAATTGACCGTTGATCCATTTGCTTTGACCGTTTGTCGTGCAATAGGCGGTCAATAAGATATTGAAAAATAGAATTTCAAGCTATTGCAATCAGGGAGAAGCGTTTGCCCAGGCACGATGGTGCGAGTCGGCGGACGGTACGACATGAATAACGAATTCTGCGCGTCCGCGCGGGCGCATTCACGCCACCACACCGAAAGGCCGCGAGGCTTCACGCTTGTCGAGATGATGGTCGTCATCGTACTGATGACCGTGCTGCTGGCAATGGCGCTGCCCAGTTTCAGTGGCCTGATCGAAAAGTACCGCGTCGAGGGCATGGCCTCGGCCCTGATGGCGAGCGTGAGCCATGCGCGCTCGGAGGCGGCCCGGCGCGGAAAGACCGTGACCATCCAGGCGCGCACAGGGTGCACCGGCAGGGACTGGAGCTGCGGTTGGGACACCTTGGTTGGCAGCGGCGCCACCATCGAAACACTCAGACGGCAAGACCCCGATACGCGGGTCGCAGTCCAGAAAAACGTGCCCGGAGCCATGTCCTTCGATGCCATGGGTCACTCCAGCTTCGCCAGCTTCAGCTTTTACCCGGCGGGAAACGCCGATTCATCCAACGCCGCCACGGTTTGCATTTCGCTTGGCGGGCGCCTTCGGCGGGTGAAGGGGCGCGACGCATGCTGAGCGTTCCGATTCGCAAGGCGCATCGGGAGCGCAAAGGGCAGGCAGGCTTCTCGATGATCGAGGCCATGGTGGCCGTTCTCGTGCTCTCGTTCGGCCTGCTGGCGCTGGCTGGCTTCCAACTGCGCGTGCTCGCCGACAGCGCAGGCGCCAGCAGCAAGAACATCGCGGTGCAACTGGCCGGTGACATGGCCGATCGCATTCGCGCCAACCTTATTGCAGGCGCGGCATCCGATAGCCCCTACGTGGCCAACTGGTCAACGGCGAGCGTCACTGCCCCCGAGCCTCCATGCACAGGAGCCAGCGCCACTTGCAGCGCCGCCCAACTCGCGGCCAATGACCTGTGGAACTGGAAGCGCACGGTAGCGGCCGCGTTACCGGGCGGACAGGCCGACATACAGGGCAAGGCAACGGCCGGCGGCTTGCTGTTTGTGCACATCGCGTGGGACGAGCCTGCCGTCGTCAACCCGATCGCGCCGAACTCGGACTGGGACTGTCCGAGCGGCAAGGCCTGCATGGAAGTCGTCGTTGCAGTGCCGCAGCCATGAACCGCAAGGCACTCGCGCCCATCCTGCGGCAGGCAGGTTTCACGCTGGTCGAATTTCTTGTCGCACTGATCATCGGCATGCTGGTGGTGCTGGCCGCTGTGGCCAGCATGCTTGGCACGCGCACTACAGCCATGACGGGCGACGACGTCAACGCGCTCAACCAGTCGTCGGCATTGGCGTTCAGGCTGCTGGGCCAGCAGATCCGGCAGGCCGGCTACATCCCTATCGACGTGACCGAGCCGCTGTACTACTTCAACTTCAACGCCGACAAGAACACGAATCTCGCGAGCGAGCGGGTCTTCTTCGCGATCAAGGGGGAGGAGGCGCAGGGCAGCTCGGTGAATGACAAGCTGAAGGTCGGGTACGCGCCGAGTCCCGACTACTTCAAAGACTGCCTGGGTCAGGGCGCGGCAACCAACGTGTACAACCCCGCCGATCCCACTGCCTCAGGCAACCTGCGAGTGATCACCAGCGAGTTCTCGGTGGCGGATGGCGTCCTGAGTTGCAAGGGCAGCGGCAGCAACAAGTCGCAGCCGATCGTCGACGGCGTGGAGCGCTTCGATGTCATGTACGGCATCGGTGCCGAGTCCGGGAGCGAACGGGTGGTGCGTTACGTGACGGCCGCCGATGTTGCGAACTTCAACCTTGTTCGCACGGTGCGCGTCTGCCTGCGACTTGCGGGCAGCACCAGAAACAACCCGGGCGGCGGCTACACCGACTGCGACGGTGAGTCGCAGACCACCAGCGACGGCAAGCTGCGGCGCGTCTACACGGCGGTGTTCGCGCTGCGCAACAACCTGGGGGCGCTATGACGCACTCCTTCTGCCTTCGCGCACCTCGGGCACAGCGCGGGTTTTCGCTTTTCATCGTACTGATCATGCTGCTGCTCTCGGCCTTGCTGGCGGTGGGCGGCGCGCGGACGGCCCAGTTGCTGGAGTCCGTGGCGGGCAACCAGCGCGAGCATCAACGCGCCTTCGAGGCCGCGGAAGCGGCGCTGCTGGATGCGGAGCGTGACATCCGGCAACTGGCCTTTGCCAGCACTAGCAAGACCTACGTGGCGTGTTCGGCACTCGCGACGTCGCGCTGCCGCAAGGCCGAAGATGGCCGCGTTTTCCCCGATCGCGACACAGGCTGGGTGACCGCCTATGTGAACGAAGGCGCCAACAGTTGCGATCGCGGCATCTGCTACTTCTCCGCGACCGATTCGGTGGCGGCTGCATACGGCAGCGAGGCCTACCGGTTCTGGATCAGCGATACGTACGTGAGCAAGCACGCCTCGTATGGGCAGTTCACAGGAGCTCCCGACGCTGGCAATCCGGCGCTGAGGGGGGCCAAGTACTGGATCGAGGTCATCGACCGCAAGAGCAGCAGCAAATACCCGTTGTATCGGATCACTGCCGTCGCCACGGGCGCTCGAAGCCCTGGCACCGCGGGCGGTACGCGGGTCGAACTGCAGATGGCGTTCGACCCGGATCCGGTCACCAAGGTGAATTGAGCAAAGCGAGAGGGAGAGATATGAACATCAAAGAGTTTTCGAGGGCTACCGTGGCGTGCGGCCTGGTGCTGGCGCAGTGCGTCGGCCATGCCGCGCAATATCCGCTGATACAGGCGCCGCGCAATACCGTGGTCAAGGAGCCGGCGCCGAACGTGATCGTGTCCGTCGACAACTCGGGAAGTATGGAAAGGTGGTCTTCGGAATCAGGCCTACCGCTTCCCGGAACACTCACCCGGATAGAAGCGTTGAAAAAGGCGCTTAGAGACAACTTCTCTGCGGCCAACATTCCCAACGACCGGATCCGCCTCTCCTGGCAGGCGATGAACAGCAGCAACAAGGACACTAGCTGCGTCGGTTTCTTCGGCGACGTCTCGGAGGGGAGTTATCGGGCCAGCAAGTGTCGGATCGGAGACCGCCCCAATGCGAACCTGATGCGCTCGTTGGACAGTACGCACCGCGCCAACTTCATGGCTTGGGTCGACACCTTGACTGCGAATGGCGGGACACCGCTGCATGCCATGATGACCCGGGCCGGTGAGTACATGAAGACCACCGGCCAGTACAACCCTTATTCGGACGATCCGGGTGTGGAAGGAGCCGCGCAGTCGAGTTGCCGCAAGTCCTTCCACATATTCATGACGGACGGCGAGTACAACCTCTTCGGATTCAACCGGGATCCGGCACAACTCAACATGCCGGTCATTGGCAACGCGGATGGGACGCGCCGAGTCCTGCCCGACTCCGAGGTCTATGAGCCGCGCGCGCCCTACAAGGACAGCGCTGGGGCCATCAACGACAGCGCTAACTGGTACAAGCTGCAGGGCAACTGGACACCTAATGCCGAATATCGTTCAACCCTGGCCGACATGGCCTTCCACTACTGGGCCAGCGACCTGCAGCCGGGCATTTCGGACAATCTCAAGAAGGTGATTGCCGAAGGCGGTAATGTAAAAGTGAGAGCGGCGACAGTCCCCGAGTACTGGAACCCCAAGAATGATCCAGCCACCTGGCAGCACCTGACGACCTACACCATTGGTTTCGGCGCCGCATCATCGTGGACGGGCGCACCGGTCATCTCGGCGAATGCACCACAGCCAACATTCAGCGGGGATTACGCACGCTTGGTGGATGGCTCGATTACCTGGACCAATCCGTTGGCGAACACCCTGGCCGCCAATTCCAAGGGGGAGGGTTTCCAAGGCTGGAGTTCCTCTGACGCCACATCAGGCTACTGGCATGAAAAAGTGTCCAACGCCGCAGCCGTCCGCATGGATCTCTGGCACGCTGCGCTAAACAGCCGCGGCACCTTCACGCCGGCCTCGAATGCGCAAGCACTCGGCGACGCCTTCAAATCCATCCTCGGGCAGATCCTGCTCAACACCAGCCTCCCGCTGACCTCCATTTCGGCAAGCGCCTCCAGGGTATCGACCGGCACGGCGGTCTACAGGGCCGGCTACGACACGGCCGACTGGTCAGGCACGCTCACCGCCACCAGGTTCGGCACCGATGGCCAGCTTGCGAGCACGGCCGAATGGTCGGCGCGCGACCTGCTCGATGCCCGAATGGCCGCAGGAGGCGCGCACGACAGCAACCGCAAGGTGCTCAGCTTCTCAGGCACCGCGGCGGCAACGGGCACCAGCGGCGCGACCACCGGTTCCGGCATTCCGTTCCGGTGGGCAAACCTGAGCGATGCGCAAAAGGCCGCGCTCAAGGGAAGCACTGGCACCGATGACAAGGACACCGCGCTCGGCCAGGCCGTGCTCAACTTCCTGCGCGGAGACCGCAGCAACGAGGGCACGGGTGACCTGCAGCTGCGCAAGCGTGGCCATGTGCTCGGCGACATCGTGGGCTCCAGCGTCTGGTACGCGGGGCAGCCCAACAGCGGCTTCACCAATGATGCCTATGCCAAATTCGCTTCGGTCGCTCGCACGCCGATGGTCTACGTGGGCGCCAACGACGGCATGCTGCACGCCTTCAACGCAAGCACCGGCCAGGAAGCATTCGCCTACGTGCCCGAAGGCCTCTACGGCACGGCGGCCGCGCCCAAGCTCAAGCGGCTGAGCGAAGGCAGCTACTCGCACAGGTACTATGTCGACGGCAGCCCCTTCGTGGCCGACATCTACACGGGCGCGACCGCCACCGCCTCGACCACCGAGGCCCAGAAGGTGGCCGCGTGGAAGTCTTTTCTCGTGGGCACGCTAGGTGCGGGCGGCAAGGGCTACTTCGTGCTCGACGTCACCAAACCCCAGGACATCGACGAGACCAAGGCGGCCCAGACGGCGCTGGTCGACACGACTGCGCTTTCCGACGACGACCTGGGTCACCAGTTCCAGCAACCCGCGCTCGACTCTTTCTCCAGGCGCGCGCTGCAAGTGGCCCCACTGAACAATGACCGCAAGGCCGTGATCCTGGGCAATGGCTACAACAGCACGAGCGAGAAGGCGATGCTGTGGATCCAGTATCTCGACGGTGACAAGTCGATCCTCAAGATCCCCGCGCCCGTCACGCAGGGCGCGGGCACCGGCAACGGGCTGTCCGCCCCGCGGGTGGTGGACCGTGACGGGGACGGCAAGGTCGACTTTGCCTATGCCGGCGACCTTCTGGGCAATATGTGGCGGTTCGACTTGAGCAATGTCGACAGCAGCAAGTGGAAGGCCACCTTGGGCGCCGCCAGGGCCACCACTACCGCTACCACCGCCGCAGCCGCAGCCGCATCGCGCCTCGACAACGTGCCGCTGTTCGCGGCTGGAGCCACGCAGCCGATCACTGCGGCGCCAGTGGTCGTCGGTCATCCGCGCGGCGGCTACATGGTTGTATTCGGCACGGGAAAGTTGTTTGCCGTCGGCGATGACAGCAGCACCGCCGACCAGTACCTGTACGGCATTCGGGACGGGGCCAACGGCAGTACCGGTACGGCTGTGTTGGCCGACCTGGTGGCGCAGACCGTCGGCGCTGCCACCGTCGAGGAAGACGGTGCCGAGTTCCGCACCGTCTCGGGCAACAGCGTGAGCTACAGCGGTTCCCGCGCCAAGCGCGGCTGGTACCTTCAACTGCCGACCGCCAGGGAGCGCATCGTCTATCCGGGTGACGCGTTGAGCAGCAGCGCAGGCTTGTTCTCGACCACCATTCCGGGCACCGGCAGCAACTCGATCGATTGCACTGCAGGCACTGGCGACGACGGCTGGTCGATGGTGGTCGACTTCTTCAGCGGCGCCGCTCCGGGCGGCATTGCCTACAACGCGTCCGCCACGGCGGGCAGCTATCTCGGCTTCCGGAATCGTTCAGGCAGGGACGACATCGCCTTCGAGCCGCAGGACCGGGCAAAGGGCAAGGACGTGATCTGTAATGCGGCCGGCGAATGCAACACGCCGAAGCGGCCGGATATCGTCCGCCGCTTCGGTTGGCGCAATCTGATGTCGTCGAACTGACGACGCGACCAAGGCAAGCCATGAAGAACAAACATCCCAGGGCGCAAGGCCGTGAGCAGATTCGCTCGCGCGGCTTCACGCTGATCGAACTCATGATCGTGACGGCGGTGATCGGCATCCTCGCCGCCATCGCCTATCCGAACTACACGCGCTACGTGTTGCGAGCCAAGCGGGCCGATGCCAAGCAACAGTTGCTGCAGGCGGCGCAGTGGACCGAGCGCTACATGACCGCCAACGGAAGCTACCCCCCGGCGACCGTCGCGCTGCCCTCCGGACTGAGCCAGGCGCCGTCGTCCGGCACGGCGAACTATTCCATCAGCTATGCCGCCAGAAATACCACCACCTATACCTTGCAAGCCGTTCCAAGCGGGGCGTCGAGCAACGACGAGTGCGGAACGCTCAAGGTCAACCAGCAGGGCGTCAAGCTGGCTGGCGGCAGCACCGACGCGTCGAGTGCGCTGGTGCAGCTTTGCTGGAACCGTTGAAATGCCGTCTAGAGAGGCCGGCGGCCAATGAGGCTCAGATGTCGCGCAGCAACTGCCTGAACTCGTCCACGTCCTCGAAGCTGCGGTACACCGAGGCAAAGCGCACGTAGGCGACCTTGTCGAGCTTCTTGAGTTCGCGCATCACGAGCTCGCCGACTTTCGTCGAGTCGATTTCGCGCAGGCCGCTGGCCAGCAGCTTCTGCTCGATGCGCAGCAGGGCATTGTCGATCTGCTCGATGCTCACCGGCCGCTTGCGCAGCGCCAGCATCATCGAGGCGCGCACCTTGGCCGATTCGAAGTCGGCGCGGCTGCCGTCCTTCTTCACGACAACGGGAAAATTGACGTCGGGCCGCTCGTAGGTGGTGAAGCGCTTGTCGCAGGCGCTGCACTGGCGGCGCCTGCGGACAAAGTCGGCGTCTTCCGAAACGCGGGTCTCCACGACCTGCGTTTCAAGATGACCGCAAAAAGGGCATTTCATGCGGTCAGGTCTTCTTGCTCGAAATCAGCGGTAGACAGGGAAGCGGCTCGTCAGCGCGTGAACCTTGGCGCGCACGGCATCGATGTTCGCCGCGTCGCGCGGGTTCTCGAGCACGTCGGCGATCAGGTTCGCGGTGATGCGGGCCTCTTCGTCCTTGAAGCCGCGGGTGGTCATGGCGGGGGTGCCGATGCGCACGCCGCTGGTGACCATCGGCTTTTCCGGGTCGTTGGGGATCGCGTTCTTGTTGATCGTCATGTGGGCGCTGCCCAGCACGGCTTCGGCTTCCTTGCCGGTGATGCCCTTGGCGCGCAGGTCGACCAGCATCACGTGGCTTTCGGTGCGTCCGCTCACGATGCGCAGGCCGCGCTGGGTGAGGGTGTCGGCCACGATCTGGGCGTTCTTGACCACCTGTTGCTGGTAAGCCTTGAACTCGGGCGCCATGGCTTCCTTGAACGCGACGGCCTTGGCGGCGATCACGTGCATCAGCGGGCCGCCTTGCAGGCCGGGGAAGATGGCGCTGTTGATGGCTTTTTCGTGCTGCGACTTCATCAGGATGATGCCGCCGCGCGGGCCGCGCAGGCTCTTGTGGGTGGTGGAGGTGACCACGTCTGCGTGCGGCACCGGGTTGGGGTACACGCCTGCGGCCACGAGGCCGGCGTAGTGGGCGATGTCGACCATGAAGATCGCGCCGACGTCCTTGGCCACCTTGGCGAAGCGCTCGAAATCGATGCGCAGCGAATAGGCCGAGGCGCCCGCGATGATGAGCTTGGGCATGTGCTCGTGCGCCTTGCGTTCCATCGCGTCGTAGTCGATGGCTTCGTTGGCGTCCAGGCCGTAGCTCACGACGTTGAACCACTTGCCGCTCATGTTCAGTGGCATGCCATGGGTCAGGTGGCCGCCTTCGGCCAGGCTCATGCCCATGATGGTGTCGCCGGGCTTCAGGAAGGCGAGCATCACGGCCTCGTTGGCCGAGGCGCCGCAATGCGGCTGCACGTTGGCGGCGTCGGCGCCGAAGATCTGCTTGACGCGGTCGATGGCCAGCTGCTCGGCCACGTCGACGTGCTCGCAGCCGCCGTAGTAGCGCTTGCCCGGGTAGCCTTCGGCGTACTTGTTGGTGAGCTGAGAGCCTTGGGCGGCCATGACGGCTGGCGAGGCGTAGTTCTCGCTGGCGATCAGCTCGATGTGATGTTCCTGGCGCGCGTTTTCGGCTTGAATCGCAGCCCAGATTTCGGGATCGGTCTGTTCGACCAGGATGTTGCGTTGGTACATGGCAGTCCTTTGAAGACGAGGTCCTTGTTCTTCAACCAAACAAGGGCTGCCCAGGCGAACGGCTGAACGCCTGTTGTGGTCAGGCGGCACGCTTCCCAGTGGTATTCCACGTCAGCGCGTGGCACCGTGTTCGGGTGCTGCGCCTATCGCCAGTCGCGTACCTGCCGAGTGTAGCTCACACCCGGCCCAAAACCTCTTCAGGAAACGGAGGAGAGCAAGGCCACCTTGGCCGGCTCGGTGCGTTCTTCAGTAGGCTTGGGCGGCGCCGCCACAGGGATCGGCTGCGGACGCACGGTTGGCGGCGTGATCGTCGACGGCGCGCGGCCGTTGGCCACCTGCAGCAGGCGTTCGTGCTCGGCCATCACCTTGGCGGCATAGCCGCCGTCGTCCTCGAGGTTGGCTGCGCCCACGTAGTAGCGCAGGCCGCCTTCGAGGGAGCCGGCGCGGGAGATGCATTCCTGCAGCACCTTGACGCCGACGCGCATGTTGGTCACCGGGTCGAAGGCGGTGAGCGTGCCGCCCGCGCTCTCGTACTTGTCTCCATGCACGCGGGTCATGACCTGCATGAGGCCTTGCGCGCCGACCTGGCTCTGGGCAAACGGGTTGAAGCTGGACTCGACGGCCATGATCGCGAGGATCAGGGTCGGGTCGATCTTCGTGCGCTTGCCGATGCCATAGGCCTCGGCCACGAGCACGCTCAGCGGCTCGGCGGCCACGCGGTACTTCTTGCTCAGCCAGTAAGCCACGGCGGCCTGCTGCTTGGGCAGGTCGGCGGGGCTCGCGGCCGTGGTGCGCTCGATGGCGGTGGGCTCGAGATCGGTGACTTCAGGCGCAGGCTTGCGCGACTGCAGCCAGCCCATCAGTTGCTCCTCGCCGGTCTTGCGCAGGTCGGGCCGCGCCACGAGGGCGAGGGCCGCGAACACAATGGCCAGGCCGACCAGTGCAAACCCGTTGTGGGTGATTTCAAAAAAGCCGTCTGCCACATCGGACACGAAGGTCCTTAGCCCGCGGGCCGTGACATCAAACGCCTTGTTCATCGCTCTTCCTTTCTGTGCGGCACCCGAGTCGCAACGCCACGGAAGGCGATGGATGAAGGCAGCGGCGCTTGGATTGGTACGAATCAGGCTCCGCGCATGGAGTGAAGGGGGTTAGGGGCGCGGCGACCTGATCAAGCCGGGGGAGTTCGGCAGCGGATTCAGGGTGGCTCTGCCGCGTCGGGCGGTCAGAGCAGGGCGGATTCTAGCGTGGCTAAATACCCGGTCAAGCATAAGGACTTGCTTCGTTATGCTAATAGTTGTTTAAAAAAGTTGCCGTTTCGAGGCGTTTCGGCTTAGGGGAAATCCCTTTGTAAAACGCGTTTGCAATCCGAGGGTGCGACGCCTAATCTGGACGGGCCTGAGCTTTTCAGGTGTTTTTCCGAGGTCCGGCAGCCCGAGGTGCAAGTCAAGGGTTCAGCGTCCGAGGATCCACGGTGGCAATCTCTTGCTGCCAGCACGGCAGGAACCATTGACTTCCGGTCGCGCGAATCGATGGCATGGGTTTTGTGCCCGCCATCAAGCCCGGTGACAAGACATTCCGTCGAGCCACCGGGCTTTCTTCGTTTGAGGTCCGACGAAGCCGATTTCTCGGCGTTTCTGGCACTTTTCCCAGGGTTTGCCTGCGTCCTTTTTGCGTATGTAGCGTTGCTGCGTGTTTGCGGCACACTCTGGCGATGGACGTAGCTTCGATCAAACAAAACAAATGGGTGCGACGTGGGATCGTCGCGGTGCTGGTTCTGTTGGCCTTCTGGGTCATTGCCTGGCTGGCGGTGCCGCCGATTGCCAAAAGCCAGCTTCAGAAGATCGCAAGCGAGAAGCTCGGGCGGCAGGTAACAGTCGGCAAGATCGATTTCAAGCCCTGGACACTCGAGCTCGCGCTGAACGACCTGCGCATTGCCACCGCTGACGGCAGCAAGCCGCAGGTGGCCGTCAGCCGCATCTACGCCGATGCCGAGTTGCAGTCGATCTTCCGGCTCGCACCGGTGATCGATGCGGTCACGATCGACGGGCCCGCCATCCTGCTCACGCACCAGGCGGACGGCAAATACGACATCGACGACATCCTTGCCAAGCTCTCGGCCGGCCCGCCGCCCGACCCGAACGCCAAGCCGGCGCGCTTTGCCATCTACAACATTGCGATAAATGGCGGCTCGATCGACTTCGACGACCAGACCGTCAAGCGCAAGCACGAGCTGCGCGACTTCGTGCTCAAGGTGCCGTTCCTGAGCAACCTCGATTCCAAGCGCGACATCAACACCGAGCCCAAGCTCGCCTTCGCGCTCAACGGCAGCAAGTTCGACTCGGCCGCCTTCACCACCCCCTTTGCAGACAACCGCAAGACCGACGCCCACGTGCAGTTCAAGGGGCTCGACCTCGTGCCGTATCTCGGCTACATCCCGGGCGGCCTGCCGGTGAAGCTCCAGGCGGGCAGTCTCGATGCCGACCTGAAGATCGGCTTCGAGCAAGCCACGACCACCGGCCTGAAAATCACCGGCACGGTCGAGGCGCACACCACCAAGGTGGCCGATGCGCGCGGCCGCGACCTGCTGGCCTTCGAATCGCTCAAGCTGGCGCTGGCCGACGTGCGGCCGCTGGAGTCGGTGTTCCATCTGAGCGAAGTCGCGCTGGTCAAGCCGCAGCTGGCGGTGGCGCGCGATGCGGGCGGAAAGCTCAATCTGCTGGCCACCGACCCGGCCACCGGAGCGACCGAGAAGGTCGCGTCACCACCCGCCGCAGCCGCGAGCGCACCGGCCGGCAAGCCGGCGCAAAAGCCCGTGCTGAAGGTACAGGTCGACAAGGTGGCCCTGAACGGTGGACGCATCGGCTGGCGCGACGAAACCGTCAATCCCGCTGCCGCCGTCGATGTGACCGACCTCGGCATCGACGTCACCGGCGTCACCTGGCCGATGGAAAAGCCGGCCGAATTCAACGGCAGCACGGCGATTGCCGGCGCCTCGCTCAAGTTCAAGGGCAATGCCACCGACAAGGTGGCCGACGTGCAGACCGAGGTCGATGCGCTGCCGCTGTCGCTGGCCGCGCCTTATCTGGCGCAGAGCCTGGAGCCCACGCTGGATGGCAAGCTCAGCGGGCAGATCGACATCGCCTGGGCCCAGCCCGACCTGAAGTTCAAGGCGCGCCGCCTGTCCGCCGATGGGCTTGCGCTGACCCAGGCCAAGACCGCGCTGGCCAGCGTCGGCCGCTTCGAGCTGGTCGACGCCGAGGTCGACATGACGAAGCACACATTGAATGTGGCCTCGTTCACCGCGACGAACCCCAAGGTGCGCATCGAGCGCGACAGCGAGAAGCGCTGGATGTTCGAGCGCTGGCTCAAGACACCGGCCGGTGGTGGCACCAAGGAAGCCGAAGCCAAGGTCGCAGCGCCCAAGCCCGCGGCCGCCGAAACGCCGCAACCCGGCGCCAACACCAAGCCCTGGGCGCTGACCATCGGCACGCTGGCGGTCGACAACGGCGCTCTTTCTTATGCGGACAAGGCCGGCGCGAACCCGGTGACCGTGGAAGTCACCGCCTTCAAGCTCCACGCCCAGAAGATCGCGCCCGACACCAATACGACTTCGCCGCTCGAGGTTTCCGGCCGCATCGGCTCCGGGCGCTCCGACCCGGGACGCTTCGACTACAAGGGCAACGTCGTGCTCAAGCCGCTCGCGGCCGAGGGCCGGCTGGAGGTGGTTTCGTTCCCCGCGCATACCTTCAAGGCCTATTACGCGGACGCGCTCAACGTCGACATCCGCCGCGCCTTCGCGAGCTATCGAGGCACGGTGCGCTATGCGACAACGCCCGCGGGCATGAGCATCAAGCTGGCCGGCGACACCGCGCTCGACGATTTCCGCGCCAACAGCGTCTCGCTTACCCAGTCGCCCGGCTTCGACCGCAACACCAACCAGTTGCTGAGCTGGAAGACGCTGAGCCTGCGCGGCCTGCAGGTCAGCATGGCGCCCAACGCGCCGCCGAATGTGGACGTGCGCGAGACCACGCTGACCGACTTCTTTGCCCGCGTGATCATCGACTCCACCGGCCGGCTCAACCTGCTGAACCTGACCAGGAAGGGCGAGGCACAAGCCAACGCCGTTGCTGCGGCAGCGGGCGAAGCCTCCACCCGCAAGGGCCCGGGCGGCACGACCACCACGACACGAGCTGTGCCGGCCAGGCCTTCGGGCGGCGCTCCGGTGTCGGCCGAAAACATGGTCGGGGGAGCACCCGAGCCGGCCAAACCGGCGGCAGCCGCCGCGCCCGTCGCCACCGCGCAGGCAGACAGCGGCCCCGCGCCCGTCATCAACTTCGGCCCGATGAGCCTCGTCAACGGCAAGATCGACTTCACCGACCTGTTCGTCAAGCCCAACTACTCGGCCGACCTCAGCGAGCTGACCGGCAAGCTCAGCTCGTTCTCGTCGAACCCGCCGAAGGGCGAGAGCGGCCGGCCCGCGCTGGCCGACCTCGAACTGCGCGGCAAGGCGCAGCAGACAGCCGCGCTGGAAATCACCGGCAAGCTCAACCCGCTGGCCAAACCGCTCGAACTCGACATCACCGCCAAGATGCGCGACCTCGACCTGGCCCCGCTGTCGCCGTACTCGGTGCGCTACGCCGGCCACGGCATCGAGCGCGGCAAGATGAGCATGGACGTCAACTACAAGGTCGCCCCCGATGGCCAGCTGACGGCCACCAACAAGCTGGTGCTCAATCAGCTGCAATTCGGCGACGAAGTTGCGGGCGCGCCTGCCAGCCTCCCGGTGAAGCTGGCCGTGGCCCTGCTGGCCGACCGCAACGGCGTGATCGACGTCGACCTGCCGCTCAGCGGCTCGCTCAACGATCCACAGTTCAGCGTCGGCCCGCTGATCTGGAAGGCCGTGGTCAACCTGATCGTCAAGGCCGTGACAGCGCCGTTCAGCCTGCTCACCGGTGGTCTGGGCGGCGGCAGCGGCGAATCGAGCGCCATCACCTTCGAGCCCGGCAGTTCCGAGTTGAGCGCCGCCGCCAAGGAAAGCCTGGACAAGGTCGCCAAGGCGCTGACCGACCGGACCACGCTGCAGATGACGGTGGTCGGCACTTCCAGCCTCGAGAAAGAGCGCGACGCCTACCAGCGCCAGCGCGTGCGCCAGCTCACCTACGCCGAAAAGCGCCGCGTCGCGGTGCGCGGCGGCCAGACCGGCACCGACGTGCCACCCGTCACCGACGCCGAATATCCCGAGTTGCTGACCGCCGTGTACAAGCGCGCAGACATCACCAAGCCGCGCAACCTCGTCGGCCTGGCCAAAGACCTGCCGGTGCCGGACATGGAAAAGCTGCTGTTCGCCAGCGTACCGGTCGACGAGGAGTCGATGCGCCAACTGGCGGTCGAGCGCGGCGCGGCCGTGCGCGACTACCTGCTCGCGAAGAAGCTGCCTAGCGAGCGTCTCTTCCTGGGGGCGGTGCGCACAAGTGCCAGCGGCAGCGACTGGAAGCCGGGCGCCGAGCTCAGCCTGACCATGAAGTGAGGCGCGACGACCCGATCAGGAGCCGGTCTGAGGACTTGGTTTTTTTCTACAGCTTGCTATATATGTAGTCCGTTAACCTCCACGCCCACAACCCCGCGTACGCCACCGTTTCTGGACGGAATTCAATGGCCAGCCGCAAGTGGGTGAAAATGTCGATGTGCGCCGGCCTTTGCCGGCGCCTTCGCTTTCTCTACCAAGACAACGATTTCGCGCAGTGACCTCTACTTCTTCCAAGCCACACGACCTTCAGGCCCTCGACACGCTCACCGGCGGCGCCTTCACCGCGCCGACTTCCGGCGAGCGCGCCGCGCGCATCCGCGACTGGCTCGCGGGCACTCCCACTGCCGAGCAGATGCAGGAGGTCTTCAAGGAGCTGAGCGGTCGTGACAAGGGCGCCGCGCGCCTGCTGCGCGAAAAGCTCGACGAACTCAAGCGCGCCAAGGGGCAGGAGGCAATTGCCGCCGAATGGGCGCAAAAGGCCGAAGCCCTGCTGGGCCAGTCCAAGCTCAACATCGCCGATGCACTGGCCTGGCAGCGCGACGCCGCCAAGGCTGGCGCGCCGCTGTCGCGCGAGCCGCTGGCCGGCCTGAAGCTCAAGCTGGCCGAGCGCGTCAAGGGCATCGAAGACCTGCAGCACCGCGCCCAGGTGCACCGCGAAGCCGCCGTGCTGCTGGCGCAGCGCTTCGAAGTGCTGTCCACCAAGGGCTGGCAGGATGCCCAGGCCGCCGAAGAATCGCTGCGCGCCGACGTGACCCACTGGCAGCAGCAGGCAGCCGAGATCACGACCGACGCCAACTGGACCAGCCTCGACGCCAAGTTCGCACCGCAGCTCGAATCGTCCAAGTCGCAACTGCTGGTGGTGTCCGACGCATTCCACAGTGCATTGGCCCAGGCCCTTGCAGCTGCCGCCGATGCTGCTGCGCCGCTGCCGCCAGTGCCCGTGTGGGCCGACGAACTGCGCGCCGCGCGCGGCGAGGTCGTGGCGCCCAAGCCCGCTGCGCCAACTCGCCCCGCCGCACCCAAGATCGACCCGGCCGTGCGCGCCGCCGCGCAAGACGCCGTGCAGGCCGCGCTCGCCAAGCTCGAACAGGAAACTGCCGAAGGCCATGGCAAGGCCAGCGCCGGCGCGGCCGCCGCGCTGCGCGCCGTGCTCAAGGAGCACGGCAAGCTGGTCGAAGCGCCGCTCGAAGCCCGCGTGCATGCCGCGCTGGTGGCCGCTGGCGAACTCGAAGGCTGGCAGCGCTGGAGTGCCGACAAGGTGCGCGAAGACCTCGTCGCCAAGGCCGAAGGCCTGCTCAAGCGCCCCGAAGGCCAGGCCCTTGGCGGTCGCAAGATGCAGGAAACGCTGCGCGCCCTGCGCGACCAGTGGAAACAGGCCGACCAGGGCGGCGTGCCGAACCACGCGCTCTGGAAGCGCTTCGATGAAGCCTGCAACGAAGCCCACAAGGTGGTCGAGGCCTGGCTCGAAAAGGTCCGCGCCGATGCGGCCGAGCACCGCGCCCTCCGCGTCGCGCTGATCGAAGAGGTCAAGGCCTGGGCTGCCGAGCATGCCGGCGCCACCGACCTGAAGGCGCACAACCGCGCGCTGCACCAGTTCGCCGACCGCTGGCGCGATGCAGGCCACGTGGGCGAAAAGGTGTTCGCAGAGCTGCAGCCGCTGTGGAACGAAGCCTTCGGCGCGGCCCGCGCTCCGTTCGAGACCGCGCAGAAGGCCAGCGTCGAACGCCGCCAGGCCATGATCGCTGAGGCTGCCGAGCTCGGCGCCCAGCCGATGCTGCGCATCGACGCCGTCAAGGCGCTGCAACAGCGCTGGCAGGCCGAGGCGCAGAGCGTGCCGCTCGATCGCCGCCATGAACAGAAACTGTGGGACGCGTTCCGCGCGCCCATCGACGAAGCTTTCAATCGCAAGACGGCAGAGCGCGAAAAGGCGTCGGCCGCAATGAGCGAGCACGATCGCTATGTGCTCGAAGCGTCCAAGGCGCTCGACGCAGCCAATGCCGGCGGCGACGTGCAGAAAATTCGTGCCGCCATTGCCCGCCTGGAAGGCGCGCTGCGCGGTGAAGCACCGCCGCCCGCGCCGAAGGCCGAGCAGGCCACTGTCGCGAGCGACGGTCCGTCGGTCGGCGCGACCGAGGTCGTGGCCCCGGGGCAGGCTGCTGCCGAATTCGGCGAAAGCGCCGAGCAGGCGCCGAGCCCGAGCGATGCGGAAGCCTCGCCCGGCACGACCGCCGATGCAGCGCTCGCCGCTTCGGCCGATCTCGTGGCGCCCGCCGACGGCGCCGATGCCTCGGCACGCACCGATGGCGAGGCGCATGACGCCGGCGAAGCCGTTGCTGCGGAAGCGCCAGCCGCGGCGCCGAAGCCCGCGCCCAAGCCCGTCGTGGCCATGCGTGGCGACGACCGCCCGAGCAGCAAGAAGGCCGAAGCAGCGCCCGCAGCTCGCGGCGCCGGTGGCCGTTTCGGTGATCGCCGCGATGGCGGACGTCCTGGTGCCGGCGGCCCGGGTCGCCCTGGTGATCGCGGCGACCGTGGGGCGCCTCGTGGTGACGCGCGTGGCGATCGCGGTGCACCGGCCGGCCGCTTCGGCGACCGTCCGCCGCGCTTCGAAGATCGCGGCCCGCGCCTCGGCGACGCAGCCTTCCGTGCGCAGCGCGAAGCGCTCGAACGCGCCGACATGGCGCTGCGCAAGCTCGCAGCACAAGCGCACGGCGAAGCCCTGACCCAAGTGCTGGGCGCATGGGAACAGCGCGATGCCAGCCGTCTGCCGAGCATCCAGGAACTGGGCCGCGCGGTCACGCCCGCGGTGCGCAGCGGCTGGTCGCAAGCCATCGGCTCCGCGCCGACGGCTGCCGCGAACGATGCCGCCGAAGCGCTGCTGCGTCTCGAAATGGCCGCCGAAGTGCCGACGCCTGCTGAACAGCTCGACGCGCGCCGTGCACTGCAACTCAAGCTGCTGACGAAGCGCGGCGATCCCGCGCCGGCCCAGACCTGGGGTCAGGATGCAGGGAAGGTGTTGGCCGCGGCGCACGATGCTTCCAGCGCGCGCCGTCTGCAGAATGCGCTGAAGGCATTGCTGCGAAAGTAAGAGGCAGCCTCCAAGGCCTCCGGCCAGATGAAAAAGACGCCCCGCGGGGCGTCTTTTTCTTTGGGGGAGCAGCTGCGCAGCAGCTGCAAATTGACTGCCCCCTGTTCAGGTGTCAGGGCCTTCTGGGCAGAAAGAATTCATCGAAGAGCGCGAGCACGCCGGGGAAGTCACGGGCGAAGTTCGGGCGGCTCACGAAGTAGGCCTCGCAGGCCACCGCGAAGAATTCGCTGATCGACGTGGCGCCATAGGCGTCGAGCCACGGCGGCTCGGTGCCGAAGCGTTCCGCCTTGATGGTCTGCTCGCGGAAGTCGTCGTAGGCGGACTGCAGCACGGCGAGCCAGGCTTTGCGGGCTGCGCGCGCGTTGCGCTGGCCTGCAAAGCCGGGCGGCAGCGGTGGGCAGCCGTTGGCGTCGCCGCTGCGCATGTCGATCTTGTGGGCGAACTCGTGGATCACGACGTTGTAGCCGCGCTCGCTGGTGACGCTGCTCGCCAGCACGTCGTCCCAGCTCAGCATGACGGGGCCACGCTCCATGGCCTCGCCGGCCACGACTTCGCCGTACTCATGCACCACCTGGGCCTCATCGACCACCTTGCGCCGCGCCACCACCTCGGAGCGGTGCACGACGATGCCGACGAAATCGTCGTACCAGTTCAGTCCGCCCTTGAGGTGCAGCACCGGCAGCACAGCCTGGGCCGCGATGGCCAGCGCCACTTCGTTGGTGATGGTGAAGCCTTTGGCGCCATGGAATTCCTTGTCGCGCAGGAACTCGGCCGTCAGCGTGCGAAGGCGTTGCCGGTCGGTGTCCGGCAGTGCGCCCAGGAAGGTGTAGCGCCTGAGCGCGGCCTGCCAGGCGGCTTCGGGAATCGGGGGCAGGGCGCGCAGGCGGCGCAGCCACTTGAACATTGGTAGAGGCGGCGCGGCTAGCGCAGATCGACGCGCTGCGCGCCGGCGGTGGAGAGGCACAGCAACTGCGCGCGCGGCGGATGCGCGGCAGCATCCCAGTCGCTCAGCACGACGCGGCGCAGGCCGTTGCCCATGTCGTGATCGGCGGGGCGATGCGTGTGGCCGTGCACCAGCGTGGGGGCGTTCGCCTGTTGCAGCCACTCGCGTGCCGCTGCGGTGTCGACATCGGCCCAGACGGTCGACGGATTGCGCTTGCGGTCTTCACTCTGCACGCGCATGGAGCGCGCGAGCGCGCGGCGTTCTTCCAGCGGCCTCGCGAGGAACGCGGCCTGCCACTCGGATGTGCGAACCTGTGCGCGGAACTTGAGGTACTCCGTGTCTTCGAGGCAGAGGATGTCGCCGTGGCTCAGCAGCCAGCGCTGGCCGTGCAGCACGAGCACCGTCGGGTCGTCGAGCAGCGTGAAGCCGCATTGCGCCGCGAGCGCGGGGCCGACGAGGAAGTCACGATTGCCGTGCATGAAGAACACCGGCAGCCGCTGCGCAGTGCGGCGCAGCAGTTCGGCGCACTGGGCCTCGAAACCGGGCTGGGCAGCGGCATCGTCGCCCACCCACACCTCGAACAGGTCGCCGAGGATGATCAGCGCGTCGGCCGGCGTGGTCTGCAGATAGCCCTGCCAGGCCTCGAAGGTGGCGGGCTCGCCGGCCTGCAGGTGCAGGTCGGAAATCAGGTCGACAGTGCGCCACGCGGGTGGCGCCACCAGCTCGGTAAAAGCCGGGTTCGCCACTGTGGTCATGCCGCGTCGCGCCTGTTCGTCATTCAGCGGTGACAACGGCCTTTTCGATCACGACGTCTTCGAGCGGCACGTCGTCATGGAAGCCCTTGCGGCCCGTCTTCACGGCCTTGACCTTGTCGACCACGTCGGTGCCGTTGATGACCTTGCCGAACACGGCATAGCCCCAGCCCTGGGCCGAAGGTGCGGTGTGGTTCAGGAAGCCGTTGTCGGACACGTTGATGAAGAACTGGGCGGTGGCCGAGTGGGGCGCGCTGGTGCGGGCCATTGCCACGGTGTAGTTGTCGTTCTTCAGGCCGTTGTTGGCTTCGTTCTGGATCTCGGCGTCGGTGGGCTTTTGCTTCATGCCGGGCTCGAAACCGCCGCCTTGCACCATGAAGCCGGGGATCACGCGGTGGAACACCGTGTTGTCGTAGTGACCCTTCTTCACGTACGAGACGAAGTTCTCGACCGACTTCGGCGCCTTGGCGGCGTCGAGTTCGAGCGTGATCACGCCGTAGTTCTTGATGTGCAGTTCGACTTGGGGGTTGCTCATGAGGGGCTCCTGCTTGAGAAAGGGAAAGGAATTTACTTGGCCAGCAGCGTGGCGGACTTGATGGTGACGGCCTCGAGCGGCACGTTCTGCATGCCGCCCTTGTTGCCGGTGGCCACCGCGCGGATCTTGTCGACCACGTCGGTGCCGGCAACGACCTTGCCGAACACGGTGTAGCCGTAGCCGTCGGGGTTGGGCGCGTTGAGCGAGTCGTTGTTCTTCACGTTGATGAAGAACTGCGAGGTCGCGGAATTCGGGTTGCCGGTGCGGGCCATGGCGATCGTGTATTTGTCGTTCTTCAGACCGTTGCTCGCTTCCAGCGGAATGGGCGCGCGCGTGGGCTTTTGCTGCAGGTCGGCCGTGAAGCCGCCGCCCTGGATCATGAAGCCGTCGATCACGCGGTGGAACACCGTGCCGTCGTAGTGCTTGTCCTTGACGTATTGCAGGAAGTTCTCGACCGACTTGGGCGCCTTGGCTGCATCGAGCTCGACCACGATGTCGCCGGCCGAGGTGGCGAGCTTGACGCGCGGTGCCGCGGCCGATTGCGCATAGCTCGTGGCGGCGAACGTGAGTGCGGCGGCCAGGACGAGGGCGCTGCGGCGGCTGAAACGGGAGAGGGTGTGAGTCGTCAAACGGGGCTCCATGTGCGGATGAAGGGACGGGGCTGCGCGGCAGGCACCCTGGGGCGCCCGTGCCGGCGGCGATTACTTGCTGGTGCGGCCGACCGGCTTGCGGATGACCACTGGCGGCGCGGGCAGGGCGGCTGCCTCGGCTTCGGCCTTCGAGCTGAAGATCTGGCGGATCAGCGCGAGCTTGGGAGCGACGCTGGCGTTGGTGCTGGCGAACTGTTGCGCGCGCACGTATTCCTGTGCCGCGAGGCGGGCGTACACGTCGCCGAGGTTCTCGTGCGCCGTGGCGTAGTTCGGATTGAGCTTGAGGGCTTGCTCGAGGGCGTTGCGCGCCTGGTCGAACTTGCTTTGCGACGCATAAAGCGCGGCCAGGTTGTTGTAGGGCTCGGACAGCTCGGGGAAGTCTTGCGTGAGCTGCGTGAAGGCGGTGATGGCCTCGGCCTGCTTGTTCTGCTCGGTGAGGATCACGCCGCGCAGAAAGCGCATCTGCGGGTCGCGCGGCTTGCCGGCGATGTAGGTGTCGGCCTTGGCGAGCGCTTCGTTCGACTTGCCCTGGCGCAGCAACGCGTTCACGTCGTCGTATTCGTTGGCGTGCACGGCGGAGCCCCACAGGCTGAACAGCAGTGCGAAGGCAATGGAGAGTCTGGAGAATGCGGCGTGCTTCATGAAGCCTCGGCGGAAATGGGGGGAGATGCAGGCTTGCGGGCTTGGGGAACACCCGAACGCTGCGCGGTGGCAGCCGTTTATACTTGGTTTCATTGTAGCCGAGGGGC
Source organism: Variovorax paradoxus (assembly GCF_024734665.1). NCBI lineage: Bacteria > Pseudomonadati > Pseudomonadota > Betaproteobacteria > Burkholderiales > Comamonadaceae > Variovorax > Variovorax paradoxus. The sequence continues at coordinate 2,560,573 of NZ_CP102931.1, forward strand.
CATGTCCAACCCCTCGCGACCACAGTCCCCGTCACCCCTGAAAAACACCGTCGTTCGCCCGTGCCGTACGTGCGCGAAGCGACGCTTTCCGAATCTCATGAGTCTGCGCATCTACAACACGCTGTCGCGTGAATTGGAGGAATTCTCCCCATTGCAACCGGGACAGGTGCGCATGTACGTTTGCGGCATGACGGTCTACGATTTCTGCCACATCGGCCACGCCCGCATGATGATGGCGTTCGACGTGGTGCAGCGCTGGCTGCGCGCCAGCGACTACGCCGTGACCTACGTGCGCAACATCACCGACATCGACGACAAGATCATCGCCCGCTCCGTGCAGCGCGGCATCACCATCCGCGAGCTGACCGACGAGGTGATCGCGGCCATGCACGAGGACATCGGCGCGCTCGGCATCGAGCCGCCCACCATCGAGCCGCGCGCCACCGAATACGTGCCGCAGATGCTCGGCATCATCGAGAAGCTGGAGCAAAAAGGTCTGGCCTACCGCTCGGACAACGGCGACGTCAACTACGCGGTGCGCAAGTTCCCGGGCTACGGCAAGCTGTCGGGCAAGTCGCTCGACGAACTGCACGCAGGCGAACGCGTCGCCGTGCTCGATGGCAAGCAGGATCCGCTCGACTTCGTGCTCTGGAAGGCCGCCAAGCCGACCGAGCCCGCCGACGCCAAGTGGGAAAGCGCCTACGGCACAGGCCGGCCAGGCTGGCACATCGAGTGCTCGGCCATGAGCTGCGCCACCCTGGGCGAGACCTTCGACATCCACGGCGGCGGGGCGGACCTCCAGTTCCCGCACCACGAGAACGAAATCGCCCAGAGCGAAGGCGCCAACGGCAAGCCGCTGTCGCGCTTCTGGGTGCACAACGGCTTCGTGCGCGTGGACAACGAGAAGATGTCCAAGAGCCTGGGCAACTTCTTCACCATTCGCGAAGTGCTGCAGAAGTACGACGCCGAGAGCCTGCGCTTCTTCCTGGTGCGCACGCATTACCGCAGCGCGCTCAACTACAGCGACGCGCACCTCGACGATGCCCGCAATTCGCTCAAGCGCCTGTACACCGCGCTCGACCTGGTCGCCCCGGCCGACATGGCCATCGACTGGACCCAGCCGTATGCCGCGCGCTTCAAGGCCGCCATGGACGAGGACTTCGGCACGCCCGAAGCCATTGCCGTGCTGTTCGAGCTGGCCGGCGAGGTCAACCGCACCAAGTCCGCCGAGACTGCCGGCCTGCTGAAGGCGCTGGCCGGCTCGCTGGGTCTGCTGCAAGGCGACCCACGGGCCTTCCTGCAGGCCGGCAGCGCGCTGGACGACGCGGCCATCCAGGCCCGTATTGCGGAGCGCGCCGCCGCCAAGGCCGCGAAGAACTTCGCCGAAGCCGATCGCATTCGCCAGGAACTCCTCGAGCAGGGCATCGTGCTCAAGGATTCGCCCACGGGCACGACCTGGGCGGCTGCGCAGTGAACGGAACGACGAACCCCATGCCCGCCAGCAAGAAGACCAGCGTTCAGATCTACACGCCGGACTATTGGGAAGAGGCATGCAAGCACCTCTCGCGAAAAGACCGCGTCATGAAGCGGCTGATTCCGAAGTTCGGCGACGCCTGCCTCGAATCACGCGGTGATGCGTTCACCACGCTCGCGCGCAGCGTCGTGGGTCAGCAGATTTCGGTGAAGGCCGCGCAGTCGGTCTGGGACAAGTTTGCCGCGCTGCCGCGCAAGCTGACGCCGGCCAACGTGCTCAAGCTCAAGGTCGACGACATGCGCGGGGCGGGGCTGTCGGCGCGCAAGATCGAGTACCTCGTCGACCTGGCCCTGCATTTCGATTCGGGCATGGTCCACGTCGATGCGTGGAAAGACATGTCGGATGAGCTCATCATCGAAGAACTCGTGGCCATTCGCGGCATCGGCCGCTGGACGGCAGAGATGTTCCTCATCTTCCACCTGATGCGCCCGAATGTGCTGCCTGTAGACGACCTGGGGCTGCTCAACGGCATCAGCGTCAATTATTTTTCGGGCGATCCCGTCAGCCGAAGCGATGCCCGCGACGTCGCCGTGGCCTGGGCACCATATTGCAGCGTGGCGACTTGGTATATTTGGCGATCGCTCGACCCCGTACCGGTCGCGTACTGAACAACAGGAGAAGACGTTGGCGAAACGAACCTTCCTCGACTTCGAGCAGCCCATTGCTGAACTCGAAACAAAGATCGAAGAATTGCGCTATGTGCAGACCGAATCCGCGGTCGACATCTCTGAAGAAATCGATCAGCTCGGCAAGAAAAGCCAGCAGCTCACCAAGGACATCTACAGCGACCTGACGCCCTGGCAGATCACCAAGATCGCACGGCATCCGGAGCGCCCCTACACGCTCGACTACGTCAACGAAATCTTCACCGATTTCGTCGAACTGCACGGCGACCGGCATTTCTCGGACGACCTGTCGATCGTGGGCGGCCTTGCGCGCTTCAACGGCGTGCCCTGCATGGTGCTCGGCCATCAGAAGGGCCGCGACACGAAGGAGCGCACCGCGCGCAACTTCGGCATGAGCAAGCCCGAGGGCTACCGCAAGGCCTTGCGCCTGATGAAGACGGCCGAGAAATTCAAGCTGCCGGTGTTCACCTTCGTGGACACCCCCGGCGCGTACCCCGGCATCGACGCCGAAGAGCGCGGCCAGTCGGAAGCCATCGGCCGCAACATCTTCGAAATGGCGCAGCTCGAAGTGCCGATCATCGTCACGATCATCGGCGAAGGCGGCTCCGGCGGCGCGCTGGCCATCTCGGTCGGCGATCAGCTGCTGATGCTGCAGTACTCGATCTACTCGGTCATCAGCCCCGAAGGCTGCGCTTCCATCCTGTGGAAGACCAGCGAAAAGGCGCAGGAAGCGGCCGATGCGCTGGGCATTACCGCGCACCGCCTGAAGGCGCTGGGCCTGGTCGACAAGATCGTGAACGAGCCCGTCGGCGGCGCGCACCGCGACCATCGCCAGATGGCTGCGTTTCTCAAGCGCGCGCTCAATGATGCCTTCCGCCAGGTCAGCGACCTGAAGCCAAAGGAACTGCTGGAGCGCCGCTACGAGCGCCTGCAGAGCTACGGCCGCTTCAACGACACCAAGGCCGACACCGGCAGATAACGCGCAGGCGCTGTCATGAACTCCGCTTTCGAACGCGCCGTTGCCGCGTTCGAGCCGGCGCACTGGCCGCTGGCGGTGGGGTTCAGCGGCGGTGCCGATTCAACCGCCTTGCTGGCCGCCTGCGCATCGCGCTGGCCGGGGCAGGTGCTTGCCTTTCATGTGCATCACGGGCTGCAGGTTGCGGCCGACGGCTTCGAGCAGCATTGCCGTACCGTGTGCGAGCGCATGGCTGTGCCGCTGGTCGTGCATCGCGTCGATGCCCGGCATGCGCCGGGCGACAGCCCTGAAGACGCGGCCCGCCGTGCTCGCTATGGGGCGTTTGCCGAGATGGCGCGCGCTGATGGGGCGAGGGCGGCTATCAAATCCATAGCGCTGGGGCATCATGCCGACGACCAGGTCGAAACGCTGTTGCTGGCGCTGTCTCGCGGCGCCGGGCTGCCGGGGTTGGCGGCCATGCCGGTGCATACACAACGCCACGGGCTCGACATCTACCGGCCGCTGCTTGCGGTTGCCGGCGCCGACATCCGCAAATGGCTGGCCGGCCGCGATCTGCCGTGGATCGAAGACCCGACCAACGACGACGCGCGCTACACCCGCAACAGGATCCGCTCCGTGCTGCTGCCCGCGCTGGAGCAGGTATTTCCGCAGTTCCGCGCCACCTTTGCGCGCAGCGCCGGCCATGCCGCGCAGGCGCAGCAACTGCTGAACGAACTGGCGGCGCAAGACCTGGAAGCCGTGGGTAGCCCGCCGCGCATCGCAACGCTGCAGATGCTGTCGCGTGCCCGCCAGGCCAACGCGCTGCGCCATTGGCTGATGCAGTCGCACGGTTGCGCCCCCAGCGCCGCGCAGCTCGACCAGCTGCTCGACCAGGTCCGCGCCTGCACCACGCGCGGCCACCGCATCCACCTCAAGGTGGCCGCCGGTTTCGCCGAGCGGCAGGGCGATTTCCTGCATTGGTACAATGCTCCGCCCTCGCCAAAGACTTTGCTCTGACAGCTTGCAGGGCGCCGCCTTTCAAGCGGCCCTTTCCTTTTCTCTGATTTCACCCATGGCATTGATCGTTCACAAATACGGCGGTACGTCGATGGGCTCGACCGAGCGCATCAAGAATGTCGCCAAGCGCGTCGCCAAGTGGGCGCGCGCAGGCCACCAGATGATCGTGGTTCCGAGTGCCATGAGCGGCGAGACCAACCGCCTGCTCGGCCTGGCCAAGGAACTGGCGCCCAGCAAACCCGGTGTGGCCCACAACCGCGAACTCGACATGCTGGCCTCGACAGGCGAGCAGGCGTCGTCGGCGCTGCTGGCCATTGCGCTGCAGGCCGAAGGCGTCGAGTCCGTGAGCTACGCGGGCTGGCAGGTGTCGGTTCGCACCGACAACTCGTACACCAAGGCACGCATCGAAAGCATCGATGACGAGCGCGTGATGGCCGACCTGAACGCCGGCAAGGTGGTGGTCATTACCGGCTTCCAGGGCGTGGACGACGACGGCAACATCACCACGCTGGGCCGTGGCGGCAGCGACACATCAGCCGTGGCCATTGCCGCGGCCATGAAGGCGCACGAATGCCTGATCTATACCGACGTCGACGGTGTCTACACGACCGACCCGCGCGTCGAGCCCGATGCGCGTCGCCTGACGACCGTGAGCTTCGAAGAGATGCTCGAAATGGCGAGCCTGGGCTCCAAGGTGCTGCAAATCCGCTCGGTGGAATTCGCCGGCAAGTACAAGGTGCCGCTGCGTGTGCTTTCGAGCTTCACGCCGTGGGACATCGACATCAATGAAGAGGCCAAGTCCGGCACGCTGATCACTTTCGAGGAAGACGAAAACATGGAACAAGCCGTCGTATCCGGCATCGCATTCAACCGCGACGAAGCCAAGATCTCGGTGCTCGGCGTGCCCGACAAGCCCGGCATCGCGTATCACATCCTCGGTGCAGTGGCAGACGCCAACATCGAAGTCGACGTGATCATTCAGAACCTCAGCAAGGACGGCAAGACCGACTTCAGCTTCACCGTGCATCGCAACGAGTACGCGAAGACGATCGATCTGCTGCAGTCGAAGGTCATGCCCTCGCTGGGCGCGACCGAAATCGTCGGCGACACGAAGATCTGCAAGGTCAGCATCGTCGGCATCGGCATGCGCAGCCACGTGGGCGTGGCGAGCAAGATGTTCCGCGTGCTGAGCGAAGAGGGCATCAACATCCAGATGATCTCGACCAGCGAAATCAAGACCTCGGTCGTGATCGACGAAAAATATATGGAACTGGCCGTGCGAGCGTTGCATAAAGCGTTCGATCTCGACCAACCGAGCGCCTAAGTGATGGCATAATCTCGGCTTCTTTCAGGAACTGTGACCGAGTGGCCGAAGGTGCTCCCCTGCTAAGGGAGTATGGGGTGTAGAGCCTCATCGAGGGTTCGAATCCCTCCGGTTCCGCCAAGACAAAAGCCCCTGTAGTTGTGAGACTACAGGGGCTTTTTTTCTGTCCGAGCCCATGGCAGAAAAGAACTTTGGCACTAAGCCTTGCTGCGCAGGGCCGAACCTCCGACCAGGAGCGCCACCAGGCTGGCGGCCGCAGCGAACATCACGTACCACGCGGGGGCGAGCGGGCTCCCGGTCCGGGCGATCAGCGCCGTGGCAATGAATGGCGCGAAGCCACCGAAGATCGTGACAGCAAAGTTGTACGCAATCGAAAGCCCCGTGGACCTCACCTGCGGTGGATAGAGCTCGGCCATGGCGGCGGGAGCGGGGCCGGTGAACCCGGCGATCAGCACGGCAAATACGACCAGCACAGCCGTCAAGGTCGCGGCACTCGGAAAGGCCGTGAGCAGCCAGAGCGCCGGATAGGCAAGCACGAGGATCGCCGCAGCGAACCCGATCAACAGCGGCCGGCGTCCGATCCGGTCCGAGAGCCCGCCGAAAACCGGCGCCAGCACAACCAGCACCAGGAGCCCGGCGCCATTCGCCCACAGCGATGCACTCTGCGGCAGCTTCAGCGTGCGCACGGCATACGTCGGCATGTAGACCAGAAAGAAATACGTGCACACCGTCCACACGATGGTGACGCCGAACCCGGCAATGATTTCCTTGCGGTACGAGCCCATCACCTGCCTCAGTGGGGACGCCTGTTGGTTGGCTGCCTTGGCCCGCTCGAAGGTTGCGGGCTCCCGCGTCTTGGCTCGGATGTACCAGCCCACCGGGCCGATGACCAGGCCGAACAGGAACGGGATTCGCCAGCCCCACGCTTCCAGCTGCTGGGGACTCAGTATTCCCGTGAGCGTCGCGCCAAAGAGCGAGCCGAGCAGAAGCGCGCCGGCCTGGCTCGCCTGCTGCCAGCTTGCGAAATAGCCCTTGCGATCTTTCGGCGCGTGCTCGACGAGAAACGCTGTTGCCCCTCCAACCTCGCCGCCGGCGGAGAAGCCCTGGATCAGCCTCGCCAGCACGATCCACGCGGGCGCCCAGAGGCCTGCATCGGCGTACGTCGGCGCCAGGCCGATCATTGCTGTTCCAAGCGCCATCAGCAGGATCGTTGTCGACAGTGCGGCTTTGCGCCCGTGCGTGTCGCCGAGCGCGCCAAGAATCACCGCACCGATCGGCCGCATCACAAAGCCCACGCCGAAGGTCGCTACGGTCAGCAACAGCGAAGAGGTTTCATCGCCGGTGGGGAAGAACAGCTTGGAAATCGTGATCGCGAAGAAGCCGTAGACAGCAAAGTCGAACCACTCGAGCGTGTTGCCGATGACCGCTGCGGGAATCATCCGGCGCGTTGCATCGTGGGGCTCGTTGGAGGCGAGCGCGCCGAAGGCGCTGGTGGCATCAGCCACCGTGGCTGCGTCGAGATTTTTCATGCTGTCTTGAGAGAAGGGGCGGGTGAGATATCGGCTTCGGCGAGCGCCCATGCACCGGCCGATTGCATGAAGCGATCGGCCGCCTGCAGCTGGGCTGCGGAGATCCATTCGTCCGGCTGGTGCGCCTGCGCGATGGAGCCGGGGCCGCATACCACCGTTGAAATGCCGACCTGCTGGAAGAAGCCCGCCTCGGTGCCGAATGGCAGGTCTGCCTCCGGCCAGAGCGCGCCGAGTTCGCGCGCGACCGAGACCGCAGCGTCGTTGTCGCGTGCCGACAGCGCCGGCACGCCCGCGACCTGCATGGCCTCGACCGTGACGCCAGCGGGAAGGTCCATCAGCGCATCCCGGACCGTATCGCGCACGAGTTCCGCAGCCGCTTCATCTTGCGGACGAAACTCCCACAAGACCTCGCAGCACCCCGGCACGATGTTGATGGCGGTGCCTCCGTCGATCCGGCCGATGTTGATCGTGGCCTCGCCACCCCGGCTGGCAAAGCTGCGCCGCAGTCCGGCCAGGCAGGTGACCAGGTAGGCGGCAGGCTCGATCGCGCTGGCGCCGAGTGACGGGTCGCTCGAATGTGCGGGAAGCCCGCTGAAGAGCGCCCTGTGCCCGAAGAAGCCGCGGTGCCTGACGCCGATCCGCATCTCGGTCGGCTCGCCGATGATGGCCAGCGCGGGGGCTTCCACTTGCGTCTTCAAGCGGTTCACGAGCTCCGGAACGCCGAGGCACCCGATCTCTTCGTCATAAGAGAAAGCAAGGTGGATCGGACGGCCCAGCGGACGCCGCTGCCAGGCAGGCACGGCCGACAGGCAGGCGGCGATGAAGCCCTTCATGTCTGCCGCGCCGCGGCCGTGGAAGCGGCCGTCGCGTTCGACCAGCGTGAAGGGATTGGCGCTCCAGTTCTGGTCGGTCACGGGCACGACGTCGCTGTGCCCGGAGAGCACCATGCCGCCCGCCATGTCGGGGCCGATGCTGGCGAGCAGGTTCGCCTTCCGCTTGTCCTCGCTGTGCACGAGATGCACTTTCACCCGGTGTCCCGCGAGGTAGTCGGCGATCCAGTGGATCAGGTCGAGGTTCGAGCGATGCGAGGTCGTGTCGAATGCCACCAGGGTTCTGAGGATCTCGATGGTGGTCATGCGACACGCTCGGCCAGGGCATTGCTGGCGCTGTTGTTGCCGTTGTTCATGCTTCTGCCGGAGTTGCCGCGGCCCAGCCGCTCCTGCACGAGCTGCATGGCTGCGGATTGGGTCGGTGTACCGGTGCGTTCAGCGAGTTCGAAGATCCGGTGCAGGGTGGCGCCGATGGCTTTCACCTGCGAATCCACCTTTGCGGCATTGAATCCCTCGTGCTCCGACGCCACACGGATCAGGCCGCCCGCGTTGATCACGAAGTCCGGCGCGTACAGGATTTCCTTGTCGCGCAGCTGCCTGCCATGTTCGTCGCCGGCCAGCTGGTTGTTGGCGCCGCCGGCGATCACCCGGAACTTCATCTGCGGCAGGGTTCGATCGTTCACGACGGCACCCATCGCGCAAGGAGAGAACACGTCGGCCTGAACGGCGTAGATCGCGTCGGGTTCGACCGCCTGCGCATCGAACTCGGCGCAGGCCTTGCGCGCGAGCGCCGCATCGACGTCGGATACCGTGAGGCGCGCCCCCGCGGCGGCGAGCAACCGGCACAGGTTCCAGCCGACGTTGCCCAGGCCCTGCACTGCCACTGACAGCCCACGCAGGTCACGATCCAGCCGATGCGCGACGCTCGCCACGATGCCGTGATAGACGCCCAATGCCGTGGTCGGCGAAGGATCTCCGGTGCCGCCCAGTTCTTCCGGCAAGCCGACCACGTGCCGGGTGTTTTGTCGTACCCAGGCGAAGTCGGCGACAGTGGTACCAACGTCTTCGGCGGTGATGTAGCGGCCCCCCAGGCGGTTGACCGCCACGCCCATCGCGCGCAGCAGTTCGGGCGTCTTGCTCTTGCGCGGGTCGCCGAGGATCACCGACTTCCCGCCGCCCAGGCCGAGTCCCGCAGCCGCGGCCTTGAAAGTCATTCCACGCGACAGGCGAAGCACATCGCGCAGGGCGGAAGCTTCGTCGGCGTAGGGATACATGCGGCATCCGCCCAGGGCCGGCCCGAGCCGGGTGCTGTGAATGGCGATGATGGCCCGGAGCCCGACCCGATCATCGGATACGAAGACGACCTGTTCGTGGTCCGCAAAAGACTCGGTAGAGAAGACGGTCATTTATTTATCTGTTTTTTGAGTTTCGATGTGAACGAATGCGGACGCGGCCTGCTCCAGGGCCGCTGCCGCATCAATGCCTGGGGGCGCAGGCTAGAAACAGCAGCAAGCGATGTAGATATAGCGATAGCTCTACTGGAGGAACGTCGAGCACCGCATCGGTGAGCGACAGAACTTCAGGGCTTGCTTGGCGGAATGATTGCGTCATGTGATGGCCTCGCTGTTGGGCACAGCATGACATCGGGAGACGCGGTGATATTGGTGAAAATTTGGCGCCGCAAGATCAGGCGCGGGACGGTTGCAATGCGGGCGCCGTCGTAATCAATCCCATCTCCCTGAACAGCCTTTGGTACTCGTTCAGTGCGAGATCCTGCAGCGATTGGTGATGCTCGGGATTGATCGTTATCTCATCGATTGAAAAATCGAATTCCGCCGAACTCATCCAATCTTCATATCGAAGTTTGATTGGCGATGCCGGATGCTCCAGGTCGGGAGCTTCAATCGTTGAATGAATATCCGGTATTCCCGGTTCGCCTTGAGGAATCAGGCAAGTCCAGACAAGGCCATGGCGTTCAACAGCCGGAAACATCGTGATCCTGAAGCATTCCACCGTCTTGAGTGCAAGCTTCTCGGGGGCCTTGCGGCATTGCCCATCGGACCCGTAGCGCAGGCCGTGATAGGCGCAGACCAGCTCGTTGTCTTCGATGCGCCCCGTGCTCAATGGCAGCCCGCGATGCGGGCACATGTCTCGGCCAATGCGAATGCCATCGGGCATGCGATAGATGGCCAACCTGAGGTTAAGCAAGATCATCTGCCTGGGCTTTGCCGCCACCTCGTCGACACGTGAGACCGGAAACCACTGCCTGGCCAGAACCGGCCAGTCTTGCTCGGAGAACGTGCAGTTCGGAGGCAAAAAGCCCTCGGGCAGAGGGCGCGAGGGGGGCGGTTCAACGGGCGGCATGGCTCGCTCGTCTTATTTGACCAAGCCGATCCGGATCCTCCGGTTGTGCTGTCCCTTGTTCTCGATCTTCAGGATGCGCAACGGTGCCGATTGCGAAGTCTTCGAAAGATGCGTTCCGCCGCAGGCCTGCCGGTCGAGTCCCACGATCTCGATGATGCGCGTGGTGCCGTCGTCCTGGCTCGGTGGTGCTACAGAACGGCTGCGGAGTACCCCGGGTTCGCGCGAGAGTCCGGCCGCGTCGAGGTAAACCGCATTCACCTGCAGCCCGTCGGAGATGAGGGTGTTGAGTTCGGGCTCGAGCATGCGCAGTTCGTTGTTGTCGGCCGCGGGCAAGTCGAAGTCGATGCGGGCCGTGCCATCGGCTGCCATTTGCACGCCCGTTACCAGCGAGCCCTCGAAGCGCTGATAGACGAGCGCATTGAGGATGTGCAGGCCCGTGTGCAATTGGCTCATCATGAAGCGGAAATCCTGGTCCACTTTGGCGACGACCTTGTCGCCGGGAATGGAGGCGGTTTCAGCTTCGTCGAAGACGTGCCACGCATTGCGACCCTCCGTTTCGACCCGGCTGATCTTGATCTCGCCACCATTCCATTGCAGCGTGCCGCGATCCGCCAATTGCCCACCGCCGCCCGGATAGAAGAAAGACCGGTCGAGAAGAACCGCATTCGGGCGGCGCGCTATGACATTGGCTTCGAATTGAAAGCAATCAGGTTCGATATGGCAGAGATAAGGAGACATGAATTCCTCGGTTGACGGAAACGCTTAAGAAAATCGTCGTGCGGTAACGATGCCGATCAGAATGATCACGGCCCCCGCAAACTCGGTGGCGCTCAGATATTCATGGAACAGATAGGCGCCGAGCACGGTTGCAATGACGGGCTGTATCAGCAGGGTGATTGAAGAAAGCGCGGCCGGAAGCTTGGCCAGCGCATAGGCAATGAGGCCCTGGCCTCCGACGTGCGAGACGACTGCCAGCGCCAGCAGCATCAGCATTCCGTTGATCGTGTGCGGAACAAGCGACTCGCCGCGCAGGAGCGTGATGGGCAGGAGAATGATCAACGTACCGACGCTGCTCCATGCCATGACGGTCATCGTCCGATAGTTCGAGCGCACAAGGCTGACCGCCAGGAGATACGAGCCGTAAAAAACTGCGGTCAAAAGTCCTAACAGATTTCCCGCCATATAGGTCGAACCGAAATCCAGCCGATGCCCGATCAGGATGAATGCGCCGGCCAGCGCAAACAGCATCCCGAACAGGAAGCCGGGCTTGAACTTTTTACCCAGAAACAGGTTGGACCCAAGCACCACGAAGATCGGAGCAAGGTTGGCAAGAAGATTGGAATTGGCCAGCGTGGTCAGCGTCATCGACCAGTGATAAAGCGCCAGATTCCCGGAAAAAATGAAGCCGACAAGAATGAGCTTGACCGGAATGGCCGGCATTTTTTCAGAGGGCGAGCCGGTCGCGCGCACTGGTTCGGCTCTTGCCGCAAGCATGTCGAGCAGGAAGAAAATCGGAATTGCCAACGCAACCCGATAGACCGCGCTCGCGGTCGGAGGCAATTCGCTGTGGCGAAGAAAAACGCCACCCAGCGCCAACGCCGCCGCGCCAAGCAGAAGCGCAACGAAAGAAAAGAAGTTTTTGCTTTTTGAAGCAACAGGTAGGGCAATAGTCGTCATATTTCATTCCGGCACGACCGGGTCTCCATCGGTCGTGCCAGCCAGTTTGTTTTTTAAAGCATCAAAAGGGCAGGGCGAAGAGCTATCGCTATTCAAATCCCTCGATCACCATGAGCTGCATATCGGCTGCAGCATCCTTTCGCAATCCCTTCGCAAAGGTGTATTCCGGCGATTCGTAGAATTTTCTCGCCGCATCGGCAGATTTGAATTCAACAAGAACCACGCGCCGATCATCCAGAGCGCCTTCCAAATGCATGCGCTCGCCTCCCCGCGTCAGAAACCTGCCTCCAAACTTTTCTATGATCCCGGGCGTGAGTTGCTTGTATTGGTTGTATTGATCCGGGTCCACAATGGACATCCGGCCAATCAGATAGGCGACCATATGACAACCAGGCTTGGGGCCGCCGTTATACGTAAGCCACTTTTCTCTGCTCTGCGGCGACACCGGATTGCAGCAATGCCGCATCCAGAACGTCCCAGAGGCCGGTCAGCGAATCGAGAAAATCGTCTGCGCCTTCGATGACCAAGTGGGCGTACTCGGTTTTCAGGGCCAGCTCGACCGCGGTGCGGGCGTTTTGCTCGTGGTGCTGCTCGGCGCCGACTTCGCCCCAGTGCTCCAGCAGGTAGTGCATTTCAGGCACCTCGAGATCGGCGTTGTAGATGCCGCTGTCCACCAGGCAATACTTTTCGCCCGGAATCAATTGCTGGTTGGAGATCATTTCCAGCGCCAGCGTGGTGCCGAGATTCCGGTAGGTGTTCTCGATGTCCGTCATCTTGCGGTGATCGAAGACGCCAATGGCCTTTCGGACTTGCGCGGTCAACCCGGTGTCCATGTCGTAGCCGGGCAGGGAGCCGAGCAACTGGTTGGAGAAGTCCTTGAGCTTCGCTTCGACCTTCTCCTGGTTGTAGAGGTCTGCAAACACGGGCTTTTCGGCCGACTGGTTGACGATGTATCCCGCCATCGTCGCCAGCTCGGGGCCGTGGCCCGATTCGCTCTCGACGATTTCTTCCAGCAACTCGCTCTGCCTGTGCAGCCCATGCTCCTTGAGCGCATCCGGAAAACTCCATCCGGGACGCGTGGACGCGCAGAAGCTCTGGATCTGGTGGAAAAGGGCTCCCACAACAGGAGGCTCTGGTTCGATCTTTACCCAATTCTTGAAAATCGGGTGGGAATAGCAACGATGACTTTTAACTCTCTCAACCAGATCGGAAATGGTAACGCTCATTTCGTGCTCCTAATTACAGTTGGTTAAAAAATGCCGTGGGAACTCAGTTATTTACTTGCCATCAACATTCGCCCTCCAGGGTGATCAAGTATTTCGACCCGCACATTGGAAAAGCCCGCGCGGAACAATTTTTCAGTCCATTCGTCTTCACTGAGGAGTTTTCTGGACATGAAATGATTGTGCAGATGATTGAATGCCGCGGCGAACGGCTTTTCCCAGCCGGATTGAGCAACAGGAATTGCATCGACGATGATCAGCGTGCCCTTGATTGCATTGGCACAGCAGGCGCGCAGCAATGCGTCGAGCGTTTCTTCTTCGGCAGGAAGAAGATCGTGCATGACAAATCCTGCGTGGATGATGTCCGCGTCCCTGATGAGAGATGCATCTTCCGTGAGGATCTGGATGGGGGCAGTCACGAACTGGAGCCTGTCGCTCATTCCCGCTTCACTGGCTGCGCGAACGGCCTGTTCGGTGGCCGACGCGCTCAGATCAATTCCAACGCCTTTTGAGCCCGGAATTTTCCTGAGCATGCGGATCAGGAACCCTCCGGAGCCTGATCCAAGATCTACGATTTTCTTTGGTGCCATCGCGACGATGGCGTTTTCCGGCTGCGGATAGAAGGATTTTTCGCCCATCCATTTCGATGTGCGGGCAACCAGGCCGCCGCTGCGCGGGTATTTGAGTTGCGCCTCTTCGTTGTTTTCCGAAAATTCTTTCGCGTTGTTGATCAACGGGGCACAAGCGCGGAGCGCCCACGAGAGGTACCCGACTTCATTGATCAGTTCGTCGAAATTGCTGCCAGCCTTGTAGGTTGCTGGTGCTTTTTCATTCAATACCTCGATGATTCCGGCCTTGCTCAGGGAGTCGAGGTAGGCGGAAATCACCGATTCCTTGATTCCGCAGGATCGGGATGCCGTTGCAGCGTCCACGATCGGCGATTTCTGGAGAAATTCAATGATTCCGTACTCCGCGCCTATTTCCAGCAGGATTGCGGAGCCTGCGAGGGAGGAACCAGTAATGCCGCGATCAACATTTTGCATGGGTCACCTGTGGGTTAAACACTATTGAAAACGAACTGATTACTTTGCAGTGGTCGAAACCATTTAGTTGCACGATAGTCAGCGCGGAGAAACCCGTATTGGTAAAAATTGCGGCCGGAAGCAATCGCGCCAAAAAGACGAATCCGAATTCCGCGCGAGCCGAGCGGAAACAAGAAGCGGAAGAAGGAAGACCCTCAGCGCATGGCTCGAGGGCCGGGGAGGCGGTCTCTCAGCAGGTCCGTGCGCGGACGTACTGGAGAGGCGTCATGCCGAAGGTGCGCTTGAAATGCCTGGTGAGAGCGCTCTGGTCGTAAAAGCCGCTCGCAACGGCGGCTTCGATCAGCGGCCGGCCGGCAGTGAGGTGACTGATGGCGGCCCTGAGCCGCAACTGCGTGAGGTACGTGTGCGGCGTCAGTCCGATCGTGCGGTTGAATGCGCCGATCAGCTGAAAGGGCGTCAGGTCGGCGGCCGCCGCCATCTGCTCGAGCGTCAATCGCTCTGCGAAGGAGTCGCGCAGCAACTCCAGCACTGGCGCGAGCACGTTGGCATCTGCCGGCACCGGGAGCACGCGTTGCCCTGGCTGTGCGTGGCTCTGGAAGAGTGTTCCGAAGCTATGGACGAACAGTTCCTGCTGCCGCAGAGGGTCCCATTGATCGCTGTTTCCGTCGTAGGCGCGATGAAGCTCCAGAAAGCTGCCGATGAGCTCCTGGTTGCAATAGATGTTCGATCCGAAGTACCGGGTCTGATCGATGCCCAGTGTCGTCATCAGATGCCTGATGCCCGGCTCGGCCAGATAGAGAGCCCTGTACCGCCAGCGGGCACTGCCGCCCATGCGGCCCGAGTGTGGTTCGGCCGGGTTGAACACGAGGAGCGCCTGCTGATTGGCAATGCCCGTGCGGCCGCGGCTCTTGAACTCCGCGCCTCCAAGCTCGGTGACCGCAATCACGAAGGAATGGTGCACATGGGGTGCGTATTCATGTGTCGTGAAGTCCGCATGGAGCATGTCCATGCCCGGCATGCCAGGCACATGCCAGTAGCGCGATGTATTCAGAGGGTCCAGCTTGGCCAACGAAGCCTCCGTTTGGATCAGCGGTTGTAACGCTTTCAGCGTCCAACCGGTTGCATGGCACCTGAATGGTGAGCAAGGCTGTCTATTCCAGTGACTACGGCGCGATCTGGGGAGCGGGCGGGGCGGCGCCAAGTCGCTGTACCTTGAGCACGCAAAGACTGTGCCATTTTGCGGTCCTGGTGTGTCGCGTGCCCGGCCCGGGAAAGAACGGATTCAGGTTCACGAATCTCGAAGAATGATTCACTATGCCTGCAGCGCGGCGAACTCCTGGAGACCTTCATGAACATGCCCCTCGAAAGTACGGCACTGGCGTTTCAGTTTCCCCTGGCCGATGGCGTCGAGACGCACAGGGTATTCAACCAGGCCAGTGCTTGCACCGGCCACAACGCATTCACAGGCGATGTGGCTCTACGAGAACTCGTGGCGCGCCACGCGTCCTGGAGCATTCCCGACGCAACGGCGGTCGGCGCATTGGCGGGCAACGAAGAGGTGCAGGACCTCGCACGATTGGCCAACGAACACAGCCCGCAGCTGCGCACGCATGATCGGTTCGGCAATCGCCTGGACTGGGTCGAGTTCCATCCTGCATGGCATCAACTCATGGCCTTGGGGTTCGCGCATGGCGTACCGAGCCTTGCGTGGACAACCAATGAGCCCTCGGGCCACCTTGCGCGTGCGGTGCTGAGCTACCTGTGGAACCAGGTCGAGAACGGCACCGGATGCCCCACCGGCATGGCCTACGCTGCCTGCGCCGGTTTTGCGGGGCGGTCGGAGTTTGCAATGTGGCGGGAGAAGACACTCTCCGGTCGCTACGACCCACGCCGCCTGCCGCTCCCGCAGAAAACGGGCGCCGTCATCGGCTACGCCATGACCGAGAAGCAGGGCGGCTCCGACCTGCGCCAGACGCAGACCACGGCCACTTTCGTCGGAACCGAGAACGGCGCCCGCATCTACAACGTGACCGGCCACAAGTGGTTCTTTTCGGTCCCTACCTCCGACGGCTTCTACACACTGGCTCAAACCAATTCGGGCGTGAGCTGCCTCTTCGTTCCGCGCTTCCTGCCGGACGGCAGTGCCAATCGTGTTGCCGTGCAGCGCCTGAAAGACAAGTGCGGAAACCGCTCCAACGCATCGAGCGAGGTCGAGTTCAACAAGACCTGGGCGATGCTGGTCGGCGAAGAGGGGCGCGGCATTCGCGAGATCCTGTCGCATGCACACCTGACCCGCCTCGACTTCGCAGTGGGTTCTGCAGGCCTGATGCGCCAGGCGCTCACGCTGGCGATCAACCACGCATCGACACGCGACGGCTTCGGTCGCCGGATGGCCGACCTGCCCATGCAGACGAATGTGCTGGCGGACTTGGCGCTGGAAAGCGAAGCGGCCATGCTGTCGGCGATGCGCGTCGCACGCGCAACCGACAGCATGGAATCGAATGAACGCGAGCGGCTTCTTGCCCGCGTGGCAACGCCCGTGGTCAAGTACTGGAACTGCCAGCGTGCGACGTACTTCGTCTACGAGGCATTGCAGGTTCACGGCGGCAACGGCTTCATCATGGAGAACCCCATCGCGCGGCTGTATCGCGAGGCGCCGCTCAATTCGATCTGGGAAGGCACGACGAACATGATGTGCATGGACGTGGTTCGCGCGCTCGGCCGCGAGAAGGGTTCGCTCGAAGTCTTTCTCGATGAAGTCTCCCAGCCGGGAGTTGCCAACGCGGCGTATGCGAAATTCATCGCCGGTTTGCGCGACGATCTTTCTGCGGGTGCCGTCGATGAGGGCAATTCGCGCGCCATCGTGACGCGCATGGCCCTTGCGCTTCAGGCGAGCGAGATGCTCAGGCACAGCGATGGCGCGGTGGCGCAGCGCTTCGTCGAGTCGCGCCTGGGCGGTCGGCACGCCGGTGTGATGGGGACTCTGGTCGCGGGGGCAGATCTGCGCGGAATCGTTGCTCGCGCCGATGTGACTGAGGCGGCGCAATCGGCATCTATCTGAGGGCTAGTCTCAAGCCGACTGGCGTTCCCGCTGCATCGGCAGCCACAACACGAACCGCGTTCCCGTCGGTTTCGATTCCCACTGGACCACGCCCTTGATCGCCTGCGCTCGCCGCCGCTGGTTCTGCAGGCCTCGGCCCCCCGCGGACTGATTGCCCATCACCTTCTGGACGTCGAAGCCCTGGCCGTTGTCCTCGATCGTCACCTGCACGCCCGCGCCCTCCAGCGAGGTGCCCACGCGTATCTCCGTCGCGCGCGTGTGCCTCAGGATGTTCGAGATGCTTTCCTGCACGATGCGCAGGATGTGCAGCGCGCTCGATGGGTCGAGCCAGTCCAGCGCGGGCAGCTCCTGCACTTCCCACCGCAGCGAAACACCGGTGCCTTCAAGCCGCGGTTCCAGCCGGTAGCGCAGCGTGGCCAGCAGCAGCAGCAGGTCGGCCTCGATGGGCTCCAGCGAGTCGAGCGTGAGCTTCAGGTCGTCCAGGCAGCTCTTGAGAATCTGCGAGACCTTGTCGTCGCTCATGCCGCCGCCTTCGACCGAGCGGATGGCGCTGATCAGCGAAGAGCCGAGGCCGTCGTGCATGTCCTGCATCAGGCGCTGGCGTTCGTCGCTGATGGTCTGCAGGCGCTCGACCTCGCGCAGCCGCCGGTGGCTGAGCTCGAGTTCGGCTTCGCGCTTCTGCAGGCGCTGCGCAAGGCTCGCATTGAGCTGCTCGACCTCGCCTATGGCGTGCATGTACCGGCGGTACATCAGCGCGCCGAACACGCTGAAGGTGACGGCGTTGGTGTACGCCCCCAGGTACCAGCCTTCGGGGCTGATGAAGTTGTTCTGCAGCAGCCAGTCGGTCATGCCCAGCAACACGCAGATGCCGATGCCGACCGCGACCAGTCGCCCTTCGGTGGAGCGGCGCCATGCGCTGACGCTACCCACCAGGCAGACCAGGGTGCCCATCAGCGCCGCGACAGCGTAGATCAGCGGCGTTACCTGCGGCGTGTTCTGCACGATGTTCAAGCCGGGCAGGGTGACGAGGCCGATGGTGGTGGTCGCCACGACCACACCGACGGTCAGCCACTTGAGCTGCAGGCCGTGCAACTGGCGCAGGAAGAAGTGCACCACCATCACCAGCCAAAAGAGCGAGTTGACTGTCAGCCACGCGAACCAGTCATTGGCGACGGGCAGGCTCACGTAGAAGTGAAGTCCCCGCATGAAGGAAGTGGCCGCGAGGTTGAAGAACAGCAGGTAGCCCGTTTCGTCGCGGCGCCTGAACCACACGAACAGGGCGAACACGCCCACGGCCATGAATGCTGCGCCGAGCATCGCGGGCAGCTCCTGCTGCAGCCACTGGCGCATGCCGTAGCGGCCCCTGAGCGCGTCGATGGGGCCGATCCACAGCGACGACAACGCCACCTGGGCATTGCGGGTGTGCTCCAGGCGCAGGAGGATCTCGCTGGGCGGCTTGCTGTCGACGCTGTTGTCCAGCTGGACCCACAGCGGGGTGCGGGTGCTGTTCCACAGCGGGCCCGACTGCTGCGCGCGGTGGACCAGCTGGCCGTCGGCATAGACCGCGATGGTGCCATCGGTCTTGATCCGGATGCCGTACAACGCCAGCGGCCCGGCGTCGGGCGGCAGGCCGCGCGTGGACAGCCGGATCCAGGTGGTGCGCGTCGTCCTGGTGGAGGCGGTCTCCGCCTGGCGCAGCAGTGCGATGGGAAGGGCCAGGGGCAGTTCGACCCGCTTCCAGGTGTCCGGCAGGGCGCCGCTGTCCTGCTTCAACGGCGGAGTGCTGAATCCCGAGGCTTCGTCGACCTGCCAGTCGGCGCGCGTCAGGTGCAGCAGCGAGTCGGACTGCTGCAGGCCGGCTGTCCCGCCCAGGAAGGCCCCGATGGCGCCCAGCAGTGCCATCGACAGGACGAGCACCACGTTGGCGAAGAAGGGTGCGGGACGGTAGTTCAAAGGGTGTTCGGATGAATCGCGCGCAAGGCTGACGCGAAGGACATGTAACCTATTTTCTCACTCTGTAACCAAGCGCGTGATGTTTCCCGCCCGATGCCCTTTGAGGCGGTGAGCGTTCCTGGGACAGACGTAGTGCATTCACGACAAATGCGGTTCAAGAGTAACTATATGTATGGTTAAATCCCCGCAACTATCGCGAAGAAGACGAGGGATTGCATGAAGCTGCTGCTGAGCATTGCGTTCGCTGCCGTGGCCCTGGCCGGTTGCGCCAGCGCACCGACTACACCCACCGAGCCCGGAACGGGCAGGGGCACTTCCTATGTGCCCATGGTCGCCATGGAGGGCGTGGACAAGGTCCGCTACGACAACGACGTGGCCGAATGCCGCACGGCGTCGAACCGCATCACGGCGCGCAGCGAAACCGGCGACGCCATGTGGGGCGCGCTGGGCCTGGGCCTGATCACGGTGCACGGACAGGGCATCGTCGCCGCGGCGTCGTACACCGGCATCACGGCGGCCATCATCGACTGGAACGGCCGCCCCGACTCGCAGCTGATTGCCGAGCACCAGCAGATCGCCATCGTGCATTGCATGGCCAAGCGCGGCTATCGCAACCTCGACCCCAACGTGCGCGACTCGTTCTACGGGAACACCTTCGACCCGGGCGTCGTCATGAAGCCGCGCCGCACCGGCATCGACACCTACAACGTCGAAACGCTGGCCAAGGCCGGTCGCTGCAACCTGCAGCCGCGTGCCGAGCTGACGGCCAAGGGCCCCGGCTACGAAACCTACAACGTGCCTTGCGACAACGGCGGAACCTGGGCGGTGCGCTGCGAGTTCGGCAAGTGCCGCGTGCTGGCGCAGGCGCTGATCCGCCGCTCCTGAGCTTCGATGGGCCCGCGAGGGCCCCTGCCTGCTCAGCTGTCGCTCACTTGACGATCATTCCCTTGAGCGCCGGGTCCGGCGGCGGAGCCTTGAGCTTCATCTGACGCATCGTCTTCACCAGCAGCTGCGCGATCATCACGTTGCGATGCCGCTTGCTGTTGGCAGGCACCACGTACCACGGCGCGTGGTCGGTCGAGGTGGCGCCCAGCGCGTTCTGGTAGGCCTGCTGGTAGGCACTCCACTTGGTGCGCACCTCCAGGTCGTCCATGCTGAACTTCCATTGCTTGCCGGGCGTGTCGATGCGGGCCTGCAGGCGTTCGCGCTGCTCGTCCTTGTCGATGTGCAGCATGCACTTGACCACCACCGTGCCGGTCTCGGTGAGCAGCCTCTCGAAGTCGTTGATCTGCGCGTAGCGGCGTTTTGCCTCGGCCTTGTCGATCCAGCCTTCGACCACGGGCACCAGCACGTCTTCGTAGTGACTGCGGTTCCACACCATGATCTCGCCGGTGCGCGGCACGACGGCGTGGCAGCGCCAGAGGTAGTCGCGCGCGCGTTCGTCCACGGTCGGCGCCTTGAAGGCCGATACGCGCACGCCCAGCGGCGAGGTGCGCGAGAACACCCAGCGCACGGTGCCGTCCTTGCCGCTGGTGTCCATGCCCTGCAGCACCAGCAGCAGCTTGCGCCGCCCCTCCGCGTGCAGCAGGTCTTGCAGCTCGTCGAGCTCGACGGCCAGCGCATCGACTTCGGCGCGCTGAGAGGCTTCGTCGCCCTCGCAGAAGGGCGTGTCGTCGGGGTCGATGTGCGAGAGCTTGAACTTGCCGCCGACGCGGTATTTCTTGAAGCTGGCCATGAAGCGGGACTCCGTGAAGAACAACGAAGCCGACAGCGTAAGCGATCGACCCGACGGATGGTCGTCAGCGGTCGTCGTCTTCAGGGGGCAGCGAGGCGCTCCAGCGGTTGTCCCAGTCGGCATGCTGGCGCACTGCGCCATCGAGATCGCGCCGGTCGCGCTTGGTGGGGCGGCCCTGTTCGATGGCCAGTGCCGGTTCGCTGCCCATGCGGCGCAGCTCCCGGAAGGCGGCCTGCGCCGCCACGCTTTCGGCTGTTTCCTCGTAGAGCTGCTGCGCGACCGGTGCCGGTCCGCGCTGGCCGCTGAGGCCGAGCACCTTCACGGTTCGCGTCAGCGGGCCCATGCGCATGGCCACGGTGTCGCCGGCCTTGACCTCGCGCGAGGCCTTGGCGACGTCGCCGTTCACCTGCACGCGGTTCTTGCCGATTTCCTCCGCGGCCAGCGAGCGCGTCTTGAAGAAGCGGGCGGCCCAGAGCCATTTGTCGATGCGCAGACGGTCCATGAAGTGTCGGAAGTGGATTTCAGGAATTGTGCCGCGAGAGCGGCATCGACGGCAGCGGCAGGCGCACGACGGCGTCGAGCCCGATCACCCGTTCGGCGCCATCCTCCCCGGCCGGCGCAATGCGGTTGTCGAGGCTGATGCGCCCGCCGAGCGCCAGCACGATCTCGCGGCAGATCGCCAGCCCCAGCCCCGAGCCGCTCGACGTGCTGCCGGCGGAGAAGGGCGCGAACAGGCGCTGCCGCAGTTCGGGCGAGATGCCGGGGCCGCTGTCGCGCACCGTGAGCACCGCATCCGCGCCTTCAGAGCGCACCGAGACCGACAGCGCGGCGCCCGCGGGGCTCTGCTTGATCGCGTTGTGCAGCAGGTTGCGCGTGAGCTCCTGCAGCATCCAGTGGTGGGCCTGCACCGGCACGGGCTCGTCGATGGCGAGTTCGAAGTCGAGCGCCTTGTCGGCCACCAGCGGCGACAGGTCGAGTGCGATCTGCCGGGCCACCTCCCCGAGGTCGAGCGTCACCGACTCCGGCTGCTGGCGCAGTTGCTCCACCTTGGCGAGCGACAGCATCTGGTTGGCCAGCGTGGTCGCGCGCTCCACCGTGTGGCTGATTTCGCCCAGCGCCTGCTCGGGCGCCACGTCGCCGCGCTGCGCCGACTGCACCTGCGCCTTCAGCACGGCCAGTGGCGTACGCAGCTGGTGGGCGCTGTCGCGCACGAAGCGCTTCTGGTGGTCCAGCAGCTGCTGCAGCCGGCCCATGACCTGCGTGGTGGCGTCGATCAGCGGCCGCAGCTCGCGCGGCGCGTCGGGCGCGTCGATGGGCGAGAGGTCGTCGGCCGGGCGCTTCTCGATGGCTTCGCCCAGTTCGCGTACCGGCCGCGTGGCGCGTTGCACCACGAACACGGTGACCAGCGCGATCACGCCCATCAGCAGCAGCTGGCGCCACAGCATGTCGATCAGCAGCTTGCGCACCAGCGTTTCGCGCAGCTCCAGCGTCTCGGCCACCTGCACCACGGCCATGCCGCGGCCGGTTGCGCTTGCCACCGGCTGCAGCAGCACCGCGACGCGCACCGGCTGGTTGCGGAACTGCGCGTCGTAGAAGTCGACCAACGCCGCATACGCGCTGCGATCCGGAATGCGGCCGCGCCAGAACGGCAGCTCGGCAAAGCCCGAGATCATTTCGCCGTCGAGCGCCGAGACCCGGTAGAACAGCCGGCTGCGGTTGTCGGCCTCGAAGGCCTCGAGCGCGGAATAGGGCACGATGGCCCGCAGTTGCGCCAGGTCGTCGTAGCCCTCCACGTCGAGCTGTTCGCCGATGGTCTTGGCCGAGGCGAGCAGCGTGCGGTCGTAGGCCGTGGTGGCTGCCGCAAGGCTCTGGCGATACAGGCTCACGCTGTTGATCACGATGAACACGGCAATCGGCGCGAGGATGCCGAGCAGCAGCCGCGCGCGAAGCGAAGAGACGCGGGTCATGCCTCGGGGCGCAATAAATAGCCGAGGCCGCGCATGGTCATCAGCACCGCGCCGGTGCCCGCGAGCTTCTTGCGCAGCCGGTACACCACCACCTCGATGGCTTCGTACTGCACCTCGGTCTCGCCCGGGAACACCAGCTCGAACAGGCGCTCCTTGGTCACGGCATGGCCCGGCTTCATCATCAGTCCCTTCAGCAGCGCCAGCTCGCGCGGCGTGAGTTCGAGCAGTTCGGCGCGGTTGTAGATGGCGCCGTTGTCGGGTTCGAAGCGCAACCCGCCTATCTCCTGCGGATTGAGCCCCGCGTCCGGTCCGGCAACGCCGTGGCTGCGCCGGCGCAGCGCGCGGATGCGGGCTTCCAGCTCGTCGAGGTCGAAGGGCTTGGGCAGGTAGTCGTCGGCGCCGGCGTTCAGGCCGACGATGCGGTCGCCGACCGTGCCGCGCGCCGTCAGCAGCAGCACCGGTGTGCGCAGGCCTTCGGCGCGGGCCTGGGCCAGCACCTGCAGGCCGTCGAGGTTGGGCAGGCTCAGGTCGAGGGCGACCACGTCGGGCTCGATGGCGCGCCACTGGGCGACGGCTTCGGCCCCGTCGCCGCAGACACGCACGTCGATCCGCCGGCGCCCGAGGGTGCGCTGCAGGGTGATTTGCATCGAGGGGTCGTCTTCGACCAGCAGCAGCTTCATACGTTGGCGGCGAGGGTGCGTACTTTGGTGTTTTCCCCAGTCTGGCGGACAGCCAACTGACAGCGGGGCGGCGCATGATAGCGCTCAGCTAAAAGTCAGCTTCCTTTCAAGTTCCTTCCAATTCCAGGAGACACGCATGCGTCGCGACACCTTTCTGAAGTCTTTGGCCGCACTGGCCGCCGCCGGGGCGCTGCCGCTCTCGGCACGTGCTGCAGCCAACGTCAAGATGATGATCCCCGCCAACCCGGGTGGCGGCTGGGACACCACTGGCCGTGCGCTGGGCAAGGCGCTGAGCGACGCCAAGGTGGCCGACACCGTCACCTACGACAACAAGGGCGGCGCCGCCGGCGCACTGGGCCTGGCCCAGTTCGTGAACGGCTCCAAGGGCGACGCCAACGCGCTGATGGTCATGGGCTCGGTCATGCTGGGCGGCATCATCACCGGCAAGCCGCCGGTCAAGCTCGAGCAGGCCACGCCCATTGCGCGCCTGACCACCGAATACAACGTGTTCGTGCTGCCGGCCAATTCGCCGCTCAAGACCATGAAGGACGTGGTCGACCAGCTCAAGAAGGACCCGGGCAGCGTCAAGTGGGGCGGCGGTTCGCGCGGCTCCACCGAGCACATCGCTGCGGCCATGATCGCGCAGAAGGTGGGCGCCGATCCTTCCAAGATCAACTACGTCGCCTTCCGTGGGGGCGGTGAAGCCACCGCCGCCATCCTGGGCGGCAACGTCACCATCGGCGGCAGCGGCTACAGCGAGTTCGCCGAGTACATCGCCGCCGGCAAGATGAAGGCCATTGCCGTCACCTCCGCGCAGCGCCTGCCGGGCATCAACGTGCCCACGCTGAAGGAGCAGGGCATCGACGTCGAGATTGGCAACTGGCGCGGCGTGTACGGCGCCCCCGGCATCTCGGCCGAGCAGCGCAAGGCGCTGACCGACATGGTGCTGGCCGCCATGAAGAGCTCGTCGTGGGCCGAGTCGCTCAAGAAGAACGACTGGACGCCGGCCGTGCTGTCGGGCGAGGCTTTTGCCAAGTTCGTCGACGACGACTTCGCCAGCCTGCGCGCCATCATGACGAAATCCGGCATGGTCTGAAATTAGCTCGCCCCCAGGCTGCGCGCACTTCGTGTCGCTACGCCAACCCCCTACCGGGGGCAACACCTGCGGCCCGGCAAAGCCGGTTCCGCGGTGTTTCTGGAAGGGGCACCCGTACTCCCACTCCAGGACAAAAAAATGACAACTCCAGAATCCTCGGCCCCTGCGCAACCCGCGGCCACGTGGCCGCAAACCCTGGTCGGTGTCGGCGTGCTGCTGACCGGCCTGGCGCTGGCCTTCGGCGCGATCGGCATTTCTTCCGAAGCCGGCTACGGCGGCGTCGGCCCCAACTTCCTGCCTTGGCTGGTGTCCGTGGTGCTCGTGCTGTGCGGCGGGTGGATCCTGTGGGAGGCGCGCACGGGCGGCTTCCGCGAGCTCGACGCACCCACGGGCGCGGAGCATGCCTACTGGCCCGGCTTCGTCTGGGTGTCGGCGGGGCTGCTGCTCAACGCGGCGCTCATCACCACGCTCGGCTTCATCGTGAGCTGCACGCTGTGCTATCTGCTGGCCGTGCAGGGCCTGCGCCGCGCTAGCGGGCAGGGCGGCGTCAATTCGCTGCGCACCTGGCTCATCGATATCGTCACCGGCGCGCTGATCGCGGCCCCGGTGTTCTGGATGTTCACGCAATTCCTGGCCATCAACCTGCCTGGCCTCACTTCCACCGGGTGGTTCTGACATGGAAATCTTCAACGCACTCATGGCGGGTTTCGCCGCGGCGATCACCCCCTACAACTTGTTCTGCTGCCTGCTCGGCTGTGCCCTGGGCACGGCCGTGGGCGTGCTGCCTGGCATCGGCCCGGCCGTGGCGGTGGCCATGCTGCTGCCGATCACCGGCAAGGTCGACATCACGGCCTCGATGATCTTCTTCTCAGGCATCTACTACGGCGCCATGTACGGCGGCTCGACCACCTCCATCCTGCTGAACACGCCCGGCGAAACCGCCAGCATGGTGACGGCGATGGAGGGCAACAAGATGGCCAAGAGCGGAAGGGCGGGCGCGGCACTCGCCACGGCCGCCATCGGCTCTTTCGTGGCCGGCACCATTGCCACCGTCATCGTCACGCTGTTCGCGCCCTTCGTGGCCGAGTTTGCGGTCAAGCTCGGCCCGCCCGAGTACTTCCTGCTGATGCTGCTGGCCTTCACCACCGTGAGCGCTGTGCTCGGCAAGAGCACGCTGCGCGGCATGACGGCGCTGTTCGTCGGTCTGGCGGCCGGCTGCGTCGGGCTCGACCAGATCTCGGGCCAGGGCCGCTACACCGGCGGCGTGCCTGAGCTGCTCGATGGCATCGAGATCGTGTTGGTGGCTGTGGGCCTGTTCGCCGTGGCTGAAGTGCTGTACGCCGTGCTCTACGAGGGCAAGGTGGTCGAGGGCCAGAACAAGCTCAGCCGCGTGCACATGACCAAGCGCGACTGGAGGCGATCCATTCCCGCCTGGCTGCGCGGCACCGCCATCGGCACGCCCTTCGGCTGCATTCCGGCCGGCGGCACCGAGATCCCGACTTTCCTGAGCTATGCGATGGAAAAGAAGCTGGCCAAGGACAAGGACGCCAAGGCCGAGTTCGGCACCACCGGTGCCATCGAAGGCGTGGCCGGCCCCGAGGCTGCCAACAACGCCACGGTGACGGCCGCGTTGATTCCGCTGCTCACGCTCGGCATTCCGACCTCGAACACCACCGCCATCCTGCTGGGCGCGTTCCAGAACTACGGCATCCAGCCGGGCCCGCAACTCTTCACCACCTCGGCCGCGCTGGTCTGGGCGCTGATCGCCTCGCTCTACATCGGCAACGTCATGCTGCTGGTGCTGAACCTGCCGATGGTGGGCCTCTGGGTCAAGCTGCTGAAGATTCCGAAGCCGCAGCTCTACGCCGGCATCCTGATCTTCGCGACGGTGGGTGCCTACGGCATGCGCCAGAGCGGGTTCGACCTGTTCCTGCTGTACGCCATCGGCCTGCTGGGCGTGGTGATGCGCCGCTTCGACTTTCCGACCGCGCCCGTGGTGGTCGGCATGATCCTCGGCCCGCTCGCTGAAGCGCAACTGCGCAACGCCATGTCGATCGGCGAGGGCAGCGCAGTGGTGTTCTTCCAGCGCCCGATGTCGATTGCGCTGGTCGTCATCGTCGTGGCTGTGCTGGTGCTTCCTCGCCTGGCCAAGCGCATGAGCGAACGCAAGCTGAAGCGGCTGGCACAGCTGGACGCCTGACGCTCCTCGGGGCTCGAAAAAAAAGCTGCGGCATTGCCGCAGCTTTTTTTATTTCCGCCAGGGCGGCTTATCGCCCCGCCGCAGGCGTCTCGACCAGGTCGTCGTCGATATGCGGGTCCGCCGGCTGCCCGCGCAGCTTGCGCACGGTGCGCCGGATCCAGTGCTCGATGTCGTCCACGTAGGTGAACACGGCCGGTACCACCAGCAGGCTCAGCACCGTCGAGGTGATCAGCCCCCCGATCACCGCCATCGCCATCGGCGAGCGGAAGCTCGAGTCGGCCGCGCCGAATCCGACCGCGATCGGCAGCATGCCAGCGCCCATGGCGAGCGTGGTCATGATGATGGGCCGCGCGCGCTTGTGGCAGGCGTCGCGCAGTGCGTCCCATCGGCTCATGCCGTGGTCGCGGCGCGCGACGATGGCGTACTCCACCAGAAGAATGGAGTTCTTGGTGGCAATGCCCATCAGCATGATGAGCCCGATCAGCGAGGGCATCGACAGCGCCTTCTGCCCGATCAGCAGCCCCACGAAGGCGCCACCCAGGGCCAGCGGCAGCGCGCACAAGATGGTCACCGGGTGCAGGAAGTCCTTGAACAGCAGCACAAGCACGATGTAGATGCACAGCACGCCCGTCAGCATGGCAAGGCCGAAGCTGGCGAACAGCTCGGTCATGACTTCCGCGTCGCCTATCTCGGCAATGCGCACGCCCGGTAGCAGGTTCACGATCGACGGCAGCTTCGTCACCGCGTCCTTGGCGTCGCCCAGGCCCACGCCCGACAGCTCGATTTCGAAGTTCACGTTGCGTGAGCGGTCGTAGCGGTCGATGACGGCCGGGCCGCCTTCCATGGTGAGCGAAGCCACCTGGTTCAGCATGACCGGCCCGCGCGTGCCCGGCACTGCCAGGCGTCCGAGCAGGTCGATGTCTTTTCGCGCCGAGTCTTCCAGCTTCACCACGATAGGCACCTGCCGCTGCGCGAGGTTGAGCTTGGCCAGCGACTGGTCGTAGTCGCCCAGCGTGGCCACGCGCAACGTTTCGGCGATGGCGGAGCTGGTCACGCCCAGGTCGGCTGCGCGCGCGAAGTCGGGGCGCACGGCAATTTCGGGGCGAATCAGGCTCGCGGTGGAAGTGATGTTGCCCAGGCCGGGAATGGTGCGCAGGTCTTTTTCGACCGCGCTGGCGGCGCTGGCCAGCGCCACCGGGTCTTCGCCGGTCAGCGCCAGGATGTACTTCTCGCCCGAGCCGCCCAGGCCCACGGTGCTGCGCACGCCGGGCAGCGTTTCGAGCGCCGCGCGAATCTGGTTTTCGATCACCTGCTTGCGCGGCCGGTCGCCGCGCTCATCGAGCTTGATGGTGAGCGTGGCCTTGCGCGTCTCGGGCGTGCCGAAGTTTGCGAACGGGTCGCCGCCCGCGCTGCCGCCGGCCACCGTGGTGTAGACGCTGCGCACATGGTTGATCTGCATCACGCGGTTGCGGGTTTCCTCGGCGGCCGCGGTGGTTTGCGCCAGCGTGGAGCCGGGTGCGAGCGAAAGGTAGATCTGCGTCTGCGAGTTGTCGTCCGGCGGAATGAAGCCGGTCTTGAGCAGCGGGATCATCGCCAGCGAGCCGAAGAAGAAGAGGGTGGCCAGCACCATCGTCTTGAAGCGGTTGTGCGTGCTCCACGTCACCGCGCGCATGTACCAGCGCAGCCAGCCCGGCTCCTTTTCGGCCGTGACCACGGGCTTGAGCATGTAGGCCGCCATCATCGGCGTGAGCACTCGCGCGACCACCAGCGAGGCGAACACCGCGAGCGATGCTGTCCATCCGAACTGCTTGAAGAACTTGCCGGCCACACCGCTCATGAAGGCCGTGGGCAGGAACACCGCGATCAGCGTGAAGGTTGTGGCGATCACGGCCAGGCCGATTTCATCCGCCGCTTCCATCGCAGCCTGGTAGGGCGACTTGCCCATGCGCAGGTGGCGCACGATGTTCTCGACCTCCACGATCGCGTCGTCCACCAATATGCCGACCACCAGCGACAGCGCGAGCAGCGAGATCACGTTGACCGAGAAGCCCAGCAGGTGCATGCCGATGAACGCCGGAATCACCGACATCGGCAGTGCAATCGCCGAGACGAAGGTGGCGCGCCAGTCGCGCAGGAACAGCCACACCACGATCACCGCCAGGATCGCGCCCTCGTACAGCAGGTGCAGCGAGCCGTTGTATTCCTCTTCCACCGGGTCGACGAAGTTGAAGGCTTCGGTCAGCTCGATGTCGGGGCGCTGCGCGCGCATGTCGGCCAGCGCCTTCATCACCGCGTGGCCCACTTCCACTTCGCTGGCGCCACGGCTGCGGGCCACTTCGAAGCCCACCACCGGCTTGCCGTTGAGCAGCGCGGCCGCGCGCGGCTCGGCGATGGTGTCGCTCACGCGCGCCACCTGGTCGAGGCGGATGCGCCGGCCGTCGGTCAGCACGATCTGCATGTCGGCGAGCTGGTCGGCCGACTTCACGGTGGCCATGGTGCGCACCGGCTGTTCGCTGCCGCCCAGGTCGAAGCGGCCGCCCGCGCTTTCGGTCTGCACCTGGCGCAACTGGCGCGAGATGTCGGCCGCCGAGGCGCCCAGCGCCTGCAGCTTGCTCGGGTCGAGGTCGATGTGCACCTGGCGCGTGACGCCGCCCACGCGGTTCACCGCGCCCACGCCGGGCAGCGCGAGCAGCTTCTTGGTGACGTCGTTGTCGACGAACCAGCTGAGCGCCTCTGCGTCCATTGCCGACGAGGCAATGGTGAAGGCCAGCACCGGCTGGGCAGCGAAGTCGAGCTTGGTGACGACCGGGTCGCGCACGTCGGCCGGCAGGTCGGCGCGCACGCGCTGCACTGCGGAGCGCACGTCGTCCACGGCCTCCTGCACCGGCTTCTCGAGGCGGAACTCGACGATCAGCGTGGCAGCGCCGTCCTGTACCTTGGTGGTGATGTGCTTCAGGCCCTGCACCGTGGCAATGGAGTTCTCGAGCTTGCGCGCGACGTCGGTCTCAAGCTGCGAAGGCGCAGCGCCGGGCAGCGACGCCGAAACCGTGACGGTCGGCAGGTCGATGTCCGGAAAGTTCTGCACCTTCATCGCGTTGAACGACAGCAACCCACCGAAGGTGAGCAGCACGAACAGCATCACCGCCGGAATCGGGTTGCGTATGGACCAGGCGGAAACGTTCATGGGCGTGTTCCTTTGAATTGCTTACTTGGCCGCGGCAGCGGAGGCGGCTGACCTGGCCGGCTGCGCCGCGGTTGCGGGCACTGGTACGGGCGCATCCACCACGCGCACCAGGTCGCCGTCGTTGAGGAAGCCCGCGCCTTGCACGATCACCTGGGCGCCGTCGGGCAGCGCGCTGGTGATCTCGATGCGGTCGTTCAGGCGCCGGCCGATCTGCACCTTCAGCTGCGTCACCTTGTTGTCGGGCTTGAGCAAAAAGACGTTGTTGAAGCCGTCGCGCGGCACGATGGAGGCCTGCGGCACCGTCGGCGCCGTGCTGCGGCCCAGTTCGAAGTCGCCGCGCGCGAACATGCCGGCCTTGATGCCGGTGTTCTGCTGCACGTTGGGCAGATCGACGTACACCAGCGCAGCACGCGTCTGCGGATCGACCGTGGGCGCGATGCTGCGCACCTTGCCGCGCACCTGCGCGCCGCTGGCGCTGACCACGAAAGCGGTGGTGCCGACCGCGACGCGGCTCAGCTCAGCCGAGGTCACCTCGGCGCGCCATTCGAGCCGGCCCTGGCGGATCAGGCGGAACAGCTCGGTGCCGGCCGACACCACGCTGCCCACCGTGGCCGTGCGCGCGGAGATCACGCCGTCGTCGGGTGCCAGCACCTGCGTATTGCGACCGCGTACCTGCTGCGCGGCCAGCACGGCCTCTGCCGCCTCGACGCGTGCCTTGGCGGTCTGCTCGGTGGTCTGGTACTGGTTGATCTGCTGCTGGCTCAGTGCGCCGGTGGCCTGCAGCGTGCGGGCGCGTGCGGCATTGCCTGCGGCGTCGGCCGCGGTGGCGCGAGCTTCGGCCAGAGAGGCGCGCGATTGCGCGATGTCGGCCTGTACCGTCTCGGGCGAGAACACCGCGAGTACCTGACCCTTCTTGACCAGGTCGCCCACGTTCACGCGCACCTCGGCCAGCTTCAGGCCGTTGGACTCGGAGCCGACCACGGCCTCCTGCCAGGCGGCCACGTTGCCGTTGGCTGCGAGCGTGAGCATCAGCTCGGTGGCTTCAGGCTTGGCGACGGTGACGGTCAGCGCGGGCTTGGGCGAGTGGGCGCCGTCCTTGGTCTTGGCTGCTGCGGCAGGATCGGCCGACTTGTCCGACGGCTTGCCGCGCGTCATGAAGAAGATCGCCGCGATGACGACGACCAGCGCAATCAGCGCGATGACGAGGGTGGAACGCTTCATTGATTTCATGGCGACGTCGCGACCTTGGTGGCCGGGGTGGAGGTCATTGAGGACGATTCGGAAGATGGGGCCGAGGCCGACTGGCGATTCCAGCCGCCGCCCATCGAGCGGTACAGCGCAACCCATGCCTCGGTGCGCTCGCGCTGCAGCGTGACGCGCGCGGTCTGCGCGGTGAACAGCGTGCGGCGCGAGTCTTCCAGCTCGAACAGGCTCGCGAGGCCGCTGCTGTAGCGAGCCTGCGTGGCGTCGAAGGAGGCCTGGTAGTTCTTCACCGCGGCATCGGCGTCGGTGGTGCGGGCGTCGGTGGCGTCGAGGTTGACCAGCGCTTCTTCGACTTCGCGCACCGCCTGCCGCACGTTGGAGCGGTAGAGCGACACGGCTTCGGCGTAGCGCGCCTTGGCGGCATCGATGTTCGCCTTGCGTGAGCCGCCGTCGAGCAGCGGCACGGTCAGCGAGATCGGGCCCACCGTCCAGGTTTCGAGCGACTGGCGCAGGCCGTCGACACGGTACTGCGTGCGACCGATGGAGCCCGACACCGTGAGCTTGGGGTAGCGCTCGGCCTCGGCCGAGCCCACGTCGGCGCTGGCCGAGGCCACGCCGAGTTCGGCCGAGTACACATCGGGCCGCTGCGAGATAGCCTCGGCCGGCACGCTGGCGATGCTGCCCACGACCGGCAATGCGCGCTGTGCGGGCGAGGCGGCGAGCTTCTGTTCGAGCGTGGTTTCGTCGATGCCGCTGAGCGCCACCAGCGCCTTGCGCTGCACCGCGCATTGGGCGCGCTGCTGCGTGAGCCGGCCCGAGGCATCGGAGGCGCTGGCGCGTGCCAGCGCGGCATCGGCCGGCGCGGTGAAGCCGGCCTTTGCGGAGAGGTCGTTGAGCCGCGCGGTTTCCGAGCGCGAACGCGCGTCCGCTTCGGACACGCGCAGCTGCTGCTGGCAGGCGCGCTCGGAAAAATACGCGTTGGCCGTCTCGGCCGCCACCGCCACGCGGGCGTCGTGCCACTTGGCGTTGGCGCTGTTCTGCTTGGCTTCGGCTGCGTCGCGGTCGGCGCGCAGGCGGCCGAACAGATCGACTTCCCACTTCGACTGCAGGCCAGCCTGCAGCGTGGTGATTGGCGTGCTGGCCGAGAGGCTGCTGCTCGAACTGCTGCTGGAAGAAAGGCCCGAGGTGCCGCGGCTGGCCGAGGCCGTGCCGTCCAGGCTCGGCAGCAGAGCGGCTCCGGCCTGCACGCGCGTGGAGCGCGCCTCGGCCACGCGTGCCGCGGCGCTGGCGACGTTGGGGCTCGCGGCTTCGGCGGCGGTGATCAGCTCCACCAGGAGCGGATCGTCGAGCTGGCGCCACCAGTCGGCCAGCGACGCGAGCGAGCCGCCGTGGGGCAGGGGGGCGTGCCATTGCGCGGGGATCGGTGCTTCCACCTGCGCCGGCGGGCGCGTCAGCGAACAGCCTGCGAGGCCGATGCCCAGGCAGAGGGCTGTCATCAGTTTCAGTCGGAGTCTTCTCATCATTTCTTCAGCTTTCTCTCGGCGCGGCGGCGGGCCGCTTCGGCCTCCACCAGCGCCAGCGCATAGCCCGTGAGGCGATCGGCCCAGGTGTCGATGGCTCGCGGCGTGCGCAGCAGCGATGGGCGGATGGCCTCGATGAAATCCTGGCTCACGTAGAGCTGCATCGACAGCCCGGTGATCGCGAAGGTCAGGCGGTGGATGTCGTCGTCGGCCCGCTCCACCTTCAGGTGGCGGCACAGCAGGTCGGCAATGGCGCGGTGCGGGCCCTTGATGTCGCGCTCCAGCTCCTCGGCCCAGCGGCTGGTCGGCTCCAGCATCTCGCGCATGTGCAGCTGGATGCATTGCCGCACGATCTCGCCCTGCTTGAGCGGGTCGATCATGGACACCATGCACAGGCGCAGCGTGGTTTCGAGCGACTGCCCGGGTGCATTGCAGACGGCGATCAGGTCGCTGGAGTCGCCGCCCATCGGCTCGCTGAAGGTGGCCGCGTACAGCCCCTCCTTGTCGCCGAAGTAGTAGCTGATGGCCGAGATGTTGACTTCGGCCTCGCGGGCGATCTCGCGCGTGGAGGTCTTGGCAAACCCCTTTTGCGCGAACAGCCGCAGCGCGGTGTGGAGCAGCCTGTGGCGTGCCTCGGCGCCATCGCTGCGCGGTGCGCGGCGCGGGGCCTGGGTGATCGGGTCTCTCGCGTTCATGCCCGGCATTACACCATGCATGAAATCAAACGATTGATTTACTTAAGGCTTGCTGAAGGGTTTTGTCCGCGGGCCGGATCCTGAGCATTTCCTGAAGGCATTTGATGCCCGGTTTGTTGCGGTTTGATGCGCGCTACGATTCGCGCCATGCCCGCCGCCCCCACCGCACCGCCCACATTGCCCCTCGATGCCGAAGGGATCCTCGCGCTGGCCGCGCGCTCGATGTTTCATTTGTTTTCAAGCATCAGCCAGGGCATGTTCCTCGTGGACAGCAGCGGGCGCATCGTGTGGGTGAATGAAGGCTACCGGCGCTTTCTGCCGGCGCTGGGCTTTTCTTCCATCGACCAGTTCATGGGGCACATGGTGGAAGACGTGATTCCCAACACGCAGATGCGGCGCGTGCTCGAGACCGGTGAGCCGATATTGATCGACTTGCTGACCAACAAGGCCGGCACCTTCGTGGTCAGCCGCATCCCGCTGCGCGAAGAGCGCGGGGGCGGCGAAGGAGGGATGGGAGACGTGATCGGCGCCATCGGCATCGTGCTCTTCGATCAGCCCGAGACCACGCTGCAGCCGCTCATCAGCAAGTTTGCGCTGCTGCAGCGCGACCTCGACGATGCGCGGCGCGAACTCGCGAGCCAGCGCAACAACCCGCTCTATCAGCATGCGCCCGACGGTCAGCGCCGCTCCAAGTACACCTTCGCGAGCTTCATCGGCAGCAGCCCGGCGGCGGTGGAGGTGAAGCGGCATGCGCGGCGTGCGGCGCAATCGGCCAGTCCGGTGCTGCTGCTGGGTGAAACGGGCACCGGCAAGGAACTGCTGGCGCACGCGATTCATGCGTCGTCTGCGCGCGCGAAGGGGCAGTTCGTCAGCGTCAACATCGCGGCCGTGCCCGACACGCTGCTCGAAGCCGAGTTCTTCGGCTTCGCGCCCGGCGCCTTCACCGGCGCCGACCGCAAGGGCCGCGAAGGCAAGTTCAAGCTGGCCGACGGCGGCAGCCTGTTCCTCGACGAGATCGGCGACATGCCGCTGGGCCTGCAGGCCAAGCTGCTGCGTGCGCTGCAGGAAGGCGAGATCGAGCCGCTGGGCTCCAACAAGCTCGTGCCCTTCGATGCGCGCGTGATCGCCGCCACCTCGCGCGACCTGCCCGAGCTGGTGCGGCGCGGGCAGTTCCGCGAAGACCTTTACTACCGCCTCAACGTGCTGCCGCTGCGCGTGCCGCCATTGCGCGAGCGGCGCGCGGATATTCCCGCGCTGGTCGAGGCACTGGGTGAAGACATGGCGCTGCGCAGCGGCGAGGCGCCGCCCGAGCTCACGCCCGACGCGCTCGCGCTGCTCGCGGGCCAGCACTGGCGCGGCAACATCCGCGAGCTGCGCAACGTGCTGGAGCAGGTGACCATGCGCAGCGACTCGCAGCGCATAGACGCCGTGCAGCTCGAACGCATCCTGCGCGAAGCCGGGCTGGACCAGATTGCGCCGCCTGACGCCATGCAGCAGTTGTCGGGCGACGAAGAGGGTGCGCTGCTGCGGCCGCTGGCCCAGCAGATTGCGGAGCTAGAGCACAAGGCCATTGCCGCCGCGCTCGCGAGCACGGGCGGCAACAAGCTCGCCACCTCGCGGCTGCTCGGCATTTCGCGCGCTACGCTGTATGAGCGCATGACGAATCCGGGTCGCTGAAGAAGCGTTCAGGCCTGCGGGCCGGCCGCGTTCGGCAACAAAGCTGCAACACGGTGAAATTTGTGCGCAAAGCGGCTTGTGGAAGCTGCGGGTTTTAACCTGCAAGAAACCCCACATGAAAACCTTCGGCGCCCACCCCGAATCGCAGCACCACGGCCACAGCCTGGCAGAAGACCTTCCGCGCATGGAGGCACAACTCCTGGAGCGCCGCCGAGCCTTGCTCTGGCTTTCTTCCTCGGCGTTGCTGGCCAGTTGCGGTGGGGGCGGCGGCAGCGATTCGAGCGGCGCCAGTGCGCTGACCGCTGCTGCCGTAAGCGCCGCGGCGACGTCGGGCACCACGGCAGCCAGCACGAGTACGACCTCCAGCACGTCGACCAGCACAACCACCACGACCAGCAGCAGCGCGTGCCCCGCCTTGCCCGCGGAGACGTCCGGCCCCTATCCCGCGGACGGCACCAACACCGCCTCCGGCTCGACCTCCGACGTGCTCACCGCCAGCGGCATCGTGCGAAGCGACATCCGCAGCAGCTTCATCAGTTCGAGCACCGTGGCACAAGGCGTGGCCCTGACGATCACGCTGACGCTGCAGAACACCAATGCCAGCTGCGCCGGGCTGGCGGGCTATGCGATCTACCTGTGGCACTGCGACCGCAGTGGCAACTATTCGTTGTACACGGCCTCGGCCGAAAGCTACCTGCGCGGCGTGCAGGTCACCGACAGCGCGGGGCAGGTGAGCTTCACGACCATCTTCCCGGCCTGCTACTCGGGCCGCTGGCCGCACATGCACTTCGAGGTGTTCACCAGCCTGTCGGCCGCCACCACCGGTAAGAACTCCGTGCTCACCTCGCAGCTGGCCATGCCGAGCGACGTCTGCAATGCGATCTACCCGAACGTCACCGGCTACAGCGCGAGCGTGGCCAACCTGGCGGCGGTGTCGCTGTCCACCGACAACGTCTTCGGCGACAACACGGCCGCGCAGATCGCGGCGATGACGCCCACGATGTCGGGCAGCGCCACCGCTGGCTACACCGCGCGTGCAGTCATCGGCCTCGCGGTGTAGATGCTCTGAGCGGTCCGAGTGATCCGAGAATGGGGGCATCGCATCACCCCCATTTCGTATCACCCATGAGCGTGCAAGCACTCAGATCGTCTTTCGGATCCAACTGCCACTGGTGCGGCTTGCCGATGGATTTCGAAGAACCGCGCGACAAGCCCGATTCGGCGACCATCGAGCATCTTTTCGACGCGACCCTGGGCGGCGTTCGAAAACCAAAGTACCGGCGGCTCGCGCATGCCATCTGCAATCACACGCGTAACGAATTCAGGCTGCAGGCGCAGCGCCAGTTCGAGCAGTGGATCGCGCAGCGCCAAACCTCTGGCAAACCCTGACTGCAAAAAATACACTTGTCCGAAATTCAGGCAATACAAGTGTTTTGAATTCAGGCGAAAGGCACATCTTCCGAGTGAAGAAGCCTTTGTTATCAACGAGTTGGCGCGTGGCACGAACTGTGCAATATTCAGTCACCAATATCAGGAGACATGAATATGAATCGTCGCCACCTCGTCGCGCTGGCTGCGCTCGCCACGTGTGCCGCAGCCGCCCCCGCATGGGCCCAGTCCAACGAAATCCGCATTGCCCACATCTACAGCAAGACGGGTGCGCTGGAGGCCTACGGCAAGCAGACCCAGACCGGCTTCATGATGGGCCTGGACTACGCCACCGGCGGCACGATGACGGTCAACGGCAAGAAGATCGTGGTCATCGAGAAGGACGACCAGGGCAAGCCTGACCTCGGCAAGTCGCTGCTGGCGGCTGCCTATTCCGACGACAAGGCCGCGCTGGCCGTGGGCCCGACTGCATCGGGCGTGGCGCTGGCGATGCTGCCCGTGGCCGAGGAATACAAGAAGATCCTGCTGGTCGAGCCCGCCGTGGCCGACTCGATCACCGGCGACAAGTGGAACAAATACATCTTCCGCACCGGCCGCAATTCGAGCCAGGACGCGATCTCCAACGCGGTGGCCGTCGACAAGGCCGGCGTTACCGTCGCCACGCTGGCACAGGACAACGCCTTCGGCCGCGACGGCGTGAAGGCCTTCGGCGCCGCGCTCAAGAAAGCCAAGCTGGTTCATGAAGAGTACCTGCCGCCCACCACGACCGACTTCACGGCCGGCGCGCAACGCCTGATCGACAAGCTGAAGGACCAGCCTGGCCGCAAGATCATCTGGATCGTGTGGGCCGGCGCGGGCAACCCGTTCAAGATTGTCGACCTCGACCTGAAGCGCTACGGCATCGAGATCGCCACCGGCGGCAACATCCTGCCGGCCATGGCGGCCTACAAGTCGCTGCCGGGCATGGAAGGCGCGGCTTACTACTACTTCGGCATTCCGAAGAACCCGGTGAACGAGGCCATGGTGTCGGCGCACTACAAGCAGTTCAAGACGCCGCCGGACTTCTTCACCGCTGGCGGCTTCTCGGCCGCGATGGCGGTGGTGACGGCGCTGAAGAAGACCAACGGCGACACCAACACCAACAAGCTCATCAGCACCATGGAAGGCATGAGCTTCGACACGCCCAAGGGCAAGATGACTTTCCGCAAGGAAGACCACCAGGCGATGCAGTCGATGTATCACTTCAAGATCAAGGTCGACCCGGCGTTCGCCTGGGGCGTGCCGGAGCTGGTGCACGAGATCAAGCCTGAGGAAATGGACATCCCGATCAAGAACAAGCGCTGAACACGACAGCGCCGATCAACCCCTGACCCGCGCGGCGCTCGAGGAAGCGCTGCACCCCTTTCGCCCCGGATGGCCGCCGGGCGAAGCGCCAGCCTGCGTCCGCGCAACCTGTCGCGACCCACGGCCGATTCGTCATTCTGCAAAGCAAGCGTTCGATACCCACAACACAAGGAGACAGCGATGCCAGCGATGAAATGGAACTGGAAGGGACTTGCCGCGGCCGCGGTAATGACGGTGGCGGCGCATGCCGCGACGGCGGCGGTGCCGCTGCCGGCGCTCGGCGCCAATCCGGCGGAGGTGAGCGTGTCGGGCCTCTCTGCGGGCGGCTTCATGGCAGTGCAATTGCACGTGGCGTACTCGGCCACATTCAAGCGCGGCGCCGGCGTGGTGGCGGGCGGGCCGTTCTATTGCGCCGAAGGTTCGGTGGTCAACGCCACCGGGCGCTGCATGACGCACAGCACCAGCATCCCGGTGTCGACGCTCGTCAGCACCACCAACAGCTGGGCGGCCAGCGGGGCGGTCGACCCGGTGTCGAACATGAGCGGCTCCAAGGTCTACCTGTTCTCGGGCACGTCCGACAACACCGTCAAGCAGGCGGTGATGGACGACCTGAAGACCTACTACCAGAGCTTCGTGCCCACGGCCAACACGGTCTACAAGAACAACATCGGCGCGGGCCACGCGATGGTCACCGACGACTACGGCAGCGCCTGCAGCACTACCGCCGCGCCATACATCAACAACTGCGGCTTCGACCTGGCAGGCGAGATCCTCACGCAGCTCTACGGGCCGCTGAACCCGCGTAACAACGGCACGCTGGGCGGCACCTTCACCGAGTTCAACCAGTCGGAGTTCATCATCGGCCATGGCATGGCCGCCACCGGCTGGATCTACGTGCCGCAGGCCTGCACCGCCGCGTCATGCCGCGTGCACCTGGTGCTGCACGGCTGCAAGCAGAACTACACCGACGTGAGCGACCAGTACGTGCGCAAGACCGGCTACAACCGCTGGGCCGACACCAACAATATCGTGCTGATCTATCCGCAGACCAGCACGGCCGCCACCAACAGCTGCTGGGACTGGTGGGGCTACGACAGCGCCAACTACGCGAAGAAGTCGGGCCCGCAGATGGCGGCGATGAAGGCCATGATCGATCGCGTCACCGGCTCCTCGGGCGGAAGCGGCCTGCCTGCGCCTACCGGCGTGGGCACTTCGGGCGCGACCAGCAGCAGCATGGTGATCGGCTGGGCCGGCGTGACGGGCGCGAGCGGCTACAACGTGTACCGCGGCGGCAGCAAGGTCAACGCCGCGCCGGTTGCCGCCACCAGCTACACCGACACCGGCCTGGCCGCCTCCACCACCTACAGCTGGACCGTGGCCGCGCTGGACGCCAGCAACGTGGAAGGCGCGATGTCGACCGCAGCCACGGGCGCGACCACCGCAGGCTCTGGCGGCGGCGGAACGTGCTACACCGCGAGCAACTATTCGCACACCGTGGCCGGGCGCGCCTATGCGCTGTGGGGCCTCACCTATGCCTACGGCTCGGGACAGTCGATGGGGCTGTGGAACATCTACGTCACGACCACGCTGAAGCAGACGGGCCCCAACTACTACGTGATCGGCACCTGTTGAGGCATGCCGGTCTTCATTTCTCCTTTCGATTCGCAATGACCAACAACGATGCTTGAGACCCGAGATCTGACCATCCGCTTCGGTGGGCACGTGGCCGTCAACAGTGTGAGCTGCGCTTTCGCGCCGGGCACGCTGACGGCCATCGTCGGCCCCAACGGGGCGGGCAAGACCACCTACTTCAACCTGATCTCGGGCCAGCTCAAGGCGAGCGCCGGCACGGTGTCGCTCGACGGGAAGCTGCTGTCGGGCCTGTCTCCATCCGCACGTACGCACGCGGGGCTGGGGCGGGCCTTTCAGCTGACCAACCTGTTCCCCAACCTCACGGTGCTGGAGAACGTGCGCCTCGCGGTGCAGGCCACGCGCGAGGGTGCGCACCGGCGCGGGCTCAACCTGTGGAGCATCTGGAGCGACCACAAGGCGCTGACGGAGCGCGCCGACCAGATCCTGGCCGACGTGGCGCTGAAGTCGCGCGAGCGCGCGACAGTGGCGAGCCTGCCGCATGGCGACCAGCGCAAGCTCGAAGTGGCGTTGCTGATGGCGCTGGAGCCCAAGGTCTTCATGTTCGACGAACCCACGGCCGGCATGAACGCGGCCGAGGCGCCCGTCATCCTCGGCCTGATCCGCAAGCTGAAGCAGGACAAGAGCAAGACCATCCTGCTGGTCGAACACAAGATGGACGTGGTGCGCGAACTCGCCGACCGCATCATCGTGCTGCACAACGGCACGCTCGTAGCCGACGGCGAACCGGCGGAGGTGATCGCCTCGCCGGTGGTGCAAGAGGCCTACCTGGGCGTCGCGAAGGAGGCCGCATGAGCACACAGAATCTTTTGACGCTCGAAGGCGTGCACACGCACATCGGGGCGTATCACATCCTGCATGGCGTGGACCTTGCCGTGCCCAAGGGCCAGCTCACCATGCTGCTGGGCCGCAACGGCGCGGGCAAGACGACCACGCTGCGGACCATCATGGGCCTGTGGCATGCGTCGCAGGGCAGGGTGCGCTTCGGTGACAAGGAAATCACCGCGCAGCACACGCCGCAGATCGCCGGCCTGGGCATTGCCTACGTGCCGGAGAACATGGGCATCTTCTCCGATCTCACGGTGAAGGAGAACATGCTGCTCGCCGCGCGCGGCGCGAAGAATGCCGCACAGATCGACGACACGCGCCTGAAGTGGATCTTCAAGCTCTTCCCCGCGGTCGAGAAGTTCTGGAACCATCCGGCGGGCAAGCTCTCGGGCGGGCAGAAGCAGATGCTGGCCGTGTCGCGCGCCATCGTGGAGCCGCGCGAGCTGCTCATCATCGACGAGCCCAGCAAGGGCCTGGCGCCCGTGATGATCAACAACATGATCGACGCCTTCGCCGAGCTCAAGCGCAGCGGCGTGACCATCCTGCTGGTGGAGCAGAACATCAACTTCGCCCAGCGACTGGGCGACAACGTCGCGGTGATGGACAACGGCCGCGTGGTGCACAGCGGCTCCATGGCGGCGTTCTCGGCTGACGCGCAATTACAGCAATCTTTATTGGGTCTCGCGCTATGACGTACTTGATGTCTTGTCCCCTCTCCCGCTTGCGGGAGAGGGCTAGGGTGAGGGCAGGCGGCCTGCGCAACGGCCGTGCCCTCGTATCGGCGCTGTCAGCCCTCACCCCAACCCTCTCCCGCAAGCGGGAGAGGGGGCAAGAGGAGGCGCAGCAATGAAGCTCGACTTCGACTGGAGGCCGCTGCTGCTGGCCCCGATCCTCGCGCTCGTCGCGCTGCCGCTCACGGGTTCTTTCTCGACCTGGCTCACGCTCACGGTCGCGGGGCTTGCGATGGGCATGATCATCTTCATCATCGCCTCGGGCCTCACGCTCGTGTTCGGACTGATGGACGTGCTGAACTTCGGCCACGGCGTGTTCATCGCGCTGGGCGCCTTCGTGGCGAGCAGCGTGCTCGGCCTGATGGGCGACTGGACGGGTTCTGGCGAGCTGTGGCGCAACCTTGTCGCCGTGTTCCCGGCGATGCTCGTCGCGATGGCGGTCGCAGGCGCAGTGGGCCTGGCCTTCGAGCGCTTCATCGTGCGGCCCGTGTACGGCCAGCATCTGAAGCAGATCCTCATCACGATGGGCGGCATGATCATCGGCGAAGAGCTCATCAAGGTAATCTGGGGCCCGGCGCAGATTCCGCTGCCTTTGCCCGAGGCGCTGCGCGGCTCGCTGCTGATCGGCGACGCGGCTATCAGCAAGTACCGCCTGCTCGCAGTGGCTGTGGGCGTGGTGGTGTTCGGTGTGCTGGCATGGACGCTGGGCCGCACCAAGATCGGCCTGCTCATTCGCGCCGGCGTGCAAGACCGCGAGATGGTCGAGTCGCTGGGCTATCGCATCGGTCGGCTGTTCGTCGGCGTGTTCGTGGTGGGCAGCGCGCTGGCCGGCCTGGGCGGCGTGATGTGGGGGCTGTTCCAGCAGAACCTGGTGCCGCAGATGGGCGCGCAGGTCAACGTGCTGATCTTCATCGTGATCATCATCGGCGGGCTGGGCTCGACGGGCGGGGCGCTCATTGGCGCGCTGCTGGTGGGGCTGATGACCAACTACATCGGCTTTTTGCTGCCCGCGCTCACGCAGTTCGCGAGCATCTTCCTGATGGTGGCCGTGCTGCTGTGGCGTCCGCAGGGTGTGTACCCCGTGGCGAACCGTTGAGGAAGAAGACGATATGTTCCTGAAACGACTTCTCTCCAACGACATGCCGAAGAGCCGCCTGCTGGCCGTGCTGCTGCTGGCGTTGTTCATCGCGCTTGCGTTCGCGCCGTTCATCTTTCCGGGCGTGAAGGCGCTGAGCGTCGCGGCCAAGATCCTGGTGTTCGTGGTGCTGGTGGCCAGCTTCGACCTGCTGCTTGGCTACACCGGCATCGTGAGCTTTGCGCACACCATGTTCTTCGGCATCGGAGCCTACGGCATCGCGATTTCGGCGACGCGGCTCGGCCCCAGCTGGGGCGCGGTGCTGGTGGGGCTGGGCGCATCGCTGGCGATCTCGCTGGTGCTCTCGTTCGCCATCGGCCTGTTCTCGCTGCGGGTGCGCGCGATCTTCTTCGCGATGATCACGCTGGCCGTGGCCTCGGCCTTCCAGACGCTGGCCT
Organism: Variovorax paradoxus; assembly: GCF_024734665.1. Taxonomy (NCBI): domain Bacteria; kingdom Pseudomonadati; phylum Pseudomonadota; class Betaproteobacteria; order Burkholderiales; family Comamonadaceae; genus Variovorax; species Variovorax paradoxus. The sequence continues at coordinate 2,603,141 of NZ_CP102931.1, forward strand.
CGCAGTTGTCGGACTTCACCGGCGGCGAAGACGGCCTGACCTTCAAGCTGCCCGAGCTGATCTCGCCGAGCTTCGAGTTTTCGGAAGAACCGTTTCTCGGCGTCTCCCTCGATGGCCGGTTGCTGTGCTACTACCTGCTGTTCGTGGCCGCGGTGGTACTGGTGCTGGCCTTGCTGCGTATCGTGAATTCGCCCTTCGGCCGCGTGCTGCAGGCCATTCGCGAGAACGAGTTCCGCGCGGAGGCCATCGGCTACCGCGTGGTGGTGTATCGCACCACGGCCGCTGTGTTGTCGGCGCTGTTCGCCACGCTGGCCGGCGCGATGCTCGCGATCTGGCTGCGCTACAACGGACCCGACACCTCGCTGAGCTTCGAGATCATGATCGACGTGCTGCTGATCGTGGTGATCGGCGGCATGGGCACCATCTACGGCGCGGCCATCGGCGCGGTGCTGTTCGTGGTGGCGCAGAGCTATCTGCAAGACCTGTTGCGCTTGGGTAGCGAGGCCGCGAGCGGGCTGCCGTGGCTGGCGGCGCTGCTGTCGCCCGATCGTTGGTTGTTGTGGCTTGGCGTGCTGTTCGTGCTGTCGGTCTATTACTTTCCGACCGGCATCGTTGGCAAGCTGCGGGCGAGGGCGGCGCGATGAGCGACAACAACATTCCACTCTCCCGCTACGCGCAGCTCGCGGGCCGCGAGGTCCACTGGCTCGAATGGGGTGCGCCCGAGGCGCCGGTGGTCATTGCCTGGCACGGCCTGGCGCGTACCTGCCGCGACATGGACGAGCTGGCGCAGCACTTCGCGTCACGCGGGTTCCGCGTGATCTGCCCCGACACCATCGGCCGTGGCCTGAGCCAGTGGAGCCCGCTGCCTGACGAGGAATACAAGCTCGCGTTCTACGCACGCATCGCCAATGCGCTGTGCGACGAGCTGCGCCTGGGGCGCGTGCACTGGGTCGGCACTTCGATGGGCGGCGCCATCGGCACGGTCTGCGCGTCGGGCCTGTTCGAGCCGCGCATGAAGGCGCGCATCGCGAGCCTGGTGCTGAACGACAACGCGCCCGAACTGGCCCAGCCCGCCATCGAGCGCATCCGCGCTTATGCGGGCCAGCCGCCCGCATTCGACACGGTGGCCGAGCTGGAGGCTTTCTTCCGCACCGTCTACAAGTCCTACGGCTGGCTCAGCGACGCGCAGTGGCGCCGCCTGACCGAGAGCTCCACGCGCCGCCTGCCCGACGGCCGCGTCACGCCGCACTACGACCCGGCCATGGTCCGCCAGTTCAGCGCGCACGACAACGACTACCTGATCTGGCCGCACTACGACGCCATCGAGGCGCCAGTGCTGTGCCTGCGCGGCGCCGAGTCCGACCTGGTGCTGCCCGGCGTGATCGAGGAGATGAAGCGCCGGGGCCCAGGCGCGGCCGGCAGGCTGCAGGTCATCGAAGTGCCTGCCTGCGGTCACGCGCCCGCGCTGAACGTGCCCGAACAACTGGAGCCGATCGAAGGGTTTATTCGGGCGGCCGGCCGTTGAAGGAGCTGCGGCGTGACAATCGCCGCCGCTTCCAACCACAACAAGGCCTCGAACACCATGACGCTCTCTCTGTACGACCTGTCAGTGCCCGTCTTCACCCGCGGACTCGGCCAACTCACCCATCTGCTCGACAAGAGCCTCGTGCATGCCAAGGCCAACGGCATCGACCCGGCCACGCTGGTCGAGGCGCGCCTGGCACCCGACATGCTCACGCTGGCCGGCCAGATCCAGCGCGCGAGCGATGCTTGCAAGCTGGGTACGGCCCGCATCGCAGGCATCACCGCGCCGAGCTTTCCCGACGAAGAAAAGACCTGGGACGACCTGCTGGCGCGCATCGTGAAGACGCAGGACTTCCTGAACAGCGTCGAGCGCGCGCAGATCGACGGCCAGGAAGAGCGCCCCGTGACCATCAAGGCGCGCGAAGGCGAAGCGCATTTCACCGCGCAGCGCTATCTGCTTCAGTTCGCGCTGCCCAATTTCTTCTTCCACGTGACCACGGCCTACGACGTGCTGCGCCACAAGGGCATGCCGGTGGGCAAGATGGACTACCTCGGCAAGTTCTGAGGTATTGAAGGCCGGCGGCCTTCACGCCGCCGGGACAAACTTCAAATTGCCGTGACACATGCGCACGCACGGCGTGCGCCGCAAACAATCGCGCCTGACCGCTGTCGGTCTGACATTAGAGCGAGGTTTGCGATCATGAACATGTTGTCCAGAAGGTCGTTCTCGGGGCTCGCCGTGGGAGCCTCCGCGCTCGTGGCGGCCGTGGGCGGCGGATGGCCGGCGAGCAATGCGCTGGCTGCGTCGCCAGGCCTGCGGGATTACGGCAAGGCCCCGGAGTTCGCGGGCATCGACAAGTGGCTCAACTCGCAGCCGCTCACGATGCAGGGGCTGGCCGGCAAGGTGGTGCTGGTCGACTTCTGGACCTACTCCTGCATCAATTGCATCCGCACGCTGCCGCACGTGGTGCGCTGGTACGAGAAGTACAAGGACCAGGGCTTCGTGGTGGTGGGCGTGCATTCGCCCGAGTTCGCCTACGAGAAGTCGACGCGCAATGTGCAGGACGCGATCGAGCGTTTCAACATCCGCTACCCGGTGGCGCAGGACAACAGCTTCACCACCTGGAAGGCCTACAACAACCAGTACTGGCCGGCGTTCTACCTGGCCGACAGCAAGGGGCAGGTGATGCGGCAGCATTTCGGCGAAGGGGAATACGCCGAGATGGAGGCTGCGATCGAGGCGTTGCTGGCGCGCAGGTCGGCCGGCTGAACGCCTGGGCAGCGTCCAGTTCTTTCTTCATGGACGCAGTGACGTTGTTGTCGGCCAGCCCGCCAGGTTGCGCTCGGCAATGTCCGCGAGCGCCGTGATCCATGCGGGGCTGTCGTTGAGGCAGGGGATGTAGCTGAAGGCCTTGCCGCCCGCGTGCAGGAAGGCTTCGCGGCCTTCCATGGCGATTTCTTCCAGCGTTTCGAGGCAGTCGGCCGGAAAGCCCGGGCACACCACATCGACGCGCTTCACGCCGGATGCGCCGAGCTCGCGCAGCGTCGGCTCGGTGTAGGGCTCCAGCCATCTGGCGCGGCCGAAGCGCGACTGGAAGGTCACGCGATACTGGGTGCTCGAAAGGCCGAGCCGCGCCGCGAGCAGGCGCGCGGTTTCGAGGCACTGCGCCTGATACGGATCGCCGAGCGAGATGTTGCGCGCGGGAATGCCGTGGAAGCTCATCAGCAGCACCTCGCCGCGGCCTTCGGTCTTCCAGTGGCGCTCGATGCTTTGCGCCAGCGCCTCGATGTAGGCGGGGTCGTCGTGGTAGTCGTTGACGAAGCGGAACTCCGGCACGCGGCGTTGCTTGCGGCTCCAGTCGTTCACTGCGTCGATCACGCTGGCCGTGGTGGTGGCCGAGTATTGCGGGTAGGCCTGCAGCACCAGCACGCGCGTGGCGCCTTCGGCTTGCAATGCGCCGAGCCGGGAGGCGATGGACGGGCTGGCATAGCGCATCGCGTCGCGCACCGTCACGCGGTGGCCGCGCTCGCCGAGCCAGCCGGCCAGCAGCGTGGCCTGCTTTTGCGTCCACACCTTGAGCGGCGAGCCTTCAGGCATCCAGATGCTCGCGTACTTGGCTGCGGACTTGGCTGGCCGCGTGCGCAGGATGATGCCGTGCAGGATCAGCGCCCAGAGCACCTTCGGGATCTCGACCACGCGCGGGTCGCCCAGGAAGTCGGCGAGATAGGGGCGTACGGCGGCGGCGGTGGGGGCGTCGGGTGAGCCCAGGTTGCACCAGAGCACGGCGGTGCGGGGGGCGTGCGGGGTACTTGGAGAGGCGGTCTCATGGCTTGGAGGCATGCGATATTCTCGGGCATGACTTCCGCTCCCACGGCCTCCGCAAGCGCCACGCCTCTCGATCTCAAGCGCATCTCGGCGATTTCTCTCGACCTCGACGACACCCTGTGGCCGATCTGGCCGACCATCGAGCGCGCCGAAGCAGTGCTGCATGAATGGCTGTTGCGCGAAGCGCCGAAGACGGCCTCGCTGCTGATGACGCCGGGCATCCTGCGCGAACTGCGTGAAGCCACGGCCAAGGAGCGCTCAGACCTCGCGCACGACCTGAGCGCGCTGCGACGCGAGTCGATTCGCACCGCACTCACACGGGCGGGAGAAGACCCGGCGCTGGCCGAGCCGGCCTTCGATGCCTTCTTCGCCGAGCGCCAGCGCGTGACGCTGTACGACGACGCGCTGCCGGCGCTCAAGTGGCTCAGCGAGCGCTATCCGCTGGTTGCGATCTCGAATGGCAATGCCGATGTGCACAAGACCGGCGTCGGCCGCTGGTTTCGCACGGCTTTCAATGCACGCGCCTTCGGTAGCGGCAAGCCACACGCGCCGATCTTTCGTGCCGCCGCGGCCTCGGTCGGCCTGCTGCCGAAGGACGTGCTGCACGTGGGCGACGACGCCGAGCTCGACGTGGTCGGCGCGCTCAGCGCCGGCATGCAGGCAGCTTGGCTGGTGCGCGACGAGCGGCCGTGGGTGCACGGTGCGCGGCCGCAGCTGATCGTGCCGAACCTGCACGCGCTGTGCATGGCGCTGGGCGCCTGAGGCGCTATTTGAAGACGGGGCGGAAGAAGCTGCGTTCGTAGCTGAGGATGCAGCGGGTTTCTTCTGCGTACTTGAATGCGGCCTGGCATTCGGCGTCTTGCATCGAATCGGCGCGGTACTTTTCGTAGGCCGCCAGGCTGGGAAACGTGAACATCGCCAGCGCAACGTTGTTGACTCCTTCCGACGGCAAAAAGTAGCCGTGATGCTGGCCGCCGAACTTCTCGACCAGCGGAATCCAGAGCTTGCCGTAGTGCTCGAATTCCTTGAGCTTGTAGGGATCGACGATGTAGCGCAGGTAGCAGGTGACCATGGGTGTCTGTTCCGTGAGGTGGGCTGATGAGGGGTATTGGCGCGGCGTCTGCAGCGATTCGCCGGGCTGACTATAGTTTCCCGTCTGTCTCAACGTCTTGCGGCCTCGCGCCGGGCAGGAACCCCAAAGTGCATTTCTCCAACTGGCTCATCTTCTGCGGCGTTACGCTGCTCGTCGCTTTCACACCTGGACCGGCAGTGCTGCTCGCGGTCTCGAATTCGATGAGCGTGGGCCCGCGACGCGCAATGATCAGTTCGCTCGGCAATGCGACGGGCCTGTTCATGGTGTCGGCCGCCGCGATGGCCGGGCTGGGCGTGGTGCTCTCGACCTCGGCTCATGCATTCATGGTGCTGAAGCTGGCCGGCGCGGCCTACCTGATCTACCTGGGCATCAAGCAATGGCGCAGCCAGGGCAGCGTGTTCGCTGACCTGCAGGGCTCGTCGGCCGCGGCCTCGCCGCGTTCGAGCTGGCGCTTGTTCGGGCATGGCCTGACGGTGGCGCTGACCAATCCCAAGGGCATTCTTTTCTTCTCGGCGCTGTTCCCGCAATTCCTCACGCAGGACGCACCGCTCGCCATGCAGTTCGCGGTGCTGACGACGACCTTTGCGGCTGCCTCGGTGCTGTCGCATGCGTTCTACGTGCTGCTGGCGCGTCTGCTGCGCAAGCAGCTGTCGGACCCGCGCCGCACGCGGCTGTTCAACAAGCTGTCGGGTGGGGCGTTCGTCTTGCTGGGGTTGAGCCTGCTGCGCTTGCCCAACAAGACGGCCTGATTCTTTTCTTCTTCAGTCGAGCGCGAACTGTTCGCGCAGCGCCGCGCAGAAATCGGCTGTACCGCTGAGCGAGAGGGTGTGCGTGACGAAGCGCGCGTCTTCTTCCTGCATCTGCTGCAGGTCGTAGTCCCACATGGCACCTTCTTCGAGCGCGCCGCGTGCGTTGGGGAACGTGGCTTCGGCCCAGGCGAGCACTTGCGCGATCTCGGCTTGTACCTCGGGCGTCTTGTCGGGCGTGGTGGATGCCATCGCATCGAAGGTGCCGTGGCCTTCGGTGTCTTCGCTGTAGTCGAAATCGAGATAGCGCAGTTCGGTCGTCATGGGGCTGCCAATGCTTTTGCGGCCGCCAGTCCGCTGAGTACCGCGCCTTCGAGCGTGGCCGGGTAGGGGCCTTCGATGTAGTCGCCGCAGGCCTGCAGGCCGGGGGCGATGGCCGACGCGGGTCTCGAAAGTGCGGGCGTGCATGCGAAGGTGGCGCGCTTCTCGACCACGGTCTGCACGAGCTGCAGGTTTGTCTGGCCCAACTGTGCGGCCGCCTGAGCGACTACCTGTTCTTCCAGCACCTCGCGCGGTGTTTCATTGGCGCTCACGACCATCGCGAGCACGCCTTGCAGACCGGTGAGCTGGCCGCGGTCGAACGCGAATTGCGCCGGTGCCGTGGCCGGGTTGCTGCGCAGCGCGAGCATCGGTTCTGCAAGTGGTGAGGCGCCGCGCACGTAGATGGTGGCGATGGCTTCGAAGCGCAGGGCCTCGGTGGTTTCGCACCAGGCATCCGCCTGCAGGCCGGACGCACGGACGAGCCGGGCCGCGTCCCACGGTGCGCAGGCCAGCACGACCTGGTCGAAGACTTCATCATCGACGAGCCATTGCCCGGTCTCAGGCGTGACGGCGCGCACGCGGGTGCCGATGCGTGTCACGACACCATGCTGCGCCAGCCATCGGATCGCCGCGTCGGGAAGCAGCGCGCCCAAGTCGGCACGCGGCAGCAGAAGGTCGGCGCCGCCGCTGCTGCTGAAGAGGGCGTCTTTGAGTACGCGCAGGAAAACTTCACCGCTCGACTGCGCAACGGGCGTGTTGAGGGCCGAGACGCACAGCGGCTCGATCAGCTCCTGCATCACGCGGGGCGTGAGGCCGGTGCACAGGTTTGCGACGGTGGTGCTGGCGGCGCAGCGAAAACCCGAGAGCCGCCAACCGATTGCCGTGCGCAGCAGCGAGGACTTGTCACGCCACGTCCAGCCGCGCGCTGTGAAGATTCCGGCCAGCAGGTCAAGCGGCGCGGGCAGCCGCGGCAGCTTGAGCCCGCCGCCATCGGCGAAGCGCAGCGAGAGCGGCAGGCGCAGCAGCGCGCTGTCGACATCGACGCCAACGTCGCGCATGAGCTTCAGCGTAGCGGTGTACGCGCCGATCAGGATGTGCTGCCCGTTGTCTAGCGCCAGCCCGTGCATGTTGTCGACCCGTCGCGCGCGGCCGCCCGGCATGTGCGCCGCTTCGAACAGCGTGACGGCGTGACCGAGACGTGTGGCCTCGACCGCGCAGGCGAGGCCGGCCCAGCCGGCGCCGATGACAGCCGTTTTCTTCAAGCTCAAATGCGCCCGAGCGCCTGAACCTTCCAGGCCAGCCAGAACTTGCGCACCGGCGTCAGGCTCACCCGCTGGTTCAGCACCTGGAAGTTGTCGCGCTCGATTTCGCGCAGCAGCGTGCGATAGATGCTGGCCATCATCAGGCCTGGCTTCTGCGTGCGGCGGTCGGCGAGCGGGAGCAGGGCGAGCGCTTCGTCATACGCCACGTGGGCACGCGCGGCCTGGAATTTCATCAGGGTGACGAAGCGGTCGGAGTGCACACGGTTCAGGATCTCGTGCGCCTTCACGTCGAACTTCTGCAGCTCGTTCACCGGCAGGTAGATGCGCCCGCGCAGGGCGTCTTCGCCGACGTCGCGCAGGATGTTGGTGAGCTGCAGCGCCAGGCCCAGCTTGTGGGCGTAGGCGGTGGTCTGCGGGTCGGTCTGGCCGAAGATGCGCGCCGCGACTTCACCGACCACGCCGGCCACCAGGTGGCAGTAGCGCGAGAGGCCGGGAAAGTCGAGGTAGCGGGTCTGGTCCAGGTCCATCTGGCAGCCGTCGATCACTTCGTTGAGCTGGCGCGCCTCGATGCCGTAGGCCGCGGTGTGCGGCATCAGCGCCTGCATGACCGGATGGCGCGGCGTGCCCGCGAAAGACTGGGCTACCTCGGTGCGCCACCAGGCGAGCTTGGTGGCGGCCACGCCGGGGTCGGTGACCTCGTCGACCACGTCGTCGACCTCGCGGCAGAAGGCGTAGAAGGCCGTGATCGCGGCGCGGCGCGGCTTGGGAAGGAACAGGAAGGCGTAATAGAAACTGCTGCCCGAGGCGGCGGCCTTGTCTTGCACGTATTGCTCGGGATTCATCGGGGAGGCGCTGCTTTCATGGGGCGCCATTGTCTCCGCATCCGCATGGCCTTCCAGAGCAGCACGGGCGCGTCGGTCTTGCCGATGGTGGGGCGCTGCGAGAAGGTGTCGAAGCCCAGGTCCTCAATCTTGTCGAGGATGCGTAGGCCGCCCTGCACGACGAGGCGCAGCTCCCAGCCGGCGCGACCGGGCAGGCGGTGCACGAGAGGGGCGCCTTCGTGCATGAGCTCGCGGGCCCAGTGCGATACGACTGCTATCAGATTGATAGCTTCCTGCGGCGGCGGGGCGCTTGCGAGTGGCGCAAAGACCTTGAAGTTTTCGCGCGTCATCTTGCGGCGGGCACAGTCGGTCAGCGGAAAGTAGAAGCGGTCGCGCGGCAGGTCGACGCTCGGGTCCTGCCAGAAGTTGATGAGCTGCAGCGCGCTGCAGATGGCGTCGCTCTGCGCCAGCGCCTCGGAGTCGTGCACGCCGTAGAGATGCAGCAGCAGGCGGCCGACTGGGTTGGCGGAGCGGCGGCAGTAGTCGAGCAGCTCGGCGCGGTCGGCGTAGGTTCCGCGGTCGCGGGTTTTCTCGATGTCCTGCATGAAGGCGCTCAGCAGGTCGGCGAGCAGGTCTTCGGGCAGGCCGTATTGGGCGATGCTGTGGGCCAGCGGGCCGAATACGTGCGGCCAGCGGGACGACGGGAGCACTTCGCCACGGGCGGCGGCGGCGAGTTCTTCGCGATAGGCGTGCAGTTCGGCCAGGCGCTCGCCGGGTGAGGCGGTGCCTTCGTCGGCAATGTCGTCGGCGGTGCGCGCGAAGTGGTAGATCGCGGCAATGGGCGCTCGCAGGTGCGGCGGGCACAGCCACGAGGCGACGGGGAAGTTTTCGTAGTGCGCCGGCGGCGCAGCGAGGTGGGGAGTGGCGGACACGCCACGATTGTCAGCGACGATGCAAAGCCCGGGCACTATGCTCGCAGCGTCGCCACTTTGAACTCCCCGCTTCATGAAAGCATCCGCTTCGGCTCCCGGGCCCCAGGTTTCAGCGTACGGCGAGGCGGCGCATCCGAAAGGGCCCACGCTCATGATCGCGGCGCTGGGCGTTGTGTTCGGCGACATCGGCACCTCGCCGCTCTATGCCTTCAAGGAAACGATGAACCCCGAGCACGGCGTGCCGTTCTCGCCCGATTCGGTGCTGGGGCTGCTCTCGCTGATCTTCTGGGGGCTGATGTTCGTGGTGACGCTGAAGTACGTGGTGTTCGTGCTGCGCGCCGACCACGACGGCGAGGGCGGCATCCTGGCGCTGCAGGCGCTGGCGCGCAGCGCAGTAGCCGGGCCAAAGACCAAGCCGTGGGTGTGGAACGTCATCGGCATGCTGGGCCTGGTGGGGGCGGCCATGTTCTACGGCGACAGCCTGATCACGCCGGCCATCTCGGTGCTGTCGGCGGTCGAGGGGCTGGAGGTACAGGCGCCGGTGCTGCAGCGCGCGGTGATCCCGATCACGGTGGTGATCCTGGTTGCTCTCTTCATGGTGCAGAAGAAGGGCACGGGCGTGGTCGGCAAGATCTTCGGGCCGGTCATGCTGCTGTGGTTCGTCGTGTTGGCGGCAGCCGGGCTGTGGCAGGTGCTGCAGCAGCCGCAGGTGCTGGCGGCGCTGGACCCACGTCGCGCCGTGGGCTTTCTTGTCGAGCATCGGGCGCAGTCGCTGGCGGTGCTGGGTGCGGTGTTCCTGGCGTTCACGGGTGGCGAGGCGCTTTATGCCGACATGGGGCACTTCGGTGCCAAGCCGATCCGGCTGGCGTGGCTGTTCATCGCGCTGCCGGGACTGGTGCTGAACTACTTCGGGCAGGGCGCGCTGGTGCTCGCGAACCCGGCTGCCATCGACAACCCGTTCTTCCGGCTCTTTCCCGCGTGGGGCGTGCTGCCGATGGTGGTGCTGGCCGCGATGGCGACGGTGATCGCCTCGCAGGCGGTGATCTCGGGCGCCTTCTCACTCACGGCACATGCGATGCGCATGGGCTACCTGCCGCGCATGCGGGTGATACAGACTTCGGGCACGGCCATCGGGCAGATCTACGTGCCCGCCGTCAACTGGCTGCTGATGGTGGGCGTGCTGCTGCTGGTGCTGGGCTTCCGTAGCTCTGGTGCGCTGTCGGCTGCGTACGGCATCGCGGTGTCGATCACGATGGTGACGACCACGCTGCTGGCCGGCATCGTGGCCTGGGGGCTGTGGCGCTGGAACAAGGTGGCGGTGGTGGTCGGCGTTGCGGCCTTCGTGGTGGTCGACCTGACCTTCGTGATCGCCAACAGCCTGAAGGTGGCCGAGGGCGGCTGGCTCACGCTGGCAGTGGCGGCCGTGGTGATGGTGGTCTTCACCACCTGGGCCAAGGGCCGCCGGCTGGGGCTGGAGGCCGCCGCAGCCGAGAGCCTGCCGCTGCGGCCGTTCGTCGAATCGCTGGCGCTGCACATGCCGCACCGGGTGAGCGGCACGGCGGTGTTTTTGAACCCCGACGCCACGGCGGTGCCGCATGCGCTGCTGCACAACCTCAAGCACAACCAGGTGTTGCACGAGCAGGTGATCGTGCTGCGCGTGCTCCCCTGCGACACGCCGCGCGTCGATGCACGCATCCGCATCGAGGCCGAGCAGCTGATGGAAGGCATCTGGATGGTTACCGCGCGCCACGGCTTCATGGAGCGGCCCGATGTGCCCGAGTTCATCCGCATCCTGGCCTACCAGAAGACGCTGGCGATCGATTCGATGAAGACGTCCTACTTCGTCTCGCGCGCTTCGGTCGGCGAGGAAAACCTGCCGGGCCTGAACCCGGTTCGGAGGGTGCTGTTCGGCTGGCTGCAGCGCAATGCGGGGCGGGCTTCGGACTATTTCGAGCTGCCCGACAACCGGCTTGTGGAGATGGGCCAACGCACCTAGTGACCGGCGGGTCATTGACAGTAGTTCACGTTTACCCTAAATTACTAACCAGTGGGTCAGTAATGATCCGGTTCGTCCTTTCCAGGGTGTTTCATGACCGCCTCCGCCGTCCTCTCGTCACGTGTCCGCAGCGCCGCCTGGCTGCTGCTTCCTGCCATCTTTTTGGCCGGCTGTTCGCCGAAACCCGCAGCCGAGGACCCCGTTCGCGCGGTCAAGTTCGTGACCGTCGGGGCGAGCGAATTCGATGCCCAGCCCGAGTTTTCCGCCGAGGTGCGAGCGCGTGTCGAGTCGCGCCTGGGCTTTCGCGTGGCGGGCAAGATCACCAAACGCCAGGCCGAACTCGGCCAGCACGTGCAGGCCGGCCAGGTGCTGGCCCAGCTCGATCCGCAGGACTACCGTCTCGCCGCTGAAGCCGCACGCGCCCAGCAGGCCGCAGCGTTGACCAATCGCGACCTGGCTGCCGCTGATCTCAAGCGCTACAGCGAACTGCGTGCGCAGAACTTCATCAGCGGTGCCGAGCTGGAGCGCCGCGAAACCACCTGGAAGGCCGCGCAGGCCCAGCTCGAGCAGGCGCAGGCGCAGCTCGCCTCGCAAGGCAACCAGGCCAATTACACGACGCTGGTGGCCGACGTGGCCGGCATCATCACCGCCATCGAGGCCGAACCGGGCCAGGTGGTGCAAGCCGGCACGCCGGTCGTGCGCATTGCACAAGACGGCGCGCGCGACGTGGTGTTCGCGGTGCCCGAAGACCGCGCCACGCTGATCAAGGCCGGCTCGCCCGTCACGGTGCGCGGCTGGTCGGGCGGCAACGAATTGCAGGGCCAGGTGCGCGAAGTGGCGGCCAGTGCAGACGCGGTCACGCGCACCTACTCGGTCAAGGTCACCATCGACGCGGCCACCTCTCCGCCGCTCGGCGCCACGGTCTATGCGCGTCCGCAGGCACTCGCGCACGGCACCACCACGGTGATGAAACTGCCGACCAGCGCGCTGCGCCAGGAAGGCAAGGGCTCGGCCGTGTGGGTGCTCGACAAGTCGACCATGACTGTGCGTTCGCAGACCGTGCAGGTTGCCACGGCCGACGGCAATGAGGCCGTGATCGCCGGTGGCATCGCGCCCGGCATGATGGTCGTGGCCGCTGGCGTGCACGTGCTGTCGCCGGGGCAGAAGGTCACCATCTACCAGTCCAAGGAGGCGGCAGCGGCCGCCGCCAATGCCGGTGCGAAGGAATCGGCGCAGCCCGTCGCGGCTGTCGCTGCGACGAACAAGGAGATCGCAGCGGGTGCCGGCAAATGAGCGACGGCACAGCGACTCCCACTGAAAAGCCCGCCGGCTTCAACCTCTCCAAATGGGCGCTGGACCATGCGCCCCTCACGCGCTACCTGATGGTGGTGCTGATGGTGCTGGGTGCCTTCGCGTACTTCCAGCTCGGCCAGGACGAAGACCCGCCGTTCACCTTCCGCGCAATGGTGGTGCGCACCTACTGGCCCGGCGCCACCGCGCAGCAGGTGGCCGAGCAGGTCACCGACAAGCTCGAACGCACGCTGCAGGAAGCGCCGTACGCCGACAAGATCCGCAGCTACTCGAAGCCCGGCGAGTCGCAGATCATCTTCAACATCAAGGACTCGTCGAAGTCCACCGAGGTGGCCAACGTCTGGTACACGGTGCGCAAGAAGATCGGCGACATGCGCGCCACCTTGCCAGCCGGTGTGCAGGGGCCGTTCTTCAATGACGACTTCGGCGATGTCTACGGCGTGATCTACGCGCTGGAGAGCGACGGCTTCAGCTACGCCGAGCTCAAGACGCTGGCCGACGACGTGCGCCAGCAACTGCTGCGCGTGAAGGATGTTGCCAAGGTCGACCAGTTCGGCGTGCAGGACGAGAAGGTCTACATCGAGATTTCGCAGAAGCGCCTGGCGCAGCTGGGGCTCGACTTCAACGCGGTGCTGGCGCAGCTCGGTTCGCAGAACGCGATCGAGAGCGCGGGCACGATCCAGTCGCCGCAGGACGTGGTGCAGGTGCGCGTCGCAGGCCAGTTCACCAGCGTCGACCAGCTGCGCGAGATGCCCATTCGCGGCAGCTCGGGCAACCAGATCAAGCTCGGCGACATCGCGGACATCCACCGCGGCTACATCGATCCGCCGTCGGTCAAGATGCACCACCAGGGCAAGGAAGTGATTGGCCTGGGCGTGTCGATGGCCAAGGGCGGCGACATCATCGCGCTGGGCAAGGCGCTGAAGGCCACCACCGCCACCATCGACCAGCGCCTGCCGGCCGGCGTGAAGCTGGCGCAGGTGCAAGACCAGCCGGTGTCGGTTGCGAGCTCGGTCAACGAATTCGTCGGCGTGCTGATCGAGGCCGTGGCCATCGTGCTGGCCGTGAGCATCATCTCGCTCGGCCTGCACAAGGGCGGGCGCTTCGGCTGGTATATCGACATGCGCCCGGGGCTGGTGGTGGCAATCACCATTCCGCTGGTGCTGGCCGTGACCTTCCTGGCGATGAACTACTTCGGCATCGGGCTGCACAAGATATCGCTGGGGTCGCTCATCATCGCGCTTGGCCTGCTGGTGGACGACGCGATCATCGCGGTCGAGATGATGGTGCGGAAGATGGAAGAGGGCTACGACAAGGTCCGCGCCGCCACCTTCGCCTACGACGTGACAGCCAAGCCAATGCTTACCGGCACGCTCATCACCGCGGCGGGTTTCCTGCCGATCGGTATCGCCAAGTCGGTGACGGGCGAATACACCTTCGCGATCTTCGCGGTGACTGTGATCGCGCTGGTGCTGTCGTGGATCGTCTCGGTGTACTTCGTGCCGTACCTCGGCACGCTGCTGCTGAAGGTGAAGCCGCACGACCCCGATGCGCCGCCGCACGAGCTGTTCGACACACCGTTCTACAACGTCTTCCGCCGCACGGTGAACTGGTGCGTGCAGCACCGCTGGATGACCATCGGCGCCACGATTCTGATCTTTGCGCTGGGCATCGTCGGCATGGGCAAGGTACAGCAGCAGTTCTTCCCCGATTCGAGCCGGCCCGAGATCCTGGTCGACCTCTGGTTCCCTGAAGGCACCTCCTTCGCCGCCAACGAAGAAGTGGCCAAGCGCGTCGAGCAGCGCGTGATGCAGGAGGCCGGCGTGAAGACGGTCAGCACCTGGATCGGCTCCGGCGTGCCGCGCTTCTACCTGCCGCTGGACCAGGTGTTTCCGCAGACCAACGTGTCGCAGCTGATCGTGCTCGCCAAGGACCTGAAGGTGCGCGAGACGCTGCGCATCAAGCTGCCGCAGGTGCTGGCGCAGGAGTTTCCCGAGGTGCGTGGCCGCGTCAAGCTGCTGCCCAACGGGCCGCCGGTGCCGTACCCAGTGCAGTTCCGCGTGATCGGCACTGACCCGGCGCTGCTGCGCGGCCATGCCGACGAAGTGAAGGCCGTGCTGCGCGACAACGCCAACATGCGCGGCGTGAACGACAACTGGAACGAGTCGGTGAAGGTGATCCGCCTCGAGATCGACCAGGCCAAGGCGCGCGCGCTCGGCGTGACGAGCCAGGCCATTGCGCAAGCCTCGAAGACCATGTTCAGCGGCACCACCGTGGGCCAGTACCGCGAGAACGACCTGCTGATCGACATCGTGCTGCGCCAGGCGCCCGACGAACGCCAGGCCATCTCGGACATCGGCAACGCATACATCCCGACGACCTCGGGTCGTTCGATTCCGCTCACGCAGATCGCCAAGCCGGTGTTCACCTGGGAGCCGGGCGTGATGTGGCGCGAGAACCGCGACTACGCCATCACCGTGCAGGGCGACGTGATCGAGGGCCTGCAGGGCGCGACCGTGACGGCGCAACTGCTGCCGAAGCTGCGCGAGCTCGAAGCCGGCTGGGTGGCGGCCGGGCAGGGCGGCTACCGCATCGAGGTGGCGGGCGCGGTGGAGGAAAGCAGCAAAGGCTCGGCCTCGATCGTGGCCGGCGTGCCGATCATGCTGTTCCTGGTGTTCACGCTGCTGATGCTGCAGCTGCACAGTTTCAGCCGTTCGCTGCTGGTGTTCATCACCGGCCCGATGGGCATTGCCGGTGTGGCCGGCGCGCTGCTGGTGCTGAACCGGCCCTTCGGCTTCGTGGCGCTGCTGGGCGTGATCGCGCTGATGGGCATGATCCAGCGCAACGCGGTGATCCTGATCGACCAGATCGAGCTCGACCGTGCGGCGGGCGTGCCGGCGTGGGACGCGATTGTCGAGTCGGCGGTGCGGCGGCTACGGCCGATCGTGCTGACGGCAGCGGCGGCGGTGCTGGCCATGATCCCGCTGTCGCGCAGCGTGTTCTGGGGTCCGATGGCAGTCGCCATCATGGGCGGGCTGATCGTGGCTACGGTTCTGACGCTGCTGGCCTTGCCGGCAATGTATGCAGCGGCATTTCGTGTGAAGCGGGAGCCAAAAGAGGCGCCGATTAGCGTTTAAAATCGAAAGTTGACCGATTTCAAGCGGATGGTCTTTGGCCCATGGGCTTCCATGGTGCAAAGGGACCGTCCGCTTTTGCATTCACCTGAAAGATTGGCACTGCGCGGGTGGCGAAATTGGTAGACGCACCAGGTTTAGGTCCTGACGTTCGCAAGAACGTGCCGGTTCGAGTCCGGCCCCGCGCACCAGCCCTGCTATGTAGCCCGTCTATCGAGCAGTGAAGAAGCCCCGTTTCGCAAGGAGCGGGGCTTTTTCTTTTCTACCTTCTGCCTTCTACCAGTCGCTGCTGCTACTGCTGTCGCTGCTTCCGCTGTCACTACTGCTGCTGTCGGAACTGCTACTGCTGCTCGAGTCGTCCCAGGAACTCGTGTCCTTGATGCCGAAGTCGTTGTCCACGAAGCTGCGGTCGGGTTGCTGCTCCGGCTCCGGGTCGGACGAGGGCCAGAGGCTGCGGCCCATGCTGGCGTTGCCGTGGCTGTCGCGGTGGTTGTTGAAGATGTTGATCGTGCTGCCCCGGTTGTCGTCGGAGCGGTCGTTCAGCAGGTGGCGCAGCACTTCGCCAGCGACCACTGCGCCGACGCCTGCTGCGGCCCCGGCCGCCAGCGCACCGCCGATGCCCGGACCCTGGCTGGTTGCAGGAGCCGGCGCGGAGTACTCCCGGTCTTCGTCGGCCCTGCTATAGCCCATCGACGAATCGCTGGTGGGCCTGGAGAACCGTGGCGCGCCAGCGGCGGCAGGCACATCGAAAGTGGTGGCGCGCCTGCGCCGCTGGAAGACGAGGTAGGCGACGATGAACAGGGCCACGATGCCGATCGGAGTCCAGGGGATCGGGCCGGATGACGACGCGGTGTCCGCCTTCTCGGGGGAAAGGGCTGGCGCGCTGACCGGGCTGGGCACGGGCGGCGGTGGCTCGGCCTTGATCTCGGCTGGCTTCTCGAGCTTGCGTTCGAGCTTGGCGACCGAGTCGGCCTTTGCGAACTTGAGGCCGGGTGACAGCTCCTTGGCCTGTGACAGTTCGTCCCTGGCGTCGTCGAGCTTGCCGTTCATCGCGAGGAGTTCGGCGTGAACGTAGTGGGCCTTCGCGCTGTTGGGGTGGTTCTTCAGCACCTTCGCGATCATCGCGTCGGCTTCCGCCATCCTGCCGCCATTCGCCGCCTCATAAATCTGCTGGATGGTCGGCTCTTTCGTCGCCGGCGCGCCCGCTGTCTTGGCCAGCGCGGGCGATGGCATGCCGAATACGAGGATCAGGGTGAAGGCGAGGGCGGCGAACAGTCGCTGTAGGAGCATGGGCATTCCTGTGGGCAATGGCGAATCGCAGCCACTGTAAAGGCGATGGAGGTGAAATCTCCGCGTGCAGACCTCCGGCCTGGCCAAAAGGGGTGTCTCCAGCCGATTAGAATCGCGGGTTGCCCAGTTTTGCGCGCGGCACGCGTGTGCCTCCGCTTAAATCCCGCTAGCGCGTGTAAGCCCTTGATCTGTATTGAGAAAAAGATGCAGGCCCCGCGCACCAGCCCCCTCACAAGGAAGACATCATGACCGTGAACGTTGAAACTCTCGAGAAGCTCGAACGCAAGATCACGCTGACCCTGCCGGTCGGCACCATCCAGTCCGAAGTCGATTCGCGCCTCAAGAAGCTCGCGCGCACCGTCAAGATGGACGGCTTCCGTCCCGGCAAGGTGCCGATGAACGTCGTGGCCCAGCGCTATGGCTACTCGGTGCACTACGAAGTCATGAACGACAAGGTCGGCGAGGCCTTCTCGCAAGCCGCCAACGAAGCCAAGCTGCGCGTTGCCGGCCAGCCCCGCATCACCGAAAAAGAAGACGCACCCGAAGGCGAACTGGCCTTCGACGCGGTCTTCGAAGTGTTCCCCGAAGTCAAGATCAATGACCTGTCCGGCGCCGAAGTCGAGAAGCTCTCGGCCGAAGTGGGCGACGACGCGATCGACAAGACGCTCGACATCCTGCGCAAGCAGCGCCGTACCTTCGCCCAGCGCGCGCAAGACGCCGTGGCGCAAGACGACGACCGCGTGACCGTCGACTTCGAAGGCAAGATCGACGGCGAGCCCTTCCAGGGCGGCAAGGCCGAAGACTTCCAGTTCGTCGTCGGCGAAGGCCAGATGCTCAAGGAATTCGAAGACGCCGTGCGCGGCATGAAGTCCGGCGACAGCCGCACCTTCCCGCTGTCGTTCCCGGCCGACTACCACGGCAAGGACGTGGCCGGCAAGCAAGCCGACTTCATGGTCACCCTGAAGAAGATCGAAGCCTCGCACCTGCCCGAAGTCAACGAGCAGCTCGCCAAGTCGCTCGGCATCGCCGAAGCCACGGTCGAAGGCTTGCGCGCCGACATCAAGCGCAACCTCGAGCGCGAAGTGAAGTTCCGCCTGCTGGCCCGCAACAAGAACGCCGTGATGGACGCCCTGGTGGCCAATGCCGAGCTCGACCTGCCGAACGCCAGCGTGCAGTCTGAAGTCAACCGCATGGTCGAAGGCGCCCGCGCCGAACTGAAGCAGCGCGGCATCAAGGACGCCGACAAGGCCCCGATTCCCGACGAAGTGTTTCGCCCGCAAGCCGAGCGCCGCGTGCGCCTGGGCCTCGTGGTGGCTGAGCTGGTGCGTGCCAACAACCTGCAGGCCAAGCCCGAGCAGATCAAGGCCCACATCGACGAACTGGCCGCCAGCTACGAAAAGCCGGCCGACGTGGTGCGCTGGTACTTCAGCGACAACAACCGCCTGGCTGAAGTCGAAGCCGTGGTCATCGAGAACAACGTGACCGATTTCGTCCTGGGCAAGGCCAAGGTCAACGAAAAGTCGGTGTCGTTCGACGAACTGATGGCGCAACAGCAAGGCTGATTTCCGCCGCCGCCCGCTACGCCAATGGGGCTTGTGCTTTGCGGCACGAGCCCCATTTCACTCTGGCGTACAGTGCAAACAGCAGTGAACGATCCCATCTTCCCGGAGAGCTAATTCATGATCGCAAACGAAATTCAAGGCCTCGGCATGGTCCCGATGGTCATCGAGCAGTCGGGCCGCGGCGAGCGGTCCTATGACATCTATTCGCGTCTCCTCAAGGAACGCATCATTTTCCTGGTAGGCGAGGTCAACGACCAGACGGCCAATCTCGTGGTGGCCCAGCTGCTGTTCCTCGAGAGCGAAAACCCGGACAAGGACATCTCGTTCTACATCAATTCCCCAGGTGGCAGCGTGAGCGCCGGCATGGCGATCTACGACACCATGCAGTTCATCAAGCCTGACGTGTCGACCATGTGCCTGGGCTTCGCGGCCAGCATGGGCGCCTTCCTGCTGGCGGCTGGCGAGAAGGGCAAGCGCTTCTCGCTGCCCAATTCGAAGATCATGATCCACCAGGTGCTGGGCGGCGCACGCGGTCAGGCGACCGACATCGAGATCCATGCGCGCGACATCCTGCGCACCAAGGACCAGATGAACCGCATCCTGGCCGAGCGCACCGGCCAGCCGCTGGAAAAGGTCAAGGCCGACACCGAGCGCGACTATTTCCTCACGGCCGACGAGGCCAAGGAATACGGTCTGGTGGACCAGGTCGTCGCCAAGCGCGGTTAAAGCTGCGGGGCGCCGGTGGCGCCAAATGGCAAAAGACGGCGTTTTCCACACGGGAAACGCCGTTTTTGTTTAGTTATCATTGTGCATACCCTGTCACGAGGCAAAAGTCCATGGCCGATAAAAAAGGCTCTTCCAGCGAAAAAACGCTTTATTGCTCGTTCTGCGGCAAAAGCCAGCACGAGGTCAAGAAGCTGATCGCGGGCCCTTCGGTCTTCATCTGCGACGAGTGCATCGACCTTTGCAACGAGATCATCCGCGACGAGCTCCCCGCGGGCGAAGAAGCGCGTGAAGCACGCAGCGATCTGCCGACTCCGCTGGAGATCAAGACCAACCTCGACAACTACGTGATCGGCCAGGAGCCGGCCAAGCGCATGCTGTCGGTGGCGGTCTACAACCACTACAAGCGCCTGCGCCACAAGGAAAAGGCCAAGGGCGACGACGTCGAGCTCAGCAAGAGCAACATCCTGCTGATCGGTCCCACGGGCTCGGGCAAGACGCTGCTGGCGCAAACGCTCGCGCGCATGCTCGACGTGCCTTTCGTGATGGCCGACGCCACCACGCTGACCGAAGCCGGTTACGTGGGCGAAGACGTCGAGAACATCATCCAGAAGCTGCTGCAAAGCTGCAACTACGAGGTCGAACGCGCCCAGCGTGGCATCGTCTACATCGACGAAATCGACAAGATCTCGCGCAAATCCGACAACCCCTCGATCACGCGCGACGTGTCGGGCGAGGGCGTGCAGCAGGCCCTGCTGAAGCTCATCGAAGGCACGATGGCCAGCGTGCCGCCGCAAGGCGGGCGCAAGCACCCTAATCAAGACTTCCTGCAGATCGACACGACCAACATCCTGTTCATCTGCGGCGGCGCGTTCGCTGGCCTCGAGAAGGTCATCGAAAACCGCACCGAGGCCTCGGGCATTGGCTTCGGCGCCGCGGTCAAGAGCAAGGCCCAACGTAGCATCACCGAGGTGTTCCGCGAAGTCGAACCCGAAGACCTGATCAAGTTCGGCCTGATCCCCGAACTCGTGGGCCGTATGCCCGTGGTCGCATCGCTCGCGGAACTCAGCGAGGATGCGCTGGTCCAGATCCTGACCGAGCCCAAGAACGCGGTGGTCAAGCAGTTCACCAAGCTGCTGCAGATGGAAGGCGTGGACCTCGAGATTCGCCCTGCGGCGCTCAAGGCGATCGCACGCAAGGCCCTTGCCCGGAAGACCGGTGCACGCGGTTTGCGCTCGATCCTTGAACAGTCGCTGATCGACACCATGTTCGAATTGCCGAACGCGACCAATGTCGACAAGGTGGTGGTCGAGGAATCGACCATCGACGAAAACAAGCCCCCGCTGCTCGTGTACCGCGAAGCGGCGAAAAAGGCCTAAAGCCAAAGACGCGAAGGATCTGCATGTCTGGCCACACCCCTCTGCCTCCCGAAGCCCTCGACCTGCCGCTGCTGCCGCTGCGCGACGTCGTGGTGTTTCCCCACATGGTGATCCCGCTCTTTGTGGGTCGCCCCAAGAGCATCAAGGCGCTCGAGCTGGCCATGGAGGCGGAGCGCCGCATCATGCTGGTGGCCCAGAAGGCCGCCGCCAAGGACGAGCCCTCGGTCGAGGACATGTTCGAGGTCGGTTGCGTCTCGACCATCCTGCAGATGCTCAAGCTGCCCGACGGCACGGTGAAGGTGCTGGTCGAAGGCCAGCAGCGCGCACGCGTGAACCGCATCGATGACGGCGAGACGCACTTCTCGGCCAACGTGACGCCCGTCGAGGCGCCCGAAGGCGGCGAGAAGGGCACCGAAGTCGAGGCGCTGCGCCGCGCGGTGATGCAGCAGTTCGACCAGTACGTCAAGCTGAACAAGAAGATTCCGCCCGAGATCCTGACCTCGATCTCGAGCATCGACGATCCGGGCCGCCTCGCGGACACCATCGCCGCGCACCTGCCGCTCAAGCTCGACAACAAGCAGGCCGTGCTCGACCTCGACGACGTCAAGGCGCGCCTGGAGAATCTGTTCGGGCAGCTCGAGCGCGAAGTCGACATCCTCAACGTCGACAAGAAGATCCGTGGCCGCGTGAAGCGCCAGATGGAAAAGAACCAGCGCGACTTCTACCTCAACGAGCAGGTCAAGGCCATCCAGAAGGAGCTCGGCGAAGGCGAAGAGGGCGCGGACATCGAGGAGATCGAGAAGAAGATCAAGCTTGCCAAGATGTCCAAGGAAGGCCTGAAGAAGGCCGAGGGCGAGCTCAAGAAGCTCAAGCTGATGTCGCCCATGTCGGCCGAAGCCACCGTGGTGCGCAACTACATCGACGTGCTGATCGGCCTGCCCTGGAGCAAGAAGACCAAGATCAAGCACGACCTGGCCAATGCCGAGGCCGTGCTCAATGCCGACCACTACGGCCTGGAGAAAGTCAAGGACCGCATCCTCGAATATCTCGCGGTGCAGCAACGTGTCGACAAGGTCAAGGCGCCGATCCTGTGCCTCGTGGGACCTCCGGGCGTGGGCAAGACCTCGCTGGGGCAGTCGATCGCCAAGGCGACCGGCCGCAAGTACACCCGCATGGCGTTGGGCGGCATGCGCGACGAAGCCGAAATTCGCGGCCATCGCCGCACCTACATCGGCGCGCTGCCGGGCAAGGTGCTGCAGGGCCTGAGCAAGATCGGCACGCGCAATCCGCTGTTCCTGCTCGACGAAATCGACAAGCTGGGCACGGACTTCCGTGGCGACCCGTCGAGCGCGCTGCTCGAAGTGCTCGACCCCGAGCAGAACCACACCTTTGGCGACCACTACGTGGAAGTCGACTTCGACCTGAGCGACGTGATGTTCGTCGCCACCTCGAATTCGATGAACATTCCGCCGGCGCTGCTGGACCGCATGGAAGTCATCCGCCTCTCGGGCTACACCGAGGACGAGAAGACGCACATCGCGATCAAGTACCTGCTGCCGAAGCAGTTGAAGAACAACGGCGTCAAGGAAGAAGAACTCCTTGTCACCGAAGAGGCTGTGCGCGACATCGTGCGCTACTACACGCGTGAAGCGGGTGTGCGTTCGCTCGAGCGCGAACTGTCCAAGATCTGCCGCAAGGTGGTGAAGGGCCTGCTGCTCAAGCAGTTCACGCCCAAGGTCACGGTCGACGGCACGAATCTCAACGAGTTCCTTGGCGTGCGCAAGTACAGCTTCGGCCTCGCCGAGAAGCAGAACCAGGTCGGCCAGGTGGTTGGCCTCGCATGGACCGAAGTTGGCGGCGATCTGCTGACGATCGAAGCCGTGACCATGCCCGGCAAGGGCGTGATCAGCCGCACCGGTTCGCTGGGCGATGTGATGAAGGAATCGGTCGAGGCTGCACGCACCGTGGTGCGCAGCCGCTCGCGCCGCCTTGGCATCAAGGACGAGGCGTTCGAGAAGCGCGACATCCACATCCACGTGCCCGATGGCGCCACGCCAAAGGACGGCCCGAGCGCGGGCGCGGCGATGACGACGGCCTTCGTGTCGGCGCTCACGGGCATCCCCGTGCGCAGCGACGTCGCGATGACCGGCGAAATCACCTTGCGCGGCGAGGTGACGGCCATCGGTGGTCTGAAGGAAAAGCTGCTGGCCGCACTGCGCGGCGGTATCAAGACCGTGCTGATTCCGGAAGAGAACGCCAAGGACCTGCAGGAGATTCCCGAGAACGTGAAGAACGGCCTCGAGATCGTGCCTGTGAAGTGGATCGACAAGGTGCTCGAGATCGCTCTCGAGAAAATGCCCGAGCCGCTGTCCGACGAAGAGGTGGCTGCATCCGCGGCTGCGGTGGCCGAACTGGCCAAGCAGCGCGCGGGAGCGCCAGCTTCGGAAGGCTCGGTCAAGCACTGACCGGTTGATCGCAAAACTTGTGGAGCCTCGAAAAACTGGTATATAATTCGAGGCTCGAAACGCGGGAATAGCTCAGTTGGTAGAGCGCAACCTTGCCAAGGTTGAGGTCGAGAGTTCGAGACTCTTTTCCCGCTCCAGTTTTGAAAAAGGGAAGCAACAGCTTCCCTTTTTTTCGCTAGTTCGATTTCGTATTTCTGCGTGGCGCGATAGCAAAGCGGTTATGCAACGGATTGCAAATCCGTCTAGCCCGGTTCGACTCCGGGTCGCGCCTCCACTCTCTCGGTTCAACCAGATTCGACTCCGACTACCAAGCCCCGCCAACCCACGTTGCCGGGGCTTGTTTTGTTTGGGTTATCGTCGATGTTCAACCTGACGCCCGGATGGTGAAATTGGTAGACACATCGGACTTAAAATCCGCCGCTTCCTTAATCGGGGCATACGGGTTCGACCCCCGTTCCGGGTACCAAACTTACAAGGGAGCATTCGATGCCTCGCTACAACGCTCCATTTGAGATCCATGTGCACGGCGACGTGCCGCTGCGTTTGGACGTGACCTTCGACCAGATCCAGGAAGCGCTCAAGCCGCTCTGGAAGTACGCCGGCGCCAAGTCGCTGGCCGACGGTGCGACCAGCACCTACGAAGAAGAGCCCGGCATCCGCTTCGAGCAGAAAGACCACACGTTGCAGATGTGCTGGACCGTGCCCGGCGACGAAGATTTCCGCCAGGCGCTCGACGAGATGTGCATGGGCCTGAACGAGCTCTCCGAACGCGGCGCGGCCATCGAGGTCACCTTCTACGACACCGACTTCGACGAGGAAGAGGGCGACCCCGAAGAAGAATCGCGTGACGACTTCCTGATGCTGTTCGTCGGCCCGAACCCGGCCGCGATCATGCAGGTGCAGCGTGACCTGCTGGTGGAAGACGTCGTCAACCTCATGGAGCGCCACTTCGACGGCGCCGAACTGGGTGGCGTGGTCTCCGAGATCGACCGCCTCTTCAGCGATCGTTTCGACGCACTCGTGAACTCGCTCGAAATCGGCAAGCGTCCGCGCGGCACCGGTGGCCCGGGCAGTGGCGGCAGCGGTGGTGGCCATGGCGGCGGTCGCCGTCCGCGTCACCTGCACTAAGCAACCCGACGCCCTGATCCAAGGCCGCATGGCCCTGTTTCCCGCCTCCGCGCTGCGTCCGGGCGTTCGCAAGCGCGAGGTCTTCGGCTGGGCGATGTACGACTTCGCCAACTCGGGCTACACCACGGTCGTCATCACGGCCGTGTTCGCCGCCTACTTCGTGGGTGGCATCGCCAAGGGCGCCCCGTGGGCCGCCTTCGCATGGACGGCGGCGCTCAGTACCTCCTACGCGATCGTGATGCTCACGATGCCAGCCATCGGCGCCTGGGCCGACTTGCGCGCGGCCAAGAAGCGGGTGCTCGTTTTCGCGACTGTCGGCTGCGTCTTCGCTACAGCGGCGCTTGCCATCACGCCGGGTTTTTCGGGCGCGTCCGGCGTCGCGCTGGCGATGGCGCTGGTGATCGTCTCCAATGCTTTCTATTCCTACGGCGAATCCCTCACGGGCGCCTTCCTGCCCGAGCTCGCCACGGCTGAGGGCATGGGCAAGGTCAGCGGATGGGGCTGGGCCTTCGGCTACGTCGGCGGCATGCTGGCGCTGGGTATCTGCCTGGCCTATGTGTTGTGGTCGCAATCGAAGGGCTTGCCGGCAGCGCATTTCGTGCCGGTGACGATGCTGATCACGGCAGTCATCTACGGTGGAGCCGCTTGCGTCACTTTCATGTTGCTGCCTGAGCGTGCAACGCCCCAGACGGCTCGCGCGGAGCAGGGCGGTGCATGGCAGCAGCTCCGCGCCACATACCGGCAGGCCCGGGCCTATCGCGACTTCATGTGGCTGCTGGCCTGCACGGTTTGCTACCAGGGCGGCGTGGCGGTTGCCATCACGCTCGCGGCAATCTACGCGGAACAGGTGATCGGCTTCGTTGCGAGCGAAACCATGGTGCTGATCTTCGTGCTCAATATCGCGGCGGCGCTTGGCGCCTTCAGCTTCGGCTACGTCCAAGACCGCGTCGGCCACAAGGTCTCGCTGGCCGGCACGCTGGTCGCCTGGATCGCGGTCTGCGTGATCGCCGCGCTGGTGACGACCAAGGGCGGCTTCTGGTGGGCGGCCGCCATCGCCGGGTTGGCCATGGGATCGAGTCAATCGGCCGGCCGCGCCATGACGGGCTATCTGGCGCCGCCGCAACAGCTCGCGGAGTTCTTCGGGCTCTGGACCTTCGCGACACGGCTGGCGAGCATCATCGGCCCGCTGAGCTTCGGCGCCATCACGTGGATGACCGGCGGCAACCAGCGCATCGCGATCTTGTCGACCGCGGTGCTGTTTGTGGCGGGGCTGTTGCTGCTGCTGCCGATCGATATGCAGCGCGGCCGCGAGGCCGCGCTACGCAGTTAAAACAGGCTGTTGTTCGTCAGAGGCCAGCCAGTGCCGCTCTGGGACTTCCAGTTGGCCGTGTTCTTCACGCTCGCGGCGAAGTTCGCGATGTCGGTCGACGTCGGCGATGCTGGCAGCATCGGGCCGTTGTAGAGCACGTCGAACTTGTCCACGAAGCTGATCGCGGCGCCCGCGGCCGTCAAGCTGGTGGGAATGGCGTCCGAGTTGGGCACCGGCCCCAGTGTGATGCTGGCCAGGTAGGTTCCCACACCGCTGATCGTGCCGGCAGTGCCGGTGCCCAGGCCGGCGATGGTGCCGCCGACAAAGGCGTAGATCGTTTCGTAACTCGCGCTGATGCCGCCTCCCGCGCCCTGCACGGTGCCGATGTTGGCGATCGGATTCGTGTTCTTCACATCCGGCTGGATGGTCACGATGGTGCCCGCCGGCAGGCTGCGGTCGGCGGTCCAGACGAAGGCGCTCTCGTTGGTGATGCCGTTGAAGTCGGTGGCGGTGCGGTCGCGGTCGGTGAACACGATGTTCGTGCCCGTGTCCATCGGCTTGAGCAGCACGAAGGCGAACGCGTCGGTCTTGTCGGCGTTCGCGCCAACGAAGAGGATGTCGCCGGCGGCCAGCGCGGGTGGCGCGCTGGTGGTGAAGCTCAGCGTGGTCGCGTCGGCGATGCCGGCGTAGGCATTGTCCTTGGCATCCGTGATTGCATTGGCATCCACGGTCACGTAGTAGCCGGTCGACGATGCCAGCGGTTGGCTTGGCGTCAGCGTGATCGTGTTGAACGCGCGCTGCACGCTCGCGGCTGGGCTGCTGGCCGAGAAGCTCTCGACCACCGTACCGTCGGTCTTGTGCAGCACGAGGTTGCCTGCGCCCAGGCGCACGCCTTCGTTGAAGCTCAGCGTGATTTTCGCGTTTGCGCCGACGCTGCCGTCCGAGGCCTTGGGCGAGGCGCTGCGCAGCACCGGGCCGGCGGTGTCGACCCAGGGCTGGCCCAGGCGCACGACGAAACCGTCGAACTTCTGGTCGGCTGGCGCCAGGTCCTTCGAGGCGTCTGTCTGGCCCGGCCAGACGGTGTCGCCGTTGTCCAGCAGCAGTTGCACTTGGGTGCCTGCCGTTACCGGGCCGGGCACTTCGACGGTCGATTCGAAGCTGCCGCCCGTGTTCTTGCGCAGCTTGTCGAGGTCGTTCGACAGCTCGACCGGTGCGCTGTCCGGGTTGCCGTTCCATGCGAAGAGTGCGAAGTTGCGGTCGACGTCCGCGCTGGCGGCGCCCGCAGGGCCAGCGACGATCAGGTAGTTGCCATCGGTGCCCTTGTCGATCGAACGGATGCCGCGACCCCCGAGCTCCAGTTCGATGGGGGCGCCGAATGTGGCCTGCGTGGCCGTGCCCGCGACCAACGCGGCGTAGTTCTGCACCGGCACGATGAGCGCCTTCGCGCGCGTGGAAGTGCCGGTCTGCGGTGCGCGGAAGCCGAGCCACAGGGCGCTGTCGCCCGGCGCGCTGGTCATGCCCTCGATTGAGAAGCCGTCGACCCGTTCGGGCACGATGCCGGCCCCGGCCGATAGGGCGAAGCCGAGATAGTTGGCGCCCAGGCCGTGGCCGTTGGCGACGTCCCAGGCCACGAGTTGAGCTTCAAGCGCCGAAAATTGGCCGACATAGGTGAAGGCGGTGGTGGCCCCCGTGCCCGTGACTTTCACGGCGAACAGGTGCGAACGGTCGGGCGCGTCGCTGCCGTCTTTCTTGTTGCTGTTGGAGCCGGTGAGGTATAGCGTGTCGCCGATGCGCGTGCCGGCTTCGAGGTCGAGTTCCTTGCCGAGCTTCGGCCCTTCGAGTTCGTAACTCCATTCCTTCACCGCGGCCCCGCCGGCGCGCGGATAGACGCGCAGCACGTTGGCCTCGTCGTCGGCCACGAGCATGAAGCCGTCGGGCAGGGCGAAGGCGGTTGATGCATCCGACGAGCCCTCTGTCGTGCCTGCGTTGGGCGTGAACTGGGCTTTGGAAACGAGCTGGTCCGGCTCGGAGGCCGGTGGCTGAGTCGCCGGTGGCGCAACCGTCGTTGGCGGCGTGGTCGGAAAGAAGCTGCCGCCTCCGTCACTACCGCCGCCGCATGCAGCCAGCAGCACGGACAGGGCACTGGCGAGCAGCATGGGCTTGAAGGGAATGCGGGGGGGAGTGACGAGAGAGTTCATGGTGCGCGATTGTTGTTTTGGACAAACCGCGCATGCTGTTACTTTCGTGTGACGGCACCGTGAAAAACGGCGCCAATTCAGCTGCCCGTCAGGGCGTCTGTTGCTGCAGAGATTTCGGCACTTTGAACCGCTCGCCGTCGTAGCGCAGCGTGACGGTGTTGAACTTTGCAGGCAGTGCCTTCTCCACGCAGCCCTGGTCTTCCTGCTCCTGCGCGCGGCTCTGCAGCAGCGTGCGGGACAACTGCAGATCGGCAAAGCCGTTGCTGCTGCCCTTGCCAATCGACAACATGGTGCGCAGCTTCTCGAAGTGGCCGGTGCAGGTGGAGTCCCACCCGCCGTGGTCATGGTCGAGCTCGATCTCCTGCAGCACCTGGCGCAACTGCTTGCCGTGGTGAACATAGAGCCGCACGGTCTCGCTGGCCAGCGGGCTGCCGGGCGCGTTGCTGCCGCGGTAGCGCACGCGCAGGCCGAAGGCGCGGGCCTCGGGCGACAGCACGTAGCGCGAGGTGTCGATGCGGATGTCCTGGATCGACGTGGTGGCGTCTTCGTCGAGCGCCTCGGGCTGCACGAGCCGGCCGATGACGGTGTCGCGATCGGTATTGCCGTTGTCGGGGCGCTGGATCAGCAGGATTTCCAGGTCGAAGACCTTGGCGCCCCGGTCGGTGGTTTCGCGTGGCATCGGCAGCACGACGATGCTGCGTCCGGGAAAAGCCGGCCATACCTTGCAGGCGGCAAGCCGCTCGTCGAGCGGGCGATTGGGATGCAGCTTGGCGTGCATGCGCTCGGCCAGTCCGCTCTCGCAGGCCGCGTGGCTCAGGCCGGCGGCCGAGAGGCACAGGAGGAGGGCGGCGTGGCGCAGGAGACGCATGACTCGGACCAGGTCAGGTCGTGGCCGCAGCAGAGGGGAGCCCGAGCCATCGCGCGGCTGCGGCTTCGAGCACGGCGACGTCGCCGCTGCTCTGCAGCAGCAGGCCACCGCCGCCGCTGTCCGCAAGCTGGCCCGCCGCGGTCAACAGGCGCCGCGTCTGCTGCGCGACCGGCACGCCTGTGTCGATGAAGCGCAGCGTGGCCGGTGCATGCCGGCGCAGCTCGTCTTTCACGAGTGGGTAGTGGGTGCATCCGAGCACCACTGTGTCGACTTCTCCGGGCGCATCGCCGAAGGGGCCGGCCTCGGCCATGTAGCGCTCGCACAGTGCCGCGATGCCTGCCGAGTCGAAGCCTTCGATGGCCTTCACGAGCCCGTCGCAGGGCACGGGACGGACATCGGCCGACCCGGCGAACGAGGCGCGCAGCGTGGCGTACTTGGCGCTGGCCAGCGTGCCGCGCGTGGCCATCACAGAGATGCATCCCGTGCGGCTCGCAGCCACCGCGGGCTTGAGGCCAGGTTCCAGCCCGACGATCGGCAGGTCGGGATTCTCGGCGCGCATCAGATGGATGGCGGCTGTGGTGGCCGTGTTGCAGGCCACCACGAGCGCCTTGATGCCGTGCTCGCGCCGCAGGTGTTCGACCACCGCGCGCGAGCGCTCGATCACATAGGCGTCTCCGCGTTCGCCGTACGGCGCATAGGCCGTGTCGGCGAAGTACACGAAGCGTTCGTGCGGCAGCTCGGCCCGCAGCGCGGCCAGCACGCTGAGTCCGCCGACTCCGCTGTCGAAGACGCCTACAGCGCTCAAGCTTCTTCCATCATGATGGTCTTGAACTCGCCGCTGGCGATGCGCTTCTGCCACTCGGCCGGGCCGGTGATGTGCGCGCTGGTGCCGCCGGCATCGACCGCCACCGTCACGGGCATGTCGACCACGTCGAATTCATAGATGGCTTCCATGCCCAGGTCCTCGAAGCCCACGACCTTGGCCGTCTTGATGGCCTTGCTCACGAGGTAGGCAGCGCCGCCCACGGCCATGAGGTAGGCGCTCTTGTGCTTCTTGATGGCCTCGATGGCGACGGGGCCGCGCTCGGCCTTGCCGATCATCGCGATCAGGCCGGTTTGGGCCAGCATCATCTCGGTGAAGCCGTCCATGCGCGTGGCTGTGGTCGGGCCGGCGGGGCCCACGGCTTCGTCGCCCACCGGGTCGACCGGACCGACGTAGTAGATGACGCGGTTGGTGAAGTCCACCGGCAGCTTCTCGCCCTTGGCCAGCATGTCCTGGATGCGCTTGTGCGCGGCGTCGCGGCCGGTGAGCATCTTGCCGTTGAGCAGCAAGGTGTCGCCCGGCTTCCAGCTTGCCACTTCGGCAGGCGTGAGCTTGTCGAGGTCGACGCGCTTGCTCTTCTTTTCGTCAGGCGCCCAGTTCACGTCGGGCCACAGGTCGAGCGACGGCGGGTCGAGGTAGACCGGGCCGCTGCCGTCCATCGTGAAGTGCGCGTGGCGGGTGGCCGCGCAGTTGGGGATCATCGCAACGGGCTTGCTCGCCGCGTGCGTCGGGTACATCTGGATCTTGACGTCGAGCACGGTGGCCAGGCCACCCAGGCCCTGTGCGCCGATGCCCAGCGCGTTGACCTTCTCGTACAGCTCGATGCGCAGCGCCTCGACCTTGCTCAGCTCGGCGCCCGACTTCTTCTTGGCCTGCAGCTCGTGCATGTCGAGGTCGTCCATCAGGCTTTCCTTGGCCATCAGCGCGGCCTTCTCGGCCGTGCCGCCGATGCCGATGCCCAGCATGCCCGGCGGGCACCAGCCGGCGCCCATGGTCGGCACGGTCTTGAGCACCCAGTCGACCACGCTGTCGCCGGGGTTCAGCATGACCAGCTTGCTCTTGTTCTCGCTGCCGCCGCCCTTGGCCGCGACCGTCACCTCGACGGTGTTGCCCGGCACGATCTCGGTGAAGATCACCGCGGGCGTGTTGTCCTTGGTGTTCTTGCGGTCGAACTGCGGATCGGCCACGACCGAGGCGCGCAGCGTGTTGTCGGGGTGGTTGTAGCCGCGGCGCACGCCTTCGTTGATGGCGTCGTCGAGGCTGCCGGTGAAGCCGCCCCAGCGCACGTCCATGCCCACCTTGAGGAACACGTTGACGATGCCGGTGTCCTGGCAGATCGGGCGCTGGCCCGTGGCGCTCATCTTGCTGTTGGTCAGGATCTGCGCGATGGCGTCCTTGGCCGCGGGGCTCTGCTCGCGCTCGTAGGCGCGGGCCAGGTGGGCGATGTAGTCGGCGGGGTGGTAGTAGCTGATGTACTGCAGCGCGGCGCTGATCGATTCGATCAGGTCGGCCTGCTGGATCGTGGTCGTCATGGTGGGGGGAGTTTTTTTGGAGTGTGAAACGCCCCCCGATTATCTCAGCCGACGCGCCTACCGCGCTGCGGCTCGGGCTTGCTCTATCCAGCCGTCGAACAGCGGGCGGTGCACCCGGATCCACCCGTCGGTGTGGCGTTCCACGTCCTGCTGCGTGTTGGCGCCCTGGCTCATGCGCAGGTTCTGGGCATTGATGTCGCCGATCGGCAGCTTCATCACCTCGAAGAGCTTGGCCGCGGCCGGGTTCTTCTCGGCGAAGGCCCGGTTGGCGACGATCTGCTCCTGGTTGGCCTGGAAGCCGTAGTTCTTGCCGTTGGGCAGCTGCGTATCGACGTTGCCGCCCTGCGAGGAACCTTGCGATGAAGAGAAGGGCACCTGCAGCCACACCACGTCCGCGCCCGGGCGAAGCACGGCGCTCACCCAGTAGGGCGTCCACGTGTAGTACAGCACCGGCTTGTCTTGCTTGAAGCGGGCGATGGTGTCGGCCATCAGCGCGGCGTAGCTGCCCTGCTTGTGCGTGACGGTGTCGCGCAGCTGGTAGGCCGTCAGGTGGTTCTCGATGGCCAGCTCGCAGCCCCAGCCCGGGTTGCAGCCCGTGAGGTCGGCCTTGCCGTCGCCGTCTGCGTCGAACAGCTTCGCAATCGCCGGGTCCTTCAGCTGAGCGATGTTCGTGATGCCGTACTGCTCGGCCGTCTTGCGGTCGATCAGGTAGCCCTGCACGGCGCCGTCCGAGTACACGCCCTTGCGCCACAGTTTGGCGTCGCCGCCGCTGTTCTTGTAGAAGTCGGCGTGCAGCAGGCTCCAGTGGTTGGCCATGAAAGTGGCGTCGCCGTTGGCAATGGCCAGGTGCTCGGTGGCGGGCTCCAGGTCTTTCATGGGCTCGACGGTGTAGCCGAGCTTTTCGAGCGCGCGCATCACCAGCAGCGTCTGGAAGGCTTCTTCCGCGAGCGAGCTTTTCAGCGGCTGCACGGTGATGCCCTTGCCGGGCAGGTCGTTGGCAGCATGGGCGGCCATGCCCGAGGCCACGAAGGCGAGGGCCAGCAGGCCACGTGCGATGAAACTGGTTTTCTTCATGCGTTGTGTTCCTCCGTGTGGTTTATTGCGCTTGCGTGGACAAGGCGGGAACCGGCTGGTTGCCCGGTTGCGAAGGCGAACCCACGAGGCGCTGCAGCACTCGCAGCGCGAAGCCAACCGGCCCGGTGTGCCACCAGCGGCGGCCAGCGCTGCGGCGCGACTTGCCCATGGCCTGCGTCAGCCGGTCCAGCGAGATCGCCAGCAGCACGATGCCCAGCCCGCCCACGGTCGCCAGGCCCATGTCGAGCCGGCCGATGCCGCGCAGCACCATCTGGCCCAGGCCGCCCACGGCGATCATCGATGCGATGACGACCATCGACAGCGACAGCATCAGCGCCTGGTTGATGCCCGCCATGATCGACGGCATGGCCAGCGGCAATTGCACCTTCACCAACATCTGCCAGGGCGAGGCGCCGTAGGCGCGCGCGGCCTCGATGAGGTCGGGGCGCACCTGGCGCAGGCCGAGGTTGGTCAGGCGCACCAGCGGCGCCAGCGCGAAGATGATCGTCACGATCACGCCCGGCACGTTGCCGATGCCGAACAGCATCACCACCGGCACGAGGTACACGAACGCTGGCGTGGTCTGCATCGCGTCGAGCACCGGCCGCATGATTCGCTGAGCCCGGTCGCTGCTGGCCAGCAGCACACCCAGCGGCAGGCCGATGACCATGCAGAACACGAGCGAGGTCAGCACCAGCGACAGCGTCACCATCGCCTCGGGCCAGATGCCGAGCATGGCCACGAGCAGCAGCGCCACCGTGGTGCCGATGGCCAGCGCGCGGCCGGCGAACTGCCAGGCGAAGAGGCCGATGAGGGCGATCATTGCCAGCGTGGGCAGGCCGGTGAGGAGACCCTGCACCCAGTTCAGCGTGCTGTCGATAGGCAGGCGCACGGTCTGGAAGAAAGGGCGGAAGTGCTCGACCACCCAGCCTAGGCCCTGGTTGATCCACGATTCGACAGGGAGCGAGCCGTCCCACAGGCGGTGCAGCTGGAAGCCGCTGGTGGCGGCTTCGGCTTGTCCCGCAAGTTGGTGGGCGGCGTTCACCGGCGCGTCGAGCCAGGCGCTGGTGGCCGAGGTGTCGGGCGCGGCCGAGAGCGCTTCCCACGGATCAACGAAGGCGGGGGCTGCAGGCGTGTTCAGGTCGGAAGGAAGTGTGTTGTCGTTCATCGTTCAAGGTCCTTCGTGAATTCAGTGCGGCTCGGCGGCGAGCGCGGGGGCGGCGTTGGGCAAGACGGGCTCGATCGGCGGCGTGTCGCGGTCGAGGAACTTGAGCAGCGTCGTCTTGCTGATCGCGCCGCAGAAGCGGCCGTCGCTCGCCACCACCGGCAGCGCACACGGCGCCTGCGCGAGCTGGCCGATCAGGCCTGCCACCGGGGCTTCGGCGTCGATGCGTGGCAGCTCGTTGAGGAACGCGTGCTGCAGCCCCAGCGGGCCCGAATGCCCATCGAGCGCGCCGCGCAGCGTGTCCGCCGACACCACGCCGAGGAAGCGCTTGTTGGGGCTCGTCACGTAGGCGAAGTCGCGGTCCTGGTCTTCCAGCAGCTTGAGCGCCGCACGTGCACCGCGCTCGGGGTGCTCGCACACCACGGTGAGCGACTTGCGCGCGATGTCGCCCGCCTTGAAGACAGCCGCCGCGTCCACGCCGCGCACGAAGCTGCGCACGTAGTCGTTGGCGGGGCTGCGCAAAATCTCGTCGGGCGTGCCGACCTGGATCACCTGGCCGTCTTTCATGATCGCGATGCGGTCGCCGATGCGCATGGCTTCGTCGAGGTCGTGCGAAATGAAGACGATGGTGCGGCGCTGCTCCTGCTGCAGCCGCAGCAGCTCCGATTGCATCTCGGTGCGGATGATCGGGTCGAG
Source organism: Variovorax paradoxus (assembly GCF_024734665.1). Taxonomy (NCBI): domain Bacteria; kingdom Pseudomonadati; phylum Pseudomonadota; class Betaproteobacteria; order Burkholderiales; family Comamonadaceae; genus Variovorax; species Variovorax paradoxus. The sequence continues at coordinate 2,636,819 of NZ_CP102931.1, forward strand.
GGCCGAGAAGGCCTCGTCCATCAGCAGGATCGACGGGTCCGAGGCCAGCGCCCGCGCCAGGCCCACGCGCTGCTGCATGCCGCCCGAGAGCTCGTCGGGGTAGCTGTCGCCCCAGCCCGCCAGGCCCACTTGCGCGAGCGCCTTGTCAGCCTGCGCCAGGCGGTCTTTCTTGTTCGTGCCCGAGAGTTCGAGGCCGAACGCGGTGTTCTCGCGCACCGTCATGTGCGGCATCAGCGCGAACGACTGGAACACCATGCTGATGTCCTTGCGGCGCAGCGCGCGCAGCTTGGTGTCGGAGTGCTCGTTGATGTCCGCGCCGTCGATCACGATGCGGCCCGCGGTCGGCTCGATCAGCCGGTTGAGCAGGCGCACCAGCGTCGACTTGCCCGAACCCGAGAGACCCATGATGACGAAGATTTCTCCGGCCTGGATTTCGAAGGTGGCGTCGAACACGCCGATCGACTGGCCGGTGCGCGCCAGGATTTCCTTCTTGGAAAAACCTTGCCGGACCAGCTCCAGGGCTTGTTCGGGCTCGTCGCCGAACACCTTGAAGACATGGTCGATGAGAATTCCTTTGGCCATACGTCGGGGCTCCTTTGGTGAGGGGTTGACAGATCGCCACCCCCGCAAGGGCGACGCGACCACGCCCCCAGCCCATTGGATGGGCTGCCGACAGGCACTGAAGACGACATGGCGACGAAGCCAGTGCCCGCCGGATGCTTCATTCGCTGGGCAACGGGCCTGGTCGAGGGGCGCCGCCTGGATGAGCGTGACGTGGCAATGGGGACGGAAAAGATCCGGCCGGTTTGCCGGGCTGGGCCCGGCGGGAGAACCTTGCACCGCGACGGGATTCGGAGATCCGCGAGTAGTGAAGGGGGACCTGCAAGTTCAAGAGAGCGGAGAACCCGAACTCATCATGACTTGTTGGTCGTCAGAAGCCTTCGATCATAACTTTTTGACATGATGCGGTCAAGGCGGGAGGCGTATCGTGATGTCAGCGGCCAGCCAATGGCCCCGTCAGATGCGAGCTATTCCTATTGGCCGATACTCGGGCTCGCGCCCGCCGAGCGGCGCGACCTTTCATGATCCTGCGGAGCTTTTTCTCATGACGACTTCCCCCAAGACCCGTGCCGAGCGCGATACCTTCGGACCGATCGACGTGCCGGCCGACAAGCTGTGGGGCGCGCAAACGCAGCGCTCGCTGCAGAACTTCGACATCTCCGGCGAACAGCAGCCACGCGAGATCATCAAGGCGCTGGCGCAGGTCAAGCGCGCATCGGCCGTGGTCAACCACGCGCTGGGCCTGCAGGACGAAAAGAAGACCAAGGCCATCGTGGCGGCCGCCGACGAAGTCATTGCCGGCAAGCACCCGGGCGAGTTCCCGCTGGTGGTCTGGCAGACCGGCTCGGGCACGCAGACCAACATGAACGTCAACGAGGTGCTGGCCAACCGCGCCAGCGAAATCCTCGGTGGCGAGCGCGGCGAAGGTCGCCTCGTGCACCCGAACGACGATGTGAACCGCAGCCAGTCGAGCAACGACGTGTTCCCGACTGCCATGCATGTGGCCGCCGTCGAGGCCATCACGCATAAGCTGCTGCCGGCCATTGCCAAGCTGCGCGGCACGCTCCAGCAGAAGTCGAAGGACTTCGCGGATATCGTGAAGATCGGCCGCACTCACCTGCAGGACGCCACGCCCCTCACGCTGGGCCAGGAGTTCTCGGGATACGTGGCGCAACTGGCGCACGGAGAGGCGCATGTGCGCGCCGCGCTGCCGCACCTGAGCGAACTGGCGCTGGGCGGCACGGCCGTCGGCACCGGGCTCAACGCGCCCAAGGGCTACGCAGAGCAAGTCGCGGCCGAACTGGCGAAGCTCACGGGCCTGCCATTCGTGACCGCGCCGAACAAGTTCGAAGCCATGGCCAGCGTCGACGCGCTGGTGCACGCCCACGGCGCGCTGAAGACGCTCGCCGCCAGCATGAACAAGATCGCCAACGACGTGCGCTGGCTCGCGAGCGGCCCGCGCAGCGGCATCGGCGAACTGAGCATTCCCGAGAACGAACCGGGCTCGTCGATCATGCCGGGCAAGGTCAACCCGACCCAGAGCGAGGCTGTCACGATGCTGGCCGCGCAGGTGTTCGGCAACGACGTGGCCATCAACATCGGCGGCGCCTCGGGCAACTTCGAGCTGAACGTGTTCCGTCCGATGGTGGCGCACAACTTCCTGCAGAGCGTGCGCCTGCTGGCCGACGGCATGGTGAGCTTCAACGACCACTGCGCAGTGGGCATTGAGCCGAACCGCGAACGCATCACCGAGCTGGTGCAGCGTTCGCTGATGCTGGTGACGGCACTGAACACGCACATCGGCTACGACAAGTCGGCCTACATTGCGAAGAAGGCGCACAAGGAAGGCACGAGCCTGCGCGAAGCGGCGATTGCCTCGGGGCACCTCACGGCCGAACAGTTCGACCAGTGGGTGGTGCCGGAGAACATGACTGGCCGTTGATTCGGTCAGCCTATTAAAAAAGGACCCTCGTCGGGTCCTTTTTTGTTTCAGTAGCCGATCGTGTATCGCTGACGGGAGTGCGCCGGCTTTTCAAGCTCGTCGATGAACGCGATTGCGTAGTCCTCGAAGGTGATCCAGCTGCGGCCTTCGGCGCTCACCAGCAGGTCGTCCTTGCCCAGGCGGAACTTGCCTGTGCGCTCGCCTTCGACGAACTCGGCTGAGGGCGAAAGGAAGGTCCAGTCGAGTTCCTTCTCGTTGCGCAGAGCATCGAGGAACACGCCGCCGGCCGAGGCTTCGGCGCGGTAGGCATCGGGGAAGTTCGGCGTGTCGATCACCTTCAGGCCGGGCGCCGCGAACAGGCTGCCGGCACCGCCGACCACCAGCAGGCGCTTCACGCCCGCGCGCTTGACCGGCTCGATGATGGCCGCGGGCGGCACGGTGGAGAAGTGCGCGGCGCTGAACACGGCGTCATGGCCGGCCAGCGCTTTTTCGAGCGCTGTGCCATCGAGCACGTCGAGATCAATGGCCTTCACGTTGGCGCGGCCTGCCAGCTTGTCGCTGGCCTTGCGGGCGATGGCCGTGACGGTGTGGCCGCGACGCAGGGCTTCTTCCAGAAGGCGGCCGCCGGCGCGTCCGGTGGCGCCGATGATGGCGATGTGGCTCATGAGTGACTCCTGTGAAAGATCGAAAGATCGGATGGGATGAACCGCATCTTAGGTTTCTGGTTTCGAAAGAAATACCTCGATTTGCGCGCTTGTTTATTCCTAAAATCGTTCGAATGGACCGATTGAATGCAATGCGCGTGTTCGTGAACGTGGTCGATTCGGGCAGCCTTTCGGCCGCCGCCGACAAGCTCGACATGTCCCGCCCGGTGGTCACGCGCTACGTGGCCGAACTGGAACAATGGACCGGCGCGCGCCTGCTGCACCGCACGACGCGCCGCCTCAGCCTCACCGCCGCAGGCGAAGAACTGCTGCCGCGTTGCCGCCAGGTGCTGGAACTCACGGGCGACATGCAGGCCGCGGTGCGGCATCCGGCCGAGGCGCCGCGGGGGCAATTGCGCATCACCACCGGAACCTCGTTTGCGCAGGCACAACTGGCCGACGCGATTGCCGACTATGTGCGGCTCTATCCGGCCGTGATGGTCGACCTGGTGCTGCTGGATCGAACCGTCAACCTCGTGGACGAGCGCATCGACCTCGCGATTCGTACGGCGGCGGAGATCGACCCCAATCTGATTGCGCGCCGGCTCACCACGTGCCGATCGGTGGTTTGCGCCTCACCGGCCTATCTGAAGGAGCACGGAAAACCCCTGCGCGTGGAAGAGCTTGCCCAGCGCAACTGCCTCACGCATTCCTACTTTGGACGCAGCCTCTGGAACTTCACGCGCAAGGACAACGGGGAGCCGGTGTCCGTGGCCGTGGATGGCAATGTCTCCGCCAACGACGCGGCGAGCCTGATGTACCTGGCAAGGGCAGGGGCCGGCATCGCGATGCTGCCGACCTATCTCACGTCGGAGTTGCTGCAGGAGGGCGAACTGGTGCGCCTTTTCGGCGATTTCGAGCCGCAGGTGGTGGGCATGTATGCCGTGTACGCCTCTCGCAAGCACATGCCGGCCACCTTGCGCACGATGCTCGACTTCCTGGCCGAGCGATTCACCGAAGTGCCTGCGTGGGACGCGCCGCACGCAGGCTAGGAGGCAAGGCTCAGTGGCCGTCGCCGGCGTGAGGCGCCGGGGCCATCAGCCGGTCGGTGTAGGCAATGGCCATTGCCGAGAACAGGAAGGCGATGTGGATCACGGTCTGCGCGATCAGCACGCGGTCGGTGTAGTTGTCCGCGTTGATGAAAGTCTTCAGCAGGTGAATGGAGCTGATGCCGATGATGGCGGTGGCCAGCTTCACCTTGAGCACCGAGGCGTTCACGTGGCTCAGCCATTCGGGCTGGTCGCGATGGCCTTCGAGATCCATGCGGCTCACGAAGGTCTCGTAGCCGCCCACGATCACCATGATGAGCAGATTCGAGATCATCACCACGTCGATCAGCGCCAGCACCACCAGCATGATCACCGTCTCGTTCAGTGTGCCGACCGGCGCCGTGGTCTTGTAGCCGATGCTGGTGATGAGCGCCTGCAGCGCTTCCTTGCTGCCGAACGCGGCCTCGACCAGATGCAGCAGTTCGACCAGGAAGTGCACCACGTACACCGCCTGTGCAACGATCAGCCCCAGGTACAGCGGCAGCTGCAGCCAGCGGCTCGCAAAGATCAGCTTGGGCAGGGGGCGCAGCGGTGAAGCGCGGGCTGGTACGGGCGGGTTCCGGGTGTCGAAAGGTTCGGGAGCGGACATCGGCAAGGCGGTGGTTGGGGACCGGGGATTCTAGAGGTGCCCCCGTGACGCACTCGTGATAACCCCGAGAACTAACATCTGACCTTCGCGAGCCCGTCAGTGACCCGTAAGTGGACCCGTCGACATTACGGCCGCACCTATCCAGGAGACATAGAGCATGAGCAGCGCATCGAAGAACATTGAATCCGTCCTGGTCGAGAACCGCGTGTTCCCGCCCGACGCCCGCGCCACGCAGGGCGCCCGCATTTCCGGCATGGCCGCCTACGAGGCCCTGTGCAAGGAGGCCGAGCAGGATTTCGAAGGGTTCTGGACCCGCCTGGCCAAGGACAACCTGGACTGGACCAAGCCCTTCACGAAGACACTCGACGAGTCGAAGGCACCGTTCTACGAGTGGTTCGGCGACGGCGAGCTCAACGCCAGCGCCAACTGCCTCGACAGGCACATCGGCACCCCGGTCGAGAACAAGACGGCTATCGTCTTCGAAGCCGACGACGGCACCGTCACCAACGTCACCTACAAGGAACTGCTCGCCCGCGTGAGCCAGTTCGCCAACGCGCTGAAGGCGCAGGGCATCCAGAAGGGCGACCGCGTCGTCATCTACATGCCGATGACGGTCGAGGGCGTGATCGCCATGCAGGCCTGCGCGCGCATCGGCGCTACCCACAGCGTGGTGTTCGGCGGCTTCTCGGCCAAGGCGCTGCAGGAGCGCATCATCGACGCGGGCGCGGTGGCGGTCATCACGGCCAACTACCAACTGCGAGGCGGCAAGGAACTGCCGCTCAAGGCCATCGTGGACGACGGCATCGCGCTTGGCGGCTGCGAATCGATCAAGACTGTGTTCGTGTACGAGCGCACGCCCACCGCTTGGAACCGTGTCGAAGGTCGCGACAAGACCTTTGCCGAAGCGCTGAAAGGCCAGAGCACCGATTGCCCGCCCGTGCCGGTCAACGCCGAGCACCCGCTCTTCATCCTCTACACCTCGGGTTCCACCGGCAAACCCAAGGGCGTGCAGCACGCCACCGGCGGCTACCTGCTGTGGGCCAGGCTCACGATGGACTGGACCTTCGACATCCGCCCCGAAGACGTGTTCTGGTGCACGGCCGACATCGGCTGGATCACCGGCCACACCTACGTTGCCTACGGTCCGCTCGCGGCCGGCGCCACGCAGGTGGTGTTCGAAGGCATTCCGACCTTCCCGCACGCGGGCCGCTTCTGGCAGATGATCGAGAAGCACAAGGTCAGCGTGTTCTACACCGCGCCCACCGCGATCCGCTCGCTCATCAAGGCGGCCGAGGGCGACGAAAAGGTGCACCCGAAGAACTGGGACCTCACGAGCCTGCGCATCCTCGGTTCGGTCGGCGAGCCGATCAATCCCGAGGCGTGGATGTGGTACCACCGCAATATCGGCGGCGAGCGTTGCCCCATCGTCGACACCTTCTGGCAGACCGAGACCGGCGGCCACGTGATCACGCCGCTGCCGGGCGCCACGCCGCTGGTGCCGGGTTCTTGTACGCTGCCGCTGCCGGGCATCATGGCCGCCATCGTCGACGAGACCGGCAAGGACTTGCCCAATGGCGCGGGCGGCATGCTGGTCATCAAGCGGCCGTGGCCCTCGATGATCCGCACGATCTGGAACGACCCCGAGCGTTTCAAGAAGAGCTACTTCCCCGAGGAGATGGGCGGCACGATCTACCTTGCTGGCGACGGTGCGGTGCGCAGCGCGGACCGAGGCTACTTCCGCATCACCGGTCGCATCGACGACGTGCTGAACGTGTCGGGCCACCGCCTGGGCACGATGGAAATCGAATCGGCGCTGGTGTCCAAGACCGACCTCGTGGCCGAAGCAGCCGTGGTGGGCCGGCCCGATGACGTGACGGGCGAGGCGGTGTGCGCCTTCGTCGTGCTCAAGCGCGCCCGTCCGACCGGCGAGGAAGCCAAGCAGATCGCCAACGAACTGCGTGCCTGGGTCGCAAAGGAAATCGGCCCCATCGCCAAGCCCAAGGACATCCGCTTCGGCGACAACCTGCCCAAGACGCGCAGCGGCAAGATCATGCGGCGCCTGCTGCGCAGCATCGCCAAGGGCGAGGCGATCACGCAGGACACATCGACGCTCGAAAATCCCGCGATCCTCGAACAGTTGTCACAGACCAACTGACCGGTACTGTAGGACATGGCCGTCTATGCGGCCATCTGCGCCGAACAGAGCTCTTCGCTGAGGTAAAACCGTCGCAACCACCGTGCGCCTCGACGCGCACGGGTTTTCGACGTGTTCGATCTTTCCGAAGGAGGCCCCCATGGGCGTGAGATCCGCTTTTCTTTTTGTCATCGTGCTGCTCATCGCGGCGCTTGCTGCGCTGAACTGGGGCACGTTGTCTGCATCCACCGACGTGTGGCTGGGCTTCATGACCGTCTCGGCGCCGCTGGGCCTGATCATGCTGGGCCTGACGGTGGTGCTGGCAGCATTCTTTCTCGTGTACGTGCTGTATCTGCACAGCTCGGTGCTCATCGACACCAAGCGCCACACCAAGGAAATGCAGGTCCAGCGCGACTTGGCGGACAAGGCCGAAGCCTCGCGCTTCACCGAGCTGCGCAACTTCCTGGAGGCGCAGGAGAACAAGCACATGGCGCAGAACGCTGACCGTCAGGCGGCGATGCTGGCGCGCCTGGATCAGCTCGAAACCGCGATCCGCCTGCGCTCGGATCAGACCGACAACACCGTGGCCGCCCATATCGGCCAGCTCGAAGACCGCATCGAACGCCGGCCGGTGCCGGCGGACATCAACCCGCAGGCGTGATGCCTCTTCGGGTGCTGCCTACTTCGTCGACAGCACCCACGCCGCGAGCTTCTTCGCGTCGGCTTCGCTGACCTGGTTGTTCGCCGGCATCGGCACCGGTCCCCACACGCCGGAGCCGCCCTTCATGATCTTGCTGGCAAGGGTGTCGGCGGCGCCCTTGTCGTCCTTGTACTTGGCGGCCACGTCCTTGAACGACGGGCCGAGCACCTTGCGCTCGACCGCATGGCAGCTCATGCAGTTCTTCGAAGTCGCCAGGGCCAGGTCTGCGAAGGCGGGCGCGGCGAGTGCTACGAGGCCGAGGCCCAGAGCAGCCGACAACAAGACTCTTTTCATGGGGGATCTATTTGGTAAGGGCTGAGTTACATTCGACTCAACGCGATTGTAGGTAGCACCGTGCACGGCGTACGGATGCGTTGCCAGTACGACCCGGAGGGATTCGCAATGTGGTTTCTGGCATTGGGCCTGCTTGGACTGGCCCTCAAGTATTTCGAAGTGGGCATGGTTGCTGGCTGGAGCTGGTGGATCGTGCTGTCTCCGTTTGCAATGGCTGTCGCGTGGTGGGCCTGGGCCGATTCGTCGGGCTATACCAAGCGCAAGGTCATCGAGCGGGAAGAGCGGCGCAAGCAGGACCGCATCGACCGCCAGAAGACCAATATGGGCATGAAGACCAGCAACGGGCAGCGCCCGCGCCGGTGAGTCAGCTCCATCGGTTGAAGTCCCGGCACCGCATGCATCAAGCAGAAGTGTCATGGACGAAGAAGCCACCACCCACGCGCTGATCGTCTTCGGACTGTCCCTGCTGGTCGGTCCGGCCCTCGGCGGGCTTGTGGGGTGGCTCAAGAGCTTTTTCTGGGGCGTGGGTGTCGGGGCGCTGGTGATCGGCTTGGCCGGCCTCTACGGCGCGGCCACCATCGGCTGGCACCGCTATCAGTCGATTGCCGGAACCACCAGCGTGCAGGGCAGCCTGGTCGAGTTCGTCGACGAACAAAGCAAGGACAGCAACGGCCGCACGACGGTATCGCGCGCGCCCATCGTCGAATACACCGCATCCGACGGGGAGAAGCGCCGCGTCAAGGGGCTGGGCGGCGGCCTGTCGGGCAAGGAGTGGGGCGACGCGGTGGAGGTGCGCTACAGCGTGGCCGATCCCTCGAAGGCGCTGGTGGCCGATTTCCAGAACATGTGGGGCGGGGTCTGGGGGCTCGGCATCTTCGGTGCGTTTCCGAGCATGTTCGGCCTGTTCTTCATCGGCATGGCGCTGAAGGAGGGGCGCAGCAGATACGGCTACGGCAGCAGGCCACCACCGGTGCGCGAGCCCACGCCTGGGCAGAAGCGCTGGCGTACGCGCGGCACCGTGCTCGCCAACATCGTCTTCCTGGCCGGCTTCGCGCTGGTGTTTCTCTATCCCGACCCGGAACCGATGAAACAGTTCGGCGCGGGCTTCATGACCATCGGCGCCGGCGCCATGCTGCACTTTCTCGTGCAAAGCCTGCCGCCGGCACTGGAGTTCCAGGCCCGAAGCATCCTCGCGATCGTAGGCCTCGGGTTTCTGGCCTTCGGCTACGGCGCGTGGATGATGGCCTGACTGGCGGATTTCAGAACTTGTCGAGCACCGCGCCCGAACTCGCGCTCGAGGCGTTGAACGCGAATTTCGCCTGCACGCCGCGCGTGTAGCGCGGTGCCGGAGCCTTCCAGCCTTCGCGGCGCTTGGCGATCTCGGCCTCGGACACGTTCAGTTCGAGCTTGAGTTCGTGTGCGTCGATGGTGATCGAGTCGCCCTCGTTCACGAAGGCGATGGTGCCGCCGGCTGCGGCTTCAGGCGCCACGTGGCCCACCACCATGCCCCAGGTACCGCCCGAGAAGCGGCCGTCGGTGATCAGACCCACGCTTTCGCCGAGACCCGCGCCGATCAGCGCACCGGTCGGTGCCAGCATCTCGGGCATGCCCGGTCCGCCCTTGGGGCCGAGGTAGCGCAGCACCATCACGTCGCCGGCCTTGATCTTGCCGTCGAGGATGGCCTTGAGCGCCGACTGCTCGTCGTCGAACACGCGTGCCGGGCCGGTGATGACCGGGTTCTTCAGGCCGGTGATCTTGGCGACCGCACCTTCGGGCGACAGGTTGCCCTTCAGGATGGCGAGGTGGCCTTCGGCGTACATGGGCTTGTCGATGGGGCGGATCACGTCCTGGTCGGCGCGCGGCACGTCGGGCACATCTTTCAGCACTTCGGCGATGGTCTGGCCGCTGATGGTGATGCAGTCGCCGTGCAGCAGGCCGGCTTTCAGCAGCACCTTCATCACTTGCGGAATGCCGCCGGCCTGGTGCAGGTCGACCGCGAGGTATTTGCCCGAGGGCTTCAGGTCGCAGATCACCGGCACCTTCTTGCGCATGCGCTCGAAGTCGTCGATGGTCCATTCGACCTCGGCCGCGTGCGCGATGGCCAGGAAGTGCAGCACCGCGTTGGTCGAGCCGCCCGTGGCCATGATGACCGCCACCGCGTTCTCGATGGCCTTCTTGGTCACGATGTCGCGCGGCTTCAGGTCTTTCTTGATCGCCTCGATCAGCACCTTGGCCGATTCCTTGGCCGAGTTGGCCTTTTCGTCGTGCGGGTTGGCCATCGTCGACGAGTAGGGCAGCGAGATGCCCAGCGCCTCGAATGCGCTGGACATGGTGTTAGCCGTGTACATGCCGCCGCACGAGCCGGTGCCGGGAATGGCGCGTCTCTCGATCTCGTGCAGGTCTTCGTCGCTCATGTTGCCGGCGGCGTTCTGGCCCACGGCCTCGAACACGCTCACGATGTTCAGGTCCTGGCCCTTGTAGCGGCCCGGCAGGATGGTGCCGCCGTAGACGTAGATGGCCGGCACGTTGGCGCGCAGCATGCCCATGAGGCCGCCGGGCATGTTCTTGTCGCAGCCGCCGACCACCAGCACGCCGTCCATCCACTGGCCGCCCACGCAGGTTTCGATGCAGTCGGAGATGACTTCGCGGCTGACCAGCGAGTACTTCATGCCCTCGGTGCCCATGGCCATGCCGTCGGAGATGGTGGGGGTGCCGAACACCTGCGCGTTGCCGCCAGCTTCCTCGATGCCCGCGATGGCCGCGTCGGCCAGCTTCTGCAGGCCCGAGTTGCAGGGCGTGATGGTGCTGTGGCCGTTGGCGACGCCGACCATCGGCTTCTTGAAGTCGCCTTCTTCGTAGCCCATGGCGTAGAACATCGAGCGGTTGGGCGCGCGGCTCTTGCCTTCGACGATGTTGGCGCTGCGGCGGTTGATCTGGATTGGCTTGGTGTCCATGGTGTCTCTTCTATCGTGGGGAGATCGGGGGAGCCCAAGTATCGGACTTCTGATTGATTGCTTCCAATCCATTTTCAAGAACAGATTGATATGCTCGGCATATGAATGAAGCCCTGATCGACCTGCGGGCCTGGCGCCAGTTCGTCGCCGTGGCCGAAGAGCTGCACTTCGGCCGCGCCGCGCTGCGGCTGCACATGACGCAGCCACCGGTCACGCAAGCCATTGCCCAGCTCGAGAAGACGCTGGGCGTGGTGCTGTTCGACCGCACCCGGCGGCGCGTGGCGCTCACGCCGGCCGGTGAGGCTCTGCTGCCCGATGTGCGCGAGCTGCTGGCTCGCGCGCAGGCGCTGCCGGCAAGGGCACGTGCAGCAGCGGCGGGGCAGGTGGGGCGCGTGCGCATCGCCTTCGTCTCGACCGTCGGCTTCGAGCAGTTGCCGGCCTGGGTGCGCGAGTTCCGCGTGCTGTGCCCTGAGGTGGCGCTGGAGCTGGTCGAGGCCACCGGCGATGTGCAGCTCGAAGCCTTCGCACGTGGCGAGATCGACGCGGGGCTGATGCTGCATTCGCCCGGTGCGGCGCCGCCCGGGCTGGCCCGGTTGCCGGTGGAGGAAGAGGCGCTGGTGCTGGCCCTGCCGGCGCAGCACCGGCTCGCTCGCGCGCGGCCCGTGCCGCTGGCGGAGGTGCTGGCCGAGCCATTGGTGATCTTTCCGCGCCGCATCGTGCCCTCGCTGCACGACGCGGTCTTCGACCTCTATCACGCGGCCGGCCGCGTGCCGCAGGTGGCGCAGGAGGCAATCCAGATGCAGACCATCGTCAATCTGGTGTCGGGCGGCATCGGCGTTGCCTGGGTGCCGCACAGCGTGATGCAGTTCCGGCGCGCGGGCGTCGTCTACCGGCAGGTCGACGAGTTCAAGGGTGTGGGGCGGCGTCGTGTGGTGTTGCCGGCCTGCGAAACAAGCCTCGTGTGGCCCGCACAGGCCGCGCATCCGGCGCTGGCGCGCTTCGTGGCATTCGTGCGCGAGCGCACGGCGCGGGCCCAAGAGAAATAGCGGGCAGGGCGCCTGCCTTTGCCTCTATCTGCGCGATGCCCGCGCGCCACCTGTCTTCGAAGTAGCTCGCGGGTCGAGCGAATCGGAGAGCAGGGTTTCGAGCCAACCCGCGAAGGCCTGCACACGCCGCGACAGGTTGCGCCGGTGCGGGTACACGAGCTGCACCGGCAACGGCTCGGCGCGTGAGTCGGGCAGTACCTCGACCAGCTCGCCGGCCGCGAGGTGCTCGCGCACGTCGTATGCCGGAATCTGGATCAGGCCCAGGCCGGCCAGTGCGCAGGCGATGTAGGTCTCGGCATTGTTCGCCGCCACCTGGCTGCGCATGCGCAAGCTCGCGGTTTCGCCGTCGCGTTGCCATTCCCACGGTGCCGCACGCCCGCTGGTCGGCGAGGCGTAGTTGACGGCCATGTGCTGCGGCAGATCGGCGGGTGTGCGCGGCGTGCCGTGGCGCGTCAGGTAGGCCGGGCTCGCGCAGTTGATCAGCGTGAAATGCCCGAGCGGCCGTGCCACCAGGCTGCTGCTGGCCAGCGGCCCCACGCGCAGTGCGCAGTCGACACCTTCGAGCACGAGATCCACCGCGCGGTCGCTGGAGCCCAGTTCGAGCTCGATGGCCGGGTGGCGCTCGAAGAAGCCCGGCAACGCCGGCGCGATCAGCCGCCGCGCGATGCGGCTCGGCACGTCGACCTTGAGCCGTCCGCTCACCTGGCCATGCGCGGGCAGGAACTGCTGCTCCATGTCTTCCATGTCGGCGACCAGCGCGCGGGCGCGCTCCAGCATCACTTCGCCGTCGGGCGTGAGGCCCACGCGGCGCGTGGTCCGGTGCAGCAGGCGCGAGCCGAGACGGGTTTCGAGCTGCTGCACGGCCGTCGAGATGGTCGCGCGCGGCAGGCCCAGGCGATCGGCTGCGCGCGTGAAGCTGCCGGCTTCGGCCACGCGCACGAAAACCTGGAGGAGGTCGATGCGGTCCATGGAATTGCCGAGATTGTTCGTGAATTAATGAACAGTCTAGCCTTGGATAGGTGATTTATCTGCCATGTACTGATCAATAGACTGAATGCTCCGTCACGCATCACCCTCTGCAAAGGAGTCCATTCATGTCCGCACGCACTCTCAAGAACAAGGTCGTCGTCATCGCCGGCGGTGGCAAGAACCTCGGCGCCCTTATCGGCCATCAGATGGTCGACGGCGGTGCCCGTGGCGTCGCCATTCACTACAACAGCGATTCCTCGCGCGCCGACGCCGAGAAAACCGCCGCCGCGCTCAAGGCCAAGGGCGCCGACACGCTGCTGGTGCAGGGCGATCTCTCAGTGGTCGACAACAGCGTGAAGCTGTTCGACCAGGCGGTGAAGCATTTCGGGCAGGTCGACATCGCCATCAACACCGCCGGTGTCGTCATCAAGAAGCCGATCCTCGACGTCACCGAAGCCGACTACGACAAGAGCTTCGACGCCAACGCCAAGGCTGCCTTCTTCTTCATCCAGCAGGCCGGCCGCACGCTGGCCGACGGCGGCAGCATCGTCACGCTGGTGAGTTCGCTGCTGGCGGCCTACACGCCGTTCTATGCGATCTACCCGGGCTCGAAGGCGGCGGTGGAGCACTACACGCGCGCCGCGTCGAAGGAGTTCGGCGATCGCGGCATCTCGGTCAACGCGATCGGCCCCGGGCCCATGGACACGCCGTTCTTCTACGGGCAGGAGAGCAAGGAGGCCGTGGAATATCACAGCAGCGCCGCCGCGCTCAGCAAGTTCTCGAAGAAGGGCCTGACCGACATCGAGGACATCGCGCCCATCGTGCGCTTCCTCGTCACCGAAGGCTGGTGGATCACCGGGCAGACGATTTTTGCCAACGGCGGCTACACCACGCGCTGATCCGGCAAGATGCCGCCTGGAGGACGAACGACATGCACACGATCATGGTGATGGGCGGCGGCTTCGTGCTGCTGGTGGTGTTCCTGCTGGCCGCGCGCTTCATGGGCGACGGCTCTTCGGCGGCGCTGGCCGTGGCGGCCAAGTGGTTCATTCCGGCGTGGTTCATCGGCGCGGGCATCAACATGGCCGTGGGCGTGATCAAGGCGGGGTACTCGGTGGCCGAGGAGTTGCCAATCTTCCTGCTGATCTTCGCGGTGCCGGCCGTGGTGGCGGGGCTGCTGTGGTGGAAGTTCGGGCGCTAGTTCTTCGGTAGCGGCCTGAATATCCCCGTCCCGGCCCCGACATTCGGCCGGGGCACAATCCGCGGATGCTCATGTATCCGCAGATCAACCCCATCGCCCTGCAACTCGGGCCGGTGGCCATTCACTGGTACGGCCTGACCTACCTGGCCGCGTTCGCACTGTTCTATTTTCTCGGCACGCGCCGGCTGCGGCATGAGCCGTACCGCTCGCTGGTGGGCGCGGGCGCATGGCAGCGCAGGGACATCGAGGACATTCTTTTCCTCGGTGTGATGGGCGTCATCGTCGGTGGGCGGCTGGGTTACTGCCTGTTCTACAAGCCCGAGTTCTATCTCACGCATCCGCTCGAAATCCTCTACGTGTGGCAGGGCGGCATGAGCTTCCATGGCGGGCTGCTCGGCGTGATCGGCGCGATGGTCTGGTTCTCGCGTTCGCGCGCGCGTCCGTTCTGGCAGGTGATGGACTTCGTCGCGCCCTGCGTGCCGACAGGTCTTGCCGCCGGCCGCGTGGGCAACTTCATCAACGGTGAGCTGTGGGGCCGCTTCAGCAGCCCCGATCTGCCCTGGGGCATGGTGTTTCCGCAAAGCAACTCGATGCTGCCGCGCCATCCCTCGCAGGTTTACCAGTTTCTGCTCGAAGGGCTGCTGCTCTTCGTGGTGATGTGGCTCTATGCGCGCAAGGAGCGCAAGCAGGGGCAGGTGGCCGCGGTGTTCCTGATTGGGTACGGCGTGCTGCGCTTCGTGGCGGAGTACTTCCGCGAGCCCGACGACTTCCTCGGTCTGCGAGCGCTCAACCTGAGCCAAGGGCAGTGGCTCAGCGTGCCGATGGTGATCGCCGGCATCGCGCTGTGGTTCTGGTTCGGCCGCGCCGGCAGCAAGGCCGCCACCGCGCGCGCTTGAGCCTCTTGAATCGGAAGTTCGCAGGGTAAGTACCAGCCGCGCCGGATCGGGTGCAGGCTCAGAATTACGCGTAATTACAGGAAATTACGCTGCACTTGCTGCCCCGATCCGTATGCGCCTGGTCCCCAACTCCCTGCACGATGAAGTCGCCGCCACGCTGCGCGAGCAGATCTTCGACGGCACGCTGATTCCCGGCAGCTTCCTGGACGAAGCGGCCCTGTGCGAGCGGCTTTCCATCTCTCGCACGCCGTTGCGCGAGGCGCTCAAGGTGCTTACCGCCGAAGGCCTGCTGCGGCACGAGCCGCGGCGCGGCTGCTTCGTCAACGAGGTGACCGAGCGCGACCTCGACGAGATCTTTCCCGTCATCGCGCTGCTCGAAGGACGCTGCGCCTACGAGGCAGCCCGCAATGCCAGCGACGCCGAGCTGCACGAGCTCGACGCGCTGCACGAGCGGTTGGTGCGCCACGCCAAGGCGCGCCGCATCAACGACTACTACGCCACCAACCACATCATTCACGAGGCGATCATCAAGCTCGCTGACAACAAGTGGCTGGCACAGGTGATTGGCGACCTGCGCAAGATCCTCAAGCTCGCGCGGCTGCAGCAGCTGCATGCGCCGGGTCGGCTCGACCAGAGCCTGTCGGAGCATCTGGCCGTGTTCGCCGCGCTCAAGGCGCGCGACAGCGAAGGCGCCGACGCCGCCATGCGCACGCACATGACGCGCCAGCGCGAGGCGCTGCGCGAAGTCATGCGCAATCAGAAATCCAGGGTGATGCCGTGACCATCCCCTCAAAAATTGGAGTGCCCCGATGAGTGCGACCGAATGGTTCCAGGCGCGGCTGCGTTCTGGCGAAAAGTCCAAGGTGCCGGTGGCGCCCGAAGCTGCTGCCAAAAGCGCGCCGAAGAATGCGCCCAAGCCCAGCGCACGCTCGACCGCCGAGCGCCTGCAGGTCACTCTGCGCAAGGCCGACGAAGCCCTGTCGCCGCGCGCGTTGCGCCGCGTGCTGGCCGACCTGCAGGCCGTGATCGACCCGCGCGTGAGCGAGGTCGAGGGTGGCCGCCGCGCCCACGCCATCGCGGACGCCTACCGCGCCGCCACGGCCGAAGAGCGCCGCGACTACTGGGCGCTCATGAGCGAGCATTTCGCCGCCGATGCGCAAAAGCTCAAGACTGCCCGCGACCAGCACCAGGCGGCAGTCGGCACGCCCGACGAAGGCCAGGCCGAGCTGCGCCTGCGCCGCGCGCTGGTGTCGCCGCGCATGCGCCTGCTGCAGCGCTTTGCGGTCGAGCCCGAAGGCATGCGCTTCCTGGTCGACTTGCGCGCCGACCTGCTGCCGTGCCTGAAGGCCGACAAGCGCCTGCTTGCGCTCGACGCCGAGCTGGAGCAACTCTTCTCCACCTGGTTCGACGTGGCCTTCCTCGAACTGCGCCGCATCGACTGGGATTCGCCGGCTTCGCTGATCGAAAAACTCATCCGCTACGAGGCGGTGCACGACATCAAGAGCTGGTCCGACGTGAAGAACCGGCTCGACGACAGCGACCGCCGCTGCTACGGCTTCTTCCATCCGCGCCTGCCCAACGAGCCGCTGATCTTTGTCGAGGTGGCGCTGGTCGATCGCATCAGCGACGGCATCACGCCGCTGCTCGACGAGGCCGCCGTGCCCGTGCTGCCGGCAAGGGCCACCACCGCGATCTTCTATTCGATCAGCAACACGCAGAACGGCCTGCGCGGCGTGAGCTTCGGTGATTCGCTCATCAAGCGCGTGGTCGAGACCCTGCAGGACGAGCTGCCGCGCCTGAAGACCTTCGCCACGCTTTCGCCGATTCCGGGCTTTCGCACCTGGCTCGCGAAGAACGCCGCCGACCTGCTGCCGCGCCTCGACGAGAAGCGCGAAGCCGAGCTCGGCCGCCTCGTCGGCTCGTTGCCGCCGACCGCCGAGCGCCTGCTCGCCGCATTCGACGCGGCCGCCACCTTCGACGCGAAATCGCCGCTGCGCCAATGGCTGATGCAGGCCGCCGCCGAGTACCTTGGCCGTGCGCTGGTCGACGGCACGCCGGCCGATCCGGTTGCGCGCTTTCACCTGGGCAACGGCGCCCGCGTGGAGCGCCTGAACTGGGCCGGCGATCCGTCGCCCAAGGGGCACAAGCAGTCTTACGGGCTCATGGTCAACTACCTCTACGACCTCAAGCGCCTGGACAAGCATCGCACCTGGCTGGCGGATGGCAAGGTGGCAGTATCGGGAGACGTCGAAAGCCTGTACTTCAAAAAAGGCTGAAGTCCGTATCGGAAAGTCCCAAGCGCCGGCGCCACAAGCGCCTGCAACAGCCGCATCGTGCGGCAAGATCCACAACGACAGACAGGAGAAGAGACACATGAACCCAAGCTTTCAACGCCGCGACGTCCTGCGCGTGGCTGCCGCCGGTGCGGCCGTTCTCTGCGGCGCAGCGCGGGCCCAGCAGGGCTGGCCGACGAAGCCCGTGACGATGATCGTGCCGTTCCCGGCCGGCGGCGGGACCGACGCGTTCGCGCGGCCGCTGTCGGGGCAGTTCTCGCGGCTGACGAACCAGTCGCTCATCATCGACAACCGCGGTGGCGCTGGCGGCACGCTGGGTGCGAGCGTGGCCTCGAAGGCTTCGGCCGACGGCTACTCGCTGTTCATGGGCGCGGTGCACCATGCCATTGCGCCGTCCGTCTATCCCAAGCTCGACTACGACATCGAGAAAGACTTTGCGCCGCTGATGCTGCTGGCCAACGTGCCGCAGGTGGTGGTGGTCAATCCGCGCCGCGTGGCGGCCAACAACATCAAGGAATTCATCGCGCTTGCCAAGGCCAACCCCGGCAAGCTGAACTACGGCTCGGCTGGCGCCGGCACCTCGCACCACCTGGCCGGCGAGTTGTTCAAGATCCAGACCGGCACCTTCATCACCCACATTCCTTACCGTGGTGCCGGGCCGGCACTGGCGGACCTGATCGCCGGCAATGTCGACTTGATGTTCGATGGCCTCGGTTCCTCGGCCCAGTACATCAAGAGCGGCCGCATCAAGGCACTGATGGTGGCCGGCACCAAGCGCAACCCCGCGTTCCCCGACGTGCCGTGCGCCGCAGAGGTGGGCTTGCCCGACTACACCGTGACCACCTGGTACGGACTGTGGGCACCCCGGCGCACGCCTGCCGATGTGCAGCCGCAGATCGTCGCCGAGATGCAGAAGGTGCTGGCGGCTGACGACATCAAGAACATCTGGGCCCAGAACGGCTCGGAAATCCCGACCCTCACGGGCCCTGCCTACGGCAGCTTCGTGAGCTCCGAGATCAAGCGCTGGGCCACGGTTGTGAAGGCCTCGGGCGCGAAGATCGAATGACGGGCGGCAGCGGCATCTCGTTGCGCCACGAAGGCTCCATCGCGTTCGTCACGTTGTCGAACGCGGGGCGCCTCAATGCCATGACGCGCGCCATGTGGCGCGAGCTGCGAGCGGTGTTCGACGGCCTGCGCAACGATGATGGCGGCCTGCGCTGTGTCGTCGTGCGCGGCGAGGGCGGGGCTTTCTGCGCGGGCGGCGACATCTCCGAGTACCCGTCGTTCCGCTTCGAAGAGCCCAGCCTGCGCGAGTTTCACGAGAACGAAGTGTGGGCCGCGCTGCAGGCCATGCTCGACTGCCCACTGCCACTCGTCGCGCAGATCGAGGGCGCCTGCATGGGCGCGGGCATCGAGATTGCGAGCTGCTGCGACATCCGCCTGGCCGGCGCGTCCGCGAAGTTCGGCGCGCCCATCGCAAAGCTCGGTTTCCCGATGGCACCGCGCGAAGCTGCGCTGGTGCATGGCGCCATCGGCGGCGTGCTCGCGCGCGACATGCTGCTTGCCGCCGGCGTGCACGGCGCGCAGCGCCTGTACGACGCGGGCTTTCTGCTGCAGGTGCTGCCCGACAACGAAGTGGCAGCCGCCGTGCAGGCGCACGCCACGCGCATCGCCGCGCTCGCGCCGCAGGCCGCGCGCCTGCACAAGCAGACCTTTGCCGCGCTGCGGGCCGGAGCCCCGTCGGCCCACGACTTGCTGGCCACCGCCTACGACTACGCAGACTCCGCCGAACACCGCGAGGGCATCGCCGCCTTTCTCGCCAAGCGCACCCCGAATTTCTGAAGACAAGAAACCGCCAGATGAAGAAGACCGCCAACGCCAACCTGTTTGCCGCCCTGCGCGCGGCTTTCCCTGCCGACCTCGACAGCATTGCCGTCGAAACCGACAACGGCCTTTTCTATTCCTGGCGCGACGTCGAGCGCGCCAGCGCCATGATCGCCAACCTGCTCGATGCGCTGAAGCTGGAGAAGGGCGCGCGCATCGCGGTGCAGGTCGAGAAATCTGTCGAGGCCATGCTGCTGTACCTCGCCACGCTGCGCGCGGGCTATGTGTTTCTGCCGCTCAACACCGCCTACCAGAGCGCCGAGATCGAATACTTCATCGGCAACGCAGAGCCGGCCGTGGTGGTGTGCACCAGCCGCAATGCGTCGTGGGTCGGGCCGATTGCCAACGCGGCGGGCACGCAGCACGTCTTCACGCTGGACGACGACCGCACCGGCACGCTGCTCGAAATCGCCGCGCAATGCAGCGACCAACACACCGTAGCCCAGCGCAAGGCCGACGACATGGCCGCGATCCTCTACACCAGCGGCACGACCGGCCGCAGCAAGGGCGCGATGCTCACGCACGGCAACCTGCTGTCGAACGCCCAGGTGCTGAAGGACTACTGGGGCTGGACCGAAGGCGACGTGCTGATCCACGCGCTGCCCATCTTCCACGTGCACGGCCTGTTCGTCGCACTGCACGGCGCGTTGCTCAACGGCAGCAAGATGCTGTGGTTCTCGAAGTTCGATCCGAAGCGCGTTGTGCAGAAGCTGCCCGAAGCCACGGTGTTCATGGGCGTACCAACGCTGTACGTGCGGCTGCTGGCCGAGCCGGGTCTCACGCGAGAGGCGGTGCGCAACATGCGCCTGTTCGTCGCGGGCTCGGCGCCGCTGCTGATCGAAACCTTCGACGAGTGGCGCGAGCGCACCGGCCACACGATTCTCGAACGCTACGGCATGAGCGAAACGGTCATGCTCACGTCGAACCCCTACACCGCCGCACAGGGCGAACGCCGCGGCGGCACCGTCGGCTTTGCGCTGCCCGGCGTGCAACTTCGCGTGCGCGACGACGGCGGCCGCGACTGCACCACCGACGAGATCGGCAACATCGAAGTCAGCGGCCCCAACGTGTTCGCGGGCTACTGGCGCATGCCCGAGAAGACGAAGGAAGAGTTCACCTCCGACGGCTTCTTCAAGACGGGTGATGTGGGCAAGATCGACGGCCTGGGCTACATCGTCATCGTCGGGCGCAGCAAGGACCTGATCATCAGCGGCGGCTACAACGTGTACCCGGCCGAGATCGAGGGCTACATCAACGAGATGGCCGGCGTGGCCGAGAGTGCCGTGGTCGGCGTGCCGCATCCTGACTTCGGCGAGGTGGGCGTGGCCATCGTCATCGCGAAGGCAGGTGCTTCGCTGGATGCCGAGGCCATCGTGGCCGAGCTGAAGGCCAGGCTCGCGAACTTCAAGATTCCGAAACGCTGCTTCGTGGTGCCGGAACTGCCGCGCAACGCGATGGGCAAGGTGCAGAAGGCGCTGCTGCGCGCGGAGCACAAGGCGCTGTTCGCGGGCTGATCGAATCGGCTCATGCAACGGGCGCGAGCCCGTTCATCAGCCCGCTGCGTGCATGGCAGTTGATGTACTCGTAGCTCTGCTCGTCGGCCTTCAGCACCGACACCTCGTGGTACACGCGCAGCTGCAGCTGGAAGTTCAGCGCCTGCACGTACCGCATGAAGCTGCCGAAGATCGCGACGTGCGTGGGGTGCGACTCGGCCCAGCGTTCCATGTCGGCCAATGAGCGCCAGTAGCTCAGGCCGAACGACTTCTGCAGCGTTGCGCCTTGCGCATCGAGGTGATGCATGTAGCGGTTGCTGTAGCAGCCGATGCCCAGGCCCTGGTCGCGCAGGAAGTCCATGCCCTCGTGCAGCACCGGCTCCATGTCTTGCAGGTAGAGCGTGCGTTCCTGCCCGGTGGTGTCGGTCCATTCCTGGCCGGAGCGGATCATCGCGATGTTCTCGTGGCCCGCGATGCGCACGCGCTGGCCCGGAGCCGGCGTACCCGCGACGATGGCGCGCGTGCCCGAAGGCGCCATCGCATCGGTCTGCGACAGCGGGATGCGGTCGCGCATCGAACCCCAGTAGCCGTGCTCCTGCAGCTCGCCGCTGACCTCGCCCATGACCACGCCGACGCCCTCGAAGCGGTCGGGCGTGTTGAACATGGTCTCGAAGTGCTCAACGCGCGGTGACGCGATCTCGCGGAAGTAGCCGAGGCCTTCGTTGAGTCGCTCGTCGGAGCGCCACCAGGCATCGATGGCGGGCGTGGCGCACCAGCGTGTGTAGGCCGCGGCGTCGCTCCAGTAGGCGATGGCGATCATGTTGTCGAAGCCGTCTGCATCGACGTAGTGCGTCAGGTCGTGGTGGCCCGGGCCGTCGGGCAGGGCGAAGTCGCGGGCGATCTTCATCAGCGCGGCGCAGGCGCGGCCCTGCATTTCAGGGCCGCGCGATTGCACGCCGAAGTAGCCCATCACGGCCTGCTTCACCGACGTGGGCGCACGGGCCGACCACACGGGGTAGGGCGGCGTGTAGTCGTCTTCCACGCGGCGATGCCGCGTGCGAGGGCACTTCAGGTGCTCGGCAATGGCTGATTCCATGGCGTGCCTCCGTGGGTTCAGGCTGCGACCGGCTCGGGCACGCTGGTTTCAGGCTCGGGCGTGTGCTGCACCACCACGGGTTCGCGGCGCGTCTTGTTGAGCAGCAACTGGGTGACGTCGGGCCGCGAGTAGTGGCCGCTTGGGTCGGCAGCCGCCTTGGCGAGCGAGATCATGCCGAGGTCGATGTCGGCGATGACGAGGCCTTCTTCGTCTTCGGCGAGCGGCGTGCCCAGCGGAGAGCCGTCCGGTGCGTAGATGCGTGCGTAGCCGCCGCCGACGCCCAGCATCTGCTGCTTGCCGGCGTCGGTGCATATCAGCTCGCTCATCGCCTTCGACACGGTGGCGCAAGGCGCGATCACGAAGCACCCGCCCTCGGCGGCGTATACCTGGCTCGCCGCGTTGTTGACCTCGTGGCCCAGCGCGTAGGCCGCACCGCGGTAGAGCGAGAAGCTCGGCCATGCCCCGCAGTGGATCTGCTCGTTCTGCGAATACATCGCGTACTTGCTGAGCGGCTGCAGGTGCTCCCAACAGCACAGCGAGCCGATGTTGCCGATGGGCGTCTCGACCACGTGCAGATCGGCGCCATCGCCTTCGCCAAACACCGTGCGTTCCACGTGTGTGGGCTTGAGCTTGCGCCGCGTCTGCACTGTGTTGCCCTGGTCGTCGATGAGCGCCTGCGCAATGTAGAGGCTACCCGCCGCCTTTTCGCTGTAGCCGAGCGACACCCAGATCTTGAGCTTGCGCGCTGCCTCCCTGATGCGGTCGAACTCGGCCGAGCCGACGACCAGCGAGTTGTCGTGGTAGCGCTGCACGAACTGCATGCCCCAGGCCGGCGAATCGAGCCAGATCCACCACGGGTAGCCGGGCACCCAGGTCTCGGGAAAGGCAATGAGCTGCACGCCCTGTTTCGCGGCCTGCGCCATCAGGTCGATGGTCTTGTCGATGGTGCCGTCGAGGTCGAGGAACACAGGGGCGGCCTGCACGGCGGCAACGCGCAGCTTGGGGTGGACGGTGGTGGGCATGGTGAGTTCTCCAGATGCAATGAAAGTAACGAAGCGTCTGCCGCACGCACGACGCACCGGGTTTGCGCTGTGGCATGCGGGTTGCTTGAAGCGTAAATTCGCGCCGCCGGAACGCCTTGACCCGGATTGGCGGCGTTCTTGTTCCAGCGTTGCATGCCCTGTCCGCCCAGGCTTTCCGAGGATCCCCCGATGACCCAGTTGCTCAGCACCGACGCCGTCCCGCGGGACCAGCGGCTTGCCTACTGGACCGACATGATCTGCAACGTCTACGTGCAGCTAGGCTGCGATCCGGTGCGCGAAGGCGATACCAGCGATTTCGAAGGCAGCATCCGCCAGCACACGCTGCCCGGGCTCGATGTGTCGGTCGTCACCTCGGGCCCGCAGAAGGTGATGCGCACGCCGGGGCACATCTCGCACTCCAGCGACGACTACTTTCTCGTGAGCATCCAGGCGCGTGGCCGTGGCGTGGTACGGCAGGACGGCCGCGACGCCGTGCTGTCGGCCGGCGACTTCGCGCTGTACGACAGCACGCGGCCTTATCAGCTGCTGTTCGACGAATCCTTCGAGCAGATCGTGCTCAAGCTGCCCGGCGAACGCCTGCGCAGCGAGTTGCGCGACACCGAGGCGCTGACGGCCACCACGGTGTCGGGCCGTGCGGGCGCGGGGCACCTGCTGCTGGGCATGATCCACACGCTGCGCGAAGACATCGACACGCTGCAGCCCGCATCGGCACTTGCAGTGGCCAACGGTGTGCAGAACATCCTGGTGGCGGGGCTGCAGACGCTGCCTGCGGCGAGTGCGCCGTCGCTCAGCAATCTCACGGCGTACCACCTGGCGCGCGTGAAGCGGCTCATCGACGAACAGCTGGCCGATTCATCGCTGTCGGTGGGCACGCTGGCGGCGGCGCTGGGCGTGTCGGTGAGTCACATCCACCGCGTGTTCAGGAGCGAGCCGCTGACGCCGTCGCAGTACATCTGGGAGCGCAGGCTGGAGGCGTGCAGCCGAGACCTGCTGGAGCCGCGCCTCGCGGGCCGGCCGGTGGCCGAGATTGCCTATGGCCGCGGCTTCAACGACGCGGCGCATTTCAGCCGCGCGTTCCGCGAGCGCTTCGGCTGCTCGCCGCGCGAATGGCGGCAGCAGCGCATGCAGTAAGAAGGGCTACTGGACCAGCATCACCGTCGTGTTGGTTTCGGCGACCACCTTGGTGGCGACCGAGCCCATCAGCGCGCGGCCGAAGATGCCGTGGCCATGGGTGCCGAGCACGATCAGCCCCACTTGCGCCGCCGCGGCCGACTTGAGGATTTCCTCGGCCACATGGCCGTGGCGCGAGTCGATCGTGTAGTTGCTCACGCCGCTCTCGGCGAACAGCGCCTTCACCGGGTCGAGCACCTTGGCGTTTTCCTCGGCGTAGTAGTCCGTCACCAATTCTTTGCTCAGGTGGCGTGCGACGTGGCCCGAGATGCCGGTGCACACGTGCACCACCACCAGTTGGTGCCCGTCCACGAACATGGCGCGATTGGCAAGCAGGTAGTCGAGCGCCTTGCGGGTGTAGGCGCTGCCGTCGACGGCGATGAGGATTTTCATGAAACCCTTATACGGCGCGGCTCCGCGCACCGCAACGGGGCGTACCTCAGGCCCGAAGGGCTTTGCCCGGCCGGATCAGCCGTGCAGGCCCTTCCAGAGCATGTAGGCCGCGAGCAGGTACAGGATGCTCGCGAACACGCGCTTGAGCTTCTTCACCGGCAGGCTGTGCGCCGCCTTCGCACCCAGTGGTGCGGTGAACACGCTGCACAGCGCAATCACCGCCAGCGCGGGCAGCCAGATGTAGCCGAAGGAGCCGGCCGGCAGGCCTTGCACCGACTGGCCGCTGACCGCATAGCCGAGCACGTTTGCCACAGCAATCGGAAAGCCCAGCGCCGCGCTGGTGGCCACCGCGTTGTGAATGGACACGTTGCACCACGTCATGAACGGCACGCTGATGAAGCCGCCGCCCGCGCCCACCAGGCCCGAGATGAAGCCGATCGCGCCGCCCGCCGCGAGCTGGCCGCCCGTGCCCGGCATCTGCCGTGTGGGCGCGGGCTTCTTGTCGAGGAACATCTGCGTGGCCGAGAAGCCCACGAACAGCGCGAAGAAGATGGCCAGCGCCGTGCCCTTGAGCAGCGAGAACACGCCCAGGCTGCCGGCAAGGCTGCCGATGACGATGCCGGGCGCGAGCCGCCGCACGATGTCCCAGCGCACCGCGCCGCGCCGGTGGTGCGCACGCACGCTGGACACCGAAGTGAAGATGATCGTCGCCATCGAAGTGGCGATGGCCATCTTCACCGCGAGGTCGGCCGGCACGCCGCGGTGGCCCATGATGATCGTGATGAACGGCACCATCAGCATGCCGCCGCCGATGCCCAGCAGGCCCGCGAGAAAACCGGTGCCGAGGCCGAGAGCGGCGAGTTCGGCGATCAGGAGGGGGTCGAGCAGGGCAGCGATATTCACGGGAAAGTCACGCAAGGGAAGTGAGGGGCTGGAAAAAGCAACGGCCCCGAGCAATGGATGCAGGGGGCCGTGGCAGGAAAAGGTGTCTGCAGGTGATGTGCCGGACCCGCATCCTGAACCAGGGTTCAGGTGGGCGAGGGCAGCAGGACTTCGGGTTCATCTGACGCGAGATGATCACGCCCGTCGAGCGATGTACCAAGCCCGGCTCCGGAGAGCATTGGAACAAGGAAATATTAAGCCCGACACAGTCTGCAGACGGATTGGATTTTACGCCTCGTCCGTCTTCGTGCCAGCCTTATTCAGAGTAAATGTCCATCGCCAGCCAGGGCCTGATCGAGTTTCTGGATGAGCTGCGTGGCCTTCGCGTCGGTTTCGACACTGTCTGCAACCGAAGTGGCAACTGGTGCCGCGGGCGCTGCGGCAACAGCGGCCTGCTGCGCGGCGAGGTCGAACGCCAGGTTCAGCGAAGCCAGCACCGCGATGCGGTCACGGGCCTTGACTTTTCCGGCATCGCGAATCTTGCACATGGCTGCGTCCACGCGTTCGACGGCTTCGCGCAGCTGCGCCTCGCCGCCATCGGGACAGCCGAGCAGATAGCTCTGGCCCATGATCTGTACTTCAATCTGCTTCATGCGGGGGAATCTTCGGAGGGTGGTTCAGCCGGCAACCGTTCGAGCAGGGCATCGAGGCGCGTGCGTGCCGCAACGAGCCGCGACTTCAGGGCGTCGCGTTCGCGTGTGAGCGCATCGACCTGCTCCTGCAGCAGCGCATTGGTGCGTTGCACCTCTTCGTGACGCACAAGCAGTCGTTCAACACGCTCGGCAATCTGATCGATAGGGCTGGAGGCGGGCATGGTTGGCGATTGTAGTTTCCCAGGGAAGCGGCCCCCAGGCGGGGCCTGGGCGTGGCATGGATTCTGCTGCCTTCCAGTTGCCTTTCAAACTCCAATAGCCAGTCAATGACCACGAAGAACAACACTTTATTCAGTCGGCGCGACCTGCTTACGCTCATTGGCAAGACCGCAGGGGGCGGCGCGATGTACCAGGCGATGACCTCGCTGGGCTTTGCCGCCGAATCCAACTACAGCGGACCGCCGAAGCTCGATGGCGCAAGGAAGGGTGCGTCGGTGCTGGTTCTTGGTGCAGGCCTGGCCGGCATGGCCGCCGCGCTCGAACTGCGCAACGCGGGCTACTCGGTCAAGGTCCTCGAGTTCAGCAATCGTGCGGGCGGCCGGTGCTGGACGCTGCGCGGCGGCGACACCTTCACCGAGCTGGGTGGCGCCGTGCAGCAATGCGGCTTCGCCAAGGGCGAGTACTTCAATCCGGGACCATGGCGCATTCCCTATCACCACCATGCAGTGCTGGGCTACTGCAAGCGACTGGGCGTGGCGCTGGAGCCCTTCGTCCAGGTCAACTACAACGCGCTGGTGCATTCGAGCAAGGCCTACGGCGGCAAGCCGCAGCGCTACCGCCACGTGCAGGCCGACTACCAGGGCTACGTCGCCGAACTGCTCGGCAAGGCCACGACGCAAGGCAACCTCGACGCGGCACTGACGAAGGAAGACAAGGAGAAACTGCTCGAAGGCCTGCGCCGCTGGGGCGCGCTCGACACGCAGTTCCGCTATCTCGAAGGCACCATCAGCAGCGATCGCCGCGGCTATGAGGTCGATGCGGGCGGCGGCCTCATGCCGTTGGCCAAGCCGTCGAAGCCGCTCGACATGAGCGAGCTGCTGCAATCGAATCTTTGGCGTTACATCGCCAGCGGGCAGGACTACGAATTCCAGAGCGCGATCTTCCAGCCCGTGGGCGGCATGGACATGATCGCAAAGGCATTCCAGAAAGAAGTCGGCAGCCTGATCCGCTACGGCGCCAAGGTCACGAAGATCGAGCAGAACGACCGCGGCGTGACGGTCACCTACACCGATGCATCGAAGGGCGGCGCAGTCACGCAGGCCAAGGCTGACTGGTGCCTGTGCACCATTCCGCTGTCTGTGCTGAGCCAGATCGACATCCAGGTGGGCTCGGCAATGCAGGAGGCCATCAACGCCGTGCCTTACGGCGCATCGGTGAAGGTGGGCCTGCAGTTCAAGCGCCGCTTCTGGGAAGAAGACGAGCACATCTACGGCGGCATCAGCTACACGGACCTGCCGATCTCGCGCATCTCGTACCCCTCGACGCGCTACGGCGCAAAGGGCAAGTCGGTGGTGCTGGGCGCCTACGTGTTCGACGGCCCGAACTCCTACGAATTCACCGCCATGGCGCCCGAGGAGCGCGTGCGCCGCGCGGTCGAGTTCGGCACGCAGCTGCATCCGCAGTACGCGAGCGAATTCGACAACGGCATTTCCGTGGGCTGGCACCGGGTGCCCGGCACGCACGGCTGCTACGGCATGTGGACTGACGAGACGCGCCAGAAGCACTACAAGAACCTGTGCCAGGTCGATGGCCGCATCGCGCTGGCCGGCGAGCACGCTTCCTACATTCCGGCCTGGCAGGAGGGCGCACTGCTCTCGTCGCTCGACGCCATACAGCGGCTGCATGCCCGCGCCGTCGCGTGAAAGCCGAGTGAAGGACACACCCACCATGAACAACAACATCACGACCTTCAAGCGCGCGCTGCTCGGCCTTTCGCTGGGTGCGCTGGCCTCGGTGGCCGGCCAGGCCGCTTTCGCGCAGTCGCCGGAGCCCGTCTTTTCCGTCGGCCCCCGATTCCAGGAAAGCTCGGGCGAGGCGATCTACCGCGCGACCTGCCAGGGCTGCCACATGGCGCAAGGGCAAGGGGCGAAGGGCGCAGGCGCCTATCCGCCGCTCGCCTCGAACCCGCGGCTCGCGAGCGCGGAATACCCGCTTTACGTGGTGATCAACGGCCAGAAGGGCATGCCTGCCTTTGGCAAGATGCTGAGCGACGAGCAGATCGCTTCCGTGGTCGGCTACGCGCGCACCCATTTCGGCAACCAGTACCCTGACGCCATTGCGGCGGAGAGCGTCAAGAAGCTGCGGCCTTGATCGGCCTTCTTCTTTTGATGCCTGGCAGACCTTTCATTCATCCATCCCAGCAGAGAGACAACACGCATGACCATGACCTCCATCACGAAGAAGCTGGCGCTCGTCGCCGCACTGCTCGCAGCCGGCACCGGCGCCGCCCATGCGGCCGATGAAATCATTCGCCACCGCATTCCGAACTCCACCTTCCCGATCTCGGCGGCGGTGGAGGTGCCGTCTTCGTTCACCAACGTCTACCTCTCGGGCCAGGTGCCGCCGCTGCAGGACGCGACCGCGCCCAAGAACAGCGCGGCGGCCTATGGCGGCGACACCAAGGGCCAGACCGTCGGCGTGCTCAAGGCCATCGAGAAGAGCCTCACAGGCCTGGGCCTGACGATGGGCGACGTGGTGAAGATGCAGGTGTTTCTCGTCGGCGATCCGGCCAAGGACAACAAGATGGATTTCGCCGGCTTCATGGAGGGCTACACCCAGTTCTTCGGCACCACCGCGCAGCCCCGGCTACCGGTGCGCTCAGCGATGCAGGTGGCGGCGCTCGCCAACCCGGCCTACCTGGTCGAGATCGAGGTGATGGCGGTGCGTCCCGCCAAGTAAAAAGCAGTGCTGCGCTACTCGCTCAGCCGCACATAGGTGGCGAGCAGCGCGCTCTTGGCGACAACGCCCAGCAGCGCGGGGTTGTCGGCGCTCTCGATCACCGGCAGCCGTTCGCCCAGGTGATCGAGAAAGCGCTGCAGTGCCTCGCTCAGACCGGTGTCGGCGGTGATCGGCTGGATGGTCTGCGAGAGCAGGGCGCCCGCGGTCGTTTCCGCTGGCGCCGTGCCGAGCGCCGAAAGCGGCACCACGCCGAGGTAGCGGTTTCCTGCGTCCACCACGTACAGGTACTTCACCGGGTGCTGCAGGAAGAGCCTGCTCATCGCTTCGCGGTCCGCCTCCGGGCCAACCACCGTTTCGGCAGGCTGAACCAGGTCGCGCATGTGCAACCCGCGCAGGCGCATCTGCGTGTCCCGCTGCTCGTTGCGGTGTAGGGTGATCTCGTACATCGAGCCGGCATTCGCCGAGCGCGCGACGAAATAAGCGATGACGCTTGCCGCCATCAGCGGCAGCATGACCTGGTAGCTCAGCGTCATCTCGAAGATCATCAGGATCGCCATGAGCGGCGCCTGCGTCGCGCCCGCCAGGAACGCGCCCATGCCGACGATGGCATAGGCGAACGGCGCCGAGGTGGCCGCCGGCCACAGTGCCTGCACGCCAAGGCCGAACAGCGCGCCGACCATGCAGCCGAAGAACAGCGCCGGCGTGAACACACCGCCCACCGCGCCCGAGCCGGCCGTGGCCATCGTGGCGACCGCCTTGGCGACCAGCACCATCGCGATCAGCGTCCACGGCCAGGGCGTGTGCAGCACCGAATTGACCACGCTGTAGCCGTTGCCCCAGACCTCCGGCATGGGCACCGACACGGCGCCCATCACAAGCCCGCCCAATGCCATCCGCAATGGCAGCGCAACCGGCAAGCGCGAGAACAGCGCGCGGCTGCCCTGCAGCGCGCGCAGGAAGCCGACCGCCGCAAAGCCCAGCAGCACGCCGAGCACGCAGAACAGCACGACCTCGGTGCCATGAATCTCCGGGAACGCCGGCATCCTGTACGGTGGCTGGTAGCCGGGCAGGGCCCGCATGGCCACATTGGCGACCACCGACGCGATGATGATCGGCCCCACGCTCTCCATCGCGATCGAGCCCAGCACGATCTCGGCGACGAAGAAGGCGCCGGCAATGGGCGCGTTGTAGGCAGCGGTCAGGCCGGCCGCCGCGCCGCAGGCCACCAGCAGCCGCAGCCGCTCGACCGGAAAGCGGAACACCCGCCCCAGCAGAGACGACGTCAGCGCCGCCAGCTGCACCATCGAGCCCTCGCGCCCGATGGAGCCGCCGGTGCCGATGCTCACCAGCGACGATGCGCTGCGCACCAGTGTCTGAACCACTGGAATGCGCCCGTTGCCGAGCACGATGGCTTCCATGTAGTCGGAGGCGGCGCTGCGCAAGGCGACGCGTTTCGCCAGCACCAGCAGGCCGCCGGCCACCAGTCCACCCAGCGTGGGGCAGGCGATGCGCGCCCACCATGGCAGGTGCTTCGCCATGGCCACCAGCCCTTCTCCCGGGCCGAGCACCAGGTGCTCGAAGTGGTAGAGCGCCGAGCGGAAGAGTTCGGTGGCCAGCGTGCCGAGCAAACCGGCCACGATGGCCCACAGCAGCATCGACTGCCAGCCCGAGACACCGAAGACACGCTGCAGCGCCGAACGAAGATTGAGGAATACCGAGGCGG
Source organism: Variovorax paradoxus (assembly GCF_024734665.1). Classification (NCBI taxonomy): domain Bacteria; kingdom Pseudomonadati; phylum Pseudomonadota; class Betaproteobacteria; order Burkholderiales; family Comamonadaceae; genus Variovorax; species Variovorax paradoxus. Next base: position 2,667,447 of record NZ_CP102931.1, read on the forward strand.
GCCGCATCATGGCCGTCGATGTTAGCGGCGTCGCAACTTTCGACTTAAGCGGCGTCCGGCAGGGCCTAAAATCCCGCCCGTTGGTGCTCGCGGCGTGGTTCGCACGGCGCAGTTCAACGGGAAGCAGGAGTGGAAGCCCCCGACCTCATCAGGACGGAACAAGGCCGAAGCCGCCTGCGCTGCCCCCGCAACGGTCAAGCAGACGGCGCCGCAAGGCGCCAACCCCTTTCCATCGAAGCCACTGGGCGCCCTGAAACAGGCGCCTGGGAAGGCGAAGAGGGGCCTTTCTGCCAGCCCGGATACCGGCCAACAAGGCGGCTGCCGCATGCGCGATTTGATCTGTGCATGGGGCGGCCATGGCGCCCAGGCGCTGGCGGGGAGGCCGGCGAGGGGTATTGACGTTCGTTCGGCTCATTCATGATTTCCCACGTTTGCTTTTCTCGCGGCCGCGCTCCTGCGCGCCGTCTCCGCCACGCCTGCCTGCCGCTGGCGCTGGCTTCCGCCTTCGGTGGCCTGGCCCATGCACAAGACGCCCCCACGCTAGGCGAAACGGTAGTCACGGCCAACCGCACGCCGCAGGCGCTGTCGGACCTGGTGGGCGACGTGTCCATCATCGACCGCAAGACCATCGAGCGCAGCGGTGCGACCGGCGTGGCCGACGTGCTGGCGCGCCTGCCCGGCATCGAGATCTCGCGCAGCGGCGGCGTGGGCAACACCACCAGCCTGTTCATCCGCGGCGCCGAAACGCGCTTCACGGCCGTGTACCTCGACGGCGTGCGCATCGACTCGCAATCGACCGGCGGCGCCGGTTGGGAAGGCATTCCGCTCTCGCAGATCGACCGCATCGAAGTGCTGCGCGGCCCGGCCGCCGCGGTGTATGGCTCCGACGCCGTGGGCGGCGTGATCCAGCTCTTCACCAAGCGTGGCGAAGAGGGCGTGTCGCCTTACGCCGGCATCGGCTTCGGCAGCAAGGGCCTGCGCAAGATCGAAGGCGGCGTGAGCGGCAAGTCGGGCCTGTTCGACTATTCGTTCGGTGTGGCGCACGAGGAAAGCAAGGGCTACAACGTGCAGCCCGCAAGCAAGCGCAACGTGGTGAAAGACGGCTACACCAGCCCCGACCGCGACGGCTACAACAGCACCTCGGGCAACGTGAAGCTGGGCTTCCAGATCACGCCCGACCAGCGCCTGGAGGCCACGCTGCTCACCAGCGAAATCAAGGCCGGCTACGACGCCACGGTCTCCTACAGGACCAAGCCGCCGATCCTGTTCCGCGACGACGTGTCGAACAACACGCTGCGCACCGCCGGCCTGACCTGGTCGGCCAAGTGGAACGACATCTACAGCACCCGCGTGCAGGTGACCGATTCGCAGTCGGTCTACAAGACGCAGCCTTCGTTCTACCGCACCGAGACCAACCTGCGCGGCTACCTGTTCCAGAACGAGTTCCGCTTCGGCCCGCACCTGGTGACGGCCACCCTCGAGCGCCGCGAAGATGCGCTCGAAAACGCACCTACCACCTCGTCGAAGCTGCTGTCGCGCGACCGTTCGCAGGACGCGATTTCGCTCGGCTACGGCTTCGTGCAGGGCCCGCATTCGCTGCAACTGCACGTGCGCCACGACAGGGACAGCGAGTTCGGCGGCAAGACGACGGGCAGCGCGGCCTATGGCTATGCCATCACCCCGTCGCTGCGCTTCACGGCATCGGCCGGCACCGCCTTCCGCGTGCCCACGCTGTACCAGCGCTTCAGCGAATACGGTGTGTCCACCCTGCAACCCGAAAGCAGCCAGAACGTCGAGCTGGGCATGAACTACGCCAAGGACGGCACCACCGCCGGCATCGTGGTGTATCGCAACCGCGTGCGCAACCTCATCAACTTCGTCGGCACCGCCAAGGGCTGTGCCTCGATGTTCGGCTGCTACACCAACGTGAACCGTGCCACCCTGCAGGGCGCCACGCTGTCGGCCAGCCAGCGCCTGGGCGACGTCACGCTGCGTGCCTCGCTCGACGTGCAGGACCCGAAGGACGCCGACACCGGCAACCTGCTCGCACGCCGCTCCAAGCGCCATGGCACCCTGGGCGCCGACTGGCGCATCGCCGGCTGGACGCTGGGCGCCGAAGTGCAGTCCTCGAGCAAGCGTTATGACGATTCGGCCAACACGATCAAGCTCGGCGGCTACACCGTGCTGAACCTGTCGGCCAGCACGCAGATCACGCGCGACCTCAACCTCGTGGCCCGCGTCGACAATGTGGGCAACAAGGACTACCAGTTCGCGCGGCTGTATGCCAATGCCGGCCGCACCGCGTACGTCGGTCTCAAGTGGACGCCTCACTAAGCCAAGCTCCCCAACCAGGCGACACCGCCGGTGCCGCGGCAGCCTCGTGCGCCGCGGTGCTGGTGGCTGCCCCGGCTTCGGGGCAGGGCAAGACCACCGTTGCGGCGGCGCTCGCGCGGTTGCATGCGCGCCAGGGCCGGCGCGTGCGCGCCTTCAAGTGCGGGCCCGACTTTCTCGACCCGCACTGGCTGGCGCTGGCCACCGGCGCGCCGGTGCATTCGCTCGACCTCTGGATGACTGGCGAGGCCGATTGCCGGGCGCGCCTGCGCGCCGCGGCGGCCGAGTGCGACTTGCTGATCGTCGAAGGCGTGATGGGCCTGTTCGACGGCACGCCAAGCGCGGCCGACCTGGCCGAGCGCTTCGGCCTGCCGGTGCTGGCGGTGATCGACGCGCACGCCATGGCGGGCACCTTCGGCGCGCTGGCCTACGGGCTGCAGAACTTCCGGCCCGGCTTGCCATGGGCTGGCGTGCTGGCGAACCGCGTGGCCAGCGAAAGGCATGCGGGCATGCTGAAGGACGCGCTGCGCGAGCCTTCGCAATGGCTAGGCGCCTTGCCGCGCGACGCGGGGTTCACGTTGCCCGAGCGGCATCTGGGGCTCGTGGCCGCCACCGAGCTCGGTGATGCGATGGCGCGTCTCGACGCGGCGGCCGATGTGCTGGCCGCCACGCCGCTTGGCCAGATGCAGGTCGGCCAATTGCCGCAGGTGCGTTTCGAGGCACCCGTATCCGACGAGGCAGAAGCCGTGCCGCCGCTGCTCGCTGGCAACACCATCGCCATTGCGCGCGATGCCGCCTTCTCGTTTATCTATCCCGCGAACCTCGACGTGCTCACGGCACTGGGGGCGCGGCTGTCCTTTTTCTCGCCGCTTGCGGGCGATGCCCTGCCTGCTTGCGACGCGGTCTGGCTACCTGGCGGCTACCCCGAACTGCACGCCGAAGCACTGGCCGCCTGCGCGCCGATGCGCGAATCGCTCGCCGCGCACGCCGCTGCGGGCAAGCCGGTCTGGGCCGAGTGCGGCGGCATGATGGCGCTGTTCGACGAACTGGCCACGCAAGACGACGCGCAGGTTCACCGCCTCTGGGGCCTGCTGCCGGGCCGCGTGACCATGCAGAAGCGGCTCGCCGGCCTCGGCCCGCAACAGCTCACCCTCGGCAGCCACACCCTGCGTGGACACACCTTCCACTATTCGCGCTGCGAAACGCCGCTCGCGCCCGCCGCGCTCACCGCCCGGCCCGGCGCGACGCAGCCCGTGGGCGCACGCGGCGGCGAGGCGCTGTACGTGCACGGCCCGGTGCGCGCGAGCTATTTCCATGCGTGGTTTGCCTCCAGCCCGCAAGCCACGGCCCGCCTTTTCGGCGCCATGCCCATCGAGTTGGAGAGCCATGCCGCAATCGAATAAGCCGAAGACCGTCGAGCACGAGTTCATCCTGGGCGGCCAGAAGAGCGGCAAGTCGCGCCGCGCCGAGCAGCGCGCGATCGACTGGTTCGCGGCCGATCCCCGCACGCATCGCGCGGTGCTGATCGCCACCGCGCAGGCCTACGACGACGAGATGCTGGAGCGCATCGTGCGCCACCAGGCCGATCGTGCCGAACGCGTGCCCGGCATGCGCACCATCGAGGAGCCAGTCGAGCTCGCGCGCGCCATCGTCACGCAGAGTACGCCCGAGACGCTGGTGGTGGTCGACTGCCTCACGCTGTGGCTTACCAACCTGCTGATGCCCTTGCACTCCGAAGACGCCCGCCCCGTGACGCGCACCCCGGCCACGCACATCGCCATGCTGCTGGTCGCACTGCGTGAGGCGCGCGGACCGGTGGTGCTGGTCGGCAACGAGATCGGCCTGGGCGTGATCCCGCTGGGCCGCGAGACGCGCGCCTTCGTCGACGCGCTCGGCCGGCTGAACCAGGACGTGGCCGCCGCCTGCGGCCGCGTCACCCTGATGGCCGCAGGCCTGCCGCTGAGCCTGAAAGCGCCTGCTGCATGAAGAAGAAAAAGACGATCCGCACTTCGCTGGCTGCCCTCGGCCTGGCCCTGTTCGCGCTGGCCGCGCATGCATTTGACGTGGTCGACGAGCGCGGCGTGACCGTGAGCCTGCCGCAGCCACCGCAGCGCATCGTCACGCTGCTGCCATCGCTCACAGAATCGGTCTGCGCGCTCGGCGCCTGCAACCGGCTGGTGGGCGTCGATCGCTATTCCAACTCGCCCGAACAGGTGAAGGTGCTGCCGCAGCTCGGCGGCGGGATCGACCCGAACGTCGAGGCCATCGTCGCGCTCAAGCCCGACGCGGTGCTGCTTGCCAAGTCGTCGCGCGTCACGCAGCGGCTCGAGGCGCTGGGCCTGAAGGTGCTGGTGCTTGAACCCAAGAGCCATGCTGACGTGCAGCGCGTGCTCGACAAGCTCGACCAGGTGCTCGGCACGCACGAAGCGCCGAAGGTCTGGCGCGTGATCGATGCCAGCGTCTCGGCCGCCGCGCAGTCGGTGCCTGCGAGCGCCAAGGGCACGCGCGTGTACTTCGAAGTGAACAGCGCGCCGTACGCGGCGGGCGAGTCGTCGTTCATCGGCGAAACGCTCACGCGGCTCGGAATGAGGAACATCGTGCCGGCTTCGCTCGGCCCGTTCCCCAAGCTCAACCCCGAATATGTGGTGCGCGCGAACCCCGACCTCATCATGGTCAGCGTTCGCAGCGCGCAGGGGCTGGAGCAGCGCCCCGGCTGGGCCGGCATCCGCGCGGTGCGTGAAGGCCGCATCTGCCGCTTCAGCGCGGAACAGTCCGACGTGCTCGTGCGCCCCGGCCCACGCATGGACGAGGCCGCGCGCCTGATGGCGCAGTGCCTTGCCGACAAGGGAGGCAAGCGGTGAACGCAGCGCGAAGGCACGCGGTCCATCTGCGCCGCGTCTTGCTGCTCGGCGCCGGCCTGCTGGTGGCGGGCGCCGCGCTGATGGTGCTGGGCCTGGGCATCGGCAGCACCGGCTTTGAGAGCCTGCTCGCGGCGCGGCACGACCCGGTGGCGCTGCAGATCGTGTGGGAAATCCGCCTGCCGCGCACGCTGGGCGCATGGCTGGCCGGCGCGCTGCTGGGGCTGGCGGGCGCGGTGGCGCAGGGGCTGTTCCGCAATCCGCTGGCCGACCCGTACTTGCTGGGCAGCGCCTCGGGCGCCTCACTGGGCGTGGCACTGGCGCTGCTGATGTTCGGCGGCTCCGCCGCAAGTGCGCAGTGGGTGATGCGGCTCGGGCTCACCGGCGCGGCCTTTCTCGGCGCGGTGCTGGCGGTAATGCTCACGCTGATGCTGGCGCGAGGCGTGCAGCAGACGCTGCGGCTGTTGCTGGCCGGCGTGATCGTCGGCGTGGTGCTCGGCGCGGCGAAAGACCTCATCACCATCGCTTCGGCAGACATCCTGCAGGCCATCCAGGGCTTCATTCTCGGCAGCACCGGCCTTGTCGGCTGGAGCGCCTGCGCGGTGATGGCGATGGTCGGCGCGGTCTGCCTGCTGCTGGCCTGGGCGTTGGCGCCGGTGCTCGACGGGCTCGCGCTCGGTGAGGCCACGGCGCGCAGCCTCGGCCTGCCATTGGGCGCGATGCGCGCGGCGCTGGTCGTGGTGCTGGCACTGGCCACCGGCGCAGCCGTGGCGCAGACCGGGTTGATCGCCTTTGTCGGCCTCGCGGCGCCGCACCTCGTGCGCTCGGCCATCAAGACCACGCACGCGCGGCTGATCCTGCTGTCGGCGCTGATGGGCGGCCTGCTGCTGATGGCGGCCGACCTGCTGGCGCGCTGGCTGATCGCGCCGCAGGAACTGCCGGTGGGCGTGCTCACGGCCGTGCTGGGCGGCAGCTACCTGCTGTGGCTGATGCACCGGCGCGGCGCGCGGAGTGGCGTGGCATGAGCAGCCGGCAGAACAACACTCCAGCTCTCGAAGCACGCCGCGTAAGCGCCACGCTCGGCGCCACCGAGGTGCTGCACGACATCGATCTGGCGCTGTCGTCGGCCCGCTGGACCAGCATCGTCGGCCCGAACGGTGCGGGCAAGTCGACACTGCTGAAGGCGCTCGCGGGCCTGCTCGCGCACCGAGGCGAGGTGCGGCTCTTCGGCGAGGCGCAGAACAAGGTGCCGGCGCGCATCCGTGCCCAGCGCCTTTCCTGGCTCGGCCAGAGCGGCACGGGCGAGGGCAGCGCCGACGACCTGATGGTCTACGACGTCGCCATGCTCGGCCGCCTGCCGCACCAGCGCTGGCTGGCTGCCCCCAGCGAGGCTGACCGCGAGGCGGTGGAGCGCGCGCTGCGCAGCACCCAGGCCTGGGACTGGCGCGACCGACCGCTGGGCCAGCTCTCCGGCGGCGAACGTCAACGGGTGCTATTGGCGCGCGCGCTCGCGGTCGAGGCCGAACTGCTGCTGATGGACGAACCGCTTGCCAACCTCGACCCTCCGCATCAGGCCGACTGGATGCAGACCGCCCGCGCGCTCGTGGCTGAAGGCAAGACCGTGGTCAGCGTGTTGCACGAGCTGCCGATGGCGCTGGCGGCCGACGAACTTGTCGTGATGGATCGCGGGCGGGTGGTGCACCACGGCGGCTGCAGCGACCCCGCAACCCACGCCGCGCTGGAGCAGGTGTTCGACCATCGCATCCGGGTGCACCGGGTGGCTGAGCAATGGATTGCGCTGCCGTTATGAGATGCGCTGTGTTTTCGGTGCGTTGTTCGGGGCGCGCTCACGCCGACGGGGTACCTTGCTCCGCGAATGTCCCCCGGCCTGCGGCCTCCTCCTTTATTTCGCTGCGCAAGGCACCCCATCGGCGTGATCGTTCAGCGCCGTCGTTGATCGGCCGGCACAACAGCAGCGCTCATGTGCGAATGGCATCGGGTGCTCCCCGCAGCGAAATAAAGGAGGAGGCCGCAGGCCGGGGGACATTCGCGGAGGGGAGTACCCGGTGTCATTCGCACGCACCCCGAACAACAGAACACCTTCCGAGAACTGAACTGGAACCCCCATGCAAATAGAGACACCCCCCAGCGAAAAGCCGTACGAAAAACCCGAAGGCGAACGCCGAGGCCTCGTCATCGTCAACACAGGCGACGGCAAGGGCAAGAGCACCGCCGCCTTCGGCCTCGCGCTGCGCGCTCACGGCCGCGGTAAGGCCGTGAAGATCTACCAATTCATGAAGGTGCCGACCGCGCGCTTCGGCGAACACCGCATGTTCGAGCAGATCGGCATTCCGATCGAAGGGCTCGGCGACGGCTTCAGCTGGAAGAGCCAGGACCTCGAACGCTCCGGGCAACTGGCACGCGACGGCTGGGAGAAGGCCAAGGCCGCGATCCTGTCGGGCGAGTTCTTCCTGGTGGTGCTCGACGAGATCACCTATCCGCTGATCTACGGTTGGCTGCCTCTGGAAGGCGTGCTCGAAACGCTGCGCGCGCGGCCAAAGCACGTGCACGTGGTGCTCACCGGCCGGCGCTGCCCGCCCGAGATCATCGAGCTGGCCGACACGGTGACCGAGATGACGTTGATCAAGCACGCCTTCAAGGCCGGCATTCCTGCGCAACGCGGCATCGAAGACTGAGCGTGATGGCACATGCGTTCGCGGCCAACGAGGCGAGGGCGGTCTACCGCGCCATCCACGAGCGGCGCGATATGCGCCACTTCGCGGGTGGACAGGTCGCACCCGAGGTGCTGCGCCGGCTGCTCGATGCGGCGCACCACGCGCCCAGCGTCGGCTTCATGCAGCCGTGGCGCTTCATCCGCATTCGCGGCGAGGCGCTGCGCCAGCAACTGCACCGTGTCGTCGAGCAAGAGCGCGTGCTGACCGCTCGTGCACTCGGCGAGCGCGAGGACGAGTTCATGCGCCTGAAGGTGCAGGGCCTGCTCGACGCGGCTGAGCTGCTGGCAGTGACGCTGGCCGACGGCCGCGAGAAGCACGTGTTCGGTCGCCGCACGTTGCCGCAGATGGACCTGGCTTCGGCCTCCTGCGCCATCCAGAACCTCTGGCTCGCGGCGCGGGCCGAGGGGCTGGGCATGGGGTGGGTGTCGCTGTTCGATCCGGCCGAGGTGTCGGTGCTGCTCGGCCTGCCTGAAGGCGCGGAGCCTATCGCCTTGCTGTGCCTGGGGCCCGTGCACAGCTTTTACGAAGAACCGATGCTGCAGCGCGAACGCTGGGCGAAGCGCGAACCGCTTTCGTCGCTGGTGTTCGACGAGGGCTGGGGCCGGCCTTCGGACCTTTTCGACCATCCGTCTTCCGTGGAGCCCACCTGATGCTGGCTTTCGACACCGTTCTCTTCGAGCTTGCGCGCCTGTTCCTCTGGCCGGTGACGCTGGGCGTGCTGCTGTCCTTCGTCTATGCCGTGTACTGCCTCGGCGCGTTCGGCATCGAGTACCTGCAGCGCCACCGTGACCCCTCGCGCGCGCTGGTGCTGCAGGGCCATGCGCAGGCCAGCCAGGAGCAGATGGAGCTGGTCGTGCTCAAGCAGCTCGAAGGCGTACGCCTGTGCAGCCGTGTGGCGCCGATGCTGGGGCTGATCGCCACCATGATCCCGATGGGCCCCGCGCTCGTGGCCGTGGCCTCGGGCGAATCGCAGGGCGTGGCGCAGAGCCTGGCGCCCGCGTTCGCGAGCGTGATCGTCGCGCTGGCCTCGGCCTCGATCACCTTCGTGGTCTACACCGTGCGCCGCCGCTGGCTGATGCGTGAACTGGTGTCGGTGCTCGATGCTCGGGACCGGCTGTCATGAGCCGTCGCCAGTTCTCCATTCTGAGCAGCTTGGACAGCGATGACGACGATCCGGTGCTCTCGACGATCAACCTGATCGACGTGTTCATGGTCGTGATCGGCATGCTGATGATCGCGGTCATCAACAACCCGATGAATCCCTTTGCGCAGGACAAGGTGACGATCATCCGCAACGAGGGCCAGCCGAACATGGAGATCGTCACGCTCGAGGGCCGCAAGATCACGCGCTTCAAGGCCAGCGGCGCGACGGGGCAGGGCGACGGCGAGAAGGCTGGCACTGCCTGGCGGTTGAAAGACGGCACGATGGTCTATGTGCCGGCGGATGCGGTTCCGGCCCAGGGCGGGAAGTGACGCGGTTTTTCTTCTGGCTTCTGGTGGTGGTGCTGGGGTTTCTTGCGCCGGCACAGGCCCAGCCTGCGGGGGGGCGTGTCGTTGTGCTGAGCACCTCGCTGGTTTCGCCGGCGCGGGTGGTTCGATTGGAGGCTGCCGCGCGTGAAGCCGGGCTGCCGTTGCAGGTGGTGTCGGCGTCGCAGGACTCGCCCGAAGCGCTGGCCGCTGCGCTGGAAGGCGCGCGTTTGCTCGTCATCGATGCACCGCACATCAGCGTCGCGCAAGCTGCCGCGGCGCGCTTCGGCGACACGATCTTGCGCAGCACGGCGCCGTATGCGCTGATCGGCGAGTTCGCGCTGGTGGCCAAGGGGCAAGCCTCCACTGCCGTGCCGCTGGTGGCCGAGCGCGGCGTCGATGCCGCATGGGCGCAGCGCTTGCGTGAGTACTGGCGCTTCTCCGGCGCGGCCAATCTCGGCGCGGCGATGAAAGCCCTGGCACAGCCCGGCAAGCTCGACGGCCTGCCCGATCCCGTGCCACTGCCGCTGACCGGCCTCTATCACCCGGGCTGGCCCCGCATCGAGGCCGACATCGCGGCCATCGAGCGGTTGCCCGGCAGCAGCGGCACGGTCGCCATCGCCATCAACAGCGCCACCGTGACGAGCGACGACACCGGCTGGCTCGACACGCTGATCGCCTCGCTCGAACGGCGCGGCTTGCGCGCCTATGCCTTCTACGGCCCGCGCCAGCAGAAAGACCTGTTCTTCCGCATGACGCATGCCGGCGATCGGCGCGTGGTCGATGCGATCGTCAACGCCTCGCTCGTCTTCAGCCCGAACGAGCGCAAGGCCGAGCTCGAACGCATTGGCGTGCCGGTGCTGCAGACGTTGCCCTCGCTGGCCATGGACGCCACGCAATGGGCGCAAAGCAAAGACGGCCTCTCGCAAACCGACATCGCTGCCTACTACAGCCCGAGCGAGCTGGCCGGCATGACCGACCCGATGCTCGTGAGCGCGCGCGATGCGGCGGCCGGCACGCTGCAGCCGTTGCCCGCGCAGATCGATGCTGTGGCAGACAAGGCGGCTGCGTTGTTGCGGCTTCAACGCACGCCCGCCGCGGACCGCCGTGTGGCGATGCTGGTCTACAACTACCCACCGGGCGAAGCCAACTTCGGCGCATCGTTCCTCAACGTGCCGCGCAGCGTGAGCAGCATGCTCGCGGCAATGAAGTCCGCCGGCTACCGCACCGACCTGCCGGGCGCCGACGCGCTCATCGCGCAAGTGCAGGCGACGATGAGGGCCTACTACCCGACGGGGCAGGGCGACGAGCTGCAGCCGCTGCTCGACAAGGGCCTGGCCGATGCGATGCCGCTTTCGCGCTACCTCGCATGGTTCCGGTCGCTGCCGGTGGAAACGCAGCGCCGTATCGAAAGCTACTGGGGCCCGCCCGAGAAGTCGACCATGCTGCGCCCCGTCGCGGGTGAGCAAGCCTTCGTGATTCCGCGCGTGCAGTTCGGCAACGTTGTCGTGTTGCGCCAGCCGCCGCGCTTCGAGCCTGGCACGCAGGTGGCGAGCAAGGCTGAGCAGGTGTACCACCGCTCGGCTATTCCGCTGAGCCACGGCTACCTGGCTACCTACCTCTGGCTGCGCACGCAGTTCGGTGCGAGCGCGGTGGTGCACGTGGGCACGCACGGCACGGTCGAATGGTCTGCGGGCAAGGAGCGCGGCCTGTCGGTGCAGGACGACCCATTGCTCGCGCTCGGCGATCTGCCGAACGTCTACCCGTACATCATGGACAACCTCGGCGAGGCCACCACTGCCAAGCGCCGTGGCCGCGCGACCATGGTGAGCCATTCGACGCCGATGTTCGCGCCCGCCGGCTTTCGTCCCGGCGTGCAGGCCATGCACGAGCGCATGCACGACTGGGAGACGCTGTCGCCCGGCCCGGTGAAAACGGCGATGGAAAAGCAGCTGACGGCCGAGTTCGTGGAGCAGCACTACGACCGCGACCTGAATTGGACGCCCGCTCGGATTCGTGCGGACTTTGCCGGCTTCATCGCGGTGTTGCATCCGTACCTCGACGAACTCGCACAGACCGCGCAGCCGCTGGGCCTGGCGACCTTCGGGCAGGCTCCCGATGCGCAGCGCCGGCGCATGACGATCCTGCAGATTCTCGGCAGGCCTTTGGTCGAAGCGCTTGGCGAAGACATCGACGAGGCCTTTCTGATCGATGCGAAGAGCGTTGCCGGCTCGCGGCCCGCGCGCTGGGTCGAACTCGCGCTCAGCGATGCGCAGGCGGCGAGTGCCATGGGCAAGACCGCTGCCGACGTGCAGAGCCTGCTGTCGCTGGCCGAACGCGCGCAGAAGCTCGACGCGGTGCTTGCCCACAACGAAGAAATCGAAGGCCTGCTGACAGCCCTCGACGGCCGTTACCTGAAGTCGAGTTACGGCGGCGATCCGGTGCGCAACCCTGACAGCCTGCCGACCGGCCGCAATCTCTACGGATTCGACCCGAGCCGCGTGCCGACGCGCGCGGCCTGGGATACGGGCGTTGCCGCGATGGACGCCTGGATCGCCGAACACGCGAAGACCCATACCGGCAAGGCGCCAGAAAAGATCGCCTTCACGCTCTGGGCCGGCGAGGCCTCGCGCCACCAGGGCGTGCTTGAAAGCCAGGCCTTCTACGCCATGGGCGTGAAGCCGCGCTGGGACGAAGGCGGGCGCATGACGGGCATCGAGGTGATTCCAGCGTCGGCGTTGAAGCGGCCGCGCATGGACGTGCTGATCAGCGTCACTGGCTCTTACCGCGACCAGTTTCCCAATGTGATGCGCTGGCTCGACGAGGCGGTGCAGCAGGTGGCTGCCTTGCGAGAGCCCGGCAACGCCGTCGCGCAGCACAGCGAGGCGATGGCGCGCAAGCTGCGTTCGGAAGGTGCATCGGTGCAAGAGGCGCAACGCTGGTCGACAGCGCGCGTGTTCTCGAACGAGCAGGGCAGCTACGGCGCCGGGCTCGAGGAAGCCGCGCTCGCCAGCGATGCGTGGAAAAGCCAGCAACGCGGCGGCGGCGACGCGCAGATGGCGCAGCTCTACATGGACCGCATGGGTCACGCCTACGGCAAGGGCCTCGACGGCGCGGCACGGCCGGGCGCCTACGCGGGCAATCTCATGCAGGTCGATGCGGCGCTGATGGCGCGCAGCTCCAACCTGTACGGCGTGCTGACTAACGACGACCCGTTCCAGTACCTCGGCGGAATCGCACAGGCCGTGCGCCAGCTCACGGGCAAGGACCCGGCGCTGTACGTGCAGAACCTGCGCGACGGCAGTGCGGTGCGTACCGACACCGCAGCAGGCGCCATCGCACGCGAGATGCAGACCCGCTACCTGCATCCGCAGTGGATCGAAGCGCAGAAGGCCGAGGGCTACAGTGGCACGCTGCAGGTGCTGAAGACCGCGCAATTTCTCTGGGGCTGGCAGGTCACGGCGCCGCAGGCCGTGCGGCAGGACCAATGGCAGTCGCTGCACGATGTGTATGTGCGCGACAAGTACAAGCTGGGCACGCGCGAATGGCTGGAAGGCGACAACCGGGCTGCCTTCGCGCAGACGCTGGAGCGCATGCTCGACGCGGTGCGGCTGAATTACTGGAAGCCGGATGGCGCCACGCGGCGCGAACTGGCACGGGCCTATGCGGAAGCAGTGCGTGCGACCGGACTGCGCGAGCGGAATGCGGGTGTGCAGCGGCTCGCGCAGGCAGAGCTGTCGCCGCCTGCGCCTTCGCACCTGCCGCGCTCACCGGTCGAACCCGTGGTTGCGGCAGCGCCTGCGCCAGCTCCTACCCCGGCAGCCGAGCCAGCGCCGGACAGCCCCCAGCCCGTCAGCGGCCTCAAGCTCGAACCGACACCCGCTGACGCGCCATCGCCCAAGGCCGAAGCCATCGTCCTTCGGCTCTGGGTGGCGTTGGGGGCCGCGTTACTTGTTGCGCTTGGTGCCCTGATGCAGTGGCGCCGGGGCAGGGCGACTGCCTGATTCGCGAGAATGGCGGCTCTCATGCTCCTCCAGAATCTCGAATACGCCGTCGCTGTAGCCGCTGCGCTGTGGATCGCGCTGGCCATCGACCGCTGGCTGGGTGAGCCGCCTGCGCCGCTGCACCCTGTCGTGTGGATGGGACGCTACCTCGGGCTCGGTTCGCGCATCGCGCCGCCTGCGTACCCAGCGAAGCCGGTGGATCTGCCGATGTTCTTCATTGGCGCGTTGGTGTGGTGCGTGGGGGCCGTGTGCGTCTGGGGCGTCGCCTTTGCCTTGCAGACGCTCATGGTGCTGTCGCTGCCCGCGTGGGCCGTGGCGCTGTTGCTGGGCCTGCTGCTGAAGCCGCTCTTTGCCTGGCGCATGCTGCGCGATGAAGTACTTGCGGTCGAGGCCGCGCTGGCCGTTTCGCTCGATGCCGGCCGCAAGCAATTGGCGCGTCTGGTGAGTCGCGACGTTTCCCAGCTCAGCGAGCGCGAAGTGCGCGAGAGCGCCATCGAATCGCTCGCGGAAAACCTCAACGACTCGCTCGTGGCCCCGGTGTTCTGGTTCGTGCTGTTCGGCCTGCCGGGTGCAGCGCTTTATCGTTTCGCGAACACCGCCGACGCGATGTGGGGCTACCGCGGCGAGCGCAATGGCCGCGACTGGACCTGGCTCGGCAAATGGGCCGCGCGCGCGGACGACGTGCTCTCGTGGGTACCGGCGCGCATCACTGTGGGGCTGCTGGCGCTGGCGGCATGGCGCTGGCCTGCGGGGCTGTCAGAAGAGGCGCGCCGCACGCCGTCGCCCAACAGTGGCTGGCCGATGGCGGCGATGGCGCTGCTGCTGGGCGTGCGGCTTGCGAAGCCGGGTGTGTATGCGCTGAATGCCGAGGGGCGTGCGCCTTCCGCGTTGGACATGCAACGCACCGCGCAACTGGGTGGCCGGGCCGCGTTGGCGGCGGGTGTGTTCGCGTCGCTGGCCATCGTGGCGACAGCCGGCTGGAGGTGGGTATGAGCACGGTGGTGCACGGCGGTCCTGATGCGGCTGGCGTAGCGCCGCACGACTTCTCGACCAATGGCAATGCTGTGGGCTCGTGCCCGGCCGTGCTGTCGGCGTTGCGCACTGCCGATGCCGCGCACTATCCGGACCCGCACTACACGGCGCTGCGAGGCCGATTGGCGGCCTTTCACGGCGTGACGGCCGAACGCATTGTGATCGCGGCGAGTGCGAGCGAATTCATTCACCGCATCAGCGCAGCGGTGGCGCAAGGTGGCGGCAAGCAGGTCTGGCTGCCGGCGCACAGCTATGGCGACTACGAGCGCGCGGCGCTGGCCTGGGGTTTGCAGGCGGTGCGCGCGCCGCAGGCGCATGCCGATGTCGCGCTGCGCTGGTGCTGCGAGCCGTCGAGCCCGCTGGGGCAGCCGCAAGCCGATCTGCCGTTGCAGGCCGCGAGCAGCCATGGCGCATGCGTGCTCGACCTGGCCTATGAGCCGCTGCGCCTCGAAGGCCGGCCATCGCTCGACGCTGCGCAACGGCACCGCATCTGGCAGCTGTGGACACCGAACAAGGCCATGGGCCTGACCGGCATCCGCGCCGCCTATGCAATCGCGCCCGAGGATGTCGATGCGCTTTTCATGCAACGCATCGAGCGGCTGGCCTCGTCATGGCCGCTGGGCACGCATGGCGTGGCGCTGCTCGACACCTGGGCCGGCGACGAGGCGCAACGCTGGCTCGCACAAAGCCTGCAGACTCTGAAAGCCTGGAAGGTCCAGCAACGCGCGATGTGCGAATCGCTCGGCTGGCAATGCCTTCCGAGCGATGCCAACTTCTTCTGCGCACGCACCGACCGGCCGTATCCCGACGTGGCCGCAGCGCTGCGCGCCGAAGGCATCAAGGTGCGCGACTGCGCCTCCTTCGGCCTGCCGGGTCATGTGCGCCTCGGCGTGCTGCCGCCCGCAAGCCAGCAGGCATTGAAAGAGGCCTGGACAAACGCGTCCTGAACACATACACCCGCATCCACAAGAAAAATGCTCTACGCCATCACCACGCTCTTTCTCTGCCAACTGGCCGGCGAACTGCTCGTGCAGTGGCTCGGCCTGCCTATTCCCGGTCCGCTGATCGGCATGGTGCTGCTGTTCATCGGCCTGCTTGTGCGCGGCGGCGTGCCGCAGGTGCTGAGCGACACCTCGGGCCATTTGCTGCGCAACCTGATGCTGCTGTTCATCCCGGCCGTGACCGGCGTGATGCTGCATTTCGAGCGGGTGGGGCGCGAGTGGCTGCCGTTTCTTGCGGCGGGCATCGTCGGCGCGGCCTTCACCATGACGGTCACGGCGCTCACGTTCCGCTGGATGATCCGCCTCACTGGCAAGGACGCGCAATGACCGCGCCGGCCAGGCTTTCTGAAATCTGGGTCTTCCTCGCGCAGTCGCCGCTGCTGTGGCTGTCGCTCACGCTGCTGGCCTATCTTGGCGCGCTGTGGCTGCACACCCGCAGCGGGCGAAATCCGGTGGTCAACCCGGTGCTGATATCGGTGATCGTCATCGTCGGCGTGCTGCTGCTCACGCGCACGCCCTACGACACGTATTTCGAAGGCGCGAAGTTCGTGCATTTCCTGATCGGCCCCGCCACCGTGGCGCTGGCCGTGCCGCTGTACAGCCAGGTCGGCCGGCTGCGGCGGCTGTGGCTGCCCATTGGCGTGGCGCTGCTCGTGGGCTCGGTCGCGGCCATCGTGTCGGCCATCGGCATTGCGTGGATGCTGGGCGGCTCGCACGAGCTGATGATGTCGCTCGCGCCCAAGTCGGCCACCATGCCCATCGCGATGGGCGTGGCCGAGAAGATCGGCGGACTGCCGTCGCTGGCGGCGGTGGCTGCGGCTGTTGCCGGCATCTCGGGCGCGATCATGGCGACCGGGCTGCTGAACCTGCTGCGCATCAAGGAGCCCGCGGTTCGCGGCTTCGCGGTTGGCATGGCTGCGCACGGCATCGGCACGGCGCGGGCCATCCAGGTGAATGAGACGGCGGGCGCGTTCTCCGCGCTGGCCATGGGGCTGAACGGCATCGCGACTGCGCTGCTGGTGCCGTTGATCGTCAGGCTGATGGGAGCCTGAACCGATGCTCAAGGCGGCCGTCACCCCCAAGACCCAGCCGATGAAGCTGGTCTGGCCCGCCAAGGCCTACCTGCCCAGCTATGTGTCAGCCCTGAACCGGGGCTGGGCGCGCGACGAGACGCGTCCCGAATCGGGCTCCGAGGAGCGCGCCGCCATCAAGGCCAATGCCGACCGCTTCCTTGCCAGCCTGGTGGACCGCGAGGCCAAGGGCGGGCGCATCGTCATGCCCGACGGCTCCAAGGTGCGGCGCCTGCCTGGCTACAAGTGCTGGATGTGGGACGGCGAGTTCTGCGGCAGCATCGACCTGCGCTGGCAGCCCGGCACCGACGCCTTGCCGCTCTACTGCCTGGGCCATATCGGCTACAACGTCGTGCCGTGGAAGCAGCGCAAGGGCTATGCGACGCGCGCGCTCGGCGCCATGCTGACGCTGGCCGCGGGCGAGGGGCTGAACCGCGTCGAGATCACGACCAGCCCGGACAACTTCGCGTCGCAGAAAGTGATAGCGGCCAATGGCGGCGTGCTGATCGAAACCTTCATCACCCTGCCGAGCCAGGGCAGCCTCACCAAGTTTCGCTACCGCATCGATCTCTGAAGGAAAATTGCGCTCCCCCCAATTCGAGTTGGAGCGCAATCCATGGCCCAGTACACCGCAGAAATCCTCTGGCTGCGCGGCGAGCAGGACTTTCTAGGCAACACCTACAGCAGACGGCATTCGCTGCGCTTCGACGGCGGCGCGGAAGTGGCGGGCTCGTCGTCGCCGCACGTGGTGCCGCTGCCGATGTCCGATGCGTCGGCGGTCGATCCGGAAGAGATGTTCGTCGCGTCGCTCTCGAACTGCCACATGCTGTGGTTCCTCACCATGGCCGTGAAGCGCAAGTTCGTCGTCGACCGCTACTTTGACGCGGCCACCGGCGTGATGGAGAAGAACGCCGAGGGAAAGATGGCGATGACGGTGGTCACGCTGCGGCCGGAGGTGACGTTCTCCGGCGAGAACGTCCCGACGCGCGAGCAGATCGAGCAGATGCACCACCGGGCGCATGAGGAGTGCTTCATCGCCAATTCGGTGAAGACCGAAGTGCGCTGCGAGCCGGTGTACTGACTTCCGGACGGTCTCCCAGTCCGTACGACGTCAGCGCACCAGCGAGTTGCTCTTCATTTCGAGCTGCGTGATCAGGCGCTGCAGCCTGCTTTCAACGTTGCCCGGCAGCATCAGAAAACGCAAACCCAGTTGATGGCGTCGCGTGCCGTTCGGCAGTGCGGCGGGGCGGTGCGACACGAGTTCCAGATCGAGCGAGAGCCGGCCGAGCGTGCCGAGTGACAGTTCGCAATTCCGCAGGTACGTGCCGACTGGCAATTCGGCCACGCGTTCGTCCGTGGTGCGTACGCCGATGCCGCCGAGCGACAGGTCGTGCACTTCGAAGTGGAACGCATCGCCTTTGGGCAAACGGCCCGTGCACGTGTACGAATCGAGAATCGGCGTATCGACGCGGAAGTACTTTCTGCGTTGCAGGTAGAACAACACCTCGGGAAAGTCGACCTCGAATGCGGGCAGTCCTTCGTAGCGGGTCTCACGCGGCGAGGCGGTGGCGAATTCGATGCGCACGCCGTCCGGCTGGGCGCTGAAATGGCAGTGAGGCGCGGCCAGCAGGCCCTTGTTCTGCTCGGGCGATGCGCCCCAGTCGAAGATGAAGGTGCATGCGCGCACATCCACATCGAGAAGCTGCGTCACGAGTTGGCCGCCTGCGTATTGAACGCTGAGGAAATCGCTGCCATTGGCGAGATTGCGCAGCCGGGCGCCGATTTCCAGCGGATTGCGGCGGCCGAATTCGTTTGCGTCTTCGTCTGGCGGGTTTTGCGTCTGGCCCGAAGCGTCGGCCTGACCGTTCGACTGGTTTTCCATAGGGTTGGCGGAATGCATGTTCTTGTGGGCGCGGTCTTCAGCGAAGCTGCGGCATAAACCGGCCGAAGTTTAGGGGCCTGCAATGAAACATTTGCTGCAGACGTCGAAGCCGCCGGCACACCCAACGCGCCCTGGCAGGCACCGTCCGCGAGCGGTCAACGGCGCTGCAGCCGCGGGTTCTTGGCGAACAGTTCGGCCGCCCAATCAACGAAGGCCCGCACCTTGGCGCTCAGGTGCCGGTTGGGCGGGTACACCACGTGAATGGGCAGCGGATCGCGACTCCAGTCCGGCAGCACCTCGACCAGTTCGCCGCTTTCCAGCAGTGGCTCAGCCATGAAGGTGATGCACTGCGAAATGCCGAAGCCACCGAGCACCGCCGTGATGTGCGCATTGCTCTCGTTGACCGACACGCGGTAGTGCCCGTTGAGCTCGATGTGCTCGTCGCCCTTCTTGAACTCGTGCGGGTACACGCGGCGCGTGGTGCCCGAGAAATAGCTCACCACCACGTGGCGCTTCTCGATGTCGTTCGGGTGCTGCGGCACGCCATAGCGCTTGATATACGCCGGTGACGCCACGGTGACGAAGTGCAGGGTGCCGATGCGCCGTGCCACCAGCGACTGGTCGCTGAGGTCGCCCGCGCGGATCACGCAGTCGACGTTGTCGCTGATCAGGTCGACGGTGCGGTCGCTCACGCCCAGGTCGACCTGGATGTCGGGGTAGCGGTCGCAGAAGGTGGCCAGCGCGGGCAGGATGATCTGCCTGGCCACCGAGGTGCCTATGTCGATGCGCAGCCGCCCCGTGGGGTTGGCCTGCGCATTCGTCATGCTGGCTTCCATGTCGTCGAAGTCGTTGAGCAGGCGCGCGGCGCGCTCGTAGTAGGCCGCGCCGTCGGGCGTGACGGTGACGCGGCGCGTGGTGCGGTTGAGCAGCTTCACGCGCAGGCGCGATTCGAGCGCCTGAATCTGCTTGGTGACCGTGCCTTTGGGCAGGGCGAGCGAGTCTGCCGCCCGGGTGAAGGTGCCGGCTTCCACGACGCGGACAAAGATCCGCATTGCCTGGATTTGATCCATCGAATGCCTGTTGTTGGTGCCCGGCCCACACCGGGGGGAGCGGATTCTCACACAAGGCGCCAAACCCTTGCGAAGCGCCGCGATTGTTGTCGGTTTGGAAACAGAGTAGGGGCGGCTTGCCTGTTTAACGTCACACTGGGCGACTTATATTTCAACCATCGCCCAATTCCCTGAGGTCGCCCATGTCACCCGTTCCATCGTCCCGTTCTGCCGAAGCTGCCGCCCGCGCTGCGGCGCAAGGCGTGGAAGCCGATCTGTCGATCGAGCTGCCCGGGCGCGAACCGGTCGGTGCCCGTGTGTACGGCCAGCGCGCCAAGGGTGACGTTGCGCCGCTGGTGCTCCACTTCCACGGTGGCACCTTCGTCTGCGGCGACCTCGACAACGGCCGCAATGTGGCCCGGCTGCTGGCCGGGGCGGGTGCGGTGGTGGTGTCGCTGGCTTACCCGCTGGCGCCCCAGTCGCCGTTTCCGGAGCCGATCGAGGTGGGCTATGCCGCCCTCGAATGGCTCTACAAGCAGCGCACCAAGCTCGGCGGCAAGGGTGCGCAGGTGTACCTGGCCGGCGAAGAAGCCGGTGGCAACCTGGCAGCTGCGGTGGCACTCATCGCTCGCGACCGGGCACATCCGCCGGTGGCAGGCCAGATCCTGCTGTCGCCCATGCTCGACCCGTGCGCCGGTACCGCCTCGCTGCGCAACGCCACCAGCGACGAGCCCGAGTGCCGTTGGGCCAGCGGCTGGGAGAAGTACCTGAGCTGCCCATCGAATGCCACGCACCCCTATGCGGTGCCGAGCGGTTCGCTGCGGCTGTCGTCACTGGCGCCCGCGCTGGTGCTGGTGGGTGCGGACGACGCCATGCGCGACGAGGCGCTGACCTTCGCGGGCCGCCTGCGTGCCGCCGGCATCGAGGTTACGAGCAGCGTGCTGCCCAGCGCCTCGAACTGGCCCAAGGCGCTGTACGACACCGAGAACACGGGTTGCGTGGCCTGTGAGGCGACGGTGCAGCAGCACTTCCGCGAGTTCTTCAGCGCGACCACACCGCCGACCACCGTGCCCACGGGTGCGGCGCCCAACCACCCCAGCTAGCTCCCGGCCAGCCACGGCTGCCTGATCGACACGCTGCCAGCGCGGCAGCGTGCGAGGGCCCTCTTTTTCCTGAATTCCGCCTCCTGGTGCCAAAAGCGCCGGGGTGGCCTGTTGCATCCCCAAAGTCATCGAGAAGGACGAACCATCATGTCGAACAACGAGAAAAAGCTGTCTTCCGTAGCCCGCAAGGGCCTGTGGCCCGCCGTGACCGGCATTACCGCATTGCTGGCGGTGGCCGCCGCGGTGGTGGGCATGTACAGCTTCAAGGCCGAAGCCAACAACGCCCCGGCCGCCCCGCAAGCCACGCCGGTTTCTGTCGCCACCGTGGCGTCGAGCGAGATCAACGCCTGGGACGAGTTCTCGGGCCGGCTCGAAGCCGTCGAGCGTGTCGACGTGCGCTCCCGCGTCGCGGGCGCCGTGCAGTCGGTGCACTTCCGCGAAGGCGCGCTGGTGAAGCAGGGTGAGTTGCTGGTCACCATCGACCCCGCACCGTACGCGGCCGAGGTCGAGCGCGCCGAAGCGCAGGTGGCATCCGCGCAGGCCCGCCAGTCGTTCAGCCGCAGCGAGCAGGAGCGTGCCAAGCGCCTGTGGGACGACAAGGCCATTGCCCAGCGCGAATACGACGAGCGTGTGAACGCCGGCCGCGAAGCCGACGCCAACCTGCGTGCGGCGCAAGCCTCGCTGCAGTCGGCGCGCCTGAACCTGGGCTACACCCAGGTACGGGCTCCGGTGTCGGGCCGCATCGGCAGGATCGAGGTGACGGTGGGCAACCTGGTGGCGGCCGGTCCGGGCGCTCCGGTGCTGACCACGCTGGTCTCGGTGAGCCCGATCTACGCGAGCTTCGACGCTGACGAACAGGTCATCACCCGTGCGCTGAAAGACCTGCCGAGCGGCTCCAGCGCTCGCGGCCAGATCGAAAGCATCCCCGTGCAGATGGGCACCGCCGGCCTCGAAGGCACGCCCTTCACCGGCAAGCTGCAGCTGATCGACAACCAGGTCGACGCCCGCAGCGGCACCGTGCGTGTGCGTGCCTCGTTCGACAACAAGGACGGCGCGCTCATTCCCGGTCAGTTCGCCCGTATCCGCATGGGCCAGGCACGCAACGACACCGCACTGCTGGTGAGCGAACGCGCCATCGGCACCGACCAGAACAAGAAGTTCGTGATGGTCGTGGGTGAAGACAGCAAGGCCACTTACCGCGAAGTGACCCTGGGTACTTCCATCAACGGCCTGCGTGTCGTGAGCAAGGGCCTGAAGGCGGGCGACCGCGTCATCGTCAACGGCCTGCAGCACATCCGCCCGGGTGCGCTGGTGGCGCCGCAGCAAGTGACCATGGACGCCAAGGCGGACCCCAAGCAACAACAACCGGAACGCGTGGCCGAGGCCGCGAAGTCCTGATTTCGGAGGAGGGCGCACCCGCGCCCACCGGAGAACCATCATGAATCTCTCAAAATTCTTCATCGACCGGCCGATCTTTGCCGGCGTGCTGTCGCTACTGATGCTGATAGCCGGCCTGATCGCGCTGCGCGGGTTGCCGATCTCGGAGTACCCGGAAGTCGCGCCACCTTCGGTGGTGGTGCGCGCCACGTACCCCGGCGCCAACCCGAAGGTGATTGCCGAAACCGTTGCCACACCGATCGAAGAGCAGATCAACGGCGTCGAGGGCATGCTCTACATGGGCAGCCAGGCAACCACCGACGGCGTGCTGACGCTCACCGTCACGTTCCGCCTCGGCACCGATCCCGACAAGGCACAACAACTCGTGCAGAACCGCGTCTCGCAAGCCGAGCCGCGCCTGCCTGAGGAAGTGCGCCGGCTTGGCATCACGACCGTCAAGAGCGCGCCTGACCTGACGATGGTGGTCCACCTCGTCTCGCCGAACAACCGCTACGACATCAACTACCTGCGCAACTACGCGGTGCTGAACGTGAAGGACCCGCTCGCGCGCATCGAAGGCGTGGGCCAGGTCCAGATCTTCGGCGGCGGCGACTACTCGATGCGCGTGTGGCTCGACCCGCAGAAGGTCGCGCAGCGCGGCCTCTCGGCCAGCGACGTGGTGGCTGCGATCCGTGGCCAGAACGTGCAGGCCGCGGCCGGCGTGGTCGGCGCTTCGCCGGGCCTGTCGGGCGTGGACATGCAGCTCTCCATCAATGCGCAAGGGCGCCTGCAGAGCGAAGAAGAATTCGGCGACATCATCGTCAAAAGCGGCACCGATGGCGCCGTGACCCGTCTGCGCGACATCGGCCGCCTCGAAATGGGCGCCGCCGACTACTCGCTGCGTTCGCTGCTGAACAACGACCCGGCCGTCGGCATGGGTGTGTTCCAGGCGCCGGGCTCCAACGCGCTCGACATCTCGTCGAACGTGCGCAAGACGATGGCCGAGCTCAACAAGAACATGCCCGAGGGCCTGGAATACCGCATCGCCTATGACCCGACGCAGTTCGTGCGCGCATCGATCGAGTCGGTGATTCACACGCTGCTCGAAGCCATCATGCTGGTGGTGCTCGTGGTGATCCTGTTCCTGCAGACGTGGCGCGCTTCCATCATTCCGCTGCTGGCCGTGCCGGTGTCGGTGATCGGTACCTTCGCGGTGCTGCACATCCTCGGTTTCTCGATCAACGCGCTGAGCCTGTTCGGGTTGGTGCTGGCCATCGGCATCGTGGTGGACGACGCCATCGTGGTGGTGGAGAACGTCGAGCGCAACATCGAGGCGGGGCTCACGCCGCGTGAAGCAACTTACCGTGCGATGCGCGAAGTGTCGGGCCCCATCATCGCGATCGCGCTGGTGCTGGTGGCCGTGTTCGTGCCGCTGGCTTTCATCAGCGGCCTCACGGGCCAGTTCTACCGCCAGTTCGCGGTGACGATTGCGATCTCGACGGTGATCTCTGCGATCAACTCGCTCACGCTGTCGCCCGCGCTCGCTGCCTTGCTGCTGCGCGGCCACGACGCCCCCAAGGACGCGCTGACGCGCGGCATGGACAAAGCCTTCGGCTGGCTGTTCCGCGGCTTCAACAAGCTGTTCCATCGCGGCTCCGAGGCCTACAGCGGCGGCGTGAAGCGCGTGATCTCGCGCAAGGCGCTGATGCTGGCGATCTACGTCGCGCTCATTGCCGTGACCTTCGGTCTCTTCAAGGCGGTGCCCGGCGGCTTCGTGCCGGCGCAGGACAAGCAATACCTGATTGGTTTTGCCCAACTGCCCGACGGCGCCACGCTCGACCGCACGGAAGAGGTGATCACCCGCATGGGCGACATCATGAAGAAGAACCCGAACGTGGAAGACGCCATCGCCTTCCCGGGCCTGTCGATCAACGGCTTCACCAACAGCTCGAACTCGGGCATCGTGTTTGCCACGCTCAAGCCCTTCGACCAGCGCAAGCGCCCTGACCAGAGCGGCGGTGCGGTGGCTGGCCAGCTCAACGGAGCCTTCGCGGGCATCCAGGACGCCTTCATCGTGATGTTCCCGCCGCCGCCGGTGGCGGGCCTGGGCACCACGGGCGGCTTCAAGCTGCAGCTGGAAGACCGTGCCTCGGTGGGCTATGACCAGATGGACGCTGCAGTGAAGGCCTTCATGGCCAAGGCACAGCAGGCGCCCGAACTGGCCGGCATGTTCACGAGCTGGCAGGTCAACGTGCCGCAGCTGTACGCCGACATCGACCGCACCAAGGCGCGCCAGCTTGGCGTGCCGGTGACGGACATCTTCGACACCATGCAGATCTACCTCGGCAGCCTGTATGCGAACGACTTCAACAAGTTCGGCCGCACGTACAGCGTGCGAGTGCAGGCCGATGCGCCTTATCGCGCCCGTGCCGAAGACGTGGGCCTGCTGAAGGTGCGTTCGACCTCGGGCGAGATGGTGCCGCTGGCCGCGCTGATGAAGGTGAATTCGACCTTCGGCCCGGAACGCGCCATGCGCTACAACGGCTACTTGGCCGCCGACATCAACGGCGGCCCGGCACCGGGCTACTCGTCGGGCCAGGCGCAGGACGCGATCACCAAGATTGCGGCCGAGACGCTGCCCAAGGGCGTGAGCTTCGAGTGGACGGAGCTGACGTACCAGGAAATCCTGGCCGGCAACTCCGCCTTCCTGGTGTTCCCGCTGGCCATCTTGCTGGTGTTCCTGGTGCTGGCCGCTCAGTACGAAAGCCTGACGCTGCCGATCGCGATCATCCTGATCGTGCCTATGGGCATCATGGCCGCGATGGCGGGCGTATGGATATCGGGGGGTGACAACAACGTCTTCACGCAGATCGGGTTGATCGTGCTGGTGGGGCTGAGTGCGAAGAACGCGATTCTTATCGTGGAGTTCGCACGGGAGCTCGAGTTCGCCGGCCGCACACCGATACAAGCCGCCATCGAAGCCAGCCGCCTGCGCCTGCGCCCGATTCTGATGACCTCGCTGGCCTTCGTGATGGGCGTGCTGCCCCTGGTGCTGTCGACCGGCGCGGGCTCGGAGATGCGCAAGGCCATGGGCGTGGCGGTGTTCGCCGGGATGATCGGCGTGACGGCCTTCGGCCTGTTCCTGACGCCGGTGTTCTACGTGCTGCTGCGCCGCCTCGCGGGCAACCGGCCGCTCAAGCTGCATGGCGAAGTGCCGCATGGCGACGACTTCGTGTCGGCCGAGCATCCCGCTGCGCCGTCGCACGGTGGTTCGGGCGGTGGCGGCCTGCACCCGGTGCCTGCATCGCCGCGTCCCTCGCATGACGACTGATCAATAAGAAAGAGAAAGCTCATCATGAAATTCTCAGTTCAACCGCTGGTGAAGCCTCTTCGTAGCGCCTTGCTGCCGCTGATGGCTGCCCTGGTGCTGGCCGGCTGTGCCACCGTGCCTTCGGGCCTGCCCGAGATCACGACCACGGCGCAGTTCAAGGAACAAGGGCCGACGCCGCCCGCCGGCTTCACGCGCGCCGT
Source organism: Variovorax paradoxus (assembly GCF_024734665.1). Lineage (NCBI taxonomy): Bacteria > Pseudomonadati > Pseudomonadota > Betaproteobacteria > Burkholderiales > Comamonadaceae > Variovorax > Variovorax paradoxus. The sequence continues at coordinate 2,692,887 of NZ_CP102931.1, forward strand.
GCCTTCCGAGGCACAGGCACGCGGCGCCTGGTGGCTGGCGTTCAACGACCCGACGCTGAATGCGCTGGTCGAGAAGGCGGACGTCAGCAACAACAACATCCAGGCCGCAGCCGCGCGGCTGGCCGAGGCCCGCGCGCTGGCACGCAGCGCCAACGCCGACCGCCTGCCGCAGATCGGCCTGAGCGCCGGTGCCAATCGCGGCGCCGGCCTGGACAAGGCCACGGCCAGCACCACGCCGGCCACGATGACCAACATCGGTGCCACGTTCTCGTACGAAGTCGACCTGTTCGGCCGCCTCTCGGGCGCCAGCAATGCGGCCAAGCTCGACGCGACCGGTCGCGAGGCGCTGCTGCAAAGCACCCGGCTCGCGGTGCAGGCCGAAGTGGCGCAGACCTACCTGCAGCTGCGCGCGCTCGATGCCGAACGTGCGCTGGTGCGCGAGCAGGTCGAGGCCTACCGCGACACGCTGCGCCTGTCGCAGCGCCGCGAACAGGCCGGCGACATCGCCGAGCTCGACGTGGCGCGCGTGCAGACCGAGGTGTCGTCGACCGAATCGGACGCGCTTGCGCTCGACCGTCAGCGCGCCCAGGTGGAGCATGCGCTCGCGGTGCTGGTGGGCGATTCGGCTTCGAGCTTCGGCCTGCGCAGCGACGAGTGGTCGACCGCCTTGCCGTCGATCCCGCCGGGCGTGCCGGCCACGGTGCTCACGCGCCGGCCCGACGTGTCAGCGGCGCAGAACGCGGTGCTTGCCGCGCAGGCCCGTGTCGGCGTGGCACAGGCCGCGTGGTTCCCGGACATCTCGCTGACCGGCGCCGCCGGCTACGCCTCGCCCGAAGTCGGCGACCTCTTCAAGTGGTCGGCGCGTTCGTGGGGCGTGGGCGCGCTGCTGTCGCTGCCGATCTTCGACGGCGGCCGCCGCGAGGCCGGTGTGCAGGGCGCCAATGCCCAGCTCGACGGCGCTCTGGCCAGCTACCGCACGCAGGTGCTGGTCGCGTTCCAGGAGGTCGAAGACCAGTTGGCCGCCATCCGCATCCTGCAGGAGCAATCGGTGGTGCAGGCGCAGGCCGTGACCTCGGCCCAGCGCGCCACCAGCCTGTCGGACACGCGCTATCGCAACGGCTACATCAGCCAGCTCGACCTGCTCGACGCACGTCGCAGCGAACTGCGCAACCGGCGGCAGGCGCTGCAGGTGAAGTCGGCGCAGTACCAGGCGGCCGTGGGGCTGATTCGCGCCATCGGCGGCGGCTGGGAAGCACCGGCGCCCGTGGCGGCTGCCGGTGCGCAGACCAAGGTGGCCGCGCGCTGAACGACGACGGCACGGAATCGAAATTGACAGCCTGAACGCCGCAAGGCGGTCTTTGCGCCGTCGTGGGCTCAGTCGGTTTTGCCGGCTGAATTCGCGGCGGCGCTTATTTTTTGCAGCTCCGCCGCGCCCATGGCCAGGGCGCTGGAATAGCTGGCCTGCGGCCTGGCCGCCGTCCGGTAGACCCGGTAGTCGAGGGTCTCGGAGGCTTCGTCGCTATGGCGGGCTTCGAGCAGGGTCCAGAAGAACTGGCCCGGTTCGCGTTCCTCGACTGTGAGAGCCAAATCGTTCAAGGCTGGCATGGGTACCTGGGGTGCAGTGCGATGTGTGATGTCGGGTGTACGCAAGAACGGGACTGTTGGATTCACCGGATGCGTTTGCAACGCCTCAGGTGTGAAAAATGTCTCATTTCGTCGGCCTGGTTCTGTCTCGCTCGGTCTTTTTCGGGCCGGCGCGGTGCTCAACGACAATCCGCCGATGAGTTCAAAGGCGAAAAGCGGGCCGGCGCGGTGCGTCATGGTTCTGGGCACCACCAGCGGCGCCGGCAAGAGCTGGCTGGCCACGGCGCTGTGCCGCTGGTATGCGCGGCAAGGCCTGAAAGTGGCGCCCTTCAAGGCGCAGAACATGAGCAACAACGCTCGCGTGGTCGATGGCGGCGAAATCGGCAGCGCTCAGTATTTCCAGGCCCTGGCCGCGAATGCGCTGCCCGACGTGCGCATGAACCCGCTGCTGCTCAAGCCCGAGCGCGACACCCACAGCCAGGTGGTGCTGATGGGGCAGGTGAGCGAAGAGCTCTCGGCCTTGCCCTGGCGCGGCCGCAGCGAGCGCGTCTGGCCGCCGATCGCGCAGGCGCTCGACGAATTGCGCAATGAGAACGACGTGGTCGTGATCGAAGGCGCTGGCTCGCCGGCCGAAATCAACCTGATGGCCAGCGACATCGTCAACATGCGCATCGCCCGGCATGCTCAGGCGCGCTGCCTGCTGGCGACCGACATCGACCGTGGCGGCGCTTTCGCCCATCTGTACGGCACCTGGGCGCTGCTGCCCGAGGCCGACCGCGCGCTGCTGCGCGGCTTCGTGCTCAACAAGTTCCGTGGCGATGCCTCGTTGCTCGCGCCCGCGCCGCAGCAACTGCAGGAGCTGACCGGCGTGCCCACCGTGGCCACGCTGCCGATGTGGTGGCAGCACGGCCTGCCCGAGGAAGACGGCGTGTTCGATGACCGCAGCCGCGCCAGCGGCACTGTCACCCGCACGGTGGCAGTGGTGGCATATCCGCGCATCAGCAACCTCGACGAATTCCAGGCGCTGAAGAACGTGCCCGGTGTGCGGCTGGTCTGGGCCCGCACGCCGGCCGACGTGGCGGGCACCGACTGGATCGTGCTGCCCGGCTCCAAGCACACCAGCGGCGACTTGGCCTGGCTGCGCGCGCAGGGGCTGGACCGCGCCGTGGCCGCGCATGCCGAACGCGGCGGCGCGGTGCTGGGCATCTGCGGCGGGCTGCAGATGCTGGGCGAGGCGCTTGTCGATCCGCACGGCATCGACGGCAATGCGCCGGGGCTTGGCCTGCTGCCGCTGGTGACGGTGTTCGCGCGCGAGAAGACGGTGCAGCATCGCGCTGCGACCTTCGGCGAGCTGACCGGCACTTGGGGCCCGCTGTCGGGCGTGCCCGTTGCCGGCTACGAAATTCACCACGGCCAGACCGCCGCGCACCCGCAGATGGCGCAAGACGGCCAAGCGGTGATGCCCGACGGGCTGGCCTGGCAGAACGCGCGCGGCAACGTGCTCGGCATCTACCTTCACGGCCTGTTCGAAGACCCCGGCACGCTGCATGCATTGTTCGGCGCCTCTGTGCCCACGCTGGACGCTACCTTCGACGGCCTGGCCGATTTCATCGACACCCATTTCGACGCCGGCGTACTCGCCGGACTGATTGCATGACCGAGACCATCCCCACCATTTCCGACATCACTGACGCCTCGCTCGCAGTCCGCCTGCACAGCGCAATCGACAACAAGACCAAGCCGCTCGGCGCGCTGGGCCGGCTCGAAGCACTGGCCTTGCGCATCGGCAGCATCCTGGGCACCGAGAACCCTGTGCTCGAAGCGCCGCAGATGCTGGTCTGCGCGGGCGACCACGGGCTGGCTGCGCGCGGCGTCTCCGCGTTTCCCAGCGACGTGACATGGCAGATGGTCGAGAACTTCCTCGCCGGCGGCGCGGCCGTGAGCGTGCTCGCGCGGCAGCACGGGCTGGCGCTGACGGTGGTCGATTGCGGCGTGCGGCGCGACTTCCAGCCCCGCCCGGGGCTGGTGTCGCGCCGCATTGCCGAGGGCACGGCCGACGCTTCTACGGGCCCAGCCATGACGCCCGCGCAGTGCACACAGGCCATCGTCAACGGGCGCGAGGTGGTGCGTGCGCTGCCGGGCAATGCGTTGCTGCTCGGCGAAATGGGCATCGGCAACAGCTCGTCTGCTGCGCTGCTACTGTCCCGGCTGGGCGGGCTGGACATCGACGTCTGCATTGGCGTCGGCACGGGCCTCGACGCGGCGGGGCTGGCGCGCAAGCGCGAGGTGCTGCGGCAGGTGCTTGCGTTGCACGCGGGGGCGACGGCGCCGCTGGACGCGCTGGCGGCTTTCGGTGGTTTCGAGATCGCCACGCTGGTCGGCGCGGTGCTTCAGGCTGCCGAGGAGCGGCGCGTGATCGTGGTGGATGGCTTCATCGCCAGCGCGGCGGTGCTGGTGGCACAGGCGCTGCAGCCCTGCGTGGTGCAGCGCTGCGTGGCCGCGCACTGCTCGGCCGAACCCGGGCATCTGCTGCTGCTGGAGCGGCTGGGGCTGGACCCGCTGCTGAACCTCGAACTGCGCCTGGGTGAGGGCTCGGGTGGTGCGCTGGCCTGGCCGCTGCTCGAATCGGCCTGCCGCATCCTGCGCGAGATGGCGAGCTTCGAGTCGGCCGGCGTGTCGCGCAAGGACACCTGAAGCGGATGAACGGCATTCGCCACTTCCTGCTCGCGCTGCAGTTCTTCACGCGCGTGCCGGTGACGGGACCGCTGGCCGCATGGGTCGGCTTCAGCCCGCAGATGCTGCGCGCGAGTGCGGCGCATCTGCCCGGCATCGGATGGCTGGTGGGCGGGGTGGCGGCGCTTGTGTTCGTGGGCGTAGGCATGGGGCTGCCCGGCGTCGCTGGCGCGCTGGCCGCTGCCTTGCTGAGCACCGTCGCCACGGTGATGCTGACCGGCGCCTTCCATGAAGACGGACTGGCCGACGTGGCCGATGGCCTGGGCGGTTCGGCCGACCGGGACCGGGCGCTGGAGATCATGAAGGACTCGCGCATCGGCGCCTTCGGTGCGATTGCGCTGGTGCTGGCGCTGGGCCTGAAGTGCGCGCTGCTCGCCGTGCTGGCCGGGCGTGGCCTGCAGACCGTGGCCATTGCCATCGTCGGCGCGCACGTGCTGTCGCGGCTGATGCCGCTGTTCCTGATCCGCTGGCTGCCGTATGTGGGCGATAGCGGGGCGAGCAAGGCAAAGCCGCTGGCGGATGCGATCAGCGGTGGTGCGCTGGTGACTGCGCTGGTGTGGACGGTTCCGGCGGTGGCGCTGCTGCTGTGTGCGCATGACGCGGCGCACGTTGGGGCGGCCGTGCTTGCGGCCGTTCTTGCCGCGGGCTGGATGGCGAGACTGTTTCTTCGGCGGCTGCAAGGCTTTACCGGCGATGGCTTGGGCGCGACCCAGCAGGTCTGCGAGTTGGCGATCTACCTCGCGCTGGCGTGGCGTGCATGAGCACGAGCCGAAACCTCTGGCTCCAGCGCCATGCGCCCGTGGTGGCCGAGGCTGGCCTTTGCTACGGCGCCACGGACCTCGAAGCCCATGCGGACGCCACGCTCGCCGCCGCGCAGCGCATCGCGCCTTTGCTGCCTGCGGACATCACGTTGATCAGCTCGCCGCTGCGGCGCTGCGCCAGACTGGCCGATGCCATCGCTGCATTGCGGCCCGATCTCCGGGTACAGCGCGACGCCCGGCTCGCTGAAATGAATTTCGGCGGCTGGGAAGGGCGGCCGTGGTCCGCCATTCCGCGCGAGGACTTCGAGGCCTGGACCGGTAACTTCGCCGACGCGCCCGCGGGCGGCCATGGCGAAAGCGTGCGCGCCTTCATGCAGCGCGTGGCCGCCGCGTACGACGAATGGCTGCTGAGCGAGGGCGACGCGCTGTGGGTCACGCACGCTGGCGTGCTGCGCGCGATGACGCTGCTGCACCGGGGTGTGCGCTGTCCCGCAGCTGCTGCCGATTGGCCTGCCGGCGAGATTGCATTCGGCAGCTGGCTGACTTTCGACAATTCGCCCGTCATCTGACAGGCGACCTGGTCAGTCAGCTCAGTTCTTCTGCCGCCACTGCTCGCGCCAGAGCTTTTCGAGCTGAGGGGCGAGCGCGGCGGGCGGCGAGCCCACGAGGCGGTTGCTGCCGTTGCGCTGCACCAGGCCGTAGATGCGGCCGGAGCCCTGGTCGTAGAGCGCGATCGCGTTGTTGTCGAAGCAGTCGTGCGGCTTGCAGAAGGCGTGCAGGAGGTAGCGCGTTCCCTCGACCGTCACCCATTGCGGCTCGGGCGCCGGGCCTTCGCGGCGCACCAGCCAGCGGTCGTTCTCGCGAGCGCCAAGGGCGGCGCGCCAGGCCTTCTGCATTGCCGGGCCTTGCGCCAGCGCTGCGGGGCTGCCTGTGGGCGGGGGAGGCACCTTGGCCTTGGGCTCGGTGGGCGGGGGCTCGGCCCGCGCGGCACCGTCGCAGCGCCAGTAGCGCTGTTTCATCAACTCGGGGCCCAGCTGGCCAGCGACTGGCTTGTCGGCGTCCAGCGTGATGTACTGGCCGCGCGCCGCGCGGTAGACGAGGAAGGTCATCGAGCCGGCCTTGCCCGCGTCGCTCATCAGCGCCACGTCGAAGCCTGCCGGCGGCGGGCTGTTGCCGAAGAAGCTGTGGGCCGTCTGTGGCTCGCGGGCGACCACGCGGCGCTTTCCGCTCTCTGCGATCAGCATGTCCTGGCGTACCTGCAGCGTCGGCGCCGCGGCGTCGGCGCAGTTCGTCGACCAGCGGCCGCCGTAGAGCGTCATGGCGTCGGGCGGCAGGCCTGCGGCCGGCTGCTGCGACCAGGCCGCGGCCGGGAGGAGGGCTGCCAGCAGGGCGGTGGCCAGCAGCGTCCGGGTGTCGTTCTTTCGTGTCGTCATTCTTCAGGCCGTTTTCGGGGAGGGCGTCTTTGGTTTATAGGCGCAGAAAGTGGACACCGCGCATTCCCAGCACCGCGGCTTGCGCGCCACGCAGATGTAGCGGCCATGCAGGATCAGCCAGTGGTGCGCATGCAGCCGGTACTCCGGCGGAACGCGCTTCTCGAGCTTGAGCTCCACTTCGAGCGGCGTCTTGCCGGGTGCGAGCCCGGTGCGGTTGCCGACGCGAAAGATGTGCGTGTCGACCGCGATCGTCGCTTCGCCGAAGGCCACGTTCAGCACCACGTTCGCGGTCTTGCGGCCGACGCCGGGCAGCGCCTCCAGCTCGGCGCGGGTGCGCGGCACCTCGCCGCCGTGCAGCTCCACCAGCATGCGGCAGGCCTCGATCAGGTGCTTGGCCTTGCTGCGGTACAGGCCGATGGTCTTGATGTATTCCTCCAGTCCCTCGACACCCAGGTCGAAGATGGCCTGCGGCGTGTTCGCCACCGGAAACAGCTTGCGGGTGGCCTTGTTCACGCCCACGTCGGTGGCCTGCGCCGAGAGCAGCACGGCGGCCAGCAGCTCGAAGGGGGTGTTGTATTCGAGCTCGGTCTCGGGTGTGGGGTTGGCCGCCTGCAGGGTGGCGAAGAAGAGGGGGATGTTGTCTTTTTTCATGGGGCTTCGTGAGGGCGGCTCGCGCAATATATCGTTGAAAGGCGATAGCCTTACGCAGCTTTATTGCCCGAGCTTTGGTGACAATGTCACCCAGAAAGTGAGACCGACCATGCAATTCGCCTCCCGCCTCGACAACGTCGAGACCTCCGCCATCCGCGAACTCTTCAAGCTGCTGGGCAAGCCCGGCATCATCAGCTTTGCGGGCGGCTTCCCCGACAGCGCCATGTTCGACGTCGAGGGCCTCAAGGAGGCGAGCAACAGGGCGCTCACCGAAGAACCCGGCGGCGCACTGCAATACGGCGCCACCGAAGGCTACGAGCCGCTGCGCACCCAGCTCAGTGCTTTCATGAAGACCAAGGGCGTCGACGTCGACCCCAGCGGCCTGATCGTCACCACCGGCAGCCAGCAGGCGCTGGACCTGCTGGGCAAGACCATGATCTCGCCCGGCGACAAGGTGATCGTCGAGGGCCCGACCTTCCTGGCGACCATCCAGTGCTTCCGCCTTTATGGCGCGCAGCTCATCAGTGCGCCCATCGACGCCAACGGCGTGAAGACCGACGAGCTGGAGACGCTCATTGCCGAGCACAAGCCCAAGTTCGTCTACCTGATCCCCACCTTCGGCAACCCCAGCGGCGCGATGCTGACGCTGGAGCGCCGCAAGAAGGTGCTCGAACTGGCCGTGAAGTACCAAACGCTGATCGTCGAGGACGACCCTTACGGCGACCTCTACTTCGGCGAAGCCCCACCGCCGTCGATCCTGGCGCTGAGCAAGGACGTGCCGGGCAGCCGCGAACTGCTGGCGCATTGCGGCAGCCTGAGCAAGGTTCTGAGCCCCGGCCTGCGCATCGGCTGGATGATTGCTCCGCCCGAACTGCTGGCCAAGGCGACGATGTGCAAGCAGTTCAGCGACGCGCACACGAGCACCTTCTCGCAGGCCACAGCGGCCCAGTACCTCAAGAGCGGCCGCATGCCCGCCACGCTGGCGCATGTGCGCGAGGTGTACGGCCAGCGCGCGCAGGCCATGGGCGCGGCACTGAAACGCGAGCTGGGCGATGCGGTGAGCTTCACGCAGCCCAACGGCGGCCTGTTCTTCTGGGCGCGCCTCACGGGCGCCAACGGCAAGCTGGCCGATGCGAACGAACTGGCCAAGCGCGCGATCGAGAAGCTCGTGGCCTTCGTGCCTGGCGCGCCGTTCTTTGCCGAGAAGCCCGATGTTGCGACGCTGCGTCTGAGCTTCGCGACGGCCGATGTGGCCAAGATCGAAGAGGGCGTGAAGCGCCTCGGTCAAGCGCTGTAAATCACGGCGATCGGTGCAGCCGGGGCGCCGCAAGCAGCTCCAGGTTGTCCGCAATGGCCGCATCCACGTTCGGATAGCGGCCTTTCATTTTCGAGAGCGTCATGATGGTCTGCAGCGCCTTCAGGTCCTTGACCGAGGGCGCGACCTTGATCTGCGCGATGGCGGCGGTGGGGTTGCCACCGTTGATCAATGCCATCACCTTGCTTGCCCAGTCGTTTGCGCGCGCCATGTCTTTACCTGCTTCCATTCGAAGCGCCGACTGTACACAGCGCAGCGGCCGTCGCTGCCAAGACCATCACGCGATATCCGCGAATCCCCCGAAGAAGGCGCTTGCGTTGGCTTCCAGGCTCTCGAGGTGATAGCCGCCTTCCTGGACGATCAATGTCGGCAGGCCCAGTGCACCAATGGCCTTGCCGAGACGCCCGAAGCCCTCGGTCGTCACCGCGACCTGCGACTGCGGATCGTCCTTGTAGATGTCGAAGCCGAGGGCCAGCACCAGCGCGTCAGGCGCGAAGCGCCGCAGCGCCTCCGTGGCCTCGTCGAGCCGCTCGAAAAAGACTGCTTCCGGCGCGCCGTGAGGCATCGGGAAGTTGACGTTGAAGCCTTCGCCCTCGTCGGCCCCACGCTCGTCCTCGTAGCCGGCCACTGCCGGGTAGAAGTTGGTCGGGTCGCCGTGGATCGAAACGTACATCACGTCGCTGCGGCCATAGAAGATTTCCTGCACGCCCTGGCCGTGGTGCATGTCGGTGTCGAGCACCGCTACACGGGCGAAGCGCCCGCGCAGCGCCTGGGCGGCGATGGCGGCGTTGTTCAGGTAGCAGAAACCGCCGGCAGCATCGACGCGCGCATGGTGGCCGGGAGGGCGGCACAGCGCATAGGCCGCGCGGGCGCCGTCGGTGATGGCCGCCGCGCCGGCCACCGCGCTCTGGGCCGACCAGTACGCGGAGCGCCAGGTCTCGGCTCCGACCGGGCAACTGCCGTCCGCAAGGTAGCGCGCCGCCTTCGCCAGGATGCCGCGCAGGCGGTTGGGCTCCCGCACGTAGACGTTCGACATCACCTCGTCGCCCCAGTCGGGCGGCATCTGCTTCCATTCGCCGTGCGCTTCTTCGAGAAAGCGAAGGTAGTCAGCGCTGTGCACGGCGGCCAATGGCGCCATGCCGGCATCAGCCGGTGTCTGAAGATCGAAGCCGAGCGATTGCACGGCGGCGACGAGCCGCAGCGCGCGCTCGGGAATTTCCTGCGGCGTGCGCATCTGTCCGCGCGACAGATAGCTGCGCGGATGGTGCAGCAGCTGCTCCGGATGAAAAAAGGTCAGCATGGGTGGTTCGGCGTGGCCGCCGCAAAATTTGCCTGGCAACCATGGTAGCGAGCAAGATCGGTGCCCATCCAGGGCATCGGGCGGTGCCGGATTCGGTGGCTTTCACATTGGTTACGATCACCCATGAGAAAAACCTTTCAGCTTCAGGTCGAGGGCAAGCACCCCGACCGTCTCCTCGAAGCCATCAAGCACGAGATCCGCAAGTACATCAAGCGCGAGCGGCGGCGCGTATTGCCAGAAGGCGCGGACTTCTGGGACTTCGACTGCAAGTTTGGCACCGAGGCCGAAAACGCCGAAGTCGTTCACCTGTCGGCCATCACCGGCCTCATCGACGGCGTTGTGAAAGAAGCCGGCAAGCAGTTCTACGTCGAGATCCTGGCCAAGCCCGGCCAGCGCAAGGCTCGCCCCGCGGGCGAAGCCGCGGCGTCGCCCGACGCTGAAGACTGACCCTCGCTCAGACCAGCGCCTGCGCCAGCCGCAGGCCGTGGCGCTGCTCCGCATCGTGCAGCGAGCGCGCAATCGACGGGTGCAGCCGCACCCCGTTCTTCGACTGCGCTTCCCGACGCTTCAACCCGCCTTCGCCCGGCAGCCGCACAGGCTTGGCCGGGTCGATGGGCGTGTTGTCACGGCACTTCGCCGCCACATGGTCCATCTGGTGCAGGAAGGCTTCCTTGCCGCCGAAGGCGTTCAGGTCGTGCAGCGTGATGTGCACCGTCGCGCCCCAGCCCTCGGGCGGGTCGGCCCGGCCATGGCCTGCGAGGCCGGCCGTGAGCGTCTCGACCAGCAGCGCCATTCCGTAGCCCTTATGGCCGTGGCTCAGCCCGCCGACCGGCAGCAGCGTGCCGGGCGGCTGGTCGAACAGCACCTGCGGGTTGTTCGACGGCTTGCCGGTGGCGTCGATCAGCCATTCCTCGGCGAATGTCTCGCCGGCTGCGCGCTTGCGGTTGCTCATGCCGTTGGTTGTGATGGAAGCCGAGATGTCGACCATCACGCCGCCCTGCGAAAGCGGAAAGCCCATGGCCAGCGGGTTCGGCGTGAACACAGCCTGCGTGCCGCCGAAGGGCGCGACGCTGGCGGCATTGGGGTCGGAGCAGGCCAGCAGCATCAGCATGTCTTCCTGCAGCGCGCGCAGCATGTAGACGGCGAGGCAGGCGATGTGGTGGCTGCGGCGGATGACCAGCGAGGCGGTGCCCAGCTCGCGGGCGCGCGGCACCAGCAGGTCCATGCCCTGGTCCATGAGCCACGGGCCGGGCAGGCGCTTGCCGTCCCACAGCACGGCGGCGGGGCGGTCCGACAGCACTTCGGGGGCGCCATCGCGCGTCATGCCGCCTGACTCGATTTCCTTCACATAGCCGGCCAGCAGCGCGAGGCCGTGCGTGTCGTGGCCCAGCAGATCACCTTCGACCAGCGTGCGCGCCACGCTGTCGGCCTTCGATGCAGCGAGGCCGGCTTTCTGCAGCAGGGCGCTGGCGTAGTCCCTGAGCGCGTCGGCGCTGTAGAGCGGAGTGGTGTCGGTCATTTCAATACCTCCAGCACGCGGTCGAGGCCGCCTTCGTTGATGGCCACCATGGCCTGCTCGCGCACCTTCGGCTTGGCGTGATACGCGACCGAGAGGCCGGCCTCGCCCATCATCGGCAGGTCGTTGGCGCCGTCGCCCACGGCGATGGTTTCCTGCGGCGAGATGCCCATGAGCGACGCCACTTCGAGCAGCGTGCGGCGCTTTTCGGCGCCGTCGCAGATGTCGCCCCAGCTCTGCGTGACGACCTGGCCGGTGAGCTTGCCGCCGGCTTCGTCGAGCAGATTGGAGCGCGCGAAGTCGATGCCCAGCCGGTCCTTCACGCGGTTCGCAAAGAAGGTGAAGCCGCCCGAAACCAGCAGCACCTTGAGGCCGGCCGCCTTGCAGGCTGCCACCAGCTCGCTCGCGCCGGGGTTGAGCTTGAGCCGCTCGTCGTACACCTGCTGCAGCGCCTCGACCGGCACGCCCTGCAGCAGCGCCACGCGGCGGCGCAGGCTTTCCTTGAAGTCCTTGATCTCGCCGCGCATCGTGGCTTCGGTGATGGCGGCCACCTCGGCCTTCTTGCCGACCGCATCGGCGATTTCGTCGATGCACTCGATGTTGATCAGCGTCGAGTCCATGTCGAACGCGATCAGCTTGAAGTCGGCGAGCTTGAGCGGTGGCTTCACGCGCTGGATGACGAGGCCGGGGGAGATTTCTGTAGCGCTCATGCGGTGACGGTTTCCTTGACGATGGGTTGGCCCAGGCTGCGCAGCACGTCGCGCACCAGCTGGGCCCGGTCTTTCGGCTCTTTCAGTTCGCGCTCGATGCGCAGTTTTTCGTTGCCGGCGAGCTTGATGTGCTTGTTCTTCTGGATCAGCTGGATGATGGCCATGCCATCGACCGGCGCGTCCTTCTTGAAGGTGATGTTGATGATGCCGGGCGCCGCATCGACCTTCACCACGCCGTAGGGCCGCGCCAGCACACGCAGGCGGTGCGTGTCGATCAGCGTCTGCGCCTGCGGCGGCAGCTTGCCGAAGCGGTCGACGATTTCTTCCAGCAGCGTGTCGATCTGGTCGGGCGTCTTTGCGGTGGCCAGCTTCTTGTAGAACGACAGCCGCAGGTGCACGTCGCCGCAGTAGTCGTCGGGCAGCAGGGCGGGTGCGTGGAGGTTGATTTCGGTCGTGACCGACAGCGGCGACAGCAGGTCGGGCTCCTGGCCGGCCTTCAGCGCGCGCACGGCCTCGCTCAGCATCTCGTTGTAGAGCTGGAAGCCGATCTCCATCATGTTGCCGCTCTGGTTTTCGCCCAGCACCTCGCCGGTGCCGCGGATCTCCAGGTCGTGCATGGCCAGGTAGAAGCCGGAGCCCAGTTCTTCCATCTGCTGGATGGCGTCGAGCCGCTGCGCCGCGTGCTTGGTCAGGCCCTCGGTGTCGGGCACCATGAGGTAGGCGTACGCTTGGTGGTGCGAGCGCCCGACGCGGCCGCGTAGCTGGTGCAGCTGCGCCAGGCCGAACTTGTCGGCGCGGCTCATCACGATGGTGTTGGCGGTCGGCACGTCGATGCCGGTCTCGATGATGGTCGAGCACAGCAGCAGGTTGTAGCGTTGCGCCACGAAGTCGCGCATCACGCGCTCCAGTTCGCGCTCGGGCATCTGGCCATGGGCCACGGCGATGCGGGCTTCAGGCAATATTTCTTCGAGCTTCTGGCGGCGGTTCTCGATGGTCTCGACCTCGTTGTGCAGGAAGTAGACCTGCCCGCCGCGCTTGAGCTCGCGCAGCACGGCTTCGCGGATCACGCCGGTGCCTTCGTTGCGCACGAATGTCTTGATGGCCAGCCGGCGCTGCGGCGCGGTGGCGATCACGCTCAGGTCGCGCAGGCCTTCGAGCGCCATGCCCAGCGTGCGCGGAATCGGCGTGGCCGTCAGCGTCAGCACGTCGACCTCGGCGCGCATGGCCTTCATCGCCTCTTTGTGGCGCACGCCGAAGCGATGCTCCTCGTCGATGATGAGCAGGCCCAGGTTCTTGAACTTGACCGACTGCGAGAGCAGCTTGTGCGTGCCGACCACGATGTCGACCTGGCCTTCGGCCAGCCCCTTGGCTGCGGCGGTGATTTCCTTGGCCGAGCGGAAGCGGCTCATCTCTGCCACCTTCACTGGCCATTTGGCGAATCGATCGACCAGCGTCTGGTAGTGCTGCTCGGCCAGCAGCGTGGTGGGCGCAAGAAACGCCACCTGCTTGCCGCCGGTGACGGCGATGAAGGCGGCGCGCAGCGCAACCTCGGTCTTGCCGAAGCCCACGTCGCCGCACACGAGGCGATCCATTGGCTGGGGCGAGATCATGTCCTGCACCACGGCGTGGATGGCCGCCTTCTGGTCGGCGGTTTCCTGGAAGCCGAAGTCGTTGGAGAACACTTCGTAGTCGGCCGGCGAGTAGCGGAAGGCGTGGCCCTCGCGCGCAGCGCGGCGGGCGTAGATGTTGAGCAGCTCGGCGGCCGAGTCGCGCACCTGTTCGGCGGCCTTGCGCTTGGCCTTTTCCCACTGGCCGGAGCCCAGCTTGTGCAGCGGGGCCTCGTCGGCGCTGACGCCGGTGTAGCGGCTGATCTGGTGCAACTGCGAGACGGGTACGTAGAGCGTGGCCTTGTCGGCGTACTCCAGGTGCAGCATTTCCTGCAGAAGGGGCTTGCCTTCGGCATCGGTGCCCTGGCCCAGGTCCATGTGGATCAGGCCGCGGTAGCGGCCGATGCCGTGCGCGCTGTGGACCACCGGGTCGCCCACGTTGAGCTCCGACAGGTCTTTGATGAGCGCCTCGACGTCGCTGACCTGTTCCTGCTTCTTGTTGCGCCGGCGCGTGGTGGGCGCGGTGGCGAACAGCTCGGTTTCGGTGACGAGGTCGATGCCCTGTTCGCGCCAGGCGAAGCCCGAGGCCAGCGCGGCGGTGGCGATGCCGATCTTTTCGTCGGCGGAGGCTTCGAACTCGGCCAGCGAGTCGAAGGCCGGCGGGCTCACGCCGCTGGCGCGCAGGAAGTCGAGCAGGCTTTCGCGGCGGCCGTCGCTTTCGGCGATCAGCAGCACGCGGTGCGGTGTGGCGCGAATGTGGGCCTTGAGGCCGACCAACGGGTCTTCGGCGCCACGCACCACGGCGAACGGTGGCAGCTTGTCGAACTCGGCATAGGGTGCGTCCGTAGGCACGTCACCGCGGATGGCGAGCTGCGCATGGGGCTTGGCGCGCTGGTAGAACTGCTCGGCGTTCAGGAACAGCGCCTCGGGCGGCAGGGCGGGGCGCTCGGGGTCGCCTTGCACCAGCCGGTAGCGTTCGTTCGTGTCCTGCCAGAAATGCTGGAAAGCCGGTTCGAGATCGCCGTGCAGCACCACGGTGGCATCCGGTCCGAGGTAGTCGAACACCGTGGCCGTCTCGTCGAAGAACAGAGGCAGGTAGTACTCGATGCCGGCGGTGGCCACGCCGTTGCCCATGTCCTTGTAGATGCGGCTTTTGGTCGGGTCGCCTTCGAGCAGTTCGCGCCAGCGGCTGCGAAAGCGCCCACGCGCGTCGTCGTCCATCGGGAACTCGCGGCCCGGCAGCAGCCGCACTTCGGGCACCGGGTACAGGCTGCGCTGGGTGTCGGGGTCGAAGGTGCGGATGGAGTCGATCTCGTCGTCGAACAGGTCGACGCGAAACGGCACGGGCGAGCCCATGGGGAACAGGTCGATCAGGCCGCCGCGCACCGCGTATTCGCCGGGGCTCACCACCTGGGTCACATGGGTGTAGCCGGCCAGCGTGAGCTGGGCCTTGAGCTTCGACTCTTCCAGCTTCTGCTTGGCCTTGAAATGGAAGGTATAGCCAGCCAGGAAGGCGGGCGGCGCCAGCCGGTAGAGCGCGGTGGTGGCGGGCACCAGCACCACGTCGGCCTCTTTCTGGCTGATGCGCCAGAGGGTGGCAAGGCGCTCGCTGATCAGGTCCTGGTGGGGCGAGAAGCTGTCGTAGGGTAGCGTTTCCCAGTCGGGGAACAGGGCACAGCGCAGGTCGGGCGCGAAGAAGGCGATCTCGTCGATCAGGCGCTGGGCGTCGTTGGCGTCGGCCGTGAACATCGCCGTGGCGCGCCCCGCGGCTTTCTCGCGCATGGCCAGCTGCGCCAGCAGCAAGGCATCGGCCGACAACGGGGGACGCGGCAGCGTGAAACGCTTGCCCGCCGTGAGGTGGGGGAGGTCCATGGAACGCTTGGTGGAAATGCACAACACCCCGCGCCGGCTGGCGAGGGGTGTGCGTAACGGGCAATTCTAGAATGGCGGCCCCTTATTCGCTTGTCGGCCACCGCCGACGCCGGGCCCTCCCTCATGTCCTCTTCCCGACTCTTCGTGCTGATCCCGTGTGCCGGCTCCGGCTATCGCGCGGGGCATGCGCAGTCCACCCAGCCCAAGCAGTACCGGCGCCTGGCCGGCCTGCCGATGGTGGCCCACACGCTGGAGGCCTTCCGCGCGCTGGCGGGGCGCTTCGCCGGGCTGGCGCTGGTGGTGTCGCCGGACGACCGCGATGTGGATGCGGTGCTGCCGCGCTTTCCCGCCGAGAACGAATACCTGCTGCGCGTGGGCGGCGTGACCCGCGCGGCCACGGTGCGCAATGGCCTCGTGGCGCTGCGGCAGAAGGGCGCTGGCGCACACGACTGGGTGCTGGTGCACGACGCGGCGCGCTGCCTCGTCACCTCGAGCCAGATCGAAGCGCTGATCGCAGCCTGCGAGCACGACGCCGTCGGCGGCCTGCTGGCGCAGCGGTTGGCGGACACGCTGAAGTCGTCGACGGCCGAAAGCCGCGTGGCCCAGACTCTGCCGCGCGCCGACAAGTGGCTGGCGCAGACGCCGCAGATGTTCCGCATTGGCATGCTGCTCGACGCGCTGGAACGCACAGGCGACACCGTAACCGACGAGGCCGGCGCCATCGAGGCGGTCGGCTTGTCGCCGCTGCTTGTGCCAGGCAGCGCGCAGAACTTCAAGGTGACCTTTCCCGAAGACTTTGCACTGGCCGAGGCGGTTCTGCTGGGCCGCAAGAAGGGCCTGGCATGACGAGCGCTTTCAACATCCGCGTGGGCGAGGGCTGGGACGTTCACCAGCTGGTGGCGGGGCGCAAGCTGATCCTGGGCGGTGTCGAGGTGCCGCACACCACCGGCCTGCTGGGGCACTCGGACGCCGACGTGCTGCTGCACGCCATTACCGATGCGCTGCTGGGCGGCGCGGGGCTGGGCGACATCGGCCGGCATTTTCCGGACACCGATCCGCAGTTTCGCGGCGCCGATTCGTCGGTGCTGCTGGCCGAGGCGGCGCGCCGGGTGCGCGCGGTGGGCTGGGAGATCGGGAATGTCGACAGCACCGTGATCGCGCAGGCGCCCAAGCTCGCGCCGCACATTCCGCTCATGTGCCAGCGCATCGCCGACACGCTGGGCATTGCGATCGAGCAGGTGAACGTGAAGGCGAAGACGGCCGAGAAGCTCGGCCCGGTGGGCGAGGGCCGCGCGATGGAAGCCCGCGCGGCCGTTCTTCTCCACCGCTGACGCGGCCGGATCAGGCCGGCTTCTTGCCGCCGCCCTGCGGCTCGCCGGGCTTGGCGCTGCCCGGCGGCATCGCGCGCGGCATCCGGATGTGTGCCGCCAGGCCGCGGCCCGGCGTGCTGGTCAGCGCAAAGGTGCCGCCCATGCGCTCGATGTTCTTCGCCACGATCGACAGGCCCAGGCCCGCACCGGCGGCTGACGTGCGCGCCGCATCGCCACGGAAGAAGGGCTTGGTCAGCTGCGAGAGCAGGGCGGGCTCGACGCCCGCGCCGTGGTCGCGCACCTTGATCAGCACCGCGTCGTTGTTGGCCTGCGCCTGGATCGTCACGTCGGCCACGCCTGTGGAGGGCGATTTGCCGTAGCGCCGCGCGTTCTCGACCAGGTTGGAAATCACGCGCGTGAGTTCGACTTCGTCGCCCAGCACCCGCAGGTCGGGGGGCACCTCGACCTTGATGTTCATCTCCTCGTAGTCCTGCACTGCATAGGTACAGGCATCCACCACGTCGCGCAGCAGCACGGGGCGCGGATCGACATGGTCGGGCCGCGCGTAGTCGAGGAACTTGTCGATGATCGCGTCGAGTTGGGCGATGTCAGCGGCCATGTGGTCGCGCGCGTCTTCGTCGGCCACGCTCATTTCGGTTTCCAGCCGCAGCCGGGCCAGTGGCGTACGCAGGTCGTGCGAGATGCCGGCCAGCATGATGGCGCGGTCCTGCTCGATCTTGGCGAGCTGGTCCGCCATTCGGTTGAAGCCGATGTTGACCGCGCGGATCTCATTGGTGCGGGCGCGCTCGTCGAGCCGGTGTGCCTCGTACTCGCCTTCGCGCACCTGCATGGTCGCGCGCGACAGCTGCTTGAGCGGCAGGTTGATGAGCCGGGTGATCAGCGCCGCGCCGGCCAGCGACAGCGCCATGGCGGTGCTGAGCCACACCAGCCAGGTGCGCCCGCCCACGCGGCTGAAGCGCGTGGGGTCGAGCAGCAGCCAGTAGGTGTCGCTCTCGATGGTGAAGCCGATCCACAGGCCCGCCTCGTCGTTCACGCGGCTTGCGACCGTGGTGCCTTCGCCCAATTGGTCGATCAGCTCCTCGGTCACGCGCAGGTCGAGCGCGCCGCTGGTGTAGGGCTGGAACCGGTCGTTGGGCTCGCGCGGCAGGATGCGCACGCCCTCCTGGTCGGCCAGCGTCTTGATCAGCGACACCCGGGTGATGGCGTCCGAATACACCAGCGCGGCGCGCGTGAGGTTCACGAGCGAGGCGATCTGGTGCGCGGTTTGAATGGCGCGGGGCTCGTATTCGAGCGAGCGGAAGGTCTGCAGCCAGGCGACGGTACAGCCGATCAGCAGCAGCGCCAGCAGGAAGAAGGTGCGCCAGAAAAGGCTGAAGCCCAGCTTGAGGCCGGGGCGTCGGTCACGTTGCGCGCTCGCTTCGAGCGGGCTCGGCATCGTGACTTGTGCGCCGTCCTCCTGAGCGGGGCCTGGTCTGGTGGATTGGCCGATGGCCACCTCTCAACGTGGCGTCAGGCCGTGCCGTCCGGCACGAACACGTAGCCCACGCCCCAGACGGTCTGGATGTAGCGCGGCGCGGCGGCGTCGGACTCGACCAGCTTGCGCAGGCGCGAAATCTGCACGTCCAGGCTGCGGTCGAAGGGCTCGAACTCGCGCCCGCGCGCCAGCTGGGCCAGCTTTTCGCGCGACAGCGGTTGACGCGGATGGCGCACCAGCGCCTTCAGCATCGCGAACTCGCCGGTGGTCAGCGAGAGCTCTTCGCCATCCTTTTTCAAGGTGCGCGAGCCGAGATCGAAGGCGAACGGGCCGAAAGTGACGGTCTCGTTCTCCGTGGAGGGGGCACCCGGCGCTTCGAGCGGCGGGCGGCGGCGCAGCACTGCGTGCACACGGGCCAGCAGTTCGCGCGGGTTGAAAGGCTTGCCGAGGTAGTCGTCTGCGCCGACTTCGAGACCGACGATGCGGTCCACGTCTTCGCCCTTGGCGGTGAGCATGATGATCGGCGTGCGGTCGTTGGCTGCGCGCAGGCGTCGGCAGACCGAGAGGCCGTCTTCGCCGGGCATCATCAAGTCGAGCACGATCAGGTCGACCGTGTCGCGCAACAGGATGCGGTTGAGCGCCTTGCCGTCCTCGGCCACGATCACTTCAAAACCTTCCTGGGTCAGATAGCGGCGCAGGAGGTCGCGGATGCGGGCGTCGTCGTCGACGATCACGATCTTGTCGGTGCGAGCGGGAACTTGAGTCATTTCTACAACGATGAATTTGTAACAGGGCCGATTCTGAAGGCGTTGGGTGGTCGTTGAGCCGGATTTACTTATGGTTTGACACTAAGTTACAAAACTTGCGGACGCTCGCCGTCTGGTCATCTGACGTTAGCGCGGAGGTGGCAAAGTCGCTCTTCCTGATGACTTCCACTCAATGAGACGTCCTTTTTCAGCCCTCCCGTTCATCCTCGTTTTCGCCTGCGGCCCGTCGCTGGCGGTGTCTGGCGACTTTTTCAGGGTGGGCGAGGTGCGTCGCAGCGAGGTCCGGGACGCGGTGGCGGCCCATCGGGCCGCGCAGCGCGAGGAAGTCCGCCGCGAACAGGCAATTGCCGGCCGGCGCCTTACCGCCGCCGAGCTGTTCGAGCTGCGGCAGCAGGTCCGCGGCCAATGGACCCCGCCCGCGGCGGGTGCTTTGCTCAATTCGGCAGAATCGCAGCCGGCCGAGCGGATCGTGCCGGTGCCTTCGGCCGCGGACCGCCAGTCGCTGACCGCGCCGCGCAGCCAACGCCGCTGACGCACCGGCTGGCCTGCCTGCGTGCTTGCTAACGCAGGCCTGTTTTTCACACCAACAAAAGGGAGTACTTCGCCTTGAAGAAAAAAATCAAACTGCTCGCGGCCTGCGCCGCCCTGGCCGCTGCCGGTAATGCACTGGCCCAGAACGTCGTCACACCCGCGCCACAGAACGTGCTGCAGCTGACGGCTTCCGGCGCGATCGAAGTCCAGCAGGACATGCTGAGCATGACGCTCGTGACCACCCGCGACGCGACCGACGCAGCCACCGTGCAGACGCAGCTGAAGGCCGCGCTCGACGCCGCACTGGCCGAAGCGAAGAAGAACGCGCAGGCAGGCCAGCTCGACGTGCGCACCGGCAACTTCAGCCTGTCGCCGCGCTACACGAAGGACGGCAAGATCAACGGTTGGCAGGGCTCGACCGAGCTGGTGCTCGAAGGCCGAGACTTCCCGCGCATCACCCAGACGGCCGGCCGCATCACCACGCTCAGCGTGGGCAATGTGGGCTTTGGCCTGAGCCGCGAACAGCGCGCCAAGACCGAGACCGAGGCGCAGAACATCGCCATCGAGAACTTCAAGCAGAAGGCTGGCGAACTGGCCAAGGGCTTCGGCTTCGGCGGCTACACGCTGCGCGAGGTGTCGGTAAACGCGAGCGACAACGGCCCGATCCGCCCGCGCATGATGGCGGTGCAGGCCAAGTCGTTCTCGGCCGATTCGGCTGTGCCGGTCGAAGCCGGCAAGACCAGCGTGGTGGTGAGCGTGTCGGGCTCGGTGCAGCTCAAATAAGAGAAACCCGTACCGACGGGCTACCCTTTATTGGGCAGTCCAGCCGCCGTCCATGGCCCAGGCAACGCCCCGGACCTGGTCGGCCGCCGGCGAGCACAGGAAGACGGCGAGGCCGCCCAGTTGCTCGACCGTGGTGAACTGCAGCGAAGGCTGCTTTTCGCCCAGCAGGTCGTTTTGTGCCTGCGCGGCTGTGATGCCTTCTCGCGCTGCGCGGTCGTCGATCTGCTTTTGCACCAGCTGGGTCAGCACCCAGCCTGGGCAGATTGCATTGACGGTGATGCCGGTGGTTGCGGTTTCGAGTGCGACCGACTTGGTCAGGCCGACGATGCCGTGCTTGGCCGCCACATAGGCCGATTTCTGCGCCGACGCCACGAGGCCATGAGCTGATGCGATGTTGATGACGCGGCCCCAGTTGGCTTCGCGCATCGCGGGAATTGCCAGGCGCGTTGTATGAAACGCGCTGGTGAGGTTGATTGCGATGATGGCGTCCCAACGTTCGGTGGGAAAGTCTTCGACCTTGGCCACATGCTGGATGCCGGCGTTGTTCATGAGGACGTCGACACGGCCGAACTTCGAAGCGGCGAAGCTCATCATGTCTTCGATCTGGTCGGGCTTGCTCATGTCGGCGCCGTGGTATTCGGCGCGCACGCCGAGAGCTTCGATCTCGGCCTTTGGGGTTTCGGCATCGCCGAAGCCGTTGAGCACGATGTTTGCTCCTTGTTGAGCGAGAGCCTTGGCGATGGCGAGGCCAATGCCGCTGGTGGACCCCGTGACAAGCGCGGTTTTGCCTTTGAGCATGAAGATCAATCTCCGGATGAATTAGGATGCGACGAGACAATTATCCGCACCAGGACGACTTCGTTTTCATGACCGAACCGACGCTTCATTACGTGGCGTGCGACGACGCCCAGGGCGGCCATCGCATGGCCTATTGGCAATGGGGCGACGCGCGCAGTGCGCATGTCGTGATCTGCGTGCACGGGCTGACCCGGCAGGGTCGCGATTTCGACCTGCTGGCGCAAGCCATCGTGGCGCGCGCCGAAGGCAATGTGCGCGTGGTCTGCCCTGACGTGGTGGGCCGTGGGCGCAGCGACTGGTTGCGCGACCCGGCCTTCTATCAAGTGCCGGTGTATGCGGCAGACATGGTCGCGCTGATTGCGCAGCTGCATCGCGAGCAGGCCATCGACACGCTCGACTATCTGGGCACCAGCATGGGCGGGCTGATCGGCTTCGTGCTCGCGGGCCACAAGGAACTGCCGCTGGCGCGGCCCATCCGCCGCTTCATCGCGAACGATGTCGGTCCGACGATCGAGCCGGCCGCGGTGCAGCGCATTGGCGCCTACGTGGGGAAGAACGGCAGCTACGAGAGCGTGCAGGCGGCGGCCGATGCCATGTGGGCGCTGTCGACCACCTTCGGCCCGCACACGCCGGCCCAGTGGCTGGCGCTGTCGCAGCACATGGTGGTGCCTGCGTCGCAGCGCACGGCCGATGGCTCGGCCAAGGTCGAGGCGGGCGGTGGTGATGAAGGCTCCTGGCTGCTTCACTACGATCCGGCCATCGGCGTGGCGCTGCGCGCCATCACCCCCGAGGCCGCGGCACAGGGTGGCGCAATCATGTGGAGCCTGTACGACGCCATCGAGGCGCGCACGCTCATCACGCGCGGCGCCGTATCGGATCTGCTGTCGCGCGAAACTGCCCTGGCCATGACGCAGCGCGGCCCGCATGCCAAGCTGGTCGAGTTCGATGGCGTGGGCCATGCGCCGACCTTTGTGGACCCCGCACAGATCGCTGCCGTCACCGACTTCCTTTTCGACTGAGTGATTGAGTGAGCGAAGCGTGAAGCGCGATTCTTCGAGCCTCCAGACGGCACCCATGTCCGATGCGGCCATGGTCGACTACCCGTTGTCCGCCGCAACGGCCGACCGCACGCCGGTGATGGAGAACATGCTGGCGCGCGCGCGTGCGTTCGCCGAGCCGCTGATCGCCGATGAAAAGCTCGACACGGGAGAGAACACGCTCGCACACGCCGACGCGGTGGCCACCATCGTCGCGAAGATGGGTGGCTCCGAGGCCATGCAGGCGGCGAGCTACCTGGTCTATTCGTGCCAGCACCTGAATCGCCCGCAGGAGGTGATCGCCAAGGTGTTCGGCGACAACTTCGCGGCGCTCGCGGTCGAGACGACCAAGCTGGTGCGCGTGCAGGAGCAGGCCCGCTCGGCCTCGCAGGGGCATCACGCCGAAGGCGCCGGCGCTCAGACCGAGAACGTGCGCAAGATGCTGCTGGCGTTCTCGCGCGACCTGCGCGTGGTGATGCTGCGGCTGGCCTCGCGCCTGCAGACACTGCGGCATGCGGCTGCGAGCAAGCGGCCTGCGCCGGAGGGTGTGGCGCGCGAGTCGCTGCAGGTGTTTGCGCCGCTGGCCAACCGCCTGGGCATCTGGCAGGTGAAGTGGGAGATCGAAGATCTTTCGTTCCGCTTCCTCGAGCCTGAAACCTACAAGCTGATCGCGCGCCTGCTCGACGAAAAGCGCATCGAGCGCGAAGGGCACGTCGAGCAACTGCGCTCGCAGCTGGAGAGCGAACTGCAGGCCGAAGGCGTCAAGGCCGCGGTGCAGGGGCGGCCCAAGAACATCTACAGCATCGTCAAGAAGATGCGCGGCAAGTCGCTCGACTTCGAGCAGGTCTTCGACATCCTCGCGCTGCGCGTGGTGGTGCCCGACGTGAAGGACTGCTATGCGGCCCTGGCGTGGGTGCACTCGCATTTCCAGCCCATCGACGAAGAGTTCGACGACTACATCGCGCGGCCCAAGCCCAACGGCTACCAGTCGCTGCACACGGTGGTGCGCGAGCTGTTGGATGGCAAGGCAGGCAAGCCGATCGAGATCCAGATTCGCACCGAAGAGATGCACGACCACGCCGAGCATGGCGTGGCGGCGCACTGGGCCTACAAGGAAGCGGGCCACAAGGGCTACGCGGGCGTGTGGGCCAGCGGCGAGTACGACGCGAAGATCGCGGTGCTGCGGCAACTGCTGGCGTGGGAGCGCGATCTTTCGGGTGGCCTGCAGGGGCAGGGGCTTTTCGACGACCGCATCTATGTGCTGACGCCCGATGCTGCCATCGTCGAACTGCCGCAGGGCGCGACGCCGGTCGACTTTGCCTACACCGTGCACACCACACTGGGCCATCGCTGCCGCGGGGCGCGTGTCGACGGCGCGATGGTGCCGTTGAACACGCCGCTGTCGAACGGGCAGACGGTCGAGATCATCGCGGCCAAGGAAGGCGGGCCCTCGCGCGACTGGCTCAATGCCGAACTGGGCTACCTCGCCAGCCATCGTGCACGTGCGAAGGTGCGTGCATGGTTCAACGCGCAGATCACGCACGAGACCGTGGCGCGCGGACGCGAAGCGGTCGAGAAGCTGCTGCAGCGCGAAGGCAAGACGGCCGTGCGGCTCGAAGACCTGGCGTCGCAGCTGGGCTTCAAGTCGGCGGACCATCTGTTCGAAGTGGTCGGCAAGGACGAGTTCTCGCTGCGCAACATCGAGACGCTGCTGCGCCCACCGGAGCCCGCGCCAGGGCCCGACGACGGCGTGCTCATCAAGAAGGCGCGCGGCAGCGAGAAGTCGGGCAAGGGCGGCGTGCTCGTGGTGGGTGTGTCTTCGTTGATGACGCAGCTTGCCAAGTGCTGCAAGCCCGCGCCGCCCGATGCCATTCGCGGCTTCGTCACGCGAGGCCACGGCGTCAGCGTGCACCGCAGCGATTGCAGCAACTTCCGCACGATGGCCGCGAAGGATGGCGAGCGCGTCATCGACGTGGAGTGGGGCGTCGCGAAGAAGGGCGCCGACGCGCCCGTGTATGCGGTGGACGTGGCTGTCGAAGCGGCCGACCGGCAGGGCCTGCTGCGCGATATCTCCGATGTGTTCGCACGCGAGAAGATGAATGTGATCGGCGTGCAGACGCAGTCGATCAAGGGCACGGCGTGGATGACGTTCACCGTTGAAATCGCGGATGCCGCGCGGCTCACGCAGGTTCTTGGCATGGTCACGGCAGTGATTGGTGTGCGATCTGCACGTCGTCGCTGAAAAGCACGTTTTCTCCTGCTACAATAGCTGCTTCTCGGACACATCCTTAGGCGCGTAGCTCAGCTGGTTAGAGCACCACCTTGACATGGTGGGGGTCGTTGGTTCGAGTCCAATCGCGCCTACCAATTTCTGCTTCAGCCCCGGCCAACCACCGGATCAGCTGACAGAGCATGCACCGGGTTCCCCGGTGCACATATCGTCCCTTGTGGTGATGCAGGCAAAGACCTTGGCCATGTTGTTGTGCTACCTTGGCTGCTCTGCAATTCCATTCCACTTTTCTTGATAAGCGATCAGATGAATACGCGATCAACGCCTGTTGATCGGGCTCATGCCGACAAGCGCCTGGCCGCACTGTTGAGGCAGGCTCCTCTCGAGTTTGCGCGTGCTGTCTACGGCATCAACGACTATGCAGGTGGGCGTACCGACACCATGGCGGCACGCGAGGTGCTGCGTGCGCAACGCCAGGGCATGCCTCTCACCGAAGAGCGTGCCGAGCAACGCGCTCGCGCATATCTGCCGACCCTGGGGCAAGAGCACTGCCCGCGCTGCTGGGTGGTCTACGGGCAGAAAACGCCACTGCGGTTTCGGGAGGCTGACAAAGAGCGACCCGAGACGGCCGCCTGCCATGCGTGCGGCGCGGAGTACGCGACATCGCCGGATTGAGGAAAGTGCCGCGTCTGGTCAGGGTAAACCTTGTCGCGGCGCAGCAAAACCGCTCCCTAGAATCATCCGATGACATGGGCGTCCATGTGAAGGAGTCCGCAGTGCAGAGCAAGAAGTCCGGGGTCAAGCCGGTACAGCGTGTGATCAAGAAGTACCCCAACCGAAGGCTCTACGACACCGAGACATCCACGTACATCACGCTGACCGAGGTGAAGCAGCTGGTCATTCAGAGTGCCCAGTTCGTGGTGCGCGATGCCAAGACCGGCGACGACCTCACGCGCAGCATCCTGCTGCAGATCATTCTCGAAGAAGAGGCGGGTGGTGCGCCGATGTTCACCGAGCAGGTGCTGGCCAACATCATCCGTTTCTACGGGCAGGCAATGCAGGGCTACATGGGTCCGTACCTCGAGAAGAACATCCAGGCCATGACCGAGGTGCAGGCGCAGCTCGCCGAAAAGGCCGAAGGCCTGACGCCCGAGATGTGGTCGCGCTTCATGACCATGCAGTCGCCGATGCTGCAGGGGCTGATGGGCAATTACGTCGAGCAGTCGAAGAGCGTTTTCCTGCAAATGCAGGAGCAGATGCAGAAAAACACCGAGCAGGTACTGGGGGCCTTTGGCATTAAGCGGCCCTGAATGTCCTGCCGTCACCGATAGCTGGGACAATAGAGGCATATGAGCGAAGTTGCCTCCCCCGAACGTACGGCCATGCCGACCGCCCCCAAGGTCGGTTTCGTGAGCCTGGGCTGCCCCAAGGCCCTGACCGATTCCGAACTGATCCTGACCCAGCTGAGTGCCGAGGGTTATCAAACCGCCAAGACTTTCGAAGGTGCCGATCTGGTGATCGTCAACACCTGCGGCTTCATCGACGA
The DNA here is from genome assembly GCF_024734665.1 of Variovorax paradoxus. Lineage (NCBI taxonomy): Bacteria > Pseudomonadati > Pseudomonadota > Betaproteobacteria > Burkholderiales > Comamonadaceae > Variovorax > Variovorax paradoxus. The sequence continues at coordinate 2,718,866 of NZ_CP102931.1, forward strand.
TGCCGTGAAGGAGAGTCTGGACACCATTGGCGAAGCGCTGGCCGAGAATGGCCGTGTGATCGTTACTGGCTGTCTGGGCGCCAAGACTGGCGACCAGGGCGGCAATCTGGTGCGCCAGATGCATCCGAGCGTGCTGGCCGTGACCGGCCCGCACGCCACGCAGGAAGTGATGGATGCGGTGCACGCCAATCTGCCGAAGCCGCATGACCCATTCGTCGACCTGGTGCCGAACACTTTCGGTATCGCCGGCCTCAAGCTGACGCCTCGCCACTATGCGTACCTGAAGATCAGCGAGGGCTGCAATCATCGCTGCACCTTCTGCATCATTCCCTCGATGCGCGGCGACCTCGTGTCGCGGCCGGTCGGCGACGTGTTGAACGAAGCAAAGGCCTTGTTCGAAGGCGGCGTGAAAGAGCTGCTGGTGATCAGCCAGGACACCTCGGCCTATGGCGTCGACGTGAAATACCGCACCGGGTTCTGGGATGGCAAGCCGGTCAAGACCCGCATGCTCGAATTGGTGCGCACACTGGGTGAAATCGCCGAGCCGTATGGCGCCTGGGTTCGCCTGCACTACGTGTACCCGTACCCGAGCGTCGACGAGATCATTCCGTCGATGGCGAGCGGTCAGGTGCTGCCGTACCTCGACGTTCCTTTGCAGCATAGCCATCCCGATGTGCTGAAGCGCATGAAGCGCCCGGCCAGTGGTGAAAAAAATCTGGAGCGGCTGGCGCGCTGGCGCGAGGTGTGCCCGGAGCTCGTGATTCGCAGTACCTTCATCGCTGGCTTCCCCGGCGAGACGGAGCAGGAATTCGAGCATCTGCTCGAATTCATCCGTGAAGCCGAAATCGACCGTGCCGGTTGCTTTGCCTACAGCCCGGTGGCAGGTGCTACCGCCAACGATATTCCGGGCATGCTGCCCGAAGCCGAGCGCGAGGCGCGCCGCGCGCGTTTCATGGAGGTGGCTGAGGCCGTGTCGATCGCCAAGCTGCAAAGGCGCATCGGCTCGACGATGCAGGTGCTGGTCGATTCGGCGCCCGGCATGGGTCGCAAGGGCGGAGTGGGGCGCACGTATGCCGATGCGCCGGAGATCGACGGCACGGTTCGCCTGCTGCCGCCCGAGAAGATCAGCAAGACGCTGAAGGTGGGTGAGTTCACCCGCGCGCGCATCGTGGGTGCCGAGGGCCACGACCTGATCGCATTGCCCGTTTGATGCGGATTCGAATGGACAAGAAAAAAGCCACCGGAGGCCGGTGGCTTGAATCGAATGACCTGGTAAGGGTCTGCTTGAATTTGGTGCCCAGAAGAGGACTCGAACCTCCACGATGTTACTCGCTAGTACCTGAAACTAGTGCGTCTACCAATTCCGCCATCTGGGCTTGTTCTGCTTTTCAGCAAAGACTGCGAGTATACACAATTTGGCCCGGCAATTCCGTCGTTTCGAAGCGTGTGGAGAAGCTCAAGTGTCTGCTTGGTCTCGCTCGTGAGGGCTGCGTCGGGCGTTTGATGCGGATTCAAGCGGCCATGAAAAAAGCCACCGGAGGCCGGTGGCTTGAATCGAATGACCCGGTAAAGGTCTGTTTAAACTTGGTGCCCAGAAGAGGACTCGAACCTCCACGATGTTACTCGCTAGTACCTGAAACTAGTGCGTCTACCAATTCCGCCATCTGGGCCCACAGAGCTGCCGAAGCAGCAATGTTTTGAATTTCAGGAAAGAAGGAGATCATATCAAAAATAATGTCACTTCCAGCGGCTTGCTGGATGAATTCGAAGGAACTGTTCAAGGACATCGCGATGGGCACGGCTTCGTGCAGCGCGACGACGGTGAAGCAGACATCTACCTGCCGCCGAACGAAATGCGCGCGGTGCTGCACAAGGACCGCGTCAAGGCGCGCGTCGTGCGCCAGGACCGCCGCGGCCGCCCCGAAGGGCGCGTGGTGGAAATCGTCGAGCGTCCCGAGCAGCCCATCATCGGCCGCCTCTTGCACGAAGGCGGCATCTGGCTCGTTGCACCGGAAGACAAGCGCTATGGCCAGGACGTCCTGATTCCCAAGGGCGCAACCGGTCCCGCGAAGGTGGGGCAGGTTGTGGTCGTGCAACTCACCGAGCCGCCGGCTCTGTTTGGCCAGCCCGTTGGTCGTGTGAAAGAAGTGCTGGGCGAGATCGACGACCCCGGCATGGAGATCGAGATCGCCGTGCGCAAGTACGGCGTGCCGCACGAGTTTTCCGCGGAGTGCCTGGCCGAGGCCAAGGCGCTGCCCGAGAAGGTTCGTCCCGCCGACAAGAAGGGGCGCGTTGACCTCACCGACATTCCGCTCGTCACCATCGACGGCGAAGACGCACGCGACTTCGACGATGCCGTGTATTGCGAGCCTGCGAAAGTGGGCCGAGGCAAGGGCTGGCGCCTGCTGGTTGCCATTGCCGACGTCAGCGCCTATGTGCAGACCGGCTCGGGCATCGACATCGACGCCTACGACCGCGCCACCAGCGTCTACTTCCCGCGCCGCGTGATCCCGATGCTGCCCGAGAAGCTGTCGAACGGCCTGTGCTCGCTCAACCCCGAGGTCGAGCGCCTGTGCATGGTGTGCGACATGCTGGTCGCGGCCGATGGCGAGATCTACGCGTACCAGTTCTATCCGGCCGTGATGTTCAGCCATGCGCGCTTCACGTACACCGAAGTGGCCGCCATCCTTGGCAACACGCGCGGCCCCGAAGCCGCCAAGCGCAAGGATCGCGTCAAGGACCTGCTGAACCTCGCCGACGTCTACAAGGCGCTGCTCAAGCAGCGCGGCAAGCGTGGCGCGGTCGACTTCGAAACCACCGAGACGCAGATCATTTGCGACGACGCCGGCCGCATCGAAAAGATCGTGCCGCGCACGCGCAACGAGGCGCACCGCCTGATCGAAGAGGCAATGCTCGCGGCCAACGTCTGCAGCGCCGACTTCATCGCCGAAGGCAAGCACCCGGGCCTGTACCGCGTGCACGAAGGCCCGACGCCCGAGAAGAAGGAAATCCTGCGCGGCTATCTCAAGGCCATGGGTGTCGGCCTCAGCATCACCGACGATCCCAAGCCGGGCGAGTTCCAGGCAATCGCCGACGCCACCAAGGAGCGCCCCGACGCGCAGCAGATCCACACCATGCTGCTGCGCTCGATGCAGCAGGCGATCTACACGCCGATCAACAGCGGCCACTTCGGCCTGGCCTACGAGGCCTACACGCACTTCACGAGCCCGATCCGGCGCTATCCGGACCTGCTGGTGCATCGCGTGATCAAGGCGATCCTGTCGAAGACGCGCTACCAGCTGCCGATGCTGCCCACGCCCGGCGAGGCGCATGCCAAGCTGGCCAAGCGGCTCGCGTCGCGCGTGAAAGCGCCAACCAGCAAGCCGCAGAAGGCCACCGTCGCTCCCACCAAGGAAGTGCTGGCCTGGGAAGCCGCAGGCCTGCATTGCAGCGCCAACGAGCGCCGCGCCGACGAAGCCAGCCGCGACGTCGAGGCCTGGCTCAAGTGCAAGTACATGCGCGAGCATCTCGGCGAGGAATACGGCGGCGTGGTCACCGCGGCCACGACCTTCGGCATCTTCGTCACGCTCGACGCGATGTACGTCGAAGGCCTGGTGCACATCACCGAGCTCGGCGGCGAATACTTCAAGTTCGACGAGATGCGCCAGGAGCTGCGCGGCGAGCGCACCGGCATCCGCTATGCCATCGGCACGCGGGTGCGGGTGCAGGTAAGCCGCGTCGACCTGGACGGCCGCAAGATCGACTTCCGCCTCGTGCGCGAAGGCGAAGAGCTCACGGCCCGTGCCATGAAGGACAAGGGTGCGGCATCATCGGGCGTGCCGGTCAAGGCCTCGGCCAAGCGCAGCACGCGTCACAAGGCCGAAGCCGGCAACGCCGAGTCGCGCGCGGAGCGCGGCACCTCGGCCACGGCCGGTCCGCAGTCGGCGATGCAGGCCTTCAAGTCGGCGGTCAAGAAGGCTGCCAACAAGATGAAGGGGCGCAAGCCGCGCCGCTGAAGAAAGATTTGCACGCCGCACGAACCATCGACAAACCGAAAAGAGAAAGAGACAGACAGCATGAGCGCTGAAGACAACAAGGGCCGCATCGCCATCGTCACGGGTGCGGGCTCCGGCATCGGCCGCGCCGCCGCGCTGGCGCTGCTGGGCGACGGCTGGAGCGTGGTTCTGGCAGGGCGCCGCCTGGAGCCGCTGGAACAGGTGGCGCAAGAATCGGGCGCCGGTGCGCGCGCCTTCGCGGTGCCGACCGACGTGTCCAATGCGGACTCGGTGCAGGCTCTGTTCGCCGCCACCGTCGAGCGCTTCGGCCGCGTCGACCTGCTGTTCAACAACGCCGGCGTGGGCAACCCGCCGGGCCCGTTCGAGGACTGGACGCCTGCGCAGTGGCAAGGCGTGGTCGACATCAACCTGACGGGCATGTTCTTCTGTATCCAGCAGGCATTCCGCACGATGAAGGCACAGACGCCGATGGGCGGCCGCATCATCAACAACGGCTCCATCTCGGCCACGGCGCCGCGGCCGAACTCGGCTGCCTACACGGCGACCAAGCACGCGGTCGAGGGGCTGACCAAGACTGCGTCGCTCGACGGCCGCAAGTACGACATCGCCGTGGGGCAGGTGGACGTGGGCAACGCCATGACAGAGTTGGCTGCGCGCATGGCCAAGGGCGTGCCGCAGGCTAATGGCGAACTCGCGATCGAGCCGCTGATCGACGTCAAGATCGTCGGCCAGTCGGTGCTCTACATGGCAAACCTGCCGCTGGAGGCCAACGTGCTGTTCCACACCATCATGGCGACGAAGATGCCCTTCGTCGGGCGCGGCTAACGCTCGCTCCTCAGACGGGCGCGCGGCGGGCCAGCGTGCCGGCCGTTAGCGGGGCTGCATCGGACGGCCATGTGTCGGCGATGTGGCCGTGCTGCCAGACGGCTTCGCGCGCTGCCTCGAGGGCTGGCCGGCGCATGGCCAGCGCAGCGCCGATCATGCCGGCCAGTACGTCGCCGGTGCCTGCGGTCGCAAGGCGGGCGTTGCCGGTCAGGTTGATGACTGGCAGAGTGTCGGTGGCGCCTGCAATGACGGTGCCCGAACCCTTGAGCACAACTACGACACCGAAGCGCGCGGCGAGCTGACGGGCCGCGGCCAGCCTGTCGGCCTGGACATCGCCGACCGTGCAGCCCAGCAGGCGCGCAGCTTCCAGTGGATGTGGCGTGATCACGGTGGGCGATCCGCTTTTTCCCCGGGACGTCAGCTGTGCTTGCAGCGCGCCATCAGCCGCGATGGCGTTGAGCGCATCGGCATCTAGCACCAAAGCGGCCGCCGTCGAGAGCACGCGCGGCAGCAGTTCTCGCACCGCCTCTCCACCGCCGCAGCCGCACACCGCCGTCATGCCTGACAGGTCGAGCGTTCGGGCGTCGCGCAGCATCAGTTCGGGTTGGGCGGTGTCGACGGGGGCCGCGCTCGGGTCGAGCAATCCGACGAACACGCGTCCCGCGCCGCCATGCAGTGCTGCCGAGCCGGCCAGCAAGGCGGCGCCCGCCATGCCGGAGGCTCCGCCGATCACCGCGACATCGCCGTAGCTGCCTTTGTGCGAGGCATGGGCGCGCGGCTGCGCATCGGGTGCTCCGGCGATTCGGGCGACTGGTTGATCCTTGAATGCGCTGCAGCCCAGATCGTCGAGCCATACCGTACCCGCCGCATCGCGGCCCTGGGCAGTGAACAGGCCGGGCTTCAATGCGAGAAAGGTGATGCAGGTGCGGGCCGATGCTTGCGCGTGGTCGATACCGTGAGGCAGCGTGCCGGTGTCCGCATTCAGGCCCGATGGCACGTCGACGCAGAGCACGGGTTGGCCGCTCGTATGCATCTTCGCCAGCCATTCGGCCATCGTGCCTTCGGGTGGTCGCGTCGATCCGATGCCGAGCAGCGCGTCGATGGCCAGTTCATAGGCCGAAGGCGGCGTCGATGCAAAGGTGACGCCCGCATCGCGGGCACGCTGTAGCGATGCCTTGGCGTCCGGCGGCAAGCGGCTTTCATCTCCCAGGAATGTGACGACAGGAAAGAAGCCCCGGTGACGCAACTGCGCAGCCGCCTCGAAGCCATCGCCGCCGTTGTTTCCCGGCCCGCAGGCCACCCAGATCGTGCGCGCGTGCGGCGCAATCGCCATCGCAAGCCGTGCCACTGCGAGGCCGGCGCGCTGCATCAGCGCGTGAGCGGGCAGGGCGGCCGCCGCAGCATGTTCGATGCGGCGCGTGGCGGCGATGTTGAACAGCTCGGCAGCGGTGGCGGAGGTGGTGCGTTGCATCGGCGCATTGTGCCGCCGTGCTGTCTCCCTATCATCCGGGGATGAGCTTCAAAGGCGTCGGTTGGCTGCTTGTCCTGCTTTTCGCAGCGCTTGTCTTTTTCCTCGCTGCGACGATGGCGTGGATTGCCGGGCTGGGATGGGTTCTGGGTCTGTTGTGCGCCGTATGGGGCGTCTTCCTGCTGGCAGAGCTGAAGCGGTGGGTGTCTCTGCGGGACGTGGCCTGGGCCGCCAATGTCGGCTTCGGCTGCAGCGTGATCCGGTGGTTCGACGTCCCGGGCGAAACGGCTTCTGGCCTGATGCGCCTGGCCCTGCTGGGTGCTGCTGCGCTGTGCCTGATTTTCTTTGCACTGCTCGGCCCCGGACTGCTGGGATGGATTGCCAGCAGACTTCGCCCCCCGCCGGAGCCCGCGCTGCCTGTCGAGCAGCCGGCGAGCCCCGAGGCCCTGAGCCAGTGGGGTCCTAAAGACTGAGCCGTTCGACCCCGAGCCCTTCGAGGTCGATGCCAGGGTCCTGTCCGGCAATCAGGTCGCCCAGCACGCGCGCACTGCCGCACGACAGCGCCCAGCCGCTCGACCCATGGCCAAGGTTGAGCCACACGCCGGGAATGCCGCTGGCACCCAGCACCGGTGGGCCGTCCGGCAGCATCGGCCGTGCGCCTTTCCATTGCTGCACGCCGGACTGCAGCGTGGCCGCACCCGGGAACCAGTCGTGCAGCACCTTGTAGAGCGTTTGCACCGCGGCCGGGTTCATCGTGTCCAGCGAGCCGCCGATCTCGGCGCTGCCGGCCACCCGCACGCGCTGGCCCAGGCGGGAGATGGCGACCTTGTAGCGTTCGTCCATCACCGCGCTGCGTGGCGCGTTGAGCGGCTCGCGAATCGGCGCGCTCACCGAATGGCCGTAGACAGGCGCCATCGGGATGCGCAGGCCCAGCGGCCGAAGCAGCGTGGCCGAGGCCAGGCCGGCGCACACCACGACCGCGTCGTAGCGCACAGGGTCGGAGCCGCTCGCCAGCGACAGCGAGGTGGGCGCCGCGCGGCTCAGCGGCGCGATGTCGCAGTTGAAATGAAACTGCGCGCCGAACGACTCGGCCTCCCACTTGAGCAGCAGCGCGAACTGGCGGCAGTTGGCCACTTCGTCTTCGGGCAGGTGGATGGCGCCTGCCAGCGGGGTGTCGGGATTGAGGGCGGGCTCGATCAGGCGGGCCTCGTCGGCGTCGATTTCCTTGAAGACGCTGCCCGCCGAGCGCAGCACCTCCAGCCCGGCCTGCACCAGCTTCTTGTCGCGCTTGGAGCGCAGCAGCACCAGGTAGCCGTCGCTGCGTTCGTAGCTGAGCTCGCGCGCCTCGGTCACCTCGTGCAGCCGGTTGCGGCTGTAGAAGGCCAGTCGCTGCATGCGGGCGCGGTTGGCCAGGTAGGTTTCGAGCTTGCAGGCCTTCTGCCAGCGCGAAAGCCAGCCGAGGTCGCGCGAGCCCAGCGGCCAGCGCAGCTTGATGGCGCCGTGCGAGGACAGCAGCGAGCGCAGCACCTTGCCGCGCATGCCTGGCGCGGCCCACGGTGTGACGTACCCGGGAGCGACCACGCCGGCATTGGCGAAGCTGGCTTCTTCTGCGGCGGCGCCCCTGCGCTCGAACACGGTCACTTCATGGCCGTCGGAAACCAGTTCCCAGGCGGTGGTGACGCCGATGATGCCGGCGCCCACGATCGCGATTTTCATTGAATGTTCTGAATAAGAGAGATGGCTGACGCCCGTGAGGTGGACAGTGTCAGCTGTTAATTTTGCAGTGTGCGCTCGGTCTGGAGCGCTATCGCGAGCACGGCGTCGTCGTGCAGCGCGGCGTGCCACAGCATCAGACCGACCGGCAGTTCGCCGGCGGCGTGGCAGGGCAGCGAGATGGCGCAGCCGTCGAGCATGTTGATGATCGACGGGTTGCGCAGCAGCAATGCATTGACGCGGAAGAATTCGTCATCGCACTCGGCGCCCGGCGCTACGCTGGCGATGGACGGCGCAGTGATCGGCACGGTTGGCGACAGCACAGCGTCGAACGGAGCGAGTGTGGTTTCGACTCGGGCGATCCAGTCGCGGCGGGCATGGATCAGGTCGATGTATTCATGGGCCTTCATTGTGGCGCCGCGCAGGATGCGCTGGGCCACGCGCGGGTCGTAGCCTGCGCCGCTGCGTTCCAGCAGCAGGCGGTGCCAAGCGTGCGACTCGGCGGCCGAGAAGCCACCGGTGGCATTGATGGTGGCCAGTTCTGCGAGCTCGGGCAGTTCGATCTCCACGATGCGAGCGCCGGCTGCGCGGAGCGCCTTCAGCGAGCGCTCGAAGGCGGTAGACACGGCGGGTTCGATGCCATCGAAGAACACGTTCTTCACCACCGCCAGCCTATAGGCTGCCAGAGGGGCGTTGCCGGCGGTTACTCGGCGCGCCGCGAGGATCTCGTGCGCGGTGATGGCGTCGCGCACCGAGCGCGTCATGGCGCAGACGGTGTCCAGAGTGGTCGAAAGCGGCAGTGCGCCGTCGGCTGGCGTCAGGCGGGCCGTGTTCTTGAAGCCAACAATGCCGTTCAGTGCCGCCGGAATGCGGATTGAGCCGCCGGTGTCGGAGCCCAGGCCGATGAACGCGGCTCCGCTGGCCACCGAGATCGCCGCGCCGGACGACGAGCCGCCCGGGATGCGCGGCGTGGCGGCATCGCTCACGTTGGCCGGTGTGCCGTGGTGCGGGTTGACGCCGACGCCCGAGAAGGCGAACTCCGACATGTTGGTGCGGCCGGTCAGCACGCCGCCCGCGGCGCGCAGCCGTGCCACGGCGAGGGCATCGGCGTTGGCGGCTGGCGCATGGGCCAGGACCACGGAGCCGGCGGGCGTTGGCTGGCCTTTGATGTCGAACAGGTCCTTGGCGGTGAAGGCGAGGCCCGAAAGCCGGCTGTCGGGGTTCGACGCGGCGGCAGCCTGCCTGGCCTCGTCGAACATGGTGCGGGTGAAGACGTGCGCGCAGACCGGGGACTGGGCGATGCCGATGGCACGCTCCATTTCGGTGCGTGCATCGGAGCCACCTGCCAGAAGATCGAGACGGGTGGCGTGAAGGTCGTTCATGGGTGGAGGCAGAGGCTGTGCGAGCAGCTCGGGTTCAGGGAGGAGGGGCCGGCGGCCGTGCTATACTCTTTGGGTTTCGCTGGCTGAGCGACGGCTCCCGTTGCACCCAGTCAAACACATCCGCAAACCGGCCCAATCAAGGTGTTGTGACTCCATTCAGAAAGAGCACAAAACGGGCTGGATTTTAGACCCAACCTTTGGAGTAATTTCAATGTCTACCACCATGCGCGAAATGCTGGAAGCAGGTGTCCATTTCGGTCACCAAACCCGCTTCTGGAACCCCAAGATGGCCCCGTACATCTTCGGCCATCGCAACAAGATTCACATCATCAACCTGGAAAAGTCGCTCCCGATGTTCCAGGACGCGATGAAGTACGCCAAGCAGCTCACCGCCAACCGCGGCACGATCCTGATGGTCGGCACGAAGCGCCAAGCCCGTGAAATCGTGGCGGCAGAAGCCCGTCGCGCCGGCGTGCCCTTCGTCGACACCCGCTGGCTCGGCGGCATGCTGACCAACTTCAAGACCGTCAAGACCTCGATCAAGCGTCTGAAGGACATGAAGGCCCAGCAGGAAGCCGGCCTCGACTCGCTGAGCAAGAAGGAGCAACTGACCTTCTCGCGCGAAATCGAGAAGCTCGAAAAGGACATCGGCGGCATCCAGGACATGGCCGCGCTGCCCGACGCCATCTTCGTGATTGACGTGGGCTTCCACAAGATCGCCGTGGCCGAAGCCAAGAAGCTCGGCATTCCGCTGATCGGCGTTGTGGACTCCAACCACTCGCCCGAAGGCATCGACTACGTGATCCCTGGCAACGACGACTCGTCGAAGGCTGTCACGCTGTACGCCCGCGGCATCGCCGACGCGATCATCGAAGGCCGCAACAGCGCCACCGGTGACGTGGTCAAGGCCATCGCCGAAGGCAATGGCGACGAATTCGTCGAAGTCGAAGAAGGCGCTTCGGCCTGATTGGCGCACCTGCGAGCCTGAAGAAGGGGCTTTGGTGCCCCTTTTTTTTAACCTGATTTTTGGATTTACGGAGATACCACAAATGGCTGCAATCACCGCAAGCATGGTCGGCGAACTGCGCGCAAAGACCGACGCGCCGATGATGGAGTGCAAGAAGGCCCTGACGGAGGCCGACGGCAACATGGAAAAGGCCGAAGAGTTGCTGCGCATCAAGCTCGGCAACAAGGCTGGCAAGGCATCGGGCCGCATCACCGCTGAAGGCGTGGTCACGGCTTTCGTCGACGGCGCTGCCGGCGGCATGATCGAAATCAACTGCGAAACCGACTTCGTCACCAAGAACGACAGCTTCCTGGCCCTGGCCAACGCTGCCGCCATGCTGGTCGCGAAGAACAACCCCGCGGACATCGCCGCGCTGGGCGCACTCGCCTATGAGCAAGACGGCTTTGGTCCCACGCTCGAAGACGTGCGCAAGGGTCTGATCGGCAAGATCGGCGAGAACATGAGCTTCCGCCGCTTCAAGCACTTCGCCGGCAACGGCAAGCTGGCTTCGTACCTGCACGGCACGCGCATCGGCGTGATGGTCGAGTTCGAAGGCGACGACACGTCGGCCAAGGACGTGGCGATGCACATCGCCGCCATGAAGCCGGTCGCCATCCAGGCATCGGACGTGCCTGCCGACCTGATCGAAAAAGAGCGCGCAGTTGCCAAGGGCAAGGCCGACGAAGACCGCAAGACGGCCGAAGCCGAAGGCAAGAAGCCGCAGCCGGACGACATCGTTGCCAAGCGCATCGAAGGTGGCGTGCAGAAGTTCCTCAAGGAAGTCTCGCTGCACAACCAGCCGTTCGTGAAGAACGACAAGCAGACCGTCGAGCAGATGCTCAAGGCCGCCAGCACCACGATCAAGGGCTTCACCCTGTACGTGGTCGGCGAAGGCATTGAGAAGAAAGTTGACGACTTCGCAGCCGAGGTGGCCGCGCAAGTTGCAGCGGCCAAGGCTGCAGCTTAAGCCTTTAAGGCTCAACGGCGGTGCGCCCACGCGCGCCGCCGTTTTTTCATCGCTACGTTTTACACTCGTCCCAGTCCAACCAAAGGAAATTGCCCATGTCTGATGCCCGCCCAGCCCACAAGCGAATCTTGTTGAAGCTGTCGGGAGAGGCGTTGATGGGCGATGACGCCTTCGGCATCAACCGCGCCACCATCGTGCGCATGGTGCAAGAGGTGGCCGAGGTCGTGAACATGGGCGTGCAGGTGGCGGTCGTGATCGGTGGCGGCAACATCTTCCGCGGCGTCGCGGGCGGCTCGGTCGGCATGGACCGCGCCACGGCCGACTACATGGGCATGCTGGCCACGGTCATGAACTCGCTGGCGCTGGCCGATGCGATGGACAAGCAGGGCCTCGTGGCCCGCGTGATGTCCGCCATTGCCATCGAGCAGGTGGTCGAGCCCTATGTGCGCCCCAAGGCCCTGCAGTACCTCGAAGAGGGCAAGGTCGTGGTGTTCGCAGCCGGCACGGGTAACCCGTTCTTCACCACCGACACGGCCGCTGCTCTGCGCGGTGCCGAGATCGGTGCCGAACTGGTGCTCAAGGCGACCAAGGTCGACGGCGTCTACACCGCCGATCCCAAGACCAACCCCGACGCAACGCGCTATGTCTCGCTCAGCTTCGACGAGGCGATCGCAAAAAATCTCGGCATCATGGACGCCACGGCCTTCGCGCTGTGCCGCGACCAGAAGCTGCCGATCAAGGTGTTCTCGATTCTCAAGAACGGCGCATTCAAGCGCGTCGTCATGGGCGAGGACGAGGGCACGCTGGTGCATGCCTAGGAGTATTTGAGATGACCATTGCAGATATCCGCAATGCGACCGACGCGAAGATGAATCAGTCGCTCGCCGCATTCCAGAACAACCTTACGAAGATCCGTACCGGCCGCGCCAACTCTGCGCTGCTCGATTCGATCCACGTCGAGTACTACGGCTCGCAGGTGCCGTTGAGCCAGGTGGCCAACGTCTCGGTGCTCGATTCGCGCACCATCAGCGTCCAGCCTTGGGAAAAGGGCATGGGCGCCAAGATCGAGAAGGCCATCCGCGAAAGCGACCTGGGCCTGAACCCCGCCTCCATGGGCGACCTGATCCGCGTGCCGCTGCCCGCCATGAGCGAAGAGCGCCGCAAGGAAATGACCAAGCTGGTCCGCAACGAAGGCGAAACCGCCAAGATCGCCACGCGCAACCTGCGCCGCGATGCGAACGAGTCGGTCAAGAAGCTGGTCAAGGACAAGCTGGCGTCCGAGGACGACCAGAAGCGCGCCGAAGCCGAGATCCAGAAGGTCACCGACCGCCACATCGCGGAAATCGACCGCCTGGTCGCGGCCAAGGAAGCGGAGATCATGGCCGTTTGAGGCCTGTCATGGCCTCTTCAGCGCCACGCATTCCCCACCACGTTGCCATCGTCATGGACGGTAACGGCCGTTGGGCCACGCGGCGCTTCCTGCCCCGCGTCGCGGGGCACAAGCAGGGCGTCGAATCGCTGCGCCGCTGCGTCAGGGCCTGTGCCGACCGCGGCGTGGGCGTGCTCACGGTGTTCGCGTTCTCGTCCGAGAACTGGAACCGTCCCGTCGAGGAAGTCTCCGGGCTCATGGACCTGATGGTCGGTGCACTCGCCCGCGAGGTGCCCAAGCTCAGCGCCGATGGCGTGCGGCTGCATTTCGTCGGCGAACGGGCCGGCCTGTCGCCGAAGATGGTGAAGGGCCTGGTCGACGCCGAGCTGGCCACGGTGCACAACACGCGCATGGTGCTCAACGTCTGCTTCAACTACGGCGGCCGCTGGGACATCGCGCAGGCTGCCGCCAGGCTGGTGGCGCAGGGCGATGCGATCACCGAGGCGAGCCTCGACCGCGCCATGGCCCTGGCCCATGTGCCCGACCCCGACCTGTTCATCCGCACGGGCGGCGAGCAACGGTTGTCCAACTTCCTGCTCTGGCAGAGTGCCTACGCCGAGCTTTTCTTCAGCGACAAGCTGTGGCCCGAATTCGACGAAGCTGCGCTGGACGAGGCCATTGCCGCGTTCCAGGGCCGAGAGCGGCGCTTCGGCCAAACCTCGGCACAGGTCAAGACTGCTACGGCCTGAGGGCCTGACAACCTCCCGCATGCTCAAACAACGCATCCTCACGGCGATCGTGCTGCTCGCGATCCTGCTGCCAGCGCTGTTCTATCGAAACTACATCCCTTTCGCCTGCGTCATGCTGGTGCTGATCGGCGCTGGTGCCTGGGAGTGGGGGCGTCTGAACGGATACGGCCAGCGGCTGTCGGTGTTTCTCGGCATCGAGACGGTGGTGCTGTGCGCGCTGTCCTGGTGGCTGGGGCTGCTGGAGCAGCCGCTGGTCCTGATGTGGACCCTGGCCAGTGCGGCCTGGGTGCTCGGAGGTGCGGCGCTGCTGCGCGTGGCGGTGCCGGGCTGGCCCCGCATTCCGCGCGGGCTGCGGCTGGTCGGTGGCTTGCTGGCACTGTGGGTGGCATGGCTTGCCGCGGTGCAGGCGCGCATGATCGGCATCAACTTCCTGCTGTCGATCCTGGTGCTGGTGTGGGTGGCCGACGTGTTCGCCTATTTCGCCGGCCGCGCCTTCGGCCTGAAGTTCACCCGCAACAGGCTCGCTCCCGCGATCAGTCCCGGCAAGAGCTGGGAAGGCGTGTGGGGCGGAATGATCGGCGTGGTGGTGCTGGCCTTTGCCTGGGTCTGGGCCGACAAGGCTACGGGCGCGACCGTGGCCAGCCTCTACACCCGTCTCAACGAGCGTGGCTGGTGGCTGTTGCTGCTCGCCGCGTTGTTCCTCGCGGCCATGAGCGTCGTGGGCGACCTCGTCGAATCTCTCATCAAGCGCAGTGCCGGCGCCAAGGACAGCAGCCGGCTGCTGCCCGGCCACGGCGGCGTCCTCGACCGCGTGGATGCCCTATTGCCGGCGCTTCCCATTGCCATGATGCTGGCTTTCCTGTGAACTCACCCAGAAGACAACGCGTTACGGTGCTCGGCTCGACCGGTTCGGTCGGTGTGAGCACGCTCGACGTCATTTCGCGGCACCCCGAGCGTTTCGAGGTGTTTGCCCTTTCGGCGGCTACCAAGGTCGACGAGTTGCTGGCGCAGTGCGCGCAGTTCTCTCCGAAATTCGCCGTGATGGCCAGTGCGCCGCACGCCGCGCTGCTGGCTGAAAGGTTGAAGCAGAACGGCCTGAAGACGGTTGTCCTGATGGGTGATGATGCTCTCGAAACGATAGCATCCCACGATGAAGCCGATGCCGTGATGGCCGCCATCGTCGGTGCAGCGGGCCTTGGCCCTTGCCTGGCCGCCGCGCGCGCCGGCAAGCGCCTGCTGCTGGCCAACAAGGAAGCGCTAGTCGTCGGCGGTGAACTCTTCATGCGTACTGTGCGCGAGGGGCGCGCCACGTTGCTGCCGATCGACAGCGAGCATTCGGCTATTTTCCAGTCGCTGCCCGAAGACCCGTCCACCTGGGCGCGGCGTATCGACAAGATCATTCTTACCGCCTCGGGTGGCCCGTTCCGCACTCGTGCGCCGGAAACCCTGGGCACGGTGACGCCCGAGCAGGCCTGCGCCCATCCGAACTGGGTCATGGGCCGCAAGATTTCGGTCGACTCGGCCACCATGATGAACAAGGCGCTCGAAGTGATCGAGGCGCGTCACCTGTTCGGCGTTGCGCCCGATCAGATCGAGGTGGTCATCCATCCGCAGAGCGTGGTGCACTCAATGGTGCAGTTCACCGACGCATCGGTCATCGCCCAACTCGGCACGCCCGACATGCGGGTGCCGATTGCGGTGGGCCTGGCCTGGCCCGAGCGCATCGAGAGCGGTGCCGCGCGGCTCGACTTCCGCCAGATGGCCTCGTTGACCTTCGATGCGCCCGACGCGGCGCTCTTTCCCGGACTGGGCCTGGCATGGCATGCACTGCGCGCCGCGCCGGGCACGACGGCGGTGCTCAATGCTGCCAACGAGGTCGCAGTTGAAGCTTTCCTGAACCGCCGCCTGCGTTTTGATTGCATACATGCGGTCAACATGGAAACTTTGGAAAGGGTCGCCCCCTCCAAGCCGGCATCGCTGGCCGACCTGCTGGCGATCGATGCCAGCGCCCGCGCGGCGGCCAATGCCGCGGCGCTGCGTTTCGCAGCCTGACCTGACGACCTTCCGTAGAGACCAAGGACCCCGATGCTGCTCACTGTCATAGCCTTTGTGGTCGCACTCGGTGTCCTGATCGCGGTGCACGAATACGGGCACTACCGCGTGGCCGTTGCCTGCGGCGTCAAGGTGGAGCGCTTCTCCGTCGGGTTCGGCAAGGCACTGCTTCGCTGGCAGCCCAAACGTCAGCATCCGGGGCAGCAGACCGAGTTCGTCATAGGTGCATTCCCGTTCGGCGGCTACGTCAAGATGCTCGACGAGCGCGAAGGGCCGGTCGCGCCTGAAGAGCGCCATCGCGCCTTCAATACCCAACCTTTGCGTTCCCGCGCAGCCATTGTTGCGGCGGGGCCGATCGCCAATCTGCTGCTGGCTGTCGTGCTCTACACGGCGGTCAACTGGATCGGCGTGC
Source organism: Variovorax paradoxus (assembly GCF_024734665.1). Classification (NCBI taxonomy): domain Bacteria; kingdom Pseudomonadati; phylum Pseudomonadota; class Betaproteobacteria; order Burkholderiales; family Comamonadaceae; genus Variovorax; species Variovorax paradoxus. Next base: position 2,734,825 of record NZ_CP102931.1, read on the forward strand.
AGGAGCCGGTCGCCAAGCTGGCGCGGCCGGTGGCGGCCTCCCTGGCCGAAGCGGCGGGTCTGCGCGGCGGCGAGCACATCACACAAGCGGGCTTCGATGGCGAGCTGTCGCCAGTTCAGTCCTTCGAGGATCTGCGCTGGCGCATGACGCGTGGCGCGCTCGATGGCCATGACCTGACGCTCGAAGTCGCAGGGGAGGCCGGCCGGCCGGCGCGTCAGCTGGTGCTGCCATTGAGCCGCATGGAGACCAAGGACGCCGATCCGCAGATGTTCCGCAAGATCGGCGTGGTGGCACCCCTGACTCGGCCCGAGATCGGCGAAGTCATGGCGGGCAGTGCGGCGGAAAGCGCCGGCCTGCGCAACGGCGACGTGGTGCGCGCCATTGGCGACACGGCCATATTCGACGGACAGCAGCTGCGCGAGGTGATCCGGGCGTCGGTCGACGGCGACCAGCCGCGCATTCAGGCTTGGCAGGTCGAGCGCGGCGGCCAGCCGCTCAAGATCGACGTGAAGCCCGAGGTGCGCGAAGAGGGCGGCGTCAAGGTGGGGCGCATCGGCGCCTACGTTGGTGCGCCGCCCGAAATGGTGACGGTGCGCCAGGGGCTGGTCGACGGCGTCTGGCGTGGCGTGGTGCGCACCTGGGAGGTGTCCGCGCTGACCGTGCGCATGATGGGCAAGATGGTCATCGGCGAGGCTTCGCTCAAGAACCTGAGCGGTCCGCTCACGATTGCCGACTACGCTGGCAAGTCCGCAAGCCTCGGTTTCACTCAGTATCTGGTCTTCCTGGCTCTCATCAGCGTGAGCCTCGGGGTCCTCAATCTCATGCCGCTGCCGGTCCTCGATGGGGGACACCTGATGTATTATCTTTGGGAGGGCCTGACCGGCAAGAGCGTCTCCGACGCCTGGATGGAACGGCTTCAGCGCGGGGGTGTGGCCCTGCTGCTGGTCATGATGTCGGTTGCACTCTTCAACGACGTCACACGGCTCTTTGGTTAACTTTCTGCCCGGCCCTTTCCGTGCCGGCTCAATTCTCAGATGAACAAAAACTTCAGTCGCTTTCGCCTGCGTAGCGTTGCCGCGGTGGTTGCCAGTGCGCTCGCAGCCACGGCAGCCTGGGCCGTAGAGCCTTTCACGGTGCGCGACATTCGCGTCGAAGGTCTGCAACGCGTCGAAGCCGGTACGATCTTCGCGTCGCTGCCGCTGCGCGTGGGTGATACCTACAGCGACGAGCGCGGTTCCGCCGCCATCCGCGCGCTGTTCGACCTGGGGTTGTTCAAGGATGTGCGCATCGATGTGAACGGCAACGTGCTGGTGGTGATCGTCGAAGAGCGGCCGACCATTGCAGACGTCGATTTCGTCGGCACCAAGGAGTTCGACAAGGCCGCGCTGCAGAAGGCGCTGCGCGAAGTCGGCCTGACCGATGGCCGTCCCTACGACAAGGCACTGGCCGACCGCGCCGAGCAGGAGCTCAAGCGCCAGTACGTGAGCCGCAGCCTCTACAACGCGCAGGTCGTGACCACCGTCACGCCCATCGAGCGCAACCGCGTCAACCTGACCTTCACCGTGACCGAAGGCGAATCGGCCCGCATCCGCGAAGTGCACGTGGTAGGCAACAAGGCCTTCAGCGAATCGACGCTGCTGAGCCTGTTCGACCAGGACAGCGGCGGCTTCATGAGCTGGTACACCAAGTCGAATCAGTATTCGCGCGCCAAGCTCAACGCCGACCTCGAAACCCTGCGCTCGTACTACATCACCCGCGGCTACCTGGAGTTCCGCATCGACTCGACCCAGGTTGCCATTTCGCCGGACCGCAAGGACCTGACGGTGACCGTGAACATCAGTGAAGGCGAGAAGTTCGTGGTGTCGAGCGTCAAGCTCGACGGCAACTATCTCGGCCGCGACGACGAGTTCAAGTCGCTCATCACCATCAAGCCGGGCGAGCCCTACAACGGCGAGCAGGTCACCGAGACCACCAAGGCCTTCAACGACTATTTCGGCACCTTCGGCTATGCGTTCGCACGCGTGCAGGCGCGCCCTGATATCGACCGCGTCAACAACCGCGTGGCGCTCACGCTGCAGGCCGAACCTTCGCGCCGCGTGTACGTGCGTCGCGTCTCGGTGGGCGGCAACAACAAGACCCGCGACGAAGTCATCCGCCGCGAGTTCCGCCAGTACGAAGCTTCCTGGTACGACGGCGACAAGATCAAGCTCTCGCGCGACCGCGTGGACCGCCTGGGCTTCTTCACCGAAGTGAACGTCGAAACGCAGGAAGTGCCCGGCTCGCCCGACCAGGTGGACCTGACCGTCAACGTGGCTGAAAAGCCCACCGGCAGCCTGCAACTCGGCGCCGGCTACTCGAGCGCTGAAAAAGTCGCGCTGACCTTCGGCATCTCGCAGGAAAACGTGTTCGGCTCGGGCAACTTCCTGGGCGTGCAGGTCAACACCAGCAAGTACAACCGCACGCTGTCGCTGACCACGACCGACCCGTACTTCACGCCGGACGGCATCTCGCGCACGATCAGCGTCTACCACACCACGACGCGCCCGTATCAGACCTCCACCGATGGCGACTACAAACTGGTGAACCAGGGCGCTTCCATCCGTTTTGGCGTGCCGTTCAGCGAAGTCGATACCGTTTTCTTCGGCATCGGTCTCGAGCGCTATGCGTTCGACCCCAACAGTTCGACGGCATTCTCCGGTCTGTACACGCCGCCGTCTTACCTTGCCTATTTCCAGTGCCAGAAGGATGCCACGGGCCTGCTGGTGGTCAGCTGTGATCAGAAGAGCGTATGGGGCGTTCCGCTGAGCGTCGGCTGGGGCCGTGACAGTCGCGACAGCGCACTGATCCCGACCACGGGCCGGCTGCAGCGCGCCAACCTCGAAGTGGGTGCGGCCGGGGACATGAAGTACATCAAGACGAACTACCAATACCAGCAGTTCTTCGCGATCAGCAAGCAGTACACCTTCTCGATCAACGGCGAAGTCGGCTATGCCAAGGCGCTCGGCAACAAGGTCTACCCGATCTTCAAGAACTTCTATGCCGGTGGCCTGGGTTCGGTCCGTGGCTTCGAGCAGAACTCGCTGGGGCCGCGCGATGCTCCTCTGTTCCTCCAGAGCGAAGGTGCAGCCCTCGGTGGTACCAAGAAGGCAGTCTTCAATGCCGAATTGAGCACGCCGTTCCCGGGTGCCGGCAACGACCGCACGCTGCGCTTGTACGGCTTCTTCGACGCCGGCAACGTGTTCGGCACGCGTGCCGCTGGCGTGACCGACGAGCAATGGAAGGCCGAGAAGAAGTTGCGCGCGTCGGTCGGCCTGGGCGTCAGCTGGATTTCGCCGCTGGGCCCGCTGCGTCTTGCTTATGCCTTCCCCGTCAGGTCCCAGAAGGAAGTCGGGCAGCCGTTTACAGCCGGGTATATCCCGAAGGATAGAATTCAGCGCCTCCAATTCCAGATCGGAACGTCTTTCTAAATGAAGCATTTGATTCGCGCTGCGGCAGGCGCGTTGTTGATTCCCGCTCTCGCATTCGCTGCGGTGCCCGCCCAGGCGCAGGAAACCTTTCGCATCGGTTTCGTGAACCCGGACCGCGTGCTGCGTGAGGCACAGCCGGCCAAGACTGCCCAGGCGAAGCTCGAAGCCGAGTTCCTGAAGCGCGAGAAGGACCTGACCGCACAGGGCGACGCCCTGAAGGCGGCTTCTGAGAAGTTCGAGCGCGAGGCGCCCACCCTGTCGGAAAGCCAGCGGGTCACGCGCCAGCGCGCGCTGGTCGACCAGGACCGCGACTTCCAGCGCAAGCGCCGTGAATTTCAGGAAGACCTGAACGCGCGCAAGAACGAAGAGCTCCAGCAGGTTTACGAGCGCGCCAACCGCGTCGTGAAGCAGGTGGCCGAGGCAGAGAAGTACGACGCCATCCTGCAGGAAGCGATCTACATCAATCCGAAGCACGACATCACCGACAAGGTGATCAAGGCGCTGAACGCGTCGGTCGGCTCTCCTACGCCTGCGGCCGGCAAGTAACGCCGCGAACCGGCGTGTCACTGCAGCTCGGAGCCATCGTTGACGCCCTTGGGGGCGAGCTCCATGGCGATGCGGCGCTGTCTATCGAGCGGCTTGCGCCGCTGCAGAATGCACAGCCCGATGCGCTCAGCTTCCTGAGCCATCCCAAATACCAGCAGGAACTGGCGGCCTCGAAGGCTGCTTGCGTGATCGTCTCGCCCGCCATGCGCGAGGCGGCTGCGGCGCGTGGCGCTTTCATCGTCACGCCAGATCCGTACTTCTACTTTGCCCGCCTGACGCAGCTCTGGAAGGCGCATCATGCGCGCCCGGAGGCTGATTTCATCCACCCCAGCGCCGTGATCCACGCCGAGGCGCAGGTCGACGCGACGGCGCGCATCGGCGCGCTGTGCGTGGTGGAGCGGGGCGCGCGCATTGGTGCGGGCACGGTGCTGAAGTCGCGGGTGACGGTCAGCGAAGACTGCACCATCGGCGAGCGCTGCCTGCTGCACCCGGGTGTGGTCATCGGCGCCGACGGCTTCGGCCTCGCGCCGCACGAGGGGCGCTGGGTCAAGATCGAGCAGCTGGGTGCGGTGCGCATCGGCGACGACGTCGAAATTGGCGCCAACACCTGCATCGACCGTGGCGCGCTCGACGACACCGTGATCGAAGACGGCGTAAAGCTCGACAACCTGATCCAGATCGGCCACAACGTGCGCGTCGGCAAGAACACCGCCATGGCGGGTTGCGTTGGCGTGGCCGGCAGCGCCGTCATCGGCGCCAATTGCACTTTCGGCGGTGGCGCCATCGTGCTGGGCCATCTGACAGTGGCCGACGGCGTGCACATATCCGCCGCGACCGTGGTCACCCGTTCAATTCACAAGGCCGGCCAGTACACCGGTATGTTTCCCATCGATGACAATGCGAGCTGGGAAAAAAATGCGGCAACGCTCAAGCAGTTGCACAGCCTGCGCGAACGACTGAAGGCGCTGGAGAAAGCTCCCTCGAAAAAATGACGACGATGCAGGAACAGAAAATCATGACGACGACGCTCGATATCCATCAAATCCTCAAGCTGCTGCCCCACCGATACCCGTTCCTGCTGGTGGACCGCGTGCTCGACATGGAAAAGGGCAAGCGCATCACGGCGCTCAAGAACGTGACGATGAACGAGCCGTTCTTCAATGGCCACTTCCCCCACCGTCCGGTGATGCCGGGCGTGCTGATGCTGGAAGCCATGGCCCAGGCCGCGGCTCTGCTGTCGTTCCATTCGCTCGACATCGTGCCGGACGACAACACCGTCTACTACTTTGCCGCCATTGACGGCGCGCGCTTCAAGCGCCCGGTGGAACCCGGCGACCAGCTGACGCTCGAAGTCGAAATTGAGCGCATGAAGGCGGGCATTTCCAAGTTCAAGGGCCGGGCCCTGGTGGGCAGCGAGCTCGCCTGCGAGGCAACGCTGATGTGCGCCATGCGCCAGATCAGCTGATCCGGCTGCAGACAGTCGTTTCACAAGGCATGACCCAGGTTCATTCGACAGCACTCGTCGACCCCAAGGCACAACTCGACGCCTCGGTGTCGGTCGGGCCCTATACCGTGATCGGCCCGCACGTGCGGGTGGGCGCGGGCACCACCATCGGCGCGCACTGCGTGATCGAAGGGCGCACGACCATCGGGCGCGACAACCGGATCTTCCAGTTCTCGTCTCTCGGCGCCATACCGCAGGACAAGAAATACGCCGGTGAGCCGACGGAACTCGTCATCGGCGACCGCAACGTGATCCGCGAGTTCTGCACCTTCAACCTCGGCGTACCGGGGGCAGGGGGCGTGACACGCGTGGGCAGCGACAACTGGATCATGGCGTACACGCACATCGCGCACGACTGCCGTGTCGACAACCACACCACGCTGTCCAACAACACCACGCTGGCGGGGCATGTGCACCTGGCCGACTGGGTCACGGTCGGCGGGCTCACGGGCATTCACCAGTTCGTTTCGATCGGTGCCCACGCCATGCTTGGCTTTGCCAGCGCTGTCACGCAAGATGTGCCGCCCTTCATGCTGGTCGACGGCAATCCGCTGGCTGTGCGCGGCTTCAACGTCGTCGGCCTGCGCCGGCGCGACTTTTCCGCCGAGCGGCTCGCGGCGGTGAAGCAGATGCACCGCCTGCTGTATCGCCAGGGCAAGACGCTCGAAGAGGCGCGCGCGGGCATCGCCGCGCTCGCGACGGAAATGCCGGAAACGGCAGGCGACGTCGCGCTGATGGAAGCCTTCCTCGCCAACTCGACGCGCGGCATCGCGCGCTGACGTGACGGCGATGCAGAAGGACGAACAGCGACGTTTCGCGCTGGTCGCAGGTGAAGCCTCCGGCGATCTGCTCGCGGGTCTGTTGCTCGACGGCCTTCAGGCCCGTTGGCCCGATCTCCAGACCGCCGGCATCGGCGGCCCCCGCATGCTGGCCCACGGCTTCCAGAGCTGGTGGCCCCAGGAAAAGCTCGCGGTGCGCGGCTACATCGAGGTGCTGCGGCATTACGCCGAGATTGCCGGCATCCGCCGCAAGCTCAAGGCCCGGCTGCTGCAGGAGCGCCCCGAGCTCTTCATCGGCGTTGATGCGCCCGATTTCAACCTCGACCTCGAGGCCGGCCTGCGCAGCCACGGGATGAAGACAGTGCACTTCGTCTGCCCGTCGATCTGGGCCTGGCGGCCGGAGCGCGTCGAGAAGATCCGGGCGGCGGCTGACCATGTGCTGTGCATCTTCCCGTTCGAGCCCGCATTGCTGGCGGAGCACGGCGTGGCCGCGAGCTACGTCGGCCACCCCATCGCCAACGTGATCCCGATGACGCCTGACCGCGCGGCAGCGCGTGCTGCGTTGGGTTTGGCGCCCGATGCAAAGGTTGTCGCGTTGCTGCCGGGCAGTCGTCGCTCGGAGATTCGCTACCTGGCCGCACGTTTCTTCGCTGCAGCCGCACTGATGCAGAAGGCGCGCCCGGAACTCCAGTTCGTGGCCCCCATCCTGCCGGGCCTGCGCGCCGAGGTTGAGGCCCTGCTGCAGGCCAGCGGCATGGCCGGGCGCGTGAAGTTGCTCGATGGCCAGTCGCACGCTGCGCTGGCCGCCTGCGACGTCACGCTGATCGCCAGCGGCACCGCCACGCTCGAGGCTGCGCTGTTCAAGCGGCCAATGGTCATCGCGTACAACATGAATGCGCTGTCGTGGCGTTTCATGCAGCGCAAGCAGTTGCAGCCCTGGGTCGGCTTGCCCAACATCCTGTGCCGCGAGTTCGTGGTGCCCGAGTTGTTGCAGGAAGCCGCCTCGCCCGAGGCTCTGGCCCAGGCCACGCTGGCCTGGCTCGACGCGCCCGCGAAAGCGCAGGCCCTGCAACAAAGATTTTCAGAGCTGCATGTGCAATTGCAGCGCGATACGCCGACACTTTGCGCCGATGCGATCCAGAAAGTTCTTGAAGGCTGAGCAGGCCCCGCTGGTGTGGGACGCACCGGGGCTGATGGCGGGCGTCGACGAGGCGGGGCGTGGCCCCCTGGCCGGCCCGGTGGTGGCTGCCGCCGTGATCCTCGACGACCTGCGGCCGATTCGCGGCCTGGCCGATTCCAAGACCCTCACGGCCCTGCAGCGCGAACGCCTGCACGATCAGATCCTGGCCAAGGCGCTGTGCTGTTCCATCGCGCAGGCCACCGTCGAAGAGATCGACACCCACAACATCCTGCAGGCCACCATGCTTGCGATGCGGCGCGCGGTCGAAGGGCTGCGGCTCAAGCCTGTCAAGGTGCTGGTCGATGGCAATCGCCTGCCGACGCTCGACGTGCTGGCTGAAGCCATCGTCAAGGGCGATTCGCGGGTGAAGGCCATTTCCGCTGCGTCGATCCTGGCGAAAGTGCATCGCGACCGGCTGTGCGAGCAGTTGCATGCCGAATTTCCGCATTACGGCTTTGCCGGCCACAAGGGCTACGGCACGCCCGAGCATCTGGAAGCGCTGCAGCGCCACGGCGCGTGTGTGCACCACCGCAGGTCGTTCAGCCCGGTGGCCGCGGCGCTCGCCCGCACGGGCGGTGTCTTGAACGTGGTGCTGCCGGCCGAATCCGAGCAGCCAGCGATGCTGGTTGGCGCCGTCGAGGCCGCGCGCCCCGAACTTCGCGCAGCGCCCTGAACCCCCGATGACCTCCGACACCGGCGCCAGCCACATCAGCTCGCGCGACAACCCGCTGCTCAAAGACCTGCGCAAGCTTGCGCAGGACCCGGGTGCTTACCGCAAGCTCGGCCGCCTTTGGCTCGAAGGCGACCATCTGTGTCGGGCGGCGCTGGCGCGGGGTGTCAAGCCCGCGATTGCCGTGTTTTCGGAGTCTTTCTGGCCCCAAGCACCTGCTGAATGGGCGAGCAGTGCTATCAAAACTGTAGTGGTTGCCGACGACCTGTTGCGCGGCATCAGCGGGTTGGAATCGCCTGCACCCATGGGCTTCGTGCTCGACCTGCCATCCCGCCCGGAACTGATTCCTGAAGCTCCCAGCGTTGTGCTCGACCGTCTGCAGGACGCCGGCAATGCGGGTTCCATCCTGCGCAGCGCCGCCGCTTTCGGCTTTACCCAGGTGATCGCGCTCAAGGGCACGGCCGCGCTGTGGGCGCCGAAGGTGCTGCGCGCCGGCATGGGCGCCCATTTCGGCCTGCGGCTGATCGAAGGCGTGGACGCCGACGTGCTCGACGGTCTGAAAGTGCCGCTGGTGGCGACCAGTTCGCACCATGGCGAGTGGCTCCACAAGGCCGAACTGCCGCACCCCTGCGCCTGGCTCATGGGCCACGAGGGGCAGGGCGTTTCGCCCGTGCTGGAAGCCCGGGCGACCCACCACATCCGCATCGCGCAGCCGGGCGGCGAGGAGTCGCTCAACGTGGCTGCCGCCGCCGCGATCTGCCTGCATGCGAGCGGAGCAGCCCTGCAGGCCAAATAACACACTCAGTCCGGGCTACAATCGGGGGCTTACTCGCAAATCAGCGTCGCCCGGCCGCCTTTAACGCCAAAATCCCCTTAAGCAGCAGCTCGCAGGCAACGCGCCTGGGGCTCCGGGCGACCGTAACCATCCGGAGAACCCAGTGCTTTTGTCTCTCAAGGGAAGTTTCCCGCCCGCCATCCTGGCGCTCGCAGACGGCACGGTCTTTCAAGGCAATTCGATCGGAGCCGCCGGCTCTACGACCGGTGAAGTGGTGTTCAACACCGCCATGACCGGTTACCAGGAAATCCTCACCGACCCGAGCTACTGCCAGCAGATCGTGACGCTCACGTATCCGCACATCGGCAACTACGGCGTCAACGGGGAAGACATCGAAGCCGACAAGATCCATGCCGCGGGCCTGATCATCAAGGACCTGCCTCTCGTCGCCTCCAACTTTCGCAAGACTGCCACGCTGACCGAATACCTCGTGTCCGGCAAGACGGTGGCCATCGCGAACATCGACACCCGCAAGCTCACACGCCACCTGCGCACCCACGGTGCTCAGAACGGCTGCATCCTGGGCCTGGCCGAAGGCGAGACTGTGACGCAGGCACTGATCGACAAGGCCATCGCCGCCGCCAAGGCCGCACCGAGCATGTCGGGCCTCGACCTCGCCAAGGTGGTGTCGGTCAAGCAGACCTACGAATGGACCGAAACCGAGTGGAAGCTGGGTTCGGGCTACGGCGTGCAGATCACGCCGAAATTCCACGTTGTCGCCTTCGACTACGGCGTCAAGAAGAACATCCTGCGCATGATCGCGCAGCGCGGCGCGCGCATCACCGTGGTACCGGCGCAGACGCCCGCGGCCGACGTGCTCAAGCTCAAACCCGATGGCATCTTCCTGGCCAACGGCCCCGGCGACCCGGAGCCTTGCGACTACGCCATCAGCGCCGTCAAGGAACTGATCGAGACCGGCATTCCCACCTTCGGCATCTGCCTGGGCCACCAGATCATGGCGCTGGCCTCCGGCGCGAAGACCTTCAAGATGAAGTTCGGCCACCATGGCGCGAACCATCCGGTGAAGGATCTCGACAACGGCCGAGTGAGCATCACCAGCCAGAACCACGGCTTCGCAGTCGACGAGAAGTCGCTGCCGGCCAACCTGCGTCCCACCCACATCAGCCTGTTCGACAACACGCTGCAGGGCCTGGCGCGCACCGACAAGCCCGCGTTCTGCTTCCAGGGCCACCCTGAAGCCTCGCCGGGTCCGCACGACATCGGCTACCTGTTCGATCGCTTCACGGCACTCATGGAAAAGAACAAGACGGAAAAGACGGAGAAAGAGAATGCCTAAGCGCACAGACCTCAAATCGATCCTCATCATCGGCGCCGGCCCGATCATCATCGGCCAGGCCTGCGAGTTCGACTACTCCGGCGTGCAAGCCTGCAAGGCGTTGCGCGAAGAGGGCTACAAGGTCATCCTGATCAACAGCAACCCCGCGACGATCATGACCGACCCGGCCACGGCCGACGTCACCTACATCGAGCCCATCACCTGGCAGACGGTCGAAAAAATCATCGCCAAGGAGCGCCCCGACGCGATCCTGCCGACCATGGGTGGCCAGACTGCGCTCAACTGCGCGCTCGACCTCTGGCGCAACGGCGTGCTCGACAAGTACACCGGCGCGGCCACCAACAAGCCGGTCGAGCTGATCGGCGCCACGCCCGAAGCCATCGACAAGGCCGAAGACCGCTTGAAGTTCAAGGACGCGATGACCAAGATCGGGCTGGGCTCGGCCCGCTCCGGCATCGCTCACTCGATGGACGAAGCCTGGGCGGTTCAGAAGAGCGTCGGCTTCCCGACGGTCATCCGTCCCAGCTTCACGCTCGGCGGCACCGGCGGCGGCATCGCCTACAACCCGGAAGAGTTCGAGACCATCTGCAAGCGCGGCATCGAAGCCTCGCCGACCAACGAACTGCTGATTGAAGAATCGCTGCTCGGCTGGAAAGAGTACGAGATGGAAGTCGTGCGCGACAAGGCCGACAACTGCATCATCGTCTGCTCGATCGAAAACCTCGACCCGATGGGCGTGCACACCGGCGACTCGATCACCGTGGCCCCCGCGCAGACGCTGAGCGACAAGGAATACCAGATCCTGCGCAATGCCTCGCTGGCCGTGCTGCGCGAGATCGGCGTCGACACCGGCGGCTCGAACGTGCAGTTCTCCATCAACCCGAAGGACGGCCGCATGGTCGTCATCGAGATGAATCCGCGCGTATCGCGTTCGTCGGCGCTGGCCTCCAAGGCCACGGGCTTCCCGATCGCCAAGGTCGCGGCCAAGCTGGCCGTGGGTTACACGCTCGACGAGCTGCGCAACGAAATCACGGGTGGTGCCACGCCCGCGTCGTTTGAACCGTCGATCGACTACGTGGTCACCAAGATCCCGCGTTTCGCGTTCGAGAAATTCCCGCAGGCCGACTCGCGCCTCACGACGCAGATGAAGTCGGTGGGCGAAGTGATGGCCATGGGCCGCACCTTCCAGGAGTCATTCCAGAAGGCCCTGCGCGGCCTTGAAGTGGGCGTCGACGGCCTCAACGAGAAGACGCAAGACCGCGAAGTGCTCGAGAAGGAACTGGGCGAGCCCGGCCCCGAGCGCATCTGGTACGTGGGCGATGCCTTTGCCATGGGCTTGAGCGTCGATGAAGTGTTCGCGCTGACCAAGATCGACCCGTGGTTCCTGGTGCAGATCGAAGAGATCGTGAAGATCGAACTCGAGCTCGAAACCAAGTCGCTCGACGACATCGACCGCGACACGCTGCTGGCGCTGAAGAAGAAGGGCTTTTCCGACCGCCGCCTCGCCAAGCAGTTGAAGACCACCGACACGGCCATCCGTGAGAAGCGCCGCGCCCTGGGCGTGCGCCCGGTCTACAAGCGCGTCGACACCTGCGCAGCCGAGTTCGCGACCAACACGGCCTACATGTACTCGACCTACGAGGACGAGTGTGAAGCCGACCCGACGGACAAGAAGAAGATCATGGTGCTCGGCGGCGGCCCTAACCGCATCGGCCAGGGCATCGAGTTCGACTACTGCTGCGTGCACGCCGCGCTCGCCATGCGCGAGGACGGCTACGAGACCATCATGGTCAACTGCAACCCCGAGACCGTGTCGACCGACTACGACACCTCGGACCGCCTGTACTTCGAGCCGCTGACGCTCGAAGACGTGCTCGAGATCGTCGACAAGGAAAAGCCGCTCGGCGTGATCGTGCAGTACGGCGGCCAGACGCCTTTGAAGCTCGCGCTCGACCTCGAAGCGAATGGCGTGCCGATCATCGGCACCTCGCCCGACATGATCGACGCAGCCGAAGACCGCGAGCGCTTCCAGAAGCTGTTGCATGAGCTGGGCCTGCGCCAGCCGCCAAATGCCACCGCGCGCACCGAACCCGAAGCCCTAGAAAAGGCCGCGGCCCTCGGTTATCCGCTGGTGGTGCGCCCGAGCTACGTGCTCGGCGGCCGCGCGATGGAAATCGTGCACGAGCAGCGTGACCTCGAGCGCTACATGCGTGAAGCCGTCAAGGTCAGCAACGATTCGCCGGTGCTGCTCGACCGCTTCCTGAACGACGCTGTCGAGTGTGACGTCGACTGCATCCGCGACGCCGAAGGCGGCACGCTGATCGGCGGCGTGATGGAGCACATCGAACAGGCCGGCGTGCACTCGGGCGACTCCGCCTGCTCGCTGCCGCCCTACAGCCTGAATGCCGACACGGTGGCCGAGCTGAAGCGCCAGAGCGCCGCGATGGCGGCCGCGCTGAACGTGGTCGGCCTGATGAACGTGCAGTTCGCGATCCAGCAGAAGGACGGCAAGGACGTCATCTACGTGCTCGAAGTGAACCCGCGTGCTTCCCGCACCGTGCCTTACGTGAGCAAGGCCACGGGCATCCAGCTCGCCAAGGTTGCGGCTCGCTGCATGGCGGGCCAGTCGCTGAAGTCGCAGGGCATCACGAAGGAAGTGACGCCGCCGTACTTCAGCGTGAAGGAAGCCGTGTTCCCGTTCGTCAAGTTCCCGGGCGTGGACACCATCCTCGGCCCCGAGATGAAGTCGACCGGCGAAGTGATGGGCGTGGGCAAGACCTTCGGCGAAGCCTTCGTGAAGTCGCAGCTGGGTGCTGGCACGCACCTGCCGAAGTCGGGCAAGGTCTTCATCTCGGTGAAGAACAACGACAAGGCGCGCGCGGTCGAAGTGGCACGCGGCCTGGCGAAGCTGGGCTTCGAGCTGATCGCCACCAAGGGCACGGCCGCCGCCATCAGCGCCGCCGGCATCGAGTGCGCGACGGTGAACAAGGTGACCGAAGGTCGCCCGCACATCGTGGACATGATCAAGAACAACGAGATTGCCCTGGTCATCAACACGGTGGAAGAGCGCCGCAACGCGATCACCGACTCGCGGCAGATCCGCACCTCGGCGCTGCTGGCGCGCGTGACCACCTTCACCACGATCTTCGGCGCCGAAGCCGCGGTCGAGGGCATGGGCTTCATGGACGAACTCGGCGTGATCTCGGTGCAGGAGATGCACGCGCAACTGGCCTCCGCCTGAGCGTCATCATGGAAACGCAGCTCGTCGAACTGGACCTGACGGACTGGAATGCGGCCACGCCCAACGAGGCGTGGATCGCGGAACTCGAAGCGGGCAAGGTGCTGTACTTTCCGCGCCTGGGCTTCGAGCTTCTGCCCGAAGAGCGCAGCCTGCTCACGCCCAGCCTGCTGTCGCCCGACGTGCGCAACATCAGCCTCGATGCCAACGGTAAGCTCAAGGGCGCGGTTGGCGACGAGGCGGTGCAGCGCGCGGCAGCCGCGATGGTGGGGCGCTTTCGGGCGCAGGCCACGCAGCTGATTCATGGGCTGCTGCCGCACTACACGCCGGCCTTGCGGCTGGCGCCCACCAGCTACCGGCCGGCGAAGGTCGAGACGCGGGTGCAGTCGTGGCGTGCTGATGACCGGCGTTTGCACGTCGATTCATTCCCGTCGCGGCCGAACTACGGCGAGCGCATCTTGCGCGTCTTCACCAACGTCAATCCTGAAGGTGCGCCACGCGTGTGGCGCGTGGGTGAGCCTTTCGAGGACATCGCCAAGCGCTTCCTGCCGAGTGCCAAGCCTTATGTGCGCTGGCAGGCAAAGCTGCTGCGCGCGTTGCGCGTGACCAAGTCGTTCCGCAGCGAGTACGACCACCTGATGCTGCAGCTGCACGACGGCATGAAGTCGGACATGGCATACCAGGAAAACTCGCCGCAGGAAACCGCCAAATTCCCGCCGGGCTCGGTGTGGGTGTGCTTCTCGGACCAGACCTCGCACGCCGTGATGGCGGGCCAGTACATGCTCGAGCAGACCCTTCATCTGGCCGCTTCCAAGCAATACAATCCCGAATCGAGCCCGCTCGCCATCCTGAGCCGGCTGACCGGACGCACACTCGTCTGATCAATTCCCTCAATCGACCGCCGAACGGCAGCGTTCGGCGGTTTCGCTTTATGGAGAACCAACAACATGGCAACCATCCCCATCACCAAGCGCGGCGCTGAAAAACTGCGCGCCGAACTGCATCAACTCAAGACGGTGGACCGTCCCTGGGTCATCAATGCAATTTCCGAAGCACGCGCCCAGGGCGACCTGAGCGAAAACGCCGAATACGAAGTCGCCAAGGACCGCCAGGGCTTCATCGAAGGCCGCATCCAGGAAGTCGAAGGCAAGCTGTCGGCCGCGCAGATCATCGACCCGAGCGAGCTCGATGCCGGCGGCAAGGTGGTGTTCGGCTCGACCGTTGAACTCGAGGAAGAGGAAAGCGGCGAAGCCGTGAAGTACCAGATCGTCGGCGAAGACGAAGCCGACCTGAAGCTCGGCCTCATCAACATTTCCAGCCCGATCGCGCGCGCGCTCATCGGCAAGGAAGAGGGCGACACCGCCGAAGTGCAGGCCCCTGGCGGCCTCAAGCGCTACGAGATCGTGGCCGTTCGCTACCTCTGATTCTTCGACCCATGAAAGACCGCATTGCGCTGATGCTGGCCGCCTTCTGGTGGGGCAGCCTCACCACGATCGGTTTCCTGGTGGTGCCGATGCTGTTCGCCAGGCTCGGCAACCCGTCGGTGGCTGGTAATTTTGCGGCGCAGCTGTTCGAGGCGCAGAGCTGGATCGCGATCGGCTGCGGGCTGATCCTGCTGATCCATTTCAGGGCCAAGGCCGACGATCGCATGAGCGGGCCAGCGATGACAGCCATCTTCTTCATCCTGGGCGCGCTGTTGCTGGCGCTGCTTCAGCAGTACGCCGTGGCGCCTCGCATCCTGGCGCGCGAGAACCTCAAGCTGTGGCACGCCGTGGGCAGCGGCATGTACCTTGTGCAGTGGGTGTGCGTCGGCGTGCTGCTCTGGCGCATGGGCGCCCGCAAGCCAGACTGAATGGCAGAGACGGCAGCCGCCGCCTCCGTGCTTACTCTTTCCAGTACTTCGCGACCCAGCGCGCCGGCCGGATGAACCGGAAGGCCCGGTTGCGGCGGCCCGCAAGTGCGTCCGGCGGATTGCACTCGCCATGGAACACCATGATGCGTGCGCCCTCGGGCACGAAAGGCTCTTCCCAATAGTTGGTCGGCCAAGTCGGGATGCCGTGGTACTTGAAGCTCGGGCACCAGCCGTCCGGCCAGTAAGCCAGCTTGCCCTGGTTGTGGAGCACGTCCGACAGGTAGGCCTGCTCGTTGCGGTATTCGGCCTGAACCTTGTCCATGTTGGCGCGGAAATACGCCAGCACGTCGGCGTGGGCGCCCAGCTCGAAGCGGTAGACCGACGAATTGCCCGTGATTCGCTCGCGCCGCCAGGGGCGAGCGTAGTCGTGAATGATCAGGAATTCACCGGGTTGCTCGAAGAAGGCGTCCAGGCTGCCCACCACGACCACGTCGAGGTCGAGGAAGAGGGCGGGACCGCGCAGGCCGTGCAGGTCCTGCTCGAAGGTCGTGAGCTTCTTCCAGGCGCCATCGCGCTGGCCGGGGGCCAGATGCAGGTTGAGCGGCGGAATCGGCAGGCAGGTCACCTCGGGGCGAACGCCGTTGCCATCGTCGGTCAGGCACACGAACTTGAAGTCGCCACTGAGGTTGCGGCGGACCATCGCGTAGAGGCGGTTGACGTATTCGGGGCCGTATTTCGTGCCCCACTTCATGCAGAGAATATGGCGCTGGGCGCCTTGCGCTGCCACCAAGCTCAGTCCGCCTGGTTGCGCTTCTTGGCCGACAGGGGCCGTTTTGCCTTGGCGCGCTTGATGGTGCCGCCAGGGGTCAGGCGCTGGTTGCCGAGCACGCGCAGGGTCTTGATTTCAGGCCGTTGGCCGCCGCGCTTGCTGTACTTGACGATCTTCACGTCGCGCGGGCCGGGCATGCGGTCTTCATCGACCACGCGCTCTTTTTCGGGCTTCGGGCGCCACAGCACCAGCAGCTTGCCGATGTGCTGGATGGGGGCGGCATCGAGCTCGTCGGACAGCTCGCGCAGCATGGCGTCGCGGGCGAGGCGGTCGTCGGAGAAGACGCGGATCTTGATCAGGCCATGGGCCTTGAGTGCCGCGTCGGCTTCTTTTTTTACGGCAGGGGTGAGCCCGTCTCCACCGACCATGACGATCGGATCCAGGTGGTGAGCTTCGGCGCGGTGCACCTTGCGCTCGGCAGGGGTAAGTTGAATGGCGGGCATCCCCGTATTATCGACGCGTACACGAAGACCCTCATGAGCACCAAAGCCAAAAGCAAAAAAGTCAATAAAGCGTGGCTTCACGACCATATCAACGATCCCTACGTGAAGCTCGCCACCAAGGAGGGTTATCGCGCGCGCGCCGCCTACAAGCTCAAGGAAATCGACGAGTCGCTCGGTCTCGTCAAGCCGGGCCAGCTGGTGGTGGACCTCGGCTCCACCCCCGGCGCCTGGAGCCAGTACCTGCGCCGGCGCATGTCGCCCGGCGGCGCCGCGGCCGGCGAGCTGAACGGCACCATTGTTTCGCTCGACATCCTGCCGATGGAGCCCATCGAGGGCGTGACCTTCCTGCAGGGGGATTTCCGCGAAGACGCGCTGCTGCAACAGTTGCTGGGCGTCCTGGCAGGCCGCAAGGCCGACCTGGTGGTGTCGGACATGGCACCCAACCTGTCGGGCATCCATTCAGCCGACGCCGCCCGGGTGGCGCACCTGATCGAGCTTGCCATCGACTTTGCCCAGCACCACCTGAAGCCCGAGGGGGCGCTGGTGGCCAAGCTGTTCCACGGCGGTGGCTACGACGAGCTGGTGAAGCTCTTCAAGGCGAATTTCCGCATCGTGAAGCCCTTCAAACCCAAGGCGTCGCGGGACAAATCGGCCGAGACCTTCCTGGTCGGCATGGGCCTGAAGGCCCCGGATACGCCTTGATACCTTGCCGCCGAGGGTGCGTTTGTGGCGCAAACCCTTGTCAGGCTATGGCTGCATTAGGGAAATGCCCGCTTTTCGCAGCTTGAAAAGCCTAAAATGGGGCGCAATTGCGTACCCACAGCGCGTTTTTTCATTTAACTGTCACGCGCTTTAGCCTGGAGCTTCGTTTGAACAATCAGTGGTTTTCCAAAGTTGCCGTATGGCTCGTCATTGCCATGGTGTTGTTCACTGTGTTCAAGCAGTTCGACACCCGCGGTGGCGTCGGCTCGGGGACAGTCAGCTACTCCGAGTTTCTGGACCAGGTCCGCAACAACCAGGTCAAGAGCGCCGTCATTCCCGAGGGCGCTGCCGGCGGTGAGATCGTCGCAGTCACCAATGACGATCGCAAGATCCGCACGACCGCCACGGTGCTCGACCGCGGCCTCGTGGGCGACCTGATCGACCACAACGTCAAGTTCGACGTCAAGCCGCGCGAAGAGAGCTCGCTGCTCATGACGCTGCTGGTCAGCTGGGGCCCGATGCTGCTGCTGATCGGCGTCTGGATCTACTTCATGCGACAGATGCAGGGCGGCGGCAAGGGCGGGGCGTTCAGCTTCGGCAAGAGCAAGGCCCGCATGATGGACGAGAACAACAACACGGTCACTTTTGCCGACGTCGCGGGCTGCGACGAGGCCAAGGAAGAAGTCCGTGAAGTGGTCGACTTCCTGAAAGACCCGCAGCGCTTCCAGAAGCTCGGCGGCCGCATTCCTCGCGGTTTGCTGCTGGTCGGCCCTCCGGGCACCGGCAAGACGCTGCTGGCCAAGTCGATCGCCGGCGAAGCCAAGGTGCCTTTCTTCTCGATTTCGGGTTCCGACTTCGTTGAAATGTTCGTCGGCGTGGGCGCGGCCCGTGTGCGCGACATGTTCGAGAACGCCAAGAAGAACGCGCCTTGCATCATCTTCATCGACGAAATCGATGCTGTGGGCCGTCAGCGCGGTGCCGGCCTCGGCGGCGGCAATGACGAACGCGAACAAACGCTCAACCAGATGCTGGTCGAGATGGACGGCTTCGAAACCAATCTCGGCGTGATCGTGGTGGCAGCCACCAACCGACCCGACATCCTGGACGCCGCTCTGCTGCGCCCCGGTCGCTTCGACCGTCAGGTGTACGTCACGCTGCCCGACATCCGCGGCCGTGAACAGATCCTCGGCGTGCACATGCGCAAGGTTCCGCTGGGCCAGGACGTGAATCCGAGCGTGATCGCCCGCGGCACGCCCGGCATGTCCGGCGCCGACCTGGCCAATCTCTGCAACGAAGCCGCCCTGATGGCCGCCCGTCGCAATGCGCGCGTCGTCGAGATGCAGGACTTCGAGAAGGCCAAGGACAAGATCTTCATGGGCCCCGAGCGCAAGAGCATGGTCATGCCCGAGGAAGAGCGCCGCAACACGGCCTACCACGAGTCCGGCCACGCCCTCATCGGCAAGCTGCTGCCCAAGTGCGACCCGGTCCACAAGGTCACGATCATTCCGCGTGGCCGCGCCCTCGGCGTGACCATGAGCCTGCCTGCGCAAGACCGCTACAGCTACGACCGCGAATACATGCTGAACCAGATCAGCATGCTGTTCGGTGGCCGCATTGCCGAAGAAGTGTTCATGCACCAGATGACCACCGGCGCGAGCAATGACTTCGAGCGCGCGACCTCCATCGCCCGCGACATGGTCACGCGCTACGGCATGACCGACGCGCTGGGCCCGATGGTCTATGCCGAGAACGAAGGCGAAGTGTTCCTGGGCCGCTCGGTCACCAAGACGACCAACATGAGCGAGCAGACCATGGAAAAGGTCGACTCCGAAGTGCGCCGCATCATCGACGAGCAGTACGCCCTGGCGCGCCGCCTGATCGAAGAGAACAGCGACAAGATGCACGCCATGGCCAAGGCGCTGCTCGAGTGGGAAACCATCGACAGCGAACAGCTCGACGACATCATGGCCGGCCGTGCGCCGCGCCCGCCCAAGGACTGGACGCCGCGCATCCCGCCTTCGGGCAGTGGTGGCAGCGGCGGTACGCCGGCAGTCAACCCTGACCCGGCGCCCACTGCGGCCTGAGGTGGACTTGGCATCAAGCAACAACGGGGCCTCTGGCCCCGTTTTCCATGGGGCGCCATCCGGCGGGGTGTGGCAGACCTCGCGCTTTCGCATCGACCTCGCGCAGCCGCGCGTGATGGGCATCGTCAACGTCACGCCCGATTCGTTCTCCGACGGTGGTGCCCACGCTTCTACCCAGGCGGCGCTGCAGCACTGCGAGCAGTTGCTGAAAGAGGGCGCCGACATCCTCGACATCGGCGGCGAATCGACCCGCCCTGGCAGCCCCGCGGTGCCGCTCGACGCCGAGCTGGCGCGTGTGCTGCCCGTGGTGCGCGAGGCGGTGAAGCTCAATGTGCCTATCTCCATCGATACCTACAAGCCGGAGGTGATGCGCGCGGTGCTCGACCTGGGCGCGGACATCGTCAACGACATCTGGGCGCTGCGCCAGCCGGGCGCGCGCGAGGCCGTTGCGGCACACCCTTTGTGCGGCGTCTGCCTGATGCATATGCACCGCGACCCGCAGACCATGCAGGCCGTGCCCATGGCGGGCGATGTGATCCCCGAGGTGCTGTCTTTCCTCACGGCGCAGGTGCAACTTCTGCACGCGCTGGGGGTCGACCATTCGCGCATCACGCTCGACCCCGGCGTGGGCTTCGGCAAGACGGTGGCGCAGAATTTCGCCTTGCTGGCACGCCAGCGCGAGCTGCTTGCCGCCGGCTATCCGCTATTGCTGGGCTGGTCGCGCAAGTCGTCGATCGGTGCGGTTACAGGCATCGAGGCGGCGGGCGAGCGCATCGTGCCCAGCGTCGCTGCTGCCGTGCTGGCGGTGGACCGGGGAGCGGCCGTGGTGCGCGTGCATGACGTGCGCGACACGGTTGCCGCGCTCGCGGTATGGCGCGCCATGAAGGCGCAAGAGTCACAACAACAAACACAAGAGCAGACATCAACACCATGACTCGCAAATATTTCGGCACAGACGGCATCCGTGGCACTGTCGGCCAGGCGCCCATCACGCCAGATTTCGTGTTGCGCCTCGCGCACGCCGTGGGTCGCGTGCTCAAGAAGACCCAGTCGCGCCCTACGGTGCTGATCGGCAAAGACACGCGCATTTCGGGCTACATGCTTGAATCGGCGCTGGAGTCGGGCTTCAACTCGGCGGGTGTCGACGTGGTGTTGCTCGGCCCGTTGCCCACGCCCGGCGTAGCCTACCTCACGCGCGCCCAGCGCGCGAGCCTCGGCGTGGTGATCAGCGCGAGCCACAACGCCTACCCCGACAACGGCATCAAGTTCTTCAGCGCGCAGGGTACCAAGCTCGACGACGCCTGGGAACTGGCCGTCGAAGCCGTACTGGAAGAAGCGCCGGTGTGGGTGGACTCCGCCAACCTCGGCAAGGCGCGCCGCCTCAACGACGCACCGGGCCGCTACATCGAGTTCTGCAAGAGCACCTTCGCCAACGACCTGACGCTGCGCGACATGAAGCTGGTGGTCGACGCGGCGCACGGCGCGGCCTACCAGGTGGCGCCCAATGTGTTCCACGAACTGGGCGCGGAAGTGACCAGCATCGGCGTTTCGCCTGACGGGCTCAACATCAACAAGGGCTTCGGCGCCACGCATCCCGAGGCCCTTGTGGCCGCGGTGACGGCTCAGCGAGCCGACTACGGCATTGCGCTCGACGGCGACGCCGACCGCCTGCAGCTGGTCGATGCCAGCGGGCGGCTCTTCAACGGCGACGAACTGCTCTATCTCATGGTGACCGAGCGCATCGCGCGCGGCGAGAAACCGGTGGGGGTGGTCGGCACGCTCATGACCAACAAGGCCGTCGAAGTCGCGTTGCGCGGGCATGGCATCGAGTTCGTGCGCGCCAAGGTCGGCGACCGCTATGTGCTCGAAGAGCTCGACAAGCGCGGCTGGCTGCTGGGCGGCGAGGGCTCCGGCCACCTGCTGGCACTCGACCGCCACACCACGGGCGACGGCATCGTGAGCGCGCTGCAGGTGCTGCAGGCCTGCGTACGCAGCGGCAAGACCGTGGCGCAGCTGCTCGAAGGCGTCACGCTGTTCCCGCAAACGCTGATCAACGTGCGCCTCGCGCCCGACCAGGACTGGAAAGCCAACAAGGCGCTCGCAAGCGAAACGCAGCGCATCGAGGCCGAGCTGGGCGACAGCGGCCGCGTGCTGATCCGTGCGAGCGGCACCGAGCCGCTGGTGCGCGTGATGGTCGAGGCCCGCGATGCGAAGCAGTCCGAGTCGTGCGCCAAGCGCCTCGCCGCCACGCTGGAGCCGGCTAAATGAGCATCGAAACCTTCGTGGTGGACTACCGCGACGCCGCGCAGGCTGCCGCTCTGGTGGATCTTCTCAACGCCTATGCCAGCGACCCGGCCGGCGGCGGCACGCCACTCGATGCCGATGTGCGCAAAAACCTGCCCGCGGCACTGGCGGCGCGTCCCCAGGCCTTCAGCGTGCTGGCTTACGACGGTGGGCAGCCCGTAGGCCTGATCAACTGCATCGAGGGCTTCTCGACCTTCGCCTGCAAACCGCTGGTGAACGTGCACGACGTGGTCGTGCTGTCCAGCCACCGTGGGCGGCGCGTGGCGCAGAAGATGTTCGCGCAGGTGGAGCAGGAGGCGCGCAGGCGCGGTGCCTGCAAGCTCACGCTTGAAGTGCTCTCGGGCAACGCGCCCGCGCTGCGCGCGTACGAGCGCGAAGGGTTCATGGGCTACCAGCTCGATCCAGCGTTCGGGAGCGCTGTCTTCCTTCAGAAGAAGCTCTGAAAAGAAAAAGGGCCGGGGCGAATCGATCGCCGTCGGCCCTCATCCCAGCCCTCTCCCCAGGGGGGAGAGGGGGCAAGACACAGATCAGAAGCGCGTCACCGGCATTTCAGCGTCGGCCTTGTTCGGCGCGTACTTACCCAGTTCCCACTTGGCGATCGCGTTGCGGTGCACTTCGTCCGGACCATCCGCAAAGCGCAGCGTGCGCGCGCCGGCATAGGCTGCTGCCAGCGGGAAGTCGTCGCACATGCCGCCGCCGCCGTGGACCTGCATGGCCCAGTCGATCACCTGGCAGGCCATCGACGGTGCGACGACCTTGATCATGGCGATCTCGTTCTTGGCGACCTTGTTGCCGGCCACGTCCATCAGCCATGCGGCCTTGAGCGTGAGCAGGCGGGCCATGTCGATCTTGCAGCGGGCTTCGGCGATGCGTTCCTGCGTCACGGTCTGCGAGGCCACGGTCTTGCCGAAGGCCACGCGCGACGAGGCGCGCTTGCACATCAGTTCGAGCGCGCGCTCGGCCAGGCCGATCAGGCGCATGCAGTGATGGATGCGTCCCGGGCCAAGGCGGCCTTGCGCAATTTCGAAGCCGCGGCCTTCGCCGAGCAGCATGTTGCCGGCCGGCACGCGCACGTTCTCGAAGTACATCTCGACGTGGCCGTGCGGCGCGTCGTCGTAGCCCATCACGTTGAGCGGGCGCACGATGCGGATGCCCTTGGCGTCGGCCGGCACCACGATCATGCTTTGCTGCGAATGGCGAGGCGCGTCGGGGTCGCTCTTGCCCATGGTGATGAAGACCGCGCAGCGCGGATCGGCCGCGCCGGAAATCCACCACTTGTGGCCATTGATCACGTACTCGTCGCCCTGGCGTTCGATGCGCGTGGAGATGTTGGTGGCGTCGCTCGATGCCACTTCGGGTTCGGTCATCGCGAAGGCCGAGCGGATCTGGCCTTCGAGCAGCGGCTTGAGCCAGCGTGCCTTGATCTCGTCCGAGCCGTAGCGCGCGATGGTCTCCATGTTGCCAGTGTCGGGCGCCGAGCAGTTGAAGGCTTCGCTCGCCCACGGCACCGCGCCCATGATTTCGGCCAGCGGGGCGTATTCCTGGTTGGTCAGGCCCGCGCCTTCATAGCCCGAGGCGGCGGCGCTGTCGACCGGCAGGAACAGGTTCCACAGGCCCTGGGCCTTGGCTTTGTCCTTGAGCTTCTCGACCGTCTTGAGGGCCGACCAGCGCTTGCCGGCGACCGTGTTGGCAGCCAGTTCGGCGTGGTACTCGGCTTCGGCCGGATAGATGTGGTCGTCCATGAACGCCTTGACGCGTTTCTGCAGGTCTTTGGTCTTGGCCGAGTATTCGAAATCCATCTTCGTCTCCTGGTGGGTGTGGGGCGGCTTATGCCTTTTGGGCAAACTGCCAGGCCATTTCGGCCATGGGGCGTGCGCCGCGGGCCGAGGCCGCGGCTTGTTCGCTCGACGCGGTGCCGGCCTCGACCCGCTTGGCAATGCCTTGCAGGATCGCGGCCATGCGGAACAGGTTGTAGGCCTGGTAGAAGTTCCAGTCGGGCGCCAGTGCTTCGGGCGTGCTGATGCGGGTGCGTTCGCAATAGCGGCGGATGTATTCGCTCTCGGTGGGAATGCCCAGCGAGACGAGGTCTACACCACCGATGCCGCGCCCGGTGCTGGGCGGCATGTGCCAGGACATGCAGTGGTAGCTGAAGTCGGCCAGCGGATGGCCCAGCGTGGAGAGTTCCCAGTCGAGCACCGCGATGATGCGCGGCTCGGTGGCGTGGAACATCACGTTGTCGAGGCGGTAGTCGCCGTGGACGATCGACACCTTGCTTTCGTCGCGTGCGCTCGCCGGCATGTGGGCGGGCAGCCAGTCGATCAGCCGCTCCATGGCCTCGATGGGCTGCGAGAGCTCGCCGGCACCATCGGCCGAGGCCTTGTACTGCTTGCTCCAGCGGCCGATCTGGCGCTCGAAGTAGTTGCCGGGCTTGCCGTAGTCGGCCAGGCCGCGGGCGGCGAAGTCGACCGTGTGCAGCGCCGCGATCACGCGGTTCATCTCGTCGTAGTAAGCCGCGCGCTCGGCGTTGCTGAAGCCGGGCAGCGACTGGTCCCACAACACGCGGCCCTGCATGAACTCCATGACGTAGAAGGCGCGGCCGATGATGGCTTCGTCTTCGCATAGGCAATGCATGCGTGGCACCGGCACGTCGGTGCCGGCCAGGCCGCTCATGACCTTGAATTCGCGCTCTACCGCATGGGCCGAGGGCAGCAGCTTGGCGACCGGGCCGGGCTTGGCGCGCATCACGTAGCTTTGCGAGGGCGTGACGAGCTTGTAGGTCGGGTTCGACTGGCCGCCCTTGAACATCTCGACCGTCAGTGGGCCCTTGAAACCGTCGAGGTTCTTTTCGAGCCAGGCCGCGAGCGCATCGACATCGAAAGCGTGCTGTTGCGAGACGGCACGGGTGCCGATGAAGTTGGAGAAGTCCTGGCTCATGTCGGTGGGTCTTGTCTGTCTGTCCGTGTTCTAGTTCTCAGCTTCCGAGACGCGCATCAGCGCCGCGCGGTCCAGAACCACAAGGCCGCCCGGCTCGATCCGGATGGTGCCCTCGCGCTCCATGGTCTTCAGTTCCTGGTTGACCCGCTGGCGCGACGCGCCCAGCAGCTGCGCCAGTTCTTCCTGCGCCAGTTGCAGGCCGATGCGCATCTGGCTGCCGTCTTCCAGGTTCGGCACGCCATAGCTGCGCACGAGGTGAATGAGTTGCTTGGCCAGCCTTGCCCGCAGGGGCAGGGTGTTGAGGTCTTCCACCAGCCCGAACAGCGTGCGGATGCGGCGCGCCTGCAGCCGCATCAGCGCTTCGTACAGCTCCACATGCGAGGCAAGGATCTTCTGGAAGTCGGCCCGCGCCACGCACAGGATGGTGCTGTCGCCATGCGAGTAGGTGTCGTGCGTGCGCCGATCCCCGTCGAACATCGCCACGTCGCCGAACCAGATGCCCGGCTCCACGTAGGTCAGCGTCACCTGCTTGCCCGAGACGGCCGTCGAGCTGACGCGCACCGCGCCCTTGGCGCAGGCAATCCAGTGGTCGGGCGGGTCGCCGCGGGCAGCGATCAGGTCGCCGTCCTTGTAGCGTTTGACAAAGGCGCATCGGAGGATGTCGTGCCGTAGCGATGGAGATAGAGAAGAAAACCAGCGACCACTGTTGATCGCTTCACGTTCTTCGATAGTAAGAATGGGGTCGTCCATTGGTCTGTCCTCTCGGCGACTGAAAAGCTGGGGGGTGTCACGGGAGCGACGCCGTTTGGCGTTACTCGTACTGCGGCGGCTTCTTCTCGAGGAACGCGGCGATGCCGATGCCCGCGTTCGCGTGGTGCAGGTTGCGCACGAAATGGTCGCGCTCCTGCGAGAGCTGCGAAGCCAGCGTGGCGCCCCGTGCCTCGCTGAGCAGTTCCTTGATGCTGGCCAGCGAATTCGGTGCGCGCGCGTTGAGCCGGGTGGCCAGGGCCAACGCGCCCGCGAGCGCCTGGCCGTTTTCGGTGAGTTCGTTGACGAGGCCCAGCGCATGCAGGCGCGGTGCGCCGATGCGCTCGCCGTTCATCAGCCATTCGCTCGCCAGCTGGCGCGGCAGCTGCTGCCCCAGGTGCCAGCTCAGGCCGCCGTCGGGCGACAGAGCCACGTTGCTGTACGAGGCCGCGAACACCGCGTCGCGCGCCGCAACCACGAAGTCGCAGGCCAGCGCGAGCGAGAAGCCGGCGCCGGCCGCCGCGCCTTCGACAGCCGCGATGATCGGCTTGGGAAAGGTGCGGATCGAATCGATCCAGTTGTGCAGGCCCTCGATGCTCTCGGCCTGCACCGAGCGGTCGAGCTGCCTGTTGGCCAGCAGCCGCTGCAGCGAGCCGCCGGCGCAGAACCATGAGCCTTCGCCCACGATGACGACGCTGCGGATCTCGGCGCTGTTCTCGGCGCCGTTGAGCGCCTCGATGCCAGCGGCGTAGATCTCGGGGCCCAGTGCGTTGCGCTGGGTGGGGTTGGCGATCGTCAGCACCATGGTGCTGCCTTCGCTTGTGCTTTTGAGTTCGGCGGTCATGGCTTGTTTTTATTCTTCTTCGTGCAGCAGGCTCAGGCCCAGCGCGCCGCGGCGGCGCAGCCACGGGCTCGGGCGATAGCGCGGGTCGCCGTAGACCGTCTGCAGGTTGAACAGCACTTCGAGCATGTTGGTCGGGCCGTAGAGGTTGCCCATGGCGAGCGGGCCGCGCGGATAGCCGAGACCCAGCTGCACCGCGGTTTCGAGGTCGGCCGGCGTGCACACGCGCTGCTGGCACATGTCGGTGGCGATGTTGACGATGGTGCCGATCACGCGCTGCGTGACGAAGCCGCCGCTGTCGCGGATCACGCTCACGGCCTTGCCGTCGCGGGCGAAGAGGGCGTGCGCGGCGTCGCGGATGTCGCGGCGCGTGGCGGGGTTGGTGGCGAGTACGCGGCGCTTGGTGGCGGCGTCGTCGATCAGCATGTCGATGCCGATGGTGCGCGTGGCGTCCAGGCGCTCGACCGCGGCGACCGTGGTCACGTCGAAGCCCAGCGGCGCAACCAGGATCAGCGAATGCGGCGCGGCCGTGGCGCCGCTGTCGATCTGCGCGCCCAGCGTGTTCACGAGGCGCAGCAGCTCGGCGCGACGTGCTGCGCGCGGCGAGACCCAGACGGAGGGCGTGCCCTCGACCACTGGCGGCGGCGCCTCGGGCGTCTGCTGCATCACGCCGTCGTTGTAGCGGTAGAAGCCCTCGTTGGTCTTGCGGCCCAGGGCGCCGGCTGCCAGGCGCTGCGCGGTGATCACGCTCGGGCGGAAGCGCGGCTCCTCGAAGTACTGGTGGTAGATCGACTCCATCACCGGGTGCGACACGTCGAGCGCCGTCAGGTCCAGCAGCTCGAACGGGCCGAGGCGAAAGCCGGCCTGGTCCTTGAGGATGCGGTCGACCGTCACGAAGTCGGTCACGCCTTCGCCGACGATGCGCAGCGCCTCGGTGCCGTAGCCGCGGCCCGCGTGGTTGACGATGAAGCCGGGCGTGTCTTGTGCCTGTACGGCGCTGTGGCCCATCTGCACCGCATAGTCGGCCAGTTGCTTGCAGACCTCGGGCGCGGTCTTGAAGCCCGCGACCACCTCGACCACCTTCATCAGCGGCACGGGGTTGAAGAAGTGGAAGCCCGCGATGCGCTCGGGGCGCTTGAGCCCGGCCGCGATCGCCGTTACCGAGAGCGAAGAAGTGTTGGTGACCAGCGTAGCGGTCTCGGCCACCACGCCTTCGAGCTCGCGGAACAGCTTGCGCTTGATTTCCAGATCTTCGACCACGGCTTCGATCACAAGATCGCAGCCGGCCAGCGCCTGGATGGAATCGACGGCCTTCACGCGGGCGATCTGGGCATCGCGCGTGGCGGCGTCGATCTTGTTCTTCTCGTGCAGCTTGTTCCATTGGGCGACGAGGGCTTCGCGGCCGCGTTCGGCGGCGCCCGCGAAGCTGTCGAGCAGCAGCACTTCGCTGCCCGCCTGGGCGGCAATCTGCGCGATGCCGCGACCCATGGCGCCGGCGCCGATGACGCCGATTCGGGAGTAGTTCACTGTCATTTGCTGGAGATTTTCACTGGTTGGGTGGTATCCGGGCCTGCCGTGCAGGCGCCAATGTAGGTGTCGAAGCAGGTGCCGAGCAGATGCTGCTGTCGAAGGCTTCGATTTTGCAGTCCCGCGCGGATGGGGCGTGACGGGTTTTACGCGGAGGCGTTTTCAGGCCGTGCGGCGGCTGCGGTCGATGGCCACGCTCAGCGCAATGGCGATCAGCACCAGGCCCAGGCCGGCCCAGCTCATCCAGGCGCCCGCATCGTTGGCGAGCAGCCAGCCGCCGAGCGCAGCGCCCACGGCCTGGCCGGTATAGATGCCGGAACTGTTGAGCGCCACCGAGCCCGGCGCGAGTGCGGGCGCCAGGCCCACCAGCCGGGCCTGTTGGGCCGAATTGGTGGCGAAGCAACCCAGACCCCAGGGAACGAGCACAACGGCCAGCCAGGCGAGCGTGGAGGCCAGCGGCCACACGAGCAGGCTCGAAGCGATCAGCACGGTCGTGATCAGCACCATGCGGCCGGCGCCCACGCGGTCGATGTACCGGCTGACCACCATGTTGCCGACCAGCCCGCAAACGCCGAACAGCGCCCACATCACGCTCAGTGTGGTGGCGTCGGCACCGAAGCTCTGCTTGAGGATCGGACCGAAATAGCTGAACAGCACGAACTGGCCGGCGCCCTGCAGCGCCGTGACCGACACGATGCCCATCAGCACCGGGCTGCGCAACACGCGCAACCATGCTTCGGCGGTCAGTGCGGCAGGGCGGATGCCGCTCGGCAAGGTGAGCCAGATCGATGTCGCGCTCGCGACACTGAGTGCCGCGATTGCCATGAAAGCCATGCGCCAGCCCAGATGCCCGCCGATCAGCGCGCCGATGGGCAGGCCCAGCACCGATGCCATCGACCAGCCGAGGAAGACGAAGGTGACGGCGCGTCCGCGATGCTCGGGCGGCACCAGCATGCCGGCGCAGGCCGCAGCCTGGGGCGTGAAGATGGCCGGTGCGATCACCGTGAGCATGCGCACCGGCAGCAGGGCGCCGAAGCTCGGCATCAGTGCGCAAAGAACGTGGCCGGCGGCGTACCAGAGCAGGGTGATGGCCAGCAGCTGCCGGCGGTCCCAGCCCGCGACCGCGGCGGCCAGCAGCGGAGCGCCGATGCACATCACCGCCGCGGCGGCCGTGATCAGTTGCCCCGCGGTGGCGACCGTGACCGAGAGCGATGTGCTGATTTCATTGAGCGTGCCGGGCACCACCATCACGCCCGTGCCAATCACGAAATTGCCAACGAGCAGCGCCCAGAGCGCACCCTGTGGCGCCGGCCGGCTCACCGGCGGACCTGCAGCGCGCCGGGATTCACGATGTTCGTGGGGTTGCCGTTGATGTAGCTCACGACGTTGTCGAAGGCCTGGCCGAAATAGCTCTCGTAGCTTTCCTGCTCGACGTAGCCGATGTGCGGCGTGCAGATGCAGTTCTCAAGGCGCAGGAGCGCATGGCCTTGCAGCGGCGGCTCGCTCTCGAACACGTCGATGGCTGCCAGCCCGGGGCGGCCGCGGTTGAGTGCGGCGAGCAGGGCGTCAGCTTCGACCAGCTCGGCGCGCGAGGTGTTAACGAACAACGCAGTCGGCTTCATGCGCGACAGGTCTTCCAGCGTGATGAGACCGTTGGTTTCTTCGTTGAGCCGCAGATGCACCGACAGCACGTCTGCAGCGGCGAAGAACTCGTGACGGTTCTGCGCGACCTGGAAGCCGTCGGAACGGGCCTTGGCGCAGCTGGCTTCACGGCCCCAGATCACGACCTGCATTCCGAAGGCCTGCCCATAGCGCGCGACCAACTGGCCGATGCGGCCATAGCCCCAGATGCACAGCGTCTTGCCCTTGAGCACCGAGCCGAGCCCGAAGTTGGGCGGCATCGAGGCCGACTTGAGGCCTGACTGTTGCCATGCACCGTGCTTGAGGTTGCTGATGTACTGGGGCAGCCGGCGCATGGCAGCCATGATGAGCGCCCAAGTGAGCTCCGCAGGCGCCTGCGGAGAGCCCGAGCCTTCCGCCACCGCCACGCCGCGCTCGGTGCAGGCCGCGACGTCGATGTGCCCGGCGACGCGCCCGGTCTGCGAGATGAGCTTGAGCTTGGGCAGCTTCTCGATCAGCTGGCGCGAGATATGGGTGCGCTCGCGGATCAGCACGATCACGTCGGCATCCTTGAGGCGGACCGATAGTTGCCCGATGCCCTTCACCGTGTTGGTGTAGACCTTGGCCGCGTACGCGTCCAGCTTGGCGGCGCAGCGCAATTTGCGCACGGCGTCCTGGTAATCGTCGAGGATCACAATGTTCATGGCGTGCCATTGTGCCTCGCAGCATTGGAATGTCGTGCCCGTGAACGTTTGGATACCCGCCCCCACAGCCGCTCGCAGGGGTGTTCGGGCTCAATGCAGGCGTGTTGAACGCGGGGGCGTGGCCATGGTTTCGGCGGTTTCGAGCGCTGCCAGCCGGTCGAGTTCGGCGCAGACGTCGGCCATGCGACCAGAGATCACGACGCGGTTGCTGTGCTGCTGGCCCTTGCCGTCGACCACGCGGACCACGCGCAACGGACGCGCTGGGGCTGTGGGCGTTGCAGTGCCGCTGGAGCGGGCGGTGCAGGCAGGGCGCACTGCTACATAGCGCAATCCGGCCGAGGTTTCGGCTGCGTCGATGCGATCCCTGCGGTGAGGGCGGCGCGCCGGCATCAGGCGGCTGGCCAGCGATTGCAGCGGCATCCAGAAATCAGCGATGGCGAGGAGGGCGATTCCCATGTGAACTCCAAAAAAGTATGAGGTTGAACACAGGCAGGATTTCTTGAATCGGCCGCGACAGGGTGATGGCGACTCTTCGCCATACGCCCGCCACCTGTCGCTGCCGGATGGGGTGCTGCGGAAAGCAGGCCGCGAGGCCTACATCAGCATGGTGTTGCGGATGAGCCCCACTGCGAGGCCTTCGATTTCGAAAGGCTCGCCCGGCTGGACGATGATGGTCGGGTAGTCGGGGTTTTCGGCGTGCAGCTCGATGACCTGCTTGTTGCGCTTCAGGCGCTTGACGGTCACTTCGTCACCCAGGCGCGCAACCACGATCTGGCCGTTGCGCGCTTCCTTGGTGGCCTGCACCGCGAGCAGGTCGCCGTCCATGATGCCGGCGTCGCGCATCGACATGCCGCGCACCTTGAGCAGGTAGTCAGGCTGGCGCTGGAATAGCGTGTTCTCGACGTAGTAGGTCTGGTCGACGTGCTCTTGCGCCAGGATGGGCGAGCCAGCTGCGACACGGCCAATGAGCGGCAGCGCCAGTTGGGCCATGCCGGGCAGCGAGAGCGAGAACTGGCCACCTTCGCGATGACGCGTTTCGTTGAGAGAGCGCAGGGCGTCGCCCTTGAGGCGGATGCCGCGCGAGGTGCCGCTGACGAGTTCGATGACGCCCTTGCGTGCCAGCGCCTGCAGGTGCTCTTCGGCGGCGTTGGCCGACTTGAACCCGAGCTCATTGGCGATTTCGGCGCGCGTGGGTGGCGCACCAGTGCGTGCGATGGCGCTCTGGATGAGATCCAGGATCTGCTGCTGGCGGGCTGTAAGCTTCACGGCGAACTGCATATGTGGTTCCTTGCGGCACTGGCTAGATATCCAGTACCTGTATTTTTAACCAGTTTTTAAAAGTTGACAAGCCATGGTCAATTCCTCTTCGCCTGAAGTGCGCCGTCGTGTGGTGGTTTTGGGAACGGGCGGCACCATTGCCGGCCGGGCAGCCAGCAGCGGCGACAACATCGGGTACACCGCCGGGCAAGTGGGCGTGGCCGATCTGCTGGGCGGAATCGAGGCGCCCGAGGGCGTCGCTCTGGAGGCAGAGCAGGTGGCGCAGGTCGACAGCAAGGACATGTCGTTCGACATCTGGCAGCAGCTGGCCCGGCGCTGTGCGCATTGGCTGGCCCAGGCCGACGTGGCGGGCGTGGTGATCACGCATGGCACCGACACGCTCGAAGAGACGGCGTTCTTCCTGCACTCTGTGCTGGCTCCGTCCAAGCCCGTGGTGCTCACCTGTGCGATGCGCCCGGCCACCGCGCTGGCGCCCGACGGACCGCAGAACGTGCGCGACGCCGTCAGCGTCGCCGCGACGGAAGGCGCACGGGGCGTGACCGTGGTGTGCGCCGGCGCTATCCACAGTGGCGTCGATATCCAGAAGGTGCACACCTATCGGCTCGATGCCTTTGCTTCAGGCGATGCGGGGCCGGTCGGCTACGTCGAAGAAGGAGAGGTGCGCCGTGTCCGGGAGTGGCCCGAGGGATCGGCGTCGCAGGCGTCGAAGCTCTTCGAGGCGACCTCCGTGCAGTGGCCCCGCGTCGAGATCGTCGTGAGCCATGCCGGCGTCAGCGGAGCTGTGATCGAAGCCCTGCTGCAGCACGGCGCTGCCGGGCCCGTGCGCGGGCTGGTGCTCGCCGCCACCGGCAACGGCACCCTGCACCATGCGTTGGAAGCGTCAGCGCTCAAGGCGCAGGACGCGGGCGTTGCGGTGGTTCGAGCCACGCGTTGCGCGAACGGACGCATCCTGCCGAAGGCCGGGGACCAGCTCCGTGATGCGGGCGCGCTGACACCCGTGAAGGCGCGCATCGCGCTGATGCTGGAACTGCTGGGGTGAAAACAAAACCGCCCCGTTGAAGGGGCGGTTTCGGGAATCAGATCGAGATCAGCTGCTCAGTGCAGCCAGCGCACGCTGCGTGATCTCGTCGACCGTGCCCACACCCTTGATGGCGCGGTACTTCGGCGCGGCGGCTGGGTCGGTCTTGGCCCAGGCGGAGTAGTAGTCGACCAGTGGCCGCGTCTGCTGGCTGTACACGTCGAGCCGCTTGCGCACGGTTTCCTCCTTGTCGTCTTCGCGCTGGATCAGGTCTTCACCAGTGACGTCGTCCTTGCCTTCCACCTTGGGCGGATTGAACTTGACGTGGTAGGTGCGCCCCGAGGCCGGGTGCGAGCGGCGGCCGCTCATGCGTTCGATGATGTCGCCGAAGGGCACGTCGATTTCGAGCACGTAGTCGAGCTTGACGCCGGCCGCCTTCATGGCGTCGGCTTGAGGAATGGTGCGCGGGAAACCGTCGAACAGGAAGCCGGCTGCGCAATCGGGCTGCGCAATGCGTTCCTTGACGAGATTGATGATCAGGTCGTCGCTGACCAGGGCGCCTGCGTCCATGACGGCCTTGGCTTGCAGCCCGAGCGGTGTGCCTGCCTTGACGGCTGCGCGCAGCATGTCGCCGGTCGAAATCTGGGGAATGCTGTATTTTTGGCAAATGAAGGCCGCTTGCGTGCCTTTGCCCGCCCCGGGCGCGCCCAGCAAAATTAGTCTCATGGTGTCCTCGGACGGTTCTTAGATTTTGTGTCGCGCCGAGCGTCGGCCCGAGGGCTGGGCAAGGCGGAGTTGCGTCGAGGATAGCACGCGTGCCCTCGAAGAATTTCCACCGCCCGCGCAGGCATGGGAGCGCCTCAGGCGGGAGGCGCGGCGGCGAAGACGGCGCGCACGCGCGCCAGGTCTTCGGGCGTGTCGATGCCCGGTCCGGGTGCAACATGGCTCACGTGCACCGCGATGCGATGGCCGTGCCACAGCGCGCGCAGCTGTTCGAGTGCCTCGGTCGCCTCGACGGGAGCCGGTGGCAGCGAGGGAAACTGTCGCACGAAGCCCGCGCGATAGCCGTAGATGCCGATGTGGCGCAGCGGGGCAGGGGTAGGCAGCACCGCAGGCGCCGCACCGTTGGCGGAGCCGTCGCGCCACCAAGGGATTGGTGCGCGGCTGAAGTACATGGCGTTGCCTTGCGCGTCCAGCACTGCCTTCACCACGTTGGGGTTCATGAAGTCGTCGACAGAGTCGATTTCGTGGGCGGCCGTGCTCATCGCGGCTTCTGCATGGGTGGCCAGCGTGGATGCCACGGCGTCGATCAGCCCGGGGTCGATCAGCGGCTCGTCGCCTTGAACGTTGATGACGATGTCGTCGCCATCCAGGCCCAGTAGTTCGCAGGCTTCGGCCAGCCGGTCGGTGCCGCTGGGATGGTCCTGGCGAGTGAGGATGGCCTCGACACCGTGCGCCTGGCATGCCGCAATGATCGACGGGTCGTCGCCGGCGACCACCACGCGCGCCGCGCCGGATTCGCTGGCGCGCTGCGCCACGCGCACCACCATGGGCACGCCGGCGATGTCGGCCAGCGGTTTGTTGGGAAGCCGTGTCGACGCCAGGCGCGCCGGCACCAGAACGGTGAAGCTCACAGCCCGAGCTCTTCGTCGGAGAGCGTGCGTGCTTCGTTTTCGAGCAGCACCGGAATACCGTCGCGCACCGGATAAGCAAGGCGCGCGCTGCGCGAGCAGAGCTCCTGCTTCTCGGGGTTCCAGGTCAGCGGCCCCTTGGTGACGGGGCAGACGAGCAGTTCAAGCAGCTTGATATCCATCGAGCGATGATAGCTTTGCGTCGAGCGCGGCGAAGAAATCCGCGGAGGGCGCGAACTCCAGCGGCACGGCCAGCGCATCGGGCGCCTTGCGCCACAGTTTGATGGCGTCTTTTTCGGTGCAGATGAGGGTGCTCGCCGTGTCTGCGGGGCGCTGCCAATCTTCGAAATCGAAGTGATCGGGCAGGGCGATGGTGTTGGCGAGCGTCAGGCCGCGCGCGCGCAGCATGTCGAAGAAGGCCTCGGGCCGTGCGATGGCCGCCAGTGCTGTCACGGGCTGGCCCGCAAGGGCAGCCAATGGCACGCGCTTCCCGTCACTGCCCAACGCATCGTGCGCGAGAGCCCGGGTGGCCGTATGGCCCCCGGCAAAGGCCGGCCGTGCCCCGCTGTGCAGCACCAGATCGCAGCGGCGTGGCCAGGTTTCGCGCAACGGACCTGCGGGCAGTTGCCAGCCATTGCCGGTGCCCCGGTCGTCGAACACGCAGATCTCGATGTCGCGCGCAAGCGCCAAGTGTTGCAGACCATCGTCGCTCACGATGACCTGCGTGGCCGGATGCCGCTCGAGCAAGGTGCGCGCGGCATCGATGCGCTGGCGTGCCACGAACACCGGCGCCTTCGTGGCATGGTGAATCAGCGCGGGTTCGTCTCCCACATCTTGCGGATCGCTGTCGCTGAGCACTTCGCGGCAGTCATCGGTGCGGCGGCCGTAGCCGCGCGACACCACGCCGACCCGAAATCCCCGCTCTTGCAGATGCCGGACAACGGCCATCACGACCGGCGTCTTGCCGGCTCCGCCCGCAATCACGTTGCCAACCACGATCACCGGGACGCGCACACGCTCGGTCCGCAGCCATCCCACGCGATAGAGCCACCCACGCGCGGCGAAAAGCGCAGCGTAGATGAGCGACAGCGGCCACAGCAGGCAAGCCAGAGGGCCGCGGCTCAACCAGGCGTTCTGCAGCCGCGAGGCCGACGGCGAACCCGTGCTGCCGCTGCTGCCGTCGGAAGGCACTCAGTGCCCGGCTTGCGCCGTCGACTGTGCGGCGAAGGTGATCTGCATCAGGCCGGCGCGGCGCGCGGCCTCCATCACCGTCACCACCGCCTGGTGCGGGCTGGTCGCGTCGGCGCTGATGATCACCACGCTGTCCTTGCCGCCCGTGGCCGCGGCGGCGAGGGCGGCCGTCACGGTCTCAACGCTGCGGTCGGCCACCGGGGTCTTGTTGATCGAGTAGCGGCCGTCGGCCGACACCGCCACGATCACTTCCTTCGGGTAGTCGCGCTGCGCATCGACGTCCGCCGTTGGCAGCCGCAGCTGCATCTCGGTGAACTTGCTGTAGGTGGTCGACAGCATCAGGAAGATCAGGATCACCAGCAGCACGTCGATGAACGGGATCAGGTTGATCTCCGGCTCGTCGCGCGCGCCGTGGCGGAACTGCATGCGGGCGCGGGTCATTTGCGCAGGGCGTTCAGGTGGCGGGCAAAACGCTCGCCTGAGAGTTCGAGATTCAGCAGGTATTCGTCGACCCGGCTGCGGAAATAGCGCCAGAAGATCAGCGTCGGAATGGCGACGATCAGGCCGAAGGCCGTGTTGTAGAGCGCGATCGAGATGCCGTGCGCCAGTTGCGCAGGGTTGCCCGAGCCGACAGCGCCGCTGCCCGGCGACTGCGAGCCGAAGATCTCGATCATGCCGATCACCGTGCCCAGCAGCCCCAGCAGCGGGGCTGCCGAC
The DNA here is from genome assembly GCF_024734665.1 of Variovorax paradoxus. Lineage (NCBI taxonomy): Bacteria > Pseudomonadati > Pseudomonadota > Betaproteobacteria > Burkholderiales > Comamonadaceae > Variovorax > Variovorax paradoxus. The sequence continues at coordinate 2,770,763 of NZ_CP102931.1, forward strand.
GCGATGGTAGCCAAGGCAGGCAGGTAGCGCTCGAGCTTGTGCGCCACGGTGCGGCCGGAGGCCTCCATGGCGGCGCGCAGGTCGTCTTCGGTGCAGCGCGGATTGGCGTTCAACGCTCGCAGGCCTGCGGCCAGCACCTGGCCGAGCATCGAGTTGCGTTCAAGTTTGGTCACGATGTCCGGGCCGGGAATGGCGCCGTGCGACACGGTGATGGTTTCGTCGAGCAGCTTCGGCGGCAGTACCCTCACGGTCTTGAGACTCGTGAAACGTTCTATAACCAGCGCGAGCGCAATGACTGAACAAGCGAGCAAGGGCCAGATTGGCCAACCCGCGGCAACTATGATGGAAAACAAGAAAATCCTCCGGCCCGTAGACTGCAAATGCGCGGCGATTATCCACTGAGCCCACCATCGGCACGCGCCTTGTTTTTGTGTCGGCAAGGACGCACAGATTCTGTGGATAACTTTGTGATTAACCTGCTGCGCAACTCATCCGGACCCGCATGGGGCGGCCTTTCCGCTAGATCGACTGAATTTTGAGCAGCACTTTTTTCAATGAAATCAATGGCTTGCACGAGAAACCGTGCGCCTGCCCCGCACCGGGGTCTGATGACGAGGGGCGTGCGGCCCGTTGTGGAAGAGTGGCATTTGGCCGAGCGTGCATTTTGTGAACTTGCGTGAATCGAATTCCGCGCCCGGGCCGCGTGTCTGGGCAGTGGGCGCGCTGTGCCATGCGGTGGCCGACGCGCTCGATGCGCGCTTCAATCCGGTGACCGTGCGCGGCGAGATCTCGGGTTTTTCGCGCGCGTCAAGTGGACATTGTTACTTCGCGCTCAAGGACGAGTCCGGCCAGCTGCGCTGCGCGATGTTCCGGCGGGCAGCCGGTTTGCTCGACTTTTCGCCTCGCGATGGCGATCAGGTCGAGGTGCGCGGGCGTCTTGCGGTGTACGAGCCACGCGGCGATCTTCAACTGGTTGTAGAGAGTTTGCGGCGAGCCGGGCAGGGCGCCTTGTTCGAGCAGTTCATGCAACGCAAGGCACGCCTGGAAGCCGAGGGACTCTTCGATCCGGCGCGCAAGCGGGCGCTACCGGCCATGCCGCGCGCGGTCGGCGTCGTCACGTCGCTGGGCGCGGCGGCCTTGCACGACGTTGTGACGGCGCTACGAAGACGCGTTCCACACATTCCGGTCGTACTTGCACCCGCGGCAGTGCAAGGAGCCAATGCGCCGGCCGAACTGATGCGGGCGCTGCAATCGCTCTATGACTTTGCACCCGCCGTCGATGTGATCCTGCTGGTGCGTGGCGGTGGCTCCATCGAAGACCTCTGGGCCTTCAACGATGAGACCCTGGCGCGCACCATCGTGCAGAGCCCGGTGCCGCTGATCAGTGGTGTGGGGCACGAAACCGACTTCACCATCGCCGACTTCTGCGCCGATCTGCGCGCGCCCACGCCAACCGCCGCGGCAGAATTGGTGAGTGCGCCGCGCGACATGTGGCTCGGTGCGCTCGATCTGCTCGACGAGCGTCTCGGCGATGCGCTGGGCGGGCGCCTTGATGCCCTTGGACAGCGCGTCGACCAGGCGGCGGGGCGCCTCGGTCGACCCTCGAACCTTGTGACGCGCCAGCAACTGCGCCTGGCGCACCATGTGCAGCGCCTTCGGTATGCGGTGCTGTCGAGGCGGGAGCGCCTGTCGCAGGTGCCCCGGTCAATCGCTGCGGACTTTCCCCTGAAGCTGGGGCGTGCACTGGTGCAGCGTCGTGAGCGCCTGGAACGCGTGGCCTTGCGCATGCGGCTGCTCGATCCGGCACTGGTCTTGCAGCGTGGCTATGCGTGGCTGACCGATACAGAAGGTCATGCGATCGTCAGCGCAACGCAACTGGCGCCGGGCGACGCCGTCAAGGCACGGCTCGCCGATGGCGAAGTCGACCTGACCGTCACGCCGGGCGACGCGACGGGAACGCGTCCGACGCTACCTCAATAATTACTTCCTAGAATCCCTGATTCCCACAACCAACCCACGAGAAAAAACCATGGAACATGTGCTCCCACCCCTGCCGTACGCCCTCGACGCGCTGGCACCCGAGTATTCGAAGGAAACCCTCGAGTACCACTACGGCAAGCACCACAACGCCTACGTGGTGAACCTCAACAACCTGCAAAAGGGCACTGAGTTCGAGTCGCTGACGCTTGAAGAGATCATCAAGAAGTCCAGCGGCGGCATCTACAACAACGCCGCGCAAATCTGGAACCACACCTTCTTCTGGAACTGCATGAAGCCCCAGGGCGGCGGCGCTCCCACTGGCGCGCTGGCCAAGGCCATCGAAGCCAAGTGGGGCAGCTACGACGCCTTCAAGGAAGCCTTCGTGAAGTCGGCCGTGGGCAACTTCGGCTCGGGCTGGACCTGGCTGGTGAAGAAGGCCGACGGCTCCGTGGATATCGTGAACACCGGCGCCGCCGGCACGCCGCTGACCACTGCAGACAGCGCGCTGCTGACGGTAGACGTCTGGGAACACGCCTACTACATCGACTACCGCAACCTGCGCCCGAAGTTCGTCGAGACCTTCCTGGCCAAGCTGGTGAACTGGGACTTTGTCGCCAAGAACTTCGGCTGAGCCCGGGTTTCCCCATCAAAAAAGCCGACTCAAGGGTCGGCTTTTTTGCGGGCTTCAGGCGGCAAAAACTCAGCGTTTGGTGGCTGCGAACAGTTCGCCGCCGAGCTTTGCGCCCTTCTTGATGTTCTTCTTGGCAAACCAGCCCTGGTTCATTTCGAGGACGTAGCGCACGGGCTCCAGAGAGCAGTGCGAGTTCTCGGTCATGGGTTGCATGTCGACCAAGTTGACGATGCGGCCGTCGTCGGCCACGAAGGCGGCGGTCAGCGGAAGGATCGTGTTGCGCATCCAGAAGCACTGAGTGGCAGGCTGCTCGAACACGAAGATCATTCCTTCAGCCTGCGGCATTTCCTTGCGGAACATCAGGCCGATTTCGCGTTGCAGGGGTGTTTGCGCAATCTGCGCATCGATCTTGTACAGGCCGACCGACAACTGCGTACGCGGCAGGTCGGTCTGGGGTTGCTGCTGGGCGTGCGCAGGCATCATGAAGGACGCGGACGCGAGGAGCAGGGCGGCTAGACGCTGGAACATCGGGCAACTCTTTCAGGGCGGGGTCAGGGCCCGGCCTAAATCAAAAAAACGCCAATAAAAATGCCCGCTGATGCGGGCATTGCCGGTGAGCGCGAAAGCTTACACCTTCTTGGCAGCGGCTGTGTGGGCCTTGGCCACGTGGCTGACCTTGTGTTTCTTGGCCGCAGCGTGCTTCTTGGCAGGCGCGTGCTTGGCGGTCTTGGGAGCGGCTGCGGGAGCAGCGGTGGTGGGTTCGGCTTGTTGAGCGAAAGCACCGGCAGCGAAGAGACCGGCGACCAGGGCTGCGAGCAGCTTGTTCATGAACATATCCTTTGAAATTCGTTGATTTGGATTGCCCTCCCTGCGGAAGGTAGACATTCAACGGAGGCCGATTCCTGCGGTTGACAACAGAACGCTTGCGGCAGGCGAAAAAAAAGCGCTCCGAAGAGCGCTCTTTTCTGGGCTGGGCCGACTTACTTGGCACCTGCCATGTCAGGCGTGCCGCCTTGGGTCGACTTGCGCTTCACGCTGCCGTCCTTGTTGCGACGACGCTGGTCGCGGGTGCTTGCGCGTTTCTCGCCAGAGGCAGCAGCCTTGTCGGCACCGATGGCGCCGCCTTCGGGCGTCTTGGCTTCGTCGCCAGCGGCAGCCTTGACTTGGCCAGCGGGCTTGGCAGCCTTCTTGGCTTCGGCACGTTGCTGCGACTTGCTGTTGGTGGCGTTACCTTGCTCAGGCGTCGTACCGGCCGGGTTTTGGGCGTAAGCGCCAGCGGCGAACAGGCCAGCGATCATGACTGCGAGAATTTTGCTCATTGATGATTCCTCTATCGAGAATTGGTTGGAAACGCCTCCCGGCGAGCAGAAGGTCAGCCACTAACGAGCCCATTGGCTCGCCGGTTGACAAACGCTTGCTGATGGGTTGCGTCTAAAATGTACAGCGATTTGTTCGCGGGCTGTACAGCGAATCCACCCCGTGTCTGAATTCGCTGACAGTCGTCAAAATTACGTCAATCCCGGAGCCATTCCCCCTCATGACCAGTTATCAGCACATCAAAGTCCCGACTGAAGGTCAGAAGATCACGGTCAACGCCGACAACTCGCTGAATGTGCCTGACCAACCGATCATTCCTTTCATCGAAGGCGACGGGACCGGCCTGGACATCACGCCAGTGATGCTGAAGGTGGTGGACGCAGCGGTGGCCAAGGCCTACGGCGGCAAGAAGAAGATCCACTGGATGGAGGTCTATGCCGGCGAAAAGTCGACCAAGGTCTACGGCCCCGACGTCTGGCTCCCCGAGGAAACCCTGCACGCTGTGCGCGACTACGTGGTCTCCATCAAGGGCCCTCTGACCACGCCCGTCGGCGGTGGCATCCGCTCGCTGAACGTCGCGCTGCGTCAGGAACTCGACCTTTACGTTTGCCTGCGCCCCATCCAGTACTTCGAAGGCGTGCCGAGCCCAGTGCGCGAGCCGCACAAGACCAACATGGTGATCTTCCGCGAGAACTCGGAAGACATCTACGCGGGCATCGAGTTCGAAGCCGAAAGCGACAAGGCCAAGAAGCTCATCAAGTTCCTGCAGGACGAGATGGGTGTCAAGAAGATCCGTTTCCCCAACACCTCGGGCATCGGCGTCAAGCCTGTGTCGAGGGAAGGCACCGAGCGCCTCGTGCGCAAGGCATTCCAGTACGCCATCGACAACGACAAGCCCAGCGTCACCTTGGTGCACAAGGGCAACATCATGAAGTTCACCGAAGGTGGCTTCCGTGATTGGGGTTACGGCCTCGCTGCCAAGGAATTCGGTGCCGAACTGATCGACGGTGGCCCGTGGATGAAGTTCAAGAACCCGAAGACGGGCAAGGAAATCACCGTCAAGGACAGCATCGCCGATGCGTTCCTCCAGCAGATCCTGCTGCGTCCCGCCGAGTACAGCGTGATTGCCACGCTCAATCTCAACGGCGACTACGTGTCCGACGCGCTGGCTGCGCAGGTCGGTGGCATCGGCATCGCCCCGGGCGCGAACCTGAGCGACACCGTCGCCATGTTCGAAGCCACCCATGGCACGGCACCCAAGTACGCCGGCAAAGACTACGTGAACCCAGGCTCCGAGATCCTCTCGGCCGAAATGATGCTGCGCCACATGGGCTGGAAGGACGCTGCCGACCTGATCATCAGCTCGATGGAAAAATCGATTGCCAGCAAGAAGGTCACCTATGACTTCGCCCGCCTGATGGACGGTGCGACGCAGGTGAGCTGCTCGGGCTTCGGCCAAGTGATGATCGACCACATGTAATTGCCGTGCGCTTCGACGTCTTGCGACGTCGTTGCAATGCAATGAGCCCTTGAACTTCCAGAAGGAATTCAAGGGCTTTTTATTGGCTCTTCGATCAGGTCGCAGCCGTCCCTTTTTGCCTAAAGCTCTTCGCGGGTGCGCTTCATCAAAAATACTGTCGCAACCGCCGCAATGCCCTTGAATTGTCGGATACGCGCCACCAAGTTTTTTTCGCCGGCACGGTGCTTGCACGCTCTATAGAATCTTTTTCATGGCAACGAGAATTCCCAAAACTCCCAACACTCCGCCGGCTCAGAAGCCGGCCGGGGATGACGGAGATTCGGTCGTCCTGGAGCGCCGGCCGCAGAAAACCGCGCCGCCCCAGATGTACCAGGTGGTCATGCTGAACGACGACTACACCCCCATGGAGTTCGTGATCGTCGTGCTGCAGGAATATTTCAGCAAGGACCGAGAAACCGCGACCCAGATCATGTTGAAGATCCACCTCGATGGCCGCGGCGTCTGTGGGGTCTATTCCCGCGACATGGCGGCCACCAAGGTCAATCAGGTCATGGAAGCGGCGCAGCAGGCTGGGCACCCGCTGCAATGTGTCAGTGAGCCAGTTGCGTGAACCTGTTGAATTGCGCAAGCTCCAACCCATCTGAGAACTTATTTACAGCAAGGCAAAAGGAAATCACATGATTGCCCAGGAACTGGAAGTCAGCTTGCACATGGCCTTTGTCGAGGCCCGGCAGCAGCGCCACGAGTTCATCACCGTGGAGCATCTGCTGCTCGCTTTGCTGGACAACCCGAGCGCCGCAGAAGTTCTGCGTGCCTGCTCGGCGAACGTCGACGACCTTCGGGCGTCGCTCACCAACTTCATCAAGGACAACACGCCTCAGGTGGCGGGTACCGACGATGTAGACACCCAGCCGACCCTGGGTTTCCAGCGCGTCATCCAGCGCGCCATCATGCATGTGCAGTCCACCGGCAACGGCAAGAAGGAAGTCACCGGCGCCAACGTGCTGGTCGCGATCTTCGGCGAGAAGGACTCGCACGCCGTGTACTACCTGCACCAGCAGGGCGTCACCCGCCTCGACGTGGTCAATTTCATTGCCCACGGCATCAAGAAGAGTGATCCGCCTGAAGCCGTCAAGGGCAGCGGCGAAGCGCCTTCGGGCGAGGGCGAAGACGGCGGCGGCGAACGCAACGAGAAGGCGTCGCCGCTCGAGCAGTTCACGCAAAACCTCAACCAGATGGCCAAGGACGGCAAGATCGATCCGCTGATCGGCCGCGAGTACGAGGTCGAGCGCGTCATCCAGATCCTGTGCCGCCGGCGCAAGAACAACCCGCTGCTGGTGGGTGAAGCCGGCGTGGGCAAGACCGCCATCGCCGAAGGCCTCGCATGGCGCATCACGCAAGGCGACGTGCCGGAGATCCTTGCCGAGTCGAACGTGTTCTCGCTCGATATGGGCGCGCTGCTGGCCGGTACCAAGTACCGCGGCGACTTCGAACAGCGCCTGAAGGGCGTGCTCAAGTCGCTCAAGGACAAGCCGAACGCCATCCTGTTCATCGACGAAATCCACACCCTGATCGGTGCGGGCGCGGCCTCGGGCGGCACGCTCGACGCGTCGAACCTGCTCAAGCCGGCGCTCTCCAGCGGCCAGCTCAAGTGCATCGGTGCGACCACCTTCACCGAGTACCGCGGCATCTTCGAAAAGGATGCGGCCCTTTCGCGTCGCTTCCAGAAGGTCGACGTGGTCGAGCCGTCGGTGCAGGAAACCGTCGACATCCTGAAGGGCCTGAAGTCGCGCTTCGAGGAACACCATGGCGTGAAGTACGCCGTGGCGGCCCTGCAGGCCGCGGCCGAGCTCAGCGCCAAGTACATCAATGACCGTCATCTGCCCGACAAGGCCATCGACGTCATCGACGAAGCCGGCGCCGCCCAGCGCATCCTGCCGCCGAGCAAGCGCAAGAAGACCATCAGCAAGACGGAAGTCGAGGAAATCGTGGCGAAGATCGCGCGCATTCCCCCGGCCAACGTCAGCAACGACGACCGCAGCAAGCTGCAGACCATCGAGCGCGACCTCAAGAGCGTGGTGTTCGGCCAGGACAAGGCGCTCGAAGTGCTGGCCTCCGCGGTCAAGATGGCGCGCTCGGGCCTGGGCAAGGGCGACAAGCCGATCGGCTCGTTCCTGTTCTCCGGCCCCACGGGCGTCGGCAAGACCGAAGCGGCGAAGCAGCTGGCCTACATCATGGGCATCGAGCTGATCCGCTTCGACATGTCGGAGTACATGGAGCGTCATGCGGTGAGTCGCCTGATCGGCGCGCCTCCGGGCTACGTCGGTTTCGACCAGGGCGGTCTGCTGACCGAGGCCGTCACGAAGAAGCCGCACGCGGTGCTGCTGCTCGACGAAATCGAGAAGGCGCACCCGGACATCTTCAACGTGCTGCTGCAGGTCATGGACCATGGCACGCTGACTGACAACAACGGGCGCAAGGCCGACTTCCGCAACGTCATCATCATCATGACGACGAATGCGGGTGCCGAGACCATGAACAAGGCGACCATCGGCTTCACCAACCCGCGCCAGGCGGGCGACGAAATGGGCGACATCAAGCGCCTGTTCTCGCCCGAGTTCCGCAACCGGCTGGATGCCATCGTCAACTTCAAGGCGCTCGATGAAAACATCATCCTGCGCGTGGTCGACAAGTTCCTGCTCCAGTTGGAAACGCAACTCAGCGAGAAGAAGGTTGAAGTCACCTTCAGCGACAAGCTGCGCAAGCACCTGGCGAAGAAGGGCTTCGATCCGTTGATGGGCGCACGCCCGATGCAGCGCCTGATCCAGGACACGATCCGTCGTGCGCTGGCCGACGAACTGCTGTTCGGTCGCCTGACCGACGGCGGCCGCCTCGAAGTCGACCTCGACGACAAGGACGAAGTGCTGCTCGACATCCAGCCACTTTCGAAGAAGGAAGGCAAGTCGAAGCCCGAAGCGGAAGAAGCTGCGACAGGTTGAAAGAACCGGGCAGTCCGCGGCCGATGAGGTTGCGGAACCGCCTCCAAAGGCCGGTAGCATCACGCTGCCGGCCTTTTTCTTTGGGCCGCCGAAATCACGAAGCCTCCTCGCCTTGATCCTCCCCGAACTCAGCCACGAATGGAAAACCGGCCTCTCCCTGGCGTGGAGCGGCTACATCGCGGTGTTGTCGGTCTGGATCGTGATGCAGAAGCGCGCGCCGGTGTCCACCATGAGCTGGATCCTGTCGCTGGCGCTGCTGCCGTTTGCGGGCTTCGTCATCTACTACTTTCTCGGGCCGCAGCGCCTGCGAAAACAGCGGCTCAAGCGCCTGCGCAGCCGCGCTGGCGCCTCCGCCCAGGCCGACGTGGCGCGGCTGCGCGACGCGGCGCAGAACGCTCCGCCGGCGCTGCAGCAGATGGCCAAACTGGGCACCGCGACCTGCGGGCTGCCGGTGTCGAGCGCCGTTGATGTCGAGCTGCTTTCAGGCGGCGCACGCACTTTCGACGCGATCTTCGAGGCCGTGCGCGCCGCGCAGAACCACATCCACCTCGAGTACTACATCTTCGAGCCCGACAAGATCGGCACTGCCTTGCGCGACCTGCTGATCGAGCGCGCGAAGCAGGGCGTGACGGTGCGGCTGCTGATCGACGCACTGGGCTCCAAGCGCATCGGCCGCAATTTCATGGCGCCGATGCTCGAGGCAGGCGTGAAGGTCGCGCTGTTTCACGACACCAAGATTGGCCGGCGCCTGCGCCCGGTGACCAACTACCGCACCCACCGCAAGATCGTGGTGTGCGACGGTCGCGTCGGCTTCACGGGCGGCGTGAACATCACCGACGAGGAAGACAAGCGCACCAACCCCGACGCCTACCATGACGTGCACCTGCGCATCGAGGGCAGCGCGGTGCGCTGGCTGCAAACCACCTTCCTTGAAGACTGGACCTACGCCACCGGTGAAGACCCGCGTGGCATGGACGACACCCTGAACGCCATGCTGCCGCAGCTGGAAGCCGGCGACATCCCCGTGCAGATCGTCACCAGCGGCCCCGACAATGCGATGGAAGCCATCCACCGGATGCACGTCGAGGCGATCCATTCGGCCACGCATCGCGCCTGGCTCACTACGCCGTACTTCGTGCCCGGCGAGCCGGCGCTGATGGCGCTCACCAGTGCCGCATTGCGCGGCGTCGATGTGCGCCTGCTCGTGCCGCGCCGCAGCGACTCAGCCGTCGTGAGCGCCGCCGCGCGCTCGTACTTCGACGAGCTCATCGCCGCCGGCGTGAAGGTCTGGGAGTACAAGGCGCGCATGCTGCACTCCAAGACCTTGGTGGTCGACGACCATTGCGCGATGATCGGCACCGCGAATTTCGACAACCGCAGCTTCCGCCTCAACTTCGAGGTGTGCGCGGTGGTTTATGGTCCGGAACTGACCCGGCCGCTGGCGGCGCAGTTCGAGACCGACCTGCAGAGTTCCAGCGCGGTGCGCGGCAACCGGCACCAGAGTTTCTGGCGCCGCCTCGGCGACGCCATTGCGCGCTTGTTTTCACCCTTGCTCTGAATGAACCATACCTTTCTCTGGCACGACTACGAAACCTTCGGCGCGGTGCCGCGTCGCGACCGTCCCTCGCAGTTCGCCGCCATCCGCACCGACGCCGAGCTCAACGAAGTCGGCGAGCCGCTGATGATCTACTGCAAGCCCGCGCCGGACTATCTGCCCAGCCCCGAGGCCTGCCTGATCACCGGCATCACGCCGCAGGTGTGCCTGGAGCGTGGCATTCCCGAGCATGAATTCGCCGCGCACATCGAGCGCGCCTTCTCGCAGCCCGGCACCATCGGTGTGGGCTACAACACGATTCGCTTCGACGACGAGGTCACGCGCTTCCTGTTCTGGCGCAACCTGATCGACCCGTATGCGCGCGAATGGCAGAACGACTGCGGCCGCTGGGACCTGCTCGACGTGGTGCGCCTCACGTACGCGCTGCGCCCCGACGGCATCGAGTGGCCGAAGAAGGAAGACGGCAAGCCCAGCTTCAAGCTCGAAGACCTGGCGCGTGCCAACGGCCTGCTGCACGAGTCGGCGCACGATGCGCTTTCCGACGTGCGCGCCACCATTGCACTGGCACGCCTGATCCGCGACAAGCAGCCCAAGCTGTTCGACTTCGCATTCGGCCTGCACAAGAAAGACCGCGTTGCCAGCGAACTAGGCTTGCCCGCGATGCGCGAAACCGCGAAGCCCTTCCTGCACGTCTCGGGCATGTTTCCGGTCGAGCGCGGCTGCCTGGCCGTGATGTGGCCGCTGGCCAGCCATCCGACCAACAAGAACGAGCTGCTTGCCTGGGACCTTGCCCACGACCCGAGCGAGCTGCGCGACATCGACGCCGACACGCTGCGGCTGCGCCTGTTCACCCGCACGGCCGACCTGCCCGAAGGCGTGGTGCGCCTGCCCGTGAAGGGCGTGCACCTGAACAAGTCGCCGATGGTGGTCGGCAACCTGCGCACGCTGGCACCGGCCATGGCCGAGCGCTGGGGCGTCGACCTCGACACGGCCATGCGCCATGCCGCCATCGCGCGCGACCTGCCCGACATGAGCGCCATCTGGTCACAGGTGTACGCCCGGCCGAAGGAGGCCACGCCCGACGTCGACGAAGACCTCTACGGCGGCTTCGTCGGCAACGCCGACCGCCGGCGCCTCAACCAGCTGCGCGGCCTGTCGCCCGAAGAACTGGCCAAGGACCGCACCGGCTTCGACGACGGACGGCTCGACGAGATCCTGTTCCGCTACCGCGCACGCAACTGGCCCGAGCTGCTCAACGAGGACGAGGCCGAACGCTGGGAAGCCCTGCGCGTGGCGAAGCTCTTCAAGGGCGAGGGCGGGGCGCGCACCATCGAGATGCTGTTCAGCGAGGTCGATGCGCTGTCCGAGAACGCCGACGAGCGTGGCGAGGAAATCCTCGGCGCGCTCTACGAATACGCCGAGGCCATCGCGCCCGAGGCTTGATCCGCGTCGCCCATGAGCCTCTCGATCAACGCCGAACTGTCGAAGGGGCTGGAGAGCTACGACACTGGAGGCCGCCGTTGCCGAAGGCAGTCTGTCGCGCTGGAGTCCCGGCTGGCGCCTGCTCGACCACGGTACGCCGCCCGCCGAGGGCCAGCCCGCGCCGCTGGTCTTTCTACCGGGTTGATCACGCATGGAGGTATTCGCATGACTACAGGTATTTCGCCCCTTGTCCGCACCGCGCTGGCAGCCGTCGCGATGGCCGCGGCGCTCGCCGGATGCAGCGCCTTGCCATCGGCGCCCGGTGCTGCGAAAGCCTGCGGGAGCAGCTTCGAGACCTTCGAACGTGACACGCTCTATTTCGGCCGGGCCATTCCCTCGGGCGGCCAGGTGTCGGATGCGGAGTGGACGGGCTTTCTCGACACCACCATGACGCCGGCTTTTCCGCAGGGCCTGACGGTGATCGATGCCGCCGGCCAATGGCGTGGCGTGTCGGGCGAGGTGGTGCGCGAGCGCTCCAAGCTGGTGGTGGTGCTGCTGCATCCGCGCAGCGACAAGGACGACGCCGCCATCGCCAGCATCATCGGCACCTACCGCCAGCGATTCGCTCAAGAGGCGGTGCTGCAGGAGCGGCAATCCGTCTGCGTCCGCTTCTAAGGCTGCCGCGCTCAGGAGGGTTGCCCGTCGATGGCCGGTAGCCCGCTCAGGTCTTCCGACCACGCCAGCGCGGAGCGGCACCAGATACGGCGATGCGGGGGCAGCAATGCGCGCTGCGCCAGCGCTCCCACGCGCAGCGCATAGCTTGGCGGCGTGTCGCTGTCCGCGGCCGCCCAGATCGGGGAGCCGCAGTTCGCGCAGAAGCCGTGCCGTCGCCGCGCACCGCTGTCCGCCGTCTTCACGTAGGTCTTCGGCGTGCCGGTCAGCAGCCGGAAGCTGGAGGCCGGCACAGGCACCGACACGCGGTAGGCGGAGCCCGACAGCACCTGGCAGTCGCTGCAATTGCACAGCGAAACCTTCTCCGGATCGATGTCGGCTTCGAAGGTGATCTGGCCGCAGTGGCAGGCGCCTTGTACTTGCATGCGAATTCCTTTTTTGGGGGGAAGCAGGCATCGTAGAAAGAGTGGCCTGCGGGCGCAATGGCTGGCTATTTCCCCGGCCGCGCAGCCTCTGGCGCGGCCACGTATGCTCCCCGGATGGACGCCAATTCCACTGCGCTCGCCGACTTCGCCACCCGCCACCGCAAGCTCTTCGTGCTCACCGGCGCGGGGTGCAGCACCGAATCGGGCATTCCCGACTACCGGGATGTCGAGGGCGAATGGAAGCGCCCATCGCCCGTCACCTACCAGGCCTTCATGGGCGAGGAATCCACGCGTCGCCGTTACTGGGCGCGCAGCCTGATCGGCTGGCCGACCATGGCCGGCGCCCGCCCGGGTGCGGCGCACCGTGCACTGGCACGGCTGGAGGCGGCGGGTCGTGTGGGTTCGCTGCTCACGCAGAACGTCGATGGCTTGCACGAAGCGGCCGGCAGCCGCGGCGCCATCGACCTGCACGGGCGCATCGACACCGTGCGCTGCATGGCCTGCGAGCGGCGCACGCCGCGCGCGGCGCTGCAACTCGAATTGCGGCAGCGCAATCCGAGTTGGGCCGCACTCGAAGCCCGTGCCGCACCCGACGGCGACGCCGATCTCCAGGGCCATGATTTCTCCGCCTTCGAGGTGCCCGCGTGCACGCACTGCGGCGGCTTGCTCAAGCCCGACGTTGTGTTCTTCGGCGAAAGCGTGCCGAAGGAGCGCGTCACGGCCGCCTTCGCGGCGCTGGAGGAGGCCGATGCGGTGCTCGTGGCCGGTTCGTCGCTGATGGTGTATTCGGGCTTTCGCTTCGTGCAGGCGGCCGCCGCGGCGGGCAAACCGGTGGCGGCGGTGAACCTGGGGCGCACGCGCGCGGACGCGCTGCTTTCGCTGAAGGTCGAGCGGCCGGTGGGCGAGGCGCTGGAGGCGCTTGCGCAGCAACTGGCGCCCGAGCCGCAGCCGGATCGCGTGGCCTAGCGTTCGCCCGGCGCCTTGCGCAGGGATCGGATGAACACGTCGACCGACGCCGTGTATGCACCGGGCAGGCCCAGTTCACCGTCGATCTGCGCGTGCGAGAGGTCTTCAGGCACTACCTCCGCGCGGCCACCAATTGCCGTGACCCGAGTCGCGAACTGATTCGCCTGCGTGCACGAGCCATCGCGCCGCTGGGTCGAGCACACCAGCAGCATCGGCGGTGCACCAAGCGCAAGGGTGTCGGTGGGCGATACGGTGCGCCAGTAGGCGGGGTCGTTGCCGAACACGCGGTCATAGAAGGGCATGTGGCGACGTCGCATCAGTGCCGCAGTGTCCAGCGCAGCGCTGTCGAGTGCCACGGTGCCGAGCCACGGACGTGCGCCTTGCTGCCGCGCGATGTCGGGCGATGCACTGACCAGCGCAACAAGGTGCGCGCCGGCCGAATGGCCCATGAGCACGAAGCGGCCCGCATCGCCGCCCCACGAAGGCGCGCTTGCCTGCGCAGTGGCCACCGCGCGCGCCACGTCCTGAGCCTGCTGCATCACGTCGACCTGCGGCACGAAGCGGTAGCCCACCGACACCAGGATGAAGCCCTGGTCGCGCACCCAGTGCTCGATCTTCATGTCGACCACCGAGGCGGCTGCCTTGTTGCCGAACATCCACGCGCCGCCATGGACCATCACGAGCACCGGGGCGTTGCGTGCGTTCGGTGGCAGATAGACGTCCATGTGCTGGCGTGCATCGGGGCCGTAGGGCACGTCGGCAAGCCGTTGCACGCCGGTGGGGGCGACCGGCGCGCCAACTTGCTGCGCCATCGCCGGAAAGAAGGCCAGCATGCCCAGCCAGGCCGCGCAGATCCGCAGCAAATGTGTCATGACGAAGCTCCCGGAGGACCGAAGAGGGTCGAGATTTTCGCGCGCCAGCCGTCGGCCTTCCAGAGGTCGCGGCCCAGGTTCGCCCACTCGTGGAAGGCGATGTGCAACGGGTTGTGGGTGCGCAGCGGCGTGGTGAGGCCGTAGCGCAGCGTCACGTCCTCGCGCTCGGCAGCGAAGGTGCCGAACATCCGGTCGAACACGATCAGCACGCCGCCGTAGTTGCGGTCGAGGTATTCCGGGTTCGACGCGTGATGCACCTTGTGGTGAGTCGGCGTGTTCAGCACCCATTCGAGCGGCCCCAGGCGCGGCATCCACGGCGCGTGCAGCCAGAACTGGTAGAGCAGGTTGGCCGCCAGCGTGGCCACCACCGCCAGCGGCGGAAAGCCCAGCCACACCAGCGGCGCGAAGAACAGGGCCGTGCCGGTGAGCTTGCCCGTCCAGCCCAGGCGCAACGCGGCAGCCAGCGTGAGCTCGTTGGGCGAGTGGTGCACCGCGTGCGTGGCCCAGAACCAGCGCACGCGGTGTGCCGCGCGGTGATACCAGTAGTAGCAGAACTCCTGCCCCACGAAGAGCAGTGCGAAGGCCGCGGGCGTCGACAGCGAAATGGTGTCGACCCGGTGTGCATGCGCCCAGGCCAGCACCGGCGCGGCAATCGACAGGCCCAGCGCATCGACCGCGCGCCGGCCCACCGCGTCGGCCAGCGAGGCGCCGTAGGCGCGCCAGTCGTAGGCCTGGCGCCGCACGAAGCTCTGCACCAGGCCTTCGAGCGTGGCTGCGGCCAGCACGAAGACGAGCAGGCCGGTCAGCCACAGCGCGATGCCCGGCCCCATCGCCTCGCGGATCAGGTCGAAGGACATGCTATTTCTGCCGGCTGCTGCGTTGCTGGGTCACGGCATAGGCCTCGATCTGCGCCATCGTCACCGAGCCCGCGTGAGCGCTGTCGATGGCGTCGAAGTTGCGGTAGACCCACGGCATCTTGCCGCGTGCTTCGTCGCGTGTGAGGCGGCCATCGACGTTGGTGTCGGCGGCGCCGAAGCGCTTGTGCAGCTCGGTGCGCATCTGTTCGGCGCGGCCGGCATCGGGCGCCTGGGCGCAGGCGGCGAAGGACACGGCTGCGAGCAGCAGCGGCAGGACGTGGCGGGTTGTCATGGTCACGCTCCCTTGCATCAACGGCAGGGAATGACCGCGCCGGCCGCGCTGTAGCAGATGGCGCTGTGCGTCAGGCCGGTGGCGCTGTTGTAGCTCGTGCTGCTCTGCACGCTGTTGCCGGTGGCGGCGCTGGTGGCGGTGGTGCTGCGGCTCTGGGTCACGTTGCCCGATGCGTCGCGGCTCGCGCTGCCGCTGCTTTCTGCGCTGCCGCGCGTGCCGGCTGCAGCGAAGCCACTGCGGTGGCTGGCCGAGCCGTCGGGGTTGACCGAGGTCGTGCCGGCGCGGGCTGCATAGCCTCCGCCGGGCCCGCGTACCGCGCGCATGTTCGTGGCGGTGGTGCCACCCGCGGCGTTGGGCCGCACGACATGCCGGCTGGCAGCGCCAGCCTCGGTGGCCGTGAAGGCCGCCGCCAGCAGCACGCCGGCCAGCGCGGCGGAAGTGGACAGGGAAAGAACGCGCTTCATGTTCAAGACTCCTTGCGGTGCCGGCTGCGCACCTCGCGAAGCCGTGAAAGCGACTGTGGCCGCGAGATGTGAGCCGACCATGGCGCAGCGCGGTGCGTTCATGACAATCCGTGAGCGGCCGTCCGGGGCTCTGTCATCGTTTGTCATGAATTCCCGCGCGACCGGGCAGGGCAGCCGCCGTTACGATTCGCCGCATGACCGAAGCGCTGGCCCGCATCCTGATTGCCGACGACGAAGCCGACCTGCGCGCGCTGCTGCAGCGCTACCTCGGCGACCAGGGCTATGCCGTGCGCACCGTCGAGAGCGCCCAGCCGCTCGACAAGCTGCTCGCGCGCGAGCGCTTCGACGTGCTGGTGCTCGACGTCATGATGCCCGGCGAAGACGGCCTGGCCGTGTGCCGCCGGCTGCGCGCTCAGGGCGAGACCATTCCCATCCTGATGCTGACCGCGCGCGGCGACCCGGTCGACCGCATCGTCGGCCTCGAAATGGGCGCCGACGACTATCTGCCGAAGCCCTTCAACCCGCGCGAGTTGCTGGCGCGCATCCAGGCGCTGGTGCGGCGCCAGCGCATGCTGGGCGCGCACACCGGGCCGGCGCCGGTGCAGGAAAGCGTGCGCTTCGGCGCCTTCACGCTGCACCTTGGCGAGCGACGCCTCGAGCGCGAGGTGGAGGGCGCGAAAGAAGACATCCCCCTGACCACCGGTGAGTTTTCGCTGCTGCAGGCGCTGGCACTCAACGCCAACCGGCCGCTGGGCCGCGAGCGCCTGATCGAGCTGGCCCACGGCCGCGAGCACGAGGCCACCGACCGCAGCATCGACGTGCAGGTCATGCGCCTGCGCAAGCTGATCGAGGCCGATTCCGCGCAGCCGCGCCACATCCGCACGGTCTGGGGCGTGGGTTACCTGTTCGTGCTATGAAGCTCTTTCCGCGCAGCCTGTTCGGGCGCAACGCGCTGCTGCTCGTGCTGCTCATCGCGCTGGGCCAGATCGGCGGCGGGTTGCTGTTGCGCGAGATGGTCATCAAGCCACGGCTCGACCAGATTGCCGAGAGCGTGGCGCGCAACGTGGCAGCCATCCGCGCGGGCATGCTGGCACTGCCGCCGGCCCAGCGGCCGGCATTCGTGGAGGGGTTCAACCAGCAGGCGATGGCCGGCCGTGCCGACAAGGCGCACGGCCCGCGCGCACTGCTCACGCCGCTGGAGCGCGGCTTCGTGCGCTCGGTGTCGGCGCGCATCGCGAGCCAGGGCGTGGAGGCCGTGTGGCGCCGCGAGCCCGACGGCGGCCTGGCGCTGCGGCTCACGCTCGACGGAAGCGATCACTGGGTCGTGATGCCCGGCCTCTTGCCCGCGCGCGAATTCACGGGTGCGCTGGTGGCGGTATCTGTAGGGAGCGCGTTGCTCGCGCTGGCGGGTGCGCTTTGGTTCCAGCGCCGGCTCAACCGGCCGCTGGTGCGCGTGGTGGAGGCCGCGCACACGCTGGCGGCGGGCCGCGAGCCCATGCCGCTGCCCGAAGACGGCCCCACCGAAGTCGCGACCGTGAGCCGCAGCTTCAATCAACTGGTCGGCAGCCTGCGCCAGACCGAGCGCGAGCGCGCCTTGATGCTGGCCGGCATCTCGCACGATCTGCGCACGCCGCTCACCAAGCTGCGCCTGGGCGTGGAAATATTGCGCGACCGCATGGAGCCCGAGCTCGTGAGCAGCATGACGCGCAGCGTGGAAGAAATGGACGCCATCGTCGGCCAGTTCCTCGACTTTGCGCGCGGCGATGGCGACGAGCTCCCGGTGCCGACATCGCTCGACGACATGACCCGGGCGCTCGGCGCAGCCAGCGCCGACCATGGCCGGCCCATGGCGCTGCAGCTGGGCGGCGCGCCCACGCTGCCGCTGCGCCAGCAAGCCATGCAGCGCGCCATCGGCAACCTGATCGAGAACGCCTGGCGCCACGGCCGGGCGCCGGTCACGCTGTCGACGCGCGTGGTGGGGCAGGAGGCGATTGTCGAAGTCGTCGACCACGGCGACGGCATCGACCCGGCCGAGGCGGATGCTCTCAAGCAGGCGTTTCGCCGTGGCGATGCGGATCGCGGCGGGACGGCAGGTGCGGGGCTCGGCCTGGCCATCGTGCAGCGCATCGCACAGGCGCATGGCGGTCGGCTCGAACTGGAGACACCCCCGGGCAAGGGCCTGCATGCACGCCTGCGGCTGCCGTTGCCGCCCGGCTGACGGCCTCGCTCAGCCGGCGCGCTTCGGCGCCATCCAGCTCGTTGCGGCGTCGCGTCCCGCGAGGTGCAGGCTTGCAGTGGCGGCAGGCGTTTCGGCCAGCAAGCGCCCCTTGCGAAACACCTTGAGTCGCGTGGCGCGCAGGCGAATCGCCTCGACCGGATCGCGCGCCTGCAGCAGCACGAAGCTCGCGTCGCAGCCCGCCTCGACGCCGTAGCCCTGCAGGTGCATCACGCGCGCCGCATTCGTCGTCACCGCCTCGAAGCACTGGCGGATGCCGGCCTGGCTGGTCATCTGCGCCACGTGCAGGCCCATGTGCGCCACTTCGAGCATGTCGCCCGAGCCCATGCCGTACCACGGGTCCATCACGCAGTCGTGGCCGAAGGCAACGTTGACGCCGGCGGCCATCAGCTCGGGCACGCGCGTCATGCCGCGGCGCTTGGGGTAGGTGTCGTGGCGGCCCTGCAGCGTGATGTTGATGAGCGGGTTTGCGATGACGGACACGCCGCTCTGCGCGATCAGCGGCAGCAGCTTGCTCACGTAGTAGTTGTCCATCGAGTGCATCGATGTGCAGTGCGAGCCCGTCACTCGGCCTTGCATGCCGAGGCGCTGCGCCTCGAAGGCCAACGTTTCGATGTGGCGCGAGAGCGGGTCGTCGGACTCGTCGCAATGCATGTCGACCAGCTTGCCGCGCTCGGCCGCTATTTCGCACAGCAGCTTCACGCTGGCCGCGCCATCGGCCATGGTGCGCTCGAAATGCGGAATGCCGCCGACCACGTCCACGCCCTTGTCGAGCGCGCGTTCCAGGTTCTCGACGCCGCCCGGGGAGCGCAACACACCGTCCTGCGGGAAGGCGACCAACTGCAGATCGAGGTAGGGCGCCACCCGGCGCTTGACTTCAAGCAGCGCGTCGACCGCCAGCAGGCTCGGGTCGCTGGTGTCCACGTGAGAGCGCACGGCCAGCAGTCCTTTGGCCACGGCCCAGTCGCAGTAGGCCAGCGCGCGTTCGATCAGCGCATCGGCCGTGAGCAGCGGCTTCAGCTCGCCCCACAGCGCAATGCCTTCGAGCAGCGTGCCGCTTTCGTTGACGCGCGGCAGGCCGTAGCTCAGCGTGGCGTCCATGTGGAAATGCGGGTCGACGAAGTGGGGCGCGAGCAGCAGGCCTTGCGCATCGAGCGTTTCGTGCGCCGGGGCGACGAGGCCTTCGGCCACTTCGGCGATACGGCCGCCCTCGACGGCAATCGACATGCCGGTGCGGCCGTCAGGGAGGGTGGCGTTGGTGATGAGGAGGTCGAGCATCGTGGGGCCCTGTGATCGGTTGAACGGTATTTTCGGCCGCTTTGAGCGCCGCCGGAGAGCCGCTTCAGCGCGTGCTCTGCGCCCGGTACCGGTACTGCCCCGGCACGGGTCCGACCTCGATGGTCACGCGGCGCAGCTTGTCGTCGTGGCCGGAGTCGGCCTTCGCCGTCACCACGATGCCGCGCGGCGTGGCGCGACAGGTTAGATCCGTGAGCGTGATCTCCGAATGGTCGTTGTCGAGTTCAGCGATGGCGACCGTGTGCTCGGCATGCAGGCTGCCGTTGGCGTCGCGCGTCATCCACTGCACGTACAGGAACGACTGCGCGTACTGGTCGGCGTGCACCACGCGGTAGGTGCCCTGGTGGTCCTTGCCCCAGGTGCCGCACATCTGAACCCAGCTGACCGCGTCTGGCGTCTTGAAGGCTTCGTAGCTGTAGTCCATTCCCAGCGCCTGGGCCCCGACGCCGGAGAGCGCCAGCAGTGCGGAAAGCGACGTGGCCCGAACTCGCGACCCGATCATCGTCATCAACGTTCCCCCTTTCGGTAGGGCTTCATCAGCGCCTGCGGATAGCTCGCCTTGCGCGCCACCAGCACCAGCGCCAGGATCGACAGCAGGTACGGCAGCATCAGGTACAGCTGGTAGGGCAGCACGGCATCGCCCGATTGTTGCAGCCGCAGTTGCAGCGCGTCGAAGAATGCGAACAGCAGCGCGCCGATCAGCGCCTTGCCCGGCCGCCACGAAGCGAACACCACCAGCGCCACGCAGATCCAGCCGCGGCCGTTCACCATGTTGAAGAAGAAGGCATTGAAAGCCGACAGCGTGAGGAACGAGCCGGCCACACCCATCAGCGCCGAGCCCGCGACGATGGCTCCGGTGCGCGTGGCCGCGACCGACACGCCCTGGCTCTCGGCCGCCTGCGGGTTCTCGCCGACCATGCGCAGCGCCAGGCCGAGCGGCGTGCGGTACAGCACCCAGCCCACCATGGGCACCAGCAGCAGCGCGAATAGCGTGAGCGCGGTCTGCGCATTCAGGATCGGCACCGGCAGCCAGTCCATCGGCGCAAACGGCGTGATGGTCGGCGGCGTGTTCACTTTCGGAAAGCTCACGCGGTAGCCGAAGTAGCTGAGCGCGGTGGCAAGCAGCGTGATGCCCAGCCCCGACACATGCTGCGACAGCGCCAGGCCCACGGTCAGAAAGGCATGCAGCAGCCCGAACACCATGCCCGTGAGCGCGGCCACGCCGACGCCCACCCACAGCGGCGCACCCGCATACACCGCGAGCCAGCCGGTGAAGGCGCCCGCGACCATGATCCCTTCGATACCGAGGTTGAGCACGCCCGCGCGCTCGCAAAGCAGCACGCCGAGCGTGCCCAGAATCAGCGGCGTGGCGATGCGCAGCACCGCGACCCAGAAGGCGGGGTTGGCGAGGATGTCGAGGAAGTCCGTCATTTCTTCATCCGCACCCGGTATTGCGTCAGCAATGTCGCCACCAGCACCGCGATCAGCGATGCGGCAACGATCACGTCGGCGATGTACGTCGGCACACCGACCGCACGGCTCATGGTGTCTGCACCGACCAGCACGCCCGCAACGAATACGGCGGCTGCGATCACGCCCAGCGGATGCAGCCCCGCCAGCATTGCAATCACGATGCCCGTGTAGCCGTAGCCCGGCGACATGTCGAGCGTGACGTAGCTTGTGCGGCCCGCCACCTCGATCGCGCCCGCCAGCCCGGCCAGCGCACCCGAGAGCAGCGCCACCATCACCACGGTGCGCGTCACCGGCACGCCCGCAAAGGCCGCGGCGCGTGTATTCGCACCCACAGCGCGGATGTCGAAGCCCAGCACCGTGTACTTGAAAACCGCCCACACCATCACCGCGAGCGACACGGCCCACAGCAGCCCGGTGTGCACGCGCGTCTGTGCGATGAGCTTGCCGAGTTCGAGATCGGACTGCAGCGACACGCTCTGTGGCCAGCCCATGGCGCTCGGGTCTTTCATCGGCCCGTCGAGCAGCGCCGACACGCCCAGCAGCACGATGAAGTTGATCAGCAGCGTGGTGACGACTTCGTCCACGCCGAGCTTGTTCTTCATCAGCGCCGGGCCCAGCAGCATCAGCGCACCCGCCACGGCGGCGGCCAGCATCATCAGCGGAAACAGCAGCCACGGCGACAGCTCGAAGCCCGTGCCGCCATGCATGCCGCCCACGGCGACGGCGGCCAGCGCTCCGGCGTAGAGCTGGCCCTCGGCGCCGATGTTGAAGAGCCGCGCCTTGAAGGCGACGGTGGCCGCCAGCCCGGTGAGGATGAGCGGGATCGCGCGCGTCAGCGTCTCGCTCCATGCGAAAACCGAGCCGAAGCCGCCCTGCAGCAGCAGCGCGTAGGTGCGGCCGACCGGCGCACCGGCCCACAGCACGAGTAGCGCGCTGACTGCCATGGTGAAGACGACCGCGCCGATGGGCGCAAGCACCAGCGCCATGCGCGAGGTTTCGTGGCGCCGTTCGAGCCGCATCATGGCGTGGCTCCCTTGGCGTGCGCAGCCGTCGCGCCGGCCATGGCCAGCCCGATGGCTTCGCGTGTCCAGGCCGCGGCCGGGCGTGCCTCGCCCAGATGGCCGCCGTGCATCACGGCCACGCGGTCGCCGAGCGCGAGCACTTCGTCGAGGTCGTCGGAAATCACCAGCACCGCCGCGCCGGCATCGCGCGCGGCAATCAGCTGCTGCTGCACATAGGCCACGGCGCCGATGTCGAGGCCCCAGGTCGGCTGGTGCGCGACGATCAGGCGCGGCGCGCGGTTCGGGTACTTCTTGTTGTCGTCGCCCTTGGCCATTTCGGGCTGCTCGGGCGCCAGCAGGGCGCGGCCCAGAATCAGTTTCTGCATGTTCCCGCCGGAGAGCGAACGGGCCGGCGCCATCAGGCCGGCGCCGCGCACGTCGAATGCTTTTTCGATGCGTCGCGCATGCAGGCGGGCGGCCGCGCGCTTCACGATCCACGACCAGCGCGAGAACACCGGGCTGCGCAGGCGCTCCGACACAGCGTTCTCCCACACCGGCAGGTCGCCGACCACACCGACGGCGTGCCGGTCTTCAGGAATGCGCGCAACGCCGCGCTGCACCAGCCGGGCGGGCGAGGGCGGCAAGGCGCGGCCCATCAGCTGAGCGGTGCCTGACGTGGCGCGGCGCGTGCCGCACAGCAGCTCGGCCAGCGCCACCTGCCCGTTGCCAGAAACACCGGCGATGGCGGTGATCTCGCCAGCCCGCAGCGTCAGCGACACCTCGCGCAGCCGGTCTTGCCCGCCGTTCTTGTCTGATGCGGTGCTCACGTGGTCGAGAACGCAGACGGCATCGCCCACCGACTTGGCTGGCCGCCGCTGCGGCACATCGACTGCATGCCCGACCATCCACAGCGCGAGCTGTGCCTGCGTGGTATCGGCCGTGCGCGCTTCGGCCACGAGCTTGCCGCCACGCAGCACGGCGATGCGGTGCGATACGCGCAGCACCTCGCCGAGCTTGTGGCTGATGAAGATCACCGACAGCCCCTGCGCCACCATCTGCGCGAGCGTGGCGAACAGTGCCTCGCTTTCCTGCGGCGTCAGCACGGCGGTCGGCTCATCGAGGATCAGGATGCGCGCGCCGCGATACAGCGCCTTGAGAATTTCCACACGCTGTCGTTCGCCCACCGACAGGTTGCCAATTTGAGCGTCGGGCTGCACCGGCAGGCCGAAGCGTTGAGCCACATCGAGCAGCCGGGCGCGAGCGGCCGCGCGGCGCGACACCGGGCGCCATAGAGGCTCCGTGCCCATCATCACGTTGTCGAGCACGCTGAGGTTGTCCGCCAGCGTGAAATGCTGGTGCACCATGCCCACGCCGGCAGCGAGCGCTGCCTTGGGGTTGCCCGGAGGCAGCGGCGCGCCGAAGACTTCGATGCTGCCTTCGTCGGCGACGTAGTGGCCGAACAAGATAGACATCAGCGTCGACTTGCCCGCGCCGTTCTCGCCGAGCAGCGCGAGCACTTCGCCGGCCTGCAGGTCGAGGGAAATGGCGTCGTTGGCGACGAGGCTGCCGAAGCGCTTGGTGATGCCCTGGAGGCGCAGGACGGTGGCGTCGCTTCCTCCCTCCGTGGGAGGGAGTGAAGGCGGGGTCACTTCCACGCAGCCAGGAAAGCCAGCATGACCTTGGCGGAGTTGTCCGCCGCGATGCCCATGAAGGTGCCCATCTCGTTCTCGCCGTCGCCGCCGCCCGCGAGGTCGCTGAGCGAGCGGAAGGCGATGTAGGGCACGCCGTTGCTGTAGGCGACCATGCCCACGGCTGCGGTTTCCATGTCGAGCACGTTGGCCTGGAAGGTCTTGTAGGTGTATTCGCGGTAGGCCTTGTTGTCCATGAAGGCCTGGCCCGAGACACCGTTGCCACCGACCACCAGCTGGGGCTTGCGCGGCAGGCACTTGCCGGCGCTGCAGTTGGCCAGGTCGACGTTGCGGATGCTGCGTGCCACCTCGAGCATCTTCGGATCGGCTTCGAACCAGAACTTGCGCTGGATCTCCGGACGCGCGGCCGAGCGCACCTCCACCGGGCGCGGGAACATCATGCCGAAGTTGGGCAGCGTGGCATCGGTGATGAAGGGCGGCGCAGCGTATTTGCCGGGCGCGGTTTCGCGCGCCATCAGCACTTCGAGGTACTGGCCCCATTGCGCCGGCACCGTGACGTCGCCGACATGCAGCGATGGATTCACGCCACCCGCAATGCCGCTGAACACGATGTTCGTCACGCGAAAGCGGTTGAGCACGAGCTGCGTGTTCATCGTCGCGTTCGTCATGCTGATGCCCGACAGGAACAGCACCACGGGCTTGCCTTCGAGCGTGCCGGTGGTGAACTCCACGCCGTTCACGCTGTGCTTCACGGGGCCTTGCAGACGCGTGAGCAGCAGCTTGAGCTCGGGCTCGAAGGCCGAGAGCACCGCGATGCGCGGGGTGTCGTCCAGGCGCGTGCTGCTGTTGATGCTGACGCCGGTACCCTTGTAGACGCCAACGCAGCCCACGAGGCCAAGGGCCAGCACGCCGGCCGCGAGAAGGGAAGCCCAGCGGATCTTCATCGGCGCGCTCACTTTGCGGTGGACTTCGGTTGCGCGTCGTCCACCTTCACGATGAACTTGCCCGAGAGGATGTCAGCCTGCCTGGCCTTCACCTTGGCGACGATGTCGGCAGGCACTTTCTTCTCGAAGGTGCCCAGCGGCGCCAGCTCGGAGCCCTTGTGCTTCATCTGCGCATACACGCCGTAGTCTTCGGCCGCGAACTTGCCTTCCTTCACGAGCTTGATCGCGCGGTCGGCCGCGGGCTCGAAATTCCACAGGGCCGAAGCGACCACCGTGTCTGGGTACTGGCTCTGCGTGTCGATCACGTTGCCGATGGCGAGCTTGCCCTTTTCCTTGGCCGCGTCCGAGACGCCGAAGCGCTCGGCGTACATCACGTCAGCGCCCTTGTCGATCATGGCGAAGGCCGCTTCCTTGGCCTTCGGCGGGTCGAACCAGCTGTTGATGAAGCTCACGCTGAACTCGACCTTCGGGTTCGTTTCCTTCGCGCCGGCCATGAACGCGTTCATCAGCCGGTTCACTTCGGGAATCGGGAAGCCGCCGACCATGCCGATGCGATTGCTCTTCGTCATGCCGCCGGCCACCATGCCGCTCAGGTAGGCCGGCTCCTGGATGTAGTTGTCGAACACGCTGAAGTTGGGCGCCTGCGGCTTGAGCGACGAGCCCATCAGGAAGGCGACCTTCGGAAAGTCTTTCGCGACCTTGCGCGCTGCCGCCTCCACGCCGAACACCTCGCCCAGGATCAGCTGGTTGCCGGCCGTGGCGTACTCGCGCATCACGCGCTCGTAGTCGGCGTTGCTGACGTTCTCGGTGGCCTTGTATTCGATCTCGCCGCGTGCCTCGGCAGCCTTCAGCGCCTTGTGGATGCGGCCCACCCATTGCTGCTCGAAGGGCACGGTGTACACCGCCGCCACCTTCAGCTTGGCCTGCGCGAGCGCAAGGCCGGGCGCGCCGGCCGCAAGTGCTGCGGCAATGGCGACGGAACGGATGATCAACTGGCGGCGTGCTGTCACGGTGCTTCTCCTCGAGGTATGGAAATCTTCTTGTCGCCGCCCGAGGGGCAGCGCGGCCGCCACGAATCGTGGCGTCGGGGCCTTACTTGGTGCCGAAAATCCGGTCGCCTGCGTCGCCAAGGCCGGGCAGGATGTAGCCGTGGCTATTGAGCTCGCGGTCGATCGCTGCGGTATAGATCGGCACATCCGGATGGGCCTTCTGCATCGTCGCCACGCCTTCGGGGCAGGTCAGCAGGCAGACGAACTTGATCGACTTGGGGTTGAGCTCCTTCAGGCGCTCAACCGCGGCCACGGCGGAGTTGCCGGTGGCCAGCATCGGGTCGACCACGATCACGTCGCGGTTCTCCATTTCGCCGGGCATCTTGAAGTAGTACTCGACGGCCGTCAGCGTCTTCGGGTCACGGTACAGGCCGATGTGGCCGACGCGTGCGCCGGGCACCACGGTGAGCATGCCGTCGAGGATGCCGGTGCCGGCGCGCAGGATGGAAACCAGCACCAGCTTCTTGCCGTCGATGACTTTGGCCTGCATGGTCTCGAGCGGGGTTTCGACCTCGATGTCCTGCATCGGCATGTCGCGCGTGACCTCATAGGCCATCAGCATGCTGATTTCATTGAGGAGCCGGCGGAAGCTGTTGGTGGACGCATCCTTGCGGCGCATCAGCGTGAGCTTGTGCTGGACGAGGGGGTGATTGACGAGGTGGACGTTGCTCATTGGATTTTTTCTACCGTTGCTGCTGAACCCGGGAGTCTAAAAGACGGTGCCGTCGCTCTCGATCAACAGAGGTGGAGCACCGTCACGCAAGCGTTGTGCCAGCGCCCGGCCCGCGGCCCAGGTGCCGCCTTCGAGCACGCAGGCCAGCGGCAGCTCTTCCTCGGTGCGGTCGAGCACCTTGCGCACGCGCGGCGCCACTTCGTCGAGCAGCGCCACGGTGAGCGCGCGCCATTCGACGATGAATTCGTCGCTCGCCTTCCAGCGGCGGGTGAGAAAGGCCGGGTCCTTCGGCACGATCACGCCGCTGTCGATCAGCAGGCCGCCGTTGCGGTACTCGGGCAGGGCGGTGAGCGCATCGAGGTGGCGCACCTTCACGCCGGCCCATTCGAAGGGTTCGAGCAGCGAATACGTGAGCCACTGCGAGAGCTTGTGAAAGGGCATCCAGCCGTTGGTGAGGCCGGGGCCGCGCACTGCGCTGTGGCGCCAGCAGTCGCCCAGTGCCAGCGCCGGGTCGCCGGAGCCGATGCCGCCCGCGCTGTCGCTCCCGTCGGCCGCGATGCTGTCGACGGCATTGGCCGAGGGCCAGATGCGCGACAGCGTTTCGAGCAGCAGCGAGAGGATCTGGTGCGCGGTGATCTCCGCGGTGGGCGGAGCGGCCGGGCCGTAGGGGCCGACCAGCGCGTCGAACAGGCCACCGGGCCGGCCGTCGTCACCGAAGGTCTCGGGCTGCTCGCTCATGGCCTCGCCGAGCCGGCGCAGCAGCGTGGTGCGGCCCGCCAGGCCGACCAGCGGATTCACCTCGCTGACCTGGAAGGCGTCGCCGAGCCGGTCGGTGACCAGGCCGCGCAGGCCGGCCGCATCGGCCTGGTAGGGGTGGTTTGGGTCGGACGAGAAAAGCCCGCTCATGAACGCGTGGTAGCTCGCCACGCCCAGCCCCTCGGAACGCGTGAAGCGCTCGCCGGTGGCCGATTCGATGTAGTGCCAGTCGGGGCCGGCACCGGCGTCGAGCAGCACGCTCACCAGCACCAGGTCGATGTGGGCCCGGGCGCGCTGGCGGGCGTCGCATTCGCCAAGCAATGCGTCGAGTTCTTCGAGGCGATTGACACCGCCAGCCTCGAAATGGCGCCAGCGGCTGTGGTACGGGATGGTGTCCCACGGGTAGCGCTCGCGCGTGACCTCGGCGACGGTGCGCGCCGCGTCTTCGAGCATGTTGTCGCCGCCGATGCGGAACCACGGCGATTCGCCTCGGCGCGCGCGCGCCAGCAGGGCGCCCGCGCGCTGGCGAATGGCTGCGGTGGTGCGCAGCAGGCTGGCCGCGCCGGCCGGGTGCGCGGTGTCGGCTGTGAACTCGATGGACGGATCGACCTTGCCCGCGCCGCCTGGCGGCAGGCTGCCGGAGCCGTCGACGGGCATGTTCTTGTCGTCGCTGTTGCGGTTGCTCATTCGCTCAATCCCCGGCCCTTGGCCTTCTTCAGTTCTTCTGCGTCCGGCACCGGGCCGGGCGTGAAATAGCCGGCGGCCATCTTGGCGTCCATCTCGACGCGGGCGTCGGCCGGAATCAGCGCGTCGGGAATGTTCACGCGCTCGCCGATCTCGATGCCCGAGCCGGTGATCGCATCGAACTTCATGTTGCTCATCGACACGAGCCGATGGATCTTCTTGATGCCCAGCCAGTGGAAGACGTCGGGCATCAGCTCCTGGAAGCGCATGTCCTGCACGCCGGCCACGCACTCGGTGCGCGCGAAATACTGGTCGGCCGTGTCGCCGCCCACCTGGCGCTTGCGCGCGTTGTAGACCAGGAACTTGGTGACTTCGCCGAGCGCGCGGCCTTCCTTGCGCGAGTACGCGATGAGGCCGACGCCGCCGCGCTGCGCGCCCTGAATGCACTCCTCGATGGCGTGCGTGAGGTAGGGCCGGCAGGTGCAGATGTCGGAGCCGAACACGTCCGAGCCGTTGCACTCGTCGTGGATGCGCGCGGTGAGCTCGACCTCGGGGTTGGCCAGGTCACGCGGGTTGCCGAAGATGTAGAGCGTTTGCCCGCCGATGGGCGGCAGGAACACTTCGAGGTCGGAGCGCGTGACCAGCTCGGGGTACATGCCGCCGGTCTCCTCGAACAGCGTGCGGCGCAGGTCGGTTTCGGAGCAGCCGAAGCGGCGCGCCACCTCGGGCAGGTACCACACGGGTTCGATGGCGGCCTTGGTCACCATCGCGGCACCGCCAGTGGTGAGGAAATGGCCGTCGGCCTTCAGGCGGCCGCTCTGCAGGGCTTCGATGACTTCCGGCAGGATCACATGCGCCTTGGTGATCGCGATGGTCGGGCGGATGTCGTAGCCCGCCGCCAGCTCGGTGGAGAACACATCCGCCACCAGCGCGCCCCACGGGTCCAGCGACACGATGCGCCCCGGCTCGCTCCACTGCGGGTAGGGCCCGATCACGTCGGTGGGCGCGGTGTTGGTGAGGTCTGCCTTGTGCTCGCGCTTGAGTGCCCCGGCCGCTACAGCCAGTGCGCGGTACACGCTGTAGGAGCCACTGTGCGTGCCGATCACGTTGCGATGCGCCCGCTTGGTGGTGGTGCCGACCACCGGCCCGCGCTCGGTTGCCGTGGCCGCGCCCCAGTGAATGGGCAGCGCACCGAAGCCGCCGGCGTGCGAAGTCAGACGGATGTGGCCGGTCGACGACGAGGGATGGAGTGGGGGGAGGGGCGTGACGCCGCCCGGGACGGAAGGGATCGTTGTGCTGTCTGCAGACATTGGTAGCCCTCAAAAAATGCAATGTACCGATCACTTGTGCGGCTGGCAAGCGAGGGCGCGCCCTTGGTCGCAGGCCCCCTTCGCTGTTCGCCGGCCCGCGGATGTTGAACAACAATGCGCCTGGACGGACCGCACCCACAACATCTTTTGCTGGAGGAAATCAATGCGCACGCTTCTCTGTGTATTTCTCGTCTTGAGCCTGTCTGCCTGCGACAAGGCCACCGAAGGCTTCTCGCAGGGCTTCGATTCGGCCTTCAAGACCAACTTCAGAACAAGCTTCATCGACAGCTGCGTCAAGAGCGCTGGATCGCGCGGGAACAAGTCGCAGGAAGAGCTCACCAAGCTGTGCACCTGCGCGGCCGATGGCGTCATGAAGGACGCCACCGTGTCGGATCTGCAGGACGTGGAAAAGACCAAGAGCAGGAGCGGCCCGATCATCGAGCGATGCGTGAAGGAGTCCGTCGGCCTCGTGGTGGATACGCCGACGCGGGTGTCTTGAGGTCCCGGCCCGGGGCCGGCCGCTGGGCGCGGCACAATCCACCGGAACTTTTTTCGACAAGGCTGTAACCAGCCAGCCCGATGGAACGAAACACCGTAGGCAGCAGGACGAACCCAGGCGACGCGGAAGCGGCGCTGCGCAGCCTGTTCCTTCGCGGCCTCGACGGCGACGCGAAGGCCTACCGCGACTTCCTGCAGCGACTCAGCGCGCACCTGCGCGCCTTTCTGGGCAAGCGCCTCTTTGGCTGGCCCGATGAAGTGGAAGACCTCGTCCAGGAATGCCTGCTCGCCATGCACAACCAGCGCCACACCTACCAGAGCGACCAGCCGCTGACGGCATGGGTGCATGCGATTGCGCGCTACAAGATGATCGATCTGCTGCGCGCCAAGTCGGTCCGCGAAGACCTGCATGACCCGCTGGACGACGACCTGGCCGTGTTCGCCGAATCGGCCGAAGAGGCCAGCGATGCGAAGCGCGACCTCGGAGGCCTGCTCGAAACCTTGCCCGAGCGCCAGCGGTTGCCGATCGTGCACGTGAAGATCGAAGGCCTGTCGGTTGCCGAGACCGCGAGCCTGACGGGCATGTCGGAGTCGGCGGTCAAGGTCGGCATTCACCGGGGGCTCAAGGCGCTGGCCGCCCGGTTCGGCAACAGCTGGGGAGGTGCGGCATGAAGACCGACGATCTCGTCGCGATGCTGGCGAGCGGCGAGGTGGCCGTGCCGCGCCGCCGTGCCAGCCGGCGCATCTGGCTGGCGGTGCTGCTGGGTTTGCCGTTCTCGCTCCTGATCCTGTTCGGCGAGTACGGCATGCGGCGCGACATCGTGCAGGCCATGTTCTGGCCGATGTTCTGGGTCAAGGTGCTGTTTCCCTTGTGCATCGCAGCGGCTGGCTTCGTGGCCGTGGAGCGGCTTGCGCGGCCGGGCGTCGAGCCGCGGCGCACCTGGGTGGGCGCGGTGCTGCCCGTGCTCGCGGTGTGGGTACTGGCGGTGATCGCCTGGTTCACCGTGCCGGCCGAGGAGCGCATGCCTTCGCTGATGGGGCAGTCATGGCGCGTCTGCGCGCTGAGCATCGGGCTGATGGCGCTGCCGGTGTTCGCGGCCACGATGGTGGCGCTCAAGGGGATGGCGCCCACGCGGCCGGCGCTGGCCGGGGCCGCGGCAGGGGCGCTTGCCGGGGGCATTGGCGCGGCGGTCTATGCGCTGCACTGCATGGAGCTGACCGCACCGTTCCTTGCGGTCTGGTATGTGAGCGGGATCGCGGTGCCGGTGCTGGTTGGTGCCGTGCTCGGGCCACGCCTGCTGCGCTGGTAGGCCCTCGACAGAGC
Organism: Variovorax paradoxus; assembly: GCF_024734665.1. Taxonomy (NCBI): domain Bacteria; kingdom Pseudomonadati; phylum Pseudomonadota; class Betaproteobacteria; order Burkholderiales; family Comamonadaceae; genus Variovorax; species Variovorax paradoxus. Next base: position 2,801,588 of record NZ_CP102931.1, read on the forward strand.
CCGATGTCCCCGCCGTGGGACAAACCCTAGTCGGGCCCGAAATGTCGTTCCGATAACAGTTCGCAGAAAACGAAAGTAGTGGAATCGCGTCGCCTTTTTCTTCAAATAACGAAGGAGACACGATGCGAGACATCTATCGAGCAGGGCTCAGGATACTGGGCCTGTGTGTATTGGCTTCCCTCATCAACTGCGGCGGCGACGGGGGAGGCGGCAGCGGCTTCGTGCCGATCGTCCCGCCATCGGGCAACGCGCCGCCCGCGACCAACCCACCCGCGCCGGTAGTCGGCGAACTGAAGATCCGCACGCTGTCGAACCGCGCCGACATGATCAGCGACGGCGATGCCTACGTCGAGATCGTGCTGCCGGAGGGCAAGAGCGCGCTCGACCTCGCCGTGGACCTCGACGGCAAGGACGTGTCCTCGGCGTTCGCCTTGCGCGCCAACGGCCGCGTGCTCGGCACGGTCACCGGGCTTCGCGTGGGCAGCAACACGCTCACCGCCACGCTCAAGTCCAGCAAGACGGGCGCCAAGCTGGCCATCGAGAACTTCGGCCGCGGCGGCAACATCTTCGCGGGCACGCCGATCCAGCCCTGGGTCTGCGCCACGAAGGCCGGCACGGTCGCGACGGTGACTGTGCCCGGCACCGGCCTCTCGGCCACCGTGACGACGCAGGTGAGCGGGCTCGACGCCGACCCCGTCGATGCCGATTGCAATGCGCCCACCGTCTACACCTATTACTACCAGCCCAAGGCCAAGGAAGGCACCGACTGCGGCCAGCAGCCGTTCGGCCCCTACGCCTGCTTCGTGCAGTACGACCCGGCCAAGCGCCCGAAGGATGCCGACATCGCGAACTTCACCACCGACCGTGGCGACACCGTGAAGGCCCTGCTGCGGGTGGAGCTAGGCACGATGGGCCGCAGCGAATACCAGGTGGCGGTGTACTTCGACCCGGCCAAGCCCTGGACGCCCTGGGAGCCGCAGAAGGGCTGGAACGGCAAGGTGCTCTGGAAGATGGGCGCCTCGGCCTCGGGCAACCGCTTCCAGCAGAACCCGGGCACCGCGCTCTTCGACGACAACGCGCTGCGGGCCGGCTACATGACGGTCAATTCGCAGCTGACCAACCACAACGACAACAACAACGAATTCCTGGCGACCGAGAACATCATGATGGTCAAGGAGCACATCGTCGATACCTACGGCGAGATCCGCTTCACCATGTCCGACGGCGGCTCGGGCGGCTCGATGATGCAGACCGTGCCGGCTTCGGTGATGCCCGGCCTGCTCGACGGCTTGCAGACAGGCTACAGCTACCCCGATGCGGTGACGACCTGGATCGAGACGCGCGACTGCGGCAACCTCTGGCGCTACTACGGCACCGGCCCGGGCGCGGGCCTGTCGCCCGCAGCGAGGGCGGCGATCGAGGGCCATCCGACAGCCGACTACTGCACCAGCTGGGTCTATTCCTTCCTGGCGCCGCAGAACCCCGTGCTGGCCACCAACTGCGGACCGGGCTTTCCGGCCGCGCTCGTGTACGACCCGGTGCTGCGGCCCGACGGCGTGCGCTGCACGATCCACGACGTGATGACTTCGATCCTCGGCACCGCTGACCTCAACGGCCGCACCGTGCCCAACCTGCCGTACGACAACACCGGCGTGCAGTACGGGTTGAAGGCCTTGCGCTCCGGCGCCATCACGCCGGAAGAGTTCGTCGCGCTCAACGAAGGCGTCGGCAGCTGGGACGCCGACATGGTCTGGTCGGGCGACAAGGCCGTCACGCCCGCCGCACGCGCCAGGGCGCAGCCGGGCGCGATGACAGCGCTCTACCGCAGCGGCCTGGTCAGCTACGCGAAGAACCTCGCGAAGGTGCCGATCATCGACCTGCGGCCCGAGCTCGGCGCCGACATCCATATGGCGTGGCGCACCTTCGAGCAGCGCGCGCGCCTGGACGCGGGCAACGGCGGGCACGACAACCATGTGGTTCTGGCGAGTGCGGCCGGCACGGGCGTCGCGCTGACCAGACAGGCCTTCCTGATGATGGACCGCTGGCTGAGCGCTATCGAGACCGACAAGTCGCAGGGCGCAAAGGAGGCGAAGGTCGTGAAGAACAAGCCCTCCGACGCGATCGATCTCTGCCTCGCGACCGCGGGCACGACCAACGCCGAGCTGGTGGACATCGGCTTCACGAGCGCCGCCTGCCCGGTGAAGCCGTACGAGTCGGTGCGCATCGTGTCAGGCGGTCCGCTGTCGGAGGACGTGTTCAAGTGCCAGCTGAAGCCGATCGACTTCGCATCGGCCGACTACGCCGGCATCGGCTTCACGGGCGGCCAGCAGGTTCGCCTGCAGGCCACCTTCCCCGATGGCGTGTGCGACTGGAGCAAGCCGGGCGTGGGGCAGGTGCCATGGACGCCGACCACCTTCCGCAACGGCCCCGGTGGGCAGGACATGCCGGCCGCGCCGGCCTCCGTGGCGTTCTGAGCGGCGCCGCGTTACACCGCATTCAGCCGCATTCAGCCGCATTCAGCCGGGCTGATTGGTCGGGTATCTCGACAGGCGTTGCCTGTCGAGCACGTTGATGTAGCCGTAGCCCGTCTTGATGAGCCGGACCGCTTCGAGCTCGTGCAGCGCCACGTTCACCCGCTGGCGCGACACGCCGACCATCCAGCCGATTTCTTCCTGGCTGATCTGCAGCGTGGCGTCGGTGTTCGGGTAGAGCACCGGATGGAAGAGGCTCGCAATGCCGCGCGCCACGCGGGCAGTGGGCTCCAGCAGCCGGTCGAACTTCACGGTCGCGATGAACTGGCTCAGCCGCTCGTTCAGGTGCGACAGCATGAAGTGATTGAAGGGGACGCTGCGGTCCAGCAGCCACGCGAAGGTGTCGCGCGGCAGGTGCAGCGTGGTGGTGGGGCGGGTCGCGGCAATCTCGTACTTGCGCTGCTCTACCTTCAGCAGCGAGCCTTCGCCGATCCAGCCGCCAGCGGCCACGCCGGTGAACATCACCGGCTTGCCATCGGCCGAGGTGTCCTGCACGCGGAGGAAGCCGCGGATCACGCCGATCCAGCTGTCGGCGATCTCGTTGCGCTGGCAGACGAATTCGCCCGGGCCGTGCTCGCGCGTGAAGAGCGCCTTGTAGACCACGTCGCGCTCGCTCTGGGTCAGCACGCGCGGCCAGATGCAGCGCTCCCAGAATTCGTAGACCTCCTTGTCCGGCAGCTTGCTGGTGGACATGCAGGTCTTCGTGCGCGGCCGGTTGCCGTCGACCTCAGCGCTTCTTGGAGCCGAAGATCCCGCCGAGCACCCCGCGCAGGATTTCCTTGCCAACAGACGTACCCATGGTGCGCACCGCCGACTTGGCCATGGTCTGCACCAGCCCGTCGTGCTTCGCGCCGCGCGGGCCGGTGGTGCCGAAGAGCATGTCGTTGAGGACGCCGCCCATGCCGGAACCCGACGATGCCGCTGCATCCTTGCCGCCGGGCACTGTCGCGGTCGGTGCGTCGGGTGCGCTGTCGGCGCGGCCCTTGAGCTTTTCGTAGGCCGATTCGCGGTCCACCGTCTTCTCGTAGACGCCGGCGACCAGCGAGCCGGCGATCAGTGCCTTGCGCTGGTCGGGCGTGATGGGGCCGAGTTGGCTGCCGGGCGGCAGCACGAACACGCGCTCGGTCACGCTCGGGCGGCCCTTTTCGTCGAGGAAGCTCACCAGCGCCTCGCCGACCGCAAGCTCGGTGATGGCGGTCTCGATATCGAGGCCCGGCTTCTGGCGCATGGTGCTGGCAGCCGCCTTCACGGCCTTCTGGTCGCGCGGCGTGAAGGCGCGCAGCGCGTGCTGTACGCGGTTGCCCAACTGGGCCAGCACCGTGTCAGGGATGTCCAGCGGGTTCTGCGTAACGAAATACACGCCCACGCCCTTGGAGCGCACCAGCCGCACCACCAGCTCGATGCGTTCCACCAGCGCCTTGGGCGCCTCGTTGAACAGCAGGTGGGCCTCGTCGAAGAAGAAGGCCAGCTTGGGCTGCTCGGGGTCGCCGATTTCGGGCAGCTGCTCGAACAGCTCCGACAGCATCCACAGCAGGAAGGTGGCGTACAGGCGCGGCGAGTTCATGAGCTTGTCGGCCGCGAGGATGTTGACGACCCCCTTGCCGCCCACGGTCTGCATGAAGTCGGCGATGTTGAGCATCGGCTCGCCGAAGAACTTGTCGCCGCCCTGGGTTTCGATCTGCAACAGGCCGCGCTGGATGGCGCCCACGCTGGCGGCGCTGATGTTGCCGTACTGGGTGGTGAACTGGCTGCTGTTTTCGCCCACGTACTGCAGCATGGCGCGCAGGTCCTTCAGGTCGAGCAGCAGCAGGCCGTTGTCGTCGGCGATCTTGAACACGAGGTTCAGCACGCCGGCCTGCGTTTCGTTCACGTCGAGCATGCGGCCCAGCAGCAGAGGCCCCATGTCGGAGACGGTGGCGCGCACCGGGTGGCCCTGTTCGCCAAACACGTCCCACACCGTGACGGGGCAGGCGGAGGGCTCGGGTACCTCGATGCCGCGTTCCTTCAGGGTGGTGGCCAGTTTGCCGCCGATGGCACCCTTTTGACTGATACCGGTCAGGTCGCCCTTGACGTCGGCCATGAACACCGGCACGCCGATGGCGGAGAGCTTTTCGGCGATGGTCTGCAGGGTGACTGTCTTGCCGGTGCCGGTGGCGCCGGTGATCAGGCCATGGCGGTTGGCCAGGCCGGGGAGAAGACTGCACTCGATGATGTCGTGCCGTGCGATCAGAAGTGGGTCGGCCATGGGGCGCTCCGGGTCGTATCGAAGCGGGCAGTCTAATCAAGCGGCACTCCTATAATCCACGGCCCGCACGGTAGTTCAGGAAAAAGTTTTAGGAGGTTTTTTTGTCATCGACTGCTCAGCCCCCCATTCCCGCCACTGGCGATGCCTCCGAACAGTCGCCGATCGAAAAAGAGCTGGCCGTGCTGCTCGTGAACGCGCTGAACCTCGAAGTGGCTCCCGAGGACATCGTGCCGACCGATCCGCTCTACGGCGAAGGCCTCGGGCTCGACTCGATCGACATCCTCGAAGTGGCGCTCGAAGTCTCGCGCCGCTATGGCTTCCAACTGCGTTCGGACGACGAACGCAACCAGCAGATTTTCCAGTCGCTGCGCACGCTCGCGACCCACGTCGCCGAGCATCGCGTGGCTTCCTGATCCCATGTCACGATGGCGAATAGCACTCCTGCTGGTGGCGGGCGTGGCGTATGCCGGCCTGTCCCACTGGATGACGCTGTTCCATGCCACGGAACCGTGGGCGGTCGTGGTGTTGCTCGGTCCGCTCTGGCTCGCGGCCATGGGCCTTGCCGCCAGCTGGTTCGGTCGCTGGGGCCTTGCCGCCGTGGCTGTTCTGGGTATCGGCGGGTTCTCGCTCGTCTTCCTGGGTGAGGCGGGCGATCCCAACCGCTTGTACGTGCTGCAGCACGTGGCCATCAACGCCGCGCTGTGCGGCTGGTTTGGCTCGACGCTGCGTGGCCGGGGCCTGCCGCTGATCACGCAGTTCGCGCAGCGGGTGCACCCGCTCAAGGGGCACATGCTGTCCTACACCACGCAGCTCACGCGCATCTGGACCGGCTTCTTTGCGCTGACGGTGCTGGCGTCGATCCTCATCTACCTGACCCGGCCGTTCTCCGACTGGTCGTTGTTCGCCAATGTGCTGTCGCCCGTGATGGTGACGCTGCTCTTCGTGGGCGAGCACTTTGTGCGCTACCGGCTGCATCCCGAATTCGAACGCACGCGCCTCGTGGATGCGGTGCGCGCGTTCTATGGCACATCGTCGGTGGACACCAGCCCCGGCGGCCAATGACACAGGCGCCGCCCGCGTGACGACAGATACCCGTTTCCTGCCACTGCTCACCGACCGAGACCCAGATTCCATCCTGGCCTGGCGCGCCGGCGTGCCGGTGAGCACGCGGCAGTTCCTGGCCGACGTGGCCCGCTTCGCGCCCGAACTTCCGGGTGAGGGCTCTGCCGTCAATCTCTGCGTAGACCGCTATGCCTTTGCCGTAAGCCTGGGCGCGGCGCTGGTGCGCGGCCATGCCAGCCTGCTGCCGCCCGACGCGCGGCCTGACACGCTCGCGCGCCTGCTCGAATCCGGCGGTCCGCGTCTTTTTGCGCTCACCGACGATCTGAAGCAGCAAACGCCCGGCATGCAGCGCGTGCTGGTCGAAAACAGCCAAAACCGCGCGAGTTCTGAGGGCCCCGTGCCGCAGATCGACGCAGCCATGCACGCCGCAAGCCTGCTGACCTCTGGCTCGACCGGCGTGCCGCAGCCGCACGCCAAGACCTGGGGCACGCTGGTGGGCGACGTGGCGGTGGCCGTGAAGCGGCTGTGCCGGGTGCTCGAGTGCCCCACGCTGGAAGGCCTGACGTTGGTCGCGACCGTGCCGGTGCAGCACAGCTACGGGCTCGAGTCATCGGTGCTGCTGGCAATGCTGGGGGGCGCGGCCTTCGAAAGCGGCCGGCCGTTTTTCCCGGCCGATGTGGCGAAGACGCTTGCCTCGGTGCCGCGCCCCCGCGCGCTGGTGACCACGCCGTTCCATCTCAAGACATTGCTGCTCTCGGGCATCGAGCTGCCGCCGGTCGACCTGATCCTGTCGGCCACCGCGCCGCTGTCGCCGCAGCTTGCGCAGCAGGCCGAGCAGGCCATGGGCGGCGTGCTGCTCGAAATCTACGGCAGCACCGAGTCGGGCCAGGTCGCCACGCGCCGCACCACCGACAACGAGATCTGGGAAACCTTCGGCGAAATCCGCGTGCACGCCGAGCCCTCGGCGGACGGTGGCCCCGAGCGCTTCATCTTCAGCGGCGACTTCATACCCGAGCCCACGCCGATGGCAGACGTGCTCGAACTGCTGGACGAGCGCCGCTTCCGCCTGTTCGGCCGGGCCAACGACCTGATTCACGTGGCGGGCCGACGCAGTTCGCTCGCGCACCTGAACTTTCACCTCAACAGCATTCCCGGCGTGGACGACGGCGCCTTCTGGCTGCCCGACGAGGTAGCCGACGGCGTCGTGCGGCCGGTGGCTTTCGTGGTGGCGCCCACGCTTTCGGGGGGCGACATCATCGCGGCCCTGCGGCAGCGGCTCGAACCCGTGTTCGTGCCGCGCCGCGTGGTGCAGGTCAAGGCCTTCCCGCGCGAAGGCACGGGCAAGCTCACCGTGCGGGCGCTGCGCGAATTTGCGCTGGCGCAGCTCGCGGAAGACGACACACCGGTGCAGATGGCTCACGTGGTGCCGGCCGATCACCCGGTCTTTGCCGGTCATTTCCCGGGGCAGCCGCTGCTGCCGGGTGCGCTGGTGCTGGCGGAGGTCATGGAGGCCATTCGCCGCGTGCCGGCTCTGATGGCGCGGCTGGGGGCCAACCCCACGCTTGCGGCAGCCAAGTTCCTGGCGCCGGTGCGGCCTGGCGCCGCGCTGTCCATCGAGCTGCATCCGGAAGCCGGGCCCGGTCGCGGCGTGCGTTTCGACGTGCGTTGCGACGGCGTGGTGGCTGTCACGGGCCGCTGGACAGCCGTGCAAGAGTCCGCGTGATGAAGCACACCGACGTCGAGGCGCGCGCCGTGAAAGAGGCAACCCGGGCAGGGCAGGCAGCACCGAAAGGCGAAAGCGGCGACTGGGCCCGTGCGCCCGAGCGCAGCAACATGCTTGCGCTGCGGTTCATCGTCCTGATGGCGCTTGTGTGCGGACGTCACGTCACGCGCCTGCTGCTGCCGCCCATCGCGCTCTACTTCCTGCTGTTCGCGCCGGCGCAGCGCCGGCACATCAAGCGCTACCTGTTCCGGGCCATCGGTCCGCAGGCGGGTTGGGTCGACGGCTTCCGCCTGCTGCACGCCTTTGCCTCGACGGTGCTCGACCGCGTGTACTTTCTGCGCGGGCGCCTGGACCTGTTCAAGGTCAGCATCGAAGGCAATGCCCCGATCGATGCCGAGATCGCGCGGGGGCGGGGCGCCTTCCTGCTCGGCGCCCACATCGGCAGCTTCGAGGCGCTGGGCGCCTGCAAGCAGCAGACGCACCAGCACAACCTGCGCCTGGCGATGCTGATGTACCCGGACAACGCGCAGCGCATCACGGCCATCCTCAACACCATTGCCGTGCCCGAATTGCGGCCGCACGTCATCGCGCTGGGCCGGCCGCATTCGATGCTGGCCCTGCGCGACTGGCTCGACGGCGGCGGCCTGGGCGGCATGCTGGCCGACCGCACACTGCCGGGCAGCGAAGAGCAGCCCGCGCACCAGCGCGGCAACAACATCGTGCTGCCGTTTCTCGGGCAGCCCGCGGTTTTCAACGATGGTCCCTTCCGGCTTGCGGCCTTGCTGCGCCGCAAGGTGTTTTTCATGGCCGGGCTCTACGGCGGCGGTGCTCGCTACGATGTTCGGTTCGACCCGCTGGCCGACTTCGGCGAGCCGGTTTGCAGCCCCGCGGAGCGCGAAGCGCGTATTCGCGCGGCCGTCGAAGCCTATGTGGCGCGCCTTGAAGCGCTGTGCCGCGCATACCCCTACAACTGGTTCAATTTCCATGATTTCTGGCTCGAAGATGCGGCTTGACTGGCTTTGCAGGGCATGCGTGCTCGCACTGGCCTTCTGCGCCGTGCCGGCCTGGGCGGCGTTCGACCTGCCCGAGCTGATGACGCTGCTGGCCAAGCAGAAGAGCGGGGAGGCCCGCTTCACCGAACAGCGCTTCGTGCACGGCCTGGAAGGCCCGCTCGACGCCAGCGGCACGCTGAGCTTTGACGCGCCCGACAAGCTGGTGCGCCGCACGCTGTCGCCGCGCGTCGAGACCATGGCGGTCGAGGGCAACACGCTGACGCTGTCGCGCGGCGGCCGCAACCGCACGCTGGCGCTCGACAGCATGCCCGAGCTGCTCGGCCTGGTCGAAGCCATGCGCGGCACGCTGACCGGCGACGGCGCCACGCTGCAGCGCTATTTCCGCAGCACCGTGTCGGGCTCCGCCGCCAAGTGGACGCTCGACCTCGTGCCGATGGACAGCCGGCTGGCCGCGCAGGTGCGCAGCATCCGCATCAGCGGCCGCGCGAGCGACGTGCTGGGGCTCGATATGGAGTTTGTCGGCGGTGACCGCTCGGCCATGAACATCACGCCGGGCGCGACTGCACCCGCGCCAGCCAACGCGGCTCCGTCCGGCGCCACCGGACGCACCACACCGTGACGCCACAGCAGCGGGCGGGCGGCCCGCCGGGTTGGCGGCGCAGGGCGGTCGTGCTGCTGGCGTGGCTGCTGGTGCTGCTGTGCGGCGCCGTAGTCATTGCGCGCACGCAGATCGGTGCCGATCTCTCGGCCTTTCTGCCCAAGAGCCCCGACGTGCGCCAGCGCGTGCTGATCGAGCAGCTGCAAAGCGGCGTCGCCTCGCGCACGCTGATGCTGGGCATCGAAGGCGGCAGTGCCGAGCAGCGCGCCGCAGCGTCGCGCGCGGTGGCAAAGGACATGCGCGAGAGCAAGCTCTTCGACCTGATCCAGAACGGAGACGTCGGCGACTGGAGCGAGGCGGGGAACTGGGTGCTCCAGCACCGCTACCAGCTGTCGCCCGGCGTCACGCCCGGGCAGTTCACTGCCGAGGGCTTGCGCGACGCGATCAACGAAACGCTGTCGATGCTGGGCACGCCTGCCGGCAACGTGATCAAGCCCCTCCTTGATCGCGACCCGACCGGGGAGACGCAGCGCATTGCCATGGAGCTGACGCCCGCCAGCGCGCCGCGCAGCGAGGACGGCGTGTGGATGTCGCGCACCGCGCCGCGCGCGCTGATGGTCGCCACTACGCGTGCCGCCGGCAGCGACCTCGACGCGCAAGCCATCGCCATTGCGCGCGTGCACGCCGCCTACGCGGCCGCGACGCGCGACATGGGGGCCACGGCGCCCAAGCTGCTGCTGAGCGGTCCGCCCGTGTTCTCGGTGATGAGCCGCGACAAGATCAAGACCGAAGCGATCCACCTCGCGGTGGTGGGTGGCATCGTGATGGGCGGGCTGCTGTTGCTGGCGTTTGCATCGCCACGCGCGCTGGTCATCGCCTTCCTGCCCGTGGCCACGGGCGTGGTGATCGGCACCGCGAGCGTGAGCCTGGTGTTCGGCTCGGTGCATGGCCTCACGCTGGGTTTCGGCAGCACGCTGATCGGGGAGACGGTCGACTACGCCATTTATTACCTCATCCAGGCGCGTGGCGCCGCCGTGGCAGGCACCGGCTGGCAGCGCTGGCGCGACCTGAACTGGCCGACCGTACGGCTCGGGCTGCTGACCTCGGTGTGCGGCTTTGCAGCACTGGTGTTCTCGGGCTTTCCGGGGCTGGCGCAGCTGGGTGTGTTTTCCATTGCAGGCCTCGTTGCGGCCGCGCTGGCCACGCGTTACGTGTTGCCGATGCTGGCGCCGGACGGTGCCACCGGCATGGGCATGCGCAAATACATGGCGCAGATGGCCGGCGCGCTGGTGCGCGGCCTGCCGCGTCTGCGCTGGCCGCTGGCCGCGCTGGGCGTGGCAGCACTGGCACTGGTGCTGTGGCAGGGCGGCCATCTGTGGCGCGCCGACCTTGGCGCGATGAGCCCGGTGCCCAAGGCAGCCCAGCAGCTGGACGAAATGCTGCGCAACGACATTGGCTCGAGCGACGGTGGCGTGCTGGTGGTCGCCTATGGCGACGACGAACAGGCCGCGCTGCGCAACACCGAAGCGGCGGCGCAGCGGCTCGATGCGCTGGTGGATCAGGGCGAACTCGTCGGCTACGAAACGGTCACGCGCGTGCTGCCCAGCGTAGAGGTGCAGACGGCGCGCATCGCAGCCCTGCCGGACGCCGAAACGCTGCGCGCCAACCTGGCAGAGGCAACCAAGGGCATGCCGCTGCCGGCTTCGCGGCTCGGGCCGTTCCTGGCCGACATCGAGGCTGCGCGCAAGCTGCCACTGGTGCAGCGCGCCGAACTGGCCGCCGGGCCGCTCGGCTCGGTCCTGAACACGCTGATGTACCAGCGCCCGGGCGGCGGCTGGGGCACGCTGGTCGTGCTGCATCCGGGCGCCAAGTTCGACCAGGGCCGTCTAGAAGCGGCGCTGGCCGGCCTGCCTGAGGTGCAGGTGGTCGACGTCGGCCGCGAACTCGCGAGTCTGTACCAGCGCTATCTGCACGAGGCCTTCGTGCAGGTGCTGCTCGGCGCACTGGCGGTGGTGCTGCTGCTCGGCATCTACCTGCGTTCGTGGCGCCGGCTGCTGGCCGTATGCCAGCCGCTGGTGTTCGCGGTGGTGTTGACGCTCGGCGGCATGGCCGTGCTGCAGGCAGCGCTGGGCATCCTGCATCTGGTGGGGCTGCTGCTGATCGTGGCGGTGGGGTCCAACTACGCGCTGTTCTTCGACCAGTTGCGCACCACCGGGCGGGCCGATGAAGACACGCTGGCGTCGCTGATGCTGGCCAACCTGACGACCGTGGTGTCGTTCGGGCTGATCGCGATTTCGGACATTCCGGCGCTGTCGTCCATTGGCCGCGTGGTTGCGCCGGGGGCGCTGCTGGCACTGTTGCTTTCGGCAGCATTCGCACGCAGCGTGGGGCCTTCGCAGGCTTCGCGTGGCTGACGGGGGAAAATCCGGCCTCATGTCTACCGCTCCCGTACCTACCGAATCCTGGCCCTGGCCGCCGGCCATCCGCGCCAGCGCGGCGTGGCACGTCGCGGCCATCGGTGCGGGCGTGCTGGTGCCAGGAGCGTTGCCATGGGCCATCGGCGCGATCGTGTTGAACCATGCGCTGATCACCGGTGCCGGCCTGACGCCGCGCAGCAGCCTGCTGGGCCCCAATGTCACGCGGCTGCCCGAAGCGGCTGCGGCGCGGCACGAAGTGGCGATCACCATCGACGACGGGCCGGAGCCCGAGGTAACGCCGCGCGTGCTCGACCTGCTCGACGCGCACGGCCAGCGCGCCACCTTCTTCTGCATTGCCGAGCGCGTGCTGACGCACCCCGAACTGGCGCGCGAGATCGTGGCGCGCGGCCACAGCATCCAGAACCACACGGCGCGGCACCGGCACAATTTTTCCTTTCTCGGGCCGCGCGGTTTCGCCGCCGAGATCGCGCGGGCGCAGGACATCCTGAGCGACGTCACCGGCCAGCGCCCGACCTGTTTCCGCGCGCCCGCTGGCCTGCGCAACCCGTTTCTCGAACCCGTGCTGCACCGCCTCGGCCTCTCGCTCGTGAGCTGGACGCGGCGCGGCTTCGACACGCGCGAAGGCGACGCCGCCAAGGTGATGGCACGCCTGAGCCACAACCTGCAGGCGCGCGACATCCTGTTGCTGCACGACGGCAATGCCGCGCGCACCGTTGCTGGACAACCTGTTTTGCTGGAGGTACTGCCCTTGTTGCTCGAACGCCTGCGCGCCGATGGATTGCGCTCCGTGACCCTGCCTGAAGGATTGAAGTCATGAACGCCGCCCGGCCGCCCGAAGGCGCTCGCACCGTAGCGCGAAGCGCGGAGGTTTCCGAATGAGCGCCGTGATGTTGTCCACCGATAGGGCGTGGCGCGAGCTGCACGAGGCCGCGACCATTCCCTACAAAAAAGGCGGCAGCTTCGCCTGGCACTTCGCACGCGGCAAGCTGGGGCGCGACCCGGTGTTTCGCGGGCTGCTCGAACGCGGGCTGTTTGGCGCGCCGCACCAGCGCGTGGTCGACATCGGCTGTGGGCAGGGCCTGTTCGCAAGCCTGCTGGCATCAATGAGCGCGATGCAGAAGCAGGGCCGCTGGCCGTCATCGTGGCTCGCCACGCCGCACAGCGCCGACTACACCGGCATCGAGCTGATGCCGAAGGACGTGGCGCGCGCCGAGGCCTCCATCGGTCATCTGCAGCCTACGCCAAGGCTCGTCTGCGCCGACATGTGCTCAGCCGCCTTGCCGGACTGCGACCTCGTCGTGATCCTCGACGTGCTGCACTACGTGAACCTCGAAGCGCAAGAGGGCGTGTTGCAGCGCGTGCGCGACGCGCTGCGCCGTGGCGGCAACCCGCACGCACGACTGCTGCTACGCGTGGGCGATGCGTCGAGCCGTCGTGGCTTCGCAATCAGCCAGTGGGTCGACCGCACGGTGACGCGCATCCGCGGCCACAAGGTCTCGCCGACCTGGGGCCGTCCGCTGGCCGACTGGACCGCGCTGCTGCAGCGCCTGGGCTTCCGCGTGCAGAGCATTCCGATGAGCGAAGGAACGCCGTTTGCCAACGTGCTGCTGGTGGCCGACCTGGAGGCCGCAGCTTGACTGCACCGCAGACGCTCGACCGCGCGGGCATTGCGCAGCGCATTCCGCACAGCGGCAGCATGTGCCTGCTGGAGCGACTCGAGAGCTGGGACGCCGACGCGATCCACTGCAGCACCACGACCCATGCGCAAGCGGGCAACCCGCTGCGCACGGAAGGCGGCCTGCTCGCACCGAACGCAATCGAGTACGCGGCGCAGGCCATGGCGCTGCACGGCGGCTTGCTGGCCACCGAGGGCAGCACGCCATCGGCCGGTTTCCTGGCGAGCGCGCGCAACGTGAAGCTTGCGGTGGCACGCCTCGACGACGTGCCCGGCGCCTTGCAGGTAGGTGCCCGGCGCCTGTCGGGCGACGATCGTCAGATCCTCTATGAATTCACCGTCAAGGCCGACGACGGCCGCATGCTGGCCGAAGGCCGTGCCGTCGTGGTCCTGAACACGCCGCTCGCAGCAGAACAACAAGAAAGCACGACATCGCCATGAGCCTCGAAGGAAAACGCGCACTCATCACCGGCGCAAGCGGCGCACTCGGCGCCGCCATGGCCGAGCGCCTGGCACGCGACGGCGCCACGGTGCTGCTGCATGCCAACTCGCGGCCCGAGGCGGTCGAGCAACTGGCGGCATCGATCACGACCGCGGGCGGCAAGGCGGAATGCCACGTGTTCGACCTGCGCAGCGACGAAGCCTCGGCGGCGGCATGCGCGCGCATCCTGGAGAGTGGACCGGTCCAGATCCTCGTCAACAACGCGGGCGTGCACGACGACGCCGTACTGCCGGGCATGCGCGCCGAGCAGTGGCACAAGGTGATCGACGTATCGCTCAACGGCTTCTTCCGCGTCACGCAGCCCTTGCTGCTGCCGATGATGCGCACGCGGTGGGGCCGCATTTTGAACATCTCGTCGGTGGCCGCGATTGCGGGCAACCGGGGGCAGGTCAACTACGCCGCTGCCAAGGGGGCGCTGAACAGTGCGACCAAGGCTCTGTCACTCGAAGTGGCGTCGCGCGGGGTGACGGTGAATGCGATTGCGCCAGGGATCATTGCATCGCCGATGGCGGATGCGGTGTTCGACCAGGCGGTCATCAACCAGATGGTGCCGGTGAAGCGGGCTGGCACGCCGCAGGAAGTGGCGGCGCTGGCGGCGTTCCTGGCTAGTGAGGAAGCCGCCTACGTCACGGGGCAGGTGATCTCGATCAATGGCGGGATGATCTGAGCCGGATTTCGAGCGCGGTGCCGGGCGGCACCGAATCGCCGGCTACTGCGGCTTGATGTTGCCGGTCTTTTTCCACGCGGCGATCCGCGTCATGTGATGCTGCAGGTAGAAGATGCTGAAGAAGAAGGTCATGGCTCTGGAGAGTTGCAGCCCGATCGATTCGACACTGTTGTAGCGCTCGATCATCGAGCGCCTCATCGAGTAGCACCCGCAATAGAAGAGCACATACGACAGGATCTGAAGCAGCCCACCAAAGCCCTGGGCGCCTGAAGAGTCCGAGGAGGCATCGATCACGCCCCCGACGACAGCCAGAACCACATAGCCGATCAGGTACATGGTGGCATTGGATCGAGGATCGATACTGCGCACCCATGTCGACTGGATAAACGGCCAGACGATGGCAAAAATGCCGAAGCTCAGTACCGTGAACAACAGGACCAGCCCCCAGTGCAATTTGGGTGGCAGGTTCTCCTGTGGCATCGAGGCTTGTGCTCCGTAGGAGGACGGCGGTGCGGCGTAGCCTGGCACAGGGGGCACCTGATGGGCCGGCAGAAGGGGCGGCGGGACAATGGGAGGCGCAACGGAGTGCGTCGTTCGCGCGCCGAACAGTTGCAAGGCCGTTTGCCATTCGGCCATTCCATCGCGCCAGACCAAGTCTGTCACAGCGATATTTCCCCGGGCATACAGCGACCTGGCCTCGCTCTCTTCGTAGGGGCCGAAAGCCTGACCATTTCGGTTGACGTGGATGTCCAAGGTGAATCTCCCTCTTTTTGGTTTTTTTGATGTCGAGTCAGGTCAAGTGTTCAGGGCGGAATCTCGACCGACCGCATGAAGGACTTAAAGAGGCAACGTATCGAACGCAGCGTAAACCGTAGCCAGCCAAGACTTCACGCGTTGCCGTTCCAACAGCCCCAGGGCATGTGGCCCTTCGCGGTCGTTCACGGCCTTCCAGAAGCTGGTGTTCTGCGCATCGATCTTCCGCATGCTCGCGTCATGCAAACGTGGCAGCGCAATCACGCGAGCGCCGTTGGCCGTGGCCTTCGAAAGAGATTGCGAACCCAGCAGCATCCCGAAGTCGCTGCCACGCCCGTAGTTCTGCACCACGATGTAGTTGGGCCGGTTGCCGAAGGTGTCGATCAGCGAGCCGAGCAAGTCGGTTGAGTCCTTGCCGTCGTCCAACACGTGCCAGAAATTGACCGTGACGCCGATCTCGGCGAACACGTCGAACAGGTCCGATTCCTTGATCCAGCGCGACAGCGGCGCCAGCGTTTGCGCTGCGAGGTCGACGATCACGCTTTGCTGCGGGTTGGTCTCGAAGCCGTTGACGACGGTGTCGAGTCCTTCGAAGCTGTCGACGACCACGGGCGAGGCAAAGCCTTCGTAGAAGCGGGTAAACGAGCTGTGCGAGCGGTCGGTGTCGAAGCCGGTGAAGGGGCGGCTGTGGTCGATGAAGTACTGCGCCAGCACGCGCGCGGTGACCGACTTGCCGACACCGCCTTTTTCGCCGCCGATGAAATTGATGGAGCTCATGAGTTGATGCTGCCTCGAATGGGTTGAAGAGGGGTGGAGGGCGGATTCATTCTAGGGGGCTGCTTTTTCTTTCTGTTTGCCACCTTTTGAAATGGCTTGCAGCAAGGGATGTGCCTGCAAGCGCTGCTGCAGCCGTTTCTTCCACGGGGCCGGTAGCGCCGAGGCTTCGATCATTGCGGGCCACTTGTCGCGGGCGAGCCGCGCGGTGTCCGCGATCACACGGCGCACCAGCGGCTCGTGCAGCCCGGTCGAGAAGCAGAAGGCGCGCACGCTGGCAGGCGTGAACAGGGCCGTGCGCCTGGCCGTGCCGGCGGCTGCGGGCAGCAACGGCAGCAATGGCAAGGCGTGGCCGTCGACACCCTGCAGCGCGGCGTACGCGACGATGTCGTAGGCCGGGGCAAAGCGCGGCGCGATGCCGTCGGGGTACAGCACGCCGAAGTTCTTCAGATGCGCGTCTGGGTTGCCCAGCAGGTCGTTCACCGCAAGGCGTCGCACGAGTTCGAGCACCGCTTCGTCGCCCAGCGACGGAAAGGCGCGCATTGCGAGCGCCATGTCGAGGTAGCTCCCGCTGTACTTGCGCATCGGGTCGATCGCCAGCACCTGCGCGAAATCTTCGAAGTGGATGCGGCGCGCGCCGTCGCGGTCGAAACGTGTCACCGCCAGAAACTCGGGTTCGTCGGGCAGCGCATAGCTGTGCTCTGCGGCAATGGCCGAGAGCGGGGCGAGTTCGGCATGGCAAACCTCGACGCCCGCCGCGCCGGCCATCTGCAGCGACAGCATCTCGAGTTGCGGCATGTGCGGCCTGCCGGCGACCGGCAGCTTGGCGATGACCCGCGTGCTCGCGCCGGCCCGCGTGCGGGCGACATACCGTCCGCCCTGGCGGCGCAGGCCCAGCTTGGGCTGCACGCCCGAGACCGAAATGCCCTGCGGCATCGGCAGCTCGACCACCGACATCTCCAGCGCATCCTGGTCCTGCGTGATGAGCCGCTGCAGCGTGCCGCGGTCTACCGACACGGGCCTGGCGCTCACGGCACCGGGCAGGTCGCCGCCACAGGCCGCGAGCAGCTCGAAATAGTCGTTCTCGCGGCAGCCGCGCAGCTGCGCGATGTGGCTACGCAGCACGCCCTCGGGCAGCAGGTTCTGGAAAAAGCTCGGCAACTGGCCGCCTTGCGCATTGAACAACGGGTTCTTGACGTCGCTCCACAGCGCCGACTGGGTGGCTGAATCGCTCGCCACCATCGAGAGCGACAGCACTTCGGGCGACGGACTGGCGACCAGCTCGGGCTCTGCCACGAAGCGGCACAGGTCGGCGTACTGGAACAGCTTGCCGAAGCGGCGTGCGCCGAGCGAAATCTCGAGGATCTTGACGTTCATTGCGGCGAGCGGCGCTTGATGTAGGGCGGGGCGGGCGCCTGCGCCACGGCATGGCCGACGCGCGTGGTCACGGGGCGATAGCCGGCATCGGTTGCCGTCGTTTCACCGAAGCCCTTGGGCGCAAGCTGCAGTTCGAGCCCCAGTGCATCGACCAGCGCCAGTAGCGAAGACAGCTGCGGATTGCCCCGCAGGCTCAGCGCGTTGCGCACGGAGCGCTCGGTGAGCCCCGAGCGCAGCGCGATCTCGGCATTCGAGATGCCGGCGGCCTCGCGGCGGGCAGTCAGGGTGGTGATGAGTTCCTGCTTGTTCACGGAAATATATTACCGCAAATGCATCTTTGGGAAATATCTTTCCAAAGACTGCATTCCCCGCGACCTCACTTGGGCAGCAGCGTGAAGAAGGGCATGACCACGCCCATCACCCAGTTCTGGCCGAAGTCGAGCGCCGCGCGGCGGTATTTTTCGTCGGCCTGGGCGGCCAGCAGGTCGAGTCGCGCCACCACTTTCGACAGTTCGCGGTCGGCCACGAGGTTGCGGCCGCGGTCGCTGATTTCGGTGGCCAGCAGCAGCGGCTGGCCGTCGGGGCCGGTCTTGGAGGAAATGAGCCAGAGCGAAATTTCGAAGTTGCGCGCGGCCCGGAAGCTGTTCTCGGCGTTGACGCCATCGATCATGGTCTGGTCCCAGGTGTCGCCGTTGGCCTGCTTGAGCATCGTGGCCCAGCCGACCACCAGCGCCGCCACGCGGTCGCCCTGGTAGCCCTGCGGCCCGGTGTCGAAGGCCATGCGGATCGCGTCGATGCCGGTGGCGCCCTTCAGCTCAGGCAGGGGCGGGCCCTTGAGCACGGCGTCCCAGGCGCGCTGGGTGGCTTCGTCCATGCTGGCCGCCGACTTGCGCCATTCGCGCGGGTTGCGCTTGTACAGGGTGCTCTGGACCCGGCGCACCGACTGCAGGTTGTCGCGCAATGACAGGTTCGCGATGCGGTTGGCGCCGGACTGCAGCCATTCCTGGTTGTTGTAGGGTTCGGCGCGTTGGGTGTCGCGTACCGACGAGCAGCCGGCAAGACCGAGCAGGGCGGCCGTGCCCGCCAGCAGCCAGGTTCGTCTTACGGCAAGGGGTGAAACCGGGGAATCGCTCATGCCCTGACGTTATCATCCACGGCTGGGGCGGCGGCCTGCATCAAGCTGCGGGCCCGTGCAATTTTCCTTACAAATCAATACCTTGGCGCTACAGCCAAGGCAGGCCGACAAGTCGTGCGTCTTAATTCCATCAAGCTTTCGGGCTTCAAGTCGTTCGCCGAACCCACCAACTTCCTGCTGCCGGGCCAACTGGTCGGCGTTGTCGGGCCCAACGGTTGCGGCAAGTCGAACATCATGGACGCGGTGCGCTGGGTGCTCGGCGAGTCGCGCGCGTCGGAGTTGCGCGGCGAATCGATGCAGGACGTGATCTTCAACGGCACGACCACCCGCAAGCAGGCCAGCCGTTCGAGCGTGGAACTGGTGTTCGACAACGCCGACCACCGCGCCGGCGGCCAATGGAACCAGTTCGGCGAAATTGCCGTGCGCCGCGTGCTCACCCGCGATGGCACCAGCAGTTACTACATCAACAACCAGCCGGTGCGCCGCCGCGACGTGCAGGACGTGTTCCTGGGCACGGGCCTCGGGCCCCGCGCCTACGCCATCATCGGCCAGGGCACGATCAGCCGGATCATCGAATCGAAGCCCGAGGAACTGCGCCTGTTCCTCGAAGAAGCCGCAGGCGTTTCCAAGTACAAGGAGCGCCGCCGCGAAACCGAAAACCGCCTGGGCGACACGCGCGAGAACCTCACGCGGGTCGAAGACATTCTTCGCGAACTCAACGCCAACCTCGAGAAGCTCGAAAAGCAGGCCGAGGTGGCCGCGCGCTACAACACGCTGCAGGGCGACGCCACGAAGAAGCAGCATCAGCTGTGGTTCCTGAAGCGCAGCGAAAGCAACGCCGACCAGTCCAAGATCAAGGCCGACTCCGAAAAGGCCATCAACGACCTCGAATCGCGCACGGCTGATCTGCGCCACATCGAAGCCGAACTCGAAACCGTGCGCCAGGCCCACTACGGGGCCGGCGACCAGGTCAACCAGGCGCAGGGCAAGCTCTACGAGGCCAGCGCCGAAGTCGGCCGGCTCGAGGGCGAGATCCGCTTCGTGGTCGAAGGCCGCCAGCGCGTCGAGCAGCGTCTTGTGCAACTGCGCGAGCAGATGGGCCAGTGGGGCCGTCGCCGCGAAGAAGCCGAAACCGAGATCGAAACCCTGGCCGGCGCGGGCGTGGACGCCGAAGAGCAGGCCATCATGCTGGCCGCCCAGCTCGAAGAGCACGACGCGCGCATGCCCGACCTCGAAGAAGCCGTGCAGCGTGCGCAGGACGAAGCCAACACCCAGCGCACGACCGTGTCGCAGGTGCAGCAGCAGATCCAGGTGCTGGCCGCCGATCAGCGCAACATCGAAGAACAAAGCCGCCAGCTCACGCAGCGCAGCGAACGCCTGCGCGCCGACCAGAACGCACTGGCCGCGCCCGACGAAGCCCGCCTGCTCGACATGCAAGAGCAGCACGCGATGGCGCAGGAAGCCGCCAGCGAAGCCGAAGCGCGCCTGCACGAACTGCAGGAAGCCGTGCCGCAGCTCGACGACGACCGCCGCGCCAAGCAGCAGGCCGTCAACACCGAGGGCGCCCGCCACGCCGAGTACTCGGCCCGCCTCGAAGCGTTGCGCGCACTGCAGGAAAAGGTCAAGACCGACGGCAAGCTGGCTCCCTGGCTCGCCAAGCACGGCCTCGAAGGCCTGCAAGGCCTGTGGAGCCGCATCCACATCGAACAGGGCTGGGAAAGCGCGCTCGAAGCTGCGCTGCGCGAGCGCCTGGGCGCGCTCGAAGTCAGCCGCCTGGAGATGGTGCGCGCCTTCGGCAACGACGCGCCGCCCGCCAAGCTCGCCTTCTACAGTCCGCCGGCCGCCGGGGCACCCGAAGGCACCGCGACGCTGCCGCGCCTGTCGAGCCTTCTGCGCCTGAACGACGCGGGGCAACAGGCCTTGCTGAACGACTGGCTGCACGGTTGCTACACCGCCGCGAGCTTCGAAGAGGCGCTGGCCCAGCGCGCCACGCTGCAGCCCGGCGAAGTCATCTATGTGCGCAGCGGCCATGCCGTGTCCTCGCACAGCGTCAATTTCTACGCACCCGACTCCGAGCAGGCTGGCCTGCTGGCTCGCCAGCAGGAAATGGAAAACCTGGAGCGCCAGCTGCGCGCCCAGACGCTCATCAACGAAGAGGCGCGCACCGCGCTGGTCCGCGCTGAAGCCGCTTACGCCGACGCCGCCCAGCGCCTCGTGACTGCGCGACGCGAAGCCGCTGAAACCCAGTCGCGCGCGCACGAACTGCAGGTCGAGACCCTGCGCATGACGCAGCTGGCCGAGCAGACCCGTGCCCGCAGCCAACAGTTGGCCGCCGATCTCGGCGAAGTCGACGCGCAGCTCGAAGAACTGCAAGAGAAACGCATCGCCGCCGAAGGCCGCTTCGAAGAGCTCGACATGCAGCTGGCCGACAGCCAGGAGCGCCATGCCGAGCTCGACGAACGCGTGATCGAGGCCAGCCGCGCACTGGCCGCGAGCCGCGAGCAGCACCGCAGCCTCGAACGCCAGGCGCAGGAGGCGACCTTCTCGCAGCGCACGCTCGAAGCCCGCCGCGCGGAACTTAACCGCTCCATTGAAACGGCAATGCAGCAGACCGTGGCGCTGACCGACGAAGACGAGCGCGCCCGCGCTGAGCTGAGCCGCCTGTCCGACGCCGCCGCACAAGCCGGCCTGCAAGATGCCTTGGCCCTCAAGCTCGAACGCGAAACCGCGCTGGGCTCGGCGCGCAGCCAGTACGACGACCTCACGCTCAAGCTGCGCGCCAGCGACGAGCGCCGCCTGCAGCTCGAGCGAGAACTCGACCCGCTGCGCCAGCGCATCACCGAGTTCCAGTTGAAAGAGCAGGCCGCGCGCCTGGGCGTAGAGCAATATCAGCAGCTGCTGGACGACGCCGGTGCCGACCTCGAGGCCATCGAGCAGTCGATCGAAACCGACAAGGTGAAGCTCACCGGCCTGCAAAGCGAAATCGACCGCCTCAACCGCGAGGTGGTCGCGCTCGGCGCGGTGAACCTGGCCGCGCTCGACGAACTGGCCATTGCCAGCGAACGCAAGACCTTCCTCGACGCCCAGTCGGCCGACCTGAACGAAGCCATCGGCACGCTCGAAGACGCCATCCGCAAGATCGACGCCGAAACGCGCGACCTGCTCGGCGGCACCTTCAAGATCGTCAATGAGCACTTCAGCCGTATGTTCCCGGAGCTGTTCGGTGGTGGCAATGCCAAGCTGATGATGACCGGCGACGAAATCCTCGACTCCGGCGTGCAGGTGATGGCCCAGCCCCCGGGCAAGAAGAACCAGACCATCCACCTGCTCTCGGGCGGCGAGAAGGCGCTCACGGCCATTGCGCTCGTGTTCGCCATCTTCCAGCTGAACCCGGCGCCGTTCTGTCTGCTCGACGAAGTGGACGCGCCGCTGGACGACGCGAACACCGAGCGCTATGCCAAACTCGTCACCGCCATGAGCCGTGAAACCCAGTTCCTCTTCATCAGCCACAACAAGATCGCCATGGAAATGGCCGAGCAACTGATCGGCGTGACGATGCAGGAGCAGGGCGTGTCGCGCATCGTCGCGGTCGACATGGAGTCGGCGGTCTCGATGGTCGAAGCCGCGTAAGCCGAGCGGCACCCATGAGCAACCTCACTCTCGCCCTGGCAATCTTCGGCGGCCTCGTTCTCGCGGCCGTCGTGGGCTACGAGGCCATGATGTCGCGCCGCAATGCACCGCGGCAGCCCGATGCGGTTGACCTCGCGCTGGCCGATGCAGAGCGCGCAATGTCGGGCTCGCCCGACGGCGCGGAGCCGATGCTGCACGTCGACCCGTACCAGGTGCAGCAGGGCGCCGATCGCCACGAGCCTTTATTCGACCCCGACCTGCCGGCGCCCAGCGGCGTGCCCGTACCGACCGGCGAGCGCCGCGGCGGGCTCGATCCGCTCATCGACGTGATCGCGCCGATCTCGCTCGACGGCCTGGCCTCGGGCGACGCAGCCATTGCCGCCATGCCGTCGACGCGGCGCGCGGGTAGCAAGCCGGTGGCCATCGAGGGCCTGAACGAACACAACGGGCAGTGGGAGCCGCCCGTGCCCGGGCAGCGTTACAGCGCCTTCCAGGTCGGCGTGCAGCTGGCCAACCGCACGGGCGCGCTCAACGAAATCGAGTATTCCGAATTCGTGGTCAAGGCGCAGGCCTTTGCCGACGCGGTCAACGGTGCGCCCGAGTTCCCCGAGATGCTCGACGAAGTGGCACGCGCCCGCGAGCTCGACCAGTTCGCCAGCGCGCATGACGCGCAGCTGGGCTTTGTTCTGCGCGCATTGCATGCGGCCTGGAGCCCGGGCTATGTGCAGCAGAACGCGGCGCGGCTCGGCTTCGTGGCCGGCATCATTCCGGGGCGCATGGTGCTGCCGACCAGCGAAGTTGGTTTGCCGCCGGTCCTCGGGCTGGCCTTCGACACGCAGGCTGCGCTGGCCGACGACCCAGCCCAATCGGCCATTCGCGAACTCAGCCTGAGCCTCGATGTGCCGCAGGTCGATCGCGGCGAAGAGCCGTTCCGCCGCATGCGCGAAGCCGCCGCCACGCTGGCGCGCGAAATGGACGGCGTGGTCACCGACAGCGACGGCCAACTGCTGCGCGACGAGACGATGGACGTGATCGGCGCTGACCTCGAGCAGCTCTACGACACGCTCGATGCGCGCGACCTCGCTGCGGGTTCTCCGCTGGCGCGACGCCTCTTCAGCTAACAACTCCGACCTTCGGGAGACACCCCATGACGACGCGCGACGAAGCGGCACGCGAAGCCGCCGCACTGAGCGAACAGCTCCACCGGCACGCCCACCTCTACTACGTGCTCGACACGCCCGAACTGCCGGACGCGGAGTACGACAAGCTCTTCCAGCGCCTGCAGGCCATCGAGGCCGAGTTTCCCGATCTGCGCACGCCCGATTCGCCGACGCAGCGCGTGGGCGGCAAGGTGCTCGACGGTTTCGTCAAGGTGCGCCACAAGGTGCCGATGTTGTCGATCCGCACCGAAACCGACATCACGCCCGGCGGCGCGAGCGCCTTCGATGCGCGCGTGCGAAAGGAGCTGGGCTTGCCCGAGGACGGGCCGCAGGTCAGCTATGTCTGCGAGCTGAAGTTCGACGGCCTCGCCATGAACCTGCGCTACGAGAACGGCGTGCTGGTGCAGGCCGCCACGCGCGGCGACGGCGAGGTGGGCGAAGACGTCACGCAGAACATCCGCACCGTGCGCGAGATTCCCTTGCGGCTCAACGGCACGGCGCCGCCCGTGGTCGAGGTGCGCGGCGAGGTCTACATGAAGCGCGCCGATTTCGACGCACTCAACGAGCGCCAGCGCCAGAAGATCGCGGATGGGCAGAAGAACGAGAAGGTGTTCGTCAATCCGCGCAATGCGGCAGCCGGCGCGGTGCGTCAGCTCGACCCGGCGATTGCCGCGGCGCGGCCCCTGAGCTTCTTTGCCTATGGGCTGGGCGAAGTCACGCCGGCGGCCGAAGGCGGGCCCGACTGTCCGACGCAGTTCGACTGGCTGCAGCAGTTTCATGCGTGGGGCTTTCCAGTGGCAACGCAGACGGCGCGGGCTACGGGTGCTATTGAACTCATAGCGTTCCACGAAAACATCGGCCGCCAGCGCGATGCCTTGCCCTACGACATCGACGGCGTTGTCTACAAGGTCGACAGCATCGAGCTGCAGCGGCAGCTGGGCTTTGTCTCGCGCGAGCCGCGCTGGGCCGTGGCTCACAAGTACCCGGCCCAGGAGCAACTGACCGAAGTGGTCGGCATCGAGATCCAGGTTGGGCGTACGGGCAAGCTCACGCCGGTGGCCAAGCTCGCGCCGGTGTTCGTCGGCGGCGTGACCGTGACCAACGCCACGCTGCACAACGAAGACGAAGCGCGCCGCAAGGACGTGCGCGTGGGCGACACGGTGATCGTGCGCCGCGCGGGCGATGTGATTCCCGAAGTGGTTGGCGTGGTGCCCGAAAGCCTCGCAAAACCAGAGGGCGAGCGCGGCCCGCAGTTCACCATGCCGCACAAATGCCCCGTGTGCGACTCGGAAGCCGTACGCGAGGAGGGTGAGGTCGACTACCGCTGCACTGGCGGCCTGTTCTGCGCTGCGCAGCGCAAGGAAGCCATCCTGCACTTTGCGGCGCGGCGCGCGGTCGATGTCGATGGGCTGGGCGACAAGCTGGTCGAGCAACTTGTCGACGCCAACCTGATCCGCACCTTGCCCGATCTCTACAAGCTGGGCTTCACCACGCTGGCCGGGCTGGAGCGCATGGCCGAGAAGTCGGCGAAAAACCTTGTCGATGCGCTCGAAGCCTCGAAGAAGACCACGCTGCCGCGCTTCCTGTTCGGCCTGGGCATCCGCCACGTGGGCGAGACCACTGCGAAGGACCTGGCCAAGCACTTCGGCAAGCTCGACGCGATCATGGACGCGACCGAGGAGCAACTGCTCGAAGTGAACGACGTCGGCCCGGTGGTGGCGCAAAGCCTGCGCACCTTCTTCGACCAGCCGCACAACCGCGAGGTGGTCGAGCAACTGCGAGCCTGTGGCTTGACGTGGGAAGAGGGCGAGCCCGCCGCGCGCGCTCCGAAGCCTTTGGCGGGCCTGACCTTCGTCATCACCGGCACCCTTCCTACGCTGAGCCGTGACGAAGCGAAGGATAAATTGGAGGCGGCCGGTGCCAAGGTTTCCGGCTCCGTCAGCAAGAAAACCCATTACCTCGTGGCCGGGGAAGAGGCCGGGAGCAAGCTCGACAAGGCACGTGAGAACGGCGTCGAGATCATCGACGAGGCGCGTATGCTGGAGATACTCGCCAACGGTGTCCCGGCAGAAGACGCGGGCGAGTGAGCGGGAAAACGTGACGGCAGATCCTCTTTACCGGCCGTTACGCGACTTCATCGCAGCGCAGTCAACAGGGTCTACAACCTGGCGTTGAAAGCTAATTGAAGGCCACAAGGAGAGTCCCTCATGCAAAAAATTCGAGTTCTCGGTGCCTGTGTTGCACTCGGCGGCGTTGCGCTGCTGAGTGGCTGCGTGGGCGTGCCCGGCGATCCCTACTATGGCGGCGGAGGCTATTCGTCGGGGCCTTACTACAGCGAGCCTTCGCCCGTGGTGGTGGCGCCCGCGCCGGTCTACATCGAAGGTGGCGGCTACTACGAGGGTCGCCGTCCGTACTACTATGACCGCGGGCGTCCCTACTATGGTCGTCCGGGCTATCCCGTGCGGCCCGCCTATCCCGGCGTGCGTCCAACGGCCCCGCCGGCCTGGGGCGGCGGAGGTCGTCCTTCCGCCGTGGTCCCGGCGCGGCCCGGTGGTGTGCCGGGCATCACGCCCACGCAGCCGCAGCAGATGCCGCGAGGGCCTGCGCGGTTGTGGACCTCGCCTGACTCCAAGACGCAAACCCCTCCCTGACCCCACCAGGGGCGAGCGCGCGAGGCTGTCGCGATAATCCCGCCATGGCCATCCGCGAAATCCTCAAGATGGGCGACCCCCGGCTGCTGCGTATCGCGCAGCCGGTCGCCGCCTTCGACACCGACGAGCTGCACCTGCTGGTGCGCGACATGTTCGAGACCATGCATGCGGTCAATGGCGCCGGCCTTGCCGCGCCGCAGATCGGCGTAGACCAGCAACTCGTGATCTTCGGCACCGATGTCGTGAGCCCCCGTTATCCCGATGCTCCGCCGGTGCCCCGCACCGTGCTGCTCAATCCCGTCATCACGCCGCTGAACGACGAGGAAGAAGAGGGCTGGGAAGGGTGCCTGTCAGTGCCGGGCCTGCGCGGCGTGGTGCCGCGCTTCGCCAACATCCGCTATACCGGGTTCGACCCGTACGGCGACCCGATCGACCGGGTCGCCACTGGCTTTCATGCGCGCGTGGTGCAGCATGAAGTCGATCACCTGCTGGGCAAGCTGTACCCGATGCGGGTGCGCGATTTCTCGCGCTTCGGCTACACCGAGGTCCTGTTCCCAGGTCTCGATGCAGCCGATGACGATTGATCGAACCTGATCAGTTGTATTTGCTGCTGAGCGCGAAGCGGCCACCGCCCATGAAGGCAAGAGCAAGCGCCGCGAACAGGAACATGCCTTGCAGTTCCAGCGCCCAGCCGCCTTGCTTGCCGAGCGAGGTCAGGTCCTTCATATGGACCAGCGCGAATGCCACCAGCATGTTGATGACCACGATCCACGCCGCAGGACGCGTGTAGAGGCCGATGATCAGCAGCACGGGCGCCACCACCTCGCCGATGTAGACCAGATAGGCCAGCGCGCCCGGCAGCCCGTGCTGGGCCAGCATGCCGGAGATGAAGCCGACGCCGCCTTGCAGCTTGGCGATGCCGTGCAGCAGGATCAGGACGCCAAGCGAAACGCGCAGGATGAACTTGCCGGTGTCGTCGGATTTGACCATTTGTGTGGATTCCATTGGAGTGGTTGATTGGAGGGCCGTATGGTAGTGAACCTGTGGCGCTTCGAGCCAGCCTTTTGCGGCGCATATGCATCCAACCCGGAGTTCTTTGGCAGAGTCTGGTGTCGGCCCGTACACTGCCTTTTGCCTACTCTTGAGGAGAACACACCAATGAACAATCGATTCCGCCCGGCACTGCTCGTGGCCGCTTCCGTCATCGCCTTGGCCGCGGCCGCACCGGCCTTCGCCGGCAAGACGCTCGACGCGGTCAAGCAACGCGGCACCGTCAAGTGCGGCGTGACCAACGGCGTGGCGGGCTTTTCCGCGCCAGACACACAGGGCAACTGGTCGGGCCTCGACGTCGACACCTGCCGCGCCATTGCGGCGGCCGTGCTCGGCGACGGCAAGAAGGTCGACTTCGTGCCGCTCAACTCGCAGCAGCGCTTCTCGGCCCTGCAGGCCGGCGAAATCGACATCCTCGCGCGCAACACCACCTGGACGCTCACGCGCGACGCCTCGCTGGGCTTCAACTTCACCACCATCACCTACTACGACGGCCAGGGCTTCCTGGTGCCGAAAAAGCTCAAGGTGACAAGCGCCAAGCAGCTCAAGAACGCGACCATCTGCACGCAGTCGGGCACCACCAACGAGAAGAACGTCTCCGACTACTTCCGTGCCCAGAACATCCCGGTGAAGACGGTCGTCTTCGAGAGCTTCGAAGCTTCGTTCAAGGCCTTCTTCTCGGGCCGCTGCCAGGCCTTCACGACCGACGCCTCGGCGCTGGCCGGCCTGCGCAACAAGGAAGCGCCGAACCCCGACGACTACATCATCCTGCCCGAGCTGATCTCCAAGGAGCCTCTCGCGCCCCTGGTGCGTCGTGGCGACGACGAGTGGTTCGCCATTGCCAAGTGGGTGCCCAACGCGCTCATCGAGGCCGAGGAATTCGGCGTGACGCAGGCCAATGCCGATGAGCTCAAGGCCAGCAGCAAGGACCCGGGGCAGCAGCGCCTGGTCGGCACCGGCGAAGACCTCGGCAAGCTGCTGGGCCTCGACAAGGACTGGTCGTTCCGCGCAATCAAGGCTGTGGGTAACTACGGCGAGATGTTCGAGCGCAACGTTGGACCGAAGTCGGTGCTGAAGCTGCCGCGTGGCTCCAACAACCTCTGGAGCAAGGGCGGTCTGATCTACGCACCCCCGGTTCGATGAACGGCGGGGCCTCGCGCCGCGGGGTCTGGCTGGCGTGGGCCGTCCAGGCACTGCTGGTGCTGGCCGTGGTGGCCGGCGCGGTCTGGGTGGTTCACCATGCGCTCGAGGTGCTTCGCGCGCGCGGAGTTCGCTCGGGCTTCGACTTTCTCACCGAGCCCGCGGGCTTTTCCATCAGCGAGGGCTGGCTCGACTTCGATGCCAGCCAGCCGTTCTGGCGCGCCTTTCTCGCGGGCCTGATCAACACGGTGCGCGCGGCCGTGCCAGCGGCGATCTTCTCGGTCGTGCTCGGCACGCTGATCGGCATAGGACGGCTCGCGCCGCACGTGCTGCTGCGCGGCATCTGCACCGCGTACGTCGAACTGCTGCGCAACGTGCCGCTGCTGGTGCAATTGCTGATGCTGGCCTTTGCCATGGCCAACCTGCTGCCCGACCCGACCGAGCCGCTGCGGCTGCTGCCGGGCGTGTGGCTGAGCAAGGGCGGGCTCAGCGTGCCGTGGCCCATGGTGGGCGAGGGCGGTCTGCATTTCGAGTTTCCCGAGCGTGGTGATTTTGGCGTGAGCGGTGGCGCTGCGCTGAGCCCCGAGTACGTGACCATCGTCGCGGGCCTGAGCTTCTATTCGGCCGCCTTCGTGGCTGAGATCGTGCGCGCGGGCATCCTGTCGGTGTCGCAGGGGCAGGTGCTGGCGGGGCAGGCACTGGGGCTGTCGCCGGTGCAGCAACTGCGCATCGTCGTGCTGCCGCAGGCGCTGCGGGTGATCGTGCCTTCGCTCACCAACCAGCTGTTGAGCCTCACCAAGAATTCGTCGCTGGCGGTGGCTGTGGGCTATCCGGAGCTGGTGTCGGTGGCCAACACCACCATCGGCTCCAACGGCCGCGCCTTCGAGTGCATCGCGATCATCATGGCGGTCTACCTGCTGCTGTCGCTGCTGATCTCCTTCGGCATGAACCGCTACAACGCGCGCGTTGCATTGCGAGGCTGGCGATGAGGAACGTTGCACAAGGCCCCATTGCATGGCGCAGTGAACTCTGGGGTTCGCCGCTGCGCTCGCTGGCCACGGTGATGTTGCTGGCCCTGCTGGCATGGGGCGGCTTCCACGTCGTCGAATGGGGCATCGTGCATGCGGTGTTCCGGGCTGACGCCGAGGCTTGCCGCGCGGTGCAGCATGGCGCGTGCTGGGGCGTGGTGGCCGAGAAATGGCGGCCGATGCTTTTCGGGCGCTTTCCATATGAAGAGCAGTGGCGTCCGGCCATCGCGGTGGTCGTGCTGTCTGCTGTCACGATGCTCAGCGCCTGGCCGCGCAGCTGGCGCTGGTGGCTGGTGCCGCTGTGGGCTGCTGCATTGCTGCTGTTCGTGCTGTTGATGCGCGGTGGCGTGCTCGGCCTGGCCCAGGTGCCGACGAGCCGCTGGGGCGGCCTGCCGCTGACCATCGGGCTGGCGGTGGTGGGGCTGGCGCTGGCCTTTCCGCTGGCCTTGCTGCTGGCGCTGGGGCGCCGCTCGGGCTGGCCCGTGGTGCGCACGCTGAGCGCGAGCTATATCGAGCTGGTGCGCGGCGTGCCGCTGATCTCGGTGCTGTTCATGGCCTCGTTCCTGCTGCCGCTGCTGTGGCCGGCCGGATGGCAGCCTGACGTGCTGGTGCGCGTGCTCGCGGGCCTCGTGCTGTTCGTAGCTGCCTATCTGGCGGAAATCATCCGCGGTGGCCTGCAGGCCGTGCCGCGCGAGCAGACCGAAGTGGCCATGGCGCTGGGCTTCGGCCGCTGGCCGGTGCAGCGCGACATCGTGCTGCCGCAGGCGCTGCGCCTCGTCGTGCCCGCGCTCACCAACAGCGTGGTCGGCACGCTGAAAGACACCTCGCTCGTCACCGTGGTCGGCCTGTTCGAGCTGACCGGCGCGCTCGGGCTGGCGCTCGGCGGCGACCCGACATGGCGGCCGTTCTACCTCGAGGGCTATCTCTTCATCGCCGTGGTGTACTGGGTGCTGTGCTTCGGGCTCTCTCGCTACAGCGTGTGGCTCGAAAAGCGGCTGTCGGCCGCTCCCTGAGCCAAGCGCCGCCGGGCTCCTGTACACTCCGGGCCTTCATGTCGAGCCACAACTCCCACCCCGCATCCAACGCAGCCCTGATGGCTCGCATGATGCCGCCTGCCTCCGCGCAGGCGATGGTTGTTGCTCGAATGATTACCACCATTACCACCGCGGTCACCTGACACGCGCAGGTGGCCGTTCCGGCAGCCACCTGGTGTATCGCTCTCTCCCCGAACGAATGAACCCAGCTCTGGCAGCTGGGTTTTGTTTTTTCGTCTGGAGATGTCCATGTACCGCGATCCCGTTGAATCCTTCGAGCCCTTGCACAGCCGCCCCGCGGCCATTCGTACCCTGCGCGTGGGGATGATTGGCATCGGCACCGTGGGCTCGGGCACCTTCCGCGTGCTGGCGCGCAACCGGGCCGACATCGCGGCGCGTGCCGGCCGTTCGATCGAGCTCGTGATCGTCGCGGCGCGCAACCTGGCGCGGGCCGCCGGCATCGTGGGAGAGGGCGTTCCGCTCACGGCCGACGCAATGCATGTGGCCACGCACCCCGATGTCGACGTGGTGGTGGAAGTGGCAGGCGGCACAGGCCCGGCGCGCGACTGGGTGCTGGCCGCCATCGCGCACGGCAAGCACGTGGTGACGGCCAACAAGGCCCTGTTGGCAGTGCACGGCACCGAGATCTTCGCCGCCGCGCGGGAGAAAGGCGTGGTCGTCGCCTACGAGGGGGCAGTGGCCGTGAGCATCCCCATCATCAAGGCGCTGCGTGAAGGCCTTGCGGCCAACCGCATCGAGTGGGTGGCCGGCATCATCAATGGCACCACCAACTTCATCCTGAGCAAGATGCGCGACGAGGGCCTCGACTTCGCCGCCGCGCTCGCGCAAGCACAGGCGCTGGGCTATGCGGAAGCCGACCCGACTTTCGACATCGAAGGCATCGACGCCGCCCACAAGCTGACCCTGCTCGCCGCCAACGCTTTCGGCATGCCGCTGCGCTTTGCCGATGCGCAGGTGGAGGGCATCACCGCCCTGCAGGGTGTGGACGTGGCGTGTGCCGAACAGCTCGGCTACCGCATCAAGCTGCTGGGCGTGGCGCGGCGGCAAGCATCTGGCGTTGAACTTCGCGTGCAGCCTGCGCTAGTACCCGAAGACCACCTGATGGCGCATGTGAAGGGCTCGATGAACGCCGTCATGGTCAAGAGCGACGCGGCTGGCCTCACGATGTACTACGGCGCGGGCGCCGGCTCGGAGCAAACGGCTTCGGCCGTGATCGCCGACCTCGTGGACGTGGCGCGGCTCGACGGCGTCGACGCCGCGCAGCATGTGCCGCACCTGGGCGTTCACGCGCATGCGACGAATGCATTGGCGGTGCTGCCGCGCGCGGCCGTCGACACCTCACACTACCTGCGCGTGCCGGTGCATGCGGTCGGCCAGATCCAGGCGGTCACGGCCTGTCTCGCAGCGCAGAAGGTGCCCGTGCGGCAAGTCGCGCTGGCGGCCGAGTGCACCGGCGCGGGACCGCAGGTGCTGGTGCTGGCCGGGCCGGTGGTGCAGGGCGCGCTCGACCTCGCCGTGCATGCACTTCAGGCGCGGCCCGAAGTAGCCGGCCCGGTGGTCACGCTGCGCGTGGAAGCGTTGGAAGGCTGATCAGGCCGCCCGGATCTGCAACCCCAGCGCGACCGCATCGCGCTGCGGCGCCCGGGTGGCCAGGCTCACCACCACGACCACGGCCGCATTGATCGCCATTGCAATCAGCCCCGCCTCCCACTGCGGCACCGCGGTCGCCCAGAACTTCGCAGCGAACGGTGCCAGCAGCGCAACGAAGCCCGCGACCAGACCGGCCAGCACGCCGACCGCGCTCGTGCGCTTCCAGAGGAACCCGAGGAACACACCCGGCGCGAGCATGCCGATGGCCGAATAGGCGTCGAGCAAAATCTTCACCAGCGAGCCCTTCTGGCTGATCGACAGCCACACCGCAATCGCCGCGAACACCACCAACGAGCCGCGAGACAAGGCCAGCGACCCGCGCTCGCCCAGCCCCGGGCGAAACGGCCGCACCACGTTGCGCGTGAAGATCGAGCCCGCCGTCAGCAGCAGCAGCGAGCCCGGTGCCAGCGCCAGCAAAAAGCCCGTGCCAGCCAGCAGCCCGACCGTCCAGGCCGGGTAGCGGTCCGACACGAACTGCAGCAGGGCCGCGTTCAGGTTACCGCCCGGCGGCTGCGTGTTCGCCAGAAGCGCCGCGAAGCCGAGCAGGATGATGAAAAAGTAGGCCAGCGAATACAGCGGCTGCCAGATCGCGTTGCGCCGGATCGCGGTGGCGCTGTGCGCCGTGTACGACATCTGGAACAGGTGCGGAAAGACCCAGTTGCCCAGCGCGATGTTGATGGCCGAGGTCATGAGCCAGATCGCCGTGGTGGGCGAGGTGGCGTCGAGTCCCGGGAACTTGCCGATGCCCGGGTGCTTGGCTTCCGCCATCGAGAACAGGTCCATCAGCGAGGCTGCTCCGACCTTGCTGGCCACCGTCACGCTGAGCAGCACCACGACGACGACCATCAGGATGTCTTTCACGCCGGCCGCGAAGGCGGCGGAGCGCACACCGGCCGCGAACACGAAGGCGATCATCAGCACGCCCGCGCCGATGGTCGCGGCTTCGCTCGAGATGCTGTTGCCCAGCGTGAGTTGCACGATCAGCCCGAGGCTGACGAGCTGGATCTGCACGTACACGACCAGCGACGCAATGCCCACCAGGCCCGTCAGCACGCCGAGCCAGGGTGCGTCGTAGCGCGCGGCGAAGAAGTCCGATTGCGTGAGCAGCCCGCGCAGCCGTCCCGCGCGCCAGATCTTCGGCATCAGCCAGTAGCCGACCGCGTAACTCATCGAGACGGAGCAGAACGCGAGGTACGCGGGCGCTCCCAGTGCCCAGGCGTAGCCCGAGATGCCGAGCACCGCGAAGGTCGTGTAGACCTCGCCCGCATTCATGAACCAGAACACGAGCGTGCCGAGGCTGCGGCCGCCCACGGCCCAGTCGGCAAAGCTCTTGCCGTGGCGCGTGCGGCGGCCGTAGGCCATGGCGCCTGCCACCGTGGCCAGCAGGATGGCGAGGACGATTGCGAGTTTCATGCCGCGCCGTCCTTGTCGTTCTTGCCAGCGTCTTCGGCCTTCAGGCTCCTGTCGAGGAAGTCGGCCTCTTCGGCCTCGACGCCGGCCCGGGCGTCGAGCCTGAAGACGATCGCGATCACCACGCTCGTGAGCACGATGCCCGCCATCTGCCAGAACATGGGAAAGGGCATGCCGAAGGGCCTGGCCGCGATGTCGTTCACCGCCGGCGCGAGGCAGGCCTGCCAGACGAAGGGGAAGACCAGCAACCATCGATGGCCGAGGCGGGGTGAATCGCTGCTGCGCGCGGGAGGGGTGTCGACCATCTCTCTGCTCCTGTAAAGTGATACTGCACAAAAACTGGCTGGAGTGTGCAATCGGATTGTCGAAAAGCGCAAGCTGGATTTCAGCTACTACCCGAGAAAATACCAATGCACAAATGTGACGCGAGTGCACCATTGACGTGCAGCCACACAGCACATACCATCGCCATCCAATGAAGCCACACTGCACAGACAACGGAGCGACCGGATGATCGGCGAGCGATTGAAAGAGCTGCGGACCGTGCGCGGCCTGTCCTTGCGCGAGCTCGCAGCCCAGGCCGGTGTGTCGGCCACGCTGCTCAGCCAGATCGAGCGCTCGGTCACCGACCCGAGCCTCGAAACCATGCGCCGGCTGGCCGGCGTGTTCGGCGAATCGGTCTCGTCGCTGTTCTCCGAGCCCGCGCCGCCCTCGGTGTGGATCAGCCGTCCGGGCGAACGCTCGCTGCTCACTGCGCCCAAGGGGCAGGTCGGATACGAGCGCCTGACGGCCGGCAACGGCCAGCTCGAAGTGCTGCGCGCCGTGCTCCAGCCGGGTCAGGTGTCGGCGGACGAACCGCGCGGCCACGCATCGACTGAGTGCGTGTACGTGGTCGCGGGCGCGCTGGTGGCGCAGATCGCGGGCGTCGACTACCCGGTGCTGGCGGGCGAGAGCATCTCGTTCGACTCGCGCCTGCCGCATCGCTATCTGAACCAGTCGCAGGCGCCGACCGAAATCATCCTGTCGGTGACGCCGCCCAACCCCTGAACACGCGAGGCCCACGATGACCCCCGACCCCAGTTTCACGCTCCACGACCTGCGCGTCGAAGTCGTCGCGCCGGAAGGCGCCCGCATCTACTGCGGTGCCAAGGTCGGCGACTATTTCGAGCTGCGCGGCGAGATGCTGCATCTGCCCGAGGGGCAGGGCTTCTCGATTTATTCGCTGGGCGCCTTGCTGCCGCTGCTGGCCGCCAAGCAGCGGCCCACCGACGCGAACGACTGGATGAGCACCGACGCCGAGGTGGCCTGCCCCGACCCGAACTGCCCCTCGCGCTTTCGCATCACCCGCATGGGGCTGCGCACTTTTCGCCACGCCGACACCACGGCGGTTGTCCATCCATCGAACGAGTCTTCATGAATCCCTCGCAGCATTCGCACCATCGCATCGAGCTCGCGCCCGGCTATGAAATTTCCCGCCTGCTGAAGGGAGGATGGCAACTGGCCGGCGGCCACGGCGACGTGGATCATGCAGGTGCCATCGCCGACATGGCGGCTTACTACGACGCTGGCATCACCACCTTCGATTGCGCCGACATCTACACCGGCGTGGAAGAAATGATCGGCGAGTTCCGCGCCGACTACCTGCAGCGCCACGGCCGCGACAGCCTTTCCCAACTGCGCGTGCACACCAAGTTCGTGCCCGACCTCGCCCTCCTGCCGAGCATCGACAAGCGCCAGGTCGAGCAGATCATCGATCGCTCGCTGAAGCGCCTGCGCATGGAGCGGCTCGACCTCGTGCAGTTCCACTGGTGGGACTACGGCGTGCCGCGCTACCTCGAGGTGGCGCACTGGCTCCTGGAGTTGCAGCGCGCCGGCAAGATCGACCGCGTGGGCGGCACCAATTTCGACACGGCGCATGTGCGCGAACTGGCCGACGCCGGCGCGCCGCTGTTCAGCATGCAGGTGCAGTATTCGCTGCTCGACCAGCGGCCCTTGCCGCTGATGACGCCGTACTGCGAGCAATCAGGCATGAAGCTGCTGTGCTACGGCAGCGTGGCCGGCGGCTTCCTCTCGGAGCGCTGGCTCGGCGTGAGCGACCCAGGCCAGTCGTTCGAGAACCGCTCGCTGGTCAAGTACAAGCTCATCATCGACGACTTCGGCGGCTGGGACCTGTTCCAGCAACTGCTGGCGCAGCTCAAGCAGATCGCGCTGCGGCATGGCGTGTCGATTTCGACCGTGGCGATGCGCTGGGTGCTGCAGCAGCCGTCCGTCGCGGCAGTGATCGTCGGCGTGCGGCGCGGCGACCACCTGGCGGACCACCTGAAGGTGCTCGACCTGCAACTCGACGCGGCCGACCTCGCGTCGCTTGATGCAGTGCTCTCGCAACGCAACGCGCCGAGCGGCGATGTCTACGCCGTCGAGCGCGACCTCGAAGGCCGCCATGGCCGGATCATGAAGTACGACCTGAACGACAAACCGCACTGAGTTCGGCGTAGCCGGTGAGCGGGTCGTGCGTGCGCGCGAACTGCCAGTCGGGCAGCACGGCGATGAGGATTTCTGCCGTGGTGCGCACCGAGCATCCGGGCGCTGCATGGCCTCCGAAGACCCGCCCCTCGGCATCCGACACGCTGATGTGAAGATGCGAGCCGTCCGGCGAGAGGCTGCCCGCGAGCGTGAGAATTTCCAGGTCGCCTTCGATGCGCGCCGCGCTCTCTGCGCCTGCAAAGCGGATGCTCGCGCCGCTCAGGCTGCCGATGCCCGAAACCACGAACGCAGCCTCGGCACCGCCTTGCTTCAATGCCGAATCGAGCGAGGCGCGCAGGTCGTCGCCCGGGTTCAGCCGCAGCACCAGCGTCTGCATGCGTTCAGGCTCCCGAGAGCGCTCCGTCCACCACCTGCTGAGCCTCTTCGAGGATGCGCGCGAGGTGTTCCTTGCCCTTGAAGCTCTCGCCGTAGATCTTGTAGATGTTCTCCGTGCCCGAGGGCCGCGCGGCGAACCAGCCGTTGTCGGTCACGACCTTCACGCCGCCGATGGCCGCGCCGTTGCCCGGCGCATGGCTCAGCACATTGACGATCTTGTCGCCCGCCAGCTCGGTCGAACGGATCTGTTCCGGCGACAGGCTCGACAGCCGCTTCTTCTGCTCGACGGTGGCTGCTGCATCCACGCGGTCTGACACCGGCTGGCCCAGCGCCTGCGTCAGCTCGGCGTAGCGCTCGCCCGGGTCGCGCCCGGTGCGCGCGGCGATCTCGGCCGAGAGCAGGGCAGGCACCAAGCCGTCCTTGTCGGTGGTCCACACCGAGCCGTCCTTGCGCAGGAAGGTCGCGCCCGCGCTTTCCTCGCCGCCGAAGGCCAGCGACGCATCGACCAGCCCGTCTACGAACCACTTGAAGCCCACCGGCACCTCGTACAGCCTGCGGCCAAGCCGTGCGGTGACGCGGTCGATCATCTGGCTGCTCACCACCGTCTTGCCGACCGCTGCCTGCGCCGGCCATTGCGGGCGGTGCGTGTAGAGGTAGTCGATCATCACCGCGAGGTAGCTGTTGGGTTGCATCAACCCGGTGCTGCCCGAGACGATGCCGTGGCGGTCGTGGTCGGTGTCGCAGGCGAAGGCGATGCCGAAGCGGTCCTTCAGTTCGATCAGCTTGTGCATGGCGTCGGGCGACGACGGGTCCATGCGGATGCGACCGTCCCAGTCGAGTGACATGAAGCGGAAGGTCGGGTCGACCTCCTGGCTCAGCACGTTCAGGCGCGTGAGCTTGTAGCGCTCGGCAATCGCGGGCCAGTAGCGCACACCCGCGCCGCCCAGCGGATCGACACCCAGGTCGAGGTTCACGTCACGGATCGCGTCCATGTCGAGCACTTGCGCCAGGTCTTCGACGTAGGTGTTCAGGTAGTCGTGCCGGTGCGTGGTCGATGCGCGCAGCGCCTGCGCGAGCGGCATGCGCTTCACGCCTTCGAGCTTGTTCGCCAGCATCTTGTTGGCCGCCGCCTCGACGGCGGAGGTGATGTCGGTGCCGGCCGGCCCACCGTTCGGCGGGTTGTACTTGAAGCCGCCGCTCTCGGGCGGGTTGTGCGAGGGCGTGATGACGATGCCATCGGCCAGACCGCTTGTGCGCCCACGGTTGTAGACCAGGATGGCGTGCGACACGGCCGGCGTCGGCGTGTATTCGTCGTCCTTCGAGATCATCAGCTCGACGCCGTTGGCCGCGAGCACCTCGACAGCGCTGCTGAAGGCAGGCGTCGACAGCGCATGCGTGTCGATGCCGAGGAAGAGCGGACCGTCGATGCCTTTCTGCTTGCGGTAGTCGCAGATGGCCTGGCTGATCGCCAGCACGTGCCATTCGTTGAATGCATCGTCGAAGGAGGAGCCGCGATGCCCCGAGGTGCCGAAGGCCACGCGCTGGCTGGCCACCGACGGATCGGGCCGACCGGTGTAGTAGGCCGAGATCAGGCGCGGCACGTTGACCAGCAGTTCGAGAGGGGCGGGCTTTCCCGCGAGAGGGTTGGTTGCTTGGCTCATGTCGATGGAAAGTCAAAGTTGATCAGGTCGCCGATGCGTTCGACGGTGATGTCGGCAGGGGCGTAGGCGGCAATGGCCTGCTCATCAAGTGCATAGTGCCCTTGCCGCACGAAGACCGTCGTCAGACGAGGCCCCCAGATGGCCTTCATGGCCGAAAGAATGCGCAGCTTGTCGTCCACCATCACGTAGTGCTGGGCGGGGTGGCACTGCTCGATGGTGTCGAGCATCTGCTCCTTGTGCACGTAGATCAGCACGCGGCCCTCGGTGGAGTCCCACAGGCCCGAGCGCTGCACCTTGCGCGGCTGGAACACCACGTCGCCGTCAGACAGGATCACCGTGGGCCCGTGGCGGCGCAGGTGCTTCAGGGCTTCCAGCGCGCCGGGGTAGAGCCGGTCGGCAAAGGGGTAGTCGATGAGAAAGCTCGACATCAGCAGCAGCCGCGAATCGCTCATGCCGCGGCGGCTCTCTTCGGCGCGGTAGCGCTGCAGGGCGCCGAGGTAGTCGACGTAGCCGAGCTCGCTGCGCAATTGCTCGAAGGCCACCCAGTAGCGGCCGGCGCTTTCGGCGCCGAAGGCCTGCTCGAGATGGGCGCGAAGATCGGCCACGACGCGGTCGTTGTCGAGCAGGGTGTTGTCGACGTCGATCAGGAAGACGGTGGCGGGAGGAGGTGTCATGGGTGTGCGGCCAAAGTGCCTGAACTGGGGCCCGAACTGCGCGTGTCGCGGCCAGCATACGCCCTGAATGACCCCGAATGCGACGCCAGACAGCCGTCGCGTGAATTGGTTGCCGCTTTGCGGACCATTGACTTAATCCCTGCCACGGGAGTGGCCCCGGAGTCGAATAAGCTTCCGCCCAGATTGAAGAAGAAGGAGCAAGACAGATGCGCATCACGAACGGTCGACTCCGGGCCGGCTTGCCGGCTGTGGCCCTGGGCCTTTTGCTGGCTGGCTGCCAGACGCCCCCGGCCGACCGGCCCCTGACATCGGAAGTGCCTGAACCCCCGAGCTTCGTCACACCGCCGGAAACCTGCCAGGCCACGGCCGTGCGTTTCGGCCTGGGGTTGCGCATCAGCCAGCAACTGCTGGAAGAAATGCGCCAGCGCTCCGGCGCCCGCGTGGCACGCACCGTGCTGGCCACCGAAGCCGCCGACCCGGCGCAAGACATGACGCGGCTCAACGTGCAGGTCGAGCCCACCGGACGCGTGGTGGGCGCCTATTGCGGCTAGCCACACTGTATGCACGAGTGTTGTTCGTACACCTCGTCTGTAACAAAATCTCACTGCAAGGTGTGGAACGGCCCGGATTGGGAGAACAATAGCCCGCGACTTTCGGAGCCCCAGTCTTTTGTCGAACCAGCAACCCACAGTCTCCTTGCCGTCGTACTACGACGGGTCGGCACGTCTTCCGCCGGATGAAGTGCTGCGCCCGTTGATGGCCGACTGGGCCCGCGCCGGCAAACGCCTGGCTGCCGTCTGCTACATCGACGTCGACCGCTTTGCCGAGCTGAACGATCACCTCGGCATGGTCGCCGGCAATGCGGCCCTTGAAGAGGTGGCTCGCCGCATCAAGGCCCAGCTGCCGCGCGAGAGCGTGATGGCCCGTGTGGGCGGCGACGAGTTCGCGGCCCTGTTCGCCGGTATCGGAACCTCGCAGTGCACCCAGGTGCTCGAGCGCATCCAGGCCTCGCTCGGCGAGCCCTGGAGCTGGCGCGACCAGACAGCCAGCATCGGCGCGAGCATCGGCGCCATGATGCTCGACAGCAACGGCCCGCCACCAGAGACAGCCCTGCGCCAGGCGCAGCACGCGGCCTTCTTCGCCAAGCGCGCGGCCGACGGCAAGGTGCATTACTTCGACGCGCCCCAGGCGCGCGCCGATGAACAGGTGGTGCGCGAGCGCCAGCGCATCCAGGAAGGCCTGCTGCAGGGCGAGTTCTTCCTGGTCTACCAGCCCAAGGTCGACATGCGGCGCGGCGTGGTGGCCGGTGTCGAGGCGCTGATCCGCTGGCAGCACCCCGAGCGCGGCCTGCTGCCGCCGGCGCAGTTCGTGCCGCTGATCGAAGACGACCAGCTGGTCGAGCAGGTGGGCGACTGGGCCATTGCCACGGCCCTGTGGCAGGCGCACCAGTGGCGCCTGGCGGGCCTTCAGATTTCGGTGAGCGTGAACGTGGCGCCGCGCCACATGATGCGCTGGGACTTCGTCGAACGGCTCGCGCGGCACCTGGCGCAGTTTCCGAAGATGGGCGTGGGCATGCTCGAGCTCGAAATCCTCGAGACCACGGCGATCAGCCAGTTTGCGAACGTCGCGTTGTTCGTCGAGGCCTGCAAGATGCTGGGCGTGGGCGTCACCATCGACGACTTCGGCACCGGGTACTCGTCGCTCACCTACCTGCGGCAATTGCCGGTGTCGACCGTGAAGATCGACCAGTCCTTCGTGCGCGGCATGCTCGACAACGACCAGGACCGCGCCATCGTGCAGGGCATCGTCGCGCTGCTGCACGCGCTCGGCCTCACGGCTGTGGCCGAGGGGGTGGAAACGGTGAAGCAGGGCGAAGCGCTGCTTGCGCTGGGCTGCACGCTGGGCCAGGGCTACGGCATCGCGATGCCGATGGCGGCCAAGGACATCGTGCAATGGGTGGCGCAGTATGAGAGCGCCCCGCTATGGGGCAAGGACGAACGGCCCGGCGTGGCGGCGTTGCCCGACGTCGCCTAGCTCACGGACCCTGCCGGAATCAGAGCAACGGCGTATAGGGCGAGGTCATGGGTTTCAGCGTGGTGCCGCTTCCGCCGTCATACCCGGGCGCCCCGATGCTGCTCGAACCGCCGAACACGTAGCGCAGATAGATGCTGCTCGTGAACTGCCGATAGTTCTGCGCGTTGTTGAAGCCCAGCGCGCCGCCCAGGAACATCTTCGGCGCCAGCTGGTACTCGAGCACCGCAGCCAGGTTGTAGGCAAGGCCGGTCTTGGAGCTGCTGGCATACATGTTGTTGTATGCCGCGCTGCTCAGGCCCAGCGCCAGCGCCTGTACGGCCGCGCTAGACGCCGCGCTGTTGCGCGACGGATCCGTAGGGAAGTAGGGCGATGTCTTCTGGGTGAACGACTGCACCCCGAGCGACGCGTTCACGCGCCACGAGAGCCGGTCGCTGCGGCCGGTCCAGTCGACGGGGAAGGCCACGCTCACGAAGCTCTGCGGGCTGAAGTAGCCGCCCTGGCCGAATGTGTAGTAGCTGAGGTTCTTCTCGTAGCCCATCAGCCCGATGTTCATGCCCAGCGTGAGCTTGGAGCCGGGGCTGTTGATCAGGTGCAGGTACGCGCCGCCGCCGGTTTCCACGCGCGAGTTGCTGGCCACGTTCTTGCCGGTGATGCCGTGCGCCGCCAGGTAGCTGTACACGCCGTAGGTGCCGTCGTCGTAGCCGATGTCGCCGCGCACGCCGGTGGCGACCACGCCGCCCCAGCGCTCGTTGGTGCGCTCGTCCTTCGCGCCCGCGAACGACAGCACGCTGTCGGTCACAGCGCGGCGGGAGATGTCGGCCTTGTAGTTCCAGGAGTCGCCGAAGCTTCCCTTGAACGTGACGTTGCCGACCACGTTGGTGGTGGGAAAGCCCAGCGGCGTGGTGCCGATGCCGGCATCGAGGTTCTTGCCTTCGTAGCCCACGTTCAGGCCGACGCCGGACGCGTTCTGCTGGCCAGGCGATGCGCCGGTGGTCAGTGCTTTGAGGGCCGCCGCGGGGCCGCCGC
This sequence comes from Variovorax paradoxus, assembly GCF_024734665.1. Classification (NCBI taxonomy): domain Bacteria; kingdom Pseudomonadati; phylum Pseudomonadota; class Betaproteobacteria; order Burkholderiales; family Comamonadaceae; genus Variovorax; species Variovorax paradoxus. The sequence goes on from NZ_CP102931.1 coordinate 2,843,109, forward strand.
CGAAGCGGCTGCCCGTTGCGTAGTCGCTGGCGGGCGTGCCGGCGTCGAGCACCGTGGGCGTCACGCCCACGACGATCTTGCCTTCGCCGACCGGGAAGCGCGCCTGCACCGGCAACTGGAAATCGGAGAGCCGGCTCAGGCCGGCCTCGCCCGCGCGGTTGCGGTAGACCGTGCCTGCCGTGAGGCTCACCGCGCGCTGCGCCTCCAGTTCCTGCAGCTCCGAGGTCAGCGTGTTGGCAGGCGCGGTGCGCAGCGGTGCATTCCAGCTCGGCTCGGTGCGCGGTGTGTTGGCCTGCGCATAGGCGGCGTTGGCCTGCGGATAGACCGGATAGCCGCCAGGTTGACCGGGTTGAGGCTGCGCCTGCGGAATGTAGACCGGCGCAACCTGCTGCATGCCTGGCACCGGATACTGCGGTAAGGGCTGCATCGATGGTGCAGCGTAGGCCGAGGCTTGCGGCACGTTGTTGCTCGGGTTGTTGCGCGCGTTGCGCGTCGACGCCTTGGCCGTCGACTGGCGGCCCTTGGCGTCCGATGCGGCGGGCGCCGTCGAATTCCAGGGCAGGGCACCTGGCGGGTAGGCCTGCGCGCCTGCCGCGGGGTAAGCGGGATACCCTGCCGCCGGATAAGCCCCGGCGACCGGTGCCGCCGGATAACCCACCGGCTGCGTGCGCGCCTGCGCGAACGGGTTGCCGTTGGCGGGTGGATAGCCCGCGGGCACGGCCGCGCCCGGCGCGCCGCCAGTCATGCCGGCGAACGGATTGGCAGCGGGCATCTGTTGCACGGGCACGCCGCCCGGCGCGAAGCCGCCAGAGGCGACCTGCCGTTCGGCGTCCACCGCGGCACGAAGGTACTGCTCGGCCTTGCGGCTGTCACCCGCGTTGCGGTAGACGCGGCCGGCCGCCGCGAGCACGCGCGACTGGTCGGGCGCCTGCTTCAGCGCGGCCATCACGTAGTTCTCGGCCTCGCTGTGTTCGCGCCGCGCGCTGGCGCTGGCGGCGGCGGCGAGCAGGGTGTCGAGGTCGGTCGGGTTGCGTTGCAGGATGCGCTGGTACAGCGCCAGCGCCTGGCCTTCGTCTCGCGCCGCCGAATACAGGCGTGCCAGTGCGGCCATCGCCTGCGGGTCGTTCGGCCGCTCGGCGAGCACCGGCGCCATGGCGTTGTAGGCAGCCTCGAGGTTGCCGGCTTCGCGCAGGGCGTCGGTCTGGCGCAGCGCGAAGGCCACGCGCAGGTTGTCGAAGTCGTTGCGCTGGGCGGCCGTCATGTTGGCGCTCGCCAGTTGACGCAGCGTGGCCGACAGCTCGATGTCCTGCCTGGTCTTGAGCAGCACCGACGCATACAGCAGCCGGTCGCCGATGCTCGGGCTCGGCGTGCGTGCCAGCAGCTGGCGGCTCATGGAAAGGGCGCGCGGCGCATCGCCGATCTCGGCGTAGGCGCCCGCGAGCTGGCCCCACAGTTCGGCCGGCATGTCGGCGCTGAGCGCCGCCTCGGTCTGCGCGAGCACACCGCGCGCAGCGTCGACCTGGCCCTGGCGGGCCAGTGCCAGCGCGCGCGCAGCCTGCGACTGCGCCCACAGGCGGCGTTGCAGCGCGGCCATGTCGCGTGTGCGCGAGCCGGCAGGAATGCGTTCGAGGTACTGGATGCCCGCCGCCGCATCGCCGGTCTCGGAGGCGAGCAGGGCGCTGGCGTACAGCGCGTCGGGCATGTCGGGTTGCGACATCAGCAGCCCTTCCATCACGCCGCGCGCCTCGGACACCAGGCCTTGCCTGCGATAGATGTTGGCCAGGTCCAGCCGCACCCACGGGCTGTCGGGCGCGGCGAGCATCGCATCTTCGAGCGTGCGCTGCGCGCCAGTGGCATCGCCGGCCTCGGCCTGCTGGCGGGCGCGGTTGCGCGCCTGCTCGACCTGGATGTCGCGCAGGCCGCCGAGTTGGGTGGTCTGTTCGGGCGTGAGGCGGCGGGACAGGGCCAGCGCCTCGTCGGGGCGGCCCGTCTGGCCGTACAGCGAGATCAGGCCGCGCAGCGCCTGCGTGTTCTGCGGCCTGCTCTCGAGCACGCGCTTGTAGCCCTGCTCGGCCTGGGCGTAGTCGCCGGCGGCGGCGCGCAGGTCGGCCAGCGCGTTCTGGCCCACGGGCTCGCGCGGGTCGATGCGCACGGCGCGCTCGTAGAGAGCCTGCGCACCGCGCGTGTCGTTCCTGGCTTGCGCGGCGCGGGCCTGTCCGACCAGCGCCCAGTAGGTGGCGCTTTGCAGTGCCGAATTCCATTTGCCGCCGCCGCCGCGCGCTGCTCGCTCCAGCAGCTCCCGTGCCTCGGCAAAGCGCTCCTGGCGCAGCCGCACGAGGCCCAGGCCGCCCAGCGCCTCGGTGTCGTCCGCCTTGGCGCGCAGCGCCTGCTGGAAGCGCTGCTCGGCGGTGTTCGCGTCACCGCGGTCCAGTGCCTTGAAGCCTTCGCCCACGGGCACGTCGGGTGAATTGGCCGCCGCCGTCTTGGCGGTGGTGAGCGTTTCAAGCCGTGCGGCCACGGCAGCGTCGGTCTGGTTGTTGCCCAGATAGTCCTGGTAGAGAGGAACGTCGGGCTGGCGCGCGTCCAGCCAGATCAGTGCCTGGCGCCAGGCCGCGCGCGCGGCGCCGGCCACGGCGGGCTGCTTCGTCAGCTCGGCCAGTTCGCGGATGCCTGCACGGCGCGTGGCTTCGCTGTAGGTTTTCTGCTGGGCCAATGCAAGACGGTAGCCGGCGTTCTCCGGGTGGTCCTTCACCAGCTGCTCCAGGCCCTTGCGGCCCTCGTCGGCGCCTTGCGGCGTGCTGGCCAGCACCTGGTAGTACTCAAGCGCCATCGCTTCGGGCGGCGGGCGGTTGTCGAACTGGCTGCGGTACAGCTCCACCGCCTCGGCGGAGCGGCCGGCACGCGCTGCGGCGCGGGCGCGCTGCAGCGTGCTTTGCTGGCCGGCCGGTTGCTGCGACTGCTGTTGCAGGCGGGCAATGCGGGCGTCGTTCGGGTTTGCGGTGCGCAGCCGCGCGATCCAGCTGCGCGCCGCTTCGGAATTGCCGCGCGAGAGCTCGACCTGCGCCATGCCGTACATCGCATCGGTCGATTGCGGCTGAACGCTCAGCAGCTTCTTCCAGCTTTCCTCGGCAAGGTCGGCGCGGCCCTGGGCCTGCCAGTAGTTGCCCTGTTCGGTCAGCGCCGCGCTGGCATCGGCCTGTGCATGCGCGGGGTTGGCGGTGCACAGCACGGCGAGCATGCCCAGGCAGGCCATCGGTGCGAGACGCTTCGGCTTCAAGCCGGTCGATTGGAACGGCATAGCGTCCTCCATGAGGTTTGCAGCTGGCCATTGCGACCGAATTCGTACCGGCCGTCGAGCCAGGCCTGGCCGAAAAGCAACAGGCACTGTTCGTAATAAGGCAAGGGCGCCACGGGCGGTGCGGCGCGGCCACCCGGCACGCGGGCGACCTGGGCGGCCAGCGCGTCGGTGGCGCCCAGCGCCTTGAGGTAAGGCAGCATCGCACCCGAAAAACCGAGCGGCGCCATGCCGCGCACAGCGCCGCTCGTGGTGTCGACGTACTCGGGCACCGGCTGGTGGTCGGCCAGCAATTGGCCCGGGCCACGCAGGCTCAGCAGCAGCATCTTGCGCGCCGGGTCCTTGTCGGACAGCATGCCCGCCCAGAGATAGACGCGGATCGCGTCATAGCTGCCGGCAGCGCCCTTCTGCGGATCGGCCACGAAGCCGCGCGAATCCTGCGACCAGGCACACCAGTCGGGCGCGAAGCCCTTCGGCGTGACGGCGCCGAACATGCGCAGCGTGTTCTCGGTGACCTCGCTCCACGGACCGGTCGGGTCGGCCTGCTGGAAGTAGCGCAGCAGCTGCAGCGGCATGTAGCTCGGGTTGAGCCGCCATAGCGGCCCGCCGGCCGCCGACTTGGGCCACGGCAGCAGCATGCGGCCGAGCCCGGGCACGGCGATGACTTCGTCGCGCACCGCCAGCGCCAGCAGGCTGCGGCCGAGTGCGCGGTAGTTGGCGTCGTTCCACAGCCGGCCGGCTTCCATCAGCGCATAGGCGATCCAGAGGTCGGCGTCCGACGCGGCATTGGGGTCGAGCACGCCCCAGCCGCCCTCGGGCTTGCGGCCCCATTGCCAGGCCGGCAGTTGTTTGGCCAGGCTGCCATTCGCGAGGTTGGCTTCGGTCCATGCCAGCACGCGCGCGAAAGTGGCGCGGTCGTTGTGCACCAGCGCGAAGAACATGCCGTAGGACTGGCCTTCGGAAGTCGATTGCTGCTGCGGCGTGTTGAAGTCGATCACCCGGCCGTCGGGCTGGATGTGGCGCGCGGCGAAGGCGGCCCAGTCGGTGGCGGGGTGGCACGTGTCGGCAGGGGCAGCGGCGGCGGATGCGGAAGCCGCGGGCGCTTGGGCCGGTGCGGTCGCCGGTGCCGCTGTCACGAGCTTCGGCAGCGCCAGCGCGAGGCCGGCCGCGCGCAGAAGGGCGCGCCTGCCCGAAAGGCGGTCGTGGGAAGGCGTGATGGGCGAACGTTGCATGGGCTCGCTACTTCGCCCTCTTCACTTCGCCGACCGACAGCCGGCGGCGTGCCCGCAACTGCAGGCCGGCGTACGACACGGCCGCCCCCAGCAGCGCAAGCACGAGCACCAGCCCGGCCAGCATCAGCGGGCTGCGCGACAGGTGCCACTGCACCCAGGCGATCGGAGGCAGGCGGCCAACGTAGTAGGTGTCGCCGCCAAGCACGCTGTTGACCTGCGTGTCGCGCACGATCGTCATGCTGCCCTGCACGCTCTTGAGCAGGTCGGGCGTCATCAGCGCGTTGAGCAGCGCCTCCTTCGAGTCGGGGCCGGTGATGGCGGCGATCACGCTGCGGCCGCTGCGCAGCGGCGATTCGAAGCCGGCCAGCACGGCGTCGCGGCCGTCGCTGCTCACCGCGATCTGCATCGAGCCGGGCAGGTCCTGGCGCGTGCGGGCGCCGATCACGAAGTTGACGGCGTTGTCGATCCAGCTGTCGAGCTTGAGCTCGGGCGCGGCGCCGTTGCGCTTGAGCGGCATCTTGTCGGCCCATTGCGTGAACAGCGGCTGGCTCTGCAGGTTGCCGATGACGAGCAGGTCCTTGTCGGCCCACTGAGCGGCCTCCGCCGAGCGGCCCACCTTCACGCGCAGCGCGGGGTAGCCGGTGGAGCGGCCGATCTGGCCGAGCAGGCCGAGGTAGGTCTCGGTATCGGTGTCGTTGGGTTGGTCCGGAAGAATGACGGCCGTCTCGGATAGGTCGGCCATGCGCGAGAACGGGAAGCCGCCGTTGGCGTAGGCCGCCAGTTCTGGCATGGCAATGAAGTGCGGGAAGCCCGACACGTCGATGCTGGAGGTCGGGTCGATCGAGCCGCGCACGTTGTCCAGCTGCGGCACGCAGCGCCCGCCCACGGGCTCGAAGTAGTAGTGCAGGCGCAACTGGCTGCGCGGGCCCATGGCCAGCGGCGGCAGGATCACTTCCCGGTGCTCGGCCAGCGTACCGTCGGGCATCAGCTTCACGGCCAGCGGGTTCCACCAGCTGTCGCCGGCCGGGTTGGCCGAGCGCAGCGGCAATCCGCCCACGAAGTTGTCGTTGACGTTGACGTTCAGCGTCGACTGGTCGGGCCGCACGCGCGGCGTGTAGCGGTATTGCAGGTCGAGCGGAATGCCGCGGCTGCGCCAGGTGAAGAGGTCGGGCGGCAGCTGCAGGTTGATGCGGACCACGTCGGGGTTGTAGCCAGTCACCGACAGGTTGGCGGCCGTCGCCAGTTCGCCCAGCTGCAGCGCGCGGTCGCTCGGAATCCAGCGCGGCGCGTCGTAGGGCTTGCGCGCCGGCGGTTCCTGGAAGGCGGTGACCGCCGCTGTCGCGCCCGCGAAGGCCTTGCTGTTCAGCGCCAGCGCCGCGGCGGCGGTGCGCAGTTCGTCCGGGGTGCGACCCATCACCAGCAGCAGCTTGCCGGTGGCGTCGCGCGGGTTGTCGACCACCGCCAGCCCCGGGCCCTGGATGGCGGGCAGCGCGAGGCCTGCAATGGCCGACTCCGGCGTGACGAACACCACCGCGTGGCCGGTGGGCAGTTCGCCGCTGGACACGGGGAAGGTCGCGCCGCGGTAGTCGGTCAGCGCGCCGAACCACGACGACACGACACCGGCCGCTTCGAGCACAGGGCCCGTGGCGGCGGCGCCGAAGACGAAGGGAATGCGTGCGCGCCGCACGTCGCGGCGGTCGAAAAATGGCTGGGGCAGCGCGGCCAGGTCATTCGCGAGCTTCAGCGGCGCCACCGTCAGCTTCAGCGAACTGGAGGCGTCGATGCGCGCCCACAGGCTGGTGTGGGCCGGGTCTTCGCACTCGCGCGTGTAATGGCCGACGAGCTCGACGTTGATGCGGTTGAACTCGGTGATCAGGCGGCGGTCGATCGGAATGTCGGCCGTCTGCGGCCGGCCTGCTTCGGCGCGGGTTACCGCCAGCGTGGCCACCAGCACGTCGTTGACCGTGACCTTGAGGTGCGACAGCTCGGGAATCAGCGAGGGTGAATACGCGTAGTTCAGCTTGAACGAGGCGGCCGTGACCAGCTCGTCGGCGCGCACGTTGAACGGAATGCCGACGGTGCCGCTGACACCGCGCAGCTGCACGGCGTAGTCGATGCCCAATTGCGTGAGGTTCAGTTCGCGCACGGTTGCACTGGCTGCCGCCGATGCGGTTGCCGGGGCACTGGTCGCCGGCTGCGCCACGGCGCCGCCGGCGGCAGCGAAGGCGATCGCAAGCAGGACGGCGCTGGCGGCGAACGAGGGCGAGGCTGCGCGGGCAAGGGACGCGTCGCGGCGATGCGCGCGCAGGGTGAACGTCACGTGGATTCCTTCGCTTTGGCAGGACGCAGCCGCGAGGTGGCTGCACGGTAGTAGTGGCTGAACATGTCGCGAAAGCCGGTGCCGCTGATGCTGATGAGGTGGCCGAGCACGCGGTGGATCGGCACGCGCGGATGGTTGCCCCAGCGGGCGGCCCAGATGTCGGCGCGCGCAGTCGTGCACTGCACGAGTGCGCGTTCCTGCGCGAAGCTCATCGGCGCGAAGCGCAGGCCCAGGCGCTTGCCGCTGCTGAAGCGCACCGTGGAGGCAAAGCGCGACTCCTGGTCGTCGCGGTACAGCGCAACCACGACCGGGGTTTCCGCATCGAGCTTCATGTCCTGCGGCAGGTCCACGCCCAGGCCGCCGCTGGAGAAGTCGAAGGTATTGCAGCGCAGCGAGCGGCCGTCGGCGAAGTACAGCGTGGCCGGCAGCACGAGCTCCACGCGGTGCGCGCCGCGCAGCTGGCGCGACTCGTTGGCCGCCGCCACGCAGGCGCCCAGGATCATCATGTTGTAGATGGTCCAGGCCAGGTTGAGCCAGACGGTGGCGATGTTCTGCGGGTCGACCCAACTCAGGCGCCACGCGCCCAGGCACACGCCCACGAAGTTCAGCGCCAGCAGCACCAGGCTGGCCTTGGCGATGGTGCTGTCGAAATACTCTTCCTGGATCAGGCCGCCCTTGGCCGTCACGTTGAAGCTGCCGAGCTTGGGGTTGATGAGTGCCACCAGCGTCGGGCGGAAGATGTACCAGGCCAGCACCGCCTCGTACACCTCGTTCCACAGCAGGTAGCGAAAGCGCCCCTGGATGCGGCTGTTGGTCAGGTTGGCGTGCAGGATGTGAGGCAGCGCGAAGGCGAAGATCATCGATGCCGAGGCGTGGATCACGCTCGCGCCGAAGTACAGGTACGCCAGCGGCGCCGTCAGGTAGATGAGCCGCGGCAGGCCGTACAGGAAGTGCAGCATCGCATTCACGTAGCAAAGGCGCTGCGCCCAGTGCAGGCCGCGCCCGAACAGCGGGTTGTCGATGCGGAAGATCTGCGCCATGCCGCGCGCCCAGCGAATGCGCTGGCCCACGTGGCCCGAGAGGCTTTCGGTGGCCAAGCCGGCCGCCTGCGGCAGCGCCAGGTAGGCCGTGCTGTAGCCCAGGCGGTGCATCTTCAGTGCCGTGTGGGCGTCTTCCGTCACGGTCTCCACCGCGATGCCGCCGACTTCCTCGACGATGTTCCGGCGCAGCACCGCGCAGGAGCCGCAGAAGAATGTGGCGTTCCAGAGATCGTTGCCGTCCTGGATCAGGCCGTAGAACAGCTCGCCTTCGTTGGGCACCTTGCCGAAGGTGTCGAGGTTGCGCTCGAACGGGTCGGCCGAGAAGAAATAGTGGGGCAGCTGGACCATGCCCAGCTTCGGGTCGCGCCCGAACCAGCCCATGGCGATCTGCAGGAACGAGCGCGTGGGGATGTGGTCGCAGTCGAAGATCGCGACGAACTCGCCGGTGGTGTTCTTCAATGCGGCATTGATGTTGCCGGCCTTGGCGTGGCGGTTGTTGTCGCGCGTGACGTGGGTCACGCCGACCTGCTCGCAGAACACGCGGAACTCCTCGCGCCGGCCGTCGTCGAGCACGAAGATCTTGATCTTGTCGCGCGGCCAGTCGATCAGCTGCGCGGCCAGCACCGTGGAACGCACCACCGACAGCGCCTCGTTGTAGGTCGGGATGAGCAGGTCGATGGTCGGCCACTCGGCCGGGTCTTCCGGCAGCGGCACCGGCTTGCGCTCCAGCGGCCAGGCGGTCTGCACGTAGCCCAGCAGCAGAACCACGAAGGCGTACAGCTCGGCCACCAGCAGGCCCACGCCCAGCACCAGGTCGACCGGGTTGTCCATGAACATGGTCTCGGTCACGCGCCAGTAGGTGTAGCGCGAGGACACGACGACCGACAGGAAGATCAGCACCAGGCTGGCAAAGCGGCCGCGAAACCGGTTGGTAACGAGCGCCGCCAGGAAGATGCCCACCGACAGCACGATCTGCTGCTCCAGGGTCATGGGCGCGATGATCAGCGCGGGCAGCATCGTCAGGGCGACGATCCAGCCGAGGATGCGCACGGGCAGCAGGCGCAGGATGGCGGGCGCCGGCCGTGGCGCGGGCTGCTGCAGAGGGACAGACCGGGCGCTTTTCATCGGTTCGGCTCCAGGGTCCGCAGGGATGGGAAAGACGCGGCCTGCCGGCCGGTGTCGATGCGCTCGAGCAGCCGCTCGGCGCAGGAGGCGATGTCCTGGGTGGCCTGGCTCATCGGCGCATAGCGGTGCACCGGCGAGGCCGAGGCCAGTGCCTCGGGCACTGCCTGGTCCAGGTGAAGCACGCCCAGCAGTTCAGGGCGCAACCGCTGGCGCAGCATCTCGAAGACGTCGCTGTTGAGCCGCTTGCCCGGGTCGACCTGGTTCACCACGTAGCCGGTGCCGAGGTAGTCGGCGCGCGGCCGGCCGTACTTGTCGAGCATGCGCTCGATGATCGGCAGGGTGGCGAAGGAGCCGGCGTCCGCCAGCATCGTGACGATGCCGAAGTGGGCCGCGCGCAGCGCCTGCTGCAGGTACACCGAGGGGCCGGGCGGGGTGTCGAGCAACACCAGCGTGTCGCCCGGCAGGCCGAAGCGCGCGAGCGTCTCGGCCAGCCATCCGGGATTGCGGGCCAACTGCTGCTCGAAGGCGATCTGGCGCTCGTCGTCGACGTCCCCGAAAGGCAGCAGCATGACGCCGGCATGGGCCTGCCGGATGGCGCGCGCCCACGGCATCAGGCCTGTGGCGGCCTCGACCAGTCCGCTGTCGCCGGCCTGCGGCTCGTTGGCGATGTGGAAGCGCAGGGCGTTCTGCGGATCGAGGTCGATCGCCAGCACTTGCCGGCCGCGCTGGGCGAGTGCGCTGCAGAGGTTGGCGGCGATCGTGGTCTTGCCTACACCGCCCTTGGAGGAAATGACGGGGATGACAACCATCGTCACGTCGGCCTTCGCCAGCGCGACATGGGCCCTGACGCAGCAGCGGGCGGCTGCGACCCGGCCAGGCGCGCGAACAGCTGCTCGAGCGGCGTGAGCGCAGCGCCAGTGCTGTCGACGGCCGGCGTTACCGGTGGAGCGATGGGGGGCGCGACGGGCGCCAGTGCGGGAGGCGGGGTGTGCAGCACTGGTTCGCTGCGAGGGGGCGGCGCGGGAGCCGGCGCAGCGGCTGCCGGCGGGTGCACGATCTTCTGGCCCGACAGCAGCGGCCACACGCGGGGCGCTTCGGTCTCGTCCTCGGGCGGTGCGAATTCCTTGTAGCCGTTCGCATCGCCGCCGAACTTCCGGAACAGGCCTGCGATGTCTTCGGGTGTGGAGTCGTCGGCGCTCATGCAACCGCCTTCGACAAACGCAGATCGACACGGGGCCCTGCGGCCTGTGCGGTGGCTGGCTGCAGCGCCCGGACGCGCAGCGACGGGGGCATGCGCTGCGAATCGAACCAGGCCTGGTACGCGCCCTCGAAGAAGCCGACGCTCCAGTCGGAGGTGTCGGGGCCGAAGGCCATGGCGATCGGACTGCACGCGTGCGTGATGGCGACGCCGTCAGCGTCTTCGCTCAGGACGGTGAAGCCCCAGTCGATGCCGTCCCAGCGCGCATTGAACTGGTCCTGCAGGTCGCTGAGCGTCTGGCATGGCGGAACCGGCAGGGCTTGCGCGAGACGCTGGCCGATGCGGTAGAAGAGCTGCCGCAAATCCTCAGGTGGCAATCCGGCACTCAACTCGGCGGCCATGCCCCGGTTGAATTCCAGCCATTGCGCACTGCATGATTTCCTCTCGTAGTACGTCGCGCCTATGTCCATGTCGACGCATTCTCTGGCATCGATTAACTATTGACAACAAATGTGAACTTGTTGGCTTCTACTGGGGCGCGAGCTGTCTGAATTCGGGGACGGACTACCGTGAGATGCTCGATTTTGTTAACGGAAGCTGCATTTCCGGCGCCACTCAGGCGGACGGCACTTCGGTGTCGTTGACTGCAACGCCCTGGCTGAGGGCCGCGCGGCGGCTGTGCTTGACGGCGTACATGGCGGCATCCGCCTGCCGCAGGGCTTCCTCGGCCGAGGTGGTTCGCGGGTCGACCGCCACCACGCCGACGCTGGCGCCTGCGTAGTCGATCGTCATGCGCTTCAGCCGCAGCTCGCCGATGGTGTTTTCTGCCAGGCGGTCGGCCAGCGCCCGCGCCCCGGTGCGCGGCGACTCGCCCAGCGCGGGCCCCAGGCCGATCACCACGAACTCGTCGGAGCCGAAGCGCGCCAGCATGTCGCTTGCGCGCACGGAGTTCGCGAGCTGCTTTGCCATGGCCGCGAGGAATTCGTCGCCGATGGCGTGGCCGTGCGCGTCGTTGATTTTCTTGAAGTCGTCCAGGTCGACGAAACCGACCAGCACGCTCTGGCCACTGCGCGCGCCTTGCGCCAGCATGCGCTGCAGCGCGTCGACGAGCACACGGCGGTTGGGCAGGCCGGTGAGGGCGTCGATTGCGGCGTGCGTGGCGAGTTCGGCATGGGCCTTCCTGAGCTTCTCGACCAGCAGTTCGCGCTCCACCTGCTGTCCGATCAGTCGCGCGAACAGCCGTAGCACCGGCTCCGCCTGGGGCGGCAGGGGCATTTGCTGGGCGCTGGCGGCGCACAGGGCGCCGAAGAGCTCGCCGCTGTCGGTTTTTACCGGGGCACTCACGCAGGTCTGGATGCCGAGTGCGTGGGCGGCATCGGCGTCGCCCCAGCAGCCGCCGGCGTCGTCGGTGTAGGTGCGGTCTTCTTCGAGGGCGTGCCGGCAGAGCGTGTTGGCCCAGGGCACGAAGGCTCCCTCGGGAATGGTCAGCAGTTCGCCGGCGTTGTGGGCGAAGAGGATGTGCTGGCGGCCCTTGTCCGGGTCGACGCTCACGAGGTAGGCCGACTCCAGCCCTGTGGCCGCCTCGAGCATCTCGAGCATCGGGCGGGCGAGGTCTTCCAGCGTCTTGGCGGAGGAGACGCAGTCGGATAGCTGTTCGATCAGGGATTCCATGGCCGACATTCTGAGGGGATAGGTTGTTTTCAGGAGGCCAGGGCTTCCATGAGTTCGGTCTCGATGGCCAGCTGCGTCTTCTGGCCCTGCAGTTCAGGGCCGCTGATCAGGAAGGTGTCTTCCACCCGTTCGCCCAGCGTCGTGACCTTGGCGAGCTGCAGATTCAGGTGATGGCGCGCCAGCACCCGGGCCACCGAATACAGCAGGCCGGCGCGGTCGCTGGCCGAGATGTTGAGCAGCCAGCGCTGCGCCTTGTCGTCGGGCAGCAGGCTGATGCGCGGCTTGATCGGGAAGCTGCGAACCCGGCGGGACACCCGGCCCATGCTCGGCGGGGGCAGGGCGCCGGCTTCGGTGAGTGTCTGCGCCAGACCCGACTCGACCATGCTGATCAGGTCGCGGTAGTGGTCCGGCAGGAAGGTGGTTACTACCTGGAAGGTGTCGAGCGCGTAGCCGTTGCTCGTGGTGTGCACCTTGGCGTCGAGGATGCTGAACGATGACTGGTCGAAGTAGCCGCAGATGCGCGCGAACAGGTCGGGCTGGTCGGGCGTGTAGACGACCACCTGCAGGCCTTCGCCCACCGGCGACAGGTGCGCGCGCACGATGGGTGGCGCCTTCGGGTCGATCGGCACGTTGGGCGGCGGCACGAAGCGCGAGAGCTGCTTGGCGTGCCAGGCGATCTCGGTGGCGTCGTGGCGCATGAAGTAGCCCACGTCGAGCGTGTCCCACAGGGCCTTGTGCGCCTCGAAGCGCTGGGCGTGCAGGGCCAACTGCACCAGCGCCTCGCGCTTGCGCGACTCGACCTCGGCGTCCGGGTCGGGCATGCGGCCGCCCAGCGCGCGCAGGGTGTAGCGGTACAGGTCTTCGAGCAGCTTGCCTTTCCAGGCATTCCACACGCGCGGCGAGGTGCCGCGGATGTCGGCGATGGTCAGCAGATAGAGCGCGGTCAGGTAGCGCTCGTTGCCCACGCGCTTGGCGAATGCGCCGATCACTTCGGGGTCGCTCAGGTCCTGCTTCTGCGCGACCTGGCTCATTACCAGGTGCTCGGCCACGAGGAATTCGATGAGCTTGGCGTCTTCGCGGGCAACGCCGTGCTGCTTGCAGAAGCGCTGCACGTCGCGCGCGCCCAGCGTGGAATGGTCGCCGCCGCGGCCCTTGGCAATGTCGTGGAAGAGGGCCGCCACGTACAGGATCCAGGGCTTGTCCCAGCCGGCCGCGAGCTGCGAGCAGAACGGGTACTCGTGCGCATGCTCGGCGATGAAGAAGCGCCGCACGTTGCGCAGCACCATCAGGATGTGCTGGTCGACCGTGTACACGTGGAACAGGTCGTGCTGCATCTGCCCCACGATGCTGCGGAACACCCGCAGGTAGCGCCCCAGCACCGAAGTCTGGTTCATCAGCCTGAAGGCATGCGTGATGCCATAGGGCTGCAGCAGGATCCGCATGAAGGTCTCGTGGTTGACCGGATCGTTGCGGAACTTGCTGTCCATGACGTGGCGCGCGTTGTAGAGCGCACGCAGCGTGCGCGCCGACAGGCCCTTCACGCCGATGGTCTTCTGGTACAGCAGGAAGGTTTCGAGCACAGCGTGCGGCTCGCGCTCGTAGAGGTCGTCGCTGGCAATCTCGATCAGGCCGGCACGCTCGTAGAAGCGCTCGTTGACGGGCGTGTGCTGCTCGTCGCTCGGCTGCAGGCGCTCGGAAATGTTGAGCAGCAGGATCTGGTTGAGCTGCGAGACCGCCTTGGCCGCCCAGTAGTAGCGCCGCATCAGCGCTTCGCTCGACTTGCGCTGCGATTCGCTCTCGTAGCCGAAGCTGGCCGCCACGGCCGTCTGCAGGTCGAACACCAGGCGGTCTTCGCGGCGGTTGGCAATCACGTGAAGCCGCGCGCGGATGAGCGAGAGCAGGGCTTCATTGCGCTTGATCTGCTGCGCCTCGAAGGAGGTGGCCAGGCCGTTCTTGGCGAGGTCGTCCCAGCGGCTGCCGTAGCCGGCCGCCTTGGTCATCCAGAGGATGGTCTGCAGGTCGCGCAGGCCGCCCGGCGATTCCTTGCAGTTGGGCTCCAGCGCGTAGGGCGTGTTGTCGAACTTCTGGTGGCGGTGCCGCATTTCCTGCGACTTGGCCACGAAGAAGGCCTGCGGGTCGATGGCGCGGATGAAGCGGCGGCGAAAGGCCGTGAAGAGCTTCTTGTCGCCCGCGATCAGCCGGGCCTCGAGCAGCGAGGTCTGGACGGTGACGTCTTTCTCGGCCTCGGCCAGGCATTCATCGACCGTGCGCACGCTGGAGCCGATTTCCAGGCCCGCGTCCCAGCAGTGGCCGATGAAAGCCTCGATGCGGGCCGGGTCGATTTCGCTTTTGTCGCCTTCGGGCGGCAGCAGCAGCAGCACGTCGACGTCGGAATACGGAAACAGTTCGCCGCGCCCGAAGCCTCCCACCGCGGCCAGGGAGAACGAGTCACCGAAGCCGGCGTCACGCCACAGCGTGCAGAGCGTTTCGTCGGCCAGTGCCGAGAGCTGGCGCAGCACCGTGTGCACGCTGCGGGTGGGGGCGCGCGCGAAGCGCAGGGTGTCGAACAGGGCGAGCTTTTTCGCGCGATAGGCTTCGCGCAGCGTCGCCACGTCGATGTTGGCTGCTTCGATCACGGCGGGGGGACGCGTTGCCGCGTCAGGTCTTGGTCGAGGTGACGAAGGAGGGCAGCGGCGGGCTGCCTGCGGAAAGCGTCAGCACTTCGTAGCCGGTTTCGGTGACGAGCACCGTGTGCTCCCACTGGGCCGACAGCGAATGGTCGCGCGTGACGATGGTCCAGCCGTCGTACTGGCCGCCCTTGAAGTCTTCCTTCACGTCGCGCTTGCCGGCGTTGATCATCGGCTCGATGGTGAAGATCATGCCGGGCTTGAGCTCTTCCATGGTGCCCGGGCGGCCGTAGTGCAGCACCTGGGGTTCTTCGTGGAAGCGCTGGCCCACGCCGTGGCCGCAGAACTCGCGCACCACCGAAAAGCCCTGGCCCTCGGCGAATTTCTGGATCGCGTGGCCCACGTCGCCCAGGTGCGCGCCGGGGCGCACCTGCAGGATGCCGTGCCACATGGCTTCGAAGGTGATGCTGCACAGGCGCTTGGCGGCAATGGAGGCGTCGCCGATCACGTACATGCGGCTGTTGTCGCCGAACCAGCCGTCCTTGATGACGGTCACGTCGACGTTCATGATGTCGCCCTTCTTCAGGGGCTTGTCATTGGGAATGCCGTGGCACACCACGTGGTTCACCGAGGTGCACAGCGACTTCGGGTACGGGACGCTGCTTGCGCCCATGTAGCCCACCGTGGCCGATGTGGTGCCCTGCTTGACCATGTACTCGGCGGCCAGCCGGTCGACATCGTTGGTCGTGATGCCGGGCTTGATGAGGGGCGTGAGGTAATCCAGCACCTCGGAAGCCAGGCGGCAGGCGACCCGCATGGCTTCGATGCCCGCAGCGTCTTTGTAGTTAATGCTCATCCCCGAATTATCCCATTCGGCAAGCTAAAATTCGCGGCTAACGCGGATGGCCCCAGTCAGCGGCCATCTGCCTCGATTCCTTGATTTCCAACGCGGCCCCCGAGGCCCCATCGACCGTGACGCAGCCCGCACCTCAAGCCCTTCCTGTCGTAACCATGTTCGAGGGCGGCAGCGCGCTCAGCGACTTCCGCGCACGCCAGCTGTTGCCGAAGCTCCAGGCCATCGAGCCGCGCATCGAGGGCATTTCGGCCCGTTTCGTGCACCTCGTGGTCACCGATGCGGCGCTGGATTCGGCCGGCCGCGAGCGCTTTGCGGCGCTGCTGACCTACGGCGAGCCCTTCGAGGCGCCGGCCAAGGCGGGCACCTCGGTGGTGGTCACGCCCCGCCTGGGCACGGTGTCGCCCTGGGCTTCCAAGGCCACCGACATTGCCCACAACTGCGGCCTGGCCTTGCGCCGGGTCGAGCGCGTCACTCAGTACCACCTGAAGCTCAAGGCCCCGCTGATCGGCAAGGCCCCCGTGCTCGAAGGCGACACGCTGGCCGCCGTGGCCGGCCCGCTGCACGACCGCATGACCGAATCGGTGCTGGCCACCGTCGATCAGGCCGCAAGCCTGTTCAGCGAACTGCCTGCCCAGCCGATGGCGCAGGTCGACGTGCTGGCCGGCGGCCGTACGGCGCTGGTGGCAGCCAACACCGGTTTCGGTTTGGCGCTGGCCGAGGACGAAATCGACTACCTGGTCGACGCCTTCACCCGCCTGGGCCGCAATCCCAGCGACGTCGAACTGATGATGTTCGCGCAGGCCAACAGCGAGCACTGCCGCCACAAGATCTTCAACGCCGACTTCACCATCGACGGCAAGGCGCAACCCCAAAGCCTTTTCTCGATGATCCGCCACACCGAGAAGCAGAACCCGCAGCACACGGTCATCGCCTATGCGGACAACGCCTCGGTCATGGAAGGCGCGACCGTCGAGCGCTTCATTCCCGCCACCGGCTCGCAGAGCTATCAAAAAGATAGCGCCCTGAGCCACGTGCTGATGAAGGTCGAGACGCACAACCACCCGACCGCCATTTCGCCGTTTCCGGGCGCCTCGACCGGCGCGGGCGGCGAGATTCGCGACGAAGGCGCCACTGGCCGCGGCTCCAAGCCCAAGGCGGGCCTGACCGGCTTCACCGTGTCGAAGCTCTGGCCTGAAGAAGGCCACTACGGCAAGCCCGAGCACATCGCCAGCCCGCTGCAGATCATGACCGAGGGCCCGCTGGGCGGCGCAGCGTTCAACAACGAATTCGGCCGTCCCAACCTGCTGGGCTACTTCCGCGAGTACGAGCAGACCGTGGCGAGCGACCTCGATACCGTGCAGCGCGGCTATCACAAGCCCATCATGATCGCGGGCGGCCTGGGCAGCATCGATGCCACGCAGACCAAGAAGATTCGCTTCCCGGCCGGCTCGCTGCTGATCCAGCTCGGCGGCCCCGGCATGCGCATCGGCATGGGCGGCAGTGCCGCCAGTTCGATGGCCACCGGCGCCAACGCGGCCGAGCTCGACTTCGACTCGGTGCAGCGCGGTAACCCAGAAATCGAGCGCCGTGCGCAGGAGGTCATCAATCACTGCTGGCAGCAGGGCGCGGCCAACCCGATCCTGGCGATCCACGACGTGGGCGCGGGCGGCCTGAGCAACGCCTTCCCCGAGTTGACCAACGACGCCGGCCGCGGCGCGCGCTTCGACCTGCGCGCCGTGCCACTCGAAGAATCGGGCATGGCGCCGAAGGAAATCTGGTGCAACGAAAGCCAGGAGCGCTACGTGCTGGCCATCGCGCCCGAATCGCTCGACCAGTTCAAGGCCTTCTGCGAGCGCGAGCGCTGCCCGTTCTCGGTGGTCGGCGTGGCGACCGAAGAGCGCCAACTGCTGGTGGCCGACGAGGGTGCGGCGGTGCAGCCGGTCGACATGCCGATGGACGTGCTGCTCGGCAAGCCGCCCAAGATGCACCGCGACGTCAAGACCGTGGCCCGCAGCTTCAAGCCGCTCGACCTCACGGGCGTCGACCTGCAGAAGGCCGCCATCGACGTGCTCGCGAATCCGACCGTGGCCTCGAAGCGCTTCCTCATCACCATCGGCGACCGCACCGTGGGCGGCCTGAGCCACCGCGACCAGATGGTCGGCCCATGGCAGGTGCCCGTGGCCGACTGCGCCGTGACGCTGGCCGACTACAAGGGCTTCGCCGGCGAAGCCATGAGCATGGGCGAGCGCACGCCGCTGGCTGCGCTCGACGCGCCGGCTTCGGGCCGCATGGCCGTGGCCGAAGCCATCACCAACCTGCTGGCCGCACCGATCGAACTTTCGCGCGTCAAGCTGTCGGCCAACTGGATGGCCGCCTGCGGCGAGCCCGGCGAAGACGCCGCGCTGTACGAGACCGTCAAGGCCGTGGGCCTGGAGCTGTGCCCGGCGCTGGGCGTGTCGATTCCGGTCGGCAAGGATTCGCTGTCGATGCGCACGCAATGGAAGGACGGCGCCGAGGCCAAGAAGGTCACGTCGCCCGTGAGCCTGATCGTTACCGCCTTCGCCTCGCTGGCCGACGTGCGCGGCACGCTCACGCCGCAGCTCGACGCTGAAGAGGCCGACACCACGCTGGTGCTCATCGACCTAGGCCAGGGCAAGCACCGCATGGCCGGCAGCATCCTCGCGCAAACGCTGGGCCAGAGCGGCGACACCGTGCCCGACCTCGACGACCCGGCGCAGCTTGTGGCGCTGGTCAACGCCGTGAACGCCCTGCGCGCCGACGGCAAGATCCTCGCAATGCATGACCGCAGCGACGGCGGCCTGTTCGCCACCGCCTGCGAAATGGCCTTTGCCGGCCACGTCGGCGTGGCGCTGAACGTCGACATGCTCGTCACCGAAGGCGACGGCATCTCCGACAGCCGCATGGAAACCGGCGACGCCAAGAACTGGGCGCAACAGGTCAGCGTGCGGCGCGAAGAACTCACGCTCAAGGCGCTGTTCAACGAAGAGCTGGGCATGGTGCTGCAGGTGCGCACCGCCGAGCGCAACGACGTCATGCAGGTGCTGCGCACCCACGGCCTCAGCACGCACAGCCACTTCGTCGGCAAGACCCGGCCCGCCAGCTCCGCCATGGACGCGGGCAAGGGCAAGGTCGAAGTCTGGCGCGATGCCAAGTCGGTGTTCAGCGCGAGCCTGCACGACCTGCAGCAGGTGTGGGACTCGGTCAGCTGGAAGATCGCTCGCGAGCGCGACAACCCCGCCTGTGCCGATGCCGAGCACACTGCAGCCGGCGTGCCGAGCGATCCGGGCATGCATGTGTTCCTGCCGAACGCACAGCCTGCCGCGCCGGCCATTCTGCAGTCGCGCCCCAAGGTCGCCATCCTGCGCGAGCAGGGCGTCAACTCGCACGTCGAGATGGCCTATGCCTTCACCGAGGCCGGCTTCGAAGCCTTCGACGTGCACATGACCGACCTGCAGACGGGCAGGGCGGACCTCGCCAACTTCAAGGGCGTGGTCGCCTGCGGCGGCTTCAGCTATGGCGACACGCTGGGCGCCGGCATCGGCTGGGCGCGCAGCATCACCTTCAACCCGAAGCTGGCCGAGCAGTTCAAGACCTTCTTCGGCCGCGCCGACACCTTCGGGCTGGGCGTGTGCAACGGCTGCCAGATGTTCGCCGAGCTGGCCGACATCATTCCGGGCGCCGAGGCCTGGCCGCGCTTCACCACCAACCAGAGCGAGCGCTTCGAGGCGCGCCTGTCGATGGTCGAAGTGCTCGAATCGCCGAGCATCTTCTTCGCGGGCATGGCCGGCAGCCGCCTGCCGATCGCGGTGGCGCACGGTGAGGGCTATGCCAACTTCAAGCATCGTGGCGACGCCGCCAAGGCCATCGGCGCGATGCGCTTCGTGGACAACCACGGCCAGCCCACCGAGCAGTACCCGTTCAACCCCAATGGCAGCGCCAACGGCCTGACTTCGGTGACCACGCCGGACGGCCGCTTCACCGCGGTGATGCCGCACCCCGAGCGCGTGTTCCGCAACATCCAGATGAGCTGGACCTCGGGCGACAAAAGCGATCTGAGCCCGTGGATGCAGATCTGGCGCAATGCGCGCCGCTGGGTGGGCTGATCGACACAAGCCCGCCACGCGGCGGGCAACAAAAAAGCGGCCCGCGGGCCGCTTTTTTCATGGGGCTGCAAGGCTCCGGTCTTACTCGACCTTGGCCTTGGCGCGCAGATCCTCTTGGTACTTCTGCAGGCGCTGCTGCTGCAGCTGCTGCGTGATTTGCGGCTTCACTTCTTCCAGCTTCGGCAGTTGGGCCTGGCGGATGTCGTCGACGCGGATGATGTGATAACCGAACTGGGTCTTGACCGGGGCGGGGGTGGTTTCGCCCTTCTTGAGCTTGATCATCGCTTCCGAGAACTCGGGCACGAAGCTCGCGGGGTTGGCCCAGTCGAGGTCGCCGCCGTTGGCGCCCGAACCCGGGTCCTTGCTCTGCTTCTTGGCGATGTCTTCGAACTTGGCACCCTTCTTCAGGTCGGCCATGATCTTCTTGGCCTGGTCTTCGGTCTCGACCAGGATGTGGCGGGCCTTGTATTCCTTGCCGCCGTTGGCCGCCACGAACTTGTCGTACTCGGCCTTCACGTCTGCGTCCGAGACCGGGTTGGTCTTGCGGTAGTTCTCGAACAGCGCGCGGATCAGGATGGCCTGGCGGGCGAGTTCGAGCTGGTTCTTGTAGTCGTCGCTGGCGTCCAGGCCCTGCTTTTGCGCTTCCTGCATGAACACTTCGCGAGCCACAATTTCCTCGCGCAGCTGGCTCTGCATTTCAGGCGTCACCGGACGGCCTGCGGCTGCCAGTTGCTGGGCCAGAACGTCCATGCGGGCCTTGGGCACCGGCTTGCCGTTCACGATGGCTGCGTTCTGCGCCAGAGCCGCCATGGACGTGGCACCGAGCAGCACTGCGGCCGCGACGGCCTGCAAGATTTGTTTTTTCATGGAATGAATATCGAGCTGGAAAGGAAATGCGCGTGTAGGAAAAGGCGCGGGAAAGAAAGCGGGGATATCGGAGAAAAGAAGGGGAGCAACGGCCGGTGCAAACGCGGCGTGCGATCCGGTGGACGACTCAGAGCACCTCGATGGCGATGGCGTGCAGACCCTGTGCGATAAAAACCTGGAGGGCATCATACACAAGCCGATGTCGCGCCACGCGGGGCTTCCCTTCGAACAGAGGGGAGGCGATGCGCACGCGGAAATGGGTGCCGCGGCCCTCCGCGTTGGCGCCCGAATGGCCTGCGTGGGCGGCGCTCTCGTCGATCACTTCGAGCTGCGTGGGGGCAAGCGCCTTGCGCAACGCGGCTTCGATGTCGGCGGCTGTGGGCAGCAGTGCGGTGCTCGTCGTCATGCCGTCGGCTTGTCTTCGTTCTTCAGGTGCGGCGCGATGTACAGGCCCTGCGCCACCAGGAAGACGATGGGGAACACATAGCCCCAGAGCTTGAAGTTGACCCAGGCCTCGGTCGTGAAGTACGCCGCCACGTAGCCGTTGATGATGGCCATGAACAGGCAGTAACCGATCCACGCCACATTGAGCCGCCCCCAGATGCGGTCGGGTAGCTCCAGCTGCGAGCCCAGCAGCATCTTCAGGAAGTTCTTCTTCAGCGCCCAGAGAGCCACGGCCAGCGCAATGGCCATGGCGCCGTACAGCACCGTCGGCTTCCACTTGATGAAGCGGTCGTCGTGCAGTGCCAGCGTGAGCGTGCCGAACAGCAGGATCAGCACCAGCGTGGCCTTCTGCATAGCCTGCAGCTTGCGCTCGGTGGCGTAGATGATCGCCATCTGCACGACAGTGGCGGCCATCAGCACGCCGGTGGCGGTGTAGATGTCGCCGAGCTTGTAGGCGCCGAAGAACAGCAGGATCGGGAAGAAGTCGAGGAGCAGTTTCATTTTTTCTGGAAGTCGAGCGACGCCGAATTCATGCAGTAGCGCAGGCCGGTTTCGGTGGGGCCGTCGGGAAACACGTGGCCCAGGTGGGCACCGCAATTGGCGCACACGTTCTCGGTGCGCACCATGCCGTGCGAGCGGTCGACGATGTTGCGGATGGCACCGGGCACGGCTTCTTCCGAGAAGCTGGGCCAGCCGCAGCCAGCGTCGAACTTGGTCGTCGACTCGAACAGCTTGGCGCCGCAGCACACGCAGTGATACGTGCCGTCGTCCCAGTGCGCTTCGTACTTGCCGGTGAAGGGGCGTTCGGTGGCCGCGTGGCGCGTTACCTCGAAGGCCACGGGCTCAGCGCCTTTTTCAGCGAGCAGGGCTTTCCATTCGGCGTCGGTTTTCTGTACGGGAGTGGTCATGATGAGCAGCTGATTTCGATCGTGGAGGCCCAGTCGGGCGGGAAGCCGGCCAGTGCGTCGGCGTCGGGATGTTCTTCAAATGGGGACTGGAGCACAGCCAGCAAGGTTGCCACAGCCGAGTGGTCCTTTTGCTGACTTGCTTCGATGGCTTGCTGCCCCAGGTGGTTCCGCAACACGAATCTGGGATTCGATTTGAGCATCAGATCGGCGGTTTGCGCGCGCCCAGCGGGCGTGTGGCGCTCCGAAAACGCTAGCGCCCACGCATCGAAACCCTGGCGGTCCAGGAACAGGTCGCGTACCGGCTCGATGTTGCCGTCGGCCATGTAGTTGGAGAGCCGGCGCCAGAAGATCGTGTAGTCGACCTTGCCCGCGGCCAGCAGCTTGAGCACACCCTCGATCAACGCGCGATCGCCTTCGCCCGCGTCGGCAAGGCCCAGCTTGGCGCGCATGCGGCCCTCGAACTCGTTCGGGAACACCGTCTTGTAAGACTCCAGCGCGGCCACTGCCACTTCCTGGTCGCCGATCAACGGCAGCAACGCCTGCGCCAGGCAGAACAGGTTCCAGTAGGCCACGTTGGGCTGTTGGTTGAAGGCGTAGCGCCCGTTGGTGTCGCTGTGGTTGCAGATGTGGCGCGGATCGAAGCCGTCGAGAAACTGGAACGGTCCGTAATCGATGGTGAGCCCGAGGATGCTCATGTTGTCGGTGTTCATCACCCCGTGGCAGAAGCCCACGGCCTGCCATTGGGCGAGCAGGGCGGCGGTGCGCTCGCTCACGGCTTCGAGGAAGGCTGCGTACGCATTGCCGTTGAAGCGGTCGGTGGTGCGGCACGCCGGGTAGTAGCGGTCGATGACGTAGTCGGCCAGCGCCCGCAACTCGTCTTCGCGCTGGTTGGCCGCGAAGTGCTCGAAGTGGCCGAAGCGGACGAAGCTCGGTGCCACGCGTGTCACGACGGCCGAGCTTTCCGGCTCCTCGCGGTACACGCGGGCGTCGGAGCCGGTCACGCACAGTGCGCGGGTGGTCGGGATGCCGAGACCGTGCATGGCCTCGCTGCAGAGAAACTCGCGGATGCTGGAGCGCAGCACCGCGCGGCCGTCGCCGCCGCGCGAGTAGGGCGTGCGGCCCGCGCCTTTCAGCTGCACTTCGAGCCCGCCCTCGGTCTCGCCGATCATGATGGCGCGCCCGTCGCCGAGCTGGCCGGCCCACACGCCGAACTGATGGCCGCTGTACACCGTGGCGAAGGGGCGGGTGCCGGCGATAGGCAGGCTGCCGGTCAGGGCCGCCAGCGTTGCATTCGACGAATGCCAATCAGGCGGCAGGCCCAGCTCGCGGGCGACGGCTTCGCTGCGGCCCACCCAGTACGGATCGGGCAGCGGCGTCGGTCGCAATTCGGTGAGAAACGCCGGGCCAAGGGTGGCGAAACCGGGTTTCCAGCGCAGCCCCAGGTCCGCGACCTCGGTGTCTTCAGCAAGCAGGCTCATGGGCGGATTGTCCGGCACAGCGCGTAACCCCTTGCCAAGCGGGCCATCGCGGCCCCAGCACGTGACCTGGGAGGCTCAGGCAGCCAGCGGCGCGGGGCTGTCCCAGATGCGCGCCCGGTACTGCGCCGGCGGAACGCCGAACCAGCGCTTGCAGGCGCGAAAGAAGTTGCTGGTGTCGACAAAGCCCAGCATGTCCGCCACGTCGGTCAGCGTGTGGCGGTCTTCCGCCAGGTACTGCTGCGCGAGTTCGCGGCGGGTGCGGTCGAGCAAGCCCTGGAACGACACCGACTCTTCCTGCAGCCGCCGCTGCAGTGTGCGCTCGGCCAGCCCCAAGCCCGAGGCCACGTCCTGCCGGCGCGGCTCGCCGTGCTGGAGCCGGCGTGCGATTTCGGCGCACACCAGGCTGCTGGTGGTGGTCTGGCCCAGCAGGTTCAGTTGATCGTCGAGCAGGTGCTCCTGCATCTCGCCGAGCACCGGGTGGAAGGTGGGCAGCGGCATCGTCATGTCGGCCGTCGACAGCAGCAGCCGGTTGGCGACGGCGTTGAAGCGCACTTCGCAGCCGAAGGCCTCGCGGTGCAGCCGGTCGTTGGCCGGCGCGGGGTAGACGAACTCCATGGCCAGCGGCTGCAGGTCGCGCCGCGTGAGCCACTGGCACTGCATGAGCACGGTCAGCAGGGCGTATTCGACGCGCTGGCGCGGAATCGGCAGGCTGCCGCCGGTGTGCTCCATCACCATCCAGCAGCCGCGCGGCTCGGGGTGCATCGAGAAGGCGGTCGCGTCCGAGATCACCGCCATGTAGCGCGTCAGCCGTGTGAGCGCAGCGCCCAGGTCGGGGCTGCAGGCCATGGCGTGACCGACCGTGCCCAGTTTGCTGTGCGTGGCGGCCAGGTCGCGGTGCAGGCCCAGAGTGGGCTTGCCGGCGCGCGCCACCGCGAGCTGCCAAAGCACCGAGATCTCGTCGACCGGGATGCGCGTGTTCTGGCGGTGCAGTGAATCGGGGTCGAAGCCGGCATCGCGCAACAGCGAAGGCACGTCCAGCCCCTCTGCCTCGAACATCGACAGCACACCCTCCAGCCACGCGGCCGAGCTGGTGCGCAGCTCCGGCTGCGGCATGCCGCCGGCCCGTCGCTGCGGCCCGCGCTGGCGGTGCGACAGGGAGGCTCCTGAAGTCATTCGTTTGGCTTCCTTGCGATAGCGGTGAAAACGACGCCGGTTTCTAGAATTTTTTTGCGTGCTCGGCGGCCCGGAGTATGGGTGCCGCGCACCAGGCCAGGAATTCCGATTAACCCGGTGTGGAGACAAAAACATGAAGACAGAGACAACGGCACAAAACCAGGGTGCAGCAAGAAAAACGGCGGTGGGCAAGGCCATCGCCACCATGGTGGCAGCGGCTGCCCTTGCGGCCCTCTCGGCCTGCGGAGGCGGATCGTCCGGTTCGTCCGGCTTCACCTTCCTGCCGAGCGCGCCCCCACCGGCGCCGGCGCCCCCGGCCCCGCCTCCAGCCGATGGCCCGATGGTCCGCCAGACCACGGCCGGCAAGATCGAAGGCGTGGACGACGGCGCCACCTCGGGCACTTACTACTGGAAGGGCGTCCCGTTCGCCCAGCCGCCCGTGGGCGCGCTGCGCTGGCGCGCACCGGTCGCGCCCGAAGCCTGGAGCGGCATCCGCCAGACCGCCAAGTTCGGCAACGCCTGCCTGCAGATCGGCCGCATCTTCAGCCCCGGCCTGAACAACACATACGACGCCACCATCGGCACCAACCTCGGCAAGCCGGTCGGCAGCGAAGACTGCCTGTTCGTCAACATCTGGCGCCCGGCGACGGACGAGAAGAATCTGCCGGTGCTGCTGTTCGTGCATGGCGGGAGCAACATCTCGGGCTACACGGCCGACCCGCTGTACGACGGCGCCAAGCTGGCGAAGGCCGCCAACGCGGTGGTCATCACCGCCAGCTATCGGCTCGGCATCCTGGGCTTCCTGAACATGCCGCAGCTACGACCGGGCGGCACCGCGGGGGACGACTCGGGCAACTTCGCGCTGCTCGACAACATGGCGGCGCTACGGTTCATCCAGAACAACGTCGCCAACTTCGGCGGCGATCCAGGCAACGTCACGCTGTCGGGCGAGTCGGCCGGCGCCACCAACCTGCTGTCGGTGATGACTTCGCCGATGGCCAAGGGCCTGTTCCACAAGGCCTTCGAGATGAGCGGCGGTATTTCGCTCGCGAGCAACCTGCCGCCCGGTACGCTGCCTTCGCTGTCGCCGGCCTCGACCTCGCTTGCGCAGGGCGCAGCCATCCTGGAGAAGCTGCTCGTTGCAGACGGCACCTCGGCCGATGCAACCGCTGCCAAGGCCTACATCGCCACCCGCACGCCGGAGCAGATCGCCGAGTACCTGCGCGCGCAGGACGGCGGCAAGATGCTGGGCACCGTGGTCGCCGCAGGGTTGGGCTCGGTCGGGCCCATTCCCGATGGCACCGTGATCCCGACCGACCCCATCGGTGCCATCGCGGCCGACCAGTACCTGAAGGTGCCCATGCTCGCGGGCAACACGCGCGACGAGGGCAAGCTCTTCGCGTCGCTGCTGGGGACCATCGGCTTTCCGACCTCGGGCTGGATCGTCAACGACGCCCAGCGCTTCTCGCTGATGTTCAACTTCGACCCCGATGCCGCACCCACGCTCACCGTGAACGACATCATCGACCCGTTCTACCTTCCGGTAGACAAGCTCGGCACTGGCTACAACGCAGCCACCGCGCTCGTCACGAAGGGGCTGTTCGAGGCCAACCGCAGCAACCTGCTCGACACGATGAAGACGCGCCAGTCGAACATCTGGCATTACCGTCTCGACTGGTCGCAGGAAGCGGCGCCGTGGAATGACGTGTATGGCGCCTCGCACGCCTTCGATCTGCCGTTCGTGTTCGGCAATTTCGGCCCCTCGGTGCTGTCGAACGTCATGGGCGGCAAGGCCAATGAGAAGGGGCGGCTCGCGCTGTCGAACGCCGTCATGGCCAGCATCGGCGCCTTCATGCGCAAGGGCGATCCGAACACGCCCGAACTTGGTGCGACCTGGGCGCCGTGGCCGTCGCAATTGCTGCTCGACGCCACGCCGCTGGCGGCCAGGATCACGCCGGTGCAATGAGCCGCTTCGTTCAATCGTGCAGTGCGGGTTTGTGTCATTGTGGAAGTGGCCGAAGCTTGCGTGAATCCGTTGTCCGCAGGTTTTCATGAAGTCATTTCACATAGGAGTTCGTAGATGCTGGGTTTGATGCAAGACCAACCGCTTTTGATCTCGTCGCTGATCGAGTTCGTCGAGCGCCACAACGGCGACGGCGAGATCGTCTCGCGCCGTGTCGAAGGCGACATCCACCGCTGCACCTGGAGCGACATCGCATCGCGCGCCAGGCAGGTGGCCAATGCGCTGGACGGCGAGCAACTGCTGTTCAGCGACCGCATCGCCACCCTGGCCTGGAACGGCTATCGCCACCTGGAGCTGTACTACGGCGTGAGCGGCAGCGGCCGCGTGCTGCACACCATCAACCCGCGCCTGCACCCCGACCAGATCGCGTGGATCGCCAACCATGCCGAAGACCAGATCCTGTGCTTCGACCTCACATTCCTGCCGCTGGTACAGGCCGTGCATGCGCGCTGTCCCACGATCCGGAAATGGGTTGCACTGTGTGATGCGGATAAGCTCCCCGCAGACAGCGGCGTGCCCAACCTCGTGAGCTACGAGAGCTGGATGGGCGCGCAGTCCACCGACTACGAGTGGCCCAGCTTCGACGAGAACTCCGCCTCGAGCATGTGCTACACGAGTGGCACCACGGGCAACCCGAAGGCCGCGCTCTACAGCCACCGCTCGACCATGCTGCATGCCTACGCAGCGGCCTTGCCCGACGTCATGCGCCTGTCGGCGCGCGACTCGGTGCTGCCGGTGGTGCCGATGTTCCACGTCAACGCCTGGGGCATTCCGTACTCGGCGGCGCTGGTGGGCTGCAAGATCGTGTTCCCCGGCCCGGCGCTGGACGGCAAGTCGGTGTTCGAGCTGATCGAAGGCGAGGGCGTTACCTTCGCGGCGGGCGTGCCCACCGTGTGGCAGATGATGCTCGGCCACATGCAGGCAAACGGGCTGAAGTTCAGCAAGCTCAACCGCACCGTCATCGGCGGCTCGGCCTGCCCGCCGGCCATGATCAAGGCGTTCCAGGAGAACTACAACGTCGAGGTGCTGCACGCCTGGGGCATGACCGAGATGAGCCCGCTGGGCACGCTGTGCACGCTCAAGAACAAGCACCTGTCGCTGCCGGCCGACGCGCAGCTGCAGATCCGCATGAAGCAGGGCCGCGCCATCTTCGGCGTCGACATGAAGATCATCGACGGCGACGGCAAGGAACTGCCATGGGACGGCAAGGCCTATGGCGACCTGCTGGTCAAGGGCCCGTGGATCGTCAAGGAATACTTCAAGGGCGAGGGCGGCGATCCGCTCATTCCCGACGAGCAGAACCGCGGCTGGTTCCCCACCGGCGACGTCGCCACCATCGACGCCGAGGGCTACCTGCAGATCACCGACCGCAGCAAGGACGTGATCAAGTCCGGCGGCGAGTGGATCAGCTCCATCGAGATCGAAAACATCGCCGTCGCGCACCCCGCCGTGGCCATGGCGGCGTGCATCGGCGTGTTCCATCCGAAGTGGGACGAGCGGCCGATCATCGCTGTGGTGAAGAAACCCGGCGCCGAAGTCACGCGCGAAGAGCTGTTGAAGTTCTACGAGGGCAAGACCGCCAAGTGGCAGATCCCGGACGACGTGGTGTTCGTCGAGGCCATTCCGATCGGCGCCACCGGAAAGATCCTCAAGACCAAGCTGCGCGAGCTGCTGAAGGACTACAAGCTGCCGACCCTCTGAAGACAAGGACACGAGCCAAGCCCACCCGCACTGTCGCCTACGCGATAGGAAAGCCGCTCCGGCGGCCTTCCTTCCGGGCATTCCCTGTGCGGCGAAAAAAAGGGCGCTTGTACGCTGGCATTCCGCCTTTCACACTGGAGACTCTTCATGCAATTTGCTATCAAGTCAGTAGCTGCCTGTGCAATGTTGGTGAGCGCTGCCGCCGCATTCGCTCAGAAGGGCGAGACCGTCAAGATCGCCTGGCTCGACCCGCTGTCTGGCCTCATGGCCGCGGTCGGCACCAACCAGCTCAAGACCACGCAATTCCTTGCTGAAGAGTTCAACAAGAAGAACCAGTCGGGCGTGAAGTTCGAGATCATCGCGCTCGACAACAAGCTCAGCCCGCAGGAGACCACCGCCGCGCTGCGTTCCGCGCAGGACCAGGGCGCGCGCTACATCATGCAGGGCAACGGCTCCGGCCCCGCGCTCGCGATCATCGACGCCGTCGAGAAGAACAACGCGCGCAATCCGGGCAAGGAGCTGCTGTACATGAACTACGCGGCCGTCGACCCCGACCTGACCAACAGCAAGTGCAGCTACTGGCACTTCCGGCTGGACGCCGACACCTCCATGAAGATGGAGGCGCTGACCACCTGGATGAAGGACCAGCCAGACATCAAGAAGGTCTACATCCTCGGCCAGAACTACGCCCACGGCGTGCAGGTGTCCAAGTTCGCCAAGGAAGACCTGAAAGTGAAGCGCCCCGACATCCAGATCGTGGGCGACGATCTGCATCCGCTCGCGCAGGTGCGCGACTTCTCTCCGTATATCGCCAAGATCAAGGCGTCGGGCGCCGACACCGTCATCACCGGCAACTGGGGCTCCGACCTGTCGCTGCTCATCAAGGCGGCCAACGACTCGGGCCTGAACGTCAAGTTCCTGACCTACTACGCACCGGGCGCGGGCACGCCCACGGCCATGGGCGCCACCTCTGACGGCAAGGTCTACACCGTCGCCTACGCCCACTACAACATGGGCGGGGAAATCCAGCAGCTGCTCGCCGGCTACAAGAAGCGCATGAACGACGACCTCACGCAGTCGTCGATCTATCACGTGTTCGCGCTGCTCGACGCGGCCTTCGCCAAGACCAAGTCGACCGACCCGGTCAAGGTGGCTGCGGCGCTGGAGGGCATGAAGATCAAGAGCTTCAACGGCGAGGTCGAGATGCGCAAGACCGACCACCAGTTGCAGCAGGGCCTGTACATCTCGCGCTGGGAAAAGGCCAGCGCCAAGTACCCCTACGACGCGGAGAACACCGGCTACACGAACGTTCCCGTGAAGTACTACGAATCGTACGTGGCGAGCACGCCCACGTCGTGCCAGATGAAGCGCCCCTAGGCGTCTTTGTGAACGCGTTTCCTACCCATTGGTAGCAGCTGTCTACCAACGGGTAGCAAATTGGAGAAACGCGGTGTCGCATGCGCGATAGAAACGGGCCTTTGCAGCACCCCTCTTACGGGCATTCCCTGAGGGGAGGGGCTGCAAACGCTTGTACTCTCGTGCGGCGTTTTGAATCGGTTTGACCAGGAGATATAGATTGAAGTTCGCTCTGAAAATCGCTACCGCGGCCGTCATCGCGGCAACCGCCACCGGCGCCCTTGCCCAGAAGGGTGAAACCGTCAAGATCGCATGGCTCGACCCGCTGTCGGGCCTCATGGCCGCGGTCGGGACGAACCAGCTCAAGACCTTCCAGTTCTTTGCCGAAGAGTTCAACAAGAAGAATGCGGCAGGCGTGAAGTTCGAGATCATCGGCATCGACAACAAGCTCAGCCCGCAAGAGACCACCAGCGCACTGCGCTCGGCCCTCGACCAGGGTGCGCGCTACATCGTGCAGGGCAACGGCTCCGGCCCCGCGCTGGCCATCATCGACGCGCTCGAGAAGAACAACGCGCGCAACCCCGGCAAGGAAGCGCTGTACCTGAACTACGCCGCCGTCGACCCCGACCTGACCAACAGCAAGTGCAGCTACTGGCAGTACCGCTTCGACGCCGACACGTCGATGAAGATGGAAGCGCTGACCACCTACATGAAGGACCAGCCGGAGATCAAGAAGGTCTACCTGCTCAACCAGAACTACGCGCACGGCCAGCAGGTTTCCAAGTTCGCCAAGGAAAACCTCAAGAACAAGCGCCCCGACGTGCAGATCGTCGGCGACGACCTGCATCCGCTGGCCCAGGTGCGCGACTTCGCGCCCTACATCGCCAAGATCAAGGCCTCGGGTGCCGACACCGTCATCACCGGCAACTGGGGCTCCGACCTTGCGCTGCTGATCAAGTCGGCGAACGACTCGGGCCTGAACGTCAAGTTCTACACCTACTACGCCGTGACCAGCGGTACGCCGACAGCCATGGGCGCAGCGTCCGACGGCAAGGTGTACCAGGTCGGCTATGCCCACTACAACATGGGCGGCGACATGCAGAAGTACGCGGAAGAGTTCAAGAAGAAGTTCAACGACGACCTCTACACCACCGACGTCTACACCGTGTTCCAGGCGCTGACCGAAGCCTTCGTGAAGACCAAGTCGACCGACCCCGTCAAGGTGGCCGCCGCCATGGAAGGCATGAAGTTCAAGAGCTTCAACGGCGAGATCGAACTGCGCAAGACCGATCACCAGGCACAGCAGGGCCTGTATATCGCCAAGTGGGAGAAGGCCAGTGCCAAGTACCCGTACAGCCCGGAGAACACCGGCTATACGCTGGCCCCGGTGAAGTACTACGACGCCTACGTGGCCAGCACGCCCACCTCCTGCCAGATGAAGCGGCCCGGCGGCGGCGCCTCCTGATCGCTGCCTGATCGCTGTCTGACAGGTCGAGGCCCGACTTCAACACTCGGGCCTTTTTCTTTTCTCACCTGACACGAAAGACCGATGAACGTCGAATTCTTCGTCATCTCGCTGCTCAACGGCGTGAGCTACGGCTTGCTGTTGTTCATGCTGAGCTCTGGCCTCACGCTGATCTTCAGCATGATGGGCGTGCTCAATTTCGCGCACGCCAGCTTCTACATGATTGGCGCCTACTTTGCCTACACGCTGTCGGGCATCCTCGGCTTCTGGCCTGCGCTCTTCATCGCGCCGCTGCTGGTGTTCGCGCTCGGCGCGGCCTTCGAGCGCTACTGCCTGCGCCGGGTCCACAAGTTCGGCCACGTGCCCGAGCTGCTGGTGACCTTCGGTCTTTCGTACCTGATCCTCGAACTCGTGCAGCTGGTGTGGGGCCGCTCCACAGTGCCGTACGGCCTGCCGTCGGCGCTGCAGGGGCCGCTCTTCTCGCTCTACGGCACGCAGTTTCCGAAGTCGCGCTCGTTCATCATGCTGGTGGCGGTGCTGATGCTGGTGTCGGTGTGGCTGCTGCTCACGCGCACGCGCATCGGCCTGGTCATCCAGGCGGCGCTGAAGCACCCCGACATGGTCGAGGCGCTGGGCCACAACGTGCCGCGCGTGTTCATGCTGGTGTTCGGCGGCGGCGCCGCGTTGGCGGGCCTTGCGGGCGTGGTCGGCGGCAACACCTACGTCACCGAGCCGGCCATGGCGGGTTCGGTCGGCTCCATCATCTTCGTGGTGGTGGTGGTCGGCGGCATGGGCTCGCTGGCGGGCGCCTTCCTGGCCTCGCTGATCATCGGTGTGGTGCAGACCTTCGCCGTGGCCATGGACCAGTCGCTCGCCACCGGCCTGCAGGCGCTCGGCGTGGCAGTGAGCGACCAGACCTTCGGCTACGAACTGCTCAAGCTCACGATCTCGCAGGTGGCGCCGATCCTGCCGTACCTGTTCCTGGTGCTGATCCTCATCTTCAGGCCCAAGGGTCTTCTCGGAACGCGGGAGGACTGACGCCATGAACACTGCAACCTCAACCACTCCAACCGTGTCGGCCAACAAGGCGCCGACCCAGTACTACCGATTCAAGCCGCTGAACATCGGCCGCATCCTGATCTGGTCTTTCTTCGCGCTGCTGCTGATCGTGGCGCCGATGATCTTCACCAGCAGCCTGGCTCTCACCATGCTGTCGCAGATCGGCTACCTGATCATCATCTGCCTGAGCTACAACATGCTGCTGGGGCAGGGCGGCATGCTCAGCTTCGGGCATGCGGTGTACGTGGGCCTGGGCTCGTTCATCGCCATTCACGCGATGAACCTGGCCAGCGCCGGCAAGCTGCCGATTCCGCTGGTGCTCATTCCGCTCGTGGGCGGCCTGGGCGGCATGTTCTTCGCCGTGGTGTTCGGTTACGTGTCGACCAAGAAGTCTGGCACCACCTTCGCGATGATCACGCTCGGCCTCGGCGAGCTGGTTGCCGCCATGGCGCTGATGTTCCCGAGCTTCTTCGGCGGCGAGGGCGGCATCACCACCAACCGCGTGTACGGGGCTTCGTTCTTCGGCATCAACTTCGGGCCGCAGAACCAGGTGTATTACCTGATCGCCGTGTACTGCTTCATCTGCACCGGGCTGATGTTCGCCTTCACCGGCACGCCGCTCGGGCGCATGCTGAACGCAGTGCGCGACAACCCGGAGCGCGTGGAGTTCATCGGCTACAACACGCAGCGCGTGCGCTACTACGCCTTCATCATCGCGGGCTTCTTCGCGGGCATCGGCGGCGGGCTGGCGGCCATCAACTTCGAGATCGTAAACGCGGCCGACAGCCTGAACGGGTTGCGCTCGGGCAGCTACCTGCTGTTCACCTTCCTCGGTGGCGCGACCTTCTTCTTCGGGCCGATCATCGGCGCGGCGTTGCTGGTGTTCGCGCTGGTGCTGCTGTCGGAGCTCAGCAAGGCCTGGCTGCTGTACGTGGGCCTGGTGTTCCTGCTGATGGTGATGTTCGCGCCCGGCGGTGTGGCCAGCCTGATCATGATGAACGTGCGCGTGGCGCTGTTCGGCAAGATCAAGCGCTTCTACGCGCTCTACGTGGGCCTCTTCATCGGCGCGGCCATCATGCTCGCGGGCGCTGCGGCCATCGTCGAGATGATCTATCACATGCAGCTGAATGCAGCGCTGGGCCCGGTGGTGCCGCTCGCGGGCCTGCAGCTCGATACCTCATCGGCCACCAGCTGGATCGTCGCGGTGGCGCTGCTGGCCGTGGGCCTGGGCGTGTTCGAGGTGGTGCGTCGTCGCTTCGCGAAGGTCTGGGGCCATGCACAGGAAGAAATCGAAGCCGAGATCAAGCGGCGGGAGACGGCATGACCTATTCACTGGAACTCAAGAACCTGCGCAAGAGCTTCGGCAAGACCGACATCATCCGCGGCGTCGATCTGGCCGTGACGGCCGGCGAGCGCATCGCCATCATCGGGCCGAACGGCGCTGGCAAGTCCACGCTGTTCAACCTGATCAGCGGGCGGCTCACGCCCACCAGCGGCGAAGTGCTGCTCAACGGCCAGCGCATCGACGGCATGAAGCCGTACGAGATCAACCGCATGGGGCTGTCGCGCAGCTTCCAGATCACCAACATCTTTCCGAAGCTCACCGTCTTCGAGAACCTGCGCTGCGGCGTGCTGTGGAGCCTTGGCTACAAGTACACCTTCCTGCGCTTTCTCTCGAACCTCGATGACGCCAACGAGCGCACCGAAGAGCTCATCAAGCAAATCGGCCTGGAGAAGAAGCGCGACGTGCACGCGGTGAACCTCACCTACGCCGAGCAGCGCGCGCTGGAAATCGGCGTGACCATCGCGGGCGGCGCCAGCGTCATCCTGCTGGACGAACCCACGGCGGGCATGAGCAAGACCGAAACCTCGCACTTCATCTCGCTCATCAAGCACGTCACCGTCGGCAAGACGTTGCTGACGGTGGAGCACGACATGGGCGTGGTCTTCGGGTTGGCCGACAAGATCGCGGTGGTGGTGTACGGCGAAGTCATTGCCTTCGACACGCCTGCTGCCGTTCGTGCGAATGCACGCGTGCAGGAGGCGTACCTGGGCTCTTCGGTAGCCGATGCGCAAGGGGCGGGACACTGACATGCTGAAGCTCAAAGACATCCACGCCTACTACGGCAAGAGCCATGTGCTGCACGGCGTTTCCTTCGACGTGAACCCCGGCGAGATCGTCGCGCTGCTGGGCCGCAACGGCTCGGGCCGCTCGACCACGGCCAAGGCCATCATGGGCCTGGTGCATGCCGAGGGCGGCCTGCACTGGAAGGGGCAGGACATCCTGCGCCGCAAGGCCTACGAGATCGCGCATTTCGGCATTGGCTACGTGCCCGAGAACCGCGACATCTTTCCCAAGCTCACGGTGCACCAGAACCTGCTGCTGGGGCAGAAGGGCTCGGGCAAGGGCAGTCGCTGGCAGTTCGACGACATGTACGGCATGTTCCCGCGCCTGAAGGAGCGCCAGCACACCGAAGCAGGCGTGCTCTCGGGCGGCGAGCAGCAGATGCTTACGCTGTGCCGCACGCTGATGGGCGACCCCGACCTCATCATCATCGACGAGCCCACCGAAGGCCTTGCTCCCAAGATCGTCGAGCTGGTGGGGCAGTACCTGCGCACGCTGAAGGACAAGGGCATCTCGGTGCTCCTGATCGAGCAGAAGCTCACCATTGCCATGCAGATTTCAGACCGCGCGCTCGTCATGGGCCACGGCAGCATCGTGTTCGACGGCACGCCGGACAGCCTCCGCGCCGACGCCACCACTCGCAAAGAGTGGTTGGAGGTTTGATACCCCCAGGGGATTCGGGCCACGCCCCGGATCCCCTTGTCTCTCCAGCGACTGCGTGCCATTGTTGGGCCACGCGAAACGCCTAGAATCCCCCGAAAAAGAACACTCGTGCTTTTTCTTCTTTTTCTTCACACACCAAGGAACGCAGCATGACGGCTGAATACAAAGTGCTCGGCGATATCGCCGTGATCACAATGACCAACCCTCCGGTCAACGGTCTCGGTTTCTCGACACGCATCGGCATCACCGATGGCCTGTCGAAGGCCAATGCCGACGACGCCGTCAAGGCCATCGTCATCACCGGCGCCGGCAAGGCTTTCTCGGGCGGCGCGGACATCAAGGAGTTCGGCACGCCCAAGGCACTGCAGGAGCCCAACCTGCTGAGCGTGATCCTCGCGCTCGAAGCCTCTCCCAAGCCCATCGTCGCTGCCATTCACTCGGTCTGCATGGGCGGCGGCCTCGAACTGGCCCTGGGCTGCCACTATCGCGTGGCTGCCCCCGGCACCAGCGTGGCACTGCCTGAAGTCAAGCTGGGTCTGCTGCCTGGCGCCGGTGGCACGCAGCGCCTGCCGCGCGTGCTCGGCGTGGAGACCGCCCTGAACATGATCGTCAGCGGCGAGCCCGTGAAGAGCGAACTGCTCGCGAGCCTGCCCGGCCAGAAGCTGTTCGACAAGCTGGCTGCCTCGGCCGAATCGGTGTTCGAAGAAGCCGTGGCTTTCGCCAAGAGCGTGGCCGGCAAGACCGGCGCCGACGCGCTGCCGCTGGTGCGCAACCTGCCGTGCAAGCACCCGCAGGGCGATGCCTACTTCCAGTTCGCCAAGAACATGGTCGGCGGCATGTCGAAGAACTACCCCGCGCCGCTGAAGTGCGTCGACGCCGTGCAGGCCGCGACGAAGATGAAGTTCGACGAAGGCATGGCCGAAGAACGCCGCCTGTTCACGGCGCTGATGTTCACGCCCGAATCTCTGGCCCTGCGCCACCTGTTCATGGCCGAGCGCGCCGCGAGCAAGATTCCTGACGTGCCCGAAGACACGCCCAAGCGCGAGATCAAGGCCGTTGGCGTGATCGGCGCCGGCACCATGGGCGGCGGCATCTCGATGAACTTCCTGAACGCGGGCATCCCCGTCAAGATCCTCGAGATGAAGCAGGAAGCGCTCGACCGCGGCGTTGCCACCATCAAGAAGAACTACGAAGCCCAGGTCAAGAAGGGCAAGCTCAAGCAGGACAAGTACGAGCAGCGCATGGCGCTCTTGAGCACCACGCTGAGCTACGACGACCTGAAGGACGCCGACCTCATCATCGAAGCCGTGTTCGAAGAAATCGGCGTGAAGGAAAAGGTCTTCAAGGAACTCGACCGCGTCGCCAAGAAGGGCGCGATCCTGGCCTCGAACACCTCGACGCTCGACGTCGACAAGATCGCTTCGTTCACCGACCGTCCGCAGGACGTGGTCGGCATGCACTTCTTCAGCCCCGCCAACGTGATGAAACTGCTCGAAGTGGTGCGCGGCAAAGCCACCGCCAAGGACGTGCTCGCCACGGTCATGGCCATCGGCAAAAAGATCAAGAAGACCTCGGTGGTCTCGGGCGTGTGCGACGGCTTCATCGGCAACCGCATGATCGAGCAGTACTCGCGCCAGGCAGGCTTCCTGCTGGACGAAGGCGCAACGCCGCAGCAGGTCGACAAGGCCGTCGAGAAGTTCGGCTTTGCCATGGGCCCGTTCCGCATGGGCGACCTGGCCGGCAACGACATTGGCTGGGCCATTCGCAAGCGCCGCGCCACCGAGCGCGCCGACATGAAGTACAGCCGTACCGCCGACAAGCTCTGCGAACTGGGCCGCTTCGGCCAGAAGACCGGGGCAGGGTGGTACGACTACCAGGCCGGCAAGCGCGACGCCATTCCGTCGGAGCTCGTCAACAAGATGATCGAGGACCACCGCAAAGAGCTTGGCATCACGCCGCGCAAGATTTCCGATGAAGAGATCGTGCAGCGCCTGGTGTACGCCCTGGTCAACGAAGGCGCGCACATCCTGGAAGACGGCATTGCCTCGAAGTCCGGCGACATCGACATGGTGTACCTCACCGGCTATGGCTTCCCGATCTGGCGCGGCGGCCCGATGCACTACGCATCGCAGGTCGGCCTGTACAACGTGGCCGAGACGATGAAGCGCTTTGCGAAGAACCCGCGCGACGACGGCGCGTTCTGGCAGCCCGCGCCGCTGATCCAGAAGCTCGTGGCCGAAGGCAAGCAGTTCAGCTGATCCACGAAGGCAAAGGGACCGACCGCCAATGTTGAAACGCATCTTCCTCGGGCTGCTGCTGGCAATCGTCTTGCTGGTGGCCGCCGTGGCGGTCAAGACCTGGACCACACCGTCGCAGCAGCTGGCGGTGGCGCCCGCGCCGAAGCTGGACATCGACCTGCAGGCGGCCGCCAAACGGCTCTCTACAGCGATCACGTTCCGCACGGTGTCGGGCATGGACGATCCGGCTGCGAATGCGGCCGAGTTCGACAAGCTGCACGCATTCCTCGCACAGCAGTTCCCGAAGGTGCATGCCACTCTCAAGAAGGAAGTGGTCGGCAACAAGGCACTGCTCTACACATGGACTGGCACTGACCCTTCTGCCAAGCCCATTGCATTGATGGCGCACCAGGACATGGTGCCCATCGCCCCGGGCACCGAGAAGGCGTGGACGGTCGACCCCTTCGCGGGCGAGATCAAGGACGGCTTCATCTGGGGCCGCGGCACGCTCGACAACAAGAGCAATCTTTTCGCGCAGATGGAAGCCATCGAGCTGCTCATCGGCGCCGGCTTCAAGCCCAGGCAGACCGTCTACCTGGTGATGGGCGACGACGAAGAAGTGAGCGGCCTGCGCGGTGCGCTGCCGATTGCCGAACTGCTCAAGTCGCGCAATGTGCGCCTGGACTGGGTGCTCGACGAAGGCCTGCTGGTGCTCGACGGCGTGCTGCCGGGCCTGAGCAAGCCCGCTGCGCTCATCGGCCTGGCTGAGAAGGGCTACGGCACCTTCTTCCTCTCACTCGACACTGCTCCCGGCCACTCATCGATGCCGCCGCAGCACAGTGCCATCGGCAGCATGAGCGCGGCGCTGGCGCGGCTCGAAGCCAACCCGATGCCCGGCGGCATCAAGGGCGTGGCCGGCCAGATGTTCGGCGCGCTCGCGCCCGAGATGAGCGGCGTCAACCGCGTGATGCTGTCCAACCTGTGGCTCACCGAGCCGCTGGTGCGCGGCCAGCTCGAGAAGAGCCCGAGCAGCAACGCCATGCTGCGCACGACCACCGCGCTGACCATCGTGCGTGCCGGCAACAAGGACAACGTGCTGCCCGGCCGCGCCGAGGCTGCCGTCAACTTCCGCATCCTGCCGGGCGACACGATCGCCAGCACCGAAGCGCATCTGCGCAAGGCGCTGGGCAACGACGACATCAAGATCAAGGCGTACCCGGGCAATTCCGAGCCTTCGCCCGTGTCGCCGACAGACAGCACCGGCTACCGCGCGATCCAGCAGGCCGTGCGCCAGACCTTCCCCGATGCGGTGGTGGCCCCGGGCCTCATGACCGCCGCCACCGACTCGCGCCACTTCAGCCTCGTGAGCGATGCCGTCTTCCGCTTCTCGCCGTTCCGCGTGAAGGGCGAAGACCTGGCGCGCTTCCACGGCAACAACGAACGCCTGGCCATCTCGAACTACGGCGAGATGATCGGCTTCTATCACCAGCTCCTGAGCAACACCAACGCTGCTCCGGCGCAATGACGACAACCTCTTTTCCCTTCCATCTGCTTCAAAGGACCTCACCATGACCAGCGCCGTCATTGTTTCCACCGCCCGCACGCCGCTCGCGAAGAGCTGGAAGGGTGCCTTCAACATGACGCACGGCGCCACGCTCGGCGGCCACGCCGTGCAGCACGCGGTGCAGCGCGCCGGCATCGACCCTGCTTCGGTGGACGACGTCATCATGGGCTGCGCCACGCCTGAAGGCGCGACCGGCTCCAACATCGCGCGCCAGATCGCGCTGCGCGCTGGCCTGCCGATCACCACCTCGGGCATGACCATCAACCGTTTCTGCTCGTCGGGCCTGCAGACCATCGCCACCGCCGCCCAGCGCATCATCGCGGGCGAGGGCGAGGTGTATGTGGCCGGCGGCGTCGAGAGCATCTCGTGCGTGCAGAACGAAGCCAACAAGCACATGCTGGCCGACCCGTGGCTCGTGAAGCACAAGCCCGAGATCTACTGGAACATGCTGCAGACGGCCGAGCAGGTCGCCAAGCGCTACAACATCGGCCGCGACGCCATGGACGAATACGGCGCCGCCAGCCAGCAGAAGGCCACCGCCGCGCTGGAAGCCGGTCGCTTCAAGGACGAAATTGCCCCCATCACCGTGCTGGCCGGCGTGGCCGACCCAGTGCTGGGCCTGCGCACCAAGGAAGTCACCATCGAGAACGACGAGGGCATTCGCGCCGGCACCACCAAGGAAGGCATCAGTGGCATCCGCCCGGCCATTCCCGGCGGCCTGATCTCGGCCGGCAATGCCAGCCAGTTCTCCGACGGCGGCGGTGCCTGCGTGCTGGTCGACGAGAAGTACGCGCAACAAAAGGGCCTGAAGCCCATCGGCCGCTTCCTCGGCTTTGCCGTTGCCGGCTGCGAGCCCGACGAAATGGGCATCGGCCCGGTCTTCGCGATTCCGAAGGTGCTCAAGCGCCTGGGCCTCACGGTCAACGACATCGACCTGTGGGAGCTGAACGAAGCCTTCGCCGTGCAGGTGATCTACTGCCGCGACAAGCTCGGCATTCCGGCCGACCGCCTGAACGTGGACGGCGGCGCCATCGCCGTGGGCCACCCCTACGGTGTGAGCGGCCAGCGCCTGACGGGCCACGCGCTCATCGAAGGCAAGCGCCGCGGCGCCAAGAAGGTCGTGGTCACTATGTGCATCGGCGGCGGCATGGGCGCTGCGGGCGTGTTCGAGGTCTTGTAATCATGTCCGGCTTGGGCCACGACCAGGAGGTCTCGCCCGAAGCCGTTCTGGCCTACGGGCGCCGCATGCTTGCATCGCAGCCGTTCAGCGTGCTGATCGGCGCGCAGTTGCACGCGCTGGCGCCGGACTATGTGGAGCTCCAGCTACCGCTCACGGCGCAGCTGAAGCAGCAGAACGGCTTTGCCCACGGCGGCATCGTGAGCTACATGGCCGACAACGCGCTCACCTTTGCCGGTGGCAGCGCGTTGCGCGTGCCGGTGGTGACTTCCGAATTCAAGATCAACTATGTGCGGCCCGCTCTTGGCGAGCGCCTGATCGCACGCGCCAGGACGGCCCATTCCGGCAGTTCGCAGGCCGTTTGCACCTGCGAGGTGTTCGTGGTGAACGACGGTGCAGAGAAGCTCTGCGCGCTGGCGCAGGGCACCATCGCCAAACTGCCCGACTCCCCGAAAAAGTAGCAAGAAGAGACATTCTCATGAGCCTGCGTTCCACCCTCGACTTCCTGCTCTACGACTGGCTCGACGCCGAGTCGCTCAACCAGCGCGAACGCTTTTCCGACCATTCGCGCGAAACCTTCGACGCAGTGCTCGACACCTGCGAACGCATCGCGCGCGAGAAGTACGCGCCATTCAACCGCACGGTCGACACGCAGGAGCCGCATTTCGACGGCGAGAAAGTCATCCTGCCGCAGGCCACGCACGACGCGCACAAGGCTTTCGTCGAGTCGGGAATGATGAGTGCCGCGCAAGACTACGACATCGGCGGCATGCAGCTGCCGTACACGCTCTCGGCCGCGGCCAACAGCTTTTTCGCGATGGCCTCGGTGAGCATCGGCTCCAACATGCTCACGAGCGGCAATGCCAATCTGCTGATGGTGCACGGCACCGAGATGCAGAAAGAGGTGTTCGCCAAGAACGAGTTCTCGGGTCGCTGGGCCGGCACCATGTGCCTGTCTGAGCCGCAGGCCGGTTCGTCGCTGAGCGATGTGGCCACGCGCGCAGTGCCCGATGGCGCCGATTTTCAAAACGACCCGCTGGGCCCACGCTACCGCCTCACGGGCAACAAGATGTGGATCTCGTCAGGCGACCACGAGCTGACCGAGAACATCGTGCACATCGTGCTCGCCAAGATCCCCGACGAGAACGGCAAACTGGTGCCGGGTACGCGCGGCATCTCGCTCTTCATCGTGCCCAAACGCATGGTCGATACCAAGGGCGAGCTGACGGGCCAGCGCAACGACGTGGCGCTCGCGGGCCTGAACCACAAGCTGGGCTGGCGCGGCACCACCAACACGCTGCTGAACTTCGGCGAGGGCAAGTACCCGGTCGATGGCAAAGCGGGCGCCGTGGGCTACCTGGTCGGTGCGCCCGGCAAGGGCCTGCACTGCATGTTCCACATGATGAACGAGGCGCGCATCGGCGTCGGCACGGCTGCCACCATGCTCGGCATGGCGGGCTACCACGCCTCGCTCGAATACGCCAAGAGCCGCCCGCAGGGGCGGCTGGTGAAGAAGCCGGATGCAGCAGGGGCCGCGGTCGCCAAGGACTCGGCCGCGCCGCAGGTGCGCATCATCGAGCACGCCGACGTGCGCCGCATGCTGCTGGCCCAGAAGGCGTACTGCGAAGGCGCGCTGGCGCTGGAGCTGTACTGCGCCCGGCTGGTCGACGAGCAGAAGACCGGCGACGCGCAGGCCGCCGACGACGCGCGCCTGCTGCTCGAAGTGCTCACGCCCATTGCCAAGAGCTGGCCCAGCGAGTGGTGCCTGGAGGCCAATTCGCTGGCCATCCAGGTGCACGGCGGCTACGGCTACACGCGTGACTTTCCGGTGGAGCAGTACTGGCGCGACAACCGCCTGAACATGATCCACGAGGGCACCCATGGCATCCAGGCAGCCGACCTGCTGGGCCGCAAGGTGCTGATGGAAAAGGGTCGCGGCCTGCAATTGCTGGCCGGCCGTATGACCGACACCATCGGCCGCGCCGCCAAGGTGCCGGCATTGGCGGCCCACGCCAAGGCGCTGGGCGCCGCGCTGCAGCGCATCGGCAGCGCGACCGAGGCCGCATGGGCCACCGGCGACCCGGCCGACGCGCTGGCCAACGCTGTGCCGTACATGCAGGCCTTCGGCCACACGGTGCTGGCCTGGATCTGGCTCGACGTGGCCCAAAGGGCCCTGCAGACCGACGGTGAAAAGGCGAGGGCGGTAACAGCTGGCAAGATCGGCGCCACGGACTACTTCTTCCACTACGAGCTGCCGAAAATCGGCGCATGGCTCAACGTGGTCGAAACCCGCGACCCGACCTGTACAGCTTTGCCCGAGGACGCCTTCTGATGGCCACTACCGATTCGCCGAACGCCAACCCCAACAACACTCCCGCCGTCAAACCCCCCAAGCCGCACGCGCGGCTCGAGAAGTGGATCTGGATCCTGATCTACGGCGGCCTGTTCGTCGTGATCCTGGGCATTGCCACCGGCCGCACCGACGCCGCGCTGGGCTGGTCCATCGCCGTGCCCGGCGGCATCGTGGCGGTGGTCGGCTTCGTGCTGATCTACGTGCGCTCGCGGCTGCCCAACACCCCTACCAAGTAACGAGATCCGCCATGCTCAAGCACATCGTGATGTGGAAGTTCAAGGAGCACGCCGAGGGCACCGACAAGGCGACCAACCTGCTGAAGGCCAAGGCGCTGCTCGACGCCTGCGCCAAGCTGTCGCCCGGCACGCTGCGCTTCGAGGTGGCCATTGCCCAGCCCGGGCTGGAAGCCACCTACGACCTGGTCCTGTACTC
The DNA here is from genome assembly GCF_024734665.1 of Variovorax paradoxus. Taxonomy (NCBI): domain Bacteria; kingdom Pseudomonadati; phylum Pseudomonadota; class Betaproteobacteria; order Burkholderiales; family Comamonadaceae; genus Variovorax; species Variovorax paradoxus. The sequence continues at coordinate 2,885,622 of NZ_CP102931.1, forward strand.
GGAATTCACCGACTCCGCCGCGCTCGCGGCCTATTCGGACCACCCGCAGCATGTGGCCCTGAAGCCTTTCATCGGCGCCGTGCGTGAAGCCCGCCAGTGCATGGACTACGAGATCTGAGCCTGACATTCAAAACCGGAGACACCTCATGACGCCCCGCAACATCAAGCAGCTGTTCGACCTCACCGGCAAGACTGCCCTCATCACCGGCGGCTCGCGCGGCCTGGGCCTGCAGATGGCCCATGCGCTCGGCGAAGCCGGCGCGAAGATCATGCTGAGCTCGCGCAAGGCCGACGATCTGGAGCAGGCCGCAGCCGAGCTGCAAGCCGCCGGCATCGACGCGCGCTGGATCGCCGCCGACTGCTCGAAGGAAGAAGACACCCGCCGCCTGGCAGACGAAACGCTGCAGCGCATGGGCGCGGTCGACATCCTCATCAACAACGCGGGCGCCAGCTGGGGTTCGCCGGCCGAGAGCCACCCGGTCGAGGCCTGGGACAAGGTGATGAACCTCAACGTGCGCGGCTATTTCATCCTGTCGCAGCAGATCGCCAACGGCTACATGATTCCGAAGAAGACGGGGCGCATCATCAACATCGCCTCGATCGCCGGGCTGAACGGCAACCCGCCCGAAATGCAGACGCTGGCCTACAACACCTCCAAGACCGCGGTCATCGGCTTCACCCGCACGCTCGCCGCCGAATGGGGCCGCTACGGCATCAATGTGAACGCGATCTGCCCCGGTTTCTTCATGACGAAGATGGCCGCCGGCCTCATCAAGTCGCTGGGCGAGGAAAAGATGGCCGCCCAGGCCCCGCTCGGCCGCCTGGGCGACGAGGAAGACCTGAAGGGCCTGACTCTGCTGTTCGCGAGCGATGCCGGCAAGCACATCACCGGCCAGTGGCTGGCTGTGGACGGCGGCGTGAGCGTGGTGCTGGGTGCGGCCTGACATGTCTTCTTCTTCAGATTCCAGCGACATCAACATCCGCTCGTACACGAGCCAGATTCCGTTCGCGCGGCACCTGGGCTTTGAGCTGACGAAGTTCGAGGGCGGCGAGTCCGAGATCATCTACACGGCGAAGCCGGAGCACCTGAACACCTTCGACGTGACGCACGGCGGCGCCTGCATGACGCTGCTCGACATCACGATGGCAGCAGCCGCGCGCAGCGTGGCGCCAGAGACGGGCGTGGTCACCATCGAGATGAAGACCAGCTTCATGCAGCCCTCGGTCGGCCCGCTGCACGCGCGCGGCACGCTCATTCACAGGACGGCGACGCTGGCTTTCACCGAGGCCAAAATCTACGACGAACAGGAACGCGTGTGCGCCCACGCCACCGGCACCTTCAAGTACGTGAAGCGCCGGCTGCCGACCGGCCCCGCCAGCGCCAACGAGATGCGGCCGCCGTCGACCGACTGACTGACTGACTGATACTTTCCCGGAGACATTCATGCCGATCAACAAGCAGATCCACCTCGACAACCGTCCCGACGGCGAGGCCGTGGCCAGCAACTTCAAGCTCGTGTCCGCCGAGACCCCCGCGCTCAAGGACAACCAGGTGCTCGTGCGCCACCACTACATGAGCCTCGACCCGTACATGCGCGGCCGCATGAACGACTCCAAGAGCTACGCGCAACCCCAGCCGCTGGGCCAGACGATGCAGGGCGGCACGGTCGGCGAAGTGGTCGAGAGCAAGCACCCCAAGTACGCCGTGGGCGACAAGGTGGTCGGCTTCGGCGGCTGGCAGGAATACAGCGTGGTCGATGCCTCGCAGCCCGGAGCGCTGAAGAAGGTCGACACCACGCACGTGCCGCTGTCGCACTACCTTGGCGCGGTCGGCATGCCGGGCGTCACGGCCTGGTACGGGCTGGTGAAGATCATTGCGCCCAAGGCTGGTGAAACGGTGGTCATCACCGCCGCCAGCGGCGCGGTGGGCAGCGCCTTCGGGGCGCTGGCCAAGGCGCGCGGCTGCCGCGTGGTCGGCATTGCCGGCGGCCCCGACAAGTGCAAGTACGTGACCGACGAGCTGGGCTTCGACGCCTGCATCGACTACCGCGTGCACGCCGACGTCAAGTCGATGAGCGCTGCGCTCAAGGAAGCCTGCCCGAACGGCATCGACGGCTACTTCGAGAACGTCGGCGGCTACATCTTCGACGCGGTGCTGCTGCGCGCCAACGCCTTCGCCCGCGTGGCGCTGTGCGGAATGATCGCGGGCTACGACGGACAGCCACTACCGCTGGCCAACCCGGCGCTGATCCTCATCAACCGCATGAAGATCGAAGGCTTCATCGTCAGCGAGCACATGGAAGTGTGGCCCGAGGCGCTGACTGAGCTGGGCACGCTGGTGGGCACGGGCAAGCTGAAGCCGCGTGAGTCGATTGCGCAAGGCATCGAATCTGCTCCTGAAGCCTTTTTGGGCCTGCTCAAGGGTCGGAACTTCGGCAAGCAACTCGTCAAGCTGATCTGATGCACTGGATGAACTGAACGCACGGCAAGGAGGCCGGTCATGGAAACCACGCACGAGGTGTTCAACCAGCCTACGCCGCTGGTGGACTACAACCTCTTCGACACCAACCGGCCTCTGCGCGATGCGCTGAAGTTCAACGCGCCCGCGTTGCAGACCACGCAGCTGCATGAGCTGGGCGCCACCCTCGGCACGGCCGGCATGCAGGCGCATGCGCGGCTCGCCAACATCCACACGCCCGAGCTGCACACGCACGACCGCTTCGGGCGGCGCATCGACGAGGTGGAATTCCATCCGAGCTACCACGCGCTGATGACCGCCGCCGTGGGCGCCGGGCTGCACGGCACGCCCTGGACCGGCACCTCGGCCTCGCCGCACGTGCTGCGCGCGGCGGGCTTCATGCTCTTCACCGAGCTGGAGCCGTCGATTCTTTGCCCCATCTCCATGACCTACGCGGTCACGCCCGCGCTGCGCGGCAATGCGGGCGTGTACGCCGACTGGGGTCCGAAGCTCGGCAGCCTCTGGTACGACCCGGCGCTGAAGCTCTTCAGCGACAAGCCCGGCGTGACCATGGGCATGGGCATGACCGAGAAGCAGGGCGGCTCCGATGTGCGGGCCAACACCACCAAGGCGGTGCGCGACGGCAGCGATGCCTGGGGCGAGCGCTATGCCATCACCGGCCACAAGTGGTTTTTCTCGGCGCCGATGTGCGACGCCTTCCTGGTGCTGGCGCAAGCGCCCGCGGGGCTCTCGTGCTTCTTCCTGCCGCGTGTGCTGCCCGATGGTTCACGCAACGCCATCCAGATCCAGCGGCTGAAGGACAAGCTCGGCAACAAGGCCAACGCAAGCTCCGAGGTCGAGTTCCAGGGCGCCAGCGCATGGCTCGTGGGAGAAGAGGGCCGCGGCATTCCGCAGATCCTCGAGATGGGCACGATGACGCGGCTCGACTGCGCACTGGGCACCAGCGGGCTGATGCGCCAGTCGCTGGGCATCGCGCTCAACCATGCGACACAGCGCAAGGCCTTCGGCAAGCCGCTGATCGAACAGCCCTTGATGAAGAACGTGCTGGCCGATCTCGCGCTCGAAAGCGAAGCCGCCACTGCGCTCGCCGTTCGCCTGGCACGCGCCTTCGACAACCAGGCCGACGAGCACGAGCGCTTGATGGCCCGCCTGCTCACGCCGGTCGCCAAGTTCTGGATCTGCAAGCGCGGCAGCGCCTTCGCGCAGGAGGCGATGGAATGCCTCGGCGGCAACGGCTACGTGGAAGAGGGCGGCGAGGGCGTCATGGCCCGCATCTACCGCGAGATGCCGCTCAACTCCATCTGGGAAGGCGCGGGCAACATCATGGCGCTCGACCTGCTGCGCGGCCTGCGAAAAGGCGATGCCGTGGCCGCGCTGACGAAGGAGCTGGCGCCCGCGCGTGGCGAGCACGCCGCGCTCGACCGGCTGACCGACGCGCTGCCCGCGCGCATCGAGGCGATGGCCTCCGAAGCCGAGGCCCGTCGCCTCGCGCAGGACGTGGCGCTCGCCGTGCAGGCTGCGCTGCTCGTGCAGACCGCGCCATCCGCCGTCGCTGGCGCGTTCTGCGCCTCGCGACTGGGCGGCGACTGGGGCAATGCCTTCGGCACGCTGGCCGCAGGCACCGATTTCGATTCGATCATCCAGCGCGCGCAACCCCGGTGACGCGTGCCAAACCCATCACAGAAGAAAGACCCCCACCATGGCCGACCTGATCCTTCATCACTACCTGACCTCGCCGTTCTCGGAAAAGGTGCGCTTGATCCTCGGCGCCAAGAAGCTGCCGTGGAAGTCGGTCTTCATCCCGCCGATCATGCCCAAGCCCGACGTGGAGGTGCTCACTGGCGGCTATCGCAAGACACCGTTCCTGCAGATCGGCGCCGACATGTATTGCGACAGCGCGCTCATCGCCGACGTGCTCGAACACCTGCAACCCGAGCCCACGCTCTATCCGGAGCCCGAGAAGGGCATGTCGCGCATCCTCGCGCAGTGGGCCGACACCACGCTCTTCTGGGCTGCCATGGCCTGGAACCTGCAGCCCAGGGGCGCGGCCGAAGTGTTCGCCAAGGCCCCACCCGAAGCCGCAAAAGCCTTCGGCGAAGACCGCGGCAAAATGAGCGCTGGCAACATGACGCGCCTGCGCCCGGCCGACGCCACCAGCGCCTACAAGTCATACCTGCGCCGCCTGTCGGACATGCTCGACGAAAAGCCCTTCCTGCTCGGTGAGGTGCCCAGCATTGCCGACTTCTCGGCCTACCACCCGCTCTGGTACACGCGGCGCATCGAGTCGGTTCGAACCATCCTCGATCTGACGCCCGCGGTGATCGACTGGCTCGACCGCATGGCCGCCATCGGCCACGGCGTTCCCGAGAAGTTCACGAGCGACGAGGCCATTGCAGTGGCCAAGGCCGCGACGCCGCACACGCTGCTGACCGACAGCACCTTCCAGGACGACCACGACATTCTGCTCGGCAGCGCCGTCACCGTGCGCGCCGAAAGCTTCGGCCTCGAGGAGACGCCCGGCACGCTGGTCGCGGCTACGCGCACGCACTACACGCTGGAGCGCAGCAGCGAGCGGACGGGCACGGTGCATGTGCACTTTCCGCGGATTGGGTATGTGCTGAAGAAGGCTGAGGGTTGAGAGGGCTGCGGCCGGTGATTGCCGTGCATCAACGCTTGAACCCGGGGATCGGAACCGGGTTGCAGTCGGGCAACTTCAGCGCCTCGTAGTCGGGGTGAAACTGCACCACGACAAAGTCGTTGCTCGCCTCCCTCGACATCTTGTTGTCTTCGTAGATGCTCGACGTCGTTTCCAGCTTGATCTCGGTCGGCTGGAGCTGCTTGTACGCTCGGGTCACGTTTTCGGCGCGCCGTCTTGCCAACTGCCTGGCTTGGGCTGGTGTTCTGCCTGGAACTTTGACGGTGGCGCCTCCGTCGATTGAAACCTCGAGGTATTTCGGAAACGCCGAGTTTGCCCGGTCAATAAACTCCACCAGCTTCGCTATCTGCGCCGGTTCGAGGTCTGCGGCGCCTTCGGCAAAAGTCAGCCTTGTTACCACGACGGGCTTGCAAGCCATGGCGCTGCAACCTGTCAGCGTGGTAGCGATGACGAGGAAGGCCCTGATCGTGCATTTCATTTGGATGCTTTCGCAACAACGCCAAGAATGTACGCAGCGATGCTGTCGGCGTTGACACGAGACCGGGGGTCTTCTGCGTGATCCCTCGCGTGCTTCGTTCCATACCAGGGATCGAATGAACTGAAGGTGTCGTCGAAGTGCGTGACCTCGTGAATCAATGTCAGGAGCTTCGAGTCCCCGTCGCGAATGATGTCCGTATCGTAGATGAGCATGTTCTCCGGGAGGTCGCAAAAACTCAGCCCGATGGCAATGGTGCGGGTCGCAGTGTCTGGTTTGCAAACTGCCGCTACTGTCACGACCGGGTCGCTTGAGAAGATGCAGCCGAGATTCTTCTTGCTTGCTTCCGAGTACCGGATGAAGTTCTCGCATCCCAGTCCCTCGAGCACTCGCTTGCACGCAGCCAGTCCTTTCTGGAGATGCTCTCGCATCGATTGGTCGGCAACGCCAAACCATTCCTGCACTCGCGCCTGCGCATCTTTGTCCCATCGCTCGAGTTCCGGGAGGCGCTGCTTCGCAATGAACGCCACGGCCTGATCGCGCAGCTTGAGCACTACCGCGCAGAACTCCTTGTTCGTCATGTTCGGGCAGATCCTTTCGGCCAGTTCCGCCCCTGGTGGGTGGGTCACATTCTTGTCTACCGTTTTCTTGAATGCCGCCAATTCATCCTCGGCTCCAACGGCATGCCAAGCCTCGTCCTCGTATGTTGCCCATCGCTGCAGGGTGGAAAGTATGGGCTGTGGCACCGGGCAGTGGCAGACCACCACGTCTCCTTCCAGCGCCGCCTCCGATATGAATTGAGGGCGCCGCGGCCCTCCGGTCTTCGCGATGATGCCCACGCTGTTGCAGCCTTCGCAGTAGGCCCTGCCGCCGATCAAGGCGACCCGGTGTCCGTACAAATCGAGCATGGGGCCGTCGTAGGGCAATACCTGTCCGCCAGACGCTGGCGGATCGCCGACTACAAGAATTTTTCGCTCCATTCGCTACGCTCCCCGTTGATGACGGGGCGTTGTAAGCGGCAGCAATTGCTAACACTGTTGTCTATGGTCAACCGCTTGGTTCTTTGTCACGAAGGAGCGGGTTTTCGATCTGCAGGGTGCTGGGTGTGGCCGGAGTCGGCTCGAGGCGGTCGCAGACACGCGTCACACGAACGACAGTCAACCGGGCTGCAAAGCGTTCCAATAGGAGGCGCAGAGCCAACCACAGGAAAGAATTCAATGATTCAAGACTTCAAGGGCAAGACCGCCGTACTCACCGGCGCGGGCTCGGGCTTCGGCCTGGAGTGCGCGCGCATCGGCGCCGCCCGCGGCATGAACCTCGTGCTGGTCGACGTGCAGCAGGACGCGCTCGACAAGGCCCAGGCAGAAATGGAGGCTGCCGGCGCACAGGTGCTGGCGCGCAAGGTCGACGTGTCGAACGCGGCGCAGATGGAAGCGCTGGCCGCCGCTGTGAAGGAACGTTTCGGTGCGCCGCACTTCGTGTTCAACAACGCGGGCGTGGGAGCCGGTGGCCTGGTGTGGGAGAACACGGTGGCCGACTGGGAATGGGTGCTGGGTGTGGACCTGTGGGGCGTGATTCACGGCGTGCGCCTGTTCACGCCGATGATGCTGGAGGCTGCCGCGAAAGACCCGGCCTACCGCGGCCACATCACCAACACCGCCAGCATGGCGGGCTTGCTCACACCGCCCAACATGGGCATCTACAACGCGGCGAAGGCGGCAGTCGTGAGCCTTACCGAAACGATGTACCAGGACCTGAACCTCGTCACCGACCAGATCGGCGCGAGCCTGCTGTGCCCGTACTTCGTGCCCACCGGCATCACCAGCAGCGAGCGCAACCGCCCGAATGCGCCGAAGGAAACCGAGCTCACCAAGAGCCAACTCATCGGCCAGGCCATGAGCAACAAGGCGGTGAGCAGCGGCAAGATCACGGCCGCCGAAGTCGCGGCCAAGGTGTTCGACGCCATCACTGCCAACCAGTTCTACGTGTTCAGCCACCCGAAGGCGCTGGGCAATGTGCGCAGCCGCATGGAGAACATCGTCTCCATTACCAACCCGGCCGATCCCTTCCTGGAGCGGCCCGAGATCGGGCAGAAGCTGCGCGAGCAACTGCGCTCGGCGTAGGCAGCAGCTTCCTTTTCAGGAGGCCTGCAATTCGGCCACCAGCGCCTCGACGCGGGCGAGCGCGCTGGCGATGGAGCGGTCCAGCAAGTCGTCATGGTCTTCGGCGTGTTCGATGGCCACGCTGTGCACTTCGTTGAGACCGAGCAGGGCCAGCGGGCTTGTGATGCCGGGCGTGAGCAGGTCCAGATGCGCCTGGAATCCGCCCGGCCCGTAGCCGCTGCTGCCGCACGAGGTCAGCAGCACCGTGCGGCGGTTGCGCTCGGCCAGCAGCGGCACATACGGGTTCTCGCGGCTGCGGTCGAAGTCGAAGGTCGCGCCGATGCGCACGATGTTGTCGATCCATGACTTCAGCGGTGCCGGCATGCTGAAGTTGTACATCGGCACGCCGATTACCAGCACGTCGGCGCGGCGGATCTCGGCGATCAGCGCATCGCTCTCGGCGAGCACGGCGTGCATCCACGGTTCGCGTTCTGCGGCCGGTGTGTAGCCCGACGCAATCCACTCGCCGGTGACGTTGCTCGGCGGTGCGGCGCCGATGTCGCGGTAGATCACCTCGGTGCCCGGCTGCGTCGCGCGCCAGCTCGACACGAAGTGATGGCTCAACCGGCGCGAATGCGAGCCGTGAACGTGGGTGCCGGAACGACCGGGGCGGGCGCTGGCGTCGATGTGGAGCAGTGTGGTCATGGCGCGGTCCTCGTTGACGTGAAAGGTGGGATGAAGAGAATTCAGCTGTCTGCTTGACATGGTTCTCAATTTATCCAGGCACCGCCAGCGCGACAAACGACGATTTCTTTGTGCTGCTGAAAAATTAATTCATCCATGGCCAACCTTCGCCAACTCCCTCCGCTGGCGGCGCTGCGCGCCTTCGAGGCGGCCGCGCGGCACTGCAGCGCCAAGCTCGCGGCCCACGAACTCTCGGTGACGCCTACCGCCATCAGCCACCAGGTGCGGCAGCTCGAAGACTCACTCGGCGTGCCGCTGTTCATCCGCCAGCCGCGGCAACTGGTGCTCACGCCGCAGGGCAGGGTGCTGCAGGTGGTGCTGAGCGAATCGTTCAATGCCATGGCGAATGCGGTGGCGCGGCTGCGTGCACCGCCCGAGCGCAGCGCCATCACCCTGTCGGCCACGCCGGCCGTCGCGGCGCGCTGGCTGTTGCCGCGCGTGAGCACCTTGCGCACGCTGCACCCGAGGCTCGACCTGCGCATTCATGCATCGCACGAAGCGGTTGCGCTCGACGGTGTCACGGCCGACATAGCGATCCGCTACGGCAAGGGACAGTGGCCGGGCATGGTGGCCGAGAAGCTGTTCGACACCGTCTTCGCGCCGGCCTGCAGCCCTGCGCTCAAGCTGCGCCGGCGCAGTGACCTGACGCGGCACACGCTGCTGCACTTCGCGGTGCCCGGCAACAAGAGCCAGCCCGGCACCTGGGCCGAGTGGCAGCAGCGGGCGCAGGTGCCCGGCCTCGACGTATCGGCCGGGCCGGTGTTCTCGGATGAAACACACACCGTGTCGGCCGCGCTGCAGGGGCAGGGCGTGGCGTTGATGGGCCTTGCGCTGATTGCCGATGAACTGCGCGCGGGCAATCTGGTGCAGCCCTTCGGTCCGGAGTTGCCTGGGCTGCCGTTCTATCTGGTGTGCCTCGAGGCGCGGCGTTCGGAGCCGGCCGTGGCGGCGGTGTTCGAGTGGGTGAGGGGGCTTCAGCCGCTGGGCGCCTGAGCGCGTGACTTTCGACACTGGTGGTGGCTCGTTCGCAGTCCTAGAGTCCGGCGGTGAGTCGCTTGCGCGGCTCATCTCGGGTTGCAGGAGCGAGATGCCCTGCGTTCAAAAGTACCAATGGAGGGAAGAAATCATGAAACGTGCAACCGCAATCAAGGCTGGCGCTGTGGCCGCGATCTTGTCGTCGCTGGCTCTGGCTGCCCCGGCTGTCGCAGGGCCGTTCACCCAGTGCAGCGACCACTGGCTGTTCTGGAGCGGCTACCAGCTGATCATGGAAGCGATCTTCGACCTCTGCGGCTGAGAGGTGCCTGCACTGCGCAATGTTTGACATTAGTCAAATATTGCGCAGGTTCACTGGCTTTCTGCACCGAACCCACTCTCATGTGCGGTGTGCGCGACTTAATCCCTTAGCCCGATCGGCTGTTCTTCTTAACCTTCCTGTACTTTTTTGACGAAGGTCAGGAAAGGTTGCGAGCAGTCCATGCTGCTTCGCAACCGCCTGCGCCGGCTAACGAATTACACGCGACATCTTGCGAAGAGGGAGGCTATTCATGCGCACACCGTTCCAACCCGAAACCAGCCCGGACGAGCCTTTGGCGGCCAGGCGCGGGCCAGCGTACATGGCATGGCTGTCCGTGCTCCTGTGCATCGTGGCGGCAGTTGTCTTTGTGGTCGTGGCCATCCTCGTGCCGAACATCATTGCGGCATCGATGTTCACGACGGCAGCCATCATGTTCCTGGGCGCAGGCCTGATCCTCGGCTTGAGCATGTGGGTCTTTCCGGACCTTCCCCGCTAGATGGCCTCGCAAGAACCCATGGCGGGTAAATCCGCAGCGTCCATTTTTCGCGTTCAGGGCTGGCGGGTGACCCTGGTCGCAGCCTTGATCGGCTTGCTGATCGTGCTGGCCATGCTCATGAAGTGGATCGTCGAATTCCAGGTCGAGGCGGCACGGGAGCGGCGCTTGAGCGAAGCCGTTGCGCGCGAGGCGGTAGCGCGTTGCCACGAGAAAGTACCGCTCCAGGCGGTCAACGCCTGCCTGGGCGAACTGGCTGCTGCCAGGGCTCTTCAATCCAATCGCTGACGATCAGTCAGTCGGCACGGCGCCATCGTCCGGAGTCCGGGCACACGATGGCCCGCGCGCCGTTCAGCCAGACTTGCTCTTCATCCAGCTGCGGCGAGGTCGAAAGATTGATGTCGAAGGCGACTCCCAGTGCGTGCCCGACATGGACATCCTCGATGGGAAGCTCCCAGGTCAGGAACACTTGGCTGCAATCCCGCCCGGGCGCGAAGTCGGCTGCATCGAAGCCGCTGCTGCCGCGTTGAATGACGGCGTGAGGCTGGCCGGTGTCGAATATCACTGCCGTGCCCCGGGTCAACGGGATCCGGTGATCTGCAAAGGGGAAATGCAGGTCCAGCCCCTTGTCCTCGCTCATGAAGAGATTGCAGAAGGCCGCGCCGCCGTACTGCGCTCCGTCGTGGTGGTACTTCGCGCCGCGGCAGGCCATGAGGGCCACGTCGCTGGAGGCAAGCACCTCGGACAGCTCCAGCGTGCGCATCCAGTCGGACATGGCCTGCACGCAGTGCTTGTAATCAGGCCATCGCGCACGCGCCCGGGCCAGGGGCAACGGTTCGACGTCTCCGGGTTCCAGGAACAGGCGCGAAGAGATTTCGCTTTCCCAATCCGCAAGCAGACGCGCAGGAGGCGCAGGCACGTCGACCGTGGCAGACAGCACGACATTGCTCACGCTCCGGCTGCGGATGACGTCGCCGCTCCAGAAGTAGGAAGTCAGGATGTCTCGCGCGTGCTGCGGTCGAGGAGGATTGTTCATCGGGGGGCAGTGTAGTGAGCTTGGTAGCATCGCCGCGTTTAGCCGGGAGCCTTCAAGGACACCGTATGCACGTTGAACTTGTCTCTGAAGCCCAGCATGAGTCGCTCACAGACCTGCTGTGCGAGTTGCATGCCTTCTACAACGATGGCGCCAAAGTCTCTCGGGAGGCCGTGAGAGAACACCTCCTCGGCAACCTCCTGGCGGCTGGGTCGCCGCATCGCCTGGCCGTGGCTTCAGGCGATGACGGCGCAGTGGTTGGCCTGGCGGCCATCTCGCTGGTGTATTCGCTCGTCGAATTCGCTCCCGACAGGCGCAAGCATTGCCAGCTCAAGGAGCTGTATGTGAAGGCTTCTGGCAGGAGCAATGGAGCAGGCAGGGCGCTTATGGCCTGGGTGGCCCGGTACGCTGTCGAGAACGGTTGCTGTCGCATCGACTGGCCCGTCAAGGCATCGAACGACAGGGGCATCTCGTTCTACGAAGGCCTTGGTGCAGGCCGGGTTCTCGACAGGCTCAGCTACCGGCTGTCCGAACCCCAGTTGAGTCGGCTCGCCCAAGGCCTTGGCGCATGACAGGGCCGCCCGAGTTCAGGAGCGAGGAAGCCAGGGCGCGGTACAAGACGCGGAAAAGCTTTACGAACTCCAGGCGATGCTGGAGCTGGCGCAGCGCCGGATGCCTGGCCTCGAGGCTGCGATCGTGCCGGGCGCGGACCACATCGCCGCTATGTCGCAGCCTGAGGATGTCAATGGCCAGATCATCCGATTCCTGCAAAAGGGAGAGGCGGGCAAGAATGGCGGCCGTTGACGCTCAGAAAATACCCTGATGAATATTTGAGTACCAAAGAGTTAACATTTGGGCTGTCAGGCAGACAAGGAGGATCCCATGGAAACGTACCCAACCCTAAGACAGGCCACCGGCGTGGCCCGCACCCTCAGCAAGCACTCGTCGTGCACCATGGTGGTCTATCGCGTGACAGAGGAAAAATTCGTGGCTGCGCATGCCACCGACCGCGTGCAGGGAAGCATCGAGGCCGTGTACCGCGACGGTTATGTCGTGCCGACCCTCCTGAGCAAGCGGGTCGAATGAAGAGAAAGCCCGGGCTCCGCCTGGAACCCGGTCAGCGCAGGCCTCCTTCGGGAGGCCTTTTCACGTTCACGACGAGCTGGGCACAGCCTGCATCAGCAGCGTCAGCGCCTTTCGCAGGCTTGTGGCCGACGCGCGCTCCCCCTTGTCATAGCCAAGCCGCACCACCACCAGGTCGTGCGAAGGAACGATCAGCACCGTCTGCCCGCCCGCACCCAGCATGTAGTACGCCGTGGTCGGCACCGGCCAGGTGCTCGCACCGTTGATCGCGCCGTTGAGCCAGAAGAAGCCGCCGTAGATCGGGCGCTTGTCGGCAGCCCAGGCCGGCGCCAGGGTGCTCACGAACTTGACGAAGCCCTCGGGCAGGATTCGTTCGCCGTTCCAGACGCCGTCCTGCAGATACAGGTTGGCCAGTCGTGCCCAGTCGCGCCCCGACATGAAGTCGTAGCCCTGCGCCAGGAAGTTGCCGTACGGATCGGTCTCCAGCGTCATCGTGCGGATGCCGATCTTGTCGAACAGGTTTCTCTGCGGGAACGACAGGTACTCTTCGCCGCGCTTCTCCACGGCAAGGCGGATCAGGTAGTTTGCGAGCACCGGGTCGGTGTTGCGATAGCGGCCGATGGTGTTGGGCGGCCATTGCTGCGGACGCGTGGCTGCATAGTTGAACGAGTTGATGCGGCCGGTGTAGAGATAGATGTGGTCGGGGTAGGTGCCGTTGGGGTCGAAGTCCGGATCGTCCGGCGCCTTGATGCGCAGTCCGCTCGACATGTGCAGGATGTCCTGGATCTTGATTTCCTTGCGCTTGTCGTCCGCTCCCTGCCATTCCGGAATGGGCGCCGGCTGGTCGAGCCGGTACTCGCCCTGCTTCATCAGCACGCCCAGCATCGTCGCGGTCACGCTCTTGCCCATCGACCACGATTCGAGCGGCGTACTTGCCGTGATGCCGTTCATGTAGCGCTCGCCGACGATGCGCCCTTTGTGCGTGACGATGAAGGCTGCGGTGTAGGCCTCCGGCAGCTCGAAGGCCGCATCGACTGCCTGGTTCACTTTCGTCGTGTCGATGCCGGGCGCGGGGCCGGCGGGCATCACGTCGCCCATGGGCCATGCCTGTGTCGAGGGATCGGGGAGTGCGCTCGTCACCGCTACCGGCGTGAAGAACACGTCGTCCCTGTCAGGTGGAAGCGTGATGCAGCCCTGCGAGCCGTAGTAGCGCGCCACCAGTGTCGGACCGTTCGGGATGGCGATGCGGACTTCCTTCTTGACGCGGTCGACCACCGGCTTGCCCACTTTCTTGCGCTGGTCGTAAGGGCCGGTGAAGTAGCCGACGCTCTCGGCGGCGACGTCGGGGTCAAGGCCGGTGATGAACGCGGCGGAGCACATCGTCTTGGCGTAGCCCGAGGTGTTGTGTTCCAGGGGATCGCCGGGCGGCGGGACGTAGGGCGTGTTGAGTTCGTAGCTTCTGGCGCGGGCGATGAGGGCTTCGCGTGCCGGCAGCTCTGGGGTGCTTGTGGTCGGTGTGGTTCCGCCCGCGGCGGGGAGTATGCCGATGCCCCCGCCTCCACCACCTCCACCGCCGCCTCCACATGAAGTCAAAGCCACTACAAGAAGCGCGCCTGTTGCAATGGCAAGAGGGACGCGGGCAAACCTCGTCATGAACTCTCCTCACTTTATTGTTGGTGCCGGAGTCTCCATGAGAAACGTAACGACCTGCAAGCCTGGCGTTCAGCTTTTTCTCAGCCTGTGGTGGCCTGCGACGCGATCCACTCCCACACGGCGCGGATGGCCGGCTCGTTCTCCCTCCCGTTCGCAACCGCAAGAAAGTAGCTGCCGGTTTCGAGCGCGGGCCCGAAGGGCTGCACCAGCGCGCCGCTGCGAAGCTCTTCGGCCGACAGCGTGAGGCTCAGCAACGCCACGCCATGGCCGGCGAGGGCGGCCAGCGTCGCGTGCGTCTCGTCGGAAAACGACAGGCCCGAGGCCTTCATCGCACGCCCTCTCGGCGGTGCGATGCCGGCTTCGCGAAACCAGCGCGGCCACACGGCGGGTGCGAGCGCCTGTGGCTGCCAGTCGCAATGGATCAACTGGTGCCTCGGCAGGTCTGCTGCGCGCTTCAAGCCCAGCATCGGGCTGCACAGCGGTGCATAGCGCTCGGGCATCACCTCGCGCGACACCAGCCCCGGCCAGTTGCCACGGCCCGAGCGCACCGCGATGTCGGCATCGCCGCGCGCCAGGTCGACCAGGGTGTCGCTCGCATGCAGCCGCAGTTCGACTCCGGGGCAGGCCTTGCGGAACGCCTCCATGCGCGGCAGCACCCAGCGTGCGGCGAACGCGGTGTTGGTGGTGAGAGTGACGGCCTGCGATGCGGCGGGGCGGCGCAGCTTGTCGACGCCGGCTTCGAGCACGTCGAAGCCCATGCGCAGGTCGTCGAACAGTCGCTGGCCCGCGGGCGTCAGCGCGAGCTGCCGCGTGAGCCGGCGAAACAGCGGCTGGCCCAGCGTGTCTTCGAGCGCACGCACCTGGTGGCTGATGGCCGATGGCGTAACCGAGAGTTCGAGCGCCGCGCGCTGAAAGCTCAGGTGTGCGGCCGCGGCCTCGAAAGCGCGCAGCGACAGCAGCGGAGGCAGCCGGCGGGGAGGGCGAATAGATGAGCCAATCTCGTTCATAGGCGGAGAAATCGTCGTTTGTGATGGCAGGACTGCATCCGTAGATTCAAGGTCTGCGCGCCATTCTGGCAGCGCGGAACGAAAGACATCCATTCATCCATCAAAACCATGACCATGAACCTTCTTCACATCGACGCCAGCGCCCGTCCGGGCCGTTCCGATACCGATCTGCACGGCTCGCACACGCGCCGCCTCTCCGCGCGTTTTGTCGAGCGCTGGCGCAAGGCGCGCTCCGACGACCGCATCGACTACCTCGACGTGGGCCGGCAGCCGCCCGCGCACGTCGACGGCCGCTGGATCCATGCGGCCTTCACACCACCGGCCGCGCGCGAGCCGTGGATGGCCGAAGCGCTTGCCGAGAGCGACCTGCTGGTCGACCAGCTCATTGCAGCCGACGTTGTCGTGATCGGCCTGCCCATGTACAACTTCAGCGTGCCCGCGCAGTTCAAGGCCTGGATCGACAACATCGTGCGCGTGGGCCGCACCTTCGGCTTCGACCGTTCGCGCGGCGCGGTGCCGTACTGGCCGCTGTTGGCGGACGCGGGTAAGCGCGTGGTGCTGCTCGGCGCGCGCGGCGACCACGGCTACGACGCCGGCGGGCGCATCGCGCATCTCAACCACACCGAGGGCAGCGTGCGTTCGGTGCTCGGCTACATCGGCATCACCGATGTGTTCGAGACTGCGGTGGAGTCCGACGAGTTCGGCGGCGAGCAGCTCGCGCAGTCGATGCGGCTTGCGGAGCAGCGCGTGGACGAGCTCGTCGATGTGTTGACAGCTACTGACACCACGCTGTCAGCAGCGGCGGCATAGGATTTTTCGCTCTACTTCTGGAGCAAAAAATGACGACCGACCCTTTGCCAGAGCGCCTTCCCCGCCCGCCCACCGCCGAGCTCTTCGGCCAGCGCGTGCTCGGATTCGACAAGGAAAAGGGAACGATCCGCTTGAGCTTCGTGGCCACCGATGCATTCCTCAACCCTGCGGGCGCGGTGCAGGGCGGCATCCTCGTCGCGATGCTCGACGACACGATGGGGCCGGCGTTGTGGGTCATGAATGGCGAAGAGACTTACTCCGTCACCATCGACCTCAGCGTGTCTTTTCTGGCGGCCGCGAAGCCCGGCCTGCTGTATGGCGAAGGCAGGGTCGTGCAGCGCGGCAAGACCATCGCTTTTCTCGAGGCGCAACTGAGCGATCCGGACGGCCGCATCGTGGCGCGCTCCACGGCCAGCGCGCGCGTGGTGAAGGCCTGATGGCTCAATCCTTCTTCTGCATGGCAAGCAGGTAGCCCACGCGCAGCGAACGGTGCAGCCTGAAGTTGCGGGTGAACAGGTTGTAGCCCAGGCCGCGCTGGTCCCGCAGCACGAGGCCGGCGCTGGCGGCCGCGCCCTTGAGTTCGTCCGGGCGGATGAGCTTGCGGTAGTCGTGCGTGCCGCGCGGCAGGATGCGCAGCACCTGCTCCGCGCCGAAGATCGCGATCAGCCATGCCCACGGCGTGCGGTTGATGGTGGAGAAAAAGACCCAGCCTCCGGGCTTCGCCATGCGGGCGCAGGCGTCGATCACGGCCGCTGGCGACGGCACGTGCTCGAGCATCTCCATGCAGGTGACGACATCGAACTTCGCCTCGTTGCCGATGGCCAGGTCTTCGGCGGAAATGGCCTGGTAGGTCACGCTTGCTGCGCTGCTGCGTGCATGAAGTGTTGCGACCTTCAGCGGCTTGTCGGCCAGGTCGATGCCGAGCACGTCCGCGCCCCGGTGCGCCATCGACTCGGCCAGGATGCCGCCGCCGCAACCGACGTCGAGCACCTTGCGGCCGTTCAGCGGGCTGAGCTTGTCGATCCAGTCCAGCCGCAGCGGATTGATCTCGTGCAGGGGGCGGAATTCAGACTGCGGGTCCCACCAGCGGTCGGCCAGAGCCTGGAATCTGGCCAGTTCGGCGGGGTCGAAGTTGGATGCTGCGCTCATGGTTCTTCTCCTTGGTTTACCAATGACCCCGCGACCGGTTCCAGCGGTAGAGCTGGTGCGCGAAGAGGTTGTAGAGCCAGGCGCCGAGCGTTCGCAGCCCGGGCCACTGAAGCGGCCTTGCCAGCCAGCGCCATCGCGGAGCAAGGGCCAGCACGCCGGCGATGGCGTCGGCACCGATGCGCGTGGCGCCCGAGGTGTCGACGAGGTGCAGGCGTTCGCGCACGTCCTCCAGCTGCAGGCCCAGCGGTTCGAGTACTTCGGGCCGGGTGTGCACGTCGATCCACTCGACGCTTGCGTCCGGTGTTTTCTCGCGCATGGCGCAAACGCCGGCATCACAGACGGGACAGGCACTGTTGTAGTAGACAACCGTGCGCGGGGGAGGGGCGGTGGGTGCTTGCATGTCGTCGGCTCCTGTTCGGGCCATTCTGCCATCTATTTAGCTAAATGGCTAAATAACTAATTAGAGAATTGCCTACTCGCGAGCTAAACTGAACCGATGGAAAAAGTTTTCGAAGCGCTTGCCTCCACGCCGCGGCGCAAGATCCTGGCGTACCTGTCGGAGACCGAACTGTCGGCCGGCGACATTGCCTCGCGCTTCGATATGACCAAGCCTTCGCTCTCCAAGCACCTGAAGATCCTCGAAGGCGCGGGGCTGGTAAAGGCTGAGAAGCGCGGCCAGTTCGTGTTCTACAGCCTGCAGCGAGAGAGCCTGGCCAACACGCTGACCGGCTTCGTACAGGCGGTCTGCCCGGTGTCGAAGGCGCTGAAGAAAGAAAGCCGCGCCCTGGCCAGCAAGCGCTCGGCGGATTCCTCAGGCGCCTGACGCAGCGCCCCTCGCTGTTTCCTTCCTGGAAGGCAAAAAAGTACTGCAAAGGAATTCATTTTTCTGCCGCGCCACGCGGTTCACCGGAGCCTGTGTCCCGGAGTCTTTCTCCGCGCGCGGAACGCACCGATACTCTGCCCGGAAACTCCCCGCCGGCAACGTACCGGCTCCGAACAAGTTCAATGACTCCAACAGGCTTCTCGAAAATCCGCTTCGGTTTGCACACGCGCCTGAGCCTCGGCGTGGCAGCAGTGGTTCTGCTGACCACTTTCGCCATCGCCACCTTCGCCCTGCACCTGGTCAAGAGCAACATGCGCGCCTCGATCGCGACCGAGGAGGTCGCCCGCGTGGGTGCCATCGCGGATGCGATCGACCAGAAATTCGGCAGCCGCCGGATCCTGCTGCAAACCTTTGGCGGCAGCGTGGAAGCGCAGGACCTCCAGGGCGCCGCGCTGCAGGCCTTTCTTGAGAAGCACGGCTCGCTGCGCAAGGCTTTCGACAACGTTGCGTTCCTCGACACGGACGGCAACCTGGTGGCCAACCTGAACGGCGTGCAGGCAATCGGCAAGGTGAACGTAAAGGACCGCCCCTACTTCCAGCAGACGGTCGCTTCCAAGGCCGGCCTCGTGTCCGAGCCCTACCGCAATCGCCTCAACGGACTGGCGCAGGTAGCCATCACCGAGCCGGTGCTCGACAACACGGGGCAGGTGAGGTTCGTGATCTCCGGCGCCATCAACCTGAAGGACCGGAACATCCTGGGCGCGCTCGGCGATGTCAGGTTCGGCAAGACCGGCTATCTGTTCGTGATGACCGTGGACGGCATCGTCGTCGACCATCCGCAGACTTCGCGCATCCTGAACCAGGTCCAGACGGATGGCCGCGGCAATGCCGAGATCCTGCGCGCGATGGCCGGTTTCCAGGGCTCGAGCGAGGGCATCAACGATGCCGGCGTGCCCGCCCTCTATGCCTTCGACCGCACCGAGCAGACCAACTGGATCGTCGGCGCCATGTATCCGCGCAGCGAGGCCTTCGCGAGCATCGACGCCATCGAGCGCGGTGCATTGTTCGGGGCGATGGTGCTCGCGCTGTTCGCGGGCGCGCTGGCCCTGGGCGTGGCGCGCCGGCAGCTGAAGCCGCTGTCGGAGCTGCATCGGCACATGCAGTCCACGAAGGAAGCACCCGCAGCCGCCGCCGAGCCGCGCAGCAGTTACGCCCCCGACGAGATCGGCGATCTCGCGCGCACCTTCGACGAGCTGATGGCGCAGCGGCGCGCCATCGAGCTCAGCCTTGCGCGCAGCGAGGCGCAGGTGCGCACCATTGCCGACAACATCCCGGCGATGGTTTCTCATGTAGACGCATCGCTGCGCTACACCTTCGTCAACGCGCACGTGCGAGCCCTGCACAACAACGCAGCGCTGGTGGGGCGCCTGATGCCCGAGGTGCGCGGCGCCGCGGACTTTGCGCTCGTGGAGCCGCACTTCATGCGCGCGCTGGCCGGTGAAACGGTGATCCTCGAGAAGTCGGGCGACCCGGCCCTGGGCATCGGCAACCGCACCTTCAAGGCTCACTACATTCCCGACGTCGATGCCGACGGCGTGGTGTGCGGCGTGTTCTCGATGACCTTCGACATCACCGAAGAAGTGAACATCCGCCGGGCCCTGACCGAGCAGGAAAAGCTGCTGCGCGACGTGACCGACAGCATTCCGGCGCTGGTCGGCTATTTCGACCGCGAGCAGAACTGCCTGTTCGCCAACATCCGGGCGCGGCAGATGGCGGGCCTGAGCGAAGGCGCGCCGCTGCAGGGCACGACCATGCGTTCTGCCCTCGGCAGGGCGGTGTACGCGCAGCACAAGCCCTACCTTCCCGTGCTGTTCTCCGGCAAGAAAGTGCGCTTTCCGGTGCGTGCACCCATCCACGGCAGGGAGGGGTACTTCCAGGTCAACCTCATACCTGACAAGAACCTGCGCGGCGAGGTCGTGGGCTTCTACCTGATGTCTTTCAACATCACGGCGCTGAAGGAAGCGGAGCTGCGCCAGGCCGAGAGCGAGCTGCGCCTGCGCGCCATCACCGACAACATGCCGGCGCTGATCACCTACATCGACCGCGAGGAGAAGATCACCTTCGCCAACGCCACCAGCCGCGAATGGCTCGGGCTCGATCCGGTCCAGGTGCTGGGGCGCCACGTGCAGGAGGTGTCGGGCCGAGATATGTACCTGTCGCGCCAGCCGATGCTCGCCCGGGCGCTGTCCGGCGAGCGGGTGGAGTTCGAAACCAGCACTCAACGCGCGGGGTTCGACCGCATCACGCAGGTGATCTATGTGCCCGACGTGCGCGCCGATGGGGCGACGCACGGCATCTTCTCGCTGGCGCTCGACATCACGGCGCTGAAGGTGGTGGAGCACAAGCTCATCGAGCTGGCGCGGCTCGACACGCTCACCAGCCTGCCCAACCGGCTGGCTTTCAACGAGTACCTGCCTGAAGCGGTGCTGCGTGGGCAGCTCACCGGCCATGCAATGGCGCTGATGTTCCTCGACATCGACCACTTCAAGGCCATCAACGACACGATGGGCCACGCGGTGGGCGATGCGGTGCTGGCGGAATACGCACGGCGCTTGCTGGGCTGCGTGCGCGGCACCGACATGGTGGCCCGGCTGGCCGGTGACGAGTTCGTGCTGGTGCTCGAGGGCCTGAATGCGCCGGGCACCGCGGCCACGGTGGCGGCCAAGGTCGTGGAAAGCATCCGCACGCCGCCCTTCGTGGTGGACGGCCAGCGCATCGAGGTGACGACCAGCATCGGCATCGCGTATCACCGCGCGGCCGATTCTTCCGTCACTGCCGAAGAACTGCTGGCGCGGGCCGACGTCGCGCTCTACAACGCCAAGGCGGCGGGACGCAACCGGTTCGAGTTTTTCATGCCGATGGAAGAGGCGCGCAGCGATTCGCCTACGCGGCAGCACTGATCATCCTGGCGGCTGCTCATGGCCGGCCCAGCACGTGGTTCTCGTGGCGGCCTTCGCCCAGTGCGAACCAGGTCGTGCCCTTTCTGGCGAACCCGTGCTTCTCGTAGAAGCGGCACGCCCTTTGGTTCTGGACGTTGACCGTCAGCCACAGAGCATCGTTGCCCGTCCGATCGTGGACTGTGGCGCTGGCCCTGTCGAGCAGCGCGGAGCCCACGCCTGAGCGGGTGAACGCCTCTTGCACGTAGAGCGTGCAGAGCTCGGTGCTGGCGGAGGGAACAAGGGCCTGCCGCGCGCCGAAGCGCAGGCGCGCATAGCCGACGAGATGTGTGTCGGCCTCGGCGACGATCAAGGCGGTGTCTGCGTCGTTCGTCCACGCGATGAACGCGGCCGGCGTGAACTGGTCAAGCACATAGCGCGCGAGCAGGTCGTTCACGCCATCGGTCGCGTAGGTGGTGAGCCAGACCTGGATCGACAACGCTGCCAGCGCAGGAGCGTCGGCGGCGATGGCGGGGCGGGTGATGAGGGGAGCGTTGCGCATGCGGGATTCTGCAATCCCTTCACCGCCCCGGAGAGGATCAGACCCGCGCCGAAGCGCAATCCCCCAGCTCGTTGCGTGGTTCGCGCCGGTCGAGCGATCGGCTCCACAGCGCGATGGCCAGGCCCACCAGCGTGAGCAGCGCCGCCACCCAGCCCAGCGCGCGCAGCCCCGGGCCGTGGTCGATCACCACGCCGCCAACCCAGGCGCCGAGCGCGTTGCCAAGGTTGAAGGCTGCGATGTTCAGGCTCGACGCGAGGTTCTGACCCGCGCCCGAGGCCTTCTCCAGCACCCGCAGCTGCATCGGCGCTACGGTGGCGAACGAGGCCACGCCGAGCAGGCCGACGAACACCACCGCGGTGAACGGCGTGCCGATGGTGAACTGCATCGCGCCGAGTACCACCGCCAGCGTCACCAGCGTGCCAAGCACGGCTGCCATCGGCGCACGGTCGGCCAGCTTGCCGCCGAGGATGTTGCCGACCGCAAGGCCGCCGCCGAACACCAGCAGGATCGGCGACACAGCCGACTCCGAAAGCCCGGTGACCTGCGTGAGCAGCGGCTGGATATACGTGAACACCACGAACACGCCGGCAAAGCCGAGCACCGTCATCGCCAGGCCAAGCAGCACCTGCGGGCGCGCCAGCACGGCGAGCTCTTCGCGCAGCGGCGCAGGCTTTGCCTCGCCCTTGACGCGCGGCACGAACACCGCGAGCACCGTGAAGGCCAGCACGCCGATCAGCGTGACGGCCCAGAAGGCCGAGCGCCAGCCGAACTGCAGGCCCAGCCACGCGCCGGCCGGCACGCCGAGCAGCGTGGCGGCGGTCAGGCCGGTGAACATGATCGCGATGGCCGAGGCGCGGCGTTCGGGTGCCACCAGGCCGGTGGCCACCACCGAGCCGACGCCGAAGAAAGTGCCGTGCGCCAGCGAGGTGATGACGCGCGCGGCCATCAGCATTTCGTAGTTGGGCGCTACGGCGCAGGCGAGATTGCCGAGCGTGAAGATCGCCATGAGCGCCAGCAGCACGGTCTTGCGCGGCAGCTTGCGGGTGGCGATGGTGAGCACCGGCGCGCCGACCGCGACCCCGAGCGCGTAGCCCGAGATCAGCAGGCCGGCGGCCGTGATGGAGACATGAAGATCCGTCGATACCTGCAACAGCAGGCCCATGATGACGAACTCGGTGGTGCCTATACCGAAGGCACCGGCGGTGAGGGCGAGTAGAGCGATTGGCATGATGCCCTGTACTGTGCGGACGAAAGCCTTCGATGACTAGAATGCCGCCGGTACACATACTTGTGAGTTGAACTCACAGATTGGAAGAAGAGCCATGCCGCGCATCGACGTCAACCGCTCCGGCGAGATGGAAGCCTTCGTGCAGGTGGTCGAGTCAGGCGGCTTCTCGGCGGCGGCGCGTCTGCTGGGCATGACGCCCTCGGCCGTGAGCAAGCTGGTGGCGCGGCTCGAATTGCGCCTGGGCATCCAACTGGTGCACCGCTCCACGCGCAAGCTGCAGCTCACGCCCGAAGGTACGGAGTTCTACGAACGCAGTCTGCGCGTGCTGGCCGACATGGACGAGGCCGAGCGCTGCGCCGCGGCCGGCGCGGCGCCACGTGGGCGGGTGAGCATCAACGCCAGCGTCTCGTTCGGCCACCACAAGCTGGTGCCTCTGGTGCCGCGCCTGCTCGAACTGCATCCGCAGATCACGCTCGACATTGCGCTGACCGACCGCATCGTCGACCTGATGGACGAACGCGCCGACATCGCGATTCGCTGGGGCCAGCTGCCGTCGTCCGACCTCGTGGCGCGGCGGCTTGGCGAAACCAGCCAGGCTATCGTCGCCGCGCCGGACTACCTTGCGAAATACGGCACGCCGCGCACTCCGCAGGAACTGGAGGCACACAACCGTCTTGGCTGGAGTTACCGGCGCAATTCGCCCGACTGGCCGCTGCGCGTCGATGGCCGCATGGTGTGGCTGCCCGTGGCCGGTCCGGTGCGCGCGGGCGATGGTGAAACGCTGCGCCAGCTGGCTATTGCGGGGGCGGGTGTGGCGCGGCTGTCGCTGTATCACATACAGCACGACATCGACGCTGGCCGGCTGGTACCTCTGCTCGATGAATTCAATGCCGGCGAGATCGAGCCGATTCACGCGGTGTACATCGGCAAGGCCGGCACGCTGCCCGCGCGGGTGCGGGCGGTGCTCGACTTTCTGGTGGCTTGCTCCGGCGTGGGCGGTGGGCGCTACACGCTCAAGCGGACGGCACCGATGCCGGGGAATTCCGCCGTCACCTGATCGCCGCGGCGGCAGGGCAGGATGCCGACCCACGAACCGGTGGTGACCACCGTGCCGGCGGGCACGGTCTGTCCGTGGCGCGTGAGGTGGCGCAGCCAGATCGGCAGCAGCCAGGTGGGGTCGGCCAGCGGATGCGTGCCTTCGCGCACCACCGTCTCGGCGTCGCCGATCTTCGCTTCGCAGCGCTGCGAGGCCCAGTCGACGGCGGCGTAGGGCTTCCACTCGCCGAGCACCAGCGCGCCGTGCACTTGCGAATCGGCGAGGCGGAGCAGGGCGGGTGTCGAGGCGAGGTCTTGCCAGCGCGTGTCGACGATCTCGACGGAGACGGTCATGGCATCGACGAGTGATACGGCGCTTGCGTGATCGAGTTTCGCAGCCTGCGCGGGTGTTACGTCCTGGCCGAGACGCAAGGCGATTTCGGCCTCGATGCCGGGCGTGTTGAACACGAGGTCGCTGAAGTTCGCGGGGCTCTGGCGCACGCCGGAAGGCGGCAGCGGCGCATGCGTGAGCGTCGCGCTGCGGGAGCCGCCACCGGATTTCCAGGTGCCCGGTACTGGGCGACCGTCGAACCAGCCGAGTGCGGCCGCGACGGCGTCCTGCACTTCATAGGCTTGCGTGTCGGTTTCGAGCGTGCCCAGCCAGGGCGTGGCGTCGAGGGTGCGATTGCCGCGGCGTGCGGCAACGAGTGCGTCGGTGAGGGCGGTCTGGGATGGGGTCATTTGCTGGATCTTCTCAGTTTCTGCCGGGGGCATTCGCGTCCCCAACAACGCATGTTCAGCTCTCAACGTGAACGTTGCCGTCCTTAACAACCTTCGCCCACTTCGCAATCTCCGTACTGATGAACTGCCTGAACTTGTCCTGCGAACCACCGCCGTCTTCTGCGCCATAGGTGTCCATTCGCTCCTGCACATCAGGCATCGCCAGCACCGTGTTCACGTCGCGATTCACCTTCTGAGCAATGGAAGCGGGCAGCTTGCCTGGCCCGGCGAGTCCGTACCACGTGGTTGCCTCGAAGCCGGCAAAGCCCTGCTCCTGCATCGTCGGCACGTTCGGATGGCCTTTGGCTCGCTTGGTGCGCGTCTGCGCCACGGCGATGACGCGGCCGTTCTTCACGTGCGGCGTGGCGGCCGTCATGGTCTCGAAGCTGTACTGGATCTGCCCGCCCATCAGGTCGGCCAGCAGCGGGCCGCTGCCCTTGTAAGGCACGTGCAGCGCATCGACACCACCCTGCAGCTTGAACATCTCCAGCGCCAGGTGCTGCGCCGAGCCCGCGCCGGCCGAGCCGAAGCTGATGGTGCCGGGAGCGGCCTTGCAGGCGGACACGATGTCTTTCACCGTCAGCGCCTTCTGTCCCGGGTTGGCGATCAACAGGTTGGGCGTGACGCCCACCAGCACGATCGGCACGAAGTCGCGCTCCACGTTGTAGCGCAGCTTGGGCTGCAGGCTGGGTGCGAGCGCGTGGCTGTTGATGTGGGCCATCAGCAGCGTGCTGCCGTCGCTCGGCTGCTGCGCCACGTAGTCGGCCGCGAGCACACCGGCCACGCCGCCCTTGTTCTCGACGATGACCTGCTGGCCCCACATGATGGTGAGCTTCTGCGCGACCACGCGGGCCAGCGCATCGGTGCCGCCGCCCGGCGGAAAGCCGACCACGATGCGCACCGGCCCCGAGGGCCACTCCTGCGCGAAGAGCCGGGGCACGCCCAGTGTGGCGGCCGCGGCGCCCGCGGCCTGGATCAACGAACGTCTCTGCATCTTCTTGGTCTCCGTCGTGGGTGGGAATGGTCCGATGCGCGCCGGGGCGGCCCCGCGTGCCTATGCGGCTTTTTGCAGCGCGGCCGGTGCCGTGTGGTTCGCGAAATGGTCCATCGCCGCGTGCACGCCACTGCCGGCCAGCTTGATGCCCGAGAGCTTCATGCCCATCTCGACGCCAGCGACCATCGCTACCAGCGTCAGGTCGTTGCTGTCGCCCAGATGGCCCATACGGAACATGCGGCCCTTGAGCTTGCCCAGGCCGGTGCCCAGCGAAAGATCGAAGCGCTGGTGGATCAGGCGGCGCAGCGCGTCGGCATCGATGCCTTCGGGCGTGATCACGCCGGTGAGTACGGGCGAGTACACAGCCGGGTCGGCGCACTGGATCGGCAGGCCCCACGCATTGACGGCCGCGCGCACGCCGGCGGCCCAACGCTGGTGGCGCGCGAACACGTTGTCGAGCCCTTCGCCGAGGATCATGTCCAGCGATTCAGAAAGGCCGTAGAGCAGGTTGGTGTTGGGCGTGTAGGGCCAGTAGCCGTCCTTGTTCATCTCGACGATCTCGTCCCAGGCCCAGAAGGCGCGCGGCAGCTTCGCGCTCTTTGCGGCCTCGAGCGCTCGCGGCGAAAGCGCGTTGAAGCTGATGCCCGGCGGCAGCATCAGGCCCTTCTGCGAGCCACTGATGGTCACGTCCACGCCCCATTCGTCATGACGGAAATCGGCGCTGGCCAGGCCCGAGATGCTGTCGACCATCAGCAGGGCGGGGTGGCCTGCAGCGTCGATGGCCTTGCGCACCGAGGCGATGTCGGAGGTGACGCCGGTGGAGGTTTCGTTGTGCACCACGCACACGGCCTTGATCTTCTTTTCGGTGTCCTTGCGCAGGCGCGCCTCGATGAGCTCGGCCTGCACACCGCGGCGCCAGCTGGGCGCGTTGGGCAACTGCGCGTCGGTGCCCGACCATGCGAGGAACTCGGTCGAGAGGCCGAGGCGCGTGGCCATCTTCTGCCACAGCGAGGCGAAGTGGCCGGTCTCGTACATCAACACGTGGTCGCCGGGGCTCAGTGTGTTGGCGAGCGCGGCCTCCCAGGCGCCGGTGCCCGAGGCGGGATAGATCGCGACCGGGTGCTTCGTCTTGAAGATCTGCTTGATGCCGCCGAGCACCTTCAGGCCCAGCGTGCCGAACTCGGGCCCGCGGTGGTCGATGGTGGGCAGGCTCATGGCCCGCAGGATGCGGTCGGGCACCGGGCTGGGGCCGGGAATCTGGAGGAAGTGGCGGCCGGTGGGATGGATGTCGAGTTGCAGCATGGACTGTCCTTTCGCATTCAGTTTTGCATTCAAAATGCTTTTTTGTTTGATGGTTTACCCTAATTCACTTGGGTTGTTAGCCTTCTTTTTTGCATTCAAAATGCAATCAAGAGGCAAAGCCATGACAGCTGACATCATCGAAATTTCCAGACTCGCCCTGCACGACCAGGTGGCCGCGCGCCTGCGCACCATGCTGGTCGAAGGGCTCATCGCGCCCGGCGCCAAGCTCAACGAGCGCGAGCTGTGCCTGCAACTGCGCGTGTCGCGCACGCCGCTGCGCGAAGCCATCAAGCTGCTCGCGGCCGAAGGGCTGGTCGACCTGTTGCCCAACCGCGGCGCGGTGGCGGTGAAGCTCACCGAGGCCGACGTGCTCGACACCTTCGAGGTGCTGGCGATGCTCGAAGGCATGTCGGGCGAGCTGGCCGCCAAGCGCATCACCGACGAAGAGCTGGCCGAAGTGCGCGCGCTGCACTACGAAATGCTGGCCTGCTTCTCGCGGCGCGATCTTTCGGGCTACTACCGCCTGAATGCGCGCATCCACACCGCCATCAACGAGGCGGCGGCGAACCCGGTGCTGTCGAACACCTATCGCTCCATCAACGCCCGCGTGCAGTCGCTGCGCTTTCGCACCAACCAGAACGAGACGAAGTGGAAGCACGCCGTCGAAGAGCACGAACAGATGATCGATGCGCTGGTCAAACGCGACGCTGCGGCCATGCGCAAGGTGCTCGTGGCGCACGTGCTGCGCAAGCGCGACACCGTGCTGGAGCTGCTGCGCGCCGGCGAAATCTATCCCTCGGCCAAGTCGAGCTGAGCTTCCCGACCTGCCAAAAGAAAAACACCCCACCATGCGCATCGATCCCGCCAGCCACATGCAGCCAGCCGGAACCGTTCTTCCGCCCAACGACACCTGCGAGCTGCTCGCGCGCCGCCTTCGCTCCGACACACAGGGCGAGGTGCTGTTCGACGACGGTTCGCGCGGGCGCTACGCCACCGATGCGTCGATCTACCAGATCACGCCCGTCGGCGCCTTCGTGCCGACGAACGAGAGCGACATCGCAACCGCCATCGACATCGCCCGCGACCTGAAGGTGCCGGTGCTCGCGCGCGGAGGCGGCACCAGCCAGTGCGGGCAGACCACCGGCGCGGCGCTGGTGATCGACAACAGCAAGCACTTTCGCCGCGTGCTCGACGTGAACGTGGAAGAGGGCACGGCCACGGTCGAGCCCGGCCTCGTGCTCGACCATCTGAACGCGCAACTCAAGCCGCACGGCCTCTGGTATCCGGTGGACGTGTCGACCAGCGCGCAGGCCACGCTGGGCGGCATGGCGGGCAACAACTCCTGCGGCTCACGCTCCATCGCCTACGGCAACATGGTGCACAACGTGCTGGGTGCGAGTGCATGGTTGTCGAGTGGCGAGCTGGTGGAGTTCGGAACGGTCGGCACGATGGGTGTGCGCGCGGCCGGCATCGCGCAGTTCTTGCGTGGGCTGGCGCGCCAGCACCGCGAGCAGATCGCCGAGCACTGGCCCAAGGTAATGCGCCGCGTGGCGGGCTACAACCTCGACATCTTCGACAACCAGAGCGAGCGCCCGTACACGGCGGACGGCAGCGTGAACCTCGCGCACCTGCTGATCGGCTCTGAAGGCACGCTGGCCTACACGAAGAGCCTGAAGCTCAAGCTCGCGCCGCTGCCGCGCGCCAAGGTGCTGGGCATCGTCAACTTCCCGACCTTCCATGCTGCGATGGATGCGGCGCAGCACATCGTGAAGCTGGGGCCGACGGCGGTGGAGCTGGTCGACCGCACGATGATCGAGCTGAGCCTTGCCAACCCGGCCTTCAAGCCGACGGTCGAGACTGCGTTGATCGGCAAGCCGGCAGCCATCCTGCTGGTGGAGTTTTCCGGTTCCGACAAGGCCGCGCTGTTGCCGCAGCTCAAGCAGCTCGTCGAACTGATGGGTGACCTGGGCCTGCCCGGCAGCGTGGTCGAGATGCCCGACGACGCGCGGCAGAAGAATCTGTGGGAAGTGCGCAAGGCCGGCCTCAACATCATGATGAGCCTGAAGGGCGACGGTAAACCCGTGAGCTTCATCGAAGACTGTGCCGTGCCGCTCGAACATCTGGCCGAATACACCGACGCGCTGACCGAAGTGTTCGCCCGGCATGGCAGCCGCGGCACCTGGTACGCCCACGCATCGGTCGGCACGCTGCACGTGCGGCCGATTCTCGACATGCGCGCGGATGGCGCCGCCAAGATGCGCTCCATTGCCGAAGAGGCGAGCGCGCTGGTGCGCAAGTACAAGGGCGCTTTCAGCGGCGAGCACGGCGACGGCCTGTGCCGCGGCGAGTGGATCGAATGGCAGTTCGGCCCGGCCATCAACGAGGCATTCCGCTCCATCAAGCGCAAGCTCGACCCGATCGGCCTGTTCAACCCCGGCAAGATCATCGACCCGCCGCGCATGGACGATGGCGCGCTGTTCCGCTTCGCGCCGCCGACCGCGCCCAAGCCCTACCGCCGCATCGAGCTCAAGCCCGTGCTCGACTGGTCGGGTTGGAACGTCAACGCCGACCCGGTCACCGAAGTGACGACCGCACCCGGCACCGGCGGCGACAGCACCGGCGGCCTCGCCAAGGCCGTGGAGATGTGCAACAACAACGGCCACTGCAGAAAATTCGATGCCGGCACCATGTGCCCCAGCTACCGCGTGACTCGTGACGAGCAGCACCTGACACGCGGCCGCGCCAATACGCTGCGCCTGGCGCTGTCGGGCCAGTTGGGTCCCGACGCCTTCACCAGTGAGGCCATGCACGACACCATGGACTTGTGCGTCGGCTGCAAGGGCTGCAAGCGCGATTGCCCCACCGGTGTGGACATGGCGAAGATGAAGATCGAGTTTCTCGACCACTACAAGAAGCGCCACGGCCACACGCTGAAAGACAGGCTCGTGGCGAACCTGCCCGACTACGCGCACAAGGCCAGTCGCATGCCGTGGCTGCTGAACCTGCGCAACAGCGTGCCCGGCGCAGCATGGCTCGGTGAGAAGCTGCTGGGCTTTTCGGCCAAGCGCTCGCTGCCCGAATGGCGCAGCGACACCTTCTGGCGCGGCAAGGCCAACGAGCCCGGCCTGTTCGTCGAGCGCGACGTGGTGCTGTCGATTGCGCGGCGCGGTGGCAAGGCGGCGGTGCTGTTCGTCGACACCTTCAACGGCACCTTCGAGAGCGAGAACGCCTTTGCGGCAGCGCGCGTGCTGCAGGCTGCGGGCTATGTGCTGCATACGGTCGAGAAGCGCGGCGGGCACCACTGCTGCGGACGCACCTTCCTGGCGAGCGGCATGGTCGACGAGGCCAAGAAGAAGGCCGAGGCGCTGATCGACGCGCTGGTACCGCTGGCGCGGGCCGGCGTACCCATCGTCGGGCTGGAGCCATCGTGCCTGCTCACGCTGCGCGACGAAACGCTGGTGATGGGTTTCGGCGAAAAGGCCGAGATGGTGGCGAAGCACGCGTTGCTGTTCGAGGAGTTCATTGCGCGCGAAATCAAGCTGGGCCGCTTCGAGCTGGCGCTGAAGCCGGCCGAGGCACCGATCCTGCTGCACGGACACTGCCACCAGAAAGCCTTCGGCGCGGTGAGCCCGGTGATGGAAGTGCTGAAGCTCATTCCGGGCGCGCAGCCCGAACTCATCGAAAGCTCGTGCTGCGGCATGGCCGGCAGCTTCGGCTACGAGGCCAGCCATTTCGAGGTGTCGATGAAGATGGCCGAAGCCAGCCTGCTGCCGGCCATCCGCGCGAAGCCCGGCGCCATCGTGGTGGCCGACGGCACCAGCTGCCGCCACCAGATCGAGGACGGCGCGCAGCGCGAAGCGGTGCATGTGGCGGTGCTGCTGGAGCGGCATCTGCTGCACGCCGACCCGATGCCTGACGCGGGTTGACCGGGCGGGCGCGGGCAGGGCGGCGGCGCCTGCCGCAAAATGGCCAGCCGCCCGCACCCATGTCGACAACGCTCACTTCTTCTGCCGCCCCTGCGCAGCCCACGCTGCGCCTTGCATTCGCGCTGTCGATGGGCGCGGCGGTTTCGCTCGGCATCACCCGCTTTGCATATGCGCTGCTGCTGCCGCCCATGCGTGCTGACCTGGGCTGGAGCTATGCGCTGGCCGGCGGCATGAACACGGCCAACGCAGTCGGCTACCTGGTCGGTGCGCTGATCACGCCGATGCTGATGCGGCGCTTCGGCACGACGCGGCTGCTGGTGGTCGGCGCGGTGCTGGCCAGTGTGTTCATGGCGGGCAGCGGCTTTGTGACCGATGCGCCGGCCTTGCTGCTGCAGCGCCTGCTGGCCGGGGTGGCCAGCGCATGGGTGTTCGTGGCGGGCGGGTTGCTCGCAGCGCGACTCGGCGAGGCGGGGTCTTCGCGCGGCGGACTGCTGCTCGGCATCTACTACGGCGGCACCGGCTTCGGCATCCTGCTGTCCGCGCTGCTCGTGCCGCGGGTGTTGCGTGCAGCATCGGGCGTGCCGCACGGATGGGCCTGGGCGTGGTGGGCGCTGGCGTTGGCGAGTGCAGCGGCCACCTGCCTGCTGGCGTGGGCTGGCCGCGCGATGCCTGACAGGCCGGCGCCAACGGCAGCTGCCGCTTCGACGGACCCTGCGCCGCCGGTCGCACTGCATCGCTTCGGCTGGGCCCTCGCGGGCTATGCCTTGTTCGGCATGGGCTACATCGGCTACATGACTTTCGTGATCGCGCTGCTGCGCGAGCAGGGCGCGAGCGCTTCTTTCGTCACGCTGTTCTATTCCTTGCTGGGCATTGCCTGCGTGGCGTCGTCGCGGCTGTGGGCCGGGCTGCTCGACCGCTACCGCGGCGGGCAGCCGCAGGCGCTGCTGAACGGACTGCTCGGCGTGGCCACGCTGCTGCCGGTGCTGAGCGCGTCGGCGCCGGTGGCGCTGGTTTCAGGCGTGCTGTTCGGCGGGGTGTTCCTGTCGGTGGTGGCTTCGACCACTGCGCTGGTGCGCCACAACCTGCCGCCTTCGCGCTGGGCCCAGGGCATCAGCATGTTCACCATCATTTTTGCGCTGGGGCAGATCGTCGGGCCGACTGTCACCGGCTGGATTTCCGACGGCCCCGGTGGGCTTGCGCGCGGGCTGGTGGCTTCGGCGATGGCCCTCTGGCTCGGCGCTGTGCTGGCGTCGCGCCAGCATTCGCTGGCACAGGAGACTTCGTCATGACGGGCTTTGCCTTGTTCGAAACTTCCATTGGCATGTGCGCCCTGGCATGGGGACCGCGCGGATTGGTCGGCGTGCAGCTGCCTGCCGACAATGGCGAGGCGGCCACTCGGGCGCGCATGAAGCAACGCTTTCCAGACCTGAGCGAAAGCCCGCCGAGCGAGGCGGCGCAACGCGCCATCACCGCCATTCAGGGCCTGCTGCAGGGCGTGCACGACGACCTGAGCCGCATCGAACTCGACATGCGCGACGTGTCGGAGTTCCACCAGCGCATCTACGCGATCGCCCGGCGCATTCCGCCCGGACAGACGCGCACCTACGGCGAGATCGCCGAAGAGCTGGGCGACAAGGGCCTGTCGCGC
Source organism: Variovorax paradoxus (assembly GCF_024734665.1). NCBI lineage: Bacteria > Pseudomonadati > Pseudomonadota > Betaproteobacteria > Burkholderiales > Comamonadaceae > Variovorax > Variovorax paradoxus. Next base: position 2,917,834 of record NZ_CP102931.1, read on the forward strand.
GCCGTGGGCCAGGCCATGGGCCACAACCCGTTCGCGCCGGTGGTGCCGTGCCACCGCGTGCTGGCGGCGGGCAACAAGCCGGGCGGGTTCTCGGCCGGCGGCGGCGCGCTGACCAAGCTGCGCATGCTCGACATCGAGGACGCACGGCCCAACGGAATGGCGTCGCTTTTCTAGTACGTACGGCATCCCTCGAATGGGGGATGTAGAAGCGCCAGCAAACACGCACAGTTGCAACCCTCACGGGACGAGGGGGCGCACGTGCAACTTTGGCTTGAGCAAATCGAGAAGGCGCGGGAGCGAAGCGAAGGCATCGACCTGCGATCTCTTGCCGACTATGCGAGAGACAAGACCCCGCGCGAACTGAGCACGCCGAAGCAGCTCGATGACCGCAGGAGCTTCTTGCGTGAAAGCCTGGGCGACGAAGAGAAGTCTGCCGTCGCGTATGAGCGCATCATCTCCGGCAGCGAGATACAGGACGTCAACTACCTGGCACGCGGCGCGCGAGCCGCAAAGGCGGTCAGCCGCATCCTGATCAGGGACACGGCAGGGCGGCTCGTGGCCTATGGCACCGGATTCCTGATAGCGCCGAACGTGCTCATCACGAACAACCACGTTCTGCCATCCATCGAGTTCTGTCGCCGCTCGGAAGCCCAGTTCGAATTCGAACTCGACATCGACGGCGCCGTACTCAACCCCACCACCTACAGCCTTCAGGCGCAGGAACTCTTCTTCACTTCGAAGGACCTCGACTTCACCATCGTGGCTGTCACCTCCAGTTCGACAGTGGGAGATGGCCAGCTCGAACACTATGGGTTCCTGCCGCTCGTAGGCGCCACCGGCAAGGCATCGGACGGTGAGTGGCTCACCATCATCCAGCACCCCAACGGCGACCGCAAACAGGTGTGCGTGCGCGAGAACAAGCTTCTCAAACGCACGGACGACGTGCTCTGGTACTCGACCGACACGTTGGGGGGATCTTCAGGCTCCCCGGTCTTCAGCAACGACTGGTACGTTGTCGCACTTCACCACAGCGGCGTACCGGAAGAAAGAGACGGCCGTACGCAAACCATCTCAGGCCGCGACTACGACCCCGCAAAAGACGGCGAGCAGGACATCAAGTGGATTGCCAACGAGGGCATCCGCATTTCCCGCATCGTCGAGACGCTTCATGCAGCCCTTCCCGCGCATTCATTGCTCCAGCCAGTCTTCGGTGCCACGCCGGAGAACTCGCGGCTGATGCTTCCTTCCGTTGACCTGCTGCAGTCAACGGCGACCCATGCTGCCGGGAGCTTGCCGCTTCCCGGTCCGCTCATTCAACAAACCTCAACCCGGAAGACGACCATGAACGACATGCAATCTGGTGGAAGAAGGACCCTCACGGTGACGCTCGGCATCGAATCGGATGGAAGCGTCTCCGTCCTCCGATCCGGTCCCGCCGCCCGCGAGTCGCAGAGCGTTTTCGAAGAAGCCGCACGTGCCAAGGCGAAGAAACCAGCCCCCGCCATCGACGTGCCCTTCAATGCGAAGTACGACGATCGCAAAGGCTTCGAAGCCGGGTTCCTCGCGCCGGGCAAGCCCGAGATGTCGGTGCATCTGCCGCTGCTTGGCAAGGCTCTTGCGAAGGAGACGGTAGAACTGGTCGACGGCCCCCCGGGCGAGAACGTGCTGAACTATCACGGCTACAGCCTCGTGATGCACAAGGCGAGGCGGCTGGCTCTCTACTCGGCAGCCAACGTCGACTTCAGCGGCCGGTTCGAGCTGGCCCGGCCGGCGGACGTGTGGAGGCAGGACCCACGGATTCCCGCAAGCGCACAGCTGACCAACTTCTACTACGAGAACAACCAGTTCGACCGGGGCCATCTGACGCGCCGCGAGGACATGGAATACGGAGCCACCCGGCTGGCCGCGCTCACCACTGCGGCAGATACCTGCCATTGGAGCAACTGCACGCCCCAGCATTCCAAGTTCAATCAGAACAAGGAGCTCTGGCAGGGCATCGAACGCCACATCTTCGAGGACGCGATCAAGCTCGACAAGTTCAGGGCGCAGGTCATCACGGGTCCCATCCTCGAAGAAAGCGACCCGGTCTGGGACAAGTACCCGAAGATCCAGTATCCGGTTCGCTTCTGGAAAGTCGTCGCGGCGATCACTGCAAGCGGCAAGCTGTTTGCCACGGCCTACATCCTCGATCAGTCCGGCGTGATCGAAGAATTTGGCATCGAGGCTGCACGCGAGATTCCTTTCGATGCCTACAAGACCTTCCAGGTCCAGATCAATGAAGTCGAGCGGCTCACCGGACTCAGCTTCACGGGCGGTCCGGTCAAGAGGGTGTTCTCGCTTTCCACTGTCGATCCGCTCGCCAAGAAGCCTGTAAGGAAGCCCACCAGAGTTCGTGCGCAGGAGTCCGCTCTGGTTGACGTACCGGATGGCTGGCTGCCGCTCGACTCTCTGGAGTCGATGGTGCTTCCCGACCTTCAGGAGTAGGCGGCGCTTCAGCGGCGGCTCAGGTGGCCGGCACAGGCAACCGGTGCAGCTCTGCGATGCGCGAGCCGAAGATGATCGCGGCCTGCAGAACGAACCCGGCCAGCGCCAGCAGCAGGCACGCCGGCTCGCCCCAGGCCGCACCAACCAGGCCGCCGAGCGCCGCGCCGATGGGCCGCGCTCCCGCATTGATCGTGAGGAACACGGCCGACACCCGGCCCAGCATGGTCGAAGCCGTCACGCTCTGGCGTAGCGTGGTCGAGGTGATGACCCAGACCATCGGCCCTGCGCCGAACAGAAAGAACGAGAGCGCGGCCAACGCGGCGGTCGGCACCAGGAGCGTGGCTGCCATCGTCGCCGCTGCAACAACCGCGACCGCGGGACCGACCTGGATCGCACGGCCGAAGGGCAGGCGCGCCACAACGCGCGGCGTGAGCAGCGCACCAACGACCATGCCCGCGCCGTACATCGCCAGCGTGAAGCCGACCGCCTGCGCGCCGAGGCCCAGAACGCGCACCGCATAAGGCACATACCCGGCCTGCAGCACGAACCACGAGATGTTGAACACTGCGCCGGTCATCAGCATCGGCTGAAGCATGTCGTGTTGCCAGACGAAGCGCGCGCCGTCGCGCACTTCGAGCAGCGGATGCCTCCCGGAGGCGGGTGCGCGCGGCGCCTCGGTCAATCGCAGCAGCAGGCCCACGGCCGCCACCGACAGCACCGCTGCCAGCACGAACGCAGCAGGAGCGCCGGCCCACGCCACCAGTGCGCCCGCGAGCGCGGGACCGGCGGTGAACGCAGCGCTGCGCGCCAGTTCGAGCCGCCCGTTGGCCATTGCCAGCGCTTCGCGCGGCACGAGCGCCGGCACCAGCGCGGGTGCTGCAACGCTGAAGCCAACGGTGCCGACAGCACCCAGGAAACCGAGCACAGCCAGCCAGCCGATGCTGAGCTTCGACGCGAACAGCATCGCCAGCAGCACCAGCAGCGAGACTGCTCGCAGCCCCTCGGCCCACACCATCAGCCGTTGCCGCGACATGCGATCCGCGAGCAGGCCCATGGGCATCGAGAGCAGCAGGAAGGGCAGCGTCTGCACTGCCGCGAGAAAACCGATTTCGCCCGGCCCTGCGCCGAGTGCCAGCACGGCGACCAGCGGCACGGCCGCAAGGCTCAGTTGTTCGGCGGACTGCGCGGCGAGGTTGGACCACGCGAGGTTCAGGAAGGAACGGGGGAGCGGTGTTGTGAGTGTTGTATGGGTCATGCCCTCATCGTGCGATCGGAGGACCCATGTCGCTGGCCGTTTCCGGACGCGCGAGCATCAGCGCCGAGGCTTCAGCTTCGATGCAGGCGAAGGCGCGGGCGAGACGACCTCCATCACGAAATCGATGAACGCGCGCACCTTCGCAGCCGGCAGGTGGCGCGACGGATAGAGCGCATAGAGCGGAAGCCGCTCATCGGGCCAATCAGGAAACAGATCGACAAGCTCGCCGCCGTCGAGTTGCTGTTGAATGCCCACGGCCTTGATCTGCGCCACGCAGATACCGGCGAGGACCGTCTCCAGCACGGTGCCCGGGTCGGTAAGCAGCAGGCGTCCGGTGGCTGGCACCTTCACGAGCTTGCGTCCGCGCTGGAGCTCCCACGAATAGGGCTGCCCCGTGGCCGGGTTGCGCACCTGCAGACAGGCATGGCCGACGAGATCTGCCGGCTTGGCAGGGTGGCCGTGCCGCGCCAGGTAGGCCGGCGTGGCCACTGTGACTACGCGCGAGTCCATCAGCTTGCGGGCCACCAGCGACGACGACGGCGGCTCGCCGAAGCGCACGGCGATGTCGAAGCCCTCGGCCACCAGGTCGCCGAGCTGGTCGCGCGCGATCAGCTCCAGCGTGAGCTCGGGGTACAGCGCAAGAAAGCGCGGCAGGTGCCGTGCCAGCAGCAGGCGCGAGGTGAAGGCATCGGTGTTGACGCGCAGGCGCCCGCGCACCGCGCCGGATGCGCCTGAAGCGATGGTCACTGCGTCCTCGATGCCGAGCACCAGCGGATTGATGTTGGCGTAGAGCAGCCGGCCCTCGTCGGTGAGGTTCAGCGAGCGGGTCGTGCGGTCGAACAGCCGCACGCCGATGCGCCCCTCGAGCCGGGCGATGGCGCGGCTCACACCGGAGGGCGTGAGGCCGAGTGCGTTGGCGGCGCTGGCGAAGCTGCCGCCTTCGACCACGGCGGCCAGCACGCTGACGTTGGAGAGAAGGCGTCCGTCGAGAGTCATCTTTTTATTCGTGATCAGTTGTCATGAATGATATGCCTTGAGGTCGCTTTACTCAAAGATGAAGCGTTTCTACGATTCGCTCCATCGCAATCAAGTGAAGAAAGAAAGTCTCATGTACGCAATCACCGGAATCACGGGCCAGGTCGGCGGCGCTGTCGCGCGCGCCTTGCTGGCCCAGGGCAAACCCGTTCGCGCGGTCGTTCGTGACGAAGCGAAGGGCCGTGCCTGGGCCGAGCTCGGCTGCGAGGTCGCCATCGCCGCAATGGATGATGCCGCGGCGCTGTCGCGCGCCTTCGCGGGCACGGCCGGCGTCTTCGTGCTGCCGCCGCCGAACTTCGATCCCGAGCCAGGGTTTCCCGAGGCCAGGGCCGAGAACGCTGCGGTGCGCCAGGCGCTCGACACCGCCCGGCCGCCGCGCGTGGTGTGCCTGTCGACCGTCGGCGCACAGGCCGAGCAGCCCAACCTGCTGAGCCAGCGCACGCTGATGGAAGAAGCGCTGCGCACGCTGCCGTTCTCGGTCACCTTCCTGCGGCCCGCATGGTTCCTGGAAAACCTGCGCTGGGACATTGCTCAGGCCCGCGAGCAGGGTGTGCTGTCGAGCTACCTGCAGCCGCTGGAGCGGGCCGTGCCGATGGTGGCCACGGCCGATGTGGGCAGCGTTGCCGCCGAACTGCTGCTGCAGGACGGCGACGTGCCGCGCATCGTCGAACTCGAAGGCCCCGAGCGGCTGACGCAGCACGCGATTGCCGCGGCGCTCTCGCAGGTGCTGGGCCGCCCGGTGCACGCGGAGGCGGTGCCGCGCGAGACCTGGGGCGCCATCTTTCGCGCGCAGGGCATGCGCGACCCGGTGCCGCGCATCCAGATGCTCGACGGGTTCAACGAGGGATGGATCCGATTCGAGGGAAGCGATGCGAGCGTGCGCAAGGGCAAGGTGGGCGTCGCGGAGGTGATCCGCTCGCTGGTCGGCTGATTGGCTAGGCGCCCTCGGCCTGCATTTCCTCGAACCACTCGGCCACGTACGCCGCCTCCGGTGCGGCGTCGGGTGCCAGGCCATAGTAGTAGCGCTCCAGCGTCATGCGCAGCGCGGGCAGCGGCGATTGCAGGCGGCCCGAGGCCAGGTCGTGCGACACCAGCGAGGTCGGCGCCAGCGCAACGCCCAGTCCATCGACCGCGGCCTGCAGCACGAAGTGCAGGTGGTCGAACTGCAGCCGGCCAGCCGGCCGGGTGCGCGGCGCGCCGACCTGCTTCTTCCATGCGTCCCAGTCGTCCTTGCGCGTCTTGGCCGACAGCAGCACGTGCGAGGCGAGTGCGCGCAGATCGGGCAACGGATGCGCCTCGAACAACGCTGGCGCGCCGACCACCAGTACCTCATCTTCGAGAAAGGGCTGCACTTCGATTGAAGGGGGCCAGCCGTCGAGCCCGCGGCGCACCGCGATGTCGAAACTGTCGATGGCCTGCTCGGGCATGACGGTGCTGGTGACGACCTGCGGCTCGATGTCGGGGTAGCGCTCGACAAAAGACGGCAGGCGCGGAATGAGCCAGCGCACCGCGAAAGAAGGGCGCACGTTGATCCGCACCGCGCGGGCCGGCCCCTGCAACTGCAGAGAACGCGCCGCCGCGCCGATCTGCGCAAGCGCCGGCTCGACCTCCGCGAAAAACTGCTGTCCCTCGGCGGTCAGCGCGACCTGGCGGATACGTCGCTCGAACAGCGCGACGCCAAGGAACTCTTCCAGGCTCTTGATCTGCCGGCTCACCGCGCTGTGCGTGACATGCAGTTCGAGCGCCGCGCGCGTGAAGCTGAGGTGGCGTGCAGCGGCGGCAAAGGCGCGCACGGCATTGAGGGGAGGCTCTCTAGGCGGCATGCGTGCGATTTTCTCACGCATGGCGGGCGTTAATGTCGTTTGTCGGCGCGGCATGCGGCGGCGCACCATCAGGGCTCGATGTCACGCACCCAACCCGCTCTCAACCCCAACCCCACCGACCTGAATTCCCGCCATGCGGCGATGGCGCTCGGTCTTTCGCTGCCGGCCGACGTCGTGCTCTACCTGCTGCTGCCGATGTACGCCAGCCAGTTCGGCGTGACGCTGGCCGAGGCTGGCATGCTGCTCGCGGCCAACCGGCTGGTGCGCATCGCTGGCTACGGATTCGTTGCGCGCTTCTATGCCCGCAACGGCGACCGGCTGACCTGCACCATCGCCGTCCTGGCAGCGGCAGTGTGCGGGCTGGGCTATGCCACGCTCTCGGGCTTCTGGGCGCTGCTGCCGCTGCGGCTGATGTGGGGCCTGTGCTTTGCGGCGCTGAATTTGTCGACCCAGGCGCTGGCCACGGCCGACCCGTTGGGCGCGGCTCGGCGCAACGGGCGTTCGCGGGCGTTCATCGCGGTGGGGCCTGTGCTGGCGCTGCCGCTGGGGGCGCTGCTGGCGCACTGGACCGGGCCGCGCACGATCTTCGGCATCCTTGCGGTGTTCTCGCTGCTTGCGTGGTTCGTTACGCGGCGGCTGCCGGCGGCGCCGCACCCCGTGGTCAAGCCGAAGCGGCGCTTTCAGCGGCCCAACAGCCTGGACAGCTGGTCGTTCATGGAAGGGTTGACGCTCGACGGGCTCTTCATCATCGGCCTCTCGTACCTCGGCAAGGACCTGCTGCCGGGCGGCGCGGTGATCGTGGCCGGCGTGTTGATGGCGCTGCGCTACTTGGCGGAGATACTCCTGAGCCCGGTCGGCGGCCACATGGCCGAGCGCTTCGGCGCCGAGCGTTTGCTGGTGAGCCTGTCGCTCGTCACGGCCATCGCGCTTGTCGGCTTCGGGCTTGGCTGGCTATGGAGCTGCGCGGCGCTGATCGTGGTGCTGCGTGCCCTGCAATTGCCCCTGCTGCCGCCCATCGTGGCCCGGCGCACGCCCGGTCCGGAGCGTGTGCAGGCGCTGGCCGCGCGTTCGGTGTGGCGCGACATCGGCGCAGGCACGGGCCCCCTGATCGCAGGCCTGCTGTTGCCGGTTGCGTCACCGCCTTGGATCTACGGCGTGGCTGCTGCGCTTCTTGCGCTGTCGGCGCTGGCCTGTGGCTGGAGCGCGTCGTCGCCCGAAGCCGATGCTGCGCGCACGGCCGGCTGAACCGGCACACTCTTCACCCAGGAATCATCGCCATGACCACGACACCGCACGCCATCGACACCGTGACGAAGCTCGAAGCACTGTTCGGCCAGGCCGGCGAGGCCTCGCTCAAGAAAGAGGTTGCGTACCTGCACCCGGCCTACCAGGCGCTGATTGCCGCGTCACCCTTTGCCGTGCTTGCCACCACCGGCCCCGGCGGCCTCGACGCCTCGCCGCGTGGCGACCCGCCGGGCTTTGTCGCGGTGCAGGATGAGAAGACGCTGCTCATGCCCGAGCGCCGCGGCAACAACCGCATCGACAGCCTGCGCAACATCGTGGCCGACCCGCGCGTGGCGCTGCTGTTCCTCATTCCCGGGGTCGGCGAGACGCTGCGGGTGAACGGCAGGGCGCACATCACGGTCGAGCCGGCGCTGCTCGAACGCCTGGCAATGGACGGCAAGCCGCCGCAATGCGTGATCCGGATCACCGTCGACACGGTGTTCTTCCAGTGCGCCCGGGCGATTCAGCGGTCGAAGCTGTGGGCGCCGGTGCCGGCGGATGCGAAGCGCGAAGTGCCGACGCCGGGGGCGATTCTTTCGGCGCTGACCGCGTCGGAGTTCGATGGGGAAACGTATGACCGGGAGCTGCCGGCGAGGCAGCGGGCGACGCTGTATTGACTTGAAAACCTGTTTCGGTCGCCCATGAAAAAAGCCCGCATCAGCGGGCTTTCTCAAGCGGTTTGCACCGAGGGAATCAACGCACCCAGTGGCAAACACGGTGGTGATGACGCGCGTCCCACTTGCACACCTTGTGCTTCTTGGGGTGGTATGGCGCGGCCGAGGCGATGCTCGGTGCCAGCATGGCAAGGCCGGCGAACGCGAGGATGCTGGAGAGGATGAGCTGCTTGGTCTTCATGGGGTTCTTTCTAAGCAAAGACATCGATCAAAGGGATGCGTCGTTCAACGGGCGCCCTTGCAGAACGCCCTGGAGTCACATTTAGATGACATTTGGTAGCGGTTGTGGCGTGAAAAATTGCACGGGGTACAGGGCCAGGGGCGTTAGGGCTAACCCGCATCAGGTCCGCCCAGGCGCAGCCTGCTCGGTGCGCGAGTCGTGCCCGATGATCAGCACCAGTCCGAACGCCACCGCCGACAGCAGCGCCAGGAAGATCACGGCGTAGATGTCATTGCCCATCCGGTCCTTCAGCGCGCCGAAGATCGTCGGGCCGATGTAGCCGCCCAGGTTGCCGATGGAGTTGATCCACGCAATGCCTGCCGCGGCCGCGGTGCCGCTCAGGATGGCGGTGGGCAGCGTCCAGAAGGTGGGCAGTGCGCTGAAGATGCCGAAGGCGGCCAGCGTCACGGCGGCCATCTTCGGAATGGGCGCGCTGGTTTGCGCGGCCAGCACCAGGCCGACGAAGATGCAGGCCAGCGGAATCAGCAGGAACCACTTGCGCTCCTTGCGCGCATCGGAGGCCCGCGTCCAGAACAGCATCGCGATGGCGCCCACCAGGTACGGGAAGGCGTTGATGAAGCCGATCTCCACGTTGCTCAGCCCGCCGAAGCCCTTGATGATCTGCGGCAGGAAGAAGCTCAGGCCATACAGCGGCACGGTGATGCCCATGTAGACAAAGCCCAGCCCGATCACGCGCGGGTTCAGCAGCGACTGCTTCCACGAGATCTTGTTGATCGACTCGCGGTTGCGGCGCTCCGAGTCGAGCGTCTGCTCCAGCCAGCTGCGCTCTTCGGTAGTGAGCCACTTGGCGTCCTTCGGGCCGTCGGGCAGGTACATCAGCACGAAGAAGGTCAGGATGAGCGATGGAATCGCCTCGAGGATGAACAGCCACTGCCAGCCGTGCATGCCGCCGACGCCGTCCATGTTGAGGATGTAGCCAGAGATCGGCGAGCCGATCACGGTCGAGATCGGAATGGCGAACATGAACCAGCCCACGATGCGCGCGCGGTACGCAGCCGGAAACCACAGCGTGATGTAGAAGATCACGCCCGGGAAGAACCCGGCCTCGGCAATGCCCAACAGGAATCGCACTATGTTGAAGCTGGTCGAGCCGCCCACCCAGGCCTGGGCTGCCGAGAGGATGCCCCAGCTGAACATGATGCGGGCGATCCAGCGGCGCGCGCCGAAGCGCTCCAGCGCCATGTTGCTCGGCACTTCGAACAGGAAGTAGGCAAGAAAGAAGATGCCGGCCGCGCTGCCGAACACGGCGGCGGTGAAGCCCAGGTCCTTGGACATGGCCGCGCCGGCAAAGCCGAGGTTCACGCGGTCGAGGTAGGCGATGAAGTAGCTGATCATCAGCAGCGGCAGGAGCCGCCAGCTGATCTTGGAGATGGTTCTTTGTTCGACGGGGTTCACGGTTGGTTGTCTCCGGTGTTGGATGGTTTTATGGAGCTTGTCGGGAAGGGGAAGGGCGGGCGTTGCCGCCGGGTGTCATGACTGCTGTTGTTGCCGTTGCTGTTGCGCCCTCATGATCTGGTGCCGTTGCCAGTGGCGTCCGGCGATGGCCTTGAAAGTCTCTTTCTGCTTGCGGAAGCCCGCGAGCTTTATCTTGGTTGTGCGCGCGCCCAGCAAGCCCTTGTCGTGATGGGTGACGACGAGGATGTCGCCGAAGGCGTTGTCCTGGTAGGTCAGGCCCTTGACTTCGTCCCACGAAATCGTCGAGCCGCCATCGGCAGTACGGTGCAGGCCGGTGTAAGTCACGTCGATGCGGTCGCCGTTCTTCAGCGTGAAGCTGACAGGCGGAAAGTGGCGCAGCACCACGGCGCGCTCTTCCTCGTTGGCAGGCTCGTAGCGATAGGCCAGGCTCAGCTCGTGGTTCTGCACGAAGCGCTGCTCGTAGTCGCTCCACAGGCGCTGCTCGATGGCTGCAGCGGTTTCGATCTCGTCGGCCCACGAGGCCTCTGGCGCGGTCGCGACGATGGCGCCGTAGGCGCTCTCGGGCACGTGATGGTTGACGTTGCGCATGCGCTCCAGCAGCGGCGGATGGCTGTCGTAGGGGTGCGGCACGTCGGCCGTCTTCATCGCCTCGATGAACGCGTCGGAGCTTGCATAGGGTGGCAGGCCGTCCGCGACGAAACGGGCGATGCCCAGCGCGCCGTCATGCTCGCGGTTCTGCGCGAACAGCTTGCGCTCGACGTCGTTGCGGTAGCTCGCGTAGGCCGAGATCTTGATAAGCGACTGCACGATGGCATGCGGCGCCGTGAGGCCGGCGGCCACGCGGTCGGCCTTGTATTCGCGCTCGCGGCTGTCGCGCGCCAGGGCGAACGAGAAGATCATGCGGTACAGCCGCAGCAGGTAGTGCGCCACGATGGTGAGGCCGCCGCTGCGCATCTTCCAGGTGTATTGGTCGAACTGCAGCAGCTTGGGGCCGAGCGCCGCGCTGCTGCGGGTGTCGCCGCCGCCCAGGTGGGCCAGTTCGTGCGCGAGCACGGCATCAGCTTCGGTCTGGTCGAGCACGCGCAGCAGCGGAAGGCTGACGAACAGCGTGCGGCCTTGAAAGGTGCGGCCCTTGACCTCGCACGGCGCCTCGGTCACGAAGAAGTTGGTGTCGATGCCGGCCACAATCTGGTCGGGCGGAGTGGTCTTCACGCGGCCAGCCAACTGCTGGATGCGCTCCCAAAGGCGCGGTGCGTCGGCCTGTGAGATCAGCTCGCCCTCGATCTCGTTGCCCCAGGGCAGCTTCTTGAACAGCGTGTAGATCGCATAGAACACCGCCGCGCCGGCCGCGATGCCCGCCAGCGCGATCAGCTTGACGTAGTAGCTCTGCCAGAAGTACGCGGTGAGCCAGAACGACAGCCACACCAGCATCGCGCTTTGCAGCACGACCTCGACCGCGCTCGACACCGTCATGAGCCGCCAGCCGGCGACGAAGCTGGCGTAGCGCAGGCCTCTATTGGCAAAGGCCAGCGCGCCCAGCACCAGTGCCGCCGCGAGCAGCGCGGCGCCGAGCACGATGGTCCAGATGGCGGCGCGGTCGGCCCAGTGGAACTGCCACTGCATCGAATAGGGGCTGCACACCTTGTCGTGGAAATTCTTGTCTTCCGGCGCTGTGGCGTCGCAGGCCTTGGAGAGTGGATGGCTGCGGTAGAACTCGGTGGCCTCGGTCTTGTCCGCGGCCGACAGGCGGGCGTCGCCGGCGATGCGCTTTTCTATGGCCTGCAGGAATTCCGCATCCTGCGAACGCAATGCGTATTCAGTGAAGACCAGCGTTGCCGCCGGAATGGCGAACAGCGACACGAGCGTGAGAAGAAACACGCGCAAGAGGTCGGCATGGATCGTGCGTGCGAGGGCCATGGGGTGCTGCTCCTGGATAGCGATTGCTGTGAGTTGTTGTAGACGGTCCGGGAAGGCGATAGGGTAGCGGGCGCGGCGCGTGCAGTGAAGCCCGATGCAACGTCAAGCAGCGCCGCGCACCGACCTGCCGCCGAATAAGGTTATCCCTTTTGCATCGTTCCGAGGCCCGGGGTGCAGGTATAGCCTTCGTGCTCATTCATGACTGTCACCTCCGTCACTCCATCTCCGTCGTCGTCTGGTTCAGGGCCATCGCCCGTTGCATGGATCGCCGGTGTCGGCGCCAGCGCGGGCTTGGGTGCGGCACTTGCGCGGCGTTTCGCGGCCGAAGGTTTCATCGTTGCGCTGACCGGCCGAACGAAGGCCCAACTCGACGCGGTGGCCGGTGAAATCGTTGCGGCCGGCGGCCGGGCTCATGCCTTCGCGGGAGACGTGGCGAGCGAGGCCGAGATGCACGGCATCGCGCAGAAGGCGAGGGCGCTGGGCCCGCTCACGGTGGCCATCTTCAATGCCGCGAGCGCAGTGCGCGCGCCGACGCTGGAGCTCTCGGTCGACCAGTTCACGCAGGCCTGGCGCACCAGCGCGCTGGGCGGGTTCATCTTCGGGCACGAGGCGCTGCGCGGGCTGCTGGCCAATTCCTTCGAGGCGGCTGGAGCACACGCACGCGGCACCTTGCTGTTCACCGGCGCCACCGCGGCGCTGCGCGGCAAACCGCCGTTCGCGGCCTTCGCCGCAGCCAAGGCTGCGTTGCGTTCTTTGAGCCAGAGCCTGGCGCGCGAATTCGGCCCGCAGGGCATTCACGTGGCGCATGTGGTGATCGATGGCGGCATCGACGGCGAGCGCCTGCGCAACAACGCGCCGCAGCGCGTGGAACAAGCCGGCGACGACGGCCTGTTGCAGCTCGAAGCCATCGCCGAAAGTTACTGGCAGCTGCATGTGCAGCACCGCAGCGCATGGACGCAGGAACTCGACCTGCGGCCGTTCAAGGAACCGTTTTGAGGAGTCACGCCACATGAGCGTCGGATCGAATGGACAGATGCTTGCCGCCACGCTGCCCTCGGTGGAGGCAGAGCTCAACTACCTGAAGGCGGGCCAGGGGCGGCCCGTGAGCTACACCTTCGAGCCACCGCCCGGCACGCCCTGGGTAACGGGCGAACTGGAGCCGCGCCGCGTGACGATTCGCGACGGCCGCCCGCTGGTGGCGCTGAACGAGCTGACGCTCGACCGCAGCGGCTTCACGCAGATTTCGCATCGCAGCGTGCTCGCCGATTTCTCGCACGACGCCGCGATCCGCGACATCTACTACCGCGAGGCCGAGGCCCTGCTGCGCGACGTGACGGGTGCCGAGAAGATCGTGGTGTTCGACCACACGCTGCGCGACAGCGCACAAGGCTCGCGCCGCACGGCCGAGCTGCGCGAGCCGGTGCGCCGCGTGCACAACGACCAGACTTTCGTCTCCGCGCCGCGCCGGGTGCATGCCCACCTGCCGCCCGAAGAAGCCGAGGAGCGCCTGAAGCACCGCTTCGCAATCATCAACCTGTGGCGTCCGCTGGCTACGGTGGAGCGCCTGCCGCTCGCGTTGTGCGATGCGCGCTCCATCTCGCCCAATGACTTGGTGCCCAGCGACCTGGTCTACCCCGACAAGGTGGGCGAGACCTATTCGTTCACCTGGAACCCGGAGCACCGCTGGTACTGGTTCCCGCGGATGCGGCCCGACGAGGCCCTGCTGCTGAAGATCTACGACTCGCGCGAAGACGGTGTGGCACGCTACACCGCGCACACCGCGTTCGAAGACCCGACCGGTTCGCGCGAGGCGCCGCCACGACGCAGCATCGAACTGCGCGCGCTGGTGTTCTGGCCGGCTGGCAAATAAGTTGAAACTGTTCTTCCGAACAAAGTTCTACAACCTCTCGCCCACCCGATTCTTTACCCTGAATTAGCACCACCCGGGCGCTGACCCCACGCCTGCACCGATCGCCGCCCTTGGCGACAATCGGTTCAATGCGTTCTTCCCCTTTCTTCAAGATGGCCCTGCTGCTGGGCCTGCTCTCGGCCATCGGGCCTTTCGCCATCGACATGTACCTGCCGGCGCTGCCGGCCATCGGACAGAGCCTGCACGCCGACATTGGCGCGGTGCAGATGAGCCTCACGGCGTTCTTTCTGTCGCTTGGTGCGGGCCAGTTGTTGTACGGCCCGATCTCCGACATGGTGGGCCGCAAGCCGCCGCTGTATGCGGGGCTGCTGCTGTTCGCGCTCGCCAGCGTGGGCTGCGCGATGGCGACCGACATCCAGACGCTGATCGTGCTGCGCTTCGTCCAGGGCCTGGGCGCCGCGGCCGGCATGGCGATTCCGCGTGCCGTGGTGCGCGACCTGCATACGGGCACCGATGCCGCGCGGCTGATGTCGCTGCTGATGCTGGTGTTCAGCGTGTCGCCGATCCTTGCGCCGCTTGCGGGCAGTGCGGTAATCGCGGTTGCCGGATGGCGCGGCGTGTTCTGGGCCGTGACCATCGCGGCCGTGGCGGGCCTGGCAATGATGGTCAAGCTGCTCGATGAAACGCGCCCGGCCTCGGAGCGCGTCGAAAGCAGCCTCGGCAGCGCGCTGTCGGCCTACTGGCTGCTGCTGCGCGACAAGCATTACCTCGGGCTGGTGTTCATCGGCAGCTTCGCGATGGCGGGCTTCTTCACCTACCTGGCGAATTCGTCGTTCGTGATGATCGACCACTACGGCCTGTCGCCCGCGCTCTACAGCGTGGCCTTCGGCGTGAACGCGGCGGCCTTCATTGCGGCCTCGCAGTTCACCGGCTCGCTGGGCGAGCGCTACGGGCTGGTCAACCTCGTCAAGTTCGGCGTGGTGTGCTGCGGCGTGGCGATGGTCGCGATGTTCGTCTACTTCGCGATGGGCGGCGACAACATCTGGGTGCTCATCGTCCTGTACTTCATCGCCTCGGGCTTCATGGGCCTGGTGATTCCGACCACAGGTGTGCTCGCGCTCGAGATGCACGGCGCCATCGCCGGCACGGCCTCGGCGCTGCTGGGCACGCTGCAGATGCTGACGGGCGCACTGGCAATGGCGGTGGTGGGCCTCTTCACCGACGGCCGGCCGCTGCCGATGGTGGCTGGCATGGCCGGCGGTGCACTCATCGCGCTGGTGCTGACCTGGCTCACGCTGGGCGGCGTGCGCTCCGAGCCCACTGAAAAGACAGGAAGGGCGCAGCAAGCCTGATGAACACGGTACACGCTGGCGCCGGGCTCCCGGTGACCGAAGAAAACGGTAGCGGCAACAACGCAGCCCACAAGCCCATCGACGGGCTGGCCCAGCCCGAGCGCGGCTGGGCGATGCTGGTCATCATCCTCGGGCTGATCGTGGCGGTGCTCGACGGCACCATCGTCAACCTGGCGCTGCCGGGCATCGCCCGCGAGCTGCAGGCCAGCCCGTCGCAGGCGATCTGGGTGGTCAACGCGTATCAGATCGCCACGCTGGTGATGCTGCTGCCACTGGCTTCGCTGGGCGATCTCGTGGGCTACCGGCGCGTGTACCTGGTGGGGATGGCGGTGTTCACGCTGTCGTCGCTGGCAGCCACCTTTGCCAATTCGCTCGGCACACTGATCGCGGCGCGCGCCTTCCAGGGGCTGGGTGCCGCCGGCATCATGAGCGTGAACGCGGCGCTGGTGCGGTTGACGTATCCGTCGGCGCAACTGGGCAAGGGCATGGCCATCAACTCGCTGGTGGTCGCGACTTCTTCGGTGGCCGGGCCTTCGGTGGCTGCGGCCATCCTGTCGGTGGCCTCGTGGCCCTGGCTCTTTGCCATCAACGTGCCGCTGGGCCTTGTCACTTTCGCGCTGGGCATGAAGGCGCTGCCGTTCAACCGCGTGGCGCCGGCGGCCGGGCTGCGGTTTTCGCCCATCGACGTGGCGCTGAACGTGCTGATGTTCTCGCTGGTGTTCCTGGGCGTCGACCGGCTCGGCGTGCGCGAAGGAGCGGTACAGGGCGCCACGGGTTCACACGCTTCGGCCTGGGGCATCCTGCTGGCGGGCTTGATCGTCGGTTTCATCTATCTGCAACGTCAGCGCAAGCAGGCTGTGCCGTTGTTCCCCATCGACCTGCTGCGCATTCCGGTGTTCGCACTGTCGATGGGTACTTCGGTCGCCGCGTTCTGCGCGCAGATGCTGGCCTACATCGCGCTGCCTTTCCTGTTGCTCGACGTGTATGGGCGCAGCCACATCGAGGCCGGGCTGCTGATCACGGCGTGGCCGCTGGCCATCGTGGTGATGGCGCCCATAGCGGGAAGGCTGATCGGACGCTACCCCGACGGGCTGCTGGGCGGCATTGGACTGGGCCTGCTGGCAACGGGGCTGGCGCTGCTGGCGGCGCTGCCGGCAAACCCGGGCGATGCCGACATCGCCTGGCGCATGGCGCTGTGCGGGCTGGGCTTCGGGCTGTTCCAGTCGCCCAACAACCACACCATCGTGACTTCGCCGCCGGCGCACCGCAGCGGTGCGGCCAGCGGCATGCTCGGCACGGCGCGGCTGACCGGGCAGACGCTGGGGGCGGTGGTGCTGGCGGGCGTCTTCAGCGTCTGGAGCCCGCACGGAGGCCACGGCCCCGTGGTGGCGCTGGTGCTGGCGGCCAGCTGTGCCGCGGTGGCGGCGGTTTTCAGCACGCTGCGGCTCAAGACGACAAGTCCTGGCGGCTGAATGAGTTAGGGTACTCACCTATGAAGGAAGTACCTGACACCGTGGTCTGCCCGGGGTGCGATGCGGTCTACAGCCGTGCGCCCCTGCATCCCCGCGACGTGGCGCACTGTCCGCGCTGCGGCACAGAGCTCGGCCGGCACCCCGGCCAGCAGGAGCGCCGCATCCTTCCGCTGACGGTGGCCTGCCTGATCATGTTCGCCATCGCGAACCTGTTTCCCATCGTCGAGATCGAGCTCCAGGGCCTGCGCAGCCAGACCACGCTGGCCGGTGCGGTGGTGGCGCTTGGCGCCGAGGGCATGTCGCTGGTGGCGCTGCTGGTGCTGGCCACGACCATTCTTTTTCCCTTTCTGCAGCTGTGCATCCTGGCTTACCTGCTGATTCCGCTGAGCCGCGAGCACCGGCCCGTGGGTTTCGCGCTGCTGGTGCGGGCCATGCAGTCGCTGCGGCCCTGGGGAATGATCGAAGTGTTCCTGCTCGGGGTGCTGGTGGCCATCGTCAAGCTGTCGAGCATGGCGAGCGTGGTGCCGGGGCCGGCGCTGTGGGCCTTCATGGCGCTGACGGTCATGCTGACGGCGGTGCTGTCGTTCAACCCGGGCGCGTTCTGGGAAATGACTTTCCGCCCGAAGGGCGAACCCAAGGCTGAAGAAGACGGGGCGTCGGCATGAAGCTGCCTGCCTTCCTCGAGCGGCAAGAACACCACGACGAAGACGCGCCGGTTCTCACCGCCGCCTCGCTAGGCCTCATGGCCTGCCCGCATTGCGCCGCCGTCTGGAAAGACGCCGAGGAGGGCGACGCCTGCGGCCGCTGCGGCACGCACCTGCACACGCGCAAGCGGCAGAGCCTGAACCGCACATGGGCCTTCCTGATAGCGGCCTGCATGATGTATATACCGGCCAACCTGCTGCCGGTGATGATCACGCGCACGCTGTTCGGCGCGCAGTACGACACCATCCTGAGCGGGGTGATCTATTTCTGGGTGTCGGGCGCCTACGGGCTGGCGGCCATCGTCTTCATTGCGAGCTTCCTGGTGCCGCTGTTCAAGCTGGCGGTGCTTTTTTTGCTCGTGGTGCTGGCGCAGCGCGGCAGCACCTGGCGCCGGCGGGAGCGGGCCAAGCTGTATCACATCATCGAAGTGATCGGCCGCTGGTCGATGCTCGACGTGTTCGTGGTGTCGCTGCTGACCGGGCTGGTGCAGATCCAGGGCTTCGCGGTCATCACCGCGGGCGTGGGCATCGCGGCCTTCGGATCGGTGGTGGTGCTGACCATGCTGGCCTCGCTGAGCTTCGACCCGAAACTCACGTGGGACAGCAAGGAGGCGCAGGCCACCCTGCAGGAGAACGAAGTTGCGCAGGGACATGAAAACAGGGACGAGAAACCAGCATGAGTGAAGAAGACCAACCCCAGGACAAACCGGCGTCGTCCGCCCAGCCCCCGCTGCCAAAGCCGCGCGTGGTGCGCCGGCGCGAGTGGTTGCCCTCGCTGATCTGGCTGATTCCCATCGTGGCCGCGCTGGTCGGCATCACGCTGGTGGCCCGCATCCTGCTGGAGCGCGGCCCCGAAGTGGTGCTGACCTTCAAGACCGCCGAGGGTCTGGAGGCCGGCAAGACCGCCGTCAAGTACAAGGACGTGCAGATCGGTCTCGTCACTCACCTGCGGCTGGCGCGCGACCGCTCGCACGTGCGCGTGCTGGTGCAGTTCAACAAGGAGGCAGAGAGCTTCACCGCCTCGGACTCGCGCTTCTGGGTGGTTCGGCCACGGCTCGACACCTCGGGCATCTCGGGCCTCAACACCTTGCTGTCGGGTGCCTACATCGGCGCCGACGCGGGCGTGTCGAAGGACACCGCGGGCGAATTCACCGGGCTCGAAACCCCGCCCATCGTCACGCGCGACGACTCGGGCAAGCAATTTCTGCTGCGCGCCAACGACGTGGGCTCACTCGACGTGGGTTCGCCGGTGTACTTCCGGCGCGTCAAGGTCGGGCAAGTGGCCGCCTACGAACTCGACGGCGACGGGCGCGGCGTGACCATGCGCGTCTTCGTCAACTCGCCCTACGACAAGTTCGTGGGCATGAACACGCGCTTCTGGCAGGCCAGCGGCATCGACGCGCAGCTGAGCGCCAGCGGCTTCACGCTGCGCACGCAGTCGCTGGCGACCATCCTGCTCGGCGGCATCGCGTTCCAGGCGCCCGACGACGCGATGGGCCCGGTCGCCAAGGAGAACGCCGCCTTCACGCTGGCGCAGGACGAAGCCGCCGCCATGAAGGAGCCCGATGGGCCTTCGCAAACCCTGCTGATGTACTTCAACCAGTCGCTGCGCGGCCTGACGCCGGGTGCGCCAGTGGACTTCCGCGGCGTGGTGATCGGCGAGGTCAAGTCGATCGGCGTGGAGTTCGACCGCGCCGAGCGCGAGTTCCGCATGCCGGTGCTGGTGCAGGTCTACCCTGATCGCTTGCGCCGCCGCGCCGGCGAGAGCGGCGTTGAATCTCGCGCTACCCAGCAGGAGCGGCTGCGCTTCCTGACCGAGAAGGGCTTGCGCGCCCAGTTGCGCAGCGGCAACCTGCTGACCGGCCAGGTTTACGTGGCGCTCGACTTCTTCCCGAAGGCGCCGCCAGCAAAGATCGACCTGAGCAAGAACCCGATCGAGCTGCCCACCGTGGCCAACAGCCTCGACGAGATCCAGTCGCAGGTGCAGGAGATAGCGACCAAGCTCAACAAGGTGCCGTACGAGCAGATCGCGGGCGACCTGCGCACCACGCTCGCCACGCTCAACAAGACGCTGACGGCCACCGAGCAGACGGTGACCCGCATCAACAACGACGTCACGCCCGAGCTGGCCGCGGCCATGAAGGACGTGCGCAAGACCGTGAACAGTGCCGAGCGCACGCTGGCCGACGATTCGCCGCTGCAGCAGGACATGCGCCAGACGCTGCAGGAGCTGACGCGCGCCGCTGGCTCTGTGCGCGTGTTGACCGATTACCTCGAACGCCACCCCGAGTCGCTGCTGCGCGGCAAACCGGACGACAAGAAATGAAGAAGAACCACCACCTCGCATTCGTGGCGGCGGCAGCGCTGGCCGTGCTTGCAGCAGGCTGCGCAAGCAAGCCCGACAACTACTACACGCTGGCGAGCCCGGTGGCCGCCGCCGAAGCCGCGCCTTCAACGCTCGGCAGTGCCGCGCCGCTCTACATCGAACTCGCGCCCGTGGCCGTGCCTGAGCGCTTCGCGCGGCCGCAGATGGTGGTGCGGCAGCCCAACGGCAGCGTGCAGGTCGAGGTGCTGGAGCAGCACCGCTGGGCCGCGTCGTTCGAGAACGAGCTGCGCGATGCGCTGGCCACCGGCATCGCCGGACGACTGGGCGCGCTCGATGTGACCAAGGGCGGCCGGCAGAGCTCGCAGCCAGTGTGGCGCATCGCGGTGCAGCTGCAGCAGTTCGACGCGGTCGACGGCGGGCGTGTCGATGCGAGCTTCAACTGGACGCTGCGGCGCTCAGACGAAGCGCGCACAGTGGTGTGCCAGCTGAACCTCGGCGAGGCCGTGGGCAGCGGAATGGATGCGGTGGCGCAAGGGGCGCAGCGCGTGACCTCGGCGGCTGCCGCGGCGATGGCGCGCAGCGTGAGTGCGGCGCGTGCGAATCCCGCCGCGACCAACTGCACGACGACCTGATTCTTTCTCCCTCCCCCTCTGGGGGAGGGCAGGGGTGGGGGCACGGCAGCGCTCGAGGAAGCAGGCGTATCGTGCGGGGGCAGCCCCCATCCCAACCTTCCCCCAGAGGGGGAAGGAGCAAGACCGGAATCCCATAAGAAGGAGACCCCCATGGCACAGATCGGCAAGGCGCCCAGCGACCACACGCTGATCCTGCATGGCGCCCGTGCGGAAGAGGGGGCCTGTCCCGAAGCCTCCAAGCCCTGGGTGCTGGCCGCAGCCATCGTGGGTTCGAGCATGGCTTTCATCGACGGCACGGTGGTCAACGTGGCGCTGCCGGCCATCCAGGCCGACCTGCAGGCCACGGCCTTCCAGGCGCAATGGGTGGTCGAGTCTTATGCCTTGCTGCTGGCGGCGCTGCTGCTCGT
The DNA here is from genome assembly GCF_024734665.1 of Variovorax paradoxus. Lineage (NCBI taxonomy): Bacteria > Pseudomonadati > Pseudomonadota > Betaproteobacteria > Burkholderiales > Comamonadaceae > Variovorax > Variovorax paradoxus. The sequence continues at coordinate 2,938,726 of NZ_CP102931.1, forward strand.
AGGCGGCGCGCTCGGCGATCACTATGGACGGCGGCGCATCTTCGCGATCGGCGTCGGCATCTTCGCCTTGTCGTCCGTAGCCTGCGGGTTCGCGGCCAATGTGCAGCAGCTCATTGCCGCGCGCGCGGTGCAGGGCATCGGCGGCGCGCTGCTGGTGCCGGGCAGCCTCGCGCTCATCAGCGCGGCCTTTCCCGAGAAAGAGCGCGGCAAGGCCATCGGCACGTGGTCGGGCTTCAGCGGCATCACCGCGGCGGTGGGGCCGGTGCTGGGCGGCTTCCTGGTCGATCATTTCTCGTGGACCTGGGCTTTTCTCATCAACGTGCCGATGGCGATGCTGGTGCTGTGGATCGTCTGGCGCCACGTGCCCGAAAGCCGCGGCGCATCGGCCAGCGGCGGGCTGGACGTGTGGGGCGCGCTGCTGGCGACGGCCGGGCTTGGCGGCATCGTCTATGCCTTCATCGAGGCGCCGACGCAAGGTTGGGGTTCGCCGGCCGTGCTCGCGGCGCTGGTCATCGGCGTGCTGGGCAGCGTGGGCTTCATCGCAGTCGAGCGCAAGGTGCGCACACCGATGCTGCCGCTGGGGCTGCTGCGCATCGGCAACTTCAGCGGGGCCAATCTGCTGACGCTGCTGCTCTATGCGGCGCTGGGCGGCGGGCTGTATTTCTTTCCGCTCAACCTGATCCAGGTGCAGGGCTACTCGGCCACGGTGGCGGGCGCGGCGCTGCTGCCGTTCATCTTCATCATGTTCGCGCTCTCGGGCTGGGCCGGGCAACTGGTCGACCGTTTCGGGCCGCGCATGCCGCTGGTCATCGGGCCGTCGATTGCGGCGGTGGGCTTTGCGCTGTTCGCGCTACCGGGCGTGGGGGCGAGTTACTGGAGCGGCTTTCTGCCGGCCGCGGTGGTGCTGGGCTTCGGCATGACGGTGACGGTGGCGCCGCTGACGACCACGGTCATGAATGCGGTTGGGCCCGACCTGGCGGGCGTGGCCTCGGGCGTGAACAACGCCGTGTCGCGCGCGGCGGCGGTGTTGGCGATTGCCGTGTTCGGCGCGATCATGGCCTGGGCCTTCGACGCGGCGCTGGCGAACAACCTGCGCGAGATGGGCGCCTCGGCGCAGGTGTCGGCTTTTCTAGAAGGCGAGCGCAGCAAGCTGGCCGGCGCGGCGCTGCCGCCGGGCGTGGATGCCGCCACGGCGGTGGCCGTCAAGCGGGCCGTGGCCGAATCCTTCGTCGCGGGCTTTCGCTGGGTGATGCTGCTGAGCGCCGGGCTGGCCGTGCTGAGTGCGGCGAGCGCGTGGCTGATGATCCGGGGCACTCCCGCCGCAGGAGGTCCGGTCGGCAAGGGCTAAGGAGACAAGTCGATGCAGGAAGAAGAGCGACAGCAGGTGCAGCACGTCGATGTCCTGATCGTCGGCGCCGGCCTCTCGGGCATCGGCGCTGGCTACCACCTGCAAGCGAACTGCCCGGGCCGAAGCTACGCCGTCCTCGAAGGGCGAGAACGCAGCGGCGGCACCTGGGACCTGTTCCGCTATCCGGGCGTGCGCTCGGATTCCGACATGTACACGCTGGGCTATTCGTTCCGCCCGTGGACGCAGGCGAAGTCCATTGCCGATGGGCCCACGATCCTGAACTACCTGCGCGAGACGGCGGCGCAGCATGGCATCGACCGAAAGATCCGCTTCAACCATCGCGTTGTGCGCGCCTCCTGGTCGACGGCCGATGCGTGCTGGAGCGTCGATGTCGAGCACGGCCCCGAGCGTCTTCCACTACGCATGCGCTGCAACTTCTTATTCCTGTGCAGCGGCTACTACAGGTACGAAGCCGGCTACACGCCCGAGTTCGCGGGCATTGGCGACTACACGGGCCGCGTCGTCCATCCGCAGCACTGGCCCGAAGACCTCGACTGCAGCGGCAAGCGGGTGGTCGTGATCGGCAGCGGCGCAACCGCGATGACGCTGGTGCCGGCCTTGGCGAAGACGGCCGCGCATGTCGTGCTGCTGCAGCGCTCGCCCACCTACGTTGTCGCGCGGCCGGCGCAAGACCCCATCGCGCACGGGCTGCGGCGCTTTCTACCGGACAAGCTGGCCTATGGCCTCACGCGCTGGAAGAACGTGCTGCTGGCCATGTACTTCTTCCGCCTCGCGCGGCGCAAGCCGGACCGCGCGAAGCGGATGATTCTTGGCGGCGTGCGGCAGGCTCTCGGCCCCGACTACGACATCGCCACGCACTTCACGCCGCGCTACAACCCGTGGGACCAGCGCATCTGCCTCGTGCCCGACGGCGACCTGTTCGCGGCCATCCGGGCCGGGCGCGCCTCAATGGTCACGGACCGGGTCGACGCCTTCACGTCGGGCGGCATCCGGCTGAAGTCGGGCGCTGAGTTGGGGGCCGACGTGGTCGTCACCGCCACCGGCCTCGAACTGCAGGTGCTCGGCGGAGTGCAGATCGACGTGGACGGCCATCGCGTGGACCCGGCCGCGACCTTCAACTACAAGGGAATGATGTTCAGCGACGTGCCCAACCTGGCCTCGTCGTTCGGCTACACGAACGCCTCATGGACGCTCAAGAGCGACCTGACCTGCGCATACGTCTGCCGGCTGCTCAATCACATGGAGAAGCATGGCTGCACCCAATGCACGCCGCGCAACACCGACCCCGCATTGGCGCCCGAGCCCTGGCTCGATTTCTCGTCGGGCTATGTGCAGCGCGCGGTGGGCAGGTTTCCGAAGCAGGGTTCGCGCGCGCCGTGGCGGGTGTATCAGAACTACGCGCGCGACCTTGTCAGCCTGCGCTTTGGGGCGGTGGATGACGGGGTGATGGAGTTCTCGAACCCTCGCCGCGCCTAGACGATTGCGTGCGCAAGCAATCCTCTTTCCAGGGGATGCGGCGGAAAGACCTGCTTCCTAGAATGAAGCACACCAAGGAGAGGGAACCGTCATGAAGCAACGAACCGGATGGGTCATGGTGCTGGCGTGCGGCATCGGCGTCTTTGCATCGGGCGCGGCAGCAGCGCAGGCGGAGTATGCGATTCGCTGGGATCCATCTCAGGGCGGCCCCAAGACCGCGGCAGAGGCACTCGCTCGGTTGGCGCCGGGCGACAACGACATCGAAACGGACCTCTTCAGGGTGCGCTACGCCAGCGAGGTGAAGGCGCCCACGGGCGTTGTCGGTGCAAGGGCCATCCTTCGCGAGCGGGAGCGCACGAGCAAGGCGCGCCACGAGCTGACCTACAAGCTGCGCAGCGACTCGCCGCTGCCTCCGGCGCCCAGCTTTGCCGGCGCGCAGTGCCCGGCGGGTCCGCTGGTCGGTCCGAAGGACGAGACAAAAGACGAAATCGACGTGTCGTTCACTGGCGCGGCTGATCCGGTGCGCGCGTTTTCGCGCAGTTGCACCGTGCAATCGACGAGCGCGCCGCCGCCAGTCCCCGCAGCACTGCAAGCCCGCTTCGCGGCTTGCGAAAGCACGACGACACGGCTCGGGCTCAAGCAGCGGGGAAATCTCAGGGTCGAGGAATGGCGCCTGCCGGGAGGGCGCATCGCCATCGAGGCCTCGCGCACAGGCCCCGACACCCCGAAGGCGCTGAAAGCGTTCCGCCGCGAGGTGGTCGAGCCCTTGACCACGGGGAGCAACGCCATCCGGCCGCTGGCGCGCAGCAAGACGGACCTGGGCAGCGATTGCGGCACCTGATGAGCGCGCCGCGCGAGCCTCGCTAGGGCGCGTGCACGGGCGAGAGCAGGGTGTCCAGTTCGCTCCACAGCGGGTCGCATTGCCCCGCCCTGAACGCGGCGGCCCTGAAGGTCGGGTGCTCGCCTTGGTACGTGTCCCAGAGCGTGCGATGCCCGTCCGCCACGCATGCCCGCACATTGGCCAGCCGGTCGGCGGCCTTCACCACCAGCGCAAGTTCTTCGTCGCCCGTCACCTTCGCCAGCGCCGCATAGGTCTTGGCCTTGCGCTCCTTGCGGTTGGCGCCGGGCGCGTCGGTCAGCAGCGCGACGCAGGCCGCCACCAGTTCGCCGAAGCGTGATCGCACATCGGACACCGTGGCCTCGGTGTCCTCGACCACGTCGTGCAGGTAGCCGATGACGCGCGCTTTGTCGCCGTAAGGCCGGAGCAGGGCGACCACGGCGTCCAGGTGGTGCACGTACGGATGCGGGCCGTACTTCTGGTCGCCATGCATTTCGACGGCGTAGGCGCGGGCGGCGTCGGGTGTCGATGAAGTGATGGTGGTCATGCGGCGTCCTGTGGTTTTTCCATTCTGCCTTTTGCTTTGCAGCGCGCGGTCTTTACCTCGTTTACGAAGGAAAACACCTATCGGAAGTGCATTGTCGGCATTCTTGTGTATCGATACAGTAAATCGTTCCACCAAAAACGGGCGCACGACCCGACAACCCTCCAGGAGACAAGAAAATGACCTCGCTTTCACGCCGCCGGTTCGTCCAGTCATCGTCCGCCTTATCGCTTGCTGCGGCGACGGCGGGTTTCTCGCAGCACGCCTTCGCACAGGAAAAAACCGTGGCGCTACGGCTGTCGTCTTCCCACGTGGCCGACCTCAATTCCTCGCACTTCGCGTGGGTGCAGCTGATGCAGGCCAACCTGAAGAAAGCGGTGGGCGAGCAGATCCGCATCGACTACTTTCCGAACAACCAGCTCGGCAAGGAAAGCGACGTGGTGCAGCAGGTGAAGGTGGGCTCCATCGACATGATGCTCACGGGCTCTTCGATCTGGGCCACGGTAACGCCGCAGCTGGGCATGCTCGACCTGGGCTACCTGTTCGACAGCTACGAGCACGTGGCGCGTGCGGTGGAGGCGGGCGTGGGGCCGAAGCTCAACGACATGCTGGTCAAGAGCACGGGCTGCCAGATCATCACCTGGGGAGCGCATTACGGCGCGCGCAACGTCTACACCAAGCAGCCGGTGAAGGGGCTGGCCGACATCAAGAACGTGAAGCTGCGGGTGCTGCCCACGCCAGCCTTCATCGAGACTTTCAAGATCATGGGCGCGATCCCCACGCCGATTTCCTTCGGCGAGCTCTACATGGCGGCGCAGACCGGCGTGGTCGACGGCTTCGAGCACGACGCGGGCACGGTGCTGGCCAACAAGCTCAACGAGGTGGTCAAGCACTGCTGGATGACCGAGCACCTGTTCAGCCCGATGGTCTGCGTGGCCGGCAAGCGCGCGATGGACCGCGTGCCCGCCGCGCTGCGCCCGGCCTTCCTGAAGGCCGCGGCCGACTCCACGCTGCAGCAGCGCCAGATTGGCAACGAGCGCACGCAGCAGGTGATGGAAGAGCTGAAAAAGCTCGGCATCACCTTCACGCCCATGGCAAAGAACGAGCGCGACCAGGTCCGCAAGGAAATGGAAACGAAGCTCTGGGCCGGCTTCGCCAAGCAGTACCCGGAGACGGGGCCGCTGTTTGCCGCCATCAACGGCGCTCGGGCCTGAAGCGCCATGTCGAGCATGTCGCTTCCGTTGCAACCCGCGCTTGGCTTCGATGCCAGCCACGCCGCAGGCCGCTGGCTCGCCTGGCTGATGCGCATGACCGAGTACGTGGCCGGCGTGGTGCTGGCCATCGACGTGGTGGTCGTCTTCGTCTCGGTCATCTTCCGCTACTTCTTGCATGACCCCTTCGACTGGGCGGAGGAGGTGGCGCGCGCGCTGATGGTGATCCAGGTGTTCTTTGGCGCGGCCACAGTGCTGGCGCGCAGCCAGCACGTGGGCGTGGACCTGTTCCGCGGCATGCTGCCGGTGCGCTGGCAGCCGGCGCTGATCCAGTTCGGCAGCTGGATCATCGTGGGCGTGTCGGCGAGCCTCTTCGCCTCGTCGTGCGAGCTGCTGCTCGATTCGTACAACATGACGACCTCCATCGGCCTGCCGCAGTGGATCTACGTGTACCCGGTGGCCATCGGCAGCCTGTTCATGACGCTGTTCGGGCTGGCCAATGCGGTGAACGGGCCTTCGCGCGTGGTGTGGTCCACGCTGGGCGTGGGGCTGGCGCTGACGGCCGCGGTGGTGGGCTGGAACACGCTGATGAGCGAGCACGCCATTCCACCCTGGGCGCTGCTCGTGGCGGGCTTTCTCGGCGGCATGGCACTGGGCATGCCCATTGCCTTTGTGCTTGCGCTGTCGTCGCTGGTGTTCTTCATGGCCGACCCGTCGCTGCCCATGCTGGTGTATTCGCAGCAGGTGATGGCGGGCACCGACCACTACGTGCTGCTGGCCATTCCGTTCTTCGTGCTGGCGGGCCTGCTGATGGAGGCCAACGGCATGTCGTCGCGGCTCATCGAGCTGCTGCTGCGCATGTTCGGGCGGCTGCGCGGCGGGCTGGGGCTCATCACCATCACGGCCACGGCGTTCTTCTCGGGCGTGTCGGGCTCCAAGCTGGCGGACATCGCGGCGGTGGGCGGCATCATCATGCCGGCCGTGCGCAGGACGAAGCAGGACCCGAACGAAACCGCCGGCCTGCTGGCCTGCACCGCGGTGATGGCCGAGACCATTCCGCCGTGCATCAACATGATCATCATGGGCTTCGTGGCCAACATCTCGATTGCCGGGCTGTTCATGGCGGGGCTGATTCCGGCCGTGGTGCTGGCGGTGTCGCTGGCTGCGGTGACCATCTACGTGGGCACGAAGATCAACCCCGACGAGGCCTTCGACGTGCGCACCCCCATGTTCCGCCTGCTGGGCGGCGCGCTGGTGGCACTGGTGATGGTGGCGATGATCGGCAAGGGCGTGACCTCGGGCATTGCCACCTCGACCGAGGTGTCTTCGTTCGCGGTGGTCTATGCGCTGGTGGTGGGCTGGCTGGCCTTTCGCGAGCTCACGGTGAAGTCGGTGGCGCGGCTGTTCGTGCGTTCGGCGTCGATGGCGGGGGGCATTTTGTTCATCGTGGCAGCGGCGTCGAGCCTGTCTTTTGCGCTCACGATCCAGCAGATTCCGCAGTACCTGTCGGAGTACATGATCGGCTTCGCGCACTCGTACGGCAGCACGATGTTCGTGATGCTGTCGGTGCTCATCATGATCGTGTTCGGCGCCATTCTCGAGGGCGCGCCGGCGCTCATCATCTTCGGACCGCTGCTCACGCCCATTGCCTCGCAGCTGGGCGTGAACCCGCTGCACTTCGGCACGGTGATGGTCATTGCCATGGGCTTCGGGCTGTTCGCGCCGCCGGTCGGGCTGGGCCTGTTCGCCACCTGCGCGATCACCGGCACGCAGGTGAAGGACGTGGCGCGGCCGATGATGAAATACCTGGCCGTCTTGTTCGTTACCCTCGTGGTGCTGGTGTTGGTGCCGGCCTTCTCCACGTGGCTGCCGCTGCGCATGGGGATGTGAACGGACCGCGACAAGACAAAGACCAGAGACAACAGGAAGGATGCCGTGAGCAGAATCAGCGATGTCGCCCAGCGGGCGGGGGTGTCGACCAGCACCGTGTCGAACGTGTTGAACGGGCGCAGCGACCGCATGGCCAAGGAGACGCTGGCGCGCGTCGAGACCGCCATCCGCGAGCTCAAGTACCGGCCCAACACCTCGGCGCGGCAACTCAAGACGGGGTACACGCCGCTGATCGGGCTGCTGGTGCCGTCGATGGCCAACCCGATGTACGGCTTCATCGCCCGCGAGGTGGAAACGCTGGCGCAGGAGCGCTACGGCTTTCGCATCATGATCGGCAACACCTACCGCGACGCCGCCAAGGAAGCGCATTTCTTCGAGGACCTGATGGCGCATGGCGTGCGCGGCGTGATCATCATCTCGTCGCTGGTCGACGAGCAGCACGTGGAGGCCGCCGCCGAGCGCGGACTGGTGGTGGTGAGCTACGACCGGCGCGCCACGCCCGCCGCATCGGGTGGGGCCTCGGTGATCGACCACGTGACGGTCGACAGCTTCGAGTCGTCGCGCATCGCCACGCAGCACCTGATCGACCAGGGGCACCGCCGGCTAGCCTTCATCACCCCGTCGGGCCGCACCATGAGCCGCAGCGAGAAGATCAACGGCTTCCTGGCGGCCGCGAAGAGCGCGGGCCTCGAGGGCAGCGCGCAGGTCATCGAAGGCATGCCGGTCGACGAATACGGCGATTCGATGATGAGCGAGCTCGGCCGCATGCAGGCAGGGCTCATCGCGAAGTCGAAGAATCGCCCGACCGGCGTGATCGGCGTGAACGACCTGCTGGCCTTCGGCCTGATGGCGGGTTTTCGCGATGCGGGCCTGGAGGTGCCGCAGGACGTGTCGGTCATCGGCATCGACAACGTGTTTCTCTCGACGCTGATGCACCCCGCGATGACCTCGGTGCGCGTGCCGGTGCCCGAGATGGCGCAGGTGATGGTCGAGCGGGTGATGAGCCGGCTGTCGGATCCGTCGATCTCGACGCAGGAGTTCGTTTTTGCGCCCACGCTGGTGGCGCGCGAATCGGTGGCGCCGCCGCGCGGCTAGTTCTTTTCTTTCCCTGAGCAGAAGTCTTTTTTCATGACCACGGTTTTCGTCAGCCATCCGCAAAGCAAGCTCGCCCACTATTTCGGCGACCGCGCCGCCGCCGCCCTGCAGGCCATCGCGCAGGTGCGCTTCAACCCCACGGACACCGATCTCTCGTCGCGCGAGCTGGCCGAACTGGCACACGACTGCGACGCCATCATTTCCTACCGTCAGACGGTGGGCGACGAGGCGCTGTTCGCCGCGCTGCCGCAGCTCAAGGCCTTCGTGCGCTGCGCCATCGACATCCGCAACATCGACGTGGCGTCCGCCAGCCGGCACGGCGTGCTGGTGACGCAGGCGAGCGCGGGGTTCATCCCCTCGGTGTCGGAGTGGATCGTGGGCGTGATGATCGACCTGGGTCGGCACATCAGCGCCTCGGCCGAGGGCTACCACGCGGGCCAGCCCGTGGTGCCGGCGATGGGGCGCGAGTTGCGCGGGAGCACGCTGGGCGTGATCGGCTATGGGCAGATCAGCCGCTACCTGTGCGATGTCGCGCTGGCGCTGGGCATGCGCATCTTGGTGCATGACCCGTACACCGCGACAGGCCGGGCCGAGTTCGCGCAGGTGGAGCTCGACGCGCTGCTGGCGCAGTCGGACTTCGTGGTCTGCCTCGCGGCGGCCACCGAGGCGACCGAGAACATGATGAATGCCAAGACCTTCGCCGCGATGCAGCCGCACGCCTTCTTCATCAATGCATCGCGCGGCAATCTGGTGGATGAAGACGCGCTGCTTGCCGCGCTCGATGCCGGCACGATCGCGGGATGCGCTGTGGACGTGGGCCGCGCGCCCGACCAGATGCCGTCGACGCGCGTGGCGACTCACCCGCGCGTGATTGCCACGCCGCACATCGGTGGACTCACGCCGGCGGCCGTCGAGCATCAGGCGATGGAAACCGTGTCGCAGCTGGCCGAAATCTTCCAGGGCAGGGCGCCAAAGGGCGCAGTGAACGCGGCCGAGGCTTATCGCTGGCAGCAGGCCTTCGGCGCTCGCACCTGAACGTCCGATCCACACATCCCGCAAAGAGAGCCCCATGGAACCGACCCGGAATGCGCGCTACCCCGGCGCTTGCGACTGCCACGTCCACATCTACGAAGACCGCTTCCCGCTGATTCCGAACGTCGCGTGGGTGCCGCCGCATTCGCCCGTGTCGGCTTACCGCGAACAGGTGCAGCAGCTGTTGGGCATCGACCGCGCCGTGGTCGTGCAGCCCACGGGTTACGGCTTCGACAACAGCTGCACGCTCGATGCGCTGGCCCAGTTCGGCAATGCAGCGCGCGGCATTGCGCTGGTAGCGCCCGACGTGGCCGATGCCGAGATCGCGCGCCTGCACGCAGGCGGCATGCGCGGCGTGCGCTACATGATGATCGGCGGCGTGCTGAGCTGGGCGTCGCTCGAACCGATGGCCGCACGGCTGGCCAATGCCGACTGGATGGTCAACCTGCAGCTTGACGGCCGCACGATGCCCGAGCACGAAGCAGTGCTCAAGCGCCTGCCGTGCCGGCTGGTGCTGGACCACAACGGCAAGTTCCTGGAGCCGGTGGCGCCGGATCATCCGTCGTTCCAGTCGCTGCTGCGCGTGCTCGATTCGGGGCGCGTGTGGATCAAGCTTTCGGCGCCCTACGAGACCTCGAAGACCGGCGCGCCCGGCTACGACGACGTGAGCCTGCTGGCCCGCACGCTGGCCGAGAAGTTTCCCGAGCGCTGCCTCTGGGCCAGCAACTGGCCGCACCCGGGGCGCAACCCCAGGCCCGAAAGCGCGCCGCTGTACGACCTGCTGTTTTCCTGGGCAACCAGCGACGACACGCGGCGGCGCATTCTGGTGGACAACCCGGCGGCGCTCTACGACTTCTAGGCGCCGCGCCTCACCAGCAAGCGTTGCGGCCCTTGGCCCTCGGCGCCCAGCCGGTCCAGCGGATTGCGCAGCTTGCACCGGTCGATCGACAGGCAGCCGCAGCCGATGCAGTCGTCGAGCGTGTCGCGCAGTTTCTGCAGCTGCGCCATGCGCTCATCCAGCTCGGCGCGCCACGAGGCCGACAGGCGGGCCCAGTCTTCGCGGCTGGGCGCAGCGGACGCGGGGAGGGTAGCCAGCGCCGTGCCGATGTCGGCAAGCGAAATGCCTACCCTTTGCGCTACCCGCACGAAGGCCACGCGCCGCAGCACCGTGCGCGGATAGCGCCGCTGGTTGCCTGCAGTGCGGGTGCTGTCGATCAGGCCCTGCGCCTCGTAGAAATGCAGGGTGGACACCGTGACGCCGCTGCGGCGCGCGACCTCGCCGACGGTGAGCGTGGGGGAGATGCCGGCCTTTTGCAGTGCGTCGTTCATGTGGAGAAAAACCTCTTGACCTCAACTTTACTTGAGGTTTGAGAATAACTTTCAGCGCGCAGGTCCTGTGCGCATTTTTCTCACCAAGGAACCCGCTTCATGCCGAACGATGCCATCGCCCTCCAATCCGGTCCCGTATTTCGCATCGACAAGTTTGTCGTGCCCGCCGAAGCTCGCCACGAGTTCATCGCCCAGATGCAGCGCATCCAGCAGACGCTGCGCACCTGGCCGGGCTGCCAGCGCACCTACGTGCTGGACCAGACCGGCGGCAGCGGCGAGTTCAACGTGGTGACGCTGGTCGAGTGGGCAAGCGAGCAGGCCATGGCCTCGGCCGCCGAATTCGTGAAGAGGAAGTTCGCCGAGGAAGGCTTCGATCCGGTCGCGTTCACGAAGAATGCGGGCGTGCGTAGCGACCAGGGCTTCTACCGCATCGCCTGATGGCCGGGAAGGACGAGCCTGTCAACTTCTCACTGACAGGCGTTGCACGGGTTGACAAGAGCCTCCTGCCGCTTTGATACTGAACCTCAAGGTTCATCATTCAAGCAAAGGAGATCCCATGCAGAAGATCGTTCCCTGCCTCTGGTTCGACGGCAACGGCGAAGACGCGTTGAAGTTCTACACCTCCATCTTCCCGAACTCACGCGTGACCGACAAACTGCTCTGGGGCGACGTCAACCCAGCCAAGAAGGGCTCGCTGCTCACCGCGACCTTCGAGCTCGAAGGGCAGGAGTTCATGGTGCTCAACGGCGGGCCTCAGTACAAGTTCAACCCGGCCATCTCGATGTTCGTGAAGTGCGAGACGCAGGCCGAGGTCGACAACTACTGGGACAAGCTGCTCGAAGGCGGCGGCGAGCCCGTGCAGTGCGGCTGGCTCACCGACCGCTACGGCGTGTCGTGGCAGATTGCGCCCACGGCCATGATCCGCATGTTCCAGGACAAGGACCCGGCCAAGGCCGCCCGCGCGATGGAGGCGATGATGAAGATGGTCAAGCTCGATCTCGCCGCGGCGCAGAAGGCCTTCGACGGGGAGTGATCCGCCGTCGCCCCGGCCAAGGTGTGGCGGCTACACCAGCCGGTGGATTGCCTTCTTGCGCCACACCAGCTGGTAGTACGCGGTCTGCAGCAGCAGCATCGCGCCGAAGGTCACGGGGTAGGCGATCCAGATCCCGTCGAGCCCGATGCGGTGGCTCATGACCCAGGCCACCGGCACTTCCACGCCGAGGATGCAGACGATGGAAATCAGCGTGGGCACCAGCACCGAGCCGCTGGCCCGCATGATCCCCGACAGCGCAGCGGCCATGCCGAAGATCACCAGGCTCCACAGCATGATGTGCAGCAGCGTCTGGGCAATCTCGATGACTGGCGCGCTGGTGATGAAAAAGCCCATCAGCGGCCGCGAGAACAGGTAGCCCAGCAGCACCAGCCCGCCGGTCAGCACCAGGTTCATCAGCAGCGCCGTCTTCGCGATTGCGCCGAGCCGGTTGGCGCGACCCGCACCGATGGCCTGCGCGCCGAGGATCGACGCGGTGATGGCAATCGAGATCGCCGGGAACTGCACGTACGCCACCACCTGGTTCACCGCGCCGTAGGCCGCCGTGGCTTTCGAGCCGTAGCCGTTGACCATCGAGAGCAGCACCACTTCGGCCAGCGCCACGACGATCATCTGCACGCCCGTGGGCACGCCGATGCGCAGCACGGCCTTCAGCAATTGCGGCTGGATACGCAAGTTGCGCATGAACGCCGCGTCAGGCGCGAGCGGACTCTTTTTCTGGCGCAGCCGAAAGCCGAGCCAGGTGGTCGCCACGATGAAAGACAGCACCGACGCCCATGCGCCGCTCGCCACGCCGAGTTGCGGCAGGCCGCCCCAGCCGCGAATGAGCGCGGGCGTGACCACCAGCCCGATGAGCGTTGAGATCACCAGCGTGAGCAGCGGTGTGACGGTGTCGCCCACGCCGCGCAGCATCGCGGTGGCCAGCAGGAACACGAACACGCCAGGCATCGCGATCAGCATGATGCGGGCGTAGCGCGTGGAGTCGGCCAGCACGTCGGGCGGCGTGCCCAGCGCGGCCAGCATCGGCGTGGTGAACGCGCCGCCGAACACCGCGATCACCAGGCCCATCAGCACGCCGACGGTGAGCGTGGTGCCGGCCACGGCCTTGGCCTTGGCAACGTCGCGTGCGCCCCAGGCCTGCCCGATCAGCACCGAGGCGCCGGCGCCCAGGCCGATGATGAAGGCGATGAAGAAGAACATCACCGGAAAGAAGCTCGACACGGCGGCCAGCGCGCCCACGCCGAGCATCTGCCCGACGTACACGTTGTTGAGCGTGCCGGAGAGCGATTGAAGGATGTTGCTGAGCAACATCGGCGCGAGGAAGAAAAGAAAGACCTTCCATAGCGGGCGCGGCGCGTTCACCGGCGCCACGGGCACGCCTTGCAGGCCGCTAGGGTCGGCGCCGCTGCCGGCGCCGGTTGTCTCGGGAGTTGTTCTCATTGGGGAGGCCAGCCTGCGGCCGACAGTTTCTGCAGATGGGCGCGCACGTCGGCGGGCCAGGGCTCGATCAGGTTGCCGAAGCGTTGCTCTTCGCCGGCGAACAGCGCGCGGGTGGCTTCCTCGAAGCCGGGCAGGTTGCCCGCGATCGCGGTCATGAAGCGGTAGGTGGCCTCGTGCGCGGCGCGCACGGTGTCGCGCTCGGCGTTCACGCGGCGGGCGTCGTCGACCAGCTTGCGCAGCGCGACCGAGGCGCCGCCGGGCTGGCGTCCGAGCCAGTCCCAGTGGCGCGGCAGCAGCGTGACTTCGCGTGCGACCACGCCGAGCTTGGGCCGGCCGACGCCGCGCGGGGCATCGTCGCGGTGCTCGGCTTCGTGATCGCGCAATTCGGGCAACAGCTCGCGCAGGTCGAGGTCGAGTTGCGTGCCGGTCTGGTCGTCGAACACGAGGTACGGCCCGGGGTCGTCGCGGCGGCGCAGCTGGTCGAGCACTTCGGCCTTGCTGCCCTGTGCGACGCGCTGGAAGCCGAAGAACACGGTCAGGGTGGTGGGTAGGGTGTCAGATGACATTCGGGTGTTTTGTTCCTGGGGGTGCCAAGCGAAACGAGGTGCGTAATCTACTCGCTGATGCGCTCCGGCGTGCGGCATCTCGCCGCCGTACGTTGCGTGGGCGCTCATGGTGTGTTGTAGCCGTTCGGGCCGAAGCATTGAAGCTCTTCCTGCCAGAGTGGCAGGAGCTTGTCGAGTTCGGCCTTGCGATCGAAATCGGGGTCTTCGCGCTCCTTGATCCGGTCGATCACTTCGAAGGTGAAATGGCCGGCGCCGTGGGCGTTCCAGTCCTGCTGGAGCGCCTTGTTGCGATGAGCGGGCATGTTCAGCTCGAAGCGCGCGCGGTTCATCGCGCCTTCGACGTCGAGGCTGCCGGCCACGTAGACGCGACCGCTCAGCGTGTTTCTGATGACGAAGACGCCGGCCGGGCGCGGGGTTTCCTTGTAATGGCGGGTGAGGGCGCGCCGGGTTTCTTCAGAGAGGTTCATGCATCAAATATTACCCGGGTTAAATTGAAATAACAATATACCCGGGTAAAAATGAGCAAAATCAACCTTCCCTGAACCGCCGCCAGCCCCGCGAAATGCGCCGGTTCAGCGCCCGCACCACGCGCCACGGACGGCTCTGGCGAACGATGGTGAGCACGTGGTCCTTCCAGGCCTTCCACCGCGGATACCAGCGGGCAAACCATGGAATGCGCATCAGCGGCCCTTCGACCAGCTGGAAGATCCGCGCGACGATGGCCGTGCCCGCCAGCTTGGCCAGCACGAGCACGGTGAGGCCCGTGGCTGCATGGCCGCGGCTGAAGAGAAAGAGAGCCAGCACCTTCACCGGAAGCAGCAGCAACACGGGCACGAAGAAGGCCAGCACTGCGCCCCAGGGCGGCAGCCGGCGCAACCGTTCTTCGAGCGCGGCCCAGAAGGGAAGGCGGGACAGCCGTGCCGCCAGCGCAGCCAGTGGCTCCCAGCCCCACTCCTCGAAGAGCAGCAGGGGAACGATGAGCGCGGTGCCAACGGCGCGGAGCAGGGCACGCAAGACGCGCAGGACGCGCGCGAGGAATGTCATCCGCGAAGGGTAAGGCAACGCGGGCCCGCGGCCGTCCGGCGCGCGGGCCAACGCCGCCTGTTTACTTCTTCTCCGGCACGAAGAAGAGGTATTCGCCGCGTCCCATCTCCGGAGTGATCTCGTAGCCGGAGCACAGGTCGCTGGCGCACTGCAGGATGATCACGCGCGGCCAGATCGTCGCGGCTGTCGGAAAGCCCGGCAGGTACTGCGGCACGTGCCACACGCCCAGGGTGCCGACCGGTTCGGCGTTTTCGGTGCCCCGTGCGTTCTGCAAGCCGCTGCCCATGTTCATCCGCTCGATGCGCAGCACCGGAGGCGAGGGCGCGGCCGCCGCAGCCGCGACTGTCGCCGTGCAGCAGGCCGCCAGCCAGAGGATTACGGTCCTGGTCATGTCAGGCTCCACGCGGTCATTGCCGGACTGCCATCGATGCGGACGCAACGTCGCCGGCCGGCCGTGCCGCGCGAATGGCCGCCGCTTCGCCCGGGTCCATTGCCGTCACCGTGGCGCTGGCAACGGGCATCGACACCGCTGCCGGAGGCTCGTCCTGGGCCGTGGCCACCGGCTGCGCGGCGGGTGCGACTTCGGCGACGGGTGCTGGCGGCGCCGCCGCCGGTACCACTGCGACGGGGGCCGCTGGCGCAGCCGCAGCCACCGGGCGCGGCGGTGCCGCAGGTGCACCGATTGCCGACGCCTGCGGCCCGTAGGCGGTCACGCGTTCGTCCGCAGTCATCGACTGCGGGCATTTCGTGCCCGTCATCTCCAGCGCTGCCAGGGCCGCCGGGTCCATGCAGTCCATGGCGAGCGAGGCTGCCTTCATGCCCTTGTTCCAGAGCTCGCGGCTCATCTTCAGGCGCTTGCAGTGCTCGTCCGTCCAGGTGGTGCCGAAGCTGAGTCCGACGCCCGGTCCGTTCGCGCTGGCGCTCGTGCTGCCCATGCAGGTGTCGTTGCTCGTCGTCAGGTTGGGGCCGTTGACCGATGGCACGTTCTTGATCGTGTAGCTGCCCCGGTAGTCGACGGTGCTCGTCGTGGCGCCCGTGTTGTTGACGTTCTGGTTCAGCGTCGCCCGGGTGTCCGCGGGGGTGTTGGTGTTGAAGTTCACGGCCTGGGTGTTGCCCTGGGCCGAGGTGGTGGCTGAACTCGATGACTGGTTGTTGGCACCGCCCGCCGTGGTCTGCGCCATGGCGCCCGCGGACAAGCCCAGCAAGGTCAGGACAATAAGTTTTTTCATGTTCTCAACTCCTTTGGAAGCCGGGGAGGGGCTAGCCCCTCCCCATTTCTGAGTGCAACAACCTGTGCGAGAAGGGCTCAGGGAGCCGATGCAGTTGCACCGGAGCCAGCCAGGCCGCCGGTACCGCCACCGTTGCTGAAGCCGGCGGCATTGCCGAAGCTGAGGTTGGTCACGCCGAAGGAGCCGCCGGTCGAGCCAGCCGTTGCCGAGGTGGTCGTGCCGTTGACGAAGCCGTTGATGGCGCCCGACGAGGCATTGAAACTCGACGTCGTGCCGGAGGTGCGCGTTACCACAGCCAGGCCACCGCCAGGACCCGCGGCCGTTGCGGCCGTGTTGTTGGTCGTGGAGCCGGCGGTTCCGCCTGCGCTGCCGCTCACGGAGTTGGGTCCGCCCGCGCTGTAGTTGGCATTGGCGGTCGCGCCTGCATTGGCCGAGGCATTGGCAGCGCCCGCTGCGGCGCCATTGCCTGTCGTTGCAGCCACGCTGGTCACGCGGCCTTGCGTGGTCGCCGAGCCGCCTGCCGTTGCGCCACCGATGCGCAGACCCGGAAAGCTGACCGCGCCGCCTGCAGCGTTGGCGTTGGCCGACGAGCTGGAGTTGGCTGCGTTGTAGCTCAGTGCACTGCCCGTGCCCGAGCTGGCGGCCACAGATCCGGCGGAACTGGAAGAGCCGGTCGTCGTACTGGTGGCGGCGAGGGCCGTGGTGCTGGTTGCCGAGGCAACGCTTCCAACCAGAACCACTGCGATCGCGATGAGTGTCTTCTTCATGATGCTTCCTCGAAAGTTGTTGAAACGAACCCGATTGCCGGATCAATCCGGCCATCAGCTAACGGTCAGCGGCACTGCTTGAAATGCTTCCGTCACGACCGAGGTGCAGTTTCTGCGTCGAGGAACCGGGGAAAAATGCCCAGTGCTGGGTAGAGCAAGGCTATGGCGAAAGGTGTGTTTTGCACCATTTCGGGGGGCCGCGGGGAGGGACCCCTCGATGCGGCGGCCGAGGGAAAAACTACAACTTTCGATGGACATTGTTGACTAGTCGAAACAAAATGCAACCAAAGTAATCAAAAAAACTGAAACTCAAAATCTGAGTAGAAATGAATTAACTTTTGGTCACGAACAAGATGTGCTATTTGTCACAAAGGGGCTGGAATGGAAAGCGATCTCGACATTTCATTGACAGATGTGGGCAGCGGGGGTAGGCAATACGCCAATCCCGGCCAGTTCGGCGGGCTTCTCTCGCCGTCCGCCGACACTCTCCCGTGGCCTGATTTCCTAACCGGGCAACAGACCAAACCCGTGCGCGTCCTGCTGGTGGACGACGACCCCTTCGTGCGTCGCGTCATCGCCCAGGAATTGCTGGGCGACCTGCGCATTCAACTCGAAGGGCAAGCCGGCACGCTGCGCGAAGGCCGACGATTGCTGCTGCAGCATGAGTTCGACGTGCTCATGGTCGACATCCGCCTGGGCGACGGCAGCGGATTCGAGCTCATCGAAGAGGCCAAGCGGCATCGCAGCGCGGCGGAAATCATCGTCATCTCGGCGCTCGAGGACGAACCCCAGGTGCTGCATGCCTTCGAACTCGGCGCTTCCGGCTACCTGGTCAAGAACGCGTGGTTCCAGAGCTATGCCCAGGCCGTGCTGCAGGTGGTGAACGGTGGGGCCGCCATCACCCCGCGGCTGGCGCGCCGGCTGCTCGTGCACCTCGATCACAAGCGCTCCAACGTCAATCCGGTGCGTCCGCCGGACACAAAGGCGACGTTATCCGCGCGGGAGCGCGAAGTGTTACGACTTGTAGCAACGGGCTACGTTACCGAGGAAATCGCGCTGCAGCTCACCATCAGCGCCCAGACGGTTAACGCGCACGTCAAGAACATCTACCGCAAGCTGCACGCCCACACCCGCGCGCAGGCCGTGAGCTTTGCCTCCCACCGGGGGCTGCTGTAGCCCATGCCATGCTGGCGCCGCAGGTCTTTTCTTTACCGCACTTCCTGGAAGACCAGTTCGTGTGGCTGTCGATCGGCTCGTGGTGCGTGCTGTTGACGTGGCTGCGCTCGCGCGTCTCGCGCCGGCGGCTCCTGATGTGGGCCGGCCTGGTGGGTGCGCTGCACCTGACGCCCGTGACCGCGCAGGTCATCCGGGCCACGTCGGCCATCGGCGTGACGGCGGATGACATGCCGTTCGCCTTCTGGGCGCTGCAAGCGCTGAACGTGGCGGTGCTTGCCGCGCTCCTCGCCAGCGTCTGTTTTCTGGTCTTCCGGCGCCGCGCCGCAGACCATCGGCCGTCGCAGGCGGTGGTCGCCGAGCGACGGCGCATTGCCAACGACCTGCACGACGGCGTGGGCTCCCGGCTGGTGGCGCTGCTGGCCAGCCAGGACCCCCGGTCTGCCGGGCCCGGTAGCCTGTCGATGGCCCTGCAGGACTGCCTGCTCGAACTCCAGATGACGGTGGACGACCTTGACGACCAGACGTCCGCCAGCGTCGTCGAGCGACTGGCCCACGTGCGCTACCGGCTGCAGCCCGCGTTCGACCGGCTCGGCATCGCGCTCGAATGGCACATCGCCAGCGAGGCCAACACCCGCTGGGTGCCGCCGGAAACCGCGATGCAGATCTGCCGGGTGGCGCAGGAAGCCATGTCCAATGCGCTGCGGCATGCGCAGGCGACCCGTGTCGAACTGCGCTTCGGCCTTCGCGACCGGGGATTGCTGATGCTGGAGGTGCGCGACGACGGCCGCGGACTGGGTTCGCGAAGCGCGTCTTCCGCCGATACGGGCAAGGGCCTGCGCAGCATGCGCTCCCGGGCCGACGCCATAGGCGGCGAGCTGACAATCGAAAATGCCGCGCCGCGCGGGCTGAGCGTGCTACTGGTGGTTTCGAGCCAAGCGCAGGCGCCGACCGGCACCCGGGCCGAAGCGGAAAGCATGCTGTAACACGCCCGCCGGGCCGCCCGGACGGACGCCGTCCGCGCCTATGGCAAACTCCCGCGCTTTGCCAGGGACGCGCTCAAGACATGCAGAAAATCATTCGCCAGCTCGCCGCCGAAATCAAGGTCGGCGAGAACCAGGTGAAGGCCGCCGTCGAACTGCTCGACGGAGGCGCCACGGTTCCATTCATCGCCCGCTACCGCAAGGAAGCCACCGACGGCCTCGACGACACCCAGCTGCGTGAACTGGAAGCGCGTCTTTCCTACCTGCGCGAACTCGAAGACCGCCGTGTGGCGGTGCTCAAGGCCATCGACGAGCAAGGCAAACTGACCCCCGAGCTGCGCGCCGCAATCGAATTCGCGCCGACCAAGCAGGAACTCGAAGACTTGTACCTGCCGTTCAAGCAAAAGCGCCGCACCAAGGGCCAGATCGCCCGCGAATTCGGCATCGAGCCGCTGGCCAACAAGCTGCTGGCCGACCCTACGCTGGACCCGGCCGTTGAAGCCAAGGCCTTCCTGCAGCCCGCCACCACGCTGGACGACGGCAAGCCAGGCCCCGATTTCTCCACCGTGCCGCTCGTGCTCGATGGTGTGCGCGACATTCTTTCCGAGCGTTGGGCCGAAGACGCCGCCTTGGTGCAGGGCCTGCGCGAATGGCTCTGGGCTGAGGGCCTGCTCAAGTCCAGCCTGATGGCCGGCAAGGACGAGAACAACGCCGACGTTTCCAAGTTCCGCGACTACTTCGAGTACGACGAACCCATCGGCCGCGTGCCCTCGCACCGTGCGCTGGCCGTGTTCCGCGGCCGCGCGCTCGACATCCTCGACGCCAAGCTGGTGCTGCCCGTGGAGCCCGAACCGGGCAAGCCCAGCATCGCCGAAGGCCGCATCGCGCTGCACCTGGGCTGGAGCCATGCGGCTCGCCCGTCGGACGACCTGATCCGCAAGTGCGTGGCCTGGACCTGGCGCGTCAAGCTGGCGCTGTCGACCGAGCGCGACCTGTTCACCCGCCTGCGCGAAGATGCCGAGAAGGTCGCCATCAAGGTGTTTGCCGACAACCTGCGCGACCTGCTGCTGGCGGCGCCCGCCGGCCCGCGCGTCGTGATGGGCCTGGACCCGGGCATCCGCACCGGCGTGAAGGTGGCCGTGGTTGACTCCACCGGCAAGCTGGTCGAAACCGCCACCGTGTTCCCCCACGAGCCGCGCAAGGACTGGGAAGGCTCGCTGCACACGCTGGGCAAGCTGTGCGCCAAGCACGGCGTGAACCTCATCGCCATCGGCAACGGCACCGCCAGCCGCGAAACCGACAAGCTGGCCGCCGACCTCATCAAGCTGCTGGCCAAGATGGCCGCCCAAGCCGGCGCGCCCGAAGTGAAGGTCGACAAGGTCGTCGTCAGCGAAGCCGGCGCCTCCGTGTACTCGGCCAGCGAATTCGCCTCGCAGGAAATGCCCGACGTGGACGTGAGCCTGCGCGGCGCCGCCTCCATCGCGCGCCGCCTGCAAGATCCGCTGGCCGAACTCGTGAAGATCGACCCCAAGAGCATCGGCGTGGGCCAGTACCAGCACGACGTGAACCAGAGCGAGCTCGCACGCACGCTGCAGGCCGTGGTCGAAGACTGCGTGAACTCGGTGGGCGTCGATCTGAATACCGCGAGCGTTCCGCTGCTCAGCCGCGTCTCGGGCCTGTCCGCCAGCGTGGCCAAGGCGGTGGTGCGCTGGCGCGAAGCCAACGGCGCGTTTTCCACCCGCAAGCAGTTGCTCGACGTGACCGGCTTCGGCCCCAAGGCCTTCGAGCAGAGCGCGGGCTTCCTGCGCATCCGCGACGGCGCCGACCCGCTGGACATCACCGGCGTGCACCCCGAAACCTATCCGCTGGTCGAGCAGATCATCGTGAAGACCGGCAAGCCCATCGCCGAGCTGATGGGCCGCGCCGACATGCTCAAGACGCTGAAGCCCGAGCTGTTCGCCAACGAGAAGTTCGGCGTCATCACCGTCAAGGACATCCTGGGCGAACTCGAGAAGCCCGGCCGCGACCCGCGCCCCGACTTCAAGGTGGCGCGCTTCAACGACGGCGTGGACGACATCAAGGACCTGGTCGAGGGCATGATCCTCGAGGGCACCGTGAGCAACGTGGCCCAGTTCGGCGCTTTCGTCGACCTCGGCGTGCACCAGGACGGCCTGGTCCACGTGAGCCAGCTGAGCCACAAGTTCGTCAACGACGCGCGAGAAGTCGTCAAGACCGGCGACATCGTCAAGGTCAAGGTGATGGAAGTGGACGTGGCACGCAAGCGCATCGGCCTGTCGATGAAGCTCGATGCGGCGCCCGCGCGCCGCGACGGTCCGCGCGACAACCGCTTCGAAGGAGCGGGGCGCGGCCAGCAGCAACAAGGCCGGCGCGACAACTCGCCGCAGCCGGCGGGGCAGATGGCGAGTGCGTTTGCCAAGCTGCAGGGGTTGCGCAAGTAGCAAGCGGCGATGCACGTTTCTTGCTGACGCGTCCGGCATGATGAAAGCCCTGCGCATCTACGCCGGCCCCGCGGCCCGCAAGCACATCGAACAACACGGCCTGCGTCCGCAGGACGTGCGCACCATCCCCGGCGCGGCCGGCGGGCCCAAAGGCCTGATCCTCGGCGCGCTCGATCGCTTCATCTTCGGCCGCTGGCTCACGCAGTCGAGCCAGCAGGTGCATCTGGTGGGCGCGTCCATCGGCGCATGGCGGCTGTCGACGGCCTGCCTGGCCGACCCTGATGCCGCCTTCGAGCGCTTCGAGCACGACTACGTGCACCAGCAGTTCGAAGTGCCACCGGGGCAGAAGCGGCTCAGCCCGAGCCAACTGAGCGAGCGTTTTGCAGAAAGCCTCGAATCCTTCTACGGCGGGCGCATCGGCGAGGTGCTGAGCCATCCGCGCTATCGGCTGCATGTGGTGACATCGCGCGGGCGCCACATCCTCGGGCGCGAGGGCAGGGCGCGCACGCCGGTCGGCTACCTGGGCGCCTTTGCCACCAACAGCCTGCACCGCAAGAGCCTGGGCGCATGGCTGGAGCGCTGCGTGTTTTCCACGCCCGGCGCGGCCTTGCCCTTCGGCACGAAGGATTTCCGCACGCGCCAGCATGCGCTGAGCGAGGCCAACTTCAACATGGTGCTGCAGGCCTCGTGCTCCATCCCGTTCCTGCTGGCGGCGGTGCACGACATTCCGGGCGCACCGCGCGGCGCCTACTGGGACGGCGGCATCACCGACTACCACCTGCACCTCGACTACCAGCCGGCCGACGAGGGCATCGTGCTGTACCCGCATTTCCAGCAGGCGGTGGTGCCAGGCTGGCTCGACAAGGGCCTGCGCTGGCGACACAAGGCCAGCGGCTTCCTCGACCGCATGGTGGTGCTCGCGCCCGACCCCGAATGGGTGCGGTCGCTGCCCAACGGCAAGCTGCCCGACCGCAAGGACTTCATCCACTTCGCCAACGACGCGCAGGCGCGCATCTCAGCCTGGGGCCGGGCTACGCGCGAGGCGCAGCGGCTGTCGGACGAATTCGAAGGCTGGCTTCAGCGCGACGGCGTGCCCGAGACGCTGCCCCTCTGACCTAGAAGCGCCAGCGGCGCAGCGCAGTCGAGGATGTTCACTTCCACCTCATCGCCGACCTTGAGCGAGGCGCCAGCGGGCCAGCGCCCTGTGCCGATCGAACGCGTGTGCACGCCGCCATTGCGGTAGCGCACGATGGCGTAGGGCGCCGCTGCGTCGTCCTCGACGCCGCAATCATGGTCGGCCCCCTTGGCCAGATCGCCCGCGCGGCCGACGCTGACGACCTGCGCGGCCCGCCAGCCGGCCGAGTGATCGAACGAGTGCGCATCGAAGGCGGCGCAGCCGCCGAGCGTCAACGCCCATAAGGCGATCATGCGACGCACACCTTTCATGGCACTGGCCCGACCGCCGCCGTGGCCTGGATCTCGACGCGGTATTCGGAGTCGATCAGCTTCGCCCCAACCGTGGCGCGTGCCGGCGTGTGGCCGGCGGGCACCCATTCGTCCCACACCGAGTTCATCGCGGCGTAGTCGCCCACGGTGCGCAGGTAGATCGTCACGCTGACCAGGTCTTTCTTCGTCGCGCCCTGCGTGGCGAGCATCTCGTCGATGTGATGCAGGATCTCGCGCATCTGCCCGGTGATGTCGAGCGACGGGTTCTCGGCCACCTGGCCGGAGAGATAGAGCAGGCGCGCGGCACCCAGGTCGACGGTCACCATCTCGCTGAAGCGGGGGCCCATCTCGTGGCGGATGATGTTCATGGCGATGCGGGGGAATGGGAAGAAGACGAGGCAGCTAACTGCGCCGGTGGAGCAGCAGTATTCCACCAGCCGCCGCCGAGCGCCTGGAAGAGGGCCGCCGCGTCGGTCAGCCGCAGCGCGCGGGCCTGCACGAGGTTGAGCAGAGCCTGCTGCTGGGCCTGCTGCGCAATGCGCAGCGACAGTGCGCTGGCATCGCCAAGCCTCACCTGCGCCCGCGTACGCGCCAGGCTCTGCGAGGCCGTGCGCTCGGCCTTCAGGGCCGCCTGCAGCGTGCGAGTGTCGGCATCGATGGCTTCGAGCGTGTTGGCCACGTCCTGGAAGGCGGCGAGCACCGTCGCGCGGTACTGCGCGGCCGCCTGGTCGAACGAGGCCCGCGCGGCAGCTTCGCGGTGCTTTAGAGCGCCGCCGTCGAAGATCGGCTGGGTCACGCTGGCGGCCACGGTCCAGAACAGCGATGACGACTTGAACAGCTCCGACAGCGTATAGGCCGACGAACCGTACG
Source organism: Variovorax paradoxus (assembly GCF_024734665.1). NCBI lineage: Bacteria > Pseudomonadati > Pseudomonadota > Betaproteobacteria > Burkholderiales > Comamonadaceae > Variovorax > Variovorax paradoxus. The sequence continues at coordinate 2,962,538 of NZ_CP102931.1, forward strand.
AATTCACGCCCAGCGTCACGTTCGGCAGCCGCGCGGCGACTGCCACGCCGATGGCGGCGCTGGCTGCCTGCAACTGCGCCTCGGCCGCGCGAACGTCGGGCCGGTGCTCGACCAGGCTGGACGGCAAGGTCAGCGGCAGCTCTGCCGGCAGTTGCAAGGCATCGAGATCGAAATGCGCCGCCACGCCTTCGCTCGGGTAGCGGCCTGCCAGCGTGGCCAGCAGGTTGCGCTGCTGCGCAAGCTGCTTGTCGAGCGGCGGCAGCGTGGCCTCTGTGGCGGCCAGCGAGGCCTCTTGCGCATCGACATCGGCTGGTGCCACTTGGCCCAGCGTCAGCTGCTTGCGATAGGCCTGCAGCACTTCTTTCTGTCCCTCGATGATGGCCAGCGTGGCTTGCTGCTGAGCGCGCAGCGAGGCTTCGGTGATCGCAGCCGCCACCACGTTGCTGCTCAGCGTGAGCTTCGCGGCCACGCTCTGGAAGCGCTGCAGCTCAGTCTGCGCCTGCGAGCCCTCGACCTGCCGGCGCGTGGCACCAAACACGTCCGGCGTGTACGACACCGTTACCTGCGCCGTGTGCAGCGTGTACAGGTTCGCATTCGACGACACCGGGCTCGCGACCGCGCTGGCAACACGCTGACGCGTGGGCGAATAGCCGAGCGCCACGCTGGGCCAGAACGCGGCGCGGTCGGCGGCTTCGTTCTCCTGCGCCGCGCGCAGGGCGGCATCTGCGGCCTCGATGGTCGGGTTGCCCGCCAGGCTCTGCGTTACCAGCGCATTCAGCGGCTCCGAACGAAAGGCCTGCCACCACTGCGCCGGCACGTCGAGCTCGGGCGACAGGCGCGCCAACGGCACGCCTTCGGCCTCTTTGCTGGCGGGCGGCGAGGCTGTGTACTGCGCGGGCAGGTTCAGCGGTGGCCGCACATAGTCTGGCCCGACCGCGCAGCCACCCAGCAGCAGCACGATGCCGGCCGCCACGGGCGCCGCAAGGCTTGTTGTCTTCTTCATGTGTTGTGTCTCCAGCCTTCCTAACGGTCGCGGCGCGAGCGCGTGCCCCAGCCCTTGCGTTCGAACACGCGCTCCATCGCGAAATACAGCGTCGGCAGGATGAACAGCGTGAGCAGCGTCGACACCACCAGCCCGCCGACCACCACCGTCGCCAGCCCGCGCTGCACGTCGGTGCCCACGCCGGTGGCCAGCGCTGCCGGCAGCATGCCGACCGATGCCACCGTGGCCGTCATCAGCACCGGCCGCAGCCGCTCGGCCGCGCCTTCGAGCACCGAGGCTTGCAGGGCCAGCCCTTCGCCGCGCACGCGCCGGAAGTTCGCGACCATGATGATCCCGTTCTGTATGGACACGCCGAACAGCGCGATAAAGCCCACGGCAGTGGCCACGTTGAGCGTTTCGCCCGCCACGTGCACCGCGATCAGCCCGCCCAGCGTGGCCATGGGCACCACACCGAGGATGAGCGCCACCTGCCGGATCTTGCCGAACTGGAAGAACAGCAGCACCGCCATGATGCAGACCACGATGGCCAGCGACACGCCCAGGCGGGCCTGCGCGCGCTGCTGGTTCTCGAACTGGCCGGCCCATTGCAGCCTGAACTTGGTCGGGTCGAACTTCACTTCCTTCGCGATGCGCGCCCGCGCTTCATCGAGGTACGAGGCCAGGTCGCGGTCGCGGTTGTCCACGCGCACGGTGATCTGGCGTTCGTTCATCTCGTGCGAGATGGTGCTTTCGCCGGTTTGCAGCCGGATGTCGGCCACCTGCGACAGCGGCACCTTCGCGCCGCTGGAGCTGTTCAGCAGCAGCGCGCCGATGGCTTCGGTGTTGCCCTTGGCGCTCTTGGGCATCTTCACTGCCACGTTGTAGGTGCGGTTCTCCGCGTACACCGTGATCACCGGCGCGCCGCCGATGCCGGTCTGGATCAGGCTGGCAACGTCGTTCGCGTTGACGCCGAAGCGCGCCGCCGCCTCGCGGTTCAGCTCGATCACCACCTGCGGAATCGGCGGCTCCTGGAACAGCGAGGCCGAGGCCGTGCCGCGCACCGTTTCCAGCAGATCGACGATCTGGTTGCCGATGCGCCGGCTTTCCTTCAGGTCGTCGCCGTAGATGCGCAGCACCAGCGGGCTGTGCGCGCCGCCCACCGAGTCGTTCACGCCGTCGATGATCGGCTGGCTGATGCCCACGTCGAAGCCCGGCATGCGCGCGAAGCGCTCGGTCAGCGTGCGCACGAAGGCCGCCTTGTTCACTCCGGCCGGCCATTCGCTGTAGGGCTTGAGGCCCACGGGCACTTCCATGTGCGAAGGCGTCCACGGATCGGTGCCGTCGTCGTTGCGGCCCAGCTGTGTCACCACGTACGACACCTCCGGGTATTCGAGCAGCACGTGCCGCAGTTCGGTGGCCATCTCGCTGGCCTTGTCGAGCGACAGGCCAGAAGGCAGCTGCACCTGCAGCCACAGCGCGCCCTCGTCGATGTCGGGCAAAAACTCGCGCCCGGCCGTGGCGCCCAGAACCAGCACCGCTGCCAGCGCCAGCGCGCTCAGGCCGTAGGCGATGGCGGGCACGTCGAGCAGCTTTGCCAGCACGCGGCGGTATGCGCGCGTGAGCCACTCCAGCGGCTTGTTGACGAAGGGCTTGCTCGGCTTGCGCAGCGCCACGTAGGCCAGGCTGGGAATGAGCGTGAGCGCGCAGAGCAGGGCGCCCACCAGCGCGTAACCTACTGTGAAGGCCATCGGCTTGAACAGCTTGCCCTCGGCCCGCTCGAAGGCGAACAGCGGAAAGTACGCGGTGATGATGATCAGCGTGGCGAAGAAGATCGGCCCCGACACGTGGCTCACGGTTTCGAGGATGTTGCCCTCGGTGAGCGTGGCCTCGGGTTCTTCCTCGCGCCGCCGCAAGATGGCTTCCATCACGACGATAGCCCCATCCACGATGATGCCGAAGTCGATCGCGCCCAGCGAGAACAGGTTGGCCGGCATGCGGGTGAAGTGCATCACGATGAACACCGTCACCAGCGACATCGGAATGGCCACGGCAGCCACCACCGCGCTGCGCGGGCTGCCCAGGAAAAGAATGAGCACGAAGCACACCAGTGCCATGCCTTCGAGCACCGTGTGCGTCACCTTGTCGACGGTGAGCTTCACCAGGTCGTCGCGGTCGATGTAGGGCACGATCTTCACGCCCATGGGCGCGAGCTCGGCCTGCAGTTCGTCGATCTTCTTGTGCACGCCTTCGAGCACGCGCGACGGGTTCTCGTACTTGAGCATCAGCACGATGCCCTCGATGGTGTCGGGGTTGGTGTCTTTGCCGAGGATGCCGCCGCGCTCCTGGTGGCCGAACCGCAGCCGCCCCAGGTCGCGCACCAGCACCGGCGAGCCACCGTTCTGCGCCACAACCACGGTGCCCAGGTCGTCCAGCGTGTGGATCTGGCCGATGCCGCGCACCACATAGCTCTGGTCGCCGCGCGCGATGCGCCCGCCGCCCGCGTTGGCGCTGTTGTTGTTGATGGCCGTGACCACGTCGTTCAGCACCAGCCCGTATTTCTGCATGCGCGCCGGGTCGAGCTCGAGCTGAAATTCGCGCGTGAAACCGCCGAAGTTGTTGATGTCCACCACGCCCGCCACCTGCTTGAGTGCGGGAATCACCTTCCAGCGCTGCAGCTCCGACAGCTCCATCAGGTTCTTCGTGTCCGATTCGAGCGTGTAGCGGTAGATCTCACCGGCCGGCCCTGCAACGGGCCCCAGGCCTGGCTGCGCCCCGGAAGGCAAGCTGACCTGCCCGATGCGCTCGGTGACGCGCTGGCGAGCGAAGTAGTCGTCGGTGCCGTCCTTGAAGCTCAGGTTGATGAGCGACAGCCCGAAGGTGCTGCTCGAGCGGATCGAGGCCAGCCCCGGCGTGTTGCTCAGCGCGCGTTCCAGCGGCGTGGTGATCTGCTGCTCGATTTCCTCGGCGGCCAGGCCGTTGACCTGCGTTGTTACCTGCACGGTCACGTCGCCGAGGTCGGGGTAGGCCTCGACCGTCATCTGCGTCCACGACCAGGCGCCGAACAGGACCAGCGCCACCGACATCGCCCAGGCCAGGTGCCTGCGGCGAAAGAACTGGGTGATGATGAGATTAATCATTCAGCAACACACCGCCACGCACCACCACGCGCTCGCCCGCGGACAGGCCGCTGCGGATGCGGACCTTGTCGCCATCTTCGCGGCCCAGCTCGACCATGCGCCGCACGAAGGTCCAGGGCTCGGCCTCGACGAACACGCTCACGCTGTCGTTGTTCATCAGCAGGGCAGAGGCCGGCACCTGCGGCTGTGCGCCCTGCGGCACGCCCAGCACGGCCGTTGCGTACATGTTGGGCTTGAAGATGCCCTCGGGGTTGGCGAACACGATGCGCGCGCGGGCGCGGCGCGTGTCCGCGTCGAGCACCGCGCTCACGAAACCGACCTTGCCGCTGAAGCTGCGGCCCGGGTAAGCGGCCAGCGTAACGACCGCGTTCTGCCCCGGGGTGACCGCACCCACGACGTTCTCGGGCACGTTGACCGTGACCCACACCGAGTCGAGGTTCGACACCGTCATCAGCGCCGCATTGGCGTCGTTCAGGTTGGCGCCCGCGGCTGCGTTCAGCGCAGTGACCGTGCCGGCCATGGGCGCGACGATCTTCAGCACCTGGCCTGCCTGCCCACCGCTGCCTTCAGCGCCCAGGCTGCGCAGGCGCGTTTCGCTGCGGTGCAGTTCGGCCGTCTGCTGCGCGACGCTGCTCTGGGCCGCTTCCACGTCTTTCGCGGCGTTGGAACCGGCCTCGTTCACGCCGCGTGCCCGCACCAGCGCGCGCTGCGCCAGGTCGAGTGCGTCGCGTGCCTTCTGCGCGTCGGCCACGGCCTGCGCGAGGTCGGGCGAGGCCATCGTGGCGAGCACCTGGCCGCGCTTGACCGTGTCGCCCAGGCGCACCTTCAGTTCGAGCAGCTTGCCGGTCAGCGGTGGGAGGATGTTGACGGTGCCAGCCGGGTTGGCCTCCACCGTGGCGGGCAGGCTCACCTCGTGCGGCAGGGCGTCCTGGCTGACCGTGGCGACCAGCAGCCGGTCGCGCAGCGGCGAGCCGGCGGGCACGCTCAGGCGGTTGCCCTGGCGCACGAGCATCGGCGCGGGTGCGGCGGCCACGGCGGTGGCGGCATGGGCGGTGGTATCGAACGAGTCGACGCACAGCGCCGCGCAGGTCAGCACGCCAAACACGATGCGTGCCGGCGTCATCTGGTACAGGGATTTCTTTTTCATCTTCATCGTCGCAATGCGTCCGTTGCGAGGACGGGCGCGCTGCGCACGGGGTGCCTTCCCCGTGCCCTCGATCCGCTCCCGTCTCCTCTCGGCGAGGGTACGAAAGGGCGGCTTAAGAAGTTCTCAAGAAATCCTGAAGATGTCTTAAGGATTGGCTCTTGCGCACCCTGGCGGCCTGAAGTCAGGAAGCCGGGGCATGATTCGCGCCATGAGAATTCTGTTGATCGAAGACGACCGCAAGGCCGCCCGGCTGCTGGCCCGGGGTCTGCAGGAAGAGGGCTTTGTCGTCGACGTCGTGCACACGGCGGAGGAGGGCGACGAAGAAGCATTCGTCGTCGCCTACGACCTGATCGTGCTCGACTGGATGCTGCCCGGCAAAGACGGCCTCACCCTGTGCCGCGACCTGCGCCAGCGCGGCTGCAAGACGCCCGTGCTCATGCTCACCGCCCGCGATGCGCTCAGCGACCGCGTGGCCGGCCTCAACACCGGCGCCGACGACTACCTGACCAAGCCCTTTGCCTTCGACGAACTGCTGGCCCGCGTGCGCGCCTTGCTGCGCCGCTCCGAGATCATGCGGCCCGTGGTGCTCGCGCTGGCCGACCTGAGCCTCGACCCGCAGAGCCAGCGCGTGCTGCGCGGCGGCATGGTGCTCGACCTGACGCACAAGGAGTTCGCGATCCTGCAGATACTGCTGCGCCATGCCGGTGAGGTGGTGAGCCGATCGCGCCTGGCCGAGCAGGTGTGGAAGGACGACCTGATCGCCATCGACAACCTGATCGACGTGCACATCAGCAACCTGCGGCGCAAGGTCGACGCGCCGCCGGCCGCGCCGCTGATCCAGACCGTGCGCGGGCGCGGCTTCAGGCTGGCACTGGCCGACGACGGTGCGAGCAATGGCAGCGCGCATGCTTAGCTTCCGCAAACGACTGGCGCTGGCGCACGTCAGCGTGATCGTGGTGGTGATGGCGATCGCCGCCTTCGGCTCGTATCTCGTGTTCTCGCGCAACGTGCACCGCGAGCTCGATGCCGCGCTGCTCGCGCTGGCCGAAACCGAAATGGGCATGCTGCTGTCCGCCGGCGAGGGCGACAACGTGATCGTGCACGAGGCCCCGCCCGGCCCTGGCGCGCCTTCGTTCGTGCGGCTCGACCGGCTGGTGCAGATCGTCGACGCCGAGGGCCGTGTGCTGGCGCGCAGCAGCAACCTCGGCGAGGCGCAACTGCCCATTCCGCTCGCGCTGCGCCAGCGGCTCGCGGCGGGCGAGACCGTGTTCGAGACGCTCGACGGATTCGGCGAGGAGCCGACGCGCATGGTCTCGGTGCCCGTGCCGGGGCGAGGCTCTTCCTTGTTGGCAGTGCAGGTAGCCGGCTCGCTGGACGACGTGAACCGCACGGTGGCGATGGCCAGCGTGCTGTTCCTCATCCTCGGCGGCGCGCTGCTGCTGGCGTTGGGCGCGGCGGGCGCGCTGATCACCCGGCGCGCCTTCGGTGCCATCGACGACGTGGTGCAGCAGGCGCACCGCATCGGCGACGCGAACCTGGGCGAGAGGCTGCCGCACCCCGGAACGAACGACGAGATCGGCCGGCTGGTCGACACGCTCAACGCCATGCTGGCGCGCATTGAGCAGGGCATGGAGGCGCAGCGGCGGTTCACGGCCGACGCGTCGCACGAGCTGCGCTCGCCGCTGTCGCGGTTGCGCACCGAGCTTGAACTCGCCTTGCGCAGGCCGCGCGAACCGGCGGCCTATGTGGAGACGCTGCATTCCTCGCTCGAAGAAGTCGAATCGCTCACGCTGTTGGTCGAAGAGCTGCTAGTGCTTGCCCGGCTCGACGCGGGGCAGGAACGCGACGCGGCCGAGACGGTGTCGCTGAACGTGCTGGCGGAAGAGGCCGTGCGCCGACTGGAGCCGCTGGCGCGCGAACGGCGGCTGGAGATTTCATTGGAGCCCGCACCGCCCGTGGCTGCGCGGGTGGCGCGCGGCGCGGCGAGCCTCGCGCTGGCCAATCTGCTCGACAACGCGCTCAAGTTCTCGCCGGCCGGCACCACGGTGCGCGTGAGCCTGCGCGCGGACTTAGATGCGAACGAGGCCGTCCTCAGCGTGGCGGACAGCGGGCCGGGCATTCGCGGAGACGAACTGCCGCATCTGTTCGAGCGCTTCTACCGCGGTGCCACGGCGCGGTCGGACGAGAAGACACCTGGGCTCGGGCTGGGGCTGGCCTTGTCGCAGGCTGTGGTGCATGCGCATGGCGGGCGGATCGAGGCGGCGAATGAAAGCGGCGGCGGAGCACGGTTCGATATGCGGTTGCCGCTGGCGCGGTGAGCCGACGGCTTTCCGATGCCGCCTAAGGCTGCCTGGACGGCGAACCGTTCGACAGCGGCGAGCCCGGTGTCAGCCAGACGCTGGTGTCGTCCACCACGCGCGGAGCCGGCGGTACGGGCTTGGGCGGCGGGGGCGGCGGAGGAGGAGGTGGTGGTGCGTCCGCCCGCCATGCAATCGCCGGCGAGACCCAGGCGCTGCCCCGTGCTGCTGCAAGTTCCTTGTCAATGAGCGCCTTGGTCCGTTGCTGATTGCGCTTGAGCGAAACGTCCACAGCCGCAAGCGGCACGGGTGGCCGCCACAGTTGCTTGACGAGGCAGTCCAGCACCAGCCGGTCGAAGGCTGGGCCGAAGCTGCCTTTGTCGTGTTCTCGGCCGTGATAGCCGAGGATCTCCGCCGTGTCCGCGCATTTCTTCGCGTCGACTTTGCCCTTGGTCAGCGTGACAGCCGTCTTCTTCGCCACGTCGAACTGCGCCACGGCGGGTGCGGGCACCGCTGGAGGAGGCGGCCTTTGCGCGGTGAGCGGCGTAGCCGGGGTGATCGAAGGCACGTGCAAGGGAGCCGGCTGGCTGTAGCCCGAGCCGGCCAGACGCGGAAAACTCGCAGCGGGCGGTATGTAGGGATCGTTGCTCGACGACAGCATCCTGCCCAGGCTTCCGAGCACAAGGAACGCGAGAAACAGGAAGCCGGCGACATTGTTGGAGCCCTTGTCGCCGGATGGCTTGGACCGGGCTTTTGCCACCGTGCCATGCGGCTTGCCGGTAACGGCCCGGCGCCACTTGGGCACCTCGGCATCCCACTCCCGCCATTTCACGAGGTTCTGCGTGTTGGTGACCACGTGCAGCCAGTTCGGCCAGGTGGCGGCCAGCTGCTCGACTAGCGGCAGGTCCTGGATCAGCACGCGGTCGCTCGGGCGGCGGGCGTGGCGCAGGCGGCGGATCAGGTCACGCTGCGGCGTGCGCTGCGTGTCGAGCTGGCGGTCATACATCTCCAGCTCGCGGATGGCCACGTCGATGAACTGCCCCGCGGGCCCCAGTCGCAACAGTCGGCTGCCGTCCTCGCGCCACTTGAAGCACGTCATGGCCGGGCCGAACAGAAACTCGTGGCCGGGCTTCCAGCCTCGCGCGAGGATCGTTGCCAGTCCCCATTCGAAGAGGAACTGCGCGTCGAGGTCGAGCAAGCGCGGATCGTCGAGCATGCGTTCGAGAAGCTGGCGGCCTTCGGCGAGGTCGGTGGGCGGGCGGACTTCCAGGCGCTGCTGCAGCTCGCCCAGCACGGCGCGGGCGAGCGTTTCGGAGTCGGCGAGCCGGGCGCGGGAGGCTGCTTCGTCGTCCGTGCGGTCGGGTGGCGCCTCCGGCGCGGGGCCTTGCTGCGGCTGCGGCGCCACCGCCTCCGGTGCTTCCTGCGCGGCGGCCTGCGCACGCTGCTGCATGTAGTTCGCCCAGCCCATCGCGGTCTCGTAGGCTTCGCGCAGTGCCTGGAAGGCCTCGGGGTCGGCCTCCTGGTCGATCTGCTTCAGGCGCTGGGCGTAGGCCCGTCGTATGGCGCGCTCGTCCGCCTCATCATCGAGCCCGAGGTGCTGCAGGAAGGGAAACGATTGAGTGCTCATGAGCCAAGCCGGAAATTGACTGGTGCCTTGAACCAGGCATCCACGTTCTGGCCCTCGATCCGGGCCGGCTGGAAGCTGGCCGTGCGCATGCCGCGCACTGCGGCCTCGTCGAGCAGCGCATACCCGGACCCCTGCACGACGCGCACTTCGCCGATATCGCCGTTCTTGCGAACGAGCACGCCGACGATCACTTGTCCCTGCTGCCCTTCGCGCTTGGCCTGGGCGGGGTAGAGGATCCGAGGGGGCGTGAGGTAGATGGCTGGTGAGCCGACAGCGCCTTCATCGGCGAACTTTGGTGGCGGTCCTGTTGGTATTTCGGAGGCCGCTCGGGAACGCGCCTGTGCAACTGTGGCAGCAGGTTTGTCGTCCGGTGCGGTCCACCACAACAGAACGCATAGCCCGACGATGAACAACACTGCCAAGGCGATCTTGCGGCCCAGCGGTTCGGGCTTCGAAGGTGCAGCCGGCCGTCGTCGTGCCGGACTGGCGGCCTCCCGCGCCCATTCGCGCCATCGCTCGAGGTTGCGTGTGTTGGTCACGATGTGCAGCCAGTGCGGATACAGCGACACCATGTGCTCGACTGCGGGCAGGCACACGGCCAGCACCTGGTCGTCCGGCCGCTCGCTCTCGCGCAGCCGCTGGATCAGTTGCTCGCGCGACGCGCCGTTGTAGATCGGCGCTTCGCGGCTGCCAAAGGCTTCGAGTTCGACGATCGCGCTGTCCACGACCTGCCCCTCGCGGCCCAGCGACAGCAGTCGCGCCCTGTCGTGACGCCAGTCGAAGGTCTCGACGGCCACCTCGAACAGCAGTTCGTGCCCCGGTTGCCAGCCCGACGCGAGGATGGCCGTGACGCCCCACTCGAAGAAAAAGCGCGCGTCCATGTCGATGAGGCGCGGGTCGTCGAGCGCCTGCTGCAGGCACTCGCGCACTGGTGCGGCCTTGGTGAAGTGCCGCTCGTGCAGGGCCTGCGCCAGTTCCGCGCGCAAGACCTCGGCAATCGCGCGCGGGTCGTGTGACGTCGCGATGGGCTCGGCTGCCGCGACCGCCTCGGGCTCCGGTGCGGGCAAGGGTGCGGGGGCGGGTTCAGGCTGCTCGTGGTCTTCAGCCTGCTGTTGCAAGCGCCATTGCAGCCACCGCATCGAGGTCTCGTAGGCCTCGCGCAGGGCCTGGAAACCCGCGGGGTCGGCTTCCTGGTCGACGGTCTTCAGGCGCTGCGCATAGGCGCGGCGCACGGCGCGCTCGTCCGCGTCTTCGTCGAGATCCAGGTACCGGAGAAACGGCACGGAACTGGTCATGGGGCCTCGGCCAGCAGGCGTGCGTCAGTCGTCGCCGAGGATGAAGCCCTCGCGCTCGATGTGATTGAGCTGTGTCTCCAACTGGCGCTGCGCAGGCGCGATGACGCGCTTGTCCTGCGAAGCCAGCACGCGTTCGAACTCGCGGATCTGCGCGCCCAGCCAGGCGCGCACGTCGCCGCGCAACTGCTGGTAGAGCCGTTCGGCACGCGCCAGCAGCGTGCGGTTTTCGAGCGTGTCGCGTGGGTGGATCTTCAGCTCGTCGAGCGCTTTCAGGCGTTCGGCGATTTCGCTTTCCGACAGCAGGCCCGGGTTGCCCTCGATGAGCACGCTCGACTTGTGCTGCGTCTTCTGCACCGTCGCCTCGACCTGCAGCAGGCCGTTGACGTCGTAGGTGAAGCGCACGTCCACGCCCGACTCTTCGGCAGCGATGCCCGGCAGCTCGACGCGCAGCTGCCCCAGGTGGATGTTGTCGCGCACCATGCGCGCCTCGCCCTGGAAGATGTTCAGGTCGACCAGCATCTGGCCCTTGCTGGTCGGAAAGTAGGTCTTGACGCGGCTGATGGGCACCGGGCTGTTGCGCTCGATGATCGGATCGAAGTGCCCCGGCGACGAGGTGGTCTCGGAGATCCGCATGCTGACCTCGACGCCGAGCGAGTAGGGCGACACGTCGGTCATCACCACTTCCTTCAGCGCCGCGTCTTTGGCCTTCAGCCCGGCCTGCACGGCGGCGCCGAGCGCCACCACTTCGTCGGGATTGAAGTCGATCGAAGGAAAGCGGCCGAACATCGTGGTGACCAGCCGGCGCACGATCGGCATGCGCGTGGCACCGCCCGCGAGCACGATGTTGTCGAGCTGGCCGCTGCGCAGGTTGGCATCGCGCAGCGCGCGTTCGACTGGCGTGCGCAGCCGCTTGAGCAGCGTGGCGCAAGCTTGTTCGAGCGTGCTTTCGTCGAGTTCGAGCGTGTGCTGCGTGCCGCCTTGCCACACCGACAGGGTGGCCTTGGGCTGCGTGCTCAGCGCGCGCTTGGCGGCCTCGGCAGCACCCGTGAGCTGCTGCATGAAGTGCGCGTCCTTGCGCAGCGAGGACGAGAGCTTGCGCCGTTCGAAGAACAGGTCGATCAGCACCAGGACGAAGTCTTCGCCGCCCAGGAAGTTGTCGCCGGCCGATGCGCGCACCTCCATCACGCCCTCGAACATTTCGAGGATCGACACGTCGAAGGTGCCGCCGCCGAGATCGAACACCAGGAAGCGGGTTTCCGCGCCCATGTGATGCATGCCGTAGGCAAGCGCAGCAGCAGTGGGCTCGTTCAGCAGGCGATCGACGCGCAGGCCGGCCATCTGGCCCGCCGTGCGCGTGGCCTTGCGCTGGGCGTCGGAGAAGTACGCCGGCACGGTGATGACGGCTTCGGTGACCGTCTCGCCCAATGCCGCTTCGGCGTCGGCCTTCAGCGCCTTCAGCACCAGCGCCGACAGCTCCTCGGGGCGGAAGTCGCGTTGGCCGAGCCGCAGGGTCTTGTCGCTGCCCATGTAGCGCTTGAAGACGGCGGCCGTGCGGTCGGGGTGGGTCTGCAACCGGTCGCGTGCGGCGCGCCCGACCAGCACCGTGCCGTCTTCATCGAGGCTCACGCACGAAGGCGTCAGCGTGTCGCCCAACCCGTTGGGGATCAGCACCGATTGCCCGTCCCGCCATGCCGCGACCAGGCTGTTGGTGGTGCCCAGATCAATGCCAACGATCATGTCTTCGCTCCCGTGAACTGTTTTGCTGCTTTTTGATGGGCCGCTCTTGGGCGGTATCTGCATTTCGGACGCAGACACGGCTCCCGGGCAACGGCTCGAAATAGTTTAACAATCGGATACGAATTGATTCCTCACGCCGCCGGCTGCGACGGCCGATATCCGGAAAAAAATGCTCACCTTTCTCAAGTTCATCGCCGCCATCGCACTGCTGGTCTGTATTCATCTCTTCGCGATGGCGGCGTTGGGGCGCTGGTGGGGCATCGCCGTGCGCAAGGTGTCGCTGGGTTTCGGCCCGCGGCTGTGGTCGCTCGGCATCTTTCATCTGCATGCGCTGCCCTTGGGCGGCAGCGTCCAGTTCAAGGACACACGGCAGGAGGGCGTGCCGTTCGACAAGCCACCGGGCTATTTCGACGATGCCTTCGATCACAAGCCACGCGCGGTGCAGGTGCTGATTCCGCTGGCGGGTGTGGCTGCGCTCGTCGTTGTCGCGCTGCTGCTGCGCCAGGGAGCCGCAGTACCCAGTCTGGTCCATGGCTTCGCGCAGTTCCTGGAGGGTGCGCTTGATCCGCTGTCCACGGGGCGGCAACTGGTGGAAGGCGCCGATGCCTTTGCCGAGCGACACGTATTCCTGCCTCTGCTCGGAATGCTCGCCGCGAAGATGGCGGCGGTGAACCTGCTGCCGTTGCCGGCGCTGAACGGCGGCCATGCGTTGCTCATGCTGGTGACGCGCGACCTGCGCGCGCCGCCCGCCGCATGGCATCACAAGCTCGCGGTGGCGGGCGTATTGATCTGGGTGGTGATGATCGCATCGTGGCTGTCCGCGATCCTCGCGTACGTCGAAGGGCGCTGACCCGCTCGCCGGGCAAACCCTGACCGTGGCAGCGTGCGGCGCTTCGAGAATGGCCCGGTCCATTCATTCCAAAGCAACGCCGCCACCATGCCCCATGCCCCATGCCACGCTGTCTCGCCGCCGGTTCGCACTCGCCACTGCCGCCGCAAGCCTCGCCTTGCCATCGTTCGCACAGAGCGCATGGCCGACCAAGCCGATCCGCATCGTCGTGCCCTACACGCCCGGCGGATTCACCGACCAGATGGCTCGGCTGGTGCAGATCGGCCTGCAGACCAAGCTCGGCCAGCCGGTGCTGATCGACAACAAGCCCGGCGCCAACAGCCTGATCGGCGTCGATGCCATCGCCAAGGCCGCGCCCGACGGCACGACCTTCGGCGTCGTCATTGCTGCCTACGCAGCCAACACCACGCTGTACCCCAAGCTGCCCTACGACCCGCGCAAGGATTTGACGGGCGTGTCGCTGATGGGGGTGTCGCCGCTGCTGGCCGCTGTGAATGTCGATGCACCTTTCAAGACCGCGCGCGAGCTCATCGACTATGCGCGCGCCAACCCGGGCAAGGTGAGCTTCGGCTCATCGGGCAACGGCTCGGCCGCGCACCTCACTACCGAGCTGTGGAAGTCGCTGACGCAGACTTTCATGATCCACATCCCGTACCGGGGCGCGGTGCCTGCGCTGACCGACCTGATGGGCGGGCAGATCCAGCTTTTCTTCGACGCGCCCACGGGGCTCATCAATCAGGCCAAGGCAGGTAAGGTGCGGCTGATCGGTGTGGCGGGCGACAAGCGACTGGCGGCGGCGCCCGAGGTGCCCACCTTCATCGAGCAAGGCTTCGCGGGCTTCACCGGCAGCACCTGGGCCGGCATGTTGGCGCCAGCGGCTACGCCCCGCGATGTCGTCAAGCGCATGTCGGAAGAGGTGGCGCGCATCATCAGGAGCGACGAGACGCGCGCGAAGCTCGACGCAATGGGCACCATTCCGGCGGGCAGCACGCCTGAGGAATTCGACGCCTTCATCACCGCGGAAACCGCCAAGTGGGGCAAGGTCATCCGCACTGCGGGGGTGAAGGCGGAGTAACGAACGGCCTCAGGCCGCGAGCATCAACACCTTGCACTGGCTCGGCACGATGCGCATGCCCAGCGCGTTGCTACGGTTCTGTACCGAGAGGCTCGTCATGCGCGTGGCCGGGCTGCCCTTCAGCAGCACGGTGAACGAGCCGGTGATGTGGCGCGAAGGCCCCATCACCGAAGGCGAGATCACCCCCAGCGTCACGCCGGGGTTGTCGCCGTTGGTGAGCGGCGTGACGGTCGCCAGGTTGTGCGCCGGCGCGAACATGAAGAGGATGTTCCACGCATTGGGAATCGCGGTCGGGCCGAGCGCGAAATTGGGGTAGGGGATGGGAATGGCCGGCGGCGTCTTGCACACGTCGGGAAAGGCCAGGTCCATGCCCATCATCTGGCAGTTGGCAAACATGCTGTCGGCTCCTTGTGTTTCCGGGCTCAGCCCATGTGGATCTGCTTGGCGTCGACCTTCACGACCGCCTGCGCCGTGACCACCGTCTGCGTTGCGTGAATGCGGGCGAGGTCGGTGGCTTCGTAGTCGAGCTGGCCGCAACGCACCTGCTCTGTCTGCTCGGTCATGCGAAAGGCTGTGCGGCTGATGTGCACCAGGCGGTCCATCACGGTCTCGCACAGACGGCCGACCACATGGATGCTTGCGGCCAAGGCCTTGACGGCGTTGCCGACGTAGTTCAGCCGATCCACCTTGCAATCGGCTTCGGTCGCGGTCAGGGCGAAACGCTCGCTGCTGACTTCCACCGCCTTGCTGGATTGCAGCCGGATGGCTTCGCTGCTCTCGATGTGCACACCGCCAGCAGGAGTAGCCAGCGTGAGATGGCCCTTCGTCTCGATGTGCGCGGTGGTTTCGTCGGCCTGATCGATCACGGCGATCAGGTACACGTGGTAGCGGTCGGGCCCGGCAATCAGCACCGTGTCGCCGAGTTCGGGGCGCAGGAGGCAGCTGGCGGCGCGGCGGCATTGCCAGGCACCATCGTCGCATTCCACGCGGTACAGCGATCCTTCGGGCAGGTGCTCGACCACCTTGCCCAGGCGCTGCACGGGCGCGTCGTCCGTGCCGGCCTGGGGACTGCGCAATGCTGCGATGTTCATGGGGTTTCGCCTTTCGTGAATGGGATGGAAGATGCATTCCGCTGCGCGGACCAGCGCTCCGCCTCGAACAGGTCGGGGTCGTTGGGCAGCACGCCGGCATGGCCGCGCAGGGCAGCGGGTACGTCGCGGGCGCCATGCAACTGGGTGCGGAAGAGCCGGGCATCGAAGTTCGCGCCTTCCAGTGCAGCACCGGAAAAATCCGCGTAGGTGAGGTCTGCGCCGGCAAAGCTGGTGCCGGTGCAATCGGCCCGATGGAAGATGCACTGCTGCATGCTGGCCTCGCCGAAATCGGTGGCCGCGAGCTTCGCGTCGATCCACAGGCTCTGGTCGAAGTGCGCGCCGCGTGCGTCGACCCGGCTCAGGTCGGCTTCGGGAAACAGCGCCTGTGGCGCATGAACGTTGCGCAGCACCGCATCGCGCAGCACGGCGCCTTTGAAGTTGCATTGCGCCATGTGCGCGCCTTCGAAGTTGCAGCCCTCGAGGTCCGCATCGGTGAACTGGCACAGCAGGAAGTGGTGGTTCGAAAAGTCGTGGCCGGCAAGACGCGACTCGACGAAGACGACGCGCTCGAAGCGTGCCCCCGCCAGCGCGGTCTCGCGCAGGTCGACCTGATAGAACACGGCCCGGTCGAGCTGTGCCTGCGACAGGTCGGCGCCATCCAGCGGCGACTTGAAGAACAGGGTTCGGTCGAGCAGGCCGGCCGCAAAGCGGCTGCGCGAGAGGGCGCTTTCCATGAACTTGGTGTCTGCCACGCTGGCCAGCGAAAAGTCGCTGCCGGGCAATTGGCACCGATGGAACACCGCGTCGTCCAGCACGGCGCCTGTCAGGTTCGCCGACGGAAGCGTGCATTGCGAGAAGGCGGCTTTCTTGAGCTGCGCGTCGTTCAGCTGCACGCCGTTGAGCGTGCAGCGGTCGAATTGGGCTTCTTCGAAGTGCGTGCCGATGCAGCTCACGCCGTCGAAGTCGACTTCCAGGAACACGCCTCCGGAGAGGTCCATTCCATCGAGGCGCCAGCCTCTGCAGCTTCGCTCCCTGATCGGTTCGCCGCGCTGCACCATGGATTGCATTCGGTGCGGCGTCATGCGGCCGCGGCTTCCTGGCGCGCAGGGTAGACCTTGGCCAGGTGCGTGTAGGCGCCGTCGAGCAGCGTGGTGTCGTCCATGAGGCTCTGGGACACGTCGGCGCGAAAGAGGTTGGCGCCGCGCAGGTCGGTGCCGCGCAAGTCGGCCTTCTGGAAGCTCGCGTCGATCAGGTCGGCATTCCGCAGGCTGGCATGCCGCAGGTCGGTGCGCACGAAGCGTGAGTCGCGTGCGTTGGCGCGAGAGAGGTCGGCCCGGGACAGGTCGCATGCCGAGAAGTCGCTGTTCTCCAGCCGCGCATCGCTGAAATCGGCTTGCGACAGCGCGACCTCGCGCAGGCTGCATTCGCGCAGGTGCGCGCCCCGGAACTTCGCCTGGCGAAAACTGCTGGTGCCGACGACGCAGGTGGTGCGCAGGCTCGCACGCGTGAAATCCATCTGTCCATCGGCCTGCACGTCGACGAACACGCTGCTCTCGAGCCGGGCTGCCACGAAGCTGATTGCGCCGGGCTTGCAGCGCACGAAGTGCAGCTTGAACAGCACGGCCTCTTCGAAATCAAGCCCCTCCAGCCGTACCTTCTCGAGAAACATGACCACCTTGAGGTCCGCACGATGAAAGCGGCAGCGCACAAACGCGGCCTCGATCACCGTGTTGTCTTCCCATTGCGAAGCGCTGAAGTCGCAGTCTTCGCAGAGGATGTTTTCCAGCACCGTGTTACGCAGATGGGCGCCCGTGAACACGGTCTGCCTGCACTGTGCGAAGCCCAGATTGGCGTTGTCCAGCCGCGTGCCGCGCAGCGAAGCACCGTCGAGGCAGGCACGGGCGAGCACGGCACGGGAAAAGTCGGCGTTGTCGAGTTGTGCGCCGCGCAGGTTGGCGCTCTCAAGCTGTGCCCCGCAGAAGCGGGCGCCACGCAGGTCCATGCCCGAGAGGTCGGCGCCGGTCAGGTCCATGTCCGAAAAATCGCGGCTACCGGCGAGCAGCGCCGTCACCTGCTCGCGCACTTCGGCGGCGCGTGCTGGTGTCATCGGGGCGGCGGCGTCCTGGTGGTGGGCGCTGCTCAGGTACATCTTGCGTTGCGCAGCGGCAATCAATTCGCCGCGACCCAGGAGGTCGGCGACGGGGGCCATGTCCGCTGCACGTGAGCCCGGCATTTCCGACATGGCCGCGGCCATGCTTTGGAGATGCGGCGCCATCGTCGCTGCGGGAGGTCCCTTGAGCCCGGAGCGCTCGCGGCCCTCGGTCAGCGCCAGCAATGGGCTCAGGTCCGGCTCCGTCGGGCCGGCTTCGGCGGCGCGCGTGCGAAGTGTCTCGCTCAGCTCTTGCTGCTGCGTATGCAGCTTCTGCCTGGCTTCTTCCTGCATGCGCTTGGTGCGCGCGACGAACTCGGGCAGGGCGTCCAGCGTGGGCAGGTCGTCGGCGGGGTCCTGGGGCGGAAAGTAGCGCGCGGGGTCTTGGCCGTCGCCGATCATCTGCTGGCGCATCTGCTCGCGCATCCACTCGCCGTGCTTGTGCGCATTGCGGGCCAGCGGGCCGAGCGGCCTGTCTTTCAGCGACACGGTGTCGAGCCAGGGGGCAATCGCCGCGGCGGGAACCAGTTCCCGATCGCGAAAGCTGTAGAGCGCGCCGCTTTCCGGATCCA
The DNA here is from genome assembly GCF_024734665.1 of Variovorax paradoxus. Taxonomy (NCBI): domain Bacteria; kingdom Pseudomonadati; phylum Pseudomonadota; class Betaproteobacteria; order Burkholderiales; family Comamonadaceae; genus Variovorax; species Variovorax paradoxus. The sequence goes on from NZ_CP102931.1 coordinate 2,980,497, forward strand.
GCCGCCGATGCAGGATGCCCTGGTAATAGCTGGCCGGAAGGGCCTCGGCGCCGGCCTCTTCAAGCGCGGGCATCAGGTGAATGACGTCGGCCGCGTCGTCTTCGCGGATGTCCGCCACGCCGTGGTAGATCAGCACGATGCGCTCGCGGTGTGGGAAGAACCAGGCGGTCGTCATCCGCATCGGCACGTCGGTGAAGGTGGTCTCGCCGGTTTCGGAAGCCAGCGTCAGGAAGCAGCGCGCACGCCAGTCCGGCAGGTGGCCTGCCTGATAGGGCTTGTGCGGGTGCATGTTCCAGATTTCGTAAGGCGCGGCATCGGGAATGCGATCGGCATCGCGCCACCACTGGTCTTCGGGCGCCGCGTTGAAGAGGTGCCAGTCCATGTCGCCGGAGAAGGCCGGAAAGTCTTCCTTGGCCCATTGGGCGTCGTATTCCTTGCCGATGCGGGCAAAGCGGCGGGGCCACATCACATCGATGGAGCCGAAGCCGGCGGGGGAGGACTGCTGGTCGACACGCTGGATGGGTGCATCTGCAGGCTCGACGTTCGGCAACCGGCGCGTGCGCACGCCATTCACCATTTCTTCCGCGGCGCCGATGCCGAGCGGGTTGTCGGCAAAAGAGGCGCCGCCATAGGCGTGTTGCCAGTCGAGCGGCATGCGCTCGAAGTCTTGCGGTGGCGTGGCACGCTTGTCGAGCCAGTAGCGGTCGCCCGAGACGCGCAGGGTTTTTTCGAGCGTGCCGACGCGCATCTTCACCAGGCACTGGTTGCGGATCTGCTGGTGCGCGGTGTATGCGTGGCCGGTGGCCAGGAACTCGGCGCTGCGCTTGGGCATGCCGAGATCGAGCACACCCTGCTCGCCGATTTCTTCGGCCACCAGGGGCCAGAGTTCGGCGTCCGGGTAGAGCATGGGCACGCCATCCATGCCCGTCATGGCGACCACGGTCAGACCCAGGCGCTGGCGTCGTTGCCATGGAAACGGGCGGCTCAATACGCTGAGCCGTAGCGGCTTGATGACTTTCATGAAACAGGGAATGCGCGCGGGATCAGCGGGGAATGGTCGTGGTCGACTGGCGGCGGTCGATGGCCACGGCCGTCGAATCGGCCGGGTCGATCAGCACGTGGATCGTCTGGCCGGGCATGAAATTGACCACCAGCTCGCGCGCGATGCGGGTCTTGAACATCTGCTCCAGCGGCGGACGGCCGGCCAACTCGGTGGTGCGCACGCGCAGTTCGACGTCGTTGTCGTAGGTGCCCTGTGCAAGCTCCCGCAGGGCAAGCACCTGGGCGCTGGCGGGCTGGCCTTGCTTCACTAGGCGCTCATAGCGCTGCGCTTCCTCGCGGTATGGCCTGTTGTTGCGCACCGTGTGCACGACCACGAACACCAGGAAGACAACGATCAGAACACCAGAAATCAGGGGCAACCAGAATTGCATGGGCGCTAGCTGAAGATGCTCATGACCTTGGCCTGGATCGCGAGCCCGCCGCTGCGGATCTTGGCGCCAGCGGCCTTCACGTTGGCGCCCGAGGCTTCGAGGCTGAGCCCGTTGTCCTTGTTCTTGAAGGCCGAGATGTCGATCTTCACGGTTGCCAGCTGCAGGTTGAGGGCAGCGTAGATCTGCGCTCTTGCGCCCCAGACGTCGAAGGAGGTCGCCACCGCGCCGAAGCGGAAGACGCAGCCGCTGGCGCGCCCCACCCGCCAGTTGTTCTCCTGGGAGGAGCTGATGGTGTGCTGGGGCACGTTGAAGGTGACCTTCGGCGCGTTCACGATGATCTCGACGCTGACGTTCTCGGTCACCGTGCCGGTGATGTTGCGTGTCTCGCCCGCTGTGATGTTCTCCGTGCGTGGCCCCTTGGTGGTGAGCATCTCCGCGCCGTCCACCGTGGCCGTGAGGCCGCCGGTGATGGTCCACGTTGCGCCGCCGGTGGTGGTGCGGGTTTCACCGCCCGCGATGGTTTCGCTCTGGCCGCCGGTGATGCTGCGGGTTTCTCCACCGGAAATCGTCTCGGTGCGGCCGCCCGTCACGGTGCGTGTCTCGCCGCTGTGAATGGTCTCGTTTTCGCCGCCGTTGACCGTGCGGGTCTGCCCGCCGTTGATCGTCTCGACGCCGCCACTGTTCACGAGCCGTTCTTCGCCGCCGTTGTAGGTGGCGGTTTCCTTGTCGGTGATGGTGGTGGTGCGTGTGCCGATGACGTCGAGCTTTTCGTTGACGTGGATAACGGAGGTGCGGTTGCCGCCCACGTCGCGCGTTTCGTCGGCTTCTACTTCCACATCGAGATTGCGCTCGGCGTGCAGCAGGATCTGCTCGGCGCCCGTGCGGTCTTCGAAGCGCAGCATGTTGGCCTGGTTGGCCGCGCCGCCGGTGCTGGAGCGCGTGAGGATGCCGCTGGCCGTCGCGTTGGCGGGCAGCTCCCAGGGCGGCATCTGGTCGCTGTTGTAGACGCGGCCGGTGATGATGGGGCGGTCGGGCTCGCCACCGATGAAATCGACGATCACTTCCTGGCCCACGCGCGGCATGTGCATGGTGCCGAAGTTGGCCCCGGCCCAACTGCTCGACACCCGCACCCAGCAGGAGCTGTTTTCGTCGGACTGGCCATAGCGGTCCCAGCGGAACTGCAGCTTCACGCGGCCGAAGCGGTCGGTCCAGATTTCTTCGGGGCCGACCACGGTGGCGGTCTGCGGGCCGTTGGTGCGCGGGCGCGGCGTGTTGCGCGCTGGGCGGTAGGCGACGGTCGAGGGCAGCACGGTGAAGTCGAACTCGCATACCGATTCAGTGCTGCCGCCCGAGGAGTATTCGGGCTCCTGCAGGTCGTAGCGGGTTTCGGTGACGAGGTATTCGCGGTTGTCCGATTCGCGCGGGCAGTGCGTCATCTCGAACAGGTAGCCCGGCGCCATGCCGACCACATTGGTGTGACCCGATGCCAGCTCGTGCGCGCACTGCAGCTCCTGCAGGCGGATCTTGGCGTAGGCGTCGCCCTGCTGGTGCTCGCTGTAGCCGCCGAGCCATTCGTAGACCTCGTAGGTCGAATGCTCGTGGGCCTTCGGGTCTTGCTGCACGCTTTGCAGCGAGGCGCGCGACTTCTTGAAGTCGAAGTCGTCGAGCATCACGCGGCCCGAGGTGATCTGCTCGGACACGTGCCACTGGTCGATGCAGGGCTCCATCGCATTGAGCACGCGGTCGCGCGGGCGATAAGTGATGCTGGCGTGGCCGGGCAACGGCTTGTAGCTGCCTGCGTCGTCGGCCAGCACCAGCAGGTGCGATCCGTTGCTGTGCTCGAAGTGGTAGGCAATGCCTTCGTGCTCCATGAGGCGGCTCACGAAGGCGAAGTCGCTTTCCTGGTACTGCACGCAGTACTCCTGGGCGGAGTAGCTGCCTGTAAGACGCTTCTCGAACTGGAAGCCGTACTTGCCCAGCACCTCGTCAAGCACCTCGGGCACGCTCTTGTTCTGGAAGATGCGGCAATCGGTGGTGCGCGTGAGGTACCACAGCCAGGGCTGCACCAGTGCGCGGTAGACGTAGTGGCGGCCGGTTTCGTTGGCGCGGCCCACCAGCTCGAAGCGCACCACGGTGCCGTTGAGAAAGCGCGGTGCGCCTTCGTCGGCGAGTTCCAGCGTGAGCGAAGTGCCGAGCAGTTGCTTCAGGTCGAGGCTGAAGCTGGTGCTGACCATGTCCACTTCGAACTCGAAGAGTTGCGAGAGGCCCTCCTGTCCCCGCATGGAGCGGAACTTGAGCTGCTCGGCGCTCAGGACGGTGTGGACTTGGACGGTACGCGGCATTCGGAACTTCCCTGACCCTTGGGTTTCTGCGGCTGAGAAACCTTCGGTGACAGTCTAGAAATTCCTTATGTCACATAAATGACGCGAGGGCGCGCAGAAGGGAGCCTTTCTCCTCTGAAACAACGCGTAGAAGAAGCCCTTACATCGAGGCTTCGAGCATGGCCTTGTAGTCGTCGCGCGTGGCCAGGCGCGGGTTGGTCTTGTGGCAGTGGTCGGCCATTGCGCCGTCGATGATCTTCTCGAACAGCGCGGGCGTCACGCCCACTTCAGCCAAACCCTTGGGCAAGCCGAGACGCGCGTTCATGTCGCGGATCGCATCGCCGAGGTCGCCAGCCGAATCGAGGTGCATGGCCTGCGCCATGCGTTGCAGGCGCTGCTCTTTCTGCACCGATTCCGCGCCCGAATTGAAGTGGATCACCGCGGGCAGGAAGAGGGCGTTGAGCGTGCCATGGTGCAGGCGCGGATCGACGCCGCCCAGGCTGTGGCTGAGCGAATGCACGCAGCCCAGACCCTTCTGGAAGGCCATGGCGCCCTGCATCGAGGCGCTCATGAGGTTCAGGCGCGCCTCGCGGTCGCTGCCGTCTTTTGTTGCGCGCTCGATGTGGCCCCAGGCGCGCTCGAGCCCGTCGAGGCCGATGCCGTCAGCCGGCGGGTTGAACGCGGCCGACATGAAGGTTTCCATGCAGTGCGCGATGGCGTCCATGCCGGTGGCGGCTGTGAGCCTGGGCGGCAGGCCCAGCGTGAGCTCGGGGTCGCAGATGGCGGCCTTGGGCATCAGGAACCAGCTGTGGAAGCCGAGCTTGCGATGGTCGTCGACGATGACGATCGCGCCGCGTGCCACTTCACTGCCGGTGCCGCTGGTGGTGGGCACCGCAATCAGCGGCACCGCGCGATCGGTGATCCTGGGCGAGCCGCCTTCGATGGTCGCGTAGGTCTTGAGCGGGCCTTCGTGCGTGGCAGCGATGGCGACGCCCTTGGCACAGTCGATGGCGGAGCCGCCGCCCACGGCGATCAGGCCGTCGCAGCGGCCGCTGCGATACAGCTCGACGGCCGCACGCACTGCGGCTTCGGTGGGGTTGGAAGGCGTCTGGTCGAAAACCGAAACCTCGAGATCAGCGATGGCGTCGAGCGCCTTCTGCAGCACGCCGGCCGCGCGTACGCCGGCGTCGGTCACGATCAGCGGGCGGTTGATGCCGATGCGCGCGCATTCGCTGGACAACAGCTTGATCGCGCCGAACTCGAACTGGATCTGGGTGAGGTATTGGATGAGTGCCATGGATGTGAAATGTCTCGGGGCAGTACGATTGCCGACCAGCCAAATCTAACAAGAGCGATCAGTCTTGCACACGAAAGAAACCCTTGCCGCTGTCACGCCGGGAACACCTCCCGCCATACGACTTACTCCGAAGATGGCCAGCGTTGTCGAGCGCATGGCGCGCGCCGGCCACCCCACGCTCGATCAGCTCACGCCCGAGGAGGCCAAGGCTTCTTACGAAAAGGGCGCGGGCGTGCTCGAAGTGCCCAAGCCCGAGCTGGCGCGGGTTGAAGACTTCACCATTCCCGCGCGCGATGACTTCGCGATCCCGGCACGGTTGTATGCGCCGTCCACCGATGCGCTGCCCGCGCTGATGTACTTTCATGGCGGCGGCTTCACCGTCGGCAATATCCGCACGCATGACACGCTGTGCCGCGTGCTGAGTGCCAAGAGCGGCTGCGCGGTGGTGTCGGTGGACTACCGCCTCGCGCCCGTGCACAAGTTTCCGACGGCGTCGAACGATGCGTGGGACGCCTTCGCCTTCCTGGCCCACGAGGGTAGACGCGTCGGTGTCGACACGCGGCGCCTGGCGGTGGGCGGCGACAGCGCTGGCGGCACGCTCGCGGCCGTGTGCGCGATCCTGGCGCGCGACGCGGGCCTGCCGCTTGCGCTGCAGATGCTGATCTACCCCGGCATGACAGCCCATCAGGACACGGCCTCGCACCAGCGCCACGTCAACGGCCCGCTGTTGACCAAGGCGATGATCGATTTCTTCTTTGCGCAGTACGTTCGCACGCCCGCTGATCGCGACGACTGGCGCTTTGCACCGCTGCTGGCCGACGACGTAGACGGAGTGGCACCGGCCTGGATCGGCCTGGCTGAATGCGATCCGGTGGTTGATGAGGGTATTGCCTATGCCGACAAGTTGCGCGCCGCGGGCGTACCGGTCGACCTGGAGATCTACCGGGGCGTGATCCACGAATTCATCAAGATGGGCCGGGCGATACCGGAGGCGCTGCAGGCGCAGGACGATGCGGCCCGGGCACTCAAAGAAGCACTGACACCATGAGCGACACAACAGCTATCCAACGCAAGGATTTCCGTTTCTTCCACCGCCTGCGCGTGCGCTGGGCCGAAGTCGACATGCAGAAGATCGTCTTCAACGCGCACTACCTGATGTACTTCGACACCGCCGTCGCCGACTACTGGCGCGCGCTGGCGCTGCCGTACGAAGAGGCGATGCACGCGCTCGGCGGCGACCTCTACGTGCGCAAGGCCACGATCGACTTTCGGGCCTCGGCCCGCATGGACGACGTGCTCGACGTGGGCATGCGCTGCACGCGCATCGGCAATTCGTCGATGGTGTTCGAGGGCGGGCTGTTCCGGCAGGACCAGTTCCTGGTGGGCTGCGAGCTGGTCTACGTGTTCGCCGACCCGGCCACGCAGACCTCGAAGCCGGTGCCGGCGCTGCTGCGCGAGGTGCTCACCGGCTATGAAGCCGGCGAGCGCATGAGCACCGTCGAGACGGGCGACTGGGCCACGCTGGGCGAAGACGCGAGCGCCCTGCGGCGCGCGGTGTTCATCGAGGAGCAGAACATTCCCGAAGCGATGGAGTGGGACGAGCACGATGCCGTGGTGCTGCACGCGGTGGCGCGCAACCGCATCGGGCAGGTCATTGCCACGGGCCGGTTGCTGCCGGCCGAGAACGGCGTCTCGCACATCGGGCGCATGGCGGTGCATCGCAACCTGCGCAGCGGTGGGCACGGCGCTGCCGTGATGCAGGTGCTCGAGGATGCCGCCAGGGCCCGCGGCGACAGCGTGGTGGCGCTGAACGCGCAGCGCAGCGCCGAACGCTTCTACGAGCGGCTGGGCTATGTGCCGCACGGCGATGGCTTCGAGGAGGCCGGCATCCCGCACGTCGAGATGCGCCGGTCTCTTCTTTCTTCTTCCTCTTCTCAATAGCTTCAATAGCGGCTGGGCGGGTCCGGCACGTAGCCCGGGTCTGAACCCGGGAACGGCGACGGACCAGCCGGACGCGGCCAGCGCGGCGGAGGCGGCACTGGAATCACGCCTGCAGCAACGAGGTTCTCGCGGCTGTCGTAGCGGATGCGGACCACCTCGTCGGGCGAGGACTGCGCGCGCTCGAAGGTGGTCTTGCCGACGTATGAGGTCTCGCGGCGGCCATGGGCTGTGCCCAGGCTCGGGCTGGGCGCGGACTGGCGGGCCATGCTGCCCGCGGAGGACTCGGCTGCCGGGGCTGCGCTGTCGGCAGAACCGGCCTTGGCGCGCGCATCGCCTTGGTATGACGATGACTCGCTGCGGCGCTCGCGTTCGCCGCCGTACCCACCATATTCGTCGCGGCGCGGGTATGGCGTGATGGGCGGCGGGAGCGGCTCGGGCATGCGCTCGCGGAACAACGCGACGCCGATCACGCCCACGTCGTCCGGGCGGCCGGTGCGGCTCGCGTAGGAATTGCCGGCCGCGGCGAATTCGAAGGCCGCGATCTGCGAGTCGCTCTTGCGCCAGCCTGTGATGTCGCTGCGCTCGCTCGCGCTGAACACGTAGCCGTTCTGCCTGACGCCCGCGGTTTCGCCGGTGACGACGTTGACGCCGTCCACCGACATCACGGCCATGATGCGTTCGCCCATCGCGTTGCGCGCCCGGATGGCGTAGCGCGCGCCGGGACGGCCGGCAACCCAGTATTCGCCGCGGTGGCGGTAGATCGGCAGCTCCGCGCCGGTGCCGCGGTCGACCACGCTGATCTGCATCAGCGAGCCGATGCGGCTGGACGGCGTGGGCGGAGCGTAAGACCGCTCCGGGCTCTGCGCGCAGGCCGAGAACGAGGCCACGGCGCTCAGGGCCAGGGCGGTGGAGAAGAATCTGCGCTTCATGGTGTGTCTTCCTTGCCAGGAGTTGATCGGTGCAGGCTTCTACGGCGCAGCATCGGCGGCAGGGTTAAACAACGCGCAAAAAAATGGCGCTATCTGTTCGATAGCGCCGAGCGCCCCTTTTCTTCAAGGGCGTTGGGGGGTAAGGGGCTCAGATGTCTTCGAGCAAGGGATAGGGCAGCGGCTCGACGGTGAGCGCTGCGCCATCGGCCGATCCGACGCGCAGGCCACCGGCTTCGAGCGCGGCGATCTGCATGGAGATCAGCGCGGACCAGCCGCCATCGGGAGCCGGTGCGGCTTGCGCCACGGTGCCCACAGGCTGCTCGGCATCGCCGGCGGCAAACACTTCCTGCCCGGCGGACACAGGTGCATCGGCCTGCACGAGGTAGGTGCGGCGCTTCAGCGTGCCGCGGAACTGGCTGCGCGCGACCACTTCCTGGCCGGGGTAGCAGCCTTTCTTGAAGTTCACGCCGCCGACCGACTCGTAGTTGATCATCTGCGGCACGAAGGCTTCGATGACCGGCGTGGTCAGCGTCACGATGCCGCTGCGCACTTCGCTCCATTGCCACAGGCTCGCATCGACTGCCGGGCCCACGGGGGCGGCATGGCCAGCCGGCGCGATCCAGAGCGCGCGCGGAACGCCGTCGGCCGGGTACAGCGACACGGCGCTGACTTCGTCGCTAACGGCCGTGCGCTTGCCGGGCAGCGCGGCGGCGTCGAGGCCGTTGCCGGTCAATGCCGTGCCGGCCAGGCCGTACAGCACAAATTGTTCGGTGGCGTCCGTCAGCTTGGCCTTGGCGCGCAGCACGAACATCGACAGGCGCTTGAGCGTGGCGGCCAGGATGTCGCGGCTGCACACCAGCAAGATCAACTCAGGTTGCGGCTTGATGCCGATGAAACTTGCGATCACACGGCCCTTGGCGGTGCACAGCGCGGCCAGGCGGGCGTCTGAGGCGCCGAGCAGCGAGAAGTCTTGTGTCAGCTGGCCATGCAGGAAGCTGGCGGCATCGGGGCCCTCTGCCCGGATCACACCAAGGTGGGAGAGGGCGGTCACGCCATTGAGAACGACAGTGGTCATCGCTGAATTATCATGGCCGTGCCTGTTCCTTCGGGTCGGCAGGGGCTCCCGCCCTGCAACCTGCAAGGCCACCGGTTTTTTCATCTCCTCCTCCGGCTTTTTCCCGTCATCCCCACATCGGATCCGTGCGCAGCTTCTTCCTCACGCTTTTCCTGCTCGCCGCCCTGATTGCGCTTGCGCTCGGCGGTGCTGGTCTCTGGTGGGTACACCAGCCGCTCAAGCTGCCGGCGCCCAGCGTCGATCTGTCGGTCGAACCCGGCACCACGCCGCGCGGCATCGCGCAGGCCGTGGCCGACACGGGCGTCGACGTGCAGCCGCAGCTGCTTTACCTGTGGTTCCGTGTCTCGGGACAAGACCGCCAGATGCGCGCCGGCAGCTACGAGCTGGAGCGCGGTATTACGCCCAAGCTGCTGCTCAACATCCTGGTGCGCGGCGAGGAAGCCACGCGCAGCCTGGTGCTGGTCGAGGGCTGGAACATCCGCCAGGTGCGCGCCGCGCTTGCCAAGGCCGACCAGCTCAAGCCCGACAGCATGGGCCTGACCGACGAGGCGCTGATGACCAAGCTCGGCAAGCCGGGCCTGCACCCGGAAGGGCGCTTCTTCCCGGACACGTACACCTACTCGAAGGGCTCGACCGACATCGCCCTGCTGCAGCGCGCGATGCGGGCCATGGACAAGAAGCTCGAAGCCGCCTGGGCCGCCCGCGCCTCTGATCTGCCGCTGAAATCGGCCGATGAGGCGCTTATTCTTGCCAGCATTGTCGAAAAGGAGACAGGCAAGGCCAACGACCGCGCGGAAATCGCAGCCGTCTTCACCAATCGCTTGCGCATCGGCATGCCGCTTCAGACCGACCCGACGGTGATCTATGGCATGGGCACGGCCTTCGAAGGCAATCTGCGCAAGAAAGATCTGCAGACCGACACGCCCTGGAACACCTACACCCGCGGCGGGCTGCCGCCCACGCCGATCGCCATGCCCGGCAAGGCCGCGCTGCTCGCGGCGGTGCAGCCGGCGCAAAGCAAGTCGCTGTACTTCGTGTCGCGCGGCGACGGCACCAGCCAGTTCAGCAGCTCGCTCGACGACCACAACCGCGCAGTCAACCAATATCAGCGCGGCGGCGGCAGTCCCAACAAACCGAAGGCGACCCAATGAGTGACAACGGTCTGTTTCTGACGCTGGAAGGCATCGACGGCGCCGGCAAGTCGAGCCATCTCGATGCGCTGGAGGCGCTGTTCAGGGCGCAGGGGCGCGAAGTCGTGCGTACGCGCGAGCCCGGCGGCACGCCGCTGGCCGAGACGCTGCGTGGCCTGATCCTCGAAAAGCCGATGGACCCGCTGACCGAATCGCTGCTGGTGTTCGCGGCGCGGCGCGATCACATCGTGCAGGTCATCGAGCCGGCATTGGCCCGCGGTGACGTGGTGCTGTGCGACCGTTTCACCGATGCGACCTTTGCTTATCAGGGCGCGGGACGTGGCTTCGATGAAGCCGTGCTGTCGACGCTCGAGCAATGGGTGCAGGCGGAGGCGGGCAGGGCGACATTGCTCCAGCCGCACATCACGCTGTGGTTCGACCTTGCGCCCGAGATCGCGGCGCAACGATTGGCCGGTGCCCGCGTGCCCGACAAGTTCGAAGCCCAGCCTGTCGAGTTTTTTCGCCGCGTCGCGCAGGGCTACGCGGCCCGTGTGGCCGCCGATGCGAAGCGCTTCGTACGCATCGACGCCAGCCAGTCCCGCGACCAGGTCTGGCAACAGGTTGAAACTGCGTTGGTGGCGCGTGGCGTGCTGAGCGGTGGTGTCACTCGATGAGCGCTCCGGCACTGACTCCCTGGCTGCGCCGGCCACTCGCGGAACTGCTGCGCCAGCGCGGTCATGCCTGGCTGCTGCAAGGCCCCTCCGGCATCGGCCAGTACGAACTGGCGCTGGCGCTCGCCTCCGCATGGCTGTGCGAGCAGCCGACGGAGGAGGGCACCGCCTGCGGCCACTGTGCCAGCTGCCATGCCATCGAGGTTCGCACCCACGCTGACCTGTGCGTGCTGATGCCCGAAGTCGCCATGCAGGAGCTGAACTGGCCGCTCGACGAGAAGGCACAGGCTGACATCGACGACAAGAAGCGCAAGGCGAGCCGCGAGATCCGCGTCGAGGCGATGCGTGATGCGGTTGGCTTCGCCCAGCGCACCAGCGCACGTGGCCGTGGCAAGGTGGTGCTGGTGTATCCGGCTGAGCGCATGAACACGATCACCGCGAATGCGCTGCTGAAGACGCTCGAGGAGCCGGTCGGCGACGTGCGCTTCGTGCTCGCCAGCGAGGCGGCGTGGCAATTGCTGCCGACCATCCGCAGCCGCTGCCTGGGTTTCACGCTCCCGTGGCCCGAAACAGCCGAGGCCGAAGCCTGGCTGGCCGCGCAAGACGTGCCCGCTGCCGATGCGGCCGCCCTGCTGCGCGCTGCCGGCGGCCGGCCGAGTGACGCCTTGCGGCTTGCGCGCTCGGGCCAGTCGCCCAAGGCATGGGCCTTGCTTCCCAAGGCGATGACGCGCGGCGACGTGGGTGCACTGGCCGATCACGCGCCAGCGCAAGCCGTCGGCGCGCTGCAGAAGCTTTGCCACGACCTGATGGCTGTCGGCAACGGCGCCGAACCCCGGTTCTTCGATGCTGCCGACTTGCCTGCGGCACCGTCCCGGCTGGCGCTGGCGCGCTGGTCGAAGTCGCTTGCAAGCGCCGCGAGAACCGCGGAACACCCGTTCAATGCGGGCCTCATGCTGGAAGCGCTTGTGAGCGAAGCGCGAACCACCCTAAACTCTGCCGCTCGTCGCCCATGAATCAACCCACAGCCCCCGCCGCCAACGCCACGCCCGCCCGGCCAAGCGTCATCCAGCTCGCCATCAAGGAAAAGGGTGCGCTGTACGCGGCCTACATCCCGTTGTTCGCGGAGGGCGGCATCTTCATTCCGACCACGCGCGAATACCGGCTCGGCGACGACGTCTACGTGCTTTTGACACTGCCGGAAGACCCGCAGCGCTATCCGGTGGCGGGCAAGGTCGCCTGGATCACGCCGTCGCGCGCGGCTGGCAACCGGGCGCCTGGCGTGGGCATCCGTTTTCCGTCCGACGAAAAGTCGCGTCAGCTGAAGGCGCGCATCGAGGCGGCATTGGGTGGTTCGATGGCGTCCGACCGCCCCACGCAAACTATCTGATCGGCTTCCCCCATTGCGACCCGGCAAAGCCGGTGTTCGCGGTATTTCTGGCATGGGCCCGACAATCAGCGCCATGTTTACAGACTCTCACTGCCACCTCACGTTTCCCGAATTCGCGGGCCAGATGCCGCAGATCCGCGCCGCCATGGCCGCTGCGCAGGTCGACCGGGCGCTCTGCATCTGCACCAAGCTCGAAGAGTTCGACGAAGTGCAGGCCCTTGCAGCCAGCTACGACAACTTCTGGGCCAGCGTGGGCGTGCACCCCGACAACGAGGACATCGCCGAACCCAGCGTCGAAGACCTGGTGCGGCTTTCGGCCCGGCCGCGCGTGGTCGCCATCGGCGAGACAGGCCTGGACTACTACCAGATGGAGGAGCGCAAGGGCGGCCGCAGCATTGCCGACATGGAATGGCAGCGCGACCGTTTTCGTGTGCACATCCGCGCCGCACAGCAGACCCGCAAGCCCTTGGTGATCCACACCCGCGAGGCCTCGGCCGACACGGTGGCGATCCTGAAGGAGGAGGGCGAAGACGGCGCTGGCAACGCGGCTGGCGGCGTGTTCCATTGCTTCACCGAAACCGCTGAGGTGGCACGCGCGGCGCTCGACCTGGGTTTCTACATCTCGTTCTCCGGCATCCTGACCTTCAAGAAGGCCCAGGATTTGCGCGATGTGGCCGCTTTCGTACCGCTGGATCGCATGCTGATCGAGACGGACAGCCCTTATCTCGCGCCGGTGCCGTACCGCGGCAAAACCAACAATCCGTCGTATGTGCCATTCGTGGCGCAACAGATCGCCGAGCTGCGAAAAATGCCCGTAGAGGCCATCGCCAAGGCGACGAGCGACAACTTCGAAACATTGTTCAGGGACGTCAAATCATGAAAAACTACATTAAGAAATCAATCTATCTTATTGTCATTGCTGCATCTTTTGCAGCATATGCAGGTTCATTCGAAGATTTCTTCCGGGCCGTGCGCGGCGACAACGCCAGCAGCGTGCGCACCCTGCTGCAGCGCGGGTTCGATCCGAACACGCGTGACGAACACGGCCAGACCGGCTTGCTGATCGCGCTGCGCGAGCCGTCGCCGAAAGTCATCCAAGTGCTGATCGAGTCGCCGCAGACCAACGTGGACCTGGCCAACGCCAAGGACGAAACCCCGTTGATGCTGGCCGCGATCAAGGGCCAGCAGGACCTGGTCACGCAACTGCTGAAGCGCGACGCTGCGGTCAACAAGACGGGCTGGACGCCGCTGCATTACGCAGCCACCAGCGGCCAGTTGACCATCATGAAGGTGCTGCTCGACAACTACGCATTCATCGACGCGCAATCGCCCAATGGCACCACGCCGCTGATGATGGCGGCGATGTACGGCTCGAGCGAAGCGGTGAAGCTGCTGCTGGCCGAAGGCGCCGATACAACGATGAAGAACCAGCTGGGCATGACGGCCGTCGACTTCGCGAACAAGGTGAACCGGTCGGATACCGCGGCGATGATCACCACGGCTGCGGCGGCACGGGCCAATGCGCCCAAGGCGATACCCAAGGACGGCAAATGGTGAGACAGGCAGGCGCCTCGTTGGCGTTCGGCTTGACGATGATGGGCTTTGCATCCGGCGCGATGGCACAGCACGCGATCTACAAGTGCGTTCAGGGCGGTAAGGTCGTTTACTCGAATGAGCCGTGTATGGATGCAAAGAAGATCGAGATCAAGCAGACGAAGGGTGTGAATTACGAAGGCAGAGGCTCTGGGGGCGCGCCGAAGCGCTGAGTGTTTTTGCACACAATGTGCATTATGTTAAATGATATGGCGGTCGCTGACGGAAGCGGCGACCAGCTACTACATGTGATTGCTAAGCCTTCTTGGCCCAAGCGCTGCACCCTGCGCGGACAATATTCTGCTAACACTTTGAGCGATAAAGTGCTTCCAAGTGGACCAAAAACACAAGACTGGCGCGAAAATTCAGACAAAAAATGCGAGACACGCGCGGACGCGTCCTGACGCCGGACGCACGCTCAGCCCCAGCGGCGCGACGAAAAAGTCGCTGACGGCTTGACGAAAAACTGAGGACAGCCGGACAACAAGCACTGGACTGCCGCAGTTTCGTGACAACAAACGCAGGACAGGTGCAGCCCACACGTGTCGATCTCCACACGGCCCCGCCTCCCGCGCTGCGAGCGGGATCACCGCGGCTTCAATCCGCACCCGACAACGGACTCGGTGCCTTTTCCTGATTGGTGACTCCGAACGGGATGTGCACAGAGGGCACCACCGTGCTCGCCGATTGGAGGTGGCCCGATTGATCGTCAAAGAAAATGTGCGGCTTCAACACGGCGAGGACGCGCCCCTTTTCGATGCCGCCAAGAAAAAAAGCGTCGTTCGCCATCACGCCCCAGCTTTTCAGAGTCTTGAGCGCGCGCTCGTGAGACGGCGCATTGCGCGCGGTGACGATCGAGACGCGGATCCGGTTCTCGTAAGCTGGATTTTGTCGCTTGTGATGCTCTTCCGCGGACTGGATCTTGGCGACTCGAACCAGGAATTCCTTGAGCGGGCCCGGATGGTGCGGCTGCATGACATTCTTGACTTCGTGCGCATGGAACGCGCTCAGGCCGGACGCCTGCATCACCGACTCCGATTCATCGCCCGCCAGAACGCCGTCGAAGTCAAAAGCGATTCGAAGGGAGTTGTCGTCCTCGTCGTCATCGAACTTGGAGTCGAGCACTTGTCCAGCCGGATGGCCCGCCTTGATCGCGGCATCCACGTCCGACTTGTTACCCGAGAGAAAAAGGGCGATGTTGAGCGCCGGAATGTATTCGTAGGGCGACCTCCCCTGCATGAATATCGCGCGTGTCATACCCAGTTTGTAGTGTTCGATGGTTTTCATCACCCGCAGCCCGGTGTCGGGGTCGTTTCTGGAAAGAAGCACCACTTCGACAAAGGGATCGTCGGCGTCCGCGCGAAGGTCGTTCAGTGCGAGCAGGCGCTTGATGAACGGAAAGGCGATGCCCTTGGGAAGCGGGTTGTAGAGGTTCTCCTCTTGGAACTTGCGGTATTCCTCTTCGCCGTGGCTCTTGAAAATGGCGTCCGAGTCGGTGAGATCGAACACCGCGCTCGACGCAACGCCGATCACGAGGCGGTTCTCCAGTTCGTAAGGCAACTCGGTACTCCATGTCGATAGAAAAAGGATCGGTAATGCGCAGTCGGTTCTGACTTATTACGCGCACACTTCGACGGATCGCCCCTCATCCTGAGGCCATCAGATGCGGGCTCCAGGCGCCGCGAATCGTGCAATCGATGGGACGCCCTCAATTTGCGCCGCGCCAATGTATGTGCACAAAGTCACTCGGGATGAGCGCCGCCAAGCGTGAATGGATGGCGTGAAAGCCGGGTGAGCAGCGCCGGAAAAAAGCCAGGACAGAGGCGCGCGAATCACACCTGCTCACTATTCTTTGGCGGGCGTGAAGCGCTGTTTGCCGCCCCTGTCAGGTCTGTTTTTCTTCGCGAGCGCGCTGGCCAACAAACCGCGCGTTGCTTCGTGGGCGCGCTCCTCCCCTGCCAAGCGGGTGCGGGATTCGTCGTGCGCTTGCCGGCTCGCGCGCAATTCGGCGTGCAATTGCACCGCCTCGGCCGATTTGGCGGCCAGTGCAGCGCGCAGCTCGTGCACGAGCGTTTCCGCAGCGCGCATGGCGGCCTGCTGCACCTGCAGCTTCCCGGCATTTTCTTCCTCGCCGCGGCTGCGCAGCTTCTGCTCTTTGACGAGCTCCGCGGCGGTCTGGCGGGCCGTCAGGCGCTCTCGGTCGATGTCGCCCAGGAGCCGGTGTTCGCGCACCATATGGCGCGTTTCGGCCTCCTGAAGCGCCTCGTCCCGTGCGGCGCTGGCCGCCCTGTGCTCCCGCCGCAGGGCCTCCAACTGCGCTTGAGCCTGTGCCTGGGTCTGGGCCTGTGACTCGCGCAGGTGCCGGATCTCGCCTTGGGTGCTTTCCTGCAGACGGTTGGCCTCCGACAGCTGCGCGTGGGCGGATTCAAGCGCCTGGCGCGATGCGCCGAGCGCGCCGTCCAGGCTCGCTCGGGCGGCTTCGAACGCCAGCTCGCGCTGCTGGAGCTGCGCCTGCTGATCCTGCAGTGCGGCGGTCTTGAGTTCGATGTCGCGGCGCAGGGCCTCGGCCTGCTGCGTTTGCGCCCGGGCGGATTCCTGGCGTGTCGCCTCCCAGAGTGTCTGGACGGCTTGCAGCAGCGCTGGCGGCAGGCCGCTCGCCGGGTTACCCGCTTGCTCGGACACGGGGCCGCCCGTCCCCTGGCCCAGCCGCTGGCCCAGCGTGGCGAACCAGGCGTCCAACATTGGGCTGACCGTGTTGGGCGAGCCTCGGCCGATTTTTTGCCGCACCCGCTCGATCGTGGGGCGCTGGCCTTCGGCGATCAGGGCGTCTGCGGCCGTCCAGACGTCGCCTTGCTGAATTCCACGTCCCAAACTTTTGCTTTCCATTGCCCTGCCCCAGTCCTAGAATTTACCCTCGATAATTGAATGTTATCGAGACTTATAGAAATTTCACGTTAGACATCATATGTGTATATATGATTTGATATGCAAAATGACCCCGCCTCCAACACCGTGACTCTGCGGGCCGATGATCCGGTGCAACCGAGCGTCCAGCGTCGCGCAAGTCGTGATCCAACGCTCCTCAGCACCATGACCGAGCAGGCCGCGCGCGACCTCCTGCGTGAAGGCGAATCGCCCAACACACGCGCCTCCTACCGCAGCGCCATGCGCTACTGGGCGGCCTGGTTTGCCGCCACCTACGAGCAGCCGCTGCGCCTGCCCGTGCCCGTGGCGGCGGTGATCCGGTTCATCGTGGACCACGCCGATCGCACCACCCCGGACGGCCTGCGCACGGAGATGCCAGCGGCGCTCGACCAAGCGTTGGTCGACGGCGGCCATAAGGCCAAGCTCGGCACGCCGGCACTCAGCACCGTGGTGCACCGCATCTCGGTACTGTCCAAAGCGCACCAGCTCGCTGGCGCGACCAATCCGTGCGCTGACGAGGCCGTGCGCGAGCTACTGGCCAAGACGCGCCGCGCGTACGCCCGGCGCGGTTCCACACCGCATAAGCAGCAGGCGCTGACCAAGGAGCCGCTGGACGCCCTCCTCGCGACCTGCGACGAGTCCTTGCGCGGCATGCGTGATCGGGCGCTGCTCCTTTTCGCGTGGGCCACGGGCGGGCGGCGTCGCTCCGAGGTCACGACGGCCACAATGCATAACCTGCGCCGTGTCGCGCCGGGCGCCTACCTATATACACTGACCCATTCGAAAACGAACCAAAGCGGCGCGCAGCGCCCACAGGACACCAAGCCCCTGGTCGGCGCGGCCTCGGCTGCCATGGATGCTTGGCTCGAAGCCAGCGGCGTGACCGCCGGCGCGCTCTTCCGGCGCGTGCGCAAGGGCGGAAACGTGGGAGAGGCGCTCAGCGCCGCGGCGGTGCGCGACATCGTCCAGGCGCGCTGCGTGCTGGCGGGCATTGAGGGAGAGTTTTCTGCGCACTCGTTGCGCTCGGGCTTCGTGACCGAGGCCGGCCGACAAAACATGCCGCTGGCCGAAACCATGGCCATGACCGGCCACCAGAGCGTTGCCAGCGTCGTGGGCTACTTCCGGGCCGAAGCAAGCCTTGCCAGTGGCATCGCCCGACTTTACGACGACACCAAATAAGCGCGAGCTTGAGGCGGCTACTCATTCAGGCCGCAAGCGAAGTTCGGCCTGCTCACTGCTGGCACCCTCTCGCCTCTGCACCTTTGTGCATCTCGATACTCACACCAGTCAAGGCCAATCCGCCGAACGGGTCAGGCAGATGCCGATCAAGATTGCTCAGGGCGACGAGTTCGTCTTCTCTGCCTTTGGAGCCTTCTTGCGTACGGCTGTCTTCCTAGCAGGGCTAGTCGGCTGCACCAAGAAGGACTCGCAGCTAAGAATGAGTTCTCGGCCATACGCGCGAGACGCGTCCCAGACAGCATTGCGACTTATTGCGAGGAGCATGTAAGCGGCGTGAGCCGCTGCAACGACCAGGACCACTGTGGTTTTACTTCCTAGCGGAGTTTCCATATCCCATGACAGACGCCAAAGGATGAACGCGCAAACTGCTACGACAGTGACGTTCAGCCACAATGCGGGCATCTTGACACCGAGCAAGTTCCGGCGGAAACCATACGTGACGTTTTCCCCGAACAGGATCGGAAACTTTTTTGTGTCGCGAGTGTTTTGGCGAAGCCACACGCCGCATTGGCTGTAGAAGGCATCTGCTGCAGCTTGACTGGCACTCTCCTCTTCGGGACTGGGCGCCGCGGCGCCCAACTTTCCAGCGAGAAATTCTCGATATCGATCCTTTGAGCCAGCATCGATGGTCGGGTCGTTTCTGCGGAAAAGCGTGATCGATGGCATGCCGTGCTCTTTGTAGAGATTGGCTTCTATCGAACGGCCGCGAGCACGCGAGAAATCCGCGATAGCAAACAGCAACACCAGTATCCCGAACGATGCAATCGCGCTCGAAAGTCCGAACGTCTTCCACGAGATCAAGAGCGTCAGTGCAGCAAGTGCGGGTGCCGCGGCGATGATCGCGGGGAAAAGCCTGGCACGTATGGAGTAGGCATCGAAGAATCTAAAAATCTCCATCACAGTCCCTCCACCTCATTGGCAAACTCTTCCGCAACCGCCGGAACGGTACCGGGATGACCGGGGCCGTTGTAGTGAGAAATCCATTTCGTACGGGTTGTATAGACCTTGAAACCTCTCCGGATGAAAGCATTCGTCACCTGCGCGCGCGGGTAGTCGTGCTTGTTTGAACCGACCGAGCAGAACGCCGTACCGCTCACTGTGCCTTGTGGTTGCTTGGGGCCGAGCCACGCGTCCAAAACTGCAGGCGTCACGTTATGCCGGCTCCCATGATGTGGTACTTGCACGAACTTGGGCCTGTTGAAGCCAAGTTGTGCGCCAAAGTCGGCCGCCTCCGCCAAGCCGATGGGACCAACGTCAGCGGTAAGCAGTACACCCTTATCTCCGAGGACGGCGTACTGTACGACGCAACTTTCGTTGGACGCTGACGTCTCCGTGTTGCTCGCAAGCGTTTCGATGTCCCAGTTTTCAAGCAGTTTCTTCGCGCCTTCGAGGAAGGACCGCAGCAAGCCAAAACCTCGTGAATCTTCCGCACCGCTCGTATATCTCTCGGGCGTCTTGCCGAAATCGGGGATCGAGTTGATATAGCGGTCTCTCGCGGGCGCAAGCACGGTAAACGCCCCGATTCGCGCGCCCTGAAAGACCTCGTGGATGTGAGTCCCTTTTGCGATGGCCAGTCTCTCAAGCTCAACCAGATACGGGTGCCGCTCCTTGATGTTGTCGATCAGCCCCTGCAAGGTGAAATTGCCGTGAAAGTGATCAAGAATCTGATCTGAGTACATCCAGGGCCTGTTCATCCACAGATTTCTAACCTCGAACTTCTCCATCACGCCAATAAGCCCGGTCGCGTGATCGTCATCCGCGTGCGACAGCACCATGTGATTTATGACGGGATTCGTGTAGTGATTGTTGATGTGGCCGATGATGGTCTCGGCCGTGTCCGTGCGGCCTCCATCGACCACGTGGAGGTAGTACCCGCCGCCATCGTCGCCGTAGCGAATAACGATTGCGTCGCCGGAGCCCTCGCCAACGGGCAAGAAATCGACCTCATAGTTCATTGCTGCTGCCTCCTCGTTAGTGGCGGGCGACCTCGCAAATGAGGCCGTCGGGTTTCCAGACAAGCGACACGATCGGCAGGCCCGGCGCAAAGTCAGCGATGGCACCGAGCGTGTCCCGGTCCATTTGCGAATGGCTGCCCCCCATGGGATGGGTGTGCCAAGTGCCGATGTAGTGCAGATAGCCCAAGGTGTCGTTGCTTGCCCGGAGCAGTTGCTGCTGAAGCCCTTGGGTGCCGAGCACGAAGCGGCTCGGCTCCCGAATGCTATCGAGGGGGGCATCGATGACTTCGGCGATGACGATGGTTCGGCCAAAGTGGTCGATGTGGCCCAACAGAGCTCCGCCGGTTTCCAGGCGGCCGTATTGGGCAGCCTCGCGGACGATCCCCTCCACCACGTTGGCGCCGACACGAACACTCCAGCCGCCATCCCCTTCGGCTAAAAGCTCAGCAACAGGATCCACAGCGTAAGAACGCCAACTCATCCCGATGCCATCGCGCCCTTCGAGCCCGACCGCAAGCACGGCATGGGCGGGTACACCGCCAAGAAGCCATCTCTCGATCTGCATCGCTACGGTGGCAGCGCTGCGCGAAATGGTGCTGTCCGACATCGGCATGGTGATCGAGCGACAGTTGTCGCCGACGAACACTTCCGCAAGATCGCTTGCATCGCCTCTGATGGTCGTCCCAAGGGCGGGCTCGATGCGGCACAGGCGAAACAACTGTGCCAACAGATCATCGCAGCGTGGTTGACGCGCTGCCCCTTCCAGCAGCACGACCGCGACGGCGCCGCGGTTGTACATCATGCTGCGGACAAAACGGCCAGCAACCTTGGCGAGTGGCCTGCTGTGGGTCGCGGCTACTGCGACTTGCGCAGAAGCCGTCGTATCAAGGATCAATTGCGTGGAGGCATCGGCCACCTGCTCAAGCTTTGCGTCGTCCTCCAATAGCGAGATGATGTCGGCTGACTCGACCTTCACCTGCGCATGTCCAAGGCTCGCAATCAGCCCTCCCAGGTTCAGTGTCTTGTCCGGCGGATCCATGCTGACGGCAGCGTGACGCGCCAGGTTGTGCGGCATCAGAGATTCGTTGTCCACGAGAGTCAGTTGACCGAACCCCGCGCGTCCCAGGTGAAGCGCGATCTTGGAGCCCAGACTTCCACACCCAAGAATGGCAATACGCTGAGCCAAATCCGCCTTTCCAAAACCCGTGGTGTGGGCAAGCAACTTCGGGCTCAGCCGATGCACGTGATACGCGGGCAAGAGTTGCGCCTGTGCGATGTCAGGCTTGGCAGCACTGCATGGCAATCGCAATAGGTAGGGGATGAATTCGATATCCCTGCTTGAACCGATCAAGCGGACGGGGCGACGTGAGGCTAGGACGATACCCACGATAAAGTCACCCGGCCAAGGCCATAGTTTCGGGATGCTGGCCATCATGCTCGACTGCGAACAAATCGACTCGAGCTGCGAGAGCAGAGCTTTCGCATCGATCCCGAGTTCATCCACGCGCTGCGACAGCGAGCTCAAGTCATGGACAGTGTCAGGCTGATAAAGGTCGAAAGCCCTGGCGCTTTCACCTTCCCAAGGCGCCATCGCCACAAGAACAGGCGTATCGCCATGAAAAAGTGGCTTCCTCTGCTCTGCTGAATGCATATCTTGCGTGAACAGCGTGCGCTCGTTCTTGCCCGGAGATAAGCGCACCAAAATGTCATCGCCGATCTGCACGTAACGCGCTGGGATCATTGCCAGAGCACCATTGCGCGGCAGCGTGGCCACCATCGCATCAGCGTCAAAATCGAGCAGCACCTTCGAGTCACCCCTGCGTGTCGGCTCCCAGCCTTGCTGCAAATCCATCAGCTGGCCCGAGGCCGCACGTTCGAGCCAGTTGACAGCCTGATCGACGATGGCCTCGAAACCCGCTGCGTGCAGTAGATCGTTCAACGAGCCTTGGTAAACGCATGGCGGCACCAAGTTGCCCGCCTTGTGCGGATTGATATGAGGTAGTGCTGTCGGGAAGTCCTTGCGCAGGAAAAGAACTGGCCCCTCCATCGGATAGGTGGTCGGAAACCGGAAAATGAGCTCCTCCACAGCTCGTACCCCGGTGGCTGACACCCCGTCTACCGCCCGGCTGGGCAGATTGACGCGGATTTCCGCCGTGACAAAGATGAACGAGTCGATCTGCGCTGGCTCGTGAACCAGATGAACTTGCGGATGGCTGCGAAGCGCAGCCATCGCATCCGCCACGGCAATGGAAGCTTCTGGCAGGGTGGAAATCAGCCGTGCGGCCGAGGCGTTGCAGCTGACCCGATCACGGCGGCGGCCTTGCGGCCGGCCTCCTGCTTGGCCACCTGTTGGACACCCTGAGCGGTCACATTGAAAGTCAACGGCTCAGGCTCTTCCTCGCTGGGGATTTCACCGACGCATTTAAAGCTGCCGTTGGCGTCTTTCGCGATCGACTCGTATTCGCGCTTGGCACGGATGCACGGCGGATCCTTGTCGTCGTTCTTGATGGCGCGCGAACTGGCGACCACCACGGCCCCCGCACGTGTCACCCCCAGGGCGCTTCGTGCATCCGCGCTGACCTCCGCCTTCTCACGCAGCTCTGACCAGCTATCCCAGGACAGCGTGTGCCAGGAGCAGTGGTGCGGCGCGAGCAGCAAGTCGTATTCGAGCACCGCCTGGTTGCTCTTGTGTTTATTCCACAGGCGCTCCCAGATCAGGACTTCGGCATCGCCCGCCACCAGAAAGCGGCAGCCGTCGGAAGTCCTGGCGTCGGCCCCGATCTTCATATTGAGGATCACGCTCGAATGGTTCTTGCCGAGCTTCTCTTCTTCCGCGGCATCTGCCTGCTTGGGCATAGGCGCGAGCAGCGTCGCCGTGAAGTAGCCGGCCTTGTTGGCCGTGTTCACCGTGGAGAAGCTCTCGTCGACCTTCACCAGGATAGGCCCCAGATCGTCGGTCTTGCCACCCTCGTCCTCGCCCATCACAAGGATGCGGTCCCCCTCTTCCACGCCGGCGAAACCTTTGGTCCGATTGACCCCGACCCGGCGCTTCGCCTCCTTGTTGAATGCTTTGGCGTCGTCGCACAGCACGTGCGATTTGTCCGCTCGCCGGTACACCAGCGGCGACGACCAGACCTCGCGAATCACGATCTTCTTCTCCGCATCTGGCTTCTCGTCGTCGGCGTAGTCGGCCAGTGGTCCCAGATGGAAGTGCTTTTGCAGACCGCGGATGTGGTCCTCGTCGGGATGGGTCATCAGAAACGCATCCACATAAGGCCGCTTCTTTGCATCCCGCTTGAGCCGGCCGCGCAAGTCCGACACCACATCACGGTGTTCGCCGTCAGGGTCATCGGCCCCAGCGCGGATATTGATATCGACGAGGATGCTGGTCTGGTCGCTGTCGGCAAGCTGTAGCAGAGTCATGTCGCCGCAGCCGACCGGATGGAAGGTGATTGTTGCCGGCATATTTAACCTTCAGGTTACAAGTATACTTAGTTTATCCAATAAACTGACTTAGGCATAGTAAATTACTGTGTTTTATTCCATGGAATCTCAAAGCGACGCGTCGGAACAGGGGCAAGCACTCCCCCAAGCAGCCTCCTGGAGTCAGGATCGGCGACTGAAATTCATCGAATTTCGGCTGCGCTGGGATGGCCGCGTTAACCGCAGCGATCTGACAGAGTTCTTCGCCATTTCCAGCCCTCAGGCTTCCGCTGATCTGGCGAAGTACAACGAAGCCGCCCCCATGAACTTGGCCTACGACCTCAAAGCCAAGTCGTACATGAGGGGGGAAGGGTTTGCGCCCCTGTACGCGC
Source organism: Variovorax paradoxus (assembly GCF_024734665.1). Taxonomy (NCBI): domain Bacteria; kingdom Pseudomonadati; phylum Pseudomonadota; class Betaproteobacteria; order Burkholderiales; family Comamonadaceae; genus Variovorax; species Variovorax paradoxus. Next base: position 3,004,208 of record NZ_CP102931.1, read on the forward strand.
GTAGCGCGCTGGGCGCGTACCTGAATGAACTGTTCGCGTTGTCCACTGACGTGATCGAGCCAAAGGCCAGTTTCATCGGCTGGCGCCCGGATGTCGCCGTGGCGCCAACCCCGCGCCGGCTGTTGGACGAGCGTGCACTATCCGTCATCTTGCAAGCGATACGCGAGCAGCGGCGTGCAACCATCGTTTACCAAGGCATGAAGCGGCCGGAGCCGGTGGAGCGGGAGATCTCCCCTCATGCGCTTGGATTCGACGGATTTCGATGGCACGTCCGGGCCTATTGCCACCTGCGCGAGAAGTACCAAGACTTCGTCCTTGGTCGCATGGCCGACGCTTCCCTTTCTGAGCATGCTTGGACCTCGGGGGCGGAAGACAAGCAGTGGAACCATTTCCTGACGCTCGAAATTGGTCCTCATCCGGAACTGTCGGTGGCCGCCAAGCGTGCAATCGGGATGGAATATGGAATGGTCGACAACAGGCTTGAACTGACCTGTCGAGAGGCCCTGCTTTTCTACGCATTGCGCCGACTCGGCCTGCAGGCACCGCAAGAAGCAATCGAGGCAGCGCCCGCGCAGCAGATTGTCCTGCTCAATAGGAACGCGCTGCAACCCTACCTAAACCACCTGCAAGGAGGGGGATAAACCCGAGCGTCGCGCATGCGTGGAGGCATGAACTCGCTCGTTGAATGCACGAGGCAACTGACCTCGTTGAGCGCACCGCCCCCCGAGTCGGTCGTTGCCAGCCAAGAAGCAGCCTGTGCTTGGCGTATCTGCACTGCGCACAGCAGAGACTGGGGAAAAAGCGCGCACCGGTCCATTGCCCAAGAAGCCCGGCAGCCCATCCAGCCGGTGGATCGCTAGGCACGGCCCTGCCCTCAGCCTCATCGCTGTAAGACGACATTGCACAAACAATCCAGTACTGTCCTTAGACCTATGGGGAAGCGCAAACCGGAGCCATTTCCTCCACCAAAGCTAGCACCACGGAGCGACCAAAATGTCCATCTCCATCGAGTTTCGCCACAATCTTTCAATAGCTCATCTTTCTGCCGCAGCACTCTTCGCCAGCCAATGCCGCTCTCTCGAGGCAACCGCCGGAACAACCCATTTCGATAGTCCCGAGCGCCGTCAACACAATGCGTGTGCGATATCTGCAGTCATCGTGGCAGTTGCATTCCTTGAGGCAACGATCAACGAGCTCTTCGCGGATTGTGCCGAGGCCCCACCCAGAGAGCGGGTGCAGGCGATCGCCTCGAAAGGGTTGCTTGGGCGCCTATGGGCGAAAGGAATCCCGCGTACCGCTGCCTATTCGATAACGGAAAAGTACGAGATCGCTCTGGAACTCAGCGGAAGTCTCTCCATGGATCGCGGTGCCCTGCCCTACCAAGACGTCAAGCTTCTAATCGAACTTCGGAATGCGTTGATTCATTTCGAACCAGAAACGATCACGGGCAGTTGGGATACACAGCCGCAGCGCGCCCACAAGTCCGAAAAGCGCTTGAGGGGAAAGTTCGATGAGAACGCGCTCGCAGGACCGGGCAACCCCTTCTATCCCGACAAGCTTCTAGGGGCGGGTTGTGCTGCATGGTCGGTGAAGTCAGCTGTTGCTTTTGCGGATGAGTTTTTTCAGAAGCTCGGTATCGAAGCCACGTACGCGCATGCTCGCTCCGCCTATCTTCCGATCTGACAATTACTCCAGCCCATCAGCTCGAAATGAATGACCAGCCACTGTTCGGCGCGCAGACAATCCACGCAGTTCGCCCTCGACATGAAACCAATCCAGGCGCTCCTGCTCCAGCCGAACACCGCGCTCCTCTTCCCATCCGTCCCAGTCGTTAGCCAGGAGCGCCTCATACAAGGCTCGTTCTTCGGGCGACAGCCGCGCCCTGTTTGCTTGGCGATTCGCCTGGGATTCAGTTACCCACCTTGACCGATATCGTTGCAAAGTGCTGTAGTCCATCAGCACAGACCGTATGCTCGGGAAAGTCGCCCTCGCCAAGGAGAGAATTTCCAGCCCATCCGTATCGATATCGCCCCAGTAGAAGGTATCGGTACAGTGGATCCAGGAAATCTCTGCCGCCACTGACACAGCGCGACCAAGACCGACAACCGCGACCGTCGACTCAAGATCCGGCAAGCTGTGTGCTGAGATCACGTTCTCGAGAAAGAGCGTCGCCCGTGGTGCCCAAGGGATTGCGGACAACTCAACCACGGGTGCGTAGAAATCCCGCATGTTGCCAACAACGCCCCGCAGGTCAGGGTCCAACACCATGACTCGAACGCGTGTTGCTGGTGCGCGCAAACCGCACAGGCGCAGGAAATCCTTCTCCGTTTCACCGCTTACATCCACATCGCCTCGAAGTAGGCCGACAAGCATCGCGATAGCGCGTCGCTGGCCGCCCTCGACCCACTTCGTGTCGATACCGACAACAGGCAACTGCCGCAGGTACAAGCCGCTTCGAGGATTGGCAACGATCCATGCGGTCACGGCGAGCAGGCGATCCACATCCGCATCGGTAGCTTTGCTCAGCCAATCGTAGAGCCGCCCCAGCCCGGATGCCGGCGTCAACTGCGGCCAGCGCTCCATCAGCGCAGCTCTACGCCTCTGAACACCATCCCATGCACTGACATCACCGGTGAAGTCCGCAACCGCGCGTGGAGAGTCGAACTCGATCCTCACGGGCATTGTCTGACTGCCGATGCCCCGCATCAGGAAGGTTTCGCGACCCAGCCGAACGCCTGGCGGCAGACGTGTCGCCGTCCATGCGGAGGTCCATTTCGTCACACCATCGAGGCCGGCCCGGATGTCCGCTGCGGTCGGCGGTTCCAAACCCCGCGTCAGGGGCCATGTTCCCCCACCGTCAATCCAGGTGCGCCGCTGGTTGGTCAAGCGCTGGCTGGCCCAGGAGCGGACATCAGGTGGCGAGAGCATCGTCCACCTTCGCTTTGTTTGCCCCCATTGGACTGTAGTCAACCCGACCGGAGGCTTCGTCATACCGAAGGGGCACAGCGTTCGACCGATCGCCACGCTTGGCATAGACCCACACGGCTCCCCCCACATAGGGCTCGATGGTCTGCACCATCTTTCCGGGAGTCGCGACAATGATCTGAAATCCGAGCGAGCGAAAAACGTTCAGCGCCGCCTCGGTGAAGTCCGGATCCGAACGGTCGAATGCCTCGTCAACCACGACCGTCGCAAACTGAGGAACTGTTCCACCAGGATTGGCAAGCTGATAACGCAAGGCCGCAGCCATGCAGGTCGCGGCCAGTTTTTGCTTCTGCCCACCAGACTTGCCGTCGCTTCCGCTATAGACCTGCTCCACCTGATCAGTCCCATCGACGATTTCATGGGCGTCGAACTGCACGTGCTGGCGAACATCCAGAACACGCGTTCGCCATCGGATGTCCTCGGACTTGTCGCTGCCTAGGCGCTCGGCAATCTTGCGAAGACGTGCGAAACGAGTTCTTGCGGCTTCGGGGCCATCCACATTGATGACCTCGCTCATCGCAATCGCCAGTTCCCGTCGAAAAGTCTTCGAATCTTCGTGCTCGCAGTCGACCCGATGCAGGAACAGGTGTGTCCCTTCGTTGTATGCCGTGTGCTCCAGACTGTCGTTGACGGCCAGAAGGCGCTTAGCCATGTCGGCGCGTTCACTGGTCAGACTCTGGGAGAGCAGGGTGAGCTGATGGCTATTGTGTTCCTGCAGTTGCTCAAGAAAGCGTTCCCAGGTGCGGGAGACACCTTCCATAAGCAAGTTTGTGAGGTGCTGGTCAAAGAAGTCGAAGCTGTCGAGAACAGGATCATGACCTTTGGTTGCAGCCTTCCATTCGGTCCTCGCGCAAAACACTGCGAGCGCTTTAGTAATCTCGCCTTTCTGCTCCGCTTGAACCGCCTCGTTCTTGCGAACGGCTCCGTTTGCTTCTTCTCTGAGCCAGGCCAATTCGCGATCGTAGTTCTCCGGTGTGCTTTCGTTGGTTCGGCGGCCTCGCATCTCATCGATAGCTTGTTGTTGCGTGGGGGTGAGCTCAATGACAGGCAGAACTCCAAGCCTTTGACGTTCCGACTCCCATTTCTCGATTTGTTTCGCTGCAGCCTCAACGATGCCGTGCTGGTCCGCCCAATTCCTCTGAGCTTTCTGCTTGTCCTCGAAAGTCCTTTTCACCGCGGCCTGTAACTGCTCGAGTTGCGGACTGTCTTGTTTCAGAGACTCGATCTGCGACTCGACCTCGAGAATTGCCTGACGCGCACGAGCCTCGTCCATGGTGTGCCAGAACAATCCACTGATTGCTACAAATGCCTGAAGACGACGACCTGATTCATTTGCCGCGGCTTCATGTTCATCGATGGCAACCTGGGCATCGCCCAGTTTCCGATTGATATCCTGTAGCTGCTGATGCAAGGCCTCCGCTCGAGCTGAGGTGTCAGTCCCCAGCACCCATCGCGTTTTTTCATTGATCGACGACCGGTCATCCTTCAGGTAGTTCTCGCCTGCCCGCTTGATCTGCCCATTCAAGGTCAGCGACCGCGGGTAGGCGTCCATTTCGTCCGGCGACTCGACGCAAGCGTAGTCAAACTGGCGATGCACCTCATTCACCAACCAGCGGTTGAATTCGTGATCGGCAACATCAATCTTTCCAGCTGCGTTAGCCGGCAAGCGAGCGCGTATCGACTCGACCACAGGCCGGACGGGTCGATAGGTCAGGCGGCCCCTCAAATGCCTTCGATCAACAAGACGCCGCACCTCATCCAACAAATCCGAGGGGACCAACATCGTGACGCCAAAGCCTCCCACGAGCCGCTCCAGCGCGCCTTGCCATTGCTTGTCCTGCGTCTTGACCGACAACAGTTCGGCGGCAAACGGAAAGGTGTCATCGTCGACGTCGAGTGCTTTCGCCAGCATGCTCCGAATATCTTGCTGCTCCACCGGCACGTTGGATCGAGGAGCCTTTGCCAGCGCCGCCAGTTGGCCTTGAACCGAGCTCTGCAATGGTTGCCATATGGCCTTGACTCCCACAGCCTCCTGGAAGCGACTGGTATCGAGTCTGAGGCCGCTGTCCATAGCCACTACCGCTTCAGATTGGAGCTGAGCGAATTCTTCCTCGGTTGCCGGAACCGGGCGCTTCAAGGTCCCGCAGGCCTGTTCCAGGCTTTGGCGCTGCAGTTTCGCGTCCTTGCTGAGCGCTTGCGCCTGCTCCAGGTCCTCGCTCAAGCGCCGCAGGTCTCTACCGCCACCTAAGGCTTCCTGGCGAATAGCCTCCGCATGCAGTCCCTCTACTGACTGAAGTGCGGTTGCCCGTGACGCCAACAGCGAACGCTTTGCCCCAAGAATCGGCCCCGCTTGCGCGATGGCCTGGTCATGAACTGCGATGCCCAGCGGCACCGCGAAAAGCTGAACGCCGGTAGCGATTTCCCTGAGCCGGCTCTCCTCCAGTTGCAACGCGTCCAGTCGTTGGCGAGCCTCTCGTGCCGGCATGAGGACATCACGCTGCTCCGTCGCGGTCATCCAGTCCGCGTGTGCTTCGCTTAGTTTCTGGAACTGATTGACGACATCCTTGGCGACCTCGAAGGTACCTGGCTCGTCGAGCATGAATTCGCGCAGGAACGCGGTGATGCTGTCCACGCTCTTGGTCGACTGGGTCTTGTGCAGCAGCAGAAGCGCCATATCGTCGCGAATGCTTAGCGCCCTTGTGAACGCTGCCATATAGCGCGAAAAAGCCTCGTAGGGCTCCACGCCGGCGGACTTCAATGCGCGATGCAGCCGTGTGGTGTCGAAGTCGGAATCAGCGAAGAAGTCGAGTTCGTGGATGTCAAACTCGCGCTCCGCGATCAGATAGCGGCGGTGCAAGTCATTGCTGGCACCTCGGACCCAATACAGGTGCACAAGGGTCACCACTTTGCCCACCTTGTTGCGATAAACCTCGGCGATCGCGGACCAAGTGGTGTTGGCTCTCAGGACCTTTGCAATGCCACGTCCGTCCTCGCCTTGAGCAGTACCCCAGACGCCACGTACGTAGTTCAACACTGATCGATCATCAGCCGTCTTTCCCGAGTCGCGTGACGCCTGATTGAGGCGCAGACGCTGCGGTGGTGTCAGCAATACCGAATGGGCATCGAAGATGGTGGATTTTCCGGACCCGGAGTGGCCGACGAAGAGTTGTCCCTTCTCCGGCACGTCCAAGGTCAGCAGGCCGTGGTACGTCCCCCAGTCTTTGAGCTGGATGCGGCTGAGTCGAAATTGCCTGCTTCGCTCCTGATCCACAAGAGTTTTCGCTGTCGTTGCATCTACAGATCCTGGGGTTTCTAAGACCGATATCTCAAGCTGCTGCAAGACCTTGTCGATCGTGCTCATCTACGCTCCCCCCGCTCCAGTCGAAGTCGCTCATAAGTCCTTGTGAGTGCTTCCAGCTGTTCGGCCGGTAGCAGCAGTGCCAGCGTCGGTGACACCTCGAACCGGTCCGAGCTTCCTGGAATGGGCCGAAGAATGCTGACCTTCTTGAGCGCCTCGACGACTGCCGCACACTTTTTGGCAAAGCTGGCCTTGTCACTTTTGGTGGGGTCCTCGTATGCCCCCAGGTCCGCGATGAGTTCCGCCCCCCCGATCACGGCGCGCTGGCCCGCCGCCGAGGCGCTGGCCAAGGCAGCCCGCAGGATCAACAGTCCGGCAGACTGAAGGAAAGTCAAGGGTTGACGTCGAAGCAGAATCGGAATGTCCGTCTCTCCATGCTGAGGAACCTGGCGTACGAAGGCGACTTGGTTCTCCTCATCGAGAGTCAGTTCGAGGAACATGTCACTCAGACGTGACCGAAGCACCGCCTCGTCACGTTTGAGAACCAGCCACAACTTAGGCTGGCGTTCGCCGTCCACGCTTGGCCCTGCGAGCAGCGCGACGAGCGCACGCCTGGTCTCTCCTCTCAACTCTCCACGGTCACCAGGAAACAGGACACGATCAGACGTCAGGGGAGTGTCATCTGCTGCTGCTTGAGCCCCCGGCAGTTCCGAATCCAGAACCAGATCGCCACTGACCATGAATTCGTCCGAGGCGGCATCACCATCGGTCAAATCCGGTTCATCCTCTGACGCGCCCTCCGGCGACTCCGCCACCACCTCCTGTTTGCGCAGGAAAGCAGGTATGTCTCGCAGCTCCATTCACCCTCCTCCTTTCAGGCCATCATTTGATGGCATCGATGCATTCTTTTGTCACCGTATACCGTGGCGCCCATGCGGCACGCAGTTCGCCGTCCATACCGACCCACTGCAGCAATTCCGAGTCCTTCTCGGCCTTGCCGTGTCTGATGGTCAGTTGGAGGTAGCCGAGCACGGTGCCCAGTCCCTGGGTCGCGGGGTATGCCTTCAGAAAGTCCCCTGTACTTGCGTGTCCCATCGCACCCAAATACTCTCTGACGTTTGTCTTGATCGCACGCATGTCGACTTCCGCTCGCAAGACCATCAATCGAAGTTCCTCAGGTGAGGCCAGTTCCGGTACGTGATCTTCGATCCGTGTGGCGACTGCGGAGACAGCAGGATCGTGCAGCGACCATTGGGACAGCGACCGTACTGCGGCACTTGTGCGGTCGAAATTGAAGCCAATCTCTTCATTGGCACGCACGTGTCCGATCAATGCAGTTGCAGCTCTGTGAGCCTGGCTGACCAATTGCATGATGCGGCGCTGCTGCGCATACTCGCGACTGCGAACGTAGGCATGCAGACCGGAGACAAATCGTCCGCGCACCTCGTGAACATCCGTCGCCTGTGCGAGCAGGCGCGCCTTGAGGGTCTCCAGTGCCAACCGCTCGTCGAATGACAGCTTTGCCGCGAAGGACCTGTTGGCCAAGGCGTGTGCCGTCTCTTCGAAGATGGTGACTTCCGAGGCATCCATCAAAAGATTCCAGAACGCCTGGAATGCGCGGCCTGCATCGGTTTCACGGATGATGTCGATTCCGTCCAGAAGCTGCTCCACGAGCTCCCGTCGCGAGCCTTCATGCTGGAGAAGCCGCTTGCGAAGATCCAGGTGAATGACTTCGAACTGATCGCGCACCCGATCGAAGTCTCCCTGCAACTGATCGGCCTGGCCGATAATTTCCCGAGCCCACTCGGCCGCCCGGTCCTCGTCGATGGAAACCATCCGGCCTGCCTCGGTCTCCTGAATCCGATACTCGATGGCCGCTTTCTCTGCATAGAGCGAGGCCAATCGCGCCTGCGGATTGTCATCGGTGAGCTGATCGAGCTGTCGCATGAGTGAGCGGACCGACGCCAAGCGGCTCTCCATACGAAGGCTGCCGGTGGTGTCTGTCACGCTCGGGCGCCAGCCCTCGACGACTCGAAGTGCGCTGCCCGCAGCAACGGTCAGGCTGTAGTGCTCCTCTTGCGCGCCCTGAGGGAAGTCACGCCGCAGCCAGCCGTTTGCCACCCAATCAGCCGCATATCCCTGCGCTGGCTGGGATGGCTCAACTCCAGCGGCACGCAGGGACTCCAGGAGCAAGTCAAGCTTCGCATGCAGCGCTGCAGCACTCACCTGCCGGCTACCAGTAGCGGGGAAAAGCCCCAGCAGGCAAGTGCAAATCAGGGGTGCGGTATCGGCGCCGAGCAGCTTCCACCCAGCTGCCTCCCTCGATCGTTTGAGATCCTGAAACTGCGCAACAGTTGATGCTTCGCTCATTGCAGTGACTTTGCCAACTTTGTTGCAGACGCGTTGATGCAGCGCACTGAGCGCCGCAATTACTCCCGATGCTGAATGGCTTGTTACTTGATTACGAGGTTCACAGTATCCATGAATGCCGAAGAGGCGATTCAACCATTGCTGACGCCGTTTTGGATCGAGGGGTTCATCAAGCGCATCGCATGTAACCCAAGGGCGAGTCCATGCTCAAGCTGCGCAATCGCAAACAGCTCGAAACTTCCAGTTGAAAGACACCGTCGAAGGACGCCGTGATCGAAGCCATGGCCAATAGTGACGTCGAAGTCGCCATCGCCGCGTCGGATCGTCTAATGGATTTCGTCGGCCGCATGTTCGAAATGCTTGAGCGTGACGTCGCCCCCAGCACTCTCGACTGTAGTCTGTATGGCGACTACGGCTATCTGATGCTGAACGATAGGGAAAGCTGACGCGGTGGCTCAGCACTCTTCAGGACGCGGGGCGTAGGCTCGCCGTTTCGCTTTTCCGTCGGGTAACGCAAAGGTCGATCTCCGTCGCGATGCGAACCCTCCCGGTGGCTTGCCCAGTCAAGCAGCGCCGCCAAGCACACCAAACACCGAGGCCATTGGCACGCACGTGATGTCTAGGTGTCCGGACTTGGTTGGCGTGCTCGATAACTAGGCTCCCGGCATGCATAGAGAGGGAGAATGCCCCACGTGGATAACTTCCAGCCGAGCGCGTTGAGGCGGGGTCATAGCTTCTTGGTCGCTACGAGCGAGAGACCACCGGCGAAACCAGAAGCGAGACGTCAACGTCCAAGGCGTACGCAAGGCGCTCTAGGTTGTCGATCGAGATATTCCTCTCCTCCCTCTCGACGGACCCTATGAACGTTCGATGAAGCCCGGCAGCCTCGGCAAGCTGCTCTTGGGAGATGCGGCGTTCCGCGCGGATGACACGTAGATGGAACGCCACCCTTTGCCTTGCACTCTGCGTTCTTGGTTGAGGTTGACCCATGCACCAAGAATCCCTCGCCTAGCATTTTTTATCGACAGCGCTAAGATATCTATTAGATGCGTTTAAGTAGCACAATAGCTTATCGAGCAGTAATCCGCAGTGTCCGCATAGCTTGTTGAATTGCTTGGACGTCAGATCAACAAGACACTCGCGACCAAGCTTCACATTGGGTTGCGACCTATAGGGTTCATTTTTAATGTTTATGACGATGGATTCCCATGAGGTCAGAATCTCCTCCATGCTGGCCGGTCCCGGTGCGAAATGCTGGAGGGCAGTCCAATTGAACTTGACGATTCCTGCCTTTTTTCCGACCTGGGTGGTGCGAGAAGACGACCTCGAGATCTCGGAGCGTGCGTTATTGATTTATGAGAGCGATTTCCTTGATCTCTTCGAGAGCGTGGGGCCGCAGTCGCTGCGGCACGTTCAGTATCTGGCGCCGACGGAGAGCGATCCCGATCGCTGGCAAATTCGAGACATTCGGAAGATCTGGTCAGCGACCAGCGCCGATGCCGATCAAGTCGACCTTCTGGTCCTTGAAGATGAGAACGGAGCGCAGTTCACACACTACGGCATGCGCACTTCGTTCAGCATTCGGCATCAGATCTGGCCGGTCAACTGAACATGGAAATCCCGCTCCTGCTGGCCCTCGCCGTCGTCTTGGTTCTCTTCTACTGGGTCTGGATCGCGTCCCCGCGCTCCATTCAGACCGGGCGTGAGCAACTGCTCCGGGCGCAAAGCCAGGCATCCGGTGCGACCTTCTTCCCGGTCGATCCGCGCCGCATGCTGGGCGATTGGGATGGAACCTGCATCCTGTTCGATCCGGATGCCCGCAAGGCCTGCATCGTCGTTTGCGGAAAGAAGGCCTGGACGGTCGACTTCGAGTACTTCAACACTTGGCAGCTCAAGTGGACTGAATATCCTGGGAATCCGGTCTTTCGCTTTCAGCACGTGCACTTCCTCTTCGAGACCAGTGACTTCGAGCGCCCGACGATCCGCGTCGCCGTGCCCTCCAGGTCCGATGGCGAGGCATGGAACGCCAAGCTTTCGATCCTGATGCCCTGAATGCACTGCTGAAGAAATGGACCTACCGACGTGAAGCTGCTCATCCTTTCGGACCTTCACCTCGAGTTCGGCTCCTTTCTAGTCCCGCAGGTCGACTGCGACGCAGTGATCCTTGCTGGGGACATCTTCGTTCCCGGTTCCAAGGCCATGCGCTGGGCCCGGCGGGAGGGGAACTTTGGGGAGACGGTCCCCATCGTCTTCGTGCCCGGCAACCATGAGTTCTACGAAGGTGTACTCCAGACCTCGCTCAAGGAAATGGCGCTCACCGCGAGTTCGTGCAACGTGCATCTCCTGGCCCCCGGCGAGGCCGTGATCGCCGGCGTCCGTTTTCTGGGCTGCACGCTGTGGACAGACTTCGAACTGCCGATCCAGACCAAGACAGGGGCGCTGGTAGACACCGAACGGACCATGAAGGCGGCCAAGGTCCGTCTCAACGACTACTCATCGATCCGGTGGGCCGAGGCGCAGGAATCATCCGACGCACCCGTGGTAGCAGCCAAGTCAAGAAAGCGCCGCCTGGTACCCGAGGACACACTGGCGCTCCACCAGCGTGACCGCGCCTGGCTGGCCCAGAAGCTGGCCGAGCCCTTCGACGGGCCAACGGTGGTTGTGACCCACCACGCCCCGCACCGAAACTCTCTCGCGCGGCACTATCAGTCCGACTGGCTGTCCGCATCTTTTGTGAGCGAGCTCCCAAGTTCCTTCTTCGAAGTGCCGTCACTCTGGGTGCATGGCCACATCCACGAGAGCTTTGACTATCAAGTCGGCAACTGCCGGGTGGTGTGCAATCCCCGTGGGTATTTGCAGCATGGCCGCGGCCTGGAGAACAAGCAGTTCAACCCCGAGTTCATGGTAGAGCTATGAGTGACATCCAGTCATCTACCCGCACGATCCAGCAAGTGCTGGCTGCCGCGACTGCGGTCTCGGGTGAGGACCTCGAGGCGGTCATCCACTGGTACAGGAACGAGCCACTCGCGCTGTTTGATAACAGGACCGCCGAGTCGCTGGTAGCCGAAGGGCGAGCCGCTGATGTGCTCCATCTTCTTGAGTCCTTCCAGGCCGGGTTTGTTGGATGATGAGGTCCTGCGCTTGCCGTCTACCCATGGCAGAAGCGACGCTGACCCATGATGCCTTTGGCAGCACGGCTGATTCCAGCGATTTGCTGTTTCTGGATATCGATGGTGTTCTCCATCCTGTCGGCGTGGACTACTCGTTCAGCAGCAGGTTCTTCAGCCATTTGCCGCGGCTGGAAGCGCTTCTTCGAGAGTTCGAGTCTGTCGACGTCATCATCTCGTCGGATTGGCGACTGGCCGAGAGCATCGAACAACTGCAGCGGTATTTCAGCGCAGACATCCAGCATCGGATCATCGGAGCGACGCCGCAGATTGCCCCCTGTGTAGCGGTCCACCACCGGCGCCAGTTGGAAATCCAGGCCTGGCTCGATGGGAATGGCCGCAGCGACGCGGAATGGGTCGCGCTTGACGATTGGCCCTCGAGCTTCGAAGCGGGCTTCGCGCGGCTCGTGCTCACCGATCCCGAGCGTGCATTCGATCAAGACAGCTTCCAGGAACTGCGCTCGCACTTCCTGCGGTTCGCGGCTGGACGATGAACCGCCATTCGGCATACGAAATGAAACCATTCATCTCGTCGGACCTCCATGCGCGATCCGAGCACAACCAGTCGAAGCCCAAGCTGATGTTCTTCGGCGACCCGCACGGCAATCTCGATCTGGTGATCGGCGTGGTTGAGCGCTTTCAGCCTGAGGCGATCGTGCTGCTGGGTGACATCCAGGCGCGCAGGCCTCTGCACGTCGAGTTGAGGCCGATCCTGGATCTAACCGAGATCTGGTTCATCCATGGGAACCACGACACGGATTCTGATGCCGACTACGACAACCTGTGGGGATCAGAGCTCGCCACCCGCAACCTGCACGGACGCATCGTCGAGATCGCCGGATACGAGGTCGCAGGCCTGGGCGGCATCTTCCGCAGCAAGATCTGGGATCCGCGGCGGCCGATCGAGGAGGCGGCGTTCCCGTCGAGCGACGCCATGCGCCGCACCATGAAGCGCGAGGAACGGTGGCGCGACGGCATCTCCCGCAAGCACCGGTCCTCCATCTTCCCGACCGATTACCAACAGCTGCTCAGGCACCCATCTGCCGACATTCTGGTGACGCACGAGGCGCCGGCGGCCCACCCACATGGCTGGAAGGTGATCGACGAACTCGCTGAGACGCTCGGAGTCCAACTGCTGGTCCATGGCCATCACCACGAGAATAGGGATTACCTCGCCGACGGCCTCATGCCCGCCATGGCGCCGTTCCGTGTCTTCGGGGTCGACATGGGTTCGCACCTGGCGTGGCCGCGGGATCCGCAGAGGGAGACTGGGCCAGAACGCCCTCCAGAAGACTTGCTCGATCTCGCCGCCCAGGTCTTCGGCTCAGAGGCTCAAGTCTGGTTGGACAAGCCGCACAAATGGCTCGATGGCCAAACGCCAGCAGCGTTCGCTGCCGCGGGCGGTGCGGACAAGGTGCGATCAATGCTCAACGCAATTCAACACGGTGGCGTCGTATGAGACGAACACGGACCCTGGCGCGGAACGCCTTCTCAACTTGCCGGGCTTCGCGCGCACTTTGAAGAGGCATCCCCATGAAAGTGCTGATCCTTTCCGACCTTCACCTCGAGTTCGCTCCCTTCGAGCCGGGGCCTGATCTCGAATTCGATGTCGTCATCCTCGCCGGCGACATTCATTCGCCTGCAAAGCGCGCCGTTCAGTGGGCGGCGGATCGATTCCGCGGTAAGCCCGTGATCTACCTGCTTGGCAACCACGAGTACTACGACGGGCGGTTAGACACGACCCTGACCGATGCACGCCGGGAGGCCGAAGGAACCAATGTCCATCTTCTCGACGGTGACGAGTCGGTGGTCGACGGCGTACGGTTCCTCGGCGCGACGCTGTGGACCGACTTCGCGCTCGCCATCGGGACGCCTGAAGGTCCGATCAGCGACGTCGGGCGCGCCATGAAGATGGCGACCAACCTGTTGAATGATTACGCGCTGATCCGCACGGTCGACGAGTCGGCAGAACCCGATACCTGGCGCGACAAGCAGGGAAGAAAGCTTCAAGCGGCCGACACGCTGCGGATTCATCAGGCACAGCGAGCTTGGTTGCGCGACAAGCTGTCGGAACCGTTCGCCGGACCGACTGTGGTTGTGACGCACCATGCGCCTCATCGCGGTTCGCTGGCGCAGCGTCATGCCGATGACTGGGCCTCAGGCGCTTTCGTCACCGAGCTTCCGGATGAATTTTTTGATGTGCCAGTGCTCTGGGTGCATGGTCACACGCATCAGCAGTTCGACTATCGCGTCTGTTCCTGCCGAGTCGTGAGCAATCCGCGCGGCTATGTGAATTGGAGTGGGAGAGTCGAGAACAAGGCTTTCGATCCTGGCCTGGTCATCGACGTGAAACCTTGCGCCCACTGAAACAGCTCGTGGAGTTGAGGCACCGAGGCATTGCAGGTCCAGGCGTTGGGACCGACGCACCGCGGGGCGATCATCCTGATCAACCTTTCGCGCAGCTACGTGAACTGGGAACTCGGCGCTTGCAGCACCGAGGTACCGGCGATCAGGTGGGATGCCAAGTCGCAGCAATTGTCATGCGGCAGCTTCGGTCTTCGTTGCATAGCCACCGAGGAAAACCTGCACCGCACGCAGCGTCGCCTCCCGCAGTTCCTTGCGCGTCAGCGGCCCCTTGAGGCCCAGGAGGCACGGCCTGACCGTCTCCGAATCCAGCAGTGACAGCAGATGCTGCGCCGCAATGCCAGGGTCGGCTGGCCGCAGCCTGTTCTTGCGCATCTGCTGCTCCAGGAAATCCGCCAGCGCGACGACACCCTGCTTGGGACCGCCCTCGTAGAAAAGCCGCCCGATGTCACTGCGGCCGGACTCCGCGATCACGGCCCTGTGCGCCTGGATGACGTCTTGCGAGCACACCGCGGCCATGATCTTCTCGCCAAAGCGTTGCAGCACGCGCTCGAGGTTGTCATCGCTCTCCTCTGCCAGCGCGGTGAGGATCGGTTCGAAGTGGCGCTTCGCCGAGCCGAGGATCACGGCCACGAACAGTTCCTCCTTGGAGGCGAAGTACCCATAGAGCGTGGCCCTTGAGCCGCCCACGCGCGCGGCGATTTCCATCATGGAGGCGCCCTCGAACCCCAGTTCCCTGAAGACTTCGGACGCCACCTGGACGATGGCCTCGCGCTTGGCTTCGGTTTTCACTCGCATCTGGTACCTCCATTTATTTCCATACACATGTGCTCATTATTGATTGACACGGAGCCGGAAGTCAAAATACATTTCAGTACACAACTGTCTATTTATAAACGACCGGACACCTCCTTGCCCTGTCGCTCTACTGGAGAATTTCCATGCGCCCTCCTCTCACCTACTGCCTGACCTTCGCCGCGGCCCTCGCATCGACCTGCATGCTTGTCGCTTGCGGCAAACCGCCGGGCGGCCCGCCGCCGGCGCCCGGCACGCCGGAGGTCGGCGTGGTCACCGTGCAACCGCAGCGCGTCGCCATCACGACCGAGCTGCCCGGGCGCACCGTGCCCTTCCTCATCGCCGATGTGCGCCCCCAGGTCGGCGGCATCGTGAAGACCCGCACGTTCCGCGAAGGCAGCGACGTGAAGGCCGGCGAGGCGCTTTACCAGATCGATCCCGCCACTTACAAGGCAACCTACGACAGCAACCTCGCCGCGCTGGCCAAGGTGCAGGCCAGCCTGGTCACCACGCGGCTGAAGGCCGAGCGCTACAAGGAGCTCGTGGCCATCAAGGCGGTGAGCCAGCAGGACTACGACGATGCCGCGGCTTCGCTGCAGCAAGGCGAGGCCGATGTCGCAGCGGCTAAGGCCAATGTGGAAACGAGCCGCATCAACCTGGCCTATGCGCGCATCGATGCGCCGATTTCGGGCCGCATCGGCAAATCGACGGTCACGCCCGGCGCGCTGGTCACGGCCAGCCAGTCCACCGCGCTCGCAACCATCCAGCAGCTGGACCCGATCTACGTGGACGTGACGCAACCCAGCGCCGCGATGCTCCGCCTCAAGCAGGCCATGGCGCGCGGCGATCTTCAAAAAAGCGGCGCCAATGCAGCCAAGGTGCAACTGATGCTGGAAGACGGCAGCACGTATCCGCTCGAAGGCAAGCTCGAGTTCTCGGACGTCACCGTGGACCAGAACACTGGCGCGATCACGCTGCGCGCGGTGTTCCCCAATCCGAACGCAGACCTTTTGCCCGGCATGTACGTGCGCGCCGTGTTGCAGGAAGGCGTGAAGGAACAGGCACTCATGGTGCCGCAGCAGGCGGTGTCGCGCGACGGCGCCGGCAAGCCGATGGCCTACGTGGTGGACGCGCAGCACAAGCTGCAGAAGCGCGCGCTCGAGACCGAACGCACCATCGGCGACCAGTGGCTGGTGCGCAGCGGCCTGCAGGCCGGCGACAAGCTGGTGGTGGACGGCCAGCAGCGCGCGGCGCAGGGCGTCGAGGTGAAGACGGTGGAATGGGCGCCCAAGCCGACGGCTCGAGCCCAGCCCGACCCCAAGGCCGGCACCGAGACCGCCAAGGCCGCCCCGTCAGGCACGGCCGGCGCCGCTAACTGATCGAAAGAGACCGCCATGGCACGTTTCTTCATCGACCGCCCCATCTTCGCGTGGGTCCTCGCCATCATCGTGATGCTGGGCGGCATCATGTCCATCGCCACGCTGCCGATCGCGCAGTACCCGAGCATTGCGCCGCCCGCCGTCGCCATCACCGCCAACTACCCCGGCGCCTCCGCCAAGACGCTGGAAGACACCGTCACCCAGGTCATCGAGCAGAAGATGAAGGGGCTGGACCGGCTCAGCTACATGGCCTCGACCAGCGAGTCGTCGGGCACCGTCACCATCACGCTGACCTTCGAGAACGGCACCGATCCCGACACCGCGCAGGTGCAGGTGCAGAACAAGCTCTCGCTGGCCACGCCGCTGCTGCCCCAAGAGGTGCAGCAGCAAGGCGTCACCGTCACGAAGTCGGCCACCAACTTCCTGAACGTGCTGGCCTTCACCTCCGAAGACGGCAGCATGACCGGCTCCGATCTGTCGGACTATGTGGCCGCGAACGTGCAGGACCCCTTGAACCGCGTCGAGGGCGTGGGCGACACCACCCTCTTCGGATCGCAGTACGCGATGCGCGTGTGGATCGACCCGAACAAGCTCGTCAACTTCAACCTCACGCCGCTGGACGTGAAGAACGCGATCCAGGCGCAGAACGCGCAGGTGTCGGCCGGCCAGCTCGGCGGCATGCCGGCGGCAGGCAACCAGCAGCTCAATGCGACCATCACCTCGCAGACGCGCCTGAAGACCGCGCAAGAGTTCGAAGACATCCTGCTGCGCACGCAGACCGACGGCTCCCAGGTGCGCCTGCGCGACGTGGCCCGCCTCGAGCTGGGCAGCGAGTCGTACAACACGGTCGGCCGCTACAACGGCAAGCCGGCCGCCGGTCTGGCCATCAAGCTGGCCGCGGGCGCCAATGCGCTCGACACGGTCAAGGCCATCGATGCACGCGTGGCCGAACTCGAGAAGTTCTTTCCGCAGGGCATGAAGGTGCAGAAGCCCTACGACACCACGCCCTTCGTGCGGATCTCCATCGAGGACGTCGTCAAGACGCTGATCGAGGCGGTCGTGCTGGTGTTCCTGGTGATGTACCTCTTCCTGCAGAACTTCCGTGCCACGCTGATCCCGACCATCGCGGTTCCCGTGGTGCTGCTGGGCACCTTCGGCATGCTCGCGGCCTTCGGCTTCACCATCAACACCCTGACGATGTTCGCGATGGTGCTGGCCATCGGCCTCCTGGTGGACGATGCGATCGTGGTGGTCGAGAACGTCGAGCGCGTGATGACTGAGGAAGGCCTCTCGCCCAAGGAGGCCACGCGCAAGTCCATGGGCCAGATCACGGGCGCGCTGGTCGGCGTGGCACTGGTGCTGGCGGCGGTGTTCGTGCCGATGGCTTTCTTCGGCGGTTCCACGGGCGTGATCTACCGGCAGTTCTCGATCACCATCGTCTCGGCGATGGCGCTGTCGGTGCTGGTGGCGCTGGTGCTCACGCCGGCCCTGTGTGCAACGCTACTCAAGCCGGTGCCCAAGGGCCACGCGATGGCGACCACCGGCTTCTTCGGCTGGTTCAACCGCAGCTTCGACCGCGGAAACCATCGCTACCAGGGCATCGTTCGGCACATGGTGGGCAAGGGATGGCGCTACATGGCCGTGTACGCGGTCTTGTTCGCCGTGGTGGTCTTCGGCTTCATGAAAGTGCCGGTCGGTTTTCTGCCGGACGAGGACCAGGGCACGATGTTCGGGTTGGTGCAGTTGCCGCCGGGCGCGACCAATGCGCGCACGGCAGAAGTGATCCGCCAGGTGGAGCACCACTTCCTGGTCGACCAGAAAGACGCTGTCTCGGGCATCTTCACGGTGGCCGGCTTCAGCTTCGCAGGCAACGGGCAGAACACGGGCTTTGCCTTCATCAAGCTCAAGCCCTGGGACGAGCGCAAGGGCGAAGCGCTGAGCGTGACGGGCGTTGCCGCAAAGGCCGCCGCCTTCTTCAACACGATCCGCGATGCGAAAGTGTTTGCCTTCGCCCCACCGGCCGTGGCCGAACTGGGCAACGCGACCGGCTTCGACCTGATGCTGCAAGACCGCGCCAACCTCGGCCACGCCGCCCTGATGCAGGCGCGCAACCAGCTGCTTGGCACGCTGGCCAAGGACAAGCGCCTGGTGGCCGTGCGCCCCAACGGGCAGGAGGACGCGCCCGAGTTCAAGCTCGAGATCGATCCCCACAAGGCACAGGCCCTGGGCCTTTCGATGGGCGACGTCAACGACACCTTCTCGGCCGCATGGGGCAGCAGCTACGTCAACGACTTCATCGACAAGGGCCGCGTGAAGAAGGTGATGCTGCAGGCCGATGCCCCGTACCGCATGCTGCCCGAGGACATCGACCGCTGGTACGTGCGCAACAGCGCCGGAACGATGGTGCCCTTCACCTCGTTCGCCAAGGCGAGCTGGAGTTCTGGTTCGCCCCGCCTGGAGCGCTACAACGGCGTGCCCTCGGTGGAAATCCTGGGCATGGCGAGGCCGGGCTCCGCATCGAGCGGCGAGGCGCTCGCCATCGTGGAAGCGGCAGTCGCGCAATTGCCCGCGGGCATCGGCTACGAATGGACCGGCCTGTCGCGCCAGGAAAAGGCCTCGACCGGCCAGACCGGCCTCTTGTACGCGCTGTCGATCCTGATCGTGTTCCTCTGCCTGGCCGCGCTCTACGAGAGTTGGGCCATCCCGTTCTCGGTGATCATGGTGGTGCCGCTCGGCGTGCTGGGCGCACTGATCGGCGCGATCCTCACCTGGAAGATGAACGACGTGTACTTCCAGGTGGGCCTGCTCACCACGATCGGCCTCGCATCGAAGAACGCCATCCTGATCGTCGAGTTCGCCAAAGACCTGCATGCACAGGGCAAGGGCCTGGTCGAGTCCGCGCTGGAAGCGGCGCGTCTTCGCCTGCGGCCCATCCTCATGACCTCGCTGGCTTTCATCCTCGGCGTGCTGCCGCTGATCCTGGGCAGCGGCGCCGGGGCCGGCGCGCAGCACGCGCTGGGCACGGCGGTCATCGGCGGCATGCTGTCCGGCACCATCCTGGCGATCTTCTTTGTTCCTCTTTTCTTCGTGCTGGTGCTCCGTCTCTTCAATGGCAAGAGCGATTCCGCCGCACCGGCCCCGCATGCCCAACCGGCCCCGGCCGCATCTTGAGGTGCCTGTCATGAACCTGTTCCGCTTCACCCCGCTCGCGCTTGCTGTCCTCATGGCCGGCTGCAGCCTGATGCCCACCTACCAGCAGCCCGCGGCGCCCGTGCCCGGCAAGTTCGCCGGCGACGCGAATGGCAGCCCGGCGTCCACGCCGGTCGCCGATCTCGGCTGGCGAGACGTGTTCACCGATCCGTCGCTGCAGCGCGTGATCGAGATGAGCCTGGCCAACAACCGCGACCTGCGCGTCGCAGTGCTCAATATCGAGAAGGCCCGCGCCCAGTACCGGGTGCAGGACGCGGCGTTCTTCCCCACCGTCAATGCCAGCGCCGGCGGCAGTCGCAGCCGGACGCCGGCCGGGCTGTCGTCCACCGGCGAGGCGGTCGACGCACGTCAGTACAGCGCATCGCTCGGATCCAGCGCCTACGAGGTCGACCTGTTCGGCCGCGTTCGCAGCCTGAGCACGCAGGCGCTGCAGGAGTTCCTCTCGACGACAGAGGCGCGCCGCAGCACGCAGATCACTCTGGTGGCCGAGGTGGCGACCAGCTACCTCACGCTCGCCGCCGACCAGGACCGGCTGAAGCTCGCGCGCGACACGCTGCAGAGCCAAAGCGACTCCTATCGCCTCAACCAGCGCAGCTTCGAACTGGGCACGGCTTCGGCACTCACGCTGAGCCAGGCGCAGACCAGCGTGGACACCGCGCGCGTCGATGTCGAGCGCTACACCTCCCAGGTGGCACAAGATCGCAATGCGCTGGTGCTGCTCGTGGGCGGCGAAGTTCCCGACGGATTGCTGCCGCAGGTCTTGCCCGACCGGGCGACCGCGGCTGCGAGCCCGTTGGCGAGCATTCCGCCGGGGCTGCCCTCGGAGCTGCTGCAGCGCCGCCCCGACATCCTGCAGGCCGAGCGCGATCTCAAGGCGGCCAACGCCTTCATCGGCGCGGCGCGCGCAGCCTTCTATCCACGCATCACCCTCACCGCGTCGGCCGGCACGTCGAGCAGAGAACTCTCGGGCCTCTTCAACGGCGGCTCGGGCAACTGGAGCTTCGCGCCGCAGATCACGCTGCCGATCTTCGACGGCGGCGCCAATCGCGCCAATCTCAAGATCGCCACCGTGAACCGCGACATTTCGGTGGCCCAGTACGAGAAGGCGATCCAGACCGCTTTTCGCGAGGTGTCGGATGCGCTGGTGCAGCGCAGCGCGCTCGAACGCCAACTCGACGCGCAGCAGTCGCTGGTGGATGCGACAGCGCAGAGCTACCGGCTTTCGGACGCGCGCTTCCAGCGCGGCGTGGACAGCTACCTGAACGTGCTCGATTCACAGCGCTCGCTCTACACCGCCCAGCAGAACCTGATCGGAACCCGCCTGTCGCGCTTCACCAACCTGGTGACGTTCTACAAGACGCTGGGCGGTGGATGGGTGGAGAGCTCGGAAACCTCGATGCCAGGCCCCATCGCACGCACCACGCAACTCGCGCCATGAGGCGCAGCCGCGCGGCCGCCGAAATCACCCGAACCCGGGTTTTCCGAGCGGCACTGGAAGCATTTGCTGCCAGAGGTGTACGTGCTACCTCGTTGGAAGATGTGGCGTCGCTCGCGGGCGTCACGCGAGGTTCCGTGTATGGGCACTTCGAGAGCAAGGCTGCACTGGTGGCCGAGATCATCGATCAGCTTCAATGGCCAATGGACATCGGGCCGGAAATCGCTGCCTATCGCTCCCACCCGGAGCCGCTGCACCTCTTGCGCGACCACATGTGGCGACAGATGACGCGCTGCATGGACGATCCGGACCAGTGGCGCGCCGCGCAACTGGTGCTCCTGCCCTTGGAGCGGGCCGAGTTGCCTGCAGGCGCAGCGACTCGGATCGGACGCACGATGGGGGAAGCGGTGGAACGACTGAGCCAGGTGATGACCCTTGCCTGGGAACGCCGTCAGCTGCGGGAGGGACTGCAGCCGGCTTGCGTGGCACGCTGCCTGCACTCGGTGGGCATCGCCGTTCTCGCCGAGCATGCCAATCGACAGGAAGGGTGCGGACCTCATGCATCGTCGTTGAGCATCGACCTGTTCATGGCCGGAGCCCGCCGTGATGCTGCTACGGTGCAATCAGGTACTGGATTGCACCGGTCTTTGGTCTGAACCGCGAAGCGGTTTGAGCAGCCGCCGAAGTGAATTTCGGCTGGTCTCTGCATGTTTTGACGAGTTGGAACAGCCGATCGATGTCTTCCGGACGTTGATCATGTCAAGGCTCTTGGTCGGCTGAGCTCTGACTTGAATTTTTCACCATCCGCTCCAGCAGTTCTTGCAGGTGATCGAACTCTGAACTGCTGAACCCCGCAAGAATCTGGTTCTGGAATTCGATGACAGTCGGCGTGTATTTCTCCGCAATCGCGCGTCCCAAGGCTGTCAGCACCACATTGACGACTCGTCGATCCGAAGCAGTGCGCACCCGTTGACACAGGCGCTTGCGTTCCAAGCGATCCAGAAGGCGGGTCATCGCCGGATCGGTCACACCGGACAACCGCGCAAGTTCAACGATCCGCAATGTCCCATGACAAAGGAGACAGCGCAGTGCCCGGACCTGGACTTGTGTCAGTTCGTCCTTCTGATCCAGTGTGGCTTCCATGCTTGCGGTCAATGCCGTGAACGCGCGGCGCATCAGATGGAAGACGCTGTCGTCGATGCGATAGTTACTCCCGCTGTAGAAGCCTTGATTCATTCTCTCTCTCGACTTCGAAGGATCAAACCCCGACTCCGTTCATCCCAAGCAGTTTCTGATGTACCGACAGGGCACCACGGAGCGCATCTTCTAAACGGTGCCCGCATCTCGTCCATTGCGAAGTCGAAACAATCCGCGTGGCACCACCAGACGATCACCCGCCCATCAACAAGTGCCGATTGACGATTGAGCCTGGCAGGTCAAGGATCAAGGTGCTCATCGCTTGGAATGCGTTCGAGATTTGGCATGGTTCATTAATGATGCCAATTTGACACCATGTTGTCGTATTGGAGGTGTGCGGATGGTAGCACTACGACAAGATGAAATCTCGAAAGGACGGGCCGAGCGTGCCCCGTTCAAATGCCACCACACCGTGCCACTGAATGGCCCTCTCGCTGGCCGGATCACGATTCACACGCGTCGGCGTGGCGAGCGCTGTTCCAGCGCATGGCCGAGCAAGTTCATAGAACGCCCTTATGCATCACCAATCGGGCCACCTTGAGTGAGGTTCAGACGTGGACATCGATGGTCCGATCAATCAGCGGGAAGCGGCAGTGGTTGCCAATCAGAAGCCGTGTTGCAGCGCAGAATTCAAGATCCATGTTCTCTTCGCTTGCGCGGAGCCCCGCGGTCCAGTCCCGTTCGGGCGAAACCGCTGGGCAACCTCTCCCGCTTGGATCATTGCGGCGTTGCAAGGGACGGACAAATTTGCGGGCCATCCTCAAAAGATTTCGCGCGCCCAAGCGACGAGGCGTTTGGCCAACTGATCCTTCAACGCATCCTGTCCGACCATGAAGTGGGTTGCGCCCTGCAACACCTCCGACTGGCAACGTTCGCCTGCAGCAGCGATGTATCGCTCCATCTGCGACGGCAGAACGAGTTCGTCGTTTCCGTAGTTAATTGCTAGAACGGGCACAGTCGTTCGCGCCAAGCACTCGGGGCCATTGGCGCGGCTGTCATCCACGCTCCATTGGCTGAGCCAGGTGCGCATCGTGCTGAGCCGCCCCATGCTGAGATGCGAGTTATTGAGTTGCCTAGTCAACTCCATCGAGCGCGGCTTGCGACCGTTCGCATCCAGCGTCACGTCGATGAACGCCGGATCCGCGCCCGTGCCATGGACAATGAGAATGCGGTCCGCAGGTCCGGCGGGATTGCTGCGAAGCGCCGCCAGCGTCGCGTGCGCGCGATGCGAAAGCCGGCGGTTGCGTGCCAATTGCGCGGCCCGATAGATCGCGATCCAGTCCCGGTCATACGGCACCAGGCGATCGACAAAAAGGTCTAGCTCCCGATCGCGAAGCCCAGGATCATGCTCGTCGATGATGGCGGGATCGAGATAGGCAGTCAGCGCCTCCGCCCTCCCCGGATGGGCTGACAGCAAAACGATGGCGTCTGCCTTGGGAAGGCTCCCCATCTCAAACGCTGCGCCATCCGGGAAGGTCGTGATGTATGGACTTTCCGCCTCGGCCTGATAGAGCGACGAGAGCGATCCTCCGCCGGAATTTCCGATCAGCACCACCTTCTCGTACCCCTCCTCCCGCAGAAAATGAACGGCCCTGCCGAGGTCCTGCACGCACTGCTCCATCGTCAATTCCACTTCGTTGTTGATGAAGCGCGTAGCAACACCCAGGCAGGCGCCACCGTTCTGCTCCAGGTACGGCAAGAGGTAGTGCTTTGTGAAGTCTCCGGCGGGGTGGCACAACACGAATGCCACGCGCTTGTCACAGCCCGCGTCGCAGAGTCGAGCGCCCAGGAACAGCGGGAACGCCTCCCCGCCGCGGCGCGTATCGGTGCTGGGGGTTGCCTTGCCGACCAGCGTTACTGGCTTTCCACTGACAGTTGTCAAAACAGTAGCTCCTTGATAGTGGGTTGAAATTCGCGCTTCTGAGGCCGTTCACGCCCGGCCTCGTGGTGTTCCGGCGATGGCTCAGAACGCGTGGCGGATGCCGAAGTCGTATCCCGTTGAAGTTCTTGGCGTGAAGACGCCCGCGCTGACAAAGGCAGGGCCGCCCACGGTCACCGCGGCGCCGTTGCTGTTGCGAATCTGGGCGAAGTTCGCGTACAGCGCGGTGCGCCTGGAAAGGTTGTGCACGTACCCGATGCTGAACTTGGTGGCTTTCGGATCGGGTACTGGAGAGTTCCCGTTCATGTCGTACTTGACGCGTGCATAAGACGCACGAATGAGGCCGGGGCCGATCGGCACGGTCACGCCGATCAGGTATCCGACAAATTCGGAATCAGGCACGGGAATCAAGGGGGCGACGACTTCATCTCGTTCCCGACGCATGCGCGTCAACTCCCCAAAGAGTTTGGCCACGCCGAAGTCGTAAGAGGCGCCCAAATTTGCGGTCCTGACATCGTCGGTCGTTCCTGCGAAGTAGCTATCGGCGGCGATGCTGCTGCCGTACGAAACTGCGATGTCCAGGGGACCACGGAGATATCCGAGGCGGCCGCCCACGTAGCGCCCGGCGCGTGCGCTTGCCACGGCGCCGGGGTTGACCTGACCGGTGACCGGGTTGACGCCCGGTGGCGTCGCGCTCCCCGGCGCGTAACTGTTGTTCTCGTGCAGCGCATACATGAACTGGCCATAGATTCCACCCAGTGCCGGCGGCAGAAAGTACGCGACCGAATTGCTGGCACGCATGTAGTTGGGATTCCCGCCGAAGCCACCCGCTCCACCGGTTGGATTGAATAGGCTGGCAGACGAGATCAGGTTGGCGCCCACACCCACCGCTCCGAACGGATCGAAGACGGCATCGCTCCAGAAGGTCGGGGTGTAGTCGCGTCCAAGCCGCAGCTCGCCGAATTCACCCATCAGGCTCAGCGTGGAGCGGCGGGTGAAGGTCGAGAGACCCGTGGCACCATCGTCGTTGGTGATCGGGCTTTCGAGCCAGAAACCGGCGGCCAGGCCGCCGCCGAGATCTTCCGTACCCCTGAAGCCCAGTCGGCTGTTGTTGTAGGCGGAGTTGGCGAGCGCCGTCCGACTGGCGGTGACCGAGCCCTGGTTGACATAGAACGGCGACGTAAAGGTGGCGGCGTTGCGGTCCTCCGATTTGTTGGCATAGTGACTTACCGAGGCATCAATGACGCCGAAGATCGTCAAGGATGATTGGGCGTGGGCCAGCCCGGACGCGCCGAGGACCAGCATGCTCAGCGACCCCGCTTTCATCCGCTTGCTTCCACGCATCGCGCAAGTAAATTTCATCATGTTTTTTGTCTCCATCTTTTTTTGCGATCCGCGCTGGTGCACCGCGCGACGGATCAGTCCAGCCCGGCGGCGAGCGGACCCACATCGATCGGCCGCACGAATGCTTTTGCCGACCAAATTTCTCGAGTGCAAAGCAGCGGCTCCGCCGCGTGCGGCGGTGCGAAGCCATCGTTCGATCAACGATGCCCCGTCAGCCCCCTGAAACGGAGGGCCGCGCTTTTTTCATCGCGTGCGCTGTGGCACTCAGTTCGTGGTCTTCACGTAGACGTTGCCATCCATGAGCTGCACCGGATAGATCCTGAGTTTCATATTGCTCTTGTCGCAGCAAGCGGCCTCGCCAGTGATGGTGTCGAATCGGAGGAAATGCCAAGGGCAGATCACCTCGCCGTCCACCACTCGCCCGAAACGGAGGGGGCCCTTCATGTGCGGGCACTTGCTGTCGAACGCCACGATCGCTTCTTCATCGGCTGAACGCCGCGCGATCGCAATCGAATGCCCGTTGACGTTGCATGTCACGACGGTGCCGTCGGGAGGGACTTCGGATTGCGCGCAGGCAAGCGCCGGCTCCGGCGAATTCAAGGTACGGGTGTTCATGCTTCAGCTCTTGCCGCTTTGGGGCGGTTGGATTTCGTTCGGAATCAAGGTGGCCGCAAGAGGGTGGACGCCGCCGCAGCCGCCACAGGTTCGAAGCTGAAGATCGGCGTCGAATGCAGCGGTCGTGGCATCGGCTTGCCGTAGAAAAGATTGGAAGGCGAGCCGGGGGATGTCGAAGGTCTGCGGGTGGATCGGCGTACTGCAGCGCGGACAAGTCCAATCGACCACGGCTTGGCCCGGTTTGCCGGCAGCGCCGCCTATCGCCAGTGCCGCGTACCTGCCGGTCGAGCACGCCGTGTCCAGCCACATTGCATCGGAATCGAGTGCAAGCCAGAACCCCATCAAGTTCTCGACTGTGAAGGCCACCCCTGCGGCAATCTTGTGCAATACCGGGCTGCCATCCTGATGTTCGATCGCGACGACCCGGTTACCGATGCGCTCGAGGAGGCGATACCTCGGACCGCCCTCGGCGCTTGCCCCCGTCCAGATTGCGTATTGGCCCCTGTGCTGCCAGCCAACGCTGTTGTCATTGAACAAGCGCACGAACGACATGTCCGGAGCCGGAATCGGCTTGTCCGACGGCACGAACCCGCGGCTTACCACAGGAACCTCGCAGCACGCTCCTCAGGCCGGTCGGCCGGCTGCATCCCCGAGTACGCGAGCGGATTCTTGAATCCACAACACGGACACGTCTGGTTCTTGGGATCGGCGTTATAGGCCCGCACCGCGGCCAGTTCGGCGGCCCAGAATGCGCTGAAGTCGGTCGATTCGCGCATGAAGAGCAGCGTGAGGCACTTGTCGCAGTACCAGGCGAAGCGGTCGGCTTCATCGCCGCTGGGTTTTCCCATGATGATGACCACGCGCGCCGGGCGGCTGCCTTCCGGGGGCAGCGGAATGATGATCTCGTCCTTGTCATTGATATGCCAATAGCCAAAGACATGTTGCGTGCGGTGAGGCGTGCCGGCCCGCGTCACATGCGCCGAGAACGGGATTCGTGGAACCTCGACCACGCCGTTCGGGCCGATCTCGTAGTTCTTGCGAATCGCCGGCAGCGAAACCGGCATCGCCTTCTGGCCGTACTCCGCAACGGCATCTCTCTCGATCGTACGGATGCCGACCACGTTGTCGCCGATGTCCTTGAATCCGAAGAACTGCTTGATGAGCTTCTCATCGAAGTAGTCAAAGCCGCCGGCTGCCTGCTCGAGGGGGCCGGCTGAATAGATGTCACTGAAAGCCATGGTGTCTCCTTTCTTGCCAATTGCGTTTCGCCCGCTCACTTCATGTAGCCGTGTTCACGGTAATAGCGTTCGGCACCAGGATGCAGTGGCGCACCCGTTCCCTTCCACATGGCATGGGGATCGATTGGATAGGTCATCGCGGCGATCTCGGAGGGTTGATGGCGATAGCGCGCCTCGAGTTCTGCGCGTTGCTCGACCATGATGGAAGTCAGCCGATACGCCAAGTCTTCGCCCATGTCTTCGCGAACCAGGATTCCCCAGTTCGACCAGTCCAGGCACGGTACGTCTTCCGATGCACGCAGATAGCCCTTCGAAAGAACCCCTGGCCTTAGACCGTACTTGGTGGCCAACGCGTCGAGCGCCTTCGACTCGAAAGGAAGGAAGCGCATCGGAACCTTCTCGACCAGTTCGCGCCACTGAGGGACCACGATGGCTTCGTTGATGATGGCGTTGGCTTGGCCGTTTGTGACGAATGGCACGCAGATGCGCGGGAAATCATGCTCCAACCATTCGCCGCCCCAGGCCTCGACTTCCACCCCATGCTCTTCGAGCACGCGGTCGATGACCCACATCATCAAATTGTCTTTGGTGCGAAATCCGCTCGCGAGCTTGAGCGGGAACTTCCTGTCACGCAGGTCCTTGAACGAAGTGATGCCGGTGTCTTCGCGAATGGCGAAGACCAGGCGGTCATTCTGCGGCAGCCAACCGAGACTTCGGATGAACGGCGCGGGCGCTTGGTCCGCGAAGAAATGGGTGCCCGCCCTCGCCCACTCCGGCGTCACATCGTAGGGCGTCGTGATGCTCAGGTCGACCTCACCCGTGACGAGTGCCTGGATGTTGTCGCCGTAGCCCGTTCCCGTCTTGATCCAGAACTGCGATCCAGGCGCCGACTGCCAGCGCAGATGCGCCGCCAGCCAGCCGGCGATGGCATGGAAGTTGGCGTTGCCCCAGTCAGCCACGATCTTGAAATCGACGACGGGGCCAATCTGTTTTTCCACGATTGCTTGGTTGTTCATGTTGGATGAGTCTCCTTGATGCTGCGGTTGAAAGGATGGTTAGCTGCGGATTTCGATCACAAAATCCCGCATCCAATTGACAGTATGTACGTACGGTGAAATTGGGGGTAGCGTGGTTTCTACCTAGACTCGATTGACCATTCAACCAGCCGTTACTATTGCTGATCCGTGAAATTCAGTCTCGAGTTGGAATCGGCGGACACATGTTCGTCGATATGTAACAATAAAAATCTCACAAGAAAGGTGCACTGTGTGAATCGCAAGCCGAGAAACCTACGCAGCGAGCAGAAGGATGCGACGCGCGAACAAATTCTTGAAGCGGCTACGAGA
Source organism: Variovorax paradoxus (assembly GCF_024734665.1). NCBI lineage: Bacteria > Pseudomonadati > Pseudomonadota > Betaproteobacteria > Burkholderiales > Comamonadaceae > Variovorax > Variovorax paradoxus. The sequence goes on from NZ_CP102931.1 coordinate 3,032,830, forward strand.
TTGCTGGCTGAGCACGGCTACGCAGCGCTTCGGGTGGCGGCCGTCGCGACGGAAGCCGGCGTGTCGCTCGGCGGCCAGTTGCATCATTTCCCGAGCAAGGAATCGCTTGTCATCGCCGTCCTTGAACGGCTGTCGGCGCGCGTGCTTGAGCTTGCCGTGCAGGAGGCGGCGCGGGCGAGCAAGGAGGATGACTGCCTCGCGCCCATTTCGAAAAGCGCCGAGCGGTTCTATGCAGCTCCGGAGTTTCTGATCTACCTGGACATCTTCCTTTCAGTGCGTCGCCATACCTTGGTCGGCGACACCGCTGCGAGACTTCTGCTCTCGCAGCGCGCGGCGACCGAAGCGCTGTGGCTACCCCACCTCACCGGTCGAGGCATCAGTGAGGAAGAGGCACTCTTGATCGTGCGCTCACTGTGGGCCCTGTCGCGCGGGCTGGCCATTTCATCGGCGGGCGAGCAGCGCAAGTCCAACGATCAAGCCACCATCGACTTCGCCATCAAGGCCTTGCGGCATGCGTATTTGAAGAACCACGAGTGAGGTCGTGCAGCCCGTCTGACGGACTGCGACCAACAGCGCCTGGTTCGAGCGCGCGGTCGAGCCATCGACCCCGAGTTTTCCCTAGTCAAGCTGGCGCTGGTCGGAACATCTGTCAAAATGCTTAGGCGACGAAGTATTTTGTCGTTCGGACCACGGCTCCCGACCCTCAGTGAGCCGCCTTGTCTCTTCGACAACGCACACTCATGCAATTCTCTCGTCGCTCCCTGCTGGCAGCCATCGCGATGGCATCTTGTTTGATTGCATTTCACTCCAGCCGCGCGCAGGGCTACCCGGTTCAACCCGTGCGAGTACTGGTGCCGTATGTCCCCGGCGGTCTGCCGGACACAGTTGCCCGAATCGTTGCCCAAAAGCTGACCGAGTCGCTCGGTCAATCGTTCCTGGTCGACAACAAGCCAGGTGCAGGAGGTGCTGTGGCCGCGTTGACCTTGGCTCATGCGCCGGCAGATGGCTACACCTTGATGGTGACCGACGGGTCGATGTTGGCGATCCAGAAGTTCGTGAACGCGAAGCCGGTGTTCGATGCAGAAAAGGACTTCGCGCCGGTATCGCTGATCGGGATCGCGCCGCTCTACCTTGCAGTGAACGCGAATCTCAAGGTCAACAATCTCGACGATCTAATCGCTCTTGCAAGGGCAAAACCAGGCATGTTGAGCTACGGCTCTTCCGGCATCGGCAGCGTTCACCACCTCACTGCTGAGGCGATGAACGCCGCCTTGGGAGTCAACATCCGACACATTCCGTATCGCGGCAGTGGCCAGTCGGTTCCCGCAATGATCGGAGGCCAGGTCGACATGATCTTCGCGTCGCCACCAGCGCTCATGGGATTCGTGTTGAACGGGAGAGCCAAGCTGATGGCGATCAATGCGGCCAGGCGTTCGCCTCAAACCCCCACCATTCCAGCACTGGCCGAGAAGATTCCCGGCTTCGACTTCGCCTTCAACGTCGTGATGCTGGCGAAGCCGGGCATCCCTGCCAGCGTTGTCGCCAAGATCAACGCAGAGGTCACAAAGATCGTGAAGATGCCTGAGGTCGTTGAGCAATTGCAGAAAGCCGGCGTGGATCCCGTCGGCGCTTCCGTACAACAGACAGAAACCGCCTTGCACCTTGAGTCGAAGCGCATCGGCGACGCCGCTCGGCTCGCCAACCTGAAGCCAGAGTGATCCATTTTTATCGATTCCACTCACCTGCATTTTTTTACTCTTATACTTAGTTATCTAAGTAAAATAGCATCATGGGTTCTGCTACCTCCACGTCCGCCGCCTTCGCCTGGACCGACGACCTCCGATTGGGCTGGGCCCCCATGGACGCGATCCACGAAGAGTTCGTGGAGCTGGTCCGCAGCCTCCTCTCAGCCCTGCCCGAAGAAATTTCAGAGAAGCTGCAAGCCATCAGGACGCACACGGAGCAACACTTCGCCGAGGAAGAGCGCTGGATGGACGAAAGCGGTTTCCCCGCGCGCAGCTGCCATGCCGAGGAGCATGCGGCCGTGCTGGCGAGCATGGCGGGCGTTACGCGCAAGGTGGCCGCTGGTCATGTCGAAGCTGCACGTGACCTCGCGCGCGCGCTCATCGATTGGTTTCCCAGCCATGCCGGCTACCTGGATTCGGCACTCGCGCAATGGTTGTGCAAGCAGCATCTTGGCGGCCAACCTGTGGTGCTTCGACGCTCCATCGCCGCGCCTTCTCAACTCACCCCTGAAACTCTGGGAATTCAAGCATGCTGACCAAGGACGAAAACGAACTGCTTTGCCACGTAGAAGGCGACGCTCCAATGGGACGTTTGATGCGCCAGCACTGGACGCCAGTCTGTTTGGAGGAGGAAGTGAGCGACCCGGATGGAGACCCAGTCAAGGCTCGCGTATTTGGCGAAAAGGTCGTCGTGTTTCGCGACACTGATGGCCGCGTCGGCGTACTCGACGAGGCCTGCCCGCACCGTCGCGCCTCGCTCGCTCTTGGTCGCAATGAGGAAGGGGGTCTACGATGCCTCTATCACGGTTGGAAAATGGATGCGGACGGCAATGTCCTGGAGATGGCCTCCGAACCGGGTGCCAGCGGCATGGTCGACAAGGTGAAGCACAAGGCTTATCCCGCAAAAGTGTGGGGCGGCATGGTCTGGGCATGGTTTGGGAACGGCGGACAGGAGCCCGAGTTCACGCCGCCGCCCTGGGCGCCCACGGCTGACGTAAGGGTCAGCATCGCCAAGGTGCTCATCCCCTGCAACTGGGCACAGATCCTGGAGGGCGCAATCGATTCCGCGCACAGTTCCAGTCTCCACTCGTCGGACATGGTGCCTGCTCGCGTGACTGGTGCAGAGGCGACGAACAAGACATGGCTGCGTCCATCGACCGACAAGGCTCCCCGCATGCAGGTGCAGCGCACGGCGTATGGCTTTCGCTATGCGGCGCTGCGCCGGCCGATCCACAACGCAGCGACTCACGAGTACGTGCGGTCGACCGTCTTCGTCGCACCCGCGACTGCGCTGATCCCGCCCAACAACATGTACAACGTTGCGAACGTGAATGTGCCGATGGACAACACGAGCACGGCCTTCTATTTCATTGCGTGGGGTAATCCTGCCAGCACACCGGAAACGGATACTTGGCGCAAATTCCTGCGACAGACCGTGGGGATTGACCTGGACGCCGAATACCGCCCTCTGCGCACCGTGGAGAACAGGTTCTGGCAAGACAGGCAAGCCATGAAGGCTGGCAATTTCACCGGCATCTCCGGGTTCCCCAACCAGGACGTCGCGATGTGGGTCACCATGGGCCCGATCGCCGATCGCAGCAACGATCGGCTCGGGGCCAGTGACCTCGCGATCGTCGAGTTCCGCCGCGTCATGCTGGATGCCATTGAAGCGGTGCAAAGGGGGGAGCCAGCCATCGGCAGCCAGGCCCAGATGGTTCCGCGCAAGGTTTGCTCATTTCAGGCGGTGTTGCCCAAGACCGTCGACTGGCGGGATTTTGACGCGAACCCCGTGGGGCGCAGCGATCAGGAAGACCAGCCGGATTTCGAACCCTCCTACTCGACCTGAGCCGCAACATGTCCAAGCTCCAGCTTTCCATCGCCATGGGCGACTACGACCGAACACGCGCACTTTTTGATGGTCGCGTGCAGATCGATGGCGTGGATCCCGTGTTCATGCTCCTCAGCCCGGAAGAGATGTTCTTTCGCGCCATGCGCAGCCGCGATTTCGATATCACCGAGATGTCCTTCTCCAGCTACCTGGTCAAGCACTCGCGCGGCGAGTGCCCATACGTCGCGATTCCCGTGTTCCTGTCGCGTGCGTTCCGGCATACGTCCCTCTACGCGCGCAAGGACCGCATCCGGCGGCCCGAAGACCTCAAAGGTAAGCGTATCGGTCTGCCCGAATACCAGCTCACCGCAAATGTCTGGGCACGGGCCATCTTGCAGGACGACCACGGGGTGCGGCCAGAAGACGTTACTTGGGTCCGTGGCGGCATTGATCAGCCGGGACGCCCGGAGAAGATCAAGCTGGAGCTACCACCGGCGGTCAGGGTCGAAGCGGCACCGGCCGGACTGACCATCTCCGAGCTTCTGGACCGTGGCGAGATTGATGCCTTCATGGCGCCGCGCCCACCGAGCCGGCACATTCTGCAGAAGAACCCCGACATTGCCTGGCTGTTTGATGACCCCACGGCGGCCGCTAAAGACTACTACCGCCGGACCGGCGTGTTCCCCATCATGCACGTCGTCGGCATCCGCCAGGAGCTCGCGACTCGTCATCCGTGGCTGCCAGCCGCGGTGCAGAAGGCGTTCACTCAATCCAAGGAAGCAGCGTTGGATCTGCTCTCGGACACCTCGGCAACCAAGGTAACGCTGCCATTCGTTGAGGAGCAATTGAAGGCAGCTCGCGAAACACTGGGAGATGACTTCTGGTCATACGGGGTCGCCCCCGCCCGCCAGACGCTGGAAACGTTCGTCCGTCACCATCATTCGCAGGGTCTCTCTCCACGGCAGGTGGCGGTGGAAGAACTGTTCCATCCCTCCACATACGAGAGCTACAGCATCTGACATGCGCAACGGCTTGGACTCCGACACACCGATGACGCTTCGCGTCGCTTCGGCCCTCGACCTGGCCAAGGGCGTCCGCAGCTTCGAGCTGGTGCGGCCGGATGGAGCGGCATTGCCTGCGTTCACGCCCGGCTCCCACGTCAGCGTGCAAACGCCTTCTGGCGCATGGCGCAAGTATTCCTTGTGCAACGACCCGGCCGAAAGGCACCACTACGTTATCGCCGTCAAGAACGAAATCGGAAGCCAGGGAGGCTCGCGCAGCATGCATGAGAAGCTACGCGTAGGCGACACGCTATCGGTCTCGGAGCCGGCTAATGCATTCGCGCTGGTCGCCAAGGCTCGCGCCTACATCTTCATCGCCGGCGGCATCGGCATCACGCCGATCCTTTCGATGATCCGCTCGTTCGGCGAATTGCCGCCCGCGCCCTGGAAGCTCCACTACCTTTCGCGCGATCCCGAAAGCACCGCTTTCCTGGACGTCCTGAGCCATCCTGCGTTGCGGCCCTACGTCGTCGTCCACCACAGTTCGGGTGACCCTGCAAAGTCCTACGATCTCTGGCCGGCTCTGGAGAAACCAAACGGCGCGCATGTTTACTGCTGCGGGCCAAGGCGACTGATGGAGGCGGTGCGCGATATGACGGGACATTGGTCACCCGCCAACGTGCATTTCGAGAGTTTCACTGAAGGCGGTGGAACCAAACCGGACGATAGGCCCTTCACCGTAAAGCTTGCGCGATCCGCCAAGGAGTTCGAGATCCCAGTTGGGAAATCCATCCTCTCCGTCGTGCGCGAGCATGGCTGCCATGCCAACTGGTCTTGCGAAAGCGGGACCTGCGGAACCTGCCGAACAGGTCTGCTCGAGGGCCAGGCCGATCATCGGGACATGGTGCTGCTTCCGGAAGAGATGGAAAGTCAGATCATGATCTGTGTTTCGCGCGCCAAGAGCGAACGCTTGGTGATCGACCTGTGAGCCGCGCGCGTTCGATACGGCTGGGTGTGGTGGGCCTCGGTCGCGCGTTCACTCTCATGCTGCCAACGTTCCAGGGCGACGACCGTGTCGAATTGGTTGCCGCCTGCGATCCTCGGCCAAGCGCGCGCGAGCAGTTCGCTCGGGATTTCTCCGCTGCTGTTTACGACAGTGTCGAGGCGCTGGCCGCCGATCCCAACGTAGAGGCGATCTACATCGCGAGTCCTCATCAGTTCCACTCGGAGCACACGCGCGTTGCTGCGCGCCATGGCAAGCATGTGTTGCTGGAGAAGCCAATGGCACTGTCGCTGAAAGAATGTGACGCAATGATCCAGGACTGCAAGGATGCGGGCGTCTTCCTGATCGTTGGACATTGCCACAGCTTCGATGCGCCATACCTGCGCGCCAGAGCAATCATCCGAAGTGGCGCGGTCGGGACGGTCCGCATGATTCAAGCACTCAACTACACGGATTTCCTGTATCGCCCGCGACGCCCGGAGGAACTGGACACGTCTGCCGGCGGAGGGGTGGTGTACAGCCAGGCGGCGCATCAGGTGGACGTGGTTCGACTGCTCGCGGGTGCGGCGGTGACCCGCGTGCGAGCTGTTGCCGGCGCGTGGGATCCGGAACGCCGGACGGAGGGGGCCTACTCCGCGCTCCTGTGGTTCGGCAACGGCGCCTTCGCCTCACTCAATTACAGCGGCTACGGCCATTTCGACTCCGACGAATGGAATGGCTGGGTCGGTGAGATGGGAGAGGCCAAGGACCCGGCGGCCTACGGTGCTGCGCGCCGTCGGCTCAAGCAGGTGAGGAGTGCAGAAGAAGAGTCGAGCTTGAAGAAGGACTCTACCTATGGTGGGCCGTCCTACAGGCCACCGGCTGTTGCGAGTAGCGCGCGCTATCAGCACTTCGGGCCGGTGGTGGTCTCCTGCGACGCGGCGGACCTGCGGCCCGTTCCCGATGGTGTTTGGGTGTATGGCAATGAGGAAAAGACGCATCTCGGACTGCCGGAGCCCGCGGTGCCGCGCTCCGAAGTGATTGACGAACTGCATGCGGCGCTGCGCCAGGGCGAGGCACCGCTGCACGACGGCTCTTGGGCGCGCGAGACTTTGATGGTATGCCTGGCAATACTGCAATCCGCGAGTGAGAACCGCGATGTCAAAGTAAGTACCGAATGAGATTCAACGAGAACGAGTCCCTTGAGGCCGCGCGTTCGCGGAACATCCGAGACGCCTTGATGGAGGACATCGGGCTAGGCGACTGGAGCGCACAGTTGGTTTCCTCCGAACGCAAGGCTCGGGCGCGCGTCGTGGCCAAGGAGGAGGCAGTGCTGTGTGGCCAGGCCTGGTTCGAGGGCTGCATCCGGTTCCTCGACACGGTCGCTTCGATCAAATGGGAAGCACACGATGGCGACAACGTAGCTGCTGGCACCTTGCTCTGCACCATCGATGCAAACGCGCGAGCACTATTGAGCGCGGAACGGTCCGCGCTCAATTTCCTGCAGATGCTCTCCGGCGTTGCGACGCAGACACGCCGGTTCGTGGATGCAGTGGCAACAGCATCGCCCAATCCGCGCGGTTGCCTGGTGCTGGATACCCGCAAGACACTACCCGGCCTTCGCCAGGCGCAGAAATACGCCGTCCGTGCGGGTGGAGGCTCCAATCACCGCATGGCATTGTGGGGCGGCATCCTGATCAAGGAGAACCATATCGAGACTGCGGGCAGCATCTCGGCTGCGCTGGATCTTGCCCGTGGCTTGAACGCGAGCGTGGACATTCAGATCGAAGTCGAAAGTCTCGACGAACTGTGCGCGGCTTTGCGTCACGGTGCCACGAATGTGCTTTTGGACGACTTCACTCTGGACGACGTTCGCGAAGCCGTCTCCATCACCGCAGGCCGTGCCGTACTTGAGGTATCCGGGGGTGTTGACCTTCAGCGCATACGGGATATCGCGGCAACCGGTGTCGACCGTATTTCCGTCGGCAAACTCACCAAGGATGTGCGCGCGATCGATCTGTCGATGCGAGTGATTTCCTGATCGGACTCACTCATCCGATTGGTCGAGTGCTTCGTCGCGCGCGAGGTTGTCTAGCATCACAAGCAAACATCGGCGCGTGGTTTCGACATCGCTCGCCTTCAGTCCGCGCACCGCGAGCGCATTGACCTCTTCGGCCAGGGGCACGAGCTTCTTCTTGAGCGCTTTGCCCTTGGTGGTGAGATGCACGTAGATGTTCTTGCGATTCTCCGGCAGGCGCTCACGAGTGATGTATCCCAACTCTTCCATGGCACGCAATGCCACAACGGTAGTCGGTTCCATCAGTCCAGCTTCCTTGCTTAGTTCGCGCTGGGTGATCCCATCGCGTTCCCACAAGATCCGCAAGAAGGTCCATTGACCCAGGGGAACACCGTGCTCACGGAGCCTGACCTGCAGCGATCGCAGGAAACTCCGGGTCGCATCCTTGACCAGGTGCGCCATCCGGTCGTTTGGCACTGCCTCATGCCAGTGCTTGAGAATACTGTTCGATATCTCGGTTTCGCGCGCGGCTCTCGTCGTTGGCATCGGCATATTGTGCCCTAGCGTCGAGGCCATCGCCCCAAGTCAAACTGGCTACGGTTGTTCCATTGCCCAGTTCATTGACACGAAATCGGCCGCGAAGCGGCCCAGTCTTCCACGCGCATGGATGGATTGCGCTCAAGCGATTCTGGTGCGAGGGCGACGCCCAACGTCGCGCGCAGGATGCCTCCGTCCAAGCTGCTGGCCCGCTGCCGTTCAGCTGACACTGCCCTCCTCTCTTGTATCGCGTCCTTGGGCCAATTCCTTCAACGCCACTCCGACGTCAGCCAAATGGTCGAGGGAAGGCGTGGCGCGTCCCGTCACCAAGGCGCGCCCCTGAACAAAGTCCTTGGTCGAATTGACGCAATCGATCGCGATCACACGACCCGCTTTCAGATAAGCAACCGAAAAACTGCGGGTCGCGGGATCGCCGCGAACGACAGCATGATCATGCCCGGTCGAAATCCCCACCGTCTGCAGTCTCAGGTCGTATTGGTTCGACCAGAACCACGGGGCAGCGCGATAGGGCTGCGCGTCGCCGCTGATCGCCTTTGCAACCGTGGTTGCCATGTCGTTCGCGTTCTGGACGGACTCGAGACGGACCGGTGACCCGTCGGCGAACTCATTCGCGTGGAGCGCGCAGTCGCCGATCGCGTAGACATTCGGCAAGGTCGTCTCGCAGAAGTTATTGACAGCCACTCCATTGGAACCACTCGCCCCAGCCGCGAGAAGGGGGGCGACTGCTGGGACGATGCCGATGCCGATGATCACCATGTCAGCCGGCACTACAGGGCCCTCCGCAAGGCGCACACCCGTTGCCTTTCCAGCGATTCCCTCGATGCACTCCACTCTCGCACCGAGCCGCACGTCGACACCGTGGGAGCGATGCTCGGCCTCGTAGAAGCGGGACAGTTGCTCGCCGGCAACGCGGGCCAGCACCCTGTCCACGGCCTCGAGCACAGTCACTGATTTGCCGAGCTTGGTCAGCACTGCCGCCATCTCGAGCCCGACGTAACCCCCTCCGATCACTGCGACGTGCCGGGTCGAAGGCAATTGTTCCAGGATCCTGTCGATGTCGGCGCGCGTGCGCACGTACAGGACGCCCCCCAGCCGACTTCCCTCGCAGTTGATGCGACGTGGCTCGCCGCCCGTGGCCCATACCAGTTTGCGATATCCGATCAGGCAGCCGTCCGAGAGCGCTATGTGCTTCGCGTCCGCATCGACGGATACCGCACGACGTCCGAGCAGCAAATCGATGTTTCGCTCATTCCAGAATTTCTCGGGCCTGATCAGAATGCGTTCGAAGTTCTTGTCGCCCGACAGATAGTCCTTGGAGAGCGGCGGTCGTTCATATGGCGGGTCCATTTCATCACCCACCATTCCGATCGACCCCTGATACTTGAACTGACGCAGTGCAGAGGCAACTTGTGCTCCCGCTTGTCCAGCGCCTACGACCAATACGTCATACTCATTTTTCATGGAAGGTCCGATCAATCCTCGGGCGCAATCGTTACCCGCAGGCCGCTCATCGCGTCGTTCAGGACGAGCTGGCACGATAGCCGCGACGTAGCAATCCGGTGTCCGGATCCATTGAGCAACTCGCTCTCGTCCTCCGACATGCTCGGAAGCCGGCTTTCGAACTCCTCGTCCACTCGAACATGACAGGTTGCACAGGAACAGCAGCCACCGCATAGCGCAAGCATTTCATCGATGCCCGCATTGCGGATGATCTCCATGACGCTGAGACCGCTCTCTGCCTCTAGGTGCATCACCTGTCCGTTTCGGGTTCTTACCACTAGCTCCAGCATAAATTTCTCTTTCAATAGGCATCTTCTAGCCAGGAGGCGCGCAGTACGCCAAGGCCATATCCATGAATCCGTTGCCCGCCGGCGGATCGCTGTGGAACGACACACCGAACGCAGCTTGGTTCGCTCTGCATCGCGCATTCGCACCCGCCCCGTGCAAACTCGCGAAACGACACCGATAAGACGTTGCCGAGAGGCTCTCGAAGTCAGGAGCGAGTCACCTCAAATCGCTTCACGTCTCCCCTGCTCATTGAGGGACGATGTTGGCGGCTCTGATGACCTTTTCCCAAAGATCCGCCTCGTTCAACAGCGTCGCGCGATACGCATCGGGTCCAGCTGGGTGCACGAAAATTGCCATGTCCCGGAGTTGTCTTACCAACCCCGGATTTTTCAGTACATTCGAAGTCGCCAGGAACATCGCATTCAGAATGCTTCGATCCACTCCCTTTGGCGCCACGAGGCCAAAGCCTGCAGAGATCTCGAATCCCGGAACGGTCTCGTTTGCCAGAGAAAATTCTTCGAGGCCCGGCAATTTGGTGGCGGCGAGGACCGCAATGGGTCTGACTCTCTGACCACGCACGAACGGCAGCACCGCCGATACGGCATCGACGAGAAACGCAGCGTCTCCGGAAGACACTGCAGTAAGGCTGTCACTGGAGCGGGAGAACGGAATGACGTTGAACTTCGCGCCAGACATTTGGCTGAGCACTGTGATCGAGAGCTGTGCGATGCTGCTCAGAGGCGGGGTGGCCACCGGAATCGCTCCGGGCTGCGTCCGAGCCATCTGAAGCAAATCCCCGAGAGACTTCGTACCATTGCCCGGATACGCAACGATCATGAACGGGCTTTGCCCGATGGTCATGACAGGCTGCATGTCCCGCAAATAGTTGAAATCTGCAGCGGCCTTGAAAACCAAGGGAGCGACCGTTGTCGTAGAAGTGAGGGTGAGCAGAAAGGTGTGATCGTCCTTTGCCAGCTCGGCCGCATGCTTGGCAACGATACCGCCCGCACCTACCTTGTTCTCCACGATCACCGGTTGCCCGAGCTCCGTTGCGAGACGAGTAGCGATCAGGCGAATCATGTTGTCTGGTGCAGCCCCTGCAGCCGACGGAACAATGATGCGCACCGGCCTTTCAGGCCACGCGTGCGCAGAGGCGGCACATGCAACAGACAGTGCTATGACAAAGAATTTAAGAAGCTTCATGCCATTGTCTCTTGTGTTCCAGATCGAAAGCTCGCTGGCGCGGAAGCAGTCATCAATCAACATCCGTGGCAGAAGCCATTTTTATTAGATGACTAAGTATATGGCGCGGCGCGCCGATGATCAAGCAGCTCGATGACTATGAGAAACCCGGGGGTGAATCGTGGACGATTCGACCTCTGGCAGGAAGGATGCGAGATCGTGTTCCCCCGCCGTTGCTCACCGATGGTCTTCCGTGTTCAATTCGGGGTCACCATTGACGGCGCAGATATGGCGACCTCAATCCTCGGCGTCCGAGACGGAACAACCATCAGCGTGAAGACTTCTCCGGTTGATTCCATCCCTGCGATATTCAACGTTGGAACGATCCGCCTCTTCCTTAGGTTCGGTCTGGGCAGGAAGGCTTCGCGCGCGACAGAGGTTCCATGTCGCGCTGCGATGGGCGAAAGCTTCTTGACCATGGATGCGCATCAGAACCTGAGTTCGAACATCGGAGTGTCCACTTCAGACATAGGGAGTGCGATCGGCTTGACGTCAGGTTCGCCGACATTGACGTACTAGTTGAAACGCCGGTGAATTGCAAAGTGTCTTGTAGACGCTGTGGACGCTGTGGACCGCTATCGCCGCTGCTGGTTTGTGGCGCCCTGGAAAGGCCTCCAACGCAGCTACCCACGGTAATCTTGTTCGGGTTTACCTTAGCTTACTAAGTATTGATGATGCGACCACGCTCAATATACTTCGTGGACTAACTAAATTTGAATGCCTGAAGGATGCCGGAGCCGATCGCCGGATTCAGATTGCCTACCAAAACACCCCGGGGACATGCCAAGACACGGGGAATCTTGATGACTGGAAAACACATGTCCATGACACCGCCGCTGGTGATTCCGCCAACCTCAACTGTCGCTGCCTCCAATCTGACGCATCCCAAAGATTCCTGGAGAGGATGGTCGGTTGTCGGTGCAACGTTCGTTAGCCTGCTGTTCAGCGTCGGCGTGCTTGTCGTCTACTCGTTCGGCGTGCTCACATCCTCGATGGCGGCTGAGTTCGGATGGAGCCAGCTACAGCGCTCCATGCTCTTCGTTTCATTCGCACTCAGCTCGACTGTGGCAGGTCCCATCTGGGGAGCGATTGCAGACCGCGTCGGCGCTCGAAGAGCGGCACTCGCATCCGCAGCCCTTCTCGCGGCTTCGTTCTTCGGCTTGGCAGCAATTCCGAACGATCTGCTCGTTGCGCACGCGGCATTCGCCGCGATCGGCCTTCTGGGAAGCGGGACGCTGCCGCCGACGTATGCGAGCGTCGTCGTTGGCTGGTTCGACCGCCGACGTGGATTGGCGCTCGGCATCGCGATGATCGGTGTGGGTGTCGGCGCGGCCGCTCTTCCGGCCATTGCCGCGAAGATCGTCACGGACTACAGCTGGCGCCATATGTGCCTTGCCTACGGCTTGATGGTCTTGCTGCTTTCCGTGCCTATCGCGGTGATATTCCTGCGGGCCTATCCCGAGAAGCGAGGCCCGCGAGATACAACCACTTCGGCGATTCGTTCCACGGTCACTGCGGCACTTCGCCAGCCCCGGACATGGGTCCTTGCCGTATTTGCATTCGCGACGGGCGGCCTCCTGGTTGCGGGCGTGACCAACTTTGTTCCCTTGCTGCAATCTCGAGGCGAGACTTTGGTGCAGGCAGCGCGCTACCAGGCCGTCCTGGGCATTGCGCTGATCGCCGGACGCTTGATCGGCGGCGGACTGCTCGACCGCGTATTCGCGCCGCGCGTAATCACCGCAGTGCTGCTCTTCACTGCGGCGGGCTTCTTCATTCTGCGCGACGCCAATACACCGATTGCCTACCTCATAGCAGCGATCGGAATCGGCTTGGCCATTGGCTCGGAGATCGATTTTCTTGCGTTCATCGTGAGCCGGTACTATGACCGGGCCGCGTTCACGACGATCTTTGCGCTGCTCTTTGCGATCTACTCGCTCGGAGCCACGGCCGGGCCGCCCGCCTTCAATTGGTTGGTGCAGATCTCGGGCGGCTATCAAACGGGACTGCTGGTCTGCGCGGCTCTCACCTTTTTGCTCAGCTTGGTCATGTTCATGCTTCCTCGGTATGAGGCAGCAACCTGACGGCGCAGTTCGAGGCGGTACGTTCTTTCACGCGTAATACGGGATGACGAGGAAGTGCGTGGATCCAGCTCGTCGGCCTTGAAGCCGGCGCCGCGTCTGCCCATGCCATCTCCAGCGATCATCGTCATATGACCACCCGTCACCTGCGGGATCGTTACGGCACCGTTCTGTAGGCAACACAAATCACAAATCAGACCGCGCGGTACTCGATGCCGGCCATCGATTCGTACAAGCTTGCCATCATCTCGATGTTCGCGGTTCGACCATACCGATTCACCGCAACCTCGAACAGATTGCGCACCACATTCGAGATCGTCATGGGAACGCCGAAGGTCATGCCGAGGCCTGCGGCCAACCGCAAGTCCTTGACCATGAGTTGAAGCTGGAAATTGGCAGCCGACTTGCCCGCCACGAGCGCTGGCAACAGCTTCTGCGAGGGCACACTCCAACCTGAGCTTTTATTCAAAACCTCCGCCATGTCCTGCAGCCGCAGACCGTACTTCATTCCGGCGGCCACGCACTCGTAGGTCACCAAACGACACAGCGACGAGACGCCGTTGTTGACCAACTTGACCGTGTGCCCGTTGCCGATGTCGCCGCAGTGCACGATGTTGGAACTGATCGCCGCCAGGACAGGCCTTACCCGCGCGACGGCAGCCGGCGCGCCACCGGTCATGATGGCGATCGTGCCTGCAGCTGCACCGCTCGGTCCCCCCGACACCGGCGCATCCACCATGCTGACACCGAGTGCTCGCAGTTCGGCGGCAAGTCGCCGCGTCTCCGCCGGATCGCCGCTGGTCTGGTCGACGATGATCTTGCCGGCTGATAGCCCGGCGACAAGGCCGCTCGGGCCGAACAACGCCTGGCGCGCGATGGCGGACGTCGGTAGGCACAAGAGAATCACGTCGCAACTGCGTGCGAGCGCCGGCAGATCGGCGGCAGCTGTCATCTCTTCCCGGGCGTGGCGTTGCATGGCTTGCGCATCGGCATCAAAGACCTGCAGCGGCATCGATAGCGACAAGCGTCGCGCGAGCGCTCCGCCCATCGCGCCCAGTCCAACGTACCCCACCGTCAAAGGGCGAAATTCCGATCGTGTCGCAACTGGTTCATTCGACCGTGCGATTTCCACAGGCTGGGTCAGTCGCGTGCCGGCCATCAACTCGATCAGGCCGATCACGTCTTCGATTGAAGCCGACGCCCCGAGCATGTTCGCGCCCGCCTGCAACAGCCCGCGCACGACGCTCGTCACCGGCATCGGTGTGCCCATCTCCATGGCGAGTGAAACCGCTTGGTTGATGGATTGGAGAGTCGTCGACAACGGGAAGCTGGTGGACGATCTGCCCTGGGCGATGGCAGGCAGCACCTGTTCCGTTGTCCGATTGCGTCCCCCGCCCTTGTTGAGCACTTCAGTCATGCACTCGAGCGCCAGCCCGGCCTTCGTGCCCATGGCAACCAGTTCCAGTGTGCCGAGTCGGCATCCCGCCTCCATTGCGTCGTTGATGAGCTTCATGGCTTGGCCGTCGCCCACGTGGCGCCCGCAGTGGTTGATCGCAGGGCTGATCTCGCGCAAGACAGGAAGCGCCCTTTCATAAACTTCCGTAGCCCCTCCGACCATCAAGATCGCGCTGCCTTGCGAAACAGTCTGTGGGCTTGCGGATACCACTGCATCCAACACGGCGATGCCGCGCTGCATGAGTTGTTGCGCGATCTCTCGCATTTCACTCGGGCTTCCGCTGGTCTGGTCGATGACCAATTGGCCGACCGACAAGCCTTCTGCGAGCCCGTCGGAGCCCAGAATCGCCTGTCGTACATCCGAGCTGCGCGGCAGGCATAACAGCACCACGTCGCACCGGCGTGCAACTTCCGCAGCGGATGTGGCACCCGTCGCGCCCTGCTTTTCCAGTTCCGCCACCGCGGCGGCATCGATGTCCCAAACGCACAATTCGTGCGCTTGCAAGAAGCGGCGCGCGAGCTCTTTGCCCAGAGCGCCCAGTCCGACATAACCGATCTTCATATTTTCCATCCTGCGCATTTCTGTCTGCCAGAGAAAACGAGCCTCCACTGGATTTGCCCTGCATGGGGTGAAAACAAGGGGCAGTCAGTGCAGAGAACGAATCTCCACATGCGGGCCACCTTCTCTTGTCGGTACCTAGTCCTTTGGCAAGTTGAGGTCACCGGCCACCTTCGCCATCTGGTTCATTTCGTTCTTGAGGTAGCGGCCGAATTCTTCCGGCGTGACAAAGCTCGGGTCGGAACCCTCTGCCTGGAATCGTGCATTCAGATTCTTGTTGTTCAGTGCATATCCCAAGGCATCGGAGAGGCGCTGGATGACCTCTTTTGGCGTGCCGGACTTCGCAACGAGACCAAGCCATAGCGAATAGTTGAAATCCATTCCTTGCTCCTGAAAGGTCGGAACGCCCGGCAGAGGTCCAACTCGCGTGGCGGATGTCACCGCCAGCGGCCGAAGCCTTCCAGACTTCAGCTGACCTGAACTGCTCATGTATCCGTCGAAGATCATGTCAACCCGGCCGCTGATCACATCGGTCATGGCGGGCCCCGCGCCCTTGTAAGGGATCAGGGTCACGTTCAGTCCGGCTGCCTGGAGAAACATGGCCGCTGCAACGTGTGTCGGCCCTCCCACGCTTCCCGTTGCATAGGTAAGCTTGTGAGACTTTGCCCGCGCCACGAAATCTGAAAGTGTCCGATCAGGTTGATCCGCCCCAACGTACATCACCATCGGGGCGCGCAGCATCAGGCCAATGGGTGTGAAATCCTTCAATGGGTCGTATCCGGGATCACGCTTGACCGCGGGCAAGGTTACGAAGCCATTGGCCTGCGCCAGAATTGTGTAGCCGTCCGCCGCAGCGTCCTTCGCCTGGCGAGTACCGATCAACGTGTCACCGCCAGCACGGTTGTCCACGATGACGGACTGCCCCAGCGTCTCGCTCATCTTTTGTGCGACAAGCCTCGTTGTCACGTCGAGCGCGCCGCCAGGCGCCGAAGGCACGATGATTCGTAACGGTTTGCTTGGAAACGCATCTGCCGCCGCTGAGGTGCCGCCCAGCACCAGTGCTGCCGCAACAAGAAAACGATCCAATTTGAATCCGAGCGATAAGTGGGCCATTGCTGCTTGTCTCCTGTATTTTTTTGAGCAGTTCGATTTCTCGTTCGTGCTACCGGAAATCACATCTACCAACACGCGGTGTGATCTCTCCGTCCCGCGCCTGAGCCGCTGGTCACGACTGCAACCATCGTCCAGACCATCCATCGGTTGTCCGAGGGACAACGGAAACTTTGCCTGCCGGTACGATCGGCGTCCAATCGTTTCGACAGCTTGAACAAGCTGTTTTTCAGCTCGTTGAATTCCAACTGGAGGGGGCCATGCAACTTCGATTCTTGAAGTACTTCAGCGTGCTATGCGAAGAGCTGCACTACGGGCGGGCAGCCAGCCGGCTCGCGATCACGCAGTCCCCGCTCAGTGCGGCCATCAAATCGCTGGAGGACGATCTCGGTGCACAGTTGCTGATCCGGAACAGCAAGCTGGTTCAGCTCACCCCGGCGGGTTCGGCATTCTTGGCTGAGGCCAATCACATTCTTGACCGCTTTGCCGACGCGAGGAGTTTGGTGGCCGCCGTCGACCACGGCATGCACGGGCGCCTGGATGTCGGTACGGCTGCTTCGCTGCTCTATCGCGAGGTACCAACCATCCTCTCCCGATTCAGGCGTGAAATGCCCGGGGTCGAAGTGGTCCTGCACGAGATGCCCGCGGCGCGATATCTTCAGGCGCTGTTGCGCGGGCAAATCCATGCTGCGTTCATCTCCGGCTCCCGCACCGTGCCGGCACTCGAGGCCATTGCTCTCAAACAGGACGCCTTCTCGCTATGCGTACCCGAGCGTCATCCGTTGGCTGGGCGACGCAGCGTGAACCTGCGCGAAATGGCCGATGAACGCTTCGTGATGTTCTCGCGATCGGTTGCACCCGCAAGCCACGACAACGTCATCGCTGCTTTCAATCAGGCCGGCATCTATCCGCAAATCTCGCATCGCGCCCACTCCTGGCTCACCATTGTTGCGATGGTGGCTGAAGACGGCGCAGTGGCCTTGGTCCCGAAGTCCTTGGCTCGTTCAAGGCTGGCCGGTGTGCGGTTCATATCCCTGGCGGGCCAAGATGCGCCCGCACCTGCCATGCTGGTATGGAACCCGGTGCAGGTCGCGCCCACGCTCGCCAAGTTCATCGAGATCGCGACAACCACAATCAATGCCGAGACGCCTGGCCGGCGACGCCTGAAATCACCCCGCAAATAAGGCGGTCTCACGCTTTCCGGCGAGCAGCTAGCGGCGAGCCTTGCTCGACGGGGATTTCGCCAACTGCCGGACCGTCGCCGTCGCGCTGGCGAGGAATTTCTCCAGAGCGATCGGCATCATGCTTGGGTTCCACGCCAGAAGCGCCGGCGCCACTGCGGAGGTACCGGCCAGAGGAATGAAGCGGACACCCCCGATGTTCGTGCGGGACAGCGACTGCGGCACCAGCGCGACGCCGCAACCGTTGGCCACCATGGCCACGACGGTCATCCAGATGCGTGCCTGGTGCACGGTGCGCGGATGGATGCCAGCTTGGCTGAAGATGCCGATCACATGGTCATGGCTGGCCGGCGCACTTTCACGCGAGAACATCACGAACGCCTCGTCCGCCATCTCGCGCAGGTCGACGCTGGCCTTGTCCGCCAGCCGATGGTGCTCCGGCAGGCAGGCCACGAAAACATCGTTGCGCAGTGGGATCGATGCCAGCGGCGCCGGCAGCACCGATGCCTGGATGAACGCCGCGTGGAGCTGGCGGCGCAGCAGCTTCTCGATCTGCTCGGTGGTGTAGAGCTCGTACAGCACCACGTCGACAGCCGGCACGTCGCGCTTGAAGCGCTCCAGGATGGCCGGGGTCTCGCGATAGAGCATGGATCCGGCGATGCCGATGTCCAGCCGCCCATGCACACCGCCGTCGATGGCCCGCACCACGCTGCCGACACGCGCGACGCGTTCGAGGATTTCCTTGGCTTCAACTAGGAAGGCCGCCCCCGCGGGCGTGAGCTGGACCATCTTGCTGTTGCGGATCAGCAACTGTGCGCCGAGCTCTTCTTCCAGCAAGCGGATGGCCGTGCTGAGCGGCGGCTGCGAAATTGCCAGGCGATCTGCAGCACGTCGAAAGTGCAGCTCTTCGGCAAGGACGCAAAAGTAATTGAGGAATTGGAGTTTCATCGCTCTCCGGGAGGTTGAATGGCCTTGGTGCAGTGAAGTCGACGATTCTAAAAAAGCTATCAATGATTCTTCAATAAGAATTGGACGGCTATACATGATTTTCTAAAAATACCTGCATCGCAACCGCCAGACGCAAAGAGCTTCCTCAAGGATCCGTTCGCTGTTTGGCAACGCACCGCCTGTTTCAAAGAGGAGCCCCATGCCCTTTCTCGCCTCGCTGCCCGCCGACGCCGGACCTCCAAGCATCTACACCAGCTACCCCGAGATCTACGGCCCCTGGTCCACCATGAGCGAAGCCTTGATGAACGGCCCCTCGCCGCTGAGCCAGGGCGAACGGGAATTGATCCTGGCTTACGCCTGCGCCGTCGCCGGATGCGAACTGGTGCACGTGGCCCACTCCGAGGTGGCGTATGCCTGGGGCGTTCCGCCGGGCCTGGTCGAACAGCTGCTGGAGGATCCAGAAAAAGCACCGGCGGACGCGGAGCTCAAGGTGCTGCTCGGATTCGTACGCAAGCTCATGACCGCGCCCAACGCCATGAACCAAGCCGACACGGATGCCGTGCTCGAGGCCGGATGGAGCGAACACGCGCTGCACGACGCTGTTGCGGTGACGGCCCGCGGCGCGTTCATGCACCGCTTGATCGCGGCCCACGGCTTCAAGCCGCTGTCACGCGAAGCGGCCGCGAGGAAGGCCCAGAAGCGCAAGGCGCTCGGCTACGTCAATCTCTATCCCGGTTTCGCCTCCGGCTCGGCCGGTACGCCGGCGGACCCAACCTCCTCCAAGCAATCTTCATGATCGACAAGATCGCTGCCTCGCCGGCGGAGGCACTCGCCGGGGTGAAGGACGGCTCGACCGTACTGATCAGCGGCTTCGGCACCGCAGGCATCCCGCATGAACTGATCCTCGGCCTCCTCGAACAGGGCGCCAAAGACCTGACGATCGTCTGCAACAACGCCGGGAACGGCGAATACGGCGTCGCCGCGCTGCTCGGGGCGGGCCGCGTGCGCAAGATCGTCTGCAGCTTCCCGCGCCAGGTCGACAGCCATGTTTTCGACGGCATGTACCGCAGCGGAAAAATCGAACTCGAACTGGTGCCGCAAGGCAATCTCGCAGAACGTATCCGTGCAGCGGGTGCCGGTCTCGGGGGCGTCTTCTGCCCGACAGGCTACGGAACCGAGCTGGCCAAAGGCAAGGAGACACGTGAAATCCATGGTCGGCACTACGTCCTCGAATACCCCATCGTTGCAGACGTGGCGCTCGTCAAGGCCGAAGCCGGCGACCGCTGGGGAAACCTGGTGTACCGCAAGGCCGCGCGAAATTTCGGCCCCGTGATGGCTGCCGCTGCGAAGTTCACGGTCGCGAGCGTCTACGAGGTCCGGGAACTCGGCGAGCTCGACCCCGAGGCCATCGTCACGCCGGGCATTCATGTAAAGCGGCTGGTTCAACTGCCGCGCGCAGCCACGCCGTCGGTCGGTCTCAGAAAGGTTGCGTGAAGATGACCTACCGAGCACGCAGCAGAACGCAGTTGGCGGCACGCCTGGCGCAGGACATTCCCGAAGGTGCCTATGTCAACTTGGGCATCGGCATGCCGACGCTGGTGGCAAACCACATTCCCGCAGGACGCGAGGTCATCCTGCAGAGCGAGAACGGAATTCTGGGCATGGGTCCCGCGCCCGCCGAAGGCCTGGAAGACTACGACCTCGTCAATGCCGGAAAGCAGCCCATCACGCTGTTGCCCGGTGGCGCGTTCTTTCATCAGGCGGACTCGTTCGCCATGATGCGTGGCGGCCACCTGGACATCGCGGTACTTGGCGCCTTCCAGGTCTCGGCCACGGGCGACCTGGCCAACTGGAGCACCGGTGATCCCCACGCCATTCCGTCCGTCGGCGGCGCCATGGATCTGGCCGTCGGCGCCAAGGCGGCCTGGGTGATGATGGATCTGCTGAACAAGAACGGTGCCAGCAAGATCGTCGAGCGATGCACGTATCCGTTGACCGGCGTGGCCTGCATCAAGCGCATCTACACCGACCTCGCCACCCTGGCGTGTTCGCCGCAAGGCCTGCGTCTGATCGACGTCGTCGAAGGCCTCTCGCACAAGGAACTGGAACGTCTGGTCGGCCTGCCCATCGCACAGGCACAGGCACAGGCCACCGCTGCGCTGGGCTGACCTGTTTTTCTGTTGCCAAGAACGATCGCAAGACAAGTGGCCACATGGAGATCGAGATGAAAATTGGAAGAGCCTCCATCCGAGCGGCCCTGGCGCTGGTGGCTGGCGCCTTCATCGGCGCGTCGGCGATGGCACAGGCTTATCCCAGCAAGCCGGTCCGGATCATTGCGTCGACCCCACCAGGGGGCACCATCGACCTCGTCGCCCGGCTGCTCGCGCAACATTTGCCCGCTGCATTGGGGCAGGCGGTGGTGGTCGAGAACAAGCCCGGCGCCGCCGGGAACATCGCTGCAGAGTTCGTCGCCAAGGCACCGGCGGATGGTCATACGCTGCTGGTGACCGCATCGAGCCACGCCACCAACATCAGCTTGTATCCCAGGCTTGCCTACCATCCCGTCAAGGACTTCGCGCCGGTCTCCCAATTGACGAGCAACCCGTTCGTGATCGCGGTGCCCGCTTCGTCTCCGGCCCACACGCTGGGCGAATTCCTGGCGTTGGCACGGGCCAGGAAGTCGGACCTGAGCTATGGCTCCGCGGGGTCGGGCCAAGGCAACCATCTCGGAATGGAACTGCTCAAGACGATGGCGGGATTCGACGCGGTCCATGTGCCCTACAACGGCACCGGCCCGGTGACATTGGCGTTGATGGCGGGACAGATCGATGTAGCGATCCAGTCGCCACCCGGCGTGCTTCCACAGATGAAGACAGGTCGACTCAGGATCCTGGCGACCACTGGCAGGAAGAGATCCCCGCTGATTCCCGAAATACCGACCGTGGCCGAGGCCGGCGTTCCAGGCTACGAGCTTCTCGGCTGGATCGCCCTGCTGGCCCCAGCCGGCACGCCCAAGGATGTTGTCGACCAACTGCAGCGCGAGGCCAGGAAGATTCTCGGCCGCGCCGAGGTCGCGAGCCAGTTGCATGCGGTCTCTTCGGATGTCGTCGCCTCGACGCCGCAGGAGTTTTCGGCCTTCCTCGACGCCGAGATCGCGACCTGGGCGCAGGTCGTCAAGAAGTCCGGTGCGCGCGCCGAATAGCGAGTCGCCCTCTCCCATTCACCAAGGAATCCACAGGCATGGCAGACGAACCCTCTTTCGCCCCGCCCGTCGCTCAGCGGCTCGCCGAATGGGCACTTGCGCTCAAACTGAGCGATGTCAATGCCGATGTGCTGGAGCGAGTGAAGCTGCACATCCTCGATCAGATCGGCGCGCAAGTCAGCTGCTGCGATCTGCCTGCGCCGCGCATCGCGCAGGCCTATGTGAGCCAGTTCGGCCGCAGCGGCCCGGCATCAATCCTCGGCACCGGACTGCAGGCCGACGCGGAGGGCGCCGCGTTCGTCAATGGCACTGCCGGCAGCAGCTTCGAGATCGATGACTACGGCGGCAACGGTGCCTATGCCCATCCGGGCTGCGTCGTGGTGTCGGGCGGGCTGGCCGTGGCCGAGACGCTCGGTGCCAGCGGTGCCGACCTGCTGCGGGCGGCGACCGTCGGATTCGAGACCATCATCCGCCTGGCGCTCGCCACCATGCCCTCGATGCTGCTCGGCCGCGGATTCCATCAGACCGGCGCGCATGGAGTGTTCGGCGTGGCACTGGTTGCGGCCATGCTGGAGCGGTTCGAGCTGGAGCCCACCGTCCATGCCCTGGGCATCGCAGGCAGCCACGCATCGGGCACGACAGAGTACTCGCAGAGCGGCGGCGAGGTGAAGCGCGCGCATGGCGGCATCGGTGCCGCAGGTGGCATCCGGTCCGCGCGGCTCGCCCGATTGGGCCTGAGCGGGCCGCCGACCATCTTCGAAGGCAAGCGTGGCTTCCTTCAGGCCTTCTGCAACGCGCACGATGCGCGCTTCCTGTATGAGCAGTTGGGCTCGCACTGGCATTTTCCGGAGCGCGGCGCGTTGAAGCCGCACGCATCGTGCGCGTTGATTCACCATCACTTCGCGGCCTACGACAAGCTCCGGGCGGCGCACGCGATCGCGCCTGACGACATCGAGGAGGTGGTGCTCGGCTGCGAGCCGCTGACCCTGGTTCACACCGGCGCCACCGGGCCGCGCCCCACCGACATCGTCGGGGCTCAATTCAGCGCCGAGTACGGCATCGCCATGCGCATAGTCAACGGCCGCAACGATGTCGGCGCCTATCTCGACGCCGAAGCCGATGGCTTCCAGAACCCCGCCGTTGCAGCCATTGCCGGGCGGGTCCGCCTGGAAGTCGACCCGGAATGCGCGACGGAGATTCCCCAGGGCAAGGTGACCTTGCGCATGCGCAATGGCGCCGTGCTGAGCGCAAAAGCCTATGCGCTTGGATCGCCATTCAATCCGCTCGGCAGAGACGACATCGAGCAGAAGTACCTCGATCTCGTTGCAAGGAAATCCGGAGACGAAGTCGCCAGGTCGTCGCTCCGAATGATCATGAATCTGGAACAGGTGCGGGACGTCAGGGAACTCACGAGATTGTTCGTACCCGACCCGGGGATTCGCCGCATGGGAGGAACTTGAAATGCTGAACGACAAGGTGGTCCTTGTCACTGGCGCGGCGGGTGGCATCGGCCGCGCAACGGCGGTGGCGGCGGCCCGCGAGGGCGCCCGTGTCGCCGTGGCCGATCTCAACCTCGAAGGCGCCCGGGAAACGGCCCTGCTGATCACGGACGCCGGCGGCTCTGCGATCGCCATGCGCACGGACATCAGCGTGCCGGGCGACGTGCGCGCCATGGTCGGCGCGGTCCTCGACCGCTACGGCCGGCTCGACGGGGCATTCAACAATGCCGCGATCGCGCAATGGCAGTGCGGTGCGGCCTCGGCGAAGATCGGCGATATCGGCGAAGACGCGTTCGCCCGGATCATGCAGGTCAACGTCACCGGCACATGGCTGTGCATGCGCGCCGAACTCGAGCACATGAGCCGCAACGGTGGTGGCGCGATCGTGAATGCATCGTCAATCTCCGGCCTGGTCGGCCGCGCCGGCTCGGGGGCCTACAGCGCGAGCAAGCACGCCATCAATGGCCTGACCAAGACCGCGGCGATCGAATACGCCGCATCGGACATTCGCGTCAATGCGGTGTGCCCCGGCTTCATCGATACCGTGTTCGTCAGTTCGTCGCTCGCCACCCGTGGCGATGCCTTGCTGGCCTCCGTGCCGATGCATCGCCTCGGACAGCCCGAAGAGGTGGCCGAACTGGTGGTCTGGTTGCTGTCGGACCGGGCTCGCTACATCACGGGAAGCCTGCAGGGGGTCGACGGTGGCTTCATGGCAGGCTGAAAGAAGCAGAGGAGCCTTTCATGTCTTTACCTCCCTCCCCTCCACGCCGCGAAATCCACCGGCGCGTCGTCGACATGCAGGCCTACGCCCGCGAGGACGGCCTCTACGACGTCGAAGCCCATCTGATCGATACCAAGCCTTTTCTGTTCGAGAGCCTCGGCAGGCCACTGCCGGTGCCGCCTGGCCAGGCCCTGCATGATCTGTGGGTGCGGCTCACGGTCGACGACGATTTCGTCGTGCGGGACATCTGCGCCGCTTCCGACATCACGCCCTATGACGTGTGCAAGCAGGCCGAGACGACCTTGCGCGTATTAATCGGCGAGCGCATCGCCCGGGGCTGGTCGGCAACCGTCAAGCAGCGCCTGCGCGGCGCCGCCAGCTGCACGCACTTGATGGAAGTGCTGATGCCGTTGGCCACAACCGCGATGCAGGGCATCCGCGGCTTGCGGCCCGCCCATTTGCGCAAGCACGGCGGCGACGGACCTCCGCCGCAACTCGACAGCTGCTATGCCTACGGCCGAAGCCGCGAGATGGTGATGCGGTTCTGGCCCGCCTACTACGTCGCGCCTAACCTGCCGTCCGATGCCGACGATGCGGCCGGCACGGCACCGCGCGACCCGGCAGCGCCAGCCTAGGAGTCAGCCCGCAGCAGCAGCCTGTTGCGACTCCTCATGAGCCTCGTCCAGCCACGCGACCGCGCGTCCGGCCTGCGAGGCAATGAGCGTCACCCCCAGCCCCGCCAGCACCAGACGCTGCAATTGCGTCTTGCCCGCTCCGAGTGCCATGGCACGCATCGCGTGGACTTTGAAAGGGATTTCAACCCCAAGCACCGCCAATTGCATGACGAAGACGATCTCGCAGGTCACTGCGTCCACGCCCGGCGCGGGCATGACTTTGGCGCGCATCTGCTGGTAGTGGGCCATGGCCTCAGGGCTGACCGCCGCAAGGCGTGCGGAGGTGGATGGGATGTCGGTCGTTTTCATGCGCGGACCCTCCGTGTGGCGTGCTGTGAAAGGTGCAGGGGGTGCATCGTTGTCAGGCTTCCGAGAATTTCACGCCGGCGCGGGCCTCGAACAGCCTGGACATCTCGTCGATGTTCGCGTCCTGGCCGAGCTCGTTGGCCGCTGCCTCGACGGTGTTTCGCACGGCGTTGGCGATCACCATGGGTGCGCCGCAACCGGCGGCCAGTTGCGTGGCCAGGTCCAGGTCCTTGACCATCAGCTCCAGCCGCAGCGTGGCGGTGCGGCCACCTGTGCGCAACACCGGCACGATGCGCTCGAACGCCTGCGACCAGCCCGACCCCTTGCTGATCGCAGCGGCGAGCTGGTCCAGCTTCAGGCCGATCTTGACCGCCATCGCCACCGATTCGTAGGTGATCAACCGGTTGCAGGCACCCAAGGTGTTCTTGATCAGCTTGGCCACATGGCCGTTGCCGCTCTGGCCGAAGTACACGACTGCAGGGCCGGTCTCCTCCAGAATCGGCTTGACCCGCGCAAAGGCCTCCGGCGAGCCGCCGCACAAGGTCACGATGGTGCCGGCTTCAGCGCCGCCAGGGCCACCGGACACCGGCGCATCGACCAGTGCCACGCCAAGCCGCTCCAACTCGGCAGCGATGGCGCGCGTCTCGGCAGGATCGCCCGTGGTCTGGTCCACGATCACCTTGCCGGCCGACAGGCCTTCGGCCAGCCCGCCGTCGCCGAACAACACCTCGCGCACGATCGCCGAAGTGGGCAGGCAGACCATGATCACGTCGCATGCGCGGGCCAGGGAAGGCAGATCCGGCGCGGCGATGGCGCCTTGCGCTTCCAGCGCATGCACGCTCTCCCGGCGCACATCGAAGACGTGGACCTTGCGCGATGAAGCCAGCAGCCTGCGCACGAGCGCCGCGCCCATCGCGCCCAGGCCGACGTAGCCGATGACCGGCTGTGCCGGCGCGGCCGAAGGCGCGACGCCAAGAGGGACAGCAGCCGACGCATCGCTGCTGCCCCGCAGCGTGGTGCCGGCCATCGAGGCGATCACATCGATCATGTCTTCCAGGCGTGCCGTGGGGCCGACGGTGTTGGCGCCGATCTGAAGCAGCGCCCGCGTGAGGCCGGCAATCGGCATCGGTGCTCCAGCCTGCCGGCCCAGCGCGATGGCCTGGTCCACGTCCTTGATCATCAAGGGAAGCGCAAAGTCGCTGGACGGCCTGCCCTCCACCAATGCCGGCAGCGCATTCTGGGAGATGCGGCTGCGGCCGGTGCTCTGGTTGATGGCTTCGGTCATCGACGCCAGCGACAGCCCGAGCTTGCACCCCATGGCCACCACCTCCAATGTGGCAAGCCGACAGGCTGCATTCATCACGTTGTTGACGGCCTTGATGGCCTGGCCATCTCCCAGTCGTTCGCCGCAGCGCACGATCGTCGGGCTGATGACCTGCAGGATCGGCAGCACCTTCTCGCAGGCCGCCGCCGGGCCGGACAGCATCATCGTGATGCGGCCCTCCTGCGCCGCCGCAACGCCACCGGCCACCGGTGCATCGAGCATGGCGACGTCATGGATCTGCAACTGCCGGGCGATCTCTCGGGTCTCCTCGGGAATGCCGCTGGTCTGGTCGATGATGATCGTTCCGGGTGCGAGGCCTTCCAGAAGCCCCCCGGGGCCGAAGATCAAACGACGCACGTCGGCGCTGCGTGGCAGGCACAACAGGATCACGCTGCACTGCCGCGCCAGGTCGAGGGCCGAAGCAGGAACGATAGCGCCCAGCGCCTCGAAGCGCTGCGCCGCTTCGCGGTTCATGTCCCAGACGTGGAGCTTGTACGAGGCGGCCAGCCTTTGCGCCAGCGCGCCGCCCATCGCACCCAAACCGATATAGCCAACAGACAGTGTCATTTCCTGAGCTCCAGTGAGATCCGGCTGGCGCGTGCAGCCTGACCATGATGATGAATTCGAAGGGGCGATGCCCCGCGCGGCCGACCGTGTGCGGCGCGTGTTTGTCGCTGCCGGAGACATCGCTGTCGCCGCCGGACGCACACACCGCGCCATCGACGCTCCCTCATGGCGCAGGCCGCCCGGCGGCGGATCGCGCTCCCGCCGACGCAGCAGCGTTCGTTTCGGCCGCCTCGCCGGCGCAATCGACGAAGGTGGCCAGAGCCGGCGCCAGCAGCGTCGGGTTCCAGACCAGCATCGCCGGCGCCGGCGTCGGCGCGCCGGCCAGGGGAATGAAGCGCACGCCCGCCATGCCGGCCTTCGCGAGCGACATGGGCACCAGCGCAACGCCGCCATCCCGCGCCACCAACGCGACGACTGTGATCCACGAGCGCGCCCGGTGCGCGATCTGCGGATGGATGCCCGCGTGGCTGAAGCTGGCAATGACATCGTCGTGGCGCGCCGGCGCCGCCGCACGCGACAGCATCACGAAGCGCTCGTCGCCGAGTTCGCCCAACTCCAGGCTGCTCCGCTCGGCCAGGGGATGTTTCTCGGGCACGCACAGTGCGAACACATCGTCGCGCAGCGCCAGCCCCTTGAGCTTGGACGGCACGCTGGATCCGTTGATGAACGCCGCATGCAGTTGCCCGCGCATCAGGGCCTGCAGTTGCTCCACCGAGGGCATCTCGTGCAGCACCAGGTCGATGCCCGGCACGCGGGATCTGAACCTCGCCAGGATGGAGGGGATATCGCTGTAGAGCAGCGAGCCCGTGATCCCTACATCCAGGCGTCCGTGAACGCCATGGTCGACGGCGGTGACCACGCTCCTTGCCTGGGCCACGCGGTCCAGGATCTGGTTGGCTTCGGTCAGGAATGCCGCACCTGCGGGCGTCAGCTGCACATGTTTGCTGTTGCGCACCAGCAGTTGGACGCCCAGATCGTCCTCGAGCGACTTGATGGCCGCGCTCAGCGGCGGCTGCGTGATCGCCAGCCGGCTCGCGGCGCGGCCGAAATGCAGTTCTTCGCAGAGCACGGCGAAATACCTCAGAAATCTCAGTTGCATGTGAAGCGCGGCCTTGCAGGAATGGAACGTCGGGGAAAGAGGCTTGGCGTCAAGGCAAGCCACATGCCAAGTGTCGGATGCCAATCGCCGTCCCACCGCGACCCGAACGGGCCAAGGCTGTTCTGCACTATTGCTTTGGAATGTCGAGGTCCTTCACCAAGGTGTTGATCTGCGTGACCTCCTTGCGGAAGAACTCCTTGAACGCGTCCGGGGACATCACCACCGGCTCGGTGCCATCCTGCTGCAGGCGCTCCTTGAGCTGGTTGCTGGCAAGCACCCGATTCAGCGCCCCCGACAGCTTCAGGACCACGTCGTTGGGGGTGCCCGCCGGTGCGAACAGGCCCAGCCAGAAATAGGAACTGAATCCCGGAACACCCTGCTCCGCCACCGTCGGCACCTGCGGCAGAACCTTGAGCCGCTCCGTGGACGTAACGGCCAGCGCGCGCAGCCGTCCGCCAGTCAGATTGGCGGAACTGCTGCCGTAGGCATCGAACATGAGACCGATACGGCCGGCGATCAGGTCCGGCATGGCCGCGCCATTGCCCTTGTAGGGCACGTGCAGCATTTCGATGCCGGCCTGTTTCACGAAGCTGGCGGCGGCGATGTGGGTGGCCGTTCCGATCCCCGCGGATCCGTAGCTGAACTTGTTCGGCGCGGCTTTGGCGCGCTTCATGATGTCCGCCAGGCTGCGGTCGGGCGAATCGGCTCCCACCACGACGACGGACGGCGAGCGCACCAGGTAACCGACGCCGACGAAGTCTTTCAGCGGATCGAAACCGGGGTCCACGCTCAGGGCTGCCTGGATCGGCATCGTGCCGCCCGTGGAGACCAGCGTGTAGCCGTCCGCGGGTGCGGTCTTCACGA
This sequence comes from Variovorax paradoxus, assembly GCF_024734665.1. Taxonomy (NCBI): domain Bacteria; kingdom Pseudomonadati; phylum Pseudomonadota; class Betaproteobacteria; order Burkholderiales; family Comamonadaceae; genus Variovorax; species Variovorax paradoxus. The sequence continues at coordinate 3,061,578 of NZ_CP102931.1, forward strand.
ACCGGATGCCGAGCAGGCCGCCCGCGCCCGTGCGGTTCTCGACGATCACCGGTTGCCCCAGCTCTTCGGACAATTTCTGCGCGATCACGCGCGTGCTCAGATCACCCCACCCTCCCGCCGCCACGGGCACGACGATGCGCACTGGCTTCGATGGGAACGCGTCGGCCGCGAACGCAGTCGCCGACACGGCGGTGGCAAGTGCGGCGGCAAGTGCCGTCTTCCAGAATTTCAGTCTCATGTCTGTCTCCATCTTCGTATTGAAATTGAAAGGAAAAGGGGCGCAGCGGCGTGCCGATGCGCTCAGGACGCAACCGCGGACATCGCTGGGTCGACACGCAGCAGTTCGATCACGCTGGCTGCCGAAGGCGTGGTCTCGAGGTTGCGGATCACGCGTTCGAGTTCGCGGGTACGGCCAGGCGAGAGCGTCTTTTCGGCAAGGCGGCGAAACTTCACCGCCATCTGTTCGTCCGACATCGGGCGCTGATAGCTGCCGAGGAAGTTGTCGACGGTCTTGCTGAGCGTGCGGCCGTCCTTCAGCACGACCTGGACGTCGGCGCCGCGCGCATACGCCCGGCCTTTCCTCTCGCGCGCCTCGTCCCGGACCACATCGACCCGGCTGCACAGCGCCAGCACGTCGTCGCGGGCAATGTTGGTATCCACCATCTGGTCGACGAAGACCTCGCCTTCGAGCAGCAGCATGCCGATGCAGTAGCCCAGGTGCATCTGGGCGGCCGTGAGCCCGGTGGGTTCGTACGGGGTCCAGAACGAGTGCTTCACTGCGTCCTGGGTCATGCGCACGGTGATGCTCTCCACGTCGGCGGCCTTGAGGCCCTCGTGCATCAGTTCCTCGACAGCATCCAGCGCAGACAGGTTCGTGCCCACGCAGGCATGGCGCTTGATCGAAATGCGCATGGTCTCCCAGCTCGTTCCGAGTTCGTGCGTGAGCGCCGACAGATCGAACAGATCCTCGCTCTGGGTGAAGGTCGTGCAGTAGCCGCCATAGCTTGTCTCGAACACGTCCTCGATGCCGGTGAAGCCTTCGCGCGCGAGCAGCGCGGCGTACAAGCCGCTTTGCGCGGCCTTGGCAGAGAGCATGCGCTTGACCATGGAGCCGAACTGGCTGGCCATCAAGCCTGCCGCCTGGGGGCCGGCGATTCCCAGCGCCTGGTAGTGCTGCTCGGGGCTGAGCCCCAGCACGCGGCCGGCGGCCACCGAAGCGGGGAAAGGGCCGAAGATGCCCGGCGTGTGCCAGCCCTTGGCCAGCATCTTGTTCCCGTTCATGCACAGGCCCACGCGCGGCCCGACCTCGAAGCCGACGATGATCGCCGTCAACAGGGTTTCGCCATCGACCTTGTCGGCGCCGATGAACTCGGCGGCCGCCAGCACGGCAGGCAGCACGGCCGCGCAACTGTGGATGGACGCCGGATTGGCATCGTCCAGTTCGTAGCCCTGGATCATGGTGCCGTTCAGCAACGCGGCGCTGGTCGCCGAGGCCGTTTGTCCTCCGCCCCACACCGAGGACTGGCCGCCACCCGGCTCCAGCTTCCCGATGACATCCGACAGGATGCCCGTCCATTTGAGCTGGGCGCCGAACAGGCCGCAGCCCAGGCCATCCAGGATGACCGACTTGGCCCGCGCGATCACGGCCGGCGGGACGTCTGCGAGCCTGAGCGTGGCTGCGAACTCGGCAAGCAGGCGTGAATGGGACGGCATGGTGCTACTCCTTGAGAATCTGTGGATGGCTGTGATCTGTCGGTGCGGGAACGGCTGCGCCCTGCCGGCATGCGGCAGGCTTCGTCACTGCAGTGAAGGGCGAATCGGCCAGGTTCGCACCCGGCGACCCGCAGGATGGTCAGGCAGGCACCAGCGGATCGAAACCGATCATGGCCTTGACCTCGAGATACTCCTCCAGCCCGAACACGCCCATTTCGCGGCCATTGCCCGACTGCTTGTAGCCGCCCATCGGCGCCACGTTGTTGCTCGGGGCGCCGTTGTAGAAGATGCGGCCTGCGCGCATGCGGGCGCCGACGGCATGCGCCTTTCTGGGATCGGTCGAGAACACGTAGCCGCCCAGGCCGTATGGTGTGTCGTTGGCGATCGCCACGGCTTCGTCCTCGGTCTCGTAGGCAAGGACCGCGACGACGGGCCCGAAGATCTCTTCGCGCGCGATGGTCATTGCCGGCGTGACGTCGGCGAAGATCGTCGGCTGGATGAAGTAGCCGCTGTCGAGGCCTTCGGGCCGCCCCACTCCGCCGCAAACAAGTCTGGCGCCTTCGTCCAGGCCGATCTGGATGTACTTCTGGATGCGCTCGAACTGGGCCTTGTTCACCACCGGGCCCATCGTGGTGGCCGCGTCTTGCGGCGCGCCGACGCGGACCTTGGCGCTCTCCTGTCGGAGCAGTTGCACCAGCGGTTCGAGCTGCTGGCGCTGCACCAGAATCCGGGTCGGCGAGTGGCACGACTGGCCGGTGTTCGAGAAGGCCCTTGCCGCGTTCCAGCGCGCAGCAGCCGCAAGATCGGCGTCAGGAAGAATGATGTTCGCGGACTTTCCACCCAGCTCCTGCGAGACACGCTTGACGGTGGCGGCGGCGGCCTCGGCGACCAGGACGCCTGCCCGCGTGGAGCCGGTGAACGACACCATGTCGACATCTGCGTGCCTGCAAATGGCGCTGCCAACCGTCGGGCCATCGCCGTTGACCAGGTTGAAGACACCGGCGGGAACGCCTGCCGCATGCATGACCTCGGCAAGGGCGAGTGCGCTCAGCGGTGTGAACTCGCTGGGCTTCCACACCACCGTGCAACCCGCGGCAAATGCGGCGGACAGCTTGGTGCAGATGAGCTGCACCGGCCAGTTCCAGGCCGTGATCAATCCGCAGACGCCGATGGCCTCGCGCCGCACGATGTTGTTGCCCAGGCTGGTCTCGAAATCGTAGTCGCACAGCGTTGCAATGGTCTGCTTGAAAGCGTCGATGCCGGTGCGCGTGTGAGCTTTCATGGACCGCGGCGCGCCCATCTCGGCAGAGACAGCGGCCAGAACCTGGTCCTCGCGCGCTTCGAATTCCTCGACGATCCGCTCCAACATGACGAGCCGGTCTTCCCTGCTCGTTTCGCTGAACGCCGGGAATGCCCGACGTGCCGCGGCAACCGCATGATCCACGTCCGTCGCAGTGCCCATGCCGATGCTGGCAAAGGGTTGCTCGTTTGCAGGGTCGATCAGCACGAACGGAGACGCGGATGGGGCCTCGACCCAGTTGCCGTCGATGTAGAAGCTGCCGTAGTGTTTCATGGTCTCTGATGTCTCCGATGTCGTTGTTCGCGCCGCCAGGATGAGAGACGGATGCGTTGACTTTGTCATGCAGGACGATGTGGGTCCAATCGCATTTTTGAGTCGAACGATTGTTTTTTTGGATTCATGAATCGGGCTTCGCGGCGAAGGTGGACAGCTCGATCAGTCAGGCACGGACAGGCGGTAAACGCGTGCCGCGGTGCGGCGAAACAGCGCGGCTTTTTCGTCCGCCGACGCGCCGCGCACGATGTGCTTGAGTGCATTCCACAGTGGCACGAAACCGGCTGCCCGACCATCGGGCGGATAGTTGCTTTCCATCATGCAGCGATCAGGGCCGAAGGCCTCGATGGCAGCTTCGACGTAAGGCTTCCATGCCTCGGCAAGCTCGAGGTAGCCGACCGGATCGGCGCGTTGTTCGAAGCCGAACCCCCAGAACGGCAAGCCGAGCCCGCCGATCTTGCAGGTGATGTTCGGACGGCGTCCGAGTTCCTTCAATGCAGCCCGCAGCTTTTCGAACACCGCGGCCCGCCCCTGGGCATCCAGGCCCATCGCCTGCGCCTGCCCGACATGGTTCAGCACGATGCTGCCGTCCGGAAAGGCATCGGCCAATTGAGCGATCTCATCGAGTTGGTGATGAAACGCTGCGGCGTCGAATGTCAGCCCGCGCCGCACCACTTCCTTGAAGCCGGCGCGAAAATTCGGATGCCGCATGATGCCGCGCGCCGGACGATTGGTGACATAGCGAAAAGGTGCATCGCTCTCGTCGTCGATGGTGATCTGCCGGACACCGCGAAAGCGCTCGGGCGCCCGCGCAAGCGACTGATCGAGCAGCTCGCCCACCTGCTCACCGTGACGCAGATCGGCGTGTCCGACGATCGCCGCGCAGATCCGGCAGTCGCCGTACACACCGCTGTCGCTCATGGCGCCGACGCCGTTGGCAAACTCCACCTCGCCCAGCGGACGCAGCAGCTCGGGCCCGTCCGGACGGGCGAACGCCAGGGTTTCGACATAGATGCTCGCCACGATGCGGTGGCCCGAGCGAACATCCTTCAGGTAGTCGTCGAGCATGTATTTCAGCGCCGGACGATCGAACAGGTGATGCGCGGAATCGACGATCGCCAGGTCCGGCTCGAGGATCACCTCGTCGCGGCCCGCATGGAGTTGGGGATAGGGTTGCAGGTTGCTCATGAATTGCGCTCTCGGGTCAGGTGGTGCCGATCTTGACGGTCTTGCTCAGCTCGCGCCATTTGCCGAGCTCGCGCTCCAGCGTGCCCTTGAACTCGGCAGGGGTGGAGATCTTTGGCCGCATCATCATCATTTCGCGCATGCGTTTGTCGATGTCGGGCATTGCGGACACCTTGTTGACGGCTTCGTTGAGCTGCTGCACCACGGAAGGCGGCATTCCGGCGGGACCCATCAATCCGAAGAAGGTGTACGAACCCATCGACTTCAATTCGGCGACCCCGGACTCCGACACGCTCGCAACATCCGGCAAGGCCTTCAGGCGCTGAGTGCCGGTCATGGCGATCGCCTTCACCTTGCCTTCGTTGACGAGCGGGACCGCGAACTGCGCCGTGATCATGGACAGGTCCACGTTGCCGGACATGATGTCCCGCGTGATCTCGGATTCGCTCTTGTAGGGAATGTGGGTGAACGAGGTGCCGGTCACGCTGATGAGGTATTCCATCTGCAGGTGGTTGCCCGATCCGATCCCGCCCGACCCGTAGTTGAGCTTGCCGGGGTTTGCCTTCCCATACGCAACCAGTTCTTGCAGCGTGTTCACGGGGACATTCGGCCGCACGACAAAGACGGCTTCCGCCTCGGCCAGCACGGCCACCGGCGTGAAGTTCTTGAGCAGGTCATACGGCAGATCGCGCCGGATGCCGGGGTTCTGCGCGAGTGCGCCGCCGGTGCCGAGCCACAGCGTGTAGCCGTCGGGTGCGGCGTTCATGACAGGTTGCGCTGCCAGCAACTCCGAGGCGCCGGGCTTGTTCTCGATGATGACGGGCTGCGGCAGCACCTCCTGCAGCTTGGCGGCATACAGCCGCGCCAGGAGATCGGTACCCCCGCCCGGGCCATAGCCCACCAGGATCTTGATGGGGCGCGTGGGGAACTGCTGCGCGAGGACACCTGCAGCGGTCAGCGAGGCGGCCAAAGCCAGGATGCAGTTGCGAGCGATGACGCTCGCGCCGCGCCGCCGCTCGCCATGGTCACGGCCATGCGCATGGGTGCGGTCGGGCCACGAGGAAATACTTTGCGAAAGCCGGGCCGAAAGGCGCGTGAACGTCATGCTTTTGTCTCCGTTGGAATATTTGGGTTTGCAGGAAGGCCGTGTGCGGCCCTTCCTCGATAGGCAAGTCCGGTGCCATGCCGCGCACGCCGCAGCAACACAGCGCGCGACGCTGTGTCCGGTGCGAACGTGTGCGCCACCACTACAACTTGCGTTGCTGCCGAGGACACGGTGTTTGTCCAAGGCACGCAGGGCTGTCTGCTGGCAAGACCCGGCTGGCGCCTGATGGCCATGGGTCCGCAAATGCCGGCCCCGGTGGATGACGCGCCGCTCGCCGTTCAGACCTTGGGCCGGCGCTTGTACATAAGCGTGGCCCGCATCTCCTGCACGACCGCGCCGTCCTGCTTCACGCATTTGCGCAGGAACGTGATCACGCCGCGGTCTGGCTTGCTGGTCTCCTTCTTCTCCACCACCTGCTGCGCCACCCGGATCGTGTCGCCGTGCTTGACCGGGCCCAGCATGCGCCACTGGTCGATGCCCAGCAGCCCGAGCAGGGTGCCGTCGTTGATGCCGCTGGCGTACTGCAGCCCGCCCATGATTCCGTAGATCAGCGGTCCGTGCGCCACCGGTTCGCCGAACGGCGTCGTCTTGCAATACTCGAAATTGGTATGAACCTCGTTGAAGTCGCCCGTCAGGCAGGCGAAGTTGACGATGTCGGTCGACGTGATCGTGCGTGCTGGCGTGACGATCTCCTGGCCGATCTCGAAGTCTTCGAAATAACGGCCGCGCGGCTCCGCGTTGATGGTCATGAGTGGCTCCTTGTCTGTTGGATGAATCGATCCTCAGCCCTTGTCATTGGCCAGGATGAGCGTGCAGTGCGAGGACAGAATGCCGCCCTCGTTGTGCACCAGCGCCACCTCGGCGCCCTGCACCTGGCGCTCGCCCAGGCCGCCGCGCAACTGGCGCACAGCCTCGACGATGCCGAACAGGCCGCCGGCGGCGCCGGCATGGGCGTGCGACAGCATGCCGCCGTGGGTGTTGACGGGCAGCTTGCCTCCGATGCGAGCATGGCCCTCCGAGAAGAAGGCACCGCCCTCCCCCCGTTGGCAGAAACCCAGCTCTTCCAGTTCGATGATGGGAACGATGGTGAAGCAGTCGTAGAGCTGCGCCACGTCGATGTCCTGCGGGCCCAGGCCAGCCATCTCGTAGGCGGTACGGCCCGACTCCGTGGCACCGAACTCAGTCAGGCTGGGTGCGCACATCAGGTGTTCGTGCGTGTGGTATTCGCCAATGCCCTGCAGGTACACAGGTTTGGCCTTGAGGTCGCGCGCACGCTCGGCCGAGGTGACGATGAAGGCGCCGCCGGCATCGGAGATCAGGCAGCAGTCCAGCATGCCCAGCGGATCGGCGATCGGCTTGGCGTCCAGCACCTCCTGCAGCGCCAACGGCTTCTTCATGTGCGCACTGGGATGCATGAGGGCGTGGGCGCGGGTGTTCACCGCCACCTGGGCCATCTGCTCGCGCGTCGTGCCGTAGACGTGCATGTGACGCTGGGCGATCATGGCGTAGTAGCCCGGTATCGAACCGCCATAAGGCTGCTCGAAGTAGGGGTGGCCCACCGCGAGCAAGGCCGACAGCGCGGCCTCGCGCGTGAGACCGGTGGCGCGGTTCTCTCCGGCGCACACCAGGATGGTCTCGGCCTGCCCTGAAACAATGGCTTCCGCCGCGTGCTTGAGCATCACCGCAGGGCTGGCACCACCGGAAATCACCGACGCATTGAAGCGCGGCTTGACGCCCAGGTATTCGCACAGCACCGATCCGAGCATGAAGTACGGCTCGGTGAAAGAGTAGGCGGTGAGGACACCGTCGATGTCCGACACCTTCAGGCCGGAATCGTCCAGTGCGCGCTTGGCAGCCTGGGCGTTCAGTCCCAGGCCTGTCATGTGGGGAACCTTGCCGATGTCGGATTCACCGACGCCGACGATGGCAATCTTGTTCTTGAGGGATGTGGGGGTCTTCATTCTCTGGTTTCCCCTCAGGCGGCGACGGTGTTGAACTGAGGCAGCATGGCGCCGTCGCCGCGGTCTTCGAAGGTCACCTGAACACGATCGCCGATCTTCACCGCCAGCGCATTCGCCCCCAGGATGTTGGCCATCATGCGTGGGCCCTCGTCGAGGTCAATCAGTGCAACCGCATACGGCACCAGCGGAGCGAACGCGGGATCGGAGGCACGGCGGATCACGGTGAAGCTGTGCACGCTGCCGGTCCCCTTGGCATCCACCCATTCCAACCGGTCGGACCAGCAGACGGGGCACAGGTGACGGGGCATGAAGTGCAGCTCGCCGCAGGCGTTGCATTTGCGAATGACCAGCCGCCGCTCGCGGGCGGCTTCCCAGTAGGGCCTCGAGTCGGCATTGGCGACGGGCGTGGGGAGTGTGGTTTTGTCCATGCTGTTGTCTTGTCAGGCTCGACCTTCGCGGGCCTTGGCCACCTGGGCACGGCGCGCCGGCGCGTACGGCTCCTGGCCCAGGGCCAGATACAGGGCGTGCGTCGCATCGTGGTGTTCGGCAAGACCGGTACGCTCCAGCAGTGAGATCGGGCCTTCCGGGTAGCCCAGGCCGAGACACAAGGTCTTGTCCATGTCTTCGGCGCTCGCGAGCTTCTCGTCCAGGCGGCGCAGTGCCGCATTGAGATAGGGCCGGACCAGCCGATCGACGATGCGGCCGGGGAAGTCGCCGCACACGGCCACCTTCAGGCCGGCGGCTTCGAAGGCCGCCTTGGCTGCGGCAATGGCGGCATCGCGGGTCTGCGGCTGTCGCACCAGTTCCACCAGAGGGGTGGGATCGGCGCGGCCCAGGCGAAAGCGGGCAAAGCCCACCACGTTGGACCCTTCATGGCCTTTCTGTTCGCCGGTATGCACGCCCAGGCATTCGTGGCCCAGTTCAACGGCAACGAAAGGGCATGCGCCCAATTCAACGGCCTTGGCGAAGGCGGCTCCGGCGCCTTCGCCGACGAATATGCGCGAGGCGCCCTGTGCGTCTGCCTGCTCGATGAAGGCATGCGAAGCGGGAAAGGAACGGCTGTCGCCGGAATGGACGACACGGTAGGAATGGGTCATGGCATCAGGCTCCGTACATCTTGCTGTCTGCGTAGGGGTGGAAGCCGCGGCCACTCTTCCTGCCGAGCCAGCCGGCGGCGATCATGCGTTTGACCAGCGGCGGGCACGCCGCGCGCGGCTCGTTGGTGACGCCGTGCATGGCTTCGCACAGCAGCTTCTGCGTGTCCATGCCGATCAGGTCCAGCAGTTCCAACGGACCCATTGCATAGCCCATGCCGGTCTTGATGGCCAGGTCGATGTCGGCCGCCTCGGCCACCCCCTGCTCCACCAGGCGAATCGCATCGTTGTTGAAAGGAATCAGAAAGTAGTTCAGCACGAACCCGGGCGTGTCCTGCGTCTTCACCGGCTTCTGGCCCATGGCTTCGCAGACAGTCCACGCGCGGGCAAGCGTCTCCTCGCTCGTCGCAAGGCCGGGCGACATTTCCACCAGCTTCATCAGCTGCGCCGGCAGGCAGAAGTGCATGCCGACAAAGCGGTCCGGCCGACCCGAGCCGCCGGCGATCTCGGTGATGCTGATGGTGGAGGTATTGCTCGCGAAGATCGCTTGCGGCCCGCAGATCCTGTCCAGCTTGCCGAAAAGGTCATGCTTGACCGGCAGGCTCTCGAACACCGCCTCAATCACCAGATCGCAGTCGGCGAAGTCTTCCAGCCGGGTCGTTCCACTCCACTGGGCCATGATCTCCGGCAGCTTCTCCCCGGCCAGCTTGCCGCGCTCCACGCTCTTGCGCAGGAAGCCTTCGGTCTGGCTGCGGGCGCGGTCCAGTGCGTCCTGTTTCAGGTCGAACACGCGGGTGCGGAAACCCGCACGCGCGCACACGATGGCGATGCCGGCACCCATGGTCCCTGCACCGGCGATGCCGATGGTCTTGATCTCACTCATGTTTTCTCCTTGGATGGTTCAGCGCTGCAGGAAGCTGCGGCCGATCAATTGGCGATGGACCTGGTTGGTCCCCTCCCAGATCTGGGTGATCTTGGCGTCGCGCATCAGACGCTCGACGCGGAAGTCCTTGCAGTAGCCGTAGCCGCCAAGCAACTGCACGGCATCGGTGGCCACGCGCATCGCGAGGTCGCTGGCGCGCATCTTCAGGAGCGAAGCCTCGATGCCGAAATCCTTCTCGCCGGCATCGACCCAGCTGGCCACCTGCCAGAGCCAGCCCTCCACCAGCGCCATCTCCGATGCGAGGTCGGCCAGCATGAACTGGATGCCCTGGAACTCCAGGATCTTTCTGCCGGACTGCTTGCGCTCGTTGATGTACGCGGTGGCATCCTCGAAGGCGCCGCGCGCGATACCCAGTGCATGCGCCGCCACGCTGGGGCGCGACTTGTTCAGCGAGGCGAACAGGATCTTCAGGCCGTCGCCGGGGTTGCCGATCAGATTGGCGCGCGGCACGCGGCAGTTGTCGAAGGCGAGCGTCGCCGTGCTGGAGGCGCGCGTGCCCATCTTGTCTTCCAGCCGCACCACGGAAAGACCCGGCGTGCCCTTCTCCAGGATCAGCACCGAGATGCTCTCCTTGGCGCCGACAATGCCCTCCCACTTGCCGAACAGCAGGTAGAGGTCGGCCACGTCGCCGTTGGTGATGAAGGTCTTGCCGCCATTGACGACGATCTGGTCGCCGTCTTCCCGGAGTGTGGTCCGCATGCCGGTGGCGTCCGAACCGGCCCCCGGTTCCGTGATCGCCAGCGCGCCGAGGCCGCCTTCGGCGATGCGCGGCAGCAGCCGCTGCTTCTGCTCCTCGGTGCCCCAGTCGATCAGCGGCTTCATGCCGTGGTAGTTGGTGGCCCAGATGATGCCGGTGGCCGCGCAGGCCTTGCTGATCTCGCGCACGCAGGCGAGGTACGCGGCGTACGACATCTGCGCACCGCCGTAGGCCTCGGGGATGAACATGGCGTTCAGCCCGAGTTCCTTGATGGCGTTGACATGTTCCCAGGGGAATTCGGCACTGCGGTCGTAGTGCTCGGCGCGCGGCGCGATCTGGTCGCGTGCCAGGGCCCGCACGCTTTCCAGCAGCATGTTTTCCTCATCGTTGAGGGCAATGCGGGAATCCAGTCGTTCGAGGATGTTCATGGCTTCAGTGAGCGATGGCTTGGCCGCCATCGACGTAAATGGTTTCGCCTGTGAGGAATGCGCCGGCAGGCGTGAACATCGATGCCACGAGCGCGCCCACGTCGGCAGCGGAGCCCGGCTTGCGACCCGGGATGCGCTTGTCGAGGTAGGCCCGCAGGGGTCCACCCTCGGCCATCGAATCGGCGTTCAGGTCGGTGACGATGTAGCCCGGAGCGACGTCCATCACCCGGATGCCCTTGCCGGCCCATTCCACGGCCAGGCATCGCGTGATGGCACCCACCGCGGCCTTGCTAGCGCAGTAGGCGAGGTTGCGCTTCACGCCCAACTTGTCGAAGAAGGAACCGATGTTGACGATCATCCCGCCGCCCGCGGCGACCAGATGCGGATAGGCGGCCTGGCAAGCCGTGACGACCGATGTCGCGTTGGTGTCCATCACCTGATGCCACTGTTCCAGCGACATCTCTTGCGAAAGCGCGTCGATGTGCACGCCCGCGTTGTTCACCAGGCCCTTGATCCGCCAGCCGTCGGCTGCCAGCCTGTTCAGGACTGCGGCGAACGCAGCCGGGTTGGTGACGTCGGCACGCGCAGGAATCCAGTGTTGCGCGACTTCGCTCGGCGCGCCGGCACGGGCCGGCAGCGCGCCCGAGCGCGAGAGGCACGCCACATGGCGGCCCTGTTGCGCCAGCGCCAGCGCGATGGCGGCGCCGATCCCCCGGCTGGCGCCGGTGACAACGATGCATTCACGTTCACTCATCAAGAAACCTCGCCTTTCTCTTTTCAACGAAAGCCTGCATTCCTTCTTCGGCATCGCGTGTGCGGTACGCCAGCGTCGAGAGGTCCGCTTCGATGCGCAGTCCTTCATGCAGCGACACGTCCATCGCACGCTGCACCGCTTCACGGGCGAACTGCAATGCACGCAGACCGTGGCCGGTGAACTCGCGGGCGTAGGCCTTGGCAGCGTCGAGGCCGGGCGCCTGCACGACGCGGTTCACCAGGCCGATGGCCAGCGCCTCCTGGGCATCGACGGTTCGGCCTGTCATCACCAGCTCCAGTGCACGGCCCTGCCCTACCAGACGCGGCAGGCGCTGCGTTCCTCCGTAGCCGGGGATCAGGCCCAGCTTCACTTCCGGCAGGCCGAACTTCGCGTGGGGCAAGGCAAGGCGCAGGGTGCAGGCCAAAGCCAGTTCGCATCCGCCGCCGAAGGCGAAGCCGTTGACCAGCGCGATCGATGGAATCGGAAGCCGATCGAGCTGCGCGAACACGGCCTGGCCGAGCTCCGCGCCTTCGCGCTGCGCTGCCAGCCCGCGCTGCTGGAGCTCCTTGATGTCGGCGCCGGCACAAAAGGCCTTCTCACCTGCGCCGGTGATGATCAAGGCGCGCGCTCTGGAGGCGCTGAGCTGATGGAGGTATTCCCGCAACTCGTCGAGCAACTCGAAATTGAGCGCATTGAGGGACTGCGGACGCTCGATCGTGAGGACGGCGAACTCCTCGTCGTGGATGAGTTCGATCATGAGGCAGTGGCCGGCGCCTTGTAGCGCACGGGTTCGGGTTGCAATCGGCCGTTGGCAACCCATTGCATGAGTTCGCGCTTGAGGATCTTGCCGCTCGCGGTCAATGGAAACTCCTGCACGACGACGAAGAATTCGGGCATGTCGAACTTGGACAGTCCCTCGCGCGCCAGGTGCTCCAGCATTTCATCGGCGCCGGGAACCTTGTCCTGGGCAATGACGGCCAGGCACACCTTCTCGCCCAGCCGCTCGTCGGCCACGCCGAAGGCGGCGGCCTTCTTCACGCCCGGATGGCGATGCGCGTATTCCTCGATGTGCGCCGGATGGATGTTGTGCCCGCCGCGGATGATCAGGTCCTTCTTGCGGCCCACGATCTCGAGGTTGCCGCTTGCGTCGAGCCGCCCCAGATCGCCGCTGAGGAACCAGCCGCTGCTGTTGAACGAGGATTCCGTGGCTGTCTGGTTGTTGAAGTAGCCCAGCATCAGCAGGCCACCGCGGCCAGCGATTTCTCCCACCTCGCCGGGAAGTGCTTCCATGTCGGGGTTGTCGGGCTGCCAAAGCCGTATCTCGTAGCCGGCGCACGATTTTCCGCACGTGCTGGTGATCACGGCCATCGGATCGGCCGGCTTGGTGTACTGGTGCGAGCCGCATTCGGTCATGCCGTAGACGTTCTGCGGCTTCGCGCCGAGCGCCATCAGCCGTCGCGCAGTTTCGGTAGGAATCGGCGCACCCGCCATGTAGAAGACCTTGACCGCGCCGAGCCGCGTGGCGCCGCGCTTGCTCAACTCATGCAGCAGGTCCATCGCGTGCGTCGGCACGCCCATGACATAGGTCGCATCGGTTTCCTCGATCCAGTCCAGCGGCGCGACGCCTGCGGATGGATCGTGCATGACCAGCTCGCATCCGGCCACCAGCACCTGCTCGAGCGCCACGGTGCCGATGTGATGGCTCATGGGACTCAAGGTCAGCAGCACGGTCTTCTCGTTCAGCGCCCAGTCCGCCACCATGGCTCGCCCGTTGGCCAGCAAGGTGTTGTCGCTGTGCATCACGCCCTTGGGGGCGCCCGTCGTACCGCTGGTAAAGGCCAGGTAGACGATCTGGTCGGGATGCGTGCTGGGCAGCGGCCCCGCCGTGCGCTGCGCCGACGCGGGCATCGGCATCGGATGCGCTCCGGGCGGCATCTGTGCATCGGGTCCGCGCAGGGCCGGCAGCGCATAGACGCGCTTCATGTGTCCGAGCTCCTGCGCACGCGCGAAGACGTCGGCCGCTGCGGCATCCGCGCCCCAGCCGGTCTGCGCAAACAACGCGCGGCATTCGACGCGCGACAGGAGCGTCACGATCTCGGCCACCGTGTAGTTCTGATGCAGCGACGGGTTGCAGACGTAGCCGTTGCGAGAGCAGGCCAGCAGGATGACCACGTTTTCCAGCCGGTTCGGCAGCCAGATCGAGACCCGGTCGCCACGGCGCAGACCCGCGGCGTGGAGATCGGCGGCCACGGCGTCCGCCCATGCCGCCAGCGCGCTCCAGGTCAGCCGCCTCGTGCCGTCGCGCAACGCGTAGGCGCTGCCGCGCTCGGTCGCATGCCGGCGAGCCAGTGAATAGAGCGTGTCGGTCTGCCAGACGCCCGAGAGATAGTTCTCGCGCGCCCGGGCCGGGTCATGCAAGGTCAACAGATGAGACATGGGAGCCCCTCTCCTACGTTGCTTTTTCAGTGGCCGAACTTGTCGCTGTCGGGCGCGCGGCGTTCGGAGAAAGAGGCGGCCAGTTCCTTGGACTCCTTGGTCTCCAGGTAGCCACGCAGCAGCAGGTCGTGCGCCATGCGCGACAGGCCCGACACGCCACCATGGCGCGCATTGAACGAGGCCTTGATCGATGCCAATGCGAAGGCACCGCGGTCGGCGATTTCGAGGGCGATCTTTCGCGTGAATTCCCACAGCTGCGCGTCGGGCACCACGTGATTCACCAGGCCCCAGTCCAACGCCTCGCGCGCGCTCAGCTTGGGATTGCGGTACCACATCTCCTTTGCGCGCTTCTTGCCGACCAGATCCTCGAGGTACCAGGTGCCGTAGCCGCCATCGAAGCTGCCCACCATCGGGCCGACCTGGCGGAACACGGCGCTTTCCTTTGCGATGGTGATGTCGCAGACCACGTGCAGCACGTTGCCGCCGCCCACGGCAAAGCCGTTGACCATGGCGATCACCGGCTTTTGCAGCCGGTCGATCGCCTCGTACATCTCCAGCGTGGGCAGCGTGCCGGCGTAGAGGGTCGAGTTCTCCATGCCGTCCTTGCGTCCACCGGTGCAGAAGAATTTTTCGCCGGCGCCGGTGAGGACGATCACGCGGGTACGGGTCTCCCGGCGAATCTCGTTGATGCAATCGCGGATCTCATGGCACATCCGCTCGGTGAACATGTTGCCGTCGTCCGGACGGTTCATCGTGATGACCCCGATGGGGCCTTCTTCGCGATAGGTGATTTCTTCGAACTGCATGGGTTGTCCTCTCAGATGATCTGTTGGGTGCGGAGTTGGTCGATCTGGGCTGCATCGCATTCGAGCCATGTGCGAAGAATCTGCTCGGTGTGCGAGCCCAGCTTGGGTGGTGGAATGCCTGTGCCTTCGGTGCGGTTGTCGAAGCGGATGCCCAGGCCGACGTGCGGGATGTCGCCGTCGGGGCCCTGGGTGCGATAGATGAATCCGGACTCGTGCAGCGCCGGGTCTTGCGCTACTTCATCCAGCCGCTGGATCGGTCCGGCGGGCACCCTTGCCCGGTTCAGCAGATCCAGCCAGTGCGCACGCGGTTTGGCGCGCAGCAGTTCGCCGATGGTCTTGACGATGTCCTCGCGTTTCGCGCGGCGTTGCGCGTTGCCCGCATGGGCCGGGTCCGCTGCGTTCTCGGGCCGGCCGACGGCCTCCCAGAAGCGCTTCCATATCGCATCGTTGCCAAGGCCGAGGGTCATCGGGTCGTCGGCGGTCTCGAAGACCTGGTAGATCGCGATGACGCTGTCGCGCCCGCCTGCACGCCGCGGCGTTTCGCCGGAGCCGAGATACGGCATCAGCTTGGGCGCCATGAAGCGGGACATGCTCTCCACCATGGAGACATCGATGTCGCAGCCGCGCCCCTCACGCTCGCGCCGCAGCAGCGCGGCCATCACAGCCATCGCGGCGTCGCTGCCGGCCAGCAAATCGGCTGCCGGCGTACCCACCTTCTGCGGGCCGTTCTCCGCCTCACCGGTCAGGTCCATCACGCTCGAATAGCCCTCGGCGATCAGGTCGTAGCACGGCAGGTCCGCACGGCTTCCCTGCAAGCCGAACCCGCTGATGGACACATGGATGAGCCGCGGATTGAGCGGCCTCAGCGACGCGGCATCCAGCCCCAGCTTGCGCTGCACCCGCGACACCAGATTCAGCAGCACCACGTCGCACTGGGCCACCAGCTTCTTCAGGATGTCCTGGCCTTGCGGCGATGCAATGTCGAGGGTGAGGCTCTGCTTGCCACGGTTGACGCTCATGAACCAGAGCGACTCGCCATGCAGGAACGGCGGACCCCAGGCGCGCGCGTCGTCGCCGGTGTTGGGCTTCTCGATCTTGACGACGGTGGCACCCATGTCGGCCAGCAATTGGCCAGCGTAGGGACCGGCAACCGAAGAGGTGAGATCGAGCACCTTCACGCCTGCAAGCAGGTCGAGCGCGGGGGCCGACCGCGGCGGAAGGCCATTCAATGGAAGGTTGTTTTCGGGCGTGGACATTGCATTGCTTTGTGCAAGCGGTGTGCCACGTCAACCAAGCCCTGGGAAACGGCAAAAACAAGCCATTCCAGCGCCCTTTGCCAGCCTGCAGCCCGATCTCAGCTGCGCTGGTGTCCTCGCCGAAGACAGTCAGTGTTCAGCAGACGTATCATGACCTTAACGGAGACACAAGAAATCGATGGAGACACAAGACATCAGTGTGGAAGCAGCATCCCTGAACGATCTGCGCGGCGTTCTGGTCCTTGGGCCTGACGGCAAGCAACTGGCAGCCAGTGGCATCGCGCTTCAGCCGGAGCTCGCGCGCGGCATCGAGGCGGGATGGCAGGATGCACGGCGCCGCGAGCGGCGCGTGTTCACCGTGGATGGTCCGGGCCAGCGTCCGATCGTCGTGATCGTGCTCCCCGCGCCCGATGCGACCGTGCTGGTCGCCATCGAACGCGAGAGTCGCGACGCCCTGTTCGAGTTCGTTGGCGCCGTCGATTTTGCGGGCGACATCCTCTCTCACTTCCTGACCAATCCGTTCGAGGCGCTGTCGGTCGTCGACCGCGATGCGATGGTTCGCTACATGAGCCCCGTGCACGAGCGCTTCTTCGGCTTGCGGCCCGGCGGCGGCGTCGGTCGCCACACGACGGAAGTGATCGAGAACTCGCGGCTGCACGAGGTGGTCAAGAGCGGCAAGGCGGAGATCGGTCTGCTGCACGAGATGCGCGGCATCACGCGCGTTGTCTCGCGCAATCCGATCCGCAACAGCCGGGGTGAATTGGTGGGAGCCATCGGCCAGATCATGTTCAAGGGCCCGGAGCAGTTGCAGACCTTGTCCAACGAGGTCTCCAAACTGAAGTCGGAAGTGGCCTACTACCGCCGCGAACTCGACGACCTGCGCAACCGCAGTTATGGCCTGGACCAGATGGTTGGCGAAAGCCTCGCCATGCAGCGGCTCAAGCAGCAGATCGTGAAGGTGGCGCCTCTGGACGTCCCCGTGCTCCTCACCGGCGAAAGCGGAACGGGCAAGGAGTTGGCCGCGCATGCGATCCACAAGCTCAGCCCCCGGCGCGACGACACGATGGTGATGGTCAATGCGGCTGCGCTGCCGGCCACGCTGGTCGAGAGCGAGCTGTTCGGCTACGAGGCGGGCTCCTTCACCGGTGCCGAGCGCAAGGGACGCAAGGGCAAGATCGAGCAAGCCGACCGCGGCAGCCTGTTCTTCGACGAGGTGGGCGACATGCCGGCCGAGGTGCAGGTGAAGCTGCTTCGCGTGCTGCAGGACGGGAGCTTTCAGCGGGTCGGCGGAAGCGAGCTGCGCCGCTCCAACTTTCGCCTCATCAGCGCGAGCAATCGCAACTTCGAAGCGATGATCGCCGATGGCACCTTTCGCCTCGATCTGTTCTACCGCATCGGCGGCGTCACCATTCGCCTGCCGGCGCTGCGGGAGCGCCTGGAGGACATCCCGCTGCTGGTCGATCTGGCGCTCAAGCAGTTCGCCGATCGCCATGGGCAGCGCGCGAAGAAGCTCTCCGACGCCGCCATCGCGTTCCTGCAGGGCCAGCGCTGGCCCGGCAATGTCCGCCAGTTGATACACACGGTCGAGCGCGCCGCGATCTTCAGCGACCTGGACCTGATCGAGCCCTCCGACTTCGGCACCATCGACATGGAGCCCGGCGAAAAGCCGCAGCCCTCGGTCGAGCCAGACGACAGCGCAACCATCTCTCTCAAGGCCGCGCCGCAGGAGCACACGCGCGTGAGCAGCGCGGTCGAGCAGGTGGAGGAGCAAATGATCCGCCAGGCAATGACGAAGTTCAACGGCAACAAGAAGCGGGTCGCTGCCGAGTTGGGCATCTCCCGCTCCTATCTGTACAAGCGCCTCGCGCAGATGGGCTTCGGCGCCGAGTCCGAGAGTTGATCGCTGGCGCGCGGCGCTGACTGCGAACGCACTACCGCGCCAGCGCGGCGGAGTCCGCTTCTCCGAGCGCTGGCGCCGTGCTGGCGCCTTTCCGCCGAAGCGGCGGCGCAATCGGCAGCGGCAGCGATGGGATCTCGCGGCCCTCGTCGCCCGTGATCCGCGCATCGAAAAGGCCGCGCTCGCGGAAGTGCGGCGTTTGCACCGCCTCCTCCAGTGACTTCACCACCGACACGCACGCATCGACTCCCGCGAAGCGCTGCAACCACTCGTCCGCCGTGCGGCTGGCGATGATGGCCGCGATGGCTTCGCGTGTGCCATTGGGGTCGACCGAATCATTCAACAGCTGCGGCGCTTCCAGCACGCGCAAGAAGTTTTCCCAGAACTTCTGCTCCAGCGGCGCACATGCCAGGTACCGGCCGTCCCGCGCACGGTAGACCTGATAGCGCGGCGTGCCCCCGGTCACGAGATCGCCGCCCGGTGTGGGCCATTCGCCCGCCGCAAAACCATTGCCCAGCCCCCAGTAAACCAGCGGGAACAGGTTGTCTGCCATCGCGACATCGATGTAGCAGCCAAGGCCGCCGGACTCGCGCGCGCGCAGGGCGAGCAGGATGTTCATGAGGGCCGGGTAGGCCCCGCCCACGAGGTCGGCCGCGAGCACGCTGGGCAGCACGGGCGCACCGTCCGCACCGGCGGTCAGCGCCATGAGGCCAGTCTCCGCCTGGTAGTTGAGATCGTGCGCGGCCATGTCGGCGAGCGGGCCCTGCTGACCCCACCCCGTGATGGCGCAATAGATCAACCCGGGGTTGATCGCGCGCATGGCGTCGTACCCCAGCCCGAGACGGTCCATCACGCCAGGGCGGAACTGCTCGACCAGTACATCGGCATGCCGCACCAGCGCGATGGCCTGCGCCACGGCAGTCGGGTCCTTCAGGTCCAGTGCCACCGAACGCTTGCCCTGGTTCAGCAGTGCGAAGTTCACGCTGTCCCGCCCGAACTTCGGCACGTAGGAGCGCATCTCGTCGCCACGGCCGGGTCGTTCGATCTTGATGACTTCGGCACCGGCCTGGGCGAGCAGCAGGCTGCACATCGGCCCCGGGAGCAGGGTGCTGAAGTCGACCACGCGGATGCCGGTCAGGGGCGCGCGCTGCGCCGGGTTGTCTTGTGGATTCATGCGGCGGTGTTGCAAGCCATGTGCCACGACTCACTGCTTCCGGATGCCCAGCCCCTCGACCAGCTTCTGCATCTGCGCCAGGTCGCGTCCGAGGAACTCGGTGTATTCGGCGGGCGACATGATCATGGGCTCCGAACCTTCATCGCGCATGCGGTCCCGCAGTTCCTTGCTGTTCAGCGCGAAATGCAGCGCCTCCGAAAGCCTGGTCAGTGCGTCTTTTGGCGTGCCGGCCGGCGCCACCATGCCAAGCCACAGGGAATAGCTGAATTCAGGCACACCCTGCTCCGCCATGGTCGGAACGTCCGGCAGTCCGGGCAGGCGCTGGGCCGAACTCACGGCCAGGGCCTTGAGCTGACCCGCCTTCACCTTGCCCGCACCGCTGCCGTAGGCTTCGAAGATCATGGTCACGCGGCCGGCGATCACGTCGGTCATGGCGGCGCCATTGCCCTTGTACGGCACGTGCATCACCTTCAGCCCGGCCTGTTGAAGGAACAGCGCGGCGCCCAGATGGGTCGTGGTGCCCACTCCCGCCGAGGCGTAGGTCAACTGGTCGGGCCTGGCCTTGGCGCGAACCATGAAGTCCGCGAGAGTCTTGTCCGGCTGGCCCATGCCTTCGACCAGCAGCACCGGCGAGCGCACCATCGGGCCCACACCCGTGAAATCCTTGAGGAGGTCATAGCCGGGGTCGAGCTTCACGGCCGGCTGGATGGCCAAAGTGCCGGCCGTCGCAAGCAGGGTGTATCCGTCGGCGGGCTGCGTCTTCACATAACGGATGCCCAGCAGGCCATCGGCGCCGGCCTTGTTGTCGATGATCACCGACTGGCCCAGCTTCTCGGCCATCTTCTGGGCCACCAGGCGTGTGGTGACGTCGACCAGGCCACCTGGTGCAGTGTTGACGACGATGCGGATGGGACGTGACGGAAAGTCGTCGGCTGCCACCGCGCACGATGCGGCGAACGCCGTGCTCAGCGCAAGAAGCGCAAGGATGATTCGGGATTGCATCTTTCTTGTGTCTCCAATTGAAGTGGGTTCCCGCAGATGCCTGAAGACGGACTTGGTCTGGCTGAAGCGGGACGGTGTGGTCGCATGTCTCCAACGGTCAAATCGCAGGAGACAGAGAGCAAATCAAATGCCATGCCCGGTTCTCGCCAATGCATGCCTTGCGCTGCGCCGCATGCATCCGTCGAGGCCAGCAGCGTCGCTGCTGCGCACACCTGTCGCCGGCACGGACACATGCACGCATTGACAGTGAGCCCGCAGCGCCTGCCTGGCGTCTTCATCGGTGGCATGCGTGTTGCTGATCGGCATGGCACACGAACTTACAGAGGCACTTCATGAGCAGATTCAGCGACCGTACGTTCATCATCACCGGCGGTGCCAGCGGCATCGGCGAGGCCACGGTCCGCCGCGCGCATGCCGAAGGCGCGGCAGTGGTGATCGTCGACGCCGATGCAGCGGGCGCGGCGCGGCTTGCGGCGGAACTCGGGCCCGAACGCAGCCTCGCGATCGCACTGGACGTGAGCGACCCGGACCAGGTCCGGGCCTGCATCGACGACGCCCTCGCGCGCTTCGGCACCCTCGACGTGCTGGTCAACAGCGCCGGCATTCGCGACACCCACAGCCTGGAGGAGCTGCCGACCGAGCGCTGGCGGCGGGTGATGGCCGTCAACAGCGAAGGCGTGTTCAATACCGCTCAAGCCTTCGTTCGCAAAGTGCGGGCCGCGCAGCGGCCGGCAGCGATCGTGAACGTCGCATCGACCGCCGGCATCATCGGCATCGTCAACCGCCCCGTGTATGTGGCCTCGAAGCACGCGGTGGTCGGCCTGACCCGCGAGATGGCCATCGACCTCGCGCCGCACAACATCCGCGTGAACGTCGTATGCCCCGGCATGATCTATACGCCCATGACCGCGTCGTACTTCGAGAAGCCCGAGGATGCGGAGCGGATCGCGCACTCCATGCCATTGGGCCGCGCGGGCAAGCCGGAAGAGATCGCATCGGTGATCCTGTTCCTGGCGTCCGACGACGCCAGCTTCGTCACTGGCGCAGTGATTCCCGCGGACGGCGGATTCACGGCCGGCAAGAGTCATTGACGATGAACGGCCGACGCGTTTGCGATGGCGCGTGCATCAGCCCTGTGCGGCGCGCGGTCGCTGCCTGCCTTCTGGGTCTGGCGAGCGGCCTTGCCGCAGGCCAGCGGCCCTGGCCCGCCAAGCCCATTCGCATCATCGTGCCCTTCCCTGCTGGCGGGCAGACCGATGTCGCCGCCCGCCTGGTCGGCCAGGCGTTGGGCGAAGCGCTGAAGATCCCGGTGGTGATCGAGAACAGGGCCGGCGCCCACGGCCTGATCGGCGGTGCCGAGGCGGCCAGGGCGCCGGCCGACGGCTACACGCTGCTGGTGGCGAGCACGGGAGCGGTGGTGATCAATCCGTTGCTGTACGAGAAGATGCCGTACGACCCGCTGCTCGACTTCGCGCCGGTATCGCAGTTGATCAACGTGCCCATCGTGGTGATGACGAGCACGCAGGCGCTGCCGGCCAAGACCCTGAAAGAGCTGGTGGCCCATGCCAGGGCCAACCCGGGCAAGCTCGACTTCTCATCGGCGGGCAACGGCGGGTCTTCTCACCTGGTTGCGGAATACTTCAAGTACCGCACCGGCACCTCCATGACGCATGTCCCCTTCAAGGGGGAGGCGCCGGCCACTGAAGCGGTGGTGGCGGGCCACGTGCACCTGATGTTCAACACACTGGTGAGCACCTTGCCACAGATGAAGTCGGGCCGCGTTCGCGTGCTCGCCACCACCACGCGCGAACGCCTTCCCGAATTGCCGGACGTGCCCACCGTGGCCGAGACGCTGGGACTGAAGGACTTCGAAGCATCGTCTTGGACGGCACTGTATGCGCCGGCAGGCACGGCGCAAGAGATCGTGCAGCGCATCTCGGCGCAAGTCGATGAGGCGCTGAAGCGCCCTGCCCTCGCCGGGCGGCTGAAGGAACTCGGCGCTGTCGCGGTGGGCGGTACCCCCGAGCAGTTGGCCCAGCTGCAACGAACCGAACTGGAGAAGTGGCGCCAGGTCGTCAAGGCGGGACGCATCAAGGCGGACTGAGCACTCCGACTCTCCGTGGCGCAACCCACGTATCGACCTGCCCTTTCACTCCATCCGGATGTCGTTGTCCCTCACGACGCGAGTCCAGCGCATCGTCTCCTCGCGGAGGTACTTGCCAAACGCCGTCGCGTCGCGGATTTCGACCGAGAGCCCGAGCGCCATGAGGTGCTCACGCATTGCCGGGTCACCGGCGGCGTTGGCGAAAGCCTTGGCCAACCGGGCGGTGATGACGGGTGGCGTATGAGCCGGCACCATGAACCCATACCAGACCACGGGCTTGAAGTCCGCGAAGCCCAGTTCCGCCATGGTCGGCACCTTGGGGAGATTGGGAAGGCGCTGCCCGGAGGTCACGGCCAGCACGCGGACCATGCCGGTCTTGGTCATCTGCATGCCTTCAAGGCTGGAGACGAACATGAACTGCACGCGGCCGGCAGCCACGTCCTGGACAGCCGGCGCGACCCCTCGGTAGGGCACATGGGTGCCGGTCACGCCCAGGTCGCGCACGAAGCGCGCAGGCACGAGGTGGCCGAGTGAACCGATGCCGCCGGAGCCATAGGTGATGCCACTGGGCGAGGTCTTCGCTGCGGCCGCCAGGTCCGCGATGGACCGGGTGTTCGACATCGCCGGCACAACGAGCATCAGGGGCACGGCGCCCACGCCGAGCACAGGCGTGAAATCGCGCTCCAGGTCGTACGGCAGGTTGGATCGCAGGCTGCCCACAGTCACGGAATTCGGCGTCACCTGCAAGATCGTGTAGCCGTCCGGCTTCGCGCTTGCTGCCGCCTGGGTCCCGATCACGGTGTTGCCGCCCGCCCGGTTGTCGACGACAACGGGCTGGCCGAGTTCGGCTTGCAGCTTTTCCGCGAAGGCGCGTGCCAGGATGTCGCTGGAGCCGCCTGCCGGGAAAGGAACGATGAGCTTCAGCGGACGCGAAGGAAAGGCCGGTTGCGCCATCACTGCGGCAGCGAGACAAGCCGTGCCGGCGAGCGCGGCCGCTGTGCGCGCCAGCATGTTGAGGATTTTTCTCATGCGCTTGTCCTTGCGTTGGGCTCCCACGGTCTTCAGCTTTCCTCGGCTTCGAACAGGTCGAGCGCGGCCCTGCCGGCAGCCAGGCCGGCTGGCCAGCCCGCATAGAAAGTCACCTGCACGACAAGGCCGCGCAGTTCGTCCAGCGTGATGCCGGCTTCGACACCGCGGCGCATCCACACCGTCAGTTCATCGACCTTTCCGCCAGCTGCCAGGACTCCGCAGGTGACGAGGATGCGGTCGCGATAGGCCAACTCGGGCTGCTTCCAGACATCGCCAAGCAGCACCTGCTCGCGGATGCGGGCCAGTTGCGGAACGTTCTTGTAGACGCGGGCGGGATCGGACGTGGGGACGGGCTGCATGTGTTGGCTCCTTCGATGTGGTTGGACTGGACTTCCCTCGGAGTGCAAGACACGTGCCGGTCGCTGTGCCGCGATCCACACCGTGCGCGGCGGTACACGCGGTGTGTTCGCCGACGGCAGTTGTACGTGCGCGAAACATCCGGGCTTGCGCAAAAGACATTGCGGGCGGAATTACGCGGTGTTTCGTCGGGGTTGGGCATCCATTTGGCTGGCATCGCATTTGCTCCCGGCTTCGATGTCGCTTCATTCATCAGAACCAAGAAGGCAAACAGCCGGAGCGAGGGAAATGTGCATGCGCCGCCGACACGCGATGCCGCAAGTGCAATAGCGACAGCTTCTCAAAAGGAGGTTGACCTGAAGACCGACAGGGCGCGCCGAACAGCAATGGCGGTGCGTTCATCTGTCGGCATCGATGTTTAACCTTGGAGACAACTCAATGAAGAAGACTCTCGTGGCAATGACCACGCTCGCAGTGACTGGCGTGGCCTCCGCCCAGTCGTCCATCACCATGTTCGGCTTGATCGATACAGGCATCACCCGTGCTTCGAACCGTGCCGAAGACCTCAACGGCCCGACCCTGCGCGATCCGTTCTACGTGAACCGCGGCAGCGTGACGACGAGCCGCACGGAGTTGCGGCACTCGAGCTATCACAGCAGTCGATTCGGCTTCAGGGGCACCGAAGACCTGGGTGGCGGCCTGGCAGCCAGCTTCTGGCTCGAATCGCCGATCAGCAACGACGATGGACAGCAAGGCCTGTCGACCTTCGCCCGTCGGTCGACCATCAGTCTCTCCGGCGGGTTCGGAGAGCTTCGGCTCGGACGCGACTACACCCCTTCGTTCTGGAACGAGACGGTGTTCGATCCGTTCGGAACCAACGGCGTCGGCACCAACCTGATCCATGTCGCCTTCAACGGCTCCTTTGCGGCGTTCGGTCCGGCAGCCACCCCCGTTCCCGGCATCACGAATGTCAAGGGCAACAGTGCCGTTCGCAACAGCAACAGCATTGGCTATTTCCTGCCTCCCAACATCGGCGGCTTCTACGGCCAGGTGATGTATGCCTTTCACGAGAACACCAAGTACAGCCCGGGCACCGCGACGCCACCCGGTGTCGCTGCCAATGGCGCTTTGAATCCTGGTGCCGTTGCCACGACCCAGGCGGGCCGGTACATCGGCGGACGCTTCGGTTACCTGAACGGCCCGCTCGATGTCGCGGTTGGCTACGGCAACACCACGGTGGGCGACAGCTACTACCAAGGAACCACCAGCTACTTGAAGGTTGCGAGCCTGGGCGCCTCCTACGATTTCGGTCCCGTGAAGCTCTTCGGTGAAGTGGCGCGCTCCAAGCGCGAGACGAAATACGATGTCGCGCCAATCGGCGGTGGCGTTCCCGATGTCGATCTGGACGGGTACCTCGTCGGCGCGACGGTTCCGGTCGGACCCGGGCTGATCCGCGTGGCGTACTCGCACGTCAAGTACGACTACAACGCGCCCGGGACGTCGGCCGCCAACCCGAAATCCAGCAAGCTTGCGCTTGGCTACGTGCACAACCTGTCCAAGCGCACGGCCCTGTACGCCTCCATCGCCCGGGTGAGCAACAAGAACGGCGCCAATCTGACGGTCGCTGGTCCGGACTTCTACAACACACCGGCCGGCGTCTTTACCCCGAAGACTTCAACCGGCTACGACGTCGGCATTCGTCACGCGTTCTGATCCGAGGTTGGCGACGAACGGCTTGTGTCTCGCACATGACGCCGGGAAGAAGGTGGGTCGTTGATTCGACCCACCTGCAATGCGGGAAGCCATCGTCGAAGGTAGCGCACAAGCTGATTCGCATGACGTCCGGCGCGCTCGACGGCCGTCGATGCAAACAGGCGATGACAGAGATGCTCCAACCCGGCAAAAACTGCCGCCACTGCGAAGGCCAGCAGCAGACCGGCCGGGACGTCAGCCGGAAAATGCACACCGACGTGGATACGTGCCCAACCGGTGAGTGAGGCGGCTGCGAATATCGCAACACCCGCAGCATGCAGCGCGGGCCGACGCAAGCACAGCAGCGCGACGGTGAACATGACCGTCGCGTGTGCGCTCGGCAGCGAACCGCGCGCGCCGTGTTCAATGTATGCCGGGCTCAGGCCCACCATGAAAGGTCGCGGCATGTTCAGCGCCGCCGCGAGCGCGTGGGCCAGCATGGAGGCGAGCGTCGCACAGCCCAGCACGGCCAGGAGATAGCCGCGCTCCCGGGGATACAGCCAAGCCGTCCAGCCCAGCAGGGCCAGGCACGGCCAAGGCCCGCCAACGGCAAGAGCACCTGCGACGGACACCAGCCAAGGGCAAGGGGCGTGTCCCGCAGCCATCCACAGGAACAGGAAGAGATTCAGTTCCTCCATTCGCCACCCCTGCCCTCTTGACTGGCGTCGCCGTGCGACTTCATGGCAAGGCGCGGCTCGGTGCACGGCGCGCGCAGAAAAAGGCGATAGCTCCCGGCATCGCCCGCGACTTGCAGGCATGGCAAGAGGGCCTGGGGCAGTTGCCCCAGCACCGAATGCGGTACTGCGACGAACAGGGGCTCCTGCGGCCGCTTGTCCGCTATCTGCAACGGGTCGGCAATGTGCAGCGCGCGCCCACCTGAATAGAACGCAGCGGAGAACATGCGCTCCTGCACGAACGCCAGTGGCGTTTCCGCCCGCAGTTGGGTGCGGTACAGCTGCACCACGGCCTTGGCCGATTTGGCTTCGGCGCGGCCGCCTGTGGTGAGGTCGAGCAACCACCCCGCAAAAAGGACGATGGCGACGAGTGTTCCGGCAAGCAGCAGCCGGCGCGCAACGCCGTCGTCGCGATCGTTCAACCAGAGCGCGGCCAACACCGCCAGCGGCGGCAGGCTTGGAAGCACATAGGTCCAGAGGATGTTGCCGGCAGCCGTGAAGATCACGCACGGCGCGAGACCGCAGGCCAGCAGATAGAGAACGAACGACCGTCGCGCGTCCGTGTCCGCACCATCTGTCGGCGAACTGGTGATCTTGCGCCGCGTGCGCCAGGCGGCAAGCGGCACCACGATGCTCCACGGAAGAAACGCACCTGCCAGGAAGAGCCAGATGGTGCCGCGGGGAAAGGCATGCGCTGTGCCGTAGCGGTCGCCCTGCCAACCCGAGACGAAGAACCGGTTCCAGTGTTCCCCGACGAAGAAGTAGTCCAGGAAACCGGGCGTGCGTATTTCGGCGAGCACATACCAGGGTGCAGCAAGGGCCAGAAGCAGCACACCGTTTCGCATCCACGGCACGGCCTGCCACACCCTTCGTGCCTGCCCTGTCCACAAGGCCCAGGCGCCGGCAGGCAGCAGGATCAGCGCGCATCCCACAGGGCCCTTCGCCAGGAGAGCGATCCAGAGCCCGGCGATGAACAGCCATGCCTCGCGCTCGCGGTGCTCGGCCGGCCCTTGCAGCGCCAACCAGAAGCTGCGCATCGACAGCACCGTGCCCAGGCACAGCGCCATGTCGGTGGTCACGGCGCCGGAGACTGTCCAAAAGAGGACCGTGGTGGCGAGCAGGGGCAGCACATAGGCGGGCCGCCGCATCCCGGCGCGCCGCGCCCAGTCGAACGTGAGAACGGCAATCGCAACGGCCATCAGAAAGTGAGGCAAACGCGCGGCGAACTCGTTGGCTCCGAAGATCTGCATGCTTCCCGCGGAGAGCCAGAAGGCCAGCGGCGGCTTGCCCCAGAACGGCGTGCCATCGGTGAACCACGGCGTGATCCAGTCCCCGCGCTCCGCCATCTTTCGCGCGATCTCGCCATAGCGTCCCTCGGTGGTGTCCATCAGCGGATAGCCCGCCAGAGAGACCAGGCGCAGTGCAACGAGAAAAACGAGGATGCAGGTGGTCGCCGTGCCCAGCGCCTGCCGGGTGTCGGTAAAAAGGCGCGGCATCAGCGAGCAGCGTCCGATTTCGACCTGGACGGCACCGTCGCCGGCTCGTAGACGTCGATCAGGTAGATCGGGCGACCTTTGGTCTCGGTGAAGATGCGCGCCACGTATTCGCCGAGCATTCCCATGCACAGCAATTGCAGCCCGCCGAGGAACAGCATGCTCACGATCAAGGTCGGGAAACCATGCACCTCATCGCCAAGAATCAGCGCCTTCAGGAAAAAGAAGATCGCATAGGCGAAGGCGCCGCCGGCGCTCGCGAGGCCCAGAAGCGTAGCCACCTTCAGCGGGGCGGCCGAGAACGCGGTGATGCCGTCGAAGGCGAGGCCGACGAGCTTGAGAAAAGGCCATTTGGTCTCGCCGGCCGCGCGAGCGGAACGCTCATAGTCGATGGTCGCCTGCGGGAAACCGACCCATGCGAACAGCCCCTTCATGAAGCGCCCGCGTTCGGGCAACTGATTGAGCGCGTCGACCGCCCGGCGGCTGAACAGGCGGAAGTCGCCCACGTTCCGCGCGATCGGCACATCGCTCAGGCGCTCGATGAGGTGATAGAACGCGCTGGCGGTGGTCCGCTTCCACCAGGATTCGCCCAGGCGCACGCGCCGCCGCATGTTCACCACGTCAGCACCACCGCGCCATGCAGCGACCATTTCGGGAAGAAGCTCGGGAGGATCCTGCAAGTCGGCGTCGATGACCACCACCGCCTCACCGGTTGCGAGTTTCAGTCCTGCGCTCATCGCCGCTTCCTTGCCGAAGTTCCGGCTCAGGCGCGCATAGGAAGTTCCGGGGTGGCTGCGCTGCAGACGCTTGAGCAGATGAATGGACTGGTCGGTACTTCCATCGTCGACGTAGATGATTTCGTATGTCACGCCAAGGCCCGCCAGCACAGCGCCCAGGCGATGCTGAAATTCGACCAGCACCGCCTCCTCGTTGAAAACCGGAACCACGACGCTGAGCGCTACGGGGGAGGCCGGACGCGGGGTCGACCTCCCAGGCTGGGTCCACACGGCGCTTGTTGGCGGCGCACCCACTGTTCGGCCAGGCGAATAGAACCGATCAGTGCGCGCGCGATAGGGGGAACTTGAACTGACAGAGTGAAGCATTGAAGAATCGCACCAGGACAACAGGATTTCCGCATCCTCAGCCTGGAAGACTTTCCGGCGACTTACCGGCCCTGTGCGGGGCGGAGAACAATCCCCGCCCCTACCGCACCCCTCGAACCAGACAGCAGAAATCTTGTGCTCGGACTGGCGCCGTGGTCACGCCGATGGGCGCCACGCCAGAAACGCGTGAACACCTTCAAGAGCGGCCTTGGATCCCAGCGCGCGACCGCGTCAGCCGGAAACCTGCTTGCAACTCTTAGATTGCTGCGCTTGCACCAGCAAGTTCGATCTGCGCTCGGACTCGTTCATGTGACTCGATGCATCGATGTAGCGAGCGGCAATGGCAAAGGGTATGACGATCTTCCAGGAATTGCTCTTGGCCTCTGCCGAACGCTCCTGCGTCACCTGCTCTTGCGCCAGCTGGTCTGCGATGGCCCTGCAATCGAGCGAGGAAAACTGCGTTTCCGGCAGGCTGCTCTTGGGGATATTCGTGCAACCTGCCATGAGCAGAACGAGCGGGAACGACAGCAACAACGAACGTGTTTTATTGATCATTTATTTCTCTTTGGACAGAGTGAGACATCGACATCGATAACAGGATCTCCGCATCTTCTGCTTGGAAGACTTTCCGGAGACTTTCCAGAGACTTACCGGCCCCGCACCGCCCCTCGCGCAGCCAGGGGCGCGCTTGCGCACCCGAACGGGCGGGCCAGCACAAACCTCATGCCCGGCTCGGCGTCTTCTGCGGACAGCTTCCATCCATGCGCCTGCGCGATCTCCTGGCAGATGGCGAGGCCCAGACCCGCGCCATGGTCGCGGCGATGGGCGCCGCGCCAGAAGCGCGTGAACATCATCGCGCGCTGCGCCGGATCTGCGCCCGGTCCGCAATCCCGAACCGTCATCGCGTCGGGACCCACCTCGACCGTGACCGTCGTGCCGCGCGGTGCGTGCTGGATCGCGTTCTCCATGAGGTTCTTCAGCACCGTAAAGAGCGCGCCCCGGTCGGCGGTCCAGTGCACCGCCTTGCTGTGAAGTTCGACCGAGAGATGCACATCCGCTGTGTGGGCCATGCGCTCCAGATAGGCGGTGCTCTCCTCGGCAACCTGCCGCACATCGACTTGCGCGAAGCTGTAGTTCTGAACCTCGCTGGCCTCGGCCAGGTGCAGAAGCTGTTGCACTTGCCGCGCCATGTGTTCGACGTCTTTGAGCAATGCGCCGCGGCCCGCGCCCGGCTCGCTCAGTTCGATCTGCGCACGGATCAATGCGAGCGGTGTCTTCAGTTCATGCGCCGCCGTCGCAAGAAACTCCTGCTGGATGCGAAACCCGTGCTCCAGCCGTTCGAGCACGCGATTGAAGCTCTCCACGAGCGGCACGATCTCGGACGGAACGCCATCGGCCTGCAGCCGGGCATGGATGGACCTCGGCGAAATCGCCGCTGCGGAAGCCGCCACGCTTCGCAGCGGCTTGAGCGTGTAGCCCAGGACCAGGTACGCGCATGCGCCGAACACGATGAGCAGGACGAGGCTGAAGACGGCGATCCCGGCGGCCACGAACGGCAGCACGAAATGCCGATGCACGAGATCTCCAAACCGTGTGCTCGCGGCGAACTGCAGGAACCACTTCCGGCCAGCGTGCTCCACCGGCACGGTGGCGCCGTGTATCGGCATCCCGCTGTGCTCGAACTTGAAATAACCGCGTTCGGCCGGCCATGCCGCGCCCCCCCAGAACGCTTCGACCGAAGCGGACGAAATCACGGCCTTGCCGGAGGCATCGAGGACGCGGTAAGCCATCTCTTGCCCGAGGCTCTCGTACATCCAGTCCGCACCGCGTTCGCTCGCATCGAGCCCGACGGGTGTTCCCGCGTCGTCGAACTGCAATGCGCCCGCGAGTTCTTCCGCGCGTCCCACCAGATCGGCAACGAACAGGAGATCGCTGCGCACCGTCAGCAGGGTGATGGCGATGGACGCAATCAACACGATGCTCAGTACCACGCCGATCACGAATGCGAGCAGGATCTTCAGACTGAGGCTATGCAGCCACGCCGGCTTCGCGAAGCGCATAGCCCAACCCTCTCACGTTGACGACCCGCTGCCGCGAGCCGATGGTGAGCAGCTTTCGGCGAAGCCGGTGCAGCGCCACGTCGAGCGCGTTCGGCGTGACGGCCTCCCCCAATCCCCACGCAGCCGCTTCCAGCGCGGCGCGGCGCACCGTCTCACCGCCGCCGTGCATGAGGAGGAGCAGGATCTGCATTTCTGCAGGCGCCAGTGAGATGCGCTCCTCACCGCAGCAGACGCTTCCATCGGCGGGTTTCAGCTGGAGATCGCCGAGCGCGGGATCGAGCGGCCGACATACCGTCGGGCGGCGCAGCAGTGCCCGCACGCGGGCCACCATTTCATCCATTGCAAAGGGCTTGGCAAGGTAGTCGTCGGCGCCGGACTCGAGCCCTTCCACCCGGTCGCGCAAGGCATCGCGCGCCGTCAGAACGAGGCACGGCACACCGACGCCGCGCGCCCGCAGGCGTTGCAGCAGGGCGAGTCCGTCGCCATCGGGCAGCCCCCGGTCGAGCACGAGCGCGCCGTAGGGCACCTGCTGCAGGGCCGCCCATGCGTCGTCGCCGCGATGAACGACATCGGCTGCAATGCCTGCCGCTTCGAGCCCGCTGCATGTGAGCCGGGCCAGCCGTTCATGGTCCTCGACCAGGAGAATGCGATTCATCGACAGTGAAGCGGAAAGCTCGGGAGCGCACGCCGACGCTCAGGTCGCGTTGACGGGCAAGGGATCAAGGGATGGCGCGGCGGCAGCAAGCGGTTGGCAGGGGCTCAGCTGCCATTCATGCGCTGGAACAGCGCCTCGCCATGCTGGCGCGTACCGACCGCCTGCCCGATCAGCACTTCGTCGCGGCCTTCATCCAGAAGCTTCAGCGCTTCGACCGCAAACGCTTCCGGGCTCATCATGCCGGCGCTCTTCGTGCCGTCGCTGCGCGTATCGCCGCCCAGGCCGGTGTCGACGATGGGAGGCGCCAACTCCACGACCTTGACCGCGGTGTGGCGAAGTTGATGCCGCAAGCTGAGCGTGAACGAGTGGAGCGCGGCCTTGGTGGCGCAGTACACCGGCACATCGGCCATCGGCGCGAAAGCCAATCCCGACGTGACGTTGACGATGACAGCCCGCTCTTGCCTGCACAGCTGGGGCAGCAGCTCGCCGATGAGCTGCACCGGCGCGGTGAAGTTGATCGCGACTTCCTGCTCCAGGCCGTCCAGTGCGTGATCGCCGGTGAAGCTGCGGCGCGATTGAACGCCGGCATTGTTGAAGACGACACTGAGGTCCGGATGCTCGGCAGCAATCCACTCGACCAGCGCCCTTCTGCTTTCGGTGTTGGTGACATCGCATACTCGCGTGATCAGCGCCGGCTCGATCGCCTGAGCGCGAGCCAGTGCCTCTTCGCCCCGGCCGCAGACGATGACGCGATTGCCGCGCGCAAGAAGTCCTTGCGCAAGCGCAAATCCGATGCCGCTGGAGCCTCCGGTAATGAGGATCGTGCTGTCGCGCAATGTCATGGTCTGGTCCTTTGAAAACGGGCACGCAGGTTCCATCGACGTCGATGGGCCTGTCGCTGCCGCTCTGATAGGATTGAATGATGCCAACATGACACCATGTTGTCAATAAAGCTTGATGGAGACGTATGGCAAGAACGAAGCGAACCCCTGCAGGAGAAGCGATGAGTGGCTTGATGCTCGAGCTGTTCAGGCTCAACAGCCGCCTGCTGACAGCTGGCGACCGGCTGGTCGCGCCGCTCGGCCTCACGAGCGCCCGCTGGCAGATCCTGGGCACCATCTTCAAGGGCGAACACCCGCAGCCGGTGGCATGGCTCGCCCGCAACCTGGGCGCCAATCGGCAAAACGTGCAGCGGATCGTCAACGACCTCGAGAAGGAAGCGCTCGTCGCATTCGAGGCCAATCCTCACCACCGGCGGGCGCAGCTCGTGGTCCTGACCGAGAGAGGAAAACAGGCCTACACAGATGCCATGGCTTTGCAGGCGCCATGGATCAACAGCCTCTCGGACGGGATCGACGTGGACGACATCAAGACGATGCAAGAAATCATGGCGTCGCTGCGGCAGAAGCTGGAGCAAGACACGGCGGAAGAGGAGCCAGGCTGACCGCCGTCACCAGCCAGCCTGCGCGGTGCTCTCTCAGACCTGAACCGGCAACCGATCCAGGAACTTGTCCAGCGTGATCGGATAGTCGCGCACGCGCACCCCCGTCGCGTTGTAGACCGCGTTGGCGATGGCGGCGGCCACGCCGCACAGGCCCAGTTCGCCGACGCCCTTGGCCTTCATCGGGGACATCGTGTTGTCCACCTCGTCGAGGAAGATCACGTCCTGCTGCGGAATGTCCGCATGCACGGGCACCTCGTAGGCGGCGAGGTCGTGATTAATGAAGCAGCCGGCGCGCGGGTCCACCACCAGTTCCTCCATCAACGCCGCACCCGCGCCCATCACCATCGCCCCGATGACCTGGCTGCGGGCCAGTTTCGGGTTCAGGATGCGGCCCGCCGCGCACACAGCCAGCATCCGCCGAAGCCGGATCTCGCCGGTGAAGGCGTGAACGCCCAGTTCCACGAAGTGCGCACCGAAGGTCTGGTGGGCGTATTGCTTGGAGAGGTCGCCGTAGGTCATCTCGTCCTCGGCCACGAGTTCGCCCTGCGCGGCAGCGTCCTTGAGCGGCACGCGGCGCTCGCCGGATTGCACGTGCCCGTCGGCGAACTCGATGCCGGTGGTGGCGAAGCCGAGTTTCTGCGCCACCGTCTCGCGCAGCTTCACGCACGCCGCGTACACGCCGGACGTCGCCGACGCTGCGCCCCACTGGCCGCCAGACCCTGGAGACTCCGGCAGGCGGCTGTCGCCGAGCCGCACGACGACTTGATCGAGGCCGACGCCCATCATCTCGGCTGCGGTCTGCGCAATGATGGTGTAGCTGCCGGTGCCGAGGTCGGTCATGTCGGTTTCCACGGTGACGACGCCCTGGCTGTCCAGCCGCACCCGCGCGGCGGACTGCGCAATCGGCGCACCGCGAATCGCGGCTGCCGCTCCCATGCCGACCAGCCACTGCCCGTCGCGCACCACACCCGTCTTCGATTGCCGCTGGCGCCAACCGAAGCGCTCGGCACCCACGCGCAGGCATTCGACCAGTTGTCGTTTGGAGAACGGCCGCTGCGGCTCCTCCGGCGCGAACTGCGTGTCGTTGAGGATGCGGAACTCGACGGGGTCGATGCCCAGTTTCTCGGCCATCTCGTCCATCGCGATCTCCAGCGTCATCATGCCGGGCGCCTCCCCGGGCGCACGCATAGCGTTGCCTTCGGCGAGATCGAGCACGGCGAGGCGCAGCCGGGTCATGCGATTGGCGCCCGCGTACAGCCAGCGCGTGGAGGCCGTGGCCGCCTCGGTGCGGCCGCCGCGCAGGTTGCCGGACCAGCTCTCGTGCCCGATGGCGGTGATCTTGCCGTCGCGCCCCGCGCCGATGCGGATGCGCTGGATCGTGGCCGGCCGGTGCGTCGTGCTGTTGAACATCAGCGGCCGCGTCAGCGCGACCTTCACCGGTCGTCCCACGGCGCGAGCGGCCAACGCCGCGGCCACGGTGTCGGCCAGCACGGTGCCCTTGCCGCCGAATCCGCCGCCGATGTAGGGCGCCAGCAAGCGGATGTTTTCCTTGGGGATGCCGAGGATCAGGCCGAGATCGCGCGCCCCCCAGTTGAGCTGCTGGATCGGACACCACACGGTCAGCCGGTCGCCTTGCCACACCGCGATGCTGGCGTGCGGTTCCATCATCGCGTGCGACTGGTCGGGCGTGGTGTAGGTCTCGTCCAGGGTGACGGGGGCGGCAGCAAAGGCGCCTGCAAAGTCGCCGATGCCACTTTGCGGCGGCGGCCCGAACGCAGCGGCCCTGGGTGTGACGGCGAGGTCCTTGGCCGCAGCGAGATCGAACGCGCCGTGCGCCCGCACATAGCGCACGTCCAGCAGCGATGCAGCCGCGCGCGCCTGTTCGAAGGTTTCCGCGACGACCACGGCAACCGCCTGCCCGTAGTGGTCCACGCCCGGCCCCGCCAATGCGCGGTCGACATAGAACGCACCGACGCCGAGCTTGCCGGCATTGCGTGCCGTCACGATGTCGAGAACCCCCGGCGCCGCGCGGGCACGCGACTCGTCGATGCTGGAGATCCGGCCTTTGCCAATCGCTGCGCCCAGCACAAAGCCGTAGGCGGGCTTGCCGCCGATGTCGCGGTTCTCGTAGGCGTAGGTCGCGGTGCCGGTGGTTTTCAGCGGTCCGTCGATGCGGCTCACCGGTTGGCCCACGACCTTGAGCCGGTCGATCGGATTGCTGCCCTCGGGTTTGTCGAAATGCATGCTTCTATCCTCTTGGCTGCGCCAGCACGGCGGCGATTGCGCGCGTGGCCAGCGGCAGCTTGAAAGCGTTTTCCTCGGTCGGCCTAGCGTCTGCCAGCAGGTGCTCGGACACGGCGCGTGCACCGCGCGGCAATGCGGCATCGGCCGCTTCGACACGCCACGGCCTGGGCGCCACGCCGCCCAGGGCCACGCGCCCAGTGCCGTCCGCATGAACGATTGCCGCCACCGACACCAGCGCGAAGGCATAGGAGGCCCGGTCGCGCACCTTGTGATAGACCTGTGTCCCGCCGACCGGTCGGGGCAGCGTCACCGCCGTGATCAGCTCGGCGGGCTCCAGCACGGTTTCCACATGCGGCGTGGCGCCGGGCAAGCGATGAAAGTCGGCAATCGGAATGGTGCGGGTCCGGCCATCGGGCCGCACGGTCTCGACCGTCGCATCGAGCACCCGCATCGCGACCGCCATGTCGCTCGGATGGGTGGCAATGCAGGCCTGGCTGACGCCGAGCAGCCCCAGCGACCGGCTGGCTCCGCCGATGGCCGAGCATCCGCTGCCCGGCGTGCGCTTGTTGCAGGGCTGGTTGGTGTCATAGAAGTACGGACAGCGGGTCCGCTGCAGCAGGTTGCCGGCCGTCGTGGCGCGGTTGCGCAACTGCCCCGAAGCGCCGGCCAGCAACGCACGCGACAGCACGGCGTAGTCCTTGCGCACGCGCAGGTCGGCCGCCAGATCGGTGTTGCGAACCAGGGCGCCGATGCGCAGGCCGCCTTCGGGCGTCGGCTCGATCTTGTCCAGCGCCAGGCCGTTGACATCGACGAGGTGCGCAGGCGTTTCGATCTGCAGCTTCATCAGGTCCAGCAGATTGGTGCCGCCGGCAATGAAGCGCGTCTCCGGACGCTGGGCCGCCAGGGCGGTGGCCTCGACCACGCTGTTCGCGCGCTGGTAGCTGAAGAGCTTCATGCGCCCTCCCCGACTTCGGTGATGGCTTCGAGGATGTTGGCGTAGGCGCCGCAGCGGCAGATGTTGCCGCTCATGCGCTCGCGCAGTTCTTGCGCGTTCAGCAAGGGCACCGATGCGAGGTCGGCTGTGACGTGGCTGGGAATGCCCCGCTTGATTTCGTCCAGCACGGCGACTGCCGAGCAGATCTGCCCGGGCGTGCAATAGCCGCACTGGTAGCCGTCGTGCTTCACGAAGGCCGCCTGCATCGGGTGCAACTGCCCGGGCGTGCCAAGCCCCTCCACCGTCGTGACGCTCGAGCCTTCGTGCATCACCGCCAGCGTCAGGCAGGAATTCACCCGGCGGCCGTCCACGATGACGGTGCAGGCGCCGCACTGGCCGTGGTCGCAGCCCTTCTTCGTGCCGTTCAGCGCGAGGTGCTCGCGCAGCATGTCGAGCAAGGTGGTGCGCGGGTCCAGCTGAAGGTCGCGCAGTTCGCGGTTCACCTTCATCTGCACCCTGTGCAGCGCGGCTGGCGGCATGGCGGAAGCCGACGCCGAACTCGCAGCGCTCGGCTGGGCCGGTATCTGCGTCGAGACGCCAGCGCCTACGCCCATGAGGAAAAGGTCGCGTCGATTGATGGTGACATCGCGGGGTTCGGCCATGTGTGGACTCCTTCCAATCGCTTCAACCTGCGGGCTGCGTCGCCAGATGCCGCGCCAGCGCCTCGCGCGCGCGGCGGGCGCTGTCGGCATCCACGCGATCGGCCAGCAACTGCCCGAGCTGCTGCATCTGCTGCGCCGACAGGCCGACATTCATGCTGATGCGGATGTGCGCCTGCAACTGCGACTCGACGCCTGCGAGCGCGGCCAGCATGCTGACCGTGGCCACCTCGCGGCTTTGCCAGTCGAGGTTGTCGCGCTCGAAGATGTCGCCGAACAGATGGGTGCGGAGGTATTCGTTCGCCACGGGTGCGAAGTCGAAGAGCGGCCCCTGCACCGGCGCGCCCGACAGCTTGGTCTGGTTGGCGGTTCCCGCGGCCAGCAGGGCTTCGCCCTTCGGAATCGGGCGGCTGGGTGCGCGGCCCGGCGCATCCTTCACGCCGCGCTGCTTGCGCGCTTCCACGACCTTCATCAGCTCACCGAGCGCATTGAGGCTGCGCGGAAAACCGGCGTAGGCGTAGAGCTGCACCAGCACTTCCCTCGCATCGCTGACGGTCAAGCCGGCGTCCAGCCCCTGGTTCAGGGCGGTGTTCAATTTGGCGATGTCGCCGGCGGCTGCGAAGGCTGCGATCGGCACGATGGCCTGCTGCGCGGCCGACAAGGTGTCGGAGGGAGGTGTATTTGTCATGCGGGTCGACTCCTGGTTTGGGGATGCATGGCCGACGGATGCCGTCAGCCCGAAGGCCATGGCGGCGGCCATGGCTGCCGCGGTGCGGCGCTTAACGTGCGTGGTATTGCTCATCGCCCACCTTCTCCATCCATTCGACGTTCTTTCCGTCCAC
Organism: Variovorax paradoxus; assembly: GCF_024734665.1. Lineage (NCBI taxonomy): Bacteria > Pseudomonadati > Pseudomonadota > Betaproteobacteria > Burkholderiales > Comamonadaceae > Variovorax > Variovorax paradoxus. Next base: position 3,098,952 of record NZ_CP102931.1, read on the forward strand.
GGTGCCGGTCACGGCCAAGTGACTCATCGCAGTGGTCGGCGCCGCGCCATGCCAGTGCTTGACGCCGGGCGGACACCAGACCGTGTCACCCGCACGGATTTCCTGTACGGGCTTGCCCCATTCCTGCGTCAGCCCCACACCCGACATCACCACCAGCCGCTGGCCCGCGGGATGGGTATGCCAGGCAGAGCGCGCGCCGGGCTCGAAGGTCACCATGCCGCCCGAGGCGTTGATCTGCGCATTGGCAGGCCACACCGGATCGACCCGGACGCGCCCTGTGAAGTACTCGGCGGGCCCGGTCGCCGAAGGCTGGCTCCCTGCGCGGGCGACCTGCTGCACGGTGGCGGTTTGCGGCTCGGCACCGCCGGCCTGGAGCGATGCGGCGCAAAGCGCGGCGTAGCACAAGGGTGATTTCATGGGATGTCCTTTCTTGCTGGGTGGGTGGGTTGCAGCGGCATCGGGTCGCGCGTCGGGGTGCACCGGCAGGGGCGGCGCCTTCGGCGGCGGCCGCATCGCGCAACGCCATGGCCCACGGTCGTTGACTGAGGTCAAGCGTAGGCGCGCATGCCCGCGATGACTAGCCACGCCGGCCCGCATGCACCTATCGATGTGCCGCATGAATCGCGAGCCGTCGTCCTACGTCGCACCGGCAGATCGATTGATGAATGGCGTCGATAGATGCATGCGGCCGCGAAGGTCTGGTCGCGGAACCGGCACATGCCTAGACTTGGCCCGTGAAAACCAACGCCTCGAGACACGCATGCCGCGCGACGACTTCAACGACCTGCTCGCATTTCTCTCGGTAGCGCGCGAGCGCAGCTTCACGCGTGCCGCCGCCAGGCTTGGCGTGTCGCCCTCGTCGCTGAGCCACAAGGTGCGCGGCCTGGAAAGCCGCATGGGCGTGCGACTGCTGACCCGCACCACGCGCAGCGTGACGCCGACCGAAGCCGGCGAGCGGCTGATGGCAACCGTGGCACCGCAGTTCGATGCCGTCGAGACCGAACTGGAAGCCCTCGCCGAATTCCGCGACAAGCCGGCCGGCACCGTGCGCATCACCGCGGTCGACACGGTGGCGGACCTGTTCATCTGGCCGCGGCTCGCGCCGCTCCTGCAGCAGTACCCCGACATCAAGCTGGAGATCGACACCAGCTACCGCATGGTCGACATCGTCGAGGAACGCTACGACATCGGCGTGCGCACCGGCGAAGCCATCGACCGCGACATGGTGTCGGTGCGCCTCACGCCGGACTTCCGGCGCCTGATCGTCGGCGCGCCCGCTTATTTCGAAAACCACCCCGAGCCGCAAACGCCGCAGGACCTTCTGCAGCACAACTGCATCACCCTGAGGCTCGCCACGCGCGGCGGCCTCTTTGCGTGGCCGCTGATGCGCGCGGGGCAAGCCGAGCGCGTGCAGGTGCAGGGGCAACTCACCTTCAACGGCACCTACCAGATCCTGCAGGCGGCGCTGGACGGCTGCGGCCTCGCGTTCACGCCGGAGTACCTGGCCGGGCCGCATGTGCAGGCCGGTCGTTTGCGCTGCGTGATGGAGGAATGGTTTCCCACCTCGCCCGGCTTCTTCATGTACTACCCGAGCCGGCGCCAGAAGACGCAGGCGGTGGCGATGGTCATCGAGGCGCTGCGCCTGGGCGATGCGCCGGGTTGAACTGCGGCGCGGTGCGCAGTGCCTCGATGATCAGCGCCAGCGTGCGCGTCGACTGACGCCGACTTGGGTAGTACGCGTGCAGGCCAGGGAACACAGGCGCCCAGTCCTGCAGCACGGCCTTGAGGCGCCCCGCCTCCAAGTGAGGCTGGACCAGGTCTTGCGGAACGAAGGCCAGCCCGCAGCCGCTCAGTGCCGCGTTCAACATCTGGTAGACGCTGTGGAAGGTGGCTTGGCCGCTCACGTTCACCTGCAGCTCGCGCGCGCCGTTTCTCAGTTCCCAGGCGTACAGGCTGCCGCTGGAGGCCAGGCGCAGCGTGATGCAGTTGTGCGCCAGCAATTCTTGCGGCGTGGCCGGCACGCCGTGCGCGGCCAGGTAATCGGGTGCGCCGACGATCAGCATCCGCTGGTCGGGCATGAGGCGCACGGCGACCATGTCCTTGGCGACCTGGTCGCCCCAGCGCACACCGATGTCGAAGCCCTCGGCCACGATGTCGACCATGCGGTAGTCGGTGCTGATCTCGATCCTGAGATCGGGGTACTCGGCGATGAGCGGCCTCAGCCGCGGCCACAGCAGGGTGTCCACCACATGGTCGATGGCCGTGATGCGGATGCTGCCGGCCGACTTGGCGCCGAGTTCGCTCATGGCGGCCACCTCGGATTCGATGTCCTGCAGCCGCGGCGCCACCGTCTGCAGCAGGCGCTCGCCGGCTTCGGTGGGCGCCACGCTGCGCGTCGTGCGCGTCAGCAGGCGCACGCCCAGGCGGGTTTCGAGGGCACGGATCGTGTGGCTCAGCGACGACTGCGACACGCCCAGCTTGGAGGCCGCGCGCGTGAAGCTGCGCTCGCGCGCCACCGCCATGAAAGCCAACAAGTCACTGATCGAGTCACGCGCCATTTGATCGCTAGGTTCGGTGATGCGGCATTCTGTCACCGGCCCGCGCTTGCACTACCCGCGAAGGGCAGCCGCTTTCGCGGCGCGCGACCGCGTCAACCCGAAACCTGCTTGCAACTCTTGGATTGCTGCGCTTGCACCAACAAGTTAGACCTGCGCTCGGACTCGTTCATGTGACTCGATGCATCGATGTAGCGAGCGGCAATGGCAAAGGGTATGACGATCTTCCAGGAATTGCTCTTGGCCTCTGCCGAACGCTCCTGCGTCACCTGCTCTTGGGCCAGCTGGTCTGAAATCGCCCGGCAATCGAGCGAGGAAAACTGCGTTTCCGGCATGCTGCTCTTGGGGATGTTCGTGCAACCCGTCACGAGCAGAATGAGCGGGAGCGACACCAGCAGCGCATATCTTTTATGGATCATTGATCTCTCTTTTGAAGTGAAGGCCTCCTCGGCCTGGGACGGAATCGGTTGTCGGTCAAGCGGTGCACAGGTTCGGCACGGCGACCTTCTGAAAGAGATGCGGCCGGGCCACCATCGACGCCGGATGCGCCTTGACCTTCTCCCGGAAGCCGGGGTGCTTGAAGGCCGCGCGCCATGCCGCCGCGGATTCGAAGACGGCGTAGTTGAGGTACGTCGGGCTGTCTCCCAGCGCGCGGTGCAGCTGTGTCGAGATGAAGCCGGGCTGGCTCTTCATGAAGGCGGCGTCGCCGGCCCATGCCTCCAGGAACGCCGCTTCGTCTTCCGGCGCCATGGTGCAGAGATTGACCAGCACGATGGGGCCGGCATCGATGTCCATCTGGCGGCTGATCGGAAATGACGGGTCGAGCGGCTCGAGGTCGGGCATGTTTTCGGTTCCTTGGAAAAAATCAAAGTGCTGCCGGATCGCCGGGTCAGCGGGGCGACATGTCCCCTCGGCCCCAGCTCATGGTGTCGATGAGGAAGCCTGATTGGGACATGCCCTCGTGCCAGTTTCTGGCACCAGTCGGAGCCCCTGGCATGTCGGACTAAAGAGCGGCTTCGGGGACGCAGCCCATCAGGCCTTCAACTCGTCACCATTGATCGGAAGCCTGCGCATCCGCTTGCCGGTCGCTGCGGCAATCGCATTGACCACGGCGGGTGCGACCGGCGGCAGGGCGGGCTCACCCATCCCACTGGGGGCTTCCGTGGACGCTACGAGGTGAACCTCGACCTTGGGCATCTCGTAGATCCGGATCGGCGCGTAGTCGTGGAAGTTGGATTGCTCGACCAAACCGTCTTTCAACGTGATCTCCCCGTGAAGGGCCGCCGACAGCCCGTAGCCGATCGATCCTTCCGTCTGCGCTCGCACGTTGTCGGGGTTGATTGCGATGCCGCAATCGACCGCGCTGACGATGCGATCCACCTTGAGGCTGCCGTCGGCCTTGACCGTCACCTCGGCCACGTGCGCCACATAGGAACCGAAGGACTCATGCACGGCCACGCCGCGGCCGCGTCGATCGCCAGGTGCGCCAGCGGCCAGCGGCATGCCCCAACCGGCCTTCTCCGCAACCAGTCTCAAGACAGCGGCGTGTCGAGGACGCTTGTCCAGCAGGGACAGCCGGAACGCAACAGGGTCCTGTGCGGAGGCGGCCGCCACTTCGTCGATGAAGGTTTCCGTCGAAAAGGCCGTATGGGTGGATCCCACCGCGCGCCACCACAGCACCGGCACCGGAATGTCCTTCGGCGTGTGAAGGTCCACCTGAATGTTGTCAAACGCGTACGGCAAGTTGGCTGCACCTTCCACCGACGTGGGGTCGACGCCGTCCTTGACCCGTCTGGCCATGGGCGTACCGGCCAGGATCGATTGACCGACGAGTCGATGGCGCCAGCCCGTCGGGCGCCCTTGCGCATCGAGCGCCGCTTCCAGGACATGATGGAACGCCGGGCGGTAGTAGCCGGCTCGCATATCGTCCTCGCGCAGCCACACGAGCTTGATCGGCGCGCGGCCCTCGATGGCCTTCGCGATGTTGACGGCCTCAAGCACGTAGTCCGATGCCGTGCTGGCCCTTCGGCCGAAACTGCCGCCGGCGTAAAGCATGTGGATGGTCACCTGCTCGGGCCTGATGCCGAGCAACGCAGCAACGCTCATCTGATCGGAGGTATGAGACTGCTCGCCGTTCCAGATCTCGCAACTGTCCTTGCCCAGGCGCACGGCGCAGTTCAGCGGCTCCATCGCCGCATGCGCGAGGTAGGGGAAGTCGTAGGCGGCTCGGAGCACGCGGGTCGACGCTGCGAAAGCGGCATCGGGGTCGCCGGCCTTGCGTGCCATGGCACCCGGAGACTTCGCGAGTTCACGATAGCGCTGAAAGATCTCTTGCGACCCCAGCTTGAACGCGCCGGAGTCGTCCCATTCCACCTGCAGCGCGTCGCGGCCTTTCTTGGCGCTCCAGGTGTCTTTGGCCAGGACTGCCACGCCGCTGGGGATCTGGATGACATCCACCACCCCGCGGACGGCTTTGGCCTGGGTTGCTTCGAAGGACTTCACCTTGCCACCGAAACGCGGCGAATGCGCGACGACTGCCGTCAGCATGTCGGGCAGGTGCACATCCTGTGTGAACCGCGCAGTGCCGTTGGTCTTGTCGTTGGAATCCTTGCGCGGGACGTGCTTGCCGATGAGCTTGAAGTGTTTCGGGTCCTTGAGCACGACCTCGGCCGGCACCGGCTGGCGGGCCGCCGCCGCCGCGAGTTGGCCGAAGGTCGCCTTGCGCTGCGTCCGTGAATGCGTCACGACGCCGTCGCTGACGCCGAGTTCCTCTGCCGGCACTTTCCACTGCTGCGCGGCGGCTGCGACCAGCATGGCGCGCGCAGATGCTCCCGCGCGCCGAAGCTGGTCCCACGAGTTCGCCATGGCCGTGCTGCCACCGGTGCCTTGCGTCGGCCCCATGCGCAGGTTGTTGTAGCGACTGGCATCCGCCGGAGCGCCCTCCACGCGGACTTGTGCCCACGCTGCGTCCAGTTCCTCGGCGACGATGGTGGCCAGGCCCGTGTACGTGCCTTGGCCCATTTCCAGGTGCTTGGAAATCACGGTGACGGTGTTGTCGGCGGCGATACGAACAAAGGCATTCGGCTCGAAGGCCCCGGCACGGGCGCCTGCATCGGCGCTTCGTGCCCGCGGCAGGTAGACGGCGAGCGTGAGCCCGGCGGCGCCATGCAGGAAGCGGCGCCGGCTTTCGTTCTCGATGCGAATGGAGATGGTCATGAGGGTGTCCGCCGTTCAAGCCAATGACTGGGCTGCTTCGTGGATGGCCGCGCGAATGCGGACATAGGTCGCGCAGCGACAGAGGTTTCCCGACATGGCGCCGTCGATGTCGGCATCCGTCGGTTTGCGGTTCTTTTCAAGCAGCGCCACGGCGCTCATGATCTGGCCGGACTGGCAATACCCGCATTGCACGACGTCGAGGCGACGCCAGGCCGTCTGCACGGCCTTGGCCACGCCGGCTTGGCCCACGCCTTCGATGGTGGCGACCTTCTTGCCGGCGGCTACCGACACAGGTGTGACGCAAGACCGGACCGGCTCGCCCTCCAGATGCACCGTGCACGCACCGCAGAGGGCCATGCCGCAGCCGTACTTCGTGCCCGTGAGTTGCAACGTGTCCCGCAGCACCCAGAGCAACGGCGTGTCGGGATCCGAATCGATGGGGGTCAACTTGCCGTTCACCGTGAAATTGATCGTGGGCATTTCCAATCCTTTTTGATGAGTTCCCCAAACGCCTTCGATCCGGCAGATCTGGGTTCAGGGTTTGAATCGAGGCGCAAGAAGCCCCGGATCGGCGTCGTCCTGACGCCTCTTCAGCGCTTGAGCGACGACATGTCGATCACGAAGCGGTACTTCACGTCGCTGCGAAGCATGCGTTCGTAGGCATCCTCGATCTGCTGGATGCCGATCACTTCGACGTCGGAAGCGATGTTGTGCCGGCCACAGAAATCCAGCATTTCCTGGGTCTCGGCGACGCCGCCGATGAAGGAGCCCGCGACGGCCCGGCTGCCGTAGACCAGTGGAGCGGTATTCAGTTGCTCCTGCAAAGGTCCCATGTACCCCACGAGCACCAGCGTTCCATCGAAGGCCAGCGTCGGCAGATAGGGGCCGAGTTCGTGAACGTAAGGTACGGTGTCGATGATCAGGTCGAAGCGTCCCTTCCAGGCCGCCATCTGTGCCGCGTCGGACGAAATGACGACGCGATCCGCGCCCAGACGGCAGGCGTCGGCTTCCTTGTCCGGCGAGCGTGTGAACAAGGTGACGTCGGCGCCCAGGCCCTTGGCGAGCTTCAATGCCATGTGCCCAAGCCCTCCCAGGCCCACGACGGCAACACGGCTGCCTTGTCCGACTTTCCAGCGCCGCAAAGGCGCCCAGGTGGTGACCCCGGCACACAGGAGCGGTGCGGCGCCTGCCAGCGCCATGCCTTCGGGCACTTTCAGGACGAATTTGTCCGAGACGACGATCGACTCCGAGTAGCCGCCGAAGGTCGGCGTGTGGTCGTGACGGTCGATGCTGCTGTAGGTGAAGGTCGGTGACTCTTCACAGTGCTGCTCGTGTCCACTGCCGCAAGCCGCGCAGTGCCTGCAGGAATCCACCATGCAGCCGACGCCGACGGCATCACCCGGCTTGAATCGGCTGACCTCCGGTCCGACATCGCGCACGCGACCCATGATTTCGTGGCCGGGCACGATGGGATATCGAGACACGCCGCGATGATCGCGAACCTGATGCAGATCGGTGTGACACACCCCGCAGTAGAGGATGTCGATCACCACGTCGTCAGGCCGTGGCTGCCGACGCTCGAACTGGAACGGGGCGAGAGGATCGGTCGCGGAGTGCGCCGCGTAGCCAAGTACGTTCATGTCAGCGTTCGCCTTGCATGCTTGCATGTCCGCAAAATCGGACACCGGTTGGGGTGACGCGCTGCTCATCGAGAAGCGCCATAAGCGGGCGGACGGCGACATCGAGCTTGCGGGCCTGTTCAGAGAATTCGTGGTGCTCGACTTCTGCGCGACCGACGCGACGCATGCTCAGAACTCCTGCCGCGTCGGGCGAAACAGGATTTCGTTGATGTCCACGTCTTCAGGCTGGCTGATCGCGAACAGCACGCAGCGCGCGAAGCTGCTCGCAGGAATCGCGTTGTGCTCGTAGAACGCCTGCATGGCCTGCGTCATGCCTTCAGCCTTGGTGGAGGCGGGCAACTCTGTGTCTACAGCGCCAGGCGAGAGGATGGTGGAGCGGATGTTGTACGGCTTGAGCTCCTTGCGAACGCCTTCGGAGATGGCACGCACCGCGAACTTGCTCGCGCTGTAGACGGCACCGCCTGCGCTCACGATGTGGCCAGCCACTGACGAGACGTTGATGATCTGCCCGCTCTTTTGCGCCTTCATGGGAGGCAGCGCTGCAGCGATGCCATGAAGCACGCCCTTGATGTTCACGTCGATGGTCTGGCTCCACTCGTCCACGCGCAGCATCTCCAGCGGCGAGAGCGGCATCACCCCGGCGTTGTTGAGCATCACGTCGATCCGCCCGTGGGATTCGATGGCACGGGCGACCAGCGCCTTGACCTGATCGAGGTGCACGACGTCGGTCTGCACGATGCTCTCGGCACCGAGGCCGAGTTCTTCTGCCAGGGCCTGCAGCCGATCCAGCCGCCGTGCACCCAGCACAACCTTGGCGCCGGCGCGCACGAGATGGCGTGCCGTTTCCGCACCCAGGCCACTGCTGCCGCCGGTGATGACGACCACCTTGTTTTCGATTCCTTGGGTCATGTATTTCTCGCTTGAAGTTGGGTCACAGGCCCAGCAGACGCTCGGCGTTGCCGTGGGCAATGAGGGCCTTGTCCGCGTCGCTGACAGGCAGGCGCTCGATGAAGGCTCGCGCGCCGTCCAGGCTTTGATACGGATAGTCGATGGAATAAAGAATGCGCTCGGCACCCATCAGCGCATGAATGAACTGGAAGTGCGGCAGCGTGAGCATGCCGCTGGGCGAGACGTACACATGCTCGCGGTAGGTCTGCACGATGGGACGCCTGAGGCTCGAGGCTTCCTGAGGAATGGAGTCTTCCAGCCGTTGAAGGAAGAACGGCACCATCTCGCCCCAATGGCCGCTGATGACCTGCAGCCCGGGGTGCCGGTCGAAGGCGCCTGCGAGCAGCATGCGCAAGACCTGGATGCCCGACTCGTTGTGCCAGCCCCAGGCGAACATGGCCAGGCGCGCGCTGAGCTCGCGCTCGAGGCCGCCGTAATACGGCGCCTGCACGGCCGGCAGCGGCAGGCCGGGGTGCACGTACAGCGGCACCTTCAATTCGCTGAAGGCCGCAAGGATCGGCTCGTAGCGCGCATCGTCCAGGAAGGTGTCTCCGGGGCGGCCGTTGATGAGCGCGCCCTTGAGTCCGAGCTCTTTCACCGCCCGCTCCAGTTCGCGCGCAGCTGCCTCGGGTGCCTGCCAAGGCAGCGTGGCAAAGCCCGCGAAGCGCGTGGGATGCGCCCGCGCCGTTTCGGCCAGCTTGTCGTTGGCAGCGCGGTTCAGCGCGATGGCCTCCGCTGCGGGCAGCAACTGCGGGAACCCGCCATAGGAGAGCACCTGCATGTCGATGCCGGCGGCATCCATGTCGGCCAGGCGCGCAGGCCCCATCTCCAGCCCCTTGCGAGCGGACTCGCTGGGCGCAATGACATGCGGGCGGCTCGGGTCGACCACGTTCTGGCCGTCCACCACGCGGCTGCCCCAGTCGCCAAAGTAAGGCGCCTCGGCGCGCACCAGCGCCTGGGTGGCGCCACCGATGGCACGGTCAAGCACGTGCTCTTCGACACAGATCAGTTTCACGCGATCCCCTTGAAAGCTTCAGCGGCCTTATGCCAACAGCGCGTCGCGCAGCGCGATGCCCAGGCTCGCGGCGGACTGCGGGTTCTGGCCGGTGATGAGCCGTCCGTCGACGACCACGTTGTCGGCCCAGTTGGCGGCGTTCTGATGCTGCGCGCCGCGTTCGTTGAGCGTGGACGCGAGCAGGAAAGGCACGACGTTGGTGGATTCCACCTCCTCTTCCTCGCCGTTGGTGAAAGCAGCAACCCGCTTGCCAGCCACCAGCAGGCTGCCGTCGGCGCGGCGCGCGTTGACCAGGGCCGCCGGGCCGTGGCACACGGCCGAGACGATGCCACCGGCCGCATCGATCTCGCGGATGGCCTTCTGCGCGGCCGCGTTGTCGGGGAAGTCCCACATCGTGCCGTGGCCGCCCGCAAAGAAGATGGCCGAGTAGCGCGACGGGTCCACGTCGTCGATGCACAGCGTGTGGGAGATCGCATGGCGGAAATCGGCATCGGCCCAGTAGCGGGCGATGACCGGGTCTTTCATGTCCTCCAGCCCATCCAGCGGCGCATCGCCACCCAGGATGGAGGCGAACTCCACCTGGATGCCGGCTGCCTGCAGCTTTTCCAGCGGATGGGTGACTTCGGCCAGGTTGTAGCCGGTGGGAATGCCCGTTGCGCCCTTCACAGCATTGCTGCTGACGACGAAGAGGATGGGCTTGAGTTCGGAGGCTTGCTTGGTCATGGTCGTAGGTTCCTGTGTTCGACGCGCCTCAGGCGTTGCCGGGGGCGAAAAGCGATTCCCAGTTCAGGAAGGGGCCCAGCGGGATGACATCCCAATCGAGGAGGCCGGCCTTGGCCAACGGAAATTCGCGCAGCGTCTTCAGAGCGACCTCGGCCGATTCGCACTCGGCAATGATGGCCACGCCGGGGCGGTCCTGGCGGAAGTAGATGTCGCGCACGACACCGCCCTTGTAGAGCTGCCAGGCGTGGCGGGCTTCATCCTGCATGTGCGGCTGGTACTTTTCCAGGGTGGCACCGGGCGCGGGGATATCGAGGCAAAGAAATTTCATGAAGAGGCTCCTTGGTGAAAACGCATCAAGCGGGTTGAAGTCAGCGAACGGTCCGGGTCTTGCGGTGCCCCAGAGGGGCGGCAGTTCCTGCGCCGCGGCGGGAGAAGAACGGTCAGAGGAAGAGAGTTATCCGGTGGGCTTTGTCGCCCAGGATTCTCGTTTTTCTCTTAAAAACGATGTTAAGGTAGAAAAATACGATCCAATGTAGAAAAACATTCCCCTGCGGGACTGCTCAGATTCGCCAATGGGTCCCCACGCAGCTCCGGCTAAATTTGAGAGGCCCCGACCGCGCTAGGTGTTGTCGCGCTGGTGGCAGGGAAGCCCGTCTCGCCATTCCTTGACGAGCTGCCGCCGCGCACGCGGATAGCGTTCGTCCAGGAAATCGACCGTCACGATGCGGTCCGTGCGAATACGGCAGAAGTCGCCGCTCTCCTCGCACCACGCGGCAATCAACCGCTGCGATTCGACGAAGCCGAGCATGATCGGCCAGAGGGTCAACTGCGAAACGGCCCCGCTGTCGTCCGCGTATCCGATGTGCATCTTTCGCTGCTCGCGCATGGCCCGCCGCACCTGCGCCAGATCGAAGACCGAGGCTTCTTTTCTCTTGCGAAAGATGTAGAGCGCGTTGTCGTCCAGCTCCGCCCTCATCTCGGCCGGAAGCACGCCATTGATTTTTGCGAGCGCGTTCTGCACGGCAAGTGCCAGGGCTTCGTCGGCGTGGCGGCTGACCCACTGCGCACCGACCACGAGTGCCTGCACCTCTTCCTCGGTGAAAGACAGCGGCGGCAGCAAAAAGTCGGGCCGCAGGATGTAGCCGACGCCGGCCTCGCCCTCGATGTGCGCCCCGATGGACTGCAGCGTGGCGATGTCGCGGCGGATGGTCCGCAGCGACACGCCCGTCTCGCGCGCCAGCACTTCGCCGGACACGGTTCCGCGATGCCGGCGAAGCACCTGCATGAGATCGAACAGGCGGTGGCTTCGCGACATGTCAGGCCATCGCCACGAGGCCCTTGCCGGCGAGCTTGCGGCCCGCTTCGAGCGCGGTGACGAGGTCGATCGCCTCGTTCAGGGGAACGATCTCGGCGATCGGCATCCGGAACCTGCCCTCCCCCGCGGCACGGGCAAGGCTGTCGAGAATGTCGGGCCGCGGCGTGCAGACGACCGGCTTGAGCCGCCGGTTGAAGACCGCACGGATGAACTTGCCCGGCGTGGGATCGAGGTCCAGGAACACGCCGTCCTCGCGCAGCAGGCCCAAGCCCTGGGCGGTCGTCATCGTGGCCGCCGTGTCGTAGACGACGTCGAAACGCTCGCGCAGCTTCGACAGGTCGGTGGTCCGATAGTCGAAGATGTTCTGCAGACCGAGGGCCCGCGCCCGCCCCATGGCTCCCGCGCTGCAGCTGCCCGAGACAATGGCCCCGTGCATTCGCGCAATCTGGACAGCCGCTTCGCCGACCGCGCCGGTGCAGCCGTTGATGAAGACGTGCTGGCCGGCCGTCAGCTTCGCCTTGTCGACCAGCCCGTTCCACGCCGTGACGCCGGGGGTTCCAAGGCAAGCCGCATCCTCGAAGGAGATGTTGCCGGGCTTGATCGCCAAGGCGGTTTCGTTCGCGATCACGGCTTCGCCCAACGCGCCGCTTTCCTTGAAACGCGCAAGCCCGAACACCGCATCGCCAGGGACGAAGCGCGTGACGCCCGGCCCGACGGCGGTGACCGTGCCGGCGAAGTCGAACCCCATGGCGCGCGGGAACGCCTTGCCCGTGACGATCTTCATCTGGCCGTTGCGCAGCTTCCAGTCGATGGGGTTGATGGCTGCGAACTTGACCTTCACGGCCACCTGTCCTTGACCGGGCGCCGCCAGTTCGAACTCGTCGAGCCGCATCAACTCCGGACCGCCGTACATGTTGTATTGAATGCGCTTCATGACCGGTTGCTCCTCGCGAACGATTCAGCGAAGTCCCGGAGCACCGCGCACGCAATTTCCGGTGCGGCGCTGTTGGCTTGAGTCACGATATTTCCTTGTGTTGCCTGAGAAATTTCAGTCTAGGCAGCGCTGGTGCCAGGTTTTGGCACCAGTCTTTTCGTGGCGCGCGCTCCAACCGATCCTTATTGCCCCGCATTCCCACAGGCGCTTTCGGCAGGCATACTAAGTAGAAAAATACTATCCAATGTAGAAACGTATTCCCATGCCCAATGATCTGAATTCCCCAATGTATTTGGCCAAGGCGCCACCGGAACGCCAGGAGCGGCTCGACGGCGTGACCTTGTTCGTGGACGTCGTGCGCCTCGGAGGCTTCACCCGCGCCGCCGAGCACCTGAGCCTCACCCGCTCGGCCGTGGGCAAGGCGATCGCGCGGCTGGAAGCGCGCCTGGACGTGCGCCTGTTCCATCGCACCACGCGCGTGCAAAACCTCACCGAGGACGGCCAGATCTATTACGAGCACTGCCTGCGCGCGCTCGCGGAGCTGCAGGCAGCCGAGGCGCAGATGGAGTCCGGCCGGCACCAGGTGGCGGGCCGTTTGCGCGTCTCCATGCCGGTCTTGTTCGGCCGCCATTGCATCGCGCCGATCCTCCTGGAACTCGCACGCGAGCATCCATCGCTCGAATTGCTCCTGAGCTTCAGCGACCGGCCTGTCGATGTGCTGGCCGAGGGCTTCGACCTCGCCGTTCGCAGCGGTTTCCTCGGCCATGACAGCGAAGGCCTGCGCGCGCGCAAGCTGGTGGTGCAGCGCAAGCGCGTGTGCGCCTCGCCGGCCTACCTGGCCGCGCACGGACGGCCGCAGAACACGGGCGAGCTGGCCTCGCACAGCGTCCTCATCTACCGGCGTGCCGACCGCATCAACACGTGGCAGTTGCCCGATGCGACGGGTCGCATCACAGAGATGCCGCTCACGTCGCGCCTGCAGCTCGACGACCTGGAGTCCATTGCAGACGCGGCGACGGCCGGCCTCGGCCTTGCGTGGTTGCCCGAATGGCTGGTGAAGGAGCGCCTGCGCACCGGGGCGCTGGTCAGCGTGCTGGACGACCAGCCCGGCGCCTCGATGGATTGCTATGCCCTCTGGCCCGCTGCGCCGCACATGCCGCTGCGCCTGCGGCTGGCGGTGGATGCGCTGGTGGAACAACTGCCCAAGGTATTGGGTGTGCCGGCCGAAGGCGGTTAGCGAGGCGCGTAGCTTCGGGCCGGACATGGAGGATCTCCTCGCACGATCGGCTCGCTACTTCTGCTCAACGAGGTCGTAGAGCGCATTGGCGAGCGGTGACCGAACGGAAGAGCGCGACCACACCATGCCGACTTCCCGTGACGGACACGGCGGGGGCAGCGGGCATCGCTTGGTTCGGCCATCGGGCTTTCCAACGGCCGGCCAGTCCGGGAGGATGGAAACGCCGAAACCCTCGGCCACCAACTGCGCGATGTGCTCGATGCCATCGAGTTCGAACCGCACCTTGGGTTTGATGCGCGGCTTCGCAGGTAGTCGTCGGCCATCCTGCCCGCAACCACCTTGCGGTCGTAGAGGATGAACGGCTCGCGCGCCGCGGTGAGCAACGGGTCCTGAACAGTCATCTCTTGCGGCGCAAGAAGAATCAGCGCCTCGCTCCTGAGCATGCGCCACTCGCAGGTCTTGGGCATGGCCGAAGATGGGGTGAACCAGGATGGCCACATCCAGATTGCCGTCCACCACACGCTCGAGCAATTTCGATGACGTTCCGGGCTCGATGTAGATCTGGACGGTCGGGTGCGCGCTCATCCAGCGCCGAAGCAGCGCAGGGACCATGCCCATCAACGCCGTGGGCGTCGCACCCAATCGCAACGGACCCGCCGGCAACCCGGTATCGGAAGCGGCCGAACGCAGTTCTCGCACGCCCCTCAAGACTTCTCGTGCCTGGTCGACGAGGCGCGCGCCGACCACCGTGGGTTTGACCGTTCGCCCGACGCGGGTCAGGAGCTGGCAGCCGATGTCCGCCTCGAGAGAGCGCATCTGCTGCGTCACCGTGGTTGCCGGCAAATCCAATCGGCGAGAGGCATCGGCCACGGAGCCGCAGTCGACCACGGCCACGAAGCTCTGCAGGAAGCGTGTATCCATTCGACGGATTTTGCGTCATCTGAACCATAGGAAGACACCTTTCTTGAGCAGTCATTGCTCGGCAAAGTTGCGCCCATCAATCCCGATACCCTCCCAAGGAGTCCAAATGCCCATCATCCAATCCATCGAAGTCTGTGTTGCGCGAGTACCGCTGGAAAAAGTCACTTACCTCTCGAACCGCACGGTGGTCGACCGCCACTACGGCCTGGTCAAGATCCGCAGCGCCGACGGCGTCGAAGGCATCGGCTTCTGCTATGTCGGCAACGCAGCCGGCGAGCTCTTCCGCGTCGCCGTCGAGCAACTGCTGGCGCCTGTGCTGATCGGGCGCGATTCGCTGGCCGTCGAGGGGTTGTGGAAAGACATGTACCAGGAGGCGCTCTTGCAGGGCCGCATGGGCACCGTCATGCGCGCCCTGAGCGCACTGGACATTGCGCTGTGGGACCTCAACGCGCGGACTGCCAAGCTGCCGCTTCACAAGTACCTCGGGGCCGTGGAACTGGAGACTGTCGCGGCCTACGCGAGCGGCGGCTACTACGTGGACGGCAAGACGGCCGAGCACGTCGGCGAAGAAATGGCCGGCTACGTCGAGCTGGGCTTCAAGGCAGTCAAGATGAAGACCGGCCGCTGGAGCCCTCAAGGCGAAGAGTCACGCGTCAAGGCCGCCCGCGAAGCCATCGGACCGGACGTCGAGCTGATGCTCGACTGCAACAACGGCTGGATCGATACGGTGCAGGCAATGCAGTACCTGCGCCGCATCGAGCAATACGACCCGTACTTCATCGAGGAGCCGTTCGGCCCCGACGATGTCGAAAGCCACGCGCGCCTCGCCAAGCTGACCCGCATTCCGGTGGCGACTGCGGAAATCGGCTACGGCCGTTGGTACCACAAGCACCTCCTGGACATGGGTGCCGCGGCAATTCTGCAAACCGATGCTGCCGTGTGCGGAGGCATCACGGAGTGGAAGCGCATCGCCGCCATGGCTGCCGGCTACGGCATCCAGATGTGCCCCCATTGGTTCCACGACGTGCACGCCCCCTTGGTGGCGTCCACGCCCAACGCACGCTACGTCGAGTTCTTCTGGGACGACCAGGTGCTCAACTTCCGCCGCCTGTTGGACCGCCAGCTGGAACAGACCAAGGGTCGCGTCGTTCTGCACCAGACGCCCGGCCTGGGCTTCAACTTCGACGAGGCGCAGGTCTCGAAATTCGGCCGTTGGACCCAGGTCGGCACCTGAGCCGTCGGAGGGGATGAACACAACAAGGAGACACCCAATGCACCGAAGACACTTCCTTTCAACGGCCGCCGCCGCGGGAGCGCTTTGCGCGCACCCGGCATTCGCCCAAGGCAAGCTGCCGGCCGGACCCGTGCGAATTCTCGTGGGCTTCTCCGCGGGAGGCGGCACGGACATCCTGGCGCGCATCGTCGCGAACAAGCTCAATGTCCTGTGGGGCATCCCGGTCATCGTCGAGAACAAGGCGGGCGCCGCGGGTCTTATCGCAGCGGCCGAGGCGGCAAAGGCGGCTCCCGACGGGAACACGCTCATGATGGGCCACATCAACGCTTTGGGCATCGCGCCTGCGCTCTACCCCAAGCTCGGTTTCTCGCCGGACAAGGACTTCGCGGCGATCGCGCTGGTGGGACAGACGCCGCAGGTGTTGGTCGCGAGTCCCAAGTCGGCAGCAACGCTGCCTGCGTTGCTCGAGCAGCTCAAGAAGAAGCCCGGGGAGGTGAGCTTCGGCTCGTCGGGCACGGGCTCGGCGCAACACCTGGCATTGGCCTTGTTCGAGCAGTCGGCGAGTGTCTCTGCGCTGCACGTTCCTTACAGAGGGGCCGCCAACGTGATGACGGACCTGGTCGGAAGCCAGATCGACTACGCGTTCGAAGGCATGACCACCGCATCACCGTTCATCAAAGGCGGAAAAATCAAGGCCATAGCGCAGACCGGCTTGAAGCGGGCGAAGGCCTTCGCCGATGTCCCCACGGTTGCCGAACAAGGCTATCCGGGTTTCAACGCCAGCATCTGGTTCGGCCTCGTCGGGCCCGCCAGGATACCGGCGGACGTGGTGGCGCGCATCAACAACGACGTCAACCAGGTGCTGAAGATGCCGGATGTCGTGAGCAGGCTGGAAGAGTTCGGCGCCGAAGATGGCGGCGGCACGCCGCAACGCTTCGACGCCTTCATGCGTGACGAGCGCGCCAAGTGGGCCAGGCTCGTTCAGGCGCGCGGTATCAAGGTCGACGCCTGAGGGGCGCCCTCGTCAGGTGACGTCACATCACGTCAAAAGAAAAAGCGCCGGGCACCAGCGCTCGTGCATCGCCTGTTCCAGGGCACTGGCAAGCATCAACTCGGAGACACAACATGAACATCACCCGTCGTTCGGCCCTCGTGGCCGGCGCCTCGCTCGTGGCAGGCGCGTCCTGGGGCCAAGCGCTGCCCAACAAACCCATCACCCTGGTCGTTCCCTTCGCTCCCGGGGGCAACGCCGACATCGTGGCGCGCTGGATCGCGGTGCCGTATGCCAAGCTGTTGGGACAGAGCGTGATCGTGGACAACCGGGGCGGTGGAGGCGGCGCCATCGGGACCGCCCTCGTATCGAAAGCGCCGGCCGATGGGGCGACGCTGCTGGCGGCCACGCCCGGCCAGCTCGGCACATTGCCTCACATGTTCAAGACGTCGTACAAGCTGGAAGACTTCGTTCCCATCGGCGTTCTGAGCAAAACCTCCATTGCCGTCGTGGTTCGAAACGGCGATCCGCGTTTCAAGACGCTCGAGGAGTTCATCGCCTACGCCCGCGCCAATCCCGGAAAGCTGAACGTGGGCCACGCCGGTCCCGGATCGCCCAACCACCTGGCCATGCTGCAGTTCGAGAACGCTGCAAACTGCCGCTTCACACCGGTCGCCTACAAGGGCTCCGGTCCCGCGTTGATCGATCTGCGTGGGGGCACCATCGATGTCATGTTCGATCAGATCAGCAGCTCCCTTCCTCATCTGAAAGCAGGCACCCTGACCACGCTGGTGGTGCTCGGCCTCACGCGCGACGTGGCAGTGCCCGACACACGCACCCTGAAGGAAGCAGGCCTCCCGGAATTCGACGCCAGCACGTACATTGGCCTTCTTGCGCCCAAGGGTGTCTCGGCTTCGGTTGTCGCGGCCCTCACCGCCGCGGCACAAAAGGTCGCCAGCGACCCGGCGTTCGACCTCGGATTGAAAGCGATCGGCAGCGGCGCCCACTATGAGGACCCGAAGCACTTCGCCGAGATTCTCAAAGCGGACGAGGCCTTGGCGGTCTCGCTCGTCAAACAAGGACGATTGGTCAATGAGTAACGACAGTCAAGCGGCAGCGCAGCCATGGTGGGACTGCCATTTCCATGTGTTCGACAACGCCCGCTATCCGGTTGCGCCGGGCGGGGCCTACGTTCCCGAGGACGCACCGCTCGACGCGTTTCGACAGGTGTGCGAATCAAGAGGCATCCAGCGCGCCGTCCTGGTTCACCCCAGCGTTTACGGGGCCGACCACTCGAGTTTCGAGGATGCGCTGGCCACGAACGGCGACTGGCTCCGGGGCGTTGCCGTCGTGTACCCCGACGCGGCCGTCACCTCCGATGCGCAGATTGCCCGCTGGCACAAGCTCGGCGCCTGCGGGACTCGCATCAACCGGCTTTTTCCAGGTGCGCCGAGCGACATCGAAAGCGTCATCGACCGGGTGAAGCCCTTCGGGTGGCATGTCCAGGTGCTGGTCGACCTGGTGGAGGACCTTGGCCTGGTCAAGCAAATTGCAGCCAGCGGCATGCCGGTCGTGGTCGACCATTTCGGCCATCACCCGGTCGATGAGCTGCTGCGCAGCGCCGCTTTCGCGGACCTGCTGGCGCTCATGCGTGAGGGGCAGGCCTGGGTCAAGCTGTCGGGTCCGTACCGGGTGCAGCGGACCGAGGGACCGTGGCGCTCGCTGCGCCCGCTGGTCGATGCGATGGTCGCCGCGAACTCCCGGCGGCTGGTGTGGGGAAGCGACTGGCCTCATCCGCCGAGCGCCAAGCATCCATTTCCTTCGCCTGAACCGTCCGAGATCGGTCTGACCATCCCCCACTGGCTGGACGGGCCTGAACTGCTGAGACGTGTCATGCATGAAAACCCCGGTGTGCTTTACGACCGCAACCGGCTTTGATGACCATTATTGACAATATAGTGTCATATTGGCATCATTGCATCCGAAAATCGATCGGCTAGAGAGTTGTCGCGCACTGGGCTGTGATGAGGCAAACCCGGCCGTTTCGAGAGCAGCAGGAGAAAGGTTGCTCCAGGTTTCCGGTGCGACCGAAAGCACTTCATCCATCACCGCCACAGAAAATGACACCCATCTCGGTCATCTCGTTTCCATCGCCCCATGACTGGCCCCTCTGGGTGGCGCAGGAGTTGGGCTTCTTTGATCGCAACCAGATAGCGGTTTCACTGACCCAGACGGCCGATTCGAAGTTTCAGCTGGCAGGGTTGATCGACGGGAAATTCGACGTTGCGATGACAGGCATCGACAACGTCGTCGCCTACATGGAAGGCCAGGGCGAAGCGCCGACCCAAGCGTCCCCGGATATCTTCGCTTTCATGGGCGCCAGCAACAAGGCGTTCCTCCGACTCGTGACCGTGCCGGAGGTCACGCGCGTGGCCGACCTCAAAGGCAAGCAGGTTTCGGTCGACGCCTTGACGACCGGCTACGCATTCGTGCTGCGCAAATTGCTGGAAGAAGGCGGTCTCGCGCCCTCCGATGTCGAGTTTGTCAGCGTTGGGGGATTGCGGCAGCGCTACCAGGCGCTGATGGAAAAGAAGCAGGCCGGCACGCTCCTGATTTCGCCGATGCATGTGGCTGCTCAAAAAAGCGGATTCAACATTCTGGCCAACGCGGAGGATGTACTCGGGCCTTATCAGGCTTCAGTCGGCGCCGCGCGGCGAGATTGGGCCAGGCACAACCGGGCCGCGTTGGTCGGCTACATCCGCGCGTACATGGACGCCATCGCATGGCTGCGCAATCCTGCCAATGAGGCACGGGCCATTGCGATGCTTGGCAAGAACATGCCGGGCATGACCGAGCCGATGGCCGCACAGGCCTATGAAGTCCTGCTGAATCCGGAGAATGGGCTTGATCCTCGCGCGCCCATCGACATCGAGGGAATCGCAACGGTGCTGGCACTGCGCAGCGAGTATGCGGAGCCGCGAAAGTCTCTGTCCGAAGCAGGCAAGTACTACGACCTGCAGTACCACACAGATGCAATCAGCCTGGGGTCGAACGGCTTCGGGAACTGAGCGCTCGACAAGACCCGCGCCCCCTGCCCCACTGGGGCTCCGGCCGACGACACAAAGTGAACCTCGGGACCCGGCACAACATCCGTGCCGGGCGAATTGGCGCGGGTCTTCGCGCAGCGACCCGCTCGTCGTCCGACGGCTGAAAAGACCGATCGGCATCACCCATTTGGCCGATATCGACTTCGACGATCTGGCATTGAATTCGCCCAAAAATTCAATTCATATCAATTGCGGGCCGCAATGTTTATTTATTGGGACAAGACCGCAATCACGCAATCTGAAAATGTAAAAAGATACGCGTTATCACCAATGAAATTCGACAACCACGATCCTAAAGTGGCGGCAGGCCGAATTGTTGAAGGCAGTTGCCAGCCGGGATCGAATGGATGAAAGTGCAGGCGCATAGGAAATTCTTACACAAGAATTCTTGAATGCACATTGCACGATCGAAAGGCAATAAATATCAATGACTCAGCCTGTTGGTTAGCGTGATTTCCCGTCAGGATATTTGATGGTTTGGGCCATCGATATCTTTTTTATATTTTCATAAGAGGGTAAAAATGAACAGCTTCTTGAGAAGGTCGACTGCGGGTGTTCTGGCCATTTCGGCGGGTCTTGCTTCGGTGGTGGCACCGCTCACGACAACAGTGGCGTCGCGTATCGGTATTGCGGCGGCAACCAGTGCGGTTGCCCTGGCAGTCCCGATGTCGGCCCAGGCGCAATCGGGAAAGCGGATTTGCGGAACTGTTTTTGGATTGCGGCTCAACCAATCCGGCTCCGGTAAAGCGGGCTTCATGATGGAGGTCTCGAAATACGACCCCATCACTTGCGGGGCGCTGTTGGCTACATGGGTGACGATCACGGGCTTGCCCAGCAGCTTGCAGTCGTACGCCCAAGGGCTTCTCAATATCCAGGCGGGTGTGGGTACGGGTATTGTTGGCAATTTGCGAGCAATGCAAACATGCGAAGCCTTCTCGAGTTCGGTCGGCGCCAACACCGGTGATGTTTGCTTGCAGATGCAGGATTATAAAATCTACAAATTCGTGTCGGCCAACGGGATTTACGGTCAGTCCAAGCTCTGATCTGCCTGAATTGGGCCGCCGGATTTGCTTCAGGCAAATCCGGCGGCTTTTTTATTGATTCTTCGACCCAAGGCAGAGCGGGCAAGACGGCGCCGCTCCAATCCATTCATTTGAAACAGGTTTCGCGGTACTCGCTGGGTGCCACGCCGAACCAGCGCTTGAAGGCCTGCGAGAAGCTCGAGAGGCTGCTGAAGCCCAGCCGTTCGGCGATCTCGGTCATCGTGAGCAGCCTGTCCTCGAGCAGTTGCTCGGCCGTGGTGCGGCGGGAGTCCATCAGCAGCGTTCTGAATGAAGTGCCCTCCTCTTTCAGGCGCCGCTTCAATGTCCGCTCGCTGGTGTCGGTCAGTCTCGCCACCGAGGCCAGATCGGGCGGGGCTCCTTCGGCCGCCAGGTTCAGGCATTGCTCGATGATGGCCTTGGTCCCCAGGCGCACACGCCTGCGCTCCATCAGCTGGATGCACATCTGTTCGCACATCGACACCGTCACGGGGTTGGCCTGCGGTGTGGGGCGATTCACCAGCGCGCGATCGAAAGCCAGACTGTTCGACAGACTGCCCAACTGCGGCTTCACTCCGAAAAGATCGGGAACATCGAGCTCGCACTTGCCTCGCCATTGCGGCTGCACCTTGAGCGTGAAACGCGCCAGCGACATGTCTCCCCTTGCCAACTCCCCGATCAGCGCGGCAACTGCGGCCATGCAACGCTCGAGCAGAAATTGCTTCAGCACGTCGTGGACATTCGCTTCACCGAAACTGAAGACGGCCAGCCCATCTTCCTCGTGGAAGGAAATCTCGTAGAAGGCAAACGTCAAGGCAGCGAAGCGCAGTGCAAGCTTGATGGAGTCGCAGATCGTGGCGCTGCTGAGAAAGCCACAACCCAGATAGCCGTACATCTGCGTGCCGTATCGCTTCCCCACTTCGAACCCGAGCCAACGGGGGCGCTTGAGAAGACGCAGCAGATTGCTCGCCACGCGCAGTTCCTGCGCCGCATGGATTTCCGCCTGGGGATCTTCCAATCGCTCCACCGACAGCTTGCTGCCCTCGAGCAATTTGATCGCCGGGTGGCCCCGCTCCTGTCCGAATTCCATCATCAAACGCGCACTGGCCGGGCTGCGCGTGTAGTCCCAGAAGCTCATACCTTCGTACCGTTCAAGTGATGCACCAACTGGCTGGGTCGAAACGACCGGATTCCCCCGGATGAGGGTTTGAAATGCCGACGAAGCGGCGGTGATTCGGGTGCCCGGGCGTGCGAGTCGAAGGGAATCGCGTTTTTCATGCATGCCCCTGCAGCGTTTCGACAGGATCGAGACGTGCGGCCCGCGCAGCCGGATAGGCGCCGGCAGCCAATCCGGAGACCACGGCCAGCAGTGCCGCGAAAAGCGGCGTCGTGACGTCGAACGCGTAGTCGATCCCGCCCAGCGCGAGCGCTCCCGCGGCGCCAAGGGAACCGAGCAACAGCCCGAGCAGCGCGCCTCCCGCACAGATGAGCACGCTCTCCACCAGGAACTGCAGGACGACATCCGCGGTGCTCGCGCCGAGCGCCATGCGCAGACCGATCTCGGTCTTGCGTTCCGCCACGGAAGCCAGCATCACATTGGTGATGCCGAGCGACCCCACCAGCAGCGCAACCCCGCCCAGCACCGCGAGGAAGCGCGTGTACAGCG
This sequence comes from Variovorax paradoxus, assembly GCF_024734665.1. Classification (NCBI taxonomy): domain Bacteria; kingdom Pseudomonadati; phylum Pseudomonadota; class Betaproteobacteria; order Burkholderiales; family Comamonadaceae; genus Variovorax; species Variovorax paradoxus. The sequence goes on from NZ_CP102931.1 coordinate 3,121,494, forward strand.
ATACCTGCTCGCGCTTCAACTCGCTGACCTGGCGCGCACCCATGGCTTGCGACGGCTGCGCCATCCCGTTTTGCAGGCGCTGCATCAGCGAATCGGCCATGTCGGGCGCGCCTTGGCGCATGCGCACCAGCAACTGCGAGGCCGGCATCGATTGCGCAAGCCGTCCGGCGGCCGGATAGGACAACAGCATGGCGTTGTTCATCTTGAACAGGGTCAACAAGTCGTCTCCAAAGTACGGCTCCAGCACGCCGGCGATGAAGAAGGTCTTTCCGCACAGGCTCAACGGAGAACCGATCTGCAGGCCCGGTTGCACACGGCGCAAGGCCTGCAGGGCCTCCGATCCCAGAACAACCCAGAGCTGGGCGCCGTCGAGCGGATGCGAGAAGCGTCCGGCGCTCAGCGTCAGGGAAAGGACGTCGATGAGCTCCGGCCCGGCGGCAATCACGCCGATATTGGCAAGCGGATCGGCGTCCGCGCCGCCGCAACTGTTCAGGCGCGAAACCTTGCTCACGGCCTTCACTTCGGCCATGTTGCGCACGATGCGCGCGGCAACATCCGTGCGTTCGTCCAGCCGGTCGAATTCGGCCCTGTCGACCTGCGGGCCGCCTGCGTCCGCCTGCGCCGAACCGACAGGCCGCAGTGCCAGCGTCACGACATCGGCACCCAGGCGTTCGAGCGCGCGCGTGGCCTGCGCGGTGACGCTGTGGCCAATGGAAAGCATCGAGACGACCGCGGCGATGCCGATGGCGACCCCCAACACGGCAAGCAGCATGCGGCGCGCGTTGTTGCGCACGGTCTGAACGGCGAAGACGAACGCAAGTCGCAGGCGTTGCGTGCTTCCCTTCAACGGATTACTGCGCATGGTGTCCCGCATGCGTTTCGATGCGGCCGTCGCGCATCGCGACGCAGCGAGGCAGCTGGCGAGCGATGCTTTCGTCGTGGGTGATCACGATCAGCGCGGATGCGTTGGCTTCGGCCGCTTCGAGCAGCACATCCAGCACGCGCGCGCCAGTCGCCGAATCGAGTGCGCCTGTGGGCTCGTCGGCCAGCAGGAGCCGCGGATGCCCCGCCACCGCGCGGGCAATGGCGACACGCTGCTTCTCGCCGCCGGACAGCTGCCCCGGTCGATGGGCCATGCGCCGCGACATGTCGACCGACACGAGTGCCGCCTGCGCCGCATCCCTGGCCGCGTGCGCAGGGAGCCCGCGGTACAGCAGGGGCAGTTCGGCGTTCTGCAGGGCCGTCAGGTGCGGCAACAGATGAAACTGCTGGAAGACAAAACCGATCGCTCGATTGCGCAGCTGCGATTTCGACAGCGGCGTCAGGAGACTCGTGTCGCACGCCTCGAACAGATACTGGCCCGACGTCGCGCTGTCGAGCAAACCGAGCATGTTCATCACCGTGGACTTGCCCGAACCCGAGGGACCGACCAGCGCCATCACCTCCCCGGCCTGCACCGACAGATCGATGCCGCGGACCGCCGGCACCTCTTCGTCGCCGACGCGAAAATTACGCGTGACGGCGCGCAGCTCGACCAGGGGCCGCACCGGCTCAATCACTCTCGCGGTCCTCGCCCAGCATGCGATGCAGCAACCCGGGCGCGGGACCGGCCTTGGGTCGGGAAGCGATCCAGACTTCGTCGCCCTCCGCCACGCCCGCGCTGACCTCGACACCGTCCACGTCCGTGCGGCCGACCTCGATCGTCTGCGTGCGTCCCGGGCCGCTCGCCCCCTGGCGGGCGACAACCGTCGGCTTGCCCTGCGTATCCCATGCGACGGCCTGCAAGGGCACCAGCAACGAGGCGGGGCCGGGCTGCGGCACGATCTTCACCGTTGCCAGGGCCCCCACCCGGAAGACGGGCGCGGGGACGGTGCCTGCCGGCGCGGGCACGAGCGCGGGCGGTTGCAGGAGAACCTGGACCTCGAACTCCGGCGCTGCCTGGATGCCGGAACCGCGTGGATCGCCGCCGCGTGCCTGCGACGAGATGCGCTCGATCACGCCCTGGAAGTCCTGCGACCGGTCGGCCGTCAGGGTCACGCTGACCGGCTGTCGCAGCGCGATGCGACCGAGATCGGCCTCGTCGACTTTCAGCTTGATCAGGAACGCCGTCGTGTCCCCCACCGTGAGCAGCACGTCGCGGCTGGTGACATACGCACCCTGCTTGAACTCCTTTGGCACGGCACCGCCCGAGGCGTCGCCCGTTTCGACCGGAATCGGATACAGCACGACACCGGAGATCGGCGAGACGAGTTTCGACTCGCGCAATTTCGCCTGCAGTTCCTCGAGACGGTTCCGCCGATTTTCCAGCTCCAGCGTCAGCACCCGCATGGCGGAGGGCGATCGCTTGAGCTTCAGGGTCGCGATCTCGTCCAGCGCTGCCTGCACCTGGCTTGCCATCCCCGTCAATTCCACCTTGATGCCGTCCACCTCGGTGCGCGCGATGATGCCCTTGTCGTAGAGCGTCTGCGTCTCGGCAGCACGTCGTTGCGCGCTCTGCAACGCACTGACCGCTGCGGCATGGCGCCGCATGGCGCCCTGGAACTCGGTGCCCTCCTCCAGGCGCCTTGCGTTGGTCACTTCCTGGGTCGCGCGGATCATGCCGATCTCCGCTTCGCGCAATTGCTGGTCGAGTTCGGTGCTGTCTACCTGTGCCAGCACCTGGCCCACACTGACCTTGTCGCCGAACTGCACATGAAGCGCCGACAGCCTGCCGTTGGCCGGCGAAACAATGCCGACGGCGCTCACCGGTTGCAGCACGCCCTTGAGCAGCAGGGGCTGCACGATGGACTGCCGCCGCACCTGCACCCACTGTCCCTCGGCGGATGCGTCCGCCCCTGAGGACAGCTGCCATGCCGTCACCACCGTTGCCACCACCACGATGCAAACGGCCACCGCCGTGCCTGCAGTTTTTCCAAACTTTCTGTGCATCTCTTGCCTACGGTGTGGGGGGAATCATGGCGCGCACCGCCGAGTCGACCTGCCACTGTTCGAGCAAGGTTCCGGTGACGCGCTGCAACTCCAGCTTTGCGGTGAAGACCGCGTACTGGGCCTGCACTTCCTGCGAGCTCGCCTGGCGCAGCCCGTCCTGTGCAAAGGAAAGATCCGTCGCGCTGCTGCGGCCGGCGCGCGCCTTCTCCACCTCGTCGGCCAGACGCTGTTTGGCCAACTCGGCTGCGCGCTGCGCCATCCGCAGCTGCTGCTCGGAGAAGCTGATGTTGACCAGGGCGTCGCGCGTTCCGGCTGTCACCGTCCGCACCTGTTCGGCCAGCGCAAGCTCAGCCTTCTCCAACGCGGCCTGGGCGGACGCGAGCGCGAACTGCTGGCTGGACTTGTCCAGCGCAATCGTCAAGAGCACGCCCACCCCCCGATTGACGGACGGCGAAGACACGGAGTGCCCGGACGCCACGTGATCCAGCTTGGCGTAGACGTCCAGTTGATTGCGCAATCCGTCGCGTGCCGCAATGAGCGAAAGCCGGCTCGACGCCACGCTGTCGCGCGCCAGCTGAAGATCCACGCGATTCGCCATGGCCGCTTGCAGCATCGGACCCTCTTCGGGGCGCCACTGCGAAAGATAGTTGCTGAACGAGTCGCTCAGTTCCAGCGACACGCGATCGGGGTCGACATCGTCGTCGTAGCGGATGAGGCGCAGCAGTTCGCGCCGCGCGACGGTTTCGGCTTGCCGGGCCTGCATCAGGCTGAACTCGGCCTGCGCGGAATCGGCATCGTTCTGCAGCAGTTCGGTGCGCGCGATGCGCCCGGCTGCAAGCAATGCGTCGTTGACCCGTCGCACCTCCTGCGTCCTGGCCGATGTCGCCAGCGCCAGCGAGACATTGCGCCTGGCCTGCTCGACAGCGAAGTAGGAAGAGATGCAACTGAACACGACGTCGGTCATGCCCTGCACGAAACCTTCCTGCGCACTCGCCAGCCCCAGGGCGGCTTGACGCTCCGCCAGCGTCACCAGCTCACGGCCCGCACCTCGAAGCAGAGGATGCGTGAGGCCGATGGAGCTTGTGGTCGTGCCTATTCGCGTGGTGCCCGATACAGCCGTCGGCACGCCTTCCTGCGGGACCGTGGACATCGGCACCGCACTTCGCACGACCGTACGGCCCACGGACGCAAGAAGTGTGATGCCGGTGCGCAATTTCCAGGATGTCGAGACAGCGCCAGAGGTCGATTTGCTGCTCCCCGCGTTCAGGCCGGCCGCACTCGCGTCGGTGCGATCGAACTGTCCCGTGAGCGTTGTTTGCGGCAGGAACTCGTGGCTGGCCAACCGGGCCTGCTGGGTCTGCAGGTCGATGTCCAGCTTCTGGGTCAGCACGCTCGTCGCCCGGCCGAGAACCTCCTGCAATGCCTGACGAACACCCAGCTTCAGCGACGGTTGAACAGGCGGGCTCGCACCCTCGACGCCGCCCTGGACAGCCAGGTCGGCAGCTCTCGCGTAGCCACCCACCGGCAGCAGCAGCACCCAGCCGGCGAGCGCCGACAAGGCAACCTTGCGGATCGACAGAGAGGCGCGTGGCGAAAAACAGGCGAGCAGCGCCTGTTCGATGCGGCACCCGGCGCCGCCGCGTGATCGAAATGACATGACCTGGGATGAAGCGAAAAATACTTATCTGGCGCCGACGGCCAGCATCGCTTGCATGACGGAAGTCCCAACGGAAACGTCGCCGAGCACCTGCTCCAGAGCCTCGCCGGCCGGACTTTCCGTGAATTTCCTGAACGCTTCGGCGCCCTGCGCGCTCATTTCTCGCGGGCTGGCGGGGTCGGCGTTTGAAGATGCCTGGAACCGCGCAACCTCTTGCCCGTTCGCGCTTTCGTAAAAGCTGGCGATTTCCAGGGCGTGCACCAGGGAAATTTTTGGTGCAATGACCTCGGCAGCCGCGGCCTCCAATTCCCGGTCGCCTGCAGTGCGCAATTTCTCGAGCGGCGCATTGCTGACGCCGCTGGATTTCAATGTCAATTCGGTCACCGCCCTGTATGTCTTGATGTACCCGCTCGCATGCATATAACGGCCGATTGCCTGCACTTTTTCGGCATTTGCCTGTCCGACCTCGGCCACAGGCAAATTGCGAGAAAAGTGCCAAACCCCTGCAATCAAACCGGCCAGAAGCAGAACCGCTGCGGAAAGAACAATAACAAGGCGATTGGGTTTCATGAAATTACAGAATGGTGCGAAGAATAATTCTAGGAATTCGAAGAGAAATTATTTTCCAGGCGACTCTGCGCCAGGATGTTGTGCAAAGTCGTTTGCTGCCGGGCCCTTTGCGCAGTGGAATTGGTGGCTGACGCTAAAAATTAAAAAATAGCTGAACTCACAACCTCAAAACAAGAGGCCTGCGTCTTCAAAAGACCGGATCAGTCAAACCTATTCGCGCAACCCGATAGGCACGCAATTAAAATTGCAATAAGACATTCTCATTAATCTTCATTTTCGTCATGCATTTGACAGTCAGCAACCATCTCTTCGATTTGGCCAAACGCGACTTTAATATTGCCGCCAAGCAACTTTCATTGGTAATAACACGTACGTTATTCCTGTCGAAGATCGTTGAATTGATGGTTTGTCCCATTTAATAAAACCGCTGTCCCTTTTTAGAAATAGACAAAACATTCAGCTCGGCCATTCACTTCAATTCGGTCCCGACGCCTTCGAATCCCGATGAAAGGAGCTGCTGCAATTTCGTGAAATGGCGTCTGCATAGGCATGCCGCACATGCCTTCCGGATGCGCTCTGCGCTTGACGCCCCGTGCATGCGCATCGAAGAGCGGTCACGCGGGGTTGATGAGAAAGGTGTCCTGCGCTTCGGCCGGGCCAAGAGCCGAATCCGCGGTCGGCGCTTTCCGTTGCCGTGTCAGCCGATGAGGGAGTGCGTCACTACGTCACCGTGAGGGGACGTGGGCATGGCGGGCTTCGGCGTGCAGGTGCGGCTGAAGAGGCCCTGGCGACAAACGCCTCAATCGGGTTGAAACCGGCGAACGGTCTCGGCCACGCGCCGGCCCAGGTAGGCGGCGGTTTCCAGATCGCTCGTGATGGGAGAGTCGTCCGGTCCCTGGTCGCCGTTGGACTGCGCCATCGCGCCCAACCAGCTGCCCAGGCGATTGAGGTCATGCACGCTGCCGCGGCTGGTGTCGTTGCCCGGCTTCAAGTCGAGGCCCACCCACACCATGCCGTGTTGCGCCGCAAACAGCGCCATCGAGATCAGCGAGTGCAACTTGTCGCCGTTCTGCGCACCCGAATTCGTGAACCCGGCGGCCACCTTGTTGCGCCACTTCATGTCGTTCCAGGCGGGCTTGGTCGAGGCCTCGCAGAACTGCTTGAAGCGCGCGCTCGGCGAGCCGTTGTAGGTGGGCGAGCCGAAGACGATGGCGTCGCTCACCTCGAGCACGTCCCAGGGGATGGGGCCTTCGGAAACGGCGATCAGCTGCACCTGTACGCCGGCCACCGCGCGGGCGCCTTCGGCCACGCTCTGTGCCTGCCTGGCCGTGTGGCCCCAGCCACTGTCATGAACGATCGAAATCAGCATCTGGCTTTTCCATGTCAGGTTTTCCAATGTCGTGGTGGCGTTGGCCAGCGTGGAATGCAAAGCCCAACTCTGCAATCTTTGTCGCCTTGAATTCCCGCTGTGCCGCCGTACCAGATGCTAAGGTAGAAAAATACGATCCAATGTAGAAGCGCATTCCCATGGTCGCTGGCTTGAATTCACCAATGCATCTGGCAGAGGCGCCGCTGGAACGCATCGCAGGAAATTCGCAGGCGCCGTGTGAGCAAACCGGTCAGTGTTGGGTAAGTCTCACAAAGATAGATTGGCAACTCTTGATGGGAATACGTTTTTCCAAGACGTTGATTGCTCGACGCACGCTGCCCCCAAGGTCTTGCAGATGAAGGTCGGATCGCACCGGTGACATTCCCGGTGAAGGTCGCCACCTGCAGTTTTTTTGACTGACGAGAATCACGAGGGGACGATCTTGGATCGCAGAACATTTCTTCAGGGCACCGCAGCCGGAGCCCTTACCCAGGTTCTTCCTGGATGCGCAGCGCTGGGCGAGCGCCCGGCCGATCTGATTCTGGTCAACGGACGGATTCATACGCTGGAACCACGAAACCGCGTGGTCTCGTCACTGGCCGTTCGAGACGGAAAAATCGTCGCGGTCGGAACCGACAAAGATACGGCGGCGTTTCGCAGCGACAGGACGAGAGTCATCGACGTGGACCAGCGCCTCGTGATCCCCGGCCTCAATGACTCGCACATGCACCTGATCAACGGGGGCCTGCAATACAACCTTGAGGTGCGCTGGGACGACGTCGAGTCGGTCAGCGATGCGCTTCGATTGCTTCGCGAGCAAGTGCAGCGGACACCGCCCGGTCAATGGGTCCGCGTGCTCGGCGGGTGGTCCGAATTCCAGTTCGTCGAGAAGCGGATGCCGACGATCGAAGAGCTCAATGCCGTGTCCGCGGACGTGCCGGTGATGGTGCTCCACTTCTACGACACGGCCCTGCTCAACAAGGCGGCTGTGCAGGCGTTGGGATACACCAAGGACACACCACAGCCAGCGGGCGGCGAGATCGTCCGCGATGCCCTTGGCACGCCCACGGGTGTCATCCTGGCGAAGCCCAGCATGTTCTCGGTGTACTCGGCCATGCGGCGAGCGCCTCAGCTGGATCACGGCGGGCGCTTGAATTCGCTTCGCCAATTCATGAGCGAGCTCAATCGACTCGGGATCACCAGCGTCGGCGATGGCGGTGCCGACAACAACCTCGAAGACTACGCACTGATGACCGAGCTCGCGCGAAACGAGCAGTTCACCGTGCGTGTGGCATGCAGCATGTTCACGTTCGCGGCTGGAAAGGAGTACGAAGACTTTGCGTCGTGGATCAAGCAGGTCAAACTGACCGACGACCCCATCTACAAGATCTGGGGCGCCGGCGAGATCCTGACGTTCTCGGCATTTGACTCGGCGAACTTCCTGCTTCCTCGCCCTGAACTGCAACCGACCGCGGAGAAGGATTTCGAGCGTGTCATTCGATTGTTCGTGGAGAACCGCTGGCCGTTCCAGTTCCACGCGACCTACGATGAATCGATTTCGCGCTTGCTGCCCGTGCTGGAAAAAATCCAGCGCGACGCACCGCTCGACAAGGTTCGCTGGTTCCTCAACCATGCTGAAACCATCTCGTCCAAGAATATCGATCGCGTCGCCGCGCTGGGGGGCGGTATCTCCGCTCACGACCGCATCGCTTTCCAGGGTGAAAGCTTCCTGCGCCGATACGGGCCGAAGGTCGCAGACCGGGCGCCTCCTGTGGGCGAGATGCTGCGAGCTGGCGTGCACGTGGGCTTGGGCACCGATGCGACGCGCATCGCGAGCTACAACCCATGGAAGGCGTTGCAGTGGTTCGTCACCGGTCGCACGCCGGGGGGCGTCCAGATGGTCGGCGCGGCAAATCGTCTCGATCGACTCGAGGCGCTGCGTCAGTACACGGTCGGAAGCGCGTGGTTCTCGGGAGACGAAGCGCTCAAGGGATCGCTCGCGCCCGGGATGTTTGCCGATCTGGCCGTGTTGTCCGCCGATTACTTTGCCGTGCCGGAGGACGAGATCAAGAAGATCGAGTCGGTGCTGACGGTGATGAACGGGAAGGTGGTCCACGGAAAGGGCCCATTTCGCGCACTCGCCCCGCCCCCGCTCCCTGTCGACCCCGCCTGGTCACCCGTGGCCGCAGCGCAGCAAGAGGAAGGCCGTTATCTCGGCGCCATGCGCAGCTCGACGCACCTGTGTGGTCATGCGCACAGCAATGGCGAAGCTTGCGGGGGTCAAGCGCACGTACACAACTGGATTCAGAGCGATGCCGGCTTGTGGTCGCTCAGTTGCAATTGCATGGTCGTTTGACGGAAGACCCTGCCGCTTGATTCCTGTCTCCCACGCCTGGAAACAGTTCGGGCATACCGATGCGATGGTTAGAAAAAAACTGCTTCTTGTGATGCCAGCTCGGCCGCACATGCAAGGTCATGACAACGACCAAGAGATTCTCCCCGCTTGCAGCCCACCGCTGTGAACCACCACTTTCTCGACTCCGCCCTTTGAAGGAAAAATAATGCGTAGCTACCCCACAAACAGCCCCGATGCAGCGAGCAGGATCGTCGCCCTGATGCTGATATCGGACGGTCACGTCAGCCGCTTGGAAATGGATGCTGTGCACGGACAGGACATCGAGCGCGAACTCGGTCTTGCGCAGGGCGATTTCGCTCGGGTGCTGCAGACCTTGTGCGAAGACTTGCTGATGTCCGCGCACGGGCATCGCTTGCTGACCGGCAGCGTCGACGAGGCAACCCTGGCCGCGATGATGGCGGAGGTGACCGATCCGGAACTCCAGCACAAGGTGCTTCATCTGGCCGACACGGCCGCAACTGCGGACAGACACGTCGCAGCTTCGGAGGCCTGGATCATGGCGTCCGCACTGAAGCACTGGCACCTCGTCGAAGTACCGGCACAGCACTAGGCTGCCTCCTCGCTGCGATGCGAGCCCGTGCGCAGCCTTAGACAGTACCTGCCTGGTGTGCGGCCGCCACCATCTGGCGCACCAGCGGGTGATGTTGCCCGCGGCGCGACCAGATGGCATACACGTCCTCGCTGACGTCGGGACAGTCTCCCAGCAGGCGCAGGCCCCGTACCAACCCGACGTCCTGGGCTCCCAGCTGGCTGACAGGAAACACGCCGAATCCGCGGGCCGCAAACACCGCCAGCAGAGCGCTGTCTTCGAACTCCCCGACAACGCGGGGCTTCACGCCGAGATCCTGGAACCAATTGTCCAGGGACGATCGCAGCGGCGAGTGAACCGTGGGCAACAGGATCGGGAGATCCTGCAGCGACTGCGGAAACCGGTCGCGTGCCTGTTTCCTGACCAGCGAAGCCGGTCCGTACCACTGCACCATGGAGCGGGCGATCCGTTCGCTGGTCAGGCGCTGATTCGGATTGCGCGGCGCCGCCTGAGCGGCGAGCACCACATCCAGCTGATGCAGTGCCAACTCGGACAGCAGTTCATCGAAGTCGCCCTCATGACACACCAGGCGAAGGTGCGGCGTCGCCAGCACCGGCTCCAGCAACGCATGTGCCGCCAGCTTGGAGATGCCATCGGACAACCCCACCGACAACCGTGCGGCCCTGGAGCTTGCGGCCTCGTGTACCTCATCGGCAATGCGTTGCCCCAACTGGAAGATTTCGTCGGCCCGCGCATACGTTGCCAGGCCGGCCTCGGTCAGTGCCACGCCACGGCCCGAGGGCTTGAGAAGCTGGTGGCCAAGGGTTTTCTCCAGATCGCGCACCTGCGCGCTGATGGTCTGCACTGCCATCTCCAGGCGGTCTGCGGCGCGGGCAAAGCCACCCTCCTTTGCAACCATCCAGAAATAGTAGAGATGGCGGTAGTTCAGCATGCACGCTTCAGTTCGAAAAAACCGAATGCTAAGTTCGTCCAAAGCTGCTGTCTATCGCGACGCGCCCTTTCCATACTCGGCGTTTGTCATCTGGAATGGACGATCTTCAATGTTCTACGCGATAAGCTGGTTTCTCTCCTCCGCGCTTCTGGCCTTGTGGTCGCTGACCTGCTGGGGTCTGTATGCGGTGACTGCCTGGGCGGTCTCCGGCGCTGGTGTTCTCGCTGGAGGCGCATCTGCCATGAATGCGGTTCCGGTGCCCGATTGGCTCAGGGGTTGGATGCCACCCGGGTTGGCCCAGGAGTTCGGGGCCGTCATCGCGTCCATGGGCTCGATGGTTCAGGCGGCGCTTGAAGCCGTGCCCGTTCTGGCCGGAGCGGGCGCAGTGCTGGCCTGGGCCGTCTGGGGCATCGGGGCCGTGATTCTTGTGGCGCTTGCAGTCGGGTTCCACGTCCTTATCGCTCTTCTCCAGCGCCGCAGGCCCAACGCCATCGCGACCGCCGCTGCGATCGTCCGATAACAAGGTCTCCAGGCGCTGCCGCAAGACACCTCGACTCACGCCACAACTCGAAAGAGCGGATAGGCAAAAGGCCGACGTGGCCCAAGCCAATGGCAAGCAGGCGCACTCCCCCCGCGCTCCTGCTTGCTTCGCAATCAACCGATCGTGACGATGAGCCGCCCGGTCACGCGGCCTTGCGCGCTCAGTTCATGCGCGTCGGCAATGCGGTCCAACGGAAAGGCCTTCTCTACCGGCAAGGTGAACGATCCCGCGGTGAACAGTGCTGCGGCGTCTGCCAGCGCCTTGGTCGATTCCGTCGGCTCGAAGGATGTCTTTGCGCCGTATTGAGGGGCAGACAAGTCTGCGATCGACAGGACGCGGGAAGGGTCGCCGGTGATCGCCACCAGTTCCGGAATGACGCCGGAACCCGCGATGTCGAGCGCCGCATGCACGCCCTCCGGCGCAAGGGCTGCCACCCGCTCGGACAGGCCGGGACCATAGGTCGTCGGGAGCGCGCCCAAAGAACGCAGGTACGCGTGCTTCGGCTCGCTGGCGGTGCCGATCGTGCGGATGCCCGCGGCCTTGGCAAGTTGGATCACGGCAGACCCCACCCCGCCGGCAGCACCGCTGACCAACAGCGCCTGCCCCGGCTTCACACCCACCTGGTCGATGATCCGTGCAGCCGTCTCGATCGCAACGGCAAAGCCCGCGGCTTCTTCATGGGAGAGCCCATCGGGCTTGGCGGCCCATTCCTGCAGGATCGCGTACTCCGCCATCGTGTGGTGCCCCTTGCCGAACACGGCATCGCCGACCGACACGCCGGACACGCCTTCACCGATCGCGTCGATGACGCCCGATGCATCGAAACCGCTGCCCGCCGGCAGCGCGAGGGGCATCATCTCGTGCATGTAGCCGGCCCGCAGTTTCCAGTCGATCGGGTTGATCCCCGCCGCTTTGACCGCGATCCGCACCTGGCCTGGGCCCGGCTCGGGCATCTCGACTTCTTCGATCTTCAAGACTTCCGGGCCGCCGTAGCTGTGAAACCGTACTGCTTTCATTGGGTGTTTCCTTGTTTGACGTTCGTGAATGGAGTGGGCATCGGAGGAGCCAACGGCCGCCGCACGCGTGCGGCCCAACCGCCAGTTCCTGTCCACGTACCCATTGTTCGACGGTCCATCCATGGTGCATAGTCCAGAAAACTTGGACACGATGTCTCACACATGGAACACTCTTTGGATATCACCACAGTCGCTGACTTCAACCTCGTCGCCACCCACGGCGGGTTCGGGCTCGCAAGCCGTGCCAGCGGCCAGCCGAAGGCCACGCTGTCTCGCCGCGTACGGGCGCTGGAGGAAAGCCTGGGCGTGCGCCTCGTCGAGCGGGGCGCACGCAAGCTGAAGCTGACGCCGGAGGGCGCAATCCTGCATGCGCGAACCGTCGATCCTTTCGGAGAGATCGCACAAGTGGTCGAGGAACTGAAGGCCGGCATCGGCCGGCCGCGCGGCGTGCTGCGCGTCAGTGCGCCACTCATGTTCGCGCATACCGCGATGGGCCCCCTGGGCGCGGCGTTCCTGCGCGCCTATCCCGAGGTGCGGCTGGAGGTCACCGCGGACGACCGCCTCGTCGATCTCGTGGGCGACGGATACGACGCCGTGCTGCGCTTCAACCCGCGGCCGGACGATACGCTGGTCGGCCGCCGCTTCATGAGCGATCAGCTGGTGCTCGTTGCGCCGCCCGATCTGCACCGGCCGCAGCCCGGGCCATCGGGCGATACCGAAATCCAGGCGATCGTGCGCACCGGCCGCGCCGAGGTGGGCCCGTGGAAGGTGGTCGACACGGCGGGCCGCGTGCATACCTTTCGCCCGCAACCCGTGCTGTGCTTTTCGACCCCGTTGCTGATACGCAGCGCCGTGCTCGCTGGCGCCGGCGCCGCCATGGTGCCGCGCTCGGTGATCGCAGAGGACATCGTCGCCGGACGCCTCGTCGAGTGGGGCGCGGCGCAGGCGCCTCCCATCGAAGGCTGGGTGCTGCACGCATCGCGGCGACTGGTGAGTCCCAAGGTGAGCGCCTTCGTCAACTTCCTCTGCGAGCACTTCAACTGATGCGCTGAGCCGCCACTTGGCGCCGGGCTGCGTGCATGCAGCCACCCGCATCTGCTTCGAACCCATCGCTGTGCAAGCGCCGACAGTCTTCGGCGAATTGCCGAGAAATAGCGTTCGCCCCCAAAAACTGGGTGATGCGAGACCTGTATTCGCCCGCTAGACCAGTGGGCGACGCAAATAAAAGTTCTATCTCTCATTGGCCAGGCGCCAAAGAGGCTTTCTCTTTTCCCGATTTTTGCTAGACCCAACCATCAGGGTCCGGCAGAACCTGCGAGATCAAATACTCACCCAATTTCAATTAGAGGTCAGGGTGTTTATTTAATAGGCCAAAAGCCGAACTTCAAACATCAAAACAACAAACCGCTACGTATTACCACCAATATGATCTAGGGAGTTCGACATTAAAGTGACGCCAGACCAATTCATCGAGACCGATTGCAGATCAATGTTGAATGGAATTTAGATGTGCAAATTCAGGCATGCCTCGGGGCTTCAAGATGCACATGGCACGGGGTGACTGCAATAGATCTCGGCGGCTCAGTCTGTCAGCTCGGAATTGTCGCGCGGCGGTTATTGGTCAATTCAATTCCACAATCAATCACTTACGCCAATTAGAGGATGAAAATGAATAGCTTCTTGGGAAAGTCATATACCGAAATTCAGGCGCACGAGAAAAAAGTCCTCGCCCTTCTCTCGCCAATCAAGAAATTGATCTTTACCACCTTGTTATTCGCCGCTGCCGGGGGGGCTCAAGCGGAAGCTGGCTACCGTGTTTGCGGCGTCATTTCCCTCAACACAAGCGGCGTTCGTGAGAACGTGGGGTTTGTGATGAAGGTAGGTAAAAAAGATTTGAGGCGTTGCACCGATCAATTGAATTCCGCGATGGGTTCATTTCAAGCAGTTGGAGGCACGTCCTCCATAGCAGGCCTCAACAGGATATGGCGCCGCGTTCGAGGTGGCAGCGTGGGTCCATTCGCCCAAAATCAATCTATTGGCAGAGTGGTGTTCAACATGGAAACTTGCGAGATCTTTACTTGGTCAGTAATTGGGGCAACCGCCGACAACTGCCGGCAGATGACTCCCAATAGGTCCTACGCGCTGGCCGCAGCAGAAAATGAGTTCAGGACCAAGTGAATCAGGGCAGCTGGTTTTTAGCCATTAAAGATGGCAGGCAATGGATCAAATTCATTTGCAATAAAACTGCGAGCTTCTGCGCCCAGTACGCTCAGGTGCGCGCAGCGGTCCGGTCCGCCAGCACAAGGTCCGCGCCCTTCTCGCCGATCATGACGGTCGGCGCATTGGTGTTGCCCGAGGTCACTGTCGGCATGATCGACGCATCGATCACGCGCAGGCGCTCTACCCCGTACACCTTCAGGCTGGCGTCGACCACCGCCATGTCATCCACACCCATCTTGCAGCTTCCTGCCGGGTGGAAGGAGCAATGGCCCTCGCGACGCATGAAGTCGATCAGTTGTTCGTCGGTTTGCACGTCAGGGCCCGGCACTCGCTCGGCCACGACGCGTGATCGCATCGGTTCGGTGTCGAGGATGGCCCGCAGCTTGCGCAGACCAACGAGCGAGGCCTGCACGTCGTCGGGGTGCGCCAGGTAGTTCGGCACGAACGCCGGCGCCTGCATCGGATCGGCCGACGTCAGCCGGACCTCGCCGCGCGAAGCCGGTCGCACGCGGTAGACCGACGCGCCCATCGCGTGGTATCCGTCCACATCGACACGGCCGGAATCCTTGTAGGTGAAAGTCATCGGGCGAAAGCTGATCTCCAGGTCCGCATACGCGATATCGGGGCGGCTCTTGACGAAAACGGCGGCCGACGACGAGGGCAGCGCCAGGTAGCCCTTCTTCGTCATCACATAGCGCAACCCCTGCCAGTACTTGCGCCAACCGTTCAGCGCCTGGTTGTACGAGCTGTCCGGCGTGCACAGCGCCTGGACCCGCAGCGAACAATGGTCCTGCAGGTTGCGTCCCACGCCCGGTACATGCGCGATGGTCTGCACACCATGGCGCTGCAGCGACTCGCCGTCCCCGATGCCCGAGAGCATCAGCAGATGGGGTGAGCCCAACGCGCCGGACGAGATGATCACCTCCCGCTGCGCCTTGTAGGTGTGGATGCGTCCGTCTTCGAGAACCTCGACGCCGGTCGCGACGCGACCATCGAACACCACGCGGCGCACATGCACGCCAGTGCGCACGACCAGGTTGGACCTGCTGCGCACAGGCGTCACGAAGGCGTCGTAGGCGGTCTGACGGATGCCGTCGCGGATATTGACCTGCACGATGCCTGCGCCTTCGTGCTCCAGGCCCGAAAACACATCGACACGCGGCACGCCGGTGCGGGTCGCCGCCTCCACGAAGTCCTGCACCGAGGGATGCGTGACCGACGGATCACCCACGTACAGCGGGCCTTCGCCCCCATGGCAGAGACCGGCACCACGCACATTGGTCTCGGACCGTTTGAAGTACGGCAGCACGTCGTCCCAGCCCCAGCCGGCAGCGCCCAGCCGCTGCCACTGGTCGAAGTCGTCGCGGTTGCCGCGAAAGTGCACCATGCCGTTGATCGCGCTGCATCCGCCCAGCGTTTTGCCTCGCGGCCAGTACAGGCGCCGGTCACCCATGGTCGGCACGGGTTCTGTGTAGAAGCGCCAGTTGTAGCGTTCGGACTTGAACAGCTTGGCCATGCCTGCGGGCGTGCGGATCCAGAAGTCGTCGGCCGGCGGGCCGGCCTCCAGCAGCAGAACGCGGCAGTCGGTCTGGTCGGAGAGCCGGCGCGCCAGCACGCAGCCAGCGGTCCCGGCTCCGGCGATGATGTAGTCGTAGATTTCTGAGTTCACGAAGACACGGGGAGCAATAGGGATGCCAGCCCACCCCACCGGGTCGGGAATGGGCTTGCAGAGGGCATGGAGCCAAGTGGACCCTGCAATGGCCCTGTGCCATGTACGCGAGGGCGACGCAGGCCACGCAGAATGTCCACGGCAAACACAAACGGCCACCCGCAACACCTGTGTTTCCCTGGCGCTCGTGTCGGCACGGTAGTTGCACAAAAAACGCGCAGGACAGCGCTCGTTGCAAGCCTGCCTCCACGATCCCATGAACAAGACCCTCTACGACAAGATCTGGAATGCACACGCCATCACGCAGGGCGACGATGGCCAGACATTGCTGCACGTGGCGCGCCACCTCGCCCACGACGGCTCCGGCCATGCCTTCGATTTCCTGCAGGCCCGCGGCCTCGGCGTGCGCCGTCCCGATCAGGTCTTTGCCACGCCCGACCATGGCGTCTCCACGCGCAGCCATGACATTGCGGCCATCGCCGATGGGGATCAACGTCACGTGGTCGAACTTTTGGCGCGCAATACACGCAAGTTCGGCATCGTCCATTTCGGGCTCGACGATCCCCGGCAGGGCATCGTCCACGTCGTGGGTCCGGAACAGGGCATCACGCAGCCGGGCATGGTGCTGGTCTGCGGCGATTCGCACACCTCCACGCACGGGGCGCTGGGCGCGCTCGGATTCGGGCTTGGGGCCAGCGACATCCTGCATGTGTTGGCGACCCAGGCGACCTGGCAGCAGCGCTCGAAGACCATGCGCATCACGGTGGATGGCGTCTTGCCGTCGAGGGTCACGGCCAAGGACGTGATCCTGTCCATCATCGCCAAGGTCGGCGCCAATGGCGCTGCCGGTCATGTGATCGAATACGCCGGCTCGACGATCCGCGCCATGTCCATCGAACAGCGCCTGACCGTCTGCAACATGTCGATCGACGCCGGGGCCCGAGCCGGGATGGTGGCACCTGACGAAACCACCTACGCCTATCTGAAGGGACGGCCGTTCGCACCTGCGGGCGTGCAGTGGGACAAGGCCCTGGTCTACTGGCGCACGCTGCCATCCGACGCCGATGCCGTATTCGACCGCGAGGAGTCGCTCGACGCGCGCACGCTCGCGCCCATGGTGACCTGGGGCAACAGCCCGGAGGACGCCATTCCCGTCGACGCCTGCGTGCCGGACCCCGAGGCCGAGATCGATCCGCAGCGCCGCGCCGCCATGCGCAAGGCACTGGACTACATGAACCTGGCGCCGGGCACCCCGATGACCGACATCGTCATCGACCAGGTCTTCATCGGCTCGTGCACCAATGCTCGGCTGGAAGACCTGCGCACGGCCGCCGATGTTGTTCGCGGCGGCCGTGCCGCAGTGCCGACGCTGGTCGTTCCTGGCTCCTCCCAGGTCAAACTGGCAGCCGAAGCCGAAGGGCTGGACCGTGTCTTCCGCGACGCGGGCTTCGAGTGGGGCGAGTCCGGCTGCTCCATGTGCGTCGCGATGAACGGCGACGTGGTCGCCCCCGGCAGGCGCTGTGCATCGACCTCGAACCGCAGCACCACCGACCGGCAGGGCAAAGGCAGCCGCACACACCTGCTCAGCCCGGCCATGGCGGCGGCTGCGGCGCTCACCGGCCGCATCACCGATGTGCGCACGTTGAAAGGCTGACATGCAGGCATTCACCATTCTCGAAGGCATCGCAGCTCCGCTGGAAATGGCCAACGTGGATACGGGTCAGATCCTGCCAGCTCGGTTCCTGCGCCGACCGCGGCAGGAGGGTTTCCAGGACTTCCTGTTCCGCGACATGCGTTTCGACGAAGCCGGACAGGAGTTATCGGCCTTCGTGCTCAACCAGATGCAGTACCGCGCGGCCGCGATCCTCGTGGCGGACCAGAACTTCGGCGCAGGCTCCAGCCGCGAGCAGGCCGCCTGGGCATTGATAGACTACGGCATCCGCTGCGTGATCGCGGAGGACTTCGGCGACATCTTCCATGCCAACGCGTTCAAGACAGGCTTGTTGCCGGTGCGGCTGGACCTCGCGATCTGCAGACGTCTGCGCGAGCAACTGGCTGCGGCCCCCGGCCGTCCACTGCGCATTGACCTTCTCGAACAACGCGTGACCGGGCCCGACGGCAGCGTCTACGCCTTCGAGGTCGATGCGTTCCGCAAGCGCTGCCTGGTCGAGGGGTTGGATGACATCGGCCTGACCCTGCAATACGAGCCCACGATTGCTGCCTTCGAGCAGGCCTATCGCCAACGCTTCGACTGGCTTTTCAGTCCGCCCCCAGACGCACCCGGGATGCGGTAAGCAGTCATCGCCTCGCTGGCATGCACGGCTACGCGACGCCCCTTCGTGCGGCGAACCGCACGAAGGGGGCGATGCCATCCGCTCGCACCGGATGCCCCTCAAAGATCAGTGGCTCGGCTTGCGGCCCTCCGGCCGCTGGCTGCTGCCCCCTCTACTCACGCGGCAGCGCCAGATCGTTCACCAGCTTCGTCAGTGAAGTCGCCTCGTCCCGAACGAAGCGCGTGAACTCGTCGGGACTCATGGTCATGACCTCCGAACCCTCATCGCGAAAACGCTTTTTCAACTCGGGCTTGGACAACGCGAAAACCAGCGCCTCCGACAGTTTCTGCACCACGTCCTTCGGCGTACCCGCTGGCGCGAGCAAGCCCATCCAGAGGTAGAAGCTGTAGCCAGGCGCCCCTTGCTCGGCGATCGTCGGCACATCGGGCAGCAGATCCAGGCGGGTGGTACCCGACGAGCCCAGCGCCTTGAGTTGCCCCGCGCGCAGCATCGACGATGCGCTGCCATACGCCTCCATGAGCAGTCCCACACGTCCGGCAATCAGATCGGGCCAGGCCGCGGAATTTCCCTTGTATGGAATGTGCTGCAGGTTCACGCCAGCGCGGTGGCCGAACATCGCCGCCGCCAGATGGGTCGTGCTGCCGCTGCCTGCCGACGCATAGGTCAAGGTGCCCGGCTTTGCCTTTGCACGGGCCAGCCATTCCGGCAAAGTTTTGTCCGGCGCATTGGGCGACGTCAGCAGCAGAAACTGCGAGCGCGTCATGGGACCGATGCCCGCAAAGTCCTTCGCCACGTCATAACCAGGCTCCCGACTCACCGCTTGCTGGACTGCAATGGTGTTCACGGATGCCAACAGCGTGTAGCCATCGGCCGGCGATGCCTTGACGGCGCGGATCGCGACCAGGCCACCGGCGCCGACGCGATTTTCGATGATCACGGGCTGGCCGAGCCGTTCGCCCATTTCCTTGGCGACAACGCGTGTCGTCACATCGAGTGAGCCTCCCGGCGCGGACGTCACGATGATGCGGATCGGCTTGGTAGGAAAAGTGTCGGCAGCAGACACCTGCGCCGTGCCGGCGAAGGCCAGCGCCATCACCATGGTCAGCAGTGGCCGGCGATTCTGAATCTTCATGTTGTCTCCTTCAATGTAGCGATAGGTCCGTACAGAGGAGCTCTCGGCAAGCTCCGGACTCAACAACGCATTTGGCGCATACGGAAAGGGCTGAGTCGGACTTACCTGTGCAATCCACATGCCATGAAGAAGCGCTCGCTTATTGATGATCTTTCCCCTCTTCTGCTCGCTGCGAACACACCCTGATCGCGCTGAAGACACCCGATGCGCGACGCACTGTTGCAGGCGCGCCAGTGAACAACGCCGGGCACATCGAAGCCCGTGCGAGGCAAAGCTGTCGACGGTCGGCGAGTTGGATGACGCGGCCCCAGATGCTCCAAGCGGCGCTCGACGGCCACGGCCTCGCCTTCGTTCCTGAAGACTTGGCCCGGTCGCATATCAACGCAGGAAGGCTGCAGCTCGTTCTCGAAGACGGGTTGGCACGCATGTGTTTGCGGCAACCACGGTTGTGTCCATCACGGACAGAATTCCAGCGTCTCGACGACGTGTCGCAGGCAGATCTCGCAGGCACACGTTTTGCGGATTGATCGCAGGCCAGTCGAGCGCGCTCATGCGCCGGCCGGTTCGTGCAAACAAATCCACAACGATCCGTGCTTATCGAGAAATGATCCGCGACGACATCCTCACCATCGTGCAGGAGCTCGACGAGTGGGAGCCACTGTCGCTCTCGACCCAGGTGGATGCCTGATCTGCAGGCAGCACCACACCGCCACCCATCAACAGAAAAATCGACATGACCATGCACGAGACGCCATCCCTCCCCCATCACCCCAGCCCGGAGCAACGCAAGGCCTTGGATTGGCTCAAGAGCGGCCCCAAGGGGCTGCTGATCGGCGGCAAATGGGTCCAAGCCCAGTCGGGCAAGACCTTTGAAACGACCAATCCTGCGACCGAGGAAGTTCTGACCACCGTGGCCGAGGCTGACAGCGCCGACATCGATGCCGCCGTCGTCGCGGCGCGTCGCGCGTTCGATGCGCCAACCTGGAGCGGCATCTCGCCGCACGCACGCGCCCACCTGCTCCTGAAGATCGCCGATGCGGTCGAGCGTCACGCACAGGAACTCGCGTACCTCGAAACCCTGGACATGGGCGCACCGCTGTCCGACAACATCGGCCGCGCCGCGCAAGTCGCCACGATCTTCCGCTATTACGCGGGATGGACCTCGAAGATCTGCGGCACCACCAACCCGACGGACGCTGCCCGCTTCCAGTACATGTTGCGCGAGCCGGTGGGCGTTTGCGCGCTGATCAATGCCTGGAACGTGCCGCTGGTGATGGCGGCCAACAAGATCGCGCCGGCGCTGGCTTGCGGCAATACAGCCTTGCTCAAGCCGGCAGAACAGGCACCGCTGACCACCTTGCGGCTTGCCGAACTGATCGAAGAGGTTGGCCTGCCGCCTGGTGTCCTGAACATCTTGCCGGGCTACGGCGCCACGGCGGGTGCTGCGATGTCGGCGCACGGCGGCATCGACAAGGTCGCTTTCACGGGCTCCACCGCGGTAGGCCGCCAGGTGCTGCAGGCGTCCGCCGGCAATCTCAAGCGGGTATCGCTGGAACTCGGCGGGAAGTCACCGAACATTGTCTTCCCGGACGCGGATCTGGACCGCGCACTTGCGGTCGCCGTTGACACCTTCTGCAAGAACTCCGGCCAGATTTGCTCGGCGGGAACTCGCTTGTTCGTACACGAAAGCCTCCACGAAGAAGCGGTGGAGCGTGTGGCGAGACTGGCAGCGACCTACAAGGTCGGGTCGCCGCTGGATGCCGACACGAAGCTTGGCCCGCTGATCTCCCAGAGACAGATGGAGCGCGTACTGGGCTATGTCGACGCGGGGAAGAACGAAGGCGCGCAACTGGCTGTGGGCGGGCAGCGCAAGGGCAACGTCGGCTACTTTGTCGAGCCCACTGTATTCGGGAATGTCTCCAATGAAATGACCATCGCGCGCGAAGAAATTTTCGGGCCAGTGCTGTCCATCATCCCGTTCAAGGACGAGCACGATGCAGTCTTCAAGGGCAACGACACGGAATACGGTTTGGCCGCCGCTGTCTGGACGCGTGACGTCAGTCGTGCACACCGCGTGGCGCGCGCGCTCAAGGCCGGTCGGGTCTGGATCAACACCTACGCGGAAGGCGACCCGGTGATGTCTTTCGGCGGCTACAAGCAGTCTGGCTATGGTCGCGAACTGGGCGCAGAGTCCATCGAGGCCTATACGCAGACCAAGTCGATTCTGATGCGGTTGTAAGGTCAGGACCGACCGCCCCTGACTGAGCCTGCCGGCATGGCGGCGGGCTCAGGCAATGGGCTTTACCGAGGCAAGGCAAACGCCACGACGTAGTCCCCTTTTTTCGTCGTCGAGGAATTGCCACCGGCACTGATGACCACGAACTGGCGGCCGCCTGCCGGCGACACGTAGGTCATCGGCACGGTCTCCGCGCCCACCGGCAAACGCTCCTTCCAGAGCTCGCGGCCAGTACGCACATCCAGGGCGCGAAAGTAGTTGTCCTGCGCAGCAGCCATGAAGATCAGGCCGGAAGAAGTCGTGATCGGGCCACCTCGCGTCGGCATGCCGATCGGCATGGGCAGCCGCGTGGCGATGCCCAAAGGCCCCGTTTCCTCGGTGGTGCCCAGCGGCATCGACCAGACGAGCTGGCGCGTGCTCAGGTCGATCGCGTTGATCGTGCCGTACGGAGGCTCCTGGCAGGGAACGCCCAGTGGCGACAGGAACCGCCGCTGTTCGATGCCCCATGGCGTGCCGCGCTGCGGCGCGCCGCCCGTATGCCCACCGTCAGCGCTGGCCTTGGCGTCGTAAGCGGCGCGGGGAACCAGCCGGTTCAGGACGGCCACACGGGTGTCGTTGAGGATGAGATACCCGAGGTTCTCGGCGATGGAACTCGAACCCCATGTCGTGCCACCCATCCAGCCCGGATACTGAATCGTCCATTGCTCACTCGGCGGTGTGAATTCGCCTTCGTAGCGCGCCTTGCGAAAGTCGATGCGGCACATCAACTGGTCCAGCGGCGTCAGGCCCCACATACGCCGTTCACTCAGCGGCTCCGTACCGATGGACGGCATACTTGTTGAGTACGGTTGCATAGCGGCCAACCGCTCGCCGGCGACGCCACCTTGCGGCACGGGCCGCTCCACCACTTCGGCGATGGGCGTGCCGTCGCGCCGGTCAAGCATGAATATCTGTCCGCGCTTGGTGGTCTGGATCAGCGCCGGCGTGGTTCCACCTTTGCCGTCCGGCACGTCGTAGAGCGCGGGCTGCGATGGCACGTCGTAGTCCCAGAGATCGTGGCGTACGGTCTGGAAGCGCCAGCGTTCGCGACCCGTTGCGACGTCCAATGCCACGATCGACGAGGAGTAGCGATCATCCGCCTGCGTGCGATGTCCGCCCCAGAAGTCCGGGGTGGCATTGCCGGTGGGCAGATACACGAGACCGAGCGCTTCGTCGAAGGCCGGCGTGGACCAGACGTTCGGTGTGCCGGGCGTGTAGCTCTCGCCTTCGGGCGGCAAGCCGGTGATGGCCGGATTGCCCAGGTCCCAGGCCCACGCCAGCGCACCGGTGCGCACATCGAAGGCCCGGACGACGCCCGACGGTTCGCCCAGCTCCTGGTTGTCCCAGATGAGGCCGCCAACGATCACGAGGTTGCGCGTCACCGTCGGCGCCGCGGTCGGGAAGTAGAACTCCGGCTTGCCCTTGTCCATGCCGACGCGCAGATTCACCGTGCCGTTGTCGCCGAAGTCCGCGCAGGGCTGGCCGGTCATCGCATCCACCGCAACGATGCGGGCATCGACGGTCGTGGCAATGATCCGGCGCGTGCAAGCTGCCATCGGCTGCTCGCCGGCAGGCGCAGTCGCTGCGGTGCCGTTCGCCGTGACGTCGTGGTAGCCCACACCCCGGCAGCGGGGGAAGATGCTCTTGCCGGTCTTCGGATCGAAGGTCCAGCGCTCCTTGCCGGTGTCCGCATCGAGCGCGAACAGCCGACTCGACTGCGTGCAGCCGTACAGCATGCCGTTCACATGCAGCGGCGTGACGACGTGCGTCTGGCTGCCGCTCGTCGGAGTCTCGCCTGTCCGATAGGTCCAGGCGACCTGCAGGCCGGCGACGTTTTCGGGGGTGATCTGGTCCAGCGGCGCATGGCGCGTACCGGATGGCGTGCGTCCCCAATGTCGCCAGTCTCCACCTGCCGCAGTCGCGACGGCCCGGCCGGGAACTGGTGCGGGTGCACCGTCCGCCGTCTGGACCGGATGCGGCTGCAAGGCGGTGTAGAGCGTGGCTCCCAAGCCCACGGCGATCAAGCCAGCCAACACGTAGCCCGGCCGTCGGGATGCCGCATGTTCATCGCCGCGCAAGGCAGGCATGAGCAGGAGCAAAAGGAGCGCAATTGCGGCCAGCGCAAAAAGGCGCGAGAACAGGGGCCAGAAAGCGAATCCCGAGTCCCACACCGCCCAGACTGCCGTAGCCGCAAGGAATACCAGATAGATCACAGTGCCCAGCGGGCGCCGCAGCACGGTAAGGATGCCTGCGACGACGCCCCCGATTCCGGCCAGCGAAAAGTACCAGGAGCCGCCGAGCGTGATGAGGCGAATCCCGCCCACGAGCATGAAGAGCCCGAAGGCCACGATTAACAGGCCGAGCGCGATCAGCGCGATGCCTCTAGGTCCAAGTGTTTTCGCTTTGGAGCGGCTTGGGGCGTTGGATTCTTCGAGCATGCGGCGTATCTCCTGATGTGAATTGCACGGCGCGCATGACTGCCGCCATCGGACTGAAAAGTGACGGACGAAGGTTCGCTGGCAGGGGAAGAACGACGGTCCACGGGGCGCGGTCAGCGCATGATTAGTCCGCCGTCCACCGAGATGGATTGCCCGGTCACGTAGCTGGCGGCGGAACTGCACAGCCACAGCACGACGTCGGCGACCTCCTCTGCCCGGCCATGCCGATGCATGGGAATGCCAGGAAGCATGGCGTCGAGGGCCTCCTTCTGGCCAGCGGCGACCATCTGGTCCGCCATCGGCGTCCAGATCAGGCCCGGGCACACGGCATTGACCCGGATGTTCCGCGTGGCGTATTCCAGGGCCGCGCTTTTGGTCAGGCCGAGAACGCCGTGCTTGGCGGCGTGATAGGTGCCACGTTCGGCACCCCCGACCAAGCCGCCCAGCGAGGAGCAGTTGACGATGGCGCCGTTGCCCTGCTGCCGCATGTGCTGCAACTCGTACTTCATGCAGCCCCAGATTCCTCGCAGGTTGACCGAGTTCACGCGGTCGAAGTCATCGGGGCTGGCATCGGCGGTCTCCGCGAGTGCGTTCTGGATGCCGGCGTTATTGAATGCCACATCCAGGCGGTCAAACGCGGAAACGGTTTCCTTGACCATGGCCTCGACTTCGCCCAGATCGGCCACGTCGCAGCGAATGCCAATGGCTTTGAATCCAGCGGCCACCAACTCATCGGCGGCGGCGCGTGCACCGTCACCGTTCACGTCCGCCAACGCAACGGATGCACCCGCCTGCGCGAAGGCCTTGGCGGTTGCCAGCCCGATGCCCGAGGCCGCGCCCGTCACGAGTGCTACCTGGTTCTCGAAGGAGATTTTCATGATTTCATTTGGGTAAAAAATTCTGGATGGCGATGACCCAGCTCCCGGACGTCATCTGTCCCTGGAGCTTTGCCGGTGGGTCTCGGGCCTATGAAGCTGAAGGCGTCACAACCTGCACACCAGGCTGGCGTATGCGATACACCTTGGCGGCGGTGCCATGGAACAGTGCGGCCTTCTCATCGCCCGAGGCCGAGCGAACGATATGCTTCAGCGCGTTCCACAGGGGGACGAAGCCAGCGGATCGGCCGTCCGGCGGATAGTTGCTTTCCATCAGGCAGCGGCTGGCGCCGAAGGCCTCGACGGTGGTTTCCACGTAGGGGCGCCAAGCCGCCGCCAGCTCTCGGTACCCGATGGGATCCTTGCGTTCCTCGAACCGGAAGCCCCAAAAGGGCATGCCCAGCCCGCCCACCTTGCAGTGGATGTTCGGACGCCGGCCGGCTTCGATCATCAGCCTGCGGTATTCGCGGAACACCTGTTCCCGCGCCGTTGCATCCAGTTCCATCGCCATCGCATGCCCGCAATGGTTCAGCACGATGGTGGTGTCGGGAAAGGCATCCGCCAGTTCGATCACTTCCGGCAATTGGTGATGGAAGACCGCTGCGTCGAAGCTCAAGCCGCGCTTGGCGAGATGAGCGAAGGCCGGGCGGAAGCCTGGGCTCTTCATCACACCGCTTGGCGGCCGATTCGGAATGAAGCGGTAGGGCGCCTCCGATGGATCCTCGATCGTGACCTGACGAACGCCGCGGAACCGATCGGGCGCGCGCTCCATCGCCCGGTCCAGCAGTTCGGCCACCTGATCCCCCAGCCGCAGATCGGCGTGCCCCACGATGGCGGCGCAGGCCCGGCAGCCGTAGCGGCTGCTGTCGCACATCGCGCCGATCCCATTGGCGAACTCGATCTCTCCCAGCGGGCGTAGCACTGCGGGGCCATCGGTTCGAGCGAAGGCCAAGGTCTCGACGTACACCGAAGCGATCACCCGATGGCCGGCTCGCGTGTCAGCCAGGTAGTCGTCGATCATGTAGCGCAGGCCGGGCCGGTCGACCAGGTGCTGGTGCGCGTCGATGATCAGGAGGTTCGGCTCCAGAATGGGTTCGTCGCGTCCCACCTGCATCTGACGATAGTCGTCGGACGAAAGCGTTTGGGCGCGCGTTTCGGAAAAGGCCACGGGGGTGGCGAGCGCGAGCGCGAGCAGGTTTCGGCGATTCATTTCATCCCCTTGGCGACAGTCGGAGCAATCGGTCCTTCGAGGGGCCTGCCCCTCTCGGCGACCGATTGGTCGTGATCAGGTAAAGGTCGCGCCCGACCGGCAGTACGCCCCGGATGCGGTCGCTGGAGCTGAACACGAGCTTGAGCGCCTTGGCGCCTTCGTCCACAACGAACAGTCCACGCGCACCGAGCGCCGCAACCAGCAGTTCGTTGCCGGCAAACGCGGCTCCCGCCGGCGCCCAAGTACTGCGGCCGGACTCGATCCAGGCCGGCTCCATGCCATTGCGCCGCTCGGCGCCTTCGGCGAGGGGCCAGCCGTAGTTCGCGCCCGGCCTGATCCGGTTGATCTCGTCGTGACCGGACTCGCCGTGCTCGACCACGAACAATTCGCCAGCCGGATTCCACGCCATGCCCTGCGGATTGCGATGGCCGGAAGAATAGATCAGGGAGTCGGGGCTGTCCTGCGGCGCCCGTCCGTCCGGTGTCATACGCAGTACCTTGCCCGCCAGGCTGTTCCGGTCCTGCGGCCGCTCACGGTTGGCCGTCCAGCCGGTGGCCACATACAAGTGCCCGTCAGGCCCGATGGCAACGGCCCCGCCGTTGTAGAGCCGGTGGCCGGGAATCCCCGCCAGCAGCACGCGGACTTCGCGCCAGGCGTTGCCGTCGAATCGCGCCTGGATGACCTTGTTGGTGAGCCCCGCATCGGAGCGGTACGAGTGATAGAAGTAGGCAACGCCGCTTTGCGCAAAGTCACGGGACAGCGCCATGCCGAGCAGGCCCGCGCCACCTTCGTCCACGATGGGGTCGGAGGTCTCGAGCACGTAGCGCCGCTGCCGCCCGCTCTCGATCACAACGATGTTGCCGGCCTTTTCGGTCAGCAGGAATCGATCCCCGGCGCGCGCGATGTCCCACGGATAGTCGAGGTCGTCGCTCACCACCTGCATGGACCAGTCGCGGGGCGTGGTGTCCTGAATGCGCGCGGTGCCGTGGTTGAGCGTGACCTTCGGCGAACCGATGACGCTGGCGCCGTTAGTGGGGTTTGCGGATTGCGCGAACGCCGGCATTGCAAACAGGATCGCGGCGGAGATCAAGGAATTTCTCGAGATCGACATTTCGTTTCCTTGGGTACGGTCGGGGCGCGCCGAGCGCTCTCGATGGCCTTGGTCGTAGCTTGCAAGGCTCGGCCCGCTCAGCGAACGCCTGCACTCCTTTGCTGCAGATGCACTTTAGATTGCGCGTCCCGACTGGAGTAGTCAGCAGAATTCGCATACCCCCATAAGCCATGCTCATGAATCGGCTCCTCGAATTCCATCCGGCTTCAGCTGAAGCCAGTAACATCAATGCTGCCCTATTGGGGATTCATCAATGTCACGTGACAGCTTCAGCGACTTGCTAGCCTTCATCGCCGTTGCACGTGCACGCAGCTTTACGCGCGCGGCGGCCAGGCTGCGGGTCACACAGCCAGCCTTGAGCCACACCGTCCGAGCATTGGAGGAAAGGCTGGGCGTTCCCCTTCTCATGCGCAGCACGCGGGGCGTGTCGCCGACCGAGGCGGGCCAACGTTTGCTGGATCGTCTGGCGCCTGAGTTCGACGAGATCGAAGCGGAGATCCAGTCGCTCAGTGAGCTTCGGGACGAGCCCATGGGAACGATCCGGATCACCGCCATCGATTACGCCATCCGGAGCACTCTGTGGCCCAAGCTGTCGAAGTTCCTCCCGAAATATCCCTGCATCAAGGTCGAGCTGATCAACGAGTATGAGAGCGTCGATATCGCGGCGCGCGGCTACGACGCGGGTGTGCGTTTCGGCCAGGAGTTGGCGCAGGACATGATTTCAGTGCGGATCGGCCCTGATGTTCGCAACATGGTCGTGGGGGCGAAGTCCTACTTCGCGGGGCGGCCAACGCCAAGAGCGCCACGCGATCTCACCGAGCACGTCTGCATCAATCTGCGCACCTCCACCTATGGGAGCCTCTACGAATGGGAGTTCGTCAAGGGCAAGCGCACGACGAATGCGCGGGTGGATGGAACGGTCACCTTCAACAATGCCTACGACATTTTCGAGGCGGCCAAGGCCGGCTTCGGTCTCGCCTACCTGCCGGAGGATATGGTGCGGCCTCAGCTGTTGAAGGGACAACTCATCTCCGTGCTGGAGGACTGGTGCCCGGTGTGGCCGGGGTTTCACCTCTACTATCCCAATAGACGCCAGCCTTCGCGTGCGATGACCCTGCTGGTCGAAGCTCTGCGTTACAGAGCCTAGCTTCGGAGCAGCTTGCATGTCTGGTGAGAGCTTTCGCGACATCCTGGCCTTTCTTGCCGTTGCGCGCGAGCGAAGCTTTACCCGCGCGGCAGTTCAACTGGGCGTTTCCCAGTCCGCACTCAGCCACACCGTTCGCACATTGGAAACGAGGCTGGGTCTGCGTCTGCTGACGCGCACGACCCGCAGTGTGTCGCCGACGGAGGCAGGTGAGCGTCTTGTCCAGAGAGTGGCCCCTCGATTCGAGTCCATCACCGCGGAGTTGGCCGCATTCGACGAACTTCGCGACAAGCCCGCAGGGACCGTGCGCATCACAGCCTCGGACTTCGCGGCGAACACGATTCTCTGGCCCAAGCTCTCCGAGCTCCAATCGAAATATCCCGACGTCAAGATCGAGGTGGCGATCGAACCGGGACTGACCGACATCGTGGCGGAACGCTTTGATGCGGGGGTGCGTTTCGGCGACCAGATCGCCAAGGACATGACGGCAGTCCGGATTTCGCCGGACATCCGCATGGCAATCGTCGGTGCGCCGTCCTACCTGAAAAAGCATCCCCCGCCCGAGTCCCCGTCAGACCTGACCGCGCACGAGTGCATCAACATGCGCATCTCGATGCGCGACGGCGTGCAGGCATGGAAACTCAAGAAGGGCAAACGAAATCTGCAGGTCCGGGTTGAAGGTTCGTGGACATTCAACTGCATCTACCCGGTCGTGGAGGCGGCACTGTCCGGATGTGGCTTGGCATACATGCCGGAAGAACTGGCACGCCCCCATCTCAAGAGCGGTCGACTTCAAGCCGTGCTCAAGGACTGGTGCCCGACTTCCCCTGGGCTCCACATCTTCTTCGCCAGTCGGCGGCAATCGTCGTCCGCACTGTCGCTGATCGTCGAGGCACTGCGCCACCGGCGCTAGGACGACACCGGGCACCCGCATCGAGTTCCAACGGATTCAAGTTGCGCGAATGGCGGCCCATCCGCTTGAGCAGGCCACGCATCGCGGCGACTGGTGAGCCCCCAAAGTGAGCGCCTTCGTCAATTTCCTCTGCGAGCACTTCAGCTGACGCACGGATTCAACCCGCGTGTCTGGAGCGACACGCTTCGACGATGGTGGTCGACGCAGTGGCGGAACGACTGTCCAAGATACCGGGCCTGTAGGCGGGGGCGCAGCTAGCGAGCCGCATCGGTTCTGGTCTTCTGCCGAAGATCCTGGACATCGCGCGTAAGCGTCACCTCAGCACCCTCTTGACCGCGTCCGTGCGCTCAGACGTCGAAGACTTCGCGGAGCATGTGGAACGGCACTCGCCATGAATGCCCGTTGCCGGTGTCGAGGGTGGCGGTGCGCTAGTTGATGCGCACGATGATGCCCACCTGAGGCTGGAGATACTTGTCGTCGAACGAGACCTTCTCGCCGCAACGGAAGTCACCACGCGCGGGCATGTTCTGCGGTGGTGCGGGGCGCGCAGATGCCGTCGCTGTTGGGCGCGAAGGAGCTGCGGCCTCTATTGCCGCGTAGGGCAGCTTCCATTCACGCCGCGAGCCTTCCTCTTGCAAAGGTGACCTGCGTGTCCTTCATGGCGACTACCTTGCCATTGCGCATCTGACCGTCGCGCCAGTCGAGCAAGCGCACCGTCTCGCAGGCGGCCCGGCGGCACCGGCGGGCTGCGTTGGTCCTTCCGCCGGGCGCCACCGGGGCGGTGCTGTTCAGCGTGAAGGTGGACTGAGCGAAGTTGCAGCGGGGAGCGCGTTCGGCCCGCGCGCCTTCAATCCGTGGGTTGCGGCCCCGCCGCTGCCTCAGCACTCAGCCTCTCGCCGGCCAGCCAGATGTAGAGCTCGATGCGCTCGGACTCGCTCATCTTCTTGTGCCGGGCGGCCACTTCCTCGAACTTGACCAGCACCTCGCCCACGTTGGGATGCACATTCTTCGAGAGCTGCATCGGAACCTCCACCCACTTGGGCCCGGCACCGGTGGCCAGCCATCGCGGGTGGACCCGGAAATAGTCGGCGATGGCGAACAGGTGCGTCGACTCGATGCCCTTGTTTCGACCCGAAAGCCAGTTGGTGATTGCCGGACGCGTCACCCCGCAACGGCGGGCGAGGTCAGCCTGCCATCCGCGGCCGACGTCTGTCGTGAGTTCCTTCAGACGCTCGGTGAAAGCATTGCTCATCGCAGGCACCACGCGATCTGGCCGCAAGTCAGCGGCGCAGCGAAGAGGTGCAAAGAGCGCTGCGGCGTGGTCCGGATGGTGAAGGCCGCCGCCCACGCCTGTTTGCAAGGCGCTTGGGGCTTGCCGCATGGGGCGCGGCGATGCCGCGACAGAGGCGAGGGAAACGGGCGCGTCCTTGCGCGTCGGCAGAGCTGCTTCACCGGGTGAACAACACTGCCCGGGAAGGCGAAAGACGGATGGGACATGAAATCCAGAGTTGAAAAACGGTTTCATGACGCTCCCCCGGCCAGGCTCTGCGTCCATTGGCTGCGTTGATGCAGGCATGCATTTTTTCATGAAAACAGTTATTTTTCATCATCAGTTAGGGACATTCGCGATGAATTGATCGGGCAAGCGACACTCGGCCTGCATCCGGGCGACGCGATGGACCGGCAAGGCCTTCTTCGCCGAGTGCGCCTAAAGGCAAGGCGACAGGAATGAAGGCGCCTCCGCTAGTCGTTCTTGTGCTGGCAAGGCGGCTACCTCTTCGCGAAACGGCGCCGCGCATCTCTTTTGACCTTGGCGGCCTCGATCTCTCGTTCGGAATGGAGCTGATGCTTGCCGCAGTTGTCGCAGCGATAGAGGCGCAGCCATGGCAGCATTCGCATCCACGTGCTGCGGCGCGTGCGCTTGAGATGATCGATACCGCATGGGCAGGCGGAAAACAGGATGTGCATAGAGAGGGATCCAGATTTCATGGGCCCCCTTGCCAAGCTCTATGGCTTATCGGCAGATGTAATGCTGTGCAGCATTCTTTCAGCGGAGTGTGACATCGGTCCTCCCATATTCAGGGCATTTGTAAAGCCTGGTTTCTAAATTTGGAGCCTCGGGGGTGCGGATAGAAACTTGGACTGGTTTTATGTCGCAAGTCCAAGACTCTCTGGGTATTCGATGGGACTGAGAGAGCCAACAGAGATCTTGATCCACTTCTCGTTGTACCAACGGATGTAGCAATCCAACTTCTTGATGAACTGCTCGATCGTGGTGGCCTTCCGGTCCCGAGGTAGGACAGTTCCGTTTTCAGCCGGCCGAAGAAGCACGACCTTTACGCGGACATCAGGGATGTGATCGCGCATTTGCCAATGCACTAGCGGCCGAACACGGCGCGAAGATTGTTGTGAAAGCCCTCGTACGACAGCACCACCGTACCGGGCTTCTCTTTCGGTGTTTCCTCGATGTTCAGCGTGATGCCCATGGGCACCGCATTGCGCGCGGCTTCCATGTGGTCCTTGAGCACAGCCATCAGCTGGTCGCCGGTGTCTTTGACCACAGACGCGCCTCGCCCTTCGAAGATGCGCAGATTCAGATACATGAACCCATAGTTGCCCTTGCCGTCGCCGACCGCATAGTGGGTGGCGGGATAGGTCATCACGCGGGTCCCGCCTTCGGGGAACACTTGCTGATCCTGCGCATCGCGGATGGACAACAGGGTCTCGAGTAGGCGGACGCACAGCTCCTGGAAATCGGCCTTGATGTTGGGCGTGTGTTGAATGACGAGATGAGGCATGGGTTCTCCTTGTGTTGCCTGAATTCAGTGGCTCTGCGAAGCACTGTGCATGGTGTCGGCGATTTTTTCCGCCGCCATCAGTGTCGGAAAGTTGGTGTTGGCGCAGGGCACCACGGGGAACATGGAGGCGTCGACGACGCGCAGCCCGTGCACGCCCTTGACCCTTCCCTGAGGATCCAGCACGGCCAAAGGATCGTCCTCGCTGCCCATCCGACAGGAGCAGGAGGCATGCCAGACGCCAATGGCCTCTTTGCGGACAAAGGCTTCCAGTGCTTCATCGTTGCGCATGAGCTGCTCGAAAGTGAAGCCGTCGACCACATGGTTATCGATCATGTAGCGGCGCAGTGGCGCGGGTCCATCCAGCAGCGCGGCTCCGACCGTTGTAAGGATGCGGTTCTTCAACGTGATCTGGCTGATGTTGCGCACCCGCTCCGAGAACGCACTGGGAAACGGCTTGTCGGTCATCGCGCGCATCGGACCGCTCGCCTGCAGGCCTGCGGCCTTGCGAAAGCCATCCATCAGGCGCTGCAGGTCACGTCGGTCAGACAGCAGGTTGAAGGCCACGCTGGGCTCGGCCATCGGGTCGCGCGAGGCCAGTCGCACCTGCCCCGTCTCGGAGTAGGTCTTGTTGACGAAAAGAAGCATCGAAGCGATGCGTTCGCCAACCGCATGCCAAGCCGATTTGCTCAGGGCCGCGCAGAACATGTCGCCGGTCGGTACGCCGGAGAGTCCTGAGGAATAGCGCAACGCGACCTGGAAATGGCGCCGCGTCAGACCATTCATCCGCGCGGCAGGCCGGCAGAAGGAAGACAGTCCGATCGACGGGTGATCCATCAAGCCACGGCCTACGCCCTCGCTGCGCGCCCGCACGGGAATCCCCATCTGCTGCAGGTGATCCACAGGCCCGATGCCGGCGCGCAGCAGGTGCGCAGGCGTGTGAATGGCACCGCAAGACAAGATGACCTCGTGCCCGTGGAACTCCTGTTCCCGTCCATCGACCAGGGCCTTCACGCCGACACATCGCGTGCCGTCAAAAAGCAACTGCGTCACATGCGTGCGGGTCAGGACTTTCAAGTTGGGACGTCTGCGGACATCGGCATCCAGATAGCCCATGGCAGCCGAAACGCGGCGCTCATCCTGGTTGTTGAAGGCCACCGGAAAATAGCCCTCGACGAACTCGCCGTTCTGGTCGGGCAGGTAGGGGTAGCCGGCATCCCTGCAGGCATCGGCGAAGGCATTCGACAGCCCCGTCCACTGCGCACGCGGGACGCGGCTAACCGGTATGCGGCCCTCTTTGCCGTGCAGGGGGCCGTCGCAATCCAGATCGCGCTCCACCTTGCGGAAGTACGGAAGCACATCGCTCCATCCCCAACCCGCAGCGCCACGAGCCTCCCACTCGCCGTAGTCGGTAGGAGCGCCGCGATTGAACAACTGGCCGTTGATGGCGGAGCCACCGCCGAGTACGCGCGCTTGTGTGTACTTGCGCAGCGGCGCCCGGTTGGCCGCGTCCGCGCCGGGCCAGGGCGCTTGAGTCGTCACACGCAGATCCGGCCAGTCGAAGTGCGGGTTGAAGAACAGCCGGCCCGCGTAGCTGTCCAGCAGCTCAGGCGGTTCGCGGCCCGGCGGCGTGTCGACGCCAGCTTCGAGCAACAGGACTTCATGGGTGCCGCGGGCCGAAAGCCGATTGGCCAGCACGGAGCCCGCCGAACCGCCACCGACAATGACAGTGCCGTACACCGGACTCATTCCAGCTTGATGTTCGCAGCCCGCACCACCTCGCCCCACTTGCGGTATTCATCCGCATAGAGCTTCCCGAACTCGGCGGTGGTCCCGGTGAGTGTGGTCATGCCAAGTTCCGCCACCTTCGCCTTGTACTCGGGCCGGGCCGTCGCCCGATTGAACGCATCGGCGAGCGCCGTGGTGATGGCCGTCGAGGTGCCGGGAGGCGCCAGCACGCCGATCCACGCTTCGCCGACGACATTCAAGCCTTGCTCCTTCAGCGTGGGGACGTCC
Source organism: Variovorax paradoxus (assembly GCF_024734665.1). Lineage (NCBI taxonomy): Bacteria > Pseudomonadati > Pseudomonadota > Betaproteobacteria > Burkholderiales > Comamonadaceae > Variovorax > Variovorax paradoxus. The sequence continues at coordinate 3,155,564 of NZ_CP102931.1, forward strand.
GGGAGCACGGCCACCCGCTGTGCCGAGCTCACACCGTAGAACTTCAATTTGGAACGGTACTGCGTGGCGCCACCAACAGCCACCAGCATGATGTCGACCTGGCTGCCCATGAGCGCCTGGAGGGCGGGCGCCATGCCGGTGTAGGGCACATGCAGCAGGTTGTCGGCCTTCGCAGCCTGGGAGACAGCCACGGCCATCATCTGCGGTCCGGAACCGGTGCCGGCGCTCGCATAGCTGACGCTCTGCTTTTTCATCAGGGCCAGCAGCTCCTGCAGGTTGGCTGCTGGCAGATCGGGCCGGCCGAGCAGCACGTAGCCCGTCGACGCCAGGGGGGAGACTGGCACGAACTTCATCGCGTCCACCTTGCCCTTCACCAGGTGCGGATAGATCGAGTTCGCGTCCGTGATGCCCAGCAGCAGCGTGGTGCCGTCGGCGGGCGCGCCATAGACGTATCCGGCGCCGATCGAGCCCGTCGCCCCCGGCTTGTTCTCCACGATCACCGGTTGACCCAGCCGTTCGCCCACGCTGACGCTGATGAAGCGCGCAAGAATGTCGGAGGATCCGCCCGGCGGAAAGGGAATGACGATCTTGACGGGCGCGGACGGCTGCCAGGCCGGTTTCTCTTGCGCCTGAGCCTGTGTCTTCCCCATCGCCAGAATGCCCGCCCCGACAAGCGCGGCAAGCACCTGCCGGCGCGGCAGTCCTGCATTGAAGCTGTGAGCCATGTTGTGTCTCCTGATGTTGATACCGTTCCCGCGAAGGGCTGTCCTCAGTCCCCAAAGCGGCCCATCGAACTCGGCAACCCGTCCAGAACCACTACCTTGGTTTCCAGATAGGCGCGCAGCCCTTCCGCACCGCCCTCGCGTCCGATACCCGATTGCTTGAATCCGCCGAACGCGATGCTTCCCTCGTTGCGCATGCCGTTGTGGCCGACCGTGCCGGCACGGATGCGGCGCGCCGCCGCATAGGCGCGATCGATGTCGTTGGTGAAGACGGAGGCGTTCAGGCCGTAGATGGTGTCGTTGGCGACGTCCAGCGCCTGCTCGTCGCTGTCGACCGGGATCACCGCCAGCACGGGGCCGAAGATCTCTTCACGCGCGATGGTGTGGGTGTTCTCGACGTGCCCGAACACGGTCGGCTCGACATAGAAGCCGCGATCCAGATGGGCCGGACGGCCGCCGCCTGTCGCCAGCGTCGCGCCCTCGGCCTTCCCTTTGCGGATGTAGTCTTCCACGCGCTCACGGTGGCGATGCATGGCCAGCGGACCCATCTGGGTGGCGGGGTCGAAAGGATCGCCAACCTTGACCTGGCGGAAGTTCTCGCTCAGCGCCTCGACCAGCGCATCATGGCGCGTGCGGCTCACGATGATGCGAGTCAGCGACGCGCACACCTGGCCGGTAAGGAAGATCGCGCGTGATGCGATGTTCTGCGCCGCAGTTGCAACGTCGTAGTCGTCCAGCACGATGGCCGGGGACTTGCCGCCCAGTTCCAGAGTGCAGCGCGCGATGCGCTCGCCGCAGATGGACGCGATGCGCCGGCCAGCCGCGGTGGAGCCGGTGAAGGCAACCTTGTCCACCCCCTGATGTCGCACCAGCCACTCCGAGACTTCTCGATCGGCTGTGAGGACGTTCACCACACCGGGCGGCAAGCCTGCCGCTTCGCAGGCCTCGGCCAGGATGTAGGCCGCGCCGGGCGCTTCTGGCGAAACCTTCACGATGACCGTGCAGCCTGCGATCAGCGCAGGGCCGACCTTGCTGGAAATGGCACCCGGCGCTGCGTTCCAGGGAACGATGGCGGCCACCACGCCGACCGGTTCGCGCACCAGCAGCGCCACCTCGCCCCCCGACCTGGGCTTGTGACGTTCGTGGAAGGGAAAGGTCTCGGCCATCGCGGCATAGGACAGGTAGTCGTTGCTGATGCCGGCGCAGCGCGTCTTGGTGAATCCGTGCAACGCGCCCGCCTCCGTGGTCCAGATGCGCGCGTGCGGTTCGGCGAGCTTGTCCAACTCCGCTGCCATGGCGCGTATGCAGTGTGCACGCTCGCCATGCGTCATGCGTGGCCAGGGGCCTTGATCGAAAGCCTTGCGGGCTGCAGCAACCGCGCGGTCGACATCGGCTTGCTGGGCCTCTGCCACGGTGAGAAACAATTCCTCGGTGGCGGAGTTGGTCACCTGAATGGTCTTCGTGCTGGAAGGCTCCGTCCAGCGGCCATCGATAAAGAACTTGTCCGGGTGCCGGACGGGGACATCTGCGTGCATTGCTGTCTCTTTCCTTGGTAGATTTATTTCGCCAGCGCGACCGGCTGGTGCGGGATTGCGGGGCGCGGCGAGTCCCCGTGCAGGATCCGGACAAGCCCATTCACGGCGGGCTGCGCCTCCAGGTTCCTGACGAGCCGCTCAAGTTCATCCACGTTCCGCTGTGACAGCGACTTGGTCGCGAGGCGCCGGTACTTCGCGGCCATCTGCTCGTCGCTCATGGGCTTTTGCCAACTGCCGAGGAAGTGATCGATGACCTTGTGGATCACGCGCCCGTTCTTCAGGACCACCTCGACATCGGCGCCCCGCGCGAACGATCGCCCCCTCTGCTCGCGCGACTCGTCGCGAACGCAGTCGACGCGCCTGGCGAAATCAAGCAGGTCGGGACGGCCCATGTTTTCTTCCACCATCTGGTCGACGAAGACCTCGCCGTCAATCAGCTTCATCGCGATGCAGAAGCCCAGGTGCATCTGTGCGGCGGTGAGGCCGACAGGCTCGTAGGGCAACCACCACGAGTGCTTGACCGCGTCGTCGGTCATCTTCACCGTGATGCGCTCCACGTCCTGCGCCTTCAAGCCTTCTTCCATCAAGTCCTCGATGGCGTCCATGGTCGACAGGTTGGTGCCTACGCATGCATGCCGCTTGATCGAGATGCGCATGGTTTCCCAACGCGAACCCAGCCCGTCGGTCAGCTCGGAGAGATTGAACTGGTCCGTACTCTGGGTGAAGGTGGTGCAAAAGCCGCCGTACTCTTCCTCGAACACATCCGCGATGCCCGTAAAGCCTTCGGCGGCCAGCAGCGCTGCATACAGACCGCTCTGCGCGGCCTTGGCCGACAGCATGCGTTTCACCATGGAGCCGAATTGCGTCGCGAGGATGCCGCCCGCCTGCGGCCCTGCAATGCCGAGGGCCTGGAAAATCTGTTCGCTGTCGAGTCCCAGCACGCGGCCGGCCGCCACAGCCGCCGGAAATGCGCCGAAGAGGCCCGGCGTGTGCCAGCCCTTGGCCAGCATCCGGTTCCCGTTCATGCACAGGCCCACGCGCGGGCCCACTTCGAAGCCGGCGATGATGGCCGTCAACAGCGTCTCGCCATCGACCTTGTCGGGCCCGATCAGCTCGGCCGCAGCGAACACGACCGGCAGCACCACAGCACAGCTGTGAATCGATGCAGGGTTGGCATCGTCCAGCTCGAAACCCTGGATCATCGTGCCATTCATCAGCGCCGCGCTGGTGGCGGAAGCGGTCTTGCCCCCGCCCCAAATGGAGGTCGATCCGCCCTGCGGCTCGAGGCGCTGGACCACATCCCCCAGCATCTGAGTCCACTTCAGGTGCGCACCGAAGAGGCCACAACCAAGACCGTCGAGGACGATGGATTTCGCGCGAGCCACCACTTCGGGTGGTACATCCGAAAGCTGAAGGCCGGCTGCGAATTCGGCAAGCTGGCGCGTGTGTGAAGGCATGGGTTCTTTCGCTCTTTGAGTGGTCTGAATTTTGGAATGCCGCACGCGTGCTCAGAGTGGCATTTGGTGCCCTCCAGGGTCACTTGCCGTTACCGCCCCGCTGGCGCGCACCGAAAGAAGTGATGGCTGGAGGGCCTGGAGTACCTGCCTTGGGTCGGCGCTGCAGGTTGCCTTCAGTGATGCGCGAGTTCCGGGGCGCACTGCGTTGCCGCAACGGGCAGAAGTTCAGGCCGCGCGGCGTCGGCCAGCAGCATGTCGGCGCACCGCTCGCCGATCATCATGGCGGGGATGCTGGTGTTGCCCGAGATGATCATGGGCATGATGGAGCAGTCGGCGATTCGCAGGCCTGCGATACCGTGCACCCGCAGGTTCGGATCGACAACGGCCATCGGGTCCTGGCCCATCTTGCAGGTGCCCACCGGGTGGTACGTGGTGTTGCCGGCTCGCCGGATGAAAGCGAGGATGTCCTCGTCCGACTGCACGTGTGCGCCCGGCTGCAGCTCTTCCGCAATGACATCCGCCAGCGGCGCAACTGCGGCGATCTCTCGCGCGCGGCGCACGGCCATCACCGCGGTGCGCCTGTCTTTTTCCGTCGCCAGGAAGCCATAGTGGATCGCCGGATCCGCCAAGGGGTCCGCCGATTGGATGTGAGAACTGCCCGCGCTTTCGGGGCGCTGCACCTGGGCGAAAACGAAAAATCCGTTGACCGGCGACATCAGGCGCTTCTTGTTTCTGACCTCGATCATGAAAGGATTCACCAGCAAGGCGATGTCGGCCTGCTCGATGCCGTCGTGTGAACGGGTGAACACGCGCAGCGTCGCGAGGCCCTGCGAGATGAACCCCTTGCGCGTGAAGACATAGGACAACACTTCGCGCACCAGTCCCCAGCCGCGACCCCGGTCGCACAGCGAGAGACCTTTGCGGTTGAACCTCCACTGCAACGACGGGCCGAAGTGGTCCCGCAGGTTTTCCCCGACGCCGGGCAGCGCATGGACCACTGGAATGCCGCTGCGGCCAAGAATCGCCGGGTTGCCGATGCCCGAGAGCTCCAGGAGCTGCGGCGTACCGATGGCGCCGGCGCTCAGGATCACCTCTCGCCGAGCGCGAACCTCTTCGACGGCGCCATTGCGGCGGTAACGCGCCCCCACGCAGCGCTTGCCGTCGAAGATCAGCGCGGTGACGTGCGCGCCCTGGCGGATGGTGAGGTTGGGCCGCTGGCGCGCGGGCTCCAAGTACTGTGTCGCCGTGCTCTGGCGCAGGCCTTTCCAGACGTTGATCTGTGCCATCGCCACGCCATGCTGGGTGGGTCCGCTGTAGTCCGGATTGACCGGCAGTCCCATGGCCTGCGCGGACTGGATGAAGAGGTCGTAGAAAGGAGATGTCTTGCTGGCCGCCGTCACTTTCATCGGACCATGACGCCCCCGGAACTCGTCCGCTCCGATGTCGGTGCTTTCAAGCTTCTTGAAGTAGGGAAGCACGTCCTTGTACGACCAGCCGGTGCAGCCCATGCGTTCCCACGCGTCGTAGTCGAGGCGCTGCCCACGATTGAAGATCAGGCCGTTGATGGCACTGGAGCCGCCGAGGATCTTGCCGCGCGCCACATACACGCGCCTTCCGCCGAGCTCTGCGTTGGGTTGCGCAAACTGGCACCAGTTCACCTCGGGAGACTCAATCATCATCCCGCCGCCCACCGGGGGACGGGTCCAGATGTAGCCGGCGCCCCGGGTGCCGGCTTCAAGGCACAGGACCTTGTACTTTCCGTTTTCGCTCAGTCGAGCCGCCACCACACCACCGCCCGAACCGGAGCCGATGACGATGAAGTCGTACGCAGAGGGTGGCGTCGCTGGGGTGCTGTTTTCCATGGGTTGGGCCAGAAGGCTCACAGGAAGATCTGCACCGACTTTTCCTCGGTGTACGAGTAGAGCTCTTCGATGCCCCGCTCGCGGCCGATGCCGCTGTTCTTGTAGCCGCCGAAGGGCACGGCACGCACATGAGAGTTGACGCCGTTGACCCAGACGAATCCGGACTGCACGCGCTTTGCAGTGCGCAAGGCCTGGGTGATGTCGCTGGTCCAGACCGCGGCAGTCAGGCCGTACTCCACCGCGTTGGCCATGGCGATGACCTCCTCCACGTCCGACCAGCGCAGGATGGACAGCACCGGGCCGAAGATCTCTTCGCGAGCAACGCGCATCTGCGGTGTGACATCCGCGAAGACGGTGGGCTGCAGCCAATGGCCTTTCTCGAAGGACTTGCCGGCCGGACGCTCGCCACCGGCGACCAGGCGCGCCCCCTCCGAGGTCGCCGACGCCACGAATTGCTGGACGCGTTCGAGGTGGGCGCGCGTATTGAGGGCCCCCATCTGGGTAGACCAATCGAACGGATCACCGACGCGCAGCGCCTTGTACCTCTCGGTGACTGCCTTCACCACGTCATCGTAGATGGCGTCATGCACGAACAGGCGGCTGGTAGAGCCGCAGGACTGCCCTTGCAGCCCCAGGTTCATGCCGGCAACGGCAGCGGCGGCCACCTTTTCCACGGGCGCATCGGGGAAGACGATGAACGGGTTCTTGCCGCCCAGCTCCAGTGAGATGTTCTTCACCGCCACCTCGGCGGCCGAACGCTGGATCGCCATGCCCGTGTGCACCGATCCGATGAAGGACAGGCGCTTGACGCGCGGGTGGCGCACAAGCGCATTGCCGGCGGAGCCATCGCCGGTGACGACGTTCAGCACGCCGGGTGGCAGCACTTCACGGGCGATCTCGCCCAGCCGTACGGCCGACAGCGGGCATTGGTCGGATGGCTTCAGCACCACCGTGTTGCCTGCGACCAGCGGCGAGGCCATGCCGTGGACTGCCATGGCGATGGGGTGGTTGAAGGCGATGATCCGGCCGACCACGCCATAGGGCTCGCGCAGGGTCAGATGCAACTTGTCCGTAGCCCCCGGGATCGTGTTGCCCTGCAGCTCGAAGCCCAGTCCGGCGTAGTAGCGCAGCCGCTCGACGCAGTTTGCCAGGTCCGGTTTCATGGAAGTGATGGCGTTGCCGCTGTCGGCCACCTCAAGCATCAGCAGCTCGTCTGCATGTCGGGTGAAGGCGTCGGCCAGCCGGTTCAGATAGTTCGAGCGCTCCTGCATCGGCAGCTGCGCCCATGACACCTGTGCCTTCTCTGCGGCGTCGACCGCCTGGTGAACGTCCGCCTCGGTCGCCTTTGGCACCTTGCCGATGTAGTCCTCGGTCGCGGGGTTGAAGCATTCGATCCAGGCGCCCCCGGAACTCTCGACGAGTTCGCCGCCGATCAACATGCGGCCGTTGACCGGTGACTCGCGAAAGGCTTGCGCAGCGGTTTCGGATGAGGTGGGGAGGTGTGCGTGAGTCATGCGGTCTCGGGCTTGCTTGGAATGCACGAATGGTCGACGCGGGCCCCGGCAGGGTCAAGACACATCTTGTGCGGATCACGGTAACCAGCGCTCACCGGCCCGGTAACGACCACTGACCCTGCGGGCACGAAACGCGACCGCCAACCACTCGTCGTCGCTCCAGAATTCAAGGAGTCGTCAACGAGTGATTTCCATGCCGTCATGCGCGTCCCTGATTTCCTTTTCGTCCCGATGCCATGGAACGTCGCCTGATGGGAGACTCGCAATGGCAGCCTGGGAGACGACGCGCGCACAGCCTTCGCGACCTGGGACTTGCTCAACCCTTGACCAGGGGGCAGCTGCTGACGCTGAGCGGCGCAAAGGCCTGGTCTCCCGAGATGGTGCTTCTGATTTTTGCGATGTCCCACTCGCCTTTGGATTCCGAGGGCGTCTTGACCTGTGCGAGGTACATGTCGTGCACCATGCGCCCGTCCTTTCGGATCACGCCGTTCCTGGCAAAGAAATCATTGACCGGTGTTTTTCGCATCTGGTCGAGCACGTCCTCGGGCTCATCCGTCTTGCGTGCTTCGGCAGACTTCAGGTAATGCATCGTCGCCGAGTACGCGCCGGCATGGATCATCGTCGGCATGCCCTTATGAATCGCGTGGAAGCGATGGGAGAACGCGCGCGTTTCCTCGTTCTGATCCCAGTAGAAGGCTGTGGTGTAGACCATGCCCTGCGCCGCCTTCAGGCCCAGCCCCTTGATGTCCGTGTCGAAGATCAGCAACGCAGCCAGGGTCTGCTTGGCGGTGATGGCGAACTCGTTGGCCTGACGTATGGCGTTCTGCGTGTCCTTGCCGGCGTTGGCCAAGCCGACAACCTTTGCGCCCGAGTTTTGGGCCTGCAGCAGGAACGAAGCAAAGTCCGATGCGTTCAGGGGATGCTTGGCCGCGCCGACAACCTTGCCACCCGTGGACTTCACAACCGCGGTCGTGTCGGCTTCGAGCGCATTGCCGAACGCATAGTCCGCCGTGATGAAGTACCAGCTGTCCCCCCCATCGCGCACGACAGCGCGACCGGTTCCAGTCGCCAGTGCATAGGTGTCGTAGACCCAATGGATGCCGTAGGCCGAGCACTCCTTGTTGGTCAGCGCGGTCGAGGCGGAGCCCGCGAAGATGATCGGCCTCTTCTTTTCCGCAGCGATCTTCTGCATGGCAATGGCGGCCGCGGAGTCCGTCGACTCGATGATCACATCGACCTTGTCGACGTCCAGCCACTCGCGGGCCTTAGAAGCTGCGATGTCGACCTTGTTCTGGTAGTCGGCCGAGACGATCTGAATCGGCTTGCCCTGCACCTTGCCTCCGAAGTCCTTGACGGCCATCTCGACCGCCCGAACCACCCCCATGCCTCCGTTGGCGGAGTACACGCCGCTCTTGTCCACGATGACGCCGATCTTCACGACATCGTTGGAAACCTGCGCGTGCGACGAAACGGCAGTGATCGCGCAGAGCAGCGCTGCTGCCAGGGTGACTGCCTGTGGTGATCTCATGTCTCTTCCTTTTGCCATGCCAGTGGGAACATCCACCGGGATGTCGTGCAATCCGCGTGCCACGGCGTCACGCATTGCCCCCAGTGCCGCACACCCGCACGGGTGTGTTTCGCACAAACACCTTTGTCCATGGCGTGGACGTTCCGGTCCATTCCAACAACGACTCAAGCGCCTGCGAAGTGGCTTGCAAGTTGCATCTGCACGCATACAAGGAGACATCGATGCCTAGTTTGAAAAGATTTCTCGCGGGCGCTGCCATGGCGCTCACGCTGTCCAGCGGCGCCATGGCAGCCGAAACTTTCCCCACCGCACCGGTGAAAGTCATCGTGCCCTACGGGGCGGGCGGCATCGGCGACGTCATGGCGCGCATCGTCGGCGAGAAGGCGGGCGCCGAACTCGGCCAGGCCGTTGTCATCGACAACCGCTCGGGCGGCAACGGGATCATCGGTGCCCAGGCCGCGGCCAAGTCGAAGGCGGACGGCTACACCCTGCTTCTCATGGCGACCGGGCACGTGATCCTGCCCAGCCTGCAGCAGATGCCGTACGACTGGACCCGGGACTTCACCCCGGTATTCGGCATCACGGCCACGCCGCTGGTCTTTGCCGTTCATTCCAGATCGAACATCCGGACCGTCGCCGATCTGGTGGCCACGGCGAATGCAACGCCCGCTGGACTGAACTACGCTTCAGGCGGAGCCGGCTCGGTCAGCCATTTGGCAGCCGCCCGCCTAGTGCGGGAACTCAAGATCAGCGGCACCCACGTGCCCTTCCGGGGATTCAATCCGGCGGTGCAGGCCCTGCTGGGCGATCAGGTCCACTTCATCTGCGCCACTGTGGCCGACGTCGTCGAGCTCACGAAGTCCGGCAACTTCCGCCTGCTGGGTGTCACCGCCGACAAACGCCATCCGCTGCTGCCGGACGTACCAACGATGAAGGAACAGGGCTTCGCGGATTTCGAGGCCGCATCCTGGAACGCCTACCTGGCACCCGTTGGCACGCCGCCCGAAACCGTGGCCCGCCTGAACGCCGCCTTCGCCAAGGCCGCTGCCGACGCCGGGGTGCAGGAGCGCCTGGGCAAGCTCGGCGTGAGCGTGATGGCAAAGAGCCGGGGCGAGCTGGACACGTTCCTGAAGGACGAAGCCGCGCGCTGGCGCAAGATCATCCGGGACAACGCCATCAAAGTGGAGAACTAGGCCTGTCGACACCAGCGCATGCTCAAGGACTCGCCCCAGGGGTCAGGTGCGCTGGGCAGCCCTCGAAGACTCCGGTTTTGCGGCAAGGGCTTGGACGATCTCGATCATGTGGTCGAGCGCAGGGCTTCTCCTGCCCTTGACCCAGCCGAAGATGAACGATGTGGAGTAGCTGACGTTCTCCAGGGGAATGACACTCACGCTCGCCGGGTAGACGAAGTCGCGGCCGGTTGGCATCAGTGCGATGCCCATACCGACGGAGATGAGGTTCAGCTGCGATGTGACAGTACTCACCTCCTGCACGATCCGTGGCTCAAAGCCGGCCTTCTGGCACAAGTCGTGGGGCAGGCCGAAGGCCGGGCTCCGGCTGGAACCCGGGACCACGATGAAATTTTCGTCAGCGAGCGCCTCCATCGCCACCGACTTGTGCCGCGCGAGCGGATGGTCGCTGGGCACCGCCACGCCCAGGCCGCAGGTCTGAATGCGGAACCAGTCCAGCATCGCCTCGTCTTGCACCAGGTCTGCGGAACTGCGCTTGCGCAGCACCGCGGCACGCGGGCCGAAGTGCATGAAACCTGCCTGGATCTTGCCCGCAGCGAGCGCTTTCGGTTGCGCGGCGCTGGCCGCCTCGACCAACGAGAGCGTCACGTCGGGATAGGTCTGACGGAACTGCTTGACTGCAATACGGAACAACGGATGGAGCAGCGTGAGCGAGCCGTAACCGATGCTCAGTGAACCGCGCTTGCCCTGGCCGACGCGCTTGGCCTCCGCGAAGGCTTCGTTCAGATCGGCGATCGCGACCTGCAGCAAGGGCAGAAGGGCCTGCCCGGCCTCTGTGAGCTTGACGCCATGGGCCAGCCGCTCGAAGAGCGACGTGTCGAGTTCGCTTTCAAGGTCGGCAATGAGCTTGGAAACGGCCGGCCGCGTGACGTGAAGTCGTTCGGCCGCGCGACCGAAATGCTCCTCTTCGGCAGCGGCGACGAAATAGCGAAGATGTCGAAGTTCCATGGTCTTTCGCGGGCAGGTGGTCCACGCCCTCGTAGCATATCTGTTGGCGCCGCTTCAGGGCCGAGGCCGGAACGAAACGCTTCGGCCTCGCAGCACTGCGGCGGCGCCCGGCAGGTCCGCTTCGTCAGACCTCAATGGGAGGTGTCCGGGTCCACGGTCACCAGCGCATCCACCGCTGCGAGGCCATCGCTCTTTTTCTTCACCATCACAGGGTTGACCTCGAACTCCCGCACCTGTGGGCTGGCCAGGAACATATCGCCAAAGCGCATCGCGGCGCGTGCGAGCGCCTCGACGTCCGCGGCAGGTTTGCCGCGAAAGCCCTGAAACAACGTCCACAGCTTCAGCTTGCGCATTGCAGCGAGCACCTGTTGCTCGGACACGGGCAAGGCGAGATAGGCGACATCGCGATAGAGCTCGATGGCAACGCCACCGGTTCCAATCGAAATCACCGGACCAAAATCGGCATTGCGCAGGCAGGACAGTCGTTCTGCCACTGCGTGAACCACCATCGTCGAAAAACTGCAGCTAGGAGGATGGAATCCAGCAAGCCGCGGCACACCGCCCCGGTCGGAACTGTGCCGTAGCGTAGCGCACCTCGCGCGAACTTCCGGGTCCTGATCTTGTCGTTGACTTCAAACGGTATGCAGCGATGCCTCGTGACGTTGCTTCTTGCGATGTCTATCAAGCGCCTGAGTACTTGAGTCGGATGTGTCGTTACAACCCGTCGATCCAAGCGGTAACTGCTGCATTGAACGCATCCTTACGATCGAGCATGATCCAGTGGCCAGGGCCTTGCCACAACTCAGTTTTCGATTTCGGTGCATTAAACCAAGGCGCCACGGTATCCACGCGGACTTGGGATCGATGCATTGCATAGACGGGCACCGTCAGACTGCGGCACAAAGCTTCGCTGTTCGCACCCATGGCAACCTGGTTGGCCCCCAGAAAGAGAGGGCCGATCGACTGGCGAAGCACATGAGCCGGCATACCTTGAATGCGGCGCGTATGCCAGCGGATGATCGCCCGCTCAGATTCTGGCGAGTAGAGCCCGCTGAAAACTGGCGGGATCACATCGCCAGGCGTGCCGAATTTGACATCCGCCGCCAACTTCTCGTACGTTGACTGCGCCGCTGCTGGCACGCCCAGGGTCCCGTCGACGGACACTATTGCCTTGACCAAGTCTGGTCTTTTGGCGCCGAGAATCGCAGCGATTTGACCTCCCATCGAGTGGCCGACAAGCACGACCTTCTGGCCCGCATATCGATCTGCAATCAGTGCTTCGACATCCGAGGCCAGCTCGTGTGGTGTGTATCCAATCTCGGGCGCAGCTGACCGCCCGTGACCCCGAAAATCGACACAAATAGTTCGGTACTTTGACTCGAACATGGGCAACTGCCAGCTCCAATCATGCGAGTCGCAAGCCCAGCCGTGCAGGAACATGACGTGTTGCCCTGAACCCACCTCGGTATAGAAAAGTCTAGAGATCGGGGGCTCCGCTGCACTGCTTGCTCCGCCCGCCGATAGGGTAGATACGGAAAGCGCTCCTGCTGCTCTCATCCAAGCACGTCGAGAGAGTTGAGAGAGTTGAGAGAGTTGAGAGTTGGAAGCGGTCATCAATATGCTCCTTCTTGAGAATCTAAGTGCGTGGGTTAATCTTTCTTCAACCCGATCTTCTGAGTCATCGCTCCGAAGCGCGCCAGATCAGCGTGAGCGCGCGTTGTCGCCTCAGCCGGCGAACTGGCTACAGGTATCCATCCCGCATCAAGCATCTTCTTGCGCAACTCCGACTGCGCCATGCCTTTGACGATTGCTGCATTGAGCTTGTCGATGATGGCCTGAGGGGTGCCCTTCGGAGCAGCCAGGCCGAACCAACCCGAAGTCACAAATCCCAGAAGGCCAGCCTCCTCGGCAGTGGGAACGTTTGGAAGCGAGGGACTCCGCACCTGGGTGGTAACGAAGAGTCCTCGGACCTTGCCCGCCTGGACGTTTGCAACCTGGGCCGCAGCGTTGTCCATCATGGCGTCAACATGTCCTCCGAGCAGATCGGTCGTGGCTGGCATGCCACCTCTGTAGGGAACGATGTTGGCCGTGATTCCGGCCGCCTTCATGAACATCACCTGAGTCAGATGTACCTGGGTTCCCGTGCCAGTGTTGGCAAAGCTAACCTTGCCTGGGTTGGCTTTGGCATAAGCGATGAACTCCTTCAAGTTTCGCGCTGGAAACGAGGTGTTTGTGACAACCGTGAATGGAATTTCGGTCAGGATGGTGATTGAGGCTAGGTCATCGACCGGTCTGTACCTGAGGTTGTAGATATGCGGATTGATGGCCATGGTGCCGCTGGCCGACAGCACGAGGGTGTACCCATCGGCGGGCGCCCGCGTGACGAACTCAACTGCAGTCGATCCCCCAGCGCCTGGCTTGGGATCAACGACAACTGGCTGCCCAAGGGCCTTCGCGATGACCTCGGCGATCTGACGCGTCAAGGTGTCCGAAGCACTGCCGCTGGCGTATGGGTAGACGATCGTTATTGGCTTCGCAGGGTAGCTCGCAGCGTCGTTGGCATGTGCACCATGCGCGAGTGACAGCGCGCTCATGGCGGCGACGGTCATGGATACTGCTTGTCTGCAAGAGATCTTCATGCCTGTGCTCCAAGATGGTGGCGAACGAGGACAGCCGACGCGTAAGCCGCGAACAGCACCAGGGGGAAAGCATTTCGTCGTGGTACCAGCCCCCACGGTGCAGCAGGTTGAGTGTGCCGAAAGTAGTTCCCCCATGCCGAATTGGCACGTTGACGGCAGATTCGCATCCAAGCGCTTCGATCACCGGGTAGTCTGCGAACGCGCGTTGGCACGCCACGCGGCCAGCGCAGATTCGTGCACGGCCACCAAGAATGACTTCCTCGTAGAACTCGCTCGCTAAGTCAATCGGCTTTGCGCCGCCACAGGGATAGCTGTCGGGTGTGCTGGAATAAATTCGCCGGTTCTCGTTCCGAGTCCAGTCGATGACCAAGATGGTGAACAGCCTGTGGCCGGGGAACTCGCGCAGCGCGTGATCCAACGCGTGCGTGGCCTCGTTCCACCCTGCAGCGAGCGGGGGCGCTTGCACTCCAAGGTCCGACAACACTTGGTTTGGATCTGCCATTTCACACTCAAGCGTGCTTCGCACCCGACACGCCCAATGTGCGACGCGTCAGGTAGCTGGCAAAGTGGTGGCGAAAAGTCTTGTCGCCGATGACCAATGCGTCAATGGCAGTTGGCACTTGCGTCAAACAGCGATAGCCGTTGTCAGTTACCAGAACGGTGTCGGAATGGCGATATCCGCCGACACCGCTTGCGTAGATCCCCGGTTCGATGGAAATCAACATGTTCTTGGCCAGAATATGAGGGCTGCCAACTGCGATCCATGGCGGCTCGTGGTTGCCCAAACCGAAACCGTGCCCGCAGCGATGCAGCCGAGTTCCAAAATCTCCGAAACCTTCGCCGTCCAAGAACGCGTTGACCGAAGCATCGATTTCTGCGCAGCCCACCCCGGGCCGGATCATCTCGAACGCGATTTCCCGAGCACGGGTCATGGTCGCAAACATCTTGCGTTCCTGTCCCGTGGGACAGGTTGTGAAGAAGGTACGCTCGCTTTCGGCGGCGTAGCCGTTCACCCGGGTCAGCACCATCGCCACGTGGGGGCCTGCGCGAAGCCGGTCACCAAGGCGTGGTATCGAATGGGGTTCGGCACTCAGTGGTGCCGGCCAGGCGGCGGCGATCACCTTGGTAGCGAGCGCATCCCAGTCCGGCACTTCCCGGATGATCTTGCGCATCAGCGATTGAGTCGGCGCGTAGGTTTCCGCCACGGAGCCTCCATGCCAAGCAGCGCGCATAACTTGCTGTACACCCCAATCGGCGTACCGGGCAGCACGTTCAATCTGCTCTATTTCCCACTCGGACTTAACCATCCGAATGTCAGACAAGAGGTCTGACCCTTGGCCGCCGGCTTTGCGCAGAACCTCACCAACTCCGAACGGCGCAATGTCATCGAACTCAAACGGTCCGCTCAGAAGCGCTCCATCCAACAGTCGCTCGGCCCATCCTTCGCCATGCGGCGCCGGAAACTCCCGGTAAAAGCGAATGCTTTGCTCGTCCATGCCCCACGCCTTACGCATGTGGTCCATTTCAAGGACGGGCACCAGCATGCGTCGCGAAGCATCCACGCCGACGATCAGGAAAAATGGGCGCTCAAGCGGGTCGAAGGTCGCGCCCGTGAAGTAGAAGATGTTCTCCGAACCGGTAACGACATAGTGCTTTAGGCCCGCTGCACGCATGGCGTCCACCAATGCCACGTGGCGGCGCCGGAAGTCGGCATTCTGGCGCGCATCGAACTTGCGTTGCATGGTCGGTCCTTGGCTACTGCGAAATACCCAGCCGTTCGATGACGGGACCCCACGCGACGGAGTCCCGCTTGGTCATGAACAGGACGTCTGCAGGGGCTGACTTGATAGCGGTCAGCATCTGGCCATTCAAACGTTCCTTCATTTCGGCGGTGTCTAACGCCTTGTTGATCTCCATATTCAGACGCGCGATCACGTCGGCGGGTGTGCCGGTGCGCGTGACTATCGAATACCATCCGGGCACTTCCATTTCGATGCCGAGCTCCTTGAAGGTGGGGACATCGGGCAGTTGCGACAGCCGGTGCTCACCGGTCACGGCAAGCGCAATGAGTTTGCCGGCCTTGACCTGGGGCACCACGCCCACCGGAACGGTCGTGATGACGGGCGTGTCGCCTGCCATGACGCTGGTCAATGCAGTCGGCCCCCCGGCCCCGCTGATCGGGACATGCTGCATCTGGATGCCCGTGCGGGACTTCAGCAGCTCGGTCGCAAGGTGAGTGGAGTTACCGATGCCGGCGGATGCATAGCTCAGACGAGTTGGCTCAGCCTTGGCCATCTTGATCAAGTCGGGCAATGTTTTGATGCCAAGGCCAGGTGCGACAGCCGTAACGAATGGCGTGTTGGCGATAACGGCTACGCCCGCGAAATCGCGAGCGGGCTGATGAGACAGCGACTTGTAGAGGTGCGGGTTCCAGGACATGTTGGACACGCCTGCAAGAAATAGCGTGTATCCATCGGCCGGCTGAGAGATCACATAGTTCGCGGCAAGAGTCCCATTGGCACCCGGACGGTTTTCGACCACGACGCTCTGGTTCAGGCTCTTTCCCAGAACATCTGCGAGGGTGCGTGCCAATGTGTCGGGCCCCGAGCCTGCAGGCTGAGGAACGACGATCTTGATGGGTTTTGTCGGGTAGCTCTGTGCGGAGGCAGCAGTCGCAGCAATCGAGGCTGCTGCTGAAAGGATCAGGACGAGCGCGGCGCGGCGGTGGTTCATGACGATTGGCAAGAAGTGAAGTGAATAGAGGGGGTCAGCCAACCGTGGCGTACTCGAGCGACTTCGGTGTGGAGGTGAGGACCCGAGGTGTCGGCCCCACGACAACCGTGTCGTCGATGCGGAAGCCACCAACGCCGTAGACGTACAAGCCTGGCTCGGCCGAGTACACCTCGTTGGTCATCAACGGCCTCTGGTTGAACGCCATGTCTTCGGGATACTCGTGGTGCACGATGCCAATGGCGTGCCCCGTGCGGTGGCGTATGTGGTGGGCGAAGCCGGCGTGTTCGATGACGCTCCGCGCCGCCGCGTCGATCGACGAGACAGGCTGCCCTGTGATCGCTGCCTCCACGGCTGCGGTCGTCGCATTGCATGCCGCCGTCCACAACTCCTTCTTTTGATCGTCCGGACGGCCGCAGAACCAGGTGCGCTCGTTCTCGATGGTGAGGCCGTTGAGCCGTGGAATGACGATATTGACCAGTACGTCGCCCTCTCGAATACGCGCACCGCAGGAGGCACCGTCGCCATGCGGCGAGGCAGACGCAGGGCCGCTCAATGTCCAGCACCGGATGACTTCAAAATGCTCGCCGGGAAAGCGCTCTGCGGCCTCTTGCACGAACAGGCTGGACATCGCGCAGTCGAGCTCCTGCGCCAGCCGGCCTGGCCTGATCGCTTCGCGGTACCGGTCCTGAATCCAATCGCTGAGACTCGCCGCGGCCTCCATGACCTTGATCTCCTCGACGTGCTTCTGCCAACGGAGGCTTCGGAACTCGGCCGTCGCAACGCGCACGTTCAGCTCAGGCAGCAGCCGCTGCGTAGCCGCAACCACGCTGCTTCCGGAGTCCAGTGCAATGCGTGACCGGTGCAGCCCGGCAGCCTTGAGACGCTCCGCAAGAATTTCGGGCAATTGGGAAATGAGCGGCAAGCGGTTCTCAAGCATCGGGTGCTCGGCGTAGAACGTCACGTCGGTCACCCACACCTTTTGCGCTTCCATGGAGAAGCGCATGTGGTTGGTCGATAGCTCGTTCATCACAAGGAAACCATCGCCTTGCCGCGGGATGACCGCAAAGATGGGTCGTTCCCAAGGCTGCACGTCGGTATGGAAGTTCGTAGCGAACTGGAAAAAGTCGGCTGTGGTGAACACCAGCGCATCGACGACGAGTTCGTCCATCAGGCGAACCATCTTCTCGTGCCGGTACTGCCACACCGCTTTCGTCAACTTGGGCATTTCAGCTCCGAGGGTGAATAAACATACGGCTTATTTTATAAACCGACCCGACGGTTTGTAAATAGGAAAATGAAGACGAGGGAAAACGAAGGCCTGAGGCCCCTGACAATCGCGCTGTATGCAAAAAGCAGAGATCGCTAAAAAAGCAGAGACTCGTCTCAAGGGGCCGCGGCGTACCCACGCCGAGCGAAGCACCGAAACCAGGCAGAAGCTGTGCGAGGCAGCCCTTCAATTGCTCAGCGAGCTTGGCTACGAGCGCGTCACGACCGCGCTGATCGCCCAACGTGCAGCAGTCTCGAAAGGCGCCCAAACGCACCACTTTCCGGCAAAGGCCGATGTTCTGGCCGGGGCATTCGAACATCTTCTGACTGGCTGGAAGGAGCGTCGCGCTCACTTCTGGCAAGAACAGGGCGGCACATCAACCCTTGACACCGCGCTTCGATACCTTTGGCACGAGGTCTTCAGTCGACCGGACTACATCGCGGCCGTCGAGCTCATGCTTGCGGCACGTCATGACTCACAACTGCGTGACAAACTACAAGCTCAACTCGCGACCTGGACCGTCGCGCGCGATGACATGTTCCGTAGAGCGACGGGACTTGATGGCGACCTCGAGAAGACTTCGACATTCCTGAGCCTCAACTACTGTGTGCTTCGAGGGATGGCAATCTATGACGGCATCAACGAGCGCTCTGACAACGGGCCAGTCCTGGAGCTTTGGATCTCGATGGCCAAGAATCACATCCAATCTGAAGCGCGGCTCTAGCGAGCCGCGTCGGTTCTGGTCTTCTGCCGCAGATCCTGGACATCGCGTCGCGGCGGCGCACCGAACAGGCGGCCGTATTCGCGGCTGAACTGCGATGGGCTCTGATACCCCACCTGGAACGATGCGCTCGAGGCATCGATACCTTCGGCCAGCATCAGCCGGCGCGCTTCGTTCAGGCGCAGCCACTTCTGGAACTGGAGCGGGCTCATGGCCGTCAGGGCTCGGAAATGTCGACTGAAGCGCGATGGGCTCATCTGCACGTCGGCCGCAAGCGTCTCGATGCGCAGCGGCTGCGCGAAATTCAGCTTCAGCCATTCGATAGCGCGCGCGATGCGCTGGTTGTGGCTTCCTGCCGAAGCCATCTGCCACAGCCGCGCGCCCTGCTCGCTCATCAACAAGCGATAGAAGATCTCCTTGCACATCATTGGCGCAAGCACCGGAACGGCCGCCGGGTCGTCCAGCAGTTCGACGAGCCGCAGAAAGAGTTCGAGGAACTTCTCCGTCGTTTCGCCCAAAACCAGGCCCGGCATCAAGCTCGCCTGCCCCTCCAGCGCCGGTGGTTCGGCCTGCAGGACGAGCTCCGAGATGCTGCGTGCATCCAGCATCAGCACCAGGCTCAGATATGGCCGGTCGGGGCGCGCCTCCACTGCCTGCAACACCACAGGCAAGTTGAGCGCGGCCAGGAGGAAGCGGCCGCTGTGATAGCTGTAGGCATGCTCGCCCAGCAACGCGCGCTTGGCGCCCTGCACGGTCAGCGCAATGCTCGGGCCCACCATGCAGTTCGTGGGCTCGGTCGGCGCATCGTGACGATAGAGCGTCAAGCCCGGAATGGCGGTGGCGACTTGCTCTGCGCCTTCCGTCCAGCGTGCGATGCGGTGTGCCAACGCGGCTCTCACGGCTTCGAATGAATCCGGAGGCTTGCTGGAACTGCCAGAACTGGGCCGTTTTTGCTTCACTTCTTTTCTCCACGGCTGAAATGGCGCATGCTAGGCCGTGCTTGCCGGTCGGTTACCCATTGTCGGCAGCGACGGTCGGATCAGGCAAGAACTCGCGCGGATCTGTCTATCGACGCTGTCGTGTTTGCGCCAAGAATGCCGCATGCCATTTCCGACCCTTCGCGCGCCCAGGCATTTCTGGAAGCTCGCACTCTTCGGCACGTCGCTGCTGACGCTGACAATGTGCGAGACCGCGCTCGCCCAACCCGCCTCGGCACCGCTCGTGCGATTTGCAGAACTCGACGTCGACAAGACCCGACTCGACGACTTTCGCAAGGCCGCGCGCGAAAACGCCGAGGCCAGCAAGCTGGAGCCGGGAGTCCTCGCCTTCCACGCCGCGGCGGAAAAAGACAACCCCGGTCGCGTCCGCGTGCTCGAGATGTACGTCGACGCGCAGGCCTACGAGGCTCACGTGCAGACACCGCACTTCCGGAAATTTCGTGCCGAGACCGACGCGATGATGTTGCGCCGCGAACTGCATGAAGTCGTGCCCGTGCGTCTTGGCGCCAAGGCAAGCCTGAGCGGCCAGCCGCTCGTGCGCGTTGCGGAACTCACGATCGATCCAGCCCAGCTCCAGGCCTACAAGGACGCCGTGACGGAGGAAATCGACACGTCGATCCGCATCGAGCCGGGCGTGCTGGCAATCTATGCTGTTGCGCTGAAGGCGCAGCCCGCCCAATTGCGCTTCTTCGAGATCTACGCGGACGATGCGGCGTATCGCTCGCATATCGATTCGCCCCACTTCAAGAAGTACGTCGAGGTCACCAAGTCCATGATCGCCTCGCGCAAGCTCATCGAGGCGCAGCCCGTTGCGCTCGGCCTCCCCTCACGCTGAATTCACCAGAGCACGCCCATCCATGATGTCCTCTACCTGCATCAAAAGCCTGTCGATCGTTGCTCTCTCGGCCGCCTTCCTGAGCGGCTTTGCAGCGCAATCCGCGCACGCCCAAGCGTCGACAATGAAGTCACCGGCCTATTACGTCTCGGAGTTCGAGGTCAACGATCCCGAGGGCATCAAGCCCTACAGCGCGCAGGTGGACTCGACCTTCAAGCCTTTCGGCGGGCACTATGTCGTGCGGGGCGGGCAGGTCAACTCACTCGAAGGCGAACCTGGCAAACGCATTGTCATGATCGCCTTTCCCAGCCTCGAGCAGGCACAGGCCTGGTACGACTCGCCAACCTACCGGGCGATCAGGCCCATTCGCTTCAAGTCGGCGAAGTCGCGCGTGTACATCGTCGAGGGGGCTCCGCTTGTGCCAGAACAGGTCCTTCGATAACGGGCCGGGCAAGAGAAAAAGACGAAAGCACCGTCCATGAAACCATCGAATCGGCCTGCGATGCCTCGGGAACGCCGCTTGTTCTTCAAGGCGCTGAGCGGCGCCGCATTTGCCGCAAGCGCGTTGTTCGGCTGCGCCAGCTTCGATGGCCCGCCATCCAAGCCGCATGCGACGTGGACCGCATCGCCATCGGACTACAACGCGGTTCCAAGCACCACCGGAGTCGCTCCCATCCCCGCCACCTTCGCCGACACGACATTGCGCCACACGATGATGACGTCGCTCGGCGGCGACCGGGTGCGCGTGCGTTTCTCGAACCTGTTCGGCAAGAATGCACTGCGCATCGACGGTGCGCACATCGCCGGCAGCGCCGGCGGCGCGGCCATCGAGCCCGCATCGGACCGACCGATCACGGTCGCCGGACAGCCTTCGTTCAGCGTGCCGGCCGGCGCCGAGAGGTGGAGCGATCCCGTGGCCCTCGGTCTGCCGGCGAACGCCAGCGTCGCCGTCAGCGTCCATGTCTCGGGCCCCACGCCGGTGACCACCTATCACGCCCTTGGCCGGCAGACGACCTACGTGGCCAAAGGCAATCAGCTCGGGGCGGCAACGGTTTCAGCCGCCAGCACGCAACAGAGCTACTACTGGATCAACGGCATCGACGTCTACAGCCGGCAGAACGCCAACGTGCTTGTCGCATTCGGCGATTCGATCACCGACGGCTTCAATTCCACCGTCGATACGAGCAAGCGCTACCCCAACGTGCTCGCCCGGCGCTTCGCTGCCGATGCCGCAGCCAGACCCGTGAGCGTGGTCAACGCAGGCATCTCCGGCAACCGGGTGTTGACCGATACCGCCGGTCCAAAGGGAATCGGCCGTTTCGAGCGCGACGTGCTCGGACAAAGCGGCGTCACGCACGCGATCATCCTGCTCGGCATCAACGACCTCGGTTACTGCGGGCGGTTTGGCGCGGCTCAATGCGTCAGTGCCGAACAGGTCACCGCTGGCCTGGCCTCGTTGGTCGCGAAGGCGAAGGAGCGTGGCGTGAAGATCCATCTCGCAACACTCACGCCGTTCAAGGGCGCCGCCTTCCCCGGCTACTACAACGACGAGGCAGAGCGCAAGCGCCAGGAGGTCAATGCCTGGATCCGCGGCAACGCGGGCGTCGATGGCATCGTCGACTTCGACCGCGCTTTGCAAGACCCGGCCGATCCACAGAGACTGCGGCCCGCCTGGGACAGCGGCGACCATCTGCATCCCAACGACGCCGGCTACGAGGCAATGGCCAACGCGATCGATCTGTCGCGGTTCAGATAGCTTCGCTCGCGCGTCCTCCGCACGCGCATGTGCCTGCGCACGTTTGGTCAGGCAAGGTTCATGGAGCGCTGCCATAAACGCGGCATCGTGCGGAAACTGCAGGCTTGCAAAGGTCGGCCGCCGCACGGCTGCGTCCTCGATTGAATACAAGCCACGCGCTCCCGATGAAACTACTTGAATTGCTGCACAGAACTGCGCGTCTGCTGACGATCGGCTGCGGGATCGCCCTCTTCGCGTCCCAATGCCTTGCCGAAACCGAAGTGCGTGAAGAGCGGCTCATGCTGCCTGTGCGTGTGGCGCCCGACAAGGTCGAGCTGCTCGAGGCGTTCGTGGTTCGCCCCGTCGGCGACGGAAAGTCTCCGGTGGCGCTCATCGTGAACGGCTCCGCGGGAAAACTCGACCCTTCGCAGATGCATGCCGATTGGCTGTCCCATCTCGCGCATGATTTTGCGCATCGCGGCTGGTTGGCCGCGTCGGTCGTCTGGCGCGGCTATGGCAGCTCGACCGGCGCCGTTCAGGACAAGGCCGGCTCGTGTGAGGCGCCTCAAGTTGCGCATTACTTCGATGCGCATGCCGACGACCTTGGCCAGGTGCTCAATGCACTGCACAGCCGCCCGGACGTTGACCCTGCGACCACGCTCGGTGTCGGCTTTTCGATCGGCGGCGCCTCGATGCTGGACCTGGCGGCTCGAGCGGACCATCCGTTGACGGCCGTGGTGAACATATCGGGCGGTGTCTACCACCACAACGCCACGCTCGGTGTGCGCGCCCCGGGCTGCGATCTCTTCGATGCGGACCTCGTCCGCACCATGCACGGGTTCGGGAAAACGTCGCGGGTGCCAACGCTGTGGCTCTACGCGGAGAACGATCCGTTCTTCGGCCCGAAACTCATGGAACGCATGCTTGCCGCCTATCGCTCAGGCGGCGGCATTGCCGACTCTGTTCTGCTCCCGCCGTTCCAGAAGGACGGGCACACGCTCTTTCGCTGGCAAGCCAGCGCGCTGACGCGGCCGGAAATAGACAGATTTCTTCGAAACAACCGTCTCCCTGCCGGAGATCGCGTGGACCTGACAGCGTTTCTCGAAGGGTTGCCGCCGGAGTCGCGCCAACAGGCGATGCTCTATTTCAACGGAGCGCCCAATGAAAAGGCCATGGCGATGTCGGCAGAAGGCGGGAAAATCTTCTGGGCTCACGACCCCCACTCCCTGGACAAGGCACGAGACACTACCCTTTCTTACTGTCGCGAGAAGACGGGACAGTCGTGCCGAATATCTGCGGAGAACGATCGCCTGACGGGCAGCTAACAGCCGCGGAATGTGTCGCTCACCGCCGGCTGAAGGCAGCGTGGGTTGTGGTCTGCAGACGTGCACAAGCGTCTCTTGTGCGAGACGAAGGGAAATACAGCCGGAGTGCGAATGTGGGAGACCCATCTCTCTCGGCGTCACACATCAGCCGAGATTCGTGTCGGTTGGTCAGCTGACAGCGCGTGCCGCAAACGAGCCCAACATTCGCACCGTCGCAATCTTCTCCAGCTCGGAGAGCGCAGCCGCGATGGACGGGTCTGTGCGGTGTCCCACAAGCTCGATATAAAAGTTGTATTCCCAGACACCCCGGCGCGAAGGCCTCGACTCCAGGCGAGACATCGAAATCGCATGCCGATGGAAGGGCTCCAGGGCCTTGTAGAGCGCACCTGGCTCATTGGCGACCGAGATGATCATCAACGTCCTCGCGTCATCCGACCAGCCTTGGTCTTCTCCGCCAAGGATCAGAAACCGCGTCTGATTGGTTTCAATATCCTGGATGTCTGCGAACAACACGGGCACGCCGTATTGCAGGGCCGATCGCTCACTGGCGATTGCCGCGGACGCCGGGTCGAGACTCGCCATCCGGGCGCCTTCCGCATTGCTCGATACCGCCTCACGCCTCGCATGAGGGACGTTTTGCGAGAGCCATCCCAGGCATTGCGCCAGCGCCTGCGCATGGGCCCTCACGCAATGGATGTCGACGAGCTCCTTCGCCGATGACATCAGCGCATGGTGGATGCCGAGCGTCAGTTCACCGCACACCTTCAGCTCGGTCGCGGCCAACAAGTCCAGCGTACGCGCAACCGATCCCTCCGTGGAGTTCTCGACCGCCACGACGCCGTATACGCTTTGTGTCGCCTCGACGGCTGCGAAAACCTCGTCGAGCGAAGGCACCAGCAGGCGCTTGGCCGCGGCCCCGAAATAGCCGATGGCAGCATCTTCCGAATAGGTGCCCGCCGGCCCAAGGCAGGCGACTTCGTACGGGGCTTTCATTTGCACGCCGGTCCACCTATGAACACCTTCATTACCATGCGGCGTCGAGAATGCCGCGCACGTCCGACACGCCCTGCACGCGCCGCGCGCTGCGACTGATGAAGAAGTCCGACATCGCCGCGTTGGCGATGGCATCCAGGTCCAGCTGCGCCAGCCCGATCTCGCGAAGCCGATGCGGAATCGGCAGCGGCGCGAGCAGCCTTTCCAGCACTTCGGCGGCACTGGTTTGCGCGCTTCCCAGGGCTTCGGAAATGCGGCCCGAGGTCGCTATCGTGGCGGGCTCATTGAAGCGCATCGTGTGCGGCAACACGATCGCGTTGACGATGCCGTTCGATGCGTGCGCGCGGTGCCCGATGGCATGTGCGAGCACCGAAGCCAGCCCTCCCCCCGCCTGCTCGGTGCCGCGACCGCACAGTACTGCCGCAAGGACGAGGTATTCACGCGCGGCGATGTCGTCGGGTTCCACTCGACCGATATGGCGCGCCACGAGCCGCAGTGCGTGCATCAGCATCGCTTCGGAAATCGGGTCGCATCTGGGCGACTCGAGCGCTTCCACGGCGGTGGACAGGGTGTTGAGTGCGGCACCTTGCACAAGGCCATGCGGTGCCGTGCGCAGGAAGGCGGGGTGAAGGAACAGCGCCCTGGCGCGTGTCTTCGGATCGAACAGCGCCAGACGCTGCCCGGTGGCCTCGTCATGCACTGCGCTGCCGGCCTTCACGAAGGCTGTGCTCGGTGTGGTCGGAACGACGAACTGCGGCAACTTGGGCGCGTCCAGCCGCGGGCTCTCGAACTGCCCGCTCGGAAGGCGCCGCGTGCAGAGTTCCTGCGCCGGGCGCTGCTCCGCCAGAAGAACCGCCGCGGCACGCGCCGAGACGGCGGCCGAACCACCACCGACGGCGATCACCGCGTCGGCCTCCTGTTCGCGCAGCACGCGGGCAGCCTCCTCGACCGCGGGCACGGGGCTGTTCGGCCGCACCGACGGGCTTTCCCCCACCAACAGCGGGCCCAACGCAGCACGCAAAAGATCCATCGCGGGCGACACGCTCACCGAGCGGCCGCTCACCACCACCGCGCGACGGCATCCGTTGCGCTTGAGCTCCTTGACCAACGCTGCGAGGCTGTCCTCGCCGCAATGCAGCCGGAGGTCGGCCGCGAGATGCTGAAAGCTGAGACTGGCGTTCATGGGCTTACTTGCGTCCTTCGACTGGCGCGCCAGTCCATTGCTCGTACATCTGCACGACGGCAACGCCGTCCTTGTCGCCCAGGCCCTGGGCCCGCGCCATCTGGTAGACCTGCAGCGCCGCGTTAGCCATGAACATGGGCATGCCGAGCGACTTGGCAAGCTGAGTCTGCAATTCCACGTCCTTGTAGGTGATGTCCATGCGGATGCCGTCGAATTCTCGCTTGAGAATCCGCGGCGCGGAGTACTGGAAGGCGACGCTGTTGCCGGTCGCGCCGCTGATGGTTTCGAACATCTGCTGCGGGTCCAGGCCCGCCTTGGCGCCGAGCGCCAGCCCCTCGATGATCAGCACGCGGTTCACCTGGAACAGCATGTTGTTGATCAGCTTCATCGCCAGGCCCTGTCCGATGGCACCGAAGTGCGTGACCTTGGAGGCCATGGACTGCAGCACGGGCAGCACCCGCTCGAGCGCTGCGGCGTCGCCGCCAACGTAGGCGTTGAGCGTGCCCTCCTTCGCACCTTTTTCCATGCCGGTGACCGGCGCATCCAGCAGTTGCACCCCCATGGCCGCAAGCCTCGGGTGCAGGCGCCGCAAGGCGGTCAGATCGATCGTGCTCATGCTCAGGATCACGTCGCCCGACTGGACCGACCGGACAAAGCCGTCAGGGCCTGCGATGACCTCTTCGGCCTGCGCCGTGGTGTCGACCATGGAAATGAGGATGCCTGCCTGCCGCGCCGCATCGGCCGGCCCGGTGGCCGCCTGAGCACCCAGCTCGACGAAGCGCCTGACCTTGCGCTCGTCGATGTCGTAGACCACGAGTGGATGGCCCTTCTTCAGCAGGTTCTCGGCCATCGGGCCGCCCATCATTCCAAGTCCTATGAAGGCGACGGTCTTCGCTCGCACTTGATTGCTCATTGCATCTCCTGATCTACCGGTTACACGCACATCTCGTCGTGCTTCACAAGTGCAAGGGCGATGCCAGCGAATTGGCCCCCCGGTCCGCCCGCCACTGCATCCATGCGCGGCACGGGCGTCTCTCGCACGAACAAGTGTCCTCGGGCAGGACACACGAAACCACCCAAGGGCCGGTGAAAGCGGCCGAAATGCGCGGCACAGCTCTTGCGCCCTTGCCTGCTCACAGCAGCTTCCCCAATCAAGACCATGGACACCCCTACCCAGGCTTCCCCGGCCACATCCGTCTTCAGCGAGACGCAGCGGCCGAACGAGGAGTGGCTGGCCCGGCACAAGCCGGAGCCGGCGCTCGAGCCCGATTTGCCCATCATCGATCCGCACCTGCACTTCTGGCATCACAAGAGCGGCTACCGCTACTTCGTGGAAGAGTTCGCGCGCGACTGCGCAGAGTCCGGCCACAACATCGAGGCAACGGTATTCGTCGAGTGCAACGCGATGTACCGCTCGGGAGGGCCCGAGCACCTCAAGGCCGTCGGCGAAACGGAATTCGCAGCCGGCATGGCTGCCATGGCGGCGAGCGGCAAGTACACCCGTGCGCGCGCTGCCGCCGGCATCGTCGCCTATGCCGACCTCACGCTGGATGAGGGACTGCTGCGCGAAACGCTCCAGGCGCATCGGGACGCCGGCAACGGCCGGTTGCGCGGCATCCGCCAGCGCGCCAAGTGGGACGCCGACCCCGTGGTCGCCGGGCCGGTGCGCGCCGGCAAGCGTGGCCTGTTCCTCGAGCCCGAGTTCCGCCGCGGGATCGCGCTGCTGGAGAAGATGGGGCTGTCCTTCGATGCCAGCATTTTTCATCCGCAGTTGCCGGACGTGGTTTCGCTCGCGCGCGCTCATCCTGACGCCAGCATCGTGGTGATCCATACCGCAAGCCCACTGGGCATCGGCTCCTATGCCGGCCAGGAGAAGCAGGTGCATGCGGACTGGCTTGCCGGCATGAAGGAGCTCGCGCGATGCCCCAACGTCAGCATCAAGATGGGTGGCCTCCTGATGTGCCTGGGCAACTTCGATTTCAGCAAGGCGGACGCTCCGCCCACTTCTGAGCAACTGGCCACGCTCTGGCGCCCCTACATCGAGGACTGCGTCGAACTCTTCGGCGCCGACCGCTGCATGGTCTCGTCGAACTTTCCGGTCGAGAAAGCCGGTGTCACCTACGACGTGACCTGGAACATGTTCAAGCGGCTCACCGCCAGATGCTCGCCCGACGAGAAGCGCAAGTTGTTTGCAGACACCGCAAGGCGGGTCTACCGCATCGACTGACACAACAACACATCTGAAGGAGACAAACCATGTTCACGACGACACTCGGCCGCCGAGCCGCGATCTTCGGTACCGCCGCCCTTCTGGCACTGCCCGCGCGTGCAGAACAGTTTCCCGTGCGGCCCATCAAGATCATCGTTGCCTTCGGCGCAGGAGGCACTGCCGATTCGATCACGCGGCTGTATGGTCAGAAGATGTCCGAGCTGCTCAACACGCCGGTCATCATCGACAACAAGCCTGGAGCCAACCAGATCAACGCCATTCGCGCATTGATGGCCTCGCCGCCGGACGGCTACACGCTGTACGCGGCGACGGGCAGCTCGCTGGTCCAGAACCCCGCGATGCGTCCAGGCCTGCCCTACGACCCATTGAAGGACTTCACCCTCGTCGGGATCACCGTGACAAACCCCGGTGTGATTTTTGTGAGCCCGGGGCTGCCGATCCACAACATCAAGGAACTGGTGGCATACGGCGCGGCAAACCCCGGAAAGCTCAACTACGGCTCCGCCGGATTGGGAACGGCCGGCCATCTGGCTGCCGAGGCGCTGATGAGCGCAACCGGCCTGCAGATGACGCATGTGCCGTACAAGTCCGACGCCGACGTCATCCGCGAAGTGATGGGCGGCAGTTTGCACCTGGGCATCATGACGACCCTCAACACCGTGCAGGCTGTCAAGGCGGGCAACATTCGCGCCATTGCCGTCACCGCCCAGAAGCGCCTGCCCTATCTGCCTGACGTTCAGGCACTGCCTGAAGCGGGAATGAAAAACCTCGGTGCCCTGGACCCGCACACCTTCATCAGCATCGTGGGCCCTGCAGGCATGAAACCCGACGTGGTGGCAAAACTGAACGAGGCGATCAACAAGACATCGGCGATGCCGGATTTTGCGAACCGCGTACGCACCACGCTCAACGCGGAACCCGCGACCACGACGCCCGAGAGTTTCCGCAAGTTCGTCGAAGCGCAGCTGGTGACTTGGCGCGAGATCGGCAAGACGGTGAAGTTGCCCGAATAGCGCCGCGCCGGCCTTCAGCAATTCCGCGGGCCGTCGCGGGCATCTGCGATCGGCGCGACGCGCAGCCTTCGGATGGCTGCTGCTGGCAGCGGCCGAACGATGCAATTCAGCCCACGACCGCCGGGCAAGGCATCCTCAGTGCCCGCCGCCCAACTCGGTTGTCACCAGCGCATCCACTGCCGCAAGGCCTTCGCCCTTCTTTTTCACCATGACCGGGTTGATCTCGAACTCCTTGACTTCGGGGCTGGCCAGGAACATGTCGCCGAATCGCACCGCTGCGCGCGCAAGCGCCTCGACATCCGCGGGCGGCTTGCCGCGAAATCCCTGCAACAGGGTCCAGAGCTTGAGCCGCTGCAGCGCGGCAACCACCTGCTCCTCGGAGACAGGCAATGCGAGGTAGGCAACGTCGCGGTACAACTCGATGGCAACGCCACCCGTGCCGATCGAAATCACAGGACCGAAATCCGCATTGCGAAGGCACGAAAGCACGACTTCGATACCGTCGCCGACCATCTCCTGCACCAGGATGCCGGCCCCGGGCTTTCCCATGCGCTCCCGGAACTGCGCGGCGAGCGCATCGACTTCATCGGCTGATTGAACGCGAAGCTTGACCAGACCCAATTCCGTCTTGTGCTCCGCCTCGGAAGGCAGAGCCTTGACGACCAACGGATAGGACAGGCGCTTGCAGGCTTCGCCGGCGCGGTCTTCGGCACCGAGCACGACCCACTTGGCCGGCGTTACCCCGCTGTCTTCGCAAAACTGCATCATCTCCGGCCACGCCACCGGGGCGTCCCGCAAAGGCGCGTCCCGACGCTGCGGCAACGCGGGCAAGCGCGTGGCGTTGCGTCGCCGATAGAGCAGCGCCAGGGCGTTCATTGCCGCCGATGGATCACCCACCAGAAGCACGCCTGCGTCCCTGAAGTCCTTTCGGATCTCGGGCTCCACGGCCTCGCCCATGATGCTGAGGAACACCGGCACCTTGCGGGCAAGCGCCTTGAACGCCTCTGCGTTGGCAAGCAGATGGCGGCGCACAGTGGAAGCGAACTGGACGATCACCGCCTCCGTTCTGGGATCGGCCGCGACGGCCTCGCAAGCAGCCTTGAGCATGTCCGGTGCAGTGTTGATCGCGCCTGTCAGGTCGATGGGATTGGTCTTGCGTGCGTACGACGGAAGGATGGCATCGAGCTGGGCCACCGTGGCGGCATTGAATTCGCTCATCGTGATGCCCCGCTCGCTGCTGTGGTCCGCGAGCAAGGCGCCCGCCCCGCCCGAGGCGCTCAGGACCGACACCCCGCCCTTGACATCCTGGCTGTCGCGCGGATCGCGAAGGAAGGTCAGCGCTTCGACGGCTTCCATGAGCTCGGCGATGCTGTCGACCTCGATGACGCCGGCCTGCTCGAAGACAGAGGCGTAGACAGCGTGGCTCGAAGCGATCTTTCCGGTGTGCGAAGCAGTCGCGTCCAGCCCCACCGCCGAGCGGCCGGTCTTCAGGGCGACGAGCTGCACGCCGCGTTCGCGGGCGCGTTGTGCAATGTCGAGGATCCGGCTCGCATTGCGCAGGCCCTCGAGGTAGAGCAGCACGACGCGCACATCGTCCTGCTCGATGATCGCGCTGGCGGCATCGAGCACATCCACGCAGGTCTCGTTGCCGACACTGACGATGTAGGACAACCCCATGCCGGCGGCGTTGAGCGAATTGGCGATCGCACCTGCCAGCGCGCCGCTCTGGCTCAGCACGGCCACCGGCGCATGGGTGATCTTCTCGATGTTCAGGGCCGCGCCGCTGAAGCTCATGATGGCGCGCTGGCGCACGGACCAGAAGCCGTTGCAGTTGGGGCCGACGACGGTCACGCCGTGCCGTCTTGCCGCGTCGGCAAGTTGCCGGGCGTTTTCCTGGCCGCCTTCCACTTCCTCGAATCCGGAGCTGAAGACGATCGCGTTGAGGATGCCCTTGCGGCCGCACTCGGCGATCACGTCCGCGACCGTGTGCGCGGGCGTGATCACGAGCGCAACGTCGGGAACTTCGGGCAGATCCGCCACTGTCTTGTAGGCCTTCAGGCCCTCGATCTCGGAGTTGCTGGGCGTGACGGGGTACACCTTGCCCTCGAAGCCATGCTTGAGGAGGTTCCTCACCAACGCATTGCGTGGGTTGCCGGCCTGGGGCGATGCACCGACGATGGCGACGCTGCGGGGTTGAAGGAATCCGGCGAAAGAATTTTGCTTGGTCATATCAATGTCTGTTTTGCGTGATCGGCTCGGGGTCATCGGCCCTTGAACCGGGGGGTGCGCTTCTCCTTGAAGGCAGCCACCGCCTCCTGGTGGTCTTCGCTGGTGCGAACGATGGGCATGGTCGAGGCGACGATGTCCAGCGCAGTGTCCAGATCCTTGTCCAGCCCCTGGCGCATCACGCGCTTGATCGCTTGCACCGCCAGCGGCGCACCGGCCGCCACCTTGCGGGCGAAGGCATAGGTACCGTCCATCAATTCGTCGTCGGGGAAGACCTTGTTGACCAGGCCGAGACGCTCGGCCTCGCGGGCATCGACCCAATCGCAGCTCCAGAACATCTCCAGCGCCTTGGCGGTCCCGACGAGCCGCGGCAACAGGTACGCGCCACCGGCTCCGGGAATCAGGCCCATCCTGGCGTAGGTCTCGGCAAAGCGCGCGCTTTCCGCGGCGAAGCGAATGTCGCAGGCCAGCGCGATGTCCAGGCCGCCTCCAGTGGCAAATCCATTCAGGGCCGCGATGACCGGCTTGTCGATTTCCGCCAGCTTGCGCGGCAGGCGCTGGACGCCTTCGACGAGGTGCGTCCGGATCTCGGCGGCCGTTTTCTTCGCGCTCGCGCCGAAGCCCTCGACATCGCCGCCGGTGGTGAATGCGCGGCCGCTGCCCGTCATCACGATGACGCGCACCTCGGGGTTGGTGCGCGCATCTTCCAGGGAGGCGATCCATTCCTGCAGCATCTCGCCGGTGAATGCGTTGAGTTTGTCCGGGCGGTTGAGCGTGATGGTGGCAATGCCATCCGCGATTTCGTACTTGAGCAAATCCGACATGAAAACTTTCCTTTAGCGCTGCTTGACTGGATCATCCTTGCGGATGTCTCGCAGCCCCGTCTTGCCGTGGTGGCGGTCGGCAATCTTGTAGCCGAGCGCGTCCTCCGCAATCATGATCTTCTGCACGTTCGCCGAACCTTCGCCGGTGAAGAACATGTCGGAGTAGGCGCGGTAATACGACACCGGATATTCCTCGGCCAGGCCGTAGCCGCCGAAGATCTGCACCGCCTTGTCGGCGCACATCTTGGCCGTCTGCGAGGCGTGGTACTTGGCAATGGCCGCGAAGCGGTTGTGCGGCATGCTGTTGTCCATCAGCATGGCGGCCTTGTAGACGAGCGCCCGGCTCGCCTCGATGGCGACGGCCATCTCGGCGATGTCGGCCTGGATCATCTGGAGGCGGCCGATCGGCTGCCCGCGGAGCTCGCGCTCGTTGGCATAGCGAACCGCCTCCTCGAAACACCGGCGCGCCACGCCCAGCGCCTTGGCCGCAACGCCCACCCGGCCCGGTTGCAGCGTGCGCATGATGATCTTGAAGCCCTCGCCCTCCTCGCCCAGCCGGTCTTCCACGGGCACGACGAAGTCGTCCAGGAACACCACATTGGTCCGCATGGATTTGGACAGGCCCAGGCAGTCGATCGGCGTGGCCTTCCAGCCCGGATACTTCTTGGGGTGCACGATGAACGCGGTCACGCCGTTGACCCCCGCATCGCGGTCGGTGCGGGCCATCAGCACGCCGACATCGGTCTCATTGGCCATCGACGCCCACATCTTCTGGCCGCTGATGCGGTAGACGTCACCATCGCGCCTGGCGAAGGTCTTCATGTTGCCTTCTGCATCGGAGCCGCCGCCCGACTCGGTGAGCGACATCATGCCGATGGTCTTCCCCGCCACGAGGTCGGGCACGTACTTCGCGATCTGCGCAGGCGTGCCGCCGAAATAGATCGCACTGGGACAGGTCGACCCCTGCTGGTTGTTGCATGACGAAAAGCGCACGTCGTTGCGCACCATCTCTTCCTGTATCACCACGGCGGCGAGGTAGCCCATGTCGCTGCCGCCTACCGACTCGGGGAACACGGCGCCGTAGAGGCCCGCCTCGCCAGCCTTTCGAACGAGATCGCGCGGAAACTCGCGACGCTTCTCGAAGCCGTCCATGACCGGCTTGACTTCCGCCTCCATGAAGCGATTGACCATGTCGCGGACCGACTCGATCTCGGGAGACAGTTCCGGAAACACCGCCGATACATCCATCAGATCTCTCCTTGTGCGTTTTGGGAAGGCCGCAGCCTCAGGCGAGCTTGATCGCCGGCGTCGGCGCCGTGGCCGGTTCCGCGTTGTGCGGAGCTGCTGCGGCCACGCCCACGAAATCGGGGCGACGCTTCTCGATGGCAGCGGCGAGACCTTCGCGGAACTCGGGGTTGGACATCGCCAGCGCCTGGCCGAAACCCTCGAAGGCGAACATGTCCTGCAAGGAGGTCTCGAAGCTGCGCGCCATCAACGTCTTGGCAAGTCCCATCACTTCTGCAGGGCCTTGCGCCAGCCGCATCGCTTCCGCGAGGCCGACGGCGTCGACTTCGTCGTCGGCAACGACCTTCGCCACCAGACCCAGTTCGAGCGCCTCTTGCGGCGACATGGTGGCGCCGCTGAAAAGGAAGTTCTTGGCGCGTGCCATGCCGATCAGGCGCGGCAGGTGGTACATCATGCCGATGTCAGGCACGGTGCCCAGCCTGAAAAACCCGGACATGAACTTGGCCCCTTCGCCCGCGATCACGATGTCGCCGGTCAATGCGAGGCCCATGCCGCCGCCGACCGCGTGTCCCCGCACGCCGACCACGACCGGCTTGTCCAGGGTGATCAGGGGCATCAGCCAACGGCTCAGGTTGCGGAAGCGCCGGTGCACCGGCCAAGGGTCGCAGGCGGTCTGAAGCATTCGGAAATCGCCGCCCGAGCAGAAGGTTGGCCCCTCGCCCGTCAGGTACACGGCGCGCACGGACGCGTCGCTTTCGGCGGCCTCCACGGCCTCTCCCAGCTGACGGCGCAGATCCATCGTCAGCGAGTTGCGATTTTCAGGACTGGCCAGCCGGATCACCAGCACGGACCCCTCTTTGGTCATCTTCACGAACTCATTGCTCATTCATTCACTCCATTGCGCCGCGTTCCTCCGCGACGATGGACTCCTACTGCAAACCACGTGCCACGCGCCGCCGCAGTTTTTCAGCGCAAAACGCGCATTCAAGCAGGCATTGCTGCCCTTCCCGAAAACACGCCGTGTTCGCCGAAGACACTCCATCGACACACGGCAGGAAATTTGTCCTAGATCGGTGGGGCGACGAAACCCAGGCGGCAGAGTGCGGCCAGAGGGGCAAGCCGCAGAACGTCGCAGGCTGGCACACGGATTGCGGTTGGGCATGCAACTGAACAGATACACGGAGAAGCTGCATGTTCGATCGCGACACTCTCAAAGGGCGCGTTGCCCTCATCACTGGCGGCGGCACCGGCCTCGGGCTGGAAATCGCCACCGCCTATGCGCGCCTCGGTGCCGCAGTCATGCTAGTCGGGCGCAACGAAGAGCGCGTCCAGGCGGCGGCCGATGCCTTGAACCGCGACGGTCGGAATGCGGCGGCCGCGAAATGCGATGTGCGCAACTACGACGAGGTCAAGGCCGCCGTCGAGGCGACAGTTGAGCGGTTCGGGTCTCTCGACATTCTGGTGAACAACGCCGCGGGCAACTTCGTCTGCCCCACCGCAGAACTGTCTCCCAACGGCTTTCGCACGGTCATCGACATAGATCTGAACGGCACCTTCCACGGCTGCCACGCGGCCTACCCGCATCTGAAGGCCTCCACGCACGGCGGGTCCATCATCAGCATCATCACGATGCTGGGCGTGACGGGCTGGCCAGGGGCCGCCCACGCCGCCGCGGCCAAGGGCGGCATCCTGTCGCTGTCCCGCACCCTGGCGGTGGAATGGGGAGGCGACGGCATTCGCGTCAACACCATCTCGCCCGGTCCGATCGGCGACACCGAAGGGGTGCAGCGGATGTACATCGATGCCGGCAAGGGCGACCTGGAAGCCAGGAAGACGGCGCTCGGCCGTTTCGG
This sequence comes from Variovorax paradoxus, assembly GCF_024734665.1. NCBI lineage: Bacteria > Pseudomonadati > Pseudomonadota > Betaproteobacteria > Burkholderiales > Comamonadaceae > Variovorax > Variovorax paradoxus. The sequence continues at coordinate 3,190,200 of NZ_CP102931.1, forward strand.
CGCCAAGGCCGACATCGCCAGTGCCGCGGTTTATCTGGCCTCGGACCTGGCCGGCTACGTCACCGGCGACAACCTGATCGTCGACGGCGGTCGCTGGCTCAAGTACGTCGCTGCCTGAATACCGCTCGCCCTGCAGCCGCAGCGATGTCCTCGCCGCGCTCAGCGAACTGTCTTCGCTGCGGACACGGGGGCCTGCTGCCGCATGCAATGAAAGACAACATGCCCTCTCCCCGAATCGCACGGGCGGGATCTGATGAATCGATCGATGAATGCAAACGGAGCAAATGCAGTGGGTACAGATATTCGGAGAGTGGGCGTTGTCGGCGCTGGCGCCATGGGGCGTGGCATTGCGCAAGTGTGCGCGGCGGCAGGCTGCGACGTGCACCTGTTCGACATGGCGGCGGAGGCTGCCGCACGAGCGCATGACGCGGTACGCGGCGACCTCGCGCAGGGCGTTGCCAAAGGGCGACTGACGCAGGAAGACGCCGACGCGACGCTGGGACGCATGCATCTGGCCACCGAGCTGGCGCAGTTGCGAGACTGCGGCCTGGTGGTGGAAGCGATCGTGGAGCAGTTCGAGCCGAAGCAGCAATTGTTTCGCAACCTTGAGGCCATCGTCTCGCCGGACTGCGTTCTTGCAACCAATACCTCCTCGCTCAGCGTCACCGCCATCGCCGCGGCCTGCACCCGGCCGGAGCGCGTTGCGGGCTGGCACTTCTTCAACCCAGTGACGCGCATGAAGCTTGCCGAAGTGGTTCGGGCGCCGCGTACCACCGACCGCGTCGTCGAGTCACTGGTTGAACTGACGAATCGCGTCGGCCACCGCGCGGTGGAGACATCGGACTCGCCGGGTTTCATCGTCAACCATGCCGGCCGCGCCTTCGTCACCGAGGGGCTCAAGCTGCTGGCGGAACACACGGCCGAGCACACCGTGCTGGACGCGATCCTGCGCGACTGCGCGGGCTTCCGCATGGGGCCCTTCGAGTTGCTGGACTTGACCGGCCTGGATGTTTCGGTGCCGGTGATGGAATCGATTCACACGCAGTACTACGGCGACGACCGCTATCGGCCTGTCGCGCTGGCGCGCACACGCATGACGGCGGGCCTGCTGGGCCGCAAGAGCAAGGAAGGTTTCTACCGCTATGAAGGCGCCGCCGTGCCCGAAAAGACGGCGCATTCCGCCGACCAGCCGGATGCAGCCGAGATCCGTGTGTGGTGGCCCACAACCGGCGCGGATGCGCTGCCTCCGGAAGTCACCTCGCTGCTTCAGTCCGCAAGCCGCAGCGCCGATCCGAACCAGGCCGATGTGGTCCTCCTCGCCCCCTTGGGACCGGACCTGTCGGCCACTGTGGCCGGGATGGCGGTGGATGCAGGCAAGGCACTGGCGATCGATCCCATCTTTTGCAGCAAGTCCGGCGTGACGCTGATGGCGTCGCCAGCCACGGCGCCGAAGGCCGTGGAAGCGGCCAAGCGATGGTTCGCCACGGCAGGCATCCCCGCGCATGTGGTGACGGATTCCCCGGGGTATGTGGCGCCGCGCGTCGTGGCATGCATCGTCAACCTCGCTTGCGAGATGGCCCAGCAACGTGTCGCATCGCCCGCCGACCTGGACGCTGCCGTTCGGCTGGGCCTAGGCTACCCACATGGGCCATTCGCATGGGGCGATCGCATCGGTGCGAAACGCATCCTCGCGATCCTCGAAGGCCTCCACGCCACCTTCGGCGACCAGCGCTACCGGCCTTCGCCCTGGCTGGTTCGCCGCGCCAAGCTGTCGCTGCCGCTGTCCACGCCGGACCGGGCCGCCTGATCCATTGCCGAAATGAAATCCATGACCCTCCACGCCTTCATCTGCGACGCCGTTCGCACCCCCTTCGGCCGCTACGGCGGCTCGCTCAGCAGCGTGCGCACCGACGACCTGGGCGCCGTGCCCCTGCGCGCGCTGATGGAACGCAACAAGAACGTCGACTGGCAGGCCGTGAGCGACGTGCTCTACGGCTGCGCCAACCAGGCCGGCGAAGACAACCGCAACGTCGCGCGCATGTCGGCGCTGCTCGCGGGCCTGCCGCTCGAAATCGGCGGCGGCACCATCAACCGCCTGTGCGGTTCTGGCCTCGATGCCGTGGGCACCGCGGCCCGCGCCATCCGCGCTGGTGAAGCCGGCTTGATGATCGCCGGCGGCGTGGAGAGCATGAGCCGCGCACCCTTCGTCATGCCCAAGGCCGGGAGCGCCTTCAGCCGCAACAACGCGGTGTACGACACCACCATCGGCTGGCGCTTCGTCAACAAGCTCATGAAGGCGCAGTACGGCGTCGACTCGATGCCCGAGACGGCAGAGAACGTCGCCACTGACTACAAGATCGAGCGCGAAGCGCAAGACCTGATGGCGCTCAACTCGCAGCTGCGCGCCGTGGCCTCGCAGAAGTCCGGCTTCTTCGACGCCGAGATCGTGCCCGTGAGCGTGCCCCAGAAAAAGGGCGACGCCATCATCGTCAACAAGGACGAGCACCCGCGCGAAACCAGCCTCGAATCCCTCGCCAAGCTCAAGGGCGTCGTGCGCCCCGACGGCACCGTCACCGCAGGCAATGCCAGCGGCGTGAACGACGGCGCCTGCGCGCTGCTGCTGGCCGACGAAGCCAGTGCCGCCAGGCATGGCCTCACGCCCCGCGCCCGCGTGGTCGGCATGGCCACCGCCGGCGTCGCGCCGCGCATCATGGGCATCGGCCCGGCGCCCGCCACGCAGAAGGTGCTGGCGCTCACCGGCCTCACCATCGACCAGATCGACGTCATCGAACTCAACGAGGCCTTCGCCGCGCAAGGCCTCGCCGTGCTGCGCCTGCTGGGCCTGAAGGACGACGACGCGCGCGTGAACATCAACGGCGGCGCCATCGCGCTCGGCCACCCGCTCGGCGCCAGCGGCGCACGCCTGGCCACCACCGCTGTGAACCAGCTGCACAAGGGCGGCGGCCGCTACGCGCTGTGCACCATGTGCATCGGCGTGGGTCAAGGCATTGCGATCGTCCTCGAACGCGTGTAATCAATATCAAAAAAACGGAGAAGAATCCATGCTGATAGGCGTGCCTGCCGAAACCGCGGCTGGCGAAACCCGAGTGGCCGTGACACCTGAAACGGTGAAGAAACTGGTCGCTTCCGGGCACATCGTTCGTGTTCAGTCGGGAGCCGGCGTTGCAGCCAGCGTCACCGATGCGGCTTACCAGACCGCCGGCGCGGAAATCACGGACCAGGCGGGTGCGTTGTCCGCCGACATGGTGCTCAAGGTGCGCACGCCCAGCGATGCCGAGGCCTCGCTGATGAAGCCCGGCGCCGTCGTCATCGGCATGCTCAACCCGTTCGATGCCGCGGGCCTGCAGCGCCTGGCATCGGCCGGCGTGACCGGCTTTGCGCTCGAAGCGGCCCCCCGCACCACCCGTGCCCAGAGCATGGACGTGCTCTCCTCGCAGGCCAACATCGCCGGCTACAAGGCCGTGATGATCGCGGCCGACCGCTACCAGCGCTTCTTTCCCATGCTCATGACGGCAGCCGGCACCGTGAAGGCCGCACGCGTCGTCATCCTGGGCGTCGGCGTGGCCGGCCTGCAGGCGATCGCCACGGCCAAGCGCCTGGGCGCCGTCATCGAAGCCTCCGACGTTCGCCCGAGCGTCAAGGAGCAGATCGAATCGCTCGGCGGCAAGTTCATCGAGGTCTCCTACGACACCGATGAAGAAAAGGAAGCCGCCGTCGGTGTCGGCGGCTACGCCAAGCCAATGCCTCCGAGCTGGCTCGCGCGCCAGCAGATCGAGGTCGCCAAGCGCGTGGCGCTGGCCGACATCGTCATCAGCACCGCGCTCATTCCCGGCCGCGCCGCGCCCACGCTCATCACCGAGGACATGGTCAAGTCCATGAAGCCCGGCTCGGTGATCGTCGACATCGCCGCCGGCAAGGGTCCGGATGGCGTGGGTGGTAACTGCCCCCTCTCGGAAGCCGACAAGACGGTCGTGAAGCACGGCGTGACCATCGTCGGCGAAACCAACCTCGCGGCGCTCGTGGCGGCCGATGCATCGGCGCTCTATGCACGCAACGTGCTCGACTTTCTGAAGCTCATCGTCACGAAGGAAGGTGCGCTCAAGATCGACCTCGAGGACGACATCGTCGCCGCCTGCCGCATGACGCAAGACGGCCAGGTCACGCGCAAGTAAGAGCAGGCTGCCGTTCCATGAATCGCACCATGCTCCGCGCGAAGCTGCATCGCGCCACCGTGACTGAAGCCGACCTGCACTACGAAGGCTCGTGCGGCATCGACGAAGACCTGCTCGACGCGGCCGCTATGCGCGAGTACGAAAAGATCGAGCTGTACAACGTCAACAACGGCGAGCGCTTTTCGACCTACATCATCAAGGCGGCGCGCGGATCGGGCGCCATCTCGCTCAACGGCGCGGCGGCGCGCAAGGCTCATGTGGGCGACCTGCTCATCATCTGTACCTACGCCCCCATGACCGAAGCCGAAGCCGCGGACTACAAGCCCAAGGTGGTGCTGCTTGGCGATGCCAACCGCATCAAGGAAGTCAAGAAGCTCTGACAGAGCCCTGGACAAGAGACCGAGACCGAACGAGGAGAACACAACACCATGGAAATCGCTTCACACACCGTCATCAACCTGACCATCTTCGTGCTGGCCATCTACGTGGGCTACCACGTGGTCTGGACCGTCACCCCCGCGCTGCACACGCCGCTGATGGCCGTGACCAATGCGATCTCGGCGATCGTGATCGTGGGCGCCATGCTGGCGGCCGCGCTCACCACCACGCCGCTGGGCAAGACCATGGGCGTGCTCGCGGTGGCCCTGGCCGCGGTGAACGTCTTCGGCGGCTTCCTCGTCACTCGGCGGATGCTGGAGATGTTCAAGAAGAAAGAGAAAAAGACAGCCGCTCCCAAGGCTGAAGAGGGAGCTTCCAAGTGAGCATGAACCTCGTCACGCTGCTGTACCTGGTTGCCAGCGTCTGCTTCATTCAGGCCCTGAAAGGCCTGTCGCATCCCACCACCTCGATCCGCGGCAACATCTTCGGCATGACCGGCATGGCGATCGCCGTGCTGACGACCATCGCGCTGATCCACGGACAGGCGCGCTCGCTCAACGTCGATTTCGGCACGGGCCTCGCCTGGGTGCTGGCGGCCGTGGTGGTCGGCGGGGGCCTGGGGGCCTTCATGGCCAACAAGGTCGAGATGACCAAGATGCCCGAACTGGTCGCCTTCATGCACAGCATGATCGGCCTGGCCGCGGTCTTCATCGGGGTCGCTGCCGTGGCCGAGCCCTGGGCCTTCGGCATTACCGCCGCACCCGTGGCCGCACTGATCGGCGCGCAGACGCCAGACGGTGCCGTCATCCTCGACGGCTTCGTGCGCTACGCCATTCCCGCCGGCAACCGGCTCGAACTGTTCCTGGGTGCGGCCATCGGCGCCATCACCTTCAGCGGCTCGGTCATCGCCTTCGGCAAGCTCTCGGGCAAGTACAAGTTCCGCCTGTTCCAGGGCGCGCCGGTGCAGTTCTCGGGCCAGCACGTGCTCAACCTCGTGCTGGGTCTCCTGACCATCGCACTGGGCCTCGTGTTCGTCTTCACCGAAAGCTGGCCGGCGTTCTTCGCGATGCTGGCGCTGGCCTTCGTGATGGGCGTGCTCATCATCATCCCGATCGGCGGGGCCGACATGCCGGTGGTGGTGTCGATGCTCAACAGCTACTCGGGTTGGGCGGCCGCGGGCATCGGCTTCAGCCTGAACAACGCGATGCTGATCGTGGCCGGTTCGCTGGTGGGCTCCTCGGGCGCGATCCTGAGCTACATCATGTGCAAGGCGATGAACCGCTCGTTCTTCAACGTGATCCTGGGCGGCTTCGGCGGCGAGGCGTCCACGGACAGCGGCGCGGCCAAGGAACAGCGCCCGGTGAAGACCGGCAGCGCCGACGATGCGGCCTTCGTGCTCGGCAATGCCGAGACGGTGGTGATCGTGCCGGGCTACGGCCTGGCCGTGGCACGCGCGCAGCATGCGGTGAAGGAGCTCGCCGCCAAGCTCACCGAGAAGGGCATCACCGTCAAGTACGCGATCCATCCGGTGGCGGGCCGCATGCCCGGCCACATGAACGTGCTGCTGGCCGAGGCCGAAGTGCCCTACGACCAGGTGTTCGAAATGGAAGACATCAACGGTGAGTTCGGCCAAGTCGACGTGGCGATCATCCTGGGCGCCAACGACGTGGTGAACCCCGCCGCGCACACCAAGGGCAGCCCGATCTACGGCATGCCCATCCTGGAAGCCTACAAGGCCAAGACGGTGATCGTGAACAAGCGCTCCATGGCCGCGGGCTATGCGGGCCTGGACAACGAACTCTTCTACATGGACAAGACCATGATGGTTTTTGGGGATGCGAAGAAAGTGGTCGAGGACATGAGCAAGGCCGTGGAGTAAGCACGCTGAGCCTGCCGAGCTGATCGTGCGCTCCGCCGAGCACGCCGCGAAAGCCGAGGGCTATTTCAGCCGCGACTATCCAGTGCTCGCCGCATCGGCGGCATCGACCATCTTGAAGCCGCACGTTGATCGAGATCGCTCGTTTCATTCCTCTGCATAGAAAGAAGAGTCTTCACCATGTTCCGCACCCTGCTCAAGTCCAAGATCCACCGCGTCGCAGTCACCGATTGCGAACTGCACTACGAAGGGTCCTGTGCCATCGACCAGGACTTGCTCGATGCCGCCGAACTGGCCGAGAACGGTATCCGTCCGGCGAAGTCATTTTGACGCCGGACGAAGGTAAGCGCACGGCGAAGTCGTCTTGAACGGGAAGGCCCCACGCCCAATAGGCAACCTCGACCGAACAACGATTTGGCGCCTAGTAGCCCTCTTTCTGCCACTTGTTCGACAGCGAGGCGAGAGCGGCGATGACGTAACTGGCGAACACGGCGGCGCCGCATGGCGCTGGAGACTGCTCTTGTAGCTTTGTTCCGATCAGCAAGCGGCAGCTGCTGCGCGGACAGGACCATCGCCTCGCCAAGCAGTTCGACCATCCGGGGTGATTGGCTTGGTGGAAGGCCTTCATGTCGGGGTTCTCCGCATAGAACAGCGCCATGCCTGTTGGATTCCGCCGCTCTTTGACCCTAGATTTCCATCGAATACTGACCCACCCGCTTTGTGAGCCCGAAGGCGCGGCTATGGCACGACGCAATTCATTTCCAGCGAAACGCCCCGCAACGGTCAACAAGCGGTGCTCGCCGTTGACATCATCGCGTTGATGGATGCGCTGGAGATCCAACAAGCCACTGTCGGCGGTTGCGATTGGGGCGCTCGGACGGCCTGCATCCTTGCAGCCTTGTGGCCGGAGCGCGTCAAGGCCCTTGTCTCCGTCAGCGGCTATTTAATTGGTAACAGGGAGTCGGGCAAGGTTCCATTGCCACCGAAAGCCGAACTGCAGTGGTGGTACCAGTACTACTTCGCCACTGAGCGCGGCCGCGCCGGCTACGAGAAAAACCGACACGACTTCTCGAAGCTGATCTGGCAGATTGCCTCTCCCAAATGGGCTTTCGACGACGCCACATTCGACCGCAGCGCTGCTGCTCTGGAGAATCCCAACCACGTCGCCGTAGTGATCCACAATTACCGCTGGCGGCTCGGCTTGGCCGAAGGTGAATCGAAGTACGACGACTTGGAAAGCCGGCTCGTCAAAGCCCCGATCATCACCGTTCCCACGATCACTTTCGAAGGCGATGCCAACGGCGCACCGCATCCGGAGGCGAGCGCTTATGCCGGGAAGTTCTCGGGCAGATACGAACATCGCATGGTCAACGGCGGGATCGGGCACAACCTACCTCAGGAAGCGCCTCAGGCTTTCGCCGCCGCCGTGGCGGAACTCGCCCGCCTCTGACTTGAGCTGGTGTCCAAGGATGCGCGCTGGGCCACTCTCCTTGCCCGCATTTCCGCAGCACGCCCATCCACTTGTGGCCCCGGCTCACGTCTTTCGAAACAATCCATCCCTGCTCCGGACGGCTCGCGCCAAGCCGGCTCTGTCCTGTGCAAGGAGTTCCGAGAACACTCGCCAGTTGGACGACGCGTGAGTTGGATAACGACCTACGAGTGCCCCCCAATCTGGAAATGGAGGGTTGGCCGGCGCCAAGTAGCAACACTTCGTCTCGCCGCTACTGCTATCAAGCACCACGACGGCCAGATCTAAATCGCTCACGATGGTCTCTAGTGCAGGGACTATGAGCTGCGGCTGTGCACCCTTACACTCGGCCCTGAAGAAGGCCCATTCGACGGCGAGCAGATATCGCGCGAAATTCTCATTTACGTCTCCTGCCGGAAACATTGTGGCAGAGCCGCCATGGACTCGAGGCTGGAACCGCCACTCTGGTGACGCGAGGATGTTTACCGGGCCACAGGCTGCATGGACCCAGTCCACACGGTCGCTGTACCGGCGCCTTGAGCCCGGTTCCATGTAGACCCGGCCGCACAGGAAATGCGGCCTGAGCATGCGCGTAAGCAAGTCAAAAGTGACTAGGCGAGGACACACCCCGGCATCACGCAGATGGTAGGCCGCGTACAGCGCGCTTTCTGGATTGTTAAGCCTCGACGTGTACGATCCTCCAGCGCGGATGTGCACAACCAAGGCCTCTAGACAAGCCTCATGGCCGCGAGACAATCGTGCGATCAGGGCCTGAAGGAGAAATCGTTGCGCATGGTGGGCACTCTGCTGCCAATCAGCGAGCACCTGCGCCAGTTGCGCCCAGAAATCCGGCGCCCGTCTCCCCCGCTCGACCCGTACCGAACCCTGGCAGATCAGTGCTTGACCATGGATGCGATTGAGCAGGTGATCGGGGGTTCCGGCCAAGACTGTGACTGCAGAGCAAACGAGTGCTGTAGGCGTGTGCGCGCGTCCGTTGAGCAGCACGTCGTGCGAATGGCCGCTAGCAGCATCGCCCGCAATGTCTTGCACGACAGTGAACGGCGTCGACTGGGTTCTCGCTGCCCCTTCGCAGTTCGACGGCTCGAAGACCGCGGCAAGCGCCCTTCCTGCGGAGCGCAGGCGGCGATCGCTCAACGTAGCAAAAATGCCTTCGTATTTGTGCGGCTGTCGAACATAGTTCGTGAATCGAGGTTGCCATGTGGAGTAAAGCTCCTTCACCAGCGACGACGAAGGCGTGAGGCTTGGCATGTACGAGCAAGCCACCAGTTGGCTCTCGTGGTGGACGAAGCAACGCTCCATCCAGGGCAGGTTGTGAATCCACGAGTGATAAAACTCTGTGACGCACCGAGGGCAGCACTTTGGCCTGCGCAACAGCCGCCACCCTTTCGCATCGGGGGCCGACACGAAATGGCTCCGCATGACAAACAGTTCGACACGCTCCCACCAGTCCGGATAGTCGACGGTGCGCACGCGAGATAGCGGTTCGTGCAGCAGCCGCGCCAGTTGCCGCACACTGCAGGCGTACACCACGGATTCGTAGCGAAGCGCCGTCACGCGATTGAAGACGGCGAGCTTCGCCGCGATGGCTTCGCCCGACTCGAAGCTGCGCAGGGCCCCCCTGGGCCAGGTCGTGTTCAAAGAGGCCGGGGCGGAGCCCGACGCTGGCAACGTGGTGGTCATGGGGTGATCATCGGACGCACCGCATCGGCGCGAACACGCCAGGTCAGAGCCGCAATCAGCTCAACCATACCGTTCCTCAGCCTTGCGCTCGATGTTCGTGCTGCGGATGAAATCGATGAAACCGCACGCACTGATCGCGTGTTCAAGGAGTTGCGCGTCGGTGAAGCCCGGCTCCTCGTTGGTGGCCAGGCCAGTGAGAAAATGCAGGACCGCGGCGGTGACGTAGTGCATCGGCAGGATCAGGTTGTCCGTGAGATCCCCCTGCGGGTACACCTCGTCAGCCTTGGCCGAAAATCCCTCCCACATCGCGCTCGCATAGGAGGCGAGCGAAAAGTCCGCCCGCACGCTCGGATCCACGAAATGCGAGACCAGGCGTTGTCCCTTGGCCTTCGGGTACACGACGTCCGAGAACTCCTGCAGACACTCAGCGAGTTGCTCCCGCGACTTCAGGCCGTTGATCTCGAACACCACACTCATGAAGCGCCCCACGAGCTGCGTCATGCCGCGGGCAACATATTTCTCCCGGGCCTGCGCAAGTTCCTGCGGGCCCGAGAACAGGAAGAAGATCCGGATGTTGCTCTCCACTGACTCATTGGCGATGTTGAGCAGCCACTCCCAATGCTGGTCATGCAGGAACTGCGCCTCGTCGAAGTACAGCACCACGGTCTTCAGCGGACTCGTTCGCGCCCTGGCCGCAAGGAAATCGTTCAGCCGATTGCGCTTTGTGCCCGCGGTCCCATCCTTCCAGTCGCGGTGACGCACGCAGCGCAAGATATGCTCGAAGAAGGCGCGTTCGCGCGCATCGATCTGCTTCCTCACCGGGATCTCGTAGATCGGAAGGAAGATGGCCAGCGCCTTCTTGATGGCCTTGAGCGCCCAGCGCGCCGCGCAGGTCTTGCCATGTCGCGTCGGCCCGACGATGAACCCACCCGACAGGCCCACCTGCATCCAGGTAAGAAGGCTCGCGAAGCACAGGCCGGTCTGGGCGGTTTTGATCTGGAAGGCACTCCCGTTCATGATGGGTGCCGTGATCTTCATGAGCTGCGTGAAACGTTGTGGATCCATGATCAGAGACTCCGGAGGTTCTTGAGGAGACCGCTGACGAACGCCTGGCTGGCGTGTGTCATGTCGCCGGTCCTCGGTGTGACGACGCCGCGACCGGGCGTTGCGGAGCTGTCCGCGGCGGGCGAGTTGGCATCGACCGCGCAAGGGACTGGCAAAGGTGGCGAAGACATCGGCGCTGGCACCGGTGCTGCCGCCGGCGTTTGAGGCGTTGGGGACGTCGGGGCCGATCCCGTCCGACAGTCGGGTGTGCCGCCAGCGTGCGAGGGGTTCGCAGCACCCTTGCTCCGCGACAGGCCATGGGCAATCACAGCCTTCTTGCGCTGCTGTACCGCGCCTCCACCCTCGTCCTTGCTGGCAATGTGCGCGAGCAGCGCCATCGTGATGTCGCTACCCTGCGTGAGCAGGTGGCGCATCCGGGGATCCTTGCGCAACCACTGGCGTACTTGCAGTTCCACAGGATGCGCGCGCCAGCGCCGCTCAACCAGCAGCAGCCCGATTTCCTCCCCTGTGTCCTCACAGGTCACATGGATCTCCCTCGGATCCTGCGAGTTGGCCCGGATCACCACGGGCGTGCCACGCTTGACCCGTGGCAACCCCTCGCCGTAGTAGCGCACGCCCTTCCATCGAACGACGGGATTGGCACCATCACGTGCGACCTTGGCACTGTCGACCAAGTCGTAGCGCTCGAGCGCTGCACGCTCGGCCATGGGAATGCGCCGGCTCATAGTGGTGCCGGCAGCGACCATGTCACGCAAGGTCTCCATCCGCGTGCGCGATGAGCCGGGCGCGCGCGAGTTGTTGTACGCCGCCAGCAGTGCATCCACCGCATGGTTCAGCACGTCCGCAGAAATCCTTCCGATGGTCTTCCAATCCAGAATCCCCGCTCGCTCCAGGATCGAGAAACACCCCTCGATCTGCGGGCGATCGCGCGGACTAGCGATGGGCCCGAACACGGGAACGGCGCGGTAGTTGCGCTCGATGGTGGCCAGGGTCATCTCGTTGAACTGTGACTTAGCGTTGTCCATGAGCAACTCGTCGAAGCACATGAAAGCCAGTTCCTCATGCATCGAGGGGAACCCGTCTCCTGAGGCGTACCGGATCTGCGAATCGGAGGTCCGGGGTTTCCACGGCAGCATGCAATGACGCAGCGCCGACAGCACCGCACCGCTTGGGTAGTTTTGGCCGAACGCCAAGGCATAGCCCAGGCAGGCGGTGCTGGCCTGCTCGATGACGGCGATGATCCAGATGCGCTTGACAGGAATGCGTACGACCGAGCCCGGCTCGCGCCCTTCGTACTCGATCTCGAGCTCGACATCCATCCAGTAGCCGTCGAGCTCGCTTCTCATGAAGGCGCCGTAGAAGTCGGTACCTTTTTTGGCCAACTGCGCGCGCAGATACGCCTCTTGCGCCTGTTGGCCGAGGGTGCTGGCTGCTTCGAGCACCTGGCGGTAGCGCCGCAGCGCGCAACGCCCTTCGCCGCCCGTGTTGAATGGGTAGTTCGGCGCAGACAGCCCTGCGCCTAGGCATGCGTTCCTGAACGCGTTGAACAGTGTTGCAAACGAAACGTGGTCGAGGGGGGTTTCGAGACCGACCTGTTTTTTACTGATGATCAGGTCGTCAATGATTTTCCTGATAGTTGGAAAACTCTTGAGCAAAAGCGTGAATGCGCCCGGCACGGGCTTTTTGGCAGACAGCTTTTTGATGTCATTTTTCCTTGGCTTGTCCAGGTGCAGGTTTTTGTGCAAGCCGCGATGGCCGTACATTCGACCGTTCATGTCGCGGCTGATGGCGCGATTGATCATTCGGTATAACTCAGGCCTGCTGATGCCGCACTCCTTCGCCGCCTGGGTGGCCGGCAACCCCTGCGAATACCGAATGATGGCGCTCCGGCGCGAGTCATAACGCTTGCCGATATCGCCTTCAAGTTTGAGTTGCGCCGCGTCGGGCCATTCAGCGACGTCCTGCGCGCACAGATCCTTATGCATGAAAGATGTCCTGCCGCGAGATTTCGGACAACACATCAAGACGACGTGTCATGTCCAAGAACACTTTCTTGTCTGAGATCAAATGCGCAAGCGCTGTCTTGACGTATTCCGCATCGAATGCATCGAGTTTTTGAAGGATGTCCCAGATGCACAATTTCCTGACGGTGCCAAGCTCCCGCAGAATCAATTTCTCGATTTCCGCATTCGCGACCACCTGCGGCGCGCAGAGGTATCTCAGCAACGCGTGCTTGTTGGCGCGATCCAGGCGCCCCAGATCCGCGAGGTCTTTCCAGAATGCGATGCTCGCACCCAGGGCCCTCCAGTCCTGCGACCGGCTGATGCGCTCCGCGATGGCAGGGCGGCCTTTGCTGCCGAGGTCCGACTCCTCGAAATGGAGCGTCAGATGATCCGCGTTGTCCAGCGATACCGCAGCCATCGGGATGCTGATCGGATCGTCTTCTCCCGCACCATCGACGAGTGGGAACACGGGCGGCTCTAAGTTGAAGGACGCCACCGTGGGATCGAACTCCAGTTCGAGCCACAGGGCAAAGCGCGAGTCGCCGAACGCGTAAACACGGCGCCTCATCTTGCGCGAGTACACGGGCCGCACAGTGGTGTAGGGCTGCCTTCGCGCCGGCGGAGGCGCTTTGAAGAGCTTTTCGCGCAGGGCGACGGCGGCGAGGGCCTTCATGGCAACACACTCGCTTGTTGGCCCATAGGCGACCGCCACTGTCGATCCTGGCGTTCGGCCTCGCTTACCAGTGCGCACGCAAGCTTGGTAGACCTTGCGCGCGCGGACCGGCCGTCCCGAAGTGCATTCGGAAGCTTCATTGTTCGCTCCTGCGTACGGCAACCCGCCGTCTTGACAGCAGTCGGGAAAAGTCGACAATGGAGCGGTCTTACTGCTCTTTTGTCTGTATAGCGTTCAGTGGCCAGGTTTCACTGGTCGTCCTCTTTTGCATCTGAACTTTCAAGCCCGTGTCCCCTTTGGCGAGGAGACACGGGCTTTGTCTTTGGGCCGTCGACGGCTAGTGTGGCAACCGGGGGCGGTGCCGCACTACAGAGAATTGCAGGAAAACGGCGGGCGCTACATGCGAGAGGCCCTGTCGATTTCCTAGCTCTTTTTCACGGCGACATCGGCATCGCCTGTGAACTTCATACCAAGCGCTACCGCAGCCTCGTGCGAGCGACCGCGCAGGCCTCGCGTCCTGCCAGAGATCAGTGCGTAGACGATTTCGGGCTCGAACCCATGTTCCTCGGCCCAGGCGACCACCGTGATTCCGTTTCGGCGAAACCAGGCGGCCACTTGCTCGGCGGTGCGGATTTCATCAATTGGCATCGTGCGTTTTTATACGACTTCTTGTAATTCGGCAAATTTCGGTCGACGAGCCGGTGCCCTGAAAGATGTCGATCTTCCCTTCATCTTTCCTCATTTTTACTTCGCAATTAAGTCAATCCTTCTTTGATTAATTAATTTGCGAAAAAGCACTTTTGCGAAAAATATGAATTTGGCACGAAATTCTCGGCTTATTCACCTGAAGATCAAAAATCTCGAAGCGAGAACTGCCGATACAAGGGTGCTTGTGGGTAAGACTTTCAACTCCGCGCGGATGTCACAACCGTGCTTCTTGTCGGCATTCATCCGGCAGACTCATAGCGGCATTGAAGGCAGCCTTCTTGTCTTCGAAACGTCGAAACGAGTTGACCAGAGGTTCGCAACTCATTTGAATTTTCGAGTTCTGCGTCAGCGGTTCCCATGACACCCGGATCTTTGGACGCCACGCCTCTGGAGCGCGTTGCAATGGCTGGTCAGTCCACAGACGCTGGCCAACACCCGCGTCTCCTACGAAAGCGCGATGCGGTGTCGGAGCTACGGGCCCGCGGGTCGCTGTCTGATGAGCTGGGCATCATTCACCGCGAAGTCAACTGATTGATGGACGTGTAGTTGCGTCGAATTCGTGCATGGCTTGTCGATGTTGGAAGGCATGGATTGGAGAAAACGACGTCACACCCGCAGCGAGTTGGTCAACAGTTCCGCACTACGCCAGATGGACGAGAGCTGCGCTAAATCGAGCTCGTCAAGCGCGCGCAGGGCTGCTTCCTCATGCGACGGCTGGAGTTGGCTCAGGGCGGCCCAATCGGGCGGGAGCGGACCGTCGGGCCCGAGATAGGACGATTGGGTCTCGCCGTTTTCATGCCTGGAAACAATGACCGCCAGCCGCATGTCCCTGACGACACTACTCAGCGCGGCTTGCAGGGACAAACTGCCCCAGTTGTTCTCGATGCGAAAAATCGCCCACTCCAGAGCACGCAGATGATGCGCGAAGTCGTCGACCGCCGGACCTTGCGGCACGGGAACTTCCTCTGTGCATCGATAGCGTTGCCATTCGGGAATGTCGAGAATGCTCGGCGTATTCGAAGTCGCCTGCGCAGCGTCATGAACTTCAGGTCCCTCAGGGATTGGAGGCGCCTTAGGGTCCCCGAAGGCAATCTCGTCGGATGGAGGAAGCTGGGTTTGTAGATCCAGATCCGTCAGCCGGCGCAAGAAATAGGGGTGAAGGAGCTGCGCGAGAAGGTCGAGCGTAACAAGCCGGGGACACACGCCTTGATGGCGCACTCGGTAGGCAAGGTAGCTGGGCTCGCCTTTGTTATTCAGACTGGCGACGTCATGATCGCCTCGCTCGTGCCGCACTGCCAGGGCTCGCAGGCAGCCTTCGTGGCCCAGAGACAACCGGGCGACGAGGCTGTGCAGCAATGTGCGCTGTTCGGTCAGCACAGCCGCCGACAGCACCTGGGCGAGGTGATCCCAGAATTCGGGCGGCTCGTCTCCTCTGCCGAATCGTGCGGATCCTTGCCAAGCAAACTTTTGAGTCTCGTGCCTGTTGAGGGCGTGCTCTGAGGTCTGGCGCACGACACTGACGATGCCGCGCACCAGCGCGCCATGCGTCGGAGCATCGCCGTGAATGACCGTCAGACCCTGGTTGATGCAGCTCGCGCGAACCTCACAAAGGCCGCTCTTGCGGGTTCCAGAATCACAGCCAGCAGTGCCAAAGAGTGCCCCGAGACTCCTAGCTCGGTGCATCAATTGGCGATTGCTCAGATCGGCAAACGCCTGATCAAAATCCCCCGGCTCGCGCAGGAACCGGCCGAACCGGGGCAGCCATGCGGCATGGAGCACGGCCACCAATGCGAGTTCAGGGGTCCTGGAGTGGCGCACCGATACCGGGGCAAGGGGCGCATCCGTGTGTACAAAACAGTACCGGACCCAGGACAAGTTGTGAATCCACGAGTGGTAGAAGTGGTCCATGCATCGGGCGCAGTACTTCAAACCGGATGACTCGTCGTATGCCCAAGGCTTGCGGGGATCAAAGCGCTCGGGCGGCACAGTACTGCGAGCAACGATAGCTTCGAGCCGCACAAGCCATAGCGGTTGCTCGGTCACGCTGAGCACTCGCTCACGCGGTTCACGCAGCAGCCGCACGAGCGCTACGGTGTCGCACTCGCGCACCAGTTGCTCGTAGTGCAGCGCACGCACCCGATTGAACAGAGCCAGCTTGGCTGCCACTGACTGCCGCGACTCGAACGCTCTCAGCGTACCGACCGGCCAGGTGCTGACGAGGAAATGTGAGCCGGGCACGGCAGGTAGGTAATCATGCAATGGGCGAATTCAGCAAAGCGTGCTTCCGCAGCACGATACGCGCCCTGAAGTCCGCTGTTCGAGCTGCAGCGGAAAAAATGGCTTACGGATGGAGAGCAATGCTTTGCTGCCCGCCCGGCCGCGCGAGTCTTGAAAATATGCTCACGCTCGCGCGAGTCTCGACAATTTGGTGACTGATTCGCGCGAGTCTTTAAATTGTTGGCACAAAAGTGAGCTTTCAATAAACCGATGACACCGGATAAAACCCATGAAAAATCAACCACTTACCTCCGAAGAGATGTTAGGTGAATCATGTCAACGCAGGTGCACCAGCCCTTGGCACTGACCTGCTTTCCAGCAAACAGTGCGCAGTTACCTTGCGCGTCCGTCGGCTTGGACTGCCAGAGCGCGCAACCGCTGCATAACTGGGCGTTGTCGTGCTTGGGAAATTTCTTCGCGTCGGCCTTCGACGAATCGGCTACGTAGCCCAGAGCCGCGGCCTGCGGATCCTTTTCTTCAAGCCGGGCCTGCGCGAACGAGTTGGGGGCGGAAACGGCAGCGCCCGTCGCGGCAAGCGTGAGCATGAAAGTGCGGCGGCTGGAGTTCATCGTGAGTCTTTCGTTGTGTGGGAGACGGAAATCAGGTTGCCCGACGCAGAGTTGCGCTCGCTCAGACCCGCAAGCACGAGAACACCCGTGGCCAGGAGCGTGGCGATGCAGAACCCCAGGATTTGCAGGGTTCCGCTCAATGTGGTGTTGTTCATGGGACGACCTCGTTATGGGTGATCGGCATTGCCTGCGATCATTCTTGGGCGAGCGGCCGCGCGCGGCCTTGCGCAGGATCAATCTCACGGCGTCCGTGCGGTGGCATCGCCCGCGCTCACGCCCCGTGCCAGGGTTGTGGCACTCATTCAACGCACCAGCAAGACCGGCACCGTGCACGCAGCCAGCACCTTGGTGGCAACCGACCCCAGCACCAGGTTGGTCAAGGTGCCAT
This sequence comes from Variovorax paradoxus, assembly GCF_024734665.1. Lineage (NCBI taxonomy): Bacteria > Pseudomonadati > Pseudomonadota > Betaproteobacteria > Burkholderiales > Comamonadaceae > Variovorax > Variovorax paradoxus. The sequence continues at coordinate 3,207,499 of NZ_CP102931.1, forward strand.
GGCCCCGCGAACCCATCACCACGAGATCGAACTGCCCCTTCTGCGCGAACGAAGCGATCTCATCGGCGGGATGGCCGATGCGGTGCTCGAAGCGGGCTTCGATGCCGCTCCTGGCCAGCAAGGCGCGCACAGGCTCGAGAACCACCTGCGCATCGTCTTCGTAGTACCCGTGCACGATGTCCGGCCCTGCGAAGGCCGCGGCTCGGTGCGGCACCGGCAGCACCGCATGGAAGACCGTGAAGGCGTGGCCCGCATTCGCCCATTCCTTGTGCGTGGTCAGGTAGGACAGCATGCGATTCGTGTAGTCGCTGCCATCGACGGCAAGCAGGATTTTCATGATGGTTCCTTCGGCGGAGACGTTCCCCGGTGCAAGGATGGTCCTCGCGCACCCGGCGCCTCGCCTTGCGCCAAATCAAGAAATCCGATGGCTCGCGGCGCGCCGGCACGACACCGCCGGTTCTTGATGCAGCGCAAATCCGTATCCCTCGACGCTGCCTACATTGACTGTCCATGAACGCAGCAGAGGCAAGCATGAACAACGTCCTGGTGATCGTCTATTCCTACACGGGCACTTCCCGCCGGGTCGCGGAGCTCCTGTGCAGCCAGCAGAACTGGCAACTCGCGAGCATCACCGAGGTGCGCCCTCGCAGCGGCGCCCTCGGCAGCTTGCGTTGCGTGCTCGATTCGTTCTTCCGGCGACAGCCCACCATTCACTACGACGGTCCGCCGCCCGGCGACTTCGATGCCGTGGTGCTGGTGTCGCCGATCTGGATGCTGCAGCTCGCCGGCCCCATGCGCAGCTTCGTCGCGCGCCAACGCTATCGGCTGCCCGACGTCGCCGTGCTCTCGGTCATGGGTGGCCAGGGGGCACCGAACGCGGCAGCAGAAATCGGCGACTTCATGGGACGCGCGCCGATCCTGAACTCTTCGGTCACGATGCGCGAGGTCGATGACGGCAGCTGTGCAGCGCGTCTTCAGGCCTTCGGCACTGCCGTCAGAAGCGCGGAGGATTCGAGAGACGTGGTGTGCCCGATCACGCTGTCGCCGCAATCGATCTGAGGGGCGGAATCCAATTGATGACCGCCCTTCTCTTTCCCATCGGCCTGCGGCTACCGGCTCAGAGCGCCGGCCCCAGGCCGATGGGTGCGGGAACGATATTCACGATGCGCGTGAAGAGCGCGTTGTATTCGAGGTCGGGCACGTGTCCGGTCATCGGGTCACGGTTCTGCGCGAAGGCCTCGTCCAGGTCGCGCCAGTCGTTCTCGGTCAGCACGCGCTCGGCCAGCGGCAGGATCTCGCGCTCCTCCAGCGCCATGTGGCTCAAATAGAAGTCGACATACTCGCCGACCGTTTTCTCGAATTCTTCGCGCCGCGACTCGCCCAGCATCTCGAACGCGAGCAAGGCGTGCTCGACGTTGCGGATCCTGCGTTCGCCCTTGGCATGGTCGCCGTCGAGCTTGTCGAGCAGATCCCGCGAGATCGGCGTTCTGGCGCGCAGCTTGGGAAACAGCAGTTCGGTTTCCTTGCGGTGGTGGCGCTTCTCCGGAAACTCGTCCACGTAGAAAAGCATGGCTCGCAGCGTCGCGAAATCGGGCAAGGCGCCCTTCTTGCGGTGTTGCTCGAGCAGCATGACGATGGAACGGAGCACGGCGGCGAGCGCGGCGTGCTCCTGGCGAATGATGCGAACGGTGGCGTGGGTCATGAGGGTTGTCCTGTGCATGCCTCAAGGGTGGCGCTTTCGTTCGCGCACGGGTTTGTTCCAGATCAAGTCCCGGCCAGTCGCGGCTTCGCGCTTGATCAATGTCAAGCCGTGCGGAGCGCCCGTGCGGATACTGGACCGATCCATTCAACAAACCGGAGTCGTGCCATGTACCAGCGAATTCTTGTTCCCATTGACGGCAGTTCCACATCCAGCCATGGCCTGGCCGAAGCCATCAAGCTGGCAAAGCTCACGGGCGGACGCCTGCGCCTGGCGCACGTCATCGACGAGCTGTCCTTCGCGCTGGCCATGGATGCCTACGCGGGCCATGCAGGCAACTGGCTCGAAGAGCTGCGCGGCAACGCCACGAAGCTGCTCCAAGCCGCGCGGGCCACGGCTGCGGGAGCAGGCGTCGAAGCCGACACAGTGCTGCTCGACAGCTTCAAGGGCACCGTGCACGACCAGGTCATTGCCGAGGCGGAAGCATCGAAGGCCGAGCTGATCGTGATCGGCACTCACGGCCGTCGAGGAATCGGCCGCTGGGTCATGGGCAGCAGCGCGGAGCACATCCTGCGCCTGTCGCCCGTGCCGGTGCTGCTGGTGCGTGCGCCCGAAAGCGCGAAGACCGAACACGAGCGTTTCACGCTGCCGAGCGGGACGCTCGCCAGCCAGTGAGGGTTCAGCGGTTCGCGGTCGTGGCGCGCCATCGCGCTGCGACCAGCGCGATGTCTACGGTGTCTTCCGTGGAGACCTCGATGGCCAGCGCGCGCTCGTCGGCCGCCAGCGGGTCTTGCCATTCAAACTGACGCTCCAGCACCGCGAGGCTGGCTTCCGAGGCGTCCGTGCCTGCCGCGTCGCGCTCGGCCACGCGGCGGCGCAGCGTGGCCGGGGTTGCGCGGCAATCCAGGATCGTGAAAGGCACGCGGAGCTCGGTTGCCAGGGCTTGGAAGCTGCGTCGCTCGGCGCCGCGCAGGAAGGCCGCGTCCACGATCACCGGATAGCCCGCCAGCAGCGCATCGCGGGCGCAGGCGCGCAGTCTCTCGAAAGTCTGCCGGGTTGCCTGCGCGCCGTAGATGTCGAGCCCAAGGGCGGCGGAACGCGCCAGCGGATCGAGGCCATACAGGCGCTTGCGCTCCACGTCCGATCGCACGCGGACAGCGCCCGCGGCGCACAACAGTTGCAAGGCGACGCTGGATTTTCCTGAGCCCGACAAGCCGTGCGTGATCATCAGGCGGGCGCCCTCCTCCTCCTGCTGCGTCGTCAGCCGCGTCGCGCAGGCCAGGTAGTCGGGCCGGGCCTCGCCATCCGGAGGCCTTGGACCCAGCCCCGTGGCCATGGCCCGCACCAGCGCCCGGTAGACCTCGTAGAAGCGCCACACCTGCAGGCCTGGGTAGTCACCGCTGTGCTGCATCCAGGCATCCAGGAAGCGGAATGCGAGGTCGCCCCGGCCGTGGGCCTTCAGGTCCATGGTGAGGAATGCAAGGTCGCTCATCACGTCGATCCAGCGCAGTGCCGGGTCGAACTCGATGCAGTCGAAAGGCATGAGCGCACCGTCGACCAGGACCACGTTGGCCATGTGCAGGTCGCCGTGGCATTCACGTATCGAGCCGCCCTGTTGGCGGGCGATCCATGCCATGCGCAGCACCTGGCCCTGCTTCCGAACCCACGTATCCAGTGCTGCAAGGGTGGCGAGGCGGCTGTCGTCGCCCTGCGCCCGCAACGCGGCCAGCACATCCGTAGCTGCTCGAACGATCGAGTCGGGACTGCCGAAGTCTGACACCGGCGTCGCTTGCTCCGCAGCCGCGTGCAAGGCGGCCAGCCGCTGCGCGAAGCCGTCGAGCAGCGCGGGCTGCAGCCGGTCTTCCACCAGCAGATTGCGCAGCAGCGACGAATCGGGGAAACGCAGCATGCGCACCACGTGGTCGATCACCGTGCCGGCGCCACCGATGCGCGGCGACTCGCGCGTGCCGCAGACCGGTGCCACGTCGATGTAGAGCGAAGGAGCAAAGCGTCGGTTGAGGCGCAGCTCCTCCTCGCAGAAGTGCTTTCGGGCCTCGACGCTGCCAAAGTCCAGGAACGGCAGGCGCACCGGCTTCTTGAGCTTGAAGGCCTGCGTCTGCGTCAGCAGCACCCAGGAAATGTGCGTCTCGACCAAGGCCACGGGTTGCCCGGTCTCCCGCTGGAGTTGCTCTCGCAGTGCGTTGACCAGTGTGGTGTGCATATGGCTTATTTGCGACTCAGCGACATCAAAAAATGGCGAGAAGGCGCCAAGGACCCCTGCCGCCTCAGTGCGCCATCAAGACCGGTACCGTCATCTGCTCGAGTATCTGCCGCGTCACGCCGCCCAGAATGCGCTCGCGCAGGCGCATTGCGGATTGCGTCGCGCGGTCATGGGCGCTCCCTACGCTTCGATGATCACCTTCAGCGCATGCGTCTCGGCTGCGCGCCCGAAGGTGTCGTAGGCATCCAGCACCTGGTCCAGCGTGAAGCGGTGCGTGATCAGCAGGGCCGGGTCCACCTTGTGGGACTGCACCGTCTTCAGCAGCATCGGCGTCGACACGGTGTCGACCAGCCGCGTGGTGATCGCGATGTTCTGCGACCACAGCCGCTCCAGGTGAAGCTCGGCCGGGTGCCCATGAACGCCGATGTTCGCGATGGTGCCGCCGGGCGCCACGATGTCCTGGCACAGCACGAAGGTGGCCGGTATGCCGACCGCCTCGATCGACACGTCGACGCCGCGCCCGCCTGTCAGCGCGAGCACCGCCTCGGCCGCCTTGCCGTCGGTGCTGTTGATCGTGTGCGTCGCGCCGAAGCGGCGTGCAACCTCCAGCCGGCCGTCGTCCAGATCGATCAGGATGATCTGCGACGGCGAATAGAACTGGGCCGTGAGCAGCGTGGCCAGGCCGATCGGCCCGGCGCCCACGATGGCCACCGTGCTGCCGGGCGCGACCTTGCCGTTGAGCACGCCGCACTCGAAGCCGGTCGGCAGGATGTCGCTGAGCATCACCAGCGCCTCTTCGTCCGCACCCGGCGGAACGGGATACAGGCTGGTGTCCGCATGCGGAATGCGCACGTACTCGGCCTGCGTGCCGTCGATGGTGTTGCCGAGAATCCAGCCGCCGGTGGCGCAATGCGAATACATGCCGCGGCGGCAGTTCTCGCACTTGCCGCACGACGAGATGCACGAGATCAGCACATGGTCGCCCGCCCTGAAGGCCGTGACGCCGGCTCCGACGCTCTCGACCACGCCCACGCCCTCGTGCCCGAGGATGCGGCCCGGCGTGCAGGTCGGTACATCGCCCTTGAGGATGTGCAGGTCGGTGCCGCAGATGGTCGTCTTGAGTATCTTGACGATGGCGTCGCCCGGCGCCTGGATCTCCGGCTTGGAATGGTCTTCGAGCGATTTGAGGCCGGGGCCCCGGTATACGAGTGCTTTCATGCCGCAACGTTATGCGTCCCTGCCCGCCCTCCCTTTGAGATAGCGCAAGGATTCCTCGCGTCTGCGACGTCATTCGGCGCGCTAACTCCAGGACGCCCCGGCGAAAGCCTCGACAAAGCGCGACAAGTCACCGCGCGGCAATCGGTCGATGCCCGCCGCGCGCGAGCGGCCGGCGCCGCCGAAGCGGCTGCACAGCGCATGGGCGCCGCGCGGAAGTGCCAGCGGCGCACGCACGCTGACGACATAGCCGTCGCCCTGCACCTTCAGCACCGCGTGCGCACAGCCGGGCTCGCCGTTTGCCAGCTCGTTGGCGAGACAGCCCTGCACGCGCCGGCTCCACGGCGCATCGGGCAGCACGCGCACGCTGCCCTGTGGCCCCTGCCACAGCACGGCGGCGTCGGCACCCAGCCGCAGGTCGCTGTGGCGCATTGCATCGATCTCGTCGACGACGCTCTCGTGCGCCAGCATGTCGCGCGGGTCCGGATAGCGCGCCATCAGCGGAAACAGCAGGCGGGGTGCGATGCGCACGTCGTGCTCGAACTCGCCGTAGGCGTTGTAGTTGATCAGCACGCCCAGCCGGCGCAGCCCGGCGCAGTCGCCGGGCTCGAAGCCGCCTTCGAGCGCCAGCCGGTCGGCCACTGCGCCCAGGTTGTCGCCATAGATGCCGACCAGCGCCCAGGCGCGATACGCTCCGCCCAGGTGGCGGTCGACCAGCAGGCTGGTGCAGGCCGCGCTCTCCTCGTCGATGTGTGCCTCGAGCATCGGATGCACCGGCACATCGCCGGCAACGTGATGGTCGAAGTAGCGCACACGCACGCCGTCGTCGAGCAGGCGCAGCAGGTCGCCGCGATTGCGCTGCATCGAGATGTCGAACACGTTGACTTCGTCGCCGGCTTGTCCCTGAACGCGGCCGAGCAGCGCGATGTCGCGCTTGAGCCCCGTCACGAGTTCGGCCGGCCCGGGCTCGTGCAGCCGCCACTGCACGACGGCGCAGAGGCCGTCGGCATCGCCGTTGCAGACATCGAATCGCCAAACCATTACGCAAGCCTCAATCGCATCTTCTCGGCGCAGGGCCGTTCAGGCGTAGGAACGCAGGCGGCGGGAAAAGTCCGCCAGCGGTGCGATGCCGCTCGCCTCGGCGCGCTGGCACCAGTCCTGCAACTGCCTGGCAAGCTGCTCGCCGGTGGCGGCGGAACGGCTCCACAGGGCGGTCAACTCCCCGCGCATGGAATACATAGTAGTCAGTGCCTGCGATGCATTCAACGCCTGTATCACCTGCTGGTACCGCGACGGGCCGAGCAGGCCCTGGTCCTTGCCCAGCAATGGCTTCACAGCCTTGAGGGCACGCGCGGCTTCGGGCGACATGCGGCGCAGGCGACCGAGCTCCACTGCGCAGGCCTTCTTCAGCGAGCGCGTGTAGTTCGACAGCACGTCGTAGTGGCAGCGGATGACTGCCTGCACCGTGGCGAGATCGACATTCGCCTTGGGCGCAACGAGGCGCGGCGTGGGTGCCACGTGCTTTACCGTCGCCAGGCCCAGGGCCTGCAGCGTGCGGATGTAGAGCCAGCCGATGTCGAACTCGAACCACTTGCTCGAGAGCTTGGCCGAGCTGGGAAAGGCGTGGTGGTTGTTGTGCAGCTCTTCCCCGCCGATCAGGATGCCGATCGGCGAGATGTTCGTGCTGGCGTCACGGGCGGGCCAGTTGCGGTAGCCCCAGTAGTGGCCGATGCCGTTGACCACGCCGGCCGCCCAGAACGGGATCCACGCGATCTGCGTGAGCAGGACCAGGCCGCCAGGCACCACGCCGAAGACTGCCATGTCCACGATGCCCATCAGCACGATGCCGAGGATCTTGTGCTTCGAGTAGAGATTGCGCTCCAGCCAGTCGTCGGGCGTGCCGTGGCCGTAGCGCTCGAGGGTTTCCGCATGCCCCGCTTCGCGCACGTAGAGGAACACGCCGCCCCACAGCACCCTGTTGAGCCCGTACACCTGCGGGCTGTGCGGATCTTCGGGTGTTTCGCACTTGGCGTGGTGCTTGCGGTGCACCGCTGCCCACTCCTTCGTCACCATGCCGGTGGTCAGCCACAGCCAGAAGCGGAAGAAATGGCTCACCGCCGGGTGCAGCTCGAGAGCGCGATGCGCCTGGTGGCGGTGCAGGAAGATGGTGACCGAAGCGATGGTGACGTGCGTGAGCGCCAGCGCGGCCAGCACAGCGCCCCACCATGGAAGATCGAGAAGACCGGAATAAAGAAGGGATTGCATTCGTACCTCGTGAACAGTGCGGGCGATTCTGCGGACCGCACCACCCACAGCCTTTGATGCACGTCAACACCGTGCCGGCATTCCAGCCGTAGCGAATGCGGCGCTTGTCGTCCGCTTGCTTGATCCAGCGCAACAGCGGCACGCGCCTGTTTGCCTAGAGTGAAGCTTCCCCAACCCACTTCGGGGTCGCATCTGGCAGCGAGCCTTCCGCGCGTACCGCCCCCGGGACTCCGAAGGACTCGCATGCTCAGCGCCTACATCACCCACCCCGACTGCGCGCGCCATGACATGGGCGCGGGCCACCCGGAATGCTCCGAGCGGTCTTCCTCCATTCATGACCGGCTGCTGATCGCGGGCCTGCTCGACTACATGGCGCCGTACGATGCGCCCCTTGCCACGCGCACCCAGCTGGCGCGCGCACACACGATGTCGTACGTGCGCGAACTCATTGCCGCCGCTCCCACCGAAGGCCTCCACTTCGTCGACCCCGACACCCTCATGAACCCGCACACCGTGCAGGCCGCGTTGCGAGCGGCCGGTGCCGCGGTGCTGGCAACCGACCTGGTGCTGGCGGGCAAGGCGTCCACGGCTTTCTGCAACGTACGTCCGCCCGGCCACCATGCGGTGCGCGAAGCGGCCATGGGTTTTTGCTTCTTCAACAATGTGGCAGTGGGTATCCGGCATGCGCTGCACGTGCACGGCCTGCAGCGCGTGGCCCTGATCGACTTCGACGTGCACCACGGCAACGGCAGCGTCGACATCTTCCGCGGCGACGATCGCGTGCTCATGTGCTCCATCTTCGAGAAGGGCATCTACCCCTTCTCGGGCGAAGACGACAACGGCTCGCACATGGTGAATATTGGCTTGCCCGCGCGTTCGGGCAGCGATGCGTTCCGCGCGGCCGTCACCGGGCGCTGGCTGCCCGCGCTCGAAGCCTTCGCGCCGCAGCTCGTCTACATCTGCGCGGGCTTCGACGGGCATCGGGAGGACGACATGGGCAACCTCGGCCTGGTGGAGCGCGACTACGCCTGGGTCACGCGGCAGATCATGGATGTGGCGCAGCGCCATTGCCATGGGCGCGTCATCTCTTGCCTTGAGGGCGGCTATGCGCTCAGTGCCCTCGCCCGCAGCGCCGCTGCGCATGTCAAGGTGCTGATAGGCGCTGACTGACCACGGCGCCGGGCCGTGGTCAGCGTGCAGGCTCGTTCAGTGCCCGCTCGCGCCGTGTGCGCCGATGCCCGTTTCGGAACGCACCTGCTGGGCGAGGAAGCCGCCGCGGTCCACCTGGGAGCGCGCGCTGCGGTCCAGCACCGAGAACAGCCAGATGCCCGCGAACGCGATGCTCATCGAGAACAGGCACGGCGAGGTGTACGGGAACGGTGCCGACCCCGCCGGGTAGCCGAAGGTGGCCTCCCAGACCGAAGGCGACACCACCGTCAGCGCCACCGAAGAGACCAGCCCGAGGAAGCCGCCGATCACCGCGCCGCGCGTGGTGCAGCCCTTCCAGAGCACCGACATGAAGAGCACCGGGAAGTTGGCCGAGGCCGCGATGGCGAAGGCCAGCGACACCATGAAGGCGATGTTCTGCTTCTCGAACACGATGCCCAGCAGCACAGCCAGCGCACCGAGCGCCAGCGTGGTGATCTTGGACACCCGCAGCTCGGCCGCGCTGCCGGCGTCGCCCTTCTTGATGACGGTGGCATACAGGTCGTGCGACACGGCCGACGCTCCCGACAGCGTGAGGCCCGCCACCACCGCGAGGATGGTCGCGAAGGCCACCGCCGAGATGAAGCCCAGGAACACGTTGCCGCCCACCGCATTGGCCAGGTGGATCGCCGCCATGTTGCCGCCGCCCTTGAGCACGCCCTTGGCATCGAGGAAGTCGGGGTTGGTCAGCACGAAGGTGATGGCCCCAAAGCCGATGATGAAGGTCAGCAGGTAGAAGTAGCCGATCCAGCCCGTGGCCCACATGACCGATTTGCGCGCCTCCTTGGCGCTGGGCACGGTGAAGAAGCGCATCAGGATGTGCGGCAGGCCGGCCGTGCCGAACATGAGCGCCATGCCGAAGGAGATGGCCGAGATCGGGTCCTTCACGAAGTTGCCCGGGCCCATGATCGACTGCCCGATGCTCGCTGCCACCTGGGCGGTCTTGCCGTCCTTGAGCGCCAGGTCGGTCTTGACCTTCACCGCACCGGCAAACATCGCCTCCGGGCTGAAGCCGAAGTGCCACAGCACCGACACCGCCATGAAGCTCGCGCCGCCCAGCAGCAGGCCGGCCTTGATGATCTGCACCCAGGTGGTGGCCGTCATGCCGCCGAAGAGCACGTACACCATCATGAGCGAGCCCACGATAACCACCGCGATCCAGTACTCCAGGCCGAACAGCAGCTTGATGAGCTGCCCCGCCCCCACCATCTGCGCGATCAGGTAGAACGCCACCACCACCAGCGTGCCCGAGGCCGCGAAGATGCGCACCGGGGTCTGCTTGAAGCGGAAGGCCGCCACGTCGGCGAAGGTGAACTTGCCGAGGTTGCGCAGCCGCTCGGCCATCAGGAAGGTGATGACAGGCCAGCCCACCAGGAAGCCGATCGAGTAGATCAAACCGTCATAGCCGGTGGCCATCACCGCGGCTGAAATGCCGAGGAACGACGCTGCCGACATGTAGTCGCCGGCAATGGCAAGCCCGTTCTGGAAGCCCGTGATGCCTCCGCCGGCCGTGTAGAAATCGGATGCCGATCGGGTGCGCGCCGCGGCCCACTTGGTGATGAAGAGCGTTCCCACCACGAACAGAGCGAACATGCCGATGGCGGTCCAGTTGGTGGGCTGTCGCTGCAGCTGGCCCAGGTCGGCGCCAGCCGCAAGAGCGCCCGCCGAGACCGCGCCCAGCGCAAGAAGGACGGCGGCGGACCGCACGCGCAGGAGATGTGTGTTCATGGCTTGGCCACCTTCTGCACGGCCTTGACCACGGCGTCCGACAGGGTGTCGAACTCCGCGTTCGCACGGCGCACGTAGTAGCCGGTGATGGCCACGGTGAAGATGATCACGCCGAAGCCGATCGGCATGCCAAGGGTCATGACGCCTTCGCCCATGCGTCGCGCCAGGAACTCCTTGTCGAAGGCCACCAGCAGCACGAAGCCGTAGTAGGCGGCGAGCATCAGCACCGCCAGCGTCCAGCCGAAGCGGTCGCGCCGGCGCTTGAGTTGCTTGTACTGCGGATTCGCGGCAATGCGCGCGACCAGATCGTCTTCCATGGAGTCTCCTTGTGTGCAATGGCCCGATTAGGAGTGCACGCGCCGCATCGAAGCTTGCGCTGGCGCAAGGTTTTCTCCTTCGCCGTCGGCAAGATCGCGCCATCACCCCACGAAAGACACGAGACATGAACGCTCCCGATCTCCCGTCCCGCCTTCCGATCTATGCGCCCCCGGAAGCACTCTCCCGCACCGCGCATATCGCCGGTCGCGCCGCTTACGACGCCCTTGTGGCCGAAGCCGATGCCGACCACGAGGGCTACTGGGCTCGCCTTGCGCGCGAATTCATCGGCTGGAAAACGCCGTTCACCAAGACGCTCGACAGCAGCGATGCGCCCTATTACCGCTGGTTCGAGGACGGCACTCTCAACGTCTCGTGGAACTGCCTCGATCGCCAGGTGGAGGCCGGCAAGGGCAACAAGGTGGCGATCATCTTCGAGTCGGACGACGGCAAGGTCACCCACACGACCTATTCGCAACTGCTCGCGCAGACCTGCCGCATGGCCAACGCGCTGAAGGCGCGCGGCGTGAAGAAAGGCGACCGCGTCGTCATCTACATGCCGATGTCGGTCGAAGGCGTGGTCGCGATGCAGGCCTGCGCGCGGCTGGGCGCAGTGCACTCGGTGGTGTTCGGCGGTTTCTCGGCGCACGCGCTGCGCGACCGCATCGCGGACACCGGCGCCGCAGTGGTCATCACGGCCGACCAGCAGGTGCGCGCGGGCAAGCAGCTGCCGCTCAAGACAATGGTCGACGAGGCGCTCGCGCTGGGCGGCTGCGAGGCGGTGGAGTCGGTCCTCGTCTACCGCCGCACCGGCGGGCCCATTGCGTGGACGCCGCGCGATCTGTGGATGCACGAAATAACCCAGGCGCAGGGCGACAGCTGCGAACCCGAATGGGTGGGCGCCGAGCATCCGCTGTTTCTGCTCTACACATCGGGCTCCACCGGCAAGCCCAAAGGCGTGCAGCACTGCAGCGGCGGCTACCTGCTGCATGCGGCACTCACCACGAAGTGGACCTTCGACATGCACGACGACGACGTGTTCTGGTGCACGGCCGACATCGGCTGGGTCACCGGCCACACCTACATCGCCTACGGCCCACTGGCCATCGGCGCGACGGAGGTGATGTTCGAGGGCGTGCCCACATTCCCTGACGCGGGGCGCTTCTGGCAGATGATCGAGCGGCACGGCGTCACGGTCTTCTACACCGCGCCCACCGCCATCCGCTCGCTCATCAAGGCAGCCGAAGGCAACTCCGCCGTTCACCCCGACCGCTACGACCTGCGCAGCCTGCGCGTGCTGGGCTCGGTCGGCGAACCGATCAACCCGGCCGCGTGGGAGTGGTATCGCAAGCACGTGGGCGGCGGCCGCTGCCCGGTGCTCGACACCTGGTGGCAGACCGAGACCGGCGGCCACATGATCACGCCGCTGCCGGGCGCCACCGACCTCGTGCCGGGCTCCTGCACCCTGCCCTTTCCGGGTATCGCCGCGGCCATCGTCGACGAGATGGGCAACGACGTGCCCAACGGCGAGAGCGGCCTGCTGGTCATCAAGAAGCCCTGGCCGAGCATGATCCGCGCGGTGTGGGGCGACGACGCGCGCTACCGTTCGAGCTACTACCCGCCGGAGCTGCGCGGCTACTACCTGGCGGGCGATGGCGCCGCGCGCGATGCGCTCACGGGCTACTTCACCATCGGCGGGCGCATCGACGACGTGCTGAACGTCAGCGGCCACCGCATGGGCACCATGGAAATCGAATCGGCGCTGGTGGCCTGCACGGCGCTGGTGGCCGAGGCCGCGGTGGTCGGCCGGCCAGACGACACCACCGGCGAGGCGATCTGCGCGTTCGTGGTGCTCAAGCAGCCGCGCCCCGAGGGCAAGGAAGCCGACCGCCTGGCGGCCGAGCTGCGCGCCTGGATCGGCAAGGAGATCGGCCCCATCGCCAAGCCCAAGGAGATCCGCTTCGCCGACAACCTGCCCAAGACCCGCAGCGGAAAGATCATGCGCCGCCTGCTGCGCTCGGTGGCCAAGGGCGAGGCGATCACGCAGGACGTGTCGACGCTGGAGAACCCGGCGATCCTCGATCAGCTGACCGAGGCGCACTGAACCCGCCCTGCCCGGCTAGTTCTGGGTCGGGGAGCGGTGCACCGGGAGCGCATTCAACGGAATGCGCAGGTACGCAACACCGTTGTCGTCGGCCTGGGCACTCGCTAGCCGTGCAAGCAGCTCGGGCAAGAGGCCGGAAGTTGATCCAGCGCAAAGTCTGCCGTGAATCCGCGTCCTAGTCTTGGGCATCGCCCTTACTCCGGGAAGCGTCATGAAGACCCAATTGATCGTCATCGCCAATGCCGCATCGGCACGCATCTTTCGCCGAGACACCGCCAAGTCGCCGCTGGTGCCGGTCGCAACCCTCGCACACGATGCAAGCCGGCTGCACACCAGGGAACTCGAGTCGGACCGTCCCGGCAGCCAGGCCGCCGACAACAGCCGGGGCCTCAACCATTTCGAGCCGCGAAGCGACGCACGGCGCAATGAGCACCAGCGCTTCGCGAAGGAAATCGCCCACCGGCTGGACGCGGGCCTGAAGGCCGGCGAGTACGCCTCGCTCACGCTTTTCGCCTCGAACCCTTTCATGGGCGAACTGAAGGCGCAGCTGAGCGAAGCGGTCACCCAGCGGCTCAAGGCCACGCTGAACAACGACCTGTGCCACGTGGGCATCGCGGAACTCGAAAGCCGCATCTCGGGCTCGTGGTCCGCAGTGCTCTGACGCCATGGACAGGTTTCCTCCGACTTCAGAAAGGATTGCCATGAACCCGGACATTCAACTCAGACACGATGTTTTCGCTCAACTCAACTGGGACCCCGCAGTCAACGCCTGTGATATCGATGTACGTGTGAAAGACGGCGTGGTGACCTTGCTGGGCAAGGTGGCCGACGAGGCCCAGCGCGCGGCTGCGGAATGCGCCGCACGCCGCACCGAGGGCCTGACGACGCTCTTGAACGGGCTCACCGTTCGGCCGCCCCGTGAATGGGCGCTGGATGCCGCGGCATCCAGCGCTCATTCAGCCTGAACTGAACTTCAGCAACAGCATGAAGCCATCCTTGGATGCAGTCCCACCCGAGCCGTCACCGTTGACGCGTGGCGCCCCGCACTGGCTCGCGAAGATCGAAAGCGCCCCTGCGCAGGAGACGAATCGGGTACCGGTGAATTCATGGCCGGGCTTCCTGTCCGGCCAGCCCGGGAAGCCGGTGCGGGTGCTGGTGATCGACGAAGACGCCGATGCGCGGCGTGCAATCGCCCACGAACTGGCCACGGACGCGCGCGTGCGCATCGTCGGCGAAGCGGGCAGCCTGCAGGAAGGCAAGCGCCTTCTGACACGGCATGAATTCGACGTGCTCATCATCGATGTCCGGCTCGGCGGCGGCAAAGGATTCGAACTTATCGAGAGCGCCCGACGCCATTGCAGTTCGGCCGAAGTCATCGTGCATTCGGCTCTGGAAGACGAGGTTCATGTGCGCCGGGCGTTCACCGCGGGTGCATGGGGCTATCTCGTCAAGAACTCCTGGTTCCAGGATTTCGCGCAGGCGGTGCTGCAGGTCGTCAATGGCGGTGCGGCGGTGTCGCCGAGCGTGATCCGGCACCTGCTGATGCGACTTGGAAATGCCCCCCTTGCACTGCGGGAAGCCGAAGGCGGCCCCCGCGGAGTTCTCTCGGCGCGGGAACGCGAGGTGCTCCGGCTCGTTGCCGAAGGCCATGTCACAGGGGACATCGCCCGCCATCTTTCGATCAGCGGGCGGACGGTCTGCGCCCACATGAAGAACATCTGCCTCAAGCTGCAGGTGCGCACGCGTGCGCATGCGGTGATCGCGGCCGCCAACCAGGGGCTGCTGTAGCCGCGCGCGCCAGTGCGCCACGAGCACATCGGCCCATCGGCCGCTTCTTCCGCGCAAGCAGGTGGCTGCGCCGGGTTGCATCCGACTGGCAGGCCGGTCGGCACGATGCCCATGTCGAGAGCGTCACGCTTTCCTTCGCGTCGCGGCTGCCTTGCGACCAGCATACTGCCGGCGTGCGGACGGTGCCGCGGCCAATGCTCCGTGCAGGGTGCGCAGGGCGTCGTTCACCACGGCCCGCCGGGATGGTGTGGCCTCGATGGCTACCGGTGGCGTGTGGGAAACACCGTCCGTGTCCGAACGCCGGAACGCATGCATCGGCGCCATGACCAACGCCCGCCAGTCCTCGGCCCGCATGACGGCATCCGTTTCGGCGCGGGTCAGTGCGATGCCGTCCTGCAGGATGCGCGATCCGATCGTCTCGAACATTTCGAGCGAATGCAGCCAGATGCCGTACTGCGCCTTGCACAGCGCAAGCGGAAAAGTGAAGCCGGAGTTCATGGTGTGTCCTCTTGCCCGAAGGGGCATTCACACGAATGCTGACGCCGCACCGCCCTGCCCGGCTTGCGCGGGATCAAGGCAACACAAAGCCACGCTTCCTGTATCGGTTGTTACCGGCTTGAGCGACATCAACCCTGCGCACGCTCGCATGCCCATACTGGAACGTCCGTCCACCCAGAAAGCAGCTCGACATGGCCTTCTCCCCTGCACCGGCAATTCCGGACGACGACTTCGCGCTGCTCGATGCCTGGTGGCGCGCCGCCAACTACCTCTCGGCGGGCCAGATCTACCTGATGGACAACCCCCTGCTGCGCGAGAAGCTTGTGCTCTCGCACATCAAGCCGCGCCTGCTGGGGCATTGGGGGACCACGCCGGGCCTGAATTTCATCTACGCGCACATGAACCGCGCCATCAACGCGCGGGACCTCGATGCCATCTTCATCGCGGGTCCGGGCCACGGCGGGCCGGGCGTGGTCGCCAACACGTACCTCGAAGGGACCTACAGCGAGGTGTATCCCGCCATCGGGCAGGACGCCGAGGGCCTGCAGCGCCTGTTCACTCAGTTTTCGTTTCCGGGCGGCATTCCGAGCCACGTCGCGCCCGAGACGCCGGGCTCCATCCACGAGGGCGGCGAGCTGGGCTATTCGCTGCTGCACGCCTACGGAGCGGTGTTCGACAACCCTTCGCTGCTGGCCTGCTGCGTGATCGGCGACGGCGAGGCCGAGACCGGTGCGCTGGCGGCGAGCTGGCACTCCAACAAGTTCCTGAACCCGCAGCGCGACGGAGCGGTGCTGCCGATCCTGCATCTGAACGGCTACAAGATTGCCGGCCCCACCGTGCTGGCGCGCATCGGCGAGGAAGAACTGACGCAGTTGCTGCGTGGCTACGGGCACGAACCGTACTTCGTCGTGGGCGACGAGCCGGCCGGGATGCACAGGCAGATGGCGGCCGTGCTCGATACAGCGCTGGACAGCATTCGCGCCATCCAGGCCAGCGCCCGCAAGGACGGTTTTCACACGAGGCCGCGCTGGCCCATGATCGTGCTGCGATCTCCCAAGGGCTGGACCGGACCGCGCCAGGTTGACGGCCTGCAGGTCGAAGGCACCTTCCGCGCGCACCAGGTGCCGCTCACCGACTTTGCAGCCAAGCCCGGCCACGTCGAACTGCTCGAACAGTGGCTGCGCAGCTACCGGCCCGAGGAACTGTTCGATGCGCGCGGCGCGCTGCGCCCCGAAATCGCGGCCCTCGCGCCCGTGGGCCTTCGCCGCATGAGTGCCAATCCGCACGCCAATGGCGGATTGCTGCTGAAGGATCTGACGATGCCGCCCTTCCGCGCACACGCCGTGCCGGTGGTGGCGCCGGGTGCGGTCGACGCCGAGGCCACGCGCGTCGCGGGCAACTTCCTGCGCGAAGTCATGCGCGCCAATGCGCAAGAGCGCAACTTCCGGGTGATGGGACCTGACGAAACCGCGTCGAACCGGCTCGGCGCCCTGTTCGAGGTAACCGAACGCACGACGACCGCCCAGATATGGCCGGGCGACGACCACCTTTCGCCCGATGGCCGCGTGATGGAAGTGCTGAGCGAACACCTTTGCCAGGGCTGGCTCGAAGGCTACCTGCTGACCGGGCGACACGGCTTCTTCTCGTGCTACGAGGCCTTCATCCACATCATCGACTCGATGTTCAACCAGCATGCCAAGTGGCTGAAGGTTGCGCGCGGCATCGGGTGGCGGCGGCCCGTAGCGTCGCTGAACTACCTGCTCACGAGCCATGTCTGGCGCCAGGACCACAACGGCTTCAGCCACCAGGACCCGGGCTTTCTCGATCACGTGGTCAACAAGAAGGCCGAGGTGGTGCGCGTGTACCTGCCGCCGGACGCCAACACCCTGCTCTCGGTGACTGACCATTGCCTGCGCAGCCGCGACTACGTGAACGTCATCGTGGCCGGCAAGCAGCCCGCGCCGCAGTGGCTGGACATCGATGCCGCGGTGCGCCATTGCGCCACGGGCCTGGGCATCTGGGAATGGGCTTGCAACGACGAAGGCGGCACGCCCGACGTGGTCATGGCCTGCGC
Organism: Variovorax paradoxus; assembly: GCF_024734665.1. NCBI lineage: Bacteria > Pseudomonadati > Pseudomonadota > Betaproteobacteria > Burkholderiales > Comamonadaceae > Variovorax > Variovorax paradoxus. Next base: position 3,224,612 of record NZ_CP102931.1, read on the forward strand.
CGGCGACGTGCCCACGCTGGAGACGATGGCAGCCGTCGACCTGCTGCGCGAAAAGGTGCCGCAGCTGAAGGTGCGGGTGGTGAACGTGGTCGACCTGATGGCGCTGCAGTCGCCGGCCGCGCACCCGCACGGCCTTTCCGATGCCGACTTCGACGCCATCTTCACTACCGACAGGCCGGTGATCTTCGCGTTCCACGGCTACCCGGCGCTGATTCACCGGCTGATCTACAAGCGGCGCAACCACCCCGGCTTCCACGTCCACGGCTATTGCGAGGAAGGCACCACCACCACGCCATTCGACATGACGGTGCTCAACCGGCTGGATCGCTTTCACCTGGCCGCCGATGCCATAGCACGCGTGCCGCGTCTGTGCGACAGCACGGGGCATGTGCAGCAGCATCTGCGCGACAGGCTGCTGGAGCACCGGGCCTACATCACCCGCCACGGCCGGGACATGCCGGAGATCGAGAACTGGCGCTGGACGCGGTAGCCAACGACAGGGCTGCAAGGGGTGCCGTCGGCGAAGCGTGCGTGCTACGCTCGCCCCCGATTCAGAATGTTTACAACATTCGTGCTTTATTTCCTTGCCCACGCATGAAACCTGCCTCCCACATCGCGGTGCTCGACGACGAGGTCGACATCACGCTGCTGCTGGCCAACTACCTGCAGGGCCACGGCTTTCGTGTGACCCAGGTCCATAACGGCCGCAGCCTCATGACGCTGATGGACACCGATCCCGCAGACCTCGTGCTGCTCGATCTCGGCCTGCCCGGCGAAGACGGCTTCACCATTGCGCGCCGCGTGCGCGAAAGCTGGCGCTGCGGCCTCGTCATCGTCACGGGCCGAGGCGATGCGGTGGACAAAGTTGTGGGCCTGGAGGTGGGCGCCGACGACTACGTGACCAAGCCCTTCGACCTTCGCGAACTGGTGGCGCGCGTGAAGGCGGTGCTGCGCCGGCTCACGCCCGAGACACCCGCGTCCCCGGCGCCCGTTGCAGCTTCTCCCGACAAGCTGAGCTTCGCCGGCTGGCAGCTCGACACCGCCGCGCGCAGCCTCAGGAATCCGCAAGGCGAGCAAGTGCCCCTGACCGGGGGCGAGTTCGACCTGCTGCAGGCCTTTGCCCGCCATCCCGGCCGTGTGCTGTCGCGCGACTTCCTGCTCGAGCAGACACGCGGTCGCGAAGCCGCCCCCTTCGACCGCACGATCGACGTGCAGGTCGGCCGGCTGCGCAAGAAGATCGAGGCGGACGCCGACGATCCGCAGCTCATCAAGTCGGTGCGAGGCGCTGGCTACATCCTGGTGCCGCCGGTTTCCCATGGCTGACGCTGCAGGCAACCCGCCCTTCCTGCCCGACGTGCCCATCCAGGGCTTGCCGTCGGGCATCGAGGAAGGCAGCGTGTTCCGCTCGCTCTTCATCGCCTACCCAGATTCGCTGCTGCTGGTAGACCAGTCCGGCAGCATCATGCTCGCCAACCCCTCGGCAGCCGCGCTGCTGGGCTATGCGGTGGAAGAACTGGTGGGCCTGAACGTCGATGTGCTCGTGCCCGACAGCATCCGCCCGCGCCATGCCTCTTACCGTGAAGCCTATGGCCGCTCCCCCCGCCCGCGCCCCATGGGCACGCAGATGGAGCTGGTGGCCAAGCGAAAGGATGGCAGCGAGGTCATGGTCGAGATCGCGCTCAGCCCGCTGCAGAACCATGGCCTGCCCTTCGTCGTGGCCGCCATCCGCGACATCGGCGCCTACCCGCGCGTGAAGCAGGCGCTGCAGCGCGCCCGTTACAGCGAACACCTGGCCCAGTTGGGGCGCCTGGCGGTCGACACGCGCGACCTGCAGGTGGTGCTCGAGCATGTGCCGGAAATCATCACAACGGCCTTGCAAGTCGAGGTCGCGATGGTGTGGCTGCTCGACAGCAACGGCCTCGAGTTTCGCGTAGTCAGCGGTATCGGCCTGATCGCCGGTGAAGAGATAGGTTCGCGCATTGCCAACCGCCCCGACACCCCGCCGGGTTTCGCGCTCTCCCAAGGGCGGCCGGTCGTGGTGCCGGACTATGGCAAGGAACATCGCTTTGCCGTGCCCCAGGCCTACCTCGACGCCGGACTGGTCAGCGCACTCGCGGTGCCGCTGTCTGACCGGGGACGGGTAATCGGCATGCTGTCGGTGCGCTCGACGGAGTCCAAGCGCTTCGGCGACGAAGAAGTGCGCTTTCTCGAATCGCTTTCCAGCCTGCTTGCCACCAGCCTGCAGCGCGTGCAGACCGAGGAGGCGCTCAACCATGCGCAGCGGCTCGAAAGCGTCGGCCAGCTCACGGGCGGCATCGCGCACGATTTCAACAACCTGTTGACCATCATCCAGGGCAACCTCCAGGTCCTGGAAGAAATGCCCGCACTTGCGCAGGACAGTTACGCCCAGCAGTTGCTGGGTGCTGCCACACGCGCCACGCGACGAGGAGCCGAACTCACCGGCAAGCTGCTGGCGTTTTCGCGCCGGCAGATGCTGCAGCCGATCGCCGTCGACACACATGCGCTGCTGCACTCCCTGGCCGACATGCTGCGGCGCACGCTGGACCAGCGCATTCGCATCGAAATCGACACCGCGCCTGGTTGTCCGCCTGTGGTGGCAGACGCGGGGCAGCTGGAATCGGCGCTGCTCAACATTGCGATCAATGCGCGTGACGCCATGCCCGAGGGCGGCACGCTGCGTTTTCGCACCGAGCTGTGCGGTGCGTTGCCGGAGGCACTGCGCAGCGAACGCAACGACCCGAACAGCAACGCAGCCGCGCGCTTCGTCGCAATCTCCATCGCCGACAGCGGCACGGGCATGTCCGAGGAGGTGAAGGAGCGAGCCTTCGAGCCCTTCTTCACCACCAAGGAGGCCGGCCGCGGTACCGGACTGGGCCTGAGCACGGTGCACGGCTTCGTCAATCAGTCTCGGGGCGCGGTCGCGATCGATAGCAAGGCGGGCCGGGGCACTACCGTGACGCTCTACCTGCCGCAACAGGAAGAGGCCGGACCGCCAGCCACCGAGGACGAACGTGCCGACGAAACGATCCCGCCCGGCTTGCGTGTGATGCTGGTCGAGGACGACGCGGAGGTGCGCAAGGTGGTGCACACCTTCCTTGCCACGCTGGGCTGCGATGTTGTCACGGCTGCCACGGCCGAGCAGGCGTTGTCGGCGCTGGACGCAGGCGCCGGGCCTTTCGACCTCCTGCTGAGCGACATCGCCCTGGGCGCCGGCATGCGAGGCACGCGGCTGGCCATCGAGGCGCAGCAGCGCTTTCCCCGGCTGGCGGTGTTGCTGATGTCGGGCTTCTCGTCCGAGTTGCTGGATGCCGACCGAGAGGTGCCGCAGAGCTGGGAACTGCTGCGCAAACCCTACTCGCGCTCCGAACTGGCGCGCGCCATGGCCAAGGTGCTGGCCGGCCACGCCTGAACGCGTGGCTGCGACTTTTACTGGAGCATTGCGGGTGCAGGTGCCAGGCAGCGCTGCACGAAGGCCGACAGTGCGCCGACGTCGGGAATCTGCACATCGCGGCGCCCCTTGGTGGCAAAACCGATGACGTTGTCGCGCGCCAGCCGCGACAGCGCGCGGCTCACGCTCTCGAGCGTCATGCCCAGGTAGTTGCCGATCTCGGCGCGCGTCATGCGCAGGGTGATCTCGTCGGTGCGCATGCCGCGCTCGGCCAGCGTCTCCGCCCAGTAGCGCAGGAAGTCGGCCACGCGGGCGTCGGCCGGCAGTGTGCAGACGGACATCAGCGAGTCCCGGTCGTGCGAGATCTCCCGGCTCATGGCAGTGTGCAGAACTTGCAGCAAGCCGGGATGCGTGACGCAGGCGGCCAGCAGGGCCTCGTATGACACCACCCAGATTTCGCCGGTATCCATGGCCACCGCATCGCATGAATAGCGGCTGCCCGCGATGCCGTCGAAGCCGAGCCAGTCACCGCGGAACTTGAGACCCACCACCTGCTCGCGCCCGTCGGCCGAGAGATTCACGATCTTGAAGAAGCCCGAGTTCAGGATGTAGAGATTGCCGAAGCGCTCGCCCGCCTGGTAGATCGTGTCGCCCGTGTGCACCACACGGCGCTGCGGCTTGAGTTGCTCGGCAAGCAGCTTCAGCGTATCGCCGGTGCTCCGGTCCGCGCACTCCCGGCCGATGGTCGGCAGGACCGGTGTGGTCTTCGAGGAAGTGGCGGTATTGAGCATCTGGACTCCTTGGTGATCTGTCGCGTGTCGATGGATGGATGCTAGGAAGCCCTCGGCAACGCAATGACAACGGTCGGAATCGGTGGGTAACGCTCGGTGAATGAAGTGTGTCCGGCGTGTATCAACGGCATTCGGCGTGCTGCAAGTCACGCGGGACACGCCCTGTGCCTTGACCTGCATCAAGTCCGCGACCGTTGTCGTCTCTAACCTTGGCGAGTCACACATTGACCATTGCCATGCCCCTTTCCAACAACGCCCGCAGTCCCGAGGCCGAGCCGCAGCTCTCTCCCCTGAACGTGGCGAGCCTGCTGTGCCACGCGCGCATCCTCCAGCGCGCCTCGCTGGACGGGACCACCCGCCAGCTGCTGCGCGGCAAGAACCTGGGGCTGCTGTGCGAAACGCAGCCCGACGAGGCTCAAGCGCTGTTCCGCCGTGCCGCGGAGGCATTGGGCGCCCACGTAGCCGTCATGCGCTCGAGCCTGTCGTCAGCAAGTACGCCGCAGGAAGTGCAGCACACCGCCCGCATGCTCGGCCGCCTCTACGAGGCCGTGGAGTGCCAGGGCCTGGAGCCCGTGCTCGTTCAACAGATCGGCCAGCATGCCGGGATTCCGGTCTTCGATGGTGCCGCCATGCGAGGCCATCCGGCCGAGCAACTGGCCGGGCTTCTCGGAGACAAGACCCCGCTGGCCGACAACCGGTGCTTCGTGCTCCAGGCCCTGCTGCTGGACGCCATCGCCTGAGCCGCCGGGCCCGAGGCAACTGCCCTTCCATTCATTCACCGCAAGGAATCTTCATGAAGACCGATACCCAATTGCGCAACGACATCCAGGCCGAGCTGACCTGGGCGCCCGAGGTCAAGACCTCCGACGTCGGCGTGATCGTCAAGGACGGCGTGGTCACCCTCACAGGCCACCTCGCCAGCCACGCCGAGAAGTACGCCGTCGAGCGCGCCGTGCAGCGCGTGCATGGTGTCAAGGCGCTGGCCGTCGAATTGACGGTGAAGCTGCCCTTCGACAACCAGCGCACCGATGCCGACATAGCCATGGCGGTCGAATGTGCACTCGACTGGAACGCGCTCGTTCCCGACGACAAGATCCAGCCCCTGGTGGAAAACGGCTGGATCACGCTGGCTGGCGAAGTCGAGTGGGGATATCAGCGCAGCGCCGCCGAAAGCGCAGTGCGCGACCTGATGGGGGTGACCGGCGTGTCGAACCTCGTGAAAGTCAAGCCGAAGGTGAGCCCTGCCGACGTCGAGAAGAAGATTCACGACGCGCTTTCGCGCCAGGCCGACCGCGAAGCCCGCCAGCTCGCCATCACGGTCGACGGCTCGCAGGTCACGCTGCGCGGCACGGTCCACTCCTGGACCGAGCGCGATGCGGTGCAGGGTGCCGCGTGGGCCACGCCAGGCGTCACTGTGGTGGTGAATGACCTGCTGGTGGACGCCTGAGGCGGCAACGCCCGGGCTGTCTTTTGAGCGAGTCCTGCCGTGAATGCCGCACTGCCGCCACTCGAACTGGAGCAATGCAACATCTCCGGGCCCGGCTCCGGGGGAACAGGCTATCGCGCGGGGGCGCAATTCGCGGTAGCTGCGGGTAGTCAAGTGCATTGCAGCCCCCTCTTCGCACTGGCGCCCCAGTGGCCTCAGTGCGACATCAGCACGGGCAGAGTCATCCACTGAAGCATGGACAGCGTGGCGCCGCCCATCACCCATTCGCGCGCCCGGCTGTGGCCGTAGCAGCCCATCACCAGCAGGTCCGAGCCCAGGTCGGCAGCGAAGGACAGCAGCTTGTTGCCGATATCGTCTTCCTTGTCGCCGCCGGGATGCAGCGTGATGTTCTGGACGTCCTGCATCCGCAGGTAGTTCTGCAGTCTCTGCAGCGACGCCTCCGCGTCCTCGCCGTAGGCCACGACATGCACCCGGGCCGCCTTTCGCAGCCATGGCAGCGCGGCGGTCACGGCGCGCGCGGACTCGGGGGTTTCCTTCCACGCCACCAGCACGTTGCGGCCGACGGAACCGACCGGCCCCGCATACGGCAGCACCAGCGCCGGCCGACCGCTCTGCACCAGAACGCTGGGCAGGAAATCACCGGGGAGCTCGCCGTCTATCGGGTCGTTCCGGTCGCGTTGGCCGAGGACCATCAGGTCGCCGTAGAGCGCGCGCCGCGCGAATCCCCACGGACCATCGCTCTCAGGCTCGGCCCAGTGCAGGCGCTGGGAGCCTGCACTGTGCTCCATGAAGGTCGCGTGCATCCTGTCGCGCGCGTCCTTGTCGATCTCCTGCATGATCGCGACCGCCTCCGCGGCAGCCTCGATGGCGAACGGGTAGCGCATGAGCGCGGACAGGGTGCACGGCTGGCCTGTCACCTCGGCATCGAAGGTCTCTGCGAGCTGGCGCGCCAGCTTGATGCGCTCCACGGTACGGGCCGAGCCGTCGAGGTGAAGCAGGATGGATTTCGGGGTCTGCATGAAGGCTCCTTGGGCTGGCGGGATGTGATGCGCTCACCTTAGGCCTGCCCACCAGGCACAGCCTTGCGCTGAATCAACCGCCCGCAAACTTCCACGCGACAGCGCCGATGCTTGATCGAGCGCAAGGCCGGGCCGGGCACGCAGGCCTAGCCTCGGACCTCGTCTTCGCATCACGGCACCACTCCATGACCTCTCTCCAACAGGCCTGCATCGTCGGTAGCGGCATCGGCGCGCTTTCCGCGGCCGTGCTTCTGATTCGCGACGCCGGCATGCCCGGATCGCACATCCGCATCCTCGAGGAGGGGCCGACACCCGGTGGCGCTCTCGATGGCAGCGGCAATGCCATCCAGGGCTACGTGACGCGCGGCGGACGCATGTTCACCGATGAGACCTACACCTGCCTGTGGAATGTGCTGCAGAGCATTCCCTCTCGCGGCGCGCCGAACCGCACGGTGCGCGACGAGATTCAGGCCTTCAATGCGCTGTGGCGTTCCGATGCGCACGCCCGGCTGATCGACCGGCATCGCCGCATCCTCGATGCCAGCGACCTGGGTTTCAATTTCCAGGATCGGGTGGAGCTGATGCGCCTGCTGGCCACGCCCGAACGGGTGCTGGGCAGGCAGCGCATCGAGGAATGCTTTTCCACCCACTTTCTCGACACTCATTTCTGGGCCATGTGGCGCACGACCTTCGCATTCCAGAACTGGCACAGCGCCGTCGAGCTGAAGCGCTACATGCTGCGCTTCCTGCAGGAGTTGCCGCGCATCCACACGCTGGGCGGCGTGCGACGCACCGAGTTCAACCAGTACGACACCATCGTGCGCCCCATGGTGAGGTGGCTGCTGGATCGCGGGGTCCGGTTCGACTACGGCATGCGCGTGGTCGACGCGGACTTTGCCGCCGGCGCAGACGGCCTGCGGCTCGAGACCCTGCATTGCGTCAAGGAAGGCCGACCTCTGGCATACCGCCTCGGCGCAGAGGAATGTGCCTTCATCACCATCGGCTCCATGACCGCCGACTCGCGCAACGGCAACGACCACCAGGCGCCGCAACTGGTGCGTGACCAGAGCGACGGGGCCTGGACCCTGTGGCGCAACATGGCCCGCAAGGCACCGGGCCTCGGCAGGCCGGAAACCTTCTGCGGCAACGTGGACGAGAGCAAGTGGGAGTCGTTCACGCTCACGATGCGCAGCCCCTTGCTGATCCAGCGCATCCAGGCGCTATCGGGCAATCCGCCCGGCACCGGCGGGCTCATGACTTTCAAGGATTCGAGCTGGCTGATGTCGATCGTGGTGCCGCACGCGCCGCACTTCGAGGGCCAGCCCGAGGGGGTCTACACGCTGTGGGGCTACGGGTTGCTGATCGACACCCAGGGCAATCACGTCGACAAGACGATGGCACAGGCCAGCGGCCAGGAAATTCTCACGGAGCTGATGCATCACCTGGGCTTCGAGGACATCCTCGAGGAAGTGCGGCGCACCACGACCGTGGTGCCGGTGATGATGCCCTACATCACCAGCGAGTTCGCATGCCGCAGCGCATCGGACCGCCCGCCCGTCATACCGGCCGGCGCGAAGAACTTCGCCCTGCTGGGCCAATACGTGGAGATTCCGGAGGATGCGGTCTTCACGGTCGAGTACTCGGTGCGCGGCGCGATGCACGGGGTGTACGGACTCATGGGCCTGGGCCTCGAGGTGCCGCCCATCTACCACGGCATCGCCGATCCGAAGGTGGCGCTCGCGAGCCTGCGCACGTTGATGGGTTGAGCCGCCGGCCACGTCAGGGTGCGGATTCCTCCTGCCCACGTGGACTGCGACGACTGCCAGCGTCAGGACGCGGCCACGGTATTCGAGATCACGCCCCGGGGATGGAAGACCCTTGCCGCGGATGCGCCTGAAGAGGAAGCACCGCTGCGTCGCGGGTAGATGAAGCTATCGGATGCTGGAGGCGAACCATCGAAAGATGTTCTGCCGGCTCTCCGAGCTACCTCCAGTCCGCACGAAGAGGAAGCCGGTTTTCGCGTTGCCCAGCCAGTCGACTGGAATGCCTGCGGTTCGCAGAGCCTCGATTTCATCGCGCGCGTTCATGCCGAGCGGCAGTTTCAAGGTAATGGTCGCGCTGTGGATGGTCCGCCTTTTCGTCATTCGCTTCCCTTGCGTATTCCTGGAGATCCGGCCAAACCATTCCCCTATGCAGGACCGGCAGCCAGGAGCCTTGCGCGCACCATGCCTTCGCGCAAGGCACGGGCAACATCGGCGGACATGCCGTTCCTTGAATCGAAGGTGGTTGCCTCGCCTGCGCCCGATCTCGCGACGACGCCAGCCTGCCCGCCACCCGGCGTCTCCACCACTTGCTGCAGGTACAGATCGAAGCGCCCATGAAAGCCGAGAGGGAGCAATTCACCATGCTCCTGCCGGACGGCTTGCCGATAACGCGGCCCGGGGAAGAAAGCGGACTTCCAGCGAATGCTCGCACCCCTGTCATCGATGGAGGTCACGCGAGCTCCAACGAAGACCGCACCATCGGCGAACATGCTGAATTTTCCGAGCGCCTCGAAGTACTGGAACTGACGGTCGATACGCTCCTGAACCCAGCCGGTCGTGTACTCGATCGGCTTCGGCGCAAACGGCGCCTGGCAGGCGGCCCTTATACGCGCACCGAGCGTTGTGCCCACGGCGACTTCACTGGGTGGAGTCACACGCAGATCGTGGAACATTGCCGTCATGGCCTGCGCGCGGCGGCAGCCGATGGCGGGCCGATCTTCGCTAGCACGTATGAAGCACTGGCCGATGCAGCGGAAAGAGCGGTGCGCAAGTGGATGTGCGTTGGCTTGCTCTCGCAGGAAGGGAATGCAGCAGCCATTCGACGGCCGTTCTCCGTGATCTGGAACATCGTCGCCATGATCACTTTGCCCCCGGTGGAAGGCGTCGAGTCCACACGCAGATCCGCGCGCACGAGACCACCAAGAACCAGAACCTTGATCTCCTCGATTTCATCGAGCGAGAAGGTTCTCGCCGGCAATGCCCCTTCGACCAGGCGATGCAGCAACAGCATGGGCATGGGACTCCCCCCAAAACCGCCAGCGATGGACTGATTGTTACGCGGGCTGACAGTTGGATCATCCTAAGACTGCGAAAGCTTTAAAACCAGGATAGAAATTTCGTCGAGCAGGTACAAAACTATCAAACTGCCGGAATGCCCTCTGGCTTGACGATGGAAGAGCTATCATCGATTTTCTTTCTATCCGAAACAGCGCCTACCCTAGGGCTGTGAACAGCCGTCAACTAATTCGCGAAGGACGCAAGCGCCTCCAGATGAGCGAGCAGCAATTTGCTGATGCGCTGGGGGTGAGCCGTGGCGCAGTACAGCAATGGGAAAAACAAGGCGGCACAGCTCCCAAGCGCGCCAACCAGGCGCGTGTGGCCAAGCTGCTTGGAATTTCCGTTGCAGAACTGGTCTCGGGTGTGTCGGCGGGCGCACGAGGGGTCGACGTGCGCGCTGAGGTTCCTCTGGTGTCCGAGGTCGAGGCAGGCAACTACACCGTCATCGACAACTTCAAGCCGACGACGCAATTCGACACCATCCCGGTGAGCGTGCCGGTCAAGAAGCACACCTATGCACTGCGGGTGCATGGCGACAGCATGGTCAGCGAGGCCGGCGACTCGTTTCCCGCCGGATCCATCCTGGTCGTGGAGCCGGAGATGGAGGCGGTGCCCGGCGACTATGTCATTGCGCTGAACGACGCCAGCGAGACCACGTTCAAGCAGCTCGTGAAAGACGGTGGAGACCTGTATCTCAAGCCGTTGAACAGCCGTTATCCCATCAAGCCGCTCGGCGACGCCCAGGTCATCGGCGTGGTGCGCGAGTTCACCAAGCGTTTTCGATAGCCGTCGCGAAAAACGCACGACGGTGTAGATAGATTTTCTAAGCAAAGATACATTTTTCATCCTGACGCAGCAACGGCCTGAATCGCATCCGGTGGGCACAGATCGACGCCCGGCTCAGCGGCACCAGGCGTCGATCTGGCGAATGAGGTCCGACCACAGAGCCTGTACCGCCACGGCCGCCAGCAGCAGGCCGGCCACCCTCGCCCCGCAGGTCTGGCGTGCCCCGCCGCCGCCCCACCGCAAGCGCTGCCAGAGCCACGGCCCGATCAGTAGCGAAAGACTGCTTCCCAGCGCAAACAACGCCATCAGTCCGGCACCCTGCAATGGTCCGCTGCCCAGGCTGGCCAGCATCAGGGCCGAATAGAGCAGCCCGCAAGGCAGCGCGACCCAAAGCAGCCCGGTTGCAAGCACCCCCAGCCACGTGCCGCCGGCATGGGGACGAAGACGCGACTCGAGCGAGCGGCCGACGCGCTGCGCCCACAGCGGCTGCCGCCCCGTGGCGGCCAGCATCGCGCCCCAGGCGAACACGAAGACGTGCAGCAGCACCCACAGCGGCCGCAGTGCGGCAACCTGCGTGCTGGCCTGCGCCAGGCTGTCGACGCTGGCCGCTGCAATGGCGCCTGCCGTCGCGTAGCTCGCAATGCGGCCGAGATGGAAAGCGGCCGGCGCCGCTCGCGCCGACACGGCGCCCTGCCCCGCCGGCACGAGCGGCACGATCCGTATCACCGCCGATGAAGCGGCGCCGCACATCGCCACGCAATGCGGCCCACCGGCAAGGCCCATGAGAAATGCGGCACTGGCGAGCGCGAGTTGCATGGTCAGACCACGCGGGAAAAGCGCGTGCGGTTCGTGCGGCAATACCGGTCGAACACCATGGCGACCGCGCGCACCAGGAACCAGCCCTGCTCGGTGACCGCGAGATCGTGGTCGCTCAGCCGCACCAGGCCGTGAGCGACCAGCGGCCCGAGCGCCGCGAACTCGGTGGCGAAGTAGCGCTGGAAGTCGACTGCAAACGCGTCCCCCATGGCGTTGAAGTCGACCCGACCGCGGCACATCAGCGCCATGATCACGTCCCGCCGCAACAGGTCGTCGCGAGATAGCGCAAGGCCGCGAACCACGGGCAGGCGCCCCTGGTCGAGGAGGTCGTAGTACTCGTCCAGGCTCTTTGCGTTCTGGCTGTAGGTGGCGCCCACGCGGCCAATGCCGGAGACGCCGAGTGCGATCAGGTCGCCTTCGGGCCTGGTCCCGTAGCCCTGGAAGTCGCGCTGCAAGCGCCCTTGCCTCCTGGCAACCGCGAGAGGATCGTCGGGCAGCGCGAAGTGGTCCATGCCGATGTAGACGTAGCCCGCTTCGGTCAGCCGCGTGATCGCGCTTGCGAGCATGCGCACCCGCGTGGCGGCATCGGGCAATTCTTCGGCCGCAATGCGCCGCTGCGGCTTGAAGCGCTCGGGCAGATGCGCATAGGCGTACAGCGCGATGCGGTCGGGCCGCAGCTCGTTGATCTGCGCGAGCGTGCGCTCGAAGGAGGCATCGTTCTGCCGCGGAAGGCCGTAGATCAGGTCCACGTTGATCGATTCGAAACCCAGCGTGCGCGCCGCATCCATCAGCGAGAAGACCTGCGACGCCGGCTGGATGCGATGCACCGCCTGCTGCACCTCGGGGTCGAAGTCCTGCACGCCGAAGCTCAGGCGATTGAAGCCCAGCGCGGCCAGGTTCGCCAGCCGCTGCGCGTCGACCGTGCGCGGATCGATCTCGATGGAGCGCTCGCCTCCGGGCACGAAGGCGAAAGACCGGTGCAGCAGCGCCATGAGCTCGCCCAACTCCGAGTCGTCGAGGAAGGTCGGCGAGCCACCGCCCAGGTGAAGCTGGCCTGCGGTGGCGCTGCGGCCCAGTTGAGCGACCTGCAGATCCACCTCGCGCGCGAGGTAGGCCAGGTACTGCCGGCCCCGTTCGCGGTGGCGAGTGACGATCTTGTTGCAGGCACAGTAGTAGCACAGCGACTCGCAGAACGGAATATGGACGTACAGCGACAGCGGCGGTGCCTCCGCGCCCGCCGCACGCCGGCGGCTCAGCGCCCGGGCGTAGTCGTCGGCGCCGAAGGCCTCGACGAAACGGTCGGCTGTGGGATAGGAGGTGTAGCGCGGCCCGGGAACGTCGAACTCCCGCAGCAGATCGATGGGCAGCGGTGCCTGCACGGGCACAGGGGCAAGAGCGGCAGGAGTCATTGCAAGGGTGTCTGCAGAGGTGATCCAGAAGGTTCCGAAGCCGATGGCCTGGCGAGCAATGCCGTGCATGCGCTCGACGACGCCGCCATCAGCCAGAAGACGAAGAAGGCGGCGGTGTAGATACCCTGGCGCGACATCCGCAACGCGTCGGCGCCGCAGAACGCGTTGACGGGATCGACGAGCGCGAACACCAGCACCTCCATGCCGCAGGCCACCAGGAAGGACGGCCACAGGATGCCCGCGAGCTGGCGCACTCCGTTCATGGTGCGGCCTTCCGGGCCGGCGGCGGCATGTCGCTCGCGGGCGTGGTCGCGTGGTTGCGCCCGGTCAGCGCGGGCAACAGCTTCTTCGCGGCCAGGGTCTTGTTGATCTCGACGCCTTCGCGGTAGTAGTCCTCGGACACCAGCGCATCGGGGCTGCGCCAGGCCAGCCAGAAGGTCACGAAGCTCGCGACCACCACGACCGCCGGACCGCCGATCACCATCCAGAGCAGCGGATAGCGCCACCAGGCCTGGGCCGCCGGTTCATTCGTTGTCGCCATTGTTGTTGCGTTCATCTCGACCTTTCAGCGCGGCACAAGGAAGGCCGCTTTTTCCGAAACCTCGGCGCCGCCGCCCTCCTCGCGGATGCCGAAGTGCACCGTGTGCGATCCGGCAGGCACGGCTCCATAGGGCACCTGCAGCCGCACCGCGACCCAGCGCGACTGGGCGGCATCGACCGTCACCGGCTCATCGGGCGAGACGCTGAGGCCTTCCAGTCCGTCGGCGACGATGCGGTACTGCTGCGGTTTTTCAGTGGCATTCATGATCTGGAGCCGATAGACGTTCTCCAGTCGCCCGCCCTCGGCGATACGGGCCAGCGAAGCGCGGTCGCGCACCACGTCGACCTTGAACGGCGTGCGCACGATCAGGCTGGCCAGCAGTCCGGTCACCAGCAGCGCCAGGATCGTCGTGTAGAGCAGCACGCGCGGCCGCAGCACGCGCCGCAGCAGTTCGCGGCGCGACCAGCCGGCTTCCATGCCGTTCTGCGTGTCGTAGCGGATCAGCCGCGGCGGGTAGGCCATCTTCTGCATGACGGTATCGCAGGCATCCACGCAAAGGCCGCAGCCGATGCATTCGTACTGCAGGCCCTGGCGAATGTCGATGCCGGTCGGGCACACCTGCACGCACAGGCCGCAGTCGATGCAGTCGCCCAGCGCCAGCGTGCGCGGGTCGGGGCCCTTGCGGCGCGGCGCGCGAGGTTCGCCGCGCTGCGGGTCGTAGGTGACGATGAGCGTGTCGCGGTCGAACATGGCGCTCTGGAAGCGCGCGTAGGGGCACATGTACTTGCAGACCTGCTCGCGCATGAAGCCGGCATTGCCGTAGGTGGCAAAGCCGTAGAAGAAAACCCAGAACACCTCCCACGAGCCCATCTGCGTCTGCAGGAAGGCCATGCCCAGTTCGCGGATGGGCGTGAAGTAGCCCACGAAGGTGAAGCCGGTCCACAGCGCGATGCCGATCCAGACGATGTGCTTGAACCATTTCTTCACCAGCTTCTCGAGCGACATCGGCTCGGCGTCCAGCTGCATGCGCGCGGTGCGGTTGCCTTCGATCTTGTGCTCCACCCACATGAAGATCTCGGTGTAGACCGTCTGCGGGCAGGCGTAGCCGCACCACAGGCGACCCGCCACCGCGGTGAAGAGAAAGAGAGACAGCGCACTGATGACCAGCAGGCCCGAGAGATAGATCAGGTCCTGCGGATACAGCACCAGCCCGAAGATGTAGAAGCGGCGTGCGGCCAGGTCGAACAGCACCATCTGCCGCTCGCCCCACTCCACCCACGGCAGGCCGTAGAACACCAGCTGCGTAAGAAAGACCATGGCCCAGCGCCAGCGCGCGAACATGCCGCGCACCGTGCGGGGATAGATCTTCTTCGTGGCCTCGTAAAGGCCGACCTCCTCGCTGCCCGCGCTGACGATGGGAATGATCTTCCTGGTCATGGCGTTGCACCGATCTCGGGTTTCACGGCGTGGCCGCGACCGTGTTGGTGTTGTTGTTGGAGAACCCCCAGACATACGACGCGAGCATCCGGATCTGCGCCTCGGTGAGGCGGCCTTCCTGCGCGGGCATCTCGTTGTGCTTGCCCGCGTTGATCATCTGGACGATGGCGGCCTCGCCGTAGCCGTGGAGCCAGATCCTGTCGCTGAGGTTGGGCGCACCGATGGCCTGGTTGCCCACGCCCCCGATGCCGTGGCAGGCCGCGCAGACCGTGAACTTCGACTTTCCGAGGCCAGCACGCAACGAATCGTGCGGCTCGCCCGCCAGGCTCAGCACGTAGTTGGCAACGTTCTTCACGTCATCCGGTGTGCCGACGGCCGCAGCCATCGGCGGCATCACGCCGACTCGGCCCTTGGTGATGCTCTCGACGATCTTCTCTGGCGTGCCGCCGTGCAGCCAGTCCTTGTCGGTCAGGTTAGGAAAGCCCTTGCTGCCGCGCGCGTCGGAACCATGGCACTGGGCGCAGTTGTTCATGAAAAGACGCTCACCGATGGCCTTGGCCTGCGGGTCTCTTGCCACCTCCTCTACCGGCATGGCGGCGTACTTCGCGTAGACGGGTGCCAGCTCTTGCGTGGCCTTGGCGACTTCCGCTTCGTATTCGCCGCGCGAACTCCAGTCGGACTGGCCGCGAAAGCTCCCCAGGCCCGGAAAGATCGCTAGGTAGCCCAGCCCGAAAACGATGGTCAGCACGAACAGGCCGATCCACCACATGGGCAACGGGTTGTTGGCTTCGCGCAGATCCTCGTCCCAGACGTGGCCCGTGGTGTTGTCGGCGCTTGGCGCAACCCGCTTGCGGGCTGTGAACCACAGCAGCAGCACGCAGCCGAGGATGCTCAGCAGCGAAACCGCGGCCACATAGTTCGACCAGAAATGGCTGATGAAATCGCTCATCGTGGTTCTCCCTTCAGTCCTGCTCGAACGGCAAGCGGGCCGCTTCCTGGAAGTCGCGCGCGTTGCGACGCGAATACGCCCAGATCACGATGCCGATGAAAAGCGTGAAGCACACGACGGTGGCTGCAACGCGCAAGGTGGTGACGTCAATCATGGTTTCGGTCCTTTGCCGCCGTGCTTACTTGAGAGCCAGGCCCAGCGATTGCAGATAGGCCACCGTGGCCTCCATCTCGGTCTTGCCCGTGACCTCTTCCGTGGCCTTGGCGATTTCCTCGTCGGTGTAGGGCACGCCGACACGGCGCAGCGCGCGCATGTGGGTTGGCAAGGCTTCGGCGTCGACGAGGGCCTTTTCCAGCCATGAATAGGCCGGCATGTTCGACTCGGGCACCAGGTCGCGCGGATTGTTCAGGTGGATGCGGTGCCACTCGTCGCTGTACTTGCCGCCCACGCGGTGCAGGTCTGGGCCGGTGCGCTTGCTGCCCCACTGGAACGGGTGGTCGTAGACGAACTCGCCCGCCACCGAGTAGTGGCCGTAGCGCAGCGTCTCCGAGCGGAAGGGCCGGATCATCTGCGAGTGGCAGTTGTAGCAACCCTCGCGCAGGTAGACGTCGCGGCCCGCGAGCTGCAGCGGCGTGAGCGGCTTGACGCCCTGCACCGCCTCGGTGGTCGACTTCTGGAAGAAGAGCGGCACGATCTCGACGAGGCCGCCGACGGCCACGACCACGAGGATCAGCACGATCATCAGCAGGTTGTTGGTCTCGATCTTCTCGTGGGTAAAGCCGCTGGACTTGGGAGTGTTCGGGTTCATCGTGCGTCCTCAGGCGTGGGCCATGACGGGGAGCGGGATCTCGACGCGCACCGAGCGGCCCGAGATGACGGTCATCCAGACGTTCCAGGCCATCACCAGCATCCCGGAGAGGTAGAGCAGCCCGCCGATCAGGCGCACCACGTAGAACGGGAATGTGGCCTTCACGCTTTCCACGAAGGTGTAGGTGAGCGTGCCGTCGGGGTTGATGGCGCGCCACATCAGCCCTTGCATCACGCCGGCGATCCACATCGCGGCGATGTACAGGACGATGCCGATGGTGGCGATCCAGAAGTGCGCCTCGATGGCCTTCACGCTGTACATGGTGGTGCGGCCGTACATGCGCGGGATCAGGTAGTAAAGCGAGCCCATGGTGATGAACCCCACCCAGCCGAGCGCGCCGGAGTGCACGTGGCCGATGGTCCAGTCGGTGTAGTGGCTCAGGGCGTTGACGGTCTTGATGGACATCATCGGGCCCTCGAAGGTCGACATGCCGTAGAACGACAGTGCGACGATCAGGAAGCGCAGGATCGGGTCGGTGCGCAGCTTGTGCCAGGCGCCCGAGAGCGTCATCACGCCGTTGATCATGCCGCCCCAGCTGGGCGCCAGCAGGATCAGCGAGAACACCATGCCCAGCGATTGCGTCCAGTCCGGCAGCGCCGTGTAGTGCAGGTGGTGCGGGCCCGCCCACATGTAGGTGAAGATCAGCGCCCAGAAGTGGACGATGGACAGCCGGTACGAATACACCGGCCGGCCGGCCTGCTTGGGGATGTAGTAATACATCATCCCGAGGAAGCCCGCGGTGAGGAAGAAGCCCACGGCGTTGTGGCCGTACCACCACTGCACCATCGCGTCCTGCACGCCGGCATAGGCCGAGTAGCTCTTCATCCAGCCCGCCGGAACCTCTGCGCTGTTGACGATGTGCAGCAGCGCCACCGCGATGATGAAGGCTCCGAAGAACCAGTTCGCCACGTAGATGTGGCGCACGCGGCGCATGCCGATGGTGCCGAAGAACACGATGGCGTAGGCCACCCAGACCACCGCGATCAGCAGGTCAATGGGCCATTCCAGCTCGGCGTATTCCTTGCCGCTGGTGTAGCCCATCGGCAGGCTGATGGCGGCCGCGACGATCACGGCCTGCCAGCCCCAGAACACGAAGGATGCGAGCTTCGGCGCAAAGAGGCCCACTTGGCAGGTGCGCTGCACCACGTGGAAGCTCGTGGCCATCAGCGCGCAGCCGCCGAACGCGAAGATGACCGCGTTGGTGTGCAGCGGCCGCAGCCGTCCGTAGCTGAGCCATGGAATGCCGAGGTTGAGCTCGGGCCACGTCAGCTGGGAGGCGATGATCACGCCGACCAGCATGCCGACCACGCCCCAGACCACGGACATGAGCGCGAACTGCCGCACGACGGTGTCGTCGTATACCGCGGCGGGTGGGTTCGGTTGTTGCATCGTCGTGCCCTTGAATGAGTTGTGGGCAGTTTCCGTGGCCCCCTGCCTCGCGGGATTGATGCAAATCAATCGCCGTGCAGGATGCGGTCGCCTTCGGTCTCGACGTCGTCGAACTGGCCGCGCTCGATCGCCCACCAGAGCCCGCCGAGGATCGCGAGAACCAGCACCACGGACAGCGGGATGAGCAGGAAGAGGATGTCCATCAGCGGCTTGCCTTGCCGGCGGCCGCGAGCCGTGCAGCATTGAGGACCACCACGAGGGAGCTCGCGGCCATGCCCAGGCCCGCGAGCCACGCCGGCAACCAGCCTGCTACCGCGAGCGGCACGCACAGCGCGTTGTAGCCCGCGGCCCACCAGAGGTTCTGGCGCACCACCTGCAGCGTCTTGCGGGCTTGCGCGATGGCATCTGGAATGGTGGCGAGCCTGTCGCCCAACACGACGAAATCGGCGTGCGCGCGCGACAGCGGCACGCTGCGGCCGAAGGCGAACGAGGCGTTCGCACGCGCCAGCGAGGGGCCGTCGTTGAGGCCGTCGCCCACCATCGCAATCTGCCGTCCCTCGGCCTGCAGCCGCCAGAGCACGTCGAGCTTGTCCTCCGGCGTGCAGCCACCCTGCGCGAAGTCGATGCCGCAGCGCGCGGCGATCTCCTTCGCGGCGCTGTCGCGATCACCCGAGAGCAGCCGCACCGTCAGGCCCTGCGCGCGCAGCGCAGCCACCGCAACGGCGGCATCGGCGCGAAGCTCTTCGGCCAGCACGAAGCTGGCGACCCATCCCTGCTCGTCGGCCAGGTGGACCTGCGCAGCGTCAACCTCCAGCGCATTCACGCTGCAGAAGGCCGACGAGCCAAGACGCGCACGCTGGCCTGTTCCGGCGCGCGCACACGTCCGGCGCAGCAGGCCTTCGAGCCCGAGCCCTGCGGCTTCGGTGGCCTGTTCCACGGTCCAGCCCGGTGGCGAGCGGAACTGGGCATTCCATGCATTCACCAGCGCCTGCGCAACGGGATGCAGCGACTGCGCAGCGAGCGCCGCCGCCATTTCAAGTGCGTCGCCGGGCCGCAGGCCCTGCCGGCAATAGATGCGCTCCAGCCGCGGGATGTCGCCAGTCAACGTGCCGGTCTTGTCGAACACGACCGTATCGACCGACGCCAGCGCCTCCAGCGCTTGCAGGTTGGAAGTCAGTACGCCGCCGCGCGCCAGGGCACCGGCGCTCGCGAGCATGGCAGCCGGTGTCGCGAGCGAGAGCGCACAGGGGCAGGTCACGATGAGCACCGCGACCGCCACCATCAGCGCCTTGCCCGGGTCCGTGTGCCACCAGAACACTGCCGCCACCGTCGCCGATGCGAGCACCGCGACGAGAAAAGGCCGCGCCACCCGGTCCGCCAGCAGCGCCAGGCGCGGCTTGCGCGAGGCGGCGCTTTCCATCAGCCGCACGATCTGGGCGAAGCGCGTGTCCTCGCCCACCGATTCGATCCGCACACTGACCACCGCCGATAGGTTGTGGCTGCCGGCCAGCACACGATCGCCGCGGGGGCGCGGCACGGGCCGGGATTCGCCGGTCAGCAGGGCCTCGTCGGCGCTGGTGTCGCCTTCGATCACCACGCCGTCGGCCGGAAACGCCTCGCCGGGGCGCACGCGCACCACGTCTGCGGCTGCGAGCCTGCGCACGGCCACGCGGGTCCAGCTGCCGTCGGGCGCGAGTCGATCGATGCTGTCGGGCAGGCGGTTCATCAAGGCCTCGAGCGAGCCGGCGGTACGGTCTCGCAGGCGTGCCTCGAGCCAGCGGCCGGTCAGCAGGAAGAAGACGAACATCGTCAGCGAGTCGAAGTAGACCTCGTGGCCCAGCGGCCCGCTGGCGTCGAAGGTGGCGGCGCTGCTGACCGCGAAGGCCGCGAGCACGCCGAACGCCACCGGAAGATCCATGCCGATGCGGCCCGCGCGCAGGTCGCGCCAGGCGCTGCGGAAGAAGGGACCGCAGGAGAACAGCACGACGGGCAGCGTGAGCACCCAGGAGGCCCAGCGCAGCAACTGCGCCGCGTCGTCCGTCATGTCGCCCGGCCTGGCGATGTAAGCCGGGTAGGCATACATCATCACTTGCATCATGCAGAAGCCCGAGACCAGCCAGCGCCACAGCGCCATGCGCAGTTCGCGCGCACGCCCCGCGCTTGCCAACTGGCTGCCGGCGGGAACCAGCGGGTATCCGGCAGCAGCCGAAGCCTCGAACCAGCGTGAAGGCCGGGTGACCGCGGCCGACCACACCACGCGCGCCCGCCGGCTGGCCCCATTGACCTGTGCCTCGCGCACCCCGGGCACCTTCAGCAGCGCGGCCTCGACGGTAAAAGCGCAAGCGGTGCAGTGCATGCCCTCGACCGCGACCTGCGATGCCCACTGGCCGGTGGCTGCATCGCCCTCCACCAGCTGGCCGAACGCCGGCCATTCGGCCGGGTCGTCGAGCACCTGCCAGGTGTCGGCGGTGGCCGCAGCGGCCGGCGGATGCGTAGAGAACGGGGCGAGCGCAGCTTGCATCGGAGCGAGGCTAAGGGCGGGCCTCGCGGTGCCCTTTGATCTGCATCAACGTCCGAAGCCGTGGCCTGCCTAAGCTCGCGGCACACCTATCCCTGGAGACCTCACATGTTCAAGCGCATCCTCGTCGCCACCGACGGCTCCACACTTTCGAAGAAGGCTGTCGCGAGCGCGATCGCTCTCGCCGCACAGAACGATGCCGACCTGGTGGCGCTCAACGTGGTTCCGCGCTACCCCCGAAGCTACTTCGAGGGCTCCATGACCTTTTCGCCAGAGGACATCGGCCGCGTCGAGAAGCAATGGGCCGAGAAGGCACAGGCAATGCTCGACACCGTGAGCGCACGCGCCAAGGAAAGCGGCGTGCGTGTCAAGACGGCGACGGCCAACTCTGACTTGGTGGCGGAGTCGATCATCGCCGCGGCGAAAAAGCACAAGAGCGACCTGATCGTGATGGCCTCGCACGGCCGCAAGGGCATCAAGCGGCTGCTGCTTGGCAGCGAGACGCAGCACGTGCTGGCGCATTCGGCGCTGCCTGTGCTGGTGCTTCGCTAGCCGGGCCCATTGCGATATCTCGCAAACACAATTCCCCTAGTCCTCTTCATGCACCCGGTACTGGTCCGTCAGCGTCTGCTGGACAGCCGGTGGCACCGCTTCGTAGTGTGACAACGCAATGGTGTAGCGCCCCTGGCCGCTGGTCATTGCATTGAGTCGCGACTGGTAGTTGGCCAGTTCGGCCATGGGCACCTGCCCGCCGACGGTCACAACACCGCCCCCCAGGGCCGACGTTCCGGTGACTAGGCCGCGCCGCGACGACAGGTCGCTGGTGACATCGCCGACGGAATGCTCCGGCACGTCGATCTCGATCTGGACGATCGGCTCGAGCACGACCGGCCGGGCCTCGCGGATGGCGGCCATGAAGGCCTTGCGGCCGGCTGTCGCGAAGGCGATGTCCTTGCTGTCGACGCTGTGGTGCTTGCCATCGTGCACAACAACGCGCACATCGACCACGGGGTAGCCGGCGATCGCGCCGCACACCAGCACCTCGCGCACGCCCTTCTCGACCGCGGGGATGAACTGGCCCGGAATCGCGCCACCCCTGACCTCATCGGCGAACTGGAAGCCCGCGCCGCGCGCCAGCGGCTCGATGCGCAGGAAGACTTCGCCGAACTGGCCAGCGCCGCCGGTCTGTTTCTTGTGCCGGTGGTGGCCCTCGGCCGGCACGGTCACGCTCTCGCGGTAGGCAATGCGGGGCGGGCGCGTCTGGACCTCGAAGCGGTACACCTCGCGCAGGCGTTCGAGCACGATGCGCAGGTGCAGTTCGCCGAGCCCGTAGAGGACCGTCTCGTTGGTCGCGGCCACATGCTCGATGCGCAGGCACGGATCCTCGGCCGTGAGCTTGCCGAGGATCTCCCAGGCGCGCTGCTCGTCGCCATGGCGCTTGGGCTCCACGGCCAGGCCGTACACCGGCACCGGGAACGCCAGAGGCGCGAGATGCACGTGGCTGTCTTCGGCCACATCGTGCAGCACGGCGTCGAAATGGATCTCCTCGACCTTGGCCACCGCCACGATGTCGCCGGGCACTGCGTGCGACACCTCGACATGGTCCTTGCCCTGGAGCATGAACAGGTGCCCCACCTTGAAGGGCTTGCGGCCGTCGCCAATGTAGAGCTGGCTGTCGCGCGTGAGCGTGCCCTGGTGTACGCGGAAGATGCCCATCTTGCCGACATAGGGGTCGATCGTGACCTTGAACACGTGCGCCAGCACGTGCAGCGACGGGTCGGGCCTGGCCTCCATGGGCTTGGCCTGCCCGCCCTCGCCAACGATGAAGTCCGGCGGGTTGGCCTCGGTCGGGTCTGGCAGGAGCTTGACGATCACGTCCAGCAGCTCGGCCACGCCGGCGCCGCTGCGCGACGAGACGAAGCACACCGGGATCAGGTGGCCTTCGCGCAGCGCCTGCTCCAGCGGCGCATGCAGCTCGGCCGGATCCACGTCGCCTTCCTCGAGGTAGCGGTCGACGAAGGCCGCGTCGACCTCGACCACCTGCTCCACCAGCGCGCGGTGCGCCGCTTCTACAGGGCCGAAGTCGGACCGCCCGAAGCGGTTGAAGAAGCAGTCCACCACCTGCCTGCCGACCCCGTCGGGCACGTTCAGCGGCAGGCATTCGCGGCCGAAGGTGGCCTGGATGTCGGCCAGCAGGCCCGCCAGCGAGACGCCCTGCGAGTCGATCTTGGTGACGATGATCATGCGGGCAAGGTGGCGCGAGGCCGCGTACTCCATCATGCGCACCGCCATCGGCTCGATGCCTGTGGCGGCATTGATGACCACCGCCGCCGTTTCGACCGCCTCCAGCGCCGGCAGGCTCTGGCCGAGGAAGTCGGGGCCGCCGGGCGTGTCGATGAAGTGGATGCGCGTGCCGGCATGCGTGAGGTGCATCACCGATGCGTTGAGCGAGTGCTGCATGCGGCGCTCGAGCGGGTCGTGGTCGCTGACGGTGCTGCCGCGTTCGATGCTGCCGCAGGCACCGATGGCGCCTGCCTTGTACAACAAGGCCTCGGCAAGAGAGGTCTTGCCGGCGGCCGCGGCGCCGACGAGCGCCAGCGTTCGCACTGCTTCCACTTCGGCCGCGAGGCCGTTCGATCGGCTTGGCATGGCATGGACTCCTTGGCGTCCGCAAGGCTGGCCCGGCGGCCCGCAGGGGCTCGGGCGGTGCGCAAAGACGCCGGGTCAGCGTACGGGATTGACCGTGCCAACGCAAGCTGGGTGCGCGCGGCGCGCTTGTCGCAAGCTCACTTCGTCTTCTTTCCTTCGGGCGCATAGCCTCCGAGAAAGGTCTGCAGAGCCCGTCGCGTTGCTTCCCGCAAATCCTTTCGGGATAACGGTCCTTCGATACCGAGAAGAGCCGGCATGACGGTCTCCGAATCCAGCAATGCCGTCAAGTGGCGCGCCGCTACCTGCGGATCGGCCTTGCGCAGCCGGCCCTTTTGCATCTGCAGTTCCAGAAACCCCGCCACCTCCGTCAGCCCCTTCTTGGGCCCTCCTTCGTAGAACAACCGCCCGATGTCGCTGCGGCCTGACTCCGCGATCACGGCCCTGCGCGCCTGGATGGCCTCTTGCGAACACACCACCGCCAGGATTTTTTCGCCGAAGCGTTGCAGCACTTGTTCGAGGTCGTCGTCACTCTCCTGCCCGAGCGCCTCAAAAATTGGCGCGAAATGGACCTTGGCCGTGCCGTGCGTCACGGCAACGAACAACTCCTCCTTGGAGCTGAAGTAGCCATACAGCGTGGCCCTCGAGCCGCCCACACGCGCAGCGATCTCCACCATGGAGGCCCCTTCGAATCCCAGCTCCCGGAAGACCTCCGCGGCCACCTGAACGATGGCGTCGCGCTTGGCCTCTGTTTTGACTCGCATCTAAATGTCTCCTCATTTCTAGACAATAGTGTTCATTATTAATTGACAACCTCTGGAAGTCAAAATACATTACTGGACACTACTGTCTGTTTAACAGCAGGCCGGCCCCATCACCAATCCGTCGCTCTTCAGGAGATTCGCCATGCGTCCACCTCTCACCTATGGCCTGACCTTCACGGCAGCCCTCGCTTCTACCTTCATGCTTGTCGCCTGCGGCAAGCCACCGGGCGGGCCGCCTGCCGCGCAGGGCATGCCCGAGGTCGGGGTGGTGTCGGTGCAGCCGCAGCGCGTGGCCATCACGGCCGAGCTGCCCGGGCGCACGACGCCCTTTCTCATCGCCGACGTACGGCCCCAGGTCGGCGGCATCGTGAAGGCCCGCCAGTTCCGCGAAGGCAGCGACGTGAAGGCCGGCG
This sequence comes from Variovorax paradoxus, assembly GCF_024734665.1. Taxonomy (NCBI): domain Bacteria; kingdom Pseudomonadati; phylum Pseudomonadota; class Betaproteobacteria; order Burkholderiales; family Comamonadaceae; genus Variovorax; species Variovorax paradoxus. The sequence goes on from NZ_CP102931.1 coordinate 3,248,915, forward strand.
AAACGCTCTATCAGATCGATCCCGCCACCTACAAGGCGACCTACGACAGCAACGTCGCCGCGCTCGCCAAGGCGCAGGCCAGCCTCACGACCACGCGGCTGAAGGCCGAGCGCTACAAGGAACTGGTCGCCATCAAGGCCGTGAGCCAACAGGACTACGACGACGCCGCCGCCTCGCTGGGCCAAGGCGAGGCCGATGTCGCCTCGGCGCGGGCCAATGTGGAGACGAGCCGTATCAACCTCGCCTATGCGCGCATCGACGCGCCAATCTCCGGGCGCATCGGCAAGTCGACAGTCACGCCCGGCGCGCTGGTCACGGCGAGCCAGTCGACCGCGCTGGCCACCATCCAGCAGCTCGATCCGATCTATGTCGACGTGACGCAATCCAGCGCCGCGATGCTTCAGCTGAAGCAGGCCATGGCCCGCGGCGATCTGCAAAAGAGCGGCGCCAACGCCGCGAGGGTGCGGCTGCTGCTCGAAGACGGAAGCGCCTATCCGCTCGAAGGCAAGCTCGAGTTCTCTGACGTCACCGTAGACCAGAACACCGGCGCCATCACGCTGCGCGCGGTGTTTCCCAACCCCAAGGCGGACCTGCTGCCCGGCATGTACGTGCGCGCCGTGTTGCAGGAAGGCGTGAAGGAACAGGCGCTCATGGTGCCGCAGCAGGCCGTGTCGCGCGACAGCACCGGCAAGCCGACGGCCTATGTGGTGAATGCCCAGCACAAGCTGCAGCGGCGCGTGCTCGAAACGGAACGCGCCATCGGCGACCAATGGCTGGTGCGCAGCGGCCTGCAGGCCGGCGACCAGCTCGTGGTGGACGGCCTGCAGCGCGCGGCGCCAGGCGTCGAGGTGAAGACGGTGCAGTGGAACCCCAAGTCCAAGCCCGGCACTGAAACGACTGCCAAGGCGGCCCTCCCCTCGCCCGGCACCACGGCGGACTGATCCAGGAAGACCACCATGGCACGCTTCTTCATCGACCGCCCCATCTTCGCGTGGGTCCTCGCCATCATCGTGATGCTGGGCGGCGTCATGTCCATCGCCACGCTGCCGATCGCGCAGTACCCGAGCATCGCGCCGCCCGCCGTCGCAATCACCGCCAACTACCCCGGCGCTTCCGCCAAGACGCTCGAAGACACCGTCACCCAGGTCATCGAGCAGAAGATGAAGGGACTGGACCGGCTGAGCTACATGGCATCGACCAGCGAGTCGTCGGGCTCGGTCACCATCACGCTCACCTTCGAGAACGGCACAGACCCCGACACCGCGCAGGTGCAGGTGCAGAACAAGCTCTCGCTTGCCACGCCGCTGCTGCCGCAAGAGGTGCAGCAGCAGGGCGTCACCGTCACGAAGTCGGCCACCAACTTTCTGAACGTGTTGGCCTTCACCTCCGAAGACGGCAGCATGAACGGGTCGGACCTGTCCGACTACGTCGCGGCCAACGTCCAGGACGCAATCAGCCGCGTCGAGGGCGTGGGCGACACCACGCTCTTCGGCTCGCAGTACGCCATGCGCGTATGGCTCGACCCGAACAAGCTCTCCAGCTTCAGCCTCACGCCGCTGGATGTGAAGAACGCGATCACGGCGCAGAACGCGCAGGTTTCGGCCGGCCAGCTCGGCGGCATGCCTGCGGCAAGCAACCAGCAGCTCAACGCCACCATCACCTCGCAGACACGCCTGAAGACCGCGCAGGAGTTCGAGGACATCCTGCTGCGCACGCAGACCGACGGCTCGCAGGTTCGCCTGCGCGACGTCGCCCGCATCGAGCTCGGCAGCGAGTCGTACAACACGGTCGGTCGCTACAACGGCAAGCCGGCCGCGGGCCTGGCCATCAAGCTGGCCACCGGCGCCAATGCGCTCGACACGGTCAAGGCCGTCGATGCGCGCCTCGCCGAGCTCGAGAAGTTCTTTCCGCAGGGCATGAAGGTGCAGAAGCCCTACGACACAACGCCCTTCGTGCGGATCTCCATCGAGGAGGTCATCAAGACGCTCGTAGAGGCCGTGGTGCTGGTGTTCCTGGTGATGTATCTCTTCTTGCAGAATTTCCGCGCCACGCTGATTCCGACCATTGCGGTTCCCGTGGTGCTGCTGGGCACCTTCGGCGTGCTCGCGGCCTTCGGCTTCACCATCAACACCTTGACGATGTTCGCGATGGTGCTCGCCATCGGGCTGCTGGTGGACGATGCAATCGTGGTGGTCGAGAACGTCGAGCGTGTGATGGCCGATGAAGGCCTCCCGCCCAAGGAGGCCACGCGCAAGTCCATGGGCCAGATCACCGGTGCGCTGGTCGGCGTGGCCCTGGTGCTGGCGGCGGTGTTCGTGCCGATGGCTTTCTTCGGCGGCTCCACGGGCGTGATCTACCGGCAGTTCTCCATCACCATCGTGTCGGCCATGACGCTGTCGGTGCTCGTGGCGCTGGTGCTCACGCCCGCTCTTTGCGCGACACTGCTCAAGCCGGTCGACAAGGATCATGCGATGGCCACCACCGGCTTCTTCGGCTGGTTCAACCGCAGCTTCGATCGCGGCAACCGCCGCTACCAGGGCATCGTGCGGCACATGGTGGGCAAGGGCTGGCGCTACATGGCCTTGTACGCGGTCTTGTTTGCCGTGGTGGTGTTCGGCTTCATGAAGCTGCCGGTCGGCTTTCTGCCCGACGAAGACCAGGGCACGATGTTTGCGCTGGTGCAGCTGCCGCCGGGCGCGACGAACACGCGCACGGAAGAAGTCATCCGCCAGGTGGAGCATCACTTCCTGGTCGATCAGAAAGACGCGGTCTCGGGCATCTTCACGGTGGCGGGTTTCAGCTTCGCGGGCAGCGGGCAGAACACGGGCTTTGCCTTCATCAAGCTCAAGCCCTGGAATGAACGCGAGGGCGAAGCACTGAGCGTGACGGGAGTGGCCGCAAAGGCCGGCGCCTTCTTCAACACAATCAGGGACGCAAAGGTGTTTGCCTTCGCACCGCCCGCCGTGGCGGAGCTCGGCAACGCGACCGGCTTCGACCTGATGCTGCAGGATCGCGCCAACCTCGGTCACGAGGCGCTGATGCAGGCGCGCAACCAGCTGCTCGGCACGCTGGCCAAGGACAAGCGCCTGGTGGCCGTGCGCCCCAACGGGATGGAAGACACGCCCGAATTCAGACTCGAGATCGATCCGCACAAGGCGCAGGCCCAGGGCCTTTCGATGTCCGACATCAACGACACCTTCTCCACCGCCTGGGGCAGCAGCTACGTCAACGACTTCATCGACAAGGGGCGCGTGAAGAAGGTGATGCTGCAGGCCGATGCACAGTACCGGATGCTGCCGGAGGACATCGACCGCTGGTACGTGCGCAACAGCGCCGGAACGATGGTGCCCTTCACCTCGTTCGCCAAGGCTGGCTGGAGTTCGGGCTCGCCCCGCCTGGAGCGCTACAACGGGGTGCCCTCGGTGGAAATCCTGGGCATGGCGATGCCGGGAGCTGCATCGAGCGGTGACGCTCTCGCCATTGTCGAAGCCGCAGTCGCCAAACTGCCGCCGGGCATCGGCTACGAATGGACCGGCCTGTCGCGCCAGGAAAAGGCATCGAGCGGCCAGACCGGCCTGCTCTATGGGTTGTCGATCCTGATCGTGTTCCTGTGCCTTGCAGCGCTGTACGAGAGCTGGGCGATTCCGTTCTCGGTGATCCTGGTGGTGCCGCTCGGCGTGCTGGGCGCGCTTGTCGGCGCGATCCTGACGTGGAAGATGAACGACGTGTACTTCCAGGTCGGCCTGCTCACGACCATCGGGCTGGCGTCGAAGAACGCCATCCTGATCGTCGAGTTCGCGAAGGACCTGCATGCGCACGGCAAGAGCCTGGTCGAGTCGGCGATGGAGGCTGCTCGCATGCGGCTGCGGCCCATCCTCATGACCTCGCTGGCCTTCGTGCTCGGCGTGTTGCCGATGGTGCTGGGCACCGGTGCCGGGGCCGGCGCGCAGCATGCGCTGGGCACGGCCGTCATCGGCGGCATGCTGTCGGGCACGCTGCTCGCGATCTTCTTCGTGCCTCTTTTCTTCGTGCTGGTGCGCGGTCTCTTCAAGGGACGGTCGCCCTCGCCTGCTTTGCCCGCCTTGCCGGACTCGCATGCACAACCGGCCGCGGCCGCTTCCTGAGGTGTCTGCCATGAAACCATTCCGCCTTGCTCCGCTCGCGCTCGCCGCCCTGATGGCCGGCTGCAGCCTGATTCCCACCTACCAGCAACCCGCGGCGCCCGTGGCCGGCAAATTCGCCGGCGACACGGGCAACGCCCCGGCCTCCACGCCGGTGGCCGACCTCGGCTGGCGCGACGTCTTCACCGATCCGTCGCTGCAGCGCGTGATCGAGATGAGCCTCGCCAACAATCGCGACCTGCGCGTCGCGGTGCTGAACATCGAGAAGGCCCGCGCCCAGTACCGGGTGCAGGACGCGGCGCTCTTCCCCACCGTCAACGCCAGTGCCGGCGGCAGCGGCAGCCGCACGCCGGCCGACCTGTCGTCGACCGGCGAAGCCCTCACGGCGCGGCAGTACAGCGCTTCGGTCGGGTTCAGCTCCTACGAAATCGACCTGTTCGGCCGCGTGCGAAGCCTGAGCGCACAGGCGCTGGAGCAGTTCTTCTCCACGGCCGAGGCACGCCGCAGCACGCAGATCACGCTGGTGGCCGAGGTGGCGACGAGCTACCTCACGCTCGCGGCCGACCAGGACCAGCTGAAGCTCGCGCGCGACACCCTGCGCAGCCAGAGCGATTCCTACAGCCTCAACCAGCGCAGCTTCGAACTGGGCACGGCGTCGGCGCTCACGCTGAGCCAGGCGCAGACCAGCGTCGACACCGCGCGCGTCGACGTCGAACGCTATACCTCGCAGGTAGCGCAAGACCGCAATGCGCTGGTGCTGCTCGTGGGCGCCGACGTGCCGGACGAACTGCTGCCGCAGTCGCTGCCCGATGGCACGGCAGCCGCAGCGAGCCCGCTGGCCACCATTCCGCCTGGGCTGCCCTCGGAGCTGCTGCAACGGCGGCCCGACATCCTGCAGGCCGAGCGCGACCTGAAAGCCGCCAACGCCTACATCGGTGCGGCGCGCGCGGCTTTCTATCCGAGCATCAGCCTCACCGCGTCGGCCGGCACGTCGAGCAGCCAGCTCTCGGGCCTGTTCAAGGGCGGCTCGGGCAGCTGGAGCTTCGCGCCGCAGATCACGCTGCCGATCTTCGACGGCGGCGCCAACCGCGCCAACCTCAAGATCGCGACCGTGAGCCGCGACATCTCGGTGGCGCAGTACGAGAAAGCAATCCAGACGGCGTTCCGCGAGGTTTCGGACGCGCTGGCGCAACGCAACACGCTGGGCCGCCAGCTCGATGCACAACAGTCGCTGGTGAACGCAACGGCAGAGAGCTACCGGCTGTCGGACGCGCGATTCCGCCGTGGCGTCGACAGCTATCTGAGCGTGCTCGATTCGCAGCGCTCGCTTTACACGGCGCAGCAGAACCTCATCACCACGCGCCTGTCGCGCCTGACGAACCTCGTGACCTTCTACAAGACGCTGGGCGGTGGATGGACGGAGAACACTGGCACGCCGATCTGAGCGCCGTTGGCAATCCGGCTCCTCGCTAAGATGCGCACGGTAACGCCCGGCATCGCCGCCGCGGCGCAATCGCCACGAGGGAGCACCTTTGACCATCGACCTGCAGACGCTGAAGTGCGGTGAATGCGGCAGCAGCGTGCTTCAACGCGCCGGCCTCAACCAGTACACCTGCGCGCATTGCGGGTCGATGTCGGTCGTCGAGGACGACGTCTCCGACCGGCTGGAGCGGGTGCTCGAGCAGGTCAAGAACGAAGCCGGCCGACGGTTGGCGATCGAGCAGTCGGCACGCAGCAAGAGCATGGCGCGGATGATCGCCCTGGGCGCGGCGGCGGTGGTGGTGCTGGTCACGGGCTTCTTCGGTGTCATGGCCTACGTCATCGACCGCAACCAGCCGCCAGGAACGTACAGGCCCGGTGGGGCCTCGACGGCGCAGCGCACCATTCCGAGCGAAGGCCTCAAGCTCGAGGCACGCCAGGTGCTGGTGGGCAACGGCAGCTCGGCCAAACCCCAACTGCTGGTGATTGCGCGCAACGAAACCGGCACAGCCCTCGAGCGGCCGAACGTCAAGGCGATCTTCTTCGACCGCGACAGCCGCATCGGCGAGAACAGCGAATCTGTCCCCATCGGCACGCTGATGCCCGGCGAGACGGTGCCGGTACTGATCAAGCTGCCGGGCGACGGCCCCCCCACGCGGCAGGAGCTGCAGGTGGATGCGCTGTCGGCACCGTACTGGAAGATCGAGGGTCCGCCGCTGCAGTTCACGCGCGTGCGACTGGTGCAGCAAGATGGCGAGACGTGGCTGTTCGGCCGCCTCGTCAATGCGCGCAAAGACGAAATGGCACTTGTCGGCATCGAGGTGCTGGTCACGCTGTACGACAGTGCCGGAACGGTCATCGGCTTCGGGCGGGGCTTCTCGCAGGCCAGCGAGATCAGGCCGGGCGAGCGCAGCGCGGCGGAAGTGCGCATCGAGCGCCTTGGTGATCGCAAGGTGCCGGTCGCGGCATGGGACTACCGCATCGACTACAACCTCACGGCAGGGGCGCAGCAGGTCCGCAACCGGGTATTGAGCAGCAACCGCGTGATCCGCACGACCGGCGCGCCGGAGGCCCTTCCCCCGTCGCCGCAAATGAGCAGCCAGGCGCTGCTGGCCGACGTTGCCGGGCGCTAGGTTCGGTCTTCAGGCCACGGCTTCGGGAACGCCTTCGCCGAAATAGAAAGACTGGATGTCGGCGCGCTGGCGCAGGGCCTGTGCATCGCCGCCAAGTACCGCGACTCCCGCATCGAGCACCGTTGCGCGGTCGGCGTACTGAAGCGCGACGGTGGAGTTCTGCTCGGCAACGAGGATCGACAGGCCCTGCTCGCGGTTGAGCCGCCTCAGTTGCTCGAAGATGTCGCGCACCACCAGCGGCGCCAGCCCCATCGACGGTTCGTCGAGCACCAGCAGCCGGGGCCGCGACATCAGCGCGCGGCCGATGGCCGTCATCTGCTGTTCGCCGCCGGAGCTCAGGCCGGCGAGCGTGCGTCGTCTTTCCTTCAGCTTGGGAAAGATCGCGTAGACCCGCGCGAGGTCTTCGGCGACTTCCGAGCGCCGCGTGTTGCGGCCGAGCCCGCCGGTCAGCAGGTTTTCTTCCACGGTCAGCGTGCGAAAGCAGTGGCGGCCCTCCAGCACCTGCACCAGACCGAGCCGCACGAGATCTGCCGGGCTGGTGCGGCTCGTGTCGTGCCCGTCGAAGACGATGCGCCCGGCCGTCACCTGCCCGCGCTCGGCCGGCAGCAGGTTCGACACCGCCTTGAGCGTGGTCGACTTGCCTGCCCCGTTGGCGCCGAGCAGCGCGTGGATTTCGCCGGCGCGCACGTCCAGGCTCACGCCGTGCAGCGCGACGATGGAGCGTTGGTACGCGGCCTCGATGGCTTCGATGCGCAACAAGGGGGCCGTCACCTCAGCTCCAGGCATGGAACGGCGGCTTCACACCATTGAGGAAGTAGTTGCCCACGATGGCGTACTTCCACCGCACCGGGTCATGCAGCGTGTGCGTGCGTGCATTGCGCCAATGGCGGTCGAGGTTGTACTGCCCCAGCGTCGATCGCGTGCCCGCCAGTTCGAACAGCTTGTTGGTCGCAAGAATCGCGATCTCGGTAGACAGCACCTTGGCCTCCGCCGTCGCAATCTGCGCCGCAGCCACGCTGTCGGCATCTGGCGCGGCCACCGCGCGGTCGATCGCACGGCCCGCACGCTCCAGCAGGGCCTCGCTCGCATGCAGCCGGATCTGCAGGTCGCCCACCGCCTGGATCGAGTACGGGTCTTCCCATGCATGGTCGCGCTGGCTGTCTATCCACGGGCGCGTCTTGGTGCGGATGAAATCGACCGTCTCCGCGATGGTGCCGCGCGCAATGCCCACGTCGACCGCCGCCTGGATGATCTGGAAGATGGCGCCGTCGGCCGAGGGCGTGTCGTAGCCCTTGTAGGCCGGGATCAGGTGCGTCTTCGGCACCTTCACGTGGTCGATGACCACCGTGCCGCTGAGCGTGGTGCGCTGGCCGAAGGCCGACCAGTCGTCGATCACCGTGAGGCCCGGCGCATTGCGCTCGGCCACCACGTACCAGGTGTTGCCCTGCTCGTCGTTGGCCACGATGGGCACGTAGTGCGCGAGCAGCGCGCCGGTCGAATAGAACTTCTTGCCGGTCACCACCACGTGGTCGCCCGCATCGGTGAAGCGCGTCTCGAAATCGGCCGCGCGCCTGGAGCCCGATTCCGAGAACGCATTGCCCCAGCGCACGCCGCGCAGGAAGTCGGCGAAGAACAGCTTCTGCTGCGCCGCGTCGGACACCGTGCGCACCGCGGCGACGAAGCCCAGGTGGTTCTGCGTGATCTGCCCGAGCGAGGGGTCGGCCGCCGAGATGATCGCGATCACCTCGGCCAGCGTGGCGTACGAAACCTCTGCGCCGCCGAAGGCCTTGGGCACGTTGATGGCCCAGAGGCCGCTCTGTGAATAGGCGTCGATCTCCTCGACGGGCCAGCGGCGCAGGCGGTCGCGCTCGGAGGCGCCGACGATCAGCTTCGCGGCCAGGGCATGCGCCACGGCGATGGCTTCGGCGTCGTCGCGGATCACATGCGCGGGCGCGTCGGGCAGCGGCAGGCCGGGCACTGCATCGTTGGCTGCGGCCGGTGCGGATGCGGAGGGTTGGAGAACAGCGGACATCGGATGGCCTTTCGACTTGCGAGTGATTTCGAATGAGGACGTGCGTGGGGTTCAGTCGTCGATGCTCTTGCGCACCTTGACGTTCTTTTCCTTGGCATAGGCCAGCGAAGATTTTTCGATGATCGGCCGCAGCAGCTTCCAGTCAGGCGCGATCCAGTCGGACACCACGTTCCACTTGCTGCCGTCCCACTGCTGGAAGGCCACGCGGCCATCGCCTTCGTGGTTGTCCCAGGTCACGTTGATCGAATGGAACAGGCCCTTGGCGCCGAGCGCCGCGGCGCGTGCCTCGTCGATCTTCAGGTTTTCCAGGCCCCAGCGGACTTCGTCGCCGGTGAGCGTGCGCTTGCCGAACTTCGCCTGTGCGATGCGGATGGCCTCCACGTTCAGGATGCCGTTGAGCACGCCGAGGTTGTGATAGACGCTGCCGATGCGCTTCGGGTCCTGCAGATTGCCCTTGCCCGCGCCGTAGACGGTCTTGGTGATCTCCTGCAGCACCGGGTACTGCGCGCCCGCGGCCACGGTGGTGATGGCCACGTAGCCCTTGGCCGCATCGCCGGCAGGGATCACGTCTTCCTCGGAGTTGGACCAGACGTTGCCCACGATGTGGTCGACCGGAAAGCCCGTCTTCTGCGCTGTCTTGAGCGCCACCGGATTCATCACGCCCCAGCCGCGCAGCACCACGTAGTCGGGCTTCACGCGGCGGATGGTGAGCCACTGCGATTGCTGTTCGTTGCCCGGGTGCGGTACCTCGATCTGCTGCAGCGTGAAGCCGTACTTCTTCGCGAGCAGCTCATAGATCGGGATGGTCTCCTTGCCGTAGGGCGAGCCGTGGTACAGCACCACGATCTTCTTGCCCTTGAGCTTGTCGGCGCCGCCCTCCTTGCCCGCGATGTAGTTCACGATGCCGGAGGTTTCGCTGTACGGGTTGAGCAACAGCGGAAAGATGTACTTGAACACGCGGCCGTCGGTGGTGTCGGTGCGGCCGTGGTTGATGGTGAGCAGCGGCACCTTGTCGGCCGTCACGCGGTCGATCAGCGCGTAGGCGATACCGACCGACAGCGGGTTCCAGGTCGCGATGCCGGGGCGCTGCTTGAGGCGCTCGTACACCTCCACGCCGCGCTCCACTTCGTACTGCGTCTCGCCCTCCTCCCAGGTCAGCTTGACGCCGCCCACGCCGCCGTCGCGCGTGTTCACCAGGTTGAGGTAGTCGATGAAGCCGCCGAAGAAGCCCGTGCCGCCAGCCGCGTAAGGACCGACGCGATAGCTCTGCAGCGGGAAGAACTGTTCGTTGCCGTCGGCATGCGCAAGCTGCAGGCCGCTCGCGGCCAGGGTAACGGCCACGGCCGCGGTTTTCAGGTGCTTGATGAAGGACATGGTGATGAAGACTCTCGGGATGCGAAGGAAAAAGGAAAGAAAGGTGCTGTGCGCTCAGGCCGGCAGGAACCTCAAGAAGCGCATGCGTGCACGGTCCCAGAGGGCGACCAACCCCTGCGGCTCGACGGCGAGGAAGAAAATGATCAGCGCGCCCAGCACGATGCGCTGGCTCATGTCGAGCACGCCCGAATCGAACCAGCCGCCGAAGAAGAAGCTGCCCACGCGCGAGAGCAGCAGCGGAAACACCACGATGAGCGCCGCGCCGAAGAAGGCCCCGCGGATCGTCGCGAGCCCGCCGATGATCACGATGAACAGGATCTGGAACGAGCGGTCGAGGTTGAAGCCCGCCGGCTCCACGGTGCGCAGGTACACGAAACCCCACAGCACGCCCGCCACGCCGACGATGAACGACGACACCGCGAACGCCAGCAGCTTGGTGCGCAGCACCGGCACGCCGATGACGCGCGCCGCCAGTTCGTTGTCGCGCACGGCGATGAAGTGGTGGCCCGTCTGCGTGCGCACGAGGCGCCATGCCAGCAGCGTCAACGCCGTGACGACGGTCAGCGAGAAGATGTAGCGCCCCACCGGCGTGTCGAACACGATGCCCGCCACTTCGAGCGCTGGCGCGTCGATCACGCCCGAGGCGTTGTCGTTGCTGAACCAGCCGAACTTGGTCAGCGCCCATTGCACGAAGAACTGCGCGGCCAGCGTCGACACCGCAAGGTAGAAGCCGCGCAGCCGCAGGCTCGGCAGCCCGAACACCAGGCCGACGGCCGTGGCGGCAAGGCCAGCGAGGCCGATGCTCACGAGCAGCGGCAGTCCTTCCACGCGCAGGTTGAAGTTGTAGGCCGCGAAGGCGCCGACCGCCATGAAGGCCGCGGTACCCAGCGACAGCTGGCCTGCATAGCCGGTCAGCAGGTTGAGGCCTACAGCCGCGAGCGACAGCGCAAGGAACGGGATCAGCAGCGCGTCGAACACATAGCCGGACGCAACAAACGGCACGACGCCGAAGGCGACGGCCAGCACGGCCAGCGGCCAGGTCAATGGATGCACAGAAACGGTACGCATGGCTCAGGCGCGCTCCACCAGTTTCTGTCCGAACAGCCCGCTTGGCCGGATCAGCAGGAAGGCCAGCGCTGCGACGTAAGCGAACCAGCTCTCGATGCCTCCGCCTACGAAAGGCCCGATGTACACCTCGGCCAGCTTCTCCAGTGCGCCGATCACCAGCCCGCCGACGATCGCGCCAAGAATGGAGTCGAACCCACCCAGCACCAGCACAGGCAGTGCCTTCAGCACCACGAGCGAGAGGGAGAACTGCACACCCAGCCGCGCGCCCCACAACAGCCCGGCCACCAGCGCGATGACGCCGGCCGCTGCCCACACAGTGGCCCAGATGCGCGGCAGGCGCAGGCCCACCGCGATGGCCGCATAGGTGTCGTCCGCCACCGCGCGGAACGCCTGGCCCACGCGTGTGTAGCGGAAGAAGGCCGAGAGCGCCGCCACCATCACGCCGGCCGTCGCGGCGGCGAACAGGTCGAAGGTCGATACCATGATGCCGAAGAACTGCAGCGGCTCGTCCGCGATGCCAAGCTCCAGCGCATGCACCTGCGTGCCCCACACCAGCTGGGCCACGCCCTCGATCACGTACGACAGGCCCAGCGTTGCCATGAACAGCGTGATCGGCGGCTGGTTCACCAGCGGGCGAAGCACGGTGCGCTCGATGGTCAGGCCCAGCAGCACCATGAGGGAGAAGGTCAGCACGAGCGCAAGTGCAAAGGGCACGCCGCGCTCGACCAGGCTCACAAAGGTGAGCGCAGCAAACAGCAGCTGCGCGCCCTGCGCGAAGTTGAGCACGCCTGAAGTCTTGTAGATCAGCACGAAGCCGATGGCCACCAGTGAATACATCACGCCCGAAAGCAGGCCGCCGATGAGCACCTCGGCGAAGAAGCTGAAGTCAGCGCCGTCCATCAGGCCTGCCCCTCTGCGTCGTCATGTGCCACGCCCAGGTAGGCATCGATCACGGCCGGGTCGCTGCGCACCTCGGCCGGCGTGCCGTCCGCGATCTTGCGGCCGTAGTCGAGCACGGCCACGCGGTCCGACAGGCCCAGCACCACACCGATGTCGTGCTCGATCAGCAGGATGGTGGTGCCGAACTCGTCGCGTGCGGCGCGCACGAAATGCGCCATCTCGCTTTTCTCGGTGACGGTCATGCCGGCCATCGGCTCGTCGAGCAGCAACAGTCGAGGCGATGCGACCAGCGCACGCGCCAGCTCCACGCGCTTCTGCAGGCCATATGCCAGCGTGCCGGCCAGCCGCTCGCTCACGGTGCGCAGCCCGAGAAAGCCGATGATCGCTTCGGCCCGTGCGCGCGCATCATCGCGCTCACGACGTGCGCGGCCCAGCCCGACCAGTTGTTCGATGAAGGTGGAACGCGCCGCATCGACGCGGCCGAGCACGATGTTGTCGCGCACGCTCAGGCCCTTGAACAGCGCGAGATTCTGGAAAGTGCGCGCAACGCCCAGCCGTGCCAGTCGCGCCGTCGGCACGTGGCCGAAGCCGCGCCCGCCGATCCACACGCGCCCGCGATCGGGCCGGTACAGCCCGCTGATGATGTTGACCAGCGAGCTCTTGCCGGCGCCGTTGGGGCCGATGATGGCGCGGATCTCTCCTTTCGCTATCGACAGGTTCACACCCGACAGCGCGGTGACGCCGCCGAAGGACAGGTCGATGCCCTCCAGCCGCAGCACGGCCGAGGTCGCGGTATCTCCCCCTGCCGCAGCCGTGCGACCCGCCGGCACGAAGGCCACCGGATCGACACCGAGCGAGACGGGCCCCGCCTCGAAGAAAAGATCGGGCATCACGAGGCTCACGCCACGGCTTCCAGTGCCGCCTTGCTCGGCTTTTCTCCGCGGGCGGCCTGTTCCGCTTCGAGCTTGCGCACCAGCGGCAGCACCTTCTGGCCGAAGTACTCCACCTCCTCGATGAAGTGCAGGAAGCCCGTCAGGACGAGGTCGACGCCGATGGCCTTGAGCGCCACGATGCGTTCGGCAATCTGCTGCGGCGTGCCGATGAGGTTGGTGCGAAAACCGTCGTTGTATTGCACGAGGTCTTCGAAGGTGGACTTGGCCCAGTTGCCCTCGCCTTCGGGCGAAGACTTGCCAGCCTGCTTGGCCGCATCGCCGAAGGCGTGCACCGCCTCGACGTGTGCGTGCTTGATGATGTCGGCCAGCACGGCCTTGGCTTCCTCTTCGGTGTCGCGGGCGATGACGAACGCGTTCACGCCGATGCGCACCGTGTGGCCGTTCTGCGCGGCCTTGGCCTGGATGTCGTCGATCTGCGCCTTCAGGCCCTCGGGCGTGTTGCCGTTGGTGAAGTACCAGTCCGACACGCTGGCCGCGTTGTCGCGCGCTGCGCGCGAGCTGCCACCCTGGAAGATTTCGGGGTGGGGCTTTTGCACCGGCTTCGGGCTCAGCGTGTAGTCGCTGAAGCGATAGAAGTCGCCCTTGAAGGTGAAGTTGTCCTGCGTCCAGATGCCCTTGAGCGCGCGGATGAATTCGTTGGAGCGGCGATAGCGCTCGTCATGCTCCAGCCACGGCTCGCCAATGGCCTGGAACTCACCCTTGAACCAGCCGCTCACCACGTTGATGGCGATGCGGCCATTGGAGATGTGGTCGATGGTGGCGATCTGCTTGGCCACCACGGCCGGATTCCATGGACCGGGCAGGATCGCAGCCAGCACCTTGAGCTTGGTGGTCGCATGCAGCAGCGCCTGGCTGAAGGACACCGACTCGTGCTGGTACTCGGCACCGTAGCCAGCGGTGAAGCGGATCTGGCTCAGCGCGTATTCGAAGCCGGCCTTCTCGGCCGCGAGTGCGAGGCGCTGGTTGTATTCGAGGCTCCAGTCGGTGCGCTGCTCGATGGTGCTGACCACGAGGCCGCCGCTGACGTTGGGCACCCAGTAGGCGAACTTGACGGGGGCGGCGGTGGAAGACGGTTGGCTCATGGCAGGTTTCTCTCTGTGAACGGTCGGTGGGAGGGCATCAGGCGGCCAGCGCAACGGGCGCGGGCTTGCGGATGGCGGGCGTGGTGGCCGGCGAGGCATCGCGCAGTTGTGGCACGGCGCGCGCCACGGCCAGCGCGATGCGTTCGCGCAGCGCGGGGTTGGCGATCTCGTAGCCCTCGAAGTCCTTCTCGACCGCGTAGACGCCGATGGGCAGCGTGCGGGCCTGGAAGAAGCTGAAGAGCGGGCGCAACTGGTGGTCGATGACCAGTGCGTGGCGGTCGCTGCCACCGGTGGCAGCGAGCAGCACGGGCTTGTCGGTCAGCGCCTCGTGGTGAACAAAGTCGAACAGGTGCTTGAAGAGGCCGGTGTACGAGCCGCGATAGACCGGGCTTGCTACCAGCAGCAGGTCGGCGGACTCGATGGCGGCAATGCTCTCTTCGACGGCGGCAGGCAACTGGTTGCGGTAGAGCACGCCGGCAAACTGCGGCCCGATCTCGCCGAGCGAGAGCACGCGCGCATCGATGGCGATCTCGTTGCCGAGCGCGGCCAGCAGTTGATCGACCAGCACCAGGGTGCGCGAGGGACGTTGCAGGCTGCCGGAGACGGCAACGACTTTCAGTTTTCGACTCATGTTGATATGACCTCTGTTTGGAAGCTGCGATCGATTCGCGGCGCACTCGATATAAGCGAATGGCGTGCCACTTCCTTTTTCCTTATGAATCAACGAGTTAGAGCGAAATGGCTATCTGCGCCCATGCTGGATCGGCAGCAGGCTGCGGGTGGGTTGCTGATGGGCCAGCACTTCCGCAGCGATAGTTGTTTGGGGTAGATCGGTATGCGGCCGTCGCATGAACGCCAGGCAGCAATCCGATGAAGAAGCTGCTTCCCCTGCAGCAGGGTGATGTGCGCGTTGGAAAGCACAACGGGCCTGCGACGCGAAGCCGCAGGCCCGTTGCAAGGCAATGCCGAAATTCAGGAATAGAAGCTGGGTTGCGGCACGCGCGCATTGAGCGCCCAGTCGCCAAGTTCTCGCAGCTTGTAGTCGACCGGATCGTGCAGCGTGTGCACGCGCAGGTTGCGCCAGTAGCGGTCCAGGCGCAGCGCGGCGGTGGTGGCGCGCGCGCCCGTCACCTCGAACATGCGGTGCGCCACCTCGAGGCTCGCGCGTGTGCTCGCGACCTTGGCTGCGGCAACAGCAACAGCCACCTGCCCGCGCTCGTGTTCATCGAGCGAAGTGCCACGCAGCCACGCCTGATCGAAGGCCGCGGCCGCATGGTCGAGCAGCATGCGGGCGCCTTGCAGCGCGAGCCAGAAATCGCCGTAGTGCGTGAGCACGTAAGGGTCTTCGTTTGCAGCCGAAGCCGTCGAGAACAGCCAGGGGCGGCCTTGCTGCAGCGTGAACGACTTCGCCTCTTCGAGTGCGCCCTCCCCCAGCCCGAGGTAGATGTTCGCGAGGATCAGTTGCGCAAGCAGCGGGCGCAGGCAGGCGAACGGCGTCGAGAGCGGGCCGGGGTCGAGCAGCAGTTCATTCGCCTCGACGCGCACGCCATCGAACACCACGCTGCCGCTGTCGGTCTGGCGCTGGCCCATGTTGTCCCAGTCGCCCTGCACCGCAATGCCGGCGCGCCCCGTGGGCACGACGCCAATCAGCAGGCGATCGTTCGCGTCGAGGGCCGAGGCGAGCAGCATGTCGGAGTCGCTGGCACCGGAGCAGAAGCTCTTGCGGCCCGAGAACACATAGCCCCCGTCGACGGCTTGCGCGCGCGTGGACTTGTCGAGCGGGTTCAACGCATTGCCCCAGAACCAGCGCTGCGCGCGGGTCTGTTCGATCCACGGCAGCCACTGCGCGCGCTGCGCGAAGAGCTGCGTGGTCGCGAGCAGCAGGTGATGAAAGGCGAACAGGTGCGCCACCGAGCTGTCGACACGCGCAAAGCCACGCACCACGTCGAGTGTCTGTTGCCAGCTCGCGCCCAGGCCGCCTAGTTCGGTCGGCACGCTGAGCATCAGCAGGCCGCTGCCCCGCAGCAGGTCGCGCTCGACCTTCGGGGTGCCGCCACGCTGGTCGCGCTCGACGGCGGTCTGCGCCAATGTCTGCGCGACGCGCTGCGCGGTCGCGTGCCACGGTACGACTTCGTCGCCGGCCTCCGCGGAGAAATGCTTCATGCGGCGGCCTTCTCGGGCACCAGCACTCGCGACGACGGCGGCACGATGTCGTTGGCAATGACCTCGCCGAAGGGCCCGGTGATGTTGGCTTGCCCCGCCGGGCGCACATGGTCGAGCGGCAGCAGCGGAAACAGCAGTTCGGCCACGCGATAGGCCTCCTCAAGATGCGGATAGCCCGAGAAGATGAAAGTCTCCACGCCGAGTGCCGCGTATTCCTTGATGCGTGCCGCCACCTCTTCGGGGCTGCCCACCAGCGCCGTGCCCGCGCCACCGCGCACCAGGCCCACGCCGGCCCACAGGTTGGGCGACACCTCCAGCCTGTCGCGCCGCCCGCCGTGCAATGCGGCCATGCGCTGCTGGCCCACCGAGTCGAAGCGCGAGAAAGCCTTCTGAGCGGCGGCGATGGTGTCGTCGGTCACATAGGAAATGAGTTCGTCGGCGGCGCGCCAGGCCGCCTCGCTGGTCTCGCGCACGATCACATGCAGCCGGATGCCGAAGCGCAGCGTACGGCCGTGCTTTGCCGCCGCGGCGCGGGCCTTCGCGATCTTGTCGGCCACATCGGCCGGCGGCTCGCCCCAGGTGAGGTACACGTCGACCTGCTCGCCCGCGAGTGCAATGGCCGCGTCCGACGAGCCACCGAACCACAGCGGTGGATAGGGCTTCTGCATCGGCGGATAGAGCGTCTTGGCGTTCTCCACGCGCAGGTGCTTGCCCGAGAAGTTGACGGTCTCGCCGGCCGCAACGCCGCGCCAGATGCGCAGGAATTCATCGGTGACCTCGTAGCGCTCGGCATGCGTCAGGAAGCTGCCGTCGCCATGCTGCTCGTCGGGGTCGCCGCCGGTCACCACGTTGATGAGCAGGCGGCCATCGGAAAAGCGGTCGAGCGTCGCGGCCTGGCGCGCGGAAACGGTCGGCGAAATGATGCCGGGGCGTATCGCCACCAGGAACTTGAGCCGCTCGGTCTGAGCCGCCAGCGACGAGGCGACCACCCACGAGTCTTCGCAGGAACGCCCCGTGGGAATCAGCACGCCCTCGTAGCCCAGTTCGTCGGCGGCCTGTGCCACTTGCCGCAGGTATCGATGGCTCACGGTGCGCGCACCGCGCGAGGTGCCGAGGTAGCGACTGTCGCCGTGCGTGGGGAGAAACCAGAAAAGTTGCATGAGGCGGTTCAGCAGTTAGCGTGCCAGTCGACCTGCCTGTGGGAACGCGCCGAAACGCGCGATTTCTGCTGCTCCAGCAGCAGCGGAACACCACATCTGCTGCACGCAGCACATTGCCCGCCCGCACTGCTGCCATGGAAGCAAAACAAGGATCGATATACGCATCGCATCGTTGGCCGGGCGCTTGCGCGCCGCCAACATGCTGCTGGCGCAGCAACCGTGCTGCCTGCACATACCGAGGCCTTGTGTGAGTTCAGTGAGTTCCGTTCTTTCCATTCCTGCTTCCGAATCCACTCGCGACATCGCGCGCGAGCTGATGCAGCGCTTCGCAGCCACCGCGGTGGAGCGCGACGAGCGCGGTGGCACGCCGAAGGCCGAGCGCGATGCCCTGCGTGAAAGCGGCCTGCTCGCCTTGAGCATTCCGTCCGAATTCGGCGGCAGCGGTGCTGACTGGCGCGAGACGCTCGATGTCGTGCGCCTGCTCGCGCAGGCCGACAGCTCGCTCGCGCATGTGTTCGGCTTTCATCACCTGATGCTCGCCACGGTGCGCCTCTTCGCGCGGCCCGTGCAATGGCAGCCATGGTTCGAGCAGACCGCGCGCCGTCGATGGTTCTGGGGCAACGCCCTCAATCCGCTGGACGACCGCACGGTGTCCAGCGCGCACGAGGGCTGGCGCGAATTCACCGGGCAGAAGAGCTTCTGCTCGGGCGCGCTCGATTCCGAAATGCTCATCGCCTCGGCGCGCGAGGAAGGCAGTGGCGCCTTCATCGTCGCGGCGGTTCCCACCGGCCGCTCGGGCATCTTCGTCGCGCCCGACTGGAACAACATCGGCCAGCGCCAGACCGACAGCGGCAGCGTGACCTTCGAGAAGGTGCGCGTCGAGCAGCACGAGGTGCTGGCCGACCCGGGCCCGCTCTCGACCCCCTTTGCCTGCCTGCGGCCGCTGGTGTCGCAACTCGTGCTGGCCAACATCTACCTCGGCATTGCGGAGGCGGCCTTCAACGATGCAAGGCACTACACGCTGCACGAGTCGCGCCCGTGGCATGCGGCCCATGTATCGCAGATGCACGAGGACCCCTATGTGCTCGGCCACTACGGCGACTTCTGGGTCGGCCTGGAGAGCGTGCGCGTGCTGGCCGACCGCGCGGCCGACCGGCTCGACGCGGCATGGCGGCTCGGCCCCGCGTTGACAGAGGCCGAGCGCGGCGACGTCGCGGTGGCCGTGGCCACCGCGAAGGTCGCGGCGACGAACACGGGGCTGGACATCTGTACGCGCATGTTCGACGTGGCCGGCGCGCGCGCCACGCATGGCGGCCTGCGCCTGGACCGTCACTGGCGCAACCTGCGCACCCAGACCCTGCATGACCCCGTGGCCTACAAACTGCGCGAGCTCGGCGAATGGGCCCTCAAGCAGCAATACCCCGTACCGACCTTCTACTCATGACCGCCTACACCCGCCCTCTTGCTGTGCTGCCGCCGGCCGACGCCTCCCCCGCATCGGACGAGGACTGGGATGCCCCCACCCTGCTGACGCTGCCCAACCCGCGCAAGCTCACCACCTCGATCCGCGCCACGGCCCAGGTGTTCCAGGATCCGCGCTCGGCTGCGCTGCTCGAACGCGTGCGCATGGTGGCGCCCAGCGATGCCAACGTGCTCATCATCGGAGAGACCGGCACCGGCAAGGAGCTGATCGCGCGCCACGTACACGACCTGAGCCGCCGCAGCAGCCGGCCTTTCGTGGCCGTGAACTGCGGTGCCTTCTCCGAGAGCCTGGTCGAGAGCGAGCTCTTCGGCCACGAGAAAGGCGCCTTCACCGGCGCGTTCTCGGCCAAGACGGGCTGGTTCGAGGCGGCCAACGGCGGCACGCTGTTCCTCGACGAGATCGGCGACCTGCCACTGTCGATCCAGGTCAAGCTGCTGCGCGTGCTGCAGGAGCGCGAGGTGGTGCGGCTGGGCTCGCGCAAGAGCGTGCCCATCGACGTGCGCGTGGTGGCCGCGACCAATGTTCGGCTGCAGGACGCGGTGGCCGCCGGCAACTTCCGCGAAGACCTGTTCTACCGGCTGCACGTGGTGCACCTTGCGCTGCCGACGCTGCGCGAGCGGCCCGGCGACATTCTTCCGCTGGCGCGGCATTTCATCGAGGAGTACCGTCAGCGGCTGGGCTACGGCGCGGTGCGGCTCGATGCGAGCGCCGAACAGAAGCTCTCCGAGCACGCCTGGCCCGGCAACATCCGCGAGCTGGAGAACGTGATTCACCACGCGCTGCTGATCTGCCAGCACGGCGTGCTGGGCGCGGAGCATCTGCATCTGTCCTCGTTGAACATCCAGAGGCGTCCAGCCGAGAGCGAGGTCTCCGCGCACGCCACGCCGCAGCAAGCGCTGGAGACGGTGCTGCGCGAGCTGTTCAACGAGCCTCACGAACAGATGTTCGAACTGATCGAGGACACCGTGATGCGCACCGCCTTCGAGTTCTGCCACCGCAATCAAGTGCAGGCGGCCAGGCTGCTTGGGATCAGCCGCAACATCCTGCGCTCCAGGCTCATCAAGAGTCGGGAGATTTCCGCGTTGAAGTAGTCCCCGGACTGGTTCGGTCTTTCGCAGCATTGCGGTCATCGCGTTGCCGTTGTCGATGCTCAGGGCCGTGCATTGAAGGCAGTCGCCAGCGCAGCAGCCTGGAGGTGAAGGACCGTGGAGCCAATGCGACCAGTGCGTCCAGATGGTTCAATGACCCGCCGGGTGGCGGCGCTGCAAGTCGCGCGGCCGAGAGTGCTGCAACGTTGATCTTCGAGGTCAGGCTTTGCGACGGCGAGCGCCCGGTGGCTTCGTTGATCCAGGCGCCCCCCGTCTGTGGGTCGATGTGGTGGCAGATGTATCGGGTCGTGGTCTTGGGCCAGAAGAGGCGCCCGATCGAAACGGTCGCGATCAGGCCCGTGCCGCCGTGCTCAGTCGAAAATTCAACGTTGATCGAGGTTGCCATCGAGCCACCATTCTTTTCTGATGTGTTGGCATCGGATTGTCAGGTGTGCCAGCCCGCTTGCGGAAGAAAGGCTCGGTGCGCGCGCTGCTCAGCCCGCCGTCTGCGGCACTTCGCGCGCCAGCACCCGCCCAGGCCGCGCGCCCGTCGACCCGCCATCGCGCCACACGATCGCACCATTGACGATCACCGCCTCGATGCCATGGGCCGGTGCAATGGGCGCTTCGTACGTGGCGGCTTCGCCCACGGTGTCCGCGTCGAACAGGGCCAGGTCGGCATATGCGCCTTCCTTCAGCACACCGCGGTCCTTCAGGCCGAAGTTCTTCGCCGTCAGTCCGGTCATCTTGTAGATCGCGGTTTCCAGCGGGAACAGTCCGAGCAGGCGCCCGTAGTGGCCCAGCACGCGCGGAAAGCTGCCCCACAGCCGCGGATGCGGCGATGCATCGTGCGGCAGGCCGTCGGAGCCGATCATGGTCTGGTCGAATTTCAGGATGCGCTGCACATCGGCCTCGTCCAGCCGGAAGTAGATTCCGCCAGCGGGGCTCAGGCGCCGGATCGCCTCTTCCTCGGTGACGCCCATTTCCTTTGCGATGACGTCCAGGTCACGGCCGGCGTGTTCGGGCAGCGATTTCGACCAGCTCACGATCACGCGCGAGGAGCTTGCCGCCCGGTCTGCCGACAGGATGGTGGAGCCGGCCGTGTAGGGATAGCAGTCCAGGCAGATCGGCTGGTTGGCCATGTTCTTCTCGATGAACGACAGCGCTTCCTCCGAACGGCCGTGGTTCGCCGGCCCCACCACCTTCATGTGCGAGATCACGACCTGCACCCCGACCTCGCGACCGACGCGAAAGGTTTCTTCGAGCGAGTCGATCACCCGGTCGGCCTCGTTGCGCATGTGGGTGCAATACACGCCGTTGAATTCCTTCAGCGGACGGCAGGTTTCGATCACCTCCTCGGTGGGCGCGGCAATCGACGGCTCGTAGAACAGGCCGGTGGACACGCCGATGGCGCCGGCCTGCAGCGCCTCTTGCACCAGTTCGCGCATGCGGGCGATCTGTTCCTGCGTCGCCGGCAGGTCGAGATCGTCCAGCGTTGCAACGCGCAAGGTGGTGTGGCCCACGAGCAAGGCGCAGTTGGTCGCGGCGGGCTTGGCGCGCAGTTCCTCGATGTACGAGGCGAAGGTGGGAAAGGAGAACCAGTCGCCCTGCTCGTCGAGCAGGTTCAGCGGCGGCGTGACCGGTTGCGTGATGCCGCCCGGCATCGGCGCCAGCGAAATGCCGCAGTTGCCCGCGATCACCGTGGTGATGCCCTGGCTGACCTTGGGCGCCATGTCGGGGTCGGACAGCATGAGGCGGTCGTCGTGAGTGTGCGCGTCGATGAAGCCGGGCGCCGCGATGCGCCCTGCCCGGTCGATCTCCACCTCGCCGTGCGCAGCGGACAGATCGCCGATGCGTGCGATGCGGTCGCCGCGAATGCCGATGTCGCCCGTGAAACGGGGCGCGCCGGTGCCGTCGACGATGCTTGCGTTGCGGATCAGAAGGTCGAATTTTTCCTGCATCGATTGCCTTGAATTGAGGAGTTAAAGCAGCGCGCCGCGTGCGGCGATAGGCCACAGGGCCTCCACCCGCTCGCCGCGCACGCAGACCAGGTCGTCGTAGAGATTGACGGTCGGGTCGCAATGGCCGGGCACCAGCATCAGTTGGTCACCCAACGAAAGCGCCGCAGCATCGGGCGTGGCCAGCGCACCGTGCTCGTCGGCGGCTTTCACGTAGCGCAGGTCGGGGCGCTGCCACACGGTGGGCATACCCGAGTCCACGCTGGAGGCCTTGAGGCCTGCGTCGACGATGGCGCGTTCGGGCGTCGCGCGGCTCATGACGGTGGTGCGCACGAACAGGGCATGCTCGAACCCGATGTCGTGCTCGCCGCGCTGGTTATCGCCGTAGTCACGGTCCATGAAGACGTAGGAGCCTGCCTGGATTTCGTTGAAGACGCCGGAGTCGCGCTCGTGCAGGAAGCTGCCGGTACCCGCGCCCGTCACGCGCTCGACGGCGATGCCGCAGGCTTCGATAGCGGCGCGGGTCATGCGCGCGGCCTCTGCGGCAGCGGCAATGGCCGCGGCGCGGTCTTGCGGCGCGCGCAGGTGCTGGGCCGGCCCGTGATAGCAGTGCAGGCCCATGAAGCGCAGCGGTGCACTGGCCGCGATCTGCTGCGCGAGCCGCACAGCTTCTTCCCCGGGTGCAACACCACATCGGTTGGCCCCGACGTTGACCTCGACGTACACATCCAGCGTCACGTCCTCAGCCTGCGCTACGGCAACCAGCGCCTGCACCTGCTGCGGGTGATCGACCAGCACGCCCATGCGCGCGCGACGGGCCAGCGTAGCCAGGTGGCGCAGCTTGGTTTCGCCCATCACCTGATTGGTGACCAGCACGTCGGAGATGCCGGCATCTACGAACACGGCCGCCTCGCTGACTTTCTGGCAGCAGATGCCGGCCGCGCCCAAGGCGATCTGGCGCAGGGCGATTTCTGGCGTCTTGTGGCACTTTGCATGGGCGCGCAGGCGCACGCCGCTGCCGCGCAGCGCTTCGGCCATGCGAGCGAGGTTGCGCTCGAAGGCATCGAGGTCGAGCACGAGCGCGGGGGTGTCGATGGCGTCGAGGCGATCGCCGGGCCTTGCGGCTTTCCAGGGAGTCATGGTGAGTTGGCCTTCAGTCGATCTTCGCGCCCGAGTCCTTGATGATCTTGGCCCACTTGAGCGTCTCGCGGCGCGACAGCTCGAGGAACTGCTCCGACGTGGCGAAATCGGTCTCGGCGCCCAGCAGCCTGAAGCGCTCGCGCAACGCCGGGTTGGCCAGCGCGGTGCGGATCTCGGCATTGAGGCGCGCCACCACGTCCTTGGGCATGCGGGCCGGCCCGATGATGCCGCCCCAGGCTTCCACCTCGAAGCCCGGCACGCCGGCCTCGGCGATGGTGGGAATGTTCGGATAGGTGGGCGAGCGCTGGCGCGACGAGATGCCCAGCGCCCTCACCTTGCCCGCCTGGGCCTGCGGGCCGGACACCGGCGTGTTGACCATCATGAGCTGCACACCGCCGCCGATCAGGTCGGTGATGGCCGCCGTTGCGGCCTTGTAAGGCACGTGCAGCATGTCGGTGCCGGTCATGGCCTTGAAGAGCTCGACGCCCAGGTGCGCGGTGGTGCCGTTGCCGTCGGACGCGAAGGCCAGTTTGCCGGGGTTCTTCTTCGCGTAGGCAATCAGCTCGGGCACGCTCTTCACCGGCAGTTCGTTGTTGACGATCAGCAGGTTGGACAGGCGCAGCGTGTTGGCGACCAGCGTCAGGTCTTTCTCGACGTCGTACGGCACGCTGGGCAGCAGCGACCGGTTGGTGGCCAGCGAGACGATGTTGCCGTAGGCCAGCGTGTAGCCGTCGGGCGCGGAATGCACCAGGTCCATGGTGCCGATCGTGTAGGAGCCGCCAGGCTTGTTGTCGACCACGATGGGCACGCCCATCTGCTGCGACAGTTGCGCCCCCAGTGCGCGCATCAGCGCGTCGGGTGCGCCGCCCGGGGCCGAGGGCACGATCAGGCGAATCGGCTTGTCGGGATAGGCCGCGAGGCCCGGCATCGAAACCGCCGACAGTGCGGCGAGAACGAGAGTACACAGCAAGGCACGTAGACGCATGGCAGAGAACTCCGGCAATGAAGGATCGGTGGGCGGATGATCTGCCCGCGAAGCGGGTTGGACAAGCCATGTTTCCTGGGTTTAGCATGAGCTTTCCTCATGCACGAGGCCGGTGCGTATAGGTAGCTTCATCGGGTGCATGCACCAGACTTGCTCTTTTCTCATGAACCATCACGTTCGCGCTCCTTCGACGATGTCCCTGATGTGCCTGGAGGCCAGCGCGCGGCTGCGCTCCTTCACCGCTGCCGCGCAGGAGCTCCGCCTCACGCAAGGCGCTGTGAGCCGGCAGGTGCAGACACTGGAAGACCGGCTCGGCGTAAAACTCTTCACGCGTCGGCGCGAGGCCCTGGCCCTGACGGACGCGGGCCGCTACTACCTGGGCGAGGTCGGGCCGCTGCTGCAGAGGCTGGAGCGCGCCACCGCCAATGTGATGGCGCTCAAGGGCCGGGGCGGCGAGCTGTCGCTGTCGGTTGGCGCCTCGGTCGGCAGCTACTGGCTGATTCCGCGCCTGCCGGGGTTCACGCGCGACCATGGCGAGATCACGCTCAACCTGGGCACGCGCGTGGGGCCGGTGGACTTCAGCGCCACGCCGGTCGATGCGTCGCTGGAGTTCGGCGACGGCCAGCGGCAGGGCCTGCACAGCGAGTTCGTGCTGCCGCTGGACCTCTCGCCCTACGCGGCGCCAGCCTGGATCGCCGTGCACGGCAAGGCGGTCGATGCGAACACGCCGCGTTCGGCACTGATCCACCACCAGACCCTGCCCGGCGCGTGGGACGAATGGTTCGCACGCGAAGGCATCGTGAGCGAGGCAGGACGCGAAGGGCCACGCTACGACATCATGTCGATGGCCCTCAACGCCTCCCTGGCCGGCATGGGCGTGGCGCTGCTGCCGCCCTACATGAGCGACGAGTCGGTGGCGTCGGGGCGCCTGCGGCGGCTGTCGCGCCGCAAATGGCGCTATGCCAAGGGCTACTACCTCGTGTATCCGGAAGAGTCGGCGCAGATGCAGTCGCTGCAGGTCTTCAGGCAATGGCTGCTGGCGCAGGCGAACGACTCCTAGCGTCCTGCCGCCGGTCTTGACCCAGGTCAAGCGCCAGGCCCTACCTCGTGGCTAGCATCGAAGGCGACACGAGGAGACACCGTGGAACTCGAGATACCGGAGATGCTGGCCGCTGCGCTGCAGGGTCAGGTCGGCGCGCAAACGCCGCTTGGCCTTCAACTGGGTGGGCTTGGCGCCGGCAGCAGTGTGCGCGTCGTGTCCAGTTGCCATTTCGACGGGCACTCGCTCAACCTGCTCTTCCAGTTGGGCCTGGCCGCCGGCTCGCGCGACCTGGTGTTCCAGCTGCTCGCGCTGGACAACCTCAACGGCGAACCGCCTTCGCAGCCCATCTCCAGCCTGGAGTCGATGGTCCCGGCGTTGACCGAGTGGCTCGCACGCGACCTGATCGATGGCTGGCTCTACCAGCGCGGCAAAGACGGCGTACTGCTGCCCTGGCTGGTGCATGCAGTGCGCCTTGTGCAACCGGCGGACAACGAGGCGTACGTGCTGGTGGGCCTGCTGGCCAACACGCTGCAGGCTGCCGGCCGCGAGCCTCCCTCCGAACCGCGGTTGCGTTTCGCGGGCATGACCTGGGGCCTGAGCTTCTACGCGGAAGACCTGCCCGGCCGCACGCTGGCCGGCCTCTTCGCCGACCACGGCTTTCACAAGGAGTGCGCCGAGTTCAAGCGCGAGTACGACAAGCAGGTGGCGTGCTTCACGAGGCTGCAGCCGCAGTTCGGTGCCCAGTTCACCATCGACGGCAGCGCCTGGATGGCCGGCGAAAGCCCCCGCGCAGGCATGGCGTGCCACCGGCTGCCCGAAGGGGCGGTGGCGCGCTGCGTGAATGACGAGGAACTGCTGCAGCGCCGCTTCGACCTGGCCGCCGATCCGCACTACTGGCGCGAGAGCGGTGTCGACAGCGGCTTCGACCGCATCCCCCAGCACTGCTATTTGCACCTGTTCCACCTCGACTGGCACCGCAACATCTGGGTGCATGCGCAGCACGTGCAGGAATACAAGTACCAGCCCGGGCTGCGCGAGCGGCTGGTGCTGCCGCAGGCGCACCGCGACCTGATCGACATCCTCACGGCCGACCGCTGCTTCCTCGTGGAAGACGTGGTGCCCGGCAAGTCGGGCGGCACCACCATCCTGTGCAAGGGCGCGCCTGGCCTGGGCAAGACCCTCACCGCCGAGGTCTATGCGGAAGTGGTCGGCAAGCCGCTGTACCGCGTGCATTCGGGCCAGCTCGGCGTGACGGCCGACTCGGTGGAGGCCAGCCTGACGAAGATCCTTCAGCGCGCCGCACGCTGGGACTGCGTGCTGTTGCTGGACGAGGCCGACGTGTACATCCGCCGGCGCGACAACGACCTGCAGCACAACGCCATCGTGGCCGAGTTCCTGCGCACGCTGGAGTATTTCAGCGGCCTGCTGTTCATGACCACCAACCGGGTCGGTGACATCGACGAGGCCATCCTGTCGCGCTGTATCGCGGTGATCGACTACCAGCCACCGGGACCCGACGACGCGCGCCGGCTCTGGTCCACGCTGTCGACCCAGCTGGGCGTCGAGCTTCCGGGCACGGTGATCGACAGGCTGGTGGTCGAATATGCCGGCGCCAGCGGCCGCGACATCAAGGAACTGCTCAAGCTCACCAGCAAGTACTGCCGCAGAAAAGAGCTGCCGCTGTCGGCGCAGTCTTTCGCGCAATGCGCGGTGTTCCGCGGCATCGCCTGCGCCTCGTCGCCGGTGTCGTCGCAGATGGGAGCAATCGAATGATCGACGCCAGCCTGCTGGGTGGCGCACTGACCGGTCGCATGAGCTTTCGCCCGGGTGCCGCGCCCGTTGCCGAGCAACTGTCACCCGGACGCCACGGCCTCTCGTTCGCCGAAGGGCGCGAGGCGGTGCTGGTGGTGCCCGAGGGGCTGCCCACCGATGCACCGCTGCCGTTGCTGGTGATGTTCCACGGCGCGGGCGGCGAAGCCAACCGGGTGCTGCCGCATCTGGTGGCCCATGCGCGTGCGCGGCGCTTTCCTCTGCTGGCCCCGCAGTCGATGTACCCGACGTGGGACATCGTGGTCGGCGGGCATGGCCCCGACCTTGAACGGCTCGACGGCGCGTTGTCGACGGTAGCCGCGCATTTCCGCATCGACCCCGCGCGCCTGGCGTTCGCCGGTTTTTCCGATGGCGGCAGCTATGCCCTGTCGCTAGGCCTGACCAACGGCGACGTGGCCAGCCACGTGATCGGGCTGTCGGCGGGCTTCATGAACACGTTCACGCAGACGGGGAAGCCGCGCGTGTTCCTGGCGCACGGGCGCTCGGACAGCCAGTTGCCGATCGAGACCAGCGCGCACCCGCATGCGCGGCGGCTGCTGGAGAGCGGACACGACCTGACGCTGCAGCCCTTTGACGGTGACCATGTCATCGTGCCGTGGGTGGTAGCGCGGGCGGTCGAGTTCTTCCTCGGGCCTCAGGCGGCGGCACCAGCCTGAACTAGAGATTAGAGGTGCGTCAATGCCTGGCGGCTTCAGCAGAACGGATCCAGATCCGTGTCGGCTCCGCAAGACGGGCATGTGACCACCAGATTCCGGCCTGGCCGGACCCGCATCCGCTGCTGGCAACAGTGGCATCGGATCACGATCTTCTCGATGAGCGCTGAATTTGCGGGCTTCAGCGAGTAGATGGAGTACGTGATCTGGTCGTCCACGATGAACTCATTGCTGGAAAGGAAGCCGGCAATGAACCCGTTCACGGGGAAAAGAACGCTCGAGCCGGGGACTTCCGGCCAGAAGAAGCGAGTCGCGGTTTCCGCGGGCGCACGTACCAGGCGCGCCGCGCCTTTCAGCTGAGTCGGCTCGAATTCCAGATATGCGTCGCATGTCTTCCTGACTCTTCGACAGATTCCGGTCAATGGGTCCGGAATCAGCACACCTGTTCCGTGCCGTTGCGTGCACAACTTTGTCAAGGTTGCGCCTGGGCCGATGTCCGCTCTAAGCACATGCAGAGCGGCACGCAAGCTTTCGAAATTTCTGGTCGGGTTCGGGTCCATTGCTTCAGTTTGCGCACGTCGCGCGGGAACTGAAAGGGGCATTTGTCCTGTTCTTGCCGGACGACACAACAGTAGTCCAAAGCTTTCACATGTGACTATTGCACATGACAATAGCGGACCGTGATCGGCGGCTGGTGCCGCTGATCCTCCGTTGAATCGCACCTTCAGGATTAACGCTCGCCTCCATGGAACATCGGCTGGACTGGGCTCTCGCTGCCTGCGCTCGCATTCTGCGACCGGTGGTAAGGCTCGCCCTCGCGATGGGGGTCAAGCACCCCCACCTCGAGGAGTTGCTGCGCGACCTGCTGATCGAAGAGGCCCAGCGAAGCTGGCGCAACCAGGGCGTGCCCAAGCCCAACCTGAGCCAGTTGTCCATCACGACCGGCCTGAACCGCAAGGCAGTGACCGCCAAGATTCGGGCCACCGTCGACCCCCTGCCCCACACCGAGCTGTCGGCAGCAGCCAAGACTTTCACGTTGTGGTTGCAGATGCTTACCAAGGATGACACTTTCAGGCGCCTGCCCATCACGGCAGGCAATGCCGCGCCTTCCTTCGAGGCCGTGGCGCGAATGAGCAGCCGCGGCGACGTGCACCATCGCACCATCCTCGACGAGCTGGTGCGCCTGCAAATGGTGACCGAGGACGCAGGAGTGGTCGAACTCACGGCCGACGGCTTCGTGCCGGTGCAGGATCTCCAGTCCATGCTCGCCTTCCTGGGCGACAACGGCCGCGACCATCTGCTGGCGGCAGTCTCCAACACCCTGGGCGAGGAGCCCAGAATGCTCGAGCGGGCGGTGTACGCGCGCGGGCTCACGCTGCAGGAATGCGAGCAGATCCAGCGCCTCGTGCGGGAACGCTGGGCAGCCCTGCATCACGAGCTGACGCAGGAAATGACACAGGCAGTCGACCGCGCCCCTGCTGGAGCAAAGGGGCGCATCAGGGTCGGCATCTACACCTATTACGAAGACGAGAGCGCGCCTGTGCCGCCCCGCCCCCCTGAAAGCGAGCCCAAGCCATGAACACGATGAAGACACCCCGCCGGCTCATGCTCGGCCTTTTGTCCGTCGGCCTCATGGCCCTGCTGCTGTCCTGCGGCGGGGGTGGAGGCAGCGGTGGCGGCTCCGTGGGCGGCCTGGGTGTCGGCACGGGTGGCACCACGCAGACGGGCACCGGAGGGGATACCTCTACAGGAGCGGGGACAGGAACTGGAACTGGCACAGGTTCCACAGGCTCGGGCGGTTCGGGCGGAGATACGACCGCCGGCAACAGCAACACCGACGGCTCCGGCGTAGGTTCGGGCGGCACTGGCGTGACTGCCGACGCCGCCGGCATCGGCGCGGCGGACGGCCTGGGCAGCATCATCCTCAACGGGCTGCGCTACGACACCGACACCGCCACCTTCACCATTGAAGACGCCACCGAGTTGCAGATCGGCATGAGTGCGCGCGTCGCCGGCAAGGTCGACGCCAACTTCACCAGCGGCGTCGCCACCCAGGTCCAGTCGGCTGCCGAACTACGGGGCGCTGCCTCAGGCATCGACACCTCGGCCGGTAGCTTCGTCGTGATGGGCACCGTCGTGAGCATCGACTCGGCCACCGTCTGGGCCGACGCGAGCGGACTGGCGGACGTCGGCGCAGGCAGCATCGTCCAGGTGTGGGGCCTGCCGAGCGCACCGGGCGCCCTGCGCGCCACGCGCATCCAGATCGCACCCACCCTGACCGATCCGCTGGTCACAGGGACCGTGCAGAACCTGGACACCGTGCGCAAGACCTTCACGCTCGGCCAGCTCACGATCAACTTCAGCTCGGCGGCCTTCACGGGCATGAACGCATCGTCGCTTGCCAACGGCATCATCGTGCGCGCCCGGGGCACCGCCGCGCCGGTCGCGGGCGTGCTCACGGCCACGACGATGCAGGGCTGGTATGCCATCCCGGTGAGCGACGGCATTGCTGTCCAGCTGGCAGGCGTCATCACCGACTTCGCCTCGCGCAGTTCGTTCAAGGTGCTGGGCACGCCGGTCGACGCGACCAATGGGCAGATCACCGGCGGCCCCGTGGGCTCGCTCGGTAACGGCGTAAAAGTCGAAGTCGACGGCTTCATGTCGGGCGGTGTGCTGGTGGTGAAGAAGCTGCGCATCCGCAACGTTCCGGGCACCGGGGGCCCGGCTTCGTTCACGCTGATCGGCGCCATCGGCGCGTATCAGTCCCTCGCCGACTTCAGGGTCCGCGGTCAACCAGTGGACGCCAGGGGCGCCGTCTTCGAGAACGGCACCGCCGCGAACCTGGCCAACGGCCAGCGCGTGACCGTCGTCGGAGACCGGGTGATCGACGGCGTGCTGATCGCACAGCGGGTGACATTCACCACGCCTTGAGGCTGCCGCGGGGCGCCCGCAATGCCTGGGCGCCCTCTTCTTTCGCAATCCACAGCAAATTTCATCCACGGCCTCATGGCCGTGGAGTGCCTCCTATCGACAAGGTCGGGCGGTTGATGTAAAACAAAATAATTAAAGTGAAAAAATCACATTTAAACCCGAACGACCCTCGGACCTCGTGACGAACCGCTCGATACGCACAGAAGGTCCAGATAGGAGCATGTATGCCGCTTGCCCTCCTCCTTCGACTTCTGCACGAGAAGTTTCCGGCGACGCTCACGGCTGACCCGGACATCAGGAACGCATCGGTCCTGCTGGCGACCGGACTCATCGAGGCCGAATTTCATCTCGATCACTTCGGCTACCAACAGTATGAGAGCGCCGTGGTGTTCGCCATCACGGACGCAGGGCACGCGGAGATCGCCAGCCTGCAGACCGGCAACGTTGCAACGACTGCCGAGGGCCAGGAATGGCCCGTCATGCCACTCGACTACCTGCGCAAGATCGGCAATTCGATCTTCCCCCTGCGCATCGACGATCCAGCGGGGATCAACTCGGTGGCCGTGTTGAATGCGGCGGGCATGGTGGAAGCCACGCTTCCCCCGACCTGCCGCTCCCGGCAGACCCAGCAGAAGTTCAAGCAGGCGGTCGTCCTGCGGGTCACTCCCCTGGGGCGCACGGCCCTGGTCGCACGGCGGATGTGAACTTGGAGGGGCAGCGAGTGGCTCGCTGGAACGCATCGAACGGGTACCTGTAAATAGCGTACTTTTCGCCATCGGGCGGGGCAGCCCCCCTCGACAGGCATTCGAAAAAGCCCGAGATTTGGATGAATGTTTCTTAATGCAACAGACGTCACAAATCAGCCAGGCCCGTCGACCCCAATTGTCTTTGACTACCAAAGTAGTAATGTGAAACCTTCACATACATCGCTTTCAGGTGCAAAGAATGAATTCCAAAATGACACCGTCGAGCTTCTCTGCCCACTCAGGAATGGCCTGCCTGGCGTGATGCGCCTGGGTGCCAAGGATCCTTCGCCATGCTGGCTCGCACTACTGCTGCCCCCGACGTCGACGCGAGCGTCGCCGCGGATGCCCTCATGGTGGCCCGCATGCGAATGGTGCTGTCGGTTTCCGCGCTGCTGGCTGTCGCGGTCGATGCCGGTGACAACCGGCTGCAGGTTCCCGTCTGGCTGGCCTTTTCCGGATACATCCTGCACAGCCTGCTGGTGTATGCATGCACGCGAATGGGCCGCCCGTATTTCCAGGGCAAGGCCATCCACTGGTCCGACGTGCTGTGGTTCACGCTGATCATCTTCGTGACTGACGGCGTCCAGAGTCTTTTCTTCCTCTTCTACTTCTTCGCAATCCTCACCTCCTCGTTCCGCTGGGGTTTCGAGGAAGGCGCCCGCGTGACGGTCGCATCGGTCGCGTCGTTCGCCGCCTGCGGCCTGGCCACCAGCACGGGCGGCGACTCGCCGCAGCTGCTGATGCGCACCACCTTCCTGCTGGCGCTGGGGCACATGATCGTGCACTGGGGCGGCTCGAAGCTGGGCCTGCAGCGGCGCCTCGCGCTCCTGGGCGATGTCTGCCAGCTTTCGAACCCCCGCTTCGGTGCCGGCCGCACCGTCGCCCGCACGATGGAAAAGACACTGGCCTTCTTCAGGGCAAGCCACTGCATCCTCCTGACGCGGGACACATCCACCGGCAACTGGATCCTGCGCACGCTGCGCAAGAACGACGCCTGCGAACACGTCAGCGTCGAGACGATCGGCCGCATCGCCGAATCGCCGCTCATGGCGCTGGCGCCGGACCACACCGTGCTCAGCAACCGCCTGCCCTGGCCCCTGAGCCTGCTGTGCGCGCAAAGTCATGTCTTCGAAGCCGGCGCAAGCGGCTGGCGCATAGAGGACGACGACGGCGCGCAGCAGTGCGCCGCCGTGGCCGCCATGCTGGAGGCCCGCGCCTTCATCAGCGCCCCGCTGCCGATGCGGCTGGGCGAGGGCCGGGTCTTCGTGTCGTCCCGTGACGGACTGTTCAACAAGTCCGACGCGCTGTTCCTGGCGCACCTCATGGAACAGATCTTCCCGGTCATCGAGACCATCGAGGTGCTCGACCGGATGGCCTCCGAAGCCGCCGCTACAGAGCGCCTGAAGTTCGCGCTGGACCTGCACGACACGGCCGTGCAGCCGTACATCGGCCTGCGGATGGGTCTGTGCGCGCTGCGCAAGAAGGCGGCCACCGACAACCCGCTGCGCGAAGACCTCGACAAGCTCGCGAGCGTGGCCGACGGCGTGATCGCCGACCTGCGCCGCTACGCCGGTGCGGTCAAGCACAGCGCGAACAGTCCCTGCGGGCTTGTACTGCCCCATCTGCATCGCCAGGCCGAGCGGATCAAGGGGCTCTATGGCATCGAGATCGCCATTACGGTCGACGGCCAGGTCCAACTGGACGACCGGATGACCGCGGAAGTCCTGCAGCTGGTGGGCGAGGGATTGAACAACATCTGCAAGCACACCCAAGCGCGTCACGGCAGCATCCGCCTCGACTGCAAGAACGGGCGCCTGCAGTTGCGCATCGAGAACGAAGCGTGTGAAGAGAGCTTCACGAAGTTCCTCCCGCGCTCCATCACCGAGCGCGCTGCGGCTCTCGGCGGGCGGGCACAGGTGCACCAGTGCGCGAGTGGCGGCACCGCGGTACTGGTGGAAATTCCCATCTGAGAAAAACAACCCAGAAGACAAATCAGGAGCCTGTCATGCAACCAGTTGCCCATCCCATCGGTGTCCTGCTCGTGGACGACCACCAGACCATGCTGTGGGGCCTGTCCAGGCTGATCGACGGCGAGCAGCCGCGCATGCGGGTCGTCGGCACGGCCAGCTGTTGCGAAGACGCCGTG
This sequence comes from Variovorax paradoxus, assembly GCF_024734665.1. NCBI lineage: Bacteria > Pseudomonadati > Pseudomonadota > Betaproteobacteria > Burkholderiales > Comamonadaceae > Variovorax > Variovorax paradoxus. The sequence continues at coordinate 3,282,382 of NZ_CP102931.1, forward strand.
GCGACCTCGGACGACCTCGCCCCCGACGTCATCGTGCTCGATCTCGACCTCGACGGTCGGTGCGCCATCGACATCCTGCCCAGGCTTTTGTCGAACGAGGTGTCGCGCGTCGTCGTGCTCACAGCGGAGCGCGAGCAGCGCACGATCGACCTTGCCGTGCTGCACGGCGCGCGCGGCGTGATGCGCAAGGACGCTCCGGCCCAGCAGGTGCTCGAGGCCATCGAGCGCGTCTACAAAGGCGAGCTTTGCGTCGATGCGCAAACCATGGGCCGCGTCTTCTCTCAGCTGACTTCGGTGAAGAAGCCCCCGAAGGCCGACCCCGAAGCCGCCAGGCTGGCGAGCCTGACGCAGAAAGAACGGGAAATCGTCCGCATCGTCGTGGCTGGCAGCGGCGCCTCGAACAAGGCATTGGCCGAGAAGCTCTTCGTCACCGAGCACACGCTGCGCAACCACTTCACGTCGATCTACCAGAAGCTCGGCGTGACAAACCGCCTCGAGCTGTACATCTACGCGGTGAAGCACCAGCTCGACACGACGCCGGTGCACTGAAAACAACGCGCCGCACCGGGTTGCCCCAGGAGCGGTGCCCGGTTCAATACCCGTTCAGCATCGGCATGATCATCCGGATGATCCGGATCGCCGCCGGCGTGAGTATCACCATCGAGATGCACGGAAAGATGCACAGCACCAGTGGCAGCAGCATCTTGGTCGGCACCTTGGCCGCCAGTTCTTCCGCACGAACCTGCCTCTTGTGGCGCAGATCGTCGGAGAACACGCGCAGCGATTCGCCGATGCTGGTGCCGAACCGGTCCGACTGGGTCAGCATGGTCGCGAAGGTGCCTATCTCTTCCACGCCCGTGCGCAGCGCCAGGTTGCGCAGCGACTTCTCGCGCGTGGCTCCGGCGCGCATTTCCAGGTTGGTCCAGTGCAGTTCCTGCGCCAGCGCCACGCTCTTGACCTGGATTTCCTCTGTGACCTTGGCCAGGCCGGCGTCCAGCCCCAGGCCCGCTTCGACGCACACGAGCATCAGGTCGGCGGCATCGGGGAAGTTCTCGAATATCTCGCGGCGGCGCGCGCGAATGAGCAGGCGCAGCACCAGGTTGGGCAAGTAGCAGCCGGCCAGAGCCGCCACCGCGAGGTACAGCAGCATCTCCGTGCCGTCCGCCGCCCCCGTCGCCCGCATCCCCAGGAACGCGAGCGCGGCAAAGCCCAGCGGCAGCAGCGTCTTCATGCCGAAGTAGACAAGGTAGGCGTCCGGGTAGCGGATGCCGGCGTTCAGGAACCGCACGCGCAGCGGCGACAGGGCAGCGTCACTGGTGGGCGAAGACAACTGCGCGAAGGGACCGACGATCTTGACGGCAGTCTCGGCCCAGGCCGACTTGCCGGCCGACGGCGTCACCGCCTGCAGGCGCTGCTCGGTGCGCGTCGGAGACATCCAGACCGCAAGGCCGGCTATCGCCAGCGACACAGCCAGGAAAACGAGGATGGGAAACAGCATGGTCATGATCCTTCTCCTTCAGACGCGAATCTTCGCGATCTTGCGCAAGAGCACGATGCCCACGAGCATCAGCACCAGCATGTACTTGATCACCATCTGCCCGATCGGGTCCGTCCACAGCGGCGACATGAATTCGGGGTTGAAGACGTTCATGAGCGCCGCCAGGGCAAATGGCATGAGCCCCAGGATCCAGGCCGACAGCCGCCCTTCCGACGAAAGCACCCGCACCCGTGCGAGCAGCTTGAGCCGGTCGCGGATGAGCCGGCTCAGGTTGCCCAGCACCTCCGTCAGGTTGCCGCCGGAGTCGCGCTGGATCAGCACCGCCACCACGAAATAGCGCAGGTCGGTGAGCGGCATGCGTTCGCTGAGGTTGGTCAGGGCCTGCTGCAGCGAGACGCCGAAATTCACCTCGTCGGCGACCATGCGGAACTCGCTGGCAATGGGGTCGGCCATTTCTTCGCCGATCATCTGCACGCCGCTGGCGAACGAGTGCCCCGCGCGCAGCGCGCGCGTCACCAGGTCCAGCGCATCCGGAAGTTGCCTCTCCATGCGGGCCAGCCGGCGGCTGCGCTGGCGCTGCAGGTAGAGCACCGGAAGCATCGCCGCGCAGACCCCGGCGGCGAGCGCCAGCAGCATCGGCTGGCGTGCCATCGACGCCGTCACGAAGAACGCGAGCACGCCGAGCGCACCGCATACCAGCAGGAAGCTGGAAACCGTCCAGTCCAGCCCCGCCTGCAGGATGAAGCGGTCAAGCCGGTGCGCCCGCGGCAGCGTCAGCAGCATGCGCTGCATCCACGGCACCTCGCTGAGCATGCGTTCCTTGACCAGATGGGCCTGCGACGTGCGATCGACCGCGGCGGAAAACGCCTGCAGCCGCTTCTCGATCTTGCGCGCCTCGGGCCCCTTGTAGGAGCGCCACAGCAGGTACAGGCCCTCGATCATGAGCAACACGGTCACGAAGACCAGCACGGTGACGGTGATGAGGGTGTGCCCCCCCAGGTTGTCGAACATGGCTGTCTCCTATTCGTAGTGTTTGCTCGGCTCGAACATGGTGTCGGGCAGATCCACGCCGTAGGCATGGAGCCGCTCCGCGAATTTCGGCCTGACACCGGTCGCGTGGAAATGGCCGCGCACCATGCCGTCGGGCCCCATGCCGGTCTGGTGGAAAGTGAAGATCTCCTGCATGGTGACCACCTCGCCTTCCATGCCGGTGATCTCCTGGATGCTGGTGACCTTGCGCCGCCCATCGACCAGCCGCAGCACCTGCACCACCACCGTGATGGCCGACGCGATCTGCTGGCGCACAGTGCGATGCGGCAGGTTCAGGTTCGCCATGCCGATCATGTTTTCCAGTCGCGCCAGCGCATCGCGCGGCGTGTTGGCGTGGATGGTGGTGAGCGAGCCTTCGTGGCCTGTGTTCATCGCCTGCAGCATGTCGACCGCCTCGGCGCCGCGCACTTCGCCGATGACGATGCGGTCGGGCCGCATGCGCAGCGCGTTGCGCACCAGCGCGCGCTGCGTGATCTCGCCCTTGCCCTCGATGTTCATCGGCCGCGTTTCCATGCGCGCCACGTGCGGCTGCTGCAGCTGCAACTCCGCCGCATCCTCGATGGTGATGATGCGTTCGGTCGGCGGAATGAAGCCGGAGAGGATATTCAGCAGCGTCGTCTTGCCAGCGCCCGTGCCGCCGGAGATGAGCATGTTGACCTTCGCCTGGGCCAGCCCCTCGAGCATCTGCGCCATCGGCGGCGTCAGCGTCTTGAGCTCGTTCACGAGGTTCTCCATGCGCAGCGGGATCTTCGCGAAACGCCGGATCGACATCATCGGTCCGTCCAGCGCCACCGGCGCGATGACTGCATTGACGCGCGAGCCGTCGGGCAGCCGCGCATCGACCATGGGGCTGGACTCGTCGATGCGCCGCCCCACCAGCGAGACGATCTTGTCGATGATGCGCAGCAGGTGCTTCTCGTCGGTGAAGCTGACGTTGGTCAGCTCCAGCCGGCCCCGGCGCTCCACGTAGACCTTCTCGTGCGAATTGATCAGGATGTCCGAGACGGACGGATCCGCCATCAGCAGCTCGATCGGCCCGAAACCGAGCATCTCGTGCTGGATGTCGCGGATCAGCGTGCGCCGCTCGATGTCGTTGAGCGCCTCGGGCTCCTCCTGCAGCAGCCGCGTGACCATGGTCGAGATTTCCTGGCGCAGCACTTCGGGCTTCAGGGTTTCGAGCGCCGCCAGGTCGAAGCGCTCCAGCAGCTTCAGGTGCATGCGCTCCTTCAGCAACTTGTAGGCATCCGACGCAAAGGGCGACGCGGTCAGGTCGGCTGCGTGCCCATCGGGCTGCGCAGTGGGATCGGCGTCGATCGCATTGAGCTGTTCTCTGAATGACATGGGAGCCTGCCTTGCTGTTGAAGAAGAATGAGCCGGTGGTGCTCAGGCACGGCGGAAGAGCCGTCCGATGAAGCCGGGCGCCGCCTCCTGCCGCGGACTGAGTGAGTGAGCGATCTCGGCGAGCCGCTTGGCGAGCGTGCTGCCTCGCGACATCTCCGCCAGCGGCACGCCCCGGTTGATGGACGCATCCACGTCCTTGCCACCGTCGGGAACGATCGTGAGCGTCGCGCCGACCAGCGAGCGGCGCATGTCCGACAACCCGATTTCCCCGCCACCGGCGCTTCGGTTCACGAGCAGCTCGACCTTGCCGGGGGCATAGCCGAGCGACTTGAACACCTGCATCAGGCGCGTCACGTTGCGGATGTGCGGCAGGCTCGGCTGCAGCACCGGGAAGATGCGGTCGGCGCGGTCCAGCACCTTGATCGAGAGCGTGTCGATGCGCGTGCCGAGGTCGAACAGCACGAAGTCGTACATCGGCAGCGCAACCTGCAGGATCGCGTCGATGTGCTCGGCCTTCACCTCCAGCGCGCGCGAAAGATCGTCGGGTGCGGGCAGGATGCTGAAGCCCGGCGCCACGCGCACCACGCTGGCCGCGAGCAGCGACGCGTCGAGGCGGCCGATGTCGCGCGCAACGTCCGCCATCGTGGAACTCGGCCGCACGTCGCTCACGTACGACAGCGCATCGCCGAACTGCAGGTTCAGGTCGATCAGCAGCACCGAGCGCTCCCGCGAGAGCTGGTGAGCGATGTTGGTCGCGAGAAAGGTCGATCCGCTGCCGCCCTTGCAGGGCATGAACGCCACGACCTGGCCAGGGCCGCGCGCCTGGGTGCCGGCCATCTTGAGCCCGATGCGCTCGACGGCAGCCTCGAGCGCGGCAGTGTCGGATGGCGACGGCAGCACCTCGCGCACGCCAGCGCGCATCGCGTGGATCAGGAACTCCGGCGTCTGCATGGCGCACAGCAGCACCACCGCGATTGCCGGGTGCTGCATCGTGAGCTTCTCCACCAGCGCGAGCTCCTGAAGGTCGCAGCACATGCCGTCGACCAGCAGGAGCTCCGGGGCCGCCTTCTCGACGACCCATTGCATCCGGCTCTTGCCGCCCTCGAACAGCGACACGTGGTGGGAGCGCGCCTCGAGGACCTTGCGCATGTCCTGGAGATGGTTCGGATTGGGGGAAATGATGGCGATCTTCATGGTCGTGTCCGGTGCGTTGCTAGGAACAGATGGCTGCGCTGTTCGGGTCTTTGCGCATCACCTCGCGCGGCAGGTAGGTGGAAAAGCCCGGCATCGGGATCAGCGGCGCGACACCACCCGCGATGGGGGAGATCCACTGGTAGTTGAGCCCGGTGATGCTGACGGTGACGCCCTGACAGGTCGCGGCCGTGCAGCCCGACGGCGCCCACGCCACCGACACAGTGCTGATCTGCGGCAGCAGCGCCTTCATGCGGGCAAGCACCAGCGCCTGCTGGCCGGTGTCGTCGCACACCACGGCATACCTGGCCCCCGCGCGTGTTGCCTCCTGGGCCGCATTCCACGTGAACAGCATGCGCGAGAAGTCGACGATGCCCAGCACGAACATGAGGAAGATGAGCAGACCCAAGGCGAATTCGACCGTGGTCGCGCCGGTAATGCGTTTTCTCATGATGGCGCCCTCATGGTGGCTGCGATTTCGCTGAAGACGATGTTGCCGTTCGCATCGGCGAAGACGACGCCGATCACCGAGGGAAACAGCGAATGGAATGTGTAGCTGCTGACGCGCACCGTCACCGTGGTGATGATCGGATTCGCCCCTACCGACTGCCAGGTGCAGCAGCTGCCAGCCGGCACATTCGAAAGACTCAGCCCGCGCACCAGCCGCGCACCGGTGCCGGCCGTGTTGCCGTACACGATCAGGTTGCGCGCCTCGGTGACGTGCGTGCCAGGCGTCTGCACGGACAGGTAGCGCACCGCGTCGCGGGTCGACTTGACGACCGCGTTGTACTCGTACATCGCGCGGCCGAACTCGGTTGCGATGAAGGTCAGCAGCAGAAGCAGCGGCGTGATCAGCGCCAGCTCGATCAGTGCCGCGCCGTGCTGTGTGCGATGGGATCTTTTCATGGTGTTCACCTCACCAGTACCGGAACCAGCGGGCCCGCCGATCCGCCAGCCAGCCCGCTGGTGGTGCAGGGGCTGCCCACGGCGCCCGCGTTGCCGCGGAATTCCAGCTGCGTGTCGGTCATCGGAATGCTCAGCGGCTGCAGCATCAGCATGCAGGCGTAGTCGATCACGTGGTTGCTGCCGTCAATGACCGGCACCGTGACGATGCGGCGGTCGAAGCCGTACTGCATGTGGCCTCCGGCAACGTTGCCCGGGTTGGCCAGCTTCTGGAAGCTGTTGAGCGACAGCCCCGTGATCGATTCGCAGCTGTTCGCGCCCTTCACTTTGGTGCCGGTGTCGGCGCAGGACGCGAAGGCGGCCCGCTTGGTCACGAAGTTCTGAGCGGTCGCATCGGCTCCTGCACCCGGCGCGCCGTTGTAGGCATTGAACTGCGTGGGCCAGTTGGATGATGTGTAGGCATAGCCGGTGTAGTCGGGCCGGTCCACGCTCGGATCGCCGCTGTTCTTGTAGATGCCGAAGCGCTGGTTCCAGGTGTCGGCCACCGTGGTCTGTACGCCGGGGGTGCCGAGCGTGTCTCCCACCTTGGTGCCGCAGTGGTTGTTGAGCTCGGATTCGGTTTCCGAGGCGCTGTTGCTGCCGTCGAGATTGGCCCAGCCGATCTGGCCGCCCACGGCCGCGTTCTGCGCCTGGATGAGCGTCACCCAATCGCCTACGGCGAAGCCGTAGTTCGGTGCCGTGCCGCCCGGCTTGGGTTTCAAGGCGACGGGAATGGGGCACGTGGTCTGTGCGCTGGCACGGGTGGCGACTGCGCTCGCCGTGACGCTGCGCGTAGCGGGATTGCCGGCGGTATTGCCCGAAAAGGCGCCCATGGCCTTCATGAGCCAGATGTTGACGTTGGCCTGCGTGTGCGTGCACTGCGCATAGCGAGCCACGGCGGGCGTGGTCGTAAGGGCGTAGGCCGAGTCGCGGAACGTGATGTCGGCCGTGACGATCTTGCCCTGCCCGCTCCAGGTGCTCGATTGCATGTTCACGCGGTTCGCATTGCCGGCGGTCTGGCCTGCGCTCGTGGCTCGCGTGAGGGCTGTGCCCTGTCCGTCGAGCTCGCGCGCGGCGGCCAGGGCGCAGCTGTCCACCGCTGTCTGCAGTTCGGTCCTGATGACGAACAGGTGGCCGAAGTCGAGTGCGATGCCCATGAAGCCCATCAGGAACAACAGGAACAGCGCGGCTGTGACGATCATCGCGCCACGCTGGCGGCGATGCTGGCGGCAGGTGAACATGATCGGCTTTCTTGCAAGTTGGAACAACGCAGGAAAGCCGCGTCAGGTGCAGCTCGTGCCGCCCAGACAGGTAGTGACCCGGGTGATGAATGCGCCCAGGCCGGTACTGCCGGACAGCGCTTGCAACGCGACCACCAGTGCGATGGAAACCACGGCGATGATCAATGCGTACTCGACCACTTGTGCGCCGCTCTCGTCTGTCATGAATGACTTGAACATGGTGATGACCCCAATTCGGTGTTGAAGAAGAATGAGTGGGAGCGGATGGGTGGGTGGAACGAAGCGGGCCGGAAAACCGGACCCGCTTCCCTCCACGACAGACTGCTCAGGTGCAGGTCGTCCCGGTCAGGCAGGTCGTGACGCGAGTGATGAAACTCGTGAAGCCGCCGTTGTTGGCCGTAAGGCCCTTCAGTGCAACGACCAGTGCGATCGAGACGACGGCGATGATCAGCGCGTACTCGACGACCTGGGCGCCATCTTCCTCGAGCATGAAGCCGCGGGTGGATTGGCCGATGGCCTGGAGAAAGTTCTTCATGGTTCTTTCCTTTCAAGGTTTGAACAGTTGGAAATCAGGTTTGAAAACAATGACGTGATGGGGAAGAAAGTTCGTTGCAGTTCGTGGCGCTCTCCTTTCCAGGTAAAGACTTCGAGGATCGAATTCGAGAGAAAAACACAGCCCGTCACTTGCCCGAGCCGCCACCCTGACCACCGATCTGGCCGCCGATGTTGATGACGTTGACTGCCGGCGGCGGCGACTTGTAGGACTCGTGGTACTGATTCATCGACTCGCGCGCCGAGCGGCCGTCCATGCCCGCGATCGGATCGCCGTTCTTGCCGGCGTTCGGGTTCAGCGTCATCTTTTTCTTTGCGTCGCGCACCGCGTCGCCGAAGCGCGCGTCGTAGTTGGGCGTGACGGTCGAGCAACTGGCGCCAAGAAGGCAGACGAGCGCGACGGTGGTCGATCTGATGAACATGACAGTGCTCCTCACGGGGTTTCGCTGGCCGGGGCGGCCGGTGCCGGGGTGGCGCTTTCGAGGGCGCCGTTGAGGTAGACCTCGGCGCGGCTAGGAACGACGTGGTTGTCCGTCGGTACCCGCGGCGACTCGGCCAGCGGACGAACCAGGCGCGGCGTGATGACGAACATCAGCTCGGTCTGCTCGTTCTGGAATTCAGTGCTGCGAAACAGCGCACCCATCACCGGCACTTCGCCCAGGCCCGGATAGCGCTTGATGGTCTCGTTCACATTGCTCTTGATGAGCCCGGCGATGACGAAACTCTGCCCGTCGTTGAGTTGCACGGTGGTGTCGGCGCGCCGCACCGTCAGCGAAGGCAGCACGGCGGTAACGCCCGAGACCGTGGTGAAGGGCGAGCCGGTCTGCGTCAGGTCCGACACCTCGGACACCATCTTGAGGTTGATCCGGTCGCCGTTGAGCACGGTCGGGGTGAACTTGACCCCGATGCCGAACTCCTTTTCTTCCAGCGTGATGTTCGTCCCGCCGCCGCCAGCGGCGCTCTGCGCCACCGGAATGAAGATCTTGCCGCCCGACAGGAAGCTGGCCTGCTGGCCGCTGATGGCCATGATGTTGGGTTCCGCAAGAATGCGCACCAGCCCGTCGTCCTTCTGGCCGTCGATGGTCAGCGAGGTGCGGCCGATGCGCAGTGCCTGGACCAGGCCCGCGCCCGTGCTCAGGAAATTGGAAATCAGCGAGTAGTTGTTCAGCCCGCCGTTGCCCGAACGCGCAATCCCGACGCGCGAGCCCAGCCGGTCGAGCAGCGTCTTGCTGACCTCGGCGATCTTCACCTCGAGCATCACCTGCTGCGGTGTCGCGATGCGCAGCAGGTTCACCACCTTCTTGCCGTCCGCGCCGTAGGCCGACGCCAGGCTCATCACGTCGTCGAGCTTGAGCGCGTCGCTGATCTCGCCGGTGAGCACGATGGATTTTTCTGCACTGCGCACGCGGATGCGGCGCTCTTCGGGCATCAACTCAGCCAGCTTGGCCTGCAGCGCCATCGGATCGATGGTGACGATCACGTCCTTGATGTAGCAGGTGCCATCGGCGCTCTGGAGCACGACGTTCATCGAGCCCGCCTGGCGGCCACGGAAGAACAGGTCGGTCGGGCTCAGCAGCGTCACATCGACATCGGCGACGCCGTCGCCGGTATTCGCATTCGCGGCCATCGCCGGAGAGGGTTGCATGCCCGCCGGCACGGCCGCGGCCGCAGGCGCCGGCGCCCGGTTCGAAGGCTGGCCGCCGACCACGATGCGCACCACGCGCGCCTTCAGCGGAATGACCACCGACTTGCCCAGCACGGCCTGGGTCGGCTGGTCGTCCGGAATGATGGCGGTGCAGCGTCGGGCGTTGGCGGCGTTGCCCGCTGCCGCCGGAGGCGTTGCAAGTGCTGCGGCGGGCATGGCGGCCGTGGCCGAGGCGGTTGCCGCGACCTCCGCGCCCATGGCGGGAGCCGCCACTGTCGCGAGGGTCGCCAGCAGACTGGCTAGTGTTGTTGAGAGATGGCGCACTTGGTGTTCCTCCTGATGAACCGGATCAGAAACAGGTCAGCGAGCTGCCCGCGTGCTGGACGACTTCCACGCACTGGGAAGCCGGCTGCGCGGCGGGGCCTGCACGATGAATACGCGGGCGGGCCGGGGCAGGCGCCGCAGCGGTGGAGACCTGCACGATCTCCTTCGCGCCGAACAACTGGCCCTTGGTGATGCCGCCGGTGGCGACCGTGGTCTTGTCCATCTGGTTGCGAAGCACCAGGGACAGCGTTCCCACGCTGCGTGCCAGGTCGAGCTTTTCCGAGTCTTCGAGCGAGAGTTCGAGCGTCACGGCGCTCACGACCTTGGGCTTGGTGTCGTCGCGGTTGGCCTCCTGCGCCACCGCCAGCACCAGCACTTTCTCGAGCACGGTCTTGCTGATCTGCGACGCCTCCTCGCCGCGGCCCTTGTCCTGCTGGGCGTTGACCATCACGTCGACGTAGTTGCCCGGCAACGCGAAGCCGGCGACGCCGACCACGTCGTTGACGCGCACCGTCATGGCTCGCTTGCCACTGGCGATCACCGCCGACAACCCGCCCTGGGTTCCCACCGGCGCCAGCTTGCCTTCAATGAGCGCTTCGCCGCGCAGCACGCCAACCCTCACCACGCGGTCGTCCAGCGCCTTGATGTCGCCGAACGAGCCATTCGGCACGGAGCCGCTGGGCCAGTCGACCGTGGACAGCATCTGCGCGTTGACGCGGCTGCCCAGTTCGATGTCGACGGCGGCCACCACGACCTTGTTGGACGCGATGCCGCTTTGCCTGGAGATCCACCCGGCCGCGTAGACCGCGGCCGCCAGCCCCGTCAGAAGGGCCAGAAGGATCAGCCCGATCGCCTTGATGTTCTTCATACGAACCTCCGTCGCAGGTAAAAGATGGGAGGGCTAGACATAGCCCAGTTGATGCGCGAACACTTCGACCACCGTGCCCGCCGCGATGCAGATGCCGTAGGGCAGCTTTCCCACGGACTGGCTCATGTGGACGTGCCCCGTGGGGCGGATGCCCGCCATGCTCGAGAACGCCATGCCTTGTGCCGCCGTCTTGACGTTGGCCAGCATGTGAGCGAGGCGGCGACGGTGGATGGCGAACACCAGCGCCGCCATACCACCGGCAATGAAGGTGAAGAGCACCGCCATCAGCGTCTGCTGCGGACCGATGAAGGCCCCTGCCATGGCCATGAGCTTCACGTCGCCCGCCCCCATCAATCCCAGGACATAGAACGGCAGCATCGCGGCGAAGCCCACACCCAGGCCACCGAAAGCGCTCATTGCACCTGCGGCCGGCGTGCGGGCAGCGAGAGTGCCGTAGATGAGCGCGAAGAGCGCGCCACCGAAGGTCAGCCAGTTGGGAATGCGGTAGGAGCGCCAGTCGCTGACGGCGGCTACCCCGAGCAGCGCGAAAAGCGCGAGCATTCGAACGTCTGTAGCCAGCATTGCCAGCAGTTCGAGAACGGCGTCGAGTTCTTGCATGGTCGGCTCCGTGGGTTCAGGCGCTGCGCCGGATGGCGAGCAGCAGGAGCAGGCACACGACCATCACAAGAGCGCCGATCAGAGCGAACTCCATGAACGACATGCCTGCGTCTTCCCGCAGCAGGTTCATGAAGGGTCTCGGCAGCAATGCGAGCAGTTCCATGCGTGTTCCCCGGTTGTCGTGACCGGCCTGAACCGCCTCTCTGCCCGGTATGGACAGAAGCGTTCGGCCTGGGGATGACTGTAGGAATCACGCTGTCTTCGCACATGAGCGAAGCGCCCCTTTGCAGGGGAGTCAAGCGCCCTGCCCGCTTGGGCTCGGGACCATGACAAAACGCCTACCCGGAGCGTTTCCGGGCAGCAGGAGGCACCGCTACGTCTGCGCGATGGCGGCCGGTGCCGCTTGCCTTGCCTCTTCCTGTTGCGTCAGGGAAGGCCGCCCGCCGCCCTGCAGGTACTTCCAGTACGCGACGTAGCCCGACAGGTAGTGCTCCACATCGTCGATGCGCACGCGGTAGCTGTGATGGCGAATGAAGAAGCTGCCCACGATGCGCCCCGGGTTCTTGAAGAACATGGCGATCTCGGGCCAGAAATGGCCCGTCAGCAGGTAGCGCGCACGCTGCTCCAGGGCCCGGTAGAACTTGTCGATGTCGAAGCCGCGCAGCAGGTGGTCGTGCTGCGGGTCGGCCTGAATGCGCACGATCATCTTCTGCGCCGCCATCATCAGCTCCAGCAGCGTCGGAAAGGTGGTGATGCGCTCGAGCACGAAGTCGAGATGGTCGCGCACGTTGTCCAGGCCGAAGCGGTAGTAGCGCTCGTCCGATCTGTAGAGGGTGAGTTCGTTGACGCAGTAGCTCAGCCAATGATCGTGGGCCTGCCAGTGCCTGGCTTCGATGAAATGCCCGAATGCTTTCTCTACGGTCTGCAGCCAGCGCGGATCATTGGTCAGCCCGTACAGGCGCATCAAGCCGAAGGCGGCCTCGCCGTCGTAATAGATGATCCGGTTCTCTTCCTTCACGCTGAGGTCGGGGTGATTCAGCACATGCACGAAGCGGCCCGAGTTCGGGTCCTGCATGTGCACGATGCCCAGGGCCAGCTGCTCCATCAGCGGCAGGTATTGCCGGTCGCCGGTGAGTTCGGTGTACTTGACCATCGCCAGCAGGCACACGGCGTTGCCGCCCAGCTTGATCTCGTTGCCGTTGTCGACGTCCACGAGAAAAGCGCCCTGCTCCCCGCCCGGCAGCGCGGCGCGCTGGATCAACGTCTGCGTGAGGTAGGCCAGCGCCCGGTCAATGGCGGCCTTGTGCTCGGGGCGCTGCGTCAGCTCCCAGCCTTCGAGCAGCGCGTAGGTGGAGCTGGCGTGCCGCAGCGCGTTGTAGGTGGGAATGGGACGGTCGAAGCAGGGAAACCAGCCGTAGTGGTACTGGCCGGTCGGCTTGACCTGCCGTGCGAGATAAGCGGTGCTGGTTGCGACGATGTCGTGCACCTGGCTCGCATCCCAGTTCGGCATGACGCGATGGCCCTTGCCCCGCCCCTGATGCTCGATGGCATGAAGCTGCTTGCCATCGGTGAACACGGCTCGCGTGTCGAAGACCCAGATCGGCTCCTGCGCCTGGGTTGGCCACTCCAGCTCCAGCCCGTATCGATATTTGCCGTAGAGCTTGAGGTTGGCCGCATTGGGCGTCGCCTCGTCGAGTGCGCCGTCGTGCAGCACGGCATGCGCGCCGATCTCCGGCTCCAGAATGGCCACGGAAAAATCGGGCTTGAACGCGATGCCATGGCGAAAGTAGTTGCGCTTGGTTGTCGCAAAGCCCCGCTTCAGTTCCTGCCAGGACATGGCGTGCACGGTGTGCACCACGTCCACCCGCAGCCAGATTGGTGCGGCGCCCTTCTGCTTGCGCAGCCAGGCATTCAGCAACTGCGCGCCCCTGCCCCATGCCTGCTCGAAATTCTTTCCGCGGATGGTCACGACATGGGCCCGCTCCTTCCCGTTGCAGACCGACATGAAGAGCACGCCCACGGCCTCTGCGTCGATGCCGACGCTGGCGCTCGTGCATTCGTCCCACAAGGTTGCAATCGCGGGCCTGGCCGACGCCAGCAGTTCACCCAGACTCATGGCACATCCTTTTTCACAAGCGCCTCCAGTGCAAGAAATTCTTCCAGTTCGGCCGATCTCCGGGCCTTCGAGCGCGCCGCTTCAGTCCGCGTCGCCTGGAGCACGCCTTTAAGTATCTCCGCGTCGTGCGCGGAAGAACGCTGATCCTCCTCCTTCCAGCCAAATACCGGCCAGCCATTGCGTGCCGCGACCTGTCGGTCGAGCGGGCCTAGCGCCTCCAGCAGCGCCTTGATGAAGGCCGCGCCGTGCAGTTGATCGTCCTGGATGACCAGGCTGCCATCGACGTAGGTGGTCTGCGCCAAGCCCGGCGGCAGCCTGAGGCGGCCGTCGGGGTCGAGCATGCCCGCCAGACGGTTCCACATGCCACTTGCCCCGTAGGTCTGCGAGAACACCTGCTCGCGCAGTGCCGGCAGTGTGGCCGGCAACGGCTGCTGCGGTCCACTTCCGGGGCGTAGCGCGTACTCCGACCAACGCGCAGTGCCTTCCAGGAACCAGCGCGCCTTGAACATGGTGTAGCCGTACTGGTACTGGTGAAAAAGCTCGTGGATCGGAGTCACGTTCTGGTTCGCGTGGCGGTTGAGCAGATCGATGCGAAGGGCACAGCCGCCGGCCGTTTCGTCGGAGCCCAGGCGGTAGTTCATCACCTCGTCGTAGGACATTCCGTTGCCCTTCTCCATCTTCAGCAGGAACACATTGATCGAGGTGGCGCGGGCATAGCGTGGCTGGCGCATGGGGTGCGTCAGCCCCATCACATCGGTGAACAGCCTGTGACCCACGACCAGTTGCGTTGCCACGTCCTGCACCTTGTCGGGTATGCCATTGCGGTCGAGGTCACGCATGTCCGGCAGCGCGTGGGCTCCCTCCAGCGTGTAGCGGATGCGGAACTCGTCACGCACATAGACGCGGTCGAGCTGGGAGAGCGTCGCATTGCGCTCCACCCGGCAACGGCCGGCCTCGACCTCCTGTGCCGCGACGGGCAGGACGGCCGCCAGCATGCACACCAGCCATCGCGCATTCGTCATGCGAGCTCAAGCCACCAACTGCTGCTGGAGCACAGGCAGCCAGGGCTCGGTCAGCATCTCGAAAGATGGATTGGCATCCAGTCCCATCAGCAGATGAACCCGGTTGGATGGCTGCTGGCTTCGATTGACCGCTCTGTGGTTCACATCCACCCGCACCAGCCAGGCCGAGCCGTCGGCCGGCAGATGAACGCTTTCGATGCTGCCGTCGGCGCGCTGCCATTCGAAGAAGCAATTGGGGTTGGTGATGATGGGGATGTGCAGGCGCCAGGTTTCCTTGGCTGCATCGTTGTGCAGCGGCATCTCCTCGCCCTCGCTTTCGAGCTGCATGATCCGGGCCCTGAAGGGCGTCAGGCCATGGCTGCGCAGCGCATTCATCACCCTGGCCAGGTAGCCGCTGCACGCGTCTGTCGGCGTGACGCCGCGCGCATTTTTTGCGGGAATCCGCCGGATGCCGTCTACCAGAGTGCCGTCGCGACTGGTGACTGCCCAGCCGATGTAGTCGACGCGGTTGTCGCGGTATGGCGTCGACGGCAGCGGCTTGACGTGCACCAGGAAATGCTGCCTCAGCGATTCGGCGTCGATCCTGAAATCGGCCAGCCTGGCAAACATCACGTCACTCGATTGCTCCATTGTTTTCTCCTCTTCTTCGTCCTCTTGATGGCGATGTGCATCGGACGGCCATCAATGCCGACGGCGCGAGCACACGCAATGAGCAGGGCCCGAAGGCCCCAGGTCGAACTGGACGACCTATGCGAGGAAGGAGAGGAGTTGTGGCGGCCGCATGGGCCGCTCGAGAGGCGCGGACGGCAAGACCGTCACGGCAAATTCCGGGGGAGCTTCCGGTCGAAGGAGCGGCAGTGAAATCTCGCGCCTTCCGGCGGCAAGGTCCACTTCATCGGAGTCGATGCCGTGATCCAGGACCGAAGCTCCAGCGTGGCCCTGATGAAGCTCGCAGGCGCTTGCCTGATGCACCTGCGCGACGTGGGCCTGGTGCTGCCCGAAGCCCGCCATGTTCTGGGCAAGCACGGCCAGCCCGTGACAGCACAGAAAGGCGATAACTGCGGACGTACAAAGCCAGCGACGCATGACGGCGCAGTTTAGCGACCGGCCGAATATTCTGGATAGTGTGATTGCAGGTGGACGTCGCGACGCCAAGACATCACGGGATGCTCCGCGCCACCACGCCGAGATCCCGCCAGGCCTCGGGATGGCAGCTGAAGATCAATATCTGGTGTCGCGTTGCCGCGTCGTACAGCACCCGCTTCATCTGCCGCAGGCGCTCTTCGTCGGTGTTGACCAGCGCGTCGTCGAGGATGAGCAAGGTCGGCTTGCGCGCTTCTTTCAGCAGATCGGCATAGGCCAGCCGGGCGACGACGCCCATCTGTTCCCGCGCGCCCACGCTGAGCTCTTCGAATGCGCCGCTCTGCGCGCCTCGCAGGCCTTGCCGCGTGATGCGGCCCGGTGAAAGATCGTCGCCGACCTCGACCTGCGCACCGGGGAAAAGAATCTGCAGATAGTGGTCGAGGTGCTTCTGCAGCGGTGCACGCAGGCGTCGCGCCAGGGCGGAACGCTTTTCGCGCAGCAGCTTCAGCAGGTGGTCGAGCGCCTTCGCGCGGCGTTCGAGTTCGGCGCAACGGCGTGTTGCGTGCTCGAGTTCGCGCTGTTTTTCCGACGCAGCTTCTTCCTGGCCCAGCGCGCCCCTGGCTTCGAGTTCGGCTTCAAGCCGGGTGATCTCGTTGGCCCGCTGGCTGTGCGTGGCCTCGGCTTGCTTGACGCTTTGCTCCAGCCGTTCCACGTCCTGCGCGAGCACCGGCAGGTTGGCGGATTGCAACTGCTGCGCCAATTCGACGACCTTGTCTTGCAGGGCCGACTGCTGCGCGAGCGCATCCGTCAATGCGGCGCCGGCTTCCGTCTTTCGGCTGGCGCGCATCGGGTCGTTCAGCGTGGCTTTGACCGCCGCGAGTTCGTCTTCAGCGGCCTTGACCTGCTCGCGCGCATTGCCGGCGGCGACCTTGGCGTCGTTGAGCGCCGCGGATGCCGCCTCCAGCGCCGCGCGCGCGGCGCCCTCCTCCGATTCGGCCTGCGCGCTCGACGGCATCGCCGCGTCGGCCGGCGGCATGCCCTGCAGGACCTGCCTTGCTTCAGCCAGCCGGGCCTCGCGCATGGCGATGTCCGCGGCAAGCGCGCTCAGCCCCTTCGGTGCCAGCGCAGCCAGCACGGCCACCGCCGCACCGGCTTCGCCCTTGCGCAGCGCCTGCAGCCGCATGCGCTCCTCGACGGCTGCGACGCTCTCCGCGCGCAGGGCCTGCAACAGCCCGGCGAGTTCGTCGCGTGCACGGTCCCGTTCGATGGCGAGGCTTTCCAGATCAGCCCCACCCGGCAGCACCGTGATGCGGCCTACGCCTTCGATCTCGATGTCGGTCCGCGCGATGACGGTCTGGCGCTTCGAGCCGGAAAGTTCGGCGCCGGCGACCCGGACCTTCGCAGCGGGCTGCAGCTCGAACTCCAGGGCTGTCGCCACCGCATCGAGCCTGGCTTGCGCCGTGCGATGCGCGTCGGCGCAGCGCTGAAGCCGCTTGAGCTCGCCCTCCGGCACCGCGAGCGCCTGTGCCTCGGCCTGCAGGCGCGTGACCTTGTCCTGCTCGCCCTTTGCCTTCTCGTGGCTCTGTGCGAGCGCCTCAAGCTGCTCGGCCAGGCTCTCGACGGTTCTCTCCTGCGCGATGCGAGAGGCTGCCTGCCGCGCAAGGCGGAGGTTTTCTCGCGCGCCGACATCGGCCTTCGCTGCGGCCGCGTGGCGAGGCTCCCATGCCTGCAGTTCGCCCTGCGCCTTGGCCAAGCTTTCCTGCGCCGCCTGCAGATTCTTCTCACGCAGGACGACCGTGGCTTCCTCGCGCTCCATCGCCTGGAGCTGGGTGCGCCAGGAATTCACCTGCGCGACGACCTGCCTGAGCGCGGCGTCTTGCGCGGTCTTCCTGTCGTTCAAGCCCTTGGCTTCGTCCAGCCGCTGCCGTGCGGTGGCAAGCTGCTCCCGCAACGCCGTCCAGGGCCGCGCGGCTTCGTCGCGCTGGTGATCGCGGCGCAGACCGGAGAGACGGTCCACGCCCGACTGATAAGACTCGATGTCGGCACGCAGCCGTTCGATGTCGGCTTCGAGTTCCGTGCGCAGCCTGATGGCATCCGCGAAGGCGCCGCGCGGTGTTCCGGCGGCGGGCGTGAGCAGTTCGTTGCGCTCGCTCTCCACTGCCTTCAGCACCGCATCGCCGTTGCTAGAGGCCAGCTCCCCAAGCGATTCGCCGAGTGCGTTGCGCAGGTGGTCGCTGGCGAAGCCCACGGCGCTGGCAATGTCGTGCGAGGTGCCCTGTTTGATCCACAGCAGGCCCGGAATGCCCATGTGCTCCGGCGTGCTGGCGCCCTTGCCCGGAAAGCGAAAGCCCAGCAGCGCCGCCAGATGGTCTTCAGCCACCGCGCCGTCCATGGCCCTGCCGTCGATGACCAGCTCGCAGCGCTTCTTGCCGAGGAAGGCCTTGGTGAGTCGGCACGGTTTGCCGTCGAGTTCGAAATCGACTTCGACCGTGGGCGTTGCCGAGCTTTCTCCCCATGGCCGCAGATACTCGACGGCGCTGGAGCGATGCCGCTCGAAGAAGGCCGCGCGAATGGCCTCGGCAACGGTGGACTTGCCCGACTCGTTGGGTGCCGCGAAAAGATTCAGCCCATCCGTGAAGCCGTCGATTTCGAGCGGTGCGCGAAACAGCTTGAAGTTCTCGATGCGAAGACGCTGCAACTTCATGCGGCGGCTCCCTGCGCGTCGAGGATGCGGGC
Organism: Variovorax paradoxus; assembly: GCF_024734665.1. Classification (NCBI taxonomy): domain Bacteria; kingdom Pseudomonadati; phylum Pseudomonadota; class Betaproteobacteria; order Burkholderiales; family Comamonadaceae; genus Variovorax; species Variovorax paradoxus. The sequence goes on from NZ_CP102931.1 coordinate 3,300,609, forward strand.
GAGCGTGAGCAGCGCGTCGCGGGCGAGTTCAGCATCGGCATCGCCTTGCTGCGCGCGCAACTCCTGAAGCGCCTCGCCGACGAAACCGTCGGCGTGCAACGCCTGGATGTCGTCTTCTGTCGGCTCCAACCGAAGCGCTTCGCCGTCCCACACCAGCGCACGGGCGCGAGCGCGGGCGGCGTCCAGCGCGGTACTCAGCCGGTTGTGGCCGCTGAGATCGCAAGCGCCCTGCGCGCGAAGTTGCAGCACGTCGCTGCTGCTCACCTGCTCCAGCTTTTCCACCAGTTCATCGATGTCGGAAGGCACCGTGAGCCGCGGCTCCCATTGCTGCCAGTCGAATTGGCCTGTGCGGATAGCCTCGACCGTCGGCTCCGCCCCGGCACCTGAGACGCCGACCAGCAGCGCCTGCCCCGAATCGTTGGCTCTGAAACGATCGGTCTCGGGCGTGCCCGCGTACCAGGTACGGTCGTCGATCTGCCGCGTGCCGTGCCAGTCGCCCAACGCGAGGTAGTCGAGCCGAGCCTGCGCCGCACGCCCGGTCGCGATGGGATTGGCCGAGTCGATGTCTTCGGACAGGATGCCCTGCACGCAGCCGTGCGCCAGCCCGATGCGGGGCAGCCCCTCTTCGCTTGGCGCGGTGGCAAGCCAGTCGGTGAGGTCGCCGTAGGTATGGCGCTGCGTGAGCGGCGCCGGCAGCAGCGTGAACTTGCCCACCACCGTGTGGGGCTTCGGCTCCAAGCAGCAGACGACATTCGGTGCAATGGCGCCCAGCCGCTGCGCACGGCTCCAGACCGATTCGCTCAGCGCCGAGTCGTGATTGCCCGGAATCAGCAGCCAGGGGCCCGTAAAGCCCTGCATGGCGTTGAACATGCGCCGGATGGTCTTGTCCGACACGGTCTGCAGGTCGAACACATCGCCTGCAACCAGTACGGCATCGACCTTGCGTTCGGCCGCAATGGCGGCCAGCCGCTCGACCGCCTTGAAACGCGCCTCGAACAGTGCCGCGGCGTCGTCGGGTTCGAACTGCGAGAACACGCGGCCTATCTGCCAGTCCGCGGTGTGGAGCAAAGAAATCATGCGTGGCCCTCCCTTTGCCTCTCGCGTCTTCACGTCATCCAGAAAGAGCGAGCATCTTAGAGGGCCTGGGGCTGCAGGCGGGCCGGACCGGCCGGGAGGCTAGCGCCTGGCGTCCATTCCCGATGCGCACTCTTCGAGCAGCGCGGCCGACTGCGTGACCTGTTCGGTGATCTGGTCGCGCAGCGGCTTCCACTCGAGGCTGAACGGTGCGAGAAGGCACCACTGCGTGGTCAGCGCCATCGCGATGCCAAAAATGATGAACAGCCAATGCACGAGTTCCATTACCGCCCCTTTTTTTCAGACTAAGGGCGAGAGTCTGCGCATTTCACGGGCACCGCGATATCGCCAATTTGGGGGATGCCTTTCGCCAGAGGCGGCCCCGTCCGGTCACCTCGCCGGCAGGTACTGGCGCGGATCGACCGCGTTGCCGCGGTAGCGGATCTCGAAGTGGAGGCTGGCGCGCCCACCGTCCGCGCCGCCGATCTCAGCGATCTTCTGGCCCTGCTTCACCTGCTGGCCCTGCTTCACGAGCACCGTACGCACATTGGTGTAGACCGACATATAAGAGCCGCCGTGGTCGACCATCAGCACGCTGCCGTAGCCGCGCAGCGTTTCCGTTACGGCCACCTTGCCGGCGCCGATGGATGCCACCGGGTCGCCGACGCTGCCGCCGATGTCGACGCCCTTGTTGCTGGTGCCGTTGAAGCCCGCAATGACCTGGCCCTGCGCGGGCCAGGCCCAGTCGCTGCGCCGCGACGCTGGTGGTGCGACGGGTTCGGGCGCAGCGGCCCGGGGCGGCCTCGAACGCTCAGGGCGTTCCGGACGCTCGGCACCAGCGCTCCTGGGAGGAGGCGGCTCGGACGATGAGCCGCCACCGGGCGGTACCACGCGCAGCACCTGCCCTGCTTCGAGCTTGTCGGGGTCCTGCAGATTGCTCCAGCGGGCAATGTCGCCCGGCGAACGCCCGGTCTTCGACGCGATGCGATAGAGCGTGTCGCCCGGCTGGACGACGTACTCGCCCGGCCCCGCCACTGGCGCCTTGGGGGAGGTGGAGCACGCTGCCACCATCAATGCCGCGGTCAGCGCAATGCCCGCGCGCCAGTTCCTTCCTGTCACAACCACTACCGGATTCCTTCCTGGATAACTGAATCTCGCGCTCCCGGGTGCCCGGGGCTGCGCTCGAAGAATCCGGGAAGGCTACCAGCAGTCGCCGGGCGTTCAGCCGGCCTGCGGTTTTTCTGCGGTCTTGCGCCTTGCAACGCACATCAGCGACAGCGCGCTCGCGGGTGCCTTCGGGTCGCGGCCCGACAGCACATTGCCCATGCGGTACTTCCATTGCGCCGGCCCGACGTCGCCGGCCAGCGCCTGCGCTCCTATCTGGTGGTTGTGCGGATGCACGCGGACCTCGAAGCCCAGCGGCTCCAGCGTGGATTCGAAGAATTCCTTCGTCACGCCGTCGCCGGGCCGGTGATGCACTTCGGTCTTCAGCCCCCATGACTGCTGGCTGCCGGTCTTGTGAAAACCGTGCCCTGTCGCGCGGTAGACCCACAGCCGCGCGTCCCACATCAGCCTGGCCAGGCCCTTGTAGTCCCAGGCTGTGAGTTGCGGATCGTGGTCGGTAATAAGTAAGCCATTGGGCTTAACGAGGCGGGCGCCTTCCTGCAGCACCGCCTTCATGTCGTCGCAATGGTGCAGCGATGCATTGATTGCCACGATGTCCGCCACCTGCGAGCGGAACGGCGTGTGCGCCGCGTCCGCCAGCACGGCCGTGTAGCCCAGGCCCGCGGCCAGCTCCAGCGAGCCTCCGGCCACGTCGACGCCGATCAGCAGCCTGGGCCTGCCGCCCAGCGTGGCGAAGAGGTTACCCGGCCCGCAACCCAGGTCGATAACGACCTTGTCCGTCCAGTCGCCCCCGGCGGCGAGCCAGCGGCTGCGGAAATGCGCGTCGCGGTGGCAGTAGTCCAGATATTCCTTGGCCCACGTCGCATTGCCGAAATACGTGGCGTTGGCTGTCAATGCATCTGAATTGTTCGGGAGAATCGATTCCAAATAGTAATCACAGCGCGTGAGAACTACATCGGGTAATAGGATGTCGCGGAGCATTTTTTACCCTCGGAAGATTTGAAGCCGATAACTCTTTCAGTCTTTTCGATTTTCAGAATTTGTACAGTTATTTTTTATACGGTTACAGACTAATCCAATTCATAACAGTCACGCCCGGAAGGATGTTTCACTTTTCGACAGTGACGGCAGTGCGTTTTCCGCATGACTCCCCGGCGTAGCGCGTGACCCGGGGCGGTCGTGCGCGCAAAGCGGTCGACAGCACATTTCCCCCTGTGCGCCGGCTGTTTCTCCCCAGGAGTACCCCGCTTCAGCGACCCCTTTCGGGCACTTGCGGGGCCTGCGCGACGGGCTTTTTCCTCCAAATCACGCATCAGTTACCTCGAACGGGACGATTCGGGTAGTACGTTTTCGAAATAACCTTATCCAGTTGTAACCGAGGCCTAAAGTGCACACATTGGCCAAGGGAAACCTCCTAGGATGAAGACACGAAAAGAACGCAAGTCAGCTCCACCTTATTTAATTGGGTGAATGGATTTTCCATTCATCCAATTGCTTCCATTGTATTTCTTTTGGGATATTTACATGGAAATTCAAACTGTTTCGCAAGCACTCGGTACTCCGGACCTCGCTCTGGGAGACCTGTTCGTGCCGCGATCCAATTCGGAGGGATCAGTCAGCCGTCGCAGCGCTTCGGTGGCACTCGAACCCCGCTTCGCCCAGCGTTGGACCCAGTGGCTCGCCACCACCGGCCAGCTGCCGGACACCCTCTTCGCCGGTGCATGGCTGCTGCTGCAGTCGCGCTGGCTCGGAGGCCTCTGGCCCGTGCTGCATGAGGCAGGCGCCGCGCCGATGCGCTGCTCGACCACCGTCGCCTTCGACGCCACCAAGGCCGCTGGCGCCTGGCTGGCCGAACTGGATCTCGGTCGCCGCTCGGCATCGCAAGCAACGGCACAGCCCACCTCGCTGTGGCTGCGCGAAGAAGTCGATGCCGATGCCCCGCTGCGGCTGCGCTTCGACGCTGCTTCGGCATCCCTCTATATAGATGCAGCCGCAAGCCTGATGGATGCCGCCGCGATCAAACAGCTGCTCGCAGCCCTCGTCGACACCGCCGAAGACCTGCTGAAGCACCCCGATGCAGCCCTGAACGACATCCACACGCTGCCGCGCGCCGACCAGGCCGCTCAGCTCGTCGAATGGAACACGGCCCTCGCGCCGGTGGACCCTGCCCTCACGGTACCCGCCATGTTCGCCCGCCAGGTGATGGTCGCCCCTGACGCCATCGCCCTCGCGCAAGGCGACGCGCAAATGAGCTACGGCGAACTCGACCAACGCTCCAACGAACTCGCCCAGCGCCTGCAGGGCCTGGGCGTTCGCACTGGCGACGGCGTCGGCCTGCTGCTCGACCGCTCGATGGCGGCCGTCGTCGCCCAACTCGGCATCCTCAAGGCCGGCGGAGCCTATGTGCCTGTGCCTACGGATTTCCCGTCCGAGCGCGTCGCCTACATGCTCGGCGAGGCCGGCGCGCACCACGTGCTCACGACGCAGGCGCACCAGCACCTCGTCCCCCCCCATCACGGCGTTTTGTTGCTCGACGAATACGAAGACAACACAAATCGCACTGCATGGAATCCTCCGGCCATCGATGCCGAATCGGTGGCCTATGTCATGTACACCTCGGGCTCGACGGGCACGCCAAAGGGCATAGAGATCTGCCATCGCTCGATCCTGCGGCTCGTGGTGGGCGTGGACTATGTCGCGCTCGCTCCCGGCCTCGCCATGCTGCATGCGGCGCCGCTGGGCTTCGACGCGGCCACGCTCGAAATCTGGGGTCCGCTGCTCAATGGCGGCTGCTGCGTCATTCATGAAGAGCGCGTGCCGACCGGCGCCGGCCTCGCACAAACCATCGCGCGCCACCACGTGCACACGGCATGGCTCACCGCCGCGCTCTTCAACGCCGTGGTCGACGACGATCCGGCCCACCTCGCGGGCCTGCGGCATCTCTTCACCGGCGGCGAAGCGCTGTCGGTGCCGCATGTGCGGCGTGCGCTGGCCGCCCTGCCCGGCCTCACGCTGAGCAACGGCTACGGCCCGACCGAGTGCACGACCTTCGCGGCCACGCATCGCATCGAGTCACCGTTGCCCGAAGACCTGCGTTCCGTCCCGCTCGGTCGCCCCATCAAGGACACCGTGCTGCGCGTGCTGAGCCCCTCGATGGCGCTGCTGCCGACCGGCTTCGTGGGCGAGCTCTGCATCGGCGGCCACGGGCTGGCCCGCGGCTACCTGCGGCAACCCGCACTCAGCGCCGAACGCTTCGTGCCCGATCCCTTCGGCGGCCCCGATGACCGGCTCTACCGCACCGGCGACCTCGCGCGCTGGCTGCCCGACGGCACCGTCGAATTCATCGGCCGCCGCGACGGGCAAGTGAAGATCCACGGCCACCGCATCGAAACCGGCGAGGTCGAAGCGGCCATCCTCGCGCACCCCGCCGTGCAATCTTGCGCAGTGGTCGCGCGGCCCGACGAAAGCGGGCAGCTGCGCCTGGTGGCCTATCTGGTCGCGCGCTCGGAAAAGATCTCGTGGGACGCCCTGCGCGCCCACCTCGGCGCCCGCCTGCCGGCCCCACTGGTGCCGACCGCGCAGGTGTGGCTCGCGCAACTCCCCGTCACGCCCAACGGCAAGCTCGATCGCAAGGCGCTGCCCGAGCCGGCCGGCGAGCGCCCCGAACTCGCACAGCCCTTCGAAGAAGCCCGCGGCGCCATCGAACAGCAGGTGTGCGACGCCTTCGCCCGCGCGCTGCGCATCTCGAAGGTCGGGCGCAACGACAACTTCTTCGACCTCGGCGGCGATTCGCTGCTGGTGCTGCAGGTGCTGGCCGACCTGCAGCGCGGCACCGAACTGCCGCTGTCGACCAATCTTTTCTTCCGCAATCCCACGCCAAAAGCAATGGGCGAGCGGATGCAGCCGGCGGGCGATCAGCCCGCCATGGCCGCTGCGGCCGGTTCCAAGGATCGACCGACCGCAGCGGCCACCTTTTCGGCACGGCCGGGCAGCGGCATCGATGACGCCGTTGCCCTGGTCGGCACCGCAGGCCGCTTCCCCGGCGCAGCCGACGTGGAGCAGTTCTGGGACAACCTCGTCGCAGGCCGCGACACCATCAGCTTCTTCGACGACGCCACGCTCGACGCCGGGATCAGCCAGGCCCTGCGCAGCGACCCGGCCTACGTGCGCGCACGCGGCGTGATCGACGGCATCGAAGACTTCGACGCCGCCTTCTTCGGCATCGGCCCGAAAGAAGCGCAGCTCATGGACCCGCAGCAGCGCGTGTTCCTCGAAATCTGCTGGGAATGCCTGGAACGCGCCGGCTACGTGCCCGACGAAGCGCCGGGCCCGGTCGGCGTGTACGCCGGCATGTACAACGCCACCTACTTCCAGCGCCACGTGAGCACGCGGCCCGACCTGGTGGAGCCGGTCGGCGAGTTCCAGGTGATGCTGGCCAACGAGAAGGACTACATCACCACGCGGGTGGCGAACCGGCTCAACCTCACCGGCCCGGCCGTCAGCGTGCACACCGCCTGCTCGACCTCGCTGGTGGCCGTGGCCCAGGCCTTCCATGCGCTGCGTACGGGCCAGTGCTACATGGCGCTCGCGGGCGGCGCCTCGGTCACCTGCCCGCCGCGCAGCGGCTATCTCTACAACGAGGGCTCGATGCTCTCGCCCGACGGCCGTACGCGCAGCTTCGATGCAAAGGCCCAGGGCACCGTCTTCAGCGACGGCGCGGCCGTGGTGCTGCTCAAGCGGCTGGCCGATGCACAGGCCGACGGCGACACCATCTACGCCGTGCTGCGCAGCGCCTGCGTGAACAACGACGGCGGCTCCAAGGCCAGCTTCACGGCGCCCAGCGTCGACGGCCAGGCCGCGGTGATCCGCGCCGCGCTGGCTGCGGCCGATGTCGATGCGGGCAGCATCTCGTACGTCGAGGCGCACGGCACCGCCACGCCGATGGGCGACCCGATCGAAGTCGAGGCGCTGGCCGTGGCCTACGCCGAGCACACCGATGCGCTCGGCTACTGCACGCTCGGCTCGCTGAAGAGCAACGTGGGCCACATGGTCACGGCGGCGGGCGCGGCCGGTCTCATCAAGACAGCGCTGGCGCTGCACCACGAACAGATTCCGCCGACCGCGCATTTCAGCGCGCCGAACCCGTCGATCGACTTCGCGCGCACGCCCTTCCACGTTACCGCCAGCCTGCAGCCGTGGCCCCGCGCCGACCTGCCGCGCCGTGCGGGCGTCAGCTCATTCGGCGTCGGCGGCACCAATGCGCACGTCATCGTCGAAGAGGCGCCGCCGCGGCCGGCCTCGCCACCGGCTGCGGGCGACCAGCTGTTGTCGCTGTCGGCACGCTCCGAGGCCGCGCTCGCGCTGGCCACCGAGCAGCTCGCGGCGCATCTCGAAGCCCACGCCGAACTGCCGCTGGCCGACGTGGCCCACACCCTCGCGGTCGGCCGCAAGGCCCACGCCTTCCGCCGCGCTGTCGTGGCCGGCAACACCGCCGAGGCCATCGCCGCCCTGCGCAATGCCGATTCGCCCCACCGCGTCAGCGGGCGCATCGCCTCGCGCGCACCGCAGCTCGTGCTGATGTTCCCCGGGCAAGGCGCGCAGTACGCCGGCATGGGCAAGAACCTCCGTGCGAACGACCCGGTGTTCGCGGCAGCGTTCGACGACTGCATGGCCGCCTTCGAAGGCGCGACCGATTTCGACCTGCGCGAGCGCATGTTCTCGGACGACCCGCAATCGCTGGCGCCCACGGCCGCCACGCAGCCCGCGATCTTCACGCTCGAATACGCCCTCGCGCGGCGGCTGCTGGCGCTCGGCGCACGGCCGCATGCACTGATCGGCCACAGCGTCGGCGAATTCGTCGCGGCCGTGCTCGCTGGCGTGATGCGGCTCGAAGACGCCGCCAAGCTCGTCGCCCGCCGTGGCGCTCTCATGCAGGCCCAGCCGGCCGGCGCGATGCTGTCGGTGCGCATGGGTGCGGCCGAGTTGCTCGACAGGCTCGGCCCGCAGATTTCGCTCGCCGCCGAGAACGGCCCCACGGCCTGCGTCGCCGCCGGCCCCTTCGACGCCATTGCAGCGCTGCAGGCAGCGCTGGAAGCAGACGGCGTTCCGAGCCGCCCGCTGCAGACCTCGCACGCTTTCCACTCCGCCATGATGGACGCGGCCGTCGAGCCCTTCGAGGCGCTGGTCAGCAAGGTGGCGCTGCGCGCGCCGCAGACGCCGATCTACTCAACGCTGACCGGCCAGCCGCTCGAAGACGCCGAAGCCACCAGCCCCGCCTACTGGGCCCGGCATCTGCGCGGCACCGTGCGCTTCTCGCCGGCCGTGCGCTGCGCGATGGAGCAGGTGGCCAACCCGCTGTTCGTCGAATCAGGCCCGCGAAACATGCTCGCGACGCTCGTGCGCCAGCACGGCGCAAGCGGCGTCGTGTCGCTGCTGCAGGGCGAACCGGCCGACGAGGCCCGCACCCTGCACCTGGCGCTGGGCCGCCTCTGGACCTGCGGCGCCGATGTCGAGCTGTCGCGCCTCGTCTCGCGCATCGGCGCGCAACGCGTGCGCCTGCCCACCACACCGTTCGAGCGCAAGCGCTTCTGGGTCGACATCGCCGCCGCCCCGCCCATTGCCACCGTGGCCGCGCCCGCCGCCGCCCCGGCCCCTTCCTTAGTCCCTCTTGTTCCACCTACCGCTCTGGAGTCGATCGTGACAGCAGCAACGCCCTCGCCTCTTCATCCTCCCGCTTCGAACGTGGATGCGCGCCTGCGCAGCCTGTTCGAGGACATCTCCGGCCTAGACATGGCACAGGCGGAAGGGCACGCGCCCTTCGGCGAACTGGGTCTGGACTCGCTCACGCTGACCCAGGCCGCCACACAGATCAAGAAGCACTTCAAGGTCAACCTCAGCTTCCGCCAGCTGATGGAAAGCTACCGCAGCTTCGACGCGCTCTCCACCTTCCTGCGCGAAAGCCTGCCGCCCGAGGCTGCGCCCGCGCCGGCGGTTGCACTGGCTGTTGCAGCCGCACCAGTCGAAAACGCGGTCTCTGTACCGCAGGCCGCACCGCGCCAGCAGATGCCGGTGTACATGCCGATGCAGGGCAGCAATGCGGGCGACGCCCAGTTGTCGCAGCTGATTTCGCAGCAAATGGAATTGATGCGCCAGCAGCTCGCACTGCTGTCGGGCGGCATTCCGTCCACACCAATCGTCACGCTGCAGGCCATGCCGGCCCAGGCCGCGCCCGCACCGGCCACGCCTGCGGCGACGCCAGCTGAAGAATCCGCGCAACCCGTGCGCTACGACGTGAACAAGGCCTTCGGTGCCATCGCCCGCATCCACACCCAGCGCAACGCCGAGCCCAGCGGCCGGCAGAAGGCCCGGCTCGCCGCCTTCATCCGGCGCTACGTCGAACGCACGCAGAAGAGCAAGCAGTTCACCGAAGCCAACCGCGCCCACATGGCCGACCCGCGCGTGGTCAACGGCTTCCGGCCGGTCACCAAAGAGATCACTTACCAGATCGTCATCGAACGCTCCAAGGGTTCGAAGATGTGGGACCTCGACGGCAACGAGTACGTCGATGCGCTCAACGGCTTCGGCATGAACATGTTCGGCTGGCAGCCCGACTTCGTGCAAGACGCCGTACGCAAGCAGCTCGACGAAGGCTACGAAATCGGCCCGCAGCACCCGCTGGCGGCCGAAGTCACGGCGCTGATCTGCGAGCTCACCGGCAGCGACCGCGCGGGCCTGTGCAACACCGGCTCCGAGGCCGTGATGGCCGCGCTACGCATCGCGCGCACTGTCACCGGCCGCAGCACGGTGGTGGTGTTCACCGGCTCCTACCACGGCACCTTCGACGAAGTGCTGGTGCGCGCCGGCAAGGGCGGCAAGGGCCTGTCGGCCGCGCCGGGCGTGATGAGCGGCATGTTCGGCGACATCCGCGTGCTCGACTACGGCACGCCCGAGGCGCTGGACTTCATCCGCGAGAACGCAGACGACTTGGCCGCCGTGCTGGCCGAGCCGGTGCAAAGCCGCCGCCCCGACTTCCAGCCGCGCGAGTTCTTGCACGAGGTGCGCGACATCACCGCCAAGAGCGGCTGCTGCCTGATCTTCGACGAGGTCATCACCGGCTTTCGCACCGCGCTGGGCGGCGCGCAGGAGCTGTTCGGCGTGCGCGCCGACCTGGCCACCTACGGCAAGGTGATCGGCGGCGGCTTTCCGGTCGGCGTGATCGCGGGCAAGCGCGAATTCATGGACGCGCTCGACGGCGGCCCCTGGCAGTACGGCGACGACTCGATTCCCGGCGTGGGCGTGACCTACTTCGCGGGCACCTTCGTGCGCCATCCGCTGGCACTGGCCGCGGCCAAGGCATCGCTCACGCATCTGAAGGAGGCCGGGCCCGCGCTGCAGGCCGGACTCACGGGCAACACCGCCGCCATGGCAGCGGAACTGTCGGCCTGGTGCAAGGAAGTCGGCGCGCCCATCGAGATCCGCCATTTCGCTTCGCTGTGGCGCGTGAGCTGGCTAGAAGACCACCCGCTGCAGGACTTGCTGTTCGCAATGATGCGCAGCCGCGGCGTGCACATCCTGGACAACTTCCCGTGCTTCCTCACGAGCGCGCACAGCGCCGAGGACATCGCCTTCATCCAGCGCGCCTTCAAGGACTCGGTCGCCGAGATGCAGGAATCCGGCTTCCTGCCGCGCCGCGCTCCCGCCCCCACCCGCTTCGACGTGCGCAAGCCCGTCGAGGACGGCTGCGTCCTGGCCCGCGACATCGACGGCCAGCCCTTCTGGTACGTGCCCGAGGACGCCGCCTCCCATCAACACCTCATCAATGGAAAGGCCGCAGCATGAACGCCGTCCTCAAGCCCACCGCCAGCGGTGGTGTCATCGAATGCATCATTCCGACGACGGAATCGCAGCGCGAAGTCTGGCTCGGCGCAGCCTTGAGCACAGAAGCCTCGATGGCCTACAACGAGTCGGTCGTGCTGCGCCTGCGCGGCGCGCTGGACTGCCCGGCCCTGGCGCGTGCCATGGCCCGGCTGCTCGAGCGCCACCAGGCGCTGCGCGCCACCATCTCGCCCGACGGCACCTACATGCTGGTCAGCCCTCCGGGCGAAAACCTGCTGCTGGAGCAGGACCTGGGCAGTCTCGAGCCTGAAGCCCGTGCGCATGCACTGCGCGACGCCCACGACGATGCGGTTTGCACGCCCTTCTCGCTGGAGCATGGCCCGCTCTTCCGGGCCGCGCTGTACCGCCTGGACGATGCCGAGCACGAACTCGTGATGTCGGCGCATCACGTGGTGTGCGACGGCTGGTCGTGGGCCGTCATCACCGAGCAGCTGGGCCACCTCTATGCCGAGGAAACCGGCATTGGCCTGAAGCTCAAGACCGCGCCGCTCTTCGCCGACTTTGCCGCCGAGGAAGCCGCCGCTGCCGCGAGTGCCGACATGCAGCCGCACATCGACTACTGGCTGGGCCGCTTCTCCGGCAACACGCTTCCGGTGCTCGACCTGCCGCTGGACCGCCCGCGCCCGGCTGTTCGCACCTTCAATTCGCGCCGCGCCGAGCGCCTGCTCGACAAACGCCTGGTCAGTGCCGTGCGCACGGCAAGCACCAGGGCCGGCGTCAGCCTTTTCACGGGCCTGCTCAGCGGCTTCGTTGCCACGCTGCACCGCCTCACGAGCCATGAGGACATCGTCGTCGGCATTCCGGCGTCGGGCCAGCTCGCGCACGACATGCCCGGCCTGGTCGGCCACTGCGTGAACCTGCTGCCGCTGCGTATCGCCGCTCATTCGGGCATGCGCTTCGACGCGCTGATGGACGAATGCAGCACCGCCGTGCTCGACGCCTTCGACCACCAGGCGCTTACCTATGGCGCGCTGCTGGGCCAGCTTTCGCTGGAGCGCGACCCGAGCCGGCTGCCGCTGGTGAGCGTGGCCTTCAACGTCGACCCCGACGTGGCGAGCAGCGCGCAGGCGTTCACGACCCTCGACGTCGTGCAGGACACCATCGCCCGCCAGTACGAGAACTTCGAACTGTTCGTCAACCTGCGCCCGCTCGATGGCGGTCTGCAAGTGGAGGTCCAGTACAACACCGACCTGTTCGACGAGGTCAGCGTGCAGCGCTGGCTCGGCATGTTCGAGTGCGTGCTGCAGTCGGCCTCGCACAAGCCCGACGAAACGGTCGGCCGGCTCGAAGTGCTGTCCAGCACCGCCGCGCGTTCGCTGCTGGCGCTGCAGCCCGCGCGCGTTCCGCTGGTCGGCGAGCCGCTGGCGCATGCCGGCTTTCTTGCACGCGTGCCGCGGCAATCCAACCACCCGGCGGTGCGCGACGGCGCGCGAAGCTGCAGCTACGGCGAGCTCGATGCGCAATCCAACCGTCTGGCGCGTGCACTGCGCATGCGCGGCGTGGGCCGCGGCCAGCGCGTGGGGCTGTGCCTGGAGCGCAGCCTGGAGATGGTCGTCGCGATGCTCGGCATCCTGAAGGCGGGTGCGTCCTATGTGCCGCTCGACACCGCGTTTCCGCAGGCGCGGCTGGACCACTACGCGACCGACGCCAGCCTCAGCCAGATGCTGACCACGTCGGACATCGCGGCAGCGCCGCGCGGCTGGCGTGCCGACGCGGCCCTGCGGGTCTTCGAGATCGACCGCGACACCGCCTGGCTCAAGCTGTCCGGCGATGCGCTGCCGCCGAGCACCGACGACCCGGGACCCGAAGACGCTGCCTATGTGATCTACACCTCCGGCTCGACCGGTTTGCCCAAGGGCGTCATCGCCCATCACCGGGGCGTAGCGCACCTGCTGCAGTGGATGCAGCGCGAATCGGGCATCGGCCCGGCCGACCGCATCGCTGCCGTCACGACCTTGTCGTTCGACATGGCCGTGCCCGACCTGCTGCTGCCGCTGGCGGCGGGCGCCGAGCTCGTGATGGTGAAGCGCGAAGTCGCCATGGACGGCAACCGCCTTTCCAAAGCGCTCGAAGAAGAGCAGATCACGCTCCTGCAGGCCACCCCCGGCATGTGGCAGCTCCTGCTCGATGCCCAGTGGGCCGGCGGCGCCCCCGGCTTTCGTGGCTGGACCGGCGGTGAAGCGCTGCGCCCGAGCATGGCGCTGGCGCTGTGCGAGCGCATGGAAGGCTTGTGGAACGGCTACGGCCCGACCGAGACAACGGTGTACTCCACGGCCTGGCACGTTCGTCCCGAAGAGATCGCATCGCGCGGCGTGTCGATCGGCAAACCCGTCGACAACACTGAAATCTGGATCCTCGACGCCAACCTGCAGCCCTGCCCCATCGGCGTGCCGGGAGAAATCTGCATCGCGGGCGAAGGCGTGTCGCTGGGCTACCTCGACCGCCCCGAGCTGACCGCCGAGCGTTTCGTCACGGTGCGCATCTTCGGCACCGCGAAGAAGGTGTACCGCTCGGGCGACCGCGGCCGCTGGCGCAACGACGGGCTGCTCGACCACCTCGGCCGGCTCGACTTTCAGGTGAAGGTGCGCGGCTACCGCATCGAGCCCGGCGAGATCGAAGTGCGCTGCTGCGAAGTGGCCGGTGTCTCGCGCAGCGTGGTCGTGGCCCGCGAAGACAACCCCGGTGACGTGCGCCTGGTGGCCTACCTTGCGCTCGCCCAGGGCGCCGGCTTCGACCTCGATGCGCTGATGGTGCACCTGCGCAAGCATCTGCCGGCTTTCATGCTGCCGCAGCACGTGGTGACGCTCGACGCGCTGCCGACCCTGCCGAACGGAAAGATCGATCGCGTCTCGCTGCCGCCGCCGCAAGCGGTTGCACGCAACGAGGTACGGCGCGGCGCCGCCCCACGCAACGAGCACGAACGCAAGGTGCTCGCCGTCATGGAAAAGGTGCTGAGCCTGCCGGGCCTCGACATGCACGACAACTTCTTCACCATGGGCGGCCACTCGCTGCTGGCCGCGCGGCTCACCACGCTGCTGAGCCGCGAGTTCCAGGTCACGCTGCCGCTGCGCACCCTGTTCGAGGCGCCCACGGCCGAGAAGCTGGCCGCCGCCATCCAGGCCCTGCAGGGCGCGGGCGTCGGCCTGGAGGCGCCGATTGCCCTCCGCAGCGAGCGCCGCAGCGCACCGCTCACGCTTGCGCAGGAACGCATCCGCTTCATGGAGCAGCTGCACCCGGGCCGCTCTGTCTACAACGCGCCCTCGGCGCAGCGCCTGACCGGGCAGCTCGATGCGGCGCGCTTCGAAGGCGCGCTGCGCGAGATGATCCGCCGCCAGCCCTCGCTGCGCACTTCCATCGGCATTGATGCGCAGAGCGGAAAGCCGGTGCAAATGATCGCGGAGTCTGTGGAATTCGCCCTGCCGCTGGTCGACCTGCGCGGCCTGCCTGCTGACCAGCGCGAGGCCGAGCTGGCCGAACGCATGCAGGAAATGTCGGACCGGCCGATCGACATCCATTGCGCGCCGATGATGAACACGACGCTGTTCCAGCTCGACGACAACGAGCACGTCTTCCTGTTCGTGCCGCACCATCTGATCTGGGACGGCTGGTCTTTTGACCTGATGCAGCGCGAGCTGGGCGCGCTGTACGACGCCGCCGAACGCGGCCGTCCGCACAACCTGCCCGCGCTCGCCACCACCCACGGCGACTATGCCGAGTGGCTGGAGAAGTGGCTGACCGAGCCTGCCTGCGAGGAGCAGCTCGCGTTCTGGCGCGGCCGGCTCGAAGGCGCAAAGGCCGTGCGCCCGCCAAAGACCGACATGCCGCGCCGCGCGGGCAAGAGCGGCCAGGGCGGCGCGCACTGGATCCACGTCGACCTGCAGAGCACGCAGCATCTGCGCGAGATCGCGCGCGACATGGACGTGACGCTCAGCATGCTGACCTTCGGCATCTACGCGCTGACCATGGCGCAGGTAACGGGCAACGACACCATCGTCATCGCCAACCCGGTGCGCGGACGCCAGCAGGCCGAGACGGAAGACGTCATGGGCTTCTTCAACAACGTGCTGCCGGTCTCGCTCGCGGTCGACCAGTCGCTGCCGCTGCCCGCCTTCATGCGCTACGTGAAGCAGGAGCTGCTGTCGATGATGAACAACCAGCAGGTGCCGTTCGAGCGCCTGATGGCCGAGCCGGGCTATGCGGGGCAGATCAAGACTTCCGGCCCCTACCAGGCGATGTTCTCGTTCCAGGATGCGCGCGAACGCGCCCGCAGCGTCGGCAGCCTGCAGACCCGCCAGATGCATGTGATGCAGCACGGCGCCACCGACGACATTGGCGTGTGGCTGATGGACAAGCCGCACGGCCTGGAAGGCGCGCTGATCTACAACGCCGACGTGTACCTGCGCGAGACCGGCGCCCAGCTGCGCGAGCGCTATCTCGAAGTGCTGCGCCGTGTTGCCGACGATCCCGCCGCCACGCTCGCGGAAATCGCCAGCACCGAAGGCTCGACCAGCGCGGCCTACCTGCGCAAGCTGGCAGCTGCGGATGCGGACAAGAGCGCGCCGGCCGATGCCATCAATGGCAATGGGCACAAGGCGCCACAGAGCCTGCTCAACCCCGAGCAGGCGCAGCTCGCCCAGATCTGGGCCGGCGTGATCGGCATCGACGTCAGCGACATCCGCGCCAGCGACAACTTCTTCGACCTCGGCGGCGACTCGCTGCTGGTGCTGCGCGCGGTGCAGCAGGCCGCGCAGATGCTGGGGCACCGCGTGGAGCCGCGCCGCTACCTGTTCGAGAACCTCGGGCAGATCGCTTCCTCGGCCCATGCCGCGCCGCAGGGCGTGCCCTCGGACCTCGCGGAACTGGCCGCCGGCACGGCCGCGCAAGCACAGCGCGGCGGGCTGTTCGGTGCCCTCGGCCACTGGCTGCGCAAGGGGTGAAGAGCATGAACAGCTCCGCCTACGCACTTTCCATCGACGCGCCGGTCTGCCGGTACGTCGATCTGGACAGCTTCACCGACCTGCTGCCCGCCCAGGTGCTCTCCGAGGAAGAATGCACGCGCGCCGAGAACCTGCGTTCCCCCATCGACCGCCAGCGCTTCGTGGCCGCGCACATCGCGCTGCGGCAGGCGCTCAGCGAGTACACGGGCCTGCACAACGCCGCGCTGCAACTGTCCACCGGCTCCTTCGGCAGGCCTTCGCTGTCGGGTCACACGCGCACCCAGTTCTCGCTGAGCCACAGCCAGGGCCTGGCCTTGATCGCCATCGGCGGGCGCGGCCCGCTGGGCGCCGACGTCGAGCTGCTGCGACCGGTGCCGGATGCGGCGGTGCTCGCGGCGGAATACTTCACCCACCGCGAACAGGAAGCGCTGGCCGCCCTGCCCGCGCACGAGCGCGACCGTGCCTTCCTGACCTGCTGGAGCCGCAAGGAAGCCTGCCTGAAGGCTATCGGCGTGGGCCTGCTGGTGTCGTCGCAGACCTTCGAGGTGGGCCTGACGCCGGAGCGCCGCAGCGTCGAGCTGTCGGTGGCCGGCCGCATCCTGTGGCTGGTGGTGGGGCCGGCACCCGAGCGGCTCGACTGCGTGGGCTCGCTCGCCGAATGGCGCCAGACCGAAGCCCGCGCCCAGTCGTTCGGGTCGGATGACGGCGGCACGCGCATGAGCCAGCTGACCGCTCCCAAGGCGAACACCGCAGCGCGCTACGCAGGGGCCGCGCAATGACCCGCTTCACGCCGCTCATGTTCGGACCGGCCTCGCGCCAGGTCTTCGGCGTGTTCCATGCCGCCGACGAAGACCGGGCCGAGAACACCGCGGTGCTCCTGTGCCCGCCCTTCGGGCAGGAGGGCCTGCGCACCCATCGCTTCTTCAAGGTGCTGGCCGAGCGCCTCTCGCGCGCCGGCATCGCCACGCTGCGCTTCGATTTCTACGGATCGGGCGACTCGCCCGGCGACGAGAGCGAGGGCGAACTCGACGGCTGGCGCCGCGACCTGTGCTCGGCGCACGAGGAACTGCGCCGGCGCGCACCGGGCGCCTCCATCGTGTGGATCGGCGCGCGGCTTGGTGCAACCCTGGCCGTGCTGGCCGCGCGCGGCGGACGCTGCGACCCCGTGCGGCTGGTGCTGTGGGAGCCGGTGATCGACGGACGCCGCTATGCGCGGCAGCTGCGCGAACAGCACGTGGCCGCCATCGACACGACCTTCTGCATCCCCGACCTGGCCTGGCGCCGCGGCCTCGTGCAGGAGCCCGACGCGCTGCCCGAGGAGGCCCTGGGCACCGCGCTCTCGCCCGCGCTGCGCGCTCAGCTTGCGGCGCTGGTTCCCGAGTCGCTGCCGCTCACTGCCCTGCACGACACGCTGGTGCTGGCCGAGCCCGACGACGAACGCACCGCGCAATGGGCGGCCGACCAGCAATCGCGCCACATGCCGGTTCGCCTCGCGTACTTCAAGCACCAGCTCGACTGGGCCTCCGACCCGTATCCCAACAGCGCGATGGTCCCGGCCGATGCGCTCAACCGCCTCCAGGGGGCTCTTCATGAATGACATGACGACAGCAACGGCAGCAGCAACGCAGACGCCGATGCGCTTCGGCCCCGGCGAGGCGCTGGTGGGCATGCTTACGGCGCCCGCGCAGCAGACGCCGGGCGGCATTGCCTGCCTCATGTTCAACATGGGCGCCAACCACCGCGTGGGCCCGCGCCGCATCAACGTGAAGCTGGCGCACGTGCTGGCCGCGCGCGGCGTGAGCAGCCTGCGCTTCGACCTGGGCGGCGTGGGTGACAGCGACGCGCTCGACACCTCGCCCGACCTGCAGGCGCGTGCCGTGCACGGCCTGCAGGCGGCCATGGACATAGCCGAACGCATGCTGGGTGCCCGGCAGTTCGTGATCGTCGCCATGTGCTCGGGCGTGGAACATGCCATGTCGGCGGCCCTGGCCGATGCGCGCGTGGTGGCGGTGTCGCTGTTCGACGGCTTCGCCTTCCCCGAGCGGCGCGCCCGCTGGGAGCGCAACCTGCGCCGCGCGCTGGCCGCGCCCGCGCACCCGTCCTTTCCCGGCAAGGCCAGGCGCTGGCTGCAACGCCACTTTTCGCGCAGCCACTCGACAACGGCGCTGCCCGGCTTCTTCGCGGAGAAGCGCGCGCCTGAAGTCAACGCGGCCTGGTTCGGCACTGCGCTGCAGAGCCTGGTCGAACGCAAGGTGGCGGTGCAGCTGCTGTATTCGGGCTCGCTGCATGTATGCGACCGCGGCCGCGACCAGCTCGGCGCCTTCGCCCGCCTGCCCTTCACGCAGGCAGTGCAGTACGAGTTCATGGGCGAGGTCGATCACACCGTCTGCACGGAGAAGGGGCAGCGGCTGTTCCTCCAGTGTGTCGGCGATTGGGTCACCGACCGCTGCTTCGGCGCCAGCACCGAACGACGCAGCCAGAGCCGCCCGCTCGCGGGCGCCGAACACGCCATGCCCACCACCTGGGCTGCGCCCTGAGGCGAGCCCTCTCACCCTTTCATTCACCCCGAGCACCCACCTTCAACCGGCCGTCAAGGAGATCACCATGCAACGCAAAGATCCAGCGACGCAGTCATGCGGAACGCGCCCTCTCGCAATCCGTGCCCAGGCACAGGTGGAGTCCCGCTTGCGATGGCTTGGCCTGGCCCTGCTGCTGTCCCTCGGGCTGGTCGCGCTTTCGGGCTGCGCGCCGGGCTTCGGCTCGGTGGGCCCGCTGGGCTTCGACCGCTCAACGGGTGACAGCACGGCCTCCGCCGGCAGCGGCAAGGTCATTGCGATCACGCCCGACCTGATCCGCGCGCAGATCGCGCAGAAGCCCAAGAGCGTGCCCGACAGCATCAAGCGCCTGTTCGCCGCGCCGCCGACCTACACCATCGGGCCGGGAGACGTGGTCGGCATCATCGTGTACGACCACCCCGAGCTGCTGCCGAACGCCGGCGCGGTGATCGCGCAGCAGTCCGACCCGACCGGCGTGACTGTTGCGCCCGGCTTCATCGTCGATGCCAAGGGTGAGATCTTCTTCCCCTACATCGGGCGTGCCAAGCTGCAGGGCCTGACGGAGAGCGGCGCGTCGGAGCTGGTCGCGAAGCGCATCAAGGCCTTCGTGAAAGACCCGCAGGTTTCGGTGCGCATCCAGTCGTTCCGCAGCCAGCGTGCCTACGTGCAGGGCGAGGTGCGCACGCCCGGCCTGCAGATCTTCACCGACGTGCCGATGACGCTGTCGGAGGCCATCAGCCGCGCCGGCAGCTTCACGCAGGCCGGAGACCGTTCGCGCATCACGCTGACGCGCGGCGGTGTCTCGACGGAGATCAACCTGCCGGTGCTCCAGGCCCTGGGCGCCGACGGCAACAACATCCCGCTGCGCAACGGCGACGTGGTGAACGTCGGCACCCGCGAGGACAGCCGGGTCTACGTGATGGGCGAAGTCAAGGCGCCGTCGGCGCTGCAGATGCGCAACAACGGTCGGCTGAGCCTGAACGAGGCGCTGGGAGACGCGGGCGGACCCGACCTGGCCACCTCCGACCCCGGCCAGATCTACGTGGTGCGCAACTCACCCGACAACCTCGACGTGCAGCAGGTCTACAACCTCAACGCGAAGAACCCGGTGGCGCTCGCGCTGGCCGACCGCTTCGAGCTGCAGCCGCGCGACGTGGTGTACGTCGACCGCGTGCCGCTGGTCAGCCTGAGCCGCGTGTTCGGCCTGATTCTGCCGGCCGCCCAGGTCATCAACCTTGCCCGCGACACCGCACGCCGGTAAGCGCCCAGCACCCCCGCAACAGGAAAAGGTGAATCCCATGAACGCGCGTTGGCAACCTACGCTTCCCGCACCCGCGGCAGCCCCCGTGACGGTGCTCGAGACCACCGCCTGGACCCGGGAATCCCGGTTCCACGAATACCTCGACATCCTGATCGACAGCCGCTGGCTGATTGCCATCATCGCGGCACTGGCCCTGTTGGTGGGCGTGGGCTACGCGCTGTTCGGCCAGCGCATGTACGAGGCCAACATCCTCATCCAGGTCGAGGACCCCGACCGCTCGGGCGGCAACTTCCCAGGTGACGCCAACGGCGGCGGGGGCATCAGCGTGAAGACGTCGACCGCCGGCGAGACCGAGATCCTGCGCTCGCGCATGGTGCTCGGCCAGGCCATGGAGAACACCAAGCTCTTCATCAGCGCCAAGCCGCTCTACACGCCGGTGGTGGGCGAGTTCCTCGCGCGGCATTCGAGCCATCTCTCCACCCCCGGCATCTTCGGCATGGGCAACTACGTCTCGGGCACCGAGCAGATTGCCGTGGCGCAGATGGACGTGCCGAGCGCATTCGAGGGCAAGAAGTTCACGCTGATCGCGGGCGAAGGCGGCAACTACACGCTGACCAACCCGGACCTGGAAACGCCGCTGACTGGCAAGGCCGGCGTGCCGCTGGATGCCACCGTGCCCGGCGGCGCACTGCACCTGCTGGTGGGTTCGTTCGAGGCCCAGCCCGGCGGCGCCTTCGAGCTGGTGCGCTACTCGAAGCAGCTCACCCTGCTGGGGCTGCAGAAAGACCTGCGCGTGGTCGAGAAAGGCAAGCAATCCGGCGTGATGGACGTCAGCCTGCAGGCCGAGAACCGCGGCCAGCTGGCCAACGTGCTCAACGAGATCTCGCGCCTGTACGTGCGCCAGAACATCGACCAGAAGACGGTGCAGGCCGAGCGCGCGCTGTCCTTCCTGGGCACCGAACTGCCCAAGTTCAAGCAGCAGCTGGAACAGTCGGAAGACGCCTACAACCAGTACCGCAACCAGAACGGCACCATCAACCTGGACGACGAGGCCCGCAATGCCCTGGCGCAGAACGTGGACCTGCAGGCCAAGCTGCTCGATGCGAAGCAGAAGCGGCTGGACCTGGTGGGCCGCTTTACTTCCGCGCACCCCATGGTGCAGACGCTTGACTCGCAGATCGCTTCGCTGAAGAAGGAACTCGGCGCGGTCGACGGTCGCATCCGCCGCATGCCCATGCTGCAGCAGAACTCGCTGCGCATGCAGCGCGACATCAAGGTCAACACCGACCTCTACGCGACGCTTCTGAACAGCTCGCTGCAGATGCGGCTGGCCAAGGAAGGCAAGGTTGCCAACGTGCGCGTGCTCGACCAGGCCCTGCTGGCCGAGAAGCCCGTGCGGCCGAAGCCGCTGATCGTCATCGCTCTGGCGCTGGCGGGCGGCCTGTTCCTCGGCGGCGCCGCGGCGTTGGCGCGCAAGAACCTGAAGCGCTCCATCGGCAACCCCGAGGACATCGAGGCCGTCACAGGCCTGAGCGTGTACAGCACGATTCCGCTGAGCACCCAGCAGCGCGTGCTCGACCGCGCCATCCGCACCGGCAAACCCGGCGTCAAGGTGCTGGCAGCGCTGCATGTGGAAGACCCTGCGCTGGAAGGCCTGCGCCGCCTGCGCACCACGCTGCAGTACGCGATGCTGGGCGCGCCCAACAACCGGGTGCTCATCTCCAGCGCCACGGCCGGCGCGGGCAAGACATTCGTGTCGTCGAACTTCGCCACGCTGCTCGCATCCTCGGGCAAGCGCGTGCTGCTGATCGACGGCGACCTGCGCCGCGGCAGCCTGAGCGAGGAGTTCGGCCTGCAGCGCAAGAACGGCCTGTCCGACGTGCTCGCCGGCGGCGTGCCGCTCGAGCAGGGCATCCACCACCGCGTGCTGCTGAACCTGGACGTGATGAGCGCTGGCACGCTGCATCCAGACCCCGCCGGCCTGATGGCCAGTGATGCTTTCGAGCACACGCTGGCAACGCTTTCCGCACGCTACGACGTGGTGATCGTCGATGCGCCTCCCACGCTGCTGGCGTCGGAGACCGCCACTATGGCGCCGAGCATGGGCACGCTGCTGCTGGTGGCCCGGGCCGACAGCAGCGAGATGGGCGAGCTGGTGGAAAGCGCCAAGCGCCTGGCCCACGTGGGCGCGGCCTTCCACGGCGTGGTGTTCAACGCGGTGGACACCTCGCGGCGCCAGCACCGCAGCTATGGCTACGGCTACTACGGCTATGCCCCGGCCACAACAACACGCAGCGAACCCCACTACGCGCTGGACACGGCCGACACCGTCATGCCCAAACGCATCGAACCGGAGCACGCGACATCATGAGCACGATTCGATCGACCACCTCCGCAGGGCGAGGAACAGGTGGCTCGGCGCCCAACACGGCTGCCAACACGGCTGCGTACGGGCCGCTCGGCGGCTCGCCCTGGCTGCGCCATGCCAAGCGCGCGGCCGACATCCTGATGGCCGGCTCGTTCTTCGTTTTCTTCGGCTGGGCCTACGCGCTCATCTGGCTCGGCGTGCTCTACACCTCGGGCGGCCCGGCCATCTACATGCAGCCGCGCTACGGCAAGGACGGGCGCGTCTTCAAGTTCTACAAGTTCCGCTCGATGGTGGCCGACGCCGACGCGGTGCTGGCGCGCCACCTGCGCGAGAACGAGGCCGCGCGGCGCGAATGGGCGATCTACCAGAAGCTGGTGCACGACCCGCGCATCACCCGCTTCGGCGCCTTCCTGCGCAAGTACAGCATCGACGAATTCCCGCAGTTCTGGAACGTGCTCAAGGGCGACATGAGCATGGTCGGCCCGCGCCCCTGCATGTTCACGCAGAAGGATCTGTACGGCGACTACTGGGACCACTACTGCGCCGTGCGCCCGGGCATCACGGGCCTGTGGCAGATCAGCGGGCGCAACGAGATCAGCTACCGCCGCCGCGCCGCGATGGACGCCGAGTACGTGGCCCACCTGTCGTTGTGGCGGGACCTCGGGATCCTGCTGAAGACCTTCGGCGTGGTGACCGGTGCGCGCGGGTCGCGCTAGCCACGGCCATCACCTTTCCTTTCGATTTCTTTCGATTTCGTCTCCCTCGAACTTCATCAACCTCTTCACGAAAGCTCATATG
This sequence comes from Variovorax paradoxus, assembly GCF_024734665.1. Lineage (NCBI taxonomy): Bacteria > Pseudomonadati > Pseudomonadota > Betaproteobacteria > Burkholderiales > Comamonadaceae > Variovorax > Variovorax paradoxus. Next base: position 3,323,622 of record NZ_CP102931.1, read on the forward strand.
CGTATCTTTGTTGCAGGTCATCGCGGCATGGTGGGTCAGGCGACGTCAAGGCGCCTGCGCGAACTGGGCCACGACGTGGTGACGCGAACCCACAGCGAACTCGACCTTCTCGACCAGGCGGCCGTGGCCCGTTTCTTCTCGACGGAGCAGATCGACCAGGTCTACCTGGCGGCGGCCAAGGTCGGCGGCATCCACGCCAACATGACCTACCCGGCGCAGTTCATCTACGAGAACCTGGCGATCGCCACCAACGTGACGCACCAGGCATTCGTTTCGGGCGTGAAGCGGCTGCTGTTCCTCGGCTCCAGCTGCATCTACCCGCGCATGGCGGAGCAGCCGATCCGCGAGGAATACTTGCTCAACGGCAAGCTCGAACCCACCAACGAGCCCTATGCGATCGCCAAGATCGCAGGCCTCAAGCTGTGCGAGAGCTACAACCGCCAGTACGGCGCCACGCACGGCATCGACTACCGCAGCGTGATGCCGACCAACCTGTATGGCCCCGGCGACAACTACCACCTTGAAAACAGCCACGTGGTGCCGGCGCTGATCCAGCGCTTTCACCTGGCAAAGATCAGCAATGCGCCAAGCGTGCTGATCTGGGGCAGCGGCCGCGCGCGGCGCGAGTTTTTGTACGTCGACGACATGGTCGAGGGCTGCATCGAGGTGATGAACCTGTCGCGCGCCGAATACGACCGGCAGACCGACGCGATGCGCGGGCACATCAACCTCGGCACCGGCGAAGACGTGTCGATCGCCGAGCTCACCGAGCTGATCCGCGACGTGGTGGGCTACACCGGCGCCATCCGCTACGACCTCGCGCAGCCCGATGGCGCGCCGAGAAAGCTGCTCGACGTGTCGCGCGCCAGCAGCCTCGGATGGCACGCGACGGTATCGCTGGCCGAAGGGCTTGGCCGCACCTACGCCGACTACCAGACGGCGATTCGCCCGGTCGAGGAAATCGACCCGATCCAGACGGCGCAGGTCGCCGCCTGAGCCAACCCGGCAGCCACACCACAGCAGGCCCACCATGCGAACCCTCTCCTTCTGGTCCGGCATCGTCTGCGCCATGCTGTGCGGCCTGGTCGACCCCGTGTGGGGCTATGCGGCGGTGTGTGCGCTGTCGCTGATTCAGCTCTCGCTGCTGGGCTCCTCGGGCTCCAGCGTGTTCCTGCTGATCCATTACGCGACGATCCTCACGTACTTCTCGATCGCGCCGGCGATGCAGATCTCGCACGACGTGGAGTTCTGGGAGGCCGGCGTGATGAGCACGGCGGCGCACACGCAGGCGCTGATGCTCCTGCTGCTGTACATGGCGGGTGTGGAGGCCGCGCGGCTGGGCGTGCCCGACGTACCCGCGCACCTGCCCGGGGGGCACGACCGGCGCCTGGTCGGCGTGGCCCATCCTCTTCTTCTGCTGCTGAGCTGCTCGCTCGCGGCCTTCGCCACGCTGTTCATCAAGCCCGAGCTCAACTTCGTGGCGCGCGGCCTCACTGGTACCAGTGGCGGCGAAGAGAACGTGCCGATCGACTTCATCTTCTATTCCACGCTGCCCAAGCTGGTGGTGCTGATGTGCTTCGTGGCCCTGGCCATCCACGCTGTGCGCCGTCGCACGCTGTGGTCCTGGTGCGCGGCAGGCCTGGCGTTCGGCCTGGCGTTGGCTGCAGCCAACCCGGTGAACACGGCGCGGCAGGTCTTGCTGATCGGGCTGCTGCCGCTGCTCATCCACGCCCTGGGGCGCAGCCGGCGCTGGCTGCTCGGCAGCGTGATCTTCGGCTCCATCGCGGGCCTGGGCCCGGTGCTGAACCTGATCTCGCGCGGCAGCTTCTGGGGCGAGGAGCTCACGACCTTTCCGTTCAGCCAGGACTTCGACGCCATGTTCGTGGTCGCGGGCATCCTGGAGCGCGCACCCATTCCCGATCTCGGCTGGGGCCGCTACCTGCTCTCGGCGTTCTCGTTCTTCCTGCCGCGCGATCTGAAGATGTTCCCGGACTTCGACCCACTCGGCTGGTCGGCCATCCTGGGCAACTTCTCGCAGAGCAACCTGTCGCTGCCACCCTTCACCACGGCGTATTTCGACTTCGGGTTGGCGGGGCCGGCGCTGTTCGGCTATGCGATCTCGGCGGGCTTTCGCGTGGTCGACCGCGCCATCGATCCGAACCGGCCGTTGTCGGGCTCCTACCTGTCGGCACTGGTGCTGCTCGCCGCCTACGTGCCGTTCATGCGCGGCCCGATCCTGGGCTGGGGACCGTTCGCGGTTTCGGGCCTGATCGCCGCCGTCATTGCCGGCGCCCTGAGTTCCCGCGCCCGCCGGCCGCTGCCGCGCGCGGTGCGTCACGGCCTTCCGAGTGCGTGAGGACGTCGCACATGGCCACCTACCTCTACTACGACACCGTGCGCCTGAACAAGGCGGCCGGCGGCGTGCTCAACGTGTCCGAGGTGCTGCTGCGCCACATGCGGATGTCGCGGGACGACCGCATCGAGCCGGTCAGCGAGCGGCATCCGCGCATCTACGCGCTGGCGCAGCGCCTGAAGATCAGCCGCTTCGTGCTCGACACGCTGCTCTACAACTTCCACTACCTGCGCGCGCTGCTCATGGGCGAGCAGCTGTTCTCGGTGTTTCCCAACTACTTCCTGCCGCTGACGCTGTTCGGGCGGCATCGCGATTCGATCGTCATCGTCCATGACCTGCAGTACAAGGCCTACCCGCAGTACTTCAGGCGCAGCAAGCGGCTCTTCCTCGATTGGAGCCTGTGGCGCGCGGCGCACAGCGCGGCGGACGTGGTCTTCATCAGCCGCAGCAGCCAACTGGACTTCGAGCGCCACTTCGGCCGCTGCGAGCATTCGGCTGTGATCTTCAACCCGGTGGACGCGCCCCGGGTCGCGGCGGCACCCACTACACCGGGTGCAGCAACGGATGCGGCCCCGGGCGAGCGCTACCTCATCGCGGCCTACCACTACTACCCGCACAAGAATTTCGGCGGCATCCTCGCCCTCTTCGAGCGCATGAAGCGCGCGGGCCTGGTCGACTACCTCGACATCACCGGCAACGGCGCGGCCGATGTCGAGCGCATGGTGGCCGCGCTGGCGCCCGAGGTGCGTGGCTCGGTGCGGCACCGGGGGCTGGTGTCGCGCGACGAACTGCTGCGGCTGTACCAGGGCGCCACCGCGTTCATCTCGCTGTCTACCTTCGAGGGCTTCAACCTCTCGGCGGCCGAGGCAGCAACGCTGGGCGTGCCGCTGCTGCTGTCGGACATTCCGGTGCATCGCGAGCTGTTCGCGGACTACGGCTTCTTCGTGGGCAGCGCTGCCAGCGACCCGTACCAGCTGGCCAAGCACCTCGCGCGCCACGAGCGCACGCATCCGGTGTGGGTCCATGCCACTGCCTGCGCGCCAGCCGCGGTCGCGGGGCGCTATCTCATGCTCAAGCGCGGCGCGCTGTCGCTCGCCCGGGCCATGCCATGACGAAATGGCCGTTCCCCGCGATGCGTTTTCTTGCAGCGCTGCTGTTGCTGGCAGTGATGCCGCTGGCCGGCCGCGCGCAACCCGCGGGCACATCGGCGGGCGCCCCGATGCCGGGCTTCGGCGTGATGGTGCATTACCTGCCCGACAAGCAGTCGATCAACGAGATCAAGCGTTTCGACGTCGAGGCCTTCGCGTCGACGCTCGCGGACATGCGCGCTTCGCACCTGATCCTGACGCTGGGCCAGAACAACGGCCAGTACATCGCGCCCAATGCCGCGCTCGAAGTGCTCTGCCCGGGCAGCGCCGCGAACCGCTCGCCACGCGACCTGCCGATGGAAATCGGCCAGGCGCTGCGCAAGCGCGGCATCTCGCTGATCCTCTACCTGCCGTTTCGTGCGCCGCAGGCAGACCCCGCGCTGATGGATTGCCTGGGCGACGTGTCCGAGCAGGAGCCGCCGCCCGCACGCTTCATCGCCGCCTGGTCGAGCGTGATCCGCGACTGGTCGGAGCGCTACGGCTCGCTCGTGAGCGGCTGGTGGTTCGACGGCACCTACAACACGAAGGGCATCACGCCCGCCGGCTGGGAAATGCTGTGCAGCGCGGCCCGCACGGGCGCTACCAACCGCTGGCTGGCCTTCAACGCGGGCGAAGGCGCGGAGCGCTTCAGCGTCAAGTCGGCGCCCTGCCAGAACCTGATGGCCGGCGAATACATGCAACCACCCGCGCACCTCACCGCCCCGCCGTCGGAGCTCGCGCTCCATGTGCTGACGCCATTGAGCGCCTCGTGGGGCCGCGAGGCGCCGGCGCGCTTCACGGCGGCGCAGTTGCGCAGCTGGATTTCGGAAGCGGCCGCCGTGCGCGGCCTCTTCACGCTGGACATGCCCATCGACGCCGCCGGCCGCTTTCTTCCCGCGCACGTCGCGCTGATGAAGAGCGTTACGGCGCGCAAGCCCTGAACACAACGAATGCTGTCACATCCCATCAACCCTCAACCAAGCGCCATGAACCCAACCCTGCCCTTCATCGTCGTGGAAGACCGCCAGAACAAGACCCTCGCGCTGTGCCGCGAATCGGCGGCGCTGGCCGGCGAGCCGCTTTTCGTGCTGTCGGACACCGACGCGGGCCCGGCCTACGAACGCTTCTGCCGGTCCTACGTGCATCTGTCGAGCAACCCGCCGGAGTTCGAAAAGATCTGCTTTCGGCGCTACTTTCTCCTAGCGCAGTTTCTGGAATCCCACCCCGAAGTGCGCGAATTCGTGCTGATCGACAGCGATGTGCTGCTTTTTCAGGGTGCGGCGCCGCATATCGCGCGGCTTGCGGGCAAGTCCGACTTCTCTGGTTCCTGCATGCAGTCCGCGGACGGCTGGAACCCCTGCCAGATCTCGCCGCACGTGAGCTACTGGACCGCGAACGGCCTGCGCCGCTTCGTGGCCTACGTGCTCGACAGCTACGCCACCCCCTCGGGCCGCAGGAAGCTGCGTGACATCGCGGGGCGTTTTGCCGCGCGGGGCGTGCGCGGCGGCGTGTCCGACATGACCCTGCTCTATCTCTGGGCCCACGCCACGGGCAACGACGCTCCCATCAACCGCGTGCTCGACGGCACGGTCATCGACCACAACATCAACGGCATGCACAACCTCGTGCGGCGGGAGTTCAAGGTGCTTGGCGGCGCCAAGCGCATTGCGTACCGCGACGGCAAGGCCTGGCTGACGAGCACCGCCGGCGAACTGACGCGCGTGGTCGCCCTGCACTTCCAGGGCAGCGCCAAGATGGCCATGCCCTTCGCGCTGCGCGGCCACATGCACACCGTGGCGGCCGTGACCTACGCGCTGCAGATGGCCCGCCGCGCGAAGAACAACGCGTTCCGGGCCGGCGCATTCGTGCGCCGGCTGTTCGACACGGGCCGCGTGTCTCGCGCCCCGGTCGGCAAGTAAGCGTGAAGCCAGCCGACGCCATGAAGCACTTCAGCCTGTCACTTGCTCCGCCCGGCGCGCGCATGGCCTGGCTGTCGGGCCTGGGCGCGCTCGCTTCGCGGCTGTATGTGTACCTGTCGGGCTTTCTGGCGATCTTCCTGATGGCGGCGAGCATTTCGCCGGCGCGCTTCGGCGAGTACTCCATTTACCAGTCGGTCATGGAGGTGGCGCTGGTGATGGGCACGCTGGGCAGCTCGCTGCTGTTCTCGCGCAATGCGGCGAGCGTGCCGCCGGGCGTGACGCGCGGCGACGTGGTGCGCACGCTGGCCATCGGCCTGCCGCTGGCCACGGTGCTGGTGACGGTGATCCTCACGGTGCAGCACATGCCCGTGGGCGATGCGCCCTTCCTTCTGCTGGTGGCCACGCTGGCGGTCTTCTCGTTCAACAGCCTGCGGCTCTCGTTCGGTCGCGGCCTCGGCCACGCAGGGCTGCTCAACCTGGAGGGCGGCATCCGCGCGACCATCCTGGTCGTGGGCATCAGCCTGTGTGTAGCGGTGCGCTTCGACCTGGGCGTGGCGCACCTGCTGCTCATCAACCTGTTCGCCGTCGTGGTGGTGTGCGTGGCCGTCGGCCTGCCGGGCAACGGCGCAGCGCCACCAGCCGGGCGCGCCGCGCTCGGGTTGGCGTCGCAGGCCGGCGCGACGGTGTATTCGCTGCTCATGTTCCTGCTGCGCAAGTCGGACCTGCTCATCGTGGCGTACTTCATGCCGCTGAGCTACGTGGGGGCCTTCAAGCTCGCGTTCCTGCTGGCCGAGGCGCCGTCGCAGTTCGTGCAGGCCTTCCTGGTCACGAAGACGCCTGCGATGCTGGAGACGGACGCGGGCAACTTCACCGCGGCCAAGCTGCGCCTGGCGAAGCATTCCTTCCTGCTGGGCTGCGGGCTCTTCGTCGGGCTGGCCGCGCTCATCTCGGTGGCCGCGCCGCTGCTCAAGCTGGGCAACGAGGCGCGCACCATCTTCATGTGCATTGCGCCGTACTTCCTGCTGCGCACCTACACGATCCACCACGAGATGGTGCTGTCTCTGAAGACCTCGATGGGCTCGCTCGGCGCCTGGGCGCTGGTGGAGGTTGCGCTGCGGCTGGCGTCATACGGCGCGGTGGTGATGGTCTTTCCGGACAAGCCGCACTACGTGTTCTTCATTGCCTGCGTGACCGACTTCGTGCTGTACGAGACGCGCATGCGCCTGCAATTCGGCTTCTTCCCGATCGTGCGCCTGCTGACGCGGAGGCAGGCATCGTGAAGATCCTCGTCTACTCGATGAACTTCGCTCCCGAGCTGGCCGGCATCGGCAAGTACTCGGGCGAGATGGCCGAGTGGCTGCACGCCCGCGGGCACGAGGTGCGGGTGATTGCGTCGCCGCCCTTCTTTCCGCAGTGGTCGGTGCTCGAGGGCTACTCGGCCTGGGCCTACCGCAAGACCGACTGGAACGGCGTCACGGTGTGCCGTGCGCCCACCTGGGTGCCGTCGAAGCCTCGTGCACTGGGACGCATCGGGCACCTGCTGTCTTTCACGCTGTCGAGCATTCCGCTGCTGCTGGCGCAACTGCGCTGGAAGCCTGACGTGGTGTTCGTGGTGGAGCCGCCCATCTCCTGCGCGCCGGCCGCGCTGTGCTTCGCGAAGCTGCTCGGCATCCGCTCCTGGCTGCACGTGCAGGACTACGAAGTTGACGCGGCATTCGGCCTCGGCTGGGTGCGCGGCGAGCGGGTGCGGCGCTTCGCCCTGGCCGCCGAGCGCTGGCTGATGCGCAAGTTCGACCGGGTGTCGTCCATCTCCTCCACGATGTGCACCAAGGCGCTGGAGAAAGGCGTGGACGAATCGCGGCTGGTGCTGTTTCCGAACTGGGTCGACGTGCAGGCCATCCAGCCCGTTGCGCGACCGCCGGTGGTCGAAGGCGTGTCGGCACAGGGCTTCCGGGCCGAGCTGAACATTCCCGCCGACGCGGTGGTCGTGCTCTACGCGGGCAGCCTCGGCAGCAAGCAGGGCATCGAGCTGCTGGCCGAGGCGGCGCGCCTGCTGGTGTGCTCCCACAACATCCACTTCGTGTTCTGCGGCAACGGCCCGAGCCGTGCCTCGCTGATGGACGCCTGCACCCGGCTGGGCAACACGCATTTTCTCGACCTGCAGCCTGCCGAAAGACTCAACGAACTGCTGGGCATGGCCGACATCCACGTGCTGCCCCAGCGCGCCGATGCCGCCGACCTCGTCATGCCGTCGAAGCTGGGCGGCATGCTCGCGAGCGGCCGCGCCGTGATCGTGACCGCGCACGCCGGCACCGCGCTCAGCGAGGCCGTGTGGGGCCGCGGCGTGGTGGTCGAGCCGGGCGATGCGGCCGCGCTGGCCGATGCCATCGAACAGCTCTCCATGTCGCCCGAAACGCGCGAGCTGCTGGGTTCCGCCGGCCGCCGTTTCGCCGAGGCCGAACTTGACCGCAACGCAATCCTGCAGCGCCTCGAAGAGGAACTGCAGCGCTGCATCGCCGGCTGACGCGGCACCCCACACGAGGACCACGACCATGCCCAAGTCCACATCCGCACCCAGGGTCCTCGTGACCGGCGGCGCCGGCTTCATCGGCAGCCACACCTGCGTGGCGCTGATCGCGGCGGGCTATCAGCCGGTGGTGCTCGACTCGCTCGTCAACAGCGACGCGCGCTCGCTGCAGCGGGTGGCGTGCATCACGGGGGTCGAACCCGTTCTCGTGCGCGGCGACGTGCGCGACGCGGCGGCGCTCGACCGCACGTTCGCGGCGCACGGGGTCGAAGCGGTCGTGCATCTCGCAGGGCTGAAGGCGGTCGGTGAATCGGTGGCCGACCCGGTGAGCTACTACGACGTCAACGTGGCCGGCACCCTGGCGCTGGTGCAAGCCATGGGCCGCGCCGATGTGCGCACGCTGGTGTTCTCCTCGTCGGCCACGGTGTACGGCGACTCGCAGCCCTCGCCCATTGCGGAGAGTGCACCTTACGGCGCGGTCAACCCTTATGGCCGCACCAAGGCGATGGTCGAGACCGTGCTGGCCGACCTGGCTCAGGCCGACGCACGCTGGGGCATTGCCTGCCTGCGCTACTTCAATCCCGTCGGTGCGCACGAAAGCGGCCTGCTCGGCGAGCGCCCGCACGGGCCGCCCAACAACCTGATGCCCTACATCTCGCAGGTTGCGGCCGGCGAGCGCGAATGCCTGGTGGTGCACGGCGCCGACTACGAAACGGCTGACGGCACCGGCGTGCGCGACTACGTGCACGTGATGGACGTGGCCGAAGGCCATGTGGCGGCGCTGCGCCATGCAGTGCGCCACAGCGGCATTCTCATGACCAACCTTGGCACCGGCCGTGGCGCCTCGGTGCTCGAAGTGGTGTCGGCCTTCGAGCGCGCGAGCGGTCGCCGCATTGCCCTGCGCATCGGGCCGCGCCGCCCCGGGGACGCGCCCGCCTACTGGGCCGATGCTCGCAGTGCATTTCTCGCCTTCGGCTGGCGCGCGCGCCGCGACCTCGACCAGATGTGCGCGGACAGCTGGCGCTGGCAGGCCGCGAACCCGCACGGCTTCGACGACCCGGCGCCGGCCTTTGCCGCGGACTTTCCGCGCTTTCAGAGCAACGGCACCAGCACGCATATCAACTCCAACCTGGGACACACCCATGTCTGACAACCCATCCCCCTTTCTTGGCGAGCAGGCCGATGGCCGCTCGGGGTTTCCACCGGGCATCGTTCCGCCTGTTGCGCCGCTGTGGCCCGGCTTCCTGACGGGGCAGGAGGATGCGCCGGTGCGCGTGCTGCTCGTGGATGACGACGAGTTCATGCGCCGGGTGATCGCGCAGGAGCTGCTGTCTGACCTGCGCATCCAGCTCGAAGGCCAGGCCGGCAGCCTGCGCGACGGCCGCCGTCTGCTGGCCACGCACGAGTTCGACGTGTTGATGGTCGACCTGCGGCTGGGCGACGGCACCGGCTTCGACCTGATCCAGGAAGCCCGCGAGCAACATCGCACGGGAGAAATCATCGTGATCTCCGCGCTCGAGGACGAGTCGCACGTGCTGCATGCCTTCGAGCTGGGCGCCACCGGCTACCTGCTGAAGGACGCGTGGCTCCAGAGCTTCGCGCAGGCCGTTCTGCAGGTGGTCAACGGCGGCGCGGCCATCACGCCCCGGCTGGCGCGCCGGCTGCTCTCGCGGCTGAGCCACCGGCCCGACAGCCGCACGCCGCCGTCGGTGGAGCCGCCCCCGCGCGAAGCGACGCTGACGGCGCGCGAGTGCGAGATCCTGCGCTTCGTGGCGCGCGGCCACGTCACCGAGGAGATCGGCGTCAAGCTGGGCATCTCGGGGCAGACCGTCAACGCCCACATCAAGAACATCTACAAGAAATTGCACGTGCATTCGCGTGCCCAGGCCGTGAGCTATGCGGCGTACTCCGGCCTGATCTGAACCCCCACATCCCACCACAACGCAAACGATCATGAACACCCCCCTCATCCATCCCGTGGTCCTGTGCGGCGGCAGCGGCACGCGGCTGTGGCCTCTGTCGCGCAAGGCGCTGCCCAAGCAGTTCGCGCCGCTGATCGGCGGCAAGAGCCTGCTGCATCTCACGCTCGAACGGCTGGCGGTGCTGAATGCCGACATCACCTGCGTCACGTCGGAAGACCATCGCTTCCTGGTGAAGGAAGCGGTGGAAAACGCGCACGCCACGGGCCGGCAGATCCTCGAGCCGGTGGCGCGCAATACAGCCGCGGCCATGGCCTCGGCCGCCCTGCTGGCCGAGCCCGACGACCTGCTGCTGTTCGCGCCCTCCGACCATCACATTCCCGACGCCGCGCTGTTCGCCCGCACCGTGCGCACCGGCATCGAGGCTGCACAGGCCGGCAAGATCGTCACCTTCGGTGTGGTGCCGAGTTTCCCGAGCACCGCGTACGGCTACATCGAAGCCGGCGAGCCCTCGGCCGACGGGCGCAGCCAGGCCGTGGTGCGCTTTGTCGAAAAGCCGACAGCTGCGGTGGCTGAACAGCTGATCCTGCATGGCGGCTACAGCTGGAACGCGGGCATCCTCCTCGTGCAGGCGCGCACGCTGATCGCAGCGCTGCGCGGGCACGCGCCCGACATCCTGCTGGCCTGCGAGCGCGCCACTGCCGCCGTTGCAACCGACGGCAGCTTCCTGCGGCTGGACCGCGCAGCCTTCGAGGATTGCCGAGCCGACAGCATCGACTACGCCGTGCTCGAAAAGCACAAGGACATCGCGGTCGTGAAGTTCGAAGGCCTGTGGAGCGACGTCGGCAGCTGGAACGCGGTTGCCAGCCTGCACCCGGCGGACGACGCGGGCAACCGGCTGAGCGGCAAGGCCAGCGCGCTGAACTCGCGCAACACCTTCATCCACGCGCCGCACCGGCCGGTGGTGGCACTGGGCACCGAAAACCTGATCATCGTGGACACGCCCGACGCCGTACTGGTGGCCGGCGCTGGCTGCGCCGAGCAGGTGGCCGACGTGGTGCGCAAGCTCTCGCTGGAAGGCTGCGCCGAGGCCACCGAGCACCGCCGCGTGGTGCGGCCATGGGGCGCGTACGACAGCATCGACCTGGGCGAACGCTTCCAGGTCAAGCGCCTGACCGTGAAGCCCGGCGGCAAGCTGTCGCTGCAGATGCACCACCACCGCGCCGAGCACTGGATCGTGGTGAAGGGCACGGCGCGCGCCACCTGCAACGGTGAAGTCACGCTGGTGCGCGAGAACGAATCGATCTACCTGCCCTCTGGCGCGATCCACCGGCTGGAGAACCCGGGCAAGACCGTGCTCGAAGTGATCGAAGTGCAGACCGGCGGCTACCTGGGCGAAGACGACATCGTGCGCTTCGACGACACCTACGGACGCTGCGCACCGGTCAGGACACTGGCCGATGCGTCGCCGACGCAAGCCTCGGCCGGGTCGGGGGCGAATGCCGTGCTGCATGCGCCCATAAGGCGCTGAGCTGTGGATTCAGCCCGCGCAAGAGGTCATTGCGGCAGGTACGGCGTGATGTTCCCCAGCGCGTTGGCCAGGTAGGCTTCCTTCTCGCCCACGGGGGCGACGTAGTGAAGCGCCGCGGCGGCAGCCTCCAGCCCTTCGGTGCGGGCGATGATCCAGCCGGCCAGGTAAGGCGCAGCAAAGCAGCCGCCTGCGGTTGCGACATTGCCGCGCGCATAGAAGGGCTGGTTCAAGACCTCCACGCCGGCCTCCTGCACCCAGGGCTTGGTGGTCAGGTCGGTGCAGGCCGGTATGCCGCCCACGAGGCCGAGCTTCGCCAGGATCAAAGTGCCGGAGCACTGCGCTGCGATCAGCTGGCGGGCCGGATCGAGCGCCAGGCGCCCCATCAGCTCGGGGCTGGCGACGACCTCCCGTGTCTTCACCCCGCTGCCGACGACAACTGCATCCGCAAGGCGCGCATCCTCCAGCAACGACTGGGCGCGAACGGTGACGCCGTTCATCGATGTGACTTCCGGGGTCGGACAGCACAAGCTCACGCGCCAGCCCGGCTTCTTGATGCGATTGAGCACGCCCAGCGCGATGAGCGAGTCCAGTTCATTGAAGCCGTCGAAGGTGAGGATCGCGATGTGCATGGGATTCGTACGTAGGGGTGAGATGCGCTCATCGTAGGCCGGACGATCAATACAATCAAAAAATTGTCATGGATACATCGCACGATGGCCGAAGCCCGCTACAAGCAACTGGTCGATGAACTCGCCGCCGAGATCCGCGCGGGACGCCTGCTGCCGGGCACCCGCCTGCCCACGCACCGGCGGCTGGCCGAGCGCCATGGCCTGGCGCTGGTTACTGCGTCGCGCGTCTATGCGGAGCTGGAGGCGATGGGACTGGTCAGCGGCGAGGTCGGCCGCGGCACCTTCGTGCGCGAGGCGGCGATGCACGGCGGTGTTGGCGTCGATCAGCGGACCATGGCACCGGACCTGGTGGACCTGAACTTCAACTACCCGTCGCTGCCCGGACAGGGCGAGCTGCTGCGCGCCGCACTACGGCAGCTCGCCGCCGGTGGCGAGCTGGACGCGATGCTGCGCTATGCGCCCCATGGCGGGCGAATGCATGAACGCGCCTGCGTCGCCCGACATCTCGCGTCGCGCGGGCTGGTAGCCGAGCCGTCGAGAGTGATGCTTGTCGACGGCGCGCAGCATGGCCTGGCGGTGACAGTGATGGCGCTGCTGCAACCGGGCGACGTGGTCGCGGTCGATGCTCTCACCTACCCCGGCTTCAAGGTTCTGGCCGAGGCACACCGCCTGGAGCTGGCACCCATTCCGGCATCCGGACAGGGGCCGGACCTGGACGCGCTGGAACGCCTGTGCGCGCGCCGCCGCGTGAAGGCCATCTACGCGATGCCGACCCTGCACAACCCGCTGGGCTGGGTGATGAGCGCGAGCCGGCGCCGGCGGCTGGCCGCCATCGCAAGGCGGCATGGCCTGCTCGTCATCGAAGACGCGGCCTACGCCTTTCTGGCCGACGATCCACCGCCGCCGCTGGCAACGCTGGCACCGGAAACGACGGTGTATGTCTCCGGCTTGTCCAAGAACGTGGCGACAGGGTTGCGCGTGGGCTTCGTCGTTGCGCCGGAGGCGTGGGTGCCGAAGATCGAACGGGCGATACGGGCCACGACATGGTGCACGCCGGGCGTGACCACGGCGATCGCCTGTGCGTGGCTGGAGGACGGCACGGTCGACCGGCTCGAATCCGAGAAGCGCCGCGACGCTTCGATGCGGCAGATCATCGCCAGCGAAGCGCTCGCGGCGCTGCGATGCGTGCGCCATCCCGCGTCGTACTTCGTCTGGCTGCCCTTGCCGGAAGAAACACGCGCCGACCGGGTCGCGGCGGCGCTGATGCGCGAAGGCGTTTCGGTGTCGACGGCCGAGCCCTTTGCCACGTCGCAGCATGTGCCGCATGCCTTGCGGCTGGCGCTCGGCTCCGTTGGGCTGGACAGCTTGCGCAGTGCGTTGCTGACGGTGCGACGGGTGGTCGAGGAGCAGTCCTGCTGAGGGCGCCCTATCTAACCTTCACAACGACCTTGCCCTTTGCACGTCCGGCATCGACATACGCAATGGCTTCATTGGTGGATTCGAACGGAAAGATCCGGTCCACGACCGGACGGATAGCCCCGGATTCGATGAGAGCGGTGATCCTGCGCAGCTGCGCTCCGTTCGCCCTCATGAAGAGAAACGAATAGCTCACGGAGTGGCGTCGTGCGTTCTTCCTGATGCGACGGCTCAAAAGCCGCATCGCCAGTTTCAGGAACCAGGAAGCACCAATGTCTTGCGCATAGGCGGGATCAGGCGGCCCCGAGATCGAGATGAGCTTTCCGCCAGGCTTCAGGACGCGCAGCGACTTGTCGAGCGTTTCGCCATCCAGGCTGTTCAGGACCACGTCGTAGTCGCGCAGGATCGCCGAGAAGTCGCCCTTCTTGTAGTCGATCACGACATCGGCGCCAAGGCCCTTCACCCAATCGACGTTCGCCGTGCTCGTTGTGGTGGCAACAAACGCACCGGCATGCTTCGCCAGCTGAATTGCCAACGTCCCCACGCCACCTGAGCCTGCGTGGACAAGAACCTTCTGGCCTTGCTTGAGCTGCGCCATCTCGATCAGCGCCTGCCAGGCAGTCAACCCCACAAGGGGGATTGAAGCGGCCTCTTCCATGCTCAGGTTCTTCGGCTTGAGCGCAAGCGAGTCTTCCTTGATCGCAATGAACTCCGCAAAGCCGCCGATACGATCCTGATCGGGTCGCGCATAGACCTCGTCTCCGGGTCGGAATCGCCGCACCTGCGATCCGACTTCGACCACCACGCCAGCCACGTCGTTTCCCAGGATCAGCGGCAAGCGATAAGGCAGGAGGAGCTTGAATTCTCCGTTGCGGATCTTGGAGTCCAGCACATTCACGCTGGCAGCGTGGATCTCGACCAGCACGTCGTCAGGCCGCAGTTTCGGACGCGGCATCTCGGCAGCGCGCAGCCCACTGTTGCGGCCATAGCGATCGATGATGAACGCTTTCATCACATGTTCCCTGCCGGATTCGCGTCGAGTCGCAGGTCTTTTCGGATGCCGGCATCGAGAAGACCGGCAGGCGCAAACCGGCGCAGTAATTGCAGGCGGCTTGCGAGGCTGCCGGCGGTGTACCGGAGTTTCGGGCGCTCCGCAGTGGCGGCTTTCAGCACAGTGTCGGCCACGACGTCTGGCTGGTCAGCGGTTGCCATCACCTCCTTCACCCTCTTGATCACACCCGTGCGAGCCTCGCGATATTCGTCGAGCTTGGCGTCGGGCTCCAGAAAGTTCGCGTCGAACGGCGTCTTCGTGTACGCGGGCTCGATGACCGAGACGCGGATGCCTCTGGTGCGCAGCTCATGGTCCAGTGATTCGGAATAGCCTTCGATTGCGTGCTTGGTTGCGGCATAGAGCGCTCCATATGGCATCGGCAGGAAACCGAGCACCGAGCCGATGTTGATGATGCGGCCGCTCCCCTGGCGCCGCATGTGGGGCAGGACGGCGCGCGTCATGCGGATAAGCCCGAAGAAGTTCGTCTCGAAGATCGAGCGGGCCTGTGCAATCGAGCTCTCTTCCGCACCGCCGGGTGCGACGCCGAACCCTGCGTTGTTCACGAGCAGGTCGATGCGGCCGTTCAGTCGCATCACTTCATTCACCGCAGCTTCTACGGATTCGTCGCTGGTCACGTCGAGGGACAGCATGTCGAAGGGTTGCCTGCTGCCCGCCGTGGCTCCGCGCCTGCTGGTGCCGTAGACCTTGTAGCCGGCCGCCGCGAGCCGATGCGCGGTGGCTTCACCGATGCCTGATGAGGCACCCGTGACGAGTGCGACGGAACCTTCGTTTTTCATGGGATGCCTCTTGGGGAGTTGGGGATATTGGTCATTTTTTGATAATTAGATGATGAATGTCATATTTAAAGGCGAGCGCGATCTCAGCTTGGTCTGCGTGAGAAATCAGGCGCCGGACGGAGCGAAGTGCTCCAGCGTCGCCTTGCGCAACGCTTCAGAGAGCTTGGGATCGTCGACGGCGCGTGCCATCAGCAATGTTCCGACTGCCGTAGCGACGGTTACGAGCGCACGCTCGTGCGCGCCCGGCTGCCCCCAGTCGGGCGACTGCCGGGCAACGAGATCGATCATCTCCTTGATACGGCGGGTGGCCGCGCGCCGCACCTCGGGCGCCTGGCGTGGCATCTCGGAGCCGAGGGCTGCTATCGGGCAGCCAGTCTCGACGCCTTCGATGTGCTCCTTGGAAAGATAAGCCTGCAGCAGAGCTTGCAGCGCCTGGTCTGGCGGTGCTTCGGCCGCGATGCTTGCGGAGGCTGCGACCGCTTCTGCTCCCGCACGGTCCGCTGCTTCGGCAAGCATTGCCTCGCGTGAAGCGAAGTGCGCGTAGAAGCCGCCGTGGGTCAGGCCGGCGCCTTTCATGATGTCGGCGACGGCAGTGCCGCCATAGCCACTGCGACGTATGGCGCGCGCGGCAGTCTCCACGATGCGTTCGTGCGTGGCTTCCTTTTGCAGGCGGGAGGTTCTCGGCATGATTGGGCCATTTTACATGATATTCATCATGTATATGTCAGACCATTCGATTCGCCCATGCCTCCCGCGTGGGCATACCGGGGCCGCTCACCAGCCGTGGAAGCGCCCCCAGGTTTCCAGCGAGCCGTCTTCAGACAGCGCCTGATATTCCGGAAACTGCGCGCCAGTCGCACAAGCGTGGTTCGGCAATATGCGCAGCCGCGTCCCGATGGGAAAGCGTGCCGCAATGCCCGTGTCCGGCGCGCCCTCGCGCGACAGGATGCCGTGCTCCTGGTTCGCACCGCTGAGCACATAGCCGTCGAGCACCTTGCCATCGACATCGCAGACCTGCCCGTAGCCGAAATCGCGCTTCTGCTTCTGCGTGCCACGGTCGCGGCTCATCGCCATCCAGCCTGAGTCGACGATGGCCCAGCCCTTGTCGGCCTGGTGACCGATCACCGTGGTGAGCACGCTCAGGGCGATGTCGTCCTCGGCACACACGCCGATGTTTCGCATCACGAGGTCGAAGAACACATAGACGCCGGCCCGCACTTCGGTAACGCCTTCGAGCGCTTCCGCCATCAGCGCCGTGGGCGTGGAGCCCACGCTGACCACCGGGCACGGCAGGCCCGCTTCGCGCAGCCGCTGTGCGGCGTGCACGCAGCCCGAGCGCTCCTGTTCGGCCATGGCGCGCAGGGCTTCGGGCGTGTCGAGCTCGTAGCTGGAGCCGGCATGCGTCATCACGCCGCCGAGGCGCATGCCACCGTCGTGCAGCACGTGCGCCACTTCGAGCAGCGCGTCTTCTTCGGGCCGGATGCCGGAGCGATGGCCGTCGGTATCGACCTCGATCAGCACGTCGAACACTTCGCCGTTCGCGCGGCCGAACTCGGCGATTGCGCGCGCCGATTCGACACCGTCCGTGAGGATGCCCAGCGCACAGCCGCGCCGGCGCAGGTCCATCGCATGCTGCAGCCGGTGCGGCGCCATGCCGACGGCATAGAGGATGTCGGTGAAGCCCTCGGCGAAGAACTGCTCGGCCTCCTTCAGCGTGGAAACGGTGATGCCCTGCGCACCCGCCTCGCGCTGCGCCTCGGCAACGGCTATGCACTTGCTGGTCTTCACATGCGGGCGAAAGCGCACGCCGAGTTCACTCATGCGCTGCTGCATGCGCGCGATGTTGCGCTGCATGCGCGAGCGCTCGATGAGGGCCGCGGGCGTGTCGATGGTGGCGAGGGTGTTGTTCATGAGCGAGCTCGTCATTTGCTGAAGGATTGGAGCCAAGGCAGCGCGGGTGCCAGTGTTGCCGCCTGCAGCTCGGGCGTGGAAGCCCCCTGCGGCAGCGCCAGCCCGACACGGTTGTGCCAGTAGGTGCGCAGCCCAACCGCCGATGTGCCGAACATGTCATAGCCCGAACCGGCGGCAAAGGCTGCGGCTTCTGCCTTCACACCCAGCCGATCGAGCGCCATGCGGTACGGGCGCGGATCGGGCTTGTAGAAGCCGGCCTCCTCCGAAGTGACGACCACGTCCCAATCGATGCCCAGCCGCGCCGCCGCGCGATGGCCGAGCCGCTTCGAGCAGTTGGTGACCACGGCGAGCTTGCAGTGGGGCTTCAGCGCCAGCAACAGTTCGCGAGCGCCGTCCCACACGGGCAGCGTGTCCCATTGCGCTTCGAGCGCGTCGGGTGCGGAGTCGGCCATGCCGGTGTGGCGCGCGGCGTCTTTCACCAGCTGCTCATAGGGCACATAGGCGCCGCAGCCATAGGTGAGCCGCAGGTATTCGGCGCGCCAGGCGCGGCCTTTCTCTTCGGAACCTGCGGCGGTGTTCCAGACGGTCCAGGAATCGAGCAGCGCAGTGAGCAGGTCGAAAAGCACGGCGCGTGGATAGGCGTTTTGGGGTTGCATGGGCACCGACTGTACGTTTCAAGGCCATGCTTGTGCTTCAATGCATGGTCATCAATCGTTAAGCATAAGTTAATGATCCAGATCGAAGACATGCAGCTCGCGGCCGCCCTGCTGCGCGAACCTTCACTGAGCGCCGCGGCGCGCGCGCTCGACGTCACGCCGCCCGCGCTGTCGATGCGGCTGCGCAAGCTCGAAGCCACGCTGGGCCTGTCGCTCGCCACCCGCACCGCGCGGCGGTTGAGCCTCACGCCCGAGGGCGAACGCTTCGCGCGCGAGGCGGCTGCGCTGCTCGGCCAGATCGAGGGGCTGCGCGAGTCGATGCAGCGCGACGACCAGCGGCTCACGGGCACGCTGCGCATCGCCGCGCCCTTCGGCTACGGCCGGCAGTACATAGCGCCCATGCTCGCGCGCTTCGCCCGGCTGCACCCGGGGCTGAGCGTGCAGCTCGACCTGCGCGAGACCCCGTGGCCCGACCGGCACGACGCCGACGCGGTGATCCACATCGGTACGGTGCGCGATTCGTCGTGGGTGGCGCGTACTCTGAGCGCCAACGAGCGCTGGCTGTGCGCGAGCCCGGAATACCTGCGCCTGCACGGCGTGCCCCGCGTGCCGCGCGACGTGATGGAGCACAGCTGCATCTGCATCCGCGAAAACGACGAAGACGTCACGCTGTGGCATGTGCGCCCGGCCAGCCGCGCAGCCTCCAACAAGGCCAAGCGCGAAACCCTGCGCATCTCGCCCGCCTACGTCACCAACGACGGCGGCGTGGCCCGCCAGTGGGCCGAACAGGGCATGGGACTCGTGCTGCGTTCCGAATGGGATGCGGCCGATGCCGTGGCGCGCGGCACGCTGGTGCGCGTGCTGGCCGACTGGCAGTTCGACAGCGCGCCGGTCACGCTGCTGGTGCCGAGCCGCAAGGGGCGCACGGCGCGGGTGCAGGCCATCGTCGAATTCCTGGCGGAGAGCTTCGGCGCCAGGGAAAAGTAGTTGCGCGCATATCCATAGCCGCATTCATTCGTTGGCCGCGCGGGCCTCGCGCGCCAACACTCGCAGCTTCCAATTTTTCGGTGGAGAAGCTTGCGATGACCGTTCCTCTCGATCACTTACCGCCTTCGCGCCGCAGCGTGCTGCAGGCCGGGGTGGCGGCAGCCATCGTGGGCTCCGGCGCCCTGCTCGCCACCGCGGCACGCTCGCAGCCGCGCAAGCTCACCTTCGCCTGGAGCCAGGCCGGCTTCTGCCTGGCCCCGGTGCCGGTGGCGCTGGAGCGCGGCTTCTTCGAGAAGAACGGGCTTGACGTCGAGCTGCTCAACTGGGCCGGCTCGTCCGACCAGATGCTGGAGGCGCTGGCCACCGCCAAGGCCGACGTGGGCGTGGGCCTGATCCACCGCTGGGTGAAGCCGCTCGAAGCGGGCTTCGACGTCAAGGTGGTGGGCAGCGTGCACGGCGGCTGCCTGCGTCTGGTGGGAGCCAAGGCCTCGGGCGTGACGACCGACCTTGCCAGTCTCAAGGGCAAGACCATCGGCGTGTCGGACCAGAACAGCCCGGCCAGGCAGTTCTATGCCATTCATCTCGCGAAGAAAGGCATCGACATCGAGAAGGACGTCGACTGGCGCGTCTACCCGGCTGACCTGCTCGACGTGGCCGTGAAGAAGGGTGAGATCCACGCGATTGCCGACGGCGACCCGAACGTGTTCCTCATCGAGAAACGCAACCCCGGCGTCTTCACCGAGATCGCCAACAGCGCCAAAGGCGAATACGCCGAGCGCCTGTGCTGCATCGTCGGCGCGCGCGGCGAGCTGGCGCGCAACGACAAGCCGCGCGCTGCCGCGGTGGTGCGCGCGCTCGCGCAGGCCTCCGACTACGTGTCGGAGAACCCGAACGAAGCCGCCAGGATCTATTCGAAGTACGCGCCCAAGGTGCCGCTCGAAGACCTGCAGAAGCTGCTGGCCGAGCTCACATACAAGCACCATCCGGCCGGCAAGGCGCTGCGCAACGAGGTGGAAGCTTTCGCCGCTGACTTCCGCAACGCCGGCATCCTGAAGAAAAGCACTGACGTGGTCCGATTCGCCAACCATGTGTCGCTGGACGTTCTCGCATGACCACCGCTGAACAGGTTCTGGACTCGCCGCTCGGGCTGCAGAGCAATGCGCCCGCTCATCACGCACCGCGGCAGAAAACATCGCAGACTGTCGCGCTGCGCCCTCCCGCCCCCACCGGCATCTGGCCCACCGGCCTGCTCGCCGCAGCCGCCTGGGTCGCGCTGGGCCTGCTCACGCTGCTGTGGCCGAACAAGGAGGTCGGCTTCAACGACTGGGCCTTCACCCGCGAGTTCGGCATTGCCACGCTGGTGGTCGCCGCCCTGCTCTTCGCCATCTCGCTGCTGGGCCACCGCGCGGGCAAGCTGGCGCGCACGCTGCGGCCGGCCGGGCAATGGCTGGTCGCGCTGGCTGTGGTGTTCGCGCTGTGGGAGATCAGCACCGCCAAGCTCGGCGTGCTGCCCTCGCCCTTCTTCGCGCCGCCGCAAAGCCTGATCGACGTGGTGCATGAAGACTGGCAGCGCCTGGGCCTGTCGACCGCGTATTCGCTGCGCCTGCTGGCCAATGGTTTCGTGCTGGGCGCGCTGATCGGCTTTGTCACGGGCGTGTCGATCGGCTGGTCGCGCATCGCGGGGTACTGGGTGCATCCGTTGCTGCGCTTCCTGGGGCCGGTACCGGCGTCAGCGCTGTTGCCGCTGGCCTTCTTCTTCGCGCCGTCTAGCTATTCGGCTGCCGTGTTCCTCGTGGGGCTGGCCACTTTCTTCCCGGTGGCGGTGCTCACGTGGTCGGGCGTGGCCTCGGTGCACAAGAGCTACTACGACGTGGCGCGCACGCTGGGTGCGTCGGAGCGCTTCCTGGTGTTGCGGGTGGCGATTCCGGCGGCCCTGCCGCAGGTGTTCGTCGGCCTGTTCATGGGCCTTGGCGCCTCGTTCTCGGTGCTGATCACGGCCGAGATGATGGGTGTGAAGGCCGGGCTCGGCTGGTATCTGCAGTGGGCCCAGGGCTGGGCCGCATACGCCAACATGTATGCGGCGCTATTCGTCATGGCCGCGCTGTGCTCGGGCCTCATCACGCTGCTCTTCAAGGTACGCGACCGCGTGCTGTCCTGGCAGAAAGGAACCGTCAAATGGTGAACGCCGTACTCCCTTCCCCGCCCGCCACGGCAACGACCACTGGCGGCGCGCACATCGACATCCGCGGCGTCAGCCACTGGTTCGAGGTGTCCGGCGGCGTGCTGCAGGTGCTCGACGGCATCGACCTGCAGGTTCGCCCCGGCGAGTTCGTCGCGCTGCTGGGGCCCAGCGGCTGCGGCAAGTCGACCCTGCTGCGGCTGGTGGCCGGGCTCGAACCCGCGACCGCTGGCGCCATCACGCAGAACGGCGAAGCCATCACGCGGCCCGATCCGTCGCGCATCGTCGTGTTCCAGGATCCGACGCTCTACCCGTGGCGCAGCGTGTGGGACAACGTGGCGCTGGGCCTGCAGGCGCGCGGCGTACTGAAGGAGCAGCGCGCCCGCGTCGACGAAGCGCTCAAGCTCGTGGGCCTGACCGAATTCGCGAAGGCCTTTCCGCATCACCTCTCCGGTGGCATGGCGCAGCGCGTGGCGCTGGCGCGTGCGCTGGTCAACGACCCACAGCTGCTGGTGCTCGACGAGCCGCTGGGCAAGCTCGATTCGCTCACGCGCATCGCGATGCAGAGCGAGCTGGTCAACCTGTGGCAGCGTGCCGGCTTCTCTGCCCTGCTGGTCACGCACGACGTGGAAGAGGCGCTGTTCCTCGCCAACCGCGTGATCGTGCTGAGCGACCGGCCAGCGCGCATTGCGGCGGAACTGGTGGTCGATCTGCCTTACCCGCGTCATCGCGGCGATCCACGGCTGGCCGAACTGCGGCACGAAGCGCTCAAGCACCTGGGACTCGACGCCACGTGGTGACATGAACGGTTTGCCCGAGGCCGGTTGGCTCAATCTGCTGATCGGCCTGCTGCAGGGCGCGCAACTGCAGCTGCTGCGCCTGCTCGATGCATTGGGGCTGGTCTCGCACGCGCACGGCCAACCGGCATGGCCATGGGCGCTGCGGCTGTCGGGCGAGAACCTGCTGATCGATCTTGGCCAGGCACGAAGGCTCGGGCTCACGGTGGTCGTGCTTGCGGTGGCGGTGCTGACGCTGCTGCTCGCCGCGCTCTGGCGTCGCCGCCGCGTGTGGCTCGTTGCGGTGGCCGCGTTGCTGGTCGTGCTGGCGCCCTGGCCCGAAGCCAACGTGGTGCTGGTACCCGCGTACCCCACCAGCCTCCAGACATCGCCCACGGGCTTCACCGTAGACAGCATCGAACGCGGGCGCGTGCTGTACGCGGCGCAATGCGTGGCCTGCCATGGTGCTGACGGGCGCGGACAAGGGCCGCTGGCCGCTTCACAACCCGTTTGGCCGCCCAATCTTGGCGGGCCACTGCTGTGGCGGCGCGCCGACGGCGATGTGCTCTGGCATGTGATGAACGGCATGCGCGACCGGCACGGCGCCCCGACGATGCCAGGCTTCGGCGACACGCTGCGAGATGCGGACGCCTGGGCGCTGATCGACTTCATGAAAGCCCAGGGCGCCGGTGAGAGCCTGCGCGCGGCCGGGCTGTGGGCGCAGCCCATCGCGCCTCCCGACATGCCGGTGCAATGCAAGGGCAAGCCGTCGCGCAGCCTGAGCAGCTGGCGCGGGCAGCGTTTGCGGATCGTGGCTGCGGGTGCAGGCGTGCCGCCGCTGCTCGACGACCCGCGCCTCGTCACCGTGTTCCTCGCGCCGGATGCCAAGGCAGCCATATCGCAGGCCGGTGACTGCATCGCCGCATCGCCCGCCGCATGGGCCGCCTTCTCGCTGGTCGCCGCGACTTCGCAACTCGCGGGCACGCAGCTGATCGTGGACCGCGACGGCTGGCTGCGCGCGCGCGGCGAACCCGGCAAAGGCGCGTGGAGTGACGACGACCTGCTGTGCCGCACCGAGCAGCCTGCATCGGCGGGCACGCGGCCGTTGGCGCCGGACGGCCTGGGCGCACTCATCGCGCGCATGGACGCCGAACCCGTGCGCTTCGTCAAGGGCGGATTCGTCCACTGACGCCCGCAACAGGACTACGATGTTTTCCGGGCCCATCGCCCATCAACCCAGAAGGAGACAGACCCCATGTCCAACCACGTCTACAAATCGCTGGAGCTGACGGGCTCCTCCTCGACCGGCATCGAAGACGCCGTGCAGACCGCCATCGCCAAGGCGCACGAGACGCTGCGCAACATCCAGTGGTTCACCGTGACCGAGACGCGCGGGCACGTGTTGGACGGCAAGGTCGCGCACTGGCAGGTGACGCTGAAGATCGGCTTCACGCTGGAGTGAGCCGGCAGCGTCTACATCACAGCGCGCACATGCGGCGCGTGATGTCGGCACAGACCTTTGCGTCGCCCGGCATGAACCGATGCAACCAGGCGCGCGCGTCGAGGCTGCTTGCCGCGCGCCGCCAGTTGCTGCTCGTGGCCGGCAAGATGGTGATGTCCAGGGAGGTCCAATACACGAACAGTTTCAGTTCGTCGAGGCAGTCCTCGGTGCTCTTCAGGTTTTCGAGCAAGGGGCTTCGCGGCCGCATGTCCCGCGCGCCCCGTCCGGGGTAGGCATAGGCGGTCATCGTTCCTTCGTGCGGGCCCGAAATGGCGAAGAGCGCGTGGGCGCGGGCGATGCCGCCCAGAACCTGAAGATATTGGCGGGCAATGATGCAGCCCATGCTGAAGCCGACGATGGCAATCGGCGCATCCGGGCCCACGTGCCTGTCGATATAGGCCTTGAGCTTGCACGCAAGGTCATGAATTCCCTTGCGGCCGTCGGCGGGTTTGAGAGAAGGAACCCAGCAGCGATGGCCGGCCGCCTCGAGCGCTCGCACCATGCGCT
The DNA here is from genome assembly GCF_024734665.1 of Variovorax paradoxus. NCBI lineage: Bacteria > Pseudomonadati > Pseudomonadota > Betaproteobacteria > Burkholderiales > Comamonadaceae > Variovorax > Variovorax paradoxus. The sequence continues at coordinate 3,347,408 of NZ_CP102931.1, forward strand.
TGAAGATCCCGCCGTTGTCGAAGATGCCGTGTACGAGTACTACGTCCATGGGGCTAGCGCATGTATCCCAGATCCCGCACGTCGGAGCGAACGGCCGAGCGGTCCGCCCCCTGCATCGGCAGGCTCACCAGCAGTTCGAGCCGGCGACGCAGCGAGAACAGCATCTGGATGGCGTCGTGCGCGGTCTTCTCCAGGTCGCCGCCGTCGACTATGTCGGGGTAGGCCCACAGCGCCGCGTCGGGCTGGCCGGGCCATGACGGCTGGCGGGATGCGCTGGCCGCGTCCAGCGTGATGACGAAGTCCGCCGGGGCGGCATTGGCGCGCACCAGTTCGTCCCAGCTGCGCGGCGGCCGCTGGGGCACGGGGATGCTGGCACTTTTCAATGCGGCCACGGCCGCGGGATGGAACTCGCGGGCAATGTGCCCGGGTTGACCGCAGGAAGATACCGAGAACCGCTTGGGGTCCAGGTGCGCGAGGCACGCTTCGGCCAGGATGCTGCGCAATGAATTTCGTCGCGAGACGAAGATCACGCCAATACGTTTTTGCATGGAACCTTGAATATAGCCAAGCGCGCTGACCACGTCATGACTTAGGTCAAGGCCCTGCGCAACTGCCCCCGAACGGTGCGGAACGGTGCAGACTTGGGGGCATGGACAAGCATTTCCTGACTCCGCTTTTTGCGCCCGCCTCCATCGTGGCCTTCGTCGGCCACGCCGACGACCCGGGCGGCCAGCCCCCTGCGGGCCGCACGCTGCGCGAGGCCTTCCGAGCCGACCGCTTCGACGGCACCTTGCGCTTTCTGGACGTGCGCACCAAGGGCACGCTCGAAGAACTGGCCCAGACCCATGCCGACCTCGCGCTGATCGCGCTGGCGCCGCGCGACGTGGCGGCCGCCCTTGAAATCGCGGGGCGCATCGGCTGCAAGGCGGCCGTGGTTCTTTCGAGCGGCATCGGCGCCGACGAGGCAGCGCAATGGCGCAAGATCGCGCGCCGCGAAGGCGTGCACCTGCTGGGGCCGAATTCGCTGGGCTTCCAGCGGCCGCTGCTGCACCTGAATGCCGGCGTGGCCGGGCCGCTGGCCAAGCCGGGGCCGCTCGCGCTGGTGGCGCAGTCCGGCGCACTCACAGCCTCGATGCTCGATTGGGCGCGCCAGAACGGCGTCGGCTTTTCGAGCGTGGTGTCGCTGGGCCCGCACACCTCCGTCGACATTCCGCAGGTGCTCGACTTCCTGGCCAACGACCAGGCCACGCACAGCATCATCGTGTACCTGGAAGGCATTGCCGATGCGCGCCGCTTCATGAGCGCGCTGCGCTCGGCCTCGCATGCCAAGCCGGTGGTGGTGCTCAAGGCCGGGCGCAAGCCGGCGGGCAACGAGGCTGCGCAGACGCACAGCGCCGCCATCGTGGGCAGCGACGACGTATTCGACGCCGCGCTGCGCCGCGCGGGCGCGGTGCGGGTTCGCTCCTTCGTCGAGCTGTTTTCGGCCGCCAAGTGCCTGGCCTCGCGCTACCGGCCGGTGGGCAAGCGCCTGGCCGTGGTCACCAACGGCGGCGGGCCCGGCGTGCTGGCAGCCGACTGGATCAACGAGATCGGGCTCCACCTCGGCAAGCTTTCCCCACCCGCGCAGAAGCTGCTGCAGCCCGCCCTGCCCCCGCTCGCTTCGCTGGCCGACCTGATCGACCTTTCCGAAGAGGCCCTGCCCGCGCACTACCGCGCCGCCATCGACGCCGCCTCGGCCGACAGCCAGATCGACGGCGTGCTCGCCATCTTCTCGCCCAAGGCCGGCGCCGACGCAGCTGCCACGGCGAAGGCGCTGGCCGACATTCCCCGGCCGATGAACAAGCCGCTGCTGGCCTGCTGGATGGGCGACTCCTCGGTCGGCAAGGCGCGCTCGGTACTGGCCGACGCAACCATTCCGAGCTTTCGCACGCCTGAAGCCGCAGTAGGCGCCTTCGGCAACATCGCAGCCTTCTATCAGAACCAGCAGTTGCTGCAGCAGACGCCGCCGCCGCTGTCGGCGCTGGCCAAGCCCGACATCGAGGGCGCGCGCCTGATCATCGAAAGCGTGCTGGCCGAGCGGCGCCATGTGCTGACGGAGATGGAGTCGAAGTCGCTGCTGTCGTCCTTCCACATTCCGATCACGCGCACCTTGCTCGCGCGCAGCGCCAGCGAGGCCATGATGATCGCAACGCAGCTGGGCTTTCCGGTGGCGCTGAAGATCGATTCGCCCGACATCGCGCACAAGTCAGACGTGGAAGGCGTGGCGCTCAACGTGCTGAACGGCACCAGCGCGCGCGACACCTACGTCGAAATGATGGAGCGCGTGGCCCGCCTCGCGCCCGAGGCCCGTATCAACGGCGTGACCGTGCAGAAGATGGTGCGCGCGCGGCGCGGCCGCGAGATCTACGTGGGCATGGTCACCGACGAGCCCTTTGGCCCCGTCATCGTGTTCGGCGCGGGCGGCACCATGATCGAGCTGCTGAACGACCGCGCCATGGAGCTGCCGCCGCTCAACCAGTTTCTCGCGCACCGACTCATCGAGCGCTCGCGCGTGGCAGAAACGCTGGGCGAATGGCGCGGCGCCCACGCGGTGAACATGGAAGCGCTCGAAGACGTACTGCTGCGCGTGTCGGAAATGGTGTGCGAACTGCCCGAGCTGCGCGAGATGGACATCAACCCCATCATCGTGGACGAGTCGGGCGCCATTTCGGTCGATGCACGCATCGTGGTCGGCAGCACCACGCAAGCAGTGGCGGCCCACGTCAGCAATGCGGTCAACGGCTACCAGCACCTGGCCATCATGCCGTACCCCGCGCGCTACCGGCGCGAATGGCCGCTGCCCGGTGGCGGCACGTACATCGTGCGGCCGGTGCACCCCAACGACGCGCAGATGCTGCAGGCGCTGGTGCAGGGCCTTTCGCCCGAAAGCCGCTGGTTCCGCTTTGTCTCGCGCTTCCACGAGCTGCCGCCGTCGATGCTGTCGCGCTTCACGCTGATCGACTACGACCGCGAGATGGCGCTGGTGGCGGTGGTAATGGAGCGCAGCGTGTCGCCCGACGGCACCGTGCTCGAAAGCGAGCACATCGTGGGCGTGTCGCGCTACATCACCAACCCCGACCAGACCAGCTGCGAGTTCTCGCTGGTGGTGGCCGACGAATTCAGCGGCAAGGGCATCGGCTCGCGGCTGATGGAAAGCATCATCGACGTGGCGCGCGACAAGGGCCTGGCCGAGATCGACGGGCTGGTGCTGGCCAACAACCCCGACATGCTGAAGCTGGTGCGCCGGCTGGGCTTCACTGTGAAGCCCTTCCCCGAGGACCCGGACTTCAAGCTCGTGACCTACATGCTTTAGGCGCCCAGGGGCGCCCGAGCCAGGCGGAGATAATCGCGCCTCACTCTCCGATGATCTGAATGTTCCTGCGCTTCCTCGGCCGCTTTGCGGCATCGCTAGTCGTATTGCTGTCTGCGATGTGGGCCTGCATGGCACTTTGGTATCAGTTGCCAGGACCGTCCTTCGTGAAGATCGGCGCTGGCGTGCTGTGGGCCGGCTTCGGCCTTGCCGCCATCGCGCTGCTGTGGCGCGGCAAGGCAGCACGCGCCCTGCTCTCCTACGTGGTCGGCTTCGCATTGCTGATGGGCTGGTGGAGCACCATCCTGCCCTCGCAGAACCGCGTTTGGGCCGACGACGTGTCGCGCCAGCTGCACACCCACGTCGACGGCAGCATCGTGACGATGGATAACGTGCGCAACTTCGAGTGGCGCAGCGACACCGACTACACCCAGCGCTGGGAAACGCGCAGCTACGACCTCGACCGCCTGCGCTCGGTCGACGTGGCGCTCTCGTACTGGAACGGCCCGGCCATTGCGCACACGCTGGTGTCCTTCGGTTTCGACGACGGACAGTTCGTTACCTTCTCCATCGAGATCCGCAAGGAGCGCGGCGAGAGTTTCTCGTCGGTCGGCGGCTTCTTCAAGCAGTTCGAGACCAGCCTCATCGCGGCCGACGAGCACGACATCATGCGCGTGCGCACCAACGTGCGCGGCGAAGACGTCTACATGTACCGCGTGCGCCTGCCGCAGCAGGAAATGCGCTCGCTGTTCATGGCCTACCTCGGCGAAGGCGCGGCGCTGGTGCGCGCGCCGAGCTACTACAACACGCTTACTGCCAACTGCACCACCATCGTGTACGCCCTGGCCAAGCGCATCGTGCCCGGCCTGCCGATGGACTGGCGGCTGCTGGCCTCTGGCTACCTGCCCGACTACCTCTACGACGTGGGCGGCCTCACGCCCGGCTACAGCATGGAAGCGCTGCGCACGGCGGGCCGCATCACCGACCGCGCCATTGCCACCGACAAGGCGCCGGGCGCGAACTTCTCGCAGGCGATCCGGCAAGGCCTGCCGGGCCTCGAGGACTCCAAGGGACCCAAGGCGAAGCAGTGATGCGCATGCGCTTTCTTTGCCTGCCGGCCCTTCTGTGCACCGCCGTGCTGCTGGCCGGTTGCGCGGGCGTGAAGGTCGGTTCGATCTCGCCGGCCGAATACCTCGCGCAGCGCCGCGGCGACGTGCTCACCACCGGCGAGCTGAGCACCTCCGCACAGGAAGTGCTGCGCGTGATCGGCTCCGACGCCGATCTGTGCCGCAAGGACGGCCAGGCCTGCCGCAACGCGCTGGCCGACTCGTCGGGCCTCAGCGACGAACAGCGCCTGTCCGCGCTGTCGGAAGTGTGGCTGCAGGTGGCGCTGGCCGCGGACAAAGGCGGCACCGCCGCGCAGCCGGACTCGTCGGCCACCACGGCCATCGAGGCCTGGCTCGAAACCGCACGCCATGCCTACGCCTACCTGTTCTACACCGCCCGCAAGCCGCGCGACCGCGCCTTCGAAGACCGGCAGACCCAGGTGCGCGACTACTACAACTACGCAGTGCAGCAGGCCATCACCGGCCTCTTCAAGACCTACCGGCGCACCGGTTCGCCATCGGACCCGGCCCCGGAAGTGCCACAAGTGGGTGCTTGGCACATCGATACTGATGTGTCGGCACTGCGCCTGCCCACCAGCGCGCCGCTGCCGGACGAGCTGATTCCCGCCGCATCGCTCACCTTCTCGGGCCTGCGCAACACCTACCGGCGCGACGGCTTCGGCGCGGAGCTGGTGGCGGCAAACGCCAAGCGCACGGATGAGGAGGCAATGTCCGCCCCAGCCGACGACAAGCGCCCGCCCCGGCCGCCCTACCGCGAAATGCCCTTCCCCGCCGTTACAGCGCTGCTGCTGTTCGACGGCGCCAACCTCGACGAGATCCTGAGCACGCATACGCTGCGCATCGCGGCCTACGACCCGTACCGCACCGCCAACGTGCAACTGGCCGGGCAGGAGGTGCCGCTGGCCGCCAATTTCACCTCCGGCTACGGCCTGTGGCTCGCGCGCTCCGACTTCGCGCTGCAGGCCTTGCGCAGCCTGTTCGGCGGCCGCGACGGGCTCACTCAGCCGCGCATCTACCTGATGCAGCCCTACGACCCGAACCGCCGCACGGTCATCATGCTGCACGGCCTGGCGAGCAGCCCCGAGGCGTGGATCAACGTGGCCAACGAGGTGCTCGGCGACGAGACGCTGCGCCGCCGCTACCAGATCTGGCAGGTGTACTACCCCACCAACGCACCGCTGCCGATCAACAACTTCGCCATCCGCGAAGCCGTCACGCAAACGCTGGCGCACTTCGACCCAACCGGCAAGGCCGAGGCATCGAACAACATCACGCTGATCGGACACAGCATGGGCGGCGTGCTGTCGCGGCTGATGGTGTCGTCGTCGGAAGACAAGCTCTGGGAGGCACTGCTGGCCAGCTACCCGATGCAGGGCGCACAGCAGCAGCGCATGGAAGAAAAGCTCGCGCCCTACCTGCGCTTCGAGCCGCTGCCGCAGGTGAGCGACGCGATCTTCATCGCCTCACCGCACCGCGGCACCGACTTTGCCAACAACCGCGTCTCGCGCTGGGTGGCCAACCTCATCACGCTACCGGTGGCGATGCTGGGGCAGCTGGGCGACATCTCGCGCGAGCTGATCCGCATCGCGCCCAGCACGCAGGGCCAGGAGCCGCTGCGCATTCCCAACAGCATCGACAACCTGAGCGATCGCGACCCGTTCGTGCGGCTGTCGTCGGGGCTGCCGATGAATCCGCGCGTGCGTTTTCATTCGATCATCGGCAACGACACGCCGGGCTTGGCGCAGGCGCTGTCGAGCGACGGCATCGTGCCGTATGCAAGCTCGCACCTGGACGGCGCGGCATCGGAGCTGGTGATTCCGTCGGCGCACAGCGTGCAGGAGAACCCGCTGGCGATTCTGGAGATACGGCGGATCCTCAGGGAGCAGCTGCGTTCGCAGCCGCCGCGCTGACCGAGCGGCTATCCCTTCGCGGAGCGCTGCGCCCGTACGCGCTTCAGGAAGTCCTGGAAGAGCGCCTTCTTCTCGGGAAACCGCTCCACTCCCTCCGCGAAGATTGCCTCCGCGGCGGCCAACTCGCCGAGCCGCATCAGGCACTCGCCCTTTGAGAAGAAAGCAGCTGGCCCGTCGGGATTCACCCGCAGCGACTGCTCGAAGTCGTTCAGCGCTTCACGGAAATTCCCGAGCTCCATGTGGGTGAATGCCCGGTTGTCGATGGCTTCGAAGAACAGCGGAAACAGCTCCACCGCCGCGTCGTATTCGGCGATGCCTTCCTGCTTCCTGCCCTGCTCGCAGAGTTCGTTCCCGCGCAGGTAGTGCGCGTTGGCCTCGTGGACGATCTCCTTGCTGTCCTTGCCTGTTACTTCGAGGTACCGCGGAAAGTCGGTGAGCCTCAGGTACTCGGTAAAGCCGATCAGGTCTTCTTCGGTGGGCGGCCGGTTGCCGATCAGCTCCCAGCCCTCTTCACCGAAGCTGCCTGCGTCGATGGGGGCGTGCCATATCGACACCTGCGCCTGTTTCAGAGAGTCGGCCGTGGGCTTGGCGTCCATCGGCTTGTAGCTCAGGCAGTGGGCGGCCGCTGTTCCATCGGGCCACGGGTCGACCTCGAGTATCCAGACGGCTCGCCAGGCGTGTCCGTCGCGTTGGGTCAGCAGGTCGCCTGGCTTCACCACGAGCCGGCCCTCCACCGGAGAGTCGGGTGTCGAGGTCGAACCACCAAGGCGTGCGGCAAGTCGCTGGATGAATCGGGGCAGCATGGTTTGCGTCGGATATCGGGAAGATGAATGTGCGCGCCACTGTAGCCGCTCGCTGTCTGTCCGTTGACCGGCGCGCACGTCGTGCCCTAACATCCCGCCCGCGGTGCAAGCCGCGCCCGGGCCCGCGGGAAGGGTTGAACCCACTTGCCTTCATTTGCCGATCCACACGCCTTTTGTGCAGCCGGATTTGCGGGTCATCGGCGTCTGATGCACGGAGGTTCACATGAAGCGCATGCCCGCCCGGCCCGACCTGGGCCATCTGAAGAAGCAAGCCAAGGAGCTGCTTGCTCTCTACCGAAGCAACGACCCCACCGCCACCGCCCGGTTCCGCGAAGCTTTTCCGGCCGCCACCGGCAAGAGCGACCCCGCGATCACGGCCCTTGGCCTGCGCCTGCACGATGCGCAGTCGTGCGTGGCGCGTGAGTACGGCTTCGCGTCCTGGGCCGACCTGCAAGGTTTTGTTCTCGCGCGACGGTCGCAGTCCGAAGATCCGGCAAAGTCCGTTCTCTACTGGCTGCGCCTTGTCTACGCGGGCGACATCGCAGGCGGCACGAACCGCGCGCGGCCATCGGTGGCTCTGCGCCTGCTCGAAGAAAGCCCCGGCTTGCTCGGCGACGATCCCAGCCTAGCCTGTGCGATCGGCAACGAAGCACTGCTGCGCCGCGCCATCGCACAAGACCCGGGCTGGGTGCACCGTGCGGAAGGCCCGCTCGCGCTCCCGTCGCTCGTGGCCGTGGCCCATTCCAGCCTGATGCAGCTGCCCGAGTTCCGTGAACGCCTGCACACCTGCGCAAAGCTGCTGCTCGATGCGGGTGCCGATCCCGATCAGTCGATCGGCAACCGCTGGCCTCCGTCGTCCATCGATGCGCCCTCAGACACCGAGCGCCTGTCCACGCTCTACGGCGCCGCCGGCCAGAACCGCGACCCCGAACTCACGAAACTGCTGCTGGACGCAGGCGCCGATCCGAACGACGGCGAATCGCTCTATCACTCGCTGGAGAACCCGGCCTGCACGCGGCTGCTGCTGAACGCCGGTGCGCGCATCTCGGGCACGAATGCGCTCTATCGCGTGCTGGACCTCGACGATGTGGAAACGCTGAGGCTGCTGCTCACGCACGGCGGCAATGCGAACGAACCGCCCATGGGCTCTCCCACAAGCGACTGGGGTTCGCTGCTGCTGTGGGCAATCCGGCGGCGCAGGTCGCCCGCGCATATCGAGGCCTTGCTGGCAGCAGGCGCCGATCCTTCAGTCACCACCAGCGATGGCACGAGCGCATATACCGTCGCCCTGCGCTTCGGTCTGCCGGAGGTCGCGCGCTTGCTGCAAAAAGCCCGAGGTGGCGCCCCGCTTCCAGTGGATGAAGCCTTCGTCGCAGCCTGCGCCCAGGGCGACGAGGCCGCCGCCCGCCGCATCCACGCAGCGCACCCCGGCATCGTCGGCACGCTCTCAGAAACGCAGTTGCGCCAGTTGCCGGAACTCGCAGCGCAGGGATGCAGCGACGCGGTGAAGTTGATGGTCGAACTCGGCTGGCCCATCGCAACTCGCGGCGGCGACTGGGATGCCTCGGCGCTGAACAAGGCCGTGTTTCGCGGCGATGCCGGCCTCGTCAGATTCCTGCTGGCGCACGGCGCAAGCTGGGAAGAACGGCACGGCTTCGACGACAACGCCTGCGGCGGCCTCTCGTGGGCTTCATGCAACGAACCGCCGGACGGTGAAGGAGACTGGCTCGGCTGCGCTGAAGCACTGGTCGCACACGGCATGCCCACCGCGCGACCGGACCCCGCGAATGCGGAGAGCGTGCTTATCGGTGGGCAGCGCTACGTGTTCTCGGATGAGGTCACGGACTTCCTGCTCGGTGTGTCCACAGCGCAAGGCTAAAAAAAAGCGGGCCCAAGGGCCCGCCCAAAGCCGTCCATCGAATTGCACAAGAAAACGCAACCCGACTCCGACTCACCTCGAACTCAACTCCTGCTTCCTCTCACTTCCTCCTCCAGATCAAAGCGCCCGCCAACCGAGCTCCGGCGCTATGCGGCCGGACAGGTCGGTCAATATCTGTTCGTAGTCCTCGCTGCTGAAGTTGTAGGGCAGCTCTACGCGCAATTCGCTCACATGCGGCAGCACCAGGTCGCGGCGCAGGCGCTCCAGAATTTCATCGGACGTGCCTACGAGATCGGTCGCGAACAGCGTGCGGCGCTCACCCTGCGGTGCCAGCGTGCGTTCGACGCGGCCGGCCGCGAACTCTCGGTAGCGCTTGCGCGTGGCGGCATCGGCGCCGTCGAGCGGCACGATCACGCGGCCCAGCGCCACCCTGCCCCTGCCCGCATCCACTTCGCTCGCGCGATAGCGCTCGATCAAGCCCAGCTGTGCCTGCAGAAAGTCGTCGGTGGTCTCGCCGGAGAGCACATTGCCCAGCAGCAGGTTGAACCCGTTGCGCCCCGCCCATTCGACCGAGCGCAGCGAACCGCCGCCATACCAGAGCCGGCCGATCAGGCCCGGTGCATGGGGCTGCACACGTGGCCGCACACGTCCGCCGGCCGATTCGACAAAAGTCTGGTCGTCGCCGAGCAGCGTGTCTTCCAGATTGGCCTTGAGCCGCCCCACGCGCTTGTGGGTGAAGTCGATGGTGTTCGGCGCCCCGTCGTAGAAGCGGTTGCCGAGCAAAGCACCATGCAGTGGCGCACCCGCGCTCAGGCCCACTTGCAGCCTGCCGCGCGACAGCACGTCGACCGTGGCCAGGTCTTCGGCAAGACGGAACGGGTTCTCGTACCCCATCTGGATCACCGCTGCGCCCAGCTCGATGCGGCGCGTGCGCTGCGTCGCGGCGGCCAGGAAGGTCGCGGCCGACGACACACCGCGCTCCAGATGGCGCTGCCGTACCCACGCCCCGTTGAAGCCTTGCTTCTCGCCGAACTCGAAGAGCTTCAGCGCGGCCTCGATGCCCGCGAAAGGGTCGGCCTCGGCGTAGTTGCCCGGCGTGAGGAATGCGAGATGGCGAATGCTCACGGCGCGAACTTCGGCAAGCCTGGCGGGTTGGTCTCCGACTTCGGCAACGCTTCTTCGGCCAGGCTCCAGCGCGCGAGCGCCTTGGCATAGGTGCCGTTGCGGATCAGGTTGTTGGCCGCGGTGGTCAGCGCCGCCGCGAGGCCGCTTCCCTTGCGAGTGGCAATAGCCACGTCCGACTTCAGCGGCCAGCCTGCATTGACAGTGCCGACCAGCCGGATCTGCCCGTTCTTCGCCGCCTCGTAGGCCTGCGGCGCATTCGGATTGAAATTGGCATCGACCCGCTTGGTGACCACCGCCAGCGTGCGGGTCACGTCGTCGTCGTAGTACTGAATCTCGACGGGCTTCAGGCCCGCAGCAACGTTCTGCCGGTTCCATTCGAGCAGGATGCGCTCCTGGTTGGTGCCGGCGCCGGTCGTCAGCTTCAGGCCCGCCACGTCCTTCGGCTCGCGGATCGACTTGATGGCGCTGTCGGTGCGCACATAAAAGCCGTGCAGGCCGAGGCGATAGGTCGAGAAGTCGAACTTCTCCTTGCGCTGCTCGGTCACGCCCACGTTGGAGATCACGGCGTCGTACTTGCCCGAGCTCAGGCCCAGCGGCCAGTCGGCCCAGGCGATGGGCTGCAGGTCGAGCTTGAGGCCCAGTGCGTCGGCGATGAGCAACGCGAAGTCGGGATCGAAGCCGACGACGGTCTTCGCGTCGGTGGCGTAGGTCGATATGGGCGGCGCGAACGGTGCGATCGCGACCGTCAGCACACCCTCCTTCACGAACTTGAAGCCCGGTGGAATCGCGTTGACGGCCTCGGCGTCCTTGCCGGTGCGCTGGCGGCCGCGTTGCTCGGGGCTGAAGTCGAACTTGTCGGCGGCATGGGCCGCGCCGGCCACAAGCGCGAGCGCGACAAGGCCACGGGCAATCCAGGCGTGCTTGAGAAAAGTCATGGCCATCATCAGTTCTTCGGCAGGCCCGGCGGGTTGGTGCGCGAGGCTGCGATGGCCTCCGACTCCAGGTTCCAGCGCGACAGCGCCTTGGCGTAGTTGCCGTTCTTGATCTGCGTGTTCAGCGCCAGCGTCACCGCATCGGCAAGGCCCGAGCCCTTGCGCGAAGTGACAGCAATCTCGGCCGTCTGCGGCCAGCCGCCCGAGAACACGCCCGCAAGCTTCGTCTTGCCGTCGCGCGCCTCGTAGGCAGCGATGGCGTTCGGGCCCACGTAGGCATCGGCGCGGCCCGACTGGATGGCCAGGCGCTGCACCACATCGTCGTCGTAGTACTGGATCTCCACCGGCTTCAGCCCGGCCGCCACGTTCTGCTTGTTCCAGCGCAGAAGAATCTGCTCCTGGTTGGTGCTGGCGGAAACGATCACCTTCAGGCCCGCGATGTCCTTCGGCTCCTTGATCGCGCCGAGCTTGCTGTCCGACTTCACGTAGATGCCGATCTGGTCGTTGCGGTAGGTGGAGAAATCGAACTTCTCCTTGCGCTCTTCCGTCACGGTCACGTTGGACACCACCACGTCGAACTTGCCCGACTGCAGGCCCAGCGGCCAGTCGGCCCAGGCGGTGGACACCAGCTCCAGCTTGCGGCCGAGGCTGTCGGCCACCAGCTGCGCTATGTCGGGGGCGTTGCCCACCGGCGTCTTGGTGTCGGTCGCATAGGCGGCGAACGGCAGGCGGCCGGTGGTCGTGCCGACGACGAGCACGCCTTCCTTCTGGAACTTGAAGTCCTTCGCGAGCTTGATGGCCTCGTCGATCTTCTGCGCGCGCGGACGGCCGGCCTGCTCGGGGCTCAGGTCGGCGGCGGGCTGGGCCGAGGCAGCGAGCGGCACCAGCAGTGCGGCCAGGAGAACGGACAGGATGTTTCGTCGATGGGTCATGAAGGGCAATGCAGCAAGAAAGAGAGGAAAGGAAAAGTCAAAGAACCTTGGCCAGGAACTCGGCCGTGCGCGGATGCTCCGGCGCGTTGAACACCTTGTCGGGCGAGCCGGTTTCGAGAATGCGGCCGCGCTCCATGAAGACGATGGTGTCGGCCACCTCGCGCGCAAAGCCGATCTCGTGCGTGACGATGACCAGCGTGGTGCCCGAGCGCGCCAGCTCCTTGATGACGGCCAGTACCTCGCCGACCAGTTCGGGGTCGAGCGCCGAAGTGGGCTCGTCGAACAGCAGCACCTTCGGCCTGAGCGCCAGTGCACGGGCAATCGCCACGCGCTGCTGCTGGCCGCCGGAGAGCTGCCTCGGATAGGCATGCGTCTTGTCGCTCAGGCCCACGCGCACCAGCAGTTCGGAGGCCAGCGCCTCGGCCTCCGCACGCGGCAGGCCGCGCACCGACACCGGCGCCTCGACGATGTTCTCCAGCACCGTGAGGTGCGGGAACAGGTTGAAGTTCTGGAACACCATGCCCACGTCGACGCGGCGCTTGAGAATCTCCTTCTCGTGCAGCTCGTAGAGCGTGTCTTCGTCGCGGCGGTAGCCGATGAGCTCGCCGTCGATGGCAATGAAGCCGTCGTCCACGCGCTCCAGGTGGTTGATGGCGCGCAGCAGCGTCGACTTGCCCGAGCCCGACTGGCCGAGGATGACCGTCACGCTGCCCTGCCCCACGGTCAGCGTCACGTCGTCGAGCACCTTGAGCGCGCCGAAGCTCTTCGACACGCCGTGGATAGTGACCTCGCCACCCTGCGTGAGCGGATCGGTCCAGCGCGGCACCTGCGCAGGGGCATCGGCGACAGATGCTTCCTCGGCGACAGGCAGCGCTGCAGGCACCTTCGCCCGCCACAGCCCGCGCACCACGCCGCCAAGCCACGAACTCGGCGGATTGCGCAGCGCTCCGCGCGAGAAATGCCGCTCCACGTAGTGCTGCACCACCGACAGCACCGTGAGGATGATGAGATACCACACCGTCGCCACCATCAACAGCGGAATCACTTCCAGGTTGCGCCGGTAGATGATCTGGATCGTGTAGAACAGCTCGGGCAGGGCCAGGATGTAGAGGTTCGACGTGCCCTTGGCCAGTCCGATGATGTCGTTGAACGCCGTGGGCAGAATGGTTCGCATGGCCTGCGGCAGCACGATGCGAAAAGACTGCCGCGTGCGCGACAGCCCCAGCGCCGCCGCCGCTTCGAGCTGCCCCTGCTCCACCGACAGGATGCCGCCGCGCACGATCTCCGAGGCAAAGGCCGCCTGGTTCAGCGTGAGACCCAGCAGCGCGGCCACGAAGGGGCTGATCAGCTGCGTTGTCGGGTACGAGAAGAAGGTGACGTCGGTGCCCGGAATGCCCAGCGTCACTGTCTCGTAGAGGTAGCCCAGGTTGTTGATGATCAGCAGCAGCACGATCACCGGAATCGACCGGAAGATCCAGGTGAACACCCAAGCCAGCCGCGCCAGCAGCGGCGAGCGGGACACACGCGCCAGCGCCAGGGCAGTGCCGAAGAAAAAGCCCAACAGCGCGCCCAGCGCCGTCAGCAGCAGCGTGCGACCCAGGCCTTGCAGCACCGGCTCCGCGAAGAACCATTCTGCGAACACGCCCCAGCCCCAGCGCGGGTTGGTCAGCGTCGAGTGCAGCACGATGCCGATGACGAGTATTGCGAAGATGGTGCCGGCCGTGCGCGCGGGGTATCTGGCCGGCACGACCCGAAAGTGCGAGTAGTCGCCCTTCGCGGGCACTGGTGCAGGTGCTGGGCGCTGCGGTTGCGGCGCGCGAACCGGTACGGGGCTTCGCGGCTCGGTGCCGACATCGAGAACGGTCGTATTCATCGCTGCACCGCCCCGGCCTGTTGCTCGGCAAGGCGACTGCGATGACGCCCCGTGTCCAGGTACTTCTCGAACGGCAGCTTGCGCGGCGTCTCCGGGTCGACAGGCGGATCGAACAGCGCCGTGTAGCCATGGCCGAGATACAGGCCCACGGCCTCAGGCTGGCGAAAGCCGGTCGTCAGGTAGATGCGCTCATAGCCCAGCCGCAGCACCTGAGCCTCCAGTTCGGCGAGCACCTTGCTGGCCAGGCCCTGCCGCCGCAGGTCGCTGTGCGTCCACACGCGCTTGAGTTCCGCCGTACGCTCGTCGTGGCGCATGAACGCACCGCCACCGATGGCAACGCCGTCGCGCAGCAGCAGCACGAAGTTGCCGCCGTGCGATGGCGCGAACACCTCGGGCGGATAGCGGTCCATCTCGCGCGGTGCACCCGGCTCGCGCAGCACGTCGCCGTAGCGGCTGTCGTACTCGAAGGCCAGGCCTTCGATAAGCGGCTTCGCGCGCGGGTCGAGCGGCGTGGTGTAGAGGAACTGTTCGCTCATCAGGCAGCCTTCTGCACTGCGGGCGCAACTTCCTGCGCTGCATAGCGGCTCGCCTTGCGCGGCAGGCCCAGGTGGTCGCGCAGGGTGTGGCCGGGCAGCTCGCGCTGGTAGCGTCCACGTGCCTCCAGCACCGGAATCACGAACTCGATGAAGTCGTCGAGGCCCTGCCCCAGCACCGGAAAGCCGAGGATGAAACCATCGGCCGCGCCCTCGTCCACCCAGCGGATGATCTCGTCGGCGATGCGCTCGCCGGTGCCCACGAACTGCGTGCGCGGCGTGGCCACTTCGAGCGCCACTTCGCGCAGGGTCTGGCCCTTGGCCTTCGCATTGGCCTTGATGCGATCGGTGGTCGAGCGAAAGCTGTTGCGGCCGATTTCGCCCAGCTCGGGGAACGGCGCGTCCAGCGGGTACTGGCTGAAGTCGTGGTGGTCGAAGAAGCGGCCGAGGTAGGCCAGCGCCTCTTCCACCGTCAGCAGCTCGCGAATGGCGCGGTACTTGGCTTCGGCCTCCGCCTCGGTGGCCGCGACCACCGGGCCGATGCCGGGGAAGATCTTCACGTCATCGGCCTGCCGGCCCTGCGCGACGGCGCTGGCCTTCACCTGCCGCAGGAAGTTGCGCGTGTCCTCCAGCGAGGGCGAATGAGTGAACACCGCGTCTGCATACTTGCCGGCGAGCCCGATGCCCGCGTCCGACGAGCCCGCCTGGAAGATCACTGGCTGGCCCTGCGGCGAGCGCTGGATGTTCAGCGGGCCCGACACCTGGAAGAAGCGCCCCTTGTGGTCCAGCGTGTGCAGCTTCTCGCGGTCGAAGAACTGGCCGCTCTCGCGGTTGCGCACGAAGGCGTCGTCGTCCCAGCTGTTCCACAGGCCCTGCGTCACGGCCAGGTACTCGTCGGCGATCTCGTAGCGCAGCGCGTGCTCGGGGTGCGCGCGGCTGTAGTTCTTTGCGCTGCCTTCGAGCGGCGTGGTCACCACGTTCCAGCCCGCGCGGCCGCCGCTGATCAAATCGAGCGAGCCGAACTGGCGTGCCACCGTGAACGGGTCGCTGTACGAACTGGAGACGGTGCCTGCGAGGCCGATCTTCGAGGTCACGGTCGCGAGCGCCGAGAGGATCGAAATCGGCTCGAAGCGGTTGAGAAAGTGCGGAATCGACTTCTCGTTGATGTAGAGCCCGTCCGCCACGAACGCGAAGGCGATGCCTGCCGCTTCGGCCTTCTGCGCGGTGCGCACGAAGAAGTCGAGGTTCACGCTGGCATCGGCCGGCCCGCCCGGATGCTTCCAGGAATTCATGTGGCTGCCGGCTCCCTGCAGCATGACGCCGAACTTGATGTTGTTGCTCATGACGATCGCTCTCTTCTTTCTTGTCTCTTCTGGAATGGAAAGGGAAGGCTCAGGCCGGCACTGCTGCCGGTTCACGCGCCCTGGCGAGCAGCTCGACGGATGCGTGGCGCTCCGCGAAGCCGGCCACCGGGATGTCGATGACAAACTCCTCGATGCCATAACGCTCGCTCAGTGCGTCGAGCGCATCGCGCACCTCTTCACCGGTGCCTGCGACCACATGAGGGCGGCGCTCTTCAGTGCGGTAGTCGCTCACGCCGGCTTGCCTTGCAAACTCGGCGGCGGCTTCGAGGCTCGGCAGGTTGACGCTCTGGCCGGTAGGCAGGTGCACACGAAAGCTTCGCAGCGCGCCAACAAGCTCCGCTGCTCTCTCGTGCGTCTCTGCCGCGAATGCAAAGAGCGCGAGCAGCGGTGCGCGACCCGACTCCGCGCGATAGGCCTCGAGTGATTGCGTGAGATTCACCGGGTCGCCGTTGAAGTGCCCCGCATAGACGAACTGCCAGCCGAGGCGCGCTGCAAGCACCGCGCTCTCAGGACTGCCACCGAGCAGCACGCGCTGCGGCAGCTGTGGCGGATTGGGCGTGGCGACCGCACCGGCCAGCGCATGGCCGGAGGCGATGCCGTCGTGCAGGAATGCATCTAGCTCGGCGAGACGCACGCCGAAGTCTTCGCCCTTCTTCACAGGATCGTGCAGCCACTGCAGCGCCTTGCTCGTCAGCGGCAGGCCGCCCGGCGCCTTGCCTATGCCCAGGTCCACGCGACCCGGCGCCAGCGAGGCCAGCACGCGAAACGTCTCGGCCACCTTGAACGGGCTGTAGTGCTGGAGCATGACGCCGCCCGTGCCCACGCGGATGCGCGAAGTCTTCGCAAGCACATGCGCAGCCAGCACTTCGGGCGCCGAGCCTGCGTAGTTCTTGTTGCCGTGATGCTCTGCGAGCCAGTAGCGGCGGTAGCCCAGCCGCTCAGCGCTCTGTGCGAGCGAGATGGTGTGCTGGAACGCCTGTGCGGCGTCGGCGCCTTCGGGAATCAGGCTCTTGTCGAGCAGGGACAGCGAATAAGACACGGTGTGAGGCGGGAAGCGCCCTTGAAAGAATTGCTTCAAATTCTCTTGGGCATCGCGCGCACCGGTTGCGCCGAATTTCTATATCGATATCTGTTGAATGCTCGGTCGCCGCAATGGTTTGGACTGAAATTCCGCGATTTGCCCCTCAAGGCAGCAAGGTGACGATCGTCTCCAGAACACCCAGGAAATCGGCAACGATCTCGAGTGTCTCCTGCGCTTTCTTGAACCCCGCCAGTTGACTTTGAAGGAGGAGCACGGAGCTCGAAAGTCCTGCGAGAGTGATTTTTGCCTGACCCGTCAAACTCGCGAACGCATTGTTCTCTACCTTCAGCAAGGCAAGGTAGGTCGTATTGAGTTGCTTCTGATGAACTTTTCTTTGTGCGGCCGTCAGCGACGCGGCATCTATTGCATAGAGAGAGATAAACGAGTCCTCGATGGCAGTGCGGAAAGCCTCGTAGTCATAGTCGTTCATGATGTTCTCCTCGCTAGTACGCGCTCTTGACGGATTTGATCGCCTCGGCACCCGCCTTGATGTTCGCGAGCGATTGCTTGATCTCTTCCGCCGAATAATCTCCACGCAGCGTAGTGATCCACTGTTTCTGCATGTCCACGCTGGCCTTCTTGGCCTTTTGCAGGATCTCGATGACCGGCGTCGTCTTCACGTAGGCAGTCCAAGCATCGCGCCATGGTGCACCCAGCTCGGTCTTGGGATCGAGGTAGGGCTTCTCCACCTTGAGCTTGTAGGCTTTGGCGCGCTCGGCTTCGGCCCTGACTGCTATCCAGCGAATCTCCTCATCAAGAAGTTTTTCGCTCAACGCAAGAGCTTCCCCTACCGTGACCGCATCTCTTCTGAGTGCTCTTTCAACCGCAGCCGCATGAACCTGCTTCGCAACGAATCCCGCCAGGCCGGACAGGGATTTCTTTTTCTCGTCGCTGAGCTTCAGCCCCACGGGCTCTTTTTTCAAGGCGTCCGCAACCTGCTCTACCGATGCGGCAGTGGCTGCACTTTGATCGTCCTTGGCCAAGGCTCCCAGCTCTTCGAAGTAGGAGCCGATCTTCCTGAAATAGACATTCGCTTCGCCGACCAGAGCCCGCCTCTCCAGAATGAGTGCAGTCGTCTGATTCAGCATCGCCGGGTTTCTTGTCGCCTCGTTCGAAAGAAAAACCGCATTGAAGGAGATCGAGTTCTCTAGCGCGAGCTCGTTCACTTGGCCAAGCGTTTCAGCATATGCCTTGCCGGCAGTGGCAACGCTCTGAGCTCGATCGACGACAACGGTGGTGCAGCCGGTTGAGATAACGGCGGCAATTACCGCCAGAAGATTACGGATTCTCATGGGTTCCTCTCTCCTCGCGCTTTTGCGCTACCTTGTTCCGCTTACGGGCAGTGTCGAATGTAGGTATCACCTGCGCCGGTGACATCCCCAAAACTGGGGATGGAGAACCGAGCAAAAAGAGAGAGGCGGTGGAGGACTTGCAATGAGTCAGCGCGCACTGAAAAGCACGCGCAGCTCACCACGAATGCGGCAGCAAGGCCAGAGCGGCAGCCGCATGCAGCCGCCGCAGCGCCCTCACCGGCACATAGCCATGCGGCGCACGCCGCGCCACTTCGTGTGCCGAGCCTGGCGGAATGCGCCAGGCCTTGGCTGTCAGGGCGAGAACATGGCGGGCCTGGGCCGCCGGGGAAACGTAGTGGGTGCGCAGTGGCATGGCAACGGTCGAAAGAAAACTTCGGCCAATTCTGCGCAGTGCCACTGCTTTTCCAAAGACGGATTCCAAGTTACCTGATGCGGTTCGCGAATCGCGATCCCGGGCCTCAGGCGAAATCGGTCGATGGCTTCTCCCAGAGATTGACGCCGCCTTCCACCGCGTACTTGTCGATCTCCGCCAGCTCCTCCGTGCTCAAGGGCGCATGCGACAGCGCCGCGACGTTGTCGACGATCTGCTCGGGCCGGCTCGCACCGATCAGCGCGGAGCTGACGCGCGGGTCGCGCAGTGTCCACGTCAGCGCGAGTTGGGCCAGCGTCTGGCCGCGGCGCTTGGCGATCTCGTTGAGCGCGCGGGCACGCTCCACATTGGCTTCGGACAGGTGCTCCTGCTTGAGCGAGCCGCCGCCGGGCCGGTTGATGCGTGCATCGGCCGGAATGCCCTTCAGATACTTGTCGGTCAGCAGGCCCTGCGCGAGCGGCGTGAACGCGATGATGCCCGCGCCCAGTTTATCGGTCGCGTTCAGCAGGTCTTTCTCGATCCAGCGGTTGAACAGGTTGTAGGCCGGCTGATGGATCAGGAGCGGCACCTTCCACTCGCGCAGCAGCGCGGCAATCTCGCGCGTCTTGCCGGCCGAGTAAGACGAAATGCCGATGTACAGCGCCTTGCCCTGCTGCACGGCCTGGGCCAGCGCGGAGGCGGTTTCTTCAAGCGGCGTGTGCGGGTCGAAGCGGTGCGAATAGAAGATGTCGACGTAGTCCACGCCCAGCCGCTGCAGGCTCTGGTCGAGGCTCGCGAGCACATATTTGCGCGAACCGCCGCCCTGCCCGTACGGGCCCGGCCACATGTCCCAGCCGGCCTTGCTCGAGATGATGAGTTCGTCGCGGTACGGCTTGAAGTCTTCGCGCAGTAGCCGGCCGAAGTTGGTCTCGGCACTGCCGTACGGCGGGCCGTAGTTGTTGGCCAGGTCGAAGTGGTTGATGCCCAGGTCGAAGGCCGTGCGCAGCAGCTGGCGCTGCGTGGCGATGGAGGTGGTGTCCCCGAAGTTGTGCCAGAGCCCGAGCGAGATGGCGGGCAGCACGAGCCCGCTGCGCCCGACGCGACGGTAGGGAATGGCGTCGTAGCGCTTGGAGTCGGCGTGGTAGGTCATGGGTGTGTCTTGTCTTGACAGTGGATGAAGGAAGGGAAAAGAGCCGTCGAGGATGCCCCCGCAGGCACAGCGCGGCAAGCATTTCCACGCCGCTGTCGCGCGTATCCGTCGCCGCATATGCATAGGCGGTTTTCTTCGTTGGCGCGGCGCGGGGCGCTTTCTAGCATCGGCGCTCCGCCAACTTCCAGACCGCTCCGCTAACGGAGCGCGCCGCCATGCCCATCGAGACGCCCTCCCACCCTTCGCGCCGCCTTGCGCTCAAGACTTTCGCCTCGCTGACTGCGGCCGGCGGCCTCGGTGGCCTCTTGCTGGCGGGCTGCTCGCGCGAAGAAGGCAAGACTGCATCGGCCGGCGGCGCTCCGGCCGTGGTGAAGAAGACCGGCGAGAAGGTTGCCTTCAAGTACCCGAACAACCCCTCGTTCGACCTGATCTACCTGGCCGACGAGCTCGGCTACTTCGAGGGCACGAACACGCGCCCCGAGTACGTCGGCAAGATCGCCGCGCCGCAGATCATTCCGCTGGTGGGCACGGGCGAGATCGACTTCGGCAGCCGCATGGTGCCGCTGGTGATCTCGGCCATTGCCTCGGGCGCCGACCTCAAGGTCGTGGCTGCGGGCGGCAAGACGCTGCAGGAAGCGCCGCACATGAAGTACTTCGTTCGCAAGGACTCGGGCATCCGCGAACCGAAGGACCTCGAAGGCAAGACCATCGGCTTCAACAGCTTCGGCGCCTGCGCCGAGTTCGTCACCAAGAAGTACCTGCGCCAACACGGCGTGGACGTGAACAAGATCAACTTCGTCGTCATTCCCGACGAGCAGGCCGAGCAGACGCTGGTAACGCGCAACACCGACCTGGCGATCATCCACGCGCCCTTCTCTGGTCGCGCCGACAACGCCGACCAGCTTGTGCGGCTGTGGAGCGACTTCGACCTCGACGGCGGCCTCGGCGGCATGGCGCCGTACAGCGCCCACGGCCAGTTCATCCGCCAGCACCCCGAGGCGGTGCGCGACGTGGTCGTTGCGCTAGCCAAGGCCGGCAACTGGGTCAACGCCAACACCGAGGAAGCCCGCAAGCTGGTGGCCAAGCGCATCAACATGGACCTGAAGAATGTCGACCGCTATGCCTACGTCGACGACCTGGTGGTGACCGAGCCGCCGATCCAGTACTACATCGACATCCTGCAGTCCGAAGGCAAGCTCGCCGCCGGCAAGGTGGCAGTGAAGGACGTGTATACGAACGAATTCAACCCCTTCGCCAGCAAGATCGCCACGAAGGCCTGAGCGCGCGCCGATGACCATCAAGATCTCTGCCCGCGACGTGCGGATGGACTACGCAGCCCGCGGCGCGAGCGAGCGCGTGCGTGTGCTCGAAGGCTTCGACCTCGACGTGCGCGAGGGTGAATTCCTCTCGGTGCTCGGCCCGTCGGGCTGCGGCAAGTCGACCTTTCTCGGCATCCTGGCCGGGCTGACCGAACGCACTGGCGGGCGCATTGCCATCAACGGCCAGCCGCTCGCGGGCATCAATCGCAACCAGGGGGTGGTGTTCCAGGGCTATGCGCTGTTTCCTTGGCTCTCGGTGCTCGACAACATCGCGGTCGGGCTCGAGATACGCGGCGTCGGCAAGGCCGAACGTCGCCGCACCGCGCACGAATACCTCGAACTGGTGGGCCTGCATGGCTTTGCGGATCGCTACCCGCACGAGATCTCGGGTGGCATGAAGCAGCGCGTGGCCATTGCGCGTTCGCTCGCCTACAAGCCCGACGTGCTGCTGATGGACGAGCCCTTCGCCGCGCTCGATGCGCAGACGCGCGAGATTCTCCAGGGCGAGCTGCTGCGCATCTGGGAGCAGTACCGCAAGACCATCGTGTTCATCACGCACAGCCTGGAAGAAGCGGTGTACCTGTCGGACCGCGTGGCGGTGATGACGCAGCGGCCCGGCCGCATCAAGGACATCATCGACATTCCGCTCGCGCGCCCGCGTTCGGCGGAGCTTCGTCACTCGGCCGAGTTCGCCGCGCTGCGGCAACGTGCGTGGGAAGTACTGAAGGACGAAGTGCAGATCGGCCTGCGGCCCAAGTCGCTCGAAGGGGGCGTGTCATGAGTGCCGTGCTCGACGCTCCAGTGGTTCGTTCGCCCAGCCGACTCTTCAAGTTCGCTCGCGGCCTCGGCCGGGTGGCCGAACGCGGCATCGGCATCGTGATCTTCCTGGCGCTGTGGGAGGCCCTGCCGCGCCTTGGCATCGTGAGCGATGCCTACCTGAGCCCGCCTTCCGCCGTGATCGCGAGCATCGCCCAGCTCGTCGACACCGGCCAGCTCTGGAAGCACATGGCCGCCAGCCTGCAGCGCTCGCTGTGGGGGCTGGTGCTCGCGAGCTTCTTTGGCGTGGTGCTGGGCCTGCTGATTGGCAGTTCAAAGCGGCTGGCGGCCATCGTCGATCCGGTGCTGCAGCTTTTTCGCCAGACTTCGGCCTTCGCGCTGTTTCCGGTGTTCATCCTGTTCCTGGGCATCGGCGAGCTGTCGAAGGTGGCGATCATCTTCTGGGCTTCGTTCTGGCCCGTGCTGCTGAGCACGGTGAGTGGCGTGAAGCAGGTCGACCGGCTGCTCGTGAACTCGGCGCTGTCGATGGGCGCGTCGCAGCGCTTCATCTTCTTCAAGGTGGTGCTGCCGGCCTCGCTGCCGTCGATCTTTACCGGCGTGCGGCTGGCGGGGGCGTACAGCATCACCGCGCTGGTGGCGGCCGAGATGATCGGCGCGCATTCGGGGCTGGGCTTTCTCACGCTGAATTCGCAGGAGACCTTCCAGATACCGACCATGTATGCGGGCATCCTGCTGCTGGCGGTGCTGGGGCTGGTGCTCAACTACCTGCTTGCGCTGCTGGAGCGGCGGTTGCTGCGCTGGCGGCGGGGGTTGAGTCTCGATGAGTGACGCCGTTTCTCCGTCGGCCTCGCGCTCTCGTCGGCTCGCGCTGGCCGGCGCCTCGCTCGTTGCGGCGGCTGCGCTGGCGGGCCTGGGCGCATCGTGGGCTTCGGGGAGCCGCCTGAGCGAATTGCCCAAGGGGCCGGTGCTGGCCAGGGCCATCGAACGCGGCACGCTGGTCGTTGGCGTGCGCCGCTATCCGCGCCCTGCCCCTCCCGAAGCACCCACGCCACCGGAGCCCGATGGCTTCGACGCCGCACTGGCGCGCGAGCTGGCCCGCTCGCTGGGCGTGACGCTGGAGCTGGTAGGGCTGGACGCTGCCGCGCAGGACGCGGCACTACGCGATGGCCGTGTCGACCTGCTGATCGCTGGAGTGCCGTCTGCCACCGCGCCGAAAGGCATCGACGCGGCCCCTGGCAGCTACGACACAGGCAGTGGCCTGGTGGTCGCGCTACGCAAAGGCCGTGTGCAGGATGCGGAGGCGCTGCGCGGCGCGCCGGTCTGCGTGGGCGAAGGCTCGGGCTACGCCGGTGCGGTGTCGCTGCGCTACGGGGCGCAGCCGCGCAGCTACCCGTCTTCCGTGCATGCCGTGTCGGCCTTCATGGCGGGCGAATGCGCCGCACTGGCCGAAGACGCCGAAGTGCTGGAACGCCTGTTGAAGAACGACGAATGGCGCTTCTACAAGCCACTGGCAAGCGGCCTGCGCCCGCCGTCGGACGCCGCCATCCGCCTACCGCAAGGCGACGCCACCTCGCGCGACTACCTGGCCGCCGCGCTGCGCCAATGGCGCGCGGACGGCACGCTGGCACAGGCACGCGGTGCGCGTGCTGGCAACCTGCAGTTCGAGATCACGCTGCTCAAGGACGGGTTCGTCTGTCATTCCTGAGTGGGTAGCGGTTCGGGGCCGGTACAGTTGCCCGGCTCTTACCCAGCCCACATGCCATGACGAACATCACGATCACGACACCCACGCCCGAAGAAGTCCGCTCCGGCGAGTTGGGCCTCAAGCTGCGGCACTACAACTACGGCTTCGTCGGCGAGTACCCCGAGCAGCAGTACATCCGCCTCAACGCAAGGGACGAAAACGGCCGCCTCCTCGGCGGACTGCGCAGCTTCGTGTTCCTGTATTGGCTCAACGTCGAAGTGCTCTTTGTCGAGGAAGATGCGCGAGGCACGGGTCTCGGCAGCCGCCTGCTCGTCGAAGCCGAACGGCAAGCCATCGCGCTGGGCGCCAAGAACGCGAAGCTCGACACCTTCGAATGGCAGGCGCGGGCCTTCTACCTGAAGCACGGCTACGAGGAGTACGCCCGCATCGACGACTACGCGCCCGGCTTCTACCTGGCGTACATGAAAAAGTCTCTGCTGAGGCCCTGAAACCGGCTACTTCGGCGCCGGCTTCCCCGCTCCGACCACATGGCTCTCCAGCCCTTCCTTGGGCAGCAGCAAAGCCAGCGCGATCACGCCCAGGCTCACGACCAGCATCGCCATGAAGGTGAGATGCAGCGAGCCGCCCAGCGCCAGCCGGATGCCCGCATCCCCCGCTACGGAGCCGTGCACGCCCTGCAGCAGCAGGCGCAACTGGTCGTCGGTGAACATCATCGTGCCGTCCCCGCGCGTCAGCCCGAAATTGAAGACCGCGCCGAAGAAGGCAGCCCCCAGCGCACTGCCAAGGTTGCGCGAGAACACGTTCGACGCCGTGGCGACGCCGCGTTGAGAAAGCTCCACGCCTTCCTGAATCAGGATCAGCGAGCTCAGGCTCATCACGCCCATGCCCAGGCCGATGATGAAAGAACCCACGGCGGGCAGCACCGGTGAACTGCCCGCCCCCAGCAAGGCGAAGGTCGATGTGCCCAGTGGAATCAGCGCCGCACCGGCCACCACCATGCGCCAAAGCCCGATGCGGTGGAAGGTGCGCGAGGTCAACGTCGCGCCGATGGGCCAGCCGAGCATCACCATCGTGAGCGTGAGGCCGGCCGTGACCGAAGAGCGCTCCAGCACCACCTGCACGTACATCGGCAAAAAGGTCGTGATGCCGATCAGCACCATGCCGGCGAGCATGGCCGCGCCGTTCACGGTGGCGATCATCCGTGCGCCCCAGAGGCGCAGCGACACCATCGGGTCGGCCGCGCGGCGCTCCTGCGCGATGAACAGCGCGAGCGTGACGACGAACAACCCGGCCCACGCGAGCGCGACGCCCGAATTGCCGACGCCGAACTCGGTCAGCGCAATCATCAGCGCCGCGATGCCGATGGTGAACAGCACCGCGCCCACCATGTCGATGGACGAGCGCCGCACCGTGGGCGCCTCGTGCAAAAAGAACCAGAAGCCCGCCGCCGCGGCCAGGCCGATGGGCACGTTGACCCAGAAGATCCAGGCCCACGACAGCTTCTGCACGATCAGCGCGCCGATGATCGGCCCGACCACTGCAGACACGGCCCACACGCTCGCAAGCCAGCCCTGCACCTTGCCGCGCTCGCGCACCGGATAGAGGTCGCCCACGATGGTGAGCGACACGGGCTGGATGGCGCCCGCGCCAATGCCCTGGATCAGCCGGAAGCAGATCATGGCCGGCATCGACCACGAGAAGCCCGCCAGCACCGAGCCGATGACGAAGACGGCGATGCCCACGAACATGATGGGCTTGCGGCCGTACAGGTCGGAGAGCTTGCCGAACACCACCGTCATCGCGGTCTGCGCGAGCAGGAAAGAGGCGAACACCCAGCTGTAGAGATGCAGGCCGCCCAGCTCGGAGGCGATCTGCGGCATCACGGTGGAGACGATGGTGGCTTCGATGGCCACCATCGCCATGGAGGCCATGATGGAGGCGATGACCAGCGGGCGGTTTGTTGTTCTGTTGGGGGAGGTCATGAGCCGTGCATGCTATAGACGGCATGAGTCCCTGTCCCCTGCTCGGGCTCTCGGCGCCGTTCGTTGGCTACAGTCCGGTGCAGCCGGCCGGCGTCATCCGGGCGCCTGGCGCTTCAGAAAGCTGCGAATGGATGAACTCAACGGCGTCGTCGACGACCTGATCGCGCTCGTGCTGGTGGTGGAAGCCGGCGGGTTCAACGCCGCGAGCACGCGCCACAACATTCCCGTGTCCCGGTTGAGCCGCCGCATCGCGGGCCTCGAAAAGCGCCTTGGCGTGAGCCTGCTGGTGCGCAGCTCCCGGCGCTTCAAGGTGACGGAGATCGGCGAACGCCTGTACCAGCACGGCCTGGCTATTCGCGCCGAGACCCGCAACGCGCTCGCGGTGGCGCAAGACACGCTCAACGAGCCGTCGGGCCATTTGCGGGTGTCGTGCCCCGCCGCCATGGCCACGGGCCTGGTCGGGCGGCTGTGCGTGGAGTTCGTCAAGCGGCATCCGAAGGTGACGCTGACGCTGGACTCCACCGACGGACGCCCTTCCCCTTGGAGCGAGGCGGCCGACCTGCTGATTCGCCCGAGCATCGACACGCTGCCCAATTCGAGCATGGTGTCGCGCAAGCTCGGCGATTTTCCGTACCTGCTGGCAGCCGCGCCGGCGCTGTTCGAATCGCTGGGCGAGCCGGCCACGCCGCAAGCACTTGCCGCGCTGGACGACTGCCCGGCTATCGGCTGGACCTTCGGCCCGCATCCCTCGCGCTGGCTGTTGCGCGGACCCGGCGATGCCGGGGTCGAGCTGAACGTGCATCCACGATTCACCAGCGACAGCCTGCTGCAGATCCACCAGGCGGCGCTCGCGGGCATCGGCATTGCGCGGCTGCCGGTCAGCCTGTGCGCCAAAGACCTGGAACAGGGCCGCCTGCGCGTGGTGGCGCCGGGGTGGGCGCCGCCGACCATCTCGATCCACGCGCTGTATCCCTCGCGCCGCGACCTCACGCTGGCGGGACGGCAGTTTCTTGCGATGCTGGTGGAGGCCACCGAGCCCTATTCGAAAACGGTGCGATAGCGTCGTTCAAAACTGCGTTTTCAGAAAGCTGCGTTTCATTCGCCCGGGTGTCATCGCACGGTCATCGCTCCTAGCATCGGCCGCAAGTCGGGTCCGCTGTGGAACCGGCCACCCGAGGACGACGATGGCGCATCACGAGAAGAAGAGTTCTTTCCCCATCTGGCCCGAAAGCCGGCGGCGGTTCATCCAGGCGACCGGCGCGTTGATCGCGCTGCCGCTGGCCGGTTGCGGCGGCGGCTTCTCGACACCTTTTGCCGGCAACGGCACAGGCACCGGACAACAGGCCGCCGCGCCGGTCGTCGACACCACCTCGGGGCGATTCAAGGGACAGGTCAGCGGCAGCGTTGCGTCGTACCTCGGCATTCCGTATGCCCAGCCGCCTGTCGGCGCGCTGCGCTTCCAGTCGCCGAAGCCGTTCAAGCCCGCGTCCGACATGGTGAACGCCGACAAGTTCGGCGCCGCCAGCCTGCAGACGCTGCCGCCGTACGTCACGTGGATCTACCCCGTGCCGGCGCAGCAGAGCGAAGACTGCCTGACGGTCAACGTGTGGGCACCCGCGAATGCCGCCGACGCCGCCAGGGCGCCGGTGATCGTGTGGCTGCACGGCGGCGCCTGGCGCACCGGCGCCACCAGCATGCCGCTGATGAACGGCGCAGCACTCGCGGCACTCGGCGTGGTGGTGGTCACGGTCAACTTCCGGCTGGGTGCGCTGGGTGGCCTTTCGCACCCGGACCTTGTCGATGCCGACACCGGCAGCGTCGCCAACTGGCAGCTGCAGGACCAGATGGCCGCGCTGCAATGGGTGCACCAGAACGCCGCCGCCTTCGGGGGCGACCCGGACAACATCTGCCTGATGGGGCAATCGGCCGGCGGCACCAGCGCGGCGGTCATTGCGCAGAACCCCGCCTCCCGGAAGTTCCTGCGCAAGGTCGTGCTGTTGAGCCCAGCCAGCAACGCGGCACCGAACAGCTTCAGCCTGAAGGACGCAGCTGCATACACCGAACTGCTGGCCGCCCGCCTGAACACCACGCCGCGGGGCCTGCGCGACGTGCCGGCCGCCACGCTCCACGCAGCGGAGATCGCACTCAACGCGCAACCGTTGCCAGCCACCATCACGACCGGACGCAGTTCGAAGTTCGTTCCGGTCATGGACGCGCAGTTCTGCCTCGCAGACTGGACGCGTGCCGCATGGCCGGCCGACCTGCCCGTGATCATCACGACCACGCTGACCGAAGGCAGCTTCTTCGTCGACCTGATCGACCCCACCACCGGCAAGGCGCTGACGGCGCCCCTGCCGCAAAACGACACGCAGCTGCTGGCATACATCACATCGCTGACCAACTCGGCCACGGCAAGCAGCCAAGTGCTCGCAAGCTACCGCCAGGCTGCCGCCGACGAGGGACGGCCAACGGGTGCCGGCGACCTGTTGGTGGAGATCTACGGCGACTACGCCATTCGCGTCCATTCGGTGCACTACGCCGGCAGGCTCGCCAGCGAAGGCAAGGACGTGCGCTTCGGCACCTATGCGCACGCCCTCAGGGCGCCGGGACACGGCGTGCCGCACTGCGCCGACCTGCCATTGCTCTTCGGCACCTACGGGCTGGACTACTACAAGGACAAGGTTGGCAACGGCACCGCGGAAGCGCAGCTGTCGGCAAGCATGGCAGCGGCGCTGGTGTCTTTCGCGCGCGAGCCGCAGGCTACGGCATTCGGCGCCGGTACTGCATGGCCGCGCTACACCGGCCCCTTGGCGAATGCGGTGCGCATGGGCGAAGGCAGCAGCGGGAGCGTGGCCGTAGGCACGGTGCCGAAGCTGGCGCAACTCGCCATCTGGGACGGTCTTCTGGGCTACTGAAGCGGCTTCACCTGCGGCCGTCAGCCCGCATTCAACGCCGAGGTGCCGTCGTAGATGTAGCGGCGCGACCAGGGCAGCGTCTTCGCAGACCTGCCGGCCTTGCGCCCGACGATCTGGTAGATGGCCACGTCGTCGTTCTCGAAGGCATAGGCGCAGCCCGCGAGGTAGATGCGCCAGATGCGGAACTTCTCCTCGTCGACGAACGCGTGCGCCTTCTCGCTGTTGGCTTCGTAGGCGTCGCTCCAGCAGCGCAGCGTTTGCGCGTAGTGGCGGCGCAGGTTCTCCACGTCGAATGCTTCGAGGCCGCCTTGCTGCATGGCCTGCAACGCCAGGCTGATGTGCGGCAGCTCGCCGTTGGGGAACACGTAGCGGTCGATGAAGTCGCCGCCGCCGTAAGACACACCGCCGCCCTCGGGGTCGGACGAGGTGATGCCGTGGTTCATGACCACGCCGTCGTCGGCCAGCAGCTCCTGCACGCGCTTGAAGTACGCGGGCAGGTTCTTGCGGCCCACGTGCTCGAACATGCCGACGCTGGTGATGCGGTCGAACTGGCCGGTCACGTCGCGGTAGTCCTGCAGGCGGATCTCGATGCGGTCCTGCAGGCCGGCAGCCTTCACGCGTTCGGTCGCCAGGTCGAACTGGTTCTGCGACAGCGTCACGCCCACGCAGCGCGCGCCGAACTTCTGCGCCGCGCGAATCACCAGCGCGCCCCAGCCACAGCCGATGTCGAGCAGGGTCTGGCCCGGCTTCAGCTCGATCTTGGTGAGGATGTGGTCGATCTTCTTGAGCTGCGCGGTGGCGAGGTCTTCGTCGCCGTTCTCGAAGTAGGCACACGAATAGACCATGTTCGGATCGAGCCACAGCCGGTAGAAGTCGTTGGAAACGTCGTAGTGGTACTCGATGGACTTCTTGTCCGACGACTTGGTGTGCGCGAAGTAGCGAGCCATGTGCCGAAGCGCGCCGCCGGGCTTGTCCATCGATGTCTTCGCAAGGCCGTAGGCGATGTCGATGACGTCGCTGAGCTTGCCTTCGATGTCGATCTTGCTCTTGACGTAGGCCTCGCCCAGGTTGTCGAGCGTGGGCTGCAGCATCAGCGACAGCGCCGCGGGCGACTTCACGTGCAGCGTGACCGAAGGCCCGCTGAAGGTGCCGAAGTCATAAGACTGGCCGTCCCACAAGGTGAGCCGCGCAGGCAGGTTGGCGCGAGCACGAACAGCGGCGCTCCACTGCGCCAGCTTCTTTTCCCAAAGCATGCATTTCTCCGTGTTGTTTGGTTCTCCCGATCACATGAACGGGCTGCTGCAGCGAACAAAACAATAGCGAAATTTTGCAAAACCTGCATGGTCGGGACGACGCAAGAAATTGCAGCAAGTGCTACAAGGCACCGCTCTTTCTTTCGGCGCCCGTGTCGCCGGAAGGCGCATCGCTCGCCTCGATGAAGATCCGCTTGATCATCGGGAACCGCGCGCGCACCTGCTTCTCGATGGCCGCGATGGCCTCGGCCGCGTCGCCGGTGGGCGTGTCGTCCTTGAAGTTGACGTCGACGATCACCAGCACGTCTTCCGGGCCGATGTACATCGACAGCACATGGCCCACGTCTTCCACGCCGGGCTGTTCCATGGCCAGCGCGCGAATGGCCCGCGCGGTCTCCGGGCGGATGCCTTCCCCGATCAGCAGCCCGCGCGACTGCGCGATGAGCAGCACGGCCACGCCCGCGAGCAGCAATCCGATGACCACCGAGGCCACGCCGTCGAGGGCCGGCATGTCCAGCGCGTGGCTGAGGTAGATGCCGAGCGCGGCCACCGCCAGGCCCGCCAGCGCGGCCGAGTCTTCGGCCAGCACGGTATAGGTGGTCGGGTCCTTGCTGCGGTCGAGCGCCTGCCAGAACGGCTGGCCGCGGGCCTGCGCGCGGAACTGCTTCAGCGCGATGAGAAAGCTCGTGCCCTCGAACAGCGCCGCCGCCGCGAGCACGACGTAGTTCCACGTCGGGTCGCGCATCGGCTCCGGCTGGCGGATGTGCTGGATACCTTCGTAGAACGAGATGCCACCGCCCAGCCCGAAGATGAGCACCGCGACGATGAGGCTCCAGAAGTACAGCTCCTTGCCGTGCCCGAACGGATGCTCGACCGTCGCGGGCCGCTTGCTCAGGCGCAGCCCTACCAGCAGCAGCACGCCGTTGAAGGTGTCGACCGCCGAGTGGATGCCCTCCGACAGCATCGCCGAGCTGCCGGTAACACCCGCGACGATGAACTTGGTGACCGCGATCGCCACGTTGGCGCCAATGGCGCCGTAGATGGCGATCTTCGATTCAGCCATGCGACACGCCGGCCAAGCGCTCTGGCGGGCTCATGCGGCTCATGCCGCTTCCATCGACTCGGCGCCCATCGCATCGTTGCCCGCCTCGCCGAGCCAGCGGCGCTTGTCGCGTAGCGGCGGCGCACCGAACATGCGGCCGTATTCGCGCGCGAACTGCGACGGGCTTTCGTAGCCCACGTTGTGCGCGGCGCTCGCCACGTCGGCGCCTGCAATCAGCATCTGCCGGCGCGCCTCCTGCAGGCGCAGCTGCTTCTGGTACTGCAGCGGGCTCATGGCAGTGACGGCCTTGAAGTGGTGGTGGAACGACGACACGCTCATGTGCACCGCCCGTGCCATGTCTTCCACCCGCAGCGACTGCGCATAGTTCACGCGCAGCGCGCTGATGGCCTTGGCGATGCGCTGGGTGTGGCTGTCCTGCAGGGCAATCTGCCGCAGCCGCGCGCCCTCGCCGTTGACCAGCAGGCGATACATGATCTCGCGCTTGATCATCGGCGCCATGATCGGCACGTCTTCCGGAGTGTCGAGCAGCCGCAGCAGGCGCAGCACCGGCTCCAGCACCGGCATGGCGATGCGGTTGACGTACATGCCGCGCGAGGCCGGCGCGTTGTTGGCCTTGGCCGGCAGCTTCTCGTCGCCGATGAGGTCGCCGATTTCGTCGAGGGCCAGCTCCAGCCGCACGCCGAGGTACGGCTCCTTCTCGCTCGTGACGCACACTTGGCCGCACACCGGCAGGTCGACCGAGGTGACGAGGTAGTGCATGGGGTCGTACACGTAGATGTCGTCGCCCACGATGATCCGCTTGGAGCCCTGCGCAATGAGGCCCAGCGCCGGCGACGCAAAGCCGTGCTTGGGGCCTTCGGGCTTGCTGATGCAGAACACCTGCAGGCCGGGCACGGCGGTGATGACGGTGCCGTCCTGCCCCTGGGTGATGTGCTCGATCAGCGCCACCAGTTCCTTGCGGGCTTCATCGAGTTCGGGTTCCAGCGGCATCGGCTGGGCGATGACGGCGGCGATTTCGGGTGTTTCGTCGGACATGTTCGGGGCCTTGTCGCGGTAGGAGGGCCTGGGAATGGCCACCATGGAGGATTGAGCGGTTTTGTAGCTTAGCGCGCCTCCCTTGGATTCGCACCTGCCGGCGGGGAGGTCTGGAGAATCAGGCAAATACTTTGCAGGAACGCGCTCGCCACGCCGGGGGCCGCAGCCGGATACTTTTTGCAGTCGCCCGGGCTTTCCGGCCCTTTCGGCCTCCCTCGGGCGCCTCCACCGCAAAGGATTCCTCCATGCAATACCGCAAATTCGGCCGCACCGGCCTCTTCGTTTCCGAGCTGTGCCTCGGCACCATGACTTTTGGCGGCTCCTCCGGCATCTGGGGCCAGATCGGCAACCTGCAGCAGTCCGAGGCCGAAGGGCTGATCGGCCGTGCGATGGACGCCGGCATCAACTTCATCGACACGGCGGACGTGTACTCTGACGGCCAGTCAGAAATCATCACCGGCCAGGCGCTGAAGAACCTCAAGGCGCCGCGCGACAGCTTCGTGCTGGCCACCAAGGTGCTGGGCGAAACCGGCAGCAAGGGCGTCAACTCGGCCGGCGCCTCGCGTTTTCACATCATGGATGGCGTGAAGGCCAGCCTGCAGCGCCTGCAGCTCGACCACATCGACCTGTACCAGATCCACGGCTTCGACCCGGCCACGCCCATCGAAGAAACCGTGCACGCGCTGGACAACCTCGTGCGCCAGGGCCACGTGCGCTACGTGGGCGTGTCGAACTGGGCGGCCTGGCAGATCGCGAAGGCGCTGGGCATCGCCGAGCGCGACCGGCTGGCACGCTTCGAGTCGCTGCAGGCCTACTACACGATCGCCGGTCGCGACCTGGAACGCGAGCTGGCGCCCATGCTGCGCAGCGAGAACGTCGGGTTGATGGTCTGGAGCCCGCTTGCGGGCGGCCTGCTGAGCGGCAAGTACGGCCGCAACACCGAAGCAGAAAAAGGCAGCCGCCGCACCACCTTCGACTTTCCGCCGGTGAACGTCGAACGCGCCTACGACTGCATCGACGTGATGCGCCAGCTGGCCGAGGCGCGCAAGGTGTCGGTCGCGCAGATCGCGCTGGCCTGGCTGCTGCACCAGCAGGTGGTGACCAGCGTGATCATCGGCGCCAAGCGCTCCGAGCAGCTGGACGACAACATCGCCGCCACCGCCATCAAGCTCACGGCCGATGAACTCGCCACGCTGGACAAGGTGAGCGCGCTGCCGGCCGAGTACCCGGGCTGGATGCTGGAACGCCAGGGCGGCGTGCGCGGCAAGCGGCTGGCGGAATCAGGCCAGCGCGGCTGAGACTTCTGATGCGGCAGTGCGGCGTGCGGCATGGGCCGCCGTCGCGCGCAGTGCGCGCAAGTCGATGTGCCGGGCTGCGCTGGCGGCATCGGGGTGCTCGAGGTGCGGCACGATGCCGAGCAAGGGCGCACCGAGACGCGCGCGCAGCGTCTGCAGATTGGCCTGCGGCGCGAGCATCGACGGATCGACCATGCTCGCCACCCAGCCCGCCAGCACGAGGCCACGCGCGCGAACGGCCTCGGCGCTCAGCAGCGCATGGTTGAGGCAGCCCAGCCGCAGGCCGACCACGAGGATCACTGGCAGGCCCAGCGCCACGGCGAGGTCGGCACCGTCGAGGTCGTCGCCGAACGGCACGCAGAAGCCGCCCACGCCTTCGACCACCACGGCATCGGCACGCGCCGACAGCTCAGCGAAGGCCGAGAGCATCGGCTGCAGCGCGATGTGCACGCCCTCTTCCCTGGCCGCCAGATGTGGCGACATCGGCGCGCGCAGCAGGTACGGGCAGCGCAGCGCCAGTGGCGCATCGACGTTGCCGGCCGCGTTCAAATGCTCTACGTCTTCGTTGCGCCACTCACCGCCGATGTCTTCCAGTCCCGCAGCCACCGGCTTCATGCCGACCGCGCGCAGGCCTGAGCCGGCCAGCAGGCTCAACATGGCACTGCTGACCAGCGTCTTGCCGATGCCCGTGTCTGTGCCAGTCACGAACCAAGCCCGGCGCATCATGCGGCTTCCTTCAAAGGCTGCGCGAGGGCTTCGCCCAATGCATCGACCAGCCGAGCGACATCGGCCTCGCTGTGGCTGGCCGACAGCGCGATGCGTAGCCGCGCCGTGCCGGCGGGCACAGTCGGTGGGCGGATCGCGCCCACGCGCAGGCCGCGTGCATCGAGCTGCGCCATGACTCGCATCGCGCGTGCGTTGTCGCCGACGATCAGCGGCTGGATCGCAGTGGGCGAATCGGGCAGCCACGCGCTTCCGTCTGCTGGCAATACTGCCTTCAGGCCGCGACGCAGTTGCGCGATGCGGGCCAGCAACTGTGCCCGGCGTTCCGCGCCCTCCTCGCCCTCGATCAGCGTCAGGCTCGCGAGCAGCGCGTGTGCGACGGCCGGCGGCGCGGCTGTCGTGAAGATGTACGGCCGCGCACGCTGCACCAGGTAGTCGATGACGGTGCGGTGCGCTGCCACGAAGGCACCCGATACGCCCGCCGCCTTGCCCAGCGTGCCCACGAGCACCAGCCGCTCCGAGCGCAAGCCCAGGGCTTCGACTACGCCGCGCCCGGTGCCCCCCAGCACTCCGAAGCCGTGCGCGTCGTCGATCACCAGCCAGGCGTCGTGCCGCTCGGCCAGTGCGAGCAGTTCGGCCACGGGCGCGATGTGGCCATCCATGCTGAACACCGCATCGCTCACGATGAGCTTGACCGGCGCGTCGCAGGCGGCGAGTTGCGCATCGAGCGCGGCCACGTCGCAATGCGGATAGCGCTCGACGCGCGCCTTGGCCAGCCGCGCGCCGTCGATCAGCGAGGCATGGTTGAGCGACTCCGAGAAGATGACGGCCTCGGCACCGCCGAGCGCCGACAACACCGCGAGGTTGGCCATGTAGCCGGTGCAGAAGAACAGGCTCTGCGCCTCAGGAATGAAGGGCGCCATCCAGCCGGCCAGCCGTTCTTCGAGCAGTGCATGGGCACGCGAGTGGCCGAGGATCAGGTGCGAACCGCCACTGCCCGTGCCGTACAGCGCGGCGCCTTCTGCCCATGCCTTCGCCAATGCGGGATGCGCGGCGAGGCCGAGATAGTCGTTGCTGCTGAACCCAAGCATCGTGCGCGGTGCGGTGGCGCCGGCCAGCGTCAGGGTCTGTTCGGGCGCGCAGGCGGTTTCGGCAATCTGCCTGCGACGGCGCAACGACTGGGCGTCGAGCGCGTGGATCTCGCCCTGCAGGCGGTCAAGCAAGCGCGACATCGCGGGCTCCTTTCTTTGAACTCATGGCCGTGACGGCCTTCAGCGCGGCCAGCGTACCGTCGACCAACTGGTCGATCTCGCTGTCGTTGATCGCATACGGCGGCATCAGGTAGACGGTGTTGCCGATAGGCCGCATCAGCAGCCCCTGCGCACGCGCCGCCATGTGGAAGCGCTCGGCAAAGCGCGCGCCCGGCTCGCGCACGTCGAAGGCCGTGATCATTCCGCGCTGGCGCAGGTGATCGATCGGCTGGCCTTCGAGCCCGTCGTGCAGCCGCTGCAGCAGGCGCACTGCGCGGCCACGGTTGCGCTGCAGCGCGTCTTCGCTCTTGAACAGATCCAGCGTGGCCACCGCCGCACGGCAGGCCAGCGCGTTGCCGGTGTACGAATGCGAATGCAGAAAGCTGCGCGCCACGTCGTCGTCGACAAAGCCCTCGTAGATGGCGTCGCGTGTCATCACCAGAGCCAGTGGCAGATAGCCACCGCTGATGCCTTTCGAGAGGCAAAGGAAGTCAGGCCAGATGCCGGCCTGCTCGCAGGCGAAGAAGCTGCCGGTGCGGCCGCAACCCACGGCTATCTCGTCTGCGATGAGGTGTACGCCGTAGCGGTCGCACAAGGCGCGCACGAGCCGCAGGTATTCGGGGTCGTGCATCGCCATGCCGGTGGCGCATTGCACCAATGGCTCGACGATCACGGCGGCGATGGTGTCGTGCTGTTCGGCCAGCAGAGCTTCGAGTTCGGCTGCGGCGCGGCGTGCGACGGCGGCCGCGTCTTCGCCCGGCTTGGCGTTGCGTGCATCAGGTGATGCAACGAGGTGCGCGTTCGCAAGCAATGGCGCGTAGGCATCGCGGAACACCGGCACGTCGGTCACGTGCAAGGCCCCCAGCGTCTCGCCGTGGTAGCCCTGCTTCAGCGCGACGAAGCGCTGCTTGCCAGCGCGGCCCGCGTTGCGCCAGGCGTGGAAGCTCATCTTCAGCGCGATCTCTACGGCCGAGGCGCCATCGGAGGCATAGAAGCAATGACCCAGCGCGTGCCCCGTCAGCGCGGACAGGCGCTCGGCCAGCTCCACGGCCGGTGCATGCGTGCAGCCCGCGAGCATCACGTGCGACAGCTTGTCGAGCTGGTCTTTCAGCGCAGCGTTGAGCGCGGGGTGTGCGTGGCCAAAGAGATTGACCCACCACGAACTGGTGGCGTCGAGATAACGGCGACCTTCATGGTCGGAGAGCCAGACGCCCTCGCCTCGCGCGATGGGCAACGGCGGCACTGCTTCGAGGCGAATGCTCTGCGTGCACGGATGCCAGACATGGCGCTGGCTGCGTTGCTGCAAGGCGGCATTGGGTGATGAGGAAGAAGCAGTCGTAGAAAGCACCCGCGCATTCCTTTCGTGAGGGCAAGGCGCGGGATCGTATCGATGCGTTCACGGTGCGGCAAACCGCTGGACGGCTTGCGAAATGACAGACGAATCAGCGACGTTTGCAGACGTAGAAGCCGCGTTCGGAGCAACGTCACCGAACAAGACGGCTTCTCGCACCCGGGCCGCCATGGCGGGAAAACGCAAGTTGTCCGGCTGCCGCCAGAAACAGGTCATGAATGTCCGGTTTTAGCGGCTTCGCGGCCTGAGACCCGGATATCGGACAGCGTATTGGCGGGTTTCAGCGGTCCGGACTCTTCTTCACCAGCGCGGAGATGTATTCGCCCAGCGAAATCGCGCCCCGCTCCGGCTTCTCGGACGGCTCGTAGTGCTGGTCCAGTGTGACGCGCGTCATGGCCGCATACGACCTGGCTCCAGCATCGGAAAAGCCCAGCGACCTGAACGCCTGCTCCCACTGCTCTCGCGGCGTCTCGACCACCTCCACCGGTCGCCCCAGCGCTTGCGAGAAAGCCTGCGCAACATCGCCCGCCGAATAGCGCTCCGGCCCCTCGACGTGATGCGGCCCCGAAGACTCGGGCGGGCCCAGCATCAGCCTGGCGGCGAACTGGCCGAGATCGTGCGGCGCCACCATCGGCAACCTGAAGTCGGCGGGATACATGCTGTGCACCTTGCCCTCTTCACGCGCTGTCTTCAGCGAGGCGTCCCAGTTGCTCATGTAGTAGGCGGCGCGAATGGCGCTGAACGGTGTCGGGCCGGCGCGCAGCGCCTGCTCCATGTCGTACAGCACGCCCAGGTCGCCCAGGCCCTCGCCGGGCTGCGCGCCATAGGCCGACTCGGCGACGATCTTCTCGAGCCTGCAGCCTTCGAGCGCGGAAAGAATGGCGCGCAAGCTCCTGTGCTCTTCGGCCACCGTGTCGGTCGATGGTGCCGCCGGCGGATTCAGCACGAAGACCCGGTGGCCGCCCTTGAACACACGGTGCAGCGCATGCGTGTCGAACACGTCGATCACGGCCACGTGCGCGCCTTTTGTCCGCAGGGCTTCGGCCCTGTGCGCATCGCGCGTCACCACCGTCACCGGCTCGCTGCGCGCGAGCAGGTCTTGCGCAAGCGCCGAGCCGACGTGGCCCGTCGCTCCCAGGATGATGTGCATCGTCGGCTCCGGGTCAGCCGCGCTTTTCGGCGTTGCGCCTGCGCGTGGCGGCAGCCTTCATCGCGGAAGCCGAGCGTGCGGCCGCTGGGCGATGCGCTGCGGCAGCACCGCCAAGGCGGCCGCCCTTGCGCGCCGGCGCATGGTTCTCGGCCTTGCCACGACCGGAGCCCGACTTCTTGCCGCCACCAGTCTCGGCATTCACCGTGGCCCAAGCGCGGCGCTCGGCTTCGGCCTTGCCCACGCCGCGGTGTTCGTAGCCTTCCTCGATGTGTTCGGTCTGTCGCTTCTGCTTGTCCGTGTAGGACGACTTGTCGCCTCTTGGCATGGCATTGCTCCTGCTCGATGAGAAGCCTTCATGCTGGGCACGCGAGGCGCGCCGTGGGTCGGAGAACGCACGCGCTGCGCGTCAGCCTTGTCTGTCGTGCGTGTCAGGTGCCCGGCTTCATGCGGCGCAGGGACACGGTGAAGTTCATCGTCGTGCCCGATGCGGCTACTGCGGCGGCCGGATTGAAGTCGGGCGCCATCGACGCGGGCCGGATCACGTCGAGCGACCCGCAGCTGAAGAACCAGAAACTGCGCGAGGCCGGCTACAAGGGCGAGAAGATCACCATCCAGAACAACAAGCGCGCGCGTGTCCAGCTATACCGTGGCGGTGCTGGCGCAGGCCATGATGCAGGCCGTGGGCATCAACGCGCAGATCGAGGTGCTCGAATGGGCCACGCAGCTGGACCGCTACAACAGCGGCAACTACCAGATGAGCTCGTTCAGCTACTCCTCCCGCCTCGACCCGGCGCTGAGCTACGAACAGTTCTCGGGCCCGAAGGACAAGCAGGTGCGCAAGGTGTGGGAAGGCAAGCCGCGCATGTGGGGTGTTTCAGCTGCTGCTGCGCGCAGCTGGCCGAGCGCTAGGCCGTCAGAACCTTCGCGAGGTCCGCCTTCAAGGACGTGGCCCGCTCCGGTGCGCGCGCCAGCCCTGCATCGACCAGGGCCTGCGCCCGTGCGCGGTCGCCCAGGTGCACCGCGATCCGCGCGAGATGCAGAGCCGTTCGCGCATGGATCTGGTTCGGGTCGGTCTCGCGCAGCATCTGCTCGAAACTTTGCGGGTAGCTGCCATGCCGTGCAAAGAAAGCGCGCCCCGGGCCCGCCCATTCGCTCACGATGAACTCGACGTTCTCTTCCGCCTGCTCTTTCGTCACGCCATAGGCCCATCCGAAAGCGGCGCCGGGCGGCGGCTCCATCCGGTCGCGGAACACGCAGTGCGATTCCTCCAGCGCATCCGGCGCCACCTGGGCGCCGCCTTCGGTCGGCAGGAAGTCGAGATGCGCGCCGAGGTTCAGGTAGCACGCCTTCCCCCCGCTCGCGCCCTGCACGTTGAACACATGGATCAGCGGCCCATCGATGCGCCGCAGCGTCTGGCCCGCCCCCCCGAAGCCTTCGGCCTTCAGCACGGGGAAGAGTTTTTGCGTGAGGAGCTTGAGGAAGGTGCTGCGGTTCATGGGGCGCGGGTTCTCCGTGTGCGCAAGGTGATGGAATAGCGCAAGGCCTCGGTCGGTGCGATGGCATGTTGCCATGCCCAGCGCGCCGGGCCGTGCAGCAGGTACACGGAGCGCGGCTCGATCAGGAATTCGAGCGTGGCGGGGCCTGAGGCCCGTGCGCCGGGCACGTAGGGCCGGAACTGCATCACCGCGTCGCTGTGCAGCGAAACGCCGATGATGTCCTCGAAGTCAGGCACATCGCGATGCCAGCCCAGCGGCGTGCCGGGACGGTACTCGGCGATCAGCATGTGGGTGAGGTCTTCGGGCGGGATGCCGGCCCATGCGGCCGCTTTTGCCCGCAGTGGATGCAGCGCTTCGGGCAGCGGCGCACCGGGCTTGAGGCGGTTGTTGTCGAAGTCGTAGCTACCGCCGAAGCTGGTGCCGCGCCGCCGTGCCGTGTATTCCTTGTAGCGCATCTCCTTGAGCGGCAGGCCCTGCACGATGTGCAGCAGGCCGGTTTCTTCCTCGGCGGACAGGAAGTCGCGCTCGTAGCGCAAGCCTTCGATGGCAGCCACGGCCGCTTCGCCGAACAGGTCGGGCTGGCCGGCGTGTTCGAGGCGTCTGGCGGCGCGCGTCATCTTCGTCATCTCTGGCAGGTTGCAAGGAAGAACAGCTTGTCGATCTTGCGGACGGTGCCCGCCTTCGGCAGTGGGAAGAACGCCATCGGGGGATGGCGCAGTCGGCTTCCTGCGTGCTTGGCGGCCATGACCCCGTGATTCGCCATGCGGGTCACGGCAGTTGCCAAACGCGAACCCAATCGACCTGCATGACCGGATTCGTGCTGGCGCCGCGCGGGCCATAGCCGTCTGGAGGAATATCGCCTGCCCAAGCCTTGTCCTTGATTTCGCTGGTGAGCAGGATGTATTCGTCGCTCTGGGAAATGCCTTCCGTGGTCTCCCAGAACTGCGTCCCGTCGAGATAGAACTGATATTTGGTCGGGGTCCAAAGCAGGCTTACCGTATGCCAGTCGGAGAACGACTTGCCTGCCGGCAGTGTCCTCACCCCGCTGCCGATGCTCTTTATCTCTGCTGCGGCATAGCCATTCCAATGCACTGCGCTCGAATGCCCATTGCTGACGTCTGCCGCATTGTTCGCCTCGACCGCACGGTGCTCGATGATGTCGATCTCCACGCCTGCAGCCGGATTGGGCGGCGTGTATGCCCTGTTCTGGTCCGACAGCAACCAGAATGCAGACCACTGCCCGGGTCTGTTCACAAAGCGAATG
This sequence comes from Variovorax paradoxus, assembly GCF_024734665.1. Taxonomy (NCBI): domain Bacteria; kingdom Pseudomonadati; phylum Pseudomonadota; class Betaproteobacteria; order Burkholderiales; family Comamonadaceae; genus Variovorax; species Variovorax paradoxus. The sequence continues at coordinate 3,387,706 of NZ_CP102931.1, forward strand.
CGAGCCTCGACGTACCCGAAGGTGAATTCGCAGCCCGGGCTTGTTTTCGTATCCAGAAAACCCGTGTGATGCGCACCTGTCGAAGGGTCCGTATAGGTCGAAATCGTCAAGACACTGTTGGAGACATCGGCAGCATCGGTTGCTTGCTGTGCTTGGTCTCGCATGGAGGTATGCATTCGCCAATTGCGGCTGTTCACTCGATTGCCTTCAAACTCATCGTGCCAGGCGAGTCGATAACCGGGTGCTGGCGCGGGCGCAGTCAGCACAGAGAACGGCGCGCTGGATCGGCCCGTTCCTCCAGCCGTCCTGACGGTGACCGGACCTGTGATCGCCAAAGCGGGCACAGTCACCGAAATTTGCGTCGCCGAGTCCACGCTGAATTGCACTGCCGCTACGCCTCCAAAGCTTACGAAAGCACTTGAATCGAATTTGGAGCCGGTGATAACAATTACACCGCCCGGAGCCTCGGCGGACAGAGAGAAAGACTGGACCGTCGGGCTTGTTGCGGAAGGCGAAGAATTCTCGCTGGTCGAGTTGGATGCAGGGGGTGACGACGAATTTTCACCGGCTGGAGTGTTTACAGGAGGTGGTGTTGAATTTCCGCTTGCAGAGGATGGCAACGAATTTTCGCTGGCGGGATTGTTTGCAGAAGGAAACAAATTTCCCCCATTCAAACCCGTGTCGCCGCCCGAATCGCCACCCCCGCAACCGGCCAACATCGAGCCACTCCAAAGTACCGTCGCAGTTTGTGCGCTCTTTTGCAAGAACTGCCTGCGCGAATTTTCCGTGACCGCCGACTCTGTTACCAAACAATTTGATTTCATGAAAGAGGCTGTTCCTTTGTTGAATTTTCCTTCCTGAGTCTAAGTACCAACTAAGGCAGTTACGAGAAAGAGCTGCTTTCCGCAGAACCAAATTTCTTTCAATTCCATTTCATATTCAATTGCAATCAATCGACAACAATTCATTTTCTCTGGCCGTGGATAGCGAGTGAGGTCTCAATAGCTTCTATTCGGTGCTTGTTCGAATTGGGTCTGCGAGACCCGCCAGTCGCACGTGCCACCAGCGCGGCAGCAGCTCGCGGATCTCGGCGCGCGCGAAGCGGTCGTCAAGCAGGTGCAACACGCCGCGGTCTTCCTCGGTGCGGATCACACGGCCGGCCGCCTGCACCACCTTCTGCAGGCCAGGATAGAGATAGGTGTACTCGTAGCCCTTGCCGAAGCGCGTCTGCATGCGCTCGCGCGTGATCTCGTTGAGTTCGTTGTACTGCGGCAGGCCCAGGCTGGCGACGAAGGCGCCGATCAGCCGGCTGCCCGGCAGGTCGATGCCCTCGCCGAACGCGCCGCCGAGCACCGCGAAGCCGATGCCCTGCCCGCCCTCCTCGAAGCGCGCGATGAAGCCGTGGCGGTCGGCCTCGCGCATGCCGCGCGTCTGCGTCCACACGGGCACGCCGGGGTGTCGCAGCGAGAACGCAGCGCAGGCTTTTTCGAGGTAGTCGAAACTGCTGAAGAAGGCCAGGTAGTTGCCCGGCAGGCGCTCGAACTGCGCGCCGATGATGTCCGCCACATTGCGCAGCGACCCCGCGCGGTCGCGAAAGCGCGTCGACACGTGCATCGCCACCTCGACGCGCAGTTGCCGGCTGTCGAAGGGCGAGGCCACGTCGAGCAGCGCGGTGTCTTCGGGCAGACCCAGGGCATCGCGGTAGAAAGCAAAAGGCGACAGCGTGCCCGAGAAGCAGGTGACCGACACCGCATCACCGAAGCGCGCTTCGAGGAACGGCGCGGGCACGAGGTTACGGATGGCCAGGCTCCGATCCTGCTGCGTGGCCCCGAGCGTGCGCTCGAACACCGAATGATCGCCAAAGGCCTCGGCCAACCGGGCGAAGTGCAGCGCGTCGAAGAAGAAGCGCTGCAGCGGCCCCTGCGAAGCATCGGGCGTCGCTGCGAAATACTCGGCCATGGCAGTGTTGGCGGCCTGCAGGGTGCGCAGGAAGCGCTCGGGAATTTCATCGGCGGTTTCGTAGTCGGCCACCTGCGACTGCTGCACCGTGTCCCACTCGCGAAACAGCCGGGCTAGCGGGCCGCGCAATGCGGCGGGCGCCGCGCGGTGCGCCTCTTCGAGCGCCGCGCCTTCGAGCTGCGCGGTGTACATGCCGCGCGAGCGCTCCAGCAGGTTGTGGGCCTCGTCCACCAGCACAGCCACGCGCCAGTCGGCATCGCGCATGGTGGCGTAGAGGAAGGCGCTGCTGTCGAAGTAGTAGTTGTAGTCGCCGACGATGGCATCGGCCCAGTGCGCCATTTCCTGCGCGAGGAAATAGGGACACACCTCGTGTGCGAGCGCGATGTTGCGCAGCGCTTCGCGGTCGAGCCACGCCACCTGCGCGGCCTGCTCGCGCGCGGCGGGCAGGCGGTCGTAGAAGCCCCTGGCGAGCGGGCATGCATCGCCATGGCAGGCGCGATCGGGGTATTCGCAGACTTTCTCGCGGGCCGCGAGTTCGAGCACGCGCAGGCGCCCTTGCCCTCTGCCCTTGTCGAGCACGCGAAGCGCATCGAGCGCCACCGGCCGGCCGGATGTCTTGGCGGTAAGGAAGAAAAGCTTGTCTATCTTGCGTGCCGCGCGGGCCTTGAGCAGCGGGAAGATGGTGGCCAGCGTCTTGCCGATGCCCGTGGGAGCCTGCGTCATCAGGCAGCGCCCGCCCACGGCTGCGCGGTAGACGGCCTCGGCCAGTTCGCGCTGGCCAGTGCGGAAAGCGCGGTGCGGAAATTCGAGCTGGGCCAACGTGGCGTCGAGCGCGGCGCGGTGGCCGGCTTCGCTGCGCGCCCAGGCGCTGTAGCGGCCGCACAGCTGCTCGAAGTGCTCCCGCAGCGCTTCGCGGGTGTGGTGCTCTTCGAGCACGGTTTCGTCGCCGGTGGCCAGGTCGAGGTACACCAGCGCCACGGTCATCTCTTCATGGCCGTTCAGCTCGCACAGCATCCAGCCGTAGGTGCGGGCCTGCGCCCAGTGCAGTGCGCGGTGGTTGCCGCGAATGGCATCGAAATCGCCGCGGAAGGTCTTGATTTCTTCGACGCGGGATGCGCGTGCCTCGTAGCCGTCGGCCCGGCCACGCACGCGGACCGCGCCGCAGGTGGCTTCGAGCCCGACCTCGCAGGCGTAGTGCTCGGGATCGCGCCGGTGCTGCACCATTGCGTGCCCGGCCATGCCTTCGAGCGCGCTGGGTGCGGGCACGAAGCGCAGGTCGAGGTCGCCCGCCTTCGCGCCGAAGGCGCACAGGGCCTTGACGGAAACTACATGCGCGATCATGGAGGCCGCGTCTTGCGGGTTGGAGGGTTCGGGGCCCATCTGGCAAATGCTGTATGAATTTACAGTATAGCCACGCGAATACGGCGCCTGCGGTTTCCCTATCCGCGTCAAGACCGTGACGGGGCCTTCTCCGACAGGGCCTCTTCGATTTATCGACAAAACTTGACAAGTTTTGCCTACAACTGCGACCGATGAACACTCCCACCGCGATCGACCCCGACGACTTCGAGCGCCTGCTCAGCCGGAACATCAAGCTGCCCCTGATCGGCGGCGTATTCGGTGCCGTGGTGTTCGTGGGGTTGATCCTGTTCCTGCTCAACAGCATCGGCTGGGTCGAGCACACCGACCGCGTCACCCGCGCCGCCAGCGAGTTGCAGCGCCGCACCATCGACATGGAAACCGGTGTGCGCGGCTTCCTGATCACCGGTGAGCGGAGCTTTCTGGAGCCTTACCAAGGCGCCCTGACCCGCCTCAAGGGCGATACGGTCGGGCTGCGCAACCTGGTGTCGGACAACCCCCAGCAGGTGGAGCGCATCGACCGCCTCGCCACGCTGCAGACAGCCTGGCTCGAATTTGCCAACGGCATGATTGCCGCGCGCGACGCCAGCAGCGGCAATCAGACCGCCATGCGCCTCGGCGACGAAAAGCGGTTGATGGACGACATGCGCGCCGAATTCACCGCCTTCATGGAGACCGAGCAGGCCCTGCGCTTCCAGCGCAACAACGCCGCCAACAGCACTGCCTGGTGGGTCGTCGGGCTGTTCCTGCTGTTCACCCTGAGCTTCACCGGGTTGATGGCCTACTTCGGGCGGCGCCAGCTGGTGCTGCTGTCCGACAGCTACGACGTGGTGTTGAAGGAACAAGCTGCGCACGCCGAGCGGCTCGCCCACGAAGCCTGGCTGCGCAACGCACAGACCGGGCTGGTGGGCGAGCTGGTCGGCGAACTCAGCGCGCCGGACATGGGCCGCAAGGTGCTCGCGTTCTTCTCGCGCTACCTGGGCGCCTCGGTCGGCGCCATGTACGTGCGCGAGCGCCACGGCCCGCTGCGCCGGGCGGCGAGCTACGGCTTCTCGAGCGCGGCCGAAGCCACGCCGCAGGTCTTCTCACCCACCGAAAGCCTGGTGGGCCAGGCGGCCGCCGAGCGCCGGCGCATGCTGATCGACCCGGTCGATGCCGACTACCTGAAGGTCAACTCGGGCCTTGGCGAGATGGCGCCCAAGTCGGTGCTGCTGGTGCCCGTCGCGAGCAGCGGCATGGTCAACGGCGTGGTCGAGCTCGGCCTGCCGGGCGCGCTGGACGACCGCGGCAACCAGCTGATCGACCTGGTGTCCGACGACATCGGCACCTCGCTGGCGGCGGCGCGCTACCGCGAGCAACTGCAGGAGGTGCTCGGCGAAACCCAGCAGCTCAACGAGGAACTGCAGGTGCAGCAGGAAGAGCTGCGCACCGCCAATGAAGAACTCGAGGAACAGTCGCGCGCCCTGCGCGCCTCGCAGGCCATGCTGGAGAACCAGCAGGCCGAACTGGAGCAGACCAACAGCCAGCTTTCCGAGCGCACCGAGGCGCTGGACCAGCGCAACACCGCGCTGCGCCGCGTGCAGCGCGACCTCGAAGACCGCGCCGACGAGCTGCAGCGCGCGAGCCGCTACAAGTCGGAATTCCTCGCCAACATGTCGCACGAGCTGCGCACGCCGCTCAACAGCGCGCTCATCCTCGCCAAGCTCCTGGGCGACAACCCGCAGGGCAATCTCTCCCCGGAGCAGGTGAAGTTCGCGGAGTCGATCTATTCGTCGGGCAACGATCTGCTGGTGCTGATCAACGACATCCTCGACATCGCGAAGGTCGAGGCCGGCAAGCTCGAAGTGGTGCCCGAAGACGTGACGCTCGCCAAGCTGGGCCGCAGCCTTGAGAGCACCTCCAGCCCGCTGGCCATGCAGAAGAACCTGAGCTTCAGGCTCGACGTGCGACCCGATGCGCCGGCCTCGCTGGTCACCGACCGGCAGCGGGTCGAGCAGATTCTGAAGAACCTGCTGTCGAACGCGATCAAGTTCACCGAGCGCGGCGAAGTGGCGCTGACAGTCTCGCCGGCCGCTGATGGCGGCGCCACCTTCGCGGTGTCCGATTCGGGCATCGGCATCGATCCGCAGCAGCACGAGCTGATCTTCGAAGCTTTCCGCCAGGCCGACGGCACCACCAGCCGGCGCTATGGCGGCACCGGGCTGGGCCTGTCGATCTCGCGCGACCTCACGCAGCTGCTGGGCGGCACGCTCACGGTGCAGAGCGAGCCGGGCCAGGGCAGCACCTTCGTCCTGCAACTGCCGGCGAAGGCACCGCAGGCTTCACCGGCAGCGCTTCAGCCGTCGGCGGTCTACACGCCACGGCCCGCACATGCGCCATCCGTTGCGTCGCTGGCGCCGAAGCCCCCTGCCCCGGTGCCCGCGCCGCAGTTCGCCGACGACCGCTCCATCCCGCGCGACCAGGTGCGCCGCGTGCTCGTGATCGAAGACGAGCCGCAGTTCGCGCACATCCTCTACGACCTGGCGCACGAGCTGGGCTATCGCTGCCTGGTGGCGCATGGCGCGGCCGATGGCTTCGAGCTGGCCACGCAGTTCCTGCCCGACGCGATCCTGCTCGACATGCGCCTGCCCGACAGCACCGGCCTCGACGTGCTGCAGCGGCTGAAGGATTCGCCGCACACGCGCCACATTCCGATCCACGTGGTGTCCGCCGCCGAAGGCGTACAGGGCGCTGCGCTGCAGATGGGCGCCATCGGCTATGCGCTGAAGCCGGCCACACGCGACGAGCTGATGAAGGTGTTCGGCCGGCTGGAAGAAAAGCTCACGCAGAAGGTCAAGGTCGTGCTGCTGGTGGAAGACGACGAGCTGCAGCGCGAGAGCGTCATCAGGCTGATCGGCGACGACGACATCGAGATCGTTGCCGTCGGCTCCGGCGAAGAGGCGCTGGAGCTGCTGCGCACCCGCGTGTTCGACTGCATGATCACCGACCTGAAGCTGCCCGACATGCAGGGCAGCGAGCTGCTCAAGGCCATGGCGGCGGAAGAAATCGTGTCGTTCCCGCCGGTCATCGTCTACACCGGGCGCAACCTCACGCGCGACGAAGAAGCCGAGCTGCAGCGCTACTCGCGCTCGATCATCATCAAGGGCGCGCGCTCGCCCGAGCGCCTGCTCGACGAAGTGACGCTGTTCCTGCACAAGGTGGAGGCCGAGCTTTCCAGCGAGCGCCGGGGCATGCTGAAGACGGCGCGCGGACGCGACCGCATCTTCGAGGGCCGCACCATCCTGCTGGTGGACGACGACGTGCGCAACATCTTCGCGCTGACCAGCGCGCTGGAGCAGCGCGGTGCCATCGTGGAGATCGGCCGCAACGGCCGCGAGGCGCTGGAGCGGCTCGACCAGGTGAGCGAGATCGACCTCGTGCTGATGGACGTGATGATGCCGGAGATGGACGGCCTGGAAGCCACGCGCCGCCTGCGCGGCGACCCGCGCTTCGAGAAGATGCCCGTGATCGCCATCACCGCCAAGGCCACCAAGGACGACCGCGAGCAATGCCTGGCCGCCGGCGCCAACGACTACCTCGCCAAGCCGGTGGATCTGGAGCGCCTGTTCTCGCTGCTGCGCGTGTGGATGCCGAAGATGGAGCGCCTGTGACAACACGCCCCGGCAACTCGAAGACCGCCACGCACACGCCGCCGCTTCATCCGCTGAGCGACACGGAGATCGAGCTGCGCCTGCTGATGGAGGCGATCTATCTCAAGTACAGCTACGACTTCCGCAACTACACCGTGGCCTCGCAGAAGCGCCGCGTGCTGCACGCGCTCGACCAGCTCGGGCTGCCGAGCATCTCGGCGCTGCAGGAGCGGGTGCTGCGCGACCCTTCGCTGTTCGGCCGGCTGCTGCAGTTCCTGACGATCCCGGTGAGCGAGATGTTCCGCGACCCGGCCTACTTTCTGGCCTTGCGCCAGCATGTGGTGCCGATCCTGCACACCTACCCGTCCGTCAAGGTGTGGGTGGCGGGCTGCAGCACGGGCGAGGAAGTGTTCTCGCTGGCCATCCTGCTGCGCGAAGAAGGCCTGCTCGCGCGTACGCAGATTTATGCCACCGACATCAACCCCGCCTCGCTGGAGAAAGCGCGCCAGGGCATCTTTCCGCTGGAGGCGATCCGCGGCTACACCACCAACTACCAGCGCGCGGGCGGACGCGGCGAGTTCTCCGACTACTACACCGCCGCCTACGACGCCGCGCGCTTCGACCCCTCTCTGTGCGCCGGCGTGATCTTTGCCGACCACAGCCTGGCCACCGACAGCGTGTTCGCGGAAACGCAGCTGGTGTCGTGCCGCAACGTGCTGATCTACTTCAACCGGGAGCTGCAGGACCGGGCGCTGGGCCTGTTCCACGAGTCGCTGTCGCACCGCGGCTTTCTCGGTCTGGGCTCGAAGGAGAGCATCGACTTTTCGGGCTACTCCGACCGCTTCGACACGCACGCGCGCGTCGAGCGCATCTACCGCAAGAAAGCCGCATGACGGGCGATATGAAGCACCACCTTCGCTCCCCCGTTCGCAAGCGCGTGGATGCCGTGGTGCTGGGCGCCTCGGCCGGCGGCATCGACGCGCTCTCCACCCTGCTGCACGACCTGCCCGCCAGCTGGCGCATTCCGATGGCGGTGGTGCTGCACCTGCCCTGGGATCACGAGAGCCATCTCGCCGAGATCTTCGCGCAGCGCCTGCCGATCCCGGTGCACGAGGCCAACGACAAGATGCCGCTGGCGGCCGGCAGCCTGTACTTCGCGCCACCCGGCTACCACCTGTCGATCGAGCGCGAGCGCGCCTTCTCGCTGAGCTGCGAGCCGCCGGTGCTGTTCTCGCGGCCGTCCATCGACGTGCTGATGGGCTCCGCCGCCGACGTCTACGGCCCCGCCCTCGCCGGCTTTTTGCTGACCGGCGCGAACGACGACGGCGCCGAAGGCCTGCACCGCATTCATCTGGCCGGCGGGCTCACCGCCGTCCAGGAACCGAAAGAAGCTCTTATTCCAACCATGCCCCAAGCCGCCATCGCGCGCCACATTCCCGACTACGTGCTCCCCCTGCGCGAACTGCGCACGCTGCTGCTCCAGCTGGAGGCCGCCCATGAACATTGACATCGAAAGCAAGCTGCTGATCGTCGATGACCTGCCGGAGAACCTGCTGGCGCTGGAAGCGCTGATCCGCGCGCCGGGGCGCCTCGTGTACCGCGCCGACTCGGCCGATGCGGCGCTCGCGCTGCTGCTGGAGCACGAATTCGCTCTCGCGATCGTCGACGTGCAGATGCCGGGCATGAACGGCTTCGAACTGGCCGAATTGATGCGCGGCACCGAGCGCACGCGGCACATTCCCATCATCTTCGTGAGTGCCGCCGGGCGCGAGTTGAACTACGCCTTCCAGGGCTACGAGAGCGGCGCGGTCGACTTCCTGCACAAGCCACTCGATCCGCACGCGGTGGTCAGCAAGGTGAACGTGTTCGTCGACCTGTACCAGCACCGCAAGGCGCTGCGCCACGAAATGGAATCGCTCGCGGTCGCGCACAAGAAGCAGGAAGAGCTGGTGCAGCAACTGCAGCAGACTCAGCACGAGCTGGAACGCGCCGTGCGCATGCGCGACGACTTCATGTCGATGGTGTCGCACGAGCTGCGCACGCCGCTCAACACGCTCTACCTCGAGGCGCAGTTGCGGCAGCTGCACCTGTCGAAGGGCAACCTCGCCAGCTTCGCGCCCGAGCGGCTGCCCACGATGATCGAGCGCGACCAGCGGCAGATCCGCAACATGGTGCGGCTGATTGACGACATGCTCGACGTCACGCGCATGCGGCGCGACGCGCTGTCGATCAAGACCACGCCGGTGGACCTCGCGACGCTGGCTCAAGCGGTGGTCGAGAGCCTGCGACACCAGGCCGAGGCCGCGGGCTCGGTCATCACGCTCGCGGCGCCGGCCGAACTGCGCGGCGAATGGGATGAGTTCCGCATCGAACAGGTGCTGACCAACCTGCTGACCAACGCGCTGCGCTACGGCGGCGGCAAGCCGGTCGAAATGGTCGTGCAACAGCTGGGAAACACCGCGCAGGTGGCCGTGCGCGACCAGGGCATAGGCATTGCGCCCGAAGACCAGGGCCGCATCTTCGAGCAGTTCGAGCGCACCGACGACAGCCGCAAGCACGCCGCGGGGCTGGGCCTCGGGCTCTACATCACGCGCAAAATCGTGACCTTGCACGGCGGGCAGATCGGCGTGGAAAGCGCGCCGGGCGAAGGCTCGCGCTTCGTGGTCGACCTGCCGCTGCAACCACCGGCGCCCCCGGCCGACACCCAAAAGGAGACACCCCAGTGAACGTGCTGATCGTCGACGACAACAAGGCCGCGGCCGATCTGCTGCAGGAGCTGCTGAGCCTGCACGACCACACCGCGCGCTGCACCTACACCGCGCAGCAGGCGCTGGACGCGGCAGCGGCCGAAAGCTTCGATGCCGCGCTGATCGACCTCACCCTGCCCGACTTTCCGGGCACGGAAGTGGCGCGGCGGCTGCGCGCGAGCACGACGGAAGGCACGCCGAAGCTGCTGGTCGCGATCTCGGGTTTCTCTGCGCAGGATGCGGGCGGCAAGGCGGCCGAGGGGCTGTTCGACCACCATCTGCAGAAGCCGATCGACATCGACGAGCTGGGGCGAATCCTGGCACAGACCTGAGCCTGGCGAGTCACTTCGCCGGAGCGAGCTCTCCGTACCAGTAGGCCGCGGTGACGCCGCCGTCCATGAGGAAGTCGCTGCCGGTGATGAAGCCGCCGTCCGGCCCCATCAGCAGCGCGCCGACGTTGCCGACCTCGTCCGGTGTGCCACCGCGCTTGGCGGACGACGCTTCGATCATGCGCCGGTAGCCTTCGCCGCGAGGGCCTGTCAGTTCGTCTCTTGCGAGCGGCGTGAAGATGATGCCGGGGCTGATGGTGTTCACCCGGGCGCCACGCTTGCCCCATCGCACGGCCTCCGCCATGACCCGCAGGGAATTTCCACGCTTGGAAAGTTGGTACGCGTGCAGGGAGTCTTTCACCTGCTCGGGCTGAAGCATCGGCAGTGCCAGCAAGTCTTCAGTCGGCGTCGTCGCGAGAGCCGTGTTCTGTTCGGGGCTCAACGCCGGCAACCGGTGTCCGGACTGCGACGCGATGACGACGCCAGCGCCGCCTTCCGCGATGACGTTGCCGAACTCTTCCAGGACGAGCGCGGTGCCGTACAGGTCGACTTTGAGGATCGTGGCCGGTGATGCCTGCGAAGGAGAAACGCCCGCGGCGTGGATCAGGCCGGTGACACTGCCAAGCGCGGTGGCCGCCTCCACGAGCGCATGGACCGAGGCGCGCGAAGACACGTCCACGACTGCCGTGCTCACCTCAAAGCCGGCATCCGCGAGCACCTTGGCCGCTGCGTCGGCCCCCTCCTGCCGCAGGTCGGCGAGCAGAACGTGCTTGCCCGCGCTGACACGGCGGGCGATGGCCTGGCCGATGGACCCTGCTCCGATGACAACAACTACTTGGGTCATGATCAATTCCTTTTGCTCGGCGTTAGTCGTCGTCGCTCAGCGGCCGACGAGCTTTTGTCGATCCGCCGAATAGCGGTCGCCCTGGACCTGAACACCCGAGACGGCCGCCTCGATTTCCTTCAGGTCTTCTGGCGACAACACGACAGAGGCGGCACCGGCGTTTTCCTCGAGACGATGCAGCTTCGTCGTGCCGGGGATCGGCACGATCCACGGCTTTTGGGCGAGCAGCCAGGCGAGTGCAAGCTGGGCAGGCGTGACCTGCTTGCGCGCGGCGATCTCCGCCAGAACATCGACCAGTGCGCGATTCGCCTGGCGCGCCTGCGGTGCAAAACGAGGCACTGTGCTGCGGAAATCTGCCGCGCCGAACGATGTCTGTGCGTCGATCGCTCCCGTCAGAAAACCCTTTCCGAGCGGACTGAATGGCACAAAGCCGATGCCCAGTTCCTCCAGCAGCGGAAGAATTTCTTTCTCCGGCTCGCGCCACCACAGGGAATATTCGCTCTGCAGGGCAGCGACCGGCTGAACCGCGTGCGCGCGGCGAATGCTGTCGACGCCGGCCTCGGAAAGGCCGAAGTGCGTCACCTTGCCTTCGCGAATCAGGTCCTTCACGGCGCCCGCCACGTCTTCCATCGGCACCTGCGGATCGACACGGTGTTGATAAAACAGATCGATGTGGTCGGTGCGCAAGCGCTTCAGCGCCTCGTCGGCCACCTGCCGGATGCGTTCCGGCCGGCTGTCGAGGCCCTTGCCGGCGTCACCCTCGCGAAACCCGAACTTGGTCGCGATCACGACCTGATCGCGCACAGGTTCCAGCGCTTCCCCGACCACGCTTTCGTTGACGAAGGGCCCATAGACTTCCGCCGTGTCGAAAAACGTGATCCCGCGTTCGAAGCCCGCGCGGATGAGCTTGACCGCTTCGGCCGTGCCGGTCGCTGGCCCGTAGCCGTAGCTCAGGCCCATGCAACCGAGGCCGAGGGCCGAGACCTCCAGGCCGCTCTTGCCAAGTTGACGATATTGCATGTCCATCTCCTTATCGATCAGCCATGGAGGTCAGGCCTTCCGACAGAGGAGCGCCTTGCACGTCGATGGCTGCAAACGCCGCATTGATCTCGCGCAGGTCGTCGGGTGTCAGTTCAAGGTCGCACGCCGGCAGGTTGTCGTCCAGGTGTTCGAGCTTCGTGGCGCCGGGAATCGGCACGATCCACGGCTTCTGCGCAAGCAGCCAGGCGAGCGCTATCTGTGCGGGTGTGCTGCCCTTTCGTGCAGCGAGACCCCGCAGAAAGTCGACGACTGCGAAGTTGGCCTTCAGCGCTTCGGGCGTGAAGCGGGGGAAGCTGCTGCGCAGGTCGCTCGGGTCGTCGAACTTCGTGTCCGGTGTGATCTGGCCGGTAAGAAAACCCTGGCCGAGCGGGCCCCACGAGACGAATCCGATCCCGAGTTCTTCACAGAGCGCCAGCAGATCGATTTCCGGCTCGCGCATCCACAGCGAGTAATGGTTCTGGATGGCCGCCACCGGCTGCACGGCGTGCGCGCGGCGGACCGTTTGCGCGCTCGCTTCCGAAAGACCGAAATACTTGACCTTGCCCTCGGCGATCAGCCTCTTGACCGCGCCTGCGACATCCTCGATCGGCACCGCCGGATCGACCCGATGCTGATAAAGCAGATCGATGCGGTCGGTGCGCAGGCGCTTCAGCGAGGCCTCGACTACATCGCGGATGTGCTCCGGGCGACTGTCGAGCCCGACCATCGCGCCGTTCTCGTCGAGCTTGAATCCGAACTTCGTCGCGACGACGAGCTGGTCGCGTATCGGCTCGATGGCTTCGCCGACAAGGAGTTCGTTCGTGAAGGGGCCGTATCCCTCTGCGGTGTCGAAGAAGGTCACGCCCCGCTCGAAGGCCTCTCGGATCATTGCAATGCCTTCGCGCTTGTCCGCAGCGGGGCCCAACCCGAAGCTCAGGCCCATGCAGCCGAGACCGAGGGCCGAAACGGTAAGGCCGCCGCGGCCCAGTTGACGTGTTTTCATGGTGTGTGTCCTTGTCGCTAACCGATCACAAGAACTTTAGGCAGCCTGCTTGCCAATGACTAGACTGCTGGATCGACATGTACCTAGAAGGCAGGCTAATCAATGGCACGCTACGACGACCTGGCCAGTTTTGCGGCCGTGGTGCGCGCAGGCAGCTTCACGCGAGCGGCGGCCCAGCTTGGGGTGACGCAGTCCGCGCTCAGCCAGACCGTCCGAGCGCTGGAGCGCCGGCTCGACCTGAAGCTGCTCAACCGGACCACGCGCAGCGTCGCTCCCACGGAGGCGGGTGAACGCCTGTACCAAGCCGTCGGCCCGCGTTTCGAGGACATCGAAGCAGAACTCGCCGTTCTGGGCGAGATGCGCGGCAAGCCCGCCGGCATGGTCCGCATCACGGCAACCGAACACTCGATGCGAACCTTGATCTGGCCCAGGCTTCAACCATGGCTGCCCCTGTACCCCGACATCAAGGTGGAGATCAGCGGCGACAACCGTTTCACCGACATCGTTGCCGAGCGCTTCGACATCGGCGTGCGCCTGGGTGGCGACGTGGCCAAGGACATGATCGCCGTACGCATCGCGCCCGACATGCGCATGACCGTGGTGGGCAGCCCCGACTACTTCTCGCGCCACCCCCGGCCGTCTACCCCGCAGGATCTGACCCTGCACGATTGCATCGGATTGCGCCTGGCATCCCACGGTGGCCTTCTGAAATGGGAATTCACGCATCGCCGGAAACACGTCAACGCCCACGTCTCGGGCCGGCTCGTCTTCAACTCGAGCGAGCTGATCGTCGCTGCGGCGCTTTCCGGGCACGGGCTGGCATGGCTGCCCTGCGACCTCGTCGAGAAACACATCGAGGCAGGCCGGCTGGTGCCGGTACTCGACGATTGGGCGGCAACCTTTGACGGGTATCACGCCTACTATGCCGGCCGACGCGCCTCGCCAGCCTTGATGCTCGTCGTGGAGGCGTTGCGGCCTCCGGAAACTCAGCGCCTCTTGCTGCGCCCCTTGTAGCTGCGCATGGCCTCGTAGCGGTACACGCGGAATCCGTCCTTCTGCAAGAAGCTGACCGGCTCCCAGCCGCGTGCCAGCGCGCAGTCGGTGATCTGCGCCATCTGCACGCCGAGGTAGTCCTGCAGGCTGTCGGCCACCGCGAGCTCGAACTTCTTGAGCTCGCGATCCAGCGATTCCAGCGCCGTGATGGCGGCCTCGACGCTGGTGAAGGGGCGCACGTGCGTCACCGCCTTGCTGCGCGCCAGTGCGGGCGCCTCGGGAGGGTCCGCGCTGAAGTTCACGCTGGCCCCGCCTTCCATGCCGTTGAGGCCGCCGATGGCGGTCATGCTGCTCATTGCGTTCATGTCATGAACCCCATATCGCGCGGATAGCTGATGCCACTCGGCGCAGTCACGTTGTTGAAATTCTTCAGGTTGGGCAGGATGCCGTTGAGGTCCGCGTCGGGAACGCCGAACCACTTGGCCAGCGTAGCCGCGTACTGGTCGACCGAAGTGGTCGGCAGCAGCCGGCCCTGGCCGACGTGCCACTGGTCGTCGTCGGCCGCGGTGTTGCCGATGCTCACCGGCGGCGGCGTGCCGTAGAACGCTTTGCCCTTCACGGCATTGACACCGCCGACCACGAAGTGATGACTGCCCCAGCCGTGGTCGGAGCCATTGCCGTTGCTCGAAAGCGTGCGGCCGAAGTCGGAGGCGGTGAAGGCCGTGACCTTGTCCGAGATGCCGAGGGTTTCCATCTGCCGCTGGAACGCGAACATGGCCTCGGACAGCCGCAGCATCAGGCCGCCCTGCTTCGTGTCGAGGTCGTCGTGCAGGTCGTAGCCGCCCATCGAGACGAAGAACACCTGGCGCTTCACGCCCAGCGAGGTGCGCCCTCGAATGAGGCGGGCCACCATCTTGAGCTGGTCGGCCAGGTTGTTGCCGGTGGGAAAGTTGCCGTTCAGGTCGTCAGGCTGGATGGCAGTGGTGATCTTGCCTTCCGCCTCGACCGCGCGCAGCGTGACCTTGTTGTATTCGTTTTCCAGCGTGTGGCTGCGTGCCTGCTGCGCCAGCTGCTGCATGGCGGCCTTGACCGCCGACGAGCCGTAGACGTTGCCCGTGGCGCTGCTCACGCTGTTGATGCGCACCGCGCCGCGCGTGCCGACCTGGTACTGCAGCGCCTCGTCGCCCGACAGGAACACCGCGTTGCCCGCTACCGAGACGCAGGTGAAGAGCGACGCGTTGCGCTGCCCAGCCAGCATCAGGTCGCCGAGGTTGCCGCCCCAGCCGATGGTGGAGCCCTCGGGCGAGGACGACTGCCAGATCGACTGCTGGTCGTTGTGCGAGAACAGCTTGGGCGGAATCGGGAAGTCCTTGCGATTCGAGCTGTTGAACTGCGCGCGCGTGAGCGGCTTGACCAGCGGGCCGACGTTGAGCTGCACCGCCATCCTGCCTTCGTCGAACAGCGTCGCGAGCTTCGTCATTGCCGGGTTCAGCGCGTACTTGCGTCCGTTGGCCAGTGAAACGGCGGGCTTGAGCTCGGTCGCCGCGAGAGCCGCATCGGACGGCAGCGCAATGGCGCCGCGGATGGCGCTGTACTTCGCGTAGCTGTCGGCGTCGTAGTTGACGAGGGTGTTGGCGTAGTCGTTGCCGCCGAACAGGAAGACGCAGACCAGCGCCTTGTAGTCGTCCCCGGGCGCGGCCTGCGCGGCGGCTTCGCCCATGGCGGCGAGGTTGAGCGCGAACGGCAGCGCGGTTCCGGCCATCGCGAGCTGGCCCGTGCGGCGCAGGAAGGCGCGGCGCGAATGCTGGGCAGGATTTATCAGGTGCATGGTCGGTTCGCTCCGGCTTCTTCTTTACTTCTGGACGAGGTATTCGGGCGAGCCCATCACCAGCAGCACTCCGGCGCAGATGAAGTCGAGCTTGCGGGCGTCGGTAGTGGGGTTCAGCAGCGGCGCCTTGCTCAGCGCATCGGTGATCAACGCCACGGTGGCGGCCGACAGCTGGTTGCCCGTGAGCAGCAGGTTGAGCCGCCGCACCAGCGCGGCGGGATCGGTCACCAGCGTCTTCTCGGCCGCGTAGTTCGCCACCACGTCCTTGCTGTTGAAGCCGTTCTGCAGAATGCCCTGCATGAAGTTGAGATAGCCGCCCACGCTGGTCTCGTTGACCAGCTGGAACTCGGGCGCCACCAGCTTGCTGCTGGCGATGGCGGTCGAGGGCGGCACGTAGCCGGGCCGGAAGAAGTTGAACACCGAGGGCGAGCGCAATGGGCACTGGCCGAGGCTCTGACTCGTGTCGGAGGTATTGCCGATTGCCCAGGTGTCCTGCGCCGAGCCGATGCCGAAAGTGCGGCCCCATTGCACGAGCCGCAGCATCGGCTCGCGCAGGTGGCCGAAGTTCGGGTCTGAAAGACCGGTGGGGCCGCGTGCCTCGTCGTCGAGCAGCACGGCCGCGAACACGCTCTTCATGTCGCCGCGCACGCCCGCGCCGTTGTTGGCGAAGATGTCGGCCACGCGCTTGACGTAGGCCGCGCTGGGGTTGCTGGTAACCAGCCGCTGGATCAGTTGCCGGCCGATGAAGGGGCCGACGTTCGGGTGGTTGAAGAGCGTGTCGAGCGCGATCTTCAATGCCGCCGGGCCGGGTGTGCCGGCAGGCACGGTGGCGCCGAGGAAGCGCGCTTCGAGCATCGAGTGATTGCCCGCCGTGTACGCCATGGGGCGCGTGGTCCAGGCGTTGGTCTCGATGCGGCTGCTTGCGGCGGGCGGAAGAAAGGCATTGCGTTCCGCGGAGCGGATGTCGAGGTCGTAGCCGGTGAAGACGCGCGCGAGGTTCGACACGTCGCTCTGCACGTAGGTTTCGAGTGGCTGGCCGTCGGCGCCGGTCTTCACCGTGCCATCGGCTTCGAGCTGGTACAGGCCGATGGTCATGAGCTGCATGACTTCGCGCGCGTAGTTCTCGTCGGGCTGCCGGCCCGACGCGTCTTCCTTGCGGTTGCCGCGGGTGTTGAGGTAGAAGCCCATCGCGGGATTCAGCGAGACGTCTTCCAGCAGCTGGCGGAAGTTGCCAGTGACGCCGCTGGCCAGCGTGTCCCAGTACTGGGCCATCATCGCGGTGGGCCAGCTCGACCCGATCTCGGTGCCGGAGACCACGAAGATTTCACTGAGCGCCAGAGCCATGCGCTTGCGCACCGGGTCGGCTGCGACCATGAGCTGGCGCCAGATCATCGCGTCGGTGTCGACGGCCCCGTAGAGCTTGCCGTTGACCCACTCCCAGGCCGTGGGCTCGCGCGCTGCGCTGAACTGCTCGCTGAGCCACGGCATGTAGCCCTTGGCGCGCACTGCGGCGATCTCTGCGTCCGAGGCCGAGAACTGCGCTTGCAACAGGAAGCGCGCGGCCTCCGCGTCGTTCTGCGCCTGGGTGTAGTGATAGGGGCCGGTGTCGGGCTGCTCGCCCGGGTTGGGGCTGCCGCCGATGGGAAAGCCGAAGCCACCGGAAGAACCGCCTCCTCCGCCGCCGCCGCATGCGGCCAGTGCCGCCGCGATGGAGAACGCAGCCGCGGCCTTCACGGGCCGCGTTGTTTCATCGATTGCCGCCGTCGTTCTTGTTACTGCATCCGCAGGCGGCGCAGTAACGCACACCACCTCGTCGACCGGGCTTGCGCAGCCGGCCTCGAACTGTTCCACCATGTTCCTCGCTCCTGCGGCGCATCAACGCCGGTCGAGCAATCAAGGCAAGCGGCATGCCCTGCGAAAAACAGCTAGACGGGTGTCTAAAACTGGCGCAGTCGCCACACAAATGTGTGCCAATGTGACTTTTTAGTCACCCCTTGAAACAAAATTGGCATGCCAGCGCGCATGCCAATGTTTCAGCAAACATTCAGGTGACAGTGCCAGTCGTCAGTCGCGCTCGTCGTCCCAGCCGTTCGGCGGACGATAGGGATAGCCGGGGCCGTAGTAGATGCGGCCGGGCGGCGGGCTGTAGATGGGCGCGGGGCGGTAGTAAACCGGTGGCGGCGGCCGGTAGTAGACCGGCGGAGGTGGCTCGTAATAGATGGGGGCCGGATAAGGATAGACCGGCGGGGGTGCGTAGTACGGCGCCGGGTAACCGCCGGCGACATAGCCGGGCGTGCCGATCTGCACTGACCAGCTTCCGCGCGCGTTGGCGGCACCCGCGGCCAGCAGCGCGCCGGCAAAGACGGTGCCGATGGCGGCCCACTTGAAAACAGAAGATTGATGTTTGAAGTTCACTGAGGCTCCAAGGCCAAGGGCGGACAGCGCCCAGGTTGATACGCAACGCCCGACGTGTACCCGTGGTGCACCCGTCACCGCGAAGGCTGGTTGCCAAACGTCACCGCCGCGCGGTGCGTTCCAACCAACGCTCAACCCGCGATTTCGCGGCGCGACAACATCACGTCGCCGCTGTTCGTGTTGAAGGCGATGGTCGGCGCGCTGAAGTCGCTGAGCGGCGCGCCCAAACCGATTTCACCGCGGCCGTGCAGCACGCATTCTTCGCGCCGCAGGGCAATCTCGGTGCTCGGCCCGCCGTTGCCGTGGAAGCGCACCCAGGTACCGTAGGTGCTGACATCGATCAGCACGCAACTGCCCTGCCGCAACTCGATGCGCGCATGCAGCCGCGAGACGCGGGGGTCGTTGACCACGAACTGCGCGTCGTCGACGCGACCCAGGTGAATCGGGAGCTCTTCGGTGCGGAACATCGACCGCACGTCGAGCCAGGCCAGCTCGATCTGGCCGAAGGAAGAATCCGGCATGCGCAGCGGGGCGAGCGCGGCGGGAACGGTGAGGAAGCTCGTCACCTCATCCTGCCAGTCGATCCGGTGCACGACCGACATCTCGCTTCGGCCCCGGATGTTGATGAGGCCCAGGTCGCGGTGCTGCACCGCGCCTTCGCGCAATTGGGAAATGACAGCGTCGGTCACCCAGATCTGGCCGGGGCCGGCCAGGTCGCTCAGGCGCGAGGCCAGGTTGACGGCGTCGCCATAGCAGTCGCCCTCGACCTCGACCACCTCCCCGCTGGCCACGCCGATCTGCAACGCCATGCGCAACGGCGCCGGCCATGCGAGCAGGCGCTTCTGGTGATAGCGCTGCAACTCGACGACCGCGTGCGTGGCGGCGGCGCCGCTGGTGAAGATGGCGAACACACCATCTCCGAGCGACTTCACCACCCGGCCGCCGTGCGCCTGGCACACGCCGCCGATCCATTGCGTCAGCCGCGTCACGGTCTCGGTGGCTCGAGCATTTCCCATGGCCTCGAAGACCCTAGTGCTCCCCGTCAAGTCCGCGAATACGACTGTGGAATTGACACCCATACTGTTGTGATTCTCGATTTCTATCGCAGGTTGTAAATGCTCAGGGCATACGTTCATTTACGCACGGGAGAAACGGCCTTCGCACCTATCGTGTTGACCACATAGGTATACGCCGCGGGGCAACGGAGCAGATGCGAGAGGGTCATTCATTAATTTGTAGTACTTTGGATTACAAAATACAACATCTGTTAAATACGCTAAGTAAAGCGTGTTGTTTACAAACAAGAAACACCGTTTCAGATCTTGTGAAATGGTTAACTGAGGCTTAAGGTAGCGGCCGTTCTCGCTTCCCGCAATACGCTTTTTCGACCCATGCTCTTCCGCCGCATTCTTCGTCTGCTGAACGTACCCGGCTTCGGATCCCGCCAGGCGACGGAAAGCCAGCTGGGGCGCATTCGCACGGCGATGCTGTCGGTGCTCCAGGGCCATGGCGGCCACTCGGTGCAGCGCGTGAGCCAGCGTGTGCGCTTTGCGGTCGACGTCGAAGCCCTCTGGTATCTGCGGCAGGACGTGATGATGGCGCTGAGCGCCATCGACGGCGAAACCGCCGCACGCCGCCAGATGAAAACCATCAACAGCATGTTCAAGGGCGGATTGCCCGGCTCGATGGGGCCTCGCGCGCATCAGCGCTTTACCAACAACAACAGTTGAAGCTGCGACGGCCCTTCGGGGCCGTTTTCTTTTTCCCGCTTTCTTCTCCCCATGGCCGGCTCAATGGCCGTGATGATGATGGTCATGGCCGTGATGATCGTCATGCGCCGCCGCGTGACGATGACCCCAGACGAGAAAGACATCGCGCCCTTCCGCTGCCATCGACACCTTCGCACCCAGGGGCAGTAGTACCTTCGTGGGCACATGGCCGAACGGCAGGCCTGCCAGCACAGGCACCTTGAGCGATGCACGCAGCCGGTCGATCACCGTGTTCAGGCCAAAGCCCCGGTCGTAGCCCGGCACCTTGCGAATGCCCGTGAACTGCCCGAACACGATGGCGCGCTGGCGCGCCAGCACGCCGGCCATCTTCAACTGGTCGAGCATGCGCTCGACGCGGTACGGGTGCTCGTTGATGTCCTCGATGAAGAGCACGCCCTTGTCCACCACGGGAAAGTACGGCGTGCCGATCAGGCTGGCCAGCACGCAAAGATTGCCGCCCCACAGCACCGCGTCTTGCACGGGCTTGAACTTCAGCTCCGCATCGCGCGCCGGCATGCGCCAGCCGGTGCCTTCGCCTTGCCCCGTGACGAGGTCGTCGAAGCAGGCTTCCATGATGTCGTCGGAACCGGCCTCGGCACCGAAATCTTCGCCGACCGCAGGGCCCGACCAGGTCACGGCGCCGGTCTTGACCAGCAGTGCGTTCTGCAGCGCGGTGAAGTCGCTGCAGCCGACGAACTCGGTGCCCTTGTCGATCGCCTTGGCCACGGCCTTGTACGGAATGGCGTCGAGGATGCGCGTGAGGCCGTAGCCGCCGCGTGAGATGAGCGCCACGTCGGCGCCACTCGCGGCCGCGCGTGAAATCGCGGCGAGCCGCGTGGCGTCGTCACCCGCAAAACGCTGATGCACCGAGAGTGCCGCATCGTCGACTTCGACTTCATGACCCAGTGCCTTGAGCCGCTTCACGCCGCGCCGGAAGGCGGCCTTGTCGCGCACCGCGCTGGAGGGGGAATAGATGTAGATGTGTTTGGTCACGTGTTCGAGTATCCCATTGCGTTTCGCGCCAGCGGCACGAACGTTCGGGCTTGCACCAGCGTTGGTCCCGACGATGGGGCGATGGGGCCGAGCGCGCGCAGCGCGGCTTCGTAGCCCCGGTCGGGGAAAGGTACGCGCCACGCGTCTTCGATGTGCTCGTGGCCCTCAGGTACGACGAGCGCCGCCGCGAAGCGTTCAGGTGCCGCGGCCATCAGCAGCGCGGCCAGGTCGGCGGCGGTCGCGCTGTGCGCAAGCACCATCGCCGCCGACGCGGGCTGCACGCGGGCCAACCATTCGAGCAGCACGTCGCGATGCCATTCGAGGCGATGCGGTGTTTCGCGCTTTGGCTTGTCGCTCTTGCCGAAGCCGATCAGGTCGGGCACGAGCGTGCGCAACCCGGGCAGGCCCACGAGATGCCGGAAGAAGTAGCCCCATTCGCCGGGGCCGTGCAGACACAGGCAGCAGGCAACATCGCCCTCGCCGCCTTCGTCGACGTAGTGCATCCGCCAGCCTTGCTGGCTCGGCAGGTCCTGCACGTAGTGCGGTGCGAAGCTGTAGCCGACCAGCGCTTCGAAGCGCTCGGGCGGCGTACGCAGCGCGTCGTCGCGCAAGGGCTCGGCCTGTGCGCGCGCGGCGCTTCTGCGTTGCTGGAAGAAGGCCCGCAGCACCGCAGCGCACTCTTGGGCCAGCACACCGCCTTGCACCTGCGTGTGGTGGTTCAGCCGCGGCTCGGCAAAGAGATCGAGCACCGAGCCGGCCGCGCCGGTCTTCGGATCGGTCGCGCCGTACACGACGCGCGCCAGGCGCGAATGCAGCATGGCGCCCGAACACATCGCGCAAGGCTCGAGCGTGACGAACAGCTCGCAGCCGTCGAGCCGGTAATTGCCGAGCGCTGTGGCACCGGCGCGCAGTGCGTTGATCTCGGCATGCGCGCTCGGATCGTGCTGTGCGACCGGCGTGTTGCGGCCCTTCGCGATCAGTTGGCCATCCTTGACCAGCACCGCGCCGACGGGCACCTCGCCCGCCTCGGCGGCAAGCCGCGCCTCGGCAAGTGCGAGCGCCATCCAGTGAGCGTCGCTCGCCGTCGGCGTTGGAAGGGCCTCAGTTGTCATCCGGCATCTGCCGCGCCTTCGCCGCCGCGTCGAGCGCTTCCTTGACCTGCTGCTGCACCTGCTGCGCCTGATCACGCACATTCGCAGGCGCTTCGCCGGTGGCCGGTGCGGCAACGCCGGGCACGGCCGGCCGCGTGGAAGAAGCCATGCTCGTCATCTGCTTCTTCGCGACCAGCCCGACGATCACCAGCGCCAGCACAAGGCCGATCAGCCCGAACGTGCGCATCTCAGCGTCCTTCCGCCACGGTTGCCGCGGCGTTCATGCCGAGGCGATCCATCCACACGGCAAGCGCCTGCTCGTCTGGCGTGCCTGCGCTGTAGACCGCGTGCATTGCCGCATGCGACTCGCGGCGGTGCTGGTTGAGCTTGATCTTGCATTGCAGCGCCGTCACGCGCAGCTCGAAGCCGACGATGCCGGCAAGCATCTTGAGCTGGAATTCCTCGCCCAGGTCGCGCCACTGCTGCGCGTAGGCAGGCTCGTGCTCGCCGATGAGCTTCTTGAGCAGTACGTCCTTCTCGGCAGGCTCCTCGATCAGCCGGGCTTCGACGGTGCAGTGCACGGCCAGGTAGTTCCATGTCGGCACGCGGGCCAGGTCGGGGTAGACCGAAGGCGACAGGTACGAGTGCGGACCGAGAAAGGTCACTGCCGCCTTGGACCGCGCCTGCAGATAACGCCAATGCGGATTGGGCTTGGCGCAATGGCCCCACAGCACAAGCTCATCGCCCTCTCGCTGCTCGGCCACCAGTGGCAGGTGCGTGACGTACGGCAGTCCGTCGTCGTCGTTCGAGATCAGGCTCGCGAACGGGTGCGAGCGCATCAGTTCCAGCGCGATGGCCGGGTCCTTGGCATTGAACTGCGGGGGCATGTACATGGGGCGGTTTCCTCGTGGAGAAACGCCATTGTCCCCGAGCCGCCTATCTTGCGCGCGGAGCTTCCAGCAGTTTCACCATGGCGATGTAGCCACGCGCCTTCGCCAGCTGCAGCGGCGTGTTGCCCTGGCGGTCGGTCAGCTTGAGATTGGCGCCAGCCTCGACCAGCGCGGCCAGCGTGCGCTGGTGGCGTGGGCCGCCGTCGCCGAGCACGATGGATTCGATCACTGCCGTCCAGTGCAGGTTGTTGACGTGGTCGAGCGGTGCGCCGGCGGCGATCAGCCTGCGGACCACTTCGTCATGCCCGAGGTGTGCCGCCGCGATGAGCGCGGTGCCGTCGTAGCGGCTCGTTGTCTGCCCGGGCTTGGCACCGAGCGAAAGCAGCAGCGAGAGCGTCGCGGCATCGTCGGCCACGGAGGCGATGGTGACCGCGTCGTAGCGGTCGTCTTCGAGCAGGTCGAGGTTGGCGCCGGCCTTGGCCAACAGCTTGATCGCCTCGCGCTGCCGCGCATGCGTGGCGACATGCAGTGGCGTGCGGCCGCGCGTGTCGCGCACATCGAGATTGGCGCCCGAGGCGATCAGCGCCTTCAGCTTTGGCAGGTCGCCATGCCACGCAGCCTGGTGCAGCCCCTCGTAGGCCAGCACCTCGGCCGCCAGCGGCGGCACCTGGGCGAACGCGCCTACCGTCACGCCCAACCCGAGCGCAGCCGCCAGCACCCCCGACCAGATACCGCGCGCCACCATCAGAGCAGGCCCTTGACCTTCTCGAGCGCCGCGTTGGCGCACTGCTCGTCGAGGTGGCCGCCGGGCGCGCCGCCCACGCCGACCGCGCCGATCACTTCATTGCCCGACTTGATCGGCACGCCACCGCCCAGCACCAGGAAACCCGGCAGGTACACCAGGTTGGCGGCGGCCGGGTTCTTCTGTGCGCCTTCCATCATGGCCTGCGTCGGGCTCTTGGCCGACGCCGAAGTCCAGGCCTTGCGTTCGCTCGATGCCAGCGTGTGCGGGCCGGCGTTGTCAGCGCGCTGCACGGCACGCACGGTGCCCGCGCGATCGACCACGGTTGCCGCCACGTTGTAGCCGTTGGCAGCACAGGCCGCCACGGCTTCAGCCGCGATCTGGTTGGCCAGCACGAGCGACATGTTCTTTTCGGTGCGCACCGCAGGTGCGGGCGTCTGGGCCTGGGCGACGGAAGCTGCGAGCAGAACGGCGAGGCCGCCGAGGCGAAGGATGGATTGCATTGTTCGTTTTCTCCAGTGAAACGGGTGGTTGCGCCAGCTGTTGCCGACGGCTGCGCCACTGTAGAAAACATGCGCCGCCGCAACCATTCGTACGGCTACGCCCGGCGCTCCGTAGAACTACGGAGCGCTGTCCACCAGCACGGCATAGCGCCGGATCAGCTGCGCGAGCGAATCGCAGTCGAGCTTGGCGAACAGATTGGCGCGGTGCGTCTCGACCGTGCGCGGCGACAGCGCCAGCGTGCGCGCAATCTCCTTGTTGGTGAGCCCCTGCACGATGAAGGCCAGCACCTCGCGCTCGCGCTCCGACAGTTGCGCCACTCGCTCGCGCGCCGCGTTGTCGGCCTGCGAGCGTTGGCGTGAGCGCACGTGCTGCCGCACCGCCTGCTGCAGCGCCTCGAGCAGTTGCTCGTCGTCCACCGGTTTTTCGAGGAACTCGGCCGCGCCGGCCTTGAAGGCGCGACGGCACATCTCGACCGTGCCGTGGCCCGTCAGCATGATCACGGGCTGGTCGACGCCCTGCTCCATCAGCCGGTCGAGCACCGTGAGACCGCTGATGCCGGGCATGCGCACGTCGAGCACGATGGCGCCGACGCTCGCGCGATCGAACCCGTCGATGAAGGCCTGCGGATCGGCCCAGCTCTGCACGCGCAGGCCGACTGTGCCGATCAGCAGCGACAGGCTGTCGCGCACCGCCTGGTCGTCGTCGATCAGGTGGATCAGCGGAGATTGCGGCGGATGGATGCTCGGCGTGTTCATGGAGACGGCGCGACGAGAGGGAGCAGCAAGGTGAAGCGCGCGCCGCGCGGCGAGGCGTTGGCCGCGCTCAGGCTGCCTCCCATGCCGCTGGCCAGCGTTTCGCTGAGGCTCAGGCCGAGGCCCAGCCCGCCTTCGCGTGTGCTGAAGAAAGGTTCGAAGAGGCGCGGAAGGGCTTCGGGGGCGATGCCGCGCCCGTTGTCGGTCACGGTCAGCACGCCCTCCTGCCCGTTGCGGCCGACGGACACGACGAGGCGCCGCTCGGCCGCCGGCACGAGGTCGAGCGCCTGCAGCGCGTTCATCAGCAGGTTGTGCACGATCTGCTCCAGCGCCACCGCCTCGGCCTGTACGCGCACCGGCGCCTGCGCGGTAGCGTCGAACTGCGCGTTGATCGCGTGTTTTGTGAACTCCGGCACCAGCAGGTGCATGGCGCTGCGCACTACTTCCTGCAGCACCAGCGGCTTCGCTTCTTCGCCACTCGCCTCGGGCCGCTCGATGACCCGGCGCAAGCGCCCCACCACACCGGCCGCGCGGCGCGCCTGCTCCACGGCCTGCCCCATCGCATCGCGTGCCGTGACCAGGTCAGGAGGGTCGTCGTCGAGCAGGCGGCGCGCGGCCTGCGCGTTGGCCAGCACAGCTGTGAGCGGCTGGTTGAGTTCGTGCGCCAGACCGGCCGACAACTCACCCAGCGCATTGAGCCGCGCGACCTGCCCGAGCCGCAGCAGTTCTTCGGCCCGGCGCCGTGCAACGCGCTGGCGCTGCGCGGCCCACAGGCCAGCCAGCAGCGCGGCCATGGTTGCGGCCCAGCCGGCGATGCCACGCCACGGCAGTTCCCCCCAGCCCACCTGCCGCTCGGCAACGAGGTCGAACGGCTGGCTCGGCGACGCCAGCGGCTTTGTCAGGTCGAAGCGCCAGCCGTTCGCGGCCGGCACGCCCGGTTGCAGCACCAGTTGCTGACCGTCGCGCTGCAGGCTCAGCCGCACCGGGCTGCGCTGTGGGTTCATTGGCCAGTCGCGCCACGGCACGGAGCCAGCCAGGTCGATGTCGAGTGCATAGCTGAACGGCGTGGCGCCGATCACCAGCACGTAGCGGCCATGGGCCAGGTCGAGAATCGCCAACTCTGCGCGCTGCTGGCTGCGCGAGCGCGCCTCCGCCGCGGCCAGTGCGCTGGCCTGCGCGCTGTCTGCCCAGGGCTCATCACGGTCGCGCCGCTGCACGCGCAGGATCGACGAGTACACCGAGGGCAAGCGCTGCTCGGGATGGTCCGCGCCAGTGCTGGGTTCCAGCAGCGCGAGCGTGGCCAGCACCGCGTCGTACTGCACCATCTGCTGGCTCATAAGGCGGTGCGCAATGCGCACGTCAGTCTCGAAGTCCTGGTGCATCTGCGCCAGCTCGGCGCGCGCAATCCACACCGCGCCCACGGCGGTGAGCGCCAGCCATGCCAGCCACCAACCACCCTGCGTACGCAACCACTGTTTCATGGCGCGGATTGTGCCCGGCGCGGCAGGCGTGTTCGATGTTGGCTCAGAATGCGGGCCCAGACATGGCTGAAGTACAGGACTCCCTTTTCCCCGAACTGCCGCGCCCTCAAGAGGCTGCTGCGGCCCCCTCCCCCGAGCCACCCGCGAAAAAGAAATCGCGCACCGGCACGGTCCAGCCTGCGCCTACCGACCCGGAACTGGTCGAGCTCGCCGCGGCACTGCCGCCCAAGCTACGGCTCGGCACCTCGTCGTGGAGCTATCCGGGCTGGGCCAACCT
Source organism: Variovorax paradoxus (assembly GCF_024734665.1). NCBI lineage: Bacteria > Pseudomonadati > Pseudomonadota > Betaproteobacteria > Burkholderiales > Comamonadaceae > Variovorax > Variovorax paradoxus. Next base: position 3,414,331 of record NZ_CP102931.1, read on the forward strand.
GGTGTGGGACGGCGAATACGCAGAAACCGTGCTGTCGAAAAACGGCCTCTCCGCGTTGGCGAAGCACCCGTTGTTCCGCACAGTGAGCCTGGACCGCAACTTCTACCGCGCCCTCACTGCCAGCCAGTACGCACGCTACGCGGCCATGGTGCCCGACGACTTCCGCTTCGTGGTGAAAGCGCCGAGCCTCGTCACCGATGCCACCGTGCGCGACGAAAGCGGCCGCGGCATGCAGGCCAACCCCGTGTTCCTCAGCAGCGAGATCGCGCGGCAGGAATTCGTGCTGCCCGCGCTCGAAGGCCTGGGCCATCGCATCGGCGTGCTGGTGTTCCAGCTGAGCCCGATCCCGGGGCACATTCTGGCCGACCAGCCCGCGCTGCTGGCGCGCATTGCGGCAATGCTCGAATCGCTACCCGACATCACATCGGTCGCGCCCGACGCGGTGATCGCCGTCGAGGTGCGCGACCCGCAGTTGCTGAACCCCGCCTTCGCCGAAATGTTGCGCAGCGTGCGCGCCACCTTCTGCATGGGCCTGCACGCCAAGATGCCGCCCATCGAAGACCAGTTGCCCATGCTGCGCGCGCTGTGGCCCGGCCCGCTGGTGTGCCGCTGGAACCTGCACCGGCGCCACGGCCGCTTCGGCTACGAAGACGCGGAAAAACTCTACGGCCCCTTCGACAAGATCGTCGACCCCGATCCAGAGACGCGCGAGGCGCTGGCCAAGGTGATCGCGGGCACCACCCGCGCGGGCCAGAACGCCTTCGTCACGGTGAGCAACAACGCCGAAGGCTGCGCGCCGCTGACCATTGCCCAACTGGCGCGCGACCTCACCGGCCTGACGTCGCGTTAGCCGATGTTCTGCTTGGCAGCGACCGTCATCTCGACCTCGACGGTCGCGTTCTTCGGCAGCGCATAGACACCGACCGCCGTGCGCACATGCACGCCGACTTCGCCGAACACACGGTGCAGCAGATCGGATGCGGCATCGGCCACTTCGCTCTGCTGGGTGAAGTCGGCCGTGCACTGCACGAACACCCCGACGCGCAAAACCTTCTCTACCGCATCGAGCGAACCGAGCGCGCGCCGCAGCAGCGCGAGGCTGCGCAGTGTGCTGATCTGCGCGCCTTCACGGGCCTTGTCGAGCGACACCGCGTCGCCGACGCGGCCGGTAACCACAACCGTGGTGCCCACGCGCGGCACCTGGCCGCTGAGGTAGATCGTGCGGCCGTCGCGCACGAGCGGCGCGTAGTGGCCGCCGGCGATGATCTCGCCGTCGAAGCTGTGGCCGAGCTCGGCGGCAATCTGGTCTGCGATCTGGTCCCGGGTCTTTTCTGCTGTCATGGCTGTTCCGTGAAAGGGAGGGTCATTGTCGCCAGCCCTTTCACGGCAGAACAGATACAGAAGGCGCGGACAAGAGGCAGAACAGATCAGCCCTCGAACGCGAGAAACACCCGCCCGCCTTCGATCTTCACCGGGTAGCTGCGCAGGTCTTCCGTGAGCGGAGCGCACATCGCCTTGCCCGTGCGCACGTCGAAGCGCCCCTGGTGCAGCGGGCATTCGATCTCGTGGCCTTCGAGAAAACCGTCGCACAGTCGCGCGTGGCCGTGCGTGCAGATGTTGTCGGTGGCGTGGATGCCGTCTTCGGTGCCGTAGAGGGCAATGTCCCTGCCCTGCACATCGATGCCGACCACGTCGTCGGAGGGAACGTCTTCGACCGCCGCGGCGTCGACCCAGGTCATCGTGCTCATGGTTGCTTTCAGATGGGGTAGATGATGGAGTTCGGGATCATTTCGCTGTCGAACACGCACAGGCGCGTGGCGAACTTCAGTCCCTCGGGCGTGGGCACCACGGTGTCGAGGTAGCGCCCCACGTTGAACACGGTCGAGGCCTGGTCGAGCTTGGTGCGGAACACCGCGTAGTTGGCCTCGCTGTGGATCGTGCCGTCGTCGTCGACCTTGTGCACCAGCGGCAGCCCGACGACGTGGCGCTGGTAGTACGGGTCGTGGAACAGCGTCTCCTTGATGCCGTAGACCCGGTCTTCCAGCATGCCGCGGCTCTCGAAGGAGAGCGTGGCCAGCGGCAGGTTGCGCTCGTGGTTTTCGCGCGGCTGCAGGCGGTAGCTGCATTGCTCGATGAAGAACGCGGGCCACAGGTCCCAGTTGCCGGAATCGACGGCGTGCGCGTAGGCCGCATAGAGCCGCGACAGATCGAGGTAGGTGTCGGCGTCGAGGTTCGTCATGCTTCCATCACCTCGCGCCAGTAGCGGTACATGCCGCGGATCAGCGTCTCCGTCACCATGTGGTCGGTGTTCTCGACCTCGCGCCCGCCGAGCTCGGCAAGCGTGCGGTGGAAGGGCTTCTGCTCGAAGCCTTCCTGCGAGAACTCGATCACCTCGCCGTCGTCGGCCGAGACGAAGCCGGCTGGCCCGAACAGATTGGCCTGGCGCAGACGTCGCTGCGTCATCTCCTCGGTGTCGTCCTCAAAGCCGAAATGCGTCCAGACGAAATCGAAGGCGTCGTGCCCCACCGGCTGGATATGCCGCGTCGAGACGCTGTTGACCTGCTGCTGCAGGATCAGGCTCGGAAACAGCGTCATCATCACCGCGGTCGGCCCGCCCCACCAGGGCTCGGGCACGATGTCCAGAAAGCGCGGGTCCTTCAGCTGCATGCTCTCCTTGAAGCTCGACACTTGCGTGACCTGCGCAGCCTTGCCGGCGTTGCCGCGCGTGGAAATCATGGCGGCGTGACGGCCGCGCGCGTCCATCTTCAGCTCCGACTTGTTGTCTGCGCGCCAGAGCCCGAAGGTCACGAACCAGGTGTGCAGCAGGCCCGGGTGGTACGGGTCCTTGATGTTCTCCTGCATGAGCTTCCAGTTGCCCGGAATGCGCTGGCGGTTGTAGCCCAGGATGGTGAGCTTGCGCCCATCAAACAGGCGGTCGAAGTAATGAAGGATGTCGGGGCCGAGGAAGTCTTCGAGCGATTCGATCTCATGGTCGAACGACGCGAACACCACGCCGCCGCGCGAGGCCACCTTGAGCTTGGTGAGACCGTTCTCCTCGGTCTTGAAGTCTGCCGGCATGCCGCCGTTGACCTTGCCGTCCTGCTTCACGCCGCGGCGAAACGGCACGCCCTGAAGGTCGCCCTTGAGCGTGTAGTTCCACTGGTGGTAGGGGCAGACGAACTCTTTGCGGTTGCCCTGGCGCTCGCGGCAGAACTGCATGCCGCGGTGGGCGCAGACGTTCTCGAAGACGTGGATCACGCCCTCCTCGTCGCGCGACATGACGACCGAGCGCTCCCCGATGGTGGTGCGCTTGAAGTCGCCCGGGTTCGGAATCTCGGCTTCCAGGCCGACGTAGCACCAGTGCTTTTCATAGAAGAAGCGCTGCAGCTCCTTCTTGTGCAACGCCTCGTCGGTGTAGGCCATGAAGGGAATGCGGCTGCTCTTCTCGCTTTCCCATTTCAGCTCGACGGGGAACACGGCTTGCGTGGTCATCGTGGGTCTCCTTTTCTTTTCTCGTGGGTTTTCGCTTCAGGTGCCTTGCAGGTAGAAGGCATCGGCGTGGGTCTGCTCGGGGGCGAGGCCGCGGCCGCGCACCAACTGCGTCACGGCCTCGACCATCGGCGGCGAGCCGCAGAGGTAGGCACGCCAGCCGTCGAGGCTGCCGGGCCAGTCGGCGCGGATGGCGTCGGTGATGAGGCCGATTCGCTGGCCGTCGCGCGAAGGGCCGGTAACGACGACCACATGCACCTTCAGGCCGGGGTGCTGCGCCTGCAGCTCGCGCAGTTCCTGCAGGCCGTAGACGTCGGCGTCGGAGCGCACGCCCAGGTAGAGGTGAATGGCCTGCGTTAGCCCGGCCGCGATGGCGCCTCGCACGATCGACAGGATGGGCGCCAGCCCCGTGCCACCCGCCGCGCAGAGCATCGGACCCCGGTGTTTGGTGCGCAGGTAGGCCGTGCCCAGCGGCCCGCTCACGCGCACCGAATCGCCGACGCGCAGTTGTTCGAAGATGTGCGCCGTCACGCGCCCGCCGGGCACCCTGCGCACGTGGAATTCAAGCTCCGCGTCGTGGCTCAGCCCCGCCATCGAATACGGCCGCGCCAGGTCGGGCGCGAACTGCAGCTGCGCATACTGCCCCGGAGAAAACTCCAGCGGCTTGTTCGGCTTGAGGCGCAAGCGCCGGATGTCGTGCGTGAGCGCGTCGATGCCCGTGACCGTGGCCTTGAGGATGCGCGCCGGGTGCACCACCACTTCGTCGGGCTCCGGGATCTCGATGGCGCAGCTTTCGGTCAGTGTGCTCTGGCAGGCCAGCACGTAGCGCTCGCCCTGCCCGTCTGGCCGGATCGCGTCCTGGCCAGCGTCGAGCACCTGGCCCGACACCACCTTGCAGCGGCAGGTGCCGCAGCGCCCCGACATGCAACTGTACGACACCGGCACATGGTGTTCGCGCAGCACTTCGAGCAGGTTCGCGCCGGGGCGAACTTCGAGGGTGCGGGCAAGGGGGTGAATATGCAGGTCCATCGTGGGGTTCTCTTGCGCCGGCGTCATGGCCGGCTTGTCTCTGGGGCCGGATGATGCGCGGCCCCTGCCGATTGACCAATAGAATTTGGTGAATCCTCTGCATCACTGCGATGAATAAAGGTGCGCCATGCAACTCAAGGACATCGACCTCAACCTGCTGCTGGTGTTCGACCGCATGCTGGCCGAGAAGCGCGTATCGGCCGTGGCTGAATCGCTGGGGCTCTCGCAGCCAGCCATCAGCAATGCGCTGGCGCGGCTGCGCAAGCTGCTGGGCGACGAGCTGTTCCTGCGCACCGCGCGCGGCATGGAGCCCACGCCCTTCGCGCTGCAACTGGCCGAACCGGTGGCCTACGCGATGGGTGCGCTGCACACGGCGCTCAACCAGCAGGTAGTGTTCGACCCCGCCACGAGTACGCGCGGCTTCACGCTCGCGATGACCGACATCGGCGAGATCTACTTCACGCCGCGGCTGATGGAGGCGCTGTCAGTGGCAGCGCCCGACGTGACCATCAGCACAGTGCGCAACAACACCGCGGCCAGCCTGCGCGACGAGCTGGAAGCCGGCCACGTCGACATCGCCATCGGCCTGCTGCCGCAGCTGAAAGCCGGCGTGTTCCAGCGCCGGCTGTTCCTGCAGCGCTATGTGTGCATCTTTTCAAAGGAGCATCCGCTCGCACGCAAGCGCAGCGTGTCGCTCAAGGACTTCAGCGCGGCCGACCACGTACAGGTGCAGGCCGCCGGCACGGGCCACGGCAAGGCCGACGACGTGATGGCAGCGCAGGGTATTCACCGGCGTATCAAGCTCAAGGTGCCGCACTTCGTGGCCATCGGCCACATCCTGCGCTCCAGCGACATGATCGCGACCGTGCCCGAGCGCCTCGCGCAGAGCATCGCAGAGCCTTTCGGGCTGGTGTGGCGCCCTCACCCGGTGGCGCTGCCGCAGATTGCGATCAACCTGTTCTGGCACGCGAAGGCGCACCGCGATCCGGGCAACCAGTGGCTGCGCGGGCTGCTGTTCGACAACTTCGCTGATGGCGATTGATCGCGACTGGCAGGGCGACCCCGCACGCTCTCCTCAGGCGACCGCAGCGTTGTCAGGCCACCGGCCCAGCACTTCGTGCACGCCCTCGCCGACGTGGCTGTCGATCAGCACAAGCGAACCTGCAGTCCAGCGGACTGGCGCTTCGAGCATGTGCTTCTCGAGCTTGCGCCGCGCGTAGGCGAGGGTCATGTGCGGCGTAAAGGAGCGCGAGGGTTTCAGGCCGGCATCGGCCAGTGCCTCGCCCAGGCGCTGCCTGAAAACTCGCAGGGCTGAGACGTTCTCCGCATCGTCAGCGCAAAGCACCAGCGTGCCTTTCGTGTAGCTCATGGACTTCTCGAAAACGACATCGAATGCCGGCATGGGCACCGAGGCGGCAGCGTTCGAAGCCTGCGCCACCTTGTCGGCCGGCACCTGCGCGTAATCGCCGAGATCGAACAGCGTGACATGCAGGCGATGCGCCTCGACCAGCGTGCCCTTCAGTGCGTGTTGTGAATTCATACGCTCGCCGAGTGCGGCGATCGTCGCGGCATCTTGCGTGTCGGGAATCAGTGCGAGAAAGAGCGTGTGCGGCAGTGGTTCCTTGCGGAGCATCTTGCTTCGTGAGCGCGGCAGGGGCCGCGGCGGGGGATCGATTCCGGGAAGAAAAAGCTGTTCTGGCATTGCTCCGATCATCGCGCATCGAGGGTGCGCTTCATGAGCCCTTCAGCAAGCGCAAAGCTCTTCTTCAGATTGGAATTTGAGAATCGTCGCACGTCGGTGGCTGAGCGAAACAGCCGGTCACGCGTCGCATTGATCTCAACAGCTCCAACCAGGAATTTCATCTTGAAGCATTCGCTTGCCTGCACCACCCTCGCCGCCTTGTTGCTCGGCACCACCGCCATCGGCACACACGCCGCCCCGAACGCCGACACCGGACTCTATGTAGGCGGCGCCATCGGCCGCTCGAGCTACAGCCTGTCGTCGTCCAATCGCGTGCCCGTGCCATGGGGCGGCGAGAAGAGCAGCAAGGCCGGCACGGCATACAAGCTCTACGGCGGCTACAGGCTGACGGAAAACTTCGGCGTCGAAGCCGGCTACGCGCGCCTCGGCAGCGTGAGCCAGTGGTCGTCGGCCGGCGGCTATTCGAAGCTCCAGCGCGGCACCGGCCAGGCCTTCTACGCAGCCGCCACTGCGCGCCTGCCGTTGGGCGACGCTTTCGCTATCAACGCACGCCTCGGCGTGTCGCGCGGCCGCGTTTCCGGCGAGAACAACAATTGGGTGCCGACCGCCCAGCGCATCTCGGGCAGTTCCACGGGCGTGATGGCTGGTTTTGGTGCCGAGTACCGCATGACACAGAACCTGGCGATCACCGCGGACTACGACTACTTCGGCAAGCTGTCGAAGCAGGCCAAGGGCGGGATGCTTACGGTGGGTCTGAAGGCGAGCTTCTGAGCAAGAAGAAAGGCGCGCGCCGCTTTGGCGCGCCGCCAACCCGAGAAGTCATCCAGCGGGAGGACTCGCTCCGTTACTCGGAGGGGAATTCGGGCAGCGCCCCCTCGGAGGCAATATCCGTCCATGCGCTTACGGTCTTCCAGCGCTCAGCAGCAGCATTTCTCGCCGCGTCAGCTCCAAGTGCTCCTTGGAATGCATCTGAGCCAAGGAGGATGTGGGGCGGCAGACGATCGGCTCCGGCAACACCGACTGCAACCTGCGCGACCTTTTCAGGATCGCTTGGTTCATTGCCCCAATATGCTGCGAGTTGCCGGACAGTTTCCCCAACCGAGGCTTCATAGTCCGGCAGCATGGCAGGCACGCTTCCAAACGCTCGCTTACCCCAATTCGTGCGCATGCCGCCTGGTTCGAGTGCGGTCACTTTGACTCCAAACGATGCGGATTCAAGAGCGACTGTCTCGGCAAAGCCACCCACCGCCCACTTGGAAGCAACGTAAGCAGCATTGCCGGCCAAGGCGGACCGCCCACCGACGGATGAAATCTGGATGATGTGACCGCTCCTCTGTTGGCGCATCACAGGAAGGGCGGCCCGCGTGAGGTTCACGACACCAAAGAAATTGGTTTCCACAACGCGGCGAAAGTCGTCCGATGAAACTTCTTCAAATGGCCGCGTTTCACCAAACCCCGCATTGTTTACGAGAACATCAAGGCGTCCGAAAGCCGAGATGGCAGCGTCTACGGCAGCGACGCCCTCTCGCTCATCGGTAACGTCAAGACGGACCGGCATTACGCGGGAACCATAAGACTTGACCAAGTCATCCAACTGGCTCACATCACGCGCAGTCGCTACGACACGGTGGCCCGCCTCCAGTGCTTTAGCTGTGATTGCCCGGCCCAAGCCGGAGCCACTACCTGTAACAAGCCATACCTTAGACATATTCGATCTCGTATCCATCAGTTTGTGATGGGGTCTAACTCTATGCATGGCTGCAGGTGGTCGTTAGCCTGATCCTTCCCGATCATTGCCCGATCGTCTTGCCGGGCGCGGATTCCTCGTCCGAGCAGCAGCCCGCTGGGCACAATGACTCCATGGTTCTGATGAATGACGCTCGGCTTCAGTCGGCTCGGCCCGATGAAGATTCGGAGGGAGCGTGGCTGCGCGCGCGGCTTCGCTCGCATCTATTGGCGCACTTGCCTAAAGCTGGCGACCACGTATCCGCGTTGCCGGGCCTGACTCTGTATCGTCGCGATGGCCCGACCGAACCCGCCTCGATGCTTTACGAGTCCAGCGTCGGCTTCGTCGTTCAGGGCCGCAAGCGTGTCGTCCTGGGCTCGGACGCACATGAGTACGACGCGGCCAAATTTGTTCTGACGGCGGTGGATCTACCCACGATCTCGCATGTGCTGGAGGCCAGCCCCAGCCGACCCTGCCTGTCCATGATGCTGAAGCTGGACTTTGCCATGGTGCAGGCCATCGGAGGGGAGATCGACCTGCAAGGCATCGCCGCGACGAGTGAAGCCGAATCTGGCATGACTTTCGGGCATATGACCACGGAGCTGCTTGACGCTTTCGTGCGACTTTCCGCGCTTGCTGACAAGCCTCAGGACACCGCGATCATGGCGCCCCTGGTGCTGCGCGAAATTACCTATCGTCTGCTTATGGGGCCGTCGGGCGGCCATCTTCGTCGCATTGCCAGACAAGACCCCCGGCGCGACAAGATCCTGACTGCGATCGCCTGGCTGCGTGAGCATTACGCTGAAGCGATCCGCATCGAGGATCTGGCGGAAATAGCTGCAATGGGGGTTTCGACTCTGCACCATCACTTCAGCGCCATCACGCACATGAGTCCGCTGCAGTATCAGAAGCACATTCGGCTCCATGAAGCGCGACGCTTGCTGTTGACCGAGGGGCTGGACGCGACCTCTGCCGCGTATCGTGTCGGCTATGAAAGCGTGACCCAGTTCAGTCGTGAGTACAGGCGACTGTTCGGTAATCCCCCCATTCGCGACATCTCACTGCTACGCGGCGACTTGGATGAACAGCTCGGCAATCTCTGAAATACACATCACGCCGAAGGACACGGGCCCGCAGCAAGCACGCCTAGATGTCGGAGTCAGTGGCCGCGATTGCCGGTGTCCCGGAGAATCCGCTGCCACTGCTCGACCTCGTCACTCCCACTCGATCGTCGCCGGCGGCTTGCTCGACACGTCGTAAGTCACGCGATTGATACCCCGCACTTCATTGATGATGCGGCCCGACACCTTCTTGAGCAGCGCATAAGGCAGTTCAGCCCAGTCGGCCGTCATGAAGTCGCTGGTCTGCACGGCGCGCAGTGCCACCACGTAGTCGTAGGTGCGGCCGTCGCCCATCACGCCCACGCTCTTCACGGGCAGAAACACGGTGAAGGCCTGGCTCGTGAGGTCGTACCAGGTCTTGCCGGTTTCAGCGTCGGTGAAGTTGCGCAGCTCTTCGATGAAGATCGCGTCGGCGCGACGCAGCAGGTCGGCGTATTCCTTCTTCACTTCACCGAGGATGCGCACGCCCAGGCCCGGGCCGGGGAACGGATGGCGATACACCATCTCGGGCGGCAGGCCGAGTGCCACGCCGAGTTCGCGCACTTCGTCCTTGAACAGGTCGCGCAGCGGTTCGAGCAGCTTGAGGCCCAACTGCTCGGGCAGGCCGCCCACGTTGTGGTGGCTCTTGATGGTGACGGCCTTCTTGCTCTTGGCACCGCCCGACTCGATGACGTCGGGGTAGATCGTGCCCTGCGCCAGGAAGGTCGCGCCCTTGTGGCCACCGTCGCCCGCCTTGAGCTTGGCGGCTTCCTGCTTGAACACGGTGACGAACTCACCGCCAATGATCTTGCGCTTGGCTTCCGGGTCGCTCACGCCGGCGAGCTTGCCGAGGAACAGGTCGCTGGCATCGACACGGATCACCTTCGCGTGCAGCTTGCCTTCGAACATCTCCATGACCATGTCGCCCTCGTTCAGGCGCAGCAGGCCATGGTCGACGAACACGCAGGTCAGCTGGTCGCCGATGGCGCGGTGGATGAGTGCGGCGGCCACGCTCGAATCCACACCGCCTGAGAGGCCCAGGATGACTTCTTCGTCGCCCACCTGCTCGCGGATTTTTTCGACGGCTTCGGCGATGTGGTCGCGCATGACCCAGTCGGGCCTGGCTTCGCAGATGCCGAGCACGAAGCGCTCGATGATCGCCTTGCCCTGCACGGTGTGGGTCACTTCGGGGTGGAACTGCAACGCGTAGTAGCGGCGCGCCTCGTCGGCCATGCCGGCGATGGGGCAGCTGTCGGTGCTGGCCATGAGCTTGAAGCCCGGCGGCAGCTCGGTGACCTTGTCGCCGTGGCTCATCCACACGTTGAGCATGCCGTGGCCTTCAGGCGTGGTGAAGTCGGCAATGTCCTTCAACAGCGCGGTGTGGCCATGGGCGCGCACGGCCGCGAAGCCGAACTCGCGCTTGTGGCCGCCCTCGACCTTGCCGCCGAGCTGGTGCGCCATGGTCTGCATGCCATAGCAGATGCCGAGCACGGGCACGCCGAGGTCGAACACGGCCTGCGGAGCCTTGTCGGTGGTCTCTTCGTACACGCTGGCGTGGCTGCCGGAAAGGATCACGCCCTTGAGGTGGCCGTCGGCGGCGTATTCGCGCACCCATTCATCGGTAACGTCGCAGGGGTGCACTTCACTCAGCACATGGGCTTCGCGCACGCGGCGCGCGATGAGCTGCGTGACTTGCGAGCCGAAGTCGAGGATGAGGATCTTGTCGTGTTGCATGGCGAAAGGACTCAGAGCGTTGAAATGTCGAACAGCTTGACGCCCGCTTGCGGCGCCGCCTGGATGAGTTGCTCGTCGAAGGTGGCGAGCGGGAGATTGAGCGACTTGGCGAGCCAGAGGTAGCCCGCGTCGTAGAGCGAGACGCCGGCATCGATGGCGACCGCGAGCACGGCCTTGTGCTGGGCCGGCGCGAGTTCATGCAGCTCGACGCGATGGCGGATGGCGTCGAGCACGCTCCACAGCCCTTCGACCGCGGACGCCGGAATGCGGCCGCTGCGCACGCCGTTGGCAAGGATGTTGGCGCACTCCCATTGCCAGGCGTTGGGTGCCTGCGGCTCGACCTCATCGCGGCGGATGGCGGCGTAGAGCTTGCGCGTGTGTTCGCTGGCCATGTCTGGCAGCAGCCAGGCGGCAGTGACGGAGGCGTCCATGACGAAGGCTGTCACGATTGGCGCCCTTCGTCGAGCAAGGCACGCAATGGCAGGCCGGGCTGGATGGTGGCGTGCAGCGCGTCGATCTGGCCGAGTTCGCGCTCGATCTGCTCGTCGGTAATGACCGGCTTGCGGCGCACCGGCAGCATGCGCACGACTTCCTTGCCGTGGCGGGTGATGCGAACCTCCTCGCCCTTTTCGACCAGGTCGATCAGGGCCGAGAAGTTGTTCTTGGCTTCAGCGATGCCGATGGATTGCATTTGGGCCAGAAAATTTGAATCTGGCCCAAATTCTAAACCCAGTCTGGCCTGACTTTCAAGGTCTGGCCAGAATGGGCTTCAGGCCGGCGCCGGGCCGCCCCAAGGCGGCCTGCGGCCCCCTCGGGGGGCAGCGACCCACACGCAGTGGGGGAGCGTGGGGGCCAGACTATTCAGCGCGGTAGTTCGGCGCTTCCTTCGTGATCTGCACGTCGTGGACGTGGCTCTCACGGATGCCGGCCGTGGTGATCTCGACGAACTCGGCCTTGTTCTGCATGTCCTCGATGGTCGCGCAGCCGCAGTAGCCCATGCTGGCACGCACGCCGCCGGCCATCTGGTAGACGATGGAGACGATCGAGCCCTTGTAGGGCACGCGGCCTTCGATGCCTTCGGGCACCAGCTTGTCGGTGTTGGGGTTGCCGGTGGTCGATTCCTGGAAGTACCGGTCGGCACTGCCCTGCTGCATCGCGCCGATGGAGCCCATGCCGCGGTAGCTCTTGTAGCTGCGGCCCTGGTACAGAACGATTTCGCCCGGTGCCTCTTCGGTGCCGGCGAACATGCTGCCCATCATGACCGTGCTCGCGCCGGCCGCGATGGCCTTGGCGATGTCGCCCGAATAGCGCACGCCGCCGTCGGAAATCAGCGGAATGCCTGTGCCCTGCAGCGCGGTAGCGACGCTGTCGACCGCCATGATCTGCGGCACGCCCACGCCGGCCACGATGCGGGTGGTGCAGATGGAGCCTGGGCCGATGCCGACCTTGACCGCGTCGGCGCCGGCGTCGGCCAGCGCGCGCGCGGCGTCGCCGGTGGCGATGTTGCCGCCGATGACTTCGACCTGCGGGTAGTTTTTCTTGACCCAGCGCACGCGCTCGATCACGCCAAAGCTGTGGCCGTGGGCGGTGTCGACCACGATGGCGTCGACGCCGGCCTTCACCAGGGCTTCGACGCGTTCTTCGGTGCCGTCACCCACGCCGACCGCGGCGCCCACGCGCAGGCGGCCGTTGGCATCGCGTGCGGCATTGGGGAAGCTGGTCTGCTTCGTGATGTCCTTGACGGTGATAAGGCCCTTGAGCTCCCAGTCGCCGTTGATGACGAGCAGGCGCTCAAGCTTGTACTTGTTGAGCAATGCCTTGGCTTCGGCCAGCGTGGTGCCGTCGGGCACGGTGATGAGCTTCTCGCGCTGGGTCATGATTTCGCTGACCGGCACGTCATAGCGGTTCTCGAAGCGCAGGTCGCGCCCCGTCACGATGCCAACGACCTTGCCGCCGTCAACCACCGGGAAGCCCGAGATGCCGAGCTGGTCCGATAGCGCCATCACCTGGCGCACCGAGTGCGTCGGGGTGATCACCACCGGGTCGCGCAGAACACCCGACTCGTATCGCTTCACGCGGGCCACTTCGGCGGCCTGCTGTTGCGCGGTGAGGTTTTTGTGCACGATCCCGATACCGCCTTCTTGCGCGATGGCGATCGCGAGGCGGGCTTCGGTCACGGTGTCCATGGCCGCCGAGACGAGCGGCAGGTTCAGCGTGATGTTGCGGGAGAGTTTGGTGGCGAGGGAGGTGTCCTTGGGCAGGACCTGGGAGAACGCTGGCACCAACAACACGTCGTCGAAGGTGAGCGCTTTGCCGAGAAGGCGCATGGGTGAAGCTCCAAAAGACGGATTGTAACGAGGCGCCCGACCTGTTCGCCGGCCCGGGCTTTTCACGGGCGTTGCAAAACTACCTAAGCGGGATGTTGCAAAAAGTAAGGCCCGGCTAAACTTCGGGGATGAAATTCGTGCACTGGCTGGTACTGGGATGTGTCGTTGCGCTGCCGCTTTCGGCAAGCGCGCAATGGCAATGGCTCGACAAGAATGGCAAGAAGGTCTTCAGCGATCAGGCGCCACCGCCCGATGTGCCCGAGAAGAACATCCTGCGCCGCGTGGGTCCGCCGCCGTCGGCGCGCTCCACCGCGAACCCCAACGTCGATGCACCGCCCGCTGAAGGCACGCCGGCCGAGGCAACTGCACCAGCCAAGACGGCGGGCACGCCGAAGCCGACTGGTGTCGACAAGGAACTCGAGGAAAAGACCAAGAAGGCCGAGGCCGAAGCAAAGGCCAAGGAAGCCGCAGAAGCCGCCAAGGTCGCAAAGGCGAAGGCCGACAACTGCGCGCTCGCACGCCAAGGCAAGGCCACCGTCGACAGCGGCATGCGCATTGCCAAGGTCAATTCGCAGGGCGAGCGCGAGATCATGGACGACGCCGCGCGCGCCGCCGAGCAAAAGCGCCTTCAGACGGTCATCAACAGCGACTGCAAGTAGCCCGGCAGCTCGAGCTCAGTAGCCGGCCTTGCCGCCCTTGCGGCGATTCGCGAACAGGCCGGTTCCCTTCGAGCCCTGGCGCTGGAAGCGCTCCCGGCGCGCCACCTTGGGGTCCACCGCGAGGGGGCGGCACAGCTCGATGCGGTCGCCGTCCTTCAGGGCCTGGTCCCACTCGACCACCCTGCCCCAGATGCCCGGCGTCATCGCATGACGCCAATCCAGATCCGGAAAACGCAGCGAAAGATCGCTGGCCCGCACCGCATCGGCCAGCGTCGTCTCGGGCGAAAGCTGCAGCACCTGCTCGAACACCTCGCGCGCCGCGGGCGAACAGCTCAGCGTGACTTCGATGGTCATCAGGTTGCGCCGTAGACGTGCTCGGCGCGCTTGACGAAGGCCTCGACAAGGCTGGAGGCGATGGTGTCGAACACCGGGCCGACCAGCGCCTGCAGGGCGAAATTGCTGAAGCCGTAGCTCATGTGCAGCTCGACGCGGCAGGCGCGCTCGCCCTGCTCGCCTACGGGCACGAACTTCCATTTGCCGTCGAGGTTGGAGAACGGCCCGTCGACCAGCTTCAGCTGCACCTCGCGCCCCGGAACATGGGTGTTGCGGGTGGTAAAGCTCTGGTGCAGACCGGCAAAGGCCAGGCCGACTTCGGCCGTCATGCCGGCCTCGTCCTGCTCGATGATGCGGGCCTTGTCGCACCAGGGAAGAAACTGCGGATACCTCGCCACATCGGTGACGAGCGCATACATCTCTTCGGCGCTGTACCAGATGAGGACGGACTTGTTGACTGTTTTCATAGAATCGGCACAGCGTGCGCGACGGATTGTATTGAAGCCATGCAGCCCCCACATTCCCGAGTCATGGCCACAAAGAAACAAGATACCTCCTCCCGCATCGCCGACAACAAGAAGGCCGCGTACAACTATTTCTTCGAAGAACGCTTCGAGGCCGGCATGGTCCTCGAAGGCTGGGAAGTCAAATCGCTGCGCGAAGGCAAGGTGCAGCTCACCGACGGCTACGTGGTGATCCGCAATGGCGAACTGTTCGTCGTGGGTTGCCAGATCAACCCGCTCAAGAGCGCATCCACCCACGTCAACCCCGATTCGGTCCGCACCAAGAAGCTGCTGCTGAAGAAGGACGAAATCCGCCGCCTGATCGGCAAGGTCGAGCAAAAGGGCTACACGCTGGTGCCGCTCAACCTGCACTGGAAGGCCGGCAAGGTGAAGTGCGAGATCGCGCTGGCAAAGGGCAAGGCCGAACACGACAAGCGCGACACCATCAAGGACCGCGAAGGCAAACGCGAAGTCGAGCGCGCAATGAAGAACCGCAGCCGCTGAGTCTTTTTTGCGGGCAATGGAATAAAAGACGGGCTGCGGGCGTTTGTACGGTTGTCACCGGACTACCGGTGTCGCCACACACAACCCAGGAGTCTTTCCATGTCGCATTTCCGCGCATCTTCCGCCGTATTGCTGAGCGCCGTTCTCGCGCTCCCCGCCTTCGCCCAGCCCAAGCCCGCCGACGGCGCGCTGGTCGGTGCGAATGGCATGACGCTCTACACCTTCGACAAGGACACGGCCGGCAACGGCAAGTCGGTCTGCAACGGCGGCTGCGCCACCAACTGGCCACCCTTCATGGCCGCCGACAGCGACAAGCCGAGCGGCGACTTCACCATCGTCACCCGCGACGACGGCAAGAAGCAGTGGGCCGCCAAGGGCTGGCCGCTGTACTACTGGGCCAAGGACACCAAGCCGGGCGACAAGACCGGCGACGGCGTCAACGGCACCTGGAAAACCGCCAAGCCCTGACCAACCGATCCACGCCCCATGGACGCCCGCCTGCTGGTCGAGCACATCCCGAGCCTGCGCCGCTATGCGCGGGCACTCACGGGCAATGCGTGGGCGGCCGACGACCTGGTGCAGGACACGCTGGAGCGCGCCTGCAGCAAGTGGCGTCTGTGGGTGGTAGGCAGCGACCTGCGCGCCTGGCTCTTCACCGTCATGCACAACATCTTCGCGAGCCAGGTGCGCCGCACGCCACCACCCCACGCCGTGGTGCCGCTCGACGACCTGCCGCACGAGCTGCAGGGCGGCATCGACCCCGGCCGCGACCAGGGCACCAGCCTCGACCTGCAGCGCTGCCTGATGCAGTTGCCGGACGAACAGCGCGCCGTGCTGCTGCTGGTGACGCTCGAAGACCTGTCGTATGCCGAAGTGGCCAAGGTGCTCGGCATCCCGGCCGGCACGGTGATGTCGCGCCTGTCGCGTGCCCGCGTCCGGCTGCAGGAACTGATGGACGGCGCATCGACGCCTGTTCGCCCCGGCCTGCGCCGCCTCAAATGAAACCCGCCGCACCATGAGCCGCCCCGCCCCGCCCCCTACCGACGACGAACTGCACGCCTGGGTCGATGGCCAGTTGGCCGCCGAGCGCCATGACTCGGTCGAGGAAGCCATCGCCAGCGATCCCGCCGTGGCCGCCAAGGTCGCGGCCTGGCACACGCAGCGCGATGCCCTGCGCCGGCTGCATGGTGAGCTGCTCGACGAACCCGTTCCCGCTGCCCTGATGGGCGCACTCGATCGGCATCTGCCACGAACGGCGCGGCACGTCTCCTGGCTTCGCTGGGGTGGCATGGCGGCCGGCCTGCTGATCGCCTTCGCTGCCGGCTGGCTTGGGAATGCGCAATGGTCCATCACACGCGGCGGCGCGCAATTGGCCAAGGTGCCGGCCGTACGCGAATTCGTGCACGACGCCTCGGTCGCGCACGCCGTCTACGCGCCCGAGAAAAGACACCCCGTCGAAGTAGCCGCCTCCGAGCAGCAGCACCTGGTCCAGTGGCTCTCCAGGCGCCTCGACAGGCCGCTGAAGGTGCCCGACCTCTCCACCCAGGGCTACACCCTGGTCGGTGGCCGCCTGCTGCCAGGGGAAACCGGCGCGCGCGCCCAGTTCATGTTCGAGGACGCGGCCGGCGAGCGCGTGACGCTCTACATCGGCACGCTGGACGCCAATGCCGCCGGGGCCACCGCCGCACGCGAAACCGCCTTCCGCTTCGCCTCCGAAGGCCCCGTACCCAGCTTCTACTGGGTCGACCAGGGCTTCGGCTATGCCCTCGCCGGCAAGCTGCCGCGAGAAGTTCTGCTCAAACTTGCGACGCTGGCCTACCGCGATTTGTCGTAACGACCGCATAAACTGCCGGTCGCGCAATCACATTGCCCGGCTTTCCGTCACCTGGCTTGTTTTCGCGATTTTTCAACTGAAGGAGAAACTGCATGAAATTGCTCAGCGCCTCGATCCTCGCGGCGGCCCTGCTCGCCGGCTGCGGCGGCATGTCCAACAAGACCGCCAGCGCCCCCGACACGCCCACCCGCACCGCCGACGGCGTGCTGGTCGGACCGAACGGGATGACGCTGTACACCTTCACCAAGGACACTGCCGGTTCCGGCACTTCCGCCTGCAACGCCCAGTGCGCCGCCAACTGGCCCGCGCTCAGCGTGGCCGACACCGCCAAGCCCATCGGCGGCTACACCATCATCATTCGCGAAGACGGCAAGCGCCAGTGGGCCTACAAGGGCTGGCCGCTGTACTACTGGGCGAAAGATGCCAAGCCCGGCGACAAGACCGGCGACGGCGTGGCCAACGGCGCCTGGAAAGTCGCCCGTCCCTGATCCCTCGCGGATCTGATGCAAGAACGCCGGCACCCGCCGGCGTTTCTTTTATCGGCCTTTCCCGGCTTCTCCCGGTGTTTCCCGGTGCAGAGGCCGGCACCACCCACGGCAGAATCCCCGCATGAGTTCTGACGCCAATCCGGATGCCTTCCTCGCCCTGCTGACCCAGGGCCTGATCAGCGACGCACAGCACGACGCCGCGCGCGCCCACCCTGAAACCGCCGCCCTTCCCCCGCTCCCGAGCCCGGCCCATGCGCTGGCCTGGATGCGCGTACGCGGCCTGGTCACCGAGGCAGAGCAGAACGCGGCACTCGACAAGATCGGCGACGACGCCCCTCACGTCGACGACGCGGCCGACACCGCCATCGATGCCGACGATCTCATCGAGCTGGCCGAACAAGGCATCACGCACGAGGCAATCGAGGTGCTCTTCAGGGACAGCCTCATCGACGCCGAGACGCGCGACATGGCGCTGACGGAAACGCCAGTCGTGGGCACCGTGGCCGCTTCGCCCGTGGCCACGCTGGCGTGGCTGGCAACCGAAGGCCCGCTCGAAAAAGAACGCTTCGACGCCCTGCGCGCCCAGGTCGCCGTCGAGCCCGCCTTTGCCATGGCCGCCGAGCGCACGCGCATCGTGAGCGAGGCACAGGCCCTCATCGAAGCCGACGAGCAGGCCGTCAAGGCATGGCAGGCCCGCGCGCAGCGCAGCCGCCGCATCGGCGCGTGGAAGTTCATCCTGGCCGTGGCGGTGATCGGCGGCGGCCTCGGCTGGTACCTGTTCGCTCCGGCCAGCGTGCCCGCCTGCGACGCCGCCTCCACGCGCAAGACACTCGACAGCCTCATGCGCCGCGTGACCATGGACGTACGCATGCGCCACCTAGACCCGAATGCCGGCACCGTGATCGAGACGCCCTCCGTCGGCAGCATGCGCGAAGTCGGTTACCGCAAGCCGGAGCGCGTACGCGGTTGCGTGGCGGTCATGACGCGGGGCGACAGCAAGGAACCGATGGCCTACACCATCGGCCCCACGGAGCCGAAGAGCGATGAGATGGTGGTGCGCGGCGCGGACGTCGCCATCGTCGAGGCCCGCTTCGGGCACCTCGACGCCGACGGCAGGCCGCTCTACAACGCAGAACCCATCGGCCGCGAGGCGATGGAGAAAGCCTTCCGCGAAGGCGCGGCGCCGCTGAGCGAGGCACGCTCGGCTTCCGCCATGCGCATGCGTCCGCGCACCGACTCGGGCCTGGTGCGCAAGGACCCGAACCGCTCGCGCGAGATCGCCGAGATCGAGCCCACGGGCCCCTGCCGCAAGCTGGACGACGGCACGGGCCACGCCTGCCCACTGGTCATCGAATACAACGACAGCCTGCTGGGCGCCCTCTCGGGCAGCGACACCTCATTGCCCGTGACCGGGGAATTCACCTTCGTGGAAGACAACGGCAGCTGGCGCGTCAGCGACGACTTTCCGAAGACCTTCGTGCGCAAGGTGCTTGAAGCGCGGCTGAGCAGCATGGGCGTCACCGACGCGGCCATGCCGCAGTAGGCAGAAGCGCCAGTCGGTCAGTGCGCACCCGGCACCACGGTGTCGGCGACCGTGGTGCGCCGACCGCGCAGCGCCAACAGTTCGTTGAACACCAGCGCGCCAATGACCAGCGCCCCGCCGGTCAGCACGCTCGCTGCGGGCTGCTCGCCCGCACCGATCCAGGCCAGCGCAATGCCGAAGATCACCTCCAGCAAGGCCAGCAGCGCGACTTCGGGCGCCTTCAGCACCTGGGCGCACAGCACCGACAGAACGCAGGGAATGGCGAGCTGGAACACGCCCAGAAAGGCCAGCAGTCCAAGGTCATGCGCACTTGCACGGAAGGGCCACGCAAATGGCAGCGTGAAGAGCGCTGTAAGCACCGCGCCGATGAGCACCGCAGGCACCAGATCCACCTTGTGGCCCTTTGCCTGCGCGTGCTGAACGACGGTCCAGTTGGCCGCGCCGGCCAGCGGCACACACAGCGCGAGCAGCGTGCCGGCCAACGATCCGCCCCCGCCCTGCATCAACTGTGTACCGTACATCCAGCCGATGCCCGCACCCGCGACCACGATGGCCAGCCAGGTGCGCGCGGGCAGCTTGTGGCCGATGAAGAAGCGTGCCGCCAGCGCGGTGAGCAATGGCCCGAGCGACATGGTGACGAGCACGCTGGCCGTCGAAGCCAGCGTGAGCGCGACCATGAAGGCCGTGAACATCACGGCCCAGCACACGCCCGAAATCCAGAGTTCGCGCCCGCCGCGGCGCAGTTGCGAGAACACGGCGCGGCCGCGCCAAAGCGGCAAGATCACCAGCAGCGCCAGCGTCGTGAAGAGGCTGCGCCAGAAGGTGATCTCGAAACTGTGCGCCTGCGCCAGATGCCGTGTGACGACGCCCGCCGTGCCCCACATCAGGGTCACGACGACCATCAGCCAGACGGCGCCGCCGTGCGTCAGGCGCATGGCAAATCGACGGAGTCGATCAGCCTTGCGACGTATCGCGGCCGGCGCGCTTGCGCTCGTGTTCCTTCAGGTAGCGCTTGCGCAGGCGCACGCTCTTGGGCGTGATTTCGACGAGCTCGTCGTCCTCGATGAATTCCACGCCGTATTCGAGCGTGAGTTCGATCGGGGGCGTGATCTTGATCGCGTCTTCCTTGCCCGAGACGCGGAAGTTCGTCAGCTGCTTCGTGCGCGTGGCGTTCACCACCAGGTCGTTGTCGCGGCTGTGGATGCCGACGATCATGCCTTCGTACACCGGATCGTTCGCCTTCACGAACATGCGGCCGCGGTCGTCCAGCTTGCCCAGGGCGTAGGTGAAGATTTCACCGTCGTCCATGGAAATCAGCACGCCGTTCTTGCGGCTGCCGATGTCGCCCTTGTGCGGCTCGTAGCTGTCGAAGATGTTGCTGATGAGGCCCGAGCCGCGCGTCAGGTTCAGGAATTCGTTCGTGAAGCCGATCAGGCCACGCGCCGGAATGCGGTATTCGAGGCGCACGCGGCCACGGCCGTCCGGTTCCATGTTGACGAGTTCGCCCTTGCGCTCGCCCAGGGCCTGCATCACGCCGCCCTGGTGCTGGTCTTCGATGTCTGCCGTCACCAGTTCGATCGGCTCGTGCTTCTCGCCGTTGACGGTGCGGAACACCACGCGCGGCTTCGACACGGCCATTTCATAGCCTTCGCGACGCATGTTTTCCAGCAGGATGGTCAGGTGCAGTTCGCCGCGACCCATCACTTCGAAGATGCCTTCTTCGTCGGTTTCGTTCACGCGCAGCGCAACGTTGTGCTGCAGTTCTTTCTGCAGGCGGTCCCAGATCTGGCGGCTGGTGACGAACTTGCCTTCGCGGCCGGCCAGCGGGCTGGTGTTGACGCAGAAGTTCATCGTCAGCGTCGGCTCGTCGACCTTGAGCATCGGCAGCGGCGCGGGGTTCGCGGGGTCGGTCACGGTGACGCCGATACCGATGTCAGTGATGCCGTTGATCAGCACGATCTCGCCCGGGCCGGCTTCGGTGGCCTGCACACGGTCCAGGCCCTGGAAGGTCAGCACCTGGTTGACGCGGCCCTTGATGGCCTTGCCGTCCGGACCTTCCATCACCACCACGTCCATCATCGGCTTCAGGGTGCCCTGGCTGATGCGGCCCACGCCGATGCGACCGACGAAGGTCGAGAAGTCGAGCGCGGAAATCTGCAGTTGCAGCGGCGCAGCGGGATCGCCCTTTTGCGCAGGCACGTGCTTCAGGATGGTGTTGAACAGGGCCGACATGTCGGGGCCCCACTGCTCGCCCTGCGCGCCTTCTTCCAGCGACGACCAGCCGTTGATGCCCGAGGCATACACCACGGGGAAGTCGAGCTGTTCGTCGGTCGCGCCGAGCTTGTCGAACAGGTCGAAGGCGGCGTTGACCACCTTGTCGGGGTTGGCGCCCGGCTTGTCGACCTTGTTCACCACGAGGATGGGCTTCAGGCCGAGGGCCAGCGCCTTCTTGGTCACGAAGCGCGTCTGCGGCATCGGGCCTTCCTGCGCGTCGATCAACAGCACCACGCCGTCGACCATCGACAGCGCGCGTTCCACTTCACCGCCGAAGTCCGCGTGGCCCGGGGTGTCGACGATGTTGATGTGCGTGCCTTCCCAGGTCACGGCGCAGTTCTTGGCCAGGATCGTGATGCCACGTTCCTTTTCGATGGCGTTGTTGTCCATCACCGTGTCGACCACTTTCTCGTGCTCGGCGAAGGTGCCGGACTGGCGCAGCAATTGGTCGACCATCGTGGTCTTGCCATGGTCCACGTGGGCAATGATGGCGATATTGCGAATTTGCTTGGTACTCATGGTGTCGCTTCGGTCTGTTGTGCGTTCAAAAGAATTTGCTGGATTTCGATGGGGTTCAGCAAGCGCCCCGGGATCAATTCGCCGGCCGTTACATGGGCTGTGCCCAGGAACGCCTGCGGGTCGGAGCCGAACACGGCCACCTCATCGGCATCGGCCCAGCCGCCACGGCGGCGCAGGCCCGAAAGAAAACGTGCCGCATCTTCCGCGCCGAGCGTGACGCGGCTGTGGCCGTCCACCAGGGCTTCGGCAGGCAGGAGTTGTGCCAGGCGCTCTTCCTCGTCCATGGCTTCGAGCGCCTCGAGCGTGATGCACTGGGCTTCGACGAAGCCGCCCGTGGCGGTCCGGCGCAGCGAGCTCAGGTGTGCACCGCAGCCAAGCGCTTCGCCGATGTCTTCGCCGAGGGTGCGGATGTAGGTGCCCTTGCTGACGGAGGCGAGGATGCGGATGACGTCGTCGCCGATCGCGCTGAGTTCGAGCTTGTGGATCACGACGTCGCGCGGTGCCCGCTCGACCTCGACGCCTTCACGCGCGTATTCGTACAGCGCCTTGCCGTCCTTCTTGAGCGCGCTGTGCATCGGGGGCACCTGGCGGATCGGGCCGGTGAACCGTGCCTCTGCGCGCGCCAGGTCTTCAGGCGTGACGTGCACGGGCCGCTCGGCGATCACTTCGCCCTCGGCATCGCCAGTCGCGGTCTTGACGCCCAGGCGGGCCGTGGCCTCGTAGGTCTTGTCGGCATCGAGGTGCAACTGGCTGAACTTGGTGGCCGCGCCAAAGCAAAGCGGCAGAACACCCGTCGCGAGCGGATCGAGCGTGCCGGTGTGGCCCGCTTTTTCCGCGCGTAGCAACCACTTGGCCTTTTGCAAGGCCTGGTTGCTGGAGAGTCCCAGCGGCTTGTCGAGCAACAACACCCCATGCACAGGGCGCCGCTGCACCCTTGTGCGTGGCGCGTTCATGGCTAGTCGTCTTTCGAGCGCGAAGCGACGGCTTGCGCGATGAGCGCGTTCATGTCGGCCGCACGCTCGGTGGTGCGGTCGAACAGGAAGTGCAGCGTGGGCACGGTGTGGATGTGCAGGCGCTTGAACAGGCCGTTGCGCAGGAAGCCCGCGGCCTGGTTCAGCGCTTCGGTGGTCTCGGCCACGTCGCCCGTGAGCAGGCTGAAGAAAATCTTCGCGTGCGCATAGTCGGGCGTGACCTCGACGGCCTGGATCGTGACCATGCCCACGCGCGGGTCCTTCAACTCGCGCGCGATCAGCTCCGTCAGATCGCGCTGGATCTGATCGGCAACCTTGAACGCGCGGTTGGGGGCGGCGGCTTTTCTCTTCGGCATGGACTTTCTCGCATCGAACGCTTACAGCGTCCGGGCGATTTCCTTGATTTCGAAGAATTCGAGCTGATCGCCCTCTTTGATGTCGTTGTAGTTCTTGAGCTTGATACCGCACTCAAAACCTTCGCGGACTTCGCGCACATCGTCCTTCATGCGCTTGATCGAGTCGACTTCGCCCGTGTAGACCACCACGTTGTCGCGCAGCAGGCGGAAATGCGCACTGCGGTTGACCGAGCCCGAGGTGATGTAGGAACCTGCAACGGTACCGATCTTCGAGGCCACGAACACCGTGCGGATCTCGGCCGAGCCGATGATTTCCTCGCGGCGCTCCGGAGCCAGCATGCCCGACATCGCGACCTTGATCTCGTCCACGGCGTCGTAAATGATGCTGTAGTAGTTCAGCTGCACGCCGTTGTTCTCGGCCAGCTTGCGCGCACCGGCATCGGCACGCACGTTGAAGCCGATCACGACCGCCTTCGAGGCGATGGCGAGGTTGATGTCGCTTTCGCTGATACCACCCACGCCGGCATACACCACCTGCACCTTGACCTCGTCCGTCGCCAGCTTGAGCAGCGATTGCGCCAGCGCTTCCTGCGAGCCCTGCACGTCGGCCTTGATGATGATGCGCAGCGTCTGCACTTCGCCCGCCGACAGGTCGGTGAACATGTTCTGCAGGTTCGCGGCTTGCGCCTTCGCCAGCTTGGTGTTGCGGAACTTGCCGGCACGGTAGGTTGCGATTTCGCGCGCACGGCGCTCGTCGCTCATCACCATGAACTCGTCACCCGCTTGCGGTACTTCGGTCAGACCCTGGATTTCGACCGGGATCGACGGGCCTGCGGTCTTGGTCGACTTGCCGTCTTCATCCAGCATGGCTCGCACGCGGCCATAGGTCGAGCCAGCCAGCACCACGTCGCCGGTCTTGAGCGTACCGGACTGAACCAGCACGGTAGCAACCGGGCCGCGGCCCTTGTCCAGCTGGGCTTCGATGACCAGGCCCTTGGCGGCGGCATCCATCGGCGCCTTGAGTTCCAGCACTTCGGCTTGCAGCAGCACCTGTTCAAGCAGGTCGTCGATGCCCTGGCCCGTCTTGGCGGACACCGGCACGAACGGCACGTCGCCGCCGTACTCTTCGGGCACGACTTCTTCGGCCACCAGTTCCTGCTTCACGCGGTCCAGGTTGGCGTCGGGCTTGTCCACCTTGTTGATGGCAACCACGATCGGCACACCAGCAGCCTTGGCGTGCTTGATGGCTTCCTTGGTCTGGGGCATGACGCCGTCGTCGGCCGCCACCACCAGGATCACGATGTCGGTAGCCTGAGCACCGCGGGCACGCATGGCCGTGAAGGCCTCGTGACCCGGGGTGTCGAGGAACGACACCATGCCGCGTTCGGTTTCCACGTGGTAGGCGCCGATGTGCTGCGTGATGCCGCCGGCTTCGCCCGCTGCGACCTTGGCGCGGCGGATGTAGTCGAGCAGCGAGGTCTTGCCATGGTCGACGTGACCCATGACGGTCACGACCGGTGCGCGCGGCAGGGCTTCGGCTGTTTGCGCCGACACGTCCTCGTCGGTGAAGGCTTCCGGGTCGTCAAGCGCGGCAACCACCGCGTTGTGGCCCATTTCCTCCACCAGGATCATTGCGGTGTCCTGGTCGAGCGACTGGTTGATGGTCGCCATCTGGCCGAGCTTCATCAGTTGCTTGATGACCTCTTGCGCCTTGACGGCCATCTTGTGCGCGAGCTCGGACACCGTGATGGTTTCGGGCACATGCACTTCGAGAATGCGCGCCTCGACCGGTGCGGCCGGCGCGTGTTGCTCGTCGTGACCGCCGCGGTCGTTGCCACGGCGACCACGCGGGCCTCCGCGCCAGTTGCCGCGACCGACACCACCGCTGGCATCGCCGCGGGTCTTGATTTCCTTCTTCTTGGCAGGATCGCCAGCCCAGCTCGACGAGAGCTTGGCGGACTTGACTTCCTTGCCTGCGGCACCGGCAGCGCCGGGTGCAGCTGCTGCAGCGCCGGGCGCGGCAGGTGCGCCGGCACGCGCTGCGGGCGCGGTCGGCTTGTGCAGCGTTCCCTTGACCGCGGCCTTTTCGGGCTGCGGCTTCTCGGGTGCCTTGTGCGGCACCAGCACGCGGGCCGGTGCGTTCATCATGGCGCGGATGGCTTCGGCTTCGGCCAGGGCCTTGCGGCGACGCTCGTCGAGATCCTTGGCGCGCGCAGCTTCCTCATCGGCGCGGGCCTTCGATTCGGCGGCGGCCTTGGCCTTCGCGTCTTCCTTGGCCTGCGTCGCGGCGGTTTGCGCGGCGAGCTTGGTGTCGGCAGCCTGCTGCTCTGCAGCAGCGGCGGCAGCTGTCACGGCAGGCGCGGGAGCAGCCGCCGGCTTGGTGGCCGTGGTGCTGTCCTTTGCGCTCGCGGCGGCAGCGGCTGCTGCGGCCGCGGCCTTCTTCTCGGCAGTTTCGGCGGCGACGCGCGCGGCTTCCTGCTCGGCCTTCTCAGCCTTTTCGGCCTGCTCGCGTTCGCGGGCTTCGGCTTCTTCGCGCAGGCGGCGCTTTTCGGCCAGCTCTTCTTCCTGGCGGCGGATCAGCTCGGCCTGGCGGCGCGCTTCTTCCTCGCGGCGGGCCAGTTCGGCCTCGTCGATGCGGGGAGCGGCGGGCGCGGCGGCAGGTGCCTCGGCCACTTGCTGCGCCATCTCGGGCGTGGCGGGGTGGCCGTCTTCGCGCTGAATGAAGGTGCGCTTCTTGCGCACCTCGACCTGGATGGTGCGGGCACGACCGGTGGCGTCGGCCTGCTTGATCTCGCTGGTCGACTTCTTGGTCAGCGTGATCTTCTTGCGCTCGGGCTCGACGGTGCCGTGGCTGGCCTTCAGGTGGCCGAGCAGGCGCTGCTTGTCAGCCTCGGTGAGCGCATCGGTGGCGGCCGCTTTGGGCACACCTGCGCTCTTGAGCTGGTCAAGCAAGGTTTCGGGAGTCTTCTTGAGCTCGTTCGCGAACTCGGCGACAGTGGTACTGGACATATTGGTTTCGTGCCTCCATGACCGTCACTCTTGGCCGGCGAACCAGTGTTCGCGGGCTTTCAAGATGAGGGCTTTGGCGTCATCGGCGCTTTGGCCGGTGATCTCGGTGAGTTCATCGACCGCGAGGTCGGCAAGATCGTCACGGGTGTTCACACCCGCTTCGGTCAGCTTGGGAATCAGCTCGGGGTCCAGGCCTTCGAGGTCGTGCAGGTCTTGCGACACCGTCGACTGGGCCTCGACGCCCTCTTCCTTGGCGATTTCCATGGTCAGCAGCGCATCCTTGGCACGCGAGCGCAGCTCATTGATGGTGTCTTCGTCGAAGGCCTCGATTTCCAGCATTTCGGAGATCGGCACGTAGGCCACTTCCTCGAGGCTGTTGAAGCCTTCCGAAATGAGGATGTCGGCGATTTCCTCGTCGACGTCGAGCTTTTCCATGAAGAGCTTGCGGCTGGCATCGGTTTCGGTCGCCTGCTTCTGGGCCGACTCGTTGGCGTCCATGATGTTGATCTTCCAGCCGGTGAGGTCGGAAGCCAGGCGCACATTCTGGCCGCCGCGGCCGATGGCGATGGCGAGGTTTTCCTCGTCGACCACCACGTCCATGGCGTGCTTTTCTTCGTCCACCACGATCGACGACACGTTGGCCGGAGCCAGCGCACCGATCACGAACTGGGCCGGGTCTTCGCTCCATAGAACGATGTCCACGCGCTCGCCGGCGAGCTCGTTGGTCACGGCGTTGACGCGGGTGCCGCGCACGCCGACACAAGTGCCGATGGGGTCGACGCGCTTGTCGTGCGATAGCACTGCGATCTTGGCGCGCGAACCCGGGTCACGGGCGCAGCTCTTGATTTCGAGCAGGCCCTGCTCGATTTCGGGAACTTCCTGGCGGAACAGCTCGATCATGAACTCGGGAGCCGAGCGCGACAGGATGATCGGCGCGCCGCGCAGCGTCAGGTCGACTTCCATGATCATGGCGCGCACGCGGTCGCCGTTGCGCAGGTTTTCCTTGGCGATCATCTCGCTGCGGCGCAGGCGCCCTTCGACACGGCCGGCCTCGACGATGATGTCGCCCTTGTCCAGGCGCTTGACGGTGCCCACGAAGATCTTGTCGCCGCGCGACATGAAGTCGTTGAGCAGCATCTCGCGCTCGGCGTCGCGGATCTTCTGCAGGATGACCTGCTTGGCGGCCATGGCGCCGATGCGGCCGATCGGCACCGAGTCCACCGCTTCTTCGATGTACTCGCCGACTTCGATGTCCGACATTTCTTCCTTGGCTTCGAACAGGAGGATTTCCTGGTCGGGCAGCTGCAGGCCGGCCTCGTCGGGTACGACGTGCCAGCGGCGGAAGGTCTCGTAGTCGCCGCTGTCGCGATCGACCGCGACGCGAATGTCCACGTCGCCCTGATGGAGCTTCTTGGTGGCTTGCGCCAGAGCGGACTCGACCGCACCGAAGACCACGTCACGCTCGACGTTCTTCTCGCGCGAGATCGCATCCACCAACATCAACATTTCGCGATTCATGCCACCACTCCTCTAGTCAGTCCGGAACCTGCGTTCCGTCGTCAATATCCGAAAAACCCGGTTGGGTTTTGGCCTTGCGGCCCTTGAAATCCACAATAGGCGCGAGCCGCGCCTCGCGCAGCTCGTCAAGCACGAAGCCCAGCGCCTGCAGCGTTGCAGGCGCGCGCTTCTTGCTCACTTTTTGACCCGGCTTGGGCTCCGGCGCATCGCTCCAGACGATTTGCCAGCCCTGGGCGCCGACAGCGCCCTCAACCTGTGCAACACGCTCCAGCGTGCCGCGAAACTTCTTGCGGCTGGCCGACACCTGGCCCGCCGCCGCAGCGCCCATGGGCGCCTTGAGCGTGATGTCGATCACCTCGCCCACGAAACGCTCGAAATCCTGCTCATTGCGCAGCGGACGGTCAATACCGGGCGAGGACACCTCGAGCCGCTTGTAATCGACACCATCGACCTCGAGCGCGAATTGCAATTGGCGCGTTACCTTCTCGCAGTCTTCGACCGTCACGAAGGGCTCTGGCACGCCGGCAGCCGCATCTTCGGAGGTGGGGGCCGTCCAGGGCAAATCAATCGTCACGCGCAGCAATCCCCCGGCCGAGCGTTCGATCTCGACCAGGTCATAGCCGAGACCGGCCACGGTTTGTTCCACTATTTGCTGCAATGCCACGTGTTCGAAGGTGCCTTTTAAATACTGGGTTCATGCCATCCGCCCGCCACGGATGCCAGATCGCCATGAATGCTCAGAATGCATAGACCAAAAAAAACGGGCGGTTGGTACCCGCCCGTTTGGTCGTGAGCCTCGAATTATATGCTATTTGTGTAATAAATGAAGGGGCTTCGAGGCTCAGCCACCTATTGATTGGCGCGATTTGAACCAAACCAATGCGAATAGCACCGCGCCGAGCGCCAATGCCGCCGCCGCGACCAGCAACGGCAGCTGAAAAGACCCCGTCCGCTGGGCCAGTGGCGCCGCAAACAACGGTCCGACGATCTGCCCTACCCCATAGGAAGCCGTCGCGTAGCCGATCAGCCCGGCAGCCGCATTGCCGCGCAGCCGGCGCGCATCCCGCATGGCAAAAAGGGTGATGGCAGTGAACGGCATGCCCAGCAGCAGGCTTCCGAGCGCGAATCCGACAATGCTCGGCCATGCCACCGACAGCACGACGCCCAGCGCCTGCAACGCGTAGGCGCAAGCCAGCAGCAGCCGGTTGTCCCAATGCGTCGGCGCGCGGGCCCCGATCAGCGCGCCTGGAATGATGGCCAGCCCGAAAAGCGGCCAGAAGAAGTCCGGCCAGGACGATCCCGGCAGCGCCTGCCGGGCGATCACCGGCAGGAAGGTGGCGGTGATGATGTAGCCGAAGCCCGCCAGCCCGTAGAGCGCGACCAGCCATATCGCGTCGCTGCGGTCAGCCGGCCCGGCCACGCGAACCGCCGCAGCAGGCACCGGAGCGGCACCGCCATCTGCCGATGCCCGTTCGCCGTCGTCAAACACCCGCCAGATCACCACGATCAGCACGACCGCCAGGATGCCCAGGCCGATCCACCCCGCCTCGGAGCCCCAGCGCCCCAGTGCACCACCGAGCAAGCCCGTCATCGCGATGCCGATTCCCGGCCCGGTGTAGATCACGCCGGCCAGCGTCGGCGCGTTTGTCTCAGCCAGCCGGCGCAGGCCCCAGCCCGAGGCGAAGACGAAGACCCAGGCGCTCATCACGCCTGCCGCTGTGCGCAGCACGCCCCAGCTCGTGAAGCTGTGCAACAAGCCCATACCAATCAGCAGAGCGGCCGTGGCCACCAGCCCACCCCGCACCATGCTCGACGCCTTGATGCCGATGGCCGCGCAGCTCACCGCGCCGAGGAAGTACCCCAGGTAGTTGAGCGACGCCAGAACTCCGCCCGCCGCCAGCTCCAACTTTCCCTCGTGCAGCATGATGGGCAGCATGGGCGTGAAGGCAAAGCGCCCCAGGCCCATCGCCACTGCAAGGGTGACCATGCAGGCCAGCGCCGCGCGCCAGGCGCCGCGCCGGTCGCGTCCGATTTCCGACATTTCTTGCAGTCTCCGTTTATTCCAGCAGCGCGGCGGCCACCAGCTTCTTTGTATAGGGGTGCTCAGGCGCGTCGAGCACGCGCTCGACCGACCCGGTTTCGAGAATGGCTCCGTCCTTCATCACGATGACGTGATGCGCCATCGCCCGGATCACCTCGACGTCGTGCGTGATCAGCAGATAGCTCAGCCCCCGTTCGCGCTGCAGGCGCTGCAGCAGGCTCAACACCTGCTTCTGGATCGTCACGTCGAGCGCACTGGTGGGCTCGTCGAGCACCAGCAGCTGCGGGTCGACGATCAGCGCGCGGGCAATCGCCAGGCGTTGCCGCTGACCGCCCGAAAACTCGTGCGGATAGCGGTCGAGCAGCGAGGGGAACTGGGCCTCGGTCAGCCCGACATCGGCCAGCGCGGTGAGTGCACGGGCACGGCGCGCCGCGGTGTCGAGTTCGGGCGCGTGCACGCGCAGCCCCTCGCCCACGATCTGCTCCACCGTCATGCGCGGCGACAGCGACGAGAACGGGTCCTGGAACACCACCTGCATCACGCGGCGCAGGCCGAGATCGGAGGCGCGGTCGACAGCCCAGCCCTTTCCCGCGACCGTCAGTGCGCCCTGGTGCTTCAGCAGCCCCAGCGCTGCCAGCGCCAGCGTCGACTTGCCCGAACCCGATTCACCGACCACGCCCAGCGTCTCGCCCGGCACGATGCGGAAATCCGCCCCCTGCACCGCCACGAACTCGCCCTTGCGGAACCAGCCGGCGAAGCCTGGCTTCGGCACGGGATAGATCACGCGCAGGGCCTTGGCCTCGATCACCGGCGCCGCGTCGGCACGCGCAGCGACAGCCGCCACATTGCGCTCGGGATGACTGTCGATCAGCTTGCGTGTGTAGGGATGCTGCGGCGCATCGAACACAGGCGCCACCGCGCCATGTTCGACGACATAGCCGTTCTCCATGACCACCACCCGATCGGCAAAGCGCCGCACCAGGTTCAGGTCATGCGTGATGAGCAGCACGGCCATGCCGTACTTGCGCTGCAGGTCGGCCAGCAATTCCAGGATCTGCGCCCGCACGGTCACGTCGAGCGCGGTGGTGGGCTCGTCGGCCAGCAGCAGGCGCGGCTTGCAGGCGAGCGCCATCGCGATCATCGCGCGCTGGCGCTGGCCGCCCGAGAGCTGGTGCGGAAACGCTCTCGCCCGCCGCGCCGGCTCCGGAATACCGGTGTCGGCCAGCAGTTGGACTGCGGCCGCCTGCGCAGCGCGGGCTGATAGCCCTTCGTGCAGTTCGAGCACCTCGGCGATCTGGTCGCCGACACTGTAGAGCGCATTCAGCGCGGTCATCGGCTCCTGGAAGATCATCGCGATCTCCTTGCCGCGGATGCCGCGCAACTCCCGCTCGGGAATCGACAGCAAGTCGCGCGCGCCCTGCGAGCGCCCGCCGCTAAAAAGCTGGGCCGTGCCAGACAGGTCGGCGTTCTGCACCAGCCGCAGCAGCGACAGCGCAGTGACCGTCTTGCCCGAGCCCGACTCACCGACGAGTGCGAGCTTTTCGCCAGCGGCCATCTGGAAGTCGATGCCGTGCACAACCTCCTTGCCGCTGAACGCGACGCGCAGGCCCTTTACGTCGAGCAGGGGCTGGTTGGGTTGTTGTGAATCGCTCATCACTTGTCGGCCTTGCGCGGATCGAGCGCATCGCGCAACGCGTCGCCCATGAAAGTCAGCAGCATCAGCGTGACGACCAGCACGACGAAGGTGGACAGCGAGATCCACCAGGCGTCGATGTTGCCCTTGCCCTGGCTCAGCAGTTCGCCGAGCGATGGCGTACCGGGCGGCACGCCGAGGCCGAGAAAGTCCAGCGAGGTCAGCGCCAGAATGGCCGCGCTCATGCGGAACGGCAGGAAGGTGACGACCGGCACCATGCTGTTGGGCAGGATGTGGCGCCACATGATCTGCAGATTGCCCACGCCGAGCGCGCGCGCGGCGCGCACATAGTCCATCTGCCGGTTGCGCAGAAACTCGGCGCGCACGTAGTCCGACAACCCCATCCAGCCGAACAGGCTCAGCAGGATCAGCAGCAGCGCCACGCTAGGCGTGAAGATCGCGCTGAAGATGATCAGCAGGTACAGCTCGGGCATCGCCCCCCAGATCTCGATCAGCCGTTGGAAGGTCAGGTCGATCTTTCCGCCGAAGAAGCCCTGCACCGCGCCGGTCGCGATGCCCAGCACCACCCCTATTACCGTGAGCGCCAGCGCGAACAGCACGCTCACGCGAAAGCCGTAGATCAGTTGGGCCAGCAGATCGCGGCCCCGTTCATCCGTGCCGAGCAGGTTCTCGCTCGAAGGGGCCGCGGGGTTCGGCGGCTTCGAGAAATAGTTGAGCGTGGCCGGGCCATAGCGATTCGGGGCATAGATCGCCCAGTTGTCGCCCTGGGTGATGCGCTGCTCGATGAACGGATCGAGGTAGTCAGCCGGCGTCTCGAAGTCGCCGCCGAAGGTCCTCTCCGAATAGTCCCGCAGCACCGGGAAATAGGTCTTGCCTTCGTAGCGCACCACCAACGGCCTGTCGGTCGACAACACATCGGCGAAAAGGCTCAGCACCACCAGCACCGAAAAGATCAACAGGCTCCAGAACCCCAGCGGATTGCGGCGAAAACGGCGCCAGGCACGACGGCCGGGACTCACGGACACGACAGGCGCTTTAGTCAAACTTCACCCTCGGATCGACCCAGACATAGCAAAGATCGGAAATGAGCTTGGTCACCAGACCGATCAGCGTGAACAGATAGAGCGTGCCCAGAAACACCGGGTAGTCGCGCCGCAGGACGCTTTCGTAGCTGAGCAGGCCCATCCCGTCGAGCGAGAACAGCGTCTCGATCAGCAGCGCGCCCGAGAAGAAGGCACCGATGAAGGCGGTCGGGAAGCCCGTGATGATCGGAATCAGCGCGTTGCGGAACACGTGCTTCCAGAGCACCTGGCGTTCGGCCAGCCCCTTGGCACGCGCCGTCAGCACGTACTGCTTGCGGATCTCTTCGAGGAAGGAGTTCTTGGTGAGCATCGCGGTGATCGCGAAACTGCCGAGCACCATCGCCGTCACCGGCAAGGTGATGTGCCACAAATAGTCGACGATGCGCGCGCCCCAGCTCAGCGACTCCCAATTCGGCGAAGTCAGCCCGCGCAGCGGAAACCATTGCAGCTGGCCGCCGAAGATCACCAGCAGCGCCACGCCCAGCACAAAACCCGGAATCGCGTAGCCAACGAGCACCAGCAGCGTCGTAAGAAAGTCGAAGCGCGAACCGGCGCGAACCGCTTTCGCAACACCGAGCGGCACCGCTATCAGGTAGCTGATGAAGAAGGTCCAGAGCCCCAGGCTGATCGAAACCGGCAGCTTCTCCTTGATGAGCTGCCACACGTCCTTGCTCTGGAAGAAGCTCTTGCCCAGGTCGAAGCGGGCAAATTGCTTGAGCATCTGCCAGAAGCGCTCGGGCGCCGGCTTGTCGAAGCCGTACAGAGCCTTGATTTCCGCCACCTGCTTGGCGTCGAGGGAGCGCCCCGTGGGGCCACCGGAGAGGCGGTTTTCCTTGTTGGTCAGCTGCGACAGCAACTGCTCGGCCGGGCCGCCCGGAACGAATTGAACGATGGCGAAATTGATCAGCAGCACCCCGAACAGCGTGGGAATGATCAGCAGAAGGCGTCGAAGCAGGTAGGCGGCCATGCGGTCTGTCTGTGTCTGTCGTCTACTTCGCTGCCGGGTCGATCCACCACGTCGTCAGCATCGCCGAGCCGGCGAGAAGACGTTGCGGCAACGGCGCTTCGGGGCGGCGCAGCTTGCGCTTGTGGGCAATGAAATATTGCTTGCCGTAGTACATCGGGATCACGTAGTGCTGGTGGAGCAAGTAACGGTCCAGCAGCCGCGCGCCTGCTGCGAGCGACTTGCGGTCCGGGCTGTTGACGATCACTTCGAGAATCTCGTCGATCACCGGATCGCTGATGCCGCTGAGGTTCTGGCTCCCCTTTTCATTGGCCGATTTCGAGCCGAAATCGTCGTACAGCTCGTTGCCCGGACTCGATGAGCCACCCGCGATGTTGATGACCATGTCGAAGTCGAGCTCGTCCTGCTTCTTCTTTATCAGGCTCGGGTCGCGCAAGCGATAGTCCAGCGCGATTCCCAGCTTGGCGAGGTTGCGCGCATAGGGCGCCAGCACCACACCCGAGCTGCGGTCCGGAATGTCGAAGTTGATGACGAAAGGCGTGCCATCCTTGTCGCGCAAGGCGCCATTCCTGTAGGTCCACCCCGCCTCTTTGAGCAGTTCCTGCGCGCGGACCAGGTTGCGCCGCAGGCCTTCGGAGGTGTCTCCGCTGCTGGCGGGGCGCGGTAGTTCGCCCTTCGTGTTGTCGATGTATCGCTGCCTGTTCTTGAGGTGCTCGATCAGCACTTGCTCCTCGGGGCTGATCTCGGGCTGGGCCATGAGGTCATCGCTGTTCTGGAAGTAGCTCATCGTGCGGGCCCTGCGCCCGTAGAAGAGATGCTGGTTGAGCCAGTCGAAATCGAAGGCCAGCGCCAATGCCTGTCGCACGCGCATGTCCTGGAAGCGAGGCTGCCGCAGGTTGGGCGAGAGGCCCTGCATGCCGGTGAAGCGGCGGTGCGAAATCTCTTCCTTGACCAGTTCGCCGGAATCGAAGCGCCGCCCCTTGTAGCGGCGCACCCAGGCGATGATCGAGCGTTCTTCCATCGCATCGAGTGAGCCGGCCTTGAGCGACTCCTCTTCACCCAGCGAGTCCTTGAAGTACTGGTACGACACCTCGCCGAAATTGAACATCCCCTTGCGCACCGGGAGATCGGCGGCCCAGTAGTCCGGCCGCCGGCGGTACGAGATGTACTTGCCGAAGTCGACCTTGTCCACCACGTACGGCCCACTGGCTATCGGCGGCTCACTCACGATCTGGTCGAAGGGCTTGCCCTTGCCCCAGGCACTCGAGAACACCGGCAACTGGCCAATGATCATGTGCAGCTCGGAGTTCTGGCGCTTGAAGTCGAAGCGGATCGTGCGCTCTCCCACCACCACGGCGTCCTTGATGTCGACCCAGTACGAGCGGAAGGTCGGCCCGGCCTGCTTGCTCATCAAGGTGTCGAAGGAGTACTTCACGTCCTTCGCGAGCACCGGGGAGCCGTCGGAGAACTTGGCTTTCGGGTTCAGGCGGAAAGTGACGCTCAGGCGGTCTGCGGCAAGCTGCACGTCTTCGGCCAGCATGCCGTAGTTGGAGAAGGGCTCGTCTTCGCTCGGCGTCATCAGCGAATCGAAAATCAGGCCGTATTCGGAGAACACGAAGCCGTTGGCGCTGTAGCCCATGCCCTGCGGCGGCACGCCCCGCAGCGTGAAGGGGTTGAGCTTGTCGAAGGTTCCGCTGGCCGAGAGGATCAGCTCGCCGCCCTTGGGGGCATCGGGATTCACGTAGTCGAAATTCTTGAACGACGCCGGGTACTTCGGCTCGTAACCCATGCCCAGACCATGCGCTGCCCACGAGGGAAGCGCCAAGAGAGCCAATATCAGAAGCAGCCAACCTCGCATGCGAGAATTCTGCCCAAGATTTTCACGAGGCAACTTCATGGGCTTTCTTTCCGGCAAAAAACTGTTGATCACCGGTGTGTTGAGCAATCGCTCCATTGCTTATGGCATTGCCAAGGCCTGTCATGAACAGGGCGCGGAGCTCGCCTTCAGCTATGTCGGCGAGCGATTCAAGGACCGTATCACCGAATATGCCGCAGACTTTGGCTCGAAGCTGATTTTCGATTGCGACGTGGGCGACGACGCGCAGATCGACAAGCTCTTCGCCGACCTTGCACAGACTTGGCCGAAGTTCGACGGCTTCGTGCACAGCATCGGCTTCGCACCGCGCGAATCCATTGCGGGCGACTTCCTAGACGGGCTCTCGCGCGAAGGCTTCAAGATCGCGCACGACATCAGCGCGTACAGCTTTCCGGCCATGGCCAAGTCGGCCCTGCCCTATCTCAACGACAAGTCGGCCCTGCTCACGCTGACCTACCTGGGCGCCGAGCGCGCGCTGCCCAACTACAACACCATGGGCCTGGCCAAGGCCTCGCTCGAAGCCTCGGTGCGCTACACCGCCGCCTCGCTCGGCCCGAAGGGCATGCGCGTCAACGGCATCAGCGCGGGTCCGATCAAGACGCTGGCAGCCAGTGGCATCAAGGGTTTCGGCAAGATGCTGGCGGCCGTGGCCGACGCCTCGCCGATCCGCCGCAACGTGACCATCGAGGAAGTCGGCAACGTGGCTGCCTTCCTGCTGAGCGACCTGGCCAGCGGCGTGACCGCCGAGATCACCTACGTGGACGGCGGCTTCAGCAACGTCGTCGGCGGGATGGCCGAGTAACCCTGCCATCGATCCCTCACACGGCCACGAGATGGCCGTGTTGCGCTATTTATTTCATAGCATCGTGCTGAACCGACGCTCCCTCCTGCTTGCCGCTTTCGGCGCGATCGCCGCGCCTGCCGCGTTCGCGCGCGAGGCGGCGCCCTCGCTGATGCTGGCCGAGGTCTACCGCCCCGGCATGTCGCTGCACGACTACTGGGTCAGCGAGAAGTACGACGGTGTACGCGGCTACTGGGACGGCAAGCAGCTCTGGACACGCGGTGGCGAGCGGATCGTGGCGCCGGCATGGTTCACCGCCCCGCTGCCAAAGCAGCCGCTCGATGGCGAACTGTGGGCGGGACGCGGCCAGTTCGCGCGCGCCGTCTCCACGGTGCGCAGCCAGACGCCCAACGACATCGCCTGGCGCGAGATGCACTTCATGGTGTTCGACCTGCCCGCGCAGGGCGGCGACTTCACGACGCGCCTCGCCGTGCTGCGCAAGCTGCTGCCGATTACCGATGCGCCATGGGTCGTCGTGGTTCCGCAGGAACGCGCAACCACGCACGCCGCCTTGCTGGCGCTGCTCGACAAGACAGTAAAGATGGGCGGCGAAGGCCTGATGCTCCACCGCGGCAGCTCCCAGTACCGTGGGGAGCGCAACAGCAACCTGCTGAAGGTCAAGCCCTACGAAGACGCCGAAGCCCGCGTGGTCGAACACGTGCCCGGCAAGGGCAAGCACAGTGGCCGGCTAGGCGCGCTGGTGGTAGAGACGGCCGACGGCAAGCGCTTCAAGCTCGGCACCGGACTGACCGACGCCGAACGTGAGAACCCGCCCGCCATCGGCAGCTGGGTGACCTACCGCTACAACGGCACCACCGCCAAGGGCCTGCCCCGCTTCGCGCGCTTCATGCGGGTGCGCGAAGGCTAGGCCGGCCCTTCGATCGGTCCGGCCGGCAGGCTTGGGCCTACTTCACTTCCCTGACGCAGTCCGCGTAGTAGCGCTTCTTGCCCGTCTCGTCGACGCGCGCAACCAGGCCGTGGATGTCTGTCTCGAAACCCGGGCACTGCGTGTTGAACTCGCGCGAGAACTTGAGGTAGTCGACGATCTTCTTGTTGAAAACCTCGCCCGGAATCAGCAGCGGAATGCCCGGCGGGTACGGCGTGATCAGGCTGGTGGTGATGCGGCCTTCGAGCTCGTCGATTTCCACGCGCTCGGTCTTGCGGTGCGCGATGTGGGCGAAGGCGTCGCTGGGCTTCATGGCCGGCGTGAGGTCGCTCAGGTACATCTCGGTCGTGAGGCGGGCCACGTCGTAGCGCGCGTACAGCTGGTGGATGTGCTGGCACAGGTCGCGCAGGCCGAGGCGTTCGTAGCCCGGATGCTGCTGGCAGAACTCGGGCAGGATGCGCCACATCGGCTGGTTGCGCGCGTAGTCGTCCTTGAACTGCTGCAGCGCCGTCAGCAGCGTGTTCCAGCGGCCCTTGGTGATGCCGATGGTGAACATGATGAAGAAGCTGTAGAGCCCGGTCTTCTCCACGATCACGCCGTGCTCGGCGAGGAACTTGGTCACCACGCTGGCCGGGATGCCGGTTTCGGCGAAGTTGCCTTCGAGGTCGAGGCCCGGCGTGACGATGGTCGACTTGATCGGGTCGAGCATGTTGAAGCCATCAGCCAATTCGCCGAAGCCGTGCCAGTTGCGCGGCGACTTCTTGTTCTTGGGCTTGCCGTTCTTCTCGCCCTGCATGATCCAGTCGTCGGCGCGGCCAATGCCTTCTTCAACGAGCTTCTCGGGGCCCCAGACCTTGAACCACCACTCGTCCTTGCCGAACTCCGCCTCGACCTTGCGCATGGCGCGGCGGAAGTCGAGCGCTTCGAGAATGCTTTCTTCCACCAGCGCGGTGCCGCCGGGCGGCTCCATCATGGCGGCAGCCACGTCGCAACTCGCGATGATCGCGTATTGCGGGCTGGTCGATGAGTGCATCAGGTAGGCCTCGTTGAAGAGGTCGCGGTCGAGCTGGCGGTTCTGCGAGTCCTGCACCAGCACGTGGCTGGCCTGGCTGATGCCGGCCAGCAGCTTGTGCGTCGACTGCGTGGCGAACACCAGCGATTCCTTGGGGCGAACGCGGCGCTTGCCCATCGCGTGATAGGCGCCGTAGAACGGGTGGAAAGCCGCGTGCGGCAGCCACGCCTCGTCGAAGTGCAGCGTGTCGACGTAACCGTCGAGCATGTTCTTGATGGTCTCGGTGTTGTAGATCACGCCGTCGTAGGTCGATTGCGTGAGCGTCATCACGCGCGGCTTGACCTTGTCGGGGTCCACGTCGGCCAGCAGCGGGTTGGCCTTGATCTTGGCCTTGATCGCGCTTTGCTCGAACTCGCTCTTCGGGATCGGGCCGATGATGCCGAAGTGGTTGCGCGTGGGCTTCATGAACACCGGAATCGCGCCGGTCATGATGATCGCGTGCAGGATCGACTTGTGGCAGTTGCGATCGACCACCACCACGTCGCCCGGCGCCACCGTGTGGTGCCACACCATCTTGTTGCTGGTGCTGGTGCCGTTGGTCACGAAGAAGCAGTGGTCGGCATTGAAGATGCGCGCCGCATTGCGCTCGCTGGCAGCCACCGGGCCAGTGTGGTCGAGCAGCTGACCCAACTCTTCGACCGCGTTGCAGACGTCTGCGCGCAGCATGTTCTCGCCGAAGAACTGGTGGAACATCTGGCCCACCGGGCTCTTCAGGAACGCCACGCCACCCGAGTGGCCCGGGCAGTGCCACGAATAGGAGCCGTCTTCCGCGTAGTCGATCAGCGCCTTGAAGAACGGCGGCTGCACGCCCTCGAGATAGCTCTTGGCCTCGCGGATGATGTGGCGCGCCACGAATTCGGGGGTGTCCTCGAACATGTGGATGAAGCCGTGCAGCTCGCGCAGGATGTCGTTCGGGATGTGGCGCGAAGTCTTCGTTTCGCCGTAGATATAGATCGGCACATCGGCGTTCTTGCGCCGCACTTCGCCGATGAAGTTGCGCAGGTTCAGCACGGCCGGGTCGAGGTCGGGGCCGACCGTGAACTCCTCGTCGTCGATCGACAGGATGAACGCGCTGGCGCGGCTTTGCTGCTGGGCGAACTGGCTCAGGTCGCCATAACTCGTGACGCCCAGCACCTCGAAGCCCTCGCTTTCGAAGGCCTGCGCGAGCGCGCGAATGCCGAGGCCCGAGGTGTTTTCGGAGCGGAAGTCCTCGTCGATGATGACGATGGGAAAGCGGAATTTCATGAGCGGGGCTCCGGACGGACTGACAGACAGGCAATAAGGCGAGGCGCGAAGTGTACGGAATTCGGATGACGAATCTGGTCAGGCTCGTGCAAGCCATTCGGGCCTGTGCGGCAAGCTCCCTTTCGCCGGCTTGGGCGCAGTACCCCTACGCAGGGCAAGCGCTTGTAGCAGATGCATCAGAATGGCGCGCATCGAATAAGGAAAAGAGGAGTCGACATGGCGAATTCCACCGTCTGGTGGCTGATTGCGGGGGTAGCCATCGTGGTCGAGTTGCTCTCGGGCACCGTCTATCTTCTGCTGCTGGCCGCCGGCTTCGCGGCCGCGGCAATCGCGGCTCACTTGGGCTTCGGCACCGTCACCCAGCTGATCGTGGCCTCGGTCATCGGCGTGGGCGCCGTGCTGACCTGGTACTCGATCCAGCGCAAGCGCCCGCCTGCCCCGCCCACCGGAACCAACCGCGACGTGAACCTCGACATCGGCGAGACCGTGCACGTCGATGCCTGGAATGCCGACGGCACGGCGACCGTGCGCTACCGGGGTGCGCAGTGGACGGTGATCCAGCGCGCGGGCCGCACGCCCTCGACCGGCGAACACCGCGTGGTCGAAGTCATCGGCAGCCGGCTGGTCGTCGACAAGGTTTAGTCAATACGTAGAACTCAGAAAAGGAAGCGCACCATGGAATTTTCGGTCCCTCTCATCATCCTGGTCATCGCGATCATCTTCATCAGCCAGTCGGTGAAGTTCGTGCCGCAACAGAACGCCTGGGTGCGCGAGCGCCTCGGCAAGTACCACGGCACCATGACGCCCGGCCCCAACTTCCTGATTCCGTTCATCGACCGGGTGGCCTACAAGCACAGCCTGAAGGAAATCCCGCTCGACGTGCCGAGCCAGATCTGCATCACGCGCGACAACACGCAGCTGCAGGTCGACGGCATCCTGTACTTCCAGGTGACCGACCCGATGCGCGCGAGCTACGGCTCGTCGAACTACATCGTGGCGGTGACGCAGCTCGCACAGACCTCGCTGCGCAGCGTGATCGGCAAGCTGGAGCTCGACAAGACCTTCGAGGAACGCGACGTCATCAATGCTCAGGTGGTCGCCGCCATCGACGAGGCCGCGCTCAACTGGGGCGTGAAGGTGCTGCGCTATGAAATCAAGGACCTGACGCCGCCGAAGGAAATCCTGCTGGCCATGCAGGCACAGATCACCGCCGAGCGCGGCAAGCGCGCGCTGATCGCGGCTTCAGAAGGCCGCCGCCAGGAGCAGATCAACATCGCCACCGGCGAACGCGAGGCCTTCATCGCCCGCTCCGAAGGCGAGAAGCAGGCGCAGATCAACAACGCCCAGGGTGAAGCCGCCGCTATTACCGCGGTCGCCACCGCGACGGCCGACGCCATCGAACGCGTGGCCGCGGCCATCCAGAAGCCCGGCGGCGAACAGGCCGTGCAGCTCAAGGTGGCCGAGCGCGCCGTCGACGCCTACGGCAAGGTCGCGGCCGACTCCAAGACCACGCTGATCGTGCCAAGCAACATGAGCGAGACCGCCGCGCTCATCGCGTCAGCCATGCGCATGGTTCAGGCAGGCAAGCCGTCGAATCCGACCTGAACTGACTGCTACAATCGTGGGCTCAGGAGCGGTGGATGAGCGGTTTAAGTCGCACGCCTGGAAAGCGTGTGAGGGTTAATAGCCCTCCGCGGGTTCGAATCCCGCCTGCTCCGCCAGAGATTGATTGTTCGTAACCGTTCACGAACATGAAGACAACGCAAGAAGTCCAAGTTGCCACAAGCACTTGGGCTTTTTTGTCGTCTGGCCCAACCAGACTTGAAAGGCAGTGCGTTGCTTTGCAACAACTTGACTCCTGAACTCGGACACTTTCTTCTGGCAGTACCATCCAAAGGTTTTCATTTCAAGCCCACAAAGGAGCCTCGATGGCCGGACAACCGAAAACCCAGCCGCGTGGCAAGACACCGCTGGACCGCACCCTCGAAAAGAGCGAGCAGGTGGCCGCCGACGTGCAACGGGCATCGGACAACCTCGCCGTGGTGAACACGGTGCTCGAACAGGACCTGCCCGAGGAAGTGCAGGTCGGCGAGGTGGCGCAGGCCATCGAGCACACGAGCCAACTTGAAGAAAAGCTGGCCAAGTCCGCTGAAAAGCTGGCCGAGGTCAATGCCGCGCTGAGCGAGGAAATCGAGAAGCGTCTCGAGGTCACCGCGGAGCGCGACGAAAGCCAGGC
The DNA here is from genome assembly GCF_024734665.1 of Variovorax paradoxus. Lineage (NCBI taxonomy): Bacteria > Pseudomonadati > Pseudomonadota > Betaproteobacteria > Burkholderiales > Comamonadaceae > Variovorax > Variovorax paradoxus. Next base: position 3,455,846 of record NZ_CP102931.1, read on the forward strand.
TCTGGCCGAGAAGCTCAAGGCAAAGATCCGCGCCGAAAGCTCCGACTGAACGGCGCGCAATACGCCGTCCGTATCCTTTCTCCTACGCTGCATCAGCGTCAGGCACGCTACGCTATTGGTTCTCAAAGCGAAACCACGGCATGGCCCTCATCACGTTCCTCGTCGAGGACAACAAGACCATCAGGGATAACCTGGTCCCGGCACTCGAGGATTTGGTCAATGGCCGCGTGGTCGGCTTCGCCGAAACCGAGACAGACGCCCTCGCATGGCTCGCGGCGCATCCCGACGACTGGCAGCTCCTGATCGTCGACCTGTTTCTGAAGGAAGGCTCCGGCCTCGGCGTGCTGGGCGGCTGCAAGACCCGCAAGCCCAGCCAGCGGGTGGTGGTGCTCAGCAACTACGTGACGGCGGACATCCGGGCGCGCTGCACGGCACTCGGCGCCGACGCGGTGTTCGACAAGTCGCGAGACCTCGATGCCTTCATCGAGTACTGCAATGCCAACCGCCCCTCGGGTCTAGCACCGCTCTGAACCCTGAATAAGCCGCCTTTGAAGCGGCCATGAAAAAAGGGCCCGAAGGCCCTTTTCTCTTTTGCGGACAACCGCAGGTTTGCCGAAGCGAATCAGCGCACCACGGCGATCTGCGTGCGTGCACCACCCTTGTAGGTGTACAGCGTCAGGGCACCGTTCTTGATGTCGCCCTTTTCGTCGAAGGCGATCGGGCCGGTCACGCCCTTGTATTGCACCTTGCCGACTTCAGGCAGGTACTTGGCGGGGTCGGACGAACCGGCCTTCACCATGGCTTCGGCCAGCACGTTGACCGCGTCGTACACGTACGGTGCATAGATCTGCACTTCCACGCCGTTCTTGGTCTTGAACTTGGCCTTGAAGTCTTCCAGCGGCTGCTTGAAGTCGCCGTCCACACCGCCGGCTTCGGCGCACACCACCATCTCTTCGCCGATGGCATCGCCAGCCAGCTTCGGCAGTTCGCTGGTGCACAGGCCGTCGCCGCCCATGAACTTGACGTTCAGGCCGAGTTGCTTGACCTGCTTGAGCATGGGGCCGCCAACGGCGTCCATGCCGCCGAAGAACAGCACGTCGGGCTTGGAGGCCTTCAGCTTGGTCAGGATGGCGTTGAAGTCGGTCGACTTGTCGGTGGTGAACTCGTGGCCCACGATGGTGGCGCCAGCGGCCTTGGCCGATTTCTCGAACTCTTCGGCAACGCCTTGGCCGTAAGCGGTACGGTCGTCGATCACGGCAATGTTCTTGCCCTTGAGCGTTTCGACAGCGTACTTGCCCAGCGTGCCGCCGAGTTGCGTGTCGTCAGCCACCACGCGGAACGTGGTCTTGAAGCCTTGACGCGTGTACTTCGGGTTGGTGGCCGAAGGCGAGATCTGCGGAATGCCGGCGTCGCTGTAGAGCTTCGAGGCGGGGATGGTGGTGCCCGAGTTCAGGTGACCGACCACGCCGTTGACCTTTTCGTCCACGAGCTTCTGGGCCACAGCCGTGCCCTGCTTCGGATCGCCTGCGTCGTCTTCGGCGATCAGTTCGAACTTGGCAACCTTGTCGCCGATCTTGAGGCCCTTTGCATTCAGGTCTTCGATGGCCATCTTGGCGCCGAACTCGTTGTCCTTGCCGAGGTGGGCGATGGCGCCGCTGGTAGGTCCAACGTGACCGATCTTGACGACCAGTGTTTCTCCGGCAGGTGCGGGTGCAGGTGCAGCCGGGGCCGCAGCCGTTGGCGCGGGCGCTGCAGCGGGAGCAGCAGCTTCTTCCTTCTTGCCGCAAGCCACGAGCGTGATTGCAGCCAGTGCGACCGCAGTCCATTTCAATTGCATGAGAACCTCCAGAACTTGGATGAAAAGAATAAAAAACCGGTCGTGTGATCCGGGCGCGCTGACCTCGCAAGTTTCGCGCCGCGGACCAGCGGCACCCTCACGCCCTTCCGACCTGCGGCGCAGTTTAGCCGAGGATTCAGGCTCCGGAAGCTGGCGTAGACCCTGTGTTTTCGCTGAGTTCGGCGGCCATCGCTTCGATCACCAACGCGCGCAAAACGGCTTCGATTTCATTGCGCAATCGCGGCACCATCGCATCGAGTTGATGCTGAACGGCAGCTGACACGGTGTCGCTCAAACGCTCTTCCAGAGACAGGTCGACGCGCTGCAGAACGCGGTGCAACAACTGCTCTTCGAGGCTGACGATTTCCGCCTGCGAAAGCTGCGCAGCTGGCGGCAATGCCATGGCGCTCGCCGGGTCAGGCTGGGATGCCGGTGCGGCCTGCGGCTCGGGGATCGCGGGCTCCTCCGGGATCTCGAGCACCGTGGTCAGCGTGGGAACGAACCGGGGCGGCGTGCGCAGTGTGCTGGCCATGTCAGGGACTCTTTGCGAAGTCGTGCGGCTGGATGGTGTAGCCACGATCGGCATAGTGGCGCCAGCGCGAACGGCCGACCTGGCGGTCGTTGTCCTCGTTGCTCACGATGTCGATCATGCGTTCATAGCGCTCGAAGCCCGCAGGCACTTCGAGGCCCAGGTTCACCAGCATCTCGCGGTGCGGCAGCGAGGCCGCATCAGCGCCCTGCGCCGACAGCACGACGGGCGAACGCGCGACCACATGGGCCGGCGCATCGTCTCGGCAGTGCGCGACGAAGTCCACCGGCGACAGCTGCCAGAGCGCAGCGTCCACGGCGTCGAGCGCCTGCGCATCGCCCACGACCACCACGCGCAGGCCGCGCGTGTTCACGGCCTTGCGAACCAGCCGGCAGGCGTAGTTCAGCTTGTCCCGCGCGTTGTAGTGAAAGCCGATTTCCGTCACTTCGCGGACCGGGCCTTTTTGGCCGGGGCTCCGGGGGTCTTGGTTTTCTTGGCCTTGCCGGTCTTGGCGTCAGCGTCGTCGCTGGCCGCGCGACTCGTCAGGTACGACACCAGCAAGCCCACTGGCCGGCCGGTCGAACCCTTGGCCGCCCCGCTCTTCCACGCAGTGCCCGCGATATCCAGATGCGCCCAGGCGAAGTCGCCCGCGAAGCGCTGCAGGAACTTGGCGGCAGTGATGGCGCCACCTGCGCGGCCGGCGATGTTGGCCACGTCGGCGAAGTTGCTCTTGAGGCCTTCCGCATAGTCGTCGTCGAGCGGCAGGCGCCAGCAGCGGTCCTGCGAGGTCTCGCCAGCGGCTTCGAGCGCCGCGGCCAATGCTTCGTTGGTCGAGAACAGGCCGCTGCGCACGCCGCCCAGGGCCACCACACAGGCGCCCGTCAGCGTGGCGATGTCGATCACTGCCGCTGGCTCGAAGCGCTTGGCATAGGTCAGCGCGTCGCACAGGATCAGCCGGCCTTCAGCGTCGGTGTTGAGCACCTCGATGGTCTGGCCGCTCATGCTGGTCACCACGTCGCCCGGCTTCACCGCGCGGCCGTCGTTCATGTTTTCGCACGAAGGAATGAGGCCGACGACGTTGATGGCGGGCTGGATGTCGCCGAGCGCGCGGAAGGTGCCGAGCACGCTGGCCGCGCCGCACATGTCGAACTTCATCTCGTCCATTTCGGCAGCCGGCTTGAGCGAGACGCCGCCGGTGTCGAAGGTGATGCCCTTGCCGACCAGCACCACGGGCGCCTGGTCCTTGGGCGCCCCGTGGTAGCGCAGCACGATGAAGCGCAGCGGCTCCGCCGAGCCCTGCGCCACCGCGGCGAAGGAGCCCATGCCGAGCTTTTCGACCTCCTTCGGCCCCAGCACTTCGCACTTGATGTTCGGCAGCTTGGCCAGCCCCTTGGCGGCCTCGGCCAGCAGCGTGGGCGTGGCGTGGTTGGCGGGCCGGTTGCCCCACTCCTTGGCCAGTTCGATGCCCGCGACAGTGGCTCGGGCGGCGTCGAAGGCGCCGGTGACAGCGGCGGCATCGGCCACGCCGACGGTCAGGTGGCGGATGCTGCGGGGTTCGGCCTTCGACTTGGTGGCGGTGTAGACATAGCTGGCGTCAGCCGCCGCCGTGACGGCGCCGGCCACCGCCGCACCTTCGGCAGGCTGGGCAAACACCAGAGTCACGCGCTTGGGGGCCTGGGCCTTGGCCGAATTGACCGCTGCGACCACGCCGCTGCGCACCGATGCGGGCTTGCCGTCGCCGATGGCGGCGAGCACCACGCGGGATGCCACGACGTCTTCCGGACGGTAAAGCCCCAGCAGCTTGCCGGCCTTGTCGGGCAGGTCGCCGGCCTTGCGGGCACTGGCGGCGAGCACCGACAACGGGTCTTTGGAGGTAAGAGGAGCGCTGCCGACGAGCACGATCAGGACATCGGATTTCTCGGCTGCGGCCTGGGCGACGGTGAGGGTCTTGAGTTGAAAGTCCATAATCCTTTTTTTCCTCGAACGATGTTATTCCATTCTTCCCTACGCAAGGAGCTGTCCCGCAGCTTCGGAGCGACCCTCGTGGTACTGGTCACCATCGTGATGACCATGATGCTCATCCGTACCCTCGGGCTCGCGTCCAAGGGCAGTGTGAACCCGCAGGAGGTGTTCCTGGTGATGGCCTACACGGTGCTCGGCTACATGCCGACCATCCTGAGCCTGAGCCTGTTCATCGCCATCGTCGGCACCCTGTCGCGCATGTATCGCGACAGCGAAATGGTGATCTGGTTTTCCAGCGGGCGCGGCCTGACCGACTTCATCAAGCCGCTGTTCCGCTTCGCCTGGCCGGTGCTGATCCTGATCGCGGTGATGGCACTGGTGGGCTGGCCGTGGGCCAACTCGCAAACCATCGGCATGCGCAAGCAGTACGAGCAGCGCAGCGACATCGAGCGGGTGGCGCCGGGTGAGTTCCGCGAATCCGCAGGCCGGGTGCGCGTGTTCTTCATCGACAAGGAGACGCCGGACAACTCCAAGGCCACCAACGTCTTCATCTGGTCGATCGAGCGCAACATGCAGATCACGACCTCGGCACGCAGCGGCAGCATCGAGAACATCGGCGATTCGCGCTACCTGCTGCTCAACAACGGCCAGCGGCTCGAGCAGCCCATGGCCAACACAGGCCTGAAGATCAGCGAGTTCAAGACCTACGGCACCCGGGCAGGCGGCAACAGCGGCCTGGTCAACGACGTGACACCGCCGCGCGCGCGCAGCACGCTGTCCCTGTTGCCCGACGCCAGCGCCCCCAGCCGCGGCGAACTGGCCTGGCGCATCGGCATGCTGCTGACGGCCATCAACTTCGTGCTCCTGGCGCTGAACGTGTCGAGCGCCAACCCGCGCGTCGGCCGAAGCGGCAACCTGCTGCTCGCGCTGTTCGCGTTCGTCGTCTACTACAACATGCTCAACCTGGGCCAGAGCTGGATCAGCTCCGGCAAGTACGGCATGGGCAACTTCATGCTGCTGTTGCATGGCGGCGTGCTGCTGATCAACCTGGCATGGCTTGGCGCCCGCCAGAACAACTGGGGCCGGCGCATGAAGCAAAGCCCGTCCGCAGCCGTGCCGCCCACACCCAAGATCGAACCCACGTGAAAACGATAAGACGCCTGATCTACGTGGAGGTGCTGAAGGCCGTTGCGTTCGTGACGCTCGGCTTCCTGAGCCTCTTTTTCTTCTTCGACTTCGTCGACGAGCTGCAATCCATCGGCAAGCCGGACAGCCTCAACTACGGGCCCGCGCAAGCGCTGGCCTACGTGACCTTGCTGATCCCCAGCCACCTCTACGAGCTGCTGCCGATCACGGTGCTGATCGGCTCCATCTTCGTCATGGCCCGGCTGGCGCAGAGCTCCGAATACACCATTCTGCGCACCAGCGGGCTGGGCCCCTGGCGCGCGTTGCGCACCCTGCTGCTGCTGGGCATCGGCTTCGTCGTGCTGACCTTCGCAGTCGGCGACTATGTCGCCCCGGCTTCCGAGCGCACGGGGCAACTGCTCAAGGCCAAGTACCAGGGCATCTATTCGCTGGCGGGCAACACGGGCGCCTGGCTCAAGGAAAAACGGGGCAATGTCTCGTACGCGGTGAACGTGCTGTCCATCGACCGCAAGGGCGCGCTGAAGAGCCCGCGCATCTTCGAATTCGACGACAACGGCTACATCAGCACCCAGATCACCGCAGGCTCGGCCCGCATCGGCGACGGGCACTGGATGCTCACCGACGTGGAAGAGCAGAAGTACGACACGCGCGGCGCGGCCGACCAGGCCCGCATTGCCACGACCAAGACCCCGCAGCTGAACTGGGCCACCTCGCTGACCAGCGAAATGGTCTCGGTCGCGCTCCTGCGCCCCGACCGCATGAGCACGATCGACCTGTTCGACTACATACGCCACCTCGACGCCAATGGCCAGACCGCGCAGCGCTACGAGATCGAGTTCTGGCGCAAGGTGTTCTATCCGCTCTCGTGCCTGGTGATGGTGGTGCTCGCCCTGCCCTTCGCCTACCTTCACTTCCGCCAGGCCGGCATCACCACCTACGTGTTCGGCGGCGTGATGATCGGCATCAGCTTCTTCCTGCTGAACAACGTGTTCGGCTACCTCGGCAACCTCAGCAACTGGTCGCCATGGCTCACGGCGGCGGCGCCGGGAATGATCTATTCGGTGATGTCGTTGACAGCCTTCAGCTGGCTGGTCTTGCGACGATGACCCAGGGCATCGTTTTACTGGCGCATGGTTCGCGCGACGAGCGCTGGCGCCAGCCCATCGAGGCCGTGGCCGAGCGCGTATGCAAAAACGAGCCCGATGCCCGCGTGGCCTGCGCCTACATGGAGCTGGCAACGCCCGACTTGCCCACGGCGGTTGCGGCGCTGATTGCAGGCGGTGCCACCGCCATCCGCGTCGTTCCTCTCTTCCTCGGCATGGGCAAGCACGCCCGCGAAGACCTGCCGCACCAACTCGAGGCACTGCGCCAGCGCTGGCCCGACATTGGCTTCTCGCTCGCCCGCATCGTGGGCGAAGAGCCCGAACTGGTCGATCTCCTGGCCAGAATTGCGGTCAAATAGTGAACATCCGGCAATTTCGATAGATTCCGAAGGCATAATGAATTCCGCAATAAGACGGAATTTGATATGAATCTGCATCAGTTCAAGTTTGTTCAGGAAGCCGTGCGGCGCAACCTGAACCTCACCGAGGCGGCCAAGGCGCTCCACACCTCGCAACCCGGTGTCTCCAAGGCCATCATCGAGCTCGAGGAAGAACTGGGCGTTGAAATCTTCGCGCGCCATGGCAAGCGGCTCAAACGCGTTACCGAGCCGGGCCAGCACGTCATTGCCAGCATCGAGCTCATCATGCGCGAGGTGGGCAATCTCAAGCGCATCGGCGAACAGTTCAGCGCGCAGGACAGCGGCACCCTCTCCATCGCCACCACGCACACCCAGGCGCGCTACGTGCTGCCCGTGCCCGTGGCCAACCTGCGCGAGGCCTATCCCAAGGTCAACGTGAGCCTGCACCAGGGCTCGCCCGACCAGGTGGCGCGCATGGTGATCGACGAAATCGCCGAAATCGGCATCGCCACCGAATCGCTCGACGGCTACGCCGAGCTGGTGACCCTGCCCTGCTACGAATGGCAGCACGTTCTGGTGCTGCCCAAGGACCATCCGCTGGCCGCCAAGGAGCGCATTTCGCTCGAAGACCTGGCGAGCGAGCCGATCATTACGTACCACCCCTCGTTCACCGGCCGCACGCGCATCGACCATGCGTTCGCGCAGAAAAAGCTCACGCCGCGCATCGCGCTCGAAGCCATCGACTCCGACGTGATCAAGACCTACGTGCGCCTCGGGCTGGGCGTGGGCATCGTGGCCGAAATGGCCGTGCGCGACGAGTCGAATGCCGACCTCGTGGTGCGCCCGATGGGCCATGTGTTCGGCCAGAATATTGCGCGTGTCGCGTTCAAGCGCAGCGCCTATCTGCGCAACTTTGTCTTCAAGTTCGCCGAGCTGCTGTCCGACCGCCTCGACCGCAACCTGATCGCCAAGGCCCTCAGTGGCCATCAACAAGACTACGAGCTATGAGTACAGTTCAATCCCCACGCACGCCCGACATCGTCACCAAGCTGCCGGCCGTCGGCACCACCATCTTCACCGTGATGTCGGCGCTGGCCGCCGAGAAGAACGCGGTCAACCTGGGCCAGGGCTTTCCGGATTTCCACTGCGATCCGAAGCTGCTCGAGGACGTCACGGCCGCCATGGCCGCGGGCCACAACCAGTACCCGCCGATGCCCGGCATCCCGGCGCTGCGCGACGCCATCGCCGCCAAGATCTCGGCGATGTACGGCTACAGCTACAGCGCGGCCACGGAAATCACCGTGACCGCCGGCGCCACGCAGGCCATCATCACCGCCATCCTCGCCATCGTGCGCCCGGGCGACGAAGTGATCGTGCTCGAACCCTGCTACGACAGCTACGTGCCCAACATCGAGCTGGCCGGCGGCAGCGTGGTGCGCGTGCCGATCACGCCGGGGACCTTCCGCCCCGACTTCGACAAGATCGCCGCAGCGCTCACGCCGCGCACGCGCGCCATCATCATCAACACGCCGCACAACCCGAGCGCCACGGTCTGGACCGAAGCCGAAATGCGCCAGCTCGAAGAGCTGCTCGCCCCCACCAACGTGTTCGTGATCAGCGACGAGGTCTACGAACACATGGTGTTCGACAGCGCCCGCCACGAAAGCGTGGCCCGCTTTCCAGGCCTGGCAGCGCGCAGCTTCATCGTCAGCAGCTTCGGCAAGACGTACCACGTCACCGGCTGGAAGGTCGGCTATGTGGCCGCACCGGCCCCGCTGATGGCCGAGTTCCGCAAGGTGCACCAGTTCAACGTGTTCACCGTGAACACGCCGATGCAGCACGCGCTTGCGCAGTACATGGGCGAGCCGAAGCCGTACCTCGAACTGCCGGCCTTCTATCAGCGCAAGCGCGACTTGTTCGCGGCGGGCCTGGCCGAAAAAACCCGCTTCAAGCTGCTGCGCAGCGAAGGCAGCTACTTCCAGTGCGTCGATATCTCGGCAGTCAGCGATCTGTCCGAAGCCGAGTTCTGCCTGTGGCTCACGCGCGAGATCGGCGTGGCGGCGATCCCGCTGTCAGCTTTCTATGGCGACGGCTTCGACCAGCGCGTGGTGCGCTTCTGCTTCGCCAAGAAGGACGAAACGCTGCTCGCCGCGCTGGAGCGCCTCGCGCGGCTCTGACGCTTGCGGCAGCCGCACGTCGATGACGAAACAGCCCACCACCATCGTCAGGCTCGTTTTCAGCGTGGTCGGCGCGCTGCTGTGCGGCATCGCCCTGCTGCTGTACCAGCATACGTCGGCGTTCATCGCGTCGGCCAGCCGCACGGAGGGCGAAGTCCTGCGGCTGCTGCATGTGGAAAGCTCGAAGAGCAACAGTTCGGGCACCTGGAAGCCACTGGTGCGCTTCAAGGCGCCGGGCGGCGAAATCATCGAGTTCACGCCGTCGAGCAGCAGCAACCCGCCGGCCTACGGCGTCGGCGAGAAAGTCGACGTCTTCTTCGATCCGCGCAACCCGCAGGACGCCATGCTGAACGGCTTCTTCTCGCTGTGGGGCGGCGCCGTCATCACCGGTGGCATTGGCCTCGTTTTCCTGCTCATTGCGGTGGCAATGCTGTTCCTGCCTGCGCAGGCGCCGGCAACGCGCCGACGGCCAGGGTAGGACGTTCACCGACCACCGAAGGGGCGGCTCTCCGGCGATCTGCGCGACATGGCGGGGGGAGCATGAAAGCTCGTCACAACAACCGCCCTGGAGAAAACATGTCGCTCTCGTTCATTCTGCTGATCGTCCTGATCCTGATATTGATCGGCGCGCTGCCGAGCTGGGGATACAGCCGGGCCTGGGGCTATGGTCCCAGCGGCGGTGTCGGCCTGGTCGTGCTGATCGTCGTGATCCTGGTTCTCATGGGACGCATATAGGCCCAGGCACGCCGCAAAGAAAAAGCCCGCGCAAGCGGGCTTTTTTTCGTCCTCCGCGGCCTGCGGATCAGGCCTGCAACTGGGCCCAGGCCTTGTCGAGCCGCTTCACGCTCACCGGCTGCGGCGTGCGCAGCTCCTGTGCGAAGAAGCTCACGCGCAACTCTTCGAGCAGCCAGCGGAATTCGAGCATGCGGTCGTCCACCACGCCCTTGCGCTCGGCCACAAGGCGCCAGTAGCGCTGGTCCTGCGGCTTCAGCTCGGCGAGCTTGGCGGCGTCGCGCGCCGGGTCGGCACGCAGCTTGTCGAGCCGCAGCACGATCGCCTTGAGGTAGCGCGCGAAATGCTGCAGCTGCGTCCACGGCGCATCGGCGATGAAGCGCTTGCCGACGAGACGCTGCAGTTGCTGCGCGGCGTCCTGCACGGCGTCGGGCTGGATCTTCGTGTCCTTGATCTTGCGCGCGGCCGCTGCATATTCGACGAGGATGGTCGACGCGAGCCGGGCCACCTCATTCGCGATGAGCGTGAGGCGGCCGCGGCCCTCCTCCAGCCGGCGCTTGAAGGCGAACTCGTCGGTCGGCAGCGGCTCCTGCAGGAAGGCCCGGTCGATCGCCACGTCGATGATCTGCGTGCGCAGCTCCTCGGAGGTGCCCAGCGGCATGTAGGCCACCGACATCTTCTGCAGGTCGGGAATGTTCTTCTCGAGGTACTTGAGCGCGTCTTTCAGCTGCAGCGCGAACAGGCGCCGCAGGCCGGCGCGGTGCTTTGCGGCTGCCACGGCGGGCTCGTCGAACACCTCGATGGTCACCGCATCGCCTTCGTCGCGCAGCGCCGGGAAGCCGATCAGCGATTGCGAGCCGCGGCGCACTTCCATCAGCTCGGGCAGCTCGCCGAAAGTCCAGCCCGTGTAGCGCTGGCCTGCAGGCAATGCAGCGGGTGCGGTGGCCTGGCTCGCATCCTTTGCAGGCGCCCCTGACTTGCCTTCGGGCGCAGCCGCCGCATTCTTCTCCGGCGACGCCTTGACGTTGAGCCCCGCCAGCGCCTGGAAAGCACCCCGCGCCTGCGCACCAAGCTCAGCCTTCAGCGCACCGAGGTTGCGCCCCATGCCCAGCTGCCGGCCGTGCTCATCGATCACGCGCAGGTTCATGAACAGGTGCGGCGGCAGCATGTCGAGCTTGAAGTCCGCGCGCTTGACGTCGATGCTGGTCATGTCGCGCACGCGCTTGAGCAGCACGTCAGTCAGCGAGCCTGTGCCGAACAGCTCGGGCACGGACAGTTCTTCCGCCAGCTTCGACGCCGACTCGGGCAGCGGCACCAGCCGCGATCGCGGGCGCTGCGGCAGGCTCTTGAGCAGCGCCTGGATCTTGTCCTTGAGCATGCCCGTGACCAGCCACTCGCAGCGCTCCTCGCTCACCTGGTTGAGCACGAACAGCGGCACGCTGACCGTGAGGCCGTCCTTCGCGTCGCCGGGCTCATGCAGGTAGGTCGCGGCGCAATCCACACCGCCGAGTCGAAGCGTCGGCGGGAACGATTGCGTCGTGATGCCGGCCGCCTGGTGGCGCATCAGTTCGTCACGTGTCAGGAACAGCAGGCGCGGTTGGTCCTTCGAGGCATGGCGGTACCAGTTCTCGAAGGTGATGCCGCTGGCCACGTCGGCGGGCAGCTGTGCGTCGTAGAAGGCGAAGATCAGCTCGTCGTCGACCAGCACGTCCTGCCGGCGCGACTTGTGCTCCAGCCCTTCGACCTCGCGCACCAGCTTGCGGTTGGCCTGGAGGAACGGGAACTTGCTCTCCCACTGCCCCGCGACCAGCGCCTCGCGGATGAAGATCTCGCGCGCCGCGACCGGATCGACCTTGGTGAAGTCGACACGCCGGCCGCTGTAGACAACGAGGCCGTACAGCGTTGCCCGCTCCAGCGCAGACACCTGCGCGCCCTTTTTCTCCCAGTGCGGATCGAGCAACTGCTTCTTCAGCAGATGCTCAGCCACCTGTTCGAGCCACTGCGGCTCGATGTTGGCGATGCCGCGCCCGAAGAGCCGCGTGGTCTCGACCAGTTCGGCCGCGACGATCCAGCGGCCGGGCTTCTTCTTCAGGTGCGCGCCTGGGTGCTTGTAGAACTTGATGCCGCGCGCGCCGAGGTACGCCTCGTCGTCTTCGAGCTTCCAGCCGACATTGCCCAGCAGGCCTGCGAGCATCGACAGGTGCAGCGGCTCGTAGCCGGCCGGCTCCGCATTCAGGCGCCACTTGTGCTCGGTAACCACCGTGAGCAGCTGCGAATGGATGTCGCGCCATTCGCGCACGCGGCGGATGTTGATGAAGTTCTGCCGCAGCAGCTGTTCGTACTGCCGGTTGCTGAGCTTGTGAGTGTCGCCATGGCCGCCGCGCGCGTCGGCGATCCACTTCCACAGCCGCAGGTAGCCGCTGAACTCGCTCTTCTCGTCGTCGAACTTCGAATGCGCCTGGTCGGCCTGCTGCTGTGCTTCCATCGGGCGATCCCGCACGTCCTGCACGCTGAGAGCCGACGCGATGATGAGCACCTCTTCGAGCGCGCCACGCGAGCGGGCTTCCAGGATCATGCGGCCCACGCGCGGGTCCAGCGGCAGCCTCGACAGCTCGGCGCCGGTGTGCGTGAGCTCGTTGGCGTCGTCGACCGCGCCCAGCTCGTTGAGCAACTGGTAGCCGTCGGCAATCGCGCGCGGGGAAGGCGCTTCCAGGAACGGAAAGCGCGCCACGTCACCGAGGCGCAGTGATTTCATCCGCAGGATCACGCCGGCCAGCGACGAACGCAGGATTTCAGGATCGGTGAAACGCGGCCGGCCCTCGAAATCCTTCTCGTCGTAGAGCCGGATGCAGATGCCGTTCGCCACACGACCGCAACGGCCCGCGCGCTGGTTGGCCGCAGCCTGGCTGATCGGCTCGACCAGCAGCTGTTCGACCTTGCTGCGGAAGCTGTAACGCTTGACGCGTGCCGTGCCGGTGTCGATCACGTAGCGGATGCCCGGCACCGTAAGCGAGGTTTCGGCCACGTTGGTGGCCAGCACGATGCGCCGGCCCGTGTGGCCGTCGAAGATGCGGTCCTGCTCGGGGCCCGAGAGCCGCGCGAACAGCGGTAGCACCTCGGCATTGCGCAGCAGCGGCTGGTGGCTCAGGTGGCGGCGCAGATGGTCGGCCGCCTCGCGGATCTCGCGCTCGCCGGGCAGGAACACGAGGATGTCGCCCGCGTTGTGCGGATCGCGCCAGAGTTCGTCGACACCGTCGGCAATGGCGTCGTTCAGGTCATGCTCGCGCGACTCTTCGAAGGGGCGGTAGCGCTGCTCCACCGGGAAGGTGCGGCCCGACACCATGATGGTCGGCGCCGGTCCCTTGGCCGAGGCGAAATGCTGCGCGAAGCGATCGGCGTCGATGGTGGCCGAGGTGACGATCACCTTCAGGTCGGGCCGGCGCGGAAGGATCTCGCGCAGGTAGCCCAGCAGGAAATCGATGTTCAGCGAGCGCTCGTGAGCCTCGTCGATGATGAGCGTGTCGTAGGCCTTCAGCAGCGGATCGGTCTGCGTTTCGGCCAGCAAGATGCCGTCGGTCATCAGCTTGACCGAGGCGTCCCGGCTCAAGCGGTCCTGAAAGCGCACCTTGAAGCCGACCACGTCGCCCAGCGGCGTCTTCAGCTCTTCGGCGATGCGCTTGGCCACCGAGCTCGCGGCGATGCGGCGCGGCTGCGTGTGGCCGATGAGCCGGCCCTTGCCGGGCTCGGCATTGAGCTTGCCGCGGCCCAGCGCGAGCGCGATCTTCGGTAGCTGCGTGGTCTTGCCCGAGCCCGTCTCGCCGCAAACGATCACAACCTGGTGCGCCGATATGGCGGCCATGATTTCGTCGCGCCTGCCCGAGACAGGGAGCGATTCGGGAAATTCGATGCGGAGAGGTGTCGTGGTCGTCAAGGGAAGGCAGTCGTCGGGCTGGCGCGGCGGGCAAACCGTCGATTATCGGTGCGCACCGCGGCTGTTGCACGGCATCCACAGCGCGCTGCTTCGCCGCAACACGATCCGTAAATAGTCTTTACTCAATTGCAAACCGCTACTACGATCGCGTCCATGTCCTGCCTTGCCCCCACCACTTTGCGCCGTCGCTGCGCAAGCCATGCGCCCGCCGCGCATGGGAGGGTCAAGTTGCCCCGCCCGGCCTGAAGCCCGCGTCCTCGCTCACGTCGGCGCGCTTCGAGCACAGAAGCGCCGCAACCGACACCCACAGCGTCTTGCCTGCCGATTCCTTCATGCCGAAGGAGCGGCCGCCTTTCCGTATCTGTTCGATTCAAAAAGAAAAACACCATGTCCAAAGACATCCATTCCCGTCTGCACGCCGAGCTCGCAGAGCGCACGCGCCACCTGCAGACCGTTGCCGAAGCCCTGAAGACCGAGCTCTTCGGCATCGACGACATCATCGACCGCGTGATCGATTCGCTGCGCGCCTGGTATGTGCTGCCGCAGATCATCAGCCGCCCCGTCATCGTCTGCCTCTGGGGCCTTACCGGCACCGGCAAGACGCAACTGGTGCGCAAGCTCGCGCAGCACCTGGGCTTCTACGACCGCTTCATCGAAGTGCAGATGGACGGCTTCAGCCACGGCTCGGGCTATCACAGCCGCGGCTCCATCTCGGCCATGCTGGCCGAATCGGGTATCGCCGAAGGCACGCCAGGCATCCTGGTGCTCGACGAATTCCAGCGCTTCCGCACGGTCGACGGCAACGGCAATGACGCCAAAGTTGAGCGCTACCAGGACGTGTGGGCGCTGCTGTCAGACGGCCGCCTGCCGCCCGCGCTCTCGATGCTCGGCGAGATCGAGTCGTCGCTCGCGCATGCCGAGTTCGTGCAGGACCGCGACGGCGCCGACAAGAAGAAGTTCGACAAGAAGCGCAAGCTGCACCTGTCGCCCTGGGAGGCGCGCGAAGTGAAGCGCTGCCTGAAGCTCTCCGAGACCCTGCTGCAGATCATGGCGTGGAAGCCCGCCGAGGTGCACGCACGCCTGCGTGCCTTCCGCGACACGCAGCAGAGCTGGGAGACCGACTACAGCAAGCTGCTGGTGTTCGTCTCGGGCAACCTCGACGAGATGTACGCCGAGACGGCCCAGCGCGTCGAAGACTGCGACACCGACGCCGACATCTTCCACGCGCTGACGAAGAAGCTCTCCGTCATCGACGTGAAGAAGGCGCTGGCCGAGCGCTTCCGCCCCGAGCAGATCGCCCGACTGGGCAACAACCACGTGATCTACCCCTCGTTCAACCGCGCGACCTACGTGCGCCTGATCCTGTCGATCTGCGACCGCTACGTGGCCGAGATCCAGGAAAGCTCCGGCGTGCGCTTCGTGCTCGACGCGAGCGTGTACGAGCAGATCTACGCCAACGCCGTGTTCCCGGCGCAGGGCACGCGCCCGCTGTTCTCGTCGATCCACGCGATCCTGAGCGCGACGCTGGTCAATGCCGCGCTGTGGGCGCTGGAGCAACGCGCCGACGGCAGCGAGCCGGTGTGGCTCACGCTGGACGCGGGCGCCTCGTGCATCACGGCCAAGTACCGAAAGGCGCGCCGCCAGTTTCCGGTCGCGCTGGAGCTGAACCGCCTCAAGCAGCGCTCGAGCGAGGACTTCCGAGCCCTGCTCGCCGTGCACGAGGCGGGCCACGGCGTGGCCTATGGCCTGCTGTTCGCCCGCGCGCCGCAGGAAATCAAGATCAACGTGGCCTCGTTCGAAGGCGGCTACAACAGCTACGAGCAGCGCAAGGCCTGGTCCAAGGAAAACCTGCGCGACCGCATCTGCGTGAGCCTCGCGGGCCGCGCCGCCGAGCAGCTGGTGTTCGGCGAGCAGGCCTGCACCTCGGGCGCCACGCAAGACTTCATGCAGGCGACCGCCTATGCCGCGCAGTACGTGCGCCACTTCGCCTTCGGCACGCGCCTGAGTCGCACCGACGTCGCGAACGACCCGGGCGACAACGTCAACACCGACATCGAGGCGACCAACCCCGAGATCGAGGCCCTGCTGGCGCAGGAACACGCACGCGCGCTGGCGCTGCTCGACGCGCACACGCCTGCGCTGATGGCGGTGGTCGACGCGCTGCTGCGCGAGGGCTCCATCGCGCCGGCTGAACTGGCCGCGATGCTCGAGCTGCCGGACCCGGCAGCCGGTGCGGCCACGGACGCCTACGCAGCGCTGCTCGCGAGCTTCCGCGCCCGCAACGCCGGCCTGCCACCGGCGACGCCGCCCAGGGGCTCCGGAGCGGCCATTCCCGCGAGCGCAGCCCGTGTGCTGCGTGCGATCGCCTGAGTCAGGCAAATGACGCTTCATGAATGCACAATCACGCCCCATGTCCACCGTCTTCAATTTCACCTTCGTGCCCTGGTTCCGCTCGGTCGCGCCCTACATCCACACGCACCGCGGTAAGACTTTCGTGGTCGGCCTGGCGGGCGAGGCGATTGCGGCAGGCAAGCTGCAGAACATTGCGCAAGACCTGGCGCTGATCCAGAGCATGGGCGTGAAGATCGTGCTGGTGCACGGCTTCCGGCCGCAGGTCAACGAACAGCTCGCGGCCAAGGGCCACGAGGCTCGCTATTCGCACGGCATCCGCATCACTGACGAGGTGGCTCTCGACTCCGCGCAGGAAGCCGCCGGCCAGCTGCGCTACGAGATTGAGGCCGCCTTCAGCCAGGGCCTGCCCAACACGCCGATGGCCGGCTCGACGGTGCGGGTGATCTCGGGCAACTTCATCACCGCGCGACCGGTGGGCGTGGTCGATGGGGTGGACTTCAAGCATTCGGGCCTGGTCCGCAAGGTGGATGCGGCCGGCATCCGCCGCACGCTGGACTTCGGCGCGATGGTGCTGATGTCGCCCTTCGGCTTCTCGCCCACCGGCGAAGCCTTCAACCTGACGATGGAAGAGGTGGCCACCAGCGTTGCCATTTCCATCCAGGCCGACAAGCTGATCTTCCTCACGGAAATCCCCGGCATCCGCATCGACAGCGAGCTGCCCGAGAGCGAAGACAACCCGATCGACACCGAGCTGCCGCTGGACGCCGCCGAAAAGCTGCTGGCCTCGCTGCCGCCGGCCCAGAAGCCGACCGACACGGGCTTCTACCTGCAGCACTGCGTGAAGGCCTGCAAGGGCGGCGTGGAGCGCAACCACATCCTGCCCTTTGCGCTCGACGGCTCGCTGCTGCTGGAGGTGTACGTGCACGACGGCGTCGGCACCATGGTGATCGACGAGAAGCTCGAAAGCCTGCGCGAAGCCACCGTGGACGACATCGGCGGCATCCTGCAGCTGATCGAGCCCTTCGAGCGCGACGGCACGCTGGTCAAGCGCGACCGCAACGAGATCGAGCGTGACGTGGGCCACTACACGGTGATCGAGCACGACGGCGTGATCTTCGGCTGCGCGGCGCTCTACCCGTACCCAGAGGCGCGCACCGCCGAAATGGCCGCGCTCACGGTGTCGCCGCAATCGCAGTCGCAGGGCGACGGCGAGCGCATCCTCAAGCGCATCGAGCACCGCGCCAAGGCCATGGGCCTGGACAGCATCTTCGTGCTCACCACGCGCACCATGCACTGGTTCCTCAAGCGCGGCTTCCAGCAGGTCAACCCCGACTGGCTGCCCGAGGCCCGCAAGCGCAAGTACAACTGGGACCGCAAGAGCCAGGTGCTGGTCAAGAAGATCTGACCGGCTGCTGCCCCCTCTCGAAGGAAACTGCCCCGATGACGCTCGCCACCGCCCTGCTTTTTGCCATCGTGGCCTTCGCCGCCATCGCCACGCCCGGCCCCACGGTGCTGCTGGCGCTCAGCAACGGTTCGCGCCACGGCGTGCGCCGGGCGCTGCCGGGCATGCTCGGCGCGGTGCTGTCCGACTTCGTACTGGTCGGCGCCGTGGCGCTCGGCCTGGGCGCACTGCTGGCGGCGTCGGAGTTCTGGTTCTCGATGCTGAAGTGGGTCGGTGCGGTGTACCTCGCCTGGCTCGGGCTGCGCATGCTGCGCTCCAAGGGCGGTTTCCACCTGCCGGCGGCCGATGCCGCGCCTTCGGCCACGGCGGGCGAAAGCCGGCGCATCTTCTTCAAGTCTTTTCTGGTGGCGGTGACCAACCCCAAGGGCTACATCTTCTGCTCGGCCCTGCTGCCGCAGTTCATCGATCCCTCCGCCGCACAGGCGCCGCAGTACATCGTCATTGCGCTGATCTTCGCGGGCCTCGACATGGCGGTGATGCTGACCTACGCCTTCGTCGGCGCCCGCGCGATCCGGCTGCTGACCGTGTCGGCCACACGCTGGATCGATCGCGCCTGCGGCGGCATGCTGCTGGCGCTGGCCGGCTCGCTGGCCTTCTACCGGCGCAGCGCGGCCTGACGCCTGCCAGCCGTCATGGCTGTCGTCATGGCCGCCAGTAGCCGCTTCGACAGGAGCGGTAACACCTGTCACCGATAATCCCGGGCATGAATCCTCTGCTTTCCCGGTTGCAACCCTATCCCTTCGAACGGCTGAAGCAACTGTTCGCGGGCGTCACGCCCAACCCCCAGTTCCCGGCCATCAGCCTGGGCATTGGCGAACCCAAGCACGCCACGCCGGGCTTCATCAAGGACGCCCTGAGCGCCAGCCTCGGCGCGCTGGCCGCCTACCCCGCCACCGCCGGCGACCTGGCGCTGCGCACCGCCTTCACCGACTGGCTGAAGACCCGCTACAGCCTCGCCCTCGACCCAGCCACCCAGGTGCTGCCCGTCAATGGTTCGCGCGAAGCCCTGTTCTCGCTGGCGCAGACCGTGGTCGATCCCACCGCCTCGCCGCAGCCGGTGGTGATGTCGCCCAACCCGTTCTATCAAATCTACGAGGGCGCGGCCCTGCTCTCGGGCGCCGAGCCGTACTACGCGGCCAGCGTGCCCGCGCGCAATTTCGCGGTCGACTGGGACAGCGTGCCCGAGGCCGTCTGGGCCCGCACGCAGTTGGTGTTCGTCTGCTCGCCGGGCAACCCGACGGGCGCGGTAATGTCGCTGGACGAATGGAAGAAGCTCTTCGCCCTCTCGGACCGCCACGGCTTCGTGATCGCCGCCGACGAGTGCTACAGCGAAATCTACTTCCGCAACGAGCCCCCGCTCAGCGGCCTCGAAGCCTCGGTGAAGCTCGGCCGGCCCGACTTCCGCAACCTGATTGCGCTGACCTCGCTGTCCAAGCGCAGCAACGTGCCCGGCCTGCGTAGCGGCTTCGTGGCGGGCGACGCGGCCATCATCAAGAAGTTCTTGCTCTACCGCACCTACCACGGCAGCGCCATGAGCGGCACCGTGGCCGCGGCCAGCATCGCGGCCTGGGGCGACGAGTCGCATGTGGTCGACAACCGCGCCCAGTACCGCGCCAAGTTCGCGGCCGTCACGCCGCTGCTCGAACCCGTGCTCGACGTGCGGCTGCCCGACGCCAGTTTCTACCTCTGGGCCGGTGTGCCCGAAGTGTGGGCTGGCGACGACGAAGCCTTCGCCCGCGCGCTCTACGCTCAATACAATGTGACGGTTCTGCCGGGGAGCTATCTGGCGCGCGAGACCGCGCACAGCGCCAACCCGGGCCGCGGCCGCATCCGCATGGCACTGGTGGCCGAAACAGCCGAATGCGTGGAGGCCGCCGAGCGCATCGTCCGCTTCTGCAAGGACGCCCGCCGCTGACCCGCTTTCCTGCCCCGATTTTTCACCCGAGACCTTCTCAATGACCCAGCAACTGCAACAAATCATCGACGCCGCGTGGGACGACCGCGCCAACATCTCGCCCACCGCCTCGTCGGCCGAAGTGCGCGACGCCGTCGAGCACGTCATCACCGAGCTCAACAACGGCAAGCTGCGCGTGGCAACCCGCGAAGCCGTCGGCAAGTGGACCGTGCACCAGTGGATCAAGAAGGCCGTGCTGCTGTCGTTCCGCCTGAAGGACAACGAGCAGATGCAGGCCGGCTCGCTCGGTTTCTACGACAAGGTGCCCACCAAGTTCTCGCACCTGTCGGCCGGTGAGCTGAAGGAATCGGGCGTGCGCATCGTGCCGCCGGCCGTGGCCCGCCGCGGCAGCTTCATCGCCAAGGGCGCGATCCTGATGCCCTCGTACGTGAACATCGGCGCCTACGTGGGCGAAGGCACCATGGTCGACACCTGGGCCACCGTGGGTTCGTGCGCACAAATTGGTGCCAACGTGCACCTGTCGGGCGGCGTCGGCATCGGTGGCGTGCTCGAGCCGCTGCAGGCCGGCCCGACCATCATCGAAGACAACTGCTTCATCGGCGCCCGCTCGGAAGTGGTCGAAGGCGTGGTGGTCGAAGAAAACTCGGTGCTGTCGATGGGCGTGTTCATCGGCCAGAGCACCCCCATCTACGACCGCGCCACCGGCGAAACCCATTTCGGCCGCGTGCCCGCCGGCTCGGTCGTCGTGGCCGGCAGCCTGCCCAAGGACAACGGCCGCTACAGCATGTACGCCGCCATCATCGTGAAGAAGGTCGACGCCAAGACGCGCTCCACCACTTCGCTGAACGACCTGCTGCGCGACTGATCGGCTCTTTCAAGGCCGAACCCTTTTCCCCTTAGAGAAAACAACAGCACCCCAGGAGAGAGACCGATGAACATGATGGAGCGAATTCTTCGTTTGATGGCCGAGCGCAAGGCCTCCGACATCTACCTCTCGGCCCACTCCCCGGTGCTGATCCGCATCAACGGCATCTGCGTGCCCATCAACGCGCAGGTGCTGCCTCCGACCGCGCCGCTCGCGCTGCTGTCCGAAGTGGTGCCCGCCGCCCGTATCCAGGAGCTGGAAAGCACGGGCGAACTCAACATGGCCGTCGCCCTCGAAGGCGCCGGCAACTACCGCGTGAGCGCCATGCGCCAGCGCGGCACCTACGCGGTGGTGGTGCGGCACATTGCCGCCGACATCCCGAGCTTTGCCGATCTGAACCTGCCCGACATCCTGAAGACGCTGATCATGGAAAAGCGCGGGCTGATCCTGATGGTCGGCGCCACGGGCGCGGGCAAGACCACCACGCTGGCCTCGATGCTCGACTACCGCAACGAACACGCCAGCGGCCACATCCTCACGGTCGAGGAGCCGATCGAGTTCACCTACACCAACAAGAAATCGGTGGTGAACCAGCGCGACGTGGGCAGCGACACCACCTCGCTGCAGACGGCGCTGAAGAACGCGCTGCGCCAGGCGCCCGACGTGATCCAGATCGGCGAAATCCGCGACCGCGACACCATGACCGCCGCCATCGCTTATGCGCAGTCGGGCCACCTGTGCGTGGCCACGCTGCACGCCAACAACAGCTACCGCGCGCTGAACCGCATCCTGAGTTTCTTCCCGGTCGAGGTGCGTCCCACGCTGCTGGGCGACCTGGGCGGCGCGCTGCGCGCCATCGTGTCGCAGCGCCTGCTGCGCACGCCGGCCGGCGGTCGCGTGCCGGCGCTCGAAGTCATGCTCAACACCGCGCTGGTGGCCGAGCTGATCGAAAAGGGCGACTTCTCCGCCGTAAAGGAAGCGATGGAAAAGTCGATGGCCGAAGGCTCGCAGACCTTCGAGGAAGACATCGCCCGCCTCATCACCGAAGAGCGCGTCACGCGCGAAGAAGGCCTGTCGCAAGCCGACTCGCCCACCAACCTGATGTGGCGCCTGCAGAACCGCGCCGCGCCCAAACCGCAGGTCGACGACCGCCATCTGACCGACCAGGTCGATGAACCCACCTTCACCGACATCACGCTCGACGTGAAGTTCTGAACCAAGCCTTTTCCCGATGTCCCGTACGCTCCAGCTCGCCGAGCAACTCATCTCGCGCCCCTCCGTCACCCCCGACGATGCGGGCTGCCAACAGATCCTCGGCGAGCGGCTGGCGCAACTGGGCTTCACCCTGGAAACCATCGAGAGCGGCCCGGCCGACTTCCGCGTGACCAACCTGTGGGCGGTGCGCCGCCCCGCGAACGCGGCCGCGACCAAGACGCTCGTGTTCGCCGGCCACACCGACGTGGTGCCCACCGGCCCCGTCGAGCAATGGACCAGCCACCCCTTCACGCCCACGCACCGCGACGGCAAGCTCTACGGTCGCGGCGCCTGCGACATGAAGACCTCGGTCGCGGCCTTCGTGACCTCGATCGAGGAATTCCTGCAGGCCGTGCCCGAGCCGAAGCTCACGCTGGCGCTGCTGCTCACCAGCGATGAAGAAGGCCCCGGCGTCGACGGCACCGTCATCGTCTGCAATGCACTGGCCGCCCGAGGCGAGGTCATCGACTACTGCATCGTCGGCGAACCCACTGCCGTGGAGCGCTGCGGCGACATGATCAAGAACGGCCGCCGCGGCACCATGAGCGGCAAGCTCACAGTGAAGGGCGTGCAGGGCCACATCGCCTACCCGCACCTGGCGAAGAACCCGGTGCATTCGGTAGCGCCCGCGCTGGCCGAACTGGTGGCCATCAACGCCGCCGGCGGCTGGGACGCCGCAAGCAACCCCTACTTCCAGCCGACCAGCTGGCAGATCAGCAATTTCCACTCGGGCACAGGCGCGAGCAACGTGATTCCGGGCAGCGCGGTGATCGACTTCAACTTCCGCTTCTCGACCGAATCGACACCCGAGTCGCTGCAGCAGCGCGTGCACGCCGTGCTCGACGCGCACAAGGTCGACTACACGCTGGCCTGGACCATCGGCGGCCTGCCCTTCCTGACCACGCCGGGCGAACTGGTCACGGCCGTGCAGGGCGCGATCCGCGATGAGACCGGCATCGAGACCGAGCTGTCGACCAGCGGCGGCACCAGCGACGCGCGCTTCATCGCCAAGATCTGCAAGCAGGTGGTGGAGCTGGGCCCGGTGAACGCCAGCATCCACAAGATCGACGAGCACATCGACGTGGCCGAGATCGAGACGCTGAAGAACATCTACGTGCGCACGCTGAAGCAGCTCGACGCTGCGCTTGCGGCATGAGCACGGTCATCGAACTGATCGAGTCGGGCGCCAAGAAGCTCGAAGAGGCTGGCGTGGCCTTTGGGCACGGCACCGCCAACGCCTTCGACGAAGCTGCCTGGCTCGTGTTGTGGCGCCTGAAGCTGCCGCTGGACGACCTCGACAGCGTGGCCGACAGGCCCGTGTCGCCCGCCGACGCCGGCAAGGTCGCCGCGCTGATCGACGAGCGCATTGCCACGCGCAAGCCCGCCGCCTACCTCACCAAGGAAGCCTGGCTGCAGGGCTTGCCCTTCTACGTGGACGAGCGCGCCATCGTGCCGCGCAGCTTCATCGCCGAGCTGATCGCCGATGGCAGCATCGACTACTGGCTGGGCGAACATACGCTGCGCGTGCTCGACCTGTGCACCGGCAACGGCAGCCTCGCGGTGCTCGCGGCGCTGACCTATCCGGATGTGACGGTGGACGCAGCCGACCTGTCGGTCGAGGCGCTCGAAGTGGCAGCCATCAACGTCACCCGCCATCAGTTGGACGCTCGCGTCACGCTGATCGAATCGGATGGCCTGAAGAACGTGCCCGGCCCGTACGACCTCGTGCTTTGCAACCCGCCCTACGTAAACAGCGCCAGCATGGCCGCCCTGCCCGCCGAATACCGCGCCGAGCCTGAACTGGCGCTGGCCGGCGGCACCGACGGCATGGATTTCGTGCGCCAGCTGTTTGCCGACGCGCCCTCGCGCATGAGCGAGCAGGCGGTGCTGGTGCTGGAAATCGGCAACGAGCGCGACTACTTCGAGGCCGCCTTCCCGCAGCTCGAAGTAGTCTGGCTCGAAACCTCGGCGGGCGAGGACCAGGTCTTGCTTGTCACGCGCGACGCCCTGGTGGCCGGCGCCGGCGTGCGTTAGCTGCGCCAGCTCCAAGCCCTTCAGCCGCTTTCTCGCAGCCACTGGCCGCGAAACCCCATTCACCGGGCCATTCCCCGCGCCTGCCGCGCCTTTCCCCTGCGCTTTTGCCCCCTTTCGCCGGGCCGCAAAGGACGGGCGGGATAATCGCCCCTACGGTTCCTCTTTCATGATTACTCTCAAAAACGTCATTCTTCGCCGCAGCGCCAAGGTTCTGCTCGACGGCGCCACCGTCACCCTCAACCCCGGCGAAAAGGTCGGCCTGGTGGGGCGCAACGGCGCCGGCAAGTCGACCCTGTTCGCCCTGCTCAACGGCACGCTGCACGAAGACGGCGGCGATTTCTCGGTGCCCAAGCACTGGCGCATGGCCCAGGTGGCGCAGAACATGCCCGAAACCGAGGAGTCGGCAACCGACTTCGTGGTGGGCGGCGACACCCGCCTGACCGAGCTGCGCGAGTCGCTGGCCGCCATCGAGGCCGCCTACACAGAGAACCCCGACGACGCCGACATCGGCATGGAACTGGCCCACGCCTACACCGACCTGGCCGATGCCGGCGAGCACGACGCCGTGCCGCGTGCGCAGGCGCTCATCCTGGGCCTGGGCTTCAAGTCGCACGAGCTCGACGAGCCCGTCAACAGCTTCTCCGGCGGCTGGCGCATGCGCCTGCAACTGGCCCGCGCGCTGATGTGCCCGAGCGACCTGCTGCTGCTCGACGAACCCACCAACCACCTGGACTTGGACGCGCTGGTGTGGCTCGAAGCCTGGCTGCAGAAGTACCCGGGCACCATGATCGTCATCAGCCACGACCGCGAGTTTCTCGACGCCGTGACAGACGTCACCCTGCACATCGCCAATGCCCAGCTCACGCGCTACGGCGGCAACTACAGCAAGTTCGAGGACATGCGCGCGCTGCAGATGGAGCAGCAGCAGGTTGCCTTCAGCAAGCAGCAGGACAAGATCGCCCATCTGCAGAAGTTCATCGACCGCTTCAAGGCCAAGGCCAGCAAGGCCAAGCAGGCGCAAAGCCGGGTCAAGGCGCTGGAGCGCATGGAGCGCGTGGCGCCGCTGCTGGCCGAGGCCGACTTCACCTTCGAGTTCAAGGAGCCGGGCAACATTCCCAACCCGATGCTGTCGATCAGCAACGCGAGCTTCGGCTATGAGATCGAAAACGAAGAGCCCAAGACCATCCTGCGCGGCGTCAGCCGCTCGGTGCTGGCGGGCCAGCGCATCGGCATCCTGGGCGCCAACGGCCAGGGCAAGTCGACGCTGGTGAAGACCATCGCGCGTGAAATGGGTGCGCTGGCCGGCCAAGTCACCGAGGGCAAGGGCCTGAACATCGGCTACTTCGCGCAACAGGAACTCGACGTGCTGCGCCCGCAAGACACGCCGCTCGAACACATGGTGCGCATGGCGCGCGAGCTAGGCAGCAGCGTGAAGGAAGCCACCGGCGAGCAAGCGCTGCGCGGCTTTCTCGGCAGCTTCAACTTCAGCGGCGACATGGTCAAGCAGGCCGTGGGCACCATGAGCGGCGGCGAAAAGGCCCGCCTCGTGCTCGCAATGATGGTGTGGCAGCGCCCCAACCTGCTGCTGCTCGACGAACCTACCAATCACCTGGACCTGGCCACCCGCGAGGCACTGGCCGTGGCGCTCAACGAGTTCGAGGGCACGCTGATGCTGGTGAGCCACGACCGTGCGCTGCTGCGCTCGGTGTGCGACGAGTTCTGGCTGGTGGGCCGCGGCGTGGTCGGCGATTTCGACGGCGACCTGGACGACTACCAGCGCTACCTGCTCGACGAAGCCAAGCGCCTGCGCGAAGAGGCCAAGGTGGCCGTGCGCGAGGCCGTCAGCGCGGCGGCTGCGGCCGCTGCTGCGCCGGTGGCCGCGCCCGCAGCCCCGCAGCAGCGCAAGCAGGACGCCCAGGAGCGCCAGCAGCGCAGCGACCAGGCCAAGCCGATCAAGCGCGAGATCGCCCAGATCGACGAGCGCCTGGCCGCGGCCGGCACCGAACGCACCGCGCTCGAGGCGCGCCTGGCGCAACCGCTGCCTTCCGCCGAGATCGCCGAAGCCGGCAAGCGGCTGAAAGCCCTCAACGATGAAATCGGCCGCCTCGAGGAGCGCTGGCTGGCCCTGTCGGACCAGCTGGAAGCGCTAGCGGCCTGAGCCTGGAAGCCGACAACAAGGGAGCCGCTGGATGCCGTCTGCAATCGAACTGGCCCGGGGTGACGAAAAACTCATCGCCGCCGTGCACCGCAGCCGCCGCCTCATCACCAGCAAGGCGCTGATGGCGGCAGCGGCCAGCGCCGTGCCGCTGCCCGGCATCGACTGGATGGCCGACGCGGCGCTGCTCTCGCGGCTGGTGCCGCAGATCAGCGCGGAGTTCGGCCTTTCGGTCACCCAGGTCGAAAAGCTCGCGCCGCACCAGCGCGAGCGCATCCAGAAGGCTGCGACCACTGTCGGCGCCCTGCTGGTCGGGCGGCTCGTCACGCGCGACCTGCTGATCCGGCTGGCAAAGCACGCTGGCGTGCGCCTCACGGCCAAGCAGGCGACCAAGTACGTGCCCATTGCCGGGCAGATCGTGTCGGCCGCGCTCGGCTATGCGGCGCTGCGCGCGCTGGGCGAGCAGCACATCAAGGACTGCGTGCGCGTCAGCTCCACCCTCGCTCTCGCGCCGCCCGAACCGCTCGCGAGCGCCTGAGCGCCTCGCGGTCGAACAGCACCTGCGCCGCCCACGCCGCGCAGACCAGCCCGAAGCAGCCGCCGCCGGCGATGGCCGGCCGCGCCGCGATCAGCCCGACAACCAACCCCGCCAGGGACAGTAGCGCCAGCAGCACGCACAGCGCGCGGTCGAGCCACAGGCCCGACGGCAATCGTCTGCGGCGCACGGCCTATTCATTGACGGACGGCTGGCGAAAGACCTGCGGCGCGGGCTCCAGCGCCTCTTCCCTCACCCGCTGCTCATAAGCGGCCAGCAGCGCGAGGTAGTGGCGCGACATCACGTCGCCCACCCGACCCAGGCCGATCTTGCTGACCGTTGGCTGCGGAATACCGGTTCTCTGTTCGATCTGCTTCTGCGTGAGCCCCATGGCCCTCAGCGCCAGCACCAACTCGCGTGGCTTCATGGCAATACTCCCTTTTTTTAATATTCTAGAGTTCAGGAAGAATATTCGTTTGGGCTTAAATCCCCAACCGATGGAGAGCATTGCCACACGCGCATTGGCCGCGCGCAAATTCGCCAAGATGACCCAGAAGCAGGCCGAGGCGGCTTCCGGCGTCAAACAGTCCAGCATTTCCAAGATCGAGCGGGGGGACGTCAGCCGGTCGATGAGCGTGCTCGCGCTGGCGCGCGCCTACCGCGCCGATCCGAACTGGCTCGACACCGGCGACGGCCCTGCCCCTTGGGACGAAGACCAGATCCGCCAGGCCCGCGACAAGGCCAACGAGCCGCCGGGCCCCTACCGGGTGACGCACATTGCGCCATTGATTCCGTCGTTCTCGCCCCGCACGCCCGGCACCGTGCCCCTCATTTCCTGGGCGGATGCCGCCAACTGGGACAGCCACGAAGTCTCGCAACAGCCGCGTGCCGAGCGCTGGATTCCCTGCATCGCCCACCACAGCCTCCAGAGCTACGCCCTGCGCGTGCGCGGCGACAGCATGACGGCGTCCAGCGGCCATCTGAAGAGCTATCCCGCGGAGTCGATCGTGTTCGTCGATACGTCGCTGAGGAAGCCCGAGGACGGTGAACGCATCATCGCGAAGCTCGAGGACAGCGGAGAGGTCACCTTCAAGGTCTACAAGGAAGACGACGGCCGACGCTGGCTGCTGCCGCTGAATCCGAAGCACGAGCCGGTGCGCGAGGCCTTCACCGTGCTGGGCACCGTGGTCGGCAAATGGGAAGACGAAGACTGAGCGCAGACGGTCCAAGAATTAGCGAGGAATGAGCCTGGAACAAGATTCCAGCGAGGTCAGGTTGCGTGCAGGTTCACAGGCGATATTCATGTCTCTCCCTGTGGCCTGCATCCTCTGATCCTCCCTCCTCCAGCAGGTCACCTTCAAGCCCGCCTAGTGCGGGCTTTTTTTTGCTCGCCCCCAGGCTGCGCGCACTTCGTGTCGCTTCTCCTTCCCCCTACCGGGGGCAACACCTACGGCCCGGCGGAGCCGGTTCCGTGGTGTTTCTGGAATGAGCCGTGGGTTTACTTGGGGAGGAGCACCTTGTTGACCACGTGGATCACGCCGTTCGACTGGTAGACGTTGGGGATCGTCACCGTGGCGGTGCCGCCTTTCTCGTCGGTGAGGGTGATCTTGCCGCTCTTTTCCTTGGCTACGAGCGTGCCGCCGGCCACGGTCTTGAGTTCGGCCGAGCCTTTGCCTGCCTTGATCTCTTTCTTCAGCGCGGCTGCGTCCAGCTTGCCGGTCACCACGTGGTAGGTCAGCACACCGGTCAGGGCGTCTTTGCTTTCGGGCTTGAGCAGGGTATCGACGGTGCCGGCCGGCAGTGCGGCGAAGGCGGCGTTGGTGGGCGCGAACACGGTGAACGGACCGGGGCCCTTGAGCGTGTCGACCAGGCCAGCAGCCTTGACCGCGGCAACCAGCGTCGTGTGGTCCTTGGAGTTGACTGCGTTGTCGATGATGTCCTTGGTCGGCAACATCGGCGCGCCGCCCACCATGACCGAAGCCGCAAGGGCCGAAACTGCGCCGGCGGACAGTGCGATGGCGAGAGAGACCGCGGCGAGGCGATGAAGTTTGCGCTGCATGAAGATGCTCCTAGTTGAATGAATGACCGACCACCGCGAAATGGCAGCGGCTGTCTTCAATACGGGAGCCCGCGCGGAACAGATTCGGCAACGGCGAAAAGAAAAAGGAAAGCAAAGGACTGCATTCCGGTAGCCGCGGTTCGCGCCGTGCCCATGCATTTCGCACCACGCAGTGCAAATTTCGTCGCATCGCTCTTGCGGCGTGGAGCGCAGACGACGACATTTCAGGAAAGTCAGGTATCCCGGACGGTCCGGGTGTACAACCGCTGCCCCATGCCAAATCAAGAAAACAATGCGTTGGAGGGTCCCCCCAGTTCTCCGCGCGCGGCTTCCGCGCGCCGACGAATGGGGCGGCCTGCCCAGGGTGCCGTGCTCGGTGCCGTCCTGCTGCTATTGAGCGCCTGTGCGGTCGGCCCCGACTTCAAGACGCCTGATCTGCCGGCCGCCGCCAGCGGCGCCGACTACACGCCCGCGCCGGTACCCGCGCGCACGGCACAGGCCAACGTGCCGGCCGGCCAGTCCCAGGAGTTGCTGGCGGGACGCGACATCCCCGCCCAGTGGTGGGACGTGTTCCGTTCGGAGCCGCTCGACCAGCTGATCCGCGCGTCGCTCGCGCAGAGCCCCACGCTGGCTTCTGCACAGGCCGCATTGCGCCAGGCCGAGGCCACGTACGACGCCAAGTCGGGCAACCTGCTGTGGCCACAGGTCACGGGACAGCTCGGCGTGCAGCGCGAGCGCGCATCCGAAGTCAGCACACAGGTGCCGGGCGGCCAGCTGCTCACGCTGTACAACGCCTCGGTCAACGTCAGCTACAACCTCGACGTGTTCGGCGGTTCGCGCCGGCAGATCGAAGGCGAACAGGCCGCGGTGGAAGCGCAGCGCTACCAGGTCGAGGCGGTCTACCTCACGCTGACCTCGAACCTCGTCACCACAGCCATCCGCGAAGCCTCGCTGCGCGCGCAGCTGCAGGCCGTGCGCGAGGTGCTGCAGGCGCAGCGCGAGCAGCTGAACGTGATCGAAAAGCAGTTCGACACCGGCGCGATCGCGAAGTCGATCGTGCTGCAGCAGCGCACGCAGGTCGCGCAGACGGAGGCCACAGTGCCGCCCATCGAGAAATCGCTCGCGCAAACGCGTCACCAGCTCGCGGTGTTCGCGGGCCGGCTGCCGTCCGAAGCGGGCCTGCCCGAGTTCGACCTGGCAAGCCTCTCGCTGCCGCAGGCGCTGCCGCTGTCTCTGCCCTCCGAGCTCGCGCGCCAGCGCCCCGACGTGCGTGCCAGCGAAGCGCAGCTGCACCAGGCCAGCGCGGCAGTTGGCGTGGCCACGGCCAACCTCTATCCACAGATCCAGCTGAGCGCCAGCTACGGCAACAGCGCCTTGCGGGCGCGCGACCTGTTCACCGGCCCGACCACCCTGTGGAACATCGGCGCCGGGCTCACGCAGCCGATCTTCAACGGCGGCGCCCTGCGCGCGCAGCAGCGCGCGGCGGTCGCGGCCTACGACTCGGCGGCGGCGCAGTACCGCAACACCGTGCTCGGCGCCTTCCAGAACGTAGCCGATGCCTTGCGCGCGCTGGAACTCGACGCCAACGCCCTGCAGACCCAGGCCACGGCCGAATCCCTTGCAAGGCAGTCGCTCGACCTGTCGACCGCGCAGTTCCGCGCCGGCGCGGTGAGCTACGTCACGCTGCTCACCGCGCAGCAGGCCTGGCTGCAGACGCACACCGCGCTGGTGCAGGCGCAGGCCGCGCGCTATGCCGACACCGCCGCCCTCTTCCAGGCGCTTGGCGGCGGCTGGTGGAACCGCGGCGCGCTGGCCGATGCGGTGATCGCGCCGGGGCAGCCGGTGGCACAGCCCGCCGCACAGAACTGACCGAATACCTCCATCAAATAACACGAAGAAAAGCCTACCTATGACCCGGAGAATGATCATCATGATCGGCTGCGTACTGCTGCTGGTCGCCGTGCTCGCGTTCGGCAAGTTCATGCAGATCCGCGCGCTGATCGCGGCCGTGCCCAAGCCGGCGCCGCAGACCGTGTCGACGGCCCAGGTGCAGAAGCTGCAGTGGCAGACGCAGTTCACCGCAGTCGGCACGCTGAACCCGGTGCGCGGCGCCGACCTCAGCACCGAAGTGGCGGGCCTGGTGCGCACAGTGCACTTCAAGTCCGGCCAGGACGTGAAGGCCGGCGCGCTGCTGGTCGAGCTCAATGCCGACTCCGACATCGCCCTGCTGCATTCGGCCGAAGCCGCCGCCGCGCAGGCCGCCACCGTGCTCAAGCGCGACCAGGCGCAGCTGGCTGTGCAGGCCGTGAGCCAGGCGCAGATCGACGCGGACGTCAACGACCTGAAAGCCAAGCGCGCGCAGGTCGAGCAGCAGGCGGCCGTGGTGGCGAAGAAGTCGATTCGCGCACCCTTCTCGGGCCGCTTGGGTATCACCGCGCTGAACCCGGGCCAGTACGTGAACGCAGGCGACAAGCTCGTGACGCTGCAGACGCTGGACCCGATCTACGCCGACTTCTCGCTGCCGCAGCAGCAGCTCGCGGGCCTCGCGGTGGGCCAGGTGGTGAACCTGACTGTCGACACCTTCCCGGGCCAGAGCTTCACCGGCAAGATCAACGCGATCAGCCCGAAGGTAGATTCCACCACGCGCAACGTGCAGGTCGAGGCCACGGTGACGAACCCCAAGCTGCTGCTGCTGCCCGGCATGTTCGCGAACGTGAAGATCGACATCGGCGGCGTGCAGGAGCAACTGACGCTGCCCTCCACCGCCGTGACCTACAACCCGTATGGCTCCACGGTGTACGTGGTGAAGGAAGCCGAGCCGCCCAAGGCTGGTGCTGCCGGTGCTGCAGGTACGCCGGCCCCCGCGGCCAACCCGTCGGGCAAGCCGCAGCTCATCGCCGAGCAGGTCTTCATCGAGACCGGCCCGACGCGCGGCGACCAGATCTCCATCGTCAAGGGGCTGAAAGCCGGCCAGGTGGTGGTGAGCAGCGGACAGAACAAGCTGAAGAACGGCTCGCCCGTGACGGTGGACAACAGCGTGCAGCCCACCAACGATGCGGCGCCGACGCCGCAGGAAAAGTGAGGCAGCCCGCATGAACTTCACCGACATCTTCATCCGCCGGCCCGTGCTGGCGATGGTGGTGAGCCTGCTGATCGTGGTGCTGGGGCTGCGCGCGCTGACCGGCCTGCCGGTCAACCAGTATCCGAAGACCGAGAACGGCGTGGTCACCATCAGCACGGCCTACTACGGCGCCGATGCGGCCACGGTCGCGGGCTTCATCACGCAGCCGCTCGAAGCCGCCGTGTCGCAGGCACAGGGCATCGACTACCTGTCGTCGTCCAGCAGCCTGGGCGTGTCGACCATCACCGCCACGCTGCGGCTGAACTACGACTCGAACCGCGCGCTGACCGAGATCAACACGCAGGTCAACTCCGTGCGCAACCAGCTGCCACCGCAGGCGCAGCAGCCGGTGCTCACGGTGGCCACGGGCCAGACCACCGATGCCATGTACATCGGCTTCTACAGCGACACGCTGCCCAACAACAACGTGACCGACTTCCTGGTGCGCGTGGTGCAGCCCAAGCTCAACGCCATTCCGGGCGTGCAGACCGCCGAAATCCTCGGCGCGCGCACCTTCGCGCTGCGAGCCTGGCTCGACGCGCAGAAGATGGCCGCCTACGGCGTGACCGCCACCGACGTGAGCACCGCGCTCGCCGCCAACAACTACCTGGCGGCCGTGGGCACCAGCAAGGGCCAGATGGTGAGCGTGCCGCTCACGGCCGGCACCTCGCTGCACAGCGTGGACGAGTTCAAGCAGCTGTCGGTGAAGAGCAGCAACGGCGCCATCGTTCGGCTGCAGGACGTGGCCAACGTCACGCTCGGCTCGGAGAACTACGACTTCAACGTCGCTTTCAACGGCGTGCGCTCGGTGTTCATCGGCATCAAGGTCGCGCCCGAGGCCAACATCCTCGAAGTGGCCAAGCAGGTGCGAACCGTGTTCCCCGACCTGCAGGCCCAGTTGCCCACGGGCCTGACCGGAAAGATCGTCTACGACTCGACCGACTTCATCAACACCTCCATCAGCGAAGTGATCAAGACGCTGGTCGAGGCGCTGATCATCGTGACGGTGGTGATCTATCTCTTCCTGGGCAGCTTCCGCGCAGTGGTGGTGCCGGTGATTGCCATGCCGCTGTCGCTGATCGGCACCTTCTTCGTGATGCTGGTGCTTGGCTACTCCATCAACCTGCTCACGCTGCTGGCGCTGGTGCTGGCGATCGGGCTGGTGGTGGACGACGCGATCATCGTGGTGGAGAACGTCGACCGGCACATGCGGGAGGGCAAATCGCCAATGCAGGCTTCGCTGCTCGCGGCGCGCGAGCTGGGCGGACCCATTCTGGCCATGACGGTGGTGCTGGTGGCGGTGTACGTGCCCATCGGCTTCCAGGGCGGGCTGACCGGCTCGCTGTTCACCGAATTCGCGTTCACGCTTGCGGGCTCGGTGGTGGTGTCGGGCGTGGTCGCGCTCACGCTGTCGCCGATGATGTGCTCGCGCTTCTTCAAGCCCGAGCAGGACACCGGCAAGTTCGCGACCTTCATCGAGCACACCTTCGAACGCGTGCACCGCCGCTACCAGCTGATATTGCGCGGCGTGCTGAAGACCTGGCCGGTGATGATCGTGATGGGCGCCATCCTCGTGGCGCTGCTGTTCGTGATGTTCAAGATGTCGAAGTCGGAGCTCGCGCCCGAGGAAGACCAGGGCATCGTGCTGTCGCAGGTGGTGGGCGCGCCCACGGCCACCATCAACCAGATGCAGACCTATGCGGACCAGATCTTCAAGGTTGCGCACGACACGCCCGAATACGCGCAGCTGTTCCAGCTGACCGGCGTGCCAAGCACCAACGCAGGCATTGCCGGCGTGCTGCTCAAGCCCTGGGACCAGCGCACGCGCAGCGCGCACGAGATCCAGGCCGACCTGCAGAACCGCTGGAACGGTATTGCAGGCGCGAAGGTCGTGGCCTTCCAGTTCCCGGCGCTGCCGGGCGCCTCGGGCCTGCCGGTGCAGTTCGTCATCAAGACGACCGAGCCCTTCGAGAACCTGAACACACTCGCGCAGCAAATCATGGACAAGGCGCGTGCGGACGGAAAGTTCTACTACATCGACGCCGACCTGAAGATCGACTTGCCGCAGGCCACCGTGGTGGTCGACCGCGACAAGATCGCCACGCTGGGCATCACGCAGCAGGACGTAGGCAACGCGATGGGCGCGGCGCTGGGCGGCGGGTATGTCAACTACTTCTCGATCTCGGGCCGCTCGTACAAGGTGATTCCGCAGGTGCAGCAAGTCGACCGGCTCAACCCGTCTGACGTGCTCAACTTCTACATCAAGACCCCGAACGGCGTGGTGCCGGCAAGCACGGTCGCGAGCCTGAAGTACACGGTGCAGCCCGAGACGGTGAACCACTTCCAGCAGCTCAACTCCGTGACCATCCAGGGCGTGCCCAGCGGCACGCAGGGCGAAACGCTGGAGTACCTGCGCGGCGTGGTGCAGCAGCTGGCGCCGAGCGGCTACACGGTCGACTACTCGGGCCAATCGCGCCAGTTCGTGCAGGAGTCGGGCAACTTCGCCATCACCTTCCTGTTCGCGCTGATCATCGTGTTCCTGGCGCTGGCGGCGCAGTTCGAAAGCTTCCGCGACCCGGTCGTCATTCTGGTGTCGGTGCCGCTGGCCCTCTTCGGCGCCATGATCTTCATCTTCTGGGGCTTTGCCTCGATGAACATCTACACGCAAGTGGGGCTGGTCACGCTGATGGGGCTGATCAGCAAGCACGGCATCCTGATCGTCGAAGTGGCGAACCGGCTGCAGAAGCAGGGGCTGAGCAAGCTCGACGCCATCGTCGAAGCGGCCGGCACACGGCTGCGGCCGATTCTGATGACCACCGCGGCAATGGTGTTCGGCGTGCTGCCGCTGGTCATTGCCTCGGGCGCCGGCGCGGCCGGACGCAAGGCGATGGGCATCGTGATCTTCAGCGGGCTGTCGATCGGCACGCTGTTCACCTTGTTTGTCGTGCCTGCGATGTACCTGTTCATTGCGGCGCGGCATCAGAAGGAAGAAAGCGCGGAGAGCCCGCCGGGACAGCCGGCATTGCCGGGGACGGTGGCGCCGGAAGCCTGAGCCTTCGGGCCAGGTCGCGCCGGTCGAGCCCGCTGCCGTGGAAGCAGCGGGCTTTTTCATTTGAGAATTGCGAATTGCGCAACGGCACTTGAAGGACTGAAGACGTGTCCCCCTTCCATCTCCCCGCATTGCGCGGCGGCCTGCTGGCCCTCGCGGCCGCGGCACTCTTCGGCATCAGCACGCCACTGGTTCAGCGCGCGGGCGCGGGACTCGGCGCCTTCACCACCGCCGCCCTGCTCTACGCCGGCGCCGCGTTCATGGGCGCGTGGCTGCGCCAGCCGGTGGAGCGCGAAGCGACGCTGCGCCGCGCCGACCTGAAGCGGCTGTCGTGGATGGCGCTGTTCGGCGCCGTCATCGGCCCCGTGGCGCTCGCCTGGGGCCTGCAGCACACCAGCGGTACCAGCGCCTCGCTCATGCTCGCGCTCGAAGCGCTGTTCACCGCGGTGCTGGCGCGCACGCTCTACCGCGAGGTGATGGACCGCCGGGTGTGGAGCGCGATGCTGCTGTTGCTCGCAGGCGGCATGGTGCTGGTGATCGACCGGGGCCTGAGCGGTGGCGTGCAACTGCTGGGCCTGCTTGCGGTGCTGGCAGCCACGGCTGCCTGGGGCATCGACAACACGCTGTCGCGCGCGCTGGCCGAGCGCGATCCCGGTCAGGTAGTGCTCGGCAAGTCGCTGCTGGG
Organism: Variovorax paradoxus; assembly: GCF_024734665.1. Lineage (NCBI taxonomy): Bacteria > Pseudomonadati > Pseudomonadota > Betaproteobacteria > Burkholderiales > Comamonadaceae > Variovorax > Variovorax paradoxus. The sequence goes on from NZ_CP102931.1 coordinate 3,491,108, forward strand.
CGCGGGCGCGACCGCCCTGCTCGCAATTGCGACCGGCGAACCACTGCCCGGCAGGACCGCGGCCCTGGCGCTACTCGCCATCGGTGCCAGCGGCTACGGGCTCAGCCTGCGGCTCTACCTGCTGGCGCAACGTGCCTTCGGCGCGGCGCGCACGGGCTCGGTGTTCGCCTTCGCACCGTTCATCGGCGCAGTGGTCGCCATCGCGCTGGGGGACCGTGCCTTGAGCTGGGGCATGGCGACCGGCGGATTGCTGATGCTCGCCGGGGTGGCCTTGCACCTGGCCGAATCCCACGGCCATGCGCACGACCACGAGCCGCTCGACCATGAGCACGCGCACCGGCACGACGACGGGCATCACGACCATACACACGACCCGATGCCGGTGGGCGAGCACAGCCACCCGCACCACCACGCACCGCTGCACCACACGCATGCGCACGTGCCGGACGCGCACCACGCGCATCCGCACTGAAGAAGAACCCTCAGGCTCGATGAAGCGCAAGACCAGCCGGCCGCGCGCAACTCCTCAGCGCAGCCCGGGCACCAGGGTCGCCAGCAGCCCGACGGCCGCGCAGGCACCGAGCAGCGGCATCACGCCCACCTTGAAGCGAAAGAGCGCCACGACCGCAGCCACCGCGATGACCGCGGACAGCGCGTCGAAGCGCCCACCGAAACCCTGCGGCCACAGCACGTGGTACGCGAAGAACAGCGCGAGGTTCAGGATCACGCCGACCACCGCGGCCGTAACAGCCGACAGCGGCGCGGTGAACCCGAGCTTGCCGTGCGTGGCCTCGATCAGCGGCCCGCCCGCGAGGATGAAAACGAACGACGGCAGGAAGGTGAAGAAGGTCACCACCGTGGCCGCCAACGCCCCGCCGATGAACAAGGCGCCCGGTCCCGCGACCTGCTGCAGCCAGCCGCCCACGAAGCCGACGAAAGCCACCACCATGATCAGCGGCCCGGGCGTGGTCTCGCCGAGCGCGAGGCCATCGATCATTTGCGTGCCGTTGAGCCAGTGGTGGTGCTCGACCGCCCCCTGGTACACATAGGGCAGCACGGCGTAGGCGCCGCCGAAGGTCAGCAGCGCAGCCTTGGTGAAGAACCAGCCCATCTGCGCCAGCGCACTCTGCCAGCCCTGCGTGGCCACGAGCACGCCCATCGCCAAGGCCCACAGGCCGAGTCCCACTGCCAGCACTTTGACAAGGCGGCTGCGCGTGAAGCGGGCATGCGCAGGGGTCGGCGTGTCGTCGTCGATCAGCGCCGGCCCGTAGCCCTGATTGGCGCCGCCGTGGCCGCCGCCCAGCGCGAACACACCCGGCGCCCAGCGCGCCCCGAAATGGCCGATCAGCGCGGCCCCGATCACGATCGCCGGGAACGGCGTGTCGAAAGCGAAGATGGCCACGAAGGCCGCGGCCGCAATGCCCCACATCCACCGATTCTTCAGCGCACGCGTGCCGATGCGATGGGCTGCGTGCAGCACCAGCGCGGTGACGGCCGGCTTGATGCCGTAGAAGATTCCGGCCACCGCGGGCACGTTGCCGTAGGCCATGTAGATCCAGGACAGCGCGATCAGGATGAACAGCGACGGCAGCACGAACAGCGCACCAGCGACGATGCCGCCCCAGGTGCGGTGCATCAGCCAGCCGATGTAGGTGGCCAGTTGCTGGGCCTCGGGGCCGGGCAGCAGCATGCAGTAGTTGAGCGCGTGCAGAAAGCGCTTCTCGCTGATCCAGCGCCGGCGCTCGACCAGCTCGGTGTGCATGATCGCGATCTGCCCGGCAGGACCGCCGAAGCTGATGAAGCCGAGCTTGAGCCAGAAGCGGAATGCTTCGGCGAAGGAGACAGGCTGGATTGGCGCGGAATGCGCAGGAGAGGAGTCGGGCAGTACGGTGTCCACGGATAGCTCCGTTATGAGTCGCCAGCGCTTGGACGGGACACCGTCTTACTTTGCAGACCGGGAGGCTGTTTCCCCGGGACGGAAATCGTAGCAGACCCATCGGCTTCCTGATCGGGATCGGCATCTTGATCCTCTATGAGCACCTGAACGGTCTGGCTTGATCGCGCGCAGAAAAAATCCCCGCGTGCACAAGGCAGGCGGGGATTCTTGAAAGTTTGGTAGGACGTACTGGATTCGAACCAGTGACCAACGGATTAAAAGTCCGCTGCTCTACCAACTGAGCTAACGTCCCAAACCATTTTTATTCTTGCTCTTGCCGACGTTGAATCCGGCAAAGCCAAAGATTATAGCGCGACGTTTGACGCGATTTTGTCGAGCACCCAACCTGCAGCACATTGACCGAAAGTTGCCGTCACGCTCACCACCGATCCGTAGCCGTGGCAGTTGAGCGAACCGTCGCCTTCGATGGCACAAGACGCATCCGGCGGCGCTACGCTTTCGCGGCTGAAGACGCAGGCAACGCCGATCTTGCGGCCTTCACGCGGGGCGCCGTGCTCCTTGCGCAGGCGCTGGCGCAACTGCGCAAGCAGCGGGTCGTGCGTAACGAGCGACAGATCGTCGATGTCGACCTTGTGCGCCTGCCGCTTGCCACCCGCCGCACCTACCGTGACGAACGCCGTGCGCGACGATGCACGCGCCCATGCCGCCATGGCCACCTTGGCCTTCACCTGGTCGCAGGCATCGATGACGGCCGTTGCCGGCCCGTTCGCAGCCTGTGCCGCGTCGAGCAACGAGAGCCAGTTGCCGGGCTCGACGAACTCGTCGATCGCCTGCACCTTGCACTCGGAGTTGATCTGCGCAATGCGGTCGCGCATGGCTTCGACCTTGGCCTGCCCCACGGTCGCATCGAGTGCGTGGATCTGGCGGTTGATGTTCGACTCCGACACGTGGTCCAGGTCGATCATGGTCAGCCGCCCCACCCCGCTGCGCGCCAGCGCCTCGACCGCCCATGAGCCCACGCCGCCGATGCCGACGACCAGCACGTGCGCGTTGCGGATGCCCGCGGCACCGGCCACGCCGTACAACCGCTCGAGCCCGCCGAAGCGGCGCGCAAAGTCAGGCGCCGCGGTGTCGGTGACGACATCCGCGGCGGCAGGAGGGGTGGTGAACGCGGCAGTGATGATGGCGCTCAAGCGGAAGACTCCGCCCGCATCAACGCAGGCGCGAGAGGCGCTCGCGGCCGGCCTGTGCGGCTTCGGACTGCGGGTAGGCCTTGGTCAGGTCTTCCAGCGTGCGGCGCGCGGCGCGCGTGTCCTTCAGCTCGATCTGGCAGTTCGCGATCGACAGCACGGCCTCGGGGGCCTTGGCATGGTCGGGCGCGAGCGAGAGCATGGAGCGGAAGTTCGCGATGGCCTCGTTGTAGTTGCGCGTGGCGTACTGCGCATTGCCGAGCCAGAACAGCGCCGAGGCGTTGTAGCCGCTTTGCGGGTAGCGCTTGACGAATTCGGCAAACGCGGTCTGCGCCTGCGCGAACTGGCCCGAGCGGAACACACCGAGGGCGGCGTCGAAGTCGGCCTTTTCCTTGGGATCGGCGGTGAACTCGCGGCCGTCCACCGACACCTTCGAAGGCTCGCTCTGCTTGAGCTTGTCGTCGATGGTGGTCTGGCGCGACTGCATCTCGCTCACCGTGCGGGTGAGCTGCTCGTTCTGGCCGGTCATGCGCGCCAGGTCGCCACGCATCTGTTCGATCTGGTTCTGCAGGTCGAGCAGACTGCGGCGAAGCTGGCCGTTCTCGTCGGTCAGCCGCTGGTCGGTCTGCTGGCGCATGGCCTCGACGCGCTGGCGCAGGTCGAGAATGGCGCGGCGAGCCTCGTCATCCTCGAACAGTGCAGCCTGCGACCCCATCGAGACGCAGAGCAAGGCGGCAGCCAGCGCCGCGCCTCGCAGCATGGCGCGTGGCATCACCGGGTGTAGCGGATTTCGGCGCGGCGGTTCTGCGCCCACACTTCTTCACCCGAGCCCGTGACGGCAGGCTTTTCCTTGCCGAAGCTCACGGCCTCGATCTGGCTGTCGCTCACGCCCAGCAGGGTCAGCGCGCGACGCACGGCTTCGGAACGCTTCTGGCCGAGTGCAAGGTTGTACTCGCGGCCGCCACGTTCGTCGGTGTGGCCTTCGATCGAGACGCGGCGTTGCGGGTTGGCCTTGAGGAACCTGGCGTGGCCGTCGATCAGCGACTGGAACTCGGGCTTGACCGTGTAGCTGTCGTAGTCGAAATACACGATGCGCTCGACGCCAATCGGACCTTGCGCTGTGCCCGCGGTCGGATCGATGGTGACAGGTGCCACGTTGCTGGCGCCTTGCTGGCCGCCAGCCGAGCCGGAACGATCGGTCACCGGCGTTTCGTTGAGCTTGGTGCCCGACGAGCAGCCGGCGATGAGAGCCACGATGGCCAGCGAATAAATCGTACGTTTCAACATATTTTCAAACTCCTCAAATAAACCTTGGTCATTGCTTTTGAAACGGACCCCAGTCCGGTTCTCTGATGTCTCCAGCCTGTCCCGCCAGTCGTGCCTTTATTTTTCCATCGAGCGTGGTCGTCATCAGGGCTTCGCGGCCTTGCAGTTGCGTTGCATAGACGATCAGCTTGCTGTTCGGGGCAAAACTTGGACTTTCGTCCGCGGAGGTGTCGGTGATTGCGCTGACGTTGCCGGTTGCCAACTCCATCACGTGGAGTTTGAAGGCACCGCCCACTCGGGAGATGTAGGCCAACCACCGGCCATCGCCGCTGACAGACGGAGAAATGTTGTAGGTGCCGCTGAAGGTCACCCGCGTCGGGTTGCCGCCGCCGGCGCTCATCTTGTAGATCTGGGGCGCACCACCGCGGTCGCTTACGAAATAGATGGTGCCGCCGTCAGCCGAGTACACCGGCTCGGTGTCGATGCTGGAGCTTTGCGTCAGGCGGCGCGGTTCGCCGCCGCTGGCCGGAATGGAAAACAGCTGCGAGCCGCCATCGCGGCTGAGCGTGACGGCGAGCGAGTTGCCGTCAGGCGCCCAGGCCGGCGCGCTGTTGGAGCCCTTGAAGTTCGCAAGCAGTCGGCGCTGGCCGGTGGCCACGTTGTGCACGTACACGACCGGCTTGCGCGACTCGAAGGACACATACGCCAGCTGTTGCCCGTTGGACGACCAGCAGGGCGAGATGATGGGTTCGGGGCTAGCGAGCGCGGCCTGGGCGTTCTCGCCGTCGGCGTCTGCCACCCACAGCGAGTAGCGGCTGCCGCCCTTGGTGACGTAGGCGATGCGGGTCGAGAAGATGCCCTTTTCGCCGGTCAGCTTCTCGTACACGTAGTCGGCAATGCGGTGCGAAGCAAGGCGCAGGTCACCTTGCGGCACGGTGTAGCTCAGGCCGCCCAGGTCCTGCCCCTTCACCACGTCCCAGAGGCGGAAGCGCACGTCGAAGCGGCCGTCGGCCAGCCGGTTGACGCTGCCCACCACGAGCGAATCGGCCGTGCGCTGGCGCCACAGCGACAGGTCGGGGCGCGAGGCCTCGTCCAGCGCCTGGCCCGAGGCATCGACGCCACGGAACTGGCCGCTGCGTTCCAGATCGGCCTGGACGATGTCCGAGATCTTCTGGGGCGAGCCTTCCTGGCCCTTGAAAGGAACGAGCGCAATCGGCAGCTGCGTGAGCCCGACGCCCGACACCTCGACCCGGAACTGGGCCAGTGCAGGAAGCATGGGAGTGGCAGCGAGAGCCGCGATGAGCGTGCGGCGTGCAAATAACGATGAAGAAGGAGTTGGAATTAGAGTTGGCAACGGCTTGTTCATGCGGTTCGGAGAGGTTTCCGGGTAAAAAGTTCTCCCCGGCTGTAACGGGCCACATGTTACACACTGGCTTGAAGCCGCCGTCACAAAACGTTTATCCGGCGACGCGGTCCTACAGAAGCACCTGCGGAAGGCCCTGAATAAGGGCCCCCGTAGAATCCGCCGCCATGCAAGCACCCCCCGGCGGCGAGAACGTACGCCCTCCCCTGATGCGCCGTATGGCGCGACTCATGACCTGGTTTGGCGGCTCCCGCCAATGGTGGGCCCTCGGACTGAGCGGAGCGATGCTGGCAGCAATCACCGAACCGCTGATGGCCGCCCTGCTGAAGCCCCTGCTCGACCGGGGCTTCACGCGCGGCGAGATGCCCTTGTGGTTCGTGCCCGCCGCCGTGCTGCTTCTTTTCGCAGTACGCGGCATCGCCCAGTTCATTTCCCAGTACGCGCTGTCGCGCATCGCCAACGAAGGCATGCAGAAACTGCGGCGGGTGCTGTTCGAGCGGCTGCTCGGCGCCGAACTCGCGCTGTTCGCCCGGCAATCGGCCAGCACTCTGTCGAACACGGTGGTCTACGAAGTGCAGACCGGCGCGATGCTGCTGGTGCAAGCGATTCTCGGGCTCTCGCGCGATGGCTTCACGCTGATCGCGCTGCTGGGCTATCTGGTCTACCTGAACTGGAAGCTCACCCTGATCGTCGCGTTCCTGGTGCCCAGCATCTCCTGGATCATGAAGGTGTTCTCCAAGCGGCTCTACCGCCTGACCCAGCAAGGCCAGCAAGCCACCGACGAACTGGCCTACGTGGTCGAAGAAAACGTGCTCGCCCACCGAGTGGTGCGGCTGCACGGCGCGGAAGGCGCCCAGGGCCGCCGCTTCGAACAGCTGAGCCAGCGCCTGAACCGGCTGGCCGTGAAGTCGACCATCGCCCAGGCTGCCACCACGCCGCTCACGCAGATGATGGCTTCGCTCGCACTGTCGATCGTGGTGATGATCGCGCTGTGGCAAAGCGGCAAGCAGGGCTTCACGGTGGGCGGTTTCGTCGCCTACATCACGGCCATGCTGATGCTGATCGCGCCGATCCGGCGCCTCGCCGAAGTTGCCGGCCCCATCACCCGCGGCCTCGCTGCGCTGGAGCGTGGGCTGATCCTGATCGACGACGTGGCCCCGGAGTCGCAGGGCGCATTCCAGGTCGAACATGCCGAAGGACGCATCGAACTGCGCAACGTGCAGGTCAGCTACCGTGGCGAAGACGAACAGCGCGCGCTCGACGGCGTGAGCCTGACCATCGAGCCCGGCCAGGTGGTGGCCTTCGTCGGCCCTTCGGGTTCGGGCAAGACCACGCTGGTCAACCTGCTGCCGCGCTTCGTGCAGCCCAGCGGCGGGCAGGTGCTGCTCGACGGACACGACACCAGCGAATGGCAATTGAAAAGCCTGCGCGCCCAGTTCGCCATGGTGAGCCAGGACGTGGTGATGCTCAATGAGACGCTGGCGGCCAACGTGGCGCTGGGTGCCGAAATCGACCGCGAGCGCGTGCTGCAATGCATCGAGGCAGCCAATCTGAGCGCGCACGTCGAAAGCCTGCCCCAGGGCCTCGACACGGTGCTCGGCCACAACGCCACGCAGCTTTCGGGCGGCCAGCGCCAGCGCCTCGCCATTGCCCGTGCGCTCTACAAGAATGCGCCCGTGCTGCTGCTCGACGAGGCCACCTCGGCGCTCGACACCGAATCCGAACGGCTGGTGCAGGACGCCCTGCAGCGCCTGATGCAGAACCGCACCACGCTGATCGTCGCCCACCGCTTGTCGACCATCCAGCATGCCGACCGGATCATCGTGATGGAGCAAGGGCGCATCGCCGAGCAAGGCAGCCACGAGCAGCTCATGGCGCTGGACGGGCTCTACGCGCGGCTGCAGACGCTGGCGGTGCGCAGCGCCCCGCCAGGACAGGACCCGACGCTTTAAGCCTTAAAGCAGCACGATGTCGTACTGCCCCTGCCCGATCGCGGGCTCGGACTGCAGCGAAATCGGCTTGCCGATGAAGTCGCTCAGCCCCGCCAGGTGCTGGCTCTCCTCGTCGAGGAACAGCTCAATTACCTGCGGCGACGACACGATGCGGAACTCGCGCGGCGTGAACTGCCGCGCCTCGCGCAAAATCTCTCGCATCACGTCGTAGGCCACGCTGCGCGCGGTCTTCACGATGCCCTGGCCGCCGCACGCCGCACAAGGCTCGCACAGCATGTGCGCCAGCGATTCGCGGGTGCGCTTGCGCGTCATCTCGACCAGCCCGAGCTGCGAGAAGCCGCCGGCCGTGGTCTTCACGCGGTCGCGCGCCAGTTGCTTGCGGAACTCCGCCAGCACCTGCTCGCGGTGGTCGTCGCGGCCCATGTCGATGAAGTCGACGATGATGATCCCGCCCAGGTTGCGCAGCCGCAGCTGCCGCGCAATGGCCTGCGCCGCTTCGAGGTTGGTCTTGAAGATGGTGTCGTCGAAGTTGCGTGCACCGACGAAGCCGCCGGTGTTCACGTCCACCGTGGTCAACGCCTCGGTCTGGTCGACCACCAGATACCCGCCCGACTTGAGTTCGACGCGCCGGCCCAGCGCCTTCGCGATTTCTTCATCGACCGAATACAGGTCGAAGATCGGCCGCTCGCCCTTGTAGTGCTGCAGCTTGCCCGCCGCCTTGGGCATGAATTCGAGCCCGAACTTCAGCAGCACCTCGAACTGCTCTCGCGAGTCGATGCGGATGGTCTGCGTGTCTTCGCTGGTCATGTCGCGCAACACGCGCTGCAGCAGGCTCAGGTCCTGGTGCAGCAACGACATCGGCGGCATGCGCATCGAGGCGTCACGGATGCGCGACCAGGTCTTGCGCAGATAGGCGATGTCTTCGGCCAGCTCGGGGTCGGTGGAGTCCTCGCCGTTGGTGCGCAGGATGAAGCCGCCGGTGTTGGCCGGCACCACGCCGCCACTGTCGGCCGCAGCAGCCGCTTCGATCAGCGCCAGCATGCGGTTGCGCAGCGACTCGCGCTGGTCTGACGGGATCTTCTGCGACACGCCTATGTGGTTGTCCTGCGGCAAGAACACCAGCAGCCGCCCGGCAATGCTGATCTGCGTGGACAGCCGCGCGCCCTTGGTGCCGATGGGGTCCTTGATGACCTGCACCAACAGCGACTGGCCCTCGAACACCTGCTTCTCGATGGGCACCATCGGCCCGCCGTTGCGGTGGTCGCGCTCGGGCGCCGGTGCACTGGGTCGCGAACCCGGCGTGAACGGCGCCACGATGTCGGCCACGTGCAGGAAAGCGGTGCGCTCCAGGCCGATGTCGATGAAGGCCGACTGCATGCCCGGCAGCACGCGCGACACCTTGCCGAGGTAGATGTTGCCGACCAGTCCACGCTCCAGCGTTCGCTCGACGTGCAGCTCTTGCACCGCGCCGTGCTCGACCAGCGCCACACGGGTCTCCTGTGGAGACCAGTTGATCAGGATGTCTTGCATGGAATTCTCAAGTATTGAAACCGGCGTTTCGAAGCAGCCCTGCTGTCTCGAACATGGGAAGGCCCATGATGCCCGAATAGGACCCGCTGATGTGTTCGATGAACGCGGCCGCCGCGCCCTGGATGGCATAGGCCCCGGCCTTGCCCAGCGGCTCGCCGCTGCCGGCGTAGCGGGCGATCTGCGCATCGGTGATGTCCGCGAAGCGCACACGGGACACGCTGAGCGCTGCGTGACGCTGCGCGCCATGCTGCAGCGCAACGGCGGTCAGCACGCGGTGCGTAGCGCCCGAGAGCAATCGCAGCATGCGCGCCGCATCCGCCGCATCTTCGGGCTTGCCGAGGATCGTGCGGCCGAGTGCGACTGTGGTGTCGGCGCAGAGCACCGGCGCATCGGCGAGGCCGCGGCGCTGGAGCCGGGCCACCGCGGCATCGAGCTTCAAGGCCGTGACGCGCTGCACATACGTTGCAGGAGCCTCGTTGGGCAGCACGGCTTCGAGCGATTCGGCGTCTTCGTTGGCATCGGCCAGCAGCAGTTCGTGGCGCACGCCGAATTGGCCGAGCAATTGGGCGCGACGCGGGCTCTGCGAAGCGAGGTAGATGAAGTCCGGCAAGGTTCAGTTCTCCTGGAGGGCCGGCTGCGCGCCGGCCACTGTGCGGTTCCAGACCAGTCCATGCGGCAGGCGCGCGGGTCCGAAAAGAAAGTGAAGGACACGGCGACGGTCCGGCGATCGGGCGCGGGACGACACATGCAGCAGCAACGGGCGCATCAGCAAGGCATCGCCACGCGCCGCCACGCAGATCGTCTCGCCATGTTCGGCGCGCAAAGCCTGCGCTTCATCGCCGTCCATCCGACCGGCACGATGGCTGCCCGGCACGACGCACAACGGCCCCGCATCCACGTCGCAGTCATCCAGATGCACCCGCACTGCGAGCAGCGATTCCAATACATCGACCGGCGGCTGCACATAAGGCTCGCCTTCCTTGACGACGGCCGGCATGCCGGCGCCCGAGGCGGGAATCGAGGTGTCCTGATGCAGCGCGACCAGCCAGTTCCTGTCGGCAGTCTTGTCGAAGAGCGTGCATTGCACGGCCACCGATGAAGCATCGAGCAGGCCCATGCTGACCAGCCGCGTCTTCAGTTGGACGGCCATTTCGCTGCACTGCGGCTGGGCCAGAAGGTTGCGGCTGCCTGCCGCCTGCCCCAGCCAATGATCGAGCGACTGCGCGGTTGCGTCCAGCAGATCAAACGGCAACAGCGCCGGCAGCAGCGCATGGCCCTTCTCCTCGAGCAACGCGGCCTGCCCGTCGGCGCTTGTCATTCGCGGTGGTAAGGATGACCCGCGTTGACCGACCACGCCCGGTACAGCTGCTCGACCAGCAGCACCCGCGCCATCGCGTGCGGCAGCGTCAGGTCAGACAGGCGGATGCGTTCGTGGGCCGCGGCCTTGAAGGCCGGATCGAGCCCGTCGGGCCCGCCAATGACCAAGGCGACGTCATCGCCCTCGCCCTGCCAAGCCTGCAGGCGCGCGGCAAGCGCCTTGGTGGTCAGCGCCGTGCCGCGTTCGTCGAGCGCAACGATGCGCATGCCACGCGCAATTGCGCCTTCGATGCGTTCGCGCTCCGCGGCATACAGCGTTTCGAGCGACTTGGAGCCGCGCGGCTCGGTCTTGACGGCGCGCAGCTCGAGCTTGAGCTCGGGCGGGAAGCGCTTGGCGTAGTCGTCCCAGGCAGTCTGTGCCCAATCGGGCATGCGCTGCCCGACGGCGACCACCAGCAGCTTCATGCGCGGCGGGCTGGCGCCTTCCTGGCAGCCGTCGTCGTCTTCTTCGCAGCGGGCTTCTTGGCGGCAGGCTTGCCGACGACCTTGACCGGCACGCGTGCGGTGGTGGTCTTCCTGGCGGGCGCCTTCTTGGCAGCGGTTTTCTTGGCCGGTGCCTTCGCAGCCTTGGCTTCTTGTTCGGCCGCGCGGATCGCGGTCTTGGCGGCGCTGGAGCGGCGCAGCGTCGGCGTCTTGGCGGCCGGCTTCTTCTCTTCGGTGCCGACCTTCGATGCGGTGGCAACCGCGGGCTTGACACCGCCGAGCTTGGCGCGCACCGGCTTGTCGCCCCAGATCTCTTCGAGGTGGTAGTACTGGCGGATGGCGGGCTGCATGATGTGCGCCACAGCCGCGCCGCAGTCCACGATGATCCACTCGCCGTTGTCTTCGCCCTCGATGCGCGGCTTGCCGAAACCGGCTTCGCGCACCGCATCGCGCACGCTGGCGGCCAGCGCCTTGGTCTGGCGGTTGGAGGTGCCCGACGCCACGATCACGCGCTCGAACAGCGGCGAAAGATGTTCTGTGTCGAATACCTGAATGTCCTGCGCCTTGACGTCTTCGAGACCATCGATGATGGCTCGCTGGAGTTTCTGGGTGTCTTTCTTGGCGGCGGCTTCAGTGGTCATCAGGCAGAGCGGTAGAGGTGGTGTTGGTCAATATAGCGTGCAACCGTGGGCGGAACCAGCGAGGAAATGTCCACGCCAAGCTCTGCGCGCCGCCGAATCTCGGTGGCGCTGTTGTTCATAGGTGGCAGTTCGAGCGCCTCGAAACGCGCGCCAGCCGGGAGGCCGGGCAGCATTTTCGGATCAAAACGAGCAGCGTTGCTCGTCGATAGTGCGCGATACGCTACAGAAACGATAGCAATGCCGAGTATATCCTGCCAGCCGTGCCAGGTCGGCAACGCACTCGCCTGGTCGGCGCCCATGATCAGAACCAGCTGTGCGCCGGGCTGCTCGCGCTGCAGTTCGTGCAGGGTGTCGAGCGTGTAGGTGGGCCCGTCGCGCAGCACTTCGCGGCTGTCGATGACGACGGTGCCCTTCAGGTCAGCGAAGGCCAGCCGCGTCATCTCGAGGCGGTCTTCCTTCGGCGTGAGCGCCCTGCTCTTGTGCCAGGCCTGACCCGTGGGAATGACGTGCAGTTCGGCAAGATCGAGTTGCGCCAGCGCGGCTTCGGCTAGCGCGACGTGGGCGTTGTGCGGCGGATCGAATGCGCCGCCGAAAATGCCGATGCGACGCACCGCAGTGCCGGAGCGGTTCACAACCAGTCGCGCCGCACGATGAAGTCGCTGTAGAGCGCGGCTTCTGGGCTGCCCGGCTCGGGCTGCTGCTGGTAGGCCCAGCTGGCCAGCGGCGGCATCGACAGCAGGATTGATTCGGTGCGTCCACCCGACTGAAGGCCGAAGTGCGTGCCGCGGTCCCACACGAGGTTGAACTCGACATAGCGGCCGCGCCGATAGAGCTGGAAGTTGCGTTCGCGCTCCGTGTAAGGCGTGGCGCGGCGGCGCTCGACGATCGGCAGATACGCCGGCAAAAAGCCATCGCCCACCGAGCGGATCAGCGCGAAGCCGTTCTCGAAACCGCCTTCGGAAAAATCATCGAAGAAGATGCCACCGATGCCACGCTGCTCGCCGCGATGCTTCAGGAAGAAATACTCGTCGCACCAGGTCTTGAAGCGCGGGTACTTGTCGTCGCCGAAGGGTGCAAGCGCATTGCGGCACGTGGTGTGGAAGTGCACCGCATCTTCCTCGAAGCCGTAGCACGGCGTGAGGTCCATGCCACCGCCGAACCAGCAGACCGGCTCGCCTCCTGCACCTTCTTTGGGCAGCGCAGCCAGCATGCGCACGTTCATATGGACGATGGGCACGTAGGGGTTGCGCGGATGGAACACCAGCGACACGCCCATTGCCTCGAAAGGCGCCCCCGACAGCTCAGGCCGGTTCTGCGTGGCCGAGGGCGGGAGCTTCGGCCCCCGCACCTGCGAGAAGCCGCAGCCCGCGCGCTCGAACAGTTCACCGCCTTCGAGGATGCAGGTCAGCCCATGGCCCTGCAGCGGCTCGCCGGGCGCCTTTTGCCAGGCGTCTCGCACGCAGATGCCGCCGTCGGCCTTCTCGGCCGCCGCGATGATCGACTGCTGCAGTCCGCGCAGGTACTCGCTGACCGCTGCCGGGTTAGTTTGCTGCATCAAGCGCCGTGGGTGTTGCGCGCGTGAAGCGCGCGGAATCCGATGTCCTTGCGGTATTGCGCGCCGTCGAAGTTGACGCGCGCCGCAACCTCGTAGGCCCGCTGCTGCGCCTGCTTCACGCTGTCGGCCAGCACGGTCACGCAGAGCACGCGGCCGCCGCTGGTCTTGAGCTCGCCGTTTTCCAGCGTAGTGCCGGCGTGGAACACCACGGCATCGGGCGCCTCGGCCGGAATGCCGGTTATGCGGTCGCCCTTGCGCGGCGACAGCGGATAGCCGTGCGCGGCCATCACCACGCCCAGCGCCACGCGGCGGTCCCACTGCAGCTCGACCTGGTCGAGCGTGCCGTCGGTGGCGTGCCAGAACACCTCGAACAGGTCGGACTTCAAACGCATCATGATCGGCTGCGTCTCGGGGTCGCCCATGCGGCAGTTGAACTCGAGCGTCTTGGGGTGGCCCGTGGCGTCGATCATCAGGCCGGCGTAGAGAAAGCCGGTGAACGGAATGCCGTCTTTCTCCATGCCGCGGATGGTCGGCAGGATGATTTCGCGCATGGCGCGCGCATGCACTTCGGCCGTGACCACCGGCGCGGGCGAATACGCGCCCATGCCACCGGTGTTGGGACCTTCGTCGTTGTCGAGCAGGCGCTTGTGGTCCTGGCTGGTGGCCAGCGCAGTGACGTTCTTGCCGTCGCACAGCACGATGAAGCTGGCTTCTTCGCCCTGCAGGAACTCTTCGATGACGACGCGCGCGCCGCCTTCGTTGTGCGACACGCCGAACTTGTTGTCGACCAGCATGAAGTCGACTGCCTCGTGCGCTTCCTCCGCGGTCATGGCGACCACCACGCCCTTGCCAGCCGCCAGGCCGTCGGCCTTGACGACGATGGGCGCGCCCTTGGCGTCGATGTACGCGTGCGCCGCTGCGGCGTCAGTGAAAGCCTCGTACTCGGCGGTCGGAATCTTGTGGCGCTTCATGAAGGCCTTGGAGAAGGCCTTCGAGCTTTCGAGCTGCGCGGCTGCCTGCGTGGGGCCGAAGATGCGCAGGCCGTGTGCGCGGAACTCGTCCACCACACCGGCAGCCAGCGGCGCCTCGGGGCCGACCACGGTCAGCGCGATCTTTTCCTTCATCGCCCATTCGCGCAGCGCGGCGGGCTCGGTGATGTCGACGCAGTCGTAGCGCTCGTCGGCTGCGGTGCCGCCGTTGCCCGGCGCCACGTACACGCGGCTCACCCGGGCAGCCTGTGCCAGCCGCCATGCCAGAGCGTGTTCACGGCCCCCTCCCCCAATTACCAGTACCTTCATTCGCGGGCCTTCATTTCTCGCTGTGATTCAACTAACAACATTCATTCGCCATCGCTCGCCGGATCACTCGGACAGCGAGGCGTTGTGATAAACGTCCTGCACGTCGTCCAAGTCCTCGAGCACGTCGAGCAACTTCTGCATTCTTGCGGCGTCTTCGCCAGTCACGTCTACCGTGTTTTCGGCGCGCATGGTGACTTCGGCGGCGTCGGGCTTCAGGCCCGCGGCTTCGAGCGCGTTCTTCACGGTTTCGAAGTCGGCGACGGCAGTGATCACCTCGATGGCGCCGTCGTCGTCGGTAACGACGTCTTCGGCGCCCGCTTCGAGCGCCACTTCCATCACCTTGTCTTCATTGGTGCCCGGCGCAAAGATGAACTGGCCGCAGTGCTTGAACTGGAAGGCCACGGAGCCCTCGGTGCCCATGTTGCCGCCGTGCTTGGAGAAGGCGTGGCGCACTTCGGCCACGGTGCGCACGCGGTTGTCGGTCATGGTGTCGACGATGATCGCCGCGCCGCCGATGCCGTACCCTTCGTAACGAATTTCTTCGTAATTGACGCCTTCGAGGTTGCCCGTCGCCTTGTCGATGTTGCGCTTGATGGTGTCGATGGGCAGGTTCACCGCCTTGGCCTTTTCCACCGCCAGCCGCAGCCGGGGGTTGGAGCCCAGATCGGCGCCGCCGGCGCGGGCGGCCACTGTGATTTCACGGATGGCGCGGGTCCAGAGCTTGCCCCGCTTCTCGTCCTGGCGGCCCTTCCGGTGCTGAATATTCGCCCACTTGCTATGTCCGGCCATGGCTTTCTATCTCGCTGTCCTGTGTTTTCTGAGCAGGCTCCGAGTTTACTGTCCGGCGCACACAACGCCCGCCCTGGGGCCCGGAATTCGGGCCGGGGCTTTTGGTGATAATCGTTCGATGACGCCATCGCCTTCCGTCGGGCCCGGGAATCCTGACATCCTGCCGCCGCACGCCCCTTTGCCGCTGTACTACAAGACCGAGGCCGAGCATCAGGCGTTCCTGCTGCGCATCTTCGACAGCACTGCCGCGGACTACGACCGCATCGAGAGCGTGCTGGCCTTCGGCACCGGCCCCTCATACCGCCGTGCTGCGCTGCGGGAAGCCGGCCTCTCGGCGGGCATGCAGGTGCTGGACGTGGGCATCGGCACCGGGCTCGTGGCCCGCGAGGCGCTGAAACTCATCGGCTCCACCGGCCAGCTCGTGGGCATCGACCCCAGCCCCGGCATGTTGGGCCAAGTCAAGCTTCCCGGTGTCGAGCTTGTGCGCGGCGTGGCCGAAGCCCTGCCCCGACCCGATGCCAGCAGCGACTTCGTGAGCATGGGCTACGCCATGCGCCATATCAGCGACGTGGCGGCCGCCTTCAGCGAGTTCCATCGCGTGCTGCGCCCGGGTGGGCGCGTGGCGGTGCTCGAAATAACCAAGCCCGAGGGCCGCATCGCAACCGCGCTGCTCAAGGGCTACATGCGTGCCGTGGTGCCGCTGATCGCCCGCGTGGTCGGTCGCCAACGCAACACCTCGGAACTGTGGCGCTATTACTGGGACACGATCGAGGCCTGCATTCCGCCCGAGCGGGTGATGCAGGCGCTGGCCGACGCGGGTTTTCGCGACGTGCGCCGGCATGCGAGCCTCGGCGTTTTCTCTGCCTACACCGCCATCAAACCCGAACACACCGTCGAGGCCAGCTGACAGTGCGAGCTCAGGACGAAACCCCTTCTTCCCATCTGCGCGTCGAGCGCCTGTCGCTGCCGGCCAGCCTCGCGCTGGCCACCGACGGCAAGGCGCCCTTCGCAGCGCTCGGCTACGGCACGCCGCATGGCGTGGCCTGGATGCCGACGGTCAACGCGCGCGTGCTGTCGGCCAACGGAGCCATGGCCGACGTCTGGCACGTAAGCGGCCCGCAGCACGTCAAGTCGGGCACCACTGGCATCGCGCGCTGGCGCACCGACGGGCACTGGCTGCTCGGCGCCATCGACCTGGACGAAGCCACCGAAAAGCAGGGCCTCGCCGAACTCGCGCACCGCGCCTACCGCGACCTGTTCAAGACGCTCGACCAGGCCGGCACGCCGCACCTGCAGCGCATCTGGAACTACCTGCCGCAGATCAACGCCGACGGCGGCGGGCTGGAGCGCTACCGCCAGTTCAACCTCGGCCGGCAGGAAGCGTTTCTTGAAGCCGGCCGCGCCGCCTTCGAAGGCGCGCCCGCGGCCTGCGCCCTAGGCATCCACCAAGGCGCTTTGTCGATCCGCTTCCTGGCCGGCCAGCAGGCGCCGCTGCCGGTCGAAAACCCGCGGCAGGTTTCGGCCTACCGCTATCCCGAAACCTACGGCCCGCGCTCGCCGACCTTCTCGCGCGCCGCGCTGGCGGACATCGGCGACGGCAACATCGCCCTCTTCATCTCCGGCACGGCGAGCATCGTCGGCCACGAAACCGTGCACCACGGCGACGTGCTCGAGCAAACTCGTGAAACGCTGCGCAACCTGCAGGCGGTGATCGACGCAGCCAACGAACGCGGCACCGCGAAGTTCTCGCTGGCCGAACTCGATTGCGTGGTCTACGCGCGTCACCCGTCGGACACCGAAGCGGTGCGCAGCATCATCGAAGGCACGCTCGGCGCCAACGCTCCGATGGCGCGCCACGCGGTGTATCTCGAAGCCGACATCTGCCGCAGCGACCTGCTGGTCGAGATCGAGGCCCACACGGTCGCGGCCGGCCAGCTACGGGCATGACCGGTCGTTGTCCGACCGAGCCTTGCCCGATTGACTGATTCAATGACTCGCGTGCTGCGAATTCTCATGTCGATTCCGCTCGCGTTGATGCTCTACGCGCTGCTGCTGTTCCTGGGCCTGATCTCGCTGGTCTGGAACGTCGTCGCCATGCTGATCCACCCGGTGATGCCGGCGGCACCCGCGCGCGTGCTGGGCCGCACGACCATCGCCTTCGCCTACCGCATGTTCTGGTGGCTGGCGTCGGTGACCGGCATGATGCGCATCGACGCCACCTGCCTCGACCCGATGCGCAAGGAGCCCGGCGTGATCTTCGTGGCCAACCACCCGACCATGCTCGACGCGCTGCTGCTGGTGGCGCGGCTGCCGCGCAGCGCCTGCATCATGAAGGCCGACCTGATGGGCAACATCTTCCTGGGCGCGGGCGCCCGGCTGGCGCGCTACATCAGCAACAAGTCTGCCCGCACGATGGTGCGCCTTGCCGTGAACGATCTACGCAACGGCGGCCAGCTGGTGATCTTTCCCGAGGGTACGCGCACGGTGACGCCGCCGCTCAACCCGTTTCGCCCCGGTACGACGCTGATCGCCAAGCTGGCGCAGGCGCCCATACAAACGGTGTTCATCGACACCGACTCGCCCTACCTCGCCAAGGGCTGGCCGCTGTGGCGCGTGCCGCCGCTGCCCATCGTCTTCACCCTGCGGATCGGCAAGCGCTTCTCGCCCACGCAGGACAGCGACGTGCTGCAGGCCGAGCTCGAACAATACTTCCGACAAAACCTGGAGCAGCGCGCCACCGACGCGTCCCCCGAATGCCAGACGCCTCGCGCACCCACCTTGTCCTGATCCCCAGCTACAACACTGGCGAGCGCCTGTTCTCGACCGTCGCCGCTGCGCGCGCGCAGTGGAACCCGGTGTGGGTGGTTGTCGACGGCAGCGACGACGGCACGGGCGAGCGGCTGCAGCAGATGGCGGCCGGCGACCCGGGCCTGCGCGTGTGGGTGCTGCAGCAGAACCAGGGCAAGGGTTCGGCCGTGCTGCACGGCCTGCGCGCCGCCAGGGAAGCTGGTTTCACCCATGCGCTGACGATGGATTCCGACGGGCAGCATCCGGCGGACCTGATCCCCGAGTTCATGAAAGCTTCGCTGGCCCGCCCTGAGACGATGGTGCTCGGACGGCCGGTGTTCGATGCCAGCGCACCGCTGCTGCGCGTGCGCGGTCGGCGTGTATCTAACGGATGGACGCAGCTCGAAACGCTGTTCGCCGGCGTGGGCGATTCGCTCTACGGCTTTCGCGTGTATCCGGTGACGGACCTGATCGCCGTCATGGAGCGGCAGCCCTGGATGCGGCGCTTCGACTTCGACACCGAGGCTGTCGTGCGGCTGGCCTGGCGCGGCGTCAAGCCGGTGAACATCGATGCGCCAGTGAAGTACCTGACGGCCGAGGAAGGCGGGGTTTCGCACTTCCGCTATGGGCGCGACAACGTGCTGCTTACGTGGATGCACGCGCGGCTGATGGTGGAGTTCGTGTTGCGGCTGCCTGGGCTGGTGTTTCGCAAGCTGGCGAAGAAGGCGCCGTTTCAGGATTGATCTGGGCAACGATGAGATGAGCCGGTGGCATTGATGCCGCTGCCCTCACCCCAGCCCTCTCCCGCTTACGGGAGAGGGAGTAGTACCCACAGCCGCGCCCCGTCTTGTCCCCTCTCCCGCTTGCGGGAGCGGGCTAGGGTGAGGGCGCTGTGCCGCCGATGAAGCGCGGAGGCCCTACAGCGCGACAGCAGCCCCGCCCAACGCCTTGTACAGCGTCATCGTCGCATTGAGCTGATTCAACTGGTTCTGGGCCAGCGAAACCTCGGCCGTGCGGCGCCGATCCTTCGCATCCAGCACCGGCTGCAGCGCGGTCGCTCCGGCGCGGTAGCGCACCTCCGATAACCGCTCCGCGCGCCGCGCCTCCTGCAGCGCCAGCACGAGCTTCTCGCTCTCGTTACGCAGTTGCGTGCGCGACGACAACGCGTTCTCGACCTCTGACAACGCCGTGTAGAGCGACTGCCGAAAACCCAGCACCGCCTCTTCATACTGCGTCTGCGACACGGCCACGGTAAGCCGGGCGGTGTTCCATTGCAGGAACGGCAGCGCCAGCCCGGCACCGAGCGTAGCCACAGGGTTCTTCAACAGCTCTCCCAACGCGGTACTCGACGTGCCCAGCGACCCCGTCAGGCTCAGCGCCGGATAGAACCCTGTGCGCGTGGCGTCGACGTTCGCCAGTGCACCGCGCAACCGCTGCTCGGCGGCGCGCAGGTCGGGGCGTCGGCCCAGCAGACTCGCGGGCACGCCAGCATCGATGACTGGCAAGGCGATGTCGGGCAACTGCGCGGGCTCGACGGCCATCGACTCCGGCGGCTGGTCAAACAGAATCGCCAGCGCGTTGCGCGCCTCCACTCGCTGCTGAAGCAACTGCGTATGCGCCGCCTTCTGTGTCGCGAGACTCTGGCCCGCCTGCGCCACATCCAGCCCCGACACAGCGCCTGCCGCGTACTTCACGCGCACCAGCGCAAGGATGCGCCGGCCGTCTTCCATGCCCGCTTCGCTGAGTGCGATGCGCTGGTTCAGGTAGCCGGTCTGCCAGTAGAGCCCTGCCGTGGTGCCGACAAGCGTCAGCGCCGTGGCCTGGCGGTCGGATTCGGTGGCCTTCAGTTCCCAATCGGCGGCGCTGCGCTGCGCCGAGAGCCGGCCCCACAGGTCGAGCTCATAGCTCAGCGTCACCAGAGAGCTCGACGCGGAACCTGCCACGCCGCCGCGCTTCAGGTCGTAGCTGCGGCTGGTGCTGGCCTGCCCCACCACGCTGGGCGTGAGGTTGGTATTCGCCAAACCAGCCTGCAATTGCGCGCGCTGCACGCGAATGCCCGCTGCGGCCAGGTCGTTGTTGGTGCGCAGCGCGTTGTCGATCAGCCGGTCGAGCTGCGGATCGTTGAACGCCGTCCACCAGTTCGCGGACAGCATCGCAGCCGCGCTCCCCGCGCCGGACGACTGCTGCCAGCCCTGCGGCACTTCCAATGGCCGCTGCACCCGTTGCTCAGGCTGGAACAAGGTGCACCCGCCAAGCACCAGCACTGCGACAGCCACCGCGGAAAGAACACGCGCCCTACTCACGAGCCAGCGCCTCGATCGGGTCCAGCCGCGCCGCGTTGCGCGCTGGCAGATAGCCGAACAGCACGCCGATCAGCGACGCGCACAAGAACGCCGTCACCACGGCGCCCAGCGAAAAGATCATTTGCCATTGCTTGACGAAAAGCGAAAACAGAAAGCTGATGCCGTACGACAGCGTCACGCCGATCAACCCGCCCACCAGGCACACCAGCACAGCCTCGGTCAGGAACTGCTGCAGCACGTCGCTCTGGCGCGCGCCCACCGCCATGCGAATGCCGATCTCGCGGGTGCGCTCGGTCACCGACACCAGCATGATGTTCATCACGCCGATGCCGCCCACCACCAGCGAGATCACGGCAATGAGCGACAGCAGCAGCGTGAGCGACTGGCTGGTGCGCTCGGCTGTCTTCACGATGCTGTCCATGTTGAATGTGAAGAAATCCTTGCTGCCGTGGCGCAGCGTGAGCAGCTTGACCACGCTGTCTTCGGCGGCCTTGGTCGGCTGGTCGTCGCGGATCCGCACCGTGATGTTGTCGAAGTGCTGCTGCCCGAAGAGCCGGCTCGCGCCCGTGCTGTAGGGCAGCCAGATGTTGAGCGACTTGTTCTCGCCGAACATGCTCTTTTTTTCCTGCGACACGCCGATCACCGTGCACGGCAGGTTGCCCACCAGGATGATCTTGCCCACCGCCTCGGCGCCGTCTGGAAACAGCTTGCGCCGCGTGTTCTGGTCGATCACCACCACCTGCGACTGGTGGCGCACGTCGCTGGCCGTAAAGGCTGCGCCGCTGGCCATCTGGATGTCGCGCACGCGAAAGAAACTGTCGCTCACGCCGTTCACCGTGCCGTTGATGTCGACGCTGCGGTAGCGCAGGCGCAGGCTGCGCGAGGTCGAGGGCGTCACGCTGTGCACATAGGGCTGCGCCGCGAGCGCGTCGAGGTCGGACGGTATCAGCGTGCGGATGCTCGAGGCCTTGTCGTCGCCGAAGTCGCGGCCCGGGTACACGTCGAGCGTGTTGGTGCCGATGGCCCGGATGTCCGACAGCACGAAGCGCTTGGCGCCCTCCCCGATGGCCACGATCGACACCACAGAGGTGATGCCGATGACGATTCCCAGCATGGTGAGCGCCGTGCGCATGCGGTGCGCCATCATCGAGCGCCAGGCCATGCGGAAGGCTTCGGCAAAGCGGGCCCAGCCGGTGCTGAAGCGTGCGATGCCGAGCCGGGGCTTCGTCATCGCATCGGGAATTGGCGCGTCGGGCTGCACGGCTTGCGCCGGCGCCGCCACCGTGGGCACGTTGGGCCGGTCGCCCACGATCACGCCGTCGGCGATCTCGATGATGCGTTCGGTGCAGCTCGCCACCTGCATGTCGTGCGTCACGATGATGATCGTGTGCCCTTGCGCATGCAGCTCTCGCAGGATGCCGATCACCTCCTGGCCGCTGCGGCTGTCGAGCGCACCGGTCGGTTCGTCGGCCAGGATCACCTGTCCGCCGTTCATCAACGCACGCGCGATGCTCACACGCTGCTGCTGGCCGCCCGAGAGCTGGCTCGGCCGATGCTCGGTGCGGTCGCCAAGACCCAGACGCACCAGCAGCTGGCGCGCACGCGTGTCGCGCGCCTCGCCGTCGGTGCCGGCGTACACAGCGGGCACCTCGACGTTGCCGGTCGCCGTCAGGTGCGGCATCAGGTGGTAGCGCTGGAAGATGAAGCCGAAGTGCTCGCGCCGCAGTTGGGCAAGTGCGTCGCTGTCGAGCGTGCCCACGTCCTGGCCCGAGACAACGTAGGTGCCGGTACTCGGCCGGTCGAGGCAACCGAGGATGTTCATCAGCGTCGACTTGCCCGAGCCCGAGGCGCCGACGATGGCCAGCATTTCGCCGTTGCCGATGTCGAGGTTGACTTCTTTCAGCACCTGCACTTCCTGCTCGCCCGAGGGAAAGCTGCGGCCGATGCCGCGAAGAGTCAGCAGCGGCTGCTTTTCATCTGTCATGGGCGCTTGCCCCGTCCGCCGCCGCCGTCTCCGCTTTCGCCCCGCTCCAGAACAGCCGAGGCATCGCCCGTGATGACGTTGTCGCCCTCTTTCAAACCTTCGAGCACCTGTGCCTGGAAGTTGTTGGAGATGCCCACGCGCACCTGCCGTTTTTCCACGGTCTGGTCGGCCTTGAGCACGCGCACTTCCTGGCGGCCGTCCTTGTCGCGCGGACCCAGCGCGGTCAGCGGCACGGTCAGCGCCTGCTTGGCCTCGCCCAGCAGGATGGCCACCTGCGCCGTCATGTCTACGCGCAAGGTGCGATCAGGGTTGGGCACGTCGAACAGGGCGTTGAAGAACACGGCGTTGTTGATCTTCTCTGGCGAAGGCTGCACCGCGCGCAGCGTGCCGTGGTAGCGCTTGTCGGGGTCGCCGAGGATGGTGAAGTACACCGGCTGCCCCGGCTTCACGCGCACCACGTCGGCCTCGGACACCTGTGCCTTCACGGTCATGGTCGACAGGTCGGCCAGTTTCATCAGCGTGGGCACCTGGAAGGCTGCGACCACGGTCTGGCCTTCGAGCGTGCTGATGGAAACCACGTCGCCGTCGATGGGCGCAACGATGCGCGTGTACGAGAGATTCGTCTGCGCCGAGGCCACGGCCAGTTTCTGCTGGCGGATCTGCGCTTCGAGCGACACCAGGTCGGCACGCAGCGCGCGCAGTTCGGCGTCGGCGCTTTCCATGTCCTGCTTGGCGGCCGCGTCCTGCGCGAGCATTTCCTGCTGCCGGGTCCATGTGAGCTGGGCCTGCCTGACGCGCACTTCCTTCGCGAGCTTCTGCGCCTGCAGGTTGTCGAGCTTGGCCTGCTCCTGCGCGAAGGTGTTCTGCGAGATGACTGGGTCGATCTCGGCGAGCCAGTCGCCCTTCTTCACGGTCTGGCCCAGCACCACCTTCAGCGACTTGAGCTGGCCGCTGACCTGCGCGCCCACCTCGACCTGCTTGAGCGCCTGCAGCACGCCTGTGGCGAGCACCGCGTTTTCGAGATCGGTGCACTGCACCGTGGCGGTGAGGTATTCGGCCTTCTTGCCCGGGCTGAGCCAGAAAGAGGCGACGACCGCCAGCACGACGAGAACGGCAATGCCGATGACTAGTTTGCGTGATCGCCTGGGTTGTGTAGTGGGCATGCGGGGGAAATCAGGAAGGCGCTGCGCGGCGAGTCGGCTGCGCGGAAGGGGCACGGAACCGCGAGGTCCGGCGTCATCCTAGCCGCGTTTACTGAAGATTCTTTAAAGGCCCACGGGCGATCGACAAACCGATTCGCAGCGTTACGAGCGCGTGACTTTCGGCACTGGTCCGACACCTTCAGGCGCCCTACATTTTTTCGGGTGCGTGGCGTGTTGCCGCGCATAAACCGATAGTTCTAGGAAGGGAAACGACCATGAAATTCAAACAGTCGAACACTTTGCGCCACGTGGCGCTGGCCGGAGCGATCACTGCAGCGATGGCCTTCAGCGGCGCGGCCGGTGCCACCAACACGAAGGCGGAGACACCCGAGGCGCAGTCGCCGCTGACGTTCACCACGCCGGTGCGCAGCCCCGAAGCCAACGCCCCGCTGGGCCTTGCGAGCATCAGCAGCGACATCAAGCCGACGGCGGCTCAGCCGGTGAACATGGCGATGGTCAGCAGCTGCGCCGAGCGCTGGTACTGGCGCAGCCTGCTCGAAGAAATGGGATGCGGTTTTTCGGGCCAGGGCTGGTTCAACTGACGCGAACCCGCCCTCTTCGGCACGCCGCCCGCCGTGGGGCGGCGTTGCCTCTTCCGCCTCTCAGCGTGCGCGACGCGAGCGCACGAGCAGCGTGATGAGCATCAGCGAAAGAACCACGAACGCGATGAACGACCAGTTCGCCAGCGTCAGGCCGAACAGCGACCAGTCGATCTTCGAGCAGTCGCCGCCGCCGCGGAAGATCATCGGCAGCGCACGCTTCAGGGGAAAGGTCTCGATCATCCCGTAGAGGTCGCGTCCGCAGGACACGACTTCGGGCGGATACCACTGCAGCCAGCTTTGCGAGGCCGCCGTGTAGGCACCGCCCACCGCGGCCACCAGCGCCAGCAATCCGCCCACGACCCGAAGGCCTACGTTGCGGAACGCCCCGGCCAGCCCGGTGAAGATTGCCACCAGCACCAGCGCATACCGCTGCACGATGCACATGGGACAGGGTTCGAGCCCGACCACGTGCTGCAGGTAGAGCCCGAAGGCCAGCATGAGAACGCAGGCCAGGCAGATCAGCCCAAACGCGCGGCGCGGCGCGCCGAAGTACCAATCGATCAAGGAGATACCCAATCTTCTTCTACGAACACCCTGGCCTTGCGCGGGTTGGCAACGACGGTGTCGCCTTCCTTCAAGCCCAGGTCACGGAACTGTTGCGCAGGGAGTTGCGCCTCGATGATGGTTCCGGAGCCCGGATTATCTGGATTCGATTCGGTGGGCTCAAGTTCCAGCCGTGCGATGGGTCCGACCACGATTGCGCGCGACAGCGTGGCGACGATGCCCGAGGCGCCGGCCACGTAGCGTGTCACATCGATGTCATGCGGGCGCACATAGGCGCGTGCCTTGGCGTCGCGCGCGCCGCTGTGCTCGGGTGAATCAAGGCGCATGCCGTCGAGCTGCACCGCGCCGTTGTCGGCCCGGCCGTGGAACAGATTCACGTCGCCCAGGAAGCCGTAGACGAACGGGCTGGCCGGCTGGTCCCACACTTCCTGCGGCGAGCCGACCTGCTCGATCTGTCCCTTGTTGATGACCACCACGCGGTCGGCCACTTCGAGCGCTTCTTCCTGGTCGTGCGTGACGAAGATCGAGGTCACGTGCAGTTCGTCGTGCAGCCGGCGCAGCCAGCGGCGCAGTTCCTTGCGCACCTTGGCGTCGAGCGCGCCGAAAGGCTCGTCGAGCAGCAGCACCTTGGGCTCCACCGCCAGCGCACGGGCCAGCGCAATGCGCTGCCGCTGGCCACCCGAAAGCTGCGACGGATATCGGTCGGCCAGCCAGTCGAGCTGCACCAGCTTGAGCAGGTCGGTCACCTTCTGCCTGATCTGCGCGTCGCTCGGGCGCTCCTTGCGCGGCTTCACGCGCAGGCCGAAGGCCACGTTCTCGAACACGGTCATGTGACGGAACAATGCGTAGTGCTGGAACACGAAGCCCACCTGCCGCTCGCGCACGTGCACGTCGGTGGTGTCTTCGCCCGAGAAAAGAATACTGCCGGCGTCGGCCGTCTCCAGCCCCGCGATGATGCGCAGCAGCGTGGTCTTGCCGCAGCCCGAGGGCCCGAGCAGCGCGACCAGTTCGCCCGACTCCACGTCGAGGTTCACGTCGCGCAGCGCGCGGAAGTCGCCGAACTGCTTGCTGATGTTGCGGATTTCGATGCTCATGATCTTGTTCTTTCTCTCTCAGGCCGCCGCGGCTTCGGGGGGACGCTCGGGGGGCAGTTCGGCAATGGCCTTCATCTCGCGCTCGTGGCGCCATTCGATCACCGACTTGATCACCAGCGTGACCAGCGCCAGGATGGCCAGTAGCGAGGCCACGGCAAACGCGGCCACAGACTGGTATTCGTTGTAGAGCACTTCCACGTGCAGCGGCATGGTGTTGGTCTGGCCGCGGATGTGCCCCGACACCACCGACACCGCGCCGAATTCGCCCATGGCGCGCGCGTTGCACAGGATCACGCCGTACAGCAGGCCCCACTTGATGTTGGGCAGTGTCACGCGCCAGAAGGTCTGCCAGCCGGTCGCGCCGAGCACGATGGCGGCCTGCTCCTCGTCGGTGCCCTGCGCCTGCATCAGCGGCACGAGTTCGCGCGCGATGAACGGGAAAGTCACGAACACGGTTGCCAGCACGATGCCCGGCACGGCAAAGATGATCTTGATGTCGTGCTCCGCCAGCCACGGACCGAGCCAGCCCTGCGCGCCGAACACCAGCACGTAGATCAGGCCCGCCACCACCGGCGACACCGCGAACGGCAGGTCGACCAGCGTGGTGAGAAATGCCTTGCCACGGAACTCGAACTTGGCAATGGCCCAGGCCGCGGCCACGCCGAATACGAGGTTCATCGGCACCGCGATGGCGGCAGTGATCAGCGTGAGGCGAATCGCACTCCAGGCGTCGGGCTCTTTCAGCGCGTCGAGATACGCGCCCACGCCCTTGCGCAGCGCCTCGGTCGCAACAGCGGCCAGCGGCAGCACGAGAAACAGGAACATGAACGCGAGCGCAATGCCAATCAGAGTCCAGCGCACCCAGGCAGATTCAGTAGTGCCGGCCTGCGCGCGGCGAATGACTTTGGAAGGTGCACTCATGTCAGGCTCCTGCGCGGCGACGCTGCCATGCCTGCAGGCCATTGATGACCAGCAGCAGCAGGAACGAAATGACCAGCATCACCAGCGCGACCGCCGTGGCGCCCGCGTAGTCGTACTGCTCCAGCTTGCCGATGATGATCAGCGGCGTGATCTCCGAGATCATCGGCATGTTGCCGGCGATGAAGATCACCGAGCCGTACTCGCCGATGGCGCGCGCAAAGGCCATGGCAAAGCCGGTAAGCAACGCAGGCGCAATCGACGGAAAGATCACCTTGGTGAAGGTCTGAAGCCGCGTCGCGCCGAGCGAAGTGGCGGCTTCTTCCAGCTCTTTCTCGGCGTCTTCGAGCACCGGCTGCACCGTGCGCACCACGAAGGGCAGCCCGATGAAGATCAGCGCAATCACGATGCCCGCCGGCGTGAATGCCAGCTTGATGCCGTGCGGCTCCAGTAGTTGCCCGACCCAGCCGTTGCCCGCGAGCAGCGCGGTCAGCGAGATACCCGCCACCGCCGTCGGCAGCGCGAACGGCAGGTCGACCAGCGCATCGACGATGCGCTTGCCCGGAAACTTGTAGCGCACCAGCACCCAGGCCACCAGCAGGCCGAACACCGCGTTCACCACGGCCGCGATCAGCGACGCGCCGAAGGTCAGCCGGTACGAAGCCATCACGCGCGGGGCAGTCACGGCCACCCAGAACTGATCCCAGGTCAGCGTGAAGGTCCTGAAGACCAGCGCCGACAGCGGGATCAGCACGATCAGGCTGAGGTAAAGAATCGAGAAGCCCAGCGTGATGTGGAACCCCGGCAGCACGCGCTTGGCGCCCCCTGCCCGGTTGGCACGCGAAAAAGGCGCTCCCGCGGACGGGAGCGCCGAAGAAACAGCGCCGCTCATTTACTTGCCGCCGGGCGTGTAGAGCTTGTCGAACTGACCGCCGTCGTTGAAGTGCACCTTTTGCGCTTCGCCGAGGCTGCCGAACAGCTCCTGCACCGTGAACAGTTGCAGTGGCTTGAAGGTCGAGGCGTACTTCTTGAGCACGGCCGGCGAGCGCGGACGCAGCGCGTGCTTGGCCGCGATTTCCTGCGCTTCTTCGGAGTACAGCCAGTCAAGGTAGGCCTTGGCCAGTTCGCCGGTGCCCTTCTTGGCGACGGTGCGCTCGACCACGGCCACCGGGTTCTCGGCCACGATGCTGATCGACGGGTACACCGAGTCGACCTTGCCGGTGCCGAATTCGCGGTCGATCGACACCACTTCCGATTCGAAGGTGATCAGTGCATCACCGATGTTGCGCTGCAGGAAGGCGGTGGTCGCGTCGCGGCCGCCGCGTGCCAGCACCGGCACGTTCTTGAAGAGCTTGCCGACGAACTCGGCGGCCTGGGCGTCGGTGCCGCCCTTCTTCTTGATGTAGCCCCAGGCGGCCAGATAGGCATAGCGCCCGTTGCCGCCGGTCTTGGGGTTGACGATCACGACCTGCACGCCCGGCTTGACCAGGTCATCCCAGTCCTTGATGCCCTTGGGGTTGCCGTTGCGAACCAAGAACAACATGGTCGACGTGGTCGGCGATGCGTTCTCGGGGAATTTCTTGTTCCAGTCTTTGGCGACCACGCCGGCGTTGGCGAGGAAGTCGATGTCGGTCGAGGTGTTCATCGTCACCACGTCGGCATCGAGGCCATCGGCCACCGCGCGAGCCTGCGCGCTGGAGCCGCCGTGCGACTGGTCGATCTTGACGTCCTTGCCGGTGGCCTTCTTGTAGTGCGCCACGAAGGCCGCGTTGTAGTCCTTGTAGAACTCGCGCGCCACGTCGTACGAAGCGTTCAGCAGCCCCGTGCCTTGGGCGAAGGCGCTGCTGCCGGCGAGTGCGGAGGACGCCAGCGCGAGCACGGCGACGAAGGTCTTTATTCTGGAAGTCATGTGGTTGCCAAGGTTTCTGAAAATTCACGGCCCGCCGGCCAAGCGGCGGGCTCGTCGGTCAAGGACTGGAGCAGGGCAAGGCCCAGCGGCCAATCCCCATGCCCCGAGTCGACGTTGATGTGGCCCGCATTCTGCATGCGCACGAACTCGCTGCCCCAGGCGCGCGAATATGCACCAGCCAGGCGGATCGGGCAAAAGGGGTCGTTGCTGCTGGCCACCACGATGCTGCGATACGGCAGCGCGGCGTAGGGCACGGGCGCGAAGTCGGACAGCACGGCGCGACGCTCTGGGTCCGCAGGCGCCACCAGCAGCGCGCCCTGGATGCGGGCCGCGGCATCGGCGGGCAGGTGCGCCGTGGCGATGCAGCCCAGGCTGTGCGCGGCGATCACCACCGGCCCATCGCTCTCCAGCACCAGCTTCGCCAGCGTAGACACCCACGCCTCGCGCTTGGGCGAGGCCCAGTCGTCCTGCACCACCCGCGCCGCGCCCGGAATGCGCTCTTCCCACAGGCTCTGCCAGTGGCCGGGCCCGGAGTCGCGCCACCCCGGCACGATGATCACGCGAGTCTGCATGACGACGCTGCCCTGCCTGCTTACTTGTTAGGCTGCGGCGTGATGCGCAGGTAGGGGCGCACGGCCTTGAAGCCCTTGGGGAAGCGCTCCGCCAGTTCGGCCGGGTCCTGGATGGCCGGGATGATGACCACGTCGTCGCCGTCCTTCCAGTTCACGGGCGTGGCCACCTTGTGGCTGTCGGTGAGCTGCAGCGAGTCGATCACGCGCAGGATCTCGTCGAAGTTGCGGCCGGTGGACGCCGGGTAGGTGATGGTGGTGCGGATGACCTTTTTCGGGTCAATGATGAACACGCTGCGAACGGTGGCCGTGGCCGAGGCGTTCGGGTGGATCAGGTCGTACAGATCAGCCACCTTGCGATCGGCATCCGCAATGATGGGGAAGTTGACCGTGGTGTTCTGCGTGTCGTTGATGTCGCTGATCCATTCCTTGTGCTTGGTGGCCGGATCGACACTCAACGCGATGGGCTTCACGCCGCGCTTGGCGAATTCGCCCGACAGCGCCGCGGTCTTGCCCAGTTCGGTGGTGCACACGGGCGTGAAGTCGGCGGGATGCGAGAAGAACACGACCCACGAATCGCCGGCCCACTGATGGAAGTCGATGGGGCCTTCGCTGGAATCCTGGGTGAAATTGGGGGCTGTGTCGCCGAGTCGCAGAGTAGCCATGGACGCTCCTGGATGGATGGGAGCCTCGGATTGTGCGAACCCTTGCTTCAATGCCAAACGAATATCTGCTTGTTTGGATATGACGTTTTTCGCATAACGAGCCTAGAACATCCGCATATCTTCGCTCTGGAGATGCTCCATCAGGAAGTCGATGAGCTTCCGCACAGCCGGCACCAACGCCCGCCGTGCCGGAAACACCATGTGCGCAATCACCGGTGGCGGCCCCCAACCGGGTAGCAACCGCACCAGCCGGCCGGCATCGATGTCGGCGCGACACATGTAGTCAGGCAGCATGGTCGCGCCTATGCCGCCCAGCGTGCCGAACTGCAGCGTCGCGAGGTCGTCCGCCACGTAATGCGGGGTGTGGGAGTGCACGTAGCTCTCGCCCTTGGGGCCCTCCAGCCGCCAGTCGGCGCGCCCTTCTCCGTTGACCGACATGGCCGCCGTCGGCAGCTTGCCGAGGTCGGCCAGCGTTTCCACCGGCCCGTAGCGCTCCAGCAGCGCCGGGCTCGCCACCAGCACGCCCCGGCTGTGGCCGAAGGTCTTGGCCACCAGCACCGTGCTGTCCTCGATGACCGGCCGCACGCGCAGCGCGATGTCGATGCCCTCCTCGATCAGGTCGACCGGCCGGTTGATCACCCGCATGTCGATGCGTACCGCCGGGTAGCGCGCCATGAACACCGGCATCAGCTGCGCCAGGCCGCTGTGCGCGATGGTGACGGGGCAACTCAGTCGCACCAGCCCGCTGGGCTCGGTCTGCACCTGCGCCACCGCCTCGGCCGCCGCCTGCGCCGCGTCGCGCATGGCGGATGAGTGCCGCAGGTAGATCTCGCCCGCCGGTGTGAGCGACAGGCGCCGGGTGCTGCGCTGCATCAGCTGCACGCCGAGCCGCTCTTCCAGATCGGCCACGCGGCGCGACAGGCGCGATTTGGGGATGCCGAGCGCCCGGCTGGCGGCTGCGAAGCCGCCGCGCTCGGCCACTTCGGCGAAGAAAACCATGTCGTTGAGGTCTTGCATGGCGGTGATTGTCCTGCAGATAGAACGATCTAGGCAATTTTTGGATACTTATCGATCACTCGATCCAAAAATAGAATTCTTTCATCCGCCGGCCACTTTGAGCGCCGACAGCCAACACAGAAAGTGATTGATTGAAATGAAGCTGCTCCATATTGACTCCAGCATCCTCGGCGCCCACTCGACCTCGCGCCTCCTCTCGGCCGAAGTCGTGACCGCATGGCGCGCCGCCCACCCCGACACCGTCGTCGAATACCTCGACCTGGCCGTCGACACCCCTTCGCACTTCAGCGCCGACGCGCTGGGCATCAAGACCGGTGTGCAAGCCGAGCCCACCGAAGCCCAGCAGCGTGAAAACGCCGTGTCCGAAAAGCTCGTGAGCCAGTTCCTGGCCTCGGACGTGGTCGTCATCGGCACGCCTTTCTACAACTTCTCGATCCCGACGCAACTCAAGGCCTGGATCGACCGCCTGGGACAAGTCGGCCGCACCTTCAAGTACACCGAGAAGGGCCCCGTGGGCCTGGCCGGCGGCAAGACCATCATCGTGGCCTCCAGCCGCGGCGGCGTCTATTCGACCAGCGAAGGTGGCCAGGCCATGGAACACCAGGAGAGCTACCTCAAGGCGGTCTTCGGCTTCTTCGGCATCACCGACGTGCGCGTCGTGCGCGCCGAAGGTGTGGCGATGGGCGACGAAGCCCGGAACAATGCCCTGGCAACGGCCCGCGCCGACATCCTGGTGGCAACGGCCGAAGCCGCGAACCAGCGCGACGCTGCTATCGCTGCCTGAGTTCGCTCCGGCACCAGCAAAAAAGCCGCCCGGTGGGCGGCTTTTTTTCGTCCGGAGACGAAGCGGATCGATCAGGCCGAGTGGCTCTTCACCCAAGCTACGTACTTGTCCATCCAGCTCTGCAGGAATTTCTTCGAGCCTTCGTTGCCGATGTGACCCTTGTCGTCGAACAGGTCGTCCTTGGCCTGCAGGAACACTTCCGGCGTCCCCATCGTGGGCACGTCGAGATACGCCAGGATGTTGCGCAGATGCTGCTGCGCCAACGCGGTGCCGATGGCCCCCACCGAGACACCGACCACGCCAGCCGGCTTGCCTGCCCAGGCGCTCTGGCCATAGGGGCGCGAGGCCTGGTCGATGGCGTTCTTCAGCACGCCGGGAATCGAGCGGTTGTATTCGGGCGTAACGAACAGCAGGCCGTCAGCCGCCGCGATCTCGGTCTTCAGGCGCTTCACCGGCGCAGACTGGTTGCCGTCGTCGTCCTGGTTGTACAGCGGCAGGTCGTCGATTCGCAGGGTTTCGAAGGTGAAGTCCGAGGGCGCGAGGTGCGCCAACGCGAGGGCCAGCTTGTGGTTGAACGAATCCTTGCGCAGGCTGCCGACAATGACAGCGATCCGGGTCTGGGCCATGGGTGAAACTCCTTGAGTGAGGGGGTCGGAATGACGAACGCGATTATGCGAAGCGCTCAAGACCTTTTCTGGAAAAGTTCATGCAGAGCCGGACGAACGGCGGCAAGATAAACCGCATCCCCCAACCTCATCGAAGCGCAGGACGCTCCCGTGACCCAGTCTCAGTCTTCTTCCTCTCCCTCATCCTCTTCCTCTTCCCACTACGACGTCATCGTCGTCGGCCTTGGCGCTCTCGGCGCCGCGACGCTCTACCAACTCTCGCAGCGCGGCGCACGCGTGCTGGGCATCGACCAGTTCGCGCCGCCGCACGACCTGGGCTCCTCGCATGGCGATTCGCGCATCACGCGGCTGGCCGTCGGCGAAGGCGACGAGTACGTGCCCTTCGTGCAGCGCTCGCACGCCATCTGGCGCGAGCTCGAGGCGCGCACCGGCAAGCCGCTGATGACCACCACGGGCGGCCTGATCCTCGCGCCGCACGACCGCGTGGCGGAGCACCACGGCAAATCCGACTTCGTGCGCCGCACCATCGCCTGCGCCGAGCGCTTCGGCATCGCGCACGAAGTGCTCGACGCAGCCGGCATCCGCGCGCGCTTTCCGCAGTTCCACCTGCAGGGCGACGAAATCGGCTATTACGAGCACGACGCCGGCTTCGTCCGACCCGAGGATGCCATCGGCGCCCAGCTGGACGTGGCCCGCGCCTCGGGCGCTCAAATGCTCACCGGCGAACGCGCGCAGGCCGTTGAGCCCATGGGCAATGGTGACACCGTGCGTGTGCGCACAGCCACCGCAAGCTTCACGGCCGACCGCGTCGTGGTCGCAGCCGGTGCATGGCTGCCCGAATTCCTGGGCGCGCAGGCGCGAGCCGACTGGCAAGCCGACTTCTCCGTGCACCGCCAGGTGATGCACTGGTTCGACACCGGCAGCGCCACCGCCGACTTCGCGCCCGGCCGCTTTCCCATCTTCATCTGGATGTTCGGCGACGGGCCGGAAGACTACATGTACGGCTTTCCGTCTTCCGACCCGTCGCAGCCCGCACTCAAGGTCGCGACCGAGCAGTACGTGGCCGCCACCACGCCCGACACCATCGACCGCACCGTGAGCGCGGAAGAAAGCGCCGCCATGTACCGCGACCGCGTGGCCGGCCGCTTTCCGCAGATCGGCGGCCGCGCCCTCAAGGCGCGCGCCTGCATGTACACCGTGACGCCCGACCGCCGCTTCGTGATCGACGCGCTCGACAGCCTGCCCCGCGTGCTCATCGCCTCGGCCTGTTCGGGCCACGGCTTCAAGCATTCGGCCGGGCTGGGCGAAGCCATCGCCGACCACGTGCTGGACCGCCCTAGCAAGCTCGACCTGCGGCCCTTTGCCCGCCAGCGACTGCTGGAGAAAGCGCCGGCCTGAAGCAGGCCCGGGCGATCCCGGGCATCATCGTCTTCGATCTTTTTTGGTCTGTCTGACTCAGGAGCGAAGCGCGATGAGATTTCTGGTGGTGGGTGCCGGCGCACTCGGTGGTTACTTTGGCGGACGTCTGCTGGAGGCGGGACGCGACGTTACCTTCCTGCTGCGCCCACGCCGCGCGGCACAACTCGCGAAGACCGGGCTGGTGGTGCAGAGCCCCTTCGGCAACCTGCAGCTGCCTGCGCCGAAGCACGTGCTGGCCGAAGGCATCGACGGCCCGTATGACGTGGTCGTGGTCGGCAGCAAGGCCTACGACCTCGATTCGACGATGGACTCGTTCGCGCCCGCCGTCGGCCCTGACACCGTCATCCTCCCGCTGCTCAACGGCATGAAGCACATCGACCGGCTGGCCGAACGCTTCGGCGGGGAGCGCGTGCTGGGCGGCCTGTGCATGATCTCCGCCACGCTCGACGACGAAGGCCGCGTGCTGCATCTGAACGACATGCACGGCCTGAGCTATGGCGAACGCTCCGGCGGCCACTCGGCGCGCGTCGATGCCATCGCAGCGCAGTTCGCGGGCGCGAAGTTCGACGCCACGGCCAGCGAAAACATCATGCAGGACATGTGGGAAAAGTGGGTCTTCATCGCCTCGGCGGCGGGCCTCACGAGCCTGATGCGCGCGTCCATCGGCGACATCGTGGCCGCCGGCGGGCAGGACGTGGCGCTGTCGATCTTCGACGAATGCTGCGCCATCGCCACGCACAACGGCTTCACCCCGCGCCCCGCCGCCGTGCAGCGCGGCCGCGCCATCATGACGACTGCCGGCTCGCCGATGACAGCGTCGATGTACAAGGACATGGTGCGCGGCGCGGCGGTCGAGGCCGATCACATCGTCGGCGATCTGCTGGGCCGCGCGGCTCCCGGCAACCTGCCGGTGCCGTCGGTGCTGCGCACGGCGTACGTCCACCTGAAAGCCTACGAAGCGCAGCGCGCCCGTACGGCAACCTGAGCGCCATGCGCGACGCGCTGGCGTTCCTGCACACGGCACAGGTGCATGTGCCGACCTTCGAGCGGCTGGTGGACGAGATGGCGCCCGGCCTGCGTGTGCGACACCTCGTACAAGCAGACCTGCTGGCCGATGCGCGTGTCGTGGGCACCGACGACACAGGCCTGATCGCCCGCGTTCACCACGCCATGCGCGAAGCCGCCTCCAGCGGGGCGAAAGTCGTGGTGTGCACCTGCTCGACCATCGGTGCCATCGCAGAGCAAACACCCACGGGCGACGCGTTCAAGGCCCTGCGCATCGACCGCGCCATGGCAGACCGCGCAGTGCGCACCGGGCCGCGCGTGCTGGTCGTGGCAGCGGTCGAAAGCACGCTCGCTCCGACGAAGGCCCTGATTCTTTCTGCCGCGGAAAACGCCGGCATCGCGGTGCAGCCGAGCGCATTACTGGTCGAAGAAGCGTGGCCCCATTTCGAAGCCGGCGACAACGCGCGCTACGTCGAAACCCTGGCCCATTCGATCCGCGCCGTGGCAGGCGGGGCCGACGTCGTAGTGCTGGCCCAGGCCTCGATGGCCCCCGCGGCCGCCCTGCTCGCGGACCTCGGCATCGACGCGCTCAGCAGCCCTGCGCTGGGTGCCCGGCACGCCGTGGCGCTGGCTGCTAGTCTGACTTGAGAATCGTCTCCCCCTTCAACACCCCCATGTCCCGGACGTTGAAGCGGTGCCGCTTCCACCCCTCCCAGGTACGCCGCATGTGCGTGACCGAGATGAAGTAGTACAGAAACTTGAACATGCCGAGCGGCCCCCGCGTCGGCGTGCCCCGGTAGATGTCGCCGGCCAGCAGCGACATCAGCCCCTCCTTCACACGGAACGGATTGCCCGGGTGCATGAACATGTCGCGGATGGTCGGGTTGGTCACGCGGTAGATGAACCACGAGTACTCGCGCGGGCCCTTGCGCATCATGGCCTCGAAGTCCTCGCGTGCAGCCGCCAGTTCGGCCGGCCGGTCGAGCGCCTTCGCCACCAGTTCGGCGCCGTCGAAGGCGCTGTGCATTGCGAGGTACACACCCGAGGAAAACATCGGGTCGATGAAGGTGAAGGCGTCGCCCAGCAGCAGGTAGCGGTCGCCCGTGGCGTGCGTGCTCGAGTACGAGAAGTTGCCGGTGGCGTGCACCGCGTCGTCGACCAGCGTGGCGTTCTTCAGGCGCTCCACCAGCACGGGGCAGGTCGCGATCGTGTCGTAGAAGAACTCTTTCAGCGGCTTGTCGCGCGTCTTCAGGTAGTACGGCCAGCAGACTGCGCCCACGCTGGTGGTGCCGTCAGCCAGCGGAATGAACCAGAACCAGCCGTGCGGAAACCAGCAGATGCTGATGTTTCCTTCTTTCTTGCCTTCGAGGCGCTCGGCGTTCGTGAAGTGGCCGAACAGCGCGGTGCTGTTGTGGTCAGGATTCTTTTCCTTGCAGCGGAATTTGTTGGCCAGCAGCGTGTCGCGGCCGGTGGCGTCGACCACGAAGCGGGTGCGCCAGCTGCGGCGCGCGCCGTCGTCCATCTCGGCCTGCACCGTGGCGCCGTCGGCATCGAAGGCCACGTCGCGCACCTTGCAGCCTTCGATGGTCTGCGCGCCGCGCGTGGCCGCATTGCGGAACAGCAGCTCGTCGAGCTCGGAGCGGCGCACCTGCCAGGCGGAATCGAGCGACTTGTCCATGCCCTCGGCAAATTCCACATAGCTGCGGTGCTCGTGCTCGGGCGAGACGAACTCGATGCCGAACTTGGGCATGCCGATCTTGTCGACCTGGTCGCGCACGCCGAGCTTCTCGAACAGCTCGACATTCCCGGGCAACAGCGATTCGCCGATGTGAAAGCGCGGGTGGTGCGCCTTTTCGAGCAGCACCACCTTGCGGCCCTGTTGGGCTAGCAAGGCGGCGATGGTCGAGCCGGCGGGGCCACCGCCTACAACCATCACGTCGCAGGATTCGTCGGCGGTTCCGAGAGAAGCTTCTGGCAAGGACATGCGTGGACAGGCGACATTGTTAACAAAGGTCAAGCATAGCGCGCCGGCCGCCCGAAGAAAGATAGCAAAGTCGGCTAAGCGGCGCCCGCCGGGCAGCAGCACACTGCAGGCATGTCCCTCTTTCGCACCCTCTTCCTCGCCGTCTTCTGCCTTTCGGCAACGCTTGCCCAGGCCGCGGGCTTCAGCACCATCGAGATACCTGCCGACCAGAAAGGCCCGGCGCTGCACGGCGCCGTGTGGACGCCCTGCGCCGCGCCAGCTGGCGAAATCAGGCTCGGCCGCTCCACCATCTCTGGCGTACGCGACTGCCCCATCGACGGCAGCCGGCTGCCGTTGATCGTGGTGTCGCATGGGTATGGAGGCTCATTCCTCGGCCACTACGACACGGCACAGGCGCTGGCCGACGCCGGCTTCGTGGTCGCCGCCATCAGCCATTCGGACGACAACTCCCAGATCCGGGGTGGCCCGAACGACAAGATTTCGGCACTCGCAACACGCACGACCGACATCGCGCGGCTGATCGACCACATGCTTCAGCAGTGGCCCGCGCATGACAGGCTCGCCGCCGAGCAGATCGGCTTCTATGGTTTTTCAAGGGGCGGCTACACGGGCCTTGTGCTCAGCGGTGCGCGCCCGAATTTCGAGCGGCTCCCGCCCCTGCCTTCGTCCCCTTGCGCATCGGCGCCGGAAGGCCCGTTGTGTGCGCTGATGCGGCAGAGATTCCAGGAACTGCTCGCCTCGCCGCTGACCCATGACACCCGCATCAAGGCCGCCGTGATCGCCGATCCGCTCAGCATGGTCTTCGATGCCGATAGCCTGAAGAATGTGACGATCCCGATCCAGCTCTGGGCTTCCGAGTACGGCGGCGATGGCGTCTCGCCCGAGAACGTGGCCGCGGTTCGCCGCAATCTGCCTGCGGCGCCCGAATGGCATGTGGCAACCGGCGCCGCGCACTTCGCTTTCCTCGCGCCGTGCTCACCGGCCATGGCCAGCGCCCTGCCCGAGATCTGCCGCGATGGGCCGGGCTTCGACCGCGTGGCGTTCCACGCCGGGTTCAACGCCGAGGTGGCTGCCTTCTTCAAGCAGCACCTGGCGCCAAAGCCCTAGCCTGCGCGCCGCTGCGACGACAGCCGCCGCACCACAGCCACCAGCCGGTCGACCTCGTCAAAGGTGTTGTAGAACGCCAGCGAGGGCCGCACCGTCGTCTCGACACCAAAGCGCCGCAGGATCGGCTGCGCGCAATGGTGACCAGTGCGCACCGCAATGCCCTCGTCGTTCAAGGCATGCCCCACCTCTTCAGTGGTGTAGCCATCGAGCACGAAGGACATCACGCTGGCCTTGTCGGCCGCCGTG
Source organism: Variovorax paradoxus (assembly GCF_024734665.1). Classification (NCBI taxonomy): domain Bacteria; kingdom Pseudomonadati; phylum Pseudomonadota; class Betaproteobacteria; order Burkholderiales; family Comamonadaceae; genus Variovorax; species Variovorax paradoxus. The sequence goes on from NZ_CP102931.1 coordinate 3,529,114, forward strand.
CCGATCAGCCGCACACCCGGAATCGCACCGAGCTGCTGCATTCCGTACACCAGCAGGTCGTGCTCGTAGCGCGCGATGTTCTCGATACCGACCTTGTTGACGTAGTCGATGGCGGCACCCAGCCCCACGGCGTCGGCGATGTTGCCGGTGCCGGCCTCGAACTTGTTCGGTATCGGCTGGAACACGGTCTTCTCAAAGGTCACGTCGGCAATCATGTTGCCGCCGCCCTGCCACGGGGGCATGTCTTCGAGCACTTCGCGCTTGCCCCACACCACGCCGATGCCGGTCGGGCCGAACACCTTGTGGCCGGAGAAAACGAAGAAGTCTGCACCGATGTCCTGCACGTCCACCCGCATGTGCGAGACCGACTGCGCACCGTCGACCAGCGCCTTCGCGCCCGCACGATGCGCCAGCTCGACGATCTCCTTCACCGGCACCACGGTGCCCAGCGCGTTCGAGACCTGCGTGACGGCGACGATCTTCGTGCGGTCATTGAGCAGCTTGCGGTATTCATCGAGCAGCACCTGGCCCGAATCGTCCACCGGAATCACGCGCAGCTTCGCGCCCTTGGCGGCGGCGAGCTGCTGCCACGGCACGATGTTGGCGTGGTGCTCGAGGTTCGACACGATGATCTCGTCGCCCTCGCCCACGTGCTGCCCGCCCCAGCTCTTGGCCACGAGATTGATGGCCTCGGTGGTGCCGCGCACGAAGATCACCTCTTCGACTTCCGGCGCGTTGATGAACTTGCGCACGCGTTCACGCGCGCCTTCATAGGCGTCGGTCGCGCGCGCAGCCAGCTCGTGGGCTGCACGGTGGATGTTCGAGTTCTCGTGCTCGTAGAAGTACGCGATGCGGTCGATGACCGACTGCGGCTTGTGCGTGGTGGCCGCGTTGTCGAACCACACCAGCTGCTTGCCGTTCACCCGCTCCTGCAGGATCGGGAAGTCGCGCCGCACGGCGTTGACGTCGAACGGCGGATGCTGGCCGCTGCCGGCCAATGGCACGGCATCGGGCCCGCGCGGATCGGGCTTGGCCGGCGTGACGAAGCCGTTGGGCAGACGCACCGCATCGACGAAGTAGAACTGAGGGTTGCTCCCTCGCCCCTCTGGGGAGAGGGTTGGGGTGAGGGGTGACCCCGCGCCCTGGCTCGCCCGCAGACCCTCACCCCGGCCCTCTCCCGCAAGCGGGAGAGGGGGCAAGACCTGTGGCGGCGCAGACACGGCAGAGACCGCACCGGCCAACGGATGCCCGAAGCTGTTGCTCAGGAAGTAGAACGGTGACGCGTCCGCCTGCGGTGCCGAAGGCGCATTCACCTGCTGTGGCACGCCTTGTACCGTGCCACCCGAGCGCGGCTCGAAAGCCGGCGCCACCGAGAGCACAGTGTCCGGCACGCCATTGCCCGCCACCGCATGCGGCAGCAAGGCTGGCGCGCGGTTCGCGAGCGAAGGCAGTTGCGTGGGCGATGCCGGCAGCACGTTGGCGCCGGGAATCTGCCCCTGCGGAATCGGCGTGCCCGGCACGCTCGGCCCGAAGCCGGCAGGGCTCGCCAGCGGCGAACCCGGCGGCGCGATGTTGGCGGGAAACTGCGCGCCCGGCACCAGCCCGCTCGCCACACCGGGCAGCGACGTTGGCGGCGTGCCCGGCAGTGCAGCGAACATGGCGCTCGCCATGCGCGCGAGGATGGCCGGGTCGAACGGCGCCTCACCCGGAATCGATGGTGTGCTGCTCACCGCGGCTTACTTGTAGGTGTCGGCGTAGTCGTGGTACTTGCCGATCTCGACGTCATCGAGCACGGCCAGCGCGTCGGTGGTCAACACCGCCAGCGAGCAGTACAGCGAGATCAGGTACGACGCGATCGCATGGTTGTTGATGCCCATGAAGCGCACCGACAGCCCCGGCCCCTGCTCGCCCGACAGGCCGGGCTGGAAGAGCCCCACCACGCCCTGGCGCTTGTCGCCCACGCGCAGCAGCAGGATCTTGCTCTTGCCGTCGGCCACCGGCACCTTGTTCGACGGAATCAGCGGAATGCCGCGCCAGGTGATGAACTGCGAGCCGAACAGGCTCACGGTGGGCGGCGGCGTGCCGCGGCGCGTAGCTTCGCGGCCGAAGGCGGCAATGGCCAGCGGGTGCGTGAGGAAGAACGCAGGCTCCTTCCACACCTTGGTCAGCAGCTCGTCGAGGTCGTCGGGCGTGGGCGCGCCGGTCAGCGGGAAGATGCGCTGCTCTTCCGTCACCTGGGCCAGCAGGCCGTAGTCGGGGTTGTTGATGAGCTCGCTCTCCTGGTTCTCCTTGATCGTCTCGATCGTCAGGCGCAGCTGCTCCTTGATCTGGTCGTGCGGGCTGCTGTAGAGGTCGGAGATGCGGGTGTGCACGTCGAGCACGGTGCTCACGGCATTGAGGTAGTGCTCGCGCGGGTTTTCTTCGTAGTCGACGAAGGTGCGCGGGAGCTGGTTTTCTTCTTCGCGCGAGGTGCAGGTGACCTTGATCGACTCGGGGTTCTTGACTTTGTTGACGCGGTAGATGCCCGCCTCCACCGGCACCCACTGCAGCAGGTGCGTCAGCCAGCGCGGGCTGATGGTCTCGAGCTGGGGGACTGTCTTGGTGGCATTGGCTAGCTGTCTTGCGGCGTTGTCGCCAAGGGCGGTCGTACCACCAACTGTTGCGCTCATGGATCAGGGCTCCGGTGTTAAGGAAAAAGTGGCCGCCAGTGTCCGGCGGCCACGGGTTTTCCCTCAACAGGCTATAGCCGCCAAGTTGATCCTTCTTGCGAGGCGCGATTGCTCCAGTTGCTCGCAGCGCATGAGCAGGCCGACCATGTTGATGCCCAGCGCAGTCGCAAGTTTTTGCGCGGTGACGATCGACGGAATGACGCGGCCGCGTTCGATCTCGCCCACGTACGAGCGGTTCAGATCGGAACGCTCGGCCAGCTCTTCCTGCGACCAGCCCTTGCCCTCGCGCAGCTGGCGGATGGTCACGCCGAAGTCTTCGACAAATGCTTTCATGCTGCCCCACCCGCTTTCGGTGCGTTCTGCAGGCTGGCCTGCGTGACGCTCGCGCCAGGGGGCACGTCGTCGGTAATCCACACATTGCCGCCGATGACGGCGCCCTTGCCGAGCGTCACGCGCCCGAGAATCGTCGCGCCCGCGTAGATGACCACGTCGTCTTCCACCACCGGATGCCGCGGCAGGCCCTTCTGCAGGTTGCCTTCGGTGTCGGTCGGAAAGCGCTTGGCGCCGAGCGTGACCGCCTGGTACAGCCGCACGCGCTTGCCGATGACGGCCGTCTCGCCGATCACGACGCCCGTGCCGTGGTCGATGAAGAAACCCGCATCTATCTGCGCGCCCGGATGAATGTCGATGCCCGTCTGCGCATGCGAGAGCTCGGCCACGATGCGCGCCAGAAGCGGCAGGCCGAGCTTGTAGAGCTCATGTGCAAGGCGGTGATGGATCATCGCGAGCACGCCGGGGTAGCACAGCAGCACCTCGTCGACGCTGCGCGCGGCCGGGTCGCCCTGGTAGGCCGCGAGCACGTCGCTGTCCAGCAGGCGGCGCAGGCCGGGCAGCGCGTTCGCGAACCGGCGAACGGCTTCGGTGGCCGCATCGTCGATCTCGCTCGCGGGGCGCGGCTGGAGGCGAGCGTTGAAGTTCAGCTCCAGCCGGGCCTGCAAGAGCAGCGCCTGCAAGGCGGCATCGAGCGTGTGGCCGACATAGAAGTCTTCGCTCTCGTGGCGCAGGTCCGGCGGGCCGAGCCGCATGGGAAAGAGCGCACCTTTCAGCGACTCGACGATCTGCGTGAGCGCATCACGCGACGGAAACTCGCGCGCACCGGGCTCGCGCGAGCGGCGCTGCGAATCGCGCCACTCGTCGCGCACGCCATGCAGCGCGCGCACGATGTCGCTTACCTCGAAATGGGCCATGTGTTTTTCTCCCGGGGAACGTCTTGTGTTGAGGGTCTCAGTCCTGCACCCACGGCAGCTTGTGGAAACGCCAGCCGTCTGCACCGCCACGGTGCTGGTGTGCGTCGATCTCGCCCTCGAAACCTTCGAGCACGTTGAAGACATTCGTGAAGCCGGCCTTGGCAGCTGCCTCGGCGGCCAGTGCGGAACGCTTGCCGCTGCGGCACAGCAGCAGCACCACGGCGTCCTTGCCACCGTCTTTCGCCAGCTTGGCCTCCAGTTCGCGCACGAAGCGCGGGTTGCGCGTGAGCGCCGTGCCCGTGGCCCAGGCCACATGCAGGCTGTCGGGCACGTGGCCGACGAACTTGCGCTCCTCGCCCGAGCGCACATCGACCAGAACGGCATGGCCGTTCTGCACCAGTTCCCAGGCCACCGGTGGCGTCACGCCGCCGGCGTAGGGCCAATTGCTTTCGGCGGCCTTGGCGCGCGCCTGTTCCAGTGCTTCGGGCAAGACGAGTTCTTCTTCAACTTCCACTGACATGCTGTGCGGCTCCTGTTGTGCGTTGGATACGCCTTGATGGCGATAACCACCACTGTAGGAGCCGCACGCCGAAGCTCAAACAACTGAAAAGTCGATTCCTAACAACCATCCGATCTATAGAAACAGGCTCAGGCAGCCGCTTCCGCAGCTTCGGCAGCGCGCACGGCCGGGGCCGTTCGGTCCACGCTCGTCGCGCCATCCACGCCATACGGCACGTCGCCCGCGATCGTCACCCGCCGCACCACGCGGTGCTGGTCGCCATAGTCGTTGATCGCGTAGTGCTGCGTGGCGCGGTTGTCCCAGATTGCCACGTCGCCCTGCGTCCAGCGCCAGCGCACCGTGTTCTCCAGGCGGTGCACATGGCTCTGCAGCACGCTCAACAGATGACCCGAGTCGTGCGTCGAATGACCGGCCAGCCTCTTCACGAAATGGCCCAGCACCAGGCTGCGCTCGCCGGTTTCGGGGTGCACGCGCACCACCGGGTGCTCGGCTTCGAGCAGGCGGCGCGTGAACACTTCCTTGTAGCGACGGGCGCCCTCGTCGTCCAGGTCAACCGGCAGGCGCGCGGCGGCGTAGTCGTAGTCGTTGCCGTGGATGGCGCGCAGCCGGTCTGCCAGCCCCTTGAGGTCGTCGGGCAGGCTCTCGTAGGCGGCCACCGTGTTGGCCCAGACGGTGTCGCCGCCATAGGCCGGAATCACCACCGCGCGCAGGATCGACACCTGCGGATAGGCAACCTCGAAGGTCACATCGGTATGCCACGAATTGGCGCGACCACCGTGGCGCGAGTCGAGCTCCAGCAGCCGCGTGCCGTCTTTCGAGGGCACGGTCGGGTGCGGCACCAGTTCGCCCCACAGGCGGCCGAAGGCCTCCTGCTGCGCGTCGTCCAGATGTTGCTGGCCGCGGAAGAACAGCACCTTGTGCTTGAGCAGCGCGGCCTTGATCGACTGGAAAATCTCCGGCTGCAATGCGCCGGAGAGCCGCACGCCACGCACCTCCGCGCCAATGTGGCCGGCCTGCCGGACGATGTCGAGTTCGTTGTCCTGCGCAACGACCGGGGAAGAAAGAATGGCGCTCATCGAAGGTCCTCTTTGGTTGATGGAAGAAAGGAAAGAAACAAGGGCTCAGTAGGCAAAGCGCAGGCCGGCAGGCAAGCCACCCACCGGATACAGCGGCGTTTCGGCCGGTGGCGGCGTGCCCGCGAACTCGCGCAGCACCTCTTCCTTGACGTGGGTAAAGGCAAGGTCCACGCGGTTGCGCGGATGTGCAAGCTCCACCGGCACGATGCGGCGGATGCGCCCGGGACGCGGCTCCATCACCACCACCTTGTCGCCGAGGTACACGGCCTCCTCCACGTCGTGCGTGACGAGGATCATGGTGATGCCCTCGGCCTGCCAGATGCGGTGCAGCTCCTGCTGCAGATGCGCGCGCGTCATCGCGTCGAGCGCGCCGAAAGGCTCGTCGAGCAGCAATATCTCGGGCCGGTTCACCAGCGCCCGCGCAATCGCCACGCGCTGCGACATGCCGCCCGAGAGCTGATGCGGATAGGCACTCTCGAAGCCCTTGAGCCCGACCAGCTCGATGTGCGCCTGCACCTCCTTGCGCTTCTGCTGCGCGCTGAGACCGGCATTGAGCAGGCCCAGCGCAATGTTGTCCCGCACAGTGAGCCACGGAAACAGCCGGTGCTCCTGGAACACGATGCCGCGGTCGAGGCTGGTGCCGACGATGCGATTCCCGTCGATCAGCACCTCGCCGCGGTAGTCGGCTTCGAGGCCGACGATCAGCCGCAGCAGCGTCGACTTGCCACATCCGCTGGAGCCCACGATGCTGACGAACTCGCCCGGCGTGATGGTCAGGCTGATGTCGTCGAGCACCTTCAGCGGTGCGCCCTCGACCTCGTATTGCTTGCTGAGCTGGCGTATTTCCAGAGTGGCGGCGTGTGCCATTGCGTTGTTCTTTCTCTTGTTCAGAAGCCGGCCACGGAACGTCCGCGCCAGGCCAGCAGGCGGTTCTCGATGCGCGTGGCAATCCAGTTGAGCGTGAAGCCCACGAGCCCGACCACGATCACGCCGAAGATCACCAGGTCCATACGGAAGTGGTCGCGCCCGTCGATCATGGTGTTGCCGATGCCCTTGCCCGAGACCAGCAGGTACTCCGCCCCGAGCGTGGCAAGCCATGCGTAGATCAGCGCCAGGTGAATGCCCGCGAAGATCGACGGCGACGCGCTCGGCAGCACCACGCGCGTGAACAGCTGCCAGCGGTTGAAGCGCAGCACCCGCGCCACCTCGACCAAGTCGCCCGGCACGCTGCGGATGCCTTCGAAGGTGTTGAGCACCACCGGGAAGAAGGCCGCGAGCGACAGAAAGGCCACCTTGGCCGCGTCGCCCAGTCCGAACCACACCGACAGCAGCGGAATCCACGCGAACAGCGAAATCTGCTTGAGCGTGTGGAAGCCCGGCCCCACCAGGTTCTCGAACAACCGCGACAAGCCCAGCGCCGCGCCGAACAGCAGCCCGGCGCTCGCGCCGATGGCAAAGCCAGCCAGGTCGCGCCACAGGCTGGCGGAGAGCCCTACCCACAGCTCCCCACTCGTGGCCTGCTCCACCGCCTGCTGCCAGACGCTGTCGATCGACACCAGCAGCGGCGAGCTCGACCAGCCGAAGCGGAAGGCTGCCCACCAGAGCGCCACCAGCAATGCAGGCAGCACCCAGCCGCGCAATGGTTTCGGCACGCGGCGAAAGAGGTTCCCGGCACTCATCAGAACCCCGCCCGCCGCCAGCGCAGCAGCCGCGTTTCGATCAGCGCCAAGAGCTTGTCGAGCACAAAGCCAACCAGCCCCACCATTACCACCGCCGCCAGCACCACGTCGAGCTGGAACAGCTGCCGCCCGAACACGATCATGTAGCCCAGCCCTTCGCTCGACGCCAGCAGCTCAACCACCACCAGCGCGAGCCATGCATGCGTGAAGCCGTAGCGCACGCCGTTCCAGATGGGTGCCGCCGCAGCCGGGAACACCACCCGCGACAGCAGTTGCCACCGGCTGAAGCGGAACACGCGCGCCACCTCGATGTAGCGCGTCGGCACGTTCTGGATGCCCTTGTAGGTGTTGAGCGCAATGGGCACCAGCGAAGCCTTGGCGATCAGGATGATCTTGAGCGTCTCGTCGATGCCCACCAGCAGCATCAGCAACGGCAGCCATCCCAGCACCGGCACCTGCGCGAAGGCCTTGAACAGCGGATAGACGTAGTCCTTGAAGGTCGGCGACAGCCCCATCGCCGTGCCGATGAGCAAGCCGCCCACCAGCCCGACGCCAAAGCCCGCGAACACGCGCCAGAGGCTGATGCGCAGGTTGTCGAGCAATTCCCCGCTGCGCAGCGCCTCGGCGAAGGTGGCCGCCACCGCCTCGGGCGAAGGCAGCACCTGCGGCGCGATCCATTCGTTGCGCGCCGCGATGTGCCACAGCAGCAGCACGGCCAGTGGCACCGGCCAGGCCAGCAGCAGGCGCGCCGTGCCAGGCAGCCATCGGCGCCATGCCGCAAGAGGCGAAGCTCGCCCGACGACCGGAAGCGACAGCTCCGGAGGCAGCACCGCACTCATGCGGCCGCCTTGAGATCACGCGCCAGCAGATGCCGGTTCGCGGGCCGCGCCAGTCCCAGGTTCTCGCGCAGCGTGCGGCCTTCGTATTCATGGCGGAACAGGCCGCGGCGGCGCAGTTCGGGCACCACCTGCGTCACGAAGTCGTCCAGCCCGCCGGGCAAGGTCGGCGGCATGACGTTGAAGCCGTCGGCCGCCTCTTCCTCGAACCACTGCTGCAACTGGTCGGCGATCTGCGAGGCCGTGCCGTGGATCGACCAGTGCCCGCGCGCCGTGCCCACGCGCTGGTAGAGCTGGCGGATGCTCAGGCCCTCGGTGCGCGCCAGTTCGGTCACGAGCCGGAAGCGGCTCTTGGGCCCGTTCGGCTCGGGCAGGTTGCCGGGCAGCGGACCGTCGACCGGGTAGCCCGTCAGGTCGATGCCACCGATCACCGTCGACAGCAGCGCCACGCCCACGTCGGGCGGAATCAGCGATTGCAGCTCTTCGAGCTTTTCCTTCGCATGCTGTTCGCTCTGCCCCACCACCGGAAACACGCCCGGCAAAATCTTGAGCCCCTCGGGGTCGCGGCCATGGTGCGCCAGCTGCGCCTTGAGGCCGCGATAGAAAGCCTGCGCGCCCGCCAGCGACTGCTGCGCGGTGAAGATCACCTCCGCCGTCGCAGCGGCCAGCGCCTGCCCCGCTTCCGAAGCGCCGGCCTGCACCACCACCGGGTGCCCCTGCGGCGGCCGCGCGACGTTGAGCGGGCCGCGCACGCGAAAGTGCTTTCCCTGGTGCGCCAGCACATGCAGCCGACTGGGGTCGAAGTATTCGCCGGCCGCCTTGTCGTGCGTGAAGGCATCGTCGTCCCACGAATCCCACAGCCCTGTCACCACATCGACGAACTCCCGCGCGCGCTCGTAGCGCAGCGCGTGCTCGGGATGCCGGTCGAGATTGAAGTTCAGCGCCTCGGCCTCGTTGGACGAGGTAACGACGTTCCAGCCCGAACGTCCGCCGCTCAGGTGATCGAGCGAGGCGAACTTGCGCGCCACGTGATACGGCTCGTTGTAGGTGGTCGACACCGTGGCGATCAGGCCCAGCCGCTCGGTCACGGCCGCGAGCGCCGACAGCAACGTCAACGGCTCGAAGCCAGAGACCCGTGCGCTGCGATGCAGGGTGCGCGACGCCGACGCGTCGCGGATGCCCACGCTGTCGGCCAGGAACACCGCATCGAACTTCGCGCGCTCCGCCGTCTGCGCCAGCGCCTTGTAGTGCGCGAAACCGAGCCCGGCCTGCAGCGGCACATCGGGGTGGCGCCACGCCGCCACATGATGGCCGGTCGCCATCAGGAAGGCGTTGAGCTTGATCTGCCGCTTGCTGCTGCTCATCGCGCCACCGCCACTTGCTTGCCGCTGACTTCGCCATTGGCCTCATACACCGGCCAGTAGTTCTCCAGCTTCAGCTCGCGCAGCGCTGCATCGAGAAAGCTGCGATCGAACCAGTTGTCGATCTCGGCCTTGCCGCGCACCAGCTTGAGCGCCAGTGCCTGTTCGGCCGAATCCTTGTAGCGCTGCACCAGGAACGGATCGAGCAGCGGCGACAGGCGCACGCGCAGCGGCTGGCCGATGAAGTCCTCGCGCCAGTATTTCTCGGCCACCTCGGCCTTGCCCCATTGCCTGAACACTTCGTCGCGCTGCGATTCGTCGGAGTAGCGCCGCGCCACCGTCACCAGCGACTTGACGATGCGCTGCGTGGCCTTGGGATAGCTCCGCGCGAAATCGTCCGAGGCCAGCAGCACGGTTTGCCGCGTGTACTTGAACGAATCCTCGGAAGCCGAATAGATCACCTTCGCCGCGCCCTTGTCGCGCAGCACGAACAGCTCGACATAGCCGAACGCGCCATCGATGTCCCTGGTGGCCAGCGCGGCCTGTGCGCCCGGCAGGTCGAGGTTGATGAGGCGGACGTCGCTTTCCTTCAGCCCGTGCGCGGCCAACGCGCGCACGGCCGCGAGATGCAGGTTCGTGCCCTTGTAGAGCGCGATGCGCTTGCCGCGCAGATCCTCGATGCGCTTGACCGGCGAATCCGGCGGCACCGCGAGGTAGAGGCCGTTGCGCACCCCCGAGCCCGCGATGATCCGAGTCTTGACTCCGCCCGCGCGGTGCACGATGGAAGGCAGGTCGCCCTGCCAGGCCAGGTCGAGCTGCTTGTTGACCAGTGCCTCGTTCACCGCCGGGCCCGCGCCCTTGAAGAACACCCATTCGATCTTCGTGCCGTCAGCCTTGAACTCTTCCTCGAGCCCGCCGAAGGCATGCAGCAGCGCCGCAGACGACCCGCCGAAGCGCACCGGGTTGCCCACGCCGCCGGTGGCCACGCCGATGCGGATGGTGGCCGGCGTTTCGGTGTTGGCCGCCAGCAGGCGTGGTGCGGCGGCGATCAAAGGCCACGCAGCAGCGTGACGAAGAAACGAACGTTTGAGCATGAGCGGCAACCTTGGCTTCGATGAATCCAGAAGATTCTGCGAGGCGGGTGCGCGAGGCGGAAGGAAGCTGTTCGCGCTTTCTAATGCGCCCCGCGACTAAGGGTGATTGCCGTTTGGAGACAGCCAAAAGAAAACCCGCCGTAGCGGGTAATCAGGGGAGAGCGCCTTGGTTGGTATGTCAGGGCTTGTCGCGTTCAGCTCGCCCCCACTTCAACCGAAACTCCGCTTCGCTGGCAGAGAGCTGCCCTTCCACCACCAGCCTCTTGAGCCTTCGCTCATCCGCGCGGTTCAGTGCATCTTTCAGGAGAGCCATCTTGCGCTTCCGGCAAGGGCTGCATTCGTAGAAACTCGTCGGACTCCCCGTGGGCTTCATCTTTGCGTCGTACTCAAGTGCAAGAGTTCGCCCATTGGGTTCAATACCCATGGCGAGGATTTTTCCGTTCTTGAACGTGACGAGGGCACTCCCTTCGCACCCTGTGGTATCGGTTCTTTCCGGGTCGTAGGCTTTCCACGAAACCCTGCGCATATGCCGCAAGGCGTAGCGGACGTCCTCTTCTGCCAGCACGACATCGTCGCAGTTCAGAAAATCCTTGTTCTCCCAGGCACCTCGGTGCGAAGGGTGTGTGACTTCCACTTTCTGCACATACGCGATGGGGTACCGCTTGTCAGCGGCCTGCGCTGAAGATGTTCCCGCTGCCACGATCAGTATCGTGGCCACGAGATTGTTGATCTTGCGCATCAAGGCCCTTTGCGCGCTGAACGCGCTTTCTGCAGCAGAAGTTCCGCTTCAGTGGAAGAAATCCGTCCTTGCGCCACCAGCTTCTTGAGCCTGCGCTCATCGGCTCGATCGAAAGCGTCCTGAAGAAGGATCATCTTGCGCTTCCTGCACGGATCGCACCCATAGTAGCTTTCAGGAACACCGGTAGGTTCGAGTTTGGCGTTCGCTTCGAAGATGTTGATCCTCCCCGTGGGCTCGACTCCGATGACGATGATCTTTCCATTTCTGAAAATGACGGAAGCACCACCCGAACACCCTGTCCTCTCCGTCTCCTCGCTGAAAAACGCTTTCTTTGTGACCCTGCGTATATGCTGCAGCGCATATCGCACGTCTTCTTCGGTCAGGACGACATCGGAGCAATCTAGGAGATTTTTGTCTTCCCACACAGACCCGCTGGAGGGCTCGACGACTTCGATCTTCCTTACGGAATCAAGCGGGTATCGCTTGTCGGCCGCATGAGTCGGGACAGCTGTTGCAGTTGCAACCAACGCCATCAAGAGGATGCTGACTTTGCTCATGGTGTGGGTATGGGGAGTGTCCAGTTCGCGCCTTGCGCCTCGGTAATGTTCTTTCTACTGACCTCAGTGTGGCGGAAGACCTCGCTCGTTGCGATTTGCATCGAGTTTTGAAGCACGTGAACGAGCCACGAGAGCGCTTGGTTCTGGGCGGCCGTTGGAGCAGGAAAAATACCAGCCTCTCCTCGCAAATCGTCCGGGGTCATTTCTCTTTGTTTGATAGTCGGCTTGAATCCTTCCGGTAGCCTTGCCCTTCCAACCATCTCGATCCCAATGGCCTCCATGTTGCTGGGATACCGATCACTAGGTGCCTTGCGCATCTCGATGCGATGCATCGCGGTCGCTCCCACCTTCTCGGGAAAGTCACGCAGAGCGCACTTCTTGATGACAAGGCATCGCGCCTTCAACGGCCCCACATGATTCGTCCGCTGATAAATCGCCGCCGTCTGATAGATGGTCCCATCCTTGTCGATAAGAAAGTGCGCGCCGTTCGCCTTCGGCTGCTTGTAGCTGTTCAATGAAGACGCCGAAGTATCGGCGTCGGTCTGGTGCACGACGATGCCGGTAATTGCTCCGACCCGTTTCCCTCGTTCAATCTGTGGGCTGCGAGCATGCCTGACTCGCGCGTGACTGATCATTCCGTGTTCGTCAATTTCAACGAGCATGGGGTTCCGCCCTGATGTGTTTGATTGAATGCCGACTCTTCGCGAGGTGTGTCCGCGCATCGATGAACAACACGGATCACGACCTCGCGGCGCATGCTATGGCGAGGTATTCAAAAGGGAGGAAGAGCTTTAAAAGATTCGATCGATTCCCAAAATTCAGCACAGTCAACGAATGGATGGCCTGTAAACCACTGCAAACGCATCACCCCAGAAACGAAAAAACCCGGCGCCATGACAGCGCCGGGTTGTCGCAGATGCCCGAGGGTCCGTCAGAGCTTCGCGATCGAAACCTCGGTCGACTTCACGAGCGCGACCACGTCGGAGCCCACCTTCAGTTGCAGCTCGTCGACCGAGCGCGTGGTGATGACCGAGGTGACGATGCCCCAGGCGGTTTCGACATCGACTTCGGAGACGACGTCGCCGCGGATGATCTCGCGGACCTTGCCCTTGAACTGGTTGCGCACGTTGATGGCTTGGATGGACATGATGGTTTCTCTTTCAGGTTGAAGCGGGAATGAATGGATGAATGGGCCGTGTCGTCAGACGATCTCGGCCACGTCGTCGAACGCCAGCCGCGGCCCGCGCTCGAAAGTGCCGGCGTGGTCTGCCACGCCGAGGTTGACGAGGAAGTTGGCGCGGTAGCGCCCGTCGGGGAAGAAGGCCTTGTCGACCAGGTCGGCGTTGAAGCCCGACTGGGGCCCCGCGTCGAGCCCCAGCGAGCGCGCCGCCAGGATCAGGTAGGCACCCTGCAGGCTGCTGTTGCGGAAGGCCGTGGCCTGTGCGGCTTCGGCGCTCTTCTCGAAGAAGGGCTTGGCGTCGTAGGCCGGGAACTGCGTGGGCAGGTGCTCGAAGAAGCGCGTGTCGTGCGCCACGATCACCGTGACGCCGGCCGCCAGTGTCTGCGCGGTGTTGCCTGCAGACACGGCCGGCTTCAGCTTCGCCTTTGCTTCTTCGCTGCGCACGAACACGTAGCGAGCCGGCTGGGCGTTGTAGGCGGTCGGGCCCCACTTCAGCAGGTCGTAGAGCTTGTGGATCAGCTCGTCGGTCACGGGCACGGGCCTGAACGCGTGCACGGTGCGGGCCTTGCGGAACAGCTGGTCCAGCGCGGCTTCGGGGATGGCTTGCAGTGTGGTCATTTCTTCAGAAGGCCTTTCAGTTCGATGCGGCGGCGAGCGCCTGGTCGAGGTCGGCGATCAGGTCGTCGATGTGCTCGATGCCGACGGACAGGCGCACGGTGTCTTCGGTCACGCCGGCCTTCGCCAGCTCTTCGGGCGACAGCTGCCGGTGCGTGGTCGAGGCCGGGTGCGTGGCCAGCGAGCGCACGTCGCCGATGTTCACGAGGCGCGTGAAGAGCTTCAGCGCATCGAGGAACTTCGCCCCACCCTCGCGACCTGCGCCGATGCCGAAGGTCAGCACGCCGCTGGAGCGGCCGCCGAAGTATTTCTTCGCCAGCGGGTAGTCGGGGTGGTCTTCGAGCGCCGCGTAGTTCACCCAGTTCACGGCCTTGCTCTGCTTCAGGTGCTGCGCCACCGCGAGTGCGTTGCTGCTGATGCGGTCCATGCGCAGTGCCAGCGTCTCGATGCCCTGCAGGATCAGGAAGGCGTTGAACGGCGAGATGGCCGCACCGGTATTGCGCAGCGGCACCACGCGCGCACGACCGATGTAGGCGGCCGGGCCCAGCGCCTCGGTGTAGACCACGCCGTGGTAGCTCACGTCAGGCTCGTTCAGGCGCCTGAAGCGCTGCTTGTGCTCGGCCCACGGGAACTTGCCCGAATCGACGATGGCACCGCCGATGCTGGTGCCGTGGCCGCCCAGGTATTTGGTGAGCGAGTGCACCACGATGTCGGCGCCGTGTTCGATCGGCCGGCTCAGGTACGGCGAAGGCACTGTGTTGTCGACGATCAGCGGCACGCCGTGGCGATGCGCGATCTCGGCAATGGCCGCAATGTCGGTCACGTTGCCCGCCGGGTTGCCCAGCGATTCGACGAACACCGCCTTGGTCTTCTCGTCGAACAGCTTCTCGAAGCTCGTCGGATCGCGGTGGTCCGCGAAGCGCGTGGTGATGCCGAACTGCGGCAGCGTGTGGGCGAACAGGTTGTAGGTGCCGCCATACAGCGCGGTGCTGCTGATGATGTTGTCGCCGGCCTCGGCGATGGTCTGGATCGCGTAGGTCACGGCCGCCTGGCCCGAGGCCAGGGCCAGCGCCGCAATGCCGCCTTCAAGCGCGGCCACGCGCTGCTCCAGCACGTCCTGCGTGGGGTTGTTGATGCGGGTGTAGATGTTGCCCGGCACCTTCAGGTCGAACAGGTCCGCGCCGTGCTGCGCGCTGTCGAAGGCATAGGCCACCGTCTGGTAGATCGGCGGCGCCACTGCGCGGGTGGTCGGTTCGGGCGAGTAGCCGGCGTGCACCGACAGGGTTTCAAATTTCCAGTTCTGCGACATGCGACTGCCTTTCAAGGGGGTGGATGGATGAAAGAAGCTCAGATCGCCCAGCGCAATGCATGCGCGGGGGTGCTGAGCCAGCTTGCGTCGGTGCTCTCTGGCGCGGTGTCTTCCGGCTTCTGCAGCACCCTGTCGAGGATTCGTTTTTCAATGGCCGCGAAGGCCGGGTCGCCCTGCGAGCGCGGGCGGGCCAGCGCGATGTTCTCGTCGAGCGCGATGCGGCCGTCTTCGATGAGGATCACGCGGTCGGCCAGCGCCACGGCCTCCTGCACGTCATGCGTCACCAGCAAAGCGGTGAAGCGGTGGCGCTGCCACAGGTTCTCGATGAGGCGGTGCATCTCGATGCGCGTCAGCGCATCCAGCGCCCCCAGCGGCTCGTCGAGCAGCAGCAGGCGCGGGTGATGCACCAGCGCGCGGGCCAGTGCCACGCGCTGCCGCTGGCCGCCCGACAGGCGCGCCGGCCATTCGTTCTCGCGGTCGGCCAGGCCGACTTGCGCCAGCACTTCCTTGCCGCGCGCCTTGGCATCGTTGGGCAGGCCCAGCGTCACGTTGTCGAGCACGCGCCGCCACGGCAGCAGGCGCGCCTCCTGGAACATGATGCGGGTGTCGTCGTGCAGGCCATGCACGGCCTTGCCGTCGGTGTAGAGGCCACCGGCGCTCGGCTCCTCCAGCCCCGCGATGAGCCGCAGCAGCGTGCTCTTGCCGCAGCCGCTGCGCCCGACGATGGCGATGAACTGGCCCGGCTCGATGGTCAGGCGCGTGTTGCGCAGCACTTCGCGCGCACCGTAGCGCTTGTGCAGGCCGCGCGCTTCGAGGCGCACGCCGCCGGCGATGGCCTGGGGTTGGATGTCTTTCAGGACGGCACTCATGGGCTTCAGGCTCCGGGTTTGAACAGCGCCACGTTCAGCGCATCGATTTTTCGGGGGAGCAGCTTTTCCGTGAAGAAGGCATCGGCGATGCGCTGCTGCTCGGTCAGGGCCTCGGCCACCACCGGACGCACGGCATAGCTGCGGCGGCTGTTGGCCTGCTCGATGGTTGCGGCGTCCAGGCCCCACACGGGCGACAGCAGCGCGGCCGCGTCCTTCGGGTTCTGCTTGACCCACTTGCCGGTCTTCTCGAGCTCGGCGTAGACCGCGCGCAGCACGTCGGGCCGCGCCTTCGCGAACTTGGTGCTCGCAAGGTAGTAGCGCTGGTACGAGGCGATGCCCGCACCATCCGCCAGCACGCGCACCTTCGACTGCCGCTGCGCGGCAGCAAGGAACGGGTCCCACACCACCCATGCGTCGATGGCGCCCTTCTCGAAGGCGGCGCGGCCATCGGCCGGCGTGAGGTAGGCGGGCTCGATGTCCTTGAACGACAGGCCGGCCTTGTCGAGTGCGGCGATCAGCAGGTAGTGCGCGCCGGCGGCCTTGGCGAAGCCGACCTTCTTGCCTTTCAGATCGGCCACGGTCTTGATCGGCGAGTCTTCCCGCACCACGATGGCCTGTGCAGCGGGCGACGGTGCTTCCTGAGCGATGAAGGTCAGGTCTGCTCCGGCGGCTTGCGCAAACACGGGTACGGTGTCGGCCACGTCGGCGCTGATGTCGAGGTTGTCGAGGTTCAGCGCTTCAAGCAGCGGCAGGCCGCTGGTGAACTCATGCCAGCTCAGCGTGACGTTGAGCGGCGCGAGTTGCTTTTCGAGCGCGCCCTGCGCCTTGAGTACGGCGATCAGCGTCGACGACTTCTGGTAGCCGAGCCGTACGGTCGCGGGCCGGGCGGCCACGCCCTGTGCGAGCACCGCGCTGGCGCCAAGCGCGCCCAGCGTGGCGATGACGGTGCGACGGGAAACATGGAATTGCGTCATGCCCCTGCCCTCACTTCGCCTTCTTCTGGTAGCCCGGGTGCCACCGCAGCCACCATTGCTCCAGCCCGCGCGCGAACAGGTCGGCCAGCTTGCCGAGCAGCGCGTACAGCAGGATGCCCACCAGCACGATGTCGGTCTGCAGGAACTCGCGGGCGTTCATCGTGAGGTAGCCGATGCCGGCCTGCGCCGAGATGGTCTCCGCCACGATCAGGATCACCCACATCAGGCCCAGCGAGAAGCGCAGGCCCACGAGGATCGACGACAGCGCACCCGGCAGGATCACCTCGCGGTACAACTGCCAGCGCGACAGACCGTAGGTGCGCCCCATCTCGATCAGTTGCGGATCGACGTTGCGGATGCCATGGAAGGTGTTCAGGTAGATCGGAAAGAACACCGACACCGAAATCAAGAACAGCTTGGCCGATTCGTCGATGCCAAACCACAGGATCACCAGCGGAATCAGCGCCAGCGCCGGAATGTTGCGCACCATCTGGATGGTGGAGTCGAGCAGCGTCTCGGCGAACTTCACCGAACCCGTGAGCAAGCCGAGCGCAAGCCCCGCCCCACCTCCGATGGCCAGCCCCGCGAGCGCGCGGCCCGCGCTGACCTTCACGTGCGTCCACAGCTCGCCCGACACTGTGAGGCTCCACGCAGCCTTGACCACGTCGACCGGCGCCGGCAGCACGCGCGTGCTGAGCCAGCCTAGCGACGACGCGATCTGCCAGAAGACGATGAGCCCGACCGGCACGAGCCACGGCACCAGCCGCCCGGCGACGTTGGCAGCAAAGCTCCTGAACGCGTTGCCCGCGTTGTTCTCGGTGGGTGCCACGGCCGGCAGCTCCTGAACTTGTTCGGTCATGGCGGTCCTTCAGCTTTGGGAGACGAGGCGCGACGGCGCATCGAGATTGGCAACGACTTCGCCGAACGGGCCGCTGAGCGAGCCGCCTGCCAGGCGCGTCTGCGCCTTGCGCGAGAGCAACGGGAACACCAGCTCTGCGAAGCGGTAAGCCTCTTCGAGATGCGGGTAGCCCGAGAGAATGAATTTGTCGAGGCCGAGCGCGGCGTACTCCTCGATGCGCGCGGCAACGGTCTTCGGATCACCCACCAACGCCGTGCCGGCACCGCCGCGCACGAGGCCCACACCAGCCCAGAGGTTCGGCGCGATTTCAAGCTCGGCGCGCGAGCGCTTCGCGCCGCCCGCATGCAGCGCGGCCATGCGGCGCTGGCCTTCGGAATCCATGCGCGCGAAGGCGGCCTGCGCACGGATGACGGTCTCGTCGTCCACGCGGCTGATCAGTTCTTCGGCGGCCTTCCACGCGGCGTCTTCCGTCTCGCGCACGATCACGTGCAGGCGAATGCCGAACTCGACCTTGCGGCCCTGCCGCTCGGCGCGCGCCCGCACGTCGGCGATCTTCTTCGCGACTTCCGCGGGCGGCTCTCCCCAGGTGAGGTACGCATCGACCTGCTCCGCGGCGAGGTCGTGCGCGGCGGCGGAAGAGCCGCCGAACCACACGGGCGGATACGGCTTCTGCACCGGCGGGTAAAGCAGCTTGGCGCCCTTCACGCTCAGGTGCTTGCCTTCGAAGTCGAAAGCCTGCCCGTCATGGCTTCGCGCAATGATCTCGCGCCAGATGCGGATGAACTCCGCCGACTGCTCGTAGCGCGACGCATGGTCGAGGTACACGCCGTCGCCTTCGAGCTCAGCCTGGTCGCCACCCGTCACGAGGTTCACAAGCAAGCGCCCGCCAGAGAGCCGGTCGAAGGTCGCGGCCATGCGCGCGGCCAGACTGGGTTGGTGCAGGCCCGGGCGCACCGCCACCAGAAACTTGAGCTTCTTCGTCGCGCCGATCAGGCTCGAAGCAATGACCCACGGGTCTTCGCACGAGCGGCCCGTTGGAATGAGCACGCCTTCGTAGCCGAGGTTGTCGGCCGCGCCGGCAATCTGCTGCAGGTAGGCCAGGTCGATGGGGCGCGCGCCCTCGCTTGTGCCGAGGTAGCGGCTGTCGCCGTGCGTGGGGAGGAACCAGAAGATCTGCATCACGCAATCCCCGCGCCGGCGGCTTCGAGCACGTTGATCTTTTTCGGGATCAGCTTCAGCGCGAAGAAGGTATCGGCAATCTGTTGCTGCTCGGCCAGGATTGCCTTGGTGATGGCTGCAGTGCCGTAGCCCACACGGCCCACGGACAAATCGGCCACCGGCTTCGGCAGGCCCCAGAGGGTGGCCAGCTCGGCCGCGTAGTCCCCCTTGTTGGCTTCGCCCCAGACGTCGATCTTGTTGATCTCCTCGACCGCGACGGCCAGCACGTCGGCGTTCTTTGCCACGTAGTCGAGCGACGAGAAGTAGTAGCCGCGGTTGCCGACCACGCCGGTGGCGTCGGCCAGCACGCGCGCTTCGAGCGACTTCTCGGCTGCGGCGAGGAACGGGTCCCAGATGACCCAGGCGTCGACCGAGCCCTTCTCGAAGGCGGCGCGCGCATCGGCCGGCGGCAGGTAGACCAGGTTCAGGTCGGTGTACGGCAACCCGTGCTTTTCGGCCAGCTTGACGATGAAGTAGTGGACGTTCGAGCCCTTGTTGAGCGCGATCTTCTTGCCCTTCAGGTCGGCCACGGTCCTGATGGCCGAGCCCTTGGGCACGATCACCGCTTCCGCCCGAGGGCGCGGCACGGTCGCGGCCACATAGGCCAGCGGCGCGCCGGCTGCCTGCGCGAAGATGGGCGGCGCCTCGCCCACGTCGCCGAAGTCGATGGAGCCGACGTTCAGCGCCTCGAGCTGCACGGGGCCGGCGGTGAACTCGGTCCACTTCACGGTCACGCCTAGAGGCGCCAGGCGCTTTTCGAGCGTGCCGCGACCCTTGAGAACGCTCAGTGGCCCCTTCTGGTTGCCGATGCGAAGCTGGCGTGCGGGCGCCTGTGCCAGCGCTGCGAACGACGGCAGTGCAACGGCGGCGGCAACGCCCTGGATCAGGCGACGTCGGGGTGCGGAAATCAATGTCATGGCAATGCTTGTGTATGGATGTGCGCGCGGTCAGGCGGCGGCAATGAAACTCACGATCAGCGCAATGGCGCTGACGACGATGACGCTCACGGCAAGATCGCCCAGCGCGTGCCAGAGGGAGCGCGGCGAGGTGTCGAGCACGGAGTCTTCGGTGGCAACGGGGGTCATGCGTGGATTCCTTGGTCTGCAAAAACTTCAGGCAAAAGCTGTCCCGCACCGCGCGCTGGCGGCTTTCAAAAACGGGAATGAGGGATGAGGTCTGGGCAAGCCGGGCTCGCAACGAGCCCGTGCTTTCAGACGCTACATCGCACGCGCGAGAACGGAACCGGCTCGAAACCGTGCGTTGCCGGCAGCTTCAGGCCTTCGGTGGCCAGCACCTCGACGGCCTCGTTGAGTCGCTCGGCCAGGTCGTTGTGCACCTGGTAGGCGTTCTCGGGCGTCAGCGCAATCTGCGATTCGCTGGCGTACACGCCCGGCAGGATGTGGCGCGCAGACAGCGACTGCAGCACGGGCCGCAATGCGTAGTCAAGCGCGAGCATGTGGTGAGGGCTGCCGCCGGTGGCCAGTGGCAGCACCGTCTTGCCCTTCAGCGCGTTCTGCGAGAGCAGGTCCAGAAAGACCTTGAGCAGGCCGCTGTAGGCCGCCTTGTAGACCGGCGTGGCCACCACGATCACACGGGCCGCCGCCACCTGGGCGATGGCGCGCTCGATGGCCGGGTTGTTCCACTCGGCCAGCAGCAGCGCCTGCGCCGGCAGCTCGCGGATGGCAAGCCGCTCGATCCGCGCGTGGCGCTGGGCCAGCCGCTCGCCCACCGAGTCGAGCAAGGCGGTGGAACGGGACGGGGCCGTGGGGCTGCCGGCAATCAGGAGAACGGACACGGGAGGCTTTCTGTTTTCTTCGGAGATGTCGAGGCGAACCGTGTCACGGCGCTCGCGGAACGGGCGCCATGCAGGACCGGCTTGGTCGCGGGTCGAGTTACTTCTGCTTTGTCGTGTAGATCTGGTCGAAGGAGCCGCCGTCGGCGAAATGCTCCTTGTCGGCCTTCGCCCAGCCGCCAAAGGCCTGGTCGATGGTCACCAGCGTCAGCTTGGGGAACTGCTTGTCGTACTTGGCCTTTGCCTTGTCAGACGTCGGACGGTAGAAGTTGCGGCCCGCGATGTCCTGGCCTTCGTCCGAGTACAGGTACTTCAGGTATTCCTCGGCCACGGCGCGCGTGCCCTTCTTGTCGACGACCTTGTCGACCACCGCCACGCTGGGCTCGGCCAGGATGGAAATGGAGGGCACCACGATCTCGAACTTCTCGGGGCCGAATTCCTTCAGCGCCAGGAAGGCTTCGTTCTCCCAGGCCAGCAGCACGTCGCCCACGCCGCGTTGCACGAAGGTGATGGTCGAGCCGCGCGCGCCGGTGTCGAGCACGGGCACGTTCTTGAACAGGTTGCCGATGTATTCCTTGGCCTTGGCATCGCCGCCGTACTTGCGCTTGGCGAACTCCCAAGCGGCCAGGTAGTTCCAGCGGGCGCCGCCCGAGGTCTTGGGGTTGGGGGTGATCACCTGCACGCCGGGCTTGATCAGGTCGTCCCAGTCTTTCAGGCCCTTGGGGTTGCCCTTCTTCACCAGGAACACGATGGTCGAGGTATAGGGGGCAGAGTTGTGCGGCAGGCGCTTCTGCCAGTCGGCCTTGACGAGGCCGCCGTGCGTGACGAGCGCATCGACGTCGCCGCCCAGCGCCAGCGTGGCTACGTCGGCGTCGATGCCGTCGATGATCGAGCGGGCCTGCTTGCCCGAGCCGCCATGCGACTGCTTGACCGTCACGTCCTGGCCGGTCTTGGCCTTCCAGTACTTGGCGAAGGCCTGGTTGTAGTCAACATACAGCTCGCGCGTCGGGTCATAGGACACGTTCAGCAGCGTCACGGGAGCCGCGCCGCCTTGTGCGAACGTCGGCAACGCCGACAGGGCCATGGCACCGGCCACGCCGGCACCCAGGGAAAGCTTGATAAAGTCGCGGCGGAGGCTCATGGTGTCTTGCTCTGAAAAGGCATATCAATGAAGCTGCGTATTCTCAATACGACATATAGAAACTGGAACGACCAAGTTTTCAGTTCTAAATAGCCAAATCAACTAAGCAACCGCTTTCCCCACTTTTCCCGTTCAAAGGCAATCGAAATGGCACGCATGGTTCAGTGCATCAAGCTCGGCAAAGAGGCCGAAGGGCTCGACTTCCCGCCCTACCCAGGCGAGCTGGGCAAGCGCCTGTGGGAAAACGTCAGCAAGGAAGCCTGGGCCGCCTGGCTCAAGCAGCAGACCATGCTGGTCAATGAAAACCGGCTGAACCTGGCCGATCTGCGCGCCCGCCAGTACCTGGCGCGGCAGATGGAAAAGCACTTCTTCGGCGAAGGCGCCGACGTGGCGCAAGGCTACGTACCCCCGTCGAACTGAGCCCGTCTTGGCCGCCGAGCCCGTCGCCTGGCGCGCCGACGGCGTTCCCCGCAGCGAGCGCTTCGACGACATCTATCACACCGAAACCGGAGCACTGGCGCAGTCGCGCCATGTGTTTCTGGGCGGTTGCGGGCTGCCGGAAGCCTGGATCGGACAGCCGCAATGGCTGGTTCTCGAAACCGGCTTCGGCCTTGGCCTCAATTTCCTGACAACCTGGCAGGCTTGGCGTGCAGACGCCGAGCGGCCACGGATGCTGCACTTCGTTTCGGTCGAGGCGCATCCGGTTTCGGCTGACGACGTTCTACGCGCGGCCGGGGCGTATCCCGAACTGGCCTCCCTCGCCCGCGAACTGGCCGCGCAGTGGCACGGGCTGCTGCCGGGCTTCCACCGGCTGGCTTTCGACGAAGGCCGCGTGCTGCTCACCCTCTGCATCGGCGACGTGCAGCCGATGCTGCGCGCCCAGCGCTTCGAGGCCGACAGCATCTTTCTCGACGGCTTCAGCCCGCAGCAGAACCCTGCCATGTGGTCGGAAGACACGCTCAAGGCCGTGTCGCGCTTTGCGCGGCAAGGCACGCGCATCGCCACATGGACGATTGCGCGGGCGGTGCGCGACGCGCTCAAGCAGTTCGGGTTCTCGGTCGAAAAAGACCAAGGCCTTCCTCCCAAGCGCGATTGCCTGCGCGGCGTGTTCGCGCCCGCCTGGACGGTGCGCCGCCGTGGCCCCGCGCCCGAGCGCATCGACACGCCGGGCCGCTGCGCCGTCATCGGCGCCGGGCTTGCAGGCGCGGCCGTGGCGGCGAGCCTTGCGCGGCGCGGATGGCAGGTTACCGTGCTGGACGCTGCCGACTGGCCCGCCTCTGGTGCCTCGGGGCTGCCGGTGGGCATGCTGGCGCCGCATGTGTCGCCCGACGACGCGCTGCTGTCGCGGCTCACACGCGCAGGCATCCGCGCCACGTGGGCCGAACTGACACGATTGCTGGAAGAAGGCAGCGACTGGCACGCCACCGGCGTGCTGGAGCGCCGGCCCGACGGCGATACGCGCGTGCCGGCTGGCTGGAGCGACAGCGGCCCCAACGAATCGTGGCCTGCGAGCGCCGAGCAATTGGCGGCTGTCGGACTGCCGGGCGATGCGCCCGCCCTCTGGCACGCACGCGCTGCCTGGGTGCGGCCGCATCGGCTGATCGCCGCGTGGCTGCGGCAGCCGGGTGTCGAGTTTCGAGGTGGGTGCCGCGTGGCGCGTGTGATGCACAGCGACGGCGCCTGGCAGTTGTACGACCGCGCCGGAGACGTGCTGGCCGAAGCCGACCGCGTGGTGATCGCCGCAGGCTTCGAATCGGGCCGATTCGCCCCCAAGCTCCCTCTTCAGCCGGTACGCGGCCAAGTCGCCTGGGGCCCGATGCCCGACGGTGCCGCCCTCCCCGCCACGCCCCTCAACGGCGACGGCCATCTGGTCGCTCACGTGCCCGATGCCAAAGGCGCCCCGATCTGGCTGGCCGGCGCGACCTTCGACCGCGACAGCACGAACCTCGCCCCCACCGAAGCGGACAGCGAGGCCAACCGCGAGCGCCTTGCGCGGCTGCATCCGGCCGCGGCCTCCGCGCTGGCCCCTTCGTTCGCGCACGGCCAGGTCAACGCCTGGGTCGGCATCCGCTGCGCCTCGGGCGACCGGCGACCGCTGGTCGGCCCGCTCGACGCCGATGCAGGCGGCCTCTGGGCCTGCACCGCGCTGGGCTCGCGCGGCCTGAGCTTTGCCGCGCTGTGCGCAGAACTGCTGGCCGCGCAGTGGCATGCCGAGCCGCTGCCCTTGCCCGCCACGCTGGCCAAGGCACTCGGCACGCAGCGACTCTGAACGGATCCGGTCAGCCCGCGCCCGATGCCCGCCAGGCCATCAGCAGCGCCATGCAGATCACCAGCACGAAGAAGTACCTGCGCAGCGCCCGCTCGTCCAGCCGGGTCGCCAGCCGCGCCCCGGCCGCCGTGCCGATCCACAACCCCAGCACGACAAAGCCCAGCAACACCCAGGGCAGCCCGTTGGCGACGCTGGCATAGACAAGCACCGCCGGCAACGCCAGCGGTAGCGCATTGATCGCCAGGCTCACCGCCTGCGCCCGGTGCTGCGAGTAATGCAGCGCCACCGTCAGCAGCGCCGTGATGGCCAGCCCGCCGCCGATGCCGAGCAAGCCCGACGACGCACCCGCGACCATGCCCACGACCACCAGCGCAACGACCGCCCCGCGCGGCTCATCGGCCTGCGTCGCATCTACGCCCGCAGCCTTCGCAGGCGACTTCAGCACGACCAGCGTCGCCAGCACCAGCAGATACCCCACGAACATCCACCGCAGCGCCGCATCGGCGACATGACTCGCTCCACGCGCGCCCGCATAAGCCCCAGCCAGAAACCCGAGCGAGATCCAGATCACCGTGCGCCACGAGGCCCCATGTCCCGACACCCGGTAGCGCAGAAACCCCGCCAGGCTGGTCGGCACCAACTGCGCTGCGAGCGAAATGGCCTGCGCATCGTGCTGCCCCAGGCCGGGCATCAACGCCAGCGCGGGCACCAGCGCCCCGCCAGGGCTCACACCGAGCAGCCCGGCCATCGCACCCGAAAAGATGCCGATCGCCAGCCCGCCCAGCACTTGAACGAGACCGAACGCTTCAGGCATGGCTGCTACGCGGGGCCTTGACCAGCGAAGCTGAAGGTGGCGGAGTACATGGCGGGCCGGAATCTCCTGGGTGAATAAACCCGAATCGACCCGGGCAAAGCCCGGACGGGCGCCGATTCTGCGGCATGTGCCCACGCCAATCCACCGTTTTGCCATGGGAACACTGAGAATGCACCGCATGGCCATCCAGTACGACATCAAGCACACCACCGTCTATCGCTACAACAAGCCGGTCACCTTCGGCTTGCACCGCGTGATGTTCCGTCCACGCGACAGCCACGACCTGCGCGTGCTGGCCACCGACCTGCAGGTGAGCCCGCAGGCCTTCACACGGCTCATTCAAGACCCGCATTCCAATTCCGTCGCGCTGGTGCAGCCCATGGGCGAAGCGACCGAGCTGCGCATCGTGTGCTCGTTCACCATCGAGCACGTGCCGGCGCAGCAGGACCAGCTGGCGCTCGACCCGGCCGCCGAATTTTTGCCCTTCGCCTATTCGGTGCAGGAGCGCCTCGACCTCGAGCACTACCTGCGCCCGCACCACGACGACGACAACCAGGGCACGCTGATCCGCTGGGCCCACCAGTTCCTGCACACCGACAAGCCCAACAGCACGCGCGAGGTGCTCACGCGCATGAACGCGCACATCGGCCAGAGCCTCGAATACAAGGCGCGCGATGAAGAAGGCACGCAGACGCCGCTCGTCACGCTGGCGCTGGGCAGCGGCAGCTGCCGCGACTACGCCCTGCTGATGATGGAAGCCGCGCGACGCCTTGGCATTGCCACGCGCTTCGTCTCCGGCTACCTCTACGACGCCGCGCTCGACAACGCCGCCCAGACCAAGGGCGAATCGATGACCGGCGCCGGCACCACGCACGCCTGGCTGCAAGCCTATCTGCCGGGCATCGGCTGGTTGGCCTTCGACCCGACAAACAACCTGATGGGCAGCGGCCAGCTGATCCGCGTCGGCGTCACGCGCGACCCGGCGCAGGCAGCGCCCATTTCGGGCAGCTGGTATGGCGACGCCGAGGCCTACGAAGGCCTCGAAGCGACGGTGGTCGTCACGCGTCGCAAGAACTGAGCGCCGCCCCTCTTGTGGGCTGCTACCTCGACCGCGCCGCCCGATACGCCTTGACCACCGGCACCGCCGTCGCGGGGCTGTCGGCGAAAAGGCCATCGATGCCCACATCGAGAAAAGCCTTGATCTCCCCGGCCGTGTCGCCGTACACAGTCGGGTCGGTCTTGGGCTCTTTCTTGAAGCTGTCGAGCAGGAAGTTGTTCTCGGGCCGGATGGTCCAGATGTGGACTTGCAGCTTCTTCTCGTGTGCGTCCTTCACAAGCGTGGTCGGCGTGCCCAGCTTGCCGCCGACCACCGGGATCACGCTCGCCTTGTCCGCGCCGATGCCCTGCGCATAGGTCGCGATCTCGGCCAGGCCCTCGGGCTTTTTGAGATCGGCATAGGTTCGCTTGTCGCCCAGTACCTCGAGGTCGTAGGGCGCGCCCGCCGAGTAGACGAGCTGGACAATCTTCACCGTGCTCTTCAGGCGGATGTCCTTCAGGTTGCCCGTCTCGAAGGACTGCACGAACACCGGGGCATCGGCCTTGTTCAGGTCGTGCTTCTGCAGGGTGTCGAGCAGCTTCTTCTCGAGCGGCAGGCCGATCGAGCGGAAGTAGGTCGGGTGCTTGGTCTCTGGGTAGATGCCGATCACGCGGCCCTTGGCCACCGACTGGGCCTTGGCGAGCTGGATCACTTCGTCGAGCGTGGGCACCTGGAACTGGTCGTTGTACGACACGTTGGCCGGGCGCAGTTTCGGAATGCGCTCGCGGGCCCTCAGCTCCTTGAGTTCGGCCAGCGTGAAGTCCTCGGTGAACCAGCCTGTGATCGAGATGCCGTCGATGACCTTGGTGGCCTTGCGGTCAGCGAACTTCGGCACGTCGGCCACGTTGGTGGTGGCCTCGATCACGGTGCCGGCTGCGTCGACGATGGCAATGGCGTTCTCGTGGCGGGCGACCAGTTCGCCGTCCTTGGTGGGCACCAGGTCGGGTTCGATGAAATCGGCTCCGTCGTCGATGGCCTGCTGGTACGAAGCCAGCGTGTGTTCAGGCCGCTGCGCTGAAGCGCCGCGATGACCGATGACGAGCACGGGTGCCGCCTCCACTGGCGCTGGAGCCGGAGCTGGAGCTGGAGCCGGCGCAGGAGGCGCCGCCGGCGGTGACGCCGGCGCATCGGGCAGCGCGGGCATGCCACCGCCGCCGCCACTGCCACCACCGCATGCCGCCATGAACGCACAGGCACAAGCCGCCAGGGTGGTCCTGGAAAAAGTTAACAACTGCATTGAAATTCCCCCTATTTGTTTCTATCGATGCAAATACGCCCGCCTTTGGCTGCCGAGCAGGTTGGCGGCGGGCGCGCCGGATCATCGAAGGGGGAGGTGTCGGTCGCGTGACATGCACCACGCGACAAAGGGCCATCGGCGCGCACCGGCGCCTGCCCGTGCCGGATCAGCCGCGCGCTGCCAGCTTCGCTTCGAGCTCGGCAATGCGTGCGCGGGCTTCGTCGCCTTCGGGAATCGGCCGGCCGCTGTCGCGCCACTGCACCGCGCTCTTGAAGCCTTCGGCCTCGGCCTGGCGCCTGAACCACATGCCTTCGGGGTTGTGCCGCGTGATGCCATCGAACACGGTGGCGAACATCTGGCTCTGCTCCAGCCCCATCGAATGCCAGACCTGATTGACGACCAGCTTGTGCATCATCAGGTGCGAACGCGGCACGCCCGCGATGCGCAGTGCGAGCTTCAGCGTGGCGTCGTCGAGCTGATCGGCGGGCACCGAGAAATTGGCGAGACCCCAATCGGCCGCCTGCGTGCCGGCAATGGTGTCGCCCGTGAACATGAGCTGCTTGGCGCGCATGGCACCGAGGCGGTAGGTCCACATCGCGGTGGTCGGGCAGCCCCACACGCGCGTGGGCATGTAGCCGATGCGCGCATCGTCGGCCATGGTCAGCAGGTCGCAGCACAGCGCGATGTCGCTGCCGCCCGCAACTGCATAGCCGTGCACCTTGGCGATGGTGGGCTTGCGGCTGCGCCACAGGGCCATGAAGTCGTCGGTGTTGCGCTTCATGGCGGCGTAGTCGAGCATCGGGTCCCATGGCGTTTTCTCTTGCCGGCAGGGGTGGTCGCCCTGCCCTTCACGCCCGTGGCCTTCGGCGTAGTCGCCAAGGTCATAGCCGGCGCAGAAGGCGCGGCCTGCGCCTTCGACCACGATCACGTGCACCTCGTCGTCGGCTTCGGCCCATTCGACCGCGCGTCGAATCTCCGAGGGCGTGGTCTCGCCGATGGCGTTGAGCTTCTCGGGTCGGTTGAGCAAGAGGCGCGCGATGCGCGGGTGCTGCGGATCCTTGTCGATCAGGACGGTTTCGAAGGCGGGCATCTGGCTTGTCTCCTTGCGTGAGGGTTGTGCTGCTCTTGCAGCATCGTCACCCACGCGCAGGCAAACCTGCAAGCCCTTCAGGCGCTTGCCGCACCACCCAGCTGAAAGCGAAACACCGCGCCCTTGTCCGGCTGCTGCACAAGCCGGATGTCGCTGCCATGCAGCTGAAGAATGCGCTTCACGATCACCAGGCCCAGCCCGCCGCTGCTCGCGCTGTCGGTGCGCGATCCGCTCATGAACACGGGGCGCATGAACAGGGCCGGCTGCAGCTCGCCCGGAATGCCGGGGCCCGTGTCGCTCACCTGCACCGTCACGCCCGCGTTCTCGGCGCGCAGCTGCACCACGATCTCGCCGCCCTCGGGCGTGTGGCGGATCGCGTTGTCGAGCAGGTTGGTCAGCACGCGCTCGATCATGCCGAGGTCGGCCGACACTACCGGCAGGCCCGGTGCGATGTCGGGCCTGAGGCGTTGGTGCCGCGCCTCGGCCGCCAGCTCGAACTTCTGGAACACGTCCTGCACCAGATCGGCCAGCGCGAAGTTTTCCTTCTCGGGCTTGACCACGCCGTATTCGAGGCGCGCCAGTTCGAACACTTCCTGCGCGAGGCGGCCGACCTTGCGGCTCTGGCCGAGGGCAATTTCCAGATAGCGCCGACGCTCTTCCTCGCTGAGCGTGCCGGCCTTGAGCAGCAGCGTTTCGAGATAGCCATGCAGCGAGGTGAGCGGCGTGCGCAAGTCATGCGAGATGTTGGCGAACAGCTCGCGGCGCTGCTGGTCTTGCAGCGTCAGCTCGCGCCATTGCTCGGCGATGCGGCGCGTCATCTGCGTGAAGGCCTGTCCCAGTTGCGCGATTTCGTCGCTGCCATGCGAGAGGCGCTCCAGCGTGGGAGCTTCGCTTTCGAGCGAGGCGATGCCTTCGGTCTCGAAGCGCTTGACCGCTGAAGTCAGCTCACGCAGCGGCCGCGTGATGAGGCGAAAGGCCGCGAGGCCCGCGAGCAGACCGAGCAGCGCCACCAGCCCCATCGACCACAGCGTGGTGCGCAGCACGTTGTCGGTTGCCGCATTGGCGACCAGCGCGTCGTGGTCTTCGCCCTGCAGCACCACGTAGACGTATCCCACGTCGCGCCCGTCCATGCGCAGCGGCGCGGCGCTGAACACCTTGGACGCGTCAAGGCTGCGCGGATCGTCCCCCCCGATGGGCAGCGGCGCACCCGACAGCAGCTTGCGGATCGGCCCCAGTTCGACCTTGTCGCGCTTCAGGTGCCCGAGCGGCGCGGCCTGCGCCTTGATGCGACCGTCCAGCCCCAGCAGGTAGACCTCCACGCTCGGATTGACAGCCATCAGCTTGTCGAACAGGTCCTTCACCGCCTCCTGGTTGAGTCCGCCGGGCTTCATCAGCTCGGAGTTCTCGGCGATGTGCGCCGCGAGCCCGAGCGACAGGCGCTGGATGACCTCCTGTTCGTGGATGCCGTTGGAGCGCATCTGCAGCCACGCCGAGGCCCCGCAGCACACCAGCAGCAGCACCGCGAACACGGCCGACAGCCGCCGCGACAGCGTGGCCCACGCCATCACGCAGAGTCCTCCCCGTCCGCAGTGGCCGACAGCTTGTAGCCCCGCCCCCATACCGTGAGGATGCGCCGTGGCTCCGCCGGATCGGCCTCGACCTTGGTGCGCAGCCGATTGATGTGCGTGTTGACGGTGTGCTCGTAGCCGTCGTGCTGGTAGCCCCAGACCTGGTTGAGCAGGTCGAGCCGTGAGAACACCTTGCCGGGGTTCCGAGCAAAGAAGTAAAGCAAGTCGAACTCGCGCGGCGTGAGTTCGATGAGCTTGCCGTTCACCCGCACCTCGCGCGCCAGCGGCTCGATGTCAAGGTTGCCGAGCGTGAGACTGCCCGACTCCATGCGCGCATTGCGCGCCAATGCGTCGGTGCGCCGCAGCAGCGCCTTCACGCGCGCCACCAGTTCTAACACCGAGAAAGGCTTGGCTAGATAGTCGTCGGCGCCCAGCTCCAGGCCAAGGATGCGATGCACCTCGCTCGAGCGGGCACTGATGATGATGATCGGCGTGTAGCGCGTCATGGCTCGGGCGCGGCGGCAGATCTCGAGGCCGTCGATGCCGGGCAGCATCAGGTCGAGCACCAGCGCGTCCCAGTTGCCGCGCTCCAGCTCGCGCAGGCCGGCGTGGCCGTCGGCGGCGTGCTCGACCGCATAGCCTTCGTCGCGCAAGTGCATGCGCAGAAGCTCGGCAATGTGGGCGTCGTCTTCGACGATCAGCACGCGCTTGGAGGTGTCCATAGGGCGCCATTGTCCTGCGATACGGCTTGCGGAGTTATCACGATTAATTGAACTTTGCGTGATGAATCGGCCATGGGGTGCGCCCAACAATCCGCCCCATGAACAGCACAGCCATCGCCCCTCTCGCCCCGCAGGCCGATGCCCGCCACCCGATTCATCCGCTGTGGATGCGCATCACGCACTGGCTCAACGCGCTGGCCGTGGTGATCCTGGTGACGAGCGGCTGGCGCATCTATGACGCGGCGCCGTTCTTCCCGTTCACCATCCCGACCGTGATCACGCTCGGCGGCTGGCTGGGCGGCGCACTGCAGTGGCACTTTGCGGCCATGTGGCTGCTGGTGTTCAACGGCCTCGTGTATCTGACCCTGAACATCGCCAGCGGCCGACTCTTCGCCAAGTTCTTCCCGGTGACGCCGCGCGGCATCTTGAACGATGCACTGGCTGCCCTGAAAGGCAAGCTCTCGCATGCCGACCCGCGCCACTACAACAGCGTGCAGAAGCTGGCCTACCTGTTCGTGATGCTCGACCTGATCGTGATCGTGCTGTCGGGCCTGGTGCTTTGGAAGTCGGTGCAGTTCGCCGTGCTGCGCGACCTGCTGGGCGGCTACGAGTTTGCGCGCCGCATCCACTTCTTTGCGATGGCCGCCATCGTCGCCTTCGTCGTCGTGCACCTCGTGATGGTGGCCCTGGTGCCCCGCACCCTCCTCACCATGATCCGCGGCCGTGTG
The DNA here is from genome assembly GCF_024734665.1 of Variovorax paradoxus. NCBI lineage: Bacteria > Pseudomonadati > Pseudomonadota > Betaproteobacteria > Burkholderiales > Comamonadaceae > Variovorax > Variovorax paradoxus. The sequence goes on from NZ_CP102931.1 coordinate 3,560,373, forward strand.
CCAAAAGCCTGATGAAAATCTTCAAAGCCCCCACCCTGAGCGGCATCGACGGCGACGCCGTGCTGCTCGAAGCCCGCACGCTGATTGCGAAGAAGCTCGACCAGCCTTCGCGCCGCGCCTTCCTGCAACGCTCGCTCACGCTCGGCGGCCTCTCGCTGCTCACGGGCTGCAGCATCAGCGACAACGCGCAGGTGGAAGCCGCGCTCACGAAGATCTCGCGCTTCAACGACAAGGTGCAGGGCCTGATCTTCAGCCCCACGCAGCTTGCCCCGACCTACACCGAAGCCGAGATCACGCGCCCCTTTCCGTTCAACGCCTACTACGGCGAGGACGAGGTGCGCGAAGTAGACGAAGCCAGCTACAAGCTCGAAGTGACCGGCATGGTCGCCGACAAGCACGCATGGACACTGGCCGAGTTGCGCGCCATGCCGCAGCACGACCAGATCACGCGCCACATCTGCGTGGAAGGCTGGAGCGCCATCGGCAAATGGGGCGGCGTGCGCTTTGCCGACTTCCTGCGCCATATCGGCGCCGACCTGACTGCCAAGTACATCGGCTTCAAGTGCGCGGACGACTACTACACCAGCATCGACATGCCCACCGCGCTGCATCCGCAGACGCTGCTGACGCTGACCTACGACGGCCAGCCGCTGCCGCCCAAGTACGGCTTTCCGATGAAGCTGCGCATGCCGACCAAGCTTGGCTACAAGAACCCGAAGCACATCAAGGCGATGTTCGTCACCAACACCTACACAGGTGGCTACTGGGAAGACCAGGGCTACAACTGGTTCGGAGGGAGCTGAGGGGCCGCCACAGCCGCTCGACTGCCGAAGAAAGCGCGAGGCCCAGTTCACTGTAACCAGGCCGATCTTTGAAACGAAATCCAAACTCAACCCAGGAAGACTCCAATGAACAAGCTCACTGCAACCCTGCTCGCAACCTGCATGGCCTTCGCCGGCGCCTCGGCCTTCGCCGCGGACGAAATGGCGAAAGACGGCATGGCCAAGGACTCGATGTCCAAGGACGGCATGAAGAAAGACTCGATGGCGAAGGACTCCATGTCGAAGGACGCCATGAAGAAGGATTCGATGGCCAAAGACTCGATGTCCAAGGACGCCATGAAGAAGGACAGCATGAGCAAGGACGAGATGAAGAAGTAAGCAGAGCACCCCGCAAGCGCCATTGACGCCCGACAGATTCGGCGTCAATGTCGCGCCAACCGGTTATCCAGCCACTGAAATCCTGCCCCTCAAGGAACCCCCATGAAATCCCTCGCACTCACCGCCGGCACGCTGGCTGCCGCCGCACTGGTCTGGCACGCGGTGCCTTCGTTCGCAGAAACCGCCCGCCGTGTGCCCGCGCCCATGGCCGACCTCGTGGCACCGCCGGCCGCAAAGACCGAAACCGCCGTATTCGCCGGCGGCTGTTTCTGGGGCGTGCAGGGTGTGTTCCAGCGGGTCAAGGGCGTGAGCAATGCCGTCTCGGGCTACGCCGGCGGCGACGCCAAGACGGCACGCTACGACGAAGTCGGCTCGGGCCGCACGGGCCATGCCGAATCGGTGCGCATCACCTACGACCCGCAGCAGGTCAGCTACGGCAAGCTGCTGCAGATCTACTTCTCGGTGGCGCACGACCCGACCGAACTCAACCGCCAGGGCCCGGACACCGGCACGCAGTACCGCTCCACAGTGTTCGCCGAAAACGCCGAACAGGCGCGCATCGCCACCGCCTACATCGCGCAGCTGAACCAGGCCAAGACCTTCGGCAAGCAGTTGGCCACCACGGTCGAGATGTCCAAACCCTTCTATGCGGCCGAGGACTATCACCAGGACTACCTGACGCTGCACCCGAGCCAGCCCTACATCGCGATCAACGACATGCCGAAGATCGACGACCTGAAGAAGCTGTTCCCGGAGATCTACAAGGCAACGCCTTCGCTGGTGAAGGCGTCCAAGGCCGGCTGATCGCCAACCTGCAGGCCTACAGCAGCTTCAGCCGCTTGGCCTGCTCGGTCAGCTTCGCCCGGAAGGCCGGATGCGCGATGCCGATGAGCTCGCGGGCCCGCTGCTTCGCCGACTTGCCTCGCAACTGGGCCACACCGTATTCGGTGACCACATAGTTGATGTCGTTCTTGCTCGTGCTCACATGCGTGCCCGGCGACAGCGAAGGCACGATGCGCGAGATGGTGTCGCCCTTGGCCGTCGAAGGCAGCACGATGAAGGCCTTGCCGCCACGCGAACGGTTAGCGGCGCGCACGAAGTCAGACTGCCCGCCCGTCCCCGAGTACGGCGCATGGCCCAGGCTCTCGGAGCCGCACTGCCCCAGCAGATCGATCTGCATCGTCGCGTTGATTGCGATGAGGTTGTCGTTGAGCCCCGCCAGCGCCGGGTCGTTGGTGAAGTTCACCGGGTGCATCTCCAGCGCCGGGTTGCGGTCCATGAAGCGGTATAGCTTGCTCGAACCCAGCGCGAAGGTGGCGATCGACTTGCCCGGCAGGTAGTTCTTGCGCCGATTGGTCACGGCCCCGCTCTCCACCAGCGTGAGAATGCCGTCGCCGATCATCTCGGTGTGAATGCCCAGGTCGTGCTTGTGCGTGAGCTGCATCACCACTGCGTCGGGAATGCCTCCGTAGCCGATCTGCAGCGTCGAACCGTCGTCGATCAGGTCGGCCACATACTTGCCGATGGCTTCCTGCACCACCCCGATCTTCGGCAGGCCGACCTCCATCACCGGCGCCTCGTTTTCCACCAGCGCAGCCACCTGCGAAATGTGCACATGGCAGGCACCATAGGCAAAAGGCACGTTCGGGTTCACCTCAAGCACCACGGCGCGCGCCTTGGCAACGGCGGCCATCGTGTAGTCGGCGCCCAGGCTCAGGGCGAAGTAGCCATGCGCGTCCATCGGCGAGGCCATGCTGAAGACCACGTCGGCCGGCATCTGCCCGCGCTCGATCTGCGCCGGAATCTCCGAGAAGTAGTTCGGCAGAAAGTCGATCCAGCCCTCCTGCCCGCCCGCGCGGGTGGCGCCGCCGAAGAACAGCGCGACGTGGCGCACATGCTCGACTGTCTCGGGGTCGATGTAGGCGTACTTGCGCATCGCAAGAATCTGCGCGACCTTCACGTCGCGGAAATCGCGGCGATGCTCCGACAGTGCCGTGAGCAGCGTGGGCGGCTCGCCGACTCCCGTCGGCACGACGATCATGTCGCCGTTGCGCACCTGGCGCACGGCGTCGGCTGCGGATGCCAGCTTCTGGTGGTACAGGTCCTGAGGGGTCGTCATGCGTGGCTCTATGCCTCTTTGTAGTCACCGCGACGCGCGGCCTGGTTGGCCCGGGTGCGGAGCACCAGCGCTTTTTGGGCAACAGACACGTTGGCGGCATCGCCCTTCCACGCATCGAGCGCGGGCTGCTGCACCGCGCGGGAGAACGAGAAGGCCAGCGCCCACGGCATGCGCGACTTGAACCGGATGTTCATTTCGTTCAGCCGGGCAGAAGCCAGCTGCGCCGACTGGCCGCCCGAGAGAAACGCCACACCGGGAACGGCGGCGGGCACGGTGCGCAGCAGGCAGTTGACCGTGGCCTCCGCAACCGCCTCTACAGAATCCTGCACAACGGCCTTCTGCCCGGGCAGCACCATGTTCGGCTTCAGCAGCATGCCTTCGAGCAATACGCCCTGCGCGCGCAGTTCGGCGAAGGTCTTGTGCAGCACTTCTTCGGTCACTTCGGCGCAGCGCGCGAGCGAATGGCCGCCGTCCATCAACACCTCGGGCTCGACGATGGGCACCAGGCCGGCTTCCTGGCACAGCGCGGCGTAACGAGCGAGCGCGTGGGCGTTGACGCGAATGCAGGCGCGCGTCGGCAGGCCGTCGCCGATGGCGATCACGCCCCGCCACTTGGCAAAGCGCGCGCCCATGCCGGCATATTCAGCCAGACGTTCGCGCAGACCATCCAGCCCTTCGGTCACGGTCTCGCCGGGATGTCCGGCCAGCGGCTTCGCGCCCGTGTCGACCTTGATGCCGGGGATGATGCCCACGCTCTCCAGCGCCTTGGCAAACGGCTGACCCGCGTTCGTCTTCTGACGGATGGTCTCGTCGAACAGGATCGCGCCGCTGATGCTGTCGCCCAGCCCCGGCGCGGTGACGATCAGTTCACGCCAGTCACGCCGCGCCGCCTCGGTCTGCGGGATGCCCAGCGCCACAAAGCGCTTGTTGCAGGTGGCATTGCTCTCGTCCATCGCGAGCAAGCCCTTGTCGCCGGCGACGAGCGCGCGGGCGGTGTCGATCAGTGTCTGTGCGGTCATGGGTAGGTGCACCTCTCTGGCGGCCATCCTACGCCCTCCCCGACGACTCGTTAACACCGCCAACCTGATCGCTGGCCGACTTGGTGTTTCAGCCAATGCAGCGCCCCGGGTCTTTGCCAAGCTGACGCCAGCGAGCAGTAATCTTCGCGCGTCGGGACAGAAAGGAAGTCTGAATGGAACATGGTTCACGAAAGTGTCACGCGCGCCACGCCAAAGGGCCCGCGGTGCTGGCCGGGCTCGGGCTCGGGCTCGGGCTCGCCGCAGCCGTGTTCGGAACACCTTCCGCGTTCGCGGAGCTGGGTGGCGCTCCCACACTGGGTCCGGGCCAGCGCGTCGCCACAGAGTCACGCAAGGCGAGTGACCAAGCAACCGGCAGCGCAACGGCGGGAACCGCCACCAGCTGGAGCATGCGGGAAGTCACGCTGCCCGACGGGTTGATCCAGCGCGAATACCTGACGAGCGACGGCACCGTGTTCGCGGTGGCGTGGCGCGGCTCGCACCGGCCGGAACTGTCGGTGCTGCTGGGCACGCGCTACGCCACACAGATGTCGCGCAACGCACGCGAGCTGCGCCAGCAAGGCAGGGGCTCTCACGCCACGACCTCGCAGATGGACGAGACATTCGCGGTGCGGGCCTCCGCGCACCAGCGCTCCTCGACGGGCGTTGCCTGGCTGCCCCGGATGCTGCCTCCAGGCCTCGACCCGAACACGCTGTCCATCCCGGAACAAGGCTCCTGATCCTTTCAACCCGCTTGCAACCACACACCGTGCCCATGGAACAACGACAAGCAGGCAACCGGCGCGTTGCCGGCGCCAGGACCTTGATTCTTCGAGCGGCTGTCGCGGCGGCATGCGCCGCGAGCCTGCTGGGACTCGTCGCCTGTGGTGGCGGCGGGGGCGGCGCAAGCAGCGGCGCCCTGCCGATCGGGCTGCTGCCCACCAGCAGTCCCGCATCGACTTCGGCACCGGCTTCCACACCGGCCCCTGCGACAACCTCGCAGAACTCGATGTCCCTCACCGTGTCGCACGGAACCGATTCGAGCGGGGTCAACCTTCCGCAGGTCAGCGTGCAACTCTGCGCGCCGGGAACCGGCACATGCCAGACGATCGACAACGTGCTGGTCGACACCGGCTCCACGGGCGTGCGCATCGCTGCCGCGGCGCTCAGCTCGTCGATGCTTGCAGCTCTGCCACAGGAGACGGTGAACAGCACACCCCTGAATGCGTGCGAGCAGTTCCTGGACGGCTACACGTGGGGAACGATGCGGGTTGCCGACATCACGCTGGGGCCGAAGTCCGCGACGTCGCAACCGCTGCAGATCGTGGGAGACCCGGCGTCTGGCACCGTGCCCAACGCGTGCTCGGACAACGGAACGCTGCAGGCCGAGAACACCCCCGCGGACCTGGGAACGAACGGCATCATCGGCGTGGCCGCCTTCCTGCAGGACTGCGGCTCGGCATGTGCGCAGAAGGCCATTGCGGCCACCTACTACGCCTGCCCGTCGGGAGGTCAGTGCCAGAACACGGCGGTGCCGGTCGCGATGCAATCGCAGAACGTCGTTGCCAACTTCGCGCAGGACAACAACGGGGTCGTGCTCGGCCTGCCGGCGATTTCCTCTGCGGGCCAGGGAGTCACCGTCGGCACGCTCTACTTCGGAGTAGCCACGCAATCCAACAACGCCATGAGCGGGGCGACGGTGCTGCAGACCAATCCGCGCACGCTCAGCGTCTCGGCCACCTACAAGAACACGAGTTTTCCCGACAGCTTTCTCGACAGCGGGTCGAACTTCTTCTTCCTCAACGATTCCACGATCACCCAGTGTCCGCAAAGCGGCAACTTCGCCGGTTTCTACTGCCCTGCCAGCACGCTGGACCTGAGCGCCAGTTTCACCGCCGCGGCAGGAGCGCCGTTGAGCCAGAGTTTCGCGGTTGCGAGCGCACAGTCGCTTTTCACAAGCAACCCGGGTGTGGTGGCGGTCAACAACATCGCCGCCACGAACTCGGGCAGCGGTACCATCGACTTTGGCCTTCCGTTCTTCTATGGCAGGCTGGTCGCCGTGCTCAACGAGGGGCAGTCAGCGCTGGGGCAGCCGGGGCCGTTCACGGCGCTGGCAACGCCCTGAAAAGGGCCATCGCTAGATCACATTCTTCTCGAGCAACGGCCTGTTCTCGAGGATTCGCGCGAACGACACCGGCGACAAGTCAAGGCTGCGGTACTCACCGAAGCGGATCAGCTCCACCACACCGCGCCCCGCTGCCGGGCATTGCTGCAAGCCGTGGCCCGAGAAGCCGTTGGCGAAGTAGAGGTTGTCGCAATCCGGGTGCAGGCCGAGGATGGCGTTGTGGTCGAACACGTTCATCTCGTAGTAGCCCGCCCATGCGCCTGTCATGCGGATGGCTTCGAAGGCTGGCACGCGTTCGGCCAGTGACGGCCAGATGAAGCTGTCGAAGGCTTCGTACTCGACGTCGAGCGGCACGTCGTCGTGGTCCTGGTCTTCGGGCGGCGCGAAACCGCAGATGAACTGACGGCCCTCGGGGCGCAGCCAGATGCCGGAGGTGTCGATCACCAGCGGGCATCCGGGCAGCGTGTCGGGGCACGAGAAGCTGAACACGCTGCGGCGGCGGCCACGCACGGGCAGGTCGATGCCGGCCCACTGCGCCACCTTCGCGGCCCATGCACCTGCGGCGTTGACGACCACATCGGCCTCCAACGTCTGGCCGTTGTCGAGCTGCACGCCGGTCACCGTTCGCCCATTGCGGCGCAAGCCCGTCGCATGCGCCTGTACATAGCGCACACCCTGCGAGGCGGCCTTCTTGCGAAAGGCCTGCAGCAGGCTGTAGCCGTCGTACCAGCCCTCGCCCGAGAGGCCCAGCGATGCAAGCGCCACACCCTCTGTCGATATCCACGGAAAGCGCGCCTTCAGCTCGTCGGGCGTCATCAGCGCAACATCCACCGCGTGCGCTTTCTGCATCGCATGGTTCTCGCGCAGCACGCCGACGCCGGCCGGCGAGGCGAGGTACAGGTAGCCGGGCTCGACCAGACCGATGTCGGGCACGTCGTCGCCCACGCGCAGGGTCTCGCCGAGATTGCGGAAAAAGTCGATGCCGTACAGCGACATCTCGATGTTGATGGCGGTGGAAAACTGCTGGCGGATCGAGCTGGCCGACAGCGCCGACGAGGCCTGCTTGTACGAGAAATCGCGCTCGACCACTGTGACCTCGAAGGGCTCCTCTTCGGGGCTTCGGGTCAGGAAGTAGGCGATGGCGGAGCCGATGGCCCCGCCGCCGATGATCACCACACGACGCATGAAATGCCTTTCTTCGTTGCTCGCCCACACACACGCAGAATAGCGCCGATGAGAAAAGACATTCCCAACCTCGGCGCGCTGCAGGCCTTCGAGGCCTCGGCGCGGCTGGGCAGCTTCACCCGCGCGGCAACCGAGCTGGCGCTGACGCAAAGCGCCGTCGGCCGGCAGGTGGCCATGCTCGAACAGCGGCTCGGCGTGCCGTTGTTCTCGCGCGTGCGGCGCCGGCTCACGCTGACCGACGTGGGCCGCGAATACGCGGCACGCATCCGCCGCCACCTCGACCAGATCCGCCGCGACACGCTGGAGATCAGCGCCGGCCACGAGATGGGCTTTGTGCTGGAGCTGGCGGTGGTACCACCTTTGCCACGCAGTGGCTGATACCGCGGCTGCCGGAGTTCAGCCTGCTGCATCCGAACATCACGGTGAACCTGTCGGCGCGCTCGCAGCCCTTCTCTTTTCAGGAAAACGCGTACGACGCGGCCATCTACTTCGGCGACCAGTTCTGGCCAAACACCCGCGGCGGGCTGATCTTTGCCGAGGGCGAGATGGTGCCGATCTGCAGCCCCGCGTTCCGCGATGCGCACGGGCCGTGGGACGAAGCCGGCTTCGAGCAATGCCGCCACGTGCACCTGAGCACACGCGCCCATGCGTGGCGCGACTGGTATGCGCAGCAGGGCTGGGAATACACGGTGCACGCATCGCGCGGGCCGCGCTATGAACTGTTCACCATGGTCGTCGCAGCCACGGCGGCCGGCATGGGCGTGGGCCTGGCGCCGCGCATCCTGATCGAACACGAGTTGCGCGCCGGCGAACTCGTGATTCCGGTGGACCGGCACCTCGACGTACGCCAGGGCTACTACTTCGCGTACCCCGAAGGCCGGCCGGCCTCCGGGGCGCTCGAGCACTTCAAGCGGTGGGTGCTCGGGCTGACGCCGGCTTAAACGGGATTGGGGTTGCGTTCGAGAAAACCCTGCTGATGCCAGTAGGGATAGGCCCGCGTCGTCGCGCTGGCCGCATCGAGCTCGGCAACCTGCGCGGGCGTGAGGTTCCAGCCCACCGCGCCGAGGTTCTGCCGCAGTTGCGCCTCGTCGCGCGCACCGACCACCACGCTCGACACTGTCGGGCGCTGCAGCAGCCAGTTCAGCGCGACCTGCGGCACCGTCTTGCCGACTTCGGCGCCGACCTTTTCCAGCGCGTCGACCACGCGGTACAGCAGTTCGTCGGGCACCGGCGGGCCCATGTCGGCGGTAGCGTGCAGGCGGCTGTTGGCGGGCAGCGGCTGGCCGCGGCGGATCTTGCCCGTGAGCCGGCCCCAGCCCAGCGGACTCCACACTACCGCGCCCACGCCCTGGTCTTGTGCCAGCGGCATCAGCTCCCACTCGTAGTCGCGGCCGACCAGCGAGTAATACGTCTGATTGGCGACGTAGCGTGCCAAGCCGTAGCGCTCCGAAACGGCCAGCGACTTCATCAGGTGCCAGCCCGAGAAATTCGACACGCCGATGTAACGCAGCTTGCCCGCGCGCACGAGATCGTCGAGCGTGCCGAGCGTTTCTTCCACCGGCGTGCTCGCATCGAAGCCGTGCAGCTGGAACAGGTCGATGTAGTCGGTGCCCAGGCGCTTGAGCGCCCCATCAACAGCCTGCACGAGGTGATGGCGCGACGAGCCGACGTCGTTCGGCCCCTCGCCGCTGCGGAAGGTGGCCTTGGTGGAAATGAGCAGCCCGTCGCGCGGCCGGCCCTTGATCGCCTCGCCGAGCACCGACTCGGCTGCACCAGCCGAATAGATGTCAGCGCTGTCGAACATGTTGACGCCTGCCTCGAGGCAGATGTCGATGAGCTTGCGCGCCTCGGCCACATCGGTGCTGCCCCACGCGCTGAAGAACTCGCCCTTGCCGCCGAAAGTGCCGGTGCCAAAACTCAACACGGGAACCTTGAGGCCTGATTTGCCTAGATGACGGTATTCCAAAGTGGTACTCCTTGGTGTTTGCGGATTCGGGAAAAAAGAAAACCGGCAAGCCGAACAGCCCTGCCGCGCGGCCATTGTTGGACGGAGCGTTGAACCATGCGGGCGGGCGGGCTTTGTTGAAGCCGGCCACAAGTGGTTGACAAAGCCGCCACGAAACTCTCTTTTTCGGTCAGTAGCATGCGCCGCGAGGTTGTGACCCGTGTCGTGCATAGATGCGCGGACACGCCTCGCGAAGTGTCAGCAACCAATCAAAAATCTTCAGGGAGAAACCACATGCTTGTCGAAGTCGACAAACACGGAATGATCAATCACGCAAGGGTCAGGCATGCTCGCAGCCCTCAGATCGAACGAGGAAAAAGGGCCGGAGCGATCACCGGCATCGTCGTGCATCAGACCGATGCCGATACCCTGGCATCCTCATTGAACAGCTACAAGAACTCTAAGGCGAACGGAGCGCACTTTCTAATCGACAAGGATGGGACGATCTACCAGACGGCGGCGATCTATCAGCGGACGAATCATGTGGGGCCATTGAAGGCAAGATGCCTGGTGATGAAAATGTGCAAGCCGCAAGACTTTCCAAGGAAGGCGGGTGCGATGGCGATGCATCGGATCGAGATGCAAAAGACTCCCGGTGATCGCTATCCGGGCAACATGGAGTCCATAGGGATCGAGATGGTTGGCAGGGCGAGACTGCCGGCAGGATTCAAGCCGATCCGCGAAGAACAAAACTGGTCCCACGACAGATTGCGAGGCGAGTACGGCATATTCGATACGCCGACTGCTGCGCAGAATCAAGCACTCTCGTGGCTTGTCAGCGTGCTTGAAGATTCGATTCAGGTGCCTCGAGGCGAGGTATTCCGCCATCCCGTGGTCAGCAGCAAGAACAAAACCGAAGCCCAAGGCGCGAACTGGAATCTGCCTTTGCCGAAGCCATGAACAAATTCAACGCTCTCGTGGCCACGACCCTGATCGCGGCGGCAGGCACATCCTCAACGCAGGCGGCAGACCGGCGATACCCCATCGCTTATGTGCAAAAAGTGGAGATCACGGAACCTTCACGCCGAACGGCCTGGGAAGACAAGGATTTTCTGGATTGCGACGACGTCGTGCTGACAGAGGAAGACGTTCGTTATGCCTTGCAGCACATGCGCAGGGTTTCATGGAACGCCTACGCTCCGGAAAACACGGACACCACCGGATGCAAGGGCAGCGCGCTGGTTACGTTCAAGAATGGACGGATCCTCGCCATGGGCATCGAGCCAACCGGGCGGATCAGCACCGGAGAACTCGACTCGAAGATGAACTCCACGGCGAGCCCTCCAGGCTTCTACGAATGCGACCCTTGCAGGGAACGCAAGATGAAACTCCTGAAGGACGCTCTGTACCGTGCAGATGATCGACGGCTCAAGAAGCTGGAGGCAGAAGGAAAGATTCCCCCTGGCGAGGCGGAGCGTCGCTTGAAGACATTGCGGGCCGGCCGTTGAACTCGACACACATCCCCTCGCGCACCATGAGTCGAGTCAAGATCCTCCTGATGGCGTTGCTCACTACCGCAGCAACTGTCCAGATTCACGCGGCCGATAAGCGATACCCGCTCGACTCCGCGCGGAAGATCGAGATCATCACCCCCTCAAGCGCGACCGCATGGGAAAACAAGAACTTTCTTGACTGCAACGACGTTGTCCTGACCGAGGAAGATGTTCGCTATGCACTCCGGCACATGCGCAAAGTCCCGGAGAAATCCTATTTCGACGAGTACGCCGAACGAACAGGATGCCTTGGCGGTGCGCGCGTCACCTTCAAGAACGGCAAGACTATTGCTATCGGCATCGAGCCGACGGGGCGCATCAATACCTTCGAACTCAACGCCAAACTCAAGCCCACCTCCGGCCCGGAAACCTACTATGAATGCCAGCCTTGCAAGGCCCGCAAGATGGAGCTTCTGAAGGACGCACTGGATCGAGCAGATGAACGACGGCTCAAGAAGGCGGAGGCAGAAGGAAAGATCCCTTCTGGCGAGGCCGAACGCCGGCTGAAAGCTCTGCGAACCAGCCGCTGACCGCCTTTACCCAACCCGCTTCGGCGGGTTTTCTTCTGGCATCAAAGATCGCATCGCCCCCAGAGGCATCGGGCGAAATGATCGCCCCTATTTGAAGATCCGGACGATCGCGTCTTCGAAGGCAAGAACATCCGTTCCCACATGGTTGGAGGCGAACGATGTCTCCAGCAGCTGAAGCCCCGCATAGTTTCGGGCGGCCATCCGCTGGTACATCTCCCTCACGCTGTCTTGATTGCACCCGCTGTCGCAGTGAGCCAGGATCAAGGTGACGGGAAGCGGCCTGCCCGCCAGCGCGTCGAACATCTTCTGCTCGAGCGCAAAGTTCTGATCCTTCTGTTGCCAGAACGCGGCCTCGATGGAGATGAAGTAAGAGAAAGCGAGGTTGTCCGGCACCTCCAGGAACAACGCCGTCGCAGCCAGGTTGCCACTGGTCGACAGGCCTGTGAGCATGCGCTTCTTCGGATCCGTGCGGTACTTCGATTCGATGAAGGGAATCAGGTCTTTCGTGAGGAAGGCGTGGTACGCATTGGCACCCGGAAAGTTGTAGTCCTCCTGCCTGCGCGCAGTGTTTCCGATGCCGATGAGGAGGCTCTTCGTACCGCGCTTGAGCAGGATGTTCTTGAGGTTCGTGAATCGTGTATCGGGCAGCCCATTGGTGGCGTCGCCGTCGAGTGCGTAGATGGAAGGAAACGCATCGGTGCCCGTGTCATAGGAAGCCGGAATGAAAACATCGACCGGGTAGCGCACCCCGTTGCTGCTCGACGTGACGACCTCCGACACCACGCGACCGTTGGCCGAAGGCACTGGCTGCGTGGGAGCGCCACCAGTTGTCGGGAGTGCCACGATCGGCAGACCTCCGCTACCTCCCCCGCCGCCGCCTCCTCCGCATGCAGACACGCCCGCGAGAGCCACGCAAACACCCAACGCCGCGAGCGCGCGGCGAAGCCGATCAAGCCTCATGTTGTTTCCTCGTTCCTCCGGTGCAAGGCGCACCGGAACGGATACTCATCGCAGGCAGCAGAGGTGTCAACTTCGCGATGCCTCGCGAAAATCGGCCCGGTAATATCGATCGATGCAGATTTCTCTTGAGAGCCCCGATCAACCCGACGTCATCCAGCTCATCGACGACCTCGATGCTTACCAGAAGCCGCTGTATCCGCCCGAGAGCCACTATGGCATTGACATCGCTGCGCTGTCCGCGGCGAACGTGCTATTTGCTGTCGCACGTGATGACGAGGGCAAGGCCATTGGTTGCGGTGCCATCGTGATGGAACCCGAATTCGGCGAACTCAAGCGCATGTACGTGCGTCCCGAGAGCCGGGGTCAAGGCATCGCGGCGAAAGTTCTGAGCTTCCTCGAAAGCGAAGCAACGGCACGTGGCTGCGCGTTGTTCAGACTGGAGACGGGCGTGAGCCAGCCCGCGGCGTTGTCGTTCTATGCAAGCGCGGGCTACACGCGGCGTGGCCCGTTTGGGAGCTATCCCAACGATCCGCTGAGCGTGTTCATGCAGAAGGATGCGGGCTAGGCATCTCCTCGTCCATCGCGGCTCCTTCGTGCACCGGGATCTTGACAGCTGGGCCACCGTGCGACCGCACCTATGCGCGGTGCCGAACAGACGCAATACCCGCTGGCGGTCATTGTGGCCTGCGTAGCCTCTATTGAGCTGCACACCCCGACACCACAAGGAACTGCCATGAAGAAATATCTACTCCCGTCCATCCTGTTGCTCGCCCTGCTTGGTGCATCTGCCTGCACCGGCCCGATGGGTCCTCAAGGCAACACGGGCAACACCGGAAGCACCGGCTACACAGGCGCCACGGGCGCGAGGGGAAATACCGGCAACACCGGGAACACGGGCGCCACGGGCGACACCGGTAGTACCGGCAATACCGGCGCCACAGGCGACACCGGCAATCAGGGAAACACAGGCAATACCGGTGCAACGGGCGCCAGAGGCAACACCGGCAGCACTGGCACCGGCAGTGGAACCGTTGTCGTGGTTCCGGGCGCACGCTGATGCACTGACCACCGCACCAGCCGGCAGCTATGCGATCAGATGGGCATAGCTGCGCCGGTTGGCCCGGTAGCAGTCGCACGCCGCGTTCTCCAGACCTTCGCGATCGGTGATCGTGATGACACCCCGTCGATAGTCGATCAGCCGCCGCGTGTGCAGCGCCGTCGCGGCGTTGGTGATGCCGACCCGGCGCACTCCCAGCATGCGGCCCAGCACTTCATGCGTGAGCGCAAGGTGCGTGGAATGCGCGCAGTCCTGCGTGGTCAAGAGCCAGCGCGCCAGGCGCTCCTCGATCAGGTGGAAGCGGTTGCACAGGCCCGAACGGCCGAACTCCATCAAGAGCACGCAGACGTAGCGATTGAGGATGCGCTTGAGCGTCGAGTTCTGCTCCAGTTCCTGCGCGAACGATTGCGCGGTCAGTCGCCACGCCATACCGGCCCCTTGCACGAGTGCCCGCAGCGGCGCGCTCTGCACGTCCAGCGACAGCTCATAGCCCAGGGCGCCCTCGTTGCCCACCATGCCCGTCTGCAGGCCGTCATGGCCGTCCGCAGTCGACACCAGCGAGACGAACGCACTCGTCGGGAAGTGAATGTGGTGAATGACATCGCCGGGCTCGTAGAGGATCTGCGCTGTTGCCAGCTGCACGCTGTCGCAGCGCTCGAGCAGGTGCGCACGGTCTGCGAGCGGCAGCGCCTCGAGCAGGCGATTGAGAACGGGGCGGGTCGGGGCTGATGTCACGGAACCGCCTGTTGGGAAGAGTCATTCAGCGCGGAAATGCGCAACCGGGCGCATTGTTGCCGAGGGCCCCTCTCGCGTCTGTGCGGAGGCGCACCAAATGCAGCCCGGCCGCCGTCGCCGCCGGCTCAGGTCGCGGGCTGGCGAGGCAACAGGCGATCCGTTTCACGCTTGACGACCTCATAGCACTCGCACACCTGCTTCTCCAGACCCGGGCGGTTCAGCACCGTGATGTGCCCGCGCGAATACTTGATGAGATTCAGGCGCTGCAGCTTGCCGGCGGCCTCGGTCACGCCTTCGCGCCGCACGCCGAGCATGTTGGCGATCAGCTCCTGTGTCATCACCAGTTCGTTGCCGGGGAGCCTGTCGAGGCTCAGCAGCAGCCAGCGGCACAGTTGCTGTTCCAGCGAGTGGTGCCGGTTGCAGACGGCCGTCTGCGACATCTGCGTGATGAGCGACTGGGTGTAGCGCAGCAGCAGATGCAGCAGCGGCCCGCCGTTGTCGGTCAACTGCTTGATGTGCCCGGCAAATGCATTCCCCGCGCTCTGCACCACTGCGCGGTTGGGCGTGCTGCCCCCGCCCATCAGCAGCGACACGCCCACCATTCCCTCGAATCCCACGACGGCAATCTCGGCCGACTGCCCGTTTTCCAGCACGTACAGCAGCGAGACGATGCAATCGGTCGGGAAATACACGTACTGCTGGACCACGCCCGATTCATAGAGCACCTGGCCCAGCTTGAGCGGCACCAGCTCAAGGAGCGGCATCAGGCCCGTCAGCACCTCCGGCGGCATCACCTCCAGGAGGCTGTTGCGCGCCACGGCTGCGAGCGAAGAAGACGGGGGTGGGGACGGTGCCATGGGGGAAGGAGGTTCCAAAGTGCCCATCATTTTGCGACCAATGCCTCGGCGTCTGTGCGCTTGCGCACACAGGGCGCGCAAGTCGGCATTCCGTGTATGTGCGGCGCCGTACAGACAATTCTTCCCTGGGCAGCTAACGATGGCGGTACGCCTTGCACGTAGAGGCGGACGGCATTCATTGAATGAACCCGGCGAAAGCCATCGAGGTCCCGCAACATGCGCAACTTTCTCACCAACAACCGGGAAGAGCTGGTTTCACGGTGCAAGTCGAAGGTTGCACTGAGGCCCCGGCGGGCCGCCACTGAACATCAGCTGGCGAACGGCATCCCGTTGTTCCTCGAGCAACTGATAAGAACCCTTGCGGCCGAAGAAGACGACAAACCTGCCGAGAGCGTCAGGATCTCGGGACCATCGGGCGGAGACTCGCTGGCGCTGTCGGAAATGGGGGTGACCGCCACCGCCCATGGCAAGGAGCTGCTGAAGCTGGGGTACACAGTCGATCAGGTCGTTCACGACTACGGCGACCTTTGCCAGGCGATCACGGACCTGGCCTTCGAGCGCGACGCACCGTTCGCCATCGGAGAATTCCGGACGCTGAACCGGTGCCTGGACAACGCCATTGCCGATGCGGTCACCGAATTCAGCTTTCAGCGGGATACGCAAATCGCCCACCAGCAGAGCCTCGACGCGACGGAGCGTTTCGGGTTCCTGGTTCACGAGTTGCGCAATTCCCTGGGCACGGCAACCCTTGCGATTCACGCCCTCGAACTCGGCAACATGACGGTGGGCGGCGCCACCGGAGCCGTGCTGAAGCGCAGCCTGTCTGCAATGGGCGAGCTGATCAGCCGGGCGCTCGCCGAGGTGCGCAGCGGCGCGCCGGAGCAGCGACAGACATTTTCCGTGGCCTTGTTCATCAAGGAAGCTGAAACCGCAGCCCAGCTCGTTGCAAGCGCCGCGGGTTGCGCCTTCGAGGTGTCACCCGTCGACTCCCTGCTGGCCATCCGGGGAAACCGGGAGCTGCTGCTTGCTGCATTGGCGAACCTGTTGCAGAACGCATTCAAGTTCACGCACCCGCACACCGACATCGCCTTGAAGGCCTATGAGCTTGGCGAGCATGTCCTGATCGAAGTCGAAGATCACTGCGGAGGGCTGCCGCCGGGAATCGCCGCCAAGATGTTCGCCCCCTTCAATCAGCACAGTCATGACCGGTCGGGCCTGGGCCTGGGGCTTTCCATCGCCCGCCAGAGCGTCGAGGCGGACTTCGGCACATTGACCGTGCGGGACGTGCCCGGCACCGGTTGCGTCTTCACGATCTCATTGCCGCGCCACTCGCTCCAGTGACCCTCGGTGCCGCCGGAGGTACGGCGCGCATCCGCGACATCAGGGGAAATCCCTAGAAGCCCGTCCACAACCCGCTCGGGCAGCCCCTCCACGAGCGAAACGCGTCGCGCATCGCCTCTTCAATGCCCCTCCGCCCCTGGCCCGTTACTTGCGAACTCGATCAAAAATGACAGAAAATTTTCTTATCTGACTTATATTTGTAAACTGGTTTTCAAAAAACGCACACTTTTGGGCACGTTTGCACCCTTCATGAGCACAACCGTCGACACCCCAGGCACCACCGTGGCCCAGCGCATTGCGCAGGCATTGCCGCGGCTGTCGCGCTCGCACCGGCAGGTGGCCGACTACGTGCTGGAGCACCCGCTGCAAGTCGCCACGCTGCCGATCGACGAGCTCGCCGCCGCGGTCGGCGTGTCGGTCGCCACAGCCAATCGTTTTGCGCGCGCGCTGGACTTCGACGGCTACGCCACCTTCCGCGCCGAGCTCGTGCGCGGTTTCGAACCGCTGGTGGCGCCGGTCGAGCGCTTGCGCGGCAACCTGGAGCACCCGACCACGGTGGCCGAGGTGTTCGCCACGGCGCTCGACGAGAGCCGCCGCAACATCGAAGCCACGCGCCAGACGCTGGACTACGCCGCCTGCGAAGCCGCGGTGGAGCGCATCGGCAAGGCGCGCTCGATCTACATCGGTGGCTTCGGCGCCAGCGCATGGCTCGCGGGCCTGCTCCAGCACGGGCTGGACGGCAGCTGCAACGACGTGCGCCTGCTCTCGGGCGTGAGCGGCGTCACGCATGCCGCGCGCACGCTGATGCACGCGGGGCCGAAGGACGTGTTCATCGGACTGACCTTTCCGCGCTACCTGACGGACACCATCGCACTTGCGCAGATCGCGCGCAGCCAGGGCTGCGCCGTGATCGCGCTGACCGACCGCCCCAGCTCCCCGCTGGCGCCACTGGCCGACGTGGCGCTCTATTGCCAGACCGAAACCAGCTACCGCCCGAACTGCGAGACCAGCGTGCTCGCGCTGATCGAGGCGCTGACCAGCGCGGTGAGTCTGCGCGCGCCCGATCCGGTGCAGTCGGCCGGCCGCATCCTGCAGGCGGTGCGGCCGTGGCTGCACGGCGCCAATGGGCTGCCGCGCATCAATGGACTGGACACCAGCGCGCGCCTCCAGAACACACCCGATGCCGCCGCCCTGAACGGCGCCGGCAAGAAAAAGAAGAAAGCTTCCCGATGACTCAGACCCATGTGCCCGTGATCGCCATCCACGGCGGCGCCGGCACCATCAGTGCCGCCACGACCAGCGCCGAACAGGCGCAGGCCTATCACGACGCGCTGAAAAGCATCGTGGCCGCCGCTCAGGCAATGCTGCTCAAGGGCGCTTCCGCACTCGACGCCGCCTGCCTCGCGGTCGAGATGCTCGAAGACTGCCCGCTCTTCAACGCGGGCCACGGCGCGGTGTTCACGCACGACGAAACCCATGAGCTCGACGCCGCTGTGATGGACGGCGCCACGCTCGCCGCCGGCGCCATTGCCGGCGTGTGCCACGTCCGCCGCCCGGTGCGCGCAGCGCGCGCCGTGCTCGAAGACGGCGCGCACGTGCTGCTGGCCGGCGCGGGCGCCGAGGCCTTTGCACGCGAACGCGGGCTGGAGATGGTCGAACCTTCGTTCTTCTCCACCGAGGCGCGCCGCCAGCAGCTCTACCGCGTGCGCGACACCGGCCGCGTGGTGGTCGACCACGAAGGCGCGTCGATGGCGGCAGCAACGCCGCCGCTCGACGAAGACAAGAAGTTCGGCACCGTCGGCGCGGTTGCGCTCGACGTGCACGGCCACCTGGCCGCCGCCACCTCCACCGGCGGCATGACCAACAAGCGCGTCGGCCGCATTGGCGATTCGCCGCTGATCGGCGCCGGCACCTATGCCGACGACCGCACGGCCGCCGTGTCATGCACCGGTAGCGGCGAAATGTTCATCCGCGTGGCGGCTGCGTACGACGTATGCGCCCGCATGGCCTACGGCGGCGCCACGCTCGAAGCCGCCACGCACGCGGTGGTGCAGCAGTCGCTGCCCGCCATCGGCGGCACCGGCGGGCTGATTGCCATCGACCGCCACGGCAACCTGAGCCTCGCCTTCAACACCGAAGGCATGTACCGCGGCCACGCGCGCGGCGACGAAGCGCCCCAGACAGCCATCTTCGCCTGACAACGCACCGACGTACGCCCCCATTTTTCTTCGCACTCCCATGTCCACCCCTGCCCTCGCCCTGCCGGACGGCCGCGTTCTCGCCGTCGACGATCTCACCGTGCGTTTCTCGACTTCCGAGCGCACGGTCGATGCCGTGAAGAAGCTGTCCTTCCACGTCGACCATGGCGAAACGCTTGCAGTGGTGGGCGAATCGGGTTCGGGCAAGTCGGTGACTTCGCTCGCGCTGATGCGGCTCGTGGAGCACGGTGGCGGACGCATCCTCGGCGGGAGCATGGCCTTCCGCCGCCGCAACGGCGAAGTGCTTGACCTGGCACAGGCACGCGACAGCGCAATGCGCAACATCCGCGGCGCGGACATCGCGATGATCTTCCAGGAGCCGATGACTTCGCTGAACCCGGTGTTCACCGCCGGCGAGCAGATCTCCGAGGCCATCCGCATCCACCAGGGCAAGAGCGATGCAGCCGCTCGCGCCGAGGCGCTGCGCATGCTGGAGCTGGTGCGCATTCCTGAAGCACGCAACGTGCTCGACCGCTTTCCGCATCAGCTCTCGGGCGGCATGCGCCAGCGCGTGATGATCGCGATGGCGCTGTCGTGCAAGCCGCAGCTGCTGATTGCCGACGAACCGACCACCGCGCTCGACGTGACCATCCAGGCGCAGATCCTCCAGCTCATCCGCGAGCTGCAGAAGGAGATGCGCATGGGCGTGCTCTTCATCACGCACGACATGGGCGTGGTCGCCGAGATCGCCGACCGCGTGCTCGTGATGTACCGCGGCGACAAGGTGGAAGCAGGCAGCTCCGACACCGTGTTCGCGGCGCCGCAGCATCCCTACACCAAGGCGCTGCTGTCGGCCGTGCCCAAGCTCGGCGCGATGCACGGCACCGACCTGCCGGCCAAGTTCGAATTGCTGCGCACCGAGGCCAGCGCCGACACCCAACCCGTCGAAGTGCCTGCGCAGCAAGACACCGTGCGCCAGGACACCGGCCCCATTCTTCGCGTGCGCGACCTCGTCACGCGCTTCGACGTGCGCAGCGGCCTCTTCGGCCGCGTGAAGCGCCGCGTACATGCGGTGGAGAAGATCAGCTTCGACCTGTACCCCGGCGAAACGCTGGCGCTGGTCGGTGAATCGGGCTGCGGCAAGTCGACCACCGGCCGCTCGCTGCTGCGCCTCGTCGAGAGCCAGAGCGGCGCCATCGAGTTCGGCGGCAAGAACATCCGCGAGTTGCCCACGCGCGAGCTGCAGGCGCTGCGCCGGAACATCCAGTTCATCTTCCAGGACCCGTTCGCCTCTCTCGATCCGCGCGTGACGGTGGGCTTCTCGATCATGGAGCCGCTGCTCATCCACAACATCGCCAAGGGCGCCGAGGCGCAGCAGCGCGTCGACTGGCTGCTGCAGAAGGTCGGCCTGCCGCCCGAGGTGGCGCAGCGCTATCCGCACGAGTTCTCGGGCGGCCAGCGGCAGCGCATTGCCATTGCGCGCGCACTGGCACTCAACCCGAAGGTGGTGGTGGCCGATGAATCGGTTTCGGCACTGGACGTGTCCATTCAGGCGCAGATCGTCAACCTGATGCTCGACCTGCAGCGCGAGCTGGGCGTGGCCTTCTTGTTCATCTCGCACGACATGGCAGTGGTCGAACGCATCAGCCACCGCGTGGCCGTGATGTACCTGGGCCAGATCGTCGAGATCGGCCCTCGCCGCGCGGTGTTCGAAGCGCCGCAGCACGCCTACACCCGCAAGCTGATGGCCGCGGTGCCGGTGGCCGACCCGTCGCGCCGCCACAAGCCGCGCGCGCTGCTCGAAGGCGAGATTCCCAGCCCCATCCGCGCGGTGGGCGACGAGCCCGACGTGCCGCCGCTGGTGCAGGTCGCGCCTGGCCACTTCGTTGCGCGGCACGCCATCGGCGGCGCCTTCTGATTCCGGATCACTGATTTTTTCAACCCGCAGGTTTCTCTCTCCTGCTTTTTTCCACGAACCGACTGGAGTTCTTCCATGACGCAATCTTCTTCCTCCCTGCGATGGGCTTCCGCACTGCTGGGCCTGGCCGCGCTGGCCGCTTCGGGCACGGCACTGGCCGCGAAAGACGTGGTGCTCTCGATCGGCTACCAGCCGGAAACGCTGGACCCGTACAACACCAACACCACCATCACCACGGCAGTGACCAAGACCTTCTATGAAGGCCTGTTCCAGTTCGACAAGGACCTGAAGGTGCAGAACGTGCTCGCCGAGAGCTACGACGTGTCGAAGGACGGCCTGGTCTACACCATCAAGCTGCGCACCGGCGTGAAGTTCCACGACGGCACCGACTTCAACGCCGAGGCCGTGAAGTTCACGCTCGACCGCGTGCTGAACCAGGACAACAAGCTGCTGCGCTACAACCAGTTCAACCGCGTGGGCAAGGTCGAGGCGCTGAACCCGACGACCGTGCGCATCACGCTGAAGGAGCCCTTCGGCCCGTTCATCAACTCGCTGGCCCACGCCTCGGCCGCAATGATTTCGCCCACCGCGCTGAAGAAGTGGGGCAACAAGGACATCGCCTTCCACCCCGTGGGCACGGGCCCCTTCGAATTCGTCGAGTGGAAGCAGACCGAAGCCGTCAAGGCCAAGAAGTTCGACGGCTACTGGAAGAAGGGCTACCCGAAGATCGACACGGTCTCGTGGAAGCCGGTGCTCGAGAACAACACGCGCGCCGCGATGCTGCAGACCGGCGAAGCCGACTTCGCGTATCCCATTCCCTATGAGCAGGCCGATCTGCTGAAGAAGAGCGACAAGCTCGAAGTGGTGGCCACGCCGTCGATCATCACGCGCTTCCTGGCATTCAACATGCTGCAGAAGCCCTACGACAACCCGAAGGTGCGCGAAGCCATCGGCTACGCCATCAACAAGGAAGCGCTGGCCAAGGTCGCGTTCGGCGGCTATGCCTTCCCCGCGCAGGGCATCGTGCCGCAGGGCGTGAAGTACGCCGAGAAGATGGCTCCCATTCCCTACGACCTGAAGAAGGCCAAGGAGCTGATGAAGGAAGCCGGCTACCCCGACGGCTTCGAGTCGGTGCTGTGGAGCGCCTACAACAACACGACCAGCCAGAAGACGATCCAGTTCGTGCAGCAGCAGCTCGCGCAGATCGGCATCAAGCTGCAGGTGCAGGCGCTCGAAGTGGGCCAGCGCACCGAGCAGGTCGATGCATGGCCCGATCCGAAGACGGCCAAGGTCCGCATGTACTACACGGGCTGGTCGTCGTCGACCGGTGAAGCCGACTGGGGCCTGCGCCCGCTGTTCGCCTCGGAAGCGTGGGCGCCCAAGCTGAACAACATGTCGTTCTACAAGAGCGAGGTGGTCGACAACGCGCTGGCCAAGGCGCTGGTGACGGTCGACGAAAAGGAACGTACCGCCCTCTACAAGACCGCGCAGGACGAGATCCGCAAGGACCTGCCGCGCGTGCCGATGGTCACGGAGCAAAACCTGTCGGCGCATGCCAAGCGCCTCTCGGGCGTGTTCGTGATGCCCGACGGCAACATCAACATCGACGCAATCTCCGTAGCGAACTAAGCCTCGCCCCTCACCCGTCAGAGTGAGGGGTTGACCGCCTGCACCCCATGCTGAATTACTTTCTCAAACGACTGTTGGGCCTGATCCCCACGCTGCTCATCGTGGCGGTGCTGGTGTTCCTGTTCGTCCACATGCTGCCCGGCGACCCGGCGCGCCTTGCCGCCGGCCAGGAGGCCGACGAGCAGACAGTGGCCATGGTCCGCGCGGAGCTCGGGCTCGACAAGCCGCTGCCGCAGCAGTTCGTGAGCTTCTTCACCCACATGCTGCAAGGCGACTTCGGCACCTCGATCCGCACGCGGCGGCCGGTGTCGGTGGAAATCGGCGAGCGCTTCTTCCCGACGGTGATGCTGACCATCACCAGCATGGTGTGGGCGGTGATCTTCGGCATGGGCATCGGCATCGTCTCGGCGGTGTACCGCAACAAATGGCCGGACCGGCTGGGCATGACGCTCGCCGTGTCGGGCATCTCCTTCCCCGCATTTGCGCTCGGCATGCTGCTGATGCAGATCTTCTCGGTCCAGCTCGGCTGGCTGCCCACGGTGGGCGCCAGCACCTGGAAACACTACATCCTGCCCTCGATCACGCTGGGCGCGGCCGTGGCCGCCGTGATGGCGCGCTTCACGCGGGCCTCGTTCGTCGAGGTGATCCAGGAAGACTTCGTGCGCACCGCGCGCGCCAAGGGCGTGCGCGAATCCAGCGTGGTGTTCAAGCACACGCTGCGCAATGCGCTGATTCCGGTGGTCACCATGATGGGCCTGCAGTTCGGCTTCCTGCTGGGCGGCTCCATCCTCGTGGAGGCGGTGTTCAACTGGCCCGGCCTCGGCCGCCTGCTGGTCGATGCCGTGCAGATGCGCGACTACCCCGTCATCCAGACGCTGGTGCTGCTGTTCTCGCTCGAATTCATCCTGATCAACCTGGTGGTGGATGTGCTCTATGGCTACATCAACCCGACCATCCGCTACAAGTGAGCAAGCAGCCATGACGCAAGCTTCCGGCGTGCCTGCCGAAACCCTCATTCCCACGACACCTGTCGCGGCCGTCCAGATCGCGGGCAAGGTCCGCACGCCCTGGGGCGAATGCTGGCGCCGCTTCAAGAAGCAGCCGGTGGGCATCGTCGCCGCGCTCTTCGTGCTGCTGCTGGTGTTCGTCGCGGTGTTCGCGCCGTGGATCGTGCCCTTCGACGCGGAGAACTTCTTCGACTACGACATGCTGAACACGGGGCCTTCGGCCACGCACTGGTTCGGCGTCGATCCGCTGGGCCGCGACATCTTCAGCCGCATCCTGATGGGTGCACGCATCTCGCTGATGGCGGGCTTTCTTTCGGTGCTGGTGGGCGGCTTCGTCGGCACGGCCTTCGGCCTGCTGGCGGGCTACTACGAAGGCTGGTGGGACCGCATCGTGATGCGCGTCTCTGACGTGCTGTTCGCCTTTCCCGGCATCCTGCTGGCGCTGGGCGTGGTCGCTATCCTGGGCAGCAGCATGACCAACGTGGTGGTGGCCGTGTCGGTGTTCAGCGTGCCGGCCTTCGCGCGGCTCGTGCGCGGCAACACGCTGGTGCTGAAGCAGCAGACCTACATCGAGGCCGAGCGCAGCATCGGCGCATCTGACTGGACCATCATCGTGCGGCACATCCTGCCGGGCACCATCTCGTCGATCGTGGTGTATTTCTCGATGCGCGTGGGCACCTCGATCATCACGGCCGCCAGCCTGTCGTTCCTGGGCATGGGCGCGCAGCCGCCAACGCCCGAATGGGGCGCGATGCTCAGCGAAGCCCGCGCCGACATGGTGACCTCGCCGCACGTGGCGCTGTTCCCCAGCCTGGCCATCTTCTTCACCGTGCTCGCCTTCAACCTGCTGGGCGATGCACTGCGCGACGCGCTCGATCCGAAGATCGACCGCCAGTAATTTCCGTTCTTCTCCTTCATGTCTTCCAGCAAGCAGCAAGCCCCTCTCCCCTTCATCGGCAACCTGCTCCAGGGCGAACGCAACACCATCACCGATGTCGCGGGCGTCACCGTGGGCCACCAGACGCTCAGCGACGGCCCCGTGCAAACGGGCGTGACGGTGATCCGGCCCCATGCCGGCGACCCGTTCCGCGACAAGGTGCCGGCCGCTGCCGTAGTGCTCAACGGCTTCGGCAAGAGCGTGGGTCTGGTGCAGGTGGCCGAGCTCGGCGTGCTCGAAACGCCGATTGCGCTGACCAACACTTTCTCGGTCGGCACGGTGGCCACTGCACAGATCCGCCACTGCGTGGCCGACAACCCCGAGAGCGGACGCACGCTGCCCACGGTCAACCCGCTGGTGTTCGAGTGCAACGACGGCTTTCTGAACGACATCCAGCGCATGGCCGTGACCGAGGCCGACTACCTGCAGGCGCTGACTGATGCCGGCGTCGACTTCGAGCAGGGCTCGGTCGGCGCGGGGCGCGGCATGTCGAGCTTCCAGCTCAAAGGTGGCATCGGCAGCGCATCACGGCGGGTGTCCGCTCGCGAAGGCGGCTGCCACACCGTAGGCGCACTGGTGCTGGCGAACTACGGACGCCAGCCGCAACTGGTGCTGGCCGGGCATTCGGTGGGCGACCAGCTGGCGAAGCTACAGGCCGCGCGCAGCCTTCCGGCGGTGGACGAGGCCGAGAAGGGCTCGATCATCATCGTGGTGGCCACCGACGCGCCGCTCGACGCTCGCCAGTTGCGCCGCCTGGCGCTGCGCTCGGGCGCCGGACTGGCCCGCACGGGCTCGGTCTTCGGGCATGGCAGCGGCGACATCGTGCTGGCCTTTTCTACCGCCTACACGGTGCCCGACCGCGTCGAGCGACCGATGCCGGCCGTGGCGATGCTGCACGACGGGCTGCTCGACGGGCTGTTCCAGGCCGCGGCCGACAGCACCGAGCAAGCGATCATCCATGCCCTGTGGCGCGCAACGCCCGTGACCGGGCGCGACGGCAACCACCGCGCCGCGCTGGGCGACGTGCTGCCCGCCTCCGCCCTTCTTTCAACCCACGCCTGACTGCGAGCCGCTCCATGAAAGTCCTGATCTCCACCGACATCGAAGGCGTCGCCGGCGTCTATCACTCCGAGCAGGTGCGCCCGGGCAACCCCGAGTTCGAACGCGCGCGCCTGCTGATGACGCAGGAAGCCAACGCAGCGATTGCCGGCGCCTTCGACGCAGGCGCCACCGAGGTGCTGGTGAACGACTCGCACGGCGGCTTTCGCAACATGCCGCCCGACCTGCTCGATGCGCGTGCCCGCGTCGTGCAGGGCAAGCCGCGCTACCTGAGCATGGTGGCGGGCGTGGAAGAAGGCGTGGACGCTGTCTGCATGGTCGGCTACCACTCGCGCGCGCAGGGGCGCGGCATTCTGGCGCACACGATCAACAGCTTTGCCTTTGCAGGCATCTCGCTCGGCGGGCAGGAACTGGGCGAGGCCGGGCTCTATGGCGCACTGGCCGGTGAATACGGCGCACCGGTGGTGATGGGCAGCGGCGACGACGTGTTCATCGCCGAGAACCGGCCGCTCTTTCCGCACGCCACCTTCGTCGAGACCAAGAAGGCCACGGGCTGCACCAGCGGCATTTCGCTGTCGCCCGAGCAGTCGCGCCGGGCGATTCGTGCGGGGGTGGAAGAAGCGCTGGCCGCGCGTTCGAACGCGAAACCGCTCGTTTTCAAGGGCCCGCAGACCGTGACGCTGCGCACCCAGTCGCCCGCACTGGCCGACCTGTTCTGCCAGTGGCCGACCTTCGAGCGCATCGATGGCGTCACGCTGCGCTTCACGGCCGATACGGTGGAAGCGGCAGTGCGCATGCTGAACTGCTGCTCGGCGATGTCTTCAATGCTGCGCTGAGGCGCCAGCCCCTCTTCAGGCCTGCATGGCGAAGCGGATGGCCGCGCGGCCAGGAACCCGCTCGCCCATCCGGGCCTTGTCCGGTTCCTAGAATTCCCGGGTCCGGCAACTCTTTTCCGGCCATCTCGCCTTATCCGGAATAAGCATCAAACCGTCCCGCAACCCGCATGGATGCTGGTGAATAAGCTTATCCGCATAAAGCGCGAACCAAAAAATAGTTTGTTTCCATAAGGCGGGCTTTCAGAATCTCGGCTTCTTGCTGGGGCGCTGGACGCACCGCACTTCAAGACATACGCACGCACGATGTACCAATACACAGAATTCGATCGCCAGTTCGTCCACCAGCGGGCTGCCCAATTCCGCGACCAGCTGGAGCGCTGGCAAAAGGGCAAGCTCGCCGAAGACGAGTTCCGCCCCCTGCGGCTGCAAAACGGCTGGTACGTGCAGCGCTACGCGCCGATGCTGCGCGTGGCCGTGCCTTACGGCGAGCTCTCGAGCCGCCAGATCCGCGTGCTGGCCCGCATCGCCCGCGAATACGACGAGCCCGAAGCCGAGGTCTACAAGAAGGCCATCGAAACGCAGGGCCTGCTCGGCAGCCACAAGCTCCCAACCCACTACGCCCACTTCTCGACGCGCCAGAACGTCCAGTACAACTGGATTCCGCTGGCCAAATCGGCCGATGTGATGGACCTGCTGGCTTCGGTCGACATGCACGGCATTCAGACCAGCGGCAACTGCATCCGCAACATCACGAGCGATGAGCGTGCCGGCATTGCCGTCGACGAAATCGCCGATCCGCGCCCGTTCGCGGAAATCATGCGCCAGTGGAGCACGCTGCACCCCGAGTTCGCGTTCCTGCCGCGCAAGTTCAAGATCGCCATCACGGGCGCCACCGAAGACCGCGCCGCCACCGGCTGGCACGACGTGGGCCTGCACGTGGTGAAGAACGAAGCCGGCGAAATCGGCTTTCGCGTGCAGGTGGGTGGCGGCATGGGCCGCACGCCGATCATCGGCACCGTGCTGCGCGAGTTCCTGCCGTGGCAGCAGATCATGAATTACCTCGAAGCGGTGATCCGGGTCTACAACCGTTATGGCCGCCGCGACAACATCTACAAGGCGCGCATCAAGATTCTGGTGAAGGCCGAAGGCCAGCGCTACATCGACGACGTGGACGCCGAGTACAAGCAGATCCTCGAGCACGACGGCGCGCCGCACACCATCACGCAGGAAGAGTACGACCGCGTGGCCGCCTCCTTCGTGCCGCCGACGCTGGCCACCCGCGTGCTGCAAAGCGCCGAGAAGACCGACGCCGAGCTGCGCGCCCACGCCGCAGACGACGTGCAGTTTGCCCGCTGGCTCGCCCGCAACGTGGCGCCGCACAAGAACCCTGCGCTGCGCGCCGTCACGCTGTCGTTCAAGCGCCTGAAGCAGGCGCCCGGCGATGCATCGGCCGACCAGCTCGACACGCTCGCCCAACTGGCCGACCGCTTTTCGGCCGGCGAAGCCCGCGTGACGCACGACCAGAACGTGGTGCTGCCCTGGGTGCATGCCGAAGACCTGCACGCGCTGTGGCTCGCCGCCCGCGCCGCCGGCCTCGCCAGCGCCAACGTGCACCTGCTGACGGACATGATCGCCTGCCCCGGCGGCGACTTCTGCGCGCTGGCCAATGCGCGCTCCATTCCCATCGCGGAAGCCATCACCGAGCGTTATCAAGACCTCGACGAGCTCGACGACCTTGGCGAGATCGATCTGCACATCAGCGGCTGCATCAACTCGTGCGGCCACCACCACAGCGGCCACATCGGCATTCTTGGCGTCGACAAGGACGGCAAGGAGTGGTACCAGGTCACCCTCGGCGGCTCCGACGGCTCCGCGCTCAGCGGCACGCCGCAGGCCGGCAAGGCTGTCGGCCCCTCGTTCTCGGCGGCCGAAGTGCCGGGCGTGATCGAGGCCGTGCTCACCACCTACCGCGACACCCGCGAAAGCGGCGAGAACTTCATCGACACGCTGCGCCGCGTGGGCCCGGACCCGTTCAAGGCCGCCGCCAACGGTGCGCGTTTCAAGGTGGAGGAAGCAGCATGAACAAGAAGCTCAACATCCTTTCCGCAGAGGAACACATCGACGACGGCGATCCGAAGGTGCTGCAACTCGCCAATGATGCCGACCCGCTCGCCATCGAGGTGTGCCTGGCCGATATCGAGCGCATTGACCTGAACTTTCCGAAGTTCACCGATGGCCGCGCCTACAGCCAGGCCTTCCTTCTGCGTCGCCGCCTCGGTTTCACGGGCGACATCCGCGCCACCGGCGATGTGCTGATCGACCAACTGGTGCAAATGGAACGCACCGGCTTCTCCAGCGCCGTGCTCAAGGAAGGCGTTGACGCCTCCGACGCGCAGCGCCAGTTCGACCGCTTTGCCGCCTTCTACCAGGGCGACGCAGTGCAGACCGCGCCGCACTTCGCGGCCGGCAGCTGAGAGCGAATGGGAACCTTCGACATGAGCATTGCCACGGACATCGACTTCGCACGCATCAACACCGAGCTCGGCCGCAACGCCGAGGGCCTGGTGGACTGGGCGATCGGCCTGGGCCAGCCCGCGATCATCACCACCAACTTCCGCCCTTTCGAGGCAGTGATCCTGCACATGGTCACGCGCGCAAAGCGGAATGTTCCCGTGGTCTGGATGGACAACGGCTACAACACCGAAGCCACCTACCGCTTTGCCGACGAGGTGACGAAGCAGCTGGGCCTGGACCTGCACATCTACCTGCCGCGCCGCTCGCGTGCACATCGCGAAGCAGTCGAGGGCCCGACCCCGGCGCTCGACGATCCGCGCCATGCCGCCTTCACTGAAGAAGTGAAGCTGGAGCCCTTTGCCCGCGCATTGCGCGAGACGGCACCGAAGGTCTGGTTCACCGCGCTGCGGGCCACTGACACGGCCGTGCGCGCGCAGATGGACCCGGTCAGCGTCAATCCCGATGGCCTGATCAAGGTCGCGCCGCTGCTGCACTGGTCTTCCAAGGAGTTGTACGAGTACTGCGAGGCGCACGGCCTGCCGAACAACTTCGACTACGTGGACCCGACCAAGGGCGAAGACAACCGCGAGTGCGGATTGCATCTCTCGCACTGAGAGCCAACGGCTCACACAACGCCTCACTGATCATCCGCACCCAGCACCTCATCCGATGAACGCCCGTACCGAAACCGAACTGCTGCTGTCGCCGGCGCACCTCTCCAACACGCACCTCGATGCGCTGGAAGAAGAAACCATCTTCATCCTGCGCGAAGTGGCGGCCGCCTTCGAGCGCCCCACCCTGCTGTTCTCGGGCGGCAAGGACTCGCTGGTGCTGCTGAAGTGCGCGGAAAAGGCCTTCGGCGTGGGCCGCATTCCCTACCCGCTGCTGATGATCGACACCGGCCACAACTTCCCCGAAGTAACGGCCTACCGCGACCAGCGCGCGAAGGAACTGGGCGCCGAGCTGATCGTGCGCAGCGTCGAAGATTCGATGAAGCGCGGCACCGTGCGCCTGGCCCACCCGGGCGAGTCGCGCAACGCGCACCAGTCGGTGACGCTGCTCGAGGCGATCGAAGAATTCCGCTTCGACGCGCTGATTGGCGGCGCCCGCCGCGACGAGGAAAAGGCGCGCGCCAAGGAACGCATCTTTTCGCACCGCGACAGCTTCGGTCAATGGCAGCCCAAGGACCAGCGCCCCGAGCTGTGGACGCTGTTCAACACCCGGCTCGCTCCGGGCGAACACTTCCGCGTGTTCCCGATCTCGAACTGGACCGAACTCGACGTGTGGCAATACATCGAGCGCGAGCATGTCGGCCTGCCGTCGATCTACTACACGCACAAGCGTGAAGTGGTGGAGCGCCGCGGCCTGCTGGTGCCGGTGACCGAACTCACGCCGCCGCGCGACGGCGAAACGGTGCAGGTGCGCGACGTGCGCTTTCGCACCGTGGGCGACATCACGACCACTTGCCCGGTCGAGAGCCTCGCGGCCGACGCGGGCGACGTGGTGCTGGAGACGCTGTCGGTCGATGTCAGCGAACGCGGCGCTACCCGGATGGACGACATGACCTCCGAAGCATCCATGGAAAAACGCAAGAAAGACGGTTACTTCTGATGAGCGCGACGACCACTGCTACCCCTGTGAACACCGCCACCGCTAATGTGCACGGCGACACCGGCACCGCCCTGCGCTTCATCACCTGCGGCTCTGTCGACGACGGAAAGAGCACGCTCATCGGCCGCCTGCTGGTCGACAGCAAGACCGTGCTGCAAGACCAGCTGGCCGGCGTGCAGCGCGGCGGCGAAACCGACCTTGCCCTGCTGACCGACGGCCTCTCGGCCGAGCGCGAGCAAGGCATCACGATCGACGTGGCGTATCGCTACTTCTCGACCGCCAAGCGCAAGTTCATCATCGGCGACGCGCCGGGCCACGAGCAGTACACGCGCAACATGGTCACGGCCGCCTCGGCCGCCGACGCCGCCGTGGTGCTGGTCGATGCGACCAAGCTGGCCTGGGCTGCCGAAGTGGAAGACGGCACCGTGGTCAAGCGCGAACTGCTGCCGCAGACGCGCCGCCACACGTTGCTGTGCCATCTGCTGCGCGTGCAGTCGATCGTGTTCGCAATCAACAAGCTCGACGCCATCGACGACGCCGGCCTCGCCTTCGAACGCATCTCGACCGCGCTGAACGCCTTTGCCGAAGCGGCTGGCGTGCAGGTGGCAGGCATCGTGCCGATCTCGGCGCTCAAGGGCTGGAATGTGGCCACGCGCCATGCCGACTGGGTCGGCTACGAAGGCCCGAGCCTGCTCGAGCTGCTCGAAGAGCTGCCCGTCACGGCGCAGGACGAGGACGTGCCTTTCGCCTTCCCGGTGCAGTGGGTCGAGAAGTTCTCTTCTTCCGCCGACACCTCGCAGGGCCGCCGCGTGTTCTGGGGCCGCGTCGCCTCGGGCCACGTGGAACCCGGCCAGCGCGTGACCGTGCTGCCGAGCAACCAGACCGCCACGGTCGCGCAGGTGCTCAGCCACACGCGCCAGCCGAAGGCGGTGCATGCGGGCCACAGCGCCGGCATCGTGCTCGACCGCGAGGTCGACGTGTCGCGCGGCGATTGGCTGCTGGCACCCGGCGCCTTCGAGCCGGTGCGCGAGATCACCGCCACCGTGGCCTGGCTCGACGACGAGCCGCTGGTCGCAGGCCGCGTGTACTGGGCGCTGCAGGGCCACCGCTGGGTCAAGGCCAAGGTGGCGCGCATCGTCGATCGCGTGAACATCACGACGCTCGAATCGGAGCCGGCAACGCAGCTGGAAGCCAATGCCATCGGCGACGTGGTACTGGCATTGCAGCAGCCGCTGGCCGTGCTGCCCTTCACGCAATCGCGTGCATTGGGCTCCCTGGTGCTGGTCGATACGGCCTCCCACAAGACCGCTGCTGCCGTGCTTGTGCAGCCCGCCGCCGCAAAGGCCTAAAATCTCGGGTTTCCCCCGATCTCACACTGACGTTAAAAGACAAATGACTCACGTCGTCTCCGAAGCCTGCATCCGTTGCAAATACACCGACTGCGTGGACGTTTGCCCCGTCGACTGCTTCCGCGAAGGTCCCAACATGCTGGTGATCGACCCGGATGAATGCATCGACTGCGCAGTCTGCATCCCCGAATGCCCGGTCAACGCGATCTACGCCGAGGAAGACCTGCCGGCCAACCAGATCGCCTTCATCAAGATCAACGCCGAGCTGGCCCTGGCCGACGGCTGGAAGAGCATCACCAAGCGCAAGCCTGCTCTGCCTGACGCCGAAGAGTGGAAAGACAAGACGGACAAGATCGGGGAGCTGGTGCGCTGAGCACCTTGGCTACCCCCATCGAAACCGACGCCCTGATCGTCGGTGCCGGCCCCGTGGGGCTGTTCCAGGCCTTCCAGCTGGGCCTGCTCGAAATCTCCTGCCATATCGTCGACGCACTGCCCGCCGCGGGCGGCCAGTGCGTGGCGCTGTATGGCGACAAGCCGATCTACGACATTCCCGGCACGCCCGTGACCAGCGGGCGCGACCTGGCGCAGTCGCTGTTGCAGCAGGTGGCGCCGTTCAGGCCGCAGTTTCATTTCGGCGAGCAGGTTGCCACGCTGGAGCGCCAGGCTGACGAGCGTTTGCTGCTGACGACTTCGGCCGGCAAGGCGTTCCTTGCGAAGACGGTGTTCATTGCCGCCGGTGTCGGGGCCTTCGTGCCCAAGCGCATCGCAGTCGAAGGCATTGCGCAGTTCGAAGGCAGCTCACTCTTCTATCACCCCGATTCGCTGGACCGCTTTGCCGGGCAGACGGTGGTGGTCAATGGCGGCGACGACATCGCGCTGGAAACGGCCATCGCGCTCACGGCGATCGCGAAGCAGGTCACGCTGGTGCACCGGCGCGACGGCTTCCAGGCTGACGAGGGCAACGTCTCAACAATGCGCGCCATCGCAGACTCGGGCGATCTGACCTTCAAGGTCGGCCAGCCCACCGCTTTCGATGGCAAGCGACTGCAGATCACCACGCCTGACGCAACGACTGTCGATCTGCCGCTCGACGCGCTGATCGCCTGTCTCGGCATCTCGCCGCGCCTCGGCCCCATCGCCGATTGGGGCCTGGAGTTGGAGCGCAAGCAGGTGCCGGTCGACACCGAGAAGTACGAAACCCGCGAACGCGGCGTGTTCGCGGTGGGTGACATCAACACCTACCCGGGCAAGAAGAAGCTCATCGTCTGTGGCTTCCACGAAGCCACGCTGGCCGCCTGGGGCGCCACGGCCATCGTGTTCGCGGGCAAGGCTGTGCCGCTGCAGTACACGACCACCAGCACGCGGCTGCACGAGCTGCTGGGCGTTTCCGGCTCCCGCTAACGCGCGCCGGGCAGCAGCGCCCGGTATTCGCCGATGAAGCTGCCGATGGCGGCAACGTAGCGGTCGATGTCCGCATCCGTCAACGGCAGCGACAGCACGACGAAGCCGCGCGGCGAGGTGTAGATGCCTTCGCTCAGCAGGTGGAAAAAAAGCAGCTGGCGCAGGCGCCCATCGACTGGAGCCAGATCGTCGATGCTGCGCACCTCGCCAGCCACGAAATGCGCGTTCATCAGCGAGCCCAGCCCGGTGAACTGCATCGCAACGCCCTCTTTCGCGCACAGCGCATTGAGCCTCGCCCGCATCGCCTCGCCCCGCTCTGCCAGCGCACCGGCGGCCTCGGGCGTGAACAGCTTGGTGAGGCCTGCGTAACCGGCGGCCATCGTCAGCACGTTGTTGTTGAAGGTACCCGAGTGGGCCAGCGACCCGGTGCGCGGGTCGAACAGCGCCATCACGTCGGCACGCCCTCCGAAAGCGCCGAAGGACATGCCGCCGCCGATGTACTTGCCCAGCGTGGTGAGGTCCGAGCGGATGCCCAGCTTGTTCGCCAGCCCGTGCGGCGCCAGACGCGAGGTCATCACCTCGTCGAAAACCAGCAGCGCGCCCACACGCGTGGCCGACTCGCGCAGCGTCTGCAGGAAGTCGAGGCTCCCCGGAATGCAGCCGCTCGCCCCCTGCATCGGCTCGAGCAGAACTGCGGCGATCTCGGCGCCGTGCTTCTCGATCTGCTCGCGCGCCGTCTGCGCATCGTTGTAGGGCAGCACGAGGAAGTCGAACGGCACCGTCGTCGGCAGCGGCTTGGCGCCAAAGCCCAGCACGCCGCCGTGGTAGCCGCCCGCAAACACCACGATCTTGCGGCGCCCTGTGAAGTGCAGCGCGGCAGTCAGCGCCATCAGGTTCGCCTCGGTGCCCGAGTTGGTGAAGCGCAACTGCTCGATCTGCGGAAAGCGCTCGCAGATGAGCCTTGCCAGCCGGCCTTCGAGCAGGTTGTGGCCCGTGAGGTTGATGCCGCTTTGCATCGCCTCGGCGACGGCGTCGCGGATCTCGGGCGCGGTGTGGCCGTAGACGCCGGCCGTGTACTCGGCGATGAAGTCGGCATAGCGGTGGCCATCGGCATCCCACAGCGCGGCCCCCTCCCCCTTAGCGATGGTCAGCGGAAACGGCGCGTAGAACAGCACCGAACGGCTGTTGGCTCCGGGCATGTAGCGCGCCTGTTCCTCGAACTGATGGCGGCTGGCGGGGTTGCTCTCGGTGAAGCGCTGGTATGCGCCGGCAAGAGCCTGGTCGATGGCGGCATGGGTCATGGCGGATGTCCTTCGGGTGGTGATGCGATCGTCGCTTGCGGCGCAGTTTATTGTTCAGTGCTCAATTAATATTGTTTATACAGTCAACCCGGCTGCCGCACAATGGCCGCAACCATGACGAAGAAATCGCCTCCCAAGCCCCGTACGGCCGGCCGCCCCGCCGGCGGTGGCGGTCTGACGAAACAACGCATCGCCGAAGTCGCACTGGCGCAGATCGACGAATTCGGCCTGGGCGCCTTCAGCATGCGCGAGGTCGCGGCGCGGCTCGACGTCTATCCGGCCACGGTGCACTGGCACGTGAGCACACGCGAGGCGCTGCTGGCCGAGGTAGCCGCCACCGTCATGGCCGAAGTCACGCCGCCGCCCGGCAAGCTCGACTGGCAGGCATGGATCGCCGAACTGTTCCGCCGCTGCCGCACCGCGGTGCGGCGCCACCCGAACGTGGCGCAACTGCTGGGCGCACAACTTGTGTCGAACGGCAGCCTGCCGATCGAGCTGGTCGAAGGCGTGCTGGCGGCGCTGACCGAGGCCGGCTTCGAGGGCGAGCCCCTGCTGGAGGCCTACAACTGCGTGGTCGCGGCGATGCTGGGCTTCCTGACGATGGAGTTCTCGCCCCTGCCCGTGGACAACACCCAGGCCTGGGCCGAGGAGCTGC
Source organism: Variovorax paradoxus (assembly GCF_024734665.1). Classification (NCBI taxonomy): domain Bacteria; kingdom Pseudomonadati; phylum Pseudomonadota; class Betaproteobacteria; order Burkholderiales; family Comamonadaceae; genus Variovorax; species Variovorax paradoxus. Next base: position 3,595,371 of record NZ_CP102931.1, read on the forward strand.
GCGAGCGCGTGCACACGATTCGCCCGCTCGACCACCCGGTGCTCACGCGCAACCTGGCGCAGCTGGCCAACAAGGCCTTCATCCTGCGATGGGATAACGGCACCACCGTGCCGCTCGACAACAGCTTCGAGCGGCACATCCAGATCACCATCGACGGGCTGGAGGCGTTCGCGCGTAGGGTCAGGGCTGCCTAGGCCCCAGCAGCTCGTACAGCACCATGCGCGTCTGCCTGCCGCGCAGCTCGGCCATCTCCTCGATGCGGCGCGTGGCGAGCCGCCCGCCGAGCCCCTCGAACGTCGTCTCCGAGATCAGCGTGCGCGTGCCCAGTTCCTTGTTGGCGCCCTCGATGCGGCTTGCCGCGTTGATCGCGTCGCCGATGGCGGTGTAAGACAGGCGATTGCTCGACCCGAGCACGCCGGCGATCACGTGGCCGGTGTGGATGCCTACGCGCGTGCGGAATTCGTGCAGGCCTTCGCCCCGCCACTTGCCGTTGAGCACGTCCATTTCGGCATGCAGTTCGAGCGCCGCGATGCAGGCCCGGAATTCCGCATCTTCCAGGTCGGAGGGCGCGCCCCACAGCACCATGATGCCGTCGCCCATGAACTTGTCGATCACACCGCCATGCCGCGCAAAGATGCCGGCCGCCAGGTTGAAGTACTCGGTCAATTGCCTCACGAGCACATCGGCTTCCATCGATTCGGAGATGGTGGTGAAGCCCTCCACGTCAGTGAACATCGCGGTGATGCGGCGCGGCGAGCCGCTGGGCGCCAGCGCGTGGCCCTCGGCAACGAGCTGGCGGATGATGTCCACCGGCACGAACTTGCGAAAGGCCTGCAGGCTGCGCGCCGATTCGTCCAGCGCCTGGTTCAGATGCTGGATCTCCAGCACCCGGCTCGGCTCGAGCGGCAGGTTGTCGAGCTCCAGCCGCCCGATGCGGCGCGCGACGAGCGCGAGGTTTTCGATCGGCTGGGTCACGAGCTTCGACAGCCGCAGCGAGATGAACAGCGCGATGCCGAGAAAGCTCAGTGTCAGAAGCAATGACCACAGCACCGTGCGCTGCAGGCCGCCCAGTAGTAGCTCTTCGGGCTCCCAGCTGACGAGTTGCCACCTGGTGTGCGGTATGTGCGACGTCTGTACGAGATAGCGGCGCCCTTCGTGCTCGATGGAAAAAGCCATGTCGTCAGCGCCGCCCGCCGTGCTGGCGGCGAGCATGTGTGCATGTAGGGCGCCGAGCACGCCGCTGTCGGGCGATTCCAGCCGGCGCACGGGGTCGGGGTGGTCGCTGCGCGCAATCACGTGATGGTCGGAGCTCAGCAAGGCGCTCTCGCCGGTCCCCAGCGCGCCGAAGATGCGCACGAGCTTCGACAGATGCCCCAGCGACACGTTGCCGTCGATTACCAGCTGGCGTGTGTGACCCTCGTCGTCGACACGTGCGCTGGGCAATGAATGGCCGATTGCGAGCTCCCGTGAGTCGCTCATCAGGAAAGGCTGGGTCCACACGGGTCCGTGCGCCTTCATAGCCTCGCGATACCAAGTGCGCTTTTCGGGATCGAAGTCGCTGCGGTAGGCCGAGATGGCCGTCGTAGCGAAGCGCTGTTTCGCATCGCCGCCCTCGGCGTCGGGCGAGCGCTTGTACTGCCAGGTTTCAGTGCTGAAGTCGGGGCCGCGCAGAACCTGCCGGATGGCTGGGGTCGGGTAGCGCACGGCCATCAGCACATGCCCGTCGTCGGTGGCCACGTTGATGCTGTCGAGCTCGGGGGTCTGCTCGAGCATGGTCCAGAGCATTTCGGCGGTCTGTTCGCCATCTTCACCAGTCGCGTGCACGCTGGGAGAGTCGGCAATCGATCGGATGACTCCCTCGGTCTTGGCGAGGAAGGCGAGCACGTTGTCCTCGACCCGGTCGTGGTTGATCTTGTGCGAGGCCGTGCCCACCCTGGACACCAGCTTCTCGGCGGCCCAGTAGCCGAATGCCACCAGCAGCAGCGACTGCAACAGCGCGACGGCGCAGATGATGGTGCCTACATCGACCCTGAAGCGGCGCAGGCCGGAGCCAGCGAAATCCCTATCTGCCATGCAAGTCTTTCTTCATTTCTTGTTCCTGCTCGCTTATCGGCGCGCGCTCCCGTTTCTTTGATTGGCAGTTCTTCTTTGGGCGCCGATTCTCTCGTGGCCTGCGCACGTTCCACGGGTTTTCCCTGCCTCGCAAAGGCACGCATGCTGTTGCGGCTTCCCCGCAGGGGATAAACTCCGGCCCGCGCCGTGGGTTCCTCGCGGCGTACTTGCTAGGGGTGTTGGGCGGCTTGCCGTCCGGCTGAGAAAGTCCCTTTGAACCTGATTGAGGTAATCCTCGCGCAGGGAAGCTGGTCCGGTGGCCTCTCACGTTCTCTCGCGTGATGGCCGCGCCACTGGGGCCCCGCCCACCTGCCAAACCTTTTGCACTGGAGCAAATGGATGGCAAACGACAACAACAACGACGCGATCGTCTCGAACGAGGCGCTGACGCCGCTGCCCGCGTCCCAGCGCGTGTTCGGCTGGCACGACCATGCTTCGCTCTGGTTCAGCCTCGGCGTGGGCCTGCTGGTGATGCAGATCGGCGCCTACCTGGTGCCGGCTGTGGGCACGCGCGATGCGGTCATTGCCATCGTGCTGGGCTCCTGCGTCGGCGCCGGCCTGCTGGCCTGGACCGCGCGACTGGGCTGCGAGAGCGGCCTGGCCAGCGCCGGCCTGATGCACGCCACCTACGGCAGCGCCTTCGCGCGGCTGCCGGTGCTGCTCAACATCGTGCAACTGGTGGGCTGGACCACCTTCGAGCTGGTCATCATGCGAGAAGGCACGCAGGCCATCGGCCAGTCGGTGGTCGGCCCCTCGCTGGGCACCGCCTGGGGCGGCGTGCTGACCACGCTGCTGTGGGGCGCGGTGCTGCTGGCGCTGCTCGCGGGTTCAATGGTCAGGCTGGCGCGGCGCTTCGTGAGCCGTTTCGGCCTGCCGCTGGTGGTGCTGTCGCTGATCCGGCTCACATGGCAATTCGCGACGCGGCTTCAGGCCAAGGGCCTGGACACCTTCTGGGCGCGCCCGGGCGACGGCACGATGGGCATGTTCACCGCGCTCGACCTCGTGATTGCGATGCCGGTGTCTTGGCTGCCGCTGGTGGCCGACTACGCGCGACATGGCAAACGTAATGCCGGAGGGCTGGGTAGCGCGTTCAGCGGCACCTGGATCGGCTATGCGCTGGCGAACATCTGGTGCTACGCATTGGGCGTGATGGTGGTGAGCGTGGCCGAGCCCGGCGTGAGCCTCGTCACCGCGCTGCTGCTGGCGCAGGGCGGGCTGGTGGCGCTGGGCCTGATCCTGATCGATGAACTCGACAACGCGTATGGCGATGTCTATTCGGGCTCGGTCTCCACGCACAGCCTGCTGCCGCGCTGGAGCGTGAAGCGCTGGGGCCTGCTGCTGGCCGCGCTGTGCATCGCATTGGCGCTGGTACTGCCGATGCACACGCTGGAGCCCTTCCTGCTGCTGCTCAGCTCAGTGTTCGTGCCGCTGTACGGCGTGATCATCGGGCGGCTGGGCAGCGGCCAGTCGGTGTCGCCGGCCGGCACGCGCCAGATCGATTTCGGTGCGGCGCTGATCTGGATCGCGGGCATCGCGGCGTACCACGCGCTCGCCAAGTGGGCGCCGCAGTTCGGCTCTGCCCTGCCGACGCTGGCGGCGACCTTCGTTCTGGCCTGGCTCAGCCGGCCGAAGCTGACAACGGCAGGCGGTGCGTCGGAATTGGCGCAAAGCCGTGGTTGAGGGGGCCATGACCCGCGCCGATCTTCACATCCGCACCGGCAGCCATCGCGCCGAGGATGTAGGCACGCGCCCGTTCGACCGCCTCGGGCAGCGCCGCACCCAACGCAAGGTGCGCGGCAATGGCGGACGACAGCGTGCATCCCGTGCCGTGCAGGTTGCGGCTGGCAATGCGCCTGGAGGCCAGCCGCCTTCTTTCGCCGCCCGATTGCAAGAGCACGTCGACCACTTCGTCGCCCGGCAAATGACCGCCCTTGAGCAACACGGCCTTCGCGCCGAGTGCGAGCAACTCGTTTGCCGCGCCATCGAGCGCATCGACGCCATCGATGGCATGGCCGATCAGCAAGGCGGCTTCGTCGAGATTGGGCGTGACGACCACGGCGCGCGGGAACAGTTCACGCACCAGCACCTGCACCGTCTCGGCTGCGATCAGGCGGTCGCCGCTGGTGGCGACCATCACGGGGTCGAGCACCACGTTCTTCAGCTGGTAGCGGTCGATGGCCCAGGCCACCACCTCGACCACCTCGGGCGCATGCAGCATGCCGAGCTTGACGGCATCGACGCCGATGTCTTCCACCACGGCCTGGATCTGCGCCTTGAGGAAATCGGGCGGCACACCGTGAATGCCCGAAACGCCGAGTGTGTTCTGCGCGGTGAGCGCGGTGATGGCCGTCATGCCGTAGCAGCCGAGGGCTGCGAAGGTCTTGAGATCGGCCTGGATGCCGGCACCGCCGCCGCTGTCGGAGCCGGCGATGGAGAGCACGCGTGCGTAGCGCTGGGTAGGTCCTTGGGTCATTCCGAAAATTATCGGCGGTATCGGCAATGCGAAGGAGCACGGCTGTGAGCCTTCCTTTTCAATCGGCCGCCATCCTCGGCGCGGGCCTCATGGGCCGGCTGATGGCGGCAACGCTCGCGCAGGCTGGCTGCAAGGTCGATGTGTTCGAAGCCGGCAGTCCCGATGCCGAAGGTGCAGCCGCACGCGTGGCCGCGGCAATGCTCGCGCCGCTTGCCGAATCGGCCGTGGCGCCGGTGTCGGTCGTGCGCATGGGGCAGCACGCGCTCTCGCGCTGGCCCGAACTGCTGGCCTCGCTGGCGCAACCTGTGTTCTTCCAGCGCGAAGGCACGCTGGTGCTCTGGCATCGGCAGGACAGCGCCGAAGCAGCGCGGCTTGCACGCGTGCTCGCCAGCACCGGCACGCAGGTGCCCGGACTCGCGCCGATGCAGACGCTCGACGGCCCGGCCATCACAGCGCTGGAGCCTTCGCTGGGCCAGCGCTTTGCGCAGGGCCTGTTCCTGCCGGGCGAAGGCCAGCTCGACAACCGTGCGCTACTGGCCTCACTGCTCGCGACGCTGCAGGCCAGCCCTCGTGTCACGCTGCACTGGCAATCGCCACGCGCACCGTCTGATTTTTCACCCGGCACGACAGGCCAGCCCGACTGGGTGATCGACTGCCGCGGCCTCGGCGCCAAGCCCCAGTGGAGCGCACTGCGCGGGGTGCGCGGCGAGGTGATCCGCGTGCATGCGCCCGAAGTGAGCCTGCAGCGCCCCACCCGCCTCGTGCATCCGCGCTACCCGCTCTACATCGCGCCCAAGCCCGGCAACCTGTTCGTGATCGGCGCGACCGAGATCGAGTCCGACGACATGTCGCCCGCCAGCGTGCGCTCCACGCTCGAACTGCTGAGCGCCGCCTATGCCGTGCACAGCGGCTTCGCCGAAGCGCGCATCGTCGAGATCGCCACTCAGTGCCGACCCACGCTGCCCGACAACCTGCCCGCCATCCGCCGGCCGCAGCCGCGCGTACTGCAGATCAACGGCCTGTACCGCCACGGTTTCATGATCGCGCCCGCGCTGCTCGACGCCGCGATGGAGCTGCTCACGCACGGGCACGCAGCCCTCGCAAGGAGCTTCGGCATGGAGACCTCCGACACATGAACATCCTGATCAACGACAAGCCTTTCGTGCTGCCCGAGCACGCCACGCTCACCGATGCGTTGGCCGCGCTGAACGCCACGCCTCCCTTCGCGGTGGCCGTGAACCGCGAGTTCGTGCCGCGTTCGGCGTATGCCGCGCGCGCGCTGCAACCCGACGACCGCATCGAAGTGATCCGCCCCGTGACGGGCGGCTGATTGATGGAGACAAAGAACATGACGACCACGAATGACCAACTGGTGCTCTACGGCGAAACCTTCCAGAGCCGCCTTCTGCTCGGCACCGCGCGCTACCCCTCGCCCGACCTGCTCGAAGCAGCCGTGAAGCGCGCGAAGCCCGCGATGCTGACCGCCTCGCTGCGCCGCCAGACCGCCAGCCAGGGCTCGGGCAACAGCGACCTCGGCAACGGCTTCTGGGAGCTTCTGCGCAAGCTCGATGTACCGGTGCTGCCCAACACCGCCGGCTGCCACAGCGTGCAGGAAGTTATCGCCACCGCTCAGATGGCGCGCGAGCTGTTCGACACGCCGTGGATCAAGCTCGAGCTGATCGGCGACGACTACACGCTGCAGCCCGACACGCTGAACCTTGTCGATGCCGCGTCGCAGCTGATCCGCGACGGCTTCAAGGTGCTGCCCTATTGCACCGAAGACCTGGTGCTGTGCCAGCGGCTGGTCGATGTCGGCTGCCAGGCGGTGATGCCCTGGGCCGCGCCCATCGGCACCGGCCGCGGGCCGGTCAACCCCTATGCGCTGCAGGTGCTGCGCGACCGGCTGAAGGTGCCGATGCTGGTCGATGCGGGCCTGGGCCTGCCGTCGCACGCCTGCCAGGTGATGGAATGGGGCTACGACGGCGTGCTGCTCAACACGGCCGTCGCGCTCGCGCAAGACCCGGTCGCGATGGCCGGCGCCTTCGCCGACGCGGTGCAGGCCGGCCGCACGGCATACCGTGCCGGCGCCATGGCTGCTCAGGACGCAGCGCAGCCCAGCACGCCCGTGCTCGGCACGCCTTTCTGGCACCACGCGCCATGAACACAATGACCGACGCCCGCGCCATCGCGCACGCCATCGTCGCGGCCCACGGGCTGCGCTTTGGTGCCATCACATCCGCGCCCATCAGTGCACCGAACTTCTCTTCGGACGATCTGGTCTACCGTGGCGCCAAGCAGGCCTGCACGGCCCTCGGCTTCATCGAGATCGATGCCGAATGCCTGGCCCATGCCTGGCGCGCGCAGACACAACGCCTGGGCAACTTCGACGCCGCGCTGTGGCCCGATGCGCCCGAAGACTTCGGCATGCGGCCGTTTCCACCCACCGCGCGCGACGACGCATTTCCGACCTGCCCCGAACGGCTCGGCCTGTACGCCGTGTTGCCCGACGCGCAATGGGTCGGCCGCATAGCGCGTGCAGGAGTACCGACGGTGCAGCTGCGCTTCAAGTCCGACGATGCTGCTGCCATCGAGCGCGAAGTGCAGACGGCCGTCGAAGCGGTGCAAGGCACCGGCGCGCTGCTCTTCATCAACGACCACTGGCAGGTCGCCATCGTGGCCGGCGCCTACGGCATCCACCTCGGTCAGGAAGACCTGGACGCGCTATCGCCCGACGAACTGGCGCAATTGCGCGCTTCCGGCCTTCGCCTGGGCGTCAGCACGCACGGCTATGCCGAGATGGTGCGCGCCGACAAGGTAAGCCCGAGCTACATCGCGATGGGCGCGGTGTATCCGACCACGCTCAAGAAGATGGCGACCGCGCCGCAGGGCGTGGCCCGGCTTGGCGCCTATGCGCGCCTGCTGCGCGGCTATCCGCAGGTCGGTATCGGCGGCATCGATGCCGTGCGGCTGCCTGAAGTGCTGGCCACCGGCGTTGGCTCCATCGCCGTGGTGCGCGCGCTGGTCACCGCCGAAGACCCCGAGACCACGGCCGCGCAATGGATGACGGCCATGAGCGCCGCCACGGTCAGCAACTGAACAGAATGAAGCAACACACCCTCTCGCCTCTCTCGTGCGCCATTGCCGCCGCTTTTCTTGCCACCGCCTGGAGCGCCCACGCGCAACAGGCCGCGCTGCCTGAAGTCACCGTCAACGATGCAGCCGCCGCGCCGCAAGCCGACATCAGCGGCTTCGGCGACGTGCCGTTGCGCGAACTGCCGATTTCCGCCACGGTGATCGACAGCAAGCAGCTGCGCGACAGCGGCGCACGCCGGCTCGCCGACCTCACGCAGTTCGACGCCTCAGTCACCGACGCCTACAACTCTGCGGGCTACTGGGACTACCTCACAGTGCGCGGCTTCGTGCTCGACAACCGTTTCAACTACCGGCGCGAAGGCCTGCCGATCAGCGCCGAAACGTCGATTCCGCTCGACAACAAGGAGCGCGTCGAAATCTTGCGCGGCACCAGCGGCATCCAGGCTGGCACCAGCGCGCCGGGCGGGCTGGTCAACTATGTCGTGAAGCGGCCCACCGAACAGGACCTGCGCACGGTGCGCATCGAGACGACGAGCCGCGGCAGCGTGCTGGGCGCGCTCGACCTCGGCGGGCGCTTCGGCGAGGACCGACAGTTCGGCTACCGGCTGAACGTGGCGAGCGAAAACCTCAAGCCGCTGACGCACAACCTCGACGGCAACCGCAACCTGTTCTCGCTCGCGGCCGACTGGCGCATCACGCGCGACTCGGTGCTGGAGTTCGAGATCGAACAAAGCCGCAAGACGCAGCCGAGCCAGAACGGCTACAGCCTGCTGGGCAACGTGCTGCCGGCGCCGGTCGATCCGCGCATCAACCTCAACAACCAGCCGTGGTCGCAGCCCTCGGTGTTCAAGGCGCTCACGGGCACCGTGCGCTTCAGCCAGGCGCTGAACGCCGACTGGCGCTGGAGCGCGCAGATCGGCCAGCAGCGGCTGAAGAGCGACGACCGCCTGGCCTACGCCTTCGGCTGCAGCGCCGAAGGCAACTACGACCGCTACTGCTCGGACGGCACCTTCGACGTCTACGACTTCCGCAGCGACAACGAGCGCCGCACGCAGACCGCGGGCAGCCTCAACCTCAAGGGCAACGTGATGACGGGCGGCGTGCGGCACGAGCTCGGCTTCGGCCTGCTGCAAAGCCGCGTGCGCAACCGTTTCGACAACCAGGCCTACAACTACGCGGGCACCGGCAACATCTGGGGCACGGCTGTGGTGCCGGCGAACCCGGACGCCACCACGCCGCAGACCAACCGCGACGAGCGCTCGACCGAGCTGTCGGTGCAGGACGCAATCCGTTGGAACGATCGCTTCACCACCTGGCTCGGCGTGCGCCACACGCGGCTCGACCGCAGCAGCATCGGCAACGACGGCTCGAGCCCGACCGGGTACAAGCAGAACGTGACCACGCCGTGGATCGCGGCAAGCTACGCCATCCAGCCGGGGCTGCTGGCCTATGCGAGCTGGGGCAAGGGCGTCGAGTCGCAGGTCGTGCCGAACAGGGTCTCGCAGTACAGCAATGCGGGGCAGGCACTGCCCGCGCTCACCTCGCGCCAATGGGAACTGGGCCTGAAGGGCGGCAGCGAGGCATTCAACTGGCAGGTCGCGTGGTTCGACATCTCGCGGCCGATGACCAACATCGACCTGTGCGGCGCCTACTGCGAAGTGCGCAACGACGGGCGCGCGGTGCATCGCGGCCTGGAGGCCGGTGCTCAATGGGTGCAGGGGCCGTGGCGCATTGGCGGCAGCGTCGCGGTGATCGATGCCAAGCGGCGCGGCAGCACCGCGAATCCGGCGCTCAATGGGCAATCGCCGACCAACGTGCCCAAGGAAGTGTTGCGTGCGCAGGCCGCGTACCGCGTCGCATCGGTGCCGGGCCTTGAAGTGGCGGGGCAGCTCTCCTACGAAGGCCGGCGCAACGTGCTGCCCGACGGCTCGATCACGCTGCCTTCGTGGACACGCGTCGATGCAGTGCTGCGCTACGACACCAAGCTGCGCGGCGTGAACACAAGCTGGACGCTGGCCGTCGACAACCTGTTCGACCGCCGCTACTGGAAGGAATCGCCCTACCAGTTCAGCCACGTGTATCTGTTCCCGGGTGCGCCGCGCACGCTGCGTCTGGGCCTGAGCGTTGCACTTTGAACGCACTCTTGAGAAGCCGCAAAAAAGCACGCTATAATCTAAGGCTTGTTCCTCGATAGCTCAGTTGGTAGAGCGCCGGACTGTTAATCCGTAGGTCCCTGGTTCGAGCCCAGGTCGAGGAGCCACTAAAAAGCCGCAAGGCAACTGGATGCCCCGCTACTCAAAAGGTAGCGGGGCATTTTCAATTGCGCTGTAGCGAAGGTGTTGCAGGCAGTCATCGCACCGACGCAAAAAATGCAGCCAGCCAGCCGGGATCGACAAATCCATTGCATATAATTTAAGGCTTGTTCCTCGATAGCTCAGTCGGTAGAGCGCCGGACTGTTAATCCGTAGGTCCCTGGTTCGAGCCCAGGTCGAGGAGCCAATACAAGCCGCAAGGCCTCTGGAAAGCCCGCTGTTTTTGGACAGCGGGCTTTTTCTTTGGCTGGGGTGAATGCGCCTCCCGCGCTACCAACGCGCACGCACACCAGCAGACCCTTGCAGCGACGACTTTGCCCGCGTGTCGCCGCCCATCGCATAGAGGCGGCCGATCTCGCCGTAGACACTGGTGGCCTGAGAAAGCGACAGGGTGAAGCCGCCCGCGAGTTCGGCGCTGCGGTAGGCAGTGGCGCTTGCGATGCGCGTGACGGCCGCCGCGTTGATGAACTGCGCGACGTCGGTGCCCGCGCTGGCGCTGTAGAGGTTCAGGCGTGCATAAGGCTGCAGCAGGCCGGCGGCCGTTGCAACTTCACCGCGCACGCGTACGCCAAGGCGCCCCAGCCAGCCACCACCAGTCTGCTGCGACACATTGGCACCGGAGAGAACTGCGTCGTCGAGCTTCAGCTTCTGATAGACGACCTGGGCCTGCGGCTCGATGCGCCAGCCCGGAGCGAGCCCGAAGGCCTGTCCGACCTCCAGCGACGCCAGCAGGCTGCGGCCCTTGCCCCAGCTGGCCTGGTTGCCCGTCGCTTCAACGCCGTAGCGGTGGCTACCGCCCTGCAGGACGGCGTCGGCATAGCGATCGTTCTCATCGTCCTTCCACGTGGCGTAGGCCGCCAGGTAGCGCGAGCGCAGGTCGTTGTTGCCCACAGTGCCCTGTACGCCACGCGCAAAGCCTTGCACGCCGACACGGCCTTCGAGCTGGCCGACGTACACACCGGCGCGCCATGCCGAGCCCGTTGGCGCATACAGGTCCACACCGGTCTGGAAGCCGCGCAGGCGTCCGTCGCTTGAGGGCGCGACCGTGCCCTGCTGGCGCAGGTCGATGTCGGCGTACACCAGCCGGCCCCATGCGGCACGCTGGCCCTGCGGCGCACTTTCATTCGACGCGATGCCATCGCCGTCGCCCATGCGCCGGTGCAGGTTGCCCAGCATCGCCAGGTCGGCCTGGCGAAGCTGCGACGGCAGTGCTGCGAACAGGGGAACCTCGGCGCGATAGGTTGGCAAGGTCACAGTGGCCGGGGTTGTCGGACTCGCGGTCGCCGGCGCGGTCGAGCGCAAGTACCAGTTCTCGCCGGCCCCTGAGGCGTCCGCGCTGTAGAGGCGGTACTCGTAGGCGCCGGCGTCCACATGGCCACCGGCCAGGGAGAAGCCATTCTTCGTGGTCTGCGCAGTGGTCGTCGCTCCGTTGATGGCGCTCACGAGCATGATGCCGTCGCCCGTCGTCAATGCGCCGAGGCCGCCTGCATTGCTCACTTGCAGCGTGGTGGTGCCACTCACGGTGCCTGCGTTGATGACGATGCGATCAGTCAGTGAGCCGGAGTCCCCGAGGGCAGTGCGCATGCCCACGATGCCGCCCTGCCCCACCCAGTTGCCGTTGACGGTGAGCGTCTGCGGCACGAAGCCGGAGCCCGCAGAGCCCGGCTGCTGGAAGTCGATTCGCCCCGCGAGCGTCAGGCTACTCAGCGACGAGCTGCCCGTCATCGCCCAGCGGCTCGTGGCATCGACGGTGAGGTCCACCGGATCGATGCTGCCCGTCAGGCTGGAACCGCTCAACAGGCGCATGTCGACGGTGCTGGTGGCGTCCGTCACCACGTTACCGCTCAGCGTGCTGCGATCAGCGGTGAAGATGAAGCTGCTGCCGTTCATTGCCTGCAGCAGGTTGCCGGAGCTGCTGGCGGTGGCGCTCGTGTTCTTCAATGTGAGCACCGCGCCCGTGGCCGCATCGACGCGCACGAGGTCGCCCGATGCGCTTGTGATTGCAAAGCCATCGAAGCTTGCCGTCTGGCCCGAGCCCGAGAGAAAGCCCAGCGCACTGCCAGCGGCGGTGATGGAGCCGGTGCCGGTGGCGCTGATCGAAGGGCTGCTGGCGAGCATCGCGGCGCCGTAGCTGCTGGCGTCGGTAGTGGTGATCGCGAGCGAGCCCGTCGCGTTGATCGCGCCGCCGCCGGTGACCAGCAGGCCCGCGGCGTACGACTCCTGCGTGCCGCTTGGCGTGTTCGCCTGCGTGACGCCGGTGGCCTGGATCGTCACTGGGCCCGCCAGGTTCACCTGCGAGCCGGCATCGCGCACCGAGATGCCGATGCTGTTGATGCCGCTCGAATGGATCGTGGTACTCGACGATGCAGCGGCCGTTGCAATGCCGCCCGTGACGGCGCGGATGCCCGACCCGTTGAGGCCGGAGTTGTTCAGGCTTGCTGTGCCCGTGTAGGTGATGGTTCCGGCGCTGGTGATCTTGAGCGTCGAGGCCTGCTGGCCGCTCACGCTCAGGTTCAGGTTGCCGTTGAGTTGCGCAGTGCCGCCGAGATCGGTCGCGATCGCATCGGACCTCGAATCGCCTGCCGCGCTGATGACCATCGCACCGTTCGACACGAGGCTCGCCCCCGTAGTCATGCGAATGCCGGGAGAGTACGAAGCCCCGGCTCCCATGGTGATGCTGGTGTCGCCGTTCAGGATGACGCGGGTGTTCGCCAGCTCCGCGTAAATGCCGTAGTTGCTGGCCCCGTTGGACAGCGTGATCGACAACGGCCCGTTCACGGTGACGGTGCCCCCGCTCGCCGCGCGCAGGCCGCGAATGCCCGTGCTTGCGCCGGGGCGGTCCAGCGTCAGGCCACCGAGCAGGTTGATCTGCGAGCCGGTGCCCGTCGCGTACACGCCGTTGATGCCGCTCTGGGACATCGTCATGGTGATGAGGCCCGCGGCATTGACGATGCCGCCGCCCGATGCGCCCAGTGCTGATTGCCCCCCGGGCACGCCGCTGCTGCCGTAGCTGCCGGCCGCGCTGCACACGGAACCTGCCGTGGCCTGCAGTCTCACGCCCGAAGTGCTGGTGCAGGCCGCCGTCGCATTGCTGCCCAGCCACAGCAGCAATGCGCCGGAAAGGCATGTGCGGGGAAGGATGCCAGGGGCGAAGAAGTGCGAGTGCTTCAAAGACGGCTCCAGATGCACGCCATGACGATGGTGTGACAGATTGCAACTTTAAATTAGAACCAATGTTTTCAATTGTGAACAAATCCGCGTTTGGAGCCTTTCTTCGGGCAGATAGGCAAGCCCTGCCGTCTTTCTGGATATGCGCAAAGTCGGCTAAGTACCGGCCCGGCGAAGGATGCAAACTCCCGTGCATGGAAAGCCGTCGAACCGAGCAGGACTACCGGGCCCGCGTGGCGCGCGCGGTCGCGGCCATCGTCGCGGACCCGATGGCCGATCACCGGCTCGAAGACCTCGCGCGGCTCGCGCACTTCTCGCCCTTTCACTTTCACCGTGTCTACGCAAGCGTGGCCGGCGAAACGGTGGCCGCCACGGTCCGCCGCGTGCGGCTGGCGCTCGCCACCCGCCTGCTGGAAGCCGGCACCCAGAGCGTCACGCAGGTCGCGCTGGCCGTGGGCTACGAAAGCCCGCAAGCCTTCACGCGCGCCTTCGGCCAGTTCACCGGACAGTCGCCGCGCGCATTCCAGCAGCAGATGTCGCGGGCGATCCTCGACGTCGATGCGCTGCCGCGTTCCGGTGAGAACAACGAAGGCGCTGCGCCGGCCGTGCGGATCGTCGAGTGCCCGGCGCAGCGGCTGCACGCGCTGCGGCACCAGGGGTCGTTCGCGACCATTCCCCATACCCATCGGCGGCTGCGCCTGCAGGCCGGTGGGCGAGTCATCTCGGACCGGTGGGGCGCCTCGTTCAACGAACCCGAAGACTCGGCCAGCTTCAGGTACTACGCCGCCGTCGCCTCGCCCGACCCTTGGCCGGAAGACGCCGAGGTCCAGATGCTCGACATTCCCGGTGGCTGCTACGCCGTGCACCGCCTGGCCGGCCCCTACTCCCAGATAAACGCGGCCGTGCGCGCCCTCTATGTCCGGTGGCTGCCGGCCAGCGGCTACGAGCCGGACGACCGGCCCACGCTGGAGCACTACCTGAACTCGTCGCGCAAGGTCTCGCCGGCCGAACTGCGCACCGATCTGCTGATTCCCATCCGACGCGCGAGCACGTCATGAGCTCGTGGCGCCGCTGCCTCTTCCTCGTCGCCCTCTGCCTTTGCGCCGGCCTGGCGCACGCCGCGGGTTTCGGCCTCATCGAAGTGCCCGCCAGCAAAGACGGCCCGGCGCTGCTCGGTGCAGTGTGGACACCCTGCGATGCACCCGCAGGCAAGATCGCAGTCGATCCGCTGGTCATCGAGGGCACCAGGAACTGCCCGATCTCCGGCACGCAACTGCCGCTGGTCGTGGTCTCGCACAGCAAGGGTGGCTCATCCCTCCTTCACCACGACACAGCGGCCACGCTCGCCGACGCGGGCTTCGTCGTGGCTGCCATCAACCACCCGGGCCACAACTTTCAGGACATGAGCGGCGCGGCCCATCTGTCGGTCTACGCCACGCGGCCGGCTGACATGAAGCGGCTGGTCGACTACATGCTCGGCACCTGGCCCGGACGCGCCGCGCTCGATGCGAATCGGATCGGCTTCTTTGGCTTCTCGGCGGGCGGCTACACCGGCCTCGTCTCGGTAGGCGCCGTTCCGGACTTCCGGTTGCGCGAAGACCTGTGCCCGCCAGCTTCCACGGTCCCGCTGTGCGGAGAAATCCGCCGCAACGAACTGCCGCAAATGCCGCCGCGGGACGACCGCATCAAGGCCGCAGTCATCGTCGATCCCCTGACTGCCTTCGACGCCAGCGGCCTGAAGGGCGTAACGCTTCCGATACAGCTGTGGGCCTCGGCCTTCGGAGGCGATGGCGTTGCCCCGCGCTACGTTGAAGAGCTTCGCCGCGACCTGCCCGTCAAGCCGGAATGGCACATGGTGCCAGGCGCCACGCACTTCGCCTTCGTGGCCCCCTGCCCGCCGACCATGGCGCAGGCAATGGCGCAGATCTGCCGCGATCGCCCGGATTTCGACCGCGCCGCCTTCCATGCCGACTTCAATGCACAGGTGCTGGCCTTCTTCAGGCAGCACCTCGGACCACACCGCGCTTATCGGCAAGGCACGTGAGGCCATTGCTTGATGGTCTCGCAGCACGTCCCTACACTCGTCCGGATGGCCCCCTCGTCCGTGTTCCGCAAACACCCTGCACGCGCAGCCCTGCCCCAGGCAGCGGCAGGCCATCGCGCGGATGTTGCCGCTGCGGCGACCACGGCGGTCTTGCGACACACCTCCGCACTTTCCTGAGCCCGGCGGTCCGCTACCTTCCTTCTTGATGCGCGAACCATTGACCGCCGGGCACCCGCCGCGCGGCAACGACTTCGCCCGCTCTCCTGCACAGGGCGAGGTCGCATTCAACTGGAGTGCTTCATGCTTGCAACCATTCACGGGGAGCGCACGCTCACCGAACTCGACTTCGTCCGCCTCGGCAAACTGCCGGGCCCCCAGCTTCCGCACGCGCTCACCGAGCTTCTCGATGCGGCGGACGTGCTGCCCTCGCGCGAAGTCCCTCCGGACATCGTGACGATGAATTCCCAGGTGGAGGTCGAAGACCCGGCAACGCACCAGCGGCAGAAGATCACCCTCTGCTACCCCGGCGACGCGCAGCCGGGTGAGGGCTTCGTCTCGGTGCTGTCGCCCGTAGGCATCGGCCTGCTGGGCGTGAAGACCGGAGCGCTCGCACGCTGGCAGATGCCCAACGGCGCGGAAGGCGCGGCGCGCGTGGTCGCGGTGCTGTTCCAGCCGGAGGCCAACGGCGAATACACGCGCTGACGGTGCCCGTGCCCGCGGGGCGGTCGGGTCAGTGCTTCATGACGACGCCGGTGCGGTCCTTTGCGCTGTCGATGGTCGCGCTCACGGCGCTGGTGTTGACGGCCAGGGCCACCAGGATGGCGCCGACGAAGGCCGGGTCGGCGGGGCTGTTGAAGTTCGAGGCCCCTGCAATGGCCAGGGCCTGCTGCACCTGCTGGCGGGTCAGTTCCGCTGCCGCTTCTCCAACGACGTTCTTCTTGGTTGCCATCTGAAAGCTCCTCGGAGTGAAGGCCCGACTGTAGCTGTCGGGTGGGCCACGCCCGCATGCCCATGACTTTCGGCACTGGTGCACCGGACATGCGGAATGTATGTTCGCGCGGGCGCCGGCGGCGCGTCGAATCGGGAGGTCGTACAGGCCATGGCAATTCCATCTTCGGTCTTGATCAAGCGACGTCCGCACCGGGCATCTCATTCTTTTCACCTGACAGATCGGACATGGCTTTTTCCAAACTCTCTCTCGCAAGTGCACTCGCGGGCCTGCTGGCCCTTTCAGGCTGCCAGACCATGGACATGCAAATGGGCAGCCAGTCGGCCAAGACCGTGGCCACCGGCAGCGCCGCAGGCAGCGCAACCTCCGGCGAAAGCAGCCAGCTCGAGCGCTGCGATTCGCCACTCGGCACGGTCTCGCTGATCGAAAACGTGAATGCGGGCTGGTACACCATCCTCACCGGCGAATACAAGCTGCCTCCCACCGCCAACCTGCTGCGCCTGCTGGTGCAGCAATCGAACTGCTTCGTGGTGGTCGAGCGCGGCGCGGCCGGCATGAACGCCATGACGCGCGAGCGCGCGCTGATGCAGTCGGGCGAAATGCGCGGCGGCAGCAACTTCGGGCGCGGCCAGATGGTGGCTTCGGACTACGGCCTGTCGCCCGAGATCGTGTTCAGCAACAGCGACGCCGGCGGCCTGGGTGGCGCGCTCGGCGGCCTGGTGGGTGGCGGCCGTGGCCGCGCCATCGCCCAGCTCGGCGCGAGCATGCAGACCAAGGAAGCCAGCGCGCTGCTGACCCTCATCGACAACCGCTCCGGCGTGCAGGTTGCGGCCGCCGAAGGCAGCGCCTCCAAGACCGACTTCGCGGGCTTTGCCGGCCTGGGCGGTCTTTCCGCCGCGGGCGGCATTGGCGGCTACACGCGCACGCCGCAGGGCAAGGTGATTGCCGCGGCCTTCATGGACGCGTTCAACCAGATGGTCCGTTCGCTGCGCAACTACAAGGCGCAGACGGTGCGCGGCCAGGGCCTCGGCGGTGGCGGTCGCCTGGGCGTGGACGGCGGCGCGGCGCCCTCGCAGACCTCGGCGCCGGGAGCGGCAAAGCAGCCGCGCCGCAGCAGCAAGCAGGCGCAGTAGCGCACATCGCCGGCCGGCCCGCCTCGCTCAGAGGTAGCGCGTTTCGGCCGGCGGCTCGAACCAGTTGTTGTTGCGCCCGTCCATGTACCGGACGGGCGCCGCCGACAGCTCTTGCGGCGTGACGTCGTCCAGGCAGCTCACGTTCACGCTGACGTAAGCACCACCGATCTCGGGCACATTGCCGCGCCCGAACGACCGGATGCCGCAGTGCCTGCAGAACAGGTGCTCGGTGCTGTGCGTGTTGAACTGGTACAGCGACAAATCTTCTTCTCCCGACAGCAGCGTGAAGGCCTCCGGCTTCACGATCGCGCCCCATGCGCGGGCCTTGGTGCAGATCGAGCAATTGCATTTGCCCGTGCCCTCGGCGAGATCGATCAAGGCCTGGAAGCGAACCTTGCCGCAATGGCAGCTGCCGTTGTATGTCTTCTTCATGGGTCTGTGTCCTGGGGTTGAGATGAAAGCCAAGGCTACGACCCATTGCGGACAGATTCTGTCCTCGATCGCGGGCATCATGCGCACATGCTGTCTGCCTCCGCACGCCTGATCCGGCTTCTTTCGTTGTTCCAGGCACAACGCTCCTGGACGGGCGCCGAACTCGCCGCCCGGCTCGACATCACCGAGCGCACCTTGCGCCGCGACGTGGACCGCCTGCGCAGCCTCGGCTACACGGTCGACTCCACCTCCGGCGTGGCGGGCGGCTACCGGCTGGGCGCGGGCACCGCCCTGCCACCGCTGCTGCTGGAAGACGAAGAAGCCATCGCCGTCGCGCTCGGCCTGGGCAACCCGGTCGGCGCCGCGGGCGACATCGAGAACGCCTCGATGCGCGCGCTGGCCAAGCTCGAACAGTTGATGCCGCCGCGCCTGCGCCGCCGGCTCGACAGCGTGCGCGCGTCGGTGGTGCCGGTTATGCGCGGCAAGTCGTCCGTGCGGCTGAAGGCCGTGTCCTTGCTTGCCGAAGCCTGCACCGACCGGCTCGAGCTGCGCTTCGGCTACCGCGACCACCACGACGCCGTCACCGAACGCACGGTAGAGCCGCATCGCGTGGTGCAGACGGGGCAGCGCTGGTACCTGCTGGCCTGGGACACGACGCGGCAGGACTGGCGCACCTTCCGCCTCGACCGCATCGTCGAACCCGCGCCCACCGGTGCCCGATTCACGCCGCGCCGACTGCCCCACGGCGACGTCGCTGCCTACATGGAACACGCGCTGCAGGTGTCGCCTTACCTGCACCATGCGCAGGTCGTGGTGCATGCATCTGCCAAGGCGCTGGAGCCCTACCTCGGCTGGGTCAGCGGAACGCCTCAGGCCATCGACGAAGGCTCTACGCGCATCGCCACCGGTGCCAATTCGCTTGACGCGCTGGCTGTCTGGCTTGGCTGCCTGCCGCATGACTTCGAGGTCGAATCGCCGAAGGAACTGGTCGAGCACCTGGCGCTCGTGGCCGAGCGGCTCGGCAGGGCCACGCGCAAGCCACGGAAAGCGGTGGGCCGCCTCCCCCGTATATAGGATGGGCGGCACGCTGGCCGCACCCTACCCTTTGCGCCATCCAGCAACCCCAGAGACCTCTTCTCCATGCGCCTCGCCCCCACGTCCTGCATGAGCGCATACAGCCTCCCCGGCCTGGCGCGCGCATGACCGCAGAAACACAGGTTGCCCTCGTCGAAGACGACACCGGCATGCGCGAGCGCATCTCGCGCGTGGTCGACGCCGACCCGTCGCTGAGCCTGGCCTATAGCGCCTCCAACGCCGCCGACATCCTCGGCTGGCTGGTCGACAACCCCATCGACGTGCTGCTGGTCGACCTCGGCCTGCCCGACCGCCCCGGGCTGCAGGTGATCAGCCAGTGCCGCAACATGCAGCCGGCCTGCGCGGTGATGGTGCTGTCGATCTTCGGCGACGAGGCCAACATGGTCCAGGCCTTCGAGGCTGGCGCCAGCGGCTATCTGCTGAAGGACGGCACCGAGGCCGACCTCGCCACCCACATCCGCCACCTGCGCGCCGGCGGCTCGCCGATGTCGCCGGTGATCGCACGCAAGCTGCTGCGGCGCTGGCAGGCTCATTCGGGCGGAGCGCCACGGCAACAGCAGCCGGCAGCCGCCAAGCCGGCCAGCACCGCGCCGAGCGCTTCGGCGATCGCTCCCGAACGCCTGTCGCCACGCGAGTTCGAGGTGCTCGACCTGGTCTCTCGTGGTTTCACCTATGTCGAAGTCGGAACGCAGATGGGAGTCTCCGCATCGACGGTCCAAACCCATATCCGCAATATCTACGGCAAGCTGGATGTGCACAACAAATCGGAAGCGGTGTTCGAGGCACGCAACCTCGGTTGGCTTCCCTAGTGTGGCCAGCGGCGTTCATCGCCAGTTCCTTGCGGCGCTGCTGTGCCTGTGGCTTGCGCTGGCAGGCGTCCACGCCCACGCCGCCGGGACGCCCGGCTCCATCGACATAAGCTCGGCCGAGGCCACGCTCGAACCCGATGGCCTGCCGGCGCAGAGGCGCCAGGTGCAACTGCCCTTTCGCTGGGACCACGAGTTTCCCGGCCTCGGGGGCAAGGCGACCTACCGCATCGACCTGCCTGCCGCCGCAGTGCCGGCCGACGAACCCGCGGCCCTGCTGATGTCGGGTGCGGGCAACCAGGTGGCGATCTCGTTCAACGACGCGCTGGTGGCCAGTTTCGGCACGCTGGGCGTGCCGAAGCACGACGCGACCAAGAGCAACCTGCTGGTTCCGGTTCCGGCCGTGCTGCACCGTACGGGCCAGCCACAGTCGCTGGTCGTGCGCACGACCATCCAGCGCCAGCGTGGCGCGGGGCTGGCCAGCGTCCAGTACGGCACCGAGGCCTCGCTCGCGGTGCTCTATCGCGAGCGGCAAGGCTGGCGCAACACCTCGGCCATCGTGTATGCCGTCAGCCTGCTGCTGATGGGCGGCATTGCCGGTGGCCTGTGGCTGCGCCAGCGCGATGCGCTCTACGGCTGCTTCGCGCTGGCCGCGCTCTCGGGCGTGGCGCGCAACCTCGACCGCGTGTGGCCCGACGTGCCGATCCCCTGGCCGCTGTGGGGCGCGGTGGTGGCGGTCTGCTACGCCTGCCACATCGGGCTGATCGCTCGCTTCGTGCTGCTGGTGCTCGAGCGCAACCCGCCGTGGCTGGTGCGATCGATCCACGCCGCGCTCGCGCTGTCGGTCACGCTGGCCTGTGCTTCCTTCGCGTTTGCGCGGCCTTCGCTGTGGACTGCCGGCCTGGTCGTCCTGCAGCTGACCAGCATCGTCTGCCTGCCCTACGTGGTGTACGGCGCGCTGGTGGATCGGCGGCGCATTGCGGGCGTGCTGATGGCAGCGGGCACGCTGGCCATCCTGGCCGGCGCGCACGATCTGCTGCTGGTGCGCATGGGCCTTTTCGGCGGCGCCGACTTCACCCTGACGGCGCACGCGATGTTCTTCTTCGTGATGATCCTGGCCGGCCTCGTGGTCGAGCGCTACAGCCGCACAGTGGCCGACTACCGCGCGCTCAACACCAACCTCGCGGCCCGCGTGGCGGAGCGCGAAGATCAGCTGCGCAACGCTTTCGAGACCGTGCGCCAGCAGCATCAGGAGCAGGCCGTGCTGCTGGAGCGCCAGCGCATCATGCGGGAGATCCACGACGGCGTGGGCTCGCAGCTCGTGGGCCTGCTCAACGTGGTGACGCAGGCCAAGCCGGACCGCGCCGTGATCGAGGAGCACGTGAAGCTCGCGCTCGACGAAATGCGCATGGCCGTCGATTCGCTGCAACCCACGCACGACGACCTGCCGACCGTGCTGGCCACCCTGCGCTACCGCCTGCAGCCGCGGCTCGACGCAGCCGGCATCGAACTGGCGTGGGACGTGGAGGTCATTCCGCCGCTGGAGCCCTTCGCCGCACGGGCAGCCCTGCAGCTGCAGCGCATCCTGCTCGAAGCCTTCACCAACGTGCTCAAGCACGCGGCCGCCACGCGCATCGTGATGCATGCGAGCTGGCATGGCAACGAGAAGCCGTCGCTGGTGCGCATCGTGCTCACGGACAACGGACGCGGCCTGCCGACGGCGCCAGCCGGTGGTGGGCACAGGGGACACGGCATTGCGAACATGCATGCGCGAGCCCAGTCCATCGGCGCGCGGCTGCAGATCGAAACGGTGGACCCCGCAACCGGGGGAGCGCGCATGCAGCTCGACTGGCCCTGCGCACGGGCCTGAGGAGCGCCTTCTTTCAGCGCAGCGCGAACGCCAGCGTCACCGCCCCCAGCGCCAGCAGGCCGAGGCCGGCGATGAAGACCATCTCGCCCCAGGCTTCGAGCCGCGCACCCGACCTGCGGGCGCGCATCGAGATGAAAGACAGCAACGCGCTGGCCAGGAAGACCAGCGCGTCGACGGCCAGCAGACGATCGATCAGCAGCCGCATGTCGTCGCGCGGCCCGAGGTGCCCGATCGACATCACGGTCATGCACACGCCGATCATGGTGGCCGACGTGGGCAGGATGTGCGCCGAGAGGCCGCCGGCCGGCGAGCGTTCGTGGACCACTTCCAGCTGCAGCTTGCCTGGCGGCTTCATCGGGCCGTCGTCCCTTCGATCAGCCGATGCGAACCGGCACGAAGATCTTGTCTTCGCCGCGCTGGATCAAGAGCGCCACCGACTTGTTGCTGGCCTTGGCCACCACCTCGCGCACCTGCTCCACGCTCTGCGCGGGCGTGCCGTTGATGGCCAGCAGCACGTCACCCGCCTGCACCCCGGCCTGCGCCGAGGGACCGGCCGCGTCTTCGATCAGCAGCCCGTTCTCGACAGCGGCCTCGCGCTTTTCCTGCGGCTGCAGCGGACGCAGCGCCAGGCCCAGCTTGCCCTGGCCCACGTCGGCATCTGCCTTCGCGACCTTGGCGGGCTTCTCGCTCGCATCGCCCAGCTTGGCCTGCAGCTCCTGGCGTTCGCCCTGGCGCCACACTTCGAGCGTGACCTTCTTGCCCGGCGCCTGCTGGCCGATCACCGCGGGCAAGTCGCCCGAGGACACGATGGCCTGGCCATCGACCTTGCGGATCACGTCGCCCGCCTTCAGGCCCGCCTTGTCGCCGGGGCCGCCCTTCTCGATGTTCGAGACCAGCGCGCCTTCGGGCTTGTCGAGCTTGAACGAATCGGCAAAGGCCTGGTTCACTTCCTGCACCGCCACGCCGAGCCGGCCGTGCGTGGCCTTGCCGGTCGCGACGATCTGGTCCTTCACCTGGATCGCCACGTCGATCGGAATGGCGAACGACACGCCCTGGTAGCCGCCGCTGCGGCTGTAGATCTGCGAGTTGATGCCGACCACCTCGCCGCGCGTGTTGAGCAGCGGGCCGCCGGAGTTGCCGGGGTTCACGGCCACGTCGGTCTGGATGAAAGGCACGTAGCTGTCGTCGGGCAGCGAGCGGCCCTTGGCGCTGACCACGCCGGCCGTCACGGTGTTCTCGAAGCCGAAGGGCGAGCCGATGGCCAGCACCCATTCGCCGACCTTCAGGTCCTTGGTGTTGCCGAGCGCGAGCACGGGCAGGTTCTTGGCGTCGATCTTGAGCACTGCGATGTCGGTCTTGGCGTCAGCGCCCAGCACCTTCGCTCGGAATTCGCGGCGGTCGGTCAGCTTGACGGTGACTTCCTTCGCATCCTTCACGACGTGGGCGTTGGTGATGATGATGCCGCTGGGGTCGACGATGAAGCCCGAGCCCTGCGCGCGCACCGGCACTTCGCGCTGCTGCTGTTGCTGGCCGCGCGGGTTGATCTGGCCCTGGAAGCGGCGGAAGAACTGGAACATCGGGTCATCGGGGTCGACGCCCTGGATCTCGGCGGCAGCCTCGTCGTCGGAAGCCTTCATGGTGCCGGTCACGCTGATGTTGACCACGGCCGGGCCATCGCGCGAGGTGATGGTCGAGAAGTCGGGCAGCGTGACCATGGCCGCGGGCGCCACGGCGGTGGCATTGGTGGTCGGCGTGCCCACGGCACGGGCGCTGGTGTAGGCACCGGCACCAACGGCACCGATCACACCCGCGCTCGCCAGGGCAATCACCAGGGCGCGGGGCGAAGTCAGACGGGAGTTCATTTGTCGGTTCCTTTCAGGGCGCTTGGGCGCCAAAACGATGAAAGGAATGTCGTCGGTCTGACTTAAGCGCCGCTTAAACGGCGCGGCCCCTGCAAAGGAAGCTCAGGCACGCGCCGGAAAGCGCACGAGCACGCGCAGGCCCCCGAGGCTGGGCGACTGGTCGAGCGCTACCGTCGCCCCGTGCAGGTCGGCAATCGACTTGACGATGGCCAGGCCCAGGCCGCTGCCGGGTGCCTGCGTTTCGCCCGAGCGATAGAAACGGTCGAGCACGCGCTCGCGTTCGTCGGGCGGCAGGCCCGGCCCGCTGTCGTCCACGGTGAGCTCGGCCGCGTCGCCCTGGCGGGCTATGCCGATGTCGACCCGGCCCTCGATGGGCGTGTACTTGATCGCGTTTTCGAGCAGGTTGCGCAGCAGCATGCGCAAGGCCTCTGACTGACCATCGACCACGGCCGCATCGGCATGCGCGATGCCGATGTCGATGCCACGCGCCTGCGCGGCCGCAACCGCATCGGACACCGCGAGCCGCGCAACCTCGGACAGGTCGACCGGCTCGGGCTTGGCGCCGGCCGCCATGCTGGCCTCGTGCCGGGCCAGCGCGAGCATCTGCTCGACCAGCCGGGTGGCGCGGTCGATGCCCGCCACCAGGCGGCTCACGGCGAGGTCGCGCGACGCATCGTCAGGCGCGCGCTGCAAGCCCTGCACCTGCAGCTTCAACGCGGCCAGCGGCGAGCGCAACTCGTGCGCGGCATCGGCGACGAAGTGCTTCTGCGCATCGAAGGCGTGGCGCACGCGGTCGAAGAGCAGGTTCAGCTCCTGCACCAGCGGGCGAACTTCCTCGGGCAGGTTTTCCTCGCTCACCGGCGACAGATCGTCGGCCTGGCGCGATGCCACCTGTTTGCGCACGCGCGCCACGGGGGCAAGCGACCGACTCACGACCCACCACACGACCAGCATCAGCAGCGGCGCCATCAGCGCCACCGGCGCAATGGTGCGCAAGGCCAGCGTGCCGGCCATGTGGCGCCGCGCCGCCATGTCTTGCGCTACCTGGATCACCAGCCCGCGCGTCTGCATCGAGAACACGCGGTAGGTGGTGCCGCGCGCGTGCACGTCGGCAAAGCCCAGCACCGCGAGTTGCGGCAGCGCGGCCTCTTCGGCGGATTCGAAGATGCGCACACCTTCAGCGGTCCACACCTGCACGACGAAATCGAAGTTCTGTTCCCCCGTGCCGATGCCGCCGACCGCCGCACTTGGCGGAAGGCCCGCACGCAACGAGAGCGCCATCTGCTGCATGTGGTAGTCGAAGATGTCGTCCGCCTCGGCGAGCACGGTGCGGTAGGCCACCAGCGCCTGCGCGCCCGCGGCGAGCACGATGGCCGCCAGCAGGAACCACAGCAGCCGCGCGCGCAGCGATCCGGTCAGCGCCCTCTTCATACCTTCGGCACCATGTAGCCGACGCCTCGCACATTGCGAATGAGTTCGGCGCCGAGCTTCTTGCGCAGGCCGTGCACATAGACCTCGACCGCATTGCTGCTGATCTCGTCCTTCCAGCTGTAGAGCTTTTCCTCGAGCTGGGCGCGCGACAGCACCATGCCGGGCCGCGCGAGCAAGGGCTCCAGCACGGCCCATTCGCGTGCCGACAGCACCACCGGCTGGCCGGCCACCGTGACCTCGCGCGTGGCCGGGTTGATGCTCACGCCCATGTGCTCGTACACCGGCTCGGCGCGCCCTGCCGCCCGGCGCAGCAAGGCGCGGATGCGGGCCAGCAGTTCGTCGAGGTCATAGGGCTTGAGCACGTAGTCGTCAGCGCCGGCATCGAGGCCTTCGATGCGTTGTTGCACCGAGTCGCGCGCGGTGGCAATCAGCACCGGCATGCGCTGCTTGCGTGCGCGCAGGTTGCGCAGCACTTCGAGGCCGTCGCGCCGCGGCACGCCAAGGTCGAGCATCACGAGGTCGTATTGCTGGGTGCGCAAGGCCGATTCGGCGGCTTCGCCGTCTTTTACCCAGTCCACTGCGTACTGCTCAGCGCGCAGCAGGTCGAGTACAGCCTCGCCGATCATCACGTCGTCTTCTAGAAGGAGGAGTCGCATGGTTGTGTCCGTTTCGGGGGTTCGAGGCGCGGGCCACGGCCAAAGTTCAGATCAGAGCAACGAACGCACTTCACGCGCGGCCTCGAAGAGCAGCGGCAGCATGTCCCGCTGCAGGGTCTCTTCCTGATAGCGCGTGCCCGACAGCACCACATTGAGCGCGGCCACCGTGTGGCCCTGCATGTCGCGCAGCGGCACCGCCAGCGCCTGCACGCCGAGCTCGTGTTCCTCGCTGGCAAAACAATAGTCGTCCTTGCGCGCGCGGGCAATCAGCTGCCGCAGGCCGCGTGCCTGCGTCACCGTGTTGGGCGTGAGCCGCGCGAGGTGACGGCCCTTGAGCCACTGCGTGAACTGGGTCGGCGCCAGCGCCGCCAGCAGAACACGGCCGGTGGAGGTGGCATGCGCAGGCAGCCGTGCACCGAGGTGCAGGCCATAGGCCAGCACGCGCGTCGGCGTGCCGTAACTGCCGCTGCGAGCGACGATGACCACCTCTTCTCCGTCGAGCACCACCGCCGAGAACGACTCGCCGGTCTGCGCCGCGAGCCGGTTCAGCGTAGGCTGCAGCGCGCGCGGCAGACGCGACGATGCGAGATAGCTACCCGAGAAGCGCAGCACCTTCGGCGCCATCCAGAAATAGCTGCCGTCGGTTTCCAGGTAGCCCAGGTGGGCCAGCGTCAGCAGATGCCGGCGAGCCGCGGCGCGCGTGAGGCCGGCGCGCTCGGCGGCCAGCGTGGCATTGAGGCGCTGGCGCTCGGTATCGAAGCTTTCGAGCACCGCCATTCCCTTGGCGATGCCCTCGATGAAGTCGGCTTTGGCGATGGTCATGCGTCGGTGGTTCGTCGTCCGGTCGAAGTGTTGCGCGATCATCGCGCACGCGTTCGCATGATCGCACAGAGCCTCGCGAGCGTCCGCCACAGACGCCCGCATGCGCCCTACGCTCCACGAAACCCTCTCGGAGACACGAACATGCGCACCCAGGTCGCGATCATCGGCGCCGGCCCCGCCGGCCTACTGCTCGGGCAGCTTCTGCACAAGGCTGGCATCGACAACGTCATCGTCGAACGCCAGAGCGGCGACTACGTGCTGGGCCGCATTCGCGCCGGCGTGCTGGAACAGGTCACGATGGACCTGCTGGCGCGCGCCGGCGTTGACGCCCGCGCCAAGGCCGAGGGGCTGCCGCACGAAGGCATCGAACTGCTGTTCAAAGGCGCACGCCATCGCATCGACATGCACGGCCTCACGGGCGGCAAGCAGGTGACGGTGTACGGCCAGACCGAGGTGACGCGCGACCTGATGGAAGCGCGCACGGCCGAGGGGCTCACCACCATCTACAGCGCGGCGAACGTCAGCCTGCACGACTTCGATTCGGGCAAGCCGCGCGTGCGCTACGAGAAGGACGGCCAGACGCACGAGATCGAATGCGACTTCATCGCCGGCTGCGACGGCTACCACGGCGTGAGTCGCGCGAGCGTGCCGGCCGATGCGATCCACACCTACGAGAAGGTCTACCCCTTCGGCTGGCTCGGTGTGCTGGCCGACGTGCCGCCGGTGTCGCACGAGCTGAT
Source organism: Variovorax paradoxus (assembly GCF_024734665.1). Lineage (NCBI taxonomy): Bacteria > Pseudomonadati > Pseudomonadota > Betaproteobacteria > Burkholderiales > Comamonadaceae > Variovorax > Variovorax paradoxus. The sequence continues at coordinate 3,622,369 of NZ_CP102931.1, forward strand.
CTACGCGAATACCGAACGCGGCTTCGCGCTGTGCAGCATGCGCAGTGCCACGCGCAGCCGCTACTACGTGCAAGTGCCAACTGAAGAGCGCGTGGAAAACTGGAGCGACGAGGCCTTCTGGAACGAACTGCGCGCGCGCCTCGACCCCGAAGCACGCGAACGGCTGGTGACGGGACCTTCGCTCGAAAAGAGCATTGCGCCACTGCGCAGCTTCGTCGCCGAGCCGATGCGCTTCGGCTCGCTGTTCCTGGCAGGTGACGCGGCGCACATCGTGCCGCCTACCGGTGCCAAGGGGCTGAATCTGGCGACTGCCGACGTAGGTTATCTCTCGCGCGCTTTCGAGATCTTCTACAGCGAGAAATCAGCCTCAGCGCTGGACCGCTACTCCGACCTGTGCCTGCGCCGCGTCTGGAAGGCCGAGCGCTTCTCGTGGTGGTTCACCTCGCTGATGCACCGCTTTCCGGAAACGGGCGCCTTCGGCCAGAAGATCCAGGAGGCCGAGCTCGACTACCTGGTGCATTCGACCGCTGCCTCCACCGCGCTGGCGGAGAACTACGTCGGCCTGCCGCTGGAAGACTTCTAGGCGGCCGCCGAAACGGTGCGCCCTTCGAGCGTGGCCTTCATGGCCGCCCCGCCCTGCTCCATCATCGGCCCGATATAGGCCGCCATGGCGTCGGGCAGCACGTCGGTGATCCAGACGAAGCGCGAACGGCCCGCGCCTTCCTCGAACACCTGCGCCGTTGCGTGGTGATGCGCGGCCTGCCCGCCGGTGACGGTATAGGCCAACCGGCGATGAGCATCGTCGATGCCTACCAGCACCTCGCGCGCGACAAGCCCGTTGGCGAAAGTGAGGTTGCGGGCACCCTCGGCATCGATCATGCAGCCGGTGAGAAAGCCCGGCGCCAGCCGCGTATGCACTGCGCTGAAGTCGCGCAACGCATCCCACACATGGGCTGCATCCGCCTCGACGATGAATTCCTTGTAAACCGTGGCCATGGCGAACCTCGCTTCAGGGGCAGACAGCTTCGACGTTGTTGCCGTCGGGGTCGATGAGAAAGGCCGCGTAGTAGGTCGGGCTGTAGTCGGGTCGCGGGCCTGCGCCGCCGTTGTCGGTGCCGCCCGCCTTCAGGCCGGCCTTGTGAAAGGCCGCCACGGCCTCGTGGTTCGACGCGCGGAAGGCGATATGGGTGCCGGGCCCTTTCGCTCCCTTGGCCGCATAGAGCCACAGCGCGGGCTCGTCGGCCGGGCCGATGCCGGCATAGCTGTCGTCGTGCGGGCCCGGCACGTGGCCGAGCGGTGCGAGCGCGGCTTCGTAGAAGCGGCGGCTCGCGGCGAGGTCTTTGACTTTCAGTCCGATGTGGTCGTACATGATGGCTTCCTGCTCGATGGATGGATCAGGCGGTCATCATGGAAGAGCGCGGCAATGCGGTCTTGGAAAATCTTGCGGTCGCCCTGGGCCGCCTTGCGGAAGCTGCCGGGCGACACGCCGGCTGCGCGGTGGAAGGTGCGCACGAAGTTGCTGAGGTCGGCAAAGCCCACGTCGAGCGCGACCTCGGTCACGGGCCGGCTGTCGTCGTCGGCCAGCAGGCGCGCGGCATGCCGAAGGCGCGAGCGCACGAGGTACTGGTGCGGCGTGACGCCCAGCACCTGCGAGAACAGCCGCAGGAAATGGAAGGAACTCAGGCCGGCCTCGGCAGCCGCGCCGTCGAGGCCGATGTCGTGCTGCGAGTGGGCGTCGATCCACATCGCGGCATCGACCGCGCGGCGGCGGTCGCGTGGCACAGCGACAGGTGCTGTCTTGGGCTTGGTCTGATCGGACACGACTTCAACGAAACGGCTCGCGAACCACATGCCCAGTTCGTCCAGGCCCACGTCGCTCTGCCCATCGGCCGCGGCCTGCGCGAGCTCGCCGATGACCACGAGCTCGGCCAGGGGCGGCAGGCCGCCGGTGCGCCAGGTCTTCCGGTCACCGCCGATCAGGTCGACGAAGCCCGGCGACAGGTGAAAAGCCAGGCACTCGTCGCCGCAGACATGGTGGTCGTGCGTGCAGACGTATTCGTCGCCCGGGCAACCGACCAACACCGAACCGGCGACCAACTCGTAGGCATGGCCCCGCGTGCGGTAGCCGAAGCTGCCCTTGCGCACGTACGAGACCGAATAGCCTTCGTGCAGCTCGGTGAAGGGCTGCGCGTCGGGACCCGCGTCGCAGCGGTAGCTGGAGACGCGGATCGGGTCGGTCTGCAGTTCGGTGGTGACGAGCATGGACGGCGCCTTTCTGTCCCACGGAAACGATTGCTCAATCGACCGTTTGCATGGCCTGCCACACGCGCGCAGGGCTCAGCGGCATGTGCAGGCGCGGTGCGCGCGTGGCGAGGCCGTTGCGCGCGAAGGCGTCGGCCACCGCATTCACGATGGCCGGCGTGGCGCCGATGGTGCCGAGCTCGCCCACGCCCTTCACGCCCAGCGGGTTGTTCTTGCAAGGCGTCGATTCGTCCATCTCCATGTTGAACATGGTGTCGACGATGTCGGCACGCGGGGCCGCGTAGTCCATCAGGCTGCCGGTGACGGGCTGGCCGGTTTCGTGGTCGTACACCACCTGCTCGTAAAGCGCCTGCCCGATGCCCTGCACCGCGCCGCCTTCGAGCTGGCCGCGCACGATCATCGGGTTGATGACGCGGCCCACGTCGTTGACCGAGCTGTAGGCCACCACACTGATTTCGCCGGTGGGCGGATCGATCTCGATCTCGCAGATGTGGCAGCCATTGGGCCAGGTCGGACCGGCCACGGTGCTGGTGGAGTCGACGAAGATTTCTCGCTCGGGCTGCTTGGCGGCGAGCGCGAAGAGGTCGAGTTCGAGGTCGGTGCCGGCCACGTTGAAGATGCCGCGGCTGTAGACGATGTCGTCGATGGAAGCTTCGAACTCCTGCGCGGCCAGTTCGCGCGCCTTGTCGATGGTGCGCTCGGCGCCGATGCGCACGGCCGAGCCGCCGGTGAACAGCGAGCGCGAACCGGCGCTGCCGAAGCCGTCGCCGCGGTCGGTGTCGCCGAGCACAACACGCACCTTCTCGATGGGCACGCCGAAGGCATCGACCGCCAACTGAGCCAGCGAGGTCGCAATGCCCTGCCCCATGGCATTGACGGCGGAGAACACCTCGATCACGCCATCTGCCTGCACCGAGACCGTGACGCGCTCTTCGAACACGTTGCCGCCGGTCCATTCGAGAAACGTGGCAATGCCCAGGCCGCGGTGCTTGCCCTTGCTGGCCGACTCGGCCGCGCGGGTCTCGAAGCCCTGCCAGTCGGCGAGCGTCAGCGCCTGGTCCATCACCGACTCGAAGTTGCCGGTGTCGTAGGTCTGCGCCATCGGGTTCTTGTACGGCATCTGCTCGGGGCGGATGAAGTTGCGGCGGCGCAGCACGATGCGGTCGATGCCGGTCTGGCGCGCGGCCTCGTCCATCAGCCGCTCGATGGTGAAGATGGCCTCGGGGCGGCCAGCGCCGCGGTAGGCGCCGGTGGGCGCGGTGTTGGTGAGCACCGCCTTGAAATGGAAGTCGATGGTCTGGATGTCGTAGACGCTGGTCTGCACCCAAGGGCCAATCAGCAGCTGGATCGCGACGCCGGTGCCGGTGGCGTACGCGCCGACGTTGGCGAGGGTCTTGATGCGCAGGGCCAGGATCTTGCCGCTGGCGTCGAGCGCCATTTCGGCGCGCGCCTCGATGTCGCGGCCGTGCGCACTCGAAAGAAATTCCTCGCTGCGGTCGGCCACCCACTTCACCGGTCGGCTGACTTGCAGCGCGGCGAAGGCGACGGCGATGTCTTCGGGATAGGCGCCGGTCTTCATGCCGAAGCCTCCACCGACGTCACCCACCACCACGCGCACCTTTTCCTTGGCAAGGCCGATGGCGGCGCAGACGGAATCGCGAACGCCGGAGGGCATCTGCGTGCTCATGCGGATCATGAGGCGGCCAGTTTCGCCGTCGCGCACCGCAAGCACGGAGCGCGGCTCGATCGTGAGAGCGACCACGCGCTGGTTGTTCACGTCGAGCGCAACGACGTGGCTGGCCTTGGCGAAGGCGGCGATCGCGGCCTCGCTGCTGCCGTGGCGCATTTCGGCGGCTACGTTGCCGGAGGCCTCTTCGCACAACTGCGGCGCGCCATCGGCGGTGGCGCTTGTGAGGTCGACGACCATGGGCAGATCTTCGTAGTCGACCACGATGGCTTCGGCCGCATCGCGTGCCTGCTGCACTGTGTCGGCCACCACGGCGGCCACCGCCTCGCCTACGAAGCGCGTGCGCTCGTGCGCGATGGCGTAGCGTGGCGGGCTGGCGCTGTCGCTGCCGTCCGCACGCTTGAAGCCCGCGGCGCCCGGCATGGGCTTGACGCCAGCCTCGGCCATTTCCGCGCCCGTGATCACACGCAGTACGCCGGGCATGGCGGCGGCGGCACTGGTGTCGATCGAGACGATGCGTGCGTGCGGGTAGGAGGATCGGAGGAAAACGAGATGCGCCTGATCGGGAAGCGTAACGTCGTCGGTGTAGCGGCCGGCGCCTGACAGCAGGCTTTCGTCTTCGAGGCGGCGTACCGCCTGGCCGCTGCCGAAGCGCGTGGGATTGGGTTCAGTGGTCAACGTACGTGGTCCTCTTGTGCTCATCCCCGGCGTATGTGCGGGCCTGCCTGATTTGCGTGGGTCTGCGAATGCAAGCTGCGCACTATAGGGTTTCCGGCGGGTTTTGTGGTGCCGTGGTGTGTGAGCCGAACCCTTGTGGCGGTGTCGGCAGTGTGCGATTTTCGCCCAACTGGATTGGAATTTGCGAAGCCGTGTATACCTACGCCCATGCGACAACTGCCCTGGCTCGAACCCGGAGATGCTCTGCCCGATCCTGCATCGGCCTGGGGCGTGACCGACCCCGTCCCCGGCTTGCTGGCGGCCGGCGGCGCACTCGATGTCGATACTTTGATGCAGGCCTACGGCAACTGCGTCTTCCCGTGGTTCAGTGAAGACCAGCCGATCCTCTGGTGGAGCCCGGACCCTCGCATGGTGCTGCAGGTGGCGCAGTTCAAGCTGCACCGCTCGCTTCGCAAGACCCTCACGCGCTTCGCGCAGACGCCGGGCTGCGAGGTGCGCATCGACCACGATTTCGCGGCCGTCATCAAGGCCTGTTCGGGCTCGCCGCGCGTGGGCCAGTCGGGCACGTGGATCGTGCCAGACATGGTGAAGGCCTATACGAATTTGCACCGCGCCGGCCACGCCCACAGCGTCGAAACCTGGATCGACGGCGAACTCGCGGGCGGGCTCTACTGCGTTTCGCTGGGCTGCGCGGTGTTCGGCGAGTCGATGTTCACCCGCCGGCCGGACGCTTCGAAGATTGCGCTGGCCGCGCTGGTGTCGCTGTGCCGGCATTCCGGCGTCCAGATGATCGACTGCCAGCAGAACACCGCCCACCTCGCGAGCCTCGGCGCCCACGAGATGGCGCGCAGGCGCTTCGTCGCGCACGTGGCCAGGGCGCGACAACAAGAGGGCCCACGGTGGCGATTCGACCCCGTATACTGGTCTGAACTCCTTTCCGCGCGACCTCTTTCCCCGACGTGACGCACCTCAAGGACCTCCCGCTTCACACGCTGCAGTTCTACGCGACGGCGCCCTACCCCTGCAGCTATCTGCCGGACCGGCAGGCCCGCTCGCAAGTGGCCACGCCCAGCCACCTGATCCACAACGACGCTTATTCCGACCTGGTGCTCAGCGGCTTCCGGCGCAGCGGCATGTTCACCTACCGGCCCTATTGCGACGGTTGCCGCGCATGCATCCCGCTGCGCGTGCTGGCCAACGACTTCCGTCCCACGCGAAGCCAGCGGCGTGCGGTGAAGCAGCATGCCGACCTGCAAGCCCGCGTGCTCAAGCTGTGCTTCATGCCCGAGCACTACCAGCTCTACCTGCGCTACCAGAACGGTCGCCATGCGGGCGGCGGCATGGATCACGACAGCATCGACCAGTACACGCAGTTCCTGCTGCAGAGCCGGGTCAACTCGCGGCTGGTGGAGTTTCGCGAAACGCTGCCCGACGGCAGCGCCGGTGCGCTCAAGATGGTGTCGATCCTCGATGTGCTGAACGACGGCATCTCGGCCGTCTACACCTTCTACGAACCCGAGACCAGCGCGGGCTACGGTACTTACAGCGTGCTCTGGCAGATCGAACAGGCCCGCAAGCTGGGGCTGCCGCACGTCTACCTCGGGTACTGGATCGAGCATAGCCCGAAGATGAACTACAAGGCGCGCTTCTCCCCGCACGAAGTGTTGGTGGATGGACATTGGCAGGCGCCGAGCAATTTCACAAGGTAAAATGGCGCCCGGTCATCACCGCAAAGCGCCATGAGAAAAAACCAATCCGACATTCCCGCCGTTCCCGTGATCCAGGTGATCGAGCGCATGTTCGCGCTGATCGATGTCCTGGCATCCCGCGAGGAGGCCATTTCGCTGAAGGAGATCAGCGAAAAAACCGGGCTGCACCCGTCGACCACGCACCGCATCCTCAACGACCTGGCGGTCGGCCGTTTCGTCGACCGGCCCGAAGCCGGCAGCTATCGGCTGGGCATGCGTTTGCTGGAACTGGGCAATCTGGTCAAGGGCCGGCTCAACGTGCGCGACGCCGCCCTGGGCCCGATGCGCGAGTTGCACAAGCTGACGCAGCAGCCCGTCAACCTGAGCATGCGCCAGGGCGACGAGATCGTGTACATCGAGCGCTCCTATAGCGAACGCTCAGGCATGCAGGTGGTGCGCGCCATCGGCGGCCGAGCTGCCCTTCACCTCACCTCGACCGGCAAGCTGTTCCTGGCGGCGGACGATCCGCAGCGCGTGCGCAGCTACGCCACGCGCACGGGCCTTGCCGGCCACACGCGCAACAGCATCACCCAACTGCCGGCACTGGAGCGCGAACTGTCGAAGGCGCGCCAGTACGGCATTGCCCGCGATAACGAGGAGCTGGAGCTGGGCGTGCGCTGCATGGCCGCCGGCATCTACGACGACCAGGGCAAGCTGGTAGCGGGCCTGTCGATCTCCGCACCGGCCGACCGGCTGGACGAGGGCTGGCTGCCCAAGCTGCAGGCCACGGCCAATGAAATCTCGGGCGCGCTGGGATTCAAGGACGGTACGGCTGCGACGCCGTCGCCTTCAGGCAGCACCCCGCCAGCGGGCGCCTGACCCGGGACCCACGCCCAAAAGCAAACAGGCCCTGTGAAGGGCCTGTTTTCGTTACAGCCTGCGGTTGACCAATCAGCCTGCGACCTGATAGGCAGCATTGCGCGACGAAGCCGCCGGCGAACCGACGGAATGCGTAGCCTCAACCCAGCGGCGAACCCGCTCGGCGTCTGCGATGCGGCTGAACTTGCCGGCCGAATCCAGGAACACCATGATCAGCTTGCGCCCGGCGACCTTCGCCTGCATCACAAGGCATTGGCCAGCTTCAGAGATGTAGCCCGTCTTCTGCACGCCGATTTCCCAATCGGGGCTCTTCACGAGGCGGTTGGTGGTGTTGAACTGCAGCACGCGGTTGCCGACTTCGACCTGGTATTCAGGCGATGTGGACAGCGAACGCACCGTGGCATCGGAATAGGCGGCATTGACCAGCAGCGCCAGGTCTTGCGCGCTCGACTGATTGCTGCTCGACAGGCCGGTGGGCTCCACGTAGCGCGTGTCCTTCATGCCAAGCATCTTGGCCTTGGCGTTCATGATGCTCACGAAGGTCGTCAGGCCACCTGGGTAGGTGCGGCCCAGCGCGTGCGCGGCGCGGTTTTCGCTCGACATCAGCGCCAGGTGCAGCAGTTCGCCGCGCGACAGCGTGGTGCCAACCGTCAGGCGCGAGCTGCTGCGCTTTTCGGTGTCGACGTCGTCCTGCGTGATGGTGATGAGCTCGTCGTTCGGCAGATGGGCTTCGCTGATGAGCAGGCCGGTCATGAGCTTGGTGAGCGACGCGATCGGCAGCACGGCATGGTCGTTCTTGCTGAACAGCACTTCGTGGGTGTCCTGGTCGATGACCAGCGCGACGCTCGACTTCAAGTCGAGCACGTCTTCCGTGCCATGCAGGCCGGCCATCTGGCCAAAGGACTGACGGGGGGGCGCCTCTACGACGCGAACCACCGAGCGGCGCTGCACGGCCACCACGGTCTTGCCATTTCTCTTGTGGATGGTGGCCACGACGTTGCGGCCACCGCGAACGACCTTCTCGGCGCGCTCACTCTTCTCGGCACGGCCACCACGCTTGGCGACAACAACGGGCACGGGGCCACGCGCGGTCTTGGACGAAGCGGCGTTGCGCTTTACCTCGACCGGCACCGGACCCTTCGCCTTCTTGGCTACGGTGGTCTTGGCTGCAGCGGGCTTTTCTTTCTTCGCAGCCTGGGCGCCAGGCAGCAAAAACGCCGTGGCGCACAGCGCGACGGCGATGAATTTGAACGCGGGTAGAAACCGCTGGCTGGAAACTCGGCGTAGACGGGCTTCGGGCATTAATAAATCTCCAGCGGCGACAAACGAGGACCGCAGTGTATCCAAATCAAAAAAAGCACGCAATATCAGTTACTTGCATCCTCTTCTTCAATCGAATACCAAGGATCGCCTGAAAACCTAACCTTGTGCTGCAACTCTCTCAGCTTGACTCTGTAACCTATTGAGCGCACTCAAATAAGCCTTTGCCGAAGCAACCACGATGTCCGGGTCTGCACCCACACCGTTGACCACCCGCCCTGCGTTTTGTAACCGGACTGTAACTTCTCCTTGGCTTTCCGTCGAGCCACTGATGGCATTTACAGAGTAAAGAACCATCTCGGCGCCGCTTTTTACATGCGACTCGATGGCCTTCAGGGAAGCATCAACCGGGCCATTCCCGTCGGATTCACCGGTGACTTCCTTGCCCTGGACGGTGAACACGACCTTCGCCTGGGGGCGCTCGCCGGTTTCGCTGTGCTGGGAGAGAGAGACGAAAGCAAACTGCTCACCAACGTTCGACACCTCTTCCGCGCTGACGAGCGCGAGGATGTCCTCGTCGAAAATTTCGGACTTGCGGTCGGCCAGCTCCTTGAAGCGCAGGAACGCGGCATTGATGTCGCCTTCGCTGGCCATGGTCACGCCCAGTTCCTGCAGGCGCTGCTTGAATGCATTGCGACCGCTGAGCTTGCCCAGCACGATCTTGTTGGCCGTCCAGCCCACATCCTCGGCACGCATGATCTCGTAGGTGTCGCGCGCCTTGAGCACGCCGTCCTGGTGAATGCCCGAGGCATGCGCGAAAGCATTGGCGCCCACCACTGCCTTGTTGGGCTGCACCACGAAACCGGTGGTCTGGCTGACCATGCGGCTCGCGGCCACGATGTGCTGCGTGTCGATCCTCAGGTCGAGCCCGAAGTAGTCCTTGCGGGTCTTCACCGCCATGACGACTTCTTCGAGCGAGCAGTTGCCCGCGCGCTCGCCCAGGCCATTGATGGTGCATTCGACCTGGCGCGCGCCGCCGATCTTCACGCCAGCCAGCGAGTTGGCCACGGCCATGCCGAGGTCGTTGTGGCAATGCACCGACCAGATCGCCTTGTCGCTGTTGGGAATGCGCTCGCGCAGCATCTTGATGAAGTTGCCGTAGAGCTCGGGAATGGCATAGCCGACGGTGTCGGGCACGTTGATGGTGGTGGCACCCTCGTTGATCACGGTTTCGAGCACGCGGCACAGGAAGTCCGGGTCGCTGCGGTAGCCGTCTTCGGGGCTGAACTCCACATCAGCCATCTGGTTGCGTGCGAAGCGCACGGCCAGCTTGGCCTGTTCGTGCACCTCGTCGGGCGACATGCGCAGCTTCTTTTCCATGTGAAGCGGCGAGGTGGCAATGAAGGTGTGGATGCGTCCGCGGGCCGCGCCCTTCAGGGCTTCGGCCGCGCGAGCGATGTCGCGGTCGTTGGCGCGCGAGAGGCCACACACCGTCGAGTCCTTGATGGCATTGGCAATCGCCTTCACAGCCTCGAAGTCGCCATTCGAGCTGGCGGGAAAGCCGGCCTCGATGACGTCGACCTTCAGCCGCTCCAGCAGCTTGGCAATGCGCAGCTTCTCGTCGCGCGTCATCGAGGCGCCGGGCGATTGCTCGCCGTCGCGCAGGGTGGTGTCGAAAATAATAAGTTGGTCGGTCATCGTGGGTCTCCGTTGTTCATCCCCCACGCGCACCCGACCAAGGTCGGCGCGGCAGCGTCAGGCGACTTCAACCGCCGATTGTGCTCCGTGCGCGCCCCGGGTCCGTGCACGCTGCACGCCCGAAACAATCGCTTTCAGCGACGCCGTGATCACGTTCGCATCAATACCCACGCCGAACAGCGTCTGGCTTTCATCGACGCGCAGCTCCAGGTAGGCCACCGACTTCGCGTCGGCACCGGCGCCAATGGCGTGCTGGTGGTAGTCCATCACGCGCACCGTGTGGCCGGTGGCCTTGCTCAGTGCCTGCGTGAAGGCATCGATGGGGCCATTGCCGCGGCCTTCGATGGTGTGGACTTCAGCATCCCACTGCAGATCGCCGCGCAGCACCACGGAGGCGTTGGCGCCCTCGCCTTCTTCCTCGATCACGCGGTTCTGCAAAGACTGCGCGGTTTCAATGCCGTACTCGCGCACGAACAGCTGCCAGAGGTCAGCGGCCGTGAGCTCCTTGCCAGCGACGTCCATCACACGTTGCACGGTCTGCATGAATTCCATCTGCAGCCGGCGCGGCATCTCGATGCCGTACTCGCTCTCGAGCAGGTAGGCCATGCCGCCCTTGCCGGACTGGCTGTTCACGCGGATCACGGCTTCGTAGCTGCGGCCCACGTCCTTCGGGTCGATGGGAAGGTAGGGCATGTCCCAGATGTCGCCTTCCTTGCGCGCGGCGAAGGCCTTCTTGATCGCGTCCTGGTGCGAGCCCGAGAACGAGGTGTAGACGAGGTCGCCCACATACGGATGGCGTGGATGTACCGGGATCTGGTTGCAATGCTCGACCGTGGCGCGGATCTCGTCGATGTTCGAGAAGTCGAGCTCAGGCGAGACGCCCTGCGTGTAGAGGTTGAGCGCGACGTTCACGAGGTCGAGGTTGCCGGTGCGCTCGCCATTGCCGAACAGACAGCCTTCGATGCGCTCGGCGCCAGCCATCAAGGCCAACTCGCCAGCGGCGGTGCCGGTGCCGCGGTCGTTGTGCGGGTGCACGCACAGCACGATGGAGTCGCGGCGCGCGAGGTTGCGATGCATCCACTCGATCATGTCCGCGAAGATGTTCGGCGTGGAGTGCTCGACCGTCGTGGGCAGGTTGACGATGCACTTGCGCTGCGGCGTCGGAGCCCAGACTTCGGTCACTGCATCGACCACGCGCTTCGAGAACACGACGTCGGTGCCCGAGAACATTTCGGGCGAGTACTGGAAGGTCCACTGCGTGTTCGGCTGCTTGGCGGCGAACTCGTTGAACATGCGCGCATGGCTGCTGGCGAGTTCGACGATCTGGTCTTCGTCCATGTTGAGCACCACGCGGCGCATCACGGGCGCGACGGCGTTGTAGAGGTGCACGATGGCGCGCGGAGCGCCCTGCAGCGATTCGAAAGTGCGCGCAATGAGGTGGTCGCGCGCCTGCGTCAGCACCTGGATCGTCACGTCGTCGGGGATGCGGTCTTCCTCGATGAGCTTGCGCACGAAGTCGAATTCGACCTGCGAAGCCGAGGGAAAGCCGACTTCGATTTCCTTGAAGCCGATGGCCACGAGGGTTTCGAACATGCGCATCTTGCGCGCGATGTCCATGGGCTCGACCAACGCCTGATTGCCATCGCGCAGGTCGGTCGACAGCCAGATCGGCGCCTTGGTCAGCACGGCATCGGGCCAGGTGCGGTCCTTGAGGCCGATCGGGGCGAATGCGCGGTATTTGCTTTGAGGTTGCTTGAGCATGTCGATTTCTCTGAGATGGTTGGTGATCAACCAGCAACCCCAAAAACAAACGGCCCGTTGCTGGTGCGAACGGGCCGTGGTGAGGGATTTGCGCGTGCGCTACCGTCTCCGCCCGTGAGGGAGGGCTAGTAGAGCCAGCAGCGAAATCTTGGTCATGAGGGTTGCGAATGTAGCACAAGCCACCGGGTCAGTTGTGCAAACCCCGTTCGTCGGGCTCTTCCGTCGAGGTGCTGATCACACTGACCGGCTGCCCCTTGGCCTTGCGCCATGCATAGACCACGTAGCCGCTCAGGCCGTAGATGACGAACAGGCTGAACAGCACGGTCGGCGGATGGATGTTGATGACGGCAATGCCCAGCGCGATCAGCACGATCACCGCGAAGGGCACGCTCTTCTTCATCTGAATGTCCTTGAAGCTGTAGAACGGCGCGTTGGTGACCATCGTCAGGCCCGCGTACAGCGTGAAGCCGAAAGTGACCCAGGTGATCTGCGTCCACGAGAGATACAGCACCTCGCCGCCGCGCTTGCCCCATTCGTTCACGAGCCAGATGAAACCCGCCACGAGCGCAGCGGCCGCGGGCGACGGCAGGCCCTGGAACCAGCGCTTGTCGACCACGCCGGTGTTGACGTTGAAGCGCGCGAGCCGCAGCGCCGCGCAGGCGCAGTACACGAAGGCCGCAATCCAGCCCCAGCGGCCCAGGCCCTTGAGCGACCATTCGTAGGCGATGAGCGCGGGCGCCGCACCGAACGACACCATGTCGGACAGCGAATCCATCTGCTCGCCGAACGCGCTCTGCGTATTCGTCATGCGGGCCACGCGCCCATCCAGGCTGTCGAGCACCATCGCGGCGAACACACCGAGCGCCGCGAGGTCGAAGCGCGCGTTCATGGCCATCACGACCGAATAGAACCCGCCGAACAACGCCGCCAGCGTGAACAGGTTCGGCAGGATGTAGATGCCTTTGCGGCGTTTGCGCGGCTGCACATCGTCGGGGAGCGTGTCGTCATGCATTGAATTTGCCTCCGTCCCTCATGGGCACTGCGCGAGCAGCTATCCATTCGATAGCATCTTGATCTTTGAATCGCATGGCTCGCAGTGTAGTTCAGGGGCTGCGTCGCCCCCGTCAAACAAAAGGGCCACCGCAACGGGTGGCCCTTGGGAAACGGGTGCCGAAGCACCCTCCTGGCTCGCAGATCAGTTGCGGGTCTGGTCGACCAGCTTGTTCTTCTTGATCCAGGGCATCATCGCGCGCAGCTTTTCGCCGACGACTTCGATCTGGTGCTCGGAGTTCAGGCGGCGGCGGCTGATCAGCGTGGGAGCGCCGGCAGCGTTTTCCAGCACGAAGCTCTTGGCGTATTCACCGGTCTGGATGTCCTTCAGCACTTGCTTCATGACCTTCTTGGTCTCTTCGGTCACGACGCGCGGGCCGGTGACGTACTCGCCGTATTCGGCGTTGTTCGAGATCGAGTAGTTCATGTTGGCGATGCCGCCTTCATAGATCAGGTCGACGATCAGCTTGAGCTCGTGCAGGCATTCGAAGTACGCCATTTCGGGCGCGTAGCCGGCTTCCACCAGCGTTTCGAAACCAGCCTTGATCAGCTCGACCGTGCCGCCGCACAGAACCGCTTGTTCGCCGAACAGGTCGGTCTCGGTTTCTTCGCGGAAGTTGGTCTCGATGATGCCGGCCTTGCCGCCGCCGTTAGCGGTGGCGTAGCTCAGCGCGAGGTCACGCGCCTTGCCGGTCTTGTCCTGGTGCACGGCCACGAGGTGGGGCACGCCGCCACCCTGGGTGTACGTGCTGCGCACGGTGTGGCCCGGGGCCTTGGGAGCGACCATCCACACGTCGAGGTCGGCGCGGGGCTGGACGAAGCCGTAGTGCACGTTGAAGCCGTGCGCGAAGACCAGCGAAGCGCCTTCCTTGATGTTCGGCGCGACGTCGTTCTTGTAGACGTTGGCGATCTGCTCGTCGGGCAGCAGGATCATCACGACGTCGGCGGCCTTCACGGCATCGGCGACTTCAGCGACCTTCAGGCCGGCCTTCTCGACCTTGGGCCACGAAGCGCCACCCTTGCGCAGGCCGACCACGACCTTGACGCCGCTGTCGTTCAGGTTCTGCGCGTGCGCATGACCTTGCGAGCCGTAACCGATGATTGCCACCGTCTTGCCCTTGATGAGGCTCAGGTCCGCGTCTTTGTCGTAGTAAACCTTCATGTGTATCTCTCCTAAAAAATCTCGAGCACCCGTAGCGGGATGCATTTCACTCAGAGGCCGGAGGAATTCCGGTCCTTCATTTGCTGGTTGATGGACACGAGGCTGTCGTGGATGCGGAACAGTACGATGAGCAATTCGCTGTAGATGCGAACGCCGATGGTGCCGAAGATCAGGACCGTGAAAGCCGGCAGGTACTGACGCTGGTACAGCGCCGCCACCGCAAGGACGATCACACCCAGCAGGCCGAGAAAGTAGAGCCCCCGGACGATCGCCGGAGTCACCATCTTGTCGAAACCGAGCAGACCTCGCATCACTCTTGCCTCATGTGTGGATGAACGTATGAACTGAGGGCGCTTTCACCCTCCTACACGCGCAGGATGCGCTCGCCGCGCCCGATGCCGCTGGCACCGGTGCGGACTGTCTCGAGGATAGCGCTACGTTCGATCGCTTCAAGAAAAGCGTCGTTCTTGCCGTGGTCGCCAGTGAGTTCAATGGTGTAGCTCTTGTCGGTCACGTCGATGATGCGGCCGCGGAAGATTTCCGCCATGCGCATCATCTCCTCGCGCTCCTTGCCGACCGCGCGCACCTTCACCATCATGAGCTCGCGCTCGGTATAGGCGCCTTCGGTCAGGTCGACGACCTTCACCACTTCGATCAGGCGGTTCAGATGCTTGGTGATCTGCTCGATCACGTCGTCTGAACCGGTGGTGACGATGGTCATGCGCGAGAGGCTTGCGTCCTCCGTGGGCGCCACCGTGAGCGATTCGATGTTGTAGCCACGGGCCGAGAACAGACCCACCACGCGGGAAAGAGCACCCGGCTCGTTTTCCAGCAGCACTGCAATGATGTGTTTCATGTTTGCGTGACTCCTCTTTTCGCCGCCCTCCCCCACGCACGGTAATGCGTGGGCTCGGCGGGCAATAGATTCGTCAGTAAAGAGTTGAGCGAATGTTCCGCGGATCAGAGATCTTCGGAACCCAACAGCATTTCGGTGATGCCCATGCCGGCCTTCACCATCGGGAACACGTTTTCGGTGGGGTCGGTGCGGAAGTCCATGAACACCGTGCGGTCCTTGAGCTTGCGTGCTTCGCGCAGCGCGGGCTCCACGTCTTGTGGACGCTCGATCAGCATACCGACGTGGCCATAGGCCTCGGCGAGCTTCACGAAGTTGGGCAGTGCATCCATGTAGCTATGGCTGTAGCGGCCGGAGTATTCGATCTCCTGCCACTGGCGCACCATGCCCAGGTAGCGGTTGTTGAGCGAGCAGATCTTGATCGGCGTGTTGTATTGCAGGCAGGTGGACAGTTCCTGGATGCACATCTGCACCGAGCCTTCGCCGGTGATGGTGAACACTTCCGAATCGGGCTTCGCGAGCTTGATGCCCATGGCGTAGGGAATGCCCACGCCCATGGTGCCCAGGCCGCCTGAATTGATCCAGCGACGCGGCTCGTCGAAGCGGTAGTACTGCGCAGCCCACATCTGGTGCTGACCCACGTCCGACGTGATGTACGCGTCAGCGTCCTTGGTCATGTTCCAGAGGGTCTCGACCACGTACTGCGGCTTGATCACGTCCTTGTTGCCGCGGTCGTACTTCAGGCAATCGCGCGAGCGCCAGGCCTCGATGGTCTTCCACCAGTCGGCCAGCGCGCCAGCGTCGGGCTTGGTGGTGCTCTCGCGGATCATCGAGATCAGTTCGGTGAGCACGTCCTTCACGTCGCCGACGATCGGAATGTCGACCTTCACACGCTTGGAGATGCTCGACGGATCGATATCGATGTGGATGATCTTGCGTTCGTTCTGCGCGAAGTGCTTGGGATTGCCGATCACGCGGTCGTCGAAGCGCGCACCCACGGCCAGCAGCACATCGCAGTTCTGCATCGCGTTGTTGGCTTCGATGGTGCCGTGCATGCCCAGCATGCCCAGGAACTTGCGGTCGCTCGCCGGATAGGCGCCCAGGCCCATCAGCGTGTTGGTGACCGGGTAGCCGAGCATGTCGACCAGCGTGCGCAGTTCGTTGCAGGCGTTGCCCAGCAGCACGCCGCCGCCGGTGTAGATGTAGGGGCGCTTAGCAGCCAGCAACAGTTGCAGCGCCTTGCGGATCTGGCCGCCGTGGCCCTTGCGCACCGGGTTGTACGAGCGCATCTCGACCTTGTCGGGATAGCCCGTGTAAGGGACTTTCTTGAACGAAACGTCCTTGGGCACGTCCACCACCACGGGGCCCGGCCGGCCGCTGCGTGCAATGTGGAAGGCCTTCTTCATCGTCATGGCCAGATCCTTCGGATCCTTGACGAGGAAGTTGTGCTTGACGATGGGGCGGGTGATGCCGACCGTGTCGCATTCCTGGAAGGCGTCGAGACCGATGGCAGCCGTTGGCACCTGGCCCGAGATGATCACCATCGGGATGGAGTCCATGTACGCCGTTGCGATGCCGGTGACCGCATTGGTCAGGCCTGGACCGGAAGTGACCAGTGCCACGCCGACTTCGCCGGTGGCGCGCGCATAGCCGTCGGCTGCGTGAACAGCGGCCTGCTCGTGACGCACCAGCACGTGCTGGATGGTGTCCTGCTTGTAGAACGCGTCGTAGATGTAGAGAACCGCGCCGCCGGGGTAGCCCCAGACGTACTGGACGCCTTCGGCCTGCAGTGCCTTGACCAGCACTTCAGCGCCCATGAGTTCTTGCGTCGGGTTGCCTGCGCCTGAGGACGCGGCTGCTGCGGAAATGATTTCCGCCTTGGAGATTTCCATGATCAACCTTTGTTTATTTCGGGAACGAAATACCTTGGGTGCCCCTTGCCAACCCTTGTGAGGTCGCGCCAGGACTTGAGGCCAAAGCCATGAGCGGACTGATGTTCCGCCGGACCGTGACCCGTTTGCCTTTTGACTTGCAGGGCGGATTATGACATTTCCGGGCGTTCAGATTCGCTTCAGCTGCCTTGTAAAGCTACAAAGGCATAATCCGCGGCGGTAAACATACGCGATCGCTAGACCCTCTTCCCCACGCGGCGCGCCCTGCGCGCCCCCTCTCGCTTGGCCACTGAACAAGAACTCTCCGACTTCCTGAAAAGCGTTGAACGACGCGCTTTCAAGCGCTCGGTCTACCACGTGCGGGATGAAGAAGCGGCCCTCGATATCGTGCAGGACAGCATGATGAAGCTGGCGCAGCACTACGGCGACAAGCCCGCGGCCGAGTTGCCGATGCTGTTTCAGCGCATCCTGTCGAACTGCACGCTCGACTGGTTCCGCCGCCAGAAGACCCGGCGCGCCCTTTTCTCCAACCTCAGCGATTTCGACTCGGTCGACGACGACGGAGATTTCGACTTGCTGGAGAACTTCGTCTCGCCGACCGACTCTAGGGAATCGGAGAGCGCCGAAGACACGACCCGCCGCGCCCAGATCTTCCACGAGATCGAGGAACAGATCGCAGCACTGCCGGGCCGTCAACGCGAGGCTTTCCTGATGCGTTACTGGGAGGAAATGGACGTCGCAGAGACGGCCGCTGCGATGGGCTGCTCCGAGGGCAGCGTCAAAACCCATTGCTCGCGAGCCGTTCACGCTCTGAGCAAGGCGCTCAAGGCCAAGGGAATATCGCTATGAACACTAAGGTTCCAACCTCAACATCCACCATCGCCGAAGACCAGTTCGGCCAGCGTCTGGTTGCCCGCCTTTCGGCTGGTAACCGAGAGCTGCCGCACGACATCGGCGAGCGGCTGCGCGTGGCGCGCGCGCAGGCCGTGGCCGCGCGCAAGCAGCCCCCGCAGCTGCGGACTGCGCCCGTGGTGGTGCAGTCGGGCCATGCGCTCACGCTGGGTGGAAGCTGGTGGACCCGCATCGGCTCCGTGGTGCCGTTGATTGCGCTCGTGGCTGGCCTGATCACCATCAGCGTGATGCAGGACGACGACCGCGCCAGCGAGTTGGCCGAAGTGGATTCCGCGCTGCTGACAGGCGACCTGCCGCCCGCCGCCTATACCGACCCCGGTTTTGCCCAATTCCTGAAGGCCGACAACGCCTCCGACTGATTTTTCATCGACCGAATGCGACGCCGCTCCACCTCCAGCGCAAACACCCCCCGCCCGTTGCGCCCGCTCCCGGCGGGCGCAGTCGTTTGGGCAGGTGCGCTTGCAGTCGCAGCCTTTAGCCTGACGCTCGCCTGCGCTCAGCCTCCTTCCGAAGCAGCGATCAAAGCCGCGGCAGGCCCGGCTTCGGCAAGCTCCGCTTCGGCCACCAGCCCCAAGGCCATCTCGACGACCAAGCCTCTCTGGAGCGAACTCACAGCCGAGCAGCAGCAAGCCCTGAAGCCGCTGAACGCTCACTGGAATACGCTGAACGTCGGGCAAAAGAAGAAATGGCTGGCCCTGTCGCGCAACTTCGCGAGCATGTCGGCGGACGAACAGGCCACCCTGCACAGTCGCATGATCGAATGGACCGCCCTGAGCAATCAGCAGCGCGCCCAGGCCCGCCTGAACTTTGCCGAGGTCAAGCGCATTCCGGCTGACGAGCGCAAGGTCAAATGGGAGCAGTACCAGGCCTTGAGCGAGGAAGAAAAGCGCAAGCTCGCGGAACGCGCCCCACCCAAGCCACGCGGCGCCGCCATTCCCGTGCGGCCAGTCTCGTCCCAGAAGCTCGTGCCGGTGCCGGCCGTCACCCCCGGCGTGCAGCACACGCCCAGAATTCTGCTGGCCCCGCCGCCCGCCCCCACTGCCACACCGGCCACGATCATGGTGGCGTCGCCGCCGGAGCGCATACCTGCAGCGGCGACACCGGCGGTTTCCATCCTCCCCGCCGCGCCTGCCCCGTCCAGCATCGCTTCTCCACCGGTCCCGGCCGAAGCCCAGGTGCCCGCGCCGTCGTCGGCAGCCGAGCCATCCTCCCCTGCCCCCTGATCCCAAGGCTTCGATGGTTTCCAGTTCTCCCGAGGCTTCGGGCCCAGATCAGCCCGCCTCGCCGATCCCTTCTGCATCCAGCGCTCCTGTTTCGATAGTGCCCGGCCTCTGGCGCCGTATGGCCTGCTGGCTCTACGAGGGCATGCTGCTGTTCGCGGTGGTGTTCGTTTCGGGCTGGCTCTTCAGCACGTTGGGCCAGATGCGCGACGCCATGGATTCGCGCCGCCATCTATTTCAGGCTTTTCTTTTCGTGGTGTTCGGCGTGTACTTCGTCTGGTTCTGGACCAAGGGTCAGACCCTCGCCATGAAAACTTGGAACATCCGCATCGTCGACGTGCACAACCAGCCCATCAGCCAACGCCGCGCGTTGGCGCGCTATCTGCTGAGCTGGGTCTGGTTCCTGCCGCCGCTGGCCGCCATTGCTCCCTTCAAGCTGTCGGGCGGCGAATCGACCGTCCTGATCTTCGGCTGGGTCGCAGTCTGGGCCCTGCTGGCTCGTTTTCACCCCGAGCGCCAGTTCTGGCACGACGCCTGGGCCGGTACACGGCTCATCACCTCCAAACCGATGAGTCGCCAATGAGTGCCTTGCCCAAGCTTCCCGATCCCGCTGTCAATCCGCAAAAAGCCCGCAAGGGCTTCGAACGCGTCTGGCATGCCACGCTGATCTCTCTGCACGGCCTGCACGCCGGCTGGAGCGAGCCCGCCTTCCGCCAGGAAGCCATCATGTCGATCGTGATGATTCCGGCCTCCTTCTGGCTCGGGCGCAGCTGGGTCGAGGTGGCGCTGCTCGCGGGCAGCGCCATCCTGGTGATGATCGTCGAGCTGCTCAACACAGCGGTGGAAGCCGCCATCGACCGCATCGGCCCCGAGTGGCACGACCTCTCCAAGCGCGCCAAGGACATGGGCAGCGCCGCGGTGCTGCTGTCGCTCACGCTGTGCGGCGGTATCTGGGCGGCGGCGTTGTGGCAACGCTTCGTGTCATGAGAAGGCCCGCGGGCTGCGGCATGATGGCAGGATGAATCCTGAATTTTCGATCTGTGTGTATTGCGGCTCGCGCCCCGGCGAGCGCCCCGAGTTTTCCCAAGCCGCGCAAGCCGTCGGCCAATGGATCGGCCAGCACGGCGGCCAACTTGTCTACGGCGGCGGTCGCACCGGCC
Organism: Variovorax paradoxus; assembly: GCF_024734665.1. Classification (NCBI taxonomy): domain Bacteria; kingdom Pseudomonadati; phylum Pseudomonadota; class Betaproteobacteria; order Burkholderiales; family Comamonadaceae; genus Variovorax; species Variovorax paradoxus. The sequence goes on from NZ_CP102931.1 coordinate 3,642,531, forward strand.
TGATGGGCACGGTGGCCGAAGCCACCCGCCTCGCTGGCGGCCGCGTGGTCGGCATCATCCCTAAGGCATTGGTCGACAAGGAATTGGCCAACCCGCTGTGCGACGAGCTGCACGTGGTCGACACCATGCACGAGCGCAAGGCCATGATGGGCGAGCGCGCCGATGCCTTCGTCGCCCTTGCGGGCGGCATTGGCACCTTCGAGGAATTGTTCGAGATCTGGACCTGGCGCCAGCTCGGCTACCACGACAAGCCCACCGGCATCCTCAACACCGCCGGCTACTACGACGGCCTGCTCGGCTTCCTGGCGCACAGCGTGCGCGAGGGCTTCATGGGCGAATGGCAGATGAGCCTGATCCGCACCGGCACCAATGTGCCTGAGCTGCTCACGGCATTGCGCGCCGAAGTGCCGCTCCATCCACGCGAAGACAGGCTGTCGGAAAACCTCTGACGACCATGTCGAAAGCCCCGTCGCCGGGGCTTTCTTGCTTTAAACAGCGTTTTCGTTTTCCTCACCCGTACGGATGCGCACGATGCGCTCCACGCCGGTGACAAAAATCTTCCCGTCGCCGATCTTCCCGGTGCGCGCGGAGCTGACGATGGCTTCGATACAGCGCTCCACATCACCCTCGTTGACGACCACTTCGACCTTCATCTTGGGCAGGAAGTCGACCACGTATTCGGCGCCGCGGTAGAGCTCGGTGTGCCCCTTCTGGCGGCCGAAGCCCTTGACTTCGGTAACGGTCAGGCCGGTGACGCCCACTTCGGCCAAGGCCTCGCGCACGTCCTCGAGCTTGAAGGGTTTGACGATGGCGGTGATCTGCTTCATGGTTTTCGTGCTCCGGCGGTTTCGTTGAATTTGCTGGTGATAGGGTAACGCCAATCCTTGCCAAAGCTTCGATGGGTGACCCGGATGCCTACCGGCGCCTGGCGCCGCTTGTATTCGTTGATCCTGATGAGCCGCGCAACCCGCTCGACCACCGCGCGGTCGTAACCCGCGGCAATGATCTCGTCGATGCCTTCGTCGTCCTGCATGTAGCGTGCCAGGATTCCATCGAGGATGTCGTAGGGCGGGAGGCTGTCTTGATCGGTCTGATCGGGCCGAAGTTCGGCGCTGGGGGGGCGCGTGATGATCCGCTCGGGGATCGGCTCGGTGCCCGTGCCGTACGGATCGTGGGCATTTCGCCAGCGCGCCAGCGCGAACACCGTGGTCTTGAGCAGGTCCTTGATGACCGCGAAGCCGCCCGCCATGTCGCCGTACAGCGTGCAGTAGCCGGTGGCCATTTCGCTCTTGTTGCCCGTGGTGAGCACGATGGCGCCGAACTTGTTCGAAAGCCCCATCAGCAGCGTGCCGCGGATGCGGGCCTGGATGTTTTCCTCGGCCGTGTCCTCGGGCAGGCCCTTGAATTCTTCGGCCAGCGCGCCCTTGAAGGACTCGAAGGTGTGCTTGATGGAAATTTCGTCATAGCGCACGCCCAGGCGGCTGGCCATGTCGCGCGCATCGATCCAGCTGATGTCGGCGGTGTAAGGCGAAGGCATCATCACCGCACGGACCTTGTCCTTGCCCAGTGCATCGACCGCGATGGCAAGCACCAATGCGGAGTCGATGCCGCCCGAAAGCCCCAGGATGGCGCCCGGAAAACCGTTCTTACCGATGTAGTCGCGCACGCCGAGCACAAGGGCGTCCCAGAGCTGTGCCTCAGCGTCTCGCGGCGGTGCGATGGCCGCCGGCTCCGCCACGAAGCCCACCCCACCCTGCGGCGTACGCTCCAGCTGCGCAAAGACCAGCTTTTCCCGGAAGCTCTCGGCCTGCATGGCAGCCCCGCCATCGGCCTGCAATGCGAACGAAGCGCCGTCGAACACCACCTCGTCCTGCCCGCCGACCAGGTGTGCATACACGAGCGGCAGCCCCACGGCGCGCGCCCGGTCGGCCATGCGCGCGACGCGCTCGCCTTCCTTGCCCACGTGATATGGCGACGCATTGATCACCGCCAGCACCTCGGCGCCGCCTTCGCGCGCCAGTTCAGCTGGCTGGTCGAACCAGGCGTCTTCGCAGATCAGCAGGCCGACCGAGACACCGCCCGCCTCGAACACGCAGGTACCCTGCCCCGGCGTGAAGTAGCGGCGCTCGTCGAACACCTGGTAGTTGGGCAGTTCGCGCTTGGCATACGTTTCGAGGATGCGGCCTTCCTTGATGACGCTGGCCGCGTTGTGGCGCATCTGCACGGCCACCGAGCGGCTGCGCAGGCTGCCGCCGGTCGGATGCCCCACCACCACCACCATGTCTTTGAGATCGGCCAGAGCGGCGGCTATGCCTTTCACGGCATCATCACAGGCTTCGGTGAAGGCGGGACGGAGGAACAGGTCCTCTGCCGCGTAGCCGGCAATCGAGAGTTCGGGCGTCAACAAGAGGCGCGCGCCCTTCGCATGGGCATCGCGCGCGGCGTCGACGATCTTTTTCGCATTGCCGGCGAGGTCGCCCACCACAAAATTGAGTTGCGCGATGGCGAGCTTGAGCGTCATACAGAAGGAAGAAAAAGGCTTGAACGATTATGTCATTCGGGTTCTGTCGTCGCCGGCTGACGTGAGCCCGGACGCATGGAACGCGCTGCTGGCCGCCGAGGCCGAGCCATCGCCCTTCATGCGCCACGAATACCTCGCGGCGCTGAACGACAGCCGCAGCGCCACGCCCGAGAGCGGATGGATGCCGCAGTTCGTCACGCTGTGGCAAGGCGAGCAGTTGCAGGCCGCGTGCCCGTTCTACATCAAGGACCATTCCTACGGCGAGTACGTCTTCGACTGGGCCTGGGCCAACGCCTACGAGCAGCACGGGCTCGCGTACTACCCGAAGGCCGTGGTAGCGGTGCCCTTCACGCCCGTGCCCGGCACGCGGCTGCTGGCGCGCGACGCCCAAAGCCGCACATTGCTGGTGCAAGGACTCGTCGCGCTATGCAAGCAGGAGGAACTGTCGTCGCTGCACCTGCTGTTCGGCGCCGATGCCGACATCGCCGCCTGCACCGAAGCGGGCCTGATGCTGCGCAACACGGTGCAGTTCCACTGGACCAACGCCCAATACCCCGACTTCAACGCCTTCCTCGCCAGCCTCTCGCACGACAAGCGCAAGAAGATCCGCCAGGAGCGCCGCAAGGTCGCCGATGCCGATGTGAGCTTCCGGTGGTCGCGCGGCACCGACATCTCGAAGGCCGACTGGGACTTCTTCTACCGCTGCTACGAGCGCACCTACCGCGAGCACGGCAACCCGCCCTACCTCACGCGCGACTTCTTCCGGCGCATGGCCGACACGATGCCCGAGGCCTGGCTGCTGTTCGTCGCCGAGCGCAACGGCAAGCCCATGGCCACCAGCCTGATCGCCCTTTCGACGCAGCCCGATGCACCGCTCGTTGCCTACGGCCGCTACTGGGGCGCGCTGGAGCGCGTCGACTGCCTGCACTTCGAGGCTTGCTACTACCAGCCGCTGGCCTGGTGCATCGAACATGGCGCGCAGCGCTTCGAAGGCGGCGCCCAGGGCGAGCACAAGATGGCGCGCGCGCTGATGCCGGTGAAAACCACCAGCGCCCACTGGCTGGCGCATCCGGCGTTTGCCGATGCGGTCGAGCGCTTTCTGGAGCGCGAGGGCGCGGGCATCGAGAACTACATGGACCATCTGGGCGAGCGCAGCCCGTTCAAGGCCGCCTGACCAGCCTGTCTTGCCATGCGGGGCTGCTATAAAAGCGCCCGATATCCACAACAACTCAGAGAGAACTCGATGCCATTCGTCGGACTGGGGCTGCACGTCCTCATCGCGCTGTTCTTCGCCGTGCACGCGATGCGCCACGGCAAGCAGATGTACTGGCTCCTCATTCTTTTCAGCTTTCCGCTACTGGGCAGCATCGTGTACTTCGTGGTCGAGTACCTGCCCGCCTCGCGCATGCAGCGCACCGCCGGCAAGGTGGCCAGCGCGGCCATCGGCTTCATCGACCCCGAGCGCGAATACCGCGCGGCCACCGAGGCCTACGACCTCGCACCCACAGCCCAGAACAAGCTGCGCCTTGCCAAGGCCGCGCTCGACAAGGGCCAGGCGGCCGATGCCGTCGGCCACTACCGCGATGCACTGAAGGGCCCGCTGGCCTCCGATCCCGAACTGCAGTTCGGCCTGGCCAGCGCACTGCTCGCGGCAGGTGGACCGGCTTCCGGCCGCGAAGCATTGCAGGCACTCCAGGCCCTGCGTGCCACGCGCGACGACTACCGCAAGGACGAAGTCGCCGTGCTCACCGCCCGCGCCCTCGCCGCCGACGGACGACAGCCGGAAGCGCGTGAAGCCTTCGAGGCCGCGCTGAGCCAGTACAACACCGTAGAGGCCCGCGCCCGGTATATCGCGTGGCTCGCCCAGCAAGGCGACGCCGCCAGCGCACAGCGCCAGTGGGACGAACTCCAGCAGGCCGCGCGTCATTGGAACTCGCATGCGCATTCGGTCAATCGCGAATGGATGCGGCTGGCCAGCGACGCGGTCCGCGCCTGAAGCATCTCCTCTGTCCAAGGGCATAGTGCCCTTGACCATTCGGCACATCGACGGCGCGCGGCGCCTCTCCTAGCATCCGCTTCGAGGAGAAAGAACCGCATGCAGCCCTTCACACGCCCTGCCCTCGTGGCACTCTGCTTCGTGGCTGCCAGCCAGTTGGCGACGGCCGCCAGCTTCGACTGCGCCAAGGCCGGCAACGCCACCGAGAAAGCCATCTGCGCCGACCCCGGCCTGTCACGCCAGGACGAAGCCATGGCCGCGCTCTACAAGCGGCAAGTCGAAATGCCCGGCACGGGCCAGTGGGCGACGTTCCTGAAACGCGACCAGCGCGACTGGATCACCGTGCGCAACCGCGAGTGCCGCGGCAAGACCGAATGCCTGAAGCAGGACTACGAGCGGCGCATCACCTACCTGAGTCACCCGCTGCTGCATTGGATGGGACGCTATGTGGAAGGCCAATGCCCGAAGGACGGCCGCTTCCTCGACGTGACGCCCGAACTGGGCGGCACGCTGGACATCCAGATCTACGTTTGCCCTGACCCGCGCGGCAACATGCTGCTGCAGGGCAAGAACGTGCTCGACGGGCAGCGGCGCCTCGTGGTGCAGGAAGGCGGGCGTTGCACCCGCACACTCCAGTTCGACACCGACCGCATCACAGTCTCGGACACACCGGGCTGCGCACCATCGCTGGCCGGCAGCTTCACGCGCGACCCGCGCCGCTCGCCCTTCGAGAACGAATAAGTTACTTCTTGTAGCTGGCGATGCCGTCCAGGATTTCCTTCTTGGCCGCGTCGATGCCTTCCCAGCCCAGCACCTTGACCCACTTGCCTTCTTCCAGGTCCTTGTAGTGCTCGAAGAAGTGGCTGATGGCCTTCAGGCGCATCGGGTTCACGTCGTCGACCGACTTCCAGTGGCTGTAGATGGGCAGCACCTTGTCGGTGGGCACGGCCAGCACCTTGCCGTCGACGCCGGCTTCGTCTTCCATCATCAGGATGCCCAGGGGGCGGCACGGCACCACCACGCCCGGCAGCAGCGGATACGGCGCGATCACCAGCACGTCGACCGGGTCGCCGTCGCCCGACAGGGTCTGCGGCACGTAGCCGTAGTTGGCCGGGTAGTACATGGCCGTCGTCATGAAGCGGTCGACAAAAATCGCACCCGACTCCTTGTCGACTTCGTACTTGATCGGGTCGGCGTTCATCGGGATTTCGATCACGACGTTGAAGGAATCGGGGACGTTCTTGCCTGGGGAAACTTTGTCGAAGGACATGACGTTTTTCGAGTAGTGGAAAAGTATGAGAGAGATGGGGACAAACCCGGAGTTTACTTTCCGTGTCACCGACCGGTCGCACGCGCGCTCGTATTTGCCTGTAAATTGCAACCGTTGGCCAATCGGCTCCGCACCCCAGGTGCAGTGAGCTTCGAGGAAGCAACGCGACGGAAAACATGGTCCCGTACGCGTTGCACGCAGGGCCCATGCTGTCCGTCTCCACAAGTCGCAACGAACGAATGGAGAAGCAAAGCATGATCGGCAACACCCCCCTGATACTGGCTATCGTCTGCGGCCTCGTGGCCGTGGCCTACGGTTTCTGGGCTCGAAGTTGGATTCTCGCGAAGGACGCCGGCAATGCCCGCATGCAGGAAATTGCAGCGGCCATCCAGGCCGGCGCCTCCGCCTACCTCGCCAAGCAGTACAGCACCATCGCCGTTGTCGGCGTGGTGCTTGCCATCCTCATCGCCATCTTCCTGGACCTGACCACGGCAGTCGGCTTCATCGTGGGCGCGGTGCTCTCGGGCGCCTGCGGCTTCATCGGCATGAACGTGTCGGTGCGCGCCAATGTGCGCACGGCGCAGGCGGCCACCCAAGGCATCGGCCCGGCACTCGACGTCGCGTTTCGCGGCGGCGCCATCACCGGCATGCTGGTGGTGGGCCTGGGCCTGCTGGGCGTGTCGGCCTTCTACTGGGTCCTGATCGGCAGCAGCACGCCAGCGGCGGGCCACAGTCTCGCGGCCACCCTCAATCCGCTGATCGGCTTTGCCTTCGGCTCTTCGCTGATCTCGATCTTCGCGCGGCTGGGCGGCGGCATCTTCACCAAGGGCGCCGACGTCGGCGCCGACCTGGTGGGCAAGGTCGAGGCCGGCATCCCCGAAGACGATCCGCGCAACCCGGCCGTGATTGCCGACAACGTGGGCGACAACGTCGGCGACTGCGCCGGCATGGCGGCCGACCTGTTCGAAACCTACGCCGTGACGCTGATCGCCACCATGGTGCTGGGCGCGCTGATGGTTACCGCGGCGCCGACCAACGCCGTGCTGTACCCGCTGGCGCTGGGCGGCGTGTCGATCATCGCGTCGATCATCGGCTGCTTCTTCGTGAAGGCCTCGCCGGGCATGGTCAACGTGATGCCGGCGCTCTACAAGGGCCTGGCTGTGGCGGGCGTCCTCTCGTTGATCGCGTTCTGGTTCGTCACCAGCTGGCTGATTCCCGATAACGCGATCGCCCCGAGCGGCAGCCAGTTCAAGCTTTTCGGCGCCTGCTTCGTCGGCCTCGCACTGACGGCTGCGCTGGTGTGGATCACCGAGTACTACACCGGCACGCAGTACAAGCCCGTGCAGCACATCGCACAGGCCTCGACCACGGGCCACGGCACCAACATCATCGCGGGCCTGGGCGTGTCGATGCGCTCCACGGCCTGGCCGGTGATCTTCGTGTGCATCGCGATCCTGGCCTCCTACTCGCTGGCGGGTCTCTTCGGCATTGCGGTGGCTGCCACGTCGATGCTGAGCATGGCCGGCATCGTGGTGGCGCTGGACGCCTACGGCCCCATCACCGACAACGCCGGCGGCATTGCCGAGATGAGCGATCTGCCCGCCAGCGTGCGCGCTGTGACCGACCCGCTCGACGCGGTCGGCAACACCACCAAGGCCGTGACCAAGGGCTACGCCATCGGCTCCGCGGGCCTGGCCTCACTGGTGCTCTTCGCCGACTACACGCACAAGCTGGAGAGCTTCGGGCTGAACATCAGCTTCAACCTGAGCGACCCGATGGTGATCGTCGGCCTCTTCATCGGCGGGTTGATTCCCTACCTGTTCGGCGCAATGGCCATGGAGGCCGTGGGGCGCGCGGCCGGCGCGGTGGTGGAAGAAGTGCGCAGGCAGTTCCGCGACATCCCCGGCATCATGGAAGGCACCGGCAAGCCCGAGTACGGCAAGGCCGTGAGCATGCTGACCGGCGCGGCCATCAAGGAAATGATGATCCCCTCGCTGCTGCCTGTGCTGGTGCCGATCGTCGTCGGCCTGGTGCTGGGGCCGAAGGCACTGGGCGGGCTGCTGATGGGCACCATCATCACGGGCCTGTTCGTCGCCATCAGCATGTGTACCGGCGGTGGCGCCTGGGACAACGCCAAGAAGTACATCGAGGACGGCCACTTCGGCGGCAAGGGCAGCGAGACGCACAAGGCAGCCGTCACCGGTGACACCGTGGGCGACCCCTACAAGGACACCGCCGGCCCGGCCGTGAACCCGCTGATCAAGATCATCAACATCGTGGCGCTGCTCATCGTGCCGCTGGTGGTGAAGTTCCATGGTGGCGATGCGGCGGCGGCCGTGCCGGCGAAGGTCGAGATGCCGCCGGCTGTGACCGCGCCCGCCGCGATGGCTCCGGCGACACCTGCTGCGGTGGTTGCTTCGGGCGCCGTGTCGGCCGCAGAAGCCGCGGCGGTGAAGGTCGAGAACGGCGTCGTGAAGTTCTACTTCGCGAGCGCCAGTTCCGAGGTAGCGCCCAACGCCAAGGAAGCCCTGGCCGACGTCATCAAGGCTGTGCAGAGCGGCAGCACCGTGCTCGTGAGCGGCTACCACGATGCCAGCGGCGACCCGGCCAAGAACGCCGAACTCGCCAAGCAGCGCGCGATGGCCGTGAGCGATGCGCTCAAGGCCGCCGGCGCGCCCGAAGACAAGATCGAGCTGGCCAAGCCCGAGCAATCGCAGGCCGACGGGCCGCCCGCCGAGGCGCGCCGCGTAGAAGTCAAAGTAAAGTCCTGAGATGCCCACACCCGAACGACTCGAATCATTCATCGCCGCTGTCGAAGGCGGCGCGCATGCCAAGGCCATCGAGGACTACTACACCGAAGATGCCACCATGCGCGAGAACCAGGCCGAGCCGCGGCGCGGCCGCAGCACGCTGGTGGCGCAGGAAAGCGCCGTGCTCGACCGCACCGAGTCGGTAGTCTCCACCTGCGTGCGGCCGGTGCTGGTGAACGGCGACCACGTGGCCATCCACTGGATCTTCGAGTTCACGTTCAAGGGCGGCAGCAAAATGCGCATGGAAGAGATCGCCTGGCAGCGCTGGGAAGGCGAGCGCATCGCGGAAGAGCAATTCTTCTACGACCCCGCGCAGAAAAAGCCGGGCTGACCGCTTCTGCGAGCGAACCCACCGCCATGGCGCTGCCGCAGACCTCCTAGCCCCATGCGATACCTTCATGCACTGTTCGCCGGCACCTGGGCCATCGCCCGGGCCGAGCTGGCGATCGTGCGACGCTTTCCGCGCATCCTGCTGGCCGTGGTGGCGGTTGGCGTGGTGCCGGCGCTCTATGCACTGATCTATCTCACGAGCGTGTGGGACCCGGCCGGCCACACGGCCGACCTGCCCGCCGCCATCGTCAACCAGGACCAGGGCGTGACCTACATGTCGCGCACGGTCAACGTCGGCGACGAACTCACGCACACCCTGCTCGACAAGCGCGCCTTCGGCTTCCGCGCGATGACCGATGCCGAAGCCGCGCGCGCCGAGGTCCGGCGCGGCACGCTGGCCTTCGCGCTGCTGATTCCGGCCGACTTCAGCGCCAACGCGGTACCGGGTGCGCAGCGCGGCGCGGGGCAACTGGTGGTCTACACATCCGAAGGCAACAACTACAGCTCGGCCGGCCTGGCGCGGCGCTTCGCGGGCGAGCTGGGGCACCAGGTCAACGAGATGCTCAACGAGCAGCGCTGGGGGCTGGTGCTGAATGCGGCCTCTGGCTCGCAGCAGCGGCTCGACAAGCTCAAGCAGGCCCTGCTGGAGCTGCGCGACGGCAGCCAGACGCTGGCCAACGGCGCGGCCCAATACAGTGCCGCGGCGCAGCAAGTGGGCAGCGGGTTCAAGCAGGTCAACGGCGGTATCCGCACCATCGAATCGAAGCTGCCGGCCGACGCGGACCTGCGTGCGCTGAAAGCCGGCTCGCAGCAACTCGCGGCGGGTCAACGAGAACTCGGCAGCGGGCTCGCGCAGATCGGCGACGGGTTCGGCCAGCTCGAAGCCGGTGCCGGCCAGCTCGGCGACGGTGCGCGCAAGATGCAGAAGGATTCCGCCGACATCCCCTTCGTGGGCGAGCGCATCGCCAAGGGCGCAGGCGAACTCGCAGCCGGCGCTGACAAGCTGCGCGGCGGCATCGATCAGGCGCAGGGGGCCATGGCCAAGGCACAGGACGGCAACCATAAGCTCGCGGCCGGCGCCACTGCGCTCGACGGCGGCGTGGGCAAGCTCACCGACGGCATGGGGGCGCTGTCTGGCGGCATCCGCACCATGGCTGGCAAGCTGCCCGCGGACAAGAAGCTCGACGAGTTCGTGCAGGGTGGCGCTCAACTTGCGCAGGGCGCGCAGCGCCTGCTGACCGGCGTGCGCACCATCGAAGCCGCCCTGCCCGCCTCGATCACCCGCATCCAGGGCAGCGCCTCGGGGCTGGCCGATTCGGTCGAGCCCAAGGTCGAGGTGGTGGCACCGGTGGACAACAACGGCAGCGCCTTCGTGCCGAACATGGTGTCGGTGGCGCTGTGGATCGGCGCCGTGATGGCGGGCTACCTGTTCAACATCCGCATCGTGCTGGCGGACCACACCCACTACCCGAAGCTCGCCAAGACGCTCGGCAAGATCACCATGCCGGCGCTGATCGTGCTGCTGCAGGTGGCGCTGGTGCTGGCCACGCTGCTGGGCGTGCTGCAGGTGCAGGCGCCGCACGTGGCGGCGCTGGCGCTCACGATGGCGCTGGCCTCGCTGGTCTTCCTGGTGGTGCTGTTCGCGATCCTGCATGTGTTCGGCGACTTCGGCCGCATCCTTACCGTGCTGCTGCTTACGCTGCAGTTGTCGGCCGGCGGCGGGGTGCTGCCGGTGGAGCTTTCGGCCGGCTTCTTCCGCACGGTGCACAGCTGGCTGCCGTTCAGCTGGGTGGTGCAGGCCTTTCGCGCTGTGATGTTCGGAGCCTTCGACGACGGGTGGGCGCATGCCTGCTGGGTGGTGCTGCTGTCGGGCGCAGTGGCCGTCGGGCTGATGGCCCTGTTCGGCAAGTGGAAGGAAGTGCTGCTGGCGGACTACCGGCCAACGGTGCAGATCTGAACAGCCCCTTGAAACGATGACACGCTGCCGCCAAGCTCTTTCTTCTTCCCTCCGCTTGCTGCCGGCACTGCTGGTGCTGGGCGCCGCGGCTTTCGCGCAGGCCCAGACCCGCAACGACGACACCCTGTCGCTGAGCTTCGAAGCGGCCCGCGCCCGCATGATCGATCGCTCCGACAAGCTGGCTGCGGCCCGCGCGGCCGTCGAGTCGAAAGAACTGCAGGGCCAGGGCCTGAAGGGGCTCGGCGGCCCGACGGTCAGTGTCTCGGGGCTGGCCTATGCCTACAACGCGAACCTGAACCTCGACCTCGATCCGCTCAACCAGAAACTCGGGCAGATCGGCTCGGCGCTGCCGTCGTCCATCCAGAGCGTGATCGCGCGCGTGCCGATTCCGCAGCTGCCCAACAGCTACACGCTCAACCGCCACGACACCGGCGCCAACGCATCGATCTCGGCCGTGTGGCCGCTCTACGTCGGCGGCGCGACCGATGCGGTGCGCGGCTTTGTCTCGGCCCAGGCGCGCGAGGCGCAGGCCGATGCCGAGCAGGCCGGCCACGAGGTCGACACGCTGCTGGTGCAGCGCTATTTCGGCGCCCAGCTCGCGCAGCGCGCGGCCACGCTGCGCCTGCAGGCCGAGCGCACGATCGCGCAGCACGATTCGGCGGCGCAGAAGATGCTCGCGGCCGGCGTGATCTCGCGCGTCGAACGGCTGCAGGCCAGCGCCGCCTACGAAGAAGCGCGGCGCAATGCGCGCAAGGCCGAGAACGACGCGGCGCTCGCTGCCGTGGCCCTGGCCCGCACGGTGCGCGCCGACGGCGGCGTGACACCGCAAACGCCGCTCTTTCTCATCAGCACGCCGATCGAACCGCTCGGCTATTTCATCGACTCGGCGCTCACGCGGCACCCGGGCCTGGGCAAGGTCGCGGCCAAGAAGTCGCAGGCCGAGCAATTGCACGAAGGCGAAGAGGCGCTGCGCCGCCCGCAGGTCATTGCCTTCGGCACGCGCGAACTCAAAGGCGGCAATGCCGACTGGGTGGCCGGCCTCGGCGTGCGCTGGACGCTGTACGACTCGGTCGACCGCGACGCCCTGTCGGCCGCTTCGCTCAAGCAGGTCGAGCAGGCCGAACGCACCGACGCGCAGGCGCGCAGCGACATCTCGCTGCTGGTCGAACGCAACTGGCGCGCACTGGAGAACGCGCGCCGCCAATACCTCGAGATGAAGGCTTCGGTGGAGCTGGCGCAAGAGGTCGTGAAGCTGCGCACCTCGGGCCTGCGCGAAGGCACGAGCACCACGCTCGACCTGATCGACGCCGAAACCAACCAGGCCAAGGTGCTGACCGAACGCGCGCAAGCCGCCAACGACTACGTGCAGACGCTTGCGCAACTGCTCGAAAGCGCGGGCCTTTCCGAAAGGTTTTCCGACTACATCGCGCGTGCCGACGTGAAGGTGAATTGATGATGAGTGCCAAGACCCGAAAACTGATCGCGATATTCGCCGCCCTGCTCGTGCTGGCGGTGCTCGTCTGGGGTTTCTGGCGCGCGTCGCAGCCCGCCCCCGAGGTGTTCCAGGGCCAGATGGAAGCGCGCGAGACCGACGTCGCAGGCAAGGTAACGGCGCGCATCGCCGAAGTGCCGGTGAAGGAAGGTGACCGCATCCAGGCCGGCGCGGTTCTGGTGCGCATGGACAGCCCCGAAGTGCGCGCCAAGCTCGCACAGGCCACCGCCGCCGAACAGGCTGCGCAGGCCGTGGCTGACAAGGCGCAGAACGGCGCCCGCCCGCAGGAGGTCGAGATGGCGCGCATGCAGTGGCAGCGCGCCGAAACCGCGGCCCAGCTGGCGCAAACCTCGTACCGCCGTGTGGACGGACTGGCACGCGAGGGCCTGGTGGCCGACCAGAAACGCGACGAAGCCGAAGCCAACTGGAAGGCCTCGCGCGACGCTGCCATTGCCGCCAAGGCGCAGTACGACATGGCGCGCATCGGCGCCCGCCCCGAGGACAAGACCGCCGCCAGCGCACAGGCGCGCCAGGTCGCCGGCGTGGTGGCCGAGGCCGAAGCCGCCAAGGCCGAGACCGAGCTGCGCAGCCCCGTCGGAGGCGAAGTGGCCAAGGTGCTGGCCAAGGTCGGCGAGCTGTCGCCGCAGGGCGTGGCCGTGGTCACGGTGGTCGACCTGAGCGACCAGTGGGTGGTGCTCAACGTGCGCGAAGACCGGCTCGCCCGCTTCGCGCTCGGCAACGAGTTCGACGCGCGCCTGCCTGCGCTGGCCGAAGACAGGCGTGTGGCCCGCTTCAAGGTCTACTACAGCGCCGTGCTGCCCGACTTCGCGACGTGGCGCGCCACCCGCGGCGGCACCGGCTTCGACGTTCGCACCTTCGAGGTCCGCGCGCGACCGCTCAAGCCCATCGATGGCGCGCGCCCCGGCATGAGCGTCTTGGTCGACTGAGTTCGCAATGAGCCTGCGCGGCTTCTCCACGGCCAGCGCACGGCGCGAGTTCGCGCTGCTGCGCACGCGCCCCTGGGAGCTGGCGATGGTTTCGTGGGTGCCGCTGCTCGCGGTGTTCCTGATCTGGTGGATCTTCTCGGCCGGCCTGCCCGAGCGGCTACCGATCGGCGTGCTCGACCAGGACCACTCGTCGCTCTCGCGCCAGCTGGTGCGCTTTCTGGACGCTACGCCTGGCCTGCGCGTGGTGCAGCGGTACAGCGACGAAGGCGAGATGGCGCGAGCCTTGACCAGCGGCGCGGTCGACGCGGCGGTGCAGTTGCCGCGCGACCTGAGCCGCGACGTCAAGCAGGGTCGCGTCGGCCAGGTCGTGCTGCTGCACAACGCGCAGCTCGGCACTCACTCGAGCCTGATCCAGCGCGACGTGCGCACCGCCGTGGCCACAGTTTCGGGCGGGGTCGAGCTCACGGTGCGCAACAAGCGCGGCGAGTCGATGACGGCGGCGCGCGTGAGCATGGAGCCGATCAAGGCGAGCATGGTGGCGCTGTTCAACACCTCGACCGACTACGAGCAGTTTCTCGGTGCGGCGCTGATTCCGGCGCTTCTGCACATTCTTGCGATGACGGCCGGCGCCTGGGCCGTGGGGCGCGAGTTGCGCGACCGCAGCATCGGCGAGTGGCTGGGCGCCGCGCCACGATGGCACGAGGCGCTGGCAGCGCTGGCGGGCAAGCTGGTGCTGCCGTTCGCAAGCCTTTCCGCGGTAGCCATCGCGGCGATGCTGTGGATCACCGCGGGCCGCGGGTGGCATCCGGTCGGTTCGCTCGGGTGGACGCTGTTTGCGCTTGTGGTGTTCCTGGCGCTGTCGATCGCGCTCGGGGCTTTCGCGGCGGCGCTCACGCGTTCGCTGCGCACCGCGCTGTCGGCCACGGGCTTCATCACTGCGCCGGCCTTCGCGTTCGGTGGCGTGGGCTTTCCGCTGGTCGCGATGCCGTTCTTCGCGCAGATATGGGCCGGCCTGCTGCCCTACACGCACTACATCCGCGTGCAGATGGAGCAGTTGCAGATGGGCGCGCCGGTGGCGTATTCGGTCGCCACGCCGCTGTGGATGGTGCTGGGCACGGGCGTGCTGCTTGCCGTGTCTGCCGGTGCGCTGGTGCGCGCGGCCGGAACGCCCGACAGCTGGGGTGGACGCTGATGACTGACGAACGGCTCCACCTCGGCGCCGCATGGCGCGACACCGCGCTAGCCGTGCTGCGCGACAAGGGCGTGCTGCTGATCATGCTTCTCGCGCCCATCATCTACGGCTTCTTCTACCCGTGGCCCTATGGCACGCAGGCCGTGACGCGCGTGCCGGTGGCAGTGGTCGACCAGGACCACACCGCGCTGTCGCGGCAGATCGCGCGCTTCGCGCTGGCCAATCCGCGGCTCGACGTGCGCATGGTCACGGGCGATGTGCACGAGGCGCAGCAGGCGCTGTGGCGCGGCGACATCGAAGGCTATGCGCTGCTGCCGGCCGACCTCAAGCGCGACGTGCTGCGCGGCACCTCGGCTGTCGTCACCATCGAAGGCAACGGCGCCTATGCGCTGCTGAACAAGGCGGTGCTGTATGGCTTCTCGGAGGCTGTGGGCACGGTGTCGGCGGGGGTCGAGATCCGCAAGCTGCAGGCCGGCGGCCAGAGCGCGATTCAAGCCGCGCGTAGCCGCAGTCCGCTCAACACGCAGCTGGTCGCTCTGTTCAACCCGACCGAGGGCTATGGCAGCTACGTGGTGCCGGCGGTGGCACTGCTGATCCTGCAGCAGACGCTGCTGATGGGCGTGGCGATGCTGGCTGGCACCTGGGCCGAGGCGGGGCGGCTGCGGGCCTCGATGGGAGCCTGGCTGGGGCGGCTGGGGGCTCTCTCGGCGTTCGGCTTTCTGAGCGGGCTCTTCTACTTCGGCTGGGTTTTCTTCTTGCAGGATTACCCGCGCGGAGGGAATCCGCTCGGTGCGCTGGTGCTGCTCGCGTTCTACGTGCCGGCGATCTGTACGCTGGGCCTGTTGCTGGGCTGCTGGTTCCGCGACCGCGAGCGGGCTTTGCAGGTGCTGCTGTTCACCGCCCTGCCAATGGCCTTTCTCTCGGGCTTCTCGTGGCCCGTGGAGGCCTTGCCGGGGCCGCTGCAGGCGCTGCGCTGGCTCTTCCCGAGCACGGCTGGCATCCAGGCATCGCTGCGGCTCAACCAGATGGGCGCGCCACTGCATGACGTGCTGCCCTACCTCGGCGTGCTGCTGTCGCTGACTCTCGCGGGGCTGTTGACGCTCTGGCTCGCGGCAACCCCGCCGAAGCGCGTCTAGCGCTGGCTCTCGGCCGCCACGGCGCGCACCAGCCGCGTCGCGGGCACTACCAGCTCGCGCAGGTCGCCCGCACGGTCCTGCTCGATGGCCTGCAGCACCAATTCGTTGATGCCGCCGACCACGGTCATTGCCATCTCGCTCGTCAGGTGCACGGCGGGGCCATCCGCGCCGTCGCTGCTGTTGATCGCCACCTGGATGAAGTTGGCGATCTCGTCGTTCACCCGGCGCCGCACCACCAGGCCCGGCATGCCGAGCCCCAGGATCTCGACGAAGAGCGTGCGCAGCAGCACCGGGTCTTGCGCGAGGTAATCGAAGTACGCAGTCATGGCCTGCTCGACCTGCGCATGCCAGGGCTGCACCGGGTCGAAGGCCTCGCTCACCGCCTGCAGCGCGAGCCGGCTGGCGGTTTCGTAGAGCGCGATCAGGCACTCGGTCTTGGTGCTGAAGTGCTCGTAGAAGGTACGACGCGACACTGCAGCCTCGCGCACGATGTCGGCAATGGTTGTCTCGGCGTAGCCCTTGGCTGCCACGGCATGCGCCATGCCCTGCAGCAGACGCTTGTAGTGCTCGCTCCCTGGGCCCTCGGCGGACTTGGAAGGGGCTGCTTTTTCGATGGTTTCGCTCATGAACGGCACATTTCCCTACGTCTCGGTACTTGACAGTACCAATTCACAATTGCAACATGGCGGCATGCGGTACTGATTTGTACCAACCATCCATCCAAGCAGCCCTGCTTTTCCCGAGGCTTGCTTCATGACCGATCTCGTTGTCCGCCGCCTTCTGATCGACCTGCAACCGCCCTTTGCCCGCAACTGGTGTGGCGGCGATGCATTCTCGACCGCTTTCTTCAATGCCCTGTCGATGAGTTTCCCTTTCGGCGAGCAGTTCTTCATCGACGCGGTGCGCGACGCCGTCGCCACGCTACCCCCCGAGGTGCAGAAAAAGCACAAGGCCGACGTGCGCGGCTTCATCGGACAGGAAGCCACGCACCGGCGTATTCATTCGCTCTTCAACAACCATCTGGAAAGCCAGGGCCTGGTCGACGGCTGGACGGCGCGCGCCAGCAAGCGCATGGCCCTGATGGAAGAAGCCGACCCGCGCCACGCGCTGGCTGTGACGGCGGCCACCGAGCATTTCACGGCGATGTTCGCCGAGTGGCTGCTGGCGCACCCGCAGATCCTTGACGGCGCTGAGCCTCGGCTGCGCACCATGTGGCTGTGGCACAGCGCCGAGGAACTGGAACACAAGAGCGTGGCCTTCGACGTCTACCGGGCCGCGGGTGGCTCTGACGAATGGCGCACGCGCTGGTTCCGCCGCGTGACGATGATGTTCCTGGGCGACCTGATGCACCAGACCATCGACAACCTGCGCCACGAAAAGCAACTGTGGAAATGGTCGACCTGGAAGAGCGCCGCGCGCATCCTGCTGAGCCGCGACGGCCTGCTGCGCGGCAACCTGGCCGGCTGGCGCAGCTACCTGCGGGCGGACTTCCACCCGATGCAGCAGGACAGCAGCCTGTCGGAGCGCTGGCTGGCGGACAACCGCGCGCAGTACACGCCGGTGGGCGCGGCGCCTGAAGCGGCCGCTGCCGGCTGACCGGCAAAAAACTCAGTAGAAATTGGCGCGGTGCGGCGCGCCGCTGCCGGCCTGCTGTTGCTGCTCGGGGCGCAGCGCCAGGTCGTGCAGGGTGTCGAAGTCGGAGGGAGCATCCGGCACGCGCATCACCACTTCGAGTTCGTGCATCGACGCGACCCAGCGGCCTGCCGGCGATTCGGCCGGCTCGTCATTGGCGAATACGCCGTCGCGGATGTAGAAGGTCTCGCCCTCCGGGCGCTCGGCATGCAGCTCGATCAGGCGCGCGATCGAGAAGTTGTACGTCACGAGCTTCTCGCGTGTCTTGCGGTCCTTGCCACCGCAGTTGAACGAGCCTTCGGCGGCGATGACGATGCAGGAGCCGTCCACGCCCCCGTCCATCTCGATCTCGTTGCCCGAGCGCCAGATGGCGTTGGGCAGGCGCACGCGCACCTTGTCGATCACGAGGTCGCGCTGCTTGTTGAGGCTGCCCAGGGGCGGCACCAGCGAACGCAACTGCCGCAGGCGCTCGGCGAAGTTGTCGTCCATCAGGAATTCGACATGATGGGTTGCGCTGCCGGATGAGCGCTTGACCACCTGCATGACCACGTGGCGCGACTTAGCCATGGCAGGACCCCTTTGCAAGCGTTGAATTCCATGACCCGCGAGGGGCGTCGACGGTGTGGCTGCAATTCATTGGAAATCGGCTACTAGTAGAACTTTAGATTACATGCAATTACATGCATCATTTGTGTCCAACTGTATAACGATTGCCGGCAATGCGGAAGGCCATTCCGTGACTTATGCACGAGGAAATGTCTCCAAAATGCCTCCCCAATGTGCTAGCAGGCGCCCTGCCAGCAGCCGGGGTCAACCCCCTATTCGAGGGATTCGTCGAGCGCCTTGCAGGAAGGCGCGCACACGGTCTGGGACTTGCCCAGCACCTGGCGGGTACGCAGCTGCGAGCGTACGCGGTGCTTGCCGCACATGAAGCACGACATGGTCGCGCCGCTGAACGACGCCGAGGCGCGGAACGGCGAACCCGGCGTCTTGGACTTGTAACGCAGCCCATCCGCCACCACTGCCGTCTTCACTTCACCCTTCGCCATGCGTCTTGTCCTTGCTGTTCAGTTATGCACTGCGCATTGCGCGTGCAATGGCTTCCCGTGCGCTGATTTCAGCGGCCAGGGAAACGTCCAACGCCGAGCGGCAAAGCCCGGCATGCTTGTAATTGAGGTTCTCGTAAACCTCGGCCGCGGCCGGATAGGCATCGAGCAGGCGGCCTAGTTCGGCGCCCTGCTCGACGTCCTCGAACTCATGCACGAGGTGCTCGACCACGGAGCGGTACTGCTCTGCGCCTACTGGCACAGGGCTGTGCTCAAGCTTTTCCAGCAGTTGTGCCAGCACGTGGGTCACTGCCAGATCGGTCTTGGGAGACGGATTATCGGTCGTGTTCATGGTTTCCATCTGGGGGCAGCATACGCCTATGCAAGTGGCTGCTCGTATAGGGATGTCTCCGGCTCCCCCGCCTTTTGCGCCGCCTGCATCCGCTGGAGGAGGCTGTGCAGCATCTCGGTGGACAGCCCGTGGATCACCAGCCGGTGCCCCGCCCGCAGGGTCGACAGGGGCACCAGCGGGTGCTTGTTGTTGACCAGGATCAGGTGCTCGGGCGCATTCAGGAGCGTCGCCGTGTAGATGCCGATGGTTTCGTCCAGCTGCAAAGAATTGGCCGCGCGCCAGAAGTCGTTGTCCGTAAGCATCAGTTGATAGAGCGGCGTGAACAGCTCGATGGCGCTCTGCAGGTCGAGAAAATTGAGCCTGCCCTGGGGCATGTCTTCCAGCCGCAGCCCCGGCTCCCGGATCATCGAAAAATCGACCTTCTCCGCCTTGCACAGCGCCACGCCCTTGTCGCGCAGTGCCTTGTTCAACCGGATCACGAAGTTGAAGAGGTTCAGGTCATGCTTCAGGAACATCTCGTCCCTCAGGGCGTCGATGTCGGCCGGCTCCAGCGGGTTGGTGGCCACCGGAGCCGGCGAATTCCGCCCGATGAAAGCCAGCACCTGCGAGCCCAGGTGAAAGTGCCGCAGGATCAGCCAGTTGGCCTCCGGCGACACAAAGCGCTTCAGCCCCCAGGCCAGAAACCGGTGCAGCAGCATCGAATGCGACCAGTTGCGCGGCACGAACACCTTCACGATCTGGATCAGGATGATCGTCAGCCGCGCGATCGGCCGCAGAAACGGCAGCAGGTATTGCCGCGAACCCGAACTCGAATCGGCCAGCCACGCCGCCTTGACGTTGTCGGGCAGCGGCGTGCTCTGGTCGAGGTACAGCGCGAGCCAGGGGCTGGGGTCGCGCTCGTCGTGCGCCTGCGTCAGGAAATCAGGTGTTCGATCCATGGGGCATACGCTCCGTGATGTGCTGGAACTGCATCAGGTACAAGGCCGCAGTGTGGCGCGCGGTGTCTGTGATCTGGCGGGCGGCGCGCGCCTGCCCTTCCACGGCCATCACCATCTCGACCGCCGTGAGCCAGCGGCTCAGGTGGTGCTCGTCGTTGTGGCCGTGGTACTCGAGAAAACGGAAGGCATCGGGTGGCAGCTTCAGGCTGGCTTTGAGCAGCGGCAACAGCGCCGGCACGATGCGCTGGCCCGTGCCCTCGATGATGTAGATCGCACCCAGCAGGCCGATCGGGTCGCGCGTGGCGGCCAGGCCGTGCAGATAGGCGTTGAGCGCCTCGCCGCCGGGGTTGCGGCGCAGGTCTTCGATGCGCTCCACCGTACCGCCCGCCTTGCGGTAATCACTGAAAAGGATGTTGAAGTCGTTCTGCTCCTCGCCCGCGTGCACGCCGATCAGCGAGGCCAGCACCTGGTACGGCTCGCTCAGCGAGGCCGCGCCTTCGCGCATCCACAGGCTGCCCTCTCGCACCTGCGGCACCCATTGCTCCATCCAGTTCAGGTAGTCGGGCACGGCAAAGCGGCGCTCGCGGATCTGGCGGATCAGCGGCGTGCGCCAGACGCGCGAGCGGTAGTCGTGCCAGATGGCGGCCAGTTCGGTGAGCAAGGCGCCGAGTCCTTCGGGCGCGGCAGTCGGGTCATGCGGGGGCGCAATGACGAAATCGTCGTCAGGCACAGCCGCCGCACGGGGCGCCACGACCACCGGCGCCGCATCGACCGCCTCGACTTCGAGCAGCATGTAGGCCGCCATGAAGCGCCCCGACTCCGGCACGTAGCAGAAGATCTGCTCGCCGGGCTTCAGCGTCTTGGTGTGCAAAAACTCAGCCAGCATCACCAGGATCGACGCCGCCCCGGTGTTGCCGCGCCACGCGAGGTTGCTCCACCAGCGCTCGCGCGGAATCGACAGGTCGGCCTTCGCCATCAGGTCCTCGACCACCGGGATGAATTTCTCCGACGAGTAATGGCACAGGAAGTGATCGACCCGCTTCGGATCGACCCAGCCGTCACGCACCAGCCCCGCGTACTCGTGGATGCCGATGTCGAACAGATGCGGCAGCAGGCGGATGTCCTGCCGCAGCGACAAGGCACCCGCCGCTTCGGCCTCGGCCCAGGAGCCGAAGTCGAGGTGGCCGCGCGCGCGGTCTTCGGTCAGGCCCAGTTGCATGCAGACCGGGTAGTCGCCCGAGAACGCGCGTTGATGCACCCACTTCAGCTTCAGGCGCAGCCCCGGCGCACCAGCCAGCGCGGGCGTGCCATCGGACAGCAGCAGGGCACCCGCGCCATCCGACAGCATCCAGCGCAGGAAGTGCGAGTCGAAGTCGGTTTCATAGCCGCGCGCCGCGAAGCGCGAACGTTTGAAGAGGCGCGACGGCATCTCGCTCGCCACCGCCATCGCCGAGCGGTGGGCGCCCAGCTCGATGCCCTGCGCGGCAGTCTGGATCGCCGACACGCCCGCCGCGCAGATGCCGTGCACCGAATGCGTTTCCATCGGCTGAGCCGCCAGCTCGCCCTGGATCATGTTGGCGAAGCCCGGCATCAGCGTGTCGCCGCCTGAGGAGCCGCTGGCCAGCAGCGACACGCGCGACAGCTCCGCCCCACCCCGCCGCAGGCAATCGCGGATCGCGCCGGCCGCCAGTTGCGCGTTGGTGTGCTGCGTCACGCCTTCCGCGTCGATGGCGTAGTGCCGCGTGAGGATGCCGTTCTCCGCCAGGATGCGCCGCTTGATGCGCTCCGACATGCGGTTGAGCGGCGCGATGTACGCGTCCATGCGATCGTTGGGAATGGGCTCGCCCGGCATGAAGTAGCCGGCGCTTTCGAGGTAGACGCGTTGGAATGAGACAGGCATGGTTCAGGTGATGGATGAATCGGGAGGCATCAGCGAGCGGCTGCGAAAACGCGGCCACACGGTCCCCAGCACGAACACGCGCACCATGTACGGCACCAGCCCGCCCTCGTTGAGCGCAGGATCCACCCGCGCGCGGTAACGCGTGCGATGCAGATGCGTGAGCTCGGACCAATGGGCATGCGGGTTCTCGTGGTGTGCGGTGTGCAGGCCGATGTTGAACAGCAAGGGGTTCACCAGCCCCTCGAAATTGCGGGCGTAGTTCAGCTGGCTACCCGAGGTATCGCCCGGCGCCTCCTTGCGCACGGGTTTCCGGCCGTCGGCATGCGCGTGCTGAAGGTAGTTGGTCGCCAGCAACCAGTGCAAGCCATGCAGCTGCGGCACGATCACGAACAGCAGGGCCTTGCGCCAATCGAGCACCAGCAGAGCCGTCCAGCTCACCAGCCACAGCACGTACTGCGCCATGCAGTAGCGCCACGCGCCGCGCCGGTGCTGCCGCAGCCGCGCGAGCCACGCGAAGAACACTGGCATCAGCACCCACACGGCCTGGAACGGATGCAGCAGATAGCCCCGCAGATGGTTGGTGTCGCCGCCGAAGCGGTAGGTGCGCGCCACGTCCTTCGGCCCGTGCCGGTGGCGATGGTGGTTGGCCACGTGCGCGGGCCAGAACACGAAAGTCGGGTGCCCCTGCAGCAGCGTGATCCAGAAATCAGTCAGCCGGTTCATGCGCCGTCCGCGCCACATGCGCAGGTGCACGTGGTTGTGATGGATCACGCCGACACCGAGCGTCAGGAACAGCATCAGCCCGTACAGCAGCGCGTTGAAGCCGTGTAGCCATTGCCACGCCGCCAGCGCAGGCAAGGCGGCGAGATAGGCAAGGCTCTGCCAGTCGCGCCAGTGGCGCAGCCCCGGCAGGCGACGGCTTGCGTCATCAGGCCGCGGTCGCGCCATGCTTCTTTCGGAAAGCCTGAAGCACCGGCTCGGCCGCATCGGCCGCGATGCGCGTCCTGAAGAGCCGGTCCATGAACGTGAACTGGAAGCCGTAGTTGCCGTTGTGCACGGCGTGGTGCAAATGGTGGCGTCGACTCGCCGCGAACCAATGGCTGTACGACACGCCCGTGAAGAAGTCGTAGTTCGAATGCCCGATGCAGTTGAAGAACAGGCTGAACACCGGCACCGCCGCCAGCGCCCAGAAGCTGAAGTCGTGCACCACCATCGGCAGCAGGATCACGTTGCCGAGCATCAGCGCCTCGACGGGATGAAAGCTGTAGGTCGCCCAAGGCGTGGTCACGAACGAGCGGTGATGCGGCCCGTGAAAGCGCCGCAGCCAGCGCGTGTGCAGCAGCCGGTGGTTGATCCAGAAATGCACGTCGTTCCAGAACGCGAGCACGAGGATCTCGACCGCGATCTGCCGCCACCCCGCATCGCCGTCGAGCCGCGCCCAGCCCAGCTGCAGCAGCCCCCACGGAAACACCATGCCCAGCCCGAAGATCAGCACCGACACTCCCGATTGCCCCAGCTCGCGCCGCAGTTGCCCCGGCTGCAGCGGCCGCGGATCGAGTTCGCGCCCAATGCCCAGCGCCGGCAGCACCCGCTTCGTCAGCAGCCACGTGATGCAGCCGAAGCCGAGATAGATGCCGCCGAAAAAAAGCACGCCCCACAGCATGACCTGCAGGGCGGACAACGAGGTGAAGGTCTGCGCCATCCCCCGAGGCTACAACAGCATCTCGGGAACGATCGGCGCTATGAGCATGTTGTAGAAGCGCTGGAAGAAGCTCGACTCCGGCTCCGAGGTCAGGATCACTTCTTTCTCGCCGTCGTTCGTCAGCCATTGCAGCGTGCCGGTGTCCTTGGCCAGCCGCAGCCGGTAAGAGTTCTGCAGCTTGCTGATGTTGATGACGCGCATCATCTCGCGCGCCAGCTGCGGGCTGTCGACCACCAGCCCCATCTCGGTGTTCTGGCTGGCCGAGCGCGGGTCGAGGTTCATCGAGCCGATGAAGATGCGTGTCTTGTCGATGGCCGCAGTCTTGGCATGCAGCCGCCCGAGCGACTTGCCGAACATGCCGAAGCGCTCGCCCGCGCTGGTGCGCTGCGGGCTCAGTTCGTACAGGTCGGCGCCGCCTTGCAGCAACCGCTCGCGGTAGCGCGCGTAGCCGGTGTGCACCAGCGGCTCGTCGTTGGCGGCCAGCGAATTGGTCAGCAGCGTGAGCTTGACCTTGCGCCGGGTCAGGTCCTCGAAGGCTTCCATGCCGCGCTCGCCCGGCACCAGGTACGGCGAGGTCATGTCGACCTCGGTCTTGGCGTCGAGCAGCAGCGCCCAGACCTTCATCGTCACGCTGGTGGCGATGGCCTCGTCGGCGGTCATGGTCGCGGGCTTGGTGGGCGGATCGGCGATGGCGCGGGCCTCTCCCCACAGCAGGCCCATGCGGCCGCCGTCGAGCTCCTCGGCAATGGGGCCGTAGCCGAGGATGTCCGACGGCGGCAGCACGATCTTCGGCGGCGGCGCGGCCATGCCCACCCAGCTGTCGAAATCGGCGCCGGTCGGCTTGCGGCCGCCATCGCCCGTCACGATGTCGGCAATAGGCCAGACCTGCTCGCTGTTCCAGTAGGCGTCGAAGATCGATTCGAGCTGCGGCACCACCTTGCCGACCACCAGCGCGTCCATGTCGATGAAGTTCTGCGCCTCGCTCAGCACGAAATACTCGTCGGCGATGTTGCGCCCGCCCACCACAGCCATGGCACCGTCGGCAATGAAGAGCTTGTTGTGCATGCGGTGGTTGAGCCGCGGAATCTCCCACGGCGACGCCGCAAAGCGCGACAGGAAGCCGTTGCGCCCGCAGCAGAACGGGTTGAACAGGCGCACGTCGACGTTGGGCGTCTCGGACAGCGCCAGCAGCAACTGCTGGCTCTTCACGGTGTACAGGTCGTCCACCAGCACCCGCACCTTCACGCCTCGGCCCGCGGCCTCGCGCAGCGTGCGCAGCAGCAGGCGGCCGACGGCGTCGTTCTCGAGCTGGTAGTACTGCACCACCAGCGAGCGCTGGGCCCGCTGGGCCAGCTGTATGCGCGCATCGAGCGAGTACACGCCCAGCGGCATCAGCCGGAAGCCCGAGTGCTCGTCCGGCGGTGTGGAGGCGGCGACGATCTTCGCCAGCGTGGTCGACGGGTCGGCCGAAGCGGCGAATTCGGCGGGCCGCTCCCGCGCCGGCGGCAGCGAGCCGCAGGCGCCGAGTGTCGCTATCAGGACGCTCGCGAACGCGATGCGCAGAAACGAGAGCCAAGTGTTCATGATGCTTCGCCCATTGCTGGTGCTTCCCGCCGTTTTTTCAGTTGTTGTGTTCAATACGCCGGCCAGCCCGCACCGGTTTCAGGACGGCCCATTCCGGGGATGCTCAAGCCTAGAATTCGCTCCACATCGCTCGGAGTTACATCATGGCTCGTTCGCACCTCCATCGCATCGCATGGATGACGATTTTTGCAGCCCTTGCCCACCCCGCCTGGGCGGCCCTGGACATCGGCGACCCCGTGCCCAAGTTCACCGCCAACGCCGCCCTGGGCGGCAAGACCTTCCGCTACTCGCTGGCCGACGCGCTCGCCAAGGGACCGGTGGTGTTGTACTTCTTTCCTGCGGCAGATTCCAACGACTGCTCCATAGAGGCTCACGCCTTCGCCGAGGCCGTCGACCAGTTCGCCGCGCTGGGCGCCACCGTGATCGGTGTCTCGGCGGACGACATAGGTACCCTGTCGAAGTTCTCGGTCAAGTCCTGCCAGAGCCGCTTTCCGGTGGCGTCGGACGAGAACAAGACCGTGATCCAAGGTTTCGACGCGCTGATGCAGACGCGGCCGGACTTCGCCAACCGCCTGTCTTACGTAATCTCACCGGACGGCAAGGTCGCCTACTACTACCAGAACCTGAATCCGGACAAGCACGTGGAGCGCATGTTGAATGCCGTGAAGGCGCTGCCGAAAACCACCGCCGCCAAGTAGACACGAGCAGAGGGGCGCCGGCCCGCCCGGCCACGGATTGCGCGTGCTTCGCGCAAAATCCAGCCCCATGCAGCTCAACTACATCGCCAACGCGGACGTTCCGTCCTCCTCCGGCCGCACCCTGCCGGTCATCGATCCTTCCGACGGCCAGGCCTTCGACGAAATCCAGCGCAGCAATGCCGCCGACATCGACTCCGCCGTGCGCGCCGCGCGCGACTGCTTCGAGGGTGTCTGGCACAAGGTCAGCGCCGCCGACCGCAGCCGCCTGCTCTACAAGCTCTCGCAAAAGATCGCCGAACACGTCGACGAACTGGCGCTCATCGAGCAGCGCGACTGCGGCAAGCCCGTCAAGCAGGCGCGTGCCGACGCGGTGGCGCTGGTGCGCTACTTCGAGTTCTATGCCGGCGCCTGCGACAAGCTGCACGGCGAGACCATCCCTTACCAGGACGGCTACAGCGTCTTCACCTGGCGCGAGCCGCACGGCGTGACCGGCCACATCATTCCGTGGAACTACCCGATGCAGATCTTCGGACGCAGCGTGGGCGGCGCCCTGGCGGCGGGCAACGTGTGCGTGGTGAAGCCGGCCGAAGACGCCTGCCTCTCGCTGATCCGCGTGGCGCAGCTGGCGGCCGAAGTCGGCTTTCCGGCGGGCGCGCTCAACATCGTGACGGGCTACGGCCATGAAGTGGGCGACGCGCTCGCGCGGCACGAAGGCATCGACCACATCAGCTTCACCGGCAGCCCGAAGATCGGCACGCTGATCCAGCAGGTGGCGGCCGAGCGGCATTGCCCGGTCACGCTGGAGCTGGGCGGCAAGAGCCCGCAGATCATCTTTGCCGACGCTGATCTCGACGCGGCCATTCCCGTGGTCATCAACGCGATCGTGCAGAACGCCGGCCAGACTTGCTCGGCCGGCTCGCGCGTGCTGATCCAGCGCGACATCTACGAGCCGCTGCTCGAACGCCTGGGCCATGCCTTCGAAGCCCTGCGCGTCGGCCCCGCTGCCATGGATCTCGACGTGGGCCCGCTGATCCGCCAGACGCAGCAGCAGCGCGTGTGGGACTTTTTGAGCGACGCGCAGCATGCCGGCATCCCGATGGTGGCGCAGGGCATCGTGGTCGAGGAAGCGCCCGAGACCGGCTTCTACCAGGCACCCACCCTGCTGCGCGACGTGCCGGTCGGGCATCGACTGGCGCAGGAAGAAGTGTTCGGCCCGGTGCTGGCCGCGATGTCCTTCACCGACGAAGACGAAGCGGTCGCGCTCGCCAATGCCACGCAGTTCGGCCTGGTGGCGGGCGTGTGGACCGCCGACGGTTCTCGCCAGTTCCGCATGGCCAAGCGCGTGCGCAGCGGCCAGGTGTTCATCAACAACTACGGCGCGGGCGGAGGCGTCGAGCTGCCCTTCGGTGGTGTGAAGTCGTCGGGCTACGGGCGCGAGAAGGGCTTCGAGGCGCTGTACGGCTTCACCACACTGAAGACCGTGGCCGTCAAGCACGGCTGACCGCGCGGGGCTGGTCAGCCCAGCGCGGTGTCCAAGAGCATCATCAGCACGAAGCCGATCATCAGCCCGCTCGTGGCAAAGGCTTCATGCCCCTTGCGGTGCGACTCCGGAATGATCTCGTGGCTGATCACGAACAGCATCGCGCCCGCCGCAAAGCCGAGCCCCCAAGGCAGCAGCATCGCCGAATGGCCGACCACGGCCGCGCCCAGCACCGCACCCAGCGGCTCCACCAGCCCCGAGGCCATGCCGATCAGCACCGCGAACATGCGGCTGTAGCCGGCGGCCAACAGCGCCACCGCGACCACCAGGCCCTCGGGCACGTCCTGGATCGCGATGCCGGTGGCCAGTGCGTCAGCGCGCAGCCCGTTGTTGGCCGCATAGCCCACGCCGATGGCCAGGCCCTCGGGCACGTTGTGCAGCGCGATCGCGAACACGAAGAGCCAGGTGCGGCGCAGCTGCTTGGCGGCCTGGCCCTCGCGGCCCTTGATGAAGTGTTCGTGCGGCAGCACGCGGTCCATCAGCATCAGCACGATGCCGCCAAGCAGGATGGCGGAGCCGATCACGCCGCCCGCCGCCCAGTTGCCGCCTCCGAACACGCCCACGTTCTTTGCAGCCTCCAGGCCCGGAATGATCAGCGAGAAGGCGCTGGCCGCCAGCATCACGCCGGCGCCGAAGCCGAACAGCGTGTCCTGCAGCCGCTCCGGGAGCTTCTGCGAGAACAGCACCGGCAGCGTGCCGAGTGC
The DNA here is from genome assembly GCF_024734665.1 of Variovorax paradoxus. Lineage (NCBI taxonomy): Bacteria > Pseudomonadati > Pseudomonadota > Betaproteobacteria > Burkholderiales > Comamonadaceae > Variovorax > Variovorax paradoxus. The sequence goes on from NZ_CP102931.1 coordinate 3,670,278, forward strand.
GGTCGCCAGCGCGGCGACCGAGCCGCCTAGCAGGGCATTCCACACCAGCGGATCGCCACGCACGAACTGCCAGAACTGCATCACGCCCACCAGCACGCCGGCCCCGACGATGGCGAAGCCGACCCACTCGCGCATCGGGCGGGCCTGCCTGGGTTGCCGTCCGGCCATCGTGCCCTGCTGCGGCTCGTTCATGGGCCTGCTCCTCAGCCGCCGGTCGCGGCGGCGTGGCGCCGGGCCACCTCGACCCAGTTCACGACGTTGTAGAAGGCCGCGATGTATTCGGGGCGGCGGTTCTGGTACTTGAGGTAGTAGGCGTGCTCCCACACGTCGAGCCCGAGGATCGGCGTGTTGCCCGAGCCGATGCCGCGCATTAGCGGGCTGTCCTGGTTGCCGCTGCTCTCCACGGCGAGCTTGCCGCCGGAGCCTACCGACAGCCACGCCCAGCCGCTGCCGAAGCGCGTGAGGGCGGCCTTGGTGAAGGCCTCCTTGAAGGCGTCGAAGCCGCCCAGGTCGGTGTCGATGGCTTTCGCGAGCGCCCCCGTGGGCGTGCCGCCGCCACCTTGGCCGACGGGAGCCATCACGGTCCAGAACAGGCTGTGGTTGGCGTGCCCGCCGCCGTTGTTGCGCACCGGCGCGCGCAGCGCCTCGGGCAGTTGCTCGACGCCGACGATCAGCTCTTCGACTTCCGTTCCCTCGTGCGGCGTGTCTTTCAGGGCCGCATTGAGGTTGTTCACATAGGTCTGGTGGTGCTTGCCATGGTGGATTTCCATCGTCTGCGCGTCGATGTGCGGTTCGAGCGCATCGAAGGCATAGGGCAAGGCTGGCAGGGTGTACGGCACGGTCGAAAAGCTCCTTGGTTGGAAGAAGCCCTTTGCGTTGTCGACGTGTTGCGTACTCAGGCGTCCAAATGATAGGAATTCTCATTGTCCATGTCAAGACATCTGCGGCAGAGATGGCGCAAATCGGCCATCCCAGGAAGCGTTCGGCAACGATAGATACACTGCCCTGCGGCACGTTTCCCGGGAGATTTCCAACGATGAAGCTCGAACGCCTCCTTCCCCTCGCCCTGCTCGCCTGCGCCGGCCTCGCTGCCGCGCAGACCGCCACGCCGCCGGCCGGCGACTACATCTACGAACGGGGCAGCGGCTCGCTGCGCGTCAAGCCCGACGGGCACTTCGACATCACCACCATCGGCGCCAATGCCCACACCTGCGCACTCGACGGCGCCATCGTGCGCGGCAAGGCCAAGCTCGACGACTCGGCGTGCGTGGTGAACTTCGCGGTCAATGCCGACAAGGTGCAGGTCACGACCAACGGCGCGGATCAATGCCGCGACAACTGCGGCGCACGCGCCGGCTTCGAAGGCACCTACACCCGCCCCACCCCCGCCTGCACCGACAAGGCCGTCGCCAACTCGCGCAAGACCTTCAAGCGCCAGTACGACGCGAAGGACTACGCAGCCGCGCAAACCACCCTCGCGCCCGTGCTGTCGGACTGCGACAAGACCCTCGACTGGATCACCAAGGCCTGGCTGCGCAACGACCTCGCGCTCACGCAGTTCAAGCTCAACGACCGTGCCGCCTGCCTCAAGACCTTGCAGCCGCTGGCCGAGGACGCCGACCGCACCGACGACGGCATCAAGGACAACTACCCGCCGGCCGACGCCGAGATCTTCCTGCCCGTGGTCCGTGCCACCCGCACGAACCTGAAGCTCTGCCGCGGATAGCCCCCAGCCGCCCACGAGAGGCGGCACAGGTTTTCCATTCACAACAAGACGGAGACAACACCATGAGATTTCTGAAGCGCAGCCTGCGCGCGGCCGTGCTCGGCCTGGCCCTTCCCCTGCTGGCGGCGGCGCAATCGCTGCCTACAGCCAGGCCCGAGCAGATCGGCCTCTCGACCGGGCGCCTGCAGATGCTCACCGACGTGCTCAAGGCTGACGTGGCCGCCGGCAAGATCCCGGGCGCGGTGCTGCTGGTGGCGCGCCAGGGTAAGGTCGCGTGGTTCGAGCCGGTCGGCAAGCTCGACCCTGCGGCCGGCACTCCAATGCCACGCGACGGCATCTTCCGCATCTACTCGATGAGCAAGCCCATCACCACGGTGGCCGCAATGATGCTGGTGGAAGACGGCCGGCTGAAGCTCGACGACCCGATCGCGACCTACCTGCCCGAGTTCGCCACCATGACGGTGGGCGTGGAAAAGCCCGGCGCCGACGGCAAACCGGTGCTCGACACCGTGCCCGCGCGCCGCCCCATCACCGTGCAGGACCTGATGCGCCACACCTCGGGCCTGACCTACGGCTTCTTCGGCCCGGGCCTCGTGAAGCAGGCTTACAACGCCGCCGACCTGGGCGCCGGCGACCCGACGCTGGCCGAGTTCTCCCAGCGCCTCGCCAAGCTGCCGCTGGCCTACCAGCCCGGCACGACCTGGGAGTACAGCCAGTCGACCGACATCCTCGGCCGCGTGGTCGAGGTGGTGTCGGGCCAGTCGCTCTACCAGTTCGAGAAAACCCGGCTGCTCGACCCGCTGGGCATGAAGGACACCAGCTACTACGTGCCCGAGCCGGCGCGCCAGCCGCGCATTGCCGAGCCGCTGCCCAGCGACCGCAGCTTCGGCGTGGGCGCCGAGTTCAACGACCCGCGCATCGTGCGCAAGTACGAATCGGGCGGCGGCGGGCTGGTGTCGACCGCGAACGACTACGCGCGCTTCCTGCAGATGCTGCTCAACGGCGGCTCGCTCGACGGCAAGCGCTACCTCGGCCCGCGCACCATCGCGCTGATGACCGCCGACCATTCCAATGCGGGCGCCGGCATCGTGCCCGGCCCGCTCTACCTGCCGGGCCCGGGCTACGGCTTCGGCCTGGGCTTTGCGGTGCGCCGCAATGACGGCGAGGCGCCCTACCCGTCGGCCGGCGGCGAATACAACTGGGGAGGTGCGGGCGGCACCTACATGTGGGTCGACCCGAAAAACGAAATGTTCGTCGTGCTCATGCTGCAGTCGCCAAAGTACAGAACACATTACAGAACATTGACCCGGGACATGATTTATGCGGCGGTGATCAAGTAGCCTCCGTTTCACAGGCTCTTGGGGCCTGGCGCAAAATCGGAGCCCCCTCCACGAAGCCATGAAGAACAGCAGCAGCACCGTCATCCCGATCTCCGCGATCGGCCGAGCACGTCCCGCCGTGGCCGTGCCGGAGGTTGCCGTGCCCGCCACGGGGTTGCTGCTCGACCGCCTGGGCCGGCCCATGACCGACCTGCGCATCAGCGTGACCGACCGCTGCAACTTCCGCTGCAGCTACTGCATGCCGAAGGACGTGTTCGACAAGGACTACAAGTACCTGCCGCACAGCGCGCTGCTCAGCTTCGAGGAAATGACACGGCTGGCCCGCCTGTTCGCCGCCCATGGCGTGCGCAAGATCCGGCTGACCGGCGGCGAACCGCTGCTGCGCAAGAACATCGAGGGGCTCATCGAACAACTCGCCGAGATCCGCACACCCGCCGGCGAACCGCTGGCGCTGACGCTGACCACCAACGGCTCGCTGCTCGCGCGCAAGGCCGCCGCGCTCAAGGACGCCGGCCTGCAGCGCGTGACCGTGAGCCTCGACAGCCTCGACGACGCCGTCTTCCGCCACATGAACGACGTCGACTTTCCGGTGGCCGACGTGCTGGCCGGCATCGATGCGGCAATCGCCGCTGGCCTCGGCCCCATCAAGGTCAACATGGTGGTCAAGCGCGGCGCCAACGATCAAGAGATCCTGCCGATGGCCCGCTATTTCCGCACGCACCACGGCGGCAAGGTGGTGCTGCGCTTCATCGAGTACATGGACGTGGGCGCCACCAACGGCTGGCGCATGGACGAGGTGCTGCCCTCGGCCGACGTCATCGCGCGCATCCATGCCGAATTTCCCCTGGTGCCGCTCGAAGCCGCCACGCCCGGCGAAACCGCCCAGCGCTGGGCCTATGCCGACGGCACCGGCGAAATCGGCGTGATCAGCAGCGTCACCCAGGCCTTCTGCCACGACTGCAGCCGCGCGCGCCTGTCGACCGAAGGCAAGCTGTACCTCTGCCTCTTCGCGAGCGCCGGCCACGACCTGCGCCCACTGCTGCGCGGCACCGCCAGCGACGACGACATTACCTCGGCCATCGGCCACATCTGGCAGGGCCGCGCCGACCGCTACTCCGAGCTGCGCGCCCTGCACGGTCCGGATGACGACAGCAACGATGCCGGCGACAAGGCCCCGCGCCGCGTCGAGATGAGCTACATCGGCGGATGACGCAGGCGGCCGCCATGCCCGCGCACGCCACCATCGCGCCCGCCGACATCACGGGGCTGCTGCTGGCCGGCGGACGCGGCTCGCGCATGGGCGGAGTCGACAAGGGGCTGCAGCCTTTCAACGGCGAACCGCTGGCGCTGCATGCAATACGGCGGCTGGGGCCGCAAGTCGGCCGGCTGATGGTCAATGCCAATCGCAACCTCGCCGACTACGAAATCTTCGGCGTGCCGGTCTGGCCCGACAGCCTCGCGGACTATGCGGGGCCGCTCGCGGGCTTTCTGACCGGGCTGGAGCACTGCGCCACGCCCTGGCTGCTGACCGTGCCTTGCGACACTCCCCTGTTCCCGACTGACCTGGCCGCCCGGCTCGCCGAAGCGGTCGTTGCCGGCAATGCGGAGATCGCCATCGCCGCCGCGCCTGAAGCCGTCGAAGGCGACGTGGCGCTGCGCCTCCAACCCGTCTTCTGCCTGCTGCGCGCCGACCTGCGCGACAGCCTGCAGCGCTACACCGAAGCCGGCGGCCGCAAGGTTCACACATGGACCGCGCAGCACCGCACGGCGCACGTGCCCTTCGACCGTCCCGGCGACTCACCCGACGCCTTTTTCAACGCCAACACCCTGGCCGAACTGCACGCACTCGAAAACCGATGAGCCGCATCGCAGACATCGCTTCCGCCCTCACGGGCTATGACGACGCCGCCGACCTGAGCGTCGAGGCCGTCCACGCCTTTCTTTCGCAACTGACGGCCACGTCCGTCGTCACGCAGCGCGAGAGCGTTTCGCTGCTCGACGCCCTCGGCCGCGTGCTGGCCGAAGACATCGTCTCGCCCGTCAGCGTGCCGCCGCACGACAACTCCGCCATGGACGGCTACGCCTTCGACGGCGCAGTGCTGCCCGAGAACGCGCCCATCGACGCCTCCGTCACGTTGCGCGTGGCAGGCACGGCGCTGGCCGGCGCGGCCTGGCGCGGCGCGCTGGGCCCGGGCGATGCGGTGCGCATCATGACCGGCGCGATGATGCCGGCGGGCCTCGACACCGTCATTCCGCAGGAGTTCTGCAAGGTCGACGGCGACCGCGTGTGCTTCCCGGCCAAGGTGCTGCGCCGCGGCGACAACCGCCGTTTCGCGGGCGAAGACCTGATGAAGGGCCAGCCCGCGCTGCGCAAGGGCGAGCGCCTCTCGCCGGCCGCGCTCGGCATGGTCGCGAGCCTCGGTCTGCCGGGCGTGCCCGCGCTGCGGCGGCTGCGGGTGGCCTGCTTCTCGACCGGCGACGAGATCCTGAGCCTCGGCGACACGCCGCGCGAAGGCGCCGTGTACGACAGCAACCGCTACACCGTGATCGGCTTGCTCACGCGGCTGGGCTGCGAGGTGATCGACCTCGGCCTGGTACGCGACGACCCGGCCACGCTCGCCGCCACGCTGCAGCGCGCCGCACGCGAGGCCGATGCCATCGTCACCAGCGGCGGCGTCAGCGCGGGCGCGGCAGACCACACGCGCGACGTGATGCAGCAGCTGGGCGACATGGCGTTCTGGCGCGTGGCCATGCGCCCGGGCCGTCCGCTGGCTGTGGGGTTGATTTCGCGCGAGGCCTCACCTCAGCCGGCCGTGCTGTTCGGCCTGCCGGGCAATCCGGTGGCCGTGATGGTCACCTTCCTGGCCTTCGTGCGGCCGGCACTGCTGCGCATGATGGGCTGCCATGAAGCAGCCGCCGCGCCACCGCCGCTGCTGCGCGCGCGCAGCACGAGCCCGATCCGCAAGAAGCCGGGCCGCACCGAATACCAGCGCGGTTTTGTAAAGAACGTGCGGGGCGCGTTGCCCGAAGTGTGCGTGGCGAGCCACCAGGGCTCGGGCGTGCTCAGCTCGATGGTCGAGGCCAACGGGCTTGTGGTGCTGCACCACGACCAGGGCAGCGTGGCGGCGGGCGACGAAGTCGACGTGATGATGTTCGACGGCGTGATCTAGCCAGCCAACGCCACCCGGCTCAGATCCTTCCGAGCGCCTTGTCCACGCCCTTGTTGGCCAGCATGTCGGCGCGCTCGTTGCCCGGATCGCCCGAGTGGCCCTTGACCCAGCGCCATTCGATCTGGTGTCCGCCCTCGCTCACCAGCTTGTCGAGCCGCTGCCAGAGCTCGACGTTCTTCACCGGCTGCTTGCTCGCGGTGAGCCAGCCCTTGGCCTTCCAGCCGCGGATCCATTCGGTGATGCCCTTGCGCACGTACTGGCTGTCGAGGTACAGCAGCACCTTGCAGGGCCGCTTGAGCGCCGCCAGCCCCTCGATGACGGCGGTCAGCTCCATGCGGTTGTTGGTGGTGTTGAGTTCACCTCCGAACAGGTCTTTCTCGGTGGCGCCCGACTTGAGCCACGCGCCCCAGCCACCGGGTCCGGGATTGCCCTTGCACGCACCATCGGTGTAGATCACGACTTCGTTCAAACTGACTTTTCCTTCTCTTTCATTCGATCCTCTTCATTCGATTTCGACCATTTCAATTCTTGTTCGGCTCGCTGCGATGCACCTTGCCGGCAATGGGCACGGGCGCGGTGGCGCGGGCGCCTGAGCGCCGCCAGTCGGCGCTCAGCAGGCGCATGCCGCGCACCCGCTTCACAGCGACCAAAAAATAGGCTGCGCCAAAGATCGGCCACCAGCGCTCGCCGGCGGCGTCCATCCAGCGCGAGCGCTCCAGCCAGGCCTCGCTGCGCACCGCCGGCCGGTAGATGCCGAAGCGGCCCGACTCCACCTCGAAGCTCAGCAGGCGCAGCCAGTCGCGCATGCGCCAGTAGCCGATGAACTCCCCGCCTTCTGGCAGGTAAAGATCGCCGATGCCCAGCCGGCGGTAGATGTGCGCGCGGCGCTGCCGCATGCCCCAGAGGCTGGCCGGGTTGAGCCCGCAGATCACCACGCGGCCCTCGGGCACCAGCACCCGCTCTACCTCGCGCAGGGTGGCGTGCGGGTCGGGGCTGAGTTCGAGCGCGTGCGGCATCACCACCAGGTCGAGGCTGTTGGCGGCAAAAGGCAGCGCCGCAAAGTCGGTCAGGAGCGTTGCCTTGCTGGCGCGGGCGGGGTCGTCCAGCGCCAGCCAGCGGTGCGGCATGCGGTTGGCGCGCAGCCCGTCGACCTCTGCCGCGCCCAGCTGCAGCGCGTGATAGCCGAACACATCGGCCACCGCCTGATCGAACTGGGCCTGCTCCCAAGCCAGAAGGTAGCGCCCCGGGGGGGTCGCGAACCAATCCTGCAAACCTATAATTTGACCGCTCATGACCCTTGTTCCGCTGCCCGCCTTCGCTGACAACTACATCTGGATGCTGCACGACGGGTCCCACGCCATCGTGGTGGATCCGGGCGATGCCCAACCGGTGTTCGACGCGCTGGCGCGCCACAAGCTGCAGCTGGCCGCGATTCTAGTCACGCACCACCACCCAGATCACACGGGGGGCGTGGCCGCGCTGCATGCAGCCACCGGCGCGCCGGTCTGGGGGCCCGCACGCGAGCGCATTCCCGAGCCGTACACGCCGCTGGCGCAGGGCGACATCGCGGAAGTGCTCGGCCTGCGCTTCGAGGTCATCGACGTGCCGGGCCATACCGCCGGCCATATCGCCTACTTCCTGCCCGCCGCGCAAACCGCGCTCAACGATGCACCGCTGCTGTTCTGCGGCGACACGCTGTTCTCCGGTGGCTGCGGCCGCTTGTTCGAAGGCACGCCCGCGCAGATGCTGGCCTCGCTCGATGCACTCGCCGCATTGCCCGGCGACACGCGTGTCTGCTGCGCTCACGAGTACACACTTTCTAACCTGCGTTTCGCCCAGGCGGTGGAACCGGCCAACGCCGAACTGAGTCACTACAACGCGCGCTGCGAAAGCCTGCGCGCGAAGGGGCAGCCCACGCTGCCGTCGCAACTGGCGATCGAACGCCAGGTCAACCCCTTTCTTCGCAGCCGCGAAGCCACTGTCCTTAGAGCGGTGCGTGCCCATGCCGAGCTGGCTGCCGATGCAGCCGAAGCCGATGTGTTTGCCGCATTGCGCCAATGGAAAAACGACTTCCGATGAAATTTATCGCTGCCACCTGCCTTGCAGGTTCACTGGTGCTCGCGGGCTGCGCGGGCACGAACAACAACAGCTCTTCCCCCTCTTCTTCATCGTCACCCCAGGCCGGCGGCACCGGCTCCAAGATTGCCGGCAGCGCGGCTCCCATCTACCCGCGCGACTCCCTCTCCCCCCTCACCAGCGGCCAGGCCCATTCGCAGAGCGTGGTCACGCTCGCGCCGCCGGTCGACATGTGGGACCGCATCCGCCGCGGCTTCAAGATGCCCAACCTCGACAGCGACCTGGTGCGCGACCGCGAGCAGTGGTACGCCAGCCGGCCCGACTACATCCAGCGCATGACGGAGCGCTCGAACAAATACATCTTCCACATCGTCGAGGAACTCGAGCGGCGCAACATGCCGACCGAACTCGCGCTGCTGCCCTACATCGAGAGCGCATTCAACCCGCAGGCCATCTCCAGCGCGCGCGCCGCGGGCATGTGGCAGTTCATGCCGGCCACCGGCACCGACTTCGACCTGAAGCAGAACATCTTCCGCGACGACCGCCGCGACGTGGTGGCCTCCACCCGCGCCGCGCTCGACTACCTGCAGAAGCTCTACGGCATGTTCGGCGACTGGCAGCTGGCCCTGGCCGCCTACAACTGGGGCGAAGGCAGCGTGAGCCGCGCCATCGCCAAGAACCAGCGCCTGGGCCTGCCCACCACCTACAGCGACCTCACGATGCCCGCCGAGACGCGCATGTACGTGCCCAAGCTGCAGGCCGTGAAGAACATCGTGGCGAACCCCCAGGCCTTCAACACCGAACTTCCGCTGATCGCCAACCACCCGTACTTCCAGACCGTCACGCTCACGCGCGACCTCGACGTGGAGCTCGCCGCCAAGCTGGCCGACGTACGGCTCGACGATTTCCGCGCCCTCAACCCCGCCGCCCACAAGCCGGTGCTGATCGCCGCCGGCACGCCGCAGATCCTGCTGCCGTGGGACAACGCAGCCGTGTTCCAGCGCAACTTCGACGCCTATTCGCAGGGCCAGTACGCGAGCTGGACGGCCTGGGTCGTGCCCAACACCATGACGGTGGCCGACGCGGCCCAGCGCTCGGGCATGAGCGAGGCCGACCTGCGCGCCATGAACAACGTGCCGCCGCGCATGCTCATCAAGGCCGGCTCGACGCTGATCGTGCCGCGCGGCGCCCGCGTGAAGGAAGACGTGGCGGCCGTGGTGGCCGACGGCGGCCACCTGAGCTTCCAGCCCGAGATCGTCACCCGCCGCACGACCGTCAAGGCCGGGCGCGCCGACAGCGTTGCCAGCATCGCGCGCCGCTATAACCTCAAGCCGGCCAACGTGGCCGAGTGGAACGACGTGCAGCCCAACCACGCGTTCAAGCGCGGCTACAGCGTGGTGGTGTATCTGCCCGTTCGCGCGACGGTTGCGACCCGCGCTGGCACCGGCATCCGGCCCGTACAGACGTCTCACGTCGCGGCTTCTCCCGCACGCCGTGGCGGTGCGTCCTCGAAGGCGGCCGCACCGCGGGGCTCCAATGTGGCCAAGGTTCCCGCCAGCAGCAAGCAGCAGGTCGTGCGCGAGAAGCGCGGCGGCACGCCGGCGAAGAAGAAGCGCTAAGGCCTGCGCTTCAGTGGGCCTTCTCGGCCCACGCCCTGCGGCGCACCACGGCCTCCAGCGTGGCCACGGCGATCATGATGACTGTGGTGAGCGTGCCCACCACCATCACCGTCATGTGCGACGCAAAAACCGCGAGCACCGCCAGCAGCCCCAGCCCATAGAGATGCGATTGCGGCAGGAAGCCGCGCACCACGCGCTTGAACAGCGCATTGCCGAACAGATAGAGCGCCGGGCCGCCAATCAGCGCGCCTAGGTACTTGAGCTCGGCATGGTGCGAGCCCTCGCCGATCGTCAGCTCGTCCGCCACCGCGCAGACGATGATGCCCGCCACCAGAATGACGTGCGTGTAGTGGAACTTGGCGCCGACGCCGCCCGGGTCCGCGGCATGCTCGATGACGTGCGTCGCCTCCTTGGCGCTGGTGTCGAAGTACATCCACCACATCGCCAGGCTGCCCGCGAAGCCCACGAGCAGCGCGAACAGATCGCTTCCGTGCCATTCAGGGTGGTGCCCGAAGGCGATGCCGGTGGCCAGCACCGACTCGCCCAGCGCGACGATCACGAACAGCTGGCAGCGCTCGGCGAGATGGCCGCCGTCGATGGTCCAGTCGCTGGTCAGCGAACGGCCCAGGCCCGGAAAGCGCAAGCCGATCATCGGTGCGATGTACTCGCACAAAACGCCGCCGAACCACAGCGCGAGACGCGCCGGCCCGTCGACCAGGCCACCGGCGATCCAGAACACGCCGGCCACGCAATTCCACGCCAGCAGGCGGCGGAAGTTGGGTGTGAGTGGATCGTTCGGGCCGATGGCAATCAGCATGCAGAGCGTGCGCCCCGCCTGGATGCCCACGAAGCACAGCGCGAACGCCAGTCCCCGCTCGGCAAAGGCACCCGGCAGCGCCGAGGCCATCACCATCGCCAGCAGCATGATTGCGAACAGTACGCCGCGGATACGTAGCGCGCTGGGGTTGAACCAGTTGGTGGTCCAGGCCGTGTACTGCCAGCCCAGCCAGACAGCGAACCACATGACCAGCGTCTGGAGCGCGCCCAATAGCGTGAGGTGGTCGAGCAGGTAGTGGGAAAGCTGCGTGACTGAAAACGCGTAGACCAGGTCGAAGAACAGCTCTTCGTTCGAAACCTTGGCGGCCTGGTCGCGCGAGCGCAAGGTCGTGGCCCGCTTGTGGTCGTGGCTCATTGTTCGTTTACCCCCGTGAATCGTTGCAGCGCTCTCCGGCGCCGCGCAGGATCATCGCATGAGGGCTCTAGAGCTTTTCGGTCTCGCCGGTCTTCGGCTGCCACTTCATGAGGCGCTTTTCAATGAGCCCCACGATGCCGTCGAGCGCCAGCGCAAAGGCCGTGAGCACCACGATGCCGGCGAACACCGTGTTGACGTCGAATGTGCCCTCAGCCTGCAGGATCAGGTAACCCACGCCACGCGCCGAGCCCAGGTACTCGCCCACCACCGCACCCACGAAGGCCAGGCCGACCGAAGTGTGCAGGCTGGAAAACACCCAGCTGGTCGCACTCGGCAGGTACACCGTGCGCAGCAGCTGCCGCTGGTTGGCGCCCAGCATCTTCGCGTTGGCCAGCACCACCGGGCTCACCTCGCGCACGCCCTGGTAGACGTTGAAGAACACGATGAAGAACACCAGCGTGACCGCCAGCGCCACCTTGCTCCAGATACCCAGTCCGAACCACAGCGCGAAGATGGGCGCGAGGATCACGCGCGGCATCGAATTGGCGGCCTTGATGTAGGGGTCGAGAATCAGGCTCGCCGTGGGCGCGAGCGCCAGCCACAGCCCGCAGGCCAGGCCCAGCACTGTGCCGATGACGAAGGCCAGCACCGTCTCCAGCAGCGTGGTGCCCAGGTGCTGGTAGATGTCGGCGTTGCCTTTCAGCCCGTCGGGAAAGAGCGCATTGGCCGGCAGTTCAAACGGCAGGAACCAGCTCCAGATGCGGCCCGCCACCTGGATCGGCTCGCCGAGGAAGAAGGCGAACTGCTGGTTGCGCGAGGCGATGTGCCACGCCGCCAGAATCACCACCAGCAGCGCCAGTTGCCAGAAGCGCGCATTGCGTTCATTGAGTCCGAGGCGCGGCATCACGCAGCCTTCCTCAGCTGCTGCGCATAGCCCTTGAGCACCTCGTCGCGCAGCACCTCCCAGATCTGGGTGTGCAGCTCGACGAAGCGCGGCTGCGTGCGCACCTCGGCCACGTCGCGCGGCCTTGCAAGGTCGATGGCGAACTCGCCGATGGGGTGCGTCGCCGGGCCTGCCGACAGCACCACCACGCGGTCGCTCATGGCAATGGCCTCGTCGAGGTCGTGCGTAATGAACAGCACGGCCTTCTTCTTTGCGCTCCAGAGGTCGAGCACCTCGTTCTCCATCAACTGGCGCGTCTGGACGTCGAGCGCGCTGAAGGGTTCGTCCATGAGGATGATGTCGGGGTCGAGCACCAGCGTCTGCGCCAGCGCCACGCGCTTGCGCATGCCGCCGGAAAGCTGGTGCGGATATCGGTCGCCGAAGCCCGTGAGGCCCACGCGCGAGAGCCAGGCCTCGGCCTGCCTGCGTGCCTCGGCATCGGGCACGCCGCGGTATTGCAAACCCACCATCACGTTGTCGACGGCGCTGCGCCAGGGCATCAGCGCTTCGGTCTGGAACATGTAGCCGGCGCGCGTGTTGATGCCCTCGAGCGTCTGGCCGAAGACCTTCACGGTGCCCGAAGAGGGTTCGAGCAGGCCCGCGCCCACGTTCAGCAGCGTCGACTTGCCGCAGCCCGTGGGGCCCACCACCGAGACGAACTCCCCTGCCCTGATGCGCAACGTGGTGTCGGCCACGGCCGTATAGCGTTGGCCCGGATCGTCCTTCGAATGGAAGGTGCAACTGATGGAGAGAAGTTCGAGTGCGTAGTCGGACATGGCGTAAAAAACCCGGCCTGAGCCGGGTCGCGGGGACGCTCGAAAATCAGGCTTTGAACCTGTCTTTCGCGCGCCTAGCAAAATCGTTGGTGTAGGTTTTCGCGAGGTCGATCTTGTCGGCCTTCACGGTGGTGTCGAAGCTCGCGATCGCGGTGAGCGCGGTCTTGGGGCCGTCGACCGGCACGAGGCCGTCGGTTGCGATCGATTCGCGCACCTTGTCGAACGACGCGAGGTACAGCGCGCGATCGCCGAGCAGATAAGTCTCGGGCACCGTCTTGATGATGTCGCCGGGCCCCGCCGTCTGCAGCCACTTCAGGCCGTGCACGATGGCATTCGCCAGCGCCTGGCAGGTGTTGGGATTCTTCTGGATGAACTCGCTCGACGCATACAGGCAGGCCGCCGGCATCGTGCCGCCGAACACCTGCAGCGTGCCCTTGAGCGTGCGCGTGTCGCTGATGATCTTCACGTCACCCTTCTGCTCCAGCATCGTCATCACCGGGTCGGTGTTGCTGATGGCGTCGATCTGGCCCGAGCGCAATGCGGTGAGCGCACCGGCCGCCACGCCCACGCCGATGAAGCTCACGTCGCTGGCCTTGAGCCCGCCGCGCGAGAGCACGAGGTTGGCCACCATGTTGGTCGACGAGCCCGGCGCGGAGACGCCGATCTTCTTCCCCTTGAGATCCTGGATGCCGGTGTAGCCGGCCATGTTCTTGGTCGACACGCCCACCGCAATCTGCGGTGCGCGTCCCTGCAGCACGAAGGCCTGGAAGAACTGGTTCTTGGCCTGCAGGTTGATGGTGTGTTCGTAAGCGCCCGAGCAGACATCGGCCGAACCGCCGACCACCGCCTGCAATGCACGTGCGCCGCCGGCGAAATCGGAAATCTCCACATCGAGCCCTTCGGCCTTGAAGTAGCCGAGCTGCTCGGAGATGGTGAGCGGCAGGTAGTAGAACGCCGCCTTGCCGCCGACCGCGATGGAGATCTTCGTCTTCTCCAGCTTCGCCTGCTGCGCAAAGACGCGCGGCAACGCGATGGTTGCAGCAGCAATGGCGGCAGTAGCTGAAATGAGAGTGCGGCGATGAAGCATGAAACGTTGCCCGTTGGCTCTGTGACTCGTAAGAACTGAATCGAGCTTAGGGGCCGCACCACACGGCTGCATCGGGGTGATCCCGTGCGGGTTTTCACGTAAGCACGAAGGCCTCTCCGAGAAGCCTTCGCCAGGGCGTCATTGCGCCAGAAAAAGTCTCGCGATATCGATCCGTGCTACCTGCGATCCACCAGCGCATGAGCGATGGTGCCGAGGTCGACGTACTCGAGCTCGCTGCCAGCCGGCACGCCGCGCGCAAGGCGTGTCACGGTCAGGCCGTGCTGCTTCAGCGCTTCGCCGATCACATGCGCGGTGGCCTCGCCCTCGGCCGTAAAGTTCGTGGCGAGGATGACCTCGCTCACCGTGCCGTCGCGCGCCCGGTCGAAGAGCTTCTGCAGGCCGATGTCCTTCGGCCCGATGCCGTCGAGCGGACTCAGCTTGCCCATCAGCACGAAGTAATAGCCGCGGAACGCACCGGTGCGTTCGAGCGCGGCCTGGTCGGCCGGCGTCTCGACCACGCAGAGCTTGCTCGCATCGCGCCGCGTGTCGAGGCAGACGTTGCAGACCGGCGCCTCGGTAAAGGTGTTGCAGCGCTCGCAATGCCGCACGTGGCCCGCAGCCTGCTGCAACGCGCGCGCGAGCAACTGTGCGCCCTCGCGGTCGTGCTGCAGCAGATGGAATGCCATGCGCGAGGCCGACTTGACGCCGACACCGGGCAGGCGGCGCAGCGCATCGACCAAGGCGTCGAGCGAACTGGCGTCTGCCATTTACTTCGGCCGCTCGCTCAGAACGGCAGCTTCATGCCGGGCGGGAGACCTGGCATGCCGGCCGTCAGCTTGCCCATCTTCTGCTCGCTGGTTTCCTCGGCCTTGCGCACGGCGGCGTTGAAGGCGGCAGCCACGAGGTCTTCGAGCATGTCCTTGTCGTCCGCCAGCAGGCTGGGGTCGATGGTGATGCGCTTGACGTCGTGCTTGCAGGTCATGACGACCTTGACGAGACCGGCGCCGGATTCGCCTTCGACCTCGATGTGAGCCAGCTCTTCCTGGGCCTTCTTGAGGTTGTCCTGCATTGCCTGCGCCTGCTTCATGAGGCCGGCCAGTTGTCCTTTGTTGAACATCGTTGGTCCTGTGTCTGGTTGGAAAGTGGGTGAAGGATAAGAGAGACGGAAGCTCAGGCTGGTTTCAGCGTGCCAGGGACGATCTTCGCATCGAAGTCGCGCATCAGCGCCTGCACTTCGGGGTCGCTGAGGATGGCCTCTTCGGCCACGCGCTGGCGCTCGTCGGCGGCCTGCTTGTTGCGGCGCGCGGGGCTGTCGACAACGCTGCCGATCTCGATGGCGAGCTTGACATCGTGGCCCAGGCTACCCAGCGCAGCCGTCAGCTTTTCGCGGCTGGACGGCTGGTTGAGCGTTTCGCGCTCGATGCGCAGCAGCCACTGGTCGGTGTCGCGGCCCACCAGCTGCGACTGCAGCGCCAGTTCGCGCGCAAGGGCGGTGATGGCCTCGGCTGCGACCAGTTGGGAGACGGTGGCGTACCAGAAGTCGCCGTCTTCGCTGGTCGGAATGGGGGTGAAGGTGCTGCGCGGCTCGTCGGCGCGCGGCGTGTCGCGGGCACTGGGCGGAGGCTGCACGCGGATGGGCACGCCGACAACCCGGGCGGGTGCTTCGGCGGCAGCACCGGGGCGGGGTTCGGCCTGCCGGGGTTCGTCGACCACGGCGAGGCGATGGCCGGCGGGAACCGGGGCGGGCGCCGGCGCGGGTGTAGCAGGCGCGTCGACCGGAGGGCGAGCCACCGGCGCGGGGGCCGGAGCGGGTGGCACGGCGCGCGCCGGAGCTGCCGGCGCCACGGCCGCAGCTTCATTCAGAGTTTTTTTTTCCGTGGAGGCCGTCGAAGCAGCCGCGTTGGAAGGTTTGAAGGCCAATAGCCGCAAAAGCACCATGGTCAGCGCGGCGTACTCATCGGGGGCCAGGCCCAGTTCGCCGCGGCCATGCAGGCACAGGCTGTAGAGCAGTTGCGTTTCGTCGGCCGGCATCAGCGCGGCAAGGCGCGCGGTGTCTGCCGCGTCGGGGTCGGTGGCGGAATCGGCCGACTCCGCGCGCGAGGGCACGGCCTGCAGCACGGCCATGGCCTGCAGCACCGCCGTCATTTCCTCGAGCGTGGAGGCGGCGGACATGCCGTCGACGCGCAGCGCCTCCGATGTCTCGACCACCGTCTTTCCGTCGCCCTGCGCCAGCGCCTCGATCAGGCGGAACACATGGCCGCGATCGACGCTGCCGAGCATCTGGCGCACGCCAGCCTCGACCAGTTCGCCGTTGCCGAAGGCGATGGCCTGGTCGGTGAGCGAGAGCGCATCGCGCATCGAGCCGCGCGCCGCGCGCGCCAGCAGGCGCAGCGCCTGCGGCTCGGCCGGAACGTTTTCAGTCTGCAGCACGCTGGTGAGGTGCTCGAGCACCGTCTCGGGCGCCATCGGCCGCAGGTTGAACTGCAGGCAGCGCGACAGCACCGTGACCGGCACCTTCTGCGGATCGGTCGTGGCCAGCACGAACTTGAGGTACTCGGGCGGCTCCTCGAGCGTCTTCAGCATCGCGTTGAACGCGGTGTTCGTGAGCATGTGCACTTCGTCGATCATGAAGACCTTGAAGCGCCCCTGCACCGGCTTGTAGACCGCCTGCTCGAGCAGCGACTGCACCTCGTCCACGCCGCGGTTCGAGGCCGCGTCGAGCTCGGTGTAGTCCACGAAGCGTCCCGAGTCGATGTCGCGGCAGGCCTGGCACACACCGCACGGCGTGGCCGTGATGCCGCCCTGCCCGTCCGGCCCCTGGCAGTTCAGTGACTTCGCCAGAATCCGCGAGACCGTGGTCTTGCCGACACCCCGGGTGCCGGTGAAAAGATAGGCGTGATGCAGGCGCTGCGTGGTCAACGCGTTCTCGAGCGCCTGAACCACATGCCCCTGACCGACCATCTCACCGAAGGTTTTCGGACGGAACTTGCGAGCGAGCACGAGATAAGACATTGCGGGCATTCTAAAAGGCACGGCGCCGGCCCTCAGCCCTACCCCGCAATCAAAAAAGGCCTGCCTTTTCGTGGGACACCGAGGAACCGGCTTCGCCGGGCCTCAGGTGTCGCCCCCAGCAGGGGGGAAGGAGAAGCGACACGAAGTGCGCGCATCCTGGGGGGTTACAATGCGTGCTGACGGGCCTCCCTGCATGGTGAAGTGGCCAACCGGGTCAGGTGGGGAACCAAGCAGCCCTAACTGCGTAGTCAGTGCCAGGGGTAAGGCTCGTCAACCTTTTCAGCGGCTTCGTTTCATTCCGTGCGAAATGAAACGAGGTTTGCAAAAACTCTCAGCGACAGAAATTCCAACGGCGCGAGGCCTTCACAGGCCCAGCCGCTGGATCGCACCGCGCGCAGCCGCCGCGCCACTGGCCATCGATGCAGTCAGCAAGTAGCCACCGGTCGGCGCTTCCCAATCGAGCATCTCCCCTGCCGCGAACACGCCGGGCAGTGCGTTCGCCATCAACTGCGCATCCAGCGCGTCGAAGCGCACGCCGCCTGCCGTGCTGATCGCCTCGTCGATGGGGCGCGTCGCGACAAGCTTCAAGGGCACGGCCTTGATCGTGGCCGCCAGTTGCGCCGCGTCCTGCATCGCTTCGCGGCTCAATGCCTCGTGCAGCACGCCGGCCTTGATGCCTTCGAGCCCGAGCCGGCTCTTGAGGTGGCTGCTGAGCGAGCGAGCACCACGGGGATGCGTGACCGCGGCCAGCACCTGCTCGGCGTTGCGGTCGGGCAGCAGGTCCAGCAGCAGCGTCGCACTTCCTTTTGCAGCGATCTCGTCGCGCAGCAGCGCCGATGCCGCATAGATCAGGCTGCCCTCAATCCCCGTGGCCGTTGCAACGAATTCGCCCTTGCGCGCAAAGTGCCGCCCCTGGCCGTCGGTAAAAGAAATCGCGACCGACTTGAAGGGCTGCCCCGCAAAACGGCTGGAGAAATGCTCGCTCCAGCCCGTGCCGTCGAAACCGGAGTTGGCGGGTAGCAGCGGCGCCACCTCCACGCCCTGCGCCTGCAGCCATGGCGCCCACGCGCCATCGGAGCCGAGGCGCGCCCAGCTTGCGCCGCCCAGCGCCAGTACCACGGCATCGGCCTTTGCAGTGACGTCGCCAGCGGGTGTCGAGAATCGCAACGCAGCCGCATCGAACGGCCCATCGCCCACCCAACGATGCCGCATATGAAACTGCACACCCGCCGCACGCAGCCGATGCAGCCACGCACGCAGCAGCGGCGCGGCCTTCATGTCGGTCGGGAAAACGCGCCCCGAAGTGCCCACGAAGGTTTCGATTCCCAGGCCGTTCGCCCATTCGCGCACCTGCTGCGGCCCGAATTGCGCAAGCATCGGCTCCAGTTGCGCGCGGCGCTCGCCGAAGCGGCTCATGAACACATCGAAGGGCTCCGAGTGCGTGAGATTCAGCCCGCCGCGGCCGGCCAGCAAGAACTTGCGGCCCACCGAGGGCATCGCGTCATAGACATGTACTTGCGCACCGGAGGCGCTCAAGACTTCAGCTGCCATCAGGCCAGCAGGTCCGCCGCCGATGACGGCAACGGTAGGGGAAACAGTCATTCGAGATTTACCAGTTCGCCCTGCCCGGTGAGGAACGCGACGCGCACCGTGGCACCGGGGTAGGCATGTTGCACTGCCGCGCGGTAGCGCTGCATCTGTGCGATCAGCGCGGCGTCCCGTTCGGGGCGCGCCGCGGATTTGTAGTCGAGGATCCACCAGGCGCCACCGTCGCGCTCGCGCACCAGACGATCGATGCGCAAGGTCTCGCCTTCATGCACCAGCGTGACTTCGTTGCCATGCCAGTCGACCCTGCGATCGTCCCACACCCACGCCCCTTCGCCCGCGCGGATGCGCTGGGCCAGCGCGGCCGCACCGCGCGCCTGCTGAGCGTCGAGCATGAATTCGCGGGCCGCGGCTCGCACGTGGGCCGCCGGCAGCGGTTCGCCCGGCACTGCCCATTCGAGCAGCCGGTGCATGGCCTGGCCGAAAGCGGCGGCGCGTGCATCGATCGTGGTGTTGGCAGCCTTCTTTGCAGACGGTTGTTCGGTGGGTGCAGGCGCTACCGGCATGTGCTTCATCGAGAAGCTGGCGGCGCCGGTCTCGGTCGGCAGCGCGACCAGTGGCTCGTCGGCCTCGGTGGGCTCGCACAGCGGCTCCAGGCGGGTCCACCAACTGCCTTCGTTGGCGCGCGCAGGGCGCACCGACGACAGCACCAGCCGTTCGCGCGCCCGCGTGGTGGCCACGTAGAGACCGTTGAGCTCTTCGCGATGGCGCGCACGCTGCTCTTCTTCGAGCAGCGTTGCAGCGCAGGCGGGCGGCGTCTTCTCGCTCGCGAGGAACACGAAGCGCGTCGGCGCGCTGTCGCTGCCCTTCCATTCGACCAGCACGCCCATGGTCTGGGCGCGTGGTGGCGGCGCGTCGCAATCGAGCATGAGCACGGTGTCGGCCTCCAGCCCCTTCGCGCCGTGCACGGTCAGCAATTGCACGGCGTCGGGCGCGGCCACGGTCGGGGCACGCACGCCGCCTGCACGCAGCGCGCGCACCAGTGCATACGGCGTGGCGAAACGCGCGCCATCGATGTCGAGCGACGCGGACAACACACCGCGCAGATTGGCCAGCGCGCTCTGGCGCATTGCGGCCGGAACCGCGGCGCCGAATTTCGCGAGCAAATCGCCGTCGTGGAAGATCGCGTCGAGCGCGTCGTGCGGCGGCAACGTCATCAACCAGCGCTGCCATTTCTTGAGCTTCGGGCCCACCTCGATCAACGCCGACGGCAGGCTCTCGTCCTTCTGGATCAGTGCGAACCAGCTCACCGCCCCGCGCTCGCGCTGGCGCAGCGCGAGCTGCACCAGCGCTTCATCGTCGATGCCGAACACCGGCGACTTCAGCGCCCGCGCCAGCGAAAGATCGTGCGCGGGCGACACCAGCGCGTCGATCAGCGCGACCACGTCCTGCACCTCGGGCGCGTCGTGCAGATCGTTCTTCTCGGGCTGCTGCACGGGAATGTGCCGCTGGCGCAGCGCGTCCTGCATGGCCGAGAGCCGGCTGCGCCTGCGTGCCAGCACCATGATCTGCCGCGGCGGCGTGCCGTCGGCGATGCGCTGCGCCACCCATTGCGCGGCCTGTTCGCATTCCTTCTGCAGCAATTGCTCTTCAGGCAGCACGCGCGGTGTGACGAGGCTGTCGCGCCAGTGCAGCATGCCGTCGTCGGCCGGCGCTGCTTCAGCCGTATCGCCGAGCGCGTCGCGGTCGATGGCAGGCAGCTTGAGCAGTTCGCCTTCGTCGCCGCGCTCGGTGGTGTGGGCGCGGTAGCCGTCGAACTCGCCGGCCTCCTGTGCAGCCAGCATCGCTGCATTGACCAGCGCGACCACGGAGCGTGCATTCCGGTGGGTGTGGTCGCAGTTCAGCAGCTCGCCGTCGAGCCCTTCGCGCACGAACTTCTTGGCCGCGATGAAAACCTGCGGCTCGGCACGGCGGAAGCGGTAGATGCTCTGTTTCGGGTCGCCCACGATGAACACGCGCGGCGCGCGGCCCTGCGCGCCCGTGTACGCGCTGAGCCAGCCGTAGAGCGCTTGCCATTGCAGCGGGTTGGTGTCCTGGAACTCGTCGATCAACAGGTGCGCGATGCGCGCGTCGAGCCGCTCCTGCACCCAGCCGGACAGCGCGGACTGGCCGAGCAGCAGCTGTGCAGCCTGCTCGACGTCGTTCATGTCGACCCAGCCGTGGGCACGCTTCACATCGGCAAAGGTCGCGATCAGGATGCGTGTGAGCCGCGTCATGCGCTGCTGATAGAGCCACGCGGCGTGCTGGGCTTGCGCACCGCACAGCACCTGCAGCTCGGCCTCGGCCTCCTGCGCAGCGGGGAATTTCTGCAGATTCTTGTTGAGGCGGTCTTCGGTCGCGACGAAGAAGTTTTTGCGCAGGTGCGCGAGTGCGGCCGCCAGCGAATCGCCAGCGGGCTCGCCCGTGCCGAACACGTCGATGATGGCTTCGGCCGCCTTCTGCGGCGTCTTGTTGCTCTCGCGGCCGAGCGCGGCGGCCCGGTCGAGCCAACGCTGGCGAACCTGCTCGCCGCGCAAGGCCGCGGTCGGTTCGGCCAGGCCCTCGAGCGATGGATAGAACACGCTGAAATGCAGCACGGCGTTCTCCGCATCGGCCAGAGAGAACTCGACCCGCTTCGACAGCGCCTCGCTCAAGGCCTTGGCCGTCTGCGAGCGCCCGTGCGTGGCGACGACGGCGTAGTAGTCGGCCAGCGCGTTCTTGTCGGCGGTCACGGCCTCGAAGAACGGACGCCAGGTGTGCCCGCGCGCCTCGGCGTCGTCTTCGAGCAGTTCGTAGTTCGAGGGCAGGCCCAGTTCGCGCAGCACCGCGAGCGGCGCATTGCGCAGCAGGCCCGCAAACCAGGCGTGGAAGGTGCGGAACTGCACCGGCCGGCCGCCTTCGAGCAAGCGTCGGTAGAGGCCTTTCAGGCGCGGCACGGCAGCCAGCGCGGCTGCAGGCTCGACGCCGCGCATCACAAGCTGGCTCATCAACTCTTCCGGGGTTCGCTCCGCGAAATCTTCGAGCCACTGGTCGAGCCGCTCGCGCATTTCACCGGCCGCCTTCTTCGTGAAGGTGATGGCCAGGATCTCGTGCGGCTCGCAGGCGGATTCGCCCTCTTCGAGCAGCGCGCGCAGGATGCGCGACACAAGCATCCAGGTCTTGCCAGCGCCGGCGCAGGCCTCGACGGCGACCGAGCGGCGCGGGTCGCAGGCGACGGTGTAGAAGGCCCCGCGCGTGACGTGTTGGCCGTTGTGCTCGTAGGCTGCGCCGTTCATTTCGACGCCTCCCAGAAATCTTTTCGGCAGAGGCCTCTTGCGGCGCAATAGTCGCAGACAGCGCCCTCTCCCAGTGGCGGTAGCGCCGCCCCCTGCGCGATGCGCGTGAAGTCGTCGATGATGCCGGCCACCAATGCGTCCCTGGCTTCCACTACGGCAGGCTGCTCGACGGTCTGAGTGCCGGAGGATTTCTCGCCCACGTTGACGTAGGCCGCGCGCAAGGTGTCGTCGGCCACCAGCGCGGCATAGAAGGCCAGCTGTGTGTCTTCGGTCGGGTCCTTCACACGCTCCTTGCTGACGGCGGCCGACTCGGTCTTGTAGTCGATCACGAAGGCCTGCCCGTCGGGCATGCGGTCGATGCGGTCGAGCCGGCCGATCAGGCGCAAGTCGCCCAGCGATTGCTCCTTCCAGGGCTCGGCTTCGGCGAAGACGGCACCGGCCGCCTCGTGCCCGGTCAGCCAGCCGAGGTAGCCGTCGCGCACCGCGGGCCATGCCGCGGCGAAAGGCAGGAACTCGGCCTCGGAGAGGCTGAGCTCGTGCATCGACCGTCGGGCCGCCTCCTCGATGAGAGCGGTGCGTTCCTCCGCATCCTGCGTCGGCGTTTCGGCCAGCACTTCGTGGAAGTGGCCGAGCACGGCGTGCAGCCAGTTGCCGAAGTCGCGTTTGTCGATCTCGGCGTCGAGTTCGTCCGCGCTGCGCAGGCCCAGTTGCCGCAGCGCGAAGAAACGATAGGGGCAGCGCCGCAGGTCTTCGTACACGCTGGTGGAGATGTTCTCCAGCGGCAGGAGCGCGCCCGAGGGGGTCGGATATTTTGTTGGCTGCACTGCCACTTCGCGCGGTGTGCGTGGGTCGGCCGAGGGCTGCAGCGCGTGGTCGAGCTGCAGCGCCTGCACGAGGGGGCTGGGCCGCACCGGCTCACCGCTGGCGTCGGATTGGCGCCAGATCAACTCGCACGACGGGTTGTGCAAGGCCGCAGCCCAGGCCGCACGCTGCGCGGCTTCGAGCGTTTCGCGCGACGGCAGGCCCAGTTCGAGGCGCTGGGCCGCACTCCAGTTGCCGGGCGGCTCGGGCGATGCTGGCAGGCGGCGGTCGTCGCAGCCGGGAATGACCACCGCGCCGAACGCGCGACCCAGCAGTTGATACAGCGGCAGCACGACGACCTTTGGCGCCTGATCGCCAGCGGGGGGCACGAAACTCGCGTCTTCCAGCACGTCGCGGACCCAGGCGGTGAATTCGGCCAGCGTATGGCGGCCGCCGGGGAAATCGTCGTCATCGCCATGCGCGCCGGCATCGAGCCACAGGGCGCCAATCACCTTGCCGCCGGCCAGGTCTTCGTCGAGCAGCTCCCATTGGCTGCTGGCCTCCAGCAGTTCGCGCAGCGCGTGCAGCCATTCGGCCAAGGGACGCGAGCGGGCCATGGGCGCGCGGCGCTCTTCGATGGCCTCGGTGAAGGACAGCAGCGTGGCGTCTTGTGGTTTCTCGCTGCGTGCCATGAATGCACACCACGCAGACCAGTCGCGCTGGCCTTCGCGGCGCAGACGGGCTTCGAGCAGTTGTACGGTCGGTGCATCGCCGTCGGCGCCGCTCTTGAGCCATTCGAGCACCTGGTCGCTGGCGGCGTCGTGGGCGCAGGCGCGCAGCGCGCTCATCAGCGTGGCGGCGGCGCGCGTGGTCGAAAGCTTCCAGCCGGTTTCGTCGTGCGTGACGACGCCTTGCGCGCTCAACTGGGCGCTGATGCGGCGCGTGAGGGCGCGGTCGGTCGCGACCAAGGCGACCGGTGCGCGGTCTTCGGCGAGGTGGCGCAGCACGCAGGCGGCGGCGAGCTCGGCTTCGTCTTCGGGGTCGAGGGCGACGTGCGAGGCACAGGTCTGCGCCGCTACGTCGGAAGGCACGAGCGAGAGATGAAGGGCATGGTCGCCCCACAGTTTGCAGAGAGATTGCGTGAGCGGATCGGTCTGGAAGCCCTCGAGCACGATCAGCGCATCGACCTGCGCGCGCGTGGACTCGCGCTGAAGCACGTCGGTTGCGTAGCCCGAGGTCGAGGTCCACGCGACGGCGATGCGGATCAGCGCGCTTTCGATGCGGAACCACTCCGATTCGCTGCCCGCCTCGGCCACGCCTGCCGCGCGCTGCGCCCAATCACCGCCCCGTTCTTCGGGCGTCACGGCAGCCGCAAGAGGCGCCAGTTGATACGCCAGCTCGACGACGCGGCCGGCCAAGGCAAAGCGCTCGGCGTTGAAACCGGCCTGCGACAGCAGCGCCTGCGCCGTGACGAGATCGCGCGCCATGTCGTGCGCGATGTCGTAGCCAGTCGGCACGAAGCCGCCCGCGCTGCGGGCCCAGTTGTGGGTGGTTTCGAAGCGCGGCACGAAGCCGGGGCTGCCGCATCGCGCCCACATGGCGCGCGCCACGCCCATCAGCTGCGCATAGGGCACCAGCACCACGGTGCGGGCGGCATGCAGCTGGCGCTCGGCGAGCGCGCGGACGATCCGCGCGACGACGCCGTCGGCGGGATCGCACCACAGAGCCTGGACAGGGTGGCCTTCGTTCATGTTCTATCGAGGGGTTGGAGAGCGCGTGGACGTGACGCGCAAGGGCTTTGGCTATCGCCGCCATAGCGGCCCTGCAAGGCACGCCACCCCTTGGTTTCTGTCACAATGACCAGCACTTTAGCTGCACCGAAACTCTCTGCGCACAAGGATCCATCACATGGCCAGCGAACTCATCAAACACATCTCCGATTCCTCCTTCGAGGCCGACGTGCTCAAGTCCAGCCAGCCCGTGCTGGTCGACTACTGGGCCGAATGGTGCGGCCCCTGCAAGATGATCGCCCCCATCCTCGACGAAGTGTCGGCTACCTATGAAGGCAAGCTGCAGATCGCCAAGCTGAATGTGGACGAGAACCGCGACATCCCCGCCAAGTTCGGCATTCGTGGCATCCCCACGCTGATGCTGTTCAAGGACGGCCAGCTGGCCGCCACCAAGGTCGGCGCCATGAGCAAGGCGCAACTCACGGCCTTCATCGACCAGCAACTCGCTTAAGCGACATTTCAACCGGCCAGCGCGCAATGCGTTGGCCGGCGCGTTTTTCCTGTCATAATCTCTCTCAGTTCACCGGCCCTTTCATTCAGGCAACCGGTTCGAGTTCCCCGGTTGGTGAGGCAGTTCTCGCTTCACATCCAACCTCCCCCCGTTTTCCGTTCGATTACCCCGCGAGGGGTCATTCCATGCACTTAAACGAACTCAAGGCACTCCACGTGTCTGAAGTCCTCAAGCAGGCTGAAGCGCTTGAGATCGAAAACGTCGGCCGCATGCGCAAGCAGGAGCTGATGTTCGCGATCATCAAGAAGCGCGCAAAAGCCGGCGAGCAGGTCTTCGCCGACGGTGTGCTCGAAATACTGCCCGACGGCTTCGGCTTCCTGCGCAGCCCCGACACCAGCTTCACGGCCAGCACGGACGACATCTACATCTCGCCCAGCCAGGTGCGCCGCTTCAACCTGCACACCGGCGACATGATCGAAGGCGAAGTGCGCACGCCCAAGGACGGCGAGCGCTACTTCGCGCTGACCAAGCTCGACAAGGTCAACGACGGTCCGCCGGAGCAGAACAAGCACAAGGTGATGTTCGAAAACCTGACGCCGCTGTTCCCCAAGGAACAGATGAAGCTGGAACGCGACGGCGTCAAGGGCGAAGAGAACATCACGGGCCGCATCATCGACATCATCGCCCCCATCGGCAAAGGCCAGCGCGCCCTGCTCGTGGCACCGCCCAAGAGCGGCAAGACGGTGATGATGCAGCACATCGCCCACGCGATCAGCGCCAACTACCCCGACGTTCACATGATGGTGCTGCTCGTCGACGAGCGCCCTGAAGAAGTGACCGAAATGCAGCGCACGGTGAAGGGCGAAGTCATCGCTTCGACCTTCGACGAGCCCGCAGCGCGCCACGTGCACGTCGCCGAAATGGTGATCGAGCGCGCCAAGCGCCTGGTCGAACTCAAGAAGGACGTGGTGATCCTGCTCGACTCGATCACCCGCCTGGCCCGCGCCTACAACAACGTCGTGCCCTCGTCGGGCAAGGTGCTCACGGGCGGTGTCGATTCCAACGCCCTGCAGCGCCCCAAGCGCTTCCTGGGCGCCGCGCGGAACGTGGAAGAAGGCGGCTCGCTGACCATCATCGGCACCGCGCTGATCGATACCGGCAGCCGCATGGACGAAGTGATCTTCGAAGAGTTCAAGGGCACCGGCAACTCCGAAATCCACCTCGACCGCCGCCTGTACGAAAAGCGCGTGTTCCCGTCGATCCAGCTCAACCGCAGCGGCACGCGCCGCGAAGAACTGCTGCTGGCTCCCGAGATCCTGCAGAAGACCCGCATCCTGCGTCAGCTCATGTACAACATGGATGAGATCGAGTCGATGGAGCTGATGCTCAAGAACATGAAGGCGACGAAGACCAATGTCGAATTTTTCGACATGATGCGTCGCGGCGGCTGAGCATCACGCTCTTCCGCAAAAGCGCGTTGGCCCTACCGGGTCAACGCGCTTTTTTCATGGGCGCCCTGTGCGCAGGGCGCGGCCTTCGAGGGCGCTCTGGCGGCCGATGTCGAGCAGTTCCATCAGCGCAACCGCCTGCTCAGGCGGCACGGGGTTCGGGCCGCGGCCCAGGATGGCGTCGCGCACTGCGGCGTAGTAGTCGACGTAGTTGCCGGCGCGCGTGGGAACGTTGCGCTTGCTGGACACGCCGTTGCTACCGATCAGTGTGAGCTCACCATCGAGCGGATCGGCGCCCCACCCTTCGGCCGGCGGCCGCAGCCCGGCACGCAGCGCATCCTCCTGCGTATCGACGCCGTGCTTGACGTAGCTGCCGCGCGTGCCGTGGACGATGTAGCGCGGCGCCGCGTGCGCCGCCAGCGTCGTCGAATGCAGCACTACGCGCAGCGGTGCGTGCGGTCCGCTGTCGTACCGCAGCACGGCGTGAAAGTAGTCCTCGACCACGGCGCCGTCGCGCAACACGGCGGTGTCGAGTTGAAGCGTGTCAGGGAGGCCAAACAGCTGCACCGCCTGATCGACCAGATGAGCACCCAGGTCCACCCAAAGGCCCGAACCCGGCACGGCCTGCTCGCGCCAGCGCTCCTTCACCTCGGGTCGGAAGCGGTCGAAATGTGACTCCAGGTACACAGGCCGGCCCAGCTCGCCGGACGTCAGAACATCCTTGAGGGTCAGGAAATCGGCATCGAAACGCCGGTTCTGGTAGACCGCCAGGACACGATTGTTGCGTATTGACAACAATTCAAGCGCCCTCGCCTCGGCCACATTGAGCGTGAAAGGCTTGTCCACCACCACGTGCTTGCCAGCCTCCAGCGCCGCCCTGGCGACTGGATGGTGCTGGGCGTTGGGGGTTGCCACCACGACCAAATCGATGTCGGAGCGGGCCATGAGCGCCGCAACGTCCGGCACCACGGCCACACCGGGCCAGTCGGCGTGCACCTTGTGCGGCTGCGAACTCGCCACAGCCGCCAGTTCAAGCCCCGGAACGGCCGAAAGCACGGGCGCGTGGAAGGTCTGGCCGGCAAAACCATAGCCAACGAGACCGACGCGCAGAGGTACAGAGGTCATGGGAAGGCCCGGTTTGCTCGGAAATGGGGCAGTATGCGATAATCATGGGCTCCGCGAAAAGTGCGGCTGGGCAGCTTCGTCCGGCACGTGGCTCTCGCATCGACCGCGCATTGATTCCAACAGCGCAAAAGGAAAGACCATGGCAAAAGAAGGCATCCACCCGAATTACCGCGAAGTCCTGTTCGTCGACATGTCGAACGGCTTCAAGTTCGTGACCCGTTCGTGCGCGAACACCAAGGAAATGGGCAAGACCGACGACGGTCGCGAACTGCCGCTGTTCAAGCTCGACACCACGAGCGAATCGCACCCGTTCTACACCGGCACACAGAAGTCGGTCGACAACATGGGCGGCCGCGTCGAGAAGTTCCGCAACCGCTTCGGCAAGACCACCGGCGCTGCTTCGAAGTAAGGCACGCGCTTTTGCGTCGAGGGCAGCCCGGTTTACCGCGCTGCCCTTTTTCTTTCTGAATCCTGCCTTTTTCCGCCACTTGAACCAGCCCACTCCCGCGATCGTTGCCCAGAGCGCCGTGCGCCGGCTGCCGCGCATCGCATTGCTTCTGCTGTGTGCGGCTTATCTGCTGCCAGGCCTGGTCGGCCGGGGCCCCTGGAAGAGCGCCGACATCACGGCCTTCGGCTACATGTCCGAACTGGCCCGCAGCACCGAAGGCATTGCGCGCTGGTTCGACCCCATGCTGCTGGGCCTGCGCCCGGAAACACCCGCCCTGATCCCTTACTGGATCGGCGCCCTGGCCATCAAGATCGCCCCGTCGTGGCTGAACCCCGACCTGGCCGTGCGCGTTGCCTTCGCGTTCCTGCTCTGGGGCGCCTTCACCGCCACCTGGTATGCCGTGTACTACCTGGCCCGCACAGCGCGCGCCCAGCCCGTGGCTTTTGCCTTCGGCGGCGAGGCCCGGCCCACTGACTACGCACGCGCCATCGCCGACGGTGGCTTGCTGGCGCTGATTGCCTGCCTCGGCCTCGCCCAGCTCGGCCACGAAACCACGCCCGCACTGGCGCAGCTGTTCTTCGCCTCGCACCTGTTCTATGGCGTGGCCGCACTGCCCTACCGCCGCACCGGCCCGGTGATCGCATTGACCGTCGGCACCATCGGCATCACGCTGAGCGGCGCCCCCACCGTCGGCCTTGCGCTGGCCATCGGCAGCGCGCTGTACATCGCGTATGAACGCCAGCTTGCCGCGCAGTCCGAGCGCGAAAACGCCGACAACAACGAAGACAACGGCCCCGGCTACACACGAGGCGCCCTCCTCACGATGATCGGCATCACGGTGCTGACGGCGGTGCTCGTGTTCGGCCTGAAGCTGCCGACATGGAAGATCACCGTGGTCGGCGGTTCGCTGCTCGGCGACGTGCGCAGCCAGGCCAAGCTGCTGCTGTGGTTCACCTGGCCGGTCTGGCCGCTCGCCATCTGGACGCTGTGGCGCTGGCGGCGCCAGCTCACCTCGCGCCACGTCGCGCTGCCCTTCTGGTTCGCGCTGGTGCCACTGGCCGCCACCTGGACCACTGACTACTCCGACCGCTCGCTGCTGCTGGCTCTGCCCGCCTTCGCCACGCTCGCCGCGTTCGCCCTGCCCACCTTCCGGCGCAGCGCCGCGGCGCTGATCGACTGGTTCAACGTGCTGTTCTTCAGCGGCCTCGCGGTGCTGGGCTGGATCTACTGGATCGCCATGCAGACCGGCGTTCCACCCAAGCCCGCCGCCAGCGTCACACGACTGGTGCCCGGCTTCGTACCCGAGCTCTCGCCCATTGCCGTAGCGCTCGCCGTGGCTGCGACCATTGCCTGGTGCTGGCTGGTGCGCTGGCGCACGGGGCGGCACCGCGCCGCACTCTGGAAGACGCTGGTGCTGCCAGCCGGCGGCACCGCTCTTTGCTGGATGCTGCTGATGACGCTGTGGCTGCCGCCTATCGACTACGCACGCAGCTTCGCGCCGCAAGTGCGCGCCGTGGCTGAACGCGTGGGCCAGCCGCGCTGCATCGCCGAGCTCGCGCTCAGCCGCCCACACATTGCAGCGCTGCGCCACCACGGCAACTTCAACGTGCAGCCGCTGCTGCTGGGCACCGACTGCCCGTGGCTGCTCGCAAGCCCGGACACCATCGAGCGCCTGCACACCATCATTCCCTTCGACCAGTGGCGCTTTGCCGGCACGCTGCGCCGCCCCAGCAGCGCGGCCGACGACCTCTTGCTCTACCAGAAGATCACGCCGCAGTGAGGGGCGAACGGGCTCTGATCGCGCGGCACGCGGGCACGGTGCTCGTCGGCCAATTGGCCGTGATGGCCTTCGGCGTGACCGACACCATCATCGCGGGCCGCTACTCCGAGCACGCACTGGCCGCTCTCTCGGTCGGCGCTGCCATCTTCGTCAGCGTGTATGTCTCGTTGATGGGTGTGCTGCAGGCACTGCTGCCGGTCTGGGCCGAACTGCACGGCGGCGGCCGCAGCAGCGAAGTGGGCCGCTCGGTGCGGCAATCGCTCTACCTCGCGGCCATTGCCATTGTGGTCGGCATGGCGATCCTGCTGCTGCCGGGCGCGGCCCTGCGATGGACCCAAGTGCCGGCGGAAATGCGCAGCGAAGTCGAGGCCTATCTGGCCGTGCTGGCCTTTGCGCTGGCGCCAGCCCTGCTCTTCCGTCTGTTCAGCACCCTCAACCAGAGCCTGGGCAAGCCCCAGCTCGTGACGTGGCTGCAGTTGGGTTCGCTGGGCGTGAAGCTGCCGTTGTCGATCTGGTTCACTTTCGGCGGCGCGGGCCTGCCGGCCATGGGCCTCGTGGGCTGCGGCTGGGCGACGCTGTGCGTGAACTGGGCCATGCTCGGCTGCGCCATCTGGCTGCTGCGCAACCGCCCGTTCTACCGCGACTACGGGCTCTGGAAGCGCATCGAGGCGCCCGACTGGCAGCAGATCCGCAAGTTCGCGCGGCTCGGCGTGCCAGGCGGCTTGGCGGTGCTGGTCGAAGTGACCTCATTCACGCTGATGGCCCTGTTCATCGCTCGCCTCGGCACCGCAGCCGCTGCGGCGCACCAGATCGCGTCGAACCTGCTGGCCGTGGCGTACATGACCCCGCTGTCGCTGGCCATCGCAACCAGCGCGCGTGTGAGTTTCTGGCTCGGCGCCGGGGACGCTGCCAAGGCCCGGCACGCCTGCCGCCTGGGCTTCGAACTGACGGCCCTGTGCGCGCTGTTCTATGCCACCGCCATGGCCGTGTTGCGCTACGAGCTCGCCAACGTGTATTCCGACAACCCGGCGGTGATCGCGATGGCCGGCGCGCTGTTGCTGGCCGTGGCGCTGTATCACTTCGCGGATGCGGTGCAGACCTTCTGCGTGTTCGTATTGCGGTGCTACCGCGTCACGCTGGCGCCGCTGGTGATCTATTGCGCGATGCTGTGGGGACTGGGTTTGGGCGGGAGCTATCTGCTGGCGTACCACGGTCTGGGCCCCTGGGCGGCCATGCAGTCGCCGCTGGCGTTCTGGATCATGAGCGCCGCCGCGCTGGCCGTGACGGCCCTGCTATTCGGTGCACTGCTGCGTTGGACGATGCGCCAGCGCGCAAAATAAGCCGTTCTACTTGGCCAGCACGCGCGCTTCCCGCACGCGCGCTGCCGGAAACAGCAGCGCAAAGCGGGAGCCCTTGCCCACCGTGCTTTCGATGCGCAGCTCGGCACCATGCCGCTGGGCGATGTGCTTGACGATCGCCAGCCCCAATCCCGTACCGCCAGTCTCGCGCGAGCGACTGCGGTCGATGCGATAGAAGCGCTCGGTCAGCCGCGGGATGTGCTCGGCGGCGATGCCAGGACCGGTGTCCTTCACGGCGTATTCGCCGCGCCCGTCGGGCAGCACCCGCCAGCTCACGGCCACCTCGCCACCGCCCGGCGTGTAGCGGATGGCGTTGCTCAGCAGGTTCGACATCGCGCTCTGCAGTTCGGTTGGCGCACCCGACAGTTCGGACTCCGCGTCGACCGTGAACGACAGTCGATGCCCCTGCGGCGTCAGGCGCCCCGACAGCCCTCGTCCTTCGTCTTCGCACTGCGCGAGCAGCGCACGAGTGCGGATCCACTGGTTTCCCGAAGGCGCCGCGCTCCCCTCCAGCCGCGACAGCGTCAGCAGGTCGTTCACCAGCGTCTCCATGCGGTGCGATTGCTGCCCCATCAGCGACAGATAGCGCGTGCGCTCGTCCGCATCGAGCGGCAGGTTCTGCAGTGTCTCGACGAAGCCGGCCAGTACCGTCAGCGGCGTGCGGATTTCATGCGACACGTTCGCCACGAAATCGCGCCGCATCGCCTCGGCCTGCTCCAGCGCCGTGATGTCGCGCGTCAGCAGCATGCGGCGATTGCCGGCATAGGGATGCACCTGCACCGACAACCGCACCGGATGGCCGCGCTGATGCCCATGGCCGAGTCCGGAGGCATCGATGACCACGTCGCGGCTGTAATTCCAGGACGCGAGATAGGCCACAAAAGCCGGATCACGTACAAGGTTGGCGAGGTGCTGCGCCAGATCGCGTTCGGCGTCGATACCGAACTGGCTGGCCGCCGTCTGGTTGCACCATTCGATGCGGCCCTGCTCGTCGAGCAACACCACGCCATTGGGCGACGCCTGGATGGCCGCCAGGAATTCCTGCAGCCGGTCTTCGGCCTGCCGGGTCTGCTGCTCGCGGTCGCGCAGCAGCTTGCGGATGCGCTCGGACAACTCGCCCCACACGCCGGACCCGCGCGACGGCAGGCCGGCGGCATCGTTGCGCAACACCCGCATCAGTCGCTCGGCGCGCCAGGCGTCGAGCCCCAGCCAGAGTACCGCACCCAGCCAGGCGCCCAGCCACCCGAACTTCCATCCAAAAATGACGATAGCGCCCGCTCCTATTAAGAGGGACGCTATTAAAAATGTAGCAATTCGAAAAGGCATGGCGGGCGATTATCCGCGCCCGCGGCCAAAGGGTGCCACGGCGGTCAAACCGTGACTTGGGCGGTCAGGCGGTAGCCCGCTCCGCGGACGGTTTCGACCATCGGCGCGGCCGCACCCAGCGATTCGCGCAGGCGCTTGACGTGCACGTCGACCGTGCGCTCTTCGATGTAGACGTGGTCGCCCCATACCTTGTCGAGCAGCTGAGCACGGCTGTGCACACGCTCGGCATGCTGCATCAGGTAAGCCAGCAGCTTGAACTCGGTCGGCCCGACCTTCAGGGCGCCGCCCTGCCAGGTCACGCGGTGCGTGGAGGTGTCGAGTGCCAGCTCGCCAATTTCGACGCGCTCCGTGACCACTTCCGGAGCCCGGCGGCGCAGCACCGCACGGATGCGGGCCAGCATTTCCTGGGTCGAGAACGGCTTGGTGATGTAGTCGTCGGCACCGGCGTCGAGGCCGGCAACCTTGTCGGGTTCGTCACCGCGCGCAGTCAGCATCAGGATGGGGATGGCCTTGGTGCGCGGGTCCTTGCGCCACTGGCGCGCGAGCTGCAGGCCGCTTTGGCCCGGCAGCATCCAGTCGAGCAGGATCAGATCCGGCAGGAAGGCGTCGATCTCACGCTGTGCCGCAGCGCCATCCTCCGACCAGATCGGCTCGAAGCCGTTATGGCGCAGGTTGACGGCGATCAGCTCGGCGATCGAGGACTCGTCTTCGACGATGAGGACACGGGGTTTCTTCATGCTTTCTTGGGAGTCTTGCCGCTGTTGTTACTGCAGCGCGGACTCGATTTCCTGCATCGAAGTGTGCCGGACATCGGCGCCCTTGACGATGTAGATGATGAATTCGGCAATGTTCTTGGCGTGGTCGCCAATGCGTTCGATGGCCTTGGCCAGGAACAGCAGGTCCAGGCTGGCGGAGATCGTGCGCGGGTCTTCCATCATGTAGGTGACCAGCTTGCGCACGAACCCGTCGAACTCCTTGTCGATAAGGTCGTCGTCCTTCAGGATGGACAACGCTGCGGAGGTGTCGAGCCGCGCGAATGCGTCCAGCGCCTTGCGCAGCAGGCCCGAGGCCAGGTCGGCCGCGATACGCAGCTCGGTCGTGGGCAGTTGCCGGGCCGAACCGCTTTCGATGATCGACTTGACCATGCGCGCGATCTTGTTGGCCTCGTCGCCCACGCGCTCGAGGTTGGCGGTGGTCTTGCTGATGGCGATCAGCAGGCGCAGGTCGCGTGCCGTGGGCTGGCGACGCGCGATGATCGACGACAGCTCGCGGTCGATGTCGATTTCCATCGCGTTGACGCGCTGCTCGGTTTCCATCACGCGGTCGGCCGCTTCGACGTCGAACTGCAGCAACGCGTACACGGCTTGGTGAATCTGCGACTCGACCATGCCGCCGAGCTCCATCACGCGCGACGAGACGCCGTTGAGTTCGCTGTCGAACTGGCTGGAAAGGTGTTTCTCGGTCATGTTGTCTCCTTTGACTTCAACCGAAGCGGCCGGTGATGTAGTCCTCGGTCTCCTTGCGCTGCGGCTTGAAGAACATCTGCTCGGTGGCGCCGAACTCGATCAGATCGCCGAGGTACATGTAGGCGGTGTAGTCGCTGCAGCGGGCGGCCTGCTGCATGTTATGCGTCACGATGACCACCGTGTACTCATTCTTGAGTTCGGCGATCAGTTCCTCGATCTTCGCGGTCGAGATCGGGTCGAGCGCCGAGCAGGGTTCGTCCAGCAGCAGCACTTCAGGCTTGATCGCGATGCCGCGCGCAATGCACAGGCGCTGCTGCTGGCCGCCGGACAGGCCCGAGCCGCTTTGCTGCAGCTTGTCGCGCACTTCGGTCCACAGAGCAGCCTTCTTCAGGGCCCACTCGACGCGGTCGTCCATTTCGCTGGCCGAGAGGTTCTCGAACAGCTTCACGCCGAAGGCGATGTTGTCGTAGATCGACATCGGGAACGGCGTGGGCTTCTGGAACACCATGCCGACCTTGGCGCGAATCAGCGCCACGTCTTGCTTCGACGTGAGCAGGTTTTCGCCGTCGAGGGCGATGGTGCCTTCGGCGCGCTGCTCTGGATAGAGCTCGAACATGCGGTTGAAGGTGCGCAGCAGGGTCGACTTGCCGCAGCCCGACGGGCCGATGAAAGCCGTGACCTTGTTCTCGGGAATCTCGAGGTTGATGCCCTTGAGCGCGTGGAACTTGCCGTAGTAGAAATTCAGGTCCTTGACCGAGATTTTCGAGCGCGACGGTTGTGCAACGGTATTTGGCATGTTGTCTTCTTCTGCTGGGTTCAGTGTTTGTTGCGCGTCAGGACCCGCGCCAGGATGTTGAGGGCGAGCACGGCAATGGTGATCAGGAACACGCCGGCCCATGCCAGCTGTTGCCAGTTCTCGTAAGGGCTCATCGCGAACTTGAAGATCGTGACCGGCAGGCTGGCCATTGGCTGGCTCACGTCGGCGGTCCAGAACTGGTTGTTCAGCGCAGTGAAGAGCAGCGGCGCGGTTTCGCCGGCAATGCGCGCCACGGCCAGCAGCACACCGGTGACCACGCCAGCGCGGGCAGCGCGCAGCGTGATGCTGAGGATGACCTTCCACTTCGGCGTGCCCAGCGCGTAGGCCGCTTCGCGCAGGCCCGGTGGCACCAGCTGCAGCATGTTCTCGGTGGTGCGGATCACCACCGGAATCACGATCAGCGCCAAGGCGATCGCACCGGCCAGACCCGAGAAGGTCTTGAAATAGGCCACCACCACGGCATACACGAACAGGCCGATCACGATCGACGGCGCCGACAGCAGGATGTCGTTGACGAAGCGCGTGACCGAGGCGAGCCAGCCCTTGGGGTTGTATTCGGCCAGATAGATGCCGGCCATGATGCCGATGGGCGTACCCACGAAGGTGGCCAACGCCACCATCACGAACGAGCCGAAGATCGCATTCGCGATACCGCCTGCCTCGTTTGGCGGCGGCGTCATTTCGGTGAAGGTGGCGAGGGCGAGGCCGCCCACGCCCTGACGCAGCGTTTCCCAAAGGATCCAGACCAGCCAGAACACGCCGAAGGCCATCGCGGCGAGCGACAGCGTGAGCGCGATCTTGTTGACGCGGTTGCGCGAGGCAAACTTGGCCTGGCGCGTTTCGGCCAATGCCTTGGCCGCGAGAAGATTCTGAGCGGTGCTCACGATTTGGTTCCTTCGCTCTTCTTCATCTTGGCCAGCAGCATCTTGGAGAGCGACAGCACGACGAAGGTGATGAAGAACAGCACGAGGCCGAGGTACATCAGCGCGGCCTGATGCAGGCCCGCGCCGGCTTCGGCGAATTCGTTGGCGAGTGCCGAGGTGATGCTGTTGGCAGCCTCGAACACGGAAAGGGAGTTGAGCTGGTTCATGTTGCCGATCACGAACGTGACCGCCATCGTTTCACCCAGCGCCCGGCCGAGGCCGAGCATGATGCCGCCGATCACGCCGGCCTTGGTGTAAGGCAGCACCACCTTGGAAACGACTTCCCAGGTGGTGGAGCCGAGGCCGTAGGCCGACTCTTTCAGCAGCGGCGGCGTCACTTCGAACACGTCGCGCATTACCGAAGCGATGAACGGAATGATCATGATCGCGAGGATGATGCCGGCGGACAGGATACCGATACCCACTGGTGGGCCGGACACCAGCGCACCGAGGTACGGCACGCCGCTGAGCAGCTTCTGCAGCGGCTGCTGCACCCAGGTGGAAAGAATCGGGCCGAACACCAGCAGGCCCCACATGCCGTAGACGATGGAAGGCACCGCCGCCAGCAGTTCAATGGCCGTGCCCAGCGGGCGCTTGAGCCAGTTGGGCGAGAGTTCCGTCAGGAAGAGCGCAATGCCGAAGCTCACCGGCACCGCGATCACCAGCGCGATGATCGAGGTGGCCAGCGTGCCGTAGATCATGACCAGGCCGCCGTACTCCTCCTTGACCGGATCCCACACGCTGCTCGTGAGAAAGCCGAGGCCGTACTTCGAAATGGCGGGCCAGGCGCCGACAACCAGCGACAACAGGATGCCGATGAGCATCGCGAGCGTCAGCAGCGCGGCGCCCTTGGCGGCCCAGCCGAACAGCCGGTCGGCCATCGGGCCGGAGCGCGGAGCTTTCACGGGCGGCGGGGGTGCAGTAGCACGACCGCGCTCGGCCGCGAGGTCGAGAGAGGTGGTGGCGGCGGGAAAGGTGGATGACACGGGTCGCTCCGGCAAAGACGAAAGCGGCGCGTCCTGGAGCGAAGAATTGCTCATGGGCGCGCCGTCCTGGACTGATGGGTGGATTTACTTGAACGCGACGGCCTTGCCCGACGCGTCCTTCACATCACCCCATGCCTTGGCGATGGTGGCCTTCACGGCGTCAGGCATCGGCACATAGTCGAGATCGTCGGCCGTCTTGTCGCCGCTCTTGTAGGCCCAGTCGAAGAACTTGAGCACGGTGGTCGCGTTGGCGGGCTTGTCCTGCACCTTGTGCATCAGGATGAAGGTGGCGCCAGTGATGGGCCATGCGTCCTTGCCGGCCTGGTTGGTCAGCACCTGGTAGAAGCTCTTGCTCCATTCAGCACCAGCAGCAGCGGCCTTGAATGCCGAGTCGTCGGGCGACACGAAGGTGCCGGCGGCGTTCTGCAGCTGGGCGTACGTCATCTTGTTCTGCTTGACGTAGGCGTATTCGACGTAGCCGATCGAGTTGGGCAGGCGGTTCACGAAAGCGGCGACGCCTTCGTTGCCCTTGCCACCCGCGCCGGTGGGCCAGTTCACGGCCGTGCCTTCACCGACCTTGGTCTTCCACTCGGCGTTGACCTTGCTCAGGTAGTTGGTGAACAGGAAGCTGGTGCCCGAGCCGTCGGCGCGGCGAACCGGGGCGATGGCGGCGTCAGGCAGGGCCAGCGAACCGTTCAGCGCCTTGATGGCGGGGTCGTTCCACTTGGTGATCTTGCCAAGGTAGATGTCGCCCAGAACCTGGCCGTTGAGCTTCAGCTCGCCGGGCTTGATGCCCTGGATGTTGACCACGGGGATCACGCCACCGATGACGGTGGGGAACTGCATCAGGCCCTTGGCCTGCAGTTCGTCGTCCTTCAGGGGGGCGTCCGATGCGCCGAAGTCGACGGTCTTGGCTTCGATCTGCTTGATGCCGGCGCCCGAGCCAACCGACTGGTAGTTGATCTTGACGCCGGTGGCCTTGTTGAAGTCGGAGGCCCACTTGGCGTACAGCGGCGCCGGGAAGCTGGCGCCAGCGCCGGTCACGTCTTGTGCGAAGGCGGGAATGGAGAACACCGCGGCCACCAGGCCGGCTGTTGCAAATTTGAACGTCGTTTTCATGAAGCTTCCTTTAGAAGTAAGAAGTAGTCCCTTTTTCGGGCTTGGACGGACTCTAAAAAGCTTGTGTGACATCGGTGTGACACCCCTCTGTCGAGGGAAAATGCCTTTATTCCCCCGGTGGTTCGTGTGACGCTGTCACATAACCGTCATGCGCCGCGCCTAGCCTTCCAAACCTCGCCATTGCGCGATCCGAGAGGTGGCGCGCCCTGTCACGGCGCTACGATCAAACACAAAGACACCCGCCTTCTTCTTCAGAACCACATGCAAAACGGCACCCGCCTCGCAGCAGTCGACCTGGGCTCGAACAGCTTCAGGCTTGAAATCGGACAGGTCGACCACGGCCAGATCCACCGCACTGAATATCTCAAGGAGACGGTTCGCCAGGGCAACGGCCTGGACAGCGCGCGCAACCTCACGGCCGAGGCCATGCAGCGCGGCTGGGACGCGCTCGCGCGCTTCGGTGAGCGCTTGGCCGGCTTCAAGCGTTCGCAGGTGCGGGCCGTGGCCACGCAAACGCTGCGTGAAGCGCGCAACCGTGAAGAATTCCTGCTGCGCGCACGCACCATTCTGGGCTTCGGCATCGACGTGATCCCGGGCCGGGAAGAGGCCCGCCTCATATATCAGGGCGTAGCGCACATGCTGCCGCACACCGACGCCTCCGACAGCGAGCGCCGGCTGGTAGTCGACATCGGCGGGCGCTCCACCGAAATGATCATCGGCCACGCCCTCGAGGCCGACCGCATGGAGTCGTACCGGGTCGGCAGCGTCGCCTGGTCGATGAAGCACTTCGGCGAAGGCCTGTTCACCGCCAGCGCCTTCCGCGCCGCTGAAGTGGCCGCCAAGGCCGTGCTCGACGACGCCCTCGCCACATACACCCGCGACCAGTGGGACGTGGCCTACGGAGCCTCCGGCACCATCGGCGCCGTCGGCGACGTGCTGGCTGCGGCGGGTGGCGAGTCCGGCCTCGTCACGCGTGAAGGCCTCGACTGGCTGCTCGACCGCCTGCTCAAGGCCGGTAGCGCCGACAAGCTGCGCATCGACGGCATGCGGGAAGACCGCAAGGCCGTCATCGGCGGCGGTGTGAGCGTGCTGCGCGCGGTGTTCGACCTGCTCGGCATCCAGGAAATGAAAGTCGCCCAGGGCGCTCTGCGCCACGGCGTACTCTATGAGTTGCTGGAACGCGACGAAAGCGTGGCCGACATGCGCACCGCCACGGTGGCGCGGCTGGCCAATCGCTTCACCGTCGACACGGCCCAGGCCAAGCGAGTGGGCGAAACGGCCGCTGCGCTGTTCGTGCAGCTCTCCCCCGCCGCGCGTGGCGGCAGTACGTCGAGCCGGGCCGGCCGGGCCTTGCGCAAGCTGGGTTGGGCAGCGCAGTTGCACGAAATCGGCACGTTGATATCGCACAGCGACTACCACAAGCACGGCGCCTACATCCTCGACAACACCGACGCGCCCGGCTTCGCGGTGAACGAAATGCATGCGCTCGGCCAGTTGGTGCTGGGCCAGCGTGGCAAGCTGCGCAAGCTCGAAGCAGCACTGGACGATGAAACCTTCGTGATGCAGTTGCTGTCTCTTCGGCTCGCGGTGATCCTGTGCCACGCGCGCCGCGACCCCGACCCGCAGGCACTGCACCTCGCAGCGTTGGGCGCACGGGCTTTCACCATTGCCTGCGCGCCAGACTGGGCCGAGGCATTCCCACAATCGGCACACCTGCTGCGTGAAGAAGTGCTGGCCTGGCAGAAGACCAGCAGCTGGCGCGTCGAGCTCAGCGGCTGCTGAGCAGCCTCGGTACTTAGTTAGAGCAGTTCCGGCGACTGCACCGTCACCACGACGGTCTGCACGTCGCCGTCGCGCTCGCGCGTGCGAATCCACCACAGCGCACCCTTGCGCACCGGGCAGCTGTCCTGCTTGAGGCCCAGGAGCAGGGAGATAGCCTGCCCCACCGATGGCTGATGGCCAATCATCAGCACCACCGACTTGCCGTTGGGCCAGCCAGCCGCGCCGAGCAGCGCCTCTGCCGTTGTGTCGGGCGCGAGCTCCGAGCGCAGCTTGTACTTGCGGCCCAGCGCCAGCGCAGTCTGTTCGCAACGCCGCGCGGGGCTGCAGATGATGCGCGTGCCGTCCGGCAGCTGACGGTCCAGCCAAGTGGCCATCCGCTTGGCCTGCTTTTCGCCGCGCGCGGTGAGGGAGCGCTGCATGTCGTCGCAACCCTCGGTCCAGTCCTCGGCTTCGGCATGACGCCAGAAGATCAAGTCCATGGTCATCGTCTTTCGATCGTCAGTTGCTGGATGCATCTCTGAGATGCCCTCTGGATGCGTAGCGGTTCATGAGCGCGGCTTGCGCACCGTGGGCCTCGACGACGGGCGATGCGCCCGCTTCGCCCGAATGCGTATCGTGATCGACGCGCGTGTAGATGCCGTCCGCGCCCAGATCCCAGGCGTCGCGTCCGTCGTGCAGGTAGGCCACCAGGCACTCGTCGATCAGCCGCTGGCGCAGTCCTGGATCGGTCACGGGCCACGCAAGCTCGATGCGCCGCATCATGTTGCGGTTCATCCAGTCGGCGCTCGACAGGTACAGCGATTCGTCCTCGCCATTGCGGAAATAGAAGACCCGCGAATGCTCGAGGAAGCGGCCGATCACTGAGCGCACGCGGATGTTGTCGGTGAGACCTGGCACCTGTGCGGGCAGCGTGCAGGCGCCGCGCACGATCAGATCGATCTTCACGCCCTTCTGTCCCGCGCGGACCAGCGAGGCGATGATTTCGTCGTCGGTCAGCGCATTCATCTTGGCGACGATGCGCGTCGAGTGGCCGGCCGCCGCGGCCAAACCCAGCGCATCGATCTGCGCCACGATGTTCTTGTGCAGGTCGAACGGCGCCAGCCACATGCGGTTGAGCTTGGGCAAGCGGCTCTGGCTCGCCAGATGCACGAACACGGCCTCCATATCGGCAGTCAGCATCGGATCGGCCGTGAGGTGGCTGATGTCGGTGTAGAGCCTGGCGGTGCGCGGGTTGTAGTTACCCGTGGACAGATGGCCGTAGCGGCGCAATTGCTTGCCCTCGCGCCGCGTCACCAGCAGCATCTTGGCGTGGGTCTTCAGGCCGACCACGCCGTACACCACCTGCGCGCCGATCGATTCAAGCATCTCGGCCCAGTTGATGTTGGCCTCTTCGTCGAAGCGCGCCTTCAGCTCCACCACCACTGTGACTTCCTTGCCACGGCGTACGGCTTCGCGCAGCAGGTCCATCATTTCCGAATCGGCACCGGTGCGGTAGATGGTCTGCTTGATCGCCAGCACCTGCGGGTCGAGCACCGCTTCGCGCAGGAAGGCCAGCACGCCCTCGAAGCTTTCGAAGGGCTGGTGAATCAGCACATCGCCGCGCTGCAGCTGCTCGAAGAACGACTGCCCGGGCGACAGCGCGACGGGGTAGGAAGCCGGATACGGCGGAAAGCGCAGTTGCGGCTCGTCGAGCAGGTCGGCCAGTTGCGTGAGCCGGGCCAGGTTGACCGGGCCATGCACGCGGTACAGCGCCTCGGGCGGCAGGTTGAACTGCGCCAGCAGGAAACTCGCAAGAGACTCGGCGCAGCTCGCGGACACTTCCAGCCGCACGGCCTGGCCATAGTGCCTGTGCTGCAGCCCCTGGCGCAACGCGGTGCGCAGGTTCTTGACGTCTTCCTCGTCCACCGCGAGGTCGGAATGCCGGGTGACGCGGAACTGCGAGAAATCGCCCACCTCGCGCCCCGGGAACA
Organism: Variovorax paradoxus; assembly: GCF_024734665.1. Taxonomy (NCBI): domain Bacteria; kingdom Pseudomonadati; phylum Pseudomonadota; class Betaproteobacteria; order Burkholderiales; family Comamonadaceae; genus Variovorax; species Variovorax paradoxus. The sequence continues at coordinate 3,711,668 of NZ_CP102931.1, forward strand.
TGCTCGCGAGATGCGCGCGCACCACGCTCGACAGCGCCACGAACAGCGTCTTGCCATCCGACACCTTGGCCGGCATCTTGATCAGGCGCGGCAGCACGCGCGGCAGCTTGACGATCTGGATCGGGTTTTCGCGGCCGAAGGCGTCCTTGCCCCCCAGCCTCACGATGAAGTTGAGCGACTTGTTGGCCACCTGCGGGAACGGATGCGCCGGGTCGAGCCCGACCGGAATCAGCAGCGGGCGCACTTCGCGCTCGAAATACTCGCTGACCCACTTGCGCTGCGCCGGATTGCGCTCGCCATGCGAAATGATGCGGATGCCGTGCGTCGCAAAAGTCGGCATCAGCTCGTCGTTGTACAGCGCGTACTGGCGCGCCACGAGCTTGTGGGCCGCCTCGGCCAGCCGTTCGAACGACTCGACCGTGTAAGTGCCCTTGTGGTCCCCAGCGCTGCCCGCGATCAGGTGCGGCGCGGCGCGGACCTCGAAGAATTCATCGAGGTTCGACGAAACGATGCACAGATAGCGCAACCGCTCGATCAGCGGCACCTCTTTGCGATGCGCCCAGTCGAGCACACGCTCGTTGAACGAAAGAATGCTGTGGTCGCGGTCCAGCAATGTGAACGTTGGTGCCGCAACGTCGAGCGACGGATCTGCGGAGGCGGGTGACATGGGCACTGATTCTGGAGCAAGCGGCACAGGAGAACACGTAGGCTGAAATATGACAGTGTCAGCCCCTCTTGTGACAGTTCCATGACTATCTCGTGACGCCTCTGAGCCAGTCGCATGCTGGCTGGCAGCGCCAAGCGTAGAAGCGGGCGGCCCGGCTTCGGGCCGGTCGGCCGCCGGCTTCATGCGCCCAGAAAGTGCTTGCGGTAGCGCGCCGGCAGATCGTCGATGCGCATCAGCATCGGCAGGTCGGCGGCGTTGAAATCCGGATCCCAGGCGGGCGCCCCAAGCACCTTTGCGCCCAGGCGCAGGTAGCCCTTGATGAGCGCCGGCGGCTCCACGTCGAGCGTGCTGTCGAGTCGCTCGACTGGCAAGGGCAGGCGGGGTTGCACCTGATACTGGATCGGTGCCATGTGCTTGGCCGACACCTGGCGCCAGATGCTGGCTGCGGCGTCGCCGTTCGTGACACCGTTGTGTGACATCGGAATACTTGCGCAACCGATCATCGTGTCCAGCTTGTTGCGGTGCATGAAGCCAGCCAGCGCACCCCAGAGTGCGAGGATCACGCCGCCCTGGCGGTGGTCGGGATGCACGCAGCTGCGGCCCAGCTCGACCATGCGCTCGCGCAGGTCGCGCAGGCGGGTGAGGTCGAATTCAGTATCGCTGTAGGTGCTGCCGACGCGGCGGGCCTGGGCAGGCGTGAGTACGCGATAGGTGCCGATGACCTGCTGGGTCAGTTCGTCGCGCACGAGCAGGTGCTCGCAGAAGTCGTCGAACAGGTCGATGTCGTGGCCGGCCAGCGGTGACGAAACCCGGGCGCCCATTTCGCCGACGAACACGTCGTAGCGAAGGCGTTGGGCGGCACGCACATCGTCAAGGTGGCGGGCCCAGCCCACGGTGATGCCTTGCTTGGACTCGACGGCCGGCGGCAGGATGACAGCGGGCGCCTGGGGCACCGATGTACGGGCAGCAGCAACAACGGTAGACACACCGGTTGCAGGAGCGGGCCACAAGGCCGCGCGCAGCCCGATCTGCGAAAGCGGAAACGTCGGGTTGGGCAGTTCTTTCATGGGGAACCCTTTCTGCCGAGGGAGTCTCCGCACCTGCGATGAAGCGGGCATGTCAGGAACATTGCAGGCACGTGACGTTGTTACAGCCCAAAGCCGCCCGTGAAACGCCTGCAAACCGCTTGGCGCCGCTTCGTCGTCTAATGCGGTGGATTCGCGAAATGGAGCTTCCACCCATGGCCACCACCAACGCAACCGGCACCGACAGCAGCCGCCTTCACCAGACTTTTCCAGTCCTCAGTGACACCGAGATTGCGCGCATTGCACGCTTTGGCAGCGTTCAGCAGTTCGCACGGGGCACCAGGCTATTTACAGCAGGCGAAACCGGCCCTGGCATGTTCGTGCTGCTGAAAGGCGTTGTCGCTGTCACGCAACGCGACGGCCTCGGCCATGTGGTGCCGATCGTGCGGCAGGGTCCAGGCGAATTCCTGGCCGAAGTCGGCCAGCTGAGCGGCCGCCCTGCCCTGGTCGACGGCCACGCCGACGAAGACGTCGAAGCGCTGCTCGTATCACCCGCGCAACTGCGCGCGCTACTGGTGGCCGAAGCCGACTTGGGCGAGCGCATCACCCGCGCGCTGATCTTGCGGCGCGTGGCGCTGATCGAGTCCGGCGCCAGCGGCCCGGTGCTGATCGGCCAGCCGCAGTCGCCCGACATGGCGCGGCTGGAAAACTTCCTTCGCCGCAACGGCTATCCATATCACTTGGTCGACGCCGCCGAAGACCCCGATGCGGCTGCGTTGCTCGCGCAGTACGGCGCCAGCAAACTGCTGGCCGTGTGCCCCGACGGCTCGGTGCTGGTCAACCCGGCCGACGAGGCGCTGGCGCGCTGCCTCGGCATGGTCGACACCGCCGAGCGCAACGAGCTGTTCGACGTGGCCGTTGTCGGCGCCGGGCCGGCCGGCTTGGCAACTGCGGTCTACGCTGCCTCGGAAGGCCTGCGCGTGATCGTGCTCGACTGCCGCGCCTTCGGCGGCCAAGCCGGCGCCAGCGCGCGCATTGAAAACTATCTGGGCTTTCCGACCGGCATTTCGGGGCAGGCGCTCGCGGGGCGCGCATTCGTGCAGGCGCAGAAGTTCGGTGTCGAGATGCTGATTCCGGCCAAGGTCGTGTCACTCGACTGCTCGCGCGAAAACCCGCTCGAAAGCCTGGCCATTGCGCTGGCCGACGGCCGCACGATCCACGCGCGCACGGTGGTCATCGCCAGCGGCGCACGCTACCGCCGCCCCGATGTTCCACGCCTCGCCGAATTCGAAGGCCGCGGTGTCTGGTACTGGGCGTCGGCCATCGAGGCGAAGATCTGCTCGCAGCAAGAAGTGGCGCTGGTCGGCGGCGGCAACTCGGCCGGCCAGGCCGCTGTGTTCCTGTCGCGCCACGCGGCCAAGGTCAACGTGCTGGTGCGCGGGCCGTCGCTGGCGGCCAGCATGTCGCGCTACCTGATCGACCGCATCGAGGCCACACCGAACATCTCGCTGCAGCCGCACACCGAGCTCGTGCGCCTGCATGGCGGCTCGGACGAAGGCCTCACCGGCGCGACATGGCGCTGTCACACCTCAGGCAACGAACACGACTGCGCGGCGCGCAACATCTTCCTGTTCGTGGGTGCGGAGCCTGAGACTTCATGGCTCGACGGCTGCGGCGTGGCGGTCGACAAGCACGGCTTCGTGCTGACCGGCGCCGCAGCCAGCAGCGGCTTTCCGGCGCGGCCGTCCACGGCGCTCGAATCGAGCGTATCGGGCGTGTTCGCCGTGGGCGATGTGCGCTCGGGCTCGGTCAAGCGTGTGGGCGGGGCCATTGGTGAAGGAGCGGCCGCGGTCGCGCTGATTCATCAGCACCTGTCGCAGGCCTCGGCGGTAGCCTGAGGCGCGCTCAATCAATCCATCGTCAAGACAAAGGAGCCCCACGTTGCCCATCAAACCCTGCGACCACGTGCCCGCCGAGATCGCGCAGCCCCATGACCAGCACGGCCAACGCGGCTGCGAAGACTGCCTGAAGACCGGCGACACCTGGGTCCACCTTCGCCTGTGCGTGCACTGCGGCCATGTGGGCTGCTGCGATTCGTCGAAGAACCGTCATGCAACAAGGCATTCGCACGCCGAAGGCCACCCCGTCATCCAGTCGCTCGAGCCTGGCGAAGACTGGATGTGGTGCAACGTGCACGAGAAGCAGGTCGGCTGAGGTCCCGCCGAGCAGATTGCTGCGAATTCCCGCGCCTGCACGCGTTTGAACTCGCACGTATAAGCTGCCGGGCTCGCATCACATCCACAGGAGTGCCAGACAACATGCCTGCATCGCCCATCGAGGTCTATTCGTGGCCCACGCCGAACGGCCACAAGGTTCACATCATGCTGGAGGAGTGCGGCCTGCCCTACCACGCGCACCCCGTGAACATCGGTAAGGGCGACCAGTTCGCGCCCGACTTCCTGCAGATCAGCCCCAACAACAAGATCCCCGCCATCATCGACCCCGACGGTCCGGACGGCAAGCCGATCTCGCTCTTCGAGTCAGGCGCCATCCTCGTCTACCTCGCGGGCAAGACCGGCAAGTTTCTGCCCACCGGCGACCGTGAGCGCTACGACGTGCTGCAGTGGCTCATGTTCCAGATGGGTGGCGTCGGCCCGATGCTCGGTCAGGCGCATCACTTCCGCCTGTACGCGCCCGAGAAGGTCGCCTATGCGATCGACCGGTACAGCAACGAGGCCAAGCGCCTCTACGGCGTGATCGACAAGCAGTTGTCGAAGAACAAGTTCATTGCCGGCAAGAGCTATTCGATTGCCGATATCGCCATCTTCCCGTGGCTGCGCAGCTGGGAAAACCAGGGCATCACCCTCACCGACTTTCCGCGCCTGAAGGACTGGTTCGACGGCATCGCTGCACGTCCGGCCGTGCAGCGCGGCGTGAAGGTGCTGGCCGATCTGCGCCAGCCGATCACCGGCGATAAAGAACGCGAGATTCTTTTCGGCAAAACGCAGTACGAGAAACGCTGACTGAGAAACTTCGGAAACCGGCCAATATCCGGGCTAGAATAGAAGGCTTGTCGGGGTGTAGCGCAGCCTGGTAGCGCATCTGGTTTGGGACCAGAGGGTCGAAGGTTCGAATCCTTTCGCCCCGACCATAAAAATGAAATGCACACAGTCACCAGCGGGCTGTGTGCATTTTTCGTTTTGGATCGTGGAGTGCAGCGAGCCGAGGTGTGGAACTCGGTAGAATCCGCCGCTGCTGCTTAAGAGAAAAAGCTCCTAAGTCATTGATTTTCTTGGCTTCTCTCCAGCCTGAAATCTGCCCGTAGCTCAGTTGGATAGAGCACCTGCCTTCTAAGCAGGTTGTCGGGGGTTCGATCCCCTCCGGGCAGGCCAATCCAGTCCTCCACGAAGCCCCACAAGGCTCCACGAGCACCCACTATCCCTCTGCAGAAGCCCTTCCTTTTGCTCCACGAGCAACCACGATGAACCGGTGAGATTCATCAATCTTGGGGGAACAAACGGGGGAACGGGTACAGTTTCGACCCCTGTCGTCGAATTTGTTCCCCCATGCTTACCGACACCGCCTGCAAGAAGACCATTTGCCCCGCCGATAAGCTGCGGTTGCGCCTCGCCGACTCCGGAGGCCTCTACCTGCAAATCGAGCCGGGCGGCTCGAGGCGTTGGTTCTGGAAGTACCGCTTCGACGGCAAGGAAAAGCGTCTCGCGCTGGGCAGCTACCCCGCAGTGACGCTCAAAGCTGCACGCACCGGCCGTGACGACGCACGCAAGATCCAGCAGCAAGGCATCGATCCCGCACAGCGCCGACAGCTCGAAAAGCTTGAACGCAAGGTCGATACCGACGCCAGCTTTGAAGCTGTGGCGCGCGAATATCACAAGACCAAGAGTTCGTCATGGAGCCCGCGCTACGCCGAGCGCTGGATCTCGATCATGGAGAAGGATGCCTTCCCCTGGCTCGGCAGTCTGCCCCTGTCCATCATCACGGCCCCCATGCTGCTGCAGGTCCTGCGCCGCGTGGAGGCCCGCGGCGCGCACGAGACCGCGCACACGCTGCGCCAGTGGTCGGGCCAGGTCTTTCGCCATGGCATTGCCACCGGCCGGTGCACCAGCAACCCAGCACCCGACCTGCAGGGCGCGCTGGTGCCGGTGCAGGTCAAGCACATGGCCGCGGTACTGGAGCCGGTGAAAGCCGGCGAACTGATGCGCGCGATCTCTGCCTACGCCGGCCAGCCCGCCACGCGCGCAGCGCTGCACCTCTCCGCCCTACTCTTCCAGCGGCCCGGCAACATCCGGCAGATGCGTTGGGCGAACGTCGACCTCGATAAAGCGTTGTGGACAATCCCTGCAGCGGACATGAAGCGCACGAAGACCGCCAAGATCAACGGCCGGCCGCACCTGGTGCCTCTGCCCATGCAGGCCGTCGCGATCCTGGAAGACCTCAAGCCGCTCACGGGCCACGGTCAGTACGTGTTCCCGAGCCTGCTGACCGGCGAGCGCCCGATGAGTGACAACACCGTGAACACCGCGCTGCGCCGCATGGGCTTCGACAACACCGAGATGACAGCTCACGGCTTCCGCGCGATGGCGCGCACGATCATGGTCGAGCAGATGGACGTTGAGGCAGAGGTGATCGAGGCGCAGCTCGCGCACGGCAAGAGCGGGCCGTTGGGTGCCGCCTACGATCGCGCAGAGTTTGTCGTGAAACGTCGGAAGATGATGCAACTCTGGGCCGATCACCTCGATGAACTGCGCCAGGGTGCGAAGATCATCGCCTTCAAGGCGGCTTAGCGGCTACCCCGACTGCGGCAACGCGGTCGGCTTCTGGGGCAGACGACGGAGAGGTAGTTGCTGGGGGCGCTGCAGGCGGCAGCCGCGTGCCCCCGTTTGCCCCGTCCTTGCTGCCGAAGTAATAGCCCAGGATCAACGTGATGATGGGCGGGATGACAGTCTTACATCCGTCGAAGATCTCTTTGCCGGCTTTATCGGCGCCACTCTGGCCCCAGTAGTACATGGCCATTGAGAGCGCGAATAGCATGCCGAGCCCAGTCAAGGTCACGGCTGCGAAGTGCAACTGCCGTGTCGAATGATCCGGTGGACCGCCCCTCTCCAGGTAGAAGGAATATCCAATCGCCGCGAATATTAGGACTACGACGATCAGAAGCCCAAAGGCAAAGGTCAGCACATTCGAACTATTCGCCATGATGCGCAACTCCTCCAAGAGGCAGCCAATATGCCTGAGATCGCACTGGAGTGGAATCCTCAGATCTACTGCATCCGTTCTTGCATCAAGGCGTCTGCATGCCGCTCGCAGATGGTGCCGGCGGCGCCACGTTCGTCAGCGATTGCCGCCAGTTCTCTCGCTCACGCGTCACCTGATCTTTCTGCCAGTTGCGCCACCGACGGCCACTGAGGAACATGACAGCTATCTCAACAGAGGGGCACCGGCATGTCCTATCTAGAGCTAGGCGGCTCATTCGAACTCGAGGGCTACTTCGTCGTCATCACTACCGGTCAGCGTGGTGGTGCATGGTGGTCCTGGGTGGAGTTCGAGCAGGATATGGAATACGGGGAGCGGTCCGTTCATGTCCCTGTCTTCAGGCACAGAGTGCCAGGCACCTGCAGCACGAAGCTGGCGTCAATCGAAGCGGGCTCTGAGTACGCGTATCAGACGCTTGCCGAAGGGACAGTTGTAATCCATTGAAGGAGTAGTAGCGGCGCCCCCCGCGAGTTCGCCTGCCGGCGCGGCTGTCAGAGATTGTTTTTCTTCAGCAGCTCACGGAAAACTTCGTTCCCGGCGTCGTCGAGATACTCCGAGGGGTTCTTGCGACAGTAGTCGTCGACGATCAGGAAAATCGAGGCGTTGCTGGTTCCCTTCAGGCCATCTTTGTGAAGCGCGGAGGCCAGGCCCGAGAGGTATGCCAGCATCCAGAGCTGATTTGGCCCGGCTGCTGGATTTGAGCTCTGCCTGCTGCTGGCCCAATTGCCGCAAGAGGTTGCACCGCGGATCTCGATGGCCATAGTCGATGAGCAGCAAAGAATCAAAAGTGCAGCAGTAAGTTTTCTCATCCTTCTCTCTCCAGTCAGGCAGGGTCCAAATTGTCGCCGCCGGCACGAGTGGGAACCAAGGCCAATGGTGAAGCATGGTCCCAAACGAAAAAATCCCCCGGCCCGAAGGCTGGGGGATAGTTCGGTGGCAGTGATGAACGGCCCTACGGCGGCGCGAACAGCGCGCGATCGTTGCTCACGGTGTCGAGCAAAAGCTGCACTTCGTTGTCTCGCCCTTCAACAAGGAGTCGACCTCCTTCAAGAAGCTCTCGACTTCGTGCAGCCATGGCTGCGAGGACTGCGGATCGATCTGCAACACGCTGGCAGGCAGCGGGGTCGGTTGCGGCTTGGTCCCGATCACGGGCGGCGAAGTCGTCGTATTGCTTGCGCACCCGGTCACGATCAGCAGCAATAGCGCGGCCGCGGTCAGCGAGCACCTTGAGACGTGTTTCGAATGCATTGACGTTCTCCTGTTGGGTTTTGGCATGGTTCGCGACGAGCGCGAGAACGCGCTGCAGGTCGGCCAACGCGGCCATAGCGCGCGCGGTGTTGTCCTTGGCTCGATCAGCCTTTTCCGAAGCCAGGTCAGCACGCGCACCGGCAGCGCGTGTGCGCTCGATACCGGCCGTGGCCAGCGCAGCCACAAGGCCCAGTCCGAGAACCCAGAGCAACGGCGTTTTGAGGTCGGGCAGCATTACGGCAGCTCCAGGAAGGCGCGGACGGCCTGGTGGTGGTCTTCCCACTCGGCGCGAAGTTGAGCGCGCTTGGCCGGCGTTCCGCGCGCGTAGGCGCCAGGTCGCCAGGCGCGCAGGTACAGCTGCCATGCGGCCTCGGTGTCGGTCACGGGCGGCAGCGAACCAGGCTCAGTCCACAGCAGCAGACGCGCCAGGATCGCCGCTAGCACATCATCGTTCTCGATGGCCGTCCAGATCGCCCAGGCGGTGAAGGCCACGCCGTGGGCCGTGCACGCCGCGCGCGCGAGGTCCTTGCTGGCCGGGTGGGTCATGGTGCCCGTCACCATGCCGCCGCCCTGCTCGCCCTGCCAGAACGACCGCGCCGGCCCCTTCTTCTTCGGATCATTCAGCACTTGCCACCGGTACTCGAACTTGGACTCCTGCAGGCCGATAGTCAGCAGCTCGGCGCGCGCCTCGATGGTGTTCATCTTGGCGGGGAGCCACGCTAGCGCAGGGTCAATCGCCGTGCGGGTGATTTCGTCGAGGGTCATGGGGTGATCTCCGGGAAGTCGGAAAGCGGCGCTGGCGCGGTGGCCGAGGCCGGCGGCTTGTCCTTGCGCCAGGCGTGGCCGCTGAAGATGAGGCCCAGGAGCAGCGCTGCCGCGATGGCGAGCGAGCCCCATTGCGGCCACTCGTTCCACCAGGGTTGCGCGGCCGAGGCGATGGCCCCGCCGATGTAGCCGGCGTACTCGCTCTGAACGCGCAGCAAGACGGAGCCCTGCATCGTGTTGAGACGGCACACCGAGATGACCACGATGGCGACGCACAGCCCCACGTTGACCAAGGCCATCAGGTAGAGGTCGGTCATGGCGTGTCCTTTCCACTGCCGGGCGTGGCACCACGGGCTAGATCCATCAGGCCGTACAGCATCTGCACAGCTTTCGCGAGAAGCCGTGGCCAGCCGTCCCCGATGAAACCGATCAGCAGTGCAATCGGCGCCAACAGAACTCGGGGCGCAAGATCCGGCCGAAAGACATTGACGGCAGCCGCAGCGCCGACGGTCAAGATGACAGCCAAGCCCACGACGCGGGTGAAGAACCACAAGGCCCGACCTCGGGTAGATTTTTCACGTCGCGCAAGCGCGAACGAAGCACCGATGGCCGATGCCACCACGATGACCAAATAAGGCCCAATCACCTCGGCAGCCTCCCGCGAGAAAACGGCTGCAGCGATCAGGACACCTAGGGCGACGATGTCGGCAAGAGGTTGCTGATTCATCGGCGCCTCACTCGGGCAATTGCAGAACGGGCAGCAGCGCGATCAGCTCGTCCTTGGTCGGCTCGTCGAGGGTGCCGGCCTCCACCTGCGCCAGCACCAGGTAGCACTTCGCATAGACCGCGTCCATCCACGTCCCGAAGGCGACGCCCTCGGCGTGGAAGGCGCTGTTGGGTAGCGCCGCGCGCAGCGAGGCCGACAGGATGCTGTCGTAGCCCTTGGCGTTCGCTGCGGCGTTCAGGTGCCGGTCGACCTCCGCCAGCAGCAAGGACTTGCGCCGCTCGAACGGCGGCGCTGCCGGCGTGCCAGGAATGCCGCCGGCGGCCTTCCATTCCTTGAACCGCTGGTAGTCGGGGTTGTCATCGACCAGGGGGATTTCGGCGTTGTCGGCCTCGCGCAGGATGTAGGTGGTGTGTTGGGTGTACATGGTCAGAGCTCGCAGGAAGCCATCCAGGAACCGATCCAGGCGACAGTGCCGGTCGTGGTGGGGGTGCAGTACCAGGTGACGCCGTCAGGCGTCGGCGTGCGCGCGTCGAACACGGTGCAATTCGTGTTCGCGGCGATGGTGTAGGTCATGGTGGGCGTCGTCCACTTCGTGGCCTTGAAGGGGATGCGCACGGCAGTGCCGTTGCTCGCGGTGTTGTAGGCCTGCAGTTCGCCGCTGCCGGTCTCGAGGTACTTCTGGCACTCGAACAGCTCAATGGCAGGAGTCCGCCGATCAAACGTCGTCACTGCCGTGCCCTGCTCGACCTGCACGCGCGTGAAGGTGCCGGGGCCCATCTCGATCGGGAGGTTCGAACCGGCCCCCACGCCCGACACGGTGACGCCGGACGCCGCGTAGGCGGCACCGTTCAGCTTCGCCTGCGAGGTGCCAGACCACGAGGCCACATACACGCCGCCTTCGACCTTCGGGCCGTGGATCACATGCACCAGCGAGCCCGACGTGATCGTGATGACAACGTCGATGCCGACCGTGGCGAACGTGTACGTACAGCCGGCCGCGCCGGCCTTCCACTGGTCGTGGCCGTACACCCCGGCCGCCAGCACCACGGTGCCCGCCTTGGACCGGGTGTTGATGGTCAGCGTGCGGTTGTTGACCAAGTTGCGATTGCTGAACGGCCCGGCAGTCCCGAATCCCAGCGCCGCGCGCGCCGCTGCGACTGTGCCATTCGCGCCCAGCAAGCCGCTGGTGCCGAACAGGCATTCCCAGAGCTTCGCGAAGCCGCTGCGCGCAGTCGCGTTACTGGGGGTCGAGCCGCTGCCTACGATCTCGTCTTTGTTGGGTGGTGCTGGCATGGTTGGCCTTTCAGAAATGAAAAAGGCCGCCCGAAGGCGGCCAGAAGGTCGAAGTGAAGAGGACTAGTAGCCCTTGAGGGTCACGTCGACGGTTGCGCCGCCGACCAGGACATGAGACGAGTTGTAGGCACCGATGTAGACGGTGCGGTCATCCGTCCGTTCGAACTCGGCGGTGACGGCGCTGCTGCCGCCTGATTGCAACGTGATTTGCACGTTCGTGATCTTGGTGAACATCTTCGTGTACTCCACCAGCGTGCCGCCGGCATCGATCGGGAGATCCGAGATCACCTCCTCGATGTCGGGCGCGTCGATGGTCAGCACCAGCTGCTTCAGGATGCCGCGCGTCGCGCCGGCGCCGATCTTCACGCGGAACTGGTAGACATCGTTCGCGGCCACAAGCTGGCCAGGCCATGGGCTCCAGCTGCCGGCGGCGCCGTAGAAGGCATCCGCGTCGTCGCCGTAGAAGGAGTCGCTGTCCGGGCCGTAGAAGACACCGGGCCCGGCCAGGCGGTAGTCGATGCGCAGGTCAACACCTTCGACCTCGGCGGCAATGGTCATCTTCGAGCCGGCGAGCGCCGAACTGATCGGCACGTCGTTGGTGACGTAGACCATCTCGCTGTAGGCCTCGGCCTTGTAGAACGGATCGGTGTCGCCGCCGTAGAACGTCTGGTCGTCCGAACCATAGAAGGAGTCGAGCGGGTTGGCGGTGGGGTCACCCGACACCAAGGTCCAACCGCTTTGCTCGCCCAACGCGGCCGGCCAGCCCAGGGCCTTGAAGTCGAACAACTCGACGACGTTGGCGATCGGCGGGTCGCCCAGGTCCGTCACGACCACACCGGGCGCGAAAGACTGGTTGCCGCTGGTGTCCTGCGCTTTCACCATGATGGTGGCCACGCCGCCCGGCCGCATCTCTGGCTCCCATGGGCTTTCGGTGACCAGCCCCGAGTGCAACGGCGCGGCGCTGTTCCAGTCGAGGTTCTGCCCGTAGTGGAAGCGGAACACGAAGCCGGCCAGGTCGGGCACGCGCCGCGACAGGCTCCACGAGAGCACATTGCCCGAGATCGTCAGATTCTCGATGTCTGGCGGAGGCTCGGTCTTGCCGATAACTTGGTGCATCTGCTGCACGCCCCAGTCGCTCGATGCCAGGCCGTTCTTCACGCGCACTTTCACCAGGATCAATGCGCTGTCATCCACACCCGTGAACTTGGCTTGCGTGGCATCACCAGGCGACTCGATGCTGACCCACGGGCCGTCCGGCAATACCCGGTATCGCAATTCAACCGTGCCTCCATTCAAAACGGAGTTGTCCAAGATCGGCGACCAGGTGACACGCACACCGTTGACGATGGTCCCGTCCGTCTGAACGATCAACTCATCCTCGCCGCTACTGATCGAGAGGATCTGCGGCGGGTAGATCTCCCACGGCTTGGGCAACCCGGTATTGGGCGCATAGCCGCCAGGCAAAAAACCGCCGCCAATTGCAAAGATCGCCGAAGTCGTCTCCTTCAGAGTCAAGACAACTCGACCGTCCGGATTGAATGTCCTGCCCATCACACGGAACTCTTTCGCGTTCCAGCCGTAGCGCGCGATCGTGAGCGTCACCCCATCGAACAACTCGAGCGGGTATGCCTTCATCTTGAACGAGAGCGTGACCGTCAGCGGATCTCGGCTGTCGCGGAGCATCACTTCTGCGATGTGGAAGGCCTGCGGCGCGTAGAACACGGCCGGCATGGTCACTTCCTGCGAGAGTTCAGCGCCGTCCGCCGCGACCAACGCGTCTGCGCGGTAAGGCGTGATCGGGGTCTCGACATAGTTCGCGGCCTGGTCCCAGATGCGAATCGCCACCGTGTTGAACTTCTCGTTGCGCGGGCGATGCGGACTGATCGTTGTCGAGTTCTGCGACACCGATCCGTCATTGCTGCGCTGCACCGTCGCCAGGTCGTGTTCGTAGAGGTGAAACACCGGAAGCTGATAGACGCCTGCCCGGACGAAGTACTCGCCCGCCGCATAGGCCCACTCACCACCCATGGATTGAGCCAGATCGTCAAGAGCATCGCGTGCTGTCGATCCGAACGGCAAGACGATGGCGGCGCGGTACAGGTTTACCAGGTCAGTCCCGGTGTAACTCACGGCCTGCGCGCATGCGTTGGTCGCGGCGATGATCCGCGCGTCCTCGGCCGTGGTCAGCGACGTGCGCTTTCCGAACTGTGGATGAAGCATGACGTGCCGCATCAGCAGCGGAGGCATCTCTGTCCACTGCGTCACACCAGTGCGCGGGTCGTACACCTTGGCGCCTCGTAGCCTCGCCGTCACGGTCGGAATGCCAGACGGCAATGCGCCGTCGTTGTAGGCGAAGTGGCATACCAGGTAGGCAACGCCTGCAGCCCGATGAGCCTCAGTCCAGATGCCACCAAGCATCGCGACGAGCTCACCGTCAGCAGGTTGGTCTGGCGAACCAAGGTGCTTGATGATTCGAACGAATGACTGGAATCCGGAATACTGGTAATTGACCGTGTACACCCAGCCAGCCAGCGGATTGACGATCGTCACGTTCCGACCGTCAACGGTAACCCCCACTTCGTGAAAGCCAAGCGCGAAAGGCGGAGCCTCGACCGCAGAAACAGAGCCTGGGATCGGGTCATGATCCAGCGTGAAGGTCGTAGACGTTGATGTCTTAGACCCATCGAGTGTCGCGCTGCGCCCGTATGGCGCCGTGATGACCTGCCCCAGATCGTTGATCTCGACGGGTTGATCGTTCAGGTAGATCTGCTCGTAGGCGTCAATCTCGTGCGAGGCCATGGCCACGCACATGATGAACAGCTCTTTGTACTGACCAACGCTAGTCTTGAAGAAGACGTGGCCGCCCTTGCGTACCGTGCCGAGCACCAGTTCGCGCTGCGCGACCGTGCTGGGCACGTTGGCCAAGCGGTCGACCTGCGCTGCATCGAACTGGGCGCGAGCCACGCGCTCCGCCTTGCGCTTTTGATAGCTGCTCAGAGCTAGCGTACCGACCAGCGTGATGGCGTAGGCGGCGATGGCGGCAGCGGTTGCGGTCCACCCCACAACGTTGACCAGTACGTATGCAATTGCTTGTGGCATTAGATCTTCCAGGCCGCGCGCGCGGTGTCCATGCCAAGGGCGACCATCCCGAACTCGCCCGGCGCCATGACGTTGACGCCGTTGCAGATCCCGAGCATCTCCTGGCCTTCATTCATCACCAGCACCACGTCTCCAATGCCTGCCAACAGCGGGGACACCGGCTCTCCGAGGTACGCAGCGGCGAGCGTCTTCAGATCGCCGGCTTCAGCGATGCGACGAAGCGCCCCCACCTCGGTGCTGTATCGCTCGACACCGGCCATCGGGTTGACGCCGCTGATCGCCTCCACCGCGGCGGCAGCGAACGTGCAGCAGTCATTCGAGCCCCACGCAAAGGGCATGCTTGCGCGCACCTTGCCGAAGTCGGAAAAGCGCTGTTGCCAGTCTTTGATTCTCATCAGCGGCTATCGATGTAGTACTGCTTGGTGGGCCATACGATCGGCACGTTGGCCTGCGAGACCACGAATTCGAAAGCCCGATCACCGGGATAGAGATATTGCTGGTCCGCGTTGCTGGTCGTGAGTGCGTTGCCGCGAAGCAGGTCAACCGCCGAACTCTCGGCAGTGACTGTGATCGTGCAGGTGTCGCCGTCTTCCTCGATGGATAGGGTGTCCACACGCCCGCCCCAGTCGATCGGCGCATCCAACACAGTGCCCCCATCCATGATCGCCAGCCTGATGGTCAGCGGAGCCCCCTGCACGATGCTCGAATCAGCGAGCGCCAATGCAATGGCCTCCGTCGAAACACCGGACATGGTCAACTGAAGGCCGCGCACCTCGCCCGGGCCGTCATCGATCGGGCTGACACTGCCAAGCCCTGCCGCCCCGAGATATGTCACTCCGCCGAAGTCGATCGAGCTATTCGACGAATTGAGCGCAATCGGCACCCCCGCAAACTGGAAATAGATCAACTGAACAATCGTCAACTCAGGGGCGGCCAGCGCAGCCACCGCAGGTGCCGGAAGCGATCTCATCCAATGGCCTCGACGAAGTCCAGGGAAACGCCTTCCGCATATCCGAAGAAGTATTGAAAGGCAGGCTTCGCGACCTTGCGAAAGGGCACTGTTGGCCGGTCCCAGATCACCGACTCACCGCCCACCAGTGCGACACGCAGACGGTTGACCAAGGGGACGACAAGGCCTACTCCATCGGCCACGCAATCCTCGCGAACCATCAGCAGCATGCCGCCCACTCCGATCATGTCGCCGGCGAGCAGTGTTGACCCGGCAGGTGTGCCAATCAAGATTGAGCCCGCTCCAATGGAGGCGGCGCCGGCAACCGGGCTGCCGCGCATCGTGCCCAGCGGCTGCTTGCGCACCCAGTGATACAACGCCACGGTGTTGGTCTGGCCGCGCAGGGCGTTGAGAAATGCCTCGTTCCTGGCTGCGTTCTCTTGTGTGCCACGTGGCAGCGTGAGCGAAATCGTCCAGCGATCGTTCAACAGATCGACCACCTGTTCGCTGCCGCCGAACGGTGACGCAAACGCGCGTTGTATCGTCTCCAGCCTCATTGAGAATGACTCAGGCCGAAAGCTGCTCGGAAGCGCAAGAAGCGTCATGCGTCGCCCCCGTAGCTGCGGCTGCGCCCATATCGTGCCGCCGTCTGCCGTTGCACGGTCTGCATGGCTTCAACGACCATGCTTTTCGTCGCCACATCGCCGACCGTCAGGTTGTAGACAGTGGTTCCGCCGCCAGCACTACCGTTGAGCGCGTGGTTCGGGATGATGGTGCCAGGCACACTCGGCACGAACATCTCGGGGCCGTTCTCGCCGACCAAGCTAGCCTTGCCAACCGGTGGAACACCGCCCTCCGCGAACTTCAAGCCGCTGAACCATCCACCGACACTGCTGAAGAGCTTGCTCCAGTCCATGCCGCCCCCCGTGATCGCGAGTCCAGAGCTTCCGGAAAGACCGATCTGATTGAGGTAGCCGGCGTCCCCGCTGAGTGCCGATCCACCTCCCGGCCCGTTCAGAGCACCGAGCAGCCCTTTCGCAAGGGGCCCGGTGATGGTCTGCTGAACCGCGATACGGGCGAGGTCCGCAATGACGGAGTTCGCCAGGCTGCTGACACTCAGCTTGCCGGTGGTCACGAACTGCGCCAATGCATCCTCGGCCCCCTTGAATCCATCCGTGAATGCGCGCTCGGTCGTGGCGGCCACGTTGCGAATTGCGTCTGTGTAGTTGGCAAGCGCTGTCGTGGCGCCGTTCTGCCAATCCGTCTCTTTGGACTTCAGCGCATCGAAGTAGTTGGACTGCGCAGCCAGTGCGTCGTCGAGCGCCTTCTTGATGCGAACGACTTCCTCCTGATATGCCGGCGAACCCAGTTGACCGGTCTTGCCGGCCTCCTTGTTCGCGCTGGTCAGATAGCGCTGAAACTCTGCCCGAATCGAGCGCTGCGCCTCAACTTCCTGCCGGGCCCGATCACCAAGGCCGAATGCGGCAAGACTGCGGTCACTCTGCTCATTCCGAGAATCCTGTCCACCCGTGATCGACACATTGATCGCGTCCATTTGCTGGCGGAACTGCTTCGCGTCCTCGGCCGATTTCTTGGTGATCTCGGCAATCTTCTTTTCGAACTCGAGCTGGTTGGACAGTGCGACGTTCTTCTTGAGTTGCTCTTCGATCGCATCCTTGTTCGCGAGCAGGCTCTGCTGCTCCGCCGTGAGGATCTTCTTGCCCTTGAGATCAGCGATCAGTTGCTGGAACTCGACCTGCTTCTTCTGCGTGTCGGTGATCTTGAGCTCGCCGTCGAGCTGATCCTTCAGCGCCGCTTCCGTCTGCCGCAGGGTCTCCAGCATCTTGGTGGCCGCATCGTCCTGGAAGGCCTTCTCCTTCGGCCCCTTGCTGCCGGCGAACTCCTTCCGAATCGCCGCTTCGCCCGCCTTGATCGCATCGGGCGTCAGCAGTTCGCTGCTCGGGTTGACCTTTCGGATGGCCTCCAGCCCGTCACGGTACTTCTTCAGTTCGCGCGTGACCGCATCGACGCCCTTGGCCTTGTCCTGCCACTTGTTGACATCGTCGGTCGCGTCGGCACCTGCTTGTTCCGCCTTGGCGCGCTCGGAGGCCATCTTCGCGAACCCGTTCTCGAAGCCGATAGCGGCCTGCATCACAGCCTGCTGCGTATTGAGGCGCTTCAGCAGCGGTTCGTAGAACGACGCAGTGACGCTGTTGCCGCTGGACGCTTTCTGCGCCTCAGTGATCTTGCGCTGCACTTCCGCGAGCTGCACCTGCATCGTGGCGCTGCGCCCGACGCCGAGGATCGCGTCCCAGCCCTGGCTGGCGGCGAGCGTCACGGCTTTCCACGCGCGCTCGATGCTGCCGAGGTTCTCGGTCACCTGACCGGTACGTTGCTTCATCGCAGACGCATAGCTCGACTGAGCCAGAGCCGCCGCCTCTTCCTTGCGCCCCTGATCCTCCAGCGTCTTGATTCGCTCATAGGTCGATTGGGTCAGGTAGTGCATCGACTCGTTCAGCTTGGCCGACGCCTTGGTGGGCTCATCGCCGAGCTTGATGTACTGATCGACCGCGTCCTTGACCGAAGTCCCCAGAACGCGGTTCACCCCCACTACGGCCTCGGCTGCCTGCTTCAGGGCATCGCCCGTCACGCGACCAGTACTTGCCAGTGCTGCAAGCGCCTCGGCCGCCTTGCCCTGCGTGCTGGTGGTGCCGGCCACCTCCTTGGCCATCTCCTGCAACTGCCCTGCAGTCTGCCCCGCGTAGTTGCCCGTGAGGATCAGCGCCCTGTTGTACGCAATTGCCTCCTGGCTGCCCTGGTAGTAGGCCAGCGCCAATGCACCGGCGGCGGCTGCAGCCACAGTGAACGGATTGATGAGCCCAAGCACATAGCCACCAAGAGCCTTGGCTGCGGGCCCGATGCCGCCGAACATGTCCTTCAACTGGCCACCCTGCTGTAGGAACACCGTCAGCGGCGCTTGACCGCCCTGCAGGCTGGTGACGATGTCGGTGAACTGCGCCGGCACGCCACGAAGCGCGGCGGCGGTTTGTGCGGCCGACACGCCTACCCTGCCGAGTGCCGGCGCCGTCGCGTTCAACGCCTCCTGTGCGGCCTTCTGCTTGGCCAGCGCCTGATCGAGTTGCGCCAGATATGGCTTCAGCACCTCGGTGCTGACACCCCGCTGGTTGGCCAGCGCAGCGTAGAACTCCGAGCCCGACTTCTTGCCAGCCTCAGCCGCGGCGGTCGCTCGCTGGATGGAGTTGATCAGGTTCCTGGTGTTGGTGTCGACCTTGGCCGCAGCCTGCTGGCTTCCTTCGCCGATGGCAGCAACGCCCTCGGCTGCCTTCTTGCCTTCCTTGGCAGCGGTCACACCCAGATCGGCGAGCGAGCGCTTGGCCTGGCCAACGCCGGCCTCAACGCCTGACGCGTCGGCCGTGAACACCATCTGTGCGGTTAGATCGGCCATCGGTATCCCAGAAAAAGAGAAGCCACCCGAAGGTGGCTATTGCGAGTTCTGCTCGCGCATGTAGTGAAGCGCTCCGCGCTCCATGACGCGGATGTCTTCGAAGAGAGCCGCCCAGTCCGCCCGAGGCACGCCAGCCAGCCGGAAGACCGTCGGCAGCGCCCCATAGTCCAGTCCAGTTGCGCCAGCAAAGCCGGTGCGCCACTGGGTGGTCAGCTTGTAGAAAACCGACAGGGCTGCCTGGTGCTCGGGCCAACATTCCGCCGAAAAGCTGGCCTCCTCTACCGTCAACCCGAGCTCGGCCGCTTCATACGGCGTCGCGTCGGGCGTGTAGATGGCCCTGGCCAGCTCGATCAGTTTTTTTCTTTGGCCTTGATGAGCTCGCTGATGTACTTGTCGCGGATCGCCATGGGCGCCGTGATGTAGTTCTGCGCGAGCAGCTTCACGTTCTCCAGGTTGAACGGATCGACCAGTTCCCAGCCGGCGGCCACGGCCATCACCTGGTCTTCGATCGACATCTCGGCCATCTGTTTGATGAACTCGTCCATTTCATCGCGGGTGCGGTGCTTGAACGTGATTTCGACCCTCTCCGCTTCGAGGCCAGGCCGGCAGATCTCGACCATCGCCTTGAAGGTCGGGTTGGGGTTGAGGCTGATTCGTGCCATATCAGCTCGCGTAGCGGATGAAGCGGCCTTGGCTGCGGAAGGTCGCAGTCACGGTCATGATCTGGTTGGCATCCAGCTTCGGCTCGGGGTCGAAACCGACATTGACGTTGTAGTAGATCGAACCACCGCTCGGCAGTTGGGCGCGCAGGATGCGGTTCTTGCCGTCCTGGTCGGCGGCCAGCAGCACGGCGTTCCAGGCCTGCGCGGCGTCGTCGGCGAGCGTGAGCGTCAGCACCTTGGCCTTCCTGAAGGTGTTCTTGCTGCGCTCGATGCCGTCTTCCAGGTAGACCCACTCGACCGACTGCTGTTCGCCGCCGGACGATGCGTTCTGCATCACCTGCGAGATCTGTTGCCAGGTCAGTACCTTGCGCACCGAACCAAGGCCACTGCCCGCAGGGAAGCGCGTCAGATCAGTGGAGTCGTGGCCTTCGAGGTTGAAGGTGTTCGTGGTCGAACCGGCGACGCGTGCGGGACGGTCATTCAGCAGCGGCCAGCCCGAGGTCACCTCCAGGATGTCGCCGTTGGTAAGGCCGTGGGCGGTTGCTGTCGCTTGCGGGGGCGCGGCGTTGCTCAAGATGGTGAACGGGATCGCAGCGGCGTAGCTGGCGGCGAGCGAGAAGATCGTGCCGTTAGGGAGTGATGCAGAAATGATAGTTCCTTTCCGACCGTTGTACGGTCGACTGCTTTCGCCCTTGGAGGGGCATAAAAAAACCGCCATGACGGCGGCTTGCTGCTGAGGCCCCAAGGGGCAGGACACAAGGAAGAAGCACCGAGTACAGCGAGACTTCGTTGTCTTGTTAGCTGCTTAGATCGTGCAGCCTTCGTGATATTTGCGCTTCGCCACCAAATACGCTTGGTGAGCTTCCTCTGGCGTGACGAATAGACCGAGGTGAATGCCCCTGCGCTTGACCTGAATGCGGGCGCGCCACTTGCGGGTTTGCGCGTGATAGAAAACGCCCAAGAGCCCACAGCGATTGGAGGACATCGGGCCACGGATGTTCTGCCTGTTCACCTCGTTTGAGACATCTCGCAAATTGGCAATTCGATTGTTTCCTCTATCGGAGTCACGATGATCAATGTCTTGTTTTGGCCACTCACCGTGCACATACAGCCACGCCAGCCTGTGGGCAAGAAATCGCCGTGAATCGATGGATACACGGTAGTAGCCCTTTTGATTGCCGCTCTTGATGAGGAAGTCCGCTCGATCACCAGCATGATGTCTTTGTGCAGTCCGCACCTTGCGAACGAACATGCCAGTTTCCGGGTCGTAGTCCAGGAGCTCACGCAGACGCGCTGCCGTCAAGATTGATCCGTTCATCTACCTTTGCCTCCATTAACGATCACTCCAGATGCTGAAGTCCTGGCGCGAGCCGCGCAGCTTTGTCTCGGAGTCGTAGTCGGCGATCTGGCCGCCGATTACTTCGACCTGGAATTCGGTTGCGAGCAGCATCGCGTTCTCGATCTGCAGGCCGATTGCTGCAGCTTCCTTGCGCGTCGCGGCCCACACTGCAGCCTGAAAACGGCCGTTCTTCTTCGAAGGCAAGGCGCGCTCGACGAATGAGATCGGAGTGCCGCCGACCTGCTGGTACACGATGTAGGGCGTCACGGCGTCTTCCGGCGCGACATCGGGATATGCACGGCCGTCAACCAGGGCGGCGAGCACGTCGTGAAGATCTGCCTCGACCGTCATATTGCCTTCTTCACTTCCTGGACCAGATAGGCCCGAGCCACTTCCATCGCAAAGTCACGACGCGCCGCGTAGGCCGGGCGCAGAAACGGGTGTGCCGGAGCCCGGCTCGTACCGAACTCGACCATGAAGCCATAGGGCACCTTCTGGTGATTCCACGCGATGTGATACGTCGCCCTCGCCTTTCCGCTGTTGTCCTTCGAATAGACCTGGTAGATCGCGTTGCGCAGGCTGCCGGGCTCGAAGTAGTAGCGGACTCCCGTTGACTTGCTGTTCTTGCCGTAGAAGTAATGCGGCTCCGCGGACTGCGGCACCCGCAGTCGGGCTTCCAGGTAGAGTTCTTCGGCCCCTGCTTGGGCAGCGGGGCGAATCGATTCCTCTGTGGCTCGCTGGATGCCGTCCAGCCATGCATCGGCGCCCGACGTGTCGAAGCCGATGTGAAAAGCACTGCCGTCCGGGTTGCCTCGACCGTTAGCCATTGTTGGCACCCGTCTCGCAGACCAGGTCGATGTACTGGCGGCTTTGCTTGTTCGGCAGGACGGCCTTGATGTCGTAGATCCGGCCTTCGTCATCGACAACACGCATGCTCGCGAGCACGTCCGTGCGTCGGCGAATGCGAATGCTGGCCTTGACGATGCTCACGGGCGAATCTGCGCGCGCCGATTCGAGCCCCGACAGAAAGCGTATGTCTGCCCACACTGAATCAAGTACAGGCCATCCAGGAATCGGCTGACCGAGTTCGTCCTGCACGGTGCCAGCCTGCTGGATGGTGATCCAGTCCTTGAGCGTGCCGGCTCTCACGGCATCATCATCCGGCGGTAGGGGCGAAGCAGCGCGCGAGCGCCGTGCGGGAGTTCAACCGCGGTCGCGGCGATCACCACGTCTTCCCGGCTTTCGAACAGATGCCCCAGGATCAGCAGCACCGCCGAGATGATGCTCGGATTGACGACGATGCCATTGAGCGCCCGTGCCGTGCCTGCCCGGGCAGCACGAAGCAGCGACTCCGCGATGTTCACGGCGTCGCGGCGATCGCTGACGTTCTCGATCAGCGCTGCCGCAGCGATGGCCTCTTCGTAGGCAACGCGTGCGGCGGTCAACGCTGCGGGCAGCGCCTCAATTGCGGTGTTCATCGCATCGGCATCGGCGTAGATGACTCGGTTCAGATACTGCGAGGCATGGTCTTCCGCGCCCGCCATGTACGGCCCGATCTGCTCCTGTGGGTACGTCGCGCCCACGCGCAGGTGCGCACGAGCCTGATCGAGCGTGATGACGGGCATGGTCAGCCCTTGCCCTTCGCCTTGGGCTGCTTGTCGTCGCCCTGCTCCAAGGCGTCGAGCTCACGCGCACCAGCTTCGAGTTCGGGCGGGCATTCGTCGCCCGCCTGGTACTCGACCGGGTAAATCTCCCCGTCGGGGACACCCTTGAACGGCTTGCTTAGCTTCATGGTGTCCCCCTGCTTACGCCGAGATCTTCAGCGCGCGCATCGGCTCGGGGTTGTGAACGCCGCCACCAACGCGCTTGGTCGTGTAGAACAGCACGTAGGGCTTCGCAGTGAACGGGTCGCGCAGGACGCGCACGCCGACACGGTCGTACACCGTATAGGTGCGCTTGAAGTCACCGAACAGGGCCGGCACCGAATTGGCGGCGATGTCGGGCATGTCCGGCACCTCGGTAATCGGGAAGCCGGCCAGGGTGGCAGGCTGGCCTGCCACATAGGACGGCTGCCAGAGGTAGTTGCCCTGACCGTCTTTCAGCTTGCGGATCGTGCCCTGCGACTTGCGGTTCATCGCAAATCCAGCGTTCGCGGTGAATGCCGAAGGCAGGTCGTAGATGAGATCGACGATCCCGTCCGAGGTGATCGCAGCCGCGGCACCGCTGTTCACGGTCTTGATCGCGCCGAAGGGATGCTTCGCTGCGTTGGCGCCGCCGGTGACGTAGGTGAGGATGCCGAACGGCTTGTTCGTGCCGTCGCCGGAGAAGAATGCGGCGCCCTCCTGCTTGGAGAACTCAGTCTCCACTTCGCCCGCGAGCCAGGCTTCGAGATTAATGGCCGAGTCGTCCAGGATCTGCTGGGTGGCGGCCGGGTTCGCATAGATCTCGCCCCAGCCGAAGCCGAGCGAAGCGAAGGTGCCGGTAGCAGTCTGCGGACGCGCTGCGGTCTCGCCAACCCAGCCCGATGCGGTGCCGCCCAGGTTGAACAGCTTGGTCAGGCCAGCCCCCGACACCGGCTGCACCGTGGCCAGCTGACGCATCGAAGAAACGAGCACGAGCTTGTCGGTGATGGTGCGATCCCACTCCACCGGGGCGAGGTAGCCGCCTTCGCCGTCCGCGCCCTTGTTGAGCGCCGCCTGGACATCGCCCTTCTTGAAGTGCGCGCGGAACGCACCGGTGTATTCGGCATCCGCCACGGCCTTGCCGCCGGTGCCCGCACCCATCTGGGCCGCAGCCAACTTCACGTTGGTGTCGTCAACCTCCCTCTGCAAGCGGGCGATGTCCGCGTTGATGTTCTCGACTTTCAGGGCCTGCAGCGCATCGGCGTTGCCCTTCTTGATGTCTTCGAGCTGCTTGGTGTGCTCCTCCTTGAAGGTGGCGAAGGCCCTGTTGAGTGCTTCGACCGTGGCCTTGATGTCACCCGGAGGGCCACCGTCTGCGCGAATGGCAATGAGGCCGCGCGGGACGGGATTCGCGGAAGCCTTGGCAGCGACTGCATCGACGGCGGACGCATAGGAGGCACCGGCGGCCAGGACGGAGAGCGCGGCAACAGCCGCGAGAGAGATGAGAGTGCGTTTCATGATTGGACCTTGAGGGAGTTGGTGAGAGAAAGCAGCAAAGCTGCGGTTTCGCCAGCGCCCGGCATGGCGGCTTCAGAGGCAGCGCCCGGCGTGCCAGTGAAAAGGGACTTGAAGGCATCACGGCGAGCGGTTCGGGAATGCCCCGCACGCGCCATCGACGCTTCGATCAGCGCGAGAGCCTTCTTGCCGCCCTGCGCCTTGGTGTCTTGGGTGATGTCGGAACGCTCGATCAGGCCAGTGGCAAAGCCGTCATCGACCGCTTGCGCCGCGCTGATCCAGGTTTCCTTGTCCATCAAAGTGGCGGTCTCAGCCTTCGACAGGCCGGTGCGCGAGGCATAGACCTGCGCCATCGCGTCGTCGAACGGTGCCAGCCGTGCGGCTGCGTCGGCCATGTCGTGGCGGTTGCCGATGGCGACGGCCCATGCGTTGTGAACCATCAAGAACGCGCCATCACCCATCAGGATCTCGTCGCCGGCCATCGCGATCACGGACGCCGCCGAGGCAGCAAGCCCCATCACGCGCACCGTGACCTTGGCCTTGTGCTCGCGCAGCATGTTGTAGATGGCGACACCCTCGAAGAAGTCGCCGCCAGGAGAGTTGACGTTGACCGTCACGTCTCGGGCGCCGATGCTGCGCAGTGCCGCGCTCATGCGCTTGGCCGTGAAGCCCTGCCCGTCCCACGACTCACCGATGGCGTCGTAGATGGAGATGGAGGCCTCGCCTTCCACTGCGGCGCGCACCTCCGGCTGCCAGCGCTCGAGCGCATCAGGGCGAACGTCGAACTGTGCGACGCCCAGGCGGTGATCGGCCCGGATCTCAGGCAGGTTCAGGAGGCTCATCGTTGTTCCTTGATGCCGGCTTGCCCGGCTGGGTCATCGGGTTGCGCAGTGCGTCGGTTTGTGGGTCGGCAGATTTCGGGAGGTCGGACAGCTCACGCACCTCGTTCTGCGACATCCAGGGCGCTTGCCCGCCGGCGCCGAGCGCCTTGGAGAAGAAGGCAGCCTGGTCGGCGAGCGTGCCGCGCAGCAATGCGCCCTCGTTGAACTTGTATTGCAGGCGACCGAGTTGCTCATCTGGAAGAAGGCAGCGCGCGGCTGCCTGCTCCCAAGACACGAACCAATGCGAGAGCCCGTACTGGATGAAGAAGATCGCCAGCTGCTGGATGCCACTGCCCCAGCTCGTGTCATCCATCATCAGAAGCGGCCTGGGCACGCCGTACATGCGCGCGGCTTCCTCGATCTGGTGGTTTCGGTTCTCGATCTGCTGCGACTCGGACGCCGTGCTGGCGAACTTGTTTGCCTTCGCGTTCTCCTCCAGCAGCATCCAGCGGCCGGCGTTCTCCGCGCCCGTGTAGTCGGTGTCGAGCGACGACTTCATCCGGTTGTAGGCGTTCTCGGAAAGCTCCTTGGGCACCTCGATGGCACCGCCCGCCATGACACCGGTCTTGAACGTCCGCGATGCTGCACGCTCCGCCTGTTCGGCCAATTCCAGGGCATCACGGCCCAGCTTGACGCGCGAGATGCCGTTGATGCCGTCGAGAGAGAGATCGCGCAGGTGGAACACCTCTTTCGCTGGCAGGCTGATCTGATTGCCGTCCGGCGTCGTGTAGTCGTACTGCATCTGCCAAGCGCCATTCAGACGTGGCTTGGTCGAACCACGGTCCATCGGGATCAAGCGGATCGGCCGGCTGCCTGACCAGATCACGCGCGCAAAGGACTGCCCGTCGAGCAGGGCCCGAAGTTGCAAGAGGCTCTTGAACTCGATGGGCGTCTGCCAGTCGTTCGGCTTGTACTTCAGCAGCCGGTGTGCCGGGTTGTCGCTTTGCACCTGCTTCTTGTCGTCGCTGCTTTGCAGATTCACCGGCAGCATGCCGATCGATTCGGAGATCAGCGTCACGCAACGCAGCACCGCCATGTTCCGAAGGCTGCGGTCACGGGCCGTATCCACGCCGGCCGTGGTTCCGCCGCGGATGTACTCCAACAGCGCCGGATCGTCGAGGCCGCTGAACTGATGCCCCTGCGAGGCCTCCGCGCGCGGACGCGACTGCACCTCCGACGCATTCGAGCGCCGGAAGAAGTCGAGAATCTTCATTCAGTCGGTCCTTACAGGAAGCGGATGCCCCGGGTTTCGTAGACGGAGTTGCCTCGCGCCTCGGGGTTGAGCGACAGAAGCGTCACTGCGTTGAATGTGGCCATCAACGGATCGATCTTTGCGGTGCCGGAGGCCTGCTTCGTGATCACAATGGCGTTGCCCTTCGGCTCGACCTTCGCGTTGCCGACCGACCAAGCCATCAGGGGCTGACCGCCATGGATCAGCGCGCCCTCGGCGAGTTTTCGTTCGGTCGTCTTGATCGCGCCGGTCATCTTCCAGCCCTGGCTGATGCCAATCACCTTCTCTTCAGGCACCTCGGCCTCCACAAGGGCATCCAGGATGCCGCCCAGCCCCGCCGGGTCGCAGCCGATCTTGTCCAGCAGACCCGATGCCTCGCACTGAGCGGCGACATCAGCCGCTCCCGCCACGTCTTCACCGATCGCGCTCACCAGGATCAGGTCGCCGTCCTTGGCGAAGTCCTGCAGGCGCGGGGCAATCTCCTTGCGCCGTTCGAGTACCGAGGGATGTGCCCACGCACGGGTCCACAAGAGCCAACGCTTGCGCAGAACAGTCTTCGCTGGGACAACGGCTTTCGTTTCTTCGTCGAAGTGCTCCGGGATGAGGAACTCTTCAGCCTTCCTGCGCCGGCCGGCCACCGCGGCGCCGAGCAAGTCGTCCAGACCACCGCCGTCGATTCCCATGTCCACCACTTCGCACTCGTCGAGCAGTTGCTCGAGGGTCAGACCAGGAACCTCGGCTCGTGGCACCCAGAAATCGGCACCCGCCCAACGGTCGGACCGCAGATTCATGCCGATCTCGACGTTCAGGTGCTTGGCCAGGAACTCCTTGAAGTCCTTCTCGCCGCCCTCCAGCGCCTGGCTGTGCAGCTGCGTGATACGCGCGATGTCCACCGACGCGCCCCAGTTCGGGTTCGTCACATAGGCATTCGCCAGATCCTTGTGCGCTCCCGCATCCAGCATGGACTGCGGGAACTCGTAGATCACGGGCAGGAACCGCGGATCCTTGATGAGCCCATCGCGCACCTTGCGCGCGTAGCTCAGTTTGTCCTTGAACACGCCGGCCGGCGGCTCGGCCGACTGCGTGGTGGCGTAGATCACGAACCCATCGGGCCGCGATGTCAGGCCACCCGTGGCCTCCAGCAGCATGTTCGAGGCCTTGGCCTGCTTGCCGAACTCGTGCAGTTCGTCAACGAAGACGAACGAGGCCTTCTTCCCCGAAACCGTGTCACTGTCTGCGGCCACCACCTTCAGCGTCGCCGCGTTGTCGCGGTGAGTGATGGTGCGGAAATAGTCCTGCACCTTCAGCATGGCCGCCAGGTCGTCGTCCGCCTTGATCATGTCGCGGATCGGCTTGTAGCTGTTGTCCGCGATCTCCTTTGTCGGCGACAGGATCAGCAGTTCCGCCGAAGGCCGCCAGTTCAGCACCAGGGCGGTCAGCATGATTCCCGCCGCGGCTGTCGATTTCATGTTCTTCTTGCTGACCATGAAGAAGAACTCGTTGATCAGCCGGCGCCCTTGGTCCGCGTCATACGCTCCGAAGATCGCGCGTACCCAATCCTTCACCCAGGGCAGGCAGGCCTCGCGCATGGTCGGCTGGCCGGCCACATCCACCAGGACCAGACCGCCGAAAACATCCCACGCCTCATCCGCCTGCGCCTTGAAGAGCGGCGGCGAGGAGATGAGGCTCTCGCGCGCCACGATCCTGCGTTCCCAATCGACGCAGGCGGTGGACCACTCCACGAGTTACTTGCTCGCGACCAGGCGCGGGCCCTGCCGCACCGCGTACTTGCCACCAGCCGGGCGCTCAGGCACCGCCGGCTTGGGCGCTTCAGTCTTCTTGGCGTGCTGGACACCCAGCAGTGCGATTGCGGCCTTCAACTGAGCCGGGCTCGGGTCCAAAAGCCCCTGCATGGCCAACGTCAGGAACTCTTTCGAGTCTTCAGTGCTTGCCGGATCTGCGGTTTTCGGCTTGCGGCCGGCGCCCGGACGGGCACCACCCCAACCTTTGGAGTTTTTTATCTTTTCCATGATTACGCCACCTCCTGAACAGCGGAAACCCTCTCCAGCGCACGATGGATATGCTCAACAACGATCTCCGGAGCCGCCCAAAACCACTCGCCGCGCTGACGGACATCACTCAACGCTTTGTGGACTTCTTGCTCGACCGCGAATGCAATTGCCTCACCCGGAAGATGGAAGCTATGCGCAAGCATCAACTCCCGCCACGTCCCCACCTGAAGGTGAGAACACCGCCGCACCGGGTTGCGAGCAACGCCGATCTTGCAAATGTCGGGCTGGGCGACTTCATGAACCACATAGACGAAGCAAGATGTTTGAAGGCCGGCGCGCTCGCGGCGCTCCTTGGGCTTGATTTCGCCTGCGGCTAAGGCCGCGTGATAGGCGTTCGATTTCCGACCAGCCCCTAAGCGGGCACCGCCACTTCGACCACGTTTCCCTGCCATCTTGATTTCCCTTTGATTCCGGGGCGTGTTTTGCGCGTGAGGAACCGATTGGTTTCCGGCACACCGGGTCGGCAGGCTTTCGATGCCCCCTCCCACCACGCCACCCCCTGCGCCGCGTCAGGCGGGCCGTGGCTGCACGATCTCGATCTCAGCGGCCTCTCGCCCTTGCTCTCGCCTCTGCATCTGTCTTGGCCTTGTGACACGGCACATCGCACAGAGGCTGCAGGTTGCTGTCGTCGTTGGTGCCGCCGTCTGCCAGCTCGACGATGTGATCGATGTGGTCCCGGCTCGGCACCCAGGTCGCCCCGCACTTCGCGCAGCGGTAACCGTGGGCAAGCGCTACACGCTCTCGGGTTGCCATCCATGCCCGGCCGCGCTGGCGCTCCACCGTGCCCGCCTTGGTCTGCAGCATTGGAGTGCGGGTCAGGCTGGACGCAGTGAGTCTGGGCTTCAGGATTGCGAGTGCCA
Organism: Variovorax paradoxus; assembly: GCF_024734665.1. Classification (NCBI taxonomy): domain Bacteria; kingdom Pseudomonadati; phylum Pseudomonadota; class Betaproteobacteria; order Burkholderiales; family Comamonadaceae; genus Variovorax; species Variovorax paradoxus. The sequence continues at coordinate 3,740,363 of NZ_CP102931.1, forward strand.
TGAGGTTCGTCCTCCGTTGGACACAGCCCTCCGTCCTTGAGGCGCCTCGGACGATCAAGAAACCCATGTTTATGGGATACCCGAGATGACCCAACCGGTCACGATCACTAGCGCCAACTACTGGAGGAAAGAATGAAATTGAATATCCGGCGCAATGCTGTCGTCCTGGCAGCAATCGCACTGACTGTGTCACAGGCATTCGCTGCGCCTCAGACCACTCGGGTAAAGGGAGGGGATGGTCAGACGGTCACGATAACCACGTCTGGGGGGTCAACGAAAGTCACTCGTGGCGGTGTTTCCGACACCAGTAACGAGTCGCACAAAGAAGCAGTCCGCCGCGTTAAACGCGAAATTGCGGATCGAGAACGCTAGACAGAGCTTTCAGCGCGAGGCATAACGCAGCAATTCTTGTGAATCCAGATGCGAGGACTGCGAGTCTCGCTGCACCGTCAATTTCTAATGCGGCTTGGAATATTTCAACCACTATGGCACAGTGAATCGCCAACATAAGGGTACGGCCTATGACACACGGATCTGCGCAAGGTGCTGAAGAGGTACATCGGGCAAGTTCAGCTACGCGAGACCTTGCTCTGGTTGCCCTTTTAGCTGGATGCTGGCTCATTCTGTGGACGGTCCTCAACCGTTTTTTCCCTGGACTTACGCTTGCCCATGAGGTGTTGAATCTTCTCTCGGTCATAGCAATTTTTCTTGTTCACCCTTTCGCGCTTCCATTCGGGGAGGATCTGGATCAGAACCGCTTGAGCGAATTGGTCGATGTTCACAAGGCGTTGCTTGAGAAGAGTACCGAGTCAAGTCTGGCCATCCTGTTGCGCTGGAATGAGCAAGTGGGGAGGGAACCCTCGTGACGAACACATTGAAAGTCGCCGACACGGCGCAATCGCATTTCCTCTCTATCACCAACGCGTATTCGACCCGATTGATCTCTCGTGCAGACATCATCGCCCGGACACGAAACGGCACGACGATCGACATCGGCGACCTTGACCGAGCAAAAAAGCAAATCGCCAATGGAACTCGGATCAGCATCTTTGTGGCAATGATCGCGTCCGGTCTAGTTGGTGCGGGTATCAGCAATGGCGCTCAGAATTTTCTCGACGCCAAGTCGGGCATCTATACGCTTGTCTTTGGCATCATGTTGATTGTTGGCGCATTGGTGGCTTGGTTCACCTCTCGACCGAGGTAGACAAGTCGAAATCGCCGATGCCTCTTAACTCATGAAAAGCCCGCGCCGTGCGGGTTTCGTTAATTCTGGCGACGCCGCTCCCTTCGAAGGGGGAAACAAGCCTTGAGAGTGAAGCACGTTCATCTCTTATCACCATCTAAGAAAAAATCCGCCGGACTTGCGCTAGCTGCGACGCGCCACAATCGGATTTCATCAATCAACTGAGGAGAAGTCATGCCGTTTGGGCTTGCAGAACAACAAGCGGGGCTTCTTGCCTTGGACAATGGCAATCCCGTCGATCCGAAATGGATTGACTGGTACTTGGAGCAGGGCTACGTCGAGCGCGTGGACGAGGTGACCGGGACGCCCGTGGATGCCGAAAGCCCGAAGACGGTGATCCGTGTGACGACAGCCGGATGGGGGTTCATGCAGTCAAACCTGCGTTGACCTGCACGCCGGTTGTCGGAATCCGAAGAGAAAAGTACGGTGCAATCTCAATCAACGAGGAGAAGTCAATGTTCAAGTGTCCCAAGTGCGAAAAAGTCATCCAGAAGCCGAACGTCCAAGCGGTAGCTGCCAACATCGTGGGCGGAGGGACGCTCAAGAGCATCGCCTACACCTGCAGTTCATGCTCCACGGTTCTTTCAGTTACCCCAGATCCATATGCGCTGAAGGACGAAATCGTCGCCGCGATCAAGCGGGGATAAAACGACGAAACCCGCCGAGCTTACGCAGGGCGGGTCATCAACCTGAAGAGAAAGCTCCGCCATCGACGGCTGAGCTGCTCTTATTGTTCCCGGCTCACCCGGGATTTGTACAGGCAAGCGTGATTATGCCACTGAGTTGAACTTCTGAAAAGAGGTCTCACGCTGAACCCTCAGCACACCATTACACATTTCTTCGTGAGATGTTCAAAGCCCCACCAGTCCAGAGTTCTTGAACGCGCTCGATGTAGGGTAGCCAGTCTGCGATGCTAAGGCGGTACGCTTCAGAGAGCTTTTCGATTTCCACGCGACGAGGAGAGGCTACCTCACCTCGCATAGCCGGAGCAGTGCCCGCGTAGTGCTTTAACTTAGCCTGAAGGTCGATATGTTTCTCATAGAGGCCCAGCAAAATCTCGCCAAGTTCCGAGTCGGAACTGATAACGATACTAAGAATCTCGACATCGAACGGACCAGCTTGTTCGAAAAAATCGAACGCGTTTTTGAAAGGCTCCCCGCTCATTTCGGTTTCCAAGTTGATCGCTATTCTCACTTGGCCTAGCGATAGTTGCATGCTGCGGAACCACCGAGGTAAGGGCACTATCGCCAATCGAGCACGTAAGCGCCGTGACCGCTGCTCACGTCGATCGTCGGCGCGAGCAATCCACAGGACAGAAAAGATCGCCCCAATAGACCCCACCGCTTGAAACCAGGACATCCAGTCCGTTAGCGTGCTCTTTTGTTGTCTCGCCAGATGAATTCCACCTACTACAAGCGCAATTGAAAATGCAACCGCGGCCGCCCATAACAGAATCACGCCCGTCCTGCGCCACTGCCATTTTCGTGCGTACCACGCGGCAATCTGCCGCCTTCGACTCCCCATTTGTTCCATAAGCTCCTCCATTGGCAGAATCATAGAGTGCATCAACTTTTATCCCATCGATCGTCAACGAGTCTGGTGCTCGCCCCTTAGCTAGCACTAGCGACCATGTTTTTGACATCCAAATAGCCGGCGATCTGCTTCATCGCCTCCGGCCCGGCCATCGCCTGGTGCTTCTCCATGTGGGCAACGAGCCAATCGGTGATCTCCGCGTGCTCCTTGAAGAGCTTGGCCAACGAAGTGCGCCCGGTGCCCTTGCAGGGCTTGCACTTCACGCCGAGCGTAGTGCTACCCGGGATGACCGTGGCCCCGTGACCGCCGCAGTTGTCACAGGTCGGATTCCGATGCCACGCAACGCAGCCTTGAGCCAGATCGTAGGCCTGCACCCGGTTGAGCTTCACCTTCATCGCCCTCGCCTGCCGCCATGCGTCGTCGGCCAGGATCTCGACCAGCTCACGCGCCGCGGTGCTGTCACCCAGGAACAGCCGCTGCAGCGCCACGGCCAAGGGAAACTCACGGGCAGCGAGCCCCATCGCTCCCAGCACGTCCGAGTCTGAGCGGGTCGTGCGCTCGTTGATCTCCAGGTTCGTCGAACGAACTGCGCTGGCGTAGCGCTCGATCACGTTCATGCACGGCCTTTCAAGCTATCGCCGATCCGTGCCGCCAGGTTGCGCCTGCTGCTGTCAATCGACGGTCGTCCTGTCGCGTCCTCCATGCGGCGCAGCAACTCCTTCAGCTCGGCGTCCGTGGCCTGCCCGCGCTTCTTGAGCATCTGGGCAAAGCCGGCGATCACCTCTGCCGTAGCAGCCCGGTGCGCGTTCATGGTGTCGGCGAAGAAGTCCGACGCCTTCAGGTACTGCTCGAATTCCTTCATGCTCATTGGGGAACCTCCTGATCTTGGGTTAGATATTCCGATTGGTCATCCGCGCGTCCGGGCGTAGGGCCCAGTGCTTTCGACGTAGTTGCCCGTGAGCCGCAGGTACTGCAGCTTCACCAGCCCCACGCGGCCCACCGACTTCTTCCGAATCTTCTGAACGTGGATCTCCACGAAGTCGGTCTGAGTGGTCTGATCCCTCCACACCGTGACGCAGTTGTCCGCCTTGTTGCGCCAGTGCGCGGAGCCCGCCACGTCGTAGGGCGTGGGCACTGGATAGCCGCCATCGGTCTTTTTCTCCAACTTGGTCGGGTGCGCGACGATCCAGAGGTGGACGCCATGCGAGCGCGCAAACGCACGGAATTTCGACAAGCTCTGGCTGATGTATTCCGTCTCGCTCATGCCGCCCGGCCGGGTGTGGTCGATCTCGTTCCAGGGATCGAGCAGCACACCTTGCACCCCATGTCGCTTGACGATGGAGCGCAGGCGCTCAATCAAGGCATCGACGGTTGGCAGCTCCGGCAGGATGAAAACGAAGTGCTGGTCCAGGAAGTCGATCGCATCGTCTTTGTCCTTCGGCGTCATGCGTTCGGTGGGACCGTCCGCGAACGGCTTGTCCATGTACTTCTCGGCCAGCTTCGACAGGTGGTATTCCGTCGGTTGGTTCTCCGGCGAGAACACCGCGAACCGCCAGCCGTGCTGGTGTGCGAGTTGCACCATGAGCGCGTCCAGCCACTCGGATTTGCCGTGCCCAGGAATGCCTGTCACCAGCGTCCACTCGCCAGGCATGACCGTGTAGCACTCGTCCACGCTGTACCAGCCCGTGCGCAGGCCCTTGGGCATGCCGAAGCGATAGAGACGATCCATGCTCTCCCTGAACTCGCGCACGGTGTGCTCGCCTTCGACTGGAACCCATGTCGCCGCGTCGATGCACTCGCGTAGCGTGATGGCACCGTAGATCGCCAGCACGTCGTTCGCGTCCTTGCAACCCTCTGGCCAGCGCACCACCATGCATGAGTCACGGCCAAGGCGGCGCAGCAGCTCGTCCTCGAGACGCACGCCCGGCTCGTCGTTATCCACCGCGATGATGTGGACCTTCGCGCGCTCGAGCTCCGGTGCGTCGAGAAAGTCGAATTTGCTGGAGTAGTTCTTGGTGTTCGGCGTCGGCGCACCGTCAGGCACGCTGACGCAGGATGCGAAGCCGGCCACCTCCACCGAGAGCTTGTCCATCTCACCCTCGACCCAGATCAGCTTTTCGCCGATGTCGTTCAGGCCGTACAGCACTCGCTCGGCGCCCGCCTCCATGCGGAACAACTTGTCCTTGGTCCGGTACTTGACGTTGATGACCTCCTCGCCGCGGTAGTACGGGAACATCACCGCGCCACGCCGCTCTTCGACCTGGGGGATATAGGCCGTCCCGGACCCGACGCGATTGCGCCGCAGCACCTCCTGCGTGATGCCGCGCCCTGCGAACCACTTCAGCGCCTCATCCGACAGTTCGGTGTTGTTCGCGATGTACGCAGGCCGGCGCCAGGTCTTGACGATGACCGGCCGTTGCTGCTCACCGCTGCCCAGGCCGCCCGACCAGCCGCAGTGGTGGCACGTCCAAACGCCCTTGTCGATGTTCACCGACAAGCACCGCGCCCGCTTGTTGCGCCGGGCTTCGGAGCACTTCGGGCAGGTCGTGTCCTCTTCGCCCGAGGCGTGGCGCACCTCGATGCCGAAGTCGAGAAAAGTCTTCTGCGTCACAGCACCACCGCCTGATTTCCGCTCGCCGCAGCAAGGACATCCCCGTCTTCCGCGCCCTCCCATCGCCGGTTTCGGATGTAAACCAGCGGCGCCGGGATGTATTCCCCGCCGTCCTTGGTCCAGTCTCGGGAAGCCTTCATCCGCTCAATGTGTCCAATGATCGCGTCAGCGAGCTCTTCGCAATCGTGCTTGCGCCAGAGCTTCAGGCATTCGCCCTTCTCGCCCTTGCGGTGGTGCTTCGGCCAGGCCTCCCACATGCGAACGAAGCCCGGCGGGAACTCGGGTTTGGGGGGCCTGCCCCCCGTATCTGTATCTTCTTTATTCTGGGTAGTGGGTAGTGGGAGTTGGGAAGTGGTGTCTGGTGTCTGGGTAGCCGTGACAGGCGTTGCAGGTGCCGTGACAGCTCCCGTGACCTCGAACGTTTCAGGTGCCGTGACAGGTGTTGCAGGTGCCGTTGCCGGCAACGCTGCCACCAACGCTCTGAGTTCCTTGATGCCAGTGTTCCAAGCGGCATGCCTACCGGCATTGGTCAGCGCCGCGAACAGCGTGGCGCGCTCTTGGCGATGCCGCTCGGTGCGCGCGTCCTCATTGGCCTTCTTGGCGACTCGCTCGGGCTCACCGGCCAGATACCGCGCGATTTCGTCGTCGCAACGATCCTGGTGCCAGCCGTCGTCGCGTAGATCGAAGAACTCCGACAGCACGGCCTCGACGGCCGCCTTCTCCTCTTTCGACTTCGCGACGATCAGGCGCTGCACCTTCTCGATTTCGACCGGCAATGGTTTCTCGCTCGCGTAGTACTTGCGCAGAAGGCGCGTGTACACGCCGTCCTCGAGGATGCTCAGATGTTGTGTGGCCTCAGCGTAGTCGCCGATGTGAAGCTCAAAGTAGTTCAACGCCAGGCCCGTCCTTCGTGAGCCATGCACCACAACGCGCTCGACCAGGAGCGGTGGATGCGGAGGTAGTAGATGAAGTGCGCGATATAGATCACGCGGTTTGTAGCGCGGCGCATCAGTCCTCCCATTCCAGGCTTCGGACCGACTGCAGCGATGACATGTGCTGACGCGCGAGGGTCAGGACGGCATCGATGTATGTTGGGTCGAAGCACCGGGCATCACTCGACACGACGCGCAGTCCCGCATGGGCCAGTACCAGCGCGAGCTTTTCAAGGTGATCGGACAACAGCCGCGAAAGCGTGCTCTCGGGCATACCGATCGCCGTGGCAATGGCCGTCTGCTTCGTCTCCCGCTGGGTGGCCTTGAGCACCGTCGAGACAATCTTCTGGGCCAATTCCGCGGGGCTGTGTGTGCTCTCGCTCATGCAGCACCTTCCAGACTGTTGCAGTGCGGTGCCAAGTCGTTCCAGAACATCCCGACCGCTGCATGCGGCCTTGCTGGTTCTTGCAGGGGAGCTCTCCGAGACTTCGTTCCCATGACCTCACACATCGCCCCAAGACGAGTTCCGGCCCACGATCCGGACCTGATCCACCAAAGCACGCGAACCAGCATCGCGACTAATGCGGATCCGAGCGGCCTGATGCCGGCGCGCATCACATTGCGCACGTCGAAGCTTGAGATCCGATGGATCGATGGCGACGTCGTTCTGCGGTTCAGCGCAACCGTCGTGGACGTGACGCCAAGCAGCAGTTCACGGTCGGCCCGGAGACCCTGGTGAATTGGTGCCCGCCACCTCGCGGGGTAGAGTCCGAGCACCACACTACGGACCCCGCGAGGGGCAGACAAAATGTCCAACGAAGAACTCGAGAAGCACGTCATGTCGCTCTTCGGCCTATCGGAGCAGACCTCGAAGAACGCGCTTGCGGCCGAAACCCGATTGCAGGCTCTGACAACGTTGGTCATCGGCGTGCTCCGAGCAGTCTCGCAAGAGCCGCGAATAGCCGCCGTTGTGGCCGAGCAGATTTCGATCGCGGCGGACAGGGCATACGAGCGGAACCTTGCAGATCCTGTCTCGGACGAGTTTCTGCAGCAGCGCGATGCAGCGCTCCTAACGATGATCCCGACACCAATGCGACCACTTGTGAAGCTGCCAACGCAGTCTTGACGCGGGATTCGAGGCTGGCTGGATGCGTCGCGTGCATCAGCTTCACGGCGCGCGTGCGCGGGCCGTTCTTGCGGGTGCTACGCATGGCGCGCCTCCCACGTTCTGGTGACGGCCATGAAAGGCACCCCGTGCGAAGATGGTTTTTCCACAACTTCACTTCGCACGGGGGCCTCCATGAGCAACCTCTTGTTTGGCTACGACCTGAACAAGGCGGGCCAGGACTACGCCGGCTTGATCGCCGACATCAAGCAAACCTTCCCCACTTACTGGCATTGCTTGGACTCCACGTGGATCGTGTCCACCGACTGGACACCCGTGCAGTTGCGCGACTGGCTCTGGTCTCGCATGGATTCCAACGACGAAGTGTTCGTGGTGGACATCACGGGCAAACCCGCTGCCTGGGCAGGATTCAACGACAACTGCAATTCCTGGCTGAAGAGCGTCCTGTAGCTTTCTCCGTCACATTCAATCTGCGTTGCGTTCAAGAGCGCGAACGGAATCCCGTTGCGCTTGCAGATCGTCCCGGCCGGCAAGACGAAGACCTCGGGCCTGTCGCCCGGAAAGAGTTCGCTGGTGCGGGGCATCGGTCAGGCTCCCGCAGGTTCGGACGGATGCGTCAACACTGCGTGCAAGCTGCGCAGCGTCTGATACCCGGGGTTGTCAATGTGGTTGTTGAAGAACTTCGACAACCAGGAGTAGCTGATACCTGATTGCGATGCGATCAACTGCCATTCGCCCTTCCGAGAGCCCAGCAGTTCGCGCACTTCGACGTCCAAAGGTTGTGGTGTGCTCATGCCCGCAAACATAGCAAAACTTTGCTTTGAAAACAAGCAATACTTTGCTCAATCTGCCAGCCAGACTCTCCTCAATGGGAAAAATCTCGATCAATGCTGTTTTCGCCGCCAACCTGAGGCGGCGCATGGATGCCGCTGGGTTGTCGCAGGTATCACTCGGGAAGCGTGCAGGCGTGGCTCAGCGCTCCGTCGGCAACTACCTCAACCCGAAGGAGCGCGAGGCGGGAGCGAAGGGCAAGGAACCTTCAGCCAAGCTCACCGAGATGGCGATGATCGCGGACGCACTCGGCGTCGAGCCGTGGGAGATGCTGATCCCAGAAGCGTCCGAACGTGATGCCAGCGTTGAGAAGTTCGTGCTAGAACTGAGCGCCCTCTTCCGAGGAATGCCCTCAAAGGCGCAAGAGGCGTTGCTCGAACAGGCGAGGATTCTTCACAAGGCGACCCGCTCTGAAGAATTGCAATAGCTCCCTCACCAGCGATTGAAAGTCTAGAGTGAGCAATCCACTCCACGCAAAAATTGCCGATGCGGTCCACCAAGAGATCGTCCAAGTCCTCACCCCTCTGGGTCACTTCCTAGCGGCGGACGACCCTCAGATCGTTGCATGGATGGACGCCTTAGAAAAGGCACTTCCAGCCGGGCGCGCGAGCGCCTTTTTGCGCATGGCCGACGTCATGCACTTGACAGGAAATATTGACCAGGTTGATCGATTCATTACTCGGGCAGAGACCAACGGGATCGACCCTTGGCTCGGAAGGTCGCACAGAGCAGCCATGTACCAAAATCTGGGGTTGTTTAGCCGAGCGCAATCAGAAGCCCGCCTGGTCTTTTCGGTTCAGTATCAAAATGTCGGCATGGGTCTTCCTCATGCAGTTGGAAATGGTGGGTTCGGTTTCGCGCGCGAGCTTCTGGAGCAAGCGCGCGTTGCTCAGATCCCGCTAGACCAAGTAGATCAGCTTGATGAAATCGAGCGAATCGCTGATGGAACTCGCGATTTAGGTGTTCCGGATGAGGCGTTCGCGCGCGTTTTGGACATCGCCGGTGACTTGATGCGGGAACGTGGGCTCCTATGGCTCGACCGAGCACCTCGATTCTCGTTCGACGAAGAGATGGGTTGCCCAGGCATCCGTTACCGATTGGAAGTGACTCCTGAAGAGGCGGCCGAGATGGATGCGGAGTTCATTGACCGCGTAGTGGCGGCCGATCTGGATCGCTTGCCCTTAACGGTCGGCTTCGTGGGCACAGTTGAATCGACTTCCACTGCGGAGGCGTAAAGTGGCAGTTTCACCGGCGGAGCTTCTCGCTGCTGCAGCGGATCTCACAAGCAAGACTGAAGGCATAGAAGCAAAAGCTCGCGCAGCTATCAGCCGCGTGTATTACGCCGCATATCACGACTGTCTCGCTTGGCATGCGGCATTGCCAGCCCCGGGGACAGTACCCAGTGATGTAAAAAATCAAGGGGTCCATGTCGAATTCGCCGCGCAGTTGCAGAACCCGGCCTCATCACTGACTGACGATCAGAAGCGCATTTCGCGAGCCAAGGGTGTCGCTCTTCGCCGACTTCACGGAGACCGCGTCGATGCGGACTACCGACTAAGAAAGAACATCTCGGCCCATGATGCACGCACCGTCTTGGCTGCCGCGCGCCGCCTCATCACAGCCGTCTAGGCTAGCGGCTCTTCACAAGCCCGCTGCGAGCGGGCTCTTCTTCGCCGCAATGCTCTGCTGAAGGAGGCGTTCAAATTTTGAAGCAAAGTTTTGCTTGAATGATTAGCAAAGTATTGCTATTCTTAAGCCTTCATCATGGAGCGACAGAATGCAAGGACTTAAGGACAATGCCCAGCGCACCACCGGCGTACTGACCAGCCTCCCGCCAAACCTCAAGGACTGGCTGAAGCACCAGGCCATCGACCGCATCACGCAAAACGCGGATGGCGACTGGATGGTCGACGGCGAGATCTGCCGATGCAGCTTGGGCGCCCACAAAGGCATGGCGCGTGCGACCCTCATGGCGAAGCAGTACCAGGAAGCTGATGCCGCTGGCCGTGAGCGGCTCTTGAAAGAATGGTCGTGAGCGCTGTGGCGACCACGATCCCCCTCGAGGTGCTGATCAGCGCCCAGACCACCCTGGACCTGGTCAGCAGCTCGGCCGATGTGGCACCACTGCTGCGCATGAAGTGCGCAGAGCAGGTCGGCATGCTGCGGCACTACACGAAGGGCGCACTCAGCGACCTGACTGTGGCCATCGAGCAGAAGGCGGCCGCCTCGTGATCGCGCTCGCCCTGCTCTACCGAGCTTTTGCCGCAGCACGCCGCGCCAGCGTCATCGGCCTGCTGTTCGTTCTGTTCTTGCTCGGCCTGATTGCGCGCGCGTTCTGGAGGTGGGCATGAGCACCATTGGCAGTCGCATCAAGGAAGCGAGAGGCGCGCTCGGCTGGAGCCAGGTGCAACTGGCAGACGAAGCCGGTGTGACCCAGAGCGCGATCGGCAACATCGAATCCGGCCTGCGCCAGCGTCCGCGGGAACTAGTGTCGCTCGCAAAAGCATTGCGCGTCTCACCAGAGTGGCTGGAGACGGGCAAAGGGCCCAGGACCGAACGCGCCTCGCTCAAGCTCGTAGGTGCCGATGCCGAGCCGTCAGTACGGGCGCTGGTGGAGTACCTGGCTGAGATCGCCGCTCAGCAGCGACCGACTCTTCGAAAGAATTTGGCGAACCTGCTGGTCGATCTGGTCGAGCACCCCGAGGACACGGCGCTAGTTGAGCAGACCATCGCGGACATCGAGCGGTTCTTCACTCCACCCCAGAAATAACAGGGTTCCTGCTCAGGTCATCGCTGTAACGAAAAGTTATAGTCGCCTGCAGTAAAGGAGAGAGGGAATGAAAAAACTTACAGCTTGTGTTCTTGCGTCCATGATCGTACTGGTTGGCTGCTCGAAGCCAACGGAGACGGTTATCCCGAGTGACATGGCCACTTGGGACAAGGACCTCGCGCCTTCAATGAAGAAGCTGTCCGACGACGAACGACAGCTTGTTGCCGGCTACCTCGCCCGCGCAAAGATGGGCGAAGTGTTTGGCGGCAAAGGGGTGCCGATAGGCACAACAATCGCGAGCGCAATCGAGCAACAGAGGCAGTGGATTGCAGAGCGTGAGCGAAAAGACGCCGAGGCAGCTGCGCTAAAAGAGAAGCTAGCAGCAGAGCGTGCCCAGAAGATCGCCGAACTCGACAAGGCTGTCCTCGTCACCTTGGTCGAAAAGAAAGAGCTACCGAGGAACTTCGAGATCCGACGATACAGCGACTACCAAGAATTCAAGATTGGCGTGAAAAACACCAGCAGCAAGCCGATCGCTGGGGTGGCAGGCAGCCTGGAGTTTGTGGACATCTTCGACAAAACAGTCGGAGGCGTGAACTTCCGTATCACAGAAACCATCAAGCCAGGCGAAGACATGGTCTGGACCGGGGGGCGCGACTACAACCAGTTCCTGGAGCAGCACAAAGCCGTCTGGAACCTTGAACCAGGCAAATACAAGACCCGTTTCGTGCCTGAGACCGTCATCTTCGCTGACGGATCGAAGCTGACCGCTGGCGAGTAGCCCGCGAATGAAGCTCTGTCACGGCAAGATCCTCGTCGAGTTCACCGAGTACAAACAAGGAAGTCAGATCCTCGAGTTACGCCGTCAAAGCCTCTGCCATGGCCAGTGAAATAGTACGACCCAGACAACAATTACCGGAGGAGAAAATATGTTCGGAGGGATGAAAATCACGGGCGGAAGCTTTGGCACTGACGGATACGCCTACGTAAAGGGAGATGCCTTCGACATTCGAAGCTCGCGCAAGCAGCTATATCCGCTCACATCGATTGCGCGGGTCGATGCTCGCACCGAATCGCAGAAGAACTTCGGTTGTTTCTCTTTCGTGATCGGCGCAGTGATCTTCGGCTTCATCTTGAACGTGGTGATTCCAGGTATTGGGTTCATCCTGGGCATCATCATCGCCGCGGCACTGTCGTTCTACACCACCAAAAAGCAGATCGTGGAAGTCAGCTTCTCTGACGGGATGCGGGTGGTCATTCAGTGCTCCAGCGGCCAAGTTCGGAGGCTTGTGAGCTTGCCCTTGACGAAGTCGATCGGTCGTTAGGCGAAGATGCTCGCCTGGATCCAGTTCCGTCTCTGCTGAGCCAGATGTGGAAAAGCCCTCGGGAGAGGGCTTTACCTAGGCGCTCGATCAATCTCGGAATGCGTGGCGATTCGCTTTAGGTTCGCGATATTGCTGATCAGTTCGAACGTAATCTGGTGGGATTTGTTCGTGAAGACGTCTATTTTCCAGATCGTCGGCTTTGCATAGTCCTTGAGAGGGTGCAGTCTCAAGCTCTTTGCCGCTGGATTTTTCTGAAGGAGGTCGAGCGCTTCTTTTGCGGCTTTCTGGATCTGAGGGTCGAGAGCGGACAGTTCGATTCGAAATCGCTCAGAAAAGTCGAAGCCCGCAACCGTGATAGCCACGCGCTCAGACCTTCACACCCATCGCCAAGAAGAGCTCATCAACAGAGCCATAGGCTTTTCCACTGGAAGGCACCAGAAGTGCATCATGCGTTTCCACCCAGTCCAGAAGGTCAACATGGCGATCGTGGAGATCACGCAGCCCCTCAAGGAAAGCGTCGAAGGCATCAACAATGCCATCCTCGGGGGTCAGTCGACTGTCTTTTTCAGCCGAAGCCTTGCGCGCCTTGTTATCCGCATACATGCGGCTTGCGGAGTCCAAGCATTTATGCAGCAGATCACAGACTCGGCCACTGGGGTCAAGGGGGCAATCCGATTGCTCGGATTTCAGCTTGGCAAGACAGTCCTCAACCTCTCCGGCCATGATGCGCACATAAGCTGTATCAGCCTTGAGCACGCCAAGGGTCGTTTCGATTGCAGAAAGCAGTTGAAGGTTGCGGGCGGCAAAAGCTTGCACCGACGCCGCAGTACCGAAACCGGAACCATGGATGTGGGCTTGCATAGTCGTCTCTCAAAACTCGACTTCAGGATAGTCGCCATCCTGGCAGGAGGACCTTCCTGCCACAGCATCACAACGCGGTTACGGCGCGCCATGATGACAAAAGTTATTGTGACGCGTCTCTAGCGCTTTTTGCTCCCTCTTTCGGGATTCCCCTACTGCTCATTTGTGCAGCGCAAAAACAGGAAAAACTCCAGAGCGACAATAGGTTTAACGCTATTAATATTATAGCAACCCGTCACGAAATCTTCACGGTGAATGAACAGTGCACACGTCTGCACAACTCGTTGCGAGGAAATTTTCAGGACTCTCAGAATCATTTTGGAGCCGGACCGCCTCCTCCAAGGGGAGGCCAACCGCCATCCTGAGGGAACTGGAGAGCTGGCTATATGGGTGCTCTATCGCCCGTCACAAGTCGCCTCGGCTTAGGCCTAGCCGTCCCTGAGGCGGCTTTTTCATGGGAATTCGCTACCACCGGCCATCCAACACGATCTCCGACACCCGCACCCGCTGCAGCTCCGAGCTGATCCCGAACGCAAGCGCAACGTAGTCAGCACACTTGGCCAGCAGCGCCTCGCCGCTCGTGCTGTAGAGGTCGGCACACACCGTGATCTTGAGTGGGGCAACGAAGCCGGAAGGCCAGTGAGTCGTTGCCTCGACCTGGTCAACGTGCCGCCTTGTGGCGCAGGCGATGGCGGTCGCCGCCAACTCGCCCCAGCCCCGCCGCCGGAAAGCAGGATCCATCCAGGCCTGGTCGAGCTCGACCTCCAACTCGACCTCGTCTTCCATGCCATCGAAAGCATCGGCGATCCACTTCAGGCCGAACGAGACGAAGCCAACGGCGCCACCGCCGCCGCGATCAGTCACGACCGCCAGCAGATCGGTGGCCACGTATGCACGCACCGCAGACCTCGCTGCGAGAACTTCCCCGCCATGTTCTGTGTAGAGATCGAGGCTGGTGCCAAGCCCGCGGAGATTCGCCTCCCGCAACGGCGCACCGCTGAGCCGGCTGAGCCCCTCCTCCGTCTTGTAGGTCTCGTCGGCTCCGTGCAGCTTGCGTAGCTGCTGCGCCCAGGCTCGCATCCGAGCGCACTGCCGAGTGACGATGTAGACCACGCCCCTCACGTTCTCGTAGAACTCCTCATCGTCCCAGGCGACAGGCGTCACAGCATCCGGGTAGACAGGATCGATCGGCTTGGTCAGCCGGAGGAACAGAGGGTGGCGACGGCCGCGAGGTTCAGGCATGCGCTTTTCTAGCGCGGATCCTCAGAAAGCTTGAACACGGGGTTTTCGGTCGTGATCGGCATCGCATTAGGTGGCCTTTTCCGGTACGCTGATGCCATAGGAGATGGAAATGCTGAAGCTGCTCAACACAGGATGGATCGCACACAAGTACGGCAAACGGCGCTGGATTCACTACGCGCTCGCAGCGATTTTCCTATTCGTATTTGGCTTTGCCATCGCGAATTTCTTAACTATTCCTGCGATGCTGAATTCTGGCGCCGACACAGCGCTCGCCGGATGGACATTTCTCAGTTTCGCCTGTCTGTCAATGCTCACCCTGATCTACAGCATCTGGCTCAGCTATACCGATGAGGCGCATGGGACCTACGCCGAGGTCGCGGAGCGCTATCGCACCCACGGCTGGTAGAGCCTTGCTTTCCAAATCAAGCCCGCCTCGCGCGGGCTTTTTCATGCCCGGGGCCGGAATCGGGCCGCCACGCTTTACCGTTGAAGCGCGACTACCGAACTCCTATGACGCGAACAACGCGGCGCGCCAGCGCCTGCGAAGTGGCTCGTGATCGCCAGTTCGGATGTCCATGGTCACGGTCAAGCCTGGAACGCAGCCGAGGCGGAGTTTTCCCCAAAAGCCTAGAGATGTTCCCACCTCATGCATGGCCGTGATGGGTAGCGGCTGGCCGCCTGCTGCGCATTGCTGCGAGATGGTTAGCAAGACGCTGCTCGCGTAGCCCTGATCCCTGAACTGGGGCTCGATATGCAAGCCATCCACATACACGCACTCGAAAAGCGGCGACACCCCATATCCAACGCGCCCCACCCGCTCGCCGTTCGACGCGAACATGGCCACGTCGAACCACGGATTGGGGTCAACGAAACTGCCCAACCCCGGTCTTTCCAGCACACACAGCGTGACCGGCGGTAGGGACGCAGTACGCGCGATCGACCGCCGACGGATTCTGCTCAGTAGTCGTTTGATCATGAAGCCCCCTGTTCGACCACAGCGTAGCTCATCTCGCCGTTCGAAGACATGGTCTAGCCCCTCCCCCTTTGTTGGCCTGCAACAGCAGGCGCCCGGGGCCGGCATCGAACCGGCACGCCTTTCGATGAGGGCCACTACTTTCCCAGATAGCGCCGTACGTCAACGACCATCACGCCGACAGCTTTGACAGCCTCGCGCAGTTTTGCCTCGCTCACGCCCAACACGCCTGTCCAGTAGCCAAGTTCCCAGGCTTCGTGAACATTTATGCGCGAGCGGTCAGCCGGGCCACGATTCTTGAGGTCGTCCACCATGTTTGTCTCCTGAGTTTTGGGGACACGAGTGTGAAACGATAGCGGGCTGGTGAACAGCTTTTTGCATAGGGACAAGCCCTGCCCTCCGGTGCTCTCCTCCTCTTCCCTCGTGTTGATGGCAATATCACGGGTGTGATTGACCGTTGACCGGAGGGGTATGGAAGATTTGTCGCACTGGGACTTCGCCGAACACTTCAAGGCAAAGGAAGTTGCTGAACTGATCGCCGGAATTCCTCCAGAAAAGAACACCGCGCTTTTTGGCGTGATGGGAGAAGAGGCAAAGTTTGTGGCGAAGATCACACCAATTCTTCGCCGAATGGAGCGGGCCTATGCCGGCGCGGCTAACCTTTTGAATGCCGCTGCGACCTGGGGCGGCGATGCAAAAGAAAGCCTGCGCTCGTTCGCAGCCGTGCCTATGTACCTGGAATCTGAGCCCATGACACGAGTACGAAGCACAGACTCGGGCTACGGGCTGTCAATTTTCGCCGAAGACATCCCGGATTTTGGGGGGGCTTACTTTGAAAGAGCGGAGGTACGGCGTTGGCTCTCAGCCATAGGAATGAAGTCGGTGTACTCCTTCGGAGAATCACCAAAAGAGGCTAAGCCAGAACTCTCCTCCAAAGAAGTAAGGGACCGAGACATGTTCTCCCGTTTGGGGGACGACCGTGAAGAACTCCACCAATGGTTAGTCATGGACACATGGTCCATGGAGGCCGCCATGTTTTTGATCGCCGGGGTGATCCCATCCAAAATTTATGAAGGCTTTGGGTACTTCAAAGTTGAAGGCGGACTACTGCACAACGGCAACGGGGACAAGGATGCACGGATAGCTCAGATTGAGGGTCTTGAGCGTCTTTGGAAATCAAATCCTCAACACCCAAGCCAAGCAGCGCCACAGTACTTTTTTGACTGGGCAGAGTCGAAGGGCATCGATATTCCCTGGTTGGATGCTGCGAAAAAGGCGGGCTACTTTCAAAGTGCTGCTGCTAAACAGGAAGAGCCCGATTCGATCCATCCCAAGGTACAGAAAACGCTGCTCACGATCATTGCGGTGCTCTGCAAAGAGGCAAAGCTCGACTACAGCAAGCCTGCAAAAACCGCCGGCCTGATCCGGAGTACCGCCGAGGGCATGGGTATCTCGATCGGCGAAACCACTATCGAAGGCCACCTTAAGAAAATTCCGGATGCCCTCGAAACCCGCATGAAATAAGGCGCTAGAAGGCAGTTGCCCATTTGAGGAGGGCAACTGCCCCTCTTTCGTGATCGGCTGCAGCAAAGTTGCCGACATACCGCAGCACATCGGATGCACCGCGGAAATGAGCGAGGTCGACGATGGAAATGCGGAGCCTGGTGAAGCGTTTCACCCTGACATTGCCTGCAGACGAGGGCAACCTGCGGGGCATGAAACCTCTCGCAGTGAATCGGTCAGGGCTTGGGCTCGCCACCACGCCCATCCTCGTACAAAACATCGTGGCAAATCCTGGCCAGCGCGAGCGTGACCACGAACAGCAGGCAGCCGAGCAGCAGCATGTCGTTGTCGCTCATTCGCGCCCCAACTGTGGGTCAGGGCTTAGGTTTGGCGTTCGGCCTCGGCCGCATCGCTTTGACGTACTTCGGTACGGGAAGGTTTTTGTCAACGAAAGGCGGCGGCACATCAAGGATGCCAACTTTCTTCACCGATTCGACCGGCCCGGCTTTGGTGGCCATTTCTTTCAGGCGCTGCATCGCGTCGTCAAAGCGACGCTGAGCTCCCTGTACCCTGCCGATGAGAGCCTGGGATTGATTCCTAGCGTCGCTCAAGGTAGTCGCCTCATCGATCAGGTTGTTGACAGTCCCCGTCATGCCCTGCAGGTCGTCGAACATATACGGCGATCGCTCGATCGCTACTGCGATGCGCTGAAGCACCGACACAGCCTCTGCGAAGCGCATGGACCTGTAGTTCAGCGCCAACTCCATTTCCGCAAGCTGCATCTCGTTCCGCCGAACAAATGCGAGAAGCCCTGCTTCGGCAGATGGCTCGAACGACTTATCGAGCCTTGCCACGATTTCTGCATTCAGGCTCTTCGAGGTTGCCTCCGCTGCCTCATCGAGCTTGGCATGCAGATCCTTCGGGATACGCAGCGTGATGCGCGTGTAGCGGTCTTCTTCCATTTGAAGAATTTACACCAAAACAGTGTCACACCCATTGACACTGCAACCGTGTCACTTTCACAATACCTCAAATGACACTATTTTTATGTCACAAATATCCACCCCTCCGATCCGTATGCAAGTTCGCCTCCCTGCTGATCTCCACGCTCAAGTGCAGGAGGCATCAATCGACAGCGACCGCAGCCTGAACGGAGAGATCGTCAACCGTCTGCGCTCGACCTTCAAGGGAACGCGCGGCCGGCAACCTAGCGGAGATCGTCGTTCAACTGATACCTTAAGAGCACGGACCGACGAGCGGCAACTCGCGGCCGAGCAGCCCAGCAAGTAACCCAGGAACCCTAGCAATGTCCATCAACATCGCCATCAACTCGCGCCAGATCGGCAGTGACCTCATCTCGACCATCAGCGGCCGCGAACTGCACGCCGAACTTGGCGTCGGGAAAGACTTCACCAGCTGGGCCAAGGCACAGATCAAGCGTGGCCGCTTTGTCGAAAACCGTGATTTCGTGAAGCTCACCCAAAAGGGGGAGCTCTCCACAACCGGCCAGATCCAGTCCGAGTACCACTTCACCCTCGAAGCCGGCAAGCACATCGGGATGATGAGTGGTACTGATCGCGGCTTCGAAGTCCGGGAGTACTTCCTCGAATGCGAACGACGCGCCAAGGCGGCAACCTTGCCCGCGGTCAAGGATCCACGCACAGCGGCGCTGATTGAAGCGCTGGTGCGCCAGGATGCGATCGAGCAGGAACAGACGCGCCAGGCCACCGAGCTTGCCCGCCTGCAGGAGAACGTGGCCGTCATCGAGGCTCGCACGCAGCCCGAGAACAAGCACTTCACCGTCCTCGGCTACTCCAACCTGATCGGGCGACCTGTCGATGCCCGCACGGCAGCAAACCTCGGCCGGAAGTGCGCGGCGCTGTCGCGCGAAAAAGGCTTGGTCATCGGCGACGTGCGCGACCCGCGGTTCGGCACCGTGCACAGCTACCACGAGTCCATTCTGCAGGAGGTGCTGGCACCCGCGACCATGAACTGAACCCACAAAAGGCGAAGCCCCGACGGCGGCAACCGTTGGGGCTTCTGTGACCCGAGAACCCTAGCAAGGAACCTGAATCATGGGAAATGTTAGCACGCGCCCACAAAATACAGCAACTACTGTCACCAAAACGGTGACTGCTGTCACTTCACCCTCTGCAACCGACAAGCCCCCGAGCCCCATCAAGAACGAGCTCGCCCCACGCAACCGCCTGATTCCGGCATATCGAGGGGAATTCGACCCCGAAGCATTCGTCGGCACGCAGGCGCTGGCGCGCATGCGAGACGTTGCCCTCACCTGGTGGGGCGTGTTCGAAAGCATGCACGAGAGTGATAGCTACGGTGTTGACCGCAAGGATACGCTGCCCCAATGGGCACGCGATCTGATCGGCTCCTACAAGCAACAGCATGCCGCGCATGCCGAACTCAGCAAGTGGGCCGACATGGCAAACGTGGCCATGCGCCTCAGCGAAGGGAAGCAGGTCCCGGTCTTCGAAGTCTGGTCGAAGCGCGCCGGCCGCTTGGATGGCCAGCACACGTTCTGGGCCCAGGCCGAAGCGCGCAAGCAAGAGCTCATCGCACGTTTTCCTGATGCCTACGTCGTGAGCGTCCATCCGAAGAGCCCGATGATCTTCCCCGAGTCCGCGGAACTGCTCGACACGATGATCGGCCGCGTGTTCTGGTGCGGCGTCGGCTACGGCGACAACGACGAGCCAGACTTCCACACTGTGCAGGACAGCACCGGGCGCACCGCAACCGTGCCGGCGAACATGCTCATCAGCCACGCGGTCTTCCAGCAGATGACGGCCGAGGGGCAGCAACAGGTCGCGCTGCACGAAGAGCATGCACAACGCCGCCGCGAACGTCGCGCATCCCGGAGCGAATGATGGAAGCGGCGCTCGCAACCGCTGGACGCCGGCTCGTTCCGGCCACCCCATTGACTCCAGTTCGCGAAAGCTTCACCCAGACCGAGGGCCGACTGCGAGGCGTGCACCTGCTCCAGCACCATTGCTGCAGCTACGGCGACAAGATCGGCGCGTCTGACGTGATCGAGGTCGACTTCGACCAGTGCGTGATTCACGAAGGCCTCTACATCATCGCGTACCCGAATACGGCGATGGATTGCGGTTGGTTCGGTGCACGCATGTTCCAACGCCTGCCGATCGAGGGCCTGCACATTTTCGAAGGCGACAAGTGGGTCAAGATCCACGACGGCCACCGCGACATGCAGGTGATCGGCCGCATCCTCAATGTCTATCGGAGGACGCGATGACCGCTGTCACCAAATCCCGCAACAGCGTTGTCAAGAGTTTGACCATCGACGAAGCTAACTTCATCCGTGGGCGCGACTTGGCCGTGGCGATGCTCGAAGAGGCCGACGACCTGCAGATGAACGAACCCGACGCGACGTGCCCCTTCCGGGCCTACCGCGACGGCAAGGCGCAAATTCGTTTCACGGAAGCGTTCTTGCTGCAACTGATCGCTGACCCCAGCATGCTGGACGGCTTCAACGCGGTGTTGTCGGCGAAGCTGGGGGACCAGTGCGATTGCCCAGCTTCCTACTACGCTCTCTCCATGGTCGAGTACTCCGCCGGAGCCGTGGGCGGCGACGGCACGATGAGCGCCCCCCTCAACCAGGAACCGCTGCGCACGGGGGTGCCGGCATGAGCTCCGCCATTCTCCGCAAGCGCACGTTGCGCCTGGTGCAGAAGCCCGCGGCGAAGATCGACGCCGACTTGGTCGCCTTTACCGTGATGGAGCACATCGATGCAAGCTTTCCAGCAATGTGGAGTGCAGCCCCCGTCGGTGCTCGCGCGAGTATCCGGAACGCAATCGTGCAAGCCGTTGTGGTCGAGGCAACCCGTGGCGGAACGTCGGCATGATGGAGCTCATCCACGAACTGCTGCAGTGCAGGCACAGCGACCCGAACAGAAGTCGCTCTGGCGCCGGCCGGTGGCTGACCGTCAATGTGCCGGCCGAGTTGTGGGCCAAGATTCAGGCCACCGCCGAGTTGGCCGAGCTCGGCGAACCTCGATCCTCGGCTCCCGCACACAAGCAACGGACGCCAGCCGCTCAGCATCTGCAGGCGGCCCTCGTCCCGGACGCTCTCTTGCGCATCGGTGTTGTGGAACAGATCACGGGCCTGGGCGAATCGACGATCCGCCGGAAGATGGCTACTGCGCACTTCCCGCAGCCGATCAAGAACGGCGCGCGCTGCACACGTTGGCGAGCTGGCGACGTGACGACCTGGTTACGCGAACAAGGAATTGCAGCGTGAACATGCCCCAGGCCTCTGTGATAGGAGGTCGCAGCTTGCGGTGAACTTTCGGATGGCCTTGATGGGCACTACCCTGCTCGCCTAGGCAAAGCAGCGCGCACAGCAGCTCAGCCCGTTCTCGGAGGGCGCGTGATGTCAGCTCTCCAAGTCCCATTGCGACTGGACCTTGTAGTAGACGTGCTTTACCCAGCCCTCGTAGCCCGCCGAGTTGGAGAACACGTCCATGTACCAGTTGCTGCCGTTGGGCTCACGCACGCCGTCGGCATAGGCTCGGGGAAGGTGAACGCCGATCACGGCACCATCTTCCCTCACCAACTCGCCCTCGTGGACGAGTCGAGAAACCTCAGCCTGGATCTCCTCGGCGCTTTTGACTTCACGGGGCATGACGATCTCCTCGTTGCGGAGCCGGCAGTATCGCGCGCCTCAATCCTCGAGGTCGAACTGCCCCTGCAGCGTGCGGATAAGCTGAGCAATGTCAGCGCGGTGCGTGCCGCGGTCGGTGACAACGCGCACAGTCCAGTTCGGGCCGCCGTCTTCAGACGGCATGCCGATGACGCCGCCACGGTGAATGTCCGTCTGCTGACCTCGAAGGCCTGGCAGAGCCTCGATGCGCGCGATCAGCATAGCCTTCAGCTGCTCGGCGGTGCGGATCGGCTTCGGCATTCAGTACGGCCTCATGTCCCTTTTGACTTCCTTCTGAAAGCCGCCTCCGGACTGGCGGTCATGCCACTGCGCGGCCATGGCTTTCCCCTGCTCGAAAGCCGCCTCCATGGTGTTGGCACGGTACTGCGTGGGTGCATCGAACAGCCTTTGCTTAGGGCCGCCCGCCGGCGTCAAGTAGACGTGGAAGGGCCAGTCGTCGTGCGTGATGTCGTAACCCGTCACCACCTCCAGCTTCATTCCCTTGTACGTCGCTTCCAGCACGTTGCGAATGCCAGTTTCCGTCTGAACGACGTTTTCGAACTGAGGTTGCATGTCCGTCTCCTGTTTTTGAGGGCCCCAGTATGAACTTCCTCGATACCGCCCCCGAGTGCGTCCGCGCGGCAGGGATTCAGCGCCTGCCGGACATCAGCCGCGAGGATGCCAGAGCCGAAGGTTGCGAGCACGGCGATGCCGGCGCCTGGACCGTCAATCCGCGGGTGTGGTGGTCGAGCTCCGGAGAATCCGGCCATGACCAGCGGATCAGAGGTCGCTGGTCTCCACGATCACGTGCCCGCCGTCAGGAGTCCGGTTCGCCACGCGGATCGCCACAGGATCGATGCATCCCCTGTTCGCCTCAAGCACATCAACGACGCTGCCCGATGTGGCTCCGAGATGGTCCTTTAGCGCCTCGTACCTGATGAAGCAGATTATTCGCTGGCCGCCGGAGTAGACAGAGAACTCAATCAGATGGGAGTCCTTCAGATTTATGGCATTGGTCACGGTGTGCTCCATGCAGGGGGGCTCAAGTATGACCACCTGGCTTCGGCCCCTCTCCAGCAGTGGCGCGCGCAGGCAATTGGGTTCCCTCCGTCTAGATCACATTCGACCTTGGCGCCACTCGCGGCGCATCGACGCGCACGCCGGCCGCGCCCAGAACAAGTACATCCAATGCGGGGGAACGGACGGGGGAACATTTCGCCGTCCAACTTCGGGAATCGAATGCTGGCGCGGCCTGCAGCCCAGCCTTCAATCCCCTCCGGGGCCAACTTCCAGTCCCAAGCAACTCCAAATCGTTGTGACTCGAGGCAAACTTTGGCCATTCGAGGTGCGTTAAGAAGATTTTTTCTTGGCCAAACTGACGTAGATTCCAACGGCTAGCCAGTGCCCGGCACAAATTCTGTGCAGTCGGGTCACTTTTCTGGAGGCTGCTCAGCCATCTTCAGACTACGCTTCCAGCTCGCTTTGAAGACTTTGCTGCTTCGCGGCAACCGGATTGCTTCGGCGATGCGCCGGCACGAAGGCCGTTGGACCGAACGCTGGAGAACATAGCACTGTCTGGTCACACTGGAAGATCGATCTGCTGGCACCACTGGTGCTCGAGAGCCTGCTCTAGTCCGCGACACGCAGTGTGCGTTTTCGCTCCCTCTCTTCAGCTCTTGCTCTACAAGGGTTCGGTACGTTCCTCGAGGACGTACCCCTCGCCTCGCACCGTATGCAGCAGCTTCGACTCGAACGGGGCGTCAAGCTTGCTGCGCAGGCGAAGGATGGCTACGTCGACCACGTTGGTCTTGGCATTGAATTCCATATCCCAGACGCGCCTGGCGAGCAGGGACCGTGAAAGTACCTTGCCCTGGTTGCGAAGCAACACCACCAGCAACGTGAACTCCATCCTGGTCAGTTCGAGTTCGGTCCCATCGCGGGAGAACTTTGCGCGCCGCTCGTCGAGCTCCAGATCGGCCAGGCGAAGCACTGGTTGATGGCGTGCACCGGTGCTGCGGGCCAGCGCCTTGACGCGGGCAAGCAGTTCGGAAAACTGGAACGGCTTGACCAGATAGTCGTTCGCTCCAAGCTCCAGGCCCGCTATGCGAGCGGCAACGCTGTCGCGTTCGGTCAGAACCAGGAGAGGTGCATCCGTCTTGCGCCGGATCGTTCGAACGGCATGGACTCCGTCCTGGCCAGGTCGCATCGAGTTCAGGAGGATGAGCGCGTAGTCCTGTGCGATGACCGGGTTCGCGGTTGCGCTTTCGCTGTTCACGATGTCCACGGTGAAACCGTTTCTCTCCAGTCCTTCGTTGAAGGTCTTGCACTGGGTCGATTGATGGTCGATGAGCAAGACCCGCATGGGGTCCATGTCCTCGTCGAGCTCTGCGCTGCGTGCATGGCTGGTGCCGAGAAACGAGCCGCTCAGTGCGGTTTCGAAAGGAAGCGGGGAAACATACAGTCGCACAAGTTCTCCTGTTCCAGCGCCCAGGTGGAGCCGTTGCACTTTTATATGCATCGAGGAGTTATTGATCTAATTCATCATTTCTGCCGATGAAGCGGCGTTGCCTCTCTGCGTTCGCAAAGACGGTGTTCGAATGCCCGACCTGGGCTTACGTGGTCTGTGCGTAGATTTCCAGGCTCGCTTGCCCACCTCTGTTACCCAAGTACATCAAGGTGTTCGACGGCAGCGTCTCGTCCAGCAGCTTGCGCGCCGTCTCGATCCCCGCCACCGGTAGCAGTTTGGGGTCGAGCAGGCCCACCTGCACCAGCACGCTGGCCTGGTCCCAGTAGATGTGCTCGTGATAGAGCTTGTCGCCGCGGAACTTGATGACGGCGAGCAACGGCACTTCCACGCGCTTGCCCGTCGGCGCAACGCCCGGGAGCATCCACGGGATCTCGGTGGTGTGCGTGAAGCAGAACAGCATCTCGTCGACCACCTGCGTGGCGCCCACCGTGCGCGAGATCGGCACCAGCGAGGTGTCGGGCGGATTGCTGTTGACGAAGTGGTTCGTATAGAACGCGTGCAGCGCCTTGTAGCCCACGCCGCCGGTCATGGTCGGGATGTGGTTGACGTACGGCTCGGCCACCATGGTCGACATGGTGTCGTCGACGTTGCGGGTGGCGAACTCGTATTCGCAGTGCTTGTCCCACAGTGCCGAGAGGTCGTAATGCGGGCCGATGGCGTCCTTCAGCGTGGCGATGCTGCGCTCGTGCGCCATCAGCGCCGAGGGCTTGTGGAAGTGTTCGCCGCCGGCGCGTGCGAAGGCGTGGTCCATGCCGGGATACACATACAGCGAGACGCCGGGCCGGCCCTGGAGCGTGGCGACGATGCGGTCGCGCGCCTCGGGCGGGCAGAACTTGTCGAGCTCTGCGATGTGCAGTGTGAGCGGGCGCTTGATCTTGTCGGCCTCGTCGAGTGCAGCGTCGATGCCCACGCCGTAGTAGCCGACGGCAACATCCGCATCGGTGCGGCAGGCCGCGAGGTAGGCCAGCTTGCCTCCAAGGCAGAAGCCGAGCACGCCGACCTTGGCGTCCTGCACTTCGGGGCGCTGGCGCAGCGCACTGATCGAGGCCTGCATGTCTTCCATGCCGCGGGCCTCGTCGAAGCCCTTGTAGAGGGCAAAGGCACGCTGCCAGTCGTCCGGCGAGTAGCCAAGCTCCACGTTCGGCTCCTGGCGCCAGAACAAGTCGGGTACGAGCACCACGTAGCCCTCCTCGGCGTAGTAGTCAGCTACCTCGCGCATCGTGGCGTTCACGCCGAAGATTTCCTGCGCGAGCACAAGGCCCGGGCCGGCGCCCGAGCGTGGCACGGCGAGGTAGCCGCTGAAACTGCCGCTGCCGTCGGTGGCCTGGATGCGGATGTGGTGCGTGGCGTCGGGCGCTTTTTCCTGCATGTGAACTGCTCCGTTCAAGGGTTGGATGATGGTGCGGGCCATGCGCTCATTGCACGCATTCCGGATGTCGCGTGGTCACCTGGTAGTAGCCCGAATGAAAGACCAGCGGCTCGCCGTCGAAGCGGTCGTAGCGCTC
The DNA here is from genome assembly GCF_024734665.1 of Variovorax paradoxus. Classification (NCBI taxonomy): domain Bacteria; kingdom Pseudomonadati; phylum Pseudomonadota; class Betaproteobacteria; order Burkholderiales; family Comamonadaceae; genus Variovorax; species Variovorax paradoxus. The sequence goes on from NZ_CP102931.1 coordinate 3,766,020, forward strand.
GACTTCGCCGATGAAGATCAGGTGGTCGCCGCCGTCGTATTGCTTCACGTTGCGGCAGATGAACCGGGCGATGACGCCACTCAGCAACGGCACGCCGGCCGTGCCTTCGCAGCAGTCCACCCCCCCGAACTTGTCCGCCTGCGGCGTCGAGAACTGGCGCGACAGGTGGTGTTGATGTGCCGCCAGCACATTGATCGCGAAGTGGCTGGCGCCGGTGAAGTCGGCCACGCTCGGCGCCTGCCGGGCCAGGCTCCACAGCACCAGTGGCGGGTCCAGCGAAACCGAAGAGAACGAATTGGCGGTCATGCCCACGCGACGGCCGTCGAGGGCCCGGGTCGTGATGACGGTCACGCCGGTGGTGAACTGTCCGAGGGCCTTGCGAAAGTCGCGTCGGTCGAAGCGGTCCACAACCGCCTCGCGCGCCCGGGCTTCCAGAAAGCGGTCCGCCTCGATGGCATCTAACCACCAGGGCACGAAGATGCGCGGATCATCGAAGCCGTTGACGATGGTGCTTGCGACCGCGGGCATGTGGGTGGCGCTCTGCAGCAGCTTCAGCAGGTGCGGCTTCGGCGGCGCGAGCAGGCTGTTCGTCCAGTCGGTGGCCCAGCGGGCATAGCCTTCCCAGTAACGGTCGAAGGTCTCCTGCATCCACGCGGCGTCGAACGGTGCGTCGCCGTGTTCGAGGATCCGCTTCAGGTAGATGTCCGCGCTCTTGGCCGCGTTGTTGGCGCCCTGGCCGGTGATCGGATCGTTGAGCACCACAGCGTCGGCCAGCCCCAGCACCTTGCGCCCCGAAGGCAGCGTCGCCACCGGCTTGCGCACCGTCGGCGCGAAGCGGCCCGTGAGGATGCCGTTGTCGTCGGTCAGCTCGATGTCCGTGCAGCGTTCCGCTTCCCAGGGCAGGAAGGTGTCGAGAATCCATTTGCTGCGCGCAAGGTGTTCCTGCGGCGTCTTCACATCGGTCCAGCAGTCCATCGGGCCACCGGGTACACCTTCGAACACCATGATCTCGCAGGGCCCCGTGGTGGTCAGCGCCGGGAACACGAAGTACTCGCCCACGCCGGGAATGAGGTTGAAGCACACGGCCGAGTGCGGCTCGCGCGGCTTCATCCCCTTCACGTAGGTCAGCGCCAGTGCACGCTGAGGTCGATCGAATAGCGAGCGCTCCGTGTCGCGCTCGAACAATTGCGAGATCTCGCCCTTGCCGCTTGCAACGACCACAAGATCGTGCGTTGCAGCGCAAGTCTCCAATGCATCGAGCCCCACGTCCTGCAGCACGAGCCGGCCGCCGCGCTTCTCGAACTCCGCCATCCAGGCGGGTATCTTGAGCCGCTGGTCGATCGACTGCGCAGGCCCGTCGAGCCTCGCGCTCCATTCGAGGGCCTTGCCGCCTTCCGGGTTGCGCACCGTCATTCCGATGCCTTCCACCGGCGGGCACTCGCTCGCCCACCAGTCCAGCGCCAGCTCGCGCTCGGTCTGCAGCGCGGTCTCGAACATGCACTGGCTGGACATCACCGGTCCTTCGAGAATCTCCCGCGCCGTGCGGTTCGAAAAAACCGTCACCTCGTGCCCCGCGCGCTGCAGGCCGAGCGCGAGCTGCATGCCGGACTGTCCGGCGCCGACGATGGCCACGCGTCGCTTCATGCGTTCACTCCAGACTACGCGACGGCCGCGCAGGTTTCGATGTAGCGGTCCGCCTCCGCGGGGTCCGCGAACCACGGGAAGAAGGTGCGCGGGTCGTCGAAGCCGTTGGCGAAGGCACTGGCCAGCGGCGGCATCGCGCCGGCGGTGCCGAGCAGCTTGAGCACATGGGGCGGCGGCGGTGCGAGCAGCATGTTGGTCCACTGCGTGACCCACTGCGCGTAGCCGAACCAGTAGCGGTCGAAGGTTTGCTGCATCCACGCCGCATCGGCCGCGCCGTCGCCGCGCGCGAGGATGCTCTTCAGATAGGTGTCGGCGCACTTGGCCGCGTTGTTGGAACCTTGCCCCGTGATCGGATCGTTGAGCACCACCACGTCGGCCAGGCCCAGCACCTTGCGGCCCGAGGGCAATGTCGCGACCGGCTTGCGCACCGTCGGCGCGAAGCGGCCCGCGAGGATACCGTTGTCGTCGGTCAGCTCGATGTCCCTGCAGCGCTCGGCCTCCCATGGCGTGAAGGTGTCCAGGATCCATTGGCTGCGCGCAAGGTGTTCCTGCGGCGTCTTCACGTCCGCCCAGCAGTCCATCGGGCCGCCGGGCACGCCTTCGAACACCATGATCTCGCAGGGCCCCGTCGTCGTCAGCGCCGGGAACACGAAGTACTCGCCCACGCCGGGAATGAGGTTGAAGCACACGGCCGAGTGCGGCTCGCGCGGCTTCATCCCTTTCACGTAGGTCAGGGCCAGTGCACGCTGCGGCTTGTCGAAGCTCGACTTGTGGGCGTCGCGCTCGAAGAGCTTCGAGATCTCGCCTTTGCCGCTGGCCACCAGCGTGAGGTCGTGGCTTTGCGTGCAGGCCTCGAGCTCGTCGATGCCCGCGTCTTTGAAGACGAGTTCGCCGCCCTTCTTCTGGAACGCGTCCATCCAGGCCGGGATCTTCACGCGCTGGTCGACCGACTGGGCGCTCGAATTCAGCCGTGCGACCCAGTCGATGGCCTTGGCCCCCTTCTGCTCCGGATGGGGAACGGCCAGCCCGATGCCGTCCACCGTGGGGCAGTCGTGCGCCCAGTGGTCCAGGCCCAGGTCGCGCTCGATCTGCAGCGAGGTGTGAAACATGCACTGGCTCGACATGACCTTGCCTTGGCGGATGTCTTCGCCCGTGCGGTTGCTGAACATCGTGACCTCGTAGCCTGCCGCGAGCAGTCCGAGACCCAGTTGCAGGCCCGACTGGCCCGCGCCGACGATGGCGATTCGCTTCATTGCTTGCTCCTTGATGCTCCGTTCGGAGCTAGTCCATCAACTTGGGAATGGCGGGCACGGCCTGCTCGGGGCCCATGGCGGCATAGCCGCCGTCCACCGCGTAGTCGGCGCCGGTCACGAAGCTCGCATGGTCCGAACACAGGAACAGCACCACCTGCGCCACCTCGTCCGGGTCGCCGACACGCCCGAGCAGATGGAAAGGCGCGGCCACGCGATCGGTCTTGGCGCGGTCGCCGCCGCTAAGGCGCTCCATCACGGCCGACCATGTCCAACCCGGCGACACGCTGTTCACGCGGATGCCGTCCGGCGCCAGGTCCATCGCCATGTTGCGGGTGAGCTGCGCCATGGCGGCCTTGCTCACCGGATAGAGCCAGCGCCCCGTCTGCGCCACGCGCGACGAGATGCTCGTGAAATTGACCACCGCCCCGCCGCCGGCTGCCACCATGTGCGGGTGCACGGCCTGCAGCATCGCCACCGCGCTCGCAACATTCACGTTGAACGACGTGAGCCAGTCGGCGCGAGGCGACTTGAAGCCGTCGTCCACATACGAGCACGCAAGGTTCACGAGAAAGTGCACGCCGCCGTGCTGCGCGGCCGCCTGCGCCACGCAGGCTTGCACTTGTGCGTCGTCGGTGATGTCGGTGCGCACGAAGCGCGCGCCGGCGCCGAGCGAATCCGCCAGTGCCTGGCCGTTGACGGCATCGATATCGGCGACAACGACCTTCACGCCGGCCGCGTGCAGCGCGCGCACCACGCCGGCGCCTATCAGTGTGGAACCACCCGTGACGATGGCGCTCCTGCCTTCGAGTCCCTTGAACATGACGCTTGCTCTCCTCGGTTGATCGGACAGGCCGGCTGGCCTTTGGAGCGAACGTTATGAGCAAGCAGGCGTTCGGCGAGTCCCGCAAACGCAGGCCCTGTCCCTGGCGCGCAGGTTTTTGTCGAGGGGTGATCCGAATTGTGGGTGGGGATGGTTTTTGCTAGGGTGACTTCGCCCCATGGAAACCGCCACGACCCCACCGCTGCCGCTGCAGCGCTACCGGCTTTTCGAGAGCCACGACATGGACGAGGCCCGTGAAAGCGTGGCCCGCGTGTTCTGCCCGCACGGCCTGGTCATGCTGCGACCCCGCACCGAACTCGACGCCTGCCACCACAGCGCGCGGCTGCATCGGGACGTGAGCCTCAATTACGTGCAGTACGGCCCCGGCGTGCAGATCGACCCCGGCTACCTGCAGGATTTCTTCCTGTTGCAGATCCCGTTGCGCGGTGGCGCCGAGATCCGCTGCGGCGCGCAACACGTGGAAGCGACGCCCCGCCTCGCATCGCTGCCCTCCCCCACCGAGCCGCTGTCGATGCGCTGGGCCGACGACAGCCCGCACCTGATCGTGCGGCTGGCCCGCTCGGCGCTGCTGTCCCGGCTCGAGTCCTTGCTCCAGGCGCCCGTCAAGCAAGCTCTGGTGTTCGACCTCGGCGTGCCGCTCGACAACCCCGCGCTGGCGCCGGTGGTGCATTTCATCGACTATCTGCGGCTCACGCTCGACGCCGGCAGCGCGCTGCAGGCCGGCGGCCCCTTGGCCGAGCATGCCGAGGCGTACCTGATGGCAAGCCTGCTGATGTCGGCGGGGCACAACCATTCGCGCGCCCTGGCCGGCGAAGCGCAGCGCAGCCTGCTGCCGCGCGTGGTCCGCAGGGCGCAGGAATACATGGCAGCCCATGCCGATGAGCCGCTGTCGTTGGCCGACGTCTGCAGCGAAGTCTGCTGCAGTGCACGCGCGCTGCAGCTGGCGTTTCGCCAGCACGCGGGCCAGGGGCCGATGGAGTTTCTGCGCGAGATCAGGCTCGACCGGGTGCGGGCCGAGTTGCTGGCATCGACCAGCGTCGCCGCAGTCGGCGTGCGAGAGGTGGCGCAGAAGTACGGCTTTCTTCATTTGGGCCACTTCGCGGCGCAATACCGCGCCCGCTTCGGCGAGCGGCCGTCCGAGACTCGGGCATCGCGCGCCTTCTGATGCGGGTGAGGCGCCGACGCTTGCCCGGTGCCTGCCTCCCCCGCCCTGTTCGATGCCCCCGCTTCGTCGAGGGCCTGAAGCGCCGCATCACCAGTCTGTCCCGAGTTGTGCAACAACGCCTATCCCGATCTCAAATGTCCCATTGACAGAACATTAAAACTGCAAAAACATCAAAGGCATGTCGCAAATGCCTTTGCCCAAATATCACCAGATCTACTTGGTCCTGCGTGAACAGTTGCACGAAGGGCGTTTCGCGGAGGGCCTGCCCGGCGAACTCGCGCTCATGGCGCAATTCGGTGTGGCGCGCGTCACAGTGCGCCGCGCACTCGAACAGCTGTCTTCCGAAGGCCTGATCGCGCGCAACCCCGGCCGCCGCACGCGCGCGCTGCCACCGCCGGTCAGCGGCGAAGGCCCCGGCACCCAAAGCATGGAACGCGCCAATCTGCGCGGCCTGCTCGAGAACCTGGTCACCATGGGCCTGCACACCTCGGTCAAGGTCATCGAGGTCGCGACCATCACCGCCTCCACCCAGGTGGCCGAGGCGCTTCAGCTGCAGCTCGGCGACCCGGTGCAGAAAGCCGTGCGCGTGCGTTCCACCAAGGAAGGCCCGCTCTCGCACATCACCACCTACGTGCCCGACACGATCGCGCGCCGCTTCGGCCGCCGCGAGCTTTCGAAGAAGCCCATCCTCGTGCTGCTCGAGGAGTCGGGCGTCAAGGTGGGCCGCGCGCACCAAACCATCTCCGCGCGCCTGGCCGACAACGTTCTCGCACAGCACCTTCATGTCTCGGTCGGCTCGGCCCTGCTCGCGGTGCGCCGCCTGATCTACGACGAAGACGAGCGGCCCGTGCAGTGGCTGCACGGCCTCTACCGCCCCGACCGCTACACCTACGAAATGCAGCTCTCCCGCGTGGGCAGCATCGACGCCAAGGTGTGGGTCAGCAAAGACGTGTCAGCCCAGTTCAACTGAAGAGAAACAGGAAAGCCCACCATGCAGAACCGCCGCAGTTTCGTGTCGCAGTCCGCCGCCCTGGCGACCGCCGTTGCCTTCCCGCTCGTGGCCGGCGCGCAGCCCAAGACCGTCAAGGTCGGCGTGCTGCATCCGGTCACCGGTGCGCTGGCCTATTCGGGCCAGCAGTGCCGCCTCGGTGCGCTCATGGCCATCGAGGACATCAACGCGGCGGGCGGCATCAAGTCGCTCGGCGGCGCGAAGCTAGAAGCCCTGCTGGGCGATGCGCAATCGCAGCCGCAGGCCGGCTCGGCCGAGGTCGAGAAGATGAACGAGGCCGGCGTCTCGGCCATCGTCGGCGCCTATGCCTCGGCCATCTGCCTCGCGACCACGCAGGCCGCGGCCAAGTACAACCTGCCGCACGTGGTGGACGTGGGCGTGGCCGACCAGATCGTGGAGCGCGGCCTGAAGAACACCTTCCGTTTCGGCCCCGGCTACAAGAAGTCGACCGAGGTGGCCATGGCCAACCTGCTGGTGCTCAACAAGGCCGCGGGCAACCCGGCCAAGACCGTGATGATCATTCACGAGGAGTCGCTCTTCGGCGCCGGCACCGCGCAACTGCTCTCGCGCGAGTTGCCGGGCTACGGCTTCGAGGTGAAGGAGGTGGTGAAACACGCCAACCCCACGCGCGACTTCAACAACATCGTGCTGCGCATGAAGTCGATCAACCCCGACATCGTGATCCCGGCCAACTACTACAACGAATACGCGCTGCTGGTGCGTACCATGCAGCAGCAGAAGGTGGTGCCCAAGGCGATCTTCTCGGTGCTGGGCGGCGCGGCATCGAGCTACAAGTTCGTGAAGGAATTTCCGGACGCAGCCAACGGCATCATCGACTGCAACCACTGGTTCAACCCGAAGGACAAGCGCGCGCAGGACCTGCGCAAGCGCGTCGAGGCCAAGGGCCAGTTCTTCAGCTACGAGGTCTTCATGACCTACACCGCGATGTGGCTGCTGGCCGATGCGCTGGAGCGCGCCAAGTCGACAGAGCGCGCCGCGATCGTCGACGCGCTCGAGAAGAGCACTTTCGGCAACCACTTCATGCCTTATGGCCCCACGAAGTTCGTCAACGGCCAGAACGAAGGCGCGCAGCCGCTCATGACGCAGGTGGTGAAGAACGACATCAAGGTCATCATTCCGCGCGACTATCGCGAGGTCGATCCGGTGTTTCCGTTGCGCGCTGTCTGATCGGAAGGCGGGATGTTCGATTTCGGCATTCTTTTCCCGTCGGTCCTGAACGGGCTGACGACGGGCGCGGTGTACGCACTGATCGCGCTGGGGCTTACGCTGATCTACGGCGTCCTGCACATCATCAACTTCGCGCACGGCGCCAGCCTGATGCTGGCGCTGTACGCGGTGTACTTCCTCAAGGAGCGCCTGGGCATCGACCCCTACCTTGCGCTGCCCATCGTGGTGCTCGGCATGTTCGCGCTCGGCTACGCGCTGCAGCGCGTGGTCATCAACCGCGCGGGCCACGGCAAGGACGAGAACATCCTGCTCGCCACGCTCGGCATCGCCATCGTCATGGAGAACCTCGCGCTGCTGTTCTTCAAGTCCGACACGCGCAACATCGACACCGCCTACTCGCTGAGCACCGTTGCCATCGGCCCCGCGATGATCGCCGTGCCCAAGCTCGTCGCATTCGCGGGTGCGCTGGTCGTCTCGGGCATCCTGTTCTGGATCATGGGCCACACCGACCTCGGCCGCGCGATCCGCGCCGTCGCCAAGGAGAAAGAGGGCGCCAAGCTCATGGGCATCGACGTCGACCATGTCTACGCGATGAGCTTCGGAATCGGCCTCGCGTGCCTGGGCGCGGCCGCGTGCTTCCTGCTGCCGGCGTATTACGTGAACCCGCAGGTCGGCGGCGGCTTCGTGCTCGTGGCCTTCACCATCGTCGTGCTCGGCGGCATGGGCAGTTTCGTCGGAGCGCTGATCGGCGGCTTCCTCGTCGGCGTGGTCGAGTCGCTCGGCGGGCTGTACCTGGGCGAATCGCTCGGCCAGATTGGCATCTTCGCGATCTTCATCGGCGTGGTGCTCTTCAGGCCACAGGGCATGTTCGGAGCCAAGGCATGAGCGCGGGCCTGAAGCAACTCGCGGGCATTGCGCTTTTTGCCGTGCTGGTCGGCTGCGTGCCGTTCGTCACCACCTCGGGCGTCACGCTCAACTTCGTGATGATGGCGCTCTACGCCACGCTCATCGCACAGGCCTGGAACATCCTGGGCGGCTTCGGCGGGCAGTTCTCGTTCGGGCATGCGCTGTTCTTCGGCACCGGTGCGTACATCCAGGCGATCGCGCAGCTGCAGGGCGACATCAACGCCTGGGTCGCGCTGCCGCTCGCGGTGATCGGTGCCGCACTCGTCGGCCTCTTCATGGGCGCCCTCACCTTCCGCTACGGCCTCAAGGGCTCGTACTTCGCGCTCGTCACGCTGGCCTTTGCCGAGGTGTTTCGCATCCTTGCACTGTCGGTCGACTTCACCGGCGGCGGCGTCGGTCTCATGGTGCCGCTGCGCGAGTCGGTGGCCAACCTGCAGTTCTCGACGCGCGCTGGCTACCTCTGGGTGGTGCTCGCGATGGTCGTCGCGGCGCTGCTCGTGACCTGGTGGCTGCGAAACGGGCGCTTCGGCGCCTACCTGCAGGCCGTGCGCGACAACGAAGATGCGGCGCGCGCCGTCGGCGTCAATCCGTTCCGCGTCAAGCTGGCGGCCATCGGTTTGTCGGCGGCCTTCATGGGCGCGGCCGGTGCGTTCTACGTGCAGGTGTTCCAGTACATCGATGCCGGGATCGCCTACGGCCCGGCCGTGTCGATCGAGGCGCTGGTCGCGGCCATCGTGGGCGGCATGGGCACGATGTGGGGGCCGGTGCTCGGCGCCGTCGTGCTGCACCTGCTGTCGGACTTCACGCGCAACCTCTTCGGCGAACTGCCCGGCATCAACATGGTGATCTACGGCACGGTGCTGGTGCTCATCGTCATCTTCGTGCCGCGCGGCATTGCGGGCATCGGGCTGTCGGTGCGGCAGCTGTGGAAGGCGAAGGGAGGCCGCAATGACTGAAGCCCTGCTGGCCATCGATGGCCTCTCGCGCTCCTTCGGCGGCCTGAAGGCCGTGCAGAACGTGAGCCTCTCGGTGCGCAAAGACAGCCTGAGTGCGCTGATCGGCCCGAACGGCGCGGGCAAGACCACGCTGTTCGCGCTGATGTCCGGCTTCCTCAAGCCCGACACCGGCACCGTGCGCTTCGCGGGGCAGGACATCACCGGCCGCGAGCCGCACCGCAACGCCGCGCTCGGCATGACCCGCACCTTCCAGATCGTCAAGCCGTTCGCCGCGCAGACCGTGCGCGAGAACATCGCCGTCGGCGCGCACCTGCATCTGCGCAGCCGCGCCGAGGCGCTGCAGGACGCCGAAGCTGTTGCGCTGCGCGTGGGCCTCGCGCCGCAGCTCGACAAGCCCGCCTCGGACCTCACCGTGGCCGGCCGCAAGCGCCTCGAACTGGCCCGCGCGCTCGCGACACGGCCGCGCCTGCTGCTGCTCGACGAAGTGCTCGCCGGCCTCAACCCGCAGGAGATCGCCGAGATGATGCCGGTGGTGCGCGGCATCGCCGACAGCGGCGTCACCGTGCTGATGATCGAGCACGTCATGCAGGCCGTGATGCACCTGGCCGAGCATGTGTGGGTGCTGGCGCAGGGCCAGTTGATCGCAGAGGGCACCCCGGCGCAGGTGACTTCCGACGACAAGGTCGTCGAAGCCTATCTGGGCCACGGCACCGCGGCGCGGCTGCGCAAGGCCGCATCGGGGGTTGCCGCATGAGCGCACTGCTCGATATTCAGGGCCTGCGCGGCGGCTACGGTCGCATCGAGGTGCTGCGCGGCGTCGACCTGCACGTGAACGCGGGCGAGATGGTCGCACTGCTCGGCAGCAACGGCGCGGGCAAGTCCACGCTCAACAAGATGGTCTGCGGCCTCTGTCCGGCCTGGGGCGGCACGGTGCGCTTCGATGGCAAGGACCTGAGCGGCGCCCACTACCGCGACGTCGTCAAGGCCGGCCTCATCCAGGTGCCCGAAGGCCGCAAGGTGTTTCCCAACCTGAGCGTGCGCGAGAACCTGGAGCTCGGCTCCTTCACGCGGGCACGCGAGCGCCGTGCGGCGAACCTGGAGAAGTCGTTCCACATCTTCCCGCGGCTGCGCGAGCGCATGGACCAGCACGCCGGCACCATGAGTGGCGGCGAGCAGCAGATGCTGGCCATCGCGCGCGGTCTCATGGCCGAGCCGGTGCTGCTGATCCTCGACGAGCCCTCGCTCGGCCTTTCGCCGCTGCTGGTCGAAGAGATGTTCTCGCTGATCCGCGAACTGCGCGACGGCGGCCTCGCGGTGATGCTGGTCGAGCAGAACGTCGGCCAGTCGCTCGAAATTGCCGACCGCGCCTACGTGCTGGAAAACGGCAGCGTGCGCTTCTCGGGCCTGCCCGGTGATTTGCTCGGCAGCGACGAACTGCGGCGCGCGTACCTGGGGCTCTGAGCCCTCAAAAAAACACCCCCATCTCCCTGGAGACACGACACATGAAAAGACGCGACATCCTCCTCTCGTCGCTGGCCGCGGCATGGGCCGGCGGTGCCTTTGCACAGATCGGCAATGCGCCGGTGCGCATCCTCGTCGGCGCACCCGCGGGCGGCTCGACCGACACGCTGGCACGCTCGCTCGCCGTCAGCATGGGCCCGGCACTCGGCCGCACGGTCATCGTCGAGAACCGGCCGGGCGCGGGCGGCAACATCGCCGCCGATGCGGTGGCCAAGGCCGCGCCCGACGGCAACACACTGCTGATGAGCTTCACCAGCCACGCGATCAACGCCACGCTCTACCCGACGCTGCCCTTCGACCCGGTGAAGGACTTCACCGCGCTCACCTGCGTGGCGACCTCGCCTTCGATCCTCGTCGCGCACCCGTCGGTGCCTGCGAAGGACGTGCGTGAACTCATCGCGCTCGCCAAGGCAAAGCCGGGCCAGCTCAACTTCGCGATCGGCGCGGTGGGCTCGTCGCTGCACATGGCGGGCGAGGCTTTCAAGATGCAATCGGGCGTGGACATCGTGAACATCCCCTACAAGGGCACCGCGCCCGCCGTGCAGGACGTGCTCGCCGGCCAGGTGCAGCTGATGTTCGCGGCCGTGGGCAACGTCAAGGCACACATCCAGGCCGGCAAGCTCAAGGCGCTGGGCGTGACCACGGCGAAACGGCTGCCGGCCTTTCCGAATGTGCCGGCGATTGCCGAGGCGCTGCCCGGCTACGAATCGAGCGCGTGGTTCGGCCTCTTCGGCCCTGCCCGCATGCCTGCCGACCGCGTGAAGCAGATGGGCGACGCGGCGCGCCATGCGCTGCAGCAGCCCGACATGCGCCAGCGCCTCGATACCGAGGGCGCGATTCCGGTCGGCAACTCGTCCGAACAGTTCTCCGCCTTCGTGCAGAGCGAGATCGTGCGTTGGGCCGAGGTCGTCAAGTTCTCGGGAGCCAAGCCGGAATGACACCGATGGCTCCAACCCGCGCGCCAGCCCTGACCCTGGCCCAGAAGCTCATCGCACGCGCGAGCGGACGCGAGCGGGTGTCCGTGGGCGAGATCGTGACCTGCGGCGTCGACATGGCGATGTTTCACGACTCCTCGGGCCCGCGCCGACTGCAGCCGATGCTGGAAGAGCTCGGCGCGCAGATCTGGGACCGCTCGCGCGTGGTGCTCGTCATGGACCACTACGTGCCCGAGCGCGACGACGATTCGCGCCGCATCGTGCGCATCGCACGCGACTGGGCGCGCGACCAGAAGCTGCCGCACGTCTACGACAGCCAGGGCATCTGCCACGTGGTGGTGCCGCAGCATGGCCACATCCGACCGGGCATGCTGTGCGTGGGCGGCGACTCGCATTCGCCCACGGGTGGCGCTTTCGGCGCCTACATGTTCGGCATCGGCAGCACCGAGATGCTGGGCGTGATGGTCAACGGCGAGATCTGGCTGCGCGTGCCCGAGACCATCCGCATGTGGTGGGACGGCGCGCTGCCCGCGGGCGTGACCGCCAAGGACATGATGCTGCACATGATCGGCCGCTTCGGCATGAACGGCGGGCGCTACCAGGCGGTCGAATTCGCGGGGCCGGCCGTCAAGGCGCTGTCGATGCAGGAGCGCATGACGCTCTCCAACATGAGCGCCGAACTCGGCGCGCAGGCCGGATTGATCGCGCCCGATGCGACCACGGCGCAATTCCTGGCCGAAGCCGGCGCGCCGCCGGTGGACATGGCGCCCTGGTTCACCGACGACGATGCCGCGCTCACGGACTACCGCTTCGATGCCTCCACGCTCGAACCGTACATTGCCGCACCGCACAGCCCGGCCAACGCCCACGGCGTGAGCCGGTACGCGGGCACGCACGTCGACGTGGCCTACATCGGCGCCTGCACCGGTGCCAAGCTGGACGACCTGCGCGCTGCCGCGCAGGTGCTGCGCGGCCACAAGGTGGCGAGCGGTATCCGTCTCATCGTGGCGCCCGCCAGCCTGCGCGACCAGGAGCAGGCGCGCGAGGAAGGCGTGCTGCAGGTGCTGATGGACGCCGGTGCCGAACTCTTCCCGACGGCCTGCGGCGCTTGCTCGGGCTACGGCGACCCTATGGGCGACGACATCACCGTCATCTCGACCACGGCGCGCAACTTCAAGGGCCGCATGGGATCGCCGACTGCGCAGGTCTATCTGGGCTCGCCCTACACGGTGGCGGCGGCCGCATTGCGCGGCTGCGTGACCGATCCGCGCGAGGTACTTGCATGAGCGTAACCAAAGCGACGCACCGCGTCTGGCGCCTGGGCGCCGACATCGACACCGACCTGCTCGCGCCGGGCCATGCCATGAAGCACGGCATCGACATCATCGCGAAGCACTGCCTGGAGGCCATCCGCCCCGACTTCGCCACTGGCGTGCAGCGCGGCGACGTGCTGGTGGCCGGGCCCAACTTCGGCATCGGCTCCTCGCGCGAGCAGGCCGCCGCCGTGCTGGTGCACCTGGGGGTGGCCGCCGTCGTCGCGCCTTCGTACAGCGGCCTGTACTTTCGCAATGCCTTCAACGTGGGCCTGCTGCTGCTGACCTGCGCCGAGGCCGAGACCTTGAGCGAAGGCGAGCAGATCGCCCTCGACACCACGGCTCCCGAGATCGTCGCACCCGGCCGCAAGCGCCTGGCCTGCGAGCCGGTGCCCGGATTCCTCATGGACATGGTCCGCGCCGGCGGATTGATGAACCAGTTGCGCCAGCGCTCTGGCCGCCCCGTCTTCAAGAAAGCCCACGATGCATGATCCTTCTTCCGCCACAACCATCGACCCCGTCACGCTCGCCGTCCTGCGCGGTCGTCTCGAACAGGTGGCCGACGAAATGGACGCCACGCTCTACCGCAGCGCGTTCAACCCCATCATTGCCGAGGCGCACGACGCCTGCCACGGCCTCTACGACGCGGCGAGCGGCGACACGCTGGTGCAGGGCAAGTCGGGCTTGCCGGTGTTCGTGGGCGCCATGGCCTTCGCGGTGCGCGCCACCGCCAAGGCAGCCAAGCCGCGCGGCGGCATGAACGACGGCGACATCTGGATCAGCAACGACGCCTACGACGGCGGCACGCACGCCAACGACTTCAAGCTGGTGAAGCCGTTCTTTCGCAACGGCAAGCTCTACTGCTACATGGCCTCGGCTGCGCACTGGCACGACGTGGGCGGTGCGGTGCCCGGCAACTACAACCCGGCCGCCACCGAGTGCTGGCAGGAGGCGGTGCAGATTCCGCCGGTGCGCATCGTGCAGGGCGGCGTGCTCGATGCGGACGTGCTCGCGATCCTGCAGGCCAACACGCGCCTGCCCGACAGTCTTTGGGGCGACCTGAACGGACAGCTCGCCGCACTGGAGCTCGGCGAGAAGCGGCTGAACGGCCTGCTCGACGAGTATGGCGACGACCTGGTGCTCAACGCGCTCGGCGAGCTGCGCAGCCGCGCGCTGCGCTTGATGCGCTCGCACATCGCCTCGCTGCCCGATGGCCGCTACAGCTTCGAGGACGTGCTCGACAACGACGGCATCGTGAACGAGCCGCTGACCATCGCGCTCGACATGACGGTGGCCGGCGACCGGCTGCTGCTCGATTTTTCGCGCACCTCGCCGCAATGCGCGGGGCCTGTGAACATCTCGCGCGCCACGGCGGTGGCCGCCTGCTACGTCGCGCTCAAGCACCTGTTCCCCGATGTCCCCGCCAATGCCGGCGTGCTCGATGCGGTGGACTTCAACATTCCCGACAAGCTCGTGATCAGCTGCGAGCGCCCGCGCCCGGTCGGCGGCTACACCGAAACCATCCTGCGCATGATCGACGTGATCTTCAGCGCGGCGGCGCAGGCCGACCCGACGCGCGCCGTGGCGCAGGCCTACGGCACGATCAACGCGCTGTCGATCGCGGGCCACCGCAGCGACAAGGGCCGCGAAGGCCAGCGCTGGGTGATGTTCAGCTTCTTCGGCGGCGGCCATGGCGGCCACTCGGGCGGCGACGGGCTCTCGCACGGCAATGCGCCGATCTCGACCGCGACGATTCCGCCGCTCGAAATTCTCGAAGCCGCCTACCCCGTGCGCTTCACCGAATGGTCGCTGCGCGCCGATTCGGGCGGCGACGGAAAACACCGCGGCGGCCTCGGCGCCGTCTACGAAATCGAGCTGCTGGAGAAAGACGCCGAAGTGTTCGTCTTCGGCGAGCGCGGCACCTCGCCGCCCAAGGGCATCGCGGGCGGCGGCGAAGGCGCGGTCAACAAGTTCAGCTACGAGAACGCGGGCGAGTGGCACACGCCGCCCATGGTGTCGAAGATGCGTGGCATCCAGCTCACGCGCGGCGAGCGCGTGCGGCTCGAAACGCCCGGCGGCGGCGGCTGGGGCCACGCGGCCGATCGGCCTGCGCAACAGCGCGAGGCCGACAGCGCGATGGGCTATGTGACAACCGGCACCCCCACCGGCGGCAGCAAGAAGAAGGCGTCCGAATGACTTCCACTGATAAATCCCTTGTCGTCGGCGTCGATGTCGGCGGCACCTTCACCGACCTCTTCGTGCTCGACGAGGCCCACGGTACGGCGCGCATCGTCAAGGTGCCCTCCACGCGCGGCGAAGAAGCGCGCGGCTTCATGAACGGCGTGGCACGCGTGGCCGACTCGGCCGCGGCCATCGCCACCATCGTGCACGGCACCACGGTGGGCACCAACGCGCTGCTCGAACGCAAGGTGGCGCGCACCGGCATCATCACCACGCGCGGTTTCCGTGACGTGCTCGAGATGCGCCGCCGCGACCGGCCCGAGACCTGGGGCCTGCGTGGCAGCTTCACACCGGTGGTGCCGCGCGACCTGCGCCGCGAAGTCGACGAGCGCGTGCTCGCCGACGGCACGCTGCACACCGCAGTCGATCTGGACCAGGTGCGCGCCGAAGCCCGCTCGCTGCTCGAAGCCGGCTGCGAGGCCGTGTGCGTGTTCTTCATCAACACCTACGCGAACCCCGAGAACGAGCGCCTCGCCGTCGCGGCGGTGCGCGCGCTCTGGCCCAACCCGCACGTCACCTCGGCCAGCGAAGTGCTGCCCGAGATCCGCGAGTTCGAGCGCTGCTCGACCGCCACGCTCAACGCCGCACTGCAGCCCGTGGTGGGCGGCTACCTCGAGCGGCTCGAATCCGACCTGCGCGGCCAGGGCTTTGCCGGCGAGCTGCTGGTGGTGCAGAGCAACGGCGGCGTGATGTCGCGGCAGACCGCGAGCGACCTGCCGGTGCGCACGGCGCTGTCAGGCCCGGCGGCCGGCGTGATCGCCTGCGCGGCCATTGCGCGCGCGGCGGGCTTTCCGAACGCGATTACCGGCGACATGGGCGGCACCTCGTTCGACGTGTCGCTGGTGGCGAACGGCGAAGCCGCATTGGCCGCGCAGACCGCGATCGAGTTTGGCATGGTGATCCGCTCGCCGATGATCCAGATCGAAACCATCGGCGCCGGCGGCGGCTCCATCGCCTCGGTGGATGCGAGCGGCATGCTGCAGGTCGGCCCCGAGTCGGCCGGCAGCGTGCCGGGTCCGGCCTGCTACGGGCGCGGCAACATGCGCCCGACGGTGACCGATGCGAACGTGCTGCTGGGCCGCATCGCCGCCGATCGCCCACTGGGTGGAGGACTGCTCGCGGCACTGGATGCGCAGAAGTCGCGCCAGGCGATCGAGGAGCACGTCGCCCGGCCACTCGGCCTGGACGTGCACGCGGCCGCGGAAGCCATCCTCACCGTGGCCAATGCGCGCATGGCGGGCGCGATCCGCCTCGTGTCCATCGAACGCGGCCACGACCCGCGTCGCTTCGCCTACATGCCTTTCGGCGGCGGCGGTGCGCTGCATGTGTGCGCGATGATGCGCGAGGTGGGCGTCGCGACCGGCATCGTGCCGCGCTACCCCGGTGTGACCTCGGCCCTCGGCTGCGTGATCGCCGACATGCGCCACGACGCGGTGCAGACCCTCAACAAGCCTTTGACCGAGCTCGATGTGGGTGACCTGCAGCGCCGCATCGACGAACTGGCCGCGAGCTGCCAGCAGCGCCTGGATTCATCGGGCGTGCGCTTCGACCAGGTGCGCGAGGTCATCGCACTCGACATGCTCTACGCGGGCCAGACGCACACTCTGCCCGTGGTGCTCGCCGACGCGGGCAAGGCGCCAATCACGGCCGCATCGATCCGCGCCGCATTCGAGGCCAGCTACACCGCCGCATTCGGCCGGGTGCTCGAAGGCATTCCGGTCCGCGTGATGAACCTGCGTTATGCACGCATCGGCGTGCGACCGAAGTTCGACCTGAAGGTGCTGGCACCCGAAGGGCGGGGCAGCATCGTGCCGCTGGGCACGCAGCGCGTGTTCCACCACGGCCAGTGGCACGAGGCGGTGCGCTACGCTCGGCTCGACCTGCCAGTGGCTGCGCGCATCGAAGGCCCTGCAATCCTCGAACAGGCCGACACCACCGTGTGGCTCGAACCCGGATTCCATGCCGAGGTCGACGCGCACGGCAACCTTCTGGTGAGGCTGTCATGAGCACAGGCAAGAAATCCGTTGCAGCGAAGACCGCGCTGGTCGTCATCGACCTGCAGAACGACTTTCTCGATGCCAGCGGTGCCTATGCGCGCGGTGGCGACACCAATCCGCCGGCGCTGCTGCTGCCGGTGCGCGTGGCCGAGGTGGCGCGTGCGCTCAAGGCGGCGGGTGGCCTCGTGGCCGCAAGCCAGTTCACGCTGTGGCCGAACGCGGCCGGCGAACCGATGGTGTCGCCGCACCTCAAGGCGATGCGCCCTTATCTGAAAAAAGGCGACTTCGCGCCCGGCAGCTGGGGCCAGGCGAACGTCGACGCGTTGACCGGGCTGGTCGACGTGACGGTGAGCAAGGTCGCGTACTCGGCCTTCTTCAACACACAGCTCGACTGGGTGCTGCGCCACGCCGGCATCGACACGGTGGCGGTCTGCGGCATCGTCACCAATGGCGGCGTCGCGAGCACCGTGCGCGATGCGCACATGCGCGACTACCGCACGCTGGTGCTGTCCGATGGCTGCGCGGCCTTCGGCGAAGAACGCCACCAGACCTCGCTGGCCGACATGCGCAACGTGGCCGAGGTGACGGACTGCACAACCTTCATCGCATCGCTCGCATGACGACAAAGCCTCCGCGCCACATCCGTCGCGCCGCGCAGGTCGAGGCCGAAGTGCACGTGCCGGTGGCCATCGTCGGCGGCGGCGCCTGCGGGCTCACGACCGCACTGATGCTGAGCGATGCGGGCGTGGCCTCTGTGGTGCTGGAGCGCGACGCGCTGCCGAGCGGATCGACCGCGCTGTCCTCCGGCTTCATCCCCGCGCCCGGCACTCGCGCGCAGCGAGCGCATGGCGTACATGACGACAGCGCCGGGCGCTTCGCCGCCGACATCCAGGCCAAGGCCCATGGCCACGCCGCACCTGCGCTGGTCGAGGCCTATGCGGCGTCCATCGGTCCGGCGCTCGATGCGCTGCAGGAACGGCACGGCCTGCTGTGGATGCTGCTCGACGGCTTTCTCTATCCGGGTCACAGCGTGCATCGCATGCATTCGCTGCCGCAGAAAACCGGTGCGTCGCTGATGGCGGCCTTGCAAGCGGCCGTCGAGGCGGCGGGCATTCCCGTGCTGACGCAAGCGCTGGTCGACACTCTGGTGCTCGATGCCGAAGACCGCGTGATCGGCGTCGACTACTTGCGCCCCGATGGCAGCCGCGAAACGCTGGCCTGCGATGCGCTGCTGCTCGCCTGCAATGGCTTCGGCGGCAACGCGGAAATGGTCCGCACGCTGCTGCCCGAGATGGCCGAAGCCACCTTCGGCGGTCACGTCGGCAACGACGGCAGCGCGATCCTGTGGGGCCAATCGCTGGGCGCACGTCTGCGCGACCTCGGTGGCTACCAGGGCCATGGCTCGTGGGTCACGCCGCAAGGGGCGCTGATGTCGTGGGCCGTGATGATGGAAGGCGGCGTACAGCTCAACTGCGAAGGCCTGCGCTTTCACGACGAGACGCAGGGCTACTCGGAAGCCGCGGTGCACGTGCTCGCGCAACCGGGCGGCATTGCCTGGAACGTGTTCGACACGCCGCTGCTCGCACTGGCGCGGGGCTTCCCCGACTTCTGCGAGGCCGAAGCGGCGGGCGCGTTGCGCCGCTGCGAATCGGTGGCTTCGCTGGCGGATTGCATCGGCTGCGAGCCTTCCGTGCTGCAAGGCACGTTCGACGCCATGCGCGCCAGCACGCCACCGCCCGATGGCCGCGTGTTCGCACGCGCGCTCGAAGCGCCGTACTTCGCAGTGAAGGTTACGGGCGCGCTGTTCCACACCCAAGGCGGCCTCGACACCGCGCCCGACATGCGCGTGCTGCGGCACGACGGCACGCCCTTCACCAACCTGTTCGCCGCCGGTGGCGCGGCGGGCGGTGTTTCTGGCGATGAGGTGTGGGGTTATCTCTCCGGCAACGGCCTGCTGAGTGCGGTGGCCGGAGGCTACATCGCGGCGCACACTGCCGCTGCATTGAGCCATTCGACGAAAGCGTCTCCATGACGAACCCTTCCTTCAAGGCCCGGCTCGCACGCCACGACATCGTGCTTGCGCCCGGCGTGTACGACGCGCTCAGCGCCCTCGTGGCCGAGCAGGCCGGCTTCGAGGCGCTCTACCTCTCGGGCGCCTCCATCGCCTACACGCGGCTCGGCCGTTCCGACGTCGGCCTCACCACCTACACCGAGGTGGCCGACACCCTGGCCCGCATCACCGAGCGCGTGAGGCTGCCTGTGATCGTCGATGCCGACACCGGTTTCGGCAACGCGCTCAACACCCAGCGCACAGTGCGCGGCTTCGAGCGCGCGGGCGCGGCGATGGTGCAGATCGAAGACCAGACCTTTCCCAAGCGCTGCGGCCACCTCGACGGCAAGGCCGTGGTGCCCGAGCGCGAGATGGTCGGCAAGCTCAAGGCCGCACTGGACGCGCGCGCCTCGAGCGACACGCTGATCCTCGCGCGCACCGATGCGGTGGCGGTCGAAGGGCTAGCCGCTGCTCTGGACCGCGCCGAGGCGTACCTCGAATGCGGCGTGGACGCGCTCTTCATCGAGGCGCTGCGCTCGCCCGAGCAAATGGACGCGGCCTGCCGGCGCTTCGGCGACCGCGTGCCGCTCCTGGCCAACATGGTCGAAGGCGGCAAGACACCGATCCAGGACGCGGACGCGCTGCAGAAGCACGGCTTTCGCATCGCGATCTTTCCAGGCGGCACGGCGCGCGCGGTGGTGCACACGCTGCGGGGCTACTACGCGAGCCTGCATCAGCACCGCACCACGCAGCCGTGGCGCTCGCAAATGCTGGACTTCGATGAGCTCAACGAAGTGGTCGGCACACCAGATTTGATACGCAACGGGCAGAAGTACGAATAAGCTAAGCCGCTGTCATGCATTTCTGAACGTAGCGCGCAATGGCTTCCACGCTACGAAATTCGTCTACGGAGCGTGCTGGCGTATCGGCGTACTGGCCGTTCCACATGCGCGCCAATGCCCGCCCTGGACCAATCTCGATCACGCATGCCACTCGTCGCCCGGCGACGCTTTCCATGCATTCGTCCCACCGCACTATGTGATCGATCTGCATGGCCAACGCGTGCTTGAGTTCAGGCGGCTCGGCAACGCGGCCCGCCGCATCGCTGAAGAGAGGAACTCCGGCAGCACGAAACGCCAGCGGCGCAATGTGCGCAGCAAAGCCCTGCGCCGCCGCAGCCATCCACCGTGTATGTGATGCCACCTGCACATTGAGAAGCAAAGCGTGCACGCCCTGGCGTTGCGCCGCTTCGATTGCGAGCGGCAGCACGACTTGCAGGCCCCCGAGCACAACGCTGTCGATGCCGTTTCGTATGGCGACGACCAGATCGAATTCTTCGCACAGCCGTTCGAGCAGCGATTCGGTCACCCCGCTGACGCCCATCAGGCCTGTGGAATTCGACTCACCAGCACAGTCCATCAGCGCTGCGCGGCGATGCGCCAACTCAAGGGCCGTGTTCGCATCGAAAACGCCAGCCGCCGAGAACGCCGCCAGTTCGCCAACACTGTAGCCGGCCGCCGCCGCTGGCGCTGGCGCTGGAAGACATGGGGCAAGCTGGGCCCATGCAGCCAACGCCAGGCCTGTCAGCAGAACCTGGGCATTCGCATTGCGCCCCGCCCAAACGGGATCTTTTACGCATGCTCTCCAGTCATCGATGCCGAGTAACTGCTGCATGGCGTGCACCGTTTCATCATTCGCGAGCCAAGGCAGCATGTCGGGATGCTGCATGCCCTGGCCCGAAAAGACGACGGCGTAGCTCATTCCGCCACGCCGCAGATGCGCTGCATCCAGCACGCCGCGGCCAGGGTATCCGCAGCGCCACCAGGCGACAGACGAAGCGCGACGAAGTCACGGTGAACCGCGTGTGCGGCTTCCATGCCCCCCTGCCCTGCTGCACCGCCCTTCGCAAGAAAATCGCGCGCTGCCTGCTGTGCGTCGCGCAGGCCCTGAATTCCGCCGCGGTGCGCCAGGTTGCTGTCGTCCAGTACAGCCATGACGGCGAACAAGGTATCGACACGCGCCTGCTCCGGGCTCAGACCGCGCCGCACCGCACGAAAAAGTGTCGGAACCGCCGTGTCGAACAACACCGGGAATCCAAGCGCGGCCTCTTGCGATGCGCTTCGCAATCCATGGCGGCGGGCCGCGATGCCGCCTGGCAAGGTGGAAACGCGGTCGCTGCGGGCCTGCAACGCATCGCCCCAATGTCGACGCAATGCGATCCGCAGTGCGGCTGGACGCGCCGGCTCCCCATCGCGTCGCGCCGCACCGGCGGCGGCACAGAGCAGGCCCAAGGTAAAGACGGCGCCGCGGTGTGTGTTCACGCCACCCGTCGCCTCCAACATCTGAGCCTCTGCGGCAATTCCACAAGCTTCCAGTGCGTTGAAAGGTGCATGCGCCTCGCCCAACTCAGCGATCTGCACGAAGTAGTGCCGCAGCGCAATGAGGCTTCGCATGAAGGTGTGTGCGTCCATGTCGTCATGACTGCCGTTGTCGACGAAGGACACCAGTCCTGGCTTCGGTGCCAACGCCAGCTCGTCGTACAGCGCCAGCGTTGCCGCGCAGCCGATTGCGTGCGATGAAGGCGGTGAAGAGAACGCTGTCCAGACGCGGGCGAGAGGTAACGCAGTGCTCATGCCGCAAGCCCCATCTCTTGACTGTCTTCGGGCACGAAGGCGTTTGTCTCCAGGCGGGCACCGCACACGTGCTTTACGAGCACGCTGCGCGAATGTCCGGCCCGCCAGGCACTCCACTCGCGCCAATTGACCGCGCTGCCATCGCGAAAGACAAGTTCGCCATCAAGCCGCAACCGCCCGGGCGCCTGGGCCTGCAGACAGGCAGCCACGAAGTCCGCGTGGCGTGCATTGTCGACCGCGATCCACAAGTCCAGATCGGATCCCGGGTGCACGTACCGCAAGCCCGTGAGTTGTTGCCAACCATAGCTGCCGTAGGCGCGCACCTGCACGCGCCCCACTTCGAACGCTGTCGCCAACCTGTGCCAGGCCGCGCGCGCATCGCGCGGCAGCAAATGCAGCACCTCGTTTGCGCGCGGAAATTCACCGAAGCACAGGATGGCCGAACGCGGCACCTGCAAGCTGAGCCGGCGGCGGCCCCAGTGAGTTGGCGCGGGAAGCCCGAGCGAGACAGTTTCCTCCTGCGCGGTCGCAAGCTCGTGTTGGCGTGTCACGACGAGCGGAAGGCCTCGATCTGCCCAGTGCGCGATGCACGCCCTGCCCTCGCAGTCCCATGGGCGGGCCAGCACTTGCGTCCAGCCCTGGCCGGAAAGGTGAGCGAGGCGATGGCGGCGCAGCAGCTTCATGCCAGCACCTCAGGCAGCATCGAGCACACGTTGCGCCACGTCGGCGGCGAGCTTGCGGCCGCCGCGCAAGGCGCCATCCTTGGCACGTCGGTCTTCACCTGTCGCTTCGGACAATGCAGCACGCAACGCCACCTGCAGATTGCCCTCCCAGAGGGCGCGCACGCCGCCCATGGCCACGTAGTTGCCGACACCGGGTGCAAACACAGGATTCGACTCGGAAAGCTCAGTGAGCATGGCCTCGGGCAACTTGGTCACGCGTGCCATCGCAGGGATGCGCATGACACGGATTTCCGCCTCGGGCAGCGCATCGCAGGCATCGGCGATCAGGCCCGAGGTGATGAAGCCGCCCGACAACGCCTGGTCGTACACCAGTCCAATCACTCGATGCCCATTCCGCCGCGCAAGGTCAATACACATGCCGAGGTGTGCCATGGCACGATTGATACCGAGCAATTCGTCGCGTCGGCGCAGCTGCTGGCCCTGGGTATCGATGAGCAGCAGGATCGGTCGACCCGGATGCTGCGAGATCGTGTCAAGCACCACGCGGGCTTGCGCCAACGCGAGCCGAACGCCGATCGATGCGTGATTCGTTGTCCCGATGACCGTGAGCAACTCGCCCTCGAACAAGACCTCCCCTTGAAGAAAATCGCCGGCCTCACGCATGCCGTGGAAGGGGCCAAAAAGTTGCGTGACCAACGTGTTCCATTTCATCTTTGTGCCTCCGTGGCCACGCGCAAGGCATGCATGGCGGCCACGTCAATGTCGGGAATGCGCTGCGCATCGGCCACGCCCAGGCGCTGCCAGAGCGCCATTGCGTCGTCCAGGTCATCGCTGGGTGGCGGCATATCGCGCAAGCGCGCGCTCAGCAGCGCGTGTTCGGTCTCGAGCAATGCCGACGTGACCGGCTTCGCGGCCGAGAGCGCGCAGATGGCCGCCTCGCGGAAGGCCTGCACATCGTCTTCAACGAGCTCGTCGCAATCGCCTGTCAGCCAACGGTGTTTGCCGCCGGTGGTACGCCACACCAGGGCGCGGTCGCGCGAATCGAACTCCTCCACACCGAAGGAAGCCTCGATCACCTCGGGGCCGGACATGGCCAGCCGGCCGCTGTCGCTCATCACGATGTAGTCAGTGCAGCGCGCGACGATGCCCATGCCACCGAAGCAGCCGTTCGCGCCGCCGATCAGCGTGATCACGGGGATGCCCGCCGCACGCACGTCGAGCACCGAGCGCATCACCTCCGACACTGCAATCAGGCCGGCATTGGCTTCGTGCAGCCGCACTCCACCGGACTCGGCCAGCAGCAGCACGGCCGTTGGCCGGTCGCGCAGTGCGCGCTGCAGCAGGCCCACGAGCTTGGCGCCATGCACTTCGCCAACGCCGCCGCCCATGAAGGCGCCCTCCTGCGCGGCAACGAAGACCGTGCGACCGGCCAATGAGGCGCGGCCGATCGCAACGCCATCGTCGAAAGCACAGGGCACACCCAGTTGGGCAAGGTGCGGGCTGGTCAGACGCTCGGACGGCGGCAGCCACTCGTGGAAGCTGCCCGCATCCAGCAGAAGGGCCAGGCGCTCACGCGCCGTGCATTCGGCATAGCTGAGGCTCATGACGATGCTCCCGGCAGTTCGGCCACGGCCTGGCCGAGCCGCAGGCCCACCACTGCGGGGGTGGCGCCCATGTCATTGATCGAGATGCGGATGCCTCCGAGCGGATGCCGTTCGTGAAAGTCCGCCAGCACTGCCCGCCAGATGGGTTCGAAGCCGCGCGCCGAGGTCTCGATGCGCACGGTGCAGTCATCGCCGGCAGCGCTCTCGAGCATCACCTCGAGGTTGCCCGAGCCGACCACGCCGACCAGGACTGGCGCAAAGGTGTCCGCGATGCGCTGCCCGGGGAAGGAAAAGTCCAGGATTTCGAGTCCTGCTGGAATGCTCATGATGGTTGTTTCCTACCAGTTCCTGAATCGTCGGGGCGGCTGGTACAGCCCGCCCGAGGCGCGCACGATGTCGCGCATGCTGCGCGCGGCCAGAAGGTTGCGCGTGGCGTCACGCGGGTCGATGCCCAGATCCTCCGGCCGGCGAATCACGCCGCGGTCGCGCAGGTTCTCCACCGCGCGCTTGTCGCGCCCCAGCCCGACCGCCGTGTAGCCTGCTACGCCTCGGATCGCCTGCTCGCGCTCTGCATCGTTGCGGCACAACAGCAGGTTGGCGATGCCTTCCTCGGTGAGGATGTGACTCACGTCGTCGCCGTAGATCATGATCGGCGGCAGTTCCATGCCCGACTGTTCCGCCAACTGCCATGCGTCCAGCCGGTCGACGAAGGCGGGCTGCATGTGCTCTCGGAAGGTTTCGACCATCTGCACCACCAGCTTCTGGCCACGCGGCGTGCCGGCCGCGCCGCCGCGGCCCGCGCGCGCTTCCTGGCCCGCCTTGAGCCAGGCCGGGCTCGTGTGGCGTCGACCGCGCGCGTCGGCGCCCATGTTGGGCGCGCCGCCGAAGCCCGCAATGCGTCCCAGCGTGGCGGTCGAGCTGT
Source organism: Variovorax paradoxus (assembly GCF_024734665.1). NCBI lineage: Bacteria > Pseudomonadati > Pseudomonadota > Betaproteobacteria > Burkholderiales > Comamonadaceae > Variovorax > Variovorax paradoxus. The sequence continues at coordinate 3,790,881 of NZ_CP102931.1, forward strand.
TGCCGTCGAGGTCGATCTGCAGCGTCGACCCGATGAAGAGGTCGCAGGCGTAGTGCCCTGCGGCCTGGCAGAACGCGCGGTTGCTGCGCAGCGACCCGTCCGGGCCGGTGAAGAACACGTCGGAGCGCGCGCGGATGTAGTCCTCCATGCCCAGCTCGGAGCCGAAGGAATGCACCGATTCGACCCAGCCTGCCTCGATCGCCGGGATCAGCGCGGGATGCGGGTTGAGCGCCCAGTGCTTGCAGATCTTGCCCTTGAGGCCGAGCGACTCGGCATAGGTCGGCAGCAGCAGTTCGATCGCTGCCGTGTCGAAGCCGATGCCGTGGTTCAGGCGCTGAACGCCGTATTCGGCGTAGATGCCCTTGATCGCCATCATGGCCATCAGCACCTGAATCTCGCTGATCTGCGCCGGGTCGCGAGTGAACAAAGGTTCGATGAAATTGGGGCGCGGCGCTTTCACCACGAAGCTCACCCAGTCCGCCGGTATGTCGATGCGCGGCAGCTTGGTGGTGCGGCCATCTACCAGCTCGTTGACCTGCGCGATCACGATGCCGCCGGAAAAAGCGGTGGCTTCGACAATGGCGGGAGTGTCCTCGGTGTTGGGGCCGGTGTAGAGGTTGCCCTCGGCGTCCGCGGCATGGGCAGCCACCAACGCCACGCGCGGTGTGAGGTCGACGAAGTAGCGCGCGAAAAGCTCCAGGTAGGTGTGGATCGCGCCGATCTCGATGCGCCCGGCCGACACCAGCTTGGCCAGGCGCGCGCCCTGCGGCCCCGAGAAGCTGAAGTCCAGCCGGCTCGCCACGCCGTTTTCGAACAAGTCCAGGTGCTCGGGCAGCGCGAGCACCGACTGCACCATGTGCAGGCCGTGCACCCGCGCCGTGTCGACCTGCACCAGCGCGCGGGCCAGGAAGTCGGCCTGCTTCTGGTTGTTGCCTTCCAGGCAGACCCGGTCGCCTGGCTCCAGCACGGCCTCCAGCAGCGTGCCGATCGCTTCGGTGGCCACCAGCTTGTCCTGGCGCTGCGTGCCAAGTGCCTGCGCGGCGCGGGCCAACCTGTCCGCGCGGTTTTCGGTCCTGGTGTTCCAGTTCATGCGATCCATTCGTCCATTCCTCAACCCATCACCGCCTTGACGGCAAAAAACAGCACGGACGGGCCCAGGAGGCAGCCCAGTCCGGTATGGAAAGTAGCGACCAGCGCACCGTAGGGCACCAGCTTGCGATCGGTGGCCGCGAGGCCGGCCGACACGCCGCTCACAGTGCCGGCAAGGCCGCCGAAGACCATCGCCGAGCGCGGCGTCTTCAGGCGCAGGAAGCGTGCGGCCATCGGGGTGCCGACCATCACGAGGATGGCCTTGACCAGGCCAGTCGCGATGCTCAGCGCCATCACGTCGGGGCTGGCACCGATGGCCGCCCCCGTGACGGGGCCCACGATGTAGGTGACGGCCCCGGCGCCGATCGTTGTCATGCTGACCGCGTCGGAGTAGCCGAAGCTCCAGGCGATCGCCGCGCCCACTACAAAAGGCAGCAGCGTCCCGAGCAACAGCGAGACCACTCCGATGAGCCCAGCCTGGCGAGCCTCGGTGACCTGCACTTCAAAGGCCGTGGCAACAATCGCGAAATCGCGCAGCATGGCCCCGCCCATCAGGCCGATGCCTCCGAACAGCGACATATCGGCCAGGCCTTTGTGGCCCCCGGTCCGGGTGCCGCCCCAATAAGCGAGGATGAGTCCGATCACGATGGCGATGGCCGATCCGTGCACGCGCCCGAAGGTCAGGCGGCGCGAGATCTGGCCAGAAAGCAGCACGATCAGCCCCACGACCATGAAGGCGCTGACCAGGCCGTTCTGCAAGGCCGCTTTTTCGAGGATTTCAAGCATGGCGCTCATTCCGCTTCGTTGAGAAGAGGGTTGTCGTTGCGCACCGGCTCGGCCTGCGAGCTGGCGACCGGATGCTCCATGCGATTGATCAGCGAGATCACCACCGCGCAGACGGCAACGGCCGCCAGCGCCGAAAGTAGTGCGACAGGTCCACCGCGCAACGCGGAAACCATGTCCTGCTGCGCCGCCATGGCGACCACCACCGGGATGTACATGGCGCCCCAGTACTCCACGCCCAGTTCGGTCAACTTGGGCAGGATGCCCTTCCTGTTCATGTAGATGCGCGCCGTGATGAGCAGCAGCATCGCGATGCCCACGCCGCCGACGTTGGTCTTTACGCCCAGCGCCTGACCCAGCAGGTCGCCCAGAAAAATGCCCAGCAGATGGCACAAGGCCAGCAGCGCGGTGCCGTAGATGATCATGGGTTATGTCTCCGGAGTGACGGCGCGCGAGGGGCGCTGTTCCTGGAGACGTACGGTATCGGCTTGCCCGGCCGCAATCAATTAACGGCAGTCGACGACAGTTACTCTCAGCGAAACGATCGAGGGTGCCAATGCGATGGCGCGCTCAGGCCAGTTCGGCTCTGGCGCTCCTGCATACCGCGAGCAGCGCAAGCAGGTTCGGGTCGCGCTCGCGTGTACGCAGGAAGCTGACTCCCAAGGTCTGGCGCATCAGGTACTTGGGCGCCAGCGGAATCAGTTGGACCTTCTGCGAGAACAGGTCGCGCACGCGCCCTGGCAGCAGCGTGTAGCCAATGCCGCCGCTGACCAGGTTCATCAGCGAGAAGATGTCGCCGGTCTTCATCACCACGTTGGGAGTGAAGTTCGCCACGCGAAAGGCCTCCACGAACCCGTTGTAGGTAGCGAACCCCTCCTTGAGGCTGACGAATTTCTCGTCGGAACATTCGCTCAGATCGACGCAATCGAGCGTGGCGAAGCGCGATCCCATAGGGGCCGCGAAGTAGATGTCGTCTTCGAACAGCGGCTCCGAAACGATGTCGCCAGCCTCTTCCGGGACCGCCATCAGCGCCGCATCGACGGCGCCGTCGCGAATTTTCTGCAGCAGATCCGCGTTGGAGCCGAGTACGAGCTCGGTCTCAAGGCTGGGCTTGCGCACCTTCATGTGGACGAGGACCGCGGGCACAGTGCGGATGGTCAGCGAGTAGAGCGACCCGATGCGGATGCGATCGGCCGAGTAGCCGGCGACCTCGCGCGTGGAGCGGATGCCCGCGGACATGGTGTGCAGCACCTCACGCGCCACTTCGGCCAGCGCATGCGCGGCTTCGGTGGGATGAAGGTTGCGACCCTCATGACGAAACAGTGCGCAGCGCACGCCGACTTCCAGAGAGTGCAAGGCACGGTGCACGCTCACCGTGCTGACCTCGAGCCGCTCGGCCGCGCGCGCGAGATTGCCGGTTTCCATGAACGCGATCAGCGTCTCAAGCTTGCGGAAAGTGATTTCTTCGTCGACACGGGCGTGCATGATGGTCTCGCAGATCAGTCCACATCCTAGCCCTTTGGTGCACTCGGCCGGCCTGGCGCTCCAAGGACGCGGGCGTGCAGTGAACTTTCTGGCCCCCTCGGAGTACGCACCGGAGGCAAAGTTGATGGCATGGCCGCGCCGGGCGTTCGTTCGAAGGACCGGCATTCACGCTGGAGAGGTCGGGATGTTCATCGAACCGCTGCTTGCTTGCGCCATGCCGTCCGAACCAAAGTACAGGACGCATCGATGCACAGGGCCAGGTGACTGCCGACATGAATTTCTCGCACCCGCATCGCATCGCGGCTAGCGGGCCGCATTCCGATCGGTAATCATCTTCGGGGTGATGAAGATCAGCAATTCGCTCTTCTTGACCTCGCGGGTGCGTGATCGGAACAGCACTCCGACATAGGGCAATTCGCCGAGTACCGGTATCCGTGACTCGTCGTTCGTTTCCGACAGTTCGAAGATCCCGCCGATCACGACAGTCCCTCCGTTTTCTACGAGCACTTCGGTCTGAACGTGCTTCGTGTTGATGGCGTAGCCCGCAGTGGTCGACTGGCCGACGGAATCCTTGTTCACATCCAGCGTCAGGATGATGTTTCCTTCTGGCGTGATCTGCGGCGTGACCTCGAGCCTGAGATTCGCCTTCCTGAAGGAGACCGAGGTCGCACCGCTCGACGTGGCAGACTGGTAAGGAAGTTCAGTCCCCTGTTCGATCAGGGCCTTGGTTTGGTCGGCCGTGACGACCCGAGGGCTCGCCACGACCTTGCCCTTGCCGTCTTCTTCAAGCGCGGATATTTCCAGATTCAAAATCTTCGACATGCTGGAGTTGTAGAGCGAAACCGCGAAGGTTCCCGTGGAAGTGCCACTGGAACTGCTGGCCGGCAGGTTGACGAAGTTGCTGCTGGAGGTCGACGAGTACGACACGGTGCCGTCGCTGCTCGTCGTCGCCTGGGTGCCGATCGAACTGTTGCTGCCCTTGGACGATCCACCCAGCTTGACGCCCAGCGATTTGCTGAAAGTGTCCGATGCCTCGACGATGCGCGCCTCGATCAGTACCTGTCGCACCGGCACATCGAGCTTCTGGATCAGCTCGGCGACCTGCTGCAGACGCGAGGGGATGTCCGAGACAAAAAGCTGGTTGGTGCGCGCCTCGGCGATCACACTGCCGCGCGGACTCAGGATGCGTGTGGGCGTGCCTGAGCCGCCCCCACCGCCACCACCGCCACCACTGCCGCTACCCGTCAGGCCTTGCACGAGGGTCGCGGCCTTGGTGTAGTTCAGCTGAAACGACTGGGTACGAATCGGCTCCAGGCTCTGTATGGTGGCCTGCGCTTCGAATTCGAGCTTTTCCTTGGCGTTGATTTCGTCCTTGGGTGCGATCCACAGTACGCCGCCGTTCTTGCGCACGCCCAGGTTCTTCGCCTGCAAGATGATGTCCAGGGCCTGGTCCCAGGGCACGTCCTTCAGCCGCAGCGTCAGTGCGCCGCTCACCGAGTCCGAGGTCACGATGTTGAAGTTCGTGAAGTCGGCGATCACCTGCAGCAGCGAACGGATGTCGATGTTCTGGAAGTTCAGCGAGAGCTTCTCGCCGCTGTAGCTCACGCCCTGCGTGAGCTTGGTCGGATCGATCTTGCGCGGGCGCACTTCCACGACGAACCGGTTCTCGCTCTGGTAGGCGCTGTGCTCCCAGTCGCCCTTGGGCTCGATGGTCATGCGCACGCGATCATCCGCTTGCTGCACCGTCACCCACTGGACGGGGGTGCCGAAATCCGCCACGTCCATGCGGCGGCGCAAACCTTCGGGCAGCGTGGACTTGGTGAATTCGACGACCAGGTTCTTGCCTTGCTGCCGAATGTCGACGCCCACCTGGCTGTTGGCCAGATCGACGATCACGCGGCCGGCGCCATCCGAGCCCAGGCGGAAGTCAACGTCGCGCAGCGGCAAGGTATCCCTGCTGCGGTTCTCCGCAAAGGTGGAAGACATGGGCGCGTTGAGCGCCGCACCGGCGACAGGATCGAGTGACACGAGCAGCGATTGGCCCTGAACCTGGGTCGTGTAGGTCGTTGCCTGTTTGAGATTCAGCACCAGGCGCGTGCGCTCGCCGGCCTGCGCCACGTTGACGGAGCGCAGATTGCCCTGGTTGATTTCGATGGGCGCGCGGCCAACGCCGTTCGTGACTCCGGGAAAGTCAAGGGCGATGCGTGCAGGCGACTGGATGGTGAAACCCGTCGGCGCCGTGACAAGCGGCCGGGAAAAATCGATGCGGATGACCTCTGCACCGGATTGCACCGAAGACGTGACCGATTCGATCGCGTTTTGCGCCTGGGCTGCCGCGGCGCCTCCCCACACGCACAGCAGCAGACATGCGGTACGCAGCCATCGCGCGATGGCAGATTGTTGTTCGTTCACGTTGGGCCTTTTGTTACTGCAGCGATCGGGACGTCCGGCGCTTTTGCATCGGGTGAGCTCAACCATTCCCGTTCCTCGGGCTGGTTTGAAAGGTTGATCAGCGGACCTGCGCGGTCTTCATTCGGCCGCCTGCAGGGCCTGCTCGGGCGCAGCGCGTGTGGCGCTCCTGCGTGACACGAGGCCACGCCCCCACTGCAAGAGGTCGTCGACGTAAGTGAAGATCACCGGCACGACCAGCAAGCTCAGCGCGGTGGACGTCAGCAGACCTCCGATCACGACGATCGCCATCGGCTGGCGAAAACTGGGCTCCGCACCCAGCCCCAGTGCGTTGGGCAGCATGCCGGCGCCCATTGCGATGGTCGTCATCACGATCGGGCGAGCGCGCTTGTGGCAGGCATCGATCAGCGCGTCGAACCGGCCCATGCCTCGGTCGCGGCGCGCCACAATGGCGTACTCGACGAGCAGGATCGAATTCTTCGTGACGATGCCCATCAGCATCAGAACGCCGATCACCACCGACATCGAAAATGCCTGGTGCGTGAGCCATAGCGCGAACATGGCGCCGCCCATCGCCAGCGGCAAGGCACTGAGGATGGTGCCGGGTTGCAGGAAGTCATGGAACAGTAGCACCAGCACCGCATAGATGCAGAAGATCCCGATCGCCATCGCGACGCCGAAGCTCTGGAACAGTTCGGACATGCGCTGCAATTCGCCTTGTTCCACCTGGTGCACGCCAGCCGGCAAAGACTTCAGTGCGGGCAACGCCATGGCTTCGCGCTGCACCTCGCCGATCGCGCGTCCGTTCAACTCGACACTGAGCGTCACGTTGCGCGAGCGATCCAATCGGTCGATCTGCGACGGGCCACTGCCCATCACGATCTCGGCCACCGAGCCCAGGTCCACGTTGCCGCCGCTGCCCTTGACTCGCAGCTGCGCGATGGCATCGAGGTTGCCGCGCACCGACGGATCCATGAGCACGCGGATCGCGATCTGGCGCTCCGGCAGGTTGAGTTTGGGCAGCGAGTTCGAATAGTCGCCGTAGGTGGCCAGGCGCACTGCGTCGGCCAGCGCTTCCGACGTGACACCCAGCGCAGCTGCACGAGCGGTGTCGGGGCGCACCTGGATCTCCGGGCGCTGCAGCGAAGCGCTGGAGGTCACGTTGCCGATGCCCTTGAGCGTGCGCAGCTGCGACTCTGCCTGCGCCGCCGCGCTGGCAAGGATCTGCGGATCGTCACTCGCCAGCGTGATGTCCAGCGACTCTCCGTTGGCGCCGGCCCCGACTGTGATACGGGCGCCGGGAAGCGCTCGCAGCATCTCGCGCATCTTGGCCTCGACACCCGATTGCTTGAGTTTTCGCTCGCCACGCGGCACCAGATCGACGGTGAGCGTGGCACTGGTCACCTCGGTCGAGGCGCTGGCGCTCATGCCGCCACCGCTCGTGGCCGTGCCGACCGAAGCAAATACGCCTTTCACCTCGGGCAGTGTGCGCAGCATCTGCGACGCACGTTGGCTGGTCGCCGCGGTGTCCTGCAAGGTGCTGCCCGGCGCGAGCTTGATCGTCAGGGTGCTCTGCGCCTTGTCCTGCGCCGGGATGAAGGCGGTCGGAATGAAGGGGATGATGAGCAGTGCCAAGCCAAAGAAGGCCATGGCCGCCAGCACCGTGGCCTTGCGCCGCGACAGGCTGGCTCGGACCCAGCCGAGATAGCGGGTCATGGTCGGACCGTCGGTCGAGATCTCGTGATGCCCCGGCGTCTTCGGCTTGAGCAGATAGGCCGCCATCATCGGCGTCAAAAGCCGCGCCACCAGCAGCGAGGCCAGAACCGCCACCGAGGCGGTCACGCCGAACTGCCGGAAGAACTTGCCGGGGATGCCTCCCATGAAAGCCGTGGGCAGGAAGACCGCGACAAGTGCGAAGGTAGTGGCGATCACGGCCAATCCGATCTCGTCGGCCGCCTCCATTGCCGCTTGATACGGCGTCTTTCCCATCAGCAGGTGGCGTTCGATGTTCTCGATCTCGACAATCGCGTCATCCACCAGGATGCCGACCACCAGCGACAGCGACAGCAGCGTGATGACGTTGAGCGAATAGCCCGCCAGCGCCATGAAGCCGAAGGCCGGAATGATGGACAGCGGCAGTGCGGTGGCCGAGATGAGCGTGGCGCGCCAGTCGCGCAGGAACCACCACACCACCAGGATCGCCAGGAATGCACCTTCGTACAGCAGGTGCATCGAGCCTGTGTAGTTGTCCTCGATCGGCGTCACCGTATTCGAGGCCTCGGTGATGCTCGCCTCGGGGTGCGCCTTGGAGAAGCGCTCGATAGCGCTGCGCGCGGCCTCGGCCACGCCCACGTCGGAATAGCCGCGCGAACGCGTGACCTGGAAGCCGATCACCGGCCGGCCATCACGAAAGGCCATGGTCGTGCGGTCGGCATGGATGTCGCTGACCCGCGCGATCTGGTCCAGCCGCACGTAGAGTCCATTCGAGATCGGCACGGTGATCGCGGCAATCTCCTCGGCCGTGCCGGCGGTGACGATGGTGCGCGTGGACTGCTTCTGCCCGCCCACGGCCCCCTCACCGCCCGAGCTTTCTTTCTGCACCGCCTTGAGCTGCGTGGAAACGTCGGACGGCGTCACGCCCAGGCCCGCCATCAGCGTGGGATCGAGGTCCACGTGGACCTCCCGATCAATGCCGCCAACACGCTCGACCTTGGCGACGCCCTTGACGGCCAGCAGCGCCTTGGTCACCGTGTTGTCGACGAGCCAGGACAGATCCTGGTCGTCGAGCTTGGTCGATTCGACGGTGTAGGTCAGCAACGCCGAGCTCGCCGAAGTCTGCTTCGAGACCGTGGGCGAAGCCATGCTGGCAGGCAGATCGGCGCGCGCGCTGTCCACCGCGTTGCGGACCTCGCTCAGCGCTTCTTCGCTGTTCTTGTCGATCTCGAAGCTGACGCTGATGCTCACCGTGCCATCGGTGATCTTGGTGGTGATGTGGTCCAGCCGCGTCAGGGAAGCCAGCTTGTCCTCGATCTTGCGCGCCACCTCGGTCTCCAGCTGCGATGGCGCGGTGCCTTCGAGCGTGGCCGAGACCTGGATGGTCGGCAAATCCGTGTCGGGAAAATCCTGGATCTGCAGGCTCTTGAAGCCGATCAGACCCAAGGCCGTGAGGAGGATGAACAGCAGAACAGAGGGAACCGGATTGCGGATCGACCAGGAGGAAAAGTTCACTGCGAGCCCCCTGTCTGCGCTTTGGCTGCGCCGGCCACCGTGACCTGTACGCCCTCCGACAGGAAAGCGCCTCCGCCGGCAACGACGCGCGCATCGCCCGAGAGCCCGGACAGCACCTCGATGCGGTCGCCCTGGCGACGTCCGGTGGCGACCGGATGGCTGCTCACCTTGTCACCGCTGCCGACCACGTACACATACGAGCGGCCGTCGCGCATCACGATCGCCGACTGCGGCAGCGTGAGCGCGGATTTGGCGTCGAGTTCCAGCGTGCCGTTGGCGAACATGCCCGAGCGCGACGCACTGGCGGCGGGCAGGCTCGCGTAGACCGTGCCACGGCCGGTGGTGGTGCTCAGCGTCGGGCCGACCAGCCGGACCTTGCCCTCCACCTGCTCGCCGCTGGGCAATGTGACGCGTGCGATCTGACCCACACGCACGAGAGCGACCTGCCGGGCATCGAGCTCCGGGCGCCATTCGACCTTGGCCTGCCGCACCAGGCGGAACAGCTCCGCGCCCGCACTGACCACATTGCCCAGCACCGCCGACTTCGAGGAAACGATGCCGTCGTCGGCAGCGACGATGCGCGTCTGGATGAGCTTGAGCTTGCTGCTGTCGAGCTCGGCCTGCGCGGAAGCGAGCGAAGCGCGCGAGGTGGCCTCGGTGATCCGGTACTCCTCGATCTTCTGCGCCGACAGCGCGCCGCTGCTTTCGGCGATCTTCGCGCGCCGTGTGTTGGAGACAGCCTGGTCGAGCGTGGCGCGGGCCTGCGCGACAGCGGCTTCCTGCTTGCGCACTTCGGCTTTGACGGTCGCGTCCGCCAGCCGCGCAAGAAGCTGGCCGCGCTTGACGCTCGCGCCCACATCCACCAGCAGTTCAGCGATGCGCAGGCCACCGGTCTCGGGGCTGACGATGACCTCCTGCCAGGCCGAGACCGGCCCACTCGCCTGCAGTGTCTGCGGCCAATTCTGCGTCTGGGGGGCGACCACCTCGACCGTCAGCACGCTAGGGGCCCGGGCCTCGGCACCGGGCACGCGGGCGTCCCCGGCCGGGCGGGCCAGCCAGGCGACAAGCCCCAGCCCGAGCACCACGGCGAGTGCCGCAGTCCCGATAAAGAACTTTCGATTCACGGTAAACCTCATTGATTGTTTGCCTGCTGCGCCGCCACCGCCTGCGGCGGCAACGCGGGCGAATCGGGCTGCCAGCCGCCGCCCAACGCCTTGTAGAGAGCGATCCAGTACTGGACGCGGTTGCGCTGCAGCGCGATCTCATCGACCTGGGCGGACAGCGCCGAGCGCCGCGCCTCTTCCAACGTGAGCAGGCTTGCGCCGCCGGCACGCCAGTTCACCTCCGTCGCTTCGAAGTAGCGGCGATATTCCTGCGCCGCCTGCCCGGCCTGGTCTGCGCGTCGAGCCGTGCTGTCCAGGCGGACCAGCGCCTGCTCGATCTCCTTCACGGCGTCGCGCACACTTTGCCGGTAGTCGGCCAGCGCCGACCTGTAGCTCGCTTGCGCGCTGTCCACTGCCGCGCGGCGCTTGCCGGCGTCGAAGATCGGAATCGACAGCGACGGGCCCAGGGACCAAGTGGTGACCGACGAAGAGAGGTTGGAGGCCGAGACCGTGATCGATCCAGTCAGCGAAAGGCTCGGGTACAGATCCGCCACCGCGGCGCCAATCTCGGCGCTCGAAGCCGCGAGCTCCCGCTCGCTCGAGGCCAGATCGGGTCGCTGGCGCAGGGCCTGAGCGGGCACGCTCGGAACTGCCAGCGCGGCCGGCTGCGGTACCTGTGCGCCAGCGTGCGCCATCAGGGCTCGCAGCGCGGCCTCATCGAAGCCAGTGAGATTGACGAGCGACTTCACCAGCAGTTCGCATTCGGCGCGCTGCGACAGCAGCGTGGACGTGGTGCTCGCCAGGCTGGCTCGCGCGAGCGCGCCATCGGAAGGCGCAGTGAATCCGGCGCGCACCGCAACGGCGGTGGCCTTCTCGGTCTCGGTCATCGAGGCCAGCTCGCGCTCATAAGCCTGGGCCAGCAGCCCGCAGGCGCGGTACTGCACATAGGTGTCGGCCACCTCGGCCGCCAGCGAGACTCGCGCGTCGTGCCAATCGTCCACGCGCGCATCGATGCGCGCCTGCGCCGCCTGCGCATTGCGGCGCACCTTGCCGAACAGATCCACTTCCCAGGAGGCATCGAGGTCGGCGCTGCGGCTGGTGGCAAGCACTGGCGCGCTGCCTTCGGTCGTCTGCTGCCTTGCGCGCGATAGCGAACCGCTGCCGCTCAGGCTGGGCAGGCCGCCCGCTCGCGTCGTGGTCAGTGTTGCGCGCGCCTTCTCGATCTTCGTCCAAGCTTTGTCCAGACTCGGACTGTCGGCTTCCGCCTGCACGATCAGCCGGCCAAGGACCGGGTCGTCGAACTGGCGCCACCAGTTGACCATCGCACTGACACTGCCATCGTGCGGCACCACCGCCTGCCAGGTTGCGGCCACCGATGGCGTCGGCGGGTGATATTCCGGACCGGCCGCACAGCCGGCCAGCATGACGCCAAGAGCGAGCAGCGCCATCGCGCGCACCCGCCTTCCGGGGGAGAGAATTTGAGAAGCATGCATAGGGTTCTTCGTTCGAACCCATCGTAGGAAGAGCCTCTGTTGGATGCGGTTCGGGAGAGTTAAGCTGGGTAAAAAATGGCCGTGGTTCGCCATCGACGCAGCATCTGATGCCAAACTGTTGTCTCTTGCCCAGAACCAAGCCATGCACCGAGTCCTGCTGATCGACGACGACGTCGAACTCACCACCATGCTGTCCCAGTACCTGGGGTACGAGGGCTTTGATGTTCGCGCCGTGCACGATGGCGGCACCGGTGCTGGCGAGGCAGCCACCAACCTCTATTCCATCGTGGTGCTGGACATCATGATGCCGCGTCTGTCTGGCATCGAGGTGCTTCGGCGCATCCGGGAGCGCAGCGCAGTGCCCGTCCTCATGCTGACTGCCCGCGGAGACAATGTCGACAAGATCGTCGGGCTGAACATGGGCGCCGACGACTACGTGTCAAAGCCATGCACGCCGGCCGAGCTGGTTGCACGCATACGCGCAATTTTGCGGCGCACGGAAACAAGAGCTGCCGCCGAGCCATCGTCCGCGCCGCGCGTGCTCAAGGCGGGAGAACTTGTGTTGTGGCCCGGCAGCCGCCGGGCGACGTGGCACGGCGAGCCACTCGAACTCACGGGTACGGAATTCAGCCTGCTGGAGGTGCTTGCAAGCCATGTGGGCAAGCTCGTCAGCAAGCAGGACATTTCGCTGCAAGCCTTCGACCGTTCGCTCGTACGTTTTGACCGTCGTATCGATGTGCACATCAGCGCCATCAGGCAGAAGCTCGGGTCCCGCTCGGACGGCCAATCCTGGATTCAGAGCGTGCGCGGCTTGGGCTACCAGTTGCTGGAGGGCTGATGCCACTCAGGCCAACAGTCGGAAGGTTGTTCTGGAAGCTCCTGCTTGCCTTGTCGCTGAGCATGATCCTGTCGATGCTCGGCACAGCCGCCTACCTGACGTTCACCAACCACCCATTCCCTCCGCCGCAGCCGGACGGCATGCCGTCCCTTGGCTACACGCCCATCGTCCCGCTGCTTTCCGGGCTCATTGCCATACTGGTGATCGGCCTCGCGCTTTCCTGGTACCTGTCTCGCCCGCTGCGCCATTTGCGTTGGGCGCTTCACCGCGTTGCTCAGGGTCATCTCGACACCCGCATATCACCGCTGATGGGGCGCCGGCGCGACGAGATCGCCGATCTGGCGCGGGACGTCGACCGGATGGCCGAACAGTTGCAACTGGTCGTGGAATCGCGACGTGTTCTGCTGCACGACATCTCTCATGAACTGCGTTCCCCGTTGACTCGAATTCAAGCCGCCATCGGTCTGTCACGACAAGATCCCGAGCTGACCGAGGCCATGCTTCTTCGCATCAAGAACGAAAGCGAGCGACTTGATGGCCTGATCGAGGAGTTGCTCACGCTGCATCGCCTGGAGGCTGGTGCGTCTGTCGCGCCACTGGAGCGGGTGGATCTGATCGAGCTGCTGGACGACATCACGGAAGATGCCGACTTCGAAGCCCGCGCCACGGGTCGCCGCGTGAGCACCGACGCTCACGGAAGTTTCGTCGTTGAAGTGCATGGCGAGTTGATCTATCGCGCTTTCGAGAACGTCATCCGCAACGCCGTCAAGTACAGCCCGCCGTGCGGCATCGTGGAAGTCAATGTGCAGGTCGATTCGCAGACAGGTGCTCTCGTCATCGCGGTGGCTGACCGCGGCCCGGGCGTGTCGCCCTCGTTGTTGGAAAAGATTTTTGAGCCCTTCTTCCGTGCCGAAGAAGGCGAGCAGGTGCACGGCGTGGGCCTCGGCCTGGCCATTGCTCGTCGCGCGATGCAGATGCACAACGGAAGCGTCACGGCATCGCCGCGCGAAGGCGGAGGCCTTTTGGTGAAGCTGATCTTGCCTTCTCCCCAAGGAGCGTCCGCCCCCTTCGAGTGAGGCAGGTGTCACGCGACTCTGCGGTGCCCGCATGGCCATGAAGCTTCGCCGGATGGATGGCACCTCTACATAACTTGTGTCGGCCAAACGGCGGCACGCGGCCCCGGCGGTCAGATCAGGTTGCCCTGGCCGTCAGCCACTTGTCGGAAGTCAGGGGTACGCCGACGATGCGGATTTCACCAATGCTTCCCAAGAAGCCGGTCGACATGTTCCCGGCCCACTGACCGCAGCCGATGGCAATTTGCTCGGTGGGGCTCACGTATTGAATGCCCTGCATGTTCGTGTTGTTCCGCAGGACGGGCGCTCCTTCCACGTACATGGTGGTCGCATACGACGCGGACGGGTCGTTCACGATGGCAATGTGCAGCCACTGGCCGGCCGACACGCCTCCAGACCAGCAGGTCAGATTGGTCGCCTGGTTCACCGGGACAATTTCCCACTGGAATTCCATCAGGTTTGAAAAGGCGAACATCAGTGCGCAATCGCCCTCGCCCGATCCGAAACCAGGCAGCTGCGACCGCGCGCCCAGGCGGTACAGGATGCCCATCCATCCATTCGTCGTCGCATCGAAACCTGGATCGATATTGACGAATGCCTCGATGGTGTAGCCCGAGGGGAAGGTTTCCACGTTCAGCGCCGAATTCTGGTCGGTGGTGAAGTAGGAAGATCTGGTCTTCGTGGCATTCAGGAAACGCAGGCTTCCGGGCGCGGCCGACAGCGGATGATGGCTTGTCGACCACACCAGATCACCGGGCGAGCCCATCCACGTGTTCACCGAAATCGGGTTCTTTCCTCCAGCCGAACTGTCCTGGATTTGCTGCCCGGGCTGATAGGGAAAAAGATCCCCGTCGGCTGCCGACGCATTGAAGAAGCGCCAGTGCGCCAGAGTGCTGCCGACCTTCGGGTAGTCCTCGGTGCTCGACGGAAGACTTGCGGCTTTCTGCGGCGGCTGGCTGTAGTTCGTCAGAATGATTTTCTTGGCCGCGTCTGTCAGGCCGGAGTCCGACGAACCGTCCGCAACGGTGAAGTTCGGATTGAAGGAAGCAAACCTCCGGACAAAATCCAGGTCCAGCGAGAAGGACTGGTTCGAGTCGGACAGCCAGGCGGCGTCGAACTCGTTGAGCGTGGCCGCCGGCTTCAGGGGAACCCATGGAGAGAACGAGCTGGCAATGATCTTCTTGTTGGTGAGATCGAACTCGAACATCCGCATGAGACCGTTGCCGCCCATGTAGGCCATCTGGTAGTCCACCACCATCAGGTAGACATCGTTGCCGCGCGAATTCTTCTTCGTGCTCGTGCAGGAGCCGTGGTAATGGCCGCTGACCGCCATGAAGATCTGGTCGTTGTCCTTGATGAGCTTGTCCCACATGTAATTCGAATAGGCGGTATCGGCTGCGGTCTTCCCGTCGCTGCCGATGCCAACCAACTGGTGATTCACCAGGATGACGGGGAGCGTCTTGTTCGCCTGGATGACCTGGTTGGCCCAGGCGATTGCATCGTCAGATGCTCGCCACGACATCGACAGCACAAGGAACTTGTTTCCTTCGGCTTCGAAGACGTGATATTCGTGGAAACCGGAAGCGTGCCTTCCGCCGAAGGTTGCCTGCCTCTTCGCGCGCTCCGCGGGGAACACCTGCAAGTAGGGCTCGAACAGGCCCACGCGATGACTGCCGCCGTCCTGGTAGCCGTCGTTGTTGGCGAATCCGGTGACGCCGACTCCCCAATCCGGGCCCCATTGCATATCGGAGCCGATGGCTCCTACGTCATGATTTCCCGCGCAGATTGAATAAGGGCATTGGGCCGCCTCGAGCACCTGCATTGCCTGGCTTGCAAGCTCCCATTCCTTCGTGACCTGGCCATTGCCGAGTTGGCCATTGCCAACGAGATCGGTCGAGGCGCTCCAGGGGGTCGATTTTTCCGATGTGTAATACCAGGACTGGTCAACGATATCGCCAAGATGGATGGTGAATGGCATTTTCAGCAGCTTGGCGTTTTGCGCAATCCATTGCGTTTGGGTTTTGAATGGATTGTCGTATTTCGGATCTATTCCCGAATACAGTTTTTGATAGAGCTCGCCCATTTTTTCCGATGCATACCTGGGATAGAACTGGGTATCAGGAAGCACGGAAATGGTGAAGCTGGATATCTTTTGAGCGGCGGTGCCAGGACTGGCTGGGGGCGACGAATTGCCCGGCGACGCACCTGCCGATGTCCCGTTCCCTCCTGTTGCCGGAAAGGCCGTGGCGCCCGCGCCATTGCCGCCGCCGCACCCGGGCAGCGCGATTGCCATGCCGGTAACCGAGCCGGCCAACATGAGCTTCAGCAGTTCCCGGCGCCTGTTTTCCGGAACGGAAGCCAATTGATCGAGGCCGGCATTTTCTTCAGAAGAGTAATTTTCAGTCATGGCATAAAAGTCAGGAACGCATCGAAGCTCTTCCGCGGAATTGCGAACGACTTCGAAAAGCGGAACTTTATTTGCCAAATATGATGTTTTCGTGAATTAATTACCATGCAAAATGGATGAATTCACGAGCCATTGACTCAATTTTCCGTGAAATCGATCTAGGCAATTAACCCGCCAATTGCCGGCAGAAATTAATTCTGACCTGAGCCTGACTCGACAGCCCGGCTTGATCGCGCTCACCGACCATTCATGGTCGATGCATCACTCAAACAAGTGCAGCTCCCGCAGGGTGCGGAGACCGGTCGCAATACTCGATCAGCAGTTCGGTGAGGACCCGTATCTTCCGTGCGGGATGCTGACCTGGCGGTCGGATGACATATGCACCTGCGGCGGGCGGTGGATGACGCGTCATGACCGGCACGAGTGCCCCGGAGGCCACATGTTCATTCAGGAATCGCGCAGCGGGACGCAGCCGCGCTGGAACGGCATGCCCAAGAAATCGCGAACGGGCTCCTCAGCGGCCGCAACGTGCTGGCCTGCACCCGCCCCCTCAAGCCGCTGCCGCTCGACAGAGGCATCGATCCCCAAGCCTTGGCGCGCGCGGGCGGCGATCTGCTCGCCAGAGTGCTGGCAATGGTGCCATTGCAACGCGTGGGCATCGCCGGAGGTGACACCTCGAGTCATGCAGTGCAGGCGCTCAACGCCTGGGGGCTTTCCTACGTGGCAGACATGGGCGCCGGCACCTCGTTGTGTCGCCTGCACAGCGACGACGCCACGCTCGACGGGTTGGAAATCATGCTCAAGGGTGGCCAGATGGGCTCGGACGACGTGTTCGAGCGTCTGGTGTGCGGCTCAGCCTAGACCTGGCTCCCGGCGTCCAATAGGCTGTCACTTTGCGCATCCTATAAATACGGGATCCCGAAGAAGCTCTCTTCAGGTCAACTGCGCCTTCGGGAAGTTTGACGGAAGCGAAGCAATGCCTAGACCCCCCATTCACAACGCAACGATCACCTTGAAGCTGCCATCCGACATGGAGACCAACGCCGAGATCAGGGCCTTGCGCGCCGCCGGCATACCGGTCGACGCGCTCGGCAACGCAGAGCGGGGCTTTCTCTTCGTGCGCTTCAGCGACGGATGGAGAAACCGCGCCAACATCTTCCGATGGTTCGCCGGAGACATCGGACAAGACCCTCGCAACAGCAGCATCAAGCCGAGTCCCCGGCGGCGCAGAGCGGCATTCTCAAGCTGCATGCCCAATCATCGCTAGACGCCCATCCATCGATTGGCACCGGGGCGCCTCAGACGGCGCCGTGGGCTTCGACATAGAGCGCATAGAGTGAATGGCTGCTCGCCATGTAGAGGCGATTGCGCTTCGGGCCTCCGAATTCGAGATTCGGGCAGCGTTCGGGCAGGCGGATGAAGCCGATGGGCTTGCCCTGCGAATTGAAGATCTTCACGCCGTCCATCTCTTCCGACTTGCCTGTCGGCAGGTAGGCCTTCATGCCACCACCGATGTCGGTGGGCTCGGATGCAATCGCGCCCGAGTAACCCCAGCCGCACCAGAGATTGCCGTCGCGGTCAACGCGAAAGCCGTCGAGGGAACCCGGCCCGTCGGCGTCGATCAGCTTGGTCTTGTTCGAAACGCCTGTGCCGTCCGGTGATACGTCGTAGCTCCAGATGCTGCGGTTTGGCGTTCCCTTCCATTCGACGACGTAGAGCTTCTTCTCGTCGGGCGAGAACGCCAGGCCATTCGGATTGACGAGATCGGTGATCACCGCGGTGAGCTTGCCGTCCTTCGCGATGCGGTACACGTTGGTCGTCGCCTGCTCCGGCACGGCCTTGAAACCTTCCCACTCGCCATTGATGCCGAAGGTGGGGTCGGTGAACCAGACGGTGTCGTCCGACTTGACGACGACGTCATTCGGCGCGTTGAGGCGTCTGCCTTCGTAGTTGTCGGCCAGCACCGTCATGCGCCCGTCCTTCTCGGTGCGGACCACGCGCCGCGTCACCGAGTGCTCGCAGGTGATCAGCCTGCCCTGGCGATCGCGCGTGTTGCCATTGGCGTAATTGACGTTGGTCTTGTGCACGGAGAACTTGCCGGTCTTCTCGTCGTACTTCATCAGCCGGTTGTTCGGGATGTCGCTCAGGAGCAGGTAACTGTGCTCCGGGAAGTAGACCGGGCCCTCGGCCCAACGCATGCCGGTACCGAGTTGCTCCACCGTGCTGCTGTAGATCCGGTACTTGGCGAAGCTCGGGTCGAGGATCATCACGGACGGATCGGGGTAGCGCTGGTTGGGCTTGAAATCAAAGGCTTGCGCGCCGGCCAGGCCGCTGAGCGCGACGGCACCGGCGCCCGCAGCCGTCCTGAGCAACTGGCGTCGTCGATGGTTGATTTCGTTCTGCATCAGAGAGGTCTCCTCATGTGGTTGCGAAAACTCAATCGGCCACCGCGCCCGACTTCTTCACCAGCTCGGCCCAGCGCGGAATTTCCTTGGCCATGAAGTCGCGCAGTTCTTCGGGCGTGCTGCCCACGATCTCCATCGCCAGCTGGTCCGAGAGCTTGGCCTGCACGTCTGGCTGCCTGAGCGCCTTCACGATCTCGGCATTGAGGCGCTGCACGATCGGCCTGGGCGTGCCTTTGGGCGCATACACCGCCTGCCACGACGACATCTCGAAGCCGGGAATGCCCGACTCGATCATGGTCGGCAGCTCGGGCACCAGCGCGATGCGCTTGCCGGTGGTCACGGCCAGCAGCTTGAGCTTGCCGCTCTTGACCAGTGGCAGCGCGGCCGTCACCTGGTCGAACATGAAGGGCACCTGCCCTGCGGCCACGTCGGTCAGGGCCGGCGGCGTGCCCTTGTACGGCACGTGGGTGAGCTTCACGCCGATGAGGTCGGCGAACATCTCGCCGGCCAGATGCGTCGAGGTGCCGGCACCGGAAGAGGCAAAGGTGCGCTTGCTTTCGTCCTTCTTCAGCAGGGCCACCAGTTCGGCCACCGAGTTCACGCCGAGTTGGCTGTTGACGATGAGCACGTTGGGCAGGCGCGCGACCAGCGAGACGGGCTCGAAGTCCTTCATCGGGTCGTAGGTCAGCTTCTTGTAGAGGCTGGCGTTGATTGCGTGCGTGCTGATGGTCCCGCCGAAGAGCGTGTAGCCGTCGGGTGCGGCCCTGGCCACGTAGGCGGCGCCGATGCCGCCGGCCTGCCCGGGCTTGTTGTCGACCACCACCGATTGCTTGAGACTCTCGCCCAGCTTCTGGGCCAGTGTGCGGCCCACGATGTCGGTGGAGCCGCCGGGGGTGAAAGGCACGACGTAGACGATGGGCTTGGCGGCCGGCCATTCGGGGGTCTGGGCCAATGCGACAACGGGGGCGAGCGCAGCCGAAAGCAGCGCCGCGGCGAGGCGGATGAAACGCATGTCTTGTCTCCTTGGATTCTTATCGATGGGCTCAGCGGCCCTTGGCCTGGCGCCAGGTTGCGAAGTCAGTGCGGCTTTGCTCTTCAGTGGGCGGATAAAGGCCGAGGATGGAACGGCCTTCGAGCACCTTTTCCTGCACGAAGTCTTCGAAGACCGTCATCTCGACAGCTTCGGCCGCGACCTCGTCGGCCATATGGGCCGGGATGACGATCACGCCTTCGGCATCGCCCACGATCACGTCGCCCGGAAACACCGGTGCATCGCCGCAGCCGATGGGCACGTTGATGTCGATGGCCTGGTGCAGCGTGAGGTTGGTCGGCGCGCTGGGGCGATGGTGGTAGGCCGCAAAGCCGAGCTTCGCGATGTCGGGGCTGTCGCGGAAACCGCCGTCGGTCACCACGCCGGCCACGCCGCGCTTCATCAGCCGCGTGACCAGGATGCCGCCGGCCGAGGCGGCGCGCGCATCCTTGCGGCTGTCGATGACCAGCACGGCGCCTTCGGGGCACTGCTCCACCGCCTTGCGCTGCGGATGGTCGCGGTCGAGGAAGACGCTGATCGGGTTCAGGTCTTCGCGCGCCGGCATGTAGCGCAGCGTGAAGGCCTCGCCCACCATGTTGGGCAGGCCCGAGTTGAGCGGCCGCACGTCCTGGATGAACTGGTTGCGCAGGCCGCGCTTGAACAGGGCCGTGCACAGGGTGGCGGTGCTCACCTTCATGAGCTGCTCGCGGGTGGCGGGATTCACGTGTCGTCTCCGTTCTCGAAATGAATTGGGGTTGGAAGGCCGATCAGAAGATGTCGGGCTCCGGGACCGGCTTGCCGAAGCTGGTCTCCAGGAAGTCGAAGTCGCAGCCTTCGTTGGCCTGCTTGATGTGGCGGCCGAACATCCATCCATAGCCGCGCTCGTAGCGCGGCGGCGGCGGCGTCCACCGGGCCTTGCGGTGGGCGAGTTCCTCGTCGCTGATGTCGAGGTGGATGCGCCGCGCCGGCACGTCCACGGTGATGCGGTCACCGGTCTGCACCAGCGCGAGCGGCCCGCCGATGGCTGCCTCGGGCGAACAGTGCAGCAGGCAGCCGCCGTAGCTGGTGCCGCTCATGCGTGCATCGGACAGGCGCAGCATGTCTTTCACGCCCTGCTTCAGCAGCTTGGTCGGAATCGGCAACATGCCCCACTCCGGCATGCCGGCGCCGCGCGGGCCGGCGTTGCGCAGCACGAGGATGTCGTCGCCCGTCACGTCCAGCTCGGGGTCTTCCACAGCCTTCTTGAGCGCGGGGTAGTCGTCGAACACCAGCGCACGGCCGCTGTGCTGCAGCAGGTGCGGCGCGCAGGCGCTGGGCTTGATCACCACGCCGTCGGGGGCCAGGTTGCCGCGCAAGACGGCCAGCGCGCCTTCGGCATAGATGGGGTTGGCGAGCGGCCGGATGACGTCATCGTCGTAGACCTCGGCGCCTTCGATGTTCTCGCCGAGCGTGCGGCCATTGACGGTGCGCGCGTCGGTCCGCAGGTGGCCGCGGATGCGCTCCAGCATCGCCGGCAGGCCGCCAGCGTAGAAGAAGTCTTCCATCAGGTAGGTTTCGCCGCTGGGCCGGATGTTGGCGATGACGGGCACGCGGCGGCTGAAGGCATCGAAGTCGTCCAGGCTCACCGCGTGGCCGGCGCGGCGTGACATCGCGATCAGGTGCACGACGGCATTGGTGCTGCAGCCCATGGCCATCGCGCAGGCGATGCCGTTCTCGAAGTTGGCGCGCGTGAGCATCTTCGCGGGCGTGAGGTCTTCCCACACCATCTCGACGATGCGGCGGCCGCAGTCGGCGCTCATGCGGATGTGGTTGGCGTCCGCCGCTGGAATGCTGGAGGCACCCGGCAAGCTCAGGCCCACCGCCTCGGCAATGCCCATCATGGTGGCGGCCGTTCCCATGGTCATGCAGGTGCCGTGGCTGCGGGCGATGCCGGCCTCCATCTCGGCCCAGGCCTGCTCGCCCAACCGGCCGGCGCGGCGCTCGTCCCAATACTTGAAGGCGTCTGAGCCCGAACCCAGCACCTTGCCCTTCCAGTTGCCGCGCAGCATGGGGCCGGCCGGCAGGTAGATGAAGGGAATGTCCATGCTGAGCGCGCCCATCACGAGGCCGGGCGTGGTCTTGTCGCAGCCTCCCATCAGCACCGCGCCGTCTATCGGGTGGCTGCGCAGCAGCTCCTCCGTTTCCATCGCGAGGAAGTTGCGATAGAGCATGGTGGTGGGCTTGACCATGCTTTCCGAAAGCGAAATGGCCGGGAGCTCGAGCGGGAATCCACCCGCCTGCAGCACGCCGCGCTTGACGTCCTCCACGCGTTGCTTGAAGTGCGCGTGGCACTGGTTGGCGTCGCTCCAGGTGTTGACGATGGCGATCACGGGCTTGCCCATCCAGTCGGCATAGCTGTAGCCCATCTGCAGCACGCGCGAGCGATGGCCGAAGGAGCGAAAGTCGTCGGGCGCGAACCAGCGGGCGCTGCGAAGGGATTCGTAGGGGCGTTTCATCAGGGTTGTCTCCAGGGCGCGCTGCACCATGAGTGCCGCCTTGCCTATCGCAAGCCGGGAATTAAAACATTAATATATCAGTCGGGTCAATGACACAATCGCCGGCGATGAGTGCCCCTCCCAAAATTCGACTCGACCGTACCCGCCTGGCCGCGCCCCAGGTGCTGGAAAAACTGCGCGAGGCCATCCTCTCGCTGGAACTCGCGCCCGGTACCGTGCTGGTGCGGCAAGAGCTGGCCGACCGCTTCGGCGTGAGCCAGACGCCGGTACGCGAAGCGCTGCTGCGTCTGAGCGAAGAAGCACTGGTGGATGTGTTTCCGCAGCACGCGACGCTGGTCAGCCGCATCGACATCGCAGCGGCGCGCGAAGCCCACTTCC
The DNA here is from genome assembly GCF_024734665.1 of Variovorax paradoxus. Classification (NCBI taxonomy): domain Bacteria; kingdom Pseudomonadati; phylum Pseudomonadota; class Betaproteobacteria; order Burkholderiales; family Comamonadaceae; genus Variovorax; species Variovorax paradoxus. The sequence goes on from NZ_CP102931.1 coordinate 3,813,097, forward strand.
TGCGGCGGTCCATCGAGCTGGAGCTGGTGCACCAGTTGGCACAGCAGGAGTCCCCTGGACTGGTCGAGCAGATGAAAGGCGTCATCGCCCAGCAGGCGGCACTTGCAACGTCGCAGCGCTACGGTGACTTCGTCAACGCCGATCGAGCATTCCATCGCCTGATGTACGAAGCCGGCGGCATGCTGGGCCTTTGGGATCTTGTGGGCCGCGTATCCGGACACGTCGACCGGCTGCGCCGCCTGCACTTGCCTACCGCAGGCAAGACCGAGGCGATCCTGCGCGACCACCGCGCCATCGTGCGCGCCATCGAGGCACAGGACCCGGCCGCCGCCCAGGCCGCGCTTCGCAAGCATCTGTCAGGCACGCTCAGCGCGGTGAGCGAGATCTGTCGGCAGTACCCCGACTACGTGCTCGCCTGAACCTTCGGACGCTCGACTTCGGCGAGGCCCCTCCCCCGTTCAGAAGTCGAACCGCAACGCGCTGGATGCGACTACGGCTCGGATCTGTGCAATCGCATCGACACCGAGAACCGGTCGGCCGGATGGACCGACACGGACACTTCGAAGGTCTGCCCGTCCGCATCCATGTAGCGCCGCACGATCTTCAGCGCAGCCGCACCTTGCTCGATGCGCAGGGCCTTCGCCATCGCTGCGTCCCTGACGGTGTCGGCCCGTACATCCTGGTGGATTTCGGCGATCTGCCGGCCGTAGCGCTCGGCGATCAGTGAGCTGACGAGGGTGTCGGGCGACTCCTGAACGAGCGCCCCGATTTCCGAATACGCGGGGTCGACATACACATCGGTCCATCCGATGGGGTCGCTCTCTCCATTGCCGTCCAGGCGCAGGCTCGAGATACGCAGCCAGCGCACACCGGGCGCACACCCCAGGTCCTTCGCCACCGCGGCAGCAACGGCAACCTCTTCGATCGATTGCACCTGCCGCAAGTGCTCGGTGCCGAACTGCACCAGATCGTCCACCGACGCGAGCGAGGGACGAAAGGTGTCGCGCGGCCTGGTCGCCTCGACGCGCGTTCCCACGTTCTTGCGGCGCGACACGAGGCCCAGGCGCTGAAGCTCGGCCAACGCTGCCCGCACGGTGTGCCGACTGGTCTTGTAGTGCTCGCAGAGTTCGAGCTCGGTCGGAAGCAGCGAGCCGACGACGAAATGACCGCTCGTGATGGCGTCGGTCAGGTGGCGCGAGATGTCGCGGTGATGAGGCTTGGATGACGAAGACATGTTGCCCTCAAGGATCGCATTCATGGCGTCAAGGGTAAACCCCGACTCGGCAAATATGTTCGGACATATTAAAGTTGGATATGTCCGAACATATCTGCATTCGCAGCTTCCACCTTCAACGGCTCCCATGAACACCACCCGCACCTCGATTCCGATGGCCAGTACCGTCGTCGACTCCATCCTGTTCCGCGATGCGTTCGGCACGCAGAAGATGCGGCAGCTCTTCTCGGACGGCGCGTTGATCCAGCGCTACATCGATGCCGAGATCGCGCTCGCCAGGGCCGAGGCGCGCGTCGGCGTGATTCCGGTTGAGGCGGCCGAGGTGATCGCGCGCGAATCGAAGCTCGAACGCATCGACTTCGAGCACATGCGCGAGGAAACCGACATCGTCGGCTACCCCATCCTGCCGCTGGTGCATCAGCTGGTCGAGATGTGCGGCGAGGCGGGCCGCTACGTGCACTGGGGCGCGACCACCCAGGACATCATGGACACCGCTGTAGCGCTCCAGGTGCGCGACGCGCTCGACAGCATCGACGTGGACATCCGCGAACTGCGAGGCATCCTGGCATCGCTCGCGAAAAAGCACCGCGACACGCCGATGGCCGGCCGCACTCATCTGCAGCAGGCGCTGCCCGTGACCTTCGGCTACAAGGTCGCGATCTGGCTGGCCATGTTCGACAGGCACCAGCAGCGCATCGCCGAGCTTCGGCCGCGCGTGGCGGTGGTCGAGTTCGCCGGTGCCGCGGGCACGCTCGCCTCGCTCGGCGACAAGGGCTTCGAAGTGCAGAAGGCGATGGCCGAGGAACTGAAACTGGGCGTGCCCGCCACCACCTGGCACGTGGCACGCGACGGCTTTGCGGAGGCTGTGAACCTGCTTGCGCTCGTCACGGGCTCGCTGGGCAAGATCGCGCTCGACATCATGATCATGGCGTCGACGGAGTTCGCCGAGGTGTACGAACCCTTCGTCAAGGGGCGCGGTGCATCGAGCACGATGCCGCAGAAGCGCAACCCGATCTCCAGCGAGCTGATGCTGGCGGCCTCCAAGGCGGTGCGGCAGCACGCCGGGCTGATGGTCGATGCCATGGTGCAGGACTTCGAGCGCGCCACGGGTCCCTGGCATGCCGAATGGATCGCCATCCCCGAGAGCTTCATCCTGACTTCGGGCGCCTTGCATCAGGCCAAGTTCGCGCTGGGCGGCCTGATCGTGGACGAGGCACGCATGAAGCACAACCTGGGCATCAGCCGCGGCCTGATCGTGGCCGAGGCCGTGATGATGGGCATGGCCCCGCACATCGGCCGCCAGCAGGCGCACGACGTGGTCTACGACGCCTGCCGCGCCGTCAACGAGAACGGCGGCACGCTGGCCGAAGCCCTGTCCGCGCTGCCCGAGGTCACGAAGCACTTCGACCGCGCGGCCATCGACCGCATGACCGATCCGGCCAACTATCTCGGCCTCGCGCCGCAGATGGTGGACCGCGCCATCGCGCTGTCCGCCGAAGTCGCCGCCTGAGCCGCGACCCATCACCAACCCCGAGGAGACAAGACAGATGATCGACATCAAGAAGCTGGCCGCCCGCGCCCTGCTGGCAGCGACGTTGGCAGTCGGCGCGCACGGCGCCTGCGCCCAGACCTACCCGGCGCGACCCGTGACCTGGATCGTGCCTTTCGCGGCAGGCGGCCCCACCGATGCCCTGGCGCGGGCCATGGCGGAGAGAGTGGCACGCGAACTGGGCCAGCCGATCATCATCGACAACGCACCGGGCGCCGGCGGCACCGTGGGAGCCGCGAAGGCATCGCGCGCCGCGGCCGACGGCTACACCATGCTGGTCGGGCACATGGGCTACATGGGCGCCGCGCCCGCCCTCTACAAGAAGCTCGCCTACGACCCGGTCAAGGACTTCGCGCCGGTGTTCCGTTTTCCTGATACGCCCTTGGTGCTGATGGTGCGCAAGGAGCATCCAGCGAAGGACATCAAGGCGCTGGTCGACTTCGGCAAGGCCAACCCGGACAAGCTCTTCATCAGCAATGCCGGCGTCGGGTCGAGTTCGCACCTCATCGCGGCCTTGTTCGCCGCCTCGGCCGGCATCCGGATCTCGCAGGTTCCGTACAAGGGCGCGGGGCCGGCGCTGATCGACGTGATCGGTGGGCAGGTCGACGGCATCTTCGACCAGACCAACACGGCCATGCCGCAGATCAAGGAGGCCAAGGTCCGCGCACTGGCCGTGACGTCCAAGGTCAGGCTTGCCCAACTGAAGGACGTGCCCACGCTGAGCGAAACCGTGCTCCCGGGCTTCGAGGCTTCGACCTGGTACGGCATCTACGCGCCCAAGGGCACGCCGCAGGCGGTGCTCGACAAGGTGCAGCAGGCCTACTTGAAAGTGATGAGCGACAAGGCGTTCACCGACCGCCTGGCCGAGCAGGCCATACAGATGCTGCCGCCGGAGCAATACACCGGCGCCGCGCTCGGCAAGCACACCGAAGCGGAGGTGGCGCGCTGGAAGGCCGTGGCAGCCAAGGCCAGCATCTCGCTGGACTGATGCGATGACTGCCACGCGCATCGAGCACGATGCATTCGGGCCGGTCGAGATTCCGGCTGGCCGGTACTGGGGTGCGCAGACACAACGCGCCGCGGGCGTGTTCGACATCGGCACCGAGCGGTTTCCCGTCTGCCTGCTGCACGCGTTCGGACTCCAGAAGATCGCGGCGGCGCGGGCCAACGCACGCTGCGGCGCACTCGATGAGGCACTGGCCGAAAAGATCATTGCCGCCGCTGAAGAGCTGTCGTGCGGCCTGTTCGACGATCACTTCCCGCTCACGATCTGGCAGACCGGTTCGGGGACCCAGACGAACATGAATGCCAACGAGGTCATCGCGAACCGCGCCAACGAGTTGCTCGGGCGGGCACTCGGCACGAAGTCGCCGGTGCATCCCAATGACCATGTGAACGCATCGCAATCGTCGAACGACAGCTTCCCGACCGTGATGCACATCGCAGCCGCAATGGAGTTGACCGGACGCCTGATCCCCTCGCTCGTCGTGCTGAAGGACGCGCTGGCGGAACGCGCGAGCGCCTTCGCCGATGCGGCCAAAGTTGCGCGCACGCACCTGATGGATGCCGTGCCGATGACGATGGGCCAGGCGTTCGAGGCGTTCGCATGGCAGGTGGGCAATGGAATTGCGCGACTGCAGGACGCCTTGCCGCGGCTCCTGGTCGTTGCCCAGGGCGGTACGGCGGCGGGAACCGGACTCAATGCGCCGCAGGATTTCGACGTTCTGTTTTGCGAAGAGATCGACAAGCTCACGGGCCTCCAGTTCAAGCCGCATCCGTGCAAGTTCGAGGGCATGTCGGGCCACGATGCGCTGGTGGAGCTGTCAGGGGCCTTGAACGTGATCGCAACATCGCTGATGAAGATCGCCAACGACATCCGCTGGATGGGATCGGGTCCGCGCTGCGGCATCGGCGAACTGGTGGTGCCCGATGACGGGTTGACCTCATCGATCATGCCCGGCAAGCGCAACCCGACCATCGCGGAGGTGGTGGCCCAGGCGGCCATGCAGGTTGTCGGAAATCACGTGACGGCGACGATGGCCGGCGCCTCGGGCAACTTCGAACTCAACGTGGCCAAGCCGGTGCTGATCCACAGCGTGCTTCAGTCCATGCGTGTGCTGGCGGACAGCTCGCGCGTCTTTGCGAACAAGCTGGTGGCCGGCCTGGACATCGATCGCGAGCGCCTCGCATCGAACCTGGGCAATGCGTTGCTGTCCGTAACGGCGCTCAACCCGGTGCTCGGCTACGACAAGGTGGCGCGCATCACGCGAACCGCCGTGGAGCGGCGCATTGCTCCACGCGAGGCAGCCATCGAACTGGGCTACTTGAGTGCTGAGGCGTACGACCGCCTGGTCGATCCGCTTCGCATGGCCAGAGGAAAAATCTAGCGCATTGGCGCGGGAGCGTGCGAGCCGCGGCCGCATCTTTCGGATGCTGGCTGTCGGACGAGTCCTGCTCACTCGCAGCCCGTTTGGGTTCAAAGTCGGTGTCTCAAAAGTCCGTCGGATCGGAGATCGAAGAGACGATGATCCGCCACGTAGGAGACACCATGGAAGCGCCAAAGGAACCACCATCGATCTCGCCGCTCGCGGCATCGCCTATGGCGTCACAAGCCAGCGGCAATTGCCGGTTGCATCGCGGCGCCTGCGGATTCGGCCAGGCGCTGCGCCACGGCATTCAGGAGCGCGCCAGCAAAGCCGCCACGCGCCCGTGCATCGGTGCGGGCGCTGGTCACGACCCGTGGCCGTGAACTCCAGGCAACGCTGCAGCCGGCATCGACCAGCGCATTCACCAGGGCGACGTCCTCGCTGCACGCGAGGTGCCTGAACCCGCCGACACGAAGATACGCCGCCGCCGAGACGCCAAGGTTTGCGCCATGCACATGGCGATGAGATTCGCAGTCGAAATAGGTCTCCTGGAAATGTGCCTCGAGCAGCGCTGCATGGCGGCCGTGAGGCGACCAGTCCAGCACGGACACCGTTCCGCATACGACGTCTGTCTGAAGAGATAGTTGGGCCGCCAGCCAGTCTTCGGAGACCAGCGTGTCGGCATCGGTGAACGCCAGCCATCTCGCGCCCCTTGCCAGCAGAGCCTTCGCACCCACGGCCCGGGCCATTCCGACATTTCGCGCGCGAATGGTGACGGTCATGGCGCCACAGCTGGACGCCAGGATGCCTGTGGCGTCCGCGCAGTCGTCCAGCGCCACGATCGTCTCCACGGGCTCTCCCATCAGTGCGGGGTGCTGCGATGCGATGCGCACTGAAGACAGGCATCCGCGGATGAGTTGCTCTTCGTTGTGCGCCGGGATGACGATACCTAGCATGGTCGAGCCCTCGTGCCGTTGTAGATCGGATTGCCTGCCAAGCACCGAAGATAGAGAGCCGCCCGCACACGCCACGTCAGGAGAAGCGCGGCGGGCCTGTAGGCGACAGACATCCGGGTCCGACGAAGAAAAACAGCCGCTCGAAGCGGGCGGCTGGACTACGTGCGGGCCACTGCACGGGTGCTAGAAGTCGATCTTCCAAATTCAGGAGCGCACCCATGGCAGCATCAAAGAACGGCAAGTCAAAGGCGGCAGGCTCGCCGACTTCGCCAACCCCGGCGTCAGCGAAGGAAGTAAAGCCCAACCTGCATCAGCAGAGCCACGAGACGCAACGGTACGGGGAAATCATCAAGCTCCCCAACGGACTGTCGGAGAAGGTCTGCAAGCAAAGCGTGGCGCTGCTGAACCAGTGCCTGGCCGACACGATCACGCTGCGCGACATGTACAAGAAGCATCACTGGCAGGTAGTGGGCCCGACCTTCAACCAGTTGCACCTCATGTACGACCAGCACTACGAAGGCCAGGTGCTGCTGGTGGACATCGTTGCCGAACGGATTCAGCTGCTTGGCGGCGTTGCGCTCGCCATGGCGCCCGACATCGCCGAAGCCACCAAGATCGCCAGGCCGCCGCGCGGGCGCGAACCGGCTGCCGTGCAATTGCGCCGGCTGGCCGAAGCCCATGAGCAGATCATCATCTCGGCGCGCGACGCGGCCGAGCAGGTCGACAAGTCCGGCGACGCCGGCAGCAACGACGTGTTCGTCAGCAATGTGCTTCGCACCAACGAACTGCAGGTGTGGTTTCTGACCGAGCACCTGGTCGCCGCTTCGCCGGTGACTGCCTGACGCCGACCGGTGGTGCCAAAGGCTCCGTGCGATAGCCACTACTTCACATGTCTGAACCCGCGCTCGCCGATGCCTTGCGGCAACTGCAGCTTCGCTACGGTTGCGACCTCGCGCTGAAGCATCTGGTCGACGCGGGTATCGACGTGCTTCCAAAACCGGGCGCCGGCCAGACCCTGGCGCGCTGGCGTGTGCTGGCCGATGTGGCGGCCCATGACCTTTCGTTGGTGAAGCTGTTCGAAGGGCATACCGATGCTCTCGCCATCCTCGCCGAACTCGGCGCCGCGTCGGCCGCACCCGCGGGTGCGCGCTGGGGCACCTGGTGCGCGGAGCCGCCCGACGCGCGCGTAGTGCTCGACGCGGCAGAGGGCCATCGCGTTCGCCTGACCGGCACCAAGGCCTGGTGCTCGGGCGCCGCAAGCGTGAGCCACGCCGTCGTGAGCTGCTGGAACGCGGCCGGCGAACCGTGCCTTGCGGCTGTGGCCATGGATCAGCCCAACGTACGTGTGACCAGCAATGGCTGGCATGCCGTCGGCATGGCAGCGAGCGCCAGTGTCGATGTGCGGTTCGACCGCGCGGTGGCCACGCAGATCGGGCGGCCCGGCGACTACGTGAACCGCGCCGGCTTCTGGCAGGGTGGCGCCGGCATCGCGGCATGCTGGTTCGGCGGCGCGTTCGGCATTGCGCGCGCGGTTCATCAGCGCGCGGGACCGGCGCCAGACGCCCATCGCCTCGCGCACATTGGCGCCATCGAAGCGGCCTTGACCGCGGCCGCTGCGCAACTGCGAGAGGCCGCAGCCTGGATCGACCGGCACCCTGAAGACAACGCACAGCGCATCGCCTTGCGCGCACGCCTCGCCGTCGAGCAGGCGGCCAACGACGTCATGCACCACGCCGGCCGCGCGGTCGGCGCCGGCCCGCTGTGCCGTGACCCGTACTTCGCCCGTGCGATGGCGGACCTGCCCGTGTTCCTTCGCCAGAGCCACGCCGAGCGCGATCTTGCGGCGCTCGGCCAGCTCGCCGTGAACGAGAAAGAGGAGCCTTCGTCATGGGCGCTGTAGCACGCCGCGCCATTCGGGGCGAGGGCACCACCGAGATCGAGTGGAGCCGCTGGCCCGGCCTTGCACGCCTGCCCGCGATCGCGCCGCAAGAGCTGGTTCCGCAAAGCGCACGCGCCGTGGTCGTCGCGCCCCACCCCGACGACGAGGTGCTCTCGGTCGGTGGCCTGCTCGCGCTATTGGCCGACTGCGGCAGGCCCGTTGAAGTGATCGCCGTCACCGACGGCACTGCCAGTCACCGCGGCTCGACCGAATGGCCCGTCGAACGGCTCGCGCGGACCCGGCCGCGGGAGAGCCGAAAGGCACTGCACTGCCTGGGCCTGGCCATCGAGCCCGCACGGCTGGGCCTGCCCGACGGCGGCCTGAAGGGGCTGCGCGCCTTGCTCGCGGCCGAGCTCGTGTCCCTGCTCCGGCCCGGTGACGTGGTGTTCACCACATGGCGCCAGGACGGCCATCCCGACCACGAAGCGACTGGCGAGGCCTGCGCGCTGGCGGCCGCAAGCACGGGCGCCCGGCTGGTGGAAGTGCCCGTCTGGGGCTGGCACTGGTCCCGCCCCGGCGATGCGCGCATGCCCTGGCAGCGCGCCTTTCGGCTTCCGCTGAGCGAAGAGGCCGTGCGGCGCAAGCGCATGGCAGTCAAGGCTTTCACCAGCCAGTTGCAGCGCGATGCGTCCACCGGCTCGGGCCCGGTGCTTCGCGCCACCACCGTCCAGCGCGCGGCGCGCCCCTTCGAGGTGGTCTTTCTTTGAGCAGCGGCAATGAATGACCAGCGGCCCTATTTCGAATCGCTCTACGCGGCCAGCGAAGACCCCTACGCGCTGCGCCACCGCTGGTACGAGGCTCGCAAGCGGGCGCTGCTGCTGGCCGCCTTGCCGCAGGAGCGCTACCGAAGCGGCTACGAGCCCGGCTGCGGCACCGGCGAACTCACGCTCGCCCTTTCGCAACGCTGCGACCACCTGCTGGCAAGTGACTTCTCGGCGCATGCCGTGGACATTGCGCGCAAGCGCACCGGCGGGCTCGCCAACGTGCACGTCGCACACCACGTGCTGCCTGCCGACTGGCCGCGCGAGGCCGGCCGCTTCGACCTCATCGTGCTGAGCGAACTGGGCTACTTCCTCGACCACAACGACATGCACCTGCTGGCCGCCCGCTGCCAGGACACTCTGGAGGCCGATGGCACCCTGGTGGCCTGCGACTGGCGGCCTGATTTCGCACAGCGCAGGCTTCCCACGCAGGAAGTACACGGCGCGCTGGCCTCGCTCGGCCTGGCACGCCTGGTGTTCCACGAGGAAGACGATTTCGTGCTCCAGGTCTGGACACGCGATGGCCGCTCGGTAGCTGAGCGGGAGGGCATCCGGTAATCGGCGGCGTCGTTGTCCGGTATCGCAGCCCTCTGCTCCAGCTCGGCGAGTTACCTTTTGCCTGGCAACCGGAAGTGCCGGTGGACGAGGGCTCGAAAACCGACCATCGTCCTTCTCGCTGCTTCGAAGAACACCCGCATTGGCAGCGGAAAGTCATTCGCCCTTTGCCGTTGGCGCGGGCGCTTCCGTGTGCATGACACATCGCCAGGCATCGCCGTCACGGATCCACGTCGACGTGTCCGTCATGTGCTGCTCCACCTTTTCGGACTTTCCTCTCGGCGACAGAATCTGATGGACTTTGTAGCTCAGGACAGCGGCTCCATCGCTGGGGAAGGTGGCCTCCATCTCGCTCAGCGAGAACGATTTGACGACCATGGTTCCTTGCTCTGCCATTTTTCGGTAGCCAGCATGGTCAAACTTCATCGAGCCATGAGAGCTCACCATGAAGGCTGGCTCATGCAACAACTCGATGGCCGTGTCCGTGTCGGTGTCCACCATCGACTGCCAGAATTTCTTTTCAAGAGCGAAGAGCTCGCGGCTGTTGTCTTGCATGGGCGTCTCCTGATGCTTTGGGAAGGCAACGATCGAGTCACCATGGATTCTGCGATGCAGGGTCATCTGCAGAGTTGCGGTCAGCTACTTCCTACGAAATCGCGGTGGTGTTTTCGTCGCCCGGTCGAACAACGCCTGGAGTTCCCGAACCGAATAGGGCTTGTGCAGGAGTTCGAACTCCCGGCCAAGGTCACGACATCCGAAAAGACCAGATCAAAGTTGGCGTTCTGCTGCTCCAGAATCTTCAGCGCCTCGGCTGCGCTTGCTGCACGCGTGTCTGGATGACCCAGATAGCCAGCCTTCGCCGGATTTCCGGCAATTCATTGAAAGTGTTTCGCCGTTTCGCTGCTTTTCATGCGCCTGCTCAGCCATGACACTGACTCGCAGAGAGTCCGCGACACGACGGACTCTGGTAGTTCAAAAACGACTGGAGACTAAAAAATGAGCACGATTTCCCGCAGCCGCATGCGCGCGGTCCTGGTTGGCTGCGCCTATATCTTTGCTATCGCCATTGCGCCGTCTTCGGCGTTCGCCGAAGCCAATGCGAGCGACGCCCCAGTGGCGAAGCCAGAGCTCTATGCAGAACTGGATGCCGCCGGCGTCGGCGGCATTACCCAGTTGGGCAACGGCCAGATCGTGATCGGCTACCACCCCTTCTACTCACCGACAGTGCAGGTCGCCTTACTGAACAAGGACCGCAAGTCCACAACGCCCTATCCAAGTGCCGAATGGCAGAGTTGCAAGAACCCCGACGGCAGCTGGAAAAAGGAATTCGACCACTGCCTCGACTGGGTGCTTGGCCTGCACACAGACAGCAAGGGAATCCTCTGGATGCTGGATTCGGCCAAATCGGTCGACAAGGCATCAGGGCGTCCCGCTGGCCTGGTTCCCAAGTTGGTGGGGTGGAACACCCGGCGCAACAAATTAGAGCGCGTCATACGAATCACCGATGAGGCGACGGTCACAGAGTCACAGCACAACGACTTCGTCGTGGACGCAAAGCACAACGTGATTGTTGTGGCGGACGAGGCGATCGGCGAGGATTCCAAAGGTACGGGCGACAAGGCGGCGCTGGTGGTCGTCGATCTTGCGACCGGCAAGAGTCGACGTCTTTTGCAAGGGCACCCGAGCGTTCAGCCCGTCAAGGACCCCATCCGGTGGGACCAAGGCACGTCGACCGCCGGGACCTTCGCGCTTCATGTCGGCGTGGACGGCATCGCACTGGATCACCGCAGCGAATGGCTCTATTTCGCACCGCTTTCCGGCTACAAGATGTACCGCATTCGCATGAGCGATTTGCTCAATCGCAAGCTCGATGCAACCCAGCTGGGCGCCAAGGTCCAGACCTATGCCGACAAGCCTTTCAACGGCGGCCTGTCGATTGACCGAGACAACAATCTGTACCTCACCGAGGTCGGCGAACGCGCCATTGGCATCATTCCGCCGGACACCCGAAAGTACCGTCGCCTTGTCGCTGATCCTGACATGGTGTGGCCCGATGGCGTGACCTACAACAGTGACGGCCACATGTACACCGGCGCAGCACAACTGACATTGACGAGCGCCTTGCAAGCCGATGGCATTGCGAAGAACAAGGCACCCTATCGGGTCTACCGCTTCAAGCCACTCGCCGCCGGCCAGCCGGGTTTCTGAGATGGTGCGATACCTTCTCGCCTGCCTGGCTGTCTGTGGGGGCGTCGGAGCCCACGCGGCTTGCCTTGACGATGCGGCCGTTGCTGACTTCGTCGAAAAGTACACCACCCGAACCCCCGTCGCCGCACCCGAGGGTCTCAGCGATGTCGATGCCGCGTGCACCCGCGCGAAGCTCCATGCGCTTCTCGTTCCGCGGCTTGGCCCGGCGATCGGCTACAAGGCCGGGCTGACCAACGCCGCAGTGCAAAAGCGCTTCAACACCGACAAGCCGGTGTGGGGACGACTCTATGAGGGCATGGTGCTGGCCAATGGGGCGGTCGTGGGTGCCACGTTCGGCGCGCGGCCGCTGTTCGAAGCCGACATGCTGGTGCGCGTACGCAGCGATGCCATCAACGTCGCACAGACTCCGCAGGAAGTTCTCGATGCGATCGATCAGGTGATCCCGTTCATCGAATTGCCCGATCTCATGGTGCAGGCACCGCAACGGCTGGATGGCGCGGGACTCGCTGCAATCAACGTCGCCGCCCGGCTTGGCGTGGCGGGTCAGCCGATTGGCATACCGGCCATGCGCGCCGATCGCTATGCGATGCTGGACGCGCTGCGCGACATGAAGATCCGGGTGACCGATGACAAAGGCACGGCACTCGCGGAGGGCCGCGGCAGCGACCTGCTCGGCCATCCGCTCCAGGCGGTCGTCTGGCTTGCAGGAGCGCTCGCAACCGAGGGATTGAAACTGAAGCCGGGCGATCTCATCAGTCTCGGTTCTTTTTCACCTCTGCTGCCGCCCCGATCGGGATCCGGCATTACCGCGACCTATGAAGGATTGCCAGGCAAGGTCTCTGTCAACGTGAACTTCAAATAGCACGTCCATTCAACCAGGCGACTGCAGTATTGGCACCTGCGCCAGACGAGCGGCAATGAAATCGACAAAGCTCCTCACCCGCTGGGGAATGAAGCGGTTACTGGGAAACACTGCGTTCAACGGATAGCGTTCACCACGCCACTGCGGCAGCAGGCGCACCAGTTGCCCCGATGCCAAAGCGTGCAACAGATCCAACTCCGACTTGTAGAGGATGCCCTCGCCCGCCAGCGCCCACTGGTGGGCAATGGATGCGTCATCGACCTCGCGATCGCCTGCTACTTGCACGCCAACCCATTCGCCATCTCGCTCGAAACGCCAGTCGACATATCGCGCGCTGCGCAGTTCAAAGATCAAGCAGTTGTGGCGATGCAAGTCCTCGGGTGTTTGAGGCGTGCCAAAACGTTCGAGATAACGTGGGGACGCGCACAACACGCGGCGCGTCATGGCAAGGCCTCGCACGACGGCGTTGGGGTCGGTAGTCGTGCCGTAGCGCAGGGCGACATCGACAGGGTCGCGCAGCACATCGTGCACCCTGTCACTGACCGACAACCCCAGACGCAAAGCTGGATTGGCAGCAAGAAACTCGTCGAACCAAGGCAGCAACACGCTGCGAGCCAGATCCGACGGCGCCGCGACGCGCACCATCCCCGACAACGTGGAGCTTTCCGACAGCACCTGCGCCTCACCTTCGTCGATCAGCGCCAACGCGCGGCTGGCGTAGCCCAACAGGTTCTGGCCTTGGCTCGTCAGCCGAATGGAGCGCGTGGATCGCTCGAAGAGCCGTGCCCCCAACTGGCCTTCGAGTCGCTTGAGCATGCTGCTGGCAGTTGCGGGTGTGACTTTCAGCACCTGGGCTGCAGCGGTGAGAGAGCCGGTGCGCGCGGTCTCGACCAGGAGACGCAGATCTTCGATGTTCTGAATTTTCATCGATCCATTCAACTTGGCGAGACTACGAACTGCTCTACAACAGCGCCGAATGTTATTCGTCCCAAGGGGGAAAGCAATCGCCTAACCGTCACGCCCGGGCTCTTCTAGCGCGCTCGTGGTCCTGCCACGCCAAGGACCTCATCATTCGTCGAGGGTGTCAGCAACCTTTTCCAGCGTCTCCCCGGTCGCGCGCCACCATGTCAGCGCCCTCGCACAGCCGGAGGCAGCAACACGCTCTTGCCGAGCATGCCTCCGCTGTCGAGCAGTTCGTGCACGCGGCGCGCGTCTTCAAGCGCAAAGAGTGCCGCCTTCGGCGCACGAACGCGGCCCGCGGCCATCAGGGCAATGGCCGACTCCATCAGCCCCCGCCGTTGAGCGGCATCGGCGTCGATGGCGTGAATCGAAAAAGTGCGCACCGCCAGGCTCTTGCCCAGCAACTTGCGCAGTTCCTCGAACACGTCACCCGCCGGCGGGCCGGTGACGATGTTGTAGGAGACTGCCATTCCGAACGGCGCCAGGGCACGCAGGCAGGCAATGAAGTGCGCGCCTCCGAGATGGTCGAAGGCCAGGTCGACGCCGCGCCCGCCGGTGAGCTGCATGACCTTCTCGGTCAGTCCCTGGGGGTCGCTCTCGATGACTTCGTGCGCACCATTGGCCAGCGCGAAGTCCTTCTTCTCCGGCGTCGAGGCCGTCCCGATCACATGCAGGCCGCGATCGCGCGCCACCTGCACCAGTGCCGTGGCCACGCCACCCGCCGCACCGGGAATCAGGACGGAAGCCGCAGGCGAGTTGCCGTTGCTCGACAGCATGGCCAGTGCGAGCTGGAAGTTTCCAAGACTGACGGCATCCTCGAAGCGGATCGCATCGGGAAGAACGAATGGCGCGGCCTCGGGCACGCAGATGGCTTCGGCGTAGCAGCCGCCGCGCTGCTTCAGTTCCCGCGCGCTCACGAACACGCGCTGGCCGACCCGCAAGGCCGTAACGCCGGGTCCGACTGCATCGACGACGCCGGCCATCTCGTTGCCGGGAATCGCCGGCATGGGCGGCATCCACTTGTAGGTGCCGTTGCGGATCAGCACGTCGGGGCCACCGGCACCGATGGCCATCGCCTTGACGCGCACTTCGCCCGCCTGCGGCTGCGGCAGGGGCAGCTCCACCAGTTGCAGAACATCCGGGCCGCCGGGGGCCTCGAGTTGAATCGCCTTCATGGTTGGCATCACCGTTGCCCGTCGTGCACGACCACCTGCTCCTTGGTGAGCCCGCCCAGGCGTGCGTGCACCCGCCCTCCCGTGCCCATCACCAGTGCGAACAGGATCTCGTTCGGACGCGGCGCATCCTGGATGCCCACCTCCATCGAGTTGTAGTGGCTGCGCACGTACGCGGCATGGATGTAGTGCAGCGGCACCATGAGCCGGTAGCCGGTGGCGGCCACCGCCTTGGCCGAGGGAACGATCGCCTTCGGCTCGCCCAGGATGCTGCGCATGGCCCATCCCCCGGCTTCGTGCCAGACCGCGCCGTGCTCCAGCTCTCCGTTCACGCCGACGATCGCGGCCTTGCTGTAGACCTCGATCTTGTCCCGCCCGAGCACCTCGACCAGTTCGGTGGCAAGCAGCGTGCCGAGCGAGCGCAGCTCGGCCATGAAGGGCATCAGGTCCGGCTCGTACCGTCCCGCGTAGGGGTTGTGAATGACCGCGCAGGCGGCCGCCAGCCTGAGCGGCGTCGCGGCCGGTGGGCCGCCTTCGTGGTAGATCGTTTCAATGGAAAGGCTGCGCTTGCGGATCTCGATCAGTGACATGGAATTGACCTCATTGCTTGGGAATGTGTGCATCGTTCACGACGGCGGTCCACCGCTTCAGCTCGGCGGCCACCATCGTGGTCATTTCTTCCGGCGTGCTGCCGCGCGCTTCGCCGCCCATCTCTTCCAGCCGCGCACGCACGCCCGGCGCCTGCAGGGCTTTGAGCGTCTCGGCTTGCAGGCGATCGACGATCGGGCGCGGCGTGCCGGCCGGTGCCATGAAGCCGGCCCAGGAGCGCACGTCGTAGCCGGGCACGCCCTGCTCGGCCACGGTCGGCAACTCCGGCATCTGGCTCCATCGCTGCGCGCCAGTGGTGGCCAGCGCCCGCAGCTTGCCTGCCTTGATGTTGGCCATCACGGCCGTGGGCGGCGCGATGATCATCGGCACCTCGCCGCCGAGCAGCGCCGTGACCACGGCCGCATCCCCTCGATAGGGGATGTGCAGCATCTCGGCCTTGGCGCTCTTCACCAGCAGCTCGCCGGCAAGGTGGTGCGTCGAACCGATGCCCGCGGACCCGTACGACACGCTGCGCGCATCGGCACGTGCCGCGGCCAGCACTTCGGAAAGCCCCCGGTATGGCGAGTCGGCCCGCACCACCAGCAGGAAAGGGAAGTAGGTGATCGTGGAGACCATCTGGAAGTCCGACACCGTCTGGTAGCCGAGCTTGTTGTAGAGGGCGCCGGCCACGGCATGGCCGCCCGTGGCCAGCAGCAGCGTGTACCCGTCGGGCTTGGCACGCGCCACCGTCGCCGCGGCGATGGTGCCCCCTGCCCCGGCCTGCGCCTCCACCACGAAGGGCTGCGCCAGCCCCTTGGTCATTTCCGCGCCGACCACGCGCGCGATGGTGTCGGCGTTGCCGCCGGCTGCAAAGCCCTGGTAGACCTTGATCGGCTTGTCCGGGTAGCCTTGGGCCATGCCGTCAAGGGGAGCCGCGCAGGCCATGGCAAGGCCTGCGGCGACGAGCAATCGTCTGCGCCGCATGAATTTGTCTCCGAATGGTTCTTGTAGGAAGGCCGGTGCTTGTGCCGCCACCGCGCGGCCGAAAGACGTCAGTCCTGCTGCACGATCGGGTTTCGCAGCACGCCGATGCCTTCGATCTCGACCTCGCACACGTCGCCCGGCTTCATGAAGCGCGGCGGTTTCTTGCTCCAGCCCACGCCTGCGGGCGTGCCGGTGGCAATCACGTCGCCGGGCGTTAGCGTGAAGATCGTCGAGGCATAGCTGATGAGCTTCGGAATGTTGAAGATCATGTGGCCCGTGTGGCTGCTCTGCACGACTTCGCCGTTGAGCCGGGTCTCAAGCTTGAGCTCGCGGCCGGGCGCGATCTCGTCGGCCGTCACCATCCAGGGACCGAAGCCGCCAGTCGATTCGAAGTTCTTGCCCGAGGCGATCTGCTTGGCATGGAACTGCCACTCGCGAACGCTGCCGTCGTTGTAGCAAGAGTAGCCCGCCACATGGTCGAAGGCGTCGGCCTCCGCAATGTTGCGCCCGCCCTTGCCGATGATGACGGCGAGCTCGCCTTCCCAGTCCAGCGATTCCGACACGTGCGGCCGCACGATCGGCTGGTTGTGCCCGCACTGCGAACGCCACACGCGCAGGAAGATCGGCGGCTGCTCCGACAGTTCGCGATGCATGCCGGCGGCCAGCACCTCCTGGTGATGGTCCATGTAGTTGCGCACGGCGCACACGATCTTCTCGGAGCGCGGGATCACCGGCAGGAAGGTGATGTCGGCCAGCTTCGCCGCCACCGGCAGGCCTTCGACGTGCTGCGCCGCCCGCAGGTACTCGCCCGAGGCGATGTAGTCGGCCAGGCCCGCATGCTGGGGCCGCGCCTTGCCGAGGTCGACAACGCCGTCGCCGACGACTGCGCCCCAGGTTTCGCGGCCTTGATGGACAAATGACAAAAGCTTCATGTGAACTCCGGTTGAAATGGGTGTGCGGAAAAGACGGGATGCGTCAGGCGTCAGGTGGCAGGCGCCGTGCACGCAGCGGGCGAACGCGACTCGAACTGCGCCTGCCACTGCGCAAGCGGCATGAAGGTGGGGTCCTTGCGGCAGGCCTCCTCGGTCTCGCGCATGAGCGTCTCGTCGTCCTTCGAAAGATCGAGCGGATCGCCGTGCGGCTGCGCCACGTAAAACGGCGTGTCGACGTAGATCTCCACCGTGTTGCCCTCCGGGTCGAGCATGTAGACCGAGAGCGCGTTGCCGTGATTCAGGCCGCGGATGCTGGTGGCGCCCCGGGCCTCGGCGCGCGCGGAAATATCGCGCAGGTATTGAATGCTCGGCACCACGAAGGAGATCTGCATCACGGTGCTGAACTTCGCCTCGGCCGGGCGGCCCGAGGCCAGCACCAGCTGGTGATGCTGGTCCGGGCTGGCGCTGGTGAACACCAGCTGGTTCTTGAAGGTGCGGCCTTCGCCGCGATCGGTGATCGTGAGGTCGAAGGTCTCGGTGTAGAAGGCCACCATCCGGTCCAGGTCCGTGACGAAGATTCCGAAATGCGAAGGCGTGGGTCGGGCGACCTTGAGCATGCTGTCTCCTGTGAAGGGGCCGGTGGCCCTACGATTGCGCGGCCTGGGCGGCCTTGAGTGCGGCCAGCACGTTGCGCTGCGTGCTCAGGATGTGCTCTTCGAGCAAGGCGCAGGCCGTGTCGGCGTCGCGGCGCAAGGTGGCGTCCATGATCTTCCTGTGCTCGTTCGACTTGCGGCGCGCGGTCTTCCTGTGACGAGCAGAAAAGCGCCGGTACCGCTCCGCCTGGTCGAACAGGCTCGCGCCCCAGACGCGCTGGCGCAAGGAGGGGCATGCAGCCACCAGCGCGAGGTGAAAGGCACGGTGCAGCTGCGACCAGTCGTTGTCGAGAATGACGGGCCCGTCACTCAGGCGAGACTCGACCTTCTCCAGGCGGTGGTACGCAGCCAGGATGTCCGCCTCCCAGGCGTCGTCGCCATGGGCAATAGCTTCCCGCAGCGCAGGCACGTCGAGCATGACGCGCATGCGCGTGATGTCGGCCAGGTCGTCCTCGGAGATCGGCGCCACGCGAAAGCCGCGGCGCTCGTCGGCGCGGATCAGCCCTTCCTGCGCCAGCCGGCTGAGCGCCTCGCGCAGCGGGCTGCTCGAATAGCCGTAGGCCGACTGGAGCTCGTCGAGCTTGAGCTTGGCGCCGGCTTCGAACGTGCCGGCCAGAACGTCTTGCCGCAAGCGGGTGAAGGCCTGCTCGACCAGTGGTGGCTCGTAAGCGGTGGAGGTTTCTTGTTTGTGCATGGAATTAATTTTATGCATGGTCTTTTATCCCTGGCCTCCCGCTCGCCTGGTGCCCACGAGCACGAACAGCATGGTCGCGGGCCGGTCGCCGAGGTTGCGCCATGCATGCCGGTTGCCGTGCTGCACGGCAACCTCGTGCTGGCGCAGCAGCACCTGTGCGCCATCGTCCAGCTCGAGCGTGATCTCGCCTTCGAGCACGATGTCGTAGTCGATGCTGTCGGTGGTGTGCATGCCGGGGTGATCGGGCTCGAAGGTCTCCGCCAGGCCGGGAACCAGGCGGCCGAACTCGGCGCCGAAGGCGGCTGCGTCGAAGTCGGCGCGCATCATCACCGCATCGGGCGGGAACGTGACCATCATGAGCCGCGTCCCGCCAGCGGCAGGCACGAAGCCCGCCTCGCCCGAGCGGTCGCCCACGGCGCCGGTGCCCACGCAGTCGGAAGCATCGGTGGCCCACAGCAGCGCCGCGGCAAAGCCGGGCACGGTCGTGAACAGGGCGCTGCGCGGCGCCGCGCCATCCGAAAGGAACTTCGCCTTGCCGTCGGCACCCGTGCCAGCCACTACCCGTCTGATCTTCATGGCGCGCTTTCAGGGATTGATGACGAAGTTGCTGAAGCCGCCGTTGCGGCTCGCGATGCCCGAGATCGCTTCATTGATGCGGTCCAGCGGATAGCACACGTGCTCGAACACCGAGAGATCGAGCGTGCCCGCCTCGGCCATGTCGGCCATGTCTTGCCCTTCACCGGCCGTGAACCAGGCCGAGCCCTCGATGCTCTGCTGCTCGTCCATCATGGTGTGCAGGTCCATCCCCACCATGCCTGCGATGGCGCCGATGTTGTAGGCGCGGCCGCCGCGCTTGAGGGCACGCACGCCCTGCTGGAAAGTGTCGTGCGGCGCGCCGGGGCCCAGAGCGTCGATGAAGGTGTCCACGCCCAGCCCGTTCGTGCGGGCCTTGGCCCAGGCGTCGATGGCCTCGCCGTCGGCATTGGAGAAGACCTCGATGCGATCGGGTGCCAGCGCCTTGACGCGCTCCAGCAGTTCGCGGTTGCGCCCGGTGCCCAGGATGCGCGTGGCGCCCATGGCCAGGCCGAAGAGCGCGCCGCCGATGCCGAGCGTGCCGCTGATGCCGTTGATCAGCACGCTCCTGCCGGGGCCGACCTGCGCCTTGCGCATCGCGGAGTACATGGTGCCGAGGTAGCCGAAGCGCGCCGCCTGGTTGAAGCTCACGTTGTCCGGCAGCTTCACCAGCGCGTACTGGGGCGCGATCATGTATTCGCACAGGCCGCCGAACGGATAGTTCTTGTAGAGCTTGAGCGAGTTCTGCGAGAAGCCGAAATAGCCGCTGAACGCGTAGTGCGTGCAGTTGATGAGGTCGCCGTTGCGGCAGGCGCGGCAGCCGCCGCAGTAGAGACTCGGGTTCACGTAGACGCGGTCGCCCGGCTTCCACGTGTGCACATGGGAGCCGACCGCCGTCACTTCGCCGGCCGGGTCCAGCCCGAAGACCGCGGGCAGCGGCGGCAGCGGCAGCTCCGGGAACCAGGTCGTCCAGTTGGCCAGGATGTTGCCGAGGTTGGGCACGATGCCGCACGCACGCACCCTCACCTGCACATCGTTGGCGGCGGGCTGAGGAATCGGAAGTTGCTCGACCTCCATCGGGGCGCCGACCTGGTGCAGTCGGGCGGCTTTCATCGTCGTCATGGCGTCTCCTGGCTGATTGATGTCTAGATGCACAAATCTTGTTTTGTGCATTCTTTTCGACCGCGAGGCACGGCGTCATCAGTGATAACCCTTTGCGCACGAAATCATGTTTTATGCACAATTCTTGATTCATGCATTCAACACAGACCATGCTCCAACAGAACCCGGAACCCGTCGACGTGGCGATCATCGGCTTCGGCCCCGTCGGCGCAACGCTCGCGGCGCTGCTCGGCCAACGCGGCTTGCGCGTCGCGGTGTTCGACAAGTCGCAGCAGATCTACCCGCTGCCGCGCGCCTTCGCGCTCGACCACGAAGCGCTGCGCGTGTTCCAGGAGATCGGCATCGCCGGCACGCTGGCGCCGCACATGACGTCCTACCGCCCGACGATCTACCAGGGCAGCGACGGCGAACCCATCCAGCACTTCGACATGGGGCCGTCGCCCTATCCGCTCGCGTGGGCGCCGTCGTACACCTTCAACCAGCCGGCGCTGGAAGCCTCGCTGCGCCAGGCCGTCGGCAAGCTCCCCGGCGTGTCGATCCATCTCGGGCACGAGGTGCTGCAGCTGAGCCAGTCACAGGCCCATGCACAACTCGACGTTCGCAGGCCCGACGGCACGCAGGTGCAACTGCGCGCACGCTACGTCGTCGGTTGCGACGGCGGCACCAGCCCCACGCGCAAGCAGATGGGCCTGACGCTCAAGAGCCTCGACTTCGACGAGCCCTGGATCGTGGTCGACATGCATGTCGACGAAGACAAGCTCGACCGGCTGCCCGCCACCAATGTCCAGTACTGCCACCCGTCGCGGCCCTGCACCTACGTCGTGGGTCCGGGCACCCACCGGCGCTGGGAGTTCCTGCTGCTTGCCGACGAGGCCGAGCAGCGCGAGATGCCGCACGAGGCCATCTGGCAGCTGCTCGCCCCCTGGCTCACGCCCGCGGACGCACGCATCTGGCGCGCGGCGGCCTACCGCTTCCATGCGGTGGTGCTCGAGCAATGGCGCAAAGGCCGCGTGCTGCTGGCGGGCGACAGCGCGCACCAGATGCCGCCCTTCCTGGCCCAGGGCATGTGCCAGGGCTTGCGCGATGCCGTCAACCTCGCCTGGAAGCTCCAATGGGTGCTCGAGGGGCGCGCCCCCGAAAGCCTGCTGGACAGCTATGGCGACGAGCGTGGACCCCAGGTAGAGGACGTGACGGCGACCGTCAAGCGGCTGGGCCAGATCATCTGCGAGCGCGACCCGGTGCGCGCCGCCGAACGCGACCTTCGCCTGCGCGAGCAGCAAGGCGGACAGGTGCGGATGCAACTGCGCCAGAGCCTGCTGCCCGGCGTGCACCACGGACTGATCGAACGCGACGAGTTGCCCGCGGGTACGCCCTTTCCCCAGGCGATGGGATGCATCGAGCCCGGCGTTGCGCCGCAGATGATGGACGACCTGCTGCAGCCCGGGTTCCTGCTGGTGCTGCGTCATGCGCCCGACCCGGTGGCGCTTCAGGCCTTGGAGACGTCGGCAGCGAGCCTCGGCGCGCAGCTGCTGTGCATCGATGCCACGACGACGGCGCCCGGCGTGGTGAAGCTGGCCGAAGCCGACGGCATTCTGGCGGCCTGGTTCGAGCGCCATGGATGCGAGGCCGCACTGGTGAGGCCGGATCATCTGGTCTATGGCGTGGCACGCACCCTCGAAGACGCCGCGGTTCTGATGCAACGAGCCTCCCGGGACATCGGCATCCAGCCTCCAACCCGAGCGAATCCGAAAACTCCCACTGCCCGGAGCGCAGCATGAACGAAGCCACCCCTCCCCCGTCCTGTGACACTGAACGCCTGTTGCTCGATCTCGAAGCACAGCGATGCAACGCCATGAAGCGCGCAGACTTCACGCGCCTGCGCGAGATTCTTCATCCAGACCTTGTTCACGTTCACGCCAAGGGCCAGACCGACAACTACGAGAGCTACTTCCGCTCGGGCGGTACGCATGTCGACTACAGGCAAATCGACCGCTCGGAACTGAAGGTCCAGGTACTGGGCAGCACGGCCCTCATGACGGGCCGGCAGCTGCTCGTGGCCGTGCGCAAGGACGGCAGCGGCACCGTGCGCATCGACTCGCGCGTGATGCAGGTCTGGGCCCGGGAAGGTGATCGCTGGCGGCAGCTGGCGTTTCAGACGACGCCGCTGGAGATGAGCATCTCGTGATTGACGAGGGCTCGATCAGGTAGACAGCCATGAGCGGGCCAGTGGGACATCGTATGCTGTGGCATTCTTCGATTGCACACAGTTTGTAGACAAATCATATGAAACCCAAAGCCGCGATCAAGCTAACGTCGCACGCGAAGCCCGGGAAGACGGCTTCGCCCGGCAAGGTCTCGCGCGCTCGCAAGCCCGCGCAGGTGCCCGTGAAGCGCACGAAGACCGCTGCGACCGCGCCGGACGCTTCCGGCGAAGCCTCGACGAACCTGACCGACCGGGCCTACGCGGTCGTGCGGCGGCTCATTCTGCAGCGCGAGCTGACCGGCGGCGAAGTACTGGTGGAGGGGCGCCTGGCCGAGCGGCTCCAGATGTCGCGCACGCCCCTGCGCGAGGCCCTGCTTCGGCTCGAGGGCGAAGGCTTGCTGGTGCGGGCCAACGCGCGCTCCTATGCGGTGCGACGCATCACGGCGTCGCACTACTTCCAGTGCCTGCAGGTGCGCGAACGGCTCGAGTCGCAGGCCGTGTCGCTCTCCATAGGGCATGTGCCCGCGGACCTGGTGCAGCGCCTGCGCGACGACATCCTGTCCCTGGATTCGAGCCAGCAGGGCTCGAGCCACTGGCACGCCGATGACGAGATTCACGGCATGTTCGCGCGTGCATCCGGCAATGCAATGCTGGCCGAGACCATCGCCCATCTGCGCGTGCTGTGCCGCCTCTTCGAGGTGGTCGACCCCTTCAATCGCATCGAAGAAGACAGGGCCGAGCACCTGGCGATCCTGGACGCCTACATCGCAGGCAACGAGAAGGCAGCCGAGCAAGCGGTCGTCGCCCATCTGCGCAACCTTGCGCGCTATACGCTCTCAAGGCTCAGCAACGGGCTGGTGACCGAGCTGCCGCAGTAGGCCCGCAGCGGCGCACGAGCCGATCAGTGCCGCAGTATCTTGCCGACGAACTCGCGGGTACGTGCCTCGCGGGGTTCGTCGAAGATCTGTCGCGGCGCGCCGATCTCGACCACGTGCCCGTCGGCCATGAAAACGACCTTGCTCGATACCTCGCGCACGAAACCCATCTCGTGCGAGACGATGAACATCGTCATGCCCTCGGCCGCCAGGAGCCGCACAGTGTCCAGCACTTCGTTGACGAGTTCAGGGTCGAGGGCCGCCGTGACTTCGTCGAGCAGCAGGATGCCCGGCTGCAGCGCCAGTGCGCGCGCGATTGCCACGCGTTGCTGCTGGCCGCCCGACAGCTGGTCGGGATATGCCTTCAGCTTGGCACCCATGCCGACCTTCTCGAGCAGCTGGATTGCATAGTCTTCGACCTGCTTGCGCGGCCTTCCCTTGACCTTGATCGGTGCGACGGTCACGTTGTCAAGCACCGTCATGTTCTGGAACAGGTTGTACTGCTGGAACACAATGGCCATCTGCGAACGCAGGCGGCGCAGCTGTTCGCGGTCGTTGTAGTCGAGCGCCTGGCCGTCGATGCGCACCTGGCCCTCGATCGGCGGCAGCAGGCCCATCAGTACGCGCAGCAAGGTGCTCTTGCCCGAGCCTGACGGGCCGATGAGGCTGACGATCTCGCCCTTGTCGACCGACAGGTTGATGCGCTCGAGTACGGTGTGTGAGCCGTAGTTGGCCTTCAGGTCAACGATTTCGAGTTGGGGCAAGCTTTTTCTCCAGGTGTTTTCCGAACCGGGCAAGCGGATAGGACAGCATGAAATAAAGGGCCAGCACCGTGCCGTAGACAAGCGTGGCCGAGAAGCCCTTGTTGTTCATCGTCTTGCCGGCAAAGGCCAGCTCGACAACGCCAATTTGCGAGGCCAGCGCGGTGTCCTTGATGAACAGGACGAAGAAACCGAAGACCGGCGGAAGAATGATCTTCCAGGCCTGCGGGACGATCACGAGGCGCAGCGTCTGCAGGTAGCTGAAGTTCATCGCCGCGGCGGCGTCCCACTGGTTGCGGTGCACCGATTCGAGTCCGCTTCGCACGATTTCGGCGATGAACGCGGTGGCGATCAGGCAGACGCTGATCAAGGCCACGGTGAACATGGCGAGGTCGGCGTTGAGCCCCTGGAAGATGAAGAACACCAGCATCAGGGTAACGAGGAAGGGGATGCGCCTGAACAGCTCGATGAAGACCGTCGAAGCAACGCGCAGGGGCCGGCCTGCCGGTCGGGTGTCCAGCCTCACGGCCGCGAGCAGAAAGCCCAGCGAGAACCCGACGACGCAGCCGATGGCCGACAAGGCAAAGGTCACGCCCAGCGCCTTCGCGAAGAAGAGCAGGTTGTAGTAGCTGAAGAAGCGAGGCAGCTCCTGGATGATCTGGTCGAGCATCAGAACCACCTCATCTTGGCGCGGAAGAATCGCTTTCCGACGAAGGCCAGCGACAGCGTGGCTATCAGCGTGATCACGATGTAGAGCACCGCGGCAACCGAGAACACCTCGATCGAGCGGAAGGTCTCGGAGTTGATGTTGTAGGCCCGTCCGGTGAGTTCCTCGACACCGAATACGGCCGCCATCGACGTGCCGAGGGTCATCAGGATGTACTGGTTGGACAGCGGCGGAAACAGCACGCGCACGATGTGCGGCAGGATCACGTAGCGGATGGTCTGGATGCGCGAGAAGCCCAGCGTTTCGGCGGCCTCCAGTTCAGGCAGGCGCACCGATTCGAAGCCCGCGCGCTGGATCTCGGTGAGATAGGCACCGGCATTGAGCGTCATGCCGATCAGCACGGCCTGGTACGGCGACAGCAGGATGCCAGCATCGGGCAGTGCGAAGAAGATGAAGAAGATCTGAACCAGCTGCGGCGTATTGGTGAAGAACACCACGTAGACGCCGACGACGCGGCGCGCCCAGCGCGGGCCATAGGCGCGCACCGAGGCGCCGCCAAGGCCGAGCAGCATTCCGAAGGCAAACGCGAGGAACGCGATCTGCAGGCTCAGCCAGGCGCCGCCGATCAGATAGGGCATGCGCTCCAGCACCGGTGAGTAGTCGAATTGCATGCCCTCCCCTCGCAGCCTTATTTATAGGTCGGTGCGGTGCGCGGATCGTGCAGCATCGGGCCGCCGAACCACTTCTTCCAGCGCTCGTCCACGTAGCCGCTCTTGTGCATTTCCTTGACGGCCGCGCTGAGTTTCTCGCGCAGGGCGTCATTGCCCTTCTGCACGCCGATGCCGCAGAAGTAGACCTCGATCGGTGCGTCCACGATGCGCCAGTCGACCTTGTGCTTGGCCGTGTGCTCGGTCATGAAGTCCATCACGTCGATCATTGCATCGGCCCGGCCCTGTGCGATGGCGCGCACCGCATCGGGGTAGTTGTCGAGCAGCAGCAGTTGGGCCTTCGGCAGCTTTTCCTGCACCAGCTTCACGGGCGTGGCGCCGCGCACCTCGACCAGTCTCACTGCCGGGTCGTTGAGCTCCATCCAGTCCTTGTAGGGCTTGGCCTTGGTGGTCAGCACGCCCAGCACTTCGGTGTGCAGCGGCACGGTGAAGTCGATCACCTTCTGGCGCTCGGCCGTGATCGTCATGGCGCCGAGCACCGCATCGATCTTGCCGCTGCTCACGAAGGGAATGCGGTCGGGTGAGCCGACCTGCACGATCTCGGTCTTGACGCCCAGCAGTTCGCCGAGCTTGCGCGCGATGTCCACATCGAAGCCGTCGATTTCATTCTTGTCATTGAAGATGCCCAGCGGAGGCAAGGTCGGATTGACGCCGATCACGAGCTTCTTGCTGGCCACGATTTCATCGAGCGTGCGGGCCGAGCTCACGGCCGGCAGGCCCATCAGCGCCGAACCCAGCGCGAGCGATCCGGCAACCAGGAGGGTGCGGCGGATGGTGTTCCTTATCTGCTTCATCGAGAAAAACTCCTAGAGGGTGAAGGTTGAACCAGTCGCCGAAGCGGCCCGGATGTCGGGGAAAACGGATGCAAGACGAATGCCAGATCGCATTTTGTCTTCAAAAAATATAAGATATATATATTGAATGTATACAATAAACTTCGAGCGGTCCAGTCCAGTCTTCCAGTTCGCGTTTACCCGTTCATTCCGTCACTTCCTCTCATGACGAAAAGCTCAACTTCTGCGATGCCATCGCTGCGCGCCGACCAGGCGGTGCAGCGCGGGCCCGCGGTGCGTTTCATGGCCGACGGCTGTACGGTCGACGCGTTCGAGGGCGAGAGCGTCGCGGCGGCACTCTTTGCCGCAGGACAGCGCGAACTCCGGCGCAGTCCGCGCGACAACGCACCGCGCGGAATGTTCTGCCTCATGGGCTCCTGCCAGGAATGCCTCGTATGGGTCGGCGGGCGCAAGCTGCCGGCCTGCCAGGTGCCGGCGGCGGCGGGCCTGGAGATCGAATCGCTCGACTTTCGGGAGCAGCGTCTTGGCTGAAGCGCCCCCTTCCCCCATCGATCTGCTGGTGATCGGCGCCGGACCGGCCGGTGCACGCGCCGCGCTGCGCGCGCAGGCCTGCGGCCTCGACGTCCTGCTGGTCGATGAGAACTCCGACGCTGGCGGACAGGTGTGGCGCCCCCTGCCCCCGGGCTTCACGCGGGCGGCGGGCGCACGGCCCTCGGCCGAAGCCGTACAGGGCGACGCCCTGCGCGAAGAGCTGAGCCGTTCCGGCATCCGATGCCTGTTCGGCCACAAGGTATGGAACGTGGGCAGCAGCCTTCGCACCGACCTGATCGGCCCCAAGGGCGTGACGAGCTGGCAGCCGCGTGCATTGCTCGTGGCAACAGGCACGACCGAGCGGGTCGTTCCCTTCACCGGCTGGACCCTGCCCGGCGTCATCGGCCTGGCCGCTGCCACGATCCTCCTCAAGTCCCAGAACATGCTGCCCGGGCGCCGCACGCTGGTGGCAGGCAGCGGCCCCCTGCTGCTGGCTGTGGCCAGCGGCATCCTCAAGGCCGGCGGTGAGGTCGCTGCCGTGCTGGACCTGGCCAGCCGGGCCGACTGGCTGCAGACCTTGCCCTCGCTGGCAGGCCGGCCCGATCTGCTGTGGCAGGGCGTGCAATGGAAGGCGCTCTTGCGCAAGGCGCGTGTACCGCTGCTCTATCGCCACGGCATCGCGTCGGTCGAGGCGCTCGGCAACGGATTCCGCGTTCACGCGCAGCAGGTCGACATGACCGGTGCACCGGTTGCGCATGCCGCGCCTGTGGCTTTCGAGGCGGACGCCGTCGCGGTGGGGCACGGCCTTGTGCCGGGCACCGACGTCACCCGGCTGCTGCGCGCACGCCACCGCTACGAAGCGGCGCGTGGCGGCTGGATTGCCGAGACCGATGCACAGGGTCGCACCTCCGTCGCCGGTCTGTACATCGCCGGCGACGGGGCTGGCATTGCCGGCGCCGCCGCGGCCGGCGCCCACGGCGAACTGGCAGCCGTGGCCTGCGCCCACGATCTGGGCCGATTGACGGCCGAGGCCCACTCCCGCGAGCGCGATCGACTGCTCGCGCAA
Organism: Variovorax paradoxus; assembly: GCF_024734665.1. Taxonomy (NCBI): domain Bacteria; kingdom Pseudomonadati; phylum Pseudomonadota; class Betaproteobacteria; order Burkholderiales; family Comamonadaceae; genus Variovorax; species Variovorax paradoxus. The sequence continues at coordinate 3,840,830 of NZ_CP102931.1, forward strand.
TGGCACAAGCCAGCCCGCTTCGGGCGCGCGATGGCGGGTCTGATGGCACTGCGTGCAGGCGCCGTCGCGAGCATCGCACCCGACACGGTGGTTTGCCGCTGCGAAGACGTGACGCGAGCCGAAATCGATGCCGCCGCGCGCGATGGCGCCCGCGACATGAACCAGCTCAAGGCCTGGACACGCTGCGGCATGGGCCCCTGCCAGGGCCGCACCTGCGGGGACATCGCGGGCGCCCTGCTCGCTGCTCACGCTGGCAGCCGCGAAGCCGTGGGCTGCTTCACGGGCCGGGCCCCGCTGCGCCCGGTCTCGCTCGCCGAGGTGGCTGGCGACTACACCTACGCCGACATCCCGATCCCCAAGGCGGCTCCGCTGTGAGCGACAACGCGCACTCATCGGCCGCATACGACGCGGTCGTGATCGGCGGCGGCGTCATGGGCTGCTCGACCGCGCTGCATCTCGCGCAAGGCGGCATGCGGGTCGCGCTGGTCGATCGCGGGCCCCTGTGCCGTGAGGCATCCGGCGTCAACGCCGGCACGCTGACGCTGCACATGACGCGTGCTGCGCTCGTGCCCTATGCAATGCGCGCCTGGCAAATGTGGATAGATGCCGAGAAATGGCTGGGCATGAGCGTGCTTGCAACCCATGTGCCGGGCCTCACGCTGGCCTTCACCGAGGCCGAGTGCGAGCTGGTCGAACTGCGCGCCAAAGCCCGACGCGAATACGGTGCGCCGATCGAAGTCATTTCTCCGGCGCGCGCGAGAGAGATCGAGCCCGGCGTGCATCCCGGCCTGCTGAAGGCGGGCTACTGCGACATCGACGGCTTCGCGAGCGCCTATCTCACGGGCCGCGCCTTCCGCCATGCGCTCACGGCCGCCGGCGTCGACGTGCTCGAGAACACGCCTGTCGAAGGCATCGACTCCGGGGACGCGGGCCACGTAATCCGATTCGATGGCGCGGCGAGCCGGCCGCCCTTGCAGGCGACTCGCGTGGTTCTCGCGGGCGGGGTGTGGATCGAGAACATGCTCGCCTGGCTCGGCGTGCAGATTCCGATCAAGGTGCTGATCAACCAGCTCATCATCACCGAGCGTGTGCGGCCAGTGATGCGCACCGTGCTCAGCGTCGCCAACGGGTTGTTGTCGCTCAAGCAGTTCGCCAACGGCACGGTGCTGATCGGCGGCGGCTGGCAGGGCGAAGGCGACCGCGAGCGCGGTGGCGTCGAGGCCCGTCCGCAGAATCTCGTGGGCAACATGCGCCTGGCGGCCTATGCACTGCCCGCCCTGGCCGAGGCCCGCATCGCGCGCATCTGGCTCGGCCTGGAGGCCGAGACGGCCGACGCCATGCCGATCATCGGCGACGTGCCCGGCGTGCCGCGGGCCTACGTGGTTGGCAGCGCCCACTCGGGCTACACCAGCGGTCCGTTCATGGGCCGGATCATGGCCCAGCACATCCTCGGGCAGCAGCCCGAACTGCCTCTTTTCGATCCCGCCCGCCTGTTGGGCATGCCGATGCCCGGCGCTTGATAACCCGTTCCCATGATTCCCCAACAATCCGACGCTTTCCACGGCATCTATGCCGCCACCCTGTGCCCGCTGCTCGACGACGGCCGCATCGACGAAGCGACGCTGGCGCGTCATCTCGAGGCCAACGCCTTTGTGCCGGGCATGAAGGGCCTGCTGATCAACGGCCATGCCGGCGAGAACTTCTCGCTCTCGCGCGAGGAGAAGCGCCGGGTGACCAAGATCGCATTCGAGGTTTGCGGCGAACGATCGCTGCTGGTGTGCGGCATCAATGCCGAAGACAGCCTCGAGGCCCAGCGTCATGTCGACGACGCCAAGGCGGCCCGGGCCGATGCCGTGCTGGTCTTTCCGCCGTTCTCGTGGGCGCTCTCGCAAGATTCGCGCATGGCGGTAACGCACCACCGGATTGCCAATGCCAACGCGCAGATGCCCCTGATGCTCTACCAGGCCGGCGTCAACGCAGGCACCCTCGCCTATCGTCCCGAGGTGCTGGCAGAGCTCGCCCAGATGCCGCATGTGGTCGGCATCAAGGAGGGAAGCTGGGAGGCAGCAGCCTACGAGGCCAACCGCCGCCTGGTGAAGCGGGTGGCGCCGCACGTCGCAATGATGGCCTCGGGCGACGAGCATCTGCTGACCTGCTTCGCGATCGGCAGCGAAGGCAGCCTGGTGAGCCTGGCCGCGGTCGTGCCCGAGCTGGTGATCGACCTCGACCTTGCGATCAAGCGTGGCGATCTCGCGCAGGCACGCAATCTCAACGACCGCATCTACCCGCTCGCCAAGGCGATCTACGGCACCGCGCCCGGCGGGTACGCCACGGCGCGCCTGAAGACCTGCCTCAAGCTGCTGGGCCGCTTTCCGAGCGACGCCATGCGCCCGCCGATAGGACCGCTGCCGCGCGATGAAGTCGCGGCACTGGAACGTGCGCTGGCCGAGGCCGGCGTGCACGCCTGAACCGAACCGACCAAGGAGAGCCCCGCCCATGACCCGCAAGATCATCCGCAACGGCCGCATCGTCACGGCCGTGGACGACTACACCGCCGACCTGCTGATCGACGATGGCTGCATCGTCGCCATTGGCCGCGCACTCGATGTCGGCGCCGACGTCGAGGTCATCGATGCCGCCGGCATGCTGGTGCTGCCTGGCGGGGTGGATTGCCACACCCACATGGACAACACCTTCGGCGACTCGACCACCTGCGACAGCTTCGAGTCGGGCACGCGTTCGGCCGCTTTCGGGGGCACCACGACGATCGTGGACTTCGCCTTCCAGCGCAAGGGCGTGGGCGTGCTCGAGGCCATCGAACGGGCCCGCGCGAAGGGCGCCGACGGGGCCTGCATCGACTACGGCTTCCATGTCATCGTGACCGGCGTGGATGACCAGGCGCTGGCCGACATGCAGCACGCGATCCGGCATGAAGGAGTCTCGAGCTTCAAGATGTTCATGGCCTACCCGGGTTCGGTGATGGTCGACGACGCGGCCATCTTCCAGGCCATGCGCATGGTCGGGCAGCACGGCGGCATGATCGCGCTGCACGCCGAGAACGGGACCATCATCGAGCTCCTCATCAAGGAGGCGCTGGCGCAGGGGCACACCGCACCCAAGTACCACGCGCTCACACGGCCGGCGATCATGGAGGGCGAGGCCACGCACCGCGGCATCAAGCTCGCCGAACTCGCCGACGCGCCCGTGTACTTCGTTCATCTCTCGGCCAAGGAGGCGCTCAAGCATGTGGTCGAGGCCCGGGACATGGGGGTGCCGGTGTTTGCCGAAACCTGTCCGCACTACCTGTTCTTCGACGACAGCGCCTACGACAGCGAGGACTTCGATCTGGCGCGCTACGTGATGAGCCCGCCGCTTCGCTCCAAGGAGTCGCAGCAGGCCTTGTGGACCGCGCTGCGCACCGACGACCTGCAGCTGGTCTCGACCGACCACTGCCCCTTTTGCATGAAGGAAGGACACCTGGGGCGCGTGAACCAGAAGCCGTACGGTCGGAATGATTTCTCGAAGATCCCCAATGGCGTACCCGGCGTGGAAACACGCATGGCGACGCTCTACGACGGCGGTGTGCGCGCGGGCCGCATCTCGCTCAACCGCTTCGTCGAGCTGGTGTCCACAGCGCCGTCGAAGCTGTTCGGACTGTTTCCGCAAAAGGGCACCATCGCCGTCGGCAGCGATGCAGATCTGGTGATCTTCGATCCCGATGCGCCGCACGTCATCTCGGCGAAAACGCAGCACGGCAACTGCGACTTCACGCTGTTCGAAGGCCGGGACGTGACGGGGCAAGTGAAGAAGGTGCTGTTGCGCGGCGAGCTCATCGTCGACGGCGACCGATGGCTCGGCAAGACCGGCAGCGGCCGCTATGTGGCGCGTGGGGAATCGGGCGGCTGGTAGGGTAGCTCCGTGCCCACCTACGACTACGCCTGCCCGCGCTGCGGACCGTTCGTCGAACGGCGGCCGATGGCCCTGTTCGATCGGCCAGCGCCCTGCCCCGCGTGCGGGTCGGAGTCCGGCCGCGTGCTGAGCGTGCCGGCCTCACTGGGCACGCGACGAAGCGCGGAAGAGCCGCGACACGCTGCAGCGCAGAGCGATGGTTCGAACTACCGGCGACTCCAGGCAGGCGGAGTTTGCGCCTGCTGCCCACGGGCCAATGCTTGAGCCCTGACAGCGTCGCAGCGACAGGCGACCATGGCGAGTCGGCCCGACTCTTGCAACCGACTTTCGTTGTCGAACCGGAAGGCAGATGCCTGGATTCGAGAGACTCAATGCAGACCATGCTCACCATGAAAAAACACTTCGTACAAATCTTGAAGGCGGCCCTGTGCGCAACCGCTCTCGGAGTTGCCGCAGCAGCCTCGGCCGCGACGCCGCAACCCTTGCTCGACCGCGCGCTTGCCTTGTCCGATGCCTCCGAGCCCAACGTGATCGCCTGGCGCCGGCACATTCACCAGCATCCCGAACTCGCCTACGAAGAGGTCGAGACCGCCAAATACATTGCCGCGGTGCTGGCCAAGATCCCGGGCATCGAGGTGCAGACCGGCATCGCCGGCACTGGTATCAAGGCCGTATTGCGCGGCGGCAAGCCCGGGCCGGTGATCGCGTTGCGCGCCGACATGGACGCACTTCCTGTCGAAGAGCGCAACGATCTGCCGTTCCGCTCGAAATCCAAGGCGATGTGGCGCGGCCAGGAAGTGTCGGTGGCGCATGTCTGTGGTCACGACACCCATGTGGCCATGCTGCTGGGTGCGGCCCAGGCGCTCTCAGCGATGCGTGCCGAGTTGCCCGGCACGGTGGTCTTCCTGTTCCAGCCGGCCGAGGAGATCGGGCCTGGCGACCGTCCCAGCGGCGCATTGGCCATGGTCAAGGCCGGCGTGCTCGACAACCCGAAGGTCGATGTCGTGCTGGGCCAGCACATCGGGGCGCAGTCGCCCAAGGGCTCGATCTCTTATCGGCCAGGCGCGATGCTGGCCAGCATCGACGTGTTCAACATCAAGCTCAGCGGTGCCGGCGGGCACGGAGCCGCTCCCTGGGCGGCCAACTCGCCGATGCTCGCGGCCGCGGAGATCACGCTGGGCCTGCAGAACATCGTCAGCCATCGCACCAACCCGACCATCGATGGCGGTGCCACCGTGGTCACGGTCGGCATGCTTCAAAGCGGCAATCGCTTCAACATCCTGCCCGAGACCGCCGAACTCTCGGGCACGGTGCGCGCGTTGTCGGCGCAGAACCAGAAGGTCGCTCACGAGCAGATCCGCATGAAGGCAGAGCACATCGCGGCCAGCTACGGCGTGAAGGCCGAAGTGCGCATCGACACCGGCGGCGGCTATGGCGTGCTCGTCAACGACGCGCCCGCCACCCTGGCCCTTGTCGACGCACTGAAGGCCGCGGCGGGCAAGGACAAGGTCGCGGAAATCCTGCCGTCGATGGGCTCGGAAGATTTCGGCGCGTTCGGCGCCACGGGCGTGCCGGTGGTCTTCTGGATCCTCAACGCCTCTCCGTATCCGGATCGCGCCGGCCCGACGAATCACTCGCCGCTGTTCACCATCGACGAATCGGCGATGCGCATCGGGGTGCGTGCACTGACCAGTGCGACGCTTGCGCACATGACGCGAGCGGACCGCAATCAGTAACCCTTGGCCGGAAGGGATAGTCTGCAGGTGGTGGCTCCACGCGCGTCACGTCCAGGGCCGCGCCGGCCAGACAGCACCGCATGGTGAGACTTGCATGACGGGCGTGCAGTAAAAAAACGATCAGGTGCGCGCGATGGCGATGCCGTCGGCCAGCAACGCCTCGCGGATTCGCCGGGCGAACACGACGGCGCCGGGCTGGTCGCCGTGAAGGCAAAGGGTGTCGGCGGTCACTGGCACATCGACGCCGTTCACGGAGCGAACGACACCTTCGAGCACCATGCGCCGTACCTGCGCGATGGCCTGTTCGACGTCCTCGATCATGGCGCCCGGCTGCGAGCGCGGTGTGAGCGTACCGTCGTCCTGGTAGCTGCGGTCTGCGAAAACTTCGGAGCACACCGCCAGGCCCTTGTCGCGCGCGGCCTGGGCCATGTTCCTGTTCGCCACGAAGAGCTGCAGCGTCGGATCGAAATCGAACACCGCCTGCGCCACCGCTTCGGCGAGCGCCGGCTGCCGCACGGTCATGTTGTAGAGAGCGCCGTGGGTCTTCACGTGGTGTAGCGATGCGCCCTGGGACCGTGCAAAGCCCTGCAGCGCGCCGACCTGGTAGATCACCAATGCGTAGACCTCGGCCGGAGACATGTCCATCGCGCGTCGTCCGAAGCCCTGGCGGTCCGGCAGGCCGGGATGGGCGCCCAGCGCCACGCCGTTGGCAATGGCGGCCCGCACTGTCTTCAGCATGGTGTCGGGGTCGCTCGCATGAAAGCCGCAGGCGATGTTCGCGGAGGTCACGTGCGGGAGGATCTCGAGGTCCTGCCCCATGACCCAGGGGCCGAAGCTCTCGCCCATGTCGCAGTTGATGTCGATCGATGGCATGGCTGTGTTTCCTTGTTCCTTGTGAGGGGGGCGTGCGGCTCGATGCGGGCTCAGGTGAGCGCGTGCGCGGCCATCTCCCGCACCAGCGCCAGCCGGTCTTCGAGATCGAGCCATGCCTGCTCGGCCGCCTGCTGGGCCACCGGAGTGAAGCGGATGGACGCGCCCGGAAGCGCCTGGGCCAGGCGCGGGAGATCGGCGCTCGCGACATAGGCGATCTTGGGATAGCCGCCCGCGCTTTGGCGGTCGGCCATCAGCACGATCGGCTGGCCGTCGGGCGGCACTTGCACCGTGCCGAAACTCGTGGCCTCCGAAATCATCTCCAGCGGCTTCGTGAGCCGCAGGCCGGGGCCTTCGAGGCGGTAACCCATGCGGTTGGATCGCGACGAGATCGCGAAGGGCTGGCTGACAAAGCGCTCCCTCGCCTCGGCAGAGAAGGCGTTCCACTGCGGCCCCGGTATGAAGCGAACGCCTTCGGGCGATCCGTCCGGCAGTTCGGTTCCGAGGCGCGCTGCCGCCACGAACGGCAAGCCGCTCTGCACCAGGATGCGCTCGAGCACCAATGTGGGCGCATCCGGGTCCGACGGAGCGAGCGGCACCCGGTCGTTCTTGCGCAGCGCCCGCCCCTCGTGACCGCCGAAGTTTCCGGGCAGGTACGTGCTGCGACTGCCGAGCACGGGCGTCGTCGCGAAGCCGCCGCGCACCGCCAGGTACATCCGGGCGCCGCTGCTGCGCTCGCCGAAAGCCAGCGTCACGCCGCGGCGCAGCAGCACGGCGCAACCCATGGGAACGGGCCGCTCCCCCGCGGTGATGCGGACCTGCGCACCGCAGACCGCCAGCAGCGTGTCCCGACTGAACTGAACGGCGGGGCCGGTCAGCGTGCATTCGAGCACGGCCGCATCGTCGGCATTGCCGACCAGCATATTGGCAACCCGGTGCGACCACTCGTCCATGGCACCCGTGACTGGCACGCCATGGTGCTGGTGGCCCAGGCGCCCCAGGTCCTGCACCACCGAGAACATGCCCGGCTGCAGAACCTGCATGTGCGCGAACGGGCCCCGGGTCACGACCGGGGCTCCTGCATCTGCGCGAATTGCGAAGGCGAGATCGGATGGAAGCGCACCCGGGCGCCGGGCTGCATCCGCGTCGGCGGGGTCTTCGTCACATCGAACATGCTCCAAGGGGTGCGGGCGATCACGTTCCAGCCGCCGGGCAGCGCCGTCTGGTAGATGGATGTGATGCCGTTGGCGATGGCGACCGACCCTGCCTCCACGAGCAGGCGCGGCGTCGCGCGGCGCGGGACCTTCAGGCGGGGATCGACCGGACCGAAGAACGGGTTGCCCGGCGAGAAGAAGTAGACGTAGAGCGACATCGGCGTCGCGGAATGCAGCCCCACGACTTCATCGGCCGTCAGGCCACAGCGCCGGGCCACATCTTCCAGGTCGGGGCCGTATTCGCCGCCATAGCAGGCGGGGATGTCGATCACCTGGTCGTTCACTGGCAGCGCGGGAATGTCAGCGCCCAGCAGCCGCTCGATGCGCCGTGCCAGCTGAAGGGACGCCGCCCCCTGGCCTCGCGCGAATGCGAGCGGCTGATAGTGCAAGGCCACGGTCGTGAACGCGGGCACCACATCGAACACGCCGGGTAATCCTGCCGATGACAGGTACGCAGTGACGTTCTGCACGGTGCGACTGGCCTCGGCGCCGACCTGATCGCCCAGGCGCACCAGGAGGCATCGATCGCCCACCGGTTCGATTTGCCAGCCCGTGAGACGGTGCGCAAACCCGCAGGCCCGACCGGGAGGAATCGTCGGAATCGCATCTTGCATGTTGGTTGAAGGTAGTTTCAAGTTGGGTATGCCAGTCAGCCGAGGTGCTGCACCCACTGGGTGCCGCAACGCCTGCAATACGCCTTGCACGCCTGTCGCGCGATGTCGGCGGTGCGCAGCACGATGGGCGTCGCATTGGGCTGGTGCGAGAGCGCCACGCCGAGTGAGGGTGGCGCGGGCAACGGCAGCACCACGAGTTCGCCACGTTCGATGTGTTCCTTGACCAGCAAGCCGGGGATGATGCCGACACCGACGCCTTCCCGCACCAGCGACACCAATGCCGCCAGCGACGGTGAACCGGAGATGCGCAGATCGCCCTGCGCCATGCCCTGGCGCGCCGCGAGCTGCTGCGCGAGATTGACCGCGGCGATGTGCGGTGTCGTGCCGCGCACCTGCGTCAGCAACTGGTGCGAGAGTGTCTTGCGCAGGGCATCGCGCTTGGGAATGAGCCCGCGCCTGGCGACCCAATGGATCGGCAGCGACATCAGGTCTTCCATGACCGAATAACTGCTGCCGACCTCGTTGCTCACCCGCAGGATGAAGTCCAGGGTGCCCCGCATCAACTGGTCGGCCAGGTCGACAGTGAGGTCGACCGTGAGATCGACTTCGACCTGCGGCAGTTGGGTCCGCATTGCTTTCATGAAGTCGGGCAACCAGGTGTGCACGGCCGTCTCGAGCACGCCGACGCGGATGCGGCCACCGATCGCGCTGCCGCTTGCCGCAGCAGCCTGGATGGCGCGCGTTGCCTCCAGCACACCTTCGGCATGGCGCAGCAGGCGCGCGCCATCCGGCGTGATGCGCATGGTCTTGTGGTCGTAGTCGAACAGCGTGACGCCCAGTTCCTCCTCGAGACTGCGCACACGCATCGAGATGGTCCCAGGCGTGGCATTGAGGTGCTCCGCCACGCGGCGCACGCTGCAGATGCGGGCCAGCATCACGAAGGTCTCGATGAATTTGGTGTTCACTTGCTCCTGATCCAGTGCGCGAGCGCACTACGTTGCAGCCTCATTCCCCGGTGTGGGGCGCGCGCTGTTCAATTTCTCTGAACAGTGCCCGCGCAAATTCCTCGATGGACGCGGTGCACTGCGATTTCTACAGTAAGCAAATTCCTTGCTCACTTCCCTCGAGAACCCGATGAACTCCACGATCTGGATGAATCCCGCCGATCTGCGCCGCGAGATCCGGGAAGGCCGCTTCAGGGGCCCGACCGCAGGCCACAGCCCTGGCTACACACAGGGCAACCTGGCGATCCTGCCGCGCGAATTCGCCGAAGAGTTCCTGCGCTTTTGCCGCCTCAATCCGAAGGCCTGCCCGGTGATCGGCGTCAGCGAGCCCGGCGACTGGCGCGTGCCCGAGCTTGGCGAGGTAGACCTGCGCACCGATGCGCCGGCGTATTGCGTCTTCCGCGACGGCGAGCTGGCCGGCGAAGTGCTCGACCTGCGCGAACTGTGGACCACCGGCATGGTCGGCTTCGTCATCGGATGCTCGATGTCCTTCGAAGAAGCCTTGCTGGAGGCCGGACTTCCGATACGCCACATCGAGCAGGCCACCACCGTGCCGATGTACGACACCAGCATCGCCAACGTGCCGAGCGGTCGCTTCGGCGGCACGATGGTCGTGAGCATGCGGCCGATGACGCCGCAGCAGGCCATCCGCGCGATCCAGATCACATCGCGCTTTCCTGGCGTGCACGGCGCGCCGGTGCATTTCGGCGACCCGGCGGCCATCGGCATCCGGGACATCGAGCAGCCCGACTACGGTGAGCGCTCCGAGATCCGACCTGGCGAAGTGCCGGTGTTCTGGGCCTGCGGCGTGACCCCGCAACGCGCGATTCGCACAGCGCGCCCGAAACTTGCAATCACCCACAAACCTGGGCAGATGCTGGTCTCGGACGTCCGCAACAGCCACCTCGCGGTTTTCTGACCCTTCATCGCTTTCACGCTTCCCGATCCACCCCTGAAGTACCGGAGATTCATTCATGAAACGCAGACAGGCCCTCATTGGCATCGCCGGCACCGTGGCATTGAACGGTGCCTTCACCCAGGCCCTGGCCCAGAAAGGCGAGGTCGTCATCGGCGTGATCTACCCGTTGACGGGGTCCAGCGCGCAGGTCGGCGTGGACAGCAAGCACGCGATCGACACCGCACTTGAAATCATCAACACCGCCAGCACGCTCGACCTGCCTGGCGCCAAAAATGCCGGCCTTGCAGGCCTGGGCAACGCAAAGGTACGGGTGGTCTACGCCGACCACCAGGGCGACCCGCAAAAGGGCCGCTCCGAGGCAGAACGCCTGATCACGCAGGAAAACGTCTGCACCATCGTGGGTGCATTCCACTCGGCCGTCTCCGCCACGGTGAGCGCCACCTGCGAACGCTACGAGGTGCCCTATCTCTGTGCCGATTCTTCTTCCCCGAGCCTGAGCCGGCGCGGCCTGAAGTACTTCTTTCGCACCTCCGCGCATGACGAGATGTTCAGCGAGGCCATGTTCGACTTCATGGACGCGATGAAGAGCAAGGGCAAGCCGATCGGCAGCGTCGGCATCTTCTACGAAGACACCATCTTCGGCACCGACTCGTCCGCCGTGCAGCGCAAGCTGGCCAACGAGCGGGGCTACAAGATCGCCTGCGACATCAAGTACCGCGCCAACTCGCCCTCGCTGAGCGCCGAGGCGCAGCAGATCAAGACGGCCAACCCCGACGTCCTGCTGCCCTCCAGCTACACCAGCGACGCAATCCTGCTGACCAATGCGATGGCGTCGATCGGCTACAAGCCGAAGAACCTCGTGACGCAAGCGGCCGGATATATCGAGAAGCCCACGCTCGAATCGGTGGGCGACAAGCTCCAGGGCATGATCTCCCGCGCCAGCTTCTCCGCTGACATGGGCGACAAGCGGCCGTCGGCCAAGGCCGTGAACGACATGTTCAAGGCGCGCGCCGGACGCGACCTCAACGACCAGACCTCGCGGGTATTCACCGCGATGATGGTGCTGGCGGAGGCCATAGACCGCGCCAAATCGGTCGAGCCGAAGAAGATCCGCGAAGCGCTGGTTGCCACCGACATTCCCGGCGAAAAAACCATCATGCCGTGGAAGCGCGTGAAGTTCGACGCCACGGGCCAGAACACATTTGCCAGCCCCGTGCTGATCCAGTTCAAGGCAGGCAAGTTCTCGACGGTGTTTCCGTTCGAAGTCGCAACCGCGACGCCGGTCTGGCCGATGAACCCATGACCGCCTCCGCCCTGCCGCAGATCCTGGCCACCGGCTTGTTGATGGGGCTGATCTACGCCCTCATCGCCGCCGGGCTCTCGCTCATCTTCGGGCTGATGGACGTGGTGAACTTCGCCCACGGCGAGTTCCTCATGCTCGCCATGTACGCGACCTTCGGCTTCGCGGTGTTCGCGCACCTCGATCCGGTGCTTTCGCTGCCGCTGGTGGCGGCCGTCATGTTCATCGTCGGCGCGAGCGTTTATGCGGGCGTGGTGCGGCATGCAATGCGCTCCAAGGTCAACACGGGCATGGTCCAGATCTTCTCGACCTTCGGCCTGGCGACGCTGATCCAGGGCGGTGCGCAGTTCTTCTTCACGCCGGACTTCCGCAATGTCGACCACACCTGGCTCAGCGCGAAGACGCTCGATCTCGGCGGCATCTTCCTGCCCTGGTCGCAGATCTTCGGCGGCCTCATCTCGCTGGTCGCCTTCGGCGGCCTGTACCTGATGATGACGCGCACCGACTTCGGCCGGGCGCTGGAGGCCACGCGCGAGGACAAGGGCGCGGTCGCGCTGGTCGGCATCGACAGCAACCGCGTGTTCGCGCTCGGCTGGGGCCTGGGTGCGGCGCTGGTCGGCGTGGCGGGCGCGGTGCTCGCGACCTCGTACGCCATTCATCCCCAGGTGGGCGCCGGCTTCGCAACCATTGCCTACATCACCGTCGCACTCGGCGGCTTCGGAAGCGTGTTCGGTGCGCTCGTCGCGGGCATCGTCGTCGGGCTGGTCGAAGCCCTCACCGCCAACACCCTGCCGCCGGCCATGAAATCGATGGGCATCTACGCGCTCTATCTGGTCGTCATTTTTCTTCGCCCGCAGGGGCTGTTCGGGAAGCTTTGATGTCCATGTCCATCCCATCTTCCCCTGCGGCCGTGTCGCCTTCTTCAACGCCTTCGCTGGCCGGCGTCACCCGGCATCGGCGCCGCCAGCTCATCGAGGCAGTGGTGGTGTTCGCACTCATCGCGCTGCTTCCCCTGCTGGTGAAGAACGCCTACCTGCGCAACGTGATCGTGCTGACGCTGATGTACGCCGCCCTCGCCCAGAGCTGGAACATCCTCGGCGGCTACTGCGGCCAGATCTCGCTCGGCCACGCGCTGTACTTCGGCGTTGGCGCGTATGCGGTCAGCAAGCTCTACGTGAGCTACGGCGTACTGCCCTGGTTCGGCATGCTCGCCGGTGGCGGGCTGGCGGTGTTGCTGGCCCTGGCGCTCGGCTACGGCACCTTCCGGCTGAAGGGCCACTACTTCTCGATCGCGACCCTGGTGATCGCCGAGATGGGGCTGCTGATCGTCCACAACTGGGACTGGCTCGGCGGCGCCACGGGCATCCAGTGGCCCTTCGGCCCTGACAGCTGGGCCACGCTGCAGTTTGCGCGAGACAAGACGCCCTACATCTTCTTCGCGCTCGGGCTGCTCGTCGTGACCTGGCTGCTGACCTTCTTCATCGAAGGCTCGAAATGGGGCTACTGGTGGCGCGCCGTGAAGGACCATCCCGAAGCCGCCGAAAGCCTCGGCGTGACCGTGTTCCGATCCAAGATGGCGGCCGCCGCGCTGTCGGCCTTCTTCACCGCGATTGGCGGCGGCTTCTATGCGGCCTTCGTGTCCTATGTCGATCCCGACAGCGTGATGCACTTCCGGTTCTCGCTGCTGATGGTGCTGCCCGTGGTGCTCGGCGGTATCGGCACGCTGTGGGGGCCGATCCTCGGCGCTGCGATTCTCGTGCCGCTCTCGGAGTTCACGCGCAGCTACGTCGGCGGCTCCGGCGGCGGCCTCGACCTGATGCTGTACGGCGGCCTCGTCATGGCTGTGGCGCTGCTCAAGCCCGAAGGGCTGATCAAGCTGTTCGCCAGGAAGACCCGGATCCGGGAGGCTGCACGATGAGCATCGACATTCTTCTGGAGACGATCGACGTCACGCGCCGCTTCGGCGGCCTCGTCGCGAACCGGGACGTGAGCATCCGCGTGCACCGGGGCGAGATCCTCGGGCTGATCGGGCCCAACGGCGCGGGCAAGTCGACCCTGTTCAACCTGATCGCCGGCGCCTATCTGCCGACCTCGGGCAGCATCCGCTTCGACGGCCGCGACATCACCGAACTGCCGGCCACGCGCCGCTGCGCGCTCGGCATTGCGCGCACCTACCAGGTCCCGCGCTCCTTCGATTCCATGACGGTGCTGGAGAACGTGATGGTCGGCGGCTTCGTGCGCCACGCCTCTTCGAAGGCGGCTCGCCTGGCGGCACTGCAGGTGCTCGACTTCACCGGCCTCTCGCGCACGGCCGGCACCCTCACCGGCGAGCTCACGCCACCCGAGAAACGTCGCCTGGAGGTTGCACGGGCGCTGGCCACCGAACCCAAGCTGCTGCTGCTCGACGAAGTGCTCACGGGCCTCACGCCGAGCGAGGCGCAATTGGGCGTCGAACTGATCCGGCGCGTGCGCGACGCGGGCATCACCGTGGTCATGGTCGAGCATGTGATGCAGATCGTGATGCCGCTGGTCGACCGCGCCATCGTCCTCAACCTCGGCACCGTCCTCGCCAGCGGCAGCCCCGCTGACGTCGTGCGCGACCCGGCGGTGATCTCCGCCTACCTGGGAACACGCCATGCTGCTTGAAGTCAGTGGCCTGACCACCGCCTATGCCGGCATGGTCGCCATCGCCGATATCTCGGTGTCCGTGAACGAAGGCGAGATCGTCGTCGTGGCCGGTGCCAACGGCGCCGGCAAGTCGACCCTGCTCCAGTCGATTGCCGGGCTGGTCAAGACGCAGTCGGGCCAGGTCCGCTTCGCCGGCGAGACCATCGATGCCCTGCCCGGCCACCAGATCGCCGCACGCGGGCTGGCGTTCGTTCCCGAGAGCCGGCGGCTGTTTCCGCGCCTGTCGGTGGAAGACAACCTGCGCCTGGGCAGCTACCTGCATCGCAAGAAGGCAGACCGCGACGCACCGCTGGCCCAGGTGTTCACGCTGTTTCCGCGCTTGAAGGAGCGCCTGAAGCAACGGGCGGAGACGCTGTCGGGTGGCGAGCAGCAGATGCTGGCCATCGGCCGCGCCTTGATGACGCGACCGCGTCTTCTGATGCTGGACGAACCCTCGCAAGGAATCATGCCCAAGCTGGTCGACGAAATCTTCGAGGCCGTCCTGACGATTCGCAAGGCTGGCGTGACTGTGCTTCTGGTCGAGCAGCGCCTGGCTGAAAGCCTGGAGATCGCGGAGCGTGCCTACGTGCTGCAGACAGGCCGACTGATGCTGTCGGGCAAGGCAGCCGAGGTGCGCGACAACCCCGAAGTACGTCGCGTGTATCTGGGCATGTGACCCTTCTTCGCAGCATCAACTGAGGCCATTCATGAACCATCGAGTCACTCGTCGTACCTTTACCCTGCTGGCGTGCGGCGCGGGGGCTCTTTCCACCGCACGCGGTGCAACTGTTTGGCGGATCGCAACGGGATACCCGCTGGAGAACTTTCACACGGCCAATCTCATTGCGATGGCCAAGGATGTTGAGCTCGCGACGCAGGGGCAGCTTCATATCGACGTCTATCCCAAAAACTCCCTCTATGCGCTGAACGCCATTCAGTCCGCCGTGCAGGACGGAAAAGTCGAAGCTGGCGAAGTCATCATGAGCAGTCTTGTCGCCGACCTTCCGATCGCGGGCGCAGATTCGGTTCCATTCATCACCGACAGCTATGCCGATGCACTTCGGCTCTGGCGAATTCAGCGTCCCCTGATCGAGAAAGCCTTCGCAAGTCGGGGATTGGAAGTTCTTTATGCCGTGCCGTGGCCACCGCAAGGCTTGTACTCGACCCGACCGCTTGGCGGATTGGGGGACATGCGTGGCATGCGAATGCGCACATTCAACGCAAACACCGCAAAGATCGCAACGCTCATGGGCACCGAAGCCGTCGATGTTCCGGCTACCGAACTCAACAAGGCACTCGCTGATGGACGCATCGACTGCATGATGACGTCCGCCGTGACTGGAGTGGAAAGCCGTGCATGGCAGTCCATGCACTACTTCTACGAAATCAATGCGTTCTTTCCCAAGAACATCGTGTTTGCCAACAAGAAGGCATGGGACGCCATTGGCGCCCCTTTGCGCGAGGCATTGAAGAACGCGAGCGCAGCGGCAGAACTTCGCGGATGGTCCAACAGCACATCGGTTGCCGCTCAGTCCCTGGAAGAATTGAAGCGAAACGGCATGAAGATCGAATCACCTTCCTATTTGTTCGGTCGAGACGTCAAGCGTCTCGGGGAACGTTTTTCGCTGGATTGGGTGAAGCAAGTGGGCGTATCCGCCAACGATGTCTTCATTCCCTATTTCGACAAGCGATAGATATCTCCCGGATCCGTCTCGCGACGCCGGAAATCCAGCTCCTGAAGAACTTCTGCCGTACCGCGGACGAGACGGGTGGCCGGACGCGCGGTTGGTGTTGCAAGCACCAACGCATTCCAGATGCCGGGCGGCCCGATCGGCGCCCGCGGCAGTGCTTCGCCACCGGGCGCACCCAGGGCGCTCTCCGGAAGAATCGTGCACCCGACCCCGGTTGCAACGAGCGCAAGCACGGTGTGGACAGCCCCCACCTCTGCAAGCACCTGGAGCTCGATGCGACGCGGGCCAAGCACGGAGTCGAGCAGGTGCCGGATTGCGTTTGGCGCGCTGGGCAGCACCATCGGGTAGTTCGCAAGTGCCGCCAGGCCGACGCGTGCCGGCAGCTTGCTCTTGGGCGGCGCTACCAACAATAGCTTTTCGCGCATCAACGGCTGAAAGCTCAGCTGGGGCGAAGCGGCGGGATCGAACAGCAGCGCCAGATCCAGCCGCCCCGCGATCAGGGATTCGCGCAGTGCGACGCTCAGGCCTTCGAGGATGGTGATGACTGCGCGCGGAAACCTCTCCCGGAACTGCTGGATCAGGGGCGTGCTCAAGCCCAGGGCCACCCGCGGCGGCATGCCGACCACGATACGGCCACCAGGACTCTCGTCCAGTTCCTGCAATTCGTCGCGGGCACGACGGGAGATGTCCAGCATCGCGCGTGCGTGAACGAGCAGCGCAGCGCCTGCATCCGTCGTGGTCACGCCGCGTCCGGTTCTCACCAGCAAGCGTTGCCCGAGATCTGCCTCCAGCAAGGCGATCTGCCTGCTCAGGCTGGGCTGCGCCAGGTTGAGCGCCACGGCGCCCCGGCTGAAGCTCCCCGCATCGGCCACGGTGACGAAATACAGAAGCTGACGTAACTCCATAGGAATTCAGCATAGCTGATATAGGCATGCCGTCCTTACGCCGGTTGCTATCGATGGGGAAACTGCCTGCATGACCTCCCCCCTTCCCCCAGGCGCCTGCAACGCCCACTGTCATGTGTTCGGGCCCGGCGCGCGCTTCCCTTACGCCCCGGATGCCGCCTTCGTTCCCGAAGCAGATGCGCCGAAGGAAGCCCTGTACGCGCTGAACGACCGCCTCGGCCTGCAACGCTGCGTGGTCGTGCAGTCGACCTGCCACGGCTTCGACAACCGCGCCGCCGAGGACGCAGTTGCGTCGCGGCCCTCGAGCTACCGGGCGATCGCCCTGCTGCCGACCGACGTCGACGACGCAGAACTCGAGCGGCTCCACGCCGCGGGCTTTCGTGGCGTCCGCTTCAACTTCATGGGCCACCTCGGCCGGCACGCGGACATGGAGGACGTCCTGTCGTTGGCGGGCCGCTTCGCGCCGCTTGGCTGGCACCTGCAGATTCACGGCGATCCCGCGCTGCTCACGAACCTGGCGCCCGCGCTGCGTCGCTCGCCCACGCCGGTGGTCATCGACCACATCGGGCGCATCGACGCGGCGTTGGGTCTTGACCAGCCAGATTTCCAGGTGCTGCTGCGGCTGATGGCGGATGAGCGCTTCTGGGTCAAGGTGAGCGGCATGGACCGCATCACGCGGCTGGGCCCGCCCTACGCCGACGCCCAGCCCTTTGCCCGAACGCTGGTCGCCGAGTTCGGCGACCGGGTCGTATGGGGCAACGATTGGCCTCACCCGAACCACGCCGGCCCCATTCCCGACGAGCAGCAACTCGTCGACCTCATTGCCGAGATCGCCCCCACGGAATCTGCGCGCCACGCGCTGCTGGTCGGCAATCCGGAACGCCTTTATCAGTTTGGAGACAGGCCATGAGCCTTCGATTCGAGAACAAGGTCGCCATCGTGACCGGCGCCGGTTGCGTCGGCGCCGGCTGGGGCAATGGCCGCGCCATCGCCGTGCGCCTCGCCCAGGAGGGCGCCAGGGTCCTGGCGGTCGATCGCGACCGCGCCCGGCTCGACGAGACGCTCGAGTTGGCCGGCGACGCCCGCGCGTCGATCACGCCATGGGTCTGCGACGTCACGAACAGCGAGAGCGTGGCGGCCATGGCGGCCGCGTGTCTGGACACGTACGGGACGATCGACGTCCTCGTCAACAACGTGGGTGGGTCCGCAGCGGGCGGGCCGGTGGAGCTGCCTGAAGAAACATGGGATCTGCAGATCGACACCAACCTCAAGAGCGTGTTCCTGACCTGCAAGCATGTGCTTCCCACGATGCTGGCGAAGGGCGCGGGTTCGATCGTCAATATCTCCTCGACTTCCGGCCTGCGCTGGACCGGCAGCGCGCAGGTGGCGTACGCCGCGACCAAGGCCGGCGTCATCCAGATGTCGCGCGTGATCGCGGTCCAGCACGCGGCCAAGGGGGTCCGGGTCAACAGCGTCGTGCCGGGGCAGCTGCACACGCCGATGGTCGAAACACGCCTGGCTAAGCAGCGCGCAGGCGGTGACGTCGACGCACTGCTGGCCCAGCGCCAGAAACGCATTCCACTCGGCTTCATGGGCGACGGCCGGGACACGGCGAGCGCGGTACTGTTCCTGGCCAGCGACGAGGCCCGGTTCATCACCGGCACCGAACTGATCGTCGACGGCGGCATGACCGCGCGCTGCGACTGAGATTCGAGCTACCCCAAAAAAACGGAGACATTCATGACCATCCAACGCATCCTGCTCACGGCAGCATTTGCCATGGCGCTGGCGCCAGCTGTCCATGCACAGCCGAAGACGACGCGGATCGTCGTTTCCTTCACCTCCGGGGGACCTGTCGACTCGGTCGCCCGGATCCTCTCCGAACAGCTCGGCAAGGAACTGGGCCGCACGGTCATCGTCGACAACAAGCCTGGCGCCAACGGCGCGATCGGCGCCGTCGATGTCATGAAGTCGGCCCCGGACGGCGGCACGCTGTGGTTCACCAGCGTCGGCGCGGCTGCGATCAATTCTTCGCTGTACGAGAAGCTCCCCTACGACATGCAGCGCGACTTCTCGCCGGTCTCGCTGGTCGTCAATAACGTCGAGCTGCTGGTGACCCAACAGAGCAACCCGGCCAAGGACGCGGCCGACTTCGTGGCAGCAACGAAGAAGCGCGCCGAAGCAACGGCGATGGGCTCCTCCGGCACGGGAAGCATTCCGCATCTGGCAATCGAGCAGTTGGCCGATTCGAGCGGCGCCAGGCTGCTTCATGTCCCCTACAAGGGTGCAGCGCCGGCCATCACGGACCTGATGGGAGGCCAGATCGGCGGATTCTTCGGCGACGTGCCTGGGCTGCTTGGACATCTCCAAGGCGGACGGCTCAAGGCGCTGGGTGTGGCTTCGAGCAAGCGACACCCTTCGTTGCCGGACGTGAAGACGCTGGAAGAGCAAGGCATCAGGGGCGTCGACACCAACAACTGGTATGCGCTGTTTGCGCCTGCGAAGACGCCGCCCGAGATCGTCGAGGCGCTCAGCAAGGCGGTGCGCAACACACTGGCCAACCCGGGCGTGCGCGAGAAGTTGCTGAAGACCGGCACGGAGCCTGCCGGATCCACGCCCCAGGAACTGGCAACCATCCAGAAGCGGGACACCGAGAAGTGGGCGAAGCTGATCCACACCAAGAACATCAAGGCCGAGTGATGACGACCACCGCTATCCGCGTACCCCTCGTGCAGCCCGGCACACGCCCCGAGCTGGCCGAGATCGAGTCCCGCATCATGGCGCAGCGCGGCCGCGTCTCGCTGCTCTATCAGGTGCTCCTCAACAGCGAGCCGATCGCCTCGGGCTGGGAGCGCATGCTCACGGCGGTTCGCAACCAGACCGGCGTACCCGCCGATCTTCGCGAGCTGATGATCCTTCGGGTCGCCGTTCTCAACGGCGCCAGCTTCGAGTACGACGCGCACGTACCGCATGCACAGAAGGCAGGCGTCAGCGCCGAGAAGATCGACGCCGTCCGGCAGGAGGCGCTGTCCGGCGTGTTCGCGCCGCTGGAGCGCCTGGTGCTCGAACTCACGGATGCCATGACCCGCGAGATCGTGGTTCCGGAAGAGCTCATGGGCCGGATCCAGCAGCACTTCGACCCCAAGGGCGTGGTGGAAGTCGTGGCGACAGTGGCGGCCTACAACATGGTGTCGCGCCTGCTGGTTGCCTTGAACGTCGCACATTGAACGAGGAGCCCGGAATGCAGGATCTGTGGCTGCTCAAGTCCGACACCTCCATGGTCAATCAACCGCTCGCGCCGGTCCGCACGCTGCCGCCTGGAGTTCAGCCATGGCAGGCAATGAATGGCGCTTTGGTCTATTTTTACGCGGCAGGGAACACGCCGCCGGTGCTCACGCCCCCGGGTGTTGCCGGCGAGTGGAAACGGCTCGCCTGCTTGCAAGAGGTGCAGGGCGCGTCGGCCGGCCAGGTTGCTTCGCACCACTATGTTGTGGAAACGGACGTGCTTCCCGAGTTCGAGGACGACCTCAACGCCTGGTATGCGCAGGAGCACCTGCCCGGACTGGCCGCCGTGCCGGGAACCATCCGGGCGGCCCGGTACATCGACGCCACAGGCTCGCCGCGCTACTACGCCTGTTACGACCTCGCGGGCGCCGAGACCCTGGGCAGCCCCCAGTGGCTGGCTGTGCGTGCAACGCCCTGGAGCTCGCGGGTTCGCCCCGCTTTCCGGAACACGGGGCGAACCATGTTTGGCCGGCTGTCGGCCGCACGCTGAGCATCGCTCGCACGCCGAAGCCTATCGCGCGGATGGCCTGGCCAGCGTAGCCAGCTTCTTCCTGGCCGCCTGCAAAAGACTGTTCCGTTCGACAGGCAGTGGCGCCTTGGTATCCCCGAGCGCGATGACCTCATGCACGGTGGTCGCGGAGAGCTTCGAGGACAACGGATCGCGCGGCGACATGCCATTGAGCCTGGTGATCGGGATGACGTGCACCTTGAGATGACGGCCCATTGTTTTCGACAACTTCTGACAAGCTGCCGTCATGGCGGCTTCGTCAGGGACCAGCCGGCCATGCACGACCAGCAGTTCCACAGTGCCTTGCGCGTCCTCTCCCAACACGAACGCGCGCACGACCGAGTCCTTGAACCTGGAACGCAGCATGGCGCGGATCGGCTCTGCCGCGGCGAACGATTTCAGCGCGATGTTCCGCAGCTCGTTGTGAAAGACGAACGAGCGATCGACCTGAACGGTATCGGCCTGGTCTGCCTTCGCCGCCTGCCGCTTCACTATGCCGCTGCGGACGAGGTGCTCCACAGTGAGGGTGGTCTCGGCCTCCCCCAGCTTCGCCCGCCTTGCAAGCTCGCTTGTCGAGAACTGTTGATCGGGCGCCGCGTACAGGACCGTGAGGAGCTTCTGTACTTCGGGAGAGAAAAGGAAATCCGCGGCACTCATTCTTGCTTTGCTGCTGACACAAAGACCGCATTATCCAAGCGGCATGGAAGCGGTCGGCATCGGCGCTTCATCTATCGCTGGCGCAGCGCCTGAGCATGAAAAGAAAAGTGACAGCGGTCGGCATCGAGGCGGTTTCCCTGAGCGGCTTTTTTCTCCCTGGCCTCTACCAGCGCCGAACCGCTGTCGAGAGGCAGTGTGCGCGCCCCCATCGAAGCCAACGTGAAGTCTGTGCGGGAGTTCCGCGAAACGATACCAGTCGTCCTGTGAGGTGCGACCTTGAGACCTCTGATGAGGCTTCAAGGAAGTCGAAGTAATTCTTTCGATGAGCAATCACAGAAACCAGAAATGGACATTCGATTGCTTCATTGAACATGTCGTTACGCTCGTTTCCGGGCATTGCCGCACAGCGCAATGCATCCGAATTCAAAAGAATTAACGAGGGTCACGCATGCATTTCGACGCGACTGCCGCGCATGGCAGCTCCAACCATCGCCAGATCAAGCGACTCGCGCTGCAAGGCGCTGCAGTGCTTACGCTGCTGAGCATTTCTGGATGGGCCCAGGCGGCCTGCTCGCTGAGCTTCACATCGCCCAGCAAGGGCGCGAAGGTCACCTCGCCCAACATCACGGTGTTTGGGACCGGCGGCGGCGATGCCACCACCGGTGACGCCGGCACCGTGACCGCCACGCTCAACGGTTCGCCGTTCTTCAGCTACTCCGGTTCCTTCACTGCCGTCGTGTCGTTCCTCGAAGGACGTGGCGTGCCTGTCACGCTGCGTTCCGGCCCAAACTACCTGGCGGTCTCCGGCAGCGTCGGTGGATGCAGTGCGTCGGACTACATGACGGTCTACTACGACACCTCCGACGTCATTCCGCGCAAGAACAAGGGCGACGGCACCGAGCGCAACGGACCGCAGTCGTGCACCGGCAACCCCATCAACTTCGCGATGGGCAACAAGGTGCAGGAGGAAGAAGACTTCCGCAGTGCGTCCACGCACTACCCGCTCAGATTCGCACGTATCTTCAACAGCGCCGACGGCTACTGGCGCTACTCGTACGCCATGCGCCTGAGGATCAGTGCGACCGAGGCCGTGCTGCTCCACGCAAATGGGCGTGAGTCGCCGTTCGCGCGCAGCGGCTCGACCATCACGCCCGATGTGGACGAGCTCGGCACGCTCACGCAAACGGGTTCCGGCTGGCTTTATGTCGACGTGGACAACACCCGGTACGAGTTCAACACCACCGGCCGCCTGACGAAGCAGACCCATCCCGATGGCTGGTATCACAGCCTCTCCTACGGCACCAATGGCTCCGTGACCGTGACGGACGGGTTCGGCAACAGCATCGGCTACACGGAAGACGCTCACTTCCAGCCGCGTTCGCTGACCACGCCCAACTTCAGCGTCGCCTACAACTACGACACCGCCAACCGGCTCACCTCCGTCACCAAGACCGCCGGCGCCAACGTGACGAGCCGCACGTACCACTACGAGAACGCCGCCAACCCGCGCTTTCTCACAGGCGTGACCGACGAACTGGGTGTGCGCTTCGCCACCTACGCCTACGACTCGCTGGGTCGCGCGACGAGCACCACGCACGCGGGCAATGCCGGGCTCACGCAGGTGGTCTACAACGCCAACGGCACGACGACCGTGACCGATCCGGTGGGCCGGGCCACGACCTATCACTACACCGTCGTCAATGGCGTGAAGCGCATCTCCCAGATCCAGGGCGAACCGGCACCCGGCTGCCCGGCCAGCAACTCGTCGTTCACCTACGACGCCCGAGGCCTGCTGTCGAGCCAGACCAATGCGACCGGCAGCGTCACCAGCTTCACCTACAACACCCGCGGCCTGGAGGCCTCTCGCACGGAAGCGCTCGGGGCGCCCGAGCAAAGAGCGATCGCCACGACCTGGGATGCCACGCTGCCGGTGCCCACCCTTATCGCCCGGACCGGCCAGGAAACCGCGTACACCTACGACACGAGCGGCAAGCTGCTCACCGAGACGATCACCGATACCGGCGGCACGTCAGGCACCGCTCGCACAAGCCAGCGGACCTACACGACCGAAGGCCTCATCCATACGTACACCGAGCCCAACGGTGCTGTCACCACCTACGCGTACGACACTCGCGGGAACGTGCAGAGCGCGACCAACGCGCTGGGCCATGTCACGACCTACGCCTACGACACGGCCAACCGCCTCACGAGCCAGACGGACCCGAACGGCCTGGTCACCACTTTCACGTGGGATGCGTACGACCGGCTCCTCACGCGCACCGTTGGCACAGGACCTGGCCAGACCACGACCCTGACCTATCACCTCACCGGCACGATCGCGACGGTATCGCTGCCCGGCGGGCTGGTCACCGGCTACACATACGACACCGCGCAGCGCCTGACCGGTTGGAGCAACAACCGCGGCGAGAGCGGCACCTACACCCTCGATGCCGCCGGCAACCGGCTGACGGAGCAGACGCTCGACACGTCCGGTTCGATCGCCTGGACGACTGCGCGCACCATCAACAAGCTCAACCGCGTCGCCACCCAGACACAAGGGACCAAT
Source organism: Variovorax paradoxus (assembly GCF_024734665.1). Classification (NCBI taxonomy): domain Bacteria; kingdom Pseudomonadati; phylum Pseudomonadota; class Betaproteobacteria; order Burkholderiales; family Comamonadaceae; genus Variovorax; species Variovorax paradoxus. The sequence goes on from NZ_CP102931.1 coordinate 3,864,675, forward strand.
CAGAACGAGAGCTTCAGCTACGACGCCAGCGGCGACCGCATCGCTCAGAGCAACGGGCTGAACCAGAGCACCAGCTGGAGCCTGGACTCGCTGGCCCGCGTCAAGACCATCACCGATGCGGCCAACGCCAGTGCCGGCCTCAGCTACAACGCACTCGATGCCGTCACCCAGGCCAGCGACTTCAACGCGGTTGCCACCAGCTACAGCCGTGACGCCCTGGGCAACGCCACGGCCGAAGCCAGCGCTGACAGCGGCCCCCGCAGCAGCCAGTACGATGCGCTCGGCCTGCCCAGCCAGATCATCGATGCGCTCGGCCAGGCCACGAGCATCACGCGCGATGCGCTGGGACGTCCGACCAGCCTCGTCTTCGCCGACGGCAAGACCACGACCCTGCGCTACGACCTGAGCGCCAACAGCAAGGGGTACCTCAGCGAGATCATCGACCGCTCCGGCACCACCGAGTACACCCGCGATGCCCACGGGCGCGTCACTCTCAAGAAGCAAACCCTGGCGACAGGCGCAACTACGGGTAGCGTTCAGCAAGTTGGCTACACCTACAACACCGCCACCGGCCAGCTCGCCAGCGTCACGTACCCGGGCGGCGGCGTGCTCAGCCACTTCTACGACACGACCGGCCGCCTCGTGCAGCTCGGCTGGAACGGTGCCCCGCTGATCGATGCCGTCACCTGGAATGCCTTGGGCCAGCCCACGGGATGGAGCTGGGCCTTCACAAGCACCAGCCCGAAGCTCGTGGCCAACCGCAGCTACGACAGCGCCGCGCGTCTGACCCAGACCGAGTTCAGCAGCTACACCTACGACGCGGCCGGACGCGTCGGCAGCCTTACGCAGAACCTGTGGGGCCCTGCCGACAGCGATCCGGCTCACAGCACCATTGCAGTGGCCGACAACACCTGGATCGTCGGTTACAGCGCGACGGGCCGCATCGTCAGCTTCACTGGTCCTGGCGACAGCGCCAGCTTCAGTTATGACGCCAACGGCAACCGGATGGCGAACACCCGGGTTCTGGCAGGCCAGACCACCAGCCGCGGCTATACCCTGGAGCCGGGCAGCAACCGCCTCGCCGGCTTCAGCCAGACCATCAACGGCACCAGCAGCACCAGCGTCGCCTATGGCTACAACGCCAACGGCGACCTGACGAGCGATGGCCTCAGAAGCTATGGCTACGACGCGGAAGGCCGCCTGGCCACGGCCACCACGGGCGCCAACGATGTCAGCCCGACCACGCGCTACGCACACAACGCCTTGGGCCAGCGCGTGTTCAAGACCGAGCCGCTGTACCCGCCCAGCCAGGGCGACGAGAACGACCCAGGCTTCTGGAACAGTCTCGTGGCGTTCTTCACCAAGCTGTGGAGCCCGACCACGACACAAGCCGAGCAGCTCGGCTTTGCCTATGTCTACGACGAACAGGGCAGCCTGATTGCGGAGGTGGGCAGCGGCGGCACGAACAGCTCGGGCGAGGCGCAGTACATCTACCTGCCGACAGCCAATGGGCCGATGCCGATCGTCGCCGTGGTCAATGGCGCCACGTATGCGGTGCACAGCGATCACCTGAACACGCCGCGCAAGCTCACCGACGCGAGCGGACAGGCAGTCTGGCAATGGGGCTACAGCGCGTTCGGAGAGGACAAGCCGACGCTGGCGAAGAACCGGTTCGCCAATCTGGAAGTGACACCGAACCCGGGCACGACCAGCATCGCAGAAGTGAAGTTCAACCTGCGGTATCCGGGGCAATACGCGGACGAGGAGTCTGGGCTGTTCTACAACTACTTCCGCAGCTATGACGCGAGGACGGGGCGGTACAGCCAGCCTGATCCGATTGGGCTGGACGGGGGGTGGAATCGGTTCGGGTATGTCGATGCGGACCCGCTGAGCTTTGTCGACCCGGAGGGCTTGCGAAACGCACGCCCCGCAACTCAAGGAGGCAATGCATACAACCGGCGCCAATGGGAGCGGCATGGGCCAAAGCCTATCCAGACGCCACGAGGCGAGGGGACTCAATCGGCCTGGGAGGCTGCGGCGCAAATGCCCGTACCCGATCCGGAGGCCGGTGACTACCGATTCAGGTGTGTTCGATGGGAGTGCTCGCAGCGGTCTTGCACGCCCGGGAAGTCACCGACCGATTTCCTGCCACCGGCCTATTTCAAGGACTCGCCTCCGGAAGGTTGCCGGTGCACGCAGACAATGCTGGGGCCCGTCTTCAATCCGCCGAGCTTCGATCCGAAATCGGACTTGCCTGGGTTGGTGGACAAGTACAGAAACAGCGATGGTCAAATCCGGCGCATGCTGGATGCCATGCGCCCCTGAGGAGTGAGTGTTGAAGGTCGAACTCGGAATCGGTGTTGCCGGGGTCCTCATCGGTTTGGCGCTGATGGCGACAGGGCAACGCATGTGCCGCACGACCTGCTGGGTCGACAACGTATTCAAGATGCTCCTGCCGACCTCGTATGAATCCTGGGCAGGTGGACTGCCGGTGCTTCTGATCGGAGTGGGCATCATCGGACACGCGATCTACAGACGATTCAGGAGACCCAATTAGGCACGCCGAGATGCGACTGAAGCGCTCGATCACATTTGTCTCTGCAGCTCTTGCCCTGCTATCTCTGGCGGCAGGGTGGTATAGCTGGGAGCGAGGCCAGCAGCCGCGGCAAGCCGCGCAAGAGACTGCCAGCACTGGTGACGGGCACAAATTCATCAAAGTGGTAGTCGACAAGAATGTCGAGCCGTGGACGGTAGTGGAGTTGCAGTAAAGACCCCACTAGGCGGCATCTTTCCCAAACCCCAACGCATGCATGCAGACCGCGAAGAAAAACTGGTCGCCGCCCGCAAGGCATACACGGACGGCCTGCTTTATCTGGCCTTTGATCTCTATCAAGTGCAGGCAGACGAAGGGCATGTCGAAAGCCAGGTGTTTGTCGCCTGGATGTTGTCTCAGGGGGTTGGCTGCGAGAAAGACGAGAGCCAAGCCGCTGCCTACTACGAGCGAGCAGCAGTTCACGGGCATCCGCTGGGCTGCTTCTACTTCGCCCGTTGGTTGACGCGAGCTGGCGAACATGCGAAGGCCCATCGCTTCTATGCGATGGGCGCAGAAAAGCGACATCTGCCCTCGATGTTTCGTGTCGGCTATTCGTTGGCTCATGGCAAAGGCGTTTCACGCGATCTTCAGCGGTCCTATGAAGTCCTGAAAGAAGCTGCGATGCATGGTCATGCCTTCGCGCTGCGAGAACTGGGTCTTCAAGATCTGCGCGGCAGACGAGGTCTTGTTTGGCAGCCTGTCGGGCTCGTGGAAATTCTTGCCGCAGTGTGCTGGGGCTTCATGGTCTCCATGGCCAATGACGATTCGGATCTTTTGATCTCCTAGACCTTGCTCTGCCGCACAACAATGCTCGCGCAATCATGATTCGCAACGGAAGCTTCAGGTGAAAATTTCCAGATCCGTGGTCAGGTTGTGGGCGCCCTTTGCCTGCGCCTCCCTGCTCACGTTCGTGGCATACAAGACTCTTTGGGCCACTCAGTGGTATTGGGTTTTCCTGTCCCTGCTCGGACTCCTGAGCTGCGGTCTTTCCGCCTTGGTTCTCCGGAAAACCGGCTTGAAGTACCGGCCAATTTTGGGAGTGGCCGTTGGCCTTCTGCTTGGTCAATGGTGGCTGGTACAGATGCTGATCCTGGGTCTGTTTTTTCGCGTCGGTGGGTTTGCTCCGTAGCCCATCCTGAACTGCTTCGTGCCTGTCCCCGGAGCTTGGTAACCCTTTACAGCGCAATCAACACTCTCGTAGCGTCCGCAGCCGTTCCTGAAAACGGAAACCGACAGATGGCGGGCAATCATCAAGAACAACAACATTACTTCTGACTAGATGCGCCCCCCCGCCTCGGCCTTGAGTACTGGTCAACCGGCGCCTCTCATCCCATCTCCAAATTTCGGCCCAAGTGGTGGCATAGGCTGAGCCTCCGTTGTTCAAAGGAGCTCAACCAACATGCGATACATCACCCGAAAACTCACCGCAGCCTCCATGGCCGCCATCGTTGCCGCATCCACTCTCAGCGGCTGCGTAGTCGCGCCGACGCCCGTTGCCACCAATGTGATCCTGGCGCCAGGCGCACCACTGCCGCCCGGGTATCAAGGCGAGGTGTATGTCGTGAGCGACTGGCAGTCCAGAGGTCTCTATGCGCCTCCACAGGGCTATGCCTGGCGCTATGTCGACGGGCAGTATGTTCTCGTGGCCGTAGCCACCGGAATCATCGCTGCGACTTTCCTGGCTGCATTTTTTGGGCACGGCGGCCATGGCGGGCCCGGGCCAGGTTTTGGTCCTCGCTGAAACAGCACATCTGTTGAATTGCAGGACGGTGAACTTGCTGGACGCACTCCGGGCTTTATGGGCGGCAATGGTCGCCATCGGTCAATTCTTCAACTGGCTCCTGAGCCTTTTGGCGTGACTCAATCTCCTCCACGCTCCTGCGGCTCGCCCAGCGACAGCATCAGCCGGTTGGCCCAGTTGAAGAACGCCGCGCCGTGGATGACGTCGGCAATCGCAAGGTCATCCAGGCCTTGCGCACGCAGCTGCTCGATGTGCTCCGCGCCGAACGCAGAAGGCGTGGCCGACAAGGCGACCGAGGCCGCCACGATCGCATTCCAGCGTTCGCCCAGGTCGGCCTTCACGCCCTCGTCCAGCAGGCGCTGCACATCGTCCGTGCGCTGCGAGAAATGCGAGGCGAAGCGCGCATGCACCGAGGCGCAGTAGATGCAGCCGTTGTAGCGCGAGGCTGCGGCGGCTGAGAGTTCGCGCTCGGCGCGCGGCAGGCCGGCTTCGGGGTTGTAGAAGATGTCCTTGTCGGTGCGCGTGCGTGCGCCCAATATGTCCGGGTCGCGCGCCAGCAGGCGGAAGTACGGCGACTTGGCACGCGACGCGTCCACCAGCCCGGCGAAATGCCGCTCGGTCAGTTCGGCCTCCGGCAGCGGTTCGAGCCAGGGCAACCATTCGAGCTGTGCCTGCGTGAAGGCATTCGGGTGCGTGTTGTGGGGATGGCTCAGGGCCGATTCGGCAGTCATGGTGTTCCTCGGGTCAGTCGACAAGGGTGACGGGACGTTGCGCCAGCGCCCGCAGGCCGGTGACGACACGGATCTGGAATGCGAGGAAGGCCACGAGCTGCGACAGGGTCACGATCTCGGTGCTCGACCACCCCGCATCGAGCAGCGACTGCAGCGCGGCCGGGCTCGCATCGCGCGGGTGAAAGACGAGCAGATGCGCATGCGCGAGGCCGGCCGAAAGCCGCTCACCAAGCGCCGGACGCTGCGCGGCGCCCACCGCATACGAAGGGCCAGAGGCATCCTCGGCGCTGAGCGGGCCCGCGGGATAGCGCCCGTACGGTCCTTTCGCAGAACCCCGTTTCGTTTCGATGGCGATGGCCTCCGCCAACCCGGCACGAAACCCCTGCCCCGCCAGCGCATCGGCATAGAAGCGCGCCACGTCGGTCTGCCCGTGCAATCCGGCGACGAAGGCAGCAACGGCAAACCGGTCCGCGATCTCGAAATTTCCGAACACAGGCGGCGTCGGCGCGAACAGCGAGAGATAACTCTGCTGCGCATGGGTCCGTGCCTGCTCGCGCTGTGCGCGGATGTGGTCGAGGTGGCTGCCCGGCTCGATGCCGACGAGCCGGTCGATGACGTCGGGCACAGCGGACACAGAAGAAGAAACGGTGGCGTTCATGAAATCCAGCCTAGAGAAGTGCAAGGGATTGAAGGTCCGACACGCTCGCATCGCGCGCCCAGCCCAGGGCCGGCGCAACCACGGTGGCGGTCAGTTCGATGGAGCGCAGGATCGCCTCGTGCGGCGGATCGACCGAATGCACCTGACAGACCAGGTCGGTCACGCGTGCGAGCGTTCTGTCGGCGCGCAGCGAGGCGATCACGTCGTCGGGCGATCCAACGTGAACGTCGTACGCGGCGATCAATTGTTCGAGCGATGCATCAGGGCCGACGCGGTCCGCGAGGCCGACCTGTCCCGAAGCGGCAAAGCGGGCCGCCGAACGGCGCAGACCGATGTCGGCCAGACGAAGCGCTTCCTTGCGCGTCTCCGCGACAAAGACGCTGCGCGAGCCCACGATGCGCGGCGTGCTGCCGGGCGGCAATGCAGCCAGGTAGGCGTCGACGATCGGGTTCTGGATGTCGGCAAGCGACGCGTCGGGCGCGTGCTCGGGACGCGGCTGCGTGCGCGAGAGCATCAGGCCGTCGCCGGCCTCCCCCGCGCGCGTGCCACCGCTCACCGAGAACGTGGCCTGCCAGATGCGGTCCAGTAGCGGCGAGCCCGCGGGGTACAGCGTGTCGCCGCCCTGCAGCGGCTTGCCGGCCCACGCTGCGCGCACCGCGGCAAGCTGTCTCGCGAAGATGGCCGAACGGTCATTGCCATCCAACCCGAAGGCGGCGAAAGATTCAGGCGTGCCACCCGTTCCCACGCCCACTTCGAGCCGGCCGTGCGAGAGCAGATCCAGCACGACCGCATCCTCCGCAACGCGCACGGCGTTTTCCAGCGGCAGCGTGACGATGCCCGTGCCCAGGCGAATGCGCTTCGTGCGCGAGGCCACATAGGCCAGGAAGACGAACGGCGACGGCAGTCCGCCCTCGTGCTCGTGAAAGTGATGCTGCGCCACCCAGGCCGAATCGAAGCCGAAGGCCTCGGCATGGGCGATCTGCGCGGCAGCGAGGCGATAGCGCTCGGCGGCTGTCGCGTCGTCGAGCAGGCGGCTGAAGAAGCCGAGGCGAAGCTGGCGCGGAGTATGGGAAGTAATACCGGGCATCCGGAGAAGGCTGGGTTGTCGAAAGCCTTCGAGTCTTGCCCGTGATGCGGTCCGCAGGGAAATCCGGATTTCGCGCTTGTTTATGCGGTTTGCATGTATCGCCGCCAGCCTTCGCAGCGGGAGCGCGGAAAGCCGTTCACGCCGTCGTCGGGCGTATCTCCGCTGTGCAAACGCGATTCCGGCCTCCCATCTTGGCCGCGTACAGGGCCTTGTCGGCCGACTGAATCAGCTCCTTCGGCGGTCCGTGGGTGACCGAGGGGCTGAGCGCATCCACGCCGGCGCTCAGCGTCACGAAGCCGTCGGGGGCACCGGCGTGCACGATTGCCAGGTCGCGCACCGCGCTGCGAATTCTTTCCGCCAGCACGGCCGCGCCAGCCACATCGGTATTCGGCAGCAGCACGGCCAGTTCTTCCCCGCCGTAGCGGGCCGCGAGGTCTCCCGGGCGGCGGGATGCGAGGCCTGCGATGGTGCGGCCGATCGTCTGCAGGCACTCGTCCCCGGCCGTATGGCCGTAGATGTCGTTGAACTGCTTGAAGCAATCGACATCGATCAATATGAGCGCCAGGGTGCTCGCGTCTCGCATGGCCCGGCTGAATTCGTTGTCGAGCGTCACGTCGAACTGCCGGCGATTCGCCAGCCCCGTAAGGCCGTCCTCCATGGCGAGGGTGTTCAAGGTCTTGTTGAGCGTCTCCAGCGCATCGCGTGCGCGCCGCAGTTCGGCCTCGGTCTTGCTGCGCAGCTCCATCTGCTTCACCAGCCGCCATCCCACGAAACCGACGATCGACGCCAGGAGAATGACGCCCCCCGTATGCCAAAGCGTTTCCCGCCACCAGGCGGCCAGGATCTCATCCTTGGAAAGGGCCGCTGCAACGAACAGCGGGTAGTTGGTGAGGCGCCGGAAGCTGTTCAGCCGCGTGATGCCGTCCTGCGCCGACAGGATTTCCGCCGTCCCGACCGGGCCCTGGGCCACGTATGCACGAAAGAGTCCGGTATCCAGCATGCTTCTGCCGACCATGTCGGTGCTGTACGGCCGGCGAGTCATCATCGTCCCGTTCTCGAGGATCAGTGCAACGGCGCCTGCCTGGCCTATGTCGAGGCTGTCGTAGAACTTCGTGAAGAAGTCGACCCTGATCGTTGCAAGCGCCACCCCGGCGAAGCTGCCGTCCGCATGATTGATGCGTCGGGAGACGGGTACGAGCAGTCTGCCGGTAGTCCGACTCCTCACCGGCACACCGACGTGCGGTCCGCGCTCCTCGTGCTCGCGGTGAAAAAGAAAGTACTCGCGGTCCGCGTTGTTCAGGTTTTGCGGCGCTACTTGCCGGGAGTTTGCGACCCAGTTTCCATCCTTGTCGTAGATGTGGAGCCCATCTAGTTGCGGGAGTTCGGCCACCCGCATCGCGAACACCTTGCGAAGCCGTTCGATGGCCTCCGGCCCCGTGCCGTCGTGTTCGATGCGCTCGACCATGCCGACCAATGCGGTGTCAGCCTGCTTGATCGTGTCGTCCGCCTGCTGCGCCATTGCGCGAGCGAGATTCGACGTCGCAACGCTCATCTGCTGAAGCTGGACCGTTCGCGAATGCCAGCTGTTCAAGCCGTCGAGCGCCACGAGGGCGAGGCAAACCACGGCCACGAAGGCCGTCGTTCGGAAGGTGATGGATGGTCGACGAAACACGATGTGCCTTCGAAGCAGTGATGTCTGAAGCCTTGCCCGACTTTGACACAGCTGCGGCCGAATCGTCACCTTCCGCGCAACCTGCAGGCGCAGCCGTCAGCGCGGCTCAGACCGGCCGCACGTCGAAGAACGCCTCGTCGATGTCTCCCAGGTCGCGAAAGCCCGCGGTGCGCGCCGCGTCGTAGGCCTTGGCCCAGCGCTTGGCCATCGCGATCTCCGCCTTCGACAGATCGCTTTCGCTCGATTCGCTCGCGTTCTGGAATGCGCGCAACGCCTCGACCACATCGACGCCCAGTTGCCGGTCGATCTCGCGCCGGAAGCGCTGCTCGGCGACCTTCACGGCATCGGCTGCCGGGTGCGGGTAGTCGGCTAGCCGCACGGCATACGTGACACGCGCCTCGATCTCGACGTCTTCGAACTGGAACGGCTCCTCGCCGTCTTCTTGCAGCAATGGCGGCGGTGGCGCTTGCTGCGACAGTGCGATGGGCAATGCCGTTGCTGCGACCCGCGGGAAGAAAAGCTCAAACTGGTTCATGGTTCATCGCCCCCAAGCGCGCACGGCGCTGACCAAGGCTTGCGGCCAAAATACTGTACGAATATACAGTTTTTTGCCGTTGTTAACCAGTCTGCGGCTGCTTGGGCAGTCGATTCAGCGACCGTCGTGTGCTCGGTCGCACCGCCGCGGCGACCAAATGCGGGGCGATCAGTCGGGCTTCGAAGGCAGATCGCCCTCTCGCAGCTTGCGGCCCACCCACATCATTCCCGTCGCGTAGTCGGCAGCGCCGACCTGGATGCCGCCCACAGTTCGCAGCGCACCTGTGCCGTCGTCGGTGGCCGGGCCGTCGCCGGTGTATTCGCCTGGCACCAGCACCCGTCCGTCCTTCAGGAAATCGGCGATGCGCAGTTCGCGCATGGCGCGGCCCCAGTGCCATTGCTTCTTGACGTCGTAGCTGCTGGTCTTCTTCGGTGGGTTGGTTTTCTTCATTTCATTCGGCTGCATCAAACACTGCCGCCGAGCATAGCCGCGCCCTACTCGGCGCAAGGCCTGGCCGCGCCCCCCGGCGCCGACGGCTGAAGCTTCACCGGCTCGGTTGCTTCCCCTGCCTCCACATAGTTGAGGTCAACAGGGTGAACAATTGCCGCCGCGAACTCGCCGTCGAACTTGACCAGGACGTGTTCCCCGCTGGCGCCGGTGATGACACCGAATTTGCCGTTGAGCTCGACACGGCTTCCGCGTCGCGCGGGCACTTTGAAACGCACACGGATATAGGGCAGTCCTACCCGGAAATACTCGACCATTTGATTCCCCGACTTTCTTGTGGCTCGCATCAGCGGCTGTCTTGACAGGACACTCCCACCGGCCGCGACACCTGCGACATGCAGTCATGCACTGTCTCTGCATGGCCACGGGGATACGTGTCGGTCAGAGCCTACGCTTGCTGACAGCCATTGGACATCCGCCAATTGGCTAACACCACCCATGTTTGTGGGTTCCGCCAATCGGTGTAGATGCGAAGCCGCTAGTCGAGCTCGCCGACAGCGTCGTCTTCTTCAGCGAACGCCGATTCGTCGACCTCTTCGCGCGGGCCGACGTTCAGGTCTTCCGACAGGCCGCGCAGCACGGTGTAGCCCGCCTGCAACGCCTCGGCGTAGGTATGAAATCCCTTGGCCGCCTCCATCAGCGGTTCGAACTCCATCGAGTTGTCGAAGGATTCCAGCAGTACCCAGAAATAGTCGCCCTCGTCGTGTTGATCCACTGTCAGGGCGATGGAGATAAGTTGACCAGCCATTCGCGCATGGTGGCGCGCCCAAATGACAATCCGAAGAAGCGGGTGTGAACGTTCGGCTTCTACGTTGCCTTCTCTGCTGGCAGCCCTCCTCCGGTCAGCCGGCGGCCTCCAGAAACTCGAAGCCCATCGTCCGTGCGTGGTAATGCAGCCCGCCGTCCTGCACGATGAGGAAGAGCGCGCCGCGCGGGCCTGCGTTGTGGTGCGAATGCGGCGCACCCGGCGGCGTGACCAGCGTGGACCACGGCGCCCACGGGCACGCCGCACCGCCCACCATCGAATGGCAACCTTCGCCCTGCACCACCAGCGTGATGGCGGCGGAATTGTGGCGGTGCGAGCGCTGGTGCGTGTTCGGCTCGAGCGTGTTGAAGCTCAATGTCAGCGTGGGCGTGAGGTTGCGTGCGGCGGCCTGCCGGTCGGACGAGAAGATCAGCGCGCGGCCCGAGGTCTCGTCGCTCGTGCCGCTCGAGAAAATCAGCGCGAACTGGCGCTCTATCTCCGCGGCCGGATAGTGCACGGCGTCGATGGTTGCCTTGGCCACGGGCGCCGGCTGCGCGCGTTCAAAAGCCAGCTGCGGCTCGTTGCCGACGGTCCACAGCAGCACACCCTCGGCGCCCGCCTCGATCCGGTAGCCCGGCGCGCCGGGCAGCAGGAACACGTCGCCCGTGCCAAAGGTCAACCTGTCGACCGCACCCGTCAGGCTGCCGCTGCCGGAAATCACGTACCAGACCGACCCGGTGGCGCACACGTCCAGCGGCAGCAGCGCATCGCGGGCGGCAATGCGAACGTAGCGCGCGAGCATCAGCGGCGTGGTGGCCGGGAAGCCACAGCCCAGCGCCCGCGACTGGTCGCAATCGAACATGCCGTAGCGTCCTTCCGGCGGCGGCGCGAAGAGCCGCGCGGGCACCTCGGGCAGCTTCACGTTGAAGGCGTTGCCGGAATTGAAGAAGCGCGCCCTGGCCTGCGCAACGCTGGCCGGCGCGCGCGGATGCTGCATCGGCAGATCGGCCATGTCGACGATGGTGGCGATGTCAGCGGCAGTCATGCTCAGGTCCTCACATAGGGCAACAGCACGCGCAGCAGCACGTTCGCACCGGCTGCCACATGCGCGGGCTCCGCCCACTCATGTTCCGCATGGCTCACGCCGTCGCGGCAGGGAATGAAGATCATCGCGCTCGGGCACAGCGGCGCCATGTGGCGCGCGTCGTGGCCGGCAGCCGAAAGAATCGGCATGTGCGGCTGTCCGATGCGCTCGGCGGCTTGCGCGATCGCCTGCTGCAAGGCGGGATCGAAGCCGTTGGACGGCGCATCGACCAAGGGGGTCACGCTCGCCTGGCACGGCGCGGCAAGCGAGTCGCACAGCGCGGCCAATCGCTGTCCCAGATGTTCGAGCACCGCGTTGTCGGGATGCCGCAGGTCGATGCGCAGCGTCACCCGCTCGGGCACCACCGAGGGTGCGTTCGGCTCGACCTGCAGCCGGCCGATGGTGAATTTCACCGCGTCGTCGTGGCCGCCGATCTCGGCATAGAGCGCCGTCGCGATGCGCGTGAAGGCTGCGAGCGCATCGCGCCGCTCGACCATCGCGAGCGTGCCGGCGTGACCACGCTCACCCTCGATCACGACATCGAATGTCTTCTTGCCCTGGATGCCGGTGACGACACCGATCACGCACTCCTGCGCTTCCAGTATCGGCCCCTGCTCGATGTGCGCCTCTACATAAGCCGCCACCGGAAAGCCCAGCGACCGCCGCCGCAGCGACGGGAACGCAGCGTGCAAGGCATCGAGCGCATCGGCGACAGAGATGCCGCTGGCATCGCGCACCGCACGCACGGCCTCGAGGCTGCGCACGCCGGCAAAGGCCTCCGAGCCCATCATGCCGGGCGCGAAGCGCGAACCCTCTTCGTTCATCCACGCCACGCAGACGATGTCCACCGGCGGACGCACGCCGCGCCCGGCCAGCGTGGTCAGCACCTCCAGCGCAGCCACCACGCCGTACACACCGTCGAAGCGCCCGCCACCGGGCTGGCTGTCGAGATGGCTGCCTGCGAGCACTGGTGGCGCGTCGCGGTCGATACCCGGCAGCGCGATGAAGAGATTGCCGGCCGCATCGGTTGAAGGCTCCAGCCCCGCCGACAAGGCCCAGTCGATCATCGTGCGCCACGACGCGATCTCTTCCACGCTCAGCGCCTGCCGGTCTACACCGCCGCCCGGCGTGGCGCCGATGCAGGCGAGCGTCATGAGCCGGTTCCACAGACGGTCGGCATCGATGCGCCAGATGCCTTGCTCTCCGGCGACTTCTTCGGTGGCGGTTTCGGCGGTCATCAGTCGGTCTTCATGATCTGGCTGGGCAGCGCACGCGGATCGCGCGGCTTCCACTGGCCGGCCTCGACCTGGGCGAAGAACTCGGCCAGCAAGGCGTTGAACGCAGCGGGCTCTTCCAGGTTGAGCGTGTGGCCGGTCTTGGGCATCACGGCGAGGCCGCAGGCCGGCACGGTCTTCTTCAGGAAGATGCCGGGCTGCAGGCAATGGTCGTCCTCATCGCCGACCACCACGAGCGAGGGCACGTTCATCACGCGCAGATCGCTCTCCAGGTCGTAGATCGACGGGCGCCGCGCCTGCACGCCGCGCATGGTGTTGGCCGCGCCCACTGCATCGTGCTCGCCGAGCCAGGTCGCAAACTCCTGCCAGCCGCGCGGGTCCTTGTTCTGGAACTGCACGCGGCTCGCGCCCAGCGAATAGGTGCGGGCGAATTTCTCGGAGCCCTGCGCTTCGAACTGCTTGGCCACTTCGAGCGAAACGCCGCGGAAATACTCCTCGTGTTCTTTCTCCGCGCCGTAGCCCGCGCCGGCAATCACCAGCGACGACGCCCGCTTCGCATGACGCAGGCCGAAGTGCAGCGTCGCGAAGCCGCCCATCGACAGGCCCACGATGTGCGCGCGCTCCAGCTCCAGCGCGTCCATCACCGCGGCGATGTCGTCGGCTGCGGTGGCTTGCGAATAGCGCTCCATGTCGGCCGGCACGTCCGACGGCGGATAGCCGCGCGCGCCGAAAGTCACGCACTGGTGGCGCCGCGCGAAGTAGCGCATCTGCGGCTCCCAGCTGCGGTGGTCGCCGCCGAACTCGTGCACGAACACGATCGGCGTGCCGCTGCCGGCGGTCTCGTAGTAGAGGCGAACGCCGTCGGGGGTGGTGGCGAAACTCATGGCCGGGCCCTCCTCAGAAAAGCGCCGCCGTGGCCGGCAGGCTGCGCGCGCGCTCGACCGCCTGCGGCAGCACGTCGCACAGCGCCTGCGCCCACGCTTTCGGCACGGTGGTGGAGATCTTCACGAAGCGATGTCCGAAGCGCGGCGTGTGATACGTGCCCTGCCGCACCATGATGTCGTGCTCGCCCAGCGCGGTGACCAGCGCCTCGGGCGTCACACCCGCCTTGCTGCACTCGACCACGATGAAGTTGGCCTGCGACGGGAACACCGGTACCTCGAAGCCCGGCAGCTTGGCGAAGGCATCGACGATCATTTGCTGGTTCTCGCGCTGCTGCGCAATCACTTCGGCCATCCATTCGTCCTTCACGCCCAGGCCCGCGATGGCCGCGCGCTGCGCCAGCACGCTCGCGCCCAGCGGCGCCTGCGAATGCGGCAGGATGCGCGCGAGCAGTTGGGGCGAGGCCACCAGCGCCCCGAGGCGCAGGCCCGCGAGGCCCAGCCACTTCGAGAAGCTCACGATGGTCACCGTGCCTTCCGGGTAGAAGCGCGAAGCCAGCGTGTGGTTGTCGGCGAAGTCGCGGTAGGTGCAGTCGTGAATGAGGATGGCGCCGATCTCTCGCGCACGGTCTGCGAAGGCACGGATCTCGTCCTCGGTGTAGGTGGTGCCCAGCGGGTTGTTCGGATCCACGAGGTAGATGACGGCGGTGTTCCCGTCGGTAGACGCGGCCAGCGCCTCGGCCGACAGCTTGAAGCCGTACTCCGGCCCGTAGATCGGAATCTCGGTGATCACCGAGCCGGCCTTGGCGGCGAACTGCAGCGGCCACTTCCAGCCCGGGTCGGTGGTCACGAAGCCCTTGCCGGCCACGCAGAACGCACGGCAGGCCAGCGCCAGTGCGGAGACCGCGCCATCGGTCACCACGGCCGACTGGTCCGGCACGCCCAGGTCGGCCACGATGGCCGAGCGCAGCGCTTCCATGCCCAGCGGCGGCGCATAGGCGTGAAAGCTCTCGTCGTCGATGGCGTCGTGCAGCGCCTTTTTCACAGCCGGGTGCAGCGGAAAGTGATTGGTGTTCTGGCCCAGCCACATCAGGTCGGGGTTGGTGAACAGCCGGTCGAAATACTGGTTGCGGGTTTCGGCATCGCTCGTCACGGCCGGCACTGCAGCAGCGGGGTTCAGCGCTGCGTTCATGCCGCGAGCCTCCGGGCCTGTTCGGCCTCGACCACTTTCTTGCTGGTCTTGATGATCGAGCCACGCGCCGCGATGCCGCCGTCGATGGTCACCACCGTGCCGGTGATGTAGCCCGCACGCGGCGAAGCCAGGAACACCATCAGCTCGGCCACCTCTTCCGGCGTTGCCGGGCGGCCGCCGGGGTAGTTGTCGAACAGCTCTTCCCAGCGGCCTTCGTCGCCATGGGTGTCGAAGGCGCGGCGCTTCATGAGCTTGACCATGCGGTCGGTCGCCACAGGGCCGGGGTTCACGCCCACCACGCGGATGCCGTCGTCCAGGCTCACTCCACCGAGCGCGCGCGTGAAGGCCATCACCGCCGCGTTGCCGGTGGAGCCGGCGATGTAGTTGGCGTCCCAGTTCTCGCCGGAGTTGCCGATGTCGTTCACGATCACGCCGCCGCCCGCGGCCTTCATGCGCGCGTAGTAGATCTGGCTGAGCTCCATGTAGCCCAGCACCTTGAGCTGGAAGCCCCGGCGCACCACGGCGAAGTCGAGCGATTCGATGGGGCCGGCAGGAATGTCGCCCGCGTTGTTCACAAGGATGTCGACGTGCCCCGCTGCTTCGGCCAGCTGCGCCATCGCGCCGGGCGCGGCCAGGTCCATCGGGTGGATGCGCACGTTGATCGGGTAGATCTTCTCGATCTCTTCCTTGGCGGCCGCCAGGGCGGCGCCGTCGCGTGCGGCCAGTTGCAGGTGGCAGCCTTCGGCCGCGAACGAATGGGCGGCCGCAAGGCCGATGCCCTTGGAGGCGCCGGTGATGAGGACGGTCTTGCCTTCGAGTTCGAGTTTCATGGAGTGATGTCCTGGGATGCGATCGGAAAAATGGGACGTTGAGTGCGTTGAAAGAAGAGGCTCAGGCAGCCCCGTTGTCCTGCTCGGACAGCGCGGCGATCAGGTCGACGATGTCGTCCTCGAGCAGGCTCACGTGGTCGATGGCGGCGTTGAACGCGGCGCCCGGGTCGTTGCGCCGGATGGCGTCGAGGATGGCGCCGTGCTCGCCGATGGTGGCGGTCATGCGACCGGGCTGGAAGGTCACGTAGCGGCGATACACGCGCACGCGCTTGCGCAGCGCGCGCGTCTGCTCGGCCAGGTAGTGCGTGTTGGAGGCCTCGTAGAGCGCGTCGTGAAAGTCCTGGTTCACGTCGTAGAAGCGCGAGTGGTCGCCCGAGGCGAGGATGCTCGTCAGCTCGTCGTGCAACTGGCTCATGCGCTGCTTCTGCACTTCTGTGGCGCGGCGCGCGGCGAACTTGGCGCACAGGCCTTCCATCACCGCCATCATCTGGAACATCTCGATGAGCATGGGCAGCGAGATGCGCGCCACGCACACGCCCCCCTGGCGGCTGCGCAGGTCGACGAGGCCTGTGGCCGCCAGCGCCTTCAGCGCCTCGCGCACCGGCGTGCGAGACACCTTGAAGCGTTCGGCCAGCTCGGCCTCGTCGAGCCGCGCGCCGGGCTTCATGACGCCGCTGACGATCAGGTCTTCGAGCGTGTCCTTCAGCTCGTCGGACAGCGTGGCGCCCTTGCCGCGCTGGCGCTCGCGTCCGCGCAGCGCCGGAGGTTCTGCTGCCATCTCGGGTTCGTTCGGTTCCATGTTCTTGCCTTCCTTGTTGTGCTTGTCTTTGTCGGTTTTCAAACGCGGGGCCTATGCGGCGGGTCGGAATATCAGAAGGGGCGGTCGCCGGCCACGGTGGTGCGATGCATCACGCGGCGGTACACGTTGTCGTCGTAAGGCGTAGCGCGGTGCATGGTGCAGCGGTTGTCCCACACCAGCAGGTCACCGGCGAGCCACTTGTGGCGATAGCTGAACTCCGGCGAGATGGCGTGCGCGTTCAGCTCGGCCAGCAGCGCGGTGCTCTCGTCGGCGGGCAGGCCATCGATGTGCTTGACCACGTCTTCGCCCACGTAGAGCGAGAGGCGGCCGGTTTCGGGGTGCGTGCGCACCAGCGGATGCACCACGTCGGGCGTGGCCGCCAGTTGCTCGGGCGTGAGCGGGTTGCGGTCGGCAAAAGCCTTGCCGTAGTAGTTGGCGTAGCTGTGCGTGGCCGTCATGTGGCGGATGCGCGCCTTCATGTCGTCGTCAAGCGCTTCGTAGGCGGCGTGCATCGAGGCGAAGAAGGTGTCGCCTTCCACCGGCGGCACTTCGAGCGCGTAGAGCAGCGCGCCCATCGAGGGCTCGGCCTTGTACGAGAGGTCGGAGTGCCAGTTCCAGCCCTCCTTGTGGTTGCCGATGGGTTTGCCGTTTTCCGACACGTTCGACAGCACGTAGACCTCGGGGTGCTCCTTCTTCAGGAACTGCGTGAGCACGTGGCCCAGCAACGTGCCGAAGCGGCGCGAGAAGGCCACGTGCTGCGATTCGTTGATGCTCTGGCCGCGAAACAGCAGCACCGAGCGCTGGTTGAGCGCGTCGCGCAGCATCGCGAAGTCGGCGTCGCTCACGGGCTCGCGCAGGTCGATGCCTTTGACTTCGGTGCCGATGAAGGAGGTGAGGTTCTCGAGTTGCATGGTCGAAATGTGTCTCTGGGAATGAAGAGGAAAGTGCCGGCGTTCAGAGCCGGTAGTCGGGCTGGGTGCGCTCCAGCATGCGCAAGAACGCAGACCATTCGCGCGTGCCGGGCGGCAGGATGTCGCCAGCGAATTCGGTGAACTGGCGCGCGGCCAGATCGCTCACTTCGGGCTGCGGGTACACCAGCGATTCGCCGGGCGCCACACCGCCCTGCGCGAGCAGTTGCACCTTGGCCGCCTTCTCGAAGTAGTACATGAGGATGAAAGCCTCGGGGATGGTGCGGCCCACCGTCAGGATGCCGTGGTTGCGCAGCACCAGCGTGTGGTGCGGGCCCAGGTCGCGCACCAGCCGCTCGCGCTCGCCGGTTTCCAGTGCCACGCCTTCGTAGTCGTGGAAGGCGGTGTGGCCCTGGTAGCGCATCGCGAACTGGCTCAGCGGCGCAAGGCCGTTGGGCATGGCGGCGATGGCGGTGCCGGCCTCGGAGTGGGTGTGCAGCACGCACAGCGCGTCGGGGCGCCCTGCGTGGATCGCGCTATGGATCACGAAGCCGGCCTGGTTGACCTCGGCGTCCGTGTCGTCCACCTTGTTGCCGTCGAGGTCGATCTTCACCAGCGAAGAGGCCGTCACTTCCGAGAACAACAGCCCATAGGGGTTGATGAGGAAGTGATGCTCCGGCCCCGGCACGCGTGCCGAGATGTGGTTGTAGATCAGGTCGTCCATGCCGAAGTGCGCCACCAGCCGGTAGCAGGCGGCGAGCTGCACGCGCAGCTCGGCTTCGGTGTCGAGGTACGCCGCGGGATTCGTCTTTGCCATCAGCGCCACCACACCAGTTTCTGGTCGATCCACACCAACAGGCCGTAGAAGACCATGCTCGCGATCGAGGCCACGAGCACCGCCGACCACACGCTCAGCAAGTCGACCTGCTGGGTCGATTCATAGATCATTCGCCCGAGCCCCGCATAGGCCCCCAGCATCTCGCCAACGATCGCGACGATCATGCTGCGCGGCACGCCGATGCGCAGGGCGGTGACCACCGACGGCATCGCCACCGGCAGGCGCAGGCGCCACACGATCTTCAGCTGCCCTGCCCCGAAGCTGCGCATCAGGTTCACGGCTGCGATGTCGGCCTGCTTCAGGCCGTGCAGCGCGTTCACCAGCATGGTGAAGCCGACGGCCAGCGCCACCAGCGCGATCTTCGAAGCAGCACCCAGGCCGAACCAGATCAGGAACAGCGGCGCATAGGCCACGGTCGGCACGGCGTTCACCGCAACCGCCAGCGGCATCACGATGCGCTCCAGCGGCGGTGCAAGCAGCAGCACCACGGCCAGCAACAACCCGAGCAGGCTGCCCAATGCATAGCCGCCAAGCGCCTCGCCCAGCGTGGCCAGCAATGCGCTCATCAAGCGCCCCGTGTCGGTGAACGCATGCTGCACGATCGTGCCCAGGCTGGGCAGCACGAACGGCGGAATCCTGAAGAGCAATATCGCGCCCTCCCACACCGCGAGCAGCACGACGATGCCCAGCACCACCGGCACGACGGGCGATGCCATCAGCTTTCGCTGCGCGGAAGCCATCAGCTTTCGCTGCGCCACCATACGAGCCTCCTTTCCACGAAGGTGAGCAGCCCGTAGAGCAGCGCACCCATCAGCCCGCAGGCAAACATCACCACCCACAGGCGCACCACGAGGTCGGCGTTCATCGCCTCCATGAGCATCACGCCCAGGCCCACGGTCTCGCCGAACCATTCGCCCACCACCGAGCCGATCAGGCTCAGGCCGATGGCCACGCGCAGCCCGACCATGATCTGCGGTAGCGCCGAAGGCACGGCCAGCTTGAAGAACATCACGAAGCGGTTGGCGCCGAAGCTCTTCATCAGCGCAATGCGCTGCGGGTCGCACGACTTCAGCCCGCGCAGCGTGTTCACCGTGACGGGAAAGAAGGTCAGGAAGAACGCCGTCATCACCTTGGCCAGCAGCGAGTTGCCGAACCAGATGACGATGAGTGCGCCGAAGGCCACCACCGGCACCGTCTGCGACACCACGAACAGCGGGAACACCGAGCGCTCCATCCAGCGCGAATAGGTGAACACCGTGCCGCAGGCGCAGCCGAACACCGCGCCCATCGCGAAGCCGAGCACGGTTTCGAGCAGCGTGCGGCCGAAGCCACGCATGAGCTGTGGCCACACCGACCACGCGTCCTGCGCGATGGCGCTCAGCGCCGGCAGGTAACGCGGCGACGGCGCGAAAGCGTGCACGCAGATCTCCCACACCAGCGCCAAGCCCACGAAGGCCAGTGCGGGCGAGCGCACTGCGCGCTGCAGCATGGCGTTCACGAGGCGGTGCCCTCCTGCGCGAAGGTCTTCTGGCTTTCTTCCTCGATCTCGGCCAGCAGGCGCTGCTTGATGCGAATGAACTCCGGCGACAACACCACCGACGGGTCGCGCGGGCGCGGCAGGTCGATCACGGTCTCGCTCTTCACCGTGCCGGGGCGCGCCGTCATCACCAGCACCTTGTCGCCAAGCAGGATCGCTTCGTCGATGTCGTGCGTAATGAAGAGCACCGTACGGCGGTGCCTGGCCCAGAGCTCCAGCAGCCAGTGCTGCATGCGAGTGCGCGTGAGCGCGTCGAGCGCGCCGAAGGGTTCGTCGAGCAGCATCAGGTCGCGCTCGAACAAAAAGGTGCGCATCAGCGCAACACGCTGGCGCATGCCGCCCGAGAGCTGGTGCGGATAGTGGTTGGCGAAGCCCGCCAGGCCGAACTCGGGCAGCATGGCGCGGGCGCGCTCGCGAGCTTCCTTGCGCGGCACGCCTTCCACCTCGAGCGCGAGGATGGCGTTGTCGAGCACGGTGCGCCACGGAAACAGCAAGTCGCGCTGCGGCATGAACGACACCTTGCCGAGCAGTTGGCCGTCGCGCTGCGGTGCGCCGCCGAACAGCAGCGAGCCATCGTCGTCAGGCGGCAGCAGGCCCGCGATCATGTTGAAGAGGGTCGACTTGCCGCAACCCGACGGGCCCACGAGCGTGACGAATTCGCTCTTCGCGATCCGCAAATTGACGCCCGACACCGCGACGGTCTGTGTCTGCGCTTCGCCGAAGCGCTTCCACACGTTGACCAGTTCGAGCATGGGCGGCGCCGTGTCGCTCACGGCGGGCGGCATCACTTCGTGAGGCATGAATTTCATGGCTGCGGCGATGCGGCTCAGAACTTCTTGTCGGCGGCGGGCACCTGCGTCCAGAAGCTGGCGTCGTAGGCCTTCGACAGATCGGCCGGCGCCTTCAGCGCCTTGTAGCCGACGAGCTGCGCCTGCATCTTCTCCACCGTGGGCAGGTCGATGGCGAGGATGCCGTCGGTGGTGCCCTTGCCGGCCTTCACGAGCTTCTCGAATTCATCGAGCATGGCTTCCTGGTGCGCGCGGTTCAGGCTGGGGGCGGCGGCCATGACGATGTCGATGGCTTCCTTCTTGTTCTGCAGCGCGTACTTCCAGCCCTTGATGGTGGCGGTCAGGAAGGCCTGCACCTGCTGCGGCTTCTCGTTGCGGTACTTCTCCGACACGAGCACGGTGTCCTGCTGCACGACCACGCCGTAGTCGTCGGGCTTGATGAGCGTGAGCTTGTCACCCAGGCCCTGCTCCTTCAGCGTGTTGAGCTCGTTGTAGTAGGTGGCGGCGGCCACGTCGAACTGCTTCTCGACGAAGGGCGCCATGGAGCCCGACTGGGGAACGATGGTGAGGTCGCTCTGCTTCACGCCGGCCGAGGCGAGCATCGAGTACAGCGTGTACTGCGTGCCGGTGAACCAGGTCGCGACCTTCTTGCCCGCGAAGTCCTTCACCTTGGTGATGCCGGAGTCCTTGTACGTCACGTAGGTGAAAGGCGTGTTCTGCACGGTCACGCCGATGCAGACCAGCGGCAGGCCTTTCTCGCGGGCGAGCAGCACGGTCTCGGTGCCGCCGGCCAGGCCGAAGGTGTCGTTGCCCGAGGCGACCAGCGTCTCGACGTTCAGGTTGGGGCCGCCCGGGTTGATCGTCAGGTCGAGGCCGCCCTGGTCATAGAAGCCCTTGGCCTTGGCTACGTAGAAGCCGGCGAACTGCGCCTGCGCCAGCCACTTGAGGCGCAACGAGACCTTCTCGGCGGCAGACGCGGGCATGCCCGCCAGAAGAGCCATCGACGTTGCGACGGCGGCCAGGATACGCAAGGACTTGAAAGACATTGGATGGCCTCATGGATACAAAAAACTCTTTGAGCAGTATCCATGCCATGCAATTTCAGCCTGTTTTCTGGCGCCAGAAGCGCGAATTGGCCCGAAACATGCACCGGAGTGCAGCTTCCGCCCCACTTCGAGCCTTCATGAACCGAATCCATGCGCTGACCGATCTTTCCGCCCGCGAGGCCGCCGGGCAGATGGCGCGCGGTGAACTGCGCGCCGCTGACTACGCGCAGGCGCTGCTGGAACGCGCCAGCGCAATCGCACCCTTCGGCGCCCTGCTCCACCAGGACCCCGCGGCGCTTCACGCAGCCGCCGCCGCGCTCGATGCCGCACCGCGCCCCGCGCCGGGAACGCTGCCTCTATATGGCGTGCCGCTGGCCTTCAAGGACAACATCGACGTTGCCGGCATGCCGACCACGGCCGGCAGCCCGTGGATGGCGGACCATCGGCCGCGCATGCACGCCGGCGTAGCGCAGCGGCTGATCGACGCAGGCGCGCTGGTGCTCGGCAAGACGAATCTGCACGAGTGGTCGCAGGGCGTCACCGGCAACAACCACGGCTTCGGACCGTCGCGCAATCCGTTCGACGCCACGCGCGTCACGGGCGGCTCCAGCGGCGGCAACGCGGCGCTGCTGGGTCTGCGCGCCGCGCCAGTGGCCATCGGCACCGACACGGGCGGCTCGGTGCGCGTGCCGGCCGCGCTGTGCGGGCTGGTGGGCTTCCGGCCGACGGTGCACCGCTGGCCGGACGAAGGGCTGGTGCCGATATCGCCGACCTTCGATACCGCTGGCGTCATGGCGCGCTGCGTGGACGATTGCGTGCTGGTCGACCACGCAATCGCCGGTGGGCCGCTGCAGATTGCCCCGACACCGCTCACCGGCGTGCGCCTTGGCGTGCCCGAGGCCTACTTCTGGGAAGAGGTCGATCCGCCCGTGGCCGATTTGGCCCGCAAGCGCCTCGAGCTGCTGCGCGCAGCCGGCGCCGTGCTGGTGCCTTGCGACTTGGCCGAAGCCGGTGCGCTGTTCCAGGAAGGATCGATGACGATCTCGCTGCACGAGATCCTGCCCGCGCTGGCCGCCTACTTTGCGCGGCACGGCCGCCCCTTCGACGCGCGTGCTCTCACCGACGCCGTGGTCAGCCCCGACGTGCGCCCGCTGTTCGAGCGCCTCTTCGGTGCAACCGCCATCACACCCGAGGCCTACGCCCACGCGCTGCACACCCTGCGCCCGCGCATGCAGGCGGCGTACCGCGACTGCTTTGCGCGGCACGACCTGGCCGCCCTCGTCTTCCCGACCAGCCCGCTGACCGCCGCGCGCATCGGCGAAGACGTGGAAGTGACGCTGTGCGGCCGCCCCACTTTGGCTTTTTCGGCCTACATCCGCAACACCGGCCCGGCCGGCATGGCGGGCTTGCCGGCGGTGAGCCTGCCGATGGGCCTCACCTCCAACGGCCTGCCCGCCGGGCTGGAATTGACCGGCGCGCAAGGCGCCGACACGCCGCTGCTGGCACTGGCGCTCGGCATCGAAGCCGCGCTACCCGAAGCACCAATCGCCCCAAGCGTGCAGAAGTTGGCAAGCCACTGAACGCGGCGTCGCCAAAACACTACGCCCCTTCGCGTAACAGGCCTTCACGACTTGATGCGGGATCGGCGATGCTCAAGGCATGCCCGCAAATTCACGACCGCCCCACCGCCCGGGATGGCGCGCCGCCGCACTGATCTACACGGTCACCGGCGCCGTCTGCATCCTGGCCTGTGCCGTCGTGCCCGACAGCGAGGCCGGCATGCTAGTCGCCATCGCTGGCGGGCTGCCGTGGTCGCTGAGCCTGCTGACGCTCGACCTCTCGCCCGGCGTCGCGAACACGGCGCTGATGATGTTGGCCGGCAGCTGGGCGATCAATGCCGCGCTGCTGTGGTGGCTGGCGCTGCGGCGGCCCGGGCACCATGGGCCGTCGCACCCGGCATAGCGCCACCCTCTGAGGCATCGGCATCCAGCCCCAGGTAGGCGCGCCGCAACTCCGGCCGCGCCATCAGCTCTTCCGGCCGGCCCAGCGCGACGATGCGCCCTTCTTCCAGCACCGCGGCGCGCTCGGCCACGTCGAGCGCCATGCCCACGTTCTGCTCCACCAGCAGCACCGCGATGCCGTCGGCATGGATTCGCCGGATGGCGGTGAACATGTCGAGCACGATGCTCGGCGCCAGCCCCAGCGAAGGCTCGTCGAGCAGCAGCAGCTTGGGGCGCGCCATGAGCGCGCGGCCGATGGCCACCATCTGCTGCTGGCCGCCTGAGAGCGAACCCGCCGGCTGCTCCAGCTTTTCCGTCAGCGCGGGGAACAGCGTGCAGACGTGTTCCATCGAGCGAGCGCGTTCGAGGCGCGCCGCGCGCAGGTAGCTGCCGAGCTCCAGGTTCTCGCGCACCGTCATCTCGGTGAACAGGCGCCGCCCCTCGGGCACCAGTGCGATGCCCTGCGCGCAGAAGCGATGCGGCGCCAGGCGCGAGATGTCCTGCCCCTCGAAGCGCATGCGGCCGGCGCTGATGCGGTGCAGCCCCGCCACCGCATTGATGAGCGTGCTCTTGCCCGCGCTGTTCGGCCCGACGATGCACAGCAGCTCGCCCTTGCCGATGGACAGCGACACATCCCACAGCGCGGTGGCCTGCCCGTAGGCGACGCGGATGGATTCGAGTTCAAGCATGGGCCAGCTCCCTTTCGACACCCGCCACGGACGACGCGGCAGGCACCTCCGGCTCCATGGCCTGGCCCAGGTAGGCCGACACCACTTCGGGCCGCTGCATCACGTCATGCGGCGCGCCTTCGGCCAGCACCTCGCCGCGGTTGAACACCACGATGCGGTCGCACAGCGCCATCACCGCGCGCATCACGTGCTCGACGAAGACGATGGTCGCGCCCTGGTCACGAATGCGGCGGATGAGCGCCACGGCCTCGTCGATTTCCGAAGGCGTGAGGCCCGACAGCACCTCGTCGAGCATCAGCACCTGCGGCCGCGAGGCCAGTGCCCGCGCGAACTCGAGGAACTTGCGCTGGTGCAGGTTCAGCTCCGCCGGCAAGGCGTGCGCGCGCTCGGTGAGTCCGGTGAAGGCCAGCCATTGCCACGCCTCGCCTTCCGCCGTCTGACGGTCGAGCGCGGCGGCGCCGAACATCGCCGGCAGCGCCACGTTCTCCAGCACCGTCAGGTGCGCGAAGGGACGCGGGATCTGATACGTGCGCGCAATGCCGCCCTGCGCAATGCGGTGCGCCGGCACGCCCGAGATGCGTCGCCCCCCGAACTCGATGACCCCGGCGGTCACCGCATAGTGCCCACTCGCAACATTGATGAAGGTCGACTTGCCAGAGCCGTTGGGCCCGAGCAGGCCGAGGATCTCTCCACGCCGCACCTCGAGGCTCACGCCGCGCAGCGCATGCACGCCCTTGAAGGACTTGCGCACGCCCTCGGCACGCAGCAGCACTTCGCCGGTAATGCCGACGGGTTTCTTCACTTCATCAGCCACGGCCACATGCACCGGCGCGGACGAAGCAGCAGGCGCACCGCGCCGCGCGTTCCACCACTTCAGCGCCTGCCCCAGCAGGCCTTCGGGCATGAAGAGGATCACCACGATCAGCACCAGCCCCGTCAGGCCCTTGCCGATGATCGCGCTGTCGCCGCCCGTGAAGGCATACAGCAGCAGCGTGATCGCCGTCGCGCCGACGATCGGTCCGGCCCAGTGCCGCGTGCCACCGAGCACCGACATCAGCACCACCGTGAGCGGCATCGCGATGGTGAAGGTGTCGCCCGTGGTCACGTACGACACGAAGAGCGCATGCACGCCGCCCACCACGCCCGCCAGCCCGCACGAGAGCGCGAAGGCGCCGAGCTTGAAGCGGTACGTGGGCACGCCCATCACCTCGGCCACGTCCTCGTCGTCATGAATGGCGAACAGCCCGGTGCCGAAGCGCGAGTGGTACACGGCCAGCGAAGCCAGCACCGTCAACACCGCCACGCCCAAGGCCAGCAGATAGAAGGTGCCCGACGCCGTCGGCCCGATCTGCGGCACCGCCACCGCGCTCATGTACACGCCCGGCCCACCGTCGATGGGCGTGTTGAGGATGATGGTCGCCACCACGAAGGTGGCGGCCAGCGTGAGCAGCGAGAACAGCTCGGCGCGCACCGCCTGCACGCGGAAAGCCACGGCGCCCAGCAGCGTGCCGAACAGCGCGGCCACCGCGGCGGCGGCCGGCAGCGTCCAGAGAAACGGAATGTCGAAGCGCGTCGCCAGCGTGGCCGTGGTGTACATGCCGATGCCGAAGAACGCGCCGTGCCCGAACGAGAAATACCCCGAGTAGCCCGACAGCAGGTTCCACGAGGTGGCCAGCGCGACCCAGTGCAGCACCAGGTACAGAATCGATTCGTAGAACGCCGGCAGTCCGAGCCACGGCACCACGGCAAGCCCCGCGCCGGCCGCAAGAATCAGCAGGAACGAGCGCTTCATGCCACCCTCCCCGGCCGCACCAGCAGCACGAACATCAGCAGCGAGAACGACACCAGCGGCGCCCATGAAGGCGCGGTGATCGTCATGGTCACGGCCTCGGTCACGCCGATGATGCAGCCCGCGATCAGCGGCCCGAGCGGGCGACCGAGCCCACCCAGCATCACGGCCGCGAACACCACGCCGATCCACGCATAGATCTGCGATGGCGACAGCGTGTACGCCAGCGCAATGCACACGCCCGCCACGCCGGCCAGCGCCGCGTTGAGACCCGAGAGCATCAGCGCCAGCGCGTTCTGGTTCACGCCGAAGGCCGCGGCGATGGGCGCGTCTTCGGCGGCAGCGCGCATCGCCTTGCCCAGGTCGGTGCGGCGCAGCGCGAACCACACCGCCAGCGAGATGCCCACGCCCAGCGCCAGCGTGATGAGCTCGGGCACCGGCAGATAGAGCGGGCCGATCTGCAGCTTGTGCTCCGCGTAGCTCGATTCGAGCTTGCGGTAGTCGGCCGTCCAGGTCCACTGCAGGAGCGCTTCGATGATCACTGTGATGCCGAAGGTCACGAGCAGCGAGTTGAAGGGGCTCACGCGAAAGCGCGTCAGCACCCAGTGCAGTGCCACGCCCAGCACGAAGAACAGCGGCACGATCACCACCAGCGTGAGCAGCGGATCGACACCATGGTGGCTCGACAGTTCGTACGTGAGATAGGCACCCAGAAAGGCGAGCGCGAAGTGCGCCAGGTTGATCTGCCGCAGCATCCCCCACGACAGGCTGAGGCCGAGCCCCAGCAGACCGTAGAGCGCCCCGGTGAACAGGCCCGCCAGGATCGACTGGGCCAGCAGCGTGGCACTGGGGAAGCTCATCAGCTGGTCACCCCGCGCGTCTGCAGCTTCACGCCGGGGGCGGCCCACTCCTTCGGCCACACCACCACCCACTTGCCGTTCTGCACCTGCTTGACCTTGCCGAGGTCGTCGCCGAAGTTGCCGCGCTCGTTGAAGCGCAGCTTGCCCTGGATGGTGTCGACCTTGTTGGCGCGCAGCCAGGTGGCCATGGCCTTGTCGTCGATGCCCTTGGTGGCGACCACGGCGGCTTCGATGATCTGCCAGGCCGAGAACGACGCGGCCGCCTGCGTCTCCACCGCCGTGTCGGGCATGCCGGCCTTGGCCGCGCGTTCGCGATAGACCTTCACGAACTCGGCGGCCGTCGGGTTGTCGGTGAACGGCGGATGGTCTTCGAAGATGGTGGTGGCCAGCGCGCCGTTGGCCTCGGGCGCCTTGAGCATCGGCGCGGGCGCGGGCACGTGATAGAAGTGATGCAGCGGCGCGTAGTCGATCTTCTTCATTGCGTCGAGCAACTGGTTGCCTTCGAGGCCGATGGCGCCGTTCCAGATGAAGTCGGGGTTGGCCTCCTTCAGCCGGCCGGCGATGGGGCCGAAGTCGCGGTTGCCGAAGTCCCACTCGAGAAACAGCACTTCCTTCAGGCCCCGCTGCTTCGCCACCTCGCGCGCGCCCAGCGCCACGAAGTGCACCGAGGGGAACTTGCTGGTGACGATGGCGATGGTCTTCGGCGGTTTGGGCGAGGTGGCCAGCGCATCCATGACCATGGCGGGCATCGTCTTCTCGGGGTCGGGGCCGAGCGACCACGCCGGAAACTGCTGGTCGTACTTGGCCAGGCTCGGAATGCCGAAGGTGTGGTGCACCAGCGTCTTGTTGTAGCGCTGGGCCACGCCCATGGCCGAAAGAATCGCGCCCGTGGCATACGGGCCGATGAGCAGGTCGACCTTGTCGGCCGTCACGAGCTGCTCGTACAGCGTGCGCGCGAGGTCGGGCTTGGACTGGTCGTCCTTCAGCACCCACTCCACCGGCCGGCCCAGCAGGCCGCCGCGCTGGTTGAGCGACTCCACGTAGATCTCGCCCGTGAGCTTGTGCACGAGCCCCGTGGCCGAGAGCGGCCCGGTGAGCGCCAGCGTGCCGCCCACGCGGATGGGCTTGCCCGAAGGCTGCTGCGCGGCGGCGGTGCCGCTGAACAGCGCGCTGGTGCCGAGAGCACCGAAAGCGCTGGCAGCCGCGACGAAGGAACGACGATCGATGCTCATTTTTTGTCTCCGTAATTGTTTTGGTTTTGGTCAGCGCGGCATTGGTGCTGCTGCTGCCGCTGCTCAGTCGCCGTCGACGACGGGGTTCGAAAGAAGGCCCACGCCTTCGATCTCCACTTCGCACACGTCGCCGGCCTTCATGAAGATCTGCGGCTTGCGCGCCAGGCCCACGCCCGAGGGCGTGCCGGCGATGATGATGTCGCCCGGCTGCAGCGCGAAGGGCTCGGAGCACACCGACACCAGCGTGGCGACGTCGAAGATCATGTCGCGCGTGTTGGCGTCCTGCAGCACGGTGCCGTTCAGTCGCGTCTGCAGCTTCAGGCCGGTGGCGCCCGCGGGCAGTTCGTCGGCGGTGACGAACTCGGGGCCGAAGGAACCCGAGCGATCGAAGTTCTTGCCCATCATCCATTGCGCGGACTTGAACTGGTAGTCGCGGATGGAGCCGTCGTTGAACACCGAGTAGCCCGCCACATGGTTCAGCGCATCGCCCTTCTTGATGTAGCGCCCGGCCTTGCCGATGACCACCAGCAGCTCGCCTTCGTAGTCGAACTGCGTCGACACGTGCGGTCGCACGATGGGCTGGTTATGGCCGACCCACGACGATGGAAAGCGATGGAACAGCACCGGGTAGGTCGGCGGATCGAATTTGCTTTCGGCGGCGTGGTCGATGTAGTTGAGGCCCACCGCAATGGCCTTGGAAGGCGACTGCACTGGCGGCAGCCAGTCGATGTCGGACAGCGGCAGGCGCGCGCGGGCCGCGTCGCCGGCCTTCTTCGCGGCGGCCATGGCTTCGGGGCCGGCGCGCAGAAGTTCGTCTAGCGTGGCGGGCAGGCCAGCGGCTGTGAGGTCGACGACCTCCTGGCCGAGGCGCAGGCCGAGGGCCGGCTTGCCGTTGTGGTTGAAGGCGAGGAGACGCATGGGATTCCTTTGTGATTCGGATGCAGAGAAGAAACGGTCTCAGGCCTTGGTGGCCTCGACCTCGAAATTGGTGACGAAATCCTCGGGCACTTTCGGGCCCCAGGCGTAGAACGAGTCTTCGGGCGGGTGGTCGGCGGCGCGCCAGTCGTAGTCGCCGGGCACGAAGTCCATGTCGCAGGAGTACTCCGAGTAGCTGCCCCACGGGTCGCGCACGTAGTGGAAGTAGTTCGAACCCAGCACGTGGCGCCCCACGCCCCAGCCGCGCACGTGGCCGGCCGCATACATCTGCTCCATGCCCCGGCCGACTTCGTCGATGTTCGCGACGTCCCAGCTCAGGTGGTGCAGGCCCGGGCCGTTCGAATGCGCCATCGCAATCAGGTGGTGGTCGCTGCCGTGCGCGCCGTGCATGAAGACGATGAGGTCGCCCGAGCGGTCGGTAACGCGCAAGCCCAGCGCGTCTTCATAGAAGCGCAAGGCCTCGGGCACCTTGGCGCAGAACATCAGGATGTGCGAGAGCCGGCGCGGATGCACCTTCGGAATGCGCGCGCGGTTCGGCGAGGCGCCCGTGCCCACCGGCGGGCGCGGCGCGACGACAGGCTCGCTGCCCGCATCCGGCGCGCTCTTCGCGGCCACGACGACCTGCACCGGAAAACCCTCCGGGTGCAGCACCCACAGGCCGCGGTCGTCGCCCAGCGGATGCGGCGAGCAGCGCGGCACGCCCAGGCGCTCGATGCGCGCGGCAATGGCGTCGAAGTCTTCAGCAAAGCAGGCGAAGCGCAGGTACTGCAGCTTCTTCACCCCGGGCGCCTGGTACAGCGAACCCCAGGCATGCGGGTGACCTGCGGTGTACAGGTCGAGCCGGTCGCCCTCTCTTCGGGGCTCCAGCCCGAAGGCGTCGTAGAAGCGCGTAGCCTCGTCGAGATCGGGCACGGTGAAGACGAAGGCATCGAGCGAATGCACGCTGTGCAACGCCGCGCGCTCGGGGCTTTTCTGGGTGCGAAGCTGGATATCGGCCATGTCGTATGTCTCCAATCGGCTATCCATGTTGGAACAAATAATATATTCTTTCAACGTTAGTCTATTGTTTAGCCATCCATGGATCATTAGGGTTAACAAGTAACATCAGGCCGTTTTTCGCGGTGACGGGAGTGCAATGAACGAAAAAACGAAAGGCATGAGCCAGACACGACAGGTGTTCACCGAGCTGCGCACGGCCATCGTGGGCGGACGGCTG
The DNA here is from genome assembly GCF_024734665.1 of Variovorax paradoxus. Taxonomy (NCBI): domain Bacteria; kingdom Pseudomonadati; phylum Pseudomonadota; class Betaproteobacteria; order Burkholderiales; family Comamonadaceae; genus Variovorax; species Variovorax paradoxus. The sequence continues at coordinate 3,894,804 of NZ_CP102931.1, forward strand.
CTGCCGGGCTCGAAGCTCAACATCGCCGCGCTGGCCGAAGAGCTGGACGTGAGCGCCGGCGCGGTGCGCGAAGGCCTCGCCATGCTGGAAGCCGAGGCGCTGGTGGTGTCGGAGCCGGCGCGCGGCTACCGCGTGAGCCCCATTTCGGCGACCGACCTCGAAGAGCTGGTGAAGGCGCGCATCGAGATCGAGAAGCTGTGCCTGGCCGAAGCCATCCGCCACGGTGATCTCGCCTGGGAAGGCAGCGTGGTCTCGGCGCACCACCGCCTCTCGCGGCTGGCCGAGCGCGACGCGGCCATGCCCACGATGCTGAGCGCCGAATGGACGGCGAGCCACGCGGAGTTCCACAACGCGCTGGTGGCCGGCTGCCCGAACGGCTGGCTGCTGCGCATGCACCAGATGCTCTACCAGCAGAGCGAACGCTACCGGCAGCTGTCGGCGCCGCTGTCGAAGCAGGCGCGAGACGTGGGAGCCGAGCACCAGGCGCTGCTCGATGCGGTGCTCAACCGCGACATCCAGGCCGCGCAGACACTCATCGCCGAGCACCTGCAGACCACCGGGCGCCTGTTGATGACGGCGCTGAAGGCGAACCCGCCGGCCGACAGATAGGAGGCAGGCATTTCGGTGCGATCATCTCGCCCCGATCTCCTCCACAAAACGCCTCCACGAAGGCTTTTTCCCGATGCCCCAAGACCTGCTGCAAGTCAACGCGCCGCTGATCGGCGTTCCCGGCGGACGCCATCTTCTGGACACCCCGGCCCTGCTGATCGAGCTGCCCGCGATGACGCGCAACATCGAACGAATGGCTGCCTTTGCCAAGGCCTGCGGCGTGAACCTGCGCCCGCACGTGAAGACGCACAAGTCGGTCGAGATCGCGCGGCGCCAGGTGGCAGCCGGTGCCGTCGGCGTGAGCTGCGTCACGCTGGGCGAGGCGGAGGTGATGGTCCAGGGCGGCATTCCGGGCGTGCTCATCACTTCGCCCGCCGTCACGCCGAGCAAGATCGCGCGGCTCATCAAGCTGGCGCAACGCGCGCGTCCGGGCGACGTGATGGTGGTGGTCGACAACCCGCAGAACCTGGCCGACCTGGCGCGCGCCGCAAGCGAACTCACGCACCCGCTCGACGTGCTGGTGGACTACGGCGCCGGCTACAACCGCACCGGCGCCGCCACGCAGGCGAAGGTGCTCGAACTGGCGGCGCTGGCCGCCGCCGAGCCGCGCCTGCGGTTGCGCGGGCTGCAGTCGTATGCGGGCAACCTGCAGCACATCGTGTCTCGCGAAGAGCGCAGCGCGGCGGCCGCCGGCCTGCGCGAAACCGTGGCGGGCATCGTCGCGGCGGCAAAGCGGCAGGGCTTGAACTTCGACATCGTGACGGGCGCCGGTACCGGCACGCACGACCTCGATTCGCAGGAGAACGCGTTCACCGAACTGCAGGCGGGCTCGTATGTGTTCATGGACGCCGAATACACGAGCGTGCTGGCCAGCGGCGAAGAGCCCTCGCCCTTCGACGTCTCGCTGTTCGTGCAGACGGCGGTGGTCAGCACGAATGCGCCCGACTGGGTAACGGTGGACGGCGGCACCAAGTGCTTCTCGACCGACAGCGGCGTACCGCTGGTGGCGAAAGGCGCCGACGCATCGAGCCGCTACGCCTTCTTCGGCGACGAGCACGGCAAGCTGATGCTGCTCCCGGGCTCGCAGGCGCAGCGGCCCGCGCTGGGCGCGCGCGTGGAGTTCATCACCCCGCACTGCGACCCGACAGTCAATCTGCATGACGCGTACCACGTGGTCGAAGGCGGCACGCTGGTCGCCATCTGGCCGGTGGACGCGCGCGGCCGGCGGTAAGGGATAGGAACGGGCGGCATAAGAAAACTCGAAAAGCGTATTTCACAAGGGCCCCGCCGCGGGGGACAGTCGGGCGCCTGTCCCTTTCTTTCCGGGCGCCCTTCCAGGAGCGCCCCGCCTCCATGGAATCCATCCAAGCAACGACGCGGCCCGCAACGTATACCCCGGGCGTGCAAGCGCCTTCCTCGCAGCAGCTCGCAGCCCGCTTCCGCCCCGTTTTCCAGCGCATCGCCGAGCGTGCGGCACAGCGCGAGAACGAACGCGAGCTCGCCTACGAACCCGTGGCCTGGCTCAACGCAGAGCGCTTCGGCGCGCTGCGCGTGCCGCTCGAACATGGCGGCCTGGGCGGCTCGGTCGAACAGCTCTACGACCTGCTCATCGAACTCGGCGAGGCCGACTCCAACCTGCCGCAGATCCTGCGCGCGCACTTCGGCTTCATCGAGCGGCTGTTCGCGGAGATCGACCCCGCCCTGCACGGCCCGTGGATGCGCCTTGCGGCCGAGGGTGTGATCTTCGGCAACGCCACCACCGAGCTTGGCGAAGGCCCGCTCGGGACGCTGCAGACCACGCTGAAGCGCGACGGCGACGCGTGGCGGCTCGATGGCGACAAGTACTACAGCACCGGCACGCTGTACGCCGACTGGATCTCTGTTTCGGCCCAGCGCCTGAACGACGACGGCAGCAGCGATCGCGTGATTGCGCTCGTGCCGGCCGAAGCGCAGGGCGTGGAGCGCGTGGACGACTGGCGCGGCTTTGGCCAGCGGCTGAGCGCATCGGGCACCACGCGCTTTCGCAATGTGCGGGTGAAGCCCGAGAACGTGCTGTTGTACGTGCGCGACCAGCCCACGCCGCTGACCGCGCATTTCCAGCTCACGCACCTTGCCACGCTGGCGGGCATTGCGCGCGCCATCGTGCGCGATGCCGTGGCCTTCGTGCAGCCGCGCAAGCGCGTCTACAGCCACGGCAGCGGCGACACGCCGCGCGAAGATCCGCTGGTGCAGCAGGTCATCGGCCAGCTCGCTAGCACGGCCTTCGTCGCAGCCTCGACCGTGCAGGCCGTGGCGCGCGGGCTGGGCGAAGTCGATCGTTTCCGCCAGCGTGGCGAAGCCGTGCCCGAGAGCCTGCTGTTCGAGGTGGAACTGAACACAGCCAAGGCGCAGGCCGGCATCGTCGACGCGGTGCTGCAAGCGGGTACGCGGCTGTTCGACATCGGCGGCGCCTCGGCGCTGCAGGAAGACCGGCGGCTCGACCGGCACTGGCGCAATGCGCGCACGCTGGCCTCGCACAACCCGACCATCTACAAGGGGCGCGTGGTGGGCGACTACCTGCTCAACGGGGCAAGGCCGACTTTCTATTGGGCGGTGGGAAGCAGCAGCGCTTAAAGTCGCGGGTCTTTCACCGGACCCGTCTTCTTTCATGCGCCGATTGCTGCTCGCCCTTTTCCCCCTCGCCACCGCCATTGCCGGCTGTACCACTCCGGTGACCGGCGTGGTGCGTCTCTACGATGGGATCCTGCGGGCGGCGAGCCAGCAGGAAGCGGAAGCCTACTGCCGCAAGGACGGAAACCCGATCCGCTTTCTGGAGCAGGCCGATGCGCCGAACACGCCGGGCAGCGGCGTGCTCTTCAGGTGCGACTGAAGGGAGTGCGTCAGACGCGCGGAAGCGCCGCCAGGAAGGTGGACACGACAATCGCGGCGGCGCGGTCGAGCTGCAGGATGTCTCCCACTTCGAAAGCGTGCGGCGCTGTGCGTCCACTCGAACCGAGTGGTTTGCGGATCTCGACAAGAACTTCGGCCGCCAGCTCGCGGTCACTGCGCGGCTGGCCGTCGGGGTGCATCACCCATTCATCGACTTGATCGAATGGAATGCTGCGAAAGACCCCCACGATGGGGATGTACTTGTAGCGATCCTCGCCCACCAGAATGGGCACGCTGAGGTTGCAAAAAAACGTGGTCGTCGACATGCAGGATCGCCGTCGCTAAGCAAAGCTTTCAATTGTTAATGAGTGCGCTGTCAGGGGCCATCCTCCATGGATGCCATCAGAGGGAAGACGTGACCTTCTGCACACAAATTGCCTCCATCCTCACCCATTCTCCCTTTAAAACAACTACTTAATTCTTACACAAAGACACCAAAAAAGCACTTTGAATTGCTTTTCGGTTGTTTACACACGAATTTGAAGGGCCCGACCACGGGCAAAGGCGGTGCAGCCGCACCTGGAGAAGGCGGGGGGATGCGAGGGTGCGCGAAGAACGGCGTCTGCGGGCTGGGGGATTACCCGGCCGCCCGCGCGCAGGCAAACGAGTCGCGGGGGCCTGAAGCCCGAGGGAGCAGGATCAGGCCGGAGCGCTGAAACTCGGCGCGCGCCGCTCGATGTTGGCCTTCACGGCCTCGGCCTGGTTCGGGCTGCCGATCAGGGCCTTCTGCTCGACCGACTCGGCCAGCAGCATCTCGGCCGCACTGTGCGACGCCGACGCATTGAGCAACCGCTTGCCGGCGCGGATCGCGTCGGGGCTCTTGCCCGCAATCTCGTGTGCCATCTGCAGCGCCTCGGCCAGCGGATCGGTTGCGACGCGGGTGGCGAAGCCGATGCGCAAGGCTTCTTCGCCCGAAAAGATGCGGCCCGTGAAGGTGAGTTCGCGCACCACGTCGCTGCGGGCGAGCTCGCGCATCAGCACCATGCCGGCCATGTCGGGCACCAGGCCCCACTTGATTTCCATCACCGAAAGCTTGGTGTCGGGCGCGACGATGCGGATGTCCGCACCCAGCGCTACCTGCAAGCCGCCGCCGAAGGCCACGCCGTGCACGGCGGCAATGACCGGCACCGGCACCTCGCGCCAGACCATCGCCACCTGCTGCGCGGCATTCGAGATGCCGTGCGTGCGCACCACCAGGTCGGCGCCGGCTGCACCCTCGCCCAGCACTCCGGAGCCCGCGCCTTGCTGCTGCATGCGCTCGAAAGATGCCATGTCGAGCCCCGCGCAGAAAGCCTTGCCGCGGCCGGAGATCACCACGGCCCGCACCGCCCTGTCGTCGCGCAGCGCCTCGCCGGCTTCGATCAGCGCGTCGAACATCGCGGGGTCGAGCGCGTTCATCTTGTCGGCGCGTGCGAGCTGCAGTTCCACCACGCCATCGGCGTGGCGGGTCCATTCGATGCGGTCGGTCATTCGATGTCTCCTGGGCGGTTGCCGCGCCAGTATCGCCGGGTGCGGTGCTCGGCGATGATCGCGGCTGTCGCCTACACAACACCCCGCCATGCCCCTGGACCGCCGTCACTTTCTTCTTCAATCGGGCTCCGCCGCCGCCGTGGTGGCGCTCTTCGGCCAAGGTTGCGCCGTGCCTTCCTCGCCCACGGGCCGCGGCAACGTGCTGGGCTTCACGGGCGTGCCGGCCTCGTTGCGCGACGGCATCGTCGTGCCGCCCGAATACGAGTGGCAATTGCTCTATCCCTGGGGCACGCCCACCGGCGTCGCGGGCAGCATGCCGGCCTTCGCGCCCGATGCAGGCAACAGCGCCGACGACCAGGCCGTGCAGGCCGGCATGCATCACGACGGCATGCACTTCTTCGCGCTCGACGCAAGCGGCGACCGCGGCCTGCTCGTGATGAACCACGAATACACCGACGAGCAACTGCTGCACACCGACGGCGTCAAGGCGTGGACTGCCGAGAAGGCGCGCAAGTCGCTGCACGCCATGGGTGTCTCGGTGATCGAGATCCGGCGCACCGGCCAGGGGTGGCAGCAGGTGCGGCCCTCGCCCTTTGCGCGTCGCGTGCACGGCAACACGCCGATGCGCATCACCGGCCCCGCCGCGGGCACGCCGCTGATGCGCACTGCCGCCAACCCGGCGGGCGACGCGGTGTTCGGCACCTTCGCCAACTGCGCCATGGGCGTCACGCCCTGGGGCACCTACCTCACCTGCGAGGAAAACTTCCATGGCTATTTCGGCGGCCCGAAGGAAGCGGCCCAGGGCGCGACGGCGGCGCAGCGCCGCTACGGCACGGTGGCCGGCTCGCAGTGGGTCGAGTACTGGCGCTTCGACGAGCGCTTCGACCTGAGTCGGCATCCGAACGAGCCGCACCGCTTCGGCTGGGTGGTCGAGATCGACCCCTTCGATCCGACCGCCCCGCCCATCAAGCGCACCGCGCTCGGCCGCAAGCGGCAAGAGAGCGCCACCTGCACCGTCGCCAGGGACGGCCGGCTGGTGGTCTACATGGGCGACGACTCGCGCTTCGAATACATCTACAAGTTCATCAGCCGCGAGAAGGTGCGTCCCGGCACCGATGCCGCCGCTCGTGCCGCCAACCGCCACCTGCTCGACGACGGCACCCTCTACGTAGCGCGCTACGACGCTGGCGGCCGCGGCCGATGGCTCGAGCTCGTGCACGGCCGCGACGGCCTCGACGCGGCGCACGGCTTCGCCGACCAGGCCGAGGTGCTGATCCATGCGCGGCTGGCGGGCGACGTCGTAGGCGGCACGAAGATGGACCGTCCCGAGTGGATTGCCATTCACCCGCAAAGCGGCGAGGTCTACGTCACCCTCACCAACAACAGCCAGCGCGGCGACGCCGGCAAGCCCGGCCCCGACGCGGCCAACCCGCGTGCCAACAATCTCTTCGGCGGCATCCTGCGCTGGCGCGAGGACGGTGGCGACGCTGCCAGCACCGGCTTTGCCTGGGACCACTTCGCGCTCGCCGGCGATCCCGCACAGCCCGGCAGCGGCGCACGCTATCCGTCGGGCGATGCCGACATGTTCGGTGCTCCCGACGGCCTGCACTTCGACCGGGGCGGCCTGCTCTGGATCCAGACCGACCTGAGCGGCCAGGTGCTCGGCAAGCCGCCCTACACCTCGCTGGGCAACAACCAGATGCTGTGCGCCGACCCGGCTTCGGGCCGCATCAAGCGCTTTCTTACCGGGCCCAACGGCTGCGAGATCACGGGCTGCGTGGTCACGCCCGACCGGCACACGCTGTTCGTCAACATCCAGCATCCGGGCGAGGCGCGCGACGACGGCGACACCAGGCACAACAGCGCCTGGCCCGATGGCACCGAGCCGGGCAGCGCGCGGCCGCGCTCGGCAACGCTGGCAATACGCCGGCGCGACGGCGGTATCGTCGGCACCTGAGACATCGGCTCAAAGCCCAAGGGAAAAGGAAAAACACCATGAGCATCCGCATCGTCCGCCTCGGCACCCCGCGCGCCACCGGCGAAGGCCTGCGCGTCGGCACCGTGCGCCGCCCGCCGCGCGGCGTTCCGAAGACCGAGTTTGCCTCGCAGGACTGGTACGACGTGTGGTACCCGAACCTCGCGCCCTCCGTCGAGACAATGAAGCAGGCGCAGGAGGCCCAGAAAGCGAACTCGCCTGCGCAATGGAACGCCTTCGTGCGCAAGTTCAAGGCCGAGATGGCCGAGTCCGATGCGAGCCGCAGCCTCGACCTGCTGGCCGCGCTGTCGCACGGCACGGCCCTGTCGGTGGGCTGCTACTGCGAGGACGAAGCGCACTGCCACCGCTCCGTGCTGCGCAGCCTGCTGGCCGAGCGCGGTGCAGACATTGCGGACTGAGCAGGGGCAAGGCGAAGCTCGCATGAACATCGACAAGAAAGACCGGCAGATCCTCGAAGCGCTGCAGGCCGACGCGCGCCAGAGCCTGGCCGCCTTGGGCAAGCGCATCGGCCTGTCGCAGCCGGCCATGAGCGAGCGCGTGCGCAAGCTCGAAGAAGCCGGCGTGATCGAGGGCTACGGCGCGCGCGTCAACCTGCGCGCGCTGGGCGTGGGCCTGCAGGCCATCATCCGCATCGACACCACGCATGCGGGCATCGCCAAATACCTGAAGCTGTTCGACGCCATGCCCGAGGTGCTGAGCGCCGACCGCGTGACCGGCGAAAGCTGCTTCATCGTGCGCTGCGCGATCGCCGAGCCGGCCGACCTGGAGCGCGTGGTGGACGCGCTCGCGGTCGACGGCTCGGTGACGACATCGCTGGTGCTGTCGAGCCCGGTGAACAAGCACGTCACCGTGCAGGCGGTGAAGCCACCGCGCAAGTAAGGCGTCAGCGCTGCGCCTTGTCCTTCTGGTTCTGCGCCTCGATGCGTTCGCGCGCGGCCAGCCAGTCGGCATCGCTCCACTGGCGCAGCTCGTAGAAGTTGCCGCCGGTGGCCAGCGCATTGCCGCCGTCCATCATGATGCTCTGGCCCGTGAGCCAGTCGCACTGCCCCGGCGCCATCAGGAAGGAGGCGAGGTTCTGCAGCTCGCTCATGCGGCCGGTGCGCGCCATCGGGTTGCTCTGCTTGCTGCGTGCGCCGGGCTCCTCGCCGGGGTTCAGGCGCTTGCTCATGCCTTCGGTCGGAATCTCGCCGGGGCCGACGGCATTCAGGCGGATGCCGTGCCGCGCCCACTCCACCGCGAGCGACTTGGTCATCACCTCGATGCCGGCCTTGCTCATGGCCGAGGGCACGACGTAGGGGCTGCCGTTATCGACCCAGGTGACGATGATGCTCATCACGCTGCGGAAAGCATCGCCCTGCTTCCACTGGCCCGACTTGGCCTGCGCCACCCAGCGCTTGCCCACGGCCTGCGTCACGTAGAAGCTGCCGTGGAACACGATGTTGGCGATGGCGTCGAAGGCGCGCGGCGAAAGGTTCTCGGTCGGAGAGACGAAGTTGCCCGCCGCGTTGTTGACGAGCCCCGTGAGGCCGCCGCTCTGGAACAGGCTCTCGACCATCTCGTCGACCTGCTGCGCGATGCGGATGTCCACGCCGAACGTGTCGATGCGCCGACCCGGAAACTGCTGCCGCCACTCGGCCGCGGTCTCTTCGCAGACCGACTGGCGCCGGCCGCAGATGGCCACGTCGGCGCCAAGGCTCAGGAAGCGCTCGGCCATCGCGCGGCCGAGGCCCGTGCCGCCGCCGGTCACGAGGATGCGCTGGCCGTTCATCAGGGAAGCTTCGAACATGCTTTGTCTCCTTGGTCGTTGCGGCAGCGGCAAGGACGAGCGCTGCCATGGCGCATGCTACGCGCGCCGCCCCGACGGCGGCTTGCGGAATCTGGCTTCCCGTGCCGCACGGGTGAGAATGGCCGCTGGCCTGTTTTCCGGATCGACGACCCATGTCCAGCCCTACCCCCACCTCCTCCTTCCTGCCGCTGGAAGGCGTACGCGTGCTGAGCCTTGCGCTCAACCTGCCCGGGCCGGCGGCGCTGCTGCGTTGTCGCGGCATGGGCGCCACCTGCCTGAAGTTCGAGCCGCCGGGCGGCGACCCGATGGCGCTCTACAACAAGCCGGCGTATGCCGCACTGCACGAAGGCATCGCCATCGAAACGGCCGATCTGAAGACGGACGCGGGCCAGCAGCAGTTGCACGCCGAACTCGCGAAAACGGACGTGCTGCTCACCTCGTTCCGCCCTTCCGCGCTGCGCAAGCTCGGCCTCGACTGGACTGCGCTGCAGGCGCGCCATCCGTCGCTGTCGCAAGTGGCCATCGTCGGCGCACCGGGCGAACGCGCCGAGGAGCCAGGCCACGACCTGACCTACCTCGCCGAAAGCGGGCTCGTCACCGGCACCGAACTGCCGCCGACGCTCTACGCCGACATGGGCGGCGCCCTGCTCGCCAGCGAGGCGGTGCTGAAGGCCATGCTGCTGCAGTCGCGCAAGGCGGGCGGCGTGTACTTCGAAGTGGCGCTGAACGCCTCGGCCGACTGGCTCGCCCTGCCTCGCACCTGGGGCCTGACGCAGCCCTCGGGCGCGGTCGGCGGCGCGCATGCAGGCTACCGCGTCTACCCCTGCGCCGATGGCCGCGTGGCCGTGGCAGCGCTTGAACCGCATTTCGCCAGCCGGCTCTGCGAGGCGGCGCAGATTGCCTCGCGCGACATGCTGGCGCTGGCCACGCACGAGGCGCTGGCCGCATGGCTGGCGGCGCGCACGCGCGCCGAACTCGAAGCCATGAGCCGCGAGCGCGACGTGCCCCTGCTCACGCTGGCCGATTGATGATTCAGCGACCGGCGCCGTCGCGCTGACGGTCTTCGCGCTTGAGCGCGAGGTAGGTGTCGAGGTCGACCTCGTGCAGCTGGCGCGGGTACTGCTCGGCCGCCGCGAACCAGCGGCGCTGGCGGCGGTCAGCCTGTTCAGGCCCCGGAGCCGCCAGGTAGGCATCCAGCGTCAAGAAATAGCGCATCGCATTGCGCTCGACCAGCCCGCGCAGGCCGCGGATGTAGTCGGGCTGGCCTTCAGGCGTCTTGCCCAGCACGGTGAAGCCCACCTTGTCGCTGCCGAAGGTCGCCAGGTAGGCCATGGTGCCCAGGCGCACCATGGTGTTGTGGTCATAGCTGTAGCTGAAGTGCAGGAAGCTCTTGCGCTCGTCGAGCGCCACGGCTTCGAGCGTGACGCGATAGTTGCTGGTGCCCAGCGGCCCGGTCTCGGCCGACAGCTCGACCATCAGGTGCTCGGGCGTGGCACTCGCTACCCGGTAGACGAACGGCAGCTCGAAGGCTTGGTCGATCGGCTTGTCGTAGCGCCGCACCACGTAGAGCGTCAGCATCTCGCGCCCCTGCGGGCCGCTGGCCGTGCTGCAGCGCCGGTTGTTGATATGCAGCGTCAGCACTTCGCACCAGTGGGCCGATCCCTTCAGCGCGGTGCTGATTTCCGCGAGCGGATGCTCGACCACGGCGTAGACGTCGCCCTGCAGGCCGTCGGCCGTCTCCATGGAGTCGAGCTGCACGGGCCGCCCGAAACTGCTCTTGTCGAGCTTGTCGCTCAAGCGCTGGTGGGTGGCGCGCAGTGCCTGGGCGGAAGAGTTCTCCGGTGCGGCGGCAAGCGCCTGCTGCGCCGAGGCTGCGAGCAGTAGCAGCAGCGCTCCCTCCAGGGTGCGCATCGTCCATGAAGCCGGCGGGTAGTACGAACTGCTCATGGACCACACCATACAGCGGACCGCCCCACCCTCACCTTCAGTCGGACTGCGCGGGCTTGCTGCGCCGCAGCAGCGGCTCGATCAATGTGCCAACCACCGCGGCCCTCGGCGACAGGCGCCGCGCACCCCACGCGAAAGCCAGATAGGCCACAGAGGTCGTCACCACGCCCGTGTAGCCCACGCCTAGCCACTGCACGCCACCGGCCGGCCAGGTGATGCCGGCGGGCCATGCCACGGCGAGCATGCACAGCGCCGCCACCGTCATGCCCCAGGCCGAGGCCGTGACGGCGGGCACCCGCACCGGCATGCGCGCACTACCCAGCACAACCATCGCGTAGCAGAAGGCCGAGCCGAAGGATCAGGCGAGGCCGGCTGCACGCCCGGGAGCCAGCGGGCCCCATCCTTTGGCCGGCATCACCAGCAGCAGCACGCCCGCCAGCGCGAGCATCAGCTCCGCGAGCAGCCTTGCGCCGAAGCGCTCGTGGCCGCGCAGCACCGACACCAGCGCCACGATCACCGGAGCGCAACAGATCGAGATCACGGTCGGAAGCGCCGCGCCCAGATACGCAATGCCGGCAAACCAGCAGCTCACGTTGAGCGCCATGGCCGCACCTGTGGCCAGCATCTGGAAGCGCTCGCGCCCGGCCAGGTCGGCCCAGCGTGCGTCCGGCTTCACGGGGAAGCGCCAATGCAGCCACCAGAGCAGCGGCAACCCGAGCGCAAAGCGCGCCAGCGACAGGCTCTGCGGCGCGATGCCGCCATCGATCAGGAATTGCGCCACCAGCGCCCGCCGCCCCACAGCGCACCGGCCAGCCACACACCGCTCCAGGCCAGGGCGGCAGACATTCTTGCGTTCATTGTTGAAAGTTCTCCATGACGCCCGTCATGGCCGATCGGCTGCGATCGGAGGGCGGGCATGACGATTCATGCCGCATCCGGCCTCACGGCGAACAGCGGCGACCACTTGCGGGTCTGAGCACGGCGCTAAAAAAGCGCGCGCGTCAGTTGCGGGTCGATGGAGGGGGAGAACGGTACGAGGCCATGGCGCGCATCTTAGGGGCTGAGCCGCGCTGGCCGTTCTTCCTCGGTCAAAACGATTTGAGCGACAAATGTCGGATGGGCAGGCGATCGTCAAGTTGAAAAACTACAGATTGGTGCGTCTCGACTACAGCCTCCGCATCGCTTCCAAAGCGATGGCAGAAGCACTGTCAAGAAGGCTCGTTCAGTCTGCGGTCAATCAGTTTTCTTGGGAGGACGACGTAATGCAGGAATTCTTTATTGCTGCGTGGCGGGCTGAGTTCGCAAATTACCCTCTGCTCATCCTCCAAGCAGCCGCCTTGCTCGGGATACTGAGCATTGCGTTGCTGCTCTCCAGGACGCCGACCGAGAGATTTGAATCTAGAACACTTCTTTATGGCTGCATTTTTGGCGCCACCAGTTTCTCGCTGATTGCCCTGGTCAGTCAATTTTTCAATCTCCCATCCAAGCCTTACCTTTCGTCTGATCTGCTCTTCCTTGGAGGCCTTTTGGGGGGATGGAAGGGAGGGGCCATAACATTAGCGCTGACTATTTTGGGGCGCTTGATATTTGGCGGCGTCAATCAGGTGGAGGCATTTTTACTCGACATGTCGATAACCGCAATGGGCGGAGTTGCTGCTCACCTGATTTATCGAAAAAAGGCACTTAAAGATTTTATCTGGAGAGATGTGCTGAAAATATGGAGCGCCCGAATGGCGTGCTCTCTTTTTGCAAGCGCAATCATTTTCACATTTAAGCTGGTGCCTCCAGAAGTGAGTGCACGTGTAACTGCTTTGCAGATATTCGGATTCAGCACCTCGCTTTTCATTCTGGGTAGCGTGATAGCTTTACTGCGTTCCGACGCGCTGGTTAGAGAGTCCTATTTTCAGCGCATGCAAATGTATCGCACTGATCTTCTTAGTGGATTGCTCAACAGAAGAGCGCTGAGCGAGTATCTCGAGATACTGCTCAAAAGAGATCAGGCGCAGCATGTACTTCTCACATTTGAGATCGGGAATCTCAAAGAGATGGTTCGCACCCTAGGCCATGATTGGACAGATAAATTCTGGGGCCATCTGGCTCGTCACCTGATGAGGCAGGAAAGCCTGAAAATGACGTCCAATGGAAAATCAAAATGTTTTCAATTGTCGGATTTAGTTCTTGCATTTGTCGTAAAAGAAACTTCTGTCAAACAGGTCGAGGATTGCCAGCTTGTGCCTCGGTTGTATGCCGACATCACAGAGCACTTGCAAGTTGCCGGAGGCCTTTACTCAAATGCGCAACTGCGCTGCGGCGTGACCAACGTAAGAATGGTTGGTGAAACCAACTCATCATCTGTTCTAAGAAACATCAGCCTGGCGCTTCAAAGCAGCAATCAACAGATCAGATATTTTCATGACTCTTTTTCTGCTCAAGCCGATAAAGATGCGAACGTTCATGAACTAATGATCGGCTGGATACGCGCCGTCAATCCGCCGATGAGCTATCAGCCAAAATTCGATCTGGAAACGCGGCAGATTTGCGGCGCCGAGGCGCTTTTAAGGGCTAACTCTGCAGAGGGCACCGCTCTCTCACCTCTTTATGTCCTCGATGTTGCGACCCGATACCAATTACTGCTGAAGCTGGAGTGGTGCATTGTCGAAATGGTGATTCGTGAAATCGCAAACTGCATGGCCAGCGGTTTTCATATGCCATTGTCCGTAAACATATCAGCGGCATCAATCACCGTCCCGGGTTTGGGGGAGCGGATACTGGACCGTCTGAGCCGCTACTCCGTACCGTTTGAACTGCTATCGATAGAAATCACCGAGTCTGGTCATGTGCCGGACATAGACACCGTGAGAGAAAACGTTCACAAATTACACTCGGCAGGTGTCGGATTGTCTCTTGATGATTTTGGAGCGGGGTACTCGACGCTCACCACGCTGGCAAAAATTCCCTTCAACGAAGTGAAAATTGACTATGCAATGGTTTCAATGATCGAACAACCACGCATGAACAAAGCGATCGGTTTAGCTTTGGAGAGCGCGACAAGGTACGGTGCCACGCTTGTTGCGGAAGGGGTTGAAACCGAGGCTCAGTTGGCCATATTGATCGACATGGGAATAAAATTTGGTCAAGGCTATCTTTTCTCCAAAGCTGTTCCCATGAATGATTTGATTGAACTGGCAAGACGAGAGAGAGATGAGCGATTGTACGGAGACCTAGAATAGTTAATCCCTTGACGAACCTGAAAATTCAAAAAAATCATTCTTGCGTGATCGAGCGCATTTCAAATCGCAGTCACCCAGCGATTGCTTCAGTAGCCTTGCCATTGTGTCGATCATGAAAATTGAAGACGCGCGCGTGAATGAATTCAGAATGCTGATCAAGCCGCTGTCGCTTGGGATGCAGCTGGGCGGAATCTTTCTCGTCGTAATGGCGTGGCTGCTTGCTGACGACTCATATAAATATGATACCCGGCAGATTTTCTTTCTTTTAGCTCTAACTATGATTTCAATCGGCGCCAGTTGGAAAATACCATTTTTTTCTCTATTTTCCATTACAACAGTCTGGCTGATATGCCTAGAATTTGTTTTACTGGCAGCTCCAAGCGTCAATCGAAATTACTGGATGACAGCATTGAGCATTGGAATATCTCTAGCGGTGGCTCCCGTTTTTTCTAGAATCAGTGAGTACATCATCGTGTCGGCCGGTATTTGGCTCATTTTCGGCAGAGGTTCATTGATAGATGCTCCGCTTGGTGGAGACACGAAGTGGTCATGGCTCTTGATGTCGGCTGTGATTCTGGTTGGCATATTTTTGAATGCGCTCTTCGCACGAATACACCGTCAAAGCATCCTGCTTCGCGACAAGCTCGTGGATTTGGCTTTCACCGATGCATTGACCGGAATTGACAACCGCAGAAAATTCCTGAGCGACGTCGATAGAGTCCAAGGGTTGCGCGATATGAGTTCCGCTTGCCTCCTCATGATCGACATCGACAATTTCAAGCGTATCAACGACGATTTCGGCCATCCCATGGGAGACGAAGTGCTCCAGCAGGTGGCCCAAACTATTTGTCGATCAGTTACGGATGAACCATGTGGACGACTTGGAGGCGAGGAGTTTGGGATTTTTCTCACTCAAGGAGGAGAAGAGCGAGCGATCAAAGTTGCGGATCAGCTATTGCTCGAAATACGCAAGCTGAATGTGATTGGCAGGAAGATCACCGCCAGCGTCGGAATTTCGAAAATGAATGAAAAACAATCATTTTCCGAGCTGATGAAAAATGCCGATGAGGCGCTATACATAGCGAAAAGCCTCGGCAAAGATCGCTTTGCGATCTTTTAATTTTTCATTTGATGCGGCATGTTCCGCCACCCGCTCCAGATGGCAGGAACCGCCCGAAGCCGGCGCCTCAGCGCGGCTTGCGGATGCTGCCGCGCACCGGGCCGGCAGCCTTGCGCGGCGCCGCGCCCGAGCCGTTGTCGCGCGGCGGCAGGCCGGTGTGCTGCGTGAGGATGCGGCCCTTCGAGGGCTTCACCGGCGCCAGCTTGACCGGCGCGGACTTGTTGACCACCGGTGCGACGGTCGAATTCTTGCGACGCGCGCTCGTGTAGCCGCCGTCGGTCAGTGGCTGCCACGTCGGGATGAGGTGGTGCTTGCCGTTGCCGATCAGGTCGGCGCGGCCCATGCTCTTGAGCGCCTCGCGCAGGAGCGGCCAGTTGTTGGCATCGTGGTAGCGCAGGAAGGCCTTGTGCAGGCGGCGGCGCTTGTCGCCGCGCACGATGTCCACCGTCTCGCTCTCGCGCGTGATCTTGCGCAGCGGGTTCTTGTTGGTGTGGTACATCGTCGTGGCCGTGGCCATCGGGCTCGGGTAGAACGTTTGCACCTGGTCGGCGCGGAAGCCGTTCTTCTTGAGCCAGATCGCGAGGTTCATCATGTCCTCGTCGCTGGTGCCCGGGTGCGCGGCAATGAAGTACGGAATGAGGTACTGCTTCTTGCCCGCCTCGGCCGAGTACTTCTCGAACATCTGCTTGAACTTGTCATAGCTGCCGATGCCGGGCTTCATCATCTTCGTGAGCGGGCCCTGCTCGGTGTGCTCCGGCGCGATCTTCAGGTAGCCGCCGACGTGGTGCTGCACCAGCTCCTTCACGTACTCCGGCGACTGCACGGCCAGGTCGTAGCGCAGGCCCGAGCCGATGAGAATTTTCTTGATGCCCTTCAACGCACGCGCCCGACGGTAGATCTTGATCAGCGGGTCGTGGTTGGTGTTGAGGTTCGGGCAGATGCCCGGGTACACGCAGCTCGGCTTGCGGCAGGCCGATTCGATCTCGGGCGACTTGCAGCCGATGCGGTACATGTTGGCCGTGGGGCCGCCGAGGTCGGAGATGGTGCCGGTGAAGCCCTTCACCGAGTCGCGGATGGCCTCGACCTCCTTGATGATCGAATCTTCCGAGCGGCTCTGGATGATGCGGCCCTCGTGCTCGGTGATCGAGCAGAAGGTGCAGCCGCCGAAGCAGCCGCGCATGATGTTCACGCTGAAGCGGATCATTTCCCACGCGGGGATCTTGGTCGCGCCGTCGTGGCTGCCGTTTTCGTCGGCGTAGCTCGGATGCGGGCTGCGCGCATACGGCAGGTCGAACACGTGGTCCATCTCGGCCGTGGTGAGCGGAATAGGCGGCGGGTTGATCCACACGTCGCGCGCCGTGGCCCCCTCGCCGTGCGCCTGCACCAGCGCGCGGGCGTTGCCGGGGTTGGTCTCGAGGTGCAGCACGCGATTGGCGTGCGCGTAGAGCACCGGGTCGCTGCGCACCTGCTCGTAGGCCGGCAGGCGGATCACCGAGCGGTCGCGCGGGGGAACGGCGATCTTTCCGCGGGGCTGCAGCGCCGGGTTGGGCACGAAGGTCAGCGGCTTGATGGCGGGGTTGACCACCGAGCCGGCGGCTGACCCAGCGGCTTCTGCAGCCTTGGCGACGGCGTCGGCCTCGTCTTCCTTCGCACAGGTGGCGCCGTTGGCCTTGGCCTGGTCGGACACCATCAGGTACGGGTTGACGTGCGCTTCGACGCGGCCGGGTTCGTCGACGCTGGTGGAGTTGATCTCGAACCAGCCCTCGGGCGTTTCGCGCCGCACATAGGCTGTGCCACGCACGTCGGTGATCTGTTGCACCGGCTCCTTGGCGGCCAGGCGGTGCGCGATCTCGACGATGGCGCGCTCGGCGTTGCCGTACAGCAGCAGGTCGCACTTCGAGTCGACGACGATCGAGCGGCGCACCTTGTCCGACCAGTAGTCGTAGTGGGCGATGCGGCGCAGGCTGCCTTCGATGCCGCCGAGGATGATCGGCACGTCGTTCCAGGCTTCCTTGCAGCGCTGCGAATACACGATGGCCGCGCGGTCGGGGCGCGAGCCGCCGACGTCGCCGGGGGTGTAGGCGTCGTCGCTGCGGATCTTCCGGTCGGCCGTGTAGCGGTTGATCATCGAATCCATGTTGCCGGCGGTCACGCCGAAGAACAGGTTCGGTTTGCCCAGCGCCTTGAAGGGATCGGCGCTTTGCCAGTCGGGCTGCGCGATGATGCCGACGCGGAAGCCCTGCGCCTCCAGCATGCGGCCGATGACCGACATGCCGAAGCTGGGGTGGTCGACATAGGCGTCGCCCGTGACCACGATGATGTCGCAGCTGTCCCAGCCGAGCGCTTCCATTTCCTTGCGCGAAGTCGGCAGGAACTTGGCCGTGCCGAAACGGGCCGCCCAGTACTTGCGGTAGCTGGTCAGCGGCTTGGCGGCGCGCGCGAAAAAGGAGACGTCGACGGGGGCGTTCATCGGTGGGAGTAGACAGCGCCGTGGGAGCGCCGTTGTGGGCAACCCTCGATTTTAGGGTTTTCCATCATGTCTGTCGCGGCAAACATCCTGTGACCGGGCCTCTTCGAAGCCTCAATTAATTGCCAAAGTCAACCTTCTAAATGACAATGGCAACCATGTCAGCGACTTTACCCCCCATCGATCCCGCCGCCGTCAAGGCGATCCGCCAATTCAACCGCTTCTACACCCGCCGTATCGGCGCCCTCGACCCCTACCTCGGCAGCGCCATGTCGTTGACCGACGTGCGCGTGCTGTACGAGCTGGCGCACCGCGAGGTGGCGGTCGCGAGCGAAATCGGGCGCGACCTTGGGCTGGACGCGGGCTACATGAGCCGCATCCTGCGCCGCTTCGAAAACGAAGGCTGGCTCACGCGCGAGCCGCATCCGCGCGATGCGCGCCAGAGCGTCCTGCGCCTGACCGAAGCCGGCCACGCCGCATTCGCACCGTTGCAACAGAAATCGCGCGAAGAAGCCACCGCCCTGCTCGCCTCGCTAGCGCCGCCGCAGCGCCAACAACTGGTGCAGGCCATGGGCACGGTGCAGTCGCTGCTCGACCCCGAAGCCGCACCGGCCAAGACCCAGGCCGCCATCCTGCGCGACCCGGCGCCCGGCGACATCGGCTGGGTGGTGCAGCAGCACGGCGAGGTCTATGCGCGCGAGTACGGCTGGAACAGCAGCTTCGAGGCGCTGGTGGCCGGCATCGCGGGTGAGTTTTTGCTCAAGTTCCAGCCCGAGTGGGAGCGCTGCTGGATCGCCGAACTCAACGGAGAACGTGTGGGCGCGATCTTCGTGGTCCGCAAGTCGGCCGCGGTGGCGCAGTTGCGTCTGCTGATCCTCTCGCCCGCCGCGCGCGGGCTGGGCCTGGGCGGCAAGCTGGTGGACGAATGCATCACCTTCGCGCGCCTCAAGGGCTACAAGAAGATGGTGCTGTGGACCAACAGCTGCCTGGTGGCCGCACGCGGCATCTACGCCAAGCGCGGCTTCCAGCTCACCAAGTCGGAGCCGCACGAGGGCTACGGCTCGCCGCAGGTTGGCGAGACCTGGGAGCTGAAGCTGTAGCGTCTGCTTATTGCATGAACCAGCCGTGGCTCACGACGAGCGACTGGCCGGTGAGTGCATTGGTCGGGAAGCCCGCGAACAGCAGCGCGACGCGCGCCACGTCTTCCGTGGTCGTGAACTCACCGTCGACCGTTTCCTTCAGCATCACGTTCTTGATGACTTCCTGCTCACTGATGCCCAGGGTCTTGGCCTGCTCGGGAATCTGCTTTTCGACGAGCGGCGTGCGAACGAAGCCCGGGCAGATCACGTTGGCGCGCACGCCGTGCTTGGCGCCTTCCTTCGCAACCGTCTTGGCCAGGCCGATGAGGCCGTGCTTGGCCGTGACGTAAGGGGCCTTCAGCAGCGAGGCTTCCTTCGAGTGCACCGAGCCCATGTAGATCACGCTGCCGCCACGACCTTGTGCATACATGTGCTTCAGGCAAGCTTTCGTGGTGAGGAAGGCGCCGTCGAGGTGAATGGCGAGCATCTTCTTCCAGTCGGCGAAGCTGAACTCTTCCACCGGGTGCACGATCTGGATGCCGGCGTTGCTGATGAGGATGTCGATGCCGCCGAAGGCTGCAGCGCCCTCCTCGACCGAGGCGTTGACCTGGTCTTCGTTCGTCACGTCGACGCCCACGCCAATGGCCTGCGCGCCCGCGGCCTTGAGCTCGGCCGCTGTGGCGTCGGCCGCTTCCTTGTTGAGGTCGGCAATGATGATCTTGGCGCCTTCCTGCGCGAACAGGATGGCGATTTCCTTGCCGATGCCGCTGGCCGAGCCAGTGATGTAGGCGACCTTGTCCTTGAGTTGCATGGTGATGTTCCTTGGTAAGAGTCGGGTTTGAAAAGGGCAGCAAGAATCAGGCGAGATAGTCGTGCTCGACCGTGCCGAGTGCGAGCGTCATGTCTGCGATGTAGTGCACGGCCGATTCGACCTTGAGCACCGGCAGGTCGGCCACGGGCGCCAGCGCGTGCGGGTGCAGTTCGAGCGAGCCGGGCCCGCCCCATGCGCCGTGCAGCGTCACGTCGACCATGTGATAGCGCACCAGTTCGCAAATGCGGGCCGTGCCGTCGACGTGCGGAATGATCTTCAGCAGAAAGTTGGGTTGCGCAATGCCCGCAAGGATGGGCTCGGGATCGAGCGCGCGGTGCTTGAAGCCCATCGTGGCCTTGGCCACGCGCACCTTGCCGTAGTCGAGCGTGCCGACCACTACGTCGGTCTCGTAGTCGAGCACCGGCGAGGCCAGCTTCTTAGGAAAGCCCCAGAGTTCGCGGCCGCCGGCAATGGGCGGATGGTCGTTGAGGTACATCGCGTGCACGTACGCGCCCTTCTCCACCCCCTTGGCGGTGCGCAGCTGCACCGGAATGACCTGGCCCGACTCGGTGTAGTCGCCGAAGCCGGTCGAGTCGGGCATGCGAATGAATTCGTACTTGACCAGCGGCTCGACCACTTCGAGCGGCTCGGGCACCACGGCGCGCAGGGCGTCCATGTCGGTGCGGTACGTGAGGATGAGAAATTCGCGCCGCACGAAGCGGTACGGGCCGGGCGGAAAGGCGGGATTGGTCAGCGGCATCGCGAATGCCGTTCGTCGCACATCTTCAATGTTCATGAACATTTCCTCCTGTTGAAGTGACGGCCCAGTCTCGCGCTGGTTTCTTAGTTGAGGCTGAATCGGCGCTTGCCTCTGCGCCCGTCAGCGCGACAAGCCCGGCCGCTTGACGCGCCCCGAGCCATGCTCGCCAAGGTCGAAGGTGGTCACGCCGTTGACCGTTGCGTCGGCACGCAGCGTCTCGGGATGGGCCAGCGTGTTGCGCATGTCGCGCGCACCCGAGTCCCAGTGCTCTTCCACGGCAGCACGCGAGAACTCGTAGTCCTTCGATTCCAGTTCGTAGGGCTTGTCGCGGTAGATCAGGTGGAAGATGTCGATGGGCTCGTGCGTGAGCTGCGACTGCACCGCGAGCACACTCGGGTCGCTGCGCAGGCCAGCCGGCAGCTTGGAGATCAGGTCGGCAATCGCCTGCTGCAGATTCATGTTGGCGGCCAGCGCGTCGGTGTTCATGCGGGTGCGGCTCGAGTAGGTGATGTCCTTCTGCCGCTCCATCACGCCCGCCATGGTGCGCGGCATCTCGCCGCGCGCATTGAACAGGTCGACCTGCAGCACCACCAGCGGCTCGTTGCGCGGATGCGTGTCGAGCACGTACTGCAGCGGTGTGTTCGACACGATGCCGCCGTCCCAGTAGTCGTCGCCGTCGATGCTGATCGGCGCGAAGCCCGGCGGCAGCGCGCCGCTGGCCATGATGTGCTCGGGACCGATGAGCTGGCGCGTGTTGTCGAAGTACACCGAGTTGCCTGTGCGCACATTGACCGCGCCCACGCTGAAGCGTGCCTCGCAGGCGTTGATGCGGTCGAAGTCGACGAGGCGCTCCAGCGTGGACTTGAGCGCGGAGGTGTCGTAATAGCTCAGCAGCGGCGCCGCGCCCCCCATCAGGAAGGCCGGCGAGTACCGCGGCTCGAAGAAGCCCGGAATGCCCACCAGCGAGGCCATGGTGGCGCTGTACTGGTTCTGCAGTGCCCGGTCGCCCAGCCACGAAGGCAGGCGCTGCGAAGGCCCCGAAGACACAAGGTGCCAGAACTCGCGCAGCCGATCGACGCGCGTTTCCGGTGCATTGCCCGCAATCAGTGCCGCATTGATGGCGCCGATGGAAACGCCGGCAATCCAGTGCGGCTGCAGTTCGGTTTCGCTGAGCGCCGCATACACGCCGGCCTGGTAGGCGCCGAGCGCGCCCCCACCCTGCAGCACCAGCGCCTTGCGGGCGGTGCGCATGTCTTCGCGGCGCGAAGCAAAAGGGTTGAGGGGTTTGGAGGAGGCGGCACGGGGTTTTTTCTTCGGTGGTGTCGTCGTCATGCGTTCATTTGACACCAGCCCCGCGACACCAACCTGACCAGGGGTTGTTGCCCCCGGGACGATGTCACATCTTCGGCAGCATCTGTCCGCGGATCTCGCCGCCCGGGTTGGCGGCGGTGTGCACGTTGGCGTACCACTTGCCCGCGGACAGGTCGGCGGCCTGCGCTGGCGTGAGCGTGGCCTGGCCTTCGATCGGGCTTGCCGGGTTGGCAAAGGGCAGCACCACGCCCGCATTGGCGCCCGCGGCGGCCGGGCCGTGGAAGTGCGCCATGGTGGCCGGGCCGCTCAGGCCGGTGTAGGTGATCTTGTACTTGAGCACGTTGGTGTCGCGGTCGAGCCAAGCCTCGGCCATGCCGCTGCCGCGCGTCATGTTGGGCGGGACTTCGCTGGCTGCGTTCATCGCGCCGCTGAAGCTCGCGACGTTCGACTTCGACATCATTCCGCAGCCGACCAGCGCGGCACTGGCCACCCCGGTGATGAGGGCTGCGCGCAAAAAGGTGCCATATTTGGTCATGAGCTTGATCTCCTGAGTTATGAAAGCCTCCACAGCATAGGCAGCACGGCGGGCTTGGCTTGTCGGCCACCACCCCGACTTTGACGGTCGCCTAACGGCTGAAAAAGGGCTGCAAAAGGCTGAAAGAAAATGCAACGATGACTTTCAACGCCCTCCCCACCGCCCGCGATGTGGTCGATTTCTGGCGCGAAGCCGGCCCGGACCGCTGGTTTGCCAAGAACGACGCCTTCGACGCCGAATTCGCCACCCGCTTCTCGCATGCCCATCAGGCCGCAGCCCGCGGCGAACTCGACCACTGGGCATCCGATGCCGAAGGCGCCCTGGCCTCGCTGGTGCTGTTCGACCAGTTTCCCCGCAACACCTGGCGCGGCAGCCCGCACATGCTGGCCACCGACGGCAAGGCGCTGGCTGTGGCAAAGCAGGCAGTCGAATCAGGCTTCGACCGGCAGTGCGAACCAATGCTGCGACGTTTCTTCTACCTGCCCTTCATGCATTCCGAAGTGCTGGCCGAGCAGGAGCGCTCGGTCGAGCTCAACGCCGCGCTCGACGCCAATACGCAGCGCTACGCGGTGCTGCACCGGGACATCATTGCGCGCTTCGGCCGCTTTCCGCATCGCAACAGGATGCTGGGGCGCAGCACCACGGCGGAAGAGCAGAAGTATCTCGACGAAGGCGGCTTCGCCGGCTGAAGCGAGGTTCAGGTGTCGTTGTGCGGCAGCGGCACGTCGCGCGTCGGCGACGGGTTCAGGTCGGCGATGCCCTTCGTGTCCTTCATCGAGCCGTAGGTGCGCGCATAGACCCAGGTGAACTCGGCCCCCAGCAGGAAGATCTGCGCCGAGTAGTAAACCCACACCAGCACCACCACCAGCGAGCCCGCGGCCCCGTAGCCCGAGGCCACGCTGCTCTTGCCGATGTACAGCCCGATCAGGTGCTTGCCCACGGTGAAGAGCAGCGCCGTGACAGCCGCCCCCACCCACACGTCGCGCCACTGCACCTTGGCGCGCGGCATGATCTTGTAGATCATCGCGAAGATCGCCGTCACCATCGCGAAGCTGAAGACGAAGTTGACGGCCTGCGCAGTGGTTTCCCACGCGCCGAACACCGGCGACCACCACTTTCCCAGGGCCGCGAGCGCGGCGCTCGCCACCAGCGACACCATGAGCAAAAAACCGATGCCCATGATCATGCTGAACGACAGCATCCGCACGCGCAGCATGTTGAACAGCCCCTTGTTCTTGGCGCGGGCCGGCGCGCGCCAGATGCGGTCGAGCGCATCTTGCAGTTCGCCGAAGACGGTGGTGGCGCCCAGCACCAGCAGCCCGATGCCGATCACCGTGGCGACGATGCCTTCGGCCGGCTTGTTGACGGCCTTCAGCATGCCCTGCACCGCCGCCGCGCCCTGCTCGCCCATCAGGCCCGAGAGCTGCGCGAAGATCTCGCCGCGCGCGGCCTCCTGCCCGAAGACCAGGCCGGCCACAGCGATCACGATCAGCAGCAGCGGAGCAATGGAGAACACTGTGTAGTAGGCCAGCGCAGCACCCATGCTCGGGGCGTAATCGTTCGACCAGGAGTTGAAGGCCCGCTGGCAGAGATCGAAGAGTGCGCGCAGTTGCTTGAGCATGCTGAAGTGTCCCTGTGGAATCGCCCGGCGCCATGTCGATCCGGCGCCCGGCATGTTGAAAGCGTGCCTACGATAATCGCTCCACATGCACCCGTCTCCCCCCGCTGCTCAGCCCCAGTCGCCACGCGACCTTTTTGTTTCATTCACCTGGCTCGCATTGCAGGGCTTCGGCGGTGTGCTCGCCATCGTCCAGCGCGAGATGGTCGAGAAGAAGAAATGGCTCACGCCCGAGCAGTTCCTCGAAGACTGGGCCGTGGCGCAGGTGATGCCGGGGCCCAACGTGATCAACCTCGCGCTGATGATCGGCGACCGCTACTTCGGCTTGCGCGGCGCGCTCGCCGCCCTGGCGGGCATGTTGACCATTCCGCTGGTCGTCATCCTTGCGCTGGCCGTGCTGTATGCACACTTCGCCGGCAACCCGCAGGTGGCGGCCGCGCTGCGCGGCATGGGCGCGGTGTCGGGCGGACTGATTGCCGCGACCGGCATCAAGCTGGTGCCGCAGCTGCGCAAGCATCCGCTGGGCTTCGCAACCTGCCTCTCCTTCATGGCGCTGGTGTTCGTGGCCATTGCGGTGTTCAAGATCCCGCTCGGATGGGTGCTGCTGGTGGTCGGCGGCGTCGCCTGCGTGTGGACCTGGAAGAAGATCGCGCCATGACCATCACGATGCAATGGCACGACTGGCTGGCCCTGTTCGGGCAATACGCGCTGCTGTCGCTGCTGTCGATCAGCGGCGCCATCACCACAGTGCCCGACATGCACCGCTACCTCGTAGTCCAGCACAGCTGGCTCACCGATGCGCAGTTCAGCTCCTCCATTGCCATCGCGCAGGCCGCGCCCGGCCCCAACGTGCTGTTCGTGGCGCTGATGGGCTGGAACGTCGGGCTCAACGCGGGCGGCGGCATCGGTGCCGGGCCCTCGGCCTGGCTGCTCGGCTTCTTCGGGCTGATGCTCACCATGGTCGGCATCATGCTGCCGAGCACCACCCTCACCTACTTCGCCACGCGCTGGGGCCACCGCAACCGCACGCGCCGCGAGGTGCGCGCCTTCAAGCAGGGCATGGCGCCCGTGGTGGTGGGCCTGCTGATCGCCACCGGCTGGGTGCTGGCGGCGGGAAACCATGCCGGCAATGCGCCTGCCTGGCACCTGTGGCTGCTGACCGGTGTGTCCGCGCTTATCGTCTGGCGCACGCGCATTCACCTGCTCTGGCTGCTCGGCGCCGGAGCGGCACTGGGCGCCGTGGGCTTCGTCTGATCCTTCGTCTCATCCCTTTCTTCTTCAGGAACACTCGACATGTCGCAACTTCGCCCGCTCGGCCGCTCCGGCCTCCTGGTTTCCCCGCTCGCCTTCGGCGGCAACGTGTTCGGCTGGACCGTCGACGAAGCGGCCTCGTTCAAGCTGCTCGATGCCTGGCTGGATGCGGGCTTCAACTTCGTCGACACCGCTGACGTGTATTCGGCATGGGTGCCGGGGCACACCGGCGGCGAGTCGGAGACGATCATCGGCAAGTGGCTCAAGCACAGCGGCAAGCGCAATCGCGTGGTGCTGGCCACCAAGGTCGGCAAGCCAATGGGCGAAGGCAAGGTGGGCCTGGCGCCCAAGTACATCCGTGAAGCCGTCGAGGCCTCGCTCAAGCGCCTGCAGACGGACTACATCGACCTCTACCAGTCGCATGACGACGATGCCAACACGCCGCTCGAAGAATCGCTCGGCGCCTTCGACGACCTGATCAAGGAGGGCAAGGTGCGCGCCATTGGCGCATCGAACTACAGCGCGCCGCGGCTGGCCGAGGCGCTCGACGTGTCGGAACGCCTTGGCATCGCCCGCTATGAAAGCCTGCAGCCGCTGTACAACCTGTACGACCGCGCAGTGTTCGAAGACGCGCTGGAGCCGCTGTGCATCAAGCGCGAAGTGGGCGTGATCAACTTCTACGCGCTGGCCGCCGGCTTCCTCACGGGCAAGTACCGCACCGAGGCCGATGCCGCCAAGAGCGCGCGCGGCGCCAACACCACGAAGAAGTATCTCAACGAGCGCGGCCTGCGCATCCTCGACGCGCTCGACAAGGTGGCCCAGCAGTACAACGCCAAGCCGGGCCAGGTCGCCATCGCCTGGCAGATCGCACGCCCGGGCGTGACAGCGCCCATTGCCAGCGCCACCTCCATCGCGCAGCTCGAAGAACTCGTGGTCGCGACGCAGCTGAAGCTCGACGCGGGCACCATCGAGATGCTCGACCGCGCCAGCGCTGAAGCAAAGCCCGCTGCCTGAACGACTGCCGGCGATGAGCGTGTTCGACCCCATCGCAGCGCCCGCGCTCGAGCACTTCGTCGACCTGCGCGTCGAGGTGGGCGTGCCGCAGGTGCTGGGCAACAGCCCGCGCGGGCTGCGCCGCGTGGTGCCGATCACGGGCGGCGAAGCCATCGGCCACGGCTGGCGGGCGCGCGTGCTGCCGGGCGGCAGCGACTTTCAGTTGATCGTGAGCGACACGCTTTCCGAACTCGACGCGCGCTACGGCCTGGAGACCGATGCGGGCGATCTGGTCTACGTGCAGAACCATGCGGTGCGTTCGGCCTCGCCCGAGGTCATGGACAAGCTGCTGCGCGGCGAGCCGGTCGATCCGTCACAGGTGTACTTTCGCTGCAGCCCGCGCTTCGAGACTGCCTCGCCTTCGCTGAAGTGGATCAACGAACGCATGTTCGTCGGCGCCGGGGTACGCCACCCGGCCGAGGTGGTGATGCGCTTCTTCGCGCTGATCTAGCTGCTAGCCGTCGACCGGATTCAGCGGCGTCGCAAGAATGCGCTGGTAGAAGGCCACGTCCAGCCAGCGGCCGAACTTGAAGCCGGCCTGCCGCACGGTGCCCGAATGCTCGAAGCCCAGGCGCTCGTGCAGCGCGATGCTGCCGGCGTTGGCGGCATCGATGGCGCCGACCATCACATGCACGTCGCGCGCGATGGCCTCGGCAATGATCGCCTCCATCAGCGTGCGGCCCAGGCCCTCGCCGCGATGCGCGCTGTCGACGTAGACCGAGTGCTCCACCGTGTACTTGTAGGCGGGAAAGGCGCGGAACGTGCCGTAGCTCGCGAAACCCAGCAGCTTGCCGGCATCGTCCACGGCGCCGATCACGGGGAAGCCGTTGGCACGCTTGGTGGCGAACCACGCGACCATGTTCTCGGGCGTGCGCGGCTTGTAGTCGTACAACGCGGTGGAAGTGACGATGGCCTCGTTGAGGATGGCCAGGATCGCGGCGGAGTGCGCTTCTTCTGTGCAGGGGATGAGACGCATGGTGTCCTCGTTGAAATATCGTTCAATATAGGAGAATAATAATCTCATATGAGAAACGATTCATCTCCTGCCGATACACCCGGCCAGAACATCGACATGCTCATCGCCACCCGGCTGCTGGCGCTGCGGCAGGCGCAAGCGCTGAGCCTCGCGGAGTTGGCCGAGCGCTCGGGCGTGAGCAAGGCCATGATTTCCAAGGTGGAGCGCGCGCAGAGCAGCCCCACGGCCGTGCTGCTGGGGCGGCTGGCGGCCGGGCTCGGCGTGCCGCTAGCGCAGCTCCTGACGGAAGAGAAGGAGCAACCGCAGCGCCTGCGCACGCGTGCCGAGCAGGAGGTCTGGCGCGACCCGAAGGCAGGCTACCTGCGGCGGCAGGTCGCGGAGCGGCACGCGGGCAGCGGCATCGAACTGGTCGAAGTCGAGTTGCCGCGCTCGGCGCAGGTCGACTACCCGCGCTGGAGCGGCAAGCCCTATCGGCAATGCCTGTGGATGCTCGAAGGCGCTCTGCGGGTGGACTACGGCGACGAGCGCTTCGAGCTCGCACCGGGCGACTGCCTCGACTTCGGCGTGGACCGGCCGCTGGTCTTCAAGGCACTGGGGCGCACCGCCTGCCGCTATCTGCTGGTGGCGAACCCGGAGTAGCCGCACGCGCAGGGTAGGCAAGCTCCGACACGCACTGGCGGCCGATGCCTGTGCGGCACCTGCCACTGCTCCGGATACTGCAAGGCATCTCAGCTTCCAGAGGAACGACGATGTCATTCGCGCTCTACATGATCGGTTTCGTGATCTTCCTGGGCGGCCTCATCTGGGGCGCCTCCGTCGCCGGCGTGCCGACGCTCTACATCGGCATCGGGGCGGTGATCCTGCTGGGGATCGGCATCTTCAGCGCGGTCGGTCGCACGCGTGGCAAGGACCCATCCTGAGCGGCCGGGTGCATCCCCCAGGTTCACACAGGCTTCACGCCGCACGCACATGGCGTAGCTAACTTCGCATGCGCACCGCAGACCGCGGTGCGCATCGAATCCAGTTGGCTGCCCCATGCACACTTCTTCCAGCTTCTTTTCTCCCCTCGCCTCCTCATCCTGCGCAGCGCCCCAGCCGGCCCTGGCTCCGGCAGCAAGCCCCGGCAACATCAAGGTCGACCTTCTCGTCGTGGGCGCGAGCTTTGCGGGCCTGGCCTGTGCCCGGGCCGCGGCCCTGGCAGGCCTCAGCGTGATGGTGCTGGAGAAGAAGAGCAGTGCCGGCGCCAAGCTGCACACCACCGGCATCATCGTGAAGGACGCGGTCGACAGCGTGCCGTGGCTGGCCGAAGTGCCTGCGGCACTCGTGCGCCGTATCGAAGGGGTGCGGCTCTATGCGCCCAACATGCGCCATGTCGACCTGCATGCGCCGGGCTACTGGTTCTGGGCCACCGACGCGCCCGCCCTGCTCGACTGGATGGTCGGCTCTGCCTGCGCCAGCGGCGTCGACGTGCGGCTGGACACGCTGTTCGAGCAGGCGCTGTGGCTCAACGGCCGGTGGGAGGTGCCGGTGACGCAAGGGCCCTGCATCACGGCCACCTACCTCGTGGGCGCTGACGGCCCCCACTCGCGCGTTGCCAAGGCGCTGGGCCTGTCGCGCAACACGCGCTTCCTCTACGGCATCGAGCACGAGTACCAGGGCGCGCGGATGGCGCCCGGCCTGCTGCATTGCTTCATCGACCGCAAGCTCGCGCCCGGCTACATCGGCTGGGCGCTCGACGGCGTCGGCGTTAGCCAGATCGGGCTGGCGCGCCGCATGGTGCACAACAGCGCGGGCGCGCTGAAGCTCGATCCGCTGCTGCGCAAGATTGCTTCGGTGGTCACGCCCGGCGACGCTCCGCCGGTCGCGGTACGCGCGGGAATGATCCCGTGCGGCGGCGTGCTGCCGGTGGTAGCGCGCGAACGGGCCTTGCTGGTGGGCGATGCGGCGGGCATGGTGTCGCCGGTGACGGCCGGCGGCATCCACACGGCACTGCTGCACGGGGAGCGCGCGGGCGAGGCGGTGGCGCGCTTCGTGCGCGGCGAGGCCGGCGACCCGGCCACGTGGTTCGTTCGTGGCTACCCGGGCTTCCGGCTCAAGCGCGCGCTGCGCTGGGCCTTCGACCATTTCCAGACCGACTGGATGTTCAACCACTTGCTGGGCACACCGCAGATGCGGCGGGTGGCGGAGCTCATCTACTTCCACCGCAAGGGTGGATCGTTGCCCAAGAGCTAGAAAAAGACGCTCAGGCGCCGCGCTGCCGCATCGCCTCGTAGAGGCACACGCCGCTCGCCACCGAGACATTCAGGCTCTCGACCGCGCCGGCCATCGGAATGCTCACCAGCTCGTCGCAGGTCTTTCGCGTGAGCTGCCGCATGCCTTCGCCTTCGGCGCCCAGCACCAGCGCCAGGGGACGCTTGAAGTCGCTCTGGTAAATGGTGCCCGGCGCATCGTCGCTGGTGCCCACGCACCAGATGTTGCGTTCCTTGAGTTCGTTCAGGGTGCGCGCGAGGTTGGTGACCATGAAGTACGGCACAGTCTCGGCCGCGCCGCTCGCCACCTTGGCCACGGTGGCGTTGATGCCGGCCGCGTGGTCCTTGGGGGCGATGACCGCATGCGCGCCGGCACCGTCGGCCACGCGCAGGCAGGCACCGAGGTTGTGCGGGTCGGTCACGCCGTCGAGCACCAGCAGCAGGGGCACGGTGCCGGCCTCTTCGAGGCCTTCGAGCAGTTCGTCGAGCGAGCGGACCTGGGCCACGGGTTCGACCCGCGCTACCACGCCCTGATGGCCGTGGCTGCCGCTGAGCTTGGACAGCCGCAGGCCGTCGGCCTCGACCAGCCGCACACCGGCCTCCTGCGCACGCGCAATGAACTGTTTCATGCGCGCATCGCGCCGGCTGGCGTCGAACATCACTTCGAGCACCGATTTAGGCGCGGTCTTGATGCGCACGCCCACGGCATGGAAGCCGAAGATCACTTTGGGGGAAGACATCCCTGGATTATCCCTACCCCGGGGCCTGCCCCTTTCGCGTGGTCAGGCGATCGGCAAACCACTGAGCGCGCGGGTGCGCTCATCGTGCAGTTCCTGCACAGCCAACGCGCTCGGATGCACCTTCGCGCCGTTGCCCACGCTCTCCAGGTACTGGCAGGCCGCATGGCCCTCGGCTGCCTTTTCGTAGCGCGCGATCCAGGCGTCGCGCGCAGGCAGCTTCTCGGGCGACACCGGCCATATGCCCGGCTGGGGCCGCATGTGTTCGCCGATGCCGATGCGCCAGGGCTTGGCGCTCACCCGGGCACGAAAGCATTTCTGGTTGCGGCACATGCGTGCGTAGACCTTGTCGACGCCCATTGCATGAAAGCAGTCGGCCACCGCGGTGTCGGCCGGATCGAAGACATCGTGCATCGCCAGCACCCGGAAGCCCGCGGGCGTGCGATAGATGCGCAGATGCCAGTCGGGGTGCTGCTGCATGAAGCGCCCGATGCGCTCGGCCGCCCGCTTCTCGGGCGCAGGGTTGCCGCTGTGCTCGCCACGCTTCTTGCGCTGGCCGATGACCCAGGCCACGACGAAGACCACGATGCCCGCGATCAGCCCGCCCAGCCAGGTCTTGGCAGCCCAGCCGCCGACCACCCCGGCGATCAGCGCCGGCACCAGCGCAAAGCCGAACACGCTGCCGCGCAAGGGCTCCTCGAAGTCGATGTCGACGAACAGCACGTCGGGCGTGTTGAGGCAGCGCGCGCCGTAGGTGTTGCGCGTGATGACGGTGTCGCCCTGGCGCTCGACGATTTCCTCGCGGATCGGCATGCCGTCGGCGCCGTTGTAGGGCATCTTGCGTTCGCGGCGCTCGAGCTTCTCGCCCTTGTGGACGATGCGGTCGAAGGCATCGCGCGTGCGCTGGTCGGCGTGCGCCTGCGCGGCCAGCGGGCTCTCGTCGGACCAGCCGAAGCGGCGCACGGTGAACTGCTTGCCGCCCACGCTCTCCTGGATACGGCCTTCGGCCCAGAACTGGGGAACGATCATCGACTCAAGCCTTTCCGGCAATCAACAACCAGGCCATGACCGCCGCCAGCACGATGATCAACGCCGGCAGCCATTTGTAGCCGTCGCCATGTACGCGGCCCGGTTCGTCCATCGGGCGGCGGGGCATGTGCTGGGTCAGGGGGCTGAAACTTCCGAGCGCCGGGTCGTCATGGTTGTCGACCAGCCGCTTGGCCGCAGACAGGCTCAGGCCCGTGGCTTCGCGCGTGAGGCGGATGGCCTCGATCTTGTTGCCCTGCGCCAGGGCTGCGAGTGCGATGGAGGGCATGGAGGCGAAGCCGCGGTCCTGCATGGCGGCGGCAGGCGCACCGCGTCCGCGGGCATCGCCTTCCCCTCGCTCCAGCCTGTCGGCGTAGCGATCGACAGCGTCCTTGGCCGACTTGAGGTCCACGCCCGTGCGGGCGCGCACGATCTTGATGGCCTCGATCATCCTGCCGCGCTGCAGCGCCAGGGCGGCGTCGGGCGGAAGCTCCTCCATGAATATCTCCTGTGTGGCTGGCTATTTACTTATGTTTAATAGCTTATTGCGCTTGTCAGGCGGGCGCCAGAGCCACTTTTTCATTAAGTGCGACACGACCGGCCTCGATGGTGATGCGTCGCTCGCATCGGGCTGCGATGCCCCGGTCGTGGGTGACGAGCACGAGCGTGGTGCCGAGCTCGCGATTGAGGTCGAACATCAGCCGCATCACCTGCTCACCGGTGGCGAAGTCGAGGCTGCCGGTGGGCTCGTCGGCCAGCAGCAGCGCCGGTTGCACCACGAAGGCACGGGCCAGCGCCACACGCTGCTGCTCGCCGCCCGAGAGCACCTTGGGGTAGTGCCCGAGCCGCTGGCCGAGGCCGACGCGGCCGAGCATTTCGGTGGCCGCCTTGCGCGCATCTTTTCGGTTGGCCAGCTCCAGCGGGAGCATCACGTTTTCGAGCGCGCTCAGGTTGCCCAGCAGCTGGAAGCTCTGGAACACGAAGCCCACGCGCTGCGCGCGCACGGCGGCGCGCTCGTCCTCGTCGATGGCGAAGATGTCTTCGCCGGCGATGCGCACCGTGCCGCGCGTTGGTGTGTCTAGCCCCGCGATGATCGAGAGCAGGGTGCTCTTGCCGGAGCCCGAGGCGCCGACGATGGCCGCGGTTTCCCGCGCGCCGAGGGTGAAATCGATGTCCTGCAGAATGTCCAGCGTGCCGGCCGAATCGGTGACGGACTTGAAGACATGCTCGACGGCGACAATTGCATCAGACGGGGGTTGGGACATGGAAAGGCTTTGGTTTTGAATCGACGTGACTTTATCTTGACCACCGCCGCGCTCGGCAGCGCGGGGCTATGGACGACCGCGGCGCAGGCCCAGGCTCAGGCCCAGGTACCGATGGCTGGCAAGCCGGTGATCCTGGTGCTCGGCGATTCGCTGAGTGCAGAGTACGGCCTCAAGCGCGGCGAAGGCTGGGTACCCTTGCTGGAAAAAAGGCTTGCGCAGCAGAAGATCGCGGCCACCGTGGTCAACGCCAGCATCAGCGGCGACACCAGCTCCGGCGGGCGCTCGCGCCTTGCCTCGCTGCTCGCACAGCACAAGCCCAGCCACGTGGTGCTGGAGCTCGGCGCCAACGACGCGCTGCGCGGCCTGCCACTCTCGGACACCGAAAGCAACCTGATGCAGATCACCAAGGCCGCGCAGGCTGCGGGCGCAAAGGTGCTGATCGTCGGCATCCAGGTGCCGCCGAACTACGGCGGCGACTACACGCGGCGCTTCGAGGCGGTGTTCTCCAAGGTAGCGGGCGCGACCAAGTCCGCGCTCGTGCCCTTCCTGCTCAAGGGCGTGGCCGATGCGCCCGATGCGCTCTCGCTGTTCCAGGCCGACCGCATCCACCCGACCGCCGCGGCACAGCCTCAACTGCTGGACAACGTCTGGCCCGAGCTGCGCAAGCTGCTGCCGAAATAAAAAAACCGCCGCAGGCGCAGGCCTGCGGCGGCTTCTTGATGGGTACGCCAGGAGCGGATCAACCGTTCTTGGTGGGCAACTCGGGCACCGTGGGTGGATCGCGTTCGAGCGAGGCCACGTCGGTTTCCGGGTCTCCGGGGGCCAAGCCGTCGCTGCTCGGATTGAGTTTGCGGTTCGCCTTTTCCCGGAGCTTTTCTTCCTTCTTCTTCTTCTTGGCCAGCTCTTTCTGGCGCTTCTCGTAGCCGTAATTGGGTGTTGCCACTGCTTCTCCTTGGGCGAGGCAGTCAGGGTGACTGCGCGTGGCCTACTGTAAGCGATAACGGTGCAGTCCCAAGACGGTACCCAATGACGCTCCCAGAGAGCGAGAAGCGATTTTTTACATCCGCGCCAGCGCCTGCTGCAAGTCGGCGCGCAGGTCCTCCACGTCTTCAAGGCCGATCGAAAAACGAACGAGCGTTCCCTTGTAAGGCCAGCGCGCCACAGAGGCATCGCGCATCAAGCCGATGTCGTACGGCACCACCAGGCTGATGGGGCCGCCCCACGAATAGCCGAGGCGAAAAAGCTGCAGGCTGTCGCAGAAGCGGTCGACCTGCTCGGTGCTGTAGCGCTCGTCGAACACGACCGAGAACAGGCCTGCGGCCAGGTTGGTCTCACCACACAGCGCGCGCCAGTGCACGTGCCCGGGCGAGTCTTCGAGCGCGGGGTGCAGCACCTGCGCGATCTCGTCGCAGCCGTTGAGCCAGCCGGCCAGTTCGCGCGCCGCACGGTCGTGCGCGGCATAGCGCAGCGCGATGCTGGGCAGCGAACGCAGCAGCGTCTCGACATCGCCCACGCCGATGCCGAAGCCCATGCGCATGTGCGTGAGCTTGAGCGCGCGATGCAGCCGCTCGTCGCGCGTGATCACGCTGCCCATGAGCACGTCGCCGCCGCCGCTCGGGTACTTGGTGAGCGCATGCACCGAGATGTCGACGCCCTGCCCGCTGTCGTTGAAGTCGAAAGGCGCAAAGGCCAGGCCCGCGCCCCAGGTGTTGTCAAGCGCGGTCATCACACCCCGCGCGCGGCAGACGTTGACGAGGGCGGGCAGGTCGGGAAACTCCATCGTCACCGAGCCCGCCGCCTCGACCCAGACCAGCCGCGTGCGCTCCGACAGCTTGGCCGCGAGGTCGGCCGGATTCATCGCGTCGTACATGCGGTGTGTGATGCCGAAATTCGCCAGCTCACCGGTGGCCAGCGCCTTGTTGGGGCCGTAGGCGTTGTCGGGAATCAGCACCTCGTCGCCGGTCTTGAGAAAGGCGAACGACACCAGCGAGATGGCCGCCAGCCCGCTGGGCACGAGCAGGCATTCGGTGCCGCCTTCGAGCGTGGCCAGGCGCTCTTCCAGCGTGAAGGTGGTGGGAGTGCCGTGCAGGCCGTAGGTGTAGCCGGCTTTGGTGCGCCAGTCGCGCGCGCGCATGGCGGCCACGTCGGCGAAGAACACGGTCGATGCCTTGAACACGCCGGGCTGCGGCGCGGCGAAGGTGGCGGGCGGGACGTAGGGGTGGTGGATCAGGGTCGTGGAAGGCTTGCTCATGGAGCGATGCTAGCGCGAGCGTCGCATCCGGGGATTTCGCGGGCGCGGTGATTGCGTCGCGTGGCGGCTCGGCAGACACTTCCCGCGTCATGCAGCTGACCCGACCACCCTCCCCCCATCTGCGCCCCTTCGTGCGGCTGCTGTGGGCCTCCGCGCCCGATGGGCCGCACGAGGGGCGGCCGGGCGCGCGCGAACACGTGCTCCCCACAGGTGGGATGCATCTCGTGTTCCGGCTTTCGGGGCCGCCGCTGCGCCTGTTCCAGGACGATGCCGATGCGCGGGGCTTCACGGTGGGCCATGCCATGGTGGGCGGAGCCCGCTCGGCGTTCTTCGTGCGCGACGTGTCGGTGCAAACGCGCTCGGTGGGCGCCATGCTGCAGCCTGGCGCGGCCAAGGCGCTGCTCGGTGTACCCGAGGACGCGCTGGCCGACCGCCACACATCGCTGGACGCGCTCTGGGGCGCGGACGCTGACTTCGCGTTGGAGCAACTCCACGGCACCGACTCGCTGACGCGGCAACTCGCGATCGCCGATGCCCTGCTGGGCGCACGCCTTGCCGCCTCCGCCATGCACGGACTGCATCCCGCAGTGGCGCAGGCGCTGGCGCGCATGTCCGACGCCAGCGCCAATAGCGACGATGCGCAAGCCGGCGCCATCCGCGAGCTGGTGAAGCAAAGCGGCTACAGCCACCGGCGCTTCATCGCGCTGTTCCGCGGCATGACCGGCCTGGCACCCAAGCAGTACGCGCGGATGCTGCGCTTCGACCGCGTGATCGGGCAGTTCGCCATGGACCCCACCCAGCCCTGGGTCGATCTCGCGCTGCAGGCCGGCTACAGCGACCAGGCGCACTTCAACCGCGACTTCCTGGCCATCGCCGGTATGTCACCGCAGGCGTATCGGCGGGCAGCACCAGCATCGTCCCGGCATGTGCGAATCTGACTACTCACCCGCAGGTCAAATTTGTTCAAGACCTGGAAAGCACCGGCCACCAGAATCGCGCCTATCTCATCAAACAGACCGGACAAAACCATGGCCATCCACGAGCTGTTTCCGTACCTCTGCGTCCACGATGCCGGCGCAGCCATCGAGTTCTATTGCAAGGTCTTCGAGGTGAAGGAAATCTTTCGCCTGACCGAGCCGAGCGGCCGCATCGGCCATGCGGAGCTGGACTTCAACAATGGCGCGATCCTGATGATCTCGGACGAATTCGCCGAGTTCAACATCCACAGCGCGAAGACGCTGGGCGGCACGGCCGTCACGCTGCACCTGCACGTGGACGATGCCGACGCGGTGGTGGCGCGCGCGGTCGCCACGGGCGCCACGCTGGACATGGCCCCGCAGGATCAGTTTTATGGAGAACGTTCCGGCGTCTTTCACGACCCCTTCGGCCATCGCTGGAACGTGGGGCACAGCATCGAGAAGCTGACGCCGGAAGAAATGCAGCGGCGCTACACCGCGATGCTCAGCGACGCAGGGTGAGCCGGCGGCGCTGCTTATTGCCGAAGGGTCGGCCGATGGATCAGACCGACCACTTCTCGATCAGCTTCTCGGCGCCCATGGAGTCGTAGCCTTCGAAGGGCTGATGGATCCACGGGTTGGTGGCAAGAAATTCCACCTGGTAGTCGGGCGTGAAGGTCGACAGTGCCTTGGTCCAGATCACCGCGCTGCGCAGCTCGGTGATGGGCGGGTAGTTGTTGCGCAGCATGTCCATGACGGCATGCAGCGTGTGGCCCGAGTCGGCCAGGTCGTCCACCAGCAGCACGCGGCCTGCGATCTCGCCCTTGGGCGTGGTGATGAAGCGGGCGATGTCGAGGTGGCCCTGCACCGTGCCGGCGTCGGCGCGATACGAACTGGTCGACATGATGGCCAGCGGCTTGTCGAAGATGCGCGAGAGCACGTCGCCGGGGCGCATGCCGCCGCGCGCCAGGCACAGGATGGTGTCGAACTGCCAGCCCGACTGGTGCACCTTGATCGCGAGCTTTTCGATCAGGTTGTGGTACTCGTCGTAGCTGACGTAGAGATGCTTGCCGTCTTCGGTCAACATGGTTCTTCTTTTCCTCTTCAGTCGGCCAGATAGGGGTGACGCATCATGATCGTGTGGTCGCGGTCGGGGCTGGTCGACACCATGTGGATCGGCACGCCGGTGACCTGCTCGATGCGCTGCAGGTACAGGCGCGCATTGATCGGCAGCTTGTCGTACTGCGTGACGCCGACGGTGCTTTCGCTCCAGCCTTCGAGGGTTTCGTAGATCGGCGTGCAGCGCTCGATCTCGTCAGCGCCCATCGGCAGGATGTCGGTGATTTCGCCGTCGAGTTCGTAGCCGGTGCACAGCTCGAGCTTTTCGAGGCCGTCCAGCACGTCGAGCTTGGTGATGCACAGGCCCGACAAGCCGTTGACCTGCGCCGAGCGCTTGAGCAGCGCGGCGTCGAACCAGCCGCAACGGCGGCTGCGGCCGGTGGTCACGCCCTTTTCGGCGCCCACGGTGCTCATGTGGTAGCCCGGGGTGCCGGGCGTGGCCCAGTCGAGTTCGGTGGGGAACGGACCGCCGCCCACGCGCGTGCAGTAGGCCTTGGTGATGCCGAGGATGTAGTGCAGCATGCCCGGGCCCACGCCCGAACCGGCGGCGGCATTGCCGGCCACGCAGTTGCTGGAGGTGACGTACGGGTAGGTGCCGTGGTCGACGTCGAGCAGCGTGCCCTGCGCGCCTTCGAACAGCAGGTTGGCGCCGTTCTTGTGCGCGTCGTTCAGTTCGCGCGAGACGTCGGCCATCATGGGCTTGAGCAGCTCGGCGTGCCTCATGGCCTCGTTGAAGACTTCGTCGAAGTCGATGGCCGGGGCGCTCAGCACCTGCGTCAGCACGTGGTTGTGCAGGTCGAGCAGCACGCGCAGCTTGGCCGCGAAACGCTCGGGGTGCTTCAGGTCCTGCACGCGCAGGGCGCGGCGGGCGATCTTGTCTTCGTAGGCCGGGCCGATGCCGCGGCCGGTGGTGCCGATCTTCTCGATGCCGCCCTTTTCGCGGTAGGCCTCGCGCGCGATGTCCAGCGCGGCATGGAACGGGAGGATCAGCGGGCAGGCCTCGCTGATGCGCAGGCGCGAACGCACCTCGACACCGGCCTTCTCCAGCCCTTCGATTTCCTCGAACAGCTTGGCGGCCGACAACACCACGCCGTTGCCGATGTAGCACTTGACGCCGGGCCGCATGATGCCGCTCGGAATCAGGTGCAACGCGGTTTTCACACCGTTGATGACCAGCGTGTGGCCCGCGTTGTGGCCGCCCTGGAAACGGACCACGCCCTGGGCGCTTTCCGTCAGCCAGTCGACCAGCTTGCCTTTGCCCTCGTCGCCCCATTGGGTGCCGACGACGACCACGTTTCTTCCGGTGGTTACGCTCATGCTCGTTCCATTACTTCAAAAATTCAGATCGCTCGGACAGTCCACTGGCCAGCTTGCTCGACGAGCTCGCGATCGCAGTGGAATTCATCGATTTCGCTGCCATGGCCCGGCAGCACGCAGACTACCGTTTCGCCGGCCTTGCGCAATTGGGCAATTGCCTGACGCAGGCCGGCCGCATCGCTCCAGGGTGCGCGGATGGCGGCGCGCAGCGGGCGGGCCGGCAGCACGCCGACCAGTTCGCGCACGTCGAGGCTGAAGCCGACGGCCGGACGGTTGCGGCCGAACACGGCCCCCACTTCGTCGTAGCGGCCACCGCGCACCAGCGAATCGGCCGCGCCGGGCACGTAGATGCCGAAGCGCATGCCGCTGTAGTACGCATAGCCGCGCAGGTCGGCCAGGTCGAAGCTGATCTGGCGGCCGGCCACGCCCTGCAGACCGGCGGCGAGCTGCTTCAGGTCGGCCAGGGCAGCGCCCACGGCGGGCGTGCCTTTCAGGGCCTTGGCGGCCTCGTCGAGCACCGACGCATCGCCGTACAGCTGAACCAGCGCACGCAGTCCCTCGCGCGAAGCAGCGGGGAAATCCTTGGTGAGCGATTCGAGCTCGCTCGCGTCCTTGGCGGCCAGCGCTGCATGCACCCGGGCCAGCGCGGCCGCATCGACCGGCACGCCGGCGAACAGGGCACGCACGATGCGGGCATCGGCCAGGTCGACAATCACGCCGTCGCGCAGGCCGGCGGCATCGAGGCAGTCGAGCGCCAGCAACAGGGTTTCAGTGTCGGCTTCGAGCCCTGCATGGCCGTAGATCTCGGCGCCGAACTGCAGGGGCTCGCGGGTGGCGTGCGGGCGGTCGGGCCGGGTGTGGAGCACCGGACCGCAGTAGCACAGGCGGGCCACGCCGTCGCGGTTCAGCAGATGGGCATCGATACGCGCCACCTGGGGGGTGGTGTCGGCACGCAGGCCCATGCTGCGGCCGGAAAGTTGGTCGACAAGCTTGAAGGTTTGGAGGTCGAGCGCCTCGCCGGTGCCCGAGAGCAGCGATTCGAGATGCTCGAGCAGCGGCGGCATCACCAGCTCGTAGCCATAGCCACGGGCGGTATCGAGCAGCTGGCGTCGAAGTTCTTCGATGTGGCGCGCCTCGGAGGGCAGCACATCGGCAATGTGATCCGGGAGGACCCAGGCGGACATGGGGATCGGGGGCGTGGTTAAACCGGGATTCTACCGGGACCGCGACCAGCCCAAGACTAGGCCAGGATCCAGAGCAGTATCAAACCCAGCAGGATGCTGCAAAGTCCGAAGAAACGAAGCTGGCCGTCGCGCAGCTGCATGAGCTGCCCGAAGCCGCGCCGCCACCCTCCTGGTGAGACAAAAGGCAGGATGCCTTCGATCACCAGGACGAGCGCCAATGCGCTCCAGAAAGTGTCGGCGCTCACGGCTCCTGGCGAAGAATCAACGACGAGGGGCGTTGGTGGTAGAGCCCGAGCCTTGCATGGCGCGGAAGAAGTCCGACGATGGGTCAAGCACCATCACGTCGCTCTTCTTGTTGAAGCTCTGCTTGTAGGCATCGAGGCTTCGGTAGAACTGCGCAAATTGCGGATCGCGGCCGAAGGCCTCGCTGTAAGCGGAAGCGGCCTGGGCATCGCCCTCGCCCTTGATCTTCTGGGCGTCGCGGTAGGCGTTCGCCACAATCACCTCGCGTTGGCGATCGGCATCGGCGCGAATCTTTTCGCCTTCGGCCGTACCGGTCGAACGCAGCTCGTTGGCCACGCGCTTGCGCTCGGCTTCCATGCGGCGATAGACCGATTCGGTGATGGCTTCCACGTAGTCGACACGCGTGATGCGCACGTCGACCACGTCCACGCCCCAGGGCTTTGCACCCTTGACCACCGACAGCACTTCGCGCTGCACGTCGGCCATCAGGGCCTCGCGGCGCACCGAGATCAGGTCGCGCACGGTGCGCTTGTTGATGTTTTCCTGGAACGCATTGCGCACCACGCGGTTGAGCTGCATTGCACCGGCGTTCTCGTCGAGGCCGACGTTGCGGATATAGGCCTGCGGGTCGGAGATGCGCCAGCGCACGTACCAGTCGATCACCACGCGCTGCTTCTCGGCGGTAAGCATGGGCTCCGTGTCCACGCTCGACAGCGTCAGCAGGCGCTTGTCGATGTACGACACGTTCTGGAACGGCGGCGGCAGCTTGAAGTTGAGGCCGGGCTCGGTAATGACCTGCTTGATCTGGCCGAGGGCATAGACCACGCCGAACTGGCGCTGGTCGACCACGAAGAGGGTCGAGCTTGCCAGCACGAGCAGCACGAGGATCGACGTGGCGATGAATCCGATTCTGTTCATATTCTTTCGGGCCTTTCTCAACGCACGTCGCGGTCACGCGAGCGGCCATCGCGGCCACGCACATCGGTCGTCGCGGGGGCCACCGGGATCACCGAGGACTGGGCCGGCGCGGTGCCGGCAACGTTGGGACTGGCCGCATCGACCGGGGTGGCGGCGGCGCCGCTGTTGCCGCCCATCTGCATGAGCTTGTCGAGCGGCAGGTACAGCAGGTTCGAGCCCTGCTTGCTGTCGACCAGTACCTTGGTCGTGCTGGCGTAGATCTGCTGCATGGCGTCGGTGTACATGCGGTCGCGCGTCACCTGCGGGGCCTTCTGGTATTCAGCCAGCACCGCGCTGAAGCGGCCTGCATCACCCTGGGCCTGCGCCACGATCCGCGCCTTATAGGCTTCGGACTCTTCCTTCAGGCGCGAAGCCGTACCAGTGGCAAGCGGCACCACGTTATTGGCGTAGGCCTGTGCATCGTTCTTGGTGCGCTCGCGCTCCTGGCCAGCTTTGAGCACGTCGTCGAACGCGGCCTGCACCTGCTCGGGCGGACGCACGCCGCCCTGCTGCAGGTTGATGCCGACGACTTCGACGCCGATCTTGTAGCGGTCGAGGATAGTCTGCATCAGCGCGCGCACGCGCGGTGCGATCTGGTCGCGCTCTTCGGCCAGCGCGGCGTCCATCTTCATCTTGCCGACCACCTCGCGCACGGAGGTCTCGGCCACCTGCACGACGGTGTCGGCAGGCGACTTGCTCTCGTAGAGCCATGCGCGCGGGTCGCTCAGGCGGTACTGCACGGCAAACTTGATCTCGACGATGTTCTCGTCTTCGGTCAGCATGGCCGATTCGCGCAGTCCGGTGGAGCGCACGATGGCATCGCGGCCCACGTCTGCGGAGCGGATCTGCGTGGTCACCACCACTTCGTGGCGCTGAATGGGGTACGGCAGGCGCCAGTTGAAGCCTGCGCCCACGGTGCTCTTGTAGCTGCCGAACTGCGTGACGACGGCCTGCTGGCCTTCGTTCACGATGAAGAAGCCGGTGCCGAGCCAGATCAGGACCGCCACCGCGGCCACGAGGCCGAGGCCGAATCCTGCGTTTTTCATGTCGGGCCTGTAGCCGTTGCCACCACCGCCGCTACTGCCGCCGTTGGGGCGGTTGCCGCCGCCCTTGCCACCGAAGAAGCCACCGAGCTTGCGATTGAGGTCGCGCCAGAGTTCGTCGAGGTCAGGCGGGCCCTGGTTCGGACCTTGTCCACGGGGACGGTTGTCGTTGCTGTTGTTGTTGCCCGAAGGCGGAGGCGTCGGTGCGCCGGGGGGATTGGCATCGGGGGGGCGGTTGCCGGCTGGGCGGTCGCCGTTGGAGGACGACGGCTCGTCGCCGCGACCCCATCGGCCATCGTTCAGGTTGAACATGCCCAGAAACCCTCTCCGCGCTGGCTTTGAATTCATTCGCTTCGTTCTCTTGTCAGTGGCGGGATTGTGCCCAATCAATCGGCTGCATCGTGCAATTCAGCGTTTGCCCCAGGGGTCATCGTATCGGCTACGGAGCCCGACTGCCGGGCGAGCTCGGCCCGCAACAGCGGCACGCCCTCGCCGCTCTTGGCGCTGAGGAAGATGCGGGGAACCTGCACGCCATCGATTTCCATCTCGTCCTGCAGATGCAGCGGATGTTGCGCGCTTTCAAGGGCATCGAGCTTGTTGAATACCAAAAGCTGCGGAACGGTGTCGGCACCGATCTCGCGCAGCACCGCCTGCACCTCGGCCATCTGCTCGGGGTAATGCGGGTTGGAGGCATCGATCACGTGCAGCAGCAGGTCGGCATCGACCGCCTCCTGCAGCGTGGCCTTGAAGGCATCGACAAGGCCGTGCGGCAGGTCGCGGATGAAGCCCACGGTGTCGGAGATTGACACCTGCCGCCTCGCATCGCCCAGGTAGAGGTTGCGCGTAGTGGTGTCGAGCGTTGCGAACAGCTGGTCGGCCGCATAGGCGCGGGCCTTGACCAGCGCATTGAACAGTGACGACTTGCCCGCGTTGGTGTAGCCCACCAGCGAGATGTTGAAGGTCTCGCGGCGCTCGCGCTGGCGGCGCTGCGTGCCGCGCTGCTTCTGCACTTTGGCGAGACGCTCGCGCGTGCGCTTGATCGACTCGCTGATCATCCGGCGGTCGAGCTCGATCTGCTTTTCACCCGGGCCGCCGCGCACACCGGCACCGCCGGTCTGGCGCTCCAAGTGGGACCAGCGGCGGACCAGCCGCGTGCTGAGGTACTGCAGGCGAGCCAGCTCGACCTGCAGCTTGCCTTCGTGCGAACGCGCACGCTGGGCGAAGATCTCGAGGATGAGAAAGGTCCGGTCGTAGACGGCAACGTCGAGCTGGCGTTCGAGGTTGCGCTGCTGCGCGGGGCTCAGGGCCTGGTCGAAGATGACCTCGCTCGCCCTGTACAGGGCAGCCA
Source organism: Variovorax paradoxus (assembly GCF_024734665.1). NCBI lineage: Bacteria > Pseudomonadati > Pseudomonadota > Betaproteobacteria > Burkholderiales > Comamonadaceae > Variovorax > Variovorax paradoxus. Next base: position 3,937,446 of record NZ_CP102931.1, read on the forward strand.
GCTCCTTGATTTCTTCGGCCTTGCCGCTACCAACGAACAATGCCGCATCGGGCGCCTTGCGCTTGCACGCAAGACGGGCGACGGGCGTCAGGCCTGCGGTCTGCGCAAGCAGGCCGAGTTCCTCGAGTTCGCTGTCGAAATGGGGCAGCCCGAAATCGACGCCGACGAGAACGGCGGCGCCTTCCTGGCGGGGGATCAGTTCAGACAAGCGGGATCAGAAATTGGGAAAAAGCGCGGCAGCAGGGCTGCCGCGCTCCGCGCGATCAGGCTGCGGCGTCGTCGTTCTCGGCAGCCGAGAAGTTGACGGCACGACCCGGCACGATGGTGGAAATGGCGTGCTTGTAGACCATTTGCGTCACCGTATTGCGAAGCAACACGACGTACTGGTCAAAAGACTCGATCTGGCCCTGCAGCTTGATGCCGTTCACCAAATAAATGGAAACCGGCACGTGCTCACGACGCAGGGTGTTCAGAAACGGGTCTTGCAGAAGTTGCCCTTTATTGCTCACGATATTCTCCGTGTTCAAGAGTAGTTGTTGGAGAGATGACCTTAACACAGGGTTTCTGCGCTGCAGCAATCGGGGTCAAAAGCCTTGAGAAAATAACGGTTCTCAAAAGGCGGAACTTCCACTCCTGCTGCAGCTCATTGGCCGCCATCGGCGGCCAAGCTCCCTCAATCGTCCTTGTCGGCAAATGGATTGTGCGAGCTCTTGAACTCGATGCGCAAGGGGGTACCCACAAGGTCGAATTCCTTGCGGAAGCGCCCCTCGAGGAAGCGCTTGTAGGCATCAGTAACATGCTCCAGCGAATTGCCATGGATCACGATCACCGGCGGGTTCATGCCCCCCTGATGCGCATAGCGCAGCTTGGGGCGGTACATGCCGCCCCGCTTGGGCGCCTGGAACTGCACCGCCTCCAGCAGCAGGCGTGTCAGCACCGGGGTCGACATCTTGCGCGTGGCCGACTTGTGGGCCTGCGCGATCGCCTGCCACACCGGGCCCAGACCCTGGCGCTTGATGGCCGAGATGAAATGCAGCGCCGCGAACTTCAGGAACGGCAGCCGGGTCTCGATCTGCCGCTGGATCTGCTCGCGCTGGTAGCTGTCGACCGCGTCCCACTTGTTGATGGCGATCACCACCGCGCGACCGCTCTCGAGGATGTAGCCCGCAATGTGCGCGTCCTGGTCGGTCACGCCTTGCGTGGCATCGAGCAGCAGCAGCACGACATTGGCCGACTCGATGGCCTGCAGCGTCTTGACCACTGAGAACTTCTCGATCGCCTCGAACACCCTGCCCTTGCGGCGCAGGCCGGCCGTGTCGATCAGCTCGAAGCGCTGGCCGTTTCGCTCGAAGGGCACGGAGATTGCGTCGCGCGTGGTGCCCGGCATGTCGAAGGCCACCAGGCGCTCTTCACCCAGCCAGGTGTTGATCAGCGTGGACTTGCCCACATTGGGCCGGCCGGCCACGGCCAGCTTGATCGGCTTATTGACCTCGTCCTCGTCCGTCTCGTCGTCTGGATCAGGCAGGTTCAGCGGCTCGAGAGCAAGCTCGACCAGGTCGCGCATACCCTGCCCGTGCGCTGCCGACACACCATGCACATCGCCGAAGCCCAGCTCGTAGAAGTCGACCAGCTTGGTGCCGTCGTGCATGCCCTCGGCCTTGTTGGCCGCCAAGACGCAGGGTTTGCCAAGGCGGCGCAGCTCGTTGGCGATGTCGTGGTCTTGCGCCGAGAGTCCCTCGCGGGCGTCGACCACGAAGATCACCACGTCGGCCTCGGCCACGGCCTGCCGCGTCTGCTTGGCCATTTCCTTGTAGATGCCGCTGCCCGCGTCGGGCTCGAAGCCGCCGGTGTCAATCACGATGAACTCGTGCTTGCCCAGGCGGCCGTTGCCGTAATGGCGGTCGCGCGTGAGTCCGGCGAAGTCGGCGACGATGGCGTCGCGCGTCTGGGTCAGGCGGTTGAAGAGGGTCGATTTGCCGACGTTGGGCCGCCCGACCAGGGCCACGACCGGCTTCATGGCCGGCCTTTCGATGGCTCGGTATTCATGGTCGGGCCTTGGAAAAAGAAAGAAAAGTTATTCAGGGCGATAGCCAAAAACGCCACCCTTGGCAGTCACCACCACGACCGTGTTGCCGGCCAGTACCGGCGTAATGGTGATGGCCGAGCCATCGGGCGTGATGCGATTGAGCAGCGCACCGTCTTCGCGCGAGACGAAATGCAGCGTGCCGGTGTCTTCGCCGACGATCAGCGAGCGGCCCACGGCCAGCGGTGCGGTGAGGTTGCGATTCTTGAAGCGGCTCATCTGCCAGGCGCGTTCACCGTCGGCACGGCGCCAGGCCACGACGCTGCCGTCGGACTCGGTGCCGTAGACAAAACCGCTGTCGCCGCTCACACCGTCCGCGCCCGAGGCCGGCTTGCTCCAGACCAGTGAGCCGCGCACGGTTTCGACGCAGCCGACGCTGGCGTAGTAGGCGCGGGCGCAGACCGTGTCGCCGAAGCGGCTCACGCTGCCGGTCAGGTCGACCAGGCGTTCCACGTCGTTGGTGCCGCGCGGAGCCGCAATGGGCGATTCCCAGCGCGAGGTGCCGTTGGCGGGGTTGATGCCGACCAACCGGCCGCCGATGCCGGCCACCAGCGTGTCGCCCACGGCGATGAGCACGCCCGACTTGCGCAGCACCAGGTTTTCACCTGCGCGCTGCTGGATCCAGAGGCGACGGCCGCTCTGGCCATCCCAGGCGCTGATGCTGCGGTCGGCGGTCTGCACGAACACGCGGCGGCCCGCCACCAGCGGTGCGGTGAAGGCCTGGGCCGAGAGCTTCTGCTTCCAGAGGACCTTGCCGTTCTCGATGGCGACCAGCTCGTTGCTGGTGGTGACGACCGCAGCCATCGACCCGTCGCTGCCGACACCGGCCGCCAGCGGGGCGCCGGCGCTGGCGCGCCAGGTTTCGCGGCCGGCGCGGGCATCGATGGCAACCACTGTGCCGTCACTGCCGGCCACGGTAACCGTGTCGCCGCTGACGTCGGTGGTGAGCGGGAACTGGACTTCGGGAATGCGCACAGTCCAGGCTTGGCGCACGCTCATCAGGGCCGGGTTGGCGGGCAGTTCGGCCGGCTTCGGCTTGCTGGTGCCAGAACAGGCGGCGAGAAACGCTACCAAAACAAGAGCTGATCCCGCACGCAGGGCGGTCGATTCAGGCATGAAACGCTTGAAATTCATGATGCGGTCAGGGAGTTTTGGGGGCTGCGGGTGTGACGGTGACGACGGGTGCCAGACTCTTCGGATCGACACCGACCGCATTGAGCTTGATTTCAACCAGACGGCGATAGTCGGAGGTGGCGCCAAGGGCGGTCCACGCCTTGCGGTATTCGGTCTGTGCTTCGGCGCGCTTGCCTTGAGCCAGGTAGATGTCGCCCTTGCGGTCGGCTACCAGCGGTTCGAATTCCTTGGGCACGCTGCCGTCGAGTTGCTTGAGAGCATCGTCGTAGGACTTGCTGTCGAGCAATTCGGCCGCCAGCCGCAGCCGGGCGATGGCCTTGTAGCCGGGGTCGATGGCGTTCTGCGCGACCCATTCGAGCTCGGCGCGCGAGCCTGCGGCATTGCCCTTTTCGTACAGCGTCTTGGCGACCAGCAGGCCGGCCTGCTGCGCGTAGGCAGTGCCGGCGAAGCGCTTCTTCATGTCGTCGAGCACGAGCGCAATGCGTGCGGGGTCGCCCGCCTGCGCCGTCTTCTCGACCTCGTCGTAGAGCGACGAGGCCTGCGCCGCCTTGTTGCGGCCATACCATTGCCAGCCGTTCCAGGCCACGAAGGCGCCAGCGACGAGCAGCACGACCGAAGTGATCAGGGTGCCGTAGGTATTCCAGAAATGCTTGAGCTGGTCGAGCTGTTCCTGTTCTTCGAGGTCGAGATGGGTTGCCATGCGCTGTCAGTTGTTGGGAGCCGGCGATTGTAGGGTGGCGGCCCAGGCGGCCACTTCAGCAAGTGGCCGGGAGGTTTGCGCGCCGCTTCCGTCGCGCAGCGCCTTGAGAGTCACTTCGCCGCGTGCAAGTTCATCGGCACCGAAGATCAGGGCGTAGGTGGCGCCGCTGGCATCGGCTTTTCTCAGCTGCGCCTTGAAGCTGGCGAGGCCCTCAGCCGTCGTCGCATGCATCTGCACGCTGATGCCCGACTCGCGCAACTGCTGGAGGGTGCGCAGCGCAACGGGCATCGACGCGGCATCCGGCACGACGGCGTAAGCGTCGGGCGCGGGCGCGCCAATTTCAGCGCCCTGCTCTTTCAGCAGATCGAGCACGCGCTCGATGCCGAGCGCCCAGCCAACGGCTGGCGCGGGCTTGCCACCGATTTGCGCGATCAGATCGTCATAGCGCCCGCCTGCGCACACCGTACCCTGCGAGCCAAGACGATCGGTCACGAACTCGAAGACGGTCAGGTTGTAGTAGTCAAGACCGCGCACGAGGCGAGGATTGATCGTGAAGCCGATATCGTTGGCCTTCAGGATGGCTTGCAGCCCCTCGAAGTGGACCAACGACTCCGCACCAAGGAAGTCGATCAGCTTCGGCGCCGACTCGACCACTTCCTTCATCGCAGGGTTCTTCGTATCGAGGATCCGCAGCGGATTGCTGTGCAGGCGGCGCTTGCCGTCTTCGTCGAGCTTGTCGGCGTGCTTCTCGAAGTGCGCGATGAGCTGAGCGCGGTGCAATGCGCGTTCGGCCGGCTGCCCGAGGCTGTTGAGCTCGAGGCGAACGTCGGTCAGTCCGATGGCTTTCCAGAGTGCACTCGCCAGCAGGATCAGCTCGGCATCGACGTCAGGCCCGGCAAAGCCCAAGGCCTCGGCACCGATCTGATGGAACTGGCGGAAGCGTCCGCGCTGCACGTTCTCGCGGCGAAACATCGGTCCGGTGTACCAGAGGCGCTTGGGGCCTTCGTACAGCATGTTGTGCTCGATCACCGCGCGCACCAGGCCGGCAGTGTTCTCGGGGCGCATGGTCAGGTGCTCGAACTTGCCATGCTTGTCCGCGCGGTCCTCGAAGGAGTACATCTCCTTCTCGACAATGTCCGTGACTTCACCGATGCCACGCACAAACAGCGCCGTGCGCTCAAGGATCGGCGTGCGGACATTGCGGTACGCATAGCGCCCCATCAGGTCGCGCACGGTGGCCTCGAGCCATTCCCAGCGCGCCGATTCGGGCGGCAATATGTCGTTCATGCCTTTGACGGCATTCAATTTTTCAGCCATGAGTCTGCGGAGGTGTCAGGCCGCGACAGCGTGTTCGCCGCCGAAGCGCTTTTCGATGTAGGTTTCGACGAGTTGGTGAAACTCGTTGGCGATATTGTCGCCGCGCAGCGTGAGTGCCTTTTCGCCGTCGATGAAGACCGGCGCGGCAGGTGCCTCGCCGGTGCCGGGCAGGCTGATGCCGATGTCGGCATGCTTGCTCTCGCCAGGGCCGTTGACGATGCAGCCCATGACGGCCACCTTCATCGTCTCGACGCCCGGATATTTCTTGCGCCAGACCGGCATCTGCATGCGCAGATAGTCGTCGATCTGCTTGGCCAGTTCCTGGAAGGTAGTGCTGGTGGTGCGGCCGCAGCCTGGGCAGGCCGTAACGCTGGGCACGAACACGCGCAGGCCCAGAGCCTGCAGGATTTCGGAGGCGATCACCACCTCCTGCGTGCGCGACTCGCCCGGCTGCGGCGTGAGCGACACGCGAATGGTGTCGCCGATGCCCTCCTGCAGCAGGATCGACAGCGCCGTGGCCGAGGCCACCGTGCCCTTGGTGCCCATGCCGGCCTCGGTGAGGCCCAGGTGCAGCGCATAGTCGCAGCGGCGGGCCAACTCGCGATAGACCGAGATCAGGTCCTGCACGCCGCTCACCTTGCACGACAGGATGACCTGGTTGCCGGCCATGCCCATCGATTCGGCCAGCTTCGCGGACTCGATGGCCGAGGTGATCAGCGCCTCGTACATCACCTGCTTGGCGTCCCACGGCTCGGCGCGCTGGCTGTTGGTGTCCATCAGGCTGGCGAGCAGTTCCTGGTCGAGGCTGCCCCAGTTGACGCCGATGCGCACGGGCTTGTTCCAGCGCATGGCCGCGTCGATCATCTGGCCGAACTGGCGGTCGCGCTTGTCGCCCTTGCCCACGTTGCCGGGGTTGATGCGGTACTTGCTCAGCGCCTCGGCGCAGGCCGGATAGTCGGTGAGCAGACGGTGGCCGTTGTAGTGGAAGTCGCCGATCAGCGGCACGTCGATGCCCATGCGGTCGAGCTGCTCGCGGATGTAGGGCACCTGCGCTGCGGCTTCGGGCGTGTTGACGGTGATGCGGACCATTTCCGAGCCGGCGATAGCCAGCTCCTTCACCTGGATCGCGGTGCCGATGGCATCCACGGTGTCGGTGTTGGTCATGGACTGCACGCGCACGGGGGCATCGCCGCCCACCGTGACCACACGCGAGCCCCAGGCCACGCTGGACTGGCGCGAACGGCGCGCCTTGGGTGCCGCCGATGGAATGGGATCGGGATAGCAGTCGGTCACGATTTCACCTCGAAACGCGCCACGCCACCGCCGCGCGTGACAGGCGTCAGATCGTAAGGCTTGCCGCTTACCTGCACATCGACCGCCGACGCACGGCCCACCACCACGGACAGCGGCAGCGCGCCCGACAGGCCGACCGTTTCGCCGGCCTGCAGGCTGCGACGCAGCAACTGCTTGCCGCCGGCTTCGGTCACGGTGATCCAGCACTCTTCACGTGCCACGAAAACGAGTTGCTGGCTGCTTGTGCTTGCGGCAGTCGCCACTGGCGCGGCGGGGGCAACCGCAACCGCTGCAGGGACAGCTGGCGTATTGGCGATGGCCGCGGCGGGGACTTGGCCCACCGGAGCGCTCGGTGCCACAGCCTGCGAGGGCACCGTTTCGGCCACGGCGCCAGTTGCACCGGCTGAAGCCGGTCCGTTCGCGGGTGCCTGTTCCGTATCGGCCTCACTGCGCGCTGTCAGGCGCGATACGGAAGCACTGATCTGGTCGAACACCGACTGCGGCAACCAGAACAACGCGGCCGCGCCAACCAGCAGCACCAGCACCACGATCAGCAATCCGCGCGAAGGCAGCCCGCTAGAGCGTCCGCTGCTGTTCCAGCGCGGCGTGCCCGAGGTGATGTTCGTCCGAAGGGTTCGGTCGGCCTCGGCCAGCGACACCCTTTGCGTGCTGGGCAGCTTCGCAAGCACGGGCGCCGGGTCGATGCGCAAAGCACGGCAGACACTGCTCGCCAGGGCGCGAGCGAAGACCGGGTCTGGCAGCGAGGCAATGTCGTCCGCTTCAAGCGCCATGAGCTTCTGCGGCGGCACCTTGAGGGCGGCCGCCACCATCTCGATGTGCAGGCCATGAGCCTCGCGCGCCTCGCGCAGCAGGTCGCCGGCCGTCTTGTGCGTGATGTCGCCTTCTTCCAGCGGCAGTGCTGCGGAAGTGCCGAACTCCGAAACCCGATCAGTCATTGAAATTCCCGCGCTCGTACGCTGTTGCCTCCCGCGACTGGGGGAAGCGTCGTTGCAGTTGGCCTCCCAACTGCGCGACTGCCTCGCGGTTGTTCAGCTTTCGTTCGATCTTGATGCCGAGCCAGAGCGTCTCGGCGCTGGCCGAGGCACTGTTGTTGACGCGGCGAATGTAGAACTGCGCGCGCGACCATTCCTCGCGCTGCGCCAATACCGAAGCAAGGTTGAAGCCAACCACCGGATTGCCGGCGTCGATCTCGTAGGCCTGCATGAGGCTGCGCTCGGCTTGCACGCGCTGCCCTGCCTTGAGTTCGCACACGCCCTGCGTCATGAGCGTCTTGGCGCGGTCGGCATAGCTCGGCACTGCCAGTGCCTCGGTGAACTGCGCGGCCGCGTCGCCATAGCGGTTCTGCTGGCACAGCAGCCAGCCGTAGTTGTGGCGTGCGTTGGGGTCGCGCGGATTGATGGCGATGGCGCGGCGGAAGCTGTCTTCGGCCATGCCGGCGTCGTCCAGCCGCATGTAGACCAGGCCGCGCAGGTTGTAGGCGTCGGCGTTGTTGGGGTCGGCGACCAGCGCCTGCTTGAGCTCGTCAAGCGCAACAGTGGTCTGGCCATGCTCGAAATAGCCGGCGGCCAGCTCCATGCGCAGGCGCGCGCGGCGTTGCCGGCTGGACTCGTCGGACTCGGTGACCACCTCAGTGCCCTTGCCTGAGCTGGTATCGGCCAGACTGGTGGTGGTAGTGCGCGTGTTCACGCAGCCCGCAAGCAGCAACGCCACGGCGACACCCGCGAAACCTGTAGTCAGCATCCGCTGCACGTTCGCGGTTGTCGTCGAAATGACCATGCTCATCGGTTCAATGCTCCTGGGGGGCGGCCTTGCGGACCGGATGCAAAACAACGGGGCGCTCGGTTGCACGGCGCTGGGCCATGCGCTCGGCCGCGCGGGTGCGGTCCTTGACGTCGCCGGCGAGCTGACCGCAGGCGGCATCGATGTCGTCGCCGCGCGTCTTGCGCACGGTGGTCACAAGACCGGCTTCGCTCAGCGTCCTGGCGAATGCCAACACGCGCGGCTGCGGCGAGCGCAGCAGGCCCGAGGCCGGAAACGGGTTGAAAGGAATCAGGTTGAACTTGCACGAGATGCCGTGCGTGCGCACCAGTTCGACGAGCTGCCGCGCATGCTCGGGCTGGTCGTTCACGCCATCCAGCATGCAATATTCGAAGGTGATGAAATCGCGCGGCGCATGCGCCAGGTAGCGCTTGCAGGCCTCGATGAGTTCAGCAATCGGGTACTTGCGGTTGAGGGGCACGAGGTCGTCGCGCAGCGCGTCGTTGGGCGCATGCAGCGAAACGGCCATGGCCACCGGGCAATCGGCGCCCAGGCGATCGATCATCGGCACCACGCCGGAAGTCGACACCGTCACGCGACGGCGCGACAGCCCGTAGGCGTTGTCGTCGAGCATGGTGCGCAGCGCGGGCACCAGCGCCGAGTAGTTCTGCAGCGGCTCGCCCATGCCCATCATCACCACGTTGGAGATGACGCGTTCGTCGCGCTTGAGGTGCTTGCGCAGGAAGTGTTCGGCAAACCAGAGCTGGGCGACGATTTCGCCCGTGCTCAGGTTGCGGCTGAAGCCCTGATGCCCGGTCGAGCAAAAGCGGCAACCGACCGCACAGCCGGCCTGGGACGACACGCACAAAGTGCCACGGTCGTCCTCGGGAATGAATACGGCTTCGACGGCATTGCCGTCACCGACGTCGAACAGCCACTTGATCGTGCCGTCCTTGGATTCGTGCTGCGTGATGACCGGCAGGGCCTCCACGCGCGCGGTAGTCGCGAGCTTCTCGCGCAACGACTTCGCCAGATCGGTCATCTGGGTGAAGTCGCTGGCGCCACGCTGGTGAATCCAGCGGAACAGCTGCGTGGCGCGGAATTTTTTCTCGCCGAGTTTTTCGCAGAACGCAGCCAACCCCTCGAGATCGAAGTCGAGCAGATTGGCCGTGGTCATGGAATCGGTCGAGATACGGCTTCAGCGTGCGTAGACGTTGAGGCCGGCGAAGAAGAAAGCGACTTCGTTCGCTGCGGTTTCAGCAGCGTCCGAACCGTGCACGGCGTTGGCGTCGATGCTGTCGGCGAAGTCGGCGCGGATGGTGCCGGCGGCTGCCTTCTTGGGGTCGGTGGCGCCCATCAGGTCGCGGTTCTTGGCGATGGCGTTTTCGCCTTCGAGCACTTGCACGAACACGGGGCCCGAGATCATGAACTCGACGAGGTCCTTGAAGAAGGGACGTTCCTTGTGCACGGCGTAGAACTGTTCGGCTTCGTTGCGCGACAGATGCACCAGCTTGGCGGCGACGATCTTGAGGCCAGCAGCTTCAAAACGGGAAACGATCTTGCCGATGACGTTCTTGGCAACTGCGTCGGGCTTGATGATGGAAAGGGTACGTTCGATAGCCATTGAAATGCTTCCTGGAGCTTTGATTTTGAAGTGTTTTGTCACAACTGCAACGAATTTGTTGCGTCACATGTCGACAAAGCCTCTGATTTTAACCGGCGCAGCCTTGCGGATTGGTGAAAACCCCGCGAAAGGCCGCGCTCCGACGGCTGGCTTTCAGCGCCCGCGACGGCGTCCGCCACCTTGGCCGCCCTGACCGCCGAAGCCGCCACCACCGCCCCCGCCTCCTCCACCACGACGCGGACCTCCGCGCTGCTCCTTGCGCTGGCGCGAGAAGCTGTCTGCGCCGATGTAGCCCAACGAGGTCTTCATCGGATCGGGCTGGTTGGCGCCGCTCGGCTGACGGTCGTCGCCCTGCTGGCGATTGCCGCCGCCCTGGCGGTTGCCACTATTGCCACTATTGCCGCTGTTGCCGCGGCGTCCCTGCCCCTGGGGCGGACCGCCGTTGCCACCGCCACGATTGGGGCGGGCACCCCGGTCGCCGCGCGGCGGACGGCCGTCGCCCAGCGGGTTCGGAATCGGCGCTTCACGCCCGCCATCTTCGCGTGCATCGCGCATGTCGCGCGGCGGCTGGCCGCCACCGCCGCCATTGCGGTTGCCCCGGCGCTTCTTGTTGCGCCCGTTGCGGCCATTGCCACCACCGCCCTCCTGCCCCGGGCCGCGCTGCTGCTGTTGTGGACCGGGCCGGGCAGCTGCGCCGCCGGAGGCCTGGAACAGCGCACGGATGTCGCGCTCGTCGAGCTCCATCCAGGCACCGCGCTTCAGGCCGCGCGGCAGCACCATGGCACCGTAGCGGATGCGGATCAGCCGGCTGACCGCATGGCCCACCGACTCGAACAGGCGGCGCACTTCGCGGTTGCGGCCTTCGGAAATGGTCACGCGGTACCAGCAATTCGAGCCCTCGCCACCGCCGTCTTCGATGGTGCCGAACTGCGCCATGCCGTCGTCGAGGCGTACGCCGTCGAGCAGCTTCTGCTTTTCTTCGCTGGTGAGCGCGCCCAGCACGCGCACCGCGTACTCGCGCTCCAGGCCGAAGCGCGGGTGCATGAGCTGATTGGCCAGGTCGCCAGAGCTGCTGAACAGCAGCAGGCCTTCGGTATTCAGGTCGAGACGGCCGACCGACTGCCACTTGCCCTGTTGCAGGCGCGGCAGCTTGCGGAACACGGTCGGGCGGTTCTGCGGATCGTCATGCGTCACCACCTCGCCCACAGGCTTGTGATACGCGATCACGCGGGGCGGCGGGGGCGCGATGCGGTAGCGGATCGGCTTGCCGTTGATCTTGACCTGGTCGCCGAACTGGATGCGCTGGCCGATGTGGGCCGGCTCGTTATTGACAGAAATACGGCCCTGGAGAATCAGCTGCTCCATTTCTAGCCGCGAGCCGAGGCCAGCCTGCGCCAGCACCTTGTGAAGCTTGGGCGAATCGGCCTCGGGCAGCAGCACGCGCTTGAGCGGCGGGACCTCTGGGCTTTCTTCGTCGGCATCGAACTGGCCGGAGATGACGTCCGCGAAGCGGATCGGCTCGGGCGGCAAGGCATTGCGCTGCTCGCGCTCGGCGGCACGGCGGGCGCGGTCGAGGTCGTCTTCTTCCTCGTCGGGCTCCTCTTCGTCTTCGTCTTCGTCCTCGTCCCGCTCTTCGTCGTCACGGTCGTGGATGCGATCGGCTTGTTCGGGCTGGGGCGCTTGGCGGGCGGCCTCGACTGGCGCTGGATTGCGAGCCTCTTCTTCAACTGCAGCGGAGGCAACTGATGCTTCCTCTGCAGCAACAGCTGCCGGCACGGCCATCTCGGACGCCTCCGCGGCAGGCGACGCCGCTACTTCATCCGCCACAGCTTGCTCCACCGGCTTCTTCTTGCGGGGCGCGCGCGGCTTCTTGGGTGCTTCAGCCTCCGCCGGTGCGGCGGCTTCCTGCGCCGCGACCTCGGACGCTACCGATTCAATAGCATCACCTGCAGCCTTCTTGGGCGCGGCCGCCCTCTTCTTCTTTTTGACTTCGGGCTCGGCCGGCAGCATCGCCGCGTCTTCGGTGTCGGTTGTGCTCATGAGGTTTTTCCGGGAGAGGGAGCGTGAGGGTCGACCTCGTCCTGGGACGGGGCTTCGGGTTCTGGCGACGGCGCCTGGGCGGGCTCGGCGGGGGATTCGGTGTCTGCCGCGTTCTCGGCAAACTGCGCTTCGGCGGCTTCGACCGCTTCTTCAGCGACTTCTGGCGCCATGTCGATGACGGCGGGCTCGGCGGGCTCTTCTGCCGGCTCTTCTTCATCTTGCCGCGAGGCAGCGACTTCCTGCTCCGCTTCGGTCGCTTCGGCTTCGGCGGCGGCTGGCTCCAGCTCCGCCATCGCCGACGCATCCGCATCGCCCTCGGCCAGTGCTTCAGCCTCCGGCGCGGCATCGATAGGCAGCCCCTGCTGCTCACCCGACGCCCGTTCGAGCGCATCGACCAGCGCGGCCTGCTGCGCGGGCGTTTCGATCAATGGCAGCTGATCGAGCGAAGCCAGGCCCAGGTCGTCGAGGAACTGGCGCGTGGTTGCATACAGCGCCGGTCGGCCGACCGTTTCGCGGTGGCCGATGACTTCGACCCAGCCGCGATCTTCCAGTTGCTTGAGGATCAACGAATTGATCGTCACGCCGCGGATGTCTTCCATGTCGCCGCGCGTGGCCGGCTGCCGGTAGGCGATGATGGCCAGCGTCTCGAGTGCGGCCCGCGTGTAGCGCGGCGGCTTCTCGGGGTGCAGGCGGTCGAGGTGGTCGCGCATTTCCGGCCGGCTCTGGAAGCGCCAGCCGCTGCCGACGCTCACAAGCTCCAGGCCGCGTTGCGCCCAGTCTTCCTGCAGTTCAAGCAACAGCACCTTGATGGTGTCCACACCCAGTTCGTCGTCGAACAGCACGCGCATATCGCGCACCGGCAACGGCTGGCTCGAACAGATCAAGGCGGTTTCGAGAATGCGCTTGGCATCCGCCGTATTCATGGTTCGCGTTATCCGGGAAAAGGCGCCTCAGGGACGCTTGTTCAGAAGGATGAAAGGAGTAGGCGCTGCAGGCACGCGGCAAATGCAACGCAAGGCCGGCCTTGGGTGACCGGCGCGGCCCTCGGGCCGTCAGGCGCGATTGTAATCCAGCCCCCAGGACTGCAAAGCCTGAACGAGATCCGGTGGCGGCGGCGAGCGGAACTCCATCGCCTCTTGCGTGACGGGGTGCACGAAGGCCAGCCTGAATGCATGCAGCGCCTGGCGCGACAGCCCGGCAGCCGGCGCGCCGCCATAAAGGGCATCGCCCACCAGCGGATGCCCAATCGACGCCATGTGCACGCGGATCTGGTGGGTGCGCCCGGTTTCGAGCGTGCAGCGCACGGCGCAGCCTTCGGCGTTGCTGTCGAGCCGCTCGATCAGCGTACGCGCCGTCTTGCCCGCATGCCTTTCAAGATCGACCACGGCCATGCGCAGCCGGTTGCGTGGGTCGCGACCGATGGGGGCGTCGACCTGGCGGGCCGCGGCGCCCTCCCACGGCTTGTGGCCGATGGCCAGGTACTGCCGTTTGACCTCGCGGGCGGCGATCAGCGCCACCATCGCGTCCATGGCGGCGCGGGTGCGCGCCACCACCATCAGGCCGCTGGTGTCGCGGTCGAGCCGGTGCACGATGCCGGCGCGCGGCAGCAGCACGGCCTTGGGGTCCAGCGCAAGCAGGCCGTTCAGGAGCGTGCCGCTCCAATGTCCGGGCGCCGGGTGAACCACGAGGCCGGCTGGCTTGTCGACGATGCGCAGGTGCTCGTCCTCGTGCACGGTGACGATGTCCATCGCCTCGGGCCGAAAGGCCTGGCTTTGGGGCGTGGGGCGCAACTCGATGCGGCCGGCCTGCCCCGCCTTCACTGTGGCCGAGACTTTGGTGAGCGTGCGGCCCTGCAGTTCCACCGCGCCAGCCTCGATCAGTTGCTGCAGATAGCTGCGAGAAAACTCGGGTACCAGCGCGGCAAGCGCGCGATCCAGCCGCTGGCCGTGCTGGGCCGGGTCGATGACGAAAGGCCGTTGCTCGCTGGGCTCGATCGGATCGGCGCCCTCTTCGAGCTCGGCCACCTCGGCGGTCTCGGGGGTATTGCCCAAAGGGTCGGTCGATATAATTGAGGGCAACTGTTTCACGAAAGCCGTATGTGATGTTTCGCGCCAAATTATCGGTCCCCAGCTGGATCGCGCTCAGCGCGGCGGCTCTGCTGGCAGCTGGCTGCTCGTCTACCTCCGTCGACAAGACCGCCAACTGGAGCCCCAACCGCATCTACTCTGAAGCCAAGGAAGAGGCCGGATCGGGCGCCTACGACAAGGCCGTTCCGCTCTACGAGAAGCTCGAAGGCCGCGCCGCCGGCACACCACTCGCGCAGCAGGCGCAGCTGGAAAAGGCCTACGCCCAGTACAAGTCGGGCGAAAAGGCAAGCGCCATCGCCACCATCGACCGCTTCATGAAGTTGCATCCGGCGAGCACGGCTCTCGACTATGCGCTGTACCTCAAGGGCGTGATCAACTTCAACGACGACCTCGGCATGTTCGCGTTCATGACGCGCCAGGACTTGTCCGAGCGCGACCAGAAGGCCGCCAAGGAATCGTTCGAGTCGTTCAAGGACCTCGTCACGCGCTTCCCCGATTCGCGCTACGCCCCTGACGCGCGCCAGCGCATGAACTACATCGTGAACTCGCTCGCGCAGTACGAAGTTCACGTGGCACGCTACTACTACTCGCGCGGTGCCTACCTGGCCGCCATCAATCGGGCCCAGATCGCGCTGGCCGACTACCGCGAAGTGCCGGCACTCGAAGAAGCCCTGTTCATCATGGTGAAGTCGTACGACGCTCTCGGCATGAAGGACCTGCGCGACGACGCCCAGCGCGTGCTGACCACCAACTATCCGCAGAGCACCTACCTCGCGAACGGCTTCAAGGGCAAGGACGACCCTTGGTGGAAGCTCTGGTAAGCCACCAGAGCACGCGCGCTCACGACGCGCTCTTCCTAGTCAGAAACTAGGTCTTGAGCGCGTCCAGCGCGGCCTCGAAATCCGATTCGTTTTCGAGCCGTCGCATCGGCGGCAGCGCCGACAGCAACCGGCGGCCATAGCCCATGGCCACCAGCCGCGTATCGCAGATCGCCAGCACGCCGCTGTCGGTTTCCCGCCGAATCAACCGCCCCGCCCCCTGCTTGAGCGCCACGGCCGCCTCGGGCAGCGAATAGTCGGCAAACGAACTGCGTCCTTGTGATTCCAGGCGCTGTGAACGCGCCTCGACCAGCGGATCGTTGGGCGGCGGGAATGGCAGCTTGTCGATCACCACCAGCTGCAGTGCATCGCCCGGTGCATCGAAGCCCTCCCAGAACGAGGCCGATGCCACCAGCACGCAACCCGCGCGCCCGGCGCTCGCGCCTTCGCGGAAGCGGTCCATCAGCACGCGCTTGGGCAACTCGCCCTGCACCAGCACTTCGGGCCGCACTTGCGCGTCGAGCAGTTCGAACTGCTGCTTCATCGCGTCGCCAATGGTGCGCAGTGCTCGCAGCGTGGTCGTCAGCACCAGCGTGCGACCGCCGAGCTCCGTCGCGCCGCGCGCAGCCAATTCCGCGACGCGCTGGCTGTGCGACGGATCATTGGGCTTGGGAAACGCGCGCGGCACATAGAGCGCGGCCTGCGAGGCATAGTCGAACGGGCTCTGTACGCGCAGCACTTCCGCGTCCTGCAGTCCGCAGGGCTCGGTAAACCAGCGCAGCGTGGGCTCATCGCCCAGCGTGGCCGAGGTGAAGACCCAGGCACGGCCGCTGTCTTCCTGCGCCGCCGCTGCCTCGCGCGCCGGCCGCTCACCGTAACCGTCGAGATCTTCGTCGTCGTCATCGTCGCCAACATCAGCGTCTGCATCGACGATCTTGAGCACCCGCTTGCGCATGGCATCGGCGATGTCCAGCGGCGACTCGATGAGCCGCAACTGCGTGCCCACATCGACCCAGCGCACCGAATCGACCTCGCACGGCAAGGCGAAGCGTGCGGTGCGTTTCGCGAGTTGACGGGCTCGCTCGTGCAGCCGCACAAAGTCGGGCGAAATTTCGCTGACGGTGGCAAGCCCCTCTGCAGCCAGCTCGAACGCGTGGAGCAGATCATCCAGCGCGCGCTGCCATGCATCGGGATCGATACCCTCGGGCGACGCGCCCAGCCAGCGCAGCTTGGCGCCCGGCCATTGCTTGCCGACCACCAGCCGCAGTTCGCGCGCCGCCCGCTCGAGCGCGCCGACCAGTTGCTGCCAATCGACGAGGCCGCGCGCATGTTGCAAGCCGGCCGCCAGCATGTCGCGCGCGAAGTCGAGCGCCTGGCCGCTACCGAGCTGGGCGCCGAGAAACTGCACGCCGGTTTCGTTGAGCTGGTGGGCCTCGTCGAACACCACCACGCTCACGGTCGGCAGCAGTTCGGCCATGCCGGTCTCGCGCACTGCGAGGTCGGCAAAGAACAGATGGTGGTTGATGACCACGATGTCGGCCGCCAGCGCCTCGCGCCGCGCCAGGTTGACATGGCAAGGCTTGAACTGCGGGCATTGCGCGCCCAGGCAGTTCTCTCGCGTGGAAGTGATCAGCGGAATCAGCGGCGAGCGCTCGTCGAGCCCGGGCAGCTCGGCCAGGTCGCCCGTGCGCGTGGCCTTCGACCACTGCTCGATCTTGGCGAGCGTGCGCAGGCTGCCTCGCTCGGGCAATGAGGCGTCATGACGCGCCTGGTCGAGCCGGTGCAGGCACAGGTAACTGGCGCGCCCCTTGAGCAGCGCCGTGCGCACCGGCAGACCGAAGGCTTCGACAAGACGCGGCAGATCACGGCCGAACAGCTGGTCCTGCAATGTCTTGGTGGCGGTCGACAGCAGCACGCGCTCACCACTCAGCAGGGCCGGCACGAGGTACGAAAAGGTCTTGCCCACCCCGGTGCCTGCCTCGACCACCAGCACGCCGCCCTGGTCGATGGTGCGGGCGACGGCCATCGCCATTTCGGTCTGGCCCGAGCGTTCGCGGAACTGGTCGGCGGCACGCGACAGCGCGCCGTCCTGCGCGAAGGCGTCGCGCACCTTGTCTTCGAGCGCACCTGTCACGCCGGCTCTTTCGGATCGAGGTCGTTTTCAAGGCGCGTGATCTGGTCACGCAACGCGAGGCGGCGCTTTTTCAGGCGCCGCAGCAGCAGCTCGTCTTGCGGCGAGCCTTCGGCCAACCGGTCGATGGTGGCGTCGAGATCGGCGTGCTCGATGCGCAGTTCGATCAGCTGACGGGAAAGGGAGTGAAGATTGGAGTCCAACGGTGGGGAGCGCACGCGAAGTTTTTGCGGCGCATGTTCATTCGATAATACGTCCTGACACGAATCTCCGAGCAGACAGAAACACGCGCTTCAGGCGCATATGCCTCATGACCCAAGGCTTTCGACTCGCCGCGGCCACCGGACTCCACAAGGGAGACCGCCCGTACCAACAAGACCAGGTGCTGCTGATGAGCCATCCGCGTGTGCCTGGCTGCGTGCTGGGCATCGTGGCCGACGGCATGGGCGGCCGCAGCGGTGGCCGCAAGGCCTCTGACCAGGTGCTGATGACGGCACGCCAGCTCTTCACCCGCTACCAGCCCGGCCGCGACGACCCCGAAGCCGTGCTGAAGCAGATCCTCGAAGATTCGCACACGGTCATCAAGCTCACCGCCGTCTCCAGCGAACAGGAGCCGCACAGCACGCTGGCGGCCTTCCTCATGACCCCCAAGGGTGACTGCGCCTGGATCCACGCCGGCGACTCGCGCATCTATCACTTCCACGACGGCCAGCTCATCAGGCGCACGCGCGACCATTCGTACGTGCAGGTGCTGATCGACCGCGGCCAGATCACCGAGGCCGAGGCCAACATCCATCCGCAGGGCAACATCCTGCTCGGCTGCCTGGGCATGACGACCACGCCGCCGCCCGTCGACCCCTACTACATCCCGAAGCTGGCGGCGGGCGACCTGCTGATGGCTTGCAGCGACGGGCTCTGGCACTACTTCAGCCCAGAAGAACTGGCGAGCGTGCTGTATGCGCAGCCGCCGCGCGATGCGGTCGAAATCCTGGTGGGTGAAGCGCGCCGCCGGGCCCGGGGCACCGGCGACAACATCTCGATTGCCGTTCTGAAGCTCGACCCGCTACCGGTCGCCGCCTGAGCGGTGCCCGGTCAGGGCGTGGGCGATGAAGCTGCCGGTGCCGGCAGTGGTGCCCCGCGCGGCTTGCTGCGGTTGGCGTTCTGCCGGTCGCGGCTGGCCCTGTGCTCTTCGGCGCGTTTCTGCTTGTCTTCAAAACGCTTGGCGGCCGTAGGCGCCTCGGCTTGACGCTGGGCCGCCTTGGCCTGCTCGTCGGCGTGCGCCTGCTGCTTGGACTGGAACTGACGCTCGCGCTCGGCTGTCTCGGCCGCTGTAGCTGCGCGGCTGGCCGCATGGTCGGCTGCGCGCTGTTCGCGCTCCTTCTGGCCCTGGACCGATTGCTCCTGCTTCTCGCGGGTGTCCTGCGGGCGCTGGGTGCCTGCCTTCTGGTCGAGCTTCTGCAGCTCGGCCGCGCCGCTGCGCTGGCGCAGGATGTCGTTTATGGCGGTTTCCTGCCGCTTGATGTTGTCGGTTTCCTTGCGGCGACGGCTGCGACTCTCGCGCAGGCAGTCTTCCACCGCGAACTTCTTGTAGCAGGCGGCCCGCTCTTCGACGAAGCGCTTCTCGATGGCCTCGCGCTCGGTGGAAAGCCGGCGCTTTTCGCCCTCGAGGTCGGCATTGCCCGCGGCGGCGTTGGACTGCGCCCACAGCGGCAGGCTGGCCAACGTCATGAGCAGGGCAAGAGCGAATTTTTTCATGTGAGTCGGGTGTCGACGATGCGGCGTTCCAGGGCGAGAAACTCGCTCGATTGCATTTCGGTGAGCCGGGAGACCGTGCGCGGAAACTCGTGCGACAGCGGCCCCTCGGTGTACAACGCCTCGGGCGGAACCTCAGCCGACATGATGAGCTTGCAGCGCCGGTCGTACAAGACGTCGACCAGCCACGTGAAACGGCGTGCTTCCGAAGCCATGCGCACCGGCATGTGCGGCACATCGGACAACAGCACGGTGTGGAACTGGCTCGCAATTTCGAGGTAGTCGTTCTGCGAGCGCGGACCGCCGCACAGCGTCTTGAAATCGAACCAGACCACGCCGCCGGCCTTGCGCCGAGCACGGATCTCGCGCTGCTCGATGTGCAGCACGGGGTTTTCGTCGGCCGTCTCGGCCAGCTTGTCGAAAGCCTTGCGCATTTCCTTCTCGGCCGCCGCGTCGTTCGGCGTGAGGTACATGCGCAGTTGTTCGAGCGTGCGGCGCCGGTAGTCGGTGCCGTTGTCGACGCTCAGCACTTCGAGCTTTTCGTTCAGCAGCGCGATGGCGGGCAGGATGCGGTCGCGGTGCAAGCCACCGGGGTACAGATCGTCCGGCTTGAAATTGGAGGTGGTGACGAAACCCACGCCGTTCTCGAACAGCGACACCAGCAGCCGATGAAGAATCATCGCGTCGGTGATGTCCGCCACGTGGAACTCGTCGAAGCAGATCAGCTTGTAGCGCTTGGAAATGCGCAGCCCAAGCTCGTCGAGCGGATTGACCGTGCCCTGCAACTCGCGCAGTTCGCGGTGCACCTCGCGCATGAACTCGTGAAAGTGCAGGCGCGTCTTGCGCCGCAGCGGCACGGCGTTGAAGAACAGGTCCATCAGGAAGCTCTTGCCCCGCCCGACGCCACCGTACATGTAGACGCCGCGCGGAAGCTCCGGCCGGTTGATGAACTTCTTCAGCGCATTCGAGCGCTGGGCCTTGTACTCGGCCCATTCGTTGGCGCAGCGATCCAGTGCCTCCACGGCATGCAGTTGCGCTGGATCGCTGTGGAACCCGCGCGCTGCGAGTTCCGCCTCATAGGCCTGTTTGACGCTGGTCAAAAGAAAGATCGCGAGATCAGAAGTTCAGCGTGCGCTTGTCCACGGCGAGTGCCGCTTCCTTCGTTGCTTCCGACAGCGACGGATGAGCGTGGCAGATGCGCGCGATGTCTTCGGCGCTGGCCTTGAACTCCATCGCCACGACGGCTTCGGAGATCAGCTCGCTGGCCTGCGGGCCCACGATGTGCACGCCCAGAATCTCGTCGGTGGCAGCGTCGGCCAGGAACTTGACCATGCCGGTCGTGTCGCCCAGAGCACGCGCGCGGCCGTTCGCGAGGAACGGGAAGGTGCCGGCCTTGTAGGAGCGGCCCGCTGCCTTGAGCTGCTGCTCGGTCTGGCCGACCCACGCGATCTCGGGGTTGGTGTAGATCACCCACGGGATCGTGTTGAAGTTGACGTGACCGTGCTGGCCCGCAATGCGCTCCGCCACGGCAACGCCCTCTTCCTCGGCCTTGTGCGCCAGCATCGGGCCGCGCACCACGTCGCCGATGGCCCAGACATTGGGCAGGCTGGTCTTGCACTCGTCGTCCACGGCAATGGCGCCGCGCTCGTCGAGCTTCAGGCCAACGGCTTCGGCGTTCAGGCCGATGGTGTTGGGCACGCGGCCGATCGACACGATCAGCTTGTCGACTTCCAGCGTCTGGGCTTCGCCCTTGGCATTGGTCCACGCAACGCTCACGCCCTTCTTCGACGACTTGATCTCGCCGACCTTGACGCCGAGTTCGATCTTGAGCTTCTGCTTGTCGAAGGCCTTCTTGGCTTCCTTGGCGATCTGCTCGTCCACTGCGCCGAGGAAGGTCGGCAGTGCTTCGAGCACCGTGACTTCCGCGCCGAGGCGACGCCACACCGAACCCATTTCGAGGCCGATGACGCCCGAGCCGATCAGGCCCAGCTTCTTCGGCACCGCGCCGATGCGCAGCGCGCCGTCGTTCGAGAGGATGTTTTCCTCGTCGAACGGTGCGCCCGGCAGTGCGCGGGCATTGGAGCCCGTGGCCACGATGATGTGCTTGCCGCTG
This sequence comes from Variovorax paradoxus, assembly GCF_024734665.1. Lineage (NCBI taxonomy): Bacteria > Pseudomonadati > Pseudomonadota > Betaproteobacteria > Burkholderiales > Comamonadaceae > Variovorax > Variovorax paradoxus. The sequence continues at coordinate 3,958,317 of NZ_CP102931.1, forward strand.
ATCGACTCTTCGGCGGCGCCCGCCACCTTGATCTCATAGCCGGTTTCGTCAGTCTTCACGAACGAGGCGCGGCCATGGAAAAACGTGATCTTGTTCTTCTTGAACAGGTACAGGATGCCGTCGTTGTTCTGCTTCACGACCTGGTCCTTGCGGGCCAGCATCTTGTCGAGGTCGAGGCCCAGGCCTTCGACCTTGATGCCGTGGTCCGCGAAGTGGTGGCCGGCCTGGTCGAAATGCTCCGACGATTGCAGCAGCGCCTTCGACGGGATGCAGCCGACGTTGGTGCAGGTGCCGCCCGGTGCGGGGCCGCCCTTGCCGTTCTTCCACTCGTCGATGCAGGCCACGTTGAAGCCGAGTTGCGCGGCACGAATGGCCGCGATGTAGCCGCCAGGGCCGCCGCCGATGACGACGACGTCGAATTGCTTGTTTGCCATCTGATTTTTTCTCCTCAGATGTCGAACAGCAGGCGCGACGGGTCTTCCAGCGCTTCCTTCATGGCAACCAGGCCCAGCACGGCTTCGCGGCCGTCGATGATGCGGTGGTCGTAGCTCATGGCGAGGTAGTTCATCGGACGGATCACGATCTGGCCGTTTTCAACCACGGCGCGGTCCTTCGTGGCGTGCACGCCGAGGATGGCCGACTGGGGCGGGTTGATGATCGGGGTCGAGAGCATCGAGCCGAAGGTGCCGCCGTTCGAGATGGAGAACGTGCCGCCGGTCATGTCTTCGATGCCCAGCTTGCCGTCTTGCGCCTTCTTGCCGAACTCGGCGATCTTCTTCTCGATGTCGGCAAAGCTCATCTGGTCGGCATTGCGCAGGATCGGCACCACCAGGCCGCGCGGCGAACCGACGGCAATGCCGATGTCGAAGTAGCCGTGGTACAGGATGTCATTGCCGTCGACCGAGGCGTTGATCACCGGGTACTTCTTCAGCGCATGCACAGCGGCCTTCACAAAGAAGGACATGAAGCCGAGCTTCACGCCGTGTTCCTTGGTGAAGTTGTCCTGGAAGCGCTTGCGCAGCTCCATGACGGGCGCCATGTTGACTTCGTTGAACGTGGTCAGGATGGCGTTGGTCGACTGCGATTGCAGCAGGCGCTCGGCGATGCGGGCGCGCAGGCGGCTCATCGGCACGCGCTGCTCCGGACGCTCACCCAGGTCGGGCGCACCGGTCGGTGCGGCAACTTGCGGCAGCGCCGGCTTGGCAGCCGGTGCCGCGATGGTGGCAGCCGCGGCAGGCTTGGCGCCCGAGGCAACCGCGCCGAGCACGTCACCCTTGGTGACGCGGCCGTCCTTGCCGGTGCCTGCGACGTCGCTGGTCTTCAGGTTGTTGTCTGCCAGCAGCTTGGCGGCTGCGGGCATGGCCACGTCGGACTTCGAACCGCCGGTGGCGGCTGCAGCTGCTGCCGGGGCAGGCGCTGCGGCAGCCGGAGCTGCTGCTGCGGGCGCTGCCGCCGGGGCTGCGGCCGAAGCCTTGCCTTCGGTGTCGATCTTGGCGATCAGCTGATCGGCCACCACGGTGGCGCCGTCGGGCTGCACGATTTCTGCCAGCACGCCAGCCGAAGGCGCGGGCACTTCGAGCACGACCTTGTCGGTCTCGATTTCGATCAGGATTTCATCGACGGCGACGGCTTCGCCGGCCTTCTTCTTCCACGTGAGCATGGTGGCTTCGGCCACGGATTCGGAAAGCTGGGGGACTTTGACTTCTACGATAGACATTTGGAGTGAGCTCCGTTTTGTTCTTCAGGGTATTCGTGTGAAAAGAAACTGGTTTTACTTGGTCAGCACGAAGCCCTTGAGCTTGCCAAACGCGCCATCGACGAGCGCCTTCTGCTGTTCCTGGTGCAGGTGCGAGTAGCCCACCGCCGGCGATGCCGAAGCGGCACGGCCGGAGTAGCCGAGCTTCTGGCCGTCCTGCATGTTTTCGTGGATGTAGTGCTGCACGAAGAACCAGGCGCCCTGGTTCTGCGGCTCGTCCTGGCACCAGACCACGTCGACGAGGTTGGGGTACTTCTTGATCTCGGCGGCGAATGCCTTGTGCGGGAACGGATAGAGCTGCTCGACGCGGATGATCGCCACGTCTTCGTCGCCACGTTCTTCGCGCTTCTTGGCCAGGTCGTAGTACACCTTGCCCGAGCAGGCGATCAGGCGCTTGACCTTCTCGGCCTTCAGGCCCTTGCTGTCGGGAATGACGGTCTGGAAGCTGCCCTTGGTGAACTCGGACAGCGGCGAGGTCGCATCCTTGTTACGCAGCAGCGACTTCGGCGTCATGATGATCAGCGGCTTGCGCAGGTTGCGCACCATCTGGCGGCGCAGCACGTGGAAGATCTGGCTGGCCGTGGTCGGCTGCACCACCTGCATGTTGGTGTCGGCGCTCAGCTGCATGAAGCGCTCCAGGCGTGCCGAGCTGTGCTCGGGGCCCTGGCCTTCGTAGCCGTGCGGCAGCATCATCGTGATGCCGTTGACGCGGCCCCACTTCACTTCGCCCGAGGCGATGAACTGGTCGATCACCACTTGCGCGCCGTTCACGAAGTCGCCGAACTGGGCTTCCCAGATCACGAGCGTGTTCGGGTCGTTCGAGGCGTAGCCGTATTCGAACGCGAGCACTGCTTCTTCCGACAGGATCGAGTCGATCACGACGAAGGGAGCCTGGTTGTCGGCCACGTTCTGCAGCGGCGTGTAGGTGCCGGTGTCGAACTTCTCGCGGTTCTGGTCGTGCAGCACGGCGTGGCGGTGCGTGAACGTGCCGCGGCCCGAGTCTTCACCCGACAGGCGCACCGGGTAGCCGCTGGCCACCAGCGAGGCGAAGGCCATGTGCTCGCCCATGCCCCAGTCGACGTTGACGTCGCCGCGGCCCATGGCGGCGCGGTCGTCCAGCACCTTCTTCACGAGCGGATGCACGGTGAAGCCTTGCGGCGGCGTGGTGATCTTCTCGGCCAGGCGCTTCCACTCGGACGAGGGAATGGCGGTGTCGCCGGCGTCGGTCCACTTCTTGTTGAGGTACGGGCTCCAGTCGACGGCGTACTTGCTCTTGAAGTTGGTGAGCACGGGGTCGACCGTGTTCTTGCCTTCGTCGAAAGCCGCGCGCTGCGCCTTGACCATGTCGTCGCCGAGCGTGTCGCCCAGGCCTTGAGCGGCCAGCTTGTCGGCGTACAGCTTGCGCGTGCCGGGGTGCTGGGCGATCTTCTTGTACATCAGCGGCTGGGTGAGCGAAGGCGTGTCCTGCTCGTTGTGGCCCAGCTTGCGGAAGCAGATGATGTCGACGACCACGTCCTTCTGGAATTCCATGCGGAAGTCCAGCGCGAGCTGGGTGGCGAGCACCACGGCTTCGGGGTCGTCACCGTTCACGTGCAGCACCGGTGCTTCGATCATCTTGACGATGTCGGTGCAGTACAGCGTCGAGCGGCTGTCGCGCGGGTCGCTGGTGGTGAAGCCGATCTGGTTGTTGATGACGATGTGCACCGTGCCGCCGGTGGAGTAGCCACGGGTTTCGGCCAGCGCCAGCGTTTCCATCACGACGCCCTGGCCTGCGAAGGCGGCGTCGCCGTGCACGATCACGGGCAGCACCTGCTTGCCCAGCGGGTCGGCGCGGCGGTCCATGCGGGCACGCACCGAGCCTTCGACCACGGGGTTCACGATTTCAAGGTGCGAGGGGTTGAACGCAAGGCTCAGGTGCACCGGGCCGCCGGGGGTGGTCACGTCCGAGCTGAAGCCCTGGTGGTACTTGACGTCGCCGCTGGGCAGGTCTTCGGGGGCGGTGTGATCGAACTCGGCGAACAGGTCGGCCGGCATCTTGCCGAGCGAGTTGACCAGCACGTTCAGGCGGCCGCGGTGGGCCATGCCGATCACGATTTCCTGCACGCCCTTGATGCCGGCCTGGTTGATCAGCTCGTCCATCGAGACGATGAAGCTTTCGCCGCCTTCGAGCGAGAAGCGCTTCTGGCCGACGTACTTGGTGTGCAGGAAGCGCTCGAGGCCTTCGGCCGCGGTCAGGCGGTTGAGCACGTGCTTCTTCTGCTCGGCGCTGAGCTTGGGATTGGTGCGGGCGCCTTCGAGCCGCTGCTGCCACCAGCGCTTGTGGTTCTGGTCGGTGGTGTACATGTACTCGGCACCCATCGTGCCGCAGTACGTTTCGCGCAAGGCGTTGAGCAGGTCGCGCAACGACATGGTCTCCTTGCCGAAGAAGGTGTTGCTGGTGTTGAACACCGTCTCGAGGTCGGCGTCGGTGAAGCCGTAGAACGAGGGCTCGAGTTCCGGAATGGCGGGACGCTCGGCGCGCTTGAGCGGGTCGAGGTCGGCCCAGCGGGCGCCGACATTGCGGTAGGCGGCAATCAGCTGCTGGACGGAAGTGCGCTTGCGGCCGAGTTCGGAATCAGCGCCGCTGGCCTGCACGACCTTGGTCGTGCCCTGCTTCGCGCGTTCGGCGAAAGCGTTGATGACCGGCAGGTGCGGGACGTCGCGGGTGTTGGTGCCGTCGGCGGCGGGAACGTTCTGCAACGCGTCGAAATACGAACGCCAGTTGTCAGGCACGCTGCCGGGGTTGGAGAGGTAGTTCTCGTACATCTCCTCGACATAGGGCGCATTGCCGCCGAAGAGGTACGTGTTGCCTTGATAGGCGGTATACGCCGAGGGCGTCGATGAATCGCTCATGATCCGCTGACCTTCGCTTCCCTGAAGGAAGCACTAGCTGGTTAAGAAACCTTCCGCGACACGGCTGAACCGATTGGCGGATGCGACTGTGGCTGGGGAAGGGCCTGAGTACCTTGGCATTGTGCCACGTCAACCATATGACGGTTCGACGGAGCTTCGCAACCCCTGCCCCGCTCACTCAGCCCGAAGAAAGTAACTGTTTGATCTGCTGCAGCGTGGCGGGGTCGTCGATGGTGGTCAGGTCGCCGGGGTCGCGCTGCTCGCACACGGCCTGGATGGCGCGGCGCAGCAACTTGCCGCTGCGAGTCTTGGGCAGGCCGCTGACGAAGCGCACGCGGGCCGGCCGCGCCAGGGCGCCGAGCTGGTCGGCGACCACCTTCATGATCTCGCCTTCGAGCTTCAGAGCCACGTCGGCGTCGGTCACGGCGCGGCTGTCCTTCGGCACGACGAAGGCAATGGCTACCTGACCCTTGAGTGCGTCGGCCACGCCGACCACCGCCACTTCGGCCACGTTGGCGTGGCCCGAGATGCTCTCTTCGATCTCGCGCGTGCCCAGGCGGTGGCCCGCCACGTTGATCACGTCGTCGGTGCGCCCGAGGATGTAGAAATAGCCGTCCTCGTCGCGAATGCCCCAGTCGAAGGTCGAATAGACCATCTTGCCGGGCACGCTTTTCCAGTACGTGTTGACGAAGCGCGCGTCGTCCTTCCACACGGTCTGCATGAAGCCCGGCGGGGTCGGCCCCTCGACCACGACGACGCCCTTCTCGTTCGCGCCGGTCAGTTCCTCACCGGTCGATTCGTGCAGGATCCTGACGCGGTAGCCATACATCGGCACGCCCGGGCTGCCGAACTTGCTGGCCTTGGCCTCCACGCCGTTGGCGATCGTGATCATCGGCCAGCCCGATTCGGTCTGCCAGTAGTTGTCGATGATCGGCACGCCCAGGCCTTCGCTGATCCAGCGCGCGGTCGGCTCGTCGAGCGGCTCGCCGGCCAGGAACAGCGCGCGCAGCGTCGACAGGTCGTACTTTTTCAGCAGTGCCGGGTCCTGCCTCTTGAGCACGCGCACGGCCGTGGGCGCACTGAACATCACCGTGACCTTGTACTTCTCGACGAGGCGCCACCAGATGCCGCCGTCGGGCTGCTGGTCGATACCCTGCGTGGGCAGGCCCTCGTACATGATCGTCGCCATGCCGGCGATCAGCGGGCCGTAGACGATGTAGCTGTGGCCCACCACCCAGCCGATGTCGCTGGTGGAGAAGTAGGTTTCCCCGGGCCGGCCACCGAAGATGTGCTTCATGCTCGCGGCCAGCGCAACCGCATAGCCACCCACGTCGCGCTGCACGCCCTTGGGCTTGCCGGTGGTGCCGCTCGTGTAGATGGTGTAGCTGATGTCGGTGGAGGCAAGCCATGTGCAGGGCACGCTGGCATCAATGTGCTTCTGCCGCAGTTCGGCGGCGAGATGGTCGCGGCCGGCCGTCAGTTCCATCGGCGCAAGGCCGCGGTCGGTCAGCAGCACCGCCGAAGGCTTGTGCTTCGACAGCCGGATCGCCTCGTCGAGCAACGGCTTGTATGCGATGACCTTGCCGCCGCGCGAGCCGGCATCGGCACTCACGATCACCTTGGGCTCGGCGTCCTCGATGCGCGTGGCCAGCGAGCCGCTCGCGAAGCCGCCGAACACCACGCAGTGGATCGCACCGATGCGCGCGCAGGCCAGCATGGCGAAGGCTGCCTCCGGAATCATCGGCATGTAGATGAGCACGCGGTCGCCCTTGCCCGCACCCAGCTCGACCAGGCTGGCCGCGGTGCGCTGCACCTCGGCGTGCAGTTCGGTGAAGCTGTAGCTCTTCTCGACGCCGGTTTCGGTGGAAACGAAGATCAGTGCGGACTGGTCGCCCCGTGCCGCCAGATGCCGGTCGACGGCGTTGTGGCAGAGGTTGGTCGTACCACCCACGAACCAGCGCGCGAACGGCGGCTGGCTGGCGTCGAGGATCTGTTGCGCGGGCGCCTGCCAGTCGATCAGCTTCGCCTGCTCGGCCCAGAAGGCCTCGGGCGCATCGACGGATTGGCGATAGAACTCTTCGTAGCGGCTCATCTTGATTTGTCTCCTGTTATTTATTCCGTTCCGGCGGCAGCGCCAAAACTGAATTCATAATTATGGAGACCGATCTTGCAGCAAGCTGACGGCCGGAACAATCCGGCCGAGACCTGCCGCGCAGGCTGCAGGGCCTGCGGTCCGGTTACCGGACGAGCGAAAGCAATTCAGGAAATGCGGGGTGCTCCGCCGTGCGCAGCCACTCGAAGCCGACCATCTCGGTCGTCACGAGCTCGGCACCGGCGCCGGCCAGCCGGTCGAAGGCGGCATCGCGGTTGCGCTCGGTGCGCGAACTGCAGGCATCGGTGACGACCCAGACTTCGAATTCGTCTTCCAGCAGGTCGAGCGCGGTCTGCAGCAGGCAGACATGGGCTTCGCAGCCGGCGATCACGATGCTGTTGCGCTCCTCGGCCGCGGCAGCGGGCTTTTGCAGATGCTTGGGTAGACTGCGTGCGTTGCCCTGCGGCGCCTTAGCTGGCACGCGCAGCCACTCGCCCAGGCCCTCTTCCACGCCGCTGAAGTGCATCTTCGACAGGGTACGCTGGCACAGCGCGCGGATGTCGGGCAGGTTCTCGCCCAGGCTGGATGGGTTGTGCTCGGTGCCGAACACCGGCACCTGGAACAGCCGCGCCATCTTGCCGAGCCGCACTGCGTTCTGCGCGACCGCATCTCCCTCGAAGATCGCCGGCATCAGCCGCGCCTGGTAGTCGACCAGAACGAGTTGGGATTGCGAGGCGTCGAGCAGCATGAACAGTTTCTTTCAGGTATCGGTTGAATTGGGCTGAACCGTACCACCGAAACGACCGGCTTGGCGCGGGCCGCCATCGACGCGCTGCACGAGTTGCGCAACGTAGGCTTTGAACAGAGCATCGGCCGACTGCCTGAACATGCGGATGCGCCCGGTGTGCTGCATCAGCAGCAGGCCGACGCCGTGCGCAAACAGAGACGTGTTTTCCTGCAAGGCGGCGTCTGCGTCGAGCCCCATCGCCTGCAGCGCTTCTTCGCACGGGCGCAAGGCCTGGTAGAGGTGGTCGTTCAGTTCGTGGTCTAGCTCGCTGGTCAGGCCGCGCGGGCGCATGCCCTGCACCAGATAGAAGCCCAGGTCGAGTTCGCGCGGGTTCGCGGCGTAGAAGTCGAACCACGCCTGGGCCCTGGCGGCGAGCGTCTGGTCGGGGCTGTCCGGCGCCACGGGGGCATCGGCCACGGCCGCCTGCAAGCGCTGGATCGACTCGCCGAGCAAGGCCGCGTAGATCGCCTCCTTGCTCTCGAAGTACGAATAGATCGCGCCCGGCGTGTAGCCGGCCTTGCGGGCAATTTCGCGAATGCTCGCGCCCTCGATGCCGGCCTCCAGGAAGACCGCGCGAGCGGCGTCGAGCACGAGCGTGCGGCGGGCGTCGGTGAGCGCCTGGCGGCGTTGGAGCTTGGCGTGCATGGGCGGGACTATAGCCCTTGGATTGATCACAGCTCCAATTTTTTAATCGTTGATTGAAAAATTGAACGATGTTTAAATTTGGACAAAATACAGGAGACAAACACGATGAACGCCCCGCTCCCCAGCGCCACCCTCATGTCCGGCAACGACTACCGCGAGTCGCTGCGCCGCTACAGCCCCAACGTCTTCGTCGATGGCCGCCGCGTCGACAGCGTGGCCGACGAACCGACCTTCCAGCCAGGCATCAATGCCATCGCCCTCACCTACGACTACGCCCTGAAGAAGGAATACGAGCCACTGATGACCGCCGTGCAGCACACCAGCGGCAAGCGAGTCAACCGGCTGTCCCACATCAACACGGGCGCTGGCGACCTGCTCAACAAGCTCGAAGCCGTGCGGCTGGTGTGCCAGGAAACGGGCTGCGCCCAGCGCTACCTGACGCACGATGCGCTCAACGCCATCGCCCAGGTGTCGGCCCGCATCGACGACGCCCGCGGCAGCACCGAGCACACCGCCCGCTTCCACGACTACCTGCATCGCGTGCAGGACCAAGACCTGACGCTGGGCGTGGCCATGACCGACGCCAAGGGCGACCGCAGCCGCCGGCCGCACGAGCAGGCCAACGTCGACAGCTACCTTCACGTGGTGGAGCGCAACGCGCGCGGCATCGTCATCTCGGGTACCAAGGCCATCGTGACCGGCGCGCCCTATGTGCACGAGCTGCTGGTCATGCCCTGCCGCAACATGGGCAAGGAAGATGCCGATTTCGCCGTCTGCTGCGCCGTGCCGCTGGACGCGCCCGGTCTCACCATCGTCGCCCGGCCAGCCGGCCGGCCCGGCGAAAAGCTCGAGCACGGCGACGCACTTTTCAGCCGCAAGTACGGCCAGAGCACCGGCGTGTGCATGTTCGACAGGGTCTTCGTGCCGTGGGAGCGCGTGTTCTACGCCGGCGAGTGGGAACATTCCGGCCACCTGACCTACAGCTACGCCACGCACCACCGGCACAGCTGCATCGGCGCCCGCGCCGGCTTCGGCGACCTGCTGATCGGCGCCGGCGCACTGATGTGCGAGGCCAACGGCTTCGACCCGGGCAAGGAAAGCCACCTGCGCGAGCAGATGGTCGAGCTCATCACCATCACCGAGAGTTTCTTCGCCTGCGGCGTGGCGGCCAGTGTCTACGGCAAGGCCGACGAGCACTGCGAAGTCTTCATGCCCGATGCGGTATTCAGCAACATCGGCAAGCTGCTGCTGGCCACGAAGATCTACGACATGCACCGCATCGCGCACTACGTGAGTGGCGGCCTGATCGTCACCCTCCCCGGCCCCGACGAAGACCACAACCCCGAGACCGCCGCCCGCCTTTCAGACGTGCTGCGGGCCAACCCGGCCATTCCCTACGAGCAGCGCATCGAAACAGCCCGCTTCATCGAAGACCTGACAGCTGGCTACCAAGGCGGCTGGTACAGCGTGATCAGCCTGCACGGCGGCGGCTCGCCCGCAGCTATGAAGCAAGAGATCTGGCGCAATTACCCGGTCGGCTCCAAGGTCGAGCTGGTAGAACGCATCCTCGAACGCGGCGTCGCGGCCGACGGCTCGGCCGCCGCCGCGCCGCACGACCCGGGCCGCGCCATCACCCGCAACCGCCAGCCCGGCAAATGCTGCGACACCGGCTGCACCACACCCGGACAACCCGTTATGGTCGATCTGCCGGCATCGCGGCGCGCCTAGACTCAGGCGGATGAAGATCTTCTCGAAGCGGCTGTGCCTCGCAGCGCTGGGCGTGGGCGCCGCGCTGCTCGTCGTGGCCTGCGGCGGCGTGCGCAAGGCCACGGTGCCGATGGCGACTTCGCTCGAAAAGAGCAGTTGCGCACGCAGCAATGTCGACACGCTGCTGGTGATGCTTCCCGGCGCGTACTCGACGCCCGACGAGTTCGAGCGCGAAGGCTTCGTCCGCGCCGTCCGCGAGAACCGCATCGCGGCGGACGTGATGCTGGTCGACGCGCATCTCGGCTACTACAACAGCAAGACCATCCTCGAGCGACTGAGCGCCGACGTGATGGCTCCGGCGCGCAACCAGGGCTACAAGCACATCTGGTTCGTCGGAATTTCCCTCGGCGGCTTCGGCGGGATGCTCTATGCGCAGACGCACCCCGGCGAACTCGCGGGGCTGGTGACGCTCGCGCCCTACCTCGGCGAGCGCACGCTCGGCACCGACATCGCCAATGCCGGCGGCCTCGCCAGGTGGAACGGCCCGCTGGTCGATCCGGCCGAGAGCCCTCCCCGCACGCCCAACGAAACACAGCTCTGGCAATGGCTGCGCGGCTACGCGGGCTTCACGCACACGGCGAGCGCCCGGCCGCCGCTCTACCTGGGCTACGGCCTCGACGACCGCTTTGCCTTCAGCAACCGACTGCTCGCGGAAGCGCTGCCGGCCGAGCGCGTATTCACGACCGAGGGTGGCCACGACTGGCCCGAGTGGACGCGTCTGTGGCGCCGCATGCTGCCGACCCTGCCTCTGCCGGGTTGCCCGGGCTGAAAGCGCCGCGCCTCAGTTCGGCCGCAGGCGCAGCAGCTTGCCGTCGGCCTCGTCGGTCAACACATAGAGCAATCCGTCGGGCCCCTGCTTCACGTCGCGGATGCGGGCACGACCTTCGGCCAGCAGCTTGTGCTCGGCCACTACCTTGCCGCCCTTCAATTCGATGCGGTCGAGATAGCCAAACTTGAGCGAACCCACGAACAGGTTGCCCTTCCAGCCCGCGCCGTACCGGTCGCTGGTCAGAAACGCCATGCCGGACGGCGCGATCGACGGCACCCAGTAGTGCAGCGGCTGCTCCATGCCGTCTTTGGCGGTGATGCCGTCGCCGATCTTGCCGCCGCCGTAGTTCTCGCCATAGGTGATCACGGGCCAGCCGTAGTTGCGGCCGGCCTGCGGGATGTTGATTTCGTCGCCGCCCTGCGGGCCGTGCTCGGTCATCCAGAAGCGACCGTCGGGCGCGAGCGCTGCGCCCTGGCCGTTGCGGTGGCCGTAGCTCCAGATCTCGGGCAAGGCACCCGCCTTGCCGACGAAGGGGTTGTCCTTGGGCACCGTGCCGTCCTTGCCGATGCGCACGATCTTGCCAAGGTGATTGTCGAGCTTCTGCGCATCTTCCTTGCGACTGAAACGGTCGCCGAGCGTAAGAAACAGCGTGCCGTCGCGCGCCTCGACGATGCGGCAGCCGAAGTGATTGCGGCTCGCCACCTTGGGCTGCTGGCTGAAGATGATCTTCAGGTCTTCGAGCTTCGTGCCGTCGGCAGACAGATTGGCGCGGGCCAGCGCCGTGCTGTTGGCCGAACCGCCGGCATCGGGTTCGGAAAAGCAAAAGTACAGCGTGCGGTTCTTCTCGAAGCCCGAATCGGCCAGCACGTCGAGCAAGCCACCCTGACCGCCTGCTGCGATGGGAGGCAAACCTGCGATGGGTGCGCCGATCTTTCCGTCGGCACCGATCAGCCGGAGGCGGCCGGGCCGCTCTGTCACCACGAATCGACCGCCCGGCAGAAAGGCGACGCCCCAAGGGTTTTCCAGGCCCGTAGCCACCGTTTCGGGGCGCATCTGTGCCATCGCATTGACACAAAGACCCAGCGCGGCAACCACTGCAAAGCGGCAAACAAGAGAAAAGGACGGCTGGATCTGCAAGTTCATGACTTTTCCGGGTAGTTGCGGCGATCTTGGCGAGAAATAGCAACCGAATCCAGCTTGACAGCCGGTTCACCCGAAGCCCAAAGGCCCATTCGCGGTCAACCACTTATGAGCAATAAACGTTCACCGTTACATTTTTTCTTCGACCGGATCAAAATTTTTCATGTAAATCAATGACTTACAGATGCATTCGCTAATTCTGATTAAATTGACATAACCGCGCGTCATCAATATCCTACGCGCCATGCGTTTTTTCGTCCTACCCGCGTCCCTCCTATTTGCCGTCGCTGTTCATGCGGCCCCTCAACAGGAAAAGACCGATGACGAGTTGGCACGAATGCTGGCCGACAAAGGCATCATCGGGCAGCTCAAGCAGGTTCGCCAGACCGTCACAGAGCGCACTTCCGATCTGGTGGTGACTGCCATCGGTTTCTTGGGCGTTCCCTATCGCCGCGGCGGCAACACCGCCGAATCGGGTTTCGATTGCAGCGGCTTCGTTCGCGCCATGTACAACCAGACGGTCGGCCACATGCTCCCGCGCCGTGCCGAAGAGCAAGCTGCCGCCACCGAGAAGATCGACGCCAGCCAGCTCAAGCCTGGCGATCTCGTGTTCTTCAACACCATGCGCCGCGCCTTCAGCCATGTCGGCATCTATGTCGGCGAAGGCAAGTTCATCCACTCGCCCCGCTCCGGCGCCCAGGTTCGCGTGGAAGACATGAACGGCAGCTACTGGCAGCGCCGCTTCGACGGCGCCCGCCGCGTGTTGGGTGGACCGACGGATGAAGTGAAGGCTGCAGCCGTCGCCAATACCGGCAACTGAGCCTTCCCCCGAATTCAGAACGAAAAAAATCCCGCCTCGGCGGGATTTTTCATGGGCGCTCGATCAGCAGCGCCCTTCTGTTCTGTCTTGTCAGCTCTTCTTCGCAGGCGGCAGATCGGTACAGGTGCCGTGCGCCACTTCCGCCGCCATGCCGATGCTTTCGCCCAGCGTCGGATGCGGATGGATGGTCTTGCCGATGTCGATCTCGTCCGCACCCATCTCGATGGCCAGCGCGATCTCTCCGATCATGTCGCCAGCGTGCGTGCCGACGATGCCGCCGCCGAGGATGCGATGCGTCTCTGCATCGAACAGCAGCTTGGTGAAGCCTTCGTCACGGCCGTTGGCAATGGCACGGCCCGAGGCCGTCCACGGGAAGTGCCCCTTCTTGATCTTGATGCCTTCGGCCTTGGCCTGATCTTCGGTGAGGCCCACCCACGCCACTTCAGGGTCGGTGTAGGCCACGCTCGGGATCACGCGGGCATTGAAGGCGGCGCTGGAGAGCTCCTTGTCGCCCTTCTGCTCGCCGGCAATGACTTCAGCTGCCACGTGCGCCTCGTGCACCGCCTTGTGCGCCAGCATGGGCTGACCCACGATGTCGCCGATGGCGAAGATGTGGGGCACGTTGGTGCGCATCTGGATGTCGACCGGAATGAAGCCACGGTCGCTCACGGCCACGCCGGCTTTCTCGGCGCTGATCTTCTTGCCGTTGGGGCTGCGGCCCACGGCCTGCAGCACCAGGTCGTACACCTGCGGCTCCTTCGGTGCCTGCTCGCCCTCGAAGGTGACCTTGATGCCCTCCTTCGTGGCTTCGGCGCCGACCGTCTTGGTCTTGAGCATGATGTTGTCGAAACGCGGCGCGTTCATCTTCTGCCAGACCTTCACGAGGTCGCGGTCGGCGCCCTGCATGAGGCCGTCGAGCATTTCGACCACGTCCAGGCGCGCGCCCAGCGTGGAATACACCGTGCCCATTTCAAGGCCGATGATGCCGCCGCCCAGCACCAGCATGCGCTTGGGATCGGTGCCCATCTCGAGCGCGCCGGTCGAGTCGACCACGCGCGGGTCTTTCGGCATGAAAGGCAGACTCACCGACTGCGAACCGGCCGCGATGATCGCGTTACGGAACTTGACGGTCTGCTTGCTGCCCGTGGTGTCCCAGCTGGTACCGGAGGTTTCTTCGACCTCGATGTGGTACGGGTCGATGAAGTTGCCGACGCCGCGCAGCACCGTCACCTTGCGCATCTTGGCCATGGCCGTGAGGCCGCCGGTGAGCTTGCCCACTACCTTGTTCTTGTGGCCGAGCAGCTTGGCGCGGTCGACCGTGGGCGCGGCAAAGCTGACGCCGAGGTCGGCGAAGTGCTTGACCTCGTCCATGACGGAAGCCACGTGCAGCAGCGCCTTCGACGGGATGCAACCGACGTTCAGGCACACGCCGCCGAGGGTGGCATAGCGCTCGATCAGCACCACCTTCAAGCCGAGGTCGGCCGCGCGGAAAGCGGCCGAATAACCGCCGGGGCCGGCGCCGAGCACGATCACGTCGCACTCGACATCGACCTTGCCGCCGTAGCTCGACACGGCCACGGCCGCCGAGGCGGGGGCCGCCTTGGGTGCCGGGGCTGCTGCTGCCGCTGGCGCAGGTGCCGCCGCTGCGGGCGCGGGCGCCGCGGCGCCACTCACCTCCAGCGTCAGCACGACCGAGCCTTCCTTGACCTTGTCGCCCACCTTCACGGCCAGCGCCTTCACCACGCCGGCGGCGGACGACGGAATCTCCATCGAGGCCTTGTCCGATTCGACCGTGATCAGCGACTGCTCGGCCTTGACCGTGTCTCCGACATTGACCAGCACCTCGATCACCGCGACTTCGTCGAAGTCGCCGATATCGGGCACCTTGATTTGTTGTTCGCTCATTTGGACACTTTCAGTTTGAGTGTGAGAACGTCGACCGGTGGGGCCGAATTGCGATCGAATTCGCAGGCGGCGGCAATGCCTGCCTCCGCCACGTCGCGCGAGTTGCGCGACTTGATGTCATAGGCCGCGTGCATGGCGCCGAGTGCAAAGCTGCGTCCCGAGCCAATGGCCCAGAACTCCTTGAACTCGAACACCTCGCGGTAGCTGTAGATGCCGTAGATGCCGCTCTGGTTGGCCATCAGCATCGTGAACTGGCTCGACTCGTAGGGCTCGTGCTCGTCTTCCTTGGTCTGCATGAAGAACGTGTCCTTCAGCACCGGATGCAGCATCGTGAAGGTGCGGAAGATCTCGTGCTTGCTGCCGAACAGCAGTTTCTCGCGCTCCTGCGCGGCCAGCGCGTGCTGCAGCACCAAGAAGTGCGCGGCGGCGCCGGCCACGGCGAACAGGCTCTGCCCCGCCGCGTCCTCGACGGTGAAGATCTTCTGGTTGGCTTCGGCGCGGTGCGAAAGCCGCGTGTCGCCGAAGGTCACCAGAGAATCGGCTGCCATCGTGACCTGGCCGCCTTTGCGGACGGCCACTACGGTGGTCATAGCAGGATTCGACGGTAGTCCGCGAGCACCTGGCCCAGGTAGGCGTTGAAACGCGCAGCCAGGGCGCCGTCGATCACGCGGTGGTCGTACGACAGCGACAGCGGCAGCGTGAGACGCGGCACGAACTGCTTGCCGTCCCACACCGGCTTCATCTGGCCCTTGGAGAGGCCGAGGATGGCCACTTCAGGAGCGTTGATGATGGGCGTGAAGTGCGTGCCACCGATGCCGCCGAGCGAGCTGATCGAGAAGCAGCCGCCCTGCATGTCGGCCGAGCCGAGCTTGCCGTCGCGCGCCTTCTTGGCGAGTTCGCCCATCTCGGCGCTGATCTGCAGGATGCCCTTCTTGTCGGCATCCTTGAGCACAGGCACCACGAGCCCGTTGGGCGTGTCGGCCGCGAAGCCGATGTGGAAGTACTGCTTGTAGACCAGTTGATCGCCGTCGAGGCTGGCGTTGAAGTCGGGGAACTTCTTCAGCGCCGAGACCACCGCCTTGATCACGAAGGCCAGCATCGTGACCTTGACGCCCGACTTCTCGTTCTCCTTGTTGGTGGAGACGCGGAAGGCTTCGAGCTCGGTGATGTCGGCTTCGTCGTTGTTGGTGACGTGCGGAATCATCACCCAGTTGCGATGCAGGTTCGCGCCGCTGAGCTTCTTGATGCGCGACAGGTCCTTGCGCTCGACAGTGCCGAACTTGGTGAAGTCGACCTTGGGCCACGGGATCAGGCCCAGCGCCGCGCCGTCGGCGCCGCCCCCTGCCGGCGCCTTGGCCGCCGAGGCCTTGGTGCTGGCCTGGCCGCTCATCACGGCCTTGGTGAAGCTCTGGACGTCTTCCTGCGTGATGCGGCCCTTGGGACCGGAGCCCTTGACCTCTTCGAGCGGCACACCGAGTTCGCGGGCGAACTTGCGCACCGAGGGCGAGGCGTGCGGCAGGCCGGCGCTGGGCGCGACCGTCGGCTGGTGGGCCGGGGCGGCTGCAGCAGGCGCCGATGCGGCGGCGGCCGGTGCGCTGGCAGTTGCGGTTGCCGGGGCGGCGGCCGCAGCCTGTGCAGGCGCCGGGGCAGCAGCGCCCGCAGTACCTTCGAGCACGGCAATCAGGTCACCGATGTTGACCGTGTCGCCGACCTTGACCTTGAGTTCCTTGAGCACGCCGGCAGCCGACGACGGAATCTCCATCGAGGCTTTGTCCGACTCCACCGTGATCAGCGACTGCTCGACCTTGATCGCGTCGCCCGGCTTCACGAGCACTTCAATGACGGCGACGTCCTTGAAATCGCCGATGTCCGGCACCTTGATCTCGACCGGACCCGAGGCTGCCGGGGCGGCAGCAGGAGCTGCGGCGGCCGGCGCAGGCGCGGCGGCTGCGGGAGCCGCTGCAGGCGCAGGGGCCGGCGCTGCTGCAGCACCCGCTCCCTCGGCCTCGAGCACGAGCACCACCGAGCCCTCTTTCACCTTGCTGCCGACTTCGACCTTCAGTTCCTTGACCACACCGGCCGTGGACGACGGGATTTCCATCGATGCCTTGTCCGATTCGACTGTGATGAGCGACTGCTCGGCCTTGACCGTGTCGCCCACCTTCACGAGCACCTCGATCACCGCGACTTCATCGAAATCGCCGATGTCCGGCACCTTCACTTCCACTGCTGCCATATCGTTGTCTCCCGCCGTAAGGCGCCGTTCGTTCGTTGGTTGTTGATGTTCAAGCGTAAAGCGGGTTGACCTTGTCGACATTGATGCCGTACTTCTTGATCGCTTCCACCACCTTGGCCACCGGCACGGTGCCATCTTCGCTCAGCGCCTTGAGCGCGGCCACCACGATGTAGTGGCGGTTGATCTCGAAGTGCTCGCGCAGCTTGTTGCGGAAGTCGCTTCGGCCGAAGCCGTCGGTGCCGAGCACCTTGTAGGTGCGGCCCTTCGGGATGAAGGGGCGGATCTGCTCGGCATAGGCCTTCATGTAGTCGGTCGATGCGACCACCGGGCCGGCCGAGGCGCCGAGCTGCTCGGCCACGAAGGGCACGCGCGGCGTCTGGTCGGGGTGCAGCAGGTTCCAGCGGTCGGCGTCCTGGCCATCGCGGGTGAGCTCGTTGAAGCTCGGGCAGCTCCACACGGAAGCCGACACGCCCCAGTCCTTTTCGAGCAGCTCTTGCGCAGCGAAGCTTTCGCGCAGGATGGTGCCGCTGCCCAGCAGTTGCACCGTGGGTGCCTTGGCCTTGAGCGCGGGACCCTGCTTCGACAGGTACATGCCCTTGATGATCTGCTCTTCGGTGCCGGGCTGCAGGCCAGGCATCGCGTAGTTCTCGTTGAGCAGCGTCAGGTAGTAGTAGACGTTGTCCTGCTTCTCGACCATGCGCTTGAGGCCATGGTGCAGGATGACGCCGACTTCGTGCGCGAAGGTCGGGTCGTAGCTCACGCAGTTCGGGATGGTGTTGGCCAGGATGTGGCTGTGACCGTCTTCGTGCTGCAGGCCTTCGCCGTTCAGCGTGGTGCGCCCCGAGGTGCCGCCGAGCAGGAAGCCGCGCGCCTGCATGTCGCCGGCCGCCCAGGCCAGGTCGCCGATGCGCTGGAAGCCGAACATCGAGTAGTACACGTAGAACGGCACCATGATGCGGTTGTTCGTGCTGTACGACGTGGCTGCCGCGATCCAGCTCGACATGCCGCCGGCTTCGTTGATGCCTTCCTGCAGGATCTGGCCGGCCTTGTCTTCCTTGTAGTACATGACCTGGTCTTTATCGACCGGGGTGTACTGCTGACCGTGCGGGTTGTAGATGCCGATCTGGCGGAACAGGCCTTCCATGCCGAAGGTGCGCGCCTCGTCCACAAGAATGGGCACCACGCGCGGGCCCAGCGCCTTGTCGCGCAGCAATTGCGTGAGGAAGCGCACGTAGGCCTGCGTGGTCGAGATCTCGCGGCCCTCGGCTGTGGGCTCCATCACCGCCTTGAAGGTGTCGAGCGACGGCACCGTGAAGCTCTCGTCGGCCTTGACGCGGCGGTGCGGCAGGTAACCGCCCAGGGCCTTGCGGCGCTCGTGCAGGTAACGCATTTCCGGCGTGTCGTCGGCCGGCTTGTAGAACGGCAGCTCGGCAATCTGGCTGTCGGGAATCGGGATGTTGAAGCGGTCGCGGAAGGCCTTGATGTCGTCGTCGCTCAGCTTCTTGGTCTGGTGGACCGTGTTCTTGCCCTCGCCGATCTTGCCCATGCCGAAGCCCTTGACGGTCTTGACGAGCAGCACCGTGGGCTGGCCCGTGTGGTTCTGGGCGGAGTGGAAGGCGGCAAACACCTTCTGCGAGTCGTGACCGCCGCGTTGGAGGTTCCAGACCTCGTCGTCGGTCAGGTGCTCGACCATCTTCAGCGTGCGAGGGTCGCGGCCAAAGAAGTTCTTGCGGACGTAGGCGCCGTCATTGGCCTTGAACGACTGGTAGTCGCCGTCGTTGCACTCCATCATGATCTTGCGCAGCGCGCCGTCATGGTCCTTCTCGAGCAGGGCGTCCCAGCCCTTGCCCCAGATCAGCTTGACGACGTTCCAGTTGGCGCCGCGGAACTCGCCTTCGAGCTCCTGGATGATCTTGCCGTTGCCGCGCACCGGGCCGTCGAGACGCTGCAGGTTGCAGTTGATGACGAAGATCAGGTTGTCGAGGTTCTCGCGCGCTGCAAGGCCGATGGCGCCCAGCGATTCGACCTCGTCCATTTCACCGTCGCCGCAGAAAACCCAGACCTTGCGGTTCTCGGTGTTGGCGATGCCGCGTGCATGCAGGTACTTGAGGAAGCGCGCCTGGTAGATCGCCATCAGCGGGCCCAGGCCCATCGACACCGTGGGGAACTGCCAGAACTCCGGCATCAGCTTGGGATGCGGGTAGCTCGACAGGCCCTTGCCATCTACTTCCTGGCGGAAGTTGAGCAGTTGCTCTTCGGACAGGCGGCCTTCGAGGTAGGCGCGGGCATAGATGCCGGGCGAAACGTGGCCCTGGATGTAGAGCAGGTCGCCGCCGTGGTTTTCGCTCTCGGCGTGCCAGAAGTGGTTGAAGCCGGCGCCGAACATGCTTGCCAGCGACGCGAAGGAGCCGATGTGGCCGCCCAGGTCGCCGCCTTCGGCCGGATGGTGGCGGTTGGCCTTGACCACCATGGCCATGGCGTTCCAGCGCATGTAGGCGCGCAGGCGCTGTTCGATCTCGAGATTGCCGGGGCTGCGAGCCTCCTGCGAAGGCTCGATGGTGTTGACATAGCCGGTGTTGGCCGAGAACGGCATGTCGACCGTGTTCTGGCGGGCATGTTCGAGCAGCTGCTCGAGAAGGAAGTGGGCCCGCTCCGGACCCTCGCTCTGGATGACGGAGGACAGTGCATCCATCCATTCACGGGTTTCCTGGGCGTCCGCATCGTTTGCGGCCGAGCCGAACAGGTTCTCGGGATTTGCCGACATGCTTGTCTCTCCTTTTAGGGCTGTGGCGGTAATTTAGTGCGCTATGGGATCAGCGCGGCGGAGTTTCTCATAGAAACATTGAGATTTCAAATAGTGCGTGACGATTTCTTAATGTGATATTTATGACAGCACACTGATCGGGACGACAACCATCCCGCAACCACCACCAAGCCCATCCCACGGCAGCCCCACATCGCTTCCGGGAGGGGCTTCACCTAAACTCGGGTGATGCCTCTTTCCTCCCCGCTGGCCGTTGCCCGCAGTGCCTCGCCCCTGTCCTGGTGGCGCAGGTGGTGGCGCCGGCAGACGCCGGTGCTGCAGGACGCGGTCGCCATGCTCGCGCCGATGGCAGCCGTGCTGTTGTTTCTTGCCGCCATCGTTTCCGCCTTCTGGTACCTGCGCACTGAAGAAGTCGAGCGCGAGCAGGAGTCGGTACGCCGCGACGTCGAATACGCACAGCAGCGCATGCGGCTGCGGCTGCTGGAACGGCAAGAGCAGTTGATGCGCATCGCGCGCGATGCGTCGAACCGCGAGATCGACCCGGTCGAATTCACCAGTCGCGCCGAGTCCCTTGTGAGCCAGTTCCCTGAACTGCAGACCATCACCTGGATCGACGACCGCCGCCGCTTCAAGGCCGGCTATGCAGCACCCAGCGTGCACCCGGCTCAGCAGCACCTGATCGGCGACGTGCTGCGTCCCGGCGACATCGAGAGCAACTATGCGCTGGCGCGCGAGTTGCGCCAGCCGGTGTACTCGCAGCCCGTGGCCGGGGGCGATCCTGCGGCGATGCTGCAGTTGCACATTCCCCTTTTCGACCAGGGCCTGTTCGCAGGCGTGGTGCTGGGCGAGTTCTCGGTCGACGGGCTGCTGCGCTACGGCATGCCGTCCGAGGTTCAGGCGCGCTACGCGGTGTCGCTGCTCGACGCCAAGGGCCATGTGATCGCCGGCAATACCACCAACCTGAAAGACAGCGGCACGCGCCTGCTGCCCTGGAGCGAGCGAACCAACGAGTACGAAGTGCCGGTGTCGCCCGTGGGCAATGCGCTGGTGCTGCGGGCGCAGGCCTACCGCACCTCGCAGGGCGTGGTCGGCAACGGCCTGTTCTGGCTGGTCTGCGCGCTCAGCGTGCTCACGAGCTGGATGCTGATCGGCACCTGGCGCCATACGCGGCGACGGCTCCAGGCTCAGCAACGGCTGGTGGCCGAGACCAATTTCCGCCGGGCAATGGAAAACTCCATGCTCACGGGCATGCGCGTGCTCGATCTGCAAGGGCGCATCACCTACGTCAACGCCGCCTTCTGCGCCATGACGGGTTGGAGCGAGGAAGAGCTGGTCGGCCAGACCCCGCCCTTTCCCTACTGGCTCGAATCCGACCGCGAGGTGATGAACGAGCGGCTGGAAGAAGAGTTGCACGGCCGCGCCCTCCCCGGTGGCTTCCAGGTGCGCGTGAAGCGCAAGAACGGCAGCGTGTTCAACGCGCGGCTGTACGTGTCACCGCTGATCGACGCGCGCGGCCACCAGACCGGCTGGATGACGTCGATGACCGACATCACCGAACCCACGCGCATCCGCGAGCAGCTGTCCGCCTCCTACGAGCGCTTCACCACCGTGCTGGAGGCGCTCGATGCGGCAGTGTCGGTAGCCCCCATCGGCAGCGAGGAACTGCTGTTCGCCAACAAGCTGTACCGCCTGTGGTTCGGCTCGGACACCGTGGGCCACCTGGGCATGGTCGCGCAGGCGGGCGTGCCCGCATCGAACGCGCACGACGAAGGCCTCGACGACGTGGACCCGTATGCCGGCCTGCCCATCGACACGCTCACTGCGGCGCAGACCGCCAACAACGAAATCTTCGTGCCCCACCTCGGCAAGTGGCTCGAAGTGCGTTCGCGCTACCTGACCTGGGTCGACGGCCGCCTGGCGCAACTCGTCATCGCCACCGACATCACGCCGCGCCGCGACGCCGAAGAACAGGCCGCCGCGCAGGCCGACAAGGCCCAGGCCGCGAGCCGCCTCATCACGATGGGCGAAATGGCGTCGAGCGTGGCGCACGAACTCAACCAGCCGCTCACGGCCATCACCAACTACTGCAACGGGATGATGTCGCGCATCAAGGGCCAGTCGATCGACACCGAAGCCCTGCTCGCCGCGCTCGAAAAAACCTCGAAGCAGGCGCAGCGCGCGGGCCAGATCATCCAGCGCATCCGCTCCTTCGTGAAACGCAGCGAACCCAACCGCACGCCGGCCGACGTGGCCACCATGGTGAGCGAGGCGGTCGAGCTCGCCGGCATCGAGCTGCGCCGGCGCAATGTGCGCCTGAACCACTACGTGGCCGCGCGGCTGCCGGTGGTGCGCGTCGACCCGATCCTCATCGAGCAGGTGATGGTCAACCTGCTGAAGAACGCCGCCGAATCCATCGACATCGCCGACCGCCCGCTGGCACGCCGCAGCGTCGAACTGCGCGTGCTGCCCAAGGTGATCGAGGGCCACAACGCCATCGAGTTCTCGGTGCAGGACACGGGCAAGGGCCTGGCGCCAGAAGTGATGGACCGGCTCTACGAAGCCTTCTTCTCCACCAAGCCCGAGGGTATGGGCATCGGGCTGAATCTGTGCCGCACCATCGTCGAGTCGCATCGCGGCCGGATGCAGGCGGAGAACATCTACAATGGCCCGGATGTGATCGGATGCCGCTTTTCCTTCTGGATTCCGGTGTTGGACGCTATCAGTTCCGTAGCTAGCGACGAGGCAAAGGTACCTGCATGAGTTTGATTCCGAAGAAGGGCACGGTCTATGTCGTCGACGACGACGAAGCCGTACGCGATTCGCTGCAATGGCTGCTCGAAGGCAAGGACTACAGAGTCCGCTGTTTCGATTCCGCCGAATCCTTTCTCTCCCGATACGACCCGCGCGAAGTCGCCTGTTTGATCGTCGACATCCGCATGGCCGGCATGACCGGCCTCGAATTGCAGGATCGGCTGATCGAACGGCGCTCCCCGCTGCCGATCGTGGTCATCACCGGTCACGGCGACGTGCCGATGGCGGTCGACAGCATGAAGAAGGGCGCGATGGATTTCATCCAGAAGCCCTTCAACGACGAAGAGCTGGTCACGCTGGTCGAGCGCATGCTCGAACATGCGCGCGGCGCCTTCACGCAGCACCAGCAGTCGGCCAGCCGCGACGCGCTGCTGTCCAAGCTCACGGGCCGCGAGGCGCAGGTGCTCGAACGCATCGTCGCCGGCCGCCTGAACAAGCAGATCGCCGACGACCTGGGCATCAGCATCAAGACGGTCGAGGCGCACCGCGCCAACATCATGGAAAAGCTCAACGCCAACACGGTGGCCGATCTGCTCAAGATCGCGCTCGGACAGGCGGCGCCCGCTGCCAAGGCCTAGAAGCTATCCGGCAGATAGCGACGAATGAATCCCACGCCTGCGCAAGCGGGCGTTTTTACTTGGAAAATCGAAACCGATGACCGCCCAACTGATCGACGGCAACGCCCTCGCCAAAACCATTCGCGCCGAAGTTGCCGGCCGCACCGCCGCACTCAAGGCCCGTGGCGTGAACCCGGCCCTTTCCATCATCCTCGTGGGCGAAGACCCGGCCAGCCAGGTCTACACGAAGCACAAGGTCAACGACAGCGCCCAGACTGGTCTGGAAGCTACGCTCGAGACCTACCCCGCCGACATGAGCGAGGCCGATCTGCTGGCCCGCATTCGCACGCTCAACGACGACCCGAAGGTGCACGGCATCCTAGTCCAGCTGCCGCTGCCCAAACACATGGACAGCCAGAAGGTCATCGAGACAATCTCGCCCGCCAAGGACGTCGACGGCTTTCACGTGGCAAGCGCCGGCGCGCTGATGACCGGCGCCCCCGGCTTCTGGCCCTGCACACCGCACGGCTGCATGAAGATGCTCGAATCCATCGGCTACGACCTGCGCGGCAAGCACGCCGTGGTCATCGGCCGCAGCAACATCGTCGGCAAGCCGATGGCCATGATGCTGCTGGCCAAGAGCGCCACCGTGACCATCTGCCACAGCGCCACGAAAGACCTGGGCGCCATCACACGCCAGGCCGACGTGATCGTCGCGGCCGTGGGCAAGCTCAATCTCCTGACCGCAGACATGGTGAAGCCGGGCGCGGTTGTCATCGACGTGGGCATGAACCGCAAGGCAGACGGCAAGCTGGCCGGCGACGTCGATTTCGACGGCGTGAAGGAAGTGGCCGGCTGGATCACGCCCGTGCCCGGTGGCGTCGGCCCCATGACGCGGGCCATGCTGCTCGCCAACACCCTTGAAGCGGCCGAACGCGCCGCCAAGTAACTTTCATGGCCATGACGAACAACCCCCTCCTCGATTTCAATGATCTCCCGCTGTTCGATCGCATCAGGCCCGAGCACGTCGCACCCGCTGTCGACGCGCTGCTGACCGATGCCGAGACCGCGCTGCAGACCGTGACGGCGCCCGGTTTTCCCGCTGACTGGAATGCGATCTCGAAGGTGCTCGACGTGGCCTCCGAACGTTTCAGCCGCGCCTGGAGCGCCGTCGGCCACCTCAACGCCGTGGCCGACACGCCCGAATTGCGCGCCGCCTACAACGAGGCCATGCCGCGCGTGACCGCCTTCTGGACCCGACTGGGCTCCGACGAGCAGCTGTATGCCAAGTACAAGGCCATCGACGTCGCCACGCTCAACGCCGAGCAGCGCCAGGCGCATCGCAATGCCGTGCGCAACTTCGTGCTGGGCGGTGCCGAACTGCAGGGCGACGCCAAGAAGCGCTTCGCCGAGATCCAGGAGCGCCAGGCCGAGTTGAGCCAGAAGTTCAGCGAGAACGCACTCGACGCAACCGACGCCTTCGCCTACTACGCCGCGCTCGGCGAACTCGAAGGCGTGCCCGAAGACGTGGTGAGCGCAGCGCGCGCAGCCGCCGAAGCCGATGGCAAGGAAGGCTACAAGCTCACGCTGAAGATGCCGTGCTACCTGCCGGTGATGCAGTTCGCCAAGAGCAGCGCGCTGCGCGAGAAGCTCTACCGAGCCTACGTCACGCGCGCCAGCGAGTTCGGCGACGCCGCCTTCGACAACACCGCGCTCATCACCGAAATCCTCGCGCTGCGCGAGGAAGAAGCGAAGCTGCTGGGCTACAAGAACTACGGCGAGCTCTCGGTCGTGCCGAAGATGGCTGAATCACCCGAGCAGGTCGTCAAGTTCCTGCGCGATCTCGCAACCAAGGCCAAGCCCTACGGTGAACGCGACCTGGCCGACCTGCGGGTCTTCGCCGCGGAGCAGTTGAGCATCACCGATCCGCAGCCCTGGGACTGGAGCTACATCGGCGAGAAGCTCAAGGAAGCGCGCTACGCCTTCAGCGAGCAGGAGGTGAAGCAGTACTTCCCCGCTCCGAAGGTCATGGCCGGGCTGTTCAAGATCGTCGAGACGCTGTTCGAGGTGTCGATCCGCCGCGACTCGGCGCCTACATGGCACCCGAGCGTCGAGTTCTATCGCATCGAACGTGCTGGCCAGAAGGTCGGCCAGTTCTATCTCGACCCTTCTGCCCGCGCCGCCAAACGCGGTGGCGCCTGGATGGACGACGTGCGCGCCCGCTGGCTGCGCCCCGACAACGGCGTGCTGCAAACCCCCATCGCGCAACTGGTGTGCAACTTTGCCAGCGGCGTCGACGGCAAGCCGCCGCTGCTCACGCACGACGACGTGACCACCCTCTTCCACGAGTTCGGCCACGGCCTGCACCACATGCTCACACAGGTGAACGAGCGCGACGTCTCGGGCATCAGCGGCGTCGAGTGGGATGCAGTCGAGCTGCCGAGCCAGTTCATGGAAAACTTCTGCTGGGAGTGGGACGTGCTCAAGCACATGACCGCCCACGTCGACACCGGCGAACCGCTGCCCCGCGCGCTGTTCGACAAGATGACCGCTGCAAAGAACTTCCAGAGCGGCCTGCAAACGCTGCGCCAGATCGAGTTCTCGCTGTTCGACATGCTGCTGCACACCGAGTACCACGCGGCCGCCGCCAAGCCCGGCGACGTGATGGCGCTGCTCGGCAAGGTGCGCGCCGAGGTGGCGGTGATGCCCTCGCCGCCGTTCAGCCGCACACCGAATACTTTCAGCCACATCTTCTCGGGCGGCTACGCGGCCGGCTACTACAGCTACAAGTGGGCCGAGGTGCTGAGCGCTGATGCCTACGCGGCCTTCGAGGAAACCGTGGGCGCCGACGGCGAGCCGAACATCGAAACCGGCCGCAAGTACCGCCAGGCCATCCTGGAGGCTGGTGGCAGCCGCAGCGCCATGGATTCGTTCAAGGCTTTCCGGGGCCGCGAGCCCCAGCTTGATGCGCTGCTGCGACACCAGGGCATGGCGGAGCCCCAGCCCGCTTGATGCGGCGCTGAAGCTTGCGATACTCGGGCGATGCATCCGATTTACAAATTCTCACTGCATCGCCTGACCGGCCTGGCCCTTGTGCTCATCGCCACGGGCACCATGGCACAGCAGGTCTATCGCCAGGTCGACAAGAATGGCAAGGTCACTTTCTCGGACCGCGCCCCCACGGCCAGCACCGAGCCGGCCTCGGCCTCGCAAGGCGGCTCCACCACGCCGGCGAATGCGGGCCTGCCCTACGAGCTGCGGCAAGTGGCTCAGCGCTACCCCGTTACGCTGTACAGCAGCGACGAATGCGGGCCGTGCAGCACGGCTCGCTCGCTGCTCATCACGCGGGGCATTCCGTTCGAGGAACGCACCGTCAAGAGCAACGAGGAAATCGAGGCGCTGCAGCGCCTGAGCAGCCAGAGCTCGCTGCCATTGCTGACCATCGGGTCGCAGCAGCTCAAGGGCTTCTCGGATGTCGAATGGTCGCAGTACCTCGACGCAGCCGGCTACCCCAAGAGCAACAGCCTGCCTGCGGGCTACCGCAACGGCCCGGCGCGACCGCTGATCGCGCAGCAGGCAGCACCCGCGCCCCGTGCCGCCGCGGCACCGGCCGCACAGCCCGCGCCACCGCCCCCCGCATCGAGCGAGCCGAGCCCGAGCAACCCCGCCGGCATCAAGTTCTGAGCCAGGCCGCTCGCGCGGCCTTTCGTCTCTAGGCGCCGAACTGCAGCGTCTTCACACCAGTCGAGGTGCCCAGCAGGCACACGTCTGCCTTCTGGTGCGCGAAGACACCCACCGTCACCACGCCCGGCCATTGGCTCACTTCAGACTCGAAGGCCAGCGGATCGGTGATTCGCAGACCCGTCACGTCGACGATGTGCTGGCCGTTGTCCGTGACCAGCGGCAGGCCGTCTTTCTCGCGCACCTGGGCGATGCCGCCCATGCTGGCGAACTGGCGCATCACGCGGCGCGCGGCCATCGGGATCACTTCCACCGGCAGCGGAAAGGCGCCCAGCGCCTCGACCAGCTTGGATGCGTCGGCAATGCAGACGAACTTGCGCGACTGGGCCGCGACGATCTTCTCGCGCGTGAGTGCGGCGCCGCCCCCCTTCACCATGAAACCGCGGTGGTCGATTTCGTCCGCGCCGTCGATGTAGACCGCCAGCTCTTCCACCTCGTTGCTGTCGAACACCGGAATGCCCAGGGCGCGCAGGCGTTCGGTCGAGGCGACCGAGCTGGAGACGGCGCCCTTGATCTCGTCCTTGATGCTGGCCAGCGCATCGATGAACTTGTTCACCGTCGAGCCGGTGCCGACGCCGACGATCTCGCCCTTGACCACATAGGCCAGCGCGGCAAGGCCGACCTGGGCCTTGAGTTCGTCCTGAGAAAGTGGGTTGGAGGGGGTTGGGGAGGCGGGTGCGGTCATCGCGGAGAATCCTTGGCTCATTGAAGCCCCGAATTATCCGATGCCCCTGCTGATGCCCTCCTCGCTCTACGGCCTGGCCCGCCCTTTCCTGTTCGGTTTCGACCCCGAGCATGCCCACGAAATCACGCTGGACGGGCTGGCGCGCACCCAGAACACACCGCTGGCCTGTGCTTACTCGGCACCACGCGTCGACGACCCGGTCCAGCTCGCCGGGCTGACCTTTCCGAACCGCGTGGGCCTGGCGGCCGGGTTGGACAAGAACGCCCGCTGCATCGATGCCTTCGCCGCCATGGGCTTCGGCTCCGTCGAGGTCGGCACGGTGACGCCGAAGGCCCAGCCGGGCAATCCCAAGCCGCGCATGTTCCGCCTGCCGCAGCGCGACGCGCTGATCAACCGGCTCGGCTTCAACAACGAAGGGCTCGACGCCTTCCTGGCCAACGTGCAGAAGGCGCGCTTTCGCAAGGGCAGCGGCGGTGCGAAGCAGCCGATGCTGCTTGGCCTGAACATCGGCAAGAACGCCGCCACGCCGATCGAGCGTGCGGTGGACGACTACCTGATCTGCCTCGACGGCGTGTACCCGCATGCCGACTATGTGACGATCAACATCTCGAGCCCCAACACGGCCAACCTGCGCACGCTCCAGAGCGACGAAGCGCTCGATGCGCTGCTCGGTGCGGTGGCCGAGCGGCGCGAAGCTCTGGCCGCGCGCCACAACAAGCGCTCGCCGCTGTTCGTGAAGATCGCGCCCGACCTCGACGAAGCCCAGGTGGCGGTCATTGCCGCCACGCTGAAGCGCCATGGCATGGATGGCGTGATTGCCACCAACACCACGCTCTCGCGCGATGCGGTCAAAGGCCTGCTGCATGCCGAGGAAGCGGGTGGACTGTCGGGTGCACCGGTGCGCGAGGCAAGCAACCGTGTGATCGCTCAATTGCGCGCGGCACTGGGCGCGGGCTTTCCGATCATCGGGGTGGGCGGCATCCTCAGCGGTGCGGATGCCAAGGCCAAGATCGCCGCAGGTGCGGACGTGGTCCAGATCTACACCGGCCTGATCTATCGCGGACCGGCGCTGGTCCGCGAAGCCGCTCAGGCGCTGCTGCGCGATCGCAGCAAGGCCTGAGCTTTTTCTTTCCTCTTCAGCGCATGCGCCAGAGTATTGGCGCGATGACCGCAGCCCAGCGCAGCAAGCGCCTCGGCTTGATCACCACCACGGCGGCCGCAGCAACGACGCCGGTGGCCACGGGATGCGCACGGGCGATGCGCAGGGCAGCGGCAGCGGCGGATTCATTGGGCGGAGGCGCTTCGCCTTCGCCCGAACCGCCCGCAGGCTGTGCCTCGCGCCCACCCTGCAGCGTCGCGATGCGCTCGCGTTGACGCTCCATGCGCGCCAGCAGTTCTTCGCGCGTGGCCGGCCGCGGGGGGCGCGGCGCTTCTTCGTCCTGCTCCGGATCCTTGCCCAAGCCGAAACTGTCCTGGACCCAGGCCCAGTCGCGCTCGAACTCGTGGCGCGCCGGCACGAAGCTGTTGGACGCATTGCGCAGGGTCAGCAGCAAGCCGACGGCGGCCGCCAGCCAGAGCACGATCCATACGCCTGCCACCGACCACGCAGCGGTGATGCGGTACGGTGTTTCCCAGAAATGAACCACCACCGCCACGGACAGCAAGGCCACCGTGACCGTGGTCAGCCCCAGCACGGCCAGACTGAAGACGAGCATCAGCTTGAGACGCTGCTTCTCGTCCTCCCAGGCCATGCGCAGCAATTGCACCCGGTCTTCGGCCGCCAAGGCGCCTTCGGCCGCGGCAATGCGCAGCCGGCGAATCCGGGCGTTCAGCCCGAACATGGACAGCAGCCTCATGGGCTGGCTCCGGCCATGTCCGGATGAACGATCTTGCTGCCGTGTGCGCTCAGGTCAGCGGCGGCCAAGCAGCAGGCCCACCAGCACGCCGACGGCCAGTGCGGCACCGGCGATCTGCCATGGTTCGTCGTGGGCGTAGGCGTTGGCGGAGGTGGCCGCTTCACGGGCCTTCTTGGCGGCGAGCTTGCTCTTCTCGGCCGCGAGTTCGCGTGCGATTGCCAGCTTGGTGTCGATGCGCTGGCGCAGCGCCTTGATGTGGGGAACCGAATCCAGGTCCTTGCTTGCCAGCACGCCGCGCACGTCGCTTGCAATGTCTTCGGCTGCTGCTTCAAGATTTTGGGATGCACTCATTGGAAACTTTCCTCCGTGATGACACCGGCACCGCGCCGGCGGCTTCGCGCCAGCAAATGGCGTGCTGTCATGTTACAGGCTCAAAAGACCCTCAGGCGCTACAGATGTGCAGACTTTGACGCGAGATGCCACTTCGTGACGCTCAAAGCGAGCTTCACGCATCCGCCAGCAAGCCGGCCACATGGCGCCCGATGGCCAGGCTGCTCGTGAGGCCAGGCGACTCGATGCCGAAGAGATTGACCAGCCCCGGCACCCCGTGCGACGCAGGCCCGTCGATCATGAAGTCGGCCGCCGGCTCGCCCGGGCCCGAGATCTTCGGTCGCATGCCCGCGTAACCTGGAATCAGGGCGCCGTCGGGCAGCGCGGGCCAATACTTGCGCACCTCGGCATAGAAGCCCTCGCCGCGCTTCGGGTCCACCACCAGTTCGTCGGCCGAAGACACCCACTGCACGTCGGGCCCGAACTTGGCCTGGCCGCCCAGGTCGATCGTGAGGTGCACGCCCAGCCCGCCCGGCTCGGGCACGGGATAGATCAGACGCCCGAACGGCGCCCGCCCCGACAGGGTGAAGTAGTTGCCCTTGGCGAAGTACTCCCTGGGCACCATCGAGGGCGGCAGGCCCTCGAAGCGCCGCGCCAGCGCAGGGGCGCCGAGACCCGCGGCATTGACCACGCTGCGGCAACGCAACGCAGTGCCATCCTCAGCCGTCAGGACGATGGCACCATCGCCGCATTCGGCACGCGTGATGGGCGATTTCAGTGCCAGCATGCCGCCCGCATTCTCGAGGTCGCCGAGCAGGCTCAGCATGAGCGAGTGGCTATCGACGATGCCGGTGCTCGGCGAATGGAGCGCCGCCACGCAATGCAGTTGCGGCTCCATCGCCATAGCCTGCTGCGCGGTGATCAACGTCAGATCGCCGACGCCGTTCGCAGCCGCCTTCATCCGGATGACTTCGAGCTGGTCCGCCTGCTCGGGCAATGTCGCCACGATCAGCTTGCCGCAGCGCTGGTGCGGCACGCCACGTTCCGCCGCGTAGGCGTACAGCATTTCTTTGCCTTCGACGCACAGCCTCGCCTTGAGCGAGCCCTGCGGGTAGTAGATGCCGGCGTGAATGACTTCGCTGTTGCGCGAACTCGTGCCCGTGCCGATGGCACCCTCGGATTCAAGCACCAGCACCTCCCGGCCCGCGAGCGCCAGGGCGCGCGCCACTGCCAGCCCCACCACACCAGCGCCGATGACGGCGCAATCTATTTCGTCCATCGCGCGAGCTTAGCGCGGCTCGCACGCGGATTTCCTTATTGCACGGAGGGCGGCGGCTCCGGATCGGTGGGTTCGTCGGGTGGCGTCTCGGCCCCTTCGTCAGGCTCGACGGGCAGGTTTGGAGTGACGGGGGGCGGAAGATCTGGATGAGTGGCCATGGCGGTGCTCCTTGCCCCTCTGTTCTAGGCCGCTGCCACGGGAAGTTCAACAGCCCTTGGCTGCACTTGCCGTCGGTGCAGGCCGACAGTTCAGTCGATGAATGAAGTAGGCGCGACAAACGAAAACGGCACCCGAAGGTGCCGTAAGTCGTTGCTTTGAATGGTGGGCGGTGGAGGTTTCGAACCTCCGACCCCAGCAGTGTGAATGCTGTGCTCTACCCCTGAGCTAACCGCCCGAAACGCTGCTGATTGACTGCAGCGTTCTGAAAACGTATCGCGTTGTGCGAAGCCTCAGATTATGCCATAGCTTTTCAGCCGTTTTCGCGAAACAGCGTGCGACCACCGCTCGATTTGTCGAGTTGCCCCAACACCGCTTCGTGCGCGGTCAGTTCGTGCTCGGCGGCCAGAATCACCGGCAGCTCGAACTGGCTCAGGTCGATGGCCACCACCGTGGTACCCAGTTCAGGCTCGTTCGAAGCCACGTCGATCAACAGCGCATCCTGGCCGCGCGTGAGGTTGATGTAGACGTCGGCCAACAACTGCGCGTCGAGCTTGGCGCCGTGGAAGGTGCGGTTCGAACGGTCGACGCCGAAGCGGTCGCACAGCGCGTCCAGCGAATTGCGCTTGCCCGGGTACACCTGCTTGGCCATGGCCAGCGTGTCGGTCACTTCACTGACGAAGGTGCGCAGCGGCGGCAAGCCGGCACGCTCGAATTCCTTGTTGAGAAAGCCGACGTCGAAGGCCGCGTTGTGAATGATCAGCTCGGCATCGCGCAGGTACTCGACGATGTCGTTGGCCAGGGTGGCGAACTTCGGCTTGTCTCGTAGGAAGTCAGTCGTCAGGCCGTGGACCTTCAGCGCGTCCTCATGGCTCTCGCGCTCAGGGTTGAAGTAGATGTGCAGGTCGTTGCCGGTGAGCTTGCGAGCGAACAGCTCCACGCAGCCGAGCTCGATGACGCGGTCGCCGTTCTCCGCGGAGAGGCCGGTGGTTTCGGTATCAAGAACGATCTGGCGCGACATCAGTGGTTTTCCTTGGCGTGATTGATCGAGTACTTCGGAATCTCGATGGTCACATTCTCCTGCGCCAGGATCGATTGGCAACTCAGGCGCGACTGCGGCTCCAGGCCCCAGGCGCGGTCGAGCAGGTCTTCTTCGCCTTCTTCCGCCTCGTTCAGCGAGTTGAAGCCCTCGCGCACGATGACGTGGCAGGTGGTGCAGGCGCAGCTCATCTCGCAGGCATGCTCGATGTTGATGTTGTTGTCGAGCAGCGCCTCGCAGATCGAAGTGCCGGCGGGCGCGGTGATTTCAGCGCCCTGCGGGCAGTACTCGGGATGCGGGTAGATCTTGATCGTGGGCATGTTGTTGTTCTAAAGAGATTCGACCTTGCGGCCGGCAAGTGCGCGCGCAATGCCCGCGTTCATGCGCTGTGCGGCAAAGGCCTCGGTGTCGTCGGCCAGCTTCTTGGTGGCAGCCTCGATGGCCGCGGCTTCGTTGCTGCCCTTGGCGGTTTCGCGCAATTGCGCCATCGATGCGTCGATGACGGCGCGCTCTTCGTCGCTCAGCAGGTCACCGTCGGCATCGAGTGCGCTCTGCGTGGCGAGCAGCATGCGGTCGGCATCGACGCGCGCCTCGACCAGCGCACGGGCCTGCATGTCCTGCTGCGCCGTGGAAAAGCTCTCCTGCAGCATGGTCGCGATCTGGTCGTCCGACAGGCCGTATGACGGCTTGACCGCCACGCTGGCTTCGACGCCGCTGCCCTGCTCCTTCGCGCTTACGCTCAACAGGCCATCGGCATCGACCGTGAAGGTCACGCGAATGCGTGCCGCGCCGGCCGCCATCGGCGGGATGCCGCGCAGCGTGAAGCGCGCAAGGCTGCGGCAGTCAGCCACGAGGTCACGTTCACCCTGCACCACGTGCAGCGCCAATGCGGTCTGCCCGTCCTGGTAGGTCGTGAAGTCCTGCGCCATCGCGGTGGGAATGGTCTGGTTGCGCGGCACGATGCGCTCGACCAAGCCGCCCATGGTCTCGATGCCGAGTGACAGCGGAATCACGTCGAGCAGCAGCAGTTCGCCCGCGCCGTTGTTGCCGGCAAGCTGGTTGGCCTGGATGGCTGCGCCGAGGGCCACGACTTCGTCGGGATTCAGGTTGACCAGCGGCTCGCGGCCGAAGAACTCGGCGACGGCGCCGCGGATCTGCGGCATGCGGGTAGAACCGCCGACAAGCACGATGCCCTGCAGGTCGTCGGGCTTGAGCTTTGCGTCGCGCAGTGCCTTGCGAACGGCGGCGATGGTGCGATCGGTGAGCGACTGCGTAGCGGTGTAGAACTGTTCGCGGGTCAGGTCGAACGAAGCGGTCTTGCCTGCCACATCGGCCTTGAACAGGGCCAATTTCGAATCGGTCAGCGCCTCTTTCGCGGCCCGTGCGGCGACCAGCAACGCGGCCTTGTCGGCATCGCTGCCGGCTTGCAGGCCCGTCTGCGCGAGCACGAAGTCGGCCAGCGCGTGGTCGTAGTCGTCGCCGCCAAGGGCCGAGTCGCCGCCCGTGGCGATTACTTCGAACACGCCTTGCGTAAGCCGCAGGATCGAAATGTCGAAGGTGCCGCCGCCCAGGTCGTAGACCGCATAGACGCCTTCGCTCGCGTTGTCCAGGCCATACGCGATGGCGGCCGCCGTGGGCTCGCTGATCAGGCGCAGCACGTTGAGGCCGGCGAGTTGTGCGGCGTCCTTGGTTGCCTGGCGCTGGCCTTCGTCGAAGTACGCCGGCACTGTGATGACGGCGCCGTAGAGCTCGTCGTCGAAGGTGTCCTCGGCGCGAAAGCGCAGCGTGGCCAGGATCTCGGCGCTGATCTCGACTGGCGACTTCTCACCCGCCAGGGTCTGCACCTGCACCATGCCGCCATCGCTGCTGCCGATGCGGTACGACATCGCTTCACGGTTCGCGATGTCGGCCAGGCCGCGGCCCATGAGCCGCTTCACCGAAGTGATCGTGTTGGTCGGGTCCTGGGCGCGCGCCGCCAGTGCATCGAAGCCGATCTGGCGACGGTCGTTTTCAAGGTAGCGCACGGCCGAAGGCAACAGCACGCGGCCCTGGTCGTCGGGCAGGCATTCGGCCACGCCGTTGCGCACCGCGGCCACCAGCGAATGGGTGGTGCCGAGGTCGATGCCCACGGCAATGCGGCGCTGATGCGGGTCGGGCGCCTGGCCGGGTTCGGAAATCTGAAGAAGAGCCATGCCTCTATTGTCCTAACTGATCGAATTTGGCTTCGACGTCCTGTCCGAAGCGCTCAATGAACATGAGGGCTCTCACCTGCTGTGCCGCGGCGGGGTAGTCGCCTTTTTCGTCGATCAGCCAGTCGAGCGACGACAGTGCGCGGGCGCGGGCGGCCTCGACCTCGGCCTGGAGTTTTTCAAGCGAAGCGGCGTCTTCGACATCGTCGAGCGCCTCGCGCCACTCCATCTGCTGCATCAGGAATTCCGGCGGCATCGCCGTGTTGTTCTCGGCGTTCAGCGGCGCATCGTGCAGTTCGCAGATGTAGCTGGCGCGTCGGATCGGGTCTTTGAGCCGCTGGTAAGCCTCGTTGATGCGCACCGACCACTGCATGGCCACGCGCTGCGCGGCGGCGCCCTGCGCGGCAAAGCGGTCCGGGTGGGCTTCGCGCTGCAGCTCTTTCCAGCGCGCGTCGAGCACGGCACGGTCCTGCGCGAAAGTCGCCGGGACGGCGAACAGTTGAAAGTCGGTGTCGTTCAGGTTCATGGCAAGAAAAAACCGCCAGCACATGACATGGTGGCGGCTGTTGTCGCGGTCAGCGACGGCGCATCAGATGCGAAAACTTTCCCCGCAGCCGCAACGGTCGCGTTCGTTGGGGTTGATGAACTTGAAACCCTCGTTCAGGCCCTCGCGCACAAAGTCGAGCTGCGTGCCGTCGATGTAGGCCAGGCTCTTCGGGTCGACCAGCACCTTCACGCCGTGGTCTTCGAACACCACGTCTTCAGGCGTGAACTCGTCCACGTACTCGAGCTTATAGGCCAGGCCGGAGCAGCCCGTGGTCTTCACGCCCAGCCGCACGCCCACGCCCTTGCCCCTCTTGCCGAGGTAGCGGGTGACGTGTCGCGCAGCGGCTTCGGTCAGCGTGACGGCCATGTCAGTGGACAGCTTCCGCAGCAGCAGCTTCGGTCTTGACGCCGTGCTTGGCCTTGTAGTCGCTCACGGCGGCCTTGATCGCGTCTTCGGCCAGGATGGAGCAGTGGATCTTCACGGGCGGCAGCGCCAGTTCTTCGGCGATCTGAGCGTTCTTGAGCGCAGCCGCTTCGTCGAGCGTCTTGCCCTTGACCCATTCGGTCACGAGCGACGACGACGCAATGGCCGAGCCGCAGCCGTAGGTCTTGAAGCGTGCGTCTTCGATCACGCCGGTTTCGGGGTTGACCTTGATCTGCAGCTTCATCACGTCGCCGCAGGCCGGCGCACCGACCATGCCGGTGCCTACCGAGTCGTCGCCTTTTTCGAAGGAGCCGACGTTGCGTGGATTTTCGTAGTGGTCGATGACCTTGGAAGAATATGCCATGGTGTACCTCTCAAACTTTGTTCAATCGTGGAGCCTGGTGCGGGCCTGCGTCAGTGGGCCGACCACTGGATCGTGCTGATGTCGACGCCGTCCTGGAACATCTCCCACAGGGGGCTCAGCTCGCGCAGCTTGGCAACGTTGTGCTTGATGGTCGAAATGGCGTAGTCGATTTCTTCTTCGGTCGTGAAACGGCCGATGGTCATGCGAAGGCTGCTGTGAGCCAGTTCGTCGCTGCGGCCCAGGGCGCGCAGCACGTAGCTGGGCTCGAGGCTGGCCGAGGTGCAAGCCGAACCCGACGACACCGCCAGGCCCTTGATGCCCATGATCAGCGACTCGCCTTCGACGTAGTTGAAGCTCATGTTCAGGTTATGCGGCACACGGTGTTCGAGGTCGCCATTGATGAACACCTGCTCCACATCTTTCAGGCCGTCGAGCAGACGCTTCTGCAGGCGGCGCGCATGGGCGATGTCGTCCTTCATTTCGAGCTTGGCGATGCGGTAGGCCTCGCCCATGCCGACGATCTGGTGCGTGGGCAGCGTGCCCGAACGCATGCCGCGCTCGTGACCACCGCCGTGCATCTGAGCCTCGAGCCGCACGCGCGGCTTGCGACGCACGTACAGCGCGCCGATACCCTTGGGGCCGTAGGTCTTGTGCGAGGCGAGGCTCATCAGGTCGATGGGCAGCTTCGTGATGTCGATGTCGACCTTGCCGGTGGCCTGGGCCGAGTCGACGTGGAAGATGATGCCCTTTTCACGGCAGACGTTGCCGATCGCGACCACGTCCTGGATCACACCGATTTCGTTGTTCACGAATAGCACGCTGGCCAGGATGGTGTCGGGGCGGATCGCGGCCTTGAACTTCTCGAGGTCGACGAGGCCGTTTTCCTCGACGTCGAGGTAGGTGACTTCGAAGCCCTGGCGCTCGAGTTCGCGCATGGTGTCGAGCACGGCCTTGTGCTCGGTCTTCAGGGTAATCAGGTGCTTGCCCTTGCCCTTGTAGAACTGGGCTGCGCCCTTGAGCGCGAGGTTGATCGATTCGGTCGCACCCGACGTCCAGACGATTTCGCGGGGATCCGCATTGATCAGGTCGGCCACCTGGCCACGCGCCTTCTCGACCGCCTCTTCAGCCTCCCAGCCCCAAGCGTGGCTGCGCGACGCCGGGTTGCCGAAGTGTTCGCGCAACCAGGGAATCATGGCGTCGACCACACGCGGGTCGACCGGCGTGGTCGCGCCGTAATCGAGATAGATCGGGAAATGAGGAGTTACGTCCATGGCTGGCTCGTGTGCTGGCGTGGGGGTTGTTTTTTGATCTGGGCGGCTCAGGGTAGCGCCCGAAGGCGCCGCCGGGGACTCAGTACTCAGGACTTGGCGAAGGCGTTGCCGAGCGCGAACACCGAATTCGGTGCGTTCACGCGGATCGGCTTGACCACCGGCTGGGCCGAGATCGCACGCTTGACGACCGGCTTGTTCTCGATCTGCACGCCCTTGGCGATCTGGTCGTCGACCAGCTTCTGCAGCGTGACGGAGTCGAGGAACTCGACCATGCGCTGGTTCAGCGAGGCCCAGAGCTCGTGCGTCATGCAACGGCCAGCTTCGCCGAGACAGTTTTCCTTGCCGCCGCACTGGGTGGCATCGATGGGTTCATCGACGGAAACGATGATGTCGGCCACGGTGATGTCCGCAGCCTTGCGACCGAGGCTGTAGCCGCCGCCGGGGCCGCGGGTCGACTCGACCAGCTCGTGACGGCGCAGTTTGCCGAACAGCTGTTCGAGGTACGACAACGAAATCTGCTGCCGTTGGCTGATCGCAGCCAGCGTGACCGGACCGGTGTTCTGACGCAACGCCAGATCGATCATTGCTGTGACCGCAAAACGGCCTTTGGTAGTGAGACGCATCGCAAGCTCCTTCAAGTGCTTACCGTTGAAATGACACCGTGGTCCTGGACCGCGGTGACTTCGTCTCCGCCCTGCCCGACCCCTGACGCTGGTGAACCAGTCGGTAGGAGTCGGTCCTTCATCGCGAAGTTCTTTTCTTGTTGTTGACTGTTTCGCTCAAGTATAACAGAAGCCCCCGAGGTCTGCTGGGGTAAACCCCAGCGCCGTTCGCTTGAAGAATGCGAACGTCTGACCTATTGCGGCGGGATGGCGATGTTGTCGCCGCCCGACGCCCCGAACGCCTGCTCCCGCAGCAGCGCCAACTGGTCCCGCACCCGGGCTGCCTTCTCGAATTCGAGGTTGCGGGCGTGCTCCAGCATCTGCTTTTCCAGCCGCTTGATTTCCCGGGCTATGTCCTTTTCGCTCATGTCCTCGACCTTGGCGCGTTCCAGGTCGAGCTTGGCCATTTCCTTGCCCGTTTTCTCGCTGTAGACGCCGTCGATCAGGTCGCGCACCTGCTTGACGATGCTGCGCGGCGTGATGCCGTTCGCCTCGTTGTGCGCGATCTGCCGGGCGCGACGGCGCTCGGTTTCGCCGATGGCCTTCTTCATCGACTCGGTCATCCGGTCGGCGTAGAGGATGGCCTTGCCGTTCAGGTTCCGAGCCGCCCGGCCGATGGTCTGGATCAGCGAGCGCTCCGCGCGCAGAAAGCCCTCCTTGTCGGCGTCGAGGATCGCCACCAGCGACACCTCGGGAATATCCAGCCCCTCGCGCAGCAGGTTGATGCCCACCAGCACGTCGAAAGTGCCCAAGCGAAGGTCGCGCAGGATTTCCACCCGCTCGACCGTGTCGACGTCGCTGTGCAGGTAGCGCACCTTCACGCCGTTGTCGCCCAGGTAGTCGGTCAGCTGCTCGGCCATGCGCTTGGTCAGCGTGGTGATCAGCACCCGCTCGTTCTTGTCCACGCGGATGCGGATCTCCCCCAGCACATCGTCCACCTGGTGTGTGGCGGGTCGCACCTCGACCTCTGGGTCGATCAGGCCGGTCGGCCGCACCAGTTGCTCGACGACATTGCCGGAATGGTCTTTTTCGTACTGCGCCGGCGTCGCTGAAACGAAGATGCACTGGCGCATGCGCGCCTCGAACTCCTCGAACTTGAGCGGCCGGTTGTCCATCGCGCTCGGCAGGCGAAAGCCGTACTCGACCAGCGTTGTCTTTCGCGCCCGGTCGCCGCTGTACATGGCGTTGAGCTGGCCGATCATCTGGTGGCTCTCGTCGAGGAACATCAGCGCGTCCTTCGGCAGGTAGTCGGTCAGCGTGGCAGGCGGCTCGCCGGGCGCGGCGCCCGACAGGTGGCGCGTGTAGTTCTCGATGCCCTTGCAATGGCCGATCTCGGCGAGCATTTCAAGGTCGAAGCGGCTGCGCTGCTCCAGCCGCTGCGCCTCGACCAGCTTGCCCGCGCTCACCAGTTCCTTGAGCCGTTCACCCAGCTCGATCTTGATGGTCTCCACAGCGGCCAGCACCTTGTCGCGCGGCGTGACGTAGTGGCTCGACGGATACACGGTAAAACGCGGCACCTTCTGCCGGACACGCCCGGTCAGCGGATCGAAGAGCTGCAGCGACTCGATCTCGTCGTCGAACAGCTCGAAGCGGATCGCCAGCTCGCTGTGCTCCGCCGGGAATACGTCAATGGTGTCGCCCCGCACGCGAAAGGTGCCGCGGGCAAAGTCCTGCTCGTTGCGCAGGTACTGCATGCGAATGAGCCGCGAGATCAGGTCGCGCTGGCCGACCTTGTCGCCGACGCGGGCAATCAGCCGCATCTCCATGTAGTCCTCGGGCGTGCCGATGCCGTAGATGGCGCTCACCGTGGCCACAATGACCGTGTCGCGCCGCTCCAGCACGCTCTTGGTGGCCGACAGCCGCATCTGCTCGATGTGCTCGTTGATCGATGAATCTTTCTCGATGAACAAGTCGCGCTGCGGCACGTAGGCCTCGGGCTGGTAGTAGTCGTAGTAGCTCACGAAGTACTCGACGGCGTTCTTCGGGAAGAACTCGCGAAATTCGCTGTAAAGCTGCGCCGCCAGCGTCTTGTTGGGCGCAAACACGATGGCCGGGCGGCCCAGCCGGGCGATCACGTTGGCCATGGTGAAGGTCTTGCCCGAACCGGTCACGCCCAGCAGGGTCTGGAACACTTCGCCGTCGATCACGCCCTCGACCAGCCCCTCGATTGCTTTCGGCTGGTCGCCGGCCGGCGGATAGGGCTGGAAAAGCTCGAAAGGCGAGTCCGGATAGCGGATGAATTCCCCCTGTTTCGCCGGCCCGATCGGGTCCAGTTTCTTCAGGTCTGCTATGGCTTCGTTGTTCTCTGGCATGGCTGTTCCCGACAGGTGGCGCTCGCGCCGGTAAAATTCAAGGCAACCGGAAAGGATAAAGCCTCCTCCGGTTGCAGCGAAGCTTTCATCCCAAAGGACCTTTCCATGTCTATGTTCACCGCGGTCGAAATGGCACCGCGCGACCCGATCCTCGGCCTCAACGAGCAATTTGCAGCCGATACCAACCCCAACAAGGTCAATCTCGGCGTCGGCGTCTATTACGACGACAACGGCAAGCTGCCACTGCTGCAGTGCGTGCAGGCAGCCGAGCAGAACATGATGAAAGCGCCCACGGCGCGCGGCTACCTCCCCATCGACGGCATTGCCGCATACGACAACGCCGTCAAGGTGCTGGTCTTCGGCGCCGACAGCGAACCCGTTACATCAGGCCGCGTGGCCACCATCCAAGCCATCGGCGGCACCGGTGGCCTCAAGGTCGGCGCTGACTTCCTGAAGAAGCTCAACCCCAACGCCAAGGTGCTGATCAGCGACCCGAGCTGGGAAAACCACCGCGCGCTGTTCACCAACGCCGGCTTCGAAGTCGAAAGCTACCCCTACTACGACGCCGCAAAGCGCGGCATCGACTTCGACGGCATGCTGGCCGCGCTCAACGCAGCCCCTGCCGGCACCGTCGTCGTGCTGCACGCCTGCTGCCACAACCCGACCGGCTACGACATCACGTCGCAGCAGTGGGACCAGGTCGTCGCCACCGTCAAGGCCAAGGGCCTGGTGCCCTTCCTCGACATGGCCTACCAGGGCTTCGGCTACGGCCTGAAGGAAGACGGCGCCGCCGTCGCCAAGTTCGTCGATGCCGGCCTGACCTTCTTCGTCTCGACCTCGTTCTCCAAGAGCTTCAGCCTGTACGGCGAACGCGTGGGTGCCCTGTCGGTGCTGTGCGAGAGCAAAGAAGAAGCCGGCCGCGTGCTGTCGCAGCTCAAGATCGCCATCCGTACCAACTACAGCAACCCGCCCACGCACGGCGGCGCCGTGGTGGCTGCGGTGCTCGGCAACCCCGAACTGCGCGCCCTGTGGGAAACGGAACTGGG
This sequence comes from Variovorax paradoxus, assembly GCF_024734665.1. Lineage (NCBI taxonomy): Bacteria > Pseudomonadati > Pseudomonadota > Betaproteobacteria > Burkholderiales > Comamonadaceae > Variovorax > Variovorax paradoxus. The sequence goes on from NZ_CP102931.1 coordinate 3,999,158, forward strand.
CGAGATGCGCGTGCGCATCAAGGCCATGCGCCAGAAGCTGGTCGATGGCCTCAAGGCCGCCGGCGTGAAGGAAGACATGAGCTTCATCACCACGCAGATCGGCATGTTCAGCTACTCGGGCCTGAGCAAGGACCAGATGGTGCGCCTGCGCAGCGAATTCGGCGTGTATGGCACCGACACCGGCCGCATGTGCGTGGCCGCGCTCAACAGCAAGAACATCGAGTACGTCTGCGCCTCGATCGCCAAAGTCATCTAGGTGACAGCAAAGTGTGAGGGAATCGCCTTCGCGACGATTCCTTCACGCTCAATGAAGAAGGCTCCTCGCGGCGGGGCCGATGTAGGGGTAAGGCCCCCTGCAACGCAGCGAATGCGCTGATATATTGCACCGCAACATTCCACTCCAAGACCAGCGATGCTCTATCAACTCTACGAAGCCCAGCGTTCCCTGATGGAGCCGTTCTCGGACTTCGCGCAGGCGGCCTCCAAACTCTACGGCCAGGGCGCCGTGTGGGGCCAGCTGCCCATGGCCCAGCGCATGGCCGCAGGCTACGACCTGCTCTACCGCCTCGGCAAGGACTACGAGAAGCCCGAGTTCAACATCAAGTCCGTCAAGGTCGACGGCGAAGAGGTCGTGATCCAGGAGGCTGTCGAACTCGACAAGCCATTCTGCGAACTGCGCCGCTTCAAGCGCTTCACCGACGAGCCGCACATCCTCAAGACGCTCAAGAGCCAGCCCGTGGTGCTGATCGTGGCGCCCCTGTCGGGCCACTACGCCACGCTGCTGCGCGACACCGTGCGCACCATGCTGCAGGACCACAAGGTCTACATCACCGACTGGAAGAACGCACGCCTGGTGCCGCTGTCCGAAGGCGAGTTCCACCTCGACGACTACATCAACTACGTGCAGGAGTTCATCCGCCGCCTGCAGGCCGAATACGGCAACTGCCACGTGGTGAGCGTGTGCCAGCCGACGGTGCCGGTACTCGCGGCCGTGTCGCTCATGGCCAGCCGCGGCGAACAGCTGCCGCTGACCATGACCATGATGGGCGGCCCCATCGACGCGCGCAAGTCGCCCACAGCGGTGAACAACCTTGCGATGAACAAGAGCTACGAGTGGTTCGAGAACAACGTGATCTACCGCGTGCCGCAGGGCTTTCCAGGCGCGGGCCGCAAGGTCTACCCCGGCTTCCTGCAGCACACCGGCTTCGTGGCAATGAACCCCGACCGCCACGCCAGCAGCCACTACGACTACTTCAAGGACCTGATCAAGGGCGATGACGCCAGCGCCGAGGCCCATCGCAAGTTCTACGACGAGTACAACGCCGTGCTCGACATGGACGCCGATTACTACCTCGAGACCATCCGCACCGTGTTCCAGGAGTTCGACCTGGTCAACGGCACCTGGGACGTGAAGAACCCACAGGGTCAGGTGGAGCGCGTGCACCCGCAAGACATTCACTCGACCGCCCTGCTCACGGTCGAAGGCGAACTCGACGACATCTCGGGCTCGGGCCAGACCGAAGCGGCGCACAGCCTGTGCACCGGCATCGCCGACGACAAGCGCGAGCACTATGAAGTGAAAGGTGCCGGCCACTACGGCATCTTCAGCGGTCGTCGCTGGCGCGAACTGGTCTACCCGAAGGTACTGAAATTCATCGCGGCCAACGACCAGCCCCAGAGCCGCGCCGGCAACCGCGGCGGCCTGGCCGCCGAAGACAGCATCAAGCCCGGCCGCAAGGTGCCCGCCGTCGCGGCCAAGAAACTGCCGGCAAAGAAGGCCACGGCCGTGGCTATGAAGAAGCCCGTCGCGCGCAAGAAGCCCGGCACCGGTGCGGCGCGCTGAAGAAGCGCGCGCGCAACCTCATCACCAAGTGAACGGGCTGGCCGCACGCATCAACGACGCACTGCCTCAAACGCAGTGCACACGGTGCGGCTACCCGGATTGCGCAGGCTACGCACAGGCCGTGGCCAGCGGCGAGGCCGGCATCAACCAGTGTCCGCCGGGCGGCGCGGAAGGCATCGAGCGGCTCGCACTGCTCACCGGCCGCACCCCGCTCCCCCTCGATCCCCAGTTCGGCACTGAAGGCCCGCGCGCCATGGCAGTCATCGACGAGGCCTGGTGCATCGGCTGCACGCTGTGCCTCGACGCCTGCCCCACCGATGCCATCGTCGGCATCAACAAGCGCATGCACACGGTGATCGAAGCCCACTGCACGGGCTGCGAACTGTGCATTCCGGTCTGCCCCGTCGATTGCATCTCCCTCGAAGTCGAAACGCCAGGCCTCAGCGGCTGGCAGGCCTGGTCTGCCGAGCAGGCCGACAAGGCCCGGCGCCGCTACGAGGTGCATGGCAGGCACCGCAATACCGACGCCCGGCTGGCCGAAACGGCGCCCGAGCCCGAAGCCCCGCAAGACGCCGGCGCCCGCAAGCGCGCCATCGTCGAAGCCGCACTGGCGCGTGCCCGCGCCGCCTCGCAACAACGTCCACCAGCCACCAAACCATGACGCTCGATACCCTGCTCATCTACATCGTCGCTTCGCTCGCGCTGGCCCTGATCCCGGGGCCGACGATGCTGCTGGCGCTGTCTAACGGCATCGAGGGCGGCATGCGACGCGCGAGCTGGGGCATTGCGGGTGCATCGCTCGGCAGCATCACTCTGATCGCAGTCGTCGCGCTCGGGCTGGGTTCGTTGCTGGCGGCCTCGGAGTGGCTCTTCAATGCGATCCGCGTCGCAGGCGTGGCCTACCTCGTATGGCTGGGCGTCAAGCTGTGGCGCAGCGAAACCACCGACCTGCGCACCGCGCTGGCCAAGTCGCCACTCGAAGTCCGTCCGCAGGGCCGCGTCGCGCTGCTGCGCAGCCTGATGGTGGCGCTGTCGAATCCGAAGACGGTGCTGTTCTTCGCGGCATTCCTGCCGCAGTTCGTCGACATCGCGAAGCCGCAAGGCCCGCAGTACCTGCTGTTGGGTGCAGTGTTCGTCGTGCTCGATACCTGCGTGATGCTGGCCTATGCGTCGGCCGGCACGCAGGCCGTGCGCTTTCTTTCGCAGCGCGGCCTCAAGGCAATGAACCGCGGTTGCGCGGCCGGCATGTGGCTGCTCGCGGCTACGCTTGCGGTGTGGCGCCGCCCCGGCGCTTGAAGAGCAACAGAAGCACACCGGCCAGCACCACGGCCACGGCGTACCACTCGAAGCGCGTGACAGCCTCGTTGGCGATCCACACGCCCAGCAGCATCGCGATCACCGGGTTCACGAAGGTGTAGCTCGCCGCCAGCGCGGCCGGCGCCCTGGCCAGCAGCACCATGTAGGCGTTGAAGGCGATCAGCGAGCCGAACACCACCAGATAGATCCACGCAGCGACCGCCTCGGCCTGTGGCGGCCAGCTCATCGTTTCGCCAGACACCGCGGCGAGCCCCATCAGCACCACGCCGCCGCAGAGCATTTCGCTCGCAAAGCCCATCGCACCGGACGCCAGCGGCAGGCTGCGCTGGCTCAGCACGCTGCCAAGCGACCAGCAGACGCAGGCGATGCAGATGGCAACCAGCCCCTCGGGCGAAGAGCGGAAGCCGCTGCCCTGCGTCAGCATCAGCACACCGACGAGGCCAAGCGCGATACCTGCGGCTTCGAGCCGGGACGGCTTCACGCCCCAGATCAGATTGAGCAGCGCAATCAGCAGCGGGATCACCGCGATGAACGCCACCACCAGCCCCGAGCCGATCGACACCTCGGCATTCGCCGTGCCGCCCATGCCACCACCCAGCATCAGCGCGCCGACGATGAAGGCGTTGCGCCATTGCACCAGCGACGGCCAAGGCGCGCCACGCCAGCGCATCCACGCTGCCAGCAGCACACCCGCGACCAGGAAGCGCGAGCCCATCTGCAGGAACGGCGGAAAGCTGATCAGCGCGTACTTGATCGCGAGGTAGGTCGAGCCCCACACCACCCAGGTGGCGGCAAGGCAGAGCCACAGCAGCGGCGGCAGTCCGGGGTGCACAGCGGTGGGCGCGGCTTGGGCGGGAGAAGCGAGGGTCGGCATGTCGAGGGCGTCTCTTCCTGGTTCTTGGTATCGGATGCCGGTCATGGTATGAAAGCCATCCCTCGGCAGCCATGCGGATTTCATGGTTCTGCCCTTGTTACACCGTCGATTTAAAGGAGTTTCATGGACTTTCCCTTGAACCCCGCGCTGGACGCCCATGACACCCGCATCCTCGCCGAACTGCAGGCCGACGCACGCCTGACCATGGCCGAACTGGGCCGCCGCGTGCACCTGAGCCAGCCGGCAGTGACCGAGCGCGTGAAAAAGCTGGAGGCCGCGGGCGTCATCAGCGGCTACCGCGCCACCGTCAACCTCGGCAAGCTGGGCTACGGCATTCGCGCCATCATCCGCGTCGGGCGCGCGGACTACGACCTCGTCGTGAAACTGGTGCAGGACACGCCCGAATGCGTCAATGCCTACAACGTGACCGGAGAGGACAGCTGGATCCTCGAGATCGCGGTGATCGACGTGAGCCACCTTGATGCGGTGGTCACCAAGTTCTGCATCCTTACCGAGACGGCGACCTCGATCATCCTGAACCCGGCGCGCGAGCACCAGGCGATGCTGCCGCCTCAGCGCTCCGACGTGAAGCCGCCGATCAGGAAGGTGCTTAACGCGTAGCAGCGAGCGCGCTGAATGCTGCGACCACCTCGGGCGGCGCCTGCACCATCTCGATCAGCACGCCCTCGCCCGCGATCGGAAACTCGTCGTTCGCCTTCGGGTGCAGGAAGCAGATGTCGAAACCCGCCGCGCCCTTGCGGATGCCGCCGGGCGCAAAGCGCACGCCCTGCGCCCTGAGCCATTCGACGGCCTTGGGCAGGTCGTCGATCCACAGCCCGACGTGGTTCAGCGGCGTCGTATGAACGGCGGGCTTCTTCTCCGGGTCCAGCGGCTGCATCAGGTCGACCTCGACCTTGAACGGCCCCACGCCCATCGCGCAGATGTCCTCGTCGACGTTCTCGCGCTCGCTCTTGAACGTGCCCGTGACTTCGAGCCCCAGCATGTCGACCCACAGCTTCTGCAACCGCAGCTTGTCGGGTCCGCCGATGGCGATCTGCTGGATGCCCAGCACCTTGAAGGGACGTGCGGTCGCGGTAGTCATGCTGCGCAACTTTCCGAAGCCTGCTCCTGAACCTGCCGCGCATTGAGGCCGAGCTTGCGCAGCAGCACCGTGTCGGCCTCGACATCGGGATTACCGGTAACGAGCAGCTTGTCGCCGTAGAAGATCGAATTCGCGCCCGCCATGAAGCACAGCGCCTGCACCGCATCGCCCATCTGCTGGCGGCCGGCCGACAGGCGCACGCGCGCGGTCGGCATCGTGATGCGTGCGACCGCGATCATGCGCACGAAGTCGAAGGGGTCGACCGGGTCCGAATCGGCCAGCGGCGTGCCGGGCACGCGCACCAGGCTGTTGATCGGTACCGATTCTGGGTATGGGTTCAGGTTGGCCAGCTGCGCGATCAGCCCCGCGCGGTGCACCGGTGCCTCACCCATGCCAACGATGCCGCCGCAGCACACGCTGATGCCCGCGCTGCGCACGTGGGCCAGCGTGTCGAGCCTGTCCTGATAGGTGCGCGTGTCGACCACGTCGGTGTAGTACTCGGGCGCGGTGTCGAGGTTGTGGTTGTAGTAGTCGAGGCCGGCGGCCTTGAGCTGGTGCGCGTGGTGCGGCTCCAGCATGCCGAGCGTGGCGCAGGTCTGCATGCCCAGGCCCTTCACGGCCTCGACCAGCACGGCAACCTTCTCCACGTCGCGGTCCTTCGGCGCGCGCCATGCGGCGCCCATACAGAAGCGCGTGGCGCCTGCATCCTTGGCGGCCTGCGCGGCGCGCAGCACCTCGTCGACCTCCATGAGTTTCTGCGCCTTCACGCCGGTGTCGAACTCGGCCGATTGCGGGCAGTAGCCGCAGTTCTCGGGGCAGCCGCCGGTCTTGACCGACAGCAGCGTGGCCAGCTCGATGTCGCCTTCGGGGAAATGCTGGCGGTGCACGGTCTGCGCCTCGAACAGCAGGTCCATCAGCGGCTTGTCGAGCAGCGCCTGGATCGCCTCGACGGACCATGGGCCCTGCGGCGTTACAGCCTTGGCGGGCCGATGTAGCGTGATCGCCTGTTGAAAGTCGTTGGCACCCATCAGTTGAACTCCAGAATGATTTGATCGACGGCGAGCGACTCGCCCTTGCCCGCCGAAACCTTGCCGACCACGCCGTCTTGCGTGGCGAACAGCACGTTTTCCATCTTCATGGCCTCGATCACGGCCAGCTTCTCGCCCGCGCGCACCTGCTGGCCCGGCTGCACCGACACCTCGACCAGCAGCCCCGGCATCGGCGACATCAGGAACTTGCTCAGGTCCGGTGGCGCCTTGTAGGGCATCAGCTCGAGCAGGCGCGCGCCCAGCGGCGACAGCACCATCGCCTCGATCTGCGTGCCGTCGTGCGACACGCGCAGCGCCAGCGGGCTCTTGCCCGCGCCACGCTCCACCTGCGCGGTGAAGGGCTTGTCGTTGACCGTGCCCTGCACGCGGATCGCGCCCAGCGCCAGGCTGCTGTCGATCTTGTAGTTCTTGCCACCCACGGCCACCGCGCTCGCGCCGGTCTTGCCGTGGAAGTCGGTGACCGACACCGGGTGCTGCACGTGCTTGCCCTCCGGCCCCAACTCCACCACCACGAACTTCTCGCCCACTTTCACGCCGTGGCCTTCGAGCTGCCCGCTGATGCCCGAGGCGCGCGCACGGTAGCGGCGATGCACATAGGCCGCGAGCGCGATCAGGAACGACGGATCGGCGTGCGGCACGTCTTCCGCATGGAAGCCCTTGCCGTAGTGCTCGGCGATGAAGCCGGTGTTGAAATCGCCCGCCACGAACTTCGGATGCGCCAGCAGCGCTGCCTGGAACGGGATGTTGCTGCTGATGCCGCGGATCACGAAGCCGTTGAGTGCCTCGCGCATGCGGGCAATCGCATGCTGGCGGTCCTTGCCGTGCACGATGAGCTTGGCGATCATCGAGTCGTAGTACATCGGGATCTCGCCGCCGTCGTACACGCCCGTGTCCACGCGCACGCCTTGCAGGTGCTCGGTGTCGCTCGCGAACATGGTCTCGCCCGGCGGCTGGAACTTCACCAGCCGGCCGGTCGAGGGCAGGAAGCTGCGGAACGGGTCTTCGGCGTTGATGCGGCACTCGATGGCCCAGCCGTCGCGCTTCACCTGCTCCTGCGTCAACGGCAGTTGCTCACCGGCGGCCACGCGGATCATCAGCTCGACCAGGTCGAGGCCGGTGATGCACTCCGTCACTGGGTGCTCCACCTGCAGGCGCGTGTTCATCTCGAGGAAGTAGAAGCTCTGGTCCTTGCCGACCACGAACTCCACCGTGCCCGCGCTCTGGTACTTCACGGCCTTGGCCAATTGCACCGCCTGCTCACCCATCGCCTTGCGCGTGGCGTCGGAGATGAAGGGCGACGGCGCCTCCTCGATCACCTTCTGGTGGCGCCGCTGGATGGAGCATTCGCGCTCGTTCAGGTAGATCACGTTGCCGTGCGAATCGCCCAGCACCTGGATCTCGATGTGGCGCGGCTCCTCGACGAACTTCTCGATGAACACGCGGTCGTCACCGAAGCTGTTGCGCGCCTCGTTGCGGCACGAGGTGAAGCCCTCGAAGGCTTCCTTGTCGTTGAAGGCCACGCGCAGGCCCTTGCCACCGCCGCCGGCCGAGGCCTTGATCATCACCGGGTAGCCGATGTCTTTCGCGATCTCGACCGCGCGCTCCGCCGTCTCGATGGCGTCGTTCCAGCCCGGAATGGTGTTGACCTGGGCTTCGTTCGCGAGCTTCTTCGAGGCGATCTTGTCGCCCATGGCCGCAATCGAATAGTGCTTCGGCCCGATGAAGGCGATGCCCTCTTCCTCGACCTTGCGCGCGAAGGCTTCGTTCTCCGACAGGAAGCCGTAGCCCGGATGCACGGCCTCGGCGCCGGTCTTCTTGCAGGCCGCGATGATGCGGTCGGCCTGCAGATAGCTCTCGCGGCTGGGCGCGGCGCCGATGTGCACGGCCTCGTCGGCCAGCTCGACGTGGCGGGCTTCCTTGTCGGCGTCGGAATAGACAGCGACCGTGAGGATGCCCATCTTCTTGGCCGTCTGGATGACGCGGCAGGCGATTTCGCCGCGATTGGCGATCAGGATCTTCTTGAACATGTTGTCGTCCTGCGTCTTCAGAGGGGGATGTTCCCGTGCTTGCGCCACGGGTTCTCAAGCTTCTTCTCGCGCAGCATCACCAGCGAGCGGCAGATGCGCTTGCGCGTCTCGTGCGGCAGGATCACGTCGTCGATGTAGCCGCGTGCGCTGGCCACATACGGATTGGCGAAGCGCGCCTTGTATTCAGCCTCGCGGGCAGCGAGCTTCTCGGGGTCGTTCTTGTCCTCGCGAAAGATGATTTCCACCGCACCCTTGGCGCCCATCACCGCGATCTCGGCGCGCGGCCATGCGAGGTTGACGTCGCCGCGCAGATGCTTGGAGGCCATCACGTCGTAGGCGCCACCGTAGGCCTTGCGCGTGATGACGGTGATCTTCGGCACCGTGCACTCTGCGTACGCGTAAAGCAGCTTGGCGCCGTGCTTGATGATGCCGCCGTACTCCTGCCCCGTGCCGGGCATGAAACCTGGCACATCGACGAAGGTGACGACCGGAATGTTGAAGGCGTCGCAGAAGCGCACGAAACGCGCGGCCTTGATGCTGCTCTTGATGTCGAGGCAGCCCGCCAGCACCAGCGGCTGGTTGGCCACGATGCCGATGGTCTGGCCTTCCATGCGGGCGAAGCCGATCACGATGTTCTTCGCGTAGTCGGGCTGCAGCTCGAAGAAGTCGCCGTCGTCCACCACCTTGAGAATCAGCTCCTTGATGTCGTAGGGCTTGTTCGGATTGTCCGGCACCAGCGTGTCGAGCGAATAGTCGGGCCGGTCGGCCGGGTCGCCCAGCCCGTTGTTGCCCAGGCGCACCGGCGGCTTCTCGCGGTTGTTGAGGGGCAGGTAGTTGTACAGGCGGCGCAGCATCAGCAGCGCCTCGACGTCGTTCTCGAACGCCATGTCGGCCACGCCGCTGCGCGTGGTGTGGGTGATGGCGCCGCCGAGCTCTTCGGCAGTCACGCTTTCGTGCGTCACGGTCTTCACCACCTCGGGGCCGGTGACGAACATGTAGCTGCTGTCCTTCACCATGAAGATGAAGTCGGTCATGGCCGGCGAATACACCGCGCCGCCCGCGCAGGGGCCCATGATCATGCTGATCTGCGGCACCACGCCCGAGGCCATCACGTTGCGCTGGAATACGTCGGCATAGCCGCCGAGCGAGGCCACGCCTTCCTGGATGCGGGCGCCGCCCGAGTCATTCAGGCCGATGACGGGCGCGCCGACCTTCATGGCCTGGTCCATCACCTTGCAGATTTTTTCGGCATGCGCTTCGCTGAGCGCACCACCGAAGACGGTGAAGTCCTGGCTGAATACGAACACCAGGCGGCCGTTGATCATGCCGTAGCCGGTGACCACGCCGTCACCGGGGATCTTCTGCTCGGCCATGCCGAAATCGACCGAGCGGTGCTCGACGAACATGTCCCACTCTTCAAAAGTGTTGTCGTCGAGCAGCAGCTCGATGCGCTCGCGCGCCGTGAGCTTGCCCTTGGCGTGCTGCGCGTCGATGCGCTTCTGCCCGCCGCCGAGACGCGCCTGGGCGCGACGCTTTTCGAGTTGTTCGATCAGTTCTTGCATGGTGTGCTTCCGAAGCTGTGGTCCTGAATGTCGTGTCTCATGGTCTGGCCGTGATGGCGGCTGCGGCGAGCAGATTGCGCGCCGCGGTCGATGCCGGCAGGGTGCCCTGCGCCACCTGCTGCGTGAGCTGCGGCAACAACTCGCGCACCTGCGGGTGATGCCTGAAGGCGTGCTTGAGGCCGGCGTCGATACGCTCCCACATCCACGCGGTCGCTTGCTTCTCGCGGCGCTTGGCCAGCTTTCCGTTGGCCGTCTGCAGTTGCCTGAATTGCGTGACGGCGTCCCAGAAGGTGTCGACGCCGGTGTTGGCGAGCGCGCTCAGCTGCAGCACCTTGGGGAGCCAGAAGCGCACTTCTGCGCCGCTGTGTGCGTCGTGCACCGCGTGCGCGTGGTCTGGGTTGCCCTGGTGGCCGAAGAGCCGCAGCGCCGAAGTGATCTGAGCCTGCGCACGCGTGGCGGCGTCTTTGTCGATGTCGGCCTTGTTGATGACGACGAGGTCGGCCAACTCCATCACGCCCTTCTTGATCGCCTGCAGGTCGTCGCCGGCATTGGGCAGTTGCATCAGCACGAACATGTCGGTCATGCCGGCCACTGCGGTTTCGCTCTGGCCCACGCCGACAGTCTCGACGATGACGATGTCGTAGCCGGCCGCCTCGCACACCAGCATCGCCTCGCGCGTCTTCTCGGCAACGCCGCCCAACGTGCCACTCGAAGGACTCGGGCGGATGTAGGCGCGCTCATGCACCGAGAGCCGCTCCATGCGCGTCTTGTCGCCAAGGATCGAACCGCCCGACACGGTGGACGACGGGTCGATGGTGAGCACCGCAACGCGATGGCCCTTGCCGATCAGCAGCAAGCCCAGCGTTTCGATGAATGTCGACTTGCCGACGCCCGGCACGCCCGAGATACCGAGGCGGAACGAGTTGCCCGTGCGCGGCAGCAATGCCGTGAGCAGTTCGTCGGCCTGCTTGCGGTGGTCGGCGCGCGTCGATTCGAGCAGCGTGATGGCTTTAGCGATGGCGCGTCGCTGCGCCATGCCGTCGGTTTCGGCGACGGCGCGTTCGAGCGCCTGCGCCGTGTTCAGCACGCGGCCTCCGAAGCCACGCGCCAGCGGTAGTGCAGGTCGACGCCCTCCTCGCCTTCGAGCACGAAGCCGTGCCGCAGGTAGAAGCGGTTGGCGTCGCTCTTCACGAGCGCGGTGAGCTTGATGTCCAGCTGCTGCGCGTGCGCCTGCGACTTGGCCCATTCGAGCACCCATTCACCGATGCCCAGGCCCTGGAAGCCGGTGCGCAGGTAGAGGTGGTCGAGGCGCAGCGCGTCGCTGTCCTCGGGCTTGAGCGTGACGAAGCCGATGCGCTGGTCGCCATCGAGCACGATGTGGTGCATGTACGGCACGACAAAGCCCGCGCTCAGGCGCTCGCGCGAACGCGCTGCATCGAAACGGCCCACGCGCTCCAGGCTCGGGCGCATCGCGTCGATGCGCAGGGCCAGCATGGCTTCGAAATCGCTGGAATCCACCGGCTGCAGTGACAGCCGCGACAAGAGATCGCCCACGTCGCGCCTCAGGCCGTGACCGCCGCGCGAATCTGCTCCAGCACGTCCTTGGCGCTGGCCGGAATGGGCGTGCCCGGTCCGTAGATGCCCTTGACGCCGGCCTCGTAGAGAAAGTCGTAGTCTTGCCGCGGAATCACGCCGCCGACGAACACGATGATGTCGTCCGCGCCCTGCTTCTTGAGTTCATTGATGATGGCCGGCACAAGGGTCTTGTGGCCGGCTGCGAGCGTGCTCACGCCCACTGCATGCACGTCGTTCTCGATGGCTTGCCGCGCGCATTCTTCGGGGGTCTGGAACAGCGGGCCCATGTCCACGTCGAAGCCCAGGTCGGCAAAGGCCGTAGCGACAACCTTGGCGCCGCGGTCATGGCCGTCCTGCCCGAGCTTGGAGATCATCACGCGTGGACGTCGGCCCTGCTCTTCGGCGAAGGCGTTGATTTCGGTCTTGAGGGCTTCCCAGCCTTCGGCGGAGTCATAGGCAGCTGCGTACACACCGGTCACCTTTTGCGTGTCGGCCCGATGGCGGCCGAATGATTTTTCGAGCGCGTCCGAAATCTCGCCCACCGTGGCGCGCAGGCGCACCGCATCGATGCTCAGCGCCAGCAGGTTGCCGGTGTTGTTCTCTGCGGCTTCGGTGAGCGCGTCGAGCGCGGCCTGCACCTTGGCGGTGTCGCGCGAGGCGCGGATGCTCTTGAGCCGCGCCACCTGCTGGTCGCGCACCTTCACGTTGTCGATCGAGAGGCTGTCGATCGCATCTTCGTTCTTCAGCTTGTACTTGTTGACGCCGACGATCACGTCCTTGCCGGAGTCGATACGCGCCTGCTTCTCGGCGGCGGCGGCCTCGATCTTGAGCTTGGCCCAGCCGCTGTCCACGGCCTTGGTCATGCCGCCCATGGCCTCGACCTCTTCGATGATTGCCCAGGCCGCGTCGGCCATGTCCTGCGTGAGCTTCTCCATCATGTAGCTGCCGGCCCAGGGGTCGATCACGTTGGTGATGTGCGTCTCTTCCTGGATGATGAGTTGCGTGTTGCGCGCGATGCGGGCGCTGAACTCTGTGGGCAGCGCGATGGCTTCGTCGAGCGCGTTGGTGTGCAGGCTCTGCGTGCCGCCGAACACCGCGGCCATTGCCTCGATGGTGGTGCGCACCACGTTGTTGTACGGGTCCTGCTCGGTGAGCGACCAGCCCGAGGTCTGGCAGTGCGTGCGCAGCATCAGGCTCTTGGGGTTCTTGGGATTGAACTCCTTCATGATGCGGCACCACAGCAGGCGCGCCGCGCGCATCTTGGCAACTTCGAGATAGAAGTTCATGCCGATGGCCCAGAAGAAGCTCAGGCGTCCGGCGAAGCCGTCGACGTCCAGGCCCTTGGCCAGCGCGGTCTTCACGTATTCCTTGCCGTCGGCCAGCGTGAAGGCGAGTTCCAGCGCCTGGTTGGCGCCAGCTTCCTGCATGTGGTAGCCGCTGATCGAGATCGAGTTGAACTTGGGCATGTTCTGCGCCGTGTACTCGATGATGTCGCCAATGATCCGCATGCTCGGCGCTGGCGGAAAGATGTACGTGTTGCGGACCATGAACTCCTTGAGGATGTCGTTCTGGATGGTTCCGCTCAGTTGGTCTTGCGCCACGCCCTGCTCTTCGGCCGCGACCACGTAGCCCGCCAGCACCGGCAGCACGGCGCCGTTCATCGTCATGGACACGCTCACCTTGTCGAGCGGGATCTGGTCGAACAGGATCTTCATGTCCTCGACCGAGTCGATTGCCACGCCTGCCTTGCCGACGTCGCCAGTGACGCGCGGATGGTCGCTGTCGTAGCCGCGGTGGGTGGCGAGGTCGAAGGCCACGCTCACGCCCTGGCCGCCGGCGGCCAGCGCCTTGCGATAGAAGGCGTTCGACTCTTCGGCGGTGGAGAAGCCGGCGTACTGGCGAATGGTCCAGGGGCGCACTGCGTACATGGTGGCCTGCGGGCCGCGCAGGTAGGGCTCGAAGCCGGGCAGCGTGTCGGTGTACTTCAGGCCCTGCAGGTCGGCGGCGGTGTACAGCGGCTTCACGGCGATGCCGTCGGGCGTGATCCAGTTCAGCGCGTTCACGTCGCCGCCGGGTGCGGACTTGGCAGCAGCCTTGGCCCAGGCTTCGAGGTCGGCGGGCTTGAAAGAGGGTTCGGGTGTGCTGCTCATGAAGGGGCCGTTCGCAGTGTCTTGCAGGGTATTCGCAAATTCGCCTGCACGGATTTGCAAGCCGGCCGCGAGTCTAACCGATCCATAATTATTAATTCAAACACCGTTTTTGAAGTACAGTCCGGCCCATGTCCGCCGTCACCCTCACCCCCCGCGCCCTCTATGAAGAGGTGGCCGAGCTGCTGCGCCAGCGGATCTTTCGCCGCGAACTGGAGCCCGGCAGCTGGATCGACGAACTCAAGCTGGCCGAGGAATACGGCATCAGTCGCACGCCGCTGCGCGAGGCGCTGAAGGTGCTGGCGGCCGAAGGCCTGGTGACGATGAAGGTGCGGCGCGGCGCCTATGTGACCGAGGTGTCGGAGCAGGACCTGACCGACGTGTACCACCTGCTCTCGCTGCTGGAGAGCGACGCCGCCGGCGTGGTGGCCGAGCGCGCCACCGACGCACAGCGCGCCGAGCTGAAGGCGCTGCACGCCGAACTGGAAGCAGCGGCCTCACCCGAGAACCGGGAGCATTTCTTCGCCCTGAACGAGCGCTTTCACATGCGCCTGCTGGCCATCGCCAACAACAAGTGGCGCGACCAGATGGTGGCCGACCTGCGCAAGGTGATGAAGCTCAACCGGCACAACTCGCTGCTGAAGGCGGGCCGGATCGCCGAGTCGCTGGCGGAGCACCGCTCGGTGATGGCCGCCATCGAGGCGCGGGACGCAGAAGCCGCCATGGCCCGCATGCGCGAGCACTTCCAGAACGGGCTCGAAGCCGCGAACTAGCGCCTGTCAGCGCGGCGCGGCGCCAGCGAGGAACATGTCGACGGCGCGCTGCACCAGCGCGTGAATCTGCTCTACCGACACGGGCTCAGGGTCAACCTGGAAGAGCCGCGCCTGGGTTTCCGCCGTGATCAACGTGGTGAACTGCAGCGCGGTCACGTGGGGGTCCCGGTGCCGTAGTTCGCCACGCTTCATCGCCGCATCCATGAACCCCGCAAGGGTTCGGATGTATTCGGCAGGCCCCGACTCCTGGAACTGCTGCCCCACATCGGAGCGCCCGGCTTCGGCAAGAACCATCCGGTAGACCGCCAGCGCGTCCGCGTCGTTGGTCAACACGAACAGCATCCGCTCGCCGAACCGCATCAATTGCGCCTCGAGCGTGGCGGTCTCGTTCGCCTCCTGCAGCTCGGCCGCGGCCTCAGCCAGATGCGAGACGGCCACGGTTTGCACGACCGCCCTGAAGAGCTCCTCTTTCGAGGCGAAGTACCCGTACAGGGTGGCCTTCGACCCACCCAGGCGCTTTGCGAGCTCGTTCATCGACGTGCGCTCGTAACCCAGCTCCTTGAACAGCGCCACCGCCGCTTCAAGGATGGCGGTGCGCCGCGCTTCTGTCCTGACCTTCATCGCATTTCCCTCAAAAGAATACCCAACTGTACAGTTTTCTTGACATCGCCAAAATCCACCTCAATAATGAACCGTACCGTACAGTTTTAAATCTGGACACGGTCGTTGCCCTCTTCACTTGTCCATTCACTTCTTCCCAATTCAAGGAACGCGATGCGTGCTCTTTCCGATGCCCCCAGGGCCATCACCCTGACGGTCTGCCTGATCCTCACGGCGTGCGCCAGCACACAGCCGGTGCCATATGCCGGCATCGCCTCCGCAACCCAGTTGCGACCGAGCCAGCATGACGACTCCGGTCGCATTCCCTTCGAATACAAGACCAACATCGACTGGCGGCGGTATTCGGATTTCGTCCTCGATCCGGTCGCCATCTATCGCGGCAACGATGGCCAGTTCGAAGACGTGTCGGAAGACGACAAAGTCTTCCTGGCGCGCTACATGCAAAACCAGTTCACCGACAAGCTGAATGCGCGCTTCCGGAACGCTCCTGGCAGAAACGCCAACGCCGTACGGATCAAGCTGACGCTCACCGGCGCCAAGACGAACACGGCCGTTCTCAGCACCTTCTCGCGCTTCGACCTGCTGGGCGGCCCCTACAACGCGGTGCAGGCCATCCGCGGCAAGGAAGGTGCGATGACGGGCTCGGTGAGCTTTGCCGTCGAAATCTACGACGCCTCGACCAACGAACTGCTCGGCGCCTACGTCACCAAGCAATACCCGAACGCATGGAATCTCAAGGCCGGCATCGGGGCCCGGAGCGCTTCCATCGCAGGCATTGAAAACGGAGCCGACCAGTTGGTCGCGTACCTGCAATGACGACGCCGCTCTGGAGACAACTGCGCAGGACCTGCATCAAGTTGCAGTGCGCCTTCGCACGGGCCCGCCGGTCCAGGCTCGGCATCTTCCACGCGAAATGACCTCCTCCCTCACACACAGCCGGAGCATTCCATGACCTTCCGTTATTTCTTCCGCCTTGCAGGCATCGCAGCCGTACTCGCCACGGCCCTCAATGCCCAGGCCGACAGCTTCACGTCGTCCGTGGCTTCCAGTGCCGGCTCGGCGTCCAGCGGCAGCGTGTCCGCGTCGCTGCGCGGTTCGAGCAAAAGTTCATTCGATGGCGACAAGGTGGCCGAAGGCGACTACCGCATCACCGAAGTCGCGCAAGCCACCGGTCGCGAGGGCTTCACCCGCGTCGCGATGCAGAGCGACAGCGACGCGCAGCAGCGCATCGTGCTCGAACTGCCGCAAGCCACTTTCGCGAAGGAACGCCTGGGCCTCGGCGATCTCGTGCACGCGCAACAACGCACCTACGGCACCGCCTTTGCACGTGGCGACACGCGCGAGGCGTTCTACCTCGTGCTGGCCGACGACTGGTACGGGGGGCTCGCCGCGCGCCCCGTGAGCCTTTGATCGTCGCCCGCCGTCTGTTGCTGCTGGGACTCTCGGCCTTCCTCGCCTTGGCGGGTGGCGTTGTGCATGCGGCGTCTTCGCAGTTCTGCGATCGCGCGAAACCGCTCACCGCAAGCCAGCAGGATCGCCTGCTGCGTTTCACCGCCGTCGTGCAGGAAGCGCTTTCAGCCACAGGCAGCGACGCTGTGCTGATCAGCCGTTCCGGACTCGATCTCTCGCGCTTCCGCATCCGCTACTCCCACGCCGCCATCGCCTGGAAAGCCGCGGACGGCACCTGGTCCGCGCGGCAGCTGTACTACGCCTGCGACGAAGGGCATCCGCGCCTCTACGACCAGGGCCTGGCCGGCTTCGTCATGGGCATCGACGACTCCGCGCTGGGCTACGTCTCCATCGTCGCCCTGCCCTCCGAAGCGGCACAGGCGCTGCGCAGCGCGGCGCTCGACACGCCACGCGCCCTGCATCTGCTGGCCGCGCGCTACAGCGCCAATGCCTATCCGTTCAGCCTGCGCTACCAGAACTGCAACCAGTGGGTCATGGAGCTGCTCGCCGTGGCGTGGGGCGAGTTGCCCGACGGAGACGACCTGCGAGAGCGCGCTCAGCAATGGTTGCGCGAGGCGCCCTACAAGCCCGAGCCGGTCGACGTCGGCTCGCACGCGCTCGTCTTCGCGTCGAACTTCGTGCCGCTGCTGCATCTGGACGACCACCCGCAGGACGACATCTATGCGCTGAAGTTGCGCGTCAGCCTGCCCTCGACCGTGGAAGCCTTTGTGCGCGAACAACGCCCCGGGAGCGAGCGCATCGAGTTGTGCCACGACAGCAGGCAGGTCGTGGTGCACCGCGGCTGGGAGCCCGTCGTCGACGGCTGCCAGCCCGGCGCAAGCGATCGCGTCGTCCTTCTCGACTGAAACACTCAAAGGCAAACGACAGGAAATGAAATACCTCTCCAGCTTTGCAGTCGCTCACGCCGCGGTCCTCGCGATGGTGGTTGGCGTCTTTCTGATGGACGGCTGCGCGCACAGGCAACCCGACATATCCCCGAATGCTCCAGCCGCGCTGGCTTCTACACCGGCAAGGGGTTCCAACCCATGAATGTCCTGTTTCTCAGATCCGGAAACGGAACGCGCGACGAACTTGGCGGCGTGCTCGGACGATGCGGCCTGGCTGTCGACGTGATCGACTCCCGCGATGCCGACGCATGGCTTTTCACAAGCAAGCCGTACGCACTGATTCTTCTCGACGCCGCGCAGCCAGCTGCCGCGCACGTGACGATACGTTCCGTTCGGCGCAGCAGCAGTGCCCCGCTGCTGGTGCTGACGCAACGAGACCAGGTGGCCGACCGTCTCGAAGGACTGGCGCAGGGCGCGACCGAGTACCTGGTCAAGCCTTGTGCACCCGCCGATCTGGTCGCACGTGCCTGGGCGCTGGCGTCAGGCGGTCATGGTCCGGAGGCGGCCGTCCTGCGGCTGGCAGACCTGGCCATCGACCGCGCGAGCGGCAAGGCGTTTCGGCAAGGCGTGGATCTCGGCCTCAGTGCCACGCTGTTCGAGCTTCTGGACGCGCTGATGGCACGCAGGGGCCAGGTGCTGTCGCGCGCCGAGCTGATCAAGGCCGTGTGGGGAGCGAGCAACGGCGAGCGGGACAACATGGTCACGGTCGGCATCCTCAGGCTTCGCCAGAAACTGGACGATCCCTTCGACCTGAAACTGCTCCACACCGTGCGCGGCGAGGGCTACGTGCTGGCGCTGCGCAACGACCACTAGGGCCGAAGACCCTTCAGTTCTAGGTCGACGTGCCGGTTTCCCCGACGAGACGCTGCGCCGTCTCCAGCAGCAGCGGCGCGATGCGCACCACCATCGTGTCCTTGGGCAGAAGGTAGGCGGGGCCGCCGCAACTCACGGAGTAGCGCTCGCCGCGCGGACCCTCCAGTGCGAAGCCGATGGCGTGGATATGCGGATTCCATTCGCCAAAAGAGCCGCAGTAGCCCAGCCGGTCGTACTCGTCGAGGCTGGCCATCAGGCCAGGCTCGATGGCGTTCCAGCTTTCCCCGCTTTCGGTCCGGATCTGCGCCAGCAATTCGGCTTTTTCCGGCGTGGGCAGCGCCGCCAGATAGGCGCGCCCGGCGGCCGAGGTGGCGATGGCCATGCGCGTGCCCACCTCGATGCGCGAGCTGATGACCACGGAGCGTGGCCGCAGCGAATCGATGACGAGCATGTCGAGCTCGTCGCGTACGCCCATGTGCACGCTCACGCCCGCAGACTCCGACAGCGCCGCCAGGTGCGGCCGTGCCACCGTGCGCAGGTCGAAATGGCGCAGGTAGCGGCTACTCATGTCCAGCAGCGCCGGGCCGAGGCTGAAGCGCTCGCTGTCCTGCGACTGTCGCAAATACCCCGCACTCACCAGCGTGGCGGTGAGCCGCGACACCGTGGCCTTGGGGATGCCCGTGGTGTCTGCCAGTTCGCGATTGCCTATCGGTGCCGATGCCATGCCGATGACCCGGAGAAGGGCCAATCCCCTGGCGAGCGCACTTACTTCTTCTTTGCCGCCAATCGCGTCATTCATGTATCCAAACCTTTTTATGTCCCTGATGCTCCTCATTTTTCAGCAAAAAACGGTTGACGCGCCACTTATCGTGAAGTAGCGTTTTTTGGAACAACGTTTCAACTGAAAAGCTGCGGGCCGTGACAGGCCCGCTTCCCGGGGAGAAAAGCGCTCGATGCGCCTCGGGCTCAGGCGGCTTGCGCGACAGGTTCGCGCGCCATCGCCATCACCTCGTGCGCAGGCAGCGTCTTGAGCCGGTGATCGCTCCAGACCTGGCGCCAGCGGCGTGCGCCCGGCAGGCCGTTGCGCAGACCCAGCATGTGCCGCGCGATCGACCACCACTGCGTGCCGTGCTCGGCCGCCTCGCGGGCCATGTAGTCGCACATCAGCGACTCGACCTCTTCGCGCGTCAGCGGCTGTGCTTCGGCGCCGAAGAACTCGGCGTCCCATTCGGCCAGCCACCAGGGGTTGTGATACGCCTCGCGCCCGACCATCACGCCGTCGAGCAGGCGCAGGTGTTCATGCACCTGCGCGTTGACCGAAATGCCGCCGTTGATGGCAAAGCACAACGCCGGAAACTCGTGCTTCAGCCGGTGCACCAGCTCGTAGCGCAGCGGCGGAATCTCGCGGTTCTGCTTCGGGCTCAGGCCCTGCAGCCACGCATTGCGCGCATGCACGATGAAAGTCTGGCAGCCGGCCTCGCTCACCTGGCCGACGAAGTCGCGCACGAATTCGTAGCTCTCGATCTTGTCGATGCCGATGCGGTGCTTGACCGTGACGGGCACGCCCACCACATCGACCATCGCCTTCACGCAGTCGGCCACCAGCTGTGGCTCGTTCATCAGGCAGGCGCCGAACGCGCCGCGCTGCACGCGCTCGCTCGGGCAACCGCAGTTGAGGTTGATCTCGTCGTAGCCCCACTCTTCGCCGAGCTTCGCGCAATGCGCAAGGTCGGCCGGCTCGCTGCCGCCGAGTTGCAGCGCCACCGGATGTTCTTCAGCGTTGAAGCGAAGGTGACGGGGCACGTCGCCATGCACCAGCGCGCCGGTCGTCACCATCTCGGTGTAGAGCAGCGCGTGGCGCGACAGCAGGCGATGGAAGTACCGGCAATGGCGGTCCGTCCAATCCATCATCGGGGCGACCGAGATAGTTTTCTCTTTTAAATTCAATGGTTTAGCGTTGTCACTCATACACTTGGAACCCCGCCAACCGTTCGAAGACCAAGGATCCGACCTCGCTCGCCGGTCCTGTCAGCATCTGCACGGGCATCGGCTACATCAAGCCGGTAGTTTCTCATGCGGCAAGGATTCAGGGGATTCGCGCGCAATGTCTCCGACGCGCAAGCTCCGGTCGTGCCTGGCCACTACCGGCCGGTGGACCGGCCGCTGACAAACATCGAGCAGCTGGCCGAGCACCATGGTGTCGCGCACCTCGTGCTGCTGCAACCCAGCGTCTACGACTACGACAACACGGTGATGCTCGAAGCCCTGCGTCAGGGCAACGGCCGGCATCGGGGCGTGGCAGTGCTGGAGTCCGGCACGACCGACGCGCAATGGCATCGATGCATTCCCGCGGCGTGCGAGGCGTGCGATTCAACCTTGTATCGCCGGTTGGCAATGACCGGGACATCGACGCGCACTTTCATGCACTCGCCCCCGCGCATCCAGCCGGTGGGATGGCATGTGCAGTGGTACGCGCGGCCGGAGCATTGGTCCCGGATCGCAGACCTGGGGCTTCGACTGGCCGCACACGAGCTTCGCGCCTGACGCCTTGCCGGTCTATTCGAGCGTCTGGGAGCCGGTCACTCGCGTCATCGACGCCGCGCAGCAGGTGCAGATCATGCGTAGTTCTCCCGAGGCGCTGTACCGCTGAAGACGGCCCAGGGCATCCGTCGCAGTGCGTCGTCCAGGCAAATACTGCCCTCCCCGACCGACAGCGACTCTCCAGTCAGCAGGTTCTCGAGCACCGCTGAGCGGACGCCTTCGGGAAGGCGCACCGTCGTGCCCTTCCATCTCGTCGCCTCAGGAAGCGCCGGAATCGCACCGTCATCCGCGCCGCGGCGCGAGAGATCGACGAACAACCGCCCCGCCACAACCACGAGCACCTGGCCCTCATGCCTGCGCGCAAAGGCCACGACATGCTTCGACAGCGGCCCTTCGACCGCCAGCGGCTCGTAGCTTCCTTCGCTGAACAGCAAAGGCTGCTCCCGCCGCAGCGACAGCAGGCGCCAGATGAACCAGAGCTTGGCGCGGCCGTCGTGCGGCGCCTCGACCATCGAGCGCACCCGCGCTGCCAGGCCATCCCCTTCCTGGCCAACCATTGCCCGCAGTGCGGCCAGCCGCCGCTGGCGCAGGGCGTAGTCCACCGGGCGCCGGTTGTCCGGATCGACCAGGCTCAGTTCGATGAGCTCACTGCCCTGGTAGAGATCGGGCACACCGGGCGAGCCGTATTTCAGCAGCGTGAGCGTGAGGCTGTTCCATGCGCCGAACCATGACAGCGTGTCAGCCAGCCGCTGGATGTCCGCAAGGCACGCGCCCTTTTCCGGATCGGCCAGCAGTTCACGCACGAAACGCTCGAGCGCGGCCTCGTAGTCCGCATCGGGCTGGGACCATCTCGTGCGCAGCTTGGCCTCGCGGGCAGCCTTCTGCATGTATTGCCAGATGCGGTCGCTGTAGCCGGGTACCGTGCCGGCATCGAGCCCGCCAGGAGGCAGGGTGCCGAGCAGCGTCTGGTACAGCAGGTATTCGTCGGCACGCGACGGCGCCTCGCCGCCGGCCAGTTTCTTCCGCGTGCCGCGGCACAGGCCATGCCAGCGCGTCAGGGCCAGCACCCACTCGTTGGGCATTTCGGACAGCACGTCGATCCGGTTGCGCACGTCTTCCGACCGCTTGTTGTCGTGCGTCGAAGTCGCCAGCATGGTGTGGGGCCAGCGCAGAGCGCGGTCGGCGCTCGCCGCATGGAATGCGTCGATCTCGATGCCGAACAGGTCCGGTTCGCCCCCCACCTCGTTGAGCGAGCTGAGCGGAAAGTAGCGGTAGAAAGCCGTGTCCTCCACGCCCTTCGCCGCCACCGGTGCACTGAACTGCTGGAAGCGCAGTGCGAAGCGGCGCACCCGTTCGCCCAACGTCGGCGCAGCGGAAGCGACGGCCTCTCCCCGCAACGCGCACCGCACGAAATCGAAGATCGAGCGGTCGGCGTCCCCGCTCTGCCGGGCGGCTTCGTCGACGGCCTCGTCGATGAAGCGCGCGTCCTGCTCCGACGGCCGTTCGACGATGTAGGTCCGGTAGACCGGCATGCACGCACCGACATCCGCCAGCGCGCGGCGCAGCGCATTGAGCGTGTAGTCGCGCGTGCTGCGGTGGGCCCTTGCGATGCGCAGCAGCTCGGTCGAGAGCACGTTCAGCTCCGACGCGAGCGCATTGCGCATCACCTCGCGCCGGCCGGCGCGCGACACCGAGGCGAAGTCTTCCATCTCGCCGGTGAAGCGTTGCCACGCGTGCACCACGCTCGCCTCGGCCGCGGTATCGACCAGCACGCCGTTTGCCACGTTCGCGAAGCGATAGCCGGTGGTGCCGTGCACATGCCAGCTCTCGGGCACCTCTTCGTGTGCACCGGCGATCTTCTCGGCCACCACGTACAGAGGCCGCGCGGGCCGCCCCTGCGCGTCATGTGTGGGCAGCATCAGCCCGGCGCGTCGCGCATAGCCTTCCTGCAGCTTGAGGAAGTACTCGGCCGGGTCGTAGAGCCCGTCGGGGTGGTCGATGCGCAGGCCGTCCACCACGCCGGATGCGGCGAGGTCCAGCGCGAACGACTGCGTGGCCTCGAACACCTCCTCGCGCTCCATGCGCACGGCCGCGAGATCGTTGATGTCGAAGAAGCGCCGGTAGTTGATTTCGTCCGCCGCCACCCGCCAATGCGCGAGCCGGTACGCCTGCAGCTCGATCAGCTTGTGCAGTGCGTCGCGCGCTTCCGGCAATGTGAGGTTCAGTTCCGCCACCGACGCAACGAGCGCCTGCGCCACCGAAGGATGGCGCTGGGCAAGCCGCGCCAGCCGGGCCTTGAGCAATTCCTTGTCGCGCACGCGTTCTGCCTGCTCCTGCGCAGAGGCCGTGCCGCGCCCCGGCAGATGACCGAAAGCGGTCGACAAACTCGCCAGTCGCCCCGATGCCGCTGCGTCGCCCAGCCGCGCCAGCGCCCGTTCGAGCACCACGGGATAGCTTTCGGGCGCCAGCGGAAACCGGTGGTCGTAGTAGCCGATGGCAAAGCTGCCGCTCACGTCCTCGAAGCGCAGGATCAGCTCGCCGTTTTCCAGCGCCTCGCCGTAGTGCACGCCCAGCACGGGCAGCAGCACCTTGCCGGTCAGCTCGACGTTGAGCGGCTGCCAGTCGATGTCGAAGTGCTGCGCGAACAGCGACGCGGGTCCGTTCTCCAGCACGTCCATCCACCACGCGTTGTCGGCGCCGAACACGCCCATGTGGTTGGGCACCATGTCCAGCAGCTGCCCGAGGCCGTTGACCTTCAGCGCCGCGACGAAGCGCGCAAAGCCTTCTTCGCCACCGAGCTCGGGGTTGATCTCCGCATGCGCCACCACGTCGTAGCCGTGCATGCTGCCTGCGCGGGCGCGCTGGATCGGCGAGCAGTACACATGGCTCACGCCGAGCTTCGCAAGATACGGCAGCACGCGGATCGCGTCGTCGAAGCCGAAATCCTTGTGGAACTGCAGCCGGTAGGTGGCGCGAGGCACGCGAGCCGTCAGACCCGGTGACTCACTTCGCCCGGCCGATTCGAACTGGCGCGGCCGTGCTGCGCGCAGCGCCTCGCCCAGCCCGCGCATGCGCTCTCCGCCGGCCAGCGCCGCCACCGACCCGGGCAGCTTGCGCCGCCAGTTCGGATGCTCGTCCACCGTGCCGGGCATGTTGGCCTGCGCCACCACGCCCGCCACGTCCTCGAGCTGAACCATCATCAACGCCGACGGCGCAGCCGCCAGAAAAGCGTGCACCGCTTCCACGATGCGCGCAGACGGCATCGCGAGCCCGGCAGCCTGCGCCACCTCGTCGCGCGACACCAGGCCCGCCTGCTGCAAGGCCTGCATCAACTCGATGCGCTCCTGCGCCCGGTCCATCAGCTGCTTGTCGAAGATCGCCGGATCGGGAAACAGGCCCAGCGCGAGCCGCTCGCGCAAATCGTCGGCCGTCCACCAGCCCGCGAAGGTCGCGAGGTCGTGCGTGCTGATCGCGACCAGGGCAGCCGGCGGATAGGCCGCGGGCTGCGTGAAACGGCCGTCGCGCTGCTTCTCGAAATACAGCAGGCGGTAAGACAGCACGTCGGCCTGCGCCAGCGCATCGCGCACCGCATCTTCGACCGTGCCAAGGTCCTCGCCCACGACCATGCAGCGGTGGCGGTGGCTCTCGATCGCCACGATGGCGAGCATCTCGTCGAGCGGGTAGTAGACGTACGCGCCCTCGCGTGCGCCGCGGCCCTGCGGAATCCAGAACAGGCGCATCAGGCCCATCACGTGGTCGATGCGCAGCGCGCCCGCGCCGCGCATGCTCGCGCGCAGCGTCTCGATGAAGAAGCGATAGCCATCGTTGCGCAAGCGGTCAGGGCGCAGCGGCGGCAGGCCCCAGCCTTGCCCGGCGGGGTTGAACTCGTCCGGCGGCGCGCCGACGCTGGCGCCCTCCGCAAACACCTGCTGCGCGCCCCAGGTGTCGGAGCCGGCGCGGTCGACCGACACCGCCAGGTCCACGTACAGGCCCACACCCATGCCGAGCGCATCGCAGCGCGCGGCCGCCCGTGCCAGTTGCCGGGTGGCCAGCCACTGGAGGTACTGGTGAAACTGCACGCGTTGCGCATGCGCCACGGCGAATGCGGTCACCTCGGCGGAATCCGGGTCCCTGTAGGCGCTGGGCCATGCATGCCAATCCCAAGCGCCGCCTTCGGCTGCAAGAAAGTGCGCGTGCAGTGCTTCGAAAAGAGCGTGCTGCCGCAACGCCTCGCCGCGCTCCGCGAC
Organism: Variovorax paradoxus; assembly: GCF_024734665.1. Lineage (NCBI taxonomy): Bacteria > Pseudomonadati > Pseudomonadota > Betaproteobacteria > Burkholderiales > Comamonadaceae > Variovorax > Variovorax paradoxus. Next base: position 4,024,006 of record NZ_CP102931.1, read on the forward strand.
GAAGGCCAGAAACTCCCTGCCTGTCTCGTCGGGCGCGCCCTCCGAAGACAGGTGCCGCGCGCAGAAATGGCCGAAGAGCAATTCGAGCACTTCGAACTTCGCCGCGGCCACTCCCGCGTAATCCACCAGCTGCGTCGCGCGCAGCGCAGCGAGCCGCGCCTGGAAGTCAGGCGAATGCACCCGCTCGCGGGCCGGGTCGCAGTCTGCAAAACCATCCACCGCCTCCACGTCGATGTAGAGCACGTTGAGCTGCTGGCGCGACGACGGGCTGTACGGGCTCGCATTCGACGGCGTGCTCGCGAACAACGCGTGCAACGGGTTGAGGCCAATGATGTCGGCGCCCTGCGCTGCCATGCGCACGGCGAGTTCTTCCAGATCGCTGAAGTCGCCGATGCCCCAGTTCCTCGGCGAGCGCAGGCTGTAGAGCTGCACCGCCGCGCCCCAGACGCGACCGCCCTCGCGCACCACAGGCGGCCGGTAACAGCGGCCGGGCGTTGCAAGAACCAGCGTCTCGCCGCGTAGGCCTTCAATGCGCAGCCGGTGGTAGCCCGCTTCGAGCGCCAACGGCATCTGCAGAACACGCTCGCACAGCCGGATGCCGTCGATATCGATACGGCCGGTCTCGGGCAACGCCTCGGCGTCGGCCTCGCCTTGCAGCTCGCGCCCCTGCTCGTCGCCAAGCTGCCAGCGCAGCCGCCGCATGGGCGTCGGCAGCCGCAACGACACCGACCACGCAGCGCTGCCGGCCTGCACGACACGCACCGGTGGCAGCGCCTGCGCCCAGCGCACGCGATGTGCGGCCTCCAATGCACGGTCTGCGTCAGCTGAGCCGTCGAGCCGCACGCCGAACTCGCCCAGCAGCGCGATCAGGCTTTCGGCGGAAGCCTCGCGCCGCGCGCCGAAGGCATCGAAATAACCGGTGGCAATGCCGAAGTGCGCGCACAGCCGCCCGAGATCGCCCGTCACAGGGCCGTGGCCTGCTTCATCCGCCATGCAGCGCTTCCAGCGTCACGCGCACCGCGCCGCGCGCCAGGTGCAACGCGCCTTCGTTATCGGCCGTCGCCCCGTCGCTGTAGACCACCTCGCCGGGCGGCGCCGTCGCGCCCTCCACAGGCTGTGCGCCGAAATGGGCGAGCAGATGCAATCGCGCCGACGCCATGTCCCACTGCACCTGGAGCATGTCGTTCTCGCACCGGTAGACGCCCGCGCCCGCCATGCCGGCGAGCCGCGGCACGATCAGGCGGTGACGCAGGTCCAGCAGCTGCTGCACCTCGCTGAGCCTTGAAAAATGCGCGCGTGTCCCGCGCTCGCGCCAGCGCAGCTTCGAGGCCAGGAAGGTCTCCTCGGCATTCGGGTCCGGAATGCGCGCGCGCGCGGCTTCGTCCGCGAACATCGCGAATCCGCCGAACTCCGCACGCCGCCCTTCGGACACTGCCGCCGCAAGCTCCGGCCCGAAGTCGCAGAAATACTGGAACGGCGTGGAGGCCGCGAACTCGTCGCCCATGAACAGCATCGGCACGTGCGGTGACAGCAGCAGGCAGGCCAGCGCCGCACGCACCAGCACCGGATCGCCGAGCGCGTGAATGCGCTCGCCGAAGGCGCGGTTGCCGACCTGGTCGTGCGTCTGCAGGAAAGACACGAACGCCTGCGGCGGTAATCGCGTGCTCGGCTCGCCACGCCGCTCGCCATGCCTGAAAGCCGACGGCTGCCCCTGGTAGATGAAGCCTTCGGCCAGCGCGCAGGCGAAGCGGCACACCGGGTCGTCGGCATAGTCGGCGTAATAGCCATCGCGCTCACCGGTGGCCAGCACGTGCACCGCGTGGTGCAGGTCGTCGTTCCACTGCGCCGTGCCTGCCACGGGCATGCCGCTGCCGTCGCGCATCAGCATCGAGGCCTGGTTGGCATCGTTCTCCAGCACCAGGTGAACATGGCGCTCGCGGGCCGGCCCGGCATCGAGCGCCTCGCGGATCTCGTTCACGATGTGCGGCCGCGTCTCGTCGTGAATGGCATGAATGGCATCCATGCGCAGGCCGTCGAAGCGGAACTCCTCCACCCAGTAGAGCGCGTTGTGAATGAAGAAGTCGCGCACCGTGCGCGAGCCCGGCCCGTCGAAGTTGATCGCGGCGCCCCACGGCGTCTGGTGTCCGGGGTTGAAGAACTCGGGGCAGTACGCATGCAGGTAGTTGCCTTCCGGCCCGAAGTGGTTGTAGACCACGTCGAGCAGCACCATCAGCCCCAGCGAGTGCGCCGTGTCGACCAGCGCCTTGAGTTCGTCGGGTGCGCCGTACGAGGCATCGGGCGCAAACGGCAGCACGCCGTCGTAGCCCCAGTTGCGCTGCCCCGGAAAATCCGCGACCGGCATGAGCTCGATGACGGTGACGCCGAGCTCGGCAAGTTCGCCCAGCCGTTCGCGCGCGGCGCTGAAGCTCCCCTCTTCGGTGAAGGTGCCGACATGCAGCTCGTAGACCACCGCCTCTTCCCAGGGGCGACCGCGCCAAGCGCCATCGGTCCACTCGAAGCGCTGCGGGTCGATGACCACGCTCGGGCCGTGCACGTCCTCTGGGTTGAAGCGCGACGCCGGGTCGGGCACGCGCGTGCCGTCGGGCAGGCGGTAGCGGTAGCTGTCGCCATGCCCCACCCCGGGCACGGCCAGGCGATGCCAGCCCTTGCCGTCGCGCGTCATGGGCTGCGACGAGGTTTCGCCAGCCACCGCGTGGTGTTCGAGCGTGACGATTTCCGCCGACGGAGCCCAGAGCGCGAAGTCCGCGCCATCGGCATGCACCGTGGCGCCGAACGGCATGCGATGTGTATGAGCGCTCATGGCCGCACATCCGGCCGGCTCAGCACAACGAGCGAGCGGCATTGCAGGGGATAGCTGGGCTGCGCCCATGCCGGGGCGAGCGCGGCTGCATCCTCGGTGGCGAGCGGCGGCGTGCTGCTGGCCGTGTCGACCAGCAAGCGCCACGCGCCATGCGGCATCGGCGGCAGCGTGAAGGCAATCTCGTCGTGGTGGGCGTTGAGCAGCACCAGGAAGTCGTCGTCGTGCTGCACCTCGCCGCGCGGCCCGTGGTCGGCAATGCCGCCGCCGGGGATGTACATCGCGATGCAGCGCGCATTGGCGTCGTTCCAGTCTTCCGGCCGCATCTCCTGGCCGTCGGGCTTGAGCCAGTGAACGTCGGTCACGGTCTCGCCTTCGGCGGGCTTGCCCGCGAAGAAGGTGCGGCGCCGGAACGAAGGGTGCGCGCGGCGCAGCGCCACCATGCGTTCGACGAAAGTCGCGAGCGCCAGGCGCTCGGGCGTGGACGTCCAGTCGATCCAGCCGAGCTCGTTGTCCTGGCAGTAGACGTTGTTGTTGCCCTGCTGCGTGTGGCCGCGCTCGTCGCCCGCCAGCAGCATCGGAACGCCCTGCGACAGCAGCAGCGTGGCCAGCAGGTTGCGCTTCTGGCGCTCGCGCAGGGCCACCACTTCGGGGTCGTCGGTGGGGCCCTCGACGCCGCAGTTCCACGACACGTTGTGGCTGTTGCCGTCACGGTTGTCCTCGCCGTTGGCTTCGTTGTGCTTGTCGTTGTAGGAGACCAGGTCGTGCAGCGTGAAGCCGTCGTGTGCGGTGATGAAGTTGATGCTGGCGCTGGGCCGCTTGCCCGACCAGCCGTACAGGTCCTCGGAACCGGTGACGCGCTTGGCCACCTCGCCGATGAGCCCGCCGTCACCTTTCCAGAACCCGCGCAGGCCGTCGCGGTACTGGTCGTTCCACTCGGCCCAGCCGAGCGGAAAGTTGCCGACCTGGTAGCCGCCGTGGCCCAGGTCCCAGGGCTCGGCAATGAGCTTCACGCGGTTGAGCGTCGGGTCCTGGCGAATCGCGTCGAAGAAGCCACCGAGGTTCTCGACCTTGCCGGCCTCGCGCGCCAGCGCCGAGGCCAGGTCGAAGCGGAAGCCGTCGACGTGCATCTCCTCGGCCCAGTAGCGCAGCGAGTCCATCACCAGCTGCAGCGCGTGCGGATGCTCCAGGTTCACGGTATTGCCGCAGCCCGTGAAGTCGTCGTAGTAGCGGCGGTTCTCGGCGTTGGCGATGTAGTACGAGGCGTTGTCCACGCCGCGCATCGACAGCGTGGGCCCGAGCTGGTTGCCTTCGCAGGTGTGGTTGTAGACCACGTCGAGGATCACCTCGATGCCCGCCGAGTGCAGCGTCTTCACCATGGTCTTGAACTCCTTTACCTTGCCCGAGGCGCTGTAGCGCATCTCGGGGGCGAAGTAGGCCAGCGTGTTGTAGCCCCAGTAGTTCTGCAGGCCCTTCTCGGCCAGGTGCCGGTCGTTGAGGAAGCTGTGCACGGGCAGCAACTCGACCGTGGTCACGCCCAGGCGCTTGAGGTAGTCGACCACCGGCGCGCAGCCGAGTGCGGCATAGGTGCCGCGCAGCCCGGGCGGCACGTCGGGGTGCGTCATGGTGAAGCCGCGCACGTGCATCTCGTAGATCACCATGTCCTGCCACGGCACTGAGGGGCGCCGGTCATCGCCCCAGGTGAAGGCGGTTTCGAGCACGCGGCCCTTCGGCATCAGCGGTGCGCTGTCGCGGCGGTCGAAGGAGAGGTCTTCGCGCTTGCTGCCCACGGTGTAGCCGTAGAGCGCATCGCCCCAGCGCAGGTCGCCCACCAGGTCCTTGGCGTACGGGTCGACCAGCAGCTTGTGGGCGTTGAAGCGATGCCCCTCCTCGGGCTTGTAGGGCCCATGCACGCGGTAGCCGTAGGCCTGCCCGGGGCGCGCCTCGGGCAGGTAGCAGTGCCATACGCCGTCCGTGCGCTCGCGCATCAGGATGCGCTGCAGCTCCTGGCGGCCGCGCTCGTCGAACAGGCACAGCTCGACCTTGTCCGAGTGCTGCGAGAACAAGGCGAAGTTGACGCCCTCTCCGTCCCAGGTCGCACCACGGGGATAGGGCCGGCCGGGCCACACAGCGTTGATCGTCGGATTGGTTTTTCGTGTCATTCGGGTGCGTTCAGCGGGGTTCAGCGGGGTGGACGGTCGTTGTCGAAACGCGTGGGATTGCTGCTGCCGACGGTGGTCACGCTCGGCGGCGCCTTGGTGTCCTTGATCTGCCGCGGCCACCAGCGCTCGATCTGGGCCTTTGCCCAATCCTTGCCGGCCAGCCCGAATGCCAGGGCCAACGCAAAAACCACGCCCGCCAGAATCACGAGGAAGCTCTCGCGCACGATGTCGCCACCCACCTTGATCTGGTCGAGTGCGATGAGAATCACGAAGGCCATCACCGCGTACTGCGCAACCTTGCCGAAGAGCACCGCGTCCTGCATCTTCACGCCGCGGAAATAGCTGCCCACCGCTTCGCCCACGAAGCGCGCGAAGTAGGAGCCGAAGGCCAGCACCAGCAACGCCACGAACACGTTCGGCACGAACCAGACGATGCGGCCCAGCAGATCGGCGATGTAGCTCAGCCCCATGCCGTTGAAGGCAATGAGCAGCGAAGCCAGGATCACCAGCCAGTACGTCAGGATGCCGAACAGGCTGCTGGTGTCCCCCGCCAGCCCGCCCTGACGCAGGAAGTTGTCGAGCCCCGCGCGCTCGGTAAGCACGTTGAAGTTGATGGCGCGCAGCGCCTTCGTCACCGCGAAGCGGGCAGCCTTGGCGACCAGCCAGCCGACGAATACCACCACCAGCCCGATCAGCAGGCGCGGAATGAAGGCGCCGACCTGGTAGAGGATGGCGCGCAGCGGCTCCAGGTGAATGCCGAAATTTTCCATGGTGTGTCTTCCGGTGAAGGGGTGGCGTCAGTGGCTTCAGGCGCGGGACGACTGGATCAGCGCGAGCACGCCGTGCAGCGGAACCTGCGCCCACTCGATGCGGTTGCCGAGCTCGTAGCGCAGCTCGTAGAGGGCCTTGTCGAGCTCGAACAGCGCGAGCAGTTCGGCATCGAGCGGCGCGCCGTCGGGCGGCGCCAGCGTGGCGCCGTAGCCGGCCAGGAAGGCGTCGCGCGTCGCCTGCTCCCAGGCGATGGCCGGCGCGGCCAGCCGCTCGGCTTCGTCGGTGCTCTGTGCCACGCGGCGCAGCGCCGACCAGCGGGCGTAGTTGAACGAACGCAGCATGCTCGCCACGTCGCGCAGGGGCGAACTCTTGGTGCGGCGCTCCTCGAAGCTGCGGGCGGGCTCGCCCTCGAAGTCGATGATGACGAAGTCGTTGTCCTTCACCAGCACCTGGCCCAGGTGGTAGTCGCCGTGGTAGCGGCTCTTGATACCACCGCCTTCCACCGGGTGGCGCGCCTGGATGCCGGCGTGCAGCGCGTCGGCCGCTTCCAGCAGGTTGCGCGCGTCGGCCTGCGCGGTGGCCGGCAGCAGGTCGAGCCGTTCTCGCAACAGCGCGAGCGTGGCCGTGGCGTCGTTCGCCGCGTGCGTCTTGAAGCCGGCAAAGTCGGCTGCGGCCAGCGGCTCGGGGTCGAAGGCGGCCGAGCCGGTGCGCATGGCGAGCGCGTGGTGCAGCTCTGCAGTGCGCCGCCCCAGCGTGGCCATGAGCGCGAGGAAACCGCCGTGCACCGCGGACACGTCGGGCATGTCGCCATCGGTGGTGGCCACGTCGCGCAGGAAGCGCTCCAGGTAGCCGAGCGTGTAGTCCCAGCCGTCGCCCTGGTTGGCCATGTAGCTCTGCACCATCGCGAGCGTCATCGTGCGTCCGTCGTTGGTCATGTACTCGAGCGCGCCGAGCACCGGCACGCAATGCGGGTAGCGCGCCACCTCGGTCAGGAAGCGGCCCATCTCCAGCTCGGGGTTGATGCCTTCGCGCACGTGGCGATAGCCCTTGAGGAACAGGGTCTCGTCCAGCGTGACCACGGTGTTGCTGCTCACGCCGCTCGGGCGGCCGACAGGCAGCGCGTCTATGTCGATGTCGGCGGCGATCTCCGCGAAGGCGGCCGTCGGCCTGAAGACCAGCTTGCCGTTCAGCGTCGGCAGTTCGGCACCGTTTGAAATGGCACGCACCAGCGCGCGGCAGAAGGCCTCGTCGTAGAAGGCATCGCCCATCAGGCCCACCTGCGCCTGCTGCCGCACCTTGGCGAGCGCGGCCTGTGCCACGCCGGCCATGCGCTCCTCGTCACGCTCTTCCCAGGCCAGTGCGAGCGGCATGAAGTAGGTGGCGCCCCCTTGCGGGCCTTCGAGGTCGAGCAGCGACAGCATCCAGCTCAGGCCGTTCACGTCCCACACGGCGTGGTCGAACAGCCGTGCGCGTTTGATGGCCGTGCCCTTGGAGGCGTACCAGCGCTGGATCTCGATGTGGCGCGGCAGCGTCTCCAGCTCGAACTGGCTGCGCATGCGCTCTGACATGCCGATGCGCCACGGCATCACGCGGTCGCGGAAGAAGCTGGTCCAGCCGTCGAAGAGCACCAGCGTGGGCCACTCCTGCAGCGCCACGCCCTGCTCGTGCCAGCTCGGCGCGTCGGCCTCTGCCGTGAGCTTGAACCAGTAGAAGCCGTACGAGGCCAGCGTGAGCAGGTACGGCAGTTCGCCGATGGGCGGAAACGGCGCGCGGCCCAGCATCTCGATGGGCACGAAGCCCTTGAATTCCGACAGGTCGAGTTCCACCGGCTGCGCGGCGCGCGACAGGTTGAACACCGTGAGGATCACGTCGCCGTCGTACTCGCTCAGGTAGGCCAGGATCTTTCGGTTGCCGGGCTTCAGGAAGCGGCGCCTGCCGCGCCCGAATGCGTGGCTGGTCTTGCGCACGGCGAGCATGCGCTTGGTCCAGTTCAGCAGCGAGCTGCTGTCGCGCGCCTGCGTCTCGACGTTGAGCGCCTCGTAGCCGAACATTGGGTCCATGATCGGCTGCAGGTACAGGCGCTGCGGGTCGGCGCGCGAAAAGCCGGCGTTGCGGTCGGGGCTCCACTGCATGGGCGTGCGCACGCCGTTGCGGTCGCCCACGAACACGTTGTCGCCCATGCCGATCTCGTCGCCGTAGTAAATGATGGGCGAGCCCGGCATCGACAGCAGCATGCCGTTCATGAGCTTCACGCGGTCGAGGTCGTTTTCCATCAGCGGGGCCAGGCGCCGGCGAATGCCCAGGTTGATGCGCGCGCGCATGTCGGCCGCGTACATGGTGTACATGTAGTCGCGCTCCTTGCTGGTGACCATCTCGAGCGTGAGCTCGTCGTGGTTGCGCAGGAAGATGGCCCACTGGCAGCCTTCGGGGATGTCGGGCGTCTGCGCCATGATCTCGACGATGGGGTGCCGGTCTTCCTGCGCAATGGCCATGTACATGCGCGGCATCAACGGAAAGTGATATGCCATGTGGCACTCGTCGCCATCGCCGAAATACTCGCGCACGTCCTCCGGCCACATGTTGGCTTCGGCCAGCAGAAAGCGGTTCTTGTATTCCGCGTCGATGGCCGCGCGCAGCTGCTTGATCACCGCGTGGGTCTCGGGCAGGTTCTCGTTGCTGGTGCCGTCGCGCTCAACCAGGTAGGGAATGGCGTCGAGCCGGAAGCCGTCCACGCCCATGTCGAGCCAGAAGCGCATGGTCTTCAGGATCGCCTCCATCAGCTTCGGGTTGTCGAAGTTCAGGTCGGGCTGGTGGCTGAAGAAGCGGTGCCAGAAGTACTGCTTGGCCACCGGGTCCCAGGTCCAGTTCGAGGTCTCGGTGTCGGTGAAGATGATGCGCGTGCCCTGGTAGAGCTGGTCGGTGTCGCTCCACACATAGAAGTCGCGCTCGGGCGAACCGGGCGGCGCCAGGCGCGCGGCCTTAAACCACGGATGCTCGTTCGACGTGTGGTTGATGACCAGTTCGGTAATCACGCGCAGGCCCCGCTTGTGCGCCTCGGCCAGCATCTCGCGGAAGTCGTCGAGCGTGCCGTACTGCGGGTGCACGTCTTCGTAGCCGGAGATGTCGTAGCCGTCGTCGCGCAACGGCGAGGGATAGAACGGCATCAGCCAGATGGTGTTGACGCCCAGCTCCTTCACGTAGTCGAGCTTGGCGGTGACGCCCTTGAAGTCGCCCATGCCGTCGTTGTTGGAGTCGAAGAAGGCCTTGACGTTGAGCTGGTAGATCACCGCGTCGCGGTACCACAGCGGATCGTCGCTGGTGTCGATCTCGACAGTCTCTAGTGCGATGTGGGAGACGGGTGCATTCATGGGCAGGCGACCTCACAGGAAGTAATCGAAGTCGCGCTCGTCGCCGTGGCGGCGACGGACCACGAAGATGTGCGCGGGCACGCTGTGGGGATCGAGCCGCACGTAGTGCCAGTCGCCCTGCCAGGTGAAGCGCTGGCCGCTGAGCAGGTCGTGCATCTGGAAGCTGCGACCGGCCGGCACGCCCACGCTGCCAGGTTCCAGTCCGAGCCAGCCCGACTGCATGTTGTGCGGATCGAGGTTGACCACGGTGACGATGACGTTGTCGCCATCTGGCGATTCCTTGGCATAGGCCAGCAACTGGTCGTTGTCGATGTGCAGGAAGCGCAGGCCCCTGTCCCAATGCAGCGCCGGGTTCTCGCGGCGGATGCGGTTCACCCGCGCGATGAAGGGCGCGAGACTGGCGGGGTCGTCATGGTTCCAGTGGCGCAACTGGTACTTCTCGGAGTCGAGGTATTCCTCGCTGCCGGGTCCGCGCGGCAAGTGCTCGAGCAGTTCGTAGGCCGGCCCGTACATGCCGTAGTTGGCCGCGAGCGTGGCGGCCAGCACGAGCCGCGACATGAACATGGCGGGCTCACCGGCCTGCAGCTGCTCGTGCAGGATGTCGGGCGTGTTGGGCCACGCGTTGGGGCGGAAGTAGTCGATGCCGGGGCCGCTCGAGAGCTCGGTGAAGTACTCCTGCAACTCCTCCTTCGTGTTGCGCCAGGTGAAGTAGGTGTACGACTGCGAGAAGCCCAGCTTCGCGAGCCGGTGCATCACCTTCGGCCGCGTGAAGGCTTCGGCCAGGAAGATCACGTCGGGGTGCACGCGCTTCACCTCGCCGATTGCCCACTCCCAGAACGGGAAGGCCTTGGTGTGCGGGTTGTCCACGCGGAAGATGCGCACGCCCTCGCCGATCCAGTGGTCGAACACGCTCTTGAGTTCGGCCCACAGGCCTCGCCAGTCTTCGCACTCGAAGTTGAAGGGATAGATGTCCTGGTATTTCTTGGGCGGGTTCTCGGCGTACTGCACGCTGCCATCGGGGCGCCAGCGGAACCAGTCGGGGTGCGCCTTCACATAGGGGTGGTCGGGCGCGCACTGGAAGGCGATGTCCAGCGCGATCTCCAGGCCGTGCTCCGCGGCGCGTGCGAGCAGGTGCCTGAAGTCTTCTTCGGTGCCAAGCTCCGGAAGGATCGACTTGTGCCCGCCTTCGGCCGCACCGATGGCCCACGGGCTTCCCACGTCGCCGGGGCCGGCTTCGAGCGCGTTGTTGGGGCCCTTGCGCTGCTCGCGGCCGACGGGGTGGATCGGCGGAAAGTACAGCACGTCGAAGCCCATCGCGGCGATGGCCGGCAAGCGTGCCTCCACGTCCCTGAAGGTGCCGTGCACGCCGGGCGCGGGGCCGGTCGAGCGCGGGAACAACTCGTACCAGGTGCTGAAGCGCGCGCGCTCGCGGTCGGCCACCAGCGGCAGCTCGACCGGGGGGCGCACCTGATGCCGGCGGTCTGGATGGCGACGCGCCAGCTCGGCGTACTCGTCGTCGAGCGCGAGCGCCTTCAGCGAGACGACGTCGTACGCGGGGCTGGCCGCCACGGCATCGAGCTCGGTGGCCCAGCGGTTCAACGCGGTGCGGTCAGCACCCTCGGCGCGCGCGGCGGCGGCGGCAATCTCCAGCGCACCGACCTGCGCGGCAATGCGCACGTCATCGGGGTCGACGCGCCGCGTCATCTCACTGCGCCACGACTCGAACGGGTCCACCCAGGCGACGGCGGTGTAGACGTAGCGCCCGATCGACGGCGGTGAAAACGCAGCCTCCCACACGTCATTGCCGAGCGGCTTCATCGGCACTTCGCGGAATGCGGCCTGGGCCTGGGCCTGGGCTTGATCTTGCGCGCGCCAGCACAGCTGCACGCGCAGCACGTCGTGCCCATCGGTGAAGCAATGGGCGCGAACCCGCACCCGCTCGCCGGCCACGCACTTCACCGGGAAGCGGCCGTTGTCCACGCACGGCAGCACGGCATCGATGACCGCGCGGACCGCGCCGTCGCCGAGGTCGATGTCGGTCCCGGCCGCTGCGGGGGCGGGCTTGGTCGAGAAAATGTTCTTCATCAGGGACGGTGCTCCAGGATCAGCGTGGACAGCGGCGGCAAGGTGATGCACACCGATTGCCTGCGGCCGTGGGAACGCACGGGAGCCGCTTCGACGCCCCCGAAATTGCCCCAGCCCGCCCCGCCGAACTCCGCCGCGTCGGTGTTGATCAGCTCGCGCCAATGGCCGCCCAGCGGCACGCCGAGCAGGTAGTTGGTGCGCGGCACAGGGGTCATGTTGCTCACCGCCAGCAAGGGCGGACTGCCGTCGCTCGCCTTGCGCAGGAAGGCGAACACGCTGGTGTCGGCATCGTCGGCCGCGACCCACTCGAACCCCGAGGACGAGAAGTCGACCTGGTGGAGCGCGGGCGCGCCGCGGTAGACGCGATTGAGCTGGGCCACGAGGCGCTGCAGGCCGCGGTGCCCTTCCTGTTCGCAGACCCACCATTCGAGCTCGCCGTCGTGCGTCCACTCGCGCCGCTGGCCGAACTCGCCACCCATGAAGAGCAGTTTCTTGCCCGGATGCGCCCACATGAAGCCGTAGAGCGCGCGCAGGTTGGCGAACTGCTGCCAGGCGTCGCCGGGCATCTTGTTGAGCAGCGAGCCCTTGCCGTGCACCACCTCGTCGTGCGAGAGCGGCAGCACGAAGTTCTCGTGGAAGGCGTACACCAGCGCAAAGGTCAGCTTGTGATGGTGGTACTTGCGGTGGACCGGCTCCTGCTTCATGTAGGCCAGCACGTCGTGCATCCAGCCCATGTTCCATTTCTCGCCGAAGCCCAGGCCGTCCATGTCGGTGGGCCGTGACACGCGCGGCCACGCGGTCGATTCCTCGGCCACCGTGATGGTGTCGGGGTGCTCGCGGTACACGGCACGGTTCAGCGTCTGGAGGAAGTCGATGGCCTCCAGGTTCTCGCGGCCGCCGTGGCGGTTAGGAATCCACTCGCCGTGCTCTCGCGCGTAGTCGAGGTACAGCATCGACGCAACGGCGTCCACGCGCAGCCCGTCGAGGTGGTACAGGTTCAGCCAGAACAGCCCCGACGACACCAGGAAGCTGCGCACCTCAGGCCGGCCGTAGTTGAAGATGCTGGAGTTCCACTCCGGATGAAAGCCCTGGCGCGGATCGGCGTGTTCGTAGAGGTGCGTGCCGTCGAAGTACCCGAGCCCGTGCTCGTCGGTCGGAAAGTGCGAAGGCACCCAGTCGAGCAGCACGCCGATGCCCTGCTGATGCAGGTGATCGACGAGGTACATGAAGTCCTGCGGCGACCCGAAACGCGCGGTGGGCGCGAAATAGCCGGTGGTCTGGTAGCCCCACGAACCGTAGAAGGGATGCTCGGTCACGGGCATGAGCTCCACGTGCGTGAAGCCCATCTCGTTCACGTAGGCGGCAAGCTGGTGCGCCATCTCGCGATAGTCGAGAAACAGGCCATCGCGGCGCCGCCATGAGCCCAGGTGCACCTCGTAGACCGACATGGGGGCGTCCAGCGCATTGCGTGGCCCGCGCGTCGCCATCCACTTGGCGTCACCCCATTCGTAAGAAAGTTCGCAGATGCGCGACGCGGTGGCGGGCGGCGGCTCCGCGCTGAAGGCGACAGGGTCGGCCTTGTCGACCGTGTAGCCGCCATGGCGGGAACGGATGCGGTACTTGTAGGCCTGGCCGATCGCGGCATGGGGAACCTGCCCTTGCCATATGCCCGTGCCGTCGGGGCTAGGTGCCAGCGGGTCGGCGTCGCCGGACCAGTAATTCCAGTCGCCGACCACCGAGACGGACTCCGCATTCGGCGCCCACACCGCGAACCGGGCGCCGCCCTCTTCCAGCGGGTGGCAACCCAGCAGGTCGTACAGGCGGGAGTGGGTTCCCTCGCGGAAAAGATAAGCGTCTCGCTCGCTCTGGAGTGAATGGTTCGACTGCACCGGCGCTCCTGTTGAAGGCCTGCGGAACTGTTGTTCGAAGACCGACTTCGGTTCTCGCATGGCCTGTGCCAATTTGCAGGCGTGCGGCACGCCGCGGTTACGGTCTGCGCCGCCTCGCCGTGTCGGAGAGTTGCCCGAGTCGCCCGCCGGTGCGCACGCCGGCGGGTGATAAAAAGACAGCCCCAGGCCACGATGTGTGTTCATGACCGACCTTGATGCCCCCGCGCTCGCATTGCTCGACGCCTGCTCGCAGGCCTCGCTCGCGCTTCTGGAACGCAACCTGACGCCGCACGGCATCCTCGCGGCGCTGCGGACCGAGGCCGCCGAGGCGCGGCGCTACACGCGCATCTTCGGACGCGACGCCGCGATATGCGTGATCGCGATGTGCGGCAGCGGCGTGCCCGCGCTGGAACAAGGCGCGGTGGCCAGCCTCGACGCGCTCGCGGCACAACAGGCGGCCAACGGACAGATTCCCAAATACGTCGACCCGGAGGGCCGCGATGCCGACTTCTGGTACCTGGGCTGTATCGACGCCACCCTGTGGTGGCTGATTGCCGTGGACCATGTGCGCCGCCATGGACAGGTCGGCCCGTCGCACTGGGCCCGCGAGGTGAGCCGCGCGGTCGACTGGCTGCTGGCGCAGGAGCACCAGCATTTCCGGCTGCTGCAGCAGAACGAGGCCAGCGACTGGGCCGACATCATGCCGCGCTCGGGCTACGTGCTGTACAGCAATGCGCTCTGGTATGAGGTCAAGCGCCGCTATGCACTCGATCATGCCGAGGCAACGCAGCACCACTTCAACCACCTGTTCAATCCGTTCCAGCGCGACCTGCCCGAATACCACCGGGCCCGGCTGCTGCAGCACTATGCGCGCCGCGGCCGGCGCGACCCCGGCCTGTACCTCAGCTTCGTCAACCTGGCCGTGGTCGGCGACGAGGGGGACGTGTTCGGCAACGTGCTGGCCATACAGAGCGGGCTGGCCGACTCGGCCATGGCACACCGCATCGTCGACACCATCACGCAGGCGCATGCCGCAGAGCCCTACCCCGTGCGCGTGGTGCTGCATCCGCTGTCACGCCAGCACCCGCTGTGGCGGGCGTACATGGGGCGCCATCAGCAGAACATCGTGCACCAGTACCACAACGGCGGCATCTGGCCCTTCGTCGGCGGCTTCTGGGTGATGGCGCTTGCCAGGCTGGGCTTGCATGAACAGGCCTGGTCCGAACTCGTGCGGCTGGCGCAGGTCAACGCGCTCGACGACTGGCGCTTCACCGAGTGGTTCCACGGCCGGACGCTTGCGCCCATGGGCATGGCCGGGCAGAGCTGGAATGCAGCGACCTTTCTGCTCGCCCGGCGCGCCTTGCTGGGCGGCGGCGCGGCTTATTGACGCCGCATGCGTGTCGGCCTGGGCCGACATTGCCGGCGCAGGCAGACGCAGCGCAATGGACCGCAATAGCCAGCGGACTGTGCCCTCGTCGCCGAAGGCGGTGGTAACGCTGAGACACCATGCCGCGCGGCCCCTATAAGGAAATGCGTCACCCCTAGAACAAGTCCGTCTTTGCGCCAGCACCGGGACGCTCCTACCGTCATGCCTCCGACATCGACACCGAAGAGGAAGTCACGTGAGCCCGTCCAGCCCGTCCCGCCCATCCCGAATTTCCAGGCGCATACGCCGCATCAAGCCCTCCCCCAGCAGCGCCGCCGCGGACCGCTTCGCCGAGCTGCGCAGGGCCGGCAAGGACATCATCAATCTCGCCATCGGTGAACCCGATTTCGACACGCCCGCGCACATCCGCGAAGCTGGCTGCGCGGCCATCGAGCGCGGCGAGACGCGCTACACGCCCGTCGCCGGCACGCTGGCCCTGCGCGAAGCCATCGCAGCCAAGCTCAAGCGCGAGAACGGCCTGACATACAGCCCGCGCGAGATCATCGTCACGGTCGGCGCCAAGCATGCGCTGTTCAACGCGCTGTCGGTAACGGTCGAAGAAGGGCACGAGGTGATCGTGCCGGCGCCGTACTGGGTGTCGTACCCCGACATGGTGCTGGCCTGCGATGGCACGCCGGTCACCGTCACTTGCAAGGAAGAAGACGATTTCCGGCTCACTCCCGAGGCGCTTGAAGCCGCCATCACGCCGAACACGCGATGGCTCGTCTTCAACTCGCCCACCAACCCCACCGGCACGACCTACACCGCACAGCAGCTGCGCGCACTGGCCGACGTGCTGATGCGCCACCCCCAGGTCATGGTGCTGACCGATGACATCTACGAGCACATCCGCTTCACCGATGCGGCGCCGCCCCATCTGCTGGCCATCGAGCCGGGCCTGCGCGACCGCACGCTGGTGGTGAACGGCGTGTCGAAGACCTATGCGATGACAGGCTGGCGCATCGGCTATGCGGCCGGCCCCGCGGACATCATCGCGGCGCTGGACATGCTGCAGTCGCAGTCGACCAGCGGAGCATCGTCGGTGAGCCAGGCCGCCGCCGTGGCGGCGCTGAACAGCGACGCGGCCTTTCTTCCCGACTGGGTTGCCACCTACAGGCAGCGC
This sequence comes from Variovorax paradoxus, assembly GCF_024734665.1. Classification (NCBI taxonomy): domain Bacteria; kingdom Pseudomonadati; phylum Pseudomonadota; class Betaproteobacteria; order Burkholderiales; family Comamonadaceae; genus Variovorax; species Variovorax paradoxus. The sequence goes on from NZ_CP102931.1 coordinate 4,039,648, forward strand.
CGCGACACCGCGACCCGCCTGCTCAACGACATTCCAGGCATCCGCGCCCGCGCACCGGGCGGCGCGTTCTACCTCTACCCCCACTGCGGCGGCCTGATCGGCAAGCGAACGCCCGAGGGCAAGACGCTGGAGACCGACAACGACGTCGTGATCTATCTGCTCGAGGCGGGCGGTGTCATGGTGCTGGCGGGCACGGCGTATGGGGTATCTCCCTACTTCCGCATGTCGACAGCCACGAGCGTCGAGCAGATCGAGGAAGGCTGCCGGCGCATCGCCTCGGCGGTGGCAAAGCTCGCCTGATCCCCGGCCTGTGGGCCTGCAGGCCTTGCCTATCAAGAATCCTTATAGGCGAAGGTCCATAACGTATTGGCCGCCGGAGCGCCCTCTTCCTACTATTCCTTCAACCCTTCCATGACCCGGAGAAAAGCAATGAGCTACCCCACGAACTCGAGATTGCGCGGCGCGGCCCTGGTGGCCATTGCCGCGATTGCCGGCTTCTGCACATTGGCGCCCGCCAGTGCGCAGACCGACACCTTCAAGATCGGTGTCATCGCGCCCATGAGCGGCCCCAATGCCCGCTACGGCGCCTTCGCGAACAAGGGCGCGGCGCTCGCCGCCAAGGAAATCAACGCCGCCGGCGGCGTGCTCGGCAAGCAGATCGAGCTCGTGAGCGGGGACAGCCAGTGCGTGCCGGCGGAAGGCGTTGCCGCCATGCAGCGCATGATCAGCCTGGAGAAAACACCAGTGATCATCGGCGACGTCTGCAGCTCGGTCACGCTGGCGATGCAGCCGCTGGCCGAAGAGTCGAAGGTACTGCTCGTGAACGCGGCCTCGTCGAACCCCGACATCACCTACAAGGCCGGCGTGGGCGGCTTCAAGTGGACCTTCCGCAACTACCCGACCGACGAGGTGCGGGCCGCGACGGTGCTGGAGTACGCATCGAAGACCAAGGGCTTCAAGAAGTTCGCGGTGCTCTCGGTCGACAGCGACTACGGCCGCGGCGCCATCAAGTTCACCAAGCGCTACCTGCCGAAGTACGAAGGCGCCGAAATCCTGAGCGAGGACTACTACAAGGATTCGGAGACCGACTTCCGCTCGGTGCTGAGCAAGATCCGCCGCTCGGGCGCGCAGGCCATCATCCTCTACGGTCAGGCCGACACCACGCCGATCATCGCCCGCCAGATGCTCGAACTCGGGCTGGCCGGCAAGGTCGCGCTGGTCGGCAACGGCGAGTTCAACACCAAGGAAACCATCGCCGCCGCGCCGAAGGTCATGAACGGCGCGGTCGAGGCCGCCGCGTGGCTGCCCGAGGTGCCGGCGCCGCGCAGCCTCAAGTTCGTGGAGGACTACAAGAAGGCCAACGGCGGCGAGATGCCGAACAACCATGCCTACACGCACTACGACACGCTGAACCTCGTCGTGGCCGCCATCAAGAGCGCCAACAGCCTGAAGGCCGAGGACATCCGCAACGCAATGGCGAAGATCAAGTACGACAGCCCCATGGGCATCGTGACCTTCGACGACCACAACCAGGCGGTCATGCCCATGGTGCTGCTCGAGATCACCGACGGCAAGCCGGCCATCAAGGGAATGATCGCGACCAAGGTCGACTACGCGGCCGGCGCGAAGTGAAGAAGAAGCGCCTTACCCGGCCTGCGAGAACAGCGAGAACACCGTGAGTTCCTTCCTCTTCGAACAGATCGTCAACGGCATCATCACCGGGTCGGTCTACGCCCTGGTGGCCGCCGGCATGACGATGATCTTCGGCGTGCTGCGGGCCATCAACTTCGCCCACGGCGAGTACTACATGCTGGGCACCTTCGCGGCCTGGTGGGTCATGTCGAAGCTGATGGCCGACTACAGCCTGGCCATCGTCGGCGGCGTGGCCATCGTCAGCGTTGTCGCCGTGCTGATCGGGCGCAGCGTGATGCAGCGGCTCATCGGCCAGCCCTTTCAGGCCGGCGTGCTGGCCACGCTGGGGCTTTCGCTCATCCTGCAGAACGTGGTCATCCTGGCCTTCGGCGGTGGCTACAAGGTGTTCTCGGGCGGCTGGCTCGAACCCATCGAGCTCGGCGACTTCGGCATGTCGCAGCAGCGCGTGATCCTGGTCGTCGTCACCCTCGCGGTGTTCGCCGGGCTCGAGTGGATGGTGCGCAGCACGCGCCTGGGCCGCTCGATTCGCGCCGTGTCGCAGAACATCGAGTGCTGCCAAGTCAACGGCATCGACGTCGAGCAGGTGGTGCGCCGCACCTTCCTGATCGGCGTGGCCATCGCTGCGCTCTCCGGCATCCTGACGGGGCCGATCAACGTGAGCATCTACGGTGGCATGGGCGAGTCGATCACGCTGAAGACCTTCGCCGTCATCGTGATGGGCGGCATGGGCAACGTGCGCGGCACGCTCATCGCGGGCTGCCTGCTGGGCGTCATCGAGAGCCTCGTCGCCGGCTTCATCGGCCTGCAATACCGCGACTCCGTCGGCTTCATCGTGCTTCTGCTCATGCTCATGTTCCGGCCGCACGGCCTGTTCAGCAGCAAGGCCCGCTTCTGAGAGCGTCAACGTCATGAAACAGGCAATCTTGTCAACCACCACGCTGGACACGCCGCGTCTGCCGGCCGCCCGGGTCGCCGCGGTCAACTGGAGCGCATGCGCCGTCGGCGTGGTCGCGCTGCTTTGCGCGCCGCTCTTCCTCGGCGACTACTACCTGCACGCGATGGTCCTCGCGATGATCTTCCTGCTGCCGGCGCTGGGCCTGAATCTCATCCTGGGCTACACGGGCATGCTGTCGCTCGCGCAGGGCGTGTTCTTCGGGCTCGGTGCGTATGCGTCGGCCCTCATGTCGATCCACTTCGGCACGCCGTTCCTGGTGAACTTCCTGGTCGCTGGCCTGGTGGCCGGGCTGGTCGCGTTGCCGCTGGGCATTCCGGCGCTGCGGCTGCGCGACACCTCCTTCGTGATGTGCACGCTCGGCATGGTGGTCATCGCGCAGATGGTGTCGAAGAACTGGATCGACCTGACGCGCGGCGACATGGGGCTGTCGGGCGTGGCCCGGCCGCGCCTGGGCTTCGGCGACTGGGTCTACACCGTCATCAAGGCGCCCGAGTACTTCTACCTGGTGCTCGCCGTTGCCGCACTGGCGGTTGCTGCGTTCGTCGCACTGATCCGCTCACCCGCCGGCCGCTGCATGGTGGCCATTCGCGACAACGAGACGCTGGCCGAATCGCTGGGCGTGCCGACCTGGACCTACAAGCTGCTGGTCTTCATGCTGAGCGCCGTCTTCGCGGGGCTCGGCGGCAGCCTCTACGCACATTTCTCGACGGTCGTGAGCCCGCTGGTCTTCCAGGCCTACTACTCCAACACCATCCTGATCATCGTGCTGGGCGGTGGTGTGGGCAAGGTGCCGGGCGCCATCATCGGAAGCTTCGTCTTCGTGGCGGTGTCCGAGGCGTTGCGCATCACGCCGGAGCTGCGCATGGTGATCTACGGCTTCGTGCTGCTGGGGCTGGTGTTCCTGTTCCCGCAAGGTCTGGCGCCGCTGTTCCAGCGTGCGGCAGAACGCATTGCCGGTATCGGAAAGGGGCCGCGCGATGTCCGCTGAACCCGCAATGCTTCGCATCGAAGGCCTGCGCAAGAACTACGGTGCCGTCGCGGCGCTCCAGGGCGTGGACATCGAAGTCCGCCGCGGCGAGGTGATGGGGCTCATCGGCCCCAACGGCTCCGGCAAGTCGACCTTGTTCGACTGCTGCACCGGGCTGCAGCGCAGCGACTCGGGCCGCGTGCTGCTCAAGGGCGTGGACATCACCGGCTGGCCGATGAACCGCATCGCCCGCGAGGGCCGCTTTCTGCGCAGCTTCCAGAAGACGGTGGTCTTCCCCACGCTGGACTCGGAAGAGAACCTCGTGCTGGCCGGGCAGATGTCGCGCTTTCCGAACGTGCTGTCGACCTTCTGGGTCGGGCCGTCGGCCAGGAAGCGCATCAAGGCCCTGCGCGAACGCGCGAAGGAACTGATCGAGGTGACGGGACTGGCGCGCGTGGCGCACCTGCCGGCGGGCAACATGTCGGGCGGGCAGCAGAAGCTGCTGCAGTTCGCGTCGATGCTGATGCCCGAACCCGAGCTGATTCTGCTCGACGAACCGCTGGCGGGCATCAACCCGGTGCTCATCGAGAAGGTCATCCAGTGCATCGAGCATGCGAACCAGAAGCTGGGCGTGACCTTCGTGGTGATCGAGCACAACACCGACGTGCTGATGAACCTCAGCCACCGCGTGGTCGTGCTGCACCAGGGCGCCAAGCTGGCCGACGCCACGCCGGAAGAAGTCGTTCGCAACCCGGAGGTCATCGAGGCCTACCTCGGCGGTTGACACGAAAGAACAGCATCATGGAACTCGAAATCGACAACCTCCGCGCCGGCTACGGCCATCTGGACATCCTGCACGGCGTGGACCTGAAGATCCGGCACGGCGAATTCGTCACGCTGCTGGGGCCCAACGGGGCTGGCAAGTCGACGCTGCTGAAGTCGCTCTTCGGCATGACCACCCACAAGGGCGGCGCGATCCGCTGGAAGGGCAAGGACATCGCGGGCCTGCGCCCGCAGGCGATGCTCGGCCACGGCATTGCCTACGTGCCGCAGGGCCGCTGCAACTTCCAGCTGATGTCCATCGACGAGAACCTCGAGATGGCGGCCTACACCATCAAGGGCGGCGACCTGAAGGGCGAGCGCGAGTACGTCTACGACCTCTTCCCCATTCTGCGCAAGCGCCGCAACGAGCTCGCCGGCAACATGTCCGGCGGCGAACAGCAGCTGCTCGAAATGGCCATGGCCGTGCTGCGCCGCCCCGAGATCCTGCTGGTGGACGAGCCCTCGGTCGGCCTCTCGCCGCAGGCGATCACGCTGGTCTTCAACGAACTCAAGCGCCTGCACAAGGGCGGCCGAACCATCCTGCTGGTCGAGCAGAACACCCGCAAGGCCATGGAGGCCGCAGAGCGCGCCGTGGTGCTGCGCCTGGGCAAGGTCATCTGGGACAGCCCGGTCGAGACGCTGAGCACCGCCGACCTGGGCGAACTGTTCATGACGGGCAGGCGCGCATCCGACGCGGCCACTGCCTGAGCACCACACATCTCAACCGAACACTCAAGGAGCTGAAAGGCATGAAACTGGCATTTGACACGGGTGGCACGTTCACCGACTTCGCGATGACGGAAGACGACGGCACCATCCTGCTGCACAAGGTTTTGAGCACGCCCGACGCGCCCGCACGCGCCGTGCTCCAGGGCGTGGACGAGCTGCTGGCCAAGGTGCGGGCCCGCGATGGCGGCAAGGCCAAAGGCAACGGCCAGCTGCAGATCCTTGGCGCGACCACGGTCGTGACCAACGCGGTGCTGGAACGCCGCGGCGTGCACACCGCCTTCATCACCACCGACGGCTTCCAGGACATGCTGCGCATTCGCACGGAGGGGCGCTACGACCTGTACGACCTGCGCATCCAGTACCCCGATCCGCTGGTGTCGCGCGAGCTGTGCTTCGGCGTGGAAGAGCGCATTGCCGCGGACGGCACGGTGATCAAGGCGCTCGACGAAGACGGCGTGCGCACCATCGCCCGCGTGCTGCTCGACAAGAAGGTGGAGTCGGTGGCCGTGTGCCTGCTGCACGCCTACAAGTACGCGCAGCACGAGCGGCGCGTGGCGGAGATCCTGGCCGAGGTCGCGCCGGGCATCTCGGTCTCGCTGTCTTCGACGGTGTGCCCCGAAGTGCGTGAATACGACCGCGCCTCGACCACCGTCGTCAACGCCTACACGCGGCCGATGATGGTCGGGCACGTGAACCACCTCGAGCGCGAGCTGTCGCAGCGTGGCGTCGAAGGGCAGCTGCTCTGGATGACTTCGAGCGGCGGCGTGGTGCCGAGCTCTTCAGCCTCGCGCACGCCGGTGCGGTTGATCGAATCGGGGCCGGCCGCTGGCGCCGTGGCGGCGGCGGACTATGCGCGCCAGGCCGGCGAGTCGAGCGTGCTGTCGTTCGACATGGGCGGCACGACCGCCAAGCTGTGCCTGATTCCGAACGGCCAGCCCATGGTGGCCAACGACCTCGAAGTGGCCCGCCACGAGCGCTTCCGCAAGGGCAGCGGCTTTCCTCTCAAGATCCAGTCGATCCACATGATCGAGATCGGCGCGGGCGGCGGCAGCATCGCGGCGCGCAACAAGCTCGGCCTGCTGGGCGTGGGGCCTCGCAGCGCGGCTGCGGCGCCGGGGCCGGCCTGCTACGGGCGCGGCGGCACGGAGCCGACGGTGACCGATGCCGACCTGCTGCTGGGCTACCTGAACGAAAACTCCTTCCTGGGCGGTGACTTCGCGCTCGACAAGCCCGCCGCCGAATCGGCGATGGCACGGCTCGCGAAGGAGCTCGGCATTTCGCTCGAGCGCTGCGCCTGGGGCATCCACGATATGGTCAACGAGAGCATGGCCGAGGCCGCCTCGATGCAGGCCACCGACAGCGGCGTCGACCCGCGCGCGCTGCCGCTGATCGCCTTCGGTGGGGCCGGCCCGGTGCATGCCTACGGCGTGGCCCGCAAGCTGGGCATCCGCAAAGTGATCTGCCCGCTGGGCGCCGGTGTTACCTCAGCCATCGGGCTGCTGGGCGCGCCGGTGGCGGCGGACCTGTCGGCAAGCCTGCCGATGCGCATCTCGGCGTGGAATCCGAGCGCGGTGAACGTGGTGAAGGCCACCCTCGCCGACCAGGGGCGCGAAGTGGTGCTGGCGAGCAAGGTGCCGGTGGACCACATCAGCTACTCGTACACCGTGGACATGCGCCACGTGGGCCAGGGCTATGAAATCTCGGTGCCGCTGCCGGAGCTGGACCCGGCGGACCCGAAGTTCATCGAGGAGCTGCTGGCCCGCTTCCATGCCAACTACGTGGCCCTGTACGGCCGCGGCGTCAGCGGCACCGACGCGGAGGTCATCACCTGGCGCGTGCGTGCCAGCGGGCCGAAGGCGCCGGTCTCGCTCGCAAGCCTGCGCGGCGAGTCGAATGTGGCGCGCGATGCACGCAAGGGCACGCGGCCGGTCTTCTTCCCGGAGCTCGGCAAGTACGTCGACACGCCGGTCTACGACCACTATGCGCTGGTGCCCGGCGTTCCGGTCGAGGGGCCGGCGATCATCGAGCAGCGCGAGTCGACCGTGGTGATGGGGCCCAATGCCAGCGCCTCGCTCGATGCCCAACACAACCTGATCATGCTTTTGTCCTGAGGTCTTCTTGCCATGTCCATGCTCAAACCCGACTTCAACGACCCGATCACCCTGCAGGTGATGTGGGACCGCCTGGTCTTCATTGCCGACCAGGCCGACAGCGCGCTTGGCCGCACGGCTTTCTCGCCCATCGTGCGCGAGAACCACGACTACGTGAACGTGCTGCTCGACGCCAAGGGGCGCGCGCTCGCGCAGTGCACCTGGTCGATTCCGGTGTTCATCACCACGCTGCCGATGGCGGCGCAGAACTACTTCCTCAAGGCCTTTCCGCCCGAGTCGCTGGAGCCCGGCGACGTGCTGGCCACCAACGACCCGGTGATCGGCACCGGCCACCTGCCGGACATGGTCATGCTCACGCCGATCTTTCGCAAGGGAAAGATCGTGGGCTACGCGGGCAGCATCGCCCACCTGCCGGACATCGGCGGCCGGCCGCAGTCGCCCGACTCGACCGACATGTTCGAGGAAGGCATCCGCATTCCGATGCTCAAGCTGTTCAAGGCCGGCAAGCCGAACACCGACGTGTTCTCCGTCATCGAGGCCAGCGTGCGCCTGCCGCACGAGGTGCGCGGCGACATCCAGAGCATGGTGGCCGCCAACGAGGTGATGAGCCGCGAGCTCACGCGCTTCATGGACGAATACGGCCTCGAAGACTGCGACGGCCTGGGCGAGGCAATCTTCAGCCGCTCGGAGCGCCACATGCGCAAGGCCATCGCGGCCTGGCCGAACGGCAGCTACAAGGCCGACATGACGATCGACGGCTTCGAATCCGACGTGAAGCTGTGCGTGAGCGTGGAGGTGCGCGACGACTCGATCCACGTCGACTACACCGGCACCTCGCCCGAGGTGGCGCGCGGCATCAACGTGGTGCCGCACTACCGCGTGGCGCACAGCGTGTATGCGCTGAAATGCCTGCTCGACCCGGAGACGCCGAACAACGAAGGCTGCATGGTCGCGCTGACCGACTCGGCGCCGGCAGGCTCCATCCTCAACCCGCGGCCGCACGCGGCGGGTGCGGCGCGCAACCTCGTGGGCCATTGCATTCCGAGCCTGATCTTCAAGGCGCTGCAGCACGTGGTGCCCGATGGTGCGATGGGCGACAGCGGCGGCGCGCCGATCTGGGGCATCAACTGCCAGGGCCAGCGCTCCGACGGCACGGCCTACGGCAGTGCGCAGAACTTTCATGGCGGACAAGGCGGACGCTCGTCGATGGACGGCCTGGACACGCTGAGCTTTCCGTCCAACTGCCGCGTGACGCCGATCGAGATGTACGAGCTCGCGGTGCCCGTGCTCACCGAATGCAAGGAGCTCATTCCGGACTCGGGCGGCCCCGGCAAGTTTCGCGGCGGGCTGGGCCAGCGCGGCGTGATCCGCAACCTGTCGGACCGCGAGATGAACATCTACCTGAGCACCGAGCATGTGAAGTACCCCTGCCTTGGCGTGCTGGGCGGCCAGGCCGGACGCAATGGCGCGGTGCTGCACGACGGCAAGGCCGTGTTCCCGAAGGGCCGGCTGGTGCTGGCGCCGGGCGAGCGCCTGACGATCGAGCTGCCGGGCGGCGGCGGCTGGGGCGATGCGCAGCAGCGCTCGCGCGATCTGGTTGAAGACGACTTACGCCAGGGCCTCGTCAGCATGGCCGGCGCGCAGGTCGACTATGGGTACGAGGCCGAGGCGAGCGCCGAAACGCAGAAGGCGGTGGCGTGATGGCCGGCGCACTGAAGGGACAGGTGGCCCTCGTGACAGGCGGCGGCTCCGGCATCGGCCGCTCCACCGCGCTGATGCTTGCCGCCGAGGGCGCACGCGTCGTCGTGATGGGTCGCAGGCTTGAACCGCTGCAGGCGGTGGTCGAAGAGATCCGAAGCGCCGGTGGCGAAGCCTGGGCGCGCCAGGCCGATCTGCAGCAGCGCGAACAACTGCTGGAGCTTGTGCAGTGGACCGGGAAAGAGGTCGGCCCCATCGGCATCCTCGTCAACAACGCGGGCCTCACGAGCCGCGTGCGCAACATCCGCTGGATCGAGCCGGACGACTGGGAGTCGGCGGTGTCGGTCAACCTGACGGCGGTCTACGTGCTGATCCAGGCCGTGCTGCCCGGCATGCTCGCGGCCGGTGCCGGCACCATCGTCACCGTGTCATCACTGGCTGCCGTGCGCCCGAACCTGCTGGGCGGTGCTCCCTACGGCGCGGCGAAGGCGGCGGTGACGAACCTGATGGGCTTCGTGCACGGCACCTTCCGCAACAACAACATCCGCTCCACGACCATCCTGCCTGGTGAGGTCGACACGCCCATCATGGACACACGCGTGCGCCCGCCGAGCGCCGAAGAGCGCGCCGCCATGGTCGCGCCCGACGACGTGGCGCGCGCCATATTGCTGGCCTGCACGCTGCCGCAGGGCACCACCATCGAGCAGCTGGTGATCAGCCCGACCCGCGCGCGCGACCAGGGCCCCGACATCGAAATCAGCCGCTGGCTCGGCGCCCCCGACGGAACACCCGGCAAACCCTGAACGAGACGAAGCATGAGCGACACCCTTCATCAACGCCTGGCACGCGGCGACTCCGTGCTGATGGTCAACCCCAACCATGTGTCCCCCACGCTGTGCGAGAAGCTCGTGCGCTCGGGCGCGGACTCGGTCTTCATCGACTGCGAGCACGGCCTGGCCAGCTTCGAGGACATCCACCACATGGCCAAGGCCGCGCGCTATGCCGGCGGCTTCGGCATCGTGCGCCCGCAGAACCAGGAGCGCTCCACCATCACGCGCTGCCTCAATGCGGGTGCGGACGGCGTGATGGTGCCGCTGATCCACACCGCGGACATCGCCCGCCAGGTGGTGCACACCTTCCGCTATGCCTGCCCCGACGACCATGCGACGAAGCTGCTGGTCGGCATGGTGGAGTCGGTCGAGGCGGTGCGCAACCTCGACGAGATCCTGGCGGTCGAAGGCATCGACGTGTTCTTCGTCGGGCCTGGCGACCTGTCGCAGTCGATGGGCTACTCGCCCGCTGTGGCACCGGGCAAGCGCCGCCCGCAACCTGCGCTCGACCTGGTCGACCAGACGCTGCAGCGCATTCGCGCGGCAGGAAAAATCGCGGGCACGCTGGTCGTGAAGCAGGATGTCGAGCACCTGGTGTCGATGGGTGCGCAGCTGCTGTACTACCACGCGGACCCCTTCGTGACGGAAGGCGTGGCGGCGATGCGCAATCTGTCGCAGCCGGTGGCGGCCGTCGCCGACGCGCACTGACACTCGGAAGATCAGGGCTGCGGTAACGCGACTTCCGGTGCGCGGATGCCCGCGAGCCGCCCGGCCGCGAACAGGTTGTCGATCTGCGCCCGGAGAATCTCCAGCACGGCGCGCGCCTGGTCGGACATCAGCAGGTGGTCCGGCACGCACAGCGACACGGTGGCCTGCAGCGCAGGCTCGACGATCCTGCGGATCACCGGCGGGTTCGCGGCCGGCGGAAAGTCGGCCAGCGCCGAAGGCAGGATGGTCGCACCCACGCCCGCCTGGATTGCCTGGCGCAGCGTTTCGGCGGATTCGATCTCGGCGCGGATGTTCGGCACCACGCCAATGCGGGCGAAGGCCTCGTCGACCATCCGCCGCAGGAAGTGCATGCGGCTCGGCAGCAGCAGGTCGATGCCGGCCAATGCGCGCAGGGCGATGGTCTGGTCGTCGTTCTGCTCCAGCTCCATGCCCGGCGGGGCGATCAGGAACAGGTCTTCGGTCAAAAGCGGCTGCAGCGTAAGGCCCTTCATGGGGCTGCCCGCGTAGATGATGGCCATGTCCAGGCGCCCGGTCATCACCATCTCGCTCAGCACCAGGCCGAAGTTGTCGTTGATGAACAGGTTGACGCCCGGGTATGCGCTGCGCACTGCCTGCAGCAGCGGCATCGACAGCGCCGAAGCCGTGCTGTAGGTGGCCAGCCCGACCGAGACAGGGCCCGAGATGAAGCTCTCGTCCGTGCGGTTCATCAGTTCGCGCTCCACCTGCTCCAGGTGGCTCAGCATGATCTGTGCATGGCGGTAGAGCTCGTTGCCTGCAGCGGTGGGTGTCACCCCTGCGTTGGAGCGGTTCAGCAGCTTGTGCTTGAAGTGCTCTTCGAGTGAAGCGATGTGCTGGCTCAATGCCGGTTGCGCAACGCTCAACTGCGCGGCGGCCGCGGATAGGCTGCGCGCATCAACCGCAGTCACGAAGCTCTTGAGGGTCTTGAAATTTACCGTCATGGGAAGTCGGGTGCGAACTGATCGTAACCCCGGTTGACGCTGCCAACGCGTGGCTCGATGCTTGCTTGCAAACAGAACAGCAAGACGACGGAGACCCGGTGAACCTCAGGCGGTTGAAATATTTCGTGAAGATCGTTGACGTGGGCAGCCTCACGCAAGCCTCGGAGGTGCTGCACGTTGCGCAGCCTGCACTGAGCCAGCAGCTGGCCACGCTCGAAGGCGAGTTCAACCAGCGCCTGTTGCTGCGAACGCAGAAGGGCGTGGTGCCCACGGAAGCCGGCATGGTGCTGTACCGCCACGCGCAATTGATACTGCGCCAGTTCGAGCAGGCGCGCGCCGATGTCGTCAATGCCGGGCGCAGCCTGGCGGGACAGGTGTCGGTCGGTCTCGCGCCGGGTACCGCTGCATCGGGCCTGGCCCTGCCGCTGCTGCAGACGGTGCAGGAGCGGCATCCGCAGCTCATGCTGCACATCAACGAGAACTTCGGCACAACGCTGTGCGACGTGGTGCGCAACGGCCTCATGGACATGGCCGTGCTCTATGGCGGCGAGCATGCGGTGCGGGGCCTGTCGTTCGATCCGTTGCTCACCGAAGACCTCTGCGTCGTGGCCTCGCACGGCATGCTGCGCATGGACGGCGACGAGCTCGCGCTGGCCGAGCTGCGGAACGTGGACCTGCTCCTGCCCAGCATCGACAACCAGCTGCGCCGCAGCGTGAACCGGGCCTTTGCTTCGGCGAAGATCATTCCGCGCGTGGTGGCGGAGATGGAGTCTTCTAGCACGCTGTCGGCCGCAGTTGCCTCGGGCGTGGGCGCGACGATCCTGCCCGTGTCGCTTGCGCGCTCCGTCGCGGCCACGGCGGCGGTCGACGTCGGGCGGCTGGTGTCGCCGCACATCGAGATTCCGCTGGCGCTATGCGCTTCGGATCACCTGCCGCTGTCGGAGCCTGCGCAGGTCGTCAAGGGCATCCTGATGGAGTTGGTCAATCGCCTCGAGTTGGGTGGCGGCATGCACACTGTGCATTGACGGTCTGCGAGCTTCTCAAGCGGCCTTTTGCGCGCCTTGCCGCACGGCCATGTAGTTGCCCGGCGTCACGCCGAAGCAGCGGCGAAACCAGCGTGAGAAATGAGCCTGGTCCGTAAAGCCGCATTGCGCCGCCACGTCGGCCGCCGCCCGCCCCTCGCGCAGCAGCGCCTTGGCCCTGCCGATGCGCGCGAGCCGCGCATAGTGCGCTGGCGTCACGCCGACGGCCACGCGGAACAGGCGATGAAAGTGCTCGCGCGACATGCCCAGCCGCCGGGCCAGCGCGCCCGGATCGATGCGGCAGGCATCCTCCGTCGCCAGCGCGTCGCAGACGGCTTCCACGCGCGCGTCGCCCGCGTGACGCTCGACTGCCACCAGTTCGCCGCTGGTCTGCGCTCCAAGAATCCGCTCCAGGAGCCGGCCGACCTGCGCACCGTCTTCCGCCAGCGCCGCAACGGCCAGTGCATCGACCATGGCCGCGTCTTGCCAGACGCTCCGGCGCAGCGCGCCCCGCTGGCCCTGCGGCCATCCGAAGCGCGCGCCAACCCAGACATGCGGCACATACAGCATCACCATGCGAAAGCCCTGCGCGCTCACGCCGGCGGTGTGAAGCATGAAGGGAGCCATCAGCACCAGGTCGCCCACTTGCGCCACCTGTCGCTCGCCGGCACAGGTGAATTCGCAGCGGCCTTCGAGGATGGCGCCCACGCTCCACTCGGCATGCCAGTGCAGCTCGAAGCGCGCCTTGGGGTCGGCCGCGAACATCGCCTCGACCTGTGCGCCGTCTTCCATCGGCAGGCCGATCACATGCGAGGCGGGTGAGCTTGCGCGCGGGTTCATCCCTCCAAGGGTAGCGCCCCCCGCACCGTGATGCCCATCCAGCCGGCGCTGGCGGTCGTGGCGTTCACAGGGCCGAGCAGCGCCAGCTCTTCGACCGGGTGATCGTGGAACCGCAGCGTCGCACTGCCACCGAACCAGCCCGACTCGACGCGGTCGATGATGTCGGCGCGCAGATAGCGCGGCACCGCCACGCTGCCCGGCTGCGTCAGGTCGGGCCAGCCGATGGCGCCGATGGTCGGTGCCGCCAGAAAACCCAGGCGCCCGGCCTTCTCGCCCGACAGCGTGACCGAAGCGTCGACGAGCCGTCGCTCCTTCACGCTGAGGCTCGCGCCCAATTGGCTGCCGGTCGACAACGGCGCGGCGGCCGGATGGATCAGCGGCATGCTGCGCGTGAGCCAGGTCTGGCCGATCTTCTTGGGCCAGCCCTGGAGCCAGCCGCGCAGCAGCGAAATATCCTGGTCCACGTAGATCAGCGGGCAATAAAAGCGCGCATCGCCACCGCCCGGCCTTGCCGCGATTTCGAGCACGACGATGGTCTCGCGGTACTGCGCGTACACGGGGTCGAGCAGCTCGCGACCATCGTCACCACAGGCCTGCCAGTCGGCGAAGTGGACGCAGCCCTTGCCGGTGGCCGTGCCAAGCTCGGCCGGCACCAGCGCCGCACCAAGCGCGGCATCGAATTCGAAGGCTACGTTGACGAGCCAGCCGGCGTAGTGCCAGGGCGGTGCCTGCACAAGCGCGCTGCGGCCGGAGGATGTGAAAGGAGGCGTAAAAGATTGCGGCATCGGATGTGGACAAGTTCAAGACCACCGCACGATATGGCTGCATACGCCGCCGCGTCTTGTACGCCAGTGATCCCGCTACGACAGATGACGGCGTTGTCCGACTCGCCCCACCCCGTCGGCAGACACAATGGCCGCCTCGGCCGAGACAAGCCGAACGAACACAACGAGAAGCTCCTGGCTCCGCACGATGACCCCGATGACCCGTATCTACCTGATAGAAGACAACCCCCTGATCGCCACCACGCTGACCGACGGGCTGCAAGAATTTTCCGAATGCAATGTGATCGGCACCGCCACCACCTCCGGCGCCGCCATCGACTGGCTCAAGAAAAACCCCGAAGGCTGGGACGCGGCCGTCATCGACATCTTCCTGGCCGAAGGCAACGGGCTCACCGTGGCGCAGTACCTGCAGGAGCACAAGTCACCGGCACAACGCACGGTGGTCCTCATGAACTACGCGACCTCCGAGGTGCGCGAAGGCGCGCTGTCCGCGGGCGTGGATGCGGTGTTCGACAAATCGCTGCAGCTCGAAGCCTTCTACGACTTCTGCAAGACGCTGAACATCTCGCCGCGCCGCTGAGGCGGCGGTCGCAAGCGCAGCGGTCCATCGCGGCACAATCGCCCGCGTGCCGACCTTCAAACACAGCCTGACTGCCGGCCTCGCGCTGGCGTTCGCCCTTGGTGCCACGGCCGAGCCGGTGCTACTCGTCACGTCGCCCGCCGCCTTACAGGCCGCGGAAAGGTCTGGTGCAAGTTTTGCGCACTGGACCGGCGAGGCGCCGGGTAGCGACGGCATCGCCGCCAACCAGGCCCTGATGCGCTCGCCCGCCTGGCGCTCCATCGCCGAGCCGCTGGGCGCCAGCCTCACCGGCATCCAGCGACGCGACAGGCAGGCTGGCGTCGGCATCTCCAAATATCCGCACCGGCTGTTCGACGCGCGCTGGCTTGCAAGCCCCGATGCCTTCTTCGAACTGGTGGGCGTCGCCAACCGCATGGACCGCCGGCCCTTCCAGAGCGGCGCATGCGGCGAGACACGGCTCGTGTACCGCCTGGCCTATCGCACGGCCGCGATGCAGTCGCGCCTGCCGATGACGGTCAACGTCGAGCTGCGCGGCGATGCGCCCGATGCCGATGGCAGTTGCGCGAGCACCGCGAAGCGCTGGCAGCCGCCGCAAGCGTCGATGACCGACGAGGCGATGGGCCGCTGGCTGGTGTCGGCCGATGGTCCGCTGGCGCAGCAGCGCCTGGCGCTCGCGCGCATCGCGCAGGTCACGACCAACCTGCAGAGCGTGCGCTGGCCCTCGGCGGTGCGACCCGATCTTGGTGGCCATGCCGAATACATGCTGCGCGCCTTCCGCTGGAATGCAGGCGCGAAGCGCTTCGACGTTGCGCCGCTGGAGAACACACCTGACATTGCAAAGCTCAAGGCCAACGCACCGCTGCGCAAGGAACTGCAGCAATGGCTGCAGCAGCCCGCCAACCTGCGCGCGCTGGACGAAGCCACCTTGCAGATTCCCGAGAAGTTCCTCGCGACCGAAGCCGTCTCGGTCGCGCCGCGCGGGCTAGAACGGCTGGCGAACCGGCCCTTCGAGCAGCTCTTCGCGCCAGGCGAATGGCAGGCCGTTCAGGGCAGCCGAACGCTGCAATCACCGCAGGCGGTGCTGCGCCGCCTCGACGACCTGAGCTGCGCGGGCTGCCACCAGAGCCGCGCGGTCGCGGGCTTTCACCTGCTGGGCGTGGACCGGCGCGGCGCATCGCGCACATTCACCACCGGCAACGCGCTCGCGGTGCCGCACTCGCCCCATGTGCAGGACGAACTGGTGCGCCGCGGCGCCTACGTGCGGGCCTCGCTGTCGACACCGCGGCCCGATCCGTTCCGCCCCCTGGCCGAGCCCGACGACGTGAATGCCGTGACTGAAAAGCCGACAGTCGGCGCGCGCTGCGAGCCCACCCGCATCACCGCATCCGCCAATCCTTGGCTGGACCGCGCCGAGAAACTGCCGCGCATCGCCTGCGAAGGCATGCTCTCCGTGTGCGAGAAAACCTCGGTCGGCTTCCCGGGTGGCATGTGCTCGGGGCCCTGCGACCCAAACGACAAGAACGGCACCTGCGGCGGCATCGCGATCCTCAGCGACTTCAACAGTTGCCTCGCCGAGAAGAAGCCCTTCGGCGAATGCCTGGCGAAGCACACACGGCCCGGCAATCTGCGCAGCTGCTCGGCGCAGCAACCCTGCCGCGACGACTACATTTGCGCGCAGGCCGAGGGCCAGCCCGAAGGGCGTGGCGCGTGCATACCGCCCTATTTCCTGTTCCAGATGCGGGTGGACGGGCACTCCTGACGGGCCGTCATTCGTTCGCGGTCGGGCGCATCAGCCAGGCCGAGACGGCAGCCACCACACCAAGCACCGCAACATAGATGCCCACCGGCACGATGCTCGAATACTTCGCGACCAGCGTGGCCGCGATGATCGGCGCCAGCCCGCCGCCAATGGCTGCCGCGAACTGAATGCCGATCGAGATGCCCGAATAGCGCAGCTCGGCCGGAAATTGCGCCGCATACAGGTTCGACTGCGGCGCGAACATCAACGGGTAGTTGATCGACAGTGCCACCACCATGGCCACCGTGTAGGCCGTGAGCGACCCGCTGCCGATGGCCTGGAACAGCGGCACCGCCATGATCGCCAGCAGCAGCCCGCCGAATACATAGAGCCGCCGCGCGCCCACCTTGTCGGCAAGCCAGCCGCTGGCCGGAATGGTGAAGACCATCACAGTCGAGCCAGCGATCAGCGCGTGCAGTGCATCGGCGCGAGAAAACCCGAGGCGGCTGGTCGCATACGAGATCGAGAACACCAGGATCGTGTAGATCAGCGTCACCTCGGCCAGCTTGCCGCCGATGGTCAGCAGCAAGGGCTTCAGGTGCGCCACCACGACCTCGCGCGCCGGCAGTGCCGCCGTCTTCTGGTGTACCTTGACCTGCATGAACTCGGGCGACTCCTGCACCTTCATGCGGATGAACACGCCCAGCACGATCAGCACCGCGCTCGCAAGAAACGGCAGTCGCCAGCCCCAGCTCAGGAAGCTGGCCTCTGGCAGTTGCGTGACCAGCGCGAAGGCGCCCGACGACAGCAGCACGCCAATGGGTGCGCCCATCTGCGGCATGCTGCCGACCAGCGATTTCCATTTGGGCGGCGCATGCTCCACCGCCATCAGCATCGCGCCGCCGAGCTCGCCGCCGAACGACAGGCCCTGCCCGATGCGCAGCAGCACCAGCAGCACCGCGGCCCACAGGCCGATCGATTCGTAGGTCGGCAAAAGGCCGATCAGCACGGTGCAGATGCCCATCAGCAGCAGGCTCAGCGTGAGCATCGACTTGCGGCCCAGCCGGTCGCCGTAGTGCCCGAAGATGATGCCGCCCAGCGGCCGGGCGAGCATGCCGCTGGCGAAGGTGCCAAAGGCTGCCAGCGTGCCGACTGTGGGGTCGAAGTTGGGAAAGAAGAGTTTGTTGAACACCAGCGCCGCGGCCGTGCCGTAGGCAAGGAAGTCGAAGGCCTCGATGGCCGTGCCGACCATGGTGGCGACGCCGATCTTCCACACGCTCTGGTGCTTTCGCTCCGCGGTAGCCGCTTGTGCCTGCAATGGCGAGGCAATGCTGTTCATGGCTGCTCCTGCGTGACCTGCCGCGCGAACATCGCGAAACTGGCGTTGACGATGCTGCGCTGCAGAAGGAAGTCATGCGACTCCTTCGCCAGCACCGGGTCCACCAGCTTGAGCCGCCCGTAGGCCGACTGCGCAATCAGCTGGTTGCGCGCCGCGCGCTCGATGAGCACCGACATGTAGAGCGACTCCTCGATGGTCGCCGTGGCGGCCAGGAAGCCGTGGTTGGCAAGCAGCACGCAGCGCTTCTTGCCCAGGGCCGCCGAGATGATCTCGCCCTCGACGTCGGCGATCGGCAGGCCGGGCCATTCGCGGAGAAAGGCGCAGTCGTCGAAAAAGGGCGTGGCGTCCATGTGCGCGATCTGCAGCGGCTCGCCGGTCATCGACAGGGCCGACACATAGGGCGGGTGCGTGTGGATCACGCAGTTCACGTCGGGCCTGCGCCTGTACACCCACAGATGGAAACGCACCGCGGGGTTGGGCACGCCGCGGCCTTCCAGCACGCGCAGCGAATCGTCGATGCGCATGACCGACTGCGGGCGGATCTCGGCGAAGGCATGCGCGAGCGGCGTCGTCAGGAAGGTGCCGTCGGGCTGGCGCACGGTGACCTGCCCGGCCAGGGTTTCGGAATGCCCTTCCTTGGCGAGGATGCGGCAGCTGAGCGCGAGCTTCTCAGCCTCGCTCCAGTTGCCGTAGCTGAGGCCGTCGAGAGACGGCGCGGGGGTGTCGTGGGTTGCTCGGCTCGTATCGTTCACGCTGTGGCTCCTTTGCATCGGCGGGGTGCGGCCAATGTAAGAAGCGGTGCGCGGTTTGCTCTTGTGCGTGGGCGCACGCGGGTTGATCCAGCGTGCCAACTAGTGGAAAGTCTTAAGTCCTGCCCAACGGATAGCCGCCTAGACTGCATCCCGACTGCACCTGCTTGGCACGAAGCGTGCGGGCCAACGGCAGGAGCCCCACCCATGCACCACGACACAGCAGCATCCGACCTGAGCTTCGCGCCCTGCTTCCGCCCGTTCTATCCGGGCGACGTGCAGGGCTACTCGAATGCGCTCGATTCGCTGGTCTACCCCGGCGAACTCAGTGTGCAGGACAGCAACCCGCGCATGAGCCTCGAAGCCTGCCGGCTCGTGGGCGGCGGCCTGGCCATCAGCTTCACCTCGACGCCGCTGGCGGTTCGCCATGACACGGCGCTGGCCTCCACCGGAGGTATGGGCGGCACGGGCGACGTGCTCGCCATGATTGCCGTCGAAGGCGAAGGCACCGTCGACCAGGGCGGCCGGCGTATGCCCTTCCGCAAGGGCGACATCACCTTCCGCACCACACGGCTCCCCTCCACCTGCACGCTGACCGCGCCCGGCAAGCTGGTGATGCTGCGCCTGCCCTCCGACCGGTTCTTCGGCATCTATGCCGACCTGCACGACCGCTTCGTGCCCTCGATCGCGCAGGCGGATTCGCGCCTGGCCGAGACCGCCCGCGCGCACATGGGGCATGTGTTTCCCGGCACGGCGCAGGCTGCGCCGGCGCTGGCGTATTTTTCGGAGCAGTCGTTCGTCTCGCTGCTGGCCGCGACCTACTGCGAGTCGGTGGGCGAATCGGTCGCCGAAGACGCGGCCGACGGCAAGCGACGCGAGCGCGACCGCTGGCAGCGGCTCGTGGCGTTCATCGAGGCGCACCTGGGCGATGCGGAGCTGTCGGTCGATGCGGTCTCGAAGGAGCTGGGCATTTCAAAGCGGCTCACGCACCGCCTGTTCGAGATGCAGCGCACGCAGTACGGCATGTACCTCAAGGTGCGCCGCCTGGAGCGCGCGAAGGAAGAGCTGCAGAACCGGCGGCTCGACCACCTGAGCGTTTCGGAGATTGCCTATCGCAACGGCTTCGGCGATGCGAGCCATTTCAGCCGTGCATTCAGCTGCCACTTCGGCACCCCGCCCGGCGCCTACCGGCGACAGTCCTGTCCTTGATCTTAGTATTCGGTCAAACAACACCAAGACCGAGGACTCTGATGGACATCTTCGAAAACGTGCTGGTCATGCTGATCGCCGCCTGCCTGCTGTTGCAGCTCTCGCGGCGCCTCGCACTGCCCTATCCGTCGATGCTGGCGCTGGCTGGCGTGTGCCTGGGCGCAATGCCCTGGGTGCCGCACATCAGCCTCGACCCGCATCTGGCGCTGGCGCTCTTCATCGCGCCTGCCCTGCTCGATTCAGCCTTCGACATCTCGCCACGCGAGCTGCGGCGCAACTGGATGCCGCTGATCTCGCTGGTGCTGGTGGCGGTGCTGCTGACCACTGCGGCGGTCGCATGGGCCGGCTGGGCCCTGGCCGGCCTGCCGCTGGCGGCCGCGATCACGCTCGGCGCCATCGTCGCGCCGCCCGACGCGGTGGCCGCGGCGGCGGTGATGCAGCAGTTCCGCATTCCGCGGCGCACGCTGTCGATCATCAACGGCGAGAGCCTGCTCAACGATGCTGTCGCGCTGCTGGTGTTCGGCGTGGCGGTGTCGGCGGCCGGCGCCGCGCACGTGCCCATGACGAGTTCGCTGCCGATGCTGCTGGTCGCGGTGCCGGGCGGTGCGCTGGTCGGCTTCGCGTTTGCCAAGCTCAACATCCATTTCGGCTCGCCGCCTTTCGCGGGCACGCGCTCGGCCATCATCTTCCAGTTCGTGATGACTTTCGGCGCATGGATCGTGGCCGAGCGGCTGCACCTGTCGCCGATCATCTCGGTGGTCGCCTTCGGCATGACGCTGGGCCAGTACGCGCCCAAACGCCATGCGCCGCGCGACCGCGTGCACTCCTACGCAGTGTGGGGCGCGGTGGTGTTCACGCTCAACGTGCTGGCCTTCTTCCTGATGGGGCTGCAGGCGCGCAGCATTCTCGAGCGGCTGTCGGGGCCGCAGCTGGTGCATGCCCTGCAGTTCGCCGGCCTCGTGCTGGTGCTGGTCATCGCGGTGCGGGTGGCCTGGGTGATGCTCTACGGGGCTGCTATGCGTACTTACAAGGTGCGCCTGATCGCGCAGGGGCACAACGTTCCCGTGCCGTCGAAACGCATCGCGCTACTGGTCGGCTGGTCGGGCATGCGCGGGCTGGTGACGATGGCCACGGCCTTTGCGCTGCCTGCGGATTTTCCGGGGCGCGACCTCATCGTGCTCAGCGCGTTCGCGGTGGTGCTGGGCACGCTGGTGATCCAGGGCTTCACCATCGGGCCGCTGATCAGGGCATTGAAGATCGAGCCCGACGCGTCGCTCGACAAGGAGGTGTCGCTCGCGCGCACCGCGATGATGGACGCGGCGCTGTCGGCCCTCGAAGCCGAAGAAAGCCACGAGGCCGACGCCGTGCGCGACGAATACCGCGCGGCGCGCGTGCTGGCGCAGGACGAGCGCCAGCCGCAGGCGAAGACGGCGCACGACCGGCTGCGCGCCGTGGCGATCCGCGCGCAGCGGCAGGCGCTCGAAGCACTGCGCCACAGCGGGCAGATCGAGGACGACGCCTACCACCAGCTGGAAGAAGAGATGGACTGGGCCGAGCTCAACGCCATTCCCGCAAACGACGTGCGCCTGCAGAGCGTCTAGAACCCTGCGCTCAGGATTCCTCGTACCACCGGTCCTTCGCCAGCATCACCCGGTGGTGCCCGTGCCCCGAGGGCATCATCGGAAAGCAGTTCTCCTGCGCCGCCACCTGCACGTCGAGAAAGAACGGCCCCTGGCTCGCCAGGCATTCGGCGAGCGCGTCCTCCAGCTCGGCCGGGTCCGACACCCGCCGCGCGCCCCAGCCGAAGGCCTTGGCCAGCGCCACGAAATCGGGCAGCGCCTCGTTCCAGCTATGGCTCAGGCGGTTGCCGTGGTTCAGCTCCTGCCATTGCCGCACCA
This sequence comes from Variovorax paradoxus, assembly GCF_024734665.1. Lineage (NCBI taxonomy): Bacteria > Pseudomonadati > Pseudomonadota > Betaproteobacteria > Burkholderiales > Comamonadaceae > Variovorax > Variovorax paradoxus. Next base: position 4,061,261 of record NZ_CP102931.1, read on the forward strand.
TGCCCATGTAGCCGTTGTTGCACAGCACCAGCTTCACCGGCACGCGGTGCTGCACGGCAGTGGAGAGCTCCTGGATGTTCATCAGCACCGAGGCATCGCCGCTCACGCACACGGTCAGCGCTTCGGGGTGGCCGATCTGCGCGCCGATGGCGGCGGGCAGGCCGTAGCCCATGGTCCCTGCCCCGCCCGAGGTGAGCCAGTGGCGCGGGCTGTCGAAGCGCAGGTACTGCGCGGCCCACATCTGGTGCTGGCCCACGTCGGTCGACACGATGGCATTGCGCCCGCCAATGGCGCGCTGCAGCGACGACATCAGCTGCTGCGGCAGGATCGAATCCTCCCGCGCCTCGAAGGCCAGGCAGTCTTCGGCACGCCAGCGCTCGATGCGTGCCCACCACGGCGCGAGGCGCTCGGGCGCGAATCCCTCCGTTGGCAGCAGCGCCAGCAGGCCGTCGAGGATCACCTCGCAGTCGCCCACCATCGGCACGTCCACGCGCACCACCTTGTTGATGCTGCCGGGGTCGATGTCGATGTGGATCTTGCGTGCATGCGGGCAGAACTCGTCGAGCTTGCCGGTCACGCGGTCGTCGAAGCGCGCGCCAACGCACACCACCAGGTCGGCCTCGTGCATTGCGAGGTTGGCCTCGAGCATGCCGTGCATGCCCAGCATGCCGATGAACTTCGGGTCGGACGCGGGGAACGCGCCCAGCCCCATCAGCGTGAGCGTGCACGGTGCGTGCAGCAGATTCACGAGCTTCGCAAAGGCTTCGCACGCGGCGGGCCCCGAATTGACCAGCCCGCCGCCGCCGTAGATGACGGGCCGGCGCGCGGTCGAGAGCAGGTCGGCCGCGCGCTGCATCATGGCCTTGGGCGGCAGCGCCGTGCGGCTCGTGCGCAGGGCCCGCAGCGGCGATGGCTCGGGGGCCTGGCCCAGGCGGTCGAGCTGGATGTCCTTCGGCACGTCGAGCAGCACCGGTCCGGGGCGGCCGGTGGTGGCGATTTCCAGCGCGCGGCGCACCAGCGAGGGCACGTCGTCGGCCGAGCGCACCTGCCGGTTCCACTTGGTCACCGAACGCGACATGCCCAGCGCATCGCTTTCCTGGAACGCCTGCGTACCGATGACGGCCGTCGCCACCTGCCCGCTGATGCACAGCACCGGCACCGAATCGCTCATGGCGTCCAGCAGCCCGGTGATGGTGTTGCCCACGCCCGGCCCCGAAGTGACCAGCACCACGCCCACGCGGCCGGTGCTGCGCGCATAGCCTTCGGCCGCATGCACGGCCGCCTGCTCGTGGCGCACCAGCACATGGCGCAGCCGCGGCTCGCCGTGCAGCGCGTCGTACAGCGGCAGCGCCGCGCCGCCGGGGTAGCCGAAGATGGTGTCCACGCCGCACTCGACCAGCGTGTCGAGCAGGGCTTCGGCGCCGTTGCGAATGCGCGCTGGCGTTTCCGGGTGAAGGGAGAGGGAGGGCGTGAGGGGTAGGTCGAGCAGTCGCATGCCGTCAATTCTTCCGGTTCGGGAGCAAAATATGCTTCTTTCTTTTGGCTCTTTAAGCTCGATTAATGAAAACCAATCGGCAAACACCCGGCGATAACGAAGGATCTTTTGACAAGACCGACCTGGCGATCCTGCGCGTGCTGCTGCTCGACTCGCGCAAGACCCTGCAGGAGATCGGCAACGAGGTCGGCCTGTCGCCCACCAGTTGCTGGACGCGCATCAAGAAGCTCGAGGCCTCCGGCGTCATCAAGCGCTACACGGTCGATGTCGATCCGGCCAAGCTCGGCTATCACGACTCGGTGATCGTGCAGGTCACGCTCGAAAGCCACACTGACGAGACCCTGTACGACTTCGGCCGCGTGCTCGCGACCATTCCCGAGATACAGGAGGCCTACCTGGTGTCGGGCGACTACGACTACTACATCCGCATCGCCGTGCGCGACACGCGCGACTACGAGCGGCTGCTGCGCGAAAAGCTCTACAAGATCCCGGGTATCCGGCACAGCAAGTCGCACTTCGTGCTGCGGGTGCTGAAGGAAACCAGCGTGCCCGTCATCTGAGGGCGCGAACGGACCTCCTCAGAACCTCAGAGCCGGATCAGTTCCACCCGCCGGTTCTTCGCCCGCCCCGCCTCGTTGTCGTTGGGCGCCACCGGCTCCGACGCGCCCGCACCGCGCGTGGTGAAGCGGCGCGGATCCACCCCGGCCTTCACCAGCACCGCGATCACCGCCAGCGCGCGGCGCTTCGACAGGTCGTCGTTGTGCTTCGCCTCCCCCTGCGCGTCGGTGTGCCCCACCACCGAAAGCTTCAGCGGCGGGTTGCTGCGCATCAGCTTGGTCATCTCGTCGAGTGTGGGTTGCGACTCGGGGCGGATGATGTCCTTGTCCAGGTCGAACAGGATGCCGTAGAGATTCACTCGCCCCGTCTCCGCCAGGCTCTTCTGCATGGCCGTCGCGTCGACGAACACGATCTTGTTGTCTTCCATCGCCTTGCTCTCGACCACGCGCACGAAGGCGTGGTTGCCGACATCGGCGTTGTGCTCGGCCAGCGCAATGCTGGCGTAGACGGTGCCCGTGGGCCCGGTCTTCTTCGCAAGCAGATAGCGTCCGCTCACCGAAAAATAGTTGCGCGCATAGTCGCCGCGGCTGCCCAGGCGCGGCCACTCGGGGTCATCGAAGGCCAGCGCGAAGTCGTAGGGCGTGTTGGTGTCCACGCTGCCGGGCCGCGGCTTGTAGCACGAGGCATTGGCCGTGCCGCAGGTAAAAAGCACCTCGAAGCCCTTGGCCTTCAGGCTGGACTCGTAGTTGCGCTGCACTTCGAGCAGCGAGCGGTCTTTCGGCAGCCTGTAGAGATAGAGCGTCACCTTGCCCTCGACCTTGAGCAGGTCGGGCTTGCCGCCCGCCCAGTTCTGGAACGGCTCCTTGATGAGGCCAACCTCGTCGTAGGCGGCGGCCTTGTAGCCGTCGAGCACAGCGCCCTCGTAGCGGCCGACCAGCGGGGGGTCCTTGGCGGGCTCGGCGGCGCCCGTGGCGAGCGAAAGCAAGGCCATGCCGGCGAGGCTGGCCAGGAATGCGAGCGTTTTCATCGGTGCATCGGGCAGAGTGCGGCAAGAGCGGCGACGCGCTCCATGCTAGGGAGCGAGGCCGCCGCTGTGCATTCGACGGATGGTCTATGCCATTCAAGAATTTGCGGCAAGTTGCCCGGTTTGGCCGGAAAGGCTGGGCGAGGACATAATTGCGCCCGCCCGCGTGAGCGGGAGTCTGGGCTCGTCAAAAGATGGCTACAGCACGGTGCCGGCAATCGTCCGGCGCATTCACAGCACGAGAAAAGTGATTTCCAAGGCAGAAGCGATCTATGAGGCTAGGCAGCAAAGGCTGTTGGCGAATCAGCCGGTGGATCGCAAGGCTTTGGCTGGCCCTGCCGCTGGCCTTCCTGTCTTTTGCGTACGCCGATGAACTCCCGGCGGATGCGGTGCCGCAGCACGACGGCCCTGTCCATATCACGCAGGCCGAGTTGCTCTCGGTTTCCGGCACGGGCTATTCCGCACCTCCGCGGCATATCGTGGATGCCGCGCTGCCAACCGATGGCTGGAAGACGATCAACCTCCCCTACACAGCCCAGCGCGAACTGGTGCCCGATGCGGCGAGCGGCGAGCGAACCGTCACCGACTGGTACCGCATCGAACTGTCCGGGCTGACGCCGAAGACGCAGCAGCAGCTTCTGTACCTCCCCCGCTGGAAAACCCTGGGCAACATCGCGGTGTACGGCGACGGCGTACTGCTCTACCAGTCGCATGGCAGCCCCATCCACAACGGCTACAACCATCCGCTCCTGCTGCCGTTGAACGCGACCGCCAATACGCCCGCCCCGGCATCTGTGCTGATTCGCGTCGACCGCCTGCGCAACAGCGGCAGCGGCTTTTCGACCCTGTGGGTGGGCGACGAGGAATCGCTGAGCTGGCGCTACCAGATCCGCCAGTTGCTGCAGGTGCAGTTGCCCTTCATGGGCAGCGCCGCGTTCCTGGCGGTTGGTGCATTCGCGTTCGCGGTGTGGCTGTTCAAGAGGCGCGAATCGCTCTACCTGCTGTTCTTTGCCATCTCGGCGCTCGCCTTCCTGCGCACGCTTCACTACTACGCGGGCGGCAGCTTCATCCCGATCTCGGACGACTGGTTCGAATGGATGACCGTGGCCAGCCTGCTCTGGCTGATCGTCCTCATCCACCTGTTCTTGCAGCGGCTGCACCTGCAGCCATCGCCCTGGCTGACCCGTGTGTCGGTGACCCTGGCGCTGGCCTGCAATATCGCAACGCTGCCCCATGTGTCGACGGAGATCGTCAGCCTCTACCTGTTCACGCCCCTGCTCAACCTGATGGTGCTGCCCGTCGCGGTGACGATCTTTGCGGTGAACCTGCGCAAGGCGCTGCGCGCGCAACTGCCCGAGGGGCGGCTGGTGGCTGGCTGGACTGTCTTCGCCGTCGCCTTCACTTCCTACGACGGGCTCCTGCAGAACAACCTGGTCAGCCCGGAGGCCGTGTACACCTCTCCCTACGCCATCATCAGCCTGTTCTTCGTCTTCTCGTACATCATGTTCCAGCGCTACACGGGCGCGTTCGCCGAGGTGGCCCGGCTGAACAAGGGCCTGGCCCAGCGCCTGCAGGCGCGCGAAGCCGAGCTGGAGCAAAGCTACCAGCGGCTGCGCGTGATCGAGAACCAGCACATGCTCAATGCCGAGCGCCGCCGCCTCATGCAGGACATGCACGACGGGCTGGGTTCGTCGCTGATCAGCGCCATCCGCTCGGTGGAGCGAGGCGCCATGAGCGAGGCCGAGATTTCGCGCGTGCTCAAGGGCTGCATGGAAGACCTGAGGCTGGTGATCGACTCCATGGAAAACGTGGAAGCCGACCTGCTGCTCCTGCTGGCAACCATGCGCTTTCGCCTCGCGCCGCGCATCGAAAGCGCCGGCATCACGCTGCAATGGGAAGTGCAACCCGTGCCCACGCTACCCTGGCTGGACCCGGACGGCGCGCTGCACATCCTGCGCATCGTGCAGGAATGCGTGGCCAACGTGCTGCGCCACACGCGGGCCACCATCATCTGCGTGAGCACCGCGACAGTCGATGAAGGCGTGAACGTGGTGATCGAAGACAACGGCGAAGGCTTCGACGTGGAAGAGGCCCTGCGCCGAAGCGGACGGGGGCTGCGCAACCAGCAGCGGCGCGCGCAGGTGATTGGTGGCAAGGTGAGCTGGCAGTCCGGCAGCGCTGGAACGCGCTTCACGCTGTGGCTGCCGCTGCACCGCAAGGCCGAAACCGACAAGGCCATAAGCGCTTTCTGAGCCCGCCTTCCGAGCCCGGCTCAGAGGCTCGCAACAATCTGCTCGCGCAGCCACTTGTGCGCCGGGTCGCGGTGCCGGCGCTCGTGCCAGAGCATCGCCATCTCGTAGCCGGGCACCTCGAGCGGCGCCTCCACCACACGCAGCCCGGCCGCGCCGCGCGCCAGCCGCTCGGGCAGCATCGCGACCATGTCGGTGCTGGCCAGCACCGACATCATGAAGAGGAAGTGCGGCACCGACAGCGCCACGCGCCGCGTCAGGCCCTTCTCGGCCAGTGCTTCGTCCGTTGGCCCAGCGAAGCCGCCGCCGGCTAGCGACACCACCACGTGCTCCAGCGCGCAGAACTGCGCGAGCGTCGGCCGGCGCTTCAGGCGCGGATGGCCGGCGCGCCCGACGAGCACGTAGCGTTCGTGGAAGAGCACCCGCGCATGCAGGCCACGCGGCGCGCCCACGCTGGTGTGGAAGAAGAGATCGATCTCCCCGCTCTCCAGCTGCCGCGCCATGCGCGATGGCACCGCCTCCACCACGGCCAGCCGCGTGTGCGGCGCCGCGGCACGCAGCCCGGCCAGCGCCGGCAGCAGGATGGCCGACTCGGCATAGTCGGCTGCCGCAACGCGCCAGGTGGTGGTCGCCTCTGCGGGGTCGAAAGGCTTCGTGGGCGCGACCGCGCGGCCCAGCGATTCAAGCGCCTCGCGCAGAGGCTCGCGCAGTTCGTCGGCGCGCGCGGTGGGCCGCATGCCGCGTTGCGCGGGCACCAGCAGCGGGTCATCGAACGCTTCTCGCAGCTTGGCGAGCTGCACGCTCACCGAGGGCTGCGACAGGTTCAAACGCTCAGCTGCACGCGTGACGTTGCGCTCGGCCAGCAGCGTGTCAAGCGTGACCAGCAAGTTCAAATCGAGGCGGCTGAAATTGTTCATGGCAATTCCTTGGATTCAGACTATTCATTTCCAATATATCGCCACGAGGCCTAACCTGCGGACATCTTCATTCGACCTCTTGTAAAACCGTGAACATCCTTCTGGTACTTGCCCACCCCGAAGCCGCCTCGCTCAATGGCGCGCTCCATCGCTTCATGCTCGAACGCCTAGTGGCTGCGGGCCATTCCGTACGCGTGTCCGACCTGTACGCCATGCGCTGGAAGCCCGCACTCGACGCCGACGACTTCCCCGCACGCGACACCGCCGCGCGCTTCGACCCCGTGCTCGATTCGCTTCATGCGTTCGAGGCCGGCACGCAAACCGCAGACATCGCCGCCGAGCAGCAAAAACTGCTGTGGGCCGATGCCGTAGTACTGCAGTTCCCGCTGTGGTGGTACTCGATGCCCGCCATCCTCAAGGGCTGGGTCGAGCGCATCTACGCCTATGGCTTTGCCTACGGCCTCGGCGAGCATTCAGACACGCACTGGGGCGATCGCTTCGGCGAAGGCGTGATGGCCGGCAAGCGCGCGATGCTGGTGGTGACGACCGGTGGCTGGGCATCGCACTACGCGCCGCGTGGCATCAACGGGCCAATGGACGACCTGCTCTTCCCCATTCACCACGGCATCCTCTACTACCCCGGCTTCGATGTGCTGCCGCCGTACGTGGTGCATCGCACGAACAAGGTCGATGAGGCTGCTTATGCGCGCATCACCGAGGAACTGGGTCAGCGGCTCGACGCGCTGTTCGCGACCGACCCGATTCCGTTCCGCCGGCAGAACGCCGGCGACTACGAGATTCCCGCGCTCACCCTGCGCGAAGACATCGCGCCGGGCAAGACGGGCTTTGGGGTGCATTCGGCTTAAGGCAGTACCGGATTGGCGACCGCGTTGGCAATAGCCGCATCGGCATCCACACGCAGCATGAAGCGCTTCGCCACCAGGTCATTGGCAGCCGTGGTTACTGCCGCGACGTAGCCCGCCTGATCCACATAGCGCTCCTGCAGCGACGGGCGCGGGTCGCTTCCACGCAGCGCCGCCGTCTTGGCAAACGCAAAGTACGACCCGAACAGGCCGGCCTGGTCGATGCGGCCGGGCTGGTTCGTGTAGTTCCAACCGGTGTTCGTGCCCTGCGGCACGGCGACGTCCAGGCTGCGGATGCCTGCGAGGTCGTTGCCGTCCGCATCTACCTGCGGCACCAGGATCGCGTAGTCGCGGCCCAGGTAGGCCGGCGGCACCTGCGTGGCGATGCCGCTCTCGTCCTGCGGCCTGTAGTTGGGGCCCCAGTCCAGCAACGAATAGGTGTTGACCAGCCCCGTGTAGCTCACGCCCGGAATCGCCGGAAACTTGAGCTGCTGCGGCCGCACCAGCGTGGTGTCTGCCAGCTTCGGCACCTGGCTGTCGGGCGGCGTGGTGCCCTTGACGACCCAGTCTTCGAGGTTCTGGTACAGCGCACGCACGACCGGGATCACGCCGGCATTGCCGTTGGTCGCATACAGCGCCCCTGCGCTTGCGCCCGGCAGCGACGGGAGGCCCAGCAGATGGTGCGTGCTCGCGTAGTAGTAGATGCGCGCGTTGCCGGGCTGCACAAGGTCGGTCGTGCCCCAGGCATCGGTCAGCAGCGGCGAGCCCTGCAGGGTCCAGAACTCGGTGCCGCTGAAGCCGATGAAGAGCTTGGGACAGGTGCCGCTCGCCTCACAGCGTGACAGGATGCCGCCGCGCCGCTGCGCCACGTCGTCCACGTAGTCCTTCGAAAGGCCGCGCGTGCCGGCCTGGCCGAAGGCCGTGTGGTCGGCGCGCACGCCACCGCCGCCACCAGGAATCGAGAAGCGCATGTTGATGTTGGTCTGACGCGCCGCAATTTGCGCGAACACGCCGTCGAACACCTTCTGGCCCGCGCGGTCCTCGTTGAAGCCGAGATGCACGAAGGTCTTCATGAAGTTGCCACACTGCGAGACGCCCGAGGCGATGGTGTTCTTGATGGCGGCGGCCACCGGGTTGGCTGTGCCCGCCGCATCGCTCGCGTCGCGGTGGAAGAAGGTGATCATGTCGCGCAGCGCCGCGAGGCCGAGGCCCATGACCTTCGGGTCTTTCGCGATGTAGACCAGCTCATACATGTAGGCCGGGTCCCATTTGTCCTTGAGGCAGACGTTTGTCTCGTCGGGCGTGCCGGGGAACGGCGTGGTGGCACTGCACTTCGCAAACTTCCATTCGCTCGCGGGAATGAGCTGGCGCGCGTCGCCTTCGTTGATGCGGCGAGTGAGCACATAGCCGGGCTTCGTGTTGTCGAGGCTCGCGGTGGCATAGGCCTGCATCGCCGCATTGAACGGGCCGCCCGGCAGGGGCAGTGAATCGTTGTTCGCAGCGGTAGGCAGCAGCTCGGCGCGATAAGTGCCGGTGATGCTGCTGCCATCGGCGTTCTTCGCGACCGGCACCTTCAGCGTGAGCTTGCCGGGCGCGGCCGGCACGTCACCCTGCCAGGCGGCCGTCAGAAAAACGTAGCCGCGCGAGGCAAAGTACGGATCGAGGCTCACGATGTTGCCGCGGTTGGGCGCGTCGTAGCGCAGCACGCCGCTGGCCTTGGTCATGTCCTTCGGCTTGAAGAGCACGAAGTCCGACGTGTACTCGACCTTGCCGTTGGCGTTGAGCGGCGCGAGCGAGAGGTCCTGGATGATGGCGTTGCGAGCGTCCTTCGGATCGACCTCGCCGGTGAAGGTGCCGCTGATCTTCTCGTAGGCGCCCACGCTGCCGAAGGTGCCGGGCACGTCTTCGGTCGCGGTAATGGCTAGCTTGTACCTGGGCGCGGTGGCAGTCACGGGTGGTGTGGTGGGCGTCGTGGTGGTGGGTGGTGGCAGCAGCACGCCTCCTGCTCCGCTTCCACCGCATGCGCTCAGAAAAAGGGCGGCCGAAGCCACCGTGGCAGCCCAAAGGCTCCAGCGTTTCATGGTTTGTCTCCTTCGTTGTGTGTCTTGTCGCGTTGCGGCGCCGGTCCCCGCTACGGCGCGCGGGCTACTCGGCCTCGATGCCGGCCGACTTCACGATGCGGCCCCACTTCTGGGACTCGTTGGCCTGGAACTTCGCAAGTTCCTCGGGCGAGGTCGTGAACACCTCGGTGCCGGTCGGCTCGTAGAACGCTGTCTTTGCAGCCTCGCTCCTCGCAGCCTTCACCAGCAGCTCGTTGAGCCGCTTGACCACGGCCGGCGGCGTCTTCGCGGGCGCATAGGCCGCGAACCAGTAGCCCATTTCGTAGCCCTTCACGCCGGCTTCGGAGATGGTGGGCACGTCGGGCGCGAGCGGCGAGCGCGCCGAGCTGGAGATGCCCAGCGCGCGCAGCTTGCCGGCCTTGACCTGCGGCAGGCCAGTGGCCGTGTCGGTGATCATCATGTTGATCTGGCTGCCCAGCAGGTCGGTCACGGCGAGCGTGTTGCTCTTGTAGGGCACGTGCAGCAGTTTGATGTCGGCCATCTGCTGCAGCAGCTCGCCCGCCATGCGGCTCGACGAGCTACCGCTGCCGAAGCTGTACTTGCCCGGCTCCTTCTTCGCGAGCGCGATGAACTCGGCCACGTTCTTCGCGGGGAACGAGGGGTTCACCACCATGATCTGCCCGCCCTTGCCGAGCGCGGCGATGGGCGCGAAGTCTTTCACCGGGTCGTAGGGCAGCTTCTTGAACAGGTGCTCATTGGCCGCGTGCGTGGTGTTGGTGGTGATGAGCACCGTGTAGCCGTCGGCGGGAGCCTTGGCCACGTTCTGCGAGGCGATGAAGCCGCTGGCGCCGGCCTTGTTGTCGATGATGACGGCCTGCTTCGTCTCCGCCGCGATCTGGTTGCCGAGCGCACGCGCGATCTGGTCGGTGGCTGTGCCGGCCGCGAAGGGCACGACGAAGGTGATGGCCTTCTCGGGGAAGGCATCCGCGTGGCTCAGCAGTGGCATCAGAGCCAGTGCGGCGGTCAGCACGGTGAGGGGAAATCGTTTCATTTTTTTGTCTCCGGATCGAATGGATAAAGGGGAAAGAGAAAGCCTCCGCTACGGCCCAGCCAGCAACGGTACAAGCGCGCGAGGCACGCGAACAGGCATGTCGAGCAGCAGGAAGGACAGCGCCTTGCCATGCGCGTCGAGGTTCAGCGCGTCGTTGACGCCGCCGTCCAGCACAGCGTCGAGCACGAAGTTCATCGCGTGCAGCTTCGGCAACACGAAGCGCTGCACCTGCGACGGTGCGCGGTGGTGGAACTGCGCAGCGACGCGCTCGGGCGTGAGCTGCTCGACCAGCAAGGGATAGAGCTCCGCATGCCAGGCGATGACGCTGATGTTGGAGCGGTCGCCCTTGTCGCCGGTGCGGCCATGGGCGGCGCGGTACAGCGGCACTTCGATGGTGTCGGTGGTGATGGTGTTCATGCCAGGGCCTCCTCGCCGAGCAGTTCGAAGCGCACCGGCACCGCCTCGCGCGGCAGCAGGCACGACAGCGTGTTGAGCCGCGGCGTGAGCGCGGTGCGCACGCCGCCGCCGCCTGCCGGGCCGCAGGTGTAGAGCGCCATGACCTCGCGCGCCAGTCGTTCGGCCTGCGCGCGATCGGCATGCGTGGCGGCGACGCGCAGGCGAACGTCGCGCAAGCCGGCGTCGGGTGTATCCGCCAGCGCACGGCCCGCGTCGTCGCCCAGGATGCTCAGCGCGCCGATCAGGTCCACGCGCAATGCGAGTCCGTCGAGGCGCTTGCGCAGCACGTCCGCTGCAAGCCGCGCACGGGCCTCGGCGCGCGGGCCCGCATAGGAGATTTCGCCCTCGGCCAGCCAGCCGCCTTCATGGCAGACATTGACCTTGTAGCGGCCCGGCCGCGCATGGCCGCGCACGCCGGAGAGCGCAACACGATCCGCACCGGGCAGCGCGTGCACTTCGGCGTCGGCAATGTCGGCGACCACGTCGGGCGTCAGGTAGGCCGCCGGGTCGTGCACTTCGTAGAGCAGCTGCTCCTTCACCGTGGCTTCGCTCACGAGGCCACCGGTGCCGTCGGCCTTGCCTATGGTGCAGCGGCCGTCGGTGTCGATCTCTGCGATGGGGAAGCCCACCGCTTCCAGCCCCGGCACGTTCTTGTAGCCCGGGTCGGCGAAGTAGCCGCCACACACCTGTGCGCCGCACTCGAGCAGATGCCCCGCCATGGTCGCGCGGCCCAGCCGGGCCCAGTCATCGGCGCGCCAGCCGAAGTGCGACATGGCCGGGCCAACGGTGAGCGACGGATCGGCCACGCGGCCGCACACCACGATCTGCGCGCCCGCATCGAGTGCGGCGGCAATCGGCTCGGCGCCGATGTAGGCATTGGCGCTGACCATGCGCAGGCCTTCCATCTGCGCACCGAGCGCTTCGTTCAGCAGCTCGCGGTGTTCGGGCCCGGACAGGTCGTCGCCCTCCACCACCGCGATGCGCGGCGCGCTCGCGCCCAGTTCGCGCGCCATGCGGGCAATGTGCCGGGCGGCGGCGCGCGGGTTGGCGGCACCGAAGTTGCTCACGATGCGGATGCCATGCGCCAGGCAACGCGCGAGCACGGGCCGCAGCATGTCGTCGAGCAGCGGTTCGTAGCCTGCGTCGGGGTTGTCGCGGCGGCGCAGTTGCGCCAGCGCAAGCGTGCGCTCGGCCAGCGTCTCGAAGATCAGGAAGGCGCGCAGCCCCTGAGGGCCGCCGGCCAGCCGCGCGATCAGCGTGTCGACCACCGGCCCGGCGGCGTCGGTGCGGTCACCCGAGAAGCCGGCGGCGCAACCTATCAGCAGCGTGGGCGGATCAATGGAGTTCATTGCCGTGCACTGTAGGCAGCGATCGGTCATCCGTAAAATCGGAAATACGGATCGATTGATCCGCTTTTCAAATAAAAAGAGAGACATGATGAGAAAGACGCCCGACCTCTCCACGCGACAGCTGCGCGCCTTTCTCGCGCTGGCAGAGCACCGCAACTTCACGCGCGCGGCGCAGAGCAGCCATCTCTCGCAGCCCGCGTTCAGCGCGCTGATCCGCACGCTCGAAGACGCGGTCGGCACGCGCCTGTTCGACCGCGACACGCGCAGCGTGCAGCTCACGCCCGAAGGCCGGCTGTTCGAGGGCTCCGCGCGCCGGCTGCTCGACGACATGGGCAGCGCCATGGGCGACCTTGCCGACCACGTGGAGCGCCGCAAGGGCCGCGTGCGCGTAGCCGCCCTGCCCTCGCTCGCGGCTGGCTGGCTGCCCACCGTGTTCGCCGAGTTCATGCAGGCCTGGCCGGGCATCCGCATCGACCTGGACGACGCGCTGTCCGACGCCTGCATTGCGCTGGTGCGCAATGGCCAGGCCGACTTCGCGCTCGCCGCCTCGGGCGCCGGCGGCACGGCCGACAGCGACCTGCGTGCGCGCAAGCTCTGCACCGACCGCTTCCACCTCGTGTGCCGCGCCGACCACCCGCTGGCGCGCGAGTCGCGCCTCACGGTGAAGAAGATCGCGCCCCACCCCTTCATCCAGATGGCGCGCAACAGCAGCGTGCGGCAGGCGCTCGACGCGGCGCTGCATCCGCAAAGGCTGAACGCTGTGTTCGAGGTGGAGCACCTGGCCACTGTGATGGGGCTGGTCGAGGCCGGGCTGGGCATCAGCGTGGTGCCCGCGCTCACGCTCTTCCACTTCCAGCGCGAGACGCTGGTGACGCGGCCGCTGCCCCTGCCTTCCCTCACGCGCACGCTCTACATGGTGCAGCGGCGCGAAGGCAGCCTGTCGGTGGCGGCGCAGACGCTGCACGACCTGATCGTCGCGCGGCTGGGGTCGCTGCGGCTGGATTGACGCCGAGCGCCACGCGAGCGCCCAGCCATGCCGAAAAACTATATCTCCCAGTGCGAACGCGATCTTGCCGGGGGCTGACCCACGGGCAATAGTTCGGGTCAGCGGCGCGCAAGGCCGCACGCAAGTTCAATAAGGAGACACATGAGACATTCCCGTCGCGGCTTCGTCGGCCTGATGCTGACCCTGGCCGCCGGCCTGCGCGCATCGCCCGCGCTGGCCGCCCCCTTGTCTTCGCGTCCGATCCGCCTGATCGTGCCCTTCGGTGCCGGTGGCGTGGCGGACCTGGTCGCACGCAGCGTGGCCCAGAAGATGTCCGAGTCGATGGGCCAGAGCATCGTGGTCGACAACAAACCCGGCGCGGGCGGCGTGGTGGCCTCCGACACCGTGGCCAAAGCGCCGCCTGACGGCCACACGCTGCTGCTGATGTCCAACGGCAATGCCGTGAGCGTGGGCCTGTTCAAGTCGCTGCCCTACGACACGGTGAAGGACTTCGCGCCGATCTCCACGCTCGGCTACTTCGACATGGCGGTGCTCACAGCGAGCAACAGCAAGTTCAAGACATTCGCCGACCTGGTGGCTCACGCCAAGGCCAATCCGGGCAAGCTCAACATTGGCACCATCAACGTTGGCAGCACGCAGAACCTGGCAGGCGAGCTGCTGAAGAGTTCACTCGGCATCGATGCGCAGGTCGTACCCTTCAACGGCACGCCGGCTGTGGTCACGGCGCTGCGTGGCGGGCAGGTTGATGTGGCGGTGGAAATCCTCTCGCCCGTTCTCTCGCAGATCGAAGGCAAGGCGCTGCGCGCGCTGGCGGTCATGGGCGACAAGCGCTCGCCCAGCCTGCCGGACGTGCCGACCGTTGCAGAGAGCGGCACGCCGGGCTTCCAGGTTGCATCATGGAACGCGCTGGCCGCCCCCGCCAAGACACCGCCCGACGTGATCGCCCGCCTGAACCAGGAGGCCCGCGCAGCCCTGGCTTCGCCCGAAGTCATGAAGCGCCTGCAGAACCTCGGCGTGGAGCCGCGTAGCAGCACATCGCAGGAACAGGCGCGGCTGCTGGAAAGCGAAATCCAGCGTTGGTCGGCCGTGATCCAGCGCGCCGGCATTCCCAAGCAGTAAGCAGCAGTGAACGACATCTTGAAAACCATCGCCCCACCCCACTCAAACCCGAGCCGCCCCGCGTTCCGACTGCCAGCCGGCGCCTGCGACGCACACTGCCATGTGTTCGGCCCCGGCGACGTGTTTCCGTATTCGGACAACCGCCGCTACACGCCGCCCGATGCGCCGGCCGCAAAGCTGCGCGCCCTGCACGAACTGCTGGGCATCGAGCGCGTGGTGCTGGTGCAGGCCAGCGTGCACGGCCACGACAACCGCGCCATGCTCGACGCCATCGCGCAATCGCCCGACACCTATCGCGGCGTGGCCATGGTGGGTGCGGGCGTCACCGATGCCGAGCTCGCCGCGCTGCACAAGGCCGGCGTGCGCTCGGTGCGCTTCAACTTCGTGCAGCACCTGGGCGGCGCGCCCGACCTGCCCACAGTGCTGCGCATGGCCGAGCGCATACGGCCGCTGGGCTGGCACCTGGTGCTGCATCTGGACGCGGATGACCTGTTGACCTACCGCGCATTCCTCGACACGCTGCCGGTGCCCTTCGTCATCGACCACATGGGCCGCACGATGGTCGAGCACGGCCTCGGCCAGCAGGCCTGCACGATGATGCTGGAGCTGATGCGCGACGAGCGCGCGTGGGTCAAGGTGAGCGGTGCCGAGCGCATCTCGCAGACCCTCTCGAGCCAGGGGCAGCCTTATGCAGACGCCGTGCCCTTCGCGCGCCAGTTGATCGAGGCCGCGCCCGATCGCGTGCTGTGGGGCACCGACTGGCCGCACCCCAACGTGCGCGAAATGCCCGACGACGGCAAGCTCGTTGATCTGCTGCCGCTGTTCAGCGACGACCCGGCGCAGCTTCGCAAGCTGCTGGTCGACAACCCGACCCGCCTGTACTGGTACGACTGAGCGCCGCCCGCGCTTCGTACACACCACCGACACCGCTCCCCATGCCACGGCGCAACCGTGGCGTGCGGACGCGCGCGCCTGCGCCCTTGCAGGCTACGAATCACAACGAGGAGACAGACGACATGAGAAGACTTTCGCGCCTTCAGGCCCTTTCGCTGCGCACACTACCGGCGCTTGCGCTTTGCACTGCCACGCACCCCATATGGGCGCAGTCCGCCGCAGATGCTGCGGGCAGCGTGCAGATCTACGGCCTGCTCGACGCCTTCGTCGGATCGATGCAGCGCAGCGACGAGCCCGGCCGCACCAAGCTGCTCGGCAGCGGTGGCATGACGACGGCCTACTGGGGCGTACGGGGCAGCGAAAGCCTCGGTGACGGACTGCAGGCGCAGTTCGCATTGGAGAGCTTCTTTCAGACCGACTCCGGCACCTTCGGGCGCAACAGCACCGACCCGTACTTTTCGCGGAATGCGTGGGTAGGCCTGGCGGGCGGTTTCGGCCAGCTGTCGCTCGGCCGGCAGACCAATCCGATGTTCGTGGCCAGCGGCGCCTTCAACCCGTTCGGCGTATCGCTGCAGTTCTCGCCCGTCATGCTCCACACATGGCAGCCCACGTACAACCGCGCCGTGCTCGGCGACAGCGTGTGGAGCAACGCCATTCAGTACACCTCCCCCACCTTCGCCGGCTTGCGCGCCAGCCTGCTCTACGGCATGGGCGAAGTGCAGGACCGAGAAGGCATCCGCAACCTGAACCTGACCCTCAACTATGCGGCGGGGCCCTTTGCCGCCGTGGTGTCAGTGCAGCAGGCCAAAACCGGCCCCGGCTTCACCACGACCATCGGCCGGCAGGACGCTGCGCTGGTCGGCGCCTCCTACGACTTCAAGGCCGTGCAGTTGTACGGCCAGCTGCAGCGCACCCGCACGCCCGACATCCGTACCACAGCAAATACCGCGCAGCTGGGTGCTACGGTTCCTGTGGGTGCGGGGCGTTTCCTCGCCTCGGTGGCGCGCACCGAGCGCAAGGTGACGGGCGCCGCCGAAACGCACCGCACCACCTGGGCGGCTGGCTACGACCACTTTCTTTCAAAGCGGACCGACCTGTATGCGGTCTATATGCGAGACCGGCTGACCGGTTTTGGGAACAGTGGCAGCGTGGGCCTAGGCGTGCGTCATCGCTTCTGAGCCGCACCAGTCACAGCGTTGGCGCCGAGATGCTGCTGCACGAGCTCGCGCAGCAGTTCGCCCATGGCCCGCTGCGTGCGCGTGACCGGCCGCTGCGAACTGGTCGCCAGCGCCAGCCGGCTGCGCAGGCCGGGCTTGACGATGGGCCGGATCGCATAGCGCTGCGATCGCCCGGCAAGGGTGACCGCATTGCGCGACAGCACGGCGTGGCCGGCACCATCGGCCACCAGCGCGAGGATGGCCGGAACGCCGTCGATCTCCAGCGCGATCTGTGGCCGCCGGCCAATGGCGGCAAGCTCCGCCTCGACCAGCATGCGGATCGCGTTGGGCCGGGTCGGAATCACAAG
The DNA here is from genome assembly GCF_024734665.1 of Variovorax paradoxus. Lineage (NCBI taxonomy): Bacteria > Pseudomonadati > Pseudomonadota > Betaproteobacteria > Burkholderiales > Comamonadaceae > Variovorax > Variovorax paradoxus. The sequence goes on from NZ_CP102931.1 coordinate 4,077,827, forward strand.
TTGCTGCTCGGCCAGCTGATGCAAGGCCAGTGGTGCGCCACGACGCGCGGGCCCAGTGCCCTTGGTCGCGCTGACCAGGAACAGGTCTTCCTCCAGCACCGTCTCGCTGTCCACGTCAGGCGAAGGCTGCGGGTTGTAGAGCAGCGCGATGTCGAGCCGGCCGGTGAGCAGCGATTCCTGCATCGCGGTCGAAAGGTTCTCGGTGATGGACAGTGCGGCATCGGGCAGCCGCTCGCGCACGGCCCGCACCAGCGGCACCGTCAGCACACCGGCCACGCTGGGCGGCAGGCCGACAGCGACGCGACCGGCCAGCGCATCTCGCATGAGGCTCATGTCTTCCCTTGCCCGCTCGACCTGGTGGAGGATGCCGCGGCCATGCTCCAGCAGGCGCTTGCCGGCATCCGTGGTCACCACGCCGCGGCCGTTGCGCACCAGCAGGTTCTGCCGCAGTTCCACTTCGAGCTGGCGCACCTGGCGGCTCAGCGCAGGCTGCGCGATGTCGATCACGTCCGACGCGCGGGTGAAGCTGCCGAGTTCGGCCACGCGGATGAAGTACTCCAGCTGTTTCAGGTCCATGCCCTGAGGCTATCGACATAACCGATTGCGAGCTATGCGTGTTTGTTCTATCCGGGTGCCGGAACCACTGGTGCTGTGCCCTTCGGCGGCTGTCGCGAAGTAGCGGCTCAGGCTGCGGCGTTCGCCGCCATCGCAGCTTGCGCAGTCGGGTTCGGCGTGGGCTCGCCGATCTTGCGCAGCGTGTTGCGGTCGGTGTGGCTGAAGGGCTCGGGCTTTCCGAGCACGCTGAGCACCGTTTCCAGCTCGTACGACCAGCTGCCGTCGTCGTGGATCGTCACCTGAATGCTGTAGCGCAGTGTCTTGAACGCATGCTCCAGGAAAGGGTTGGCCACGATGCCATTGGTCTCGCCGCCGCGCACCGCTTCGAGCCTGAAGCTGCGGTCGCCGGCCTTCGCGTGCCCCGTGGCCATGGCCGTGAGCCCGCGCGGGATCGACAGTGTCTGGATCAGCGCGCCCGTGGCGGGCTCCCACAGCCAGTAGCCGACCTGATCGTGAAAAGTCTCCACGTCGTCGGGCTTGACGATGCGCAAGTGGTAGCGCAGCCCGTAGAAGATCTGCGGCCCGTTGGTCTGCGCGTCGATGGGCTGGAACTCTGCGTGCTCGATGTAGGCCTCGGCCTCGGGGCCGTCCTCCTTCGGGCTCACGTCGTGGCCGGCCTTGCCGATCCAGATGCCCGCCAGGGCCGTGAGCGGGCCCAGGTTGGCGAGCGTGTGCGGATCGGGCTCGGGTTCCGTGTAGATGTCGCGGGGAAACTGCTGTTCCATGTTCTTTCTCTTCCTGGAGTCTTCTGGCGTGGGTTGTCGAGAGTGTTATTGGTCGAGGCGGATGCCGACCTTGGCAATGATCGCACCCCATTTGCGGCCTTCGCTGTCGATGAAGGCCTTGAACTCTTCCGTCGAGCCGCCGCCCGCCACCAGCCCCTGGTTGGCCAGCAGCTCGCGCACGGCCGGCTCCTGCAGCACGGCGTTGACGTCGGCGTTGATACGGCGCACCACCTCGGGCGGTGTGCCGCTGGCGGAGAACAAGCCGTTCCAGGCCAGCGACTCGAAACCCGGGTAGCCCGACTCGGCCACGGTGGGCAGGTCTTTCATGAGCTCGGAGCGCTTGGCACTGGTCACGGCGATGAGCTTCACGCGCTGGCCCTGGATCAGCGGCAGCAGCGCGGGCGCCACCGTGAACAACGCCTGCGTGTCACCGGCCGCCACCGAAAGCCCCGCGGGCGGCGAACCCGAATACGGCACATGCACCGCCTCGATGTGCGCCGCGCTGCGAAACAGCTCCATCGTGAGGTGCGACGAGCTGCCCGCGCCCACCGATGCATAGCTGAACTTGCTGCCGCGCTTCTTCGCCCATTCGACGAACTCGGGCAGCGTGTTCGCGGGGTTTCCCGCCTGCACCGCCAGCACGTTGGGCTGCGAGGTCGTGAGCACGATGGGCACCAGGTCGCGCGCGGGCGCATAGGGCATGCGCGCATACATGTAGGGGCCGAAGGCAATCGGGCCGTTGAAGCCAATGCCCAGCGTGTAGCCGTCGTGCGGCGCCTTGGCCACCGTATCCATGCCGATCAGGCCGCCCGCTCCGGCCTTGGTCTCGATCACCACGGGCTGCTTCCACATCACGCGCAGGCGGTCGGCCAGCGTGCGCGCGATCAGGTCGAGCGAGCTGCCGGCCGGTGCGGGCACGATCACGCGCACGGGCTTGGCGGGCCAGTCCTGGGCCCAGGCGCCGGCGGCCACCAGGCCAGCGAGCAACAGCGTGGCGAGTTTGTTCTTCTTCACTTCGGTCCTTCGGTGGGTCGCTCGAGGTCGGGCGAAGGTATCACTGACGGTGCCGCGCCGCGTCGATCTGCGCATGGTTCGCCTCGGCCCAGCGGTCCACGGCGATCAGCGTCTTGCTCAATGACAGGCCGAGCGGGCTGAGCCTGTACTCGACATGCGGCGGCACCGTCTGGTGGTCTTCGCGCAGCACCAGCCCATTGAGCTCGAGGTCGCGCAGGGTCTGAGTGAGCATCTTCTGCGAGATACCCCCGACCTTGCGCAGCAGCTCGTTGTTGCGCTGCGGCTTACCGCGCAGCAGCGGAATGACCAGCAGCGCCCACTTGTTGGCGATGAGCTCCAGCACGCGGCGCGAGGGGCAATCGGCGCTCCACACATCGGCCGGCGCGGCTTCGGCTTCTTCCACAGGCGCGGTCTTCTTCGATGGCGTCTTTGAATTTCCCATGGTTACCAAAAGGTGCGTACTTGTTGATCGGTGCCCAGCCCGGAATTATCCGGTTCGGCTCTACCCGCAACAGCATCGAAGGAGTTTTTTCATGGGTTGGATATTTCTGTTGGCTGCCGGTCTCGTCGAGATCGCCATGGCCGCCGCACTCAAGCAGTCGGAAGACTGGACACGGCTCGTGCCGTCGGTTGCAGGCGTATCGACCGCGCTGCTCAGCATCTACCTGCTGACCAGGGCGCTGCGCTACCTCCCGCTGGGTCCGGCCTACGCGATCTGGACCGGCATCGGCTCGGTGGGCGTGGTGCTGACGGGCGTTTTGTTCTTCGGGGAGGCGCTTTCTGCACCGCGGATGGCATGCATCGCGCTGGTAATCGGCGGTACCGTGGGCCTTCGATTCATCGAAAGCTGATGCGCGAAGCACACACATTCGTGACCACACGCAACCTGCGCATCGAAGATATGGAACTTCAGTATTCCTTGCATGCTGAATCACCATCTAAAAGGCTCCCAGAGCCGTTCAAATGAATTCGCGGTCTTTAACCATGTCGCGAATGGGCCGATTTTCTTGCTACTTCAAATCGCCACGGCATCGCGGCAAGATGCGCATCCGCCGATTCCTGCGTCACCCCGATTGCCCGAAGGAGCTTTCTCATGTTCGCTACCGCAGAACGCACCATCAAGACCCCCGGCCCCGACCATCCGATCACCATTGCACCCAACCCGCTTCGCGTGGTGGTGTCGGTCGATGGCTGCGTCGTCGCCGATACGCGCGAAGCGTTGACGCTGCGCGAGGCGCACTTCGGAACCGTGCACTACATACCCCGCAAGGACGTGAAGATGTCGCTGCTCGAGCGCACGTCTCATGCAACCTACTGCCCGTACAAGGGCGAGTGCAACTACTACAGCATTCCGGCCGGCGGCGAGCGCTCGGTGAATGCGGTGTGGACCTACGAGTCGCCCTACGAGCATGTCTCGCAGATCAAGGACTACGTGGCGTTCTATCCGGACCGCGTGGGGCCGATCGAAGAGCGCGTCTACTAGCTCGCCCCCTCCCCCTGAACAGACAAACAAAAAGCCGGGCCCCGCTTTCGCAGGGCCCGGCTTTTGTTTATGCGCGTTGCTGTTGTCGATTACAGCGGCAGAGCGTCACCACGAGCAGCAGCGCGGGCTGCGGCACGCACGGTGGAGCGATCAACACCGCTTGCCAGCACCGGAGCGACACGCGAGGTCACGCCTTCGGCATACGGGTTCTCGCTGTGAGCGGCAGCCACCGCTTCAGCGCGGACTGCAGCGCGGCTGGTCGTCGAGGCGATCAGTTGCACGGGGCCCGAGTTGGCGCCGTCGGCGTAGGGGTTGCCGCTGCGTGCGGCTACCACAGCCTGGCTGGCAACGTCGGCGCGGCTGGTGGCCGAGGTCAGTTGATGCACGCCGTCATAGCTTTCGGCATGAGCGGCACCGGCAGCAGCCAGCAGTGCGAGGGAGATGGCGGAGAGGAGCTTCGAGGCGGTCATTTGGATTTCCTTCAATTCAGTTCTTTGCATACGGGATGATTTCGAACCGGTCTTGGGTGGGTCACCGTCCCTTCGGGGGGCGGCCACCTCGCTCGGGGCCTGTTCATCCAGATTCGCTTGTGGGCTGGTCTGTGAGATGAATTGTGAGCCGATGAGTAGGTAAAAACCCGCAGCAAAAGGAACCGCGGCGTTCATGTGATGGAAACAATCGCGCCGCGCCCAGACCTATTTGCCCGCGGCACTGGCCACGTTCACCACGCCCTTCATCCCGGCGTCGTAGTGCCCCGCCTGCAGGCACCCGAAGTCGACCTTGCCCGCCTTGGTGAACTGCCAGACGACCTCGCCGGTCTTGCCCGGTGCGAGCGTCACCATGTTCGGCTCGGCGTGCTCCATCTCCGGGTTCTTCATCATGGAGGCGTAGTGCGCCTTCAGGTCCTGCTGGGTGCCGAGCACCAGCTCATGCTTCAGCTTGCCGGAGTTCTTGACCACGAAGCGCACGGTCTCGCCCTGCTTGACGCTGATGTCGGCTGGCGTGAAGCGCATGCCGTCGGTCATGTCGACCTGGACCGTGCGAGTCGCCTTGGCAGCCATGCCGGGCTGGCCGATGGCGTTGTCGTGCGCGCCCGATGCGGCTGCGCCTGTGACAGATGCGGCGAGCAACGTGGCGAAAGCGGTGGTGGTGAGGAATGCGCGCTTCATGAATGGTGTTCCTTGGGTGATGAATGGCGAGTGATGAGAACTGCACGCGCTGGATTCTGGAAAGCCCATCCGGCGATCGCCTGACGCGCGGATTACAAGAAAGCAATCTGCGCCCGCGCTCGTAAGATGGCTCCCGCCCCTTGCCCGGAGCGAAGAAGATGTCCCACCCCGTCTACCTGTCCAGCTCGACCCTGCCCCGCATGCCCGAAGGCAGCCGCAACGAATGGCGCGGCTTCTTCGGCCACGGCGGAGAGCTCGAGGCCAACGCCTTCTTTCCGCTGTTCTGGCGGGAGCTCTTCAGCGAAAACGACATCCGCCACGCGCGCTTCATCGACGCATACGACATCGACGATGAAGACAGCGCCATCGAGCGCGAGGAATGCCTGGAAGAGTTCGGCGCCGACACCGCCTACCCGTACCTCGTCATCGACAAGGCCACCGCGTTGACACGGCTCGCAACGCGGCGCGAAGCCGTGATCGCGGCCATCGGCGAGCGCTACCGCCCTCTCTACGAAGGCTTCGAGGACTGGACCGCACGCAGCTTCGAGAGTCACATCCTGCTCCGCACCCAAGGGCTGCCTGATGCCGCCGATGCAGAGCCGTGGCTGCGCGCCGAGCTGGCCTCCATCGACCGCTTGAACGACAAGAAGGTGCTCGATGGCCTCATGGCGGATCTCTCGCGCCACGATGCGGACGCTGTCTGGCAACTGGCGGGCATCGGAGCGTCGCCGGACGACGCATGGCCTACGCCGGAGCTGAGAACCCTCTTCCCCAACCCGCGGCAGCAGAAGCCGCGAAAACCGCAAGCCGTGCAACGCAGCAGCAGCAAGCCCAGAAGCTGGATCGACCCGGTGCTCGAATGGCTGGCCGTGGCGCTCGCTGCGGGTGCCACGCTGGGCACCTATGCGTTCACGCGGTCGGTCTGGCTCGCGTTGCTGGCCTTTCTCTGCGCGGCCCTCGCGCTGGGCTTCGGCGTCGCCAGGCTGCGCGGCCCGCGGTCGTGATGACGGCAAGAGAAACTATCAGTGCCTGCCACAGCCCCAGACTGCTCTAGGAGCCCATCGACACCATGCGCAAATTCGCCGCGAGCACCCTCTTCCTTTCTCTTTTCGCTCTCATGCACGCCGGCACCGCATCTGCCCAATCGCTGAGCTGCAACGGCTCGCTCTCCGGCGTCGGCGACTCCAAGTTCTTGGTGGTGCAGAAGTGCGGCGAGCCACTGTCCAAGGAGTTCGTCTGCGTGCCCCGCCCGCAGGTGGCGTGGGTGCTTTCGCCCTACCCCGGTGGCCCGGCGCAGCAAGTGATAACGCAGCAGTGCGTGCCGATGGAAGACTGGGTCTACCACCGCGGCCAGGGCAGCTTCCTGGGCATCGTTCGCTTCTACAACGGCGCGGTGGAGTCGGTGCGCGACGGAGACCGGGTGCGGTAGCTCAGGGTGGCAGCAGCAGCGGCCCGCAGTTCTCTTCCGCCACGAACACCGCCACCAGCTTGGCGGGCTTCACCGGATCGGGGTTCTCCGCGAACAGATGCAGCGTGCGCGGCGGTTCGAAGAAGGTCTCCCCCAGCTTGTAGTCGCCCACCGGACCACCGGCCAACTGCGAGCGCACCGTGCCTTCGAGAATGATGGCGGTCACCGAACCCGGATGCCTGTGGGCCGGCGAATAGGCCATTGGCGGAAAGTCGACGAGGACGGTGGTGACCGACTTGCCGGGCACGTTGGGCAGCGCCTCGCAGGAGATCACCTTGGTCGAGGTCTGCGGCCGTGCCGCGGCGGCTGAGCCTTCGGGGGCCGGCGCCGATGCGAACATCGGGCGGCCCACGGTGCTGCAGATGTCATCGATGAACTGCACGGTCGATTGCCTGCTCGCGTGCGGCAGCAATGCCCAGCCCACGGCGGCGACAGTGAGCACCGCAAGCCCGGCGCCCGCACGGTGGCGCAGGAAGAGAGGCATCGTGTTCATGGCATGGCTCCTTGAGACAGCCGGGCATCGGCGCGCCAGCCCAGCGCGCGCTTCGCCTTCTCGCTGCTGACATCTGCGCCGTCTTCGGCGATGTTGAAGATGCCGCCTGGCGAACGCTGAAGCGCCAGCAACGCAGCCCGCGCCGCGGCCTCGACGTGCAGCGGGCTCGGGTCTTTGGGTGTATCGGTCGAAGTGTTCGGCCCGTAGAGCTGCCCATAGCGCAGCACGGTGGCGGTCATGCCCTGCGCGGCCATCACGCATTTCTCCAGAGCTATCACGCCGTCGACGCTGATGCGGCGGACGCCTTCAGCCTCCGTGTCGAGCGGCTGCTCTTCCGTGAATGGCTTGGGCTCCGGTGCATAGGCCCAGGCGATGCTCTGCGCCACCAGCCGCTTCGCGCCCGCGGCCTCTGCTGCAGCCACGAGGTTGCGCGTGCCCTCGGTGCGCACGCGTGCATTGAGCACCGCAGCCGCGGCCATGCGGCTCGGGTCAAGGTCTTTCGGCAGATCGGTTAGCTGATGGATCACTCCCCAAGGCGCGATGCGCACCAGCGCGGCCTGCAGCGCTGTCGCATCGAACACGTCGACGACGACCGGATGCACGCCCTGCGCCTCCAGCGCGCCCGCGCGGTCGGCGTGCCGCGTGCTGCCATGCACGGAGTAGCCCGCTTCGATAAGCAACGGAACCAGCGCAGCGCCGACCGCTCCGGTGGCACCCGCCAAAAATACCTTCTCGCTCATTGCGCTTCTTCCTTCCAGGCTGTTCGGAAGGTCGATCATCGATTTACGATGCCCCATCGAAAAGAGCCAAGAATCTTGAAAATGACCAGGCCATGACACCGAAGCTCGACCGCGCGAAAGAAACGCCGCTGTTCCGCCAGATCTACGAGCGCTACCGAAGCGCCATCGAGCAAGGCACGCTGCGCCCCGGCGACCGAGTGGCATCGGCGCGCAGCCTGGCCGGTGAGCTCGGCGTGGCGCGCGGCACCGTCGAGACGGCCTACAACCAGCTGATGGGCGAAGGCTATTTTTCTTCGCGCGGACAGGCGGGTACCGTGGTCTCGCCGTCGCTGCCGCTGCATCGGACAGCACGGCGGGAGCCCCGGCGCACGGATGCGCGGGCGTCCGGCGATGCACTCAAGCAGCCGGGCGAACCGCTACCCATGCAGTTGGGCATTCCGGCGCTCGACGTATTCCCGCGCAAGCTGTGGTCGCGCCTTACGGCCCGCCGTGCGCGGGCTACGAACACTGCCGACATGTTCTACGGCGACCCTTGCGGCTACCCGCCGTTGCGCGAGGCCATTGCGGCCTATCTGCTGGTGTCGCGCGGCGTGTCGTGCCATGCCTCGCAGGTGCTGGTGACGGGCGGCTACCGCGCATCGCTCGCGCTTGTCGCACGCACGCTGCTGAAGAAGGATGACCGCGTGTGGATCGAGGACCCGGGCTTTCCGCCGACGCAGGAAGTGCTGCGCGCCGCAGGCCAGCGCACGGTGCCCGTGCCGGTGGACGAAGATGGCCTCGTCGTCGCCCGTGGCCAGCGCAAGGCACCGAAGGCGCGCATGGCAATCGTCACGCCCTCGCACCAGGCGCCGCTGGGCGTATCGATGACGCTCGCGCGCCGGCTGCAGTTGCTCGAATGGGCTTCGCAGGCGAACGCATGGATCGTCGAGGACGATTACGACGGCGAGTACCGCTATGCCGGAGCGCCGCTGCCGGCGCTCAAGAGCCTCGACGGCCACGACCGCGTGCTGTACGCGGGCAGCTTCTCGAAGGTGCTCTACCCCGGGCTGGCGCTGGGCTACGTGGTGGTGCCCGAATCGCTGCGCACGCGCTTCGAGGAGGCCGCGCGCACGTGGTCGAACGGCAGCCCGCAGATCACGCAGGCCGTGGTGGCGGATTTCATGCGCGAGGGGCACTTCCCGCGCCACCTGAAGAAGATGCGCCTGCTCTATGCGCGACGGCGCGCGATGCTCGTGGCCGGCTTGCTGAAGGCCTTCGGCGACACGGTGCGCATCGACCTGCGCAGCGGCGGCATGCATCTGATCGCGCGTTTCGACGGGCGCCGCGAAGGCGATGTGACGCTGGCCCGCCGCGCACAACAGGCGGGGCTGAACTGCCAGCCGCTGTCGGCACGCGGTGTCGCGGGGCCCTGCGAGCAGGGCCTGCTGATGGGCTTCACCAACATCGCCACCGCCGCCGAAGCGAACCGGCTCGCGGCAAAGCTGCGCGCGGCTTTCGGTTCTTTGGGTTGAATGGCGCTCAGGCAGCTTCGTCGTCGAGGACCGCGCTGCGGTCCTTGATGCGCGTGACCTGCGACAGCACTGCGTCTGCAGGCGTCATGTCCGGCCGCTGCCCCTTGTAGACGGGCTGCTCGAACTTGCCGCCCGCATAGCGGTAGAGGTAACGCACCTCGACCAGCGCGCCCACTGCCGGCAGCGCCTCGTTGGGCGGCACAGTCACGTTGCCCAGGTCGACCATCGCACCAGCCTCGTCGCGCAGCCCCACGGCCACCGAGCGCTGGGCGTTGACGCGGATCACCTCGCAGGTCGCGCTCTGGTTGAACTTGAACTTCAGGCTGGTGCTGCTGCGGCCCGCGGAGAACGGCGCGTCGAGCGCCTTGAGCACATAGCCTTCGCCATGCGCGGCCAGCAGTTCGGCGGCACGGCGGCGCTTGCCCTCGGCGGTGAGTTCGAGTTCGAGCACGCTCATCCACGAAACGAGCTCAGCAATCTTGCGCAGATGTCCGAAGCGCTCGATGAACGGTGCGCCGCGCAGGTCCTGCCCGCCGAGTTCCAGCAGGTCGAAGGCCATGAAGGCATCACCCACGTGCTCACCGGCAACCACGGTGCGCCCCGCCGGCGCATCAGCAACGCCGATCCAGGCCTGCGGAATGTCGACGAACAGTCCGCGCCGGTTGGTGCCGCGCACCGCCTCGCCCTCGATCAGCAGGATGCGGTTCTCGCCATCGGCCTTTTCCTGCAGGCCCCAGCCCGGATCGTCGAAGTAGCGCGCGGCCTGCTCTTCGAGGATCAGCGTCGGCAGTTGCGGCAGCTCGCCGCTCATGCGCCCCGCCAGGTCGGTCGAGGTATAGAGCGCGCCGGACTGGTCGGGCGTGTAGCCTTTCGACGTCTTTTCCTTCACGACCTTGTCGTAAATCTTCAGCGCCGCCTCGTAGGCGACCGGGCTGCTGGTCTTGGTGCCGGTGGAGAGCGTGCCGCCGCGCCGGCCGTTGCCGTAGTCGACCACCCAGCCATCGTCCTTGGGGCGCAGGTGCACCTGGTAGACCTTGTCCGAGCCCTGGCCCGTGAAGTAGAGAAAGCTCGACTGAGGGGTCTGTTCTGCATTCGGCATGGGAAAGATGTCTGGGGTGAATCTCAGGCCGCGATGCTACACACGCGCAAATTGGCACGCATGGCCGCTAAGATGCGCAGCGAAACAAAAAGCACAAGCACCCAACCGAAGGCAGGGAGGCCTCCGCGTGAAGCGCATTCGCTCCGAGAAATTGATCCGCACGAAGCCGGGCACGACAGGCGCCGCAGGCTTCAGCACAGTGGAACTGTTCGCCCTGCCGGAAGCGCCGGGCCACGTGGTGCACGTGAGCACCAGCCGCGACGGGCTGCAGTGGAAGGAGACGGTCTACACGCCGTCGCCGCTGCCGCTGGAGGCCGCCAACGCCGCCTTCGAGCGCGCCGTGGCGGCGCAGATCGCGCAGGGCTATGCGATCGAAGGGGCGGCTGTCGAGGCTGTCGTCACCACGGCAACCGTCGTGCTCGCACACCCCGGCGACGCCGTGCTGCTGGCCAGCATCCGCCCCGATGCATGGCGCCTGCTGGCCCCCGTGCGCCGCAGCCGCGTGGTGTGGCGCATCGGCGAGCGCCGGCTGGCTGCAGCCGTGCCGCAGCTCATCGATCACATCGAAACCGGCGAGCCGCTGCTCGACTACTGCATCGCCTGGGCCATCGGCCGCTGCGGCGACGGCGGCGCGTTCGAGGCGATGCGTGAACTATCCCGGCGCGGCCGCACGCCCGTGGTCACCCGCGCTGCGCGCTGGGCCGCGCTGAACCTTTGGCCTGCCGAACAACGCGCGGCCGAAACGGCGCGCATCGTGGACGACTGGCCCGCCCCGCTGCGCCGCGCCTGGGCCACCATGAGCGAGCTGCCCGTTGAACAAGCCATGACGCTGCTTCGGCAGCACCTGGCCGACCCCGCGCTCTGGAACGGTCTGAAGTACGCGGCCTGGGTCGAGCAGCTGTTCGATCTCGCGCTGCTCGAAAGCCCGGCTACCGACGGGCTCGCGCGCACAGCCCTGATGGAAATCGCACCGACGCTGCAGCTTGCCGCCGGCAGCTTCCGCGCATGGCGCCGGCTGTACAAGGGCGCGGAGTTCGCGGGCGACTACGCCCTGCTCGGCGTGCTGCATCAGCGCCTCGAAACGCAGCGTGCGGCCTTCCGCACCGGTGGCCGATGGGCGCAGGTCAACGGCCGCTACGTCGAGATCGCGAAGGAAATCGTGCGCCCCGACAGTCGCCTCGCCTACAGCCAGCGCACGCGCGACTACCTGCGCCGCCGCACCTGGCGCAGCCTGCGCCGGCTGGCGCTGGCCGGCACGGCCGACGAGGCAAGTTGGCTGCAGCTGGCCATGGGTGTGCTGCTCGCGGCCGACGATGCCGAAGCGGACACCGCCGGCCAGCAACGCGAAACGCGCTGGACCCCGGAGCCCCGCAGCTGGCACACCGGCCCCTACAGCCGCTGGCTGGTGCTGATGCAGCTGCTGCATCGCCACGACGCCGACTGGGAAGCCCAGCGCGGCGGCCTGCGCTGGCGCCGCAACACGCCGCTGCCCGCGCAGCGCCTCAACCGCACCGAAGCCTGGCCCGAGCGCTGGGACCGCCATCCGAGGGCGCTGCTGCAGCTGATGCAGCAGGGCCGCTGCGGCGCAGTGCATGCCTTTGCAGCGCGCGCGCTGCAGGACAACAAGCCCTTCTGCGAAGCGCTCGAGGCGCCCGCCGTCTGGCGCCTGCTGGGCAGCAGCTGGGACGACACCGCACGCTTCGCCCTCGCCATCGCGCGCCAGCGCATCGCGGCGGGTGCGCCGGCCCGGCCCTGGCTTCCAGCGCTGCTGAGTTCACCGCTGGCCGAGGCCCGAGCCCTTGCGCTCGAATACATCACGCAAGACCCAGGCCTCTACAGCCAGCAGGTCGACCTTCTGCTGATGCTGCTGACCTCGGCCGACGCCGAAGTGCGCCGCTCGTCGCGCCTGCTTCTGCAGGCCGCCGCCCCGAACCCGTCGACGCTCGATGCCCTGTGCGGCAGCCTGCTCGCATGGCTGTCAGGATGCGACGCCGGGCAACCCGAGCTCGACGCCATCTGCGAGAACCTGCAGTGGGCCCTGCAAGGCCTGTTGCGCACCGCGGCCGCCAAGGCGCCCTTGCCCGAACTGCTCGCGCTCTTCGACCATGCGAGCCCCGACGTGGTGCGCACCGCCGCCGAATGGCTGCTGCTGCACCCGGCGTCGGTCCAGGGCCTGCCTGTGGGCGTGCTCACACGCCTGCTGCAGTCCGACGACGAGCGCCTGCGCGGCGCCGGCGTGCGGCTGTTCACAGCCCTGCCCGACACCACGCTCATCACCCAACCAGAGCTGTTCGCCGCCTTCTGCAGCAGCCCGATGCCGGCCGTGCGCGCGGCCGTCGCGCCCCGACTCGCACAGCTGCTGCCCGCGCATCCGGACTTCGGCGCCGCGCTGATGCCGCTGCTACGCGACGAGTTATTCCGTGCCGAAGCCGCCGAAGGCGTGTTCGATGCGCTGCTGCAATGGCTATGCGGCCCGCTGGCCGAGCACACGCGCCGTGGTGAGCCCGCCGTCACGCTGCGCTTGCTCGAAGCACGCAGCAAGGGCGCTCAGCGGCTGGGTGCATGGCTCCTGCCGCAGCAGGATCCGCAAAGCTTCGATGTACTGCAGACCGCCAGCCTCGGCCTCGTCGACACCGCCGCAGCGCGCCGATGGGCCATGGACCAACTGGCCGCGAACCCGCAACGCACGCTGGCACAGCTAGGCAATGCCCTGCGCATGTTCGACAGCCGCTGGGACGACGCACGCGACTGGGCCCGCCAATGGTTCGGCGCGCAAAGCGGCGCGAGCCAGTGGACGCCAGCGCTGCTGGTACGCCTGTGCGACCACAAGGACGCAGGCGCCCAGCGCCTGGGTCGCGAACTGCTCACCACGCATTTCGACGTGACCGACGTCACCACCTACATGCTGCAGCTGAGCCAGCATCCATCGCCTGGCATGCAGCTCTTCGTCACCAACTGGCTGGCCTCGGCCGCAAGCCAGAAGCCCGACGTGCTCGCGCGGCTGGAGCCCTACTTCCTGAGCGTGCTGTCGCAGGCCAACCGGGGCCGGCTGGCCAAGGCGCGCGTCATGCAGTTCCTGGCCGCGCAGGCGGTGCATTCGGAAGACATCGCACGCATCGTCGCGCGCGTGTTCGCACGGCAGGCCGTCACTGGCGCCATCACCGAGCGCGCCCAGTACGTGGCCGGCCTGCGCAGCATCCAGGCCGCCTTCCCCGAGCTGGACAACCCATTGCAGACCGCCCCGGTGCGCAGCGTCGCGCCACGCCGTGCACCACCTGCAGCCCCCACCGGAGGGCCCGCCGCATGAGATTCCAGTACCGCTACTTCGGCCACTCGGGCGCGCAGCACACAGCCAACAGCACGGCGCTGCAGTTCGCACCCGACACGCTGCGCGCACCGGTGCACTTCGTCGCCGACATCAACCGCCACCTGCCGTTTCGCGAAGGTATGTCGGCGCTGCACGACGTGGTGGTGGGCGACCTGCGATTCAAGCCGCGCGACAAGAGCGCGTACCTCGAATGGCTGGCCGGGCAGGAGAACGAATTGCTCGCGCAGTTCATGGCGCGCAGCGACCAGCTGAAAGCGCAGATGGCGCCCATCAGCAACGAGCTGGCCGAGCTGCGCAAGAGCAAGCGGGCCGTGCTGCAGCCCTTCATGAGCGCGCAGCAGCGTTACTTCGACCACATCTACAAGGTCAACCGCGAAGCCTGGTTCGTGCTCGATCCGGTGATCACCGTGCACCCCGACCGCGTGTTCTTCGAGTGCTTCAGCCAGGACGAGTCGAGCTACGGCATGTTCTCGTGCAGCCACGACATCTTCGACCGCGTGAGCGACCACGCCTTCGGCACCACCAACGTCGACTACTCCGAATCGCTGTACGACGAGTTCCAGAAGATCCGCGACTACAAGACCACGCGCCTGGCCATCGATCCCGGCGGCTTCCAGGTGCAGAGCGACAACGACCCGGCCTTCCACGAGCCGAAGATCGACGTGCCCGACAGCTGGGTGCGCGGCTTCCTGCAGGTGAGCAGCGCAATGCTGCTGCCCGCGCAGCGGCTGCAGCTGCACCCGATGGACGTGCACAACATCTGCCTGGTGCTGCGCCGACGCAAGGAGCGCGTGGGCCCGCGCTCGCTGCGCTTCATCCTGCGGCCGGGGCAGCCGGTGCGCATCCTTTTCGAGCCCTGGGGCCACGAGCTGGTGTGCCCGCGCTCCACGCACAGCGCCACCTCCGACATCGACATCCGCGTGTGGGGCCGGCGGCGTCTGCTGCAGCTCGAACGCCTCGTACCGGTGGCGCAGGGCTTCACCGTGCACCTGCTGGGCACGGGCATGCCGAGCTTCTGGGTGGCGCAGTTGCCCGACATGGAATTCACGCTCGGCCTCTCGGGCTGGACTGCCAACGACTGGTCGCGCAACGGCCACTTCGAGCTGCTGCAGCCGCGCCATACGGTCGACCAGGACAGCCAGCTGCGCGTGTTCGCGGCGCTGGGCGAACGCTGGCGCGCCACCACCGCCGAGTTGGCAGTGGCCACGGGCCTGTCGACCCTCACGGTCGATGCAGCCCTCGGCGGCTATGTGCAGGCCGGGCGCGTGGTGTACGACCTTGCGCACGGCGTGTGGCGGCTGCGCGAGCTGAGCCGCGAGCCGCTGCCCATGGACAAGTTGCGCTACGCCAGCCCCGAGGAAGAAGCCGCGGCCGAACTGGTGCAGGCACGCCGCATCGCCAATGTGAAGACGCTTGCTCGCCCCGACGGCGGCCTCACGCTGAGCGGCAAGTGCAAGGGCGCTTCGGGGCAGCGCGAATACCTCATGAGCCTGCAGCTCGACGCCGATCAGCGCGTGGCCTCGGGCGACTGCCAGTGCTCCCACTTCATCCGCCACCGCATGACCAAGGGCCCGTGCGAGCACATGCTCGCGCTGCGCCTGTCGGCCAATCCGGCAGCAACATCGACCGATCAGGAAAGGACCACCGCACACATCGGCTGATACACTGTTTTTTGCGAACGGAGCGGGAAGGCTCTTGCAATCCGGACGGCGTATCGCCGTCCTCGCACACAGCACTTCCCAAGCGTCACTGGACGTCTCTTCACTGTGCCGTATGGCCATGGTGACGCGATAACAGTGCGGCTTCCTCGAAGCTCATCGGCGTCACCATGGCCATACGGCGTCGAGTGGAGCCCTCCAGTCCCGAGGCTCTTCGACGAGATTCCCGCTTCGTTCGCAATTTTTCTGATTCATCATCAGCAGTGCATCGGCCAGTGGCGCAGCGCCATGACCATGCAGTCTCCCGTCTCCTCTTCTTCCATTCCCGACTCAGCACTCACGCGCGAGGAGCTGTACGAGCGCATCCGCAAGGGCTCCAAGCAGGAAGTCATCCTCGAGGAAATGCAGCGCCTCGGCTTCTGGCCTCAGGACGCAGCGCAGCCGACGGTCGAAGCGCAACTGATCCGCCGCGAAAGCGAATTGCAGACAGCCCTCTCCAAGCTCGGCGACGAACTGCGCGGCATCGAGGACCGCGACAGGGCCCTGAAGACGATGCGCCAAGAACGCATGGCCAAGGCCCGCGAACGCCGCGAGGAAACCCGCCAGCGCCTCGCACAAGGCCGCCATGCGCGCGCCGTGGCATGGCACGAGCGGCGCCAGCGCGAGCTGCTCTACGTGGGCGATGGTGTGTCGGGCGGCCTCAACGAGGCACACAGCGACAGCCAGGCACTGACCCGCAACGCCCTGCCTGCGCTGGACCACGCAGGCGACCTGGCGCAGGCTATGGGCATCGGCCTCGGCGAACTGCGCTTTCTCGCATGGCACCGCGACGTGGCAAGCGTGAGCCACTACCAGCGTTTCACCATTGCCAAGAAGAGCGGCGGCGAGCGCCACATCTCCGCGCCCATGCCGCGCATGAAGCGCGCGCAGTACTGGGTGCTCGACAACATCCTCGCGAAGATGCCGGTGCACGAGGCCGTGCACGGCTTTCTGCCGGGCCGATCGATCCTCACCAATGCCGCGCCGCACGTGGGCCAGGACGTGGTGATCAACCTCGACCTGAAAGACTTCTTTCCCTCCATCGGCATGCGCCGCGTGCGTGGCGTGTTCCGCCAGCTCGGTTATTCGTCGCAGGTGGCGAGCCTGCTGGCGCTGGTGTGCACCGAGGCACCGACCGACGAAGTACAGCTTGACGGCCGGCGCTACTTCGTCGCGCGCGGCGAACGCGTGCTGCCGCAGGGCGCCCCCACCAGCCCGATGCTGACCAACCTGCTGTGCCGCCGCCTCGACGCGCGGCTGGCCGCCAGCGCCGCCAAGCTGGGCTTTCGCTACACACGCTATGCGGACGACCTGACGTTCTCGGCCGACCCCGAGCACAGCCGCGACACCGGCAAGCTGCTGTGGCGCGTGAAGCAGATCGTGGCCAGCGAAGGCCTCACGGTGCACCCCGACAAGCAGCAAGTCATGCGCAAGCACCAGCAGCAGCATGTGACGGGCATCGTGGTGAACAACAAGCTCTCGATCGACCGCGACACCCTGCGGCGTTTTCGCGCCGTGCTGCACCAGGCGGAACGGCATGGGCCACAGGGCCTGCAATGGAACGGCAACAGCGACGTGATCGGCGCGCTGCGCGGCTACGCGAACTTCATCACGATGACCGACCCGGCGCGTGGCGAGCCGTACCTGCAGCGCGTACGTGCGCTGGCTGCCAAGCACCAACGAAGCGGTGCAGCTGCGACACTTGTGGCCCCGCAGGCCTCCCAACGCAAGCTCCCTGCAGGCGAATTCCGCAAGCAATCCGCCGCAGGCAAGGCGCCCTGGCCCGCGTGGTGGCAACCGACAGAAGCACCTGCACCGGTGCTGGAGAAAACCGCCGAGCAACTGGCGGAAGAGAAAAAAGCGCAGCGCGAAGCGGCTCGGCCACAACCGGCCAAGCCCGCAGCGCCTGCAACGGCACGCACGACCACCTCGGCACCGCCACCCGGGCAAGCCGCCGCGCAGGTGCCAAGCCTCGCCTCCCAACTCGGCTGGATCTTCAGCGTGATGCTGCAGGCCCTCTACGTTGTCAGCGTCTTCCTCGCGGGCACCAGCCCGTTGATCTGGCTGCTGACGGGCGGCGTGGCGATCAGCAACTTCGTGCAGCGCAAGCCCGGCTGGCTGCGCTTCATCGCGGCCGTCTTCGTATCTTCGCTGCTGGCGTCGATCGTGCACGGCATGAAGAACTGACGCGCTGCATGCGTCAAAACCACACGACACTTCACAGCGCGCGGCAAGCCCGCTACATTCGCTCCTTCGACAACCACACAGAAAGCGGAGGTGCGCGATGGAAGACGCTGTAATTCATGCCCCCATGCACGTGCGGTTTGTCGGGCCTCATCTGAACTGATCGTTCACGCGCCGAGCGCGTAGCCAGTCTGCCCCGCGCGGCCTCCCAGCCGTCGCGACGCCCCCAAGCCGCCCCGATTCAAACGCCGCCACCGGTACGCATGTGCCGGCGGCGCCCCGTTCATTTGTCGAATCAAGGCCAACGACCATGCTTGAAACCCGTGCCGCACCTGCGCGGCATACCGTGACCACTGTTTTCGATCCCCAGCGGGCGAGCGAAGCCGACTGGGGCAACTTCCTCGCGTACTGGCGCCTGCGCACCGAAGAAGACTTTCCCGGCGACCCCATCGCTCCCGATGCCGACACCCGGTACAACGTGCAGCGGCCCAACCCCCTGTACGTCTTTCATCGCGTGCTGGCCGTCGGCGCGCATGGCGAATTCATCGGCAGCTTGAGCGCGAGTTCTCGCCGCGAAGGCACGCCAGAGTACGAGGCGTTCGCGCCGTTCCTCGAAGCCTGGGGCGGCGTGCTGCGCCCCCACCGGCGCCGCGGCGTGGCAAGCGCGCTGCTTCGCACCTTGCTGGCGCTGATGGAGGCGCACGGCAAGTCCGTCGCGACCATCAAGGCGCACCTGCCCGAGGGCCACGCCTTCCTGCAGGCCATCGGCGCTGTCGAGAAGCATCGCACCGTCGAGAACCGCATGGCCTTCGCCAGCCTCGACTGGCAGGCACTCGCGCGCTGGCGTGCCGAAGGCTTCGCACCCGCCCACGGCCTGCGCGCCGAGGTGCACGCGGGCCGCGTGCCCTTCGAGCGGCTCGCGACGCTGATGGCGCCGCTGTCCGTGCTGCTGAACGACGCACCCACCACGAACCTCGAACGGCCGCCGCTGCGCTACGACCTGGAAGACTTTCCTCCCTGGTACGCCGACATGGACCGCCGCGGCGGCGACCACCTTCTCGTGCTGCTGCTCGACGGCGACGAAGTGGTCGCGGTGTGCGACGCCGCCTGGAACCAGCGCTTTCCCGACCGCATGCACCAGCGGCTCACGGCCGTGGCGCGCCGGTGGCGCGGCAAGGGCCTGGCCAAGGGCGTGAAGGCCACCATGCTGCAGCTCGTGCGCGAGCGCCATCCCGAGGTCGCGATGGCTTTTACCCACAACGCCGAGGTCAACGAGCCCATGCTCTCCATCAACCATCGGCTCGGCTATGCCGCGCACAGGCATGATGGGCTCTACCAGATCGGCACGGAAAGCCTGAGAACCTTCCTCCAGGAGACACGTTCATGAAAGCACCCCAGCGACTGCAGGCATTGATCGACGAAGGCCTGATCGACACCGTGGTGCGCCAGCTCATGAGCGGCAAGGAAGCCATGGTCTACGTCGTGCGCTGCGGCGACGAGACGCGCTGCGCCAAGGTCTACAAGGAGGCCGACAAGCGCAGCTTCCGCCAGGCTGTCGACTACACCGAGAACCGCCGCGTCAAGAACACCCGCGAGGCGCGCGCCATGGCCAAGGGCACGCGCTTCGGCCGACAGGTGACCGAGGCCATCTGGCAGAGCGCCGAGGTCGATGCGCTCTACCGCCTGGCCGCCGCGGGCGTGCGCGTGCCCACGCCGCACAACTTTCTCGAAGGCGTGCTGCTGATGGACCTCGTGACCGACGCCAACGGCGACGCCGCCCCGCGCCTGAATGACGTGGCCTTCTCGCCCGAAGACGCAATACGCCACCACGCCAGCCTGCTGAAGGAAGTGATGCGCATGCTGTGCGCCGGCATCGTGCACGGCGACCTCTCGGAGTTCAACGTGCTGCTGGCAGAAGACGGCCCCGTGATCATCGACCTGCCGCAGGCGGTGGACGCCGCGGGCAACAACCACGCGCGGCGCATGCTGCTGCGTGACGTCGGGAACCTGCGCGACTTCTTCGGCCAGTTCGCGCCCGCGCTGCTGCGCACGCACTACGGCGACGAGATCTGGCACCTCTACGAGCGCGGCCTGCTGCGCCCGGAGACGGAGCTGACGGGCGCGTTCGTGCACGAGACCGGCCCGGTCGACCTGCGCAACGTGCTGCGCGAGGTGGACGATGCACGCGAGGAAGAAGCGGCACGGCGCCTGCGCATGCAGACGCCGCGACAATAGCGGGCTCACGATGCCCGCCCGATGAACTCTTCCGCCCTGCGCCCGCCCCCTTCCACCACCGCACGACAGATCGCAAAGGCCGCGGCCTTCGTGGCCCTGGGCCTCGGCCCGGCGGCGATGCACGCGCACGCAGCCGGCATCCGCCTCGAGGACGATCGTGGCACCACGCTCGAACTGCAGGCGCCGGCCAAACGCATCGTGTCGCTGATGCCCTCGCTGACCGAAACCGTCTGCGCACTCGACGCCTGCGACCGGCTGGTGGGCATCGACCGCCACGCCAACTGGCCGGCGTCGGTCAAAGGGCTGCCGCAGGTGGGCGGCATCGACGACGCGAACATCGAGCGCATCGTCGCGCTCAAGCCCGACCTGGTGCTGCTGCGTCCGCGCAGCCGCGCCGCCGAGCCGCTGGAGCGCCTGGGCATCAAGGTGCTGGCGCTCGACGCCAAGACCCATGCCGACATGCGCCGCGTGATGGAAACCGTGGCCCGCGCCACAGGCAGGCCCGGCGCGGGCGAGGCCTTCTGGCGCAAGCTCGATGCGGGCCTGGACGCGGCAAAGGCCCGCGTGCCGGCCGGCTGGCAAGGCCGGCGCGTGTATTTCGAGGTACACGGAGGCATGGCCGCGGCCAGCGAAAGCTCCTTCATTGGCGAAACGCTGGCCCGCCTCGGGCTCGGCAACGCCGTGCCAGGCGCACTCGGCCCGTTTCCGAAGATGAGCCCCGAGTTCGTCGTGCGCGCCAACCCGGACGTATTGATGGTGTCAGCCCTCGGTGAAATCTCGGCCATGGCCTCGCGGCCCGGCTGGTCGGCCATGTCGGCCATCCAGCGCGGGCGCGTCTGCAGCTTTGCTTCGGCGCGCTTCGACCTGATGATGCGCCCCGGCCCGCGGCTGGACGAGGCGGCCGATGCCATCGTGGGCTGCCTGGCCTCTCTGGGCGAGCCGAAGCCCTGAATGACAGACATCGACAGCAAACACACCCACCGTTCCCTGCCCCAATGAAGCATCGCAAGCAAACCTCCTCCACGCCTTTCGTCCGGGTCGGCCCCAGCGGCGTGCACGGCCTCGGCGCCTTTGCCACGCGCGACCTGCCGGCCGAAGCCTTCCTCGGCCTGTACGAAGGCCGCCGCTACACCAAGGCCGAAATCGCCACCAAGGTCTGGGACGACCAGCTCACCTACCTGTTCACGCTGACGAACCACGAGACCATCGACGGCTCCAAGGGCGGCAACGCCACGCGCCACCTGAACCACTCGTGCGAGCCGAACTGCGAAGCGGTGGAGGAATACGACGAAGGCGGCGAACTGGTGCTCAAGTTCCAGACGCTGGTGGCGGTGGACGCGGGCGACGAGTTGTTCATCGACTACTCGCTGACGGCGGACGACGGCTCGCCGCCGTCGAAGTACCCCTGCCATTGCGGCTCGCCGGGCTGTCGGGGGACGATGCTGGCGCCTGAAGAAACCGAAGCGCCCGCCCCGTAAGCGGCCCGGCATCGACGTCAGGGCGACTCGTTCTTCAGCTTGCGCAGTTGCTCCTCGGTGCGATCGAGTTCCAGGCGAAGCGCCCGGGCTTCCTGCTCCAGCTTGTCGATGCGGGCTGCGCGGCTCTCGGCTGGCGGCGCGGTCTTGCTGCAACGCAACTGCAGCGCGCTCAATGCTTCGGCGAGCTCTCGCCGGCGCAACATCTGGCCTCGGGAACGCGCGAGATCGATGTCGCGCTCGAGCAATGCCTCCTCCGCCTGGCAAGTCGCGCCATCCGGCGGCACCGCAGGTTGTGCGAAAGCAGGCAGCGTCACGCTCAACGCAAGGACCAGGAAGCAGGTTTTGACGCTCATGCCGCACGGTAACGCAACGGCGGTGCAAAAACCGCCAATCAGCCCTACACGGTGAGGTAGCGCGCGTCCCACTGCGCGGCGAGCTGCTTGGCGCGATGCAGCGGCACTCGCGCCGCCTCGAAATCGACCACGCACGCGACATCGGCGGCCTCGGGCCGCGCGGGGCGTTCGCTGCTGCGGCCGTCGGTCAGCAGCCACAGCCAGCGCTGCCGCGTCTCGCTCTTCGCGAGCAACTGGCCGGCACGCTGCACGCCCAGCGCGAGCGGCGTGCCGCCACCGGCGGCAATCGGCGCGATCCAGTCGTCGTTCCAGGCGCTGGCGCGGCGTGGGGGCAGGCGCAGCTCGACC
This sequence comes from Variovorax paradoxus, assembly GCF_024734665.1. Taxonomy (NCBI): domain Bacteria; kingdom Pseudomonadati; phylum Pseudomonadota; class Betaproteobacteria; order Burkholderiales; family Comamonadaceae; genus Variovorax; species Variovorax paradoxus. Next base: position 4,099,767 of record NZ_CP102931.1, read on the forward strand.
ACCTCGCCGGCAAAGCACAGCAGCGCGACGTGGTCGCGGCGTTCGTAGGCCTCCTGCATCAGCGCGAGCAGCAGACCCTTCGCACTAGCGAGGTTGCCGTCATTGCGCATCGAGGCCGAGCAGTCGAGCAGAAAGCAGTGCAACGCACCGCTGCGCGCTTCTTGCGGGCGATGGCGCAGGTGCTCGACGCGCAGCCGGTCGGCGCCGCGTGCCACAAGGGTGCGCGGCCAGTCGAAGGCTGCGCCCTGCGGCGAGCGGCCATGCCATGCGTCCCTTTGCGAGCCCTGCCTCCGGTCACCCTGGCGTGCGCCAGCGGGTGCGGCGTCCCGGAGGCTCAGACTTTTTTTGAGGCGGCCTGCGTGCGGTCGATCAACGGGCGCAGCGGCTTCACGCGCTCGATGCCGACGGGTTCTGGCGGCATGGCGCCCCAGTCTTCGTCGCCTGCGCTGTTCGCTTCATCTTTGCCGTTACTGCTCCCGTCGAGCTTTGCGGCTCGGGGTGGGGGGGCCGGCGCTGCAGCCTCGGCCTCAGGCTTGCGCCGATGCAGCAGCACGGCCTCGGCCACGCGCTGCACGTGGTCGGTGGTGATGGCGGCTGCGCCCTCCCACGCTGCAAGAGCCCGGGCCGAGCGCAGCATCACGAGATCGGCTCGCAAGCCATCGACGCCGGATGCGATGCACAGCGCACCGACCGCCTCGTGCACCGCATCGCCATACGGCAGCGCCGCTGCATCTGCCACGAGCACCCGCGCGCGGATCAGCGCAGCCGCCAGCTCGGCCTCTTCCTGCGCGTGCTTCGCACGAAAGCCCTGCGGATCGGCATCGAAGGCCAGCCGCGCACGCACGATGGCCTGCCGCTCTGCCGCGTCCCCGATGTTGCGCAATTGCACGCACAGGCCGAAGCGGTCGAGCAGTTGCGGGCGCAGCGTGCCCTCTTCCGGGTTCATGGTGCCGACCAGCACGAAGCGCGCCGCGTGCCGGTGCGAGATGCCATCGCGCTCCACCACGTTGACGCCGCTGGCCGCTGCATCGAGCAGCGAGTCAATCAGCGCGTCGGGCAGCAGGTTGATTTCGTCCACGTACAGCACGCCACCATGCGCGCGCGCCAGCAGGCCGGGCGCGAACTTGAGCTCGTGGCCGGCGAGCGCCTGCCCGAGGTCCAGCGTGCCGACGAGGCTTTCGAGGCTCGCACCCAGCGGCAGCGTGACGAAGGGAGCACCCGGCAGCAGCTCGGCCAGCGCACGCGCGGCCGTGGTCTTGGCCGTGCCGCGCGGCCCTTCGATCAGCACACCGCCCAAGCCGGGATCGACAGCGGCCAGCAGCAGCGCCTGGCGCAGATGCGGCTGGCCCGCTATCGCGGCAAAGGGAAAAGGCACCGGCATCGGGGCGGCAGTGGTCATCGCAGGCTTCCTTCCATCTGCTGCTCGTGGTCGAGCAACAGGTTTTCCAATTGGTTCTTGTAGTCGCCGGGCGACTGCCACAGGCCGCGCTGCATGGCTTCGAGCAAACGGCTGAGCATGTCGTGCAGCGCGCGCGGATTGTGTTCACTCACGAAGTCACGCGTGGCTTCGTCGAGCACGTAGGCGTCGGCCACCATCGCGTACTGGTGGTCGCCGACCACGCGCGCTGTGGCGTCGAAACCGAAGAGGTAATCGACCGTCGCGGCCATCTCGAAGGCGCCCTTGTAGCCGTGGCGCTTCACGCCGTCGATCCATTTGGGGTTGACCACGCGCGAGCGGATGACGCGGCTGATTTCTTCCTTCAGCGTGCGCACACGCGGCGCCTGCGGGTTGCCGTGGTCGCCGTGGTACATGGCGGGCTGCCGGCCGCTCAGGTGGCGCACGGCAGCGACCATCCCGCCCTGGAACTGGTAGTAATCGTTGGAGTCGAGCAGGTCGTGCTCGCGGCTGTCCTGGTTCTGCATGACGACGTTCATGGCGCGCAGGCGGCGCACCAACGCATCGGTGGCGGGCACGCCGTCGCTGCCCTGGCCGTAGGCGTGAGCGCTGCCTCCGACATAGGCCTTCGACAGGTCGTCGTCGGTCTGCCAGTCGCCGTGGTCGAACAAGGGCTGCAGGCCAGATCCGTAGCTGCCGGGCGCGGAGCCAAACACGCGCCAGCCGGCCTGCGTGCGCGCGTCCTCCGGCGAAGCGCCCTGCGCTTCCAGCGCGGCCGCCTCGCGGAGGATGCGCGCGCGAATCGGGTTGCGCTCGGCGTCTTCGTCTTCCTGCGCGGCGACGGCCTGCACGGCCGCATCGAACATCTGCACGGCGTTGGGAAAGGCGTCGCGGAAGAAGCCCGAGATGCGCAGCGTCACGTCGATGCGCGGACGGCCGAGGCCGACCGTGGGCAGCACCTCGAAATCGACCACGCGCTGGCTGCCCGGCGCCCACTTGGGCCGCACGCCGATGAGCGCGAAGGCCTGCGCCAGATCGTCGCCGCCGGTACGCATGGTGGCCGTGCCCCAAACCGACAGGCCCATGGCCACCGGATAGTCGCCGTGCTCCTGCATGTGCCGCTCGACCAACTGCGCGGCCGACTTGAGGCCGAGCATCCACGCGGTGGGTGTTGGGATGGCGCGCGTATCGACCGCGTAGAAGTTGCGGCCGGTAGGCAACACGTCGGGCCGGCCGCGCGAAGGCGAACCGCTCGGGCCCGGCGGCACGAAGCGGCCTTGCAGGGCGCGGGAGAGTTGCAGCAACTCTTGCGCGCCGCAGGCATCGAGTGCGGGCGCCAGGCTTTGCGCGATGCGGCCCATCACAGCGGCGGTCTTCGGCAGTTCGGGTGGGCATGCGCCCTCTTCCAGCAGGCGCTGCGCCAGCAGTTCCAGCCGCTCGCGCGTGTCGCCCTGATGCCGCCATGCTTCGGCGCTCACCGATTGCAGCAGCGCAGGACGCGCGCCCTGCCATGGCCGGGCCGCGTCGATGTCGAGCGGGTCGAAGGCATCGGCCAGCAGCAGGTCTTGCGACAGCGCGCCGAGCAGCCCGGCATTCGCACCCGCGCCATCGGCAGCCGGATAGCGCGCCAGCGCCAGCAGCGTGTCGCGCCGCAGCCGCTCGCTGGGCGAGGCGCCGAACACATGCAGCCCGTCGCGGATCTGCGTTTCCTTCAGCTCGCACAGGTAGGCATCCACGCGCGCGAGCACCGCATCGTCTTCCGCGCCCGGCATGCCCAGCTCCTCGACCAGATGCTGCGCGCGCACCGCCGCGAGGATCTGCGCGCGCAGCACCTTTGCGCGGCGAGCGTCGACCAGCAGTGCGTCGTAGTACTCGTCGACCTGCCGCTCCAGGTCCTGCATCGGCCCATGGTTCTCGGCGCGCGTGAGTGGCGGCATCAGGTGGTCGACGATGACCGCCTGCGTGCGCCGCTTGGCCTGCGCGCCCTCGCCCGGATCGTTGACGATGAAGGGGTACACGTTGGGCAGCGGCCCGAGGATGGCGTCGGGCCAGCAAGTCTGCGACAGCGCGATGCTCTTGCCCGGCAGCCATTCGAGGTTGCCGTGCTTGCCCACATGCACCACCGCATCGATGGCGAAAGCCTCGCGCAGCCAGAAATAGAAAGCGAGATAGCTGTGCGGCGGCACCAGCTCCGCGTCGTGATAGCTCGCGTAGTCGGCCGCACCCAGCGTGCCCAGTGCACGCGCAGGCTGGATGCCGACGAACACGCGGCCCAGCCGCAGGCCGGCGATCATGAAGCGGCTGTTTCGCACCATCGGGTCTTGTTCGGGTGGGCCCCAGCGCGCGTCGATGGCCGCCGCCATGCCGTCGGGCAGCTTCGCCAGGCATGCGCGGTACTCGGCCAGCCCGTAGCTCTGCCACGCCGGCCGCGCGGCCCATTGCGCGGGATCGTTCGCGATGCCTTCCTGCAGCTTGCGCATCAGCGCATCGCCATCGGCGGGCATCGCGCTAGGTTCGCCCAGCGCATAGCCCTCGGCCGCCATCGCACGCAAGATCGCCATCACCGAGGCCGGTGTGTCCAGCCCCACGCCGCTGCCGATGCGTCCTTCGCTGCCCGGGTAGTTCGCAAGGATCAGCGCGATGCGCTTCTCACCGGCGCGCAGGCTGCGCAGCCGGCACCAGCGGCGCGCCAGCTCGGCCACGAAGGCGATGCGGTCGGGCTCGGGCTGGTAGTTCACCACCTCGGTCTGCGTGAGTTCGCAGCGATGCGACAGGCCCTTGAAGCTCACGGCACGCGTGATGATGCGGCCGTCCATCTCGGGCAGCGCGATCTGCATGGCGATGTCGCGCGGGCGCAGGCCCTGGCTGTCGGCCAGCCAGTCCTCGCGGTTGCCGCCGCTCACGATCACCTGCAACACCGGTGCGTCGCCGGCCAGCGCGATGCCTTCGCCCTCTTCGTTCTGCGCGCCCTGCCCCAGTGCCGCGAAGGCCGTGGTGTTGAGCACAAGCTGCACGTCATGCTCGGCGCACAACTCGCGCAGCGTGGACAGGCACAGCGGGTCTTTCAGCGAATCGAGCGCGACCGGCAGCGGGTTGAGCCCCTGCGCGCTCAATGCGGCGGCGAGCGCATCGAACGCCACCGTGTTGCCCGAGAGCAGATGCGAGCGATAGAACACCAGCGCCACCACCGGCGCGCCCGCATGCCACCCGGCACGCAGGTCATCGATGCCGGCCACGGTGTGCGCCGCGTCAATACCGCGCGGCACATGCAACGCAACCTGCGGCAGGCTGCGCGGCGGCAGCGGCGCCTCGCCATGGCCCAGCCCGTGGAAAGCCACCGCGCGCAAAAACTGCATCGCATTGCCCGCCCCGCCGCTGCGCATGTACTGCCAGAGCCGACGGCTCACCGCACGCGGCGCCGTGCTGCGCGCGAGCAGGTCTTCATCTTCCTGCAGGTCGCCGGAGAACATGGCGAGCTGCTGGCCCTTGCGCTTCGCGAGCTTTTCGAGCTGCTGCAGGCCGTAGGCCCAGGCCGATTCCGCGCCTAGGTGATCGACCACCACCACGCGCGCATGCTGCAGCACTTCGTCGATGTACAAGTCGAGCGAGGCCGGCTGGCGCAGGTGCATCAGGTTGGCCAGCCGCAACGACGGGTAGCCGGGGTCTGTGGCCGCCAGCGCCGTGCGCCCCGCAGCGAGCAGCGCGAGCGTGGTGTCGGCCGAGCTGAGCACCACGATGTCGCCCGGCGTCTGGTCGAGACGGGTAACGACGCTGTCGTCTTCGACGAAGCGACCGGGCTGGGTGCTCAGCAGGTGCATGCGTTCAGGCCATCAGGCGGCGAATCAGGCTGCGACCGCGCTCACCTCTTCCAGCGCCTTGCGCAGCACTGCCTCGTCGAGGTCTTCACCGATGAACACGAGCCGCGTGCGCTGCGCCTCGCCATCGCGCCAGCGGCGGTCGAAATGGTGGTCGAAGCGGCGGCCCACGCCCTGCACCAGGAGCCGCATCGGCTTGCCCGGAATGGCGACGAAGCCCTTCACGCGGTAGATGGTGTGCTGCTCGACCAGCTTGCCCAGCACGGCGAGCAGGCCGTCACGGTCCACGGGCGGCAGCTCGATCACGAGTGAGTCGAACTCGTCGTGGTCGTGGTCTTCCTCGTGGTCGTGATGGCTTTCGCGCAGGTGGATGGTGGCCTCGGCGGCACGCCCCTGGCCCAACAGCAGCGCGAGCGGCAGCCTGCCTTCGGTGGCAGCGACGATCTTGACTTCGGGCGGCAGCTCTTCGCGCACCAGCGCCTCGACCTTGGCGCGCGCGGCGTCGTCCATCAGGTCGGTCTTGTTGAGCACCACGAGGTCGGCGGCCGAGAGCTGGTCTTCGAACAGCTCGTGCAGCGGCGATTCGTGGTCGAGGTTGGGGTCAGCGCGGCGCGCTTCGTCGACAGCCTCGGGGTTCTCGGCGAACTGGCCCGAGGCGGCGGCCGGGCCGTCTACCACCGTGACCACCGAGTCCACGGTGAAGATGTTGGCGATGTCCGGCCACTGGAAGGCCTGCACCAGCGGCTTGGGCAATGCGAGACCCGAGGTTTCGATGATCACGGCATCGATGTCGCCGCGGCGCTCGGCCAGTTGCAGCATCACGGGCAGGAACTCTTCCTGCACGGTGCAACAGACGCAGCCGTTGGCCAGTTCGTAGAGTGCGCCTTCGCGCTCGTTGCCCTCGTCGTCGCAACCGATGCCGCAGCCGCGAAGAATCTCGCCGTCGATGCCGAGCTCGCCGAACTCGTTGACGATCACCGCGATGCGGCGGCCCTCGGCATTGCCGAGGATGTGGCGCAGCAGCGTGGTCTTGCCGCTGCCGAGGAAGCCCGTGACGATGGTGACGGGAATCTTGGCGTTGCTTGCTTGTGTCATGGAAGATGTTCTTTCAGGCGCGCAAGCGCCCGTGCCGCTCCCCGAGGCAGCACCTCGTGAGCGCGGCGATGCATTGGTTGAATCAGACGGCGCTGTACAGGCGGCGCTCCACGAAGGCCGTGCCCTGCAGACGACGCCAGGCCTTTGCGGCGGCCAACACGCCCAGGTCGACCAGCGGCTCGACAAGCACGACGGTCATGTAGGCAGCGCCGAAGCTGGCGATCTGGCTCAGGTTCTCGAGCCCGGTGCCGCGTCCGTAGAGCGCCCAGAAACCGACCCAGACAACGATGCCGCCCTGGTAGGCCACCGAAAGCTTGAATGCCTGCTGGTAGCTGATGTCCACGTAGGCCAGGTTCTGGGGAATGATCCGTCGTGCCAGCGCGACAGTCGCGAACAGGGGCACCAGCAAGGTGGTGACGTTCATGCCGTACTGCGGCACATCCTGCGGTTCGAAGAACAGGCCCTGGATGAGCAATCCGCCCGCCAGGCCGATGGCCGCAGGCGCCAACCCGAACACCAGCAGCAGGGTCGTGCCCAGAATCAGGTGCACCTCGGACACGCCCACCGGGTGATGCGGCAACACTTCGAAGAAGCAGAACACCAGCGCAATGGCAATGACCGAGCGCAGCGCCAGGGCGGCAAGGCCGTCCTTCACAGCCGTATCGAAGGCCACCTTGCCTGTGTAGGCGAGAGCAGCTGCCGCCGTGGCGTAGCTGAGGAAGATCTTGGATCCGTCGACGAGACCTGGTTCGATGTGCATCGAGCACCTCCTGAAATGCACCGCAGTGCGAAAGTTGATTGTTGGTTCATGGGCCTGCTTGCGCAAGCCCCTTCGATACGGCCGACGGCCGGGGCTTGCGCCGCAGCCGTCGCCAGCCGATCACGACGCCGCTGGCCGAGGCCACGGCGCCGACGATGGAAAGCAGCCACACCACGAGATCCCAGGCCGGCCGGTACTGGATGAGCCAGGGAAAGTCGAGGCTGTGCGCCGCGTTGAAGAGCCAGCGGCGCAGCCGCGAGTTGCTGTCGTTGCTGCCGGCAACCTGGCCGCTGGCCGGGTCGATGTAGATCCAGCTGCGCGCGGGGTCGTCGAACTGCAGCCGCCACACGGGCACGATGCGCTCGCGGTGGTGGCCATACCAGTGGAAGTCTTCGCGGGTCTGCAGCGTGGCCTGGGTGATGGCGCCGGGCCGCAGGCGGGCGGCGGCGCGCAGGATGTCGTCCTTGCCGATGACGGCGGGGCCGCCGGTGGCCGCATCGACCACCCGCACGTGCGCCTTCGAGTCGCGCAACTGCAGCAGCGGCTTGCCGTCGAACCACAGCAGCACGGCCTCGCGCGGTGCGGCGTCGCCCTCGCCTGACGGCAGCACCGCTGGCGGCCAGGGGAACGGCGAGGTGTCGGCACCCGTGTAGCGCGCCATCGCCACCGCATCGCCCGGCCCGCGCTGGAACCAGCCATTGGGGTTCATCGACAGCCAGCCGCTGATGATCCACGTCAGCACGAAGAAGCCGCCGATCAGCCCCGCGATGTGGTGCCACGCCATCCACCCGCTGTACGGCGTGACCGCGCCATTGCGAAACCTGCGCCGCAGGCGCACCCGCAGGATGCCGATGACGATGCCCGTCACGGCCGAGACGATGCATGCCGCCGATAGCCACACCACCACGTCGTGCCACAGCGGCGGATCGGCGCGCAACGGTGTGAAGTAGATCCAGTGCGGCACGGAGCCCAGCCAGTTCCAGAAGCGCTCCGAGCGCGTGGTGTCGCGCACCACTTCGCCGTTGCGCTGCGACACGTACAGCTCGGTGCCGGCCGCGTCGCCGACCTCGATGCGGTGCAACGGGCGCAGCGGGTTCAGGCCCTGCGGCACGGTCCACTGGTCGCGCTCCAGCGTCTCGGCCCAGTGCGCACTCACATGGCCCGAAAAAGCCCGCGCGATGGCTTCGGCTTGCGCTGCATCGACCGGGCCGGGCACATGGCCATCGCGCGCCGAGACCGTGTGCCGGCCGCCGCTCGCATCGACGATGCGCCACACGGGCTCGGCGTTGATGCCGCCCTGCATCTCCAGCACCATGCGCCGCGGCGGTTGTGCGCGGTCGGCCTGTGGCAGCGCATCAAGTGCAGCGGTTGGCGACACCGCAGCCTGCTCGAAGCGCAGCGGCGCCAGACCTGCGAGCCGCTCTTCGTCCGTGAGGTTGGGATACCCCACGTACATCATCACGACGCCCGAGACGAACCACATGACGAACAGCAGGCAGCCGCCAATGCCCAGCCACCGGTGCGTCCAGTAGAGCCAGTGCCGGATGCCCGGCCAGGCGCGGCGCCATGCGGAAGTCATGAGAACGTCGCTCAGAAGTTGACCAGAGCCGAAAGCTCGAACGAACGCGGACGGCCCAGCAGCCACTGGTTGCCGCCGTTCGAGAACGACACCGCATAGCGGCGGTCGGCCAGGTTGTAGGCACGCAGCGCAAGCTTGAGCGACGGGCTGGCCTGCCAGCTCACGCCCGCGTCGGCCACCGTGTAGGAGCCGATCTTGCGCGAATTGGCCGAGTCGACCTGGCGCGGCCCGACGTAGCGCACGCCGAAATCGGCCTCCCACTGCGGCAGGAAGCGCCAGTTGAGCCAGAGGTTCGCAGCCTCTTCGGGCACGCCTGTGGGCGTGTTGCCCGCACGCGAGACCAGGCGCCCGCTGACGACTTCGTTGAAGTCGTCGTAGCGCGCGCGCAGCTTGGCCACGTTGGCTTCGAGCCGCAGCGTCGAAGTCAGCGCCAGGTCGAGCGTGGCCTCGATGCCTTCGGACGACTGCTTGCCGATCTGCTGGGTGATGGTCGGATCGGTCGTGTCGCGCGAGAGCAGCTTGGTCTTCTCGATGCGGTAGGCGGCTACGGTCCAGGCACCGCGGTTGTCGGCCAGCTGGCGCTTGTAGCCGACCTCGACCTGCCGGCCGGTGCTGAGCTCGAACGGCACCTGCGTGGCCGAAGTGGTGATGAGCGAGGTCAGCGGGTCGGCCGCGCGCGCCACCTGTGCGTAGAACGACTGCGACGCATCGGGCGCGTACACCACGCCGAGGCGGCCGGTGGCGTACTCGAAGGTCTTGCCGAGGTTGTTGGCCGCGTTCTGCAGGTCGGTGCGCACCACCTTGGCATGGTCCCAGCGCAGGCTGCCCACCACCGACCACTGCTCGTTGAAGGCCAGCTTGTCTTCGGTGAAAAAGGCGTAGGTGTCGGTCTTGGTCCGGTAGCGCGGCGTGTAGGCCACGGGCGAGACGTAGTAGCCGGGGTTGAAGACGAAGGGGTCGACCACCGAGCGCCCGCCATAGGGCGAATCGTTGCTGTGCTGGAAGTTGATGTGGTTCGCGTCGAAGCCCACCAGCACCTGGTTGGCCAGGCCGAACAGGCTGTGCTTGAAGGTGGCGTCGGTGCGGTTGCCGATCTGCTCCTGGTCGTGGCCAATCTCCAGGTAGTCGCCGCGCGTCACGCGGCGCGTGGTGGCGTTGTAGGTGTAGGTCTCGCTGTCGCGCCAGTGGCGCTTGCTCTCCAGCCGGTAGAGCTGGTTGCGCACGGTAACGGCATCGTTGGGCGTCCATTGGGCGTCGAGCCGGGTCCACTTGTCGCGGTACTTGATTTCCGAATCGTCGACGTTGTAGTTCTGGCGCAGCGTCTGGCTGCTCAGGCGGCCATCGATCAGCGGCACGCCGAAGTAGCGCTGCGGCGACTGCCGGCCCTCGTCGTGCGACAGCGTGAACTGCAGCTGCGGCGACACGTCGAGCCGCACGGCCGCGCCCACGGCCAGGCTCTCGGCCTGCCCGCGCTGCATGAAGCCGTCGGTCTGACGGTGGCTGATGTCGAAGCGGTAAGAGAGCTTGTCGTTGATCGCCCCGCCGCTGCCAAAGGCCACCTGGCGGGTGGCGTCGGAGCCCATCGTGACCAGCGCCTCGTTCTGGATCGGGCCGCGCGTGGGCTTCTTGGGCACCACGTTGATGGCGCCGCCGATGGCGCCCTCGCCGTACATCACCGAGGCCGCGCCGCGCAGCACTTCGATGCGGTCGACCGACCAGGTGTCGAACGGGAATGTGACGGTGCCTGCGCCCGCGTAGAGGCGCGTGCCGTCGAAGAGCTGCATCACCGAGCCGTGGCCCGAAAAACCGCGCGCCACCATCGCGGTGCCGCCATTACCGGGGCCGGGCGTGCCGGTGATGCCGGTGGCGCGGGTGGCGGCATCGACCACCGAGACGTCGCCGCGTGCGCGGATGGTGTCGCCCGTCAGCACTTCGATGCTGGCCGGCGTTTCCAGCGGCGTGAGGCCCAGGCGGCTGCCGGTGTGCGAGGGCTCGTCGATGGCCAACGGGGTATGCCGCTCGGCCTCGACCTGCACCGGCTTGAGGGTCTGGCTGCTGCTGGCTGTTTCACCCGACAACTGCGCGAAGACCGCGGAAGGCCCGAAAACCAGCCCCAGACCCAGTGAAAGACCCGAAAGGCGTGCCCAACGCAGCGGCGCGCCCGTGCGATCGCGCGCTGGCGATGCATGACCCATGTGACTTCTCCTCCGACCTGCGTCCCCGCAGGCTCCTGACCGATAAAGGACGCAGCGGAAGAGGCGAAGGGACTGCAACGGTACGCGCGAGCGCGAAGCGGTGGCAGGCCCGGACCCGCACTCCCGCAGCGTCCGAAGGCGGTTGCGAAGGCCGGTATCCGGGCTTGCGGAGCGCCGCGGCGTGCCAGTCAATCAATGAATGGATGCACACCGCGGCCGAAACCCTCGCCTTCCCACGCCGAAGCGCAGTGGCTGCCCATGCCGTCGAGGGGGCATGAGCGTGAGGGTTTCCAGATCCGCTGACCGTTGCGGGGGCAGCGCAGGAGTTGCAGCGTCAATCGATCAAGAATGAACGACGCGGCGCACCTGCTTCCCGTTTAACCCCGTGGCCATGAGATGGCGTACGGGGCACCTTCGAACCGTATTGCCTGGCGCGATTAATAAGAATTAACACACCAGAACGGCGGGATTATAGGGAGAGGCCTTCCGCCGAAGGCCTCGGATGGGCCTCTGATGGGCCTCAGGCAGGCCTTCCGTCGGGTCCGAACAGCCTCCGCATCACGGCCACGCCCGCCACCAGCGCGTTCGAATAGGTGGCATAGGGATCGTGGGCGGCCTCCAGCGGCATGTAGACGTGGGAGGTTTCGCCAGGCGTGTCGTCGACCGCCTCCATCAGCACCCAATAGAACTCGCCCGCCTCCAGTTCATGGACGGTGAGCGCGATATTTCTGGATGAGGACATGGAGGTGAGAGTGGCCGACAGGGTTGTCGGTTCTTTTTTGAATGAGCGGAGTACGCGTGCGGTTGACAGCGCTTTCGGGCTTCTCCTACAGAGCCCAGCCTTGGTGCGACCTAATGTTGTAGTCAGGGACCTTTCAGAAGCCTTTCCAAGAACAGGAGGCAGCATGAAGCATTTCACTCTTGAACCGGGCATGCGATCGAGCATCGGCGGAGCCTTTTATCCGACCGGCTATTCGATGGTGATGTTTCCGAATGCGGAAGACGCCGACCGCATCGGCCACCGCCTGATCGAAAAAGGCATGAGTGGCGACGAGGTCTATCTGCTGCCCGCGCAAACGGTGCTGGCCGAAATCACCCCGACCGCGAAGACATCCGACAACCCCCTGCCCTCCGCCGGCACCGATGCTGCGACGGTACGCGCCTATACCGAGTTGGCGCGCGACGGCCACACGGGCCTGCTGGTGAGGACAAGAGACGGCGCGGCCGCCGAACGCCTGATGGAGCTGGTGCGCACCGTGCCCTATTCCATCGCACAGCGCTACCGCACGCTGGTCATCGAAGACCTCTGAGAAGAAGAGGAAGGCGGGCGTCTTCAAGCCGGCACGGCCATCGACACGGCGCGCTGGACCACATCACGGGCCATGGCCTGGGCCAGTTCGTGCTCGCCGAGGAACACGGTGGCGGAGGTTTCCTGCGTGAGCAGCCGGGCCTCCTGCTCGTTGTGGCTGCGGATCACGGTCTGGATGGTGGGGTTGAGCGTGCGCGCGGTTTCCATCATCTGGCGCACGTTCATGGCGTCGGGCGTGGCCACCACCAGCACGCGGGCGCGCGCGATGTGCGCCTGGATCAGCACCGCCGGGTCGGCCGCGTCGCCCCACACGGCTGGCGTGCCGGCCTCGCGCAGCTTTTCGACCAGTTCGCGGTTCTGCTCGGCCACCACGTAGGGAATGTCGTGCGCGTCGAGTTCGGCCGCAATGCGGCGCCCGACGCGGCCATAGCCCACCAGCACCACCTGCCGCGAGAGGTACTTGGCCTCGGTGGTCATGGGCAGTTCGGCCAGCGGGTCGTCGCGCGATTCGAGCCCGCGCGCAAAGGATGAACGGGCGTGCAGCCACTTCTGCATCGGCCCGATCAGGCTGAACCACAACGGGTTGGTGGCAATGGAAATCAGCGCGCCCGCCAGCACCAGGCTCTGGCCTTCCACCGGCAGCAGGCCCAGCGACACGCCCAGCCCGGCCAGGATGAACGAGAACTCGCCGATCTGCGCCAGGCTGGCGCTGACCGTGAGCGCCGTGCCCAGCGGGTAGCGAAACACCAGTACCAGCGCGCAGGCCGCAAGCGACTTGCCCAGCACGATGACCAGCACCACCGCCAGCACCTGCAGCGGCCGGTCGATCAGCACCGAGGGGTCGAACAGCATGCCGACCGACACGAAGAACAGCACCGCGAAGGCGTCGCGCAGCGGCAGCGACTCTTGCGCCGCCCGGTGGGCAAACTGCGACTCGCGCATCACCATGCCGGCGAAGAAGGCGCCCAGCGCAAACGACACACCGAACAGCGCCGCCGAGGCGAAGGCGATGCTCACGGCCGCGGCCACCACGCACAGCGTGAACAGCTCGCGCGAGCCGGTTCGCGTGACCTGCCAGAGGATCCACGGGAACACGCGCCGCCCCACCACCAGCATCAGCGCGACGAAGCCGCCGACCTGCAGCAGCGTGAGGCCCAGCGTCTGCCAGAGCGGATCGGCCGGGCCGGCGTGTTCACTTTTTCCGCCCAACGTGCCCGCCAACGGCGGCAGCAGCACGAGCACCAGCACCATCGCCAGGTCTTCGACCACGAGCCAGCCGACGGCGATGCGGCCAGTGAACGAATCGAGGATGCCCAGGCTTTCGAGCGCACGCAGCAGGACCACCGTGCTCGCCACCGACAGCGCGAGCCCGAACACGAGCGCTGCGCCGGGGCTCCAGCCCCACCACAGGGCCAGCCCACCGCCGAGCAGCGTGGCCACGCCGATCTGCGCGATCGCACCGGGCAGTGCGATCTTGCGTACGGCCAGCAGGTCGTCGAGGGAAAAATGAAGGCCTACGCCGAACATCAGCAGCATGACGCCGATTTCGGCAAGCTGGGCGGCGATTTCCGCGTCGGCCACGAAGCCCGGTGTGAACGGGCCGATGATCACGCCCGCCAGCAGGTAGCCGACCAGCGCGGGCAGCCGCAGCTTGGCTGCCAGGAATCCGAACACCAGCGCCAGCCCCAAGCCGGCGGCGATCGTGTTGATGAGGGAGACGCTGTGGGGCATCGCTCCATTTTGCAGGAACGATGTCTGCCCTTTTATTTCACACGGCCATCTTGTCCGGGGCCCGGCTGTCGTGCCGAGCGATCAACCGACCATCTTGCTGGTCCGGGCGGCATCAAGCACTTCGGGCTCTTGCGCCTCTACCCAGGTCTCGTTGTTGAGCCCCGCCTGCAGCCGCGTTTCGTCGAGCTCGTTGGTCCACTTGGCGACCACGATGGTGGCTACGCCGTTGCCGATCAGGTTGGTGAGCGCGCGAGCTTCCGACATGAAGCGGTCGATGCCCAGGATGAGCGCAAGCCCCGCCACCGGCACATGACCCACCGCCGACAGCGTGGCTGCCAGCACGATGAAGCCACTGCCTGTGACACCAGCAGCCCCCTTCGACGTGAGCAGCAGCACGGCCAGCAGCGTGATCTCCTGCGTGAGCGTCATCGGCGTGTTGGTCGCCTGCGCGATGAACACGGCCGCCATCGTCAGGTAGATCGAGGTGCCGTCGAGGTTGAACGAGTAACCCGTGGGAATCACGAGGCCCACGCAGGTCTTGTTCGCGCCCAGGTTCTCCATCTTCTCCATCATGCGCGGCAGCACCGACTCGCTCGACGAGGTGCCCAGCACGATCAGCAGTTCTTCCTTGATGTACTTGATGAACTTCCAGATGCTGAAGCCGTGGAACCTCGCTATGAGCCCCAGCACCACGAAGATGAACAGCAGGCAGGTCAGGTAGAACGTGCCCATCAGTTTGCCGAGCGAGAACAAACTGCCCAGACCGTACTTTCCGATGGTGAAGGCCATCGCGCCGAAGGCACCGATGGGCGCCAGCTTCATGATGTAGTTGACGATGCCGAAGAGCACATGCGAGCCCTTCTCGATCACGTCGAACACCAGCGTGCCGCGGCCGCCGAAGCGGTGCAGCGCAAAGCCGAACAGAACCGCGATCAGCAGCACCTGCAGGATCTCGCCCTTGGCGAACGCATCGACGAGCGTGTTGGGAATGATGTTCAGGATGAAGTCGACCGTGCCGGTCATCTTGCCGGGGCCGGTGTAGGAGGCGATCGACTTGGTGTCGAGCGTGGCCGGGTCGACGTTCATGCCCGCACCGGGCTTGAGCACGTTGACCAGCACCAGCCCGACGACGAGCGCGATGCTGCTGACGACCTCGAAGTACAGCAGCGCCAGGCCGCCGGTCTTGCCGACCTTCTTCATGTCTTCCATGCCGGCGATGCCCACCACCACCGTACAGAAGATGATCGGCGCGATGATCATCTTGATCAGCTTGATGAAGCCATCGCCCAGCGGCTTCATCGCCTCACCAGCCGCCGGATAGAAGTGGCCGAGCAGCACGCCGATGATCACAGCGGTGATCACCTGTACGTAGAGCGAACGGTAGATCGGGAGCTTTCTGGCGGGTGTGCTTGTTGTGTTTTCCATTGCTTGCCTCCGGAGGGTTGAGAACTGTAGGACGCGTGTCGGCGGCTTTCTATCCGTGGAACCCGCATCGATCAAATGAAAAAACCCGCCGAAGCGGGTTTTGTCGATCAGGTGTAGGTCAGCATGCTTAATGCATGTGCAGGCCGCCGTTGACCGAGAAGTCGGCCCCCGTGCTGTAGCCGCCTTCGTCGGTGGCGAGCCACGCGATGATCGAGGCGATTTCGCTCGGCTCACCCAGGCGCTTGACCGGGATGGTGGCCACGATCTTGTCGAGTACTTCCTGGCGGATGGCCTTGACCATGTCGGTGCCGATGTAGCCCGGGCTCACGGTGTTGACCGTCACGCCCTTGTTGGCCAGCTCCTGCGCCAGCGCCATGGTGAAGCCGTGCATGCCGGCCTTGGCCGCCGAGTAGTTGGTCTGGCCCGCCTGGCCCTTGGCGCCGTTGACCGAGCTGATGTTGATGATGCGCCCCCAGCCCTTTTCGACCATGTCGCCCACCACCTGCTTGGTGACGTTGAACATGCTGTTGAGGTTGGTCTCGATCACCGCGCTCCAGTCTTCGGGCGTCATCTTCAGGAACATGCGGTCCCGCGTGATGCCGGCGTTGTTGACCAGCACGTCGATGGCGCCATGGGCTGCCTTGGCGGCAGAGAAAGCCTCGACGGTGGATTGCCAGTCGCCGACATTGCCGACCGACGCGTGGAACTCGAAGCCTTCGGCTTTCTGTTCGGCCAGCCACTTGGCGTAGTCGCGCGTGGGGCCGCAACCGGCGATCACGGTGAACCCGTCCTTGTGCAGACGCTGGCAGATGGCTGTTCCGATGCCACCCATGCCCCCGGTGACATATGCAACTTTCTTGCTCATAAGATTTCCTTTGTGTACGTAGCAAAAGCCTGAACGGCCACCTTCACTCTAGCGAGTTTCAAGCCTGCGTCCTCTGAGGAAAACACTGAGCCAAGCTTGCAACCAGCTGTCACGAAGAGCGGCCTTCGTGCTCAGCCTCTATCCTCGCACCTGTCCGCTCTTGTGCAAGCCTTACGCAAGCGTCAACACCCAAGGAGTTCGAAAGTATGAATTTCGGGATCATCATCTTCCCCGAGGTCGAGGAACTCGACTTCGTCGGCCCCTGGGAAATGCTCACCATGTGGAGCAAGCTGGCCGCCGGTCCCGAGCAGTGCCTGATCGTGGCCGAAAAGCGCGAACCGGTGGTCTGCGCCAAGGGCCTGTCCATCAACCCGCACGTGTCCTTCGCCGATTGCCCGCCTCTCGACTGCCTGCTCGTGCCCGGCGGCATGGGCACGCGCCGCGAGGTCGACAACCCCGCCATGACACGCTTCCTGGCCGACCAGGCGCCCGGCTGCCAGACCCTGATGTCGGTGTGCACCGGCGCATTCGTGCTGCACGCGGCCGGGCTGCTCTCGGGCAAGACCGCGACCACGCATTGGGGCTCACTCGACCGCCTGCGCGCGCTGGGCGACGTGAAGGTGGTCGAGCAGCGCTTCGTGCGGGACGGCAACGTCTGGACCTCGGCGGGGGTATCGGCCGGTACCGACCTGATGCTGGCCTTCATCGCCCACACCGCGGGCGAGGAAGCCGCGGCCCGGGTGCAGCTGCAGGCCGAGTACTACCCGGCGGACACGATCTACGGAGACACCGCGAGCCATGAGCGCGCGCCGGCGTACGTGAAGCGGCCCGGCTCCCGTTTCCAGGCGCCATGACCACGCCCGCCCTGCCAGAACCATTGCCGGTGCTCGCCGCGCGCGTGGGCGAAACGCTGCGCGCACGGGGACAGACGGTTTCGGTCGTCGAGTCTTCGGCAGGCGGCCTCGTGTCGGCTGCGCTGCTCGCCATTCCGGGCGCGTCGGCCTACTTCCGCGGCGGCGCCGTCGTCTATTCGCGGCGTGCCGGCCGGGCGCTGCTGGGCCTGACCGCTGAAGACATGACCGGCATGCGCGGCGAAACCGAGCCCTACGCCCTGCTCGTCGCCGGCCGGATGCGCGACACCCACCACACCACCTGGGGCATCGCCGAAAGCGGCGCGGCCGGCCCATCAGGCAGCCCGTATGGCGATGCGCCGGGGCACGTGTGCATCGCCGTGGTCGGCGCGGTCACGGTAAGCCGCACCATCGAGACCGGTGACACCGACCGGCCGGCAAACATGGACGTGTTCGCGCGGCACCTGCTCGCGCTGTTCGACGAGACGCTGCGGGCGCAGCCGGAGCCGCCACCCGCCTGAAAGATCAATCCGCCTGCACGCCCGCGGCGCGGATCACCTTGCCCCACTTGGCGACCTCTGCCGTGAGGTGCGTGCGCAGGCTTTCCGGCGTCTGCTTGTCCAGCGGCACGATTTCGGAGCTGAGTTCGGCAAGGCGGTGCTTGACCATGTCGTCCTGCAGCGCGGCGCGCAAGGCGACGTTGAGCTTCTCGATCACGGCAGGCGGCGTACCCTTGGGCGCATACATGCCGTGCCACACCCGCACGTCGAAGCCCTTGAGGCCCTGCTCGTCCAGCGTCGGAATGTTGGGCATGCTCGACAGGCGCTGCGGCGTGGTCACGCCGAACACCTTCACGCGGTTGCCGTCCTTGATGACCGGCGCGGTCTGCGTGGTCTGGTCGCACAGCAGGTCAACCTGCCCGCCCATGAGGTCGTTGAGCGCCGGGCCGGCCCCCTTGTACGGCACTGTCGTCAATTGCACGCCGATCTGGTTCATGAACAGCAGGCCGCACAGCTGCGACACAGCGCCCACGCCCGCGTTTGCCAGCGTGACCTTGTCCTTGTTGGCCTTCACGTAGGCCAGCAGTTCCTGGTAGTTGTTGGCCGGAAAGTCCTTGCGCGACAGCAGCGTCATCGGCACGTCCAGCACCTGGCCGATGTACTCGAAGTCTTTCAGCGGGTCGTAGTTGAGCTTCTTGTAGAGCGCGGGCGCGGTGGCCATGCCCATGTGGTGGATGAGGATGGTGTAGCCGTTGGGCGCCGCCCTGGCCACCCGCGTGGGCGCGATGGTGCCGCCCGCGCCCACGGTGTTCTCGACGATCACGGTCTGGCCCAGCGACTTGCCCATGGGAATGGCCAGCATGCGCGCCACCACGTCGGTCGGGCCGCCGGCGGAGTACGGCACGACCATGGTGATGGGCTTGTCGGGCCACGCGGCTTGCGCGATGGCGGGCGATTGCAGGGCGAACAGGCAGGCGCCGGCCGAGGCCGCGAGCAGGGTCTTGAATTTCCAGGTCTTCGTTTTCGTCGTCTTGGTTGCTGTCACTTCTTTGTCTCCTATGGTTATGGGTGTTCTGTCAGGGCGTCGGTTGGTCTTCGAGCGCTAGCAGTCGTTCGGCCAGGCGCACCACGGGCGCGTCGACCATCCGACCGTCGAGGCTGACCACGCCGCCGCCCGATGCGCGGATGGCATCGACCACGCGGCGGGCCCAGGCGAGTTCGTCGGCGCTGGGGCCGAGCGCGGCATGCACCGGCGCGACCTGGTCGGGGTGAATGCACAGCTTGGCGCCGAAGCCGCCGCGCCGGGCGCGTGCGGTGTCGACGGCCAGCCGCTGGGCGTCGCGCCAGTCGGGCGTCACGCCGTCGATGGGCGCGGGCAGGTTGGCGCGACGCGAGGCAAGCAGCAGCGCGAGACGCACTGGCACGAGTTCGGCTTCGTCCGCGTCGCAGGCCAAGCCGAGATCGGCCTGGAAATCGAGATTGCCGAACGCGAGCCGCAGCACCTGTGGGCCGGCCGCGAGTTCATCGACCGCCGCCAGGCCCGCGGCCGATTCGATCAGCGGCACCAGCAAGCCCGTCGAACCGATGGCCCCGGCCAGCCGAGACAGATCGGCCGCACGCTCCGCCTTTGGCAGCACGACGCCAGCGATCAAACCTTGCTCCACCAGCGCGCCGACCGCCACGCAGTCGTCGTCATGCCACGGCGTGCCAGCGGCATTGATGCGCACCAGCAGGCGTTGCCGGCCAATGTCGGGCAGCGCGGCGAACGAGGCGGCGAGCGCTTCGCGCGCCGCCACCTTGCGCTCCGGTGCCACCGCATCCTCCAGATCGACGATCACGCCGCCCGCCCCGGTAGCCAGCGCGCGCGCATGGCGCTCGGGCCGGTCGGCAGGCACGAAGAGAAAGGCGCGCGCCAGGGCGAGCGTGCTCACACCGCCCTCGCCTCGCGCAGCGCCGCGATGTCCGCCTCGCTGCGCCCGAGGCTGCGCAAGATCGCCTCGGTGTGCTCGCCGACCGCCGGAATCGGGTCCATGCGGTAGTCGAAGGCACTCTGCCGGCCAGCCGGCAGCAAGGCGGGAATGTCGCCCGCCGGCGAACCCACCTGCCGCCAGCGCTCGCGCGCCTGCAACTGCGGATGCGCCCACAGGCCAGCCATGTCGTTCATTCGGGCGTTGGCGATCTGCGCCGTGTCGAGCCGCTCCAGCACCTGCGCCGTGCTCAGCGCACCGAAGGTCTCGACGATGATCGCGCGCAGGGCCTCTCGGTTCTCGTTGCGCCGCGCGTTGCTGTCGAAGCGGGCGTCGGTCGCAAGCCCCGCCTGCAGCAACACCTTCTCGCAGAAGGTGCGCCACTCGCGCTCGTTCTGCAGGCCCAGCATCACGGTGCCGCCATCGCCGGCGGGGAACGGCCCGTAGGGATAGATGGTCGCGTGCGAAGCGGCGCTGCGCGGCGGCGGCGGCGCGCCTTCGTAGGCGTAGTACATCGGGTAGCCCATCCACTCGGCGAGCGATTCGAGCATCGACACGTCGATGTGCGAGCCCTTGCCGGTCTTGCCGCGCTGAAGCAGCGCCGCGAGGATGCCGGTGTACGCGTACATGCCCGCAGCGATGTCGGCGATGGAATTGCCCGACTTGCAAGGATCGTCCGGCGTGCCCGTGACCGAGAGAAAACCCGCCTCGCTCTGGATCAGCAGGTCGTAGGCCTTCTTGTCGCGGTACGGGCCGTCTTCGCCGTAGCCCGAGATGTCGCAGACGATGAGCCGCGGGTGCTTCGCCTGCAGCACCTGCGCGCCGAGCCCCATGCGCGCGGCGGCGCCGGGCGCGAGGTTCTGCACCAGCACGTCGGCATCGGCCACCAGCTCCTGCAGCACGGCGAGCGCGGCGGGTTGCTTCAGGTCGAGCGTGAGGCTTTCCTTCGAGCGGTTCACCCACACGAAGTGCGAAGCCTCGCCACCCACGCGGGCGTCGTAGGCCCGCGCGAAGTCGCCCACCTCGGGGCGCTCCACCTTGATGACGCGTGCGCCGAGGTCGGCGAGCTGGCGGGTGCAGAACGGCGCGGCAATCGCGTGTTCGAGCGAGATGACGGTGATGCCGTCCAGGGGTCTTGTCATGTCTTCTTTCTCCCCTTCAGGCCAGCACGGCCGTGGCCTGCATCGTGAGCCAGCCGTCTGCGTCCTCGCCCCAGAGACTGAATGTCTTTCCGTCGGCGCCGGGCTTGCCGTGCACGCGGAACGGCGCGATGTCGAAGGTCGGGCGCACGGCACGGAACTCGAAGCGCGCGAGCTGCGCGCCCGGCACGTTGCGGCGCAGCAGGTCGACCAGCAGCGTCGCGATCAGCGGGCCGTGCACGATCAGGCCCGGATAGCCCTCGACCTGCGTCACGTAGCGGCGGTCGTAGTGGATGCGGTGGCCGTTGAAGGTGAGCGCCGAGTAGCGAAACAGCAGCACATCGTCGGGCACGATGTCGCGGCTGAAGACGGCGTCCTTCGGCGCGGGCGTGGGTGGCGGGCCCGCTTCACCTGGCTGCGCGGCGGCGCGGTAGACGATGTCGTGCTCCTCGGTCAGCGCGAGGCCGCGCTCGTTGCGCACCTCGTGGCGCACGAGCACGAACACCAGCTCGCCGGTGCGGCCCGCCTTGTGGGTGACCGATGCAATGGTCGAGGTGCGCTCGATCTTGTCGCCGACCTGCAGCGGGTTGCCGGGCTCCCACGCGAGCCGCCCGCCGGCCCACATGCGGCGCGGCAGCGGCACTGGCGGCAGGAAGCCGCCGCGCCTGGCGTGGCCGTCTTCGCCGATCTCGGACTGGCGGTGGTGCGGCAGGAAGTAGAGCCAATGCCACAGTTCGGGCAGGCGCGTGCCGGCTTGCGGCAACGCATCGTCGCGGTCGAGCGTGGCAGAGAGAGCGCGCACGGGCGCGGCAGTGATGTCGTCGGTCAGCGTCTCGCTGCGGCCTTGCCAGGCTTGCAGCTTCGCCAGCGCTTCGCTGTCGATCACGGAGGGTGTCGTGGGAGTTTCGTTGGGCATGTATTGCTTCATTCAGTCGACCGCGGCGCCGGAGGCCTTGACGATCCGCGCCCACTTGGCAAGGTCGTCCTGCAGCAGTTTCGAAAATTGATCGGGTGTGGTGGGCGCCGCGATCTCGACGCCCTGCTGGTCGAGCTTGTCGCGCAGGTCCTTCGAGGCCAGCGCCTTGCGCGTGGCGTCCTGCAATGTGGCCAGCACATCGGCCGGCACGCCCGCGGGTGCGAACAGGCCGATCCACAGCGTGCCGTTGTAGCCGGGCACCGCCTCGGCGATGGTGGGCACGTCGGGCAGCACGGCCGAGCGCTTGTCGCCGCTCACGGCCAGCGCGCGCAGCTTGCCGGCCTTGATGTGCGAAAGCGCCGAAGGCAGGCTCGCGAACACGATCGGCAATTGCCCGCCCAGCACGTCGTTGAGCGCCGGCGCCACGCCCTTGTACGGCACGTGCTGCAGCGAGATGCCCGCCATGCTGTTGAGCATTTCGCCGAGCAGGTGGTTGAGCGTGCCGTTGCCGGCCGAGGCGTACTGGTAGTTGGCACCCTTCTGCCGCGCAAGCTTCAGGAACTCGGCGAAGTTCTTCGCAGGGAACGTGGGGTTGACCAGCAGCACGTTGGGCACCGCACCGATGAGGCCGACGGGCTTGAAGTCTTTCACCGGGTCGAAGCCCGGGTTCTTGTACAGCGCCGGGTTGATGGCCTGGCTGCTGCTGATGGTCATGAGCAGCGTATAGCCGTCCTTCGGGCCCTTGGCCACCAGCTGCGTGCCGATGTTGCCGCCCGCGCCGGGCCGGTTGTCGACCACCACGCTGGCGTTGTTCATCACTTCGCCGAGCTTCTGGCCCACGAGACGGCCGACGATGTCGTTGGTGCCGCCGGCAGCCTGTGGCACTACCAGCGTGACGGGGCGCGAAGGGTAGGCCTCGGCGCGTGCCGGGCCGGCCTGGCTCATTGCCGCAGCAGCTGCAAACGCCAGCAATGCGAAGGCGCGAAATCTCATGTGTTGTGTCTCCATGGCCGCATGGTCGTTCGCCCTCCCCCCGCGCGCAATCTGCGATTTCGGAACCCAGCCTTCTGGAATTCCGAAGGCTTGCGGCCTAACATCGCGCGATGCTCTTCGACCTCACCGACCTGCGGCTGTTCGTGGCCACGGCCGAACTCGGCAACCTCACGCGGGCAGCCGAGCGCCAGCACCTGTCGCTGGCCGCCGCCAGCGCACGCATCAAGGCGCTGGAAACTCAGGCCGGCCTGCAGTTGCTGCAGCGCGAGGCCCGCGGCGTGCGGCTGCTGCCTCCAGGGGAAGCCTTCCTGCACCACGCGCGGCTCGTGCTGCATCAAACGGAGCAACTGCGCGACGATTTGCTCGAATACGGCGGCGGCCTGCGCGGCCACCTGCGCGTGTTCGCCAACACCACGGCGGTGACCGACTTCCTGCCCGAGATCCTGCCGGGCTTCCTGGCGCACAACCCGCGAATCAACGTCGACCTTCAGGAAAAACCGAATGCTCAGATCCCGCGCGGCGTGCTCGACGGCCGCGCCGACATCGGCATCGTCGCGGGCCGCGTCGACACGCTGGGGCTGGAGGCCATCCACTTCAGCACCGACCGGCTGGTGCTCGTCACCTCGCGCAAGCACCGCTTCGCCAAGCGCCGAAAGATTTCGTTCGCCGAGACGCTCGATGAAGACGCCATCGGCATGCAGCAGGGCAGCACGTTGCAGACCTTCCTGGCGCAGATCACCGACAACCTCGGCAAGCGGCAGAAGCTGCGCATCCAGCTCGGCAGCTTCGACGCCATGTGCCGGATGATCGGCAGCGGCGTGGGCATCGGCGTGGTGCCGGAATCGGCTGCGCGGCGCAACCAGGAAAGCATGCAGCTCGCGCTGATCGACCTCAGCGATGCGTGGTGCGTGCGGGAGCGGTACCTGCTGGTGCGAGACCGGGCGGCGCTGCCGATTTATGCGCAGGCGCTGGTCGAAACCTTGTGCCGGCACTACGCCGGGCAGCTGGCCGAAGAGAACTGAGCGCGACGCCCAAAAACATGGACTTGCGGGCGTTTGCTGAACAAGTCCGTCCCATCCCCATTTTCCGTGGACAACTTTGGGGGTAACTCATGAGGAGCCTTGTAAAACAGATTTAAGTCATTGTTTTACAAGGGTATTCCTTAGTTTGCTCAAAATTTGAGCGGTGAACAACCTTGGCGGGCAAAACAGCCCTCTTGGGCCCGAAAGTGGCTACGAAGAGAACTTTTTCGCGATTTCCAGTGGGCAGAAAACGTCATTGAATCAGCAACTTGCACGCGATTGCGAAAAGTCCGATGTCGTCCCCATTTTCTGTGCACAACTTTGGGGGTAACTCATGCGGAGCCTTGTAAAAGGCATGCAAGCTGTTGTTTTATAAGGGGATTAATCACTTTGCCCAAAAAAACAGCGGTGAACAAGCCACGCCGCCCAGCCCGCCGCGGGCGTGCAACTCAGTACGGCGGCGCCTTGCGCGCCCGCTGCGCCCGCGCGGCCTCGGTCCACCACGCCAGGTCGTCCGCGAACCGGCCGAACGAGCGCTCCAGCGATTCGCCCGCAGGCCCCGTTGGCTTGCCTGCCGCATCCAGCGTCTGCGAGATCGGCCCGACAGCGAGCGTGCTCGACACCACGACCATGCCCATCTCCGACAGGATCGAATGCCACACCGTGCCTGAGCGCACACCGGAGAAGCGCCCTGCCGAATAGCTCGCGACAGCCGCGGGCCGCCAGAACCACTCTTCGAGGAAGTGGTCCGTGAGGTTCTTCAGGCCCGGTTGCGGACCCCAGTTGTATTCGCCGGTGACGAAGACGAAGGCATCTGCCGTGCGGATCTTTTCGGCCAGGGCTTCCATGGCCGCAGGCGCGGTGCCCTTCGGGTATTCCTTGTACATGCGGTCGAGCATGGGCAGGCCCACGGCCTTCGCGTCGATCAACTCCGCATCGTCGCCGCGTGCGCGAAGCCCAGCGACGATGTAGTCCGCCAGGCGCACGCCCATGCGATCGGAGCGGTACGAGCCGTAGAAGACCAGGATCTTGTCGCTCATCGTTGTGTTCCTGGGCTCAGGTGGGCGTTTCGAGCTTGTCCTGGGTGCGGGTCTCGAAGTCGCTGGCGTCGTGGCGCTCGTGCAGCTGGCTGTTCGGCTGGCCCCAGGCGCGATTGACCATGCGGCCGCGCTGCACCGCGGGGCGCTTCGCGATCTCGTCGGTCCAGCGCAGCACGTTCTTGTACTCGCTCACCTGGAGGAACTCGCCCGATTCGTAAAGCTGCCCCTTGGCAAGCGCGCCGTACCAGGGCCAGACGGCCATATCGGCGATGGTGTAGTCGTTGCCCGCCAGGTAGCGGCTCTCGGCCAGCCGGCGGTCGAGCACATCGAGCTGGCGCTTGGTCTCCATGGCGAAGCGGTCGATCGCGTATTCGATCTTCGTGGGCGCATAGGCATAGAAGTGGCCGAAGCCACCGCCCAGGTACGGCGCGCTGCCCATCTGCCAGAACAGCCACGACAGGCATTCGGCGCGGGCCGCGCGCTCGGTCGGCAGGAAGGCGCCGCCAAACTTCTCTGCCAGGTACTGCAGGATCGCACCCGACTCGAACACGCGAATGGGCGTGTCGCCGCTGCGGTCCATCAGCGCGGGGATCTTGGAGTTCGGGTTCACCGCCACGAAGCCGCTGCCGAACTGGTCGCCATCGCTGATGCGGATCAGCCAGGCGTCGTACTCCGCGCCGGTGTGGCCCAGCGCCAGCAACTCTTCGAGCATCACCGTCACTTTCACGCCGTTGGGCGTCGCCAGCGAATAGAGTTGCAGCGGATGCTTCCCCACCGGCAGGTCCTTCTCATGCGTGGCACCCGCGATCGGGCGATTGATGTTCGCGAAGCGGCCGCCGCTTTCCTTGTTCCAGGACCAGACGGTGGGCGGCGTGTAGGCTGTCGTGCCATTCATGCGATGAGTTCCAGGAGTTGGACAGACGATGATCATTCTCTACGACTGCGCCACAGCACCCAGCCCGCGGCGCGCCCGCATCCTGCTTGCCGAGAAGGGCATTGCCCATGAGACCGTGCAAGTAGACCTCGCCCGTGGTGAGCAAATGGGCGATGCCTACCGCGCGATCAATCCGCAATGCACGGTGCCGGCGCTACGCACCGATGATGATGACGGGCTGCTGCTGACCGACAACGCCGCCATCGCTGCCTGGCTGGAGGCCCGCTACCCGCAACCGCCGTTGATGGGCAGCACGCCGCAGGAAAAAGCCGAGATCGCCAGCTGGAACTGGCGCATCGAATTCGAAGGCCTGCTGGCCATTGCCGAGACGCTGCGCAACGGCTCGCCAGCCATGGCCGACCGGGCGCTGCCCGGGCCGGTGAACTACGCCCAGATTCCCGAACTGGCACAGCGCGGGCTGGCACGGGTGCACCAGTTCTTCGAGACCCTGAACGAGCGGCTGGCCGGCCGCGACTTCATCGCCGCCGACCGGTTCAGCATCGCCGATATCACCGCCGTGGTGGCGGTGGACTTTGCCCGCGTGGTGCGGGTCAAGCCCGGGGAACAGCACCCCGAGTTGCTGCGCTGGCGCGCTGCGATGGCGCAGCGGCCGTCGATGTCGCGCTGAGCGGTGGGCCGTGGGGCCCGTCAGCAGAGAAGGTGTGAAGAAACCGTCGCGAGCGCCCCGAGGTCGCGTCGAGGACCGGAGCCGTACCCAGGTACGGTGAGGACCGCAGATGCGAGATCGGGGTGCGCAGCAGGTTTATTCGCGCCTTCTCAGCGCTCGATGGTCAGCGCAACGCCCATGCCGCCGCCGATACACAGCGAGGCAATGCCCTTCTTGGCGTTCTGGCGCTGCATTTCGTGCAGCAGCGTCACCAGGATGCGGCAGCCCGACGCGCCGATGGGGTGGCCGATGGCAATAGCGCCGCCGTTGACGTTCACCTTGTTCACGTCCCAGCCCATTTCGCGATTCACGGCGCAGGCCTGTGCTGCGAAGGCTTCGTTGATCTCGAGCAGGTCGAGGTCTGCGGCCTTCCAGCCGGCGCGCTGCAGCGCCTTGGTCGATGCGGGCACCGGGCCCATGCCCATGATGGCGGGGTCGAGGCCGGCGGTAGCGTAGCTGGCGATGCGGCCCAGCGGCTTCAGGCCGAGGGCTGCCGCCTTCTTGGCCGTCATCACCATCACGGCTGCTGCCCCGTCGTTCAGGCCCGATGCATTGCCCGCCGTCACGCCGCCGGCCTTGTCGAAGGCGGGGCGCAGGCCGGCCAGGCCTTCGGCGCTGGTCTTGCGGTTGATGAACTCGTCCTGGTTGAAGACGATGGGGTCGCCCTTCTTCTGCGGAATGCTCACGCCGACGATTTCGTCCTTGAACTTGCCGGCGTCCTGCGCGGCGGCGGCCTTGGTCTGGCTGCCCAGCGCCAGTTCATCCTGCGCGGCACGGTCGATGCCGAACTTCTTGGCCACGTTCTCGGCGGTGATGCCCATGTGGTACTGGTTGTAGACGTCCCACAGGCCGTCCACGATCATGGTGTCGACCAGCTTCCAGTCGCCCATGCGCTGGCCGTTGCGCGAGTTGGGCAGCACGTGCGGCGCGGCGCTCATGTTTTCCTGGCCGCCGGCAATGACGATTTCGCTGTCGCCCGTGGCCACGGCCTGCGCCGCCAGCATCACTGCCTTCAGGCCCGAGCCGCACACGGCGTTGATGGTGAGCGCCGGGGTTTCCTTGGCGCCGCCGCTCTTGAGCCATGCCTGGCGCGCGGGGTTCTGGCCCGCGCCGGCCGCAAGCACCTGGCCCATGATGGCCTCGCCGACCTGCTCGGCCGTGAGGTTGGCGCGTGCAATCACTTCCTTGATCACGATCGCACCCAGTTCCGTGGCCGAGATGCCGGCGAGCGAGCCGCCGAACTTGCCGACCGCCGTGCGTGCTGCCGAAACGATGACGATGTCTTCCATGAGGTTCTCCGTTGAAGTGATTTGAAATCGAGGTGTAGCGAAGCGAAGGTCAGGCGCGAGCCTTGACGTAGCGTCCCGGCGCCGGTTCGATGGCTTTGTAAGCCTTGCCGTTGCCGTACGCCTTGGGAGCGGGTATTTGTTTGCCCGCGTGGCCCTTGAGCCATTGTGCCCAGTCGGTCCACCAGCTGCCGGGATGCTCCTGCGCGCCGGTGAGCCATTCGGCCTGCGTCTTCGGGAACTTGCCGTCGTCGCGAATCCAGTGGCTGCGCTTTTTCTTGACCGGCGGGTTGATCACACCGGCGATGTGGCCCGACGCGCCCATGACGAAGCGCTTCTTGCCCGGCAACAGTTGCGTGGAGGCATATGCGCCGCCGATGGGCACGATGTGGTCCTCGCGCGAGCCGTAGATGTAGGCCGGAATGTCGATGTTGCCCAGGTCGATCTTCTCGCCACACACGGTGAGTGCATTCGGCTTGGCCAGCTTGTTCTCGTGGTACGTGTTGCGCAGGTACCAGGCGTAGAACGGGCCCGGCAGGTTGGTGGCGTCGCTGTTCCAGTACAGCAGGTCGAAGGGCGGCGGGGTCTCGCCCTTGAGGTAGTTGCCGACCACGTAGTTCCAGACCAAGTCGTTGGGCCGCAGGAAGCTGAAGGTCGAGGCCAGGTCGCCGCCCGGAAGCAGGCCGCCCTTGCCGAGCTGCATTTCGCGGTACGCCACCATCGTCTCGTCCACGAAGATGTCGAGGATGCCGGTGTCGCTGAAGTCGAGGAAGGTGGTCAGCAGCGTGACCGATGCGGCCGGCTTCTCGCCGCGCGCCGCAAGCACCGCGAGCGCGGTGCTCAGGATGGTGCCGCCAACACAGAAGCCGAGCGTGTTGATCTGCTTGCTGCCGCTGATCTCCTGCACTGTATGGATCGCCTTGATGGCGGCGTTCTCGATGTAGTCGTCCCAGGTGGCCTTGTCCATCGACTCGTCAGGATTGCGCCAGCTCACCACGAACACGCGGTGGCCCTGCTCGTTCGCATAGCGGATCAGCGAGTTCTCGGGCTGCAGGTCGAGGATGTAGAACTTGTTGATGCACGGCGGCACCAGCAGGAACGGCCGCTCGTACACCTTGGGCGTGAGCGGCTTGTATTCGAGCAACTGGAAGAACTCGTTCTCGAACACCACGGCGCCTTCGGTGGTGGCCACGTTGCGCCCCACTTCAAAGGCGCTCTCGTCGGTCATGCTGAGGTGGCCCTGCTTCACGTCGTGCAGCAGGTTCTGGATGCCCTTGGCAATGCTCTCGCCCTGCGTGTCGATGGCTTTCTTCTGCGCTTCGGCATTGAAGGCCAGCGAGTTGCTGGGCGCCGAGGCGGCCATCCATTGCTCGACCGCGAAGCGCATGCGCGCCTTGGTCTTTTCGTCGGCGTCGATGGCCTCTGCCATGCCGAGCATGGTGCGGCCGTTGAGCAGGTAGACGGCCGCCGAGAAGGCCGACAGCGGATTGCTGCCCCAGGCATCGCCGGCAAAGCGCTTGTCGCCTTCGGGCTTGGCGGCGAAGCCCTGGCGCCAGAGTTCGGTGGCTTCCGCCAGGTACTGCTGCTGGATGGACTGGAGTTTTTCGGGGTCGATGGAGAACTTGGGCAGCTCGGGCATCTTCGCACCCTGCGGCAATTGCCATAGCGGCGTGCCACCGACGTTGAAGGCCGAAGCCCCCGGTACGGTGCCCTGTGCGACGGACTGCTGGAACGACTCCAGGGCCTTGCTCCATCCCTCTGAAAGTGCCTGCTGAAAGGGCGCGAACGCATCGGCCCCCGTGGCTTGTTGCTTCATCATGTCTCCTGGTCCTCGCCTGAAACGATACGGATGGCTTGCGTGTTTTGAGTATCCTGCATTCACAAGGCACTCACAACGCCGCCCCCTTTGCTTACCAACTGAAACTTCTAGTGTTTATCCATCTGATCGTCATCGGTTGGTTGTATGTCGCCGTGATGATGGCGGTGGCCGAAGCCACCAACACCAACGGCACGGTGCTGGGCGCCATCTTCACATTTCTTTTGTACGGATTGGCGCCGGTGGCACTGGTGGTTTACCTGATGGGCACGCCTGCGCGGCGCCGTGCGATCAAACAACGCGAGGTCGAAGCGCAAGAAGCCGCCCGGCGTGCCGCGGCCGAAGAAGCCTTGTCGCAAGACGCGGGCTCAGACCTTCCAGACCAGGGCGGCGAAGCGGCCGCTGATGCCATCCCGCCGGTGCGAAAAGAACCGTGACGGGTTGCCGACGGTGCACCAGCCGTCGCTGCCGTCATTGCCGTGAACGGCTTCGATGCCCACCGTGCGCAGCCGCTGGCGTGCCAATGCGGGCAGGTCGGCCAGCCATTTGCCGGGCGCCGGCGCGGGCCTGAAGCAAGATGCGGCTTCGGGCGCATGCGCCTCGAAGGCGGCCTTGACCTCGGGGCCAACCTCGAACGCCTTGGGGCCGATGCATGGGCCCAGCCAGGCGATGACCCGGGCCGCGCCATCCGCCTTGAAGGCCTTGGCGGTCTGTTCGAGCACTCCGCCCGCAAGCCCGCGCCACCCGGCGTGCGCTGCCGCCACGCGGTGGCCCGCTTCGTCGGTGAAGAGCACAGGCAGGCAGTCGGCCACCATGATCGTGCAGGCCAGGCCGGTCGCCGTAGCCGTGCAGGCATCGGCAGCAGCACCGTCGCGTACCACGTCCTGCGCGGCATCGAGTGCGACGACGCCTGTGCCGTGCACCTGCTGCAGGAAAACCGGCCGCGCGCCGATGGCCATGCGCAAACGGTTCCGGTTCTCCGTCACGTGCGCGAGTTCATCGCCCACGTGATCGCCGAGATTCAGGCTCTCATAGCGCCCCCGCGAAACACCGCCGTCGCGCGTGGTGCACACGGCACGCACATTCGGCGGCGCAGGCCAGTCGGGCACGAGCCAGCGCTCGTTCATGAGGCTCAGGCCTCCGCGTCGGGCGCCTGCGAGGGCTGCGCGCGCTGGAAGGCGTCGAGCTCCATGCAGGCCTCGAAGGCGGCCATGGTGCGCGGCAGGCCGCTGAAATCGCAGTCGAAGCGGCGGCCGTTGAAGATCTGCGGCACCAGGCAGCAGTCGGCCATGGTGGGCGTGTTGCCCCAGCAGTAGATGCCGGCAGGGTACTGCGCAAGCTGGCGCTCGAAGGCCAGCATGCCGTCGCGCACCCAGTGGCGGTACCAGGCGTTCTTGGTTTCGTCGTCGAGCTTCAGGTCTTTCACCAGGTACTTGAGCACGCGCAGGTTGTTGAGCGGATGGATCTCGCATGCAATCGACTGCGCCAGCGCACGCACATGGGCACGGCCCACCGGGTCGCTCGGCAGCAGCGCCGGCTCGGGGTGCACTTCGTCGAGGTATTCGATGATGGCCATCGACTGCGAGAAGCGCTCGCCCTCGTCTTCGAGCAACGGCACCAGCCTGTCGGCCGAGATGGCGGAATAAGGACCGGTGCGATGGTCGCCGCGCGCGATGTGCACGGGAACGTAGTCGAAATCGAGGCCCTTCAGGTTGAGGGCGATGCGCACGCGGAACGAGGCGGAAGAACGGAAATAGTTATGCAGCTTCATGATTTCTCAAGCATAGCGCTCCCTCAGGAGCGGGGCGTGGCCGCCAGCACGCAGCGGAAGTCGTGCAGCGCGGCCTTCGGTGATGTGGTGGCGATGGTGGCGCCGCGCCATTCGTCGAGGATGCGGCGCGCAGCCGCCTCTTCGCGCGCGGCAATGCCGATGCGCCATGGCCCCAGCGTGCCCGGCTCCTCGCCGGCCGCGTGGTTGTGCTGGCCTTCGCCGAAGGGGCGGCCTTCGGAGCAGGCGCGGCAGAGCATCTGCATGCTGGTGGTCCAGTTCTCGGCGCTGGCGCCGGCGGCCTCGAAGCGCTGGACGAGCGCGTCGATGTCTTCCCTGG
Source organism: Variovorax paradoxus (assembly GCF_024734665.1). Classification (NCBI taxonomy): domain Bacteria; kingdom Pseudomonadati; phylum Pseudomonadota; class Betaproteobacteria; order Burkholderiales; family Comamonadaceae; genus Variovorax; species Variovorax paradoxus. Next base: position 4,131,176 of record NZ_CP102931.1, read on the forward strand.
TCGCGTCCTCGATGGTGGCTTCGTAGGTCGAATAGTCAGACGGCGCGATCAGTTCGAGCGCATCGAACACCGGCACCTCGCGGTCGCCGCGCAGGCGGTAGCCGTTGGCCGCGCCGTCGTGCAGCACGAGGTCGCCGTAGCGGTGGCCGCAGTCCGGCGTGGGCACGTTGCGCAGGATGGCGCGGGCCGGATCGATGCGGTCGGCCCACACCACTTCACTGGCCTCGTCGCCGTGCACGCGAATGGGCGTGAGTCCGATGAAAAGATCGACGGGGCCTTCGCCGTCCGCCACCTCGATGCCGTACTGCCGCCAGGCGCTGCGGGCCGTTGCCCAGTCGCCCAACGCCGTGGCGGCGATGCCCAGGTTCCATATCGCGCCTTCGTTGCGCGGCTCGCATTGCACGGCCCGGGCGTTGGCCTGCAGCGAGGCGGCCCAGTCGCCGCGGTACTTGTGGATGAGGCCGGCGTTGTACCAGGGGGCCGACCAGTACGGATGCACGGCGCTGGCCTGGGCATAGGCTTGCAGCGCGCCGTCCTGGTCGCCCTCCTCGTCGCGCTGGCGGCCGAGTTCGTTGAGGGCGTTGGCTTTGCCGGCTTTGCCGATTCGGATGGGCATGGTCGAAATGAACGGATGCGGGGAGACACGGGGGAGATGCAGGAAGCGTCTATTGTGAGCCTCCCTCCTCTGGCACACTGCCGGTCTCCCGCTTAGGTTTCGCTGAAAAAGGACACGTCGAAATGGCTTCCGAGTTCGTCTTCGCCCCGCCCGCCACCGTTTCGGTGCCAGTGGCCGGCCAGCCCGCCCGCTTTCCGGTGCACCGCATCTACTGCGTGGGCCGCAACTACGAAGATCACGCCAAGGAAATGGGCTTCACCGGCCGCGAGCCGCCCTTCTTCTTCATGAAGCCGGCCGACGCGCTGGTGGCGGTCGATGCGGGCCAGACCGGCACCATGGCCTACCCCACGCTCACCAAGAACCTGCACCACGAGATCGAACTGGTGGTGGCCATCGGCACGGGCGGCAAGAACATTGCGGCCGCCGATGCGCACAAGCACATCTACGGCTACGCGGTCGGCCTCGACATGACGCGCCGCGACCTGCAGAACGACATGAAGAAACAGGGCCGCCCCTGGGATATCGGCAAGAGCTTCGAGCAGAGCGCGCCCATTGGCCCGATCGTGCCCGTGGCGCAAGCCGGCGACGCCGAAAAGGCCGAGATCTCGCTGCAAGCGAACGGCACCGACCGCCAGCGCAGCAACGTGAGCAAGCTGATCTGGAACGTGGCCGAAACCATCGAGCACCTGTCAGCGGCGTGGGAGCTGCAGCCTGGCGACCTGATCTTCACGGGCACGCCCGAAGGCGTGGCCGCCGTGGTGGCCGGCGACACGCTCGTGGGCGAAGTCGCGGGCCTGCCGACGTTGACCGTCAAGGTCGTCTGAAGACGGCGGTCGGTTTCATGCTCCTGCGCGTACCCATCAAGCACTGCAAGAACTGTGGCACCGCGGTGGTCTACCGCGTGCCGGACGACGGCGACACCAAGCAGCGCGCCGTCTGCCCGGCCTGCCACACCATCCACTACGAGAACCCGCTGAACGTGGTCGGCACCATTCCGGTCCTGGGCGACAAGGTGTTGCTGTGCAAGCGCAACATCGAGCCACGCTGGGGCAAGTGGACGCTGCCGGCCGGCTTCATGGAACTCGAGGAAACCACCGCCCAGGGCGCGGCCCGAGAGACCGACGAAGAGGCCGGCGCCAACTACGTGATGGAGGGACTGTTCTCCGTCATCAGCGTGGTGCGCGTGGGCCAGGTGCACCTGTTCTATCGCGCCCGCCTGCTCGACGACAAGTTCGACCCGGGCCACGAAACCATCGAGGCGAAGCTCTTCACCGAAGAAGAAATCCCCTGGGATGAGATCGCCTTTCGCACCGTGCGCGAAACGCTCGAGCACTACTTCGAGGACCGGCGTCGCGGCAGCTTCGACCGCGTCCACACGATCGACATCGTTTGAAAAAACCGCACACACCCATGACGCTTCGCTCCACCCTGCTTCGCGCCGCGCTCGGCTTCGGGTTCATCCTGGCCGCAACGGCACACGCGGAAACGGTGGGCGACGTCGACACCGCCTTCAAGCTCATCGGGCCCGACCACAAGATCGTGATCGAGGCCTACGACGACCCCAAGGTCACTGGCGTTACCTGCTATGTCTCGCGCGCCAAGACCGGCGGGCTGGCCGGCGCCTTCGGCGTGGCCGAGGACAAGTCCGAAGCCTCCATTGCCTGCCGCCAGGTCGGCCCCGTGAGCATCACGCAGCCGCTGCCCAAGCGCGAAGAGGTCTACAGCGAACGGCTGTCGGTGCTCTTCAAGCGCCTGCGCGTGGTGCGCATGGTCGATGCAAAGCGCAACACGCTGGTGTACCTGACCTACTCCGACCTGCTGATCGACGGTTCGCCCAAGAACAGCGTGACGGCAGTGCCCATCGATCGCGGCACGCCCATTCCGCTGAAATAGCCTCAGATCGCCTTCAATGGCCACTTCGCGTCGGGTTGCTCTTCAAGCGCCGACGCGTGAGTTTGCTAGCATCTGCCGCTTGGCCCGCCCGGCGAGCCAGACCGCAGGAACCCTCCGCAACGAACCCGTTCCAACAGAGCGCCATGCACCTTCAGACTTTTGTTTTACGTACCGGCGCCGCAGCGTTGCTTGCCGCGAGCCTCGCGGCCTGCTCCACGGTCGACCTCAACACCCCGTGGCCGGCCCCGGCAGTCAAGCCGCCACCGGTCCAGCAACGCCCGGCAGCCCTGTTCGTCCGCCCCGCGAACGGCGCGACCATCGCCCGCTTCGACGGCGACCGCGTCAAGGGCATCGACATCGCCGGCAACCTAGGCGACCCGGTCGTCGCCTCGGCCGATGGACGCGTGGTGTACGTGGGCGGCGAACTGCCGGCCTACGGCAACATGGTCATCGTGAAACATAACGAGACCTTCCTTACCGCCTACGCGCACGTGCAGACCATCCTCGTGAAGGAAAACGCGGTGGTGCGCCAGGGCGACAAGATCGCCGAAATGGGCCGCAGCAACGCCGACCGCGTGAAGCTGCGCTTCGAGATCCGCAAGAACGGCACGGCCGTCGACCCGGAGCCGTACCTCAGCGGACGGTTGCAGCAGTAGCCTCCCCGCAGCAGCCCGTCTGCTGGCGCTGCGTCCATGAAAAAGCCCCCTCGCGGGGGCTTTCGGCTTTGAGGGGCGACCCCGGTCCTCAGTTCTGGTCGCGAAGCGCCAGTTCGCGCCAGTTGGCGTCGTACGTGCTGACGTACATGTTCCTGTAGACGATCAAACCCTGCGCCGGCAGGTTGAACGTCTTCGATGCCGTGCCCGCGGCCGACGGAGCTACATCGGCACGGTCCTGCACGCTGGCAGATGGGCCGGACACCAGGCTCAGGAAGAACTCCGCGGCGAAGCCGGGGTTCAGGTCCGTTGCGCTGACGGCGAAGTCGCTGCCTCCTGAGTAGGACGCGAAGGCTGGCGTGGTCGAGAAGCCCGGGTAAGTTGCGGCCGCCGCCTCCGCCAGCGTCATCGGCCGGCCATGGAAGCGGTGCTTGTAGACGATGTCGAAGCCACTGAACTTGGCCACCGTCGAGCCGTCGCTTTCGTAGGCCGTGAAGGTGTACTCGGGCGTGGCTGGAATCGCCGCGATCGCGCTGTCGCTCAGGCCGGCGGTCGACAGGCCGCTGCAGTTCGACGTCAGGTAGTAATAGTTGTTGTTGGGGGAACCCTGGATCGGCCAATCGCCGCCGCCCGAAGGACGCATGTGGCGCAAGCCGCCCGCGGGCAGCCCCGGCCCAGTAACGACGACCGAGGCAACGTTGCCGCTGTTGCCGGTGTTCGTGTCCTGGATCGCGAACTGCAGCGAACTGCTCACGCAACCCGTCGCCTTCTCCTTGGTGGAGTGGATGTGCGGGTTGATGTCCAGCACGCGCCCGTCGCCGCGCAGGCGCCACGTGCCGTCAGTGCCCTTGACGATCTGCATGCCCTGGTTGTTGCTGAAGGCGACGCCGTTCTTGTCCTTGTGCGTGAATTCGACATACGCGCGCGGGCTCGTGTTGTTCGCGTCGATGGTGTAGTTGATCCGCTGGATGACCACGTCCGTGAAGCTCGCGCCCACGAGGCTGGGGTCCGACGCCGCGTCGCCGGCGAACTGCGCCGCGTTCAGGTCGGAGGACCGGAAGCCGTAGGTTCCGGTGGCGGGATTGCTGCCGTCGGTCATCAGGGGCAGCAGTTCGGCCGGCGCGGGCAGTCCGTTCGCGAACTTGCCCACGAAGTCCGACAGCACCTTGCGAATCAGCGTGATGTCGTCCGCCGCGGTGCCCATGCCATCGCCGCTCAGCGGCGTCGTTGAGGTCTCGGCGGCCGCCTTCACGGCCAGATCGTCGGCAATCTGCTGCTGCGTGACGATGTTCGTGATGGTCGCCACGTTGGTGGCCGGGTCCACGCTCACGCGCAGCACATCGAGTGCCTTGTCCAGCGCGCTCGACAGCGGCGTGAAGGCGGTGCGCAACAGGTCGATGCTCGCATCCACGCCCAGAGCCAGCAGCACCGGCAGCAGCTTGGCCTTCAGGCCGTCGGATTCGGCCTTGAGCTCGTCGGCCGTGAGCGAGGCGAATTCGCCGCCGTCGAAGTACTGCTCGGCCAGCCGGCCCGCGATGTTGGCCACCACCAGGTCGGTCAGTGGCGTGATGTTGATGGTGCCGTTGGCGTCGGCGGCGGTCGCGGCCGAATGGATCACCGTGCGCTCGCCGCCCACCGTGCCTTCGGCGCGAAAGACGAAAGGCGCCGTCATGCCGCTCACGTCGATGTTGTAGTTGCCGTCGACCAGTGCCACGGTCTTGGTCACGCCCTTGGCGTCCTTGACGGTGACGGTACCCACCAGGGGCAGGCCGGAGGCTGCCGTGCCCGAAAACGTAACCGGCGTGGATGTGGCCGGCGGGTCGCTGGCCGGCGGGTTGCCGCCGCCCGCAGCCGGGAAGCCGGCGAACCCGCCGCCACCGCCGCCCCCACCCCCGCCGCAGGCTGCGAGCGAGATCAGGAGCGCCACTGCGCATGCGGAACGCGTCGTCTTGAAGAAGAGCGGGCTGGAAGCCTCGGGGGTCGCGAAGTTTGTTTTCATGGATGGTTTTTCAGGTGAAAGGGCAAACAAAAGAATCAACTCGTAACACGAGCGTTGCGATTCTTCTGTGCCCCTGCCTTCCTCACCATCCTCTGTTTTGAGGATGCGGTCCCGTGGCGGCTAGAGCAGGCTCTCGGGTACCAGCGGCGCCAGCAGCTCCAGCTTCCAGCGCGACCAGAAGTCCGTTTCGGGCTCCTGGTGCAGGATGGTGTCGGCCGCGTCCCCCGAGGCCGGGCTCACCCACTCGATGGCGCCCGTCGGCCCCAGTTGCAGCTGGTAGGCGCCGTCCAGCCGGAGAAAGCCGATCAGGCTGGTGAGCTGCTGCGCAATCTGCGGGCTGAAGATGAAGATGCCGACCTCGGTGTTGTGCAGCATCGAGCGCGGGTCGAAGTTCATCGAGCCGATGAACACGATCTTGCGGTCGACCACCGCCGACTTGCCATGCAGCCGCCCGCTGGCCGAGCCGTACATGCCGAAGCGCTTGGTCTGCTCCACCCGCTTGGGGCTCAGCTCGTACAGCTCCACGCCCAGGCGCAGCATTTCGGGGCGGTAGCGGCGGTAGCCGATGTGCACCAGTGACTCGTCGGTGGCCGCCAGCGAATTGGTGACGATGGTGTAGGCCACGCCGTTGCCGCGCACGAGGCGGATCGTCTCCATGCCGCCGCGGCCCGGAATCAGGTAGGGCGTGGTCTGCATGACCTCGTTCTCGGCGCCGCGCACGTAGCGCCGCACGTTGTAGAGCACGCTGTCCTTCGACTCGTCGGCGGGCGGGCCTCGGGCTTCTTCGGTCGGCCCGAGCGCCTTGGCCGGCGGGTCGGCATACGCCTCGGCGCGGGCCCACACCAGCTTCAGCGCGCCCGCGTCCAGGTCCTTGGCCAGCGGGTTGTTGCCCAGCAGGTCGGTGGAATCGGGCTCTTCGGGGTGCAGCTGGTCGGGGCCGGTGGTCAGCCGGTCGAAGCGCTCGCGCAGTTGCTGCGGTGTTTCGCCGGTGGGCGGCACCAGCGACTCGATGGGGTACACGTACGGGCTGTTCCAGTACATGTCGAACAGCGACGACAGCTTGGGCACCACGGCGCCTGCCACCAGCGTGTCGATGTCGATGAAGTTCGAGCCTCCGTCGCGCAGGAAGTACTCGTTGGCCATATTGCGCCCGCCCATCACACCGATGGTGTTGTCCACCACGTAGAGCTTGTTGTGCATGCGGCGGTGCACGCGGTCGAAGTCGAGGATCGACCAGGCCCAGCGCGTGCCGAAGCGGCCACGCCCCGCGGGGAACGGGTTGAAGAGCCGCACCTCGACGTTCGGATGCGAGGCAAAACTGGCGAAGAGCGGGTCGGCACCGGCGGTGTAGAGATCGTCCACCAGCAGCCGCACGCGCACGCCGCGGTCGGCCGCGTCGCGCAGGGCGCGCAGCAGGTAGCGGCCGGTCTCGTCGTTCTGCACGAGGTAGTACTGCACGTCGATGGAGCGCTGCGCGCGGCGCGCGAGTTCGATGCGCGCGTGCAGCGAGAACTGCGGCATCGGCAGCAGCCTGAACCCGCTCAGCGGCTCGCCGGGCGGAGCAGCCGCCTTCACGAGGCGACCGAGCGTGGTGTCCGCGCCGTCGGTGATTGCGACGGAGGGTTTGCGCTGCACGTCGACGGGCAGTCCGGCGCAGCCGGCCATGCACAGCGCGACGATGCCGAGCAGCAGCCACGACAGCCACCGGGCGCGCGGTCTGTCAGCAGCCCGACAAGGAGAGTTCGGCATTGGAACGACGAGGCGTGGGTTGGAGCGTGGATCGAAAGGCTCGCGGTTTCTACCACGCGCCTGCCGACCTTGCCGCGCCGCCGCGCGCGTTCAGTTCAATGCTCGCGCGCCGGCCCCCATTGCCTGACGAAGTGGTCTGCCCGCAGCGTTGCCCGCTCGATCGCCGCGTCCCATGTCAGCTGCTGGGTAATCACCAGGGCGCAGCGCGGAATGCCGCGCAGACTCAACTCGCAAATGCCGGCATAGGTGCCGCTCGGCGTGCGCATGAGCTCGAACCAACCCGTCCAGCCTTCTGGCACGCTGAGGGGAAGTCGAGCGCTGTCCATGATGAGCACACCGTATTCCTTTTATTACGCAGTTACAAGAATTTAAACCCTAAGCACTACTTATGGCTGGGGAGCAGAGGCTAAGTGCAACACCGCCAAACGACATCACCTGAACATGGGAGCTCCGGCGAATTGGGGCCGAGGCGGCTTTTCGGCAAAGATCGAGGGGCATGAACTCAACAACGAGCTCCCGGAATTCCAGCGGCGGCGGATCCGCCACCCTTTCACTGTTCGACGACCCGCCGCGCGAGGCGCGCGAACCACTCGGCCCGGGCGCCTTCGTGCTGCCCGGTTTCGCCCTGCCCTTCGTCGACGCGCTCCTGCCGGCCATCGAAGGGCTGGCAGAGCGCGCGCCCTTCCGCCACCTCGTCACACCGGGCGGTTTCACCATGTCCGTTGCGCTGACCAACTGCGGTGCGCTCGGCTGGACCAGCGACCGGCGCGGCTACCGCTACAGCGCCACCGACCCCGACAGCGGCAAGCCCTGGCCCGCCATGCCCGAGCCGTTCACGCGACTGGCGCGCGAGGCAGCCTCGGCGGCCGGCTTCGACGGCTTCGCGCCCGACGCCTGCCTCGTCAACCGCTACACGCCGGGCGCGCGGCTGTCGCTGCACCAGGACAAGGACGAGCACGACTACGGCGCGCCCATCGTCTCGGTGTCGCTCGGCATGCTCGCGGTCTTTCTGTTCGGCGGACATGCGCGCGGCGACAAGACGGTGCGCGTACCGCTGGTGCACGGCGACGTCGTGGTCTGGGGCGGCGAAGACCGGCTGCGCTACCACGGCGTGCTGCCCCTGAAAGACGAGCCGCACCCGCTGCTGGGCGCGACGCGCATCAACCTCACATTCCGCAAGGCGGGCTGACACGCATGCAGGCCAGCGACAAGACGGACAAGAAGATCGGCCCCGGCAACGCCATCCGCGAGCTCTATGCCGCCCTGTGGCACTTTGCGGAAGGCGCGCGCGGACAGCTGCTGGCGGCCACTGCGCTGCTTGCAGCTTCGCAGCTGATCCGCCTCACGCTGCCGTACCTCGCGGGACAGGCCATCAACGCACTGCAGCGCGGCGAGCTGAACACAGCCGGCCACTGGATCGCGGCACTGGTCGGGGTGGCCGTTGGCGCATGGGTGCTGCACGGCCCGGGCCGCATTCTCGAACGCAACGTCGGCGTGAAGGTGCGCGAGACACTCGCCGACCAGCTGTACGCACGCATCGCAGCCGCACCTCTCGCCTGGCACGATGACCACCACTCCGGCGAGCTGCAACACCGCGTGCATCAGGCCGGCCGCGCGCTGTCGGACTTCGCGCAAAACCAGTTCATCTGGCTCACCAACGCCGTCAACTTCGTCGGCCCGCTGGTCGCGCTGGCGCTGCTGTCGCGCACCAGTGGCGTGACGGCGCTCGCGGGGTATGTGCTGATCGGCCTCGTCATCGTGCGCATCGACCGCGCGCTGATGAAACTGGCGCGCGCCGAGAACGATGCCGATCGGCGCTATGTGGCTGTGCTGCTCGACTTCCTGGGCAATGCCTCGACCGTGATCGGCCTGCGCCTGCAGGGTGCCTCAAGGCTGCTGCTGCGGCGACGCATGGCCGCGATCTCGCTGCCGCTGAAGCGCACCGTGGTCCTCAACGAAGGCAAGTGGTTCGCCGTCGACCTCATGGGGCTGGCGCTGACCTGGGGGCTGGTGGTGGTCTACGTGTGGCAGGCACGTGCGCCCGGACAGGCCGTGATGCTGGGCGCGGTGTTCATGATTTATCAATACGCGCAGCAGGCGGCCGGCGTCGTGACTTCGGTGGCCGCCAACTTCAGTTTCTTTGCGCGCATGCACACGGACTACAGCAGCGCCGAGCCGATCTGGCAGGCGCCATCGGGAAACGAAGCGATGGCCACGCCGCCCGAGCAGGTACCCGAGCGAGAGCGGATAGAGGCCGATGCGCCGTGGCGGCAGTTGAGCATCCAGGCGCTGCAATGGCGCTACGCGCCGCGCGGTGCTTCGGCCGAAGAAGAACCCGGGGTTGCCGAACCCGTGCGGAGTGGCCTGCACGACGTGATGCTGACACTGCGCCGCGGCGAACGCGTCGCCCTCGTCGGCCCGAGCGGAGGCGGCAAGAGCACCCTGCTGCGCGTGCTGGCCGGGCTCTATCCGCCTGACGGCGGCACGCTGCTGCTCGACGGCCAGCCGGTCGACTGGGCACAACTGCGCCGGCTCGCCACGCTGATCCCGCAGGAGACAGAACTGTTCGAAGCCAGCGTGCGCGAGAACCTCGCCTTCGGACAGCCGCGCGACGACACGCTCCTGCAGGCCGCGCTGCACACGAGCACTTTTGACGAAGTGCTGAAGGCGAACCACGGCGACCTCGACACGGCCGTGTCGGAGCGGGGCTTCAATCTTTCAGGCGGGCAGAGGCAGCGGCTGTGCCTTGCGCGCGGCGTGCTCGCGGCGCAAGGCAGCTCACTGCTGCTGCTCGACGAGCCGACCAGCGCGCTCGATGCCAGCACAGAAGCCCGCGTGCTCGGGCGCATTGCGGATGCGTTTCCGGATGCTTGCTTGATTGCGTCGGTCCATCGGCTGAGTCTGCTCGAGCGGTTCGACACTGTGGTGCTGATGGAGGCTGGGCATGTGCTTGACCATGGGCCGTGCGAGGCGGTGTTGGCGAGGCAGCCATTGCTGCGGCGGATGACTACGGCTACCGCCCACTAAACGGAGCGCACCTCGACAACTCGCAGGAGTGCGAAGAAGCGTCCGTCACCACAGCCTTGCTTTGGTTTGCACAAGCGTATCGACACACTGCGCCAACGCCTTGGCGCGTTCCTCGCGAATGCGCTGCCAGTTGTCGGCCCGCCAGGCGGCCCAATCTGCCGGCTCGGAACGATAGGAGCAATTGGCAGGAATTGGCGGAAGGCCGAACCGCAGGCTCGCCAAGGCCAGCCCGGCGCTGAACTGCAGGCGATACAACTCGTCGGTGCCCGACAGATTCTCATAGACCAGTCGCCACACGCCAGGATTGATCGGTGCATCGGCCTCGGCCGGCAACTGCGCCGCAGACTCCATGTCTTCACGCGTCCATCCGCTTTCGCGACGGCCGCGCTCCAGTTCAGCCCACGCCCGGGCAGCATAGACGCGGGTGGCGACCTCACCGAGCGCTTCGGGCAAATCCTTCAAGCCCGGATTGGTGGCCCATGGTTGGCCCACGAGTTCCGGGATCGGATCACCGACCAGATCATCTTTGGAAAAGCCCTGCACTGTACCGATTACAGGCCTCCCCACGATGGCCGACGCACCCACGCGAAGCGCCACCTGCGCGGCAACGGCATTACCCGTGTGATCGCGGCGCACCACTCGCAACGGCTCGAAGTCTTCGGGATAGGACTTGCCACGCAAACGCACCTGCGTTTTGCCCACAGGCACGATGCCATCGGGCGCCGCATAGCTGCTCAGGGCAGGCGCCGAGGCGGCCGCTTCGCCTGGCTGGCTCGCCGTCAGCGGTGGTTGGGTCACGCATGCGGACAACAGGAGCGCGATGCCCAGCCCTGCGAATCGCGTGGCAACAACTTTCACGCGCGCCTCTTCCTTCGTTGCTCTCACTGGAATCTCCCTCTGATTAAAAACTTGCGTTGAGATTGAAACCCAACGTCACCTTCGCAGTGCGATAGCCCTCCGGCTTGCTGATTGGCGCGCCGACGAAGAAGTCGTAGCTCAGCTTGCTCCACTGGCCGCGCACGCCGATGACTGCGCCGGCAAGGCTGCGGCCCAGAAGATCAATCGTCGAACGCCCGCCAACATGGCCGTAGTCCATGCCTGCATACAACTCCGCCCCGCTCTGCCCCATGGCCCAGCCGATGTCGTTGCGGATGAGCCAGCCGCGCTCACCCAGCAGACTTGTCTCTCCATCGAAGCCGCGCACCGTGTAGCGCCCGCCAATAGCGAAGCGGTCTTGCGGGGTCAGCGGTGTGCGGTTCCACTGGGCGCGGATCAGGCCGGAATAGCGCAGCTTCTGCTCGCCGAGCTTGAACGGGGCATTGAGGGTGACGTCGGCGGTATAGAGCTTCAGGCGCGAGGTGCCCTCGCCAAACTCTTCTTCCGGTGCGACGCGCGAGCCGAAGCCACCGGTGCCGCGCTTGTAGGCCAGCGTGCCTTCGAGCGTCGCCTCGCCGATGAACTCCTTGTGGTTCAGGCTGAACTCCCAGCCGCCGACCACGCGGTGCTGCACCTCGACCTCGGTGTCGTCCACGAAGTTGCGCGACTCGCGGCGCCAGCCCTTGACGGCCACCGTGGTCTTGCGGCTCTGGTCGCGGTAGAGCAGGCGCGAGAGCTTGACCTCCGCGTTGTTGGACTTGCCGGCGTAGACGTAGTCCTGGTTCAGGCCGGCCACGCTCTGGTGGTACTGGCTGTTGGAGGCGGTGAAGCCCAGGAGCCAGTAGCCGTAGGGCAGCGAGTAGTGAACGGTCTGGCCTTCGGTACCCTTGGCCGGGTCGCTGAAGACGTGGTTGTTGATGTTGTGGTTGGCGCTGACGTAGAACAGGTCGTTCAGGCCGAAGGGGTTGTCCAGGGACAGGGTGGCGCCAGACTGGTAGCGGCCTGTGGCTTCGGTGCCGCTGTCGTCGAGGCTCAATGCAATACGCCACTTCTTGGATTGGACGTACTTGACGACGAGGTCGCTGTCGCCGGGCTTGGCATTGGGGGCGGTCGAAGGTTCGATCTGGATGTCGGCCTCAGCCGTGGGGGCGCGCTTGAGGTTCTCCAGGCCTTGTTCGATGTCGCGCAGGTTCAGGAGCTCGCCCGAGCGCACGGGAATGGCCGTGGCTAGCAAGGCGGAGTTGCCGAGCAGCGTAGGCGAAGAATCGGGCGTTGTCCGAATGGCTGCGATGCGGCCGGGCACCAGCGAGAGGGTCAGCGTGCCAGTCGACAGGTCCTGCGGCGCAGCCAGCACGCGGGTGGTGATGTAGCCACGTGCGATGACAGCTTGCTGCGCACGCGCCAGCACCACGTTGACGCCGGTTGTGCCGAGGCAGCGGCCGATCGGAGAATCATTGCCCTCAAGACCGGACAGATCCGCGACAGCCCATTGGAAAGATTCCGACTGTTCGCCAACGAGCAGCACGCGGTCGATGCGAAAGCACGGGGACCCGGATTCAGGGATGCGCTGGACCGGAGCTGGCGGTGCAGCCTGCGGACGCTGGTCGACGGTGCGTTCATTCTGCTCGCGCAAGGCGCGTTCGCGCTCTTGCTGGCGTTGTTGTTCAACGAAGGGTTGCGGAGTCGTTGGAGACTGCTGGGCCCAAGCCAATAAGGGGCCGGCAGCCACCGCGGCAATCAATAGATTACGTTTCACGTCAACCCCCGCTTTCTCTTTTATTTTTCTTGGCCGAGGTTTCATTGGCTCAGCCGAGTGCTTTTAGTGATGCAGCGCAGAACAACCGTTGATGACCTTCATTAGAGCGACACGAGAGCACTTGGCGCAGCATCCATGACAAAAGACCAATGCAATTTCATTTTAAATGTTGCTTTTATTAACACTTTCGAAACTCCGAAACTTCACTTATTGAGAAATTGCCGCCTCATACATCAATTCAAGCTGCAAATAAGACGCTTCAAACACCTCATCAAACTCCCCCGCCGGCAAGATCAATTCAAAAACCTCGCTTTCATCACATTCCCCAAAAATTAACCTCTCTTGCTTTGCGTACCCCACAAGAAAAATCCTCCAAGCCCCGAATATATCAACGAGCGGGCATACATCAAGCGAGGCAGGAAGAAAATCCTCTGAAGCATATTGAGCTATTTCATTGCTTCGCTCGCTCAATGCATCCGACATCAATCGAAAGAAAATATTTTTTGGAAGTTTGAAGAGTTTTTCAAAATCACGATGGCCGCGATCTCCTCTTATGTACTTCATTTGAAAGAATACATCGCGCAAAGAAATCCCTGCATCAAAATCACCAATTTGCCTTCCATTGATACAGTAGCAAAATTTTCCAAACATCCACTCTCTTCCCGAGGCTTCATCAAGCTCCAGGAAAATTGCAAATCTTTCTTTTTTCCCAAAATACATCTTCATTTTCCTAATCGCTGAACGATACTGTACGGCACCTTTGACTCTGGCACAGTGCCTGCAAAGTGAACTGTCCCTGCATTGTCTGAGAAATATTGGTAGTACCCGCCCTCTCCCTTCGCATACCAAGTTCCCATGCCTGCGCGTATTGAATTGCTTTGATATGCTGCTTGCGCGTCATTTGGTTCTGGCGTTTTCTTTGGGTTATACAAAGGACTTGAAGTATCGTGTGCCGGATTTGCCTGATAATTTGGCTTGATCCGAGACTCGACGTTCGCGGGATTGTACGGACTACCAGTAAGGATAGGACTCGTATTATCAGACCCATCGCTCGATGATCCATTGCCAGATGAAAAAGTAAAATTGCTCGGAACATATCCAGGCGACACCACGGGGGGCGTAACAACACAAGCCATACCCGCACACACGAAAGTCGGTGGCGTAACAATAGCTCCGCCGGTATTTGGCGTATTTCCGCCTCCATCAATATCCGGCGGCACTTGCGGCGGATTTGCCGCTGCTACTGCAGTACGAAAGTCGCTAACGACCGCAGCTCCAAAATTTTTAGCGCCATTTGCCACGCTTTCTGCGGCCCAGCGTGCCACGTCGATGGTGAGGTCCGCTGCACCATACACGTGATATGCGCCGGTTTTCATGAGATCGGCAATTTCGACGGCGTACTGAGTTCCGCGATTCTGTGACGCGATAAGCTCACCGTATCCATCAGTGGTTGGATCCACCCCTGCGGCACATTTCAAGATTGCACATTGCGCGTCCGCGAGTCTTTTTTGTTTATCCGCCGTTGCGCCTTCCTGCAGTCTGGCAAGCGCTGCTCTCTGAGCAGCGTTCGCCTGTCTGTTGTTCACATCCTGCGAATACCCACTTGCTGCACCTGTGGCTCCTCCCGCAGCCGCCCCAATTCCTGCAGCTACGGCGGCACCCACCGCGTCCTTGATACCTGACGGTAGGCCCGCCGTATAGCTGTCGATCATCGGGGCCGCCAAAGCCGTTGTTGAGGCGCCCAACGCACCATCAACCCCTCCACCCAGGGCTCCAACGATGGTGTGCGCGACTATGCGACCTACGCCACCTTCCTTCCAAGTGTCATAGTTTCCTTGCTCAGCGTTCATGATGCTGTTGGCACCGTCTAGAACCTGCTGAGCCTGTTGCCGTTGTTCTGGCGTCGCATCTGGGTTGTTCAAGACCTGTTGGGCAAGCTGGGCTTGATCTTTGGCAAATTCGTACTTGCGCGTCTGCTGATCAGCGTACGTTCCCACTGCCCTTGAAGCATTCGTATTGAACTCCTGCGTCAACGCGGCCTGAGCCTGCACATTCTTGATGATGTCTTGCGTGTTCCAGTCCTTGATCAAAGTCCCGGCGCTGCTTGCATCGCCAGTCCTTACGCTCTGATCGCCCGCGATGCCACTGATGCCTGATTTGGTGGTGCTGTCCTGATTGTTTCCGGAATAGCTGCCTAGGCCGGCACCACGCCCCGGCGGCACTGCAGCTTGTCCCTCCTTGGGATCCCATGACGGATTCGGATCGCTGGGTGTTGTGTAGCCCAAGCTCACGCTGGCACCGACCGAATAACTGCTGCCACTCGATCTACTCAAGTTCTGCAGATCGGTCATCGTGAGCGCACCGCCCGTGGAGAAGGTGTTCTTGCTGTTGTCGATGGCCGCTTGGGTGCTCTCGATCACGGCACCCGCGAGATTCGTGTTGCCCTTGACGTTCACATCGAACCCACCATCCCCAGCCTTGATGCCCGACTGGGTGTTGGGACTGATGAAAATCCCATCGGCCTTGGCGCCGGCGGCATTGCCGCTGACGGTAGCGACAGCCCCGTAGCAGATTGGTGGAATACACAGGCTGACTCCAAAGCCGCTGCTGGACTGCCGGCTCTGGCCCACGCTCACATCCTGCAAGGTCGCGATGTTCAGGTCGCCCCCAACATCCGCCTTCACACGGTTGCCTGCGATGGTTGCCCCGTTGAGTGTGAGGTTGCGCCCGCTGGAGACGTTCACTGCGTTGCCACCGGAAACCTGGGTGGCGTTGTAGGTGGTCTCGTTCTGGTTGTCGCTGCCTTTACCGTTTTGCACACCCAACTGGATGCTGAAGCCGTTCTGTGCACCAGCACCGAGGGTTACCCCCACACTGCTGCCATGACTTGAGTTCTGCCCCACCGTCAAGCTTGTGTTCTTGCTCGCCTCCAGAAGGATGTCGTTGTCCGCCGCCATGTTGACGGTGTTGCCAGCCGCAATGGTGGAACCCACCGCATGGATGTTGGAGTTGGCGCCTGCACCGGTCGCCACGATGTTGACGTTATTCGCCCCCGTCACGCTGGACCCAATGGCCGTGGTATTGGTTGTGACACTGGTGCCCTGGCTGGTGCTGCGACTCGCGCTCACGCTCACGCCATAGCTCAGCTGCCCCATGCCGCTCAAGTCGGTCAGGCTGGGGCCGCTGCCGCTCAGGGCGCCAGCGAGCGTGCTGCCCGCGCCGTAGGCCTGCTGGCCCGCCATGGCCAGATTTAGCGCACCCAACACCTGCATGCGACCGTTTCCGCTGGTGTCTCCCATCGCCCGCACGGTGCTTTGGGCATTGCGCAGGCTGTCGGTACTCACCCCCATGAAGCTGGCACTGCCGCCCAGCTTGCTGCTGGAGCTGCGCTGCATGCTCACGCTCTGCTCGATGTTATACGCTTCGTTGATGGTGACGTTCTTCGCAAGAATGTTGACGTCGCCGCCTACCTGAGAACCGGCCAACCCCGCAGCCATCACGCTGCTGGCTGTCTGACGATACTCGTTGCCTGCCACCAGGGTCACGTTGCCTGTAAGGCTGGCCACCTGACTGGATTGCTGAGTCGTGCTGATCGTCGCCTGGGCGCCGAAGTCCTTGATATGTCCGAGCCCAGGAGACGACCAAGAGCCGATGAATCCGCTCTTGGCGTTGGCGGCAGAACTGCTGCTGAGTTCCGTGTTCTGAGCGCTCTCGATGGTGAGATTGCGCCCAGCCAGCATCGTGATGTTCCCGTCGGCAACAACAGTCGCTGCTTGCAGGGTGGTATCTCTCCCGCTGATCGTCTGCAGGCTGCCGGCAGAGATGGTGGTGCCGACGGCCTGGGTCTTTATGTCGGCGCTGGCACTGTTCCCCGAGAACTGCCGATTGCCGTAGCCGCCGACTGGACCTCCGGCATCGGAAGCCACCGCCCAAGCTTTGGACAACCCAGTACTGCTGCTGCGCTGCTGGCTGGCATGCAGGTCCTGCGTGGTCCGATTGGCGGTCGTGAGGTTGATGTCACGTCCGGCCGAAAGCCTCATGGCATCCTGCGAACTCAGTAGTGCCGCTTGGGCATTGATGTCGTTGCCCGCGACCAAGGCCACGGTTTTGCCGCTCAGGCTGCTGGACAGCACCTCCGCAGTGCTCGAACTGTCCAAGGTGCTGGAACTGCTCTTCCTAAACAAGCCGTTGGAGGACTTCTGTGAGGCTGCGGCGACGCTTGTTACCTCCTGCCCTGCCGTCAGGTTGATGTCGTTCTTGGCTGTGACAATCAGCGCACCATCTGCGCTGGTTACCGAACCAGCACGAATATTCACGTCATTGCCCGAGACGAGGCTCACACCATCCTGCGCCTGGACGATCGAACCCACTTCCCGGCTCTGCGACGAGATACCTGCAATGTTCTTGTTGGCAAACGAGATGGTGTATCCCTCGGAGATGGTGCCCAGGTTGATGTTGCGATTCGCGCTCAGGGTCGCTGAACCAGCGCTCATCAACGCCGCACCAACGATATTGGCGTCTCGACCAGCCGAAGCTACCAATACCCCTCCGGGGTTGGTCACATAGACACCCGCCACGCGGTCGATGCCGGTCGTGGTCCCAGCGCTCGAGGTCGTGGTCTTTATGTTGATATCGCGTCCGGCAGCGAGGACTACGGCGTCCTGTGCCGTGATACTTCCGCCGATGTTGTTGAGATCGGTGCGAGCGGTCACGCCCACGACTCCGCCTGCGATCCGACCGCCATCGAGGTTGTTGACGTTGTCGGCGGTAATCGACACCAGGGACCGGCCAGCGATGGTGCCCTTGTTCGTCACATCGCCCGTGCTCTTGATGATCGTCGCGTCCGCGCTAAGAAGCGCCCCCGAGCCGTCAATGTCTCCTGGCCGCACCCGCACATACACCTGCGGCACGAGCACCTGCTGGGTGCTGCCGTCTGGCAACGTGACTGTTTGCTCGACAAGCCAGACGATATCGCTGGTCAATTGCGCCATCTGCGCCGCACTCAACGCCACGCCCGGACGAAGCCCGTACTGTTTCGCGAAGGTCGCCCCCGCATTCATCAGGGCCGTGTACTGCTCTTCATCGTCCTTGAATCCATCCAGATAGCGATAGCCGGTCAGGCGGGCAACCTGCTCGCGGATGAGTTGCTGCTCGTAGAAACCATCGCCCAGGCGCTTGAGAGTGTTGTTCGGGTCGACCCCAAAGCTGTTAAGCAGATAGTCGCTGCTGAGCCAGTTGCGGTAGTTCGCGAACCTGGGATCCGTCTCAATCAGGTAGTTGCCTCCGGCCTGAGTACGAAACAGACTCGCTTGCGGCACCGTCAGATTCGGCGTGCTGGTGCGCACCACGGTCGGAACGGTCCGAGTGCTTCCGGCACTCGTTCCTCCGGATGCACCAGCCCCTGTGCCGCCGGTGCCAACGACCGTGCCCACATTGGCCGTCACCTCCACGATGACTCCCGCGCCGGGACCGCCGCTTGCGCCGCTCGCTCCACCCCCAGTCGCACTGCCGGATCCTGTAGCCGCGCTGCCGGCGTTGTAGCCCGTGGTCGCATTGAGGTTCTGCTGATACTTGTAGGCGCCTAATGCGATGCTCTGCGGGGGGAGTACCAGAGGAATGTTGACGGCCTGAACCTGGCCCTGGTTGTTGATCACGCTCGCCAGGCCCGACACATTGACCAAGCCGGTCAACTGGCTGGACTGGTAGTCGTTGGCTGTGATGATGTCACCTGCAAGTACCTGACTGTCCTGGTTGTACAGGCGGCCATTGACCGTCATGTTGCCGCCTGCGATCAGGTGTGCCGGGTCGGCATTGACAGCCGTGTCGGTGACCGTGGTGATGTTGTTGGTCCAGACGCCGTAGCCACCCATGCCGACCAGTTCGCCCGTGTCCTTGCGGTACACGAATCCGTTGACTGAATCGAGGTTGACTTCGTCCATCGTGTACTGCGTCGTCCGACCGACACCACTGCCCACAGGGGTGACGGGCGCTATTCCGACCACGACGCTCGAGACCGAAGTGGGTGTGCCCAACTGGATATGCACGTCGCGGTTGTTGACCTGTGCCATCGAGATGGACATGTCGCCCAGCGACTGAATGTCCGCGCTCAGGTTATCGAGTGTGCCGCCCTGGCCGGTGGCCCTGCGGTTTGCGTCGAGCGAGCCGCCGATAGCCATGTTTCCGCCGCTGAAGATCAGGGCATGCTCGCGGTTTGTGAGCTTGCTCACGCCTATGTCCAGATTACCGCGCGAAGCTATGGTCGCGGCCGTCGTCGTGCCATTGACGGTTTCGGTGTCGTTTACCAATGTCCCCGCACTGATCGAAATGGCGTTGCCGTAGATGCGACCTGTGCCGATGTTGTTCAGCGCACTCGTATTGACCTGGGTGCGGCCTTGGCTGTCGATCAAGCCGCGGTTGTTCAACGTGCCGGCATTGATGATGGTGTTCATTCCCGACATCTCGCCCGTGGCGGTGTTGTCGACCACATTGCCGTTGACCGCCAAGGTATTGCCCGCAAGCAGCTTGGCGTTGTTGGTCAGATGGCCGGTGGTGCCGTAGGTGAGATTGCCGCTGACGCTGATATCGCGGTTGTTGTCGATGTCTTGGGTCAGCGCGACGGACAAATCCTTGCCAGTCGCAAAGCTCCCGTCGTTGCTGAATTTTGCGGCATCGATCTGGAGACTGTTCGTGGCCGTCAAGGTGCCGCCGGTGTTCAACAGGTTGAGCTTCTTGGCGCCCGGATTCCCTGCGTTCGGATCGACGATCTTGAGGGTGTCTCCCGCCGACAGAAGACCGCTCGTAGAGTTGTCAACGGTGCCACCGCTTGTCACCGTGAGGTTCTGCGCGGCGCGAATGGCCCCGGCCTTGTTCCCAAGACCCCCGGCATTGATCGTGACGTTCGTTCCCTCGATACCCTGATTCGTGCCGCTGGTGTTGGCGTTGTCGATGCTCGCCGCATTCAGCGTCGTGGTGTCGCTGGAGCGCAGCAGCCCTCCTGCATTCTGGATCGCGCCGGCATTGATCGTCAGGGCTCCGACTGCCTGGGTCTCACCGCCGCTGTTGTTGTAGCTTGCGCCGCTGGTGTTGATCGTCACCGCGGCCTGTCCGATGACCTTTCCACTGGTGGTGTTGGAGAAGCCCTGCGCACCCTTTGTCGTGGCGGTGAGCGTTCCCTTGGCGCCGATGAATCCCTCGTTGTTTTTGATGGAGCCTGCATTGAGCGTCAGGGTGTCGGCGCTCGTGATGCCGCCCTGGCCATTGGTGTAGCCGGCGGCATTGGTGTTGGTGAGCACCTGGCTGTTGGTATCGATGACCAGCGCAGCGCCTGCCTGGATGAGACCGGTGTCGTTGTTCAGAGCCCCGGACTTCACGTCGACGGTGGTGTTCGCAGCGATGGTCCCCTTGGCGCTGTTGTCCAACGCTCCACCGTGGGTGTCGATGCTCAGGCTGTTGCCGAAGACCTTGCCGCCCGCACTGCTCAAGCCACCATTGCTCAACGTCGTAACGCCGCCGGCTTGCAAGGTTCCGCCTGTGTTGGTGGTGGCGCCTGTGGTTGTGACGTTTAGATCGCCGCTGACGGCCGCCGTCGTACCTGCACTGTTGTCCAGGCTGACCGCTGTCAGGGTGGTGTTACCGTTAGCTGCGAGCGTGCCGCCCAGGTTCGTCGCTGTGCCCGAGACCGTTGCGTTCAGGTTGCCGACGGCGCTCAAGCTACCTGTGTCGTTCTTGAGGCCACCGGCCGAGACGCTGGTATTCCCGCCTGAAGAGATCTTGCCCGCTGCAGAGTTGTCGAGTTGCCTGGCAACGGTGAGGTTCAGATCGGAGGAGTTCGCAGCCTGCAGCTTGCCGCCCTGATTGGTCATCGAGTCTGCGTTGGCGGCAACGGCGCCATTGCTTGCGATGGTTCCCCCATTGTTGGAAAGAGCACCGCCGACGTTGAGCGTCGTAGTACCGGTGCCGGCCTGCACGATGCTGCCTCGGCTCCGGTTGCTCAGCGAGCCGGCAGTGATGTCGATCTGCTTTGCGTAGGTGGTGCCGCCGTCCTGATTGAACGCGCCGGACAGATTGACAGCCAATGCGCCATTGCCAGTGATCGCGCCACCCGCACCGTTGAAGCTGCCCCCCGCGATGGTCAGCGTACCGGTGCCGGCGTGGTCGATCGTGCCGACCGTGTTCGTGATGGATGCAGCCTGAAGAGTCAGATCCTGACCATTGGTCGCGATGTGCGAGTTCGAGTTGTCGATGCTGCCGCTGACGGCGAGGACGGTCGCGCCGGTGCCGGCCTGCACGATCTCGCCGTCGTTGGTGTTGGCGATGTTCGAGGCGTTGATTTGCAGTTGGGCCGCGTTGAGTTTGCCGGTGTTGTTCACCAGCGTCTGGCCGGGCTGCGCATTGGCCGTGACGGCGAGCGTGCCGGGGGTGGCGACGGTGGCGCCGCTGGTAGTCACGTTGCCCTGTGTGGCCGTGATTGCGATGTTGGATGCGCCCGTCTGGCTACCAGAGAGGTCGACGGAAGCGCCCTTGAACGTGGCGTTGCCACCTGCGACGTTGGTGCCGGTAGAGGCCAGAGCTTGGCTGGCCGTGACGCTCATGTCGCCGGTGCTCTGCAAATTGCCGCTGCTGCCGTCTAGGCTGCCGGTCTGGATCGCAAGCGTCCCGCCGCTGGCAATATGGCCCCCGGTGTTCAGCAGTTGCTGACCAACGGTGAGCTGCACATTGCTGCCTGCTGAAGAGATGTTGCCCTGACTGTTGTTCAGGGACCGGCTGGTGACATTGAGATTCTGGTTCGAGGCCAGCGTGCCGGAGGTGTTCTGGATTGCGTCAGCGACGTTGGCGATCAGAGCACCCGTAGCCGAGATGGTGCCGCGTGTGTTGTCGGCATTGCCACCCACTGTCAGATTGGCATCGGACGCGCTCGTGAGCGTGCCGTCGGCGTTGAGCAGATCGCCTGTGGTAGTAATGCTCAAACTGCCCGCATTGAGCTTGCCTCCAGTGTTGTCGAACCTGTCGACGTTCGCGCCGAAGCTCTGGCTGACATTGAGCGTACCGCCCGCATTGCTGAAGCTCGGACCTGCGACGACCATCGTCGCAACATTGAGCGAGCCGCCTGCATTGTTGATCTGCGGCGTGTTGAGCGTGATGGGGCCACCCGCGTAGATCTTGCCGCCGTCATTGGAGATGGTGCCACCGGCAGTGATGACGCCTGGCGCGGGAGGTGTGTACGTCGTCGGAGTGGACGTTCCACCGGTGCTGGTGCCGCCAACATCCGTTGTCGATGGCGTCGCCGTGCCTCCGCCGCTGCTTGGCGTCGAGGTCCCAGGGGTTGCCGTGCCACCACCGCTTGTGCTGGCGCTCGCGGGTTCGGCGCCGATCACCCCGCCGTCGGTGTTGCTCAAGACCGGCGAGGCAATGGTCAGACCTGCCGAGCTGGCCTGACGGATCGTGCCGCCACGGTTGGAGATATCGCCAGGTGTGGTCAGTTCAACGCGTTGGCCTTCCAGCGTGCCGATGTTCTCGAGGCGACCTGCTGCAGTAACGACAAGTCCCCCAGCACCAGCGCCGATGCTGCCCGCGTTGCGTACGCCCAGGCCAGCTTCGCTCCCGATCAAGACGATCTTGTTCGCATACATGCCACCCAACGCCGCAACGTCGAGCGCAAAGGTCGGAGCAGCACCAGTGCCTGACGTCGGCGTGACCTGGCTGTGATCAGCGCTGATCTCGTTCGCACCAGTCACCACCTTGAGCTCACTCGCCCAGATACCAGCATTGACCTGCACGGCACGCGCCAGGATGGCCGCGTAGTCTGTCTTGCTCGCATCGAGCCCCGCACCATCGATGGTGACGGTGCCGCCGCGCACGAGGAAGCTATCAAGCCCCCCGATCGCGTTGAACTGCGGTGTTCCGGTGGTGAGCGTAGCCCGCGAGGCGTTGATGAAGCCGCCGCCGTCCACGCTGATGCCGGCCGGGTTCGCAATGATCACTTCGGCGCGCTGGCCACCCACTTCGATGTACCCGCGAAGTTGGCTCGGCGAGCCGCCGTTGACTTCATTCAGGATGATGCGCGCCGGCCCCGTTGCGAGGTAAGGATTGCCTTGAACGAACCCGCCCAGTTGGGTCTGCACATTCACCCGGCTGTTGTTCAGGATGGCGCCGTTCGCACCAACGTTGAACTGGTTGTAGACGTTGCGCGAAACGCCTGCGGCCGAAGGTGTCTGGATGTTGACCAGCGGCACGCCGTTGGGCGCCACCAGTACGGTTGGGCGAAGGTTGCCGGAAACGTTGGGTGCGCCGGCAATCTGCGCATGAACCGGTCCTGCAGCCAGAGCGCCAGCAATCACCGCGCCAAGCAACGCGACGCCGGAAGTAGAAGTGGCCTTGCTTGCCCCCTTGCCCGTGCTGGTGGCCGTTTCCTGGACCACCATACGCATACCTCTGGCCGCATTGAAGACAACGCGGTGCAAGTGCCGATTCATGTTTTACGCCCC
Organism: Variovorax paradoxus; assembly: GCF_024734665.1. Classification (NCBI taxonomy): domain Bacteria; kingdom Pseudomonadati; phylum Pseudomonadota; class Betaproteobacteria; order Burkholderiales; family Comamonadaceae; genus Variovorax; species Variovorax paradoxus. The sequence goes on from NZ_CP102931.1 coordinate 4,154,229, forward strand.
TGAAATCTCTGTTAATTAGCAACACTTTTGTGTCGAAACACGTATTGCGGGCGCGATTATGGGATAGCGTTACATCTCAGCAAGGCATTTAGTCACGATTTGTAATAACACGTCGAAATTTTTCGGCCGATGTAATGCATATGAATTACTCGAAATGCGCTGCCACCGCATGCCAATGAATTTGCGCACGATGCCCGGCGTTTGCCCCGCCTTCGCGCAACAGCCGTCGCCGCTGACCTACAGACAAGACTCCCCCGCCGCGCCATGGTGAAACCCATGACACACCCCATCGAACTCACCATTGAAGAACCGTTGCCGGGCGCCTTTGTCTGGCAGTTGCTCGAAACCGACGACAAGGGCACGCACCCGCGCGTGTTGCGCAAGGCGTATGACGCTGTGGAGAGCTATGAACTGGCGCTATCCGCAGGCCAGCGCGCGCTGCAAAGCGAGATCCGTCACCGCGCGCCTGCCGGGCACGGTTGATTGATCGAATCGCTCACGGCGCCGTCAAGCCTTGCCGGCTCAGGCGTGCAGCGCGAAGTCGTCGATCGTGAGCGTGATGGACCGATGCGACCCGGCTTGGTAGCGCGCGATGGCCACGGGCTCTATGACGTGAAAGTGCTGCCGGCACGTTTCCAGCAGATGGTCGCCGACCTCGCGGGCGCCGAATTCGTCGTGCAGGGTTTCCTCGGAAATCTGCGCGATGACGCGGGGGCCGCCAGGGCCTTCGGGGTAGAAGGCAAATCGCACGCTCGCGGTGTCGAAACAATAGATGCCTTCGAAGTTCATCTCTCTTGTCTCCTTGTGAAGCGCGGCGATTGGGCGCGCGCGCAGCAGCGGCAAAGAGTAGAAAAATTCGCATGCGCGTGCAGGAAATGTCCTACAGACAACAAGGAGAGAACTTGTATCCGGAAACGGCTTCGGCTTCCATTGCGCAGCGCCGATCCGGCGAAGATCGGGGCTTCCAGATTTCCTGTTCCCGGAGCCTTTCCGGAGCACCCGACTCGATGACCGAAACGATCACGCGCCCTGCCCGGCTCCGCCGCCGCGCAGCCGCATCCGGCCTCGCCGCCGCGCTGCTTTTGTTGGGAGCCTGTAGCGGCCCCACCGAAGCCCAGCGCCTGGCAACCGCCAGCACGCCGCCGCCCACCGACTGCACCGCCTGGGTCGGCACCGACCGCAACGCCATGATGGGCGGCTACCTGCTGCCGCAGGGCCAGAAGAACAGCAAAGGCACCGGCGCCAAGGTCTGCGTGCCGGTGCTGATGACGGCCAACCCTACGCCTTCCGGCTATGCGGGCGGCGACTATCACATCGCCGAGTTCACCGACGACAAGCTCAAGGCCCGTTGGCGCACCTGCAAGGAAGACCCGGCATGCTTCAAGCGCATCGACGCGCAGATGCAGCGCTGGCTGCCGCCCAACAAGGAGCGCGCCACGCGCTCGACCGGCGTGGTCGACCCCTCCGGCAAGATCGATCCGGACGGCCAGGTCGACCTGAAGCAGATCCGCCGGCCCGCCTTCTTCGCCAAGGCGCCGTACCGCGAAAGCATCGCCGGGGCCGACGCCCGCACCTACGTGGTCGAGTTCACCGCGCCGCGCGACACCTTCGAGCGCATCGACCTGAAGATGACCGGCAACATCAAGCTGCGTGGCTGGTACATCGAGGGCGCGGGCGTGGACGGCGGCAAGGGCAAGAAAGTGCGTGCGCTGGTCATCATGGCGCCGGGCGGCGGCGGGCAGCTCACGGCCATCCAGCACCCCGACGAGGCCTCGTACCACATCGACGAGAAGACCGGCAAGACCGTTCCCATCAACTTTCCCAACGCGACCACCGAGACCATGGGCCAGCGCTGGTGGCGCGAGAACCTGTATGCGCTCAACCAAGCCGGCTTCGACGTGCTGGCCTACGACCGGCGCGGCGAAGGCCTGTCGGGCGGCTTCAGCGACACCAACACGCTGGAGCAAGGCGAAGACGTGTTCCGCGCGCTCACGGCGCTGGAAACCGGGCGCGGGCTGCGCATCCTCACGCCCCAGGGCCAAGTGCTCGAAGGCGAAGCCACCCGGGGCAAGCTGCTCGCTGGCATGCCATCGAGCGAGATTCCGCTGGTGCTCGGCGGCTACTCGCGCGGCTCGATGTCCACCGCCTGGGCCATGACGAGGAACTACGTGGCCCAGTGCAGCTTCGACATGCCCGAGCCCAACTGCACGCCGCCCAAGGGCTTGCGGAACATCCGCGGCGCGATATTGCTGTCGTCGTTCGCCAGCGGCGCGGGCTATGTGGGCGACTCGCCCGACCTGGCCGACCGCAATCTGTTCCTGGGTGGCATGGCGGCCGATCACCACATCGTGTTCTATCCGAACTCCTCCACGCTCGCGGGCATGGACCGCTGGCCCGCCGCCTTCTTCGGCAAGGGCCTGTGGGACCGCGCGGAAACGCTCGAAGGCACCGTGGCCGCCTACAACCGCATCCGCGGCGTGAAAGAGATCGTGCTGGCGCGCGGGCCGCACTCCATCGAAACCTGGCCCGCGTCCGACCAGGCCTATCTGCGCGAGCGCATGGTGGTGTTCGCGAAGGCGCTGATCGTCGGCGGGCGCACCATCCCGGGCGCGCGGCCGTGGAAGGACTTCAAGTCGCTGGTGGCGACCACGCCCGACTCGTGGGAACCGTCGTCGCGGCCAAAGCCGCCCTGAGCGACGAGCCGATCAGTACTTGCGCGGGTTGTCCGGCCGACGGTCATAGCGATCGGGCACGCCGTCGCCATCGCTGTCGCGGTTGCGTTCATAGCGGTCAGGAATGCCGTTGTGGTCGCGGTCACGATTGCGGCGGTGGTTGTCGTGGCCGCAGCCGGCCGCAAGGCTGGCGACTGCAAGCAGAAGAATGAGGTGCTTCAAGCTGTGTTCCCCGTGCTGTCGGTGTAGTTCTTGGGAGCAACAGTGTCCGGGCGGCTGCTGAAGAATCGCTGAGCCTCTGCTGAAGACTTCATGAACGCCGGGCTCTGAAACGATGGCCCGGCCGCCTTCCCGCGCCCGGGTTGAAAACCTCCGGCACGCCGCCATCTCTTCTGGGATCTGGCGACTGAAAAGAGGTGCTCCATGGGCGCGCGCGACGAATTCATTCTTGACTCCTACTCGGCCACCGTCACGCAGGTGGCGCACACCGCCAGCGCGGCGGTCGCCCACATCAAGGTCCGAAAGCAGGCGCAGCGCGGCGGCGCAAGCGGCCAGGGCAGCGGCTCCGGCTTTCTCTTCACGCCCGATGGCTTCACGCTCACCAATGCCCACGTGGTCGAGGGCGCAAACGAGTTGCGCGCCGCATTCGCCGACGGCACCGAAAGCGTCGCGCGCCTGGTCGGGCTCGATGCCTCGACCGACATCGCGGTGCTGCGCATCGAGTCGCACCCGAGCACCTTCCTGCCGTTGGGCAGTTCCGCCGCGCTGCAGCCCGGCCAGTTGGCCGTGGCGGTCGGCAACCCGCTGGGCTTCGACTTCACCGTGACCGCCGGCATCGTGAGCGCGCTGGGCCGCAGCCTGCCCGCGCGTGGCGGCCGGATGATCGAGGACGTGATCCAGACCGACGTGGCCCTCAACCCCGGCAACTCGGGCGGCCCGCTGCTCGACAGCGCGGCGCAGGTCATCGGTGTGAACACGGCGGTGATCCCTTCGGCGCAAGGCCTGAGCTTCGCGGTGGCTATCGACACCGCACGCTGGGTGGCCGGCGAGCTGATGCGTCATGGCGCGGTGCGCCGCGGCAAGCTGGGCGTGCAATGCGCGGCCGTGGCATTGCCCAGGCGCTGGGTGCGCGAGAACGAATGGCCCGTGGCCACCGGGGTGCGCGTGGTCGAGGTGGTGGCGGGCTCGGCCGCCGCGCGCGACGGGCTGCGCAGCGGCGACATCCTCATTGGCTGCGACGGAGTGCCGCTGGCCCAGCTGTCCGACCTGCTCAAGCGGCTTGCAGGCGAAGGCTATGGGCGCCCGCTGCTGCTCAAGCTCCTGCGGCCCGTGGCCGGGACGCTCACGCCGTTTTACCTGACGGTAACGCCGGCAGGCTGACCCCCTCGCCCCCCTCTTGCCGGCGCAACGACAATAGGCGCCTGCAGTGAAGCACCTGTCCAGGAGAAAACCTTGTCCACCGTCACCATCACCCCTCAAGTCAACGCCAGCAACGAAGCCCCCTTCGTCCTCTTCGGCGGCGTCAACGTTCTCGAATCGAAGGACCTCGCCCTGCGCAGCGCCGAGGAGTACGTGCGCGTCACGCAGAAACTGGGCATTCCCTACGTCTTCAAGGGCAGCTTCGACAAGGCCAACCGCTCCTCCATCCATTCCTACCGCGGTCCCGGCCTTGACGAAGGCCTGAAGATCCTGCAGGCCGTGAAAGACGCCTTCGGCGTACCCGTGCTGACCGACGTGCACGAAACCGCGCAGGCGGCACCAGTCGCGGAAGTGGTCGATGTGCTCCAGCTGCCCGCCTTCCTCGCGCGCCAGACCGACCTCGTCGTGGCGCTGGCCAAGACGGGCCGCATCATCAACATCAAGAAGCCGCAGTTCCTCAGCCCCTCGCAGATGCTCAACATCGTCGAGAAGTTCAAGGAAGCCGGCAACGACAAGCTCATTCTGTGCGACCGCGGCACCTGCTTCGGCTACGACAACCTCGTGGTCGACATGCTGGGCTTCGGCGTGATGAAGAAGGTCACGCAGAACCTGCCCATCATCTTCGACGTGACCCATGCGCTGCAGCAGCGCGAAGCCGGTGCCGCCGCATCGGGCGGCCGCCGCGAGCAGGTGGCCGACCTGGCGCGCGCCGGCATGGCCGTGGGCCTGGCCGGCCTCTTTCTCGAAGCCCATCCTGATCCGGCACAGGCCAAGTGCGACGGCCCCAGCGCGCTGCCGCTGGACAAGCTGGAGCCGTTCCTGACGCAGATCAAAGCGCTGGACGATCTGGTCAAGTCGTTCGCGCCCCTGAAGATCTGAAGCAGGGGCCCGAGGGCCCGGCGCGGCTCCATCTGTGGGCCATTTACTAAAGTTTTCATTTGGACTGCCGATATCCAACCATTCCCCTGGATTCCGGAGTCCGAATATGTTTCTGAGCAACGTCTCAATTGGCAAGCGCCTGGCCATCGTGCTGGGCACCATCCTGGCGCTCTTTCTCGCCACCAGCGTCGCCGCGGTGTGGAAGCTGCAGCAGCTCAGCCAGGAGATCGACACCATGATCGAGGACAACGTCAAGACCGAGCGTGCCGGCTCCGACTGGCTGCGCCACACCACCTCGGGCGTGCAGCGAGCGGCGGCCATCGCCAAGAGCAGCGACGCCAGCCTGATCGACTACTTCGCGCCGGCCACAGCCAAGTCGATCAAGGACACCAACGAGCTGCAGAAGTTCATCGAAGGCAAGCTGGTCAAGCCCGAAGAGCGCGAGCTGCTCGAGAAGGTCGGCAACCTGCGCAAGGCCTACCTCGCCTCGCGCGAGGAAGTGAGCAAGTTCAAGCTGAAGGGCGACCTCGAAGGCGCCAACCGCATCTTCGACTCCCAGTTCCAGCCCACATCGGTCAGCTACATCGCGGGCGTGCAGCAGGTGGTGGACATGCAGCGCGAGCAGCTCGATGCCGCCGCCGCCCGCGCCAACAATCTGCGCGCACAGACCAGCACGCTGCTGATCGTGTGTTCCGCCGTGAGCCTGGTGCTCGGCACCCTGCTGGCCTGGCTGCTGGCACGCAGCATCACAGGCCCGCTGCGCAGCGCCGAAACCATCGCGCAGTCGATCGCCGAGATGGACCTCACGGGCGCAGTCCAGCCCAGCTATGCCAAGGACGAAACCGGCCACCTGCTGCGCGCTCTCGACCAGATGCGCACCGCCTTGCAGGGCTCGCTGACGCAGGTGCATGGCGTGGTGATGAACGTATCCACGGCCAGCTCGCAGATCGCCACGGGCAACCAGGACCTGTCGTCGCGCACCGAAGAGCAGGCCAGCTCGCTGGAGCAGACGGCCGCCTCCCTCGAAGAACTGACCTCCACCGTGAAGCAGAACGCGGACAACGCGCGCCAGGCCAACCAGCTGGCCACCTCCGCCTCGGAAGTCGCAGTCAAGGGCGGCAGCGTCGTGTTTCAGGTGGTGGAGACGATGGGCTCGATCAATGCGTCGTCGAAGAAGATCGTGGACATCATCAGCGTGATCGACGGCATCGCGTTCCAGACCAACATCCTGGCGCTCAACGCGGCCGTCGAGGCGGCGCGCGCGGGCGATCAGGGGCGTGGCTTCGCGGTGGTCGCCTCTGAGGTGCGCAGCCTGGCGCAGCGCTCGGCCGCGGCGGCCAAGGAAATCAAGACGCTGATCGGTGACTCCGTCGACAAGGTCGAGGAAGGCAGCCGGCAGGTGGCCGATGCCGGTCGCACCATGGAAGAGATCGTCGGCAGCGTGAAGCGCGTGACGGACATCATGGGCGAGATCAGCGCGGCGAGCCAGGAGCAGACCTCGGGCATCGAGCAGATCAACCAGGCCGTCACGCAGATGGACCAGGCGACACAGCAGAACGCGGCTCTGGTCGAAGAAGCCTCGGCTGCAGCCCAATCGCTGCAGGAGCAGGCAGGGAGCCTGTCGCGGATCGTCGGCAGGTTCAAGCTGGAGCGGCAGCACACTGCTGCATCCGCGACCACATCGGTCAGTGCCTTGGGCACCTACGCACCCAACGCGCCACGCGCCTACCAGGAGCTGATCGCGTCCCACTAGGCGGAAGAAGCCGACAAAGGCCCTGCACGGAGGAATGAGGCGAAACTAGGCGCCACGTATCAGTCTTTCCTCCGGAGCCTACCTTGTCATCCAAAGTCTCCCGCATTGCCCTGTCGGCCTCGGCTGCCGCCATTGGCAGCATCGCGGCGTACTGGACCCTGCTTGCCACGCGCCAGGGGCACATCCTCTTCAACGCCCGCAAACTGCCCGTCGTCCATCTGTCGGACGACTTCTCCACGTACTCCCACACCGTGCCGGGCGGGATGGTCCGCGGGTATGTCTATCACCCCCAGGGTGAAGACTCGCTGCGGGACCTGTTCGTCTACTTCGCCGGCCGCGGCGAAGACGTGCGCGCCACCGCGCAGATGCTCCACTGGCTGCCCGAAGGCTTCGGTTTTGCCGCGCTCAACTACCGCGGGGTGGCCGACTCGCAGGGGCGCCCTTCCGAGATCGCATCCGTCGAGGACGCGAGCCAGTTCGCCAACCATCTGCGCCGCGCCTTTCCGCATGCACGCCTGCACGTGGTCGGCCGCAGCCTGGGGACGGGCGTGGCGATCCAGCTCGTGGCGCGGCAGGACTTCGAGAGCCTGCAACTCGTCACCCCTTACGACTCGATGCTGGAAGTGGCAAAGAAGCGCTTCCCGCTCGTGCCGCTGTCGCTGCTGCTGCGGCACCAGTTCAACTCGCTGGAGCACTGCAAGGAGGTCGCGGCGAAAACCCAGGTGCTGCTGGCCGAGCACGACGACGTCGTGCTGCCCGAGCGCTCGCAGAAGCTCATCGCCGCATGGCCCACGCCAGTCAGCGTGCAGACGGTTCCCGCGTCGAACCATCACAGCATCATGGGTCTGGAAGAGACCTGGCTCTATCTCGTCGACTTTGCGTTGACGGCGGTCATTCCCGAGCCGAAGGCGGCATAGCCCGCTGGCTGGTCGATGCCATGGACTCCCTGATCGCCGCCTCCGCCCGCGCCCTGGCCGCTGGCGATGCGCTAGGTGCCCTCAAGCGGGTCGCCCTGCGCGACGACCCGCCTGCGCTGGCCTTGCGAGGCATCGCCATGGCCCAGCTAGGCGAGCACCCGCGCGCACGCGAACTCCTGCGACGCGCCGCACGCGACTTCGGCGCGCATGAAGTGCTGTCGCGCGCTCGCTGCATCGTGGCCGAGGCCGAGGTGGCGCTGGCCATGCGTGACCTCGGCGGCTCACCGCGCACGCTGACGGCGGCAGCGGCCACGCTGGAGGCGCACGACGATCACGCCAACGCGCTGCAGGCGCGGCTGATCGCGGCGCGCCGGCTCCTGCTCCTGGGGCGTCTCGCCGAAGCCGCGGCCGCACTGGAGCGCCTCGATGCGCGCGGCCTGCCGCCGTCGCTGGCGGCGGTGGCTGAGCTGAGCGCGGCCGAACTGGCGCTGCGCTCGCTGCGCATCGGCCCGGCGCAGGCAGCGCTGGCCCGCGCGCACGAAGCAGCCGTCCGAGCGCGCGTGCCGGCTCTGCTCGCCGAGGTGGCGGAGGCACGCGCGGCCTTCGAGCGCCCCGCCGCGCGGCGCATCTTCGCGGGCGGCGAGGAGGCGTTGCGCCTCGATGAAGTCGCGGCGCTCCTGGCCTCCGACGCGCTGGTGGTCGACGCCTGCCGCCGGGGCCTGGGCGCTGGCGACGCGTGGCAGCCACTGGCGCGCCGTCCGATCCTGTTCACGCTCGCGCGCTCGCTGGCCGAGGCGTGGCCCGGCGATGTCGATCGCGAAGCACTGATCGCAAGCGCATTCCGCACACGCCACCCCGACGAAACACATCGCGCGCGCCTGCGCGTCGAGATCGGCCGCCTGCGCGCACTCGTCACCACGCTGGCAAGCATCGAGGCCACGCCGCGCGGCTTCGTGCTCAAGCCGCACGGCGAGCGCGCCGTCGCCCTGCTGGCACCGCCCATCGACGGCGATCAGGCCTCGCTGGTGGCGCTGCTTTCCGACGGCGCGGCATGGTCGACCTCGGCCCTGGCGCTGGCGCTCGGAGCCAGCCAACGCACCGTGCAGCGCGCACTGGTCGAGCTGGAGGCCGAAGGCCGGGTGCGCTCCATCGGCCAGACGCGCTCGCGCCGCTGGCTGTCGCCGCCGTTGGCGGGATTCACGACGATCTTGTTACTCCCCGCTGCGCTGCCGTTTGAATAGAGTTGTCTCCAGGCGCCAATCCGAGGCGTTTCACAAGGAGCCAACGATGAGCAGCAGCAACAACAAGACAAGCAAGGGCAGACCCCAGCCCACCGTGCGGGCAGCCGAGATCGTGCGCGAGTACGGCCCTTTCGCCGACGCCACCCAGGTGGCAGGCGTGACCTATGACGGCCAGCGCGTCTGGGCCGCCACCGGCGCCAGGCTGGTCGCCTTCGACCCCGCCAGCGGCGAGATCACGCGCACGCTGGACACCGCCTGCGATGCCGGCACCGCCTTCGACGGCAAATACCTCTACCAGATCGCCGAGTCGCGCATCGACAAGATCGACCCGGCCACGGGCAAGGTGCTGGCGTCGATTCCCTCGCCCGGCCACGGCAACGACTCGGGCCTCACCTGGGCCGAAGGCAGCCTGTGGGTGGGACAGCACCGCGACCGCAAGATCCACCAGATCAACCCCGAGACCGGCGCCGTCGTGCGCACCATCGAGTCGAACCGCTTCGTCACCGGCGTGACCTGGGTCGACGGCGAGCTCTGGCACGGCACCTGGGAGGCTGAAGAAAGCGACATCCGCCGCATCGACCCGCAAAGCGGCGCCGTGATCGAGCGGCTGGAAATGCCGCACGGCACTGGCGTCAGCGGGCTCGAGTCCGACGGGGCCGATCTTTTCTATGCCGGCGGCGGCAAGAGCGGCAAGGTCCGCGCCGTGCGCCGTCCCCGCAACTCAACGGAGCATTGACATGACCGAAACCAATCACGCAGCAAACCACCCCGTCGTGTCCAGCGACCAATGGCTCGCCGAGCGCAAGGCACTGCTGACGCGAGAGAAGGAGCTGATGCACCTGCACGACCAGATTGCCCGCGAGCGCCGCGCGCTACCGTGGGAACGTGTCGAGAAGAACTACGTCTTCGACACGCCCGAAGGCAAGCGCACGCTCGCCGAGCTGTTCGAGGGCCGTCGCCAGCTGATGGTGCAGCACTTCATGCTCGGCCCGGGGTGGGAGCAAGGCTGCCAGAGCTGCTCTTTCATGGCCGACCACACCGACGGCATGAACGTGCACCTGGCGCATCGAGACATCACGATGGTGGCCGTCTCGCGCGCACCGTTGGCCGAAATTGCGCGCTTTCGCGAGCGCATGGGCTGGCAGTTCAAGTGGGTGTCGGCGAACGGCAGCGACTTCAACCACGACTTCCACGTCAGCTTCACACCCGAGGAGCAGGCCACCGGCAAGGTCTACTACAACTACGCCGTGCAGCCCTTTCCCCAGGAAGAGGCGCCAGGTGTCAGCGTGTTCTACAAGGACGACGCGGGCGACATCTTCCACACCTACTCGACCTTCGGTCGCGGCGTGGAAGTGATGATGGGCGCCTACTACATGATGGACCTCACGCCGAAGGGCCGCGACGAGCGCGAGGTGCCCTACAAGATGGAATGGGTGCGCCACCACGACCGCTACGAGCCGCAGGCAAAGACGGCGGGCGATTCGTGCTGCTCGGCACACGGCTGAAGCGCGAAGCATCATGACGAGCCTCTGGCCCTGGCTGGCGGTCGCGGGGGTCGGCGCCCTTCATGGGCTGAACCCCGCCACCGGCTGGGCCTTCGCAGCCGCCTGGGGCGTGCGCTCGCGCGACCGGTCGCAGGCGCTGCGGGCCCTGGTGCCGATCGCGGTCGGGCATGCTGCATCGGTCGCACTGGTTGCCGCTGCTGTGGCGCTGGGACTGTCGATGGATCGGGTGGCGCTGCAGGTTGTGGCAGGTGGGCTGCTTGTGGCCGTCGTGGCGTACCACCTGTGGGGTCGCAGTTCAGGGCGGACCGCCGGGCATGCCGGGCTGGCGCTCTGGTCCTTCATGATATCCACCGCACACGGCGCGGGGCTGATGCTGGTGCCGGCGCTGATTCCGCTGTGCATGGGCGATGCGCCGGCAGCCCGCGAGATCACCGCATCGGGCTCGCTGATGCTGGCGCTCGCGGCCGTCGGCGTTCACACTGCGGCGATGCTCGGCGTTACCGGCGTGATCGCCACCGGCGTGTGCCGCGGCTTCGACTTCAGGCGGAAGTCGCCTGCGGCGCCGCACTGAAGGCGATGCCCGGCCGCATCACTGCCGCCCTTTCGGCACACGGAAATCGGGCGACCCGGCCACCACCTTGCGGATCTCGTCCATCAAGGCCCGCGCGCCCGGTGAAGGAAACGCCCCAAGCCGCTGCGTCAAACCGATCTCGCGCCGTGTTTCCTCGAGCGGAAAGTCCAGCACCACCAGACTGCCGTCGCGAATCTCGTAGCGCAGCTGGTGCGCCGAGATCGCGGTCAGCATGTCGCTTTCCAGCAGCAGGCCGCGCAGCACGGCAAGGTCGCCTGTCTCGACCGCAGGCAGCGGCGGCGCCTGCCGCGCATCCGAGAAGAAGCGCTCCAGCAGCTCGCGCGATGGCGAGCCGTGCCGGGAGAGCGTCCAGCTCGCCTCGCGCAGCATCCTGAAGTCGATGCGTTTCGCCCGTGCGAGCGGATGGCCGGCGCGCGCAATCACCGAGATGCGGTCTTCGAACAGCGGCTCCTGCTGCAGGTCCTTCACTTCGCCCGCGCTGCGCAGCGCGCCGAGGATGAAGTCGATGTCGCCGCTGCGCAGCGACGCGGCCAGCGCGTCGTACGGACTCTCGACCGTAGTGACGTGCAGGCCCGGATGCCGCGCGAGCAATGAGGCAATCGCCAGCGGCAGGATCTGTGTGCGCCCGAGCGGCAGCGCACCGACGTTCACACTGCCCTGCAAGGTGCCTTCGCTGGCCGCGATGTCAGGGCCGATGTGCCGCAGCTCCGACAGCACGCGCTTGAAGTAGAAGGCCACGATCTCGCCCGCCGGGGTCGCCGTGAGTCCGCGCGCATTCCGGTTGAAGAGCGTGACGCCTAGCCCGCTTTCCAGGTCTTTCAATGCGCTGCTGATGGCCGGCTGCGTGATGCCGAACTCGCGCGCGACGGCAGGCATGTTGCGCTTCTCCGCGAGGCTCGCGATCACTGCGAGGCGCCGGCCGTTCAGGATCGAGGTGAAGAGCGAATGCACGTCGGCGGTGCTGTCGATTCCGCCGCGTGCCACCAGCTGCATGCGCGCCTCCTCGAACTCGCGCTCGATGCGCAGGGCACGCGCCAGCACCAGTTCGCCGTATGCATTGAGCGCCACGCCGCGCGAGCGCCGGTCGAACAGCGGCCTGCCGAGCGCAGCCTCCAGATCGAGGATCGAGCGCGTCACCGCCGACGCCACGCGGAACAGCGCCTCGGCGGCCGCGGCAATGCTCCCGGCCGACGCCACAGCCGAGAACGCGCGCAGGTGGCGCAGGTTGATGCCAAGCGCCACGCTGTCGGCATGCTCGATAACTTTGTGATGCTCGGTTTTTTTGTTCACGGGCGGTTACGTCCCTCTTGATCATGCATTTTCACGCTTAAGGGTAAACCCTTTATCGATAAAAAAGAATGATGGCAGCGCAACGCTAACTCACCCCATGCAAAGCAACCGCCGCGCAGACTTCTCTTCATGCTTGAAGCACACCCTGCACACCTTCCGGAGCGTTGCGAATGATCATCGACTGTCACGGCCACTACACGACCGCGCCCAAGGCCCTCGAGGCATGGCGCAACCGGCAGATTGCCGGCATCCAGGACCCGTCGGCGAAACCCAAGGTCTCGGAGCTGAAGATCAGCGACGACGAGCTGCGCGAGTCCATCGAGGGCAACCAGCTGCGGCTGATGAAGGAACGCGGCAGCGACCTGACCATCTTCAGCCCGCGCGCGAGCTTCATGGCGCATCACATCGGCGACTTCGAGGTCTCGTCCACCTGGGCCGCCATCTGCAACGAGCTGTGCCATCGCGTGAGCCAGCTCTTTCCCGATCACTTCATCGGCGCGGCCATGCTGCCGCAGTCGCCGGGCGTCGATCCGGCCAGCTGCATTCCCGAGCTGGAACGCTGCGTGAACGAATACGGCTTCGTGGGCATCAACCTCAACCCCGACCCCTCGGGCGGCCACTGGACCAGCCCGCCGCTGTCCGACCGGCACTGGTATCCGCTCTACGAAAAGATGGTGGAGCTGGACATTCCCGCGATGGTGCACGTGAGCACGAGCTGCAACGCCTGCTTTCACACCACCGGCGCGCACTACCTGAACGCCGACACCACGGCCTTCATGCAGTGCCTCACCTCGGACCTGTTCACCGACTTTCCGACGCTGCGCTTCGTCATTCCGCACGGCGGCGGTGCGGTGCCCTATCACTGGGGGCGCTTTCGCGGCCTGGCGCAGGAGATGAAGAAGCCGTTGCTCAAAGACCACCTGCTGAACAACATCTTCTTCGACACCTGCGTGTACCACCAGCCGGGCATCGACCTTCTCACGCGCGTGATCCCGGTCGACAACGTGCTCTTCGCGAGCGAAATGATCGGCGCGGTGCGCGGCATCGACCCCGAGACCGGCTTCTTCTACGACGACACGCGCCGCTACATCGACGCCACGCCCATGCTCGACGACAAAGCGCGCCACCAGATCTACGAAGGCAACGCGCGCCGCGTGTACCCGCGGCTGGACCGCGCACTCAAGCAAAAAGGACTCTGAACATGTCGACCACTCCCCTCCTCCAGGAACTCGGCGTCGTGCACCGCAACGTGGTGCGCGCCGATGCGGCCGCCGTCGAGAAGCTGTCGCGCTTCGGCGTCTCCACGGTGCACGAGGCATTGGGCCGCCTGGGCCTGATGGCGCCACGCATCCGCCCCATCCACCCCGAGGCGCGCCTGTGCGGCACCGCCGTCACGGTGCTGCTGCAGCCCGGTGACAACTGGATGCTGCACGTCGCGGCCGAGCAGATACAGCCGGGCGACGTGGTCATTGCCGCCTGCACCGCCGACAGCACCGACGGCTTCTTCGGCGACCTGCTCGCGACCTCGTTCAAGGCGCGAGGCTGCAAGGGCCTGGTGATCGACGGCGGCGTGCGCGACGTGCGCGACCTCATCGCCATGGACTTCCCGGTGTTCAGCCGCGCCATTCACTCGAAGGGAACGATCAAGGCCACGCTGGGTTCGGTCAACGTGCCAGTGGTGTGCGCCGGCGCGCTGGTGCAGCCGGGCGACGTGGTGGTGGCCGACATCGACGGCGTGGTCGTCGTGCCCGCACAGCTGGCCGCGCGCGTGGCCGATGCCGCCGAAGCCCGCGAAGCCAACGAAGCGGGCAAGCGCGCGCGTTTCGCGGCCGGCGAGCTGGGGCTGGACATGTACGCCATGCGCGAGCCGCTTGCCAAGGCCGGCCTGCGCTACGTGGACTGAGCAAGGGACCGCACAGTGGCTCGCATCATCGGCGCCGTCGCCTGTTCCCACACCCCCACCATCGGCTTCGCCTTCGACAAGAACAAGCAGCAGGATCCGGTCTGGGCGCCCATCTTCGAGGCCTTCGCGCCGGTGCAGCAATGGCTGGCCGACAAGAAGCCCGACGTGCTGTTCTTCATCTACAACGACCACGTCAGCTCGTTCTTCTTCGACCACTACTCGGCGTTCTCCCTTGGCGTGGGCGAGCGGCACGAAGTGGCTGACGAAGGCGGCGGTGCACGCGACCTGCCGGCTCTGGCGGGCCATCCGGCACTGGCGCGACACATCGGCCGCTCGCTGGTGGCCGACGAGTTCGACATGTCCTTCTTCCAGGACCGGGCGCTGGACCACGGCGTGTTCTCGCCGATGTCGCTGCTGTGCCCGCACGAGCCGGCATGGCCGATACCGGTGGTGCCGCTTCAGGTCGGCGTGTTGCAGTCGCCGGTGCCGTCGGCGCGGCGCTGCTACAAGCTTGGCCAGGCGCTGCGGCGCGCGATCGAGAGCTATCCGGACGACATGAAGGTGGCGATCGTCGCCACCGGCGGGCTCTCGCACCAGGTGCACGGCGAGCGCGCGGGCTTCAACAACACCGCCTGGGACGCGCAGTTTCTCGACCTGATCGAGAACGACCCCGTGCGGCTCACCGAGATGACGCAGGCCGAACTGGCGACGCTCGGCGGCATGGAAGGCGCCGAAGTCATCATGTGGCTGGTGATGCGCGGCGCCCTGTCGTCCAACGTGCGCAAGACGCACCAGAGCTACTACCTGCCCTCGATGACGGGCATTGCCACGGCCATCTACGAGAACCTGGCGAGCCCGCCCGTCGCCGGTGAAGTCGAGCGGCACCGCCGCCACATCGATGAGGAACTGGCGGGCGTGGAAGCGCTGCAGGGCACCTATCCGTTCACGCTCGAGACCAGCGTGCGCGCCTACCGGCTCAACAAGTTCCTGCACGGCATGACGCGCCCGGCGCACCGCGCGGCCTTTCTTGCCAACGAAGAGGTCGCCTTCGACGCTGCCGCGCTGACAGACCAGGAACGCGACATGGTGCGCCGCCGCGACTGGCGCGGCCTGATCCAGTACGGCGTGATCTTCTTCATGCTGGAAAAGCTGGGCGCGGTGGTGGGCGTGTCGAACCTGCACATCTATGCCGCGATGCGCGGCCAGTCGCTGGAAGAGTTCCAGCAGACCCGCAATGCACCCGGCGCCCTTTATTCAGTGGCCGGCAAGGACGCCGCGCCGCAGGCGTGGGACCGCCGCTGAGCCGCGCCTGATTTTTGATTCTGGAGACAACACAAATGACCCCCCTTTCCCGGCGCCTCGCCCTCGGCGTGGCCGCACTGGCCGCATTCGGCCACTTCGGCATTGCCAGCGCGGCCGATGCCTTCCCGTCGAAGCCCGTGAAGATCCTCGTGGGCTACAGCGCTGGCGGCGCGGTCGATGCGATTGCGCGCTCGGTCGGCCTGCGGATGTCGGCCATCCTCGGCCAGCCGGTCATCGTCGAGAACAAGCCCGGCGCGGGCACCAACATCGCGGTGAAATCCGTCATCACGAGCGCGCCCGACGGCTACACCCTGCTGCTGGCCGCCAATGCGCTGGCCGTGAATCCTTCGCTGTTCCAGCCAGCGCCCTACGACCTGGAGCGCGAGCTGACGCCGGTGGCCTCGGTCGGCCGGGTGCCCGTGGTGTTCACGGTGCGCGAAGAGTCAGCCATCAAGACGCTGCCCCAACTGGTCGCGGCGGCCAAGGCCAAGCCGGGCAGCGTGACCGTCGCCACGCCGGGCAATGGCTCGACACCGCACCTGGCCATGGAACTGTTCCAGCACACCGCCGGCCTGCAACTGCGGCATGTGCCGTACAAGGGCGGCGCGCAGGCGCTCACCGATGTGCTCGGCGGCCATGTGGACGTGGTTGCGGTCAATGCGCTCGAAGCACTGCCGCTCGCCAAGTCCGGCAAGCTGCGCGTGCTGGCGGTGATGAGCGCCGAACGCTCCGCCGTGCTGCCGGGCGTGCCGACCGTCGCCGAGTCGGGCTACCCGGGGTTCGAGGCCAGCGTGTGGTACGGCTTCGTCGGGCCGGCCGGGCTGCCGAAGCCCATCGTCGACAAGCTGCACGACGCCGTGCAGAAAGCCATCGACTCGCCCGAAGTGCGCGCCCAGCTCGCAGCGGCGGGCGGCGTTCCGCTGCCGGGGCCGACCGAGCAGTTCGACAAGCTGCTCAAGGCCGACGTGGCGCGCTACGGCAAGCTGATCCGCGAAGCCGGCATCAAGCCTGATTGATCGCCATGACCACAACAGGCATCACCCGTCGCCACGCCTGCCTTGCGGCAGCAGCCGCCGCCCTGCTGCCGGCAAGCCGCGCCGCCATGGCGCAGCAGGCCTATCCGTCCAAGCCGATTCGCATGGTCATTCCCTTCCCGCCCGGTGGCTCCACCGACGTGCTCGGGCGGGCCATCGGCATCGAACTGGGCCGCGCGTGGCACCAGCCCGTGGTGGTCGACAACCTCCCCGGCGCCGGTGGTTCCATCGGTGCCGACAAGGTGGCGAAGTCGCCTGCCGACGGCTACACGCTGCTCATGGGGCACATCGGCACGCTGGCCATCAACCCGTCGCTGTACCCCAAGCTCGACTACGACCCTGTGCGCAGCTTCGCGCCCGTGGCCTGGGTGGCGCGCGTGCCGAACGTGCTGGTGGTGCATTCCTCCGTTCCGGCGCGCACGCTGGCCGACCTGGTCGCGCTGGCCAAGGCACGGCCGGGCCAGCTGGCCTTTGGCTCCGGCGGCAACGGCAGTGCGGCGCACATCGCGACCGAATATCTGAAGCTGCAGACGGGCGCCTCGTTGCTGCACGTGCCTTACAGGGGCACGGCCCCGGCCGTGACCGACCTGCTCGCGGGCCAGCTGCAGTTGCTCTTCACCGGCGCGCCTGCGCTGCTGCCGCACATCAAGTCCGGCAAGCTGCGTGCGCTGGCGGTGTCGAGCCCGAAGCGCATCGCACTGCTGCCCGACGTGCCGACGGTGGCGGAAAGCGGCGTACCCGGCACCAAGGACTTCGAGGCTGACCAGTGGTACGGCGTGGTTGCCCCGGCCGGGACTCCCGCGGACATCGTCGCCATGCTCAACCGCCAGATCAACCAGTCGCTCAACACGGCGGACGTTCATGCGCGGCTGGCAGCCGAGGGTGCCGAGCCCACGCCCACGACGCCGCAGGCCTTCGGCCAGCTGATCGCGAGCGAAATGAAACGGTGGGACCGCGTGATCAAGAGCGCTCACATCACCGTCGATTGAAGCTGTACAGGAACACATCGGTCATGAAATCGCTCGCCCGTCTGCTGCTCGCCCTTGCCGTCGCGGCACTGCTCGCCGCCTGCGCGCAATCGCCGCAACCGTCACAACCCAAGAGCGGCGGCAAGACCGAAGTGCTCTGGCTCGGCCAGTCGGCATTCCGAATCACCACGCCGGGCGGCAAGGTGATCGTGACCGACCCGTGGCTCAAGCTGAACCCGCTGACGCCCGCTGAATACAAGAACCTCGAAGCCCTCGGCAAGGTCGACGTGCTGCTGGTCACGCATGGTCACTTCGACCACTTCGCGGATGCGCCTGCGCTGGCGCTGCTCAACCAGGTGCCGATGTACGCGCCCGGCGACATGAACCAGACGGTGGGCGTGCTCGGCATCCTGCCGCCCAACCTTGTGCCGCGCTTCAACAAGAGCGGCACGATCAACCCGGTGCCGGGCATCAAGGTGACTGCCGTGCACGCTGAGCACTCCTCGGTCATCGTGTGGAAGAACCCGGCCACCGGCAAGGACGAAGTGCACCCCGGCGGCGAGCCCGTGGGCTACATCATCGAGCTGGAGAACGGCTTCCGCATCTACCACATGGGTGACACGGGCCTGTTCGCCGACATGAAGTTCATCGCCGACTACTACAAGCCCGACCTCGTGCTGATGCCGATCGGCGGCCACTTCACGATGGACCCGGTGGACGCCGCCTACGCCACGCGCGAATGGCTCAAGCCGCGCGCGGTGATTCCGATGCACTATGGCGCCAACCCGCTCGGCAAGGGCACGCCCGACGAATACATCCGCGCGCTAGGCAGCACAAGCACGCGCGTGCTGGCGTTGAAGCCCGGCGAGAAGGCCATCTTCTGACAAGGACACACACGATCATGGGAACGACACTGGGCCTCATCGGCTACGGCGAAGTGGGCGGCATCTTCGGACGCGGATTGCGCGGGCAAGGCTGCGTGGATGCCGTCTGGGTCTGGGACAAGCGCTTCGCCGATCCCACGACGGGCGCGGCAGCGCGTGCCGCGGCGGAAAGCGACGGGATGCACGTGGCGAGCGGCCTGCAGGAGCTTTGCAGCCGCGCCGACCTGCTCATATCCGCCGTTACCGCCTCGAACACGCTGGCGGTGGCCGAAGAAGCTGCGCGCCACGCGCGCGACGGCAGCCGTTTTCTCGACCTCAACTCGGCATCGCCCGGCACCAAGCAGCGCGCCGCGGCGGCGCTGGAGCCCATGGGTGTCGCCTACGTCGAGGCCGGCGTCATGACCTCGGTGCCGCCCTACGGCATCCGCGTGCCGATGCTGCTGGGCGGCCCGCAGGCCGAGGCGCTGGCTGAAACGCTGACCGCCTGGGGCATGGACGTTCGCGTCGTGAGCGACCGGCTCGGCGTGGCCTCGGCGATCAAGATGAGCCGCAGCATCATGATCAAGGGGCTGGAGGCGCTGGTCATCGAGAGCTACACCACCGCCAGGCGCTACGGCGTTGAAGCGCATGTGCTGCCGACGCTGAAGGAAACCTTTCCGCAGATCGACTGGGACAAGCAAGGCGCCTACTTCTTCAGCCGCGTCGTGCAGCACGGCAAGCGCCGCGCGGAAGAAATGCGCGAAGCAGCGCAGACCGTGCGCGAGGCCGGCTTCGAGCCCCTGATGACGGCCGCCATCGCGGCCAAGCAGGATTGGGTTGCCGCGCAGGCACGCGACGGCCTGTTCGAGGGGCTGGATGCCGCAAGCGACTGGCAGGCCTACGCGGATCGCCTCATCGGCCGCAAGTGACTATGGCCGAACCGATCAAGGGCATCTGCTCCATGGCCACGAAGGGCCTGCTGCTGGAGCTGGCCGCGGCGTACACGCGCTCGAGCGGCGTGCCGGTTTCCTTCGAGGCGGTGGGCGGTGTGGATGCCGCAAAGCGCGTCTCGGCAGGAGAGCCATTCGACGTGGTGGTTCTCGCCTCTGATGCCATCGACAAGCTGGCGGCTGCCGGCAAGGTGGACGCATCGCGCAAGACCGACGTGGTGCGTTCCGGCGTTGCCGTGGCCGTTGCCGCCAATGCAGCACGGATCGACATCTCCACCGAAGAAGCGGTGCGGCGCGCCGTGCTGGATGCGACCAGCGTTGCGTACTCGACAGGTCCCAGCGGAGTTGCGCTGACCGCGCTGTTCGAGCGCTGGGGCATCGCCGACATCATCAAGGGCCGATTGGTACAGGCACCGTCCGGTGTGCCGGTTGGCTCGTTGATCGCACGGGGAGAAGCCGCGCTGGGCTTTCAGCAACTGAGCGAGCTGATCGGTGTCGATGGCATCGTGCTGCTGGGGCCGTTGCCTCCGGCGATCCAGATCACCACGGTGTTCAGCGCGGCGCCGGGCTCGTACGCTTCGCAACCAGATCCCGCAAGCGGGCTGCTCGCGTACCTGGCCTCGGATGACAGCGCAGAAGCCAAGCGCCGGCACGGCATGGAGCCTGCCTAACGGGCCGCCGACTTGCGAGAGCCATTGCCCTTGCCCGCAATGACAAGCCCCGCGCTCTCGACAAAGCCGTGAATCAACCTCAGCCGCGGCGACGCCCGCTGCCACAGGACGCCGAAGCGCCGCGTCTCCGAAGGCAGCGGTAGCGGAATCTTCGCGATGCGCTGCCCATCGAGCAGCGGCGAAGCGATGTCGGGCACGACCGACACGCCGAGGCCGCGGTCGACCATCATCGCGATTGCCAGCAATGAGCTGAGCTCGAAGCGCTCCTGCGGCACGATGCCCGCCGAACGAAGGTAGCGGTCGGCCTGCTTGCCGCCGCCGAGGTTGCGGTCGTAGCGGATGAGCGGTGAGGTCCGCAGCAGCTCGTGGGGATCGCGCCGCGCAAGGCGGCTCGGCGCGAGCAGCACCAGCGGTTCTTCGCGCAGCAGGGCCCAGTCGAATGTCTTCGCGAGCGCGAACGGTGGATACAGGCACACGGCCGCATCGAGTTCGCCCTGCTGCATGGCCTTGTAGAGCGCGGCGGTGTTGCCCGACTGCAGATACACCTTGACGCCCGGATGCGTCTTCACGAAGCGCGCGAGGATGTCCGGCAGCAGGCTGTGGATGGCCGTGTTGATGGTGCCGATGACCAGCTCGCCGCCGGCTGCCTCGCTGCCCACCAGCGCCTTGATGTCGCTCACCTCGCGCAGCAGCGTGCGGGCCCGCTGCACCAGCCGGTGTCCCGCCTCGGTCGGCTGCACCGTGCGGCCGGCGCGCGCGAGCAGCGGCGCGTTGAGCTCCCGCTCCAGCGCGCGGATCTGCTGCGCCACCGCGCCGGGCGTCAGGTCGAGCCGGCGTGCGGCCTCCGACATCGAGCCCGACTCCACCACCAGAAGAAAGCTTTGCAGGTAGGCCGTTTCCATGAAGATAGATTTTCTGCGATCTGATCGCAGGGAGCAGCTGTTTTTCTCTTCTCATGAACTGCGGACACTGCATGCATGAGAAGCAAACTCTTCGTTCCCGGCACCCGTCCTGAACTGTTCGCCAAGGCACTGGCCAGTGCGGCGGACGCCATCTGCCTCGACCTGGAAGACGCGGTGTCCGAGCCGCGCAAGGACGAGGCGCGCGAGACCGTGCGCCAGCTGCTGCTTGCCAGCGGCGATGCGACCTCCTCGCAAAAGACACTGATCGTTCGCGTCAACGCCATGGACACGCCGCACTTCGAGCGCGACGTGGCGGCGGTGGCGCAGGCCGGCGTGCACCTGATCAACCTGCCGAAGCCGCAAAGCCCGGCGCACGTGCGCACGGCGGTAGAAGCCATCGAGCGCGCCGAACGCTCTAACGGCGTGCAGGCGCCCATTGGCCTACTGCTGAACATCGAGACACCCACTGCCTTACGCACGGCAGCGGAACTCGCGCTGGCGCATCCGCGGGTGGCGGGGCTGCAGCTGGGGCTGGGCGACCTGTTCGAGCCGCTGGGCATCGCCCGGCGCGAACCTTCCGCGATTCGCCAGGCCATGTTCGCGATGCGCATCGCAGCCGGCGAAGCGGGCGTGTATGCCTACGACGGCGCATTCGCGAACATCCGCGATGCCGAGGGCTACCGCGCCGAAGCCATGCTGGCGCGCGACCTCGGCTTTCTGGGCAAGACCTGCATCCACCCGAGCCAGATCGCCATTGCCAACGAGGTGTTCCGCCCCACGGATGAAGAGATTGCGCACGCCTGCAAGGTGGTCGAGGCGGCCCGTGAGGCCGATGCCCAAGGCATTGGCGCCTATGTGGTGGACGGAAAAATGATCGACATCCCCTTTGTGATTCGCGCACGCGCCATCGTCGAGAGTGCGCGCAGCCTGGGGCTACTGCCTGGCTGAACTGAGCTTCCCATTAATAAAAACGGAGACAAGACAATGCATTTCCCATCCTTCCTTCGCCCGCGCGTGCTCGCTGTTGTTGCAGCGGCAGCGCTCACCAGCGCGGCATTCGCCCAAGGCGCCTACCCCAGCAAGGCCATCACGATCGTGGTGCCCTACCCGGCCGGCGGCTCCAACGACACCTTCGCGCGACAGGTCGCCAAGGAACTGGGCGACCAGCTCAAGCAGCCCGTGATCATCGACAACCGCCCCGGCGCGAGCGGCAACACCGGCACGGCACAGGTGGCGCGCGCCACCCCCGACGGCTACACGCTGGTGGCGGTGTCGTCCAGCATGACGACCAATGCGGCCGTGCAATCGAAGATGCCCTTCGATCCGGTCAAGGGCCTCGCGCCCGTGGCCATGTTCGCCAAGGGCCCGTTCATCGTCGCGGTCAACAACGAGTTTCCCGCGAAGACACCGGCCGAGCTGATCGCCGCCATCAAAGCCAAGCCCGGCCAGTACAACTACGCCTCGTCCGGCTCGGGCAGCGTGAACCAGTTCGGCACCGAGCTGCTCAAGGCCAAGGTGGGCGACCTGCAGATCGCGCACATCCCCTACAAGGGCATGGGTCCGGCCGTGACCGACCTGATCGGCAACCAGACGCAGCTGCTGATTTCAAGCGGCCCGTCGCTGCTGCCGATGGTGCGTGCCGGCAAGCTGCGCGCGGTGGGCATCACGAGCCTGAAGTCCAGCCCCGTCGCACCCGATCTCACACCGATGGCCACTGCAGTGCCCGGCTACGAATTCGAACTCTGGTGGGGCCTGCTGGCACCGGCAGGCACGCCGCCCGACGTGGTCGCAAAGCTCAACGGGGCCGTCAACCAGATCCTGACCAGGCCCGAGATCACGGCCAACTTCCTGCGCGAAGGCGCCATCGCCACGCCGCTGACGTCGGCGCAGTTCGGCACCGTGATCGCCGACGACGTGGAGCGCTGGAAGAAGCTGGCCAAGCAACAGAACATCACAGCCGACTGAGGAAAGAAAGAGACCCCATGAGCACTACCGCCCCCGACAACGCTGGCGACGACAAGCACCTGCCCGCGCGCCAGGGCCCCGCCGGGCCGTTGAGCGGCCTGCGCGTGCTCGACCTGAGCGCCTACATCGCGGGCCCGTACGGTTGCTCGCTGCTGGCCGATCAGGGCGCGGAAGTCATCAAGATCGAGCCGCCCACCGGCGACAACCTGCGCAAGTACCCATCGACGCTGGAAGCCGAGAGCCGAGCGTTCATCGGCGTCAACCGCAGCAAGCTGGGCGTGGTGCTCGACCTCAAGAACCCGCAAGACCTTGCCGCGCTGATGGCACTGGCGCGCACTGCCGACGTGCTGGTGCACAACTTTCGCCCCAGCGTGCCGCCACGGCTGGGCATTGCGTACGACCAGTTGAAGGCGGTGAACCCGCGCCTGATCTACTGCGCCGTCACCGGCTATGGCGAGACCGGCCCGCTGCGCGAGAAGGCCGGCTACGACCAGGTGCTGCAGACCATGACCGGCATGTGCGCGCTGCAGGGCAAGCGCGGAGAGCCGCCCGAGATCATTTACGGCTCGGTGGTCGACTACTACGCGGCCGCGCTGGTGGCTGCCGGCGTGGCATCGGCGCTGTACGAGCGGGAGAAAAGCGGCGAAGGCCAGTTTGTCGGCGTGTCGCTGCTGCGCTCCGCGCTCACGATGCAGTCGGCCCGCATGGTGTGGGCCGAGGGCGAGCCGAAAGACGTGGGGCGCGACATGCGCTCGGGCGGCATCACCGGCCTCCACCCCACGCGCGAGGGGCACATCTATATCTCGGCCAACACGCCGCATTTCTGGCAGGCGCTGTGCACCAAGGTCGGCCTGCCGGAACTGGCTGCCGACGAGCGCTACGACTCGGTGCGCAAGCGCGCGCAGCATGCCGCCGAGATCGTTCCGAAGCTGCGCGCCGCACTGGCCGCGCGCACCGCACTCGAATGGGAAGAACTCTTCGGCGAGGAAGTGCCCTGCTCCGCCGCCCGCACTGTGGAAGACATGTTCGACAACGAGCAGGTGCTGGCCGAGGACATGGTGGCGAACTTCGCGCACCCCACGCTCGGCTCGTACCGCGGTTTCACCCGGCCTGTGCGATTCGGCCGCACGCCGGGGCCCGAGCCCTTTGCCGCGCCGACGCTGGGACAGCACACCGGGGTCGTGCTGGCCGCGCAGCGCGTGGACGAATAGGCCATGCGCACCGACCTCGCGGTGCCCCACAGCAGCGGCACTCGCAAGCCCGTCAGCGCGACACCCGAAGGCGCATGCGACGCGCACATGCATGTGTACGACCGACGCTTCGCGCTGCACGGGCCGCCCGACGCCATGCTTGACCACGCCACGGCCGACGACTATCGCCTGCTGCAGCAACGCATCGGCACGCAGCGCACGGTGGTCGTGCAGCCGCGCGCCCATGGCACGGACAACAGCGTGACGCTGGCGGCCATCCAGGCGCTCGGAGCAGAGCGCACACGCGGCGTAGCGGTGGTGCGCCCCGAGGTGAGCGATGCCGAACTCGAACGCCTGCACGCGGGTGGCATCCGCGGCATCCGGTTCACGCTGTACACGCCGGCGAATGCGGCGACGGACTTCGCCATGGTCGAGCCGCTGGCGCAGCGCGTGCATGCGCTCGGCTGGCATGTGCAGTTGCACTGGAATGCAGACCAGATCGTCGAGCACGCGGCGCTGCTCGCGCGCCTGCCCTGCACGATCGTCTTCGACCATCTCGCCCGGCTGCCGCTGCCCGATGCGCTGGCGCACCCCGCATACGACGTCGTGCGCCGGCTGCTCGACAACGGCCGCACGTGGATCAAGCTGTCGGGCGCCTACCTGGATTCGCGTGTCGGTGCGCAAGGCGGCTATGCCGACACGACGGGCGTCGCACAAGCCTGGGTACGGCACGCACCCGACCGCGTGGTGTGGGGCAGCGACTGGCCTCACCCGACCGAGCGCGCCGCCAAGCCCGACGACGCACAGCTGTTCGACCTGCTGGGCCAATGGGTTCCCGATGAGGCCGCGCGCCGCCGCGTGCTGGTGGACAACCCGGCGCGGCTCTACGACTTTTCCTGAACTACAAACAAACTCCGAGACATTGGCATGAAGCAACCACAGAAGCGCCTTCTGAAATCCGTCGTAGCGCTGGCCGCCTGCGCCGCTCCCCTGCTGGGCTGGGCCGCCTGGCCCGACAAGCCGATCCGCATGGTGGTGCCATACGCCGCGGGCGGCGGCGCCGACAACACCGCGCGCATCGTGGCGCAGCAGATGAGCACAGCACTGGGCCAACAGATCGTCATCGACAACAAGCCGGGCGCGGGTGGCGTGATCGGCGCCGACAACGTGGCCAAGGCGGCCGGCGACGGCTACACCGTGCTCTACGACGCATCGGCGTTCTCGGTGAACCCGTCGCTGCGCAAGCTGCCCTTCGACGCGGCGAAAGATTTCATTCCGGTGTCGCTGGTGGCCACCGCGCCGCAGATCCTCGTCGTGCCGACCAGTGCGCCCTACAAGACCGTGGCGGAGTTCATCGACTTCGCGCGCAAGAACCCGGGCAAGCTGAGCTTTGCGTCGGCAGGTGGCGGCACCGGCTCGCACCTGGCGGGCGAAGCCCTGAACGAGCAAGCGAAGATCAACCTGATGCACGTGCCTTACAAAGGCGGCGCGCCCGCGCTGACCGACGTGATGGGCGAGCAGGTGTCGGCCTACTTCGGCAACGTGGCCTCGACGCTGGGCTACGTCAAGGGCGGCAAGCTGCGCGCGCTGGGCGTGAGCTCCATCAAGCGCGTGCCGGGGCTGCCAGACACACCGACGCTCGCCGAGTCGGGCCTGCCGGGCTACAACGTGGTCGAGTGGAACGGCGTGTTCCTGCCCAAGGGCACGCCGGCCGACATCGTGGAGAAACTCGGCAAGGCAGTGCAGGCTGCAGTCAACGACCCGACGGTGCGGCAGAAGCTGCTGCAGCTCGGCCTGGAGCCGGCCGGCACCACACCAGAGGCATTCGCGAAGTTCGTGCAGGACGAGACGGCAAGAGTGAACGCGCTGGTGAACGCACGCAACATCAGGGTCGATTGATCCTGCACTCGACGGGGTGTGAGTGAAACGTAGTGTGTGGGTTTCTCCCCGCTGATACAGAGGCATACGCGTTTCACGCCACGGCAGGGTAGCCCAACGAAGAATCGGTTCCGTTCACAGACGAACGCCCGTCATTCTTCCGAAGGAACCACAATGCGCTTTCGCTCTTCCGCCCTCTTCTTCGCCGTTGCCATCGCGGCCTCTGCGGTGGCCCTCACACTGACCTTTGCCACACCATCGCCGCTCGGCGGCGACATTCCTGCCGGCGAGGCCGTGCCCGCGCCAGAATTCCAGAACATCGACACCTGGCTCAACTCCCAGCCGCTGAAGCTCAGTGAGCTGCGCGGCAAGGTCGTGCTGGTCGATTTCTGGACCTACACCTGCATCAACTGCCTCAACCACCTGCCTTACGTGAAGGACTGGAACGAGAAGTACAAGGACAAGGGCCTGGTCATCGTCGGCGTGCACACGCCGGAGTTCGCGTACGAGAAATCGACGAAGAACGTGAAGGACGCGATCCAGCGGCTGCAGATCAAGCACGCGGTGGCACAGGACAACAGCTACGGCACCTGGAAGGCCTTCAGGAACCAGTACTGGCCCGCCGTATACCTGATCGACAAGCAGGGAAAGATCGTCTATTCGCACTTTGGCGAAGGCAGCTACGGCACCACGGAGAAGAGGATCCAGGCGCTGCTGGCTGAGCCTGCGCCGGTGGGGTCCTGAGAGCTTTGTTCAGGGTGCGATCACGCCGACGGGGGACATTCGCGGAGGAGAGCACCCGGTGTCATTCGCACGCACCCCGAACAAGAGCCCCAACAACACAACGCACGACGAAGCAACAGAAATGAAGAAGCTCTGGTTCGCCCTCCTTTTCCTTGCAGGCGGTATCACCCACGAGATACGCAACCCGGTGAGCTGCCAGTGCATCACAGCACGATTCAGTCCAACGCCTCGACAGTCGAAGAAAAAACGTAGCCCTCGCTGCGCACCGTCTTGATGAAGCGTGGCTCGCGCGCATCGTCTCGCAGACGCTGGCGCAGCCGGCTCACGAGCAGATCGATCGAGCGCTCGAAAAGTTCGGCCTCGCGCCCCTGCGTAAGACTCAGCAGCTGATCGCGGCTCAGCACCTTCTGCGGATGGTCGAGAAACACGCGCAGCAGCCGGTACTCCGCACCGCTGAGAGCCACCATCACCCCGCTGTCGTCGATCAGATGGCGCGCCGTGGTGTCGACCTGCCACTCGCCAAACGCCAGCTTCGAGGCCGACTCGGTCGAGCGCATGTTCGGCGGCAGCATGCGCGTGCGGCGCAACACCGAGCGCATGCGCGCCAGCAGCTCGCGGGCTGAGAACGGCTTGGCCAGATAGTCGTCGGCGCCCATCTCCAGGCCGAGGATGCGATCGGCCTCCTCGCTGCGCGCAGTGAGCATGAGGATGGGCGTGGCCTTGTACTTGCCCGTGCGCAGGTCACGGCACAGCGTGAGCCCGTCTTCGCCCGGCAGCATCAGGTCGAGGATGATGAGATCGAACGGCCCCGACTCCTCCAGCGCTGCGCGCATGTGCCGCCCCGTGGGCACCGCGACCACGCGCAGGCCGTTCTTGACCAGGTACGTGGTGAGCAGTTCGCGGATTTCCCGGTCGTCGTCGACGATGAGGATGTGGTCGGAAGTCTTCGAGGTCGTCATGCAGGTGGCCGGTTCGTCGGAAGCCGCAATGTAGCCCGGCTGCGGGCCGGGACAAGCGGGTTTGTATTCCTGTGTATCCAGCGCCCCGGACGGCCACACTACGTTGCCGACACGAGCTTCCACACCGCATCGGCAAACACCTGCGGTGTCTCCTGCGGCACGTTGTGGCCTGCGTTCACGACCAGGTGCGTGCGCGGCCCGGTGAACTTGGCAGCGTAGGCCTTGCCGTCGGTGGCCGGCACGACACCGTCGGAGTCGCCGTCCATCGTGATCGTAGGCACCTTGATCGTCGGGAATGCGGCCAGGCGCTTCTCGTATTCCTCGTACTGTGCGAAGC
The DNA here is from genome assembly GCF_024734665.1 of Variovorax paradoxus. Classification (NCBI taxonomy): domain Bacteria; kingdom Pseudomonadati; phylum Pseudomonadota; class Betaproteobacteria; order Burkholderiales; family Comamonadaceae; genus Variovorax; species Variovorax paradoxus. Next base: position 4,182,163 of record NZ_CP102931.1, read on the forward strand.
CGTCTGCAAGACCCAGGCGCCAGCGGTAGTTGTGGATGACGATCTGCACGTAGTCAGGGTTGTCGAACGACGCGGCGGTGCGCTCGAAAGTGGCATCGTCATATGCCCACTTCGGCGAATTCGTGGTCCACAGGATGCGCGCGATGTCGCGCCGGTTCGCTTCCAGGCCAAGCCGGCCGCGCTCGGTGGCGAAGTAGTACTGGTACCACCAGCCCAGCTCGACCTTCGCGGGCAATGGCAGCTTGTTGCCGGGGCGGTTGGTCATGATGTAGCCGTTGACCGAGAGCAGCCCGATGCAGCGCTCGGGCCAGAGCGCCGCAATGATGCAGCCGGTGCGCGCGCCCCAGTCGTAGCCGACGATGACGGCGCGGTCGATCTTCAGGGCATCGAGCAGCGCGATCTGGTCGAGCGCCACTGCCGCCTGTTGCGCGGAGCGCGGGTTGGCGCTGTCGAGAAAGCGCGTGGTGCCGTGGCCGCGCAGATGCGGCACGATCACGCGGCAGCCACGGGCCGCGAGCAACGGCGCGACTTCGGCGTAACTGTGGATGTCGTAGGGGTAGCCGTGCATCAGCAGCACCGGAATGCCATCGGCGGGGCCGGCCTCGTAGTAGCCGACATCGAGCTCGCCGGCCTTGATCTGGCGGATGGGCTCCAGCTTGCGCGGTCTGGCGGCGGGCACGGCATCTGCCGCGTGGGCGGTGCTGCTCATGAATGCCAGCTCGACGGCAGCGAGGCTGGCGGCGGCGCCACCCAGCAGGAAGCGGCGTTGGCGGTTGACGGGTTCTTCGGACATGGGACGTTCCTTCGTTTGTGTTGGCGACGGAACGATTGAATGCGCCGGATGTATGCGGCATGTGTCATGCCAGGGGTGTTCTTGTATGGCCGTGTGTACGGGCCGCGCCGGATACACGGCCATACAAAGCCGAAGCTGCGACGGCATCTGAGCCCCGGCAGGTAATGTTGTATGTCCCGTTCGCAGCCCAACACACTGCAATACAAAGAAGTGATCTGCGGCGCGAGCCCGGGTCTATAAACCAGCCCATGCCTACATCCGCAAGCCTCCCCGCGCCCCTCGCCCCGGCCAACCCCGCAGGCCTGCGCCGACTGCTGCCGCGCTCGCTGTTCTCGCGCGTGACGCTGATCATCGTCATCGGGCTGGCCATTGCGCAGCTGCTGACCTTCACGGCGATCCGCTACGAACGCGGCATCGCGATGCGAGAGCTGATGATGATCGGCATCGAGCGCGACATCGCGAGCTCGGTCGCCATCCTCGACCGGCTGCCGGCCGCCGAGCGAGAAAGCTGGCTCGCACGGCTGGAGCGGCGCAACTACCGCTTCGTGCTGGGCGGCAGCGCGCAGGGCACGCCGCCCGACACGCCGATGTCGCAGCAGTTCGCCGCCGCCATCACCGATGCGATGCGCCCGTTCGAGATCGTCAAGGTCGGCCAGGTGGGCAGCCCACCGCAAAGCTTGCAGATCCAGGTGCGGCTGTCGGACGGGTCTTCCGTGATCGTGCATGCGCGGCGCGTGGACATGCCGGTGTCGAGCTGGGTGATGTGGCTGTTGTGGATACAGCTGCTGGTGCTGGCCGTGTGCGCCTGGTATGCGGTGCGGCTGGTCACGCGACCGCTGGCGCAACTGGCCGATGCGGCCGACGAACTGGGGCCAGACCTGAAGGGACAGCAGTTGCCCGAAGAAGGCCCGACCGAGGTGAAGCACGCGGCGCGCGCATTCAACGCAATGCAGAAGCGCATCGCGGGCTACATGGCCGAGCGCGTGGAGATCCTTGCGGCCATCTCGCACGACCTGCAGACGCCCATCACCCGCATGCGGCTGCGCACCGACCTGATGGACAGCGACCACGACCGCGACAAGTTCCGCCAGGACCTGGATGCGATGCACGCCCTGGTGCGCGAAGGCGTGACCTACGCGCGCACGCTGCACGGCGCCACCGAGCCGCCCTGCCGCATCGACGCCGACGCGCTGTTCGAGAGCATGGTGGCCGACTACGAAGATTCAGGCGAGCAGGTGCTGCTCGAAGGCCGCACGGGCGAGCCCATCGTGACGCGGCCGAATGCGCTGCGGCGAATCTTGACGAACCTGATCGACAACGCGCTGAAGTTCGGCACCGACGTGCGCCTGCAGGTGCACGCCGAGGCCGACCGCCTGGTGCTGGCCGTGATCGACAACGGACCAGGCATTCCGCCCGACCAGCTGGAGAACGTGCTCAAGCCCTTCTACCGCGTGGAAGGCTCGCGCAATCGCAACACCGGCGGCACCGGACTGGGCCTGGCCATCGCTCACCAGTTGGCGATGGCAATGGGCGCGGAGTTGGTGCTACGCAACCGGACCGAAGGCGGGCTCGAAGCCCGGCTGACCATGAGCACGCGCGCCGCACGGGCGAACTGAGCCGCGCTCATCCCTCTATTGACCAGACCCCGACCATGCTCCTCCTCATCGTTGCCTACCTGGGTGGTGTGCTCACCATCCTGAGCCCGTGCATCCTGCCCGTGCTCCCGTTCGTCTTCGCGCGCGCCGACCGGCCGTTTCGCTCGCATGGGCTGCCCATGCTGCTCGGCATGGCGCTGGCGTTCTCGGCCATCGCCACGCTGGCAGCCGTGGGCGGCGGCTGGGTCGTGGCGCTCAACGAGTACGGGCGCAGCGCGGCGATTGCGCTACTGGCGGTGTTCGGCGTGACGCTGCTGTTTCCATCGGTGGCCGACCGCCTGAGCCGACCGCTGGTGGCGCTTGGCTTGCGGTTGTCTGGGCCTGCCTCTGGGAAGGCGTCAGTGTTCTCGCCGCTGCTGCTGGGGGTCGGCACGGGGCTGCTGTGGGCGCCGTGCGCAGGGCCGATCCTCGGGCTGATCCTGACGGGCGCTGCGCTCAATGGAGCGAGCATCGGCACGTCCTTGCTGCTGCTGGCCTATGCGGCCGGTGCGTGCACCTCGCTGGCGGCTGCGCTGCTCTTTGGCGGTCGGCTGTTCTCGGCGATGAAGGGGTCGCTGCGCACCGGCGAATGGATGCGGCGCGTGGCTGGCGTGGCCGTTCTCGTAGGTGTCGGCGCCATTGCGCTGGGGCTGGACACCGGACTGCTCAGCCGCCTTTCGGTAGGCACCACTTCGGCATTGGAGAAGGCGCTGGTGGAGAAGATCGATATGCCCATGCCCACGCCGCTGCCCTTGCAGCAATCGGAGCCCAAGAAGCCCGCATTGGCGCTAGCCGACGAAGGTAGTCTTCCTTCGCTGGCCGGCGCCACCGAATGGATCAACTCCGCACCGCTGACGCCCGAGAGCCTGCGCGGCAAGGTGGTGCTGGTCGACTTCTGGACCTACTCGTGCATCAACTGCCTGCGCACCCTGCCCTACGTTCGCGCATGGGCAGAGAAGTACAAGGATGCCGGGCTGGTGGTAGTCGGCGTGCATGCGCCGGAGTTCGCGTTCGAGAAGCAGCCTGCCAACGTGCGCCGCGCAACGAAGGACCTGGGCATCGGCTTCCCGGTGGCCGTCGACAGCAACTACGCGATCTGGCGCTCTTTCGGCAACCAGCACTGGCCGGCGTTCTATGTCGTCGATGCGCAGGGGCGCATCAGGCATCACCAGTTCGGCGAGGGGCAGTACGCGAAGTCGGAGCAGGTCATCCAGCAGTTGCTGGCGGAAGCCGGGCGGCCCGTCGTGCCGGCCGACACGGTCTCTCCGGAAGGCCAGGGTACGCAGGCTGCGCCGGCTGTGTCGCCGGCCCTGTCGGGCGAAACCTACCTGGGCTACGAGCGCGCGCAGAGCTTCGCCTCGCCTGGCGGCATCGCGAAGGATCGTGCACGGGTCTATCCCGCGGCTTCGTCACTGCGCGCCAACCAATGGGCTCTGAGCGGCGAATGGACGGTGGAGAGCGAACGCGCGGTGCTGGCGCGGGCCAATGGGCGCGTCGCCTATCGCTTCCATGCACGCGACCTGCATCTGGTGCTCGGCCCGTCGGCCGATGGCAAGCCCGTGCGCTTCAAAGTGCTGATCGACGGCAAGCCGCCACTGGCGGACCACGGCACCGATACCGATGCGCAAGGCAACGGCACCATCGACGGACAGCGGCTGTATCAACTGGTGCGCCAGACGGTGAACGAAAAAGACCGCCTGTTCGAAATCGAATTTCTTGACGCGGGCGCGCAGGCCTACGTCTTCACCTTCGGGTGATCGCCCTTGGCGCTGCTCATAGGTGCTGAGCTACAAGCACCACGGCCCCAGCGATAGAAATGGCGCCGCCGACGAACTTCCTGAATGCCTTCATGGCGTTGTTCTCCTTCAGTGAAGCCCTATGGTGCCGCGCGATGGTGTGCTCGTGGGTTGGGAATCCTCATGTGTGGGATAGAAAAGCCCAACCTGCAAGAGCAGCATCTACGACTTGGCACCCGGCAAGGAGAGCCGCTCTCTCGCGAACTGGCTGGCCCGGAGCCGCACACGCTGCAATGCAGCCTCCAGCGTGGGCTGCTGCATGAATACGAACACTCCCCGCCTGAGCCCACGAAGGCTCAGCTCGGCAACGCCCGCATAGCGGCCGCTGGTGGTCTGCTTGATATCGATGCGGCTCGACCAGCCATCGGGCAGATCGACGAGGAGTTGTAGTTGTTGTTGCTGGACATTCATGTTGAGGCTGAGGATAGGCCTCGAACCCGCTGCGCCCCAAGGAACTAGTTCCTTTGCATTAGCAATACTTCAAGATTGCCATCAGGGGATATCCGGCGCACCCCTCATCCTCAATGTCTCCCAGATTGGTCGCGATCATCGGTTTGCCCGCCTCCCTCCGGCGGGCTCCTCCCTCCGACCCCATGCGCAAGAACGGGGTCCTTCAGCTCGCCTTTGTGCGAGCTTTTTTTTGGCTGCACCGCCATCTCCAGACGTGTTGCCACCGGTTGGCTGTTGCAGCCGACGTCATATAGTCGCGCGCACAACTATGAGGAGAACTAGATGACGTGGTTGAGCAGGATTCGAAAGTCCATTGAGAACAGCCGTTCATGGCACGCCGTTGGAATACTGGTTTGGTTGGGAGTAGTCGCGCTTGTGGCCTTCTATGCTTGGCTGACTTCGTGGTATTGGCACAAGGTCTTCGACCAAAATCCAGATCTAAAGCCCAGCACAAATCCGGCCGTGTTTACGGCAGACAAACTTGGCCAATACGGAGACTTTGTGGGTGGGCTGATGAATCCGCTACTCGCCCTTGTCTCGCTGGTGGGCTTCCTCTTCACCTTGGCGATGGCATTCGCCCAGTTGAACGAAAGTCGAAAGGCAACTGACATGGCCAGGGAGCAGTCGGAACGGGCGAGCAGACTTACCGCCCTCGACAGCATGCTTCGGTCTGCAGAAGAACGAATTCTCTTCTACAACAATCTCAAGTGGACCGACAGCTTTACCTACAAGAAGGAGGTCGACTGGTGGACCAGTAGGCGGGACGAGCTGCGCGAAGAGATTGAAGTGATTTACGTTGCACTGCACAAGCGAGTGGCGCCAGACGTTCCTCTGAGGCCAACAATTCAAGAAACTGACAATGCGCGACAAAAGAAGTGGGCGCTTGATTGAGACCTAGGTCATGACGCTCAGCCTGAAGGCGGCCATAGACCGTGCGAGGGAGCTTCGCGGGAAGAAGCGCCAGCGGCCACACCAGCTCACCCAGCGATCACCTGTTCATCACGCGGAACGGCACGCATTTGTCAAAACCAGGGCTTGTTTGTCAGCGGCAAAGAAAAACGGGCTACGCCTTGTGAGCGTAACCCGTCGTTCTATCTACTGATTTTGGTCGGTGTGAAAGGATTCGAACCTTCTACCCCTTGCACCCCATGCATTTAAATATGCACAGCGCTGCACCGCCCTGAACAAATAAATCCTTTTAAATTCAACCACTTACACAATCTCTCATCCAACCTTGCGCATCCAGGCCTGCTAAAATGCACTGATATTTAGGGCATATTTAGGGCACGACTAGGGCATGGCGAAACTTACTGTTCGGGCGATCGAGGCTGCCAAGCCACGAGAAAAGCCGTACAAGCTCACGGTAGACACCGGGCTACATATCCGCGTCGCAGCCAACGGAGAAAAGCGGTGGCTCGTCAAATACGTGGTTGACGGCAGGCAGCGAGAAGCCCGCCTCCCCAAGCCTTATGGGAGCAGCGGCGAAGGGTTTATGGGAGTGGCTGACGCCGCCGCTGAGAACGCAAGAATTCAATCGCTAGCCCGGTCCGGCATTGACTTTCAGCAACAGGCGGCGGAAGCCCTGGCCAAGGAACGCCAAGCAGCAGAGCAGCTGCGTGCCACCCTGCTCCCATTTTCCGAGATGTTCGACGCATGGCTGTCGACCGGCGTGCTGCGTAAAGACGGTAATGCAGAACTGCGCAGGTCCTTCCAAAAAGACGTCCTCCCCGCTATCGGCAACAAGCCGATCAAGGAGTTGACGGAACACGATCTTCGTAAAGTTCTCACCTCCATCGTGGAACGCGGCCGCAACCGCATGGCGGTGCGCGTTTATCGCGACCTCGTTCAACTGTTCGCATGGGGCGAGAAACGCAAGCCTTGGCGAGAATTGCTCATAGAGCAGAACCCCGCCGAGTTACTCGAGATCGAAAAAATCGTCGCTCCCGAGTACGACATCAACGATGAGCGCGAACGCGTGCTGTCGCCGGATGAACTACGGGAGCTTCAGAATGTCTTCCACCACATGCGAGAAGCGCGGCAAAACGCCAAGGACAAGCGCGCCGTTTCCCATGGCCTGAAGCGCGAAAGTCAAATTGCAATCTGGATTTGCTTGTCCACCCTTTGCCGCATCGGCGAGTTGCTGATGGCCGAGTGGGAGCACGTGGACACGGAAACTGGCGTCTGGCGCATCCCGAAGAAAAACACCAAGCAAACTAATGCCAGGCAGCAGGACCACATCGTCTACCTAAGCGCCTTTGCTCTGCGGCAGTTTCAGGCGCTCAAGGCACTTCAGAGCGACAAGATCGGTCCCTGGTGTTTCCCCGCGCGCAACGCCAAGAAAATCAACAACGCCGAGAACACACACGTGTGTTTGAAAAGCGTGTCGAAGCAGATTGGTGACCGACAGACCATGTTCAAGGAACGCAAGGCGCTTAAGAACCGAACCAACGACAACACGCTAGTGCTTGCCAATGGCACCAATGGGGAATGGACGCCGCATGACATGCGCCGCACGGGTGCCACGATGATGCAGCGGGCAGGCATTGGCTTGGACATCATCGACCGGTGCCAGAACCATGTGCTCGGTGGCAGCAAGGTGCGGCGGGCATATTTGCACCATGACTACGCGCCTGAGAAGCGAGCGGCATGGGATCTGCTGAGTCAGAAGATCGAAGAAGCACTGAGCATGCAAGGGTAGATTGAAATGCCGCCAGCGAGGCCTAATCATTCCGGGATGGTCCTAAAGTAGATCAACTGCACCCGAGGGCTCGGACCTAGCACACGCCTGCGCTTGCACGATGGCGCATGCGCCGATAGGCACTCTGTGTCGATCCGAGTGCCCTGAGCTGCAGTTGCCAGCAGCACCAATCAACGGCGGCCTCAGATGCGTTTCGCGCGCTCGGCATGAGCGACTCGGCAGTGACCCGATATTGCGGCATAGAACCGGGAATTGGACGCAGCCGACTTAGCAGCCCCGCATTGACCGAAGTTGTCTACGCAGGTATATTCATACCTGATTCGAGGCCTTACCTCTACTTTCAGATCAGGGCACGACCGCAATGGTCAGCTCGGGAGCCAGTTAAGCGACTAGCGTGACTGGCTTCTTACTTTTACGCGCTACTCCTTTTTCCGGCTGGCACTCCAGTCGTCGAACCCCATACGCCAGACGCCGCCGTCACGACGGGGCGAAGCTTTAGGCTGCCTTCTTTGCGCAGGCCGAAGGCTTAACTCTGCGCCGGATCGCGATGAAATGCGCCACCGCTTTACGTATCCGGCTGACTAGCGCGCTTTCCCAAAAGCGATTTGTTAAGAAGTTTTATGAGGATTCCCATGGACCCTCCGCAGCAGTTCGTTCGTCTTAAAAAGTTTATTGAGTTGATGGGTTGGTCACGCTCGACCTACTACAACCGCGTGCGCGCAGGTCTTATCCCCAAAGCCCAAAGCAATGGGCCCGGGACCAAGGGCTATTACGCTGCTGTAGTTACCGAAATTCAACGGTCGCTTGGCAGCTAGATCGGCGAGGCATTTGCCGCCACGCTGGGCATTCGACGGCCTCCCTTGGGCCGGTCAGTCGTGATTCTCGAATAGTGGATCTTGGCAAGCCGGCTCACCCTACGTTCTTCACCCACGGCAGCCGTCAAAGGTCTGCCGTTGGGCGGAGCTTTTCCGCTGCTCTGCCTATGCCAGCGAAGTTGTACATAGGCCCAGCAATCCGGCTACCGCGGTCGTAACGAGCATTCGCGAGGACCGGCCTACTTTTAATAGCCCCTTCGAGCCGGCGGCCATCACTCCACCTGCCGCTGCGCTCGATCCATTCGAGATAACGAATGCCTCCCAAGAAGACCCCAGAGACGGCTAAGCCTGTCAAACGTAGTGCGTCCGACGCCTACCAGAACACGATGTGGGAACAACACATCGCATCACCCCGCCCCGCTGGCCTCCAGATAGTCGCCACCTTGACGGACAACCTGATCCAGGACACCTCCGGCGTCCTCCTCCGGATGCTCAGTCGCCTCAAATCGCTTCCGTACTTGCCGCAGTCAGCCGACATGTCCATTGGAGCTGTTGTCGGCGGCTCGCCAGCGAAGTTCATGATCGAAAGCCGCCTCATGGAGATGTACCTGCCAAAGCAGAAAGACGAGAGCAAGAAGAAGCGCAAGCAACCCGTTTTGCTGCACCCGTGTCTGGATGAAGCCGCGACCTGGCTGAGCGGTCCAACGCGCCTAGATCTCGATCGCTTGATCACTGACCCCGCCTCCCCGGAAGTCTTGCTTCTTCAGATTCCATCGCCTGGGCTGATCGTTTCTATGGCCAATGACCTGGCCTCCCTCCGGGAGGCCGCACTTGTCCACAAGAAGCACATCGTGGTGGTCGCACAAGTCGCCAGCTGCGAAGACCTCGTCATCCTCGGCGCTGCGGCCGATGAGACTGTTCTGTGCAAGGAATGCGAGCCCGATCCTGAGTTCAGCGTCGCCATTTCGATGGAGTACTTGACTTGCGAGAACTTCTTCGCTGACGGATGCGGCAAGGTGATGGTGCAAGTAGCGCGCGGTCGCGAGCGCTTCAAACTGGACTTCCAGCCCTTCGCGGCGAGCGCGGTCAAAGATCGCGTGATCTGGTACCTCGCCGCTGAAGAAAAGCCTCGCGCCCTGATCGCCAACGCCGTCGGGCTCAGCATCGAGCAGGTCGATGCCCGACTTGCGGCAATGCGCCCCCTGCGCCACTCGCACCTCCCGAGCAACTGGCATTCTCGTTACGCCGGCGCGTACGAGAGGTCCGCCAACATGGAAACCCCGTCCAACAACAAGTAGGTCAACCTTCACTTATCGCGGCCGCCCTGCGCGGCCGCTACTTTCATGCTCAATTTCTTTCTCAAGCGCTTCTTCGATGCGTTCGACCGCATCGACATTTGGATTGACCTGCACCCCGGCCAAGAATGGGTCGACAGCCTGCCCGAGAAGGTCACCATCGATCCGGTCAACGTCCCCTACAACCCGCGCTGGAAATACGTTCTTCGCGTGCTTCAGCCCGACGCGAGCACCCTGCGCTTCCTTCAACGCATGCTGGGCATTCGCATTGCAGCTCAGGTCGCGTACGTCGAGATTGCCCGGGACTATCCGGTCCGTTGGAAGGTTGATGCGCAGCGCCTCGAGCGTTACTTTCTTCGCACGATCACGATGCGATACGGACCGGCGCAGGTGACCAAGCACAAGAACACGCACTACTTCGGAAAGCCCCACGCTCCCCGTCGCCTCGTCACCTACTCCGATCGCAAGTCCAAGCTGGCCACCGCCGCGCAAGGCCATCGCTGCTTGCACACCGAGATCCGCTTGCAAGAGACGCAACTGATTGAGCGGATAGGTCTCGGCACCGTCGAAGCACTGATCGACTTCAAATTCAGCAAGTTCTGGGCAACGCAGGTCCGCTATCACGCGTTTGGCAACCGGGCCGCGATGGGGACCGCGCTGAGTCGATCCGCTTGCCGAGGTACTGGGGATGGTGCGCTTCAGGCTCGTATTCGCCGGGCGCTCACGAGCCCGAAGTACACAGCAGGCGACGCGTTCGTCCTCCAGATCCTGTGCCGGAAGCGCCCCTCGGTGACCAAGGCTCTGCTGCCGATGACTGCGAAGGCATGGCTGCGCGAAGCGGCCCGCGTCATCGCGGCGCCCCCTCGCGAGTGGCCCTGAGGATCTGCACCTGGTATAGGTACCGGATCTTCATCCAGCCCCCGGCCCTCAACCGATCAAAACATCGTGTTGGGGGCCCTTTTTCATGCGATTCAGAGCACTTTTCGCACCTCCACCCTCGGCCAAAACACCTCACTTTCTCGGCCGAAACACTACATCGAGTGCCCCATCCATCCTGCTCAATCAGAAGGATGGCGAAGGCCAAAGAGGCGGCAGATGCCAAGAGCTGCCGCCCTTCACTTCATCGATCAGCGTTTTCAAGGAGTTCCTTCATCGTGCCCATCAAGACCACAAGGGCCATGCGCCGCGTCATCCGTAGCACGGACAGATTCACCGAAGTCACAGCCGTCCCCGGTGGTGGCAAGACCACCACCGCCGTAGCTCGCGTTAAGCATCTTCTCAACCAGGATCCCGCTGCCCGAATTCAGATCCTTTCGGCCACCAACGCCACGGTCGTGAATTTCAGGCAACGCCTCCAGGCCGCCGACGTCAACATCAGCGCCGGCAGGGTCGAACAAGACGGCAGGACCAGCAAGGACGCCACCGTCAACGTGTCTACTATCCATGCTCTCTTCTACGGCCTGATTCGTCGTCACCACCGTCGTCTTGGCTATCGTGCAGTTCCCGCGGTTGTCGATCCCTCCCGTTTGACCAAGATCCTCGAACGGATCGATGGCAGCTCTCACGCTGGGAAGACGGGTGCGAGTTTCTGCGCAGCTAAGCAGGGATCCGCAAGGAGGTCCGCTGTTCGCTCCAAGACCTCGACCGCCAAATTGACCCGCGATCAGGCCTACGAAGATCACAAGCGTTCGTCCGGCGCGATTGACTACGACGACATGCTTCGGCTGGGTCTCTGTCTGATGGCCCAACTATCTGGCGAAGAACTAGGGATCGATCACCTGATCGTCGACGAATGGCAAGACTGCACGCCCACCCAGGCCAAACTGATTGCAGGGTTGGCCCAACGAGTGCAGACCACGGCCGTGCTGGGCGATCGCCTGCAGATGATCTACGGGTTCGCGGGCGGCCGGTACACCTCGCTTCGTCGAGCGCTGGTCGAGGCTGGCGTCGTGCTGGTTGACGATGAGTCGAAGAAACACGTGCTGCGCCGGTCCCATCGGCTGACAGCCGAGATCGCAGATCTTGCTCAAGCCGTGGCTGCGCCTTTAGATCCACCCGCCATCAAGACCGACAAGACGGGCACAGCTCCGGCGTTGATCCAGGCGTCGGATACACGCACCCTGGCCAGCACCGTGGCGAAGCGCGTAAGCAAACTGCTGCGACGGGGCGTGCCGCCCTCCGAAATCGCGCTGTTGGGTCGCACGCGAGCCGTTCTCCACCCCTTGGCACAGGAACTCGCCGCCCGCAACGTAGCGACGTTGCTCGCCGGATCCGACGGCCACTACCAGGCCGTCCTAGATGTGCTGTGGCTAGTCGACAAGTTCGAGGACCTGCGTGACTATGGGATCGGCCTTGACGCCAGCACCGGCGGTCGCCGTGCCCGCATGACGGCCGAATTGGAGGCCGAGATGCGCGATAGGCTGGGCCTAGACGATTCAGCCTGGCTGATCGATCTATCCGGCGCCACGGAGGACTACGGTGCCGACCCGAATGTCAAGACCACGCGGATGGTTCTTCCGAAGCTCGAGAAGTGGGACCAGTTTGTTAACGAGTTCCTCAACATCACCGGCGGAAAAAACACGGAGGGCGCATACAGAGCTTGCGTCCGTGCGTACTTGAGGCTTCACGGCGGTGTCAACGCCAACAAGGTGCTACGCAACGCATTGAATCGATGGGAGCCTCTGTCCCGACGCTTCGCGTGCGCCGCAGAGATGAGCGTCCATATCCAAGAGATCGCCGGCACCGGCGCGATTACCTGCTCCACCATCCATGCCGCGAAGGGCATGGAGTGGGACTACGTCTTTGTGATTGGCGTCACAGAGGGTGTGCTACCCGATCGCCGCTCGACGACGGTTGAAAAGTTGGACGAGGAGCGCCGCGTCCTCTACGTAGCTATCACCCGCGCACGCAAGCGGATTTGGCTGGGCCACTCGCCAATCAAGGTAAGTGGCGTCCGCCGCGAATACTCAAAGCTGAGCCGTTTTCTCGTCGAGCCGGGGGTGCAGGCCGCCTTGCAATGTGCAGTTTGAGCTGAAGCAGCGGATGCTGGGAAGAGCCCTGCTCGACGAACGCCTACTCGAACCGATTCGGGTGGTCGAAGCTGTTGAGCAGCACGCTCACCGTCAGGACGATTCACCAAGCCAAGGGGATGGAATGGGACTATATCTTCGTGATCGGAGTGACGGGCGGCGTACCCCCCGACACCCAGAGTCAAAAGAGCAACTGGACGAGGAACGCCGGCTACCGAATATAGCCGTCACGCGCACCAACAGTGCCTATGTCTGCACCACGCCCCGATGTGGAGCCGACACGCGCGCCAGACGTTCACCAAGGAATCGCGCTTCATGACCAGCAAGGCCGTGAAAGCCTCACTAAAGAAGTGAGGCTGGCTTCGAGCGGCTATCGCCGCTAGGGGCCGCTACAAGACCACCGAGCCGGCAGGCGCTGCAGAACACCACGGACCCGCCCCCCGAATTTCCGTTTGCGGCTGCCATTCCATCAGCAGCCTGACGAGCCCAAGCTGATTGAAGAGGACAGGTCAAAGCGACGCCTCGCCTTTAGATTTGACATTGTCATATATTTTTTGCTAATCTTCTGACACTGGAGGTTCTCATGAGCGACGGACCATATCGAAGCTTGCCGATGTCCCGGGCCTGGAAACGGCTGGCAAAGCTTGCAGAAAATGCCAATTTCGATCCGACCGACACGGCTACTGCGGCGATGCGCGCCCTCGCGAGTACCTGGGCCAGCGAGGTTCCGTCCCAGGTATCCAAGGGCCTACGGGACGTATTCCTTGCCAGCGAGCCCGGCTTGTTCGGCGATGGCCAGACGACGCAGGCACAAGCGCTCTCCAGTAACGCTGCCGGTTTCGGGCTGGGCCGTTTGCTGACGGAACATGCCGTTGTGGTGCTCGCGGAAGGGATGCACGGCGAAACTGCTCTGGGAGAAACGGTCCAGCGGGCGCTCCATGCATATGCGGCTAGAGCGGCGCGGCAGATAGAAGAGCACTATTGCCGTCAGGCCTCCGGCAAACTCACCCGACAAGTCCGCGAGCGCATTGCAGGAGCAATTGCGACGGCTGATTTCAGCGGGCTCGCCAAGCAATGCTCGGGGCTGGAGTCAAAGGTAAGCGGCCTGCGCCCCACCAAGCACACCTCCCTCGATGACGGGGTGTCACTATGACCGCAAAAGTCAGCGCTACGTCGCAGGAACATGCAGGCGCCAACGTGAGGGTCGATGTGACCGAAGCTGGTGAACGTGCGCGCCGTGGACGTATCACCTGCGAAATCGGCGGGGACCTCGAGTTCTCGACGCAACACCTGGAAAGCTACTGCCTCGCTCAGTGGGAGCCGGTCATTTTCGACGCCCTCGTCGTTACGGCCGCCGCCGAGTTTTGCGACCGCATCCAAAAGCGGCAGGCACACCACTGGGGTCGCGAGATTGAATTGCGGGTCCCCGTCCACGATCCCGAGCGCTGGAATGCACGGTCTGTCGCCCTACCCCTGAAGGATGCGCTCGACTTCTTGACCGGGGATCGCTGGACGCTTTCTTTTGTCGCACGGCGGGCCCAGGCGTTCGTACCACAGCAAGCGTCGCTCGACATCCCGGGTGACTGCAGCGCGGTCATCCCTTTCAGCGACGGCCTTGACTCCAGAGCCGTTGCCGGTCTCATGCACCGCGAATTGGGAGACCGACTGATAAGGGTACGGCTAGGGTCGAAAGAGTTCCGGCCCGTCACGGGAACGTCCGGCATGAAGCAGCCGTTTACGTCGATTCCTTATCGGGTCAAACCAAGGACCCGTGAATTTGTTGAATCCAGCGCGCGTTCCAGAGGGTTCAAGTTCTCCATGATCAGTGGGATTGCGGCTTACATGGTCAAAGCCGACCAAATCATCGTGACTGAAAGCGGCCAAGGCTCGCTCGGTCCTGCGCTCGTTCCCGTCGGCCAAGCCTACGAGGACTATCGCACCCATCCGCTCTTTACCGAGCGAATGGAGAAGCTGCTCAAGGGCTTGTTCGGTCGCGAGTTTCATTTCGTGTTCCCAAGACTTTGGAGCACGAAAGGCGAGACGCTCGCGGCGTTTGCCCGTGAGTGCGAGGACGGCTCGTCCTGGAACACCACCTGGTCATGCTGGCAACAAAACCGGCACTCCTCGGTTGCCGGGCGCAAGCGTCAATGCGGCATTTGCGCGGCCTGTTTCTTGCGAAGGCTCAGTGTTCATGCGGCAGGCCTTGAGGAAGTTCCCGAGACCTATGTATGGGAAAACCTGTCGGCAAGCTCGTTTGAGGCCGGTGCCGCTTCTGCATTCAATCGGATCACGAGCGCGCATCGAGAATATGCCATCGCGGGTGCCTTGCATCTCGACCATCTCGCGACCATCAGGTCGTCGCCCGCAAACCACGGAACGCTGGACCTTGCGGTCTCTCAACTCAGTCGATCCCGCTCGATCCCGGCGGCAGAGGTCAGAACCTCTCTTAATCGACTGCTCGACAAACATGAAAGTGAATGGATGCAATATCTTGGCTACCTCGGGCCGAACTCGTTCATAGCGGACTGGGTTCCGCGGCGATGACCGACTCTCCACTCAGTCAGCTCCCCGTCGCCGAACTGGGCGAACGAATAAGACTTGCGCGCGAGGCGGCAGGATTGACGCAAAAGCAGGCTGCGGACGCGATCAACGTCGCGCGTACGACGCTTGTCGCAATCGAACAAGGCCAGCGCCGCGTAAAAATGGATGAGCTCCAGCGGCTATCGAAGCTTTATCAGACCTCAGTGAACGCAATCATTCGCCGCGAGGCCGTTCACGTGGATCTCGTTCCGCGATTTCGCAAACTGCTTGGCAGCGAAGACTCAGCAGCAACCAAGGCGACTGAACTTCTTGCCAATCTCGCGCGCGCCGAAGTCGAACTGGAAAATCTACTCGGCATAAAGCGCTCACGCAACTACCCTCCCGAACGCCCTATCCTGTCCGGCGATGTCCGAATGCAGGCGGAGCAGGATGCCCTTGAACTCAGGCAACGCCTCGGGCTGGGCTTCGCTCCCGCAATCGATGTCGTGACTCTCCTGGAAATGGAGCTAGGAATTCGCGTCTATGTGAGGCGCTTCGATGGATCGGTCTCGGGTGTCTTTGCCTACGACGAAACGCTCGGCGCATGCATCCTGTTGAACGCCAACCACCCGAGAGAGCGACGGAATCAGACTGCTGGGCACGAACTGGGCCACTTCATTTCAGTACGGAACACCCCGGAAGTGCTTCATGCAGACGAACCCGAAAACTCGCGGGAAGAGCGCTATGCAAATGCGTTTGGCAGGTCATTCATGACGCCCGCCGTTGCCGTAAGGCAGAAATTCCAGGAAGTGACGGCCGGCTCGTCCCGGCTTACGCGGCGCCACGTCATCGTCCTCTCCCACTTTTTTGGCGTGTCCCGGGAGGCAATGGTGCGGCGCATGGAAGAACTTGGCCTCACGAAGAAAGGAACCTGGGATTGGTTCTCGGAGAACGGTGGAATCACGGACGAACAGGCAAGTCAGGTTCTTGGCGACCTCAAGGCTTTGGACCCGCAAAAGGCCGAGGCGAATCGGCCCACGACCCTTAGGCTTAATCTCCTTGCGGCCGAAACCTATCGGCAGGAACTGTTGAGCGAAGGACAGCTCGCCCGTCTGTTGCAGCTCGACCGGGTCGAGTTGCGCGAAGTGCTTCATGACATGGAAGGTCAGGAGGAAGAGGCTGATGGAGCCCCAACCCTTCTTGCTTGACAACGAACTGCTCGTCCTCGACACAAGCATCGTCATAAACCTGAACGCAACTGGATGTGCCGAAAAAATTCTTCGGGCACTCCCTCATCGAGTCACCGTGGTTGATGTCGTCGTCGGTGAGCTTGAGTACGGCAGGTCAAAGGGACGCGGCGACGCGGCAATGCTCGCCGACCTCGCCAAGGCCGACGCCGTAACCATCGCCAGCCTTGGCGAGTTCGCGCTTCAACATTTCGAAAGTCTGGTCGTCGGCGCGAGTGCGGAAACGCTGGACGACGGAGAAGCTGCAACGATCGCGTATGCAATCGATGCAAAGGCCCGCGCGGTCATTGACGAGCGAAAAGCAACACGTCTTTGTTCGAACCGGTTTCCGAACGTCACCCTGAAGAGCACCATTGATCTGCTTTCACACCAAGCCGTACAGGAGTCGCTTGGGTTGCCACATTTGGCCGATGCGCTTCATAAAGCGTTGCTTTCCGCACGCATGCGTGTGCCTCCGCACCATATGAACTGGGTGGTCAACCTCATCGGGAACGAGCGCACTGCGGCCTGCCGGTGTCTTCCAGAAATTGTTCGTCAGGCCGCGAGAAACGCATAAGAAGTACAGCCCCGAATACGTATGCTGCGCTAGTGGGATTTTTCGCTGCGGCGTCCGGCGACTACCAGCCTGGCGGAGTCCGGGTCATAGATGTACTGCGTGATAGATCCGTCCTTGATGCGCTCGACGGCTTCGTCGACAACGAACAGCGGTACGAGGAACCACTCGCGCGGAACCACGGGCTTGCCGAATCGATCCTTGATGTCGATGTCCAAGCGGGCCGGATCGAATACGCGATGGATCAGGTTTTCGAGCTTGACGCGGTTGATGTTATAGAGGTCGTAGGTGGCGACGACTTCCACGTCGGCTAGCAGGAAGGTTGCTTCGTTCTTCGCGTTGGCAAAGCGCGCGGCAATATTGCTGCGCCCCGTCACCCCGATCTTGTGCAGCACGTCGCGGTTGGAAGCGACGATGGGAAGGTCCGATTTGCTGCGGAGAACGTAGATCGTGCCGCTCTCCTGGTCGTCTTCCGATACTTCATCGGAGAACAGCGGACCGGCGGAGGGATTGATGACGAGTCGCGCCGCTTCGTCGCGGTAAAGGGCGCGTTGAAACGAGCGTTGCAGCACGTCGCTTTCGGTGCCGTTGTCATAGATGACGCGAAGGCGGCTATCCCGACGTTCGTATTTCGTCCGAATGTCATCGCCCACCTCTGCGATGTATGCGAGCTGGCCTTCCACGATGAAGAACTCACCCTGCTGAATCTCGGTCAGCTTGAGTTCGTCCAGCTTGTGGACGGCATGTGTTTCGCGGATGCCTTCCTTGATCTCGCGCTGCACGCAATCAAAGAGCGGCTTGAACGTCTCGAAGTCTTCGCATGGCTGGCGCTGCGCGATTTCTTCGGCGGCGCGCTTCTCGGTACTCGTACGAACATGACGCAGGACGGTGATGTCCTCAGCGCCGGCTGCGCCCGCCAGTTCGGCCGCCAGCTCGTCCACGTCGATAGCCTCCTCGGTTGCGGCGACGCTAGACGCGCCCGCAAGCAATCCTTGATGATCCAGCGGTGTAAGCAGGGCGCGGCAATCCGCAAGCGCGCGCAAACGATCGAGGCGCACGGCGTATAACCGCTCGAAAATGTCGCGCTCTTCCCCGTGTTGCGGTACACGGCCATGCTTCTCAAAGAACCGCTGAATCTCCTCGAAGCCAGCAATGATGCGCTCCTCGCGCGGGGGACGTCCGCCCTTTTTCTCAGGCGCGGCGAAGTCGGAAAGTTCTGCCGCCAGTTCGTCGAGGCCAGGATCACTCATAGCGCCCCTCCGCCCTGAAGCGCATGAAGGCCGACGCCCCCTCGGCCATGCGTCGCTCCCATACATCTTGCGAATCGAGCGCAGGCACACGGCCGCGCTCCTTCTTGAATTGCGCTGCGCGTTTGGCGAGACTGAGCGCATCTTCCGGCGTCAGGTTCGTGCGCTTGGCGGAGATAGCCGCCGCGACCTGTTTCAGGCTTTCCTCGCTCATGGTCTTGGCAAGGATGGCGTAGGCCTCGCCGAAAGGATTGATACGGTCGATGAGGTCAATGTCCAACTCGCGCACGTCCATCGCAAACCGGCGCACGCCATCGATCAAGGCTGTGTTGGCTGACGGCTCGGCGCCGTCATTGCCTAAGACAAGCTGTTTGGCTTGTTGCGTCAAATTGAGGGCAGCAATGGCGTGCTGCCGGACTGCCTCCTGATCCTCTACATCAAGCTCGGGATACTTGTCCTTGATGATCTTGCCTAGGCGAAGTTGGGTCAATTCCTCGGGCACCAGCTCGTCGTCGAATAAGCCGCGCTCGACTGTTGTTCTGTCCTGAATGAAGGTAGCGATTACCTCGTTGAGGTCTTCCTGGCAGATCCGAACGGCTTCCTTGCTCTTGGGTTCAATCAGGCCCTTAATTTCGATCTGGAACTGCCCCGTCTGCTCGTTGAAGCCAACATTGCACCTCTCCGGGTCGTAACCGCCGTCACCGTAGTCAAAACCCAAAGCGGGGCCGCTTTCGGGGTTCTTAGGCTTGAACTCGAAGCGCGGCGCGAGAACCTGCTCCATCAGCAAGCTCGCGGCGATGGCCTTGAGAGTGTCATTGACAGCCTCAGTGACGGCTTCCTCAGAAGCGTCAGGCTCGGCAATTAAGTTTGTGAATCGCGCGCGGGTCTTGCCGGGCGCATCACGAGTCGCGCGCCCGATTATCTGCACGATCTCGGTAAGGCTGGCACGATAGCCGACGGTGAGTGCGTGTTCGCACCAAATCCAATCGAACCCCTCTTTCGCCATACCCAACGCAATAATGATGTTTACATAGTCCCGATTGTTCTTCTGCGCTGGATCTTTAAGTGCAGCAGAAACGCGGTCGCGCTTCGTGGGGTCGTCGTCAACAAGATCGGCGATGCGAAGCACACTACCTTGCGGTGTTTTGACAAGCTGAAAGCCCGTTGCGGCGTCGCTGCCTTGCCACTCACCCAGCGCCTCGATGATGTGTTCTACCTCTCGCAATTTGTCTTTCGTGCTTTCGCGCGAATTGACGTTGGGAATGTGGATGATCGTCCGCTCGGCGGGGTCGAGGACATCGAGGATGTCATCGATATATGGCCCGCTATAGAAGAAATAGCCGATATCGAGCTGTTTAAGGTACTGGTAACCGTTGAGCTGCTCGTAGTAAGTATAGGTAACGGCGTCGAACTTCGATTCATCCTGCGAAGCGAGTACAGCCTCGGCGTCGCCCCGGAAATAAGAGCCGGTCATCGCAACGACGTGAACGCGGCCTCGTGCAATGAACCGCCCAAGATGCAGGCCGAGCTTGTTGTCAGGGTTTGCGGAGACGTGGTGAAATTCATCTACAGCGATCAGCCGGTCATCGAACCGCTCCACACCATACGCATCGACAGCAAAGCGAAACGTTGCGTGGGTACAGACCAGCACCTTGTCAGTGCTTTCGAGGAACGTGCCGACCGACTTCACCTTGCCACCGTTGTCGCTGTCGTTGCCGGGCGCGTTGCATAGGTTCCATTTCGGCTCGACGTGCCAGTCGGCCCAGAAGCCAAACTCCGACAGCGGCTCGTCGTTGAAACTCGCGCCAATAGACTTTTCCGGTACGACAACGATAACTTGCTTCAAGCCCTGATTCTGGAGCTTGTCGAGCGCGACGAACATCAGCGCGCGGCTCTTGCCTGACGCTGGCGGCGACTTGATAAGCAGATACTGCTCCCCGCGCTTTTCATAGACGCGCTCTTGCATCGGCCGCATCCCGAGGGCATTGGCGTTGGTGGACGACCCGTTGCGAGCGTAGGTGACGGAAACCGAAGGGATGGATCTGTTCTTGTCGTTCATGCGTATGCCCTCGTCTTGCGCTTCTTGGCGCTGACCGGTGCAGCCGCAGCAGTCATCTTGGTATAGAGGTCGAACAGCTTTTCCAGCCGCTCGGTGTCGTTCTTAAACCGGCGACCGATGTAGATGCGCTCCAGTACTTCATCATTGCGCTCATGCGCGGCACGCAAGTCGTCGGGCATGTTGTCAGGACCGTAGAGATCAGCGATGGTCGCCGGAAAATGATGCTCACGCGCGAGCAAGATTTCTTCGGCACAACGCGTGAGATCCGCCTTGTTCTTGTCGGTAAGTGTCGGCACAGGAAATGTGTTCCAGCCCAGGGTGTTCGAGTATGAGAAGTCCGTGCGCATACGGACACATACCGTAGCAATCCATTGAGCGTGTAATCGGCTTGCAACCATGCTGAGTGTCCACAGCGGCGGGTCATAGATGACTGCGGCCTTGTTAGAAATGACCGTATCAGGGTCCGTCAATCCAACCGGCAAATACTCTCGGTTTTCACTAGTGATACTCGGCACTATCAGTGCGTCTTTATCCTGATGAGGTGTATAGACAAATCGGTGCGGACGATCAGCCTTATCCTGCGACTGTTTTCCCTTGCTCCCTTGTCTCGCAGCTCTCACTGCCTCTATTCGAAGTGCGATGGGTGGGATGGCCATGGCTTGTTGCAGCTGAGCATCTTCAATCCATAGACACCATCGACTACTAGAAGAGGTGAACTCTCTTGAACCAACGAGCTTCTTAAGAAGTGGTATGGCCTCCGGGTAGTCTTTGGTTAGTTGATTTTTTTCGTCGATCGACAGAATCAAATGCCCACCGTCGGAAGGTTTGTTCCCATAATCCATAGTTGGAAGGCCGCTGATGGACTTGCTGAGCTGCGAAACGATGACGTCCTGTCCGTCCAGCAGATACGCATTGATGTTTCGTGCAGACTTCTTTGTTTCCTGTTCGTAGATGTACCTGTTTGAAATCGGTGAATTCGATATTCCAACAACCACCACAGTCACCCCTGCGTTTCTCGCAGCCATATTCTTCCAGGTGAAGGGGCGATGAGCGAATCTAATTCCAAAGCCACGCTCAAATATCAGAGGCCAAAGCATAGAGACTTGGCGGCCCTGAGTGATCGATTTCGTCGCGACTAGTGCGGCATCGCAGTTCACCTGTTGACCATATTCAGCCGCCTTGAGAAACCACGCTGCAACGTAGTCAAGGTCCTTGTACGAGTCAGTATGGGGTGAAAACACCGCCTCCATCTCTGATTGCTGCTCAAGACTTCGCCACTGGCTTCCAAGGTACGGGGGGTTCCCACAGATGTACGTCTCGCCACCTTCGTTCTCGAAATCGATCTCTGCTTGATCGAGCGGGGTACTAAACAGGTCGTCCGCTTGCATCTTTACGGCAGTACCCGTTGGTGGGCAGATGCTTAGCCAGTCGAGCCGCAGGGCATTGCCGCAGGTAATCCAATTTTCGTGGCGCAAGGGCAGGAATTCGGCGAGGGCCAACCTCTGCCCCCGGTACAGCACATCGCATTGGTATTCGGCGATGATCAGTGCGAGGCGCGCGATCTCTGCCGGGAAATCGCGCAGTTCGATTCCGCGAAAGTTCGTGAGCGGGATCTCCGAACTGCGGTCGGGCTCGCCGCGCCGCTTATTAATCTCGGCCTCGATGACCCGCATTTGCTTGTAAGCGATGACAAGAAAGTTGCCGGAGCCGCAGGCCGGGTCGAAGATCCGAATTTTCTCCATGCGCTTGCGCAGATTGAGCAAGGTACGGGGGTTGTCACCAGCCTCTTCCAGCCGCGCGCGCAGATCATCAAGGAATAGCGGATTAAGGACTTTGAGAATGTTGGGGACACTGGTGTAGTGCATCCCCAGTTCGCCTCGCTCCTCATCGTCGGCGACCGCCTGAATCATTGACCCGAAAATATCAGGATTGATCTTGGTCCAGTCCAACCCACCAACGTGGAGCAAGTAGGAACGTGCAATCTTGCTGAAATTCGGGACTTCCACACTACCAGAGAACAACTGCCCATTCACGTACGGAAAGGGATCGGCCCAACGGGGAGTTTCCAGCCCCTCGCGTTCAGAGGGCTTCGTGTTCATCGCGCGAAACAGTTCGGAGATCACCTCATGGGTATTGGATGAGTCCTTCGCGCTCATCTGGGCGATAGTTTCTGTGAAACGCCCCCTACCAACAAAGATGTCGGTGTCTTCTGCAAAGAAGCAAAAGATGAGTCGCGCCATGAAGTGATTCATGTCATGGCGGCGCTCAGCTTTGCCCCATTCGGGATTGTCCTTCAACAGTTCGACGTAGAGGCGGTTGAGGCGGCTGGTCGCCCGGATGTCAAAGGCGTTCTCGCTGATCTGCCGGACGGTGGTGATGCCCGCAAGCGGCAGAAAGAACCCAAAATGATCGGGAAAATCCTTATAGGCGCAGGCGACCGTGACCCCGCTCGTTAAGTCCTCAGCCTCAAGATCCGCGCCGTCCGTTGCGAGGATGAACTTCGCCTTTGCCCGGACGGTTGCCGGGCTGTCTTTCAGCGCCCTGAGCGTCTTCGTGACCTGGCCGTCGTCACAGGAGGCAATGTGGATGTTGTTAGTTTGGAGAACGCCGCCGAGATCGGATTTGTTCGTCGCACCGCTACGCAGGCGTTGGATCGTCGTCGCCTTGTTGCCGAAGGCTTCAAGAAAGGCATATGGAAAATTCTCGCCATCGAACGATTGCTCCGCAAGATCGGTGACGGCCTGTTCTATCTCAACGGCGTTCAACTATGTGCCCCTAAGGCGTAAATGTTGGGTGAGTATGTCGTTCAAGTAATGAACGGCTGTGGCCACCGAATCTGCACCGCGGGTCGGAGATGCACAATACGGCTCATTCGTTGACCGGCCCGTACGTGCGCGTGCGACGACTAGCACATCAATGGTAAGTCATGCGCACAACCGCGCCTTCGCCACCCCTCTTCGCTCGAACTTCGCTTTAAGCGATCCCAACCCGATTCGCAGGCACCATGCTACCCTCAGTGTAGCCCGTCGCTAGTGCCGCTTCGTGCCTCCGACATACTCACTGCCAGGGTCAGCCCCCCGGGCTCCTCCGACGCCGCGCTGCGGACGATTAGATGCAATGCCGACCGAGCGGGGCTAACCCCATCCAGGGCGAGCTGCAGTGCATGCATCCCGCCTGTCGGGTCACCATGCCCAGGCGAACAAAGTTGCCGATAGGCCAGCCTCTCCCCGCCTAGCACTCGGTGCCTAGACGCGACGAACTGACGATCAGGGTCAGACATGCCGCCCCGCTAGAGGTGGTCACGCGGCTTCGCAGCCGCACCCGATCAGGTGCCCCCTGCCCCGGCGCGTTGCAACCGTGCCGCCTAGGTTGCGTACGGCTTGGCCACTCACCTTGCAGTCGGGTTGCCCCCCACCTGAAGCACGATGGTGTCCTAGTGTCTCCGTCAACCGACGATAACCACAGGCACGTAAACACCCAGTTATCGGTGGTTGGGCCAGCGCCTCAAGCACGCCGCCTTATTGGCGGCCGGCCCTCAGCTCGCATTTTGTGGGTAGCTGCAAGAGCCGCATTTGCCAGGGCGCGCTCCTTTCGACTAGGTGGCACCCCGAGTGCATGAGCAATGCACTCAGGGGCCGTCCCTATCACTGCCAGTTGACCGCAATCACCGAGTTCAGGCTGCTCTGGTAGTTCGGCGGTAGCGTGGTCTGCCCCGCAGCCGGCGGAGAAAAGCTCGCCATCGCCTGCACCAGGTTCTGCACGTTGCTGTCGCTCAGCACACGGCCATCGCTGGTCCTGAACTGCTCCACGTGGTACTGGCTACCCAGGTACCAGTTGTTCAAGGTGAACTGGTCGGAAGACCCAATCACGCTCACCTCGAGGTTGTTGCCAACCTGCCTGAACCACAACTGGTCAGTCGCGATGTCGGCACCAAACAGCGCCACGTCGGCGTTACTCGCTGTGGCGTCGTTCTCCACGATGGAGTCACTGCCCTGACCTCGACCCATGCGGTAGGTGTCGTTGCCGGCACCGCCCGTCAGTGTGTCGTTGCCCGCGCCGCCATCGAGCACATTGGCAACCGCGCTGCCCGTGAGGGTGTCGTTGAAGCCGCTGCCCGTGAGGTTCTCGATGTTCTGCAAGGTGTCGCTGCCCGAACCGCCCGTGGCCTGCGCGCTGGTGACGGCCAAGCTCACCGTCACGGCCGAGCCGGCGTAGAGATACGAAGCGGTGTCCAAGCCGCCCTGTCCATTGAGCGTGTTGTTGCCAGCGCCGGCATACAGGATGTTGTCGAGCGTGTTGCCGGTGCCGTTGATGGCACCCGTGGCGTTTAGGCGCAGGTTCTCGACGTTGGTGGCCAGCGTGTGCGTGAGGGTCGAGATCACCGTGTCGCTGCCCTCGCCTGCCAACTCGGTCACCACGTCCGATGCGTTGTCCACGTAGTAGGTGTCATCACCCGTACCGCCCTTCATCGTGTCTGCGGCACCCAACCCGTCGAGCACGTCGTTGCCAGCGTTGCCTGTCAAGGTGTTGGCCGCGCTGTTGCCGGTCAGCACGTTGTCCAGCGCATTGCCTGTGCCGTTGATCGCCGTCGTGCCCGTCAGCGTCAGCCTCTCGACGTTGGCGCCCAATGTGAAAGTCACACTGGACTCGACGGTGTCGGTGCCTTCGCCAGCGTTCTCGTTGACGATGTCAGTGGCGGAGTCCACAACGTAGGTGTCGTCTCCCGTGCCGCCGCTCATCGTGTCATTGCCGGTCCCGCCGATCAGCCGGTCGTTGCCCGCGTTGCCGATCAGCGTGTCGTTGCCTGCCTTGCCGTCAATGGTGTCGTTACCCGAGCGGCCGGTCAGAGTCTCGGCCGACGTGGTTCCGTTGAGCGTGAGGTTCTGCACCGTCACTGCGATGTTGAATACGTCCTGGACGGCAAGGCCGCCCTGGTCGGTCGCAGTCACCCGCACGCTCAGGGCATCCAGCGCGCCGATAGGGACCGTGCCAGTGAACTTGCGTGTGCTGGCATTGAAACTGAGCCATGACGGCAATGCCGTGCCATCCGCGAGTGTGGCCACATAGCTGAGGCTGTCACCCGCGTCCGGGTCGGTAAAGGAACCCGACGGAACGGTGTAGTTGATCGCAGTGCCTTCGGCCACGCTCTGGTCGGCCAGCGGTGTGGCGACGACAGGGCTCTGGTTGGGTGGCGTGACATTCAGATTGACATAAATGCCGGTGCCCGAACCGTAGTTGTCGGTGCCCCAGAGCACGAATTGCAGGCTGCCAACGTTGGCCGATGTCGGCGTGCCCGAGAAGGTTCGCGTCTGCGCATCGAAGGACAGCCAAGACGGCAGCGGATCGCCGTTGGACATCGTGGCGCTGTAGATGACCGAATCCCACACATCGGGGTCGGTGATGGTGTTGACCGGCACCACGTAGCTGAAGACAGTGCCCTCGCTGGCCTTCAACGTCGGCAGGAAGCTGTTGACCGTCGGCGCGTGGTTGTTGTTGGCCCGGTCCACCACCGTCTGGATCATGGTCTGGTCCCACACCGTGCCGTTGGCAAACTCGATGTGATCGATCTTGTGGTCCTGCGTCACACCGCCGCTCTGGGTGTTGGCGCCGTAGTAGTCGAGGAACGCGATCTGGTCGGAAGTGCCCTTGATCTTGAAGAAGATGTGACTGCCTGACTGGAAGGCCAGTACGTCGTTCTCGCCGATGCCGGCGCCAAAGCGCAGCGTGTCGAGCGCGTCCAGTGCGTCGGTGTTGTCGATGGTGTCCTGGCCGTCGCCCGCGTTGAACACATAAACATCGTCGCCAGCACCGCCCGAGAGGAAGTCGTTGCCCTGACCGCCCGTGAGCAAGTTGTTGCCGTCATTGCCCCAGAGGCCGTTGGCCAGGCCATTGCCTGTGGCGTAGAGATCGTCCGCGCCGTCCAGCGCAAGCCGCTCGACGTTGGCCCCCAGGGTCCAACTGACAGAGGAGCGCACAAAGTCGTCGCCTTCGCCGGCGTTCTCGATAATGATGTCGCCGGCATCATCGATCTCGTAATAGTCGTCACCAGTGCCGCCGATCAGCGTGTCCTGGCCTTCGGAGCCGAACAGTGCATCGTCTCCGCCGCCGCCAATCAGTGTGTCGTTGCCGCCCAACCCCAGCAGGTTGTTGTCCGCATCGTTGCCGGTGATGACGTTGTCGAGGTTATTGCCGTTGCCGCGGTAGACGGCGCCACTCAAGATCAGGTTCTCGACGTTGTCGTCGAGGACGTAGGTAGTGTCGTAGTTGCGGACGATCGTGTCGATGCCTTCGTCCTGGTGTTCCGTCACCCAGTTGTCGTTTTCATCGACGATGTAGGTGTCGTTGCCCGCGCCGCCTTCCATGATGTCGTCGCCGAGGCCGCCATCGAGCACGTTGTCGCCGGCATTGCCGATCAGCACGTTGTCGCCATCGTCGCCGGTAGCATTGATGTCGAGGGTGCCAGTCAGGGTCACGTTCTCGATGTTCGCGATCTCCGAGACGGAGAAGCTTCGCCCGATCTCCACCGTGTCGAAGCCTTCGTCCTCGAACTCAATCACCACATCGCCTGCGCTGTCGACCACGTAGGTGTCGTTGTTCAGGCCGCCTTCGAGCCGGTCTTCGCCCCCACCCCCGACCAGGCGGTTTTCGTATTCATTGCCCACGATGATGTTGTCACCGGCATTTCCGGTGCCGTTACGCGCATCCTGGCCAATCAATGTGAGGTTCTCCAGGTCCGCGCCCAGCACGTAGCTGATCGCGCTCACCACCGTGTCGGTTCCGCCGCCGGCAGCCTCCACGATGAGGTCCTGCTCGTTGTCGACCATGTACACGTCATCGCCGTCACCGCCGTCCAGTACGTCAACTCCCGCACCTCCGTCGAGGGTGTCGTTGCCTGCACCGCCGATGAGGCTGTCGTCTCCATCTTCACCCCGGAGCGAATTATCCAAGTCGTTGCCAGTGATGATGTTGGCCAGCGCGTTGCCGGTGCCGTCCAGGGCATTGGGCCCTACGAGCGTGAGGTTCTCGACGTTGCTCCATAGCGCATAGCTCACGGTGGCGAACACGGAGTCGATCCCGCTCGCGAACGCCTCGTTGACCTGATCGGCAACGTTGTCCACGCGGTATTCATCGTCGCCGGTAAAGCCCATCAGCACATCGATGCCTTCGCCCCCATCCAGCAGATCGTTGCCAGCGCCACCGTCAATGATGTCGTTGCCTGCCATACCGAGCAGAGTGCTGCCAAGGACGTTATTGCCCACGATGGCGTTGTCCGCAGCATTGCCGGTGGCGTGCGTGGCCTGGGAGCCTTGCAGGATGCGCAGATCTTCGACGTTCTCGCCCAGCACATAGTCGATGCCGGTGAAGACAACATCGCGGCCCTCGCCCTGTGCTTCGCTGACGGTGTCGCCTACGTCATCGACGCGGTATTCATCGTCGCCCGCCCCGCCGAACATCTCGTCTGTTCCGAGGTTGCCGTCAAGGAGGTCGTTGCCCACGCCACCGACGAGGACGTCGTTGCCGACACCGCCATCTAGTTGGTCGTTACCCGCGTCGCCCGCCAACTGATCGTTGTCGTCACCCCCAAGGAGAATATCGTTGTCGTCGCCGCCTGCGAGCGTGTCGGCGCCGAGCCCGCCTTGCAGGGTATCTGCGCCCGCATCTCCTTCGATGACGTCGTTTCCGTCGCCCCCTGCCATCGCATCGTTGCCCTCCCCGCCAACCAGCACATCGGCCCCGAGAGCGCCCATGATGTTGTCGTCGCCCAAGCCACCGGAAATCCGGTCATCGCCATCGCCACCGTCGAGTTCGTCACCCCCCGCATCGCCGAAGATGAGGTCATCGCCCTGTCCGCCCATTACAGTGTCGTTGCCATCGCCGCCGTAGGCGATGTCGTTGCCCGCGCCAAGATCGAGCACGTCGTTGCCGGCCCGCCCGTCTACCATATCGTCGCCAGCCAGTGCGTGGATGACTTCCCTGCCGGAGGTTCCCTGAACGAAGTCGGCTCCCTCGGTGACAGGGATATCGATTGGCACCGCCTCGATCAACTGCGCAATGGTCATCCTGCTGCCATCGGAAAATTGCACTTCGTCGATGGGCGACGTGCCAGCCAGATCGTCGTAGTCCACTCCGTCCAGGTGAATTTGCGTGCTGCCGGAGGCGTCGCCGATCACCAGCGACCCCAGCGAAAGTCGCACCGCGCCAAGATTGAAGCCGCCCTCGAGTACCAAGACGTTCCAGCTATCGTCGTCCTCGTCCTCGATATGCTTTGTGCCACTGCCCAACGCCACGTAATAGAAGTCGCTGCCGGCGCCACCGTTCATCGTGTCGTTTCCTGCACCGGAGCGGATGAAATCATTGCCTGCACCGCCGAGCAGCACGTCGTCTCCGCTGCCTCCCCAGAGCGTGTCATTGCCGTCATCGCCAGAGAGGTAGTTGTCGCCGTCGCCGGCCATCAAAGTGTCGTCGCCATCGCCACCGTAGAGCGTGTCGTTGCCGTTGAATTCGAGCGCCACATCCACGAGATTGCCGTCGCCGCTCAGATAGTCGTCGCCTTCTCCGCCGAAAAGTACGTCATCGCCGCCCATGCCGAACAACCGATCATTGCCCGCACCACCATCGAGAGAGTCGTTGCCATGAAATTGGCCGGCCAAGTAGGCGGCGCCTGCGTCGCCTTGCAACTCATCCGCACCGTCGCCGCCGATCAGCGTGTCGTCTCTGCCTCCGCCTACAAGGATGTCGTCTCCCTCTCCGCCATCCAGATAGTCGTTGCCATGGGAGATACCCGCCAGCTTCTGCTCCTCGTTGTCGCCCCACAGGATGTCGTTGCCGGCACCACCGTACAACGCGTCGTCTCCGCCTCCGCCCAACAACTGGTCCTTGCCTTCGCCGCCATCGAGTTGGTCGTTGCCATGGAATTCGGCGGCAAGACTGCTCTCGTCCTGATCGTCGCCGACCAGCACGTCGTCGTCCGCGCCGCCGTACAGCGTGTCATCACCGCCACCGCCGATCAGACGGTCATTGCCGGCTTCGCCATCGAGCCAATCGGCGCCGTGGAAACTGCCGGCCAGTTGCGATTCGCTGTCGTCGCCCAGCAAGAAGTCCGCACCGTCGCCACCGAAAAGCGTATCGTCCTTGCCCCCGCCGATGAGCTGGTCGTCGCCTTCTTCCCCGTCGAGATAGTCGTTGCCGTGGAAGGTGCCGGTGAGATTGGCCTCGCTGTCGTCGTCGCCCCAGATGTTGTCATTGCCCGCGCCGCCGTAGAGCGTGTCGTCGCGCCCGCCACCAACGAGCTGATCGTCGCCGTCTTCGCCATCGAGGTAGTCCTCGCCGTGAAAATTGCCTTCCAGCTTGTCCTCGGAGGTATCGTCCCCCCACAGAAGGTCGGCGCCGACGCCGCCGTAGAGGGTGTCGTCGGCACCACCGCCCTTGAGGGTGTCGTCGCCCTCTCCGCCGTCGAGGAAGTCGTTGCCATGCAGCGCGCCGTCGAGCGTCTCGTAGAAACCGAGGTCCTTGATGCCGTCTCCCATCAGGAAGTCGGCCCCCGCTCCGCCCACGATGATGTCGTTGCCACCGTGTCCCCACAGTTGGTCGTCGCCGTCGCCACCGTCCAGGTAGTCGCCGCCTAGCCCGCCGTTCACGCTGTCGTCGCCGGCATCGCCGAACATGGCATCGCCGTCCGAATCCATGGTGAGCGAGCCTCCGCCCACCACCGTGTTGCTGGTACCGTTGTTATAGACGCCCCAATTGCTGCCCTGTATGACCAGCGTTGTGCCGGAAGGCGGCACCCATTGGTCGTCGGGGCTCACGCGCTGGAACACATTGAGACCGGTCGCGCCGAAGATGTGATCGTTGCCGGCGCCGCCGTGAATGACGTCGCTGCCGCTGCCGCCGCCGATCAGGTCTGAGCCTTCCCCGCCGTTGATCTCGTCATTGCCTGCCAAGCCGTCGAGTGCGTCGTTGCCACCCAGGCCGTTGATTTTGTCAACCCCACTGCTGCCATCAATGACGTCGTTGAAGTCGGCCTCGGCGGTCCCTCCATTGAGGGTGCCATCCGTGCCCCAGTTCGCGGAGACCCACTTGTAGGTGTTGTAGCGCGGATCTCCGGGTTGGATCTCGAAGTCGATCTCGACCCCGCGAATGAGCGCGCGCTGGTCGCCGTTGTAGGTGCGCGCGGCCTCTCCCGCATCGTGCAGAGCGATCTCCCATGCGTTGGAACTGACGCTGCCCTCCGCATCCTGGAATGTCGCGCTGAGTTGGGCACTACCGTCTTCATCCACGTCACCCACTTGGATCAGCGACACGAGGACGCGATCCTGTCCGGGCACCAGCGTAATGACGGCACCGTTGGCGGGCACGGTGCTGTCGCCAAGGATGACCTGGAACTTGTCGGCCAGATCGGACAAGGCGAGCGTCAGGGTTTCGCCAGCCTTTGCCGGGCGGTTGAGGTAGAAAACGAAGGTCTTGCCGTTGCCTTCGCTGATGTTGACCGTGCCGCTGGCCGTGGCGGGATCGAAAGCGCTGTCAGCGAACGGATTCGGCCCCATGTCTTGCTGCAACACCACCTTCGATGTCGTGCTCAGCCGGATACCGAGGTAGCCGACAGCACGCGATGAATCGAAATTGTTCACGGTGATCTGGCTGCCCGCTCCAAGCAGCGCCCCGGTAATCACCAGTGTCCTGCCGCCGGGATCCAGCGTGTAGATGACCTGCGTCGCGCCGCTGCCGACGGTCCATACCTGCTTATTGCCGACGAGCTTGTATTCCGCGGCCCCACCGCCAACAAGCGCCGCGCCGCCCACCACGATCTCGCCGAGACCGTCGCTGTCTACGACGACATCCTTCCCGTCGCCTGGCTGAAAAACGTAGGTGTCGCTGCCAATCCCGCCGCTCAACCGGTCGTCATTGGCACCGCCCGCAAGGTAGTCATTCTTCGACCCACCAGTCAATTGGTCATCACCTGCTCCGCCGAACAGCGCAATGCCTTTTTCGTTAAGCGCCGTGCGCAATGGTGCGTACAGCCCGGAGGGGAATTTGGAAGGGCCTAGGTTATCCCCACCGACAGTGCCATGATAGATCACCCTGCCTTGGGAATCGAGCAGTCGCGTGACGCCTTGGGTCCAGAGGTCTTCCACGAGACCCGGCATCTCGGCAGCCGCATGAGCCAGACCGGTAGCCGGGTGATAGGTCTGAATTTCGCGCTGTTGGTCAGCTGCAAAGTCGGCGGCGGTGTAGTTGACGCGCGGCACGGCCGATTTACTCGCCGGATCGAAACTGATGATGACCTTGCGCCCCAGACCTGTCGGATCGATGCGCGGCTCAAGGTAGGCGTTGCCGATTTTCGAGGACGTCGAGTCCGATTCGAAATCAAAATCGTCATTGAACGGAAGGATGGCCAGGTCTTCAATGTGACGCGTGCCGTCCGCTTCGATGACGAATGTGGCGCCCTGCGCCAGCGTAAAGCCGGATGACTGATAGACGTAGGTCCGGAATGCGTGGTCATTGATCCCGTCTTCGTAGCTAGACTGGCGGATATCGACGTTTGCACTCTTGGCTCCGGCCAGCGCAACCGCACTGGCCAGCGTGAATGTCTGTCTCTGGCCGTTAGCCTGGAAGAGGCCTCCGTCCATGAACGCCTTGACGACCTGAATAGAAGAGGCATTGGCAAAACGGCCAGGCCCGCCAGCCATGAAAGACACCGCGTCCATGTCGATGGTGATTGGCCCGGCAGGACGGATCACCGCCGCACTGGCAAGATTCTGAGGCGGCGTTGTCTGTCCGTAAAGATAAAGGGCCGTCATCTCCCGAGCGCCCAATTGCATCCACGTGTACATATCGCGATCCTTTGGTTAAACCGTCATGGGTAGTTTTCAAGTGCTGTGGTATCCGTGCCGATACTCTTCAGTGCCGGGCCGCACGCATCGACGGCCACCAGACTCTTGTAGAAACGCCGGGCTCCCTGCGAGACTTCGGTCTGCTTCTTCTCGAAATTGAGGGTGACCTCGGCGTAGTTGAAGCCGGTCAGGGTGTCTACCCAAGTGCGGCGCCAGTCGGGATGCCGGTCAACCCCGCAGCAGGTCTCGTTCGCTTGTAGAAAGCGGGCGATTGCCTCGGGGTTCGCTTCGATGTTCATCTGGAAGATCTCGTGGCGAATGGCTGATTCGATCAGCTCGCGATCATCGAGATACCTCATCTTCGACACGCAATAGCCGGAATCCATCAGGCGCCAGTACCCCCAGGAGCATGCGACCAGGAGAGCGGCAGAAGCAACGACTACGATGCTTGCAGAGATTTTTTTCTTCATATGCATGAGTTAGAGAGGGCGGTCGCACTGCTTCCTTGTTCAGATTGGGGTAGTCGCAAAGGTTGATCGGAATGGATTTACGGCTTTCATATTTACTCGTGTAATACTGTTTTCTCACCGGGAAGAACGAGCTGCCCGCCCGACCTATCGCTCCCTCAGGCTCTCCGTTGTTGCTCTCTGAACAGGACTGAGCAGGAACTCAATAACTCTTCGCTTGCCCGTCTTGATCTCGGCCGTGAGGTTCATCCCCGGGCTCAGCTTGATCGGCTTGCCATCCACATCGATGGTGGTGCTGCTCAGGTTTAGCGTCACCGGAAAGATCGCCCCGCGCTTCTCGTCGTTCACCGCATCCGCCGTCACCGTCTTCACCGTGGCATTGACTGTCCCGTAGCGCGTGTACGGAAACGTCTCCAGCTTGATCGCCGCTTCCTGCGTCGGGCTCACGAAGCCGATGTCCTTGTTGTCCAGCGTCACCTCCGCCGTCACCTGCGCCCCGTCGGGCACGATCACCATCAGGGGTTGCGCCTCCGTGACCACCCCGCCTTCGGTGTGCGCGGCAAGCTGCTGCACCGTGCCTGCCACAGGGGCCTTCAACGTGGTGAGCCGCTCTCGCTGACCCGCCTTGGCCAGATCCTGCGTGCCTTGCTGTCGCTTGAGTTCAGCCGCGCCTTCTCGTGTTCTCAGGCTGTGCTTTGTTTCCGCGATGAATGCGACCCTCGTGTTTTCGCTCTCGCGCAGCGAGGCGTTGGCCTCCGCCAGTCTCGCTCGCTGCGTGGCCAGATCCCGCTCCATCTCGATGCGTTCCCTTGTGCGGTCCTGGTTCGCATGGCTGGACATGAAGCCCTGATCGGCCAATTGACGGAAGTCGGCTTCTCTTTGTTTTGCGATGGGGAGCGTGGTCTCCAGTTTGGTGACCACCTCCCGCGCAGTCGCGATCTCGGCCTGGCGGCGGTTGATCTCCGCGGCCGCCTTGGCCAGCTTGGCCGTGATGTCGCTCCATTCGTCATTCAGCTCCGCGTGGGCCGAACTCAAGTCTTCATCGGACCAGCCGGAAGGAATGGCCTTGCCCAGATCTGGAGCGTGTGACTCAGCGGCGTTCAACGCCTTCAGGAGTGCCCGGGTGCGCATGACCTCGGACTGCATCGACTTCAGCTGGTCATTGACGCTCGTCCTGTCGGCCGTGGCCATCGTGGGATCGAGCTCGACAAGCGATTGGCCCGCCTCGACATGGTCTCCATCCCTGACCAGCACCCGCTTGACCACGCTCACCTCCAGCGGCTGGATGATCTTGGTGCGCTCGCTCACGATGATCTTGCCCGGCGCCACCGCCACGATGTCGACCTGCCCGAAGATGGCCCAGATCAATGCGATGAGGAACAAGGCGATCAGTGCATAGGCCAGCCGTCTTGGCGCTGGATGTACAGGTGTGTCCTGCAGGCTCAAGGCTGCTGGCAAGAAGGCCGCTTCATCAGACAAGCGCCTTGGCCCAGCCAGTTCATGGCGATGCTTCCAGGCTGCCTTGAAGATCGCGCCGTAACGCCCCAGCAACTCGAGGACGGGGTGCCGCACGCTCGGCGCATTGGCCGCAGGGGCGGTCGTGGAGACTTCTGGCGTCATACCACCGCTCCCGTGCCTGCTCCCGCCCCTTCGGTCGGGTGCCCACCGCCCTGCATGTTCCACAGGTACGCATAGATGCCCTTGGGCCGGGCGAGCAGACTCTCGTGCGTGCCGCCTTCGACGATCTTCCCCTTGTCCATCACGATGATGCGGTTGGCATGCCGCACTGCACTCAGCCGGTGGGCAATGATGAAGACCGTTCGCCCCTTGCAGATGTGCGCCATGTTGCGCTGCACGATGGCCTCGCTCTCGTAGTCCAGCGCGCTGGTGGCCTCATCGAAGATCAGGATGCGCGGATGGGTGAACAGGGCTCTGGCAATAGCAATGCGCTGGCGCTGCCCGCCCGAGAGGCTCGCGCCCTGCTCGCCGACCATGGTGTCGTAGCCCTCGGGCAATTCGCTGATGAACTCGTGGGCCCCAGCCAGTTGGGCCGCGTGAATCACCGCATCCAGCGGCGCGGCCGGATCGACGATGGCGATGTTCTCGCGCACGCTGCGGTTGAAGAGGGTGTTCTCCTGCAGCACCACGCCCACCTGCCTTCTGAGCTGCGCCGCATCGATCAGGCTGATGTCGATGCCGTCGACCAGCAATCTCCCCTGCTCAGGGGAATACAGCCGCTGGACGAGCTTGGTCAGCGTGCTCTTGCCGGAGCCCGAGCGCCCGACGATGCCGATGACTTCGCCGGGGCGCACATCCAGGCTGACGCCATTGAGCACGGGCGCCGCTTCCGGGCGGTAGCGGAAGGTCAGGTTGTCCAGCGTCACGCGGCCCTTGAGGGCTGGCAGTTGAGCAGCGGTGCTGGGCGGGACTTCGGTGCGGGTATTGAGGATGTCCCCGAGCCGGGCCATGGAGATGCCGGTCTGCTGGAAGTCGGTCCACAGCTGGGCCATGCGCATGATGGGCTGGCTCACGCGCTGGGCGAACATGTTGAAGGCGACGAACTGGCCGACGGTGAGCTCGTTGTTCATCACCAGGTGTGCGCCATACCACAGGGTGGCAGCATTGACGAGCTTGCCGATGAGGTTGACGCCTTCGTGCGCCCAGCTCGCGAGGTTCTGGGTCCGGAAGCTGGCAGAGATGTAGGCGGCGAGCTGGTTGTCCCAGCGCCGCCCGAAGGCAGGCTCCAGCGCGGTGGCCTTGACGGTCTGGATGGCGCTGACGGTCTCCACCAGCATGGCCTGGTTCTCGGCGCCGCGCGCGAACTTCTCGTCCAGGCGCCGGCGCAAGATGGGCACCACGGCCAGGCTCAGGCCGAAGTACAGCGGCATGCTCGCGAGCACGATCAAAGTGAGGGGCACGCTGTAGAACAGCATGACGGCCACGAAGACGATGGAGAAGACGACGTCCAGCAGCACCGTCAAGGCGTTGCCGGTCAGGAAGCTGCGGATGTTCTCGAGTTCGCGCACACGGGCAACGGAATCGCCGACTCGCCTGGCCTGGAAGTAGGCCAGGGGCAATTGCACGAGGTGGCGAAACAGCCGTGCGCCGAGTTCGACGTCGATGCGGTTCGTCGTGTGGCTGAAGACGTAGCTGCGCAGGCCGTTCAGGAGCGACTCGAAGACGACGACGACCAAGAGGCCGATGACGAGCACGTCCAGCGTGGTCATGCCGCGGTGCACGAGCACCTTGTCCATGACGACCTGGAAGAACAGCGGGCTGACCAGCGCGAACAGCTGCAGGATGAAGGAGATGAAGAGCACCTCGCCGAGCAGCTTCCTGTGCTTGACGAGGCTGGGGATGAACCAGGAGAAGTCGAACTTGGCCAGGTCGCCCACCAAACTGGCACGACTGGTGATCAGGATGAGTTCGCCGCTCCAGTGCGCGGCGAAGACCTCCAGGGGTTCGATGACGGGGCGGCCGTTGGAGGCTGAAGGGTCTTGGAGCAGGACACGCTGAGCGTCGCACTGGACGAGGATGACGAAGCGCTCAGCACCATCTTCGCCTCGAAGCACCGCGAGTGCAGGCAGTGGCGTCAGCGACAGGCGATCAAGTGTGGTGCGGGAGGACTTGGCCTTCAGGCCCAGGTGCCTGGCTGCGCGCAGCAGCGTAGCGGTGTCGATCTGCTCGGAGGGAACAAGGCCCAACTGGTGCGACAGCAGCGACGCATCGGCTGCAATCTGGTGGAAGCGCGCGATAGTGCACAGCGCAATGAGAGACGGGTTCGCAGCGGCCCCGGCTTCAGGTGCTTTTTGCTGCGGCGCGCCTCCCTCCCCGTGCAGCTGCACGGCCGTCTCCACCACTCCCATGCTGGATCCCTCGAATGTTCTTTTGAAACATCAAGATACCTGAGTAGGATCTGACTGACAACCGCAATATTGCGACATACTTTTGAATTAACGAATTTTGATTAAATCCAAAAGAATTCAATTGCGATGTTTAAACAGTAGTACCGAGCCTCTTCAACTCGCAATCGCAAGCTATCTGCATGCTTATCCATTTCGCCATCTCGCTCGAAACGCCAGTCGACATAACGTGCGTGGCGCAGTTCAAAGATCAAGCAGTTGTGACGATGCAAATCTTGGGGCGTTGAGGCTGTGGGAATGCGCAGCTGACTTGGTAGATGAAGCAGTCGAGCATGCACCCAAAGGACAGAAGCCTTGAAGAACTCCGTCAGCCAAGGCTTGGCTGCTAGGCTCGAGCGGGCTTGCCTGCCGGTCGCCGTCGGGTGAGTGCCAAGTTGGCCGTCATCATGGCTGCGACCAGCGTGACCAACCACGAGAAGTACACCCATAGCAAGAACATGGGGAGAGCCGCGAACGCCCCATACAGTGCCTTGTACGTCGGCACCTTGACGAGGTAGGCGGTGAAGCCGCGCTTGCCGAGTTCGAAAGCCACGCTAGCGAGCAAGCCACCCGCGAAGGCGTCGCGCAACCGTACCTTGGTGTTCGGAACAAGGTAGAACATGCTCGTCAGTACAACTACGCCCAGCACGAGCGGCCCGAGGTCGAGCACGAATGCGAGCGAGAGTGGCAGCGCGCCGATCAGGCCCAGAGAAACGCCCAGCAAATACGACGTCGCCCACAGGCTCAGCCCCAGAATGGGTGGCCCGACGGCCAACATCAGCAGGTACAGGCCAACCCTCTTGAAGAACGGCCGATTCTTCCTGATCTTCCACATCTGGTTCAGCGCGTTCTCCACGGTGAGCAACATCGCGATGGCCGTGCCCAGCAAAAAAAGCGAACCGACCCAGGTCAGGCCGCTGGCGTTGGCGGCGAACTGGTTCAGGTACTTCAGCACTGTACGTGCGATGTCGGAGGGAAGCAGCCTGCTCAACAAGAACTCCTGAAGCGCATCCTTGAACCGCGTGAAGGCCGAGAATCGCGTGAGCAGCGCGAAGCTCGCTGCCAGCAGAGGCACGATGGACAGCAAGGTCGTGAACGCCAGGCTTCCGGCGACTTGGGGCAAACGCTCTTTTCTGGCACGGTCGATGGTCAAGCGGGTCAGGGCAAACATGTATCGCTGGGGGGAGGAGTCGAACGGTTTCGCGGACGCAGGGACCGCTGCCGCTGCAGGCGATTGTGATCAGTACACAGGATCGCTTCGGTCAGTCTGTGACATCACCCGGTTGAATCTGCGGTCTGAAACGGCCGGCGCGCGGCCGCCTTGCCTTCTTGGTCGTCGCCAGACTCTTCGCAAGATCGATGAAGGCCCGCAGCTTCGGCTGACTCTGCATCGCAGCCGGAAAATAAAGAAACAACCCGGCGTCGCGAGGGATGAACTCCTCGAACATCAGTTCAAGCTCGCCACGCTCGACTTCCTCCGCCACCTCCATCTCCCCCACGAAGGCGAGGCCAAGGCCGCGCTTCGCGAGCCGGACAGCCGCCAACCGGTCGTCGACGATCAACTGCTCGGGCATCCGGACCTTGATGGTCTTGCCGTTGCGTTCGAACTCCCAGACGTAGAGCGACCGGCTCGTCGGAAAGCGGTACAGGACCGCCTTGTGCCGCGGCAGGTCTTCAAGCCGCTTCGGTCGTCCGGCCTTCGCCAGATAAGCAGGGCTGGCGGCGATCGCCCAACGGTTCTCCGGCGTCAGGCGGATAGCGACCATGTCCCGGTCGATCGACTCGCCGAGCCTGACGCCGGCGTCGAAGCCTTCAGCGACGAGGTCCACGAGCGCATCGTTGAGCGAGATGTCGAGCTTGACCATGGGATACAGCTCCTGAAACCGCTCCAGGATGAGCTCGATCATGCGCTCCATGGCCACGTGCGGCACGGTAAGTCGTAGCGTGCCCGTCGGCACGAGTTGGGCCACGCTGAGGGCCTGCAGCGCGTCGCTGACCTCGTTGGCCGCGCGCTCCAGGCGCTGATAGAGTTCCGCCCCCGCCTCTGTCAGGCGGACGCGGCGCGTCGTGCGCTGGAACAGTTTGGTCTGATAGCGCGTCTCCAGCACCCGGATCGCCTTGCTCATCGCGGTCGGCGTCATGTCCAGCGCTTCGGCGGCAGGGGTAAAGCCACCGTGCCGCGCCACGGCCAGGAAATGGGTCAATCCGTCGAACAGGTCGCGCTTCATGCGATGACCATAGCTGATTCCTTTAATGGTTTGTGAACTTGAAGTTTAAAACCCTGGTCGCGTACTCACGATGATTTCTTCAATCAAGACGCCTAAATTCCAATCCATTCCACCGCACAACGTAGTGGTGCAAGGAGTTGGAAATGACGCAGACCGTTCTGATCACCGGCACATCGACCGGAATCGGCCGTGAGGCCGCCAAGCTGTTCCAGGCCAAAGGCTGGAACGTGCTCGCAACGATGCGGGCCCCGGAGAGCGAAATCGAACTGGGCAAGCTCGCCAATGTGCGGGTCTTGCGCCTCGACGTCACCGACGCGGCCAGCATTGCCGATGCCGTCGCGCACGGCATTCGCGACTTCGGTGGGATCGACGTGCTGGTCAACAACGCCGGTTTCGGCGCCTACGGGCCGCTGGAGGCCACTTCGCTCGACACGATCCGCAAGCAGTTCGACACCAACGTCATCGGCCTGTACGCCGTGACCAAGGTCGTGCTGCCGCACATGCGGGAACACAAGCGCGGCACGATCGTCAACATCAGCTCGGTGGGCGGCCGTCTCGCCTTCCCCCTGGGTTCCCTCTATCACGGCAGCAAATTCGCGGTCGAAGGCTTATCTGAGGCGCTCTTCTATGAACTCGCCGCGATCGGCATCCGCGTCAAGATCGTCGAACCGGGCATGACCCAGTCCGATTTCGGCGGGCGCTCCCTGGCCTTCAGCCATGACGCGTCGATCGCCGAGTACGGGCCGATCGTCAGCAACACCACGAACGGCTTCGCGGCCCTCAGCCAGGAGCCGGCCGAAGCAGCCGACGTGGCACGGACCATCTTCGATGCCGCGACCGACGACACGGCCCGCCTGCGCTACGCCACGGGCAAAGACGCGATCAAGCTGATCGACATGCGCCGCAACGACGACGACAGCGTCTTCCTTGCACGCATGCAGAAGACCTTCAGCCTCTGATCCACCGGGAGCGCGGGTTTCCGCCTCCCGATCAACGGACCGAATTCGAGCCGCCAGCGCCGCGGACGCCCAAGCTCACCCTCTCAATCCGCAAGCACCGAAAGGATAGAACCATGACCAAGATTGCACTCATCACCGGCTCAAGCCGAGGCCTCGGCCGCAGCATGGCCCTCAACCTCGCCCGCCACGGTAGTGGTGTTGTCGTGACCTACAACGGCAGCAAGGATGCGGCCGACGCGGTCATTGCCGAGATCACCGCCGCGGGCGGCAAGGCCGTCGCCCTTTCGCTCAATGTCGAGGACGTTGCAAGCTTCCCCGCGTTCGTCGAAGCGCTCAAGTCGGCGCTCGGCTCGACTTTCGGCCGCGATACGTTCAACCACCTCATTCACAACGCCGGCTATGGCGGATACAGCTTGATCCCGGACGTGACCGAAAACGCCTTCGACCGGATGGTGAACGTGCACTTCAAAGGGCCGTTCTTCCTCACTCAAGCGCTGCTGCCCGTGCTCGCCGACGGCGGCCGTATCGTGAACATTTCCACCGGCTTGACCCGTAACTCGGCGGCGGGCTTCTCGACCTACGCTGCGGCCAAGGGTGCGCTCGAGGTCCTGACTCGTTTCCAGGCGACCGAACTGGGCGCGCGCGGCATCACCGTCAACACCATCGCACCGGGTGCGATCGAAACCGACTTCAACGGCGGCGCGCTTCGCAATTCGCGGGACTTCCAAGCCTACTTCAAGAGCATCACCCCGCTCGCTCGGCTCGGCCAGCCGGACGATATCGGGGGATTGGTGGCGAGTTTCCTCTCTGACGGCAATCGCTGGATCAATGGCCAGCGCATCGAAGCTAGCGGTGGCGCCCTGATCTGAAACCCCTGAGGAGTGCGCCCTGGAGGCCCGCGTCGCGAAGCGAGATAGGCCTTCTACAAGCAAACTCGTTCCACTGGACGAGCACCATGAACGAAGAGTCTCCCATGACCAAGATGACCGTTGATTTCGTCTCCGATGTCTCGTGTCCTCACTGCCTGATGGGCCTGCTTGCGCTCGAGATCGCCCTCGGGTGGACCAGCGACGTGGTCGAGCCTCAGTTCCGCTTTCACCCGTATCAGCTGAATCCGAGCATGCCGCCCGAAGGCGAGAGCCTTGCGGCCAACCTGAACCGCAAGTTCGGCGTTTCGGCTGCAGATGTCCGCAACGGCTGCGCTCAAGGAACCCAGCGCGTGGCGGCGCTCGGCTTCACGATGAACTACAGCGATGCCTCGGACATCTACAACACCCACGACGCCCATCGCCTGCTGCATTGGGTGGGGCTCCAGGGCCGCCAGTTGGAACTGAAACGCGTGCTCTTCGTCGCCTATTTCTCAAAGGGGCTCAATCCCTCGGACCACGGCGTTCTGATCGACGCCTCCGCCGAGGCAGGCCTCGATGCCCAGGCAGCTCGCGAGGTCCTTTGGAGCGGGCGATATGACGAAGACGTTCGCGCGGACGAGCAGCTCTGGCGGAGCCGTGGCGTAAACGGTGTCCCTTTCATCATGATCAATGGCAGCCATGCGATCAGCGGCTCGCAGTCGCCCCAACAGTACGAGAGCACGTTAAGGCAGCTTGCGTCTGAGAGGGCCGCCTGACATGCCCCACTGCGATTCACAACCCCTCATACCCCGCGCCGGCGTCATTCAAGCGACCGCCGCATCGGCTTACTAGCACCCAATCAACAGAAAGAGATATCGCAATGGGCTTTACCGAACAGAACCTGGGCAATCAGTCTGGAAAGACCTTCGCCATCACGGGCGCCAACACCGGCCTCGGCTTTCAGACGGCGCGCGCCTTGGCCATGAAGGGTGGGAAGGTCCTCTTGATGTGCCGCTCCGAGCCTCTTGCGCGGGCCGCAATGGACGCCATCCGGAAGCACGCACCCAGGGCCGACCTGAAGTTCGTGCAACTGGACTTGGCGGACCTGGACTCCGTTGCCACGGCGACCGATATCCTGTTGCGCGAACCGAAGATCGACGTGCTGATCAACAACGCAGGGCTGATGGTTCCGCCACTGCAGCGAACCCGTCAGGGCTTCGAAAGCCAGATGGGGGTGAATCACTTCGGGCACTTCGCCCTCACCGGCCGATTGCTGCCCAAGTTGATGATCGACGGCACGCGAATCGTGGTCCTGTCCTCCGTCGCGCACAAGAAGGGCTTGATCAACTTCGAAGACATCAACGCCCACAAGCACTACGACGCCTCCAAGCAGTACGCGTCGAGCAAGCTCGCCAACCTGGTCTTTGCCCTGGATCTGAACGCCCGACTGGCCACCCAGGGCACCAAGGTGATCTGCGTTGCCGCCCACCCGGGCCTGGCGGATACAGAGCTGAGCCGTTATCTACCCAAGTGGGTGAAGATCTTTCTCCCAGTGCTGCGTCCCCTGGTCAACAGTGCTGCCAGCGGTGCGTGGCCAACGCTGCTGGCCGCCACGGACGAGCGCGCACGGGGCGGGGAGTACTACGGGCCTTCGCGGAGGGGGGAGACCGCGGGACCCGCAACCCATGCTCACATCGATGAGCGTGCGAAGGACCCCGATGTCGCCAAACGGCTCTGGGACCTTTCTATCGAGATGACGAAAGTAAAGCCGCCCCTGTGAGCGCACATCCCTGATCGCCGCCCCGTCGACAGGTTGTTCGATGATGCCAGCACGATCCCGCGCCTACCGCATCGAGTTTTCACACAGCCTCGGCCCCATCGCGGACATCGTCTTCGAGAACCAGCCGTGCATCGAAACCTGATCGACTCACAACGGTGCAACGGACACTGGCCAACGCAATCGCGATTTCCCACAAAAAGCCGAAGGACGGCTCTCAGTTGTTGACAATGATCCGCCAGCAACTTTCCTTAGTGTTCCCGGAATCCGTGACTATGCAATCGGCGCGGTGGTCCACGCGGTTGCCGAAATAAGCTTTGTCCGACGAAAGGTTCCTAGAGATAAGGTCGCCGATCTCATCGAGCAATGGAGAAAATTCAGCGAAATAACTATGCCCCAGTTCCAGAAGGCCCGTCTTTGCCACGACTTCGACGGTGTCGATGCGGTCGATCTTGGCGAATCCTGGCGGTGCCCCGACACGGTCCATATCATGAACTTTCCGGGAGAAGTGCACCGGCTTGTCCTTCTTGGATACGTATAGCGTCGTCCGTTCGGAAATGTACGGATATGCACTAGCCATGTCTTGGAACAGATCGGCGTCCACATCGGGCGCAGCAAGGATCACCTGGCCAAATCGAAGCTTGTCCTGCAGCCGTGCGGCCACGCGCAACAAGGCGCGGTTACCCATACTGTGGGCAATAACATGGATTGGCTGACTATCGCCAACTTCCTCCCGCAGGCGCACCAAAAACTGCGCGAGATATTTCTCGCTGTACTCGATGGTGGCTTCGTCCGCAGTGTAGGCCAGCGTCTTGCTCCTGGAGGGCCAACTGAAGAAGGCGGGTACCCCTTGCAAGTTGAGGTCCGCCCATAGCTGCGCCGTGCGCAAGGCTGCATCCGCGAAGCTGTTGTTGTAGCCATGGATGAAGACCAGGACGACCTTCTGCTTGTTGTCGATTTGCTTCAGCGTGGAGGTTAAGTCGCCCCAGTAAGCCTCTTCGCTCAGTCGCTGCGCGTGAGTGAAGATCAAAGGCGCGTCCTTGTCGGGCTGGAACCGTGAATAGCTTCCGAGCGAGCCGCGCTCGTGACTGGCCGGTATCAAGACTTCGCACACGCCAAAGTTCAACTTTCGGTCCCGATCGGAGCCATAAGGATCGAAGCGAACAAAAGGCTCCGTCTCTTTGCGGTTCGTTCCGTACCAGAGCTTGACATTCTTGCCTACCGCCTTCGGGGTCGTGACTGTAGGGGATGGAGGTGCGACAACAGGGACGGGCGCATGCCGCGGAGGTGGCGATGCAGCCACAACGGCTGGCGGGGGTGCGAGCACCGGTGGCGGGCTTTGCAGCGCGCACCCCGAGAACAATGCGCAAAGCATCGCGAGAGCGGCTTCGCAACGACCGTTTTTCATTTTCATCCCTCCATCGGCGCAATGCCGCTCCTCAATGGGCGCCATGCCATCGGTCTATCGTGCCCTGGAGTGAGTTATACCTACTATTGGTCGGCCTGTCCTCTATCTAAGAAAGGCTGGTGCTTTGCAAACGCGCGGTAAGGGGCCAGCAACCCCAACTTGAGAACTGAAGCCAAGCCGGAGACCATGCTGTCCACTAAGTTAGTTGGACATCATCAATGGACGTCAATCCGA
The DNA here is from genome assembly GCF_024734665.1 of Variovorax paradoxus. NCBI lineage: Bacteria > Pseudomonadati > Pseudomonadota > Betaproteobacteria > Burkholderiales > Comamonadaceae > Variovorax > Variovorax paradoxus. The sequence continues at coordinate 4,225,953 of NZ_CP102931.1, forward strand.
AGCAACGGCGCCGTCACAGCGCAGAATTCAAGGCACAGGTTCTCGCCACCCGCAGCAGCCAGCCATGCCTATCTCGAGCAGCAAGGCGTTCTGTCGATCGCCGCCACGCATTCGCAGGCACGCTATGCGCTGCCTCGGGCCGTGCAGGACTTCCGCCAGCGCTTTCCCGACGTTCGGCTGCACATTCACCAGGGCTCGCCCCGGCAGATCGCCCAGATGCTGCAGGACGGCGAGGCCAACGTGAGCATCGCCACCGAGGCATTGGCCGACCATGCCCAGCTGTTGGCGCTGTCGTGCCGATGTTGGCCGCACGCCGTCATCGCACCCGCCTCGCACCCGCTGTTCCGGCTGCATGGCCCGCTCACCCTGGAACGACTCGCGGCCTGGCCGCTCATCACCTATGACAACGGCCTGACCGGACGCTCTCGCATCGACGAAGCCTTCGCGCGGCAGAGCCTTGCGCCGGAGATCGTGCTCGCCGCCATGGACGCGGATGTCATCAAGACCTACGTGGCGCTAGGTATGGGCGTGAGCATCGTGGCCGACCTCGCCTGCGACACCGAGCGCGATGTTGACCTGGGAACGATCGATGCAGGCCACCTGTTCGGCACGCACCAGACCAAGCTCGCGATCCGCCGCGGCGGCGAACGACGCCGAATAACCGCCGCCAGGGTCCAAGCGAGGTTTGCGCATAAGCACATGCGTAATAGGCGCATGCGGCGGACGCGAACTTTTCTAGCATCGAGGCACTGCATTGCGCCCCGAGACGCCATTCCCATGTCCCTGTCGACCGACACCCTCGCCCCACCCTCGCCGCACGTCGCGCCCTCCAACGGGAACGGGCTTCCTCCGGAGGTCTTCCGCATCGCGCCCATAGACGCTGCGCTGGGTGCCGAAGTGACGGGCCTCGACGCCACGCGCCCACTGCGCGCCGAACAGGTGCTGGCGCTCAAGCAGGCACTGCTCGAACGACACGTGCTGGTCTTCAAGCGCCAGCAGATCGACGACGCGCAGCTCGAGCGCCTCGCCAGCTACTTCGGCAGCGTGTTCCGTCCGCCCGCCAACGTGCCGGTGCTCGGCTCCGACCCGTACGGCGGCAACACCCCGGACATCGTGCACGTGTCGAACCTCGAAGGCGGTGTGCTCGGGCACGACGAACTGGCCGCTCATGCCGACCACCACTGGACACCGGTGCCCTCGTCGGGCTCCCTGCTCTACGGCATCGAGGTGCCGTCCGAAGGCGGCGACACGACCTGGTTCAACCTCGCGGCCGCCTGGGACACGCTCGACACCGGAACGCAGCGCGAGATCGCGGACCTCCAGCTCATCACCTACAACCCCTTCCTGCGCAAGCTCAAGCCGCTGGCCACCGGTTTCCCGCTCTACCGCACGCCCGACATCGAGCCGCTCACGCCCTTCGAAGTGCACCCGCTGGTGCGCACGCACCCGGACAGCGGCCGCCGCATCCTGCACCTGGGAGAAAAGACCGAGGTCGAGATCGTCGGCGTCGATCCGCAGTACGGCGCGGCGCTCGTCGCCCGGCTTCGCAAGCACCTGCTGCAGTCGCGCTTCGCGTACACGCACCGCTGGTCGGTGGGCGACATCGTCTACTGGGACAACCAGGCCACGCTGCACGCGCGCAGCGCCTTCGACAACGGCGAGCGCCGCCTGCTCAAGCGCATCAGCCTTTCAGGCAGCCGCCCCTACTGAACGAAGCAGCACCGAATGCGCGCCGGCCCGCAAGGGCTTACGCGCCGAACCTTTCATGGCCTCCCGCCGCCCCATCTTGCTGAACGCGTTCGACATGAACACGGTCGGCCACATCTCGCACGGCCTGTGGCGCCACCCGCGCGACCGCTCCACCGAGTACAAGCGCCTGCCCTACTGGCTCGAACTGGCGCGCACGCTGGAGCGCGGCCTGTTCGATGGCTTGTTCCTTGCGGACGTCACGGGCGTCTACGACGTGTGGGGCGGCAACGCCGACGCGGCGCTGCGCGACGCCATCCAGCTTCCGATCAACGACCCCTCCGTGCTGGTCGGCGCCATGGCGAGCGTGACCCGGCAACTGGGCTTCGGCATCACCGCCACGATCGCCGCCGAAACGCCGCATGCGTTCGCACGGCGCATGTCCACGCTCGACCACCTGAGCGAAGGCCGCATCGGCTGGAACATCGTCACGGGCTTTCTCGACAGCTCGGCACGTGCGCGCGGCGACACGGCCACCGCGGGCCACGACCAGCGCTACGACCGTGCCGACGAATTCATGTCGCTGGTCTACCAACTGTGGGAATCGAGCTGGGACGACGACGCGGTGATTGCCGACCGTGCGCGCGGCATCTACACCGACCCTGCAAAGGTGCGCCCGATCCGCCACGAGGGCGAGTTCTACAGGCTCGACGCGGTGCATCCCTGCGAACCTTCGCCGCAGCGCACGCCGCTGCTGTTCCAGGCCGGCGCCTCCGCGCGCGGCACCGCTTTCGCGGCACGCCATGCCGAGGTGGTCTTCGTGCCCAACCAGGGCCTGCAGGCGACCGCCGCAGTCGTGCAAAAGCTGCGAGCCGCGATGGCCGAGGCCGGACGCCCCCCCGCGGACGCGCGCTTCGTCACCACCTTGCAGGTGGTGGTCGGCCGCACTGAAAGCGAAGCGCGCGAACGCCATGAAGACTATCGCCGCTATGCCCGGCCCGAAGCCGGGCTGGTGCAGTTCTCGAGCGCCATCGGCGTCGACCTTTCCCGTCACGGCCTGGACGACCCCGTGACCGGCGGCAGCGCGGATGCGATCCAGAGTTCGGTCGCCTCGCTGCAGCGGCAAAGCGCCGCCCCCACCGTGCGCCAGTTGCTGGCACAGATGCCGCTCGGCGGGCGGCACACGCCCGTGGTCGGCACGCCGGCGCAGATCGCCGACGAGATCGAGGCCTGGGTCGACGAAGCGGGCGTGGACGGGTTCAACCTCGTGCGCACCGTCAGCCCCGAGGGCCTGGAGGATTTCGTCGAACTGGTCGTGCCCGAACTGCAGCGCCGCGGCCTGCACAAGCGCGCCTATGCCGAAGGCAGCTGGCGCGAAAAGATCTTCGGGCGCGCGCGCGTGCGCCCGCCCGCCGTCCATGCGGCACGACAGCCTCACGCCACCCCATGACCGCCCACCTGATCAAGACCGATGCCGAAGCCATCTCCGTGGCTCGCGCACTGGCAGCCGAGTTCGCGCCGACCGCCTCCGAACGCGACCGCGAACGGCGGCTTCCGCACGAGGAAGTCGAGCGCTTCTCGGCCAGTGGCCTGTGGGGCATCACAGTGCCGCGCGCCTTCGGTGGCGCGGCGGTGTCGCACGTCACGCTGGCTGAAGTGATCGCGCTGATCTCCGAAGCCGACCCGGCGCTCGGCCAAATTCCGCAGAACCACCATTGCCTGGTCGATGCGGTGCGGCTGATCGGCAGTCCCGCGCAGCAAGACCTCTTCTTTCGCGAGGCGCTGGAAGGCAAGCGCTTCGGCAACGCGGTGTCGGAAAGCGGCACGCCCAATGCCAAGGTGGTCACCGCGCGCCTGAGCAAAGGCGCCAACGGGCTTCGCCTGGATGGGCGCAAGTTCTATTGCACTGGCGCGCTGTTCGCCCACTGGGTGCCGGTGGCCGCGAAAGACGAGGAAGACCGACAGGTGCTGGTGTACGTGCGGCGCGACGCGCCTGGCCTGCAGGTGCTGGACGACTGGAGCGGCTTTGGCCAGCGCACCACCGCCAGCGGCACCGTGACGGCGCAGAACGTGGCCGTGGAGGCACTGCAGGTGTTGCCGCGCGCGCAGCTGTTCGATCCGCCGACGATTCACGGCCCCTTCGCGCAGATTCTTCATGCGGCCATCGATCTGGGCATCGGCCGTGCGGCCATGGCCGACCTGCGCTCGTGGGTGCGCGACCGCGCACGCCCCTGGCCCGACAGCGGCGTGGCGCGGGCCGCGGACGACCCGCTCACACTGGCCAAGCTTGGCGAACTGGTCATTCAGCAGCATGCCGCCGAGGCCCTGCTGGAGCGCAGCGGCCGCTACCTCGACGAGGCCCGCGAGCACAGCACGCCCGAGCGCGTGACCGAGGCTTCCATTGCCGTGGCCGAGGCCAAGGTGGTCACGACCGAATTCGCGCTGCGCGCGGCCACCACGCTGATCGAACTCGGCGGCACGCAGGCCACGCTCGCCGAACACAACCTCGACCGCCATTGGCGCAATGCGCGCACGCACACCGTGCACGACCCGGTGCGCTGGAAGCCGCACGCCATCGGCAACCACTGGCTCAACGGCGCCACGCCGCAGCGCCACGCCTCGCTGTGAGGCGCCCGCTCCTTCTTCAAGAAAGCATCGCCATGGACCGTCGTCGCTTCATTCAACAAGGCGGTGCCGCCGCCTCGCTCGGCGGCATGGGCCTCGGCCTGCCCCTTGCCGCCCTCGCGCAGTCGCGCAAGGAAACGGTGCGCGTGCTGGCCGAGGGTGCGCCCAACTCGCAAGACCCGCACGGCGAAGGCGTGAGCCGCGAATCGCTCGGGCTTTTCACCAACGTGTACGACCGGCTGATCAACTTCGACCGGGTGCAGGTGTCGCCGGGAGTCTTCAAGTACGACTACGGGCGCTTTCGCGGCGAGCTGGCCGAAAGCTTCGAGCAGTCCGCGGACGGCCGCACGCTGACCTTCAGGCTGCGCCGCGACGCCACCTTCCACGACGGCCGCCCCGTCACCGCCAACGACGTGAAATGGTCGCTCGACCGCGCGGTCTCGCTGCCCGCCAGCAAACGGCAACTGGGAACCGGCTCGCTGGAGAACGCATCGCAGTTCAGCGCGGTGGACACGCACACCTTGCGCATCACGCTGCCGCGCGCCGACCGCTACACGCTGCCCAACCTGGCGCTGTCCTTCGCATCGGTGCTCAACTCCGAACTCGCCCGCTCGCACGCAACGGCGGCGGACCCCTGGGCCACCGACTGGGTGAGGGCCAACGCGGCCGGCGGCGGCGCCTACCGCGTCGAGAATTTCACGCCGGGCCAGCAGGTGATCTACGCGCGCTTCGACGGCTGGAAGAGCGGTGCGGCGCCGCAGGTGCGGCGCGCGGTGTTCCAGGTCGTGCCCTCCGCCTCGAACCGCGTGGCGGCGCTGCTCAAGGGCGATGCCGACGTGGCGCTGCAGCTGCCACCGAAAGACCTCGACGCGCTCACCGACACCACGCGCGCCAAGGTGATCTCGGTGCCCGTCACCACCAGCTTCCGCTTCGTGGCCTTCAACACGCAGGCCAAGCCTTTCGACGATGTGCGCGTGCGCCAGGCCATCGCCTATGCCCTGCCCTACACCTCGCTGCTGCGCGGCGCTAACCTGGGCCGTGGCGAGCCGCTGTACGGCGCGCAGTCGGCAAAGCCCGCGAGCAGCCGCTTTCCACAACCCTACCCGTACGAGACGCAGTTGCTGCGCGCGCGCGAACTGCTCGCGCAGGCCGGGCTGGCGAAGGGCTTCAAGACCAGCTTCAGCTACAGCGTGGGCGACGCCACGCTGGCGGAGCCGGCTGCGCTGCTGATTCAGGAGGCGCTGGGCAAGATCGGTATCGAGCTGTCCATCGAGAAGGTGCCAGGCGCGCAGTGGGGCACGCTGCAGACCGAGAAGAAACTGCCTTTCTTCATCGACAGTTCTTCGGCGTGGTTCAACGACCCCGACTACTTCTTCCGCATCTTCTTCCAGGGCGACTGGCGCTGGAACTTCGGCTCGTTCAAGAACGACGAGCTCGCGAAGCTGGTCGACCAGGCGCGTTGGGAAACCGACCGCGCCAGGTACGACCGCACCATCCGGCGCGCGATCGAGATCGCCTTCGAGCAGGTGCCGCTCGTTCCGCTGTGGCTGCCCTCCTTCGAGGCGGCGCTGCAACCCGACTTGCAGGGCTTCACGTACTACATCCACGGGCAGGTGGACTTCCGGCCCCTCACACGCGCATGACGGTGAGCGTGAGCACGGCCGCAAACTTCGCGGGGCGCATCGGCGCCCGGGTGCTGGCCGCCGTGCCGGTGCTGCTGGGTGCAGTCGTCTTCACCTTCCTTCTCACGCACGTGCTGCCCGGCGATCCGGCGGCGTTTCTCGCTTCGGGGCCGAGCGCGGGACCGGAAGAAATCGCGCAGATCCGCGCTCGCATGGGCCTCGACCAGCCGTTGCCAACGCAGCTGTGGCACTACCTCGTGGCGCTCGCGCAGGGCGACTGGGGGCAATCGCACACCACGGGGCAGCCGGTGTGGACCGACTTGCGCCAGCGCCTGCCCGCCACGCTCGAGCTGACCTTCATCGCCTTCGCACTGACGCTGGCGGTCGCGCTGCCGCTGGGTGCCGCCGCCGCGCTGCGGCCACGTTCGGCATGGGACCGCGCCTGCACCTTGCTCACGGTCGGCGGAAGCTGCATGCCGACCTTCGTCATCGCGCTGCTGCTGGTGTATGTCTTCTACTTCCTGCTCGGCTGGGCACCTGAGCCCACCGGGCGCATCGACGCCATGCTGGCGCCGCCGCCCATCGTCACGGGCTTCCTGCTGGTGGACGCCACGCTGGCGGGCCGCCCAGACGCGCTCGCTTCGGCCGCCGGGCGGCTCTTACTGCCGGCCGTGAGCATGGCCCTGTTCTCGCTCGCCCCCGTGGCGCGGCTCATGCGCGCCTCGATGCTCGGCGTGCTGCGCAGCGACCCCGTGCGCACGGCGCGCGCGCTCGGCCTGCCGCGCCGCGCGGTGCTGGCGAGCGCGCTACACCTGGCGCTGCTGCCGGTCGTCACCGGCGCGGGCATGGTGTTCTCGTACATGCTGAGCGCCAACGTGGTGATCGAAAAAGTGTTCGCCTGGCCCGGCATCGGCAGCTATGCGCTCGATGCGCTGCTGGCCTCCGACCACGCGCCGCTGCAAGGCTTCGTGCTGCTGGTGGCGCTGCTCTTCGTGGGCGTGAACCTGCTGGTCGATCTGCTGCACAGCCGGATCGATCCGCGCGCCGGGTCCGGAGCATGAAAGCGCGGCTGCCGCATGCCGACGCGGCTTCGGGCCTGCTGTTGCTCGCGCTGTTCCTGGCCGCCGCATTGCTCGGCCCCGCGCTGGCGCCTTTCGATCCGCTGGCCACCGATGTACTGAACCGCCTGCAGCCGCCCGGCGCCACGCACTGGTTCGGCACCGACGCGCTCGGGCGCGACCTGTTCTCGCGCGTGCTCGTCGCCACGCGGCTCGACCTGGGCATGGCCGCCGGGGCGGTCGTGCTGTCGCTGCTCGCGGGCAGCGCGCTGGGTGCGTGGTGCGGCTTTGTCAGCGGGCGGATCGACCGCTGGGTGGGTCGGTTGGTCGACGTGCTGATGGCCTTTCCGCTCTTCGTCGTGGCCATGGCGCTGGTCGCGGCCTGGGGCAACAGCGTGGCCAACATCGTCTATGCCACGGCGCTGATCAACCTGCCCTTCTACATCAGGCTCGCGCGGGGCGAAGTCAGCGTACGCCGCAGCGCCGGCTACGTACTGGCCGCGCTTCTGGGTGGCGCCAGCGCGCCGCGGCTGCTCTTCGGCGTGCTGCTGCCCCATGTGTTGCCGATGCTGGCGGTGCAGGGGTCGATCAATCTCGGCTGGGCGCTGCTGAATGGCGCGGGCCTGTCGTTCATCGGCCTGGGCGTGCGCCCGCCGACGGCGGAATGGGGCGTGCTCGTGAGCGAGGGGGCGCCCTACATCATCACTGGCCAGTGGTGGCTGGCCTTCTTCCCGGGGCTGGCGCTGTTCGCGGCCGTGGGCTGCTTCACGCTGCTGGGCGACGCGCTGCGCGACCTGCTCGATCCGCGTGGCGCGGCGGAGGCTGCACAGCCATGAGCAGCGCAGCGCCGATGCTGGAAGTCGATGGCCTGAGCCTGCGCTTTCGCACGCCCTCGGGCGTCCCGGTGAACGTGCTCGACAAGGTCGGCTTCACGCTGCAGGCCGGCGAGACGCTGGGGCTGGTCGGCGAAAGCGGCTCGGGCAAGTCCGTCACCGCGCTGGCGCTTGCCGGCCTTCTCGATGCGCGCGCGCAGGTGCAGGCCAAGCGGCTGCGCTTCCAGGGTCGCGACCTGCTGAGCAGCCAGGGCACCCCCAACGCTGCCGCACGGCAAGGGCTGCGCGGGCGCCGTATCGGCTTCGTGTTCCAGAGCCCGCGGCGCGCGCTGCATCCGCTGCGCACCGTCGGCGACCAGTTGCAGCAGGTGCTGCAGGTACACCTCGGCCTGAAAGCCGTCGCGGCACGGCAAAAGGCGCTCGCGTGGATCGAACGCGTGGGCCTGAGCGATCCGGCGCGCCGCTTCAAAGCCTATGCGCACGAGCTTTCCGGAGGACAGTGCCAGCGCGTGATGATCGCGTTGGCGCTGGCCGGCGATCCCGAGCTGCTGATCGCGGATGAGCCGACCACGGGCCTTGACGTGAGCACGCAGGCCCTCGTGCTCGACCTCATCGCCGAACTCGCGCGCGAGCGTCGCCTGGCGACATTGCTCATCACGCACGACCTGGCCTTGGCGGCGCAGCGTTGCGCGCGCATCGCGGTCATGCACGCCGGCCAGTTGGTGGAGACACTGCCGTCCGCCGGCCTGCGCGAAGGCGCGGCGCACCCGTACACGCGACAGCTGCTGCGCGCCACGCCGCAATCGGCGCCCACGCTCAACGCCTTGCGCAGCGTGGACGGCACGCTGCCGGACCTGACCCGCGCCGACCTGCCTGCCTGCCGCTTCGCCGAACGCTGCGAGAAGAGCGACGCACGTTGCCGCAGCCAGGCCGCCCCCTGGGCCCGCACGGGTGCGCAGCACGCGCTGGCGTGCTGGCACCCGGTGCATGTATTTCCCCAACCGCTTGCCCTTGCCGCATGACAGCCTCTCACATCACCCCGGACAACGCCCAAGGCTTTCGCGACCTCTGGCGCGCACGCTACGGCGACGGCATCGCGCCCGCGCCGCCAGCCGCGCCCAACCCGGTGCTGCAAAGCCTGCTCGCGCACCGCTCGGTGCGCACCTTCGACCCCGCGCCGCTGGATGAAGGAACTCTCGAATGGCTGATTGCTGCCGCGCAATCGGCGCCCAGTTCGTCGAACCTGCAGACCTGGAGCGTGATTGCCGTGGAAGACGCCGAGCGCAAGGCGCGTCTGGCGGAGTTCGCGGGCAACCAGGGCCACGTGCGCGAGGCACCGCTGGTGCTGGTCTGGCTCGCCGACCTCGCGCGACTGCGCGGCCTTGCGCAACAAGCGCAGGTGCCCATTGAGGGCGCGGAATACCTCGATTCCTCGCTGATGGGCGTGATCGATGCCGTGCTGGCGGCGCAGAACGCCGTCATCGCCGCGCAGTCCCTCGGCCTGGGCACGGTGTATCTCGGCGCCATCCGCAACCAGCCGGAGCGCGTGGCTGCGGAGCTCGGGCTTCCGCCCGGCGTCTTCGCAGTGGTGGGCCTGTGCGTGGGCCGACCCGATGCATCGCGGCCCGCGGCGGTGAAGCCTCGGCTGCCGCAAAGCGCCGTGCTGTCGCGCGAGCGCTATTCGCCTTCGGAAACGCAGCAGCACGTGCGCAGCTACGACGCGACCATGCAGTCGTTCTATGCCTCGCAAGGCATGCCCGTCGCGCGCTGGAGCGAGCATTCGCTGGCCCGCCTGCGCGGCCCCGAGCAGCTGAAGGGCCGCCACCGGCTGGTGGAAGCGCTCGAAGCACAGCGCATCGGCCTGCGCTGAACGCATTGCCATGTCTGACCTGCCCTTGCTGGACGTACGCGACCTGGTGGCGCGCTATCCCTTGCCGAGCTTGCCGTCATTCGGCGGCCTCGTGAAGCGACGGCGCTGGCTCCAGGCCGTCGACGGCGTGAGCTTCACGCTCGCGCGCGGCGAGGCGGTGGGCTTGGTCGGCGAATCGGGCTGCGGCAAGTCGACGCTGGTGTCGCTGCTGGCGCGGCTGAGCGACCCGTTCTCGGGGCGCATCGTGTTCGACGGCATCGAGCTCGCCGCACACCCCGCGGCACGTGCCGCACGGGCGCCGTGGCGAAGCCGCGTGCAGATGGTGTTCCAGGACCCGCACGACAGCCTCGATCCGCGCAGGACGGCCTTCGATGCCGTTGCCGATCCCATTCGCCGGCTGCTGGGTTTGAACGGCGACGCGTTGCGCCAGCGCGTGCTCGACGTGGCGCAGCGCGTGCAGCTCGGCACCGACCTGCTGCAGCGCCGCCCGCATGAGTTGTCGGGCGGGCAGGCCGCGCGCGTGGGCATTGCGCGCGCGCTGGGGCCCGGGCCGGAACTGCTGATCCTCGACGAGCCCACGGCGGCGCTCGACGTGTCGGTGCAGGCCGGCGTGCTGGCCCTGCTCGACCGGCTGCGCCGCGAGCTGGACCTGGGCATCGTGTTCGTTTCGCACGACCTCGGCGTGGTGCGCCTGCTGTGCGATCGCGTGCTGGTGATGCGCAAAGGCCGCATCGTCGACGAGGGCCCCGCGCGCGAACTGTTCGACCGGCCGCGCCACGAGTACACCGCTGCGCTGGCCGCAGCGATCCCGAGGTTTCCCGGCAGCCGGGCGCCTTCCTGACGCGGGATTCGCTCAGCGCTGTCACTGGCTTGGCGCCATGCCAGAAATCAAGTCGTTGCCCTTGTTGGCTTGATCAATCAACGATAACCGCAGGCACGTAAATGCCACATTACCGTTGCTTGGTCGTCGACGACATCGAGTCGCGAGGCTCGCCCCCATAGGCCATTGATCACGCGCCCCCTAGTCAACCTCACGCAAGACCTTTTCCGGGCAAGCCGCCGCATCAATCTGCAGCGGGTCTCGCCCTAGAGCTCGGCCGCACAGATAGGCGGCGCCCGGCCGGATTCCGCATTGGCTTCAGGTGACCGGCTCAGGCCTAGTGGTGGCACTGTCGTGCGTTGGCTTGTGCTCGCGCCCACCGCTGCGGGTCCGTGGTTTTCTACTTGTTTTCGGGTATGGGCTCACGCCTCCCTCCTGCCTACCATCGACGCCGACCCAAAGGCCACAAGGGATCGCGTCAATGGAACGGCAGGAACGACAGCTCGGCATCGCAACAGAGGACGTCACTTGGGGGTTTGCAGCAGAATTTTCGCCATCCTGATCGCAAGCCGCGGCGGCCTCCGTCTTGCCGATTCACCTACTGCTTCGCCCTTTCATGCGACCAGGCGCAGTGCAGCCCTTGGGTTGTGCAGACTGCAAGAATCCACAGGCGTGCACAGCACCAGACTTTTCTTAATACAGCAAAGGAGCCATCCATTCATGCTTTACGACCAGGCTGTTGCGATCGTGATGTGCGATCTCGGAGACAAGCCCGAACAGCGAGCAGCGCAAAGCGCACTCAAGAGCACCCTGATGACCGCCCACCGAATCGAACGTGATTTGAAAGCGGATCTTGAAGTGCTGAAGGACTCGATGATGCGATTCTGGCGCGACCGCAAGATCGATCCTGAACTCACACCGCATGAACAGAAATCCATCAAGCAGGACAACCAGGCGTTGAAGATACAACGGCGAGATTGGCTGCGACAGGTGTACGTTCCAAGTCTTCAACAGATCGGTTTGAGCATGAACAAGATCAAAGCGCTAATCAAGGAAAGCAGAGGTCTGTTCTACCTGAAAGACGACGGGATCTTTCTTGCCGACCATACGAAGCTCGCTGAGATCTACGTGGGCAACGCCGCGTTCGAGGAGAAGTCGGACGCAACAAACGGAGCGATTCGCCCGATCTATCAAAAGAAGGGAATTCTTCGCATCCGCATCGACAAGCGCGAAGCTACAGAATACATCAAGGATGATTTCGGTCGAATGACGCGCCGCTATGCCTATGTCGAGAAGAATTACGACGTATTCAAGCTAATTCTTGAGGCCGTCGATGGACTATCCGGCAAGAATGTAGGCGTTCTCGGCGTCCAGGAAAAACTTCACGGCAACGCATTTCGGATTGGCCCTGGAACCCTCAAGAAATGGGACCTGGGCGACAAGAAGGTCGGCACCAATCTCGACTTCCGGCAACTCGCTCACATCAACCAAGAAGAAGGCAGCACAGTCCAGCGGGCCCACCCACTGAGCTCCACGTCAAAGCATCTCCATGGCAATGAAGGCTACCGCTTCGGCCGACACGACGGGGTGAAGCTCAAGATCGATCTCGCAAAGATTCCGATTGGCAAGAGAACACGAGACCCGGCATCGATGGGGGTCACCGACCAAGCGCTGCTGAACCTCTATTCGTGGGACGCGCAGTACGGCAATCCCGACTTTCAGACTATCGGCGTTGCGACAAAGAACAAGACCGGGACCGTCGATACCAATGCTGACGTCATGAAGGCGCACTCTGACAACAGCACCGGAAAGAACAGAGAGTTGATGCTCCTACGGTTCCCACGCGACGCCATCGTACAAGTGCTTTGCCACGACGAGACCGCGATCAACGAGGTCAAGATGATGATGCAGGACGCACACCTCGGTCACGTAGCCGTCCTGCACGAAGCGCATGCAGCGCTTCACAACTCCGAACTCTACGAATAGCCGATTGCCAAGAAACGCAGCGCGGCCTACAGGCCCGGTCGGATGATGTTCAACACGTCGACCTTGCGAGTATCGATGGCGCGAACCTTCTCGGCATACTTCTCGATCTTCAGGGCGTTGCGCTTGGACTGCAGTCGCAGAGACTCCAGAATCTTTTCGTAGCCTCCCAGTTCCCCCGGATTCTCGGAAGGCCCGTAGTTGGCCGCCAGCAATTGCCAGCGAAGCCCCTTGCACCTAAATACTTGGTGGACACCATCGTCATGGACAAAAGGCGGCAACTCAAGACGGGATCACCGCGCGCTTACAAACCTTCTCTGCAACCATCCAGACAATCGGTCCGTAGAGCCGCTAATCAGCGCCGCGCACCTTCTACTGCGGCTCCACGCCGGCCGCCCGAACCGCCGCGCCCCACTTCTTTAATTCCGTGCCCAAGAATTGCGAGAAGTCGGCTGGCGTTCCGCCAGCCGCCACGGCGCCGTTCTTGCGCAATGCCTCCCTGAAGTTACTGTGCAACACCGCCGTGTTCACCGCGTCATTGAGCGTCTTGCGAACCTCATCGGGGAGCTTCGCAGGCCCAAGCAGGCCCCACCAGACGGATGCGTCGGCGTCGTAACCCAGCTCTCTCATGGTTGGGATGTCGGGCAATAGCTCCGATCGCTTGGTACCCAACTGCGCGATGGCACGGAAGCCTTTGTCTGCATCTACGAAGGGGGCAAGCGCTGCCTCCGTATCGACGATTGCATCGACCTGGCGCCCTCTAAACGCATTGACCGCAGGAGCCGTGCCGTTGAATGGAACGTGAAGCAACTGCAGACCGGAGGCATTGAAGGCCAGGACACCGGAAAGATGAGACGTGGTTCCGGCCCCCCCAGACGCCCAGTTGAGCGCTCGGCTCTTGGCCAACTTGTGGAACTCGGAGAAATCCTTCGCTGGCACGTTCGCATTGATAGCGATCGTCATGGGGCCGGTTGCGACAAGGGCGATCGGCGTGAAATTTCGAACGGAGTCATAGGGCAACGCCTTGAAGAGGAACGGGCTAATCGCGAGATTCCCGGAGCCACTGAAGAGAATGGTGTAACCGTCTGGCGCAGATCGCGCGACAGCGCCCTGGCCGACAATGCCGCCCGCACCACCGCGGTTGTCCACAATTACAGGCTGCCCCAACGAGCTCTCAAGTTCCTTGGCGATCAGTCGCGCGATGAGGTCGGATCCTCCGCCTGCGGTGTAGGGGACGATCATCCGGATAGGCCTGTCCGGAAAAGATGCCGCGTAGGCGCCGGTCGCAACGAGACCCGCGACGCTTGCCGCCAGCACGGCAAGAAAGCCGCGTTTCGTGCGCAGGAAAATGGGTGGGGTCATCATGCAGCCCTAGTCCAAGTGAAGCTGGCACAGTGAATCAAGCGCAGCCGCTATCGTCGCCCTGTCTTTGGCGCTTACCCTCAGCATTGGCGCGCGAAGTTCGCCGGCAGGTCGGCCGACCAATTCCAGGGCTGCGAGCAGCGATCGAGGCAAACCAGGCCGGACCAGAGCCTGCAGCAACGGCTGCAGCGCTCGGCCGATGTCGAGGGAACGCTGCAAGTCGCGCTTCGTTACCGCTGCCTCATATAGTGCGAGCGTAGCCTTTGGAGCAACCAGAGGTGCTGCTGTGCACCATCCACGACAGCCCAGCATGAGTGCTGGGACGGCAAAGGTATTCTTGCCCGCGAAAATCTCAAGACGTCCGTCGTTGCGCAACAGCAAGTCCTGCAGCCGCTCCACATCGGCTGAACTGTCTTTCAGCATGGTCACGGACGGTATCTTGGTCAACTCCAACAACTCATCCGCGGTCATCAACCCGCCGGACTTCATCGAGGTGTCGTACACCATGATCGGCAGCGTGGTCCGGTCAGCCAACTTGTCGTAGAAATTGAAGATCTCTTGCGAAGTGAGACGCCAGTCGCTGGTGGGGGCAGCCAGCAATGCACTCGCACCGCATTTCTCGGCGAAGCGGGCAGTACGAACGGCCTCTTCGACACTGCTTCCGCTAGCACCAACGATGACCGGAAGCCGGCCTGACGCGCGCGAGCATACGGATTCAATCACTTGCTCGCGCTCGTCCGGCGTCAGGTAGGCATTGAGGCCCGCCGAACCCAAGGGAGCGATGCCATGAACACCGTCGGCAACAAGTCGGTCGACCAATTCACACAGACGCGCCGTGTCGATCTTGCCCTTTTGGTCGAAGGGCGTGATCAGATAGGCAATCACCCCGTGGAGTCCACGTAGTCTGTAATTCTGGCCTTGCAATTGCTGTGGCATGTTCATGATGAGTGCTTTCTTAGAGCCATCTGGTCAAAGGCTCGTTTTCATCGCAGTCTCGACGGCGAGTTCAGTGACATAGCCATCGGCCAGGTCCGAAGCGATGCGCTCGGCACTACGCTCTCGCACGTCGCCGTGTCCCGCGCCGCCCGAAGTGCAGACCGTCACGACATCCCCCTTGCGCATGACAGCAGGACGGTGGTGATCAAACGCCGTGGTTTGGCCTTCGCGCGCCACCTGGCATTTCGCCAAGGAGCCCGCAAGACCTCCGGCCAGGCCATCCGGTCGCACTGAAAACCGATCCCCGAAGCAGGAGAACTCCACGCCATCGGTCAAGACTTCATAGCTTCGCTTCAAGCCAAGGCCACCGCGGAATTTTCCATAGCCGCAGCTGTCGATGGCCAGCGCGTACTCGCGAATTCGGATGTGCGGGTACTCCATGTCCATCGCTTCGACCGGCGTATTGGTCACATTCGAAAGAGACGCTGCGATGCCATCCGCGCCGTCTTCGGTCGGCGCCGCGCCGAAACCGCCACCATGCACTTCGTGCGCGATCTTCAGCCGACCGTCTGCGAGGCGATGAGCGAAGCGGGTCACGATGGACGCATCGAAACCCGAAGAAATGGCCACGGAAGGCAGTGCGCGGGCCATCGCTTTCATCGTTGCGCAGTAGATCCGATAGCACGCTTCCATGCGCGCACCTACCGCTGCAGGGGTGATCGGGTTGACGAAGCTCCCACTAGGGAATGCCACGGATACGGGACGCAAGGTGCCTTCATTGAAAGGCACATCCGAGGGAACCAACAACGCCTTGACGCAGCTGAAAGCGGCGGCCAGGCTGGATGCCAAGGGCGCATTCATGTTGTCGTCGAACTGCCCAGAGGTTCCAGCGTAGTCCAGACTCAGTGTGTCGTTGTTCACCGTGACCTTTACCCTCACCGTCAACGGTTTTCCGTCTACGCCACAGTCGTCCAGACAATCTTCACCTTCGAAGGAACCCACGGGCAATTTACGGATGCTTGCACGCAGGACAGCTTCCGAGTAGTCGATGAGGTGAGCCATGGCAGACGAAATTGCGTCTGGACCATATCTGCGCGCAAGCTCGAGGATCCGCTGCTCACCCAGGGCATTGGCCGCAAATTGAGCTTCAAAGTCACCAATGGTCTGCTCAGGTATGCGGATATTCGCGCAGAACAATTGCCGTAGCGGGCTGTCTTCATGCCAATCGGTGTCGAAGCGCAACTTCATCGGTGGGAAGACGACGCCTTCCTGGTAAAGGTCGAGCGATGAGCGGTTGATGCTCTTGCGACCACCGATGTCCAAATGGTGCGCAGTGGAACCGCAGAAGCAGATCAGCTGACCCTCGTGGAAAACCGGCGTGAAGATGAAGACGTCCTGGAGGTGCTGGCCGCCGTGGTAAGGGTGGTTGTTGATGAAGAAATCACCCTCGGTGAGGGTCTCGATCGGAAACCTGTCCAAGCAAGGCCGCAGGGTTGTTCCCATCGAACCGAGTTGGATGGGGATCATTTCGGCCTGGGCGACGATCTGGCCATTTCGATCCAGAATCGCCGTCGATGCGTCACGGGCCTCCCGGATGATGGGAGAGTACGCAGAGTTGACGAGCTTCTGCCCCATCTCCTTTGCAGTCGCGAGGAGCGATTGACCAATGATTGACAGGTCGATGACGTCGATCTTCATTTCGCATCCCCTTCGCGGATCATGATCAGGCAGTTGCTTTTTTCGTGGAGGGTGGCGGTCCAGTTCGGCGGTATGTACATCGTGGAGGTCTCGGCATCCACAATCGCGGGCCCCTTGATCGCCTCGCCCCGATCAGGCCAGCCAACAATCTCGCAGTTGCGGAACTCGCGCCCCTCAAGGATTCGGCATGTGGACCGCGTCGACCTTTGAGGCGTACCCTCGATCCCGGTTACCCCGACCTCCGACGTGCCTGCCGTCAGGCCGCAGCGCAGGCCAACGATTTCGATTGGCCGTCGACTACCAGGACGAAAGTTCATCTGGCCGGCGACTGCTTCTTCATAAAGCTGGCGAAGCAGTACTTCACTTACAGCATCGAAGGGATGCTGGCCCAGCGGGACATCGAGCTCGAACGCTTGCCCCACGTAGCGCATCTGGAGCGTGTATTCCACATCAAACGCTCCTTGAACGCCTGCTGCGCGAAGGCGCTTCCGCGCGCGCTCCTCCAAGTCGCCAAGAGCCGTGGCAAGGCTCGCTCGGACGTCCTGATTGAATGGAATCTTCCGAGTGGCGGTCTCGTAGACCGTGAACTGCGACGCAAGCAGCCCGAGCGCCGAAAGTACGCCGGCATGCCGTGGGAGGAGGACTTCCACGGCACCAAGCTGTTCAGCGATGCGACCCGCATGCAATGGACCAGCCCCACCGAAAGCCATGAGCGTATGCTGCCGCGGATCTTTGCCCACTTCTGTCGACACGGCTTGTATAGCGCGAACGATGTTGGCGTTGGCCACGCGGATGGCGCTGTCAGCAAGCGCTTCGACCGAGCATTCGAATGCCTCCGCCAGATCTGCAAAGACGGCGCGCGCCGCCGCGACATCCAGGGCCGACTTTCCACCGAGGAATCGGTCCGGACGCAGAGTGCCGCATACAACGTGAGCATCGGTGATCGTGGGCACTTTGCCGCCTCGCCCATAGGCGGCGGGACCCGGCATCGCGCCGCTGGATGTCGGCCCGACTCGAAGCATGCCCCCCTCGTCACGCCAGATGTGGCTACCGCCGCCGGCGCCGACCGTGGAGATGTCCAGAACAGGGGAGCGCACCGGAAGTCCGTCGATGCTCGTGCCCGATTTCAGGGCGGGTTTATTGTTCGAGATTAGACAAACATCCGCGCTTGTGCCCCCCATATCGAAGGTGATGATGTCCTTGCGGCCTGCTTGCCCGGCCAAAAGGTTGGCCCCCGCAACCCCCGCTGCTGGTCCGGAGTACAGCGCGGTGATCGGATTCTTCTGCATTGCAGTGGCAGGCAACCTGCCGCCGTTGGACTGCATCAAGCTCACCTGCCCCGGAAATCCACCGTTACGCAGTCCCTTCTGAATACCTTCCAGATAGCGAGAGATTACGGGTTGAACGTATGCCGAAAGCGTCGTTGTCGAGAAGCGTTCGTACTCGCGGAATTCAGGCGAGATTTCATGAGAACACATCGTTCCAATTTCAGGCAAGATCTGCAGGACAATGTTTCGCACTTGGCGTTCATGGTCAGGATTGGCGTAGCTGTTCAGGAACGCGATGGCGACCACCTCCGGTGAGAACTCGCGTATCGCTCGAGCGAGCTTCTCCTTCGCAGCAGCGTCGTTGAGCGGTTCAATGACCGAACCATCCGCGGCGATGCGCTCATCCAGTTCGACCACGTGGCGTCGCGAAAGAACAGGTTCAGGCTTGCGGTACACCAACTCGTAGCTGCGCGCACGGTTCTGGCGCTGGATCCAAAGAACGTCACGAAAGCCGCGCGTCGTGATCAGCAGTACCCGCGATCCTTTGCGCTCCAGGACTGCGTTGGTGGCGACGGTGGAGCCATGTGCCAGTTCCTCGATCTTCGATAGATCCAGGTCCGCCGCCTTCAGCGCGTCCGCAAATCCCTGCTCCGGATTCGCAGGGGTGCTTGGAACTTTCGTCACGCGGACGCGACCTTGATCGATGCAGATCAGATCGGTGAACGTCCCGCCGATTTCAATGCCGACTCGCATTACGCTGCACCTCGTTTGATCGAAGCAGCAACTCGCTCAATACGGTGAGCCGTGTTTTTGAATACTCTCTGGCATGAAGAATTCACGATCATTTGCTCCTCTCGGATACTGACAAAGACGCAGGGGTGCCGCAGTCTAGAGAGATGCAGGCGCGACCTACAGGGCCATTTCCATGCCGCGCGACGGTGCCACTACGACCCCTCCAATCGGGGGCCTGGCGGGACGACTGGAAGCAGCAAACAACCGATTGCGCGTCGCAGCCACGCACGTGGTCCGGTCGTTCAAGCCGCCCCGGGGCTGCTTCAGGGGATTTGCGCTACCAGCGGGCGGACACCTTCACCTGCAGCGTGCGCGACTGTTCGAAGAACTGGCCGGCGCCCGCTATGTAGGTCTTGTTGAAAAGGTTGCTTGCATTCAGCGCGAAGGTGCAAGAACCGTGTTCGTAGCGGATGGTCGCGTCGAACACGGTGTAGGCCGGGTTGAACTGGCTGTTGTCCACTGTGGCCGGAACCTTGCCGACATATCGCGCGCCTCCATCCACGCTCCAGCCCCGAAGTTCGGGACTGCCCAAGCGGTAGTCGAACCACACCGCCGCCGTGTTGTGCGCGGTCCTGAACGGCTGCTTGCCCAGCTCTGCCGCGTTCAGGGTGTGGGTGACTCTCGCATCGAGGATGCGTGAGGCTGGACGCCAGCTTGAGCCGTCATGTCGGTGCGACTCTCATTTCGAACTCTGGCCCGCGGGGGTGCGCACCTCACCAATTTGTATGAGGAGGTAGAACTGGTCTGAGTCTGTGCTCCAGACGTTGCGCTTGCGCAGATCAAAGGCCGATGGCGCGAAGAGCGCATCAACGCCTGGCATACTATCAGCTGGCACTTCCAGGGGCTCGACTCTTCGGGAGAGAGGCCTCCTCGGGATACGCAAGGGCTTGTGCCTCGGCCAACGCCTCTTCCAGAAGTCGCCCTGGCCGGTAGCCCTCGAGGGCTTGCGGCCGCACGACGCCTGCAACCAGGCGTGGACATTGCTGCGGTTCGCCGATCACCATCTTGACCGGCAGCCGCTCCGCATAGATCGGCAGCGCGTAGTCCTCGTCTTCGTCGACAACGCCGCGTGCTCGGATCTTGGCGGATGCGCGCTCGATGTCCATCGCAATGACGGATGTGCCTTTGATCTCCTGACGCGAACTCTTACGCAAGCTGGCCGTTCTGCCGGGGAACAGACGGTCAACCATCATGACCAGTGCCCTCTCTTTCTCATCCTGATCGATAACCAGGCGTGCCTTGCCAAACGCCATCACCGAACGATAGTCTGCCGAGTGATTGAAGCCGGACCGTGCAAGCACAAGACTGTCGAGATGCGTGACGGTCAGGCAGGCAGGCTCGCCTTCTGCAAGGTTACGCAGCATGCGACTGGCGGCACTCCCATGCCAAAAGAGCGTCGTGCCTTCACGCCAAAAGAAGGTCGGCGTACAAAACGGCTGGCTGTCTACTACGTAGGACACGTGGCACAGCATGGCGGCGTCCAGCAATGCGTGGATCGTAGCGTGATCATAGAAGCCGCGATCATGCCGACGCTTGAGCTGGTTGGTCGCATCGACGGGGTAGGCGATAGTAGTTGGTTGTTCCGACATTGTTTTTCCAGAAAGATGACGAGAAGGGGAAGATCTATTTGGCCGCGGCGCAGATTGTGTGAGGCGGGTTAGTGCGCGAACAGATCCAATTTCGACTGGGAGTTCCGACCAATCCCCAATGTGAGGCGACGGCGGCACGACGCCATCGGAAGTGCCTTAGACAACCCTCGGGAGAGAAGTACAGCTCAGCGAACCGCTGTCACCATGATTTCCACAGACAGCTTCGGATTCGCAAGCTTCGCCTCCACACATGCGCGCGCCGGAAGGTTGGCAGGGTCTACCCACTCCATCCAGACCTCATTCATAGCTGCCCGATCCTGAATATCGGTCAGCCAGATATTGACGCGGAGGATCCTCGACTTATGACTGCCGCTGAGCGCTAGCAGGTGGTCGATCTTGTCGAGGATCTGTCGGGTTTGTCCTTTGACGTCGCGTTCTGCGTCCGCCGCCACGATGCCGGCTAGATAGACAATGTTTCCGTGTACAACGGCATTCGAGAGAATTCCCGACGGTTCATGACGTGTGATATCCATGACGCAATCCTTTTTTTGAGCGTTGCTTTGGTTGAGGGGGAGTGAGGTGTTCTACGGCTCAACCATCCGAGAGGAGGTTTAAACGAGACACCGATTGATCAGTTGCTGGGAAGATTCAGCGAGGCAGCCAATCCACCCAAGGTAGCCTCGTCTCTTCTTAGCCGTTTCATGGCTTCCTCCGGCGTATCGAAGACGGGTGTGAGACCGATGTCTACAAGCCTGGCACGCTCTGTGGCGTTCTGCGCTATCCCCTTCGCCATCGCCTGCTGGATGAATTGAAGTACCTCAGGTGGTGTACCTCGAGGGGCGGCAATTCCAAACCAAGCCGAGGATTCGAAGTCCTGACCCTGTTCCTTCGCAGTTGGAACAGTTGGCAACCGAGGAAGACGGGTCGGCGTAGTGACAAAGAGGGCTCTGGCCTGGCCGCCCTCGAAGCTTGGAATCATTCCGCTCACGTCGTTGACCATGAGATCGGCATGGCCGCCTGCAAGATCGGCCATCGCAGGGGCGGTTCCTTTGTAAGGAACAATCGTAAATTGCGTCCCGGTTGCCTTGCCAAACATCAACGCTGTCAGATGGCCATGACTGCCAAGCGAAGACACCGCCACCCGAATACCACCCGGGTCTTTCTTCGCCAAAGCGACGAGAGATTTAACATCGGTCACCGCCAAGTCGGTTCTGGCGAAGAATCCGAAGGGCACGTCCACCAGAATGCTGACTGGTGTCAGTTCATGCGCATTGAAGTCCTTGTAGACCGCTGGCGCAACCGCCATGGTCGCGCTGGACGTCATGACCAGCGTATAGCCATCGGGCTTTGACTTAGCGACGAACCTGCTGGCGATTGTCCCTCCTGCGCCAGGCTTGTTGTCTACGATGACCGCTTGACCACCCGCACTTCGCAGAACTTCCGCAACCTTGCGAGCCAGAATGTCTGTGGTGCCCCCGGCAGCAAACGGCACGATGATCGAGATTGGCCTGGTCGGATACTGTGCGTACGCAGTTCCAGTCATGCACAGAACTCCAAGCAAAGTGTTCAGCCAGACCAGCTTTCCAATGAGTCGCTCAAGCCGGCGCGTGACGCCGGCGGCTTTACGGCCTTCGCGCAATTGAAAGAACATGTTGAACTCCTTCGGCATCGTGGCGATGCCTGATTGGAACGGTGGAGCTACTCTAGAGTCGAATTTTCCTGCGCAACAGTGCCATTTTTCATTTATCGAACAGAGCCAGATTCGATTCGCCTTCCGCGCAGAAGTGGAACCACGCGGCCAGGATGGATTGGCCCTCGACCCTCTGGTGGATCGGCTCTTTAATCGCGGCGTACTCCCCATCTGGACGCGCGCCATGACACTCTTACGCTTCAAGACGCTCCTTCGGCAGTCGCTCGCGGTCTGCGGTTTGCTTGGCGCGGCCGTGGTCCAGTCCCAAGCCCAACCCGCATACCCCACCAAGACCGTCACCATCGTCGTGCCCTATCCAGCTGGCGGCACTACCGATGTCCTGGCACGATTGATTGCCGACGTGCTGCGCAAGCAAGGCGGGCAACCCGTGGTAGTCGAGAACCAGTCCGGTGCCGGCGGCTCCATAGCTGGACGGCGTGTGATCACGGCGGCGCCCGACGGGCATACGTTGCTCATGACATCAAGCGGCATCAACGCGGTCACGCCTACGGTCTACAAGGAATTCAAGCCGCTTGAAGGCCTCACGCAAGTCAGCGTGCTGGTTGACGTGCCCTTCGTGATGGTGGTCGGCAAGAAATTCCCGGTACAGAATCTTCCCGACTTCATCGCCTATGCGAAGCAGCGCCCCGGCAGTGTGACGATCGGCAATGTCAGCCTCGGAAGCCACGGCCACTTGGCGCAACTGCTCTTCGACAAGGCCGCGGGCGTTAACCTGATACCGGTTCCCTACAGGGGAAGCACGCCCGCCATCAACGATCTGCTCGGTGGCCAAATCGACGGGATGATCGACAACGTTAGCGTGCAGAAGCCGTTCATCGAAAGTGGCAAGGTGCAGGCACTGTTCGTCACAAGCCGACAGCGTTCCGATGTGCTGGCTGATGTGCCGACAGCGAAGGAATTGGGCCTGCCCTTCGAATCAATGGCATGGTTCGGTCTCGCGGCGCCGCGCAATACCTCCCCCGAGATTGTCAAGGCGTTGCGCGACATGGTCGCGGCCGGCTTCAAGGACAAAGAGCAGCGGCAGAAGTTGATCCAAGCCGGGCTGACGCCGGTGTTCGGGACGTCGGCTGAGGCCAACGAGCGCGTGAAGGTTGAATCGCGCACGCTCGGGGACCTCGCGGCGGCACTGAATTTGCCGAGAAACTGAAAACAGGAAACTGAGCATGAAGGCCGAATTGAAAATCAGCGCGATCCAGATGAACTCGGGCGCAAACCGCCAGGAGAACATCCATCAGGCGCAGGCTCTTATGGTTGCGGCTATTCGTAGCGATGCGCCAGACCTGCTCCTGCTCCCAGAGTATTTCGACTTCTATGGCGGTGAACAGGAAGGCAAGCTCACTGAGGCAGGCGTCGTACCGGACGGATCTGCCTGCCGCTTCCTGAGCAGCTTCGCCCGCGAGCACCGGGTGTGGGTGCATGCGGGCTCGGTGGTCGAACGCATCAACGGTGACTCACGCGTGTTCAACACCACGGTAGTGTTCGACCGCGACGGCGCACTGGTTGCAACTTACCGAAAGATCCATTTGTTCGACATCACCGCACCCGACGGCACGCAGTATCACGAGTCGGCCACAGTCAAGTCTGGCGACAGCGTCGTGACCTATGACGTCGAGGGTTTCAAGGTCGGCTGTGCCATCTGCTACGACATGCGCTTCTCGGATCTGTTCACCGCATTTGCGCGGCTGGGGGTGGACATCGTGGCGCTTCCCGCCGCCTTCGCGCTGCAAACCGGCAAGGACCATTGGGACGTGCTGCTGCGCTCTCGTGCTATCGAGACGCAGGCCTACGTGGTAGCGCCCGCGCAAGTCGGCACCTACGTGTCCAATGGCCAGAAACGACAGACCTTCGGCAATTCGCTGGTCAGCGACCCGTGGGGCCTCGTGATCGCGAGGGCCTCCGACGGATCGGGTTTCGTTTCGGCTCGCATCCAACGCTCGCAAATCGAGCGCGCTCGTTCGCTCATCCCCATGAACGCCCATCGCAAGACCATCGGCATCTGATCTTCGCCGCATTTACCTTCTAGAGCAGGGCGCGTGCAAGCGCATTCACACCAGCAACGATCTCGACTTCATCAAGCGAGCTATACCCTAGCAACAGACCGGCGCGCGGTAGCGGCCCTACGTAGAACGGAGCGATCGAATAGACGCCAATGCCTCTGCCGGCGGCACGCTCGACGATCTCGTCGATCTGCGACGCCGGCCGATCCTTGAACCACAGCAACACGTGCAAGCCGGCATTTGCCCCCTGCACACCCACGCGGTCGCCGAATGCTTGGCTCAGCGCCTTGAGCAGTGCCTGTCGACGCGCGGCATTGCGCGTTCGCGAGCGTCGCATATGACGTTCGAACTCTCCGCTTGCGATGAAATCGGCCAGCACTTGCTGTCCCGGCAGCGATGAGTGCCGGTCCGTGATGGACTTGATGCGTTGCAGCGTCGGCGTCAGCGCAGACGGCGAGATGATGTAGCCGAGCCGCAGAGAGGGCGCAAGGATCTTCGAGAAAGTGCCGAAGTAGACGACACGGCCATAAGTGTCGAGCGATTGGATAGCCTCGATTGGACGCCCGCTATAGCGATATTCGCTGTCGTAGTCGTCCTCCAGCACGAAGGTCTGTGAATCGTGCGCCCACTGCAGGAATTTCAGTCGTCTTGCCAGCATCATCACGCCCCCGGTCGGGAACTGGTGCGACGGCGTCACGTATGCCAGCTTCACACGGTGCTGCAGGCGCAGTATGCGGTCGACGTCGAGGCCTTCGGTGTCCACATCGATGTGATCGATCTTCGCGCCGAGCGCCTGGAACGCCACGCGCGCACCGGGATAGCTGGGGTTCTCCATCAGTACTCGGTCTCCGGGATCGATGAGCGCGCGCGCCACGATGTCCAGCGCTTGCTGCGAGCCGTTGACCACGGTCACGTCATCTGCCGTGCAGATGATGCCGCGGTGTTCGCGCACGTAGCGCACGATGGCTTCGCGCAGCGGCCAGTAGCCTGCGGGATCGGCATAGATGAGCGACTCCTTTGCTGGACGACGCATGCGTTGCGCGGCAATGACGCGCCATTCGTAGGCAGGAAAGTCCCCGAGATTGGGTACGCCGTAGCGGAAGTCGATGCGCAGTTGCGCATCCAGGGGTCGCAAGCCGCCGGTGGCCGGGCCTGCAACGCGCCTAGCATATTCGGACAAGTGCTCCTGCAGATCGAGAGATGATGCGCGCACCTCCCGTTGCAATGCCGTGCGCACGACCAACCCCTCGTCGGGAATCTTCGCGGCGACGAAGGTGCCGGCGCCGAGCCGTGCTTCCAGGTAGCCTTCAGCCAGCAACTGGTCATAGGACTGCATGATGGTGTTGCGCGAGACACCTAACTCGATAGCCAGATCGCGCGTGGACGGCAGGCGGTACTTTGGCAGCAGCGTCTTGCTCAACACGGCCGCGCGAATGCTGCGGTAGATCTGGCTGTAGAGCGGACCCTCGCGGTCCAGGTCGGGAAGCAACATGCGCGGCTCTTCCTAGGGGCGGTCGGTGGTCACGAGTGGCACTGTCGATCTCTGAGGAATCAGTACTTTTCCAGGACTGATTGAATCATGATGATCGTTTCGAAGGCAATCGAGGTACCCCCGTTTCGCCACCAATTGGCACCCTTCGGTTTATCAGACTTTCAAGCGCTCTAGGAAGCCACTGAGTTTCGTTGCGAATGACAGTGGCCCCTGGAATTTCAGCTTGCCGCTGAGAAATGCACTCTGGGGACTGAACCGGCCGTCGATCAATGCCAGGAAATCTTCGTCTCCCATCGAGACAACATGATCGACGACATCATCGCCTCGCCTCACGCCTGCGGAGCCTTTTCTGAAATCGACGATCCAGCTGCCACCAGCCTCGCCAGAAATATCAAAGCGAACGACAGCCGCCAGCTGCTGCTGCAAGGCTGTGTCTCGGGTACATTCAGCGACACGCCGGGCAAAGAAATCGGGAAGAGTGATCCTTTGCGTGCCGATAAGGGATCCATTCATGGCCTTCTTTCGCAGCGATTGGTACGATTCGGATCGCCCGTTCTGCTTCTCCGCGACGATGCCTTGGAGTCCTTGTGCCGCAATCCGAGCGGCCTTTTCTGCGCGATCGAACATGATCGTTTCAAAAGCCTCGATGGCCTGTCTCCAATCGCGCCCCGAGGTAATTGCCACCCCCAGATCTGCGGCATCCGCCATGGCCCCGTTGGCTCCTTCTCCACCGAATGGAGACATCAGATGGGCAGCGTCGCCGATGAGCGTAAGACCGGGATGGTTCGCCCAGCGGTGTCCCACAGGAAGTGCATGCAGGGGTCTGGCGGCCAGAAGGTTCGCAACCTCGAAGAATCTCAGTAACTCAGGCGAGAAATCAGAAAATTCCTTCAGCAATCTCTCTATGAATGGACGCGAGTCTGCAGTATCAACGGACAGCGGCTGTTCAGCCCGGAGAAACGCGTACACACGAATGTGAGAGTTCGAACTGCGCTGCGCCCCCATTGCTCGGCCAGAGCCTTTGGCAAAGAATTTTCCATTTCCGACGATCGACGCGAGCTCTGGAAATCTCTCGTCAATACGATCGATGCCTAACTCGACGACGGTGACATTTTCGTAAACAGGCACTGCATCAGACAGCGTCGGTCGCACATTGGACCAAGCGCCATCGGCTCCCACCACTAGGTCGAATGTCCCTGCCAGTTTCCCGTTGGAAATTACGGCGTGACGATCGTCAGTCTGCGGCTCCACCCGCTCGACTCTCTCCCCCCATCGAAGCGCGCTGTCCGGCAGCGAATGCAGCAACAGTTGACGCAACTGGGTGCGGTCGATTTCCGGGCGATCGCCATCCAGATTGGCCTCGGCGTAAAGAAGTGTGCCGTCCGGCGCATAGGCCTTGCTACCCTGATCGCCGTACCTGGCCAGTTCGTTGAACGCTGAATCGAGTCCAGCAAGTCGCAGAGCACGTCGCCCTGTCTGCTCATGCATGTCGAGTGAGCCGCCTTGAGGGCGGCAGAGCGCATGAGAGTCCCTGTCGAATACGGTGGCATCCAAGCCTCGCATATGAAGAATACGCGCAAGAGTAAGGCCGCCAGGGCCGGCACCGATGATCGCGGTGGAAGGGTTTGCAGTCACACGAACCTCTCAGATTGGTTAATATATAGCCAACTATATACATGCATAGGATGCGATGCAAATGGAACTTTCAGAGCCATGGGAGTTGCAGGTCAAGTCGGCAAGACTCATCAACAGCGCTGCGCGCGGGCTTGCTCGGCTCGCCGATACCCGTATGCGGGAACTGGGCTTGAGAATCGGTCAGCTCCCGGTATTCGTGGCGCTCAAAGGAGGAGCACGGCTCTCACAGAGAGACCTCGCCCGCATAGCGGGAGTGGAACAGCCGAGCATGGCGGCTTTGCTCGCTCGGATGGAGCGTGATGGCCTGGTACGTCGGGAGCCGGACCCCACAGATGGGCGAAGCAGCCTCGTCTCGCTGACCGCAGTAGCAATGGAGAACATGCGCCCGGCACGAGCAATTCTTGCGCAAGGCAATCAGGAGGCACTGCAAGGTTTCAGCGCCGAAGAAATCGATCGGTTTGTCGAAATGCTGGAGCGTGTAGTTGCCAACTTGGATGCGGCAGCCCCAGAGAAAAAGAACTGAACTGAATGGATCGCCACGGTTCTCGTGCGGATGAGGCCAACGCCTCGCCTCGCATTGCATTGCATTGCATCACGGCGATGCGTGTCAGGTTGTGAAGGAGCGAATCTACGACAGTAGCTCTGTCTTAAGCAAGCCTCGAACGTTGAGTGCGGCCAAGCAAACTTGGAGCGCAACGAGAGCCTCGCACGCGTGTGCGAGGCCCAAGTCACATCCACAGCTGCATTTCTTCTTTGGGCTCGTGGCGGTGCGCAGCCCACACTCCGGAGCCGGTACGGCTTGGCCCGACAGCTCAACACAGAGACAACGCTAGAGATCAAGCAGACCCCGGCCTCTCGCGCCGCCAGAGGACCATCTGTTGTCGATCGTCAAACGCGTGCTTGTGCACCGCCGCCTGCAGCGGGGAATTGGCTACGCTCGATGAGCACCCCGACAGGTAGAAAACTGCGCCGGCCGACGTTCAATCAGTCTCGCTCTAGTCGAACCTCTACTTCACGTTCGACAAATCGCCACTCTGGCGTAGCACGAAGGGCCTCCAGCAACTCGACGAATAGAGACTCGTCTGACGGAGAAAATTCAAACCAAGTGAGGAAATCAAAAGGCTGAACAAAGCTCAAGTCGCGGCAATGATGGAGCCGCCGTGCAATAGGCGGTAAGTACCTCAGCCCGATTTCGATGTGGCGCGACTGCGCTTCAAGCACATCGCGTCGCTCGTCTTGGGTCAGTGCCCACCAGTCGCCGCTCTTCTTTATGGGGATGAGGACTGCACGGAAGGCATCGGGTCGGCTGAGTCCCTCTTGCTTTTGCACAAGTGCAGTTTTCTCTGTGCGTGTTACGTACCGCTCGTTGCTTGTGGCTCCGCTTAACGTCCACGCCGCGGGGTTTTCCGGAAGTATCGAAGTCACGTCCAGGCGAGGAGCCAACGGTAAGCCATCTCCCTTTATATTCAAAATGCTCTTGATCTCCCAAGCTCCAATTGCACCTGCAGAGAAATGAAACAGTCTTGGCGAGGGTGTTGCGAGCACGGCCATGAATTTTTTCTCGAATTGAAAGAAAGAATTGTGCACGGGCAGTTATCCCCTGCCCACACCACTGGACTGCAATCCAAGGAAAACCTGCTGATAGCCAGCGTGCCACGACTTCACTTTTCCGACATCCCGCGCTCTCGATGCCCTGCGGCAAGAGCGCCAAGGGCCTTCCCATCGGGCTGCAACAGGCGGGCCGCTGGTATGACGATGACTACCTGCTGGCCATCGCGCGGTTGGTCGAGCACGCACTCGGCTGAATGTCTTCCTTCTTCCGGCAGTCCGAGGACAGTCGGTCGGTAGTCACGCAGTCGAAACGGCCAGGCGGACCGCGCTCGCCATGAGAAGCACCGCAAAGAGACGGCGCAGCAGCTTCTCGTCGAGCCGTTTCGTCAGTCGGGAGCCAGCCGAGACACCCACCGCGCCGACAGCAAAAAGTATGGCTGCGGCAACCAGGTTGACATAGCCAAAACTGCCGATGGGCAGGTTCTCGGCAGTTGAGCCCGCCAAGGCGAGCGACGCCGCACCTGGCAGGGCAATTGCCATCCCAAGCGTTGCACTCGTTCCGATTGCGTGGCGCATCTTCGCGCCCGAAAGATGAAGCACCGGAACGGTCAACGTCGCGCCCCCGATGCCAACGAGTGTCGAGACGCATCCGATCGCAAGCCCCAGGACTCCCATGGCCGGCTTCCCAAGGCGTTGCGGCCGAGTCTGCTCACTTGCAATTGCTTGTGGTTTCGACTGGCCGACCATTCGCCAGGAGGTCAATGCCGCGACCGCGACAAATAGCCAGGCAAGGGCATGAGCATCGAGCCGTCGCCCAACAACTCCAGCAGCGATGGAGCCAAGCAGCGCAGCAGGCAGGAGCGGCTTCAGCATCGCAATGTCGACGTTGCCTTGACGCCAGTGAGAGCGCGCGCCGAGCACTGATAGCGGCACAACCGCCGCGAGCGAAGTGCCGACGACAAGATGGAGCCGCACATCTGCGGGAACGCCGAGTCTCTCGAATGCCTGATACAGCGTCGGAATGACGATCATGCCGCCTCCGCCGCCAAAAAGCCCGCCCACGAATCCCGCGGCGAAGCCGGCGCAAGCCACCACGACAGAGAAGCCAAACACCGCGTTGAGGTCTGGTGTGGAGATCATTGCCTGTCCGACTGCGCCGCTCCATGCGTCGCTCCGGTGCTCCCCGCTCGCATCTCAAGCCGCTCGTTCAATGAGAATTTCCCGGCGAAATCTTGTCCTTCAGCAGCTCGATCGCCGTCAGCGCGCACCGCTCGTCCTGAAGACCGCTTGGCGCACCTGCAACGCCAATCGCACCAATGACCTCGCCGCCTGCGTTGACCGGAACGCCTCCACCCAGCAGCAAGAAGCCGGGGATGTAGGTCAGATAGGCAGGACCACCTGGCGCCCGGGATCGTTCGCCTAGCGCTTGCGTCGATACCCTGGACGATGCGGATGTGTAAGCCTTCTCCCGCGCCGCAACCAACGTATGTGGCCCGGCCATATCCGAGCGGCTCGCAACGCGCTCCTGGCCCGCGCGGTCATCGACCACCACCGAAACGTTGAACCCGGCGGCAGTGCAAGTAGCGATCGCCTGGCTTGCCAGTTGCGACGCCAACTCGAGAGTCATGTTTCTCTCGAGTCGCACCGGTTGAGCGCTGGCGGAACTGCTGCAAGACAGGGCGACGAGTGAGAGTGCCAGGGGAATCAGGAGATGGCGTTGCATTGTTCGGTCTCGGTGTCTCGTTTGGCGAAGGCCCAGGCGATCAGGAACACGCAGCGAATGCTAGGAGAGGCGATCGATACATAGAAATACCGGTTTCGAATCGACATTCATACGCTGTAGATATCTATCTGTCCGCTCACTGATGAAGAGCCTTGTGCGGCACGATTGCATGAATGAGCACCGTACTCTCAGGTTGGGCTGTGCCGGCAGCTCGTTACCCGCATGACGGAAGCAAAGGCAAAGGCACCGCCCAAGCACGCGGGTTTCCGTATCCATCCCTCCGCAGCTAGCTGCGCCCGAACCAAAGCGCAGCGAATTCCAAGTCCACGATAACAACACCTGCTTAAACGCCCTATTAGCGGTGGTTGATTCAGCCTCAGGTCTCAACTCGCGATAACGGAAGTCATGAGAACACTCCCTCCCGTCACTCGGACCGATCGTCGACCGCAACTAACGATAAGGCGGCGTTTACGAAGGTTGGCTTTGGTGAACGGCGAGGGCCAGCACCACGCTATTGGTGGACGCTTGATCATCTCGCGATAGCGAGAGTCACGAGCGCACCCCACTACAGTCGGTTAGTCACACACCTAAAGCGTCGAGTACGCTCAGCTACCGTTTTGTTGCCGTAGCTGCATCGCGCCGCCCTATCCATTGTCGTAACCGACTCTCTCAGGCCATCTGGCTTGGTCAACTACTCGCACAACGAATCAAACTCGACGCGCCTCGCCGGGGATCAGGACGCCTGATGGCTTCTCATATGGACTGGATGCAAGCTTGGCATCATTGAGATAGCCGTTTCCGAGTTCGCCGAATATCGCGCTCGGGCTCCAAAACGAAAGTCCAGGGTCGGCGAAAGCGATCATTCGGGGCGGATGCCATTGGATGACGAACCGCAGGTTGAATTCTTTTGGCTTGATGTGGCCCTCGGCGCAACTCTGCAGGCCGACCGACCACCAAGCGTCGGAAATTTTGCGTCACTCGTGCTGGGCAATTCAAGCCAGCCTTCCCCCATATTTGTGGCTTGACGTTGCGGGTGTTTTGCTTCTGAATCGAAGTCGCTGCGGACGAAGAGGATGGACTCGGTGGCCATCGCACTTCGACAAGCGGAAACAACGTGAACCGGAGGGGAAGATGCTGCCTAGAGCGATTCTCACAACCTTTGTTCCTTTCATTCAACAAGGAGCTTTGCTGTTGTTGCTCGTCGGCACCGACCTGGCGCAAGCACAGCAAACAATCGCGCGAAAGCAGCTTCAGTTCCTCCCGCTGGAGAAGGTCGCCGGATTGGAGGCATCGCAGGAGGTATCCAAGCAAGACGCAGTTCGGCTTGCAGACAGTTGGATAGCGGCGCTCTCGCTAGAAGATCCAAAGCTCGCAGTTGGTCTGGTCGAGCTGCTAGGAAGTGCGCCCACTGAGGTTGTCGAAGAGATTTTCATCCGACTCTCGAAGGACAACGCCCTGGCACGTGTGCTCGATTCGTCCGGGAACGGTGCCATAAAGGACCGTTTGCGCAATTCAAATGTTCTGAATCTTAGAAAGATTCGTGACTTCGTTCCTCTTGACTTTGACAAGCAACTTCGGGAGGCTGTCGAATCCAAGAGCGGTTCATCCGAGAAGGTCGTCGCCCTCGCAGCCTACTCTCCCGGATTCCGCAGGCTGCCACGGGGCGTCGTCACCGTGGCGATGGGCGCTCTAGACGCCGGCAATTTGAATGAAGATGCGAGGCGCGAACTGGTTGATCTGCTGGCATCTCATCCGCAGGATCTGCGCGAAGTCACTGGGCAGCTAACGGCGTGGCGCAACTCTTTGGCCACAGATGAGCTTGCCGTGCAAAGGAGAAATCTGGCACTCACTGTCTTGTTGCTTCTTGGTGAGGGCGTGACAGAGGTGGTCATCAGGCAAGCATTCGCCTCAAAAGACGTGGCCGCCACTCGGGCTGCACTCGCCGCCCTCGAGCAAGACAGCGCCCCCTGGTCCAAGGGACTCTCCGAACTTGGACTCGATCAGTTGAAAGGCGCGGACCATCTTGATGACTGGAACAGCGCCTATCGGATCCTTGCGCGGCGTAGTCCTGGTGTACTCGAGAACCAATACGAGTTGATAGGGGCGAGTGAGGTTGCTCAAACCTGGTCACCAGAAATGGCCGCGGAGTGGGTGAGTCGTGCTCCGCAGTCGGCGAGCAAGTACGTTGCTAACTTCCCGTTGGACCTGTACGCCTCGCTCAAGAGCGATACTGAGGCATGCGGAAAGCTCAAGTTCGAGCTGGCAGTCTTAGGCGCACAGGCAAGCATAGGCACTTCAACGCTCGCAAAGTTTTGGCAGCGGACCGTCAAGATGCCTCACGGATGCTCGGGCGACATCGGTGAATCCATAGATGCCTACCTTGGTAAAGCGGGAAAAGTCGAGAACACGACCACCGTTCTTGGCGGAATGGCAAATGAGGGTCTGGGAAACCTCGTCGGATGGAATCACGGTTCAAACTCATTGAGCAGCGCGCTTGGGCCATCTGCGGCGACGCGCGTTACCACGAAAGATGCGGCGTCAGCGAAAGAGTTCATCTTGGCTCAGATTCCGCCCCAGCCCGGTGCACTGTCGCAACTCAAATACTGGGAAAAGCCCGCGCCAAGAGACCCCTCACAACTCGGGTGGCACCTGCGCATCCTGCAAGCCGACCGCAGCGCTCCAGAAGCTGCCTTCGTGACGGCTGCATCCATCGCAAATTCTCAGCAAACGCCTCCAGTTCCACGTGCGCAAGCCTTGCTGGCGATAGCGGCCGGGGGTCGGCTCGCGCAGTATCAGAACGCGTTCAGCGACGCCTTAATGAGTGACGACAAAACCGTATCGGAAACTGCGGCAAAGCTATGGTCCCATGAAATTCTGCGCGGGACATTGAATGCGAGCGCACTCAAGGAGCCATCCGACAAAGCCCTAACCACCTTCATCGAGCGGACGGACATCAGCCCCAACACCGGGCTTCTCTTTTTGTCGAGCCTGGTGAAAGCAAATCCCAAGCATGCGTCGCTCTACGCAGGATTAGTGAATTGGACGGAGACCCCGAGTACCGGTTGCTTCGCCCTGGCAACGGTAAAGGGGCCGCCGCTTTCCGTTGCGGAGAACATCTTCGGTGCCGCGGCTTCAAGGCCGGATTCGTCTGATGAACTGAGAGCATGTGTCGCGGTGCTGTTCGATCCAGGCACGCCGGCCGCATTCCTTGCTCGGAACTGGGCGGGGCTGCGACCGTCTGAGAGCGCGAACGCACTCCCGGCTCTCAAGAAACTTTGGGAGGCACCCGAGTTCAGTTCTGCGAGCTCGACCACAAAGAATCAGATCGCGACTCTGGTGTCGAGTGCAGCTGCCGCTGAGCCATATACGCCAGCAGGACAAGCGATGCTTGATTGGTGGAGCGAAGAGCTCAAGAAGGCCGGTGTGTCTCAAGCGGGCCAGGTGCAGACCGAGTACCAGAAGCGCAAATTCGCACTTGTCCTCCTGGCAATACCAGGCGCAATCATGCTGCACTTCGCAGTCTGGGGAGTTCTCCTCTTCCTGTACCCACGGTCAAAGCGGCTGCAAGCAATCGTTTTCTGGAACCCTCTCGTACGCAAGGTGCTCGGACTCGGCTACATGGACCTTGTTCTTCTCTATGTGCCCTTTGCTAGAAAGCGACTCTTCAGCCCATTTAAGGCACTCTTTCTCAAGGGCCTCGTCAGCGATGGCGCCGAAGCCCTCGACACGAAAGCATACTTCGCCGAAAGCTTGGTCAGGCACAAGGCAGCCGGCGTTGGCATCGCCGTCGGAGTGGATGCCGATGCCATACCCATCGTGAATGCGTTGAAGACACACAACGGCAGGGTACTGCTACAAGGCAAGTCGGGACTTGGCAAATCCAGCTTTTTGCGGAACTGGCTCTCGCGTCGTGCCGATGATGGCGAAGGAACTATCGTCTATCTGCGGGCAGACGAATGCAAAAAGGGCGTAGAGGCCGAGATTCAGTCACGGATGTCCGACCTTGGCAGCGACCAGAAGCTGCTGCGTTCGGTCATCTACTCCGGTCGGATGTCCGTCTATATTGATGGATACAACGAGGTGGACCTCGCGACCCAGGAAGCAATCACGTCATTCCTTGCGTCGTACCCGGACGCGAACATTCTGGTGACAAGCCAAATCCCGTTGCGCGGTCTCAGCAGCATCGAGACCTACGAGTTGCTGCCTCTGGATCGAGGCCAAATTACCCAGTTCCTGCTCTCTCGCAACGACGTACTGAGTTTCGACGCGCCAGTAAGAGGAGAGAAATTTCACAGTGTCGCGCTTGCCTTCCTTGAGGATACCTGGGCCAAACCCAGCTCGGAAGACGAAACCAAGGCACTTGCCGAAATCCTGGCGAATCCCATGGACCTTACTTCGGTTGCATTGCTGCTATCCGGAGGAGGCGTGCCAGAACTGTTCTCCCTGGAACAGCAGCAATTCAATGCCGTGAGGCAACGCATGGCGACACAGTCCGTATTTCGAACCACGGGCTTTTCCAAGGCATTGCTCGAGCAACGCCTAAAGGATCAGGAAGACCTTTCCCTGCTTCCGTTCAAGCCTGAGGTGGCCGGACTCATCTATGCCAAGCTTGCAAACGTCCGGACATTTACCGACCCTTCAGGAAAGGTGAGCGCTCAAGAGGTCCGCTTTCGTCATGACCGGATACGCGATTTCTTCACCCACTTCGCGTTGCTCGAACTCTCGCCCGCCGAGCAGGCGACATATGCGACGGACACTCGTCTCGCAGGTGTATTCCCATACTTGGCGCGGTCCATGCCCAAACAGGCTGCAGAAGATCTGAGGGAGAGGCTTCTGTCTGTTGCCGCCGACATTGAGGACCATCGTGTGAGCGACAGCTTTGTGAGGGAGTACAGCTGGCGGCAGCGACTCTCGGCGGCAGACCCGACGTGGATGCTTTCGTTCGATCTGATGGCAGCGAAGGATGCCGATTCCAAGCTGAACGAGCTACAAAGCCGCAGAGCGCAATTGGCATCCAGCGCCGTTCTTCTTCAACAAAACATTGCAAGGTCGAGGCACTTCACCCGCTTGCTTACTGAGTCGGACCATACCGCTTTGGTTCGTCTGGCAGCAGAGACACTGGTCGCGTTAGGTGCAAGCGATTCGTTAAGGCCGATGGAGCTCGGCCCGATTCTGAGTTCTCCCCATACATCTGAGTTCGTGGTCGTTGCGCTCGTACAGGCAGAAGCAGTCTGCAACTTCCATATCGACCTGCTCTTGGCACGGCTCGACGGGGTGCAATGCAATGTGCTCGTCGTGGCGAACTGGGAGGTGAAGCAACCTCCCGACTCACGACCTCCTTCAGATCTGCAGGTCAGGCTGCATGCATACAGCTCTCGAATTGCCGTCGTGACGAGCTGCTTCTTGTACGAGGAGTATCGTCGCCATGTCGACGAGCACCTCGATGTGCAACTTTGGCACACGCTAGCGACCCGATGGGGAATGGTTCAAGAGCACGAGACCGACGCGGCCGAGAAGGCATCATGATGCGGAATTGCATCCTCTATGCGATGGTTTTGGTTGCCAACATGATGGCCGCAATGGCGGCCCATGCCTCCGAGCGATTTGAGAACAGCTACATCGCCTTCTATCTCGCAGACGGATGGACATGCAAGCGGGAGGGAACCGAGTTTGTGTGCTCGCCACCGGGAGGCGGTCCCAAGCCGGCAATCATCATCATGACAGCCAAGTTTGCGGGGCCGGACGACAGCCTCTCCAAGTACGTGGGACACATCAACTCGATGACGAAACGTCCGGGTGTCTCGATAACTCAAGCGCCCAAGCAGCGCAAGATTCAGAACAGCGTGTGGGTCGATGCCACTCTTCTCAACTCTGAGATTCCGAACTACTACACACGGTACATGGCGACTATCAAGGGCGACATTGCCATCCTGTACACCTTCGCGGTGCACAAATCGAAATATGACCAGTTCATCGAAAGCTCCGAGCTTGCGGTCAACAACCTTGAAGTCAAGAATGTCTCAGCACCCAAAAAGTAGGCAGCTCGGGCCCGCATCTGGACGAATTGAAGGCGTTGAGTTTCCGTACTCCGATATGACCGTAAGCAGCCAGCGAGGTCATCTTGACAAAGCGACTAAATGCGTCTTTGCTTGCGAAGATCGTTCTGTCGATCGGTGATTGGTTCAGCCTCACATCTCAACTCGCGATAACGGAAGTCACGAGAACACCTCCTTATGTCCGTCGCGAAGAGACCGTTAGGTATTCACCCATCCTCTCGTGAAACGGGCAAAGTTGTACTCGTCGATGACCTTAATCGCGCTATATCCGTCAGCGCCATCTTGCAAACTCTTCGGCAAGCCTATTGCGATGGCTTTCGTCATCCATAGGAAATCGAGATACTTTCCAACAGGATCGTTCGCATAGTAGCAGCCGTAACCGCGTGCAATCTTGTGGTCCCAGAGCGCTAAGAAACTTGGGGCCAGAAGATGCAGCGCTTTAGCGGTTGCAACGGGACTCTGCATTCCCTCTTTAGATCCCCTCCGAATCGCCAGCGCGGCGGAAAAACCTTCGAAGAGTCTTCGGACGAGAGGCTCGTCAACCTTACCGAATTCCAATATGTTCCGCATACGAATACTCTCTAGAGAGGACATATTCTTCTCAATGCATCGCTCAAGCTTAAGGAAGTCAAACTGCCCATAGCGGTAGAAAGCTTGATTCCAGGTGAGAAGCAGAACACCCATTCCGTCTGCCATTTCCCTCGCGTTCCCCCAGTGATGATTCACCAAGAAAGTGGCAGTTTTGTACACGGCTTCGCGAGGCAGGTTCTTCCTGAATGCATTGCTGCCACGCAGAATCACTCTCTGCCCAGGCAGATTCTTATCTGTTATCACTCTTGCTCCATTTATTCTCATCGCCAGCGCTAGATGCTGGTAATCCAATTACTTGGGCCAAGCGGCTTTGCGCTACGCGCACTGTTGTGCATACTACAGCTCATGAGCATAAATTCTCTGCAGTTGGTCGACCAACGGATCGGCCAGATCGCCGAAGAATTGTCCCGATGCAATCGGGCGTGCTCGGGAGTGAAGTCCAGTGCAGGAAGTCCTCCACGAGGCTTGTTGTTTCAGCACGAGGAGGCACCAGACACTACAGGCGGAGTCATAGTAGTTGGACAAAACCCTGGGTTCGCCGCCCGCTGGGAGCAACAACTCTACGAGCAACACGGCACTGGCTACGACCAGCAACGAATGGCGTGGCAGTCGGGCGTGAAGAATGTGCCGTACTTCACCATGCTTAGGACTCTTCTAGATACCCTTAATGTTCGGGGCCCGGTACTTTGGACAGATGTCGCAAAATGCGAAGGACGAAGCCCTCCGGAAGAGACGCGAATGATCTGTTCACAGAAATTCATGGCCAGAGAATTTTCGGCCGTTCCAAAAGAATGGCCGGTTATTGCAGCCGGCCGGGATGCGTATGTGGCGTCAGGTTACATGGCCACGCACAGACCTGTTATCGGCTTCTATCACCCCACCGGACGCAATGGACAACAGTTCAGACTACAGCTTTCTCGCCTTGAAAAAGACCCGATCTTTCGAGAAGAGATGAACACGGCCTTGCACTCGAAAGGAGCGCGCAGGTGGGTCGGAAAACAACGTGTAGCTGGCCAAACGCCATCGATCTGGCAAGCTCATCTTGTGAAATAGCGATGAAAAGTTCGATCGATGCTTAGCCCGTCCACACAATGCGACGGCGAGCAACACGGACGTTGACGGCCTACTAGATGTGTAGCAGGAGTTGGCCTCAGAATTCGAGACTGCGCCTCGCTAGCTACATCAAGCGACGATAGCGAAAGTCATGGGTAGGCTCGCGGCACCACATCGCTCTCAGATTAGGACTTCCCCTCACTCTAAGGAGGGTTGTCGAGCGGTTTTACCTAAGAGTCGCACTTGCATCGCGCGAGACGCTATACATTCAGACTATCCCTGCGGCGTTCGCCGTACCACGGAGGCGATCCTCAAAAATAGAAAGACGATCCAAACCGTGTCAGCTTTTCTACTCGAGTGGAAAGAAAATTCATGAGCTCAGGCCGCACCCATTTGAAATGGACTGACGAACAGATTGATATTCGCACTTGCAAAAGCAATCGGATCATCGTCGAAGCCAACGCGGGCGCAGCGAAGACTACAACTGCGGCCTTGACGATTGCCGGGCTCGTTGAGCGAGGCGCAAATCCCAAGAAGATTCTCGCATTGAGTTTCACTGAGCCAGGAGTGAAGGCGTTTGAAACGGCGTTTGCACGAGTTGGACTAGGCAGAGAGATAGTTCGACAGTTGCCGGTGGGCACCGTTGAAGACTTCAGCGCCGCGCGACTTGAGCGGCTCGAAGGCAGCAAGGTACAACGCACCAAGAGACCCGAGGAAGTCAGAACAGCAGTCACCGACGCAATTGCGCATGCCAGAGAGTGGGCTGAGGCTCGTTTTCCAGGAGAGTTCTCCCTACACGGTACGGGACACTTGGCAGTTGAAGGACTTCTTGAGGAGTTCGGCCAAATTAAGGGGACCCTGGCAATCCAGCGGGCCGGCGAATACTTTTCATTAACGCCTCAGACGGCATCTGACCTAGGTTTTAGTTTCACGGCTCTTGTTATCTTCAAAGAATACGAGCATCAGAGAACGAATTTTCTTGGTGGGGATGGCGAGCAGGCAAGATTCCGATACCGAGGCGACGCCACCTACGATTTGGCCCGACTGCTGATCTCAGATGATCCACCGTTTTCCTGGGAGAACCACCCACTGTGGGTGGGAGCAGAGGCAGTGATATTTGACGAGATGCACGATTGCAATTGGGCCATCTTCACAGTCTTGAGGAAATTGCTAGAAGTTAATGAAGGTTGCGTATTCCTTGGGGTAGGTGACAGAGACCAAGTAATTCATGCAGGAGACGGTGCCGACTCCTACTTCATGAAAGACGGGTTCGACGTCGAGATTGGCAGGCCCAAGCGCCTGCCACTCACATTGACTCACCGCTTCGGTGAATCGCTAGCACAACCACTAGGTCGTTTCGCGAGCAAGGCCTATACAGCGAGCAAGGACAGAAGATCCGCGGTAGAGGTGAAGATCGCAAACACGGCAGAAGAGATCCTGCATGTCGTCGAAGAGGCTACAAGGAGCCGACGGGGTCTCGACGAAGACTCCGGCCTTCAGGACGTGGCCGTCTTGCTCCGGCACCCAGGAAGCGCTGTTGAGCTAGAGCACTTCTTGATTCTCAAAAACCTGCCCTACGAAACGGTGGGGTTCAAGAGCTTCCTTGAGCGCCCGGAGGTTCTCTTCATCCGACTACTGCTCACCGCTGCGGTCGATCTGCAAGCCAAATTTAGTACCGAGATGCTGCTCGCCGCTAAGCGAGCAACATGGCAGTTCATAGGAGGAACGCTGCCTGGCACAGGAGGTGCCGGTGAGACCAGCCAAGTCGTCGACAGCGCAACCGAGGAGAATTTCCGCTCATTCGTCTTGCATGGACTGCTTCGCGATGCAGGACACAGTGTGTCGGAACGGATCCTTCAGGCAATGGCATTGGCCAGCAACAACATCGTTGCAGATCTCCCCAAGGTGGTCGCAGCCCTTGAAATAAATGAGCTGGCTCGCCGAGTTTTCGTAAGAAGCTCAGATGTCGAGGAGATTGAGTCCTCCGTTTCCGGACTTCTTAATGTGGCAAAGAGGTATACCTCTACCAGTTCACTGCTAGAGGCTTTACTTCAATATGACTACGCTGCAAGAGCGAAAAGCCAGAAAGAGAGCCGGATTGTTCTCTCAAACATCGAGTCCTCCAAAGGCCTTGAGTTTGATCACGTTATTGTTCCAGGCGTAAACAAGGGCAGCTTCGACGGGAATCGGCCAGACGAAAGGAGTCTCTTCTACGTCGCCGCGTCAAGAGCGCGAAATCTGTTGACTCTCACCCATGCCACCGGGCGTGCAAGCGAATTTCTGGCTGGCTTTCTGCGGTAATTCTCTAGGGCTCGCTCAGGCCATAGCTGAGTCAGCCGATGTGGGCTCAGGTCGCCTTAAAAACATCTCCCTCAGACTAGGAAAGATGTAAAAGGTCTGGCCGTTATGTACCTCTACTACTTGCACCATCAACGCCAGCCCACTTCAAGAACAGGCGCAGAATCCTATCAAGATGAATTGCGCGGCTCCCCGAGATTGGGGCTCGTATTCAACGTCAGCAGCAGCTCACGAGAGACGGTTACTCAGGCGAGACAAGCATTGGGGCAGCAGCGTTGCCACCGCCTTGATGATGGGGCGCCTTGGCCTGCTCTCGATAACTACAGGTACGTAAACACCGTGTTATCGGTGGCTAAAAGCGCACCGCAAGCGGCGGAAACTTGCTGCTCCCAGGTCGGGAGCCCGTCGCTGCTAGCGGCAGCTATGCAGCGATTGCAGACGTTCTCAAAGGCAAGTTGAATGACGGCTTCGCGGCCGGAATCGCTCTCCCGGCAAACATTGCCTCGTGTCAATTCTTACGGCAGCAGCAAGCGGTGCGATGAATCTAAAAAGATCGTCGGCGGCTGCCTTAAGAGCTTGGTTTTCCGAATTGCTGCGTTCACGCGGCACTACCTAGCGTATGGCTTCGGCGGTTGTTGGCGGAGGAGCGCGAAAAGCGCGATCGAAAGCACTTGCGATGCAACGACCACCAGGCCCAAGGCCGCCATAGGCGACAACCCTGCAAGCTTCGTCACAAAGGTTGCGCCCAGGGCTGCCCCCGACATCTGCATGAAGCCCAGCATGGCCGAGGCGGCGCCTGCTTGAGCCGCAAATGGCGCGAGAGACAAGGCGGTACCCAGTGGGTTCGCCATGCCCATGCCGAAAAGGAAAACGCAGAGGGCCGCGGTGAACCCGACCAGATTGGTTGGTGCTTGAACATTCACGCCGCAAATCAGCATGCCACCAGCGAGCGAGAGCACAAGGCCGAGTTGCAGTGTCTTTTGGGGACCCCACCGGCCCGACAGTTTCGGAACGAGCAGCCCCGCAGCGAACACGACAGGGACGGTTGCTGCAAAGAAGAATCCCAGTTGGAGCGAGCTCAAGCCGAGAGCACCGATGAGCACGGCAGGCGCAGCGGCGAAAAAGCCGTAGAGCGCCCCCGTCACACACGCGACGACGGTCGCTGGCCGCATGAAGCGCGCATCTCGCAGCAACTGGATGTACGCCGCGAAAACTGGCCCGATCGCCAGTGGCGTGCGCCGTGAAGTCGTGTGAGTTTCCGGCAGCCGCAGCGCGTACCAGATCGCCAAAATCAATCCCATTGCGCTGACCGTCGCGAAGGTCCAACGCCAGCCAACAAATTGCTCGGCCACACTGCCCAATAGCGGAGAGAACCCGGGCGCCGCGGCCATCGCCACAATCACCATCGCAAGCACCTTCGAAAGCGTCTCGCCTTCGAACAGGTCTCTAGCAATTGCGCGTGCGAGCACTGAGGCGGCGCACACGCCCGCTGCCTGAGCAGCCCTGCCCAATACCAACCAGGTTAGATTGGGGGACAGCGCGCAGATGACGCCGCCTGCGGCGAAGATGAGCAGGCCACCGATCACCAACTTGCGTCGCCCGTACCGGTCCGACAGCGGACCAACGATGAGTTGGCCGATCGCGAAGACAACAAAGAAGATGCTCAACGTCACCCCGAGCTGCGCGTCGGACACGCCCAGCCCTGCGCCGATGGCCGGAAACGACGGCAGGATGATGTTGGTCGACAAGGCGCCGATCGCCGCGAGGGCGGCAAGCAGCGACACCATGCCGCGCGTTGGGACCGGACGACCTGCGGCCAGCGTCTGGACGGCGGCGTCTTTCATTCGGGGATCAGGACACGGATGGCGCGTGTCCCGATTTCCGCGCCAGTCACGGCATCGATCGCGGTAGGTTTGATTTCCGTTCCGTTCTCGGCGTCAAGAAAGCGCGTCAACCGACCTTCGCCTCGATGCTTTCGACCCCACTCGGCAATCATGAAGAGGACCGGCAGAAAGTCTCGCCCGGCAGCGGTCAGCACGTATTCCTCGCGCGGCGGGCGTTCGGAGTAGAGCTTTTTCTCGAGCAAGCGCTCGTCCGTCAGCGTCGCCAGTCGCTTGGTCAGCATGGTCGGTGCGATACCCAGATTCTTCTTGAACTGATCGAAGCGCGTCACACCCGCATTGGCGTCTCGCAGGATCAGCATGGTCCAGCTGTCACCCAGAAAGGCAAGGCTGCGCTCGATGGGGCATGTGGGTTGGGCATCGGTTTTCGAGTTCATATCGTTTTGATATTGACTTAGTACTTAAACGATACTAACCTGCGACCCACGGTTCGTCCAGACCCGTGAAATGCCTAGATCGATTCTTGAATTGGAAGCACACATGAAAAAGACAGTACTGATCACAGGCGCGTCGTCGGGCTTCGGCTTGATGTTGGCGACGCGCCTGCACGCACAGGGCCACAACGTCGTGGGTACGAGCCGTACGCCGGAAAAATACGCAGCGCAGGTGCCTTTCAAGCTGCTGCGCCTCGACATCGACGATGACGAATCCATCGCATCGTTCACTCGCGAACTGGCCCGATCCACCGAGCGCTTGGATGTCCTCGTGAACAACGCCGGCTACATGGTGACCGGCATTGCCGAAGAAACGCCCATCGGGCTGGGCCGCCAGCAGTTCGAGACGAACTTCTGGGGAACCATCAAGGTGACGAATGCGTTGCTACCCCGTCTCAGGGCCCAGAAGTCCGGGCAGATCATCACGGTGAGCTCGATCGTGGGGCTGATCGGTCCACCCAATCTGTCTTTCTACGCGGCCTCGAAGCACGCGGTGCAGGGCTACTTCAAGTCGCTGCGGTTCGAGCTGGACCAGTTCAACATCAAGGTCAGTATGGTGGAGCCCGTGTGGTTCAAGACGAACCTGGGCCACAACGCGGTCTCCGCGGCGAGCGGCGAGATCGCCGACTACAACGCCTACCGAAAGCAGGTGCAGGCCGCGACGCAAAAAGGCATCGACGGGGCGGAATCGCCAGACGCCGTCATCCAGACTATTTCCGCTCTCATTGAGGCGCCGGCGCCGAAGTTCAGCAATCCCGTTGGAAAGATGACCGGAATGATCCTGTTCCTGCAGAACTACATCCCGAAGATGTTCGAGGGCTCGATTCTCAAAAGTGTGAAGACGGCTTGATTGGGGATGCCATGAAGTTCTACCTGTGCAAATTCATTCCGCCCCGTGCGGATTTCCTTGCAACGATGTCCCCAGATGAAAAGAACTGGATGAGCGAGCACGGCGTTTTCCTGAACGACCTGCTCGCGAAAGGCATCGTTGTCGCTCACGGTCCGGTGATGGACCCGACCGGTGGTTATGGCGTGTCACTGTTCCAGATCGAAGATGGGCAAGACATCGATGCCCTTACATCGCAGGACCCGATTGTCAAGAATGGGGTGGGGCACTATGAGCATTTCAAGATGCTTGGCCTGAAGTCGCGCTCTTAATTGCGTCGCTTCGTGTGCAAATGCTATTGAAGCAAGCGGCGAACCTCACATCGCGTTTGGTAGCCGCTCTTGCTGGAAGAAGTCGTTCTGGCTTTACTCATGAATGACCACAACCAGTCTGAACCGGCCGTCGACGCAAGGCGGCTACGCAGCGGAAACGGACTGTCATTGACCGAAGCTGCACTTCCGGCTTCGACCAAGCGCCGAGATACGGCGCGGCATCTTGTTCAAGGGGCACCGTCCGACTCGACGCATGTAAAGCGCTTCCGCCGCTGGTTGCGCACGAAAGAGCCGGCACGCCTGCTCGCGAGAAAAACTGCCACACTTGAAGCGGTGACCAAAAGTGCTGCCGCAACGATCGGCATCGACAGGGACCGACTTCCCCCAAGCGCAAGCATCAGTGTCGACAGGATCGGCGTCGCGTTGGACAGCACGCCGACGATCCGCGTGTCGCCGCGGCGCATGGCCAGACTCCATAGATAGAACGCACCGCCCGTAGGGCCAACGCCCAGGGCGATCATC
The DNA here is from genome assembly GCF_024734665.1 of Variovorax paradoxus. Taxonomy (NCBI): domain Bacteria; kingdom Pseudomonadati; phylum Pseudomonadota; class Betaproteobacteria; order Burkholderiales; family Comamonadaceae; genus Variovorax; species Variovorax paradoxus. The sequence continues at coordinate 4,270,217 of NZ_CP102931.1, forward strand.
ATCAGCCACTGAGACGCATCAAGCGAAACGGTCGGCTCGAAGGCTGCATGTCCAGCGAGAGCGAGCAGGCCCGACACCATGCAAGCCGGCCCGACGTCCACGGGAGATGAGGTCTTGCTGCGAGCTTCAGCGATGGAATAGCTCGCCCAGATGAATGCTGCAGCAAGTGCGAATCCATAGCCAGCGTGCCAGCGCAAGGACATTTCGACGCCGTCGATGGTCGCCAGCACCACCCCGCCGAACGCAGCTATTGCCGCAGCGATATGGATCCATCCGAGCCTCAGCCCCTGCCCTGCCAGCGGAGCCATCAGGAGGATGAGCAGCGGCCACGCATAGTGCACGAGATTGGCATTGACTGGCGGTGCCGAACGCAGGGCGACGATGTACACCAGGTGATAGGTGAACTGGCCATAGACGCCCACCGCCAATGCACGCCAGTCCAGCGACCATCGCATCATCCATGGCAGCGACAACGCGCCACCGATGAACAAGCTCATGCCCGTCAGATACAAGGGAGGAACCCCGGCAAGCGACACCGTGAGCGTGGCCAGCGAAGACCACATGACAATGGCGGCGAGCGCCGCAAGCAGGGGCATCGGATCAAGCCGCTTTGGCGAGATCGAGGTGAAGGGTCTGGATCTCCAGAAACTCCTCAATGCCATACAGGGATCCTTCCCTCCCGATGCCGGACTCCTTGACGCCGCCGAACGGGGCAACCGCCGTCGAGATGGCACCCGTGTTCATCCCCACCATGCCGCATTCAAGCGACTCGCTCACGCGGAACAGTCTGCTCACATCGTTCGAGAAAACGTAGGCTGCCAGTCCATAGGGCGAGTCGTTGGCCTTGTCGACCACTTCGCTTTCCGTGTCGAAGCGAAACAGCGCAGCGACCGGCCCGAAGGTCTCCTCGTGGGCCAGGACCATGGTGTCGTTCGCCTCTGTCAGCACGGTCGGCTCGAAGAACTGGGGGCCACGTTCGGAAGCCTTCCCGCCGCAAGCGATTGATGCGCCCTTGGCTTGCGCGTCCGTCACGTGTGCCTGCACCTTCTGAAGCGCGGCCTGGTTGATCAGCGGACCGATGGTGGTACCCGCTTCCGTACCTGCGCCCACTCGCAGCTGTCGCACTTCCTTCACCAGCCGATCGGTGAAGCGCCCGTAGATGCCCGCCTGAACGTAGATGCGGTTGGCGCACACGCAGGTCTGCCCGCTGTTGCGGAACTTGCTTGCCATGACGCCGGCGATCGCGGTCTCGAGATCGGCGTCGTCGAACACGATGACGGGTGCATTTCCTCCGAGCTCGAGGCTGACACGCTTGACGGTGTCGGCGCACTGGCGAAGCAGCGTCTTGCCGACGGCCGTCGATCCCGTGAAGGTCAGCTTGCGCACCGTGGGGTTGCCCGTGAGTTCGGCGCCGATGCCCGCGGGCGCGCCCGTCACGATGTTCAGCACGCCCTTGGGAAAACCGGCACGCTCGCCCAACTCGGCCAGCGCCAATGCAGAGTACGGGGTCAGCTCGGAGGGCTTGACCACGACCGTGCAACCGGCGGCCAAGGCAGGCGCCAGCTTGCGCGTGATCATCGCGTTCGGGAAATTCCAGGGCGTGATCGCCGCGCACACGCCCACGGGTATCTTGCGAACGAAGATGCGTCGGTTCGGCTGCGTCGCGGGAATGGTCTCGCCATAAGCGCGCACGCCCTCGCCCGCGAACCATTGGACGAACGACGCGCCGTACAGGATTTCGCCTTTGGCTTCACTCAAAGGTTTGCCCTGCTCGAGGGTCATCAGGAGGGCAAGATCATCGGCATGCGCCAGCATGAGGTCGTGCCACTTGAGCAACAGCGCTGCACGATCTTGCGCAGTCAGTGCCCGCCATGTCGGCAGCGCGGCTTGCGCCGCCTCGATGGCATCCCGCGTGTCGACGCCGTCACATGAGGGGATGGTGCCGAGTGCCTGCCGATCGGCAGGGTTCACGACTTCCATCGTCCCCCCAGCTCGGGCATTTCGCCACTGCCCGTCGATGTACGCTTGCTGGCGCCACAGCGCCATGTCCTTGAGTCGCAAATCCATGGCGCGTCGTTCCTTCAAGCGCCGATTTCGGCTTGATGGGCCTTGGCAAGCGCGATCATGCTTTCGAAGGTGAAGTCCAGCCTCGGCGTGCCAGGCGGTGGCATGGTGGCGCCCCAGCCCTTGTTGGCATGACGGCGATCGATCCAGGCAGAAGCGAGTCCGAAATTGTTCGCAGGCGCGTGGTCGTGAAAGAGGCTTTGGGCGGTGTGAAGGATGTCCTTCTTCTGGAGACCGAAGTCGCTTTCCAGTCGCTTGAGCATGTACTCGAAGTTGCGCGGGCTCGGCTTGTAGGAGCCGATGTCCTGCGCGGTGTAGATCGCATCGAACACCACCTGCAGGCGCGCATTGCTCGAACGGAACGAAAGACGATCGACGTTCGAAAGGATCACGAGCTTGTAGTGCTTCTTGAGGTACGTCAGTGCCTCGACCGAATCGGCGAACTCCGGCCAGTCCGGCACCGATGCCCCGAAGATGTTCGCTTCCTCGTCGCTGACGGTGACTCCCCACTCCTTGGCAAGGCGCTTGTAGACGAGTGTCAGCAACTGCGAGTAGGGCATCGCCGGCGTTTCCTCTTCTTGCGCGGACTCGTGCTGCGCGTAGTTCTCGAGGACCTGGTCTCGCGTCTTGTCGTTACCCGCCTTGGCGCGCAGCGGCTCCAGCGCGTTGTAGATCCCGGATTCCCAGTCGATCAGGGTGCCGTAGCAATCGAAGGTCAGTACTTTGAAGTCGGAGAGTTTCATGGTTGCTCCTGGTGGTGGTTGATTCAAGAAAAGACGTGAGCGATGGAAGCGCGCAGGCGCGCGATCAGGACGTCAACGTCCGCTTCCGTGTAGTTCAGGGAGGGGGCGAAGCCCAGAATGTCATCGCCGAAAGCGCGGAAGACCAATCCGTTCTGGAACGCATGATCGAGCACGCGCTGGCCCATCTTGAGCGCCGGATCTGGCTTGGTCTTCGTGGTCTTGTCGGTGACCAGTTCAACAGCGCCGAGCAGGCCCCGGACGCGGACTTCGCCCACGCACGACAGGGATTCAAGGTCTTTCAGACGCGCTTCGAAGTATTTCCCGATGCGCTGGCCGTTCTCGAGCAAGCCGCCGTCCGTGTACAGATCGAGCACGGCGTTGGCCACCGCAGCGCTGACCGGATGCCCTGCATAAGTCTGTCCGTGACCGAACGCGGTCCCGTCGCTGCCGCCCTCGGCGATGCCCTGGTACAGCTCTTCCGAGATCAGCGTTGCGCTCATCGGGGCGTAGCCGGCCGTCAAACCCTTGGCCAGGGTCATGATGTCCGGCGTTACGCCTTCGGAGGCGCACGCAAACATGGGCCCTGTGCGACCGAAGCCGGTGATGACCTCGTCGACGATCAGCAAGATGCCCAGTTCATCGCAAGTCTTGCGCATGGCGGCCAGGAATCCGGGGGGCGGAATGATCACGCCACCCGAGCCCTGGATCGGCTCGCAGATGAACGCCGCCACGTTGTCGGCGCCGAGTGCGTCCACCTTGTCGCGCAGCGCGCGCACCGTGCTCGCGAGTACCGCCGCCGGATCCGGTCCGTCCGCATGACGGTACGGATACGGGGACGGAATATGGTGCTGCTGCGGAGCGGGCACATCGAAGAATCGGTGGAACAGCGGCAGTGCGGTCAAGCCGCTGCCCACGGCCGAGCTGCCGTGATAGCCGCGTTGAAGGCCGATGAAGTGCTTCTTGTCCGGTTTGCCGATGGCATTGAAGTAGTAGCGGACGGTGCGAATCGCAGTGTCGACGGCATCGGAGCCGCCCTGTCCGAAGAGCACACGGGTGAGACCTGCGGGGGCCAGCGCCGCAAGACGCCCGGCGAGACGGATGGCCGGCTCGCTCGCGAAGTGAAAGTAGCCAGTCGCGTACGGCAGCTTGCGCATCTGCTCGGTGGCGGCCTGCACGATCGATTCGTGGCCGTAGCCGACGTTCACGCACCACAGCCCGGAGAATGCATCCTGCACGCGGTGGCCGCTGGAGTCGATCAGGTGGATACGATCAGCCGCTTGCCAGATCGTCGCGCCCCGCTTTTCGTGCTGCCGCAACGCAGCAACCGGATGGAGCCAGTGGCGCCTGTCGATCTCTGTGAGTTCGGCGAAATGGTCCGACATGTTCATGGAAATCCCCTTTGGTAGGTGTTCAGAAAATCGTGGCCCCGGGAGCCACCGGGCGCTCGGTGGTCAGCAGCACGGGCGCTCCGGAATCGCTGCGTGCGCCCACGACCAGCACCTGCGATTCGAAGCCCCCAATGCGGATGGATCCGAGGTTCATCGCGCACACCACCTGCCTGCCGACGAGGTCTTCCGGTGTGTAGAGCTCGGTGTACTGTCCGCTGGACGTACGAGTGCCGATGTCGCCGAAGTCGATCTTCAGCTTGTAGGCCGGCACTCTGGCCTTGGTGTTGAGCGCGGCCTCGACGATGCGTCCGACGCGCAGCTCCAACCTCTCGAATGCGTTGGGATCGATGTCAGTCATGAGTGGCTTCTTTCATTGCGTCCAGTTGGGGAAGAAACTTGCCCGGGTTGAGCAGGTTCTTGGGATCGAGGGCGCGTTTGATGCGCCAGGCCATCTCCAGCTCTACCCGGGACTTCACGGCCAGCAACTCGTCCCGCTTGGCGACGCCGACGCCGTGTTCGGCGGAGATCGATCCGTTCATCGCCATGGCAATCTCGTCGACGATGTGGGTGATGGATTGGCCGGCTCTGGACAGGTAGTCGGCAGCCGGTTCATCGGCGGGCCGCAGTGGGTTGAAATGCACGTTGCCATCGCCGACGTGCCCATAGATCACCATGCGCGTCTTCGGCTCGACATCGAGCACGCCAGCCGATGCTTGTGTGATGAACTCCGGAATCTTCGAAAGCGGGACGGAGATATCGCAACGAACACTTCCGCCGGTTCGTGTCTGGGCATCCGAGATTTCTTCGCGGATTCGCCAAAAGTCGTTGGCATGCGTTTGCGTCGCGGCCACTGCCGCATCGCGGATGCGTCCATCTTCCAGACCCACTTGCACGACGTCGTAGAAGTCACTCTCGAGTTCCTCTTGCGATCGCCCGGCGCCCATTTCGACGAGCACATACCAGCCCGCACGCGTAGAGAGAGGTGGCCTTGCATCGGGAAGATGGCTCAGGACCAGGTCGAGGGCTGCTTGAGAGATCAGCTCGTAGGCGGTCACATCCTGGCCAACGCATTTGCGCAGTTCTGAAAAGAAGCCCAGTGCGATCTCGGGCGTATCGAACGCCAGGAAGGCCGTGCAGACAGCACGCGGCTGGGGCATCAGCTTGAGAACAGCGGCCGTGACAATACCGAGGGTGCCCTCGGCGCCGATGAAGAGCTGCTTCAGGTCGTAGCCGGTGTTGTCTTTGCGCAGGGCCCGCAGCCCGTGCCAGATGCTCCCATCGGGCAGTACCGCTTCGATGCCCAGCACGAGATCGCGCATGTTGCCGTACCGCAGGACGTTGGTGCCCCCTGCATTCGTCGAGATATTTCCGCCGATCTGGCAACTTCCTTCGGAGCCGATGCGCAGAGGAAAAAGCTTGCGCACCTCCTCGGCTGCCATGCGCGCCTGGTGCAAGGTCACGCCGGCCTCGGCGACCATGGTGTCGTTCACCGGGTCGACAGAGCGAATGCGGTTCATGCGCGACAGGCTGAGCACGATGCTCTCGCCCTTGGCATCGGGAACGGAGCCGCCGAGCAGTGACGTGTTGCCGCCTTGGGGTACCACGGGGATGTCATGCGCGTGGCAGTACGCCAGCACGCGGCTGACCTCGGCGGTGTCGGCTGGCCGGACGACAGCCAGCGCTTTCCCATGAAAGACGCCTCGGTAGTCGGTCGCAAATGGCCGCGTGCTTTCTTCCTCGACCAGGCAATTCGCCGTGCCGACCAGGGAAGAGAGGTGCTCGATATGTGATGAAGGCATGAGACGAATTTAGGAGCGATTGCGACTCGACGATATGTACGAAGAATAGGAATTGATGGCCTATTTCTTCGTTGATTCGTAGAATTTCCGAATGCAACTCGACGAAGCTCTTCGCACTTCACCCCTCCAGGCGGGGGCCGTGGTGGCCGCCTCCGAGCATCTTGCGAGGGAGATTTCCTGGGTTCAGGTGGTCGACCACCCCGACATCGAAAGCTGGGTCGAACCGGGCCATCTGCTTCTGAGTACCGGCTACAACTGGCCGAAAGGCGGGAAAGAAGCTGCCGCGCTTGTCGAGAAGCTCGCCGTCAAGGGTGCCTGCGGCGTGGTGTTGGCTGTCCCGAACTTCGTGGAGCACTTCGCCCTCGAGACCATCGCTGTCGCCGACCGAGTACATCTGCCGCTCATCGAGCTGCCTTGGGAGGTGCCTTTCAGTTCGATCACCCAGTACGTCCATCGCGAGCTCGTGGACCGTCAAAGTCGAGCCTTGGCGAAGTCGGAGCAGATTCACCGCCAACTCACAGAGGCGGCTGCAACAGGCGACAGCCTTCAGGACGTTGCCCGTGTGCTCGGTCAGGTCCTGGAGCGTTCGGTCCAGATCTACTCCGCTGAAGGCGGATTGTTGGCGGCACACGCCATCGAACGGGGCGGGCACGCTTCCCCGTCATTCGAACAAGGCGTCTTCCGGGCGCTGTCCGCCGGCGGGGGCATCAAGGCAATGGACGCGCAGACGCGCGCTGTACGCTGGCACCCACGGCCGTCGCGCTTGGCCACGACCGCCCAGAGCGTGGTGGGATGTGCAGTGCGCAACCGCAATGGTGGGCTCGGCTATGTCCTCGTTGCAGAAGGCGTACCGCCGCTGACCGAGATCGACCTGCGCGCAGTGGAACACGCGGGGACTGTGGCTGCGTTGCAGATCGCACATCAGCGCGAGCTATCAGCCAATGAAGCACGTCTTGGCTATGCGCTGGTCGCTGCGTTGCTCGAGGGGCGTTTCGACGAGACGCCCAGTGCCATCGAGCGCGCCCGTTTGTTGGGCTGGGATCCGGAGCAGCACTATCGATTGGCAACGATCCTGCTCGACGAACCCAACCCACTCTCCAGCGAAGGCCTTGGGCGGCGCGAGCAACTCGCGGGGCAATTGGCACAGGCGTTCCGGCAAAAGAGCGTTCAGCCACTCATCAGTTTGTCTGCCAATCAGATCAACGCACTCGTCCCTGACACCATGGATGTCGAGTGGCTCTGGTCGAACATTGCCCACGGCCGCTCTGCAATGGGCGTGAGCGAATTTCATCGGGGGGTCGCAGGCATGCATTCGGCGGGACGCGAGATCGCCGACCTTATGCCGCACACCAAGCCGAGCCGCATCCACTTCTCCGAGGAGGCCATGTTCCCTCGGGTCCTCGCTGGCGATGCGGCGGCGCGCCGGATCTTCATCACGCGGTTGTTCGGCGCATTGGAGGCGGACAAGCGTGGTCAAGCCCTGATCGATACCGCCATTGCACTTACCGACGAGGGATTCAATCTGCAGCGCACTGCAGACCGCCTCGAGGTGCACATCAGCACGTTGCGCTACCGGCTGGGGCGCCTGGGCGAACTGACCAAGCTGGACCTGGACTCGGTCGAAGGACGCTTCCGGCTCCAGTTGGGCGTGCGGTTGTACCTGGCCGAGCAGTCCTGAGCGGCTTCAGCCGGCGAGCAGGCGCTTTACCAAGTCTGGCGTGCTGCTCACGCTGTACTTGCGCAGCAGGCGAGTCTTGTAGATGTCCACGGTGCGTGGGCTGATGTTGAGTGCCCGTGCGACTTCCTTGCCCGTTTTCCCCTCGATGAGCAGCGCCGCGATGTCGCGCTCTCGCGGCGTCATGGAGCCGCGCAGGGCCGAATTCACCTTGCGCCCGGTCGAGAGGTCGGTGAACGCCCAGAGCGTGTCGTGATGTGGATCGTCCGGCGTGTACGTGAATCCGCTGACGTGCACCCAGAAGAGTTCTCCGTCGAGCCGGCGCATGACGCGGTCATCGGAGAACGTGTGGTGCTTGGCGAGCACGGGCGCGATGCGATCACCGGTTTGTTCGAAGTGCGTTTGCGTGGGATACAGCCGCTCGAAGGAGGACCCCACCAGATCGTCTACCCCTGCTCGAAAGATGGCGGCGAACGCCCGGTTGCACGCAATGATGACGCGATCTCGCCCTAGCGCCTGACCGACCGGCGCATCCTGAAAGGCACGGTGGTAGTCGATCACCTGGTTCTTCTCGGCTGCTTTGTTGCGCATCGATGAAAAGTCCCCTAAGAAAAAACACTTAGGTGTTTGGCACCTATTGTCTTAGGAGTATACGACTCCTAGACTCCTATCGCATTAGGTGCTCAAGACGGAGATTTTTCATGTCGGTGTTTGTTCTGCGGAATGCGAACCTGCTGGACCTCGAGAAGGGGGAGCTGGTCGATGGCATGGACGTCGTCGTTGTCGACGGTCATGTGGCGGAAGTCGGGTCGCGGCTCGCTCAACCGAGGGCGACGGATGCCGTCTACGAGCTCTACGGCCTGACGCTCATGCCCGGCCTGATCGATTGCCATGTGCATGTGACGGCCTCGTCCGTCAACCTGGGGCTTGCGGCACGGTTGCCCAACGCGTTGGGCATCATTCGGTCGCTGCCGATCCTCAAGGGGATGCTTATGCGCGGCTTCACGACCGTGCGCGACGCGGGCGGCGGCGACTGGGCCCTGGGCCAGGCTGCCAAGGATGGTCTGATCGAGTCGCCCCGGCTCTTTACATCTGGCAAGGCACTCTCGCAAACCGGCGGCCACGGCGACTTCCGTGCACGCAGTGACCAGCTCGAGTCCTGTGCATGCTCGTTCCGCATCGGAAACATCGGTCGCGTCGTGGACGGCGTGGACGAGGTGCGACGGGCGGCACGTGAGGAGCTCACCAAGGGGGCTACCCAGATCAAGGTGATGGCCAGTGGCGGTGTGACCTCGCCGAATGACCCCATTGGAAACACCGGCTACTCGATGGACGAACTCCGGGCGATCGTCGACGAAGCCACCGCATGGCAGACCTATGTGATGGCGCATGCCTACACGCCGCGCGCCATCCGGCGTGCTGTCGAAGCAGGCGTGAGAACGATCGAGCACGGCAACCTCGTGGACGAGGCAACAGCCGTGCTGCTAGAGGAGTCTGGGGTGTTTGTCGTCCCCACCTTGATCACCTTCGACATGCTCTCTCTCGAGGGTGCCTCTCTCGGTCTTCCGCCGGAGTCGATTGCCAAGGTGGACGACGTTCGCCTGGCGGGCCGCGAGGCCATCGCAATGCTACATCGAGCCGGCGTGAAGATGGGATATGGCAGTGACCTGCTGGGCGAGTCACACCGACACCAGAGCGAAGAACTGCGGGTGCGCTCCGAGATCATCGGCAATCTGGAGGCATTGCGTAGCGCCACGACAGTCGCAGCGGAGATCGTCCAGCACGCCGGCAAGCTGGGCGTCATCCAGCCCGGCGCCATCGCCGATCTACTGGTCGTGCGGGGCAACCCGCTTCACGATATCGGCGTGCTGACGGGGCAAGGCGAAAACATCGCAGCCATCATGAAGGATGGGAAGTTCGTAAAGAACGAGCTGCCTGCGCGCCCTGGCACTGTACTGGTGAACTGACATGGACGCACTTCTCGAGATCTTGGACGTGCGGGCCACGTTCGGCGGCCTCCATGCGTTGGATGGAGCGACCTTCAATGTCGCACGCGGCAAAACGACCGGGCTGATCGGTCCCAACGGCGCTGGCAAGACGACGCTTTTCAATGCCATCACCGGATTGCTGCCCCAGGCCTCGGGACGCATCACGTTCAATGGCAAGGACATCTCGGACCTGAGGCCCGAAGGCATCTCTCGCTCGGGTCTGATCCGGACGTTTCAGTTGGCCCGGGGTTGCCCGCGGATGACCGTCTTCGAACATCTGATGCTGTACGGTCCAAGTCAAGAGGGCGAGGAGTTCTTCGCTGGTCTCTTCGGCGGCATGGCCGTTCGCACCAGAGAAGAAGCCCTGCGGGAAAAGGCATGGGCGATGGCACGCAGGCTGCGCTTGGATCATGTCCTTGACAACCTTGTACCGGCCCTGTCGGGTGGCCAAAAGAAGCTCCTCGAGATCGGTCGCGCGCTGCTCGCGGAGCCCGAGATGATCCTCCTGGATGAGCCCATGGCCGGCGTCAATCCCACGCTGGTGAGCGAGATCGCGGATCAGCTCGAAGTCGTCAAGTCCGAGGGGATCACGATCCTCCTGATCGAGCACGAGATGGCACTCATCAAGCGCCTGTGCGAGGAGGTTGTCGTGATGGCCGAAGGCAAGTACCTGACCCACGGCAGCTTCGACCAGGTCACCTCGGACCGTCGCGTTCAATCCTCTTATCTTGGAAGGAGCCGCGCATGACGACTCTGAATGTGCGTGACATCCGCGGTGGCTACGGCAGCGCAGACGAGATCGTCAAAGGCATCGATCTCGAAGTGAAGGCGCGTGACCTTGCGGTGATCATCGGCCCCAACGGTGCTGGCAAGTCGACGTTCCTGAAGCTTGTGGCCGGCCTCCTCAAGCCGAAGACCGGCCATGTGGAGATTGATGGACGCCATCTCATGCCCGGCAGCGCACAGGACGCCTGCGAACAAGGCCTGAGCTTCGTGCCACAGGAGCGCAACGTCTTCCAGAGCCTGACCGTGCGGGAAAACCTCGAGATGGGCGGCTACCTGGTGCGCTCGGAACTCAAGTCCAGGGTCGAAGCGCAGCTGGAGCGATTTCCCTTGCTCAAGCCGCGCCTGAAGCACAAGGCCGGAAATCTGTCCGGCGGCCAGCGCCAAGTGCTCGCAATGGCTGTCGCGCTGATGACGCAGCCGAAGGTGCTGCTGCTGGACGAGCCGACTGCGGGCCTTTCGCCGGCGGCAGCCGACGAGGTGTTCGACCTCATTCGCGAACTCGCGGGACAAGGCCTCGCCATCCTGATGGTCGAACAGAACGCGTTGTTGGCACTCGAGTACGGCACGCGGGGGCTGGTTCTCGTCGCCGGGCGAAAGCTCCGCGACGCGAGTGCCTCGGATCTGCTGGCGGACGACGAGGTCCGCCATCTCTTCCTTGGCGGCGCACAGATTCACTGATTTCAACTTCCTTGGAGCATGGCTATGACTAGCAGAAGATCTTTCCTGACGACAAGTACCGCTGTGGCCTTCGGGGCAGCCCACCCGCTCCTTTGGGCGCAGAACAAGGAACCGATCAGGATCGGCATCCTGATCCCTTTGACGGGCGCTACGAGTCAATTCGGCGCGACGATGAGTCGGGCAGCCCAGATCGCCGCCGAGGAAATCAACGCCGCCGGCGGAGTCAACGGACGCCGCGTGGAAGTTGTCATTGAAGACGACCAGAGCAATCCAGAGGCATCGGTGCGCGCAGCGCGCAAGTTGATCGACGTCGATCGCGTCGTCGCCATCGGCGGGTCGTACGCCTCATCGGTGACGTCGGCGATCGCACCGCTTTGCTGGGAAAGCAAGACCGTCCTGGCTACGTCCTCGGGTGCGGACAGCATCACGAAGCTGCCTCACCAAGGCTATATCTTCCGCACGTCGCCGACGGTCACGCTGCAGGGCACGCGAGTGGGCGATCTCGGCATCGAACTCGGCTGCAAGAAGATGTTCTTCATGGGGCCGCAAACGCCTTTCGCGCAGTCGTACATCGACATCATCTCGGGCATCTTCACGCGCGCGGGCGGTACGGGCGCAGGACTGATCTACGAAGACAAGAAGTCCAGCTATCGTTCAGAAGTGGACCAGGCGCTGCGTGCCAAGCCCGATGTGATTGTGCTCGGAGGCTATGTGCCGGATACGTCCGTCGTGCTGAAGGATCTCTATCGCGCCGGCTACGACGGCAAGCGTATCGGCTTCTCGTTCGGCATCAACCAAAAGCTGGTCGAAGCGGTGCCGGCTGAAGTGGGAGAGGGCGCCTATTCACTGGTCCCGTCGGCTTCCGTGAACGCTGGCGCGTACAAGCGACTGATCGCGAAGATGAAGGTCGAGGCCCTGGACAGCTATTCCTGCCAAGTCTACGACCACGTCAACCTCGTGGCGCTCGCGCTGGCCAGCGCACCCGCTGCCGAGGCCAACGGCACGACGGTGCGAGACAACCTTCGGGGCATATCCCAGTCGCCACAAGGCAAGGTTGTCGACAGCGCCCCTGACGGCCTGAAGCTCTTGAGCTCGGGAAGTCGCATCAACTTCGACGGGGCCAGCGGACCACTCGAGTTCGCGGACAACGGCGACGTCAAGGGCGTCTTCTTCCGCTACGAGCAGATCCAGAAGGGCAAGCTCGCGGTGACCAAGGTCGCTTGATCGAACCGAAGGACCGAGATGTTCTCCGACATTGTTCAACACCTGGTCAACGGTTTGGTGATGGGGGCAGTGGTGGCCCTGCCTGCCTTGGGCTTGACGCTGATCTTCAGCGTGCTTGGATTCATCAACTTCAGCATTGCGGCGCAGATGACGGTGGGCGCCTATGCCGGTTGGCTGGTCAACAGCTATCTGCACTGGCCTCTTGTCCCAGTTCTTGTGGTGGCATTTGCGACCGCTGGAGCGGTGGGTATCGTTGGTGATCGGCTGGCACTGGTCCCTATGCGCCGCAAGATCTCGGCGCACACGCCACTGATGGTCGCCATCGTGTCGATTGCGTTGAACCTCGCCCTGGAGAACGCCCTTCGCTTCGGGTTCGGAAGCGATCTGAACAGCTTCGATATGCCCGTCGCCCGGGACGTCCAGTTCGCAGGCATCCGAGTCGGCCCGCAGCAGATGCATAACCTTGGTATCGCCCTGGCGATCGCCGTAGCTCTGGCTGCGTTCTTCACGGTCACCCGCGTCGGGAAGGCGATGCGCGCGGTCGCGGACAACCCTGACCTGGCCCGCCTCAAGGGCATCGATCCGGCCAGGCTGTCGAACCTTGCCACGTTCATCGGGATGGGCTTGGCCGGCATCGGGGGCGCGCTGCTTGCCATCGATACCAGTGTGGACCCGTCCACGGGATCGCGCCTGCTGCTGATCATCTTCTCCGCGAGCGTGCTCGGCGGGTTGACCAGCCTCATCGGTGCAGTGCTGGGAGCGCTACTGATTGGCGTGGTCAGCGAGGTCGCGCTGTTAGCTATCTCGCCTGTCTACCAGTCGGCGACTGCGTTTGTCGCCATCCTGCTTGTTTTGTTGGTCCGTCCGAGCGGCCTGTTTGCCGGCGCATCTGGAGTTCGCAAGTGACCTCGTATCTCATCTTCATGGCCACCCTGGCCGGTATCTATGCACTGCTGTCCCTCGGCCTGGTGACGATCTGGGGACAGGGCGGCATGGTGAATCTCGGCTTGGTCGGCTTCTATGCCGTCGGCGCCTACACGTCGGCCCTGCTCTCGAAAGCTGGAGTGCCGATTGGCATATCTCTGGCGTGTGCGGCTCTTGTGGCGGGTGCGGTCGGCGTGGTGCTGTCATATGTAACGCGGCCCTTGCGTGGCGACTATCTGGCGATCGTCTCGCTGGGATTTGCTGAAGTGATCCGGCTCATCGCGACCAATGAAAAGTGGCTCACGGGTGGCAGCGACGGCCTCTCGGGCATTCGCTCTCCGCTCAAGGTCGAACTGGGTGCTGCTCACCCCTGGTTCTATCTACTCTTGGTGTGGGCCATCGTCGGAGCTACTGCGTTCTGCCTCACGCGACTGTTCAGATCGCCCTACGGACGTGCCCTGCGCGCGGTGCGAGATGACGAGCAAGTAGCTGCGGTGGCGGGAAAGCCGGTGCTGCAACTGAAGCTCAAGACGTTCTTCGTGGGTGCAGCACTGTCGGGGGTCGCCGGCGGAGTCTATGCACACCTGACCAGCTATATAGCGCCCGATGGCTTTGTGCCGCTGCTGACAATCTACATCTTCCTTGCGGCCACGGCCGGTGGCTACACCCGGGTGCTCGGGGCCGTGGTCGGCTCGGTTGCCGTGGTGGCACTTCTGGAGTCGACGCGATTTGCAGCGGCTGTGATTCCCGGCCTCACGGCCGTACAGATCGCTTCCCTGCGAGAGTTCGTCATCGCGATCAGCCTGATCGTGATCATGCAACTCAAGCCAGAAGGGATGTTCCGTAGTGTCAATCAGAAGGCTGCGCCGGAACGCGCGCCGCAGCAAATCCCTCGCGCGCCGGTTATCAAACCGGCACAAAGTTCTAACGACGGCCTGGCGAGCCGAGCATGAGCTCTCAGCAGAATTGGTCGGGCTTCGCAGAACGCTTGGCACTGCGTGTCAACTTCGATTTGATGACCATCCTCGAGGTGGACTGGGAATCGAATCTTGTAAGGCGCAGCTTCTCCACCGACGAGAAAAATTATCCGAGCGGCGGCGTGAAACGGCTGATGGGAAGTACGTGGGCGACTCAGGTGATCTTCGACGGTCAACCGTTTCGCTCACAAACGAGCGTCGAGTTCCGGTGTGCATTCTCGGACTACAAGACCCTGGAAGCGCTCGACCTCTTCTATGCGCTGAACGTGCCTTGTCAGGAGTGGGGCCGAACAGTCAGGATCATCAATCTACTGCGTGGCGTGAGCGCGTTTCCCGAACAGGCAATTGACGCGATACTGCAACGAGAAGCGCTTCGTCGATGACGGGAATCAACTGTGACGAAATGGTGGCGGGCAACAGCGTGCGGCGATGGAGCTATGCCCATTAGTGACCGCTGTGGATCGCACCGCGCGTTTGCGTGAATCGGCGCGACTGTCGGCAATCAGTCTTAAGCAGAAGTCCATTTGCTCGCCGTCGAATTCGGCGAGCATGCCTCGGTGGCGGCAGTGGATTCCAGGCTTCTTGCCCAAGTCAAACCGATAGCCAAAGATCCCTACAGCACGCAGCCGTCAGCATCAGTCGCGTTCCGGAAAAGCTTCCTGGTTGAGGCCGCGAGTCAGCAGGCGCATACGGGCCCAGGCCGTGGCGATGTCCTGGTCGGCGCAGGCATCCAACTGCGCCCGGCACCCCGCCTCCTGCGCCGCATAGAGGTCATGACGCTTTCGCTCGATCACCAAGGCTTCCAGCAGTTCCCAGGGCGGCAGGCAAAGCGCCTCGCGACGCGGCAGCCCGGCGGCCATCAAAAGCCCCTGTGGATCGAAGTCGAAGAGTCCGAGAACGGGTCGTGTGTCACCGGCGACCAGGCGGCTGGCCGGACCTATCCGGAACCAGTCGGGCGCGCCGCGGAAAAGGACGAGCGCCCTTCTCCGTCTCCCGCCTTCAAGGAGGTAGGGCTGCAGCCACGCATAGCGATGAACCCGCTGCATTGACTCTAGGTTCTCGCACACCACCAGCACCTCGTAGGGCAACGCCAGTGCGTCGCGCCACTTCATGGCGAGGAAACTGCCTTCGGGGGTGGCAATGCCCGGCACCCCGATCGCAACCACCGCGACCAGGCCTTCGGTCACCGGCGCTGCAAAGGCTTTTTCAGAGCCAGCATCGTTAGCGTCGGAGCGTTGCCGCCCGACTGCTGGCGCCTCGACCGAGTACCCAGCGTTGCGCAACTTCGTCTCGGCCTTGATGAAATCCGCTTCCTCGTAGAGGACCGCGCGCCCGCGAACCCGCCCTAAATCCTGCGTGTCCGCCATTTCCTTGGCAATCGCAGAGCTCAGCTTGGGCGACCGGTTGGCCACCAGGTTTCGCATGAAGGAGTAGTGGGCGGGTGTCATGGGGCTGGGATTGCCTCGACAGGAGCCGCCGTAGGCGACTGGCGCTGGGCTTTCCCGACCTGGCGCCCGAGCGTGCGCTTGAAGAGCGCGATAGCGTCCGGCGTGGGCGCCACCAACGCGTCGCTGAAGGTGTGGCGGAACCGCTCACCTGGTGCAGCAGGATCGGCAACCAGCACCACCCGGAACTTGTACGGGCGCAATGCCGACGCCGCGAAAGCGAGCCAGAGCGCCGGCGCCATCGAGCGTGCCGCGGCGTCGCCGGCGCGCCACTCCATCACCGACAAGGACTTGGCCCCTTCGGTCTTGGCGTGTGCGATCGCTGTAGCCGCCAAGCGGGCGAGAGATCGCATCGCGGGCGTCTCGGGGGCGCTGCGCGCTGGCTTGGGGTCCGCGCGCTTGATGCGCGGCGCCTCCTCCGCCGGCGGCGCTGCCACGGGCGCCTTCGGGAGCGAATGCACCTCGTCGCGCATGAGCTCCTTCATGCTGCGATCGTCGTCCTGCGGATCCATGTGGATGCGCAGCGGCGGGATGGGTGCGCCGACGAAGGGCTTGGACAGCAGAAAGGCCGGCAGGTCCTCGGACAGGGCCGGCTCTTCGATCCCTCGCCAGGCGGGGTTCTGGCGCAGCAGCATGGCCGTGCGCGCGAGCAGCACGTTCTTACGCTCGATCTCGCGCATGCTGAAGAGCTCGCGCCGGATCTGGCTCTGGTATTGCGAAAGTGTCTGCGTCCAACGGGGCAACTGCCCCTGGATCGTGTTGCGCAGCATGGCGGCCAGAGCCTGCAGCCCCCGCTCGCGCGCCTCGCCCTCTACGCGCCCCACCGCGCGGCTCAGGCGCGCGAGGTCGTTGCTCATGAGCTCGCTCTGGCGCTGGTAGTAGCGGTTCTGGCTGCTCTTGGCGGCGAGCGACGTGACGTTGCCGAAGCGCGTGCTCAGAAGGAGACCCAGCAGGCGCAGGTTACGCTCCACCATGTCCGAGATGTCGAAGGCATCCTGCTCGATCTGCCCGGCCGCCTCGTCGGCCTGCTTGAAGTCGCCGGCGGCGCGCAGATCATCCAGCTCGTTCCAGACCATCGGGATCTGCTCAACCAGCTGACCGATGCCCGTGAGGCTTTGGTAGGCCGGATGGATCTGCAAGACGTCGTTGGCGAACTCGCGTAGGCGGCTATGGAGCCGGTATCCGCGCTCGCCGGCGGGGCGAAGGACGTTGAGCTCACGCAACGAGCGGATGGCCGGGTCGGTGGCCGCGACCTCTCCGTCCACGCCTACAAGCTCCCGCAGCGCCACCTCCACCACGTCGACGTGCCGACTGAGGGCCGCGAAGACCGGCTTGAGCGGCGAACTCCGGTTGGGATTGCTCATTCCTTGCCAGCCTCCGGCAGGCGCATCTGCTCCTGGTCCACCACCGAGGCGTCGCTGATCAGTTCAGTGTTCTCCGCGATCACATCGAGCACGGCGTATAGGAACTCGATCTTGCCGGTGAGCTTGTAGCCACGGCTGTCGTTCGGCACGGGAACGGCATAGCGCTCCTTGACCAGGAACTCCAGCATGCGCGACATCCGGTCATTGCTGCTCGCGTCCAGGCGTAGGCCCGACAGCGCCAGCTCCATCACCTGCTGCTCGAGCGCCGGCGTGAGACGCACGCGCTCGGCCAGCTCCGACTCCCAGAGCGTGAGTCCCGGCTGCAGGTGCGCGTCCTGTCCTTGGGCTTGCCGAATGGCCTCCAGCACGGGAACGACTGGAGAGAGCGTTGCGCGCACATTGCGCAGCGAGTCACGGACAGCCGAGCGCGCTTCGGCATCGGCCACCTCGGGCGCCAGGAAGAAGGCGCCCTCCTCGCTCAGACGCACCAGGCGCAAGCCCAGCTGCCCCACCCAGGCCTCGGCGGCCGCGCGGTGCTCTTCCTCGATCAACATGTCGTAGCTGGCCGGATGGGCGACGGGGCAAATGAACTCGCCCGCCAGCAGGGATTTAAGGGTGCTTGCCAGCTTGCTCATTGCACGGTCTCCTCAGCTTCCAGGTCGATCTCCTCGTCGTCAGCATTTGACTTGACGAGCGAGCCGTCGTCCTCAAAGAGATGCGCGCTGGCAAAGAGGGCTCCCAGCGCCGGGTCGATGCTTGGCGCCGCGCACACGGCTGTGACGTTCTGGTGCGTGAGCGCATCCAGGTACTGCAGCATGTTGCTAGGGCTGACGCGCCCCACCTCGTCGAGCACCCAGGTCATGCCCACCGGCGAGCGTGGCCCCCGAACGATGCCCAGGAACCCGAGCAGGAACATCATGGTGATCAGCACCGTCAAGCCCGTGGACGACAGGCCCTGCATGGACCGGTCGTTGTCGATTTTGATGGGTCTGCCCATCTCCTCGAGCTCGAATGCTAGGCGCACGTGCTCGTCGAGGTCGACGCTCAGCGTACCGGTGTCGGGGATCTGGTCGCGGAAGGAGCGAACAAGGGCGACTTCCTCTTCGGAGGGCAGCTGCGGATTTGCTGCAAGCGCCGTGCGGTGGGAGCTCAGGCGCGAGAGGCTCACGTCCCGCATCTCGCGCAGCGCCTTCAGCGCCGGACTCGAGGTGGCGCTCGACGAGATCTTGATCTGCAGGTTGTTGAACCGCTTGAACCCGGTCGCCTGGTCCAGTGCGCGCTGGAACTGTCGGTTGAGCTCGTCCACCCGCGACTCGAAGTTGGCGATGTGGTTGACGAAGGACTCTGCCGCGGCGAAGTAGCCGTCCATCTCGTGGCGCAGGGCAATGTGGTACTGCCGGTGCGTGAGCGGCTCGAACCAATCGCAGACGGCCCGGCCCCAGTCGACCGCCCGCTCATGTGGCAGGTAGGCATCCCCCATGCCGTCTTGCTCACGCTGCTGCACGAGTGCGTTGTGGGCGGCCTGGACGCCGTCCAACCACTGTGAGATCGAGCTCTGCCGTTCGCGCATCCGCGAGCACAAGTCGCGCGTGACGCTTTCCAGACGCTGGGTCGCGGTCCCGAGTATGTCCAGGCGGGTCTTGGTGGTGGTGCTGAGGGTGTAGTAGGCGTCGTCCCCCACGTGCGCCGGCCCCTGCAGCCGGTACGGCGCGAGCTGCTGTGTACGCAGGCGCCGAAGGTTGTCCAGTTCCTCCTGGTTGGCGTTTCGGGAAGAGCGCGCCTTCGCCTCTGCGGTCGTGAGCGCCGCACGCTTCTCCGTCAAGCCCTTCTCGAACTTGGTCTTCTCGTCGGCCGCGGCTTCGGCGCGCCGGCGAAGCTCCTGCGCCCGGGCTTCTCGCTCGGGCTTGAGCGGCAACAGCTCCAGCTCGAACTTGCGCCAGGCCGCGACGTTGTGTGCATTCTGCGCGATGGCCACAAGCTTGGCGTCCAGAGCTCCGATCCGTTCGTTCAGCACCTGCACTTTGGCCGGGTCTACGCCCAGGCCCTCCAGGGCCCGGTCATGTGCCTCCTGGGCCTTAACACGCTGTTCCTTGTCGCCGGTGTCCGCAGCGCCAGCCTCCACGGTGAGCTGCGCAAGTGCCTCGTCGCGCTGGGCCCTGAGCTTGCCGATCCGCTCGTCGAACTGGCGCAGCACAGAGCCGCGGCGCGCCTGCTCGTCCTTCGTCAGCGTGTTGAATTCGCTGGTGAGCGCTGACACGGCCAAGCGGAGCTTGGCTGCCTCCTCAGCGTGGCCCTTGCGCACGCGCTCCAGCTCGAGTGCGACGTGCTTTTTCGCGCGATCCACCGCCTCTGCTGTGTCGACCTGATTCGTCGTAGCGCGATTGAGCTCGTGCTCGCCAGTCTGGAGCGCCTTGCGGGCGGCATCCAGATCGGCCTGCGCCTTCTTGGCCGCGGTGTGAGCCTCCTTGTGCCGGGCTCGGATGCTTTCCAGGTTGTCGGCCGACGCGGCGATGCGAGCACGCGCACCGTCCTGCGTCGCCCACTGGGGCAACTCGATCGGCGCTACGTTCAACCGCAGAAGCCCGACGTCGACTTCCTCGCTTTCGTCGGCGTCCGGCCCATCCTGCTGCGTCAACTCGGCGGCGCGGAAGGCGCCATCCTCGAAGCGCGCGGTCAGGTCGGTGCGCAACAGCCGCTCGGGATCGAGCACCTTCGCCACGCCGGTCCACAGCGCAGCCGGCTGTGCGCGCAGCGTGGCGAGGACGCTGCCCGCCGGCGGGTTGAGTTGCGCCTGCAGGACCTCGTGGTGCGCAGCCGCGTCTGCTAACTGAGCTTCCGCCTGGTTCAGGGCCTGCAGGGTCTGTGTCTGTAGCCCGTCGCCCGACCTCACCTCAAGGCGCGTGCGCTCCACATGCTGTTTGCGCTCCGACAGAACCTGGTTGGCCTGCGCCAGCGACGCCTCGGCGCCGGCAAGGTGCTCTTGGGCTTCCTCGGGCGCCTCGGCCACGCGGGCTAGCGCCTCGTGGGATCCGATGTCGCTTCGATGTTGTGCAATTAAGTCGTCGATTTCGATCAGACGGGGCGCCGCTGGTGCCGAATCGAACTCGGCAATCACGCCGTTCCGCTCCTCCTCCACCGCGGCGACCTGTGCCTCGCACTCACGGCTGGCGGTCTCACGCAGGGTCTGGATCTGTCCTTTTCGGGCCTGAAGGTCCCTTTCGAGGTTGGCCAGCGTCACCTGTAGGGCCTGCTGCGCATCGTTCGCGCGCTCGGTCAGGCTGTTGCGCTCGGTGGTGGCCACCTGCTTGTCATGGGTGTACTGGCCCTGCAGGGCGTGCTCCGCCACCATGCTCTTGACGCCGATGGAAGTGAAGTGCCGATCTTGTCCCTGGATCTCCTCCACGGCGGCTGTGGCGCTGGCGAGCTGGGTTTTGGACTCGCTGACCGCCCTGGCGTGCGTTGCGGCGCCCTCGGCGGCGGATTGCTCTAGATCGTTCATCGCGACGGTGAGCTTGCCGAGCTCGAGATCCAGTTGATCAAGAGTGGCGACGCGGCGATCGATGCTCAGGTCGCAGGCGGCGCGCAGCGACCCCAGGTCCAGGGCGATCTGCCCGACCTTGCCGGCCTGCTCTTCGATGACCTTCTTGCGCGCCGTGTCGTTGAGCACTTCCTGCGCATGCTTCACGTTGGCCAGCCAACTGTCGACGTCCTTGCGATCCTTGCGTAGCTGCCGCGCGTTGGAGTTGCGGGCGCCCTCAAAGGCCGAGTCGTTCAGCCGCTCAAGCACCAGATTCTGCAGGTCGCGGAACGTGATCTTCTCGGAAGTCATGGCCACGGCAATCAGATCCAGGCCGAACAGGCTGGACGGGCCCAGAGAATGCCGAGCGGCCCAGGGGCGGAGGCTGCGTGCCTCCTTCGTGTGGCGATGCTCGTAGAGGATGACGCTGCGGTACTCGTGCAGCTCGAACCGCGGCGAAACCTCGATGTTCATGGCCTCGAGGCGATCCTTGAAGCGGTCGCGATCCACGAAGTCACCGTTCTCGTCGACGAAGTAACTCTCCTTGTAGCCGCCCTCGACGATCACGAACTCGGGCCGCTCGGCCCCTGGCTTGGCGAACATGACCGCCAGGCGCACATCATCTTCGGTCTCGCGCTCGTATTCGAACGCCACTGCGCTGCTTGGGCCGGGCAGTGTGTAGCCGATCAGGTGGTGCTTCTGGGTGCCCCGCAAGATGCGCTCGGGGCTTGCCCCGTAGAAGAGAGGAATCAGCCGCATGAAGCTGGACTTGCCAACGCCGTTTTCGCCGATCGCCATCGTGTGGGCGCGGAGATCGAGCAGCGCGATCTGCTGCGAAGCAGCGTTCGTGCTCGCATTGCGAATGTTGACGGCGAAGACTTTGCGAAGGCGATGGGGCATAGAAGGGTCCGTTTTCGGCCCCTAGAGTAGCTGAAAGCCACGGGCATCAAATGCCACTCGTATGCAATTGGCAAAGAAAGCAGAAATGGCGGTATTGGTCAATTCCTGCATTGTGCTAACTGATTGCTGGTCTCCCCCAACCTTGGACTTTTAGCTCGCCTCCTGGGAAGGCGAATCGGTGCGCGGATCTGCCCCGATAAATGCTGCCCACCGACCCTGGGTGCACTCAGCACTCCACGCCCTATTCCAAAGTCAGAGTATTCGGTAACTCCGAGTGACGAAAGATCAGAGCGCGAAAGGTTCGTGCCCGAAGGCCCAGAAAGCGGATTACCTACCCCGTCGAAGCGTCTTGAATCAACCCACCTTTTGCCAACCCTGAGGTGGGTCGACCAACCTTCGATAACTATAGGCACTAGAACACCGTTTTATCGACGGTTGGTGCATTCTCACATCTCAACCCGCGATAGCGAAAGTCACGAGCCCCCGTGTCGTCTGCTGGCCAGGCGCCCGCACTCTACTCACGACAAGCAGACGCTTGCCAAGAGTAGGTCTGACTTGCAGGTCGGGCCAACACTGGGTTGCCGACAAGCGCTTGCATAGTCAATCTCCCTCGCTCCCGTGTTTATGGGATGCCGATGGGTCAGATTCCCTCTACAAATGATTCCATTAGCACCCACTTGTGCTCACGCGAGCATGCTGATCGACCTTTCGATGCATCTCGTCGACAGCCCGCGCCAATCTCAGCCCATTCTCCGAGATTAACGAATGTCGAACATTAATCAAACCGAGCGCGCTCGGCTCGCATGGGCAGTTCTGGCCGACGTAGCCAAGCATCGCGGCACCATCACTTACGGAGGACTGGGGAGCCGCATCGGGGTTCACCATCGAGCCATTCGATATGTCCTGGGGCCGATACAAGACTATTGCATGGAGTCCAGACTACCTCCACTTACGATTCTCGTTGTCAATGGCTCAGGTAGACCCGGGACTGGATTCATTGCTCACGATACCAATGATCTTGAAGGTGGACTCGAATCGGTTTGGAACTACCCATGGTCAACGATCGAGAATCCTTTCGACTTTGCTGCTGAGGGCATCTCATACGATCAACTGGTCACGTTGCTCACAAACGAGCCGGACACTTCGGGCGAGATCTACCAAAAAGTGAAGTCTCGTGGCATCCAACAGATACTCTTCAGAGATGCGGTTAGAAAAGCATATTCGATGCGATGTGCGTTCTACGGTGTGTCATTTCCAGATGCGCTAGATGCATGCCACATCGTGCCTTGGGCATACGCAACGCCGCAACAACGAATGGATGTTCGCAACGGGCTCTTGTTGAATCCGCTGCACCACCGCCTATTTGATAAGGCATACATGACGATAACTGCGGACTATAAGATCGTTTACTACGATCCGCAGAGCAAAGACGGTGCTTACACTGTCACGGAAACCGCACTGACGGTTGCGCTGCACAACATGGCAATGAATGCTCCTCGACTTCAAAAACATCGCCCTCTCGCCGAAAACATCACTCTTCACAACAAGCTGGTCGGTTGGCAATTTGAGAAATCAACAATCTCGCGGTAGTTACCTTCTATCTGCTAGCTGGCATCGGCGCCCCCTTCAGAATCGACTCTCCGGAAATTCGCTCTTCATAAAGAAAAGCGCCAAAATGAAAAACCCACTAGAGCCGAAACTTGAGAAGCTCATCTGGAAGCTGTCCCGACTGAAGCACGCCGTTGTTGTTACTCAAAACAAGAACATGCCGGCGTCTGGGAACTTCTTCGCGACAAGAGGGCCGCACAACATTTACCACAACGGCTTCTGGATTTCTCGTCCTCCGGAGGCGGACGCGGTTTCAGCTGGCGTCCACTTTCAGAAATCACCCGAAGATAAGCCGAACCTGGTCTGGCATGGAGATTGGCTCGAACCAGAACAAGAAGAAGGCAGCCGGCGTTGGATATTTCGCCTTTCGCAAGTTTGCGGCCCATACGAGACCTACCGCTCATTCGAGGATCTGTTCGGCGTACGCGCCCAACCGTCCTTCGTGTACATGCGAAAACGACCCTCGGCAAGACTCGCAGCAATGGAAAGTGCGTCAGACCGAGTCCGCACCCAACTCGAGGCACTGCTCCACAAGCTAGCGAAAGTCCCTCTTACCGGTGACGAGATAACAGTACTCGCCAAGCGACGGCTCGGCCACGGTGCGCTGAGAGACGCCGTGCATGCGCTCTTTGGCAGCACGTGCTGCCTCACTGGCATCACCACCCACAGCCTCCTAGTCTGTTCTCACATCAAACCCTGGTCTGCATGCCGTCCGCACGAGAAGGTCTCACATCACAACACACTCCTACTGGCAGCAAACTGGGACGCCGCGTTCGACAAGCGCCTCATCAGCTTCAGTGACGATGGCATAGTCATCAAGTCCAACGCAATCCAACCTTGTGACGCCGCACACCTCGGCTTAGACCTCGCCCTCCGACTTCCAGCCTATCTCCTTACCGATGAGCGCCGCCAGTTTCTAAGGCACCACCGTGCTCGACTTGTCCAGCGCGAGTAGTCGTGCCGGTGCCAGTTCAGTAGATGACCGTCAACTCACGAGAACCCCCTATTGCCGTCGGTTGGACGCGCGGGGATTTGGATTGAAATCGGCTCAACGCGGCTGCTGGAGCGCACGCATGACGTTTGCAACACAGGCTTCAATTTTTCTCAAGCACAGCCACCCAACGGCCAACAAGCAATGCAAGGAAGAAAATCGTATTCCCCTGATGTCAATCCAGATCCGCACTGGCTGATCAAACACGCAGCGCTTTCGTATGCAAACCAGTGGTTCGTCACCGACCGTGTTTTCATGAAAAAACTAAAGGCGGAAGGCTCGCTTTGCATAGACGCTGATATTCTCGGCGCACTCGCCGCAAAGTATATGGTGGCACGCGGATTTAAGAAGGATGCGAAAAAACCAAAAAGTACCGCTCGCTGGGTAAAAGCCGCCGCACTTCTGGAAGCAGCTGCGACCAGCACGCAACCAGTCCATGAGGCAGTTCGTGCGTTAGCCACAAGTCTAGGAAGGGTTGCTCCTGCAAGAGACACAGAGAGCACGCTTCTCTCGGCCGCCACAAAATTTCTCTGGTTTGCCGGTCGACATGAAGTACGCATTCTGGATGCACGCGCAGTGAACGCACTTTCAGAGTTCAGTGGGGAAAGCGGTCTAGGATGTGACTACCACCGGTACTCTACGGCTTGGAATAAGCACTTTAAGGAGCATCAGAGTCAGATCAAATCTGCCATTGCTCTGCTTCCCGCACATCTCGAGTGGACAAGCATTCCCCTCGACGAACATGGAAATGCGAGGCGCGCGTTTAAACATCATTGGTTTGTCGAACGCGTCTTCGACAAGTACCTATGGACGGTTGGCACTTCCGGACGTGGTTCCGCTACTTCGTTTGTCTAAAAACCACTGGCAGCGCATAGCTGCGCGATCACGCATTCACGGTTTTTTGTCTCGGAGTCAAGGCACGCAGCCATATCCTCATAGTCACGAAATGTGGTGCGAGCTAAATGACGCTGAGACTCATCCGTGGAGACCTGGCCAGCACCAGCCATGAAACACGTGTCGATTGGTTCGCGTTGAGGAGTGAGTATGCTGGCGAGGATTAACTGAAGCACGAGCAGCCATGACGACCACTAGCTTGACCTTCGACGTCAAAACTGACGACTACCTTATATGGCAGGGACAGGTGGTGATGTCTCGTTCAGAGCACCCGTACTTTTGCCAGCTGTTCGAGTGTCTCGCAAAGGATTTGCGACCGACGCGCGTCCTGGAGATAGGGTTTGGTCTAGGAATCTCTGCGGATCTGATTCAACACTATCTTCACCCTGCCGAACACCATATCGTCGAGGTCGACACAGGGATCTATGCGGACCTTGTGCAGTTCGCTAGTGCACAAACGGGGGTCGTTCCGTACCTAGGTGACTGGCGCAGCACATCCCTGCCCGCCCCCTTCGACTTGGTGTTCTACGACCCCTTCGACTACTCATCTGAACCAGACGATGTGGTTAGTGAGGCGAGCTTGCTGCGACGGCTGGTAGGTAATGAGGGGGCGCTTTGCCATCCGCACTTCGGCGATGGTCTCCCGCGATCCCTACCAGGCTTTCAGACGGCGATCCTCGAGCGATTTTTGGTTCCAGAGATCGAGATGGCGGACGGGACGCATTGTGGTCACGCTGCAGCCGTGCTCTGCTTTTCAGAAAAATAGACTCAGCCGTTGCAGAGGAGTTCGGCGAGCGGCCCCTCTTCTTCGTCGGCCAGTTTGAGCACAAACCCCAGCAATCGCCCTGGCGACAGGATGGCTGGCGTTTTGCGAACCACTTTTGCCAATGCAGCGAGCCTAGGTGGCACATTGACCTCATCGCCACAGACAGCAGGCAGCAGTCCGAAGAGCGCAAGCTGGTGTCTTTGCCTCGAGCGTACAAGACGGCTCAACGTTGGCCAGCCATATGGTGAACGCAGGAAGCGCTCTGCTTCGCCGGGTGCACCCCAGGCCTCCATCCATTGGGCCTGTCGGGGAAATCCAGAGCAGGCGAAATAGCCGGGAGCCTGCGTCATAAGTCGCCTACGCGATGGAAGAGCCTGGGCACTTTCCACCCTGTCACGCCAAACATTGCCGCTGCTCTTGGCTCTCATGAAGAGCCGTGTCGTCTCAGCCAAGACCAATTCGCCTCGGTCATCAAGTTCATCCCGGTGCCCACCCCACGCACGATAGTCCTCCAGCAAGAATGCGCAAACCTTGTCATCCACTACGACTTGTCTATCTTCTGGCGCGAACCAGCGCTCCATGTCATTGTCGACTTCACGGCAGAGCTGGCCGAACAAAGGAAATTCGAGATTGAATTCGCGGCTGGTGACGGCACTCGCTTCCAAAAGCTGCCCGCAATTGCCGTAATGAGCGTCGACCATGGTCTGTGTGTAGCCGGGCAGATAGATCGTGTCAGCATCGGCCTGAAGGACCAGTACATCCTCTTCGGGCATCTGTTCCCGTCGAGCGACGGTCATAACAGCGGCCACGCCTGCCCGTCTGGCGGAAACATAGCCGCGCTTGAGCTCCTGGGTGATTAAGACATGTCCAGGTGGCGATGCTTTCTGGATCGCCAACATCACCTCCGCCGTTCCGTCGCTTGAGCCGTTGTCCACGAGAACCAATCGCCCAAGGGGCTCCAGCCCATCTCCAAATCCCAACGAAGCGCATGTCGCCGCGATGCAACCCTCTTCGTTCAGACATGGGATAACGCTGAATATCTCCATTGCCGGATTGCTCAGGTGGTACGGTCTATCCTTGGTCTGATCCAGCGAAGGATGAGCTGTGTGAATCCCGGCGGAGTGGCATCCACGAATCCAGACGCCTCAGCAGCGCGCCGCGAAGCGACGTTTGACCGACGCATATGGGCATAGATGGTGTCGTGTGTGCTGAGTTGACAGGCCTTCGCGTAGCCAACACGGCCAATGCCTCGCCCCTGGCTTTTGATGTTTAAGTAGATTTGTAGTGACGCATGACGACCGATCGGCGGCTCATCGATCACGTTGACATAAACCTCGCCCGCCCGAACACCACCGACTTCAATGCGCCACTTCTCACCACCCGGGCCTTTGCCTTTACCAGGTGTTCCGGCAACCGATATCAAATCCACCTCATTGGCGGAGACCCTCGCCTCCGCCAACCGAGGTTTAACGGGCCGCGGCTTAGGCGTCTCCCTGGCCGGTCGCCTACGTTTCGGTGCGCTGCTGGTACGGTGCGCTGTCACAAGATTCCCGCCAGGCCAGCCCGCAAATGTCGGTCGACAGGTTGCCAAAACTCTGCAGGGAAGAACCCAGGCGAGTACGCAATGGACACATCCTCTATGGTCACTTTCGATGCCACCAGCGCATTGATGATGTCATCGACTTTCGAAAACATCGTTGGCAGGTCCGGGTCGAGTCGGGGGGTACGCTCGGGCCAAGCAGAATCGCCGTCATAGCGATTATTGAAGTAGTCCATGTCAATATGAACAAGCGCCGGACGCCCTGCGATACCGCGCGACCATATCTCCGCATCACTGGTCCCCAGATAATTCTGGGTACCTGGCGCCGCCTCGACGAATTCAATCGCAAGCCGCTCGGCGTCTGGATCAAGCAAAGTGTCAGGGACGGTGGTGAGCTTGAGCATTTGTCGCACATCGGCTCGCATCTTCGGTGGCTGGCAGAGATGCCTCACGATCGCTTGCGGGCACTGCCATAGAAATGGCGTCATGAAGCTGCCCATACCAATGGCGCCGCTTTCGATGGCCCGCTGCACCGTCAATGGGTCCGTCAACCGCACTTCCTCTTGGGTGATCGCATCAACCAGCGCACCGTTGACCATGTACAGTCGTGGCGATCCGAGATCACGATGATCGTCCACATGCAGGACTACGGCGTGCTCGATGGTGCTGGAGGGAACTCGAGCCAACCATTCGCTCCAACCGAGAAGCGTCCACGTGTCGTAAAGCGAGGTCATGATGCGGCCCTCACGCCATCGTGCCGACCACATAGAACCCAACGAAACCCCTCGCCCCCACCAGCCCAGGCCAACCTCTAGGTTGGGGTCAACATGCCGCTCCGCCTTGTCAGGCCAACTCAGGTGAAGACGAACGTCGCCGGCGGATTCGGTCGCGACTGCATCTTTGTCGCAAAAGTAGTCCCGCAGAAAGCCGTGCCAATCAGCGGAATTTTGCGGCAGTCGACCTCTAGGTATACGCACGCACTACTCCTGTGCCGCGGCCTCTAACACAGCTACTAGCGAACGACCAGTAGCTGTCAGAGGGCATCCGGCCAACGTAAGGAACGCTTCGCTCAAACGGGCGTCCGTATCCATCAGCTGATTCTCGGCACGCGTGTTCAGCCGATCCACGTTCAGCGAACGAACGTGCTTCCAGAAGCGGCGGAGCTCGACAAAGACGAAGACAGCATGAAACAGCCCAGACGGTGGCCGCAGGTCTTGACGCCAAGGCGAGACAACCTTGCGGCTTGTCGATTCGACCACGGGCGCGACTCGCTCCAGCAGATAAAGCTTCTGATGACGGTACTCATGAAGTAGGGAGTCCGCTAGGTCGTAGGCATCCACCAGCTTGGCTCGCTGCGTTACCGAGACATAAAGGGCCCCAGGCACCGCGTTGTCGCTGAAGGACACAATTTTGTCGGGATCAGCAGCGGGATCTCTGATGAACTGGACAGCCCGGCAGATCCTTCTCAGCTCTTGTGCGACAGCCGGGCGCCACGCATGGAGGATTTCAAGCGCTTCATGCAATAGCGGCTCGGCCGCTGGCAAGATTTCCTGCCCTTCAAAATGGATCGCGTTGCCGAAGGGGCGGCGCAGCCAGGCATCGTCCCCGTGAACCTCAGGCGATTGCTCAGACGATTCTTGCAGTCGGGCTAGCATCCAATTTGCATATCCCGCATCCCGGCCAAGCGGGCTTCCATCAACAGCACTCACTGGGCGGCCGGCGTCTATCGCCAGCATGGCATTGCTCCATGCGATCGCTCCAGGCCTCTGTGCGAGGAGATCGATGGTGGACGGCGAATCAAGCAACACTTTTGCCGCCGCAGGCTCCCCGGAGTCGCTACTGGAGCCCTCGAGCCAATGCAGGGCTCGTCGCAGTCCTATGGACTGGTTTGATATCGCATTTGCCCAGAGACTTGCAACGGCCTCCATGGAAGTCTCAGCGCACTCGAACTGCCCCATGTCATGGCTGTAGTGGGCTGAGACGGCGGTGGGCGTTCCCAGCTCGAGCGAGTCGGCGATGCGCGCCTGCACATGACGAATCAGGGCGCGCATCTCCTTACAATAAATCGTCGGGTTCTTGAACCCGTTTAGCCCATGTCGGTGCGGGACGGAACCGCCACCACACACATCTACAACGTCACAGCTACGGCAGCTGGCGCACAAGCCCTCTTTCTTCAGCAGTGCACGATGAGCCGCAAGGGCCGTAGATGCTGCCACATCTGAAATGGGCGTATCTCTCACACTGCCG
The DNA here is from genome assembly GCF_024734665.1 of Variovorax paradoxus. Lineage (NCBI taxonomy): Bacteria > Pseudomonadati > Pseudomonadota > Betaproteobacteria > Burkholderiales > Comamonadaceae > Variovorax > Variovorax paradoxus. Next base: position 4,299,735 of record NZ_CP102931.1, read on the forward strand.
TCAAGTCGGGTCGCGCCCTGCGAAACAACCTTGAGCACGTCCAGATCATGGAAGGTGCCGTCAGTTTCGACCGTAATGAGGCTCACATCGCCGAAACCAAACGCATCCGTCTGCGAAGGCATTCCCGCCACGGCATCGAGAAGCGCCTCGAAGGTGCGAACCTGTAGACCAGAGTATTCAGTGAACCAGATATCAAAAGCGTCGATGAGCCATCTCTCATAGACATCTGGCTGTTCAAGCCGTCCCGGCGGCGGGCGCAGGTGATGCGCGTCCGGCAATAGGAAATCGAGCCGCGGCACCTGTTGTTCGCTGAAGAACTCCAGCAGTTGACGTGGTGGCGTCCGAGGATCAATAACCGCAATAACGCCCGCGAACACGTCCGGCGCGCTTCGCAACAGCTGTAAGGCTCGATAGGTCTGCTCGAAGCTTGACCGGCCGCGACGAGACGTCCGATGCAGATCGTTCGCCTCCTTCGGACCATCCAGGCTCAAAGAAATGCCGATATCGGCGCTCGAGAACTCATCTATCGCTTCTCGCGTAAGCAGGAGTCCATTGGTCTGCATTCCAATGTCCAACTGAACGTCCGCACCCACCGCTTCCCGAAGTTGAGCCGCAAAAGCCACGAGTTCGCTGCTGCCCATGAGCAGAGGCTCGCCGCCATGAAAAACAACGACGCAGCGCCGTATCTCAGCGTGCTGGACGTATGAAGCCAAATTCGAGGCAAACGCCTCACGATTCTCGAGAGAAAGCAGTCGAGGCATAGACCGCCAACTCTGATCCGCATGGTGATAAACGTAGCAGTAGTCACAGTCCAGGTTGCACCTGGACGCTACCTTAACGAGGAACGAGGTAAGTTGAACCTCGCCGGCTGAAACAGCCACTACGAGCGGTTGTGACGGTGGTGCATCCGGTCGTAGCTGGTGATGACTTCGCTAACGTCCGTGCTCTTCAAGATCCGTGTTTGAAGGCGCTGCAAGGCGGGATTGGAGTGTTTGCCACGCGCGATTGCGTCACGCACCTCGCTCTTCTGATCAAGATCCTCATCTTGAGGTTGCTGCATCGTGTTTAAAACCATAAGACAGCTCTCCTTGTGAGAGGAATGTTAAACGGTGTAAACGGCTCGCGCAATATCTTAATTAGCGGGCGGCTTCAGTCAGTTGTTGAGGTCAACCTCAAATATTTAACTTTGACGGAAAAGAGCTTGAGGCATTGCCTCTCTTGAGGCCGTAATGGCTTCTTGCTTGGCAAGCATGGAGCCCCCTCAAGTCCGCTTCCACTCTAAAGCGTGGCATCGAGGATACTGGCCCACGACGTGTTGACTAGCACGCGATCCGCTCGAAGTTGCTACGCAAACCGGCGACCAAATGAGCCGGCGCGCTTTGCCTCACCTCATTCCTCCAGATTCCTCGGCCTTTCTCGTTCAGAAATCGACAACGCCGATCCATTCCATTCGCTAGCTAGGCATGCAGGTACGGCGCGACAAGGTCCAGCTCATCCAATCGAATCGCCATCGCACGCACAGAGACACCAAAGTACTGCGCCAATGACTTGAATCGAAGTCGATCAAACTGCTGTGCGCGTGCCACCGCGTCAGCGAACAGCAACGACCCTCTGGGTTGCGAAAACATCGACCCGAAGTCCACCTTCAGGTGGTAAGCCACCGTCTCAGTGAGCACGAGAGGTTGCTTTGTAAACCGCGCCTCGAACTCAGCGATGACCGCCTTCCGGGGCATAAGCAGACATGCGGCGAAGTAATCGGCCTGCTGCTCAAGCAATGGTCTGCCGCCGCGAGGGCCATCCACAGGCATTTCTCGATGAAGCGTTCGGTCCCCCACTGCCGGATGGAGGATGAAGTGGCCGATCTCATGCGCAGCAGTGAAGCGCTGAACTTCAAAGGGGAACCTTCTCGATACGAGGATGGTTGAGCGGTCTCGCTGCCAAAGACCTGCAGCCTCGCCACCTCCGCGATAGTCGGTGTCGAGCCGGTCTCGCACATCAAAGTAGAGATCGCAATGGTCGGCCACATTCCGCGGATCGAACAGCGTGGGGATGTCGGGCACGCCAAGCGGATAGCGCACGTCCCTACGGCTCCAGATTTCGATTTGGAGTCGACGCGCTTCTTTCTCAATCGCGACTTTGTCCATCGTGCACCTCGCTGGCCTAAGCTGGCTACAACACCCTCCAGACGCTAGATGTAGCGTCCGCCATGCACAAGATACGCTACATCTAGTGTTTTTGCAAACATTTGACTTCGCACGCTGCGCCGACTGAGGTGCGGAAGGCGTCGAGGTCGTGCGCGAAAGAATCTGACGGCCGGGGCCAGGTCAAGCCACCCCCACTTGAATTCTCAGTTCGAGATTGACCCAAACGCATTGCGCTCAAACGGCGATAGGCCCCTGATGTAGCGATGCACAGTGCTCTCGGAGCGGTGCCCTGTTTGCCGTTGGATAGCCCAAGTGGGCACTCCCGCCCGCGCAGCTGCAGTGACCAGCCCAGAGCGCAGGCTGTGCGCCGAAAACCCACTCGGATCGAGACCGCAATCGCGCATGCGCCGCCGCATCACACCTCCAACCGCCGCTCCGCTGAGCCCACCTCCGGGCCTTCCGTACCGGTCCACCCTCCGAAACAACGGCAGCGCGCCCATCGCCTCTTCCTGGCTCTGCTTGCGCAGCTGTTGAATCCAAGCCTTCAGCAGCTTGACCGGGCACATCCGCCCCGGCCCATGCGGCAACGCGACCACCCTACCCTTGCCCTGCTGATCCGTCTTCGATCGCACCAGCGTCACCGTCACCCCTTGGGCATCGAACGCCAGGTCTTCGAGCTTCAATCTCGCCAGCTCCGATCTCCTGAACCCTCCCGCAAAGCCCACGACCAACAATGCCCGATCCCGCAGGTCTCGCAGCGGGTCCAAGTGGCGCTGCGGCTTGGCGAGCACTCGCAGCATCTCCACGCTCAGGGGCTTGGCTTGCCGCTGTGCCGAGCCGTGCACTCGCCGAATCCCACGCATGGTGGTCCGGACCAACTCCGAGCGCGTGGGCGATGGCTTGCCCAGTACGGTGTGCGCACTGGCAATCGCGGCCAAACGCCGATTCAGCGTGCTCGCCTTGACCTTGCCTGCGTATGCCGCCAGGTATCTGGCCACCATGGCCGGCGTCGCCGGGATTCTTCCGCCCCAGTCTCGGAAGTGCCGCAGGTCACCGGCATAGGCGCGCCGGGTGCTGTCGGCCACGGAACTGACAAGATAGTGCTTGAACTGGGGAAGCGGCTTGATGGGCTTAGCGAGCCTGGTGTGCCTAGCGGTGGTCTTCCTCGCCTTGGCGGCGCTAGACGCGATAGATGCGCCCGTCGATGAATCGATGCGAAACTTCTTCATGGTCTTGCTCGCGGTTGAGTTGACGCTGATTGGTTCTTGAGAATGAACAACGCCCGCATCGGCGGGCATTGGGGGTGTCATGCCATAGGAGCACCCATGGCCGTGTTCCGAGTCCTACAGGGCGGCGGAGCGGGCTCGCGGGATGCTCACTGCCACCGTCAGGTAAGCCGTCTGATCACCCAAGCCGGGCCGGCTGCGCAGCCGGATGGTCAGGTGCAAGGCGCCCTCTCCCAGCGCCTCGCCCAAGCTGCGCCCCAGGCCGCGCACCACGCGCACGGTGAGCTGGTACTCCGACGGGGCCCACAGCACCAGCACCGCGCCCAGCGCTTGCTCCAGCCAGACCCCGCGGTGCCTGAACTCCTCCAGCACCTGCACCATCGCCGCATCCAGCTGCGTGGGCTCGTCCAGCGCTTGGGTGAAGAGCTCCAGCTGCACCTGGCCGAAGTCCAGGGTTTCGACGACATCCGAGTGATCCCAGGCCGCCTCCAGGATGGAGAGGCCCGCAAGGACGCTGCGCTGCAGCGCCACATAGAACCACTGCAGAGGCGCCAGTTCGGCCGGGACATTGACGTCCGCGATGTCGATGCGCGCATCGATCGAATCGCACAGGATGCCGAGCATCGAATCCGCGTGTGGCGACGGGTGGTTGTGTGCGCCGAGGACGATACCGATGACGTGGGCGTCCTGGTCCCACATGCGCCAGATGAGGCACATGGCCGCTTCGATCTCCGCGGGCTTGATGTCGACGCCGAAGGCCAGGCACAGGATGCAGGTGTCTGTAAGGTCCACCTGGCTGGCCGAGAGGATGGCGTCGCTGTCTGATGCCCCCTTGGCCTCGTGGTTCTCATCGGCCTCGATGAAGACCGGCTGCTGCTTCAGGAGGTCGGCCAGCGGGGTGTGGTGTGGCGTGTCGATGTGGGTGTGGAAGCGCTGGGCAAAGTGGCGCCCAGCTTGTCCGATGCCAATCAAGCGCACTGCGGCGCTCGGCCCACTGTCGGCGGATGTGTGAAGAACGTTCATAGGGATGACCTGTGGCACCGCGCGCGAGGGCGCACGGTGCAAAAGAATGAAGAGAAACGAAGAAGAAAAAAGAAAGGGAAAAGCAGAAACAGCAAAGGCGCCGGACCGGCCTGGTGGGCCAGCACGGCGCCTTCGCAAAGGGCTGTGGTTCGTGACGTAGGTGGCTACGTCATCGGCTTGGGCTTGCGCTTCAGCACTGGCTGTCCAGGCTCTCGGCGGTGAAGTTCTTGGCGTCGGTGCGCGTCAACTCGCGCAGGCACACCGGCGTCTTGCTGCTGATCGCGCGGTCGAGCAAGGCGTAGTCCATGCGCCGCATCTGTCCGGCCTGCATCCAGACCGTGTTGCCCCTGCCGGTATGCAAGCACACCGCCTCTTCGCCACAAGGCTCGTACTTGGTGATCAGCGACATGAGGTTCTCGGGGCCGGTGCTTGGGGCAGATGGCTTGGCCTGGACCACAGTTGCTGGAGTCGATGGGGTGTCAGCACCACGCTGGGGATTGCCAGCCGCAATCATGTCCGCCGCTTTCTGCAGCTTGGCCTGCTCCGCCTGTTCGGCTGCAGTGGGGGCCGCAACCGAGGGAGACGCAACAGGCCGAGTCGCCGCCGATGCGGGAGCGGGGGTAGTGGGCTGCGCGCCAGCCGAGGGCGCTGCAGGCTGCCCATACTGCATCGACGACGGGATGGCCTTGCTGTGGGCCCGCAGGACACTGCGCATGTGTTCGTCGAAGGCCAGAGCGTCGGATGCGACTTTCAGATACGGCGTCGTGGTCGCGGTGCTGTAGCTGACTGACGTGCTGAAGGTATTCGCCCCCTCGTCCTTGACGATCTTGTACGCAACCGATAGCCGCAATGGCGCTTCACTGACCTTGTCGCCGGTCACGACACGTATCACCGTGGCGTCTGTCTGATATTGCTGCGATCTGTCGATGTTCCAGTACAGCTCGGGGGGAATGCCGTACTTGAGGGCCGAGCCCAGCGGGTTGCCCATCCAGTCCATGAAGAAGTTCATTTTCTGAACCACGGCGGGCTTGAATGCGAGCGTCAGGTGTACCTCGCACGAGCGCCGCTTGATCGATTCGTCGTAGGACGTCACGACGGGCGTTCCGGCTTCAAGGGATACGGTATCCGCCGTCTTGAACTTGTAGCTGCCAAGGTCTTCGTCGTGCCCTTTAGCGACCATCCGCAACACGGACTCGATGCGCTGCGGATCGTTGCACGGCGGGGTTTCGGGGCCGCAGCCGACGAGCAGGACGGAAGTTGAAATGGCCACACTGGCCACGAACAGTCGGTATTTGGCCTTGCGAATGAAATGGAACATGGTTGAGTTCTCCTCGATTCTTGATAAACGCCCCATCCGAATGAGGCGCACAACTGGAAGGTCCCTGGGTACTAGTCCAGCATAATGTTATCAATAGACACGTGTCTATTGGATACATTTAATTGAGAGTGATGCGCGATGCGACCCAGCCGCAACGCGCTTCTTCTGCAAGCTCTCGGAACCGCTCTTAAGGAGCGGAGAAATGAGCTTGGCCTGACGCAAGAGGACGTTGCCGGCGCCGCCGAAATCGATCGACCATTCATCACGATGATCGAAGCGGCCAAGAAGCAGCCAACGATCAGCGTCTTGTGGAAGCTGGCCGATGCGCTGCAACTCAGCCCAAGCGACTTTGCGAAACGTGTTGACCAGCGCTATGTGAGCTATCGGACGAAAGCCCGCCAGTAAGGCGAAGGAACGAAGCCACACCGCCTCGCGTCGACAGAAAGTCCCGACTGCGCTAGATCAGGACCATTGCGACGTGACGCTCAGTACTCTTCCGGCAAAAGCAGGGTCGTAACGCTGCGATCTGCTTCGGTGATCAGCCAGATTCGGTTGTCGTGATCGCCAGCGTCCCGTGATGGCGGTACGGGTGCTGCACCTTTTTCGTCCGCCGCTTGTAGCGGCAATCGGTATACCGAGAGCACACGCAGGCCATGCTCGAGCGCGTCTTCGTTGGTGACGACGTCTTCGGGGTCTATTTCTCCCCAGTCGCCAGTGATATGCCTGGCCAACAGAGCAAACGGGTTGCTGTTGGTGACGTGTAGGAGCGCCAGCGCACCTGGTGTTGCGACAACACGGCCCAGCGCAAAGCGCGGTGAGCTACCGGGCTTGAGAAAGTTGCTCAGAAAGTCCTTCACTTGCATCTCCATAGGAAAGAAGCGCCCATGCGGCAGCCGCACCTGGCCCCAGAGGGCAAGGTGCAGCGGTCGAAAAAGGCGCGCGGGGAACGAAACGAAAACGGCCACCAGGGACAGCGGCAAATGCGCTGGCTTGGCGGCCATCGAGGGCTACAGGCGGCGGTGTGCCTGCATACGGGCTAGGTTTGCTTGGCTTGTGCTGGCAGGCCTAGTCCGTGGATGAATTATAGCGCCAAAAGTGACAAAATGTAAGAAATTTGACTCAAAAACACTCGAATTCGAGTGTTTTGGGGCCGTATGAAGCCCTGTAGAGGCACGTGCCTCGAGCCATGCGTCAAAAGCGCCTCTTGGCTTGTGCAGGCCAGTAAGGGCCGGTGAGGCGAGTCGTGGTTGAGCCGCTAGCGCCCTGTGCCTAGCTGGAGCAGGACACGCGGGGCACGGCAGCGCCAAGCGGGCTGTGTCTTGTGCACCCGTGCGCATCATTGGACCTGCGCAATTTAGGGCATACCTAGGGCACGGCGCCCGAAAATGACAAAGGGGTTAGCAACTACTACGCTGCTAACCCCTGTCAATACTGGTCGGTGTGAAAGGATTCGAACCTTCGACCCCTTGCACCCCATGCAAGTGCGCTACCAGGCTGCGCCACACACCGAAGCTCTCGATTATAGCGGCTGAAATTCAGCGCCCGAGGGTCAGCAGCTCACGAATTTCAAAGAGTTCGCGCCGCAGGTGCAACAACTGCGACAGGTCGACCGTCTGCGCGGCAGACGACGAGGGTGAATCCTGCACCACGGCGGCATCGAATTCTTCCTGGTCGATCTCGATGGCCTCCATGCCTTCGAGCGGCACCTCGCCCGCCTTGCGACGGTCGCGTTCACCCTGCACGAGTTCTTGCAGCTTGTTGCGCGCGCCGCTGATCGTGAAGCCCTGGTCGTAGAGCAGATCGCGGATGCGGCGGATCATGAGCACCTCGTGGTGCTGGTAGTAGCGGCGATTGCCGCGCCGCTTCATGGGCCGCAGCTGCGTGAACTCCTGCTCCCAATAACGCAGCACGTGCGGCTTGACGCCGCACAGTTCGCCGACCTCACCAATGGTGAAGTAGCGTTTGACGGGAATCGGAGGGAGCGTTTTCTCCATTGAAATCAAGACTGTGCGCGGGAAACCTGAGAGATTACTCTACGCAGGCGCGCAGCACCAAGCACTATTCGGCGCCCAGGCTCCACTCGACTTCGGATGCGCCGTTCTGGTCGATGCTTCCGTGGATCTGCTCCTTGAGCTTCGCACTCGCGTGGAACGTGGCCACGCGGCGCTCGCCGATCGGAATGGCCTCGCCGGTGCGCGGGTTGCGGCCCGGCCGCGGCGCCTTCACGCGGATCTGGAAGTTGCCGAAGCCTGAGATCTTCACGTCCGTGCCTTCGACGAGACTGCTGGCCACGAGCTCGAAGAACGCCTCGACCATGTCCTTGGACTCGCGCTTGTTCAGGCCGATCTGCTCGAACAGCAGGTCGGCCAGATGCGCCTTGGTGAGCGCAGGCGTTTCGAGAGCCTCGAGCGTGAATTCGGCAGCGTTCATTCTCATCATCCCCTCAAGCGGCCGCCGAGCTTGGCGTCCAGTTGTTCGACGATTGCACGGACCGCGGGCTCGACCTGCTCGTCCGTCAGGGTGGCGTTGTCGCTCTGGAAACTGAGGCGAACCGCCATGCTCTTCTCGCCTTGCGCCAAGGCGCCCGGCGCAGCCACGGCACCATCGCGCAGCGGCTGCGGGCGATAGATGTCGAACAGCGTTACGTCGCGCAGCAGTCCCTGCGCAACCGTCGTCGAGCGAATGGCCTGCACCAGTGCATCGTGCGTAACGGCTTCGGCCACGACCACGGCAAGGTCGCGCTCCACAGCCTGGTGCTTAGGCACCGGCTGTGCGACCGGCACGGGGCGCGCCGTAACGGCATCGAGGTCGAGTTCGAACAACACGGGCGCCTGTGCGAAGTCCCACTTCTGGCGCCAGCGCGGATGCAGTTCGCCGACGAAGCCGATGGCCTTGCCGCCAACCAGCACGCGCGCCGAACGGCCCGGGTGCAGGGCCGGATGCTCGGCCACTTCGAAGCTGGGCACCAGCGGCGCGAGCAGTGCTTCGACGTCGCCCTTGACGTCGTAGAAGTCGACGCGCTGCGGCTTGCCGTCCCAGCGCGACTCGTTGGCGTCGCCCCAGGCGAGGCCCGCCACGCGCATCGGCTGGTTCACGCCGCGCACGGTGCTGTCGGTGGTGGCAACGCTGTCGTCGCGCATGAACACGCGGCCCACTTCGAACACGCGCACACGAGGCGCCTTGCGGTCGAGGTTGAACTTGAGCACCTGCAGCAGCGAGCCCAGCAGCGACGAGCGCATCACGCTCATCTGGCTGGCGATGGGGTTCAGCAGCTTGATCGGGTTCGCATTGCCTGCGAGGTCCTGCTCCCAATGCGCTTCGACGAAACTGAAGTTGATCGTTTCCTGATAGCCCAGCCCCGCGACGCTGCGGCGCACCGCAAAGCGGCTGCGCTGCGCCTCGGGCCGCACGCGGGCGGTGATGGGAGCGAGCGGCGCGGTGGTCGGCAGGTTGTTGAAGCCGATCAGACGCGCGACTTCCTCGATCAGGTCTTCTTCGATCAGCAGGTCGAAGCGGTGCGGCGGCGGGGTCACAGTCAACGTGCCCTCGCCTTCAGTGATCGTGAAGCCGAGACGGTTCAGCGCGTCGGCGCATTGCGCCTGCGTCAGCGGCATGCCGATCACGCGCGCCGCACGCTCGACGCGCAGCGTGACGGGTACGGCCTCGGGCACGCTCAGCGTCTGGTCGTCCATCCTGCCGGCCTCGCCGCCGCAGATCTCGACGATCAGTTGCGTGATGCGCTCGATGATTTGCACAGTGCGGCTCGGATCGACGCCACGCTCGTAGCGGTGGCCCGCATCGGTCGAGAAGTTGAAGCGACGCGAACGCCCTTGCACAGCCTCGGGCCACCAGAACGCGGCCTCGACATAGATGTTGCGCGTGTCGTCGGACACCGAGGTGGCGTCGCCTCCCATGATGCCGGCGAGCGATTCGACTTCGTGGTCGTCGGCGATCACGCCGACCTTCTCGTCGACGGTGATGGTCGTGCCGTTGAGCAGCTTGAGCTGTTCGCCCGCCTTGCCCCAGCGCACCGTGAGGCCGCCGTGGATCTTGTCGAGGTCGAAGATGTGGCTGGGCTGGCCGTATTCGAACATCACGTAGTTCGAGATGTCGACCAGCGGCGTCACACTGCGTTGGCCGCAGCGCGCAAGGCGCTCGACCATCCATGCCGGCGTCGCGACCTTGGTGTTGACGCCGCGCACGATGCGACCCGAGAAGCGGCCGCAGAGTTCGGGGGCTTCGACCTTGACGGGCAGCACGTCGGCGAAAGACGTCGCCACCGGCGCGATGGCAGGAGTCTTGAGCGGCGCGTCGGTGAGCGCGGCGAGTTCACGCGCCACGCCGTAGACGCTGAGGCCGTGCGCCAGGTTGGGAGTGAGCTTGAGCGTGAGCAGCGCGTCGTCGAGCTTGAGCACGTCGCGTACGTCGGCGCCGATGGGCGCATTGGCATCGAGCTCGAGCAGGCCGCCGTGGTCTTCGTTCAGGCCCAGTTCGCGCGCCGAGCACAGCATGCCCTGGCTCTCGACGCCGCGCAGCTTGCCGAGCTTGATGAGGAAGGGCTTGCCGTCTTCACCCGGCGGCAGTTCGGCGCCGACGAGTGCGCACGGCACCTTGATGCCGACACGCGCATTGGGTGCGCCGCACACGATATTGAGCAAGGCGCCCTGCCCCGCGTCGACCTGGCACACGCGCAGGCGATCGGCATTCGGGTGCTGCTCGGCTTCCTTGATTTCGCCGACCACGATGCGCGTGAAAGGCGGCGCCACCGGTCGGCGCTCTTCGACCTCGAAGCCACCCATGGTGAGCGTTTCGGCCAGTGCGGCGCTGTCGAGGGGCGGGTTGCAGAACTCGCGCAGCCAGGATTCCGGGAATTGCATCTCTTCGATCTCGATCTGGTTTTTCTATGGAGGGGTGCTTACTGGAACTGCGAGAGAAAACGCAGGTCGCCGTCGAAGAAGAGGCGCAGGTCGTTCACGCCGTAGCGCAGCATCGTGAGCCGGTCGGGGCCCATGCCGAAGGCGAAGCCGATGTAGCGTTCGGGGTCGAGCCCCATGTTGCGCACCACGTTCGGATGCACCTGGCCCGAGCCCGACACCTCGAGCCAGCGGCCGGCCAGCGGCCCGCTCGCGAACTGGATGTCGATCTCGGCGCTCGGTTCGGTGAACGGGAAGAAGCTCGGGCGGAAGCGCAGCACGAGGTCATCGCGCTCGAAGAAGGTGCGGCAGAAGTCGGTGAAGACGACCTTCAGGTCCTTGAAGCTCACGTTCTCGCCGAGCCACAGGCCTTCGCACTGGTGGAACATGGGCGAGTGGGTGGCGTCGCTGTCGACGCGGTAGGTACGGCCGGGCGCGATCACGCGGATCTCGGGCGCCTTCACGGTGCCGGTGGTGTCGGCTGCAGCGGCCGCGAACTCGGCGGCGTACTTCTTGATGTGCTGATGCGCATAGCGCACCTGCATCGGGCTGGTGTGCGGACGCAGGTTGTAGGGAATGCCGTCGTCGCCGTTGATGTCGACGTAGAAGGTGTCCTGCATCGAACGCGCCGGATGGTTCGGTGGGTTGTTCAGCGAGGTGAAGCTGTGCCAGTCGCTCTCGACTTCGGGGCCGTCGGCCACGTCGAAGCCCATGCTGGAGAAGATTTCCTCGATGCGCTCCAGGGTGCGGCTCACGGGGTGCAGTCCGCCAGGAATGCGGCGGCGGCCTGGCAGGCTCACGTCGAGCGCTTCGGCGCGCAGTTGCAGCGAGAGTTCTTCGTCGGCCAGTTGCTGGCGGCGGTCGGTCAGTGCGGCCTCGATGGCCTGCTTGGCGACGTTGATCGCGGCGCCGCGGGACTTCTTCTCTTCGACACTCAGCGCGGCCATGCCCTTCATCAGCTCGGTGATGCGGCCCGACTTGCCGAGGAACTGGGCCTTGGCGTTTTCGAGCTCGGCGGGCGTTTTCGCTTCGGCGAAGGCGGCGCGTGCGGTGTCGACCAGGGAGTCCAACTCGTTCATAGCAACAAAAATCTTCGAGGGGAAATAAAAAAGAGCTGGAGCCTTTTCAAGCGCCAGCCCTTGAGCCGTGGGCGCAGGAAGCTACCCGAAGGCAGCATCCCTGCTGTGCAGAATCAAGCAGCCAGCTTGGCCTTGACCTGCTCCACGATGCCGGCAAAAGCGGCCTTGTCGTGCACGGCGATGTCCGCAAGCATCTTGCGGTCGATCTCGATACCGGCCTTGCGGATGCCGTTGGCGAACTGGCTGTAGGTCAGGCCCAGTTCACGCGAGGCGGCGTTGATACGCGCGATCCACAGCTGACGGAACACGCGCTTCTTGGTACGGCGGTCACGGTAGGCGTATTGGCCTGCCTTCATCACCGCCTGTTTGGCGACGCGGAAGACATTGCCGCGGCGACCGCGGAAACCCTTGGCGAGTGCGAGAACTTTCTTGTGGCGGGCGCGAGCCGTTACACCACGTTTGACGCGAGGCATGTGTGTACTCCTTGTTCGTCTGAGTTAAATGCCACGGCCGGGCAGCATGGCGGCGACAGAAACCATGTTGGTCTCATGCACTGCGACTGCACCACGCAGGTGACGCTTGTTCTTGGTGGTCTTCTTCGTCAAGATGTGACGCTTGAAGGCTTGACCGCGCTTGACGGTGCCACCGGGACGAACGCGGAAACGTTTTTTCGCGCTGCTCTTGGTCTTCATTTTGGGCATGTGAATGCTCCTTTAGTTTGTGCTCGTGAGGCGCCATGGATGCTCCACGGACTTGTTGGCCCCGAGACACTTCTTTATCCCGCCCCTGCCGGCATCTCTCGCGAGGCGCTGGCAAAGGCGAAATCCCTTCGAACCTTCTCTTCTCTACTGCAACCCTGACATTCAGGCTGTTGCGGGCGACGCTGCCGGTGCGGCGGCATCTGCTGCCGGCTTCGGCGCAGCGCCACCAGCCTTCTTGCGGCCCGGTGCGATCATCATGATCATCTGCCGGCCTTCGAGCTTCGGGAACTGCTCGACCATGATCAGGTCGCCCAGCTCGTCGCGAATGCGCTGCAGCAATGCCAGACCGAGCTCCTGGTGCGTGATCTCGCGGCCGCGGAAGCGCAGCGTGATCTTGCATTTGTCGCCCTCATCAAGAAAGCGCTTGATGTTGCGCATCTTGATGTTGTAGTCGCCATCGTCGGTACCAGGCCGGAACTTGATTTCCTTGACCTCGATGACCTTCTGCTTCGACTTCGCCTCGGCTGCCTTCTTCTGCTCGTGGTACTTGAACTTGCCGTACTCGATCAGGCGGCATACCGGCGGGTTGGCCGCCGCAACGACCTCCACCAGGTCCACGTCCTGCTCACCGGCAAGGCGCAGAGCCTCGGCAAGACTCACGACACCCAATTGCTCGTTATCCGGGCCGATCAGGCGGACTTCCGGGGCCATGATTTCCCGGTTCAGGCGGTGTTGGCGTTCCTCGCGGTGGCGGCGGTCGCGGAATGCAGTAGCGATGGTCAGAATCCTTCAAAATTTGCTACAAAATCTGTAGCGAACACCGGTCAGTCCTCGCGGACAAACGGCATGATTTGGCTTTGAAACATATGGGGTGTTCCGAAGACAAATCAACGCTTGTCGGCAATATCCTGGACGAGCCGTTGCACGAACGATTCGAGGGACATTGCACCGAGGTCTTGATTGCCCCGGGCGCGCACTGCGACGGCACCTGCTTCCTTTTCCTTGTCGCCTACGACAACGATATAAGGGAGCTTTTGCAACGAATGCTTCCGTATTTTATACGTAATCTTCTCGTTGTGCAGGTCAAGCTGAACCCTAAGCCCTTGATTTTGCAGCGCTTTCGCAACTTGCGCGGCGTAATCGGCCTGTCCTTCGCTGATATTGAGCACCGCCACCTGTACCGGCGCGAGCCATGCGGGCAGCGCGCCCGAGTGGTGTTCGATCAGCATGCCGATGAAGCGCTCGAGGCTGCCGACGATCGCACGGTGCAGCATCACGGGGTGCGCACGACCACTCGACTCCGTCACGTATTCGCCGCCCAGGCGCTCGGCCGTGTTGAAGTCGACCTGCATCGTGCCGCACTGCCACTGGCGGCCGATGGCATCGCGCAGCGTGTATTCGATCTTGGGGCCATAGAAGGCGCCGTCGCCCGGTGCAATGACGAAGTCGACGCCCGAGCGGCGCAGCGATTCCATCACCGCGTGCTCGGCCTTGTCCCACAGTTCGTCGGAGCCGACGCGGTTCTCGGGCCGCGTGGCAACCTTGTAGAGGATGTCCGTGAAGCCGAAGTCGGCATAGACCTTCTGCAGCTGCTCCGTGTACGCGATGCACTCGTCGAGGATCTGGTCTTCCGTGCAGAAGATGTGCCCGTCGTCCTGCGTGAAGCCGCGCACGCGCATGATGCCGTGCAGCGCGCCGCTGGGCTCGTTGCGGTGACACTGGCCGAACTCGCCGTAGCGCAGCGGCAGGTCACGGTAGCTGCGCAGGTCGCTCTTGAAGATCAGCACGTGGCCCGGGCAGTTCATCGGCTTGAGCGCATATTCGCGCTTCTCCGACTCCGTCGTGAACATGTTGTCGCGGTAGTTCTGCCAGTGGCCCGTTTTCTCCCACAGGCTCTTGTCGAGGATCTGCGGGCCCTTCACTTCCCAATAGCCCGTGTCGCGGTAGATGCCGCGCATGTACTGCTCCACGGCCTGCCACACGGCCCAGCCCTTGGGGTGCCAGAACACCACGCCCGGCGCCACTTCGTCGATATGGAACAGGTCGAGCTCCTTGCCGAGCTTGCGGTGGTCGCGCTTCTCGGCTTCCTCGATGCGCTGGATGTACTGGTCGAGCTGCTTCTTGTCGGCCCAGGCCGTGCCGTAGATGCGCTGGAGTTGCTCGTTCTTGGCGTCGCCGCGCCAGTAGGCGCCGGCCAGCTTCGTGAGCTTGAAGACCTTCAGGAAACGCGTGTTCGGCACGTGCGGGCCGCGGCACATGTCGACGTATTCCTGGTGGTAGTACAGGCCCATGGCCTGCTCGTCGGGCATGTCCTCGACGAGGCGCAGCTTGTAGTCCTCGCCGCGCGACTTGAAGACTTCGATGACTTCGGCACGCGGCGTCATCTTCTTGATCACGTCGTAGTCCTGCGCGATCAGCTCGCGCATGCGCGCCTCGATGGCGGCCATGTCCTCGGGCGTGAACGGGCGTTCGTACGAGATGTCGTAGTAGAAGCCCTCGTCGATCACCGGCCCGATCACCATCTTGGCCGTCGGGTAGAGCTGCTTCACCGCATGGCCGACCAGGTGGGCCGTCGAGTGGCGGATGATTTCCAGGCCTTCGTCGTCCTTGGGCGTGATGATCTGCAGCTTGGCGTCATGGTCGATAACGTCGCTGGCATCGACGAGCCTGCCGTCGACCTTGCCGGCCACCGTCATCTTGGCCAGGCCGGGGCCGATGGACTGAGCGACTTCGGCCACCGAAACCGGGCCGGGGAACTCGCGGCGCGAGTTGTCGGGGAGCGTGATCTGGATCATTTGAAGAAAACCTCGGGGAGAAAAACAAAAAAGCGCGGTGGGTGCCGCGCTTTGCTTGGTTGTGAAGCTGGCAGAAACCAGCGAGCGCGGGGCTACCGGCCTTTTCCTTCAGTGAAGAAAAAGCCACTGAATCCTTGCGGAGTAGTTCGCGGTGTCATAACCAAGGTGCCTTTCTCGCTCTTGTTGAGTGCAGAGCCCGCAATTCTAGCCGCTGCCCGCTCAGGGCGCGGGCGCCGCATTCTTGAGCCCGAGCACTTCGATGGGCTCGATCGACGGCGGCTTGGCGAACAGCTCGGGAGCCTTCGCCATCAGCGCCTGGGCGATCGGGCCGGTCAGATGGGCCTGGCGCCCGGCCTCGTCTTCGAATGCGTCGAACACGCCGAAAGTGTTCGGCGACAGGCGCAGCGCAAACCAGATCGGCGTGGTCTTCTCGTCGCGCGCCATCGCAAGGCCGGCTTCGAGAAACTTCTCTACATCGCCTTCCTTGCCCGGCTTGGCTTCGAGTCGGGCGAACAGTGCGTACTTGATCATGGGTGATCTCCTGAGTTGAACGGCGCGCGACATTGCGCGGCGTTGGTATGGACTCTAGGCAGCCATCGCCTCTGGAGCTATTGGCATTTTTGACATCTTTGATATCGTTATGGCCATGAAACTCGACGTACTCGCTCTCGATGGCGTGTTCGACACCGGCCTGTCCACGGTGCTCGACGTGTTCACCACTGCCAACGAACTCGCGGCCATGCTGCAGCTCGACGTGGCGCCATTCGAAGTCACGGTGACGGGCGCTCGCAAGCGGGTGAAAACTTCGCAGGGCCTCACCGTTCCGGTGGCTCGCGCGCTTGGCGCCGGCTCAGCGGATTGGCTGATCGTTCCCGCGCTCGGCTGCAAGATGCCCGAAACACTGGAGCCCGCCTTGCTTCGCCCGGACGTGCGCGACGCCTGCGCCGCAATTCAGGAGCGCGCAAGCAAAAGCGCCAACCTGGCCGCCGCCTGCATCGGCACCTTCGTGCTCGCCGAGTCGGGCGTGCTCGATCGCCAGAAGGCAACCACGACCTGGTGGCTGGCCACGTTGTTCCGCCAGCGCTACCCCGCCGTGCAGCTGGAAGACTCGCGCATGCTGGTCAGCTCCGGCAACCTGGTCACGGCCGGCGCGGCGCTGAGCCATGTCGACATGGCGCTGTGGATCGTGCGCCAGGCCAGCCCCGAACTCGCCACGCTGGTCGCGCGCTACCTGATCGTCGATTCGCGGCCGTCGCAGTCGGCCTACGTGATCTCCGACCACCTCTCGCATTCCGACCCGCTGGTGGAGCGCTTCGAGCGCTGGGCGCGCGGACGGCTGGCCGATGGCTTCTCGCTCGACGAGGCCGCGCAAGCCGCCGGCGCCAGCAAGCGCACGCTGGCCCGCCGCATGCAGCAGGTGCTGGGCAAGAGTCCACTTTCCTACGTGCAGGACCTGCGCGTGGAACGCGCGGTGCATCTGCTCAAGACCAGCGACAAGAGCCTCGAGCAGATCGCCGGCATGGTGGGCTACGCCGACGGAGTCACGCTGCGCACCCTGCTGCGCCAGCGCCTGGGCCGCGGCGTGCGCGAGGTGCGCCTAGAAGCCTGAGCGTGCAACGGACGCAAAAAAGCCCGGCACGCGGCCGGGCTGAAAGTGACAGCGAAATATCTGTCCGTCGAAAGACCGACCCGCGAGGATCGATCACCCGATCAGTGGAATTGCTCTTCCTCGGTCGAGCCTGACAGCGCCTTCACGCTGGACGAACCGCCCTGGATCACGGTGGTCACGTCGTCGAAGTAACCGGCACCAACTTCCTGCTGGTGCGACACGAAGGTGTAGCCCTTGTCGCGCGCGGCGAACTCGGGCTCCTGCACCATGTTGACGTAGTGCTTCATGCCTTCGCCGCGAGCGTAGGCGTGGGCGAACTGGAAGGTGTTGAACCAGTTGACGTGGATGCCGGCCAGCGTGATGAACTGGTACTTGTAGCCCAGGGCCGACAGGTCTTCCTGGAACGAGGCGATCTGCTTGTCGTCGAGGTTCTTCTTCCAGTTGAAGGAAGGCGAGCAGTTGTACGACAGCAGCTTGCCGGGGCAGGCGGCGTGCACGGCTTGTGCGAATTCGCGGGCGAAGCCGATGTCCGGCACGCCGGTTTCGCACCACACCAGGTCGGCGTAGGGTGCGTAGGCCACGCCGCGGCTGATGGCTTGCTCCAGGCCGTTCTTCACGCGGTAGAAGCCTTCCTGCGTGCGCTCGCCCGTCAGGAAGGGCTTGTCGTTGGCGTCGTGGTCGGAGGTGATCAGGTTCGCGGCTTCCGCGTCGGTGCGGGCCAGGACGATGGTCGACACACCCAGCACGTCAGCTGCGAAACGCGCGGCAATCAGCTTCTCGCAGGCTTCATGCGTCGGCACGAGCACCTTGCCGCCCATGTGGCCGCACTTCTTCACGGCAGCCAGCTGGTCTTCGAAGTGCACGCCGGCCGCGCCTGCCGTGATCATGTTCTTCATCAGTTCGAAGGCATTGAGCACGCCGCCGAAACCGGCTTCCGCGTCGGCCACGATGGGCAGGAAGTAGTCGATGAACTCCTTGTCGCCCGGGTTGACGCCGCGGCCCCACTGGATTTCATCGGCGCGGCGGAAGGTGTTGTTGATGCGGCGGACCATCGTCGGCACCGAGTCGTAGGCGTACAGCGACTGGTCGGGGTACATCGTCTCGGAGCTGTTGCCGTCGGCGGCGACTTGCCAGCCCGACAGGTACACGGCTTCCAGGCCAGCCTTGGCTTGCTGCATGGCCTGACCAGCGGAGATAGCGCCGAACGCGTTCACGTAGCCCTTCTTGGAGCCACCGTTGATCTTGTCCCAGAGCTTCTCTGCGCCGCGCTTGGCCAGCGTGTGCTCGATGGGGAACGAACCGCGCAGGCGCACCACGTCGGCCGCGCTGTAGCCACGCTTGACGCCCTTCCAGCGCGGATCGGTGGCCCATTCCTTTTCGAGGGCGGCAATCTGCTGTTCGCGGCTGAGTTGTTCTGTGAGGGTCTGGGGCATGGTCACTCCGTGAGGTTGATTGAAGGTTGGGCGCTGCGGCCGTGGAGTTACTGTAATCGGACCGCAGACTCTTATGTCTTATAGAAGACATATTTTTCAATCAATTAAATCAACAACTTAGAGAGATATTTCTCAATGCAAAATTATTTTTCTCATATCGAGAAAAAATATTGCGGCGCAGCAGTTATCAATTTCGCAATGCGCAATCAACCTTTCGGTTGTGAAAACGAGGCATCGCTTCGCGCCGCATGCGCGATCCAATCGCCACTTTCGATCACGCGGCGACCTGCAATGCGCGTCGGATGGATCTCGTAGACCAGGCAATCGAACCACTGCCCGCCAACATCCACGCGCACCTGCCGCTTGATGTACTCGCCCGAGTCGTCGTCGGCCACTTCCTCGAGCACGTCGAGCGCTGCCTCAACCGCAGGCTCGACAACGTAGACCTCGCCCTTCACGCGCCCCACCCCACCCAGCACGACACCCGGATAGGCGCCCAGGTCGTACAGCGTGCCGGCAATGCTCGCCTCGCCCACTAACACCGGCGTGGGCCGGTAGCGCGCGATGTCGTTGCGCCCGCCGCGGCGCAGCGTGCCGTAAACAAAAACGTGGGGCATCATCGAAACCGCCTTCTCCGCAACTACAGAACTTCAGTCTATTGAACTCCGCTGCTCCCGCATCAGGCCGCCTCGTGGCCTACGGCTGCCTGGCCCTGAGCATGTCGCTCGTCGGCGGCTACGTCGCCCTCTCCAAGCCCCTCGTTGCCGCCTTTCCGGTGCTGCTGCTCGCATGGCTGCGCTTCGGCATCGCCGCGCTGGCCATGCCGCATTGGCTCATGCGCACACCCGACGAGCCGCCGATGACCGCGCGCACGCGCTGGCTGGTGTTCCTCGAGTCGTTCCTCGGCAACTTCATGTTCTCGATCTGCATGCTGTTCGGCGTGAGCCTCACGAGCGCGGTGTCGGCGGGCGTGATCATGGCGTCGATCCCCGCGTGCGTGGCCGTCGCGAGCTGGCTGTTCCTGCGCGAGCGCATCACCGTGCGCATCGGCCTGGCCATCGCCTGCGCCGCGCTCGGCATCGGTCTGCTGGCACTGTCGCCGGCGCACGCACCGGCATCGCCCTCTGCTTCGTCGGCATCGATGCCCTGGCTCGGCAACCTGCTCGTGTTCTGCGCGGTGCTCTGCGAGACGGCCTATGCGGTGATCGGCAAGTCGCTCACGGGACGCCTGGGGCCCAAGCGCATCGCCTCGCTCATCAACCTGTGGGGCTTCGTGCTCTCGCTGCCCTTCGGCATCTGGTTCGCGCTGCAGTTCGACTTCACCGCGGTGCGCTTCGGCACCTGGGCGCTGCTCGTGGTCTACGCGCTCGCTGCAAGCATCTGGACGGTGTGGCTCTGGATGACCGGACTTCGCCACGTACCAGCCGCACAAGCGGGTGTTTTCGCCGTGATGTTGCCCGTGAGCGCAGCCCTCGTTGGCGTGCTCGTGCTGGGTGAAAACCTCTCTTCGCCACAGCTCGTTGCGTTCGTCATTGCCCTCGCGGGCGTGGTGCTTGCGACATGGCCTGGGCGCCGAACGTGAAAAACAGGGCTTCTCCCCTCTGAAAAAACAACAACTCCCAATGAAAAAAGCGCTTTTTCCCTTGGAAACGCGTTTTTTCTCATTTAGCATCCGCATTGCCACTGGAGACGCAAGTTTTTCATTGGTGAGTGTTCAACCAAAAAAGGAAATCAACCATGGCAACTGCAAAGAAGGCTCCGGCCAAGAAAGCTCCGGCAAAGAAGGCCGCTCCCGCAAAGAAGGCGGCGGCTCCTGCGAAGAAGGCAGCACCGGCCAAGAAGGCTGCTGCTCCTGCTAAGAAGGCTGCTCCGGCGAAGAAGGCTCCTGCCAAGAAGGCCGCTCCCGCAAAGAAGGCTGCTCCCGCCAAGAAGCGCACGCCCAACGCCGCGTTCATGAAGGCCCTGACCCCCAGCCCGGCACTCGCCGCTGTGGTTGGCTCGACGCCGCTGCCGCGCACCGCTGTCGTGAGCAAGCTGTGGGACTACATCAAGAAGAACAACCTTCAAGACAAGGCCAACAAGCGCAACATCAACGCCGACGCCAAGCTGAAGGAAATCTTCGGCAAGGCCCAAGTGTCGATGTTCGAACTGGCCGCGCTGATCGGCAAGCACGTCAAGTAAGCGCTCAGGGGCCTCGCGCTCCTGAATCAAAAAGCCCGCTTCATGCGGGCTTTTTTTTCGCCTGCGGCAAGGCCACGCTTTCTTCGAAGAAGCGCGACGGCGTGCGCCCGAAGTGCTTGCGGAAGGCCTCGATGAAGGCGCTCACCGAGCTGTAGCCCACTGTCAGCGCTACTGCTGTCACGGGCTCCTTCAGGCTCAGCAGTTCGACGGACTTCAACAACCGCGCCTGCTGGCGCCATTGCGCGAAGCTCAGACCCGTCTCCACAGCGAAGCGGCGCGTGAGCGTCCTTCGCGCCATGCCGATGCGATCGGCCCATTCGTCGATGCCGTCCGGCAACGCCGGATCATTGGCCAGCGCCGCAGCCATCGCGGCAAGGCGCTTGTCCTGCGGCATCGGCAGGTGCAGCGACGGCCTGGCGCTCGCCGCAAGCTCATCGATCAGCACGCCCACCAGCCGCGCACGGCGCGGCTCCAGCAGAGGCTCGGTGGCATCCATCGAAGTCAGCCGGTCGATCAGCCCCTGCACCAGCGGCGTGACGGCAAACACATGCGGCCCGTCCGGCAAGGCAGTCGCCATCAGCGCGTCGATGTGCAGGCTCCAGCCTGCCGTCGCACCAAAGCTCTGCGCCGCATGGGCGCAGCGCGGCGCGATCCAGCCGATCCACCCCGGCGGCTGCACCCAGCGGCCCGAAGGCGTCTCGATGACCTGCAAACCCTCGCGCAGTGCGAACAACTGGCCGGTTTCATGCGCGTGGTAGTCCGTGACGCGCGGCGCCTCGTAGGCGTTGATCCAGAGCTTCACAGGAGCCTCAGCGGCCATGGTTGGCCCGCCGGAGGTATCGATTGGCCCCGTGCCGCAAGCCCGAACGCGCGCCGCTGCCTAGCATCGAGTTCATCCTCAACAACCCATCCAAGGAACATCCATGAAAGCCCAAGACGTATTACCCGACGGCGCAGACTTCACCGTCGTGAACGGCCGCACCCTGCGCAAGGGATCGGTCGGCGCCTTCCTCGCCAACGTGCGTATTCTTGAAGACGCAAGCGCGTCGGCCGCCGACAAGCACGCCGCCGAGCAAGACCTTGTCTTCCTGATCCCCGCCCTCGACGCACTCGGCCTGTTCGACGTGTTCGAACTGCGCTCGCCGTCCTTGCGCGACGAGGTGGCCCGTCATCGCTCGGCGCTCAGCCCTGCGCCTGCTGCTGCTTCGCTGAACGCGTGATCGACGCGAGCGTGCCACGGGTGGTGATCACTTCGGGGTCGAGCGGAATCTCGATCAGCGTGCCGGTGTCGGCCGCCAGCGCGCGCAGCAGCGCGGCTTCGAACTGCGCCGTTTCCGTCACACGCTCGGCCGCATATCCGTACGCGCGCGCGAGGCCGCAGAAGTCAGGGTTGCGCAGCGCGGTGCCGCTGGTGCGTTCGGGGTACTCGCGCTCCTGGTGCATGCGGATGGTGCCGAACATGCCGTTGTTGAGCAGCACGACGATGCTCTTGCCGCCGTGCTGCGCAGCCGTCGCGAGCTCCTGCCCCGTCATCAGAAAATCGCCGTCGCCCGCGATGGTGAAGGCCACGCGCCCCGTCGCAAGATTGGCTGCGATGCCAGCCGGCACCCCATAGCCCATCGCCCCGCTGGTCGGCGCCAGCTGCGTCTTCGCGCCCTTCGCGAGCCCGTGATAGCGGAAGTAGCGATGCACCCAGCTCGCAAAGTTGCCCGCGCCGTTGGTGATGGCCGCGTCCGCCGGCAGGTGCTTCTGCAGTAGCGCGACAACTTCCGCCATGTCGACCGGCCCGCGCGGCGTCTCTGCGGGCATGCCTGCCAGCGGCTGCGGCACGAGGTTGGCTTCGTAATCGGCATGGGCCTGCAGCGTCCATTCCTCCCACGGCAGCGTCGGCGGCGCGCTCAGCACCTCCAGGCTGCGCGCGGCCGCGCTCATGCCGGCGTTGATCGCCAGGTCGGCCTGGTACACGCGGTTGAGTTCCTCGGCGCTCGCATGGATGTGCACCAGCGTCTGCTTCGCCTTCGGTGCTTCGAGCAGCGTGTAGCCGCCGGTCGTCATCTCGCCCAGGCGCGGGCCGATGGCCAGGATCAGGTCGGCATCCTTCACGCGCTGCGCGAGCTTCGGGTTGATCGCAATGCCGACGTCGCCCGCATACAGCGGATGGTGGTTGTCGAAAGTGTCCTGAAAGCGAAAGGCGTTCGTCACCGGCAGCCGCCAGTTCTCCGCAAAGCGCTGCAGCGCCTGTGCGGCCTGCGTCGTCCAGCCACCGCCACCGGCAATCACGAGCGGGCGCTGTGACTTCAGCAGCAGCTCGCGCAAGGTGCGCAACGCGCCCGGATCGCTCCAGGGCTCGACCGCCTCCACGCGCGCCAGCGGCCGCGCCGCCGTCTCGCTGCGCAGCATGTCCTCAGGCAGCGCCAGCACCACCGGCCCCGGTCGTCCGTTCATCGCGGTGGCGAAGGCGCGCGCGATGTATTCGGGAATGCGGTTCGCATCGTCGATGCGCTCCACGCGCTTGGCAAAGCCCTTGGTGCTCGGTCCGAAGAAGCTGCCGTAGTCGACCTCCTGGAAAGCCTCGCGGTCGCGGAAGTCGCTGCCGACGTCGCCGACGAACAGCACCATCGGCGTCGAATCCTGGAAGGCGTTGTGCACGCCGATCGATGCGTTCGTCGCGCCGGGTCCGCGCGTGACGAAGCACACGCCCGGCCGCCCCGTGAGCTTGCCGTGCGCCTCGGCCATGAATGCCGCGCCGCCCTCCTGCCGGTTGACGATGAAGCTCGTGCGATCGCGGTACGCATGGAAGCCGTCGAGCACCGCCAGGAAGCTCTCGCCCGGCACGCCGAACGCGATTTCCATGCCCTGCTCGACCAGGCACTCGACGATCAGGTGGCCTGCGGGTTGTGATGTACTCATGAGAAGTAGAACCTCAGCTGCAAATGTCTTCGGCAATTATGTGCGCCCGCTCCAGACGCCTTGCGTTAATTCCCCAATTGGTTAAATTCTCGCCATGAAGGCCTCCAAGGACTCCTCACCCGACGCCGCCGAAGTGATCGAACCCCGTTCGCGCGACGCCGACCGTTCGCAGCTCGCCATCCTCGCGTCGGCGCGCGACGAGTTCTCCGCGCGCGGCCTCGCCGGCGCGCGCATGGACAGCATTGCCGAGCGCGCGGGCCTCAACAAGCGCCTCATCTACTACTACTTCGGCAGCAAGGACGACCTGTTCCTGGCGGTGCTGGAGCGCACCTACGCCGACATCCGCGAGGCCGAGCAGCGCCTGCACCTCGA
The DNA here is from genome assembly GCF_024734665.1 of Variovorax paradoxus. Lineage (NCBI taxonomy): Bacteria > Pseudomonadati > Pseudomonadota > Betaproteobacteria > Burkholderiales > Comamonadaceae > Variovorax > Variovorax paradoxus. The sequence goes on from NZ_CP102931.1 coordinate 4,323,439, forward strand.
CGAGATCGAACCGGTCGAGGCCATCCGCCAGCTGGTGTCCTTCACCTGGCACTACTACCTGGAGCACCCCGAGTTCATCACGCTGCTCAACAGCGAGAACCTGCATTGCGCGGCGCACCTGAAGCGCTCCGAACGCATTCAGGAAATGAACTCGCCGCTGGTGCAACTGCTAGACACCGTGCTGGAGCGCGGCCGGCGCGACAACCTGTTCCGCGCCGGCGTGGACCCGGTGCAGCTCTACATCTCCATCGCGTCGCTCTGCTACTTCTACCTCTCGAACAACCACACGCTCTCGGCCATCTTCGGCCGCGACCTGCGCGCGCCCAAAGCGATGGCGCAACGCCTCTCGCACATGACCGACCTCGTGCTGGGCTACGTCCTGCACTGAGCTTCGTCGGCTCGCCTTCGCACCTCCGGGTATCTACTAGGCAGCGGCCGTTGACGCTGCGGTGCAGCCGTTCCTACAATCGATAATTCACTCATTGGTGAATTGATCGATTCAAGAAAGCGGCCCGACCGCGCGGAGACATCCATGAAGCTCTTTGCCAGCACTGCACGCACCACCGTCGTTGCTTCGCTGACCTGCATCGCGGCCCTGCTGCCCGGCCTGGCCGCCGCGCAGAACGGCTACCCGACCAAGCCCATCCGCGTGATCGTTCCCTTCGCGGCCGGCAGCACCACCGACATCATTGCCCGCGCCATCACCGACAAGATGAGCGCCAGCATGGGCCAGACGCTGGTGGTCGACAACCGCGGCGGCGCCAGCGGCACCATCGGCCAGCAGGCGGTGGCCACGGCCGCGCCCGATGGCTACACAGTGATGATCCATTCGTCATCGCATACGGTGAGCCCTTCGACCTTCGCCAAGCTGCCCTTCGACACGGTGCACGACTTCGCGGGTGTCACGCCGATCTCGTCGCTGCCCAACGCGCTGGTGATCTCGCCCAGCAAGAACATCAAGACGCTGCCCCAGCTGCTGGCCGCCGCGCGCGCCAAGCCCGGCAGCATGAACTTCGCCTCAGCCGGCCAGGGCAGCGCGACGCACCTGAACGCCGAGAAGTTCAAGATGGCCGCGAAGATCGACGCGACCAACATCCCCTTCAAAGGATCGGGCGAGGCTGTGACCGAAGTGCTCTCGGGCCGCGTCGACTACTACTTCTCGCCCATCGCCCCGGTCATCGGCCAGATCAAGGAAGGCCAGCTGCTGGCGCTGGCCGTCGGCTCGCCCAAGCGCGCCGCCGCCCTGCCCGACGTGCCCACCACCACCGAGGCCGGCGTGCCCGGCTCCGAGTTCAACTTCTGGATCGGGATGATGGCGCCCGCCAAGACGCCGCGCGACATCGTCGAGCGCCTGCACGCCGAGGTGGCGAAGGCGCTGGCCACGCCCGAGGTGAAGGAGCGCTTCGCCAAGCTCGGCGCGGACGCGTGGACGCTCAAGCCCGAGCAGTTCGACGCCTACATCAAGGAAGAGATCGCGAGCAACGCGCAGCTCGTGAAGGCAGCCGGGCTCTCGGTTCAACAGTAAGCAAGCCTTCTGAAAGCCCCGGCCCTCGCCATGTTCCGCAAGCTCCTGCTCTCTCCGGCCCTGCGCCCTTTCATCCTCATCTTGCTGCTGCTGGTGCTGTGGGATCTGGCGATCCGCCTCTTCAAGATTCCGGCTTACCTGATTCCCCCGCCGTGGGAAGTGGTGAAGCAACTCGTCGCCGAGTGGCCGCGCCTGCTCGCCGAGAGCTGGAAGACCACGCTCGCCACGCTGGGCGGCTTCGGCCTGACGATCCTGATCGGCATTCCGATTGCCATGGTCATCGCCTACTCGCGCGTGGTCGAGTCGTACGTTTATCCCCTGCTGGTGTTCTCGCAGAGCATCCCGAAGGTAGCGATCGCGCCGCTGTTCGTGGTGTGGTTCGGCTTCGGCATTTTCCCCAAGGTGATCAGCGCCTTCCTGCTGGGCTTCTTCCCTGTGGTGGTGTCCACGGTGATGGGCTTCAAGTCGGTCGAGCCCGACATGCTCGACCTCTCGCGCTCGATGGGTGCGAGCCGCCTGCAGACCTTTCTCAAGATCAGCCTGCCGCAGGCGCTGCCGTCGATCTTCAGCGGCCTGAAGGTGTCGGTCACGCTGGCCGTGGTCGGCGCGGTGGTTGGTGAATTCGTCGGCTCCAACTCGGGCATCGGCTACGTGCTGCAGGTGGCCAACGGCAACTTCGATCTGCCGCTGATGTTCGCCGCGCTGGTGGTGCTGTCGAGCATCGGCGTCATTCTTTTCGTTGCCGTCGACCTGGTCGAGCGCGTGATGATTCCCTGGCACGCCTCGCAGCGCCACGCGAACTGAGTTTTCTCTTTCAAGTTCCTTCGCAAAGCCAACAACTCCCGGAGACAAGACCATGAAGAAACTGCTTCCCTCGCTGCTCGCTGCAGCAGTGCTCGCCACCTTTGCCATCGCTCCTGCGCAAGCGCAGGGCGACAAGCCCAAGGACAAGGTCACGCTAATGCTCAACTGGTACCTGTACAGCGAGCACGCGCCCTTCTTCCTCGGCAAGGAAAAGGGCTTCTACGCTGAAGAGGGCATCGACCTCGACATCCAGGAAGGCCGCGGCTCCGCCGTCACCGCGCAGGCGGTGGCCGCCAAGTCGGCCACCTTTGGCTACATCGACGTCACGACCATGATCAAGGCCGCCGCCAAGGGCGCGCCGCTGAAGTCGACCGGCGTGCTGTTCCAGGTGAGCCCGATGTCGGTGATGGGCTTCACCGAGAAGAACATCAAGACGCCGAAGGACATCATCGGCAAGACGGTGGCCGTCACGCCGGGCGACTCGATGTCGCAGATGTGGCCGCTCTTCCTCAAGGTCAACAACATCACGGCCGACCAGGTGAAGATCGTCTCTGGCGACGGCCAGACCAAGCTCAATGCCGTGACCAACGGCCAGGCCGACCTCCTGCTGGGCTACGTGATGGACCAGGCCATCAAGCTGCAGGACGCCACCGGCAAGCCCGTTACGCCGATCCGCTTCGCCGACTCTGGCGTGAATCAGATCAGCTCCGGGATCATCACCAACAAGAACCTGCTGACCGAGAACCCCGACCTGGTGAAGCGCTTCATGCGCGCCTCCACCAAGGCCGCCGAAGCCGCCGAGAAGAGCCCCGAGGCCGCAGTCGACGCGATGCTCAAGGCCAACCCCAAGGCCGGCGTGCGCGACACCCTGATCGTCGGCATGAAGCAGAGCGTGGCGCTCTATCACACGAAGGAAACGGCCAACCAGCGCCCGTACCGCGTGGCGATGAAGAACGTGAGCGATTCGCTCGACCTGCTTGTGCAGTACGGCGGCATGGACGCATCGACGCGCGGCAAGCCCGAAGACTACGTGACCCTCGACTTCCTGCCCTGACCGATCACTGCCTTCGAACCCGCGCGCCTTTCGCTGCCGCCACCTCTCACGCATTCAATGTCCCAAGTCAACCTGATCGAAGCGCGCGGCGTCTCGAAGATCTACCAAAGCAAGGACGGCCCGGTCGAGTCGCTGAAGCCGCTCGACTTCGCCATCAAGGAAGGTGAGTTCGTCTCCGTCGTCGGCCCCTCGGGTTGCGGCAAGAGCACGCTGCTGAAGATGGTGGCGGGCCTGCTGCCCATCAGTGGCGGCAGCCTCACGCTGGCCGGCAAGCCGATCAAGGGTCCGCAGAAAGACGTGGGCATCGTGTTCCAGAGCGCGGTGCTGCTGCCCTGGCGCAGCGTGGAGGACAACATCCTGCTGCAGGCTGAGATGCGCCATTTGCCGAAGGCCGCCTCGAAGGACCGCGCGCGTCAACTCATGGAAATGGCCGGCCTGAAGGGCTTCGAGGGCAAGTACCCCTGGCAGCTGTCGGGCGGCATGCAACAACGCGCATCGATCTGCCGCGCGCTGCTGCACGACCCGTCGGTGTTGCTGATGGACGAGCCCTTCGGTGCGCTCGACGCGATGACGCGCGAGAAGATGAACCTGGAACTGCAGCGCATCTGGATGGCGTCGAAGAAGACGGTGATGCTCATCACCCACAGCATTCCGGAAGCCATCTTCCTGTCGGACCGCGTGATCGTGATGAGCGAGCGGCCCGGCTCCATCGCTGCGGTGTACGACATCGACCTGCCGCGCCCGCGCACGCTCGACGTGATGGCCTCGCCCGAGTTCGGCGCGTACACGAAGCTGGTGCGCGCGCATTTCTTCTCGCAGGGCATCCTGGACCACTGAAGAAAGCGCCAGCCATGGATGCCATCCGCTTTCACGTCGAGGAGATCCGCTTTGCCGAGCGCAATGTCACGCTGCGGCTGCCGTTCCGCTTCGGCGCGGCCACCGTCACGGCCTGCCCGCAGGTCTATGTGAAGGCCCGCATCCGCCTTGCGGACGGCCGCACGGCAGAGGGTTGCGCCGCCGAGATGATGGTGCCCAAGTGGTTCGACAAGAACCCGGCCCTCACCAACGAACAGAACTTCGAGCAACTGCGCTTCGCTCTGCGCGATGCGCGCGAGGCCTACACCGCGGAGCCAGATGCGCAGACCGCGTGGACGCATTTCGCGTCGAACTACGCATCGCTGCAGGCACGGGCCAAAGCCAAGGGTCTGCAGCCGCTGGTGGCCAGCTACGGCCCGGCGCTGATCGACCGCGCCCTGCTCGACGCGCTGTGCCTGCACAGTGGCGTGAGCTTCGCGGCAGCGATGAGCGGCAACCTGAGCGGCATCGACGTCGCAGGCAGCGGTCTGGCCGATGACCTAGCTGGTTTCGACATGTCCAGCTTCCTGTCCAGGCAATCGCCGCGCACGCGCATCGCGGCGCGCCACACGGTCGGGCTGGCCGATGCGATCGACGACAACGACACCATGCCCGACGCCCCCACCGACGGCCTGCCCACGACTCTCGCAGCGGCAGTGCGCCGCTACGGCCTCACGCACTTCAAGCTCAAGCTGTGCGGCAACACCGCGCAAGACATCGACCGGCTCCAACGCATCGCCCGCGTGATCGACGGCCACGCGCAACTCGTGACGCTCGACGGCAACGAGCAGTACGCCGATGCGGACGACTTCGGCGTCTTCCTCGACCGCATGCTGTCCACGCCCGTGCTGTGGAAGCTCGCGCAGAAGACATTCTTCGTCGAGCAGCCGATTCGCCGCGACGCGGCCCTGCAGCGCGACGTGTCCGCGCTCGGCAAGCGCATTCCGCTGCTCATCGATGAATCCGACGCCACGCTCGACGCCTTCATGCAGGCTCGTGCGCTCGGCTACACCGGTGTTTCGAGCAAGAGCTGCAAGGGTTTCTACAAGTCGGTCATCAACGCGGCGCGCTGCGCGCATTGGAACGCCTCCGAGGAAAAGCCGCGCTACTTCCTCTCCGGCGAAGACCTCACCATGCAGGCCGGCTTAGGCTTGCAACAAGACCTGGCGTTGGTCTCCTGGCTCGGCCTCTCGCACGTGGAGCGCAACGGCCACCACTACGTCAACGGCCTTGCCGCAGCCCCAGAAACCGAACAACAGGCCCTGCTGCGCGCCCACCCGGGCCTGTACGAACTGAGCGACGGCGCAGTGCGCCTCGCCATCCGCGACGGGCAGCTCGACCTGTCCTCGCTCGCCACCGCGCCCGGCTTTGCCACAGGCAAACCCGGCGCCGGCATCTCGTGGGACGCCATGCGTTCCGTCTACTGAAGCCCCGCTTCGATCTGCAATCTCTCTCGCATCTCAAGGAAGAAAACGATGGCCACCCAACGTCTAGGAATCATCATGCACGGCGTCACCGGCCGCATGGGCATGAACCAACATCTGATCCGCTCTATCTGCGCCATCCGCGCGCAAGGCGGCGTCACGCTGTCGAATGGCGACAAGGTCATGCCCGACCCGATCCTCATCGGCCGCAACGCCGAGAAGATGGAAGCGCTGGCCAAGGCCCACAGCATCCCGCGCTGGGGCACCGACCTCGACAAGGCACTGGAGAACAAGGACGACACCATCTTCTTCGACGCCGGCACCACGCAGATGCGCCCCACGCTGCTGGCCAAGGCCATCCGCGCTGGCAAGCACGTGTATTGCGAGAAGCCGATTGCCACCAACCTGAACGAAGCGGTGGAGATCGCCCGCCTCGCCGAAGGCTCTGGCCTGAAACACGGCGCAGTGCAAGACAAGCTCTTCCTGCCCGGCCTGCGCAAGCTCGACATGCTGCGCCGCGCCGGCTTCTTCGGTCGCATGCTCAGCGTGCGCCTGGAGTTCGGCTACTGGGTGTTCGAGGGCGACCTGCAGCCCATTCAGCGCCCGAGCTGGAACTACCGCAAGGAAGACGGCGGCGGCATGATCCTCGACATGATGTGCCACTGGCGCTACGTGCTGGACAACCTGTTCGGCGAGGTGAAGTCGGTGTCGTGCATCGGCGCCACGCACATCCCCAAGCGTTGGGACGAAGCCGGCAAGCCGTATGAGGCCACCGCCGACGACGCGGCCTACGCCACTTGCGAGCTCACCGGCCACAACGGCGAACCCGTCATCGCGCAGATCAACATGAGCTGGGTCACGCGCGTGCGCCGCGACGACCTCGTGACCTTCCACGTCGACGGCACCGATGGCTCGGCCGTAGCGGGCCTGTCGAGCTGCCGCGCCCAGTCGCGCGTGGCCACGCCGCGCCCGGTGTGGAACCCCGACGAGAAGCAGATGATGAATTTCTTCGACCAGTGGCAGGAGATTCCGGACTCGCAGGTCTACGACAACGGCTTCAAGATCCAGTGGGAACACTTCATCCGCCACGTGGTCGAGAACGAGCCGTACAAGTGGACGCTGCCCGAGGGCGCCAAGGGCGTGCAGTTGGTCGAGGCGGCACTCGAATCGTGGAAAGACCGCCGTTGGGTCGACGTGCCCGCGCTGAAGGTCTGAGGCAGGCAGCATGGCTCTTTCGCTAACCCTTCCCACTGCGAGCGGTTCGCTCGCGCCCTACGCCCTGCGCGGCACCGCGCCGGTGAAGCCCGATGCGGGCACCAAGTTCAACCGCATCGCCTACTCGGCCGCGCACGTGGTGGCCGATCCGCTCGCCGCGATCGACCCGTGGCTGCAATGCGCGGTCGACTGGGACACCACCATCGCCTATCGCCGCCACCTGTTCTCGCTGGGCCTGGGCGTGGCCGAGGCGATGGACACCGCGCAGCGCGGCATGGGGCTGGACTGGCCGACCTCGCTCGAGCTGATCCGCCGCTCGCTCGATGCCGCGAGGGACGTGCCCGGCGCACTGGTCGCCTCGGGCTGCGGCACCGACCACCTGGACATCGACAGCGTGAAGAGCATCGATGACGTGATCCGCGGCTACGAAGAGCAGATGGCCGCCATCGAGGCGCTCGGCGGCAAGCTGATCGTGATGGCCAGCCGCGCGCTGGCCCGCGTGGCGAAGAGCCCCGCCGACTACGAGCGCGTGTACGACCGCATCCTGAGCCAGGCGAAGCAGCCGGTGGTGTTGCACTGGCTGGGCGACATGTTCGATCCGGCGCTGGCGGGCTACTGGGGCACGAAGGATGTCGATGCGGCGATGGACACGGCGCTGGGCATCATCGCGGCGCATCCGGAGAAGGTCGACGGCATCAAGATCTCGCTGCTCGACAAGGACAAGGAAATTGCGATGCGGCGCCGCCTGCCGCCGGGTGTTCGCATGTACACGGGCGACGACTTCAACTACGCCGAGCTGATTGCCGGTGATGGCTTCGGCAGCGAGCCGACGCATGGCAAGAGCGATGCGCTGCTGGGTATCTTCGACGCGATTGCACCAGCTGCCAGTGCCGCACTGGGGGCGCTGGCACAAGGCAACACCGAGAAGTTCCACGCCATCCTCGGCCCGACGGTGCCGTTGTCGCGCCACATCTTCGCGGCGCCTACGCGCTTCTACAAGACCGGCGTGGTGTTCATGGCCTGGCTCAACGGCCACCAGAAGCACTTCACGATGGTGGGCGGGCAACAGAGCACGCGTTCGCTGCAGCACTTTGCCGAACTGTTCCGCCTGGCCGATGCGGCCAATCTGCTGGAGCAGCCGGAACTGGCGGTGCACCGCATGAAGACGCTGCTGGCTTTGCACGGCGTGGAAAGTTGACCCGGACCATGCGCGATTTCTCGCAGAACCACGACTGGCTGTCGATCAACACCGCCACCGTGCGCAAGCAGTCGGGCGTCGAGGTGCCGCTGGACCGCATCATCGACCAGTGCGCCGAGCGCGGCATCCGCGCGATCAGCCTCTGGCGCGACCAGGTGGCGGCCGTCGGCCTCGACAAGGTGGCGAAGCAGCTGAAGGCGCACGGCATCGGCCTCTCGGGCTACTGCCGCGGCGGTTTCTTCCCCGCGCCCGATGCAGCTGGCCTGAAGGCCGCGCTCGACGACAACCGCCGCGCCATCGACGAAGCGAAGACGCTCGATGCGCCCTGCCTCGTGCTGGTGGTCGGCGCCTTGCCCGGCGCGCTCGAAGGCAAGGTCGCCTACAAGGACATCGGCCGCGCACGCAGCGAGGTGCGCGACGGCATCGCCGCATCGCTCGAATACGCCCGCGAAGTCGGCATGCCACTCGCCATCGAGCCCCTGCACCCGATGCAGGCAGCCGACCGTGCATGCATCAACACGCTGGAGCACGCACTCGACCTCTGCGATGAACTCGACGCAGGCAAGAGCGGCATGCTCGGCGTGGCCCTCGACATCTATCACGTGTGGTGGGACCCGAAGCTGCAACAGCAGATTGCCCGCGCCGGCCGCGAGCGCCTGCTGGCGTATCACGTCTGCGATTGGCTCACGCCCACGCGCGACCTGCTGAGCGACCGCGGGATGATGGGTGATGGCGTGGTCGAGCTGAAGAAGATCCGCGGGTGGGTGGAAGACGCGGGCTTCGCGGGATTCAGCGAAGTGGAGATCTTCTCGAACCTCGACTGGTGGCAGCGGCCTGGTCACGAGACCCTGGACGTCTGCATCGAGCGGCACAAGCAGGCTGTCTAGAGCTGCTCGTTGTTCAGGGGCGCATGCACAGGCCACCGGGCACTCCCCCCTCCGCGAATGTCCCCCGCCCTTCGGGCTCCTCCTTTATTTCGCTGCGGGGAGCACCCGACGCCCTGTGCACGATGAGCGCGGCTGTGGCGCTGGCGGTTTGACCGCTGCTGCGGATCGCAGATGGAGATCTGGGGCGCACCACTGAGCTTTTGTGAGGGACGAGCAGGGACAAGCAGAAGTCCGACGGTCTGGTGCTGACCGGGTCGACATTGGAGTGACTGCGTTCAATGTTCGATTCAGATTGAACTGCGACATTCGGAGCTCTGACAGCGACAACCACTCCCTCACGCCAACCTGTCGCCGAAATTTCTCACGGTCGAACCGTCGACGGCGAGCCAGGGTTGCGGGCTACACTCGCGCATCACGACGGGGGATTTCATGGCAACTAAATCCAAATCGCCAGATGCCATCGGCAAGGTGAAGTTTCGAGTGATCGAGTTCGAGCTTGAAGGCACAGATGCGGCCATGCAAGAGACAATTCGAGGGTTCACTGCGGCACTGAATAACAACCAGGGCGTGCCTGCCGGTCGCCAGATTGCTCGACCAGTGGCTAAGCAGATCGGCCAGAACGGTGACGCGATGCACAGCCAAGAGGCAGACCACGAAGCCGACGTTCTTGATGCTGAGCCAGAGAGCGATGAGCCGGCCGCAGCTAAGGCAACGCGCGTGCCGCGAGCCAGGAAGATTCGGCCCATGAAGGTGCTGACTGACATCCGCCTAGATGACGTCGAACCGACGTTGAAGGAGTTCGCGATCGAGAAGGCTCCTGATTCTCACAATGCAAAGTACCGAGTGATTGCGCACTGGTTCAAGAACATCAAGGGTATCCCCGATCTGACGCCCGACCACTTTTTTACCGCCTATCGGTATCTGAGCTGGACTACTCCGACCGATCCTGTGAAGGTGATTGAGAACCTGCGCGGACAGGCGATTGGGCACTTCAGCACAGGAGCAACGCGCGGAACGTCGACTATCAACCACGTCGGCGAACGTGAAGTACTCGAAATGGGTAAAGCTTGAAAGGGCTGCCGTCATTCGTCGGTGGTGTATCTGGATTCGCATCCAAGCCGAACACCTACAAGATTCAGGTCTTCGGTTGGTACATGCACGAGGTACAGAACATCGAACGATTCAGCGCGGCTGACCTGAACAAGTACTTCGATGAGTGCAACATCCCACGGCCATCGAATACAGGAGTGTTCCTCAAGAGCATGCTCGAACGCAAGCCGCCGTTGCTGCTGAAAGACTCAAAAGGACACCGGCTCTCATCGACCGCACGAACTGAAATGGCGGCACTGTTCCCATCGCGACCAACAGCGGTTAGCACGACGAAGATCCTGAACGACTTAGCTGCGCAGATCACCGATCCTGCACAGACGGCGTTCTTGACCGAAACATTGACGTGCTTCAAGCAGCATGCCTATCGCGCTGCCATCGTTATGGCCTGGAACCTCGCGTTCAATGACGTGCTTGACCGGTTGTTCGCGAATCACCTCGTCGATTTCAATGCACAGCTATACAAGGTATTTCCGAAGGAAAAGCAGATCGTGAAGCGATCCGACTTCGAAGACCTCAAGGAATCACGGATCATCGAAGTCGGCAAAGGTGCGAGCATCTTCAGTGCAACGACGGCTAAAGTATTGACGGAGAAGCTCACCAAGCGGAACACTGCTGCCCACCCGTCGCTCGTAGTTGTGACGAGTGTTACTGCCGAGGAAGTGATCTCGGATCTCGTTCAGAACGTCATCCTTCGAAAGATCTGGTAAGACAGCCATACGGGGCGCTGAACTTTCGCTACGCAAGCACCGTCGCTGCAGGCAGTTCCCGTCATTGCCGCATGCGCGTACATCATGATCATGGTGGACGACCGAGAACCAACTGACGATTTCATTCGCGGCTGTGTTCACCTCAGCGGCTTCGATTCAACGGGTGACACATGCGTTTGTTCCAAAAGAAAACGTCGCCTTTCAATTGCTAGCCCCCGGCGACTGCAATGCAGCTGAGACCGTACTTTCAGGGGACAAGCTCATCCGACAGGGACCGCTGCAAAGCGGATGCTCAGATTGCCCGCCGACGATCAGCCTGAAACACATAGCTGCCATCGAAGCCTACCCCGCAAACTTCAATCAACCCGAATTCCCTTCACAACGACGGCTTCAGGCGGGCCGCGAAATTCGCAGCCCGCGGACCGGCCGCTAACCGCCGGTCTCAAGCGCCCCACGCCGCGCCTTCTCGCTCATCTGGAACAGCTCTCCGGCCTTGCGCGCCAGTTCAGCCGCAAGCCAGAGCAGGTTGTCCAGTCGCCGAGGCCCATCACCGCTGCACCAGTCGATGTCTTCCCCGTGGCAGACCCACAGGAGAGCTTCGAGTTGAGAGAGGGTGTTTTCGAGAAGATCCGCCGGGTCTTGGGCGTTGTCTTCGGAAGCTACCGGCGTGCGAGGCCGGGCTATAGTCTTGGTAGCCATTTTGTGCGTTCCTTCCAAGGTAGTTGCACGAACTTGGTTAGACGGTCGGGGTGCTGATAACGCCCTGGCCGTCGCCTTTTGATACCTCGCATCTGCATCGCTGCTTTCGCACCGACGACCTGCCGCGAGGCAAGCAGCCTTCAAACATCTCGGTGGCTTGGTGTGTTGCGCCTTTCTTCTCCCCTTGTTGGGGTGTTGAGTGACAGGGGCATCCACTCTAGAGAAGAACCCGGCGAAATAGCCGCTCCATGCGGCATGAAGTCCCGACGACCGCCAACAAATGCAGCTTCCGCAGCGGCGCTGAACGCTCACGCCGATGGGGTGCCTTGCGCAGCGAAATAAAGGGGGAGCCCGAAGGGCGGAGGACATTCGCGGAGCAAGGTACCCCGTCGGCGTGAGCGCGCCCTGAACGACAACGGAGCCCAACGCACAACGCAGCAAAGCGAAAGTCCGCCGCCTGTGCTGCAATCCGCTGATGCCTGCCCTGACCCTCGACGACCTGCGCCGCTACGCGGTGGCGCGCACCCTCTTCAAGCCCACGACGCTGCCCGCCGCGATCCGGCACCTGGGCTTCGTGCAGGCCGACCCGATTCGCGCGCCCGCACGCGCACAAGATCTCACGCTGCGCCACCGCGTAAAGGACTACCGCGCAGGCGATCTCGAAAGCCGCTACATCCGCCTCGCCATCGAGGAAGACTGTCTCGTCAACTACGGCTTTCTGCCGCGCGAGCACCTAGCGCTGATGCACCCGCGCGAAGCCAAGCGCATATGGGACGCCGATACGCGGCGCAAGGCGGCCGATGTGCTCGCCTATGTGCAGGAACACGGCCCGGTGCATCCACGCCAGGTGGAGCAGCACTTCGCGCACGGCCGCATCAAGAACTACTGGGGCGGTTCGAGCAACGCGACCACGCACCTGCTCGACGAAATGCACTACCGCGGCATGCTGCGCGTGGTGCGGCGCGACAGCGGCACGCGCGTCTATGAGGCCGTGACGCACCAGCCCGCCGACGACAGCCCCGCTGGCCGCGCGCAACGCGCCGCCGCGCTGATCGAACTGGTGGTGCGCAAATATGCGCCGCTGCCGGCCGCGAGCCTCACCTACCTCGTGCGCCTGCTCGGCTACGGTGCGCCGCATCTCTCGCTGCAAACGCAGGCGGCATTGCGCATCGCCCGCGAAGAACTGCTCGCGAGCTGCCGCATCGACGGCACGACCTGGTACTGGCCCGCTGGCGAGAACCCGGCCTCGCGCCGCCACGCACCCGACGACGCGGTGCGCCTGCTCGCGCCCTTCGACCCCGTTGTGTGGGACCGCCGCCGCTTCGAGCTGCTCTGGGACTGGACGTACAAGTTCGAGGCCTACACGCCCGCACCCAAGCGTCAGTTCGGCTACTACGCGCTGCCGATGCTGTGGCACGACAGCGTGATCGGCTGGGCCAACGTCACCGCGCCCGAAGGCCAGTTGAAGCCAACCTTCGGCTACGCCGGCAAGAAGCCGCGCGACGCGGCCTTCCGGGCGGCGCTCGATGACGAACTGCAGCGCATGACGCAGTTCCTTGCAGGGCGAGCCGTACCCTGACTGCTGCGGCCGTGTACCGCCTCCGAAGAAAATCCCCGCTCGGGCGAAGGTCTGCCGCGCGGGCGACAGGCCCACGCGGCGGCGGGCTCCTAGAATCGCGCCGTTGTCCGGTTCGCCGGACGACAAGCGTTCTCAGGGCGGGGTGCAATTCCCCACCGGCGGTGATGGCGGCTGAAAGGCTGCACAAGCCCGCGAGCGCCTGGAGCTTGCAACAAGTTTCAGGGTCAGCAGATTTCGGTGCGATTCCGAAGCCGACGGTCACAGTCCGGATGAAAGAGAGCGCGAAATGCGGGCTCGCCCGCGCGCATTGCTTTGCCGTGCGCGCAGGTAGCCTTGCGGTTTCGTGCGCCCTGATTCAGGAAACCTGCTTTCAAGAGGCACACCATGAGTCAGATCAACGACCTTCCCCTCTCTGCCGTTACCGCGTCGGGCTCGCCGCGCGGCACGCGCATCGCATTCGTCGAGGCGCAGTGGCATTCCGACATCGTCCACCAGGCGCGCGACGCCTTTCTCGAAGAAATGGACCGGCTCGGCGTGGCGCGCGAGCTCATCGACATCTTCGACGTGCCCGGTGCCTTCGAGATTCCGCTGCACGCCAAGCGGCTCGCCAACTCGGGCAAGTACGCGGCCATCATCGGCTGCGCGCTGGTGGTCGACGGCGGCATCTACCGCCACGAGTTCGTCGCGAACACGGTGGTCAGCACGCTGATGTCGCTGCAGCTGGAAACCGACGTGCCGATCTTCTCGGCCGTGCTCACGCCGCATCACTTCCACGAGCACGTGGAGCACCGCAAATACTTCCACCGCCACTTCGCGGTCAAGGGCACGGAAGTGGCCGAGGCCTGCTTCAAGACTCTCGAAGGGCTGAAGAAGGTCGACGCGCTGCTGGCCGCTGCGTGACAACAGGCGCGAGCCTGCAGTAATCTGGGCGGATGAGCTCTTCATCATCCGCACACGAAGACCGCTACACCCTCTACGGCGCGCCCGGTTCGGGCGCCACGCCGATACACGCCGCGCTGACGCTGATCGGTGCGCAGGTCGATACCGTCGACGTCGCTACGTGGGAAAGCGATGCCGAGCGCGAACGCGTGTCGGGCGTCAACCCGATGCGCCAGGTGCCCGCGCTGGTGCTGCCTTCGGGCGAGGTGATGACCGAGAGCGCGGCCATCCTGATCTGGCTCGGCGACCGCTACCCCGAAGCCGGGCTCTGCCCCGCGCCCGATGATCCGCTGCGCTCACGCTATCTGCGCTGGATGGTCTACCTGCCGGCCGCCATCTACTCGCTGTTCTGGGTACGCGACGACCCGCAGCGCCTCGTGCCCGACCCCACCGCACAGGCCGCGATGCTCGAACGCTCTGCCGAGCGCATCGCGCACTGCTGGCACCTGATGGACACGCAGATCGACGAGCCCGCGCCCTATCTTCTCGGCGAAAAGCTGAGCATGCTCGACCTGTACGTGACCGTGATGTCGCGCTGGACGCCGGGCCGCAGGCGCTTCTACCGCGTGGCGCCGCGCATGGCCCGGGTGGTGCGCCGCGTGGATGCCGATCCTCGGTTGGCGGAATTCTGGGCGGCGCGCTTTCCCTTCACGATGGACCCGAGCGCTCCGGGAGGCTGAGTCCTGTTTTCTATCATCGACACCATGACCGCACGCACACCGACCACCGTCTACCCGATGACGATTTATCACAAGCCCAACTGCAGCACCTCGCGCAACGTGCTGACGTTGATCCGCGAAAGCGGCGTGGAGCCCGAGATCGTCCTGTACCTGGAAACGCCGCCGCCGAAGAAAAAGCTGCGCGAGCTCGCGAAGGCGATGGGCATGGGCGCGCGCGAACTGCTGCGCACCAAGGAAGCGCCGTACGAAGAACTGAAGCTGGCCGACTCGAAGTGGACCGACGACCAGCTGTTCGACGCCATCGTCGAGCACCCCATCTTGCTGCAGCGGCCCATCGTGGTGTCGCCGCGCGGCACGCTGATGTGCCGGCCATGGGGGCGCGTGCGCGAGATCCTGCCTGCCTGAAGCCTCAGCTCGTGGCCTGCTGCGCCAGGCCCCAGGCGACATGCTCGCGCACGAGTTCGCTCGGGTGTTCGGCCCGCGTCGCCAGCGCCTCCTGCGCATCGCCCTCGCCCGCTCGCGCCGCATTGCCCAGCGCCACGGCGATGTTGCGCAGCCAGCGCTCATGCCCGATGCGGCGGATCGGGCTGCCTTCGGTGCGGCGCAGGAAGTCCTCCTCAGTCCACGCGAAAAGCTCGGCCAGAGTGCGGCCCGTGAGCCCTTCGCGCGCATCGAAGTCGGGCAACTCGCTCTTCTTCGCGAACTTGTTCCAGGGGCAAATGAGCTGGCAGTCGTCGCAGCCGTAGATGCGGTTGCCCATCAGCGGACGCAGCTCCAGCGGAATGGGCCCGCCGTGCTCGATGGTGAGGTACGAGATGCAGCGCCGTGCATCCAGCCGCTGCGGCGCGATGATGGCCTTCGTCGGGCAGATGTCGATGCAGGCGCTGCAGCTGCCGCAATGTGCCGTGACGGGTTCGCTCGGCGGCAGTTCCATGTCGACGTAGATCTCGCCCAGGAAAAACATCGAGCCGGCGTCGCGGTCGAGCACCAGCGTGTGCTTGCCGCGCCAGCCCTGCCCGCTGCGCGAGGCCAGTTCGGCTTCGAGCACGGGGGCCGAGTCGGTGAAGGCGCGGTGGCCGAAGGGGCCGACTTCCTCGGCGATGCGCTCGGCCAGCTTCGCGAGCCGATTGCGCAGCACCTTGTGATAGTCGCGGCCCCGCGCATAGACCGACACGATGGCCTCGCCGGGCCGCGTGAGCCGGTCGAACTCGATGGCTTGCCACTCGGGCTGCGTGCTGCGCGGCAGGTAGTCCATGCGCGCGGTGATCACGCTCACCGTGCCCGGCACCAGCTCGGCAGGACGGGCGCGGCGCGTGCCGTGTGTTGCCATGTATTGCATCTCGCCATGGAACCCATGGGCCAGCCATTGCATCAGACCGGCCTCGGCGCTCGATAAATCGACGCCCGCGATTCCGATTTGGGAGAATCCGAGTTCCCGGGCCAAAGCCTGAATACGAACAACGAGTGGATGGCTGACGATCACTTGCCGATTGTAGAAACGACCCAGAACGCCCGCAGCCTGCGCTGGCGCAGCGAGGACGACACCGACGCTTTCGCGCTGGCCCTGGCGTCCTCGCCCGCATTGCGCGATGCCTTCATCGCGCTGCATGGCGACCTTGGCGCCGGCAAGACCACTTTCGTTCGACACCTGCTGCGCGCGCTCGGTATCGCGGGGCGCATCAAGAGCCCCACCTACGCGGTCGTCGAGCCCCACGAGGCGCCCGACGGCCTGCAGATCTTCCATTTCGACTTCTACCGCTTCGCCGATCCGCGCGAATGGGACGATGCCGGCTTCCGCGACATCTTCGCGGGACCGGGCCTCAAGCTGGCCGAATGGCCAGAAAACGCCGCGGGCCGCACACCGGTTGCCGACCTCGCTATTAAAATAGAAGCAATGACTGACGACACACGCAGCGTGACCCTCCTCGCGAACACCCCTCGCGGCAGCGATCTGCTGGCGCGCATCGCCGCATGAAGGCGACCGGCCTGAAACGGCGCGTGCTGCTGCAGGGCGGCAGCATCGCGCTGATGCTCGGCGTGCACCAGATCGCCCGCGGCGCCACCATCCTCGCCGTGCGCGTGTGGCCCGCAGCCGACTACACGCGCGTGACCATCGAGTCCGATGCCCGCCTCAATTCGCAGCAACTCGTGGTGGGCAGCCCGCCGCGGCTTGCCGTCGACATCGAGGGCATCGACCTCAGCCCCGAACTGCGCGAGCTGGTCGGCAAGATCAAGCCGGGCGACCCGTTCATCAATGGCCTGCGCGTCGGGCAGAACGCGCCGAAGGTGGTGCGTATCGTGTTCGACCTGAAGCAGGCCGTGGTGCCGCAGGTGTTCTCGCTCGCGCCCGTGGCCGCATACAAGCACCGGCTGGTGCTCGACCTGTACCCCGAACAGGCGATCGACCCGATGGAAGCGCTGATTGCCGAGCGCCTGCGCGATGCGCCTCGCGCGGGCAGCGGCAGCAACACGAACAACGCCCCGGCCGTGGCCGGCATCGTGCCCTCTGCCCCGGCCGCACCGGCCGCCGACCCACTCGGCGAACTGATGGCGCAACAGTCGATGCGCCCCGGCCCGCAGACACCGCCACCCGTGCTCGTTACGCCGCCACCGCCCGTGGTGGGCACCGCGCCCGTCAGGCCTGTGACGCCCCCTCCCCCAGTGGCTGCCGCACGCGGCGGCAGCAACAGCACTGCCGCCACGGCCAGCCGCACCGACCGCATCATCATCGTGGCGCTCGACCCCGGCCACGGCGGCGAAGACCCTGGAGCCATCGGCCCCAACGGCACGCGCGAGAAAGACATCGTGCTGCAAGTGGCGCACCGGCTGCGCGAGCGCATCAACGCGAGCAGCGTGAACGGCAGCCCGATGCGCGCCTTTCTCACGCGCGACGCCGACTTCTTCGTGCCGCTGGGCGTGCGCGTGCAGAAGGCGCGGCGCGTGCAGGCCGACCTGTTCGTGAGCATCCATGCCGACGCCTTCACCACGCCCGCAGCACGCGGCGCCAGCGTGTTCGCGCTGAGCCAGAGCGGCGCGTCGAGCAGCGCGGCACGCTGGATGGCCAACAAGGAAAACGATGCCGACAAGGTCGGCGGCGTGAACGTCGGCGGCCACGAGGCGCAGGTGCAGCGCGCCCTGCTCGACATGAGCACCACCGCACAGATCAACGACAGCCTGAAGCTCGGCGGCGCGATGCTCGGCGAGATCAAGAACATCGGCGCGCGGCTGCACAAGGGCCAGGTCGAACAGGCCGGCTTCGCAGTGTTGAAGGCACCGGACATCCCGAGCGTGCTGGTGGAGACCGCCTTCATCAGCAATCCGGAAGAAGAAGCCAACCTGCGCCGCGTCGACTATCAGGAGAACCTGGCCGATGCGCTGATGCGCGGCATTCAGCGCTACTTTGCGCAGAACCCGCCTCTGGCGCGCAGCCGGCAGCTCTGATCGGCCGCGCGGCTTTGTAAAGCCAAAGCGTGCACTGCTGTCCCACGCCGTGCGGCCCACGAGTCCGCACAGGCAGGCGCGGCAGGCTCCTACACAGATGCCACCGGCCTTCTGGACATGATGACTCATCACTCCTCGAAAGGTGGACATCATGAACACACGTCTCTGGATCGCTGCTTTCGCAGCCACTTCGGTCATGACGATTGCAGGCTGCGCGAGCGGCCCTAACCAGAACCTCGGGACTGGTGTGGGCGCTGTCGGCGGCGCGCTGGTGGGCCACGCCATCGGCGGCAACACTGCGAGCACTGTGGGTGGCGCAGCCATCGGCGGCATCATCGGCAACCAGGTCGGCCGCAATGCCGACGAACGCAACTACTACAACCAGCAGCGCTATCCGCAAGGCAGCGGCTACTACCCGAGCAACGGCCCGAACTACTGAGATACGGCCTGAACAAAAAAGCGCGCCAGCGGCGCGCTTTTTTGCTGGTTGATCGGCCTGATCGGCCAGGCAGTCGTCAGGCCTGCGAGGCCTGCGCCTCGCGTGCCTTCTCGGCCTTCGAGGCGCGCCACGCGCCGAAGATCGCCAGCAGCCCCGGCACGAAGATCAGCGCCCAGATGATCTTGTCCAGATGCTGGCGCACGAACGGCAGATTGCCGAAGAAGTAACCCGCTGTTGCAATGCCCAGCACCCAGATCAGCGCGCCGACCACGTTGAACATGGTGAACTTCGCGCGGCTCATCTCGGCCACGCCGGCCACGAACGGCGCGAAGGTGCGAATGAACGGCATGAAGCGCGCAAGAATGATCGTGATGCCGCCGTAGCGCTCGTAGAAGCCGTGAGCCTGGTCGAAGGCCTTGCGGTTGAAGAAGCGCGAGTTCTCCCACTGGAACACCTTCGGCCCGAAGTAGCGGCCGATCGAGTAGTTGCACTGGTCGCCCAGAATGGCCGCCGCAATCAGGATCCCGCAGGCCAGCGGGTAGCTCATGAGCCCCGCGCCGCACAACGCACCGACGATGAAGAGCAGCGAATCCCCGGGCAGAAACGGCATCACCACCGCACCGGTCTCGACGAAGACGATGAGGAACAGCAAGGCATAGACCCAGGGGCCATAGGCAATGACAAAGGCCTCGAGGTGTTTGTCGACGTGAAGAATGAAGTCGACGAGAAAGCTGATGATTTCCATGGCCGCGGATTATCCTTGTTGAAACCGAACGCCCTGTGAATCACCCCATGCTGCACATACGCGCTGCCACCGACGCAGACTGGCCGGCCATCTGGTCCGTGCTCGAACCCACCTTTCGCCGCGGCGACACCTACACCTTCGCGACCGACGTCACCGAAGCCGAGGCCCGTCATGCGTGGATGAACCTGCCCGCCGCCACTTTCGTGGCCTGCGACGCGCAGGGCGCGGTGCTCGGCACCTACGTCATCAAGGCCAACCAGCCCGGACACGGCTCGCACGTGAGCAACTGCGGCTACGTAGTGTCCGAGGCCGCGCGCGGCCTGGGCGTGGCATCGGCGCTGTGCGAACACTCGCAGCAGGAGGCCGTGCGCATGGGCTTTCGCGCGATGCAGTTCAACTTCGTGGTGTCCACCAACGAAGGCGCGGTGCGCCTGTGGCGCAAGCTGGGCTTTGCCATCGTCGGCACGCTGCCCGGGGCGTTCAGGCATCCGCAGCATGGCTTCGTGGATGCCTTCGTCATGTTCAAGCAACTGCAGCAGCCATAAGACTTACTTACCCCACCCGGAGAAACACACGATGACAGGCCAGTACATCCAGATGAAAGCCGCCGACGGCAGCGGCACCTTCCGCGGCTACCTCGCCCTGCCCGAAGCCGGCACAGGCCCGGGCCTTGTGCTCGCGCAGGAAATCTTCGGCATCAACCACACGATGCGCGAGGTGGCCGACTACTACGCCGAAGAAGGCTACGTGGCGCTGGTGCCCGACCTGTTCTGGCGCCAGGAGCCGAACGTGGAGCTCGGCTACAGCGAAGCCGACTGGCAGCGCGCCTTCGCGCTCTACGGCGGCTTCGACGAGGCCAAGGGTATGGAGGACATGCAGACCTCCATCACCGCCTTGCGCGGTCGGCCCGAAGTGCAGGACGCCAAAGTCGGCGTGCTCGGCTTCTGCTTGGGCGGCAAGCTGGCCTACCTCGCGGCCTGCCGCACCGATGCGGATGTTGCCGTCGGCTACTACGGCGTGGGCATCGACGCTGCACTCGACGAGGCCGACAAGATCAAGCGCCCGCTCACACTGCACATCGCAGAGCTCGACAAGTTCTGCCCGCCCGAGGCGCGCGACCGCATCGTCGCCACGCTCCAGGGCCGGCCCGGCGTCTCGCTGTATGTGTATCCCGGCATGGACCACGCCTTCGCACGCGCCGGCGGCGAACACTTCCACAAGCCCTCGGCGCTGATGGCGCACGAGCGCAGCATCGCCACGCTGAAGGACGCCATCGGCCCGCATTACGACCTCTCGGCACTGTGGGACAAGCACTGCGAATACGAGTTCGCCACCCGCAACGTCGACGACACCATGTCGACCATGGTGGCCGAGCCGTACGTCAACCACATCCCGACCATGACCGGCGGCGTGGGCTACAAGGCGCTGCACGCGTTCTATACGAACCACTTCGTCAACAGCAATCCGCCCGACACCTCGCTGGTGCCGATCTCGCGCACGGTGGGCGCCACGCAGGTGGTCGACGAGATGCTGTTCTGCTTCACGCACACCACCGAGATCCCGTGGATGCTCCCGGGCGTTGCGCCGACGGGCAAGCGCGTGGAAGTGCCGTTGCTCGCCGTCATCAAGTTCCGCGGCGACAAGCTCTATCACGAGCACATCTACTGGGACCAGGCCAGCGTGCTGGTGCAGGTGGGTCTGCTCGATGCGAAGCTGCTGCCGGTGGCAGGCATCGAGACGGCGCGCAAGCTGCTGGACGAGACGCTGCCGTCGAACACCCTGATGCCGCGCTGAAAACGACACGGCTTTTAGAATGCCCCGGTGAGCGCCCTCCCCACTTCCATCACCCCTTCCGAACGCCGCCCGATCCGCGAACTCCCCGACGAACTGATCAGTCAGATCGCCGCCGGTGAAGTCGTCGAGCGCCCCGCCTCGGTGGTGCGGGAGCTGCTGGACAACGCGCTCGACGCGGGCGCCAGCCAGATCACGGTGCGGCTGGCCTCGGGCGGCGTGCGGCTGATCTCCGTGGAAGACGACGGCCTGGGCATTCCCCGCGAGGAACTCACGGTGGCCCTGCGCCGCCACGCAACCAGCAAGATCGCCAGCCTCAACGACCTCGAAACGGTCGGCACGATGGGCTTTCGCGGCGAGGCACTGGCGGCCATCAATGCGATTGCCGAGCTCAGCATTCTTTCGCGCTTCACCGGCTCCGATACGGCCTTCGCGCTCGATGGGCGCACCGGCGAGCTGCGGCCGGTGGCCCGCTCCACCGGCACCACGGTCGAGGTGCGCGAGCTGTTCTTTGCGACGCCCGCGCGCCGCAAGTTTCTGAAGACCGACGCCACCGAACTTGCCCATTGCATCGAGGCGGTGCGCCGCCATGCGCTGGCACGGCCCGAGGTGGGTTTTTCGGTCTGGCACGACGGCAAGCTGGTCGAGCAGTGGCGCGCCGCCACCACGCGCGAGCAGCGACTGGCCGATGCGCTGAGCGACGAGTTCGTGACGCAGAGCGTGGCCGTCGATCGCGAAGGCGGCCCGGTGCGCGTGGTCGGCCGTGCCGGCATCCCCGATGCAGCGCGCTCGCGTGGCGACCAGCAGTTCTTCTACGTCAACGGCCGCTTCGTACGCGACAAGGTGCTGTCGCACGCGGTGCGCAGCGCGTACGAAGACGTGCTGCACGGCCAGCGCCAGCCGATCTACGCGCTGTACCTGGAGATCGATCCGGCACGGGTCGACGTGAACGTGCACCCGACCAAGATCGAGGTGCGCTTTCGCGACGGACGCGAGGTGCATCAGGCGGTGCGCCATGCCATCGAGGATGCGCTGGCGGCCCCGCGTGCCGGCGATGCAGTGGCGCCAGCGGGCGCAGCACCGCAGCCGTTTTTCAAGCAGACCCCGCTGCCGTCGAACGCCAGCTGGGCTCAGCCCGCCATCAATTTCACATCGCAGGAGCGCGGCGCCGGCGATTTCGAGGCAATGTGGCCTCGGCGCAGTGAGCAGCCGGCGCAGCATGCGGCGGAATCGGCCGCATCGTCTCTCTGGCCCCAGGCCAGTGCGGCTCCGGCAACGTTCCAGGCCCCTGTCGGGCTGCCCGTGGCGGCGAACGCCGACGCTGCTCTCGCCACCAACGAACAAGCCTGGCCGCTGGGCCGCGCGCTGGCCCAGCTGCAGGGCATCTACATCCTGGCCGAGAACAGCCAGGGCCTCGTGATCGTCGACATGCATGCGGCGCACGAGCGCATCGTCTACGAGCGGCTCAAGACCCAGCTCGACGGTGCGGCCATCAGCAGCCAGCCGCTGCTGATTCCGGCCACTTTCGCGGCCACGCCGCAGGAAGTGGCCACGGCCGAGGCCTGCGCCGAGGTGCTGCCGACGCTGGGCCTGGAAATAACCCCCTTCTCGGCACGCACGCTCGCGGTGCGTGCCGTGCCCGGAACGCTGGCCGACGGCGATCCGGTGGAGCTGGCACGCAGCGTGCTGGCCGAACTGGGCCAGCACGACGCGAGCACGGTGGTTCAGCGTGCCCAGAACGAATTGCTGTCCACCATGGCCTGCCACGGGGCGGTGCGAGCCAACCGCAAGCTCACCATCGACGAGATGAACGCACTGTTACGTCAGATGGAAGCAACAGAACGTTCGGACCAGTGCAACCACGGCCGGCCGACCTGGCGCCAGCTGTCGGTTCGCGAGCTGGATTCGCTGTTCATGCGCGGCCGATAGGGCAAATCAGCGCTTTAAGCCTTTTTTCTAGGGTTTTCCGCAGTCATCGGGATTGCGGGCACGCACGTTGCATAGGCTCGGTAAAGCGCCGGTGAGCGTTGTTTCGGGGGGTTACCAAGGTGCAGTGTCGGCGCACCAAGGTGAAAGCAGGTGAACTTTTCCGCCGACTTCGCTGTCCCTCAACCCCATGATGAAACGCTGGACCCTCCTCGCGTCTGTCCTCTCGCTTTGTGCCCTGCTGGCAGCCGGTTGCTCGACGCTTGACGAACAGCAACGCGAATGGATCTTCCAGCCCAGCGACCGCAGCTGGGGCAACACCGCCTCCATGACCCAGGGCATGGAAGACGTGTGGATTGATTTCCAGTCTTCCCTCACCGGCGAGCCCGCGCGCCTGCACGGCCTGTGGCTGGGCGGCGCACCCGAGACCACCGACACCCCCGTGATGCTGTACCTGCACGGCGCCCGCTACAACGTGGCCGGCTCGGCGCCGCGCATCCAGCGCATGCACGAGTTGGGCTTCTCGGTGCTGGCCATCGACTACCGCGGCTTCGGGAAGAGCTCCAAGGGCCTGCCCTCGGAGGAATCGGCCCGCGAAGACGCCCGCGCCGCCTGGACCTGGCTGGCCGCGCGCCACCCCAAACAACATCGCTACATCTTCGGCCACTCGCTCGGCGGCGCCATCGGCATCGACCTGGCGGCGCATGTGAACGACGAGAGCGGCACCATCGTCGAGAGCACCTTCACCTCGATCGCCGACGTGGTCAGCGGCTTCAAGTGGGGCTGGCTGCCCTTCGGCCCGTTCATCACGCAGCGATTCGAAGCGATCAACACGGTCAAGGACATTGGCTCGCCGCTGCTGGTGGTGCATGGCACGGCCGACAGCCTCATCAACCCGACGCTGGGCCGCAAGCTGTATGACGCGGCCACCGTGCCCAAGCTGTTCGTGCTGGTCGAGGGCGGCTCCCACCACAACACCAATTCGATCGGCGAGGCGCAGTACCGCGCGGCGCTGACGCAGTTGTTCCGCATGAAGCCGGAGAGCATGGTCGCCAGCAATGGCGGCGCGGCGAACCGGCCGCAGCCACGGCTTGCGCCGCCCGCCGCCGCGCTTGCGCCGCAGGATGTGCGGGGCGAGGTGCGCGCGCCGGCACCGGCCGCTATCTAGGTTTCGTCCGCGCGCCCCGTCGTCAAGCCAGATTGAAGGGCAGCTGGCGCAAGGGCTTGCCGGTCAGCCGCGCGATGGCGTTGGCGAACGCGGGTGCCAATGGCGGCAGGCCGGGCTCGCCCATGCCGGTGGGTGCATCGGCGCTGGGCACGATGTGGATCTCGAACTCCGGCATGTTGGTGATGCGGGCCACGGTGAAATCGCCGAAGTTGCTCTGCTGCACAACGCCCTCCTTCAACGTGATCGCACCGCCGGACAGGCACGTCGACAGTCCCATCACCGCCGCTCCCTGCACTTGCGCCTCCACACTGCGCGGGTTGACCGCCAGGTTGCAGTGCACGCCGCTGGTGACGCGATGCAGCACCGGCTGGCCGTCCTTCACCGAAGCTTCCACCACATAGGCCACCACGGAGTCGAATGACTCGTGCACGGCTACGCCCCAGGCACGGCCGTCGGGCAGCTGCTTCTTGCCGTAGCCGCTCTTGTCCACGGCCAGTTGCAGCGCGGCGCGGTGGCGTGGGTGCTTGTCTGCGAAGAGCTGCATCCGATATGCCACCGGGTCCTGCTTCGTGCTGCGGGCGATCTCGTCGATCAGGGTCTCCATCACGAAGGCGGTGTGGGTGGAACCCACGCTGCGCCACCACAGCACGGGCACGTTGACCTGGGGGTGATGCACCGTCAGGCGCATCGGAAGCGGGTACGGATCGCGCATGCCCTCGGTGGCCGTGGCGTCGATACCGTCCTTCACCTGAAATTCTCCGAACACCGTGCCCGTGGTGATCGACTGGCCGACGATGACGTGGTCCCACGCCAGGATCCTGCCGCGCTCGTCGAAGCCGATGCGTGCGCGGTGCAGATGCATGGGGCGGTAGTAGCCGCCCTTGATGTCGTCTTCGCGGCTCCACAGCAGGCGCACCGGCACGTCGAAGCCGGCGGCACGCGCGGCCTTGGCGATCTCGCAGGCCTCGACCACGAAGTCGCTGGTGCCCACGAAACGCCGGCCGAAGCCACCGCCCGCCATCTGCACATGCACCGTCACCTGCTCGGGCTTGAGGCTCAGCACGCGCGCGGCGGCGGCAGCGTCCAGCCCGGCGCACTGGGTGCCGACCCACAGCTCGGCGCGCCCATTCGACAGCTTGACGGTGCAGTTCAGCGGCTCCATGGGCGCATGAGCCAAATAGGGGAAGACGAACTCGGCTTCCAGTTGCCGGGGCGCCGTGGCCAGCGGTGCCATGTCGGCGTCGAACTTGCGTGAGCCCGGGCGCCCGGCCAGCTCGCGGTACTGCGCCAGTTGCTTCTCGGTGTCCACCTTCTCGACGGAGGCCGTGTCCCACTGCAGCTTCAGTGCGTCGCGGCCCAGCTTGGCGGGCCAGTAGCCATCGGCCACCACGGCTACGCCTTCGGCGCCGCGGTCCAGCGGCACGCGCAGCACGGCCTTCACGCCCTTGACGGCGCGCGCCGCACTGTCGTCCACCGAGGCCAGGCGGGCGCCGAACACCGGTGGATGAGCCACGACCGCCGTGAGCTGACCGGGATGCCGCACGTCGATGCCGAAATCCTGGCGCCCGCTGCTCTTGGCGCGCGCGTCCAGGCGCGTGGTCGGACGGCCGATGATCCGGAAGTCCTTGGGATCCTTCAGCGTGACCTTCTCGGGCACCGGCAGGGCCATGGCCGCTTTGGCCAGCTCGCCGTAGCCCAGCTTGCGCCCGCCCGGGCCCAGCACCGTGCCAGCCTGCGTGCGCAAGGTGGCCGCGTCGACCTTCCAGCGCGCAGCCGCCGCCGACAGCAGCATGGCCCGGGCGCGCGCGCCCAGCTCGCGGTACTGCGTGAAGCTGTTCTTGATCGAGTTGGAGCCACCGGTCAGGTGGATGCCGAAGAGCGGGTCGACGTAGGCCGCGTCGCTCGAGCCATTGCGGCTGCGCACCAGGGCCCAGTCCGCATCGAGCTCCTCGGCCAGGATCATCGGCAAGCCGGTCTGCACGCCCTGGCCGAATTCCAACCGGTTGATGGTGACGGTGACTTCGCCGTTGGGTGCGATCTGCACGAAGGCCGACGGCTGTTGCGTCGGCTTGAGCGCGCCGGCCACCTGCGCTGCGCCATCGGCCTGCGCCATGGCCAGATGAGGAAAGGCGCCGAGCACGAGGCCGCCGGCTCCGGCCATCTTCAGGAAGCTGCGACGGGGCAGCGTGGCGGCTTCGCTGGTCGGGGCCTGGGCCATCAGGCGCTGCATGGCGCGCGGCAGTTCGCGGTAGTCGATGTTGGTCAGCATGGCGGCTCCTTCAGGCGAGGGTCTTGGCCGCATCGGCCACGGCGGCGCGAATGCGGGCGTAGGTGCCGCAGCGGCAGATGTTGCCGACCATGGCCGAATCGATCTCGTCGGCGCTGGGCTGCTTGCCCCGGGGCAGCGATTTGAGGAAGGCAGTCGCGCTCATGATCTGGCCGCTCTGGCAGTAGCCGCACTGCGCCACGTCGTGCTTGACCCATGCGGTGTGCACGGCCGCACCGACCCGGTCGCTGCCGCCGGTGGTCGCTTCGATGGTCGTGATCTTCTTGCCCTCGGCGGCGGAGATGGGCGTGATGCACGAACGGATGGCCTGATCGTCCAGATGCACGGTGCAGGCGCCGCACAACGCGGCGCCGCAGCCGAACTTGGTGCCGGTCATGCCCAGCGTGTCGCGCAGGGCCCAGAGGATGGGGGTGCCGGGGTCGACATCGACCGTGTGTTCACGGCCGTTGATGTGGAGCGCGCTCATGTTCGGTTCTTCCTGGGTAGGTTGGATCGGATTCACTTGGCGCCGTCGAGCAGCCATTGCGCGAGCGACTGCACGTCGGCATCGGGGATCTGGGTTTGCGGCGGCATCGGCATCGCGCCCCACTTTCCCGAGCTGCCGGCCTTGATGCTTGCAGCCAGCTGAGCGGCCGTTCCCTTTCCTTCGCCGTACCTCGCCCCAATGTCTTTCCACGATGGGCCTACCACTTTGGCCGTGGCCTGGTGGCATGCGACGCACGCGTACTTCTGCGCCAGCGCCTGGCTGGCCACTGCGCGTGCCGGCCATGCAACGACGCTCACGCCAATACCCAGCGCTACGACGAGGGAAGCGGTAAAGGAACGCTGGACGGTTGCGATGCTGTCGTTGGTCATTGCTGTTTCCGGTCGTCGTAGGCAAGAGACGTGGACAAGTCGCGATGCGCGCCAGCCTGTGCAAGCAGCGCGTTGGCCTTGGCTTCGAAGGTCTGCACGGCATCGGCACCTGCGGCGAACCGGGCCGGCGGCTCTTCGAGCGCGGCAAGCCGCACGATGGCGTCTGCGAGCTTGGCGGGGTCGCCGCCCTGCTTGCCGCTCATGCTGCTCCAGGCTGCAACGGTTTCCCTGGTGCGCTCGGCGTAGTCGTCGATGTTCGGCTCGGCGAAAGTGGTCGAACCGGCGGTGAGCAGCTCGGTGCGGAAGAAGCCTGGCTCTACCAGCATGGTGCGTATGCCGAAGGGAGCAAGCTCAGGGGCAAGCGACTCCATCCATCCTTCGACGCCAAACTTTGCCGCGGCATAGGCAGTGCAGAACATTCCGCCGGCAATCCCCGCAGTCGAAGAGATGGTGAGCACCAGACCCGAGCGCTGCTTGCGCATCATCGGCAGCACGGCGCGGGTGACGTTCATCGGGCCGAACAGCAGCGTCTCGATCTGGTTGCGGACCTGCTCTGGGCTCAGCTCCTCGAAGAAGCCGGCGTAGAAGTTGCCCGCGTTGTTGACCAGCACGTCGATGCGCCCGAACTTCGCAATGGCGACTTCCACCGCGGCCTTGGCGTCGTCGAGGCGGGTGACGTCGAGCTTGACGCTCAACAGGTCTGCATGGTCGCCGATGGCCGCAGCCACCTTCGCAGGGTCACGGCCAGTGGCCACAACGGCGTGGCCTGCGGCCAAGGCGGCCTTGGCGATGTCGACGCCCAAGCCCCGGCCCGCGCCGGTGATGAACCAGATTTTCTTGTCAGTCATGGGGAGTTCCTTTCGGTTGGTGCCAGTGTCTGCCCGGGACCCGTCGACTCGTTTGCCGAAAGCGCGCGTGTTCTTGCCTGAAACGACGAGACCGCGCCAGAAACGCGGGCCGGGCGAAGTGCGCGAGCTAGACTTTGTTCGAGCACCCCCGAAAGGATTCAAATGGAAGCGCCGCAGCTGACGCAGCAAAGCGAATCGGCCGTCCTGAGCGGCTTGGCCAAAGCGGTCGGAAGCGTTGTCAAAAATGACGGCGACTTCATCACCGCCATTCCCGAACTCTCGCTCCACCGTCGCAGCGCCGCGACCGAGCCTGTTCATTGCATCTATGGCTTTGGCGTGGGGATCACTGTCAGCGGGAAGAAGCGGGTTGCGCTCGGCGAAGAGGTTTTTGACTATGCCGCGGGGCAATCGCTGCTGACGACGGTTGACCTCCCCGTCGTGGCACATGTCACCCAGGCCAGCGCCGCGCAGCCATTTCTGGGCCTCATGCTCAAGCTCGACTCGCGCGCTATCGTGCAGGCAGCTGCCGAGATGGCGTTGCCCCAACCGACAAAGGACTACAGCTATCGAGCCATGTCGCTCGGCGATCTCGATCCGACACTGCTTGGCACAGTGACGCGGCTCGTCGAGCTGCTTGCCGAGCCCAGGCTGATTCCCCAGATCGCTCCGCTGCTTCAACAGGAAATCGCCGTTCGCCTGCTCGCCGGGCGCCACGGCCAGCAGTTGCAGCGCCTCGTGGCAGTCGGCTCTCCAGGCCAGCAGGTGACGCAGAGCATGGCCTGGCTCAAGATGAATTTCACGCAGCCTGTGCTGGCGGACGATCTGGCCGCTTCCGTGCACATGAGTCCATCGACGTTCCGGCAGCACTTCCGTGCCGTGGCGGGCATGAGCCCCATGCAATACCTGAAGCAGCTGCGCCTGCAAGAGGCCCGGCAACTGATGCTGAACCAGGGCATCGATGCCGGCACCGCAGGAGTGCGCGTGGGATATGAAAGCGCCTCGCAGTTCAGCCGCGAATACGCCCGCCTGTTCGGGGCGCCACCGCTGCGCGACATCAAGCGGATGCGGGAAACGACCTGAGCAAGACCCGCGCTGCAGACCGGCGCGCGCCATTTGCTACCCTCGGCGCATCATGTTTCCCAGCTCCGCACCGGCCGCCGAGGCCGCTCCCCCGGCATCGCCCGCCGCTGCGCGTTCCGGTCCGCCGCGCTATGTGGCGCTCGCCGGCCCCACCGCTTCAGGCAAGACGGCTGCCGCATTGGCGCTGGCGCGGCTGCAGCCGGTCGAAATCATCAGTGTCGATTCAGCGCTGGTTTACCGCGGCATGGACATCGGCACCGCCAAGCCCACGGCCGCCGAGCAGGCTGCCGCGCCGCATCACCTGATCGACATCCTCGATGCGCGCGACAGCTACAGCGCAGCCGCCTTCGTGGCCGACGCCACGCGGCTCATCGGCGAGATTCGCGCGCGTGGCGCGCTGCCGCTGCTGGTGGGCGGCACCATGCTGTATTTCAAGGCCCTGTTCGACGGCATCGACGCCATGCCCGCAGCCGACGCCGCGGTGCGCGCGCGCATCGATGCCGATGCCGCCACGCTCGGCTGGCCCGCCATGCATGCGCGGCTTGCGCTGGTCGACCCGGTCACGGCCGCGCGGCTGGCACCGCAGGACAGCCAGCGCATCCAGCGCGCGCTCGAAGTGTGGGAAAGCAGCGGCCAGCCGCTGTCGAGCTTTCATGCGAGCGACAACAAGACTGCCAGCGCGGTCGAAGGCGGCGTGCTGTTCTCGCTCGAACCGACCGACCGCGCCTGGCTGCACGCGCGCATTGCCGAGCGCTTCGATGCGATGCTGGCAGCCGGCTTCCTCGACGAGGTGCGCGCCCTGCGCGCGCGCGGCGACCTGTCGACCGACCTTCCCTCGATGCGCTGCGTCGGCTACCGGCAGGCATGGGAAACACTCGATGCCTGCGGCGACGCCGCGCCCGACGCCCGGGCCATCGCCGGCCTGCGCGAACGCGGCATCGCCGCCACGCGCCAGCTTGCCAAGCGGCAGATCACCTGGCTGCGCAGCATGCCGAAGCGCACCGTGATCGCCTGCGACGCCCCCGACGCGGCGCAGACCGCCGTTCAACTGATCGCCAAGACCACTCAACTCGGATGACGCTGCGCATTTCCAACCTCGGCAAGCACTACGGTGATGCGCCTGTCTTCGAGAATGTGACGCTCGGCGTCGAGCCCGGCGAATTCGTCGCCATCGTGGGCGAATCGGGCGTGGGCAAGTCGACGCTGCTCAACTGCATGGCCGGCCTCGACAGCTGGGACCAGGGCACGGTGACGCACGACGGCACCGACATCGGCGCGCTCGACGGCGAAGCCTGCGCGCTCTGGCGGCGGCGCCACGTGGGCTTTGTGTTCCAGGCCTTCCATGTGCTGCCGCACCTCGACGTGGCGCAGAACGTGTCGCTGCCGTTGATGCTGCTGGGCCAGCAGAAGGACAACGATGGCCGCGTCGCCCACATGCTCGAAGCGGTGGGCCTGCCCGGCATGGGCGCGCGGCTGCCGCAGACGCTGTCGGGCGGCCAGTTGCAGCGCGTGGCGATTGCGCGTGCGCTGGTGCACCGCCCCGCCCTGCTGCTGGCCGACGAGCCCACGGGCAACCTCGACCCGACCACTGCAGCGAAGGTGATGGAGCTGCTGATCGGCCAGACCCGCGAGCACGGCGCGTCGCTGGTGCTGGTGACGCACTCGGAGAGCGCGGCCGCCCGGGCGGATCGCCTGCTGCACCTGACGGCCAGCGGCATCCGCGCCTGAAGAATTACGCCGACAGGAGCGCCGCGTAGCGCGACAGGTCGACGTTGCCGCCGCTGATCACGATGCCCACGCGCTTGCCGGCAATCGCCTTGCCCGCCGCGATGGCGCCCGCAAAGGCAAGGCAGCCGGTCGGCTCCACCACCATCTTCATGCGCTCGGCAAAGAAGCGCATCGCATCGACGAGTTGCTCGTCGGTAACAGTGAAGATGTCATCCACGTCGCGGCGGATGATGCCGAAGGTGTACTCGCCCAGGTGCTGCGTCTGCGCACCGTCGGCAATGGTCTTGGGCGTTTCGATGTGCACGATCTTCCCCGCGCGAAACGACTGCTGGCCGTCGTTGCCCGCCTCGGGTTCCACGCCGTAGACCTTGCAATCAGGCGCCAGCGCACGCGCCGACAGCGCCGAACCCGACAGCAGCCCGCCGCCGCCCAGGCACACGAAAAGATGGTCGAGCGGGCCGGTTTCCTCGATCAGTTCCTTCACCGCCGTGCCCTGCCCCGTCAGCACGTCGGGATGGTCGTAGGGCGGGATCATCGTCATGCCGCGCTCCTGCGCCAGCTTCTTGGTGAGCGCCTCACGGTCTTCGGTGAAGCGGTCGTACATCACCACTTCGGCGCCGTAGCCCTTGGTGGCGGCGACCTTGGCGGCCGGTGCGTCTTTCGGCATGACGATCACGGCGGGCATCGCCAGCAGGCGCGCCGACAGCGCGATGGCCTGCGCATGGTTGCCCGACGAGAACGCGATCACGCCGCCCTTGCGCTGCGTGGCGTCGAACTTCGACAGCGCATTGAACGCACCGCGAAACTTGAACGCGCCCATGCGCTGGAAGTTCTCGCACTTGAAGAAGAACTCGGCGCCCCAGCGCTCGTTGGCGGTGGTGGAGCGCAGCACCGGCGTGCGGTGGGCATGGCCTTCGAGCCGCGCGGCCGCGGCGATGACGTCGTCGTAGGTAGGTAGTTGCATGTGTCCGAGCTTAGCGGCGGCTTGCAATTTTTTGCAGCCCCGATGGGTAAAAACCCGGGATACGCGTCGGCCGTGAACTCCGTACTCTGTATACAGAGTTCAAAGAAAGCCGCCCATGCCCGCCCAGCTCGTCAGCATCGAAGCCGCCCCCGACCTCGTCGATCAGGTCTACCGCGCCCTGCTCGGTGCCATCAGCAGCGGCACGCTCGCGCCTGGCGAACGCATCACGCAGGAAGACATCGCGCAGCGCCTCTCGGTGTCGCGCCAGCCCGTGCTGCAGGCGCTTCGGCTGCTGAAAAAAGACGGCTTCGTGCTCGACGCGCCCGGCCGTGGCGTGCTGGTGGCGCCGCTCGAAGCCGAGGCGATGCGCAAGGTCTACCAGGTGCGCGGCGCGCTCGATGTGCTGGCCGCTCGGCTGGCGGCGCAGCAGCGTTTTCGCATCGACCCGAAGCTCATCGAACGCGGTCGGCGCGCAGCGCGCGGGCGCAATGTCGAAGCCATGATCGACGCCGACGTGGCCTTTCACCAGGCCATCTACGAGGCATCGGGCAACCCACTGATCGGCCAGAGCGCCGATCCGCACTGGCGCCACCTGCGCCGCGCGATGGGCGCGGTGCTGCAGGCCGAGCCACAGCGCGAATCGCTGTGGGACGAACACGAGGCCATCGCCACGGCCATCGCCGCCGGCAATGTCGAGCGCGCCTCGCGCCTGAGCGAAGAACACGTCTCGCGGGCCAGCGAGGCACTGAGCGAACGGCTTGCGCAGCAACTGGCGCGAGCCGCATCCCCCACCCCCACGAAAAAAGGAGACAAGGCATGAAGCTGACCCCCGAGCAACGCGCGCAGTTCGAGCGCGACGGCTATCTGTTCTTCCCCGGCCATTTCTCGGCCGAAGAGACGAAGGTGCTGACCGACGCGGTGCCCGACCTCTACAGCAGGCGCGAAGCCTTCAACGTGCGCGAGAAAGGCTCCAACGCCGTGCGCACGAACTTCGCCGCGCACCTCATCAGCGAGCCCTTCGCGCGGCTGGCGCGACACCCACGCATGGTGGGGCCGGTGAGCGATCTCTTCGAGGAAGAGGTCTACATGCACCAGTTCAAGATCAACGGCAAGATGGCCTTCGAAGGCGACGTGTGGCAGTGGCACCAGGACTACGGCACCTGGCTCAACGACGACCTGATGCCCACCGAGCGCGCGATGAACGTCGCGATCTTTCTCGACGAAGTGACCGAGCACAACGGCCCGCTGATGTTCATTCCGGGCAGTCACCGCAAGGGCGTGGTCGATGCGAAGCATGACCTCACGACCACCAGCTACCCGCTGTGGACCGTGGACAACGAGCTGATCCGCCAGCTGGTCGATCGCGCCGGAGGCAGGCACGGCGGCATCGTCTCGCCCAAGGGCCCGGCCGGCTCGATGATCCTGTTCCACAGCTGCCTTGTGCATGCCTCGGGCAGCAACCTCTCGCCCTTCAACCGCGTGGCGGTGTACCTGAGCCTGTGCGCGGTCAGCAACCACATCCGGCGCCACAAGCGGCCCGAGTACATCGCGCACCGCGACTTCACGCCCATCGAGATGCTGCCCGACGACTGCCTGCTGAAGCCCTACCCGGTCGATGTGCCGTGGAAAAACGGCCTGCCCGAGAGCGCGCTGCGCACCTCGCTCGACGTGCTCGACACCGCACAGGCCTAACCCCATGAGCCTGCACACCCGCCTGCAACAACGCGCCGCCGAAGGCCGCCCCATCCGCATCGGCCTGATCGGCGCCGGCAAGTTCGGCTCGATGTACCTCGCGCAGATTCCGCGCACGCCCGGCGTGCAACTGGTGGCGATTGCCGACCTGTCGCCCGACGCCGCCCGCGTCAACCTCGAACGCGTGGGCTGGCAACCCGAGCGCGCCGCTGCCAGCTCAGTGCAAGAGGCGCTGAAGCAAGGCACCACCTGGATCACCGACGACTGGCAGGCCGTGACGCGCGAGCCTTCCATCGACATCGTGGTCGAGTGCACCGGCAACCCCATCGCAGCAGTGGACCACTGCCTCGACGCCTTCGCGCACGGCAAGCACGTGGTGAACGTGACGGTCGAGGCCGACGCCTTCTGCGGCCCGCTGCTCGCGCACAAGGCGCAGCAGGCCGGCGTGATCTATTCGCTGGCCTTCGGCGACCAGCCCGCGCTGATCTGCGACCTGGTCGACTGGGCGCGCACCTGCGGCTTTCCGGTGGTGGCGGCCGGGCGCGGCCACAAATGGCTGCCGCACTTCACCGAATCGACGCCCGAGACGGTGTGGGGCAACTACGGCCTCACGCCCGAGCAGGCGAAGCGCGGCGGGCTCAACCCGAAGATGTTCAACAGCTTTCTCGACGGCTCCAAGCCTTCCATCGAAAGCTCGGCGGTGGCCAACGCCACCGGGCTCACGGTGCCTTCGGACGGCCTGCTCTATCCGCCCGCGAGCGTGGAAGACATTCCCTTCGTCACGCGGCCCAGGAGCGAAGGCGGCGTGCTCGAGCGCAAGGGCATGGTCGAGGTGGTGTCGTCGCTCGAAGCCGATGGCCGGAAGATTCCCTACGACATCCGCATGGGCGTGTGGGTCACGGTCGAGGCCGAGACCGACTACATCAAGAACTGCTTCGAGGAATACAACGCCCACACCGACCCGAGCGGGCGCTACTTCACGCTCTACAAGCGCTGGCACCTGATCGGGCTGGAAGTCGGCATGTCGGTGGCCAGTGTGGCGCTTCGCGGCGAGCCCACCGGCGTGGCCACCTGCTGGAACGCCGACGTGGTCGCCACAGCCAAGCGCGACCTCGCGGCGGGCGAGATGCTCGACGGCGAAGGCGGCTACACGGTCTGGGGCAAGCTGCTGCCGGCCGAGCGCTCGCTGCGCCTGGGCGGCCTGCCGCTCGGGCTGGCGCACAACGTCAAGCTGGTGCGCCCCGTGAAGAAGGGCCAGAGCCTGAGCTGGGCCGATGTGGCAATCGACACGACGACTGCCGCCTACAAGCTGCGCAACGAGATGGAAGCCATGTTCGCGCCCTCCATCAGGGCCAGGGCGGCATGACGGCCTAGGGCATAGGTGGTGCAACCGTTGCGCCAAACGGCAATCACATAAAAAATAATCTGCTCGACACGAACCCCGTGTCGAAATGACCGCCGGCGGGCCGTCATTGTGGTGAGCGATCTTGCTCAACAGCCTTTTCCTTGACGGAGAGACACCATGCAGTACATGTTGATGTTCTATCAGCCCGCGGCCGAATTCGAACAGCGCGACGACGCGTCCTCGCAGGCCTACCGGGCCAGCTGGATCGCGTATGCAGACGCCGTGCGCCAGGCCGGCATCTCGCTCGGCGGCCACGGCCTCTTCCCGCCCATGACCGGCACCACGCTGCGCGTGCGCGGCGACAAGCGCCAGGTGCAGGACGGCCCCTTCGCCGACACCAAGGAGCAGCTCGGCGGCTACTTCGTGGTCGACGTGCCCGACATCGACGCCGCGCTCGAATGGGCGGCGCGCGCGCCCTGCGCGACCAGCGGCGGGGTGGAGATACGGCCTGTCTTCATGGCGACGGCTGTAGCAGCATGAGCGAGCCGGCGGCTCACCGGGCCGCCGAACGTGCGGCGCGCGATTCGTACGGGCGGCTGCTGGCCATCCTGTCGGCGCGCACGCACGATATCGCCGCATCGGAAGACGCGCTCGCCGACGCCTTTGCGCGAGCGCTCGAACGCTGGCCCGCCGACGGCATTCCCGTGCAGCCCGATGCCTGGCTGCTGAGCGTGGCACGGCACCGCAAGCTCGACGCCTGGCGCCACACCCGCGTGCAGGACGCCGCCACGCAGAGCCTGCTGCTGCTGGCCGGCGAGGTCGACGAAGGCACCACCGACGGCGCGGCCGTGCCCGACGAGCGACTGCGCCTGCTGTTCGTGTGCGCGCACCCGGCCATCGATGCGCCGGCGCGCGCGCCGCTCATGCTGCAGACCGTGCTCGGCCTGGATGCGGCGCGCATGGCCGGCGCCTTTCTCACCGCGCCGGCCACGCTCGGCCAGCGGCTGGTACGCGCCAAGGCCCGTATCCGCGCGGCCGGCATTCCATTCGAATACCCGCAGGCGCGCGACCTGCCGCAGCGGCTGCAGGACGTGCTCGACGGCATCTACGCCGCCTACGGCACCGGCTGGGACGACGTGGACGGCGCCGACGCCCTGCCCCGCGGCCTCACGGCCGAGGCCATCGACCTCTGCCGCATCCTGTGCGGCCTGATGCCGAACGAGCCCGAGCCACTGGGCCTGCTGGCGCTGATGCTGTTCTGCGAAAGCCGCGCCGCGGCCCGGCGCAGCGAGACCGGCGCCTACGTGCCGCTAGACCAGCAGGACCCGCTGCGCTGGGACCCGGATCTGCTCGCGAAGGCCGAGCGTTGTCTGCGGCGGGCATCGGAAATGAAATCTCTCGGCGCGTACCAGCTTGAAGCGGCCATCCAATCGGCCCACTGCGAGCGCCGCGTGGGCGCGCCGGTGGAGCCCGAAGTGCTGGTGTCGCTGTACGAAGGCCTGCTGGCGCTGCGGCCGAGCATCGGCGCCCAGGTCAGCCGAGCCTGCGCGCTGGCAAACGCGCGCGGCCCCGAAATCGGCTTGCGGGCGCTCGAAGCTATTCCCGCGCTGGAGGTGGCGAACTACCAGCCGTTCTGGGCAGCACGTGCGCATCTGCTCGCGGCCGGCGGTGCACGCTCCGCCGCGCGCCAGGCCTATGACCGCGCCATCGGACTGAGCGCCAGCGCGGCAGTTCGTGCGTACCTGCATGCGATGTCGGATCGGCTCTGAGCGGCCGGCTCTTCGGTGAATCCGCCGTAGTCACTCCTGCGGTACGGCGACGGCCTCACCCACCCGCTTCGCATCGAGCTGGCTGCCACCCTGCGTCAGCGACACCGCAACCACCGCATTCCCCGCATCCCGCCGGAACACGAACTGCGCCCCGATGCCAGTCACGGCAAACCGGTCATTACCCGTAGGCGTGAGCGCGTTGTAGCCACGCCCGGTCTCGCGCACCAGCAGCTTGCCGCTGCGCACGGTGAAGCTCAACGACTTGGTCTTCGTCACGCGGAACTCGCCCTTGTAGTCCTCCAGCCGCTTCGGATCGACCGGCACTTCCACTGTCGGCACCGGGTAGCGGCTCTTGCCGATGGCCAGCATCACGGGCTGCATCGGCGCGCGTGCGTTGCTGCTGAGCACGATCAGCGCTTCGCCGGTATCGGGCGCGAGCAGCCATAGCGTGCGGTAGCCCTCGGTGACGCCGGCGTGCCAGTAGGTGCGCCGGCCGCCTTCGGGGCCGCGCACCATCACCGCGTAGCCGATCTCGGCGCCCTCGTAGCGCGCCAGCGGCGTAAGCATGCGCGCGGCGGCCGGGCCGAGCGGGCCGCCAGCGCCCGCGAGGATGGCGCGGCTGAAGGTCATCATGTCGGCGGCGGTGGAGCGCAGCGCGCTGGCCGGCGCGTAGGCCAGCATGTCGAACAGCGGCTGGCGGCGGTCGCCTGCGAAGGCCGGGGCCATGCGCGAGGCCTTGTCGCCGAGCGAGATGACGGTGTCGTTCATGCCCAGCGGCTCGGTGATGCGCGCGCGCACCAGTTCGCCCCACGAGGTGTTGTAGTGCTCGGCCAGCAACTGGCCGAGCAGCGCCATGCCGAAGTTGCTGTACGCGCCCTCGCACGGCGGTGCGGCGGCAGTGAGCTTGATGCGCGCGAGGGACGCCCAGAACATGGGCTTGTCGAAGGTGCGGAACTGTTCGGCGAGCGGCGCGCCGCCCGTTACGCCATCGGCCATCACCGGCATGCAGCCCGTGTGCGTGACGAGCTGGCGCAGCGTGACCGAGGCCACCGCGGACGAGAGGCCTTCGACCTTGCCGGCGAGCAGCTTGCCCACGGTGTCGTCGAGCTTCAGGTCGCCGCGCTCCACCGACTGCGCAAGCAGCAGGCCGGTGAAGACCTTGGTGACGGAGCCGATCTCGAACATGGGCTGCTCGGCGCTGCCGGCCGCGATGGCGCGCGGCGACGACGGAGGCTCGGGGTTGTAGGCGGCGCCGTAGGCTGCCTGGCCGTTGCGCAGCGTGCCCACCACCAGCGTGCCCCGCTCGGCGCCAAGGGCGGCTTTGGCCAGCACCGCCGGGTCACTGGCGAGTGTCAGGGGCTGCTGAAGCTGTGCGGCGGCGTGGCCTGCCAGCAGTGGTGCGAGGAGCCAGGCCGCAAGCCAGGGGCAGTACAGGGCACGGGGCAAGAGCCGCATCGTCAGGTTCCTCAGGCGTCGTCGAAGAGGCGCCATCGTGCCACGGCGGCGTAACACCGCGTGCGCCGCGACAATTGCCCGATGCGCGCATTGCTCACCACCTTCTCCTGGCAGGAACTCCGCCACCACCCCTGGCGCAACGCGGCGGCCGTGCTGGCCGTGATGCTCGGCGTGGCGCTGGCCTTCTCGGTGCAGTTGATCAACGCGTCGGCGCTCGACGAGTTCGCGAGCGCGGTGCGCTCGGTCAACGGCCAGCCTGACCTGGAAGTGCGCGCCGTGCAGGGCGGCTTCGACGAGGCCGTGTTCGAGCGACTGGCCCGGCACCCGCAGGTGGCACTGGCGAGCCCCGTGGTCGAGTTCCAGGGCCTGGCGCTGGCCGGCGAGCGCCAGGTGCCGATGCGCGTGATCGGCGTCGATGCGCTGGTGCTGCCCACCATCGCGCCCGCGCTGATGCCGCAGGCCACGGCCGGCGCAGACCGCTTCTCGCTGTTTGCGCCGGGCCATGTGTTCCTCAACGCCGCGGCCCGCAGCGCGCTGGGCCTGCCGACGGAAGCACCCGCCGGAATGGCGGAGACGATGCAGTTGCGCAGCGGCGATGCCTGGCAGAGGCTCAACGTCGCCGGCCATGTCGCAGCCAGCGGCACGGCGCTCGCGGTAATGGACATCGCTGCCGCGCAGGAGCTGTTCGGCCAGATCGGCCGGCTCAGTCGCATCGACCTGCGACTGACGCCCGGCACGGACAGGGCCGCCTTCATGGCCTCGCTGCAGCAGTCGCCGGGCTGGCCAGCAGGCGTGCAGTTTGCCGAGCCCGGCGATGCGGCGCAGCGCGTGAGCAACCTGTCGCGCGCCTACCGCGTGAACCTGACGGTGCTGGCGCTGGTGGCGCTGTTCACGGGTGCGTTCCTGGTGTTCTCGGTGCTGGCGCTCAGCGTGGCCAAGCGCGCGCAGCAGTTCGCGCTGCTCGGCGTGCTGGGCCTCACGCCGCGCGAGCGGCTGCGGCTGGTGCTGGCCGAATCGC
Source organism: Variovorax paradoxus (assembly GCF_024734665.1). Classification (NCBI taxonomy): domain Bacteria; kingdom Pseudomonadati; phylum Pseudomonadota; class Betaproteobacteria; order Burkholderiales; family Comamonadaceae; genus Variovorax; species Variovorax paradoxus. The sequence continues at coordinate 4,362,666 of NZ_CP102931.1, forward strand.
TGGTGCTGGGGCTGATCGGCAGTGCAGCCGGTCTCGCGCTGGGCACGGCGCTCGCGGCCTTTGCGCTGCGCGTTCTGGGCGGCGATCTCGGCGGCGGGTATTTCGAAGGCGTGGCGCCCACGCTGCACTGGAGCGCGGGCTCGGCGTTGTTGTACGGCGGGCTGGGCGTGCTGGCCGCGCTGGTCGGCGGCTGGTGGCCCGCGCGCGCTGCGCAGGCGCTGCCCGAAGCGCAGACGCTCAAGGGCCTGGGCGCCGCGCCCACGCAGGGCAACGGCCACTGGCTGGCGTTGGGGCTGATCGCGCTCGGCGCGGTGCTGGCCAACGTGCCGGCCATCGGCGGCATTCCGGTGGCGGCGTACCTGTCGGTGGGCTGCCTGCTGGTCGGAGGCATCACCGCCCTGCCCTGGCTGATCGCGCTGCTGTACGACCGAGTGGCGCCGATGTTCGCGCGACACGTGCTGCCGATGCTGGCGGTCGAGCGCGCGCGCCGCATGCGTGGCACGGCGGCAGTGGCGGTCAGCGGCGTGGTCGCGAGCCTGAGCCTGGCGGTCGCGCTGACAGTGATGGTCGCGAGCTTTCGCGATTCGGTAACGCACTGGCTCGACGTGGTGCTGCCGGCCGACCTGTACGTGCGCGCCACCTCGGGCGGGCGCGGCAGCAACAGCGGCAACAGCAGCAGCACCGACACCGCTACCTTCTCGCCGGCCTTCGTGCAGTCGCTGGCGCAGCTGCCCGGCGTGGCACGCACGGGCACGCTGCGCACGCAATCGCTTCAGCTCGATGCAACACGGCCCACCGTGACGCTGATCGCGCGCAGCCTGGAAGGTGGGGCGACGCAATCGCTGCCGCTGGTGGGTGCCGCGCTGCCCGTGCCCGAGGGACAGATCGGCATCTATGTGAGCGAGCCGATGGTGGAGCTGTATGGCGCGAAGCCGGGCACGGCGTTCACGCCGCTGTCGGATGCAATGGGCCTGCGGGCGGGCTCGAAGAAAGCTCAGACATTCTTCGTGGCGGGCGTGTGGCGCGACTACGCGCGGCAGTTCGGCACGGTCACGATGGATGCGCGGGACTTCGAGCGCATCACCGGCGAGCGCAATGTGAGCGACGTGGCGCTGTGGCTTGCGCCCGGGGGCGTCGGAAGGCGCGGTGCAGACTGCGGTGCGCGCCTTGGCGGCACGCCAGGGCGGCTCGTCCGCCGAGTCCGTCGAGATCGCATCGGTGGGGCAGATTCGCGCGACCTCGCTGCGTATCTTCGACCGCAGCTTCGCGGTGACCTACTGGCTGCAGGCGGTGGCCATCGCCATCGGGCTGTTCGGCATTGCCGCGAGCTTCAGCGCGCAGGTGCTGGCGCGGCGCAAGGAGTTCGGGCTGCTCGCGCACCTGGGCTTCACGCGGCGACAGGTGCTCGCGGTGGTGGCGGGCGAAGGCGCGGCCTGGACGGCCATCGGCGCCGTTGCCGGGCTGGGACTGGGGCTGGCCGTGTCGGTGGTGCTCGTGAAGGTCGTGAACCCGCAGAGCTTCCACTGGAGCATGGACCTGCTGGTGCCATGGGGCCGCCTGCTGGCGCTGTGCGCGGCGGTGGTGGCCGCCGGCACAGTGACGGCCTGGATGGCAGGCCGGGCCGCCGCCGGCAAGGACGTGGTACTGGCGGTGAAGGAAGACTGGTAGCGCCCTCGGCGTCTCAACGCGCCGGAGTCAACTGGATACGCTCCACCGTTTCCTTCTCGACAGCCCCCCGGCTGTAGACCAGCGGCACGTACTTGCCTTCGAGCCACAGCGGCGCAAGGTCGCGGTAGTTCGGGCTCTCCGGGTTGCCCGACTGGCCTGGCGTGTTGATGACCCGCGAGGCGTCCCAGTTGCCCACGTCCAGCACCATGCGAAACGATGCGCCCGCCGTCAGCTTGTAGTCGCTGGCCCGGTAGGTCGCCGCCATCGGCGTGAAGGAAGAACCGGACATCGGCCAATCGCCCACGTCGAGCTTCTTGCGCGTGGCGGCATCGACCACGCCGCCGAGCGGATGGCGGAACTCGGCACGGTGCAGGGCGCCCCACTTCCACGCCGCAGGGTCGGGGCCTAGCTTTGCACCGAGCTCCTGCATCGCTGCTGGCAGTGTCTTCAGCAGCAGTGCGTCACGCTGCTCGTTCGTAACCCAGCCGAACGGGTTTTCGAGCAGCAGCACCATGCGGGTGTTGTCGCCGGGCGCGGCCAGCGCGGCGCCCGCATCGCCCGCGCCGGCCTTGAGCACGGCGGCGCGCAGGGGCTTGCTGCTCCACACCTCGTACAGCGCGGCAGCAGCGCTGTCGCGGTCCATGGAGCCGTCCCAGCCCTGCAGCATGCGCAGCGCGGTCGCCGTTTGCGCGTCGTCGCTGCGCAGGCCGGCGAGCAGCTTCAGCACGCGCTGCGCGGGCGTCGCGACGATGTCGTTCTGCATGCGCTCCGAATCTTCGACGGAGAAGCGCGAGCCTGCCGCCACCTTGGCCGCGAACAGCTCCTTGAGCCGCCGCGCCCGCGCCGCGTCGCTCCACTCGTAGCCCACGCCCTTCTTCGCGGCGGGATGGTCGGGCGGAATGTTGTTCTCGTTGGCGGTCACCACATAGCCGCGCGACGGGTTGAACTCCGAAGGCAGCTCGTCGCCGTTGCGGAAGCCCGACCACTCGTAGCGCCCGTCGCCGGGCACCGGCATCAGCCCGTCCCAGTTGGGCCGGATGGGTGTCAGGCCGCCGGGTATCCAGCCGACGTTGCCGCTGGTGTCCGCATAGACCTGGTTCTCGCCCGGCGCGCCCCAGCGGTTCATGGCCGCGCGGAACTGATCCCAGTTGCGCGCGCGCATGTAGTCCATGGAACCGAAGTACGGCGCCATGCCGGGCTCCAGCCACGCCGCGCGCAGTGCATATGCGCGCTGCTTGCCCGGTTCGGACAGCAGCACCGGGCCATGGCGCGTGAAGGTGTTGACCACCTCGCGCGGCGCGCTCTCACCCTTGACCGCGATGCGTTCGGTGACGCGCACCATCGGCTCCCAGCGGCCCTGGTAGCGGTACTCGTTGGCATTGCGCGGGTTGAGCTGATACACGTACAGGTCTTCCTGGTCCATGTAGAAGCGCGTGAGGCCGAAGGCGATGGTGCCGTTATGCCCGATCGACAGACCAGGCAGGAAGGGCTCGCCCGCGCCGATGGCGTCCATGCCCGGTGCGCTCAGGTGCGTCATGTAGCGCAGGCTCGGCGCGCCGTGCGCACGGTGCGGGTCGTTGGCCAGGATGGGCCGGCCGGTTGACGTGAGCTTCGGCGAGATCACCCAGTTGTTGCTGCCATAGGCGCCGGTCGGGTCGCCTTGCGAGGCCTGCAGCTGTTCTGCTTCATCGCTGCCCGGCAGTTGGGCTACCGATGACACGAGCCGCGTGTTGGCCTTGGTGAACTGCGGCGACTCGGTCGCGCGCATGTAGGCCGCGCGCAGTTCGGCCGCGGGAATGGTGCATGGGTCGAGCCCCGGTGGCACGCGCGGGTTGATCGGCGGATCGAGTTCGCGGCGCAGCCAGTCGGCCTTGATGCCGGCTCCGCCCGCGCAGTACGCACGGGCGCGATCGATCTCCGACGTGAAGTTGAGCGTGAGGCCGTGATGCCGGATGCGCACCACGTCTTCGGGCGACCACGTTGCCGGCTGGTAGCCCAGCAGCGCGAACTCCGGCGGCAGCAACGAGGGCTGCGCGCGCACCTGCGCCACATAGGCATTGACGCCGGCCGTGAAGGCCTCGGCCACGCGCTTGGCGTCGGAGCCGTAGGCCAGCCACTCGCGGTACATGTCGCCGCGATAGAGCACGGCGCGCGCGGCGCGGTCGTTCTCGACCCAGGCGGGGCCGAAGTCCTTCGCCATTTCGCCGAGGCCGCGCTTGCGCCAGAGATCCATCTGCCACAAGCGGTCGCGCGCGGCGATGAAGCCCTGCGCCACAAATGCGTCGTAGAGCGTGCCCGCATAAAGATGCGGCACGCCCCAGCGGTCGACCAGCACCTCGGCCGGCTTCTCGAGCCCGGGCACAGCGAACGATGAGGAAGGACGCGTGGGCGTCTGCGAACCGGGAGGCCCCGACGCGCAACCCGCAAGCACGAAAGCTGCGAGCGCAACAACGCCGAAGGAATGCCTTTGACCTAACGAGCGCCGCGATGCGGGGCGCAGGTTTGTTCTTTTCATGTGTCTCGTCTCCTGCCTTGTTGTAGATGGCAGGGCACAGTATCCCGATTTGCGCGCCTCATCGCACCTTGTGGGCGTTACAAGGCATGACTTGTAGACTGGCGCCGATATGCAGCAGCAAACACCTTCCACCTCCTCGTCTTACTGCAGCGGCTGGCTCGGCGGCGCAATCCGTCGCATCGAAGCCGACTACCAGCGCAGTGCCGACACGCACCTGATCCCGCTGCCCTTGCCCTCGTTCGCCGCGCACGGCATCGACATGTACCTGAAGGACGAATCGACGCACCCGACCGGCAGCCTCAAGCACCGGCTCGCACGTTCGCTCTTTCTCTATGCGCTGTGCAACGGATGGGTGCGCGAAGGCACGACCATCGTCGAGGCCTCCAGCGGCTCGACGGCCGTGAGCGAGGCCTACTTCGCGCGGCTGCTGGGCCTGCCCTTCATCGCGGTGATGCCGCGCACCACTTCGCCCGAGAAGATCGCGCAGATCGCCTTCTACGGCGCGAGCTGCCACTTCGTCGACCATGCCGCGCAGGTGTACGAAGAAGCCCGCGCGCTTGCCGAGCGAAGCGGCGGCCACTACATGGACCAGTTCACGTATGCCGAGCGCGCGACCGACTGGCGCGGCAACAACAACATCGCCGAGAGCATGTTCCAGCAGATGTCGCGCGAGCGGCATCCGGTGCCCAAGTGGATCGTCGTGGGCGCGGGCACGGGCGGCACCAGCGCGACCATCGGGCGCTACCTGCGCTATCGCTGCCACGACACACAGGTGTGCGTGCCCGACCCCGAAGGCTCGGTGTTCTCGGCCTACCACCGCACGGGCGACGCCACGCTGACGGCCGCCGGCTCGCGCATCGAGGGCATTGGCCGTCCGCGCGTGGAGCCGAGCTTCATCCGCACGCTGGTCGACCGGATGATCGAAGTGCCGAACCTCGATTCGGTAGCGGCCATGCATGCGCTGTCGGCGCTGCTGGGGCGCAAGGTCGGGCCGTCGACGGGCACCAACTTCATCGGCATGCTGGCCGTGGCGCAGGAGATGCGCGCGGCCGGGCAGCAGGGTTCCATTCTTTCGCTGCTGTGCGATGCGGGCGAACGCTACCTGCCGAGCTACCACGACGCAGCGTGGGTGCAGAACGCCTTCGGCGACATCGGGCCGGCGCAGAAGCGCATCGATGCGCTGGTGGCGTCGTGATGTCTCCCCTGCCACTGCTGTCGCGCCGCGGCCTGCTGCTGGCGGCGCTCGCGGCGGGGCCGCTGGCGGCATGGGCATTGCCCGAGCGCCGGCTGGAGTTTCCGCGCGACTTCGGCAGCCACCCTGACCTGCACACCGAGTGGTGGTACATCACCGGTCATGCGAAGACGCCGGCAGGGCGCGAGTTCGGCTACCAGGTGACCTTCTTCCGCTCGCGCGTCGAGGCCACGCAGGGCATGCGCTCGGCCTTCGCGGCGAAGCATCTCGTGTTCGCGCACGCGGCCGTCACCGACCTGCAAGGCCGTGTGCTGCTGCATGACCAGCGCATCGCACGCGCGGGCTTCGGCGTAGCGGAGGCAAGCACGAGCGACACCGACGTGCGCATCCGCGACTGGTCGCTGGTGCGGGAAAAAGACGGCATCTACGTCGCGCGCATTCCGGCTGGCGAGTTCTCGCTTGACCTGCGCTTCACGCCGACGCAGCCGGTGCTGCTGCAAGGCAATGCAGGCCTCTCGCGCAAGGGCCCCGACGAATCGCAGGCGAGCTACTACTACAGCGAACCGCAGCTCAAGGCGCAAGGCAAGCTCACGCTCAAGGGACAGTCCTTCGACGTGGGCGGCACCGCATGGCTCGACCACGAATGGAGCGAGGCGCTGATGCACCCCGAGGCCGTGGGCTGGGACTGGATCGGCATGAACCTCGACGACGGCAGCGCCCTCACCGCCTTCCATCTGCGGCGCAGCGACGGCAGTGCGCTGTGGGGCGGCGGCTCGTTCCGCCCGCGCGATGGCGCGGCTCGCATCTTCAGGAACGACGAAGTGCGTTTCGAGAGCCTCAAGACCTGGGACAGCCCGCGCACGCAGGCAAAGTACCCGACGCAATGGCGCGTACAGACGCCCTCTGGCAGCTTCGAGGTGCGCGCCCTGCTCGACGACCAGGAACTGGACAGCCGCGGCTCGACTGGCGGCGTGTACTGGGAAGGCGTGAGCGACCTGCTCGATGCGCAAGGGCGCCGCGTGGGGCGTGGCTATCTGGAGATGACGGGCTACGCTGCGCCGCTGCGGCTGTAGCCTTTGTGCGTTTCTAGGGGCGTGTGTTCGTTCGGGGTGCGTGCGAATGACACCTGGTACTCCCCTCCGCGAATGTCCCCCGCCTTCGGCTCCTCCTTTATTTCGCTGCGGGGAGTACCCGGTGCCATTCGCACATGAGCGCGGCTCTTGTGCCGGCCGATCGACCGCTGCGTCCATCGATCACGTCGATGGTTTGCTCTGCGCAGCGAAATAAAGGAGAAGGCCGCAGGCCGGGGGACATTCGCGGAGCAGAGCACACCGTCGGCGTGAGCGCGCCCCAAACATCGCAACATCAACACAACATTCCAAAAAGAGAACGGTAGAGTGCATCCGCTTTTCGGCCGGAATCGTAAGTCCCCCCATGAACACCCATCACCACCTGAAAACGCCCGTCATCGCCAGTGCCTTGCTGTCGATCAGCACCTCCTTCGCCATCGCAGCGCCGCCCGACGTCGCGCTCAAACCGCTGGAGACCACGGAATCCGTGATCAGCGACATCAGCGCGAACGATCGCACGCGCCCTTTCCTGCCCGGGGAAAAACTGCTGTACTTCACGAACATCAAGAACGGGGACCAGGTGAAGTCACCGTTTCGCGTCGCGTTCGTGGCTTCGGGCATGGGGGTCTCGCCCGTGGTCGCCGGCGACATCAAGAACACCGGTCACCACCACATCCTGATCGACATGCCGCTACCGGTGGATATCAAGGCGCCGATTCCCTTCGACAAGCCCGACGAGTACCTGCACCAGCACTACAAGCACTATGGGAACGGAGAAACGGAGGCCGTGCTCGACCTGCCGCCCGGCAAACACAAGCTGCGCTTGCTGTTCGCCAACCACGCGCACGTGCCGTACTACGTGGCCAGCCGGGAGATCGAAATCACCGTGCTTCCGAAGGCCAACTAGCAGCCCTCGCGACAGGCGCTACACGCTCCTCGACAAAATCCGGACTCAAGGAAACAGGACACCGTACATCATCTATGGGGGCTCGAATGCCAACGGTCAGAAAGTCGAAGCTCGAAATCGAGGCGCCATTGGTTTGACAAATAGCCCCCCAGAGCTATTCGAGTACGTTCTTTCGGCGCTTGCCATTCATCCGAATCGAATTTAGAGGTCACTGGCCACAGCCACCGCTGAAGCTGTAACTGTTGTAGCGGCGTAGAAGAACTGACAACCGGACGACTCCCCCGCGCGTTGGGAAAAATTACCAGAACCGTCCTAAGACAGAGGAGCCCCATCATGAAAATCCGAATCGCAGTACTGGCCATGGCCGGCGCCCTTTCAATCCTTGCGAGCCCCCTTGCCGCCAACGCGCAGGTCTCGGTGAACATCAATGTGCCCGGGCTGGTGATGACAGCACCGCCGCCGCCACGCTACGAACCCCTGCCACCGCCGCGCGGCGGCTTCGTCTGGGTACCGGGCCGCTGGGCCTGGGACGGCCGTGCCTACGGATGGCGTCCGGGTGGCTGGCAGCCCGAGCGCGCAGGCTACGCCTATGCCCCGGGCCGCTGGATCGAGGACCGCGGCGGCTGGCGTTGGACCGAAGGCGACTGGCGCCGGCGCGAGGCGTACCGTGAAGCGCGCCGCGAACGCGAGTGGGAAGAAGAGCATCGCCGCCGCGACCACGATCGCGACTATCGGCGCGGCCATGACCACGATCGCGACCGCGGCGATTTCTGCCCGCCCGGCCAGGCGAAAAAAGGCAACTGCTGATGCAATGAAAAAGGGAGCCTCGGCTCCCTTTTTCATTGCAGTTGCCTTGCTTGCTATTTGGCTCGTCGCCGCTCGATGAACGCAATGATCTCGCCCATGATCCCCTTGCGGAATGCCAGCACGCAGATCACGAAGATCAGGCCCGTGACCATGGTCACCGACTCGCCCAGCGTGTTGAACCAGTCGATCGTCGTGATGCGCGCCAGGAAGTTGCCGAGTTCGCCGATCTTGTTCTCCAGCAACACCACCACAGCCGAGCCCACCAGCGGACCCGAGAGCGTGCCGAGGCCGCCCACCAGCGTCATCAGGATGACTTGGCCCGAGGCGGTCCAGTGCACGTCCGACAAAGTGGCAAAGCCCAGCACCAGCGTCTTGAGCGAACCGGCCAGGCCCGACAGCGCCGCGGAGATCACGAAGGCCAGCAGCTTGAAGCGGCTCACGTCGTAGCCCAGCGACAGCGCGCGCGGCTCGTTCTCCTTGATGCCCTTGAGCACCTGGCCGAAGGGCGAGTGGATGGTGCGCACGATCAGCAGGAAGGCCGCGACCACGATGACCAGCGCGACGTAGTACATCGTGAGGTCGTTCGACAGGTCGATCAGGCCAAAGAGCTTGCCGCGCGGCACGCCCTGCAGGCCGTCTTCGCCGCCCGTGAACTTGGCCTGCAGCGCGACGAAGAACATCATCTGCGCGAGCGCCAGCGTGATCATCGCGAAGTAGATGCCCTGCCGGCGGATGGCCAGCACGCCGAACAGCCAGCCGAGGAAAGCGCCGGTGAGCGTGCCGGCGATCAGGCCAAGCTCGGGCGTGAGGCCCCAGACCTTGATCGCATGGCCGGCCACATACGCGGAGCCGCCGAGGAAGGCCGCATGGCCGAACGACAGCAGGCCCGTGAAGCCCAACAGCAGGTTGAAGGCCGCGGCGAAAAGTGCGAAGCACATCAGCTTCATCACGAACACCGGGTAGGCGCCGAAGAACGGCGCCAGCAGCAGCGCGACCAGCAGCAAGACGTAGACGACGGTGGAGATTTTTTTCATGTTCATGCCGTTCGCCTTATTTCTCTTTGCCGAACAGGCCGGCGGGGCGAATCAACAGCACGATGACCATGATCACGAACACAACCGTAGACGATGCCTCGGGATAGAAAACCTTGGTGAGCCCTTCGATCACACCGAGCCCGAGGCCGGTGAGGATGGCTCCCATGATCGACCCCATGCCGCCGATCACCACCACGGCGAACACCACGATGATGAGGTTCTGCCCCATCAGCGGCGACACCTGCATCACCGGCGCGGCCAGCACGCCTGCGAAGGCCGCGAGCGCGCAGCCGAAGGCGTAGGTCAGCGTGATCATCAACGGCACGTTGACGCCGAAGGCTTCCACGAGCCGCGGGTTCTCGGTGCCGGCGCGTAGGTAGGCACCCAGGCGCGTCTTCTCGATCACGTACCAGGTGGCGAAGCACACCACGAGCGAGGCAACGACCACCCAGGCGCGGTAGTTCGGCAGCACCATGAAGCCAAGGTCGGTGGCGCTCGACAGCGCATCGGGCGCGTCGTAGGGCAGCCCCGACACGCCGTAGATCGAGCGGAACACGCCCTCGATCAGCAGCGTGAGCCCAAGCGTGAGCAGCAGGCCGTAGAGGTGGTCGAGCTTGTAGATCCAGCGCAGCAGCAGGCGCTCGATGAGCACGCCGAAGATGCCGATGACGACGGGCGCCGCGATCAGCATCACCCAGTAGTTGACGCCGAGGTACTCCATCGCCATCCACGTGAGGACAGCGCCGAGCATGAACAGCGCGCCATGCGCGAAGTTGATGACGTTCAGCAGGCCGAAGATCACCGCCAGCCCGAGGCTCAGGATGGCGTAGAAGGAGCCGTTGACCAGCCCCAGGAGGAGCTGGCTCAAAAGCGCGGGAAGGGAAATGGTCATAAGCGTTTCAACGAACCCGGGCGGCTGCGCGCCCGCGGGGGATCACTTCCAGAGGGCGCACTTGCTCTCGGCCTTCGTCGTGAAGACCTCTTCGCCCTTGAGCTTCTGGATTACCTTGTAGTAGTCCCACGGCTGCTTGGATTCGGCCGGCGACTTGACCTGCACCAGGTACATGTCGTGCACGAAGCGGCCGTCGGCGCGCACGGTGCCCTTGGCGTAGAAGTCGTCGATGGGCGTGGCCTTGATCGTCTCCATCACCTTGTCGGCATCGACCGTCTTGGCAGCCTGCACGGCCTTCAGGTAGGTCATGGTGGCCGAGTAGTCGGCTGCCTGGATGTCGGTGGGCATGCGCTTGGTCTTCTCGAAGAAGCGCTTGCCGAAGGCGCGCGTCTTGTCGTCGAGGTTCCAGTCCCAGCTGGTGGTGAGCAGCAGGCCTTCGGTGTTCTTCAGGCCCAGACTGTGCACGTCGGTCACGAACACCAGCAGGCCGACCATCTTCATGGTCTTGGTGATGCCGAATTCCTTGGCCGCCTTGATCGAGTTGATGGTGTCGCCGCCTGCATTGGCCAGCGCCAGCACCTGGGCCTTGGAGTTCTGCGCCTGCAGCAGGAACGAAGAGAAGTCGGAGGTGTTGAGCGGATGCTTCACGCTGCCCACCACCGTACCGCCCTTCTCTTTCACGACCTTGGAGGCATCGGCCTCCAGCGCCTGGCCGAAGGCGTAGTCGGCGGTGAGGAAATACCAGCTCTTGTCGCCGCGCGCAATCACCGCGCTGCCGGTGCCCTTGGCCAGCGCCACGGTGTCGTAGGCGTAGTGCACGGTGTAGGGGCTGCACTGCTCGTTGGTGAGCGCCGAGCTGCCCGCGCCGTTCACGACGAACACGCGCTTCTTCTCCTGCGCCACCTTGGCCATGGCCAGGGCGGTGCCCGAACTGGTGCCGCCGAACAGCATCGTCAGGCCCTGCGTGTCGATCCATTCGCGAGCCTTGGAGGCGGCGATGTCGGCCTTGTTCTGGTGGTCGGCCTGCAGCAGCTCGATGGGCATGCCGTTGACCTTGCCGCCGAAGTCGTCGATGGCCATCTGGATCGCGAGGGCGCCGTTCTTGCCCTCCACGTCCGCGTAGAGGCTCGACATGTCGGTGATGAAACCGATCTTGACCTTGTCCTGGGCCTGCGCGGCGCCAACGGCCATGAGGCAGGTAGCGGCGAGGCAGGCAGAGGCGATGAGCGTGCGTTTCATGGGATGGTTCTCTCGGTTGACTTCAGTGGAAGGGTCTGGCGCGGCGTCAGCCGGTTATTTCCAGAGAGCGCATTTCGTCTCGGCCTTGGTCGTGAAGACCTGGTCGCCCGGCAGCGTCTTGAGCACCTTCAGGTAGTCCCAGGGCTTCTTCGATTCGGCGGGCGACTTCACCTCGACCAGGTACATGTCGTGGATGAAGCTGCCGTCGGCGCGGATGGTGCCCTTGGCATAGAAGTCGTCGACCTTCGTGCTCTTGAGCTGCGCCATCACCTTGTCGGAGTCGGTGGTCTTGGCGGCGGCCACGGCCTTCAGGTAGGTCATGGTGGCCGAGTAGTCGGCGGCCTGCACGTCGGTCGGCATGCGCTTGGTCTTCTCGAAGAAGCGGTTGGCAAACTTGCGCGATTCGTCGTTCAGGTCCCAATACCAGCTGGTGGTGTGCAGCAGGCCTTCGGTGTTCTTCAAGCCCAGGCTGTGGATGTCGCTCAGAAAGACCAGCAGGCCGGCCGTCTTCATGGTCTTGTTGATGCCGAATTCCTTGGCCGCCTTGATCGAGTTGATGGTGTCGCCGCCGGCATTGGCCAGGCCCAGGATCTGCGCCTTGGAGTTCTGCGCCTGCAGCAGGAACGAGGAGAAGTCCGACGCGTTCAGCGGATGGCGCACCGCGCCCACCACCGTGCCGCCCTTTTCCTTCACCACCTTGGTGGTGTCGGCTTCGAGCGCGTGGCCGAAGGCGTAGTCGGCCGTCAGGAAGAACCAGCTCTTGCCACCGCGGTCTACAACCGCCGCGCCGGTGCCTTTGGCCAGCGCCACGGTGTCGTAGGCGTAGTGGATGGTGTAGGGGCTGCACTGCTCGTTGGTGAGCACCGAGCTGCCAGCGCCGTTGTTGAAGTACACGCGCTTCTTCTCTTCCGCCACCTTGGCGGTGGCCAGCGCGGTACCGGAATTGGTGCCGCCGAAGACCATGGTCACGCCGGCCGTGTCGATCCATTCGCGGGCCTTGGAGGCGGCGATGTCAGCCTTGTTCTGGTGGTCGGCCACCAGCAGCTCGATGGGCTGGCCCAGCGCCTTGCCGCCGAAGTCGTCGATGGCCATCTGGATGGCGGTGGCGCCGCCTTTGCCTTCGAGGTCGGCGTACAGGCTCGACAGGTCGGTGACGAAGCCGATCTTCACTTTTTCCTGCGCCTGCGCGGCGCCCGCGCTCATGGCGAGGACGGCGACGGCGGTAGCGATGAGGCCGAGTTTTTTATTCATGGTGTTGTCTCCTGAAGAAATCTTTGTGGGATGCGAGAAAAGGTCTTGTGGACGTGTCTTTTGCTTCAGACGCCGAGCAGCTCGGTGAGCACCGGCATCTTGGCTTCGAGCTCGGCCGCGCCGAACTTCTCCACGATGCGGCCGTGCTCCATCACGTAGAAGCGGTCGGCCAGCGGCGCGGCGAAGCGGAAGTTCTGCTCCACCATGACGATGGTGTAGCCCTTGGAGCGCAGCGTGGTGATCATGCGGGCCAGCGCCTGCACGATGACCGGCGCGAGGCCTTCGGAAATTTCGTCGAGCAACAGCAGCTTGGCGCCCGTGCGCAGGATGCGCGCCACGGCCAGCATCTGCTGCTCGCCGCCCGACAGGCGCGTGCCCTGGCTGTTGCGGCGCTCGGCCAGGTTGGGAAACATGGCGTAGATCTCTTCGACCGACATGCCCTGCCCTGCGCCTTTGAGTTCGGGCGGCAGCAGGAGGTTTTCTTCGCAAGACAGGCTGGCGAAGATGCCGCGCTCTTCCGGGCAATAGCCGATGCCGAGGTGCGCAATGCGGTGCGTCGGCATGCCGATGGTCTCTTTGCCGTTGACCTCGATGCTGCCCTTGCGCGCACCGGTCAGGCCCATGATGGCGCGCAGCGTGGTGGTGCGGCCCGCGCCGTTGCGGCCCAGCAGCGTGACGACTTCGCCGGGCTGCACGACCATATCGACGCCATGCAGCACGTGCGATTCGCCGTACCAGGCTTGAAGGCCCTTGATCTCCAACGCGGCGGTCATCAGTGAGCCCCTTGGAGTTGGCCGTCGGTAGTGCCCATGTAGGCTTCCATCACCTGCGGGTTCTTCGAGACTTCGGCGTACGGGCCTTCGGCCAGCACGGCGCCGCGCTGCAACACGGTGATGGTGTCGGCGATGGTCGAGACCACGCTCATGTTGTGTTCGACCATCAGGATGGTGCGTCCAGCCGACACGCGCTTGATGAGTTCAGCCACGCGGTGCACGTCTTCATGGCCCATGCCCTGCGTGGGTTCGTCGAGCAGCATCAGCTCGGGCTCCATGGCCAGCGTGGTCGCGATCTCGAGCGCGCGCTTGCGGCCATAGGGCAGGTTCACCGTCTGTTCGTCGGCGAGCTCTTCGAGGCCGACTTCAGCCAGCAGCTCGCGGGCTCTGGCATCCAATGGCTTGAGCGACTTCTCGCTCTTCCAGAAGTGGTACGAGGTGCCCAGCCTGCGTTGCAGGCCCAGCCGCACGTTCTCGAGCAGCGTGAGGTGCGGGAACACGGCCGAGATCTGGAACGAGCGGATGATGCCGCGCCGCGCGATCTGCGCGGGCCGCTCGCCGGTGATGTCCTGCCCGTTGAACAGGATCGTGCCGGTGGTCGGTTCGAGGAACTTGGTGAGCAGGTTGAAGCAGGTCGTCTTGCCGGCACCGTTCGGACCGATGAGCGCGTGGATGGATCCGCGCACCACCGACAGGTCGACCTTGCTGACCGCCGTGAACCCTTTGAATTCCTTGGTGAGCTGGCGTGTTTCGAGAATGACGTCGCTCATCTCGCGAAGTCGCCCGGGTACGGAAAAAGAATGTCGGTCATGCGGTCCATCTCAATGCGCCACCATCGAGCGCGGACCGATTGTTCGTGGGCCTACCCCGCTTGCATACTGGGGCAAATGCCTATGCTGCAGTGCAACCTGCACGGACCGGCGCACATTCGAATCGGGGACTGTCGTTATGACGACAAAGAAAACTCCGGCGGCATCGGAAACCCCAAGCCGGTGCGCACAGGGGTCTGCGTAGACTGCAGCCAACATGCCGGACTTCCGCTCCCCCGACTTCCTGACCGACCACATCCTGCACACGCTGGCCTTCTACGAGCCGCGCGACCTCGATGCCACGGGCGGCTTCTTTCATTTCTTCAAGGACGACGGCACGGTGTACGACCGGCGTACGCGCCACCTGGTTAGCAGCACACGCTTCGTTTTCAACCACGCAATGGCGTATCGCCGCTTCGGCATTCCCGCGCATCTTGCGGCCGCGCGGCACGGCCTTGCGTTCGTCGAGCATGCGCATCGGCAGCCGGGCGGCGGCTATGCATGGCAGATCGACTGGCACCAGCAGCGCGCCACCGTGCAGGACGGCACCAACCACTGCTACGGCCTTGACTTCGTGCTGCTCGCGCAAGCGCATGCGCTGATGGCCGGCATCGAGGAAGCGCATGCGGGGCTGGAGCACACCTGGCAACTGATGGAACAGAATTTCTGGGAGCCGCGGCACCAGCTCTATGCCGACGAGGCCACGGCCGACTGGCGCATCGGCGCCTATCGCGGGCAGAACGCCAACATGCACGCCTGCGAGGCCCTGATGGCCGCCTTCGAAGCCACGCAGCAGACGCGCTACCTCGACCGCGCGCTGGCTGTGGCCGAATCCGTGACCGGCAAGCAGGCCGCGCTGGCCGACGGGCTGGTCTGGGAACACTACCGCGAAGACTGGTCGGTCGACTGGGACTACAACCGCGGCGACAAGAGCAACATCTTCAGGCCCTGGGGTTTCCAGACAGGCCACCTGACGGAGTGGGCCAAGCTGCTGCTGCAGTTGGAAGGCCATCTCGCCACCAAGGACCGTACGGCCGACTGGATCGTGCCGCGCGCGCGCCATTTCTTCGACACCGCCATGTTCCGCGGCTGGGATGCCGACAACGGCGGGCTGGTCTACGGCTTCGGCCCCGACGGCAAGGTGTGCGACGGCGACAAGTACTTCTGGGTACAGGCCGAGAGCTTCGCGGCGGCCGCCCTGCTCGCGGTGCGCACCGGCGAGGCCAGCTACTGGGACTGGTACGACAGCATCTGGGCCTACAGCTGGGAGCACTTCGTCGACCACCGGCACGGCGCCTGGTACCGCATCCTCACGCCGCAGAACCGGAAGATCAGCGACGAGAAGAGCCCTGCCGGCAAGACCGACTATCACACCATGGGCGCGTGCCACGACGTGCTCAGGGCGCTGCGCAAATAAGAACCCCCAGGCTCCTCGCGGAGGCTGGGGGTGATTGGATCGGCGTGAAGACGATGCGCGGTCAGTGTGCTCCGGCTGCGGCGTCGCCACCGGCGCCGCCCTTCTGCGGCCTTGCCAGCCACACCAGCGGAATCAGCAGCAGGAACAGGATCGCCGACGCGTAGAAGATGTCGTTCGTGGCCAGCATGTAGGCCTGCTGGTCGACGATGCGGTTGATCTGCCCCAGCACCTGGTCGGCGCTGAAGCCGCTGGCGTTGAGCCCGGACATTGCGCTCGTGGCTGCATTGTTGCCCTGGTTGATCGTCTCGGCCAGTTGCGTGTGGTGCAGCGTGGCACGGTTGTCCCACAGCGTGGTGGTGATCGACGTGCCCATTGCACCCGCCGTGATCCGCAGGAAGTTCGACAGCCCCGACGCGGCCGGGATGCGGTCGGGCGTGAGGCCCGACAGCGTGATGGTCACGAGCGGGATGAAGAAGAACGCCATCGCGATGCCCTGGATCACCGTCGGGATGATGATGGTGACGAAGTCGGCCTGCGTATTGAAGTTCGACCGCATCCACAGCACCAGTGCGAACACCAGGAACGAGAAGGTCGCGTAGCGGCGCGGATCGATCTTGGCCACCGTGAGCCCCACCACCGGCGAGAAGAAGATCGCCAGCAGCCCCACGGGCGCCATGATCATTCCCGCCTGCGTGGCGGTGTAGCCCATCCACTGTTGCAGCCACAGCGGCAGCAGCACCACGTTGCCGAAGAACAGGCCGTAGGCCACGGCCGTTGCCACGGCGCCCGACCAGAAGTTGCGGCGCTTGAACAGCGACAGGTCGACCACCGGGTGCTTGTCGGTCAGCTCCCAGATCAGGAAGAACGCGAAGCCGACCACGGCCACCACCGCCATCGTGACGATCTGCGGCGAATGGAACCAGTCGAGCTCCTTGCCCTTGTCGAGCATGAGCTGCATCGAGCCCACCCACAGCACCAGCAGCGCAAGGCCGATGGCGTCGATCGGCACCTTGTGCGTGGTGCTCTCGCGCTTGCGGTACAGCGCCCAGGTAATGGCCGCCGCGACGATGCCCACGGGGATGTTGATGTAGAAGATCCACGGCCACGAGATGTTGTCGGTGATCCAGCCGCCCAGCAGCGGCCCCATCACCGGCGCGACCAGCGTGGTCATCGACCACATGGCCATCGCAAGGCCTGCCTTGGCGCGCGGATAGCTCGACAGCAGCAGCGTCTGCGACAGCGGGATCATCGGGCCCGCAACGAAGCCCTGCAGCGCGCGAAAGGCGATGAGCGTCGTCATGTTCGGCGCCAGGCCGCACAGCAGCGAGGCGACCATGAACAGGATCACGCTGGCCATGAACAGGCGCACCTGTCCGAAGCGCTGCGTCATGAAGCCCGTGAGCGGCACCGCGATGGCGTTGGCCACCGCGAAGCTGGTGATGACCCAGGTGCCTTGCGTGGTGCTCACGCCCAGGTCGCCCGAGATGGCGGGCAGCGACACGTTCGCGATCGACGAATCGAGCACGTTCATGAAGGTTGCCGCAGACAGCGCTACCGTGCCCCAGACGCGGGCTGCGCCTTCGAGCGGTGGATGCGCAACGTAAGCAGGAGCAGCGGTGGCCATTGCGGTCGCGCGAACTGTTTGCCTGAGTTACCCGAGGGAAGCGCGGGCGATCAGCCCGGCTGCCCCTGCACTGCCACCGATGCCGCGGCGGGTGCGCTCGACGGTGCCGCCGAGCCCTTCGACGGCGCGGTGGCCGTGGCCGGTGCGCTGCGGCCGAGGTTGGCCGCGACGATGCGGTCGACTTCGGCGTCGGCGCCGCGGTCGAGCTGGCTGTAGACCTGCGTCTGTGTCAGCGCGGTGGCGCGCGGCGCGTCGGCGAGCATCTTGCCGCTCTTGGACGAGATGTCGACTTCGGCGTCCATCGACAGGCCGATGCGCAGCGGGTTGGCCTTGAGCTGCTCGGGGTCGAGCGCGATGCGCACGGGCACGCGCTGCACCACCTTGATCCAGTTGCCGGTGGCGTTCTGCGCGGGCAGCAGCGCGAACGCACTGCCGGTGCCAACGCCCAGGCCCGCGACCTTGCCGGTGTATTCGACCTTCTTGCCGTACACGTCGGCCGTGAGCTTCACGGGCTGGTCGATACGGATGTTGCGCAGCTGCACTTCCTTGAAGTTGGCGTCGACCCACAGCTGGTTGAGCGGCACGATCGACATCATCGGCGTGCCGGCCGCCACGCGCTGGCCGAGCTGCACGGTGCGCTTGGCGACGTAGCCGTCGACCGGTGCGGGCATGGCCACACGCTGGGTGGCGAGGTAGGCCTCGCGCACCTTGGCGGCTGCGGCCAGCACGCTCGGGTGCTGGGCCACGCTGGTGCCGTCGGTCAGCGACTGGTTGCTGACCAGAGCTTCCTTCGCGGCGACCACGCCGGCCTGCGCAGCGGCGAGTGCGCTCTTGGCGGTATCGAGCTGCGTCTCGGCGTGGTTGAGTTCTTCCTTCGACACGGCGCCGTTGCCTGACAGCGCGCGGCGGCGCTGCAGGTCGTCCTGCGCCTTGGCGATGTCGCTCTGCGCCTTGACGATGTCGGACTGGCGCAGCGTGACCTGCGCGGCCAGCGAGCCGTTGTTGGCGTACAGCGTGCGCACCTGGCGCACAGCCTGCGCGAGCGCGGCTTCGGCCTGTTCGAGCGATACCTTGGCGTCGGCCGGGTCGAGCTGCACCAGCGGCTGGCCGGCCTTCACGAAGTCGGTGTCATCGGCGCCGATGGCCATCACGGTGCCGCCGATCTGCGGCGTGATCTGAATCACGTTGCCCTGCACGTAGGCGTTGTCGGTGTCCTCGTAGTGGCTGGCAACCAGCCATTCGTAGAGGCCCCAGCCGCCGCCGACGACGATCACCACCGCGGCAAGCGCGGTGAGTGCGCGGCGGCGCTTGCCGTTGCCGGCGGGCGCCTCGGGGGCTGCAGGAGCTGCAGCTGCAGCGGGCGTCGGAGTGTTGTTGTCGCTCATGATGAAGTTCTTTCCGAAGACGAGGGAGTCGGGTCAGTTCTGGTCGGTTCTTGTTCAGTTCACTGCGGCCGCAGGGGCCGAAGCGGTGGCCGTGGCCGGGGGCTGCCAGCCGCCGCCCAGTGCGCGCGCCAGGCCCACCTGCGTGTCGAGCGCGCGGGCGGCGAGGTCGACGGCCAGCCGGCGCTGCGCCAGCACGGAGGTTTCTGCGGTCAGCACGTTGAGGTAGTTGCCGAGGCCCGCGCGGTAGCGCTGCACGGCGATGTCGTAGGCGCCTTCGGCAGCGGTCTGCGCGGCGCGTTGTTCGGTTTGCTGGCGCGTGATCGACTGCGCGCTCGTGACCTGGTCGGCCGCGTCGCGCACCGCGTCGAGCACGGTGGCGTTGTAGCTTTCGATGGCCACGTCGAGGTCGGCCGACTTGCCGCGCAGGTTGGCGCGCAGCTTGCCGCCTTCGAAGATCGGCAGGCTGATGGCCGGGCCCACGCCCCACTGCTCGCTGCCCGACTTCAGCAGCTTGCCGAAGCCCAGGCTCTGGAAGCCGACGAAGGCCGTGAGGTTCACGTTGGGATAGAAGAGCGTCTTGGCGTTGGCCACGTCGCTCGTGGCGGCCTCGACGCGCCAGCGCGCGGCGGCGATGTCGGCGCGGCGGCCGAGCAGGTCGGCCGGAATGCTGCCCTGCAGTGCCATCGGCTTGACGCCGGCCAGCACCGGCGGCTTGAGGGATGCCGACACGTTCGGCTGGCCGACGAGCGCGTCGAGCGCGTGCTGCTGCAGCGCGATCTGCTCGTTGAGCGATTCGATCTGCTGGCGTGCCTCGGGCAGGCCGCCTTCGCTCTGGCGCAGTTCGAGGCGGGTGTCGAGACCGGCGGACACGCGGTCGCGCACGAGCTTGAGCGTTTCGTCGCGCTGCGCCAGCGTGCGCTGGGCCACGGTGAGTTGGTCGTTCAGGCGCGCCCATTGAAAGTAGCTGCGTGCCACGTTGCTCGCAAGCAGCACGCGGGCGGCGTCCGCGTCGGCGGCCGCGGCATTCGCCGAGCCGATGGCAGCGTCGAGCGCGGTGCGGTTCTTGCCGAAGAAGTCGAGCTCCCAGCTTGCGCCGAGCTGCAGCAGGCCGATGTTCTGCGTGGAGCCGCCCAGCGGTGCCGGGTAGATGTAGTTGCTGTTGAACTTCTGGCGATCCAGGTCGAGCTCGGCGTTGACCTTCGGCTTGAGGGCCGAGCCGGCGATGTCGGCGGAGGCCTGCGCGCGCGCGAGGCGGGCTTGGGCGACCTGCAGGTTGGGGTTGCCGGCCACAGCCTGGTCGATCAGCGAATTGAGCTGCGTGTCGCCGAAGGCGAGCCACCATTGGCTGTCGAGGCGGGACACAGGCGCCGCGGCGCTGTCGGGCGCGATGCCCAGCGACGAAGCGTCGCGCAGCTTGGCCTGCGAGCCGATGCCGGCCATGTCGGCACAGCCGGCAAGTGCGACCACGAGCAATGCTGCGGCCACGACGGGGGTGCGACGCACAGCGCGCACGGCGAGGGAATCAGTCATTTTTATCTCCACGGGCCGCGAGAGCCTGGGCGTTGTCGAGGATGCGGCGCAAGTAACCCTTGAGCTGCTCCCATTCTTCGGCGCTGAAGCCAGCGAGGTGTTCGTTCTGCACACGGCTCAGCACGTAAGGCACTTCCTTGGCGGCGGCACGGCCTTCGTCGGTGAGCTCGATGTTGACCACGCGGCGGTCTTCGAGCGAGCGCACGCGGCGGCACAGGCCCTTGGCCTCGAGGCGGTCGAGCAGGCGCGTCATGGCGCCGGTGTCGAGTTCGCAGGCGCGGGCCAGTTCGGCCACGGTGGTGGCGGCGCCGGTGTGCAATTTGTATAGAGGCACCCATTGCGGATAGGTCGGGCCGCCAGGCTCGCACATGCGGGTTTCTACTGCCTGACCGACCGCGGTGACGATGCGGCGCATCAGGTAACCGATGCTGTCTTCGGTCGAATAAGTCTCCGCGCGATAGAAGACAGGCGGGCGACGCTCAGCGTCGGCGGGGGCCGACGAGGCTTCTGGAGTGTTTGCATCGCTCATGGCTCGAAATATTAGCTGCCGTGGCAGTAATTGTCAAGGCCGCCTTTGTGGAGGCAAGGGATCGTTAGAATCGGCGCATGGCTTCTACCCCACCGTCTTCCATGGCCAAGGGCTCGCCCCGGTCGCTGTCGGGCCTGAGCCCTTTTCTTCGGCCCTACCGCGTGCAGATCGTGCTGGCGGCCCTCTTTCTGGTGCTGGCGGCGGTTACCACGCTGGTTTTCCCTATCGCATTGCGCAGCCTGATTGACGGCGGCTTGATCAGCACCGACAAAGGCGCCCAGACCATGGCACTGCGCGAGCACTTCGGCGCCCTCTTCGCGGTGGCCGTGGCGCTGGGCGTTTTCTCGGCGGCGCGCTTCTATACAGTGAGCTGGCTGGGCGAGCGTGTGACGGCCGACATCCGCAACGCGGTCTACGGCCATGTGCTGAAGCAAAGCCCCGTCTTCTTCGAAACCACGCAGACCGGCGAAGTGCTGTCGCGCCTGACGGCCGACACCACGCTCGTGCAGACGGTCGTCGGCTCTTCGCTGAGCATGGGCCTGCGCAACGCGGTGATGGGCGTGGGCGCACTGGCCGTGCTGATCTGGACCAACCCCTACGTGATGGTGCAGGTACTGGGCATCCTCGTGCTGGTGGTGCTGCCGAGCATGTGGTTCGGCCGCCGCGTGCGCAAGCTGTCGCGCGCCAGCCAGGACCGCGTGGCCGATTCGAGCGCCATCGCCGCCGAGGTGCTGAACGCCATTCCCGTGGTGCAGAGCTACACGGCCGAAGACCGCGAGGCCGCGCGCTTCAACGGCTCGACCGAGAACGCCTTTCGCACCGCCGTGCGCCGCACCAAGGCACGCTCGGTGCTGGTGGCGTTCATCATCATCGCGACCTCGGCGGCGCTGCTCTGGGGTCTCTATCAAGGTACGCAGGCAGTGCTGCGCGGCGACATCACGGCCGGCCATCTGGGCCAGACCGTCGTCTACGTCGCCATCCTGGCCAGCGCGACTGCGGTGCTCGGCGAGGTGTATGGCGACCTGCTGCGTGCAGCCGGTGCGACCGAGCGGCTGATGGAACTGCTGCATGCGCCCGCCGCCATCTTTTCACCGCCGAGCCCGACGGTCACGCCTGTCCCCGTGGCGGGCAGCACGATCAAGTTCGATGCAGTGACCTTCCATTACCCATCCCGACCGGGCACACCAGCACTGCGCGACTTCAGTCTCGAAGTCGCGCCGGGCGAAACCGTGGCACTGGTGGGATCGAGCGGCGCGGGCAAGAGCACGGTGTTCCAGCTATTGCTGCGCTACTACGACCCGCAATCGGGCCGCCTGCTGCTCGACGGCGCGCCGCTGGCCTCGCTCGCCCTGCCCGACCTGCGCACCCGCATCGGCCTCGTGCCGCAGGACGCCGTGATCTTCTCGACCACCGCGTTCGAGAACATCCGCTACGGTCGTCCCGAAGCCACGGCCGATGAAGTGCATGCCGCAGCACGCGCAGCCTTCGCCCACGACTTCCTCCAGGCGCTGCCTGAGGGCTACGACACCTTCCTCGGCGAGCGCGGCGTGCGTCTGTCGGGCGGACAGCGCCAGCGCATCGCAATTGCGCGCGCGATCCTGAAGAACCCGCCGCTGCTGCTGCTCGACGAAGCCACGAGCGCGCTCGATGCGGAAAGCGAGCGCATGGTGCAGGCGGCCCTGGAATCGGCGATGGAGAACCGGACCACGCTGGTCATCGCCCACCGGCTGGCAACGGTACAGAAGGCCGACCGCATCGTGGTGCTGGACCACGGCGGGATCGTCGAACAGGGAACGCATGCGACGCTGGTCGCACAGGGCGGTGTGTACGCGCGCCTGGCTGCGCTTCAGTTCACGACCTGAGCGGCCGCGCCCGACTGATCGATTACTGCAGGGTTTCTTTCAGCCCCGCCGGAATCGGCAGCGCCATCACCGGAATGCCCTCGTCGAGCAGCGCTTCGGTCTGCTCCGGCGTCGCCTGGCCGCGAATGCCGCGCTCCTGGGCTTCGCCGTAGTGCATCTTGCGGGCTTCGTCGGCAAAGCGATCGCCGACGTCTTCGGTCTTTGCCAGCACCTCGCGCACGGCGCGCATCCAGCGGGCTTCGGGCGAGAGTTCGGCAGGAACGCTTGAGGCAGCAGCAACTGGTGCCGCAGCCTCAGGCGCCTTGGCATTGCTCAGATTGAGTCGCGGCGCGCTCAGCAGCTTGACG
The DNA here is from genome assembly GCF_024734665.1 of Variovorax paradoxus. Lineage (NCBI taxonomy): Bacteria > Pseudomonadati > Pseudomonadota > Betaproteobacteria > Burkholderiales > Comamonadaceae > Variovorax > Variovorax paradoxus. Next base: position 4,385,517 of record NZ_CP102931.1, read on the forward strand.
ACGGCGGTGTCGCCGCAGATCGGGCACTCGACCAGTCCGCTAGCCAACTGGCTGTCGAAGGCCTCGTTGGACGCGAACCAGCCCTCGAAGCCGTGGCCGTGCGCGCAGCGGAGATTGAGAACCTTCATGCGGGGATTATCCCGCGCTGCCTTCCGCAGGGGCAGCCTTCCAATCCAGTGCCCATGCGCCCGAAAGGACGTTCTGCAGCCAGAGCGTGCAGGTCAGAGTCTTGGCGTCGGTCACTTTGCCGTCGCGGCACCAGCCGGCCAGCTCATCGGGCGTGCCCGTGAACACGTCGAGAAACTCGCCGTGGTCGAGCTGCCGCTCCCCAAGCGAAAGGCCACGCGCGAAGTAGATGTGGATGATTTCGGTCGAGTACGCCACCGCCAGGTGCATCGCGCCCGCATACGCCCATTCGCGCGCGGTGTAGCCCGTTTCCTCGAGCAGTTCGCGCCGGCCGCAGTCGAACGGGTCTTCGCCCGCGTCGAGCTTGCCCGCCGGAAATTCGATCATCACGTGGCCGACCGGATAGCGGAACTGCCGCTCCAGCACCACCCGACCGTCGTCCAGCAGCGGAATCACCACCACAGCGCCCGGATGCACCACGTACTCGCGCGTGGCGCTGTGGCCATCGGGCAGCCGGATGGTGTCGCGCCTGGCCTCCAGGAACTTGCCCTTGAACAGCTCCTCGCGGCTCGTGAGCTCTTCCTTCAGGTGGGAATCGGTGGTGTCGATGGGCGTGGTCATGTCGTCGTCCTCAATGCCTGTGCTTCATCAGATAGCGCCAGGTGAACCCTGGAAAGGCCAGCACGATGAACAGCGCGCCGGTCACCGCATAGAACTCCCAGCCCTGCGGGGCGATCTGCCCTGCCCTGCGCTCGAACAGCAGCCCGATGCCACCGGCCAGAAAGTACAAGACCACCAGTTCGGCGAGGCGCACCGCGAGCGGCTTGGGGTTCGTCGCAAGCGGCACGACGCCGAACAGGCGGTCGTTGAAGAACGGCAGGTTGGCGGCCACCAGGGCCACCAGCAGAACGACCCAGACCGACGCGGTTTGCGACACCAGGTCGGCCGCGTCAGTGGGCCAGGGTTGCCACGATCGCGTCGTAGCAAAGCGTCATCAGGCCGCCGGGCACGATGCCCAGGATCAGGATCAGCGCGCCGTTGATCGTGAGCACGGTGCGCACGTCGCGCGGTGCCGACACGGTGGTGGCCGTGACGGGCGCGTCGAAGTACATGACCTTGACCACGCGCAGGTAGTAGAACGCGCCGATCAGCGACATCATCACCGCGAACACGGCCAGGCCGATGTAGATGGCGTGGCCCGAGGCGATCAGCGCCTGCAGCACGGCCAGCTTCGCGTAGAAGCCGACCAGCGGCGGCAGGCCGGCCAGCGAGAACATCGCAATGGCCATGACGCCGGCGTACAGCGGGCTGCGCTGGTTCAGGCCAGCCAGGTCGGTGATCTCTTCGCTTTCGAAGCCTTCGCGCGCCAGCAGCAGGATGATGCCGAAGCTGGCCAGCGTGGTCAGCACGTAGGTCACGATGTAGAACATCGAGGCGCTGTAGGCGTACTGGGCGTTGTAAGTGCCCTGCTGGTCCGAGCCGGCAACCAGGCCGAGGAGCATGAAGCCCATCTGCGAGATCGTCGAATAGGCCAGCATGCGCTTCAGGTTGCTCTGCGCAATGGCCGCCAGGTTGCCAACCAGCAGCGAGGCGATGGCCAGCACGGCCAGCATCTGCTGCCAGTCGATGGCCAGCGGCTGCAGCGCATCGACCAGCAGGCGGATGATGATGGCGAAGGCAGCCAGTTCGGGCGCGGCGCCGATCAGCAACGTGATCGCAGTCGGAGCGCCCTGGTAGACGTCAGGCACCCACATGTGGAACGGCGCAGCGCCCACCTTGAAGGCCAGGCCGGCGACGATGAACACCAGGCCGAACACCAGCACCTGGTGGTTCACCTTGCCGCTTGCGATGGTCTTGAACACTTCGTTGACGTCGAGCGAGCCGGTCGCGCCGTACATCATCGACAGGCCGTACAGCAGGAAGCCGCTGGCCATCGCGCCGAGCACGAAGTACTTCATGGCGGCTTCGCTGGCCACCGCGTTGTCGCGGCGCAGCGCCACCAGGGCATAGCTCGACAGCGTGAGCAGTTCGAGGCCCAGGTAGATCAGCAGGAAGTTGCTGCCCGAGATCATCACGAACATGCCCAGCAGCGCGAACATGCTGACGGTGAACATTTCGCCGCCGCGCAGCATCTCGCGGTCAGCCGCATAGGGACGGCCGTAGACCAGCGTGACCATCAGGGCGACGGTGGCAAAGCACTTGAGCCAGTTGCCCATCGGGTCGCTGACGACCATGCCGCCGAAGCCGTAGATCGTCTTGGCGTCCAGGGCCTGCAGGCCCGACAGCACGGCGACCACGGCCAGCGTGGCCAGCGTCAGCACATAGGTGCGGGTACGGCGCGGGCTCGTGTCCGACAGGTCGACCAGCGCAATGATGCAGGCCATGACCAGCAACACGATTTCGGGGTAGATCGTGACCCAGCTGAGTTTGTCAATCATCTCGTTCTCTTCTTCAGCGTGGCATCAGGAAGGCAGCTTCGAAACTGCCACGTGGCGCAGGAGCTCGGTCACCGAGGCGTCCATCGCGTCGGTGAACGGCTTCGGGAACAGGCCCATCCACAGCACGGCGATGGCCAGCAGTGCCAGCATCAGGAACTCGCGGGCGTTGATGTCGCTGAGCTCCTTGACATGGTCGTTGCCGACCGGGCCCAGGTACACGCGCTTGTACATCCAGAGGGTGTAGGCCGCGCCGAAAATCAGCGCGGTGGCGGCGCCGAGGCCGATCCAGAAGTTGGCCTTCACGGCGCCCAGGATCACCATCCACTCGCCCACGAAACCGGCGGTGCCCGGCAGGCCGCAGTTGGCCATGGCGAACAGCAGCGCGAACGCGGCGAACTTGGGCATGGTGTTGACCACGCCGCCGTAGTCGGCGATCTGGCGCGAGTGCACGCGGTCGTACAGCACGCCGATGCCCAGGAACATGGCGCCCGACACGAAGCCGTGCGCAATCATCTGCACGATGCCGCCGGACACGCCGAGCTCGTTGAAGATGAAGAAGCCGAGCGTCACGAAGCCCATGTGGGCCACCGACGAATAAGCCACCAGCTTCTTCATGTCCTGCTGCACCAGTGCCACCAGGCCCACGTAGATCACGGCGATCAGCGACAGCGCGATCATGAGCCAGGCCCATTCGTGGGAGGCGTCGGGCGCGATGGGCATCGAGAAGCGCAGGAAGCCATAGGCACCCAGCTTCAGCATGATCGCGGCCAGCACGGCGGAGCCGCCGGTGGGCGCCTCGACGTGCACGTCGGGCAGCCAGGTGTGCACCGGCCACATCGGCACCTTCACGGCGAAGGCCGCGAAGAAGGCGAAGAACAGGAAGGTCTGCGCGGTCGAACTCAGCGGCAGCTTGTGCCAGGCCAGGATGTCGAAGCTGCCGCCCGACTTGTTGTACAGGAAGATCAGTGCAACCAGCATCAGCAGCGAGCCGAGCAAGGTGTACAAGAAGAACTTGAACGCCGCGTAGATCTTGTTCGGGCCGCCCCAGATGCCGATGATCAGGTACATCGGGATCAACGTGGCTTCGAAGAACACGTAGAACAGCACGCCGTCGAGCGCGGAGAACACGCCGATCATGAAGCCCGACAGGATCAGGAACGCGCCCATGTACTGGTTCACGCGCTCGGTGATCACTTCCCAGGCCGAGATCACGACGACGACCGTGATGAACGACGTCAGCAGCACCAGCCAGAGCGACAGACCGTCGATCCCGAGGTGGTAGTTGACGTTGAAGCGTGCGATCCAGCCCGTCTTTTCGACGAACTGCATCGCGGCAGTGCCGTTCTGGAAACGCGTGAACAGCGGCACCGTGACCAGGAAGCTCACGATGGCACCGACTAGCGCGACCCAGCGCACGCCCTTGGCATGCTCGTCACGGCCAAACGCCAGCAGCACGGCGCCGAATGCGATCGGCACCCAGATGGCAAGGCTCAACAAACCCATTTTTCTTTTTCTCCAGCGCTAGGCTCAGCGTTTGAACCAGACGAAGTACGTCATCAGGATGAAGATGCCGAGCAGCATCGCGAAGGCGTAGTGGTAGATATAGCCAGACTGCATCCAGCGCACCACACCCGAAATCCGGCCAATCACTTTCCACGAACCGTTGACGACGGCGCCGTCGATGAGCGCCTGGTCGCCGCCCTTCCACAGACCGGTGCCAAGCGCGCGCGTGGCGCGGGCAATGACGTTCTCGTTGAACCAGTCCATGTAGTACTTGTTCTCGAGCAGGCGGTAGATCGGGCCGCAGGCGCGCTTGATCGCAGCCGGCAGCGCCGGGTTGATCATGTACATGTACCAGGACAGGACTACGCCAGCCAGCGCCAGCCAGAACGGCGCAGCCTGCAGGCCGTGGATGGCCATGGCCACCGGACCGTGGAAGGCTTCTTCCAGTTCCTTCATGGCGTGATGCTTCGAACCATCCACGAAGATCGCGTTCTTGAAGAACTCGCCGAACAGCATCGGCTCGATCGTCATGAAGCCGATCACCACCGAGGGAATGGCCAGCAGCACCAGCGGCAGCCAGACGACCATCGGCGACTCGTGCGGCTTCTGGTCATGACCGTGACCATGATCGTCATTACCGTGACCATGGTCGTCATGGTGCGCGTCGGGGTTCTGGTCGTAGCGTTCCTTGCCGTGGAAGACCAGGAAGTACATGCGGAACGAATAGAACGCCGTGATGAACACGCCGGCCAGCACCGCGTAATACGCGAAGTTCGCGCCCCACAGGTGGCTTTCGTGCACCGCTTCGATGATGCTGTCCTTCGAGTAGAAGCCGGCGAAGAACGGCGTGCCGATCAGCGCGAGCGAACCCAGCAGCGAGGTGATCCAGGTGATCGGCATGTACTTGCGCACGCCGCCCATCCAGCGGATGTCCTGGTTGTGGTGCATGCCGATGATCACCGAGCCGGCGCCGAGGAACAGCAGCGCCTTGAAAAACGCGTGCGTCATCAGGTGGAACACCGCGACCGAGTAGGCCGAGGCACCGAGCGCCACCGTCATGTAGCCGAGCTGCGAGAGCGTCGAATACGCGACCACGCGCTTGATGTCGTTCTGGATGATGCCCAGGAAGCCCATGAACAGCGCAGTGATGGCACCGATCACGAGGATGAAGCTCAGGGCCGTGTCGCTCAGCTCGAACAGCGGCGACATGCGCGCCACCATGAAGATGCCGGCCGTCACCATCGTTGCCGCGTGGATCAGCGCGGAGATGGGCGTCGGGCCTTCCATCGAGTCGGGCAGCCACACATGCAGCGGGAACTGGGCGCTCTTGCCCATCGCGCCGATGAACAGGCAGATGCAGATCACCGTGATGAGCATCCACTCGGTGCCCGGGAAGGTGATGCCTGCCAGCGTGCCTGCCTTGGCGAAGGCCTCGGTGTAGTTCAGCGTGCCGGCGTAGGCAGCGATCAGGCCGATGCCGAGGATGAAGCCGAAGTCGCCAACGCGGTTGACCAGGAAGGCCTTCATGTTCGCGAAGATCGCGGTCGGCTTGTTGAACCAGAAGCCGATCAGCAGGTACGACACCAGGCCCACCGCTTCCCAGCCGAAGAACAGCTGGAGCATGTTGTTGCTCATGACGAGCATCAGCATCGAGAAGGTGAACAGCGAGATGTACGCGAAGAAGCGGTTGTAGCCGTCGTCTTCTTCCATGTAGCCGATGGTGTAGATGTGGACCATCAGCGACACGAAGGTCACGACGCACATCATCATCGCGGTAAGGCCGTCGACCATGAAGCCGACTTCCATCTTCAGGCCGCCCACCACCATCCATTCATAGATGGTTTCGTTGAAGCGGGCGCCGTCGGCCACCACGCTCTTGAGCGTCATGGCCGAGATGATGAAGGCGACCAGCACGCCGAGGATGGTCAGCGAATGCGTGACCTTGCGGCCGATGTGATTGCCGCCGAACTTGGTGCCGAACAGGCCGGCGACAGCGGCGCCGACCAGGGGTGCCAGCGGCACGGCCAGCAAGGTGGATGCGGAAAGGGTTGCGCTCATGTTGCTTTCAACCCTTGAGCGAGTTGAGTTCGTCGACGTTGATGTTCGACTTGTTGCGGAACAGCAGGACCAGCAGCGCCAGCCCGATGGCCGACTCGGCCGCAGCCACCGTCAGGATGAAGAACACGAAAATCTGGCCGTGCATGTCGCCCAGGAAGTGCGAGAACGCCACGAAGTTCATGTTGACCGCGAGCAGCATCAGCTCGATGGCCATCAGCAGGACGATCAGGTTCTTGCGGTTCAGGAAGATGCCGATCACGGACAGCGCGAAGAGCATCGCGCCGAGCGAAAGAAAGTGTCCGAGCGTGAGCGTCATGCCTTGTTTTCCTTTGCAGCGTCCGCAGCTTCAACCACAGGCTCGGCAGCACGCGTTACCGGCATCTGCACGATGCGTACGCGGTCGCGCGCCTTCACACGCACCTGGTCGGCCGGGTTGACGTACTTGCTGTCCTTGCGGGTACGCAGCGTCAACGCGATGGCGGCCACGATGGCCACGAGCAGGATGACCGCGGCGATTTCCAGCGGGTAGAGGTATTCGGAGTAAAGCAGCTTGCCGAGTTCGAGCGTATTGGAAGTGTTGGCCCCCAACGCACCGGCAGCAGCGCGCGGCTCGCCGAGGCGGAAACCGCCCATGAGCACGGCCGCCATTTCGAGCGCAATCAGCGCACCCACGCCCGCCGCCAGCGGAAAGTGCTTCCAGAAGCCCTCCCGCAAGCCGTCGACGTTGATGTCCAGCATCATCACCACGAACAGGAAGAGCACCATCACGGCGCCGACATATACCAGCACGAGCGAGATCGCGAGGAACTCGGCACGCAGCAGCAGCCAGATGGCCGATGCCTGGAAGAAGGCCAGAACCAGGTACAGCGCGGCGTACACGGGGTTGCGGGCGGTGATGACGCGGAACGCTGCAAACAGCAGCACCACGGCAAACAGATAGAACAGACCGGTCTTGACGTCCATTGGAATTCGAATTGGTACGGGGTTCGGGCTGGTCGGAATCAGCGGTACTTGGCGTCAGCCGCCTTGTTCGCTGCGATTTCTTTTTCGTAGCGGTCGCCCACGGCCAGCAGCATGTCCTTGGTGAAGTACAGGTCGCCGCGCTTTTCGCCGTGGTATTCGAAGATGTGCGTCTCGACGATCGAGTCGACCGGGCAGCTCTCTTCGCAGAAGCCGCAGAAGATGCACTTGGTCAGATCGATGTCGTAGCGCGTGGTGCGGCGCGAGCCGTCGTCGCGCACATCCGATTCGATGGTGATGGCCAGCGCCGGGCAGACGGCTTCGCAGAGCTTGCAGGCAATGCAACGCTCTTCGCCGTTTTCATAGCGGCGCAGCGCGTGCAGGCCGCGGAAACGCGGCGACAGCGGCGTCTTCTCTTCGGGAAACTGCACCGTGATCTTGCGGGCAAAGGCGTACTTGCCGGTGATGGCCAGGCCCTTGAACAGTTCGAACAGCATGAAGCTGCCCAGGAAGTCCTTGAGCGAGAACGGCGCGGACGGTGTTGCGGTGTGCGCAGCAGACATGATGTTGGCGCTTCCTGTTATTTCCAGATGTTGAACGGCGTCTGCATCCAGCCACCGACCACGACCAGCCACACGAGGGTGACGGGAATGAAGATCTTCCAGCCCAGACGCATGATCTGGTCATAGCGGAAGCGCGGGAACGTCGAACGCACCCACAGGAACATGGTGACCACGCAGAAGGTCTTGAGGCCCAGCCAGATCCAGCCCGGAATGAAGCTCAGGAACTCGAACGGCGGCAGCCATCCGCCGAGGAACAGCACCACGGTCAGGATCGAGACGAGCCACATGTTCGCGTACTCGGCCAGGAAGAACATCGCGAAGCTCATGCCCGAGTACTCGATCATGTGGCCAGCAACGATTTCGGACTCGCCTTCCACCACGTCGAACGGGTGGCGGTTGGTCTCGGCCAGGCCGGAGATGAAGTACACGACGAAGATCGGCAGCAGCGGCAGCCAGTTCCACGACAGGAAGCCGACGCCCATGTTGGCGAACATGCCCTTGCCCTGGACATTCACGATCTCGCTCATGTTCAGGCTACCCGTGACCATCAGCACCACGACGAAGCAGAAGCCCATCGCGATTTCGTAGCTCACCATCTGTGCCGAGGCGCGCAGCGCGCCCAGGAAGGCGTACTTCGAGTTCGAGGCCCAGCCGGCGATGATCACGCCGTATACCTCGAGCGAAGTGATGGCCATCACGAACAGCAAACCAGCGTTGATGTTGGCCAGCGCCACGTCGGGGCCGAACGGAATCACGGCCCATGCGGCGAGCGCCGGCATGATGGTCATGATCGGGCCCAGCAGGAACAGGCCCTTGTTGGCGACCGTCGGAAGAATGATTTCCTTGGTCATCAGCTTGAGCGCGTCGGCGATCGGCTGGAGTAGGCCCAGTGGTCCGATGCGGTTCGGGCCGATGCGGATCTGCGTGAAGCCGATGGCCTTGCGCTCCCACAGCGTGAGGTACGCCACGGCCAGCATCAGCGGGATCACCACCACGATGATCTTGATCAGCGTCCAGATCAGGGGCCAGACCACGGCGGTCCACCAGCCTGCGGCAACCAGCCCCTGGCCGAAGCCATGAATGGTGTCGACGATCATGCCAGTGCCTCCTCGGCACGCGCCGACACGTTCGATCCAGCCGATGCATTGCGCGCGTCGGCGGTCAGTTGCAGTGACGGTGCGCGACGCACGATCGAGTCGAGCTGGTAGATGCTGGCGACCACGGGAGCGGCAGTCGCACCGCTGGAAGCGACGGCATTGGCGGAGGTGGCGTTGCTCAGCGCGTTCGCCGGCACCGCACCCTTGTCACCGATGGTGGCCAGTACATCGGCAGTCGATTCGAACGCGAAGCCGGGCAGACCCAGCAGGTTGGCCAGCACGCGCAGCACCTTCCACGCCGGACGCGTTTCGCCTTGCGGCTTCACGACAGCATGGAAACCTTGCAAGCGGCCTTCGGCATTGACGAAGGTACCGGGGGTTTCGGTGAAAGGAGCGATCGGGAGCAGCACGTCGCTGAACTCGAGGTTGGCCTTGAAGGGGCTCAGCGTGACGACCATTTGCGCATTGCCGATGACATCGGCAGCGGCGGCGCCAGCAGCCGAGTCGAACACCGGCTCGGTGTTCAGCAGCATCACGGCCTTCAGGCCGGAACCGGCGGCGAGCATGCGGCCCGCATCGAGACCGCCGTTCTTCGGGAAAGCGCCGACGATCTGCGCGCCAACGGTGTTGGCGGCTTCAGTCAGGTAGCCGACGGTGGCGCCCGTTTGCGCGCCGATCCAGTTCGCCAGGGCCAGCAGGCTGCTGGCTTGTGCGTGGTGGGCGGCGGCATTGCCGAGCAGGATGGCCTTGCGTTCGCCACTCAGCAGCGAGGCTGCGATGGCTTGCGCGGCGGCGTCCGGCGCGTTCTTCGGTGCCAGGGGCGCGGTTGCGCCATTGGTCTGGCCGATGGCGGCGGCAACTGCGGCCAGCGCCTCGACCCATTGGTCGGCTTCGACGATGGACGATTGCGCCACGTCGATGGCCCAGGCGTCGCGGGCAGCCATCAGGCTGGCCGAGGTGATCACCGACAGCGCGGCGCCCTTGCGCACGGCCTGGCGGATGCGCTGCGCGAACAGCGGATGTTCCTTGCGCAGGTTCGAGCCCACGACCAGCGCGCGCTGCACTTGCGTGAGCGAAGCGATCGAGGTACCGAGCCAGCGCACGCCTTCGAACGCCGTGAATTCGGCATTGCGCAGGCGGTAGTCGATGTTGTCGCTGCCGAGTTCACGCGTGAGCATGGCGGCGAGCTGCAGCTCTTCGAGCGTGCTGTGCGGGCTGACGAGCGTGCCAATGCTTTGTGCACCGTGGTCGGCCTTGATCTGCTTCAGGCCATTGGCGACGTACTCGAGCGCCGTCTGCCAGTCGACCTGCTGCCACTGGCCGCCCTGCTTCAGCATGGGCTGCGTCAGGCGTTCCGGGCCGTTGAGGGCTTCGTACGAGAAACGGTCGCGGTCGGCAATCCAGCATTCGTTGACGTCTTCGTTCTCGAGCGGCACCACGCGCATCACGCGGTTGTTCTTGACCTGGACGATCAGGTTGGCACCGGTCGAATCGTGCGGGCTCACCGACTTGCGGCGCGACAGCTCCCAGGTACGGGCGCTGTAGCGGAAAGGCTTGCTCGTGAGCGCACCGACCGGGCAGATGTCGATCATGTTGCCCGACAGCTCGGAGTCGACCGAGTCGCCGAGGAAGGTTTCGATTTCGGAGTGCTCGCCGCGGTGCGACATGCCGAGCTCCATCACGCCGGCCACTTCCTGGCCAAAGCGGACGCAGCGCGTGCAATGGATGCAGCGGCTCATTTCTTCCATGCTGATCAGCGGGCCCACGTCCTTGTGGAACACGACGCGCTTTTCTTCTTCGTAGCGCGAAGAAGAACCGCCGTAGCCCACGGCCAGATCTTGCAGTTGGCACTCGCCGCCCTGGTCGCAAATGGGGCAATCCAGCGGGTGGTTGATCAGGAGGAACTCCATGACCGACTGCTGCGCCTTGATGGCCTTTTCGCTCTTGGTGCGAACGATCATGCCCTGCGTGACGGGGGTGGCGCAGGCCGGCATCGGCTTGGGCGCCTTTTCCACGTCGACCAGGCACATGCGGCAGTTGGCCGCGATGCTGAGTTTCTTGTGATAGCAGAAGTGCGGGATGTACGTGCCCGCCTTGTCGGCAGCATGCATCACCATGCTGCCTTCGGTCACTTCGACCTTCTTGCCGTCGAGTTCGATTTCGATCATGAGTATGTTTCTTCTCGCGCTCAGGCCTTGACGGGCGCCGTCGGAACGTAGCCCGGGATCAGGGCTTCGAACTCGTGACGGAAGTGCTTGATCATGGCGCGCACCGGCATCGCTGCCGCATCGCCGAGCGCACAGATGGTGCGGCCCATGATGTCGCCGGCGACGGAGTCCAGCAGTTGCAGGTCGCTGGGCTTGCCCTGCCCGTTGTGGATGCGGTCCACCACGCGGTAGAGCCAGCCCGTGCCTTCGCGGCAGGGAGTGCATTGGCCGCAGGACTCGTGCATGTAGAAGTACGAGAGGCGCTTGAGCGACTCGACCATCGAGCGGCTGTCGTCCATGACGATCACCGCGCCCGAACCGAGCATGGAGCCGGCCTTGGCGATGGAGTCGTAGTCCATGGTGCAGGCCATCATGATGTCGGCCGGCAGCACCGGCGCCGACGATCCGCCGGGGATCACGGCCTTCAGCGTGCGACCCTTGCGCACGCCACCGGCTAGCTCGAGGAGCTTGGAGAACGGCGTGCCCATGGGCACTTCGTAGTTGCCGGGCAGCTCGACGTCACCGCTCACCGAGTAGATCTTGGTGCCGCCGTTGTTCGGCTTGCCGCATTCGAGGTAGGCCGGACCGCCGTTGCGGATGATCCAGGGCACCGCCGCGAAGGTCTCGGTGTTGTTGATGGTGGTCGGCTTGCCGTACAGGCCGAAGCTGGCCGGGAACGGCGGCTTGAAGCGCGGCTGGCCCTTCTTGCCTTCGAGCGATTCGAGCAGCGCGGTTTCTTCGCCGCAGATGTAGGCGCCGAAGCCGTGGGCGGCGTGCAACTGGAAGTTGTACGTGCTGCCCATGATCTTGTCGCCGAGGTAGCCGGCGGCGCGCGCCTCTTCGAGGGCTTCCTCGAAGCGGTCGTAGCTCTGGAAGATCTCGCCGTGGATGTAGTTGTAGCCCACGCTGATGCCCATCGCATACGCGGCGATGGCCATGCCTTCGATCACGATGTGCGGGTTGAACTGCAGGATGTCGCGGTCCTTGCACGTGCCCGGTTCGCCTTCGTCCGAATTGCAGACGAGGTACTTCTGGCCCGGGAACTGGCGGGGCATGAAGCTCCACTTCAGGCCGGTCGGGAAACCTGCGCCGCCACGGCCGCGCAGGCCCGAAGCCTTGACTTCGGCGATCACCTGGTCGGGCGTGAGGCCCTCGGTGAGAATCTTGCGCAAGGCCTGGTAGCCGCCGCGCGCTTCGTAGTCGGCCAGACGCCAGTTGGTGCCGTCGAGGCCCGCATAGATCTGCGGTTCGATGTGGCGGTCATGGAAACAGGTCTGGACGCCTGTCGCCTGGAACTGCTGGAGCACTTGTTCGGGTGACATCAGGCCGCCTCCCCTTTGGTGGAACCGCGCAGGCCTTCGATGAGCTGGTCGAGCTTCTCGTTGCTCATGAAGCTGCACATGGTGCGGTCATTGACCAGCATCACGGGCGAATCGGCGCAAGCACCCAGGCATTCGCTCTGCTGCAGCGTGAACAGGCCATCGGCCGTGGTCTCGCCCATCCTGATGCCGAGCTTCTTCTCGAGGTGTACGAGGGCGGTGACGCCGTCGCGCAGCTGGCAAGGCAGGTTGGTGCACACGTTGAGCTTGAACTTGCCCACCGGATGCTGGTTGTACATGTTGTAGAAGGTCGTCACTTCATGCACGGCGATGGGCGCCATGCCGAGGTACTCGGCAATCTCGCGCTCGCGCTGCAGACTGACGTGGCCCTCGTCCTGCTGGACGATGGCGAGGCAGGCCATCACGGCGGATTGCTTGCCTGCTTCGGGGTACTTGGCGACCTCGCGCGCAAAGCGCTCGAGGATCGTAGTCTTCAACGGCGCCGAGGGCGCCGCGTCATGGTGGGTCGAGGAAGTCGTCATTCGCTCTTTCTCACCTGTCGATCTCGCCGAACACGATGTCCATCGTGCCGATCACCGCGACAGCGTCGGCGATCATGTGACCGCGCGACATTTCGTCGAGGGCGGCGAGGTGCGGGAAACCAGGGGCGCGGATCTTCAGGCGGTACGGCTTGTTGGCGCCGTCGCTCACGAGATAGATGCCGAACTCGCCCTTCGGATGCTCGACGGCGGCATACGCCTCGCCTTCGGGCACGTGGAAGCCTTCGGTGAAGAGCTTGAAATGGTGGATCAGCTCCTCCATGTTCGCTTTCATCGATTCGCGCGCGGGCGCGGCGACCTTGTGGTTGTCGGTGATGACAGGACCAGGGTTGGCGCGCAGCCAGGCCGAGCACTGCTGGATGATCTTGTTGGCCTGTCGCATCTCTTCGACGCGGACCAGGTAGCGGTCGTAGCAGTCGCCGGTCTTGCCGACGGGCACGTCGAACTGCATTTGGTCGTAGACGTCGTAGGGCTGCTTCTTGCGCAGGTCCCATTCGATGCCCGAGCCGCGCAGCATGGGGCCGGTGAAGCCGAGGTTCAGCGCGCGCTCCGGCGTGACCACGCCGATGCCCACAGTGCGCTGCTTCCAGATGCGGTTGTCGGTGAGCAGCGTCTCGTACTCGTCGACCATCTTAGGAAAGCGCTTGCAGAAGGCGTCGATGAAGTCGAGCAGCGACCCCTGGCGATCTTCGTTCAGGCGCTCGATGGCCTTGGCATTCTTGATCTTGCTGACCTTGTACTGCGGCATCGCGTCAGGCAGGTCGCGGTACACGCCGCCCGGACGGAAGTACGCCGCGTGCATGCGCGCGCCGGAAACGGCCTCGTACATGTCGAACAGGTCTTCGCGCTCGCGGAAGCAGTAGATGAGCATGTTCATCGCGCCGCAGTCCAGACCGTGCGCGCCGAGCCACAGCAGGTGGTTCAGCAGGCGGGTGATCTCGGCGAACATCACGCGGATGTACTGCGCGCGGATCGGCACCTCGAGGCCCATCATCCGCTCGATGGCGAGGCAGTACGCGTGCTCGTTGCTCATCATCGACACGTAGTCGAGACGGTCCATGTACGGCAGCGACTGGATGAAGGTGCGCGATTCGGCAAGCTTCTCGGTCGCGCGGTGCAGCAGGCCGATGTGGGGGTCGGCGCGCTGGATCACTTCGCCGTCCAGCTCGAGCACCAGGCGCAGCACGCCGTGTGCCGCAGGGTGCTGGGGACCGAAGTTGAGTGTGTAGTTCTTGATTTCGGCCATATCAGTGCAAACCGCCGCCGTAGTTGTCTTCGCGGATCACGCGCGGAGTGATTTCGCGCGGCTCGATGGAAACCGGCTGGTAGACCACGCGCTTCTGTTCTTCGTCGTAACGCATCTCGACATGACCGGACACCGGGAAGTCCTTGCGGAACGGGTGGCCGATGAAGCCGTAGTCGGTCAGGATGCGGCGCAGGTCGTCGTGACCGTCGAACACGATGCCGTAGAGGTCGAAGGCTTCGCGCTCGAACCAGGTGGCGGCATTCCAGACGGGCTGCAGCGAATCGACCACAGGCAGGTCTTCGTTCGGTGCAAACACCTTCAGGCGCACGCGCTGGTTGAGGCTTACCGACAGCAGGTGGGTGACGACGCAGTAGCGCTCGCCCTGCCACTCGCCTTCGCGGTAGTCGGAGTAGTCCATGCCGCAAAGGTCGATCAGCTGCTCGAAGTGGCAGCCGGGCGCATCGCGCAGCAGCAAGGCGGCTTCGATGTAGTCGGCAGCACCGACCACCACGGTCACTTCTTCCAGGGCGAGCGTCACGCTCTTGGCCTTGGCGCCGAGCGTCTCGGCGATGGTGGCGCGCAGCACCTCCGGCGAAATTGCAAAGTCAGTCATCGTCGGCAATCCCTCAGGCGCGGGCAATGGTGTTGGTGCGGCGAATCTTCTGCTGCAACTGGATCACGCCGTAGAGCAAAGCCTCGGCGGTGGGCGGGCAACCCGGAACGTAGACATCGACCGGCACGATGCGGTCGCAGCCGCGCACGACGGAATAGCTGTAGTGGTAGTAGCCACCACCATTCGCGCACGAACCCATCGACAACACCCAGCGCGGCTCGGGCATCTGGTCATAGACCTTGCGCAAGGCCGGAGCCATCTTGTTGCACAGCGTGCCGGCCACGATCATCAGATCGGACTGGCGCGGGCTGGGGCGAAACAGCATGCCGAAGCGATCGATGTCATAGCGGGCGGCGCCCGCGTGCATCATTTCCACCGCACAGCATGCGAGGCCGAAGGTCATCGGCCAGAGAGATCCGGTCTTCGCCCAATTCACCACCGAGTCGTAGGTGGTGGTGACGAAACCTTCTTTGAGAACGCCTTCAATGGCCATCGTGATTCCTTGTCATTCCCAGTCGAGCGCGCCTTTTTTCCACTCGTAGGCAAAGCCCACGACGAGGATGGCGAGAAAGATCATCATGGCCCAGAAGCCGACAGCACCGATCTCCTTGAGCGCAATGGCCCACGGAAAGAGAAAGGCAATTTCGAGATCGAACAGGATGAAGAGAATCGCAACGAGGTAGTAGCGCACGTCGAACTTCATGCGCGCGTCCTCGAAGGCTTCAAAGCCACACTCGTAGGGAGCGTTCTTTGCGGCGTCGGGCCTGTTGGGGCCGAGAATGTATCCGATGACCTGAGGGGCGACGCCTACGCCGACTCCGACCAGAATGAACAAAAGGACGGGGAGGTAGGAGTCGAGATTCATCGAGAGTTTTTCACCGCTTGCCACCGGCAAGAGGAGCCCCTGGATGAGGCTTTCTGCCGATGAGATTTGGTGCGGTCGGCGAGACTCGAACTCGCACAGCTTTCGCCACTACCCCCTCAAGATAGCGTGTCTACCAATTTCACCACGACCGCGGTTTTTGCTGTTCGGATGGCATGAGGTACCTGCAAGAGGCATTTGGCTTTCCGAACAGATTTAG
Organism: Variovorax paradoxus; assembly: GCF_024734665.1. Taxonomy (NCBI): domain Bacteria; kingdom Pseudomonadati; phylum Pseudomonadota; class Betaproteobacteria; order Burkholderiales; family Comamonadaceae; genus Variovorax; species Variovorax paradoxus. Next base: position 4,401,289 of record NZ_CP102931.1, read on the forward strand.
AGTTTACCCTGAAATGAAGCCATTTCTCACAGGCAACTCATGAAAACGAGTTGATTACTTGCTCGGAATCTGGCCCGCGCCCGAAACCGGGGCAGCAGGAGCCGAAGCAGGCGCAGTGGGAGCCGCCGCACCAGGAATTTCACTCGCTGCACCAGAAGCCGGCGTGGCCGGTGCACCCACTGCAGCGCGCTCAAGAAGACTGCCACCGCCTGCAGGACGTGCATGGCTGAAATAGGCCAGCAGCAGCGTGCATGCGAAGAACACCGCAGCAAGCACAGCCGTGGTGCGCGAGAGGAAGTTGGCACTGCCGCTGGCACCGAACAGGCTGCCAGCACTGCCGCTGCCGAAGGCCGCACCCATGTCGGCGCCCTTGCCGTGCTGGATCAGGATCAGGCCGATCATTGCGAGGGCCGTCAGCATCTGCACGCCGACCAGTAGATTGAGGACCAGGTTCATTCGTTCTTACTCCTAAGTGATACAGCCGTTGCGCGTTCAGCGCGCAGCGGCGGAAATGATCTGCAGAAAATCGGGCGCCTTGAGCGAAGCGCCACCGATGAGGCCGCCATCGATGTCGGCCTGCGCCAGCAGTTCTGCGGCGTTGGCGGCGTTCATGCTGCCGCCATAAAGAATCTGGATGCCGGCGGCATGCTCGCTCGCTGCGTGATGCAACTGCGCGCGCAGCACCGCATGCACCGCTTGCGCCTGCTCCGGCGTGGCGGTCTTGCCCGTGCCGATGGCCCAGACGGGCTCGTACGCCACGACGATCTCGCTGATGCAATGACCGTTCACATGGATGACCGCAGCCAGCTGACGCTTGACGACTTCTTCGGTCTGCCCTGCTTCGCGCTGTGCCAGCGTTTCGCCAACGCAGACGATCGGCGTGATGCCATTGGCCAGCGCTGCCGCTGTCTTGGCCGCAACCACTTCGTCGGTCTCGCCGTGGTATTGCCGACGCTCGGAGTGACCAACGATGGCATAGCGCACACCGAAGTCCTTCAGCATCGCCGCCGATTGCTCGCCGGTGAATGCTCCTTGCGGATGCGCCGAAATGTCCTGCGCACCCAGCGCCAGTGCTGGCGAACCTGCCAGCAGCGACTGCAGTTGCGCGAAGTACGGTGCAGGCGCACACAGCGCCACGTCACAAGCCGCCGGGCTTGCGGCCAGGCCTTGTTGCAAGGCCTTTACCAGCGCCTCGTTGGCAGCCAGGCTGCCATTCATCTTCCAGTTGCCAGCGATCAGTTTCTTCTTGGTCGTCATCGCGTTCGTCTTCCCGTCACTCACCATGTCAGCACGATCTTGCCGATGTGCTGGTTCGATTCCATCAGCGCGTGAGCCTGGGCTGCGCCACTTGGCTCGCCCGCCGCTGCAAAGATGCTGTGGATCACGGGCTTGATCGCACCGCTTTCCAGCAGCGGCCACACCTTCTCGCGAAGGGCCTTGGCAATAGCGCCCTTGAACGCCACTGGCCGCGGACGCAGCGTCGAGCCGGTGATCGTGAGCCGCCTGCGCAGCACGAGGCCCGCATTGATCTCACTCTTCACGCCGCCCTGCACCGCGATGATCACGAGCCGGCCATCTTCGGCCAGGCACTCGATCTCGCGCGCCACGTAGTCGCCGGCGACCATGTCGAGCACCACGTCCACACCCTTGCCGCCAGTGAGCTTCTTCGCCTCTTCGACGAAGTCGCTCGTGCGGTAGTTGATGGCATGGTCGGCACCAAGCTTCAGGCAGGCTTCGCACTTGTCGTCGCTGCCGGCCGTGACGATCACGGTCGCACCGAGCGCCTTGGCGATCTGGATCGCCGTGACGCCGATGCCGCTCGAGCCGCCCTGGATCAGCAGCGTCTCGCCCTTTTGCAGGCGGCCACGGTCAAACACATTGCTCCAGACGGTGAAGAAGGTTTCGGGCAGCGAAGCTGCATCGATATCGCTCCACCCCTTGGGCACCGGCAGGCATTGCGCCACGGGCGCTACGCACAGCTCGGCATAGCCGCCACCGGCGATCAGCGCACAGACACGGTCACCAACCTTGAAGCCCGCCTCGGCCAGCGCCGCAGCGTCACCCGAGACGATCTCGCCGGCCACTTCGAGGCCCGGCAGATCGGAAGCGCCCGGCGGCACGGGGTAGTGCCCCTTGCGCTGCAGCACGTCCGGGCGATTGACGCCACTTGCCGCCACACGGATCAGCAGTTCGCCCGCACCCGCTACCGGGTCGGGACGCTGCGCAACGCGCAGCACCTCAGGGGCGCCGTACGAAGTGATTTCAATGGCTTTCATGGTCTTTCGGCCTCCAACGCCCGCAGATGGGGCGAAGCTTGATGTTCAAAAGATAGCAACGGCGGCCGGAGACCGCCGTTGCGCCCTTCTTACTCCTGAGGCTCGCGCGGGGCTTGCTGCTGCTCGCCGGCCGGGGCCTGCGGCTGCTCGTTGCGCGGCTGTTGCTGCTGCTCGTTGTTGAAGCGCGGTGCGCGTTCACCACCACGATCACCACCGCGGTCGCCGCGATCGCCACGTTCACGGCGATCGCCACGGTCACCGCGGTCTTCGCGCGGCGGGCGCTCGCTGTATTCCATGCCGGCGGGACGCTCGGTCAGGGCCTTCATGGACAGCTTGACGCGACCCTTCTCGTCCGTTTCCAGAACCTTGACCTTCACGATCTGGCCTTCGCTCAGATAGTCGGTCACCTTCTCGACGCGTTCGTGCGCGATCTGGCTGATGTGCAGCAGGCCGTCCTTGCCGGGCAGCAGGTTGATGAGCGCACCGAAGTCCAGGATCTTGGTGACCGGGCCTTCGTAGACCTTGCCGATTTCGACTTCGGCCGTGATCTGCTCGATGCGCTTCTTGGCCAGTTCGGCCTTTTCCGGATCGGTCGAAGCGATGGTGATGGTGCCGTCTTCGTCGATGTTGATCGTCGTGCCGGTTTCTTCCTGCAGGCCACGGATGACCGAGCCGCCCTTGCCGATCACGTCGCGGATCTTCTCGGGGTTGATCTTCAGCGTGGTCAGGCGCGGTGCGAAGCTGGAGACTTCGGCCTTGGCCTCGCCCATGGCTTCCTGCATCTTGCCCAGGATGTGCATGCGCGCTTCCTTGGCCTGCGCCAGTGCGACCTGCATGATTTCCTTGGTGATGCCCTGGATCTTGATGTCCATCTGCAGCGCGGTGATGCCGTTGGTGGTACCCGCAACCTTGAAGTCCATGTCGCCCAGGTGATCTTCGTCGCCCAGGATGTCGGTCAGCACCGCGAAGCGGTTGTCTTCCTTGATCAGGCCCATGGCGATGCCGGCCACGTGAGCCTTCATGGGAACGCCGGCGTCCATCATCGAGAGGCAGCCGCCGCAGACCGAAGCCATCGACGACGAGCCGTTCGACTCGGTGATTTCCGACACCACGCGAACCGTGTACGGGAACTCTTCCTTGTTCGGCAGCACGGCGACGAGTGCGCGCTTGGCCAGGCGGCCGTGGCCGATTTCGCGGCGCTTGGTCGAGCCCATGCGGCCCACTTCGCCGGTGGCGAAGGGAGGCATGTTGTAGTGGAACAGGAAGCGGTCTTCGTACTCGCCGGCCAGCGCGTCGATGCGCTGAGCGTCACGTTCGGTGCCGAGCGTGGTGATGACCAGCGCCTGGGTTTCACCGCGCGTGAACAGGGCCGAACCGTGGGTGCGGGGCAGCACCGAGTTGCGGATTTCGATGGGGCGCACGGTGCGCGTGTCGCGGCCGTCGATGCGGGGCTCGCCCGACAGGATCTGGCTGCGCACGATCTTCGATTCGATCGAGAACAGCAGGTCGTTGACCTTGCCGGCGTCGAAAGGCTCGCCGCTTTCCTTCAGCGATGCCATCACGCTGGCATTGGCTTCGCGCAGGGCTTGCGTGCGGGCTTGCTTGCTGCGAATTTGATAGACAGCGCGCAGCTTTTCTTCGGCCAAGCCCTTGACCTTGGCAACGAAGGCTTCGTCTTCGGCGGGTGCTTGCCAGTCCCACACCGGCTTGCCGGCGTCGCGCACGAGTTCATGGATCGCGTTGATCGCGATGTTGGCTTGTTCGTGGCCGAACACCACGCCGCCCAGCATGATTTCTTCGCTGAGTTGCAGGGCTTCGGATTCGACCATCAGCACCGCGGATTGTGTGCCGGCGACGACGAGGTCCATCTGCGAATCCTTGCGAGCCGTCTGGCCCGGATTCAGCACGTACTGGCCGTTGATGTAGCCCACGCGGGCGGCACCGATCGGGCCGTTGAACGGCACGCCGGAGATCGACAGCGCGGCGCTCACGCCGATCATGGCGGCGATGTCGGCATCGACTTCGGGGTTGAGCGACACGGTGTGGATGACCACATGCACTTCGTTCAGGAAGCCTTCGGGGAACAGCGGGCGGATCGGGCGGTCGATCAGGCGGCTGGTCAGCGTTTCATGTTCGCTGGGCTTGGCTTCGCGCTTGAAGAAGCTGCCGGGAATCTTGCCTGCGGCGTAGGTCTTCTCGATGTAGTCGACGGTCAGCGGGAAGAAGTCCTGGCCGGCCTTGGCCGACTTGGAGGCGACCACGGTCGCGAGGATGACGGTGCCGTCGATGTCGACGAGCACGGCGCCGCTGGCCTGGCGGGCGATTTCACCCGTTTCCATGACGACGGTCTTGTCGCCCCACTGGAACGACTTGGTGACTTTGTTGAAGAGGCTCATGTTTTGCTCCTGTTTTGATAGCGGACTACACAGAATCCGCAAGAGACGGAGGCTTCTCAGAACACGATGCCATTCCAGCGAAGCTCGGGGCGAACTTCATTGGAATGACACAGCTTCGCTCTGTTTGGGCACTCCGAAAGTGGATCGCGAAGTAAAAAACGCCTGAGCTAGCGGACTAACCCAGGCGTTTTTTCATGCGATTCGATTTACTTGCGCAGACCCAGCTTGGCGATCAGCGCGGTGTAACGGTCGGCGTCCTTGGACTTGAGGTAGTCGAGGAGCTTGCGGCGGCGGCTCACCATGCGCAGCAGGCCGCGACGGCCGTGGTGGTCCTTGGCGTGCGTCTTGAAGTGGGGGGTGAGCTCGTTGATGCGGGCGGTCAGCAGTGCGACTTGCACTTCGGGGCTGCCGGTGTCGTTGGCGGCGCGGGCGTTGTCCTTGACAACTTCTGCCTTGATGGAGGCTGCGATCATGTTGATTTCCTTGTTCCGGGATGTTTGACTTGCGGTGTGCGCTGGAACTGCACCCACCGTGCGCCTTGCGGCATGCAAAGCCTTGGAATTATAGCCCGACCGTCCTGATCGGGCTTTCAGGCCCCTTGCGGGGCCTTCCATCGAGCGAAGCCAGCCCCACGGCGCCCAGCACGCAAACCGCCCCGCCGATCTGCGCCAGGCTGATGCTTTCACCCAGCCAGAGCGCGGCAAGCGCCAGCGCCGAGACCGGCAAAACGGCCGTGAAAAGCGCCGCCTCGGCCCCGCGCAGCCGGGAAGATCCGGCGAACCACAGTACGAAGCCCAACACCGTCGGCACGAGCGCGTAGTAGGCGACGCCGGCCAGCGCCTCCGCCGGCAAAGGATGCTCCCATGCCCGCTCGAACAGGGCCGGCACCAGCGACAGCAGCAGCCCGAAGGCCGTCATCAGCGTCGACAGCGCCAGCGGACGCACTGGCACCCGCAGGCGCTTGTTGAGCAGGATGAACATTGCCTCGCAGACCACCGCGCCCAGCACCAGCAGGTTGCCGATCAGCGCCGCGGGAGATTTCGAGTCCCCCGCTGAAACCGGGCCCGCCCCGGGCCAACTGATTGCCAGCACCCCCGCCGTCGCCAGCACGATGCTTCCCACCAGAAACCGCCCCGGCCGCTCGCGCAGCGCAATCACCGCCACCAGCGCCGCCACAGCCGGCAAGGTGCCCGCCACCACGCCCGCGCTGGCGGCCGGCGCCCAGCGCACGCCCAGGATCAGCAGCACGGTGTAGCCCACGCTCCCCAGACCCGCCTGGCACACCAGCAGCGCCAGATCGCGCCGGCCGGGTCGCGGCCATGGTGTGCGGGTCAGCCGCAGCAGCACCAGGAACACCGGCAGCGCCATCGCGAACCGCAGTGCGGTCGCGGTGAACGGAGGCAGCCCGCCCGCGATGACCTTGCTGGCCACCACCGTACTGCCCGCCGTGACCATTGCCAGCGCGCACAGCGCCATCCCCTTCAACCGTTGCGACAACATGCCGAGCCTTCGCTTTCGAGAAAAGCCCGAGCTTCGCGACCCCGGCACGCCGCGTATTGAACGAAATTGCAGCCGGCTCAGCCCTTGCCGGGTTGCTGCTCCGCCAGCCAGTTACGCAGCCGCTCCACCCCCTTCACCAGCCGCTGCGGATCTTTCGACGCGAAGCACCAGCGCAGCCAGCCCTGTGCCTCGGGCGCAAAGGCGTTGCCCGGCGCGAGCCCCAGGCCCGCCTCTGCCACAAGCCGCTTGGCAACTTCGAGCGAATCGCCGAAGCCTTCGAGCCGGAAGAAGGCGTACATGCCCCCCTTGGCCGAGGCCACCTGCACGCCCGGCAGCGCCGCCAGCAGCGGCACCAGCGTGTCGCGGCATTGCTTCAGGTGCGCCACCACGCGCGGCGTGATCTCGCTCGTGTGCGCAATGGCGGTGATGGCGGCGCGCTGCGTGAACACGCTGGCGCACGAGGTGTTGAACTCGATCAGCTTGCCGATGCCGTCCACCATCGACGGCGGCAGCACCAGCCAGCCGAGGCGCCAGCCCGTCATCAGGAAGCTCTTCGAGAAGCTGTGCGTGACGACCAGGCGATCGTCGGGCTTCGAGATGTCGAGGAAGCTCGGCGCGCAGCCATTGGGCGTCGGCTCGTAGTACAGCCGCTCGTACACCTCGTCGGCCAGGATCCAGGTGCCGGTCTGGCGGCAATGGTCGAGCACGGCCTGCTGCTCGTCGCGTGTCATGGTCCAGCCCGTGGGGTTGTTCGGCGCGTTGACGATCAGCAGCTTCGTCTTCGACGTGACCGCTGCGCGCAACGCGGGCAGGTCGAGCGTCCATTGCCCATTCACCGGCACCAGCGACAGCGTGCGCACATGTGCGCCCATGATCGCCGGCTGCGCCGTCAGGTTGGGCCACACCGGCGTCACGGCGACCACTTCGTCGCCCGCGTCGACCAGTGCCTGCACCGCGAGCATCAGCGCGCTCACGCCACCCGAGGTAACGGCGATGCGCGAGGCGTCGACCGCCGGATGCAGCCCGCTGGTGTAGCGCGCGATGGCGTCGCGCAATTCGGGCAGGCCGAGGTTGTGGGCGTAGAAGGTTTCGCCCCGCTGCAGCGACTCGATGGCCGACTGGCGGATCACCTCGGGTGTGACTTCGTCGCTTTCGCCGAACCAGAAGGCCAGCACGTCGTCGCGGCCCATGCCGGCATTGGCGACTTCGCGGATCTTCGATGCTTCGAGGTTGTGGATTGCTTCACGCATGTCTGGTCGTCCTGTTCATCATCATCGTCATCAAGGTCTCTTCATCTTGCACGAGGTCGGCAGCTCGGCACGTTCGGGGGCGATGGTCTTGACCACCCGAAAGCCGTAGCCGGAGCCCTCGACGTCGAACTGCACGCCCGGCCGGCCCTGCTTGTCCATCACGCCGACCACGAGCTGCTGCTGGAACTGGTGGTCCACAGCGCGCATGCGCCCGCGCTGGCCGTACAGGCTCACATCGGCCTGCTCCAGCGCGCGCGCCACCGGCACTGCGTCGACACTGCCCGCGCGTTCGATGGCCTGTACAAGCGCTTCGATCATCAGCGCCAGCCGCATGTGCACATAGTCTTCGGCTGGCTTCGGAAAGCGCGCGCGGAAGGCACGATAGAAGGCTTCGGACTGCGCCGTCTGCACGTTGGGCAGCCAGTCGGCCACCGCGATCACGCGCCCAATGCCCGCATCGCCGATGGCTGCGGGCGCGCCCAATGCATTGCCGTAGAAGGTATAGAAGGTGCCGTTGAAACCGGCTTCGCGCGCCGCCTTCACCAGCAGTGTGAGGTCGTTGCCCCAGTTGCCCGTGACCACGGCCTGCGCACCGCTCGCGATGATCTTGGTGGCGTAGGGCGCGAAGTCTTTCACCTTGCCCATCGGATGCAGTTCGTCGCCGACGATCTCCACGTCGGGCCGCTGCACGCCGAGCTGCCGGCGCGCCTCGCGCAGCACGGCCTGGCCGAAGCTGTAGTCCTGCCCGATCAGGTAGACGCGCTTGAGCGCTGCGTCGTCCTTCACCACGTCCATCAGCGCGGCCACGCGCATGTCGGCATGGGCGTCGAAGCGAAAGTGCCAGAAGCTGCAGCGCTCGTTCGTGAGCACCGGGTCGACCGCCGCGTAGTTGAGGAAGATCACGCGCCGCGACGGGTCACGCTCGTTGTTCTTGTCGATGGCATCGACCAGCGCCGCGGCCGTGGCCGACGAGTTGCCCTGCAGCACGATGCGCGCGCCGTCGTCCATCGCGGCGCGCAGTGCGGAGAGCGCCTCTTCGTTCTGCCCCTTGCTGTCGTAGCGGTCGAGCTGCAGGGGCCGCGCGCCGCCGGACAGCTTGATGCCGCCGCGCGCATTCACGCGCTCCACCGCCCACAGCAGATTGCGGAACACGGCTTCACCCGTGTTGGCGAAGGGGCCACTCATGCTTTCGATGAGAGCCAGGCGAATGGGCGCAGGTGGCGCCGAAACCGATGCCTGCGCGAGCGCGGCGAAGGGCCTCGCGCATAGCGCCAGCGCTGCGAATTTCAAGGCCTCGCGGCGCCAAATAAAGGGGGGATTCATTGTCTTGAAACGCGTGCGGCTGCGCCTAGATGAGGTGTCAAGCGGCACTCACGATTGAACGGCCGCGCAGTGTAAGGGACACACATTCCTTGTCCCCATTGTGTTGATTCAGGAGTTCTTCATCATGTTTTTCGCCCCCACCCTTCGCACCGCCCGCTTCGCTCCTCGCGCCTATGACCGCTCGTTCGAACGCTTCGTGAACGAAGCCTTCGCCGGTGCCCGCCGCTCGCCACTCGTGGAGCAGGACGACAAGAGCTGGACCCTCTCGCTCGACGTGCCGGGTTTCACGCGCGAAGACCTCGCGATCAGCATCGAAGGCGCCGTGCTGCGCATCGACAGCAAGGCCGAAGCCAAGCGCCAGTTCAAGGCCGCCTACGAGCTGCCGCAAGACATCGACGTGGCCACCAGCGAAGCGAAGCTTGAGAACGGCGTGCTCACGCTGAAGCTCGGCAAACTGGTCCCCGTGAGCCAAGCCACTCAGTTACAAATCAACTAATTTGGCCTATGCCCACAAGAGGAAAATGTTAGTTAAGGCCTCGTTTTGACTTTAAACGAGCACCTTATTCACAATAGCGCTAGATAACGTCACATGATGTGACGTTTTCCTAGAACTTTCTTCTTCGTGGGCGTCTCGTAAACGCACCGAACTCGCTACGGTGCGGTTCGGGTGCCCCCAAAGGCACCATGAAAACGCACCTTCAATCCGCCAACCCCAACGAACAATCCGACACGCTCCTGGTGTTCCTGCCCGGGGCATACCTGAAGCCCGACGAGTTCGAGCGCGAAGGGTTCATCGCAGCCGTGCGCGAACGCCATCTGGCGGCCGACTCCCTGCTGGTGGACGCGGATGTTTCCTACTACTACGAACAGACGCTGAGCGATCGCCTCCACACCGAGGTCATCGAGCCGCAGCGCGCCAAGGGCTACAAGTCGATCTGGCTCGTGGGCATTTCCATCGGCGGCTTCGGCGCGCTCATTCACGAACTGGCGCGGCCGGGCTCGGTGGACGGCATCGTGGCACTCGCGCCCTACCTGGGGCGCCGGGTGCTCGGCGCGGAGATCAAGAAGGCCGGCGGCCTGCGCACCTGGCAGGCGCCCACCGGGCCGCAGCCCGACGAAGAGCCCGACCGCAAGCTCTGGCCCTTCTTCCAGCAGTACCTGGAAGCCCAGCCGTCGCAGAACCTGCCGCCGCTGTACCTGGGCTTCGGGCTCGACGACCGCTTTGCCAGCAACCACAAGCTGCTGGCCGACGCCCTGCCGCCGGGGCGCGTCTTCACGACCGAGGGTGGCCACGACTGGCCGCAGTGGCGCCAACTGTGGCGCAATGTGCTGGACGTGCTGCCGCTGCCGGCAATCGGCCGATCGAAGCAACTGCTTACGCAGTCTCCGGTAGCGAAGCCATGGGCCATCGCGGCCTGACGTCGAAGGCATAGCGCTCGCTCGCCTGCGACAGCCCCGACTGCAGCCGCATCGCCGCAGCCATGGCGATCATCGCGCCGTTGTCGGTGCACAGGTGCAGCTCCGGGTAGTGCACCCGCACCTTGCGCTTCGCGCACGCAGCATTCAGCTGCTCGCGCAGATTCCTGTTGGCTCCCACTCCCCCCGCCACCACCAGGCGCTTGAGCCCGGTCTGGTCGAGCGCGGCGAGCGACTTCTTCAGCAGCACCTCGACGATGGCCGCCTGCGTGGACGCCGCCAGGTCAGCCTTGTTCGCTTCGAGCTGGTCCCCGAGCTTCTTGGCCTGCGTGAGCACGGCCGTCTTCAGGCCGGCAAATGAAAAATCGAGATCGCCGCTGTGCAGCAACGGTCGCGGCAGCTTGAAGGCCGTGGCATTGCCGCCTTCGGCCAGCTTCGCGAGCCACGGCCCGCCGGGATACGGCAGGCCCATGAGCTTGGCGCTCTTGTCGAAGGCCTCGCCGGCTGCGTCGTCGATGGTCTCGCCGAGCAGTTCGTAGCGACCCACGCCGTCCACCCGCATCAACTGGGTATGGCCGCCCGACACGAGCAGCGCGACGAACGGAAACTCCGGCGGATCGGCGCTCAGGAACGGCGAAAGCAGATGCCCTTCGAGGTGATGCACCCCCAGCACCGGCTTGCCCAGCGCCACGCCCAGCGCACAGGCCACGCCGGCGCCCACCAGCAGCGCACCCGCCAGCCCCGGCCCGCGCGTGTAGGCCACCACGTCGATCTCGCCCAGCGAGCGGCCGGCTTCGGCCATGACGGCTTCGGTCAGCGGCAGCACGCGGCGAATGTGGTCGCGGCTGGCCAGTTCGGGCACCACGCCGCCGTAGGCCTGGTGCATGGCGATCTGGCTATGCAGCGCGTGCGAAAGCAGCAACGGCAGCGCGTCGCCGTGCGACTCGACCAGCGCCACGCCGGTTTCATCGCAGGATGATTCGATTCCCAACAAGAGCATGCCGCCGAGTGTAGGCGGCGCCCTCCGCCGGCACCCGCGAAGGGGCAAACGGTGCCGGCCTCCACGCCCCCGGGGCACGGATGTTGCAGTGACTGAGCCAGAGCCCCGCGCCCACCCGCCATGAAATCCGGACTGAGTTTTCTGATTGCCGCTCGCCGCTGCGAAATCGACGAGCTGGATCAGCTCGCCCGCACCAGCGAGCTGGTGGGCGTGATCGGCCGCCTCGTCCACGCGCTGCAGCGCGAGCGGGGCATGTCGAACATGTTCCTCACCTCGCGCGGCGCCCGCTTCGCCGACCAGCGCGGCCCGCAGATCGCCGAATGCATTGCGCTCGAGCAGGAGGTGCGCGCCGGCTTCGACCAGCTCGAGGCCGACAACCACCGCGGTGCGGGCCCCGGCAACAGCGCGCGCCTGTTCAGCCGCATCGCCTGGGTGCTCCCCGGCCTGGACGCCCTGCCCGGCCTGCGCCGCCGCATCGACGCGCTCGAACTGAAGCCCGCGCAGTCCACCGCTGCGTTCGCCAAGCTCGTCGCCGGCCTGCTGTCGGTGGTGTTCGAGGCGGCCGACGGCGCCACCGACCCCGAGATCTCGCGCCTGCTGGTCGCGATGTTCAACTTCATGCAGGGCAAGGAATTCGCCGGGCAGGAGCGCGCCTTCGGCTCCGCCGCGCTGGCGATGGGCCGCAGCGACGAGGCGCAGCGCCTGCAATGGCTACACCTGATCGAATCGCAGGAGCGCTGCTTCCAGGTGTTTGCCGATTTCTCCGGCGAGACCGTGCTCGCGCTCTGGCGCAACAGCCAGCCCGATGCCGAAGTGGCCGAGCTCGAACGCATCCGCCGCCGCGGTGCCGCCTCAGCGCCGGCTGACGTGCCGCTCAGCCAGGCCTGGTTCGACTGCTGCACCCGCCGCATCGACGCCATGAAGATCGTCGAGGACCGCTTGGCCGCCGACCTGCGCTCGCTGTGCGAGCGCAAGACCGTGCAGGCGCGCAGCGAGTTGCAGGAATACCGGCAGCTGCTCGACACGCTGGCCCCGCAGGCCGGCGCCCTGTTCTTCGACGATGCCGATGCGCAGTCGGCCGCGCCCGCCCAGTTCGGCCGCCATCTTGAGCGTTCGGTGCTCGACATGGTCCAGGAACAGTCGCACCGCCTGCAGGCCATGAGCGACGAGCTCGAAACCGTGCGCGCCTCGCTCAACGAACGCAAGATCGTCGAACGCGCCAAGGGCCTGCTGATGGCGCACCGCCGGCTCAGCGAAGAAGACGCGCACAAGATGTTGCGCCAGACCGCCATGAACCAGAAGCGGCGGCTGGTCGATGTGGCCGAGTCGATGCTGGCAATGGCCGACTACCTGCCCATGCTCGACCGCACGCCGCCGCGCTGAGACCGTTGCAGCCGTTCAACTTGGTGCAGTGCACAACAACCGTGCAGTCGGCATCTTCTCGCCTGATCGGGCTCTCACCCGCGCTGCACCGCCGCATCCAGCTACTTTCTTGATAGCGGCCTGCGGGTCCGAAGGCTGGCACACCGCTTGCAAGCAATAAGTTCGTAGACCCCTCAATGGGTCTTCAGGCAGGCGGCACCCAATGGCGGGTGTCTCCCACCGAACCGGACAAAGGCGTCCCCATCCCGCAAGGGCTCGTTTTCGAGCAGCCCCTGCGCGGTGCGGACGCCTTTTCTTTTTTGTCTTTCTTGTTCTTGTTTGTCTTCAACCGGAGCCCCGCCCCATGACCGACCTGCTCAAAACCCGCCTCAGCCGACGCCGCGTATTGCAAGCCGCTGCCATCGGCGCCGTCGGCATCGACCCGGCGCTGCGCGCCGCCGTCTGGGCCCAGGGCTCTGACAAGCCCGAGAAGGAGGAAGTGAAGATCGGCTTCATCCCGCTGACCGACTGCGCCAGCGTGGTGATGGCCTCGGTGCTCGGCATCGACAAGAAGTACGGCGTGAAGATCGTGCCCAGCAAGGAAGCCAGCTGGGCCGGCGTGCGCGACAAGCTGGTCAACGGCGAGCTCGACATGGCCCACGTGCTCTACGGCCTGATCTACGGCGTGCACCTCGGCGTGAGCGGCCCCAAGAAGGACATGGCCGTGCTCATGACCCTCAACAACAACGGCCAGGCCATCACGCTGTCGAAGAAGCTCTCGGACAAGGGCGCGGTCGATGCCGCCTCGCTCGCCAAGCTCATCGCCAGCGAGAAGCGCGAATACACCTTCGCGCAGACCTTCCCCACCGGCACTCACGCCATGTGGCTCTACTACTGGCTCGCCTCCGCCGGCATCGATCCGTTCAAGGACGTGAAGAACATCACCGTGCCGCCGCCGCAGATGGTGGCCAACATGCGCGTGGGCAACATGGACGGCTACTGCGTGGGCGAGCCCTGGGGCCAGCGCGCCATCATGGACGGCATCGGCATCACGGCCATCACCACGCAGGACATCTGGAAGGACCACCCCGAGAAGGTGCTCGGCACCACGGCCGAGTTCACCAAGAAATACCCCAACACCGCACGCGCCGTGACCGCCGCCATCCTCGAGGCCGGCAAGTGGATCGACACCGGCCTGCAAAACAAGAACAAGATGGCCGAGACCATCGCCGACAAGAGCTACGTCAACACCAGCGTGGACGCCATCAACCAGCGCATCCTGGGCCGCTACACCAACGGCCTGGGCAAGAGCTGGGACGACCCCAACCACATGAAGTTCTACAACGGCGGCGCCGTGAACTTCCCGTACCTCTCGGACGGCATGTGGTTCCTCACGCAGCACAAGCGCTGGGGCCTGCTGAAGGAACACCCCGACTACCTGAAGGTGGCCACCGAGATCAACCGCATCGACATCTACAAGCAGGCCGCCGCAGCCACGCAGACGCCGGTGCCCAAGGAAACGATGCGCACCAGCAAGCTGTTCGACGGCTCTGTCTGGGACGGCAAGGACCCGAAGAAATACGCCGAGTCGTTCAAGCTTCATGCATAGGGAGAACACCATGGTCAGCGCAGTCTTTCACTCGCCGCTCGAAGCGACCACCGCACAGGTGACGCAGGTGGCCCCTTCCGTCGCGGCCAGGCCGGCAACTCCAAAGCCGACACCCGCCCCGGCGCCCGAGCCCCGGGTGCGCACGCCCATCGACCTGCGCGCCTTCTGGATGCGCGTGCTGCCGCCGCTCGCGGGCTTCGGCCTGCTGCTGCTGATCTGGGAAGTGGTGGCCATGAAAAGCACCACCGGCTTCCCCACGCCCGCAGCCACCTGGCAGCAGGCCGTGACGGTGTTCAGCGACCCCTTCTACAGCAAGGGCCCGAACGACCAGGGCGTGGGCTGGAACGTGCTCTCGTCGCTGCAGCGCGTGGCGCTGGGCTTCGGGCTGGCGGCGCTGGTCGGCATTCCGGCGGGCTTTGCGATCGGGCGCTTCGAATTTCTCGCGCGCATGTTCAACCCGCTGATCAGCCTGCTGCGCCCGGTGTCGCCACTGGCCTGGCTGCCCATCGGTCTCCTGGTGTTCAAGGGCGCCAACCCGGCCGCCATCTGGACCATCTTCATCTGCTCGATCTGGCCGATGGTCATCAACACGGCCGTGGGCGTGCAGCGCGTGCCGAGCGACTACATGAACGTGGCCAAGGTGCTGAACCTCAGCGAATGGAAGATCCTCACCAAGATCCTGTTCCCCGCCGTGCTGCCCTACATGCTGACCGGCGTGCGGCTGGCCGTGGGCACCGCGTGGCTGGTGATCGTGGCGGCCGAGATGCTCACGGGCGGCGTCGGCATCGGCTTCTGGGTGTGGGACGAGTGGAACAACCTCAACGTCGCCAACATCATCATCGCGATCTTCGTGATCGGCATCGTCGGCCTGGTGCTGGAGTTCGCGCTCATCAAGCTGGCAACGGCATTCACGTTCGAAGAGGTGAAGTCATGATCGACGACAGCAAGTACATCCAGATCCACGGTGTCGAGCAGGCGTTCAAGACGCCCAAGGGCCGCTTCGTCGCGCTGCGCGACGTGAACCTGAACGTGGCCAAGGGCGAGTTCATCACGCTCATCGGCCACTCGGGCTGCGGCAAGTCGACGCTGCTGAACCTGATCGCCGGGCTCACCACGCCCACCGAAGGCTCGCTGCTGTGCGCCAACAAGGAAATCAAAGGGCCCGGCCCCGAGCGCGCGGTGGTGTTCCAGAACCACTCGCTGCTGCCCTGGCTCACCTGCTTCGAGAACGTGTACCTCGCGGTCGAGCGCGTGTTCGCGGCCACCGAGAGCAAGGCGCAGCTGCGCGCACGCACCGATGCGGCGCTGGCGCTGGTGGGCCTCACGCCCGCCGCGCAGAAGCGGCCCGGTGAAATCTCCGGCGGCATGAAGCAGCGCGTGGGCATTGCGCGCGCGCTGTCGATGGAGCCCAAGGTGCTGCTGATGGACGAGCCCTTCGGCGCGCTCGACGCCCTCACCCGCGCCAAGCTGCAGGACGAGCTGCTGGCCATCGTGCAGAAGACACACAGCACCGTCGTCATGGTCACGCACGACGTCGACGAGGCCGTGCTGCTGAGCGACCGCATCGTGATGCTGACCAACGGCCCGGCCGCCACCATCGGCGACGTGCTCGCAGTGAACATTCCGCGCCCGCGCAACCGCGTGGAGCTGGCCGAAGACCCGGCCTACGTGCACGCGCGCAAGGCGGTGATCGACTTCCTCTACACGCGCCAGGCGCACGTGGAGAAGGTCGCGGCCTGACGCTGCGCCCGCGCCAGCACAACCGGCGTCAAGACATGATCACTTGCAGGCTGTGCTCATACGACGCGGTAAGGCGCTCGAAGGTATCGACCAGCGCGTCGCTGGAGCGCACCAGCGTGGCACGGCCGTCAGCGCTGTCGAGCGTGCGCACGCCGCCGACCAGCCGCAGCCATTCGTCGCGGGCGCTGGCCAGCGCGGCGCGGATCTCGGTGGTGCTGAGCGGCGCGTGCTCCAGTTCGAGCAACGCGGCCTCGAACTCGGCCATGGTCGGCACCAGCCGCGCGTTCGCGGCCTTCTCTTTCAGCGCGGCGGCCAGCAGTGCGTCCTTGGCCAGCCGCTGCGCACGCATGCGCTGCCGCCCGCAGATGTTGACGATGCGCAGCGCGCGCCGTGCGCCCGAGGTTTCGAGCGCCTCAGTCAAGGCCTCGGCGGCGCAGAGCAGCACTTCCGCGCGCTGGTCGATGTCGGCCAGCCCTGCTGCCGTCGGCCGTGCGGTCAAGGCAGTGGCCAGCCCGCTCCACGCGGCTTGCGCATCCCCCAGCGCCTGCGCGCCAACCGCGCCGAGCCCGAGGGCCGCCAGATGATCAAGGTTCTGCTGCACCCGTTCGGCCGACTGCGTGCGCAGCACCCGCGCCCGCTGCGCGTCGATGCTGCCCAGCAACTGCGCCGCCACGCGCACCAGCCGCTGCGAGAGCATGCGCAGCTGCCCGGCACGGTTGATCGCGTCGGCCCACTGCGCCGCCTCGATGACCGAGCGCGACACCTCGCCCAGACGCAAGTTGGCGTGCATCGCCGCGCCGCGCAGCAGCCCGAAGGCTTCGTCCTCGCCGATGCCGCGCGCGGACATCAGCAGGCCCTTGGCGCGGTCGACCCACTTGCGCTCGTCCATGCGGGTGCGCAGGCTCTCCAGTTCGGTGCGCAAAGTGGCCTCGCGCTGCCAGCGCGACTGGGCTCGGGCGGTCAATGCGGCGAGCGATGCGGCATCGATGGCATCGATCTGCATCCACGCGTGCACGCCGAGCGCGACCAGTTCTTCATGCTGCGCGCCGCTCAACGGCGCGCTGGCAAGGCTCAGCGCACACGGCGGCAGACCGGCCCACGTGCGCAATGCGTCGAGCAGCGCGGGCGTGGGCAAAGGCAGGCAAATCAAGGCCTGTCGAGGGGCCAGCGCCTCGACTTGCCGCGCGAAGCTGCCGCAATCCGCGCAGCCGAGCACGTCGAGACCAGCGACGGACAGTGCCCGCGCAAGCGCCTCGGGCAGCACGAGGCCGGCAGGTTCATCGGGCAGGACAACGAGAAGGGACATCTTGGGGAAGCGGTGTGGGAACGCACCGCGAGCATAGGCCACGCCCGCGCGAACTCGCGGGCACGCCTCTTGCATGAAACGGAGCGCGGTGTAACGAAGCACCGCTTTGGTGATGAGGCTGCAGGCCCCTGCAGCCGGCCCGGCAATTCACACGCCGTGCACACCCCCACGCCGACAGCGTCCGCTGCCGGCACTCCGCCCCCAACTCCGTCCGTCGACACGACCTCTCCAGGGTCGCGCCGCGGCTTTTCGCATCTTTGAACGCCATGTCCAGCTTCAGGAATTTCTTGCAATCAGGCCACAGCCCGACACTGTTCGCGGCCTTCCTGTACTTCTCGTTCTCCTGCTGCATCTGGGTGCTCAACGGCGCCATGGCGCCCTTCATCGGCGAAACCTTCAACCTCTCGCCGGCGCAGAAGGGCTTGATGCTGTCGGTGCCGATCATCGCGGGCGCGCTGATGCGCTTTCCGCTGGGCATCCTGTCGCAGTACATCGGCCGCAAGAAGGCCACGCTGGTCGAGATGGGCCTGATCGCGGTGGCGATGCTGTTCGGCTTCTTCTTCGTCAAGAGCTTCAACGACCTGCTCGCCATGGGCGTGCTGCTGGGCATTGCGGGCGCCAGCTTCGGCGTGGCGCTGTCGCTGGGCTCGGGCTGGTTCCCGCCGCAGCACAAGGGCCTGGCCATGGGCCTGGTGGGCGCGGGCAACGTGGGCACCGCGGTGTCGGTGCTGGTGGCGCCGCCTCTGGCGAACTGGCTGGGCTGGCAGGCGGTGTACGGCGTGGCCGCTGTCGCCATCCTCATTCCGATGGTCGTGATGGTGGTGTTCGCCAAGGAGCCACCAGACGTGAACGCTCATTCGAGCTTCCGCGAGCACATTGCCTGCCTGTTCGAGAAAGACGGCTGGGTGTTCAGCCTGATCTACGGCGTGACCTTCGGCGGCTTCATCGGCCTCACGACCTTCCTGCCCTCCTACTACTACGACCAGTTCGGCGTGAGCAAGGTGCAGGCCGGCCAGCTGACCATGCTCGCGGCCTTCATGGGCGCGGCGGTGCGCGTCGTGGGCGGCTGGATCTCCGACCGCTGGGGCGGCGTCAACACGCTGACCGTGGTGCTGCTGGTGGTGGCCGTGAGCCTCGTGCTGGTGGGCTTCTCTTCAGGCTCGCTGACCGTCACCACGCTGGTGCTGATCGTCTGCTTCGGTGCACTGGGTGCCGGCAACGGCGCGCTGTTCCAGCTGGTGCCGCTGCGCTGGCCCACAAGCACGGCAGTGGCCGGTTCGATGATCGGCGAGATCGGCGCGCTGGGCGGCGGCCTCGTGCCCAACGCGATGGGCCTGTCGAAGCAGTATCTGGGCAGCTACATCTGGGGCTTCGTGTTCTTCGCGGCGCTCTCGCTGGTGATGCTGGGCGTGATGCGCGTCATGCAGATCCGCTGGACGCGCACCTGGGCCGAAAAGGGTGGCCGTGCGCGTGTCACGACGCCGCACGCCGCGGCCACTCATATTCGAAAGACGGCACGCTCATGACACGTCCCGCCGTTTTCCGCTCAACGTGGCAGGAACAACAGCCACACGATGAGCAGCACGTTGAACAGCACCGACACGCCAAGCGCGAGCTGGTAGAGCGCGAGCGGGTCGCGGCGGATCAGCGGCGTGGTGGCGGGCGCATTCACCGGGCGGGAAGCGCCGCGCTCCAGCGCGAGCAGCAGTTCCTCGGCGGTTTCGAAGCGCTCGCGCGGATCGCGGGCAACGGCCTTGCGCACCAGATGGTCGAGCCAGATCGGCACGTCGGGACGGATGCGCGAGAGCGCGACCGGATCGCGCCGGTAGCGCGCCACCTGGTAGGGCTCGATCTCGCCGTAGGGCAGATGCCCGGTGAGCCACTGGTACAGCGTGACGCCGAGCGCGAACAGGTCGCTGGCCGCGTCGGCGGTGCCGCCCTCCTCCCACTGCTCGGGGTTGATGTAGCTCGGCGTGCCGGCATGCAGCTCGCGCTGGGCAGCGCCTTCGCGGCCAGACAGCGCCACGCCGAGGTCGATGATGCGCCAGTGCCCGTCGTCGCCCAGGTGCAGGTTGCCGGGCTTGATGTCGCGATGGATCACGCCCTGCCGGTGCAGCCGGCCGAGCGCACGGCTCAGCTCGATGCCGGCGGCCACCACCTCGGCCACCGCGCCGCGCGCGTTCGCCTTGCGCAACTGCTCCAGCGTGCGCCCGCCATGCCAGTCGAACACGATGTACAGCGCGCTCGCGTTCTCGGCACGCTCGTGCACACGAACGAAACCACTGCCGCCAATACCTCCGACGCGCAGCCCCAGCCACGCCTCGTGCGCCAGCATCGCGCGTTCCTGCGGATCGCCGGCACGCGAGGGATGCAGCGTCTTCAGCGCGACCAGCTCGCGCGTCTGCGGATGCCGCGCCTGGTACAGCAGGTGCACGCCGGTGTCGGCCACCAGCGCGGTGATGGCGTAGCCGTCGAGCACGTCGCCCACTTTCAGCGCGGGCGGCGGTGCGAGCCGGCGACCGTCGCCGAGTTCGTCGTCGAGCTGGCGCGCATCGAGTCCCACCACGCGGATGACCAGCGCGGTCGCGTTGTCGCGCGTGCCGGCATCGAGCGCCGCATGCACCAGCGCCTCGCTGGCCGCTTCGGCATCGCCCTGCAGGGCCAGCGCGGCCACCTGCTGCGGCTTGAGCACGCCGTGCACGCCGTCGGAACTCAGCACGAAGCAATCGCCCACGCGCACGTCGCCCTGGGCGTAGTCAACGCGCACCTGGTCGTCCAGGCCGATGGCGCGCGTGAGCCGGCTGCGCATGTCGGGGTGGTCGAAGGCATGGTCCTGCGTGAGCGGCACGGCCGGCCCGCCGCCGGCGCGCACGCGCCAGGCGCGCGTGTCGCCCACGTGCGCCAGCGTGTAGCTCTGTCCGTGCAGCACCAGTGCAGTGAGCGTGGTGAGCGCGGTGCCGCCGTCCTGCTTGCTCTGGCGCCGGCGGTTGTGGTCGGCCAACCAGCCGTTCTGCGCGCCGATCAGGCGGTCGAGCGCGGCGGTCGGCTCCCACGTTGCGGGCGTGGCGAAGTAGTCGGCCAGCAGGCCCATCACCGTGGTCTGCGCCGCCTCGCGGCCGTGCCCGCCGCTCGACACTCCATCGGCAATGGCTGCGATGAGGCCGCGTGCCTCGTCGCCCGACGGCGCATGCACTGCACCGGCGAAGTCTTCGTTCAGCTCGCGCGGTCCGCGCTGGCTGCTGTAGCCGATGTCCACTTCAAAGCTCATGGCGCGATTCTGAACGCGCGCCGCGGGCGCCCGTTTGCTTGATTTCCCTGAAAGGTCCAGCCCCATGAAGAAAATGAAACTCGTGATGGTCGGCAACGGCATGGCCGGCGTGCGCACGCTCGAAGAGCTGCTGAAGATCGCGCCCGAGCTGTACGACATCACCGTCTTCGGCGCGGAGCCGCATCCCAACTACAACCGCATCCTGCTGTCGCCGGTGCTGGCGGGCGAGCAGACGGTCGACGAGATCGTGCTCAACAGCTGGGAGTGGTACACGGACAACAACATCACGCTGCACGCCGGCAAGAAGGTGGTGGAAGTCGACCGCGTCAAGCGCATCGTGCGCGCCGTGGATTCGCAAGGCGATGTCACCGAGGCCGCCTACGACCGCCTGCTGATGTGCACCGGCTCCAACCCCTTCATGCTGCCGGTGCCCGGCAAGGACTTGAAGGGCGTGATCGCCTACCGCGACATCGCCGACACCGACTACATGATCGAGACCGCGCGCACGCACAAGAACGCGGTGGTCATCGGCGGCGGCCTGCTGGGCCTGGAAGCCGCCAACGGCCTGATGCTGCGCGGCATGAACGTGACAGTGGTGCACGTGATGCCCTGGCTGATGGAGCGCCAGCTCGACGACGTGGCGGGCAAGCTGCTGCAGAAGTCGCTGGAAGACCGGGGCCTGAAGTTCCTGATGGGCGCGCAGACGCAAGACCTAGTGGGCGGTGAAGATGGCCGCGTCAAGAGCATCCGCTTCAAGGACGGCACCGAAGTGGCCGCCGACCTGGTGGTGATGGCCGTGGGCATCCGCCCCAACGTGGAGCTGGCCGAGAAGATGCGCCTGCACTGCAACCGCGGCATCGTCGTCAACGACACCATGCAGACCGTGACCGATGCGCGCATCTACTCGGTCGGCGAATGCGCGGCGCACCGCGGCATTGCCTACGGCCTGGTCGCTCCGCTGTTCGAGCAGGCCAAGGTGGCGGCCAACCACCTGGCGCAGTTCGGCATCGGCCGCTACCTGGGCTCGCTCACCTCCACCAAGCTGAAGGTGACGGGCATCGACCTGTTCTCGGCCGGCGAGTTCATGGGCGGCGAAGGCACTGAAGAGATCGTCATGAGCGACCCCTTCGGCGGCGTCTACAAGAAGCTGGTGATCAAGGACGACAAGCTGGTGGGCGCCTGCCTCTACGGCGACACGGTGGACGGCAGCTGGTACTTCAAGCTGCTGCGCGACGGCCGCAGCGTGCACGACATCCGCGACAAGCTGATGTTCGGCGAATCGAACATCGGCGACACCGGCCACGAGGGCCACAACAAGGCCGCGAGCATGCCCGACGACGCCGAGGTCTGCGGCTGCAACGGCGTGAACAAGGGCACCATCTGCAAGGCCATCAAGGAAAAGGGCCTGTTCACGCTCGACGAGGTGAAGAAGCACACCAAGGCGAGCGCCAGCTGCGGCTCGTGCACTGGGCTGGTCGAGCAGATCCTGATGTTCACCGCCGGCGGCGACTACTCGGCCACACCCAAGAAAAAGGCCGTGTGCGGCTGCACCGACGCAAGCCACCAGGACGTGCGCGACGCAATCCGCAAGGAGCACTACCTGACGCACGACGAGGTGTATCGCAACCTCGGCTGGCGCACGCCCAACGGCTGCGCTACCTGCCGCCCGGCCATCAACTACTACCTGATCAGCACCTGGCCGAAGGAGGCCAAGGACGATCCGCAGAGCCGCTTCATCAACGAACGCAGCCACGCCAACATCCAGAAGGACGGCACCTACTCCGTCATCCCGCGTATGTGGGGCGGCCACACCACGCCCGACGAGTTGCGCCGCATTGCCGACGCGGCCGACAAGTACAAGATTCCGACCGTCAAGGTCACGGGCGGCCAGCGCATCGACCTGCTGGGCGTGAAGAAGGAAGACCTGGAAAACGTCTGGAAGGACATCGGCATGCCCAGCGGCTTTGCCTACGCCAAGTCGCTGCGCACGGTGAAGACCTGCGTGGGCAGCGAGTGGTGCCGCTTCGGCACGCAAGACTCCACGCAGATGGGCAAGGACCTGGAGCGCGCGCTGTGGGCCATGTACTCGCCGCACAAGGTCAAGCTGGCGGTGTCGGGCTGCCCGCGCAACTGCGCGGAGGCCGGCATCAAGGACGTGGGCGTGATCGGCGTCGACTCGGGCTGGGAGCTGTACGTGGGCGGCAACGGCGGCATCAAGACCGAGGTGGCGCAGTTTCTCGTGAAGGTGAAGACAGCCGAGGAAGTGATGGAGTACTCGGGCGCCTTCCTGCAGCTGTACCGCGAAGAGGGCTGGTACCTGGAGCGCACGGTGCACTACATCGGCCGCGTGGGGCTGGACTACGTGAAGAAGAAGATCCTCGAGGACGCCGAAGGCCGCAAGGCGCTGTGGGAGCGCCTGCAGTTCGCGCTCGACGGCGAGCCCGATCCGTGGTTCGAATCGGCGCAGGCCTCGGTGGACGTGCGGCAGTTCACGCCGCTGACGGCGTGAGCGGAGAAAACGGGTTGAAACGCAGGATCTTCATCGCTTCCGCGGCAGTGGCCGGCCTGGGCGTCGGCCTGCGCGCCAACGCGCAGATTGCCGACCTCAACGACGCGATCAACAAGGCGGGCCGCCTGCGCATGCTGTCGCAGCGTGCGAGCAAGGCCTACCTGGCGCTGGTGCAGAAGGTGGAATCGCGCAATGCGCAGCAGGTGCTCGACAAGTCGATTTCGCTGTTCGAGCGCCAGCTTGGCGAGCTGAAGGCCTTTGCGCCCAGCCCGGCAATCCGCGCCACCTACGAGTCGCTCGACGGCGCCTGGAACGCGTTCAAGAACGAGCTCACGGATGCAGCGCCAAGCATGGAAGAAGCCGCCCGAGTGGTGAAGTTGGACGCCACGGTGCTCGCGCTCGCCAACCAGGGCACCGCGCAGTACGAAGCCGCTTCGGGCAAACCGGTGGGCAAGCTGGTCAACATTGCCGGCCGCCAGCGCATGCTGTCGCAGCGCATGGCCAAGTTCTACCTGGCCACGGCCATGCAGATCGATCCGGCGGGCAGCACGGCCGAGATCGGCAAGTCGCGCGCCGAATTCCTGGCCGCGCTCGAAGTGCTGCGCAACGCGCCCGAAGCCACTGCGCAGATCAGGCAGGAGCTGGTGCTGGCCGATGCGCAATGGATCTTCTTCAACCGGGGCCTGCAGCGCCTCGAAGGCGCCGGCGCCTCGCCTGCGTTGATGTCCGACGTGTTCGTCAGCAGCGAGAACCTGCTGGCGATCATGGACCGCGTGACCGGCCTGTATTCAGAAATCAAGACATAGACGAGAGAGCCCCACCATGAGCGATTGGAAAGTCATCTGCCGCATCGACGACATCCCCGTGCTCGGCGCCCGCCGCGTGACGCGGCCTGCCGGCGTGGACGTTGCCGTGTTCCGCAACGCCGAGAACGAGGTGTTCGCGCTGCTCGACCGCTGCCCGCACAAGGGCGGCCCGCTGAGCCAGGGCATCGTGTTCGGCACCAGCGTGGCCTGCCCGCTGCACAACTGGGCCATCGGGCTGGACGACGGCTGCGCCAGGTCGCCCGACGAAGGCTGCACGCCGAAGTTCGCCGTGAAGGTGGAAGACGGCGTGGTGCACCTGGACGCGGGCGAGCTGGCCACGCACGCCATCGACCTGGAACGCCCGGTCGCCGGCCCGAAGCCGTTCGCGGTACTGACGGTTCTTCCGCTGGAATAACCCATGACGCTCGAGACCCGCTCCACCTGCCCCTACTGCGGCGTAGGGTGCGGCGTCATCATCGAATCGCAGGGCAGCGAGATCACCGGCGTGCGCGGCGACCCTGACCACCCGGCGAACTTCGGGCGCCTGTGCACCAAGGGCTCGACGCTGCACCTCACGGCCAGCGCCACGGTCACGCGGCAGACGCGGCTGCTGCAGCCCATGCAGCGCCTCGTGCGCGCAGAAGCGCCCACCGCGGTGACGTGGGACACCGCGCTCGACAACGCCGCCGGCAAGTTCGCGCAGGTGATCCGCGACCACGGCCCGGACTCGGTCGGCTTCTACGTGTCGGGCCAGTTGCTCACCGAGGACTACTACGTCTTCAACAAGCTCGCCAAGGGCCTGATCGGCACCAACAACGTCGACACCAATTCGCGCCTTTGCATGAGCAGCGCCGTGGCCGGCTACAAGCAGACGCTGGGCGCCGACGCGCCGCCCGCCTGCTACGACGACCTGAAGCACGCCGACTGCCTGTTCATCGTGGGCAGCAACACGGCGTGGGCGCACCCCATTCTTTTCCGCCGCATCGAGGACGCGAAGGCCGCGAACCCGGCGCTGAAGATCGTGGTGGCCGACCCGCGCCGCACCGACACGGTCGAGATCGCCGACCTGTTCCTGCCCATCCAGCCCGGCACCGACGTGATGCTGTTCAACGGCATGCTGCACCTGATGCTGTGGGAAGGCTGGATCGACGCGAAGTACATCGCGGCGCACACCAACGGCTTCGACGCATTGAAGGCGACGGTGCGCGAGTGCACACCGGACAAGGTCGCGCAGGTGTGCGGCATCCCGAAGGAAGACCTGCTCGAGGCGGCGCGGCTGTTCGCCACCTCGCCCGCCACGCTGAGCCTGTACTGCCAGGGCCTGAACCAGTCGTCGAGCGGCACGGCGAAGAACGCTGCTCTCATCAACTTGCACCTGGCGACCGCGCAGATCGGCCGCGCCGGCGCGGGCCCGTTCTCGCTGACCGGCCAGCCCAATGCGATGGGCGGGCGCGAAGTCGGCGGCCTTGCCAACCTGCTGAGCGCGCACCGCGACCTGGCGAACCCCGATCACCGCGCCGAAGTGGCCGCGCTGTGGGGCGTGCCCTCGGTGCCCGAGAAGCCGGGCAAGACGGCGGTCGAAATGTTCCAGGCCGCGGCCGACGGCGAGATCCGCGCGCTGTGGATCGCCTGCACCAACCCGGCACAGTCGATGCCCGACCAGGCCACGGTGCGCCGCGCGCTGGAACGCGCCGAGTTCGTCGTGGTGCAGGAAGCCTTCGCCACCACCGCCACCTGCGCCTTTGCCGACCTGCTGCTGCCCGCCACCACCTGGGGCGAGAAGGAAGGCACCGTGACCAACAGCGAGCGCCGCATCTCGCGCGTGCGCCCGGCTGTGCCGGCGCCCGGCGAGGCGCGCAACGACTGGTCGATTGCAGTGGCCTTCGCGCACCGGCTCGAAAGGCAGCTGGCCCGCGCGTTCACGCTGTTCCCGTACGAGACGGCCGAATCGGTCTGGAACGAGCATCGCGAATCCACGCGCGGGCGCGACCTGGACATCACCGGCATGAGCTACGCGATGCTGGAAACCGCCGGCCCGCAGCAATGGCCGCTGAAGGAAGGCGAAAGCACCGGCCGCGTGCGCCTCTACGAAGACGGCGTGTTCCCAACGCCCGATAGCCGCGCCCGCTTCGTCGACACGGTCTACAAGCCGGTGGCCGAAGCCCGCGAGGCCCGCTACCCCTTCTCGCTGAACACCGGCCGCCTGCGCGACCAGTGGCACGGCATGAGCCGCACCGGTACTGTCGGCCGCCTGTTCGGCCATGTGTCTGAGCCGGTGGTGCAGATGAACGCGCAGGACATGGCGCGCCGCCAGATCCGCGAAGGCGACCTGGTGCATCTGACGTCGAAGCGCGGCTCGATCATGCTGCCCGCGCGTGCCAGCGCCGAGGTGGGGATGAGCCAGGCTTTTGTCGCCATGCACTGGGGCGAGGAGTACCTGAGCGGCTGCTCGTCGAACGGCACACGGCTCGCGGGCATCAACGCGCTGACCACGCCGGCCTACTGTCCGACCTCGAAGCAGCCCGAGCTGAAGCACACGCCGGTGAAGATCCTCAAGGCCGAGCTGCCGTGGTCGCTGCTGGCCATGGCCTGGCTGCCCGATGGCGACGCGCTGGCCGCGCACCGCGCGCTGCAGCCGATGATGGCGCTGTTTCCTTTTGCGACCTGCGTGCCGTTTGCCGGCAACACGCAGGGCGCCGAACGCAGCGGCCTGCTCTTTCGCGCCGCCGCGCACGACGCACCCGACGACACGCTGGTCGAGAAGATCGAAGCCCTGCTCGGCCTGCAGACCGCCGACACCCTGCGCTACGCCGACCGCCGCCGGGGCCAGCGCCGCTCGGCCCGGCTGGTGCGCCGTGCCGACGGCAGCGCCGGCCTCGAAGCCTTCCTGCTGGGCGGCGACACCAGCGCCGAAACCTGGATCTCCACGCTGCTGCGAGAGGAACTGCCGGCGCAGAGCTACGGCCGCCTGCTGCTGTCGCCGGGCTCGAAAGCGCCGGTGGCGGTGCAGTCGCGCGGCAAGACGGTGTGCACCTGCTTCAACGTGGCGGACGTGGCGATCCAGACCGAACTGGGCCGCTGCACCGGCACCGCCGACGAGCGGCTGGCCAAGCTGCAGGGCGCGCTGAAGTGCGGCACCAACTGCGGCTCGTGCATTCCGGAGCTCAAGCGCATGGTGCGGGCGACGCCGGCCGAAGCGGAGGCGACGTTGTGATGCGCCGTCTGCATTGCCCCCGCTCCCCTTGGGGAGAGGGCTGGGGTGAGGGTGAGCGGCAATGACGACCGCGCGATGTTGCAAGGCCGCTGCCCTCACCCTGACCCTCTCCCGCAAGCGGGAGAGGGGACAAGACACCCGATGCATAAGCCAACTCACATTCCGGCATAAGCGTTGCAGGACAATCCGCCTACCCATGGGAATCAGCCAATACATCAAGGAAATCGGCCGCGGCGCACGAGGCGCCAAGCCGCTCACGCGTGAACAGGCCACCGACCTGTTCGGCCAGGTGCTGGACGGCACCGTCACCGACCTCGAAATCGGCGGCTTCTGCCTGGCCATGCGCATCAAGGGCGAAACGCCCGAGGAGATGGCCGGTTTTCTCGATGCAACCCATGCGCGGCTCAACCGCATTCCCACCGGCGACCGGGCGCTGGTCGTGCTGCCCAGCTACAACGGCGCGCGCAAGCTGCCGGTGCTCACGCCGCTGCTGGCGCTGCTGCTGGCGCGCGAAGGCCTGCCGGTGCTGGTGCACGGCAGCGCGAGCGAAACATCTCGCGTGCTGGCGTCGAACGTGCTCTCGGCGCTCGATGTGCCGCCCATGACCGCTATCCGCCCCATCGCCAACGGCGAAGCGGCCTTTGCCCCCACCGAACTGCTGAACCCCGCGCTCAAGCGCCTGCTCGACGTGCGCCGCGTGGTCGGCCTGCGCAACCCGGGCCACAGCGTGGTGAAGCTGATGCAGCCCACCGCCGGCCCCTGCGTGGTGGTGGCCAGCTACACGCACCCCGAATACGCCCGCACCATGGGCGAGACCTTCGAGCTCACGGGCATGACCGCCCTGCTCTCACGCGGCCTCGAGGGCGAAGTGGTGTCCGACCCGCGCCGCACCGCGCAGATCGACGGCTTCGTGCGCGGCGTGCGCACCGAGTTGCAGGCGCAGCAGGCCGGCACCACCGCCGAGGTGCCCGGTCTGCCGAAGGAAATCGACGTCGCCACCACAGCCGACTACACGCGCCGCGTGCTGGCAGGCGAGCTTCCCGTGCCCGAAGCCATTGCGGCGCAGGTCAGGCACATCACGCAACTGGCATCCCACGCATGAACAACGACACCCCCACCTCCTTCATCACCGGCCGCTGCACGCTGGTGGGCGCCGGCCCGGGCGACCCGGAGCTGCTGACCGTCAAGGCCGTGAAGGCGATCCAGGCCGCGACGGTGCTGCTGGTCGACGACCTCGTGAACGACGAGATTCTGGCCTACGCCCGCCCCGGAGCGCGCATCGTGCATGTGGGCAAGCGCGGCGGCTGCAAGAGCACGCCGCAGGCCTTCATCGAGCGGCTGATGATCACCGCAGTGCGCGAAGGCGAAACCGTGGTCCGCCTCAAAGGCGGCGACCCGTTCATCTTCGGCCGCGGTGGCGAAGAAGTGGAGCACCTGCGCGAAGCCGGCATCGAGTGCACCGTGGTCAACGGCATCACCGCCGGCCTCGCGGCCGTGACCGCGCTGGGCGTGCCGCTCACGCACCGCGACCATGCGCAGGGCGTGGTGTTCGTCACCGGCCATGCCAAGACCGGCGCCGGCGCAGCCGAAGACCCGACCGACTGGCGCGCGCTGGCCGCGACGGCGTACAACGCGCGGCTCACGCTGGTGATCTACATGGGCGTGTCGGGCGCCGGGCACATCGAACGTGAACTGCTGCAAGGCCTTCCGGGCGACACGCCGGTGGCCGTCATCCAGCATGCAAGCCTGCCGCACCAGCGGCACATCGCGACCACGCTGGGCAACCTGCAGAACGGCATCGCCGAGGCCGGCCTGGCCAGCCCGGCGGTGATCGTGGTGGGCGACGTGCTGCGCGGACTGGCAGCCGCCGAGGTACCGGTGGACGCGGACAAGTTCGGTACCTGATCGGCACCTGACCAGGGCGAGGACAGCACGAGCGGCACGGGCGCCGCGCACCACAACGTGGCATGGATCGTGCTGAGCCATCGGCAATGAATGCCGTCGCCACGCCCGAACCCGCCGCAGTCGAGATCGTCGCGCTCACCAAGCGCTATGCCCCCGGCACACCGGCCGCCGTCGACCAGATAGACCTGCGCATCGCCAGCGGAAGCTACTGCTGCCTGCTCGGCCCGTCGGGCTGCGGCAAGAGCACCACGCTGCGCATGATCGCGGGCCACGAGTCCGTCACCAGCGGCGACATCCTGCTGGACAACCGCAACATCACCGACCTGCCCGCGGCCGCGCGCGGCACGGCGATGATGTTCCAGAGCTTCGCCCTGTTCCCGCACCTCTCGGCCACCGACAACGTGGCCTTCAGCCTCAAGATGAAAGGCGTCGGCAAGGCCGAGCGCCACAAGCGTGCCAACGACCTGCTCGCGCGCGTCGCGATGGGCCACCTGGCCAACCGCAAGCCGGGTGAACTTTCCGGCGGCCAGCAGCAGCGCGTGGCGCTGGCGCGTGCCCTCATCACCGAGCCGCGCGTGCTGCTGCTCGACGAGCCGCTGTCGGCGCTCGACCCCTTCCTGCGCATCCAGATGCGCGCCGAGCTGCGGCGCTGGCAGAAGGAACTGGGCCTGACCTTCGTGCACGTCACGCACTCGCAGGAAGAGGCAATGGCGCTGGCCGACACCATGGTGGTGATGAACCACGGGGTGATCGAGCAGGTCGGCTCGCCGCACGCGGTCTACAACCACCCGGCTAGCGAGTTTGTCGCGCGCTTCATGGGCGGCCACAACGTGTTCGACACGCCGGCCGGCCCGATCGCGGTGCGCAACGACCGCATGCGGATCGCCGCGGCTTCGGAGGGCGACGCGGCTGGCACTGCCCTTGCTGCCACCGTCACCGACGTCGAGTACCAGGGCACCTACGTGCTGCTCGGCCTGGCGCTCGAAGGCGCTGCCGCCGGACGCCAGAACGTCTCCTTGCTGCTCGGCGAAGCCGCTTTCCTCGCGCGCCCCTATGCGCACGGCGAGGCGGTGCGCCTCTCGTGGGCCGAGGCCGACGCGCGCGTGCTCGGCCCCGGCGTCAAGCCGCCGGGCGAGCGGGCTTCGGCACCCGCCGGTGCCGGGGCACATCAGCGCGACGACACGGCCGCGCTCGCCATGACCCTGTGAGCGCATCCGCAACCCGCTTCTCTTTTTCCTGCGTTCGTTTCTTTCCACTTTTTTCTCTGGAGACTCAGCCATGACCGATTCCATCGACTCGTCCAACGGCGTCAAGCGCCGCACCCTCCTGCAAGGCACGGCCGGCATCCTGGCCACGGGCATCGCGCCCTTCGTGCATGCGCAGGAAAAGATCGTGCTGCGCTACCTCGGCACCGCGGTGAACCAGGACAAGGCGATCGCCGAGAAATTCAAGGCCGACACCGGCATCGAGATCCAGTACGTGGCCGTGACCACCGACGACGTGACCAAGCGCGCCGTGACCGCCCCCAACAGCTTCGACCTGATCGACACCGAGTTCTTCTCGCTCAAGAAGATCGTGCCGACCGGCAACCTGAAGGGCATCGACACCAAGCGCGTGAAGAACGCCGACAAGATCACCTCGCTCTTCACCAAGGGCGAAGTGGCCGGCAAGAAGGTCGGCAACCAGGGCACGGCGCCGGTCAAGGTGATCTACCTCGAGGGCGAGAAGAGCAAGGTCTTCGCGAAGTCGGCCACGCAGTTCATGTCGCTGATCCCGACCACCTACAACGCCGACACGTTGGGCATCCGGCCCGACCTGATCAAGCGCCCGATCTCTTCGTGGGCCGAGCTGCTGAACCCCGAGTTCAAGGGCAAGACCGCGATCCTGAACATTCCGTCGATCGGCATCATGGACGCGGCGATGGTGGTGGAGGCCAAGGGCATCCACAAGTACGCCGACAAGGGCAACATGACCAAGGCCGAGATCGACCTGACGATCAAGACCCTGATCGAGGCCAAGAAGGCCGGCCAGTTCCGCGCGCTGTGGAAGGACTTCAACGAGTCGGTGAACCTCATGGCCTCGGGCGAGGTCGTGATCCAGTCGATGTGGTCGCCCGCGGTCACGGCCGTGCGCAGCAAGGGCATCGACTGCACCTTCCAGCCGCTCAAGGAGGGCTATCGCGCCTGGGCCTCGGGCTTCGGCCTGCCGGCCACGCTCTCGGGCAAGAAGCTCGACGGCGCCTATGAGTTCATCAACTGGTTCCTCGACGGCTGGGCCGGTGCGTACCTCAATCGCCAGGGCTACTACAGCGCCGTGCTCGACACCGCCAAGACCAAGATGGAAGCCTACGAGTGGGCCTACTGGATGGAGGGCAAGCCCGCCGCGCAGGACATCAAGAGCCCACAGGGCGACGTGATCGCCAAGGCAGGCTCGGTGCGCGACGGCGGCAGCTATGAGCAGCGCATGGGCGGCATCGCCTGCTGGAACGCGGTGATGGACGAGAACGAGTACATGGTCCGCAAGTGGAACGAGTTCGTCGCTGCCTGAGCTTCGGCCTGAGCCTGTGAGCGCTCCCTCGACCAGCGCGTCCGTCGCCACCACGCCCATCCATGCCGTCAAGGCGTGGTGGCAGGCGGCGCCGTTCGCGCTGGTGTTCCTGCTGTTCTTCCTGGTTCCGCTGGCGCTGGTCGCGATGGTCAGCCTGTGGAATTTCAACGAATACGAACTGATCCCGGCGGTCACGCTGCGCAACTACCTGAGCCTGTTCGAGGGCTGCTCGCGTCTCACGGACAACGGCGACCTGTGCGTCACGCTCAACACCTACCTGAGCACGTTCAAGTTCTGCGTGCTGGTGTGGGGCATCACGCTGCTGATCGGCTTCTCAGTTGCGTACTTCCTGGCGTTCCACGTGCGCTCGTCGACCATGCAGACGGTGCTGTTCGTGCTGTGCACCGTGCCCTTCTGGACTTCGAACGTGATCCGCATGATCTCGTGGGTGCCGCTCTTGGGACGCAACGGGCTGGTCAACCAGGCGCTCATGGGCCTGGGCCTCGTGAACCAGCCTGTGGAGTGGCTGCTGTTCTCCGATTTCTCGGTGGTGCTGGCCTTCGTGCACCTGTACACGATGTTCATGATCGTGCCGATATTCAACAGCATGATGCGCATCGACCGCTCGCTGCTCGAAGCAGCCAGCGATGCGGGCGCATCGGGCTGGCAGACGCTGTGGAACGTGGTGGTGCCGCTGTCGCGCACCGGCATCCTGATCGGGTCGATCTTCGTCATCACCATCGTCATGGGCGACTTCGTCACCATCGGCGTGATGGGCGGCCAGCAGATCGCCTCCATCGGCAAGATCATCCAGGTGCAGACCTCGTACCTGCAGTTTCCGCTGGCTGCGGCCAACGCGATGATTTTGTTGGCGGTGGTGCTGATGATCATCTGGGGACTGACCCGGCTGGTCGACATTCGAAAGGAGCTCTAGGGTGAGCTCTTGTTCTTCAGGGCTCGCTCACGCCGACGGGGTACCTTGCTCCGCGAATGTCCCCCGCCCTTCGGGCTCCTCCTTTATTTCGCTGCGCAAGGCACCCCGCCGTCGTGATCGTTCAGCGCACTGGTTGATCGGCCAGCACAACGGCAGCGTCCATGTGCGAATGGCACCGGGTGCTTCCTGCAGCGAAATAAAGGAGGAGCCGAAGGCGGGGGACATTCGCGGAGGGGAGCACCCGGTGTCATTCGCACTCGCCCTGAAGGAGAAAAACAAATGAGCCAACGCATAGGCGAACAACGCAGCCCCGGCTTCTGGCCTCTCGCCACGGTATTCGCCCTGTTCGTGCTGTTCCTCTACGGCCCGATGATCACGATCTTCGTGCTCAGCTTCCAGGGCCCCGAGGGCGGCCTGACGTTTCCACTGCGCGGCGTCTCCCTGCACTGGTTCTACAAGCTGGCTGAAGGGCTGGGCACAGTGGATATCGGCGCGGCCTTCAGGCGCTCGCTGGCGCTGGGCGCTGTGGTGATGGCCTTCACCGTCGTGCTGTCGGTGCTTGCAGGCCTGGCGTTCCGCAAGAAGCTCGCGGGCAGCAACGCCCTGTTCTTCGTCACGGTGGCCAGCCTCATCATGCCGTCGATCATCATTTCGCTCGGCATCGGCCTGCAGTTCCGGCTGATCGACACGGGCATCAAGAGCGTGCTGACGGCGATGGACGCGACCACGCTGCTCGAAGGCTACGGCACTGCGCTGGGGCTGTTCAGCTCAGCCCTCGGCGCGCACCTGACCTGGACCCTGCCCTTCGGCCTGCTCATCATGTTCGCGGTGTTCAACCGCTTCAACCCCGCCTACGAGGAAGCCGCACGCGACCTCGGCGCCACGCCGTGGCAGACCTTCCGCTTCGTCGTTCTGCCGCTGATCGGCCCGTCGATCGTGGGCATCGGCATGTTCGGCTTCACGCTGTCGTGGGACGAGATCGCCCGCACCTCGCAGGCCATCGGCGACGTCAACACGCTGCCGCTCGAACTGCAGGGGCTGACCTCGACCGTCACCACCCCGTCGATCTATGCGCTGGGCACGGTGACCACCGTGGTGTCGCTGCTCGTGATGGCGGTGGCTCTGGGCTCGGCTGCGCTGCTGCGCCGCAGGGCCGTGCGCCCCAGGTGAGATTTTTCCTACAGCCGCCTCTAAAATCGCGCTCCAACACAAAGTACAAGCGAGAGAGGCGGGCATGCTGGACATCGACAAACTCAACGAATTCACCCACAACCACGGCGAACTGCGCCGTGGCCAAGGGCTGGTCACAGGCACCATCGCGCTGAGCCTGGCCATCCTGTGCTTCCTGGGCGTACTGGCCTTTCACTTTCCGCAGTACCTCACCACGCCCGAACTGCGCAAGAGCTACAACGTCGACGTGATGCGCTACATCTTGCTGGCGGCGCTGGTCATTTCGGGTGGGCTGTCGCTGGTCAACATCATCTTCAACCGCTCGCGCTGGCTCTCGTCGGCGGCGTTCCTGCTGGTGGTGGCGTCGGCGCTGCTCGGCGGACACAAGGTGCCGGTGCACGACTTCGCGGACAACACGCCGTACATCGGGCTCGACTGGTTCATCCTCGACCTGCTGGGCTCATCGCTGATCTTCATCTTCATCGAGAAACTCTTTGCGCTGCGCAAAGACCAGCCCGTGTTCCGCGAAGAGTGGCAGACCGACTTCCACCACTTCGTGGTGAACCACATGATCGTGGGCTTCGTGCTGCTGGCCACCAACCTGATGGTGCACAAGCTCTTCGGCTGGGCGGCCAATGACGGCATCCGCGGTTGGGTGGGCAACCTGCCGTTCTGGGCCGGGCTGCTGCTGATCGTTCTGGTGGCCGACCTCGTGCAGTACTGGACGCATCGCGCCTACCACGAGGTGCCCGTGCTGTGGCGCCTGCACGCGGTGCATCACAGCGTGAAGAGCATGGACTGGATGGCGGGCTCGCGCCAGCACATCCTTGAGCTGCTGATCACGCGCACGCTGGTGCTGGCGCCCATCTACGTACTGGGCTTCAGCAAGGACGTGATCGACGCCTACATCGTGGTGGTCGGCTTCCAGGCGGTGTTCAACCACTGCAACGTGAGCGTGCGGCTCGGCCCGCTGCGCTACCTGATCGTGACGCCCAACTTCCACCACTGGCATCACAGCCAGGACCAGGAAGCGCTGGACAAGAACTACGCGGCGCATTACGCCTTCCTCGACTACATCTTCGGCACCGCGGTGAAGAGCACCAAGCTCTGGCCCGAAAAATACGGCGTGCTGGGCGACTACGTGCCCAACGGCTTCTTCAAGCAGCTGAAGTTTCCGTTCATCTGGAAGGGCTGATGCGCGCCGCGTTCAAGACCGCCGCGGTCGTCGTTGCCGCGGGCGCTGCCCTGCTGCTCACGGCCTGCGCCACCCGGCCGACCAAAGAGGCCGGACTGCGCCTGCGGGTGCAGAGCTCGGTCATCGCGCCGGGTAACGGCGGCGAACTCATCGCGGCCGACGCGCTGGAGCCGGGCGACATCCTGCTGACCTCCATCGCCACGGTGAACTCTTTCGGCATCCGGCTGGGCACTTTCTCGCCGGTGAGCCACGCAGTGCTGTACCTCGGCGACGGCCAGATCGCCGAAGCCGTGGGCACCGGCGTGCGCGCGCGGCCGCTGGCCGAGCTGGTCGATGAAGAGCAGATGGTGGTGGCCTTTCGCGTGCCGGGCGTCGACGAAGCTGGCGCCGGGCGCATGCGCGAATGGGCGCTGTCTCAGGTCGGCGCGCGCTACAACACCGTGGGCGTGCTGCTGAATGCGCCTTTCGTGCTCAACCGGCGCCTGTGCGAACTGCCGCTGGTGCCAAGCGCGGTCAGCAGCTACTGCGTGAGCGGCATGGCGATGGTGCAGCTGGGTGCGAGCCGCGACGACCAGTTCTTCTGCTCGCAGTTCGTGCTCGAGGCCTACAAACAGGCCGGCCTGCCGATCACCAATGCCGACCCGCGCTGGGTGAGCCCGTCCGACCTGCTGCACATGCGCGAGGGCGACGTGCCTTCCATTGCCGCCACGCAGCCGCTGCGCTACGTGGGCCACCTGAAATACAACCCGCCGCCGCTGCTCGCGGCAGATGGCCCTTGAGCGCGGCCGCATCATCGCGCTTCAACGTCGTCGTGATCGGCGCCGGGGCCGCCGGGCTGTTCTGCGCCGGCGTGGCGGGCCAACGCGGGCTCAAGGTGCTGGTGGTGGACCACAGCGAGAAGGTGGGCGAGAAGATCCGCATCTCGGGCGGCGGGCGCGCCAACTTCACCAACCGTGACCTCGACGTGCGCGCGCCGCAGCGCCACTTTATCGGCGACAACCCGAATTTCTGCCGCTCGGCGCTGTCGCGCTATGCGCCGCAGCAGTTCATCGAGCTGGTGCAGAAGCACGGCATCGCCTTCCACGAGAAGCACAAGGGGCAGCTGTTCTGCGACGGCTCGTCGCAGCAGATCGTCGACATGCTGCTGGCGGAATGCGCGGCGGGTGGGGTCGAGCGCTGGCAGCCGTGCAAGGTCGGGAAGATTGCATTTTCTGGCGTTGATGCTGATGGATCGGGCGCTGGCAGCTATCAAATCGAGAGCGATCGCGGGCTGATCGAGACGCCGAAGATCGTGGTCGCCACCGGCGGCCTGTCGATCCCCCAGATCGGCGCCAGCGACTTCGGCTACCGCCTTGCCGAGCAATTCGGCCTGCGCCTCGTCACGCCCCGTCCGGCACTGGTGCCGCTGACCTTCGGCGGCGAAGGCTGGGCGCCGTATGCCGAGCTGGCCGGCCTGGCGCTGCCGGTGCGCATCGAGACCGGCGCGAAGAAGGAAAAAATGGCCTTCCTCGAAGACCTGCTCTTCACCCACCGGGGCCTGTCGGGCCCGGCGGTGCTGCAGATTTCGAGCTACTGGAAACCCGGCACCCCGCTCACACTGGATTTCGCGCCCGGCGTGGACGTGGCCGAGGCGCTGGGCGAAGCCAAGCTGCGCTCGAAAAAGCGCATCGCCAACGAACTGGCCGCGCTGCTGCCCTCCCGGCTGGCCGACGCCTGGGTCGGGCAGGATCCGGCGCTGCAACGCCCTGTCAACGAAGCCGCTGACAAGGCGCTGGCAGCCCTGTCGGAGCGCATCGCCCGCTGGCAGATCACCCCCAGCGGCACCGAAGGTTACAAAAAAGCCGAGGTGACGGCCGGCGGCGTCGACACCCGCGACCTGTCGTCCCAGACCATGGAATCGAAGCAGCCTGGCCTTTATTTCATCGGCGAAGTGGTCGACGTGACCGGCTGGTTGGGCGGATACAACTTCCAATGGGCCTGGGCAAGCGCCCACGCGTGCGCAACCGCGCTATAATCGCGGGCTAACTCTTGGCCTCCCCTCAACGGCCGCACATGTTTTTCAGTTGAGGAACCCCGGCTTGGGGCCTCGATCTCTCCAGGCCAAATTCATTTCAACGATTCATCAATGACCACCATCCGCGTTAAAGAAAACGAGCCCTTCGACGTCGCACTGCGCCGTTTCAAGCGCACCATCGAAAAGCTCGGCCTGCTGACCGACCTGCGCGCCCGCGAGTTCTACGAAAAGCCGACCGCCGAGCGCAAGCGCAAGAAGGCCGCCGCGGTCAAGCGCCACTACAAGCGCGTGCGCAGCATGCAGCTGCCCAAGAAGCTGTACTAAGCAACACCCGGGGCGGCCGGCTCCAGACGAAAGTCAGCACCGCCGCCCAGTTGCCTCAGCCGCGCCAGGGAAACCTGCCGCGGCTTTTGTTTTTTCCGAAAGGTTGCCGAATGACTCTCAAAGAACAAATCACCGAAGACATGAAGACGGCGATGCGCGCCAAGGACTCCGAGCGCCTGGCCACCATCCGCCTGCTGCTCGCGGCCCTGAAGCAGAAGGAAGTCGACGAGCGCGTGGAGCTCGACGACGCCATGGTCGTCGCCATCGTCGACAAGATGGTCAAGCAGCGCAAGGACTCGATCGCCGCCTTCACCACCGGTGGCCGACCCGATCTGGCCGACAAGGAAGCCGCCGAGATCAAGGTGCTGGAGGCCTACCTGCCCCAGCGCATGAGCGCCGATGAAACGACGGCCGCGGTGAAGGCCATCGTGGCCGAGCTGGGCGCCAGCGGCCCTGGCGACATGGGCAAGGTGATGGGCGTGGTCAAGACCCGCCTCGCCGGCAAGGCCGACATGGGCCAAGTCAGCGCAGCGGTCAAGGCCGCTCTGACGGGCGCCTGATGATGAACAACACCGGCAGCAGCCCCTCCGCCACGATCCCCAAGGCCTGCGCCTGCATGGTTGACGCGCGGGGCCGGCTGCTGGTGTTCCGCCATCCCGAGGATGGCAACATGCAGCTGCCCAAGGGCACCATCGAGCCCGGCGAATCGCCTGAAGTGGCGGTGCGCCGCGAACTGCTCGAGGAATCGGGCCTCGACTACACCGGCCCGCTGCAATCGCTGGGGACGCTGCACCGCGAATGCGAAGCCGGCGTCGAAGGCAACACGCACCGCCACCCGCAGCTCTGGCACCTGTTCCTGATGCGCGCCCAAGGCGCCCTGCCCGAAACCTTCACGCACATGGCCACGGGCAGCCCTGAAGAAGAAGGCCTGGTGTTCACGTTCCGCTGGCTCGAAGCCGGCGACGCACTCGACGACTTCGCCTTGCCCTACCGCCAGACCATCGAACGCGTGCGCGCGGCCCTGCTGCTGGCAGCCTGACTTCGGCTCACAGCCCGGCGCGCGCGGCCATGTACAGGCCCAGCAGCGCCAGCCCGATCAGGAAGCAGCGCTTGAACACCGCCACCGACAGCCGCTGCCGCAGCCAGGTCCCGAGCACCATGCCGCCGATGGCCGGCACCAGCATCGCGATCGACCCGCCCATCGCCGACATCGGATAACCCCCGTTCCCGACCAGCCCGATGGCCAACACCACCGTCGAGGTGGTGAACGAAATCCCCATCGCCTGGATCAGCGAATCGCGCTGGAACCCCAGCGCCTGCAGGTACGGCACCGCCGGCACTGCGAACACCCCCGTCACCGCCGTCACCAGCCCCGTGACGACGCCCACCAGCGGCCCCACCCAGCGCGCCTGCGCGTCGCTCACGTGAAGCTGCCGCCCGGTCAGTCCCCAGACCGCGTAGACCACCAGCGCCACCCCGAGCGCGAACGAAGCCCAGGCCCCCGCCGGCACGCCCAGCCACAGCGCCCCGCCCAGCGTGCCGATCACCACCCCCACCTGCATGCCGCCGATGCGCCGCAGCACCGGCATGAAGGTCGCGCGCGGCCCGGTCTGCCAGATGTTGGTGACGAGCGACGGCACGATCAGCAGCGCCGCGGCCTGTACCGGCGACATCCACAGCGCGAGCAGCGCCATCGAAACCGTTGGCAGCCCGAGGCCGACCACGCCCTTGATCACCCCGGCCAGCAGGTACACCGCCGCGGCGGCGGCCCAGAAACTCGTTGTGTCGATCGAATGCGTCATCGGGACACGACTCTGCCGACGAAGCCGGCCTCTGGAAATCGGGCATTTGCAGAGGTAGCCTCAGGCTGCGGCTGAGGCTCCTGGTGCACACTCCGCCGAACCATGCGATTCGATCTCACCGACCTGCGGCTCTTCCTCAACGTCGTCGAAGCCGGCAGCCTCACCGGCGGCGCCGGGCGTTCGCACATGACGCTCGCCTCGGCCAGCCAGCGCGTGCGCGGCATGGAAGACGCGCTCGGCACCCCGCTGCTCACCCGTCATGCGCAGGGCGTTCGCCCCACCGAGGCCGGCCGCACGCTGCTGCACCATGCGCGCGTCGTGCTGCAGCAGATGGAGCGGCTGCGCGGCGAACTCGGCGAGTACGGCCAGGGCCTCAAGGGACACGTGCGCTTCATGTGTGGCACCTCTGCGCTGACCGAACACCTGCCCGAGGTGCTGAGCCGCTTTCTCGCCGAGCATCCACGCATCTCGGTCGACCTCGAGGAACGCCCCAGCCCCGACACGGTGGACGCGCTGCGCGCCGGCCTGTGCGACATCGGCATCGTCTCGGACGCCATCGACAGCGAAGGTCTCGAATGCCACCCCTTCCGCCGCGACGACCTCGTGCTCGTGATGCCCCGCGGCCACGCGCTCGCCGGACGCCGGCGCCTGCGGCTGGCCGACGTGGTCGACAGCGAATTCGTGGGCCTGCCCGCGGACAGCGCGCTGCAGCTGCTGATCACCCAGCATGTGCGTGCGCTCGGCAAGCACCTGGCCTACCGGGTGCGCGTGCGCAACTTCGAGGCCGTATGCCGCATGGTGGAGTACGGCATCGGCGTCGGCATCGTGCCGCAGACCGCGGCCGAACGTTGCGCCCGCTCGATGAAGATCGCGCGCGCCTCGCTCGCCGACAAATGGGCCGAGCGCACGCTGATGGCCTGCGTGCGCTCGTCGGAAGACCTGCCGCTCAACGCCCGGCGCATGCTCGAGCACCTGATCGCGCCCCCTGAAGAAGCTACGAGGAAGTGACGGGCTCCGCAAACTCGATCTGGATCTTCACGTCGGTCGCGCGCCCCGCTGCGGCTTCCTCGAAGGCCTTGATGCCGTCCTCGAACGCGAAGGTGCGCGAGATGAAGGGCTTCACGTCGACCTGCCCCGACGCGATCAGCGCCAGCGCGCGCGGGAAGATGTTGGCGTAGCGAAACACCGACTCGATGCGCGCCTCCTTCGCCTGGATCGCAACGATGTCGAAGGCCACCTTGGCAGCAGGTATGCCCACCATCACGAGGCAGCCGCCGGGGCACAGCAGCTCGAAGATGTCGTCGAAGGCGCGCGCGCTGCCGCTGGCCTCGAACACCACGTTGGCGCCCCAGCCGTCGGTCAGCGCCTTCACGGTGTCGGCGAGCTTGGTGTTGCGCACATCGACCGTGGTGACGGCCGGGTTGTCCGCAAACAGCGCCAGCTTCTCGGGCACGAGGTCCGCAAGAATCACGCGCGCCGCGCCGCCTGCAAGTGCAGCCAGCGCCGTCATCGCGCCGATGGTGCCCGCGCCGATGACCACCGCCACGTCGCCCGGCTTCAGCGCCGCCTTCTTCGCAGCCTGCAGGCCGATGGCCAGCGGCTCGACGATGGCGCCCTCGCCGAAGCTCACGTTGTCGGGCAGGCGGAAGGTGAAGGCAGCCGGATGCACCACGAACGGCGTGAGGCAGCCGTGGATCGGCGGGGTCGCCCAGAAGCGCACGGCGGGGTCGAGGTTGTAGATGCCTTCGAGCGTGGCGCGCGAATCCATGCGCGGAATGCCGGGCTCCATGCACACGCGGTCGCCGGGCTTCAGGTGCGTGACTTCCGCGCCCACCTCGGCCACCACGCCCGAGGCCTCGTGGCCCAGGATCATCGGCTCGTCCACCACGTAGGGGCCGATGCCTCCGTGCTGGTAATAGTGAACGTCGCTGCCACACACGCCCACGGTGTGCATGCGGATCTTCACGTCGCGCGGCCCCATGTCCAGGGGAAGGTCTACGTCGCGCAGCCTGAGCTCATGCGCTTTTTCCAGAACCAGTGCTTTCATTTCTTTTCGTCCTTGAAGGGGTGCGGGGGTGTCAATGCAAAGGGGTGTCGGTGCGCAGCAGCGAGGCACCGGTGTCGATGTCGAACAGGTGCACCTGCAACGGATCGGCCACGAAGCGCACCGCATCGCGCAGCCGCGGGCATTGGGCCGAGGGCATCAGCGCGGCTATTTCGCTCTCGCCCTGGCCGAAGCTCACCAGCACCTCGTTGCCGAGATACTCGATGAGCTGCACCTCGCCGGCAAAGCCGCCGTCGCGGCCGGCCTGCGTGTCGACCTGCAGATGTGCGGGCCGCACGCCCAGCGTCACACGCTCGCGGCCTTCGAGTGCAAAGCGACGCGCGTCCACGCGCACCGTGCCTTCGCGGCCCGCCAGTTCGAAGCTGCCGTCAGCATCGCGCACCATCATCTCGACCAGGTTCATCGGTGGCGTACCGATGAAGCCGGCCACGAAGGCCGAGCGCGGTCGCTCGAAGATCTCGCGCGGCGAGCCGACCTGCTCGATGCGCCCGTCGCGCAGCAGCACGATGCGGTCGGCCAGCGTCATGGCCTCGTGCTGGTCGTGCGTGACGTACACGGTGGTGGTCTTCAGCGCCTGGTGCAGCCGGGCTATCTCGATGCGCATGTGGTTGCGCAGCTTGGCGTCGAGGTTCGACAGCGGCTCGTCGAACAGGAACACCTTGGGCGTCTTGATCATGGCGCGCGCAATGGCCACGCGCTGCTGCTGGCCGCCCGACAGCTCGGTGGGCCTGCGCTGCAGGTAGCGCTCCAGCCCCAGCGTGTCCGATACCTCCTTGATTCGCGCATCGATCTCGGCCTTGGGCACCTTCAGGCGCTTGAGGCCGAACGCGATGTTGTCGCGCACGCTCATGTGCGGATAGAGCGCGTAGTTCTGGAACACCATGGCAATGCCGCGCTCTTGCGGCGGCAGGTCGTTCACGCGCTGGCCACCGATCAGCAGGTCGCCGTCGGAGATGTCTTCCAGCCCCGCAAGCATGCGCAGGATGGTTGACTTGCCGCAGCCCGAGGGGCCGAGGAACACGACGAACTCGTTGTCGGACACGTCGAGGTCGAACTGGTGCACGACCTGTGTTTCGCCGTAGCGCTTGATGATGTTGTGACAGCTGATTGCGGACATGTTGTTCTTCGAGGAAAAAGAAATGATCTGGCTCATGCGGCATCGCGCTTGCGCTTGAAGGCGGCGTTGAGAAAGCCGCTGAGCACGCCGACCATGAGCAGCGGCGGCAGCGACAGCAGGATGACCGAGGCATTCAAGATGCCCCACGGCACGTCGCGCCCGAGCTGGCTCAGCTCCGAGGCAACGATGGGCAGCGTCTTCGCATCCGACGTTGTGAGCATCAGCGCGATGAGAAACTCGTTCCACACCAGCACAAAGCCAAAGGCGATGGCGCCGACCAGCGAGCGCGCGGCAATCGGCAACGCCACCTTGAAGAAGATCGCGTAGGGGCCGTAGCCGTCGACGCGGCCGGCCTCTTCCACCTCTTTCGGCACTGCCTTGAAGGCGGGTATGGCGAGCCAGATCACAGTCGAGAGCGTGAGCAGCGTGTAGGTGACGATCAGCGCGAAGCGCGTGTCGTACAACTCCAGCTGCAGCCAGATCACCATGAGCGGAATGGCCACGGCCACGGGCGGCAGGAAGCGCATCGACAGCACGAAGAACTGGATGTCGTCTGCCCAGCGCAGCGGATAGCGCGCGAGCGCGTAGGCGGCCGGCAGCCCGAGCAACGCACCGGCGATCACCGCCGCGCCTACCACCAAGATGGAGTTGACCAGCCCCTGCGCCACTGCCTCGCGACTCAGCACGTAGATGTAGTTCTCCAGCGTGGGCGTGAAGAAAATCTTCGGCACTGCAGAGACGATGTCGACCCGGTTCTTGAACGAGTTGAGAAAGGTCCAGAGCACGGGAACCAGCGCGGAGAGCCCTGCGCCGACCAGCACCAGCCGGGCGAGCAGCGTGCCGAGGGAGAACGGTTTTTTCTTTTTTGGCAAAGCGCTCATTTCGGTCGCGTCCATTTCCAGATGTAGGTGAACGCCACTGTCGACGCGACCATCATCAGCACCGCCATGCTCGACGCGTACGAGATGCGCCCGGACTCGATGAAGCCCTGCGAGAAGGCGTACATATCCAGTGTCTCGGTCGAGATTCCCGGGCCGCCGCGCGTCATCACGTAGATCAGGTCGAAGGCGCGCAACGACTCGACCATCTTCACGAACGTCAAGCTGATGAGCGGCGCCTTCAGCATCGGCAGCGCGACATACGCGTAGACCTCCCAGGTCTTCGCATGGTCCATGCGCGCGGCCTCGAAGGGCTGTGGCGGCAGCGTCTCGAGCAGCTTCAGCACGATGACTGCGAAGAACAGCCCCCACTGCCACACGTCCACGAAAGCCACCGTCATCAGCGCCGTGAGCGGGCTGGCCAGCAGATCCAGCGGCTCGCCGGTGATCGCCTTGTACGGATACGTCAGCAACCCGAACAGCGGATGAAAGGCGAACTTCCACACAAAGGCGGCCGACACGCGCGGCAGCAGCACGGGCACGATGAACAGCATCGACAACACGTTGCGCCAGCGCGCGGTGGCGCACTGGAACAGCAACACACCCAGCAGCACCGCGAGCCCCATGGTCGCGCTGACGGTCAGCACCTCCCACACCAGCGACACCCGCACGGAGTTGAGAAAGCGCCGGTCGGAAAACAGCTGGATGTAGTTCGACAACCAGACCCAGCTCGAATCGGCCTGGCCCAGTTCGCGGTCTTGCAGCGAGATGCCGAT
This sequence comes from Variovorax paradoxus, assembly GCF_024734665.1. Lineage (NCBI taxonomy): Bacteria > Pseudomonadati > Pseudomonadota > Betaproteobacteria > Burkholderiales > Comamonadaceae > Variovorax > Variovorax paradoxus. The sequence continues at coordinate 4,444,991 of NZ_CP102931.1, forward strand.
CGCGAACAGCGTCGGCACCAGCGCCAGCACCGCGAGCACCAGCAGGCCCGGCCCGATGAAGACGACCGGCAGTCTTGTCTTTTTTCTTTTCTCCCTGGTGGCCATCACATTACTTCTTGCGCCGTGCGATCAGCTGCTTTGCGTAGGCGTCGAGCTCATCGAGGCCGGCCTTGATGTCGGTGCGCGAGCCGGTGATCAGCTCTTCGAGAATGATCCCCCAGCGGTCGCCGAGGTCGGGCCAGGCGGCGTCCTGCCAGAAGTTCACGGCCGTGAGCTTGCCTGTGTCGGCCAGCGCCTTGCCGAGGTCGGCGCCGTAGCGTTTCGCAAACTCGGGGCTGCCCAGCACGCTGGTGCGGTTGAGTTCGCCGAACTGGCCTTCGGCGAGGCGGCGCTGCTCCTGCTTCTTCGAGGTGGCCCAGGCGACGAACAGGCCCGCGCACTTCTTCGCCTCCTCGGTCTTGTTGGCCTTGGCACCGATGGCCAGCCCGTGGCCGTAGCCGCCGCCGGTCAGCGGCGTGGGCGGCGGCAGGTAGGCGACCTTGCCGATCACGGTCGACATCTTCGGGTCGAGCGCATTGCCCGCCAGCGGGGTCGACTCGATCAGCATCGCCACCTTGCCCGCGAGGAAGGCGCCGGTGGCTTCGTCCCAGCCGCCGGTCTTGGTGCCGGGCGCGGAGTACTTGAACAGGTCGAGGTAGGTCTGCGTGGCCTTCACCGCGGCGGGCGAATCGAACACGGGCTTGTCGCCATCGAACCACTGGCCGCCGTAGCCGCGGAAGAACGGCATCCAGCGCCACACGTTGGCACCCGAACCGCGCTGGCCACGCAGGGCCACGCCGTAGATGCCGTGGGCCGGGTCGTTGAGCTTCTTCGCGGCTTCGGCGAATTCCTCAAGCGTTGTGGGCGGCTTGATGCCGGCCTTCTCGAGCAGGTCCTTGCGATAGACCAGCAAGTCGCCGCCACCGGTGAGCGGCGCGAACCAGGCCTGGCCGTCGAAAGTGGCGACCTTCTGGCGGCCGGGGTCGAAGTCGGCGTAGTCGTAGTCGGCGGGGTAGTACTTGGCCAGCGGCACGATCCACTTCGACTGGGCGAACAGCGGCACGTTGGCCTCGTCGACGTAGTACACGTTGTACTTGCCGACGGTCGAGGCGTCGGCGCGGGTCTTGGTGCGGCGGTCGTTCTCGTTGAGGTTGTCGATGTTGAACGACGCGCCGCTCAGGGCCTTGAACTCGTCCTTGTACTTTTCCAGCAGGGTCAGCCCGTCGCGCGGCTGGGACAGCACGCGCACATCGTCCTTGCAGGCCTGCTGCGCCTGCGCATGGCCCGCCGCGGCCAATGCCGCCAGCAACAGCGTGCCGGCCGCAATGCGGCGAGTGGTTCGGTTCGTCATCGTTCGTCTCCTGGTCTTGTTTGTGAAGGGCTTGCGAGAGGGACGAAGCGTATTCAGCCGCGGCCCGGCGCCGCGTACACGCGCGCCGGTGGACTGGTACTTCGATGACCAGCGGGCTTGGGGTTTTGCCGGGGGTGGCGCGCGAATTCGCCAATCAGTTGCAATGTAAAACCAGATCGATAGAATCCGCGTGGTTTTGTTTTGAAACCAAGAACGCCATTTCTGGAATCCACCATGACCCACTACCGCACCGCCACCGTCGACGGCCTGAACATCTTCTACCGCGAGGCGGGAGACCCGGCGCTGCCAACCCTGCTCCTGCTGCACGGCTTTCCAGCCTCCTCCTTCATGTACCGGGAGCTGATCGAACGGCTGGCCCATCGCTTCCACGTCATTGCGCCGGACTACCCCGGCTTCGGGCACAGCGACGCACCATCGGTCGTCGAGTTCAGCTACACCTTCGACCACCTCGCCGACATCGTCGAGAAATTCACCGACCAACTCGGCCTGAAGCGCTACGGCCTCTACATGCAGGATTTCGGCGGCCCGGTGGGATTCCGGCTGGCCAGCCGCCACCCTGAAAAAGTGAGCTTCCTGGTCGTGCAGAACGCCAACGCCTACGAAGAGGGATTGCCGGACGACTTCTGGGGCCTGGCCCGCGAGCTGTGGAGGGACCCCTCGCCGGTCAACTACGCCAGGATCCGCGAAGCCGCCATGTCGGACGCAGCCCTGGAATGGAACTACACCCACGGCGTGAAAGACCCGGCGCGCATCAACCCGGACAACTGGCTGCTGCAACGCGCCCTGCTGGCCCGCCCCGGCAACAAGGACGCGATGGCGGCCCTGCTGCACGACTACGGCCGCAACCTCTCGCACTACCCGGCCTGGCAGGCCTACTTTCGCCAGCACCAGCCGCCGACGCTGGTCGTGTGGGGTGCCAACGACGTGATCTTTCCGCCGTCGGGCGCGTATCCCTACCAGCGCGATCTCCGGCAGATCGATTTCAAGCTGCTCGACACCGGCCATTTCGCGCTCGAAGAACTGGGCGAAACGATCGCCGCGCACATCGAGCGCTTCCACGACGCCCTGCGTGCCTGACGGCAGAGCATCGCCATGCAATTGAACATCGATGCAGCCGCGGCCCGTGAGGCGCAGGCACGGCCCACCGCGCCGCCGATAACGGCCGCGATGGCGCTGCTGTTCGCGGTCGCCTGCGGGCTGGCCGTGGCCAACGTCTACTACGCCCAGCCGCTGCTGGACACGCTGGCGGCCACCTTCGGCATCCGCCCCGCCACGGTCGGCATCGTGATCACCATCACCCAGGTCGGCTACGGCCTGGGGCTGCTGCTGGTCGTTCCTCTGGGCGACCTGATCGACCGGCGGCAGCTGATCGTGGGGCAATCGCTGCTGTCGGTGGTCGCACTGCTCTGCGTCGCGCTGGCGCCCAGCGCGGCGATCCTGCTGCCGGCGATGGCCGCCGTGGGCCTGCTGGCCGTCGTGACGCAGGTGCTGGTCGCCTACGCCGCACTCATGGCCCCGCCAGGCGAGCGCGGCCGCGTGGTCGGCATCGTCACCAGCGGCATCATCATCGGCATCCTGCTGGCGCGGGCGGTGTCGGGCACGTTGTCCGATCTTGTCGGCTGGCGCTCGGTGTACCTGGTGTCCGCCGCGGCCACGCTGGTCGTCTCCGGCCTGTTGTGGAAGGCGCTTCCCCGGCGCGCGCCACCCCCGGTGCGCATTTCATACCTGCAGCTGATTCGATCGGTCTTCACGCTCTTCGCCGAGGAGCCCGTGCTGCGCATCCGTGCGGTGCTCGCCATGCTGATCTTCATGGCCATCACGATGCTGCTGACGCCGATGGTGCTGCCGCTCACGGCGGCGCCGTTCTCGCTGTCTCACACGCAGGTGGGCCTGTTCGGCCTGGCGGGCGCGGCCGGCGCCATGGGCGCTGCACGCGCGGGTCGACAGGCAGACCGGGGTCGCGCTCAGCGCACTACCGGCATCGGGCTGTCGGTGATGCTGCTGTCGTGGGCGCTCATCGCCATGCTGCCGTGGTCTATCTGGGCGATGGTGGTCGGCGTGGTCACGATCGACTTCGGCCTGCAGTCGGTGCATGTCGCCAACCAGAGCCTGATCTACCGCGTGCGCCCGGAAGCCCAGAGCCGCCTGACAGCCGGCTACATGATTTTCTATTCCATCGGCTCCGCCACTGGATCGATCGCCTCGACGATGCTGTACGCACACGGTGGCTGGAACAGCGTCTGCCTGGCCGGGGCAATCACCAGCGGCCTGGCACTGGCGTTCTGGGCCATGACGCGGCACCTGACGCCGCAGGATGCCAGCCCCTGAGAGGCACGCTCAGGCCGTGGTGGCGAGCGGCGTGTTCTGCGCGGTGCGCAGGCCGAAGCGGTCCTGCGCCTGCTGACGGTAGGCCGAGGGGGTCATACCCTTGAGCTGCAGGAAGCGCCGGTTGAAGTTCGCGAGGTTGGCGAAGCCCACCTCGTAGCAGATGTCGCTCACCAGCCGGTCGGAGGTCTGCAGCATCTCGCAGGCCTTGGCGATGCGCAGCCGCGTCACGAAGTCGGTGAAGGTGGCGCCCATGTGCTTGTGGAAGTAGCGCGAGAAGCTGCTTTCGGCCATGTTGGCAACGGCGCACACGGCCGGCAGCGACAGCTCTTCGGTCAGGTGCTGGTCGAGGTAGTCGAGCACGCGGCGCATGCGGGTGTTGGCGCTCGGGTCTTCGCCGGCCGGGTCGGCGGTGCTCGAAATCTGGCGCCAGTCGGGCCAGCGGGCCAGCTCGTGCAGCAGGCCGATGAACTCCGCCAGCCGGGCCATGCCCTCCTGCGCCTGCACGCGCAGGAAGCGTTCGTGCACCAGCGCATGGATGCCGAAGAACTCGATGCCCAGCTTCGCGCGGTCGAGCATCGGCAGCACCGCCTTCAGCTCGGGGAACAGGTCGGTGCCCTTGCGCAGCGGCTCGTCGCGGAAGTGGATGACCATGCTGCGCTCGGCAATGCCCTCGGGCGGCACGTCGTGCGAAATCCAGGTGTGGGGCAGCCGGGCGCCCACCAGAGCCACGTAGCCGGGCTCGAAGCGGCCGATGTGGTCGCCCACGAAGGCGTCACCGCTGCTGCGATTGATGCACTGCAGCTCGTATTCGTCGTGGTAGTGCCAGCAGTCGAAGGGCCAGGGCACGCCGTGCTGCAGGCAGCGCACCGAGCTGCCGCCCGCCGGCTCGAAGCCGAGCCTCGGGTCGCGCAGCAGTTCGTGCTCGAGTTCCGGCTTGCGCGCTGCGTTGTGTCTCATGGTTCTGTGAGCCTTCGCGCGGTAGCCGGCGGTGCTTTCTCAGCTGCCGGCGATCTTCATCCGGTTCACCAGGACCGATCCCGTGGTCTTGGCACCGAAGGTATAGGCATCGGCCCCGATGGCCTCGATGCCCATGAGCATGTCTTTCAGGTTGCCGGCGATGGTGATCTCCTGCACCGGGAAGGCGATCTTGCCCTTCTCGACCCAGAAGCCGCTGGCGCCGCGCGAGTAGTCGCCGGTCACGTAGTTCACGCCCTGGCCCATCAGCTCGATCACGAACAGGCCGGTGCCCAGCTTGGCGAGCATGGCGTCGAGGTCGTCGGTGTGCTTGGTGAGGCGCGAACTCAGCGTCAGGTTATGCGAGCCGCCGGCGTTGCCGGTGGTCTTCATGCCCAGCTTGCGGGCCGAGTAGGTCGAGAGAAAGTAGCCTTCGAGGCGGCCGGCATCGACCACCTTGCGCGCCCGGGTGGTCACGCCTTCGTCGTCGAAGGGCGAGCTGCCCTTGCCGCGCAGCACGTGCGGGTCTTCGGCCACGTTGACATGCTTTGGCAGCACCGGCTTGCCCAGCGAATCGAGCAGGAAGCTGCTCTTGCGGTACAGCGACCCGCCGCTTACCGCCTGCACCAGCCCACCCAGCAGGCCCACGGCCAGCGGCGACTCGAACAGCACCGGGCATTCGGTGGTCTTGATCTTGCGCGACTTCAGGCGGCTGAGCGCCCGTTCGGCGGCATAGCGGCCCACGGCCTGCGGGCTGGCCAGTTCGTCGGCCGAGCGCATGGAGCTGTACCAGGCGTCGCGCTGCATGTCGTCGCCCTTGCCGGCGATGGGTGCCACCGAAATGGAGTGCCGCGAGCTGGCGTAGCCGCCACGAAAGCCGTGCGTGTGGGCGCTGAAGAAGTGGCTCTGCTGGGCCGAGACGCCCGCGCCCTCGCTGTTGGTGATGCGCTTGTCGGTCGTCAGGGCCGCTTCTTCGCACTCCAGCGCCAGCTTGGCGGCCTGTTCGCTCGTCACATCCCAGGGGTGGAACAGGTCGAGTTCGGGGTGCACCTTGGCGATGTCTTCTTCGTCTGGCAGGCCGCTGACGGGGTCTTCGGCAGTGAAGCGGGCGATGTCGTAGGCAGCCTGCACGGTCTGCTTGATGGCCCCTTCGGAGAAGTCGGAGGTGCTGGCATTGCCGCGGCGGTGGCCCACGTAGACCGTGATGCCCAGCGACTTGTCGCGGTTGCGCTCGACGTTTTCCAGCTCGCCCTTGCGCACCGACACGCTCAGGCCGCAGCCCTCGGAGGCTTCGGCCCCGGCGTCGGTGGCACCGAGCTTCTTGGCGTGCGCCAAGGCGGTGTCGACCAGGTTTTCGAAGAAGGAGCGGCTGTAGGCGAAGCCGGAATCGGCGCGCGAGGAGGATGTCGTCATGTGGTGGCTATGATACTTGCGCCCCCTGTTTCACGTTTTCTCCCCAGCTTCCCACCGCGTTGCAACGCCGCACGGTGCGGCCCAGAATCCACTCCATGTCCCGCAAACCCAAAAAAGGCTATTTCGTCCGTGGCCAGTTCGTTGCCGAAGGCAGCGAGCTTGACCTTGAGCTCAAGCGCGAGCTCAAGGGCACCGACGAAGCCAGCCGCACCGACCTCAAGCGCGAAAGCGACGAGCTGCAGAAGCTAGGCACCGAGTTGCTCACGCTGCGCGCCGGCCTGTTCGACGCGCTCCAGCTCGACGAAAAACTGGTCGACGCCATCGCCGAGGCCAAGCGCATCACCAATTTCGAGGGCAAGCGCCGCCAGATGCAGTTCATCGGCAAGCTCATGCGTAAGCTCGAGCCCGAAGTGCTGGAGGCCGTGAAGCAGGCCCTGTCCGAGCAAAGCGTCGCCCCGGCCGCCGAAACCGCCGCCCTGCACGAGGCCGAGCGCTGGCGCGACCGGCTGATTGCCGACGACGACGCCCTCGGCGGCTGGATAGAAACCCACCCCGCCACCGATTCCCAGCAGCTGCGCGCCCTGGTGCGCCAGGCCCGCAAGGACATGAAGACCGGCCCGGCCGGCGAGGCGCCCCGCCAGGGCAAGGCCTACCGCGAGATCTTCCAGCTGGTGCGCGCGCAGCTCGCGGTGCACGGCGGAGCCGACCACGCAGCGGCCGCAGCCGCCCAAGACCGGGAAGAGGACGCATGAGTTCGTTCGACCCGGTTCGCATCGGCATCGTCTCCATCAGCGACCGCGCCTCCAGCGGCACCTACGAAGACAAGGGCCTGCCCTCGCTGAAGGAATGGCTCGGCCGGGCGCTGAAGAACCCCATCGAATTCGAACCCCGGCTGATTCCCGACGAGGCCGACCGCATCGGCGCCACGCTGATCGAACTGGTCGACGCCGGCTGCTCGCTGGTGCTGACCACCGGCGGCACAGGCCCCGCCCTGCGCGACGTGACACCCGAGGCCACGCTGGCCGTGGCGCACAAGGAAATGCCCGGCTTCGGCGAGCAGATGCGCCAGATCAGCCTGCGCTTCGTGCCGACGGCGATCCTGTCGCGGCAGGTGGCGGTGATCCGCGACAAGAGCCTGATCATCAACCTGCCGGGCCAGCCGAAGTCGATTGCGGAAACGCTCGAAGGGCTGAAGGACACCGAGGGCGTGCAGGTCGTGCCGGGCATCTTCGCGGCGGTGCCCTATTGCATCGACCTGATCGGCGGGCCGTACCTCGAGACGGACGACACGGTCTGCAAGGCATTCAGGCCCAAGTCGGCCATCCGTCCGCCGCGCTGAGCGGCTACTTGACCAGCGTGAGCAACGGCACGCCCTTGTCCTTGACCATCGTCACGAGGAACTTCGCGGGCTTGGTGGCGCTGGCATTGCGGCCGACGGTGTGGATGTCAGCCGGGCCCTCGTAGAAAGTCTGGCCGGGGGTGAGCGTGACCTCCTTGCTGCCCTTCACGCCCATCACGATCGATCCCTCGAGCACGTACACAAAGGCGTGGGCGTCATGGCGGTGGACGGGATCGACTGAGCCTGGCGGAAAGTCGACAACGAACGTGACTGCTTCCTTGCCGGGCATGTCCGCCAGGTCCTTCGTCATGAGCATGGTCACGGCGGCTTCAGGGGCCGCCATGGCGGGCGTCGCGGCGAACACGCCGAGTACGCCGAACACGAGGCCGAGGGAAATGCAGGTTTTCTGAAATCGGGTCATGGGTTGCCTTTCAGGCCCGCGCACGCTGCGCAAGCCATTCCTCGAAGCGGATCGTCCCGAGGCGCGGGGCGTTGCCGGGTGTCAGCGAGCGGTCGTCGAGCTGCACGCCGAAGTAGCTCGCCCCGGCATCGGTGACGACTGGCCGCTTGTCGCCGGTCGCCGCGAACAGGCGCCGAACCAGCGCGTCGAGCGGCAATGCCTGCGGGCCCGCGATCTCGATCCGGCCTCGCGCGGGCGGCTCGGCCACCACGGTGGCGAGCGCGGCGGCAACGTCGTCCGCCGCCATCGGCTGTATCAGCGCGTTCGACAGCCGGACTTCGCCGCCCTGCACGCTTCCGTCGGCGATGCCGGCCACGAATTCGAAGAACTGCGTGGCCTGCACGATGGTCCATGGCACGGGCGAGGCCTCGATCAGCTCTTCCTGGCGCTGCTTGGCGCGGAAATAGCCACTCGCCAGCAGGCGGTCGGTGCCGACCACCGACAGCGCGATGTGATGCGCCACGCCGGCCTCAGCCTCGGCGGCGAGCAGGTTGCGCCCCGCGGTGTCGAAGAAGCGGAGCGCCGGCTCGTCCTCGAACGAGGGCGAATTCGCGACGTCGACGACCACATTGGCGCCCGCCAGCGCGGCTTTCAGGCCTTCGCCGGTGAGCGCGTTGACGCCAGTCGAGGGCGACGCGGCGTTGACCTCGTGGCCCGCATCGCGCAGGCGCGTGGCGAGCTTGGAGCCGATGAGGCCGGAGCCTCCGATGATGACGATCTTCATGGTTGATTCCTCGGTAAAGAGATTCGGGAGTCAAAAAGGAACGCCCCCCGTGGACGTCCATGCAGGCAAGACGTCCAGCGGGAGGCGTTTGTGACACCGGGACCGAAAAATCCCCGGAGCCGACCGTTCCAGTCAGCTAGGTAGCCGTTACCGCAGGCCCGAAACCATGGCTTTCGGCCGCCTGCTCGCACGGCACGCGCTCGACCTGCACGGTCGAATGGTGGATGTCGAAGCGCTCCGCCAGCAGGGCGCGCAACCGCAGCATCAGCGGTGCCATGTCGCCCACATCCGGCCTGCACACCACGTGCACGCTCAGGCTCACCTTGCCGCTCGAGAGTGCCCATACATGCAGATCGTGCAGGCTGGCGACGCCTTCACCGGCCAGCAGCGCGCGTTCGACCTCGGGCAGGTCCACCTCGTCAGGCACGCCTTCGAGCAGCACGTTGAGGCTCTCGCGCAGCAGCCGCCAGGTGCGCGGCAACACCCACAAGCCGATGGCGACTGCGATCACAGAATCGACCCAGGCCCAGCCGGTAAAGCGGATCACGAGGGCCCCCACGATCACGCCGACCGAGCCCAGCATGTCTGCCCACACCTCCAGGTACGCGCCCTTCACGTTGAGGCTCTTGTCCTTGCCTGCCGCGAGCAGCCGCATGCCGATCAGGTTGACGACCAGCCCGCCCACCGCCACCAGCAGCATCATGGTCGACTGGATCTCGGCCGGCGCCGAGATGCGCCGCCAGGCCTCGTACAGCACGTAGATCGCCACGAAGAACAGCAGCACCGCATTGAGCACAGCAGCCAGGATCTCGAAGCGGTAGTAGCCGAAGGTGCGCCGCCTGTCGGCGGGCCGCTTGCCGATCCAGATGGCGGCCAGCGAAATTGCCAGCGCCACGGTGTCGGTGAACATGTGGGCCGCATCGGACAGCAGCGCGAGGCTGCCCGACACAAGCCCGCCGACCACTTCAGCCACGAGGTAGAGCGAGGTCAGCAGCAGCGCCCAGCGCAGCGCCTTTTCGCTGCCACCTACAGCGTGTGAATGCTCATGTGCCATTGGAACCTTGCAATGCGGGGTCGAGCCGTGCGCCGTGGACCTGCTCCTTCACTTCTTCCTCTTCTTCATCGCGCCGGTGCGCAATGCGGTAGAGCAGCGGAAGCACCAGCAGCGTCAGCGCGGTCGACGAAAGAATACCGCCGATCACCACCGTGGCCAGCGGCCGCTGCACTTCGGCGCCGGTGCCGGTGGCAATGGCCATCGGCACGAAGCCCAGCGAGGCGACCAGCGCCGTCATCAGCACCGGCCGCAGCCGCGTGAGCGCGCCTTCGCGAATGGCCGCGTCCAGCGGCAGGCCGCTTTCGCGCAGGTTGCGGATGAACGAGATCATCACCAGCCCGTTGAGCACCGCCACGCCCGACAGCGCGATGAAGCCCACCGCCGCCGAGATCGACAGCGGAATGCCGCGCATCCACAGCGCCACGATACCGCCCGTGAGCGCGAACGGAATGCCGGTGAACACCAGCAGGCCGTCCTTGAGGTTGCCGAACATCGCGAACAGCAGCGTGAACACCAGCAGCAGCGACACCGGCACCACGATCTGCAGCCGCTGCGTGGCCGAGGCGAGGTTCTCGTACTGGCCGCCCCACACGGTCCAGTAGCCGGTGGGGATCTTCACATTGCGCATCGCTTCCTCCGCCTCGGCCACGAAGGAACCGAGGTCGCGCCCGCGCACGTTGGCGCTCACCACGATGCGGCGCTTGCCGTCCTCGCGGCTCACCTGGTTGGGGCCGGGCGCAATGTCGAGCGTGGCCACCTCGCCCAGCGGGATGAAGCTGGTGCGCTGGCCTTCGGCGCCCGCGCCCTTGGGCAGCGCCACGGGCAGGCGCTTGATGGCTTCGAGGTCGGTGCGCAGGTTCTCGGGCAGGCGCACGATGATGTCGAAGCGACGGTCGCCGTCGAACAGCGTGCCCGCCTCGCGCCCGCCTACCGCGGTGGAGATCGCGTCCTGCACGTCGCCCACGTTGAGGCCGTAGCGCGCGGTCTTGTTGCGGTCGATGTTCACGGTGAGCATCGGCAGGCCGGTGGTCTGCTCGACCTTCACCTCGGCCGCGCCGGCGATCTTGCCCAGCACGCCCGACACCTCGGCCGCCGTCTTGTTCAGCACGTCCATGTCGTCGCCGAAGATCTTCACGGCCACGTCGCTGCGCACGCCCGAGATCAGCTCGTTGAAGCGCAGCTGGATGGGCTGCGAGAACTCGTAGTTGTTGCCCGGCAGCTTCTCCACCTCTTCCTGCACCGCTGCGAGCAGCTCCTCCCGTGTACGACGAGGCTTAGGCCACTCGCTCTCCGGCTTGAGCATGATGTAGCCGTCGGAGATGTTCGGCGGCATCGGGTCCGAAGCAATCTCGGCCGTACCTGTGCGCGCGAACACGCGCTCGATCTCCGGAAACTTCGCCTTCAGCGTGCGTTCGAGCTGCTTCTGCATCTCGACCGACTGCGTGAGGCTGGTGCCCGGAATGCGCAGCGCCTGAATGGCGAAGTCGCCTTCGCTCAGGCTCGGCACGAACTCGGTGCCCAGGCGCGTGGCCAGCAGGCCCGACAGCACCACCGCCACAGCGGCCAGGGTAATGACCAGCGGCTTGGCCGCCATGACGCGCGCCAGCAGCGGCTCGTAGCCGCGCTTGGCCCACACCATCAGGCGGTTTTCCTTCTCGCTGACCTTGCTGCCGATGAACAGCGCCACGGCCGCGGGAATGAAGGTGATCGACAAGATCATCGCGCCCAGCAGCGCAATCACCACGGTGAAGGCCATCGGGTGGAACAGCTTGCCCTCGACGCCCGTGAGCGCAAAGATCGGCAGGTACACGATCATGATGATCAGCTGGCCGAACAGCAGCGGCCGGCGCGCCTCCTGCGAGGCCGCGAACACTTCATGAAAGCGCTCGCTGCGCGTCAGCGGCCGGCCCTTGTGGGCCTGCGCATGGGCCAGCCTTCGCACGCAGTTCTCCACGATCACCACCGCGCCGTCGATGATGATGCCGAAGTCCAGCGCGCCCAGGCTCATGAGGTTGGCGCTGACCTTCTGGTTCACCATGCCGGTGAAGGTGAAGAGCATCGACAGCGGAATCACCAGCGCGGTGATCAGCGCCGCGCGGATGTTGCCGAGGAACAGGAACAGGATCGCGATGACCAGCACCGCGCCCTCGAACAGGTTCTTCTTCACCGTGGCGATGGCCTTGTCGACCAGCACCGTGCGGTCGTACACCGTCACGGCCTTCACGCCGGCGGGCAGCGTGCGGTTGATCTCCTGCATCTTCTTGTCGACGGCCTGCGACACGGTGCGGCTGTTCTCGCCGATCAGCATGAACACGGTGCCCAGCACCACCTCGCGGCCGTTGTCGGTGGCGGCGCCCGTGCGCAGCTCCTTGCCGATGCCGACCTCGGCCACGTCCTGCACGCGCAGCGGAATGCCATTGGCGTTGCCCAGGATGACGTTGCCGATGTCTTCCGCCGACTTCACCTGCCCCGGCGCGCGAATGAGGTACTGCTCGCCGCGCTTCTCGATGTAGCCCGCGCCCACGTTGGCGTTGTTGCGTTCCAGCGCGGTGACGATGTCGCTCATCGTGAGGCCGTGGGCCAGCAGCTTGGCCGGGTCGGGAGCGATGTGGAACTCCTTGGCGTAGCCGCCGATGGAGTTGATCTCGGTCACGCCCGCTACGTTGCGCAGCTGCGGTTTGATGATCCAGTCCTGGATCTCGCGCAGGTCGGTGGGCGAGTAGGGCTTGCCATCGGCCTTCTTCGCGCCCTCTTCCGCCTCGACGGTCCAGAGGTAAATTTCGCCGAGGCCCGTGGAGATGGGCCCGATCACCGGTGAGATGCCGCCGGGCATGCTTTCCCGCGCCGACTGGATGCGCTCGTTGACAAGCTGCCGCGCGAAGTAGATGTCGGTGCCGTCCTTGAAGATCACCGTCACCTGCGAAAGACCGTAGCGCGACAGCGAGCGGGTCTGCTGCAGGCCCGGCAGGCCGGCCATGACGGTCTCGATCGGGTAGGTCACGCGCTGCTCGGTCTCCAGCGGGGAGTAGCCGGGCGCGGCGGTGTTGATCTGCACCTGCACGTTGGTGATGTCGGGCACGGCGTCGATGGGCAGCTTCTGGTAGCTGAAGATGCCGAGTGCCGCCATGCCGAGCACGGCAAGCAGGATCAGCCAGCGCTGCTCGATGGAGAAGCGGATGATGCGTTCGAACATGCGGGCTTCCTCAGTGGGTGTGCGTGGCGGAGCTCTTGCCCTGCTGCGACTTCACGACGAAGCTGCCGCTGGCTGCATAGGCCGCGCCGGGCTTCAGGCCGCTCACGATCTCGATGCGCTTGCCGTCGCTGCGCCCGGTCTGCACATGCTGCGGCAGGAAGCCGCCGGGCACGCGCAGGAACACGGTGGGCTTGTCTTCCACCGTCTGCACCGCTTCGGCCGAGACGGTCACGGGGGCATCCGTCTCGGAGGCCACGAGCTCGACGTTCACGAACAGGCCCGGGCGCCAGATGCGCTGCGGGTTGGTCAGTGTGACGCGCGCGGTGGCGGTGCGCGTCTGCGCGCCGATCAGCGAGCCCACGTACGACACCTTGCCGGTCGCGGTCTGGTCGAAGGCGCTGGAGCGGATGCTCACCGGCTCGCCGATGCGCACCAGGTTCAGGTTGTTGGCGGCCACGCTGCTCTCTGCCCACACGGTCGACAGATCAGAGATGGTGAAGACGTTGACGGCCTCGCCCACCGATTCGCCGAGCGAGATGTGCTTTTCGACCACCATGCCATCGAAGGGCGCGCGCAGCTCGTAGCGGCCCAGCGCCGACGAACCAGGCGTGGCGCCGAGCGCCAGCAGCTTCTGGTTGGCATTGGCCACGGCGATCTGCGCTTCCTGCATGGCCTGCTGAGCCTGCAGGTAGTCTTGCTGGGGCGAGATCTTTTCTTCCCACAGCTTCTTCTCGCGCTCGTAGGTGGAGCGGGCCAGCTCCAGCCGGCGCTGCGCCGATTGCAGCGCGCTGCGTTGCTCCGACAACGAGGGGCTTGAAAGTACCGCCAGCACCTGGCCGCGCTTGACCTCCTGGCCCAGGTCGGCCGACACGCTGTCGACCACGCCCGCCACGCGCGGCACCACATGCGCCGTGCGGTCTTCGTTGAACTTGATCTCGCCGGGCAGTTGCAGCGACGACTTGATACGCGCGGGGCCGGCGCTCTCGATGGTCAGGTCGGCGGCCTTGATCTGCTCGTCAGTGAAGGCGATCTTTTCTTCGTCTTCCTTGTGTTCCGACGTTGCGGCTTTTTCCTTGCCCTCTTCCTTGTCCTTTTCCTTGCCTTCCTCGTGGTGCTCGTTGTCGGCATGGCCCTTGGCCTCACCGTGGCTGTGGTCGTGGTCCTTGCCCTCTTCCTTGGCTTCCTTGCCGCCTTCTTCGTGATGCTCGCCGTCGCCATGCCCGGCGGCCTCCGAATGGCCGGCCGCCTCGGGCTTGGCCGGCGAGGTGCGCAGGATCAGCGCGCCGGCGCCAAGGCCCAGCGCCAGGACGACCGCGATGGCGATCCACTGCTTCTTGCCGACGCCCTCGGCGAAAGGTTTACGTTCTTCGGTGTTCATGATCTGTGGAGTTCCTTGCTTGTCAGCGCACGACGGGTGGCGTCGCGGCAGAGATGTCGTTGCCTTCGTAGCCGAGGAGCCGGTCGAGGTCGCCGGCGGCGCGGTGCGCGTCGGCCAGTGCCAGCAGGTACTGCGCGCGCACCTGGAACAGCGTGCGCTGTGCATCGAGTGCTTCCAGGAAGCTGAACTTGCCCAGCTCGAAGCCCTTGGTGGCCGCCTTGTAGGCGGTCTCGGCGCCAGGCAGCGCGTCGCGCTGCAGCGTCTCGGCGGTGGCGCGGGCTGAGCGCAGGCGCTCCGAAGCCTGCGCGACGTCGGTGCCCAGTTGCAGCTCGGCGGCAGCGAGGTCGTCACGCGCCTTTTCTTCGCGGCTCAGGGCCTCGGCCACGTTGCCGCGGTTGGTGTCGAAGATCGGCAGCGGAATCGACAGGCCCACGACCACCTGGTTGCGCCGGCTGCTGCCGGTCTCGCCCTCGGATGCAGGCACGCGCTTGGCGCCGAGCGACACGGTCACGTCCGGGATGCGCTTGGCCTGCTCGAGGTCAGACAGCGCCTTGCGCCGCTCGACTTCAAGTCGCGCCTGCTGCACCACGGGCGCCGTGCCCATGCGGCTGGCCACGTCCTGCGCCATCGCCGGCAGCTGGTCGACCGCGCCATCCACCTGCGTGAAGCGCGGGTTCGGGTTGCCCCACAGCGCGGCCAGTTGCTGGCGCGCCGAGCGCAGCGTGCCCTCGGCCTGCAACAGCTCAACGCGGATGCCGGCCTCAGCCACGCGCGCCCTGGTTTCTTCCAGCGGCGAGACCTTGCCGGCGGCCACTCGATTGGCCGCCGCGCGGGTGGCCACCTGCGCGAGGCCAACGGAATCCTGCGCAAGCCGCAGGCGCTCCTGCGCGGTGAGCACGTCGAAGAAGGCGGTGACGGTCGCCGCGCGCACCTCGGCGCGGCGGCCGGCCAGCGCTGACGCGGCCTGGTCGCGCGCGCGCTCCGCCGCCGTCACTCTGGCCGCGCGCTTGCCGCCCAGTTCGAGGGGCTGGCTCAGCTGCAGCGTGGTGGTGCGGTTGTCACGGCGCAGGTCTTCCACCTGCGCGTCGAGCGTGGGGTTGGGCCAGGCGCCGGCCTGGACGATGGCGGCCTCGGTGGCCTCCTGCTCGCGTGATGCGGCAGACAGGCCGGGGTTGGCCTGCAACGCCATCGCAATGGCGTTGCGCAGGGTCAGCGGGCCTGTGGGCTCCAGCGTGCGGGCAGCCGCGCTGGCCTGCTGTGAATACGGGGTGCCGGCAGCGGCCGACACTGCGGCCTGTTGTGAAAAAGCCGGGGGCGCCGCCATGGCCAACAAGGCCAGCGGCACGAAGAGCGTGCGCATCGAATTCTCCTGGGTTGCGAAACAACGGACGGACGAATTCGGCGAGAAGAGCTCAGCTGATGGTGGGTATCAGAAAGGGGTTGGGTTCTCTCGCCGAATCAGAGGGCGAGAGACCAGTCGGGACGGACCGGAACGTCGGAGATGTGCGAGGCAAAGCGCTCGGCAGGCATTGCGCGCAGGGCCTGGGCCACGCGCGCCGCAGCCAGCATCGGCTCCACCGAAGCATCCGCATGCTGGGCATAGCCGGCATGACAGACTGCGCATTCGCCGACCACTGCATTGGGCTGGGTGCTGGAGTTTTTCTGCGCGCCCTCGCCGCTGTGGCTGCGGTCGGTGCCGCGGGTTTCGCTTTCGTGGTGGCCCCAGTGCTCGGGCTGCGTATCGCGCTCATGCTGGCAATACGCCGATGCCGACGCCCAGCTGAACTGGAACGGCAACAGGACGAGCAGGAAGATGAGGAGCCAGCGGCGCATGGAGGCAAAAAGTATATCGACGGCCAGCGGCGGGCATTCCGGCAATGGCCCTGCGAACTGCAGGCCCGGCGCAATGTATGACACGCGAGTGGGGTTTTGTCCGTCAATAGGATTACCGAAACGTAACCCGCGTATTGAAAGTGCTTCGATACCATGCGGCAATGAGAATACTTGTCATCGAAGACGAGCCCAAACTAGGCGACTACCTAAAAAAGGGGCTGGAGGAGAACGGTTACGTCGTGGACATCGCCCGCGACGGCATCGAGGGGAGATACCTCGCCACAGAGGGGGAATACGCGTTGGTCCTGCTCGACGTGATGCTCCCCGGCATCGATGGCTTTGCCGTGCTGCAGGCCATCCGGCGCACCAAGAACGTGCCCGTGCTGGTGCTCACGGCGCGCGACAAGGTCGAAGACCGCGTGCAGGGGCTGCAGCAGGGCGCGGACGACTACCTCGTCAAGCCCTTCTCCTTCTCCGAGCTGCTGGCCCGTGTGCAGGCGCTGCTGCGTCGCGGCAAACCACAGGAATCGACCATGCTGCGGCTGGCTGACCTGGAGGTCGACCTCCTCAGCCGCAAGTGCGTGCGCAACCGCACGCGCCTCGACCTCACGGCCAAGGAGTTCACGCTGCTGCTGGTGCTGCTGCGCCGGCGCGGCCAGATCCTGTCGCGCACCACGCTTGCCGAGCAGGTGTGGGACATGAACTTCGACAGCGACACCAACGTGGTCGAAGTGGCCATCCGGCGCCTGCGCAGCAAGCTCGACGATCCGTTCGAGGTGAAGCTGCTGCATACGGTGCGCGGCATGGGCTACGTTCTCGAAGACCGCTCCTGGTCTTGACCGCCCGGCCGCACTCACTCCAGAGCCGCTTGTCGCTCTGGTTCGCCGCGCAGACCCTGTTCGGGCTCAGCGTGATCTGCTTCGCCATCTACCTCGTCACGGCCTGGAGCTTCGGGCAGAAACAGGAAGAGGAGCTCAACCAGAAGGCAGTGCTCGTGGAGCACCTGCTGAAAGAGGCCGAGAAAGGCGGCGACCTCGTCTTCCTGCGGCACAAGCTCGACGACTTCTTCTCGATGCAGGACGACGTGAGCCTGTCGATCTCGCATGCGGGCAAGCAGCTTTTCCAGTCCAGTCCCACGGCCGGCGGCCGCTGGATGCGGCGCGACCTCGTGGTGCCCTGGCAGCAGAGTGGCCTGACGACGCAGCTGCAGGTGCAGCTCGGCGTGAACACGGCACAGGAAGCCCGCCTGCTCGAACGGCTCGCATGGACGCTGCTGGGCGCCGTCGTGCTGGGCACGGCGCTGGTCTCGCTCACGGGCATGTGGCTGGTGCGGCGTGGCCTGCGCCCGCTCAAGGCGCTGGCCCAGCGCACCGCTGCAATGGCGCCCGACAAGGCCAACCGCCCCATCGACGCGATGGACTTCGCCGAAGAACTGCGCCCATGGATCACGCAGTTCAACGCGTTGCTGCTGCGGGTGCAGCGCGCCTACGTGCAGCTCGAATCATTCAACGCCGACGTGGCGCACGAGCTGCGCACACCGCTGGCCAACCTGATCGGCTCCACCGAACTCGCACTCACGCGCCCGCGCAGCAACGAGGAGCTGCAGACCGTGCTCGCCTCCAACCTCGAAGAGATCGGCCGGCTCTCGGGCATCGTCACCGACATGCTGTTTCTCTCGCAGGCCGAGCGCGGCGCGCCGATGCGCACGCGGGCGGTGACGAGCCTGGCGGTGCAGGCCGGCGACGTGATCGACTTCTACGACGCCATGCTGGAAGAAGCCGGCCTGCGTGCGGAAGTGAAGGGCGACGCCATGGCCGACGTGGACGCCGCGCTTGTCCGGCGCGCGCTCTTCAACCTGCTGGGCAATGCGATCCGCTTCGCGGTGCCGGCTTCGACGATTCGCATCGAGATCGGGGTAGAGAGCGACGATGAATTCGCAGTCGCAGTCGTCAACCGTGGCGAGCCGATCGACCCTGCCGCCCTGCCCCGCCTGTTCGAGCGCTTCTACCGCGTGGCGCAGGCGCGGGACGGCTCGACCCGGCACCACGGCCTGGGCCTGTCCATCGTGGAAGCCATCGCGCGCATGCACGGCGGGCGCGTGTTCGCGGCCAGCCAGGGCGGCGAGACGCGCATCGGGTTCACGGTGCGGCGCAGCAGCGACCGGGACTAGGGCTTGGCGTGCGCGGCATCCGCCGCGACTGCCGCCTTGCGGCCGATGAACAGGTTGATCAGCGGCCCCGTCATCGCCGTGGTCACGAGCGCCATCACCAGCAGCATCGTGAAAAGCTCCGGGCCGATCAGGCCCGCGTCGAGGCCGATCTTCATCACGATGAGTTCCATCAACCCGCGCGCATTCATCAGCGAGCCGGTGGCCAGGCTGTCACGCCAGCCGTAGCCCGCCATGCGCGCGCCGGCTGCGCCGCCGGCGATCTTGCCGACGGTGGCAACGCCCACGATCAGCAGCATCGCGCCGAGGCTCGCGCCCGAGAAGGCGTTGGACGTGGTGCCCAGCCCCGCCAGCGCGAAAAACAGCGGCATCAGCACGACGATGGAGATCGGCTCGATGCGTTCGGTGAGCGACTTCAGCAGCCGGTCGTCGCGCGGCAGGCAGGCGCCGAACAGGAAGGCGCCGAACACCGCGTGCAGGTGCAGCCACTCGGTGACCAATGCCGTCGCCAGCAGGCCGAGCATCAGCGCCGCCATCACGGTGGTCGATGGTTCGCCCTCGGGCGCCTTGGCGCGCAGCAGCCGTGCGAAGGCCGGCTTGAGCCCGAAGAACAGCGCCAGCAGCACAACCGCCATACCCAGCGTGGTCTTGAGCAGGCCCTGGTAGCCCTCGCCTGCACCGACCATCGCGACCACGAAGGCCAGCAGGATCCAGGCGAACACATCGACCACGGCCGCAGCGCCCAGCGACAGCTGGCCGAAGGGCGTGCGCGTCATGCCGCGGTCTTTGAGGATGCGCGCCATCACGGGAAAGGCCGTGATCGACAGCGCCGCCGCGATGAACAGCGCAAACGGCCAGAAGCCGACGCCAGCCGGCGCAAGCGTGGGATGCAGCGCCGGCGCAATCGCGATGCCCAGCGCCATCGGCACGACCACGCTCAGCACGCCCACATAGCCCGCCGAGCGAAGCTGCTCGCGCACGCCCTGCGAGGCTCGCAGCTCCAGGCCGACCACGAACATGAAGAGCACCAGCCCCAGCGTCGACAGCGATGAGAGCCCCTGCAGCGATTCCTTGGAGAACAGCTGCGCGTGCAGCGAGGGGAACAGCGCCCCCATCACGACCGGCCCGAGCATCAGCCCCGCCGCCATCTCTCCGACCACGCCGGGCTGCCCCACATGGCGAAGCACCCACCCGCATAAACGCGCGGTGGCCAGGATGACGATGAGCTGCAGCAGGAGCGAAGTGACGGACATCGAAGAACTGGAATCGGTGAAGAAATTCGGCCGATGTTAGTTCGAAGCCGCATCGTCGAGCCAGCGATTGGCCCACTGGTTCAGCGGCGTGAGGCGCTTGACGAGTTCGCCGCCCGACTCGGTGAGCACATAGCCCGCGTCGGCAAGCTCGACCACGCCGACGGCGCGCAGCTCCTTGAGCCGGTCGTTCAGCACTGAGGGCGACATATCGTCCGTGCTGACGCGCAACGCCCTGAAACTCTGCGGCAGCCCGTCGCGCAGCTCCCACAGGATGCGCAGCGTGCCCTTGCGGCCGAGCTGCTCCAGCAGCCGCATGATGGGTCGGCGCGATGCCGTGGGTTGTGCGTCTTCCATGCGAAGCCCTTCAGATGATCGATGCGCAAGTGTACGTCCTTGCGCTACGCATTTCGTAGCGATAGACTGCATCTTACCGCTACGCTTTCCGTAGCGATTCCATCCACTTCATCGAAGGAACCACCCATGGCCGACACCGCCGCCAACCGCGCGCCGAGGATCCCCCCGCTCGAAGCCCCCTACCCCGAACCCATCGGCGATCTGCTCACGCGCATGACGCCGCCACAGGCGCCCGAAGTTCTCGCGCTGTTCCGCGTGATGGCCGTGAACCCCGCGCTGGCCGAACGCACGCTCGACCTGGGCCGCTACCTGCTGGGCCGCAAGGCAGCCATCAGCCTGCGCGAACGCGAGATCGTGATCCTGCGGGTCTGCGCCCGCTGCGGCGCGGAGTACGAATGGGGTGTGCACTGGACAGGCTTTGCAGACGCGGCCGGCTTCAGCGAGACCGATCGGCGCGTGATGGCCTCGCCAGACGGTGATCTCTCATTGCTCGCGCCGCGCGACCGGCTGCTGGTGTCGATGGTCGACCAGCTGCACGACACCAGCGACGTGGACGATGCGCTCTGGGAAGCCTTGAACGCACACTGGAGCCACGCGCAGCTGGTCGAGCTGATGATGCTCGCGGGGTGGTATCACTCGGTGAGCTATGTGTGCAATGCAGCGCGCGTGCCGCTGGAGAAGTGGGCAGCGCGCTGGTAAGGCAGACAGCAACGACCTATTTCGGCACGCGCATCAACCGCAGCCCGTTCGCCACCACCAGCAGGCTCGCGCCCATGTCCGCGAACACCGCCATCCACATCGTCGCGCTGCCGAACACGGCGAGCACGAAGAACACGCCCTTGATGCCCAGCGCCAGCGTGATGTTCTGCCACAGCACCGAGTGCGCGCGGCGCGACAGGCGGATGGTCTCAGGAATGCGGCGCAGGTCGTCGTTCATGATGACCACGTCGGCCGCTTCCATCGCAGTGTCGGTGCCGGCTCCGCCCATCGCGAAGCCGATGTCGGCCTGCGCGAGCGCGGGGGCGTCGTTGATGCCGTCGCCGGTCATCGCGGCGGCGCCGTAGCGCTGCTGCATCGCCTTGATGGCATAGAGCTTTTCCTCGGGCAGCAGGTTGCCGCGCACGTCGTCGATGCCGGCGTGGGCGCCGATGGTCTTTGCAGTGGCGGTGTTGTCGCCGGTGAGCATCACGGGCACGACGCCAAGCGCGCGCAACTCCGCCACCGCTGCCTGCGACGATTCCTTGATGGTGTCGGCCACGGCGAACAGCGCAAGCACGGCCTTGTCCGATGCGAGCAGCGTGACAGTGCGGCCCGCTTCTTCATGGCGCTTCAGCTCGGCTTCGAGCGACGGCGTGCACAGGCCCCGTTCCTCGATCAGGCGGTGGTTGCCGAGCACGTAGGCCTGCCCCGCGTGCGTGGCCTGCACGCCGCGGCCGGGCAGCGCGGTGAAGTCGCCGACCTCGTCCTGATTGCCCTTCAAGCCTTCGGCGATGGCCTTCGACACGGGGTGGTCCGAGCGGCCCGCGATGCTGGCGGCAATGGCGAACACCGTTGCCTCGTTGCCCAATGCTTCGATCAGCACGGACTCCACAAGCTTCGGCTTGCCTTCAGTGATGGTGCCCGTCTTGTCGAGCGCCACAGCCTTGAGCTTGCGCGCTTCTTCGAGATACGTGCCGCCCTTGATGAGAATGCCGCGCCGCGCGGCCGATGCGAGCGCGCTCACCACCGTGACGGGCGTGGAGATGACCAGCGCGCACGGGCATGCGATGACCAGCAGCACCAGCGCCTTGTAGATGGCCTGCAGCCACGTCCAGTCCATGAACAGCGGCGTGAGCGTCGCGACGGCCAGCGCCAGCACGAAGACGGTGGGCGTGTAGATGGCGGCGAACTTGTCGACGAAGCGCTGCGTCGGCGCGCGCGAGCCCTGTGCCTCTTCGACTGCATGGATGATGCGTGCGAGCGTGGTGTTGGCCGCCACGGCCGTCACGCGAAACTCCAACGCAGCAGTCTGGTTGATGGTGCCCGCGAACACCGGGTCGCCGATGGTCTTGTCGACCGGAATGCTCTCGCCCGTGACCGGTGCCTGGTCGATGGCGCTGATGCCGGCGGTGACAACGCCGTCGAGCGGCACGCGTTCGCCGGGGCGGATGCGCGCGATGGTGTCGAGTGCCACGGTGTCGGCCATCACAGCCTTCCAACTTCCGTCGGCCTGCTTCACTTCGGCCTGCTCGGGCGCGAGCGCCAGCAGGCTCTGGATGGCGTTGCGGGCGCGGTCCACAGCGCGGGCTTCGATGAGCTCGGCAATCGCATAGAGCGCCATTACCATCGCGGCTTCGGGCCACTGGCCGATGATGAAAGCGCCCGTCACGGCCACGGCCATCAGGGCATTGATGTTGAGGCGCCCGCGCACCAATGCGCCGAAGCCCTTCTTGTAGGTGTCGAGTCCGGCAAGGCCGATGGCGCCCAGCGCGAGCACCATCTCGGCGGCCATGAAGCCCTTGCCCTCGAGCCCCATGAAGGAGATCGACTCGGCCGCGACGGCCAGCACCAGCGCGGCGACGAGGCGCGCGAGGCCCATGCTCATGCCCGCGATGCGCACTGGCGCGACGGGTTTCGCGCCTGTCGCTTCGACTACAGGCTCGGGCTTGAAGCCGGCCTTGCGGATTGCATCGAGCGCCAGGGGCAAGGCAGCGGCATCCACCGTGATCGCCATCGTGCGTTCGCCGAGGCGAAAGCGCAGGCCCTGGACACCGGCTACCGGCTCCAGCGCGCGGCGGATTTCGGACTCTTCGACGGCGCAATCCATCGTGGGAATGCGAAAGAGCAAGGCGCCCTTCGGAATTTCGGCCGTATCGACGGCGGGCGACGAGCCGCAGACCGGGTTGCCGCAGCAGGAGGTTTCGGCCGGGGCATGCGCATGCGCGTGTCCGTGCGCATGGCTGTGACCATGGTCGTGATCGTGCGGGTGAAGGGCCGGAGTGACCGGGTTCAGAGTGTTCTGATTCGTCATGGAATCGATTGGAAACCCTGAAGCAGGTGTAGAGTCAACCGCTCATTTCCACTCGTACATTTGCCGCATCATGAAAATCGGTGAACTGGCCAAGGTCGCGAACACGCCGGTCGAAACCATCCGGTACTACGAGCGCGAGCAACTGCTGCCCGAGCCCGCGCGCACCGACGGCAACTACCGCATCTACGACGAAGACCACGCCCAGCGCCTGGGTTTCATCCGCCGTTGCCGCTCGCTGGACATGACGCTCGACGAAATCCGCAGCCTGCTGAAATTCCGCGATGCACCGCAGGAAGACTGCGGCGAGGTCAACCAGCTGCTGGACGACCACATCGGCCACGTGGCCGCGCGCATCACCGAGCTCAAGACATTGGAAAAGCAGCTGAAGGCGCTGCGCCAGCAGTGCTGCGGCCCCGAATCGGCGAGCGCCTGCGGCATCCTGCAGGAACTGGACACCGCCGCGCTCGCACCCGAGACCTTCAGTCAGCACGCAGGCCACGTGCATGGGGCGCTGCATGCGCCCGCCAAGCGCGCCGGCTAGTCAGGCCGGCTGACCAGGCTTGCTATTTGCCGATGAGCTGTGTGAGCTTGTCTGCCTCGAAGCTCTCGTCGCGTGCCGCATCGCCGGGCACGCAGTCCTTGGTGCCGGGCTGCGCCGACAGCTTCTCGATGGCCTGCCACAGCAGCGCGATCTGGTGCTCCTGCCCCGATGCGCTGTCGACCAGCCCGCGCAGCGCCTGGCTCAGCGGGTCGTCGTCCTGCGTGATGCCGTAGGCGGAGAACTTCTGCGGCTCGGCCACGTCGGCGCTCTCGTCGGTCTTCGACGGGATGATGCGTGCGGGAATGCCCACCGCCGTCGCCCCAGCCGGCACCGGCTTGATGACCACCGCATTGCTGCCGATCTTGGCGCCGTCGCCAACGACGAACCCGCCAAGCACCTTGGCCCCCGCGCTCACCACCACATTGCGCCCCAGCGTCGGATGCCGCTTGGTGCCCTTGTAGAGCGAGGTGCCGCCCAGCGTCACGCCCTGGTAGATGGTGCAGCCGTCGCCAATCTCTGCCGTCTCGCCGACCACCACGCCCATGGCATGGTCGAAGAACACCCGCTCGCCGATCTTGGCCGCCGGGTGAATCTCGATGCCGGTCATCCAGCGCGCCCAGTGCGCAATGAAGCGGGCCGGCCACTTGAAGCCATGCGTCCAACAGGCATGCGCCCAGCGATGCAGCACCACGGCATGGAAGCCGGGGTAGACCGTGATCACTTCCCAGGCGCTGCGGGCGGCCGGGTCGCGTTCGAGGATGCACCGGATGTCGGCGCGCAGTCGAGAGAACATCGCTGCCTTTTGTCGTTATATCGATATGGGGCGGGCAGTCTATAACCCGCCGTCATCGCTTACAGGCGATAAGGTTTTAAAAGGCTACGAGCCTCGCGGCGGGCGGGTGGCGTCGCTCATGGCCTTGGCAATGCCGCGCAGAATGTGGATCTCTTCCGGCGTGGGCTGGGCGCGGTTGAAGAGCTGCTGCAGCCTCGGCATGAGCTTCTTCGGCGCCTCGGGGTCGAGAAAGCCGATCTCCACCAGGGAGCGTTCCCAATGGTCGAGCATGCCGGCCACGGCCTGCGCATCGGCCGCCTGCACCGGGTTGATGGCCTCGCGCACCTCGTAGCCGCCGAGCGCCAGCCGCCATTCGTAGGCGACCACCTGAATGGCCGCACCCAGGTTCAGCGAGCCGAACTTCGGGTCGGTCGGGATGCTCAGCGCCACGTTGCAGCGGTAGACGTCTTCGTTCCGCATGCCGAAACGCTCGGAGCCGAACAGGAAAGCCACATGCTGGTCGCCCTGCTTCGCCAGCGGCTCCAGGTGCTCCCGGGGCGTGCGCGTGGGCGGGCCGAAGTCGCGCGGAATCATGGCCGTGGCGCACAGGTGGGTCACGCCGTCCAGGGCTTCGTCCAGCGTTTCGACGATGCGGGCGTTGGTCAGCACGTCGAGCGCGCCGCTCGCGCGCTGGATGGTTTCCTCGCGCCGCAGCACGTTGGCCCAGCGGGGAGCCACCAGCACGAGGTCGTCGAAACCCATGGTTTTCATGGCGCGGGCGGCGGCGCCCACATTGCCGGCGTGGCTGGTCTGGATCAGGATGAAACGGGTGCGCATGGCGGGTTTGGAGACACTAACGGGCGGAGCCGGTAAAATGCCCGATTCTCGCCGCCCGCATCGCCGGGTCGCCTCCGGGGGACCAACCCCACCGTTCTTCTCACAATCCAGAATGTCGTCCCCCAACCTGCATCCCATGCTCAACGTGGCCGTCAAGGCCGCACGCGCCGCCGGCGCGATCATCAACCGCGCCGCCCTCGACGTCGAGGCCGTGCGCATCTCCCAGAAGCAGGTCAACGACTTCGTCACCGAAGTCGATCACGCCAGCGAGAAAGCGATCATCGAGACGCTGCTTGGCGCATACCCGGGGCACGGCATCCTGGCCGAAGAATCGGGCACCGAATACGGCGCCAAAGACTCCGACTACGTCTGGATCATCGATCCGCTCGACGGCACCACCAATTTCATCCACGGCTTCCCGGTGTACTGCGTGTCCATCGCGCTGTCGGTGCGCGGCAAGATCGAGCAGGCCGTGGTGTACGACCCCACCCGCAACGACCTGTTCACCGCCACCAAGGGCCGCGGCGCCTACATGAACGAGCGCCGCATCCGCGTGTCGAAGCGCACCCGCCTGAACGAGTGCCTGATTTCCACCGGCTTCCCGTTCCGCACCGGCGACAACTTCAAGCAGTACCTGGCCATCATGGCGGACATGATGCCCCGCGCGGCCGGCCTGCGCCGCCCCGGCGCCGCGGCGCTCGACCTGGCCTACGTGGCGGCCGGCTTCACCGACGCCTTCTTCGAAACCGGCCTGAACCCCTGGGACGTGGCCGCGGGTTCGCTGCTGGTCACCGAGGCTGGCGGCCTCATCGGCAACTTCACGGGCGAGCCCGAATTCCTCGAGCAGCGCGAATGCCTGGCCGGCGCTCCGCGCATCTACGGCCAGTTGGTGCCGCTGCTCGCCAAGTACTCCAAGTTCGCCAACGTGGACGACAAGCTGCGCGCCAGCGACCGCGTGCGCGCCGTTTCCGCCTCGACCAAGTCGAACGCGGACGATGCCTCGGCTGACCTCTACGCCCGCAGCACCGTGGTCGACTTCGCCGACGAAGCGGCCGAAGGCGCCACCCAAGCCGCTGCCGAAGCGAAGCCCGCTCCCCGCAAGCTCACGCGCGTGCGCCGTGACGCGCCCGCCAACGGTACCCCTCCCCAGCCCCGCGAGGGCGACGCCTCCGCCAAGTGACGATGCTGGGGCCCAACGCCGCGCCCCGCGTTCGTGCCGCTCTGCGCATTGCGCTGAGCCACTACGTCGCGAGCGGGCTCACCGTTGCGCTGGGCCTGCTGTTCATCTCGGGCGGCATCCACTTCTGGCTCGGCACCATCGCGGCCTCGGCCGCCGCCACCGGCGTGATCGTCACCGCGCCGCCCGACCTGCCGGGCCCGCGCCGCGGCAAGTTCTTCCAGATGCTGCCGGCGCCGCTCATCGGCCTGCCGCTGTTCTTTGCCGTGCAGATGCTGCACACCGCGCCCATTCGCCTCGGGCTGCTGCTGGTGCCCGCCACCTTCATGGCCTTCCTGGCCATGGCCTGGGGCAAGCGGGGCATCCCGATCGCCATTGCGGTGATGTTCTCGATGGTGTTCTCCATGGCCACGCCGGCGCCCACCGGCATGGCCGACGCGCTGGAGCGCACCTGGCACTTCGGCCTGGGCGCGGGCCTGTACGTGATCTGGGCCACGCTCGCCAACCTGGCGCTCAACGGGCGCTTTCGCACCCAGTCGGTGGCCGACGTGCTGTATTCGCTGGCCGCGCTCATGCGCACCGAGGCCAGCCAATTCCTGCCGCAGGACGAAACCCGCGATGTGCGCGACACCCCCGCGCCGGTGCTGGGCCAGTTGCTGCGTGAACAGGCCGCGCTGGCCGACCAGTTGCAGGCCACGCGCGACATCGTGCTCGAATCGCCGCGCACCCCGCGCCGCCAGCGCCTGGCCGCCATGCTGGTGATCGTGCTCGAAATGCGCGACCAGCTGCTGGCCAGCGAGCTCGACCTCGACACCCTGCGCGCCCACCCCGCGCATGCCGAGGCGCTGATCGAAATGCGCTGCGTGCTCGAGGAGCTCGCCGACGAAACCATCGCGCTGGCCGACGCCCTCATGATGGGCCGCCACCCCGAAGCCGTGGCCGACCGCCGCCCGCGCCTCGCGGCCATCCACGTTTCGGCGGACGACAGCGCAAACATGCACGGTGGAGGCGGTGGCCACATCGGCCCCA
This sequence comes from Variovorax paradoxus, assembly GCF_024734665.1. NCBI lineage: Bacteria > Pseudomonadati > Pseudomonadota > Betaproteobacteria > Burkholderiales > Comamonadaceae > Variovorax > Variovorax paradoxus. The sequence continues at coordinate 4,472,218 of NZ_CP102931.1, forward strand.
CCGCCGCCATGCTCGCGCGCGGGCTGGCCAGCCGCATCGGCCACATCAACGACGAAGTGCTGCGCCTGTCGGCCATGGCGCGCGGCGACGCCGAGCCCAACCTCGCCGTGGTGCGCGCCAACTGGCAGCTGTTCGTGAGCCCGACCGACTGGTCGCTGCGCCCCTTCCTCACGCTGTGGCGCTGGGACCAGCCGCCATTGCGCCACGCCATCCGCGCCGCGCTGGCCATTGCCGCGGGCTACGCCATCGCCGTGTCGATGCCCTGGGGCTCTCACGACTACTGGATCCTGCTGACCATCGTGGTCGTGCTGCGCGGCAGCCTCTCGCAGACGCTGGAGCGGCGCAATGCGCGCGTGGCCGGCACGCTGCTGGGCTGCGTGCTCGCGGTGGGGTTGCTGTCGGCGCACCCTTCGGCGCTGATGCTGCTGGTGATCGTGACCGTGGCGCAGGCCATTGCGCACAGCTTTGCGGTGCGGCGCTATCTCATCACCGCTGTGGCAGCCACCGTGCTCGGCCTGGTGCAGGCCCACATGCTGAACGTGGGCGTGGCGCCGATCTTCGCGCTGTTCGAGCGCATCGCCGACACGCTCATCGGCGCAGCGCTGGCCTGGGGCTTTTGCTACGTGCTGCCCTCGTGGGAGCGCACGCAAATTCCGGCGCTGGTGTCGCGCGTGCTCACCGCGCAGGCCCGGCATGCGCGCCTGGCGCTCGGCCTAGGCCAGCTTCAGGCCATCGACAGCAGCCCCGAGCTCGAATGGCGCCTTGCGCGCCGCGAGGCCTACGACAGCCTCTCGGCGCTGGTGCAGGCCACGCAGCGCTCGCTTTCCGAACCGCGCGCAGTGCAGCCGCCGCTGGAGCCGCTGGAACACCTGCAGGCCCACAGCTACCAGCTGCTCGCGCAACTGAGCGCGGTGAAGTCGATGCTCGTGCTGCGGCGCGACCGCCTCACGCCGGCAGAGGTCGAGGGCCCCATCAGCCGCACCGCGCAGCGCATCGAGGCGGCCATCGGAACCACTCCCACCACCGGCCCCTCTCACCCCGAGAGTGCCGGCTCGACCACCGTCGGCGGCCCGATCCCCCTGCCCGACCCGTTCGACAACGACATCAGCCCCTGGCTGCTGCGCCGGCTCGACCTGGCCACGGCCCTGGCCACGCAGCTGCGCGACGACGCGGCGCGCATTCTTCAACCCCTGAACGAGACAACAGCAGCCACGACGACCACCGCCTGATGACCAAAGAGATACTTGCCCACCCCTGGTTCGGCACATGGATTGCCATCCTCGTCGCCATCCCGCTCGCTCTTCTGGTTCACCGCATCGGCGGCCTTGTCCTGAAGCGCATCACCCGTCCCGTGCCCACGGTGCACGCGATGGTGATCAACTGCAACGCGCCGGCGCGGCTGGTGCTGCCGCTGGTGGCGCTGCTGCTCATCTTCCAGGCGGCGCCTGACGACCTGCGCTTCATCGGCAACGTTCGCCACCTCAACGGCCTGCTGCTCATCGCCGCCGCCACCTGGCTCACGGTGAAGGCCATCAGCGGCTTTGCCGACGGCGTGCTGGCGCAGAACCCCTCCGACATCGCCGACAACCTGCAGGCCCGCCGCGTGCTCACGCAGACCCGCGTGCTCGCGCGCACCGCCATGACGGTGGTCGTGGTGGCCGGCGGCGCGATGATGCTCATGACCTTTCCCGGCGCACGACAGGTGGGCGCGAGCCTGCTGGCCTCGGCCGGCGTGATCGGCATCGTGGCCGGTCTTGCGGCCAAGCCGGTGTTCAGCAACCTCATTGCCGGCCTGCAGATTGCGCTGGCGCAGCCGATCCGCATCGACGACGTGCTGGTGGTCGAGGGCGAATGGGGCCGCGTCGAAGAAATCACCGGCACCTTCGTCGTCATCCGCATCTGGGACGACCGGCGCCTGATCCTGCCGCTCACCTACTTCATCGAGAAGCCGTTCCAGAACTGGACGCGCCACTCGGCCCAGCTGCTCGGCTCGGTCTTCATCTACGTCGACTACGGCATGCCGCTCGCGCCGCTGCGCGAGGAGGCAGAGCGCATCGTGAAGGCCGCGCCCGAGTGGGACGGTCGCTTCTTCAACCTGCGCGTGACCGACGCCACCGAACGCACCATGCAGGTCCGCGTGCTCTGCACCGCAGCCACCTCGGGCCTGGCCTTCGACCTGCGCTGCAGCGTGCGCGAGGGGCTGATCGACTTCATGCAGCGCGAGTACCCGCAGTTCCTGCCAAAGACGCGCATCGCGAGCGAAGGCAATCAGGAGCGCGAACACCAGCAGGCTGTGGCCTGATCCGGCCTTGAAGCCAGAGCGGCCCGACCCCGAACGGCACTCCGCGCTCACGCGGGCCCTGCTGTACGGCTTTGCGCTGCTGTGCCTGGTGCTCGGCCTCATCGGCGTCGTCGTGCCCGGCATGCCGACGACAGTGTTCATCCTGATGGCCGCATGGGCGGCGGCCCGCAGCTCGCCGCGGCTGCACGCCTGGCTGCTGAATCACCGCCTGTTCGGGCCGCTGCTGCACAACTGGGCCAACGGCCGCACCGTGAGCCGCCGCGCCAAGTGGAGCGCGACGGCCACGATGGCGGTGTGTGCCGTGATCGTTTCCTTCACCGCACACCGCACCTGGCTCGCCGTGCTGGCCATCGCGTGCATGGCGACGGTGCTGGCGTGGCTGTGGTCGCGGCCGCTTCCGCCACCGTAAGCGCTGCGATCAGGGATCAGCGCCTGCGCCGCATCGGAGGCAGCGCAAGGTTCGTGAACGCGCGCAGCAGCCACTCCACCGGCCCGTAGACGAAGCGGCTCATCCACCAGCGGCTCAGCACCAACTGCGCCGCGAAGATCGCGAAGGCGATGGCCGTGGCCGCGAGCGGGCCGACCGTGCCGATCCAGCGCAGCCCATACGCCAGGAAGAGCCATGCGCACACCAGCGACTGCATCAGGTAGTTGGTCAGCGCCATGCGCCCCGCCGGCGCCAGCAGGCCTTCGAGCACGTGACCGCGCGGCGTCTGCATCAGCAGCACCAGGCCAGACGCATAGGCGGCGGCAAGAAAAGGCGCCGTCAGCAGCGTGGCCGCGAGGCCGTAGAGCTCGCGGACGGCGTTGTCCAGCCGTATCGACGGAAAGGCATACACCAAGGCCCCCGGCAGCCCGATGACCAGCCCCCAGAACAGCAGGCGCCGGAACAGCACGCGATGCGCATCAGCATTCGCGAAGAGCCCGCGCCGCCCTGCGATGAAGCCCGCGAAGAACATCGCCAGCGCCGTCGGCGCCTGCACCAGCCCCGTGACCCACCAGATCTGCGACAGCTCGCGCAAGTGCTGGACGATCACCGTGGCGGGCGTTCCGCGATAGGCCGCCAGTGCCGCGGCCGCCTCGACGTAGGCATTGCCCATCGTGTCCTGCGGAATGCCAGCCAGCGCCCACAGATACCCGATGCCGGCCCAGAGCAGCGCCGTCGCCAGCACCAGCCCGACCCCACAGCGCACGAGGAACACATCGCCACGCCGCCGCAGCATCAGCAGCACCGCGCCCAGCACTGCATAGGTGGTGAGGATGTCGCCGTGGTACAGCAGCACCGCATGCAGCAGGCCGATAACCCACAGCGCCCCCAGGCGCCGCAGCAGGCGCGGCGCGAAGGGCTTGCCGTCGCGCTCGGCCGCGCGCATCTGCAAGGTGAAGCTGTAGCCGAAGAGAAAAGAGAACAGCAGATAGAACTTGGTCTCGAACACCAGCGTTCTGACGAGCAAGGCCGCGCGCTCCAGTGCCGACTGCGCCATCGGGTCGGGCACGCCAACGCCGTAGTAGGTCGAGGAAAAGCTCGCGATGTTCACAACAAGAATGCCCAGCAGCGCGAAGCCGCGCAGGGCGTCGACCAGCGACTGGCGTTCAGGGTCGACTTTTCTCATGAGTCCACCATTAGACCAAGCGGCCGATCTGCTATTCAAAAGCCCCTTGAACTCGAACGCCCCACTCGGCTTGAGCACCGCGGCGCACCGTGGCACGATCCACCGGATGACCAGCAGACCCACCGCCGCGCAGCAGCTGCGCGACCTCGCCCGGCTGCGCCGCGTTCGCGACCGGATCGACCGGGAATACGCGCAGCCACTGGACCTCGAAACGCTCGCGCGCGACGCGGGCATGTCGGCCGGGCACCTGAGCCGCCAGTTCCGCATTGCCTACGGCGAGCCGCCCTACGCCTACCTGATGACGCGGCGCATCGAGCGCGCAATGGCGCTGCTGCGGCGCGGCGATCTCAGCGTTACCGAGGTCTGCTTTGCGGTCGGCTGTGGGTCGCTGGGCACCTTCACCACCCGCTTCACCGAACTGGTCGGCATGCCGCCCGGCGCCTACCGGCGGCAGGAAGCGAGCGCGACCGAGGGAATGCCGTCTTGCGTGGCAAAACAAGTGACACGACCGATCAGGAATCGAGAAGCGCCGGCCCCGGAGCCGCAGCTAGCATGGCCACCCCTGCTTACCTAGCAACAACATCGCCATGGACATCACCATCCACTCGACCTTTCTCCCGCACGACGACCCGGAAACCTCGCTCGCCTTCTACCGCGACACCCTCGGCTTCGAGATTCGCAACGACGTCGGATACGGCGGCATGCGCTGGATCACGATCGGCCCCGCCGGCCAGCCCGGCATTTCGATCGTGCTGTATCCGCCGGCCGCCACGCCCGGCCTCACCGACGACGAGCGCCGCACCATCGCCGAGATGATGGCCAAGGGCACCTACGCCACGATCCTGTTTGCCACCAAAGACCTCGACGGTGCCTTCGCGCGGCTGCAGGCCGCCAAGGCCGAGATCGTCGAGGAGCCGACCGAGCAACCCTACGGCGTTCGCGACTGCGCCGTGCGCGACCCCGCGGGCAACATGATCCGCATCCAGCAATTGCGCTGACCCACCGCCCCGAAAGACGGAGACACGATGAGCAAGGCCCCAAAGAAGGACTCGAAGAACACCCCGCACGCCGCCGACCACCACGACCTGATCCGCGTGCAGGGCGCGCGCGTGAACAACCTCAAGGACATCAGCGTCGAGCTGCCGAAGCGGCGGCTTACGGTGTTCACCGGCGTCTCCGGCTCGGGCAAGAGCTCTCTGGTGTTCGGCACCATCGCCGCGGAGTCGCAGCGGCTCATCAACGAAACCTACAGCGCCTTCGTTCAGGGCTTCATGCCCACGCTGGCGCGGCCCGAGGTCGACGTGCTCGATGGCCTGACGACCGCGATCATCGTGGACCAGGAGCGCATGGGCGGCGACCCGCGCTCCACCGTCGGCACCGCGACTGACGCCAACGCGATGCTGCGCATTCTTTTCAGCCGCCTCGGCAAACCGCACATCGGCTCGCCCAGCGCCTTTGCCTTCAACGTGCCATCGGTCAAGGCGACCGGCGTCATCACCGTCGAACGCGGTGCCAGCAAGACCGTGAAGCAAAGCTTCAACCGCACCGGCGGCATGTGCCCGCGCTGCGAAGGCCGGGGCGCCGTTACCGACTTCGACCTGACCGCTTTCTACGACGACAGCAAATCGCTCAACGAAGGCGCGCTCACCATTCCCGGCTTCAGCATGGAAGGTTGGTACGGCCGCATTTTCAACGGCTGCGGCTTCTTCGACCCCGACAAGCCCATCCGCAAGTTCACGAAGAAGGAGCTGGACGCCCTGCTCCACAAGGAGCCGACCAAGATCAAGGTCGATGGCATCAACCTCACCTACCAGGGGCTGGTACCGCAGGTGCAGAAGTCTTTCCTCGCGAAAGACGTCGACGCCATGCAGCCGCACATCCGCGCCTTCGTGGAGCGCGCGGTAACGTTCAGCACCTGCCCCGAGTGCAAAGGCACCCGGCTCAGCGAGGCGGCCCGGTCTTCGAAGATCAGGAAGATCAACATCGCCGATGCATGCTCGATGCAGATCAGCGACCTGGCCGAATGGGTGCGCGGGCTCAACGAGCCTTCTGTGGCGCCGCTGCTCGCCAAGCTGGCGCACACGCTCGACTCGTTCGTGGAAATCGGGCTCGGCTACCTGAGCCTCGACCGTCCCTCGGGCACGCTCTCCGGCGGCGAGGCGCAGCGCACGAAGATGATCCGCCACCTCGGCTCCTCGCTCACCGACGTGACGTACGTCTTCGACGAGCCGACCATCGGGCTGCACCCGCACGACATCCAGCGCATGAACAGCCTGCTGCTGCGACTGCGCGACAAGGGCAACACCGTGCTCGTGGTGGAGCACAAGCCCGAGGCCATCGCCATCGCCGATCACGTCGTCGACCTCGGCCCCGGGGCCGGCACTGCCGGCGGCACTGTCTGCTTCGAAGGCACCGTCGAGGCACTGCGGGCCAGCAACACTCTCACCGGCCGGCACCTCGACGACCGGGCCGCCCTCAAGAAAAAGCTGCGCAAGCCCACGGGCAAGCTGCCGATTCGCGGTGCGAAGACGCACAACCTGCGCAACGTGAGCGTCGATGTGCCGCTGGGCGTGCTGGTCGTCGTGACCGGCGTGGCCGGTTCCGGCAAGAGTTCGCTCGTGCACGGGTCGATTCCTGCCGGCGCGGGCGTGGTGTCGGTAGACCAGGGCTCGATACGCGGCTCGCGACGCAGCAACCCGGCCACCTACACCGGGCTGCTCGACCCGATTCGCAACGCATTCGCGAAGGCCAACGGCGTGACGCCCGCCCTGTTCAGCGCCAACTCCGAAGGCGCCTGCCCCGCCTGCAACGGCGCGGGCGTCATCTACACCGACCTGGCGATGATGGCCGGCGTTGCCACCACCTGCGAAGAGTGCGAGGGCAAGCGCTTTCACGCCTCGGTGCTGGAGCATCACTTCGGCGGGCGCGACATCAGCGAAGTGCTCGCCATGTCGGTGACCGAGGCCAGGGAATTTTTCGGCTCGGGCGATGCCCGCACGCCGGCTGCGCACGCCATCCTCGACCGGCTCGCCGACGTCGGGCTCGGCTACCTCAGCCTGGGCCAGCCGCTCACCACGCTGTCGGGCGGCGAGCGGCAGCGGCTCAAGCTGGCCACTCACATGGCGGAGAAAGGCGGCGTGTACGTGCTCGACGAGCCGACCGCAGGCCTGCACCTTGCCGACGTCGAGCAACTGCTCGGCCTGCTCGACCGGCTGGTGGATGCAGGCAAGTCGGTCATCGTCGTCGAACACCACCAGGCGGTAATGGCGCATGCCGACTGGATCATCGACCTCGGCCCCGGCGCCGGGCACGACGGCGGCCAGGTCGTGTTCGAGGGCACGCCCGCCGACCTCGTCGCCGCCCACTCCACCCTCACGGGCAAGCACCTTGCGGCCTACGTCGGCGCCTGAGCGGGACTCCATAAGCGTGAGACCGGACAGACGCCACCGGCATTAAGGACTAGAGTGCCCCACGCGGATGTCTTTCTGCGCATCACCGAAAGGACTCCCATGACACACACCAGGCCTTGCGATGGCTGACGCCGCCTTCTTTCACGACGCTTCGGGCACGGTACGCTTTTCGGTGGCAGTGGAGGGTCACGACGTGAACGCGAGCATCGGAAGAGAAACCCTGCGCTATCACTACCGCACCGGCGAAGACGCCGACCCGCTGAACACCTACGGCCTTCATGCCCAGGAAATCGACGCGGCCGTGCGGCGCCGTCTGGCACAGGGTTCGATGGAGCCCGTGATGCTGCGGGAAAACGACCTCAAGGCTCCCGCGTAGGGCCTCAAACCTTTCGCTTGAGCACGATCCCGCGGATCGTTGCGAGCAACAGCCGCGCGCCCTCCCCCAGCTCGCCGCTGCGGCGCACAGTGAACCCGACCGGCCCTTCGGTGCTCGACGTATCGATGGCCACGCGCTTCAACTCGCCGCGCGCGATGAAGCCTTCCACCGCTCCTTGCGGCGCGAACCACACCGCGTCGCAGCGCTGCAGCAGCCCCACCACGAAGCTCGTGTCGGTCGCCTCCACCAGCCGGTTGGGCAGCGCGAGGCCTTGCGCGATCAGGAAGGCATCGGCCGTGTGCCTGATGAGCGTGCCCGACACCGGCAGCACCAGCGGATGCGCGGCCAGCGCGTCGAGCGTCGGCTTGCGCCGTGACGCGAGCGGATGGCCGGGGCGCACCACCAGCAGCAGCGGCTCGCTGAAGAGCTGCTCGAAGGCCAGGTCGGCCATGGCCGAGGCCTGCGCGAGGCGGCCGAGCACAACGTCGATTTCGCCCTGGCGCAGCTGCGTCATCAGCTGCGCGTTGGTGCCGCTCATCACGCGCACGCGCAGCGCGGGGTGCGCTTCGTTCAGCAGGGCGACGGCCTCGGGCAGCAGGTTGGCCACCATGTTCGGCAAGGCGCCGACGGCCACGCGCAACTGGTCGGCCTCGGGCTGGTCCATCGCCAGGCCCATGCCTTCGCGCAGACCGCGCAGGGCAGAGACGGCGTGGCGCACCAGCACCTCGGCGGCCGGCGTGAGCTCCACGCCGCGGCGGCGGCGCAGCAGCAGCTGGCGGCCGACGATCTCTTCCAGCTCGGCAACGGTCTTGGACACCGCCGGCTGCGTGAGCGAGAGCGCCTCGGCCGCGCGCACGAGGTTGCGCTCTTGCGCCACCATCACGAGGCACTGCAGATGGCGCAGCTTCAGGCGCGCAAAGTTCATGGCTGACATGGGGCTTTCCTTGAGCGAGCGGCCGTTTGAATATAACCAGCAGGAATACCTGGCAGAAGAGCTTTCAGTTGTGCAGCCCGCGCTGGCCTCCTAGAGTTGCCTTCGACACGAAGACATAAGGAGACAACAGAGACATGACCACCGGTTCACCGAACGCCTTCGGCGGCACACGTCGCCGCCTTGCCATCGCCGCCTGCGCGGCACTCGCCCTTGGCACCATCGCCACCCAAGCCATCGCAGCCGATGCGCCCTACCCCACCAAGCCGGTGAAGTTCCTCACCAACTTCCCGGCGGGCGGCCCCATCGACATCCTCGGCCGCGCGCTGGCCGATGCGCTGCAGAAAGACCTGAAGCAGCCCTTCATCGTCGACAACCGGCCCGGTGCCGGCGGCAACATCGGCGCCGACCTGGTCGCCAAGAGCCCGGCCGATGGCTACACCGTGCTGCTGGGCATCGACAGCACCTTCACCATCAACCCGCACCTGTACGCGTCGATGCCCTTCGCGGCCAAAGACCTCAAGCCGCTGATGATCTTCAGCTCCTCGGGCCTGAGCTTTGGTGTGGCGCCGGGCGTCAAGGCGAAGACGCTGCCCGAGTTCATCGCGCAGGCCAAGGCCGAGCCCGCCACCTTCAGCTCGGCCGGCAACGGCAGCCCCGGCCACATTGCCGCCGAGATCTTCGCCACCGAAACGGGCGCGAAGATCACCCACGTGCCCTACAAGGGCAACTCGCCGGCCGTGCTGGCGCTGATGGGCGACGAGGTGCAGGCCGGCATCCTCGCCACGCCGGGCCTGCTGCCGCAAGTCCAGTCGGGCAAGCTGCGCGCGCTGGCCGTTACCGGCAAACAACGCTCGCCGCTGCTGCCGCAGGTGCCCACCGTGGGCGAACTGGGCCTGAAGGGCCTGGAGTTCGAAGTGCTCTATATCTCGATGGTGCCCGCCGCCACGCCCGAACCGGTGATGCAAACGCTGCGCGCCTCGCTGCAGAAAGCGCTGGCGCTGCCCGAGGTCAAGGCCCGGCTGGCCTCGCTAGACATGGTGCCGCTCGCAGAAACCGGCAACGCAGCCAGCGAGCACTTGGCCGCCAGCCAGGCGCGCTACGGCCGCATCGTCAAGGCAACCGGCATGAAGGTGGACTGATGAGACCGGTGTTGCCGCGGGGTAAACCCCGGCAATGGTTGATTTGATCAATCGAACGCAGCGTCTTCAGAATCGTCCGCAACCGCGAGCCTCGCGGTCACACTTACTGGTCACCGCCCGACCGACCGAAGACGACGACAAGGACTTGCCCATCATGCTGCCGACCTCCCTTTTCACCCGCCGCGCCGCCGGCCTGCTGGCCATTGCCGGCTTTGCGTCGGCCTTCGCCACCCAGGCAAGCGCCCAGGCCAAGTTCGACACCCCCCTGCACATCGTGGTCGGCTACGCCCCCGGCGGCGCCACCGACCGCGTGGCGCGCATCGTGGGCGACAAGCTCGGCGCCAAGCTGGGCGTGGCGGTGGTCGTCGACAACAAGCCCGGCGCGGGCGGCCGCCTTGCTGCACAACAAGTGAAGATCACGCCCGCCAACCAGAACGTGCTGATGCTCGCCAACCCCGCCGTGATGATCGTCGCGCCGCTGGTCTTCAAGGACAACAACTACGACCCCGAGCGCGACTTCGTGCCCGTGTCGTACGTCAACGACTACAACTTTGCGCTTGCCGTCTCGCCCAGCCTGCCCGTGCGCGAGCTGAACCACCTGTTGGCGTGGATGCGCGCCAACCCCACGCAGGCCAACGTGGGCGTGCCGGCCACCGGCAGCCTGCCGCACTTCTTCGGCCTCATGGTCGGAGAAAAGGCCAACGTGCAGACCCAGGTGATCGGCTACCGCGGCTCGGCCCCGCTGCTGAACGACCTGATCGGCGGACAAGTGCCCATTGCCGTCGACACCGAAGACGTGGTCGTGCCGCAGCATGCGGCGGGCAAGCTGCGCATCCTGGCGCTGTCGGGCGCCAAGCGCTCGCCCTTTGCGCCGAACGTGCCCACCTTCAAGGAAGCCGGCCTCGACCTTTCCGCCACCGGCTGGAACACCTTCTTCGCGCCGAACAGCATGTCGAAGGAGAAGGTCGAGCGCCTGTCCAACCTGATCCGCGAAGTCATGCAAGACCCGGACACGCAACGCAAATTCAAGGACTCCGGCATGACGCCGGTGGTGAGCACGCAGGCGCAGACCGCCGCAATGCTCAAGGCCTACCGCGCGCAGTGGGCGCCCGTCGTACAGAAGTCGGGCTACCAGCCCTGAGCCCCTTTTAGAAAAACCGTCAAAGAGACATGACCAGACCCAACATCATCTTCATCGTTGCCGACGACCTCGGCTATGCAGACCTCGGCTGCTACGGCGGCCGCGACGCCGTGTTCGGCCCCGTGTCGCCCGTGCTCGACGGCCTGGCCGCCAACGGCCTGAAGCTCACGCAGGGCTACGCGAACTCGCCCGTGTGCTCGCCCACGCGCTTCGGCATGATCACCGGCCGCTACCAGTACCGCCTGCGCGGCGCCGCCGAAGAGCCCATCAACAGCAAGAGCCGCGGCAGCACCACGCTCGGCCTGCCCACCGACCACCCCACCCTGCCGTCACTGCTGAAAGCCAGCGGCTACCAGACCGCGCTCATCGGCAAATGGCACCTGGGCTACCCGCCCACCTTCGGCCCACTGCGCTCGGGGTACGACGAATTCTTCGGCCCCATGTCGGGCGGCGTCGACTACTTCACCCACTGCGATTCCACCGGCCGCCACGACCTGTGGCTTGGCGAAGAAGACAAGCAGGAAGAGGGCTACCTCACCGACATCCTCTCCAAGCGCGCGGTCGAGTACGTGGAGCGCATGTCAGAGCAGGAAGCGCCCTTCTTCCTGAGCCTGCACTACACCGCCCCGCACTGGCCATGGGAAACCCGCGACGACGCGGAGAAGGCCCCCACCGTCAAGGACAACCTGTTCGACCTGGCCGGCGGCAACATTCATGTGTACCGCCGCATGATCCATCACATGGACGAAGGCATCGGCTGGATCATGGCCGCGCTGCAAAAGCACGGCATGGCCGACAACACGCTGGTGGTGTTCACCAGCGACAACGGCGGCGAACGCTTCTCGGACAACTGGCCGCTGGTGGGCGGCAAGATGGATTTGACTGAAGGCGGCATCCGCGTGCCATGGATCGCGCACTGGCCTGCGGTGATCGGCAAGGGCGGCGAGAGCACGCAGTTGTGCATGACCATGGACTGGTCGGCCACCATGCTCGACGCGGCCGGAGTTTCAGCGCACTCGGACTATCCACTGGACGGCGTGTCGCTGATGCCTGTACTCAAGGATGCGTCGAAGAGCTTTCGCCGGCCGCTGCACTGGCGCATGAACCATCGCGGGCAAGAAGCGATGCGCGATGGGGACTGGAAGTACCTGAAGGTGGACGGGAACGAGTACCTGTTCAACATTCCTGCTGATGAGCGGGAGCGGGCTAATCTGGGGAAGAAGGAGCCCGAACTACTCGCTGCGATGCGAGCTGATTGGGCGGCTTGGAATGCGACGATGCCGGCTATTCCGGAGGATGCGACGGTTAGCTTAGGGTATTCGGTTCGGGATATGCCGCAGAGGTGAGAGGCCGCGCGATAAGGGGCCTGAAGACGCAACCGGCGCGTACAAGAACGACATTTGAAGGGGTATCAGCGGGAATCGCCTCAAGAGCGCTTTTGAATCTATTACGCGGCTCAACGAACGCAACTACCGGATCGCAGCGACCAACGCCTCGTAGTGATCCTTGTCCGCCCTCACGCAGTCCATTGGTTGCGCAACAGCCTCCTCGATGTCTGCTAGGACGTTCGCGTGCGTCATTAGCCACTCAATCCCTTCGAGGTGACTGAAGTGACGCAAGAGCTTGAGGATGCGGATCGCCTTTTCTGGTCCAAATAAAGGACCTGCTCTCTGATCGAGGTTCGACTTCCCGCTCAAGGGAAGCTTTGCATACGTGTAGAACTCCAAGAATCGGTGAGCCGCGTTGGGAAGCGCGAGCAGATGTTCAGCATCCGCTTTGCTTGGAGACTCATTGAAGTTCTGGAGAACATGAAAGAGGTAGTGGTACTCGGGGGATATGCCGAGCCTGAAACAGGCATGCTTGTTCGTGAGCGTCGAACGCGTCAAGCTCAACCCCGTCGTCATGAAGTACCGACTCTCATCTGGCAATTCGCGCAGTATGGAAAAAACTCAAAGTTGTGTGTTGAGATGAACGGCTGTTAGCATGTCATTGTCGACTTTCCCGTGTTTGGTTCTTCCTTGAAGAAAGCGGCTCTGATGGTGGAATACACGATGCCGAGCACCGTTGCCGACGAATGCCGCCGGCGAGTGCGCGGCATGGTGCGCGAACCGCTGCGCATTGACGCGATGGGGTCGCTCAGCGGGCTTCGAACTCAACCCCTCGATCGACAAGCATCTGACGGACTTCGGGCTTCAGCGCGTTGGGGCTGTCGTCAACAACGACTTTCTTGAGAGCAGGAGCTTCGAACAGAGGCTCCATTTTCAGGTGCGTTTTTTTTCCGCCGATGTATAAACGCTCGAGGCTGGAAAAATCGCCTTCGAGTGTCACGTTGGCGCCTTGCATGATGCGCAGGGAAACGATCGTTCCGGGTAATTTCAACGTCGTAGGCTCCTCGACGGAGATGGTCAAGGTATGCAGTGCAGAACAGGCGCTCAGATCTAGGAGATCCCCCACGCTACCCACGTGAAGGTTGAGTTCTTCGAGGTAGCGACTTCGCACCTGGCCCAGCACGCGCCCGACGCAAGAGTAGACGACCTCTATCTTCGTGAGCTTTGGCAGCTCATCCAATGAGGGCATTTCGATCCTCGCATCTTCCCAAAAAAATTCGATCGACAGCGACTTAAGGTCCGGCAACTCCTTGAGTGGGCCGAGATCGTAGATTGTGGGCGAGGCGCTCCGGCCGCTGTACGAGTCGCCCTTCAGATGCAATCTTTCCAATCGATTAAACCGAGCCACGGAGCTTAGAAGCGTGGCGTCGTTGAGAATCAATCCGAACTCAGTCAATCCCTGAAGTTTCGCAAGAAGTGGGAGCGCTGCGGCCTCGACCGGAACAGCGAGGCGGACATCGTCGAGCGATTCGATCGCCACGACACGCTTCAAATCGGCGAGGGTGATGAGCTTCGCCTTATCCTTGGGACGTCGTCTCTCCTCGTCCACCTCCACGGACGTGCGCGGCTCTTGGTCGGGTACCTTGCTTCCTGTTGGGGCGCTGGACCCAAGCTCGTCCTCTAGGCTTCCCAAGTAAAGCCAGCGCCACTTCATGAAGCGGCTGATTGCCTCCTCGAATGTTTTGGCTTTCCCCAGATGCTCGCCCCTATAGCAAAGCAATTCCACCAAGCGCACCAGCTCGTCAATGGGCGGCAAATCCTTGCGTCCGGGAGAGGATGCTTTTAGCAATTCGCCCCACCAAGGCATCTTCATAACGACGCGATCGCGATAGGCTCCCATATCGAATCCCGTCCATGCATCGAAGAGCTCGCCACGCACCAACGGCGCGTCTATCCGCGCGTAGCTCTCGATGACCGAGAGCATTCTTTCACCACCAATCATCGCCGCGCACCGGATGCAACCCGCGACCGCCATCGCAGAGGCGTTCTGGTGGCCCTCGATAAGGTCTGGATAGAGCGACGCCGCTGGCGCGAGGAGCGGGGCTTGCATCAATGAGATCGGAGGAAACAAGGTCTTCGACCGCTGAAGCAACCTGCTCAGCAGTTCCGGAGAGAGGTTGCTCGACCCGGTTTCCAGGCAGCAAACCGCAGTGACGTCGGCCTCCGCGGAGCGGCGGCCCAGGCCGAGAAATGGCTTCTCCAGAAGGCGCTGTATCAGCTTGTCGCGCGCGACACCCTGAGAATGGCCCACGGCGAACACGATCGTTTCGCGCCAACTCTCTTCCTTCGCCCGCTCTACGAGAAGCCCCACATCACCGGATTGGACCGCGGCGCGAGCACCCATGTATTCAAGAAATGTGCGGTGTATGAAATCCACCAAACCGTGCTGAGGTCGGCGCAGAACGCCGCTCCGTTCGAGAAGCTCCTGCAGCACCAGGGTTGCGTCACCCTGAATTGAGGAGAGATGACGCGGCAACGACAGCGCCAGTTGGGTCCGAATTTCGTCTTCCGACGCTTCAGTTATGCCGTTGCGCAGCATCCAATAGGCCAACCTATCGAGCAGATCCTGCTTACCTTGAAAATTAATTTCTTTCAGTCGGGTGGCTTGGATGTCCCGATCACTGTCGCGCCGGCTGATCAGCATTTCCAGGGCCGTCTGATACAGCGTCATACGGTCGTTGGGTAACCGCTGGTTCAAGTGCCAATTGAGGGCGCAGAGCATGGCGCACAGCAAAGGGTTGGACGCGAGATTTCGGATCGCCGGCCGCTCGCGTAAGGCGCGGTGCAAGGAAAGCCGATGGGCATCCAGGTCCGCGAGGCGCCCCTCCTGCAACACGTCTTGGGCCACGGCTTGATGCCACTGGGTCACAAGCATTTCGCTTTCCCGCAGCCGTAACGGTTCAAGGGTCAGTGCTTCGAATGCGTGTCGCTTCAACGCAGCTCCGACGGAATGATGCGGAGAGTCCGCGTCCAATGCCGCCGGTCGCGAACTCACCACGAAGACTGCATCCGGAAAAGTATCCACCAAGGAGATCAGCCAGTGGATGAGTTTGGATCGCTTCGAGATAGGAAGCTCGTCGACACCGTCGATCAACACGAGCGCCCGATGCTCAAGTACGTCATGCATCCAGAGGGTGGGCATCGTATGGGCGATGGTGGAAGCGAAGCCTCCACGCAGGAAGTTCTCCGGCGTGGGGATATCTACATTTTCCTTGGCAAAGTCCCGAAGCCGCAGGTAGATGGGGATGCGGTGGTTCCAAGAGCTCAGGTTGCCGCTGAAATCCCTGCGCGCGGCGCGGACCGCGATCCACTGCATTAGCGTCGTCTTTCCGGTACCAGCCTCGCCCCGGACGAGCAGCCGCATTTTCTCCGGCAGGATCGATTCGACGGTGCCACCGTCGTTCTCCCCGGAGGTGTTCGCCCGCAAGGTCACGTATGCAATCGAAAGCGGATATTCGCTCGACACCTCATTGAGTTGCCTGACGCCAAACAGATGCATTTGATCGAGACTTCGCACTAGCGCGCGACGATAGTTCGTCTCGAAATTCTGACTCTCGCGAGCTCTCGTACCGACCGACTCCTCTCGCAGCGCCACGACGGCGTCGAGAACCTTGTGCAGGTCTTGCGTCAAGCCCGCCTGTCTCACGAGCATCTCGCGGGCTTGCGCCAGTCGGAAATCTGGTAGCTTGTCCACGAGCCTCACCACGTAAACGCAGGTCTCCCGCAGCAGCATGTCGGCCGCTAGCGTGGCATCGCCGCCAAGGGAATCGAATTCATTGGCGTGCTGTTGCCGAAGGCCCTGATATAGCTTGTCGGGATCCAGGTTCGAGCGAAGGGTTTCCGAGGCGATGCCCTTGGTCTCGAGGACGCTGGCCACCGTCTCGGTCGCAGCCATACGGTCGGATTCCGGCAGCCCGCTGAACTCCCGTTCGAGCGCGTGCTCCAGCCGTTTCGCTACCTCGTCCTGCAGATCCTCGAAGAGACGCTTGGCTTTGCGTCGCTCCTCAAACTGGGAGAGCCGCGCATCCACTAGGTCGCCTAGCTCGTCGACGACTGTCTCGGAGTTGAACGGCTCCGGCAAGACCCATTTGGCCAAGAGCTTAATCGCCGGCGCGGCGAGCTTGAACGAAAGCACTTCCAGAATCGCCATCTCGGCTCCTATTGTCATGTTGTCGTGTGCTTCAAACGGCGAGTTGCCTCGCGGCCGCGCATGAAGAATTCCGCGCTGGAAGCGGTCCGCCAAATGGGCACTTGATGTTAACCATCCATCCTCACGGATGTAAACGGACGCGGCATTCGAATACGAGTGTGAGCAACGCCATCCTCGACTGGCTCATCCGACTATGCCGGGGCTAACCTCATCACGGCCGCAACTCGATAGCCTCCGGGCATCCGCTTGATGAAATGATTCAACGTCACTTCGTTGTGGGCGCATGAAGCATGCTTCCGACGCTGAAAACAATGATTCCAGCGAGAAAGAAAACATGCTGCGGCCAGCAGACCCATTTGAGCTTTGCACCACCTTCAGGCCCCCAAAGCCAAAAGATAGTGAATCTTGCCTCGATGTCATAGATTGAACTGCCTGCTACAAGCCTCTCGCCAACCAGTGGTATCAGTGCAAGGGTGAGAATTGCAAAGACGATCGAAAGACAAAAGAAAGCAATGGTCCATTGCAGCGCTGAACCATCCAAGACCAATGGCTTTGTGGCCACCCAACCCAAGGCCGCGACGGTCGTAACGAGGAGGTAGTTTGTCCAGTCTTTAAAGAAACCGAGGGAGGCGATCAGTTGTGGGATGTCCGGCTGACTCATCTGAAACTCCTCTCATGTGTGCATCTGGTGCAGCTATGGCGCTGAACGTTTGACATGAGCGACCTTTCATCTGGACGTCGACCCTTGTGCTACCACACGGCATCCAGCGCCGGCAAAAACTTCAGCTCCGCAAGTCGTCGAAACCCCTCAGGCGTGGGATGCAATTCATTGGCCCATTGATCCTCCGCCAACGTACCTGTCGTCTTCAGCGCAACGATCTTTCCCAAGCCAGGCTCTGCTGCCAATGCGTCCTGTGCTTTGCCAAAGGCAGCTACAAGATCTGCGAAGAGATCCTTGCGCAAGGAGGCCGGCACTTGGCATTTCTCCATCGGCACCTTGAGCCAATCTGCCGGACCAAAAACACCATGGCCGGTTGCGTACGCGTCGTCATAGTTGTGGAGTACGACCACGGCAGTTTGGTTGTAGGTTCTGAAGAGTTTGATCAGCCTTCGGTAGTGGCCGATGATCTTGTCCAGTGCTGTCGAAGGCTGCCCATCCGCGTAGCAGGACGGAACCGACTGACAGGCCGAGCAATTGGCTTTGATCAGTTTCGGAAAATTCTTCTGCCCCACGATGTCGTTTCCACCGCCGCTAAGCAGCAGAGCCTTGACCAGAGGGCCGCGTGCATAGAAATCGAAAGTGGCCTTGATCGACCCGGCGTACTTGCCCTGCCACTCCGAAGCCTCTGAGCCGTTGTAGCCCGCCACGACTATCGACTGCAAAACGCGGCGCGTCGCAATCTCGCCGAGCAGGTTGTCGAACGGGTACCAGAACCAGGAGTCGCCCACGGCGAGTGTTGTCGGAGACGCACCGCGCATCAGGGCATCTTGATGCCCATAGAACAAGTTCGGGATCGGCATGGGAACCCTCCTCGGCGCCACGTTAGCGCAGAGGAAAGTTCTAGGGCATCCCGCTTTTGTGGGATGCCCTACCCCAGCCCACTCTCCTGCAACAACATCTCCGCCTCCCGCGCCAGATCCGCAGCAATCCAGAGCATGCGGTCCCGGTGCATCTCCCCTGCTTCCTCGAACCACCCGTTGCCGTCGCCATAACAGCACCACAGCAGCGAGTTCAGCTGCGCCAGTTTGATTTCGAGGAGTGCCCTTGCTTCGTCGCTTGTCCGCGTGGCGGGTTTCGACGGGCCGCGTGTGCGGCGACGGGAAGATTGGGGCGTAGAACGCCCGGCCATAATTCGCTCAGCCATTTTGGTGTGCTTCCTCTGAAAAGTTGTGCACGTCATGTGGTCAGACGGCCAGGGTGTTCACGCACCCTGGCCGTCGCCTTTTGTGCCTCACGTTCGCACCGATGCACGAGGGCATCGGCAACCCGCCGTGAGGCAAGGCGGTTCATTCACGCATTCAATCGGTCGTCTTGGGGGTGTTCCTTTTGCGGTGGATGTTCGTCGCCCACAGGGAGGGGCGACTTGTCGATGGGGCATTCACTGTAGAGAAGCGAAGCCGCGCAAGGGAAAAGATTTCGTCGAGGATTTCTCGAATCGAAGAGATATCTGCCGGGGCGCTGCGGCGAGACACAAAGCCATGACAGTCGGGCGGCGCAAAGGCTGCGTGCTGTGCATGGCGGGCACAATCTGCGGCATGCCAGCGACCATCACTCTGCACGCCCGGGCGCCGACACGGCTGGCCTTTGGCGCGTGCAAGAGTCCATTTGCCCCAGGCGGCAGTGCATGCGAATCCACGAACTGAAACAACGACTCCGCGAAGCCGGCGCGGGCCCCAGCCACGAGCAGCGCATCTTGCGGCTGTGGTCGCATGCACTGCCTCGCAACAGCGGCAGGCGTCTGCCGGGCACCTTCTTTCCGTCGTCGCTGCTGGAGGCCCTGCCCGCCATCGAGGCCGAGCTTGCGGGGCTGGCGCGCATCCACGCGGTGCACCCCGGCGCCGATGGCTCGGAGCGGCTGCTCGTGGCCCTTGCGGACGGTCAGACGGTGGAGAGTGTGTTGCTGCCTCGCGATGGCCTGTGCGTGTCTTCGCAGGTTGGGTGCGCCGTGGGGTGCCAGTTCTGCATGACAGGCCGCGACGGCTTGCTGCGCCAGGTAGGCAGCGCCGAGATCATTGCCCAGGTCGCCCTCGCGCGCATGCGCCGGCCGGTGCGCAAGGTGGTGTTCATGGGCATGGGCGAACCGGCCCACAACCTGGACAACGTAATGGAGGCCATCGACCTGCTCGGCACGGTGGGCAACGTCGGTCACAAGAACATCGTGTTCTCGACCGTGGGCGATCCGCGTGCGTTCGAAAGGCTGCTGCAGCAACGCGTGAGGCCTGCGCTGGCGCTCTCGTTGCACACGACCAAGGCCGAGTTGCGCAAGAAGCTCCTTCCGCGCGCGCCGGGCCTGACGCCCGAGGAAGTGGTCGATGCAGGCGAGCGCTATGCGCGGGCCACCGGCTACCCGATTCAGTACCAGTGGACACTGCTGGAAGGCGTGAACGACGGGCAGGATGAAATCGACGGCATCGTGAAGCTGCTCTCCGGCAAATACGGCGTGCTGAACATGATTCCGTTCAACGCGGTGGATGGCGTGGCGTTCAGCCGCCCATCATGGGAGCGCTGCGAAGAGATTGCGCGCACGCTGCATCAGCGGGGCATTCTGACGAAGCTGCGCAATTCGGCCGGGCAGGATGTGGATGGCGGGTGCGGTCAGCTGAGGGCGCGCGCAGCCGAAGTGCGGGTAACGCTTCATCGAAGGGCTGAAGACTCTCGTTGAAGGCGGCCTGCTCCCTCATCTCACGTGAGGGAGGCCATCCAATCCCAGACCTGCCCGGGCGCCTCGACCATCACGTTGTGGCCATGCGGGCCGAGGTCGCGGGCATCGGGGTCGAGGGAGCGGGTCTGCTCCAGCGTTACCAGTGCGTCGTTGCCTCCGCGGGCCAGATGGATGGGGCAGCGCGCCAGGGTCATCAGTTCGGACAACGGTGGCTTGCCTACGGCGTTGGCTCTGGGGTCCATTGCGAGGCGCCAGCCGTCGTTGTTGTCGTTATGCGCGATGCCTCGCGCGACGACGGGTGATGCTGCGTTGGTGATTCCGGCGAGGCCGGAGACCTTCAGGTATCTGGCCCATGCTTCTGCTTCCGTGGGGAAGCTCTTGGCAGGCTGGGATGCCAGCGTTTCCATGCGGCGGAGCTCTTCATCGCTCCATGCGATCTTGATGCCGGCTGCGAAGACGCGGTGCGGTGTAACGCCGAACCAACCTGTTGCCAGTGCAAGGCCGATCACTCCGCCCAGCGAGTGCCCGAGAACTACGAGGCGCCCCTCGGGATGGACGTGCGGCAGCACGGCGCGCCCGACGCTTGCTGCGTATTGGCCGATGGCATAGGAGTCTTGCCGATCGGATTGGCCGTGGCCAGGCAAGTCAAGAGCGAGCCAGCGGGCACTGGCCTCGGCGCACATGGGCGACCACACTGCGCCTGTTGCGCCCATGCCGTGCAGCATGAGGAGGAGGTCTGGGCCTTGGCCACCTTGTTCTGTGTACATGTCCGCTGTCTCCGTCGACGATGGGCAAAAGGGCAACTCAGATCCGAGGTGCGGGTGGCGGAAGACGGCGGGCTAACCGTTGTGCCGCCAAACCCCTGGTGACACACCGTACTCTCGCTTGAAGGCACGGTTGAAGGCCGCTTCCGATTCGTAGCCGACGCCCTCGGCGATGCGCGCAAGGTTGGCCTGGTCTCTACGCAGCATGCCTGCGGCCAGGATCATGCGCCAGTGCGCCAGGTAGTGCATGGGCGGCGCGCCCACCAGCTCTGTGAAACGGTCCGCCAGCACACTGCGCGAGATGTGGGATTCCTGTGCCAGCGCCTCCACTGTCCACGCGCGTGCGGGCTCGCCGTGCATCAGCGCCAGGCAGCGGCCCACGTGGGGGTCGCGCAAGCCAGCCAGCCAGCCGGGGTTGTTGGCGGGCATGGACTCGATATAGCCCCGCACCACTTCCGCGAACAGCAACTCGGCCACCTTGGCGACCAGCAACTCCGAGCCGGGTGCTCGCGCGGCCGCGTCGCCCAGCACAAAATTGACGGATTGCTCGATCCACGGCCCCGCCGGCCTGCTGCGCAGCGCCGTGATGAAGAGGCCCGGAAGGTTGGACATGACGGGGTTGGGCGCATCGCCTTCGTAGGTGAGCCAACTGCATACGAGCACCGTGCGATCGCCATCGCCGCCGTAGCGAATGCGTTGCACCGCGGGCACCTGCGGGCGCACGACATGTTCGACGTCCACGGCCGCGTGGCGCAGGTGGCTCCCCAGGACATGCGGATCGCCGTGCGGCACGGCGATGACTTCGCCGGCGTTCACGCGAATCGGCTCTGCCCCCTGGAGTTGCGCCCAGCACTGCCCCTGCAGCACCAGATGGCAGATGGCAAGGCGTGGCGCGCCGGGCTTGAGCACCTGGGCCATGTCCGAGCTCTTGGGGACGTTGAAGCACCAGGGCGCGCGCATGTCTCCGTTCAGGAACAGGGCGCCCTCCAGCCGGATGGTCCGCAGCACGTCCGACAGCACGTCCATAGTCACCTCTCGAGCAGCAAGGCCGGGGTTTCGGTCAATAACTCCGGAGGGGCGGTCAAACCACGGGCCTATCGAGTCGGCACCATGGGGCCTGGTCGCTTTTGGCCGATTCTACAAACAGGAGTATTAATATGCCCAAGTTCGTAATCGAAAGAGACATCCCCGGCGCCGGCAAGCTCACGCCATCCGACCTGAAGGCCATCTCGCAAAAGTCCTGCGGCGTCCTCAGCAGCATGGGCACCGACATCCAATGGATCCACAGCTACGTGACGGGCGATCGGATCTATTGCGTCTACCAGGCGACCGACGAGGACCTCGTGCGCCGGCACGCCGAGCTCGGCGGCTTTCCGGCCAACCGGGTGGACCGGGTGTACAGCGTCATCGACCCGGCCACAGCCGAGTAAGGAGAGCGCAAGAATAGTCGAGGGTGCAGGCTGGTGGAGATCAACCGGAACAAGCAGAATTCCGCCACGAATGACTACCCGGCAAGGTCGACTTTTCTTCTTTTCGTTTGGCGCAGTCCTGGCCATCGTCGGTGGCTTGATGTGGCATTGGGGCGAGCCGGCCGGCCTCTGGACCCTGGGGCTTGCCGGCTGCGGGTGTATTGCCGTGAGTGCCGTGCTTTCGGACGCCCTCTTCGAGAAGACGATCAAATTCTTGAGCCTGTTCTGGTAGTGCCAATCGGCTAATACCCAACATTCATCTTGCCGGCCAGAAGAAGTATGTTTATGCGATTTCTCAAGCTGTTTCTTTGCGTCGCAGGTGCTCTCTTCACCGGAGCCTTCATGTTTCTCCATGGTTTCAATGCATGGCGCAATGGAGAAATCGTTGTCAGGCACAAGGGGAAGGAGCCGTTCACTGCAATGGCTGAAGGCCCCTTTCCCTTCAGCTTCGCGACAGAGGTTTGGGGGTGGATGACTATCGGGGCAGCATTCGCCCTGCTCGGAGTGGTAGGCATCGTCAAATTCCTCATCAGTACACCGACACAACGACAAGCGGCGCTCACCCGACTGGATGGAGTAACGCTTCGCGACTCCCGCGGCGAGAAGATTCCGTGGTGGGCAGCGATTGCAGTCATCGGTGGGGTTGTGGCGTTCTTTATTTACCTGGCATTTAGAGTTCACACGTCATGAGTCGTTGATCGGAGCCGATCACCCGCGGAAGCCTGCCCACTTTGGTCCCGTTGGGGCGCGAAGAAAATGTCGGGGTGCTGAGCGTGCTGCGCGTGCCGGCCTGGCTAGACGAACTTGCAGCCCAGAACCAGATAGGTGCAATGTGTTCTACGTTGAATCCGATGTGCTTCGTCTCCTCCACGATGTTCCCTACTTCCGCTTCATGAAAGCGGAAAGTGCACTTCGATTCTGGACGCAGCTGCGAGATGACGGCCTGGAATTGACTCACATCCTTCACCAGTTTCCGTCGGTGAAGTACCAGCCACTCGACATGCTGTACGCATGCGCAAGAGCGGCCGCCTCCCTCGATGAAGAGCTCATCTCCGATCTGACTACCGACTATTCGTGGCAAGGCGTGGTTCACGCGTCTTTTCTTGCAGCGCTCCAGCCCCATGCCGCCTACTCAAGCTACCTGCGACGGGCTCGCGACAAGGCGCCCCACAATGAATGGATCGTAGATTTGGCTCTATGCGAGATACGCGGCTCGCTTTGTGAGCGGCATTCGGAGCACCAGAGGGTCATTCGGGAGCTGCGCGAGGTCATCGCGAACGTGCCAAAGCAAGCTACCAACCTGAGACGTGGACCAACGGCAGACGAATTGCTTCAGTTGCAATCTGCCACTGCTGCAGTTGCCGATGCCTACAGGAAGGGAGGCGCAGCGCAAGCAAGGGCTGTCCTGAATGCGTCGGCTTGGCGCACCTTTCTCTGAAGCGGCCGACCACGCGCTGAGCGATGCCGCCGCCGGGTTCATCGCCACTCTGCGCTGAGCAGGAAGGTCCGGCAGGCCGCTTCCCGAGCTGCTTCCACACAGCTGGAGGCGTAGAGCCCTTTGCCGTCTGCTCTATCGCGACTGGCAACTTTGGCGGGCCAACCATTGGACCGGCTTGCGAGAAGCCTTCGGCCCTACTTGGAACTGGCTTTGCGCCCTCGTGAAGCTGTCTTTGTGGGCACGCTGCGGCCGTACTGCTCCCACCACGCCGTGAGGGCAGCCATCGTAGGTCCGAGTCCCAGGGCCTTACCTGTGATCTCGTATTCGACACGGGGAGGCACCTCCGCAAACACCGTGCGGGACACCAGACCGTCTGCCTCCAACTCCCGAAGCTGCGCCGTCAGCATGTGTTGGGTTATCCCTGGAATTGCCTTGCGCAGCTCTCCGAAGCGATAGATCCGCTGGTTGAGCAACCACATGATTTCCAGCTTCCATTTGCCGGAAAGCAAGGCGAATGCTCTGCGCATTTCCTCATGCATGTTGGTGCTGCCGGCTGCATTAGTCAGTTTTTCCATACTAGCCACCACTTTTTCATCCTACTTGTTCTTTTTGATCTTAGACGACATCCTCGCGGCCCTGACTCACCCTGATCTGGAAACCTGATGATCGAAAACTATTTCTACTGGATAAGCACCGCGCTTCTGTGCCTTCTGTATGTGGCCTCTGCGGTGATGTACATCACCAAGAGCAGCTGGGTCCGCCAGGCTCTCGCCGACCTTGGCTATCCCGAATACCTTGTTCCGATCCTGATCGCCGTAAAGCTCCTGGCGGTCGCGGCCATTCTTTCGCGTGTGAATGTTCAGCTGAGTGACCTCGCTTACGCCGGCATGTTCTTCCACCTGCTTCTGGCCGCATCTGCTCACGTCAACGTGCGCAAGGCCAGCGCGGCCGCACCTGCCGCGGTGGGCCTCGTGCTGCTGATCGCTTCATTCGTGACGCAGAACGCTGCTCGCGATATTCCGTCGCCGAACATCCCCACTGCAGCGGCAAAACAACCAAAACTCAACTGAAGGAGATTCCGATGGCTCGACTCAATGGAAAGATTGCTGTCGTGACAGGGGCAGGACGCGGCATTGGCCGCGCGACTGCCAAACTGTTTGCGGCCGAAGGCGCGAAGGTGGCCGTTCTTTCGCGGACTGCCGCAAATGTCGACCGTGTCGTCGCCGACATTCAAGAGGCCGGAGGCATTGCGCTCGGCGTTGTATGCGACGTGAGCGATGCTGGCCAGATCAAGGCAGCCATTGATACGGTCGTCTCGACCTATGGCGGTCTCGACATCCTCGTGAACGTTGCATTCGACCCTTCTGTCGTGCAAGCGACGGTCATTGGCATGTCGGTAGAGCAACTGCAGCGCAATTTCGAGATGGGTCCGATTGCCTACTTGCGCACCATGCAAGCCTGCTATCCCCACCTCAAGGCCAGCGGCGAGGGCCGGGTCATCAACTTCGCGTCGCTTGCGGGAGTGCTTGGCATGGCGCCCTACGCCCCATACAACATGGCGAAGGAAGCTGTTCGCGCGCTGACGCGATCTGCCGCCAGGGAGTGGGGAGCAGACAAGATCACGGTCAACAACATATTGCCCGTTGCAGACACCTGGGGCGCTGGAGCCGATGCACCTCCTGCAAGCAACGCGCTCGGACGGCATGGATCGCCTGAGGATGACATTGCGCCCGTCGTTCTTTTTCTGGCCAGCAGAGATGCACAGTTCCTGACGGGCTACAGCCTGACTCCTGACGGCGGGATGATCATTGACAGCGCGCGCTGATTGGCCGTAGTTGACAGTACGAGCGGCCACTCCGCGGTGGGGCAGAATTTGCCCCGGCCACCTGGCAGTAGACGCCCAAGGCAAACGTCGGGTGCCCCCACGTAGACACTTGTGAGAATCCACATGATTCAAATGAGACAACCCGAAGACGCGCCCCACGCATTTCAAGCCGCCTGGAACAACCACGACATGGCGTCCCTTGGAGCGCTGTTCCATGAGGACGCGACATTCGTGAATCGGTTCGGGCACTACGTGCGCGGCGTCGAGGAAATCGTCAAGCTGCATGCGCCCATCCACGCAACCATCTACAGCGATTCCACGCTCGAGAACGAGCTGATCGACGTGGTCGCCATCAGCGATGGTGCGGCAATCATTCACTTCTGGAGCCGCCTCACGGCCGGTGCGGCTCACCCGGCAGGCCCGCACGCTGTAGACACGCTGATCCTTGCCGTGCTGACGCGGCAGGCTGGCGAGTGGCGAATCAAGGCGCTCGAGAACGTCACCCTGACGAACCCTCGCACTGGAGAAGCCGTGCTGAGAGACGACCGGGGTTCTTGATCGAGCAGACAATCGAAGAAGCTCAATTCGAAATCACAGCCACGATCATGTCCCGCCTCGACGACCCCCTCCACGACGCCGAAATCGGCTCCCGCGACAGCACGCTCGACACCACCCGGATCGACGACGTGCGCATCGGCGCCGTTCGTCCGCTCATCACCCCTGCCCTGCTGCAGGAACGCGTGCCGGTGCGCGACAACACGCTGGCGCTGGTCGAAGGCAGCCGCGCGGCAATCGCCGACGTGCTGCACGGTCGCGACGACCGGCTGGTGGTGGTGGTCGGCCCATGCTCCATTCATGACCACGACCAGGCCATCGAATACGCACAGCGTTTGAAGAAGATCGCCGACTCCCTGCAGGACGACCTGCTGATCGTGATGCGTGCCTATTTCGAAAAGCCGCGCACCACCGTGGGCTGGAAGGGCTACATCAACGACCCCCACCTGGACGGCAGTTTCGCGATCAACGAAGGGCTGGAGCGCGCTCGGCGCCTGCTGCTCGAGCTGACCACCCTTGGCCTGCCGACCGGCACCGAGTTTCTAGATCTGCTGAGCCCGCAGTTCATTGCCGACCTGATCGCCTGGGGTGCCATTGGAGCGCGCACCACCGAGAGCCAGAGCCATCGACAACTGGCGTCGGGCCTGAGCTGCCCGGTCGGCTTCAAGAACGGCACGGACGGCAGCGTGAAGGTTGCGGCCGACGCCATTCTTGCGGCACGCGCGCCACATGCCTTCATGGGCATGACCAAGATGGGCATGGCGGCGATCTTCGAGACGCGCGGCAACGACGACTGCCATGTGATCCTGCGCGGCGGCAAAGCGCCCAACTATTCGGCCGCGGATGTCGCGTCTAGCTGCGAGGCGCTGCTGGCAAATGGCCTGCGGCCGCAGGTCATGATCGACGTCTCGCATGGCAACAGCAGCAAGCAGCACCAGCGGCAGATCGTGGTCGCCGAAGACGTGGCGGCGCAAATCGCGGCCGGCGAGCGGCGCATCACGGGCATCATGATCGAGAGCCATCTCGAAGAAGGACGGCAAGACCTGAAGCCCGGCGTCGCGCTGAAGCACGGTGTGTCGATCACCGATGCCTGCATCGGCTTTGCCCAGACGGTGCCGGTGCTCGAGGGACTGGCTTCGGCGGTGAAGGCGCGGCGGCGCCTGTCGAAGGCGTAAGGCACGACCTGAATCAGCAAGGACTTATCAAATGAGTTGCCTCGGTGTTCATTTCGCTCTCACCCAAGACGATGCGACTGCCTTGGAGGCCATCGAAGACGACGATGCTCGCCTCGAATATGTGACAGAGGAGATAGAGGCACGCTACTTCGAAGAAGCCGAGGCTTACGTTGCGGAGTCCGACAAGTCATGGGATGCAATGCATCGGGCCCTTTCGGACGGAACGCTGTCATGGACGGGTGGAGCCTACCCGCTCAACCACGTCGTCTTGGGCGGCCGCAGCCTTTACTCCAACGACGACTACATCATGAGCCTGAAGACTCCGGCTCAAGTGCGGGATATTGCGGCAGCCCTGGAGCCTATTGGCGAGGCTGAATTCAGGCAGCTCTACAACAACATCAATGCCAAAAATTACGACGGCGACATCTCCGACGAAGACTTCGAGTACACGTGGACCTGGTTCGTTGGAGTGAAAGATCTGTACGCCAAGGCGTCTGCTGAAGGTCGCTTCGTACTTTTCACCGCCGACCAGTGAAGCCGAATCCGGTCAGGAGCACACCTTCGCGGTAACGCACGTCGGGGTTGCCATGTCGCAGCCCGACACGAACCGCAGGTTGACGCCTGCATGCACCCGTAGCTACATTCTCCAAAAGCTCTTGGAGAGGCTACGTTGCCCAGGCATGTGTACTTCTTGCTTGCTTTCATTGCCATCGCAGTTCTCGCAGGCAATCTGATCGCAACGGTGGTTGTGTTACGCAGCGATTTTTACTCGCCGCTGCAACGGCGACTCCAGCTGGCTCTGGTGTGGTTGATTCCTGTGATCGGGGCGGCTTGCTGCGCGAGCTTCGCATCCATTCACAGGCGCGCAGTTCCCAAGCCCGACAAGAGATTCCCGAGGCCCGACTCCTTCGATCTGCCCGGTGGCGAGGCCAACGGTCTTTGAGTCTGGCGGTGCCTGCCTGCCAGCATTGGCGATTCAGCGCGCAAGGAGCGAATGAAGATGGGTAGTTTTTCGATGGAGCACTGGCTCATCCTCCTGACCACGGTAGTGATATTTGGAGTACCGCTTTGGCGGATCGTCGCGCGCACAGGCCACCCCGGCATCATGGCGATCCTGTTCCTCATCCCTCTGGTGAATATCGGCGTGCTCTGGTGGCTTGCGTACAGCAAGTGGCCCAGCATGCCCGAGCAGTCCTGATGCAACACACCGCCCATCGGCACCAGCAAGATGGCCGGCAAGATTCAAGCGCATGTGATCGTGGCGGCGGGATAGCGGAGTTCTGGCGCGAGGCTCGCGTGGGCTAGTCAGGCGCCAATCGCCTCATAGGAGGCTACGCCTCTTATGCGGTCGTCCTTGATTAGCGCCACTGCCTGCTCGCCCGCAATAAGGAGCGGTGCGGCTTCGTTGTTGGACCCGAAGTAGCAATCCGAGAACGCGAAGCCATCGGCTGGAAATTCGCCCGGCCGGCTGAGAACGATTTGTTTGAATCCTGCGACGTCACGATATCGATCGCAGGCTTTGCAGCGCCTCTTCCTTTCGGTTCCCATTGCTTCATGGTCGAGCGACACGGGCGATCGACACTTCAAATGAAAGAAGTCTGGAGTGCTTCTCAGCGGTTCGAACCTGAGCAGCCGATCATCGAGATATGCAAAGGTGCTTTTGAACTTCTTGCTCACGATGACTGCACCGTCGTAGCAACACGATATGTCGTATCGCTTTTGCTTCAGCTTGAAGTTCGATGCGGTGTAGTCGGGGTCTACGCGGTACCCACAAACGCTGCACGCTGGGCAGCCACTGCTTGGGTCCAGCCGATCGCAGGAACCAACCATATGGGAATGGTTGTCCTGCACGAATAGGGCGTATGGCAAGTGAGCACCTGACGCGGATGAATCCAGACATCGCACAGCGCCAAGGCTGCGCGCCATTTGTTTACGACGGGTCGTAACCCGGCGCCGAACTGATCTCGTTCGGCTTGTAGATCTTGTGCTGCGCCACCCCGCTGCCCGCATCCGTCACAACCAGCAGCCGCCACAGCGGCTCACGCACAGAACAAGCGCTCTCTTCGCTGCTGAGCTTGAAGCTGGGCACCCCGGGCGCCGTGCCCTTCACCACGACGCGCAGGAGCGTCTGGCCCTTGGCGTTCGAGACCTCGAGGTCGAAGCCGATGTTCTGGGCGATCACGTTCTCGGCCTTGTAGCCGTAGCCGGTGAAGTGCTTCGTCACGTACTCGATGGCGGCTGCGTGCACTTCTTCGGGCGAAGCCTGGCCGGTTGCGACTGCTGCTGCGGGCTCGGCCACCTTCGGCACGCTGCCTCGCGCCTTCGCGGCTTGCAGGTCGGCCTCCGTTGGCACCCAGCCGCGCGAGCCGCGCACCAGCACCGCGAGCTTTTTCTCAGGCTCCCAGGTGGCAACGTGCCATTCGTCGTCGTCGCGCACGCGGGTGGAAACCTTGGCGTCCTTGTTGCTCTCCAGCTCGGCGATGGCGATGCGGTTGGTCTGCAGCACGGCGCGGAAGCCCTGGCCTGCATCGAAGGTGCGCTTGAGCAATGCGAGCCGGTCCTTGGCGCGCTGCACCTGCTGCGCGTTGCGCGGGCCGCCGCCAACGCGATGCTGCGTATCGAGCGACTCGATGCAGAACCATCGCCCGCCCGAACCGACACTCACGAACTCGCCCCAGATGGTGGCAATGACGTTGTCGCCGGTCGCCAGCCAGGCGTGGTCGAATGGCTTGTCCCGCGCGTCGAACACACCCATCTTGGCGACGATCTCGACCGGCGTGAGCCGTGGTCCTTTGAGCCGCATTTCGTCGATGACGGCGAGTACGTGGGGTTCGACTTCCTTGTCCATTCAGTGGAATTCTGGTGAGTTTGAGGGGGGGGTGGGAGTATGCCGCATCGCTTGCCGCGCCCACCGGGGCAGACGCGATCGTATGGCAGGATCAAAGGATGAACGAGCCCTCACGCCGAATACCGTATCGCACCTGGCCGGGCGCGCTCGCGGTGCTTCTCGCCATTGCCGTCTACGTGGGCGGACTGACTTTCTGGGACCGCCGTACCTCGGGCAGCAGGCCGTTGCCCGTGGGGGAGACGATAGATGTCGGCCAGGCCCGGTTCATTCCCGCCGACGGATGGGAGATGGATGTGTCGCGCTCGAAGGCAGGCAAGTCGCTGATGCTGTTCAAAGGCGGCCACAAGTTTCTGGTGACCACGGGCCCGTGGGTCGGCGGGCCCGACGGCCCCCTGATACGGCAGCAGCGGCTGATGGAGCGCGGCCAGCGCCTGAGCATCGAGGGCGACGTGTCCGACTTCGTCACTTCCTGGGGCTTGCAGGGCAAGACTTTCGCTTATTACGGCTCGAAGCTGGCCGGCCGGTTCTGGCAGGTGGTCGACCTGCGGCGCAAGTCGCTGGTGCAGATCGATTTCTACGGCTCCAACGACGGCATGGACGATGCGCTGACGGAAGCGCGGCGCATGCTGGACTCGATGGACCTGGAGGCGCCGCAATGAGCTCGCCCGTCTTCGAGCAGGGCGACGCGGGCTGGCCGGTTGGCACCGATTCATTCTTCCAGCCGCAGCGCGCCGCGTTCTGGGTGCTGACGGCGCTGATCGTCAACGGGCTGTTCTACACGGTCAACATGTTCTCGATGGGGTTCCGCGTGGTGCCAGTTACCGCGTTTCTGGGGCTGCTGGTGTGGGGGCTCTACTCCCTGGCTTTCTTTCAGGCCTTTCGCACGCTGGACTTGCTCGAGCAGCATCCGCCAGAGGCTTATGTGCTGGCCTTTGCGTGGGGCGGAATGGGCGCGGTGTATTTCGCTGCGCCGGCCAACATCGCCATTCAGAGCCTGTGTGCGAAGCTGGTGTCGCCGGAGTTCGTCGCGGTCTGGGGAGCGGCAATTGCGGGGCCGATCACGGAAGAATTTTTGAAGCTTGCCGGCGTCATCCTGCTGGTGCTGGTCGCGCGCAACCAGTTTCAGACCTACCTGTCGGTGCTGATCGTCGGTGCCATGGCGGGGCTGGGTTTTCAGGTGATCGAAAACCTGAGCTACACCGTCAACTCGTCCATGCACTTTCCGCTCGAAAACCAGGTGTATCCGGTGCTTCTGAACCTGCTGACGCGCGGGCTTCTGAGCGGGCTGTGGAGCCACGCGGCCTACACGACGATCGCCTCCTTCGGGGTTGCGTGGTTCCTGCTCCACCCGGAGCGGCCGATGGTGATGCGGGTTGCCTGCGCTCTGCTGTGCTTCGGCCTCGCGTGGGCCATGCACTTCGTGTGGAACGCGCCGTTTCTGGAAGACCTCTTCGATGGCGGATACGGCGAGATGGCTGTGCTGCTGGTCGTCAAGGGCATTCCCGTTGTCATTGCGACAGGGCTCTTCTGGCGGGTTGCCGTTCGCGAGAACGGCACTTACCTGCATGCCCTCGCGGCCTGGTTCGTGCCGGAGCGCGAGCTGATTCGCGACGACGAATGGGTTCGCCTGGGCGCGCCCATGCAGCGATACAAGGTCCGTAGAGAGATGGGATGGACCTTCGGCTGGAAAGCAAGGCGCCTGAAGACGCAACTGCAGCGCGAGCAGCTGCGGCTGATCCGCAAGGCCGGCACCTACGGGCGCGGGGCGCAGACGCTGCGGCATGAAGTTGCCATAAGGCGGCTGCGCGCGGAGCTGGATCCGCTCATCGGGGCGAAAGCATGAGGGCACTGCTGTTGTTGATGCTCGCGGTGTTGGGAGCCGGATGGAGCGCTCCTTCGCGGGCCGTCACGCTCATCGAGCAGGCGCAGCTCACGCTTACCTTGCGTGGCCAGGCTGCAGCACAGGCACCGCAGCCGCAGACCGTCGCACTGCCCTATGACTGGGATCAGCGGCAAGGCGCAGTCGACGGCGAGGCGCGGTTCGCGTTCGACATACCGGTGGCCGACCCTGTCGCACCGCTGGCGTTGTTCGTGCCGCGCCTGGGCAACAGTTTTCGTGTGCTCGTGAACGGCCAGGAACTGGCCCGATTCGGCGCCTTCCCGCCAGGCCCCTACGACGATGCCTCCGTTGCGCCGCAGTACTTCGTGCTGCCGGCCTCGGGCTCGACGGCGCCGCATCGCGTTGAAGTCGTCATCGCGGCGCAGGCTGCGAGGCAGGGAGGGCTGTCGCCGGTGGTGGTCGGCAGCAAGGCCGAGGTTCTTCCGTTGTACGAAGACGCCCTGTTCTGGCATGTCAGCGGCGGACGCTTCATTGCCATCGTGAGTGGCGTGCTGGGGGCGCTGTCGCTGCTGGTATGGCTGCGACAGCGCGAACCGATCTATCTCTACTACGGCCTGGGAGAGTTGTTGTGGTCGGTGCAGACGGCGCGCGTGCTGTTCACGCATGTGCCGCTGCCCTGGCCCTGGTGGGGCGTGCTGCCGCTGGCCGCGTTCCAGGCGGCGGTGCCGCTGCTGTGCCGCTTCGCCCTGGCCGTGGTGGGACGCGACGACACCCGCCTGGCACGCCTCCTGGGCCTGATGGCCTGGCTGGCACCGGTTGCGGCCGTACTGGGCATCATGGTGCCTTTGCTGTGGCTGATGCCGCTGTGGCGGTTGCTGAGCCTGCTGGCCGCGCTGGCAATGATGGTCGTCGTGGTGCGCGTGGCGCTGCGCAGTGCCGTGCTGGAACACCGCGTGCTGGGCGTGGCCGTGGTGCTGGTCGTGTTGTGCGGCGCGCGCGACGTCTGGGTGATGCGCACCTCGCCAGAGGCTTACGCGATGGTGCCGTGGATCCGCTTCGCCTGGGTTGGCTTCGCGATCACGCTGGCATGGGTCATCGCCGAGCGCATGCGCAAGGACGCCCGGGCGATGGCGGCAATGAACGCCTCGCTGGAAGCTGAGCTCGCAGAGCGCAACGCCGCCCTGGAAGCCTCCTTCGCGCGCGAGCGGGAAGGAGAAAAAGCGCGCGGCGCGCTGGAAGAACGCCAGCGCCTGACGCAAGACCTGCACGATGGTCTCGGTGGGCAGCTGGTCGGGCTGCTGCAGATGACCCAGCAACCGGGAACAGCACTCGACGATGTGGCGCTGCACCTGCGCGACGCGGTGGACCAGCTCAAGCTCACAGTGGACGCCATGCACGGCTGCGAGGGCGACGTGGCCTCGGCGCTGGGCAGCGTGCGCTACCGCCTGGGGCCGCGCCTGCAGGCTGCCGGCATCGAACTGCACTGGGATGTGGGGCCCCTGCCGCTGATGACGGGTTGGAGTGCGCGCGAGTCCCACCAGACGCAGATGCTGCTGTTCGAGGCCTTCGCCAATCTGATGGCGCACGCGCAGGCGACGCGGGCCAGCCTCGATGCGAGGCTGGTGCCTGCTGATGGCGCAGATGGCGAGATCATCGAGATCGAATTGCGCGATAACGGCCGCGGCTTCGATGCAGAAGCCAAGTTCGCTGGCAAGGGGCTGACGAACATGCACACGCGCGCCGCCGCGCTGGGTGGCGCACTCACGGTGCGCTCCAAGCCCGGAGAAACCTGCCTGCACCTGCGTCTGCCCGTGCCGGCGGCGACAGCAGCCGGCAAATAAAAAAAAGGGAGGCGGGCTGCACGCCCTCCTCCCTTTCGCTTCAGAGCAACGCCTGAGTTCAGGGCTTCTGGGAGAAGTCGAGCGCTGCGGTCAGGTCGCCCATCGGATGGCTGCCGTTCTTCACGAGCGCAGCGTCACGCTCGACAAGGCCCTTCAGCGGCGGCAGCGACCAGCGGTGCGTGATGAAGCGCAGCGTGGAGGCGGTGTCGTACTGGGTCTTGTCGACGAAGCCCTTCTTCGCGAACGGCGAGATGATGAGCGCCGGAATGCGCGTGCCGGGGCCCCAACGGTCGCCCTTTGGCACGGTCGCGTGGTCGTAGAAGCCGCCGTTTTCGTCGTACGTGACGACCACGAGCATGTTCTTCCACTGCGGGCTGGCCTGCAGCTTGGCGATGACGTCGGCAATGTGCGCGTCGCCGTCGGCCACGCTCGCGTAGCCGGCGTGCTGGTTCAGGTTGCCCTGCGGCTTGTAGAAGCTCACGGCGGGCAGCGTGCCGGCGGCGGCGTCCTTCAGGAAATCAGCATCGAAGTCCTTCAGGTGCGTGGCGCGCGCATCGGGGTGGGCGCTCGGGTCGAACGCGGCGTAGTAGTTGAACGGCTGGTGGTGGAACTGGAAGTTCGGCGTCTGCGCGGCCGGCGGCACTGCTGCCGGGAAGACGCGGCTGCCCGTTGCGATGGCCGTGGTGTCCTTCCACGCACCGCTGTACCAGGCCCAAGTCAGGCCCTTGGCGGTGAGCAAGTCGCCGATGGTGGCCTGCGTCTGCGCTGGCAGCGTGTTGGCCTTGGTCGGGTCGGCGAAGAGCTTGCTGGTGTCGCCGGCCGCTGGGGCGTTGTTGCTGGGCTGGTATGGCGGCTGCATGGTGTTGACCGCGTAGAAGTTGCCGGCAGCGTCCTTCGGCGTCAGCGTGTTGTCGTTCAGGTACGTGGGCGCGGCGCTGAGCACCGAGGTCGACGCACCCGCGGCGGGCGTGAGGCGCACGAAGTTGTCGGCGCCGTCGGTGTCGATGGCCGAGATGCTGGCCTTGGCGGGTGACGAGGCAGCATCTGCGTTGGGGTACAGCGGCGCGCAGGCGCATACGAGGTACTGGTGGTTCAGGAACGAACCGCCGAATGCGCCCATGAAGAAGTTGTCGGCCAGCGTGTATTGCTTGGCCACTTGCCACAGCTTCATCTTGTTGCCGTCGTAGTAGCCCATGCTCAGGCCGCCGGCATCCGAGTAGGCGGCGAACTTGTCGTTCTTGCCGCCGTTGATCTGCATCTGGTTGTTGTAGAAGCGATGAACCAGGTCGCGCGAGATGACGGTCTGGTTGACCACGGTGGTGGTGTTGTAGAAGCCCGCCTCGGCGTCGATCTGGAACATCTGGTTGGGCATGCCCACGGTCTGCGCCTGCGTGACCGTGGTGGTCTGGCCGGCTGCGGTGACACCGCCCCACACAGGCGGCAGGGTCGGCAGCGTCGAGCCGTCGAAGTCCTTCTGCGGTTCCGGCGCTTTGGTCAGCGAAGTCGGGTTCACGCCCGGAATGCCGTTGGCGCCGGGAAACAGGCCGTACAGATTGTCGAAGCCGCGGTTTTCCGCGTAGATGACGACGACGTTGGTGATCTGGTCGAGCGCGAAGCGGTTGCGCAGCGCAGCGATCACGTCGCCGCCGACACCGGCCTCGGCCACCGCTTCGGCGATGCGCTCGATGGCCTGGTCGATCTCGTTTTGCAGCGCGGTCTTGATGCCGGCGTCGGTGATCTTGTTGTGGTCGGCCAGCAGTTGGGCTTCGCTCACGCCCAGGCGTGCGGCCAGCGCGGTGCGCGCGGCGGCGAGGTTGCCGCCGTTGGCATCCATCAGCGCTACCAGTTCGGTGGTGATGGCGCTCACCACGCCGTTGGCTGCGGCCGGTGCGCGGAACACCAGCGGCTGCGTGACGGCGGTCTCGGCATTGGTCGTGGGGTCGAAACGCTTGCTCGACGTGCCGATCTCGGCCACCACGGCGCCTTGGCCGGAGAGCGTGAAGGCGCCATTGGCATCGGTGGTGGTGGCGAGTTCACCGCTGTCACAGCGACCGTTGTTGTTGGTGTCGATGCAGACCTTGGCGTTGCGGTAGTAGCTGCCGGTGACAACGCCGGAAGTGCTCGTCGTGCTGGTGCCGCCGGAAGGGAATCCGAAGAAGCCCGGGCTGCTGCCGGAACCGCCGCAGGCCACGACCATCGCCGCCGCCGCAATGGCTGTCGGCCAGGGGGTGATGTGACGCACAAGTTTGCGTCCGCGCAAAGACGCGCTGCTACGTTGGAGTGAATTCATCATGAGTGGAGTTATGAGGTGTGGATGAACCAGACCGGCGGCCGGGCGCCGTGATGCTCGGCGTGACGCGTGACAGCCATGTTGCAATTCGTCGTACACCGGGCTTGCTAATTCAGGGCTAAGAAATCTCCGCCAAATGTCACGCCGCTGACATGTGCGAAACCGATCCTCGCCGGTTGCCTTGCGGTTGCGTCCGCCCATCCTTTCTCCACGTGCCCCCGACGACGCGCTCTCTTCGCCGACTGGCCGTGCTTGCCGCGGCTGCCTTGCTGTGTGGCGTGCTTGCCGCCTGTGGCCGCGATGCGCCCGCATCGCTGACTGCATCGACGCCGGTACCGCCCCCCCAAGCCGCACCAACGCCGGCCCCCGTAGCGCCCCCTGCGCAGCCCGCCTACGTCGGCGCCACCTACGCCCCCGTGCCCGGCCGCCCGCAGCCCAGCGCCGCACAACTCACTGAAATCGGCCGGCGCATCTTCTTCGACGGCAACCTCTCGGCCACGGGCAAGGCTTCGTGTGCGAGCTGCCACGATCCGCAGCACGCCTGGGGGCCGCCCAATGCGCTGTCGGTGCAGCTCGGCGGCGCCGACGGCAAGCAGGAAGGCCCGCGCGCCGCGCCCTCGCTGCGCTACCTGGAAACGCTCATCGCCTTTACCGAGCACCACCACGACAACGACGGCGACGACAGCATCGACGCCGGCCCCACCGGCGGCCACATGTGGGACGGCCGCGCCGGCTCCGCGCACGAGCAGGCTGGCATGCCGCTGCTCTCGCCCGCCGAGATGGGCAATGCATCGGTGGCGGAAGTGGCGGCCAAGCTCGAGCGCGCGGCCTACGCCGATGAACTGCGCAAGGCCTTCGGCGACGACGTGTTCAAGAACCCGGACGCCGCCTTCAAGGCTGCGGGCCTTGCGCTGGAGGTGTTCCAGCAGTCGCCGAAAGACTTTTATCCATTCACGAGCAAGTACGACGCGGTGCTGCGCGGCCAGGCTAAGCTCAGCGTGGCCGAGGCGCGCGGGCTGCGGCTCTTCAACGACGAGAACAAGGGCAACTGCGCCTCGTGCCACATCAGCGTACGCACGCAGGACGGCGCGTTCCCGCTCTTCACTGACTTCGGCTTGATCGCGCTGGCCGTGCCGCGCAATCGCAAGCTCAAGGCGAATGCCGACCCGGCGTTCTACGACCTCGGCCTGTGCGGCCCGTACCGCACCGACATGAAGGACCACCCCGAATACTGCGGCCTGTTCCGCACGCCCACGCTGCGCAACGTGGCGGTGCGGCAGAGCTTCTTCCACAACGGGGTGTTCCACTCGCTGGAAGAAGCCATCCGCTTCTACGCGCAGCGCGACACCACGCCGCAGCGCTGGTATGCGCGTTCGGCCAAAGGCATCGTGCAGCAGTACGACGACCTGCCGCCGCAGTACCACACCAACATCAACACCGATGCGCCCTTCGGGCAGAAGCCCGGCGACAAGCCGGCGCTGACCGAAGCGGAGATTCGCGATGTGGCGGCGTTTTTGCGCACGCTGACAGACGCGGACCAGAAGAACGCGCCTGTCACCGCTACTCGCTAGCCTCCGCCCATGCGCTCGACGTTCGCGTTGAGCCGCACCAGCAGCGCCGTCAACTGCTCGACCTCTTCCGGGGAGAAGCCGGCCAGCGCCTCTTGCGTGTGCGCATCCATCACGGCCTTGGCCTTGGGCAGGCGCCTGGCGGCCAGTGGGGTCAGCGAGATCAGGCGGCTACGCTTGTCCACGGGGTCGGGCACGCGCTCGACCAGGCCG
The DNA here is from genome assembly GCF_024734665.1 of Variovorax paradoxus. Taxonomy (NCBI): domain Bacteria; kingdom Pseudomonadati; phylum Pseudomonadota; class Betaproteobacteria; order Burkholderiales; family Comamonadaceae; genus Variovorax; species Variovorax paradoxus. The sequence continues at coordinate 4,509,880 of NZ_CP102931.1, forward strand.
TCGCGCTCCATGCGGGCCAGCAGCTGCGCCATGCTGGGTTGCTCCACCTGCGCGATGCGCGCGAGCTCGGCTTGCGACAGCGCCTTGCTTTTCTTGAGCGACACCAGCACCGGCAGCTGACCCAAGGCAAAGCCGAGTTCACGGACCCCCACGTCGGCAATGCGGGTGAAGCCGCGCGTCACGCGGCCGATGAGTTTCAGGGGATTGGGTGTCTCGGTGTCGGTCATGTCTCGTATTCTATCTACATAGCCTCCTATGCTAATATGAATAGGAACCTATCCTTTATTGTGAAGCAATCCGAATGCACACCAATACCAATCTACGCATTGCCATCGTCGGCGCCGGTCCTGGCGGACTCACTCTGGCACGCATCCTTCATCTGTCCGGCATTCATGCCACCGTGTTCGAACGCGAAGAGGGCCCGCTCGCGCGGCCCCAAGGCGGCACGCTCGACCTGCACGAAGACTCCGGCCAGCTGGCCGTGCAACGTGCCGCGCTCGACAGCGAGTTCCAGCGCATCGCACGCTACGACGACCAGGGCTCGCGACTGCTCGACAAGACCGGCCACGTGCTGTTCGAGGAGCCCGACGCCTCCGCCGGCAACCGTCCCGAGGTCGACCGCACCGCGCTGCGCGACATGCTGCTGGCATCGCTGCCGGCCGGCTGCGTGCAGTGGGGCCGTGCGCTCAGCGACATGCGGCTGCAGGAAGGCGGGCGCTGGAACCTCTCGTTCGCCGACGGCGGCGAGGCAGGCCCGTTCGACCTGGTCGTCGGCGCGGACGGCGCGTGGTCGCGTGTGCGGCCGCTGCTGTCGCCCTACAAGCCGCAGTACAGCGGCCTGACCTTCATCGAGTTCGGCATCGACGACGTCGACCGCAGCCATCCGGCCGTCGCGCAGCTCGTCGGCCGGGGCAAGCTGGACGTGCAAGGCGACGGAAAGGAAATCATCGCGCAGCGCAACGGCAACGCGCATATCCGTGGCTACGCGATCTTCCGCGTGCCGGCAGACTGGGCAGTGAAGCGCTTCGACTTCTCGTCGCCCGCGGCGGTGCGCAGCGCCCTGCTCGCGGAGTTCTCGGGCTATGCCGATGCCGTCACCGACCTCTTCCGGGTGAGCAACGACCAGTTCGTTCCCCGCCTCATCCACGCGCTGCCAGTCGGTCATTGCTGGGCGCCCCGACGCGGGCTGACTCTGCTCGGCGATGCGGCGCACGTGATGTCGCCATTCGGCGGCGAAGGCGTGAACGCCGCCATGCGCGATGCCGCCGAGCTGGCGGCCCTGCTTGCCGCGCAGGACGACTGGGCCGCAGCGGTGACCACTTACGAAATGGAGATGTTCGAGCGCGTGGTCGATGCTGCGGAAGGCTCCGCCGAAGCCGCCGCCGTGCAGATGTCGCACATCGGCGAGGCACTGACGCTGGCGCACTTGCAGGAGCACCGGGCCGGCGCTGCCTGACACCCGTGCCGGGTATCCCGGTGCGTATCGATTTGACTTTATTTTAGATATATCTAAAATAATTCCGATATACATCACAAAGGATACCCACCGTGAGACATTTCCATCTCAACCATCACCACTGCCGCACCGCCCGCGGCGAACATGAAGACGGCCTTTCCGGCGGCCGCGGACACCGTGGCGGACGCGGCGGTGGACGCGTGTTCGGCCATGGCGGCCTGCGCTTCGTGCTGCTGCAGCTCATCGCCGACAAGCCGGCCCACGGCTACGAACTGATCAAGGCCATCGAAGACCGCCTGGGCGGCAGCTATGCGCCGAGCCCCGGCGTGGTCTACCCCACCCTCACGCTGCTCGAGGAAATGGGCTACCTCAGCGTGGAAACCGCCGACGGCAGCGGCCGCAAGCGCTACAGCATCACGGCCAGCGGCCAGGAATTCCTCACGGCCAATCGCGAGATGGCCGACGCCATGATGGCCCGCATGAGCGGCGGCGTCGACGGCGCCGGCCCCCGCGGCGGACGCCCGCCGCAAGTCACGCGCGCCATCGAGAACCTCAAGCTCGCAATGCGCATGCGCCTGTCTGGCGTGCTGACCGAGCAGCAGGCCCACGACTTTGCCGCGGTGCTCGACAGCGCCGCGCAACAGATCGAAAAGATCTGACCCCCATCTCAACCCGCCCTGCTCACCCAGGACTTCTGCAATGACTGACTTCAGTACTTCATCTGCTTCCACCACCCCCGACCGCACGCCGCGCCGGGTGCGCCACGACCTGCGCTTTCGCCAGCTCACGGTGAAAACCGCGCAGCGAGTGACGCCGCACCTGATCCGCATTACTCTCACGGGCGACGACCTCGCGGGCTTCACCAGCCCCGGCTTCGACGACCACGCGAAGATCTTCTTTCCCGATGCCACCACCGGCAAGCTCACGCTGCCCACCGCCGGCCCCGAAGGCCCGGTGTGGCCCGCAAGCGGCCGCCCGACCATGCGCGACTACACGCCGCGCCGCCACGACGCCAAGGCCGGCACGCTCGAAATCGACTTCGCGCTGCACGAAGCCGGCCCCGCCACGCAGTGGGCCGAGCAGGCCAAGCCCGGCGACGTCGTCGGTGTGGGCGGTCCGCGCGGCTCGTTCATCGTGCCGACCGAGTTCGACTGGCACCTGCTGATCGGCGACGACACCGCCCTGCCCGCCATCTCGCGTCGCCTGGCCGAACTGCCGGCCGGATCGCGCGCGGTGGTGCTGGCGGAAGTCGACAGCGAAGCCGACGAGATTCCGCTCGACACACAGGCCGAACTCACGCTGAAATGGGTTCACCGCCGCGGCGTTGAGCCGGGCCTGAGCCCCGTGCTGCTCGACACCCTGAAGGCCATGCAGCTACCGGCCGGCGACTTCCATGCGTGGGTGGGTTGCGAATCGGCCATCGCCAAGGCGCTGCGCGCGCACCTGGTGGGCGAGCGCGGCGCGAACCCGAAGTGGACGCGGGCCTCGGGCTACTGGCGCCGCGGCGCCGTGGCCACGCACGACACGCACGACGAGTAACGGGTCTCTTCAGTGCGGCACTTCAGCAGGCCCTGACGCTGCCGCACTGCGCCTCGGACTCTTGATCAGCAACAGCAGCGGAATCGCCAGCACCGTGATGATCATCATGATCGCGAAGTCGTCCAGGTAGCCGATCAGCGCGCCCTGCCGCGTCACCTCCGCATTCAGCAGCGCCAGCCCCGTCATCGTGTCGGGCGACATCATCTGCGGCAGCGTCGACAGCGCGGTGTTGCCCGGCACCACGGTCGACGCGATCTGCGCATGCGCCTTGCTCGAGCCTTCGGTCAGCAGCGCCTGCACGATCGAGATGCCCACGCTGCTGCCGATGTTGCGCAGCAGGCTGAAGATGGGCGTGCCCTGGTTGCGCAGCCGCGGCGCCAGCGTGGCGAAGGTCGCGGTCGACAGCGGCACGAAGGTGAAGCCGATGCCCAGGCCCTGGATGAAGCCCGAGACGATGATCAGCGTGCTGTCCATCTGCAGCGTGAGCCGCGTCATCTGGTAGAGCGAGAACGCCGTGAGGCCGAAGCCCACAGCCATGATCGCGCGCACGTCCACCTTCTGCACCAGCCGCCCCACGATGATCATCGCGATCATCGTGCCGACGCCCCGCGGCGCCGTTACCTCGCCCGTGTAGACCACCGGATAGCCCATCAACCCCTGCAGGAAGTTGGGCAGCAGCGCCATCGTCGCGAACAAAATCATGCCGACGATGAACGCGAACAACAGGCCGGTGACGAAGTTGCGGTCTTTCAGCAAGTCGCGGTCGAAGAAAGACACGCCCTGCACCGTCCACGTGTGGACCACGAAGAAGCCGAAAGCCACCAGCGCGGCGGCGGCTTCGAGCTTGATCTCCCACGAGTCGAACCAGTCGAGCTGCTCGCCGCGGTCGAGAAACAGCTGCAGCATGCCGATGGCCAGGCTCAGCGTCACGAAGCCGAAGATGTCGAGCTTCTCGCCCTGCGGCCGGCTCTCGGGCAGGTAGCGCGCGATGCCCCAGAAGGCGAAGATGCCCACCGGCAGGTTGATGAAGAACACCCAGCGCCAGTCGAAGTTCTCGGTGAGCCAGCCGCCCAGCAGCGGCCCGAGGATGGGCCCGACCATGATGCCCGCGCCCCAGATCGCCATTGCCTGACCGACTTTCTCGCGCGGGTTGATGTCGAGCAGCACCGCCTGCGACAGCGGCACCAGCGCCGCACCGAAGATGCCCTGCAGCAGCCGCGCGGCCACGATGCCGACCAGCGAGGTCGCAAGCCCGCACAGCGCCGAGGCCACTGTGAAGCCGATCACCGAGATGATGAAAACGCGCCGCCGTCCCCAGTGGCCGCACAGCCAGCCGGTCAGCGGCAGCGCGATGGCCGAGGCCACGATGTACGAGGTGAGCACCCAGGTGATCTGGTCCTGAGAGGCCTGCAGGCTGCCCTGCATGTGGGGCAAGGCGACGTTGGCAATCGTGGTGTCCAGCGCCTGCATGATGGTCGCCAGCATGATCGAGACGGTGATCATGCCGCGGTGCGGCACCTTGGTTCCGGGGGCGACGCTCATGGCTTGGGCTCCCCGCCCGAGGTGATCTCCATCAGGCTGCCGCGCACCCTGGCGAGCATGCCCAGCAACTGCACCCGCTCTGCCTGCGACAGCACCGCCATCACCCGGTCGTTGAGCCCGTCGCTGATGCTCAGGGCGGTGTCGAGCGCGTCCTCGGCGCTGGGCTCCAGGTGGATCTTGTTGACTCGGCGGTCCGTGAGGCTGGGCTCGCGGCGAATCCAGCCGGCTGCGGCCATGCGGTCGCACAGGCCGGCGACGGCCATCGGGGTCAGGTCGAGGCGCTGCGCGAGTTCGGCCTGCGACAGCGGCTGCTCGTCATCGTGCATGGCCAGCGCGCCAAGCAGGCGGAACTGGGCGCTGGTGAGGCCGATGCGCGCACGCGCGAGGCGATCGAACTCTTCGCTATAGAGCTTGCCCACGCTCTTGAGGAGGAAACCGAAACGCTGGGTGAAGTCCCTTTTCATAAGGGACTTGATTATCTACATGTTTATTATTTGAGACTTAGCAAGCCAGCCTCCCCACACTCACAGCCAGCCGGCGCGCCTGAAGCGGTAGTAGAGATAGCCGCAGGTGCTGACGATCAGCCCCAGCGCCACCGCATAGCCATAGCGGAATTTCAGCTCCGGCATGTTCTCGAAGTTCATGCCCCAGATGCCGGCAAAGGCGGTGCACACCGCGAAGATGCTGGCCCAGGCCGCGAGGCGCTTGGTGACTTCGCTCTCCTCGATGGTGACCATCGACAGGTTCACCTGGATCGCCGTGCCGATGGTGTCGCGCATCGCGTCGATCGAGCCGTTGATGCGCCCCAGGTGGTCGCCCACGTCGCGAAAGTACTCCTGCGAGCTCATGCAGATCTGCGGCACGCGCCCGCCGTGCATCTTTCCCGAGGCCTCCAGCAGCGGTGCCACCGCGCGCTTGAGGATCATGCTGCGCCGCTTCAGGTCGTAGAGCTGCTTGATCTTGTCGCGCGCCGCGCCGCCCTGGCCGAAAAGCTGCTGCTCGATGGCTTCGAGCTCGTCCTCCAGCGCGTCGATCACCGGAAAGTAGCGGTCGACCACCGCGTCCATCAACGCATACAGCACGAAGCCCGCGCCGTTGCGCAGCAGGTCCGGCTCGCGCTCGCAGCGCTCGCGCACGCCCAGAAAGCCCTGCTTGCTCCGGTTGCGTACCGACAGCACGTAGTTGCTGCCGACGAACACGTCGACCTCGCCCACGTTCGTGCAGTGCTCGCCCTCGGGCGATGGCTCGACCATGTGCATGACGACGAAGAGCGAGTCGCCGTATTCCTCCATCTTCGGCCGCTGGTGGCCGTTGCGGGCGTCTTCCACCGCGAGCGGGTGCAGGCCGAATTCGTGCTGCATCACGCTCAGTTCCTCCGGCGAGGCGTCGCTCAGCGCCACCCAGACGAAGCAGCCCGGCCGGCCGATGTAGTCGCTGATGGCCTCGACCGAGATGTCGGCGAGCTTGGCGCCGTTTTCATACGCCACGCAATTGATCAGCATCGGTACTCTTCCATGTTCAATCTGGACGTCGATCAGGTCGTCGCGTTGGAATTCGAAGTTGCGGCCAGTTGGGCGGTGGCCGCCAGCGAAGCCTCGATGGCTTGCGTTTCGCTCCTGAGCAGCGCGAGCCCCTTTTCGGCCAGCGCGGAATGGCTCGCAACATCGGCCCACAGGCTGGCCGCAGCTTCGGAGCAGGTCAGCGATGCGAATCGGATGCGGCCTTTCGCGAGATCGACGAAGCGCGCCTCGCGCAGGGGGTCGGTCCGGTCCCAGGCACCGCCGATGATCACGCGCTTGCCGCGCTTGATGCGGGGTTCGAGTTCCGCGAAGAAAGGCAGCTTCGCCGACACCCAACCCAGCATGCCGGTGCTGGCCGCGGTGTCGAAGGCGGATGGAGCGGCGTGCGCTTTCGCAAAATCGCGCAAGGTGCCCAAGTTGTAGAGCGCCGGGTCCTTGGGCCCCGCTGCGCCGCCTTCCACTGGCCTGATGACAGACGGGCTGTGGCCCGCGCGCCCCTCGGGCCGTTTCGCCTTTCGCAGCTCCGCAAGCTGGGCCGGTGTTATGCACAGATACAGCGCGGCAAGCTCTGCGGGCAAGGTGGCGCTGCCGGGCAGCGCAGCCGCGTTCGCTTCAGGGCCTTTGAAATCATCCAGCTGGGCCATGGGCGCCTTGTTTGTTCTTCACGCGGGGGTCGCGCCGGGGGATTTTAGAGTGGTGGGTACAGGCCCGGCCGGCGCCTTGCGGATGTCCCATACAAGATAATCCGAGCCAAGGCTCGCTCGGATACCCCGACACAGACACAAGGCGAAATCATTGAATTCGAAGGATAAATCGACGGCATCCCCTGGCGGGGCAGAAGCAACGCTCGGGCACACCCCGATGATGGCCCAATATCTAGGCCTCAAAGCGGACCATCCGGACACCCTGCTGTTCTACCGGATGGGCGATTTCTACGAACTCTTCTGGGCCGACGCCGAAAAGGCCGCGCGCCTGCTCGACATCACGCTCACCCAGCGCGGCCAGTCGGCCGGCCAGCCGGTGGTGATGTGCGGCGTGCCCTTCCATGCGGTCGACACCTACCTCGGCCGCCTCATCAAGCTGGGCGAATCTGTCGCCATCTGCGAGCAGGTGGGCGAAGTCGGCGCCAGCAAGGGCCCGGTCGAGCGCAAGGTGGTTCGCGTGGTCACCCCCGGTACGCTGACCGACTCCGAGCTGCTGAACGACAAGAGCGAGTCGCTGCTGCTCGCGGTGCATGCGGGCTCGCGCAATTTCTGCGGGCTGGCGTGGCTCAGCGTGACCGGCGCCGAACTGCGGCTGGCTGAATGCCCAGCCGACGCGCTCGAAGCCTGGATCGCCCGCATCGCGCCCAGCGAACTACTGTACAGCGCCGAAGTAACGCCGGCCTTCGAGCAGCGCCTGAAAGCCGCGCGCAGCGCCACGCCCTTCACGCTGTCAATTCGCCCGGCGTGGCAATTCGACGGCGGCCTGGGCGAGCGCAAGCTGGCCGAGCAGATGGGCAGCAACAGCCTCGCCGCCTGGAACGCCGAATCGCTGACCAACGCACATGCCGCAGCCGCCGCGCTGCTGGGCTATGCCGAGCACACCCAGGGCCGCGCGCTTTCGCACGTGCAGCGCCTGTCGGTCGAGCGCGACGGCGACCTGATCGAGCTGCCGCCCACCACGCGCCGCAACCTCGAACTGGTGCAGACGCTGCGCGGCGAAGACTCGCCCACGATGTTCTCGCTGCTCGACACCTGCGTGACGGGCATGGGTAGCCGCCTGCTGAAGCGCTGGCTGCTCTCGCCCCGGCGCGACCGCTCCGAAGCGCAGGCCCGGCTCGAAGCCATCGGCGCCCTGCAGTCGACCATGCTTGGCGGCACTGCCGCGCCGTGGCGCACGCTGCGCGAGCAGCTCAAGAACACGAGCGACGTGGAACGCATCGCCGCCCGCATCGCGCTGCGGCAGGTGCGCCCGCGCGAACTGCTGGCGCTGCGACTGGCGCTATCGAAAGCGGAGCAGCTTGCGCCCCTGCTGCCTGGCGCCGCTGCACTGCTGGCACAGATCACCGAACGCCTGGCCCCGCCGCCCGGCTGCGCCGACCTGCTGACCAGCGCCATCAAGCCCGACCCGTCGGCGCTGGTGCGCGACGGCGGCGTGATTGCCACCGGCCACGACGCCGAACTCGACGAGCTGCGCGCCATCAGCGAGAACTGCGACGACTTCCTGCTGAAGCTCGAAATCAGCGAACGCGAGCGCACCGGCATCAGCAACCTGCGGGTGCAGTTCAACCGCGTGCATGGCTTCTACATCGAGGTGACGCAAAGCGCGCTCTCGAAGGTGCCCGACAACTACCGCCGCCGCCAGACGCTGAAGAATGCCGAGCGCTTCATCACGCCGGAGCTGAAAGCCTTCGAGGACAAGGCCCTGAGCGCACAAGACCGCGCGCTGGCCCGCGAGAAGTGGCTGTACGAACAACTGCTCGACGCGCTGCAGCCCTCTGTGCCCGCGCTCACGCAGCTGGCCGGCGGCATCGCCACGCTCGACGCGCTGTGCGCGCTGGCCGAGCGCTCGCACACGCTGCACTGGCGCGCACCGAGCTTCGTGGCGCACCCCTGCATCGAGATACAGCAGGGCCGCCACCCGGTGGTGGAAGCGCGGCTGGCCGAGAAGTCGTCGGGCGGTTTCATCGCCAACGACACGCAACTCGGGCCGCAGCAGCGCATGCAGGTCATCACCGGTCCCAACATGGGCGGTAAGTCGACGTACATGCGGCAGGTGGCCATCATCGTGCTGCTGGCCTCCATCGGCTCGCACGTGCCGGCGGCGGCCTGCCGGCTCGGGCCGATCGACGCCATCCACACCCGCATCGGCGCGGCGGACGACCTGGCCAATGCGCAGTCGACCTTCATGCTCGAGATGACCGAGGCCGCGCAAATCCTGCACAGCGCCACCGCGCAGTCGCTGGTGCTGATGGATGAGATCGGCCGCGGCACCAGCACCTTCGACGGGCTGGCGCTGGCCGCCGGCATCGCGGCCCAACTGCACGACCGCAGCAAGGCCTTCACGCTGTTCGCCACGCACTATTTCGAGCTGACCGAGTTTCCGGCCACGCACCACGGCGCGGTGAACATGCACGTGAGCGCGACCGAGGCTGGCCGCGACATCGTGTTCCTGCACGAAATGCAGCCCGGACCGGCCAGCAAGAGCTACGGCATCCAGGTGGCGCGGCTCGCCGGTATGCCCGTGGCGGTGGTCAACCACGCGCGGCAGGCGCTGGAGGCGCTTGAATCGCAGCATGCGCAAACTCGTGCACAAGTCGACCTGTTTGCACCGCCTCCAGTGGCCGAGACACCGCTGGCCAGCGCCGTAGAATCCGCGCTGGCCGCGCTCGACCCCGACACCATGAGCCCGCGCGAGGCCCTCGATGCCTTGTATGCCCTTCAAAAACTGAATAAACGTGAACTCGGTGCCGCATGAGCCGGCACCGGTCATGCCAGACGAACCCATGACTTACTGCGTAGGCATCAAACTCAACGCCGGCCTGGTGTTTCTCTCCGACTCGCGCACCAACGCGGGCGTGGACCACATCAGCACCTTCCGCAAGATGATCGTCTATGAGCAGCCGGGCGACCGTGTCATGGTGCTGCTGTCGTCGGGCAACCTGAGCATTTCGCAGTCGGTGCGAGAAATCCTCCAGATCGAGGAACTGCGCGAAACCCGCGAAGACGGCACGCAGGGCGAGCCCATCACCATCTGGAACGCGAAGAGCATGTTCGACGCCGCGCGCGTGCTCGGCTCGGCGGTGCGCCACGTGTACGACCGCGATGCCGAGGCGCTCAAGCATGCGGGCCTGGACTTCAACGTGTCCTTCATCTTCGGCGGGCAGGTCAAGGGCGAAGGCATGCGCCTGTTCCTGGTCTACGCGGCCGGCAATTTCATCGAAGCCACCACCGAGACGCCCTACTTCCAGGTCGGCGAATCAAAGTACGGCAAGCCCGTGCTCGACCGCGTTCTCACCCCTGAGACGCCGCTCGACGAAGCCGCCAAGTGCGCACTGGTGTCGATGGACTCGACCATGAAGTCGAACCTGTCGGTCGGCCTGCCGCTCGACCTGGTGGTGTACGAGGCCAACAAGCTCGAAACCGACCGCGTCATCTGCATCGACGCCGACAACCCCTATTACCGCATGGTGCACAGCAGCTGGGGCCAGAAGCTGCGCGAGGTGTTCGACAGCATCGAAGACCCGGTGTGGGACGACAGCCAGACCGAGCACCCGCTGAAGATGCCTGCCACGCGCCACAGCCCGCTGCGGAAAATCTCCACGCCAGACGAAAAGCTGATCTGAGCCCCGTGCCCCCGGTCGTCTTCTCGCACGGCAACAGCTTCCCCGCGAGCACCTACCGCGTCGTCCTCGACAGCCTGCGCAACCGCGGCTTCGAGGTCGATGCCATCGAGAAATTCGGGCACGACCCGAAGTACCCCGTTACCGACAACTGGCCGCACCTGGTGCAGCAGCTGGCCGACTTCGCGAAGCTGCGCGCCGACCGCGCGGGCGGCCCAGTGTTTCTGATCGGCCATTCGCTTGGCGGATTCCTGAGCCTGATGTGTGCGGCGCTGCACCCGGAGCTGGCACGCGGCGTGGTGCTGATCGACTCGCCCATCCTCGGCGGCTGGCGCGCGAACACGCTCAGCATGGTCAAGCTCACGCCGCTCATGAAGAGCATTTCGCCCGGCGCCATCAGCCGCAAGCGCAAGAACAGCTGGGAGCACCGCGAGGCGGTGTTCGAGCATTTCCGCAGCAAGAAGGCGTTCGCGAAGTGGGACGAGCAGGTGCTGCACGACTACATCGACCACGGCACCTTCGATGCCGACAAAGCTGGCGAGGACGGCCGTTCACTGAGCTTCGACCGCGACGTCGAAACCGCCATCTACAACACCCTGCCCCACAACCTCGGCGCGCTGCTGCGCAACCATCCGCTGAAATGCAAGGCCGCCTTCATTGGCGGGCGCCAGTCGGCCGAGATGAAACGGGTCGGCATGGCGATGACCGAGCAGGTCACCAAGGGCCGCATCGCCATGATGGACGGCACGCACCTGTTTCCGATGGAAAAGCCGCTGGCAACAGCCGCGGCCATCGAAGCCGCGCTGCGCAACCTGCTCTGAGCGACCGCGCCGTCACCCCTGGGTGACGTGCACTCCCGGCCGCCGGCCCGCATTCCACTTGCCATCTAGCGCCCGCTCGATCTGCGCGGCCAGCTGCAGCAGCAGCCCGTCGTTCGCCTGCGCCGCCTGTGCCTGGATGCCCAGCGGCATGCCGTTCTCCTGCGTGGCCATCGGCAGCGAGATGCCCGGCATGCCGCACAGGTTGGCCAGCGGCGTGTACGCGAAGTTCTTCCAGAGGTTGGAGAACCAGTCGTAGACGGACGGGTTCGTGCTCGTCGTCAGGTACTCGCTGGTGCCAACCTTGGGCGTAGGCAGCGCGGTGATCGGCGTCAGGATGATGTCCCAGCGCTGGAAGAAGTCGCCGAAGGCGCGCGAGGTGCTGTTGAACACTGCCTGCATCTTCGAGCGCTCGGTGTACGAGGTGTGCAGCCCGGCTTCCCAGATCTTGATGTTGATCGGCTCCAGCAATTCGACCGGCGGGCGCTCCAGCCCCAGCCGGTGCAGATGGCCATCGATGACCTGCGCGAAGTTGCTGATGTAGCAGGTGGTCTGCGCGGCGAAGGCGGCTTTGAAATCGACCTCGGGCAGCACCCATTCGACGTGATGGCCCAGCCCTTCAAGGAACTTGCCGACACGCTCCAGCTCGGCCACGAAATGCGGCGTTGCGCGGAAGTCGCCCCACTCGTGCGACAGCGCGATGCGCAGGCGGCCCGGGTCGCGCCGGATGAGTTCGCTGTACGGCTCGGCCGGCGACCAGAAGGGCATGAACTCGCCCGGTGCGCCGCCGCGGCAATGGTCGACGAAAGCCGCCGTGTCGCGCACGGTGCGGCTGTGGCAGCCCTGGATCGACACCAGCCCCGAAAGGTCCGACAGGCCCGGCGCCAGCGAGAACACGCCGCGCGACACCTTCAGGCCGATGTTGCCGTTCACGCCCGCCGGAATGCGGATGGAGCCGCCGCCGTCGGTGGCATGCGACAGCGGCAGCACACCAGCGGCGACTGCGGCGGCCGTGCCGGCCGACGAACCGCAGGTGGTGTATTCGAGGTCCCAGGGGTTGCGCGTGACGTGGAATGCGTTCTCCGCCGAGCTGCACACGCCGAACTCCGGCGTCGTGCTGCGGCCCACGATGTTGAGGCCCGCCTTGCGCAACTGCTGCGTGAGAAAGCTGTCGGCCGCCGGGCGATGGCCCTGCATCATCATCGAGCCGAACTCCTGCAGCCGGCCCTTCAGCGTCGGCCCGAGATCTTTCATCAGGTAGGGCAGGCCCGCGAAAACGCCCTCGGGGTTCATGCCGTCCTTCAGCGGATCGGCCACCACGTCGTCGAAGACCTCGACCACCGCATCGAGTTGCGGGTTGACCTTCGCGATGCCGGCCGCGGCCTGGGCCGCCAGCTCCGCCGCCGTCACGTCGCCCTTGCGGACCCTCTCGGCCAACCCGACGCCGTCGTGTTCGGCCCATTCGTTCCAGCTCATTGCCAGCGTCATCTCATGCTCTCCATTTCGCTTCAAAAATATCCGAGTCACGGCCAGCCGAAGCCCAGCCGCAGCAACATCAAGGTACCCGTACCGACCAGGATCGTCCCGGCCACATCGTTTCGCCGGACAAGGTAGTAGGCCAATGCGGCGCCCACTGCAAAGAGCCGCGCATCATGCCAGTCGGCCAGCAGGCGCCCGTTGCTCAGGAAGACATCGGGCACCACCATCGCCAGCAGTGCCGCCACGGGCGCGTGGCGCAGTCCGCGCCACAGCCAGCCCGGCAGTTTCGGCTCGCTGTCGGGCAGCAGGAAGAAGCTGCGCGTGAGCACCGTCACCAGCACCAGCGCGCCTACCGCGAGCCACACGTACGCCTCATGCCCCAGGTGCATCAGCGCGCGCTCCACCGCCGGTCGGCCCAGGTGCCGGCCACGAAGGCCGTGGCAATGGCCGCGACCACGTTGAGCCCCATCGGCAGCGACGCCGTTGCCAGCGCCACCCCGCCGGCGGCCAGCGCCGAGCAGCGCACGGCGCGGTCGGTGAGCATGGGTAGCGCCAGCGCCAGCAAGGCGAGCACGCCGATGAAGCGCAGGCCCCAGGCCGCGGGAATGGCGTCGGCCAGGAAGATGCCCGCCAGCGATGCAACGTGCCACGCCGCCCAGTTGGTCAGCGCCAGCCCGAGGAAGTAGCCCTGCTGCTGCGCCGTGGCGCGCCCAGTGGCCGACGGCTGCGGATGCCGATGCACGAACTGCGCATACACCGGGTCGCCCGCCAGGTACGACAGCAGCACGCGCGACAGCCGGCGGTGCCTGCCGAAGTAGCGTCGCCAGTTCGCGCTGAACACCACGAATCGCAGGTTCAGCACGCATGCGGTCGCCACGATCACCCACAGCGGTGCGCCGGCCGCAATCAGCGGCAGGCAGGCCAGCTGCGAGGCGCTCGCGAACACCAGCAGCGACATCGCCAGGATCACACCCAGCCCGACGCCGCTCTTGGCCATTGCCACGCCCGCCACGAGACCCATGGCCATGGTGCCGAGCGCGGCGCCCGCGATGTCGCGCCGCCCTTCGGCGAAGGCGCTGCGCCACGCCGGGTCGTCGACGGCTGCGCGCCAGGCGCGCCGCAAGGTCACTGCGCGCACGCGAGTTCCGCGCGGGGCGCGGCCGCCAGCAGACGGCGCGTGTAGTCGTTGGCCGGGGCGCTGAACACCTGCCCCGTGGGCCCCTGTTCGACGATGCGGCCCTGGCTCATCACGATGACGCGGTCGCACAGCTGCGCGGCCACGCGCAGGTCGTGCGTGATGAAAAGAATGCCCAGCCCCAGGTCGCGCTGGATCTCGCGCAGCAGGTCGAGGATCTGCGCCTGCACCGACACGTCGAGCGCCGACACGGCCTCGTCGGCCACCAGCACCTGCGGCTGGCAGGCGATGGCGCGCGCAATGGCAAGGCGCTGGCGCTGGCCGCCGGAGAACTGGTGCGGGTAGCGGTCCAGCGCGGTGCGCGGCAGCTGGATGCGGTCCATCAGCTCTTCGGCGGTCTGGCGCGCGTGCAGCTTGCTCAGGCCGAAGTTCATCGCGCCTTCGACCATCGACGAGCCCACGGTGCGCCGCGGATTCAGCGAGCGGTTGGGGTCCTGGAACACCACCTGCACGCGCGAGCGCAAGGGCCGCAGCCGGCCTTCGGGCAGGTCGCGCACCTCGGCGTCGCCCCACAGGATGCTGCCCGCGCTGGGCGCGATCAGCCGGATCATGCAGCGCGCGAAGGTCGACTTGCCCGAGCCCGACTCTCCCACCACGCCCACGGTTTCGCCGCGATGCACGGCCACGCTCGCATCCTGCAGTGCGGTGTTGTGCTTCGCGCGGCCGAGCCAGTCGCGACGCGTGTAGATCTTGCCGACGCCCGTGCCGGCCAGCAGCGGCCTGCCGCCGGGAAGCTCGCGCGCGGGCGGCGGCGTCATGCCGGGCACGGCGTCCAGCAGCATGCGGGTGTAGGCCTCGCGCGGATGGCGCAGCACCTGCTCGCACGGCCCCTGCTCCACCAGCTTGCCGCGGTGCATCACCATCACGTCGTCGGCTATCTCGGCGACCACGCCCATGTCGTGCGTGATGAACAGCACGGCGCTGCCCTGCTCAGCCTGCAGCTCGGCGATGAGCTTCAGTATCTCGGCCTGCGTGGTCACGTCCAGCGCGGTGGTCGGCTCGTCGCAGATCAGCAGGCGCGGTTTCAGGATGATGGCCATCGCGATCACGATGCGCTGGCGCTGTCCGCCCGAGAGCTGGTGCGGGTAGCTCGCATGGATGCGCGCCGGCTCGGGCAGCCGCACGCGCTCGAAGATCGAGATGATGTGCGCCTTGCGTTCGGCCGCGCTCCACGTGGTGTGCGTGCGCAGCAGCTCGTCGACCTGTTCGCCGCAGGTGAGCACCGGGTTCAGCGCGGTCATCGGCTCCTGGAACACCATGCCCATGCCGGTGCCGCGCAACTGGCGCAGCCGCTTGTCGGAGGTGAAGCGGCCGTTGTCGACCAGCTTCTCGCCGGCGAGCATCACGTCGCCAGCCTTCACCGTGAGCCCCTTGGCCAGCAGGCCCATCACCGTGGTGGCCAGCACGGACTTGCCCGAACCGGACTCGCCCACGATGCACAGCGTGCGCCCCGCCTCGATGCGCAGGTCCAGGTGTTCGATGGCGTGTGGCCGGTCGGCATCGGCGGGCAGCGCGACCTGCAGGCCGCGCACTTCGAGGATGGCAGCGCCCGGGTTGGAATCAGTCATGGAATCTGCGCCTCACACGCGTTTGGAGAACTTGGGGTCGAGCACGTCACGCAGGCCGTCGCCCAGCATGTTGATGGCGAGCACCGTGGGCACCAGGAACAACGCGGGAAACAGCACGTTGCCCGGGCTCTGCGCGAACTGCACGCGCCCTTCGGCCATGATGTTTCCCCAGGTCGGCACGTCCGACGGAAGGCCCAGGCCGAGGAAGCTCAGGATGGCCTCCGTCAGTACGGCAGAAGCGGCGATGAAGGTGCCCTGCACGATCAACGGTGCAAGGGCATTCGGCAAGATGTCGCGCCACAGGATGGTGGCGTCGGCGGTGGCAAGCGCCCGGGCCGCCTCCACGAAGGGCTCGTCGCGCAGGCTCATTACCAGCGCGCGCACCAGCCGGGTCACGCGCGGCACCTCGGGCACCGCGATGGCCAGGATCACCGTGGACAGGCTCGCGCCGAGCACCGCCACCAGCGTGATGGCGAGCAGCACGGCGGGAATGGCCATCACGCCGTCCATCACGCGCATCAGCACGGCGTCCACCGCGCGGAAATAGCCCGCCAGCATGCCCAGCAGGCAGCCGAAGGCGACGGCGACGAACGCGGTGAACAGGCCCACCGTCATCGAGATGCGGGTGCCGTAGAGCACGCGGCTCCACACGTCGCGCCCGACGCTGTCGCTGCCCATCCAGAAGGTGTGGGCGAACTGTGCGCCGTCGGGCATCGTCACCTGGCCCGAGGTGCCCGCGCCGACCGAGATGAAGCTCGGGTCCATCGCGGACGGGTCGAAGGTGCCGAGCCAGGGCGCGAACATGCCCAGCAACGCCAGCGCCGCCAGCACGACGACGCCGCCGCGCACGGCGGTGTTGCGCCAGAGTCTTTTCAGGGTGCTCATGTCAGTAACGGATGCGGGGATCGATGAAGAGATAGCTCACGTCGACCAGCAGGTTCACGGCGACGTACACCACGGCAAAGAACAGCACCACGCCCTGCAGCACGGGAAAGTCGCGGTTGAGCACCGCGTCGACCGTGAGCTGGCCCAGGCCCGGAATGGCGAACACGGTTTCGGTGACCACCACGCCGCCCAGCAGTAGCGCCGCGCTCACGCCGATCACCGTGACCACCGGCACGGCCGCATTGCGCAGCGCGTGGTGCTTGAGCACTTCCAGCTCGGTGATGCCCTTGGCGCGCGCGGTCCGGATGAAGTCTTCGGTCAGCGCCTCGCTGACTGCAGCACGCGTCACCCGCGACAGCAGCGCCACGTAGGTGATAGCCAGCGTGAGGCACGGCAGCACCAGCTGGTTGAGCCACGGCCCCACCCCTTCGCCGATGCGCCGGTAGCCCTGCACCGGAAACCATTGCAGCTTCATTGCCAGCACGTAGATCAGCACGTAGCCGACCACGAACACCGGCACCGAAAAGCCGGCCACAGAGAACGCCATGACGGCCTTGTCGAGCCAGCCCCCCATGCGCCAAGCGGCCAGCGTTCCCAGAGGCAGCGCGATGGCCACTGCCAGCAGCAGCGTGCCGGCCGCCAGCGAGAGCGTCGGTTCCATGCGCTGGCCGATAAGCTCGATCACCGGCTTGTTCAGGAAGAACGAGAAGCCCAGGTCGCCGTGCAGCACGCCCTTGCCCCAGATCGCGAACTGCTCCCACAGCGGCCGGGTGAGGCCGAGCTGCACGCGGATGCGGTCCAGGTCTTCGTTGGTGGCGCTGTTGCCGCCGATGACGGCCGCAGGGTCGCCGGGGGTGAGGCGCACGATCATGAAGATCGCCACCGCCACGACCAGCAGCACGGGAATGGTGGCGAGCAGGCGCTTGCCGAGGAAGGTCAGCATGGCAGGCGCGCCCTTATTGCTTCTTGATGTTCCAGTACACCTGCGCGCCCGCCGGCACCAGGCCGCTCACGTTCTTGCGCACCGCGGCGGGCTGGTTGTATTGGCCCACAGGCACGTGCGTGGCCGTCTCGAAGGCGCGCAGCTGGGCGGCCTGCGCGAGCTTCTTCTTGTCGGCCTCGGTCTTGGCCTGCGCGAACTGGACCTTGATTTCTTCCAGCTTCGCATCGGTCTGCCAGCCGAACCAGCCCTTGTCGCCGGTGGCGTTCATCATGGCCATGGTGATCGGGTTGAGGATGTCCGAGGCGGTCCAAGAGGTCATGAACGCGCTCCAGCCGCCGGCCGAGGGGGCATCCTTCTTGGCGCGGCGCGCCACCAGCGTGGACCAGTCCATCGACTGCATGTCGACCTTGAAGCCGGCCTGCTCCAGTTGCTGCTTGGCCACCAGCGGCAGCTTGCCGATGGTGGGGTTGTCGGTCGGGCGCATCAGCACCACGGGCTCGCCCTTGTAGCCGGCCTCCTCCAGCAGCGCCTTGGCCTTCTGCGGGTTGGCCACGCCGGTGTAGTCGCCGGTCTGCTCCGACTCGAACAGCGTGCCGCACGGGAACATGCTCTTGCAGTAGCGCGTGAGGCCGGGTGTGCCGACCTGCGTGCGCAGGAAGGCTTCCTGGCCCAGCGCCAGCAATGCGGCGCGGCGCACCTTTTCGTTGTTGAACGGCGGCTGCAGGAAGTTGAAGCGCAGGATGAACTGGTTGCCCGCGGGCTGCGCGTCGATCAGCTTGATGTCGGGGTTTGTGCGCAGCGTGGCGTACTGCTCGAAGGCGGGCTGCTCCAGGATGTCGGCCTCGCCGTTGAGCAGCGCGTTCATCTGCGTCTGCGCGTCGCGGATGATGAGCCACTCCACGCGGTCCACGTACACGTTCTTGCCGCCGGCCGTGCCCGAGGGCGCCTCGGCGCGCGGCTTGTAGCGCGTGTTCTTGGTGAACACCACGCGCTCGCCGGGGCGGAACTCGTCGGCCTTGAACACGTAGGGGCCGGAGCCGATCGACTCCTTGATCTGCGTGTCGCCCGAGGTTTCGGCAATGCGCTTGGGCATGATGAACGGCACGTTCGACGAGGGCTTGCCCAGCGCCTCGAGCACCAGGCCGAAGGGCTCCTTCAGCACGATGGAGAAGGTCCTGGCGTCGGGCGTTTCGTAGCGCTCGGTCACCTTGGCGAGCTGCGCGCCGAAGGTGTCGCGGCTGGCCCATCGCTTGATGGAGGCCACCACGTCCTCGCTGGTGACGGGCTTGCCGTCGTGGAACTCCAGGCCGTCGCGCAGCGTGAAGGTCCAGGTCTTGTTGTCGGGCGACACCTTCCACTTGTCGACCATCTGAGGCTTGATGTGGCCTTCGAGGTCGGTGGCGAAGAGCGTGTCGTACACCATGTAGCCGAAGTTGCGCGTCACGTAGGCCGTGGTCCAGATCGGGTCGAGCACGGTGATGTTGCTGCTCGGGATGATCTTCAGCGTGGTGGTCTGTGCCATCGCGGGCACCATGGCCCCGGCGGCCGCACCGGCCAGCAGCGCGGCGGCGCCCCATCGGGCAAGGCGGCGCGACAAGGTACTGGCCGATGTCCCGACTGTCGGAACAAGCGAAGGCGAGAAGAACTGCGGTTGCATGTGATTTCCTGAAAGATGGAACTGGAGCGCAATGCCGAACCTGCGAGGGCTTGCGGCGGCGAGGTCTCCATTGAGACATCTGTCAGGTGAAATGCATATATACAGTTAAATTCTTCTGTAGTAGAACAGTCGCTTGTTCGCCCCGTATCCGTCCCCGTGTTGGGGCTTTCTCGTGCACACGAAGCGTGCATGCCTTGCCGTGATCACTGTCAATCCTTCGCTGCCCACGCCCCTGGTTCGCCAGGTCTACGACGCGCTGCTCGCGCAAATCGCCTCGAGCGCGATGAGGCCCGGCGACAAGCTGCCCTCGGTGCGTTCGCTTTCCACCGACTGCGGCGTGAGCACCATGACCGTCACCAACGCCTACCAGCGCCTGGTGGCCGAGGGCCACGTTGAGGCGCGGCGCGCCAGCGGCTACTACGTGGCCGAGGTCGAGCGCTCGACAGCCACGCGGCGCAAGCCCTTCCTGGGCCGCACCTCGGTCGACTCGCTGTGGCTGCTCAAGCACGTGTACGAAGACGACCGCACGCTGCTCAACGCTGGCTGCGGCTGGATCCCGCCCGAGATGCTGCATATAGACGGCGTGCGGCGTGCGCTGGCGGCGCTGTCGCGCAAGTCTGCCGCAGGGCTGGCGAACTACGGCACGCCCTACGGCTACCTGCCGCTGCGCCAGCAGATCCAGACGCTGCTGGCGCAACAGGGCATCGAGACCGCGCCGCACCAGATCGTGCTGACGCACGGCGCCTCGCAGGCACTGAACCTGGTGGCGCGCTGCCTGCTGCAGCCGCGCGACGTGGTGCTGGTCGACGAGCCCGGCTCCACCAATCTTTACGCCATGCTGCGCTCGCTCGACCTGAAGCTGGTGGGGGTGGAACGCACGGTGAACGGGCCCGACGTGGCCGCGCTGCAGGCACTGGCGCAGCGCCACGGTGCCAAGGCCTTCTTCACCACCACCAACCTGCACAACCCCACCGGTGGCCAGTGCACGCCGGCGGTGGCCTACCAGATGCTGCGGCTGGCCGAGCAGCTGGACTTCCACATCGTCGACAACGACGTCATGGCCGGGCTGGAGCCGCCCGGCGCTGCCACGCCGCTCGCCAGCCTCGACCGGCTGCAACGGGTGATCCACGTGGGCAGCTTCTCGAAGACGGTCTCGCCAGCGCTGCGCGTGGGCTTCGTGGCCTGCAGCGAGGAGTTCGCCGAGAAAATGATTCTTCAGAAGATGGTGAACAGCCTGACGACCTCGGAGTTGAGCGAGCGGCTGCTGCATGGCGTGCTGGTCGAGGGACGCTACCGGGCCCACGTGGCGCGGCTGGCCGAGCGGTTGCAGGCGGCCCAGCACACCGTGTGCGACCGGCTGGAGGCTGCGGGCATGCAGCTCTTCACGCGGCCAGCGGGCGGGCCCTTCCTGTGGGCACGCTTCGAGCGCGACGACGTCGACATGCGCGCGCTGGCGCAGCGCGCCATCGCCGAGAGCTTCCTGCTGGCGCCGGGCGACCTGTTCCGCACCGACTTGCGGCCCACCCCGTGGCTGCGCTTCAATGTGGGCTACGCGGACGATCCGAAGCTGTACCGCTTCCTGGCCCAGGAAGCCAAAAGGCTGCGCGCCAGGGCCTGAGTTCGCGCCACCGATCGGGAGACAAGGAAGACCATGCTCTATTCCATCCTCATCTACGGTTCCGAATCTGCCGTGGCTGCCTGGGAGCCCGGCGTCGAAGAGGAAATGCTCGACCGCCATGCCGACCTGCGCGACGACCTCCAGGCGCAGGGCCGGCTCGGCACCGTGCTGCGGCTGATGCCCAACGTGGCCACCACGGTACGCCGTGCGGGCGATATGCACCCGCTGGTCACCGATGGCCCCTTTGCCGAGACGAAGGAGCAGTTGATGGGCATGTACATCGTGGAGTGCGAGACCGTCGAGGAAGCCAGGCATGCCGCGCACCGGCTGGCCTTCGAGACAGGCGTGTTCGAGATCCGGCCGCTCACCTGGTACGACCCGGGCGTGATTCCGGCGCGGATTCCGCAGGTCTGAAAGAATCGCGCGGGTCACTCCGCACCCTGCCGCCCCGCATGCCACCCGAATCCCTGTCAACGCCCGCATTGGCCGACGCACTCATCGTCGATCCGTTCTATCTCGCGATCTCCGTCGACTTCGAGCACGACATGCCGGCCCGCAAGGCGGTGCTCGCCGCGTACTTCGCCTACTCGCTGGGCGAGGCCGCGCGAACCGGGCGCTGCCTGACGACGGAAGACGGCAGGCTCGGCGCGGCGGCCTGGCTGCTGCCGCGCACGGATGCCGTCGACACAGCCGAGTCGGCGGCAAAGAACGAATTCCTCGCGGGCACGCTGGGCCCGCGTGGCTACGACAACTACCACCGCATCGTCCAATTCATGGCCGCACGTGCGCCGGCCGTCGTGCCAGCACAGGCCTGGTACCTGTCGATCCTCGGCATCTCGCCCGCCGCGCAGGGGCGCGGGCTGGGCGCACAGCTGCTGGCGCCGACGCTGGCCGAAGCCGACGCGGCAGGCGTGCCGTGCTTCCTGGAAACCTTCACGCCGCGCAGCGTGGCGTTCTACGAGCGGCTGGGCTTCCGCTGCGCAGCGGAACACCTGGAGCCGGTCACGAACTCGGCGTACGCGATCATGTGCCGGCCCGCCGCGGACATACTTCGCAACAACCACGGAAAATAAGCAAATACCGTTACCCATCGCGCCGCGCTGGCCGAAGAATCCGCCGAATGTCCCCTCTCCCGATCGAAGACGCCGAACCCGTCTCGCTGAGCCCCACCCTCATCGTCGAGGACGACCCCGCCATGCAGGAGCGCCTGCGCCACGTGCTGTCCACACTCGGCGGCGACAAAGAACGCATCACGGTGACCGACAGCGTTGCCGGGGCGCAGCAGCTGATCGGCAAGCATGACTACGGCGTGGTGCTGGTGGACATCGGCCTGCCCGACGGCAGCGGCGTGGAGCTCATCAACTGGCTGCAGGCGCACCACCCGGGCATTCCAGCGGTGGTGATCTCGGCCTGGCGCACCGAGGAAATCATTTTTGCGGCGCTGCGCGCGGGCGCCATCGGCTATCTGCTGAAGGAGCGCGACGACGTCGAACTCGGCATCGCGCTGCGCAGCATCGAACAGGGCGGCGCGCCCATCGACCCGAGCATCGCGCGCCACATCCTCGCGTGGCTCGCAACGCACCAGCCGACGGCCGACGCGCAGGTGCAAGCCTCCGGCGCCGCACCCGCCGCCGATGGACTGGCCCCGCTGACGCGCCGCGAACGCAAGATCCTCGAGCTCGTGTCGCAAGGCCTGAGCAACCGCGACATGGCCGAGTCGCTGTCGATCTCCAGACTGACCGTGGAATGCCACACCAAGAACATCTACCGCAAGCTGGCCGTCAATTCGCGCACCGAAGCCGTCTTCCAGGCGCGGCGGCATGGCTTGCTGCGCTGACGGGCGCGCTGCTCCTCCTGCTCTTTGCGGCCTGCCCGGCTTTCGCTCAGGCAAACGCAGCAGCGCCCGCGCTGCACGTCGAAGCCGTGCGCGGCACCGGCTGGAACGACACGGCCCCGCCCGCTGAAGGCTGGACTCTCGTCACCTTGCCCGACAGCTGGGCCGCGCGCTGGCCCGGCTTCGACGGCGTGGTCTGGTATCGGCTGACCTGGCAGGAGCCGGAGCAGGTGCATGAAACCGGCCTGCTGCTGCACTACCTCAACATGGCCGGCGAGGTGTCGCTCAATGGCACGCCGATTTCGCGCGACGACAGCCTGGTCGAGCCGCTCACGCGCGCCTGGAACACCCCGCGCTACTGGCTGCTGGCCCCGCCGCTGCTCAGGCCCGGCACCAACACGCTGCTGGTGCGCGTCTCGGGCCTGTTCGCCTACCAGGCGGGGCTGGGGCCGGTAAGCCTGGGCACGCCGGCCGCGATGCAGGCGGAGTTCGAGCAGGAGCGCCTCGTGCGCCGCGACCTGCAGGTGCTGGGCCTCGCGGTGAGCGCGGCGGCCTCGGCCTTCTTCGCCGCCCTGTGGCTGCTGCGCCGGCGCGAGACGGCCTACGGATGGTTCGCACTGATGTCCGTGCTGTGGCTGCTGTTCGGCTACAACCAGATCGCGACCAGCCCCTGGCCCTTTGCCAGCAACCACAGCTGGCAGGCGCTGAACATCTCGACGCTGCTGGTCTTCGGCGTGTCCTACGTCATCTTCGCGCTGCGC
This sequence comes from Variovorax paradoxus, assembly GCF_024734665.1. Lineage (NCBI taxonomy): Bacteria > Pseudomonadati > Pseudomonadota > Betaproteobacteria > Burkholderiales > Comamonadaceae > Variovorax > Variovorax paradoxus. Next base: position 4,533,019 of record NZ_CP102931.1, read on the forward strand.
TTCTGCGGGCGACGCATGCCGCGGCTGGAGGGCGCGGCGCTGCTGATTGCGGTGGTCGGCGTGCTCGACCTGTGGCTGGCACCCCACGCAGACCTGATCGCGCACCGCGCCATCTGGACGCTGGTGGGCGGCTTCACCGTCATCGCGGTGAACGGCACCTCGATCGTCCACGCCCTGCGCCATCGTAACAGCCCGATGCGCTCGCTCGCGCCGTTCATGGCGGTGTCGGCGCTGACGGATGCGCACGACCTGCTGGTGTTCACGCAGGTGATCGACAGCAACACCTACTACACGACGATGTCTTCGTACATCCTGCTGCTGGGCATGGCCTTGACCCTGGCCGCGCAGTTCGTGAAGAGCCTCAAGCGCATCGAGAACTTCAACACCGAGCTGATCGAGGAAGTGAACGCAGCCAAGGCCGACCTCGCCGCCACGCTGGCGCAGCAGCACGCGCTGGAGTTGACGCACGCGCGCATCGGCGAACGCGTGAACCTCGTGAGCGACCTGCACGACGGGCTCGGCGGCATGCTCGTGGGCAGCATCGCCACGCTGGAGCGCACGCCCGAGAACCTCAGCGCGCCCGAACTGCTCGCCATGCTCAAGCGCCTGCGCGACGACCTGCGGCTGATCATCGACGCCACCGGCCGTGACGATGGCGCTCGCGTGCTGGGCGAACTACTGGCGCCGCTGCGTCACCGCAGCGCGCAGCTGCTCGACGCCAACGGCATCGACTGCCGCTGGCAGGTGTCTGGCATCGACACGCTCGAACTACCGCCCTCGCAGAGCCTCGACCTGATGCGCTTTCTGCAGGAGGCGCTGACCAATGTGCTCAAGCACAGCGCAAGCCGGCGCGTGGACGTGACCGTGGCGCGCGCGGGCGCCGAACTCCGGCTCAGCGTGCGCGATGACGGGCGCGGCTTTGCGGTCGAAGGCACTGGCGAAGCCGGCGGCGCGGGCTTGCGCAGCCTGCGCACGCGGGCGCGCCGCCTCGGGGCCGAGCTGCAGCTGCAGTCGCGCCCCGGCGAGACGCAAGTGGCGCTGCGGATGCCGCTCGCGAGCTGACTAGAGTTCGAGCACCAGCCGCCCTTCGCAAGCGCGAGAGCAGCAGGCCATCATCTTCGTGTTGACATCGCGCTCCGAGCGCGTGAGCACCACGTCGCGGTGATCGACCTTGCCCGAGAGCACGCGCACTTCGCACGAGCCGCACAGGCCTTCTTCGCAATCGCTCTGCACGTCGACATTCGCGGCACGCAGCGCGGTCAGCAGGGTCTGGTCGGGCGGCACGGTGAGGACGAGGCCGGAGTCTTTCAGCTCGACCTCGAAGGCGTGCTCCTTCGACGGATCGAGCGTGGCGAGCGTCGACTCGAAATGCTCCACGCGCAGCGCGCCTTCGGGCCACGCGGCGCAGCAGCTTTCCAGCGCTTCGAGCATGCGCAGCGGGCCGCAGGCATAGACCTGCGCGCCGGGCACGGGCTGCGCAAGCAAGGCTTGCAAGTCGTTGCGGCGCCCTTCGTCGGCGGCGTGCACATGCAGGCGTTCGCCATGCAGCGCGGCCAGCTCGTCGACAAAGGCCATGCTCGCGCGGCTGCGGCCGCTGTAGTGCAGCTCGTAGTCCATGCCCAGCGCCTTCGCGCGCCGCGCCATGGCGCTGACCGGCGTGATGCCGATGCCGCCGGCAATGAAGATCGCCTTCTTCAGCGATTCGTCGAGACGGAAGTGGTTGCGCGGGCCGCGAATGCGCAGCCGGTCGCCCGGCTTCACGTTCGCATGCACCCATGCCGAGCCGCCGCGCCCTTCGGGCTCGTGCAGCACGGCGATCTCCAGCACGCCCTGCTCGTCGGGGTCGCCGCACAGCGAATACTGGCGCGACAGCTCGGGCGTACCGCACTCGACGTCGATGTGCGAGCCGGGCGTCCAGCGCGGCAGCGCCTTCCCGTCGGGCGAGACGAGGCGCAGTTTGACGATGCCGTCAGCCACCGGCGTGATGCGCTCGACCACCACGGGCCTCGCAATCGAATGCGCCGACGGTTCGCCGATGCGCACGGGCACCTGCATGTCGCGCAGGCCATGGTTCGCTCGCTCCGGATTGGCGGCCGGGTCCCATTCCACCCACAGGTGCTCGGGCCCGCGGAACGAAGTGTTCGGCACGTAGGTGAAGCGTTGCTCGGCAAGGCGCATGTGCGGCAGCCGGCGTGTGAACTCTTCCAGGAAGATCTGCATCTCCATGCGCGCGAGGTTCTTGCCCATGCACTGGTGCGAGCCGTAGCCAAAGGTGAGATGGTCGCTGGCGTTGTCGCGGCGGATGTCGAACAGGTCCGCATCGGCGAAGTGCCCTTCATCGTGGTTGGCCGACGAGGTGACGATCAGCAGGCGCGAGCCCGCGGGCAGGTCGACGCCGTCGATCTGCGTGTCTTTCGTGACGAGCCGGCGCCACGCGGCCACCGAGCCGTTGTGGCGCAGGCACTCTTCCACTGCATTGGGAATGAGCCCCGGGTCTTCGCACAGTTCGCGCCACACGTGGGGGTGCTGCAGCAGCAGCTTCATCGCGTTGGCCGTGGCGTTGGCGGTGGTCTCGTGCGCGGCGACGATGCCGGCCATCATCATCGAGTGCAGGTACGAGTCGGTCACCACCTCGGGGTGCAGCATCTGCTTGCGGATGCCGTACTGCATCCAGCCGGGTGCGTCGGGGTCTTGCCGCATCTTCTCGAGCACCTTGCCGGCGTACTGCCAGAAGTTGCCGACCGCGTGCGCCACGGCCACCTGCTCCTCGGGCTTGGGGCGGCCCCACGTGTTGACGGTGTGCGCAATGGAATATTTGCGCAGCGTATCCATGTCTTCCTCGGGCACGCCAAGGAAGTGCAGCGCCACGGTGAGCGGAATTTCCCACAGCATCTGGTCGACGAGATCGGCCTTGCCGTCGTCGATGAGGCGGTCCACGTACTCGCGGGCCAGCTCGCGCACCATCGGCTCGTGGTGCTTCAGTGCCTCGGGCGTGAACGGGTCCATCAGCGCGCGGCGGCGCGGCATGTGGGCGGGCTCGTCTTCGTTGACCAGCGTGCGGTTCAGCGCGAAGCCGTACGAGGCCAGCACCGCGTTGGCCTCCTCGCCGGTGGGCGTGATCTTTTCCAGCGCATTCGACGGGCTGAAGGTGATGTTGTCGCGGAACACCGCCTTGATGTCCGCATAGCGCGTGAGCACCCAGTAGCCCAGCTTCGGGCTGTAGAAGATGGGCTCCTGCTCGCGCGCCCAGCGCACGTACTCGGGTGGGTCCTGCTGGTAACCGTCTTCGAAGGGGTCGAAGCCGGCGGCGCGCTGGCTCACGGGGCAGCCCGTGGGCGTGCGCTCGGAAGACAGCGGCCCGTGCGCGACAGGGCAGCCGGAAGCGCGTGGTGGCATGGCGGTGTCAGGCATGGCGGCAGACTCAGTCGAGGGTGATCTTCAGGTCGCGGATCAGCTTGTGCCAGCGCACGGTTTCGTTCTTCAGCAGCTCGGTGTACTGGGCTGGCGTGTTGCCCACCGGCTCCACGCCGAAGTCGACCATGCGCGTGCGCACCGAAGGCTCGTTGATGGCCGCGACGATCTGGCGGTTGAGCGTGTTCACTACCTCAGGCGGCGTGGCCGAAGGCACCACCACGCCGACCAGCGCTGCGGCCTCGACGTTCTTGTAGCCGAGCTCGGCGAAGGTGGGCACGTCGGGCAGCTGCGGCAGGCGCGTGGGGTTGGCCACGGCCAGCGCGCGCACCTTGCCGCCCTTGATGAAGCCGGAGCCCGCTGCCAGGTCGACCATCATGGCCGGCAGCTGTCCGCCGACCACGTCGGCCAGCGCCGGCGCCGCGCCGCGATACGGCACGTGGACCATGAAGAGCTTGGCCTCCACCTTCAGCAGTTCCATCGCGAGGTGGTGCGGGCTGCCCGCGCCGGCCGAGGCGTAGTTGATGCCGCCGGGCTTGGCCCTGGCCTGGGCGATGAAGTCCTTGGCCGAGCTGAAGCCCGAGTTGGCGCCGACCACCAGGATCATCGGAAACTTGCCCATCAGGGTGACGGGCGCGAGGTCCTTGGTGGGGCTGTAGCTCAGCGACTTGTAGAGCGCAGGGTTGAAGACCAGCGTGCCGTTGTCGGCCGAGAGGATGGTGTAGCCGTCGGCCGGGGCACGCGCGGTTTCGGCGGCAGCCAGCGCGGTGTTGCCGCCGGGCTTGTTATCTACCAGCACCGGCTGCGCGACCTGCGTTGACAGCGTCTGGGCGACCGTGCGCGCAAGAAAGTCGGAACCGCCGCCGGCCGCGTACGGAACGATCCAGCGGATCGGCTTGGCAGGAAAGGTCTGGGCGCTTGCGCCGGCAGCAGCTACCAGCGAAAGGATCACGGCAATGCACTTCTTCATGGGGTGTCTCCGGATTGGATATTGTGTATTGCGTAATTATTATACGCATAGCGTAATTACAGAATCGCGGGTTTACCCGGCCATGCAGGCCGAGCACCTAACATGAAGACGACATGACCTCATCCCCGGAACCCAGCCCTTCCTCCTCCGCCTCCCCCGCCCGCGAACGCCGCCAGCGCGTGCAGTCCGCCGAAACCGGCATGGCCGTGCTCAAGGGGCTGGCGCACCTGGGCGGCCGCAGCAGCCTCACGGCGTTGTCGACGCACGTCGCCGAGAGCCCGGCCAAGGTGCACCGCTACCTCGCCAGCCTGATGGAAGCGGGCCTCGTGCTGCAGGACGCGGCCTCGCAGCACTACTACCTGGGCACCGAGGCCATCCAGATCGGGCTGGCCGCGATGCGGCAGGCCGACCCGATCCGCGCGGCCGAGCCCTGCCTGATCCGCCTGCGCGAGTCGCTGGAGGTGACGTGCTTCGTCGCGGTCATGGGCAACAAGGGCCCGACCATCGTGCGTTTCGAGGAGCCGGGCCTGCCGGTGACGGTGAACGTGCGCGCCGGCTCGGTGATGTCGATGCTGTGGTCGGCCACCGGCCGCGCCTTTCTGGGACTGCTCGACGAATCGCGCGTGTTGGCGCTGGCCGAGCAGGAACTGGGTGAGGCCACGCCCGAAATGCGGGCGCAGCTCGACGCGAAAGACCCGATCGGGCATTTGCGCCGCGAGGTGCGGCTAACGAACTGCGCCAGCGTGAAGGACACCTACCTGCGCGGCATCAGCGCCGTGGCGGCACCGGTGTACGACTATGCGGGCCGGGTGTGCGCCGTGATCACCGCGCTGGGCGCCACGGGGGGCTTCGATCCGGCCATCGACGGGCCCATTGCCACGGCGGTGCGGCAGGAGGCCCGGGCCGCCAGCGCCCTGCTGGGCGCCGCAGCCTGAAGCTTCAGGGCCGAATCAATCGGCCCAGACCACCGTGCCGGTCCACGCCGTGGCCAGCACCAGGATGCCGAAGGCAATGCGGTACCAGGCGAACGGAATGAAGTTGTGGGTGCTGATGAACTTCAGCAGCCAGCGCACGCACAGCCAGGCGCTGATGAACGAGAACACCAGCCCCACGGCGAACAGCGGAATGTCGGCCATCGACAGCGCCGCGCGCTCCTTGTAGATGCTGTAGAGCCCCGCGCCGATCAGCGTCGGAATGGCAAGGAAGAAAGAGAAATCGGTCGCCGCCTGGCGCGAGAGGCCCAGCAGCATGCCGCCGATGATGGTCGAGCCGCTGCGGCTGGTGCCCGGGATCATCGCGAAGCACTGCACCAGGCCAACCTTCAGCGCATCCCACGGCGTCAGGTCGTCCACGTGCTCGACGCGCACCGAGCCCGGTGGCCGCTTCTCTGCCCACAAAATGATGAAGCCGCCGATGATGAAGGTGCTCGCTACCACGGTCGGAATGAACAGGTGCTCCTTGATGACCTTGCCGAACAGCAGGCCCAGCACCACCGCGGGCAGGAAGCCGATGAAGATGTTCAGCGCCAGGCGCTGTGCCTTCGGTTGCCGCGGCAATGCGACAACGGTCGATTTGATCTTCTGCCAATAGACCAGGATCACCGCGAAGATCGCGCCGGTCTGGATGGCGATCTCGAAAACCTTGCCCCGGTTGTCGCCGAAGCCGCCGAGCAGCGAGCCCGCAAGAATCAGATGGCCGGTCGATGAGATCGGAAGGAATTCGGTCAGCCCCTCGACGATGCCCATGACGGCGGCCTTGGCCAGCAAAACAATATCCACGCGTACTCCTTTTAAGAGCAGCCATTATCACGATGGGTCGGTCAGGGGGAATTCAGGATCCCCAGTTCCGGTGATGTTCAGATGCAGTGCGTTAACACAAAGTAGTGCATTACCGGGCATGTGTGATGTCCGAAGGAGCTTGCGCCAAATGCGAACGCCAATGCCCGGCAACGGGCACGAAGAACATACCTCGACCGTCGACGACCACGGCGAAGACCGACGCAAGAATGCACAGGACCTCGAGCGCGAGCAGCGCGCCTCGATGCAGCGCGTTGCCGAAGCCACCGGCGCGTCGGCCCACGAACTGCAGCAGCTGATGCAGCGGCTGCTCGACATCGACCGCTCGGGCTCGAGCGCCGGCATCGTCGCGCAGGGCCACATCGCGGCCGACCGCATGCAGTCGGGCATGCAGGCACTCGACCTCGGCGACGGCCATGTGGCTGAGCAGCACGGCGATGCCGCGCAGAGCATCGACTTCTGGCTGCTCGAGCCGCTCGACCCGGCGCACGACAAGAAGTGGTACGCCCGCTGGAAGTTCTGGAGCTTCATCCTCGGCGCATCCGGTTCCGAAGCCGCGCTCACCCTGCAGGGCCTGGCACTGCGCCCCACCGAGCCCGGCGACACGCACGCCGACCTGGTGGCCAAGGCGCGCAAGGTGCTGGAGGCCTGGCGCCGCACTTCGGAGCCGCTCTTCTGGGCGGCCGTGGAATGCTACGTGCGGCAACAGTCGTTCTCACTCGAAACACAGGCCTACCTGATGCACTGCATCGCCGCCATGTTCGCGGGCGACCCGATGAAGCTGTCGAACGCGCAGAGCGAACAACTCGCGGGCGTTCTCACCGACACCTACTGCGACGCGCTGGGCACCTCGGCGAGCATGCCCTCGGCCGACATCTACCGGCGCCTGTCGCAGGGCCTGGAAGCAACCGACCGTGAAACCGGCCTCACCCGCAACCTGGGGCGCAGCGACGCGGCCCAGATCGCGATCACGGCGCTGTTCTCGGTCATCGAAGGCTCGCGCTCACGCTACTGAGCCGTGCGCTGGCGCAGCGCGCGCACCGCGCTGTCGACTGTGGTCAGCACCGGCAGGCCGCTGGCGGCCTCGCAAGCGGCGCGTGCCCTGGCCATGCTGAACTGCGCCAGCGCGATGCGCGTGCAGCCGCGTTCGCGCAGCGCTGTGGCCTGCGCAGCGATCAGGGTGTCGTGGCGCTGCACATCGCCGGCATTCAGTGCGTCTAGCGCACCCTCGGCCAGCGCGAGCTCGAGTGCCGTGTCTTGCGGAAACTCTGGCGGCATCGAAGCCAGCGTGGGCGCAAAGGTCGCGATCAGCCCTAACCGCCCCTGCCCTTGCCCTTGCCCTTGCCCTTGCGCCGCCTCGTCGATCATGGCTTCGTTGGGCTTGAGCACCGGAATGCCCGCATGCCGCCGCGCCACCGCCTCTATGCACGGCCCGAAGGCCGAGCAGGTGAAGAGAATGCCCTGCGCACCCGTATCGACCGCGTACTGCGCGAGACGCTCGAAGCGCTCGTGCATGGCGGCGTCGAGCCCCTTGCCGTTGCGCGCCAGGTCGGCCGAGAGGCTGTCGTCGAGCAGGTTCATGCGCACGGCCTCGGGCCAGTCGCGCGCAAAGGCTTCGTTGATGGGCGCGACGGAGTGCGAGAGCGCGTGGATCAGGGCAATGCGGGTCATGAATTCGGAGGCTCTTCAGAAGCTCAGATGCCCTTCGAAGAAGGATTGGCGAACGCTTCCTTCGTTTCGGCATTCAGCGGGTAGTTGATGTTGATGCCCTTCGGCGGAATCGGCGACATGAACCACTTGGCATAGAGCTTCTCCATCTCGCCCGACTTCATCATGCCCGACACCACGCGGTCGACCAGCGCCTTGAAGGCCGGGTCGTCCTTGCGGAACATCAGCGACTGGTTTTCGGTGCGCAGGCTCTCGCCGGTGATGACGAAGTCCTTCGGGTTGCGCGCATTCGCGATCTGCCCGGCCAGCAGGATGTCGTCGAGCACGAAGGCCTGGGCGCGGCCGCTTTCCACCAGCAGGAACGAGTCGCTATGGTCCTTGCCCGCGAGGTTGTTCACTTCGAGGCTGCGGCCGCGGTCAGCCTCGCGCAGCAGGCGAAACGATGTGGTGCCGCTGGTGGTGGCCACCGTCTTGCCCTGCAGGTCGGCAATGCTCTTGATGCCCGAATCGGCCTTCACCAGCATGCGCACGTTGTAGCGGAAGATGTCCGGCGAGAACGCCACCTGCTTCTGCCGCTCGACCAGGTTGGTGGTGGAGCCGCACTCGATGTCGACCGTGCCGTTCTGTACCAGCGGAATGCGGTTGGCAGAGGTAACGGCCTGGTACTTGATCTCGATGGCCGGCATCTTCAGCTCGCTCTTCACGGCCTCGACGATGCGGTTGCAGATCTCGATGCTGTAGCCCACGGGTTTGAGGTTGCCGTCGAGGTACGAAAAGCCGAAGGACGACTCCCGGTAGCCGAAGGCGATGGCGCCGCTGGCCTTTATCTTCGCGAGCGTGTCGCCTTCCTGGGCCTGCACGGCCGTGAGCGGCATGAAGGCCACAAGGATCACCGCGAGCGCGGCACCAAAGGGAAACGGCAGACGAAGCTTGGGCATGGAACGCTCCTCGGAACGATGGTTGAAGAAAAGACGAACGGGAAAGTGGTAGCGCTCAGCGGGCGGCTGCACGTGTGACCGCATCGATGGAGGCCGCGAGCCGCGCGGCGATCTCCTGCAGGTCTTGCCGCGTGGCGATGAAGGGTGGCGCGAGCAGCACGTGGTCGCCCAGCCGGCCGTCGACCGTGCCGCCGAAGGGGTAGCACAGCAGGCCGCGCGCCATGGCGTCCTTCTTGACGGTGGCGTTGACCTTCAGCGCCGGATCGAAAGGCGTCTTGCTCGCGCGGTCGGCCACCAGCTCGATGCCCCAGAAAAAGCCGCGGCCGCGGATGTCGCCCACGTGCGGGTGCGCGCCCAGCGCCTCGGCCAGCATCGCGCCGAAGGCAACGCCGTCTTCGCGCACCTTGGCGACCAGCCCGTCGCGCCGGATCACCTGCTGCACCGCGAGCGCAGCAGCGCAGGCCATCGGGTGGCCGAGGTAGGTGTGGCCGTGCTGGAAGAAGCCGCTGCCGCTGGACATGGCTTCGACGATGCGGCGCTGCGCCAGCACCGCGCCCACCGGCTGATAGCCGCCGCCCAGGCCCTTGGCAACGGTCATGAGGTCGGGCACCACGCCCTCCTGCTCGCAGGCATGCAGCGAGCCGGTGCGGCCCATGCCGCACATCACCTCGTCGAGGATCAGCAGCACGCCGTACTTGTCGCACACCGCGCGCACCGCCTTGAAGTAGCCCCGCACTGGCGTGAGCACACCGGCCGTGGCGCCGCCGACGGTCTCTGCCACGAAGGCGATGACGCTGTCAGCGCCCTGCGCGAGGATGGCCGCTTCGAGCTCGGCCGCCAGGCGCAGGCCGTACTGCTCGGCGCTTTCATCATCGCGTTGCTCGCGGTACGGATAGCAGGGCGACACGTGCGTGGCCGGCACGAGGATGGGTGCGAAGGGTTCGCGCCGCCATGCGTTGCCGCCCACGGCCAGCGCGCCCAGCGTGTTGCCGTGGTAGCTCTGGCGGCGCGCGATGAAGTGCGTGCGCTGCGGCTGGCCGATCTCCACGAAGTATTGGCGCGCCATCTTCAGCGCCGACTCCACCGCCTCCGAGCCACCGCTCACCAGGTAGACGTGGCTCATGCCCTCGGGGGCGGAGCCGATCATTTCGTCGGCCAACTGCTCGGCCACTTCGCTCGTGAAGAAGCTGGTGTGCGCGTAGGCGAGCTTGTCGATCTGTGCATGCATGGCGGCCAGCACCTCGGGGTGCGCATGGCCGAGCGACGACACCGCCGCGCCGCCAGAGGCGTCGAGGTATTCGCGGCCTTCGGCGTCGCGGATGAACATGCCGTGGGAGCCGGTGGCAACGGGCGGGGTCTGGCGAAGGTGGCGGTGGAAGACGTGCGTCATGGCGGCTGGCAACTGGATTCGAAGGTTGGAACTAACGTTTCCGCCGGATTATTATTTGGAACATTTGTTCCGTCAACTGCCGCCACTCGACCCCTCCGGTACATTTGTTCCAACGACAGCCGAAGAGAGACACCGCCATGGGCGCCCGAGAGCAGATCCGCCAGCGTTTCAACGAACTGAGCCCCGCCCTGCAGCAGGTGGCGCGCTACGTGCTCGACCATCCGAACGAGGTGGTCACGAGTTCGATGCGCAACGTCGGCACGCGCTCGCAGAGCACGCCCGCCACCCTCGTGCGTTTCGCGCAGCATCTGGGCTTCGAAGGCTGGCCGCAGCTCAAGGAAGCCTTCGCCGCCGACATGGGCCTGGGCTCCGCCGAAACCTACGGCGGGCGCGCCAAGCAGCTCGTCGGCCGCGCCAAGGACCAGACGCTGACCGGCGAAATGTTCGAGGTGCAGCGCCGCAACCTCGAAGCCACGCACCAGCAGAGCGAGCAGGCGCTGCAAAAGGCCTGCGCGCTGATCGAGAAGGCCCCGGCCGTGCACGCCGCGGGGTTCAGGGCGTGCTTTCCGATCGCCTTTTCATTCGTCTACGTGTACCGGATCTTTCGCGCCAGCGTACACCTGGTCGACGGCCAGGGCGGCTCGCTGGAAATGCAGCAACGCGCCTTCGCCAAGGGCGACGCGCTGGTGGTGGCGAGCTTCGCGCCCTACTCGCGCGAGGCGCTGCAGGTGGCGCAGGCGGCCAAGGCGGCGGGTTGCCGCATCGTCGCCATCACCGACAGCGTGACCTCGCCGCTGTCGCTGCTGGCGGACGAGACGCTGCTTTTCACGATCAACAGCCCCTCGTTCTTCCCGTCGGTCGCGGCGGGGGTGGCGGTGACCGAAGCGCTGGTCGAGCTGCTGGCCAGCCGCGCGGGCAAGCCGGTGATCCGGCGTATCGATCAGGCCGAGGCGCAGTTGTTCGAATCGGGGGCCTACCTCACGCCGCCGGCGGCGCGCGGCGGCTAGGGCCGAGAACTCAGATCAGCGCCCGGGTGCGGCCGGCGGCCTGCTGGCTCAGGTAAAGCACCAGCAGGTCGCGGTTGGCGATGATGTGCTCGCGCATGGCGGTTTCGGCGCTGGAGGCTTCCTGCCGGCCCAGCGCCTCGACGATGCGGCAGTGCTCTTCCAGCGCCTGCAGGGCCTGCTCGTGGCGGTACAGCTGCATCGATGCGTCGCGGTTGTGCGGGCGCAGCTTGCTGTCGAAGATGATCGGCAGCTGGCTGGCTCGCTGCACCGCCTCGGTCAGCCAGCGGTTGTCCGCCAGTGCCAGCAGCTTGCTGTGAAAGGCCTGGTTCAGGTCCTGCCAGTGCTCGGCCCGGGCGTCAGTCCATTCGCCTCTGCCGTGCAGCACTTCGTACTGCTCGTCGAGCATGGCCGTCAGTTGCGCCAGGGCCCCGCTTTCGAGGCCGCGCTCGCTGATCAGGCGGCAGCACATGCCCTCCAGCGTGGCACGCACGCTGAAGGCGTCGAACACGTCCTTGGCGTTGAAGCGGCGCACCTGGAAGCCCTTGTTGGGCAAGTACAACAGCAGCCCCTCGTCGGCCAGCCGCGCCATGGCGCCGCGCACAGGGGTGCGCGACACGCCAAGCTCGTTGGCGAGCGAAATCTCCATCAAGTGGGAGCCAGGGGCAATCACACCATCGAAGATGCGATTGCGCAGCGTGTCGGCCACGGACAACGCTCGTGTCCGAGAGGGGTCTGGGGGAGTCATCGAAAGTCGGGAACTGGGGGGGCGCCGGAAGCGGGTCGCGCGGATGGTACGGCCCCGTACAAATGCTTCATATCCCCGATTTCCGTAAAAATTTTATTCCGGGACTTTTTCGATGATTACTTCAAATTTATTAACTTCTGTAAACGCCTCTTCCGCTGTAGGCGTTAACCCGCCCCCGGTAGCCTTTTCGGCCGGCCCGCCTATCTGGCAATGATCCAGTCGGCGATCTGCGGGACAACTTCGCGATCGAGCCCATTGAAGCCGTGATACGCCATGGCCTCGCACGGGTCGCCCCTGTTCTCCCCACCCTTGAAGCTCAGCAGCGCCTTCCTCGGCGAGTTTTCGAGCTTCCCCATGAGGGCGGGCACGTTGGCAAACGCGCAGAGCGCGCAGCCATCCTGCTCGTGATGGACGACGAGAACGGGAACCCTGATCTTTTCCAGCGGCATTGCCGGAACGGGCCGTCCCCTGTCGTCGGTGAGGATGGTCGAGCTCAGGACGATGCCGTCCGGTCCTTCAGGGCCTGAAAGCTCAGTCGCGACGTATGCCGCGGACTGCGTACCCCGGCTGGTGCCCACAAGCCACACAGGCACCTTGGATTGCTCTCGCATCCACGCAATGACCGCCTTGATGTCGGCCGCATGCTTCGGCTTCTGGCGAAAACCGCTGAGGTAGGGTGGACTCAGCCGGTCCGAAGGCGCATCGACGACGGCGACCATGAGCCCTTGGTCCGCAAACAGCTGTCGCGTGCGAACGAGAAAATTCCCGGCGCCCCAGTTGAACGAACCATTGGGAAAGATCTGCAACCCGCCGTGCCCGCCTGCGAGCAGGATCACGGCAGCCCTTGGCGCTGGCGGCGACAGCACGAGCATCCGCTGCGTTACCCCGGGCCGGGTGGGAATGTCCACCACCTTCTGCGTGGTCTGCGCCTGGACTGGCGAAACCAGTGCAATCAGAAAGAGAAAGCCCGCGATCCAGTACCTGGCAATGTTGCGCATCGACGATCTCCTGGGGGTACAGCTTTGAGTCCGTTTGCCGGCCGACCTGCATAATCGCGCCCTTTTTCCCTAGGGACGCCAGATGAATCTGGAAATCGCGCAATCCACGCCGACGGCGGCAAGCATTGCGAAGCTGGTTCAGGCGCACTACGGCCTGGGCGAAGTGGTCGAGAGCGAGTTCCTGCGGCGCAGCTTCAATCAAGTCTATCGACTGAGCTTTGCCAGTGGGCGACGTGCCGTGGCGCGGCTCTGTGCCGAGCGGCCCCGAGGCGGCCCCAACATGCTGTTCGAATCAGCCGCGCTGCAGCATTGGGCCCAGGCCGGATGCCCCGTATCCCGTTGCCTGCCCACCACGGACGGTGAAGTCGCCATCCACGTGTCGCTACCCGAGGGCTCCCGGGCGCTGATGCTGTTCGAGTATCTGGACGGAGAGTTCACCGGCGACTCGGCCGATGACATCGAAGCCTTTGCGCACGGGCTGGCCGCCCTGCACGTCGCGGGCGAAAGCTACCAGGGGCCGGCCAGCAGCTACTGCCTCGACCTGGACTACCTGCTGCTGCGCCCCCTGCAAGGCCTGCTGCGCGCTCCGACCATGACCGCCGAGCTGCGCCCGCAATTCGAGATGCTGGGCCAGCGCCTGCACAGCGATGTCCTGGCATTGGGCGAACTCAGCCGCGTGCTGTGCCACGGCGACGCGCACGGCAGCAACAACTTCATCGTGCGCGGTGCGCAGGACCAGCACGAGGCGGTGTTCTTCGACTTCGACGAGGCGGGCCCTGGCTACCTGGCTTATGAACTGGCGGTCTATCCGTGGAGCCTGCATCCGCGCACGCCCGATGGCGTACTGAGCGACAAGGCAACGGGGCAGTGGCGGAACTTCATATCCGCCTATCGCGAGGCCCGGCCCCTTTCCGATGCCGACCTTGCCGCCATCGCACGTTTCATGGCCGTGCGGCAGATCTGGCTGCTGGGAGAGTGCGCAGGAAGGGTTCCCGTCTGGGGCTCCCAGACCATACCGACCGACTACCTCCGCCGGCAGGTGACCATGCTGCGCAAGTGGGAAACATTGGAGTTGCCACTCTAGTAGGGCCCGGAACCCTCCCCACCCAGCGCAAGTCGAACTGCTTGTCGCGGCGCCTTGTCGCGACAGGAGGTAATGACCATGAAGCAAGTGAAGCATTGGCAAGACCCCGTCAACGCCGTCGCCGGCGCCTGGCTGATCGTCTCGCCCTGGGTCCTGGGCTTTTCGGACATGACGCCCGCCATGTGGACGATGGTGGCGACCGGCATCGTGCTCGGCGCGGTGGCGCTCGGTGCGACCTTCGTGCCCCGACAGTGGGAAGAATGGACCGAGGTTGCGCTGGCGGCCTGGCTCGCGATATCGCCCTGGGTGATTGGCTTCCGTGGCGTCGAGACGGCGATGGTCAATGCGGTGCTCGTCGCCGCGGTGATCCTCGTGCTGGCGCTCTGGGTGCTGGTGACCGACAAGGACTACCTGGGCAATATCGGCGACCGTCCGGCGCATTGACCTGACCGCCGGGCCGGAGGATGGGCCCAGTGCCCATCCTTCATATCGATCAGCCGCTTACTGCGTGCGCGAAGCGGCGGGTTGCGGTGCTGCCGCGTCCGCTTTGGCGTTGTTGCCATCGCCCATCCACCCAGCCTGCCAGCCCCCGCCCATCGCCTGGATCAGCGCGATGGCCGTGGTCTGGCGGCTGACCTGCAGCTGCACAAGCGTGCGCCGCGCGCTCAGCGCGGCGGCCTGCGCGGTGACCACGTCGGTGTAGCTCACCTGCGCGGCGCGATAGCGGTTCAGCAACTGCTGCTCGGTCTTGTCGGCCGCAGCCGAGGCCTCGCGGCGGAAGCCCTCCTGCTCGGCGAGCGTCGCGCTCGCGGTGAGCTGGTCTTCCACGGCCTGGAAAGCCGTGAGCACGGTCTGCCGATAGCGCGCCACGCTCGACTCGTAGGAGGCCTTGGCCGAATCGACGTTGGCCGCGATGGCGCCCGCATCGAACACCACCTGCGCCACCGAGAAGCCCAGCGACCACAGCGAGTTGGCCGAGCTGAACAGGTCCTTCACGCGGCTGGCGCTGCTGCCGACCGAAGCCGTGAGGCCGATGTTCGGAAAGTAGGCTGCGCGCGCAATGCCGATCTGCGAATTCGCCGCCGCCACGGTGCGCTCGGCGGCCGCGATGTCGGGCCGGCGCTGCAGCAGCGTCGAGGGCACGCCGAGCGGCACGCCGGGCACCACGGGCGTCCATTGCGCGGCCGGCAGGCTGAAGTCGGCTGGTGCCACGCCCAGCAGCGCGGCAATCGCGTGCTCGTAGGTGGCGCGCGTGCGCTGCAGACCCACCCGTTCGGCCTTGGCGTTGACGAGTTGCGTCTGCGCCTGCAGCACATCGGTCTGCGCGGCAATGCCGGCCTGATAGCGGTTGCTCGTGATCTCGAAGGCGCGCTGGTAGCCCTGGATGGTTTCGTCGAGCAACACGATCTCCGTGTCGGCCTCGCGCAGCGAAAAGTAGTTGGTGGCCAGGTCGCCGATGGCCGACAGGCGCGCCGCGGCCAAGTCGGCCTCGCTCGCCTGTGCATTGGCCTGCGCGCTGCTCACGGCTTCGCGCAGGCGGCCCCACACATCCGGCGTCCAGCTGGCGCCGAGCGTGGCCGAGAAGGCATTCGACGGGCTCGACGTGCTGCTGCCGCCCACGGTGCCCGAGCGCTTGCCGCTGCCATCGAGCGACACCGACGGGAACAGCGCCGCCCGCTCGCCGCGCACCAGCGCCTGGGCCTGCGAATAGTTGGCCACCGCCGCGGCGATGTTCTGGTTCGACACCTGCACGCGGCCGGCGAGTTCATCGAGCGTGGCATCGCCGAACAGCTTCCACCATTCGCCGCGGTCGAGCGCGTCGGCAGGCGCGGCGGGCAGCCAGCCTTCGGCGGTCTTCTGCTCCTTCCAGTTGACGGACGCGGCGGTGGTGGGCTGCTCGTAGCGCGGGCCGACGGAGCAGCCGGCGAGCACAGCAGCCAGTGCGAGCGCCGAGAGCGGGAAGCGGCTCGCGCGGAAGGAAGAAAGGGAAAGCAGTGCGTTCATGGCGGTGTTGTTCTCAAGCTGGCGCGACCCGGCTCAGTTCGTGTTCGTTCTTGCCGCGGCGGCGCAATTTGTCGAGCAGCAGGTAGACGACCGGCGTCGTCAGCAGGGTCAGCAGCTGGCTGGCGATCAGCCCGCCGATGATGGCCACGCCCAGCGGCCGGCGCAATTCAGCGCCCTCCCCGAAGCCGATGGCCAGCGGCAGCGCGCCCAGCGCGGCCGCCAACGTGGTCATCAGGATCGGGCGGAAGCGCAGCAGGCAGGCCTCGCGCACCGCCTCCAGCGGCGAGAGCCCGCGCGAGCGCTCGGCCTCCAGCGCGAAGTCGATGATCAAAATGGCGTTCTTCTTCACGATGCCGATCAGAAGGAACACGCCGATCAGCGCAATGATCGAGAACTCCATGCGGAACATCAGCAGCGCCAGCACCGCGCCCACGCCGGCCGAGGGCAGCGTCGACAGCACGGTGATCGGATGCACCAGGCTTTCGTACAGGATGCCCAGCACGATGTAGATCACGATCAGCGCGGCCAGGATCAATATGGCCTGCTGCCCCTGCGACTGCTGCGCGCTGGCCGCCGTGCCGGCGAAGGCGCCGCGCACGTTGGTGGGCATCGCGATGTTGGCCTCGGCCTTGGCAATGGCCTCGCGCGCATCGCCGAGGTTCGCGCCTTCGGCGAGGTTGAACGAGATGGTGGTCGCCAGTTCGCCGTCTTCATGGCTCACCGAGGTGGCGACCGATTGCTCTTCGAACTTCGCCACTGCCGACAGCGGCACGAGCGCGGTGGCCGTGTTGCTCAGCACGTTGCCGGTCGATGCGCTGCGCAGGCCCGCGTTGGCCGACACCGGCACGGAGGTGCTGCTGCTGGCCGTACTGGTCGTGCTCGAGGACGACGACGAACCTGAACTCGTCGACGTCGTGGTGCTCGCTGCCACCTGCGTGGTCACGGTCTGGCCCCCCACTACCGTCGTCTTGGTGGCTGGCACGTACACGTCGCTCAGGGCATTGGGACTGCGCGCGTAGCGCGGCGCCCATTCCATCACCACGTGATACTGGTTCAGCTCGGTGTAGATGGTCGCCACCTGTCGCTGCCCGAAGGCGTTGTAGAGCGCGTTGTCGACGGCCGTGGAAGTAAGGCCCAGCCGGCGCGCGCTGTCGGGGTCGACTTTGGCCACCGTCTCCACGCCGTTCTCGTCCTGGTCGGTGTCGATGTCGGTCAGCACCGGCTGCATCTTCAGCTCGTCGGACAGCTTCAGGGCCCAGGTGCGCAGGTCGGCGAGGTTGTCGCTCTTGAGCGTGTACTGGTAGGTGGAATTGCTGGCGCGACCGCCCGAGCGCACGTCCTGCACGGTGCCCAGGAACACACGCAGGCCCGTTACTTCGTTGAGCTGTGGCCGCAGCCGCGCGATCACGGCCAGGCCGCTGTCCTTGCGCTGGTTGGCCGGCTTCAGGTTGACGAACATGAAGCCGCCCCCCGCCCGGCCTGCGCCGGTGAAGCCGACCACGGTGTCGACCGCCTCGTCCTTGCGGATGATGTCGACCACCTGCCGCAGCTTGGCAGCCAGCGCCTGCGACGAGATGCTCTGGTCGGCACGCAGGCCGCCGTTGAGCTGCCCGCTGTCCTGCTGCGGGAAGAAGCCCTTGGGCGCGGCGCTGAAGAGATACACATTGAGCCCGACCACCGCCACCAGGATCAGCATGACCAGCCCCTTGCTGTCGAGCGCCCAGTCGAGGCTGGTCTCGTAGCGCTTGAGCACCCAGTCGTAGCTGCGTGCCGCCATGCGCCCGAAGCGGCCCTGCGGCTTGCTCTTGTCGTGCTCGCCACCGGGCTTGAGCAGCCACGCGCACATCATGGGCGTGGTGGTCAGCGAGATGACGAGCGAGATCATCACCGCCGCCGACAGCGTTACCGCGAACTCGCGGAACAGCCGGCCGACCTGCCCGCCCATGAACAGCAGCGGAATGAACACCGCCACCAGCGACACGCTGATCGACAGCACGGTGAAGCCCACTTCCTTCGCGCCCAGCAGCGCCGCCTTCATGCGCGTCATGCCCGACTCGATGTGCCGGCTGGTGTTTTCGAGCACCACGATGGCGTCGTCCACCACGAAGCCGGTGGCGACCGTGAGCGCCATCAGGCTCAGGTTGTTGAGGCTGAAGCCCAGCAGGTACATGACCCCGAAAGTGCCCAGCAGCGCCGCCACCGTGGCCACTGCGGGCACGATGGTCGCGCGCACGCTGCGCAGGAACAGGCTGACCACCAGCACCACCAGGATGACCGAGATGACCAGCGTGAGCTCGACCTCGCGCAGCGAGCCGCGGATGGAGTTGGTGCTGTCCGACGCCACCTGCAGCGTGACGTCGGGCGGCAGCTGAGCCTGCAGCTCGGGCAGCAGCGCGCGCACGCTGTCGACGGTCTCGATGATGTTGGCCGAGGGCTGCCGCGTGATCAGCACGATGATCGCGGGCTCGCCGTTGAACAGGCCGAGCGTGCGCGTGTCTTCCACGCCATCGACCACCTCCGCCACGTCCTGGAGCCGCACGGCCGCGCCGTTGCGCCAGGCGATGACCATCGGCGCGTAGTCGCTCGCGCGCAGGGCCGGCGTCTGCGTGTATATCTGCAGCTTGCGGCCTTCGCCCTGGACCGTGCCCTTGGGGCGGTTGGCGTTGGAGGCCTGGATGGCGGCGCGCACGTCTTCGGTGCTGATGCCGTAGCGGCTGAGCGCGAACGGCAGCAGCTCGATGCGCACGGCTGGGAGCGAGCCACCGCCGATTTCGACGTCGCCCACGCCATCTACCTGGGACAGGCGCTGGCTGACGATGTTCGAGACGGCGTCGTAGATCTGGCCCGGGGTCTTGGTCTTGGACGTGAGGGCCAGGATGATGACCGGCGAGGCGGCCGGGTTGGCCTTGCGGTAGGTCGGGTTGCTTCTTAGTGTGGCGGGCAGGTCGACGCGGCTGGCGTTGATGGCGGCCTGCACTTCTCTGGCGGCGCCGTCGATGTTGCGGCTCAGGTCGAACTGCAGGGTGACTCGGGCGGAGCCTACCGAGCTGGTGGACGTCATTTCGTTGACGCCTGCGATGGTGCCTAAGTGGCGTTCCAGCGGGGTTGCTACGCTGGTTGCCATCGTCTCGGGGCTTGCTCCGGGGATGGAGGCTCTTACTGAGATGACTGGGTAATCGACTTGGGGGAGTGGGGAGACTGGGAGGACGAAGAATGCGGCTATGCCTGCCAGGGCTATGCCTATGGTCAGTAGGACTGTGCCTATGGGGCGGCGGACGAAAGGCAGCGAGAGATTCATCTTTGCTCTCCTTGCGGAGGGCGGAGGCCGGGTCTCGCCCCGGCGGGCGACCTACTTTTCTTTGCTTCGCCAAAGAAAAGTAGGCAAAAGAAAGGCGACCCTACTGTCTGCGACCCTTCGCTTCGCTTCGGGCAACCTGCGGTGCTCGACGTAGACGGGGGTCCGCAGAACTCGCTCCACTGCGTTGCGCTCAGACAGCTGCGGCCCTGATCCCGTCTACGTCTGCGCTCCTCGGCGCAGCCAGAAGGGAGTTCGAACAGGCCATCGCTTCGCTCGGCCTTCGAACAGCCAACAGCCAAACTCAACCACCGCAGGCGCTGCGCGCCTGCGGTGGCACCGGGGCCGAGCGAAGCAAAGGCCCGAGTGGTCTCCCCTCCCCTCTGGCTGCGCCGAGGAGCGCAGCGTTTCGCGGATAAGGGCTCGCCCTTGTTTGAGCGAAGCGAGTTTGGGCGAGACCCCGCGAAACGCGAGCACCGCAGGTTGCCCGTAGCGAAGCGAAGGGTCGCAGACAGTGGGGTCGCCTTTTCTTTGCTTACTTTCTTTTGGCGAAGCAAAAGAAAGTAAGTCGCCCGCCGGGGCGAGACCCGGCCCCGGAACGCAAACACGCAACAAGAAGCAAGCCAGCTCAAACCGCTTCCTCCTCAATCACCGCCCGCCGCGAGCTCCCCCCACCCAACCGATCAAACGCCAGATAGATAACAGGCGTAGTGAACAGCGTAAGCAGCTGACTAACAATCAACCCCCCAAAAATCGCCAAGCCAAGAGGCCTCCGCAACTCAGCCCCTTCCCCAAAACTCAACATCAACGGCACAGCAGCAAACAAGGCAGCCAGCGTAGTCATCAAGATAGGCCGAAACCGCAGCAAAGCAGCCTGATGAATAGCCTCCCGCGGAGACTTCCCCTGAGTCCGCTCAGCATCGATAGCAAAGTCGATCATCATGATCGCGTTCTTCTTCACGATGCCAATCAGCAGAATGATCCCGATGATCCCGATCACCCCAAGGTCGTTGCCGGTGATCATCAAGGCAAGCAGGGCCCCGACCCCGGCAGAAGGCAGCGTGGACAAGATAGTCAGCGGATGCACATAGCTCTCGTACAGCACCCCCAGCACGATGTACACGCAAACCACCGCCGCCAGAATCAGCCACAGCTGGTTAGACAGCGACTTCTCATAAGCCCCTGAAGCCCCAAGGAAGGTCATCGTCACGCTGCCGGGCAGCCCGATCTCTTTCGCCGCCGCGCGAATCGCATCGACCGAAGTCCCGAGAGAAACCCCTGGCGCCGTATCGAAGTTCAGCGTGCTCGCCGGATACTGCGCCACGTGCGTGATCTGCAGCGGCGCCTGCTGCTCGGTGATGTCCGCAATCGCGGACAGCGGCGTCGCGGTGCCGGAGCCGGCGATCAGGCTCAGCTGCCCCAGCGTCTGCGGCGTATTCACCATGCCGGGACGCGCTTCGAGAATCACCCGGTACTGGTTCGTCTCGGTGAAGATCGTCGACACGATACGCTGGCCGAACGCGCTGTAGAGCGCATCGTCCACCGTACTGGCAGTAATCGACAGCCGCGCCGCGGTGTCGCGGTTCACGTTGACGAACGCCGCCAGGCCCTGCGCGCCGGCATCGCTGCTTACGTTGCGCACCTTGTCCGAAGTCTGCAGCTTGGCCACGAGCTTCTTCATCCACTCGGTGATCGCCGCGCTGTCTACGCCCTCCAGCGACACGCGGTACTCGGTCGGGCCGGTCTCGGCGTCGATGGTCAGGTCTTGCGTGGGCTGCAGGTACAGCGTGACGCCGGCCACCTGCCGCACGCGCTCGCGCAGCCTGTCCATCACGTCCTGCTGGTTGCCGCGGCTCTTCGTCAGGTTGATGAGCATGCTGCCGGTGTGCAGCATGGTGTTGTTGGCTGCGTCCACGCCGACGAAGGAGCTGAGGTTCTCGACCTCGGGGTCATCGAGAATGGCTTGCGCCGCCTGCAATTGCAGCTGCGACATGCGGTCGAAGGACACGTCCTGCGCGGCCTGCACGCGGGCCTGCAACTGGCCAGTGTCCTGCGTGGGGAATAGGCCCTTCGGGATCGTGAGGTACAGCACCACCGTCAGCACCATGGTCAGCAGCGCGACCAGCAGCGTGAGCGGCTGATGCTCGATCACCCAGTGCAGCGAGCGGTCGTAGCGCTCCATCACGCCGCTGAAGAAACGCTGGGCGCGCGCGCCGAAGCCATGGCCGGCGGGATCTTTCTTCGGTTCGTGCCTGAGCCAGCGCGCCGACATCATCGGCACCAGCGTGAGCGACACCACGGCCGAGATCAGGATGGTGATGGCCAGCGTCACCGCGAACTCGCGGAACAGGCGGCCCACCACGTCGCCCATGAAGAGCAGCGGAATCAGCACAGCAATGAGCGACACGGTCAGCGAGATGATGGTGAAGCCGATCTGCGTCGCGCCCTTGAATGCGGCCTGCAGTGGTTTTTCGCCCTCCTCGATGTAGCGCGCGATGTTCTCGATCATGACGATCGCGTCGTCCACCACGAAGCCGGTGGCAATGGTCAGCGCCATCAGGCTCAGGTTGTTGAGGCTGTAGCCCAGCAGGTACATCAGCCCGAAGGTGCCGATCAGCGAGATGGGCACCGCAATGCTCGCGATGACGGTGGCACGCAGGCTGCCCAGGAAGGCGAAGATCACGAGCACCACCAGCACCACGGCCAGCACCAGTTCCATCTCGACGTGCTGCACCGACGCGCGGATGCCGGCCGTGCGATCGCTGAGCACCTCGATCTTCAGCCCGGCGGGCAAGCCGGTCTGAAGATCGGGCAGTTGCTTCTTGATGGCATCGACGGTGGCGATCACGTTGGCGCCCGGCTGGCGCTGCACGTTCATGATGATCGCGGGCGACAGCTTGTTGGTGCCGTCGGCCTTGTTGCCGGCCCAGGCGCTGAGCTGGTTGTTCTCGGCGCTGTTGACCACCTGCGCCACGTCGACCATGCGGATCGGCGCGCCGTTCTTGTACGTGACGATGAGGTTCTTGTAGTCGTCGACCGTGAGCAGCTGGTCGTTCGAGTTGATGGTGTAGGCGCGCTTGGGGCCGTCGAAGCTGCCCTTGGCACCGTTGGAATTGGCTGCCGAGATGGCCGTGCGCAGCGTGTCGAGCCCGATGCCGTTGGCAGCGAGGGCCTGCGTGTTGGCCTGGATGCGCACCGCCGGGCGCTGCCCGCCGCTGAGCGACACCAGCCCCACGCCCGAGACCTGGCTGATCTTCTGCGCGAGCCGTGTGTTGACGAGGTTCTGCACCTCGGTGAGCGGCAGCGTGTCGGACGTGATCGAGAGCGTGAGCACCGGCGCGTCGGCCGGGTTCACCTTGGCGTACACGGGCGGCGCCGGCAGGTCGGCCGGCAGCAGCGAGCCGCCGGCGTTGATGGCGGCCTGCACTTCCTGCTCGGCCACATCGAGCGTCTGGCCCAGCGAGAACTGCAGCGTGATGATCGACACGCCCGCGGCACTGGTCGAGCTCATGCGGTCGAGCCCCGACATCTGGCCGAACTGGCGTTCCAGCGGCGCGGTAACGGTGTTGCTCATGACCTCGGGGCTGCCCCCGGGGTAGAGCGTCTGCACCTGGATGGTCGGGTAGTCGACCTGCGGCAATGCCGACAGCGGCAGGAAGCGGAACGCCACCAGGCCGGCCAGCACGATGGCGACCATCAGCAGCGAGGTCGCCACCGGCCGGAGGATGAACGGACGTGACGGGTTCACCGGGCGGTCCCCATGCGGCGGCTGCGACTACCGCTCATGGGCGGCGCCCGCCCTGGCCACCTTCGCCGCCGCCTTCGGACATGCGCTGCCAGCGCTCCAGCGCCGCCGGGTCGCCACGGTCCAGTGCTTCGAGGAAGCGCTTGCGGCGCTCCAACTGCTGCGGGTCGTCCTTGGCGGCGTCGAGCATGCGCTGGCGCTGCTCGGCGGTCGGGAGCTTGGCGGGGGTTGCGGGCTCCGCTGCGGGAGCGGCAGCAGCCGGGCCTGATGCACCTGACGCACCTGATGCGCCGCCCTTCGGCGCCGCCGCGCCGCCTTGACGGTGTTGTCCACGGCGCGAACCGCTTGCGGGCGCCGACGCCGCACCGGCCGGGCGTTCGACCTGGGTCTGCACGCGCGCGCCGTCCTTGAGCCGGTCGCCGCCTTCGGTCACGACCTGCTCTCCGGCCTTCAGGCCCGACATGATCGCCACGTTGTCCACGCTCGATTCGCCGCGCGTCACCGGGCGCTGCGATACCGTGCTGTCTTCGTTCAGCACATACACGTAATCGCCATTGGGGCCGTGGCGCAGCGCCGTGACCGGCACCACCACCGCGCTGGCCACGGTGCGCAGCAGCAGCCGCAGGTTGACGAACTGGTTCGGGAACAGCGCGCTGTCGGCGTTGGCGAAGCGGGCCTTGGCCTTGACGGTGCCGGTGGCGGTGTCGACCAGGTTGTCAAGCGTGGAGAAGGCGCCATTCGCAAGCTGGCGCGTGCGCGTGCGGTCGAAGGCGGTGGCGTCGAGCTTGGCGCCCTGGGCGAGGCGCTCCTGCACTTCGGGCACGCGGTCTTGCGGAATGGCAAATTCAACGTCGATGGGCGCGATCTGCGTGATGGTCGCAATGCCGTTGGTCGTGCCGGTCGAGATGTAGTTGCCCCCGTCCACCGGCCGCAGGCCGATGCGCCCGCTCACCGGCGCGGTGATGCGGCTCCAGGCGAGGTTGAGCTTGGCCGTGTTCTCGTTGGCGCGGTCGATGGCCACTGTACCTTCGAGCTGCTTGACCAGCGCGGCCTGCGTGTCGACGTCTTGCCGCGCGATGGAGTCCTGCCCCAGCAGGGTCTGGTAGCGCTGCAGCGTGACGCGCGCCGCCGCCAGTTGTGCCTCGTCGCGCTGCCGCGCTCCGGTGGCCTGGCCCAGCGCGTTCTGGAACGGCTGCGGATCGATGGTGGCGAGCACATCGCCCTTCTTGACCATCTGCCCTTCCTGGAAGAGCACGGCCGTGAGCACGCCCGACACCTGCGGTTGCACGATCACGTTGGCCAGCGGCGTGACGGTGCCCAGCGCCTCGAGTTGCACCGGGATGTCCGCCTGCCTGGCCGTGGCAACACCGACCGTGCTGGAGGCTCCGCCACCGCCGCCGCGCCCACCCGGGCCGCCCGGCCCACCGGGGCCACCACCCTGCCGGCCGGCGCCAGGAACGCCACCAGGGCCGGCCGCGGGCGTCTTCGACCGCTGGATCAGATACCAGGCGCCAGCGCCCAGTGCCACGAGCAGCAGCAGGGTCAGCAGCCCGCCCACCCACCGGCGTCTGCGCACCGTCGGATGTGTTGGCGAGACGGTGGAAGGCAGAGGCTCGGGTGGTTTTTCTTGTTCCATGGGCGGTGCGTGCGAAAGATGCAGGGGGTGCGGACCGGGGTAGTACAGCGCGGAATGGTAGTCCCGCTCTTTGCTGCGCCGTAAAGCGACGGTAAAGCTGCCCGCACGGCCTCCGCAATTCACGCCGCCCGGCTGCAATTCGCGCCGCATGCATGCATTCCGTCGCAAGCCGGT
This sequence comes from Variovorax paradoxus, assembly GCF_024734665.1. Taxonomy (NCBI): domain Bacteria; kingdom Pseudomonadati; phylum Pseudomonadota; class Betaproteobacteria; order Burkholderiales; family Comamonadaceae; genus Variovorax; species Variovorax paradoxus. The sequence continues at coordinate 4,557,880 of NZ_CP102931.1, forward strand.
GGCTGGGGCGGGCGGGCGCCGGCACAGTCCACTCCATCGATTCCCTTCTGCCCTTCTTCTTCAAGATTTCTTCCACTTCCAACGGAGCGCCACCATGCTGATGCAAATCATCCTTCACACGCCCAAGTGGGTGTTCGCCGTGTTCTTCCTGCTGCTGTGGCTCGGCGCCAAGCAGCTGCTCACCAACAATGTGAGCCTGAGCCGCGTCACGCTGATGCCGGTGGCCATGGGCGCCCTTTCGATCTACGGCGTGGTCTCCGTCTTCGGCGATTCCTTCGGCGCCCTGCTGGGCTGGGCCGCCGCCGCGGTGGTAATGCTGGCGCTGGTGCTGCAGCGCCCGCTGCCCGCCACCACCCGCTACGACGCGGCCGAGCGCCGCTTCCACGTGGCCGGCAGCCCCGTGCCGCTGATGCTCATGATGGGCATCTTCCTGACCAAGTACGTGGTGGGCGTAACCCTGGCCATGCACCCCGAGGTGCGCCAGCAAGCCGCCTTCAGCCTCGTGATCCCGGTGCTGTACGGCGCCTTCAGCGGTGTCTTCGCGGCCCGTGCGGTGCGCCTGTGGAAGCTGGCCATCCGCACTGACGCTATGTCGGCCACGGCCCGCGCGGCCTAAGATTCCCTAGGCCACGACTTTCATCCAGGACCCGCCACCATGAACGCGTTCTTGCTGATCCTCAAGATCTCCGTCACGGTGGTGCTCGTCGCCTCCATTGCCGAGGCGCTCGTGCTGTCCTGGCGCAACGGCTGGCGCAGCTACGACTGGAAGGCGGCCGGCGTCTCGGTGGTCGACTTTCTTGTGCGCGAGTACCCGTTGCGCTGGCTGCTGCCGCTGGCCTTCTGGACCGGCGCGATGAACTGGTTTTATGACCACCGCCTCTTCACCCTGCCGATGGACCACTGGAGCGGCTGGGCCGCCTGCTTCATCGGCCAGGAGTTCTGCTACTACTGGTACCACCGCGCGGCGCACCGGGTGCGCTGGTTCTGGTGCACCCACTCCATCCACCATTCGCCGAACCAGCTGAACCTGTCGGCCGCCTACCGCTTCGGCTGGACCGGCCGTCTCACCGGCACGCTGGCCTTCTTCATGCTGGCGCCGCTGCTGGGCATGCCGCCGCGGGTGATCCTGCTGATGCTCACGCTGAACCTGCTGTACCAGTTCTGGATTCATGCCACCTGGATCCCGCGCCTCGGGCCGCTCGAATGGGTGCTGAACACGCCCTCGGCCCACCGCGTGCACCACGCCTCGAACCTGGAATACCTGGACGGCAACTACGGCGGCGTGCTCATCGTGTTCGACCGCCTGTTCGGCACCTACATTCCAGAGCGCGCCGATCTTCCCTGCCGCTACGGGCTGGTGAACCCGATCACCTCGCACAACCTCTTCGAGATCGAGTTCAGCCAGTGGCGCGCGCTGTTGCGCGACCTGGCCTCGGCCCGCTCGGTGCGCACCTTTGTCGGCTACCTCGTGAAGCCACCGGGCTGGAAGCCCGATGGGGCAGGCGACACCACCGAGGAACTGCGGCAGCGCGCGGCATTGCCGGCGGCACCGTCGCCACAGTCGCCGCAGCCCGCCTCTTCCGATTTCATTCCTGTCCAATACAAGGAGCTGTCATGACCTCTCTTGCATCAAATTCTTCCCGCTCCGACGTCGAGCGCCTCGCCCGCCGCCGCGCCGGCGCCAAGATGGGCTGGTACATCCACGCCTTCGTCTACGTGGTGGTCAACCTCGGCCTCGTCACGATCTCGGCCGCCAACGGCCGCACCTGGGCGATGTACCCGCTCATGGGCTGGGGGCTGGGCCTGCTGATCCACGGCGCCGTCGTCTGGTTCGTGGCGCCCGGCGGCGGCTTCTACGACAGGCTGGTGGAACGCGAACGCCGCGCGCTGGGCGGCGGGGACCATCGGTGAGCGTGGAACAGCCTGCTGCTGCAAACAACAGGTTCAGGCCTGAAAACCTGAAGTCCATGCTGCGGCATGGCCTCATCACCGCCGTCTTCTGCTGCCTCATTGCCACCGTGATGACCATCACCGGCGGCGACAACTGGGCCGGCCACATGGTCTATTCGCTGTCGATCGGCATCGTGAGCTGGCTGTTCATCGACGGTGGCCGGCTCCTGATCAGCGGGCACCGTGAAATCCTCTGGCCCGCATGGCCGTGGGGCTTTCTCCTGATCGCGGTGGGCGCGGCCGTCGGCTTCTTCGTCGGCAACCTCATCGGCGACGCCTGGTTCGGCGCACCCCGGTTCGACTTTCTCGACTTCAAGGGTCACAAGCTGGCCACCGGCGTCACGATCACCATCATCGCGACGATCGGCATGTGCTTCTTCTTCTACAGCCTCGGCAAAAGCAAGCACATGCAGAGCCAGATCGAACTGGCCCAGCGCAACGCCACCGAGGCGCGGCTCAAGCTGCTCGAAACGCAGTTGGAGCCGCACATGCTCTTCAACACGCTGGCCAACCTGCGCGTGCTGATCACCATCGACCCGCCGCGCGCCGTCGCCATGCTCGACCGGCTCAACAGCTACCTGCGCATGACGCTCAGCGGCTCGCGCGCGCTGTCGCATCCGTTGTCGGCCGAGTTCGAGCGGCTGGGCGACTATCTGGAACTGATGTCGGTGCGCATGGGAGAACGCCTGCACTACACGCTCGACCTGCCGGAAGACCTGCGCGATGCGCCCGTGCCGCCGCTGCTGTTGCAGCCGCTGGTGGAAAACAGCATCCGCCACGGGCTGGAGCCGAAGGTCGAAGGCGGCGAGATCGTCGTGCGCGCCCGCAGGGAAGCAGGCCAGTTGGTGATCGAGGTAAGCGACACCGGCGTGGGCCTCGATGCAGCGCCGCCTTCGGAAGGCAGCGGTTTCGGGCTGGAGCAGGTGCGCGACCGGCTGGCCACCATGTACGGCGACCGGGGACACATGAAGCTGGTGCCCTCGCCCGCCGGCGGCACCAGCGCCACGCTGAGCTTCCCTACACCTGCCTGAACACGACACAACAACAGCGACAAGATGAACCCCACCGCCCTCATCGCCGAAGACGAGCCCCTGCTCGCGCAAGCCCTCAAGGCCGAACTGGCGGTCGCTTGGCCCGAACTGCAGATCGTCGCCACCGCCGGCGACGGCCGCAGCGCCGTGCGCGAGGCGCTGCGCCTGCTGCCGCAGGTGCTGTTCTTCGACATCCGCATGCCCGGCCTCGACGGCCTCGGCGCCGCCGCTGAGCTGGCCGATTGCTGGCCCACCGACGAGGCGCCCATGCCGCAGCTGGTGTTCGTGACGGCTTATGACGAATACGCCACCCGCGCCTTCGACGCGCAGGCCATCGACTACGTGCTCAAGCCCCTGCAGCCCGAGCGCCTGCGCAAGACCGTGAACCGGCTGCAGCAGGCGCTGGCCGCGCGCCAGCCGGAGCCCACGCCCGCCCTGGCCGACGCGGCGCTCGAACAGACGCTGGCCCAATGGCGCCAGGTTCTGACCGCCGCCGGTGCCGGAACGGCGGCGACGGCCGCCCCCGCCCCGCTGCGCATGATCGCCGCCAGCGACGCCGGTGGCAGCACCGTGCGCATGGTGCCCATCGACGAGGTGCTGTATTTCGAGGCCGCCGACAAATACCTGCGCGTGCTGACCGCCACGCACGAATACCTGATCCGTACGCCGCTGAAGCAGTTGCTGCCCCAGCTCGACGCAGACACCTTCTGGCAGGTGCACCGGGCGGTGGTGGTGCGCAGCGCGGCCATCGAGTCGGTGCATCGCGACGAGGCCGGCAAGCTTCATTTGATGCTGCGCGGGCGGGCGGAGAAGATTCCGGTCAGCCGCCTGTACGCCCATCTTTTTCGCGCCATGTGAAATTGGCAGGGGCGCCCCAAAAGAAAAGGCCGACCCTTTCGGGGCCGGCTTTTTTCATTCAGTCACGAATGCCGTGGCGTTTTAGCGCCAATGGCCATGGCCGCGGTAGTAGCCACGACCGTAGTAGCGCGGGCCGTAATACGCCGGCGGAGCGTAGTAGACCGGGGCCGGACGGTAGTACACCGGCGGCGGCGCGTAGTAGGCGGGCGCTGGCGGTGCGTAATAGACAGGTGCCGGCGGCGCGTAGACCGGGGCCGGGTAGTAGGCCGGACCGCCCACTCCCACCGCCACGCCTGGAACACCGACTCCGATGGACCAGCTGACGTCGCTGCGAGCGCTGGCCGAAGTGGCGGCAAACAATGCACCGGCGGCCACGACGCCTGCGGCGGCCCATTTGAAGAAGGTTGAACGTGTGAGGCTCATGATTCGGACTCCTTGTTACGGTGGGCTGCGTTCGGGTGTGAACCGCCCATGTGTGTATTGAACGCGGCAATTGCAAAGGGGGTGCACCGGGCAATGTGAAGAACGTTGCCAAAGGTAACTCATAGGGGGTGACCCCTAAAATGCAACGATGACCTCCCCGACCGACAAAAACGGCGCCAAAACGACCGCTGCTCCGAGCAATTTCCTGCGCCACGTGATCGAGAACGACCTCGAACAGGGTGCCTATTCTGGCCGCAAGTGGGGCGGTTCGCCCGGCAACGCCGCCCATCACGCCCAGGGCATGATCGATCCGGCCAAGGTGCGCATGCGCTTTCCGCCCGAGCCCAACGGCTACCTGCACATCGGCCACGCCAAGAGCATCTGGCTCAATTTCGAACTGGCCAAGGAATACGGCGGCGTGAGCCACCTGCGCTTCGACGACACCAACCCCGAGAAGGAAGACCAGGAATACGTCGACTCCATCCGCGACGCGGTGAAGTGGCTCGGCTACGAAACCTACCTGGCCGACCGCCCCAGCGCCCCCGGCACGCTGCAGCCGCACGAATACTTCGCGAGCGACTACTTCGACTTCATGTACGAAGCCGCCGAATACCTCATCGGCGCCGGCCTCGCCTACGTCGACGAGCAAACCGCCGACGAGGTGCGCGCGAACCGAGGCGACTTCAACACGCCCGGCACCGACAGCCCCTTCCGCACCCGCACGCCCGAAGAAAACCTCGCGCGCTTCCGCGCCATGCGCGACGGCCAGGTGGCCGACGGCGCCGCCATCCTGCGCGCCAAGATCGACATGGCCAGCACCAACATCAACATGCGCGACCCCGCGCTGTACCGCGTGCGCCGGGCCACCCACCACAACACCGGCGACAAGTGGTGCATCTACCCGATGTACACCTACGCGCACCCCATCGAAGACGCGCTGGAGCAAATCACCCACTCCATCTGCACGCTGGAGTTCGAAGACCAGCGCCCCTTCTACGACTGGCTGCTCGACCGCCTCGCCGAAGGCGGCCTCGTCGCCAGCCCGCATCCGCGCCAGTACGAATTCGCGCGCCTCAACGTGACCCACGTGCTCACCAGCAAGCGCAAGCTGCGCCAGCTGGTCGAAGAAAAATACGTCGACGGCTGGGACGACCCCCGCATGCCCACCATTGCCGGCCTGCGCCGCCGCGGCTACACGCCCGAGGCGCTGCGCCTGTTCTGCGAACGCAGTGGCACCACCAAGTCCGGCGGCTGGATCGACTACGCCAGCCTCGAAGCCGCGCTGCGCGACACCCTCGACCCCGTCGCCCCACGCGCCATGGCCGTGCTCGACCCGGTGAAGCTCGTCATCACCAACTGGGGCGAACTGATGGGCGGCGACAACGTGCTCGACGACTGCTCGGCGCCCCTGCACCCGCACCACCCCGAGATGGGCAAGCGCGACTTCAAGCTCGGCCGCGAGGTGTGGATCGAAAGCACCGACTACGAAGAAGTGCAGCCCAAGGGCTTCTTCCGCCTGTTCCCTGGCAATAAGGTGCGGCTGAAGTACGGCCACGTCATCGAGTGCACTGGCGGCACCAAGGATGCGAGCGGCAAGCTCGTCGAAGTGCAGGCCACGCTGGTGCCCGACACCAAGAGCGGCACGCCCGGCGCGGACGCGATCAAGGTGAAGGGCAACATCACCTGGGTGGCGGCAGCGGATGCGGTACAGGCCGAGGTGCGGCTGTACGAGCGGCTGTTTGCGGCGGCGAACCCGGGCAGCGGCGAGCTGCTGGACGAGCTGAACAAGCAGAGCCTTGAAGTCTGCTCGGCCTTCGTCGAGCCTTCGCTGGCCAGGGCCGAACCGGGTGTCGGGATCCAGTTCGAGCGGCACGGGTACTTCGTGCGCGATTCGAAGGGCGGCACGGACGGCAAGCTGGTGTTCAACCGCGCGGCCGGCATGCGGGACAGTTGGGGCAAGTAACCCGGTCGTTCTGCGCTGCTTATTCGGGCCGCTTGTAGACCACGCCGATCACCGCGCTGTTCTCATCGGTGGTGCACACGGCGGAGCGGCCCTGCGGCCCGACCTTCAGGTTGATCGTGTAGACGCCGTCGCGCGGCGTCGTCCCCTTGTCCGCGACGATGCTGCCCGGCGGCACCCTGAGCTCGCGTGCGGCCGCGGCCACGCAGTTCTTGACGCTCGCCTCGGGCGCGCCGCCCACGCGGATGCCTGGGCTGTTGCACGCCGCCAGCAGAAAGCCTGCAATCGCGGCGCAGGCAAGATGGATGAAGCTTCGCATCGTCATTCCAGGTTCTCCTGTGTGATGAACCGATTGGAGCCACCAAGACCATCGAATGTTGCAGGACAGACCCGGGCTATCCTGTCGGCCAATGAATTTTCCGAGCCCTTCTCCCCGCCTGATCCGCTTCAACAAGCCCTACGGCGTGCTCAGCCAGTTCACGCCCGAAGGCCGCTGGCGTGGCCTGAAAGACTTCATCGACATTCCCGACGTCTACGTCGCCGGCCGGCTCGATGCCGACAGCGAAGGCCTGCTGCTGCTCACCGACGACGGCAAGCTCCAGGCGCGCATCACCGATCCGCGTTTCAAGATGGAGAAGATCTACTGGGTGCAGGTGGAAGGCGTGCCGACCGAAGCTGCGCTCGCCTCCTTGCGCAGCGGCGTGCAGCTCAACGACGGCCTCACACGCCCCGCGAGGGCGCGGCTGCTCGACCCGCCGCCCGAAGTGTGGGAGCGACAGCCGCCCATTCGCGAGCGCAAGAGCATTCCCACCGCGTGGCTGGAGCTGGCGATCAGCGAAGGCCGCAACCGCCAGGTGCGGCGCATGACGGCGGCCGTGGGGCTGCCGACACTGCGCCTGATCCGCGCCGCCATCGGGCCTCATACGCTCGACGGACTGGCGCCCGGCACCTGGCGCGAATAAGCGACTGACGCGGCGACGCACGAACAGCCACACAACCTTCATTCATTCTTCAAGCCTCTTCCATGCACATCCCCGATCTCGCTCCCCTCGTCCTGAACCGCCGCAGCACCCTGCTCGGCGTCATCGGCTTGCTTGCATTGCCCGCAACGCACGCCAACGCCGCAACCCCGGCCAAGACGAAGAAACAACCGGCGCAATCCGGTGTGTGGCCACACGCGTCCCAGGTTCCGGGCGGCGTGGCCCGCCTGTCACTCGGCCCATCGGCGAAGCGGCCGCAGGCCTTCGCAGGCGATGTGCCTCTGCTGGTGCTGGGCGATGCCATCGAATGGACCGCACTGGTCGGCATTCCGCTCGCCGCCGAACCCGGCGAGGCCAGCGTCGCCGTGCGCGCCGAAGGCAAGCCCGAGCGCCAGATCGCCTACACGGTGGCCCCGAAGCAGTACCGCGAACAACGCCTGACGGTGGCGCCGCGCACGGTCGACCTGTCGCCCGAGGACCAGGCCCGCTACGAGCGCGAACGCGACCACCAGGCCACCGTGATGGCCACGCTCACGGACATGCGGGCGGATGCGTCACTGCAGATGCGCGTGCCCGTGCCGGGTCGTCGCTCCAGCTCGTTCGGCCTGCGCCGGGTGTTCAACGGCCAGTCGCGCAATCCGCACAGCGGGATGGACATCGCGGCGGGCACAGGCACGCCGGTGCTGGCGCCGCTACCCGGGAAGGTAATCGACACGGGGGACTATTTTTTCAACGGCGGCACCGTGTGGCTCGACCACGGTGGCGGGCTGCTGACGATGTATTGCCATCTGAGCCGGGTCGATGTGAAAGTCGGCGATGTGCTGAAGACCGGCGAGCCGTTGGCCGCCGTGGGTGCGACCGGCCGGGTGACTGGGCCGCACCTGCATTGGTCCGTGATGCTGAACCGGGCGATGGTGGACCCGGCGCTGTTCATCGCGGCCTGAGACACTGGCCGGCCTGAGCACTTACCCTAAATCCTGCCGTCCACTGGACTCATACACTCGCCCATTCCTGGAGTGAGGTGGGACCAAGCAATGGCTAGACAAACAAAGTCCGAGCGACGCCGCGAGCGCGCACGACGAGAACTGGCGGGCAAGGGATGGATGGCGATCCTCATCGGTATCCTGCTGCTGACGGTCTTGCCTTTGCTGATGAAGGATGTTCTTTCAGGAGCGCTTGGCCCTGCATTTCGCCCGGCGGGCTGGGCGGCACTGGCAATAGGCGTAGTGCTGGTTGGACTGAACTACGTCACTACCCGCACCGCAGCGCCAGCAAAGGTTCTGGCCGATCCAGCTAAACCAGTCTTTGCATCAGAGCCTTCGCAGTCCACGCCATTGACGCCGGCACGACAGATGAAATCGCAGTGGAGCCCTTCCGTGCTTGCCGACATCGAGTGGCGCAGATTCGAGGCCGTGTGCGAAGCGCTCTACGCACAGGCCGGCTTCACCACGCGCAGTCAGTCGCATGGCGCGGACGGCGGTATCGATATCTGGCTTCAATCCAAGCACAGCGATGTGCCGCGTATCGTCCAGTGCAAACACTGGCAAAGCAAGATGGTCGGCGTCAAGGAGATGCGCGAGTTCTTCGGGGTGATGGCCTCGCACCAGTTGAAGAGCGGCACCTACGTCACGAGCTCCACGTTCTCCGAAGATGCCATCGCATTCGCCAAGGCGAATGGCATCCACGCACAGGACGGTGCCGCACTGCTCAAGCTAATCAGCCAGCGCACGCCCGAGCAACAAATGGCATTGCTCGCGGTTGCGTATGAAGGCGAATACTGGCGTCCTACTTGTGCGAGTTGCGGTACCAAGATGCTCGAGAAAAAATCGACCAAGAATGAAGGCAGTTTTTGGGGTTGCGCCAACTACCCCAGGTGCAGGGGTAAGACGATCCCAAAGGCCAAGGCCGTCGCGGCGGCATAGTCTCTCAACCGGTCGTGCCCGAAAATTCGCTCTTCACCGAGGCCTGCCTCGACGCATCGGTCTCGCTTGCCTCGCGCCGCGACACCCTCGCCCTGCTCAACACCCGCCTGCACCCCGCGCTGCAGAAAATCGTCGCGGCCGAAGTCGCGTCAGGCAACCGCGTCAGCGACGCCGGCATCGACTGGCCTGACCTGGGCTCAGTGCACGTCACCCTGCGCGACCAGTTCGGCAGTGGCCATGCGAATGCAGAGGCCACGTTCAGCCTCTGCAATGACCCGCACTACTGGCATGCCGACTACAGCACCGCAGGCAAGCCTGTGCACCTGTTGATCTGCTGACGAATCTCAAATCGGCTTCGTCAGATACACAGCCTCGCGCCCCACGATCGCGCGCTGCGCCGGCATGAAGATCGTGCAGTCGTCGCACAGCGCGCGGATTTCCTCGTCGCCGTTCGTCGCGATCAGCTCGCCCTTCGCAAAGGTCTCGAAGCCGATCAGCGGACGCACGAACGCAAAGTCCGCCGACTTGATGACGTGCGTCTGCAGCAGCTGAAAGCGCCGCTGCGGCTCGGGTGCCGGCGTGGCCGGGTCCTTCTCGACGAGGCCGAAATACGCGAGGAAGTCGTAGGTGACGGCAGTGGCCAGTTCCGACGCGGAACGCAAGAAGTGCTGGCCGCACTCGACCACCATCGCCACGCCCTTGCCGTCCGGGCCGCCGTGGCTACCGTACTGGATCAGCGGCGTGCCCGAGCCCAGGCCGTCGGGCATCACAAGGTGCACCGACGGGCGGCCGATGGCCAGTGCGACCTTGGCGTTGCGCTCGAACGCCGGGTACACCCAGAACGGCACGACGGGCTGGCTGGTCGAATGGATGTCGAGGATGTGATCGGCCGCGTCCACCACCGGACGCAGGATGCGCGCACGGCTCAGCTCGGGGCTGTCTTCGGTGCCATCGAGCCATTCGGGCGACCAGATGCGGTTGAGGTTGTGCACGAGCTGGCGGCTGTCGAAGGGCAGCGCCTCGTTGAACGACTCGTACGCTGCCACGTTGGCAAAGCTCACGGTGAGCGTGCCGATCTTCGGGCGCACGTCGTTGTCGAGCAGGTGCGTGGCCGCCGTCATGCCGCAGATCTCGTTGCCGTGCGTCAGCGCGTTGATCAGCACGTGCGGGCCGGGCTTGCCGGACTCGAAGCGGTGCACGTAGTCGACGCCGGTGTTGCCCTTGCGGTAGGCGGAGAGGTCGCGGGGGAGGACTTCGAGGGCGGGGGGAGATTGGGTCATGGGCGTCAGGAAATGGAACGAAGCGGTCCGGCAAGTTTGCTACAGGGCGCGCGTTCGTGCTGAGCGGCCCTACGCGAAGCAAACACAGACCCGCCCTGCCGCACTGGCGACTACCAGTTGACCTCGCGCTCCGGCGTGGCCGAGATGTGGTGAATCGACAGGTCAGCGCCGTCGTATTCCTCCTCCTGCGACAGCCGCAGCCCCAGCGAGGCCTTCAGCGCGCCGTACACCGCCGCGCCCGCCAGCCCCGCCCATGCCACGCCGATGACGGTGCCGATGAGCTGCGCCCACACGTTCACACCGCCAATGCCGCCCAGCGCCTGCGTGCCGAAGATGCCCGCCGCGATGCCGCCCCAGGTGCCGCACAGGCCGTGCAGCGGCCACACGCCGAGCACGTCGTCGATCTTCCATTTGTTCTGCGTGAGCGTGAACATCTTGACGAAGATCGCGCCCGCCACGCCGCCCACCACCAGCGCGCCCAGCGGGTGCATCAGGTCGGAGCCGGCGCACACGGCCACGAGCCCCGCGAGCGGGCCGTTGTAGACGAAGCCCGGGTCGTTCTTGCCCATGGCCAGCGCCACCAGCGTGCCGCCAACCATCGCCATCAGCGAGTTGACGGCCACCAGGCCCGATATCTTGTCGATGCTCTGCGCGCTCATCACGTTGAAGCCGAACCAGCCCACGCACAGCACCCACGCGCCCAGCGCGAGGAACGGAATGTTCGACGGCGGATGCGCACTCAGCGAGCCGTCGCCCCGGTAGCGGTTGCGCCGTGCCCCCAGCAGCAGCACCGCCGGCAACGCCAGCCAGCCGCCCACCGCGTGCACCACCACCGAGCCCGCGAAGTCATGAAACTCATGGCCGGTGAGCGAGGCGATCCAGCCCTGGATGCCGAAGTGCTTGTTCCAGGCAATGCCCTCGTACAGCGGGTAGACGAAGCCGACGATCACCGCCGTGGCGATCAGCTGCGGCCAGAACTTGGCGCGCTCGGCAATGCCGCCCGAAATGATGGCCGGGATGGCCGCCGCGAAAGTGAGCAAAAAGAAGAACTTCACCAACTCGTAGCCGCTTCTTGCCGACAGTTCGGTGGCGCTCACGAAGAAATGCGTGCCGTAGGCCACGCCATAGCCCACCAGGAAATACACGATGGTCGAGACCGAGAAGTCGACCAGGATCTTCACCAGCGCATTGACCTGGTTCTTCTTGCGCACTGTCCCCAGTTCGAGAAAAGCAAAACCGGCGTGCATGGCCAGGACCATGATGGCGCCGAGAAGGATGAACAGCGCGTCTGCGCCCTGTTTGAGTGCATCCATTGGAGCTTCTTGCTGATTTTTGGTTTGAATTGGTGCGCCGCACCCGAATCACCCGGAGCGGCGGGCCAATGAAGCAAAAATGGTGCCTGAATGCTCTTTGATGGTGCGAAATGAACCAGTAACGGGCTTTTCTCAGCCCTTCGCGCACCGGATCGGCACCGGATCAGCCCGCGCCAGCGCGCAGCGCGTCCCGGTAGCGGCGGCTGCAGGGCACGGTGGTGCCGTCGTGCATGTGCAGCCGGGCGTCGCCGCCGTCGAGCGGCTCGATTTCCTTGATGCGGCCCAGGTTCACGGCGTGGCTGCGGTGCACGCGCACGAAGCGGGCGGGGTCGAGCTGGGTCAGAAAGTCGGTGAGCGTGGCGCGCAGCAGGTAGTCGTGGCCGTTGACGTGCAGGCCGACGTAGTTGCCCTCGGCCTGGAGCCAGTCGATGTCGGTGGCGGCGATGAGAAATTCGCGGCGCAGCTTGCGCACCAGAAAGCGCTCGGGGCGCGCGGGCTGCGGGGTTTCGGCTTCGACTGGCTCCGGCTCCGCCGGGGCTTCGGGCGCATCGAGCACCCGTGCCTCGCCCTGCAGCCGCAGCATGAACAGCCGGTACGCCCAGATGCCGAAGACGATGCTCACGTACACCCGCACGTCCTTCAGGTACTCGTAGCCCCACTGGCTCACCCAGCCCCCGAAGTCGTAGTGCTCGCCGGCCATGGCATAGACCAGCGCCCGCAGCCCGAACATGCCCACCACGTGGATCACGCTGAAGACCACGCTCGCCACCGCATGCCAGGCCACGAAGCGCAGCACGTGGCCACGCACCAGCGGCGACAGCCGGCGCTCGACGGCAACCAGCGCCGGAATCAGCAGCAACAGCACGAGGTGGCTGGACCCCTCCCAGGTCGCAACTTCCCAGTTGGCACGCGGCACGGCGCGAGTGCGCATGTCGATGATCGCCACCATCGTGCTGAACACGGCCTGCAGCGCCATCCACACGATCCAGAACGCCACCTCCACATAGCGGCGGACCGGCTCGTAGCGCTCGTACAGGTTCTTGCGGGGGTCTCCCATGGCCGGGATTCTCGCGAAAACGAGCCTTCGAACGGCGCTTTTCGTCCCGTCTCGTCCCTCCAGGCCACCGCTCGTCACAAAACGGGGGCGATCCGTCCCCCGGGGGCGCCGCGCGAAGACCACCGGGCCGAGCATCGCGGCTTCCAGCTTCGAGGAGCCATCAGATGACCGCCCAACCCCTCCCACCCGACCATCGCCGCCACGACATCGACGCCCTGCGCGCGCTGGCCTTCCTGTTCGTCATCCTCTATCACGTGGGCATGTACTACGTGGCCGACTGGCCCTGGCACCTCAAGAGCCCGCATGCAGCCGAATGGCTGCAGTGGCCGATGCGCATGCTGAACCTCTGGCGCATGGATCTCGTCTTCCTGATCTCCGGCGTATCGCTCGGCTTCCTCAGCCGGGGCCAGGGCACCTGGGGCCTGTTGCGCAGCCGGGGCCTGCGGCTGATGCTGCCGCTGGCCTTCGGCATGGCAGTGATCGTTCCCTACCAGGCCTATGCGCAGGGCGTGGCCAACGGGCTGGTGGTGCCGGGCTTCGGCGCCTTCCTGCTGCGCTATTTGTCGATGGCCGAGCCGTGGCCGAAGCGGGCCTTCGACGGCGCGGAGTTCGGCATCACCTGGAACCATCTCTGGTACCTGCCCTACCTCTTTACCTACACCGCGCTGATCGCGCTGACGCTGCCGCTGTGGAACTCGGCCGCCGGCCAGTGGGTGCGCCGCAGCTTCAACGGCCTGCGCGGCTGGAAGCTGCTGCTGCTGCCGGTGGTGCCGCTGCTGGTCTTCACGATGCTGCTGGCCTCGCGCTTTCCGGCCACGCATAACCTGGTGCGCGACTTCCACCTGCACAGCCTCTACTTCACGATGTTTCTCTACGGCTACTGGATGGGCGTGGACACCGGCGTGTGGAAGGAACTGGAGCGCCTGCGCCGCGTGTCGCTCGCGCTGGCGGTCGCGGTGATCGTCACTTTCATCGCGCTGCGCACCGGAGCGAAGGGCCCGGCCTCCGGCCCGCTGATGGACACCCTGCGCATGCTCTACCTGTGGCTGGCCGTCGCCACCATCCTCGGCCATGGCCACCGCTATCTGAACCGCCCGTGGCCCTGGCTGCGCTGGGCCAACGAATCGGTGTATCCGTGGTACGTGCTGCATCAGACGCTGATCATCGTCGGCGTGGCCGCACTGGCTCCGCTCGCGCTCGGCCCGGTGATCGAACCAGCGCTGCTGGTGCTGCTGACGCTTGTCGGCTGCTGGGCACTGACGGACGGGCTGATCCGCCGCTTCAACCTGCTGCGGCCGCTGTTCGGGCTGAAGCTCAGGCGCGCGGCTTCAGCTGAAGCTCGTCCACAGGAACGAGGATTGCGTTCCCCGTCGCCACGAGCTTGAGCGCGTCTTCGCCCTTGCCTTCGGGCTGCGCATAGAGCTCGGACGCGACAAACACCTGCTTGCGTCCGGCCTTCGCCACGCGCCCGCGCGCCACGAAGGCACTGCCCACCGCGGGCGACATGAAGTTCACCGAAAAATGCGACGTCATCACGCGGCCTGCCAGCGTACCGGCCGCGTAGCCGCTCACGGTGTCGAGCAGCGCGGAGATCATTCCCGCGTGGAGGAAGCCGGCAAACTGCCCCATGTCCTCCGCGCGCCAGTTCATGCGCAGTTCGGCCTCGCCGTTGCCGGCCTGGGTGGCCTCGATGCCGGCCCAGCGATTGAAGGTGGCGGCCTCGTTGACGGCCTTGAAGGTTTCGAGCATGGCGTGTCCTTTGCGAGTGGGGCAGGGAGTGGTTCATGCCACTCTACGAACCGCACAGGACAAGCACCGTCACGCGCGTGACGAACGGGGTCGCGCGCAGTTGCATTGGCGACAGCGGCGCCACGGCGTTGACCGGCAATCAGCCGACCGTGCGCACCACATTCCCCTGCGGATCTCTGATCGTCGTCTTCTGGACTTTCCAGCGCACGGCGCCGAAACCGGGCACCTCGTACGTGCCCGCAACCGGCTTCAGTGTGCGGGCCAGTTCGCGCACGGCGGCGTCGCTCAGGTGCAGCGTCAGCTTGCCGTCTTCCTCGGCCACGCGGTCGGCATCACCATGCTCGAAGACCAGCGCGCGCTCGCGGCTCGCAAAATGAAACCCGCGGCCGAAGGGCAGCCGCAGTGGCAGCAACGCGACCAGTTCGTCGACCTGGCGTGCGCCGATCGTGATCTCGGTGAGCGGCGCGCGCAGCAGCCGCTTGCTCGTCTCCCAGCCGAGCACGTCGGTGAAGAGAAAGCCGCTGGACGAACCGTCGCGCGCCGCGCCCTCCTCCACGCGCCGGCGCACATCGGGGTCGTCGAGTGGCGAAGGCCGCGCGAGGTCGGTCACCCACAGCGGCATCGCGGGCAGCAACGCATCGAGCAGCTTGCGCGTGTCCCAGCGCTTGCATGCCCGTTCCTCGTCTTCCGTCAGCCCGACGACCTGGAGGAAACGCATGCGCCCGTTCGGCGTGTCGATGGCCGGCAGCTCCGGGTCGAACACGAAGCCCATCGAGCAGATCAGCGTCTCGCGCTCCAGCGCGATGGGACCATTGGCGGTCATCCAGTGGCCGTCGTCGAACACGTTGCCGCTCTTGAACACGTAGCGCGCGAGGTTCTGCAGAAAGTTGATGGCCCATGCAGGCGGCTCGGCCTCGTCGGGCTCGCAGGCCAGGCGAAAGGTCAGC
The DNA here is from genome assembly GCF_024734665.1 of Variovorax paradoxus. NCBI lineage: Bacteria > Pseudomonadati > Pseudomonadota > Betaproteobacteria > Burkholderiales > Comamonadaceae > Variovorax > Variovorax paradoxus. Next base: position 4,573,350 of record NZ_CP102931.1, read on the forward strand.
TCGAAGCCGTAGCCGCTGGTGTCGGCGTCGCTCGATTCCTTGGCGTACAGCTCGCTGAGCCCATAGCTCAGGTAGTGCCAGTGCGGCACCGGCTCCATGCGCTTCCACACGCTCACGCCGTCGAGCGGATCGGGCCCGCCGAACATCCACTTGAGGACCGTGGCGTAGTGCTTCGGGTCCTGGCCCGGATAGAGGCGCTCCAGTGCGGCGGTGATGGCGTCCCAGCCCGGCGAGAGGTTTTCGTCGTCGCCAGCGTTGTCGTCCTGGCCCTGCGCTGCTTGCGTCATGTCGCTCCTTGCGGTGTCTGTCGATGGCGGCAAGCCTACACCGGGCCATCCTCAGGCCCGTGTCAGGCCGGCGTGGCATCCTCGGGCGTCGAATTGCTTTTTTCGGGAGACAGCAACGTGAGATGGATCCATCGGCGAGACGCATTGGCCCTGTCGGCCGCCTGCGCCGCGTCCGCCCTGCTCGCCGCAACGGGCTGCGGGCAGAAAAACGTGCCCGCCGCCTCCGCACCGACTCAGCCTTCACCCGGCAGCATCGAGATCACGCAGGCGGACATCGACTGGTTCCGCCGCAGCCGGGCCGAGTGGATCGACTGCGAATCGGGCGCGCCGGGCATGGTGCCGCCCGACATGTCGCTCGAACAATACGAAGACCTGCTCGACGGCGGCAGCTCGCCGGCCTTCGACCGCTTCGTGAACGTGACCACCGCCTTCTTCCTGCATGCGAGCTTCGTCGCCGGGCACTACAGCTTCGAGCCGCCCTTCGCCCAGCGCGCCGCCTTCGACGTGACGGACGAGCACATCCGCCTGCTGCGGCGCGCGAACTGGCTCAGCTTCCTCATCGACTGCAAGCGCCCCTACGGCGACTTCACGCATTTCGAGATCGACATGGCCGACATCCTCGGCCTGCCAGTGACGAAGGACGCAAAGGGCTACGCGCAGATCGGCAAGGATGCGGAAAAGCGCATGGACGCGCTGCATGCCGACATGCTCCCGACGCTGCAGGCGTACATCCGCTTCGCGCGGCTCAACCCCGGTCGCTACGTGGTGCCCGGGCGTGGCGTGGCGCAAACGGCGGGGCGGCCGCTATGCAGGCCGGTGTCGGCTACGCGCCTGGCGATGTATCAGCGCGCGCTGGCGGCCGCCGGCCCGCGCTCCGATTCGCACCGCGTCGCCGCGCTCGACGAGGCAGCCAGGGCGCTGTTTGCGCTGGACTGACCTGCTGGCGTTGCCTCAGGCGTCCTGTTCGGGCGCAGTCTCGGGCTTCGGCTTGCCCTTTTGCTTGCGCGCGGCCTTCTTCGCTGCGCGCTCGGCGTCGGCACGCTGGCCGTCGGCCAGCCACAGCGCGAATTCGTCGGGCGTTTCGAGCGTGACGCGCCCAAGGTTGCCGGCGCGGAACTCGTGCATCACGATCTCCGCCGCCTTCTGCAGGTTGACCTTGCCCTTGCCCAGCAGCGCGCCGCGCTTGCGGCCGATGGTGTCGAGCAGCGACTCGTCCTTCATGCTGGCCATGGTCTCGGCGTCGAGCTCCACGAGCTTGAAGCGCGCGGCCACGCCGGCGGCGTAGTGCGTCTTGAGGTAGTTGAGCAGTTCCAGCGCCACCTCTTCCTCGTCGAAGGCGTTGCGCCCCACCGCGCCGCTGGCCGCGAGGTTGTAGCCGCTCTTGGGCACGATGATGCGCGGCCACAGCATGCCGGGCGTGTCCCAAAGGTAGAAGTCGTCGGCCAGGGTGATGCGCTGTTCGAGCTTGGTGATGCCGGCCTCGTCGCCGGTCTTGGCCTTGCGCCCGCCGGTGAGCGTGTTGATGAGGGTGGACTTGCCCACGTTGGGAATGCCGCAGATCAGCACGCGCATCGGCTTGGCCATACCGCCGCGATTGGGCGACAGCTCGTGGCAGGCTTTCACGATCTGCTGCGCGGGCGTGGTCTGGCTCGCGTCCAGGCCGATGGCGCGCGTGGCGGGCAGCGCGTTGTAGTGCGCCAGCCAGAGCACGGTGCGCGCGGGGTCGGCCAGGTCCTGCTTGTTGAGCACCTTCAGCGTGGGCCGGCCGGCCGTGAGTTCGGCCAGCATCGGGTTGGCGCTGGAGCCGGGCAGGCGCGCGTCGAGCAGCTCGATGACCACGTCGATGTCCTTCACCCGCTCGGTGATGGCCTTCTGGGTCGAATACATGTGACCGGGGAACCACTGGATCGCCATCGATGGGCTCTTTCTTTCGCGCTGTCTCTGTCTGGGAATGGGGTGGCCCGTCAAGGGGCCGGGTGCGCATTGTGAACTGCGAACCTGAACGGGAGCTTGTTGCTACGCTTTCGATAGCTGCAAGCGGGCATTCTGCCTTCGCTTTCGGCTTGTTCGACCCTAGAATCCGCGCGCTGCTCTCCGCAGCAATTCAAACAACTCCGAGGGAAATCCATGTTCAAGCGCCTTGCCGCTGCCGCCCTGCTGGCAGCCACCGTCGTGCCCGTGTCCGTCGTCCACGCCCAGCGGCCCTCCCCGCCGCCCGGCCAGCTGATCAACGGCTTCCTGTGCTGCAACATGCGCACCTACGGCGACTCGATCAGCGACATCAACTACGACGAGCAGGGCACGCGCATCGTCGCGGTGGGCACGCCGGCGCGCATCACGGCCTACGACTTCCGCTGGTTCAACCTGGACCTCGCCGGCAAGCCGCAGCGCATCAAGAACGACTACAGCCGCAACATCCCGCTGCCCGCATTCGCGCAGCGCTACGTGGTGACCGAAGACCCGAAGCAGAAGATGGCGGCCTTCCCGCCCGCAGTTCGCGACGCCATCCTCGCCGGCAAGGTGATGCCCGGCATGACGCGCGAGCAGGTGCTGATGGCCATTGCCTACCCGGTGGCCAGCGAGAACCCGAGCCTCGATGCACCCGTGTGGCGCTACTGGCGCGACAGCTGGTCGGAGTTCCAGGTGCAGTTCGACGAGAAGGGCCTCGTGAAGGCGGTAGTGGGCGACCCTGTGGCGCTGAGCCGCGTGCTGGCGGCGGCGCCTGCGCAACAGCCTTAAGTTCTCGCGCATTGCGCGTGCCTTGCACACACGCGCAATCCCTTAGAGGGTTTTGCATCGCGGGGGCAGTTATCGCCCCTATGATTTGACCGAGTGCGGCGCCCGAGCGTCGGTCGAATCGAAAACCCTTTGATGGAGTTACCCGCGATGAAACCCGTCTCCGAACTGCTCAAGCGCCATGATTCCGCAGCATGGCGCACCTCCCCCGACACCAGCGTGTTCGACGCGCTGGCCACCCTGGCCCGCTTCGAGGTGGGCGCGCTGATGGTGATGGAAGGCGAGAAGCTGGTGGGCTTTCTCTCCGAACGCGACTACACCCGCAAGGTCGCGCTGCAGGGCAAGAACTCGAAGGAAGTGAAGGTGCGCGAGATCATGACGCCCGACGTGATGACCGTCACCCCGCAGACCCGCACGCGCGCCTGCATGACGCTGATGAGCCAGCGCAAGTTCCGCCACCTGCCGGTGGTCGACGGCGAGAAGGTGGTCGGCATGATCTCGATTCAAGACCTGATGGACGACATCATCTCGGACCACGAAGCCACCATCGAGCAGCTGACCACGTACATCCAGAGCTGACCCGGCTCGCCGCATTGCGGACCCTGCCCGGCACATGGGTAGGGAACAGACCTACGTGCACCGCGGCGCTTCAGCGCGCAAAGTGAGCTTTCGTTCATCCATCCAGCAGGGACATTGCATGCAGATTCAGGTCAACACGAGCAACGGAATCACGAACAAGGACGCGCTGGAGCGTTGGGCCGACACCGAGATCAAGCAGCACCTGAGCCGTTTCGTCGAGGACGTGACGCGCGTCGAGGTGCACCTGAGCGACGAGAACCACGACAAGACCGGCGGCGGCGACAAGTGCTGCGTGATGGAAGCGCGCCTGGCGCACCATCAGCCGCTGGCGGTAACGCAGCACGCGGCCAGCCTCGACGAGGCCTTCCGCGGCGCGGCCGACAAGCTCAAGCGTTTGCTGGACAACACGCTGGGCCGCCTTCACAACCACCGCGACCGCGGCTCGATCCGCACCGACCCGAGCTTTATCGCGGAGTAGCCGGAGCAGTAGCACTGCGCCTGCCGCGTTTCGACGGCTTCAGGCTGGGCGTCTCGGCAGGGATGAGCGGCGGGCGGTGGCCGCTGGCCATCCACTCGTCGTAGAAGTCGATCTTGCGGTCGACCAGCGACAGCGCCCGCTTCCACTCAGCGATGGTCTCGGTCACGCGCTCGCGGTGGGCCGCGAGCATGTCGCGACGCTGACGCAGCGTGACCTTGCCCTGCACCGCCAGCGCGGTGTATTCGCGCATCTCGGCAATCGACATGCCGGTGCGGCGCAGGCGCTCCATCAGGTCGAGCCAGCCGACGTGCAACTCGACGTACAGGCGCCGGCCGCCCTCGTCGCGCGCCACGCCGGGCACGAGGCCCTGCGTTTCGTACCAGCGGATGGCGTGCACCGTGCGGCCGGTGCGCGTGGCCAGCTCGCCGATGTGGAAAGGCGTGCCCGTGTCAGCCGGCATGGGCAGCCGCTGTGGCCAAAGGTGGCTGCAGCGCCTCCTGGACCAGTGCGGTGTCGAAGTACTCGGTCAGCTCTTTCACCTTGCCTCCTTCGAGTCGGTAGACGTAGCAGTAGCGGTTGTTGTAGCGCTTGCCGGCCTTGGTGGGCACGTCGCCGCTGAACAGCACCACCACCCGGTCGCCCTCGGCAATGATGCGCTCGGTCTTGCTCACGTAGGGCCCCGCGAACTGCGCGAAGAGCGGGTTCAGAAGCTCTTCGCGAATGGCCTTCTTGCCCCGGTAGGTGCGCGACCACGGGGTGCTGCCTTCGAGCTTCCAGCTGGCGTCGTCGGCAAGGCTGTCGACGAAGACCTGGCCGTTGCCCTTGTCCAGCTCGTCGTGGATGCGCTGGACCAGGGCCTTGTTGTCGATCGTGTTCATGGCTTGATTTCCTTGGGTTGAATGAATGAACCGGACACCCGGTGAATTCATTGGAAATGCTCGAGTGCACTCTAGGTCAAGCGCACCATGAACACGCGGGCCGGTCAGCCCCTCTTCGCGTTCGCCATGCCCTTGGCGACCTCGTTCGCGCCCTGGGCCGCGCCACTTTGCGGTACGGCCTCGCCTTCACGCTCGGTCACTTCCGACAGGCGCGCCGCCAGCTGCTCGGGCGTGTCGGCGGCAATGCCCAGCCAGGCGCCCTGCGTCAGCGTGATGTGCGCGGCCTCGAAGGTACCGGCGCCCGCGCAGAGGATGGTGCGGTTGGGTGCGTCCTGCGCGGCCAGCACCAGCATCGCGGGCACCACGGCCTCGGGGCGGAAGGCTTCGAGCATTTCCTTGGGGAACAGGTCCTCCGTCATGCGGGTGGCGGCGGTGGGCGCCAGGCAGTTCACGCGGATGTCGTTCTTCGCGCCCTCGATGCTCAGCGTCTGCATGAGGCCCACCAGCGCGAGCTTGGCCGCGCCGTAGTTGCTCTGGCCGAAGTTGCCGTACAGGCCGGTGGACGAGGTCGTCATCACGATGCGGCCGTACTTCTGCTCGTTCATGAGCGCCCAGACGGCCTTGGTGCAGTTCACGGCGCCCATCAGGTGCACGTCGACCACCAGCTTGAAGTCGGCCAGCTCCATCTTGGCGAAGCTCTTGTCGCGCAGGATGCCGGCGTTGTTGACGAGGATGTCGACGCGGCCCCAGGCATCGACCGCCTGCTTGACCATGGCCTGCACCGCCTCGAAGTCGGTGACGGATGCGCCGTTGGCAATGGCCTCGCCGCCGGCCGCCTTGATTTCGTCGACCACCGCCTGCGCGGCGCTCACCGAACCGCCGGAGCCGTCGCGCGCGCCGCCCAGGTCGTTGACCACCACCTTGGCGCCGCGCGCCGCCAACGCCAATGCATGCTGACGACCCAGGCCGCCGCCCGCGCCGGTCACGATGGCCACGCGGCCCTTGAAGTCGATGTTGCTGCTGCTGTTGCTCATGTCTCTCTGTCGCTTTCCTGGGGAGTTGCCGTTGTCCGGTTGCCGCTAGAGCGGCAGCGTGGCGTTTTACCCCAGAAAGGCGCGCGACCCAGTCATGCGCGCGTCAGCCGGCGTCACCCTGCATCAGCCGGGAAGGGACGCGCGCACCTGCGCACAAAAGTCCACCAGCTGGTCGAGCTCGGCCGACTTGTCGAAGAAGGCATCGGCACCCAGTTGCCGCGAACGCTCGCGCATGGCGGCGTTGGCGTAGTTGCTCAGCACGATCACCTTCTGGTGCGGAGCCCGGTGGCGGCAGGCACGGATCACGCCCAGCCCGTTGCCGCGCCGCAGGAACAGGTCGACGATGGTCAGGTCCCAGTCGCCGGTGTGCTGATGCAGCCAGGCCACGGCCTCCTCCTCGGTGCTGGCGGAGGCCACCACCTTGGCGTCGGTCACGTCTTCCAGGAATCCGACGAGGTTCTCGCGAATCACGGGGCTGTCCTCGACTAGATAGGCCTTGAAGGTCATGGGGAGGTCGCGAGGTCGGTGCTTGCGCGGTGCATGGAGGCATCCTCGCAGCCCCACGGCCGCGCGCGGTGAGCCATGCAGGCCAATGCCTGTAGGTCATCGGCCACCGCTGCTGTCGGTCATTCCGTGCCTATGGACGTCTGCCGAGTCCTATTCCGGGCGTCGGCAACTGCTGAATGCCCTGCCGGGCCGCCGCCGCGTCCTGCACCGCCATCGCGCGCTCGAAGCCCGCGCGCGAACTCAGGCGCTTCCAGTACTGCTGCACCCCGGGGCCGAAGCGCTCTTGATGACCCAGCACCCTGGCCAGCAGCAACGCGTAGCCGATCGAGATGTCGGCCGCCGTGAACCGGCCGGCGCATGCGAAGTCTTGCGCCTCCAGCAGCCTCTCGAGCGCTCGCAGGCGCACGAAAAAGAACTGGGCGTAGTCCTCCGCGGCCTGGGGCTGGCGGCGGTCTTCCGGCTCCAGCAGGGTGTAGCGAAGCACCAGGGTCTGCGGAAAGGTCAGCGAGGCCTCGCCGAAGTGAAGCCAGTTCAGGTAGTCCCCATAGCCGGCCTCCTCGCGCTCCACGTTCAGCGAGGTGGGGGCGTTGATGCTGGCCAGGTACTGGCAGATGGCCGCCGACTCGGTCATGCGCGTTTCGCCATCAACCAGCAGAGGCACCGTGCCCTGCGGGTTGATCTTGAGGTACTCGCGGTGCAGCACCCGCGGCGGAAACGGCAGCATCTCCAGCCGGTAGGAAGCGCCGAGTTCCTCGAGCATCCAGAGAACGCGGAACGAACGTGCATTCGCGCAGTGGTAGAGCGTGATCATCGGATGGAGGGCTCGACGCCGGGAGTTGCCGCGCCGATGGTCGCACGCACGCTCCACGGTGCCTTGCGTCGATTGGCTGCGGCGAGCGCAGCCAGTCGGCGCAAGTTTTCTTCCGTGCCGGCGAATAGCCTGCGGACTCTTGCGATAGCCGATCACGATTGCGGAGTGTCCATGCCGTCCCTGAAATCGAAAACCCTCTTCATCACCGGTGCCAGCCGTGGCATCGGCAAGGCCATTGCCCTGAGGGCCGCACGCGATGGCGCCAACATCGTGGTCGCGGCCAAGACGGCAACGGCCGACCCCCGCCTGCCCGGCACGATCCACAGCGCAGCCGAAGAAATCGTCGCGGCCGGCGGACAGGCGCTCGCGGTGGTCGTCGACGTGCGTGACGAAGCCCAGGTCCGCAGCGCCGTCGACGCTGCGGTGGCACGCTTCGGCGGCATCGACATCCTGGTCAACAACGCCAGCGCGATCCATCTCGAGACGGTGGAGCGCACGCCGATGAAGCGCTACGACCTGATGTTCGAGATCAACGCACGGGGCAGCTACCTGTGCGCGCAGGCCTGCCTGCCGCATCTCGAAAAGGCGGCCAACCCGCACATCCTGACCCTGTCGCCGCCGCTGGACATGAACCCCAAGTGGTTCGCGCGCCATGCGGCCTACACCACGTCGAAGTACGCGATGAGCATGCTCAGCCGCGGCCTCGCCGAAGAGCTGCGCGGGCGCGGCATTGCGAGCAACTCGCTGTGGCCGCGCACCGTCATCGCCACCAGCGCGCTGCGCATCGCGGCTCCCGACGTGGCGGGACAGGCGCGCCTGCCAACCATCATGGCGGACGCCGCGTGGCACATCCTGACCCGACCGAGCCGCGAGCTCACCGGCCAGCTGCTGATCGACGAGCAGGTGCTGCGCGATGCCGGCGTCACCGACTTCGAACCCTACCTGGTAACGCCGGGTGTCGAGCCGCTGATCGACTTTTTCGTGGAACCGTGACCAGGCCGCCGTGCCGCCCCAAGGAGACCATCGCATGCAAGCAGCCGACGCCGAACGCGCAAGCATCGCTCGCATTTCGCTCGCAGACGTCGTGCGGCGCAGCGCGAGGCGAGATCCAGACAAGATCGCCGTCATCCAGGGTGATCGGCGGGTCACGTTCGCGGCGCTCGATGCCGCGAGCGAGCGCGTGGGCGAGGCACTGCGCGACCAAGGGCTCGCCGATCGCCGCATCGCGACGATGTGCGTCAACTCGATCGAGCACCTCGCGGCCATCCAGGCCATTCACAAGTCGGGCAACGTCTGGGTGCCGGTCAATGTCCAGCTCGATGCGGCCTCCATCGAGCATGTGCTGAGCCACGCCGAGGCCAGCGCGGTTTTCATCGACGCAGCGCTGTTCGAAGTGGCTGCGCTGCGCACGCTGGTCGAGCGCCTGGGCCTGCTGACGGTGGTGATCGGCGCACAACACCGGGCCACCGCCGGCACGCTGCATTTCGACGCGCTGGCATCGCGCCCGCCGGCGCAGCCGCTGGCCATCGCCCGCGGCGATGACGACCTCGCGCTCATCATGTACACCAGCGGCACCACGGGAAAGCAGAAGGGCGTGATGCATTCCCACCGCTCGGTCCATGGCGCGCTGCTGAGCTGCGCGCAAAGCTTCGAGGCCACCGAGCGCGATGTCGTCGTCTCGGTGCTGCCGCTGTTCCACTGCGCCCAGCACGCCATCAGCACCGGTGCATTGATGGTCGGGGCAACGCTGTGGCTCGCCAACGGCTTCGATCCGGCGGCAATGCTGGCGGCCATCGGGCGCGAACGCATCACCTGGCTGTCGTGCCTGCCGATGATGTTCGATGCGCTGATGAAGCACCCGCAGCGCCCGCAAACCGACTTCTCGTCGCTGCGCGTGTGCATGTACGGCCTGGCGCCGATGCCGAAGAACCTGCTCGCGGACATTCGGCGCGACATGTGCGCCGACGTGCGCCTGGGCACCGGCCAGACCGAGATGTACCCGCCGACCATGGTCTACCGCGCGAGCGACCATCCGGGCAAGGACGGCAACTGCTGGGGCGTGTCGGTGGCGGGGGTGGAGACCGCCGTCATGGACGACGACGGCCGGCTGCTCGGGCCGGGCCAGGTCGGCGAGATCGTCCATCGCGGGCCCAACGTCTTTCTCGGCTACCTCAAGGACCCGGAGGCCACCGCCGCGGCGCGCCGCTTCGGATGGCACCACACCGGCGACATCGGCATGTTCGACGCCGACGGGCACATGCTGTTTCTCGACCGCAAGAAGGACATGATCAAGACCGGCGGAGAGAACGTCTCCAGCGTCAAGCTGGAGGCCGTGCTGCTCGCCCACCCTGCCGTCAGCGCCGCGGCCGTGGTGGGCCTGCCGCATCCGCACTGGGGCGAGGCGGTTGCCGCATTCGTGGTCTTGCGCCGCAATGACGGCTCATGCGGCGAAGACGAACTGCTGGCGTTCTGCAAGGAGCGCCTCGGCCGGTTCGAAGTGCCCAAGTCGATCCGCTTCATCGACGGGATGCCGATGACGCCGACGGGCAAGATCCAGAAATTCCAGCTGCGCAGCGCCCACCTGGCGCTCTTCGAGTTCGCGCAAGGATAGGCGCGGTGCGCAGCGGGTTCAGGACCCGCTAGGCAGCGACCGCCATGCGGCCGCGCGCCATGCCCAGCCGCGCGGGCGAGACGTACTGCTCGCGGTAGATCTCGAAGGGCATGGTGTCGGCCGCCTCGATGCGCTTCTGCTCCTGGATCGACTCGGCCGTCATCTGCTCGAACTCGGCCTGTTGCGCGGCCGAGAACGGCAGGCCCAGCAGCGCGGCACGGGTCTGCTCCGACTGGGCACGCACGAAGCCGATGAAGGAGTTGCCGTGGTCTTTCTCGATGGCCGCGAGCACGCGGGCCGAGGGCAGGCTGTCGGGGTTCTGCAGCGCGGCCCTGGCAGCGCGCACTGCGTCGGCATGCGCCGTGCCGCTTAGTGCCGCGTCGAGCGCGGCGGCAATGGGCAGGCACTGCTCGACCAGCTCCAGGCCCCAGTCGGCCAGCGCCACTTCGCGTCCGTCGCGCTGCAGCTTCAGGCCCGGCTCGCGGCCGCGCGCGGCCGTGAGGTGCTGGTTGTGCGCGAGGTCGGCGATTTCCTGCGGCGTGTCGTCGGGGCTGTCGCTCAGCAGGCAGTGCAGCAGGAACACGTCGATGAAGCGCATGGTCTGCGCGTTGATGCCGACGGTCTCGAACGGGTCAAGGTCCATCAGGCGCACTTCGACGTACTCCACGCCGCGCTCGCGCAGCGCATGCAGCGGGCGCTCGCCGGGGTTGATCACGCGCTTGGGGCGGATGGTGCCGTAGAACTCGTTCTCGATCTGCAGCAGGCTGGTGCCCAGCTGGTTGTAGTCGCCGCCGAGGTTGCGGATGCCGATGGATTCGTACGCCGGCCACGGGCGCGTGAGCGCGTCCTGCAGCGAGGCGCCGTAGCCGTCGAGGCTGTTGTAGCTCACGGCCAGCGAGGCCTGCGCGTCACTCTGGTAGCCCAGGCGGCCCATGCGCAGCGAGGTGCCGTGCGGCATGAACATGCTGCCGTCGCCCAGCGGCTGCAGCTCGTGCGGTCGGCCCGCCACGAAGCTCGAACACAGGGCCGGCGAGGCGCCGAACAGGTACAGCAGCAAGAAGGCCTGGCGGCGGAAATTGCGGATCAGCGCGAAGTACTGTTCGCTCGACACGTCGGGCAGCGACCAGTTGTAGTGAATACCCGAGATGGTCTGCATGCGGCGGCCATAGCGGTGGCTCAGGCCCATGCGGTAGACGCTCTTGGCGCGGCCCACGTTCGAGGAGCCATAGCGGCCGATCGGAATGGTCTCGTCGGTCGGCAGGCCGCAGGGCATGCTCGACACCCACAGGCGCTCGTCGCCCAGGCCGTCGAGCACGCGGTAGGTGAACTGGTGCACCCGCGTGAGTTCTTCGAGCGCCGATTCGACGTTCGCGTGCACGCCCGTGATGAGTTCGAGCTGCGATTCGCTGAAGTCGGTCGTGATGTGCGGATGCGTGAGCGCGGAGCCCAGGGCCACGGGATGCGGCGTCAGCGCAAGCTTGCCGTCCGGCAGAGCGCGCAGGCTTTCCTTCTCGATGCCACGTCGCATGCCCTGGAGGCGTGCGGCTGAAAGTGCACCCAACCTCTCCTGCAATCTGTTGCTCATATTGTTATGACCCATCAATCTTCTGAGGGGCTGGAAGGTAGCACGGGCACGCGGGCATTGCTTGTGCAGGGAATCCCGAGGCTGGCTACCCTGTAGCTCGCTATTCTTTTGATAGCTGCCTGCATAGACGACGCGCCAGTGAATGGCCCCGATGGCTGGTGAATTTCAGGCCTTGGCGCGGCCGGCCGACAGGTCGATCTCGTCCGACTGGTAGACGTGGATCTCCGGCGTGCCGTCGGCCATGGCCGCCAGCGCCTTGCCGAAGGCGCGCGAGGCGTCCACGCGAAAGTGCGTCTGCAGCGCGGCCATGTCGCTCCAGCGCTCCACGAAGGTCAGGCGCAGCGGGTCCTGCACGTCGGTCGTGACTTCGTGCGAGATGCAGCCGGGTTCGGCGCGCGAGCGCAGCACGTGCTCGGTGCTGATGGCGAGCATGGCCTGCAGGGTGTCGGGCTTTGCCAGGGCATGTCCGATGACCAGGATCATTTTTTTGTCTCCTTCGACGAAGTTCAGCCGAGCACCCGCAGCAGAAAGCGGTTGAGGTCGGCGATTTCTTCCATGCACACCGAGTGCGCCATCGTGTATTCGTGCCACTCGACGGTATAGCCCAGAGCGGACAGCGCGTCGCGCGAGCGCATCGCGGCAGCAAGGGGCACCACGGGGTCTTGCCGGCCATGGGCGAGGAACACGGGTGTCTCGTGATTGGCCGCGTGACGTTCGGCCGCGGTGGTGGCCGCGATCGGCAGGTAGCCTGAGAGACCGACGATACCGGCCAACCGCTCGGTGTGGCGCAGGCCAGTCATCAGAGCCATCGCACAGCCTTGCGAGAAGCCGGCCACCACGATGCGCTCGGCGGCGATGCCGCGGGCTTTTTCACTGGCGATGATCGCTTCGATGCTCGCCTGCGAGCGGCGCAGGCCGGCCTCGTCTTCCTGTGCTGCCAGGTCGGGCAAGGCGATGTCGTACCAGGCTGGCATCTGGTAGCCGCCGTTGATGGTCACGGGAATGACCGGTGCATTGGGGAACACGAAGCGCACGGGGCCCACGGCCGAGAGCTCGAGTTCGTTGGCAATGGGCACGAAGTCGTTGCCGTCGGCGCCGAGGCCGTGCATCACGATCACCGTGGCGGTGGGGTTGGGGGCGGTTTCGATCTCGATGGGAGGACGGGACATGGTCGGGCAAAGGTATTCAGGAACGCAGATGACCGCACCTTAGCGCATCCGGGGCCTGCCCAAGGCACGGAAACGGCCGGTTGGCTGACTTGCACATCGTTGCGATGTGCCACCGTGCAGCTGCCTTGGCAGGCGACTGTTTGACTGTTTGTTACTCGGCCTTGATGCCCACGGCCTTCACGATCTGCGCATAGCGCTCGTATTCGGCCGCCACCTGCGTCTGGAATTGGCGTTGCGGATGGCCCGTGGCTTCGATGCCCTGCACCGCGAGTTCTGCACGGGCGGCCGGAGCCTGCACGATGCGCCCCGCCTCCGCCGCGATGGCGTCGAGTACCGGCTGCGGCGTTCGCGCCGGCGCGAACAGCCCGAACCATGTGCCCGAGCGGTAGCCCGCATAGCTTTCGCCCACGGTCGGCACTTCGGGCAGCAGCGCATGGCGCCTCTCGCCGCTGGTGCCCAGCGCCACCAGCCGGCCGCTGCGGATGTGCGGCAGCGCGGGGCCGACCGCGATGAACATCACGTCGACCTGCCCCGCGATCACGTCCTGCATGCCCAGCGGGCCGCCACGGTACGGGATGTGCGTGACGTAGATGCCGGCCTTCTGCTTCAGCAGCTCCATGCTCAACTGCTGCGGGCTGCCGTTGCCGGCCGAGGCGTAGTTGATGCGCCCAGGGTGGGCCTTGGCCGCACGAACGAAGTCGGCCACCGTGTGGAAGCCGGTCTTCGGGTTGGCGACCAGCACGAAGTCGATCTGCCCGAGCGATACCACCGGCACCAGGTCGCGCCGGGCGTCGTAGGGCAAGCCGGCTTGGATGTTGGGGAGGATGGTGATGGGGCCGTCCGCGCCCACCAGCAGTGAGTAGCCGTCGGGCTGCGCCTTGGCCAGCCCGTCGGCGGCCAGGATGCCGGCCGCGCCGGCGCGGTTGTCGACCACCACCGGCTGCTTCCATTGCTCCGACAGGCGCTGCGCCAGGTAGCGCGCCAGCACGTCGGGCGAACTGCCGGGTGTGTTCGCGACCGTGATGTGCACGGGCTTCGACGGATAGGCGGCCGCCGATTGCGCCTGCGCGGCCACGGTCAACGAAGCGCAGGCCCACAGGGCAAGGACCGGCTTGAGCAGCTTCGACAGGAAATGGGCACGCATGGCGAACTTTCGGTTGCAGGAGGCAAAGCGCGCGATTCTGTCGCGCCCTCGCCCGCAAGCGAACGACCCATTTGTCAGATGCTTAGGCTGGTTCCGGCATATGCAGCGCTCCCAGTTCGCCATCGCCTCGCCCCATCAGGCGGGCGATTCGACCCCTCTCTACCCCGTGCACCCCGGAATGCAACACAATGGCGTTTCGCAAGAAGACCGCATGAAGACAACGACCTCGCACCCGAAGCCCCCTCGCGCCGCCCCATTCGACAGCGAAGCGCTGCTGCGCGACAGCGGCCTGCGCGTGACCCGCGCCGCGCAGACCGTGCTCGAACTGATCGAACACAGCTCGCAACCCCTGACGCACGAGGAAGTCGCCTCGGCCTACACCACCGCCACCGGCGAAACGCCCGACCGCGTGACGGTCTACCGCGTGCTCGACCGGCTTGTCGAGGCCGGCCTGTGCGACCGCCGCGTGGGCCCCGACCGCGTCAACCGCTTCTCGCGCCATGTGGAGGCCGAGTCGGGCAACACCTTCGAATGCGACCAGTGCCACAAGGTGCTGGCGCTGCCTTCGGACCCGGAGCTGCCGAAGGTGATGGGCCGTCTTGGCCGTGCGCTGCGCAAGCAGGGCATCGACACCCGCCACACTGCGCTGACCCTTCACGGCACCTGCGGCGACTGCGCCCGCTAAGCTGTTCTCACACGTTCCACGAAGGGAACGGATCCGGAAAGTTCTGCCACCACGAGGCGCCGAAGCGCATCTCGTTTTCCGTGAGCAGGCACTCGTCGAGCCGGGCACGCAACGCGTCTTCATCCATGCCGATGCCGATCAGCACCAGTTCCTGCCGCGCATCGCCCGTGGCCGGGTCCCAGTTCTTGTGGATCAGTTCCAGCGCATCCGGCTCGGTCGGCCAGTGCTCGCGCGGCACGGCGGCCCACCAGAAGCCAGCCGCGCCATAGCGGCAGGCACCGCCGGCCTGCGACCACGAGCCCGCGCGCGTGGCACGGCTCGCGAGCCAGAAGAAGCCCTTGGAACGCACCACGCCTTCCCATTCGCTTTGCACCAGCTTCCAGAACCGCATCGGGTGAAACGGAATGCGCGAGCGGTAGACAAAGCTGCGAATGCCGTATTCCTCCGACTCGGGCACGTGCTCGCCGCGCAGTTCGGCCAGCCAGCCGGGCGCCTGCTCGGCCTGCTCGAAATCGAACAGGCCGGTGTCGAGCACGCGATCGAGCGCCACGCGGCCGAACTCAGACACCTCGATGCGGGCGCGTGGATTCAGGCTGCACAAGATGGCCATGAGCCGTTCGCGCTCCTCGGGCGTGACGAGGTCGGTCTTGTTGACCACCAGCACGTCGCAGAACTCGATCTGCTCGATCAGCAGGTCGACCACCGTGCGCGTGTCCTCGTCACCGAGCGACTGGCCGCGCTGGCCGAGGCTGTCGGGCGAGCCGTAGTCGCGCAGGAAGTTGAAGGCGTCGACCACCGTCACCATGGTGTCGAGCCGGGCCACATCGGCCAGGCTCTTGCCGTCTTCGCCGGCGAAGGTGAAGGTTTCGGCCACAGGCAGCGGCTCGGAGATGCCTGTGGACTCGATCACCAGTTGATCGAAGCGCCCTTCCTTCGCGAGCCGGTTGACCTCGATCAGCAGGTCTTCGCGCAGCGTGCAGCAGATGCAGCCGTTGCTCATCTCGACCAGCTTCTCGTCGGTGCGCGAGAGCTCGGCACCGCCGTCGCGCACGAGCGCAGCGTCGATGTTGACCTCGCTCATGTCATTGACGATGACTGCCACGCGGCGGCCCTCGCGGTTGTGCAGGATGTGGTTCAACAGCGTGGTCTTGCCGGCGCCGAGAAAGCCGGAGAGAACGGTAACGGGGAGGCGGTCAGCCATTGGGCAGGCTCCATATATGCAACATAATTGCATTATATGGATCAACGCAACCTTGTTGCGTTTTATGCCAACCCCTCCCCGGAGCCAGCCGTTCGCCTACCATCAGGAAGATGTCCTCGGAACCCTGCACGCCCTTGCAACTCGTCTGGCCTTCGCACGAACACCTCCCTGGCTACATCGCCGCGCTGGAACGCGGCTGGTCGCCCAACAACCTTCGGCCCGAAGCCGGCCAGGAAGAACTGGCGCAGATCCACGCCGACCCCGAACGCTTTCTGGCCAGCCTAGTCGACCCCGAAGCCAAGGGCCCGCCAGTCACGCTGCCCGGCGGAGGCACCGTGCCCCGCCTGCCAGGCTACCGGCGCTGGATGTGGGACGGCGAGTTCTGCGGCAGCATTCAGCTGCGCTGGCAGCCTGGCACCAACGCCCTGCCCATCTACTGCCTTGGCCACATCGGCTACGGCGTGGTCCCGTGGAAGAGCGGCCGGGGCTACGCCAAGGCTGCGCTGCGCGCGCTGCTGCCCGAGGCGCGCACCAGGGGCCTCGATCACGTTGAGATCACGACCAGCCCCGAAAACCTCGCCTCGCAGCAGGTGATCCGCGCCAACGGCGGCCTGCTGGTGGAAGAGTTCGTCAAGCTACCCGAGCTCGGCGGCACGCCTGAACTGCGCTTTCGCATCGACGTGCGGGAGCTCCGGTAGCGCTACATCTCGAAGGCCTCGACCTGCCTGCCGTCGATGTCGGTAAAGCCGTATTCGCGCGCTAGGTCGGCCACGCGCAGCACCTCGCCGCTCTTGTCCATCACCCGCGCATCGCCGGCCAGCGCCGCGATCGCCCGTCCCAGGTAGCGCGGCGACTCGGTGCGCGCCAGCGCGGGCCGCTCATGCCAGTGCGCCTCGTCGGTCTTGTGGCCGGCCAGCACGAACTCGGTGCGCATCCAGCCGGGGGACACGGCAATGGAAGCGACGCCGTGCGGCCTCAGGTCTTGCGCCATGCCGAAAGCCAGCCGGGTCATCGAGGCCTTGGCAAGGTCATAGAAGAGGTTGCCCCGCAGGTAGTTGCCGCGGTCCCAGAAGGTGGTGGTGGTGATCAGGCCCTTCTTTCGTCGCGCCATCAGCGGCGCAGCACATCGGCTGGCCACGAGGTGGTTGCGCACGCCGCGGTCGAACATCGAATCCCAGTTCGACAGCGGGTGCTCCCAGAAAGGCGCTTCGAACACGCCGTTGAAGGTCTCGTGGCCGCCCCATGCGTTGTTCACCAGCAGGTCGATGCGGCCTGCCTCGCGCTCCACGCGAGCGAAGAGCGCCGCCACTTCTTCTTCGCGGGTGTGGTCGCACTGCACGGCGATGCCGTGCCCGCCCATGCGGGTGAGTTCGTCTGCGGTGTCGTCGATGCTGCCGGGCACGGCCTGCATGTCGGACAAGGCCAGCAACTGGCCGTAGGTTTGCGCGGGCTGTTCGCGTGTGCTGCGCCCGGTGACGTACACCGTGGCTCCGGCGGCGCCCAGTTCCATCGCGATGCCGCGCCCGGCTCCCCGACTCGCGCCAGTCACCACCGCCACGCAGTCCTTCAACGGGCGCTGGGTTTTTTCGTTCTGCATGTTCGGTTGCTCCTTCGATCTGCCTGTGCAAGAGCCGACGAAGATAGTGCGCGCTCAACGCGCCGTCTTGGAAGAACCCGAAACGGCGTGCCCCATGAACTCGGTCGGCGTGACGCCGCAGAGCGCGCGGAACTCGTTGACCAGGTGCGACTGGTCGTAGAAGCCGCTCTCCAGCGCAACATCGGCCCACGCGGGCGACGACTGCATCCGCAGCGCGCGCAGACAACCATGCATGCGCGCGAGCCGGCTCCAGGCGCGCGGCGAAAGGCCCACGTGGGCATGAAAGAGCTGCTGCAGGCGCCGTTCGCCAACGCCGACGGCCGTTGCCACCTCGCGCAAGGAGCGACGCCCACCGGATGCGGCGATGAGTTGCGCAGCACGCATAGCGACAGCTGCGTTGCCTGCTGCGACGTCACTGTCGCGAAGCCGGCGTTGCAGAACGGCGTGCAACAGCGTCACTCGTGCTGCGTCGTTCGGCGCCTCGGCCATGCGCCCGAGCAGCTCGGTGCCTTCGCCATGCCACAGCGCATCGAGGTGCAAGGCGCTGCCGCCGATCTCGCCCACTGGCAACCCCAGCAGCGCAGCGGCGGCGCCAGGGCGCAGGGTGACGGAGAGCCCCTCTACCTTGCGCCGCATGCGCACCACCACAGGCGCCGCCGAGGCGCCAATGGCTTCCACCGCCAGCCCCTCACCTTCACCGGCGGAAGGCGCATCGCCGAGGTTGAACACCAGCCGCACCGCGCCATCGGGCAACACGCGCTCGCGCACCTCGTGGCCATTGGCAAAGGTCTCGCGGTACAGCAGGATGTGCGAGACATGCGCCCGCAGCGCCGCCCCCACGGGAAACGCGCGCAACGTACCGGCCGGCACGCCCGATTCCGGCCCGTGCAACGGGTCGTCGTCGAGGCGCAGGAAGAGGCGTTCGGCCATGGCCGCCCATTGTGATGAAAACCCCGCCCGGGAGCGAGCCGGCCACGGTCGCGGAAAATCGGCCGCTTCGCCTGCACACACGAATGCCCGCCACCGCCCTCCCCGTCCTCTATTCGTTCCGCCGCTGCCCCTATGCGATGCGGGCCCGGCTCGCACTGGTCGCGAGCGGCCAGCACTGCGAGCTGCGCGAGGTGGTGCTGAAGAACAAGCCGGCCGAGATGCTGGCGGCCTCACCCAAGGGCACGGTGCCCGTGCTGCTGACCGAAGACGGCACGGTGCTGGAGCAGAGCCTCGACGTGATGCTCTGGGCCCTGCAGCGCAACGATCCGCTGCGCTGGCTGCAGCCCGACGCGGGCACGCTGCAGGACATGCTCACGCTGGTCGCCGCCTGCGACGACGACTTCAAGCCCCAGCTCGACCGTTACAAGTACCCCGACCGGCATGCCGATGGCGGCGAACCCGCACGTGAGCGTGGCGCCCGGTTCCTGCGCGACCTCGAAGCCAGGCTGTCGGCTTCGCCCTACCTGACCGGAGCGCACGCCACACTGGCCGATGCCGCCGTCATGCCCTTCGTGCGCCAGTTCGCGATGGTCGAGCCCGCATGGTTCGATGCACAGCCCTGGCCGCGCCTGCAAACGTGGCTGTCTGGCTGGACCGCCTCCGGCCTGTTCGAGCGCGCCATGTACAAGTACACGCCGTGGAAGGCCGGCGATGCCGGCGTCAGCTTTCCGCCGCTATAGCTAGCCGCTCATCGCCACTGCCGAGGCCCGCTGGATGCATTCGACGAAGTGCTGCGCGGCCGGCGTCAGCAGTTGCCCCCGGCGCTTGATGACGCTGACGCTCAGCATGGGCAGCTCTTCCTCGATCTCCACGCGCCGGATGCCGTGGCGCTTGAAGGTCAGCGTTGCCAGCGGCTCCACGAACAGGCCGACCAGGTCCATCTGCCCGACCAGCGCCAGCGCCACCGTGACCGACTGCCCCTGGATCACCCGCGCCGGCGGCGGCAGGCCCAGCGGCAGCAGCGGCGACACGGCCTCGCGGCCGCTGAAATGGTCGTCGCCCGGAAGAATCCACTCGGCCTTGTAGAGCTCGCGGATCGAGCGGCTCGCGCGCAGCGGATGACGCTCACGCAGTCCCACCACCAGCCTCACCGGAAAGAGCTCCATTGCCTCGAACTGCGGATCGAGCCGGCCCGGCACCACGTGCGCCACCGCAAAGTCGAGCGAGCCCTCGCGCAGGCGCCCCAGCATCCAGGGCAGCACCGTTTCGCTGAACTGCACGTCGACTGCCGGCAGACGCGCGTGGAAGTCCTTGAACGCGGCCGGCAGCACCGTGAGCGCGAACGAGGTGCTGACGGCCAGCGAGACCTTGCCCGTGAGCCCGTCGCGGATCTGCGCGATCTCCTCGCGTGCGCGCTGCATGTCGGCCAGCAGCAGCCGCGCGCGCGGCGCAAAGGCCTTGCCGAACTCGGTGAGCCGCACGCCCTTGACGCTGCGCTCTACCAACGGCGCGCCGACTTCGCGTTCGAGCTCGCGCACGATCTTCGTCACGGCCGGCTGCGAAATGCCCAGCACGCGGGCCGCAGCGCGAATGCTCATCTGCTCGACCACCGCCACGAAGGCGTGCAACTGATTGGGTTTCATGACAACCAAAAGTTATCTTTGACGCCCAATTATTGTCTTTTCATGACAGCAGTGAGTCTCTAGCATCCGGCGCGGTCAGTGCGTAGATACCTTCGACCGACATCCTCGAAAAGCAAAGCCAACACTGGAGAGACATGAGCACCCCAAGCAAGCAGCCCTCGCCGTCCTCATCCCCCGCTCGCCCGGCGCGCAGGCGCCAGACCATCGTGGCCACCACCATCGGCAACGGGCTGGAGTTCTTCGACTTCACCGTCTACGGCTTTCTGGCATTGGTGATCGGCAAGCTGTTCTTCCCGACCTTCAATTCGTACGGACAGCTGCTGCTGACGGTGGCCAGCTTCGGCGTGGGCTTCATCATGCGGCCGCTGGGCGGCATCGTGATCGGCGCGTATGCCGACCGCGCGGGCCGCAAGAAGGCCATGACGCTCACGATCTTCCTGATGGCGCTGGGCTGCGCGTTGATCGCCTTCACGCCCACGTATGCGGCCATCGGCGTGGCGGCGCCCGTCGTCATCGTGCTGGCGCGGCTCATCCAGGGCTTCTCGGCCGGCGGCGAAGTGGGTGCATCGACCACGCTGCTGGTCGAGCACGCCACGCCGTCCAACCGCGGCTACATGGCGAGCTGGCAGTTCGCGAGCCAGGGCCTGGGCGTGATGCTCGGTGCTGTCGTGGTGGGCCTGCTGACCTTCACGCTGTCGACGGAATCGATGCAGAGCTGGGGCTGGCGCGTGCCCTTCATCATCGGCATGCTGATTGCGCCGGTGGGCATGTACATCCGCCGCCACCTGGAAGAGTCGCTGCACATCTCGCCGGAAGCCGCCGCTGCACCGCGCGAGAGCAGCCTGAAGATCGTCTGCACGCAGCACGGCAAGACGGTGCTGGCCGCGATTCTTTCGCTGGTGGGCGGCACCACGGCCGCATATGTCGTCACGTTCTACATGCCGACGTATGCCGTGCGCGAGCTTGGCTTCACGCCATCGGTAGCGCTGTTTGGCGCCGCGCTCACCGGGCTGATCTCGTTCGCCTTCGCGCCCTTTGTCGGCAAGCTGTCGGACGTGGTGGGCCGCAAGCCGCTCATCGTCTGGAGCCGCATCGCGCTGGCGATCCTGATCTACCCGGGCTTCCTGTGGCTCAACGCCTCGCCTACGCCGACGGTGCTGTTCGTCGTGCTCGGCGTGTTCAGCTTCGGCCTGGTGGTGCAGACGGTGCCCGGCATCACGATGCTGCCGGAGATGTTTCCGAAGGCGGTGCGCGCCAGCGGCATGTCGCTGGTGTACAGCGTGGGCGTGGCGCTGTTCGGCGGCTTCGCGCCCTTCATCAGCACCTGGCTGCTCAACGCCACGGGCAGCAAGCTCGCACCGGCCTGGTACCTTGTGGCGATGACGGTGGTCTCGCTGATCGGCCTGCTCTGGCTGCGCGACCATACGGGCCGCGACATCGATGCCGTGGGCGCCCACGCAACGGCCTGACGACTTTCCTCACCATTCCACGCACAGGAGCCCCCACCTCATGCCGACAACACAACGCTCCGCCGCCACGCGGTATTTCTCGGGCACGTATGCAGAAGCCCGCGCCAAGTTTCTCGAGGCAGCTGCGCAGCGCGGCGCGGCCGTCGAATCGTTCGTGCTCGAAGCGCACCGCGGCGCGCTCGGCGAAGAGCTCGCCACCGACGTTGCGCTGATCGGCGCCATCGACGCGAAGAAGCTGCTGCTCGTGACCTCGGGCACGCACGGCCCCGAAGGCTTCTGCGGCTCGGGCACGCAGATCGCCACGCTCAACGATGCCGATCTGCTCTCGCGGCTGGAGAAGGCGGGCGTCGCGCTGCTGCTGGTGCATGCCATCAACCCGCATGGCTTTTCGCACCTGCACCGCACGAACGAAGACAACATCGACCTGAACCGCAACCACATCGACTTCAACGCGGCGCTGCCGGTGAACGCCGAGTACGCGGATGTCGAACCACTCGTGCTGCCTGCAACCTGGCCGCCGACACCCGCCGACGAAGCGGCCGTGGCCGCCTACGTCCAGCAGCACGGCATGACCGCCTTCCGCGCGGCCGTGACCAAGGGCCAGTACACCTCGCCCGACGGCCTGTTCTACGGCGGCACCGCACCCTCGTGGAGCAACGGAACCATCCGCAAGATCCTGCGCAAGTACGCTGCATCGGCCACCCACATCGGCTGGATCGACGTGCACACCGGCCTCGGCCCCTACGGCCATGGCGAGAAGATCTACCCGGGTCGCAACACGCCCGAAGACCTCGCGCTGGCTCATGCGTGGTGGGGCGCCGACGTGTTCGCGCCGTTTGCGGGCGACTCGGCCTCGGCCGACGTTTCGGGCCCTGTGATCTCGACCGCGTACGACGAATGCCCGAACGCCAAGATCGCGCCGATGGGCCTGGAGTTCGGCACGCTGCCCGACCTCGAAGTGCTGACCCGCCTGCGCGCCGACACCTGGCTGCGCCGCCACCCGGAGGCACCGGAAGCGCAGAAGCGCGAGATCCGCGCACAGCTGCGCGACGCGTTCTACTGCGACAACGAGGAGTGGAAGGGAATGATCCTCGGGCAGACCCGCGTCGTGCTGCTGCAGACGCTCCAAGGCCTTCGCAAGGCCTGATCGCTCAGTCGAACTTGGGCGCGCGCCGTTCGCGCAGCGAGGCAATGCCCTCGCGCACGTCGGCGCCCGCAAAGCCCATGAATTCGAGCGCCAGCGAGGCGTCGAAAGTCGGGCCGGCCTGGCGCAGCCAGTTGTTCAGCGCGTACTTGGTGAGGCGAATGGCGCTCTGGCTGCCGGCCGCCAGCCGGTCGGCCACATCGTAGGCACGCGGCAGCAGGTCGGCCTCTTCCACCGCAAGCGACACGAGGCCGATGCGCTCGGCCTCCTCGCCGCTCACCGGCTCGCACAGCAGCAGGTGGTACTTGGCCTTGGCCATGCCGCACAGCAACGGCCAGACGATGGCCGCGTGGTCGCCTGCCGCCACGCCCAGTCGCGTATGGCCGTCGACGATTTTCGCGTTCTTCGTGGCGATGGAGATGTCGGCCAGCAGCCCCGCCACCAGCCCCGCGCCCACGGCCGGGCCGTGCATGGCGCTCACGATGGGCTTGTCGCAATTGATGATGTTGTAGACGAGGTCGCGCGCCTCGCGCCACACGCGCTGGCGCACCGCGTCGTCGGTGGTCATGTCCTGCACCATCGCGAGGTCGCCGCCACCCGAGAAGCCCTGGCCCTCGCCCCGTAGCACGGCGCAGCGCACCGTGTCGTCGGCAGACACGTCGCGCCAGATCTCGGCGAGTTCGCGGTGGCCGTCATGGCCCGCCGTGGGCAGTTTGCCGTTGGAGGCCCGCATCTGGATGTCGAGCACCGCGCCATTTGCACCGCGGCGCGCTATGGCGAGGGTCTGGTAGCGGGCGTAGTCCATGGCGGGTGTCTCTTTCTATTTTTTCGCGGCCACTTCGCGGCAGCGCTGCACGTTGGTATCGAAGCGCGAGGCCAGTCCGGGCTCGCATTCGTCGGATGGCGTGAGCTTGCACATGCCGACGACCACGTAGTCCATGACCGCCGACGTGCACATCGGGTAGGCCGCGAGATCGGGGTTGGCCTTGACCTTGAAGCCCCAGCGTTCGGAGAACTGCACCGTGCGGATCATCGCGCCGTGGAAAAAGCTGCGATCCTTGGCGGCAATGGCTGCCTCCATGCGGGGCAATTCCTCGTTCAGGTAGCCGACCGAATCCAGCGGGAAGCCGGACGGGTCCTGCTGCGCGGTGGCCATCGATGCGGCAACAACCAATGGCAAGGCAGCCAGGATGCGCAGGACGGGAGAAAGCGAGGGGCGGAGGGGCGTGCGTGGAAGGTGCATGGCTTCGAATTTTGCAACGTTTTGAAGCACTTTTGAAATCGCCGCGGTGCGCCCGCGCCACACCTACTTGCCCTTCTTCTGCTTGTCGAACTTGCGCCAGTACTGGAATTCGTCCTCGTGCACCTCCAGGTCGATCTCCGAAATGCGCGACTGCAGGCGCTCCTGCACCTCGGCCACCGCCTTGTTGAAGACCAGTGGACCGATCTCTTCGAGGAAGAAGCCGAGCAGCGCCCCCGCCGCGATGTTGCCGATCGGCTCTTCCATGTTCTCGCGGAAATAGCGCTCGATGGACGTGATGGCCTGCTGGCGCGCTTCCTTCGGTATCTCGATGGTCATGGCGGGGTCTCAGGGGTTGGGTCGATCGATTGTGCCGGGCACGGGGCCTGGCGACGAAGCTGCCGCTACCATGCGCGCACACAACTACACCGGAGACACACACCATGCAGTTCCGCCCCGCCGCACTCGCGGCCCTGGCCCTGGCAGCCCTTGCCGCTCTCCCCGGCTGCACGAACCTGACCCCCACCGTGCCTCAGCGCCAGCTGATGCTGGTCGCCAACGACGAGAAGCAGTCGTGGAACGACGCCGGCGTCGTGATCCTTAGCCCCATGGGGCGCGACACCGTGCAGGTGCTCGACATCGGCACCGACCCGCTGGCCCCCAAGGTCGTCGGCACGCTGCAGTTGGACAACACCATCGCCGGCCCGCCGACCAACCTCGCGATCACGCCCGGCGAAACGCTGGCGCTGGTCGCCAACTCGCTCAACGTGGTCGAGGAGAACGGCGCACGCAAGCAGGCGCCCGACAACCGCCTCTTCGTGATCGACCTGACCACCACGCCGCCCAAGCTGCTCGACACCCTGCAGGTCGGCAAACAGCCCTCGGGCCTGTCGATCAACCGCACGGGCGACCTCGCACTGGTGGCCAACCGCGCCGACAACTCGGTGAGCGTGCTGCGCATCTCGGGCAAGAAGGTGACACTGATCGACACCGTGGCCATGGGCGATTCGGTGGCGCACGTGCGCTTCACGCCCGACGGCAAGCGCGCATTGGCGGCCAAGTTTCCGAGCCACAAGATCGCGTTGCTCGACGTGAACGGCGAGAAGGTCAGCTACAACAAGGTCGACCTCGCAGCGGGCCTGTGGCCCTACAACGTCGACGTGACGCCCGACGGCAAGCTCGCGCTCACGGCCGACAACGGCAACTCGGGCGCATCCGACGGCCAGGTCGACACCGTGAGCGTGATCGACCTCGAAGCCGCGCCGCCGCGCGTGGTCGACAAGGTGGTGGTCGGCGACGGCCCCGAAGGCCTGGCGGTTAGCCCG
This sequence comes from Variovorax paradoxus, assembly GCF_024734665.1. Lineage (NCBI taxonomy): Bacteria > Pseudomonadati > Pseudomonadota > Betaproteobacteria > Burkholderiales > Comamonadaceae > Variovorax > Variovorax paradoxus. Next base: position 4,598,403 of record NZ_CP102931.1, read on the forward strand.
ACCGGCAGGCACGCGGTGGCGGTGATCCTGCGCGGCAGCAATTCTTCGAAGAGCGCCTACTTTTACAACCGCAACGGTTCGGTGGTGCTGCTGAAGATCGACGGCAAGAAAGTCACGCGCGCCAACGAGGTGGTGGTGCGCGGCCTGCCCGAAGGCGCGGTGTGGAGCGCAGATGGCAAGTACCTGTACGTAGGCAACTTCATCGACCAGGACATCACGATCCTGCGGCTCGATGGCGACACGCTGGTGCCCACGGGCAAGTCGTTCCCTCTGCAGGGTCATCCAGCCGCGATGCGCGGGACAATGACGCACTGATCGATCCACTCTCCCCCGAACCCGAACGAAGAAGCCATGGCGCAGCAACCCAAACGACAACTCCGCACGCTCGAACGCGGCATCCTCTGCCTCGTGATCGGCGCCGCTGTTCTGCTGGGGCCGCGCTTTCTCCAGGGCACGCGCTGGTTCGAGATGGTCGCTGGTGCCTACCTGGTCGGCTGGTTCGCGCTGGTGCTGGGCGTGGCGCTGATCGTGGTCGAGCTGGTGAAGCGCGGCAAGACGCGCCAATAAAAAAACCCGTCTCGCGGCGGGTTTCAGCAGCAGGCTCAGGCCTTCTTGCCGCGCAACTTTCCGACCAGTTCCACCACGACCAGCACGATGGCGCCGGCCACGATGCCCACGCCGGCATTCACGCCCATCGAGCCCAGCGTGCCGAACACGCCGCCCGTGGCCGCGGCCCAGCCCTCGACCGCATGGCCCAGCGCCGGCACGCCGTGCACCAGGATGCCGCCGCCCACAAGGAACATCGCGGCCGTGCCGGCCACCGACAGCGCCTTCATGAGCCACGGCGCCGTGGCCAGGATGCCGCGGCCCAAGGCCCGCGCGCCTGCGCTGGCGCGCTGGCTCAGATAGAGGCCCGCGTCGTCGAGCTTCACGATGCCGGCCACCAGGCCGTACACGCCGATGGTCATGATCAGCGCAATGCCGACCAGCACGCTCAGCTGTGTCGTGAAAGGCTGGCCCTGCACTGTGCCCAGCGTGATGGCGATGATTTCGGCCGAGAGGATGAAGTCGGTGCGCACGGCGCCCTTGATCTTGTCCTTCTCCATGGCCACCACGTCGACCGATTCGTCGGCCACGGCCTTTTCGTGGCGCTCGGTGTCGGCGTCGTGCTCCTTCTTGTGCAGGAACTTGTGCGCGAGTTTCTCGGCGCCTTCGAAGCAGAGAAAAGCGCCGCCGACCATCAGCAGCGGCGTTACCAGCCAGGGCAACCAGGTGCCGATGGCCAGCGCCGCGGGCACGAGGATGGCCTTGTTGACGAACGAGCCCTTGCACACGGCCCACACCACCGGAATCTCGCGATCGGCCTTGACGCCGGACACCTGCTGCGCATTGAGCGCAAGGTCGTCGCCCAGCACGCCGGCCGTCTTCTTGGCAGCCACTTTGGTGAGGATCGACACGTCGTCGAGAACGGTCGCGATGTCGTCGAGCAGCAGGAGCAGGCTGGTGGCCATGGGCAGGATTCGGACTGAAAAAGAAGCGGCGAGCTTATCCGCAGCCGCCAACCGCCCCGGCAATAACCGTACGAATCAAAGAGCGCTGAGCGCAATGGCCAGCACCGCGGCGAGCGATGCGCCGAACAGCGCCAGCCCCACGCGGCGGCGGCGGTGCGTGAGCATCCACAGCGCCATGCCCGACATCGACAGGAAGATCAGGCTGCCGGCCAGCGTGTCGACCAGCAGGATCCAGGGCAGCGGCATGCCGCCGCCCTTGTGCATGTTGGTGAGCGTGGCGACAAAGCCGTTGTGCGTGGTGGTGACGCCCACCGAGCGGTTGCCCTGCCAGTACTCGACCTGCACGATCTCGTTGGGGCCGCCGAAGTTGAACACCCAGCGCGCGGGCTGCGTGAGCACGGGAGCGCTCTTGTCGCTCTTGTCGGCCCAGGCGACGGGCTTGGCGGGCTCGATGCGGCGGGAGTTGGGCGGGCCGCTCATGCGCAGCGCACCCTGCAGCCACTGGCTCATGGCCTCGGGCGTTTCCGGCGCAGGGTCGGGCAGCACCAGCTGGGCGCGCGTGCGCTCCTGGGCCTGCGGCAGCTTCAGCACGTCTCGGTGGTTGAGCCAGATGCCGCTGAAACCGAACAGCAGCCCCAGCACCGCGCCCCAGAGGCCGAACCAGCCGTGGTGGGTGCGGCGGATCCACTGCACGGCGGTCGTGCGGCGCTGGTGCGAGCGCACGCGCGCGGCGTGGCCGAGGGCGGTGCTGCCGGAGTCCATGTCAGGAAACGTCGCGCTTCAGGCGGATTTCCTCGACGCGCACGGTGCCGAAGGCGGTGGTCTTGGCGGTCTTCATCTCGCGCTTGAAGCCCGCGAGTTCGTGGAAGCGCATGGCGCGGTCGTTGCGGATCGGCACCCAGATGGTGACCGTGGTGCAGCCCTCTTCTTCCAGGCCTTCGCGCGCGGCATCCCAGAGGGCCACGCCCACGCCCTTGTCCCAGTGCTCGGGCTTGACGTAGATGGCCCAGATTTCGCCGGTGGTGGGCGGGGTCTTGGGGTCGCGCGAACGGTCGAAGCCGACGAAGCCGACGATTTCGCTGCCCAGCACGGCCACGCGCACCTGCGGCTCGCTGTATTCGATGGCTTCGCGCCACTTGGCTTCGCGGGTGGCCGGGGCCAGGGCGCGCAGCTCTTCCTCGGGAAGGATGCCTTCGTAGGCGGCCTTGGCGGCGAGGGAATGGATTTCGGCGACGGCCTTGGCGTCGCGCAGGGTGGCGGGGCGAACTTCGTAATCTGACATGAATGCGGGGAAATCAATGGAACCGCGTATTGTCGCCGCACCGCTAAACTGCTTGCCGCATCCGTCGTAACAACAGGAGAAATCGACATGGCCAAGAGTCAGCAACGCAGCACCAAGGAAGCGAAGAAACCGAAGAAGGACACCTCGCCGCCCAAGCCTGTGGGCACTGGCGGCATCGAGCCCGTTCGCACGATCACGACGGCGGTCATTCCCCGCGGCAAGCTCAAGAACAAGTGACGAACGACGCTCCAGCGCCCGCCCCGGCCGCCCCCGCGGCCGCAAAGGCCCAGCCGCGCAACCCGCTGCATGGGGTCACGCTGGAGGCCATCGTCACCGCGCTGGCCGACTACTACGGGTGGGAGCACCTGAGCGAGCTCGTTCCCATCCGTTGCTTCACGCTCGACCCGAGCGTGAGCTCGAGCCTCAAGTTCCTGCGCAAGACGCCGTGGGCGCGCGAGAAGGTCGAGAGCCTTTACCTCTTCATGCTGCGCGAGCAACGCCGCGAGCAGCAGCAACAACAGCAAAGCCAGCCACCGCAGCCATGAAGGTCCGACTCGAGCCCTCGGGCCTCGACTTCGAGACCGATGCAGGCACCACGCTCCTGAAAGCCGCCGAGGCCGCCGGCATCGAGTTGCCGAGCTCGTGCCGCAACGGCACCTGCCGCACCTGCATCTGCCAGCGGCTGTCCGGCGAAACCCGCCACATCATCGAATGGCCCGGCCTGAGCGCCGATGAAAAAGCCGAAGGCTGGATCCTGCCCTGCGTGGCGCAGGCGCTGGGCGACATCACGCTCGACACGCCGGGCGCGCGCGCCCTGTTCGCAGACTAGGACTTGACCAGCGGCCTGACGGAAGGCGCCGCCACCACCAGCCGGTCTCGCTGCGCGAGCGACGGGAACAGCCTGAACCAGGTCAGCGCGACCAGCATCGTCCCCACGCCGCCCACCACCACCGAGCCGACCGGCCCCAGCAGCGCCGCCGTGGCGCCCGACTCGAATTCGCCGAGCTGGTTGCTCGCGCCGATGAAGATCGAATTGACCGCACTCACCCGCCCGCGCATGGCATCGGGCGTTTCGAGTTGCACCAGCGTCTGGCGGATCACCACATTGACCATGTCGGCGCCGCCCGAAACCGCCAGCGCGATCAGCGAGACAACAAAGCTCTTCGAAATGCCGAACACCACCATGCACAGCCCGAAGAGCCCGATGGCCAGCAGCAGCGTGCGCCCCACGCGGCGCTCGACCGGCCGGCGCGTGAGCGCAATGGACATCACCAGCGCCCCCACCGCCGGCGCGCCGCGCAGCAGGCCGAGCCCCCAGGGCCCGGTGTGCAGGATGTCCTTGGCATAGATCGGCAGCAGCGCCACCGCGCCGCCCAGCAGCACCGCGAACAGATCGAGCGAGACCGCGCCGAGCACGGGCTTGCGCTTCCAGATGAAATCGACGCCCGCGAACACGGTGGCCAGCGTGACCGGCTCGCGCGCGGCCGGCGTGTAGGCGTAGCGAAGCCGCAGCACCAGTGCGCAGGCGACGACAAAGAAGGCCACGCTGGCGCCGTAGACCACCGCCATGCCCGCCACGAACAGCAGCCCACCGAGGGCAGGCCCGCCGATGATCGCGCCCTGCATGCCCGCCGAACTGAAGGCCATCGCGCGCGACAACATGGTGGGCGGCACCAGCAGCGGCGTCAGCGCCTGCTGCGCCGGCATCTGGAAAGCCCGCACAGCGCCCAACACCAGGGACAGGCCCAGCAGCAGGCTGCGCGAATCATGCTTTTCCAGCACCGCCAGCAGCAGCACGAGCGCCACCAGCCCCTGCACCGCGAAACAGGCCGCCACGATGCGCCCGCGATGGTGGCGGTCGACGATGTGGCCGGCCAGCAGCGCCAGCAGCAGCGCGGGCACGAACTGGTAGAGACCCACGAGGCCCAGGTCCCAGGCGCTGCTGGTGAGCTCGTACATGTGCCAGCCGATGGCCACCAGCAGCATCTGCGAGGCGGCAGTACCGAACAGCCGCGCCGTCCACATCTGCATGAACGGGCGTTCGCGCGTCAGGTCGGAAAAGCTGGGGGGAGAAGAGGAAACGGAGGCTGGGGCGGGGCCGGACATCCGCTCAAGGATAGCCGAGGCCGGATGAGCGGGGCATGAGGGGCCTGGAACGCGGGAACGGGCCACCATCGTGCTCTCTACACTCTGCGGCATCCATGACGACCGCGCCGCCGCTCCTGCAACCCGTTCACGAAGATCCGCACCTGCTGGTGCTCGACAAGCCAGCCGGCCTGCTCTGCGTGCCCGGCCGCGGCGAGGACAAGCAGGACTGCCTGAGCGCACGCGCCATGCGGCAGTGGCCCGACGCGCTGATCGTGCACCGGCTCGACATGGCCACGAGCGGGCTGGTGGTGATGGCGCGCGGCATCGAAATGCAGCGTGCGCTGAGCGCGGCCTTTGCCGAGCGCCGGGTGCACAAGCGCTATGAAGCTATCGTCGATGGCGCGATGCCGGTGCGGGAAGACTGGTCACTGATCGACGCGCCGCTGATGGCCGACTGGCCGCGCAGGCCGCTGCAGAAGATCGACCCTGCGGGCAAGCCCAGCATCACTCGGTGGAAGGCGATTTCATTGCTGCCGGGAGTACGGCCTGGGGAGCCCGCCGCCACGCATGTGCTGCTGGAACCGCTGACCGGCCGTTCGCATCAGTTGCGCGTACACCTGCTGTCGATCGGGCATCCGATTCTTGGCGATGCGCTGTATGGCGATGCTGCCCTGCAGGCACGTGCGCCACGGCTGCTGTTGCATGCGAGCGAGCTGGGGTTCGTGCACCCGGTGACGCAGCAGGAGCTTTACTTCAAACGGTCGCCCGATTTCGTCGTCGTTTCCTGACCAATCAGTCAGCCAGTCAGCCGCCCTTGACGACCAGCACGGGCATGTTGGCGTCCTGCAGCACGCGCTGCGTCACGCTGCCCAGCAGCAGTTTTTCGATGCCGCTGCGGCCGTGCGAGCCCATCACGATCAGGTCGGCCGCGATGGCGATGGCCGTATCGACGATGCCTTCGTGCACCACGTGGCCGTCGATCACGCGCTGGTCGCTGTGCAGTCCTTCGGCCGCCAGGGCGGCCACGCCGCGTGCGAGCGCCGCGTTGGCGCTGGCCGTGGCTGCTGCGAGGTATTCGTTCTGGCCAAGCGCATAGTCCGCGCCCACGCCGATGAAGGGGTAGTTGTCGATCACGTGAATGAGCGTGATGCGGCTACCGAAAGCCAGCGCGAGGCCGCTGGCCTTGCTGACGGCGAGCATGGAAGTTTCGGAGCCGTCGATCGGAACCAGGATGTGATTGAACATGGCGGGACCTCGCTTTCGTTCGCAGACAGACACGGCCCACATGGAGCCGGGCCCCGAATTTAACCGCTGTTCCGCGGACGGACTGTAGGACTCGTGCCAGCGACGGCGCACTGCCCCGCCGCGCGGCTTCAGTCCCCCTGGAAACCCTTGGCGCGGCAGGTGATCACGAGCGTGTCGCGCCAGCCTTCGCCGCCCTCTTCCAGCGGCTGGATCGGCGTCGATTCGTGGATCACGCGCGCATCGTCGAGCACGAGCAGGCTCCACGGCTCGGTCATGGTGAAGCGCTCGCCGCGACGGCCGTTGGCTTCGAACACGCGCGTCTCGCCGCCCTTGATGCCGTGCCGGCCAACCAGTGCCACGGCCACGAGATCCACGCCATCACGGTGCGCGCCCTCGGGCGTCGGGCGGCCGATGCCACCGGCGGTGTCGATGCGGAACTGGTGCGCTTCCACGTACCAGCGTTGCGGCGCACCGCCACGCATGTCGCTGCTGGCCTTGCCGAGCTGCTGCAGCAGCCGCTGCCATACGGGCTGTGCCACGGTGGCCTCGAGCATCGGCGCGAACCAGCGCTGCATGCCGCCGTGCAGGGCGTTGTATTCGACCGGCTGCCAGTGCGCGCGGTGCGGCACCTGCGCCGGCGTGGCATGGTCGTCGGCTTCGACGGTGAAGCAGGCATGGCGCCGCGTGCGGTAGCGGCCGCCGTCCTTCAGGTATTCGTCGGGCGGGAGATCGTTCCAGTCTGCGTGCAGTGCATTCAGCTGCGCGAGCGGAACACCAAGCCATTCGCTGACGCCCTGCGGACTGAGCACTGCATAGCCTTGATCGCGCAATGCGGCAGGCAGCTCGGCGGGGGCGATGAACGGGGGAGTGAAAGCGGCCGTGGTCACTGCGCGCTGACCTTCACGTCCTTCCAGAACGCGACGCGGTCGCGGATCTCTTCGGCTTCGGGCTTCGGGTCGGCGTAGTACCAGGCGGCGTCGGTGTTGAGTTCGCCGTTGACCAGCAGCGAGTAGTAGCTTGCGGTGCCCTTCCAGGGGCAGGTGGTCTTGTGATTGCTGAAGGTGACTGCGTCGCGATTGAGCGAACTCATCGGGAAATAGTGGTTGCCTTCGACGAGCACGGTGTCGTCGCTTTCGGCGATGGTGACGCCGTTCCAGGTTGCTTTCATGGTCTTGGTCTCCAGGGGGAGGGTTGCGGGCGCTGGCCGTTGCGCTGCCGCACGGGGCTTGGGTATTGTGCCGTTGCTTGGCACTGCCGCTTTCTTCGTTGCTGTATCTACCCTGTTGGGGGGTTTGTTTTCTGGGGCCGGGTCTCGGCCCGGCGGCCGACTCACTTTCTTTTGCTTCGCCAAAAGAAAGTAAGCAAAGAAAAGGCGACCCTGCTGTCTGCGTCCCTTCGCTTCGCTGCGGGCAACCTGCGGTGCTCGACTCCGGAGGGGGTCCGCAGAACTCGCTTCGCTCAGACAGCTGCGGCCCTGATCCCTCCTGCGTCTGCGCTCCTCGGCGCAGCCAGAAGGGAGTTGGGAACCCAGCAGGCCATCGCTGCGCTCGGCCTTCGAACAGCCAACAGCCAAACTCAACCACTGCAGGCGCTACGCGCCTGCAGTGGCCCCGAGGCCGAGCGAAGCAAAGGCCCGTGTTGTCTCCACCTCACCTCTGGCTGCGCCGAGGAGCGGAGCGTTTCGCGGATCAGGGCCGCAGCTGTTTGAGCGAAGCGAGTTCTGCGGACCCCGCGAAACGCGAGCACCGCAGGTTGCCCCGTAGCGCAGCGAAGGGGTCGCAGACAGTGGGGTCGCCTTTTCTTTGGCTACTTTCTTTTGGCGAAGCAAAAGAAAGTAGCTCGCCCGCCGGGGCGAGTCCCGGCCTCGAAAGCCAAACTAGGCAGCCAGCCAGTGCACGCTAAAGAGCTTCTCAGGATCCGTCCAAACCGCAGCAGGACGAAACCCGGCACGAACAGCCAAAGCCCGCAACCCCTCAACAGTGAACTTATGCGAGTACTCAGTATGAATAGTCTCGCCCTCCTCAAACCCAAACCGTTCCCCATTCAACGAAACGCTCTGAGCCCGCCGGCTGACAAGATGCATCTCGATCCTCTGCCGAGGCGCGTTATAGAACGCCGCATGCGCAAACCCGTCGACATCGAAGTCCGCATCCAGCTCAGCATTAGCCCGACGCAGCAGATTGAGATTGAACTCCCCCGTCACTCCTTGAGCATCGTTGTAGGCCGCGTGCAACCGCCCCGGATCCTTCACCAGATCCACCCCAATCAGCAGCCCACCCCCACGCAACATCCGAGCAGCCAGCTGCAAAAACGCCAGCGCCTCCTCAGGCTCGAAATTCCCGATCGTCGACCCCGGAAAAAACCCGACTCGCCGCCCCGAACCAGCCATAGGCGCAGGCAACACCAGAGGCATCGTGTAATCCGCAGCAATAGGCTGCACCACCAGCTTCGGATAGTCCGCCTTCAACCGCTCAGCCGCAGCCTCCAGATACTCCCCGGAGATGTCGATGGGCAGATAGCGCTTCGGCGCCTGCAGCGCATCGAGCAGCAGCCGCACCTTCGTGAGCGACCCCGCTCCGAACTCCACGATCTCCGCGTTCGGCCCGATCTGCTCGGCGATCTCCCCGGCGCATTCGCCAAGAATGCGCAGCTCGGTGCGCGTCGGGTAGTACTCCGGCAGCTCGCAGATACGGTCGAACAGCTGTGACCCTGCTGCGTCGTAGAAAAACTTCGGCGAGATGCTGCGTGGCGAGCGCGCAAGTCCCGCCTGCATCTCGCGCCCGAACTCGGACAACGGCGTGGAGACCGCTGGAGAAGAAGAAACACGCGGCGTCGCGGCAGGTGCGAACGACAGCGACGAGGAAGAAGTTGGATTGCGCATGATCAAAGGTCTTTCGCGAGCCGCAGCCCCGAGAACTGCCAGCGCGCCGCCGGCGGAAAGAAGTTGCGATAGCTGGGCCGCGTATGCCCCACCGGGGTGGCCACGCTGCCACCGCGCAACACCAGTTGCCCCACCATGAACTTGCCGTTGTATTCGGCCGCGATACCAGGCATCGGACGGAAGCCGGGATACGGGTCGTACGACGAACGCGTCCACTGCCAGACGTGCCCCGTCATCTGCGAGATGCCGGGGGCATCGAACGCGGCCTCCCATTCGAATTCGGTCGGCAGCCGCGCGCCGACCCACTCGGCATACGCAGCGGCTTCATAGAAACTGAGCTGCGATACGGGTGCATCGGCCTCCATCGGCCGCACGCCGTGCAGGCCGAACACCTGCCAACCTGCGTTACCACCCTGTTGCTGCGCACCAAGGCCAAGGCGCGGATCGTCCGGCTCGAGCCAGTACACCGGATGCCTCCAACCCTGCGCCTGCACAGCGGCCCAGCCATCGGACAGCCAGAGCTCGGCCCGCTGATAGCCGCCATCCGCGATGAACTGCGCGTAGTCGCCGCAGTTCACCAGCCGGTCGGCAATCGCATAGGGCTGCAGCAGGGCCTTGTGGCGCGGCGTCTCGTTGTCGAAAGAAAAGCCCTGCCCCGGGAATCCCACCTCGAGTACGCCGCCGGCTTGCTCGATCCAGCGCACGGCAGGCGGCACCGCAGCCAGCCGCAGCGCAGGTCCGCTTGCAGGCTTGTAGGCCGGCAGCAGCGGGTTGCACGACAGCGCGTGCAGGATGTCGGTGAGCAACAGCTCCTGGTGCTGCTGCTCGTGATGCAGCCCGAGCGTGACGATGGGCTCGACGGTGGCCCAGTCGAGCCCGCCCTCTTCGAGCAGCGCGACCACCGCCTCGTCAACGTGCCGGCGGTAGGCATGCACCTCGTCCACCGAGGGCCGCGTGAGCAGGCCGCGCTGCGGCCTAGGATGCCGCGGCCCGAGCGCCTCGTAGTACGAGTTGAAGAGGTAATGAAAACGCGCATCGAAGGGCTTGTAGCCGCTGGAATGCGACTGCAGCAGCACGGTCTCGAAGAACCACGTGGTGTGCGCAAGATGCCACTTGGTCGGGCTCGCGTCGGGCATCGACTGGATGCACTGGTCTTCTGCGGAAAGCGGGGCGGCAAGCGCCAGGCTCGTGGCGCGCACCTCGCGAAATCTGTCGCGCAGTGTGCTCGCCGCCTGTGTGATCGGCCGGGAAAGCGTCATGGGGTCTCCAGTCGGGTCAGCCGCAAGTTTTAGCCCATCCGGGCTGCGGCGGCGCGTAGGACAAAACGCCGCAGCCCTGCCGCCGGCACTTCGGCAAAGGGCAGCCACTGTGGCACAAGATTCGAGGCCTTGCAGGCGGCTGCGTATCATCCGTGCGATGCAAACGACCAACCCCTCGGGCAGGCCCAAAGTCGTCATCGTCGGCTGCGGATTCGGCGGACTCGAAGCGGCACGCAAGCTGCAGAGCGCCGACGTGGACGTGACGGTGATCGACAAGACCAACCACCACCTGTTCCAGCCGCTGCTGTACCAGGTGGCAACCGCCGGGCTCGCCGCGCCGTCGATCGCGGCGCCGGTGCGCGCACTGTTCCGCAAGCAGCCGAACATCACGACGCTGCTGGGCGAGGTGGGCGGCATCGATCCGGCCACGCGATCGGTGCGGCTGGCCAATGGGGACCGCGTGCCGTACGACCACCTGATCGTCGCGGCCGGTGCCACGCACAGCTACTTCGGGCACGACGAATGGGCGCCCGTCGCCCCGGGCCTGAAGACGCTGGCCGACGCCTTCGAGATCCGCCGTCGCGTGCTGCTGTCGTTCGAAAACGCCGAGATCACGGCCGACCTGGAACACCGCCGCGCCCTGCTCACCTTCGTGGTGATCGGCGCCGGCCCCACGGGCGTCGAGATGGCCGGCACGCTGGCCGAGATCGCCAAGCACACGCTGTCGGGCGAGTTCCGCCACATCGACCCCGCCAGCGCACAGGTGCTGCTGGTCGAAGGCGGCCCGCGCGTGCTGCAGGCCATGCCCGAATCGCTGAGCCAGAAGGCGCTCGAACAGCTGGAGAAACTGGGCGTCGAAGTGCGGCTCAACGCGCGCGTGACGTCCATCGATGCCACCGGCCTCGAAGTACAGATTGGTGGTGGCGCAGACGGCGCACCGGTCGCCAGCTACCGAATCGATAGCAGCTGCGTGGTGTGGGCGGCAGGTGTCGCAGCCTCGCCGCTGGGCCGCATGCTGGGCACGGCCACCGGCGTCGAATGCGACCGCGCGGGCCGCATCAAGGTCGAGCCCGATCTGAGCCTGGCGGGCCATCCTGAGATCAGCGTGGTCGGCGACCTCGCGGCCGCCATGAGCCATGCGCCCGGCAAACCGCCCAAGCCCGTGCCCGGCGTGTCGCCCGGCGCCAAGCAGATGGGACGCGCGGCGGCCGCCAATATCCTGCGCCGCATTGCGGGCCAGCCGACGGTGCCGTTCCGCTATGCGGACTACGGCAACCTCGCGACCATCGGCCGCAACTCGGCGGTGGTCGACCTGGGCACGCCCTTCGGCCCGCTGCGTTTCAGCGGCCGGCTCGCGTGGCTGTTCTGGCTGTTCGCGCACGCGTACTTCCTGATCGGCTTTCGCAACCGCATCGTCGTGATGATGGACTGGGCCGGCGCCTACTGGAGCTTCCAGCGCAACGCGCGCGTGGTGGCAGACGTGCAGGGCAAGAGCGAGTCCTGAGCAAGGAGATCACGCGAAATGTCGCTGGCCTTGTGGATCGTGGTGCACGCAGCCGAAGCGCTCTTCTGCCTCTGGGTGCTGCGCTGGGGTGGTGCCGAACGGCTCGAAGGCAGCTTCGCCTCTGGCCTAATCAGCAACTTCGCGCCGCGCTGGAGCGCCGAGGGGTTGCGCATGGCGGCGCTGATCCTGCTGGTCTTTTGCGCCATCACCTTCGTCGTGGGCTTGTTCGTGCCCTCGCTGCGCTGCTGGGTCGGCGGCTCCTGCTGAGCGCTGCCAACCCGCCCTACCCCATCAGGTCCCGATCACGCCGCCGTCGTTCTTGGTGATTGCGATGGTCGCCGAGCGCGGGCGGCCCGCGCCGTCGGGCCACTTCGACACGGCGAGCGGACGGTCCGGGTCGCTGCGCTCGTTGGCCGGCTCGCCCGGGTGCTGGATGTTGATGAACAGCGTGCGCAAATCTGGCGTGGCCGTAAGCCCCGTGATTTCGCAGCCGGCCGGGCCGAGCAGGAAGCGGCGGATTTCGCCCTTTGTCGGGTCGCAGGCCAGCATCTGGTTGTTGGGCAGGTTGACGTACTCGCCCTTGCCCAGCGTGGAAGTCGACACGTCGGTCTCGATCCACAGCACGCCGCGCGCATCGACCATCAGGCCGTCGGGGCTGCCGAAGGTGTCGCCCTTGATGTTGCCCTGCGCTTCATAGCGCGTCTGCTTCGGGTCGCCCGCGAGCACAAGGTGGTTCCACGCAAACCTGGTCGCGTCGAGGTCGCCGGTTTCCTTCCAGCGGATGATCTGGCCCATTGTGTTGTTGGAGCGCGGATTGGCCGCGTCCATGAAGGGCTGGCCGGCACCGCCGCGGTTGCTGTTGTTGGTCAGCGTGCAGTAGACCTCCTTGGTGAGCGGGTCTACCGTCGTCCATTCGGGGCGGTCCATCTTGGTGGCGCCCAGCAGATCGCTGGCCTGGCGTGCCTTGATGAGCACGTCGCCCTGCGTGGTGAAGCCCTTGTCTGCGACCAGGCCGTTCTTGCCCTGCACCAGCGGCAGCCATTCGCCGGTGCCGTCCACGTCGAAGCGGCCGACGTACAGCGTGCCGTGGTCGAGCAGGTCGCGGTTGGCCGCGGCGCCGCCGGGCTTGACGCTGTCGCGGCTCACGAACTTGTAGATGTATTCGAAGCGCGAGTCCTCGCCCATGTAGATGACGGCGCGGCCGTCGTTGGTGAGCGCGGTGGCAGCACCTTCGTGCGCGGCGCGGCCGAGCGCGGTGCGCTTGCGCGGCGTCGAGGTGGGGTCTTGCGGATCGATCTCGACCACCCAGCCGTAGCGGTTCGATTCGTTCGGGTTCTTCGACACGTCGAAGCGCGCTTCATGCTCGTGCCAGCGGTACTTCGCGCCATTGCCCTTCCTGATGCCCCAGCGCTTCTGGTGGGCGTCGGGCGTGTCGGTGCCTTCGAAGTAGTCGGCGAAGTTTTCTTCGCAGGTCAGATACGTGCCCCACGGCGTGTGGCCATTCGAGCAGTTGTTGAAGGTACCCAGCACCTGCGTGCCCGACGGGTCGGCGGCGGTGCGCAGCATGGCGTGGCCGGCGGCGGGGCCGGTCAGCGTCATCGGCGTCAGGGCGGTGATGCGGCGCGCGAAGCGCGAGGGCGCAAGCTGCGTCCACGTCCCACCGTCGCGCTTCAGTTCGATGACCGACACGCCGTGCGCATTCATCGACTTGCGCACCTTCTCGGGCGTCCAGGTCTTCATGCCGTCGGTGTGCAGCAGGCCGTCGTCGACGTATTCGTGGTTCAGCACCAGCAGGCCGCGGTTGGAGCCGTCGATCGGAAAGAAGGCCATGCCGTCGTGGTGCATGCCGGCCTGCAGCGCCTGCTCTTCAGCAGTGTTGGAGCCATCGGTCTTGAAGGCGGGCATGGCGCCGGCGATGCCGGTGGCGTCGCCCCAGCGGTAGAGCACCTGGGTGCTGTAGCCCTCGGGCACGACCACGGTGTCGACGGCGGCCATCGGCACGCTCTTGAAACCGATGGCACGGCCCAGCGAACCCGCCGCGCCGCCTGTTGCCGCACACCCGGCCAGCGGGCCGAACAGCCCGGCAATCGCGGCAGCAAGGCCGCCTTGCACGAGCATGCGCCGCTTCGGGTCGGACACTTCGTGGATCGTGGGGTTTGCGGACGGGTTGGAGTCCTCCATGCGGGCGAAGTCTTTGGCCATGTTCTTGTCGTCGTGGGGTTACGGAGCCGAGCATGGTGTCGCCAACTCGTGAATTCCGCATGACATGGGCCTGCAACAAGAGCTCAGAAGAAGCCGCCCCAATGCGGCTGCTCGCCTCGCTGGCGCTTGCGCCAGTCCCAGGGCGGCGTCGGCTTCGAATCGGCCCATAGGCCGGCGTGCCGGGCACGCGCGCTGTCTTGAAGCCTGAAGAGCCCGCCGCCGCGTTTGGTGGCAAGGTGGTTGTAGTCGTACACCCAGGCCCAGCCTTCGGACACCATGCGGCTGCCGGCGTCCTCGCCGTTGCAGCGCACGTCGGCCACCGTGCGGCCATAGCGGTCGGTGTCGATCTCGGTGATGAGCGCCTGCTCGCGAAAGCAGATGTTGCTCAGCGCCTGCTTGCTGCGCTGGCCGTAGGGCTGGGCTTTTTCGGGCGCATCGATGGCGGCAATGCGCACCTTCACGCGCTCGTAGGCGCCGATGCGGCCGCAGCGCGCGGTAAGCGTGTCGCCGTCGCTGATGCCCACGACGAGGCAGGTGCGGGGAGCGGCTTGGGTCAGGAGGGGAGAAAAGGCAAGAAGGCAGGAAAGCAGCAGCGCGCGTGAATGCATGAAAAAGCGGGGAGATAGGCAGAATGGCAGGACCGATCGAGGCTAAGTGATCCATCCGCCGGAACCGATCGGTACACAGATTTTTTCTTTTGAACCACGCTTCGAAGGAGAGCACGCACCATGCAAGAACCTACCCAGGACGACTGGTTCCTTGCGGCCAACGACGCATGGGACGCTGGCGCGCACAAGAAGGCCCTCTCGCTGTTCCTCAAGGCCGCGGCCGCGGGCGAGACCCACGCGCTCAACAGCGTCGGCTATTTCCTCGACCACGGCATCGGCGTGAAGAAAAATCCCGCTGCCGCACGCGACTGGTATCGCAAAGCGGCCAAGGCAGGCGACGTGGCGGGCTGCGCCAACCTCGCCATCTGCTATCGCGACGAAGGCAACTTCCGCTGGGCGCGCTTCTGGTTCGAGAAGGCCTATGCGCAGGGCGACGGCGATGCAGCGCTGGAACTGGGACGGCTCTTCCTGTGGGAAGGGCCGAACCAGAATCGGCACAAGGTGGTGGACTACCTGGGCAAGGCGGTGGCCTCGCAATCCATCACCCCGAACGGCCGCACGGAGGCAGGGGCGCTGCTGAAGTCGCTGGGCCTCATCAAGTGAAGCGCGCTCACTTCGCCGCGTTCTCGTCCTCCTGCAGCAACCGCCACATCACCTTCCCGCTGCCGCTCTTGGGCAACGCATCGACGAACTGCACCTTGCGCGGGATCTTGTAGACCGCCATGTTCTCGCGGCACCAGTCGATGATCTGCTGCTCGGTGGTGTCCTTGTGCGTGGTGCGCAGCACCACTACGGCCTTGACCGATTCGCCGCGGTAGTCGTCCTTGGTCGAGATGACGCAGGCCTCCTGGATCGCGGGGTGGCGGAACATCAGCAGCTCGACCTCGGCCGGCCACACCTTGAAGCCGCTCGCGTTGATCATCCGCTTGAGGCGGTCGGTCATGAAGAAGTAGCCGTCCTCGTCCATGCGGCCCATGTCGCCCGAGCGGAAGAAGCGCTTGCCTTCGAACTCGACGAATGCGGCGGCCGTGGCATCGGGGCGCTTCCAGTAGCCCTGGAACACCTCGGGGCCGTGGATGATGATCTCGCCCGATTCTCCGATGGGCATTTCCTTCAGGGTGTCGGGGTCGACCACGCGCGCGTCGGTGCTCATGAACGGAATGCCCAGGCACTGCTGCTTGGGGTGGTCCGACGGGTTGGTGTGCGAGGGCGCCGCGGTCTCGGTCAGGCCGTAACCCTCCTGGTACTTCAGCCCGTACTGCTCGAACAGGCGCTGCGCCACGGCCTGCGGCATGGCCGCGCCGCCACCGCCGATGTAGTTCATGCTCGACAGGTCGTAGCTCGCGAAGTTGGGGCTGGCCATGAGGTCGATGACCATGGTCGGGATGTTGGTCCAGGCCGTGACCTTCCAGCGAGAGATGAGCCGGCCGGCCACGTCGCGGTCCCAGCGCGGCATGATGATCAGCGTGGCCGCTGCGAGGATGGCCGTGTGCATCATGCTCACCACGCCGGTGATGTGGAACATGGGCACCACGGCCAGCACCACCGTCTCCGAGGTCGACCCGCCCCACATCTGGCCGGAGACCGCGTTGTGCATCAGGCTCGAATGGTGGTGGATGCAGCCCTTGGGAAGGCCGGTGGTGCCGCTGGTGTAGGGCAGCAGAGCCATGTCGTTGGCGCCCACCACGTGCTCGGGCGGCGGATGGCCGGCCTCGAGCGCGTCGGTCCAGGCGATGACCTTGCCGCCTTCCAGCGCGGGCAGCGGGTGGCGGGTGGTGAGCCAGCCTTTCCAGGCGGGAGCCGGGGCGTCGTCGCCCGAGGCGTCGGCGTCGAAGGCGTCGGTGAACTGGGTCACGATCATGTGGGCGAGCCGCTGCTCGGGCGGCAAGGCGTTGCTGGCCTTGGCCAGCTCGGGCGCCAGATCGCCGGTGATGATGGCCACCTTGGCGTCGGGATCGGTGATGTAGTGCTTGAGCTCCTCGGCCCGGTTCATCGGGTTGACCGGCACCACGACGGCATTGGCGCGCAGGATCGCGAAATGCGCGATCACCAGCTGCGGGCAGTTCTGCATGTCCAGGATCACGCGGTCGCCGCGCTTCACGCCCAGCGCGTGCAGCGCACCGGCCAGGCGCTCGGCCTGGGCGGCAAATTCGCGGTAGCTGATGACGCGGCCGAAGAACACGAGCGCGGGCTTGTCAGGGTAGCGTGCGGCCGAGGTGGCCAGGTTGTGCCAGAGAGATGTGGCGGGGACGGTAATCGAATGCGGGAGGCGTTTGGGCCAGAACTTGTAATGCGGGCGTTGTTGCATGGTGAGTACAGGCGGAACAAAGAAAAGCGCGACAGCCCGCCAGCCTAAGCCGCCAAGGCCGCCGCTCCCATCGGGGAAGCCCCCGGAGCGTCGCCTAGGTGACGCCATTTCTTCTCACATGCGCAACCTTCTGCTCACGCGCCCTGCGACTACAGACACGGGCCGCCTTCCGCGCGATACCTGTCAGCCCCCCATCCACCGAATGAAGGAACCCCCATGGCAGCAGAAAAGCACGCAAGCGTTCACTGGGAAGGCGCCGGCAAGACCGGCAAAGGCCAGGTCAGCACCGAGACCGGCGCCCTGAAGGACTACCCCTACGGCTTCGCCAGCCGCTTCGAGGACGACAAGCGCGGCACCAACCCCGAGGAAATCGTCGGCGCGGCGCATGCCGCCTGCTTCACGATGGCCTTCGCCTTCGCGCTCGAAAGAGAAGGCCTCGCGGCCACGAAGATCGACACCAAGGCGGCCGTGCGGCTGGCCAAGGACGGCGACGGCTTCAAGATCGACCGCATTGCGCTCGAACTCGACGCCAGCGTGCCGAACCTCGACGAAGCCAGGTTCCAGCAGATCGCAGCCGCCGCCAAGGCCGGCTGCCCGCTGTCGAAGGCGCTGGCGAGCGTGCCCGAGATCACGCTGAAGGCCACGCTGGCCGGCTGAGTGCGCTGCTTATGATCGTCTCCCAATAAAAAGGAGACGGATCATGAACAAGCTTGCCCGGACCGCGCTCGCGGTCCTTTCTTTCGGCCTCGGCACGGCCGCGATGGCGGCCTACCCCGACAAGCCGATCAAGGTCGTCATCGGCTTTCCGGCCGGCGGCCCGCTCGACCAGCACGCGCGCCTGCTCACCGACAAGCTGCAGGCCGTGCTCGGCCAGCCGCTGATCGTCGACTACAAGCCCGGCGCGGGCGGCTCGGTGGGCGCCGACGCGGTCGCCAAGAGCCCGGCCGACGGCTACAC
Source organism: Variovorax paradoxus (assembly GCF_024734665.1). Lineage (NCBI taxonomy): Bacteria > Pseudomonadati > Pseudomonadota > Betaproteobacteria > Burkholderiales > Comamonadaceae > Variovorax > Variovorax paradoxus. The sequence continues at coordinate 4,616,248 of NZ_CP102931.1, forward strand.
GCTGATGCTGGCCAACACCGGCGTGGCCGTGATCAACGGCGCGCTCTACAGCAAGCTGCCCTACAACACGCAGCGTGACTTCGTGCCCATCGCTCGCACCGCCATGCAGCCGCTGGCGCTGCTGGTCACGCCCAAGCTGCCGGTGCAGAACCTCAAGCAGTTCGTCGACTACGCCAAGGCGCGGCCCGGCCAGGTCAACTACGGCTCGGCCGGCAACGGCGGCATCAGCCACCTGGTGCCCGAGATGTTCAAGACCGCGACGGGCATCTTCATGGTGCACATCCCCTACCGCGGCAGTGCTCCGGCCTTCACCGACCTGATGGGCGGGCAGGTGCAGTTCATGGCCGAGTCGATTCCGCAGGCCGCCAACTATCACAAGCAGGGCAAGGTGCGCGCGCTGGCCGTGACCAGCCGCGAGCGCAACCCCGCCCTGCCCGACGTGCCGACCGTGATCGAGTCGGGCGTCAAGGGCTTCGAGGTGGTGGGCTTCTATGGTTTTCTCGCACCGAAGGACACGCCGAAAGACGTGGTCGCCAAGCTCAGCGACGCATTCAGGCAGGTGCTGAACAACCCCGAGGTGCGCGACCGCATGGTGAGCCAGGGCGCAGACCCGGCCTTCCTGGGCAGCGAGGATTTCGGGCGCTTCCTGGCGACGGAAACGCCGCGCTGGGAGAAGGCGGTGAAGGCGTCGGGCGCTCGGATGGACTGACCGACCTGCCCGTTGGAGTTCAGCGCGGCGTGGCCGCATGCCGCTCCAGCTGCGCACGGTCCAGAAGCTCGATGCTGCGGTAGCGCACGCGCAGCGTGCCGTCTTCTTCCCACAGCTTCAATTGCCGGTTCACGCTCTGGCGCGACACGCCGAGCATGAACGACAGGTCTTCCTGCGACACGCCCAGCAGCGTGCCGCCGCCCTCGCCCGGACTTTGGGCGCGCGCGTCCAACGTGAGCAGCCGGTGCGCGAGCCGCACCTGCAGCGGCATAAGGATCACGTCGTCGATCCACGCCAGCGCCTGGCGCAGCCTCAGGCAGACCAGTCGGGTGAAGGCCATGTGCACGTCGGGGTGCTCGGCCACCAGCCGGTGGAAATCGGCCGCCGCGACCACCGCCATCTCGGTCGTGTCGGCCGCGCAGGTGTCGTAGACGCGCTCGCGCCCGACCAGCAGCGACACCTCGCCAAACCAGTGGCCGGGTTCGAGCATCGCGATCACCGCCTCGCGCCCGCCCGGCGCGACCACGCTCACGCGCAACGAACCGCTGACCACGCCGAACAGTGCATCGGGCGACGACCCCTTGTGAAAGAGAGATTCGCCTCGCGCCAGCGTGCGCCGATGCGCCACGGCAAGCAGCCGCTGCTGCACGTCCTCGGCCAGCCGCATGTCGCTGTTGTGCACCGGTGACGGCTGCGCGTGCGGCGTGGCGCTGGTGGCGTTGGATGAAGGGGGTGTGCGTGGCATCGCGGGTTTGTCCCGAGCGGCGATTGCCAACACCGGACAGTCTTGTTGCGGGAGCGTGCCGATAGTAAGCAGCGAGCCCGGACCTGCGCATTCGCAGCAACCCGATGTCACCCGTCATCCCTGTCACATGGAGCACACCCCGATGAACACACAACGCACCGAACTTCAAGCCCGCCGCGAGCGCCTCGTGCTCGACCACTTCGCCGACGAGACCCGGCAGGACTTCGACGCCGTGCTCGGCACCTTCCCGCATCCGCACTACGAGCTGATTCCCAGCGGCGAAGTGCACGACGGTATTGCCGACGTGCGCCAGTACTACGCCGACACGCGCCGCGCCTTTCCCGACCAGCGGCACGAGATCATCCAGCTGCGACACGCCGACGATTCGGTGGTCGTCGAGTTCTGGCTGCTGGGCACGCACCGCGGCCCGCTCAAGGGCCTGCCGCCGACAGGCAACAGCTTTCGCTGCCGCATGAACGCGTTCTTCATCTTCGAAGGCGACCGGCTGGTATGCGAGCGCGTGTACTTCGACACGCTGACGATGCTTCGGCAACTGCTGGCCGGTGTGCCCGCGGAGCATGTCGCCGCGCTGGTAGGCGGGTTGCTGGGCCAGCCAGCCGCAACTCGCGCACCCGAGGCGGCAGCTGCATGACTGCGCTGCGCAACGATGCGCTCGCAGGCCGCCACGCCATCGTGACGGGCGGCGCGCGCGGCATCGGCCTTGCAATAGCGCGGCGCTATCTGGCGGCCGGCGCCAGCGTCGCGCTGTGGGACCTCGACGCGTCGGTGCTGGCAAATGCGCTGCAAACGCTCGCGCCGCTCGGCACCGCAACCTCGGCAGTCGTCGACGTGCGCGACGAAGACCAGATCGCCCGCGCCGCTGCCCAGTCGCAGGAACGCTTCGGCGGCATAGACATCCTCGTGAACAACGCGGGCGTGCTCGGCCCGACCGTGCCTGCCTGGGAGCACACGCCCGCGCAGTGGCGCAATGTGCTCGACATCAACCTGACGGGCGCATGGCTGTGCTGCCGCGCGGTCGCACCGGTGATGCTCGCCCGGCGGCGTGGCCGCATCGTCAACATCGCCTCGGTTGCCGGCAAGGAGGGCAACAGCTTCAACGCCGCCTACTCGGCCTCCAAAGCCGGGCTCATTTCGCTGACCAAGTCGCTCGGCAAGGAGCTGGCGGCGGCGGGCGTGCTGGTGAACTGCATCACGCCCTCGGCGGCCGACACCGAGGTGTTCGCGGCTGTGCCCGCCGAGCACCGCGAACAACTGCGCACCGCCCTGCTCTCGCGCGTGCCGATGGGGCGCTTCGTCGAGGTCGACGAGGTGGCGGCCATGGCCGCATGGCTCGCGTCGGACGACTGCTCTTTCAGCACCGGCGCGGTGTTCGACATCTCGGGCGGCCGCTCGATGTACTGAGAGCCTGCGCGCCAAAGGCCAAGGAGAACTTCCCATGACCCGAGACCCCGACCCAACCGGCTTCGCACACCTGGCGGATTTCGACGGCACTCGCGACGCCGCCATGCCGCAAGACCGCCTGCGCGCCATCCGCCGCTCAGCCGAAGGCCTGCGCGAACGCCTGCTCGATGCGCCGCCGGTGCGCTTCGCGCGCAGCTTCAACCTGCTGCGCATTCCGTACCCCGCATGGTTCGCCTTCACCGGCGTGTATTCGCAGCAGCTGCTCAAGCCGCACATGGTCCACCTGCTGGCGCGCACCGTGCTTATCCAGTACGACGACTTCGAGGGTCGCCTGCGCACGCTGCTGTTCACGCCGGCCGACTTCGAGGCCGGCAACGAAACACCCTACTTCAAGCGCCTGGGCGAGCAGACGCCGAAGTTCCTGCACAAGACCATCGCGCCGGTCTACCAGACCGTCCTGCAGGCGCTGGCAAGCTGCGGCGTCGCGCCGGAACAAATCGACTTCATCACCTACGACCACCTGCACACGCAGGACGTACGCCGCTGGCTCGGCAGCGCCGCCATGCCGGGCCTGCTGCCGAACGCCAGGCTGCTGGTGCACCGCCAGGAACTCGCCAGCGTGCAAGGCTTGCTGCCGGTGCAGGCCGAGTGGTACTGCCCGCACGGGCTGGGCGGCGTGCCGGCCGAGCGCATCGTGCCCTTCGACGGCAGCATCCAGCTGGGCCACGGCCTTGCGCTGGTGCATTCGCCTGGCCACACAGAGGGCAACCATTCGCTGGTCTACCGCACCGCCGACGGCCTGCGCGTGAGCAGCGAGAACGGCGTGGCGGCCGACAGCTGGGCGCCGCTGCAGTCGCGGCACAACGGCATCCGCCGCTACGCGCAGGCTACCGGCGCGGAGGTGATCCTCAACGGCAACACGCAGGAAAGCAGCAACGACCAGTACCTGTCGATGGTGCTGGAGAAGACCCTTGCCGGCACCTCGTCTTCGCACGGGTTCAGCAATGTCGTGCCGTCGGCCGAATGCTCGCCGCACTGGCTGTTTCCGGGCGCGCCGGCCAGCCACCTGTGGGGCGAGACCTGCTTCGGCACGCCCACCGTCGCCTGACACGCCGCCGCAGGAGCAACACAGAAGGAGACACAGACGATGAACACCGCCACCCTCGATGCCGCGGACGCACGCACGCCGGCCGAGACCACCGACGCCGCGCTCTTCCGCAAGATCACCTGGCGCCTGATGCCGCTGCTGTGCGCCTGCTACGTGCTGAACTATCTCGACCGCACCAACGTCGGCTATGCACAGCTGCAGATGAAGGAACAGCTGGGCTTCAGCGACGCGGTGTTCGGCCTGGGCGCGGGCATCTTCTTCATCGGCTATGCGGTGTTCGAGATTCCGAGCAACCTGATGCTCGCGAAGATCGGCGTGCGCGCGACGCTGCTGCGCATCATGGGCCTGTGGGGGCTGGCATCGGCGGCGATGATGTTCGCGACCACGCCCACGCAGTTCTACGTGCTGCGCTTTCTCATCGGCGTGTTCGAGGCCGGCTTCGCGCCGGGCGTGCTGTTCTACCTGACGCTGTGGTTCCCCTCGCACCGCCGCGCACAGGCCACCGCGCTGTTCTTCATGGCTTTCGGCGCGGCGCCCATCGTGGCGGGGCCGATCGCCGGGCTCACCATGACCTACCTCGACGGCGTGCTGTCGCTGCGCGGCTGGCAGTGGCTGTTCCTGCTCGAAGGCATTCCGAGCGTGCTGCTGGGCGTGGCGGCGTTCCGCTGGCTGTCGAACAGTCCGTCGCAGGCGGCCTGGCTGTCCGCGGCCGAAAAGCAACGCGTGGCGCGCCTGCTGGCCGAAGACCAGGCCGCGAACGGCGCCACAGGGCGCCACACCTTCGGTGCGGCCATGCGCGACGCCCGGGTCTGGCTGATCGGCTTCATGTCGTTCCTGATCATCCTGGGCATCTACGCCATGTCGTTCTGGCAGCCCACGATCCTGAAGTCGATGGGGCTCAGCGTGCTGCAGATCGGTTTCTATTCAGTCATTCCGGCGATGGCGGGCATTGCGGCCAACATCGTCGTGGGGCGGCATTCGGACCGGTGCAAGGAGCGCCGCTGGCACTTTGCGCTGAGCGCAGTGGTAGGCGCGACCGGGCTGGCGCTGACCACGCTCTTCATGCACAACGCCTTTGCCGCCGTGCTGTGCCTGGCGCTGGCGGCCATGGGCATTTCCGCCGCGTTCACGGTGCTCTGGTCGGTGCCCGGCAATTTCATGTCGAAGAGCGCCGCGGCTGCGGGCATTGCGCTCATCAGCACCATCGGTGGGAGCGCAGGGCTGGTGGCGCCGATGATGGTCGGCGCGCTGAAGACGCTGACGGGCGGCTTCACCCTCAGCCTCTACGTGCTGAGCGGGGCCCTGGTGCTGTCGGCATTGCTCATGCTTGTGGCCCTGCCGGCGAGCGCACTGGGCCGGGGACAAGCCCGGCGCTGAGCCCGCGCGCCCCTTTCGGGGTCATGTTCCATTTAGGTGCACAGATCTTGCATACCAGTTGGCACAGAAGCTGCTGGTATGCAGGCCTATGGCCATCTCCGCATCCGAAATCAGTGCACGCATCGTCGAGGCGGTGATGGCGCAGAAGCTCGCCCCGGGTTCGCGCCTGGGCGAGCAGCAGCTGGCGATGCTGTTCGACTGCAGCCGCACCATCGTGCGCGAGGCCCTCACGCGGCTGGCGGCGCGCGGCATCGTCACGGTGAGCGCGCGGCGCGGCTGGTTCGTCATCGAGCCATCTCAGGACGAGGCGCGCGAAGCCTTCGAGGCGCGGCGCGTGATCGAGCTGGGCCTCATCCGCAGTGCGGGCAGCACCGGAAAGATCGAGAAGACCGCCCTGCGCCAATTGAAGGCGCACCTTCAGCGTGAAAAAGCCGCACTGAAAGAAAGCGACGTCGGCAACCGCAGCTTCCTGCTGGGCGACTTCCACGTGTGCCTGGCCGAATGCCTGGGCAACACACTGCTGGCCGACACGCTGCGCGACTACACGGCGCGCACCACGCTGATCGCCATGCTCTACCAGTCCACGCACGACGCGGTGCAGTCGTGCGAAGACCACGTGCAGATCGTCGCGGCGCTCGAGCGCGGCGACCATGCCGCCGCCGAGGCGCTGATGGCCGCGCACATCGGCACGGTGCAGTCAGCACTGCGCGTGCAGGCACCCACCGATCCGCTCGCGCAGCTGCGCGATGCGCTGGCGCCGCTGCACAACACCAATGCCGCCCCGGCGCCCAAGGCCAGAAAGCGCCGCAAGGCTGCCGACGCCGCGTCCCCCGATTCAGATTCTTCGACTTACCTAGGAGCCCTGCTATGACCTTCTCTGCATCCAAACGCAACCTCGCCCTTGCGCTTGCTTCCGTTGCCATGTTGGCCTCGGCCGGCGGCGCGTACGCCCAGAACGCGCTCGACAACGTGCTCAAGGCCAAGACCATCAAGATCGCCGTGCCCACCGACTATCCGCCCTACGGCTCGGTCGACAAGAACATGAAGCCGCAGGGCCTCGACGTTGAAATGGCCGAGCTCATCGCCGCCAAGCTCGGCGTGAAGGTCGAGCTGGTGCCCGTGACCAGCGCCAACCGCATTCCGTACCTGCAGACCAGGAAGGCCGACCTGGTGATCTCCACGCTCGGCAAGAACCCGGAGCGCGAGAAGGTGATCGAATTCACGTCGGCTTATGCGCCCTTCTTCCAGGCCGTGTACGCCGCCAAGAGCATGAAGCTCACCAGCTTCGCCGACATGGCCGGCAAGACCGTTGCCGTGACGCGCGGCGCGATGGAAGACCAGGAGCTGAACAAGGTGGCGCCGCCGAACGTCGACTACCGCCGCTTCGAGGACAACAACGCGACCATCGCCGCCTTCGTGGCCGGCCAGACGCAAACCCTCGCAACCAGCGCGGCGGTCGCTGGCGACATGCTCGCCAAGAATCCGAAGGTGAGCGCCGAGTTCAAGCTGCTGCTGAAAGACAGCCCCTGCTTCGTTGGCGTCGCCAAGGGTGAAACCTCGTTGAAGACCAAGGTCAACGAAATCATTGCCGCCGCCAAGAAGGACGGCACGCTGGACGCCATGTCGAAGAAGTGGCTCGGCAAGGCAGCCGGCGACCTTCCCGTCTGATCGAACTGCGCGGCCATGAACATCGAGTTTGACTTTGGCGCGGTGCTCGCCGAATGGCCGCTGCTGCTGCGCGGCGTGGCGTGGACCGTCGGCCTCACCGCCGTGGGCACCGTGCTGGGCATGATCGTCGGCACCTTCTGCGCATGGGCGCGCTCGGGCGGCCCGAAGTGGCTGCGCGCCATCGTGGGCACCTATGTGGAGCTGATCCGCAACACGCCCTTCATCGTGCAGCTGTTCTTCATCTTCTTCGGGCTGCCGGCGGCGGGCGTCAAGCTCTCGCCGGAGGTAGCTTCGGTGATCGCGATGGTGATGAACCTGGGCGCCTATTCCACCGAGATCATCCGCGCCGGCATCGAGGCCACGCCCAAGGGGCAGATCGAGGCGGCCGTGAGCCTGGCGCTGAGCAAGTCGCAGGTGTTCCTGCGCGTGGTGCTGCCGCCGGCGCTGAAGAAGGTGTGGCCCGCAATGGTGAGCCAGATCGTCATCGTGATGCTGGGCTCCGCCGTGTGCGGACAGATCTCGACCGAGGAGCTGAGCTACGCGGCCAACCTGATCCAGAGCCGCAACTTCCGCGCCTTCGAGGCTTTCATCATCGCCACGCTGATCTACCTGGCGCTGTCGGTGGCGCTGCGGCGTCTGCTCGACTGGGCGGGTCCGAAGTTCTTCTTCGGCCGCTGACCGAATACCGAGGCCTTTTTCACCATGGCTGATTTTTCTCTCTGGGACATCCTGCGCAACCTGCTGATGGCGTTGCGCTGGACCGTCGTGCTGTCGCTCATCGCCTTCATCGGCGGTGGCCTCGTGGGTGCCCTGCTGCTGTTTTTGCGGATGCGCGGCGGCAAGGCGATCGGCAGGGTCGTGGGCCTGTATGTGCAGCTCTTCCAGGGCACGCCACTGCTGATGCAGCTGTTCCTGGCCTACTTCGGCATTGCGCTGTTCGGCATCGACGTGTCGGCGTGGACGGCCGCGAGCGTTGCACTCACGCTCTACACCAGTGCCTTTCTCACCGAAATCTGGCGCGGCTGCGTGGCATCGATTCCGAAGGGCCAGTGGGAAGCCTCGGGCAGCCTGGCCCTCAGCTTCGGCGAGCAAATGCGCCACGTGATCCTGCCGCAGGCCGTGAAGATCGCCATTGCGCCCACGGTCGGCTTTCTGGTGCAGGTGATCAAGGGCACGGCGCTGGCGTCGGTGATTGGTTTTGTCGAACTCACCAAGGCCGGCAGCATGATTTCGAATGCCACCTTCAAGCCCTTCGTGGTGTTCAGCTGCGTGGCCCTGCTTTATTTTGTGCTGTGCTTCCCCGTGAGCCTGTACGCCAAGAATCTCGAGAGGAAAACCCATGGCCGCCGTGCTTGAACCGCAACAACCCGCCACCTCGGTGGGCGCTCCCATCGTGCGCATCACCGCGCTGCGCAAGTCTTACGGTACCAACGAAGTCCTGAAGGGCATCGACCTCGACGTGAAGCGCGGCGAGGTGATCGCCATCATCGGCAAGAGCGGCTCGGGCAAGAGCACGCTGCTGCGCTGCATCAACGGGCTCGAGGTGTTCCAGGAAGGCTCGCTCACCGTCGACGGCAAGCCGCTGCTGCACGAAAGCGCCATGGCCATGCGCGAGCTGCGCCAGCGCGTGGGCATGATCTTCCAGAGCTTCAACCTGTTCCCGCACCTCACGGTCGGCAAGAACGTGATGCTCGCGCCCACGCTGGTGAAGAAGCGCGGCAGCCTCGAAGCCGCCTCGCAGGCGCGCAAGCTGCTCACGCGCGTGGGCCTGGCCGAGAAGTTCGACGCCATGCCCGACCAGCTTTCGGGCGGCCAGCAGCAGCGCGTGGCCATCGCCCGCGCGCTGGCGATGGAACCAGCCGTGCTGCTGTGCGACGAAATCACATCGGCGCTCGACCCCGAACTGGTAGGCGAAGTGCTGCGCGTGGTGGAGTCGCTGGCCGACGAAGGCATGACCCTGCTGATGGTCACGCACGAGATGAGCTTCGCGCGCAAGGTCAGCGACCGGGTGATCTTCATGCACCAGGGCCGCGTGCACGAGATGGGGCCGCCGGCGGAGCTGTTCGGCAATCCGCAGACTGCGGAGCTCAAGCAGTTCCTGTCGTCGCTGCATGACTGAGTGATTGAGACCGAGAGGGGTCTTGCGGTCGGCTATCCTCCGCCACCGCGATGTACATAGAGCAAGCAACACCCTCCGAAGCGGCCACAGTTGCCGCCGTTCTGAACGAAGCCGCCCAATGGCTCGCCGCCGATGGCCGGCCGCTGTGGTCGGCCGCCGACGTCGGCCTCGAGCGCGTGCAGCGCGACACCGATGCCGGGCGCTACTTCATCGCACGCGAAAACGGCGACGTGGCCGGCGTGGTGCGGCTCGACATGGAAGACCCATTCTTCTGGCCCGAGATCGAACCGGGCAGTTCGGCGTTCGTGCACAAGCTGGCTGTTCGCCGGGCGTGGGCCGGGCGCGGCGTGTCGACCGCCCTCCTGGCCTTTGCACGAGAGCGCGCCTTCGAGCTCGGGCGCAGGCATCTGCGGCTCGATTGCGTGGCAGACAGGGCGGCCCTGCGAAGCCTCTATGAACGCTTCGGTTTCCTGCTGCACAGCGAGATTCAAAAGGGCACCTCGTCCTTTGCCCGCTACGAACTCCCCTTGGGCAACTAGCCAGCCTCGCGCCGCACCATGCAATTCAAATGGATGGAGGACTTCATCGCGCTGGCGCAGACGCGCAGCTTCACGCGCGCGGCCGAGCTTCGCCACGTCACGCACCCGGCCTTCGGACGGCGCATCCGCGCACTCGAGTCGTGGGCCGGCGCCACGCTGATCGAACGCGGCAGCTCGCCGGTCGTGCTCACGGCGGCAGGCGAGAGCTTCCTGGACAACGCCAGCCAGGTGGTGCGCAGCGTCGAGGGCTCGCGCGAAGAGGTGCACAACGTGGCCGGCCGGCAGGCCCGCACGGTGACGCTGGTCACGGGCCGCACGCTCGCGCGCACGGTAATGGCCGACTGGCTGGTGCGGCTGCAACCCGTGCTGCGCGATGGCGAGGTGCGCGTGCTGACGGGTGCGCTGGCGGAAACGGTGCGAATGCTGGAACACAACGAGGTGGATTTCTCGCTGATCTTTCATCACGCCGCGCTCACTTTCCGACTCGATGGGCGGCAGTTTTCCCATGTGACGGTGGCGTCCGACAAGCTCGTGCCCGTGTCGCGCACCGATGCGCAAGGCCTTGCCAGGCACAGCTTCGACGGCACCGGCCAGGTGCCGTTTCTGTCTTATGTCCGCACGCTCGCCATGGGCCGCATGGTGGAAGACCTGCTCGCCAACAATCCGCAGGCGCCGCGCCTCCAACGCCGCATCGAATGCGATTCGGCCGATGCACTCTACGAGTACGTGCTGAGAGGGCTGGGCGTGGCATGGCTGCCCTGGTCGATGGTGCAGGGCGATTGCAAGGCCGGTCGGCTGGTGCCCGTGGGCGGCCGGCGCATGGAGGTGCGCTTCGAGGTTCGGCTCTATCGGCCGAAGCGCCGGCTGGGTCCGCTGGCCGAGGATGTGTGGCGGGCAATGACGCCGCGCTAGCCCAATCCAATCAGCACGACTTCGTGCCAGCACGGCACCATGCAAGAACAATCGGCCCCGCAGAATCCTCAGGATTACTACAACTCCGAGGCAACGATGCGTCTTCCCCGTGCTTTCTCCTCCTGTCTCGCCGTGATCCTGTGCGGCCTTGCCTGGGCCGCGGCCGGCCCGGCCAGTGCCCAGGCCTACCCGAACAAGCCAATCACGCTGGTGGTGGCCTACCCGCCGGGCGGCTCGACCGATCTCACCGGGCGTGCGCTCGGCGTCGAGTTGTCCCATCGCCTCGGCGTACCGGTAATCATCGACAACGTGGGCGGTGCCGGTGGCGCCATCGGCGCGCAGAAAGTCGCCAATGCCGCGCCCGATGGCTACACGCTGCTCGCCGGTGCCAGCAACGAAGTGGCGATCAACAGGCTGGTCAACAGCAACGTGAAGTACGAGCCGAAGGACTTCACCCCCATCGGCCTGATTGCCTCGCAGCCGCTGGTCCTGGTGGCCGCCCCGGGCGCCGGCGTGAAGAACACCGGCGAATTCCTCGCGCTGCTGAAGAAGAACCCCGGCAAGTACAGCTACGGCAGCTCCGGCGTCGGAACCTCGCTGCACCTGGCCGGCGAAATGCTCAAGCAGCAGGGCGGCGTGTTCATGACGCACGTGCCCTACCGCGGCGTGGCGCCGCTCACCAATGACCTTCTGGGCGGCAACATCGACTTCGGCGTGTTCGTCCTCTCCAGCGCCCTGCCCTACATCCGCAGCGGCAAGATGGTGGCGCTGGGCACCACCGAGGCCAGGCGCTCGGCCATCACGCCCGACCTGCCGGCGCTCAGCGAGAGCCCGAGCCTCAAGGGCCTGGACATCGGCGTCTGGTTCGCGCTGCTGGGGCCGGCGAAGCTGCCGGAGCCGGTGCTGGCCCGGCTGAAGACGGCACTGAACGAGACGCTGCAGTCGCCCGACTTCCGCAAGAAGATGGAAGCCACCAGCTCGGTCGTTCCGACGTCGAACGTGGACATCGACAAATTCCTGGTCACCGAGACCGCCAAATACAAGACCATCGTCAAATTCGCCAACATCAAGGAATGAGCTTGTCCACGCTGTTTCAACTCCCCGCCCCCGATCTTTCTGCCTGGCGCACAGGCAACACCGGCGTCGAAGGCGTCTGGCACTTCGAAGCCGAAGCGCCCGGCCGGCACGTGATGATCAGCGCGCTCGTGCACGGCAACGAAGTGTGCGGCGCCTGGGCGCTCAAGGGCCTGCTGGAGGCCGGCGTGCGCCCGCAGCACGGCACGCTCACGCTGGCGTTCTGCAACCTGGAAGCCTTCGACACCTTCGACGTGGCCGACCACGATGCCTCGCGCTTTGTGGACGAAGACCTCAATCGCCAGTGGTTGCCCGATCGCATCGAGGCCGGTGGCACGCGGGAGCGGCGTCGCGCCGCGGCGCTGCTGCCCTACGTGACCCAGGCCGACTGGCTGCTCGACCTGCACTCGATGCACGAGCCCTCGGCGCCGCTGACGCTCACCGGCATCCAGCCGCGCAACCTGCGGCTGGCGCAGGCAATGCGCAGCCCGGAGCACGTGGTCATCGACGCGGGCCACAAGGACGGCGTGCGCATGCGCGACTTCGGCCGGTTCGGCGCGCCCGATGCCGACGCGCAAAGCGACGCCCTCGCACTGCTGGTCGAATGCGGATTCCATGGCGACCCGGCCAGCCGCACCGTGGCGCAAGACCAGTGCGCGCGCTTCCTGCGGGCCGCCGGCACACTGGACGACGACGCCATCGCGCAACAACTGCCCGGCTGGCTGCAGCCGGACGCGCCCCGTCAGTGGGGGCTGGACGTGACCGGCCCGGTGGTGGCGCGCAGCGAGGACTTCCGCTTCGCGCAGCCCTTCACCGGCCTGGAAGTGATCGAACGCGCGGGCACCGTGATCGGCTGGAACGAGGGCGAACCCGTGGTCACGCCCTACGACGACTGCGTGCTCGTGATGCCTTCCACGCGCCAGGCCAAGCCCGGCGTGACGGTGGTGCGTTACGCCCGTCGCCGGCTCCTCTAGGGCCTCCCCGGGGGGCGGCTGGCGGGAACCTTTGCGGCTGTGGCAAGCTCGGGACGGTATGAACCTCCGCACCCCGTTCCCCACTTCCCGCCGTCGGGTACTGCGCGCGCTGCTGGGCGCCGCGGCCCTGCAGGCGCCCTTCGCGGCGCTGGCCGGCTTCAATTTCTTCACCAGCGAATACACCGCCACCCGCGACGAGCTGCAGACGCAGATCGCCAAGCGCTTTCCGGTGGCCGAGCGCTATGCCGAGATCTTCATGGTCGGGCTGCGCGATCCGCAGTTGGGCCTGGACGCACGCGGCAACCGCGCGGCCATCACGGCCACGCTGACCATCGCCAGCCCGCTGCTGGCGGCCTCGCCGGTGCAGGGCCTGGTGTCGGTCAGCAGTGCGCTGAGGTACGACCCGGCCACGCGCGCGCTGCGGCTCGACCAGCCCAAGGCCGAGCGCCTCGAGCTGCAGGGCATCGAAGGCCGCGACGCCGAGAGGCTGCAGAAGATCGGCGCCGTGGTCGCGCAGGAGCTGCTGCAGGGCCAGGTGCTGCGCAGCTTCACGGCCGACGAACTGACGGTCGGGCGCAAGACTTACGAGATTGGCGACATCACTGTGCAAGACAACGGGATCAAAGTGCAGCTCAAATGAAATACGCCTTTCTCTCTGCTGCCCTTTCCGCCCTGCTCATGGCCGGCTGCGCCGCCGTCCTGCCCACGGCCAAGCAGCACTTCGACCTCGAAGCCCATCGCGGCGGACGCGGGCTGGCACCCGAGAACACGCTGGCCGCGTTCTCCAATGCCGTCGACCTGGGCGTGACCACGCTCGAACTCGACATCGGGCTCACGGCCGACGGCGTGGTCGTGATCTCGCATGACACCTCGCTCAACCCCGACCACACGCGCGATGCGAGCGGCGCCTGGCTGGCCCCGAACACCGGCGCGGCCATTCGCTCGCTCACGCTGGCGCAGCTGCAGACCTACGACGTGGGCCGCCTCAACCCGGCGAGCAACTACGGCAAGCAGTTCGCGCTGCAGCAGCCGCGCGACGGCGAGCGCATTCCCACTCTGGCCGCGCTGTTCGCGCAGGTGCAGGCACGCGGCGCCGAGGCGGCCACGGTGCGCTTCAACATCGAGACCAAGATCGATCCGACAAAGCCCGAGGAAACCGCCGCGCCCGAGCCGATGGTGCGCGCGCTGCTCGTCGAGATCGACAAGGCGAAGATGGCCGACCGCGTGACGATCCAGAGCTTCGACTGGCGCACGCTGGCGCTGGTCGGCAAGCTCGCGCCGCAATTGCCCCGCGCCTACCTGACGACGCCCCGCACGCTGAAGGACAACCGCTGGACCGCCGGGATCGACGCGGCCGGCTTCGCCTCGGTGCCGCAGATGGTCAGAGCCGCTTCGGCCAACGCGCCGGGCCCGGTGATCTGGTCGCCGGCCTTTGCCGACCTCACGCCCACCGTCATCAAGGAAGCGCAGAAGCTCGGCCTGAAGGTGCTGCCCTGGACCGTGAACCAGCGCGCCGACATGCAGCGGCTGATGGACTGGGGCGCGGACGGGATCATCACGGACTACCCGGACATCCTGCGCGACCTGATGCGCGAGCGCGGGCTGTCGCTGCCGCCGCCCGGAAAGAACGGTAAGCAATGAGCGCCGCACAGCAACTCGACGCCATCGCCGCGCGCATCGCGGCCCTGCGCAGCGACGGCGGCGGCTCCGTCACCACGCTGTCGAACGAAGCCCGCGCCAGCACCGAACTGCTCGGCGCCCTGCCACCGCGCTACGGCGAGGTACTGCTGAGCCTGCTCGACCGGCTGGAGTCGAGCGCGCTCTTCAGCGAGGAAAGCTGCTCCTTCAGCCAGAAAGACCTGCTCGACAACCTGCAGGTGTGGGTGGACAAGGCCCGAGGCCAGCTGGTGTCTTGAACTGGCGCCTTGAAGCACAGGTTTATCATCCCGCCCCATGCGCACCCTGCTGCTCGCCCTCATGATCGCCCTGCTGCCCATCCGCGGCTGGCTCGGCGATGCCATGGCGGTCGAGATGGTGCGGCATTCGCTGCCGGCGGCTGAGGCGGCCGTGTCCATGGCGACTGCGGCTGCTGAAGCCCATTGCCACGAGGCGATGGATGACGGCAACAGCATGAACATGCAGATGGACATGGCAGACCACGCCGGTTCGCATGACAACCACAGCAGCAACGACGGCACTGGCCATCAAGGCTGCGGCACCTGCACCGCCTGCCAAGTCTGCCACACGGTGGCCCTTGGCGGCATGCCCCTCGTCGACATCGTGCACAGCGCACCCCAGGCGCCGCCTGCGGCACACGCAGCCCGCTTCGCAAGCGCAGAGCCCGCACAGGGCCTGAAGCCGCCCATTTCCTGATCTCCCTGCCCGTAGTCCGTCCGCAGTGAGCCCTTTCCGGCTCGCGGCGTCCGTCGTATTGCTCATGGAGATCGAGCGTGAACCCCATTGTTCGCCGGCAGCTTGCCGGCCCCCTTTGCTATCGAAGAAGTAGCACGCCGCTCAAACGCGCCGCTGCATTCGCAAGCGTCCTGATACTGGCCGGCTGCGCCAGCCTCTCGCCCGACGGAGGCTCTGCCGACGTGCAGGCGCTGGTCAACGGCAACCCGCTGATGGCGGGCACCACAGCCCAGCGCGCGCCAGACGAGGCTTCGCAAAAGAGCGTCGATGCCCTGCTCGCCAAGCCGCTGGACGTCGAAGCCGCGGTGCGCATCGCGCTCATCAACGGCCCGCGAGTGCAAGACGCCTTCGCCACCCTGCAACTGAGCGACGCCGACCGTGTGCAGGCCGCGAGCCTGCCGAACCCGGTGCTTTCCTTCAGCCGTCTGGCGCAGGGCAGTGAGCGCGAGTTCGAGCGGATGCTCAGCTTCAACGTGGTGGGCCTGGTCACGCTGCCATGGCAGGCCCGATGGGCTGGCCAACGGCACGAGGCGGCCAAGCTGCAGGCTGCGCAGAGCGTGCTGATGCTGGCCGCCGACACCCGCCGCGCCTGGGTGCGCGCGGTGGCAGCGCAGCAGAGCGTTGTCTACCTGCGCGATGCAAAGGAAGCAGCCGAAGCCGGCGCCGAGCTCGCGCATCGCATGGCCCAGGTCGGCAACTGGAGCGCGCTGCAGCGCACGCGCGAACAACTGCTGCTGGCCGATGCGTCCGCGCAGCTCGCGCGTGCCGAACAGGCGGCTGTCGCGAGCCGCGAGCAGCTCACGCGCCTGATGGGCCTGAGCGGCGCTCGCGCCAGCTACACCCTGCCCGACCGCCTGCCACCGCTGCCGCAAGCCGCGCCCGAACTGGGCGACGTGCAGGCGCTGGCGCTGCGCGACCGTCTCGACGTGCGTTCGGCGCAAGCGCAGAACACCGCCGTGGCCGGCTCGCTCGGCCTGACGCGGGCCACCAGCGTGATCAACGCGATGGAGCTCGGCGTAGTGCGCAACACCACCTTCGACAACGATGCCGACCGCACGAAAAAGACCAAGCGCGGTTTCGAACTCGACCTGCCCATTCCGATCTTCGACTGGGGCCAGGCCCGCAACGGCCGCGCCGAGGCGCAATACCTGCAGTCGGCCGCCCGCGTGCGCGACGTGGGCGTGCTCGCCGCGAGCGAGGCGCGCGAAGCGTGGCAAGGCTGGAACACCGCCTACGCCATTGCCCGCCGCTACCGCGACGAAGTGCTGCCGCTGCGCAAAAAGGTCAACGAAGAGATGGTCCTTCGCTACAACGGCATGCTCGCCAGCGTGTGGGAACTGCTCGGCGAAACGCGCGCCAGCATGCTCGCCGTGAACGCCGGCATCGAGGCGCAGCGCGATTTCTGGCTGGCGGACACCGATCTGCAGCTGGTGCTCACGGGCAGCTCGCCCGGTGGAATGACGGCTGCGCAGACCGCGTCGGCCAGTGACGCCCCCGCCACGGGAGGCCATTGAAATGAACCGTCGCAACTTCTTCGCAGGCGCAGCCACCGCTGTCGCCGCCACGTCCGTGAGCCGCGTGGCCATGGCCGCCCTGCCCGAACCCGTTTCGCAAGGCTCCACCGCCACGGCGGCGCCACTTGTGCCGCCGAACGGGCGCCCCTACAACCCCGTCGTCACGCTCAACGGCTGGACGCTGCCCTGGCGCATGAACGCAGGCGTCAAGGAGTTCCACCTGGTCGCCGAGCCCGTGGTGCGCGAGATGGCGCCCGGCTTCAAGGTCAACATGTGGGGCTACAACGGCCAGTCGCCCGGCCCAACCATCGAGGTGGTCGAGGGCGACCGCCTGCGCATCTTCGTGACCAACCGGCTGCCCGAGCACACCACCGTGCACTGGCACGGCCAGCGCCTGCCCAACGGCATGGACGGCGTGGGCGGCATCACGCAGCCGCACATTCCGCCGGGCAAGACCTTCGTCTACGAGTTCACCGCGCGCCGGCCCGGCACCTTCATGTACCACCCACATGCCGACGAGATGGTGCAGATGGCGATGGGGATGATGGGCTTCTGGGTCACGCATCCGAAAGAGAGCCATCCACTCATCGACCCGGTGCAGCGCGACTTCTGCTTCCTGCTCGGCAGCTTCGACGTGGAGCCCGGCAGCGCCACGCCCAAGGTCAACACCATGACCGACTTCAACATCTGGAGCTTCAACAGCCGCGTGTTCCCGGCCATCGACACGCTGAACGTGCGCAAGGGCGACCGCGTGCGCATTCGCGTGGGCAACCTCACGATGACCAACCACCCCATTCACATCCACGGCCACGAGTTC
The DNA here is from genome assembly GCF_024734665.1 of Variovorax paradoxus. NCBI lineage: Bacteria > Pseudomonadati > Pseudomonadota > Betaproteobacteria > Burkholderiales > Comamonadaceae > Variovorax > Variovorax paradoxus. The sequence goes on from NZ_CP102931.1 coordinate 4,633,638, forward strand.
GAAGTGACCGGCACCGACGGCGGCCCCGTGCCGCGCACCGCGCGCTGGCCGGAGGTGTCGGTGGATGTCGCGGTAGGCCAGATGCGGCAGATGGAATTCATCGCCGACGAGGAAGGCGACTGGTCGCTGCACTGTCACAAGGCGCACCACACCATGGGGCCGATGGGCCACGACGTGCCGACCATGATCGGCGTGGACCACAAGGGCGTGGCCGAGAAGATCCGCAAGCTCGTGCCCGACTACATGGTGATGGGAGACAAGGGCATGGCGGACATGGGCGAAATGGAAATGCCCATTCCCGACAACACCGTGCCGATGATGACGGGCACCGGCCCCTTCGGATCGGCCGAGATGGGCGGCATGTTCACGCTGCTGAAGGTGCGGCGCGACCAGAAGCCTGGCGACTATCGCGACCCGGGGTGGTTCAAGCACCCGCCTGGCACCGTCGCGCGCGAAGTACCGAACGCGAACATGCCACCGGCCACGCGCAAGGAAACACCCGCGCCGTCGATGAAGAACAGCAGCCCCGACGCAACCGTGCGCAAGCCCTCCGGGTCTGGCGCACACAACCACTGATTCCTTTACCCCTTCCTCTCTGGAGCTCAACTCATGAACAAGACACTCATCAAGTCCATCGCCGCGGGCCTCGTGCTCGCGGCCGCCTCCACTGCTTCGCTGGCCCACGAGGCCCACAACGGCCCCAAGCCCAAAGGCGCCGCCGCGCTCGCGCCTGAGCAGAAAGCCTGGGGCATCGCGGGCAAAGCCAGCGCGGTGAAGCGAACCATCGACATCGCGATGGCCGACGACATGACCTTCACGCCCTCGGTCATCGAAGTGCGCGAAGGCGACACCATCCGCCTGCGCCTGAAGAACCGTGGCAAGGAACTGCACGAACTCGTGCTCGGCACCACCGCCGAGATCGAGGCTCACGCGGCCATGATGAAGAAGTTCCCGGACATGGAACACGACGACCCGTGGATGGTGCACGTGCCCGCCGGCAAGACCGGCGACATGGTCTGGACCTTCAACCGCGCCGGCGATTTCGACTTCGCCTGCCTCGTGAAAGACCACTACGAACTCGGCATGGCCGGTCGAATCCGCGTGCTGCCTGCCGCCGGCAAATCCTGAAGGAGAACCCATGCAACGAAGAAACCTGCTGCTGGCACTGGCTTCCACTGCCGTGCCTTTCACTGCGATGGCTGCGGCGCCGATGGTCGAGATCTGGAAAGACCCGAACTGCGGCTGCTGCCAGGACTGGGTCAAGCATCTCAACAAGAGCGGCTTTGCCACGCGCGTGCACGACGAAGGCAACGCTGCCGCGCGCACCCGCCTGGGCGTGCCCGCCAAGCTGGGCTCGTGCCACACGGGCCTCGTCGGAGGCTACGCCATCGAAGGCCATGTGCCGGCGCGCGAGGTGCAACGGCTGCTCAAGGAAAAGCCCAAGGCCATCGGCCTCGCCGTGCCCGGCATGCCGGTCGGCTCGCCAGGCATGGATGGCCCCTCCTATGGCGACCAGCGCGATCCCTACGACGTGCTGCTGGTGCTGGCCGACGGCAGCACGCGCATCTATCAAAGCTATCGCTGAATCAACCAATTGCCGAGGAAAGCAAACTCATCATGAAGAAACTGTTCACCGCACTCTCTGCCGCCCTGCTCGCTGCATCCGCCTTCGCGCAGGCCGCCTTGCCAACCGTCGAAGGCGAGGTCCGCAAGGTCGACACCGACGCGAAGAAGATCACGCTGAAGCACGGCGATATTCCCAACCTCGAGATGACGGGCATGACGATGGTCTTCCGCGTGAGCGACCCCGCGTTGCTCACGAAGGTGAAGCCCGGCGACAAGGTGCAGTTCACGGCCGACAAGGTCGACGGCGCACTCACGGTGCTGTCGATAGCTCCGGCGAACTGAGCTTCGTCTGCGTGCGTCTTGCGGAACTGGAGCGCGGCGAACTCTAGGACTGGAAGCGCCCCGGATCGAAAGGCGCCAACGGTATCTCCGCAGCAACTCCCGCGAGCAGCTGCGCCGCCAGCCTCCCCGTGCGCGCCGAGCCGCACAGGCCGACGTGGCCATGCCCGAAGGCCAGCACGATGTCGGCGCTGGCACCTGACGGGCCGATGCAGGGCAGCCCGTCGGGCAGGCTCGGGCGGTGTCCGAGCCAATGCTTCACGGAAGGCGCGCCCGGCGCGGGCCGTGCAAGCGACGGAAACATCGATTGCAGATGCTCGTACAGGATTTCGGCGCGGCGCCAGTCGGGCGCCGCTTCGAGGCCCGCGATCTCGACCTGCCCTGCCGCGCGCAGGCCGCCGTCCATCCAGTGCGCGATGAGCTTGCCGTCGGCCACCATGGTCGGCGTGCGCGGGCCGGCCGTGGCGTCTTCGACGACCACGTGGTAGCCGCGCTCCGACTCCAGCGGCACCGCGGAGCCGGCCGCTGCGGCCAGCGGACCTGAGCGGGCACCGGCGCAGATGGCGGCGCCGTCGCAGGCGATTTCGCCGGCCTCCGTTTGCACCGCGCGCAGACGGCCGCCCTCGATGCGAAAACCCGTCGCGCGGGCGGCGACGCGTTCGGCACCCGCATCGACTGCATGCCGCGCCAGGGCCGCCACGTAGGCGCCCGGATTGCGGCAGTGCCCGGCTTCGGGCACGAAGATGCCGAGCGTGTAGCGCGCTGCCAGATCGGGCTCGCGGCGGCGCAGTTCATCTTCCGGCCATTCCTCCCACTGGACGCCGACGCGCCGGCGCACGCGCCAGCCCAGCGCATCGCCATCGAACTCTGCGCGCGAACGGTAGGCGTGCAGCAGCCCGCGCCGCTCGATGAACTGCGGCACGCCAGCCTCGGCGGCCAGTTGCGCATGCAGCGCGGGCGCGTCGGCCAGCAGCGTGCGCAGGGCATCGGCTGTACGCTGCACGCGCGCCTCGGTCCAGCCCGAGGCCAGATAGCGCAGCAGCCATGGCAGGGCGCGCGGCAGGTAGCGCCAGCGCAAGGCGAGCGGCCCGAGCGGGTCGGCCAGCCAGCCCGGCACCTTGCGCCAGGCCCCCGGCAGTGCGGGCGGCACCACGGAGTGCGACGACAGCCAGCCGGCGTTGCCGTAGCTCGTGGCATGCGGACCGCCCGGCTCGCCGGGCTCCACCACCGTCACGCGCAGGCCCGCGCGCAGGGCTTCGATGGCGGTGGCGCTGCCCACCGCGCCCGCGCCGATCACCACGACATGACGGCGGCCGCCGTCGGGGGAGAAACTTCTTGCAACTGTCATGGTGGGGATCGTAGAGGGTGCGGTCTCATAATCGGCCGCCATGTCTGCCCCGTCTTCCACCCCCACTCAATCCGCCGGTTCCATCACCGACGTCGCCGGCATCGAGGTCGGCCACTTCTCCGACACCCGCCGCCCCACCGGCTGCACCGTTGTCATGGCGCGCGACGGCGCCGTGGCCGGCGTGGACGTGCGCGGCGCCGCACCCGGCACGCGCGAGACCGACCTGCTCGCACCCGGCAACCTCGTGCAACAGGTGCACGCCGTGATGCTCGCGGGCGGCAGCGCCTGGGGCCTGGCGGCGGCCGACGGCGCGATGCGCTGGATGGAAGAACGCAACATCGGCATGGACGTGCGCTTCGGCACGCTGCCCATCGTGCCGGCCGCCGTGCTGTTCGACCTGCCCATGGGCGACGCACGCATCCGCCCCGACGCCGCGGCCGGCTATGCCGCCTGCGAGGCCGCGAGCACCTCGGCGCCCGCCGAAGGCAACGTGGGCGCCGGCACCGGCGCGCTGGTAGGCAAGCTCTTCGGAGTGCAGCGCGCGATGAAGGGCGGCATCGGCACCGCATCGGTCACGGTCGGCGGCGTCACGGTGGGCGCACTGATTGCGGTGAACTCGCTGGGCGACGTGATCGACCACAACACCGGTCAGCCCGTGGCCGGCGCGCGCACCGAAGACGGCAAGGCGCTGCTCGACACCCGCCGCGCCCTGCTGCGCGGCGACAGCCCCAAGCCGCTACTGGCGGGCACCAACACCACCATCGGCGTGATCGCAACCGACGCGGTGCTGACCAAGGTGCAGGCCAACCGGCTCGCCATGGTCGCGCACGACGGGCTGGCGCGCGCCATCAACCCGGTGCACACCATGAGCGACGGCGACACGCTGTTCGCGCTGGCCACCGGCCGCGTGCCGCTGGAAGGCAACGCTCCCGGCATGACGGTGCTCAGCACCATGGCCGCCGAGGCGGTGGCCATCGCCACGCTGCGCGCGGTGCATGCGGCGCGCACGGTGACGGTGGGCGAGCTGCACATTCCCTGCGCGGCGGATCTCGCCGCAGCGCGTGGCTGAACACGAGAAGACCATCATGGCGTTCCCCAGAACCCTGAAGCTGATCCTGCTGTCGATCCGCGACCTGATCGCCTCGGCAGGGCCGATCATTTTCATCGTCATCGGCCTGCTGATCGCCGCCTACTGGTGGCTCCAGCCGCAGCCGCCCAAGCACGTGACGCTGGCCACCGGCCCCACGGGCAGCGCCTATGCGCAGTTCGGCAAGCGCTATGCCGAAGCGCTCAAGCACAGCGGCATCGAGGTGGAACTCAAGCCCACCTCGGGCTCGACCGAGAACCTGCAGCTGCTGCGCACCGGCGGGGCCGACGTGGCTTTCGTGCGCGGTGGCAGCGCCGACCCGGTGGCCGACGAAGAGGCCGGCCTCACCTCGCTCGGCAGCCTGTTCTACGAGCCGATCTGGCTCTTCTACCGTGCCGACTCGGCGCAGAAGATCGACCGCAAGACCGGCACTCTGACCACCCTTGCCCAATTGCGCGGCCTGCGCGTGAACATTGACCTGCAGGGCAGCGGGCTTCCAGACATCATGGAGCGCCTGCTCAAGGCCAACAGGCTCGGCCCCGAAGACCTGCTGCTGTCGAACCTCGAACAGGCGTCGGCCGCCGAGGCGCTGCAGGCCGGCCTTCTCGATGCCATCGTGCTGTCTTCCGCGCCGCAATCGCCGCAGGTGCAACGGCTGCTGCGTTCGGACGACATCAAGCTCATGGACTTCGGCCAGGCCGACGCCTACTCGCGGCGCTTTCCGTTTCTCTCGGCGGTGACGCTGCCGCGCGGTGTGGTCGACCTGTCGAAAGACCTGCCGCCGCACGACGTGGCGCTGCTCGCTGCCACCACCTCGCTGCTGTCGCGCGACGAGACCCATCCGGCCCTGCGCCAGCTGTTCGCGCAGGCGGCGCAATCGGTGCACAGCGGCGCCGGCTGGTTCAACCGGGCGCGCGACTTTCCCAACACCCGCACCAGCGAACTACCGGTGAGCCCCGAAGGCGACCGCGCCATCAACGGCACGCCGCCGATCTGGCAGCGCTACCTGCCCTTCTGGGCCAGCAACCTGGTCGAGCGCATGTGGCTGGTGCTGGGCGGCCTGCTGGTGCTGATGCTGCCGCTGAGCCGCGTGGTGCCGCCGCTGTACCAGTTCCGCGTGCGCCGGCGCGTGTTCCGCTGGTATGCGCGGCTGCGCGATATCGAGGCCAAGGTCGATGCAAAGACCGAAGTGAAAGAGGCCGAACAGAAGTCCCTGCTCGAAGACCTCGACCAGCTCGACCGCACGGTCAACAAAGTAGCGGTGCCGCTGTCGTATGCCGACGAGCTCTATGCGCTGCGCAACAACATCTATGCGGTGCGCAAGCGGGTGCTGGCCCGTGCGCCACAAAGCGGCAGTGCGGGCGGCGGGGCCGGACCGACGACCGCGGCGAACGATGCCGCCTGATGGCGCCCTGCATTCGACCTTGCGCACGCTGATCGATTTCGCACAGCCGCACGGCGAAGGTGCATGCCGGCTGCGCCTGTCTTTCGGTGCGCCGTCGCGCGTGCTGGTGGCGCGCGAGGCTGCCGAAGTGCGGCCCGCACTCGAAGCCGTCGAGGCGATGGCGCGTGAGGGGCGCTGGTGCGTGGGGTATCTGCGCTACGAGGCTGCGGCGGCCTTCGATCCCGCATTCGCGGTGCATGTAGCGGACGGGCCGTTGGCCTGGTTCGGCGTTCATGACGAAGCGCAGCCCTGGCCGGAAGCCCGAAGCGATGCTTCGCCGGTGCCCACGGTGGATTGGCAAGACAGCCTCTCGCGCGCCGATTTCGACCAGCGCATGCAGGCCATCCACTGCGCAATTGCGAACGGCGAGCTCTACCAACTCAACTACACCGCCCCGTTGCATGCCGGCTTTCATGGCGATGCGCGCGACTGGTTTCTTGCGCTGCGGCAGGCGCAGCCCGACGGCTACACCGCCTTCATCGACACCGGCGAAGAGCAGGTGCTGTCGGTGTCGCCCGAACTCTTCTTCGACTGGCACGGCGATCGCATCCTGACGCGCCCCATGAAAGGCACAGCCCCGCGCGGCGCCACGCCCGCCGAAGACGAGGCGCTGGCGCAGCGGCTGCGCACCGTGCCGAAGGAGCGGGCCGAGAACGTCATGATCGTGGACCTGATCCGCAACGATCTCTCGCGCGTCGCCCGGCCTTTCTCGGTCCGTGTGCCGCGGCTGTTCCACACCGAGGCGCTGCCGACGGTGTGGCAGATGACGTCGGATGTCGAAGCCCTCGTGCGCGAGGGCACCGCGCTGGCCGACGTGTTCGGGGCGCTGTTTCCGTGCGGCTCGATCACCGGAGCGCCCAAGGTCAGCGCGATGCGCATGATCCGCGAGCTGGAGCCCGAGGCGCGCGGTGTGTACTGCGGCGCCGTGGGCGTGGTGCAGCCCGGCGGGCATGCGACTTTCAATGTGCCGATCCGCACCGTGACACTGCGCGGTGGCGAGGCGCGTTGCGGCATCGGAAGCGGCATCACGGCCGATGCGCGGGCCGATGCCGAGTGGGAGGAGTGGCGGCACAAGCGTGCCTTCCTGTCGCACGCGAAGCGACCCGCTGATCCGCCTTTCGAGCTGCTCGAAACACTGGCGCTGGCAAACGGCGAGTTGCGCGATGCACCAGCGCATCTCGCACGTATGGCAAACGCCGCCCGGCATTTCGGCTACGCGTGGAACGAAGCGCTCGTCGCCGCGTGCCTGCATCGTCTTCAAGCACAGCACGCGAGCGGCACTTGGCGCGTGCGCCTGCTGCTCGACGCGCAAGGCACGCCCCGCGCCGAAGCCTTCGCTATGGAAGCGCCGCCCGCGCGCGTGCAACTGCAACTCGCCGCGCGCGCATTCGACGAGGCCCAAAGCGACTTCACCCGCTTCAAGACCACCCGCCGCGCCCACTACGAAGCCTTCGCACCCCCCGCCCCGGGCGTGTTCGACACCCTGCTCTGGAACCGCGACGGCGAGATCACCGAATGCACGCGCGGCAACATTGCCCTACGGCTCGACGGCCGCTGGGTCACGCCGCCCTTGCACTGCGGCTTGCTGAACGGCATCGGCCGCGCAGGCCGCGTGCGCAGCGGCCAGCTTGCCGAAGCGGTCGTCCGGGTGGACGATCTACCCCGGGTGCAAGCGCTGGCCTTCGTGAACAGCCTGCGCGGCTGGCTGGATGCCGATCTGAGTGCCGACCTGAACGTCCCGCAAAAATAGTTCGACAAAGCGCTTGACTTAGAGCGCGCTCTAATTTCGAGAATCAACGCCATGGAAACCAGTCTGACCATTGCGGAAGTCGCAGAGCGAACCGGCCTGACGGCCTACACGCTGCGCTACTACGAACGCATCGGGCTGATTGCCGCGGTGCCGCGTGCACCGGGCGGTCAGCGGCGCTATGCGAGCGCCGACATGGACTTGCTGGATTTCCTGTTGCGCCTGCGCGAGACCGGCATGTCCATCCAGGGCATGCAGGCCTTCGTCAGGCTTCGAAGCCAGGGGGACGCCAGCGTCGGCGAACGGCGCGAGATGCTCGAACAGCACCTTGCCGAAGTTCAGGCCCGGGTGGCAACGCTGCAGCAATCCATGCAGGCGCTGTCGCTCAAGATCGACCACTACCGCGAGGTCGAGAAGACGAAGAAGCGTCCTCCTCTATCGGGCAAAGCCCGGGAAGGAAAGACGAACAATGACGAACACACAGAACCAGGGCCACAACGACAACCTGCGCTACACGCGTGGCCTGGCCAAGCTCCAAGAGATCGACGGTGAAGGCGGCGTCAAGGTGGTTGAGAGCCTGGCCGGCATCGCGCCGGACTTCGCCCGCCTGGTGATCGAGTTTCCGTTCGGCGACGTCTACTCGCGCCCCGGCCTCGACCTGCGCTCCCGCGAGATCGCGACCGTGGCCGCGCTCACTGCCATGGGCAATGCCGCGCCGCAGTTGAAGGTGCACATCCACGCTGCGCTGAACGTCGGCGTGACGCGCGACGAGGTGCTCGAGGTCATCATGCAGATGGCGGTGTACGCGGGCTTCCCGGCGGCACTGAACGGCCTCTTCGCCGCACGCGAGGTGTTTGCAGCGGACGATGAAAAAAGCGCGCAGTCCCTTGCGGAACCGCGCGCTCTTGCTGAAGCGACCGAAGCCGCCTGAGGCTTACTTCAGGGCCTTGTAGCGCATGCGCTTGGGCTTGGCGCCTTCTTCGCCAAGGCGCTTCTTCTTGTCGGCTTCGTACTCCTGGTAGTTGCCGTCGAAGAAGGTCCACTGGCTGTCGCCTTCGGCGGCCAGGATGTGCGTGGCGATACGGTCGAGGAACCAGCGATCATGGCTGATCACCATGACCGTGCCGGCGAATTCGAGCAGCGCGTCTTCGAGCGCGCGCAGCGTTTCCACGTCGAGGTCGTTCGAGGGTTCGTCAAGCAGCAGCACGTTACCGCCCGCAATCAGCGTCTTGGCCAGGTGCAGGCGGCCGCGTTCACCGCCCGACAGCGTGCCGACCTTCTTCTGCTGGTCGGCGCCGTTGAAGTTGAAGCGGCCCGCATATGCGCGGCTGGCCATCTGGAACTTGCCGACGTTGATGATGTCGAGACCGTTCGAGATGTCTTCCCACACGGTCTTCTGGTTGGCCAGCTCGTCGCGGTGCTGGTCGACGAAAGCCATCTTCACGGTCTGGCCGATGACGACCTCGCCCGAATCCGGCTTTTCCTTGCCCGCGAGCAGCTTGAACAGCGTCGACTTGCCGGCGCCGTTCGGGCCGATGATGCCGACGATGGCGCCTGGCGGCACGGTGAAGCTCAGATTGTCGATCAGCATGCGGTCGCCGAAGGACTTGCTGACGCCGTGGAACTCGAACACCTGCTGACCCAGCCGCTCCGCCACCGGAATGAAGATCTCCTGCGTTTCGTTGCGCTTCTGGTATTCCATGTCGCTCAGCTCTTCGAAGCGGGCCAGGCGGGATTTGCTCTTGGCCTGGCGTGCCTTCGGGTTCTGGCGCGACCACTCCAGTTCCTTCTTCAGCGCCTTGGCGTGGGCTTCTTCGCTCTTCTGCTCCTGCGCCAGGCGTTCGCCCTTCTGCTCGAGCCAGGTGCTGTAGTTGCCCTTCCAGGGAATGCCGCGACCACGGTCCATTTCCAGGATCCACTCGGCCGCGTTATCGAGGAAGTAGCGATCGTGGGTGATGGCCACCACGGTGCCCGTGAAGCGCTGCAGGAACACTTCGAGCCATTCGACAGATTCGGCGTCCAAATGGTTGGTCGGCTCATCGAGCAGCAGCATGTCGGGCTTGCTCAGCAGCAGGCGACACAGCGCCACGCGGCGCTTTTCGCCGCCCGACAGCACGCCGATCTTGGCGTCCCAGGCCGGCAGGCGCAGGGCGTCAGCGGCAATTTCGAGCTGGTGTTCGGAATCGGTGCCGGCGGTGGCGATGATGGCTTCGAGCTGGGCCTGCTCGGCCGCCAGCGCGTCGAAGTCGGCGTCTTCGGCACCATAGGCGATGTACACCTCTTCGAGGCGCGCCTTGGCCGCAAACACCGCGCCCATGGACTCTTCGACCGACTCGCGCACCGTGTGCTCGGTGTTGAGCTTGGGTTCCTGCTCCAGATAGCCGATCGTCATCCCCGGCATGGGCAGCGCCTCGCCCTCGAACTCCTTGTCCACACCCGCCATGATCTTGAGCAGCGTGGACTTGCCCGAGCCGTTCAGGCCGAGCACGCCGATCTTGGCGCCGGGGAAGAAAGAGAGCGAAATGTCTTTCAAGAGCTGCCGCTTGGGCGGCACGGTCTTGCTGACACGGTTCATCGAATAGACGTATTGAGCCATGTGTGGGTAGTTACCTTGGGTAGCGGGGATTCAGGGAAAGCGCGGCTGCCGGAATGCGGGCATTCAGGCGCGGCAAACCACTGATTATCGACTCATGCGACAATAGGCCCCGTTGCCGGGTCCAGTTGCCCGCAACACCGGCTCTCTGCCGGGGACGAAGAAAGCTCCATTTCAACCCTTTTGCGAGGGTGGACTTTCCGGCTCCCACCCCTGACCTTCATCTGCCTTGACTGGCTCGGCGTCAACAAGACGCCAAGCGGGCCGATGCCACTGCGCCGTGTATGGCGCTTATTGTTTCCAATGAATTTTGATGAACTGAAGCTGGCTCCCGCCATCTTGAAGGCTGTGCACGAGCACGGTTACGACACCCCCACCCCCATCCAGGCGCAAGCCATCCCCGCCGTTCTCGACGGCCACGACCTGCTCGGCGGCGCCCAGACCGGCACCGGCAAGACGGCCGCCTTCACGCTGCCGATGCTGCACAAGCTCAGCATGAGCCGCAGCGCCACCAACAAGTTCGGCGGCACCGGCATCCGCGCCCTCGTGCTGACCCCCACGCGCGAACTCGCGGCCCAGGTCGAAGAGTCCGTCCGCACCTACGGCAAGTACCTGCAACTCGACTCCACCGTGATCTTCGGCGGCGTCGGCATGAACCCGCAGATCAGCAAGCTCAAGAAGGGCGTCGACATCCTCGTGGCCACCCCCGGCCGCCTGCTCGACCTGCAGCAGCAAGGCATGCTCGACCTGAGCCAGGTCCAGATGCTGATCCTGGACGAAGCCGACCGCATGCTCGACATGGGCTTCATCCACGACGTGAAGAAGATCCTGGCCCTGGTGCCCAAGGAAAAGCAGAGCCTGCTGTTCTCGGCCACCTTCAGCGACGAAATCCGCGACCTCGCGGCCACGCTGCTGAAGAACCCGCAAAGCATCCAGGTCACGCCGCGCAACACCACCGTGCAGCGCATCACCCAGGTGATCCACCCCGTGGGCCGCGGCAAGAAGAAGGCGCTGCTCGCGCACATCATCAACGAGAACAAGTGGAGCCAGGTGCTCGTGTTCACGCGCACCAAGTTCGGCGCCAACAGCGTGGCCGAATTCCTGACCAAGAACGGCATCGAGGCGATGGCGCTGCACGGCAACAAGAGCCAGAGCGCGCGCACGCAGGCGCTGGCCGGCTTCAAGAGCGGCGACATCCGCGCGCTGGTGGCCACCGACATCGCGGCCCGCGGCATCGACATCGACGAGCTGCCGCACGTCGTGAACTACGAGATTCCGAACGTCAGCGAAGACTACGTTCACCGCATCGGCCGCACCGGCCGCGCCGGCTCGAGCGGCGAGGCCGTGAGCTTCGTGTGCCTGGACGAAGAAGGCTTCATGCAGGAAATCGAACGCTTCACCAAGCAGACGATTCCGGTGCAGATCGTCGAGGGCTTCGGTCCTGAAGAAGGCGAACGCGCCGAACCCATCGCCATGGGCCGCCAGACCATCTGGGGCGGCGCAGGCCGGCCGCCGAGCCGCGACGTGATGCAGGCAGCCGCCAAGGCCGCCCGCACCGAGATGCTGCAACGCATTCGCGAGAACAAGGCCGGCCAGGGTGCTGGCAACGGCGGTGGCGGTGGTGGCGGCAATGGCGGCGGTCAACGTCGTGGCGGTGGCCAGGGCGGCGGCGGTCAAGGCCGCAATGCCAGCAACGGCGGCGGACAGGGTCAAGGCCAGGGTCCGCGCGGCCAGGGCGCGCGCCCGCCGCAGGGCCGCGGCCCGCAAGGTCCGGCACGCACGCCGCACCATGCCCCGCAGCACCAACAAGGCCATCTGCCGCATGACGAGCGCCAACCGCGCCATCACGGCAACAGCCACAGCCCGACGCAAGCCAACCAGGTCGCGCACCTGCGCGCCGAAGCAGTCGCAGGCGGCGCCGGCCAGCCGGATCCGTTGCGCACCAGCGTCGACCACATGGGTGGCGGCCGCGGACGCGGTCGCCCGGGTGGTGGCGGCGGTGGTGGCTATGGCGGCGGCAACCGTTCGGGGGGTGGTGGCGGCGGTGGCGGTCGCTCGGGTGGTGGCGGCTACGGTGGTGGCAACCGTTCCGGTGGCGGTGGTGGCCGTTCGTTCGGTCGCTGACATGCGCGGGTAGCGCCAGCTACCCGCCCCCTTTGCGACACAGGCCCGGGCGGTTCAGGGAACCCAGGCAAATGCCGGGCTTGAGAGCCGGATGGATTCATCATCGATCCGCCCCATCAAGTCCCGGGTTGAACACCTAGAACGGCCAGGCGGCCGGCTTTGACGCCGTCATGTCGATCCTGACAGTCGTGTCATGGTTGTTGGTGTTGTTGTTGGCATAGAACAGCGCGGCCTCCTTCGCAAAACCGTAGCTGCTCACCTGAGCAGCAGCAGCGGCCGAATAGGTGATGCCCCACAGATCGAATGTCGCCCGTTGGTCGCGTTCCGTCATCCAGGATAGCGCGATGAGCAGATTGTCATTGCCATTCAGATCCCCAGGGCGGATCGTGTAGTTCCCGTATCCCAGTTTGGCCTTGTAGGCAGCCCAATCGGCCCGGGCGAGCAGACGCTGGTGCAGGTAGAGCTGGGTGAAGATCTCCCATCCGCGCGTCCTGTCACCCGTGCGCTCTGCCCAATAGTGGACCCACTGGATGTAGAACGCCATGCGCTCCCCGTTCTGCGCCGCATAGTCGGCCGAGCCCCAGATGCGGCGATAGGCGCCCTGAACAGGGTCTGCCTCGGCGCGAGCGGCCACGATCATGTCGAACGCCGACCGATAGCCGACTCGGTCTTTCTCCAGATCAACGCCAAGCTCCCGCAGCAACCGCCAGTTCTTGTGCAGCGGGAACATGTTGTTGGAGACCTCCACGCTGCGGCCAGCGTAGACGTTGAGGACGTTCTGTTGCAGGTTGTGCCCCAACTCGTGGCTTTCGCCCCAGCCACGCGGACTGAACCCCCAGGAGATGTCGGCAGGGTTGCCCGCGCAACCGCTCCCGCATTTGGCATAGAGATCGACGTTGAAGTGCTGAACGCCGGGAAGCCGGTGCAGGTTGTCGCTGGTGCAGTCCCACCCCCACGCCGTGCAATTCTTCAGTACTGCTGTCGGTAGCGACTTGCCCGAAACCGCAAGGCCAGCCAGCTGGTAGGCATCTTCAATCACGTAAGTGCGCAACTCCTTCAGATAGCGATCGAGATCGCTGCCGTAGCCGGAGTCCTTCAAGGCTTCTTTCATCTTGTCTACACGCGTGTGAACTTCAACGCCTGGCAGCTTGATCTCAGCCCAGTCGAAGGCTGTGGCATTGAACTTCGCGATGAAGTCAGCGACCTTGCCGCCGTTGGAAAGATCGAGAAAAGGATGCTGGGCAACGCCGCGAATACGCAGCCGGACCTTGGCATCGGCAGGCGCACCGGCAAACACCAGTTGCAGTGTTCCTCCATACGGACTCGTGATGTAGGTGACGGCCTGTGCGTTGAGCGCGATGGCTGGACTTCGCACAAACCGGGGACGGTCGTACTTGTCGGACCACAGCTTCGTCGATTTGGGCTCCTGGATATTGATCTGCAAGGAAAGAGTCGCGCCTGCAGCATCGACCACCTGGACGGCCAGGGTCTTTCCGGGAATCGCGAAGCGCCCCAGCGCCGTGAAGCCGGACTCCTGCGTCAACGGAATGGTCACCACCTCATCGGTCGCCGACACCTCGAACCGAGCTGCCGCCCCGTTCATGAACGTGCCAAGATCCGGCTGGGCACCGCCCGTGGGTCGAACATAGGCAACCAGACTGTCGGCCACCACTGCCTGCATGAAGGCCCCAGCCTGGCGCTCCTTGCTCATCGGGTATTTGATTCCCCGTCGCGTGACATCGGCCCAGAGCACGAGCAGACGATAGAGGTTCGTCGAGGGCTGCTCGAAGACATTGCGACCGGAGAGACTCAAGGCGTCGATCTTCTCCCGGAACAGCTCTGCAGGTGCAAGCACATCGCTCGTGAGGCCGGCAACCATGCTGCAGTCGTCGTCCCTGCATGCGCCCCAGTCGTAGTCGGCGCGCCAGTCGTTCTCGACCATCCTGCGCAGCAGCGGCAGGACGCCGGCAAACTGGGCCACCGCAACCTTGTTCGCAGCGGCAGTGCGCCCCGGTGCAACGGCGTCGGCGGCGAAGAAATTGCCGCCGTACCCGCCAAGCAGCATACCCATGCCAGCCAGCATCTTGAGGCTCGCTTTGTTGTCGCCCCAGGATTTCGTATGAACGTACAGGACCGGTTGGCCCGATGCCAGCAGTTGAGCCACCTGTGTCTCAAGCACAGGGTTGTCCGTGACGTCGGAGCCCAGCAACAGCAATTGCGAGCCATTGCCGCAGTTGCCTGTGACCGAGAAATCGCACGCCGTCGCAGATACTTCCACCCCGGCGCGTTTGAAGCCGTTCTCCACCGCCGCCGGATCGATGCCTGAGTAACTCAGCTTGATCGAGCTCGGCAGCGGCTTCGAGGCGTCTGCCGTGAGCAGCCAGCTCAGCAAGCGCCGGAACGCCGGTGCATGCGCGAGGTTCGCAGACTGCTCGAACTGATGGAGGATGTTCGCGCCGTAACCCGCGCTACGGCCACCTGCTGCAATGCTCAAGCTGGCAAGAACCTTGCCCTTGTCGCCGACGATCAAAGGCTGGGCGTTCTCGACGTTCGCCGGCAGCACGAACTGGGAATGTTTGCTCGGCTCGTATTCGCTGCTCTCGGCACCGTACAGCGCCGTTGGCAAGGCCGCTTGCCGGGCCGAAAGCTCCTTCGCGAAATCGATGGCGCACCTTGCCAGGGCCGCAGCGTCTGTCAGGCCCTCCGGGTCACCGCTCAGCAAGGCGAGATCGATGGCCTTCGAGCAGAAGACCGGCGCAGGCTCCGCTGGGAGACCGGGTGCCAGCCCCTCCGGCTGACGAGTCGCCGGCGGATTCGAGGATGCGCTTGCCTCCGCCCCCGGCGCTGTTGCCGTAGATGTCGCTGCGCCCGAACCCGTGAAGAAAGCGCTGCCGGCGCCCCCATCGCTTCCACCTCCGCATGCAGTCATGAGCCCTGCGAGGCACGCCCCCGCCAAGTACCTGGAAAAAATGATCGGCATTGTCATGCCCGTTCCTCTCTTTTTTTGATGATCCTCAAGCCATGAAGAATGCGACGTGCTTGCATCGCATCACCCGGCCCTCCTCTTGTTCGATGGCACGGCCAATGACGCTCAAGGCTCCGGTCCGCGCAATTGCCCGGCGCGAAGGAATTGGAGCGACAGGTTGGCTTGGCGCGAAGGCGTAAGCCAACGCAAATGCCGAAGCAGTTGCAATGCATGGAGACACCTGGAACCTGAAGAATCCAGGCGCCTCGCATCGCTGCCTTGATTTGGCACGCTTCTTTCGAACTCTTGAAGTTTGCCTAGCGGAATTGTTAAACCGGTGAAGCGGGCAGATAGTTCACGACATCCGTTGAAAAATACCGGAAATCGCACGACGTCCTGGAGACCTCGCCGGCCCTGCTCCTGCGCCTCGCCCCAAGCATGGAGCATCGTCAGTCCGGGCAGACGTGATGACTAGACTGCTGCCTGGCAGTATCAACGTCGGCAGTATCTGCAGGTCATGGTCTGGTGCGGCAACGCGGAGGCAGCAAATGACAACTCAAGCCACAATTGTCACGCCATGCAATACATCCCACCCAACTACGCCACCCTCTTCGTAGCCACCTGCAATCTCCTCAATCTCGCGGCCCCGAACCGCGTGTACTACGAGAACCAGGACGCCTACACCGAGCGCGAGTACGAGCGAAAGATCGACTGGACCGGCGAGCGCTTTCACGCGCTCAACGCCGACGTGCTGGCGGTGCAGGAGGTGTGGGACGAATCGGCACTCAAGGCGGCCATCGCGCGCAGCGGGCTGCGCTACGACTTCGTCTCGGTGCCCGGCGCCGAGAACACGCCACCGCCCGGCAGCCCCGAGGGCACGCCTGCGCGAACTGGCGCACAAGGCACGCCGCGCGTGGGCATCGTCACGCGGCTGGTGGTGGACGAGGTCCGCTCCTTCGTCGACTTTCCACCGGGCTTCGGTGTCGACGTGCCGGGGCTCGGTGCGCACACACGCTTCGAGCGGCCTCCCCTGCTGGTCACGGTGCGCATGAAGCACGGCCAGCTAGTGCATGTGCTCACGGTGCACCTGAAGTCCAAGCGCCCGAAGTTCCTGCAGGACGCGCAGGGCAACCACCTCGAAGACCGCGACGACCGCAAGGTAGGCGTGATGGCGTCGCTGCGCTCACTGCTGATGCGCGGCGCGGAGGCCGCGGCCCTGCGCTGCATCGTCATCGATCTGCTGCAGGGCACGAACGTACCGCTCGTGGTGATGGGCGACTTCAACGACAACCCGCACAGCGTGACCACGCAGCTCGTGGCCGCCACCTCCGAAGTGGCCTACGACAAGGCCGCGCGCGATGTGGCGCTGTTCAACGCCTACGAAATGCAGGGCGAGTCGGCGCTCAAGAAGGACGTGGCGTACTCGCACATCCACCAGGGCTTTCCGGATGTGCTCGACCAGATCCTCGTGAGCGAGGAGTTCGTCGCCAGCAGCCGGCACAGCCTGGGCGACGTGCGGCGTGTCGACTACTTCAACGACCACCTGCACGAAGGGCGCGACCGCTCGCGCTCCGATCACGGCTTCGTGCGCGCCCTGTTGCGGCTGCGCACGGCCTGACCCTCGCGATTCAGCCCATGCGACGGCCGGTCTGCCGGTCGAACATGTGCACGCTCTCGGCCTCGATGGCCAGCCGCACGGTGTCGTCCGGTCCGGCATCGACGCGGCCATGCACCGCGAGCACCAGCTTGGCTTCGCCGACCTGCACCAGCAGTTCGGTCTCCGCGCCCGTGGGCTCGACCACGATCACCCTGGCCTCCACGCCGTGCGAGCCGCCGCCGAGCGTCATGTCGCCGGGCCGGATGCCGTAGTGCACCGGCTGGCCGTCGGGCGCCGAGGTGCCGATGGGAACCGGCCAGCGCGCGCCCTGCGATTCGACCCAGCAGTCGCCGCCCGAACGCCGCACCGTGCCTTCGATGACGTTCATCGACGGCGAGCCGATGAACTGCGCAACGAACAGGTTGTCGGGCCGGTCGTACAGGTCCAGCGGCGTGCCGATCTGCTCGACGATGCCGTCGTGCATCACGACGATGCGGTCGGCCATGGTCATGGCCTCGATCTGGTCGTGCGTCACGTAGACGGTGGTGGTCTTCAGGCGCTGGTGCAGCGCCTTGATCTCGGCGCGCATCGCCACGCGCAGCTTGGCGTCGAGGTTCGACAGCGGCTCGTCGAACAGGAACACCTTCGGGTCGCGCACGATGGCGCGGCCCATGGCCACGCGCTGGCGCTGGCCGCCCGAGAGCTCGCGCGGATAGCGGCCCAGCAGCGCATCGAGGTTGAGAATTTTTGCAGCCCTGGCCACGCGCTCGTCGGTCACCGACTTCTCGGCGTTGCGCAGCCGCAGGCTGAAACCCATGTTCTCGCCCACCGTCATGTGCGGGTACAGCGCGTAGCTCTGGAACACCATGGCGATGTCGCGGTCCTTCGACTCGAGGTCGTTGACCACGCGGCCGTCGATGATGATCTCGCCGCCGCTGATGTCTTCCAGGCCCGCGAGCATGCGCAGCAGCGTCGACTTGCCGCAGCCCGAGGGGCCGACCAGCACGACGAACTCGCCGTCGGTGATGTCGAAGCCCAGGCCCTTGATGATCTGGACCTTGCCGAAGGATTTCTGGATATTGCGAAAGGATACTGATGCCATGGGGATCTCTCTTCAGTGTGTCGTTTGCATCTGGGGTCCTTCGCGGAACACCGCGGAACCGGCTTTGCCGGGCCGCTGGTGTTGCCCCCTGCAAGGGGGTTGGCGAAGCGACACGAAGTGCGCGAAGCTTGGGGGTTAGCTCTTTACTGCGCCGGCGGTGAGGCCGCCGACCATGTAGCGCTTGAATGCGTAATAGATCGCCGCAGGCGGCAGTGCGTAGATGAGGCCGGTGGCCATCAGCAGTTCCCACGGCGAATCGTCGGCCGACAGGAAGTTGCCCAGCGCCACCGCCAGCGTCACGCTCTTGTCGTTCGACAGCAGCAGGAAGGCATAGAGGTACTCGTTCCAGGCCAGCAGCAGCGAATACGTGCCCACGGCCACCAGCGACGGCACCATCAACGGCAGGTACACGAGGCGAAACAGCTGCAGCGGAGAGGCGCCGTCCATGCGCGCGGCTTCGTCGAGCTCGTAGGGCAGCTTGTCCGACGCCTGCTTCAGCACCCAGATGCAGTACGGCGAGGCAATGGTCACCATCGCGAGAATCAGCGCCCACTGGCTGTTGAGCAGGCCGTAGTTGCCCATGGTCTTGTACATGGGCACGGCCAGGAACGCCGCCGGGATGAAGTACGTGAACAGCGCCAGGTTCATCACCGTACGCCCGCCACGCACGCGCAGCCGGCTGATCGCGAAGGCTGCCGTGGTCGCGACGAAGAGCGTGATCGCGCCCACCGATACCGCGATCAGCAGCGAGTTCCACAGCTGCAGCCAGAAGTGGTCGAGGTAGAAGTGCTTCTGCTGGAACACGATGCGGAAGTTGTCCAGCGTCGGGTTCTTGGGCCACAGGTGGCCCGAGGTCGCCGAGTCTTTGGACGAGATCGCGAACAGCACCATGTGATAGACCGGGATCAGCGTCCACAGCAGCACCGGAATGCCGATGAGCAGCAGCTTGGCCTCGGTCGCCACGGCCTTGGGGGTCCAGCGCTTCATTTCGAGAGCCTCTTCATCATGAAGTACACGAGCGGCAGCACCAATGGAAGGGCTACGACGATGGATGCCATCGACAGGTCGACCTGGTCAAGCCGCAGGTAGCGGATGCCCAGCGTGGCAAGCACATGCGTCAGGTCGGCGGGGCCACCACCGGTGAGCAGATAGACGCTGTTGAAATCGCCCAGCGTCCAGATCATCGAGAGGATCAGCGAGGTGATGTAGAGCGTCTTGAGCGCAGGCCAGCTCACGAAGCGGAATTTCTGCCACGAAGATGCGCCGTCGACCGAAGCCGCTTCATATTGCTCGGTGGGAATGGCCAGCCGCCCCGCCACGAGGATGAGCGTCCAGAACGGCAGCGACTTCCACACATGCACCACCATCGCGAAACTCAGCGCCAGCGCAGGGTCGTTGAGCCAGTTGGGACCATCGGCGCCGGTCAGGCGAAAGATGGTGCTGTTGATCACGCCCCACTCCGGGTTCAGCATGAAGCGGATCGACAGGATGGTCGGAATCGAGGGCATCGCCCACGGGAGGATGAAGATCGCCGAAATGATCTTGATCCACCAGCGAGACGTTACGAAGAAGCCCGAGAGCACCAGCGCCACGAGCATCTTGAGGTTGATCGCCACGACCAGGAAGATGGCGGTGTTGATCACGGAGCGGAAGAAGATCGGGTCTTCGACCAGCTTCACGTAGCTTTGCGGATGGCGGGCGAGCCAAAGCCCGTAGCCCACCGGGTACAGCACGAACACCACGAACACCAGCAGGTAGGGCACGACCATGACCGCGCCCCAGAACTGCCAGCGCGCATGCCGCGCCCCGAGATTGACGACAGGCGCCGGTGTGGTCGACGCGGCGGCGGTGGCAGTGGCGCTCATGGCATGCAGCTGCTGTTGTTGACGGGTGCCGTGCGTACGCGGCTTACTGCCCCGCCACCGTCTTGATGCGCGCGATCATCTCGTCCACGGCCTTGTCCACCGGCACCTTGTCGGTCACGACGCGGCTCATGGCCTTGGCCCAGACGTTCTCGTTGTTCAGCACGGTGAACTTGTAGTTCTTGGTGAATTCGAAGGTCACGGTGCCGGCGGCGTACTGGTTGTAGACCGAGAGGCGATGCGGGTCGGCCTTCCAGAAGTCACGCTGCTGCGCGGTCTTGGTCACGGGGAACCAGCGGCCCAGCGAACCCTCGACGTACGGCGTCAGGTTTTCTTCCTGCAGCAGGAAGGTTACGAACTCCTTGGCGCGAGCCTTGTTCTTCGCGTCCTTGAACACCACGCCGGTCTTCACGGCCGTGCGGTAGACCATCTTGCTGCCGTCGGGCTTGCTCGGAAAGCCGGCCGTGCGGATGCGCTCGGTGTAGTTCTTGCGCGCTTCCTCACGCTGCTCGGGCGTGAGCGAGGCGTTGTTCGAATCGTCGAGCCACTTGGCGGCAATGGAGATGGTCGCGTTGTGCGTCATCACGGTCGTCTTGTTGTGGAAGGCGACGTTGTTGTCCGGGTCCTTCCAGCTGGTGGAAGAAGGCGGCGTGCAGCCCTTGGTGTAGGGCGTGGTGTAGTCGGTCATGGCGCCGATCAGGCCGGTGCGCACCTTCGGGTCGTCGACCAGCAGCTTGCCGTTGTCGTCCACCAGCTTGACGTTGTAGGCGTCCATGAAGGTCAGGAACGAATAGAACGCATCGCTCGAATCAACGCCCATCGGCATGCCGATGCCGAAGTTGCGCTTGCCGCTTTCCTTGCGGCTGGCGGGCTGCACCTTGTCGCACCAGAACGACCAGTACTCCTTCCAGGTGGTCGGGATGTCCGACTCCTTGAAGCCCGCCTCGGCCAGCATGTCGCGCCAGTACTCGATGTGCATCGTCTGCTGCTTGATCGGGAAGGCGTAGTAGGCCTTGGTCTTGGTCTGGTCGTTGTAGAGGTAGGTGGTCTCGAGCGTGTTGGGTGCGAAGCGGTCCTTCATGGGCGTGAGCACGCTGCTGATGTCTTCGAGCTTGCCGTCGTAGGCCCACTTGCCGGTGACCTGGAAGTCGTACACGTCGGCGTACGCCACATCAGGCGGGCTGCCCGAGTCGAGCGCGGACACGGTCTTGGGGATCATGTCCTGGATCGGGTACTGCGACAGTTCGATCTTCACGTTCTTGTTCTTCTCCTCGAACTTCTTGATGGCGGCGAACAGTGCGTCGTCCTCCGCCTTGTAGAAGCCCTTGACCCACCATACGGTGAGTTTCTCCTGCGCGGCAGCGTGACCTGCCGACAGCAGGCCCAGCGCGACCAGCGTCGGCGCAATCAGCGACTTGACGAGTTTCATGGTTGATGTCTCCTTCTTCTCTTGGGTGGAATTTGCTCGGGGCGCGAGCGTAGGGTGAAAGAACCGGATGCGAACTGCGGACAAACGCGTAGACGGCGCCAATGCGACCAGCTAACTGGCCTTGAGCCTGGGCGGCGGCCTGCTCAGGCGCGGCAATCGTCGGCGCGAGCCCAGCACGTCCTCGATGTCCTGGCGCGCGCCGTCGATGAGACGGATGATCGCGAGCTCGGCCCTGGCCGGGTCGTGCGCGATCACCGCATCGAGCACCGCACGATGCAGCGGCAGCGAAAGCGTGGGGCCGTCGGGCTTGGTGGTCGAAATCTCGAAACTGGTGCGCAGCAGCGCGTTGAGCACCTTGCTCATCTGCGACAACATGCGGTTGCCCGCGGCACTCAGCAGGCCGTTGTGAAAACGCAGGTCGAAGGTGACGTAGTCGCCGCCGTTCTCCACGGCTTCCTTCATGCCTGCGAAGGCGCTTTCTATTTCCTCGATGTCGGTGGCCGTGGCCCGCTCGGCCGCAAGCCTTACTGCCGCCGGCTCCACCACGCGGCGCAAGTCCTGCAGGTCGCGCAGGAACTCGGGCGTGAGCCCCGCGCGCGCCTGCCAGGTAATGACGTCGGGATCGAACCAGTTCCACTTGTCCTTGGGCAGCACGCGCGTGCCGACCTTCGGCCCCGTGACGATCAGGCCCTTGGCCGCCAGCGACTTGATGGCCTCGCGCACCACGGTCCGGCTCACGCCGAGTTCCTCGCCGAGCACGGGCTCGGAGGGGATCGACGCGCCGATCGCATAGCGCCCCGCCACCACGGCTTCACCGAGGAGTTCGAGCGTGCGACCGTGGATGTTCTTGATCATGTGCGATGTGAAATCTGATATCTCGCCGCTCGAAAACACTAAGGCTCCGGCGCATTGTTCGCGCTTATCATATGATGATTGAAACGCTGGATCGGCAGGACAAACCCTGAGGGTCGAGCCCACGCATCGACAACAAAGAGAGACATTTCATGAGCACCGCCCCAAAGAAAAAACCCGGTGAACTTCGCAGCCAGCAATGGTTCGGCCGTCATGACCGCGATGGCTTCATCTACCGCAGCTGGATGAAGGGCAAGGGTGTGCCGCACGACCAGTTCGACGGTCGCCCGGTCATCGGCATCTGCAACACATTCAGCGAACTCACGCCCTGCAACTCGCACTTCCGCACGCTCGCGGAGCAAGTGAAGATCGGCGTGTACGAAGCGGGCGGCTTCCCGCTCGAGTTTCCCGTGATGTCGCTCGGCGAAACGCTGCTGCGGCCCACCGCCATGCTGTATCGCAACCTCGCGAGCATGGACGTGGAAGAAAGCATCCGCGGCAATCCGCTCGACGGCGTGGTGCTGCTCATGGGCTGCGACAAGACCACGCCCGCGCTCATGATGGGCGCGGCCAGCGTCGACCTGCCGACCATCGGCGTGTCGGGCGGCCCGATGCTCTCGGGCAAGTGGCGCGGGCAGGAGCTCGGCTCGGGCACCGGCGTGTGGCAGATGAGCGAGCAGGTGCGTGCCGGCACGCTCAAGCTGCAGGAATTCTTCGAGGCCGAGAGCTGCATGCATCGCAGCCACGGCCACTGCATGACGATGGGCACCGCGAGCACCATGGCCAGCATGGTCGAGTCGCTGGGCATCGGCCTGCCGGGCAATGCGGCCTACCCCGCCGTGGACGGCCGCCGCAACGTGCTGGCACGGCAGGCGGGCAGGCGCATCGTCGACATGGTTCATGAAGACATGAACATGTCGAAGATCCTCACGCGCCAGGCCATCGAGAACGCGATCAAGGTCAATGCTGCCATCGGCGGCTCGACCAACCTCGTGATCCACCTGCTGGCCATTGCGGGCCGCATCGGTGTCGACCTCACGCTCGACGACTTCGACCGCCTCGCCTCCGATCTGCCCTGCCTCGTGAACCTGCAGCCCTCGGGCCAGTACCTGATGGAAGACTTCTGCTATGCGGGCGGCCTGCCGGTGGTGATCAAGGAAATTGCCGATCACCTGCACAAGGACATCCTCACCGTCACCGGCCAGAGCCTGTGGGAGAACGTGAAGGACGCCGAGAACTACGGCCCGCAAGTCATCCGCACGCTGGCGGAGCCCTTCAAGGAGAAGGCCGGCATCTGCGTGCTGCGCGGCAACCTCGCGCCCAACGGCGCCATCATCAAGCCGAGCGCGGCCACGCCCGAGCTGCTGGTGCACAAGGGCCGCGCGGTGGTGTTCGAAAGTGCCGAAGACCTGCACAAGCGCATCGACGACGAGAACCTCGACATCGACGAGCACTGCATCATGGTGCTGAAGAACTGCGGCCCCAAGGGCTACCCCGGCATGGCCGAAGCGGGCAACATGCCGCTGCCGCCGAAGGTGCTGCGCAAGGGCATCACCGACATGGTCCGCATCAGCGACGCGCGCATGAGCGGCACGGCCTACGGCACGGTGGTTCTGCACACCGCGCCCGAAGCAGCCGCGGGCGGCCCGCTGGCGCTGGTGCAGGACGGCGACATCGTCGAGCTCGACGTGCCGAACCGTAAATTGCATCTGCATGTGAGCGACGAAGAACTGGCCGAGCGCCGTGCTAAGTGGGTGGCACCGAAGGCGCCGCTGGACTCCGGTTACTGGAAGTTGTACGTCGATACAGTGCTGCAGGCTGACCAGGGAGCCGACCTGGCCTTCCTGCGTGGTCGCCGCGGGGCATTCGTGCCGCGCGACAATCACTGAGATGACAAGACTGGTAGCAATCGACTGGGGCACGAGTTCACTGCGCGGCGCACTGCTGGATGCCGGCGGCAAGGTGCTGGAAGAGCGCAGCGATGCGCGCGGCATTCTCACGGTGCCCGAAGGCGGCTTTCCCGCCGTCTTCGAGACGCTGTTCGGCGACTGGATGCGCCTTGAGGGCACGCGCTGCCTGATCTCCGGCATGGCCGGCAGCAAGCAGGGCTGGGTGGAAGCGCCCTACTGCGCCTGCCCGGCGGGCCGCGTCGAAGTTGGCCGCAAGATCATCGACATCGATGCTATTCCCGGCGCTCGCATCGCGATCGTGCCGGGCCTGAGCGATGAGCACGCCGGCGTGCCCGACGTGATGCGCGGCGAAGAGGTTCAGATCTTCGGCGCGATGGAGCTCACGGGCCTGAGCGAAGGCGTCTTCGTGCTGCCCGGCACCCACAACAAGTGGGCCACGGTAAAAAAGGGGCGCGTCGCGGGCTTTCGCACCTACATGACGGGCGAGTTCTACGCACTGCTGAGCCAGCACTCGATCCTGGCGCGCACGCTCGATGCATCGGCGCCGCTCGACGAAGCCTCGTTCCTCGAAGGCGTCACACGCTCCGAAAACGGGCACGGCCTGCTGCACAACGCCTTCGGCACACGCACGCTCGCGCTGTTCGAGCGCATGCCGAAGGAAGAGCTCGCGAGCTATCTCTCGGGCCTGCTGATTGGCGAAGAGTTGCGCACGCAGTCGCTGCAGGCGGCCGGCGAGGTGATCCTGATCGGCTCCTCCGCCCTCACCCAGCGCTACACACTGGCCCTGCGCGCCACCGGCGTCGCCACGCGCACGCTGGGGGCCGAAGCCACCTGGGCCGGGCTGCATGCGCTGTCCGGCTTTCTCGATTCCGACAGAATTCCCGCATGAGCACCCCCACTCCCCTCGACAAATTCGGCGCCGCGATGCGCGAGCTGCCCTTGGTGGCGATCCTGCGCAGCCTCACGCCCGCCGAGGCAGCCGATGTCGGCGATGCCATCGTCGAGCCCGGCTTCCGGCTGCTCGAAGTGCCGCTCAATTCGCCTCAACCACTGGAAAGCATCGCGCTGATGCGCAAGCGCTTTCCGCAGGCGCTGGTCGGCGCCGGCACAGTGCTCGGAGCGCAGCAAGTGCGCGAGGTGCATGCGGCCGGCGGCGAACTGATCGTCTCGCCCAATTTCAACGCCGAGGTCATTGCCGAAGCCGTGCGGCTCGGCATGGTCTGCCTGCCGGGCGTCATGACGCCGACCGAGGCTTTCGGCGCGCTCGCGGCCGGTGCCACCGGGCTCAAGCTGTTCCCGGCCGAACTGGCCTCGCCCGCCGTGGTGAAGGCGCTGCTGGCCGTGCTGCCGGCCGGCACGCCGGTGATGCCCGTGGGCGGCATCACCCCCGCGAACATGGCCGAATGGCGCGCGGCTGGCGCTGCCGGCTTCGGCATCGGTTCCGCGCTCTACAAGCCCGGCAAGCAGGCCGCGGCGGTGCGCGAAGACGCGAAGAAATTCATCGCGGCCTGGACGGGCCTGACCCTCGCCTGATCCTCGCCTGATCTACGCCCTTACTCCGTAACAAGAAAAATGGAGAGCCCCTCGATGTCCGCCGATGCCACCTACGCCAGCCCTGCCGTGCGCAAGCTGCGCGAAGACCTCGCCCTGGCCCTGCGCGCAGCCGCCCACCACGGGCTGTCAGAAGGCGTCTGCAATCACTTCAGCGTGATGTTGCCGGGCGCACAAGACCGCTACCTCATCAACCCGCGCGGGCTGCACTGGAGCGAGATCGGCCCCGACGACATCGTGCTGATCGACGTGCACGGCGAGGTGCTCGCCGGGCGCCACCGCGTGGAGCCCACCGCCCTCTTCATCCATGGCGCGGTGCACCGCATCACGGGTCATGCAGTCGTGCTGCACTGCCACATGCCGTATGCCACGGCGCTCACGATCACGGTCGACCGCGCGCTCGACCCGACCGCGAGCCAGAACGCCATGCGCTACATGAACCGCATCGCCATCGACGCCGAATACAACGGCCTTGCGCTCGACGACGCGGAGGGCGAACGCATCGCCCGCGCCATGGCGGGCAAGGACGTGGCCTTTCTGGCGAACCACGGCGTGATCGTGGCCGGCGGCAACATTGCCCACGCCTACGACGACCTCTACTACCTGGAGCGCGCCTGCCTGCACCAGGTGATCGCGCAGTCGACCGGGCGCCCACTGGTGCCGGTCAATGCGAAGCTGGCCGCGCACGTGGCGGCGCAGATCCAGGGTGAACGCGAGCAGTCGGACCTGTTCTTCGAAGCCCTGCGCCGCATGCTGCCCGCCCCGCGCGGCTGAACTTCCGGCCGATACGGCCAATGGCCTATCCGCGGGACATGTTCCGCGGTGCAAAGTCCATTCACAATTGTGTCTTGGCCTTGCTACGTCCTGCACGCAAGGCGCTTACAGCTCTTCATCCGATTTCGCTCCAGCCTTACACCAACTTCACACAAGGCCGCGAGGATGGGGCTTCCAACCACAACCGGGGGATCACATGAAACAGCTTTCTTTTGCATTCGGCGCCGCGGCCCTTCTGTCGCTGGCCTCGCTCACCGTTCCGGCCCAGGCCCATGCGAGCGGAAACTTCATTCAGGCGCAGGTGTATGTCGTGCCCGCACCGCCGCCTCCGCGCCGCTACTACGCACCGCCGCCTCCGCCGCGTCACTACTACGGCCCCGGCTATCGCCGCGACGGCTACTACGACCGCCGCTGGGATGACCGCCGCCACCATGGCGGCCGCCGGGACAACGACGGTGACGGTGTGCCCAACCGTTACGACCGCCGGCCCAACAACCCCTATCGCTATTGATGAAGACCCGGGCCGCGTGCCCGGGTTTTGCGTTCAGGCCGGGGAACCCGCATAGGGCGGCGTCGCGCTCGACAGGGTCTGCTTGAGCTGCCGCGAGACTTCGTCCGCCAGCACCTCGGGCCGCCCCGCCTCCACGCCCGCCAGCGCCTGGCGCGCCACGTCGTCCGGCGAGGACTTGTCGCCCTGCACATGCGCGGCCATGTCGGTGTCCATGTAGCCCACGTGCAGGCTCGTGACCTGCGTGCCCTGCCCGGCCAGTTCATTGCGCAGGCCGTTGCTCAGCGACCAGGCCGCCGACTTGGTCGCGCTGTAGGTCGCAACGCTCGGGAAGGTGGTCCAGCTCAGGGCCGACAGCACGTTGATCACACCCCCGCCGCCGTTGGCCGCGAGCACGGACGCGAAGGCCTGCGTCAGCGCCCAGGGGCCGAAGAAATTGGTTTCGAATTCGGCGCGCGCAGCGGCCAGCGCATCGGGTGAGCCGAGGAAGCTGGAGCCGCGAGAGATGCCCGCGTTGTTGACGAGCAGCGTGACGTCGCCGCAGGCGCGCACGGCCGCTTCGATCTGCGCGGGCTGCGTCACGTCGAGTGCCACCGGCGTCACGCCGGGCAAGACGATGCTCTTCGGGTCGCGCGCCGCGCCATAGACCTTGCGCGCACCCGCTGCCAGCGCCGCCTTCGCAAAGGCGAGACCGAGGCCGCGATTGGCGCCGGTGATGAAGACCACGGAGTCCTTGATTTTCATGATGAGTCTTTCGTTGATGGAAATCGTTGAAAACTGTTCTCAGGCCTGCGCCACGCGCCGCAGCAGGCCGTTGGTGGTGCGCGGCCAGCCCACGCGGCCGAACCAGGCGCCGCCCGCGATGGCCGATGCGATCACGATGCCGTACACCACGAGTGCCACGCCCTGCGCCGCGAACACGCCGGTGAGCCCGCCACCCCAGCGCAGCGCCAGCCAGCCGCCCGTGCCGGCAACCGCCAGGCGCGCGATGTTGCCCAGCACCGGCCACAGCAGGCGGCCCGCGCCCTGCGACGCGAAATACAGCACCAGCCCGACGCCGAAGAAGCCATACAGCGGCCCCACCACGCGCAGGTAGTGCGCGCCGGTTTCGAGCATGGCCGGGTCGTTGCCGAACAGCAGCAGCCATGGGCGCGGGAACAGCGCGGCCGCAATGCCGATGGTCTCGGTCAGCGCAAAGGCCAACGCCGCGCCGGCCCAGGTGGCACGCAGCGCACGCTCGCGCTGCCCGGCCCCCATGCAGGTGCCGACCATCGCAACCAGCGGCGCGCCAAGGCCGAACACCAGCGGCACCAGCAGGTATTCGAGCCGCGAGGCCGTGCCGTAGCCGGCCAGCGCACCCGAGCCGAAGTGCCCCGTCAGCGCAGTGGCGATGCCGATCGACAGGTTGGTCGCCACCGTCGACACCGCGCCCACCAGCCCGATGCGCAGGATGTCGCGGAACAGCGGCCAGCGCAGCTTGAGCGCGGCCAGCGTGGGCCGCAGCAGGCTGCGCGGCGAGCGCAGATAGACGATGAGCGCGATAGAGCCCAGCAGGTAGTACAGCAGCAGCGCCATCGCGCCGCCCGCGATGCCCATGCCCGGCAGCGGCCCGACACCGAATATCAGCAGCGGCGACG
Organism: Variovorax paradoxus; assembly: GCF_024734665.1. Lineage (NCBI taxonomy): Bacteria > Pseudomonadati > Pseudomonadota > Betaproteobacteria > Burkholderiales > Comamonadaceae > Variovorax > Variovorax paradoxus. The sequence continues at coordinate 4,662,073 of NZ_CP102931.1, forward strand.
CCGGAATGAGGAACACCACGCCCACCACAGTGACGTTGGCCGGCACGGACATGTTGCCGGTGCCGCGAATGATGGCCGAGAGCGAATTGAAGAGCCACACGAGCATCGCGCCCGCGAACACCCAGTTCGAGTACGTGAGCGCCGCGTCGAGCGCGGGCCCGGTGCCGCCCATGATTCCGTAGAGCCAGCGTCCGCCCAGCAGCAACGCCAGCGTGAAGCACAGGCCGAAGCCCAGCGCTATGACGATGGCATGCCACACCAGCGCGTCGGCATCGGCGCGGCGGCGTGCGCCTAGCGCGCGGGCAATCGACGAGGCGATGCCGCCACCCATGGCACCGCTCGATGTCATCTGCATCAGCATGACGATGGGGAACACCAGCGCCATGCCCGCGAGCGCATTGGTGCCGAGCTTGCCGACGAAGTAGGTTTCGATGAGGCCAACGGAGGCCTGCGCCACCATCACCAGCACGTTGGGCGCGGCGAGGCGCAGCAGCGTGGGAACGATGGGCGCCTCGAGCAGGCGGCGCGTGCGCGGGTCGAGTTCGGCGGTGCTGTTTGAAGCTGTCATGGAGGGAGCCTCGATGCGTTCAGGCACGTGCCGCTGCGGAAGGCGTGACCGGCGTGCCGGCCTTCGCCGCCGGGCGGCGGATCATCATCACGATCAGCGCCGCCACCAGGCAGGCCGCGCCAGCCGCGTAGAGCGCCGGGGTGTAGGTCAGCAGCAGCGTGCGAGCAAAGCCGGCGCCATAGGCAGCCGTGGCGGCGCCCAGCTGGTGCGCGGCAAAGACCCAGCCGAACACGAGGCCGACCTTGGCCGGGCCGAAGGCGGCGCCCGCGAGCTTGACGGTCGGCGGCACGGTGGCGATCCAGTCGAGGCCGTAGAACATCGCGAATATGCCCAGGCCGTAGATGGTGAATTCCGAATGCGGCAGCCAGAACAGCGACAGCCCGCGCAGGCCGTAGTACCAGAACAGCAGCTTGCGGTTGTCATAGCGGTCCGACAGCCAGCCCGAGAGGATCGTGCCGACGAAGTCGAAGGCGCCCATCATCGCGAGCACCGAGGCAGCGGGCACCGCGCCCATGCCGTTGTCGCCGCACAGCGAGATGAAGTGCGTCTGCACGAGCCCGTTGGTGCTCAGGCCGCAGATGAAGAAGGTGCCGGCCAGGATCCAGAAAGTGCGGTTGGTCGACACCTCCTTCAGCACGCGGAACGGCGTGGCGAAATTCATCGCTGGCGCGGCGACGGCAGGCGCTGCCGGCTGCGTGCCGGGCAGTTCGCCATAAGGCAGCAGGCCGATGTCCGAAGGCCGGTTGCGCATGAGGCACAGCGCCAGCACGCCGATGAGGATGCTGCCGATCACGATCGGCACGATGGCCGAGCGCCAGCCCCAGTGTTCGATCATCCAGGCCGCGAACGGCAGGAAGGCCAGCTGCCCGGTCGCCGAACTCGCAGTGAGCATGCCGATCACCAGCCCGCGCCGCGCGACGAACCACCGGTTGGCCACTACCGCGCCGAGCACCAGCGCCGTCATGCCGGTGCCCAGGCCCAGCATCAGGCTCCACAGCACGAACAGCTGCCACAGCTGCGAGGCCATGGTGACCAGCGCCATGCCCATGCCGACGAGCGCGAGGCCGGTGCAGATCACCGCGCGCAGGCCGTAGCGTTCCATCAGCACCGCGGCGAATGGGCCCATGAGGCCGAACAGCGCGAAGCGCAGAGCGAGCGCCGACGAGATCTGCTCGGTGCTCCAGCCGAACTCCTTGCCCAGCGGCTGCAGCATGGCGCCCGGCAGGCCCAGCGCGGCCGACATGGTCAGCATGGTCAGGAAGGTGATGGCGGCGACGATCCATCCGTAGTGGATGCCGCGGCGCTGGAGCCATGCGGAAACGGGGGTGGCGAACATGGGACCTCTGCTGTTGGAATGAGATGTGGAGGAGAAGAAAAAACGGAAGCCGCGCGCGACGGAACGCGTGATGGGATGGGGTCGGGAAAGCGGTTGGAGGCGGGTCAGTCGTCGCCGTCGGGCACGTCTTCGGCGCCCAGCAGTTCCATCGACTCGTCGATCAGCAGGTGCAGCGCCAGCACGCGCTCCACACCCAGCAGCGCATTGAGCTTTTGCTGCGCGGTCTTCCAGTGGGCCAGCGCCTCGCGCCGTTTCTCTTCGCCCTCGGGCGTCACATGCACCAGCCGGCTGCGCGCATCGGCACCGGCGGTCTGCGCGACCAGGCCCGCGACGATCAGCGGCTGCAGGTTGCGGCTCAGGGTCGAGGCGGTCATCTTGAGTTCGCCCGCCAGGTCGACCGGCCGCGAAGGGCCGAGCCGCGCGAGGTTCGACAGCAGCGAGTACTGCGTGGTCTTCAAGCCGCTCTTCGACACCTCGGCGTCGTAGAACTGCGAAAGACGGCGCGAAAGCTGGCGCACCTTGAAGCTGGTGCAGCCGCGTGGCTTGGTGGGGGTGTCCATGGGATATTATTGTATGTGCAACTATTGCATATGCAACTACCACCCTACGCCAAAGCCCCCAGGAGGAACACAGGCATGACACAAAACCCCAACCAACTCGAAGCCTGGATCGCCGAAGAACGCCGCATCGCCGAGCGCCTCGAAGCCGGCCCGGGCCCCGGCCTCGCCCGCCCCGAGCAGATCGCCGGCAAGACCGGCCTCGAAGTGATGCAGGCGATGCTGAACGGCGACATTCCCTATGCGGCCATCGCCAAGACGCTGGACTTCACGATCCTCGAAGTGCGCCAGGGCGTGGCCATCTTCCAGGGCACGCCGCTGCCGCAACACCTGAACCCGCTGGGCACCATCCATGGCGGCTGGGTCGCGACGATGCTCGATTCGGCCCTGGGCTGCTCCGTGCACACGATGATGCCGCCCGGGCGCGCCTACACCACCGCCGAGCTGAGCGTGAACTACGTGAAGGGCCTCACGCCCAAGGTTCAGCGCGTGCGCGCCGAAGGAAAGGTGATCCATTGCGGCAAGCAGCTCGCCACCGCCGAGGCTCGCCTCTATGGGCCCGACGGCACGCTGTTCGCGCACGCCACGACCACCTGTCTGGTGTTCGAGGTGCCGCCGGCGCGCTGAGCCCTTGCGCCAGGGTTGCTATCGGGTTGGGCAGGAGGGCGTCAGCACCAGGAAGCGAACGCCCCAGAGCACCGCCAGCACCAGCCCCACCCACAGCAGCCAGTGCGGCTTGCGCCGCCGCACCGACAGCACCACCGCCACGACCAGCAAGGGAATCAGGTACGCGAAAGACTCGACCCGCGCGTCCACCCCGTGGTCGATGGGCAAGGTGCAGAAGGTCATGCCGTCGGTGCGCATCGCCGGGTCTTCCAGCATCCACTCGTAGCGGTTGCGCGGAATGCCGAACAGCATCGCGGTGCAGAACAGCGCGTAGACCGCCGACACGAGCACGAAAACAGATCGCTTCACGTTCATCACATCCTGTTGAGCGGCGCAGGCACCGTACTTTGCAACGAGGCAGTAGGCCTTCGACCTGTAAGTCCAAAGGCGTCGCAGTTCATGCCCCCAGTGATAATTATTCTCATCCGAGACCTGCAACAGGCCTCGGAGCTTTCTAGAACACCCGCTCCCGGAGGATTCTCATGACCGAACGCTCAAGCGTCCAAGGCCGCGCCGTGCGCGCACTGTTCGCCACCAGCGCCGCCTGGCTTGCCGTCGCCGCCCTGCCCGCTCAGGCCGCCACCGACGAACTCACCCTCTACACGACGCGCGAGCCCGCGCTGATCCAGCCGCTGATCTCGGCCTTCAGCGCGCAGAGCAACATCAAGGTCAACACCGTGTTCGTGAAAGACGGCCTGCTGGAGCGCGTCAAGGCCGAAGGCGCACGCTCGCCGGCCGACGTGCTGATGACGGTGGACATCGGCAACCTGATGGACCTGGTCGATGGCGGCGTAACGCAGCCGGTGAAATCGGCCGCGCTCGAATCGGCCATTCCGGCCAACCTGCGCGGCGCCGACGGCCAGTGGTTCTCGCTCTCGCTGCGCGCACGTGTGCTGTATGCCGACAAGAGCCTGCCCCTCACGAGCTTCCGCTACGAAGACCTTGCCAACCCGAAGTACAAGGGCAAGGTCTGCATCCGCGCCGGCCAGCACCCCTACAACACCGCACTGGTCGCCTCGCTGATCGCCCACGACGGCGAAGCCAAGGCCGAGCAGTGGCTGCGTGGCGTGAAGGCCAACCTGGCACGCAAGGCCACGGGCGGCGACCGCGACGTGGCGCGCGACATCCTCGGCGGCATCTGCGACGTGGGCCTGGCCAACTCGTACTACGTCGGCCAGATGAAGAGCGCTAAGGAAGGCACCGACGCGCGCAAGTGGGGCGACGCCATCAAGGTGGTGCGCCCGACCTTCGCCAATGCAAAAAGCGGCGGCACGCACGTCAACATCAGCGGCGCGGCCGTGGCAAAGAACGCGCCGCAGCGCGCCAACGCGGTCAAGCTGCTCGAGTTCCTGGTGTCGGAACCGGCGCAATCGCTGTACGCGCAGACCAACTACGAATACCCGGTGCGCAAGGGCGTGGCACTCGACCCGATCATCGGGCAGACCATCGGCGAGCTGAAGGTCGATCCGCTGCCGCTGACCGAGATCGCCAAGTACCGCAAGCAGGCCAGCGCCCTCGTCGACAAGGTCGGCTTCGACCAGTGACATGGACGGCCGGGCACGCCTTGCCGGCGACTGAATGCTGACAGCGCGGCGCCAGCCGCCGGGCCTGCGCGCCGCGGGCCCGGCGTGGCGCTGCGCGTCATTCCTGATTGCCATCGGCGTGCTCGCGCCGGTGCTAACACTGACGTGGCTCGCGTTCGGTTCGGGCGTCGGCCACTGGGGCCCGCTGTTCGCGCACGTGCTGCCGCAGGCGGCGCTCAACACGGCCCTGCTGCTCACGGGCGTGGGCGCGCTGGTGCTGGTGATCGGCACCGGCTGCGCGTGGCTGGTAACGGCGCACGACTTTCCCGGCCGCGGTGTGCTGCACTGGGCGCTGCTGCTGCCGCTGGCAATGCCGACCTACATCGTCGCCTTCGCGTACCTCGATCTGCTGCACCCCATTGGCCCCGTGCAGGGCGCGATCCGCTGGGTGCTGGGCTTCGACAGCCCGCGCCAGTTCCGCCTGCCCGACCTGCGATCGATGCCCGGTGCGATCTTCGTGCTGGGCTTTGTGCTCTATCCGTACGTTTACATGACGGCGCGCGCGATGTTCATGACGCAGCCGGCGCACCTGATGGAAGCGGCCCGCATGCTCGGCGAAAGCCGGCGCGGTGCGTTCTTTCGCGTGGCACTGCCGCTGGCACGGCCGGCGCTGGCCGTGGGGCTGAGCCTGGCGCTGCTCGAAACGCTCAACGACATCGGCGCTTCTGAATTCCTGGGCGTGAACACCTTGACGGTGGCGGTCTACACCACGTGGATCACGCGCTCCGACCTGGCGGGTGCGGCGCAGATTGCGTGCGCGATGCTGTTCGTGGTGGTGGCGCTGGTCTGGCTCGAACGCAACGGCCGGCAGCACCAGCGCTTCGGTTCGGCACAGCGCATGCGCGCGGTGCAGCCACGACGCTTGCATGGCGGCGCGGCCTGGGCTGCGACCGCAACAGCCTCGGCGCCCGTGCTGATCGGCTTCGTGGCCCCTGCGCTCTACCTCGTCTGGGAAAGCGCCAAGCGGCTGCAACAGGGCGGTGGCGTTTCCCGCGGCCTCATTGCCAGCCTCGGCAACACGCTGGCGCTGGCTTCGGGCGTCACCGTGGTCGCGGTGGCGGCGGGGCTTGTCGTCGCCTGGGCTTCGCGCAGCCAGGGTTCGGGCCTCAACCGCGCGCGCTGGCAGGCGCGCGTGGCAACTCTGGGCTATGCGGTGCCGGGCACGGTGCTGGCCATCGGGCTGCTAACGCCTGCACTGGCCTTCGATGCCGCCCTGGCCACCGCATTCGGCTGGCAGGGCCTGCCGCTGATGGGCGCCGGCGTCGTGCTGGTCGTGGCCTGCGCTATCCGCTTTCTCGCGATGCCCGTCGGCGGCATCGAGGCCGGCCTCGCGCGCATTCCGCCTGCCATCGAGCAAGCCTCGCGCCTGCTCGGCGAAACCACCGCTGGCACGCTGCGCCGCGTGCATCTGCCGCTGCTGCGCCCCGCCATGGCTGCAGCCGCGCTGCTGGTGTTCGTCGATGCAATGAAGGAGCTGCCGGCCACGCTGCTGCTGCGGCCCGCCAACTTCGACACCCTCGCCACTTGGCTCTATGCCGAGGCCGCGCGCGGCACTTATGAAGAAGGCGCAATTGCCGCGCTCGCGATCGTGCTGGCCGGCCTGCTGCCCGTCGTGCTGCTAGCGCGCAATCAGTTGGGCACGCCTTCGCTCACACCCGGTCCCGACAAGACATGAGTTCCCCTCTGCACATCGACTCAATCCAGCTCGCCTACGACACGCCGCGCGGCCTGCACACGGTCGTCGATGGCTTCTCGCTGACATTGAACGCGGGCGACATCGGCTGCCTGTTCGGCCCCTCGGGCTGCGGCAAGACGACGGTGCTGCGCGCCATCGCGGGCTTCGAACCCGTGCGCGCCGGCACGGTCCGGCTCGGCGACGTACTGCTGTCGTCCGCGCAGAAGCACCTGCCGCCCGAGCAGCGGCGCGTGGGCATGATGTTCCAGGAGTACGCGCTGTTTCCGCATCTGTCGGCCGCGAAGAACGTGGCGTTCGGGCTGCGTCGCATGGACCGTGCGGCGCAGCAATCGCGCGTCGCAAAAATGCTCGCGCTGGTCGGCCTCGCCGATGCGGGCGAACGCTATCCGCACGAGCTCTCCGGCGGCCAGCAGCAACGCATTGCGCTGGCCCGTGCGCTCGCGCCCTCGCCTGCGCTGCTGCTGCTCGACGAGCCGTTCTCCAACCTCGACGGCGGCACGCGCGAGCGGCTGACCACGGAAGTGCGCGGCATCCTGAAGCAGGCCGGACAGACCGCGATTCTCGTCACGCACAACGAGGCTGAAGCGCACGCCATGGCCGACCGCATCGGCGTGATGCACGGCGGGCGTATCACGCACTGGCTCGACACGGCGGCCTAGCAGCATTAGCACAAGGGGGCCGTTTCTCGAATGGGCTTATCGGGAAAAGGTTGTTCGGGATCGCAAGAATCGCGGCGTTCCAGACACATCCATCCCAAAGAACGGAAGCCCCATGACGCGACAAGCCCTCACCCTCGTCAGCCACCTGCTGTGCCCGTACGTGCAGCGCGCCGCGATCGCGCTGAATGAAAAAGACGTGCCCTTCGAGCGCATCGTGATCGACCTCGCCAACAAGCCCCAGTGGTTCCTCGACATCTCGCCGCTTGGCAAGGTGCCGCTGCTGAAGGTGCAGCGGCCCGATGGCAGCGAGGCCGTGCTGTTCGAAAGCAACGTGATCTGCGAATACCTCGAAGAAACCCAGCCCGGCGCGCGCCTGCACCCCGAAGACCCGCTCACCCGCGCCGAGCACCGCGCCTGGATGGAATTCGGCTCGGCCATCCTCGCCGACCTCTGGGGCTACGAGACCACGCAGGACGCGGCCGTGTTCGAGCAGAAGCGCCTCGCGCTCATCGCCAAGTTCGAGCGCGTCGAGGCCGTACTGGGCGAAGGCCCCTACTTCGCGGGCCGCAGCTTCAGCCTCGTCGACGCGGTCTTCGCACCGGTGTTGCGCTACTTCGAAGTGTTCGACGCGATCAGCGATTCGCACCTGTTCGACGCCCTGCCCAAGGTCGACGCCTGGCGCAAGGCGCTGGCCGCCCGCCCCAGCGTGCGCAACGCCGTGGTACCCGAGTACCCGCAGCACCTGATGGAATTCCTGAAGCGCCACCAGGCCCACCTGCTGACACTGGCGGCTTGATCGCAGCGCCGGGAGGCAGACAATAGCGGCCTCCCTTTCCGATCTTTCCCATAACTACACGGCACCACGAGATGCGACTCCTTCACACCATGCTGCGCGTTGGCAACCTCCAGCGCTCCATCGACTTCTACACCAAGGTGCTCGGCATGAACCTGCTGCGCACGTCCGAAAACCCCGAGTACAAGTACAGCCTGGCCTTCATCGGCTACGGCAAGGGCAACCCCGACCAGGCCGAGATCGAGCTCACCTACAACTGGGGCACCGAAAGCTACGAACTCGGCACTGCCTACGGCCACATCGCGCTAGGCGTGCCCGATGCATATGCGGCCTGCGAGAAGATCAAGGCCGCGGGTGGCAACGTGACGCGCGAGGCGGGGCCGGTCAAGGGTGGCACCACGGTGATTGCGTTCGTCACGGACCCTGATGGCTACAAGATCGAGCTGATCCAGCGCGACGAAGGCGCCGCTGGCGGCGGTCTGCGCTGAACCCCGGCGGGGCAGCCCATGGCAAGCACGAAGAAGCAGGCCACGACAACCCGCCACGTCGCGTTGCTGCGCGGCGTGAACGTCAACGGCATCGCCATCAAGAGCGCCGACCTGAAGGCGCTTTTCGTCGAGCTGGGCTTCGGCGCAGTGCGCACCGTGCTCGCGAGTGGCAACGTGCTGTTCGACACCGGCGAGAGTGATGCCGCCGCGCTGCGCACGCGCATCGAGCAGGCGCTGCGCAAGCGCTTCGGCTACGACGCGTGGATCGTGCTGCTCACGCAGAAGACCGTGGCCGAGATGGCGGCGGGCTACCCCTTCGAGCGCATCGACGAGGAGCGCCATCCCTACATCGTGTTCGGCTCCGACGCCGCGATGCTCGATGAAATCGTGGAGAAGGCCGGCACCGTCGATGCCGATGTCGAACAGCTGAAGCGCGGCAAGGGCGTGCTGTACTGGCAATGCCCGCGCGGCGAGAGTCTCGATACGCCGGTGGCCAAGCTGCTCGCCAAGACCCGCTACAAGTCGAGCACCACCACGCGCAACCTGCGCACGGTGGAGAAGCTGCTCACCGACTGATCAGCAGCCCAGCAGGTCCGCCAACTCGTTGATGTCGCGCGCATGCAGGTTGTTGTCTGGCTGCGGCGAAACATCCTTCGGCCTGGCGCGGCCGAATTCATGCGGGCGCTCGATGTACGCGGTCTTCAGGCCGCAGGTGCGCGCGGCGGCCAGGTCGTCGTGGTGCGCGGCGGCCAGCATCACCTGCCCGGGCGTTGCGTCGAACACACCCGCCACGCCGAGGTAGGTGCGCGGATCGGGTTTGTAGGCCTTGAACACTTCGGCCGACAACACGCAGTCCCAGGGCAGGCCGGCGCGCTTCGCCATTTCGGTGAGCAGGCCGATGTTGCCGTTCGACAGCGTGCAGATGGTGAACTTCTTCTTGAGCCGCGTGAGCCCGGCCACCGAATCGGGCCAGGCCGGCAGGCGGTGCCAGGCGCGGCTCAAATCGCGCTTGGCGGCGGTGTCGAGGTGGTTGGCCAAGCTGAAGTCGTGCAGCACCTGTTCGAGCATGCTCAGGTGCAGTTCGTCGAGCAGCGTGAAGCCGCCCTCGCCCGCGGCGATGCGCTCCATCACTGCCTTCATCGCGGGCTGGTAGCCGGCACGCCAGGCCAGCGCGAAGGCTGCGCCGTCCACGCCAGGCAGTGCGCTCTCGGCCTCGGCGGCAATGCCGCTGTGCCAGTCGACCACCGTACCGAAAACGTCGAACGCGATGACCTTGAGGTCGCTCGCGTCGAAATCAACGCCGCTCATGGCGATGCTCAGCGCGGCAGCTGGCTCGCGGCGCGTGCCAGCTGCTCGATGCGCGCCCAGTCGCCATCACGGATCGCGTCGGTCGGCACGATCCACGAACCGCCCACGCAGGCCACGTTCGACAGCGCAAGAAACTCGGCCGCGTTGCCAGCATGGATGCCGCCCGTCGGGCAGAAGGTGACGTCGCCGAACGGACCCTGCCAGGCCTTGAGCATCGGCAGGCCGCCGGCCTGCAGCGCGGGGAAGAACTTCAGCTGCGTGTAGCCGTCTTCCTGCGCCGTCATGATTTCGCTGCCGGTGGCCACGCCGGGCAGCAGCGGCAGGCCGAGGTCGTGGCAAGCCTTGCCGACCGCGCGCGTGTAGCCCGGGCTCACGCCGAACTTGGCACCGGCCAGCGCCGAGGCTTGCGCATCGGCAGCGCTGCGGATGGTGCCGGCGCCGGCCACGGCCTCGGGCACGTCCTTGGCGATGGCCTCGATGCATTGCAGCGCCTGCGGCGTACGCAGCGTGACTTCGAGCATGCGGATGCCGCCGGCCACCAGCGCGCGCGCCAGGGGCACGGCATCTTTCACGTCGTTCAGCACGATGACCGGAATGACCGGGGCGTCGCGCATCACGTCCAGCGCGGTGAGTTTTTCGTTCATAGCCATGAGCAGGCTCCTTCTTCTGCGGTCAATGCATTGCGGCGCATGCCGGCGAACAGTTCGCGGCCGAGGCCGTGTCCGCCGGCGATGCGCTGCGCTTCGGGTTGCGTTGCGGTCTCGCGCGCTGCCCATTCGTCTTCGGGCAGCAACACGGCGAGCGTACCCGCGACGGAGTCGAGACGGATCAGGTCGCCGTCGCGCACCTTGGCAAGCGGGCCGCCCGCGGCCGCTTCGGGCGAGACGTGGATCGCGGCCGGAATCTTGCCCGACGCGCCGCTCATGCGGCCGTCGGTGACCAGAGCCACGCGGAATCCCTTGCCCTGCAGCACCGACAGCGGCGGCGTGAGCTTGTGCAGCTCGGGCATGCCGTTGGCCTGCGGGCCCTGCCAGCGCACCACGCAGACCACGTCGCACTCCAGCTCACCGGCGGTGAATGCCTTCTGCAGCGCGGCCTGCGAGTCGAACACGCGCGCAGGGGCTTCGATGACGTGGCGGTCGTCGGGCACCGAAGACACCTTGATGACGCTGCGGCCGAGGTTTCCACTCAGCAGCTTCAGGCCGCCAGTGGCGCTGAACGGGCTCGCGACGGTGCGCGTGACGGCTTCGTTCTTCAGGGGCGCGGCGGGGGTCCATTGCAGGCGGTGCTCGCCCGCATCACCCGCGAGCGCCGGAATGTTCGCGAATTCGCGGATGCCGCCCGAACGCACAGTCAGCACGTCGGCATGCATGAGGCCGGCATCGACCAGTTCGCCGATCACGAAACCGGGGCCGCCCGAGGCCTGGAACTCGTTCACGTCGGCGCTGCCGTTGGGATACACGCGGCTCAGCAGCGGCACCACGTCGGAGAGCTTGGAGAAATCGTCCCAGTCGATCAGGATGCCTGCGGCGCGCGCCACGGCCACCCAGTGGATCAGGTGGTTGGTGGAGCCGCCCGTGGCGAGCAGCGCAACCATGGCGTTGACGATGCAGCGCTCGTCCACCATCTCGCCGATGGGCGGACAGTTGAACGCGGCCTCGCCCGCCTTGCCTAGCACCGTACGCACGGCCTCACGGGTGAGCGTTTCACGCATCGCGTCGCCCGGCTGGATGAAGGCCGTGCCGGGCACGTGCAGACCCATGGCTTCGAGCAGCATCTGGTTGCTGTTGGCGGTGCCGTAGAAGGTACAGGTGCCGACCGTGTGATAGGCGGCCATCTCGGCGTCGAGCAGGCCCTGGCGGCCCACAAGACCCTGCGCCGCCTGCTCGCGCACCTTCGACTTGGCACCGTTCGACAGGCCCGAGGGCATCGGGCCGGCTGGCACGAACACGGTCGGCAAGTGGCCGAAGTGCAGAGCGCCGATGAGCAGGCCCGGCACGATCTTGTCGCACACGCCCAGCAGCAGCGCCGCATCGAACATGTCGTGCGTGAGCGCAACAGCGGTGCTCATGGCGATCAGGTCGCGGCTGAACAGGCTCAGCTCCATGCCGGGCGTGCCCTGCGTGACGCCGTCGCACATGGCAGGCACGCCGCCGGCCACCTGTGCGGTAGCACCGAGGCGGCGGGCCTCCTGCTTGATGATGTCCGGATAGCCCTGGTACGGCGCGTGGGCCGAGAGCATGTCGTTGTAGGCGGTGACGATGCCGATGTTGGGCGCGCGCTCGGTCACCACGCGGAACTTGTCGTTGGCCGGGATGCCGGCCACGGCGTGCGCCACGTTGGCGCAGCCCATGCGGTCGGAGCCGCGGTCGCGGGCGCGGATTTCGGCAAGGCGGGTGAGGTAGGCGCCGCGCAGCCCCTGGCTGCGCTCGCGGATGCGATCGGTAACGTCGCGGACGGTGGGGTTTGTGCTGCTGCTCATGGGGGTACGTGGCTCTTGCTGCATGTCGCCAGGGCGACTGTGGGCCTGGAGGCCCATGGTAACAAGCCGGGCGCTAAAGCCCGATGAAATCCGGGCGCCAGGCAATACGAATTTACCCATTCGCGCCCTGCCGGGAGGCGTACGCAAAAAAGCCCGGCGTTACCGGGCTTCTTCTCTGATCTGGCAATCGGGGTGCGTGGCGCTCAGTCGACCAGCTTCACCTCGACACGGCGCGCCTCGGCGTTGTTGCCAGTGCCGGCCGTCACGGCGGGCTTCTGCAGGTCGACCTTGGCCGCCGGAACGCCCAGGCCCACGAGCACGTCGCGCACCATCTCGGCGCGCTTCTTCGCGAGCTGTTCGTTGATGGCGGCGTCGCCGGTGGTGTCGTGGAAGCCCGAGATCACCGCCTTGCGGCCGCTTTCGACGCCCTTGATGACCGCGGCCAGTGCTTCGGCGGCGCCCGGTGCGAGATCGGCGCTGCCGGTCGCGAAGTAGAAGCTCACCACGCCGTCGACCACGCGGACGCTGGCGCCGTCGGGGATCGTGACCGTCACCGTCTCGGTGACTTCGGCCACCTTGGGTGCCGCACTGGGGGCAGGCGCCGAGATCGTCACTGCCGCAGCGGGCTTGGCGGCCGCCGGGTTGTGCCCCTTGTGCCAGAGCACGATGCCCACCACGAAGAAGATCACCAGGGCGATCAGCGCCATGACGAATCCGATGATGAAATTCTGCTGGCTGTCGTCGTCGCTCATTGCGGGTCTTGCTCCGTAGGAAAGAGGTCGGTAAATAATGGTGCGGTGAACCATGATCAGGAAATTGTAGGCGTCGGCCCTGACACCCCCGTGTCGGACCCTGCGCCGAACCCCGGTCCGCCGGGACTCGACCCCATGCCCAAGCCCCTGCGCGACCCGCAGCCGATGCTCGAGCGCGCCATCGCCGACTGGGGCGGACATGAGGACCTCTGGCTCTTCGGCTACGGCTCGCTGATCTGGCGGCCCGAATTCAGCTTCACTGAACGCCGACCTGCCTGGGTGCACGGCTGGCACCGGGCGCTGAAGATGTGGAGCCGCGTGAACCGCGGCAGCGTGCAGACGCCGGGCCTCGTGTTCGGGCTGCTCTCGGGCGGCAGCTGCCGCGGCATGGTGTTCCGCGTGCCGAAGGCCGAGGGCCTCGAAACCCTGGGCCGGCTCTGGCTGCGCGAGATGCCGACCGGCGTGTACGACCCCAGGTGGCTGCAATGCGGCACGGCTGAAGGTTCGGTGCGCGCGCTGGCGTTCACGCTGTCGCGGCGCAGCCCCAACTTCACGGGCGAGCTCAGCGACGATCACTACCGCCACATCTTTACCCACGCCGTCGGCCGCTACGGCAGCTCGCTCGACTACGCGCAGCAGACGCTGCTGGAGCTGCAGCGGCACTCGATCCACGACGCGGCGCTGGCGCGGCTGGTGGCGCTGGCCGCTGCAAAGGAACAGGAGCAGCGCCAGTCGGGGAACGCTGCTGATTGCGATGCACCGCAGGCTCCGGTATATGTTCCGGGGTCTCCAGACAAATCCGAATCCTCCCAATCTTCCGGACCCTCCAAGGAAAACACATGAACCAACGTCGTCTCATCGCCACCGGCACCGCCCTCCTCGCCTCGGCCCTCCTGGCCGCCTGCGGCAGCATGGGCGGCAAGCCGAGCACGGCCGTCGAACTGGTGCCGACCGCCGCGATCACGCCCAACCCGACGCGCGGCACGGTGACCTTCACCGCCCTCGAGCATGGCGTGCGCGTGTCGGGCGAGGTGCGCGGCCTGGTGCCGGGCAGCGAGCACGGCTTCCACATCCACGAAAAGGGCGACTGCGGCGACAACGGCAATGCCTCGGGCGGCCACTTCAACCCGGCCGGCGGCACGCACGGCAAGTTCGCCGCGCCGGGCAGCCATGCCGGCGAACTGCCGAGCCTGCGCGCCGACGCCAGCGGCATGGCGCGCTTCAGCGTGGAAGACCACGCGATCTCGCTGACGCCGGGCGCCGCCAACAGCGTGGTCGGCCGTGCGCTGGTGGTGCACCGCGACCCCGACGATTTCACGACGCAGCCGGCAGGCAACTCGGGCCCGCGCATCGCCTGCGCCGTGATCGCCAAGCCCTGAGATCGAATAGAAAAGGCTAGGCGCCCACGCGCGCCAGCCACAGTGCCTCGGCCTGCGCCAGCGCCTCGGGCGTGTCGATGTCGGTGACCACGCCGACATCGTCCACCGCCAGGTCGGCGACCGAATCGATGGCGCGCATCGACCGCAGGATGGACGATGCGCCAAGGCCTCCCTCCAAGGTAGCGAGCTGCGCGCCGCATCCGGCGGCAAAGCCCACCGGATGCCCGCGTTCGCCCCGGTATTGCGGCTGCACGGCATTCACCCGGCCGCCGAGGGCAGCTGCAACGGCCTGCAGCGTCGCGGGCAGCACCAGCGGCAGATCGCCCGGCAGGATCAGCCAGCCAGCCGCATCGGACGTGGCGCGCACGGCCGCCGCAATCGAGTCGCCCATGCCGGGGTGCCCCGCGTCTTCCACATGCCACGGCAGGCCGCTGGCGCGCACCGCGTCGAGCGTGCGCTCCAGCACCGACTTGCCGGCGAGCAGCGCCTTCAGCTTCGAGCCCGTGCCGCCAGCCGCGATGAAACGCTCGCCGCGGCCCGAGGCCAGCACGATCACTACCGGGGAATTCGCCTTCTGTGTCGTCATGGGCCGAGTATGTGCGCAACAATCCCGGCATGACTTCTCCTCTCTCCAATGACGCACTGGCGGCACTGCGCAAGAGCTACGAGCGAGCCGAGCTCGGCGAGGCCCACAGCGCCGGCGATCCGCTGAAGCAGTTCGAACGCTGGCTCACCGAAGCCATCGACGCGCAGGTGCCCGAGCCCAATGCGATGACGCTGTGCACCGTGGGCAGCGACCTGCGGCCGTCGAGCCGCATCGTGCTCATCAAGGGCTACGACGCGCGCGGCATCGTCTGGTACACCAACTATGAGAGCCGCAAGGGCCGCGAGCTGTCGGGCAATCCGTACGCTTCGCTGCAGTTCCACTGGGTCGAGCTGGAGCGCGTGGTGCGCATCGAAGGCCGCGTCGAGAAGGCGGGCGCCGAAGAGAGCGACGCCTACTTCGCAAGCCGACCGCTCGACTCGCGCATCGGCGCCTGGGCCAGCCCGCAGAGCGAAGTGATCAGCGGACGCGACGTGCTGGTGAAGAACGCGGCCGTGTTCGCCGCCAAGCATTTGCTCTCACCGCCGCGCCCGCCGCACTGGGGCGGCTACCGGCTGGTGCCCGACCGCTGGGAGTTCTGGCAAGGCCGCAAGAGCCGGCTGCATGACCGGCTGCGCTACCGGCTCGAAGGCAGCGACTGGGTGCGCGAGCGCCTCGCCCCCTGAGTCAAGTCGTCGTCAGGCCTCGCAGCCTACGACCTTGAATTCGACGCGCCGGTCCAGCGCGTCGCTCGCATCGTCGGCCCCCGTACCGACGATGTTCTCGCGAAAGCCCATGCCCGATTCGCGCAGCTTCTTCGACAGCGGCGGCGCCTCGCCCACCAGCCGGGCCTTCACGCTCACCGCGCGCTGCAGAGACAGCCGCTCGTTCACCGCCTCCGAGCCCGTGCGGCTGGTATGGCCCGTGACCACCACACATGAATCGATCTGCGCCGCCTGCCGCGCGATCTGGCGCAGCCACATCGGATAGGCGGTGCTGATCTTCGGGTCGGAGAGAAAGTCGGTCGAGCCCGGCTTGAACAGGAACTTCACGCTCAGGTTGTTGGTTTCGAGCCCAAGGCGCGCGATGGTGCCGAAGGTTTTCTCGGCATCAGCAGTGCGGCCGAGCTGCGATTGCGTGAGGTACAGCCCGCTGTAGATGCGCAGCTGCTGGCCGTCGGGCCGCTTCGCCGCGGCCTCGTAGCGGCTCAGTGCCTCGCTCATGCGGCCGGCCTCATAGGCGGCTGTGGCTTCCTGCAGCACTGTCGAGGTTGGCAAGCGCTCCAGGTACAGCGCGTCGGCGGCCTGGCCGGGTTGGGTTTCGGCGGTGCGGATGTAGCCCTCGACGCCGCGGTCCTTGCCGTTCACCGGGCTGTCGCGGAAGAAGGCGGTGGGCCGCGTGTCGAGCGTGGCATCGCTGATGCGCGTGACCGACTGCGCAATCACCACGCCGCTCTTGATCTCGGTCAGTGCAAGGTTCAACCGGTACGGCCCGCCAGAGGCGTCCTTGTCGCGCACCAGCGTGCCGTTCAGCACGTACTGCGCGTTGCCGATCTCGCTGGCGTTGAACGGCGTGACGGTGAACTGCTTGAACTGCGCCTGCATGCGCTGGACGATGCGCTGCTCGGCCACGCGCGTCACCTCGGTCTGCTGGCCGCTTGCGCCTTCGAGCAGCGGATCGATCACGATGCGGCGCTGCGTGAGCGTCGACTCCACCTTGGCCAGGAAGGCCGGCAGCTTCTGCGTCTGCACCATCAGGTCGTCCACCGCCTGGTTCATGGCCTGGTCGAAGGGCATGGCGTTGCCGGGCGCGGGGCGGTGCGCGCAGGCGGCGGCAAGTACGGCGGCGGCGCACAGCGCGAACAGGCGCAGCGCCGTGCGGACTCGTTGGGTGGTGGTCGTCATCAGCATTGGCTCCTCAATGTCTTCATGTCCTGGTCCGACAGCGGCTCGCCGACGGCGGCGCGCATGTTGATTTCGCTGCAGCGCTTCGATGGCGCAGGGCGCGGCGCGGCGGCTTCGCGTTGCACTGGCGGCGGTGATGGCGACGCGGCCGGCTGCGCGCGTGTCCTGATCACCGGCTTCGGCTTCAGCGGCGTCTCGTCCGTCTTTTCAGACTTCTCGGCGGGAGGCGGCTCGGCCGGCTCGCGCGGCGCGTTCGCCGACAGGCACGGCGTGCGGCACGGCTTGGCCGCGCCAGCGGGCTCCGCGGCCTGCGCGGGACGGCCGTGCAGCGCGATCACCGTCGCGACCACCGCCATAGCAAGAAGGGGCGAAGAGCGCGCCGGGTGAATCATCAGCCGGCAAATGTAGGGTGCCAGCGGCCCCGCGCCATCTCGCCAAACGGCCACCCTGCCGAACGACATAGGCGTGCGGCGAAGCGTTCTAAGGCGAAAGTCCGCTCAACGCCAAGGAGAAGAGACCGAAGGACTCAGGGCAGCCACTGCACACACATCATCACGAGCGTGAGCGTGACGAGCCCCAGTACCGTCGACACCGCGACGCTGGCAGTCACCAGGTCTTCGGACGTGCGGTAGCGTTGCGAGAACAGGAACACGTTGGCGCCGATCGGCAGCGCCGCAGCCACCACCATCACCGTGAGCGGAATGCCGCGCACGCCCAGCAGCCAGCCGATGACGGCCACCAGCAGCGGATGCAGCAGGTTCTTCACCAGTGCCTGCACCAGCGCGCCGCGCCAGTGCCGACCGATGGGCGTGAGCGCGAGGGTAATACCCACCATCACCAGCGCGATCGGCCCGAAGGCCTGGCCCAGCAGCTGGATCGGCTTGTCGATGACCTCGGGCATGACCAGCCCGGTCTGCGCGAACAGCAGGCCCGCGATGATCGGCATCGGCACGGGGTGAATGATGGCGTTGCGCAGCGCGCGCATCACGGTGCGAGCCATCGACGGCCGCTTGTCTGCGCCAGCGGCGCCGGCCTGCTCGCGCGCGACGGCCAGCTCCAGCACCACCGTGGCACTGGTCAGCAGCACCAGCGAATGCAGCGAAATCAGCGTGAGCAGCACCACCATGCCCTCCTCGCCGTATGCGAGGCCGATCAGCGCGATGCCGATCATCACGGTGTTGCTGTAGGTGTTGGCCAGCGCGAGCACCGCCGCCGTGCGGTTGAACCCACGCAGCGCCAGCGTGCCCGCGAACAGCAGGCCCGAGGCGATGAAGTACGCCGCCACGGGCTTGAGGCTCAACTGCTCGACGTGCACCGTGCTCATGGCGCGGAACAGCAGCGCAGGCGCGAGCAGCAGGAAGATGAGGTGCGACAGGTCTTTCACCGCATTGCCGCCGATCCAGCGGCGCTTGCCTGCCAGATAGCCGACAGCGATGAGCAGGACGACGGGGAGGAGCGAGGAGATGACGATGGAATTCACTCGGCGAGGATAGCCGAGGGACTCTTTCGTCTTCGCCCGCCCCTTGCGCCCTTAGAACGTCACGCGCAGGCCGACCTTCAACGTCCGCCCCGGCAACGGCGCGTTCGGATACACCGTCGTCGTCAGGATCGAGGTCGCGCTGTAGGCCAGCTTGTTCGTGATGTTGTCCATGCGCGCATACCAGGTGAGGTTGGCGCGCTGCACCTTCATGCGGTAGGTGATGGCCGCATTCCACAGCGTGTATGCATCGGTTTCGCGCGCACCCACCGACGGAATGCGGTGCTGCGCCGCGTTGTAGTCGAAGCCGAAGCGCGCGCCCCACGGGCCGTTGGCATAGGCCAGCGTTGCGCCCAGGCGCAGCGGCGCGATGCGCGGCAGCGGCTCGCCGGTGTCGAGGTTCTTCGCGCGCACGATGTCGCCGCGCCACTCGAGGTCGAGCGTGCCCGCATCGCCCATGCGTGCGAAGCCGTCAGTGCCCAGCAGGCGCAGGTTGCCGTTGGCCTCGATGCCGGTGAAGCGCGCGCGCACGCCGCTGTAGACGTACTCCGCCAGCGTGTCGGTGGCGCCGGGCTCGGCCACGTTGCCCTCTTCATCGAGGTTGCGCCCCGATGCCGTCAAGCCGATGTAGTTGCTGAAGCGCGTGACATACGCGTTGACGCGGGCCGTGTTGGGCCCCGACTTCCATTGAGCGCCCAGATCGAGGCCGGTCGACTTCTCCTTCTTCAGGTTCGGGTCGCCCACCTCCCATGCGGCCGTTGCCACGTGGGGGCCGTTGGCCAGCAGCTCGTAGTCTTTCGGCGCGCGCTCGGTGTAGGCGAGATTCGAAGTCAGCTGCCACTGCGGCGCGAGGTTGACCAGCGCACCGAAGGCCGCGCTGTGCGGATTGAAGGTGCGCTCTCCGACGGCAAAGCGCGTGACCGTCGGATCGTCCGGGTAGCCCAGCGAGCGGATGCGGACCTGCTCGGTGCGCGCACCGAAGCTCAGGCGGCCCCATGAAGTGCCGTATTCCTCGTACATGAACAGCGCGTTGGAGCGCGTGCGGCTGTGCGGCGCAAAGGCCTCCTCGCCGTCGGCGGCGAAGCGATTGGTTTCGCTGCTGAAGCCGACCAAGCCTTCGAAGTTGCCGATCTTCTGGTGGCGCGCCTCGATGCGCAGGTCGTTGCTCATGTTCGAGAACGTGGTGCCGGCTTCGCCGCCCTCGAACTCGGTGTGGCGGTAGTCCGTGTGGCTCAGCTTCGCGTGGATGCTGCTGATGAAGCCGCCCGGGCGCCACTCGCCTTCGATTGCATAGCGGTCGGACTTCATGCCGATGGTGACGTCGTCCTCGGCCACGGTGCCGTACTTGCTGCGGTAGGTGCTGACCGAGGCGCCGATGTAGCCCTGGTCGAAGAACATCGTGCCGCCGACGGCGCCGCCGTGCGCCTCGTTGGCCGAGTTGCAGATCTTGCGCGCAGTCCACGGCGAGCCGGGCTTGCTGCATTCGAGCGTGATCGGCACCGACACGTCTTTCGAGTCGCGGTTGAAGGCGTCGACGTGGATCGCCAGGCGGTCGTTGCCGCCTTCGAGCACCACGCCGCCGTTCTTTTCCTTGTTGCCGGTGGAATAGCCCAGGTCGGCGCGGCCGCCGAAGCCGTTGATCGGCTCCGTCGGAATGCGGTTGTCGATCACATTGACCACGCCGCCGACGGCGCTGCCGCCGTACTGCAGCGCCGAAGGGCCGCGCAGCACTTCGATGCGGTCGGTCACCAGTGCGTCGACCGGCACGGCGTGGTCGTAGCTCAGCGCCGAGGCGTCGGGCGCGCCGCCGCCGTTCTGCAGGATGCGGATGCGGTCGCCGTCCTGGCCGCGGATGATCGGGCGGCTGGCGTTGGGGCCGAAGTAGCTGCTGCTCACGCCGGGCACGTTGTCGAGCGTTTGGCCGAGGGTCGATTCGGAGCGCAGCAGCAGCTTGTCGCCCGACAGCGTGGTGGTCGGCGCGATCAGGTCGCTGGCGCCGAGCGGGTTGCCGGTGACGGTGACTTCACGCAGGCTGGTGGCGTCGGCGGGTTGGGCCTGCGCCTGGGCCAGGCTTGCGAAAGAGGCAAGCGAAAGAACGGCAACGCCGATGGCGTTGCGAGGGAAATTGGGAGTCATGAATGGACACTCGTTGAAATCAAGGGGCGACCGGCCGCCACCCACGCCAAGCGGGTGCGGCAGTCGGAACACATCGGAAATTCAGCGAGTGGAAGGTGGGCCGCGTGCGTCGAACAGCACGATCCAGCGGGCGACGGCTTCGCCCTGCAGATACGCGAAGGTGGCCGACGGCAGCACCATCGGCAGCACCAGCAGCGGCACGCCGGGCGCGCTGAAGCCGTGCGACAGCCGGTCGTACAGCCGGCACTCGGCGTCGGTCTTGTCGCCGAACAGCGCATGCAGCCAGGTGTGCCGCTGCGCCGGGGCGTGAGCCTCAGAGGCCCCGGCAGCCACGGCGGTCGCGCGCTCGGCGGACAGGGCCCAGGCGCGATCGCCCGGCACGTGCAGCGTGGCATGCACGAGGCCGAGCGTCGACGTCACCCACACTGCGACGAGCAGCATGAAGGCGACTGTGCGCGAGAGCCTCGTGTGCGTCATCTGCGTGCGACCTGCATCAGAAGTGCGTGGTCATGCTCACGTACAGGCTGCGCCGCGTGCCGTACTGCGGCGCACCCACGCCCACGCCCGTGCCGTCGCGCAGCAGGTAGCTCTTGTCGAACAGGTTCAGGATGGCGATGCGCCCGACGATGTCACCGCCCGACGACTCCTTCCAGGTGTGCGAGTAGGCGGCGTTGACCACCGCGTAGTGCGGCAGTGCCGCGCTGTTGGGCGCGCCGCCGTCGGGCGTGCGGCGCAGGCCGCTGCCGAAGATCAGGTCGCCGCTGACCTGGTTGTCGCCGAAGCGGTAGCTGGCGCCGCCCGACAGTGTGTAGGTCTGGTCGTGGTCCAGGTACACGTAGTGGTTGGCGATGTAGCTCAGCTCATCGGCGCCGAACAGCGACTGGCTCGACACGATGTCCTTGCCCATCGCCTTCTGGTAGGCGAAGTTCGCGTAGGCCGACCAGTGGTCGTCGCTGTAACGGGCCGAAAGCTCCAGCCCGCGCGCGAAGCCCTTGGCATAGTTGAACGGCGACAGGATCAGCGCCTGGCCGAACTGGCCTTCGTCGAGCAGGTTGGTGATGTCCTTGTAGTACACGTCGGCCGACAGCGACAGGTTGGCATTCACCTTGTGGTCCACGCCCAGGTCGAAGTAATGGGTGCGCTCCGCCTTCACCGCATCGGAGTTGGCAACCTCCGGCTGGTTGGTGGTGCCCGCATACAGATTGATGCTCTGCTGCGAGGCCAGCTCCTGCGGCGGCGGCGTGAAGTAGCGCGCGTAGCCCGCGTGCAGCGCCGTGTCGTCCGACAGCTTGTACGCAAGGTTCAGCCGCGGGCTCCACTGGTGCTCTTTGGTGAAAGCGTCGACGCTGTCGTAGCGCAAGCCGTAGTTGAAGGTCAGCTTCGAGTCGATGCGCCATTCGTCCTGCAGGTAGAGGCTGGCGAGCTGGCCGACCTTGCTGGAGTTGTCGTTGATCAGCAGCGGCGTGTTGCCTACCTGCGCGCCGGTGTCGTCGACCGGGAACACGTTCACCGCATTGATGCTGCGCGTGGTCTGCCGCGTGTAGGCGCCGCCGAAGCGCAGCGTGTGGGCATCGTTCAGCTTGTACGACGCATCGGCCTGCAGGCCGTTGGACGAGTTGGAGCGCAGGGTGTCGGAGGCCACGCCGTTGTAGATCAGGTCGCCCACGGCGTCGGGCACGTAGTGCAGGCTCGAGTACTGGTGGAAGGCCGAGAGCTGGAAGTCCAGCGCGCCCACCGTCTTCTGGTAGGACAGCGCGACGAAGCGTGTGGCCTCGGTCTGGCGCTCGCGCACGTCGGACGACGGCAGCCCGTTGTAGCCCGTGCCCAGGTCGCTGTAGCCGGCCAGCGAGAAGGACGGCGTCTGGTTCGGGTTGGTCGGAATCTGGAACTTGCCGTTGTAGGTGCCGAACATCAGGCCCAGGCGCGTGTCGGCGTCGAGGTAGTACGAGAGGTTGCCGAAGGTCTTGCCCTGCCGCGTGCGGTCGTTCTGCGCGTTGAGCGTGGGCTGCGGGTTCTCGATGCCGTTGGTGTTGGACACCAGGCTGCCCGACAGGTAGTAGCTCAGGTTGCCGGTGGTGCCGTAGACCGAGCCGCTTTCTTCCAGCGTGTTGTGGCTGCCGAAGGTGAAGCCGAGCGAACCGCCGGGCTTGCCGAAGCCCTGCTTGGTCTGGATGTCGACCACCCCGGCAGTGCGCAGGCCGTATTGCGCGGGCAAGGCGCCGGTCAGGAAGTTGACCGAGTCGATGTAGCGCGTGTCCAGCGACTGGCCGAAGCCCGAAATACCTTCGGGCAGCTGCACGCCGTTGACGCGGTACTGCACGTTGCCGTGGTCGTCGCGCACATGCAGCGAACCGGAAGCCTTCGAGTCCTTGGCCACGCCGGGCAGTGTCAGCAGCACGTCGTCCAGCGGCGTGGCGTCGCCCTTGCCGAGCGCGTCGATGGCCGCGCGGTCGATGCGGTAGACGGTCGCGCCGACCTCGGGCGAGAGTTCCATGCGCGCCTTCTTGAGGCGCTCGGACTGGATCTCCACGGTAGACAGCGTGCCTTCGGCGCTGGGCGCGACGGTGGTGGTCGTGGTGGTCGCGTCCTGGGCGAAGGCCGACCAGGACAGCAGTGAAAGAACGGCAATGCCAACGGCACTGCGACGGAAATTGGGAATCATGAATGGGCACTCGTTGAATCGATGAACGATCTGCCGCCGCCCGCGCGATGCGGGCGGCGGCAGCCGGAACACAGGGGGATTCAGCGAGAGGAAGGCGGACCGCGCGCGTCGAAGAGCGCGATCCAGCGGGCGACGACCTCGCCCTGCAGATAGGCGAAGGTGGCCGACGGCAGCAGCATCGGCAGCACCACCAGCGGCACGCTGGGCACGGCGGAGCCGTGCTCCAGCTGGTCGTACAGCCGGCATTCGGCGTCGGTGTGCTCGCCGAACAGGCTGCCCAGCCCGTGGGCCGCGTGGTCGTGCGCGCCGCTGCGCGATGCCTGCTGCACCTGCACCGCCGCCTCGGCGTGCGAGAGGCCCGGCACGTGCAGCGAACGGTGCATGACCCCCAGCGTGCCCGCAATCCACAACGCGAACGCCAGCGCGACGATGAACGCGCGCGACGAACGGGAGGGAGACTGGCGGGCGATGCGCACGGGGTGGGAGGCGGTCAGGCCTTCAGGCGCGAGGCGAAGGTCTTCTGGAACTTCTCGACCTTCGGGCCCACGACGAACGCGCAGTAGCCCTGGTTCGGGTTGTTCAGGAAGTAGTCCTGGTGGTAGGCCTCGGCCGTCGAGTAGTTGGCGAGCTTCGCCACTTCGGTGACGACGGGCGAGTGATAGGTCTTGCTGGCCTCGATCTCGCGGATGACCCCTTCGGCCACCTCTTTCTGGGCGTCGCTGGTGTAGTAGATGCCGCTGCGGTATTGGGTGCCGGCGTCGTTGCCTTGGCGGTTGAGCGTGGTCGGGTCGTGCACGACGAAGAAGATTTCGAGGATTTCGCGCAGGCTGATCTGCGCCGGGTCGAATTCGAGCTTCACCACCTCGGCATGGCCGGTTCGGCCGGTGCAGACCTGCTCGTAGGTCGGATTGACGACCTGGCCGTTGCAATAGCCCGATTCCACGTCCAGCACGCCCTGAACCCGGTCGAACACCGCCTCGGTGCACCAGAAGCAGCCACCGCCCAGCACGATGGTTTCGGTAGGCGACGATGAAGTAGGCATGGTGCTGCTCCGGCAGGTTGGAAAAAGACGAACCCGATATTGTCGCGGCTTGACGTGACGGATGCCGGTCACTACATTACTAACCCGCGAGTCATTAACACCATGCCCACGCCCCGCTCCTTCGTCGAAAAGATCTGCCCGGTGCACGCCAAGCGCGAACGCCGGAAAGAGGCGCGCCCGGGCGAACTGCTGGCCGCCGCGCTCGATCTGTTCGTCGAAAAGGGCTTTGCCGCCACCCGTTCCGAGGAAGTGGCGGCGCGCGCCGGCGTCTCCAAGGGCACCCTCTTTCTTTACTTTCCGAGCAAGGAAGAGCTGTTCAAGGCCGTGGTCATGGAAAACCTCGGCGGCCGTTTCACGGAGTGGAATGCCGAGTTCGAGGCCTTCGAAGGCACCACGGCCGAGATGCTGCGCTACTGCATGAGCGTGTGGTGGGAGCGCGTCGGCAAGACCCAGGCCTCGGGCCTGACCAAGCTCATGATGAGCGAGGGCGCCAACTTTCCCGAACTGGCGGAGTTCTACCGCCGCGAGGTGGTCCGGCCCGGCCACGAGCTGCTGCGGCGCATTTTCAAGCGCGGCATCGACAGCGGCGAGTTCGCGCCGATGGACATCGACCACGCGATCTATTCGGTGGTGGCGCCCATGGTCTTCCTCATGCTCTGGAAGCATTCAGCCATGGTCTGCGTCGACGGCGCATCGGCGCTCGACCCCGAAAAGTACGTCGCCGTGCAGGCCGACGTGGTGATCAACGGGCTCAGCGCGCACCCCGGAAGGCCGAGCGTGCCGCCGGTGTCACCGCCGGCACCTAAAATTGAAGGTTTGTCCTGAGCCCACTAGGAAAACCACGCCATGAACCCCACCCCCACCCTCGAGCGCTTGCGCTTCAACATGATCGAACAGCAGATCCGCCCCTGGGATGTGCTGGAAACGGACATCCTCGAACTGCTGGCCGAAATCCACCGCGAAGACTACGTGCCGGAAGAACACCGCACGCTGTCCTTCTTCGACATGGAGCTGCCCCTGCTCGACGGCTCCGTGCCCGGCGAATTCATGCTGTCGCCCAAGGTCGAGGCCCGCACGCTGCAAGACCTGCACATCCAGAAGCACGAATCGGTGCTCGAAATCGGCACCGGCTCCGGCTTCATGGCCGCCCTGCTGGGTGCCCGCGCCGCCCAGGTGCTGTCGCTTGAAATCAACCCCGTGCTGGCCGCCCGCGCCGCCGAGACGCTGCGCCGCAACGGCGTGACCAACGTCGAAGTGCGCAATGCCGACGGCGCCGTGCCCCTGGCCAGCGGCCCGAGCTTCGACGTGATCGTGCTCAGCGGCTCGGTCGCCCGCATTCCGCAGAACCTGCTGGGTTCGCTCAAGGTCGGCGGCCGCCTCTCGGCCATCGTGGGCGAAGAGCCGATGATGCGCGCCCACTTCGTCACCCGCTCGAGCGAAAGCAAGTGGGACACCATCCAGCCCTGGGACATCGTGGCCCCGCGCCTGCTGAACTTCCCCGAGCCCTCGCGCTTCTCGTTCTGAGCCGGCGGTTGACCGAATGATCGACCAAGTCCGCCCCGCCGACCTTGCCGCCTGGTTCGCCCAGAACGCCGACGCCACCCCCGTGCTGCTCGACGTGCGCGAACCCTGGGAGCTGCAGACGGCGAGCGTCGCGCCCCAGGGCTTCACCCTGGTGGCGATTCCGATGAACGAGATTCCCGGGCGGCTGGCCGAGCTGAGCAACGGCCAGTCCGAACTTCGAATCGCATGCCTGTGCCATCACGGCGCGCGCAGCCAGCGCGTGGCCGCCTTTTTGAACCAGAACGGCTTTGACCAGCTCGCCAACGTGGCGGGCGGCATCGACGCCTGGTCTTCGCACGACCCCTCGGTCCCGCGCTACTGATTCTTTCTTCAAGGACGTTCAATGCCTTCCAGGCCCCGGCTTTCGCCTCTTTCCGCAGCGCTCGCAATCACCTTCGCAGCCCTGCTCGCATCGCCGGCCCTGACCCAGGCCCAGACACTGAACGAACTCTATGACGCCGCCCGCGGCTACGACGCCACCTACCAGGGCGCACGGGCCCAGTACGAGGCCAACGTCGCGCGCGCCGCGCAGGCCAAGGCCGGCATCCTGCCCGCCGTGGGGCTCACGGCCGGCGTGACGCGCAGCGACCTCGACATCGACACCCTCACGGGCACCGGCCGCGGCACCACCACGCCGCGCGACTTCAACACGCAGAACGTCGGCATCAACGCCACGCAGCCGCTGTACCGGCCCGCCAACTGGGCCACGTACGAGCAGGGCAAGCGCCAGGCCGACATCGCGCAGGCGGTGCTCACCATTGCCGAACAAGACCTGATCGTGCGCGTGAGCCAGGCGTACTTCGACGTGCTCGCAAGCCAGGACAGCCTGGCGCTGGTGCGCGCGCAAAAGGTTGCCGTGGCCGAGCAGTTGGCGTCGGCCAAGCGCAACTTCGAGGTCGGCACCTCCACCATCACCGACTCGCGCGAGGCACAGGCCCGCTACGACCTGGTGATCGCGCAAGAGATCGCGGCCGAGAACGACCTGCAGGTGAAGAAGATCGTGCTCGACCAGCTGGTCGGCCGCCCTGGCAGCGTGCCGGTGCCGCTGCGGGTGCCGGTGGTGCTGCCCGCCGCCGTGCCCGCGGACATCAACGCCTGGGTTACGCAGGCCGACGAGGTGCATCCCTCGATCCAGCAGGCCCGATTGGGCCTGGACGTGGCCGGGCTCGAAGTGGACAAGGCCAAGGCCGGCCACAAGCC
The DNA here is from genome assembly GCF_024734665.1 of Variovorax paradoxus. NCBI lineage: Bacteria > Pseudomonadati > Pseudomonadota > Betaproteobacteria > Burkholderiales > Comamonadaceae > Variovorax > Variovorax paradoxus. The sequence goes on from NZ_CP102931.1 coordinate 4,688,907, forward strand.
CACGCTCGACGCCAACCTGGGCTACAACGTCACGCGCAACCCGACGGGCACCAGCACCAGCACCGTGGGCACGCGCGTCAACGCAACCACGGTCGGCGTGACCTTCAACCTGCCGCTGTTCGCCGGCTTCGCCACCGAAAACCGCATCAAGGAAACGCTGGCGCTCGAAGACCAGTCGCGCAGCGTGCTCGACGGCACCCGCCGCAGCGTGGCGCAGGCCACCCGCGCGGCCTACCTCGGGCTCGTCTCCGGCGCTGGACAGGTGAAGGCGCTGGAAGCGGCCGAGGCATCGAGCCAGAGCGCGCTCGACGCCAACCGGCTCGGCTACCAGGTGGGCGTGCGCATCAACATCGACGTGCTGAACTCGCAGAGCCAGCTCTACCAGACCAAACGCGACCTGGCGCAGGCGCGCTACAACGTGCTGCTGGGCAACCTGAAGCTGCGCCAGGCCAACGGCACGCTGACAACCGACGACATGAATGCGATCAACGCGACGCTGGCAAGCAATGGCAGCGTGCCTGCCGTGCCTTCGGCCACTGGGCCTGATCGCAGCACCACGGTGCCGCCTGCGACAACCGTGACGCCGCCGAGCATTCCGGTGATCCCGCCGGTGCCGGTGCAGCCGTTCAATCCGCCGGCGCCGACGATGCCGACAGCGCCCGTGCCGCCGGTAATCCTGAACCCGCCGGTGCGCTGAGCGCGCGCCGCAGTCAGTCCAGCGTGGGCTCGGCCCGCGTTGGTTCTTCGTCCAGCGGCTCCCCCGCCGCCGTCACCGGTTCCGCCGCCTGTGCAATCGCCAGCACAGCGGCCGCGGTGCGCTCGGCAGCTCCGCGGTTCGATGAAGAGAACGCCAGCGCGGCCTGCGCCATCGTGGCGCGGCGCTCGGGGTTCTCGACCAGCTTCAGCGCGGCCGTCACGGCCTGCTCCATGCCCTCGACCCGCAGCGACGCACCGGCTGCCAGCGACAACTGCGCCGCCTCGGCGAAGTTGAAGGTTGACGGGCCCATGATCACCGGGCAACCGCAGGCCGCCGGCTCGATCAGGTTCTGCCCGCCCAGCGGCTCGAAGCTGCCGCCGAGCAGCGCCACGTCGGCGAGGCCGTAGTACAGCGCCATTTCGCCCAGCGAATCGCCGAGCCAGATCTCTGCATCTGACGGCTGGCCCGCCGCGCTCCGGCGCGCGACGGCAAAGCCCTCGGCCTCGATCAGCGCCGCCACTTCGTCGAAGCGTTGTGGATGACGCGGCACGATCATCCATTGCACGTCGTGCACGCGCTTGGCAATCGAGCGGATCGCGCCCTGCTCGGGCGGCACGGGCGAGGTTGCGCCGAAGCGCTTGAGCACTTCGAGCAGCAGCCGCTCTTCGCCGTCGCGCGAGCTTGCGAGCACGACCATCGGCTTGGGCAGGCGCTCGCGCAGCGACACGGCCGCGTTCAGCTGGCGCGCATCGGGCGTGGCGTCGAATTTGAGGTTGCCGTAGATGCCGGCCACCTTGGCGCCGAGCGACACCAGGCGGTGCGCATCGGCCTCGGTCTGCGCCCACACGGCCGTCAGGGCCGAGTACGCGGGCCGCGCCAGCCATGCAAGCCGTTCGGCCGAGGCCAGCGATTTCTCGTTGAGCCGCGCGTTGGCCAGCACCAGCGGAATATGGCGCTCGGCGCAGGCAGCGGCCATCTCGGGCCAGACCTCGGTTTCCATCAGCACGCCGATGCGGGGCTGGAACTTGTCAAGAAAACGCGCCACCGCACCCGGCGTGTCCCACGGCTGCCAGACCTGCGTGTCGCCGGGTTCGAGCAGCTTGGCGCCTTCTTCGCGGCCGGTGGCTGTGCCGTGCGTGAGCAGGATCGGAATGCCCGGGTACTGCCGCCGCAGCTCGGCAATCAGGATGGCGGCCGCGCGCGTCTCGCCGAGCGAAACCGCATGCACCCAGCACTGGGCCTGGCCGGTGGTGGCTTCGTCGTAGTGGCCGAAGCGCTCTTCCACGGCCACGCCATAGCCCGGCTCGGCCTCGGCGCGGCGCCGCAGCTTGCGGCGCACTAGCGGTTGCACGACGGTGGTGAAGACGCCGTAGAGGCGAAGCAGCAGGGAACGCACGGGCTCAGTTCAATGAGAGGCTTCAGCCAGTTTGGCGTCGGGCTTGACGGTTCTCAACAAAGCCAGCATCTCGGCTTCGATGCGCTTCAATGCGGCATCGGTCTGGCCTTCGAAGCGCAGCACCAGCACGGGGGTGGTGTTCGATGCACGGATCAGGCCGAAGCCATCGGGCCAGTCGACGCGCAAGCCGTCGATGGTCGAGACCTTGGCGGGCGCCGCGAAGCTCGCGCCCTTCACGAGCTTGTCGACCACCACGTGCGGCTCGCCTTCGGCGCAGGCCACGTTCAGTTCGGGCGTCGAGAAGCTGGTGGGCAGTGCGTTGAGCACGTCGCTCGCGTTCGGGCTCTTGCTCAATATTTCGAGCAGCCGGCAGCCCGCATAGGTGCCGTCGTCGAAGCCGAACCAGCGCTCCTTGAAGAAGATGTGGCCGCTCATCTCGCCGCCCAGCGGCGAATCGATTTCCTTCATCTTCGCCTTGATCAGCGAATGGCCGGTCTTGAAGATCATCGGCACGCCGCCCGCTGCCTCGATGGCCGGTGCCAGGCGCTGCGAGCATTTCACGTCGTAGATGATGGTGCCGCCGGGCACGCGCGACAGCACGTCCTGTGCAAAGAGTTGCATCTGGCGGTCGGGGAAGATGTTCTGGCCGTCCTTGGTGACGATGCCCAGGCGGTCGCCGTCGCCGTCAAAGGCCAGGCCCAGTTCGGCGTCGCCCGTGGCGAGTGCGGCCATCAGGTCCTTGAGGTTCTCGGGCTTGCTGGGGTCAGGGTGATGGTTGGGGAAGTCGCCGTCGACTTCGCTGAACAGCTCGGTCACTTCGCAGCCGATGGCGCGGAAGATGGCAGGGGCCGATGCACCCGCAATGCCGTTGCCCGAATCGATCACGATCTTCATCGGCCGTGCCAGCTTGATGTCGCCGGCAATGCGCTTGACGTAGGCATCGGTCACGTCGACCTTGCGCACGCTGCCGCCCGGGGCAAGCTGGGCGGTGCCCGCTTCCATGGTCTTGCGCAGGCCCTGGATCTCGTCGCCGTAGATCGCGCGGCCGGCCAGCACCATCTTGAAGCCGTTGTAGTCCTTGGGGTTGTGGCTGCCGGTGACCTGGATGCCGCTCTTGCACAGCGTGTGGGCCGCGAAGTACAGCATTGGCGTGGTGACGGCGCCCACGTCGATCACTTCGACGCCGGTGGCCACCAGGCCCTTGATCAGCGCCTCTGCCAGCGCGGGGCCCGACAGGCGGCCATCGCGCCCCACAGCCACCGACTTCTCACCGGCGGCGCGGGCTGCGCTGCCGAAGGCCCTGCCGAGCGCTTCCGCCACCTCCGTATCGAGAGTGACGGGCACGACGCCGCGAATGTCATAGGCCTTGAAGATCGACGCGCTGAGCTGCATGAAAGGCGTTTCCCTGTTGGTTTTGTAAACGGGGCATTGTAGGCAAGGCTCCAGATGCCCACATGTCCGAAAACGGCCAGTTGAAACGAGTCGAAACCGTATCATTTCCCCATGCCTACCAGCCACACCCCCACCGAAGCGCTCGAGAGCGACGCCTGCTACCTGGCGATGAAGACGCATGATGCGCGCTTCGACGGGTCGTTCTTCACCGCCGTGACCTCCACCGGCATCTATTGCCGCCCGGTCTGCCGCGTCAAGCTGCCGCGGCGCGAGAACTGCCGGTTCTTCCGCCACGCCGCACAGGCCGAGGCCGCGGGCTTTCGCCCCTGCCTGCGCTGCCGGCCCGAGCTGGCGCCGCGTGCAGCCAGCTGGTCGACCGAAGACGCCTCGCGCATCCTCGCGCTGCAGGCGGCACGGCTGATCGACGAGCCCGATGCCTGGTCGGAAGACGGCCCGGGCGCGGCACAGATCGCGGCGCGGCTCGGCGTGAGCGATCGCCACCTGCGGCGCATCTTCGAGGTGCAGTTCGGCGTCTCGCCCCTTCAATATCTGCAGACGCGCCGCCTGCTGGCCGCCAAACAGCTCATCGCCGACACCCGCCTGCCGATGACGCAGGTGGCACTGGCCAGCGGCTTCGCCAGCGTGCGGCGGTTCAATGCGGCCTTTCTGGAGCACTATGGCCTGAACCCCAGCGCCCTGCGGCGCGCCGGTGGCGCCACCGCCGAAGGTGGCGAAGGCAAGGCCATCGAGGTGCGGCTGGGTTTTCGCCCGCCCTACGACGCCAACGCGATGCTGGGCTTCTTCGCGCGCCGTGCACTGCGCGGCGTCGAAGTCGTATCCACGGCGGACGGCAAGGAGCCCGCCAAGGGCAGCACGCCCACGTATGTAAAGCTGACACGCACGCTGCGCGTCCAGCAAGGAGGGCAGGCGCATGCGGGCTGGCTGCAACTGCGCTTCGACCTCGAACGCGAGCAACTGCTGCTGTCGGTCAGCGATTCGCTTGCCGCGGTGCTGCCCATCGTCATCAGCCGCGCTCGCGCCCTGTTCGACCTCGATGCCGAGCCGATGGCCATCAATGCGGCGCTGCATGCGGCCTTTCCGCATGGCGACGGGCTGCGCGTGCCGGGCACGGTCGACGGCTTCGAACTGGCGGTGCGCGCGGTGCTGGGCCAGCAGATCACGGTGGCCGCGGCGCGCACGCTGGGCTCGCGGCTTGTCGAGGCCTTCGGCGAACCGCTGGCTACACCCATCGACGGGCTGAACCGGCTGTTCCCCACGCCCGCGGCCATTGCCGCTGCGAGCGGCGATGCACTGGGGCAACTCGGCATCGTGCGGCAGCGGCAGACGGCCCTGCACGCCATCGCGCGCGAAGTCGCGTCCGGCAAGCTGGCGCTGCATGCAGGGGCCGACGTGCCTTCGACCATCGCGGCGCTGCAGGAGCTGCCCGGCATCGGCGCCTGGACCGCGCAGTACATCGCGATGCGCGCGCTGCGTTGGCCCGATGCCTTCCCGGCCGGCGACGTGGCACTGCAAAAGGCGCTGGGCGTAACCACAGCGCGCGCTGCCAGCGAGGCCTCGCAAGCCTGGCGGCCATGGCGCAGCTATGCGGTGCTGCGGGCCTGGCATGCACCCTCTTCCACTCCTGCGACCGCCACCGAAACGGCGGCCGCGGAATTCCCTCTCATCACTACGGCAGGCCTCACCGCCTGAAATGTCATGAAGTTCAAGAGCAAAGTCATCTACACCTCGCACATCGACACGCCTCTCGGCGGCATCACGATGGCGGCCACCGACCAGGGCCTGGCCGGCGTCTGGTTCGACCAGCAGCGCCACTGGCCCGACACCAGCGGCTGGATCACGAAGGACGACCACCCCGCGCTGGTCGAGGCGGCCGCGCAGCTGCACGACTACTTCGCCGGCAAGCGCGACAACTTCGACATGAAGCTCGACCTGTCGCACGGCACCGCGTTCCAGCAGAGCGTGTGGCAGCAACTGCTGGCCATTCCGGCGGGTGCCACCACGAGCTATGGCGCGCTCAGCGTCAACGTGGGCAACCCTGCTGCGGTGCGCGCAGTGGGCGCGGCCGTAGGGCGCAACCCGATCAGCGTGATCGTGCCTTGCCACCGCGTGCTGGGGTCGGACGGGTCGTTGACCGGTTACGCTGGCGGGCTCGACCGCAAGACCGCCCTGCTGGAACTCGAAGGCGCGCTGTAAAAACTTCCAACAAAGAAGAGACAAAGAGCGAAAGACGCATGACCACAACGAACAACAACGCTGCAGCCGCCAAGCCCCTCGCACCCACTGCCTGGCTCATCGACCTGGTGCTGCTGGGCGCGCTCTGGGGCGCGTCTTTCCTCTTCATGCGCATCGGCGCTGCGGAGTTCGGCGCGCTGCCGACGGCTGCGGTGCGGGTGGCGATTGCCGCACTGTTCCTGCTGCCCATCGCGCTGCTGCGCGGCCATGGGCCGTCTCTCGCCAAGCACTGGAAGGCCAGCTTCGCGGTCGGCGTCTTCAACTCGGGCATGCCGTTCGCGCTGTTCTGCTTCGCGCTGCTGACCATCAACACCGGTCTCGCCGCCGTGCTCAATGCCACGACGCCGATGTTCGGCGCACTTGTGGCCTGGGCCTGGTTCCGCGAGCGGCCAGCGGGCTCGCGCATCGTCGGGCTGGTGATCGGCTTTGCCGGCGTGGCAATGCTCGCCAGCCGCAGCGCCGGCCTGCATGCGGGTGCCAGCGGCAATGCCGCACTCTTCGCGGTGCTGGCCTGCCTGGGCGCATGCCTTTGCTACGGCATCTCGGCCAGCGCCACGCGCGCCCATCTGGGCGGTGTGCCCGCGCTGACCACAGCCACCGGCAGCCAGATCGGCGCCACGCTGTTCCTCGCCCTGCCCGCCTTCTGGCTCTGGCCCGCGCAGATGCCCAGCCTGCGCGCCTGGCTCGCGCTGCTGGCGCTCGGCATCGCCTGCACGGGCGTCGCCTACATCCTGTTCTTCCGGCTGATCGAACGCGCCGGCCCGGCGCGCGCGCTGACGGTGACCTTCCTGGTGCCGGTGTTCGCGCTGTTCTACGGCGCGGTGTTCCTCGGCGAGAACATCACGCAGTGGATGCTGATCTGCGCGGCCGTCATCGTCTGCGGCGTGGCGCTGTCGACGGGCATCGTCAAGCTGGGGTGGCCCCGCAAGGCCTCGGCCTGAGAATGCTTAGGCCGGGCGCCTACACGGCGCCCGCGACGACGTTCACCGAGAGTGCGAGCACCAGCATGTTGAACGCGAAGGCCAGCACGCTGTGCAGCAAAGTGATGCGCCGCATCTCCTTCGACGTCGCCTGCACGTCGGACACCTGCGAGGTCATGCCGATCACGTACGAGTAGTAAAGAAAGTCGAAGTAGTCGGGGGCGTCGTCCTTGCCCGGAAAGTCGAGCCCGCCGTCGGGCGTGCCGCTCTTCTGGTCGATGTAGTAGCGGTGTGCGTAATGAAAGGCGTAGATCGTGTGCATCATCAGCCACGAGCCCGCCAGCGCCACCAGCCCGAGCGCCACGTGCGCCGCGCGCTCCCAGCCGCTCAGCGCCTTCACCTGCTGGAGCAGCATGGCGATGGCCACCACGCTGGCGCCGACCACCACCAGCATCGAGACCAGGATCACCACGTTGGGCTGGTCCAGCGACTGCGCGCGCTCGCGCGTACGCTTCGCATCGAAGGTGTCGGCCAGCCACCACGACAGCACCTGGTAGACCGCCACGGCCACGCACCACCCGGCCAGCGCGCGCGCCATGCCGCTCATGGGCGCCGGCATCAACGCCGCGGCGGTGGCGCAGCCGGAGACAGCGCCGTAGAGAAGACGTTGGGGACCGGTGGTGGTGGAAAGGTGTTTGCGCATGGCGGCACTGTAGCGCCGCACAGTCTCCCGTCGTCGGCGTTCAAGGGAGTTATGCCCGGAGACATTCGCTTCTAGCGCTGCCTCGGCTCTGCTTCGTCCGACAGCAATGCTGCACGCACTTCCTTCTTCAGCACCTTGCCCACCTTGGAGCGCGGCAGGTCGAGCCACACCTCGATCTGTTTGGGCGCCTTCACGCTGCCGATGCGCGCCTTGACGAAAGCCTTGATCTCTTCCAAGTTCACCTGCCGACCGACATGCGGCTGCAACACGGCCACCACGCGCTCGCCCCATTTCTCGTCAGGCAGGCCGACGACTGCGCTGTCCTGCACGTCGGGGTGTTGCATCAGCACCTGCTCCACTTCGGCGGAGTAGACGTTGAAGCCGCCCGAGATGATCATGTCCTTGGCGCGGTCCACGATGTAGAGAAACCCGTCGGCGTCGAGGTAGCCGATGTCGCCGGTGTGGTGCCAGCCGTGGCGCGAGGCCTCTTCGGTGGCGCGCGCGTCCTTGTAGTAGCCGAGCATCACGAGCGAGCCGCGCACCACGATCTCTCCGCTCTCGCCCGTGGGCAGCAGCGCGCCGTCGCCGTTCATCACGCCCACCTGCACGAGCGGCCCGGGGCGGCCGGCCGATGACAGACGTTGGCGTGCGACCGTGCCGTCATTGTTGAAGTGGTCGCGCGGCGACATCATCGAGATCATCATCGGCGCCTCGGCCTGGCCGAAGAGTTGGGCCATGACGGGGCCGATCTTCTGCAGCGCCTCTTCGAGCCGCGCGGCCGACATGGGCGCCGCGCCGTACCAGAAGCATTGCAGCGAATCGAGCTTCGCATCTGCCAGCTGCGGGTGCTGCAGCAGCATGTAGATCAGCGTGGGCGGCAGGAAGGTGTGAGTGACGCCGTGTTCTTCGATGAGGCCGAGGAATTCGCCAAGGTCGGGCTTGGGCATGATCACGACCTGCCCGCCCAGCGCCATCACAGGCAGGCACAGCACGCCGGCCGCATGCGTGAGCGGCGCAAGCGCGAGGTAGACGGGCCGGCCCTCGAAGGGGTAGCCCATCAGCGTCAGCGCCGACATCGCCTCGAGGTTGCGCCCCGACAGCATCACGCCCTTGGGCTGGCCGGTGGTGCCGCCGGTGCCGGCGATCATCGCGACGTCGTCGACCACCTGCACATCGATGGGGGCATCGCCTGCATCCCCCAGCCATTGGTCGAGCGATGGCGCGAAGGGCTGCGCCTTGTCGAGGCAGACCAGCGTCGTCACCTTGGGCAGGTCGGACCGCATCTGCTCGACAAGCGGTGCGTAGTTGCTGTGGAAGATCAGGCAGCTGCAGTCGAAGGCGTCGAGCACGTAGCGGTTCTCGGCTGCCTCGTTGCGCGGATTGATCGGACACCACACGGCCGCTGCGCGCGACAGCCCGAAGACGCATGCGAAGGCGACCGGATCGTTGCCCGACAGCACCGCCACCTTGCTGCCCGGGGCGATGCCGCTGCGCTGCAGCGCCCGCGCCACCCGGTAGCTGAAGCGCTGCGCGTCGCCGTACGACAGCAGCACGGCCCCCATGCGCAGGCAGGGCGCCGCGGCTCCCAGCGAAGCGCCCTTGTCCAGGTAGTCGATCAGGCGCATGGAAGTCAGCCCAGCCGGGTGAGCACGGGCTCCTGCACCAGTCCGAAGCTGCGCAGCGCGCCCAGCAGCTCGCGATGCCCGAAGGCCTGGCAACCCGAGGCGAAGCCGGCGCGGCGCGGTGCCTGCTGCAGCAGCGAGGCGGCCGCATAGGCCTGCAGCAAGCCGGTCTGCTTGTAGTTGCAGTTCCCGAAAATCACGCAGTGCATGCGGCCCAGCGGACCGGAGGCATGCACCGAATCGACGGACTTGTTGATGCGCGGGTTCTCGCGCGGGGGCATGGTGTTCATCACGCCTGCCGCCGTCTGGGCCAGGGCGGCATAGCGATCGTCGTCGTTCATGCCTTCGGTGGCCTTGAGCGCGGCTGCCACGATGTGCGGCACGCCCTGCATCAGCGCCTTGTTGAAGACCCCGCCGAGCACCTTCACATTGGCCACGCGCGGATCGCGCTTGAACCATACCGGATGCGAGGTGCCACCCCATGGAAGTGCCAGCGCCGCCTCGTGCTGGCCGGGAATCGACAGGTGGTACAGGCCCGCGTCGGGTTGCCACTCTACGTATTCGTTCTGCTCCAGGTAGTAGGCCTTGGACGTGGCCGCGTTGACCAGGATGGTCTGGGTGGATGCGATGGTCGGGCTGCCGCCCCAGAACACGGCGATGTCCAGCGTGTCGAGCCCGGGTGTCTCCAGGCACAGCTGCGCGGCGATCTCGCCGGTGGTGTACATCTGCGCCAGGCCGGGCGAGAGCAGCAGGCCCGCGGCGGCGAACCTGGCGCCGTACTTCTGCTCGAGCATGATGAGCCAGTCCTGCTCGCCGGTGGTGTCTGTGTAGTGGCATCCGGCGGCCAGGCAGGCCTCGACCACCTCGGGGCCGAACTTGGCGAAAGGCCCCACCGTGTTGAGCACCACCGAGGCGCCGGTGAAGAGCTCCGTGAGCGCCGCCACCGAATGCTTCACCTCCACCACCTCGTAGCTAGCGGTCTCGATACCGGGCACGTTCGACTTCATCGCCGCTTCCAGCTTCTGCGCGCTGCGGCCCGCGGCAACGAAGGGGATGTTGTACTCGCGCAGGTATTCGCACACCAGTCGGCCGGTGTAGCCTGAGGCGCCGTAGACGACGACGGGCTTCTTCTTGCTGTTGCTCATGTTCTGTCTCCTTTTCTACGTGCTCACATGCCCATGCCGCCGTCTACCGCGATGCCCGCGCCGGTGATGAACCGCGCCGCATCGGAGCAGAGGAAGACCACCACATCGGCCATGTCGCCGACCTCACCGAGACGGCCCAATGGCGTCTGGCCGATCACGTCGCCCACTGCCGCCTCGACGCTGGGTGCGAGCCCCGCGGCGACGATGTCGTTGGCGAGCTTCATGCCCATGTCGGTGGGCACCAGTCCGGGGTAGATGCAGTTCACGCGCACGCCGTAGCCCAGCTTGCCGGACTCCATGGCCGCGACGCGCGTGGCGCGGTCGACCGCGGACTTGGTGGCCGAGTAGCCCGCAATGGCCGGGAAAGCGATGGTCGCCGCGACCGATGCGATGTTGACCACAGCCCCGCCGCCGCCCGCGCCGCCACCGGGACGCATCGCACGGAACGCGTGCTTCATGCCCAGCAGCGTGCCGGCCACGTTCACGTCGAGCATGCGGCGCAGGTCGTCGCCGTCGACGTCGATCACCAGCGAGGTGATCTCGATGCCGGCGTTGTTGACGAGGATGTCGAAGCCGCCGAGTTCCTTGACGGTGGTCTCGGTGGCAGAGGCCCAGTCGCCGTCTTTCGTGACGTCGAGCGGAACGAAGCCCACCTTCGCTCCAGAGGCAGACAACCTGGAAGCGGTTTCGCGCCCCAGGTCGGCAAGCACGTCGCCAATCATCACGGAGGCGCCGGCCGCCGCCAGTGCTTCGGCAATGCCCGCGCCAATGCCGCGCGCACCGCCCGTCACCAGGGCCTTGCGCCCTTTCAAGTCGAACTTGGCCATCACTTGTCTCCTGTAGATGTGTTGTGAGATGGAGCGGTCATCGTAGAAATCGACTTTACGGGTGTCAAGTTTTTCTTTGACGATTGTCAAAACTTCGTAAAATGACATGCGTGGCACGCCGGATGCGGGTTCTCCCGCTTGCGTGCTATGGTTTGGAATCACGAAGAACACAGGGGCCGGCATGCGTGCGGTCCGGCTTTCAATGACGACACATCAACGGCTGAAGAAACACGCTGAACGAGTGCCCAAGGCTCGGGTCGACAAATTCTCGGAACGGCGCGCCGAACTGGGCGAGGCCGCACTCACCACGCTGGCGGCACTGGGCTATGCACGCACGAGCCTGCGCGAGATCGCCCAGAACTCAGAGTTCTCGCACGGCGTTCTGCACTACTACTTCAGCGACAAGGTCGACCTGATCATCTGCAGCGTCAAGCAGTACAAGGCACGCTGCGTCACGCGCTACGACCACGCGGTGGAAAGCGCCACCACCTACGACGAGCTGATGGATGGCTTCCTGCAGAGCCTTGGCGACACGCTGCGCGACGAAGGCCACGTGCACCGCCTCTGGTACGACCTGCGTTCGCAGGCGCTGTTCGAGGAAGCCTTCCGCGCCGATGTCGTGCAGATCGACAAGAGCCTCGAGGACATGATCTGGCGCATCATGAGCCGCTTTGCCGAGCTCTCGGGCGAAGCACCCGGCATGCCGCCCTCGGCCACCTATGCGCTGTTCGACGGGCTGTTCCAGCAGGCACTGCTGAAGCACCTGTCGGGCGATGCGAAGGCCATCGACGACATGCAGGTCGATGTGCGCCAGGCCATCTCGCGCCTGTTCGCTGCCCCTGCCAAGGCCGCAGCGCCGGCCCGCAAGCGCCGCGCCTGAAACGAAGGGCCGGGCTTCAGGGCCTTGGCCCTTTCGCCGGCGCGACGGCACGCGCGCCCGCCCACTGCCCGCTCTCGCACAGATCGCGCACCACGTCGCCGATCAGCGTGCACACGGCGCGCTTCGCGTTCGTGGTCGGCAGATGCACCGACACGCACAGCCCGAGCGTGCGAAACATCGAAGGCGAGTCGATGCGGTGCGCAACGAGCCGGCCTTCCTGCACTTCGCGCTGGGCGAGTCCGAACGGCATGATGGTCGGCCCGAGCCCCGCCTCCACCGCCGCCTTCAGCGTGTAGACCGAATTGATCTCCGCGGCCACCTGCGCCGTGGAATGCCCCTCACGCTCCAGCACCGCATCGACCAGCCAACGCGTGCAGTGGCCGTGCGCATTGGCAGGCCACACCAGCGGTCGCGCGGTGGCCTGCGCAATGCTCACGTCGCCGGGCGGCAGCGCATGCGGGCTCTGCGGCGATTCGAGGAACACGAAGTCTTCCTCCACCAGCGGGACGAACCGGATGTCTTCCGCCGGCATGGCGGGCGAGAACACCGCCACGTCGACCCGGCCGCGCAGCAGCTGGTCGGCCATGTTGCCTGTGAGTTCCTCGTTGAGATGCAGCACCACGTCGGGATAGCGCCGGGCCGCCGCGCGCATCAGCGGCAGCGCGATCATGGGCGACACGCTTTGCGGCAGCGCCGCCACCACCGAGCCCGCCACCGAATCGGCCGCGACATGCACCGCGGCCTTGGCGTCGCTCACCTGTTTGGTGATGCCCTGTGCGTATTCATAGAAGACCTTGCCCGCCTCGGTCATCGCCACGCCGTTGCGGCTGCGAAGCAGCAGCTGGGTGCCTAGCTCGGCTTCGAGCTCGGCCATCTGCTTGCTCAATGCCGACTGTGCAATGAAGAGCTGCTGCGCGGCGCGCGACAGGCTGCCGCAATCCACGATGGCAACGAAGTACTTGAACTGACGCAGCTCCATCGAAGGGCCTCCGGCCGCGCACTGCGGGGTGCAGGCGAGGCCGGGGATTCTAGGCCGCACATCTCCGCTCTGGCACTCGGGCACTCAGGCCCCGGCTGGAGCAACGACCTTTCCCGGGTTGAAGATGTTGTGCGGGTCCAGCGCCTGCTTCACGGCACGCATCAGCGCCACCGTGTGCTCTCCGTGCTCCTCGACCAGGTACTTCATCTTGTGCATCCCCACGCCATGCTCGCCGGTCGAAGTGCCGCCGTGGCGCAGCGCGCGCTGCACAAGCCGGTGGCTGAAGGCCTCGGCGGCTTCGTTCTCTGCCGCGCTGTTCGGATCCACCAGCACCAGGCAATGGAAGTTGCCGTCGCCGACGTGGCCGAACACCGGCACCAGCAGGCCGTGTTCGGCGATGTCGGCCTGCGTCTCCTCGATGCACTGCGCGAGCGCGGACAGCGGCACGCACGCGTCGGTGGTCAGGCTGCGGCTGCCCGCTTTCAGCTGCAGGCAGGCGAAGTAGGCGTGATGGCGCGGCGTCCACAGGCGCGAGCGCTCCTCTGGCCGGTTGGCCCACTGGAAGGCGCCGCCGCCGTGGTTGCCCGCGATCTCCCGCACAATGCCGGCCTGCTCGTCGATCTGCGCCTGGCTCGCGCCGAACTCCAGGAACAGCGTCGGGTTCTCGCCCAGGTTGGTGTGGCTGTACGCGTTCACGGCGCGGATGGTCAGCGCGTCCAGCATCTCGGCGCGCGCCAGCGGCACGCCCATCTGGATCGACTCGATCACGCAGTCGACCGCCGCGCGCACTGACGGAAAGTGCACCACCGCTGCCGCATACGCCTCGGGGTGCGGATGCAACCGCACGGTGGCCTCGGTGATCAGCCCCAGCGTGCCTTCGGAGCCGCAGTACAGCTGCGTGAGGTTGTAGCCCGCCGAGCTCTTGCGTGCCCGCGAGGCGGTGTGGGTGATGTCTCCGTTGGCCGTGACCACCGTCAGGCTCACGAGGTTGTCGCGCATGGTGCCGTAGCGCACGGTGTTGGTGCCCGATGCGGCCGTGGCGATCATGCCGCCGATGGACGCATTGGCACCAGGGTCGACCGAGAAGAAAAAGCCGGTGCCCATCAGCTCCGCGTTCAGCTGCCCGCGCGTCACGCCGGCCTCGACCGTGGCCGTGAGGTCACCAGGGCGAATTGCCAGCACCCTGTTCATCTGCGAGAAGTCGATGCACACGCCGCCTTCGACCGCCAGCAGATGCCCTTCCACCGACGAGCCCACGCCGAAGCCGATGACCGGCACGCGCTCGCGAGCGCAGGCCCGCACCACGAACGCCGTCTCTTCGGTGCTGCGCACGAACACCACCGCATCGGGCGGTTGCGGCAGATAGGTCGACTCGTCGGTGCCGTGCTGCAGCAGCACGGCCGGGCTGGTGGAAAAGCGCTCGGCAAACTTGCGCTGCAGCAGCGCGATCAGCTCAGGCGACGGGGAACGCCGCGTGTTCGAACTCACGACCGTGTCCATAGGGTTCCTTCAAGGAGGCAGACAAACAGATCAGCGCTTCGGCTTGACGAACAGCACCAGCACCGCGCCAGTCACCAGCAGCGCGGCAAGCATGTGCAGGCCGGCATCGGTGCTCTGCGTCGCATCCTTGATGAGGCCGATGAGAAACGGCGCGCTGAAGCCCGAGAGGTTGCCGAAGGAATTGATGAGCGCAATGCCCGCGGCCGCCGCGGCACCGCCGAGAAAGGCCGTCGGCATGCCCCAGAAGACCGGAAAGGTCGACATGATGCCCATCGTGGCCAGCGTGAGGCCGGCCATCGCGAGCGTCGCGTTGCCGTGGAAGGCCACACTCAGCACCAGGCCGATCGCGCCGACGACGGCGGCCAGCGCGCTGTGCCAGCGGTACTCGAGCCGGCGGTCGGCGCTGCGGGCCACGAAGTACATCGCGACCACGCCAAAGGTCCACGGAATGGCGCTGAGCAGGCCGATGTCGAGCGCGCCCTTCACGCCGATCGCCTTGATGATGCTCGGCAGCCAGAACGAGATGCCGTACAGCCCCGAGGTGTAGGCGAAGTACACCAGCGCCAGCAGCCACACGCGGCCGTTGCCCAGCACGCTCAGGATGCGCGGCTCGGCCTTGCCGGCGTCTTCGGCGGCGATGTCGCGGGCGATGAGTTCGCGCTCGGCAACGGTGAGCCACTGCACGTCCTTCACGCGGTCGTCGAGGTAGCGCCACACGACCAGGCCCAGCGCCACGGTCGGCAGGCCCTGCAGGAGAAACAGCCACTGCCAGCCCGCCCATCCGTTGACACCGCTCATGCCCTGCAGGATCCAGCCCGAGATCGGCCCGCCGAGGATGCCCGCGAACGGAATCGCCGCGAGGAACAGCGACGTGGCCTTTCCGCGCCGCGCGGCCGGATACCAGTAGGTGAGGTACAGGATGATGCCGGGGAAGAAGCCCGCCTCGGCCGCGCCGAGCAGGAAGCGGATCACGTAGAACGACACCGGCGAACTCACGAACATGGTGGCCGCCGAGAGCAGACCCCAGGTGATCATGATCCGCGCGATCCAGCGGCGCGCACCCACGCGGTGCAGCACCACGTTGCTCGGCACCTCGAACAGGAAGTAGCCGATGAAGAAGATGCCCGCGCCCAGCCCGTAGACCGCATCGCTGAACTGCAGGTCGCCCTGCATCTGCAGCTTGGCGAAGCCGACGTTCACGCGGTCGAGGTACGCCACGATGTAGCAAACGAACAGCAGCGGAATCAGCCGCCATCCGACCTTGCGGTAGACGGCGTCGGAGGTGCTGTCGAAGCGGCCACTGTAGGGCGGCGTTGCGATGGTGCTGGTGCTCATGGGTGCGTCGCTTTCGTTCGTTCTGTCCCGGTTGCAGCCAATAGTCTCGTTCGCACCCCGCCGCGCCGGTGCGGGTTTCTACGCAAGATTCATATGGATTGAAGATCCGCGTATCTCCGAACGAGATGTGCATGCCGCCGGTTCGCCGAAGTGTTGTTTCATCAGGGCTAACCCTGCGGTCAGGGCCCTGTTCCTCCGCCCCAATGAATGTAATAATTTAGTTACAACATTACCTATCAACCGGAAGAAGGCTCCATGAAACACCGCACTCTTCATCCCTCGCTTCGCACCATCGCTCGCGGTACGGCGGGGTTGCTTCTGGCAATTGGCGCCTCGGCGCACGCCTTTGTGATCGGTGTCAGCGAGGGCGTGAGTTACAACGTGTCCGACGCGCAGGTCAGCGCCCGCTTCGAGCCCATTGCCGAAGTGCTGTCCAAGGCGCTCAAGCAGCCGGTGACGGTCAAGGTGCTCAACTCGTACAACGGCGCGCGCGACGCGCTGAAGCAGCAGCAGGTCGACTTCGCCTTCGTGCACCCGTCGCACGTGGCGCTCGCCGCCATCAAGGGCGGGCAGTACAGCGCCTTCGCCTGGACCACCGGCTACACCGACTACAAGGTGTCGTTCCTGTGCAAGGAGCAGCAGCCCATTTCCGACTGGAAAAGCGTGGCGGGCAAGCAGCTGGTCATGCCCGACGCCGACTCGATCACCGCAGTGATCACGCGCGCGATGCTGCGCGAACAGGGCCTGCAGGGTCCGACGGCGGTCAAGGTCACCAACACGCGCTTCCAGGAGGCCGTGCCTTTCTACGTGCAGAACGGCTTTGCGGCTTATGGCGCGACGGCAGCCTCCAGCGTGGTCAAGACCTGGAAAGACGGCGGCGGCAAGGTCTGCGCGGAATCGCGCGCGGTGCCAATCAAGCAATGGCTCGCGTCACGCAAGCTCGACGCGGCCACGGTGGCTGCAGCACGCGAAGCCTTGCTGAGCCTGGCACAGACCGATGCGGGCAAGCGCGCGCTCGCGGCATCGAGCTACGTCGGCTTCGTTGCGCCTTCGGCCGATGTCGAGGCTTCGCTGATGAGCTGGCTGGGGATCTGAGGGCAAGCCAGAGAGGGCAAAGCCGCACGCGCACGCCATCTGCCCGACCCGGGCAGAATCCGGCGCTTGCAGTTTCCTCCCTCTCAAGGACTCCCTCCATGACCGATCTCTCGAGCTTTCCCATCACGAAGAAATGGCCCGCGCAGCACCCTGACCGGCTGCAGCTGTACTCGCTGCCCACGCCCAATGGCGTGAAGGTGTCGATCATGCTGGAGGAAACCGGCCTGCCCTACGAGCCGCACCTCGTGAGCTTCGAGACCAGCGACCAGATGTCGCCAGAGTTCTTGTCGCTCAACCCGAACAACAAGATCCCGGCCATCATCGACCCCAACGGCCCGGGCGGCAAGCCGCTGGCGCTGTTCGAATCTGGCGCCATCCTCATGTACCTCGCCGAGAAGACCGGCAAGTTCATTCCGCAGGACGCCGCCGGCCGCTACGAAACCCTGCAGTGGGTGATGTTCCAGATGGGCGGCATCGGCCCGATGTTCGGCCAGCTCGGCTTCTTCAACAAGTTCGCTGGCAAGGACTACGAAGACAAGCGCCCGCGCGACCGCTACGTGGGCGAGTCGAAGCGCCTGCTAGGCGTGCTCGACAAGCACCTGGCAGACCGCGCATGGATCATGGGCGACAGCTACACGATCGCCGACATCGCCACCTTCCCGTGGATCCGCAACCTGATCGGCTTCTACGAGGCAGCGGACCTCGTTGGCTTCAAGGATTTCAAGAACGTGGCGCGTGCGCTCGAAGCATTCGTGGCGCGCCCCGCCGTGGTGGCGGGGCTGGGCATTCCGAAGCGCGGCTGATCCGGTCAGTTCGCGATCAGTTCGCGGATAGGTCCATCAGCATGCGCGAGAGCAGATAGAGCCGCGGCACCACGCTCTCGACTTCCGCGTATTCCTCCGGCGTGTGGATGCCGCCACCCACGATGCCGAAGCCGTCGAGCACCGGCACGCCGACGCCCGCCACCAGGCTCGCGTCGGCCGCGCCGCCGCTGCTCTCGATGGTGAGCTTCTTGCCGATCTCGCCGTAGATACCTTCGGCCATGCGCACCAGCTTGTCCGACGCGGGCAAACGCGGCATCGGCGGCAGGCCGCGGATCAGGCGCACGCGCACTTCGGTCTCCGGAATGAGCTTGTTCTGCGAGATGCGGATCAGGTCTTTCTCGACACGATCGAACTCTTCCGGCGTGGCCACGCGCACATCGCCCTTGGCGCTGGCCGTCGCGGGGATCACGTTGGTCGGGCCGTTGGCCGTCAGCACCGTGAAGTTGACCGTGGTCTTCTTCGCCGCGTCTGCCGTCTTCGACAGCTGCAGCACCTGGTGCGCCACCTCCATCGCCGCGTTGCGGCCCGCCTCGGGCGCCACGCCCGCGTGAGCCGCCACGCCCTTCACCTCGATGAGCGCGGTGGCCGAGCCCTTGCGCTCGACCACGAGGCCGTCGGCCGGGCGGCCTGGCTCCAGGTTCAGCGCCACGTCGTGCTGCTTGGCAATGCGCTCGATGAGCGCGCTGGTGCCGACGGAGCCGACTTCTTCGTTGGTGTCGAGCAGGAAGGTGATCTGCCCATAGTCCTTGAAGCCGATCTGCTGCAGGATCTTCAGCGCATACAGGCCGGCCACCACGCCGCCCTTGTCGTCCATCACGCCGGGGCCGTAGGCGCGGCCGTCCTTGATGTAGAAGGGCTTGGCTGCGGCCGTGCCTTCCTTGAAGACGGTGTCCATGTGCGCGAGGATCAGGATCTTCTTCTTGCCCTGGCCGGTCAGCGTCGCGACCACGTTGGTGCCGGGGTGCGGATCGGCCGGAAAGGTCTCGATGCGCGCACCGAGCTTGCGCAGTTCTTCCACCGCGATCTCGCGGACCTTTTCCAGGCCAGCGGTGTCGGCCGAGCCTGAGTCGATGTTGACCATGCGCTCCAGCATCTTGACCGCCTCGTCCTTGCTTTGCGTGGCCGCGTCGAGCACGCCCTGGTGCGGCTTCTGGGCCATGGCGTTACCAGCCAGCAGCATGGCGCAGGCGAGTACGGCGCCGTGGCAGGCGGTGCGCGCCCAACGGCGGGTGGATGTGGGGGCCGAAGGAATCGGGAAGAGATGGCGCGAATGAATCGTCATGTTGTGCGTTCTGTGCTTTCTGTGGAGGGACGGGGGAAGCGGCGGCAGGCTATCACCCGCTTCGAGAACGGGTCAAGCAGGATGCGGGCCGCGGCACACCGCACCGGCACGCACCTCTAGCCGGGGAAGTCTTCGCCGCGCAATTCGATCGGCTGGCCGTGCGGCGTGCGGTCGGCCGCGTGGTCCCAGGCGTGGCGGTAGCGGGCCAGTTCGTCGTCGGAGCTGGCGCCCTTGCGGGCCACCAAGCTTTCGAGCGCTGCGAGCCAGTGGCGGTAGTAGGTCTCTCCGGTGTCGGGGTCGCCTGCGGCCTGTGCGGCAGCGATCTGCGCGGCCAGCGCCTCGGCCCATTCCGGCCAGGTGAACAGGCCGCCTTCATGCAGCGCCAGCGTCATCGCGAAGGCTTGCGCCTCCCAGGGTGCATTGAACACGGGCCCATCGGCATCGCGCGGCATGCCGGGCGACAGGGGCATGTCGCTCACGCCGTGGCCTCCAGGTAGCTTTCCCACGCATCGACCGACACCGACAGGTTCTGGCGCGGCGCTTCGTCGCCCCAAAGCTCGGCTTCGTCGAACTCCACCGTGTAGAGCCACTGCGGCTGCTCGCCGAGCCCCTGCGCATGACTGTCGGCGAACACGTGCGCGCCATGTACGTGCGTGATGGTGCCGCGCTTGCCCTGCACATAGCCCGGCAGCCGCGTGTGATGATCGACCTTGCCGAGGTGCATGCGCACCGGCTGGCCCATGGCGAAGCGCGCCGGGGCCGACGCAGGCCGCCCGGTCGGCGAGCCCTTGGCAAGAACGGCAGGCACATTGCCCACCTCCAGCACGCGGGCCACGGGCGCGGGCGCGTGGCGCATCTCTCCGCTCGCGATCTCGTCGGGAAAGAGCTGCCCGCGCTGCAGCATCAGTTGTTCGAGCGCGCTAAGCCAGATCTGGTAGTAGCTCAGGTCGCGATAGTCCGGCAGCGTCTCGCGCACGGCGCGGCTCGCATCGATGTTCCATGAGCCGGTCGCGCCCATGGCCAGCACGAGCGCCAGGGCGCGCGGCTCCCAGGCCGCATGAAAGAGTTCACCCTCGGGCTCCGGCACCACTTTGCCAAAGCCGGGCTGGCCGCCAAGGTCGGCCTTCGTGACGTAGCTCATGCGGCGCTCCCCTCTTCGGCAGGCACCTCGACCAGCCGCGTGCCGATCATCGAATCGCGCGAGACCAACGCGGCGAGTTCATCTTCACTCAGGTCTTCGGTGCCGGTGGGGCGCTGCGGAATCACGAGGTAGCGCACCTCGGCGGTCGAGTCCCACACGCGGATGCGCGTGGCCTCGGGCAGCGTCACGCCAAAATCGGCGAGCACGCCGCGCGGGTCTTTCACCACGCGCGAGCGGTACGGCGCGCTCTTGTACCAGGTGGGCGGCAGGCCCAGCACCGGCCACGGGTAGCAGCTGCACAGCGTGCAGACCACCATGTGGTGCAGCTCGTCGGTGTTCTCGACCGCCACCATGTGCTCGCCCTGCCGGCCCGTGTAGCCCAGCGAGGCGATCGCCGCCGTGGCATCGGCCAGAAGCCACTGCCGAAAGGCCGGATCGACCCAGGCCCGCGCCACCACGCGCGCGCCGTTGCGCGGGCCGACGCGGGTCTGGTAGGTGTCGATCAGCGCATCGAGCGCGGCGGGGTCGATGTAGCCCTTCTGGGTGAGTACGCTTTCGAGGGCGCGCACGCGCAGGTCCATCTCGCCGAGTTCGCTGTGTCCGTGGGAGTGGTCATGGCCGGTCATCGGCCAATGCTAGCGCCGCCCCGTAAAATTCCCAACATGACCTCGCCCACCCGCCCCGTCCGCTCCCAGTACGAAGATTTCATGCGCCATGTCGACACTCATGGCGTCTTCAAGAGCGACCGCACCGGCACCGGCACCAAGAGCGTGTTCGGCCACCAGATGCGCTTCGACCTGAACGAGGGCTTCCCGCTGATCACCACGAAGAAGGTGCACCTGAAGTCCATCATCCAGGAGCTGCTGTGGTTCCTGACCGGCTCGAGCAACAACAACTGGCTCAAGGAGCGCGGCGTCACCATCTGGGACGAATGGGCGCGCGAAGACGGCGACCTGGGCCCCGTGTACGGCGTGCAATGGCGCAGCTGGCCCACGCCCGATGGCGGCCACATCGACCAGATTTCCGACGTCATCAAGACCCTCAAGACCAACCCCGATTCGCGCCGCATCATCGTGAGCGCATGGAACGTGGCCGAACTGTCGAAGATGGCGCTGATGCCTTGCCACGCCTTCTTCCAGTTCTACGTGGCGCCGCCGCAGGCCAAAGGCGAGCGCGGCAAGCTCAGCTGCCAGCTCTACCAGCGCAGCGCCGACATCTTCCTGGGCGTGCCCTTCAACATCGCAAGCTACGCGCTGCTCACGCACATGGTGGCGCAGCAGTGCGACCTCGACGTGGGCGACTTCATCTGGACCGGCGGCGACTGCCACATCTACAGCAACCACGCCGAACAGGTGGCGCTGCAGCTGAGCCGCACACCGTACCCGTACCCAACGCTGCACATCAAGCGCAAGCCAGCGTCGATCTTCGACTACCAGTACGAAGACTTCGAAGTGCTGGACTACCGGCACGGCGATCCGATCAAGGCACCCGTGGCGGTGTGAAGCCCGACGCCCTTCCCGCCACGCCGGGGAGCACCGCGGCTGGAGCCACAGTCCCGCCTCGTCCATTCGCGGAGCGTGCCGGCCTCGTCGCAATGACCGTGGCCGCCGAGCTGACCTTCCTGGCAGCCTCGTTGCTGGGATGGGCGCCGATGATCATTCTCCAGGCGGTCTTTCTCGGGCCGACCACAGCAGCAGTAGTGGGCTCGGCCCTCACCGTGTGGGTCTGGTGGATCTTCCAGCCGAACCTCGACATCTCCGGCATCGAATTGCCGCGCGAGAAAGCACCCGCGCTGTTCGAAGCACTCGACGGGCTGCGCCAGAAACTCGACGCGCCTCCCATCCACCGCGTCATGCTGTGCGAAGACCTCAACGCTGCGGCCCACCTTTCCGGCGGGCTGCTGTCGTTGGTCGGTGGCCAGCGCACACTCCTGCTCGGCGTGCCGCTCCTGAAGTTGCTGTCGAAAGACGAGGCGACTGCGGTCATTGCGCACGAGCTGGGGCATTTCTCACGCCATCACGGCCGCCTGGGGCACTGGGTCTACAACGTCCGCGCCAAGTGGCGTGTCTACCTTGACGGTGACGAAAGACGAGACTCTGGCCTCGATCGGCTGCGCCGGTGGATTGCCTCGGCCTTCCTGCCGCGCTTCATGCGCATGTCGGCGAGCCGCTCGCGCGCCTGCGAGTTCGAGGCCGATGCATTGGCGGTGCGGGCGACAGGTAGCGGCCACCTCGCGCAGGCTCTCATCAAGCTGGACATCGCCGGGAGCCTGATGCGCCACGGCCTGCGCCGGAAACTCAACGAGCTGCAGGCCGAATCGCCGCATGCACCGGCAGCCTTCTGGGACCTCGTTGCGGACTTCGTGCGCGACACCGCCCCCGACAAACTGCAGGCCGCGCTCGATGAGGCGCGCAGCCTGCCGCGGCGCGTGCACGACACTCATCCCAGCCTCGATGCCCGCATCGAAGCCATAGGCGCGTCGCTGAATCTGCCCGACTGGACACCCGCAGACTGTGCCGGCCAACAACTGCTGGGGGCCGACTGGCCCACGCAGCTCAATGCAGCGAATGCGCGATGGTGCGAGCAGAAGGCGCCGGCATGGCGCTTGCGTCATCTGCGGCTGCGTGCGCTGCAGGCACGTCGGCTCGCAGACGCGGCCGGTGACGATGCCGTCGAACTTGCGCACCTGCAGTCCGAAGACGAGATCAAGGCCTCCGACGACACGCTGCAGGCACTCGAACGCCACGCCCGGACGCATGCGGCCGACGCGCTGGCCCAGTACGGCCTCGGCCTCGCGCTGCTGAATCGCGCGCGGCCCGAAGGCATTGCGCAAGTGCGTTCTGCCATCAAGCTGGACAGGCGCCTTGCGGTGCCGGGCTACGAAGCCATCCTTTCGCATGTACATCTGCACGGCACCGAAGACGAGATCCACGAGTTCTCGAAGCGCCGGGACCTTGCTGCCGAGAAGCAGGGATTGCTGCGCAAGGGCTTCTGGCGCCACCTGATGGACGTGCCCCTCACGCCGCTGCAACCCTGGGCCGCACAGCTGCTGTCCGAGGTGCTGCGCGAGGAAAAAGCGCTCGACGGCTGCTGGGTGGCGCGCACGCGCATGAGCAGCGAGACCGGCGAAATCTATGACATCAACCTGCTGATCGCGCGCGTCCACCATGCGAAGCTGGAAGCGGACGACCTCGACGAGGATGCGCTCTCCGCCCGGTATGCGACGTACCTCGCGGCTCTCTGCCCTCCGAACGAACTGCTGCGGCTCTCCGTCTACTTCGACACAGAGCCCATCAACCCGCGCCTGCTGGCGCGCTTCATGGACGTACCGGGCTGCGAACTCCACAAGCCAACCGGTACCATCAACGCGAACATGATAAAAATCGACTCGCTCTGAAGCCGATACCTTGCCTGCCATGAACGTCAATCTCATCTTCGCCCGCGCCGCCAACGGCGTGATCGGCGCGAACAACACGATCCCCTGGCACATCCCGGAGGACATGGCGCACTTCAAGCAACAGACCGCGGGCGCGCCGGTGATCATGGGCCGCAAGACCTGGGATTCGCTGCCGCCGCGCTTCCGGCCGCTGCCGGGCCGACAGAACATCGTGGTGACGCGGCAAGCCGACTGGCGGGCCGAAGGCGCACTTCGCGCGGGCAGCCTGCAAGAGGCGCTGTCGCTTTGCGAGTCGTCGTCGAAGCCCGACGCCGTATGGGTCATCGGCGGCGCGCAGATCTACGCCGAGGCCGAGCCGCTTGCGCAGCGCGCAGTAGTGACCGAACTCGCGCGCGACTACGAAGGCGATGCCTACGCTCCTGAACTCGACGCCGCCGTGTGGCGCGAGACGCAACGCGAATCGCATGTCTCGGCCAAGGAAGGCCTGGGCTTCAGCTTCGTGATCTACGAGCGCGTCGCCCCCACGAAGAAATGAGCGACAGCGCTCCCCATCGACTGCCCGTGCCGGACTTGCGGCGCCGGTCGCTGGTGGCGGGCGCAGCGCTGCTTGCGGGCCTTGCGCCGCTGCAGGCAGTGCAAGCGGCCGAGCCGCTGGAGCCCGACGAAGAAGCGCTCTTCATGACCGGCACAGCGCGCCCCACCGTCGACGGCCGGCTCGAAGTCGATATCCACGCGTGGATCTTCGAGCGCGAGCATCGCTGGGGGCTCAACACGGCCCTCGCACGCTATCTCGGCCTGAGCCTGAAGAAGCTCTCGCCCGCCGCGCGCCTGCGCTTCAACCAGCGCACCGCGCTGTTCCATGCGGAGTCGGAAGAAGACAAGGTTATCGACGTCGACTTCGACGGCGGCCCCGCACGCGTGACGATGCCGCCATCGGGCAAGGACGGCCGCAGCAACCTGCGCATCGTGATCGACGCACCGCGCGCGCCACTGCTGCCAACGTCGCCATTGCCGCAGGAGTGGGTGCAGTTCCATGGCGTGGCCGGCCCGGGTGAGCTGCTGCATCGCTTCAGGGGCCATGCGCTGGTTGTGCCCGCGCAGGGCGTGTCGGTCATCTCGGACATCGACGACACCATCAAGCGCACACAGGTGCGCGACCGGCGCGAGATGCTGCTCAACACTTTCGCGCGCCGCTTCGAGGCCGCGCCACGCATGGCGGCCTGGTATCGCGCGCTGGCGAAGACGCCCGACACGCGCTTTCACTACCTTTCGGCGAGTCCAATCCAGCTCTACCCGGCGCTCTCGGATTTCATCCGCAACGCCGACTTTCCCGCGGGCAGCATGCATCTGCGCGAAAGCACCACGTGGCGCACGCTGATTCCCGGCGAGCAGGATTCGCGCGAGCACAAGCTCGGCGTGATCAACCGGCTGCTCACCGAATTTCCGCAGCGCCGCTTCGTGCTGGTGGGTGACTCGGGCGAAGCCGATCCCGAGATCTACGCGCAAACGTTTCACTCTCATCCGCAGCGCATCGACAGCATCGTGATCCGCGACGTGACGGGCGAAGGCCGCACCTCCGATCGCTATCGCGCAACCTTCGAAGGCATCGATCCGGTGCGATGGCACATCGTGATGCCGGACACCACGGCGTGGCCCGTGCAAGCGCTCAACTAGCCGCCGAGTTACCGGAAACAAACTGGCGCCTTCGTGGCTCCAGCAGCGCGAAAGGAACACTTCGGTACACCCGAGGAAAGGCATGCGCGGCGCAGGGTTTAGACAGCGCTAATTGTTTGTGCGCACAATGCCGTAAACGCCCTCAACCAAAAGGAGACGGCTCATGTCCATGGAATTTCTACGGGTTATCGCCGAGCAGAAATTGCCATACGTTATTCACACGCCGGCTGACATCGACAGGCTGCGCGTGCTGCGTGCGGCAGAGTTGGTGACCGCCTTCATTCCGCCTTCGGACCGCGCCCCCGATGCGCGCGCGATCCGCCAGTTGGCCCAGGTCGAATCGATCACCGCCAAGGGCAAGCTGGCACTGAACAAAGCTACTTCGGCATTCATCGAGCTCTAGCAAGGCGCCCCCGCGGCTTCGCACGAAGCCCGCGACGTTTGCGCCATTGACGCAGCCCCGCGCTGCGCTCACCCGGGTTCCCCGGGTCCTCCATTCCAGTTACACATCGCGCCGTCCCGCGCACGCGGGAGCACGCGCGCGATAGCACCGCCCCCGCCTTCCTGTCATTGAACTTTGGTCCGATGCGCCAGCCGGCGCGTCTGCCTAGCATTCGGCTACCCACTTGCGTGATAAATCACTCATTTGTGTAACTTTACAAAGCTCAGGTACTTGTTTTCATTGAGTTTTGTCCACCGCAAACGGGACCCCTCCCCAATTCTGGGGATTGTTAGCAAATATCTCGATTTGTATCTTCCATCCGTCTTTGATGCATGCCGGGACTGCAACGGCAACGGACCGCGCACCGCCCCAACCAGGCGACGAGCGTCGAGAAATTTCAACGTGTGTTCTTGTCAATTCAACCTTTTCTGAGAGCGAAAAATGTCGAATAGCCTGCAAAACTGGGTAGGACGCAATCGTCCGCCGCGCGTCCAGATCACCTATGACGTGGAGATCGGCGACGCCATCGAAAAGAAGGAGCTGCCGCTGGTCGTGGGCCTGCTGGCCGACCTGTCGGGCCAGCCCGCACAGCCGCTGCCGAAGCTCAAGGAGCGCCGCTTCGTCGAAATCGACCGCGACAACTTCGATGAAGTTCTGGGCAACATCACTCCCCGCCTCGACCTCTCGGTGCCCGACACCATGAAGGGCGAAGGCAACCTGAAGATCGAACTGAGCTTCAAGGAATTCAGCGACTTCCACCCCGAAGCCATCGTTGACCAGGTGCCCCGCCTGGCCAAGCTGCTCGAAGCCCGCCAGCAACTGCGCGACCTGCTCGCCAAGCTCGACGGCAACGACGAACTCGACGACCTGCTCGAGCGCGTGCTGCTGAACACCGAAGACCTGAAGACGGTCCAGAGCCAGGCCAGGGCCGAAGCCGGCAGCGCGCCAGCGCAAGCCGCCCCGGCCGCAGCCGCAGCACCGCAAGCGGCTGCGGAAACCCAATCGTCCCCCGAAGCCGAAGCACCGGCAGCGTGATCAACCACGCCGGCCGCAGCCCTTCGGGCGCAATCCGGCAACTTTTGAATGGTGATAGAGATGGCCAACAAATCCAAAGCCGCTGAAGCCGGCAGCGCAGCAACCACCGTCACAACCAGTGACCTCGGTCTGCTCGACAAGATCGTCCTCGAAGGCAACATGACGACCGAGCCTTCGCAGGGCGCCTACGCGAAGAAGCTGATCGGTCAGCTGGCTTCGCAGATCCTCGACGAAGGCATGAAGACCAGCCCCGACAAGGGCGTGGTCACGCTGATCAACGAGCGCGTCGCCGAAATCGACCGCCTGCTGACCGACCAGCTCAACGCGATCCTGCACGCCCCCGAGTTCCAGGCCCTCGAAGCCTCCTGGCGCGGCCTGCACGACCTGGTGACCGGCACCGAGACCGGCAGCAACCTGAAGCTGCGCCTGCTCAACGTGAGCAAGAAGGACCTGCTGAAGGACCTGGAGACCGCCGTCGACCACGACACCAGCGTGCTCTTCAAGAAGATCTACGAAGAGGAATACGGCACCTACGGCGGCCACCCCTATTCGCTGCTGATCGGCGACTACTACTTCGGCCGCCACCCGCAGGACATCGCCCTGCTGGAGCGCATCTCCCGCGTGGCCGCCGCCGCGCACGCGCCCTTCATTGCAGCCGCCGCGCCCGCCCTGTTCGACTTCAAGTCGTTCACCGAACTCGGCATTCCGCGCGACCTGTCCAAGACCTTCGAGAGCGCCGAGCTCGCCACGTGGCGCGGCTTCCGCGAATCGGAAGACTCGCGCTACGTGTCGCTGGTGCTGCCGAGCTACGCAGCCCGCCTGCCCTACGGCGCCAAGACCATTCCCGTCGAGAACTTCAACTACGAAGAAGACGTGGACGGCACCGACCACGGCAAGTACCTGTGGGCCAACGCGGCCTACCAACTGGGCCTTCGCATCACGCAGGCTCACTCGCTGTACGGCTGGACCACGGCCATCCGCGGCGTCGAAGGCGGCGGCAAGGTCGACGGCATGGTGGCCCACGCCTACAAGACGGACGAAGGCGACATCGCCCTGAAGCCGCCGACGGAAGTGACCATCACCGACCGCCGCGAAAAGGAACTGAGCGACCTGGGCTTCATCGCCATCGTCAACTCCAAGGGCTCGAACACCGCGGCCTTCTTCGGCGGCCAGACCGTGAACAAGCCCAAGGTGTACGACAAGGATTCGGCCAACGCCAACGCGGCAGTCTCGGCTCGCCTGCCCTACATCCTGGCGGCCTCGCGTTTCGCGCATTACCTGAAGGTGATCGTGCGCGACAAGATCGGCAGCTTCCAGACGCAGGCCGACATGCAGAAGCACCTGAACAACTGGGTTGCCAACTACGTGCTGGTGAGCCCCTCGGCGCCGCAGGCCATGAAGGCCAAGTACCCGCTGAGCCAGGCCCGCGTGGACGTGACCGAAGTTCCGGGCAAGCCGGGCTCGTACCGCGCCATCGCCTTCCTGAAGCCGCACTTCCAGCTCGAAGAACTCTCGGCCTCGATCCGCCTGGTGGCCGACCTGCCGGCTGCTGCCGCCTGATCGCCCCCTTCATTCATCTGCATCGACAGACGAACCAACAGATTCACTGAAAGAACATTCACATGCCTATCTATCTCAAGATCCCAGGTGTCACCGGCCAAACCCAGATTGAGGGCCACAAGGACGAACTGGAAGTCCAGAGCTTCCAGTTCGGCGCCGGCCTTGCCGTGACGGCGGGCACCTCCAACCAGGAACGCACCGCGGGCAAGCCCAGCTTCTCCGAAATCACCGTGACCCGCACCAGCGACTCGGCCACGCCCCAGCTGCTGCAGAAGCTCGCCGGCGGCGAGGTGTTCGCGGGCGACACCATCATCACCTTCCCGCGCGAAGACAAGAGCGGCCTGCTGCCCTTGATGGTCGTGACCCTGACCGACGTCATCCTCAGCGGCCTCTCGGTGTCCAGCGGCGGTGACCTGCCGCAGGAAAGCGTCTCCCTGAACTACGCGGCCATCAAGGTCGAGTACACGAAGCAGAAGGAAGAAGGCGGCCAGGAAGGCATCGCACCGTTCGGCTGGGATCTCTCGAAGAACGTCGCGGTCGCATGACGGCTCGACGCTGACACCCGGCGCCTACCGTGTCCGAACTCATCAAAGGGGGCGTCGCGCCCCTGTTCGACCGGCTGGCGTCGGCGCCGTCCGAGCACGCCCGCGGCGCTGCTCATCTCGAAACGATGGAGTCCTTGCAGGACTCCATTGGTCGTGAGCTGCGCCGCCTGTTCAACACGCGCTCGCCGCTGTCGGCCTCCGACTATGCGCAGGGCAGTGGCACGGTGCTGGAGTACGGCATTCCGGATTTCTCCGCGCTCAGCGCGCAGAACGCCGCCGACTTGCAGCAGCTGGCTGCCACGCTGCGCCAGGCGGTGCAGCGCTACGAGCCGCGCCTGACGGACGTGAGCGTGCAAGTGAGCGCCACGCCCAACCGGCATGAAGTGGCGCTGGTGCGCATCGGCGCGCAGGCGCGGGCCGGGCTCGCGCTGCGCCACGTTGATTTCGAAATGCTGCTCGGCACGCCCGACAGCCTGATGAAGATCGCCTGACGTGTCCGACATCCAGCACAGTGACCTGCTGCAGTACTACAAGCGCGAACTGTCCTATCTGCGAGGACAGGGGTCGGACTTCGCCCAACGCTATCCCAAGGTCGCCTCGCGCCTCTCGCTGCACGGCGGCGAATCGCTGGACCCGCACACCGAACGGCTGATCGAGTCGGTGGCCTTCCTGTCGGCTCGCGTGCATCGCGACCTCGACCAGGAATTTCCCGACGTCGCCTACGCGCTGCTCGACAACCTCTGCCCGTCGCTGGTGCAGCCGCTGCCCTCGATGTCGGTGGCGCAGTTCGGGCTCGATCCGGCGCAGGGCAAGGTCACGGCGGGCTTTCGCGTGCCGCGCCACACCATGCTGCATGCGAGGACGCAGGCCACGCAGTCGCAGGAATGCCGCTTCCGCACCGCATGGGACACCGTGCTGTGGCCGCTGCGCATCGCGCACGCCGCCATCGACGCCGACGCCGTGCTGCGACTCAGGCTCGAATGCAATACCGAGGCCGACTTCTCCGAGCTGGAGATCGACAGCCTGCGCATCCACCTGCAAGGCGACTGGATGACCACGATGCCGCTGTACGACGCGCTGGTGTCGGGCGTGAAGTCGGTAGGCGTCACCCCCGAAGGCGGCGCGCTGCAGATGCTGCCGGCCGACGCGTGGCGCGAAGTCGGCTTTGCCGAAGGCGAAGAAGTTCTGCCGCAACCCGCCAACGCACAGCCCGCCTACGGCCTGCTGCAGGAGTACTTCGCGTTTCCGCGCAAGTTTCATTTCTTCGACCTGCATCACCTGCGCTCGCGGCTGGGCGGCGGGCGAAGCTGCGAGCTGGTGTTCCAGCTCGACCGCACCACCAGGGTGCTGCGGCACATCGACGCCGACAACTTCCAGCTCGGCTGCACGCCCATCGTCAACCTGTTCCCGCGCGTGAGCGAGCCGCTGGTGATGGACCAGCGCCACTACGAATACATGCTGGTGCCCGACCGCCAGCGCGACGCGACCACCGAGGTGCATTCCATCGTCTCGGTGATCGCCTCCGACCCGGACGCCGACAAGCCTGTCGACGTGCCGGGCTTCGCCGCGCTGGGCCACGTGGACGGCGCACAGGGCGCGCAAGGCGGTGCGGTGTTCTGGGCCGCGCGGCGCGAGCCCTGCCTGCGCCAGAACATTCCCGGCACCGACGTCTTCCTGTCCTTCGTCGACCAGGGCAAGACACACAGCCGGCCCGCGCAACCCGTGGTCTATGCCCACCTGCTGTGCACCAACCGGCGGCTGGCCGAGCAAGTGCCCGTGGGCGCGCGCCTTGTGGCCGAAGGCCCATCGCAGCCCACGCACGTGCGCTGCCTGTACGAACCCACCGCGCAGCGCGATCCGCCGCTGGGCAGCGAAACGCTGTGGCGGCTGGTGTCGCTGCTCACGCTCAACCACCAGTCGCTGGTTGACGGCTCCACCGGCCGCGAGCAGTTGCGCGAGATGCTGCTTCTGTTCGCCTCCGACAGCCGGCGCGACCATGCGCAGATCCGCGGCATTGCCGGGCTCTCTGCGCGCGGCGTCACCGCGCACGTGGGCACCGAAGCCTGGCGTGGCTACTGCCGCGGCACGCAGGTCACGCTCGAATTCGAGGACGACGCCTTCGTCGGCGGCTCCCCTCTCATGATGTCGGCCGTGCTGGCGCGCTTCTTCGCGATGTACACCTCGGTGAACTCCTTCGTTCGCCTCGTGGTGCGCAACGGCGAAGAGGTCAGAAAACAGTGGGCTCCGATGACGGGCCGGCAGGTGGTTCTGTGATCGAACAACTCACCGCCCGCCCGCAGGACTTCAACCTGTTCCAGGCCATCAGCCTGCTCGAGCGCGCCGCGCCCGAGGCGGTGCCCGTGGGCCGCTCGCAAGGCCCGCGCGAACGCGAGGCCGTGCGGCTGCATGCCTTCGTCACGCTGGCGTTCGAAGCCAGCGACGTGCGCGAAGTCGGCACCGATGCATCGACCGGCGAGCCCTTCGAGCTCACCACGCCCGCCCTTTCGCTGGGCGGCAGCGGCGGCCCGCTGCCGATGCCCTTCACCGAGATGCTGCTGGAGCGCCGGCAGCAGCGCGACCACGCGACGGGGGACTTCCTCGACATCTTCAATCACCGCTTCCTGGCCTTCCTGTACCGCAGCCGCCGCAAGCACCACGTGGCGCTCAACCCGCAGTCGCCTTCGAGCTCCACGCTGGCGTCCACGCTCGATGCGGCCAGCGCACTGGGCCTGCGCGCCGGCGTGCGCGCACCCGACGGCTCTGCCCTGTGGCTGCGCCATGCCGGCCTGCTCGGCGGCGCGCCGCGCGGCATGACCGCGCTGCTGGCCCTGCTGCGTGACCGCCTCGGCGTGCAGGTGCACGGCACGCAGTTCCGTGGCCGCTGGCTCGCGCTGGAGCCCGATGCCTCGGCGCGGCTGGACATGCGCACGCCGCTGGGCGGCGGCGCCGTGCTTGGCAAGCGCGTGTGGGACCAGGGCGCCGGCATCCGCCTCACCTTCAGCAACCTGAGCCAGCAGCGCCTGCGCGCCCTGCTGCCACGCGGTGCCGACCATGCGCTCGCCAAATGGCTGGTGCGCCGCTTCATTCCGCAAGACCTGAAGGTCGAGATGGAGCTGAGCCTCGCTCCCACCGAGTTGCGCAGCAGCGTGCTCGGCGCCGCGAACCCGATGCGACTGGGCTGGACCTCGTGGGTCGCGGGCCCGACCTTTCGCGGCGCACTGCCGCCCGTTCATCACACCCTGACCAGCGACGGCGGCGACGCGCCCGGCGCCTGACCCGAACACTACTCATGGACATCGACATCCGCACCCTGCTCGGCCGGCTCAACCCGGAATGCAAGCGCGCCATGGAACAGGCCGCCGAGCTGTGCGTGCAGCAGACTCACTACAACGTCGACCTCGAACACCTGCTGCTGAAGCTGGTGGACAACGACGCGCCCGACCTGCGGCTGGTGTTCGGCCGCTTCGGCCTGCGCCCCGACACCGTGCAGGCACAACTGCAGAAGTCGCTCGACACCTTCAAGCGCGGCAACGGCCGCACGCCGAGCCTGACGCCCGACTTCGCGCCGCTGTTCCAGGAGGCCTGGCTCATGAGCTCGATGCTGCTAGGCCAGCAGCACATCCGCTCGGGCACGCTGATGCTGGCACTGCTCGATGTAGACCGCCTGCGCGGCCGCCTGGTCGACGCCGCACCCGCGCTGCTGCAGATTCCGCGCGGCACGCTGCGCGATGAACTCGCCGGCCTGCTGCAATCGTCTCCTGAAGATGCGGCCGCCTCGGCACTGTCCGCCGCGCCGATAGCCTCGGCACCTGCCGCGAATCAGTCGGCTGCGCCATCGGCGCCAGACGCCGGTGCGCCTCCGCTGCAGATGCCCACCGCGCGCCGCAACAACTCGGCCACGCCCTCGCTTGACCAGTACACCGTCGACATGACGCAGCTCGCGCGCGACGGCGCGATCGACCCCATCCGTGGCCGCGACGGCGAGATCCGCCAGATCATCGACGTGCTGCTGCGCCGCCGCCAGAACAACCCCATCCTCACCGGCGAGGCCGGCGTCGGCAAGACGGCGGTGGTCGAAGGCTTCGCGCAACGCGTGGTGCAGGGCGACGTGCCGCCCGCGCTGCGCCAGGTGTCGGTGCGCTCGCTCGACCTGGCACTGCTGCAGGCGGGCGCCGGCGTGAAGGGCGAGTTCGAGAACCGGCTCAAGTCGGTCATCGCCGAGGTCAAGGCCTCGCCCACGCCGGTGATCCTGTTCATCGACGAGGCGCACCAGCTC
Organism: Variovorax paradoxus; assembly: GCF_024734665.1. Lineage (NCBI taxonomy): Bacteria > Pseudomonadati > Pseudomonadota > Betaproteobacteria > Burkholderiales > Comamonadaceae > Variovorax > Variovorax paradoxus. Next base: position 4,721,827 of record NZ_CP102931.1, read on the forward strand.
ATCGGCGCGGGCGGCGCCGAGGGCCAGGGCGACGCGGCCAACCTGCTCAAGCCTGCGCTCGCGCGCGGCGAGCTGCGCACCATCGCCGCCACCACCTGGGCCGAGTACAAGAAATACGTGGAGCGCGACCCGGCTCTGGCACGGCGCTTCCAGGTCGTGAAGGTCGAGGAGCCGAGCGAAGAAATCGCCATCGACATGCTGCGCGGCATGGTCGAAACGCTGGAGAAGCACCACGGCGTGGAGATCGTCGACGACGCCGTGCGCGAGGCTGTCAAGCTCTCGCACCGCTACATCACCGGCCGCCAGCTGCCCGACAAGGCCATCAGCGTGCTCGACACTGCCTGCGCGCGCGTGGCCATCGGGCAGAACGGGCTGCCGGCCGAGCTCGAATCGGCCGCGCGCGACATCTCCACGGGCGAGAGCGAGCTGCGCGTGCTGCGCCACGAGGCGGCCACCGGCGGCGACCACCAGGACGCGATCGCCACACTCACCGCGCGGCTCGACCTGCTGCGCCAGAAGCACAAGCGCCTGTCCGACAAGGTCGACGAGGAAAAGCACGCGGTGATGGAAATCGTCGCGCTGCGCCGCAAGATTTCTGACAGCCTGCGCGACAACGCACCACCGCCCGACGAGGAGAACGACCCCGCGCTGCTCACCGCCGCGCTGCGCCGCCTCGAGAAGGGCCTGGAGGCGCTGCAGAGCGACGAGCCCATGGTACCCGTGTGCGTCGACGGCGTGATGGTGGCCGAGGTCATCTCCGGCTGGACCGGCATTCCGGTCGGCAAGATGATGACCGACGAGCTGCACACGGTGCTCAACCTGAAGGAAAAGCTCGCCGAGCGCGTGGTCGGACAAGACGACGCGCTCGACGCCATCGCGCGGCGCGTGCGCACTTTCCGCGCCGACCTCGACGACCCCGGCAAGCCCGTGGGCGTGTTCATGCTGGTGGGCCCCAGCGGCGTGGGCAAGACCGAGACGGCCTTCGCGCTGGCCGACCTGCTGTATGGCGGCGAGCGCAACGTCATCACCGTGAACATGTCGGAGTTCCAGGAGGCGCACACCGTCTCCAGCCTCAAGGGCGCGCCGCCCGGCTACGTGGGCTACGGGCGCGGCGGCGTGCTGACCGAGGCCGTGCGCCGCCGCCCCTACAGCGTGGTGCTGCTCGACGAAATGGAGAAGGCCCACCCCGACGTGCTGGAGCTGTTCTTCCAGGTGTTCGACAAGGGCACGATGGAAGACGGCGAAGGCGTGCAGATCGACTTCAAGAACACGCTGATCCTGCTCACCTCCAACGCCGCACAGGACGTGATCACGCAGGCCTCGCAAGGCGGCCGCAGGCCCGACCCCGAGGAGCTTGTGGAGCGGCTGCGCCCCGAGTTGCTCAAGCAGTTCAGCCCCGCCTTCCTGGGCCGGCTGGCACTGGTGCCTTATCACCACCTTGGCGACGAGCAGATCCGCTCGATCGTGAACCTCAAGCTAGGCAAGCTGGCGCGGCGCTTCGCGCTGAACCACCACGCCGCCTTCACCTGGGACGTGCAGGTGGAAGACGCCATTACCGCGCGCTGCACCGAGGTGGACAGCGGCGCGCGCAACATCGACCACATCCTGGCCCATGCGGTGCTGCCCGAGCTGTCGCGCCAGGTGCTGGAGCGCATCTCGATGGCCGCCGCGTTCACCGCGGTGCACATGGGCATGGACGGCGACGGCGCGTTCGCCTTCAGCTTCGAACCGGCAACGCTGAGCTGATAGATGAACATGCGCGAAGGCTTCACCCAGCACGCCGCCTTCCTGACGGTGAAGACCGTGCTCGGGCCGGACGAACTGCTGCTCGACGCCTTCCAGGCCGCCGAGGGGTTGTCGCAGCTGTTCGCGTGCTCGCTCACCATGCGCTCCCCTTCGAGCGAGCTGAAGGCCGCCGACCTGATCGGCACCTCCGCCACGGTTGCGCTGCAACGGCCCGAGAAGGAAACCCGCTTCTTCAACGGCATCGTCTCGCGCTTCACCTACCTGGGCAGCAACCGGGACTTCGCGACCTACTCGCTCGAACTCGTGCCGCGCATGTGGCTGCTCACGCTGGGGCGCGACCGCGTCATCTACCAGAGCATGAGCACGCCCGACATCCTGCAGAAGGTGCTCGGCGAGTTCGGCGTGGCCTTCAGCACGCAGCTGCAGGGCACCTACGCACCTCGCGAATACTGCGTGCGCTACGACGAGACGGCCTTCGACTTCGTCTCGCGCCTGATGGAAGAGGAAGGCATCTTCTACTTCTTCACCTTCGCGGACGGCGCGCACACGCTGGTGCTGGCCGACAGCAACTCGGCGTGCATGCCCTGCCCCCACGCGGAAAAGCTCGTCATGCGCAACAGCGAGGAAGGCTACGCCCACACCCATGCCGTTACCCGCTTCGAGTCGGACGCCCGGCTGGTGACCAAGGACCAGGCGGTGGACGACTACGACTTCCTCACGCCCGACACCGATCTGCGGCAGCAGCACGATGGAAAGATCGGGCGCGGCCTCGACTACGAATATCCCTCGCGCGTGCCTGCGGCGGCCGGCGCGGCGCGCGCGCGCATCCGCCTGGAAATGCACCAGACCGGCAGCCAGTCGGGCCGCGGCGACAGCCATTGCCACTACCTGACGCCGGGCACCACCTTCACGCTGGAAGAGCATGCTCGCGAGGATCTCAACGTGAAGCACGTGGTGCACAGCGTGCGGCACCACGCCGAGCGCGAGCACTACAGCAACAGCTTCGAGACCCTGCCTCCCGAGCTGCCCTTTCGCCCGCAACGCCTCACGCCGCGACCGGTGGTGGCCGGCAACCATACGGCGCAGGTGGTGGGCCCGGCCGGCGAAGAAATCTGGACCGACGAGCACGGGCGCATCAAGGTGCAGTTTCCGTGGGACCAGCTGGGCAAGAAGAACGACAAGAGTTCGTGCTGGATCCGCGTCTCGCAGATGTGGGCCGGCAAGGGCTGGGGCGCCCTCTTCCTGCCGCGCATCGGGCAGGAGGTGGTCGTGAGCTATGTCGATGGCGATCCCGACCGGCCGCTGGTCTCGGGCAGCGTCTACAACGGCACGAACCCCACGCCGGTCACCCTGCCTGGCATGTCGTCGCAAAGCACGATCCGCTCGCGCTCGACCAAGACCGGCGACGCGGGCAACGAAATGCGCTTCGAGGACAAGAAGGGCTCCGAAGAGTTCTACCTGCACGCCCAGAAAGACATGCGCGTGGAAATCGAGAACGACCTGACCACCACGGTGATGGCCGGCAACGAGCTCCACACCGTCACAAAGGGCAACCGCACGGTCAAGGTCGACACGGGCAACGAAATCCACTCGGTGAAGGGCACACGCGCGCTGGACGTCACGGGCAACGAAACGCACGACAACAAGGCCAACTTCACGCAGACGGTCACCGGCAACTACGAGCTCAAGGTCACGGGCAACCTGGTGATCGACGTGACAGGCACCCTGCTCATCAAGTCGGCCCAGACGCTGGACCTGAAGGCCGGCACCGACCTGGGCGCCAACGCCGGCATCAACTTCAAGGCCGAGGCCGGCGTGGCGCTGTCGGCCAAGGGCGGCGCCTCGCTGTCGAACGAGGCGCCTTCGATCAGCAGCAAGGCCTCGGGCATGAACGCCGTCGAAGGCGGCGGCATGGTCACGCTCAAGGGCGGGCTGGTGAAGATCAATTGAACGATTGAACGCCATGGCACTTCCTTCCCTCCCAACAAAAGACCTGGCCTCGGTGCCCGAGGCCGTGGTGCGCGAAGCCCTCGACGGTGCAGGCCAGACGGTGGTGCGCGCGTCGTTCCTGGGCGACGTGCCGCACGGGCCGATGCAGGTGTTCTCGGCCGCGGGCAAGCCCGCGATGGAGGCTTCTTATCAAGCCGGCGTGCCGCACGGCGCCATGCGCCTGTTCGACGAACGCGGCCAGCTGCTGCAGGAAACGCAGCGCTTCGGCGGCGTGGCCGAAGGCACCACGCGCAGCTACTACCCCAGCGGCAAGCTCATGCAGACGCACCAGCACGTGCGCGGCACGCTGCACGGCGATGCCGTGGCATACGCCGAGTCAGGCGACGTCACGGCGCGGCTGCGCTACGTGGCCGGCCGCCTCGAAGGCGAAGCCACCTACTACAACGAAGGCCGCATGGTGCGGCGCGAGCAGTACCGCGCCGGCCTGCTCAACGGTGAAGTGCTCGACTACCTGGCAAGCGGCGGCGTGGCGCAGTCGTCCACCTACGTGGCCAGCGTGCTGCACGGCCCGCTGCAGCGCTTCTGGCCCAACGGGCAGCTGATGGAAGAAATCGCCTACCGCCAGGGCAAGCCGCACGGCAACCCGCGCCGCTTCGACCAGACGGGCCGCGAGGTCGTGGAGACGGCCGCATCGCCGGGCTTCATGAAGAGCCTGGAAAAAATCGTGAGGGGAGGCTGAGCCATGGGCATGCACGTCTGCATGGGGGCCACGCTGCAGTGCAGCTTCGGCGCCGCGCCTTCCAACCTCGTGGTGCTGCCGGTGAACGCGGTGGTCACCAGCGGCGTGCCGGCCGCCACCATCATGGACAACAAGCCGATCGCCAACATCCTGCCCTTCGGCACCTGCAACAGCATGTCGAACCCGATGGTGGCCGCAGCCACCGCCGCCGCGCTCGGTGCCTTCACGCCGATGCCCTGCATTCCGGTGACGGCCGCGCCCTGGGCACCCGGCTCGCCCACGGTGCTGGTCGGCAGCATTCCCGCCCTGCAGGACAGCTCGAAGCTCGCATGCAACTGGGGCGGCGTGATCCAGGTCGTCGTGCCGGGGCAGTTCACTTCAATGGTCCCCTGACCTGGTCACCACCTACTCCTGCCCACCCCATGTCTCAATACGTTTTCACGATGAGCTCCCGCATGGTCGCCATCACGGTGACCTGCCTGGTGCTGCTGTGCGTCCTGCTGTTCCTGATGGGCGTGGAGATCGGCAAGCTGCTGGCGCCCGCGCCCATCGCTGCTGCTCCTGCCGTCACGGCGCCCGCGCCAATGCAGTCGCCCTCCCCCGCACCTGCCCCCGCAGCCGCGCCGGCTCCCGCCGCCTCCACCCAATGACCAAAGTAGATCCAAGCATGTCGAACAACACACGACACCTCACGGGCATGCACAGCGCGCTGCGTCGCCTCGCCCTTCCGACATTGCTGGCGCTGGCCGGCCTCTGCGCGGGCGGCCCCGCTGGCGCGGCAGGCGAACGGCCCGTGGCGCAGGGCGTGATCGCCGTGCCCGCCGCACTCGCTGCGCCTGCCGCCGCAGCGCCCGCGTTTCCGGTCGAGCCGGCAGCCCCCGTCGCGCCACCGGCGCCCGTGCTCACCAACGGCCTCGTGCGCGTGCCCGACGGCCGCCTGCTCGCGCCCGACATCGCGCGCATCGTGACGCGCGGCGAGCTCGTGGTGGCCATGCTCAAGGTCGACACGCCGCCGTTCTTCTTCTTCGACGACGCCGGCCAGTGGACCGGACTCGAGGTCGGCCTTGCGCAGTCGCTCGCCAAGGAGCTGGGCGTGAAGCTGCGCTTCAACCGCGAGGCCGGCACCTTCAACGCGGTGGTCGACCTGCTGGCCAACGGCCAGGCCGACCTGGCCATCAGCAAGCTGTCGCGCACGCTGGCGCGCACGCAGACCATTGCGTTCAGCGACGCCTACCTCACGCTGAACCACTCGCTGATCTTGAACCGCATGAAGTTCGCGCAGATCTCGCACGGGCGGCCTCTGCCGGAGGTCATTCGCAACTTCAACGGCAGCATCGGCGTGATCGCCAAGTCGTCTTTCGCGGACTACGCGCGCACCAACTTCCCGCACGCCAAGGTGCAGGAGTTCCCGACCTGGAACGAGGTGCTGGTGGCCCTGCACAAGGGCGAGATCGTGAGCGCCTACCGCGACGAGTTCGAGGTCAAGCGCGTGCTCAAGGCCGACCCGACCGTGTCGCTCGTGCTGCGCACCGTGACGCTGAAGGATCTTGAAGACACGCTGGGCATCGGCGTGGCCGTGACCGACACCACGCTGCTGGCCTACGTCAACCAGTTCCTCGCCCAGCGCACCGAGAAGCTGGACATCCAGAAGGTGCTGCAGGCACTCGACCGCTGAGCCGCAAAGAACACGCACCCATCATGAATTCCTCCAAGCTCTACGCCTTCGTCCTCAACCCCTGGGTCGTGATCATCAGCCTCGGGGCCGGCGTGGCCTTCGGCATGCTCGCGCCCCCGCTCGCGACCACCCTGAGTTTCGTGGGCGACATCTACGTCGACCTGCTGAAGATGATCACGCTGCCCTTCATGGTCTCGGCCGTGATCTTCAGCCTGCAGCGGCTGTTTCGCGACGGCGGCACGGCCAGCCTGCTGGGGCGCGTGGCGCTGGTGTTCCTCGCGTTCTCGGCCTTCGTGGCCATTGCCGGCGCGGCCACGCTGCTGCTGCTTCGCCCCGGCGAGAACCTGCCGGCCAGCACCATGCAGACCTTCGGCCAGATCGTCGGCGGCGACCTGAGCGCCAGCGACACGGCCATGAGCCTGCGCGGCACCGACGAAGTGAAGAAGACCGCCAGCTTCGCCGACATGCTGGTGAGCCTGGTGCCCGCCAACATCTTCACGGCACTGGCCAACGGCGACACGCTCAAGACGCTGGTGTTCGCGCTGCTGTTCGGCCTGGCGGTGGGGCACGTGCCCACGCGCATTTCAGACGGCCTCACGCAGGCGCTCGAAACCGTCTATCACGCCTGCCAGACGCTGATGCGCTGGCTGAGCTTTCCACTGCCGGTGGTGCTGTTCTGCATGAGCGCGGCGCAGCTGGGCAAGACGGGCATAGAGCCGCTGCGCGCGATGGGTGCCTTCGTGCTGGCTTTCCTGGTGGTGTCGACGGTGCTGCTGGCGGTGGCCTGCGTGATCATCTGGAAGCGCTCCAACGGCACGCTGGGGCAAACGCTCAACGCCATGCGCGGCCCCTTCGCGCTGGCGCTGGCCACGCGCAGCAGCGCCACCTGCATGCCGATCATGATCGAGAGCCTGGTCACGCGGCTGGGCTTCGCGCGCTCGCGGGTCGAGCTGCTGGTGCCGCTCACGGTGTCGCTGCTGCGCATCGGGCCGGTCGTGTACTACGTGTGCGCCACGCTTTTCATCGCGCAGATCTACGGCCGCTCGCTGTCGCCGGTGGAAATCGGCATCGTGCTCACCTCCTCGGTGCTCGCGGGCTTTGCCTCGGCGGGCATGACGGGGCTGGTGACGGTGTCGCTGATCGGCATGACCTGCACCTACCTGGGCCTGCCCTTCGAGGCGGCGTTCATCCTGTTCCTGGCGGTGGACCCGGTGTGCGACATGCTGCGCACGCTGGTGCTAGTCATCGGCAACACCGCGGCCGTCGCTGTCGTGTGCCCCCGGCCACTGAAGATCTAGAGGGCACGCACTCATGTCACGCATCGGCGTTCTCGGCGGCATGGGCCCATCGGCAACGGTGGACTTCATGGAAAAGATCATCCAGCTCACTCCCGCCACGCGCGACCAGGAGCACCTGCCGGTGATCGTGGCGAACCTGCCGCACGTGCCGGACCGCTCCAGCGCCATCCTGGGCACGGGGCCCGACCCGCTGAGCTCGCTGCTCGCGGGCATTGACGTGCTCAACGACATCGGCGTGGGCGTGATCGCGATTCCCTGCAACTCGTCGCATCACTGGTATGCGCAGATGGTCGAGCACAGCCGGGCACCGGTGATCCACATCGCGCAGTCGTGCGTGGCCGCCATTGCCACGGCACCGAACGAACGGCCGGTGCGGGTGGCGGTGCTCGCCACGCGAGGCGCGCTGGCCTCGGGCTTCTACCAGCAGGCGCTGCGCGAACGCGGCATCGACTTTCTCGTGCCCGACGCCACGACCGGCCAGGACCACGTGGACGCCTGCATTCGCGCCGTAAAGGGCGGCGACGTGCAGGCCGGCGCGGCAGCCTTCGAGCTTGCGCTGGAAGCACTGGCCGCCACCGGCGCCACCGCGGTGATCATGGGCTGCACCGAATTGCCGATCGCCGCGAAGGCCGCGAACGCCGCCGGGCACAGCGCCCTGACGCTGATCGACAGCTCGCTGGAGCTGGCCCGTGCCACGGTCGCTTTCGCACTCGACAAGGGATGGAACAAGCCGACATGGGTTTCCTGACGCGCATGTCCCACAGCCTGCTCGCCCTGCTTCTGTGCATGGCGGCAGGCGGTGTCGTGGGCGTCTATGCGCCCATGGTGGGCGACGTGGGGTACACGGCGGCGCAGGTCTACCTGGCAATCGTGAGCATGGCGGCCATTCCGCTGCTGGTGGTCGCCACCTTCTTCGGCCTGCGCCAGACCATGGGGCTGCCCTTTCCGGGACGGCGCATCGCGATGATCGCGGGCCTTGCATTGCTGCTGGTGATGAGCTGCGCGGGCACCGGGCTGGCGCTGGGCTGGATCAACGCGCCGGGCGCGCACCTGGACGCCGAATCGCGCGAGCACCTGGGCGAACTGGTGCAGCAGGCCGGCGACGGCGGCGACCTCGAAATGCGCCTGCACGACAGCAGCACGCAGGCAACGGCCATCGAGCGCCCCCGCGTCACGCTGGTGCCCGACAACTTCTTCCGCGTGCTGGTGGAGGGGCGCTCGCTGGGCATCCTGTCGTGCGCGCTGCTGTTCGGCCTGGCCTTTGCCGCGCTGGCGCGCACGCAGCACGCCGCGCTCAACCACATGTTCGAGGGCATCTACCGCACGCTTGAACTCATCATCGCGCGCGCCAACATCCTGCTGCCGGTGGTGGCCTTCGGAATGTCGGCGCACGTGTTCGCGCAGACCGACGCGGTGACGATCCGCGCCATGAGCGGCTTCCTGCTGCACTTCGTGGCGCTGGTGGCGCTGCTGGCCGTGGGCGCCATCGCGGTGATCCACCGGCGCGGCAACCAGCCGCTGGCCGACGTGCTGCAGCACCTGAAGACGCCGATGCTGGTGAGCCTGATGTCGTCGAGCACCACGGCCAGCATTCCGCACACCATCGAGGCGATGAGCGCGCGGCTGGGCTTCAGCCGCGGCATCGTGGAGCTGGTGGTGCCCACCGCCTCGGTGTTCCTGCGCGCGGGCTCGGCGCTGTACTACGTGCTGCTGGCGCTGTTCGTGGCCAACCTCTACGATCGCACGCTCAGCGCGGCCGACATCGGAATGATCGGCATGGGCGCGACGGTTGCGGCCTTCGCCTCGGCGGGCAACAACAGCCTGACCAACGTGGGCTACGCGGGCATCGTGCTGGCGATGCTGCAGCTGCCCATCGAGGCCGCGCTGGCGCTGTTCCTGGCCATCGACCTGATCTGCGAGGGGCCGCGCAACCTGCTGACGCTGCTGGCCACCTGCGTGCTGATTTCCGTCGTATCGGCGGGCCTGCCGTCGGAGCGTGTCACGGCGCCTGCCGCAGACGTGGCACCCGCGAAGCCGCTGCGCTTCGTGCTCACGCGCGGAAACGTCATGCTGCTGGCGGGCTGCAGCGTGCTGGCCTCCCTGCTGATTTTGCTGATGGGCATTGCCGTGGGAGCGCGGCAGGCGCAGCCCTCTGCCGCGTATGCGACTTCGGCCGCGGCGAACCCTGGAATCTCGCGATGAACCGCACAAAGACTTCTCTCTTCAGATGGATCGCCGCCCTGCTGCTGCTCTCGCAGCTGGCCGCATGCGGCAGCCTGTTTCCCAAGGGCACGCGCGTGAACTGGAGCGAGCTCACGCTGTCGGCCTCGCCCGACGCCAACCAGAACAGCCCGGTGGCGGTCGACGTGGTGATGGTGCTCGACGACACCATGCTCGCCCGCATCACCGAGCTCACCGCAGCCAAGTGGTTCGGCGCGCGCGCCGACCTGCAGAAGACCTTTCCGCAGAGCCTGTCGTACCTCTCGTGGGAGCTGGTGCCGGGCCAGACGATTCGCGTGCCCTCCAGCGCCTTCGGCTCGCAGCGCGTGGCGGCCGTGCTCGTCTTCGCGAACTACACCACACCCGGCGCCAATCGCGTGCGGGTGGAAGACCTCAAGGGCGCCGTTGTCGCCCGCTTCGACGTTCAAAGCTTCGACGTGTCGACCACACGCTGAACAACCCGGACCCTCGCCAGTGAACACCGCATTCCATCTTTCTTCTTCCTGCGCAGGAGCCCGCCATGTCTGACGTGCACAGCGCCTCCCCCATCACCGATCGCATCGAGTGGCATGAAGGCATGCTGCTGTCGCCTCAGCACTTCCAGCAGCTCTCGGCGCGCACCGATTCCCTCGTGGCCTGGCAGACGCTGGCCGCCGCGCCCTTCAGCTGGGGCGTGCGCCGCCTGGTGTTCGACCAGGGCCTGCTGCCCGCAGGCCTGCTGCGCGTGCTGGCGCTCGACGCCATCCTGCCGGACGGCACAGCCGTGCAGTACTCGGCCGCCGAGGCCGCGCACGGTGCGCTCGAACTCTCGCTCGCACCGCATAAAGACCAGCTGGCCGTTGAGCCGCTCGACATCTACCTCACGCTGCCGGTTGCCGGCCCCGCGCGGCATCGTGGTGCGACCGTGCGCTTTCGCTCGGTGTCCGGTGCGCCGGTGGAAGACGCCGTGTCCGACGCCGAGCCCGCGAACATCCCCCGCATGCTGCCGCGCCTGGCGCTCAGCGCGGGCGCGGTGCCTCCCGGCACGCACGTACATCTGCGCCTGGGCCAGGTGTTCAAGGACAACGAAGTTGTGAAGCTCGGCGACGCGCAGCCGCCGCTGCTCGAAGTAGCGCGCGACAACCCGCTGTGGACTGCGGCCGCCGGCCTGCTGGGCCAGCTGCGCGGCAAGGCGGCCTTCGTCGCGAAGCAGACGGCTGTGCCCTCTTCACGCGTGGACGACCGCCTCGCGCACCTCGAACTGAAGGACCGGCTGCGCAGCCTGCTTTCGGGCCTGCCGCATGCCGAGGCCGTGCTGCGCACGCCGCACCTGCATCCGCTGCCGATGTACTGGTCGCTGTGCGCGCTGCTGGCATCGCTGAGCCTGCTGCGGCCCGGCGGCCTGCCGCCGGTGCCGATGGACTATGACCATGCGAACCCCTCGCGCGTGTTCCAGCCGCTGCTGCTGGCGCTGCGCGACGCGGTGTCCGAAGTGAGCCAGGAGTACCGCGAGCACAAGTTCGAGTTTCGCCAGGGCGCATTCGAGACCACGCTGCAGCCGCAGTGGCTGGCCGGCACGCGCATCGTGGTCGGCCTGCGCGGCCAGTCCGACAAGGATCTGCTCGCCTGGATGGACAGCGCCATCGTCGGCGCGCAGTCGGCCTACCCCTCGTTGCGCGAACGCCGCGTGCTGGGCGCTGTGCGCCGGCCCATCGAATCGGCCGACGAGCTCGGCCTGCGCCCCGGCTCGGGCTACCTGCTCTACGCGATCCAGACCAGCGCCGCGCTGACAGTAGCCGGCGAACTGCTGGTGATCGCCAACGCGAACGAAGGCGCTACCGCGCAGCCTCCGCAGGAAATCGTGCTGTTCATCAAAGACTGATCGACCCCCATGGCACGCACCCTTCCCGACCTCGCGGTCGACGACCACATTACCAAGCAGTTCCGCGCGTTCTACGACGAGATCGTGAAAGCGCGCGACCGCACCGCCGAATCGCGCGAGACCGACATCGACATGGTGGCGCAGGCGCTGGCCCGCCACCTTGAGAACCTGCTCGAGCTGCAGTCGCTCGAATCGCGCCGCGAGAGCACGCGCTTCGAGCTGGAGAACGTGGCCGACGCACGCTACCTCAAGGCCGCGCTGGCCGACGAGATCCTGCTGCACACGCCGTGGATAGGCCGCGAGCGCTGGACCGCGCACCTGCTGGAGTCTTCGCTGTTCCGCACCAACATCGCGGGCGACCTGGTGTTCAGCCGCATCGAAGAACTGCTGTCGGGCCGCGAGCCTTCGCGCCGCGACATCGCGCGGCTGTATCTCTTTGCGCTGGCGCTGGGCTTCCAGGGCAAGTACCGCGGCGGCGGCGAAGAAGCGCGCCTGCTCGGCTACCGCGAGGAGCTGTTCCAGTTCGTCTACCAGCGGCAGGCCGACTTCTCGGGCCGCGACCGCGTGGTGTCGGAGCGGGCCTATGCGAGCACGCTCTCGCACATCGCGCCGCGCAAGCTGCCCACGCTGAGCCGCTGGACGGTGCTGTTCCTGCTGTGTACCGCCTCGCTGCTCGCGGTGTCGGAGCTGTTGTGGCTGTGGCAGTCGTGGCCGGTGCGGCAGGTGCTGCAGCCGGGCGCGGTCGATGCATCGGGGGCCTACCAGCGATGAACGACTTGCGCCATTCAAAGAGCCCCAGGAGGTCGTCGCCATGCTGACAGACCAGCTCTTCCTCATTTCCATCGCAGTGCTCACGCTGGTGGTGCTGCTCGTGCTCGGCATGGTGCTGTACTTTGCGGCGCGCCGCTCGCACGCCAAGCCGTCGAGCGATCCGAAGGTCGCGCGCATCCGCTTCGACTCGCTGCGCAGTTCGTTCCGCCAGGCCGTCGAGCTGATCGAAGGCAACATCGCTTCGCGCGCCGACCGCTACGGCATTCCGTGGATCATGCTGCTCAACGAGGGCGACGACCACCGCCAGTTGCCCATCGAGCAATCGGGCGTGGCGAGTGCGCTGAGCACGGAGTCAGCCTCTGCCGCGACCACGCAGGGCATCTCGTGGCACTTCTTCGACCGCGGCGTGGTCATCGACATCCAGGGCGCCTACCTCGGCTCGCCCGATGACGACGATGCCTCCGAGAAGCCATGGGACGAGTTCCTGGGCATGTGCCGGGCCTACCGGCCGCAGCGGCCGTTCGACTCGGTGGTCATCACCATTCCGGCGGCGCTGCTGCTCGACGACAGCACCGACGGACGGCTCGAACTCTCCAAGCGCGCCAAGCTCGCGCACCGCCGCCTGTGGCTCGCGCAGAACCGCTTCGCGATGCGCTTCGCGGTGTACGTGCTGATCACCGGCGCGGAACATCTCGAAGGCTTCAGCGCCTTCGCGAGCTCCCTGCCCGAGCCGCTGCGCGCGAGCATGCTGGGCTGGTCGTCGCCTTACGACCTGTCGACCACCTACCAGCCGGGCTGGGTCGACGAGGCGGTGGGCACCGTGGTGCGTTCGGTGTCCGACGTGTCGGCCGAGCTCTTCGCCACCGACACCGCGCCGCAGGGCGCCGGCCCGCAGCTGCTGCTGCCTTCGCGCATCGAGGCACTGCGGGGCCAGCTGCAGCTGTACGTTGACGAGCTGATGCGTCCGAGCGCGTATCACGAGCCCTTCTTCTTCCGCGGCATCTACCTGACGGGTGACAGCGGCGAATCGGCGCAGGCTGTTGCCGCCATCGACGCCGAGCACGACAGCTACGGCCAGAAGGACCTCGAGCCCATCGGCGGCGACCTGATCGCGCAGCTGATGCGCCAGCCGGCATTCCTGCGTGACCTGTTCGAGAAGAAGATCTTTCTCGAATACGGGCTCACGCGGCCGTCGCGCACACAGACGCTGGCGCGCCCGGTGCTGCACAGCGCGCTGCGTTGGACGGCGATCCTGTTCCTCAGCGGCTGGGGCATTGGCCTGGTTGTGGCCACATGGCAGCTGCACCGGCACAACAGCACGCTGGTGTCGGCGCTCTCGCAGCTGCAGCACGACGCGCAGTACCGCATGCGTGCACTGCAGCGCGGCGAGACTATTCCGACCGCGTGGTACCGCAACAAGGCGCTGTCGCTGCTGGCCATGAACGAGCGGCTGCGCACCGACGGCACGTATTCCTTCTTCATGCCCGGCTCGTGGCGGCCCTTCGACGACCTGAACGAACGCGTGATAGAGCGCATCGAGCGCGAGTTCGGCGACATCGCAGTGAGCACGCTGCGCCGCGAGCTGATGGCCCGCGTGAGCCAGCTGAGCGGCGTGGAGCAGGACGAGGCCACCGGCGAATTCATCGTCGGCGCCAACTGCAGCCTGCCGCCGAGCTTCAAGACCATTGGCGATGCGCCGCGCAAGAACGGCCTGCTGGTGGAAGACCAGCCCGAGTTCGGCGCTCTGCAGCGCTATCTTGGTTCGGCCGAACAGCTCGACACCGCACTGCAGGCGGTGGAGCGCCTGCGCCAGCCCTCCACCGGCAACGCGGAAGACCTGCGCGTGGCCGTGCGCTACGCGCTGGGCGCCGAACTGCCCGCCGACCTGAGCCGCAACCTGCGCTACTTCCGCCAGGCGGCAGAGGGCAAGGCGCTGGCGATTCCGCTGACACCGGTGCAGTCGGCGCTGCGCTGCGCGCTCGACAAGGGCACGGCGCAGCTCGACACGCGACTGTTCGTCAACAACGAGCTGCTGGTGTCCGAGCAGTCGCTGGGGCGGCTGCTGCCATCGCTTGCCAGTGCGGGCACCTTCGCGCGCACCACGGCCAGCTATCGCGAAGTGATCGCCGCCATCAAGGACCAGGAAGACCTGGTCGCCTCGGGCAAGGGCGGCTGGATGCGCCAGCCGGTGCTGGTGCTGGGCGCTTCATACGACCGCACGATCGCGCGCATCGAGCAGAACCGCCTGCTGGGGCAGGAGCCGGCCGATGCGGTGCGCGGCCGCGCGCAAGATGCCTTCCAGAAATTCCGCGCCGAGTTCAACCTGCGCTTCGGCGGCGCGCAGCCCGGCCTCGTGTGGCAGGACAAGGAAGGCCGCTTCGCACTGGCGCCCGAACGCATCGCGCTGCGCGACGCGCTCACCGCGTTGCTGGCGCAGCCCTTCATGGCCGCCGCACGCGACCGCGAGCTGCCGGGCGCGGGCCTGCGCTCGACGACCACGTGGGACCTCATGCGGCTCGACCAAGCGCTGGCCGTCGGCGACATCCGCAAGCGCTACATGACCGACGGCATGACAGCCTTTCCGGCCACGGTTCGCCCGGGCGTCGAGAGCGCGCTGAACGCGCACTTCGCGCAACTGGTGGTCGACCAGGTGGCCGAGGCCGCGACCGGTGCCAACGACGGCATGCGCCCCACGTCGGGCGCGCTGATGGCCACCGACACGCAGGCTGCGGCTTATGAAGCCTCGCGCCAGCGCCTGGCCAAGATACAGGCGCTGCTGTACGAGATGGGCGCCGGTCCGCGCGCCGAAGACCTGCGCGCGATGATGTCGCGCGACGCGCTGCAACGCCTGGAAGGCGTGGACGAAGCCTTCAACCAGTCGGAGCTGTACGCCATGCGCGGACGCGACTTCCAGGGCTGGCGCGGCGAGCGCGGGCCGATGCTGGTCGCCTTCGGCGTGCCGGACACGGGCTCGCTCGCGGCCTACCTGGGCCAGCAGTTCAATCGCACCGAAACGCTGGGCAAGCTGGCCGACAGCTACATCGCGGCGCTCGACGGCGCGGGTGCGGGCTCGGTGCTCGCGCAGCGCTGGCAGGCGATCAATCGCGACCTGGAGCGCTACCGGCTGAAGAACCCGAACAGCAGCCTGCTGCTGCTCGAGCAGTTCCTCGGCACGACCGGCGCCGAGATCGACCGCGAGACCTGCGCCGCCAAGCTGGCCGGCAAGGCGCCTGCAGCACGCATCGGCGACTACTTTGCCGACCGCCACCAGCAGATCTACAGCGCCCTGCTCGCGCGCTGCTACGAGCTGCAGTTCGGCGACCAGCAGGAGTTGTGGACGCAGTTCTCCACGCGCTTCAACCGCTCGCTGGCGGGCCGGCATCCGTTCGGCGCGGCGACGGGCCGCGCCTTCGATCTGGCCGACCCGGCGGACGTGAACGACCTCGCGCGGGCCTTCGACCCGCTGTCGCGCGCGTTGAAGGACAACCGCACCGACGGCACCGTGCGCACCTCGGCCATGCCGGGGACGGCCGCGCGCCGCTTCGCCGAGCAGTTCGGCCGCGCACGCGACTTCATGCTGCCGCTGTTCCCGACCGAAGAAGGCGCCGCGCCGGGCTATGACCTGAGCGTGGACTTCCGCGTGAACACCGGTGCCGAGATCGAGGGCAACAAGATCATCGACTGGTCCTTCGAGGTCGGCGACCAAGTGCTCAAGCAGCGCGACCCACCGCGCACGCTGCGCTGGGAATACGGCATGCCGGTGGCGCTGGTGCTGCGCATCGCGAAAGACTCGCCGCTGGTCGCGCGCGCCGACCCGCAGCAGCACGCATTGCTGACCGACGGACAGACCGTGAGCTTCCGCTTCGCGGACCCGTGGGCGCTGTTCACGCTGGCGCAGCGCCAGCGTGAAGCCGACACGGTGCAACGGCCGGACGGCCGCTCGCAGCTGCTGAAGTTCGAGTTTCCGCTGGTGGCCCAGTCGGCTGGCGACACCGCCCAGTCGCCTGCGGGAGGACGCGCGCGCGTATTCCTGCGCGTTGCCGCAAGCCCCGCCGGCAAGAAGACCGCCCTGATCTGGCCCGCCGCGTTCCCGATGCGCGCCCCTGAATGGAACACGCCCTGATGGCCGCCGTGCTCGCTCCCCTGAACACCGAGGCCGCCAACGGCTTCGCACCCGACCTCGCGGCCTTCCTGGCGCCGCTGCAAATCGAAGGCGAAGGCCCCGCCGGGCCGCCGCTGCGCTACGACCCGGTGTACTCCCGCATCCGCGATGCGCGCATGGAGGAAGACGCCAGCCTGCCGATGGGCGAATGGACGCGCCCGCTCAAGAAGGCCGACTGGCGCGCCACCGAGATGCTCTGCGCCGAGGTGCTGCAGCGGCGCAGCAAGGACCTGCAGGTGGCCGCGTGGCTCACCGAGGCGTGGGTGCATCGCCATGCGATCGACGGGCTGATCGCGGGCACGCGGCTGCTCGAAGGGCTGGCGCGCGACTTCTGGCAAGACGTGCATCCATGCATTGGAGAAGACGGCGACGCCGACATGCGAACGGCCACCTTCGTGTGGCTCAACGACACCCTCGCGCAGACCTTGCTGATGCGCGTGCCGCTGCTCGCGTGGCCGGATTTCTCCCCGCCCTTCATCAACCTGGGCGACTGGCAGCGCGCGCTGACCACCGAGTTCGGCGCCGGTGCGGCCGCCGCCGCAGGCAACGCCAAGTCGAAGGCAAAGGACGTGGCCGAGGAGCCGAACGCGCAGACGGTATCGCGCCAGGACATCCTGGACCACGCAGCGCGCGACCTGCATGCGCTTGCCGCGCTCGACGACCGGGTGGCGCTGGCCGCCGACATCTGGCAGGAGCTGACAGCCCTGCTCGACGAACGCTTTGGCGCCGATGCGCCCAGCCTTTCGAAGGTGGCGGAGATGCTGGCGCGCATGCGGCAAGCGCTGCGCAGCCTGCTGCAGGAGCGCGACCCGCGCGACGAAGAAGAGCCAGAAGAGCCGGCCATGCCGGTGGAGCCGTCCGCCAGCTGGGCGGCATATGCATCAACTCCCGCTGCGACCTCGATGGACGACAACGACATGAGCGAAGCCCCTCTTTCTCCTTCTCCCATCTCTCCTCCTTCCGGGCCGCTGCCGCAAGCCGCGGCGAGCGGGCGCATCGGCAGCCGTGCCGAGGCCTACCAGTTGCTGGAGCTGGCCGCCGCCTACCTGATGCGCGAGGAGCCGCACAGCCCGACGCCCTACCTCGTCAACCGCGCGGTGGCCTGGGGGCGCATGCCATTGCCTCAACTGATGCAGGAGGTGTTGCGCGAGGACGGTGACCTGAACCGCTTCTTTTCGATCATCGGCGTCAGGCCCGATGCATAGAGACGAGGCGGCGATCTTGTTTTTCTGAAATGGGGAAACCCCCTTCTCCACGAAAGGTATCGCATGCCGTTCAAGAGCGCTGACGTCGAAGAGGTCCTGGTCCAGGGTGCCCACATGAGTGGAGACCGCAACTCCATCGCTACGGCCCTCAAGCTGAAGGCGAAGCTGGGGGTGCTGATCATCTACAGCCCGTCCTTGCGCGTCCAGGGACTGGAGCTGGAGAACTTCTACAAATCCATCGTAGATGCGAGCCGCGTGGCCTCTATTCAGATCATTCATTCGTCCGATCCGTCTCTCGCGGCGGGCGAAAAGTGCATGAAGGATGTCTACCGGCTGGTAAGCAGCAGGGATTTCAAGAATCTTCCCGGCTTCATGAAGACGATGATTCCATTCCCTATCCGCATGTGCTCCGCGACCTTCGGCACGGGCGTCATTGCGGATGCCTTCCAGAAAGATGCAGGGAGCACACGAAACAGTACGCGGGCCCTCTGGCGACTGGACAAGGTCCCGAAGAAAACGGGTCCCGGCGTCATCGACAAGCGCCCGGACGTCCGCAAGTTCCTGACGGATCGAGGCTTTCTCCAGAAACGCGCCTATGTCTTCCTGTTCGCGAAGGAGGGCCCGAGAAGGGCCGAGAAGGCGCATCACTTCACGTCGATCCTGACGTGGCGCATGCTCCATGAGGAGATCGGCCGCTCGTCTTCCGTCATTCCCGTGGCCGCAGGCGACTACATCGGCCTGCGTACGCTGCCCACCCTGGCAGAGTTCTGGAAAGACACCGACTGGACCCAGCTGTGGACCGATGTCACGGTCGATCCGCGCTCCGCGCAACTGGGCCTGTGGTGCCTGCTGGCCGAGGAATACACGGGCGTGTCGATCATCGGCATGCGCAGCGGGATGATCGAAGTCCCCGCGCTGCTCGGCATCCGCACGCTCTACCTCGAGGAAAAATTCAACCAGCAGGCGGAACGCATGGCCAAGTGGATCGGCAAGGTGCCCGGATTCGAGCGCCAGGTCGTGGACAAACCGGCCGGCATCAAGCAGCAGCTTTACTGGCGCAACGAGAGCGCAAAGCGCTACCAGCCAAGCGCCGTCTCCAGCCACGCCGCGAGCAACAGCGCACATCTGGCCGGCATGGTGCAGGGCTTCCGGCTGGGAAGGCCATTCAGGGGACAGACGAGGTTTACGCCCGCGCCCGTTCTGAACGAGCCTCAGCGCAAGCCGACAGAGGCACGCACGCGGCCCCAGCCGACCTTGCTGGCAAACACGCGCCTGCCCGCCCCGATAGATGCCGCGAACCTGCAACTCGCCAAGTCGGAGTTCGACAGGATCGTGACTTGGGCCAAGGCCACACCGGTGCCCACCGGCGCGACCACGAGCGTGCACGGTTCGGTCGCCAGAGTGGTCGAGGTCCAGGAGCCGCAAGAAGCGCCAAAGTCAGCCACAAATCTCTAGGAGCCAAGGTCTCGCGAGACCGCGCACCGGGTCCCTTTAGGCAGCGGCGGTCGCCGCGGGACCGAACGCCGTGCCTCAACCCAGCACGTCGTTCACCTGCTCGCGGAACTCGGTCAGGCTCACGGCCGCCCCAATCTCCCGCGGCAACGCATCGCGCACCGAGAACACGCCAAGAATCTTCGCCCCCGCCGCCAGCGGCAGGTGACGGAAGCCCCGTTCGAGCATGAGCACGACGGCGTCGGACACCAGCGTTTCGGGCGGCACGCAGATGGGGTTGGGCGTCATCACGTCGCGCACCGCCGTGCGATCAGGGTCCAGTCCCTTGGCAAGCACCCGGGTCATCAGGTCGCGCTCGGTCAGGATGCCCAGCAGCGTGTCGGGCAGGTCCATGATGAGCACGCTGCCGCAGTTGGCGCGCGTCATCACGCAAGCGGCGTCGCGCACGTTCGCCTGCGGACCCAGGCTGATCACATGCTTGCGCGAGATGGACTGGAAAACAGTGCGCTCGGTCATGATGCACCCTCCGGAAGTGGCGTCGTGGATGGTGCCGCCGACTGCGGCTCAGCGCAAGGAGGCGTTGAGCCGTTCCAGCGCCGTGGCGCCGGGGCAAAGCTGGTCAGGCCCCATCGCGTTGAGCGGCTGGTCGCTGGTGTTGAGCGCCGTGTGCAGGTCGGTGGCCAGCGGGTCGACGTAGAGCAGGCCGGTCACCACCTCGCCCATCTCGTGGTGCCGCTGCATGTAGGCCATGGCGGCGTAGCGGTCGCCAGGGTTGTAGTCGGGGTGCAGGCTGCGCAGGCGCAGCAGCGTGCCGTCATGCTGGCGTACGTCCATCACTTCGCCCGGTTCGATATCGACGGCAATTTCGTCCCGCCCGCTGATGAAGTCGATACGGCTCACCGCCTCGTTGTGCTCGCGCACGTAGTCGTAGCTCTTGGTGCTGCCGGGGTGGTTGTTGAAGGCAACGCAGGGGCTGATGACGTCGATGAAGGCGGAGCCGCCGTGGCTGATCGCCCCTTTTATCAGTGGCACAAGTTGCGCCTTGTTACCCGAAAAGCCCCGCCCCACGTAGCTGGCGCCCAACTGCAGCGCCATGGCCACCAGGTCCACGGGGCTGTCGGTATTGACGACGCCCTTCTTGCTTTTCGAGCCCTGGTCGGCGGTAGCCGAGAACTGGCCCTTGGTGAGGCCGTAGACCCCGTTGTTCTCCACGATGTAGGCCATGCGCACGCCGCGCCGCATGGCATGGGCGAACTGGCCCAGGCCGATGGACGCCGAGTCGCCGTCGCCCGAAACGCCCAGGTACAGCAGGTCGCGGTTGGCGAGGTTGGCGCCGGTCAGCACGCTGGGCATGCGGCCGTGCACGGTGTTGAAGCCGTGCGATGCGCCCAGGAAGTAGTCCGGCGTCTTCGAGCTGCAGCCGATGCCCGAGAGCTTGGCCACGCGATGCGGTTCGATGTCCAGCTCCCAGCAGGCCTCGATGATGGCGGCAGAGATCGAGTCGTGGCCGCAACCTGCGCACAGCGTGGAGATCTTTCCCTCGTAGTCGCGCCGCGTGTAGCCGACCTTGTTGGTGGCCAGCGTCGGATGCCGCAACCGGGGCTTGGCAAGGTAGGTCATGCAGGCTCTTTCGTGTCGGTGCTGCCGGAGGCTTGCGTCGTCTGTTGTTGCACATGCGCGCTGATCGACTGCACGATGAAGCGCGCGGTGATGGGCGTGCCGTCGAAATGCAGCACCCGTATCAACCGGGCCGGATCGGCGTCCAGCTCATTGACCAGCAGGCTGCGCATCTGTGCGTCGCGGTTCTGCTCAACCACGAACACCCGCTCGTGCTGCGCCAGGAACTGCACCACGCTGTCCGCAAAGGGAAAGGCGCGCAGCCGCAGTGCATCGAGATGGATGCCGCGTTCTTCCAGCGCCTGCAGCGCTTCGTGCATCGATGGGCTGGTGGAGCCGAAATAGATCACGCCCAGCTTGGTCTTTTCGGCGGCGGGCCGAAGCACCGGCTGCGGCACCAGCGTGGCCGCGGTTGCGAACTTCTTCAGCAGCCGCTCCATGTTGTAGATGTAGTCCGGCCCGCGCTCCGAGTAGCGGGCGTAGGCGTCGCGCGTCGTGCCGCGCGTGAAGTAGCTGCCCTTGGTCGGGTGCGTTCCGGGCAGCGTGCGCCAGGGAATGCCGTCGCCGTCCACGTCCTTGTAGCGGCCGAAGTCGCGGCCCGCCTCGAGCTCTTCGGCGCTCATGACCTTGCCGCGGTCGTAGGCCTTGCTGTCGTCCCAGGCAAAAGGCTCGCACAGGCGCTGATTCATGCCGATGTCCAGGTCGGTCATCAGGAACACCGGCGTCTGCAGCCGGTCGGCCAGGTCCAGCGCCGCGGCCGCATGCTCGAAGCACTCGTGCGGATCTTCGGGAAACAGCAGCACGTGCTTGGTGTCACCGTGCGATGCATACGCGCAGGAGAGGATGTCGGCCTGCTGCGTGCGCGTCGGCATGCCGGTGGAAGGGCCGCCGCGCTGCACGTTGATGAGCGTGACGGGAATCTCCGCAAAGTAGGCCAGCCCGATGAACTCGCTCATCAGCGAAATGCCCGGCCCCGAGGTCGCGGTGAAAGCGCGTGCGCCGTTCCACCCGGCGCCGACCACCACACCGATCGATGCAAGCTCGTCTTCCGCCTGCACGATGGCAAAGCGATGCTGGCCGGTGGCCGGGTCCACGCGGAATTTGGTGCAGTACTTCTGGAAGGCCTCGGCCACCGAAGACGACGGCGTGATCGGATACCAGGCCGCGACCGTGGCGCCGCCATACACGCAGCCCAGAGCGGCGGCGCTGTTGCCATCGACGAAGATGCGGTTGCCGACCCCGTCGGCGCGCCGCACCCGCAGCCCCAATGGCTCATGCAGATTCTCCCGCGCGAAGTCGCAGCCCAGGTGCAGCGCCTGCACGTTGGAGGCGAGCAGCTTTTCCTTGCCCTTGTACTGTTCGCCGAACAGCTTCTCGACCACCTCCGGCTCGATGCCGAGCAGGATGGCCAGGGCGCCCACGTAGACGATGTTCTTGAACAGCTGGCGCTGCCGCGGGTCTTGATAGACGGCGTTGCAGATTTCGGTGAGCGGCATGCCGATCACGCGAACGTCGCTGCGGAACTTCGATGGCGGCAGCGGCCGCGTGCTGTCGTAAAAGAGATAGCCGCCGGGCTCCAGCTCGGCCAGGTCAGCGTCCCAGGTCTGCGGATTCATCGCCACCATCATGTCGGTGCCGCCGCGCCGCCCGAGATGGCCCTGCTCCGTCACGCGCACCTCGTACCAGGTGGGCAGGCCCTGGATGTTGCTGGGGAAGATGTTGCGCGGGCTCACTGGCACGCCCATACGCAGGATCGCCTTGGCGAACAGCTCGTTGGCCGAGGCCGAACCCGAGCCGTTGACGTTGGCGAACTTGATGACGAAGTCGTTGACTGCCTCTATCTGCTTCATGCCGTCACCCCCGCCTCCGCCCCTGCAGGCGTCATCTTCAGCAAGAACTTCTGCATATCCCACGCGCCCGTGGGGCAGCGCTCGGCGCACAGGCCGCAGTGCAGGCAGACGTCTTCATCCTTGACCATCACGCGGCCCGTCTTGAGCCCGCCGGACACATACAGGTCTTGCGCCAGGTTCAGCGCCGGCGCCTTGAGCCGGGAGCGCAACTCGACTTCTTCGCCGTTGTCGATGAAGTTGATGCAGTCCATCGGGCAGATGTCCACGCAGGCATCGCATTCGATGCAGGCAGCTTCGGTGAACACGGTCTGCACGTCGCAGTTCAGGCAGCGCTCGGCCTCCTTGAAGGCGGTGGCGGCGTCGAAGCCCAGCTCCACCTCCACGCGGATGCTGGCCAGTGCCGTCTCTGCCTTGGCCCACGGCACCTTGTAGCGCAGGTCGTTGGAGGTGTCGTTGTCGTAGCTCCACTCGTGGATGCCCATCTTCTGCGACACCAGGTTGGTCATCGGCGCCGGGCGAACGTAGACCGGCTCGGCACGCAGCAGCTTGTCGATCGACACCGCAGCCTCGTGGCCATGGGCCACGGCCGTGATGATGTTCTTGGGGCCGAAGGCCGCATCGCCGCCGAAGAACACGTTGGGCACCGTCGACTGGAAGGTGTTCTCGTCCAGCTTCGGCAGGCCCGACTTGTCGAAGGCGATGCCGCAGTCTCGCTCGATCCACGGGAATGCGTTTTCCTGGCCCACCGCCACCAGCACTTCGTCGCATTCGAAATACGCGTCCGGCTCGCCGGTAGGCACCAGCGAGCGGCGGCCCTTGTCGTCGTACTCGGCACGGACGATCTCGAAGCGCATGCCCAAGAGCTTGCCTTCTTCGTGAACGAAGGCCTTGGGCACGTGGAAGTCGACGATCGGAATGCCTTCGTGCTGGGCGTCTTCCTTTTCCCAGGGCGAGGCCTTCATCTCAGCAAAGCCGCTGCGCACGATGACTTTCACGTCGGTGCCACCAAGGCGGCGGGCCGAGCGGCAGCAGTCCATGGCCGTGTTGCCACCGCCCAGCACGATCACGCGCTTGCCGATGCTGCTGACGTGGCCGAAAGAAACTGAGTTGAGCCAGTCGATGCCGATGTGGATGCTGGCCGCCGCTTCCTGCCGGCCAGGCACGTCCAGGTCGCGCCCGCGTGGTGCCCCGCAGCCGACGAAGATCGCGTCCCACTCCTGTGCCATCAGCGCCGTCATCGAGTCGATGCGCTCGCCGCTGCGGAACTCGACGCCCAGGTCGAGGATGTAGCCCGTCTCCTCGTCGATGACCGACTCCGGCAGGCGAAAGCGCGGTATCTGCGTGCGGATGAAGCCGCCGGCCTTGGCTTCGCCGTCGAACACCGTCACTTCGTAGCCGAGCGGCGCCAGGTCGCGTGCGACGGTGAGCGAGGCCGGCCCCGCACCGACGCAGGCAACGCGCTTGCCGTTCTTCGGCTCCAGCTTCGGCATGCGCGCGCGCACGTCGTCCTTCATGTCGGCCGCCACGCGCTTGAGCCGGCAGATGGCCACCGGTTCGGGCTCCCCTGTGTTGCCCTCTTCCACCCGCCCTCGCCTGCAGGCCGGCTCGCAGGGCCGGTCGCAGGTGCGACCCAGGATGCCGGGGAAGACGTTGGACACCCAGTTGATCATGTAGGCGTCGCTGTAGCGGCGCTGCGCGATCATGCGGATGTATTCAGGGACGGGGGTGTGCGCCGGGCAGGCGTACTGGCAATCGACGACCTTGTGGAAATAGGCCGGGTTGGCAATGTTCGTTCGCTGCAACGCGTGTCTCCTGGCTGTCGCCTGGAACCCCGGAGGGGCCGACGAGTGGCTTTTCCGCCAGTATGCGCCGCGCAGGCGAATGCGCAACCTTGGTGAAATCCCGCAGCTAGCCGGCCGACCCCTCCAGGGCAACGGCAAAGAGGGCATCGATCAGCGGCCGCTCCCTGCGGATGGAAAGGCAGCACAGCGAATAGCTGATCGACAGCTGCTCATCGTCGATCGCCACTGCCGCAAGGCCCGGCAGCGGAATGAACTCCACCTGCGTGACGAAGCCGACGCCCATTCCGTTGGCCACCGCGTGCAGGATGGCCTCGCGGCTGTTGATTTCCATGGCGCAGTTCAGGTTGACTTTCTGCTGCAGGCAGGCGCGCTCGACGCGATGGCGGGTCTTGGAACCGGGCTCGCGCAGGATGACCGTTTCGTGTTCGATGTCGCGGGTGGTGATCGATGCGCGCTTCGTCCACGCATGGCCCTCGGGCACCACCGCGACGATGCGCTCCGTGCGGTAGGGCGCGATGTGCAGGCCTTCGGCCGCCGCGGGTTCGGCGACGATGCCCACGTCGATGGAGAAGTCCTGCAGCCCCCGGAGGGTGGACTCCTCCGACCCGATCGACACCGTCAGGTCCAGCGACGGATGCGCCTCCTTGAAGTTGCGCGCCAGCTCCAGCGCAATGGGCGGCGACACCGCACCGACGCGCACCAGCCCCACCTTGAGCTTGCGCGCGCTCTCCAGGAAGAGCATCGCCTCCTCCTCCTGCCCGAACAGGCCCTGCGTGATGGCATAGAGCCTCTCGCCGGCCGCGGTGAGCCGCACGCCGCGCCCGCTGCGCAGGAACAGTTCCACGTTGAAGCGGGCTTCAAGGGCCTTGACCTGGTCGGTCACCGTCGGCTGCCCGATGTGCAGGTATTGCGCCGCCGAGGTGAAGCCGCCCGTCTTCGCCACGGCATGGAAGCATCTGATCGATTTGTAGTACTGGTGGAACATGCATTCGGGCCCCGGCGAAGCCGGCGGCTCCTTCAGGAAGAAAGCCTCTCACAAGCACGCCCGGGCGCGAATGAGCGCTTTCCCGGTCGCGATGCCCGCACAGGCGATCCATCGATTTTCGACCATGCGGACACCGGAAATGCGATTGGACGCGATAGCGGGCCGCTTCGACACTGGCCGCCATACGAGACAACCGAAGCGAAAGACCCGATGCCCCACGCGTACCACAACCCCGTTTCCATCCACTGCGGCCGAGGCAGTCTGGAGCGGTTGCCCACGATCCTCGCCGGCCGCCGCGTCGTCGTCGTCACCTTTCCCGAAGCCCGCGAGCTCGGACTGGTCGCCCGCCTCCGCGAGCTTCTGAAAGACTCGCTGCTCGGCGTGATCGACGACGTGCGCCCCAATCCCGACGTGGCGCACTTGAGCGCCCTCTACAACCGCTTCTGGCAATCGCCCGAAGCATGCGACGCCATCGTCGCCGTGGGCGGCGGCAGCGCCATCGACACGGCCAAGGCACTGATGGTGGGCACGGCAAGCGGCCAGTTCGACGAGCTCGTCGGCCTGTTGGCAACCGGCAAGCCCTTTGCCCCCACCAGCGTCAAGCCGCTGATCGCGGTGCCGACGACGGCGGGCACCGGCAGCGAAGTGACGCCCTGGGCCACGATCTGGGATGCCGCCCGGCAGAAGAAGTACTCGCTGCACCTGGAGGCCACATGGCCTGAAGCCGCCATCGTCGATCCCGAGCTGATGCTCTCGGTGCCGGCGGGCACCACCGTGTCGACGGGGCTCGATGCGCTTTCCCACGCGCTGGAATCGGTGTGGAACGTGAACGCAAACCCCATCTCCGACACCTTCGCCATCTCCGCCGTGCAGGACATCTTCGAGTGCCTGCCGGCGCTGCGGGCCGATCTCGGCAACATCGAACTGCGCGAGCGCATGGCGCTGGCCGCGCTCAAGGCCGGCCTTGCGTTCTCCAACACGAAGACGGCCCTGGCCCATTCGATCTCGTACGAGATGACGCTGCGCTACGGCCTGGCGCACGGGATCGCCTGCTCGTTCACCCTGCCGATCGTTCTTGAAAAGGCATGGGCCCGCTCTCCCGATCGGGACCGCACGCTGCAGCGCCTGTTCGGGCCCGACCTGACCATTGGCTCCCGGCGCTTGCGCGACTTTCTCCAGGGACTCGGCGTGAAGACCGAGTTCGCGGACTACGGCGTGGCGGACAGCGAAGCCGCGGCCATGATCGCGCGCGCCATGGATGGAGCGCGCGGCAAGAACTTCATAGGGGCGGTGTCCGCCCAGTAGTCGGTCAGTCGGTCAGTCGGTTGAATCTGTAGAGCATCGAAAAAAATGCCGGCATTCGAGCCGGTCCCACGGACCCACGTCCGTCAAGAACAGGAGACAAAGACATGCAATTGGCAAATCAAGGCCTGCAGGCCGGGGCGTACGCGCCGCCTCTCGAACATTCATTCCGGCGCGCGCAGTGGCGAATGCTGCTGGCAGCGATGTTCTGCTACCTCTTCTTCTATACCGGCCGGCAGACCTTCGGCTTCGCCATCCCGGGGCTGCAGAAGGAATTCGGATTGTCGAAGGAGGTCCTGGGTTGGGCCTCGGCCAGCCTGCTGTGGTGCTACGCCATCGGCCAGGCGATCAACGGCAACCTCGCCGACAAGTTCGGCGGCCGGCGCGTGATGACTGCGGGCGCCATCCTGTCCTGCGCGGCCAACTGGGTGGTGAGCTTCGCCGTCGGGTTCAAGACGCTCGCGATTCCATGGGGCGTCAACGGCTACTTCCAGGCGCTCGGCTGGGCGCCGGGCAGCCGCCTGCTGTCGAACTGGTGGGGCACCGGGGAGCGCGGCAAGGTCTTCGGCTTCTACACCTTCGCTGCCGGATGCGCGTCGGTCCTGTCGTTCGTCACGTCCATCGTGGTGGTCAACGTACTGCACCTGGACTGGCGCTGGATCTTCAGGCTGCCCGTGCTGCTGATGCTGGTGGGCGGCATCGCGTTCTACCTGATCGCCCGGGAGCGCCCCGAAGACCTCGGCTTCAAGTCGCCCGACACCGGCATCGCCAACGAGGAAGACGCAAAGGCCGCCGCCCAGCACACGTCCGAAGAAAGCTCGTGGACGCGCTACAAGGCCGTGCTCTGCAACCCGAAGCTGCTCGTCGCGGCACTCGCCATCGGCTTCCAGAATGCCGCGCGCTACGGGCTGATCGTCTGGGTGCCGGTGCACTTTCTCGGCAAGGACTGGAGCAAGATGGCCGACGGCATGATCGATCCCGCATGGATCTCGGTCGCACTGCCGGTGGGCATGGCCTTCGGCGCACTCACCAACGGCTGGATCTCCGACCGCGTCTTCGGCTCGAAGCGCTACAAGGCCATCGTGCTGTACATGCTGCTGGGCGCGGCAGCCTCGGTCGGCATGTACCTGCTGCCCACGAGCATCGGCGGCCTGGCACTTCTGTTCCTCGCAGGCTTCTTCGTCTACGGCCCCGCCTCTTCGTTCTGGGCGCTGTGCCCCGACCTCGTGGGCGCCAAGCGCTCGGGCACCGCCACCGGCGTCATGAACTTCTTCTCGTACCTGCTGGCGGGCCTCGGCGAACCGCTGATCGGCCGGCTGCTGGATCACTCGGGCAACACCTCGATGGTCTTTCCGATCGTGGCCGCCAGCTGCCTCATCAGCGCCTTCATCGCGGTCTTCATCCGTCGCTGAAACAGCCCTTTTCTCTTCACCTCCAAGGAACCCCCTCTCATGAAACCCGACTCGCTGGAAGTCAATGCCCGCAGCTACCGCTGGATGAGCCGCCCCGTCGTGGTGGTGTGCGTCGACGGCTGCGAGCCTGCGTATCTCGATGCCGCCATCGCAGCCGGCGTAGCCCCGTACATCGAGCGCATGCGCAAGACCGGAGCCGACCTGCTGGCCGACTGCGTGGTGCCCTCCTTCACCAACCCGAACAACCTGTCCATCGTCACCGGCGCACCACCGGCCGTGCACGGCATCTGCGGCAACTACTTCTTCGACCGCGAACTCGGCCAGGAAGTCATGATGAACGACCCCAAGTACCTGCGCGCAGGCACCGTGCTCGCAGCCTTCGCCGACGCAGGCGCCTCGCTCGCGGTGGTCACCGCCAAGGACAAGCTGCGCAAGCTGCTGGGCCACCGCATGAAGGGCATCTGCTTTTCCTCCGAGAAGGCCGACCAGGCCACCATCGAGGAGAACGGCATCGACGGCGTGGTCGAGATGGTCGGCATGCCCGTGCCCTCGGTGTACAGCGCAGAGCTGTCGGAGTTCGTCTTCGCCGCAGGCGTGAAGCTCATGGAATCGCGCCGCCCCGACCTGATGTACCTGTCGACCACCGACTACGTGCAGCACAAGGCCGCCCCCGGCAGCCCCGCGGCCAACGCCTTCTACGCCATGATGGACGGCTACCTCGCGCAGCTCGATGCGCTGGGCGCCACCATCGTGCTCACGGCCGACCACGGCATGAACGACAAGCACGACGCGGACGGCGCCCCCAAGGTCATCTACCTGCAGGACGTGCTCGATGATTGGTACGGCAAGGATCAGGCACGCGTGATCCTGCCGATCACCGACCCGTACGTGGTGCACCACGGCGCGCTGGGCTCCTTTGCCACGGTGTACGCCCCCGACGAGGCCCGCGTGCCGGGCTGGATCGAGCGCATCCAGCGCCTGCCGGGCATGGAGCTGGTGCTCTCGCGCAAGGACGCGGCCGCGCGCTTCGAGCTGCCGCCGGACCGCATCGGCGACATCGTGGTGGTCAGCGAGCAGAGCACGGTCATCGGCACCTCGGCCAGCCGGCATGACCTGTCGGCGCTGGAAGTGCCGCTGCGCTCGCACGGCGGGGTGTCGGAGCAGCGGGTGCCGCTGATCTGCAACCGGCCCGTCACCGGTATCGCTGCCAGCCGCCGGCTGCGCAACTTCGATGCGCTGGACCTTGCGCTGAACCACGCCCAATAACGACAACGACTTCCGGAGCACTCCCCCATGAGCCAAGCCATCCTGAAGCCAGGCACCGTCCACCGCGAGGCCCTGCGCATTGCCGGCGAGCGGATTCACCGCGACCGCACGATCGACGTCACCTACCCCTATACCGGCGAAGTGATCGCCACCGTGCCCAAGGCCACGCTCGAAGATGTTCGGGTGGCCTACAAGATCGCACGCGACTACAAGCCCACCCTCACGCGCTACGAGCGCTACAAGATCCTGATGCGCGCGGGCGAGATCATCGCCTCGCGCCTGGACGAGATCTCGCGCGTGATCACGATGGAGTCGGGCCTGTGCCGCAAGGACTCGCTGTACGAGGTGGGCCGCGCCTCCGACGTGCTGCTGTTCGCGGCCAACCAGGCGCTGGTGGACGACGGCCAGGTGTTCTCCTGCGACCTCACGCACCACGGCAAGAGCCGCAAGGTCTATACGCTGCGCGAGCCGCTGCAGGGCGTGGTCACGGCCATTACGCCGTTCAACCACCCGCTGAACCAGGTGATCCACAAGGTGGCGCCGTCCATTGCCACCAACAACCGCATGGTGCTCAAGCCCAGCGAGAAGACGCCGCTCACCGCCTTCATCCTGGCCGACATCCTGTACGAGGCGGGCCTGCCGCCGCCGATGCTGTCGGTGATCACGGGAGACCCGAGGGAGATTGCCGACGAGATGCTCACCAGCGCCGACGTGGACCTGGTCACCTTCACGGGGGGCGTGGCCATCGGCAAGTACATCGCGGGCAAGGCGGTGTACAAGCGCCAGATCCTGGAGCTGGGGGGCAATGATCCGATCATCGTGATGGAAGATGCGGACGTCGAGGAGGCGGCCACGCTGGCGGCCAGCGGCTCGTACAAGAACTCGGGCCAGCGCTGCACGGCGATCAAGCGCATGCTGGTGCACGAGGCGGTGGCGGACCGGTTCGTGGAGCTGCTGCTGGCCAAGACGAAGGCCCTGAAGTACGGCGACCCGATGGACCCGGCCACGGACATGGGCACGGTGATCGACGAGGCGGCGGCGATCCAGTTCGAGGCGGTGGTCAACGAGGCGATCAAGGCGGGTGCGAAGCTGTTGTACGGCAATGTGCGTAGCGGCGCGCTGTATTCGCCGACGGTGCTCGACCATGTGGACCCCGGGATGACGGTGGCCAAGCACGAGACCTTCGGGCCGGTCTCGCCGGTGATCCGCTTCAAGACGATCGAAGACGCGATCCGCATCTCCAACGGCACGGCCTACGGGCTGTCTTCTGCGGTGTGCACGAACCGCATGGACTACATCACGCGCTTCATCCGCGAGCTGAACGTGGGCAGCGTCAATGTGCGCGAGGTGCCGGGCTACCGCCTGGAGCTCACGCCCTTCGGCGGCATCAAGGACTCGGGCCTGGGGTACAAGGAAGGCGTGCTCGAGGCCATGAAGAGCTTTACCAATACCAAGACTTATTCGTTGCCGTGGTAGTCGCAGCATCTGACAGGGACCTGACCACCTTCTCCCGCGCTCCACCAGTCACCCTCATGTCACGCACGCACTGAAAGCTCCACCCCTTTCGCTCGTCCGTGACTCTCATGCAGCCTACTTCCCCACTTCGCCGCGCCCTGGCCCTCGTGCCGGTCTCTTGCCTCAGTCTCTCCGCGCTCCTGCTGGGTGCATGCGGTGGAGACAGCGGCTCTTCTTTCTCATTGCCCCCAGGCACCGGGACTTCGACAACGCCGACCAACCCGGGCAACACGACGACCACCAGCGGGGTGGTTGTCGGCAGCTACTTCGTCAACGCCAAGGTCTGCCTGGATCTCAACTCCAACGGCCGCTGCGATGCGGGTGAGCCGTCCACCCGATCGGACAAGCAGGGCGGCTTCACGCTTGCCGGCTCGGGCGCGGGCATCGTGGCAGAGATCGGCACCGATGCCACCGAGCTCGATCCATCCATCCCCTCTTCCAGGCCGGTGACTTCAGCGCTCGTGCTGCGTGCGCCGAAGGAAGCGCCGGGCGTTGTCGACTTCGAATCGACCGCGGTGGTCGCGGAGATGGAAGCCAACGGGCTCGACTTCAAGACCGCTGCGGGCAAGGTGGCGATCTCTGTCGGCGTGGTCGCGTCGAAGCTACTCGGCGACATCAACACCGAGACCGACCCTGTTGCCAAGGCCGCGCTCAAGGCCGCGTCCGACGAGGGCCTGCAGCGCATCCGCGATGCGCTCGCATCGGCCGCGAACACTGACGACGTCAAGGCGGTGGTAACGGCCGCTGCCCTGACGGACCGCTACTACCAGACCAAGGCGCCGTACCGCCCGCAGCAGGATGTCAGCACCTACGAGGCGGCGCCTGCGGGCTTCTCGCCGGTCTACACCGAGGTGGTTGCGCGCCACGGTTCGCGCGGGCTCTCGGGCCTCAAGTACGACCTTGCGGTCTACAACATGTGGAAGAAGGCGCAGGACGACGGCGCCCTCACGCCGCTGGGCGAGAAGCTCGGGCCCGACGTGCTGAAGATCATGAAGGCCAACTTCCTGCTCGGCTATGGCGTGGCCGGCATCAGCACGCCCGGCTACGGCAACGAGACGCAGGTCGGCATCAACGAGCACACGCAGCTCGCGGCAAGGCTGGTTCAGCGCCTGCCGGCCTACTGGAAGCAGATCGGCGACAACGCCGGCTCCGCCCCGCGCCAGATCGTGACGGTGACCTCCGGCGTCGATCGCGCGGTCGACAGCGGCAACTTCTTCGTGCAGTCGCTCAAGGCGACTCAGCCTGCGCTGGCACCGCTGCTGACCTATCCGCCGGCACCCGCACCCTACCCCGATAACGGCACTGCAGTGAGCCAGCCTGTGGGCACCAACCGCTTCCTGCTGTACTTCCACAAGCTCGTGAAGGCGACCGACCTGGTGACGAACACCACCGATCCGCTCTATACGACGTACCAGGCCAGCCTGGCCTACCAGAACTACAAGAGCAACGATGCCGACCTGCTCGCCAAGCAGAGCGGCCTGACGGTCACGCCCGAGGCCGCGGCTGCCGGCCGCCTGCTGCTGGAGCGCCTGTTCGCCAAGAGCTTTGTCGACAAGATCGCCAACGGCACGTACAGCTTTTCCAACAGCGGCAGCTTCAGCTACACGAGCGACGACGGCAAGTTCGCGCCCAGCCTGAGCGGCGACGGCAAGACGTCGATCAAGTCGCCCGGCGACGCGGGCGCCCTGCTGTACGAGCTGTATGTGATCGCACCCGCGATGCGCGGCGAGGCCGGCGTCGATTTCACTGCCTACATGCCGGCAGCGCAGGCGAAGTTCTTCGCCGCGCTCAACGACGGCTCCGACTTCTACGACAAGGGCCCCGGCATGACGGAGAAGGGCGATATCACTTCGCGCATGTCGCAGATCCTGGTCGACGACATGTTCAACGAGGTCGATGCGATCGCCAGGGGCGACCGCTCGCACGCGGCCAAGCTGCGCTTCACGCACGCCGAAATCATGATGCCCTTCGCGGTGCGCATGGGCCTGAAGGGCGTGGACCAGAGCGTGCCCAAGGCCTCCAGCTTCAGCTACGACAGCAACACGTGGCGCGGCGAATACGTCTCGCCGATGGCGGCCAACATGCAGTGGGACGTGTTCGCCGACGGCGGCGGAAAGCTGCTCGTGCGCATGCTCTACAACGAGAAGGAAACCGACTTCAAGGCGGCCTGCGACACCGCGAAGGCAGCGGGCACGGCGCACTACTACGACTACACGGGCCTGAAGGCCTGCTACGGGCACGTGGCCCAGTAGTCCAGTAGCCCCGCATCTCCCCGCATCTATTTCCTGGTCTTCCTGGCGGGTGTCTTCACGCCCTGGCGCAGCGAGCGCTGCCTCAGCGTCGCACCCGAGCCCCGTGGTGGGCGCGCCGGGGCCACGTCGTGCTGGCTCGCCCGCAAGGTGAAATCGCAGGTCTTCACGGCCAGCTCGACGATGCGCGCCAGCGCGGGGCTGGAGTTGTCGCGCCGGTAGACCGCGCTGTAGACCAGCGGCGGCGGCATGGGGTCGCTCTTCACCACGCGCAGCAGGCCACTCTTGATGTCCGGGCGCACATAGTCGAGCGCCTGCTGGCTGATGCCGAAGCCGCTGATCGTCAGTTCGCGCAAGACGGTCGTGCTGTTCGTCAGCATGACCTTGCCGAAGCGGAAGCCGTGCTCCGCGCGCCAGGCTTCGTAGAACCTGTTCTTCGAGGCGCCGGCGGGCTGCTCGATCACGGGGTAGTCGGCAAACTCGTGCGGCTTCAGTGCCCGCGCGGGAATGTCGAGCCGCGGGCTTGCGATCCAGGCCTGGTCGACTTGCCCCACCTTGATCGATTCGAAAGCCTGTCCCCAGAAGATGCCGGGCATGATGGTCAGGTCGAGCTTGTTGGCTTCGAGGCGCTCGAAGAGCGTGAGCCCCGCGTCCACCACGGGCTCCAGCGTTACCTGAGGGTGCAGCTTCTGCAGCAGCTGGATCAGGCGCGTGAGCCAGGTCATCGCGATCAGCTCCGTCACGCCCACCCGGAAGGTGCCGCGCAGCGTCTTGTCGAGGCTGATGTCGTGCTCGATGCGCTGCCAGAGCCGTTGCGCTTCTTCCGCGAGCGGCAGCAGTTCCCGGCCGGCCTGGGCCAGCTCCAGGCCGTGGGAGGTGCGATGCAGCAGGGGGCCGCCGAGCGATTCCTCCAGTTCCGCCAAGCGCTTGGAGATGGCCGACTGCGTGGTGTGCAGCTTCACCGCCGCGGCACTGAAGCTCTGGAGCTTGGCGCTGAAGAGGAAGGCCTCCAGCTGCTTGAAAGTGAAGTTCATGCCATCGGAATGTACGCCCATGGCTCTGCAGGAAAAAAAGGAATACCGCGCTCCTCCGATTTCTCGTTTGTCCCGCAGCAGCCGGACTTTGATACTGCGTGCATGCTTCACATCGCACCACGCCTGAATCGAATCAAACCATCTCCCAGTTCCATGGCCGGCCAGAGGGCGCGCGAGCTGCGCGCGATGGGCCGGGACATCCTCGGCCTGACCGCGGGCGAGCCCGACTTCGAGACACCCGGGCACATCAAGGAAGCGGCAATCCGAGCAATGGCCGACGGCCAGACCCGCTACACGGACGTGGGCGGCACGCCGGTGCTGAAGGAAGCCATTGCCGGCAAGTTCCTGAACGAGAACGGGCTGGCCTACACACCGGGCGAGATCATCGTGGGCACCGGCGCCAAGCAGGTGATCTTCAACGCGCTCATGTGCACGGTCGCAGCGGGTGACGAGGTCATCGTGCCGGCCCCCTACTGGGTGTCTTACCCGGACATCGCCCTGCTGGCCGGTGGCGTTCCGGTTTTCGTCGACTGTCCGGCGGCATCGGGCTTCAAGCTGCAGCCTGCCGATCTCGAACGCGCCATCACCGGCAAGACGCGCTGGCTGATGCTGAACTCGCCGAACAACCCGAGCGGGGCGACCTACACGCGTGCCGAGCTCCAGGCACTGGCCGAGGTGCTCCGTCGCCACCCCCAGGTCTGGGTGCTGACCGACGACATCTACGAGCACCTGATCTATGGCGACGTCGAGTTCGCCACCATGGCCCAGATAGCGCCCGACCTCAAGGACCGCACGCTGACGGTGAACGGTGTTTCCAAGGCCTACGCGATGACGGGCTGGCGCATCGGCTATGGCGCGGGGCCTTCTGCGCTGGTCAAGGCGATGGTCAAGCTCCAGTCGCAGAGCACCTCCGGGCCGAACTCGATCGCACAGGCTGCGGCCGTCGCCGCGCTCACAGGGCCGCAGGACACCATTGCCTCGAACCAGCGCGAATACGAGAAGCGGCGCGACATGGTGGTTGCCTCGCTCAATGCCATCGACGGCATCCATTGCGCAGCGCCCGACGGTGCGTTCTACATCTTCGCGTCATGCAGCGCGCTGTTCGGTCTTCGCACGCGCACGGGCGTTGCAATCGAAAGCAGCGACGACTGGGTAATGCACCTGCTCGATTCGCAGGACCTGGCGGCGCTGCAAGGCAGTGCCTACGGCGTGCCGACACATTTCCGCATTTCGTTCGCCGCCAGCACAGAGCAGCTGCTGGAAGGTTGCCGCCGCATTGCGCGAGCGCGCGACGAACTCACGGGCCAAGCCATCAACCAGGAACTGCAATGAAACTCCAACCTCTTCTGAAGCTGCTGCCGGCCCTTGCCGCGGGCACCGTCTGGCTTGGCGCCACCCATGCGTGGGCTGCAGATGCCTTTCCCTCGAAACCGGTGAAGATCCTCGTGGGGTTTTCGCCCGGCGGCTCCAACGACGTCGTGGCACGCCTGATCGCGCCGAAGCTGGCGGAAGGGCTCGGGCAGCAGGTTCTGGTCGAGAACCGTCCCGGCGCCGGCGGCAACATCGCGGCATCGGCCATGCTCGGCGCGCCCGCGGACGGGCACACGCTGCTGATGTGCACCACGGGAACGCTGTCGATCCAGCCGTACATCCTGAAGAGCATGCCCTTCGATCCCGAGAAGGACATCGCACCGGTCACGCAAGTCGTCAACGCGCCCTACATGCTGCTGGTCAATTCGACCCTGCCGGTGAAGAGCGTCAAGGAGCTCGTTGCATACGCCAAGCAGAAGCCCGGCGAGATCAACTTCGCTTCCTCGGGCACGGGCACCGGCGGGCATCTTGCGGGCGAGATGCTGAAGAGCCGAGCGGGCATCGACATCGTTCACGTGGCCTACAAAGGCACTGGCCAGGCCATGACGGACCTCATTGCAGGCCAGGTCTCGATGATCTTCGACCAGCCCGTCAGCTCGATGCAGTACGCACGCGCGGGCAAGCTCCGCGCGCTGGCTGTGGCCAGCCCGCGCCGGCTGGCGGCCTTCCCCGACATTCCGACCGTGACGGAAGCCGGCGTTCCCGACTTCGATCCCGTGACCTGGGCAGGCATCTGCGCAGCGAAGAACACGCCCCCGGCCGTCGTCGAACGCATACAGCGCGAAGTTGCCAAGGTGCTGGCGATGCCCGAGATCTCCAAGCGGCTCGCCGCCGACGGCCTGGAGCCTGTAGGGAGCACCCCCGAGCAGTTCCGCACCTTCCTGGCTGCCGACAAGCGCAAGTGGGGCCGCGTGGTGAAAGACGCCGACGTCAAGGCTGAATGAGAGAACGAGACAGACCATGAACCAGCTACCTGACATCGTGCGCAACTTCGAGCGCGTTCCCTCCGATCTGGTCCGGCGGGCTGCGGCGTTCCAGCCTGCCATCCTTGCCGACGTGGCGGGCCGCCGGGGCGCCCTGCACGGCCGCATCCAGGCCTTGCGCCACCGGATGAAGCTCGTCGGCAATGCGCTCACGGTCGAAGTGCGGCCGGGCGACAACCTGATGATCCACGCCGCCATTGCGCTGGCAAAGCCCGGCGACGTGCTGGTGATCGACGGCAAGGGCGACCAGAGCGCCGCCCTGATGGGCACGATCATGATGAACGCCTGCAGACAGGTCGGTATCGCCGGCGTGGTGATCGACGGCGCGGTGCGCGACAGCGTCGAGATCGACGAAATGGACTTTCCCGTCTTCTCGGTCGGCACCAATCCCAACGGCCCGACGAAGCTGGCCTCGGGGCGCATCGGGCATCCGGTGTCCGTGGGCGGCGTGGCCGTGCGTGCAGGCGACCTGGTCGTGGCCGATGCGGACGGCGTGGTGGTGGTCGAGCGGGAAAGAGTCGAGGCGCTTCTTCAGGCCGCAAAGCAGAAGGTCGAGGACGAAGCCGCGCGCATCGAGGCCATCAAGAAGGGCGATACGGCGGCCAAGTGGCTGGACTCCGCCTTGCGCAAGGCGGGCGTGCTCAAGGAAAACGAGACGCTGTAGGAGCCATTCGACCGAAGGCATCTATGCCGGGAGGGCGATTCGCGCAGGCGGAATTCAGGCGCTCATAATGTCCGCCGGCCACGCCAGAGGCCGCCTTCCCCTTCTTGCAGATCCGAGCTTTCTTTCTGGCGTTCACGGGACGACACCATGAGCTCATTGCACATGTTTCTACCGGTATGCGAACCAGCACGCAGCGAGGCGCTGGCGCAGTTGATAAGGACACACCACGTGCCCCGCCACCTCGTCAAAGGCATCGCGATCAGACACCGCAGTGCATGCGGGCCGGCCGCTCCGGTCGACGCACCGCAGCAACAAAGCCTGCAGCAGGCGCAGGAATCCCAGGCACCTGCTGCTGCGCCGGAGTAGCCGCATCGTATTAGCCGCCCGGGCGCCAATGGTCAAAGAAACCTGAGTACTCCCCGTCCCGGGCAAGGAGGCCCGTCTCGCAAGGGCGCTCCCTCAAGCACATTCGGGGGCAAGGTTGTCCAGCACTTTGATCAAGCGCTCAACGAGTCGAGTTGAATAGGCTTGGGACGGATGAAGAATGTCCGCCATCTCGCCGCGACGCATCGGCACGCTGCCCCAGTCGGCGAACGGCACCGCGAGATCCGCTGTCACGCGTCGCACCGTCGCGTCGCCTCGTGCGCGCACGTCGGCGCCGGCAAGCGTCTGCGACAAGCCCGTCAAGACCACATCGCGGCCCTCTGCCCTGGCCGTCGAGACCATGGAACGCAAGGCCGACTCCAGCGGCAAGTTCTGCATGGCGTCATTGAGCCCGTGCTCGATGACCACGATGCGGCCCGAGCGTGCCTCGTTCGCGAAAGCCGCCGATCGCGCGCTGGCTGTTTCTCCGTTCACGGAGCGGTCTACCACATGGTATCGAGGACGCATCCGACGGATTGCGGCCGCCGGAGCCTCATCGAGCCGCTTGTCGCCCAGGTAACCGCCATGAAGGATGGAGTCGCCGTAGAGCTCGACGCTGCAGGCAGCGTTCGTCTTCGCGGCAGCAGCGACGGAAGCGTCCGCGAGGCCCGGATGGAGATCTCCATGCCGATCACCCGAGCGGCTTGCAAGCGAAGTCACGGGCCCCTTGGCGTGATCCTCCGAAGGCGCCACGTGGGATTGCGAGCAGGCGGTGGCCAGCGCCGTGCCCAGGACGATGGCAATCGTTCTGGACCGGGTGGATCGCCACGATGGAATACGAGTGAAATCAGGCACCCCTTCAGGCTAGGGGGCAATGAAGGAGGAAATGTGGAGCCCTTGTGCGGCGGCGAACGGCGGCGATCGGCGGCAGGATGGCAAGGTCCAGTTCAGTGCCTCCGTGCCGCCTGGAAGACGCCTAGAACTTGATCGCGAGCCTTACCTGCGCCGTGAGAGGTGCGCTGGTGCGGCCCCGAACCATCGTCTCGTGATATGCGTTGATCCACAGCGCGGTATCGCGGTCGATGCGCCACATCATCCCCGGTCCGATGCCCAGCACGCGCTCCTTGGAATTTGGCAGCGTCGTTCCGTTCGCCTTGCTGTCCGAGACCTGCTGGAAGTAGTAGCCATTGATGCCAAGGCTGAATGAGGGCGTGATCGCATAGGACGCCGCAAAATTCAGCCACGCTGCCTGCCCTGCTTGCGTGCTCGCCAGCGGAGCACCGTTGAACGACTGCTGCGGGTTGCTTGAGGCGGGCTTGTTGTTCCTGAAGTTGTAGAGGTAGTAGAGCCTCCAGCTGACTTCCCAACGCTCTGCCGGGAACAAGGTCGCTGCCCAGTAAGGATTGATGGACGCGAAGCCCGCGCCTTGATTGATGTCCGTTCGCTGGTCGTACTTGCCTGTGGGCAAGATTGCATCCAGCGAGAAGCGCTGCACGAAGAGCGGTCGGCCATCCGATGCGAGCACTGGATCCGCCTGCATGAAGGCGCCCACGGTGATGTCGCCCAGACCGGTTCCACCGTTCGTCAATGACTGCCCTGGACCAAAGCTGCTGTTCAGGGCAACGGTCGGCAGGATCGCGGTGAAACCCGGCCGCCAGCCGGCGAAGCTCGTGTCAGACAAATAGGCGATCTGGTTTGCCCAGACATAGCTGGTGATCTTCGGATTGCTGAAGGCCGGCACGCTCTTGCCATTGTTGTCTTTGATGGCGTTGGCAGAGGAGTACCTCAACCAGCTCAGCCAGGTCCAGCCAGGCGACCCCGTGAAGCCGTCGTAGAAGCTGGTCGCTCCAAGGTTGAGTCCTGCCGGCTGGCTCACGCTGGGCGTCTGCGCCGCGACGCCTGTAGTCACCGCCAATGACACAGCCGCCGCGAGCAGGGAGCCGCGAGACTGCACACACTTCTTCACCATCGCTCATCTCCTCCGAGACTTGGTCTCTCGATTGTTCGAAGCGGATTGCTTCGACACTCGAAGGATAGGAATCGAAGGCCGAGGTGGCTTGCTCGGCGGCGACACACTTGTCCAGACGCGCCGTCGCCTTGTCGTGGTTAACCCGATCGATCAGAGGGGACCTGCGCGCAGTCCTCCTGCGACTGCGCAGACTCCCACAGCTCATCCGGGACCCGGGTCGACTGGAACAGCCGCAGCTTCCATCCCGTGTCCGTGGCGGGGGTCCATATCTGCGAGACGAACGAGCTGGATCCGAAGCTTTCTGCGCCCTGTGCGCGGCGCTCCTCGATGCGCAGAAAGCCCGTGAGCAGCACGGCATCGCCCGCCGGGACAGCACGCAGCGCACGGCGCCGAACCAGCTGATAGCGGATGCCGCCCCGAAGAAAATTCATCAGGTCGGCGTGCGTGTGCACGACACCGGTGGAGTGCACGTAGACAAGCTCGTCATCCAGAAGCGCCGCAACCGCCTCGACATCGCCTTCCTCCAGGAGACGGCAACGCCGCCTCTCGTGCGAAAGAACCAGCGCGATGTCCGCGTTCATTCCTCCGGCACCACACCGTTCACCAGCAGGCCCACCGAGGAAATCTCCACCTCGACTCGATCCCCCGGCTTGAGCCACAGCGGGGGCGTGCGCTTCACGCCCACGCCTCCCGGCGTTCCCGTGACGATGACATCGCCCGGGAGAAGCGTCACGAAGGTCGAGATGTAGTTCACCAGCACAGGGATGGGAAAGATCATCTGGTCGGTTTGCGCGTGCTGCACTTGCTGGCCGTTCACGCGCGTTCGCAAGTCGAGCGTGCGGTCCTCGGGGAGTTCGTCGAGGGTCACCAGGAAAGGGCCGAATCCACCGGTCTTCGGGAAGTTCTTGCCGGGAGTGAATTGACGCGTGTGATGCTGCCAGTCGCGCACGCTCGCATCGTTGAAGCAACTCACGCCGAAGACATGGTCCCAGGCATCGGCCTCGGGGATGCGGCGGCCTTTCTTGCCGATGACGACGGCCAGTTCGCCTTCGTAGTCGAGCTGCGTCGATTCGCGAGGCATCAGCAGGGGCTTGCCGGCGGCCTGGAGCGACTCGCTCCCGCGCAGGAAAATTGACGGATGTGCCGTCGGATCACGCTGGGTTTCGACGCGATGCGCTTCGTAGTTGTGACCGACGCACGCGATCGTCTTCGGGTCGGCAATCGGCGGTAGCAGCTCGAGCCGGGACAGCGCGTGGTCGGCATCGGCCGTTGCATGTGCGCGCGCCAGGGCCATCGCCTCTCCGGTCTCGATCAACGCCTTCAGGGTGCTTGCCCGCGAACCGAGCCGCTTGCGAAGATCGATGACTTCGGATGCGCCGCGCAGCATTCCATAGGATGCCTCGCCCGCAGACAGGTAGCTGATGAATTTCATGTTTTCGCCTTGATCGAGTTTGAGATTGACTGACTTGACGATGTCGTTGCAGCCATTGGTTTGCTGCCGAACGAACTGCGCGAATGCACTCCGGCCGGCATCGAAAGGTTGATGGTCGAAGACGCGACGACGCTGCTCGCGGGGGAGGCAAGAGTTTTCTGGTTGATCAGCCGTGACCAGTAGCGATCGGGCCGGATGACCAGCGCGACCGCATCGTGTCGGGCCAGCGTCTTCTCCAGTTCGCGGCTGCGATCGCGCACGGCCACGATCGAAGCGTCGATCGGCCCTGGCAGGAAGTCTTCGTCGGACCGGAGCAGCGCGACGACCCGCCCCGGCGGACCGCTCGGCAGAAGCGAGGCAGCATGTTCCCGGAATGCAGGCGTATCCCAGCCGAGCACGGCGAAGCCCTCCCCCAGCATGCTGTCCAGGCGCACGACTTCTCCCGTTTGCAGCTCGACGTCCGGCTGCGGGATCAATTCGGATCGGGGATGCGCGGCCGTCGGATGGAACGCGCCTTGCCGCAGTTGCGGCTTGGGCTTGAAACGCAGTTGAAGGATGTAGTCGCGGCAGGCCGGAATCAGGCAGGCCAGGCGAAGCGCGGATTGCGCAAGCCACGCACCCGGGACCGTCTTGGGCTGCATGAAAGCCCCGATGCGCAGTGCCATGCGGATCAGGGCCGCGGCATGGGGGCGGCGTTCGGGTTCGTAGGAGTCCAGCAGCGCTGGCGGCTCGCCCCATCGGACGACGGCAGCGAGCTTCCAGGCGAGATTCGTGGCGTCCCGAATCCCGCTGTTGAGCCCCTGGCCGGCGAAGGGCGGCGTCAGGTGTGCGGCGTCTCCCGCGAGCAGCACGCGGCCGTCTTTCCATCGCGTCGCCACGCGAGCGTGGAATCCGTAGATGGCCTTGCGCACCAGGGGCAGTTCCGCGTCCTGCGCCACTCGGTCGCGGATCCATCGACGGAACGTCTGCTCGCTCAGGACATCCTCGTCGCGGTCGTCCTCCCGGAGCATGAATTCGTAGCGCAGGCTTCCTCGCGGGCCGGGCAGCCGGATGGCGGGGCGACGCGGGTCGCAATACGTGCTCGTGTGGCGCAGCGGGAGCTTGCGCTCTGCCAGGTCGACGATGAGCCAGCGCTCGGGGTAGGTCTTGCCATCGAGCGTGATCTTCAAGAGATCACG
The DNA here is from genome assembly GCF_024734665.1 of Variovorax paradoxus. NCBI lineage: Bacteria > Pseudomonadati > Pseudomonadota > Betaproteobacteria > Burkholderiales > Comamonadaceae > Variovorax > Variovorax paradoxus. The sequence goes on from NZ_CP102931.1 coordinate 4,763,898, forward strand.
CACCTTGCTGCGCCCGCCGTCGCACGCGATCACCCATCTTGCAACCGTCACGCTCGGACCACTTTCGTGGCGCACTTCGCAACGTACTTCATGGGCATCCTGTTCGATGGAAACGAGTTCATGGCCGAACCGGACTTCGACGTCCTTGAACCGGCCCAGCCCCTCGAACAGCGTCTTCACCAGCATGGGTTGGCGAAACGCGTTGCGCTTGGGGTAGCCGTACTCCTGGCGTGTCGGCTGGATGGACGCGAGCGGCTTGCCTTGCCAGTCGAAGTACTGCACGCCATAGCCCAGCACCACATCCCGGATCACGGCGTCTATGAGGCCCACGCCTTGCATCGTGCGGAGGCTTTCGTCGTCCAGAGTCACGGCGCGCGGTTCGGCTTCGAGCTGGCTGCTTCTCTCCACCACCAGCGTCTTGACGCCGTACTGGCCCAGAAGGTTGGCCAACGTGAGGCCGACCGGCCCCGCGCCAACCACGACAACGTCGAATGAGTTTGCTTCGGTCATGCGTGTCTGCGCTTTCGTTCTGTCTTCATGTCTGCCCCGTGGGTCCATGGGCTTCGATGCGGCCCTCGATTCGCAACCCTGCGCGAATCAGTTGATCGCCGACCCTGGCCCTGGCGGCCTCAGGCGTCGCCGTCGAATAGATCGCGCTCAGGCTTCCGAGCAGATGCTTGCCGTGATGAAGGGCGACTGCCCAGCCCATCGCCTCCGCGTCGACCTCGCCCGCGGTTGCGTAGACGGGCCGGGCCCGGATTTCGGCGAGGTATTCGAGCAGCGCTGCGTGGGTTGACGGCAAGCCCGCTTTTCGAAGCCCGCTCGCGTCGCGCTGCACGATCGAGGCGATCTCGGCCGAAGCCATGTGGGCGAAGATCACTTTCGAAGTCGCGCCTCGATAGAGCGGCATCGCGCGGCCCCGTTCGTAGCTCACGGTGCTGGGGCCGTAGCGGCCCCGCATCTCCCTCACGCAGACCACCTTGTGGCCGTGCAGCCGGCTGAGAATGACGGTGGCGCCACCACGTTCGCAGAGCGTTCGCATCACCTCCGAAGCTGCAGCGATCAGGGGATCGTTGACCCGGATCTCCCGATCCAGCTCGACGATCGTCGGACCCAGCACGTAGTAGCCGGCCGACGCGCCCTCGATGAACCCGGCCTCTTCCAGCTCGGATACGTAGCGGTAGGCCGTTGCGGCCGATACGCCGAGCAAGGATGCGATATCGGCAGCACGGAGTTGCTTGCGGACTCCGCCGAAAAGGCGAAGGACCTGCAAGACGTTGCTGGTCTTGGACATGGCGAGCGCCTCAGCTGCGCATGATGGCCACGCCCCACTGGTTCAAGGTCTGCGGCCGGTGCGGCCAGACACCCACGGGGCGGTCTGCCCGACAGACTTCCAGCTCTGCAGATATCTCGCCCATGTTTCCGTCAGGATCCCGGACCATGAGGAATGTGTCGTTGCCCGGCCCGTGCCGTCCGATGCCCCAGGCCAGGTCGGTGCCGGTGCTGGCCATGTGATCGGCCCAGTCGCGCAACTGTTGCCAATCCGGCGCCTCGCACGAGAAATGATCGAAGCGCGCCTCCGGTGCACGAAAGATCGCCAGCGAGTGGTGCTCCGAATCGGTCCTCATGAAGGCAGCGGTGAGGTCGCCTTCGGCGTCGAACACTCTGTCGGAAAGCACAAACCCCAGGCTGTCCACGAAGAACTCGACCAGCTTCGCCGGTGCGGGCGAGCGCAATGCAAAGTGCTGAAGACGTGCTTGCAAAGGACTGTCTTCCGACGGCGTCGCTCGATCCACTTCGGGTGCAAGAAAGGTGATCCGGCGGCCATCCGGGTCCGCAACGGTGTAGCGATTCGCCTCGGGCTCGAGCAACCGGATCTCTCGCGTTGAAAGAAGCATTCGATGAGCATCGAAATCGCTTGGTGACTGAAACCGGAAAACGGCCCGCCGCAATTGGCCGGACTGCCCCTCGAAGACCGTCAGCCGACGATCGTTCGCGCTGCAGGTGATTGACCCTCCAGTCCCGTCGCAATGCAGCCGAAAGGTCTTGGCATAGAAGTCCGCGATCGCTGCCGGGTTGCTTGAATACAGCTCCAGCGCGGCGAGGGATGCACCGATTTCCATCTTGTCTCTCCTGATCTTTCGATGGCTGCATCATCGATTGCCGCCTCTCGAAGCACAAACAGAATTCTCAATTTCTGAGAATCCAGATGCCAGATTCCGGAAACAGGATTCGCGGCGAAATTCATGTCCGCGTGCGTCGAGCCGGGGCTTGGTCTGGACGGCGCGGCGCTGTCCGCAAAAGGAAGGGTTAACACCTTTTCTCTCGTTGAATTCGCAATTCCTGAGAAACCCACTTGACCGGCCCCCATGGCCTGCAGAACATGCCGCCGCAAACGAAGGAGACAAACATGACGAGTCGCGCTCACGTTTCGGTAGATGCGGTGAGTCCATCCCAACGACTGCCCGCCTGGCATAGCCTGGTGAGTACGCATCTGGGGCGCACGCCGGAGTCGTTTCGGGCCCGCGACTCCGGCCGGTGGGAGCCCCTGGCCGGCCAGGCGTTCTGCGGAAGTCTCGAATACGGCACGCTGGGTGGCGCGGGGCTTTGCCGGCTGATTGCAACGCCCCATCGATTTACCCGATCGATGTACACCCGGCTGGAAGATGCGCCCAGCCCGTTGATGCTCGTGATGCAGCAAAAGGGCTGCGCCGTGTTCGCGCAGGACGGGCGCAGCGGAATGCTGGAGCCGGGCGATTGGTGCATCCTCGATGCCGCGATGCCGTTTGCAATCGACCATCCGTCTGGTTGCGACCAGATCATCCTGACACCGCCCCGGCCTTCCGATCCGGCGCTGACCGACTTGATCACGCGAGGCCGCGCGCTGCGTTGTGTCGGGAAGAAGGGATCCTCGCGGCTGGTGCAGACCATGCTCGGCGAGGCCTATGGACAGTTCGACCGGCTGCCGTCGGAAACCGCCAGTGTCCTGGCTGATGCCATTGCATCGTTCGCTTGGCACGCAGTGCAGGAGCGGTGCATGACTTCGAGCAAGGACACGATTCGCGACACCCAGCGCAACAAGCTCAAGGCCTTCATCGACAAGAATCTGTCCGAGCCCGGTCTCTGCGTCGAGATGATCGCGCAAGGCTGCGGCTGTTCCGTGCGCAGTGTTCACCGCGCGTTCTCGGATGATCCTCAAGGTTCCGTTTCCGAGTACATCTGGAGCCGACGCGTTGCACAGTGCGCAAGTGCACTCAGGAACCCGACCAACGCCTTGCGCTCCGTCACGGACATTGCAATGGACTGGGGGTTCTCCAGTCCATCGCATTTCAGCAGGGCGTTCAGGAGCAGCCTCGGCGTCTCCCCGAAAGCCTACCGGCTGGCGCAGTAGGCCACGGGCTTTCAGAACGGATAGTGCCGGGCCGAAGTCTGTACGGTGAGCCAGCGCAAGTCCGTGAATGCGTCGATTCCGGAGCGCCCGCCGAACCGGCCGACACCGCTGGCCTTGACGCCGCCGAACGGCATCTGGGGCTCGTCATGCACCGTGGGTCCGTTGATGTGGCAGATGCCGGACTCGATGCGCTGCGCGACCTGCATCGCGCGCGCGATGTCGCGGCCGTATACCGCGGCCGACAGGCCGTACTCGTTATCGTTGGCGCAGCGCACCGCTTCTTCCAGGCCCTTGACCCGGACAATGCCCTTGATGGGACCGAAGGACTCTTCGCCGTAGATCTTCATGCCTAGCGCGACGTGATCGAGGAGCGTCGGCACCATGAGCGTGCCGTCCGCGCGCCCGCCGCACAGCAGGCGGGCGCCCGCGGCCAGCGCGTCGTCGAGCAGCATGTTGCAGCGATCCACTGTCGCCATGTCGATGACCGAGCCCAGTGCCGCGCCGGAGCCTGCCGGGCCGGGAGTCAGCGAGCGCGCCTTCCTGGCCAGCCGCTCGGCGAATTCATCGGCGATGGACTCATCGACAATGATCCGCTCTGTGGACATGCAGATTTGGCCCGAGTTGAGGAAGGCGCCGAAGATTGCGCCGTCCACGGCTTGATCGAGGTCGGCGTCGTCGAGCACCACAAGCGGCGCCTTGCCGCCGAGTTCCAGCACCACCGGCTTCAGGTGCTCCGCACATTTGACAGCGATGATTTTCCCGACCCTGGTGGAGCCGGTGAAGTTGACGCGGCGCACAGCGGGGTGCGAGATCATGGCGTCAACGACAGGCCCAGCATCGGCTGGGGCGTGGCTCACGAAGTTCACGACACCGGGCGCAACACCGGCACGCGAGAACGCATCGACGATGCGCCGGTGGGTTGCCGGGCAGGCTTCAGACGCCTTGAGGATCACGGTGTTTCCGCATGCGAGGGGCACTGCGATCGCGCGCACGCCAAGAATCAAGGGCGCATTCCAGGGCGCGATGCCCAGGGAGACGCCGGCGGGCTGGCGCACGGCAAGCGCCAGATTGCCAGGAAGATCCGAAGGAATGATTTCACCGTTGATCTGGGTCGTGAGCGCCGCTGCTTCACGCAGTATTCCCACCGCGGTGACGGCGTTGAAACCGGCCCAGAGTTCGCTGGCGCCGGTCTCGCTCATCATGGTGGCGACGAGGGTCGGCAGGTCGCGCTCCAGTTCGTCGGCCGCTTTCGTCAGCATCGCGCGCCTTTCGGCGGGGCCGGTTCGCGCCCAGGCTGGAAAGGCCCGCTCGGCCGCGACAACCGCCGCGACGGCGTCCTCGGGTGCTGCTGCCGCCGCCGTCGTGACCACCTCCCTGGTGATCGGGTTGCATCGCTGAAACGTTGCGCCTGAACGGGCAGGGGCAAGCTCCCCCTGAATCTGAAGTTGAACAATGTTCATCTGTTTTCCTGAATGGTCGTTGGATTGAAGGGAGCCCAGTCGCCGTGGAAGGCATCGCGCAGCCGGATCGGCAGCTTGATCTGCGCAATCGGTCCGGCTTCGATGTCGGCGGCGTCCAGCACGACCACGGATGCCAGTGCCGTGTCGTGGTGGTCCACGACAGCCAGCAGCAGCCCTTCCGCCCCGGGGACGGGCACCAATTGAGGCTCCTGGAATGTGGTCGTGTCGGACAGGAAGAGAGCCTTGACGTCGCCGCTGCGGGTATCTACGCGCACCAGATGGTTCGAACCCAGCCCGATCGGTCCCGCCACGAGCTGACTTCGGGCGGGGTCGATTCCGCCGTAGTAGATGAAGCGATGCGGACGCATCGACAGGCGCTCGTCGATCCGGGGCAGCTCTCCCGGTATCGGACTCAGGACACGCACGTCGAACGACGTGTCCGGACTTTCGGCGTCGAAGCTCCAGCGCGTGAGAAAGGGAGCATTTGCCGCAGGCTCGTACACGCTTCCATCCACCGCAGGTATGTAGGGAAAAACATTTCGCGCGGAGACGCAGAGGTCGATCGTGATCCGGCTGCCCTCGTTGAAGGCATTGGCGACATGGTAGGAATAGCAGGCCGGCCTGCGAAACCAGCGCATGTCACTCGCGGGGCCGTTCCTGCGCATCACGCCGATCCAGGTGTCCAGCGAGCCGTCCCACATCCAGTGGGTTCCGCCCGATCTCAGGCGGTCGATATCGCAGGTCGTCGGAAAGACCGAGAAGATGACGTAGTCGCGCGTCACCGCGAAATCGTGTTGCATGGCTGCGTATGGCGCCTCGAACCACTCTTCCCGCACCAGCGTGCCGTGCCTGTCCGCGACACAGTAGGCAACGCTCTTGCTCGCGTCGCCCGACGCTTCGTATCCGAAGAACACCCATTCGCCGGTCTCCGGGTCTCGCTTGGGATGAGCGGTAGCCGTGCGCGAGCGCAGCTTTCCGTCGAAATCGTGACGGCCCTTGGTCTCCAGGGTCAGGGGGTCCAGCTCGTACGGCAGGCTGTCCTCCTTCAGCGCGAACAGCCGGCCCGCATGCATGAACGCCGTCGTGTTTGCCGTGCCCCGGTCGAGCCCGCGCACGGAAGGATGATCGGTGAACTGGTTGCGATACAAGCCGAACAGTGATCGGCGAACGTCGCGCTCGGCCTCGAACCGCTGCGTGCGCACGTACTTCATCCTGAAGTCGACATGGCCATTCGCAAAGGTGAACGCGCTGACGACACCGTCGCCATTGATGTAGATGTCGTCTCCCAGCATGGGCGGGTACTGCGGATCGGGGCCGCAGCGATACCAGGTGCCCTCGAGTGCCGCCGGCAGCTCGCCGATGACTTCCAGGTCCTGTATCTGGCATTCGACGCGCGAGGGCGCATTCATCCCGGTGAAATGCGGCAATGCAGGGAAATTGCGTGGAGTGCTTGAATCGTTGTGCATGGACAAGAGTGAACTTCGGGACAGGGACAGGGACGGGAACGAGGACGGATGCCCCGGTTTCAGGTGGAACCGAGAGGCGAGCGCACACGGTGGCGCTCAGAGCGCGCGTGGTGCGATGTCACGACCACGGAGAGAGCGAGTGCGATCACATAGATGGCAGTGGCAGCCCAGCCGACGCTCCTGAAGCTGCCGGTGCCCACCGCAACCGCCCCGACGGCCGGCCCCAGCGCCTGGCCGATGAAGATCGCGGCATTGGCGAGGCCGGGCAGGCGGCCGGTCTGGTCCATTTCAGCCGTCAGGGCCAGGAGATAGGTGAGCCCGAAGAACCACACCAGCATGATCACGCAGGCTGTCAGCGCGTAGGCAGCCACGCCAGTGCCGTAGACCATCAGCAAGGTGGCGAGGATGGAGCCCGCAAATGCAATCAGCTGCGCCGAGCGATGACTGATCCGCCGGCCCACGATGCCGGCCAGCGCCGCGCCCACCGCACCAGACAGAACGCTCAGCCCCAGAATCATGCCGATGTGATCGGGCGCGATGCCGATCGCCTTGCCGATGCGCTCCTGGTAGACCCACAGAGCGCCATGCCCGGCAAACAGAAGGACCACGAGGACAAGCAGCAAAGTGCTGTCTGTGCGCAGCGCGTAGACAGCGGCGCGCCCCGGGCCGCCCTGCCCGCTCGCCGGAGCTCGGGCGGGGATTCTTCCGCATAGGCCCAGGCTCAGGAGGCAAAGGACGACGAAACCTGCGAACACCGCCGGAATACCGAAGGCCGAGATCACGGGCGGGAGAATGCCGAGGGAGGCTGCGCCCCACAGCAGGATGCAGATGTTGAGAACCGCGAACGTCTTGTCCTTGTGGGTACGCAAGGCGGTGCTGGCATACACCACCGCCTGCACCACGCCTCCGGAAGCCCCCGCCAGCAGGCGCGCGACGCACAACGTCGCGAAGCTCTCTGCCAACGTGCTCCAGACGCTGGCAATCAGAAGCACGACCAAGGCTATCCGCACGAGTTGCTGCCGGTTCTGCCGGTGTGCGCCAAAAGCCGCGACCGTGCAAGCCAGTGCCATCGACACCAGCTCGATCCCGAACAGAACTCCCATTTGCTGCAGACCGATGCCCATGCGGTCCACCAGGGCGCCACCGAGGACGGGCTGCATCTGGATGGTGCCCATGCCTGTCACCATGCAGATCGCCAGCGCGAACATCGTTGTCCTGCTGTCTATTTTTGTCGAGGCGTCCATTGCGCTGCTTCCATGAATGAGGGTCAGGCAAGGGTAGGAAATGCCACCGGGGCGGTCTGGCATCGTTGCGACGGCATTGACTGGACGTGCCACCGCGATCCGAGGGATTTCCCTGGCCGGAATGAGTGGAGCCCTTTCGAGATTGGTCGATCGCTGGACTGGGGCAAGCCGCGTGCGCAGCCATGAACAGCAGCACACGCGAAGCTCAAGAGCTTGCTAAGCTGCCCGACCGGCGTCCCACGGCCGAAGCTCAGCAATCCAGAAATGGGTACGCCAGCGGGTACAAGCCAGAAAATATGCCAAAAACAAAAATAAATCTTTTGAAATCAACAACTTAGAGAATTTCATGAAAATCGCCACCTGGAACGTCAATTCCCTCACTGCGCGCCTGCAGCACGTGCTCGACTGGCTCATTGCCAACCCGGTCGACGTGCTGTGCCTGCAGGAGCTCAAGATGACGGACGACAAGTTCCCGCTCGAGGTGCTGAAGTCGGCCGGCTACGAGGCCGCGGTGTTCGGCCAGAAGACCTACAACGGCGTGGCGATTCTCAGCCTTGCACCGGTGCGCGACGTGGTGAAGAACATCACCAGCTTCAGTGACGACCAGTCGCGCGTGATCGCGGCCACGGTAGAGACGCCTTCGGGTCCGCTGCGCGTGGTCAACGGCTACTTCGTGAACGGCCAGGAGCCGGGCAGCGAGAAGTTCGCATACAAGATGAAGTGGCTCGACGCACTGCGCGACTCGCTGCGCCAGGAGCTGGCGGCCAACCCGAACCTGGTGCTGCTGGGCGACTTCAACATCACGCCGGAAGACCGCGACAGCTTCGACCCGGTGGGCCTGAAGGAAACGATCCACCACACGACGGAAGAGCGCAACCACTTCAAGGCGCTGCTCGAGCTGGGCCTGACGGACAGTTTTCGCATGTTCGAGCAGCCCGAGAAGAGCTATTCGTGGTGGGACTACCGCATGCTGGGCTACCAGAAGAACCGCGGGCTGCGCATCGACCACATCCTGGTGAGCCAGCCGCTGGTGCCGCGCGTGAAGGGCTGCGTCATCGACCGCGTGCCGCGCAAGTGGGAGAAGCCGAGCGACCATGCGCCGGTGGTGCTCGATCTCGACCTGGGTGCCTGAGCCCATGACCATACGCAACCTCGCAATCGTGGCCGTCGCGCTGACGCTCACGGCCTGCTCGCTGCTGAAGCCCGGCGACAAGGTGGAAGAAGGTGGCAAGAGCGCCGCGACCTCGCCTGCGGACGAAACCGCTTCCGGACGCGACGTGCCGACGGTGCGGTTGATCACCGCGCAGACGCCGGCCGTGCGGACCTACCGCAAGATCGGCGCGCGCCACATCTATAACAAGTATGCAAGCCGCATCTACAAGGGCAAGATCCCGCCGCTGGTGTACGCGGTTGTGGTGGTCGAGACCGACATCGACGCCACGGGCAAGGTGATCAGGGTCGATTTCAGCCGCACGCCGAGCCATGCGCCCGAAGTGCCGCCGATGATTGCGGAGCTGATCAAGGCCACGTCGCCTTTGCCGAACCCCGGCAAGCTGGGCGCCCATACCTACGTGGACACGTGGCTCTGGGACAAGAGCGGAAAGTTCCAGATCGATTCGCTGACCCTGGGCCAGCGGAGCCGATAGGCACGCCGCCGGCGCCGACCGCCTCGCTCACGTCCAGTTCTGCTGCACCCAGCTGCGCACTGCCGCCCACTCGGGCGAACTCTCGATGTATTTCTGCGTCGCGCTCACCAACTCGCCCACGTTCTTGTAGTCGTCCAGGCCGAACGGCTGGGCCAGCGGCACGTTGCCGCGCATGTAATTGCTGCCGAGCAGCTGGCCGGCCTGGGTCGCCGCCAACTCCGCAGTGGCATCCATGGTGAGGTTGAGCAGCGCCGTAGCCGGCACCACGCCGTCGCTGAACGGCCACAGCCAATGCGTGACGCCCCAGTCCAGCGGGTTGGACACGGAACTGGGCGGCACGCCCACCGGATTGACGCCGGTGCCCAGCGACAGCATCACGATGTCCGACGGGGCGGTGGCGCAGCCCTGGTAGATCGCCTCCACAATCGCCGTCATCGAGGGGTTGTTGGCGAAGGTGCCGCCGTCGGCGAAGTAGCCGAAGTCCCCCAACTGGTACGGCGGGAAGTACGTTGGCGCGGCCGAGGTGGCCAGCGCGGCGTCCACCATGCTGATGCCGCGGTAGGCGTTGCGCTGGCCGTTGGAGATGGTGCACGGCGCCCAGCTGTTCTGGTTCGCATCCCACAGCCGCGCGGAATTGACGGCCACGAAGCGACTCGCCGAGGACAGCGCACCGCCGCTACCCACCAGTTGCTGGGCGACTGATTGCAAGCCGGTGTTGACGTACTGGCACTTGAAGATGCCCGGGCCGCTGCCCAGCAGGTCTTCTGTCGACTGCGCCGGTGCCCGGTCCTGCTGCTTGGCCTGTGCGTCCAGCAGCCAGCCGTTGGGCTTGAAGATGGTGGAGCCATCGTTCTGGTAGACGCTGACGATCTTGTCGATGCTCACTTTGTTCACCAGGCCCAGCGAGATCAGGCCGCCGGTGGACGTGCCGGCGAATCCATCCGCGCTTGCGACGATGCCGAAACTCTTGTCCAGGTCCTGGATCAGCATCGCCGTGATGACGCCGCGGATGCCGCCGCCGTCGCAGCAGAGAATCTTGAAAGACATGGCTACGCTCCTTGCTTGAGTGGACAGTACCCGCGGCGCGCAGGCCCGGATGCCCCTTGGTCTCAGGCCGGAATGTGAGTCAATTGGTGAAGCAGCGCATCACTTGAACGAGGGATGGGCGACCTTCTGCACCGGTACGGCCGGCTGGATAGGTCCAGTCGGTAATAAAAAAGGCCCCGAGGGGCCTTTTTTATTCGATGCCGAGTTCCTGGATCTTCCGGGTGATGGTGTTGCGCCCGATGCCCAGTTTCTGCGCGGCCTCGATGCGGCGGCCACGCGTGTTGGCCAGCGCCGTGAGGATCAGCCTCGATTCGAAGCGGCGCGAGAGCACGTCCCACACGTCGGTGCGGCCGGCAGCAAGCAAGGCCTGGGCTTCGTGCTCCAGGCCGCTCTCCCAGCTGCTCACGCCCGCATGGGCTTCGGCGGGCTCGGAGACGGCGTGCGCAGGCACCGATTCGCTGCCTGCAACTGGCAGCGACGCCACGGGCTGGGCCGCTGCGGTCGGCGCGACGGCCGCGGCTTCGGGCACGTGGAGGGCCTCCGCGCCTGCACCGACGGCCATTACCTCGGGCGGCAGGTCCTTCGCTTCGATCAGTTGGGCCGGCGCCATCACGGTCAGCCAGTGGCAGATGTTCTCGAGTTGGCGCACGTTGCCCGGGAAGCCAAAGGCCGCGAGCTTGGCCAGCGCCGCATCGGAAATGCGCTTGGGCTCGACGCCCAGCTGACGCGCGCTCACCTGCAGGAAGTGGCGCGTGAGCGCGGGCACGTCTTCACCGCGTTCGCGCAGTGCCGGCAGGCGCAGGCGAATGACGTTGAGGCGGTGGAACAAGTCTTCGCGGAAGCCGCCGAGCTTGACGCGCTGCTCCAGGTCCTGGTGGGTGGCCGCGATGACGCGCACGTTGGCCTTGACCGAGTTGTGGCCGCCCACGCGGTAGAAATGGCCGTCGCTCAGCACGCGCAGCAGGCGCGTCTGCAGGTCGAAGGGCATGTCGCCGATTTCATCGAGGAACAGCGTGCCGCCCTCGGCCTGTTCGAAGCGGCCGCGGCGCATGGTTTGCGCACCGGTGAAGGCGCCGCGCTCGTGGCCGAAGAGTTCGCTCTCCAGCAGGTCCTTGGGAATCGCGGCGGTGTTGATCGCAACGAAGGGGCCGTTGGCACGCGGCGAGTGCTTGTGCAACGCACGCGCCACCAGTTCCTTGCCCGAGCCCGACTCGCCGGTGATGAGCACCGTGACGTTGCTCTGCGAAAGCCGGCCGATGGCGCGGAACACGTCCTGCATCGCAGGGGCCTGGCCGAGCATTTCGGGCGCCGCGACCATGCGTTCTTCGGCAACTTCCTCGCGCTGGCTTTCGTCGACGGCGCGGCGGATGAGCTCGACCGCGCGCGGCAGGTCGAAGGGCTTGGGCAGGTATTCGAAAGCGCCGCCCTGGAAGGCCGAAACGGCGCTGTCGAGATCGGAGAAGGCCGTCATGATGATGACGGGCAGGCCGGGGTGCTTGGCCTTGATCTTGTCGAGCAGGTCGAGCCCGGAACCGCCGGGCATGCGGATGTCGCTCACCAGAACCTGGGGACCTTGCTGATCGTCGTCGGCGGCCTGTTCGAGTGCTGCCAGCACCTCGCGCGTGTTCGTGAAACTGCGCGTGGGCAGGTCTTCGCGCAATAGAGCCTTCTCGAGCACGAAGCGAATCGATTGGTCGTCATCAACTATCCAGATCGGCTTCATGCATCTCCTCTGTTGCCGGTGGCTGCGCTAGGGCAGCGGTATCAATATCTTGAAATCGGTTCGGCCCGGGACGCTGTCGCACTCGATCACGCCGTGATGCTGTTGCACAAAAGTTTGCGCGAGCGTCAATCCCAGCCCTGTCCCGCCTTCCCTGCCCGATACCAGCGGATAGAAGATGCGGTCCTTGATCGTGTCCGGCACACCCGGTCCATTGTCGATTACATGCAATTCCAGTGCCAGTCGATACCACTGCTTGTTGAAGATCACCTGACGGGCTATGCGCGTCTTGAAAGTGATCTGCGCGTCGCCGGCCGCGCGGCGCTCGGTCAGCGCCTGCGCCGCGTTGTGCGTGATGTTGAGCGTGGCCTGGATGAGCTGCTCGCGGTCGCCGCGAAACTCGGGAATGGACACGTCGAAATCGCGCTCGATGTGCAGGTCGCGCGGAAACTCCGCGAGGATGACCGAGCGCACGCGCTCGCACACCTCGTGGATGTTGACGTCGCCCACCACGTGCGGGCGGCGGTGCGGTGCCAATAGCCGGTCGACCAGCGTCTGCAGCCGGTCGGCCTCATGGATGATGACCTGGGTGTATTCGATGAGGTCGCGCGATTCGACCTCCATCTGCAGCAGCTGCGCCGCGCCGCGGATGCCGCCGAGCGGGTTCTTGATCTCATGCGCGAGATTGCGGATGAGCTCCTTGTTGGCCTGCGCCTGGTCGATGAGGCGCTCTTCGCGGTCTTGCCGCACCTGCTGCTCGAGCGGCGACATCTCGATGATGAGCTCGCCCTTCTTGTCGCCCTGCGCGAGCGTGACCTGCACAGGCATCAGCTCGTGGTTGACGCGGCGCAGGAAGGCCTCGTAGCGCAGCGTTGCAAAGTCGTTGCTGCTCGCGCCGTCGATGGCCGTGCGCAGCACCTGCGGCTCATGAAAACACGCGCCGAACTGCGAACCTTCGAGCGTGCGACGCGAGGTGCCCAGTGCGTCTTCGAGGCCTGCGTTGGCGAACAGCACGGAGCCGTTGCTGTTGACCACCGCGATCAGCGTGGACAGCAGGTCGAAGGACTGGAAGCGCGGATTGGCGCCGGTCGCCTTCTTCCCGAACACCATGACTACTGCGGCTGCTGCTTGTTCGGCAAGCGGCCGATTTCGCGGCGGATGCCGGCGATGTCACTCTCGTTGCGCGCCAGCTCAGCCTTCATTTCGGCGACGCGGTCCAGGTACTTCTGGTAGTTGCGGCCTTCGCTGCCCTGCTTCTCGGGCTCGCCGTTGTTGTATTCCTTCTGCAGCTCGGCCTGGCGCGCCTCGGCCTTCTTGAGTTCGGCCTCGAGCACCGAACGGGCCTCGCCGTCACGGGCACGCTGGTCGACACCTTCGACACGCGGACTGCCCGCCGGTGCGCGCGCCGCCGAGGAGCCGCCGGACGACGCGGAGCCACCGCCCGAAGACTTGGTACCTTGCACAACCGTGACGTTGCCGCCTTCCATGACTTTGCAGCCCTTCTGCTGGGCGATGGTGGCGTTGTTGGTGTACTCGTTGCCGCAACGCCAGACGCGTTCCTGCGCGAGCGCCGGCAGCGCGATCAATGAACCGGCCAGGAAAATGAGAGAAGCAGTCTTCATGTGTATCGGTGGAGGGCGGCGACAAAGGTGCATTTTCGTGCAATTCGATGCCACCAGTGACAAGATGTTCCACTCCATTGAAAAAGGACGGCCGTGGCCGTCCTTTTTCATTACATCCCCGCCAATGGATTGGTGAGGCTGTACTTCGCGCGATTACAGCGAGTAGTACATGTCGAACTCGACCGGGTGCGTCGCCATGCGGAAGCGCGTGACTTCCTGCATCTTCAGATCGATGTACGCATCGATGTACGCATCGGTGAACACGCCGCCCTTGGTCAGGAATGCACGGTCCTTGTCCAGGTATTCCAGGGCCTGGTCGAGGCTGTGGCAGACGGTCGGGATCAGCGCGTCTTCTTCCGGCGGCAGGTGGTACAGGTCCTTGCTGGCGGCTTCGCCCGGATGGATCTTGTTTTCCACGCCGTCGAGACCGGCCATCAGCAGCGCAGCGAAGCCCAGGTACGGGTTCATCAGCGGATCGGGGAAGCGCGCTTCGACGCGACGGCCCTTCGGGTTGGCCACGAACGGAATGCGGATCGAGGCCGAGCGGTTCTTGGCCGAGTAGGCCAGCTTCACCGGGGCTTCGAAGCCGGGAACCAGGCGCTTGTAGCTGTTGGTGCCGGGGTTCGTGATGGCGTTCAGGGCACGGGCGTGCTTGATGATGCCGCCGATGTAGTGCAGGGCGAAGTCAGACAGGCCTGCGTAGCCGTCGCCGGCGAACAGGTTCTTGCCGTCCTTCCAGACCGACTGGTGCACGTGCATGCCAGAGCCGTTGTCGCCAACGATGGGCTTGGGCATGAAGGTGGCGGTCTTGCCGTAGGCGTGGGCCACGTTGTGGATCACGTACTTCTGCAGCTGGACCCAGTCGGCGCGCTGGACCAGCGTGCTGAACTTGGTGCCGAGTTCCATCTGGCCGGCGTTGGCCACTTCATGGTGATGCACTTCGACCGGGATGCCGAGCGATTCGAGCACCAGGCACATTTCCGAGCGCATGTCCTGGAAGCTGTCGACCGGGGGAACCGGGAAGTAGCCGCCCTTGACTGCCGGACGATGGCCGGTGTTGCCGTGCTCGTATTCCTTGTCGGTGTTCCACGAGGCTTCTTCGGAGTCGATCTTCACGAAGCAGCCCGACATGTCGTTCTTCCAGCGGACGCCGTCGAACACGAAGAATTCGGGTTCCGGACCGAAGAAGGCGGTGTCGCCCAGGCCCGAAGCCTTCATGTACGCCTCGGCGCGCTTGGCGAGCGAACGCGGATCGCGCTCGTAGGCCTTGCCGTCGGCGGGGTCGATCACGTCGCAGGTCAGGATCAGCGTCGTTTCTTCGAAGAAGGGGTCGATGTTGGCGGTGTTCGGGTCGGGCATGAGTTGCATGTCCGAAGCTTCGATCCCCTTCCAGCCAGCGATGGACGAGCCGTCGAATGCGTGGCCCGAGGTGAATTTGTCTTCATCGAAAGCCGAGACCGGCACGGTCACGTGCTGCTCTTTGCCACGGGTGTCGGTGAAGCGGAAGTCGACGAACTTGACCTCGTTTTCCTTGACGAGCTTGAGTACATCGGCGACGGTCTTTGCCATCAGTTTCTCCTGAGTTGGATGGTGGTTAGGAATACAGGGACGAGGGATGCAGTTTCTGTGCCATTGTCACCTCACTCGATGAGGCTTTAGTGGCCGCCGCAAACCCCAAATGAAGGCGGAATTTCACCAAAATGGTGCGTTCAGCATCAACGCACCAATTCTGGACCAAGCTTGGCATCAAAGGTGTGCAACCCTTCGATCAGCTGGACATAGGCGGCATCGAGCCGGCCAGGGTCGCCCTTGACGCCCAGCTCGATGTGGCGGCCGTATTCGGGGTGATCGACGCTCGGCAGGCTGAACACCTTGATGCCGGCGTGGGTGGCCTCGATGGCCTGCATGAGCGGCGTCAGCGTGGCTTCCATGGCACCGAAAACGATCACCGACTTCTCGGCGACAGCATTGCGGGTAAACAGTTCGGCGTAACGGCCGTCGAGCACGGACTCGATCATCGGCCAGGCCATGACGGGAAAGCCCGGCACGAAGTGCACGTCGCCGACGCTGAAACCCGGGATCTTGTTGTACGGGTTGTAGATGAGCGTGGCGCCTTGCGGAAACACGCCCATGTTGAGCCGGTGCACGTTGTCGGAGCGGTCGGGCTCGTAGGGCACGCCCTGCTCTCGGGCGGTGTCCTGCATGCGCTCACGGATCAGCAGCTCGGCCTCGGGGTGCAGCGCCAGCGGCACGCCCAGGGCCTTGGCGGCGCACTGGCGGGTGTGGTCGTCGGGCGTGGCGCCGATGCCGCCGGTCGAGAAGACGATATCGCCCGAGGCGAAGGCGCGCGCCAGCGCGGCCGTGATGCGTGCGGGCTCGTCGCCCACGTATTCGGCCCAGCTGAGCTGCAGGCCGCGCGCGGCGAGCAGCTCGATGACCTTGGCCATGTGCTTGTCGGCCCGCTTGCCGGAAAGGATCTCGTCGCCGACGACGATGAGACCGAATGCGCGTGTCATGGTGAACCCCATTGGGAAAGAGCGGCCTTGCTGGCCTCTTCGGCTTCGAGGGCCGGTGTTGCGCCGTTGGCGGCCGATGCCTCGGCCACCGCGCGCTGGGCACGCAGCCGCGCGAGCGCATCGAGGCAGTAGTGAGCGAACCAGAGCGCCGAGAAGGCGAAGACCAGTGTGTAGATCCAGATGGCGATCGGCACCAGCACGAAGAAGGCGGCGGCGAACAGCAGGCCCGATGCCCAGACGATGCTGGGCGCCGCGCCCAGGTAGCCGCACAGCACGCCGATGCACAGCAGCGGCAGCCGGTGCGCACGCAACAGCGCGGCGCGCTCCTCGGGGCTGGCGTGCTCGGCCAGCGCATCGAAGCTCATCACGCGGTAGGTGAGCCAGCCCCAGATCAGCGGCGGCAGGATCAGCACCAGCGGCGGAATGAGCCACAGCGGCATCGACACCACGAGGGCGATCAGCGCCAGGATGGTGACGCCGAGCGAACGCGCGACGCTGCCGAGGAACGACGCGCCCTTTTTCTGTTCGAGCGAGGGAAAGCGCCGCTCGCCCACGAGCTTGGTCAGCGCAGGCGCCATGAAGCCGGCCACGATCAGCAGGCAGACCACCACGATCAGCGGCGTGGCGGCGAACACCACGACCAGGGACGCCAGCGCGAAAGTGACGTCACCCGAGAAAAGACGCCCGATCCAGGCCCAGAAGCTCGACAGCAGCGGCCAGGCGTCGAGCGCGCCGCGTGTCCAGGTCACGGCGGAGTCCCAGTAGAAATAACCGAGCCCCGCGGCCAGCACCACCATCAACCCCAAAGGAAGCAGCGACAGCACGATCACGCGCGGCAGCATGCAATAGGCGACCGCGCGCCAGAAGGAGTCGAGGAGCAGGCGCATTGAGCAGCGAGGATAACGCCTCGGACACGCCGTTCAGGAGCCGGAGCCCCTCAACCGCGACCGACCATTCGCTTCAGGCCGAGCCACTGCTGGGCCCAGAAACCGCGGCCGTATTCGCGCACACGGCCATCGGCATCAGCTTCGACCTGGTCGCGGATGCCGGTCGGGTCGTAGCGGTCCTCGAAGTTGGCAGTGCGAAACAGCATGTCCCACCAAGGCAGCAGCACGCCGAAGTTGTGGCCGCCGAGCGTGCTCCTGCCGTTCGATTCGTGCCCCAGCCCGATGCTGTGGTGCAGCCGGTGGAAGCGCGGGCTGACCCACAGCCGCTCGCCGATGGCGCCAAAGCTCAGCCGCAGGTTGGCATGCTGCAGGCTTTCGCTGAGCTGCGTGAACGCGACGAAGGCGATGAACTGCCCCGGGGCCACGCCGATCAGCTGCGCCACGATGACGATCAGCGTGTCGTGGACGATGTCGTCGAGCAGGTGGTTGCGATCGTCGCTCCACATCGTCATCTGGCGCTGCGAATGGTGCAGCGAATGCAGGCCCCACCACCAGTTGAACTGATGCTGGCCGCGGTGGATCCAGTAGCCGACGAAGTCGAGCACCACAAGATAGATGGCGAAGGCGACCACCGGCACGTCGGTCACGCCGGGCCACACTTCGTCGAGGTGGAATGTGCCCCACCCCGCCGTGCGCAGGCTGCCCATCGCATCGTCGAAGAAGGGCTGCAGCGTGAAGAAGATCGCCAGCCGGAACAGGCCGAGCCGGTGAATCAGCGTGTAGAGCACGTCGATGCGGATCGCGTGGCGGTCGACCACCGGCTCCACCGATCGCCAGCGCTGCAGCGGCCCGATGATCGCCAGCAGCACCAGAATCTGGACGACGCCGACCAACAGCCAGCCGGTGGCGTCGAAGGCATCCTCGGTCCAGCCGCCGAGGCCGACGGCGTAGACCAGCGGCTGCACGGCGGCCTCGAAGAACCAGCCCTGCATGGCGGAAAAAGCGTCTGTCAGCCAATCGATCACGGCAAAAACTCGTTCAGGGGTGGGATGCGATCCAGGCGCGGAAGTCCGGGTGCTGGCGCAGCGTCTGGAAGCAGAAGCCCTTGGCCTTGAGCCCGACGATCAGCGGCTCGAGGTTGGCCGGAGCCCATGGGTCCTTGCGCGACCAGATGCCCAGATGCGCGAGCAGGATGTCGCCGGGGCGAATGGTGTCGAGCGCCTGCGTCAGCAGCTTGGCGTTGCTGAACTTCTCGCTCGGCAGCTCGTCACCGAGAAAGCCGGCTGGCGCCCAGCCCACGTACTTGTAGCCACAGCCTTCGGCGGCGGCCAGCAGCGCGGGCGAGGTCTTGCCGCCCGGCGCGCGGTACAGCGGCAGCGGTTTCTTGCCGGTGATGGCGGCCAGCCGGTCGGACGACTTGCGGATGTTGGCGCAGTACTCGGCCGTGCTCCAGGTCGACTCCTTGCCGTCCTGAGGGCCTGCCGAGGGCTTGATGCGGAAGCTCGGCGGCGTGCCCTTGACGTCGGCGCGCCAGTACGCGTGGTCATAAGTGTGCGAGCCGAATTCGTTGCCTTCTGCCGCCCTCGCCTTCCACCAAGGTGCCCAGTGGTCGTCGAGGCTGTCGCCGTCGGTCTGGGTGCGCTCGGCGGCGGCGAAGAAGGTGACGCGCACGTCCTGCCGCTTGAGCACGTCGGCCACCAGCGGGGCGACGCCCATGTGGCCGGTGTCGAAGGTCAGGTAGACGGGCTTTTCGCAGGTGGCGCCCGGTGTCGCCCCCCAGGCGACGGGAGCCACGACTCCGGCCAACGACAGCGCGAGGGCCGCGCCGATGCGGCTAGATGCGCTTGGCATGATCGAGCGTCCAGACGCCATGCGGCGAACGGCCGACATTGACCTGGCGCACAACCTTGTTGCTGGCCAGGTCGACCACGCTGAGCTTCTTGATCCAGCGCGAGGTCACGTACAGGGTCTTGCCGTCGGCCGACAGGTCCATGCAGTCGGGGCCGCCGGGCACGGGATAGGTCGCGATGACCTTCAGCGTCGCCAGGTCGATACGGCTGATGGTGTTGGCCACGCGGTTGCTCACGAACACGCTCTTGCCGTCGCCAGCCGAGCGGAAGGCGTGGGCGCCCTTGCCGGTGGGAATCTTGCCGACCAGCTTGGGCTCGGCGCCGGCCACGTCGAACACCTGCACGCCGTCGCTGCCGGTCAGGCCCACCAGCAGGGTCTTGTCGTTGTGCACGCCGAAGATGTCGGCCGGCATGGTGCCGGTGGCGGTGCGCCACTTGACCGTCTGCGTGGGCAGGTCGACGGCGATCATCTCGTCGCTGTCCTGCATCGTCACGTAGGCGATGGTGCTGGTGTTGTCGATCCAGATGTGGCTGGGCGTCTTGCCGCTGGCGATGCGCTTGGCCAGCTTCAGGTCTTTTCCGTCCCAGCGGTAGATGTCGACGTGGTTCAGGCGGTTGCCGGCCGTGACGAACCACTTCATGTCGCGCGAGAACTGCAGCTGGTACGGATCGATGATGCCGTAGACCACGCGCTGCACTTCCGCCGTGCGGGGGTTCAGGAAAGTCAGCGAATCGCCTGCCGAATTGGCCACGATGACCGACTTTTCGTCCGGCGTCATGTAGATGTGGTGCGGCTCCTTGCCAGTGGCAATGCGCTGTTTTTCCGTCCAGTCGACGGGATTGATCACGCTCACGCTGGCGTCCAGCGAGTTGAGCACGAAGATCGGGGGAGGTTCGGCCGGCACGGCGGCGGCAGCGGGAAATGCCGCCAGGGCCGTCAGACAGGAAAACAGGAAAGCCGCGAGGCGGCCGTTCGGGCGAGCAGGAAATCGCAAGGGGAGGTTCCGGGAGAGAGCTTGGCGAGATTAACGGTCGAGCCTTAGGACTGGCTGACCGTCAGGGGGCGCTTTGTTCCGCTTATTTCGGCGGTTTCGCGGGTTTGGCCGGCGCGCGCAGGGCGGCAACCTCGTCGGCCGTCAGCCAGCGCCACTGCCCCGGTGCGAGGTCGTCGGGCAGCGCCAGGTCGCCGATGCGCGAGCGATGCAGCCCCTCGACCCGGTTGCCGACCGCGGCCAGCATGCGCTTGACCTGGTGGTACTTGCCCTCGGTGAGGGTGAGCCGCAGATGCAGCGGGCTGTCCGACTCGCAGGCGGCGGCTCGAACGGGCTTCGGGTCGTCGTCGAGCACCACGCCGGCCAGCAGCTTCGCGATCTGCGCCTCGTCCACCGGGTGCTTGGCCGTCACCTCGTAGACCTTGGGCACGTGGTGCTTGGGCGAGCCCATCTTGTGGATGAACTGGCCGTCGTCGGTCAGCAGCAGCAGGCCGGTGGTGTCCTGGTCGAGCCGGCCGATGGCCTGCACGCCCTGCACCGCGCCCTTGTTGGGGCGCAGGCGCAGCGGTGACGGCAGCAGCGTATAGATGCTCGGGTAGGTCGAGGGCTTCTGCGAGCACTCGGTGCCGGCCGGCTTGTGCAGCATCAGATAGGCCTTCTCGTGGTACGCCCACGCGGTGCCCTGAACCGTGTAGTGAAGGCCCTCGGGGTCGAGATCGGCAAAGGGGTCGGTCACCGCCTGGCCCTCGATGGTCACGTGGCCTTGCTGGACGAGGCCCGCGCACACGCGCCGCGTGCCGAAGCCTTGGGTATAGAGGATGTCTTGCAGGTGCATGAAAAATGAAAAAAGCGGCCGCGCCGACAAGGGCACGACCGCCTTCTAGTTTGCCGCAGGATCAGTAGCCTGCCGCCAGGCCTGTGTTGCGGCGCGGGTCGTTGGCGCCGTAGAAGCGGTTGTTGCCGACCGGCTTGCCGCCCAGCGACGGCGCGCCGACGATGATCGCCGCAAGGTGGTTGGCCGGCTGCGGCACACCCAGGTTGTGGCCCATGTCGGTCAGGATCTTGCGCGTGTCGGGGCTCAGCGCGAAGGTCTCGACGTTAGTGACGTCAGGCAGCCATTGCTGGTGGAAGCGCGGTGCATCCACTGCTTCCTGCACGTTCATGCCGTAGTCGACCACGTTCAGGATGGTGTGCAGCACAGCCGTGATGATGCGGCTGCCGCCGGGCGTGCCGACCACGAACACCGGCTTGCCGTCCTTCGACACGATGGTCGGGCTCATCGAGCTCAGTGGACGCTTGCCCGGGGCGATGGCGTTGGCCTCGCCCTGCACCAGGCCGTACATGTTCGGCACGCCGATCTTCGAGGTGAAGTCGTCCATCTCGTTGTTCAGCAGCACACCCGTCTTGGCGGCCGTGACCTTGGCGCCGAACCAGTCGTTCAGCGTGTAGGTCACGGAGACGGCATTGCCCCACTGGTCGGTGATCGAGTAGTGGGTGGTGTTGCTGCCTTCATGCGGCGCGACGCCGGGCTTGATGTCCTTGGAGACGCCGGCCTTCTTCGGATCGATGACGGCGCGGATTTTCTCGGCATAGCCCTTGTCGAGCAGGCGGTCGAGCGGGTTCTTCACGAAGTCGGGGTCGCCCAGGTAGCTGTTGCGGTCCACGTAGGCGTGGCGCATGGCTTCGATCTGGTAGTGCACCGACTGGGCCGAGCGGAAGCCCAGGTCCTTGAGCGGGTAGCCCTCGAGGATGTTGAGCATTTCGCAGATGATCACGCCGCCCGAGCTGGGAGGTGGCGCCGACACCACGCGGTAGCCGCGGTAGTCGCACTCGACGGGCGCGAGTTCGCGCGTCTTGTACTGGTCGAGGTCGGCCTGGGTGATGATGCCCTTGCCGGCCTGGCTCGACGCCACGATGGCCTGGCCCACCCAGCCCTTGTAGAAGCCGTCGGGCCCCTTCGCACTGATTTCCTTCAGCGTCTTCGCCAAGTCTTTCTGCACCAGCTTCTGGCCGACCTGGAAGGGCTGCCCCTTGTTCAGGAAGATCGCGCCGGAGACCGGGTCTTTCTGGAAATCGGCGGTGGAGGTCCACAGCATGTCGATGTCGCCCTGCTCCAGCGCGAAGCCCTTGTCGGCCAGCTGGATCGAGGGGGCGATGAGGTCTGCGCGCTTCATGGTGCCGTACTTCTCGCGCGCGTATTCCATGCCCGAGACGGAGCCGGGTACGCCCACGGCGAGGTGGCCGTTGGTGCTCAGGCCCTTGATGACGTTGCCGTCCTTGTCGAGGTACATGTTGGCCGTGGCGGCCAGCGGTGCCTTCTCGCGGAAGTCGAGGAAGGTCTTGCGCCCGTCGGCCAACTGCACGGTCATGAAGCCGCCGCCGCCGAGGTTGCCGGCAGCGGGGTACACCACCGCGAGCGCATAGCCCACGGCCACAGCCGCGTCGACGGCATTGCCGCCGCGCTTGAGCACGTCGACGCCGACCTTGCTCGCCAGGTGCTGCGCGCTCACGACCATGCCGTGCTCGGCCGCGACGGGCGCCACCGATGCGGCATTCGACGCGCCGGCGGCCGCCAGCGCGAGCACCGCCGCGACGGCGGCGCGCAGCTTCGGGGTCCAGTGAATTGGTTGCATGCAGGTATCTCCTCTTTGAGTGTGTTGAAGAAAAACGGTGATGTACGTACGGGTCAGCCCGTGAGCAGCGCCTTGCGGCGCAGGGCGTCGAGCGCCAGCGCGACCTGCTGGCGGGCGAACTCCCTGACTGCCGACGGGTCGGTCAGCGGCTTGTCGTCCTTGACGAAGCGCAGGCGATCGCTTCGAACCTCGGCTTCGAGGTGCTCCACCAGCGCGTCGTGCGAGTGCGTGCCGTCGAGCAGCGGCAGCAGGCTTTGTTCAAGCAGCGTCAGCACCACGGGTTCGTGCCACTGGTTGCAGGTGTTGGCGGTGGCACCGACGCCCGACGCAAGACCCGAAGCGCCTCGCACCGCGGGCAGCGCTTGCGGCAAACCGGACACCACGTCGGCCGCGGACACCGGCGTACGCCGGATGCGCAGGGCGCCGAGGATCAGCAGCTCCTCGAGCATGGCCATCACGGCCGGCTCGATGGCGGCCTGCGGCTGCCCAGTGAGCCCGGAGGCGGCCTCGATGAGGGCCGACGCAGAGATCGATGCCGGATAACGCGTATCGAGCAGCTGCGCCACCGCCTTGTGCGCGGGCAACCGCAGCGTGACCTTCAGGCCCCGCATGGCGGTGCACGGCTGCTCGCGAGCATCGAGCGCGAGCGCCCCACCGTCGTCGGCCCTGAAGATGCCGGCGAATTCGAGCGAGCGGATGCGTGCGGGGTCGAGCTTGTAGCGGATGTGTGCGGCTTGCGTCTGCTTCACCAGCAGGGTCTGGCGGAAGGTGCGGTTGACCAGGAAGTCGAGGTACTGCTCCATCATGACCTGGCTGCCACCGCATTCACGCAGCAGCGGGTCGCGCACCTTGTCGCCGTAGTTCTGCACGAACATCGTCGACGGCTCCGCGTCGCACAGGTAGGCAAGGCCGTGGGCATCCGCGCGCGCCACGAACTCCTTGAAATAGCACGGCGCATTGCAGGGCTCGAGGAACTCGTGCAGCAGGTACGAACTGTTGGCATTGCGCACGATCGGCATCGCCTCTTCAAGCGTCTTCTTGAGCACGCTGTCGGCGCGGGCCGACTGCTCGAGAAAGTCGAGCATGCCGCGTGCGTAGGCCAGCTTTTCTTCGGGCGTGTCGCGCGGACCGCCGCGCAGGATCATCGCGTCGCGCACGATCTCGCGCGCCTTCCAGCCGGGGTACACGTTGTAGCTCACGTAGGCCACGCCGTTGGGCGCGAGATTTTCGGAGCAGATGCGCAGGATCGCGTCCTGCACCGGACCCGGCACCCAGCTGTAGACGCCGTGGCAGACGATGTAGTCGAACTGGCCGAACGAAGCGTCGATGTCCGCAAGGTTGAAGGCCTTGAGCTCGATATTCGACAGCCCGGCGCGCCCGATGGCCGCCGTACCTTGCGCCACCTGCACCGGCGACAGGTCGATGCCGATCGCACGCGCCTCGGGATGGCGTGCAGCGAAGGGAATCAGGTTGCCGCCGGCCGCGCAGCCGAGCTCCAGCACACGGGCTTTTGCGGGAGGTGGAGCATCGAGCCCGAAGAGAAATGCCAGGGCTTCCAGATGCTCCATCGCTGACTGTGGAAACGGATGCGAGTCATAGGGCACCGTGTCGTAATAGCTGGTCAACTCGGAAGTCAGGGAATCCGGCACGGGCGTCCTTATCGGGATCTGGGCAGGCAGCTGGAAACTGCAGTGACTGCAATGTGACAGTGCTGGCCGACTATAGCCCCGCGTTCGGGCGAAAAAAAGCGGGCTTGCGCAGGGCCTCGCGCGCGGCGCATAAAAAAAGCCCAGCTGTGAGGCTGGGCTTGAAAGCCTATCTGCTTGGCATGCATCAAGGCCCCCGCACAGG
This sequence comes from Variovorax paradoxus, assembly GCF_024734665.1. Taxonomy (NCBI): domain Bacteria; kingdom Pseudomonadati; phylum Pseudomonadota; class Betaproteobacteria; order Burkholderiales; family Comamonadaceae; genus Variovorax; species Variovorax paradoxus. Next base: position 4,788,223 of record NZ_CP102931.1, read on the forward strand.
TTGACCAGCGGGGGACGGTTTACCCGTCAAGGAGAAATTCGGATGGATGGAAAAAACGATGTGTTCATGGGCATAGTCTACTGTATATTTGTACAGTCTTTTAACAAAGGATGCCGCCATATCTCTGCCCGAGGAAACAACCACCCCGCCCAATCATGCGCTCAAGGAAGCGCTGGCCTGGATCTCGAAGTTCGCGCATGCATGGAAAGCCATCGAGCCTTCTCCGAAGAGCCTCAGCATCGACGGCTTCATCATCTGGGGGCCCGTGCTCTACGAAAAGCACAAAGGCGAAGATCCGGTGCAACTGGCGCGGCAATTGTTCGGCCAGTCCGGTAAGTACTTCAAGTATCTCTATCCCGACCGTGGGCGAAGCTCAAACGATCCCGGTGGTCTTACTTAGAATGCCCCGATGAATTGGCGCACACTGCTTCCGCTTGCCCTGGTCCTCACCGGCTGCTCGACCCCACCCAACGAGGTGACGCAAGTTCGCGAAGGCGTACTGCGTGCCATGACCTACGTCCAGGCTGCGGACTATTGCGATGCGCGAAGCAAGACGCCGCGTTGGCTTGGCAAGGCGCCTGCGGAGCAGGGGGTTTTGTTCCAGTGTTACTGAGCTTCGGCGACTGATTGCGCAGAGATCGGCGGCTGCACTCAAGCTTGTATGAGTTGGAGGCCTGGATCGCCGAAGGCGGGGGAAGAAACGTACAGCGGCGGCACGAGTCGGGCAGACCTCTTGTTCAGTGAAGCCAGCGTTGAGGAATATGGTGGAGTTGAGGAGATTTGACCCCCTCGAAATTGACCGCCGCCTTTGTCCATGCGGGTTTCGAATTTGACGGCGCGATTCGTGTGAGAAACGAGTGAACTTCAGTGCGCCAGACAGGCCGCCCCCGCTAGGACAACACCACCGTCAAAAAACCAGCCGTGAGTAGTGCGTCAACGTGTTGACGCCATTCAGAGTAATGAAGGGGGCGAGCCTGACGGCATTCTCAGCGACAGCCGCAGCACTACCAACCCAGGTGCCAGGATTGTTCTGCTGTGCCAGCCACAGCGCGCCCCAAATATCGATGACAAAACCGCCCATCATCTCTAACCGATCAAAATCGGCCATGGTGGTTAACGTGCCGTGAGGTGCAGTCCCCAGTGCGATGTTGTCTGGACGGTTGATGGCGACCCACCAGTGCGTGATTTCACCGGCGTTACCGCGTTGATGATAGACGTCGATTGAACGGATGGGACACGAGAGCGCGCCCTGCAAGGCGATGCGATGCGTGACGATACAGTGCACCGCCAGCGCCGCAGAAGAATGACAGAAGAGACCCTTTCGCGGGTCTGCGAGAGCTGGGTGCCAAGCGCGCCAATTGTTGATCCGAAATCGAGCGACACCTTGAAGCGTTGGCCAAGCATTCAGACGGCCGAGTTCACTTGCGCCGGCATTGTCCCAGTCAGCAATCGTTGTATGGCCAGGGCGGAACGCCCGCACAAAGCCGGAGGACAAGATGCCTTCTTCCTCGAGGACGGCGATGTGGGGAGCGTATAGGCCGAACGCTGCGTTATTGGCGTCGTCGTAGAGCTCCGCGCATATAGTGCGCGTCCGCCAGTTCAACAAGTCCAACTGGTTGGCCACATTGGCCATCAACGTATCTCTATCCAAAAGGAACTGACGGTAGGCATCTATTTGTGCCTTCAGGTTCGTGACGCTCGCGCCACGCACCGAATTAATGACACCGGTTCCCACGTTGTATCGACCCGCCTTGGCGGTGAGCCATGTTTGCATTCTTAGCGTGAGGGTGAGCCAGTTCGCCCGGCTTGGGACTTGGTCAAAGGCTGTGAGCGCACCATCCACCCCACTCAACTCGTTGCTTCGCGCATAGGTCCCGCTGATTAGCCCACGCATGTAGCGGTAGTTGGCCGCGCTTGCACCAGCGAAACCAGCCGGGGTGGGCAACACGGTGTATGTATTGGGGCCGAACGTCATATCCATCGTACATATTTTTACGCCCTTGCCCTCCAACCGCATCGCGCAATCGTGGTATTGCCTGCACATCCACAGGCCTGTCGTCGAGGGCGAGGAGAAAGGTACGAAGACATGCGCTACCGTGCGCACCGTCTTGCTGCTCACGGCCCGCCAGGCGCTTGAGGGTCAACGGCAAACATATTGAGAAAGCCGACGGCCAGTCTTCATGAACCCGCGCAATGACAAGAAATGGGCCGACCAATACCGGGCGTACATCGCCAAGCTGCCCGGCCGCAAGACGACCGAAATAGCGAGCCGGAATTACGGCCGGTGAGTCGAGCAAAGTGTCACTCTGGGCTTTGGCCGACCGCAGGTAAAGTACGGTCGGGAGCATCTGCCTGGTCTGCCGGAGGTCGGCGACGCGTGCGATTCAGGTGCGAATCGCGTGTGAGAAGTGTGTGAATCTCGAGACGATGAGTGACGGTCCGAGACGGAGAGCCTTTTCGTAAGTCCTTGATTTAATTGGACTTGGCTCTAGAAATTTGGTGGAGCTGGGGGGATTTGAACCCCCGTCCGCAAGCCTTCATCGCGCAGTTCTACATGTTTAGTGATCTGATTTAAGTCTCGCTTCCGGAGTCGCGCAGTCACACGCTAAACCGGACGCCAGCACCCTATTTTCTCGCCCCGACCCAAGGTACCCGGATCGGAGCCAGCCCATGTAATTATCCTTGCAGCCGGGAGGTCAGGATTGCTCCAGACCCCCTTGCCCAGCCCATCGGCCAACTGTTGCAAGGCTCACTGGCAATTAAGCAGCGAGTGCGAAACGTTCGTCGTTTGCAGTTAGTTTGTTTGAATCTGTTTTACGAGCGCATTCAGCTCGACATGCCCCGCTGCGACTCCGAACCCACGTCGAAACCAGTGCAGCCCCAAGCGACTCATTTTAGGCGCTATTGAGCAACTTCAAGAGCTCAAGGGGCGAAGAGATTGAAGCATCGGCCTGCCAGAGCGCCGAATCGGCCTGTGTACCCATGTAGCCGTAGGTGGCTGCGACCGTGCGCATGCCTGCAGCGCGGCCCGCGACGATGTCGCGCTCGTCGTCACCAACGTAGATGCACGCCTGCGAAGCCACGCCAAGCCGGCGCGCAGCCTCGTGCAAGGGCTCGGGATGCGGCTTGGCAAACGGCGTGGTGTCGCCGCTCACCACCGCGCCCGCACTCGCGAAAAGTGGAATGGCGCGCGTCAGCGGATCGGTGAAGCGCATCGATTTGTTGGTGACGACACCCCACAAGAGGCCGCGCTCGCGCAGCGCCTCGATGAGCGCCTGGATGCCATCGAACACCTGCGTGTTGAGCAGCATGCGGCGCTCATAAGTCACGAAGAACTCTTCGCGCAACTCAGGAAACTCCGGCGACTCGGGCGTGATGCCGAATGCCACACCCAACATGCCGCGCGCGCCCGCACCGGCCATAGGACGGTAGCGCTCCAGCGGGTACGAATCAAGGCCGCGATCAGTGCGCATCTTGTCGGCTGCGGCGCCCAGATCGGGCGCGCTGTCGATCAGCGTGCCGTCGAGGTCGAACAGCACGGCTTTCGTCTCGACGCCCATCATCCGTGCGATCCCGACTTCAGTTCGGCCGGCTTCTGCGTGGCGAACATGTAGTTGACGCTGGTGTCGCCGCTGAGCCAATAGCGCCGGGTCAGGGGGTTGTGCTCCATGCCGCGGGTGTGCCGCAGGTCCAGACCCGCTGCTCGGCAGTATCCAGCCAACTCGCTGGGCCGGATCAGCTTCGCATATTCATGAGTCCCACGCGGCAGCATGCCGAGGACATACTCGGCGCCCACGATCGCCAGCATGAAGGACTTCAGGCTGCGGTTGATCGTCGAGAAGAACACCCAACCACCCGGCTTGACCAGCGTGGCACAGGCCTGGATCACCGAGGCCGGCTGCGGCACGTGCTCGAGCATCTCCATGCAGGTGACGACGTCGAAGCTGCCCGGCTGCTCGGCAGCCAGCGCCTCTGCGCTGATCTCACGGTACTTCACGCCGCGGGTGCCGGCCTCGAGCGCATGCAACTGCGCAACCTTGAGCGCCTTGCCCGCGAGGTCGATACCCAGCACGTCGGCCCCCTTGCGTGCCATCGAATCGGCCAGGATGCCGCCGCCGCAGCCGATATCGAGTACGCGGCGCTGCGAAATAGGTGCAATACCGTCAATCCATTCCAGGCGCAATGGATTGATTTCATGCAGCGGGCGGAATTCGCTTTCCAAATCCCACCAGCGATGCGCGAGCTCTGAAAACTTGGCCAGTTCGGCCGGATCCGCATTCACGTTTTCTGTCATGCAGCGATTATGAAACGAGCAATGTCCGATAAACACTGCTCGGGCTTTACCAAAGATCAATCGCAAATTCGACAGCCATAAAAAAACCCCGCCGAGGCGGGGTTTTCATGATCGATGGAATCGATTGATTAGTTGGCGCGGGTGCCGACCACTTCGATTTCCACGCGACGGTTCTTGGCGCGACCTTCCTTGGTGCGGTTGTCAGCCACTGGCTGCTTCTCGCCCTTGCCTTCGGTGTAGACGCGGTTGCGTTCGATGCCCTTCGAGACCAGGAAGGCCTTGACGGCTTCGGCGCGACGCACCGACAGACGCTGGTTGTAGGCGTCCGTACCGATCGAGTCGGTATGGCCCACAGCGATGATGACTTCGAGGTTGACGCCACGGATCTTCTCGACCAGATCGGTCAGCTTGGCGCGACCTTCAGGCTTCAGAACCGACTTGTCGAAGTCGAAGAATGCGTCGGCAGCGAAGGTCACCTTGTTAGCGGCGACTTGCGGTGCAGCCGGTGCAGCCGGAGCAGCGGGGGTCGGAGCAGCAGCAGCCGGAGCAGCAGGAACCAGAGCACCGTCGCAACCAGCGGCAGCCGTAGCCGGCGTCCAGTTGGCATCGCGCCAGCACAGTTCATTCGTGCCGTTCTTCCAGACCAGTTCGCCGGTGCCGTTTTGCCAGTTGTCGATCGTAGGACCGCCGTCCGCAGCGGTGACACGGGTCTGCGCGCCGGCGGCAGTGGCGAGCGCAGCGACTGCAAACATCATCGCCACTTTATTCAGTTTCTTCATGGTTCTCCTCTTGGGGAAAAAGCCGCAGCCGCGCTGCGAATCAAGGACGCTTTAAGTGACCACCACCCAAAACGTTGAGGCGATTGTGCCATAGGGTCTTTGGCAAACAGGCCGCTGGACGGCCCCGAAGCGTAGGACGGAGGCGGAATAGGCACCTTGTGTTGCGGCGGTGCGACACCCCTCACAGCGTAAAATTTCGCCTTCCTGCCGCCAGCCCCTCGCTCATGACCTCCTTCGCAAAAGAAACCCTGCCCATCAGTCTCGAAGAGGAAATGCGCAGCAGCTATCTCGACTACGCCATGAGCGTGATCGTGGGCCGAGCGCTTCCCGATGCCCGCGACGGCCTCAAGCCTGTGCACCGCCGCGTGCTGTACGCGATGCACGAGCTCAACAACGACTGGAACCGGCCATACAAGAAGTCGGCCCGTATCGTCGGCGACGTCATCGGTAAGTACCACCCGCACGGCGACCAGTCGGTCTACGACACCATCGTGCGCCTGGCCCAGGACTTCTCGATGCGCCACATGCTGGTCGATGGCCAGGGCAACTTCGGGTCGGTCGATGGAGACAACGCGGCCGCAATGCGGTATACGGAAATCCGGCTGGCCAAAATTGCGCACGAAATGCTGGCCGATATCGACAAGGAAACTGTCGACTTTCAGGACAATTACGACGGCTCCGAAAAAGAGCCGAAAGTGCTGCCGAGCCAACTGCCGAATTTGCTGGTCAATGGCTCCGGCGGTATTGCGGTCGGCATGGCCACCAATATTCCGCCGCACAACCTGAATGAGGTTGTCGACGCCTGCCTGCACCTGCTGCGCAACCCCGAAGCCAGCATCGACGAGCTGATGGAAATCGTGCCGGCGCCCGACTTCCCCACCGCCGGCATCATCTACGGCATCAACGGCGTGAAGGACGGCTACCGCACCGGCCGCGGCAAGGTCGTTATGCGCGCCAAGTGCCACTTCGAGGACATCGACCGCGGCCAGCGCCAGGCGATCATCGTCGACGAGCTCCCCTACCAGGTCAACAAGAAGACGCTGCAGGAGCGCATGGCCGAGCTGGTGCACGAGAAGAAGATCGAGGGCATCAGCCACATCCAGGACGAGTCCGACAAGTCGGGCATGCGTCTGGTGATCGAGCTCAAGCGCGGCGAAGTGCCCGAGGTGGTGCTCAACAACCTCTACAAGCAGACGCAGCTGCAGGACACCTTCGGCATCAACATGGTGGCGCTGGTCGATGGCCAGCCCAAGCTGTGCAACCTGAAGGACCTGATCCAGGTCTTCCTGCAGCACCGCCGCGAAGTGGTCACGCGCCGCACCGTCTTCACGCTGCGCAAGGCCCGCGAACGCGGCCATGTGCTTGAAGGCCTCGCGGTGGCACTGGCCAACATCGACGAGTTCATTCGCATCATCCGTGAATCGCCGACACCGCCCGTCGCCAAGGCCGAGCTGATGACCCGCAGCTGGGACAGCAAACTGGTGCGAGAAATGCTCACGCGCACGCGCGCCGACGGTGGCGTGATCAACGCCGACGACTACCGCCCCGAAGGCCTCGAGCGCAATTTCGGCATGGGCGGCGACGGCCTCTATCGCCTGTCGGAAACGCAAGCCCAGGAAATCCTGCAGATGCGCCTGCAGCGCCTGACCGGCCTCGAGCAGGACAAGATCGTGGCCGAGTACAAGGACGTGATGGCCGAGATCGACGACCTGCTCGACATCCTGGCCAAGCCCGAGCGCGTCTCGACCATCATTGGCGACGAACTCGGCACCATCAAGCAGGAGTTCGGCCAGTCGAAGGTCGGCGCGCGCCGCAGCCTGGTGGAGCACAGCGCCTACGACCTATCGACCGAAGACCTGATCACGCCGACCGACATGGTGGTCACGCTCTCGCACAGTGGCTACATCAAGAGCCAGCCGCTGGGCGAATACCGCGCACAAAAACGCGGCGGCCGCGGCAAGCAGGCCACCGCCACCAAGGACGACGACTGGATCGACCAGCTCTTCATCGCCAACACGCACGACTACATCCTGTGCTTCTCCAATCGCGGCCGGCTGTACTGGCTCAAGGTGTGGGAAGTGCCGGCGGGTTCGCGCGGCTCGCGCGGGCGCCCCATCGTCAACATGTTCCCGCTGCAGGAAGGCGAAAAGATCAACGTCGCGCTCGCGCTGACGGGTGAAAAGCGTAACTTCCCGGCCGACCAGTACGTGTTCATGTCGACTTCGATGGGCACAGTCAAGAAGACCGCGCTCGACGAGTTCAACAACCCGCGCAAGGGCGGCATCATTGCCGTGAACCTCGATGAAGGCGACTACCTGATCGGCGCTGCGCTGACCGACGGCAAGCACGACGTGATGCTCTTCAGCGATGGCGGCAAGGCCGTGCGCTTCGACGAGGAAGACGTCCGCCCATTGGGCCGCAATGCGCGCGGCGTGCGCGGCATGTCGCTCGACCCCGGACAGGGCGTGATCGCCATGCTGGTGGCCGAAGATGAGCAGCAAAGCGTGCTCACCGCCACGGAAAATGGTTACGGAAAGCGAACAAGCATTACGGAATACACCCGCCATGGCCGGGGAACCAAAGGCATGATCGCCATTCAACAGAGTGAGCGCAACGGCAAGGTCGTTGCCGCCACTCTCGTGCATGCGGATGATGAGATCATGCTCATCACCGACAAGGGCGTGCTGGTGCGCACCCGGGTTGCCGAAATTCGTGAGCTTGGTCGCGCGACGCAAGGCGTTACGCTGATCGGACTCGACGAAGGCGCCAAACTCAGCGGGCTACAACGTATCGTCGAAAACGACGCGAACGGCGAAAGCGAGCCTGACGCGGACGATACTTCCTCATCTTCAACGGAGAATCCTCAGTGAAAAAAATCAAACTCGCACTTCTGACGGTCGCCCTGGCAAGCAGTTCGATGGCCGCCATGGCCCAGGACAAGGCCACGCTCATCAAGCAGTTCATCGACATCCAGCGCCCCGGCATCGAATCGCTGGCACGCGGTCTGGTCGAGCAATCGAGCGCTCCGATCGCACAAGCGGGTTCGCAGTACCTGCAGACGCAAGTGCCTGAAGCCAAGCGCGAAGCCGCCGCCAAGGCTGCCGACGCCGAGCTGAAGAAGTACTTCGACGAGACCTACCCCATCGTTCGCGACAAGGCCGTTCAACTGGCCCCGGGCGCCCTCACCCCGCTGATGGAGCAGAACTTCAACGAAGACGAGCTCAAGCAACTGCTGGCCTGGATCAACTCGCCCCTGAGCAAGAAGTACCAGGACCTGAACCCGAAGATGCAGACCGCACTGACGGAAAAGCTCGTGGCCGACACGCGCGCCACAGTCGAACCCAAGATGCGCGCACTCGACACCGCAGTTGCCAAGGCACTCGGCGCACCGACCGATGGCGCAGCCCCCCAAGGCTCCGCTCCCGCCAAGGCACCTGCCAAGGCCCCAGCCAAGAAGTAAAAGCAACGTGACCCAGCAGCAGACGCCGGCCGGCAAGCGCCCCTACAACTTCTCGGCCGGTCCGGCTGCCATGCCGGAGGCGGTGCTGCAACGCGCCGCCGCCGAAATGCTCGACTGGCAGGGCAGCGGCATGAGCGTGATGGAAATGAGCCATCGCGGCAAGGAATTCGGTGCGATCTGCACCCAGGCCGAAGCCGACATCCGCACGCTGCTGGCCATCCCATCGCATTTCCACGTCCTGTTCATGCAGGGCGGCGGACTTGGCGAGAACGCCATCGTGCCTTTGAACCTGTCGCGCGGCAAAACCACCGACTTCGTCATCACAGGCAGCTGGAGCATCAAGTCGCACAAGGAAGCGCAGCGCTACTGCGCAACGCGCGTGGTCGCAAGCAACGCCGACGACCAGCACACGAAGCTGCCCGCCCCTGCGACCTGGCAGCTCTCGAAGGATGCCTCGTACGTGCACGTGTGCTCGAACGAAACCATCAACGGCATCGAGTTCCAGCAACTGCCCGACTTGGCCGCACTCGGCAGCAACGCCCCGCTGGTCATCGACTTCTCGTCGCACGTCGCCTCGCGCAGCGTCGACTGGAGCCGCGTGGGCCTTGCCTTCGGCGGCGCCCAAAAGAACCTCGGCCCCGCCGGCCTGACCATCGTGGTCGTGCGCGACGACCTGCTGGGCCACGCGCTCGAGATCTGCCCGAGCGCTTTCAACTACAAGACCGTGGCCGACAACCACTCCATGTACAACACCCCGCCAACCTGGGGCATCTACATGGCGGGGCTTACGTTCCAGTGGCTGCTGCAGCAGACCGAAGGCACGCACACCGGCGTGGCCGCCATGGAGCAGCGCAACATCGCGAAGGCGAAGCTGCTGTACGACTTCATCGACGGCTCCGACTTCTACGCCAACCGAATCGACCCAGGCTGCCGCTCGCGCATGAATGTGCCGTTCTTCCTGGCCGACGAAGGCCGAAACGAGGCTTTTCTGGCCGGCGCGCGCGAGGCCGGGCTGCTGCAGCTCAAGGGCCACAAGTCGGTCGGCGGCATGCGCGCGAGCATTTACAACGCCATGCCGCTGGCAGGGGTGCAGGCACTTGTGGCCTACATGCGAGAATTCGAGCGATCGCATGCCTAGGCGCATGCCCAGCTGCTCGCACCGATGACCGCCTCCGCACCCACACCGCCCTCTTCTCCCTCCGACAACTCCGAAAGCCTGGCCGATCTGCGCGTGCAGATCGACTCGCTCGACCAGCGACTGCTCAGCCTGCTCAACGAGCGGGCCCATGTGGCCGAGCTGGTTGGCGAGGTCAAGAAGCGCGAGGGCACCCCGTTCTTCCGCCCCGACCGCGTGGCGCAGGTCATCGACAAGATGCAGAAGAGCAATGGCGGTCCGCTCAAGGACCTCCACGTGGCGGCCATCTGGCGCGAAATCATGTCGGCCTGCCTGGCGCTCGAGTCGCCACAACGGGTGGCTGTGCTTGGCCCCGAAGGCACCTTCTGCGAGCAAGCCGCCATCGAATACTTCGGCGGTGCCGCCGACCTGATCTATTGCGCCAGCTTCGACGAGGTGTTCCACGCCACCGCTGCGGGCAGCGCCCAGTACGGCGTGGTCGGCGTCGAGAACTCGACCGAAGGCGTGGTCACGCGCTCGCTCGACCTGTTCCTGCATTCGCCCACCCATGTCGTCGGCGAAGTCAGCCTGCTGGTACGTCATCACCTCCTGCGCAGCAGCAATTCGCTCGAAGGCGTGGAGGCCGTGCTGGCCCATCCGCAGGCGCTGGCACAGTGCCAGACCTGGCTGTCCAAGCACCTGCCGAACGCCGAGCGGCGCGCCGTATCGAGCAATGCCGAAGGCGCACGGCTCGCGGCCACCAACCCGGCCTGGGCCGCATTGGCCGGCGAACGCGCGGCCACCCGCTTCGGCCTGCACATCGTGGCGCACGCCATTCAGGACGACTCGTACAACCGAACCCGCTTCTCGGTGATCTGCCTGCCGCAGACGCTGGCCATGCCGCCGGCCTCGGGCCGCGACTGCACGAGCCTGATCGTCTCGGTGCCGAACCGGCCCGGCGCGGTGCACGACCTGCTGGTGCCGCTGAAGGCCAACAACGTGTCGATGACCCGCTTCGAGTCGCGCCCCGCGCGCACAGGCCAGTGGGAGTACTACTTCTACATCGACCTCGACGGCCATCCCTCGCAGCCCAACGTGGCCGCGGCGCTGGCCGAGCTGCGCGGCCTCTGCGCCTTCTACAAGGTGCTGGGCGCCTACCCCGTCAAGGCCTGAGCGGCAGGCAGACACACAGATGTTCGAACAACTGGGACTGATCGGCTGCGGCCTGATGGGCGGCTCCTTTGCGCTCGCACTCAAGCGCGCGAAACTGGTGAAACGTGTGGTCGGCTACAGCAAGTCGCCCTCCACCACCGAGCGGGCACGCCAGCTCGGCGTGATCGACGTGGTAGCGCCTTCGGCGCTGCTGGCGGTGTCGGGCTCCGACATCGTGCTGCTGGCGGTGCCGGTGGCCGCATCGGAAGCCACATTCAAGGCCATCCGCCACGGCATCTCGAACGAGACGCTGGTGATGGACGTCGGCTCGACCAAGGGCGACGTGATCGAGGCCGCGCGCAACGGCCTGCAGCGCCAGTTCGCGAACTTCGTGCCCGCACACCCGATCGCCGGCAAGGAGCTCTCGGGCATCGAGCATGCCGAGGCTTCGCTGTTCACCGGCCGGCAGGTCGTGCTGACGCCCGTGAAGACCACGCTGCGCTCGAACGTGCAGCGGGCCTCGCAGGTATGGAGCGGCATCGGCGCGCACGTCGTCACCATGACGCATGAAGAGCACGACGCCGCCTTCGCCGCCGTGAGCCACCTGCCGCATCTGCTGGCCTTCGCGTACACCAACGCCATCGCCAGCCAGCCGCAGGGCGACCGCTTCCTGAGCCTCGGGGGACCGGGCTTTCGCGATTTCTCGCGCATCGCCGCGAGCGACCCGGTCATGTGGCGCGACGTGCTTCTGGCCAACCGCGAACAGGTGCTGCAACAGTCGCAGGCCTTCCGCAAGGCGCTGGACGATCTCGAAGCGCTGATGGCCGCGGGCGACCTGCAGGCACTGGAGCAATCCATTGCCGCCGCCAGCAAGGCCCGCGCGGCCTGGAAGCCAGCCACCGACACCTCGTCGCAGCAGCAGGACAACTGAGATGTTCTCGACGACCTTCCTCGATCTCCCGCCCCTCGCGGGCGCGGCCGGTACGGTTCGGCTGCCGGGCTCCAAGAGCATCTCCAACCGCGTGCTGCTGCTCGCCGCGCTTGCGAGCGGCACCACCACCATCCACGACCTGCTCGATTCCGACGACACGCGCGTGATGCTCGACGCCCTGCGCGCGCTCGGCTGCGGCATCGACCCGGACGGAAACACGCTGCGCATCACCGGCCTCGGCGGACAGCTGAAGCCCAGCGAAACGCTGCTGCCGCTGTTCCTCGGCAACGCCGGCACCGCGATGCGCCCGCTCACCGCGGCGCTGTCGCTGCTGGGTGGCGAGTTCGAGCTGAGCGGCGTTCCGCGCATGCACGAACGCCCCATCGGCGATCTCGTCGATGCGCTGACCCAGCTCGGCTGCCGCATCGACTACCTCGGCAACCCCGGCTATCCGCCGCTGCGCATCCACCCGGTGCCGCACGGCGACCTGGCGCTCGACGCCCCGATCCGCGTGCGCGGCGACGTGTCGAGCCAGTTCCTGACCGCCCTGCTGCTGGCGTTGCCGCTCGCGGCGGCCAACGACATCGTGATTGAGGTGGTCGGCGAGCTGATCTCCAAGCCATACATCGAGATCACGCTGAACCTGCTCGCGCGCTTCGGCATCCAGGTGCGGCGCGACGGCTGGGAGCGCTTCACCATTCCGGCAGGCAGCAGCTACAGCTCGCCCGGCGACATTCACGTCGAGGCCGACGCCTCGTCTGCTAGCTATTTCATAGCATTAGGCGCAATAGCGACGGGTGTTTCTGGCAAGAACGGCATCCGTATCGAAGGCGTGGGCGCCGATTCGATCCAGGGCGACATCCGCTTCATCGACGCCGCCCGCCAGATGGGCGCGCTGGTCGACAGTGGCCCGAACTGGCTCGAAGTGCGTCGCGGCGCCTGGCCGCTCAAGGCCATCGACCTCGACGCCAACCACATCCCCGACGCCGCGATGACGCTGGCCGTGATGGCGCTCTACGCCGACGGTCCGAGCACGCTGCGCAACATCGCAAGCTGGCGCGTGAAGGAAACCGATCGCATCGACGCCATGGCCAACGAGCTGAAGAAGCTCGGCGCTACCGTCGAGGCCGGCCCCGACTTCATCCGCGTGCATCCGCTGGCGCAGGCCGGCTGGCGTCCGGCGAGCATCCACACCTACGATGATCACCGCGTGGCCATGTGCTTCTCGCTCGCGGCATTCAATCCGGCGGGGGTGCCGGTGCGCATCCTCGATCCGCACTGCGTCGCCAAGACCTTCCCCGACTATTTCGAGACCCTGTTCTCGGTGGCCGAGGCCGCCGAGGTGCCGGTGATCTGCATCGACGGCCCGACCGCCTCCGGCAAGGGTACGCTCGCGGCCGAGGTGGCGCGCCTGCTGGGCTACCACTACCTCGATTCGGGCTCGCTCTACCGCGTGACCGGCCTGGCCATGCGTCGTGCGGGCCTGAGCGCCGACACCCAGCACGAGGCGCAAATTGCCACCCTCGCGGCCGCCCTGCCCCTGCAGTTCACCGAAGGAAAGGTGCTGCTGGCCGGCGAAGACGTCAGTGACGACATCCGCACCGAAGCCGCCGGCATGGACGCCTCCCGCGTCTCCACGCTGCCGGCCGTGCGCGAGGCGCTGCTGGCCCTGCAGCAGCGCTTTCGCCAACTGCCAGGCCTGGTGGCCGACGGGCGCGACATGGGCACCGTGATCTTCCCCGACGCGGCGCTCAAGGTCTTCCTCACGGCCAGCGCCGCCCAGCGCGCCGAACGGCGGCATAAGCAGTTGATTTCAAAGGGTATTTCGACTACACTCGACAGTCTTCGCTCCGACTTGGAAGCTCGTGATGCCCGGGACTCATCCCGCAGCGTTGCCCCTCTGAAGCCGGCGCAAGACGCTCGCCACCTCGACAACTCCCAGTTGTCCATCGAACAATCGATCGACACAGTGTTGGACTGGTGGCAACAAGTACAGCCTTTCAAGCCCGCTTGAAAGGCTGGCGCAAGACGGAATATCCCGGGAATATCCCGAAATATTCATAAGGCGCGTACCGCTCCAGCAGGCTCCTTCCGCGCGACAGCGCACCGGCCTGCTGGTTGTTCAACCAACCCGGGCTCACGCCCACAAACCGCCGTCTACAGACCCACAGCAGCCGCACGCAATTTCGCAAGAGCGCCTGCCAACCCTGCCTGACGGAAGGAACCATAAATGTCTGAATCTTTTGCCGACCTATTCGAAGAGTCCCTGAAGCGTTCCGAAATGCGCACTGGCGAGGTCATCACGGCCGAAGTCGTGCGTGTCGAACACAACCACGTCGTCGTCAACGCCGGTCTGAAGTCCGAAGCGTATGTGCCGATCGAAGAGTTCAAGAACGACAAGGGCGAACTCGAAGTTCAGGCCGGCGATTTCGTTTCCGTTGCCATCGGCAGCGTTGAGAACGGCTACGGCGACACCATCCTCTCGCGCGACACCGCCAAGCGTCTGGCTTCGTGGCTCGCCCTCGAGAAGGCACTGGAATCGGGCGACTTCGTCACCGGCACCACCAGCGGCAAGGTCAAGGGCGGCCTCACGGTCCTGGTCAATGGCATCCGCGCTTTCCTGCCGGGCTCGCTGATCGACACGCGTCCGATCAAGGACCTGACCCCGTACGAAAACAAGACCCTCGAATTCAAGGTCATCAAGCTCGACCGCAAGCGCAACAACGTCGTGCTGTCGCGCCGTGCCGTGGTCGAAGCCAGCATGGGCGAAGAACGCGCCAAGCTGATGGAAACGCTGAAGGAAGGCGCAGTCGTGCGCGGCGTGGTCAAGAACATCACCGAATACGGTGCGTTCGTGGATCTCGGCGGCATCGACGGCCTGCTGCACATCACCGACATGGCATGGCGCCGTGTTCGCCACCCGAGCGAAGTCGTTCAGGCCGGCCAGGAAATCACCGCCAAGATCCTCAAGTTCGACACCGAGAAGAACCGTGTCTCGCTGGGTCTCAAGCAAATGGGTGACGACCCGTGGATGGGCGTTTCGCGCCGCTACCCGCAATCGACCCGCCTGTTCGGCAAGGTCACGAACATTGCCGACTACGGCGCGTTCGTCGAACTCGAACCCGGCATCGAAGGCCTGGTGCACGTCTCCGAAATGGACTGGACCAACAAGAACATCGCTCCGAACAAGATCGTCTCGCTGGGCGACGAAGTCGAAGTCATGGTCCTGGAAATCGACGAAGACAAGCGCCGCATCAGCCTGGGCATGAAGCAGTGCAAGGCCAACCCGTGGCAAGAGTTCGCGCAAAACACCAAGCGCGGCGACCGCGTCAAGGGCCCGATCAAGTCGATCACCGACTTCGGCGTGTTCGTGGGTCTGGCTGCCGGCATCGACGGCCTGGTTCACCTGTCGGACCTCTCGTGGAACGAAGCCGGCGAAACCGCCGTTCGCAACTACAAGAAGGGCCAGGAAGTCGAAGCGATCGTGTTGGCAGTCGACGTCGACCGCGAGCGCATCAGCCTGGGCATCAAGCAGCTCGACAGCGACCCGTTCACCACGTTCACCACCGTGAACGACAAGGGCCAGATCGTGACCGGCAAGGTCAAGACCGTGGACGCCCGCGGCGCTGAAATCGACCTGGGTGAGGACATCCTCGGCTACCTGCGTGCTTCGGAAATCTCGCGCGACCGCGTTGAAGATGCCCGCAACGTGCTGAAGGAAGGCGACGAAGTCACCGCCATCGTCGTGAATGTGGATCGCAAGACCCGCAACATCCAGCTGTCGATCAAGCAGAAGGACATGGTCGACGAACAAGGCGCCATGGCCAGCCTGAGCCAGCAGTCGGCACGCGAAAACGCGGGCACGACCAGCCTGGGCGCACTGCTGCGCGCCAAGCTCGACAACAACGACAGCAAGTAAGCTGAGTCGGAAGACAGAGCAGGCCTTGGGGCCGCTCTGTCTTT
The DNA here is from genome assembly GCF_024734665.1 of Variovorax paradoxus. Lineage (NCBI taxonomy): Bacteria > Pseudomonadati > Pseudomonadota > Betaproteobacteria > Burkholderiales > Comamonadaceae > Variovorax > Variovorax paradoxus. The sequence goes on from NZ_CP102931.1 coordinate 4,803,916, forward strand.
TTTTTCGTCCACGTTTTTCGTTTATGTTCGGCCTATGACCCGCTCAGACCTCGTCGAAGAACTCGCAGCGCGCTTTGCACAGCTCACGCACCGCGATGCCGAATACGCCGTCAAGACCATCCTCGACGCCATGAGCGACGCGCTGGTGCGCGGACACCGCATCGAGATCCGTGGCTTCGGCAGCTTCTCGGTCAACCGTCGTCCGCCGCGCATCGGCCGCAACCCGCGTTCGGGCGAGAGCGTGCAGATTCCCGAGAAGCGGGTGCCGCACTTCAAGCCCGGCAAGGCGCTGCGCGAAGCCGTCGATGCACGCACCGCGGAGCTCGACGCCGGCGGCAAGGAAGCCAAGGGCCGCAAGGCCTGACCAGCAGCCGGTCCCGATGGTTGCAAACGTAGAATCGTCCCGCCAACGGGAACGTGCATGAAATACCTCCTGTGGCTGCTCAAGGCAGCCATTTTTTTTACGCTCTTCGCTTTCGCGCTGAACAACCAGCACGACGCGACCGTCTATTTCTTCTTCGGCACCTACTGGCGTGCGCCGCTGGTGCTCGTCGTGCTCGCGGCATTTGCCGGCGGGCTCGTGGTCGGTGCACTGGGCATGCTGCCCGGCTGGTGGAAGCACCGCACCGCCGCGGCGCAACTGCCTGCCGCTGCCGAAACGCAGGCATCCACGCCGTCGACCACCGCGGTTGCACCGGCAGCCGCACCCTCCATCTCCGCCACCGACCTCCCCGCCGTACGTCAACATGGACTTTGATCCCAGCTGGCTGCTGATCAGCCTGCCCGTCGCCTTCGTGCTGGGCTGGCTCGCATCGCGCTTCGACATCCGGCAACTCAAGCTCGAGAACCGCCAGGCCCCCAAGGCCTACTTTCGCGGCCTCAACTTCCTGCTCAACGAACAGCAGGACCAGGCCATCGACGCCTTCATCGAGGCCGTGCAGAACGACCCCGACACGCAAGAGCTGCACTTCGCACTCGGCAACCTCTTTCGCCGTCGCGGCGAGTACCAGCGCGCAGTGCGCGTGCACGAGCACCTGCTGGGCCGCGGCGACTTGAGCCGCAGCGATCGCGAACGCGCACAGCACGCGCTGGCGCAAGACTTTCTGCGCGCCGGCCTGCTCGATCGCGCCGAAGCCGCGCTGCAAAAGCTCGAGGGCACGCGCTACGAGAACGAGGCGCGGCTCTCGCTGCTGGCCATCTACGAGCGCTCGCGCGAATGGGCACAGGCCGCCGACGTGGCGCAGAAGCTCGATGAATCAGACCAGGCCAGCTACAGCACGCGCCGCGCGCATCACCTCTGCGAGCAAGCCACCGAGCGCGTGGCGGCAGGCGACCTGCCCGGCGCGGCAAAGCTGCTCGCGCAGGCCGTCGAGCTCGCGCCGCAGGCACCGCGGCCCGCCATCGACACGGCCAACCTGCAGCTGCGCAACGGCGAAGCAGCCGCAGCCTTCGATACGCTCGTGGCCCTGAGCGAGACCGCACCGCTGGCACTGCCGCTCTACGCCGCCGCGCTGCAGCAGGCTGCCGTGGCCGCGCACCGCGAAGGCGAAGCGCTCGCGCTGCTGCAACGCCGCTACGTGGAGTCGCCGTCGATCGACGTGCTCGAGGCGCTGATGGCGCTCGGCGGCACACCGACCGCCACCGCCGAAGAACCCAACCCCACGCCGCGCGACGGCTACATCGCGCATCTTGCGCAGCAACCCTCGCTGGTCGCGGCCTCGCGCTGGCTCGCGGGTGAGCACTTCGAACACCAGCAGTTCCATCCGCAAGTGCAACGCGCGCTCGACCAGGCCACCCGGCCGCTCATGCGCTACCGCTGCGCAGCCTGCGGTTTCGAGGCGCACCAGTACTTCTGGCACTGCCCCGGCTGCCAGGCCTGGGACAGCTATCCGCCGCGCCGCGTCGAAGAACTCTGATCACATTTCTGAACAATGGTCACGTAGAAGCCGGCACGGCTTTCACGAGTCAACGCCCTTCTTTCTCTCCTCGTTGAGCCTGGGCCGACGTTTCTGTCGGCTGTCACTCATCAACAAAAAAGAGGGAGTTTTTCATCATGTTCAAGAAAATCCTGGCCACCACGGCCTTGCTGTTCGCAGCCGTTTCGTTCGCCGCCGTCGACGTCAACAAAGGTACCGAGGCCGACCTCGACGGCGTCAAGGGCGTTGGCCCGTCGATGTCCAAGCGCATCCTCGAAGCGCGCAAGGAAGGCGAGTTCAAGGACTGGCCCGACCTCATGCAGCGCGTCAAAGGCGTGAAGGAGAAGAAGGCGGCCAAGCTGTCGGCCGAAGGCCTGACGGTCAATGGCAAGAGCTTCGGTGATGCGGCACCTGCGGCCTCGAAGGAAGCGAAGGCTCCCAAGGCTGCCAAGCCCTGATTCCGCTCCGGTAGAAATATGCAAAGCCGCCTTCGGGCGGCTTTTTCATGCGCGCCATGGCAGGGAAATGCCTCAGGAAGTGGTCCGGAATTTGCACGTAAGCTTCCTTTCGTTTTGCTTTCAATCCATTCCGGAGCGCGTACATGAATCACAAGTTCGGCATTGCCCTCGCGGGCCTCACCCTCGGCGCCGCAGCCTTCGCGCAGACCAAGTGGGACCTCCCCACGGCCTACCCGGCTACCAACTACCACACGGAAAACATCACCCAGTTCGCGAAGGACGTCGACGCAGCCACGGGCGGCAAGGTGAAGATCACGGTGCATGCCAACGCCTCGCTGTTCAAGGCGCCCGAGATCAAGCGCGCCGTGCAAAGCGGCCAGGCGCAGGCCGGCGAGATCCTGCTGGCCAACTACGCGAACGAGAACCCGATCTACGCGCTCGACGGCGTGCCCTTCCTCGCCACCACCTACCCCGAGGCAAGAAAGCTCTACGACGCATCGAAGCCCGCCATGGACAAGTTGCTCGCGGCCCAGGGCATCAAGGTGCTGTTCATGGTGCCGTGGGCGCCGCAGGGCATCTACACAAAGAAGGAAATCGGCTCGGTGGCCGACCTGCGCGGCATCAAGTGGCGTGCCTACAGCCCGGCCACCGCCAAGATCGCCGAACTCATCGGCGCGCAGCCGGTGCAGATCCAGCAGGCCGAGCTCAGCGCGGCCATGGCCACGGGCGTGATCGAGAGCTACATGAGCTCGGGCTCCACCGGCTACGACACCAAGACCTACGAGCACATCAAGAACTTCTACGACACGCAGGCCTGGATTCCGAAGAACGCGATTCTCGTCAACGCCAAGGCCTTCGATGCGCTCGACGCCACCACCAAGGCAGCCGTCACCAAGGCCGCAGCCGATGCCGAGGTGCGCGGCTGGAAGGTCGCGCAGGAGAAGAACGACGAGTACAAGCGCCTGCTCGCCGAGCGCGGCATGAAGGTGCACAAGCCCTCGCCCAAGCTCGACGCGGACATGCGCCAGGTCGGCGGCATCATGCAGACCGACTGGCTCAAGGCCGCCGGTGCCGATGGCGCCGCCATCGTCGACGCTTATAAAAAGAAGTAAGCCGTGCGCCGCTTTCTCGACCGCCTGTACGACGGTGCAGGCGCACTCGGCGCGTTCTGCGTGTTCCTGATCTTCGTGCTGATGATCCTGGCCGGCGTGGGCCGGCAGATGAACTGGCATGTGAGCGGGCTCAACGACGTGGTGGCCTGGCTGTGCGCCGCCGCTGCGTTCTTCGCGATGGCGCATGCATTCCGTCACGGCGACTTCGTGCGCGTGACGCTGCTGCTCGAAGCCGTGCCGCCGAAGGTGCGGCGCATGCTCGATGTGACATGCCTGCTGATCGCGTCGGTGTCCGTGGCCTACCTCACCTACTGGGCCACCAGCTTCACCTACGAGAGCTACGAGTTCGCCGAGATGGCCACCGGCCTCGTCGTCATTCCGATCTGGATTCCGCAATCGACCTTCGTCATCGGCTGCTGGCTGCTGCTGATTGCGATGGTCGACGAACTGGTCGGCGTGGTGCGCGGCGAGAAGCCCAGCTACCAGCGCGCCATCGAAGAGCGGCATGCCGCCGGCGATTTCTCCTCCGACGTCTGACGCCCATGCTTGAAACCCTGCTCATGGGCGCGCTGCTGCTCGCCATCATGCTGCTCCTGCTCGCGGGCGGCGTCTGGATCGCGATGACGCTGGCCATCGTCGGCTGGGTCGGCCAGGCCTTCTTCACCAACACGCTGCCGGGCAAGAACCTGTTCTCCGCCTTCTGGGAAAGCAACGCCAGCTGGGAGCTCGCGGCGCTGCCGCTTTTCATCTGGATGGGCGAGATTCTTTTCAGGACCAAGCTCAGCGAGGAGATGTTCGAGGGCCTGCGCCCCTGGCTCAACCGTGTGCCCGGCCGGCTGATGCACACCACCATCCTCGGCTGCGGCGTGTTCGGCTCGGTCTCTGGCTCGTCGGCCGCTACCTGCGCGACCATCGCCAAGGTGGCGCTGCCCGAGCTCAAGCGCCGCGGCTACAACGAGAAGCTGGCCATCGGCTCGCTCGCCACCGCAGGCACGCTGGGCATCCTGATTCCGCCGTCGATCACGATGGTGGTGTACGCCGTGGCTGCCGACGCCTCGATCATCCGCATCTTCCTGGCCGGCTTTCTTCCGGGCTTTCTGCTGATGCTGCTGTTCTCGGGCTACATCGGCTGGTGGAGCCTGCGCAACCCCGACCAGGTGCCGCCGGCCGATCCGCCGACCACCTTCATGGAGAAGATCCGGCTGTCGGGCAACCTGATTCCCTGCGCACTGCTGATCGTCTTCATCGTCTGGGTGCTGGTGGCCGGCTGGGCCACGGCCACCGAGTGCGCGGCCTTCGGCGTGCTGGGCTCGCTGGCCATCGCGGCCTGGGGCCGCAGCCTGACCTGGAAGAACTTCAAGGACGGCATCATGGGCGCCACCCGCACCAGCTGCATGATCATGTTCATCCTGGCCGGCGCGGCGTTCCTCACCAAGACCATGGCCTTCACCGGCATTCCGCGCGAGCTGGCGGAATGGGTCGACAGCATGCACCTGTCGCCCTACGCGCTCATCGGCGCGCTGGTAGTCGTGTACCTGGTGCTCGGCACGGCGCTCGACGGCATCTCGATGATCGTGCTGACCAGCGCGGTGGTGCTGCCGATGATCCAGAAGGCCGGCTTCGACCTGATCTGGTTCGGCATCTTCATCGTGCTGCTGGTCGAGATCGCCGAGGTCACGCCGCCGGTGGGCTTCAACCTCTTCGTGCTGCAGAACATGACCGGGAAAGACAGCAACGTTATCGCCAAGGCGGCGATTCCGTTCTTCTTCTGCCTGGTGCTGTGCATCGTGCTGATCACGCTGTTCCCGAGCATCGTGACGATCCTGCCCGATGTGGTGATGGGCAAGGAAAAGTAGAAAGAGAAAGGCCGTCCGGCAGCTTGCGGATAATCGCCGGCATGCTGCTGAACGTCCTCGTCATCTGCCTCGCCGCGTGTGTCGGCGCCCTCATGCGCTGGGGCTTCGCCCTGTGGCTCAACCCCGGCGGCATCCTGCCCTGGGGCACGCTGGCGGTGAACCTTATCGGCGGCTACCTGATCGGCGTGGCCATCGGTGTGTTCAGCGGCCTGCCGGACATCAACCCCGCGTGGCGGCTCATGGTCATCACCGGCTTCCTGGGCACGCTCACCACCTTCTCCAGCTTCTCCGCGGAAGTGGTCGGCATGCTCATGGGCGGCAGGCTCGGCCTCGCGATGGGCACGATTGCACTGCACCTGGGTGGCTCGCTTTGCATGACCTGGCTCGGGTTGCGCACGGTGCAGGCGTTCTCCTCCTGAAATCGAGCGAAAAACTGCCTTATGTCTTGCGGTTATAGATAGGGCCTTCAATAGGGTCGGTCGATAGAATTGCCCGCAATGCCCCTGGTCTTTCTTATCGCCCTCCCCTTCATTGCCAGCGTGCTGGCCGCGTTGATGCCTTCCAACGCGCGCAACAGGGAGTCGACGCTGGCGGGACTGGTCGCGCTGGGCTGCGCCATCCAGGTCGCATGGTTCTTCCCGCAGATCGCGCACGGCAATGTGCTGCGGCAAGAAATCGAATGGCTGCCGGCCCTCGGCCTGAACCTCGTGTTCCGCATGGACGGCTTCGCATGGCTGTTCTGCATGCTGGTGCTGGGCATCGGCGCGCTGGTGGTGCTCTATGCGCGCTACTACATGTCGGCCTCCGATCCGGTGCCGCGCTTCTTCTCGTTCTTCCTCGCGTTCATGGGCGCGATGATGGGCGTGGTGCTCTCGGGCAACCTCATTCAGATGGTGCTGTTCTGGGAGCTCACCAGCCTGTTCTCGTTCCTTCTCATCGGCTACTGGCACCACCGCCGCGACGCGCGGCGCGGGGCGCGCATGGCGCTCACCGTTACCGGCGCTGGCGGGTTGTGCCTGCTGGCCGGCGTGCTGGTGCTGGGCCGCATCGTCGGCAGCTACGAGCTCGACGTGGTGCTGGCCTCGGGCGACCTCATTCGCGCGCATGCGCTGTACCCGGTGGCGCTGGTGCTGGTGCTGCTCGGCGCCTTCACCAAGAGCGCGCAGTTCCCGTTCCACTTCTGGCTGCCGCGCGCCATGGCCGCGCCCACGCCGGTATCGGCCTACCTGCACTCGGCCACGATGGTGAAGCTCGGCGTGTTCCTGATGGCGCGGCTGTGGCCCGTGCTCTCGGGCACCGAGCAGTGGTTCTGGATGGTGGGCGGCGCGGGCGCCGTCACGCTGCTGCTCGGCGGCTTCATCGCCATGTTCCAACGCGACCTGAAGGCGCTGCTGGCCTACTCGACCATCTCGCACCTCGGGCTCATCACGCTGCTGCTGGGCCTGAACAGCCCGCTCGCGGCGGTGGCAGCGGTCTTCCACGTGATGAACCACGCGACCTTCAAGGCGTCGCTGTTCATGGCGGCCGGCATCATCGACCACGAGACCGGCACGCGCGACATCCGCAAGCTCAGCGGCCTGATGCGGCTCATGCCCATCACGGGCACGCTGGCCATCATCGCCAGCGCCTCGATGGCCGGCGTGCCGCTGCTCAACGGCTTTCTCTCGAAGGAAATGTTCTTCGCCGAGACGGTGTTCATCCAGTCGACGCCGTGGGTCGACTTCAGCTTGCCGGTCATCGCCACCATTGCCGGCATCTTCAGCGTGGCGTATTCGGCGCGCTTCGTGTTCGACGTGTTTTTCGGCCCTCCCTGCGGCGACGAGGTGCCCAAGCACCCTCACGAGCCGCCGCACTGGATGCGCGTGCCGGTCGAGCTGCTGGTGCTGGTGTGCCTGGTGGTGGGCGTGATGCCGGCGTGGTCGGTCGGCCCGATGCTGGCGGCGGCCGCCTCGCCGGTCGTCGGCGGCACGCTGCCCGAGTACAGCCTTGCCGTGTGGCACGGCTTCAACCTGCCACTGCTGATGAGCTTCGTGGCGCTGGTGGGCGGCGCCGCGCTGTACCTGCTGCAGCGCCGCCGGCGCGCACGCGGCGGCCTCGAGCACACGCCGCTGCTGCATCGCTTCGATGGCCAGGCCATCTTCGAGCACCTGCTGGCGCTGCTGAGCGAGGCGGGCCGGCGCAGCCGCCGCCTGTTCGGCACGCGCCGGCTGCAGTGGCAGTTGCTGCTGCTGGTGGTCGTGGCCGTGGCGGGCGCCGCGGCTTCCCTGTGGGCCGCGCCCGCCGCACCCGGCACGCGCGAGCTGCTGCCCTTCTCGCCGATGTTCGCCATGACCTGGATCATCGGTGGCACCTGCGCGCTGGCCGCCGCGTGGCAGGCCAAGTTCCATCGGCTGGCGGCACTGATGCTGGCCTCGGGTGCGGGGCTGGTCTCTTGCGTGACCTACATCTGGTTCTCGGCGCCCGACCTCGCGTTGACGCAACTGGTGGTCGAGGCCGTGACCACGGTGCTCATCCTGCTGGGCCTGCGCTGGCTGCCGATGCGCAGCAAGGACGTCATTCAACCTGCGCGCGCGCGGCTGCGGCCCTGGGGCCGGCGCGGACGCGACCTGCTGGTGGCCACCATCGCCGGCGGCGGCATGGCCTCGCTGGCGTGGGCCATGATGACGCGCAACTTCCCGCAGAGCATCTCGCCCTTCTTCCTCGAACACGCGCTCACCGAGGGCGGCGGCACCAACGTGGTCAACGTGATGCTGGTCGACTTCCGCGGCTTCGACACCTTCGGCGAGATCACCGTGCTGGGCATCGTGGCGCTCACCGTGTATGCGCTGCTGCGGCGCTTCCGCCCTGCCCTCGAATCGATGGCCCTGCCGGTCCAGCAGCGCCTGCAGGTCGACGACGGCAGCAGCGACCTGCTGAACCCGCGCCGCGCCAAGGACACCGCCGTCGGCTACCTGATGGTGCCGGCCGTGCTGGTGCGGCTGGTGCTGCCGCTGGCGGCGCTGGTGTCGGTCTACTTCTTCATGCGCGGCCACAACGCGCCGGGCGGCGGCTTCGTCGCGGGGCTGGTGATGTCGGTCGCACTGGTGCTGCAGTTCATCGTGTCGGGCACCGAGTGGGTGGAAGAGCATCTGCGCATCTACCCGCGCCGCTGGATCGCCACCGGCCTGCTGCTGGCGCTGGCCACCGGCGGTGGCGCGATGTTCTTCGGCTATCCCTTCCTGACCACGCACACCGCGCACCTGCATCTGCCTTTGCTGGGCGAAGTGCACGTGCCCAGCGCCCTCTTCTTCGACATCGGCGTGTTCGCGCTGGTGCTCGGCGCCACCATGCTGATCCTGACCGCGCTGGCCCACCAGTCGATACGAAGCCACCGCTGGGCCGACGAGCAGGCCGAGAAAGAAGCCGAAGCCGCCGCGGCTGCTGTCGCCGCAGGGGGAGCCAGCTGATGGAAATCGTGCTCGCACTCGCCATCGGCGTGCTCACCGGCTCTGGCGTGTACATGCTGCTGCGCCCTCGCACCTTCCAGGTCATCATGGGCCTGACGCTGATCTCTTATGCGGTCAACCTGTTCATCTTCAGCATGGGCAGGCTCAAGGTCGACAGCGAGCCGGTGCTCATCAAGGGCCTCACCTCCACGCTGGCCAACACGGCCGACCCGATGCCTCAAGCCCTCGTGCTGACGGCCATCGTGATCGGCTTTGCGATGACGGCGTTGTTCCTCGTTGTGATGCTCGCCTCGCGCGGCCTCACCGGCACCGACCACGTGGACGGTGAAGAACGGCAGGAGGCAGAGTGAAAGAGATCTTCCACCTGCTCGACGAACTGCTCGAGTTCAGCATGCCGCACCTGGTGGCGGTGCCGATCCTCGTGCCCATGCTCACGGCCGCGCTCATGCTGCTGCTGGGCGAGAACCGGCGGCGCACCAAGTCGGCCCTGAGCGTGGTCTCGGGCCTCGTCGGCCTGCTTGCCGCGCTTGCGCTGCTGCGCTGGGTGAACGCGGCCGACACCGGCGGCGGGCCCGGCTCCATCGGCGTCTACCTGCCGGGCAACTGGCGCGCACCCTTCGGCATCGTGCTGGTGGCCGACCGGCTCTCGACCATGATGGTCGCGCTCACGGGCGTGATCGCCTTTGCCGCGTCGATCTATTCCACCTCGCGCTGGGACCGCGCGGGCGTGCATTTCCATCCGCTGCTGCAACTGCAGCTCATGGGCCTGAACGGCGCCTTCCTCACGGGCGACCTGTTCAACCTGTTCGTCTTCTTCGAGGTGATGCTCGCGGCCTCGTACGGCCTGCTGCTGCACGGCTCGGGGCGGCTGCGCGTGCAGGCGGGGCTGCACTACATCGCGATCAACCTCGCGGCGTCGTCGCTGTTCCTGATCGGCGCGGCCATCCTCTACGGCGTGACCGGCACGCTCAACATGGCCGATCTCGGCGTGCGCATCGCCGAACTCGCACCGGGCGACCGCGGCCTGGTGCATGCGGCAGCGGCCATTCTCGCGACCGCCTTCTTCGCCAAAGCCGGCGCATGGCCGCTCAACTTCTGGCTGGTGCCGGCCTACAGCGCGTCGGTGTCGCCCGTGGGGGCGGTGTTCGCACTGCTGACCAAGCTCGGCGTCTACACGATCCTGCGGCTGTGGACCGTGCTGTTCGCACCCGACACCGGCGACTCCGCCGCCTTCGGGCAGGCGGCGCTGGTCGGCGTGGGCCTTGCCACGCTGTTCGTGGGGGCGCTCGGCATCGTCGGCACGCAGCGGCTGTCGAACCTCGCGGGCTTCAGCGTGCTGGTATCCGCGGGCACCCTGCTCGCGGCGGTCGGGCTCGGACAGCCTGCCGTGTGGGCTGGCGCGCTGTACTACCTGCTGAGCTCCACGCTGGCGGTCAGCGCCTTCTTCCTGCTGACCGACATGATCGAACGCTGGCGCAACGCGGGCATGAGCGTGGCGCCACACGAGGCGGCCGGCAATGCGCCCTTCCTCGCCGAAGACCTGCGCGCACTCAACGACGTGAACCTCGACGACGAGGCACAAGCGCTCTACGGCCGCGCGATTCCCGCCGGCGTTGCCTTCCTGGGCCTGAGCTTCATGGGCTGCACGCTGCTGCTCGCGGGCCTGCCGCCGCTGTCGGGTTTCATCGGCAAGTTCGCGATGCTCTCGGGCATGCTCGGCGCCAAGGCGATTGGCACCGCCGGCTGGATCTTTCTTGCGCTGCTGATCGCCTCGGGCTTCCTCTCGCTGATTGCATTGAGCCGCACCGGCATCCGCCACTTCTGGACGCAACTTCACCCCACCATGCCCTCGCTGCCCGCGCTCGAAGTGCTGCCGGTGGCTGCGCTGCTCGCGGCCAGCGTGGCGCTGACCGTGTGGGCCGGACCTGTCATGCAGCACGCCAGGGCCACCGCGGACGGACTGAAGACCCCCACGCCATATCGCAACGCGGTGCTGGGCGCGCGGCAGATACCGAACCCTGTGAAGAAGGAAGGCACGGCCCCATGAAGCGCCTGATTCCTTCTCCGTCGCTGTCGTTCGCGCTGTTCATCGTCTGGCTGCTGCTCAACCAGTCGCTCGACGCCGCCACGCTGCTGGCGGCCCTGATCCTCGCCATCGCGGTGCCACTGCTCACCGAGGGCCTGCGCCCGGCGGCGGTGCGCATGCGCCGGCCCGACGTTGCGCTGCGGCTGTCCTTCGTCGTGACCTTCGACATGCTGAAGTCGGCGTACGACGTGGCCTGTCTGCTGCTCACGCGGCGCACCTCGCGCATCGCCTCGAAGTTCGTGCAGATTCCGCTCGACATGCGCGACCCCAACGGGCTCGCGGTGCTGGCCATGGTGATGTGTCTCACGCCCGGCACCGCCTGGGGCGAAGTGTCGTTCGACCGCAGCACGCTCTTGATCCACGTGTTCGACCTCGACGACGAGGCCGCCTTCGTCGCGATGATCAAGCAGCGCTACGAGCGCCCCCTGATGGAGATCTTCGAGTCATGACACCCATCCTCTTCTGGGCCCTGAAGTTCGCGCTCTTCCTGCTGGCCGTGGCCATGCTGTGCGCACTCTCGCGGCTGCTGATAGGCCCGAGCGCACAAGACCGCGTGATGGCCCTCGACTGCCTCTACATCAACGGCATGCTGATGATGCTGGTGCTCGGCATCATCTACGCGAGCAACGTCTACTTCGAGGCGGCGCTGCTGATCGCGCTGTTCGGCTTCGTCGGCTCCACGGCCATGGCCAAGTTCCTGCTGCGCGGGGAGGTGATCGAATGACGGACTTCATCGTGGGCCCGCTGCCGCTGTGGGCCGAGATCATCACCGCCGTGTTTGCTGTGCTGGGCGCGGCCTTCGCGGCGATCGGTTCATTCGGCCTGGTGCGGCTGCCCACCTTCTTCCGCCGCATCCATGCGCCCACGCTGGGCGCGACGGTGGGCGTGTGGTGCATGACGGTCGCCACCATCGTCTACTTCTCAGTGCAGGGCTTCAGCCTGTTCCTGCATGCGGTGCTGATCGTGCTGTTCATTGCGCTCACGGCGCCGATCACCACCATCTTCCTGATGCGTGCGGCGCTGTTCCGCGAGCGGCAAAAGGGTGGCGACGTGCCGCCCGAGGCAAAGTCGGGCTGATTCATTGGCGGAGGGGAGTACCCGGTGCCATTCGCGCTCACCCCGAAAAAGGCAAATCAGCTCGGCAGCAGCTGCTGCATCTCCTTGGCCCGCGCCACCTCGACCTCACGCGGCAACGTCACCGCATTCTTCACAGCCAGTATCTCGGCCATCACGCTCACCGCGATCTCCGGCGGCGTCTTGCTACCGATGTAGATGCCGATAGGCCCACGCAGCCGCGCGAGAGATTCTTCGGTCTGGTCGAAGTGCTCGATCATGCGGTCGCGCCGCGCGTCGGCATTGCGGCGCGAGCCGATGGCGCCGACGTAGAAGGCTTCGCTCTGCAGCGCTTCGAGCAGCGCGAGGTCGTCCAGCTTGGGGTCGTGCGTGAGCGCCACCACGCAGCTGCGGCGATCGGGCTTGAAGGCCAGCACCGCGTCGTCGGGCATCTCGGTCGTGATGTGCACGCCGGGCAGCGACCACGCGGTGCGGTATTCGGCGCGCGGATCACACAACGTCACGGCAAAGCCGCTGAACTTGGCCATCGTCGCGAGGTACTCGGCCAGCTGGCCGGCGCCGATCAGCAGCATGCGGTACTCGGGGCCGAAGGTGTTGGTGAGCTCGACCTCGTTCACGCTGAGCTCGTCGGGGGCTTTCGCTTCGGCGAGCCGCACCGCGCCGGTGGCGAGCGTCACCGTGCGCTGCATGAGCTTGCCTTGTTCCAGCTGCGCGACCAGCAGGTCGAGCGAATCGGCATCGGGCGCGTATTCGAGCAGCAGCTCCAGCGTGCCGCCGCAGGGCAGTCCGAAGCGATGCGCCTCGTCGGCGGTAATGCCGTACTTCACGAGCGCGGGCGGCGCGCCCAGTGGCACGTCTTCGCCCTTGCCATGCGCGTGGCTGTAGCGCGCGATCAGGTCGTCCTCGATGCAGCCGCCCGAGACCGAACCGACCACCGCGCCGTCTTCGGCCAGCGCCATGATCGAACCCACGGGCCGGGGCGACGAGCCCCAAGTGCGCACAACGGTCGTCAGCAGCGCGCGCTTGCCGGCACGCCGCCAGTCGCGCAGCGTGCGCAGCACCATGACGTCCAAGTTTTCCATGGCGCGGCTGGCTCCTAGCTGCTGGCGTCGCCCGGTGCGGCGGGCGCGTCCTTGTTGTTGTCGTCATCCTTCTTGCCAAGGCCGATCTTCTTCATGAAGCCGGACATCACGCCGGTCTTCTCGGCCGGCGCCTCGGCAGCTTCCACGACCGGCGCGGGTGGCGGGCCGTAGCGGCTCTGCATCTCGGCCTCGAAACGCTTGAAGAAATCGTCGGCCGTGGACTTGGCAGCGCCGTCGATCAGGCGCTGGCCGAGCTGGGCGATCTTGCCGCCCACCTGCGCCTGCACGGTGTAGTCGAGCTCGCAGCCTGCCGCGGCGGGTGGTGGCGACGCGGCCTCCGCCTCGTGCGCAACGGCGGCGTCCACCGGCGCAGCCGCAACAACCGCGGCTTCGTCCACTGCCACCGGCTTGAGCGTGACGCTCGACGAGCCCTTGGCGAATCCCGCCACGCCGCCCTGCCCTTCGAAGCTCAGCTTGTAGCCATCGGGCGCCACGATGTCCGACAGCTGCACCTTGCCGTTGAACTTGGCCGACACCGGGCCGATCTTCAACGCGAGCGCGACGCTGTACTGGTTATCGCCCGTGAGCTCGAACTTGTCGCAGCCGGGAATGCATTTCTTCAGCGTCTCGGGGTCGTTGAGCGCTTCCCAGGCCTGTTGTTGGGTGATGCCGAGGCGGCGGTTTCCGAGCATTTCCATGGTGGGTTTCCTTTGTCTTCCGTCCCGGGCGACGCTAGCGGCCGGACCGCATCAGCGCGGCCAGGCTCGCGGCGAGCTGTTCGAGTGCGCTGAGATTGTGAACCGCCAGCATCGCGTCTGCTTGCCGGTGCAGCACGCTGGCCCCACGCGCCAGAGGGGCGTAGCCCTCGAAGCGCAGCAAGGGGTTGAGCCACAGCAGGCGGCGCGAATGGCGCTTGAGCCAGAGCAGTTCTTGCTCCAGCAGCGCCGGCTCGCCGGTGTCCAGGCCATCGCTGATCACCAGCACCAGCGTTCGGCGACCGGTCAGGCGGCGGGTGTGGGCGCGGCGCAACTCGGTCAGGGAGCTGCCGAGCCGAGTGCCGCCCGCGAAGTCGTCGATGGCCAGGCTGGCAGCGCCGAGCATGGCGTCGGTGTCGGCGAGCCGGAAGGCGGGGGTCAGGTCTGTCAGGCGGGTGCCGAAGGCGAACACGTCGCGCCGGCCCGCGCGGCGAGTGGCCGCGTGCAGGAAAGCCAGCAGCAAGCGCGCATAGCGCTCCATCGAGCCCGATACATCGACAAGCACCAGCAGCGGCAAGGGCTGCTCGCGCCGCGTCAGCCTGGGTAGACGCAGGATCTCGCCGCCCGTGCGCGCCGCCTCGTGCAACACGCCCGGCCAATGCATGCGCGCATGCTGCCGGCCCGCATCGCCGGCCACGCGCAGACGGCGCGACGGCAGCTCGGGAATCGGCAGCCTGATGTCGCGTGCGAGCCGTTCGACCAGGCGGTACTCAGAAGCGCCGAGCGCGTTGAAGTCCGCATGCTGCAGGCGCTGGCGGTCGCTCGACGTCATGGCAGCGTCGAACTCGACTTCGCGGTCGGGCTTGGCCAGCTCGGCCGGCTTGGCGGGGTTGCGCGGCGCGGTGAGCGCCTCGCGCACGCGCGGCCGGCGCTTCGAGGGCTCAGCCTTGCCTTCGGCACTGGGCAGCATCTGTGCGAGCAGCTTGTTGGCCAGTTCCGGGTCGCGAAACCAGGCGTCGAAGAGTTCGCGGAACACCATGCGGTCCTGCTCGCGGCTCACCATCACGGCTTCCATCGCGGCGCTGAGGTCGAGCCTGTCTTCCACGCCCACCAGCGTGGCCGCTTCGGCAGCCAGTGCAATGCGCATGGCATCGGTGCGCACGCCAGCACGGCGCAGCGCACGGCCGAAGGCGGTGATGTTGCCGGCGAGCTTGCCGCTGCGGACGTCGCCGAGTTGCTGAATGCCGCCGGTGGTCATGCCTCGGGCTTGAGCAGGTCCAACGCCAGCTCCCGCGTCAGCGCGGCCACGTCGTCGCGCTGCTTGAACAGGATGCCGGCGGTGTCGACCACCACCTCGGGGTCGAGCTCGACGGTGTCGAGCGCAATCAGCGCCCTCGCCCATTCGACGCTCTCGGCGATACCGGGTGCGCGCTGGAAGGCGTTGACGAAAGGCGCCTCGCGCAGCCGCGCGACGAAAGCCGACACCTGCGCCGACAGCTTCTCGCCAGCCTGCGGCACCTGGGCGCGCACGATGGCCAGTTCACGCTCGCGCTCGGGGTAGTCGAGCCAGTGATAGAGGCAGCGGCGCTTGACCGCATCGTTGAGCTCACGCGTGCGGTTGCTCGTGAGAATGGTCACGGGCGGCACCACGGCGCGCACCGTGCCCAGTTCGGGAATGCTCACCTGGTACTCGCCCAGGTATTCGAGCAGGAAGGCCTCGAAGGGCTCGTCGGCGCGGTCCACCTCGTCGATCAACAGCACGGCGCCGGGCAGCGGCGTCTGCAGCGCCTGCAGCAGCGGGCGGCGGATCAGGTAGTGCGGCTGGTAGACCTCGGCTTCCACGTCGCGCGCCGCGCCCGTGGCCTCGGCCGCGCGCATGTGCAGCAGCTGCGCCGCGTAGTTCCATTCGTAGAGCGCCTCGCGCTGCTCCAGACCGTCGTAGCACTGCAGCCGCAGCAGCTCGCGGCTCAGCGCGGTCGACAGCGCCTTCGCCAGCTCGGTCTTGCCGACGCCGGGCTCGCCTTCGAGCAGCAGCGGGCGCTGCAGCTTGAGCGCGAGAAACACGGCCGTGGCCAGTCGCCGGTCGGCGAAGTAGCCGGCCTGCACCAAAGCTTCGGAGAGGGAATCGATGGTCGGAAAGATCATGGCGAAGCGTAGCGGAAGACGCGAGAGTGTCGCGCCTTCCTGGCCGTGGTTGGCAGTGCCAGCCTGCTCAGCCCAGGGCCTTGGTCACCGCGCGTTGCGTCAGCACGCTGATCAGGTTCGCGCGGTACGCGGCCGAGGCATGCAGGTCGCTGTTGAGATCGCTCGCGTCGATCTTCACCGCTGCGGCGGCGGCCGCGGTGAAGCTCTTGTTCAACGCATCTTCCAGCCCGGCATGACGGAACACGCCGTTGCCCGCGCCGGTGATCGCCACGCGCACGCCGCTGTCGTATTGCGCAAGGAACACGCCGACCAGCGGAAAGTTCGACGCCTTCTGGCGCAGCTTTTCATAAACGGCGCGCTTCGGAATGGGAAAGCGGATCGCGGTGATCAGCTCGTCCTCTTCCAGCGCCGTGGTGAACAGGCCCAGGAAGAAATCGTCGGCGGCAATCTCGCGCTTCGACGTGATCACGGTCGCGCCCGAGGCGAGCACCGCGCTGGGATAGCACGCCGCTGGGTCGTTGTTGGCCACCGAGCCGCCGATGGTGCCCATCGCGCGTACCTGCCGGTCACCGATGCGCGAGGCCAGGTCGGCCAGCGCCGGATAGGAGGCCTTCACGTCGACATTGTTCGCCACGTCGAGGTGACGCGACATGGCGCCGATGGTGATGGCGTTGCCGTTCTTCGTGATGCCGGTGAGTTCCTTGATGCCGCTGAGGTCCACCAGCTGTTCGGGGGCCGAGAGCCGCAGCTTCATCGAAGCCAGCAGGGTCTGGCCGCCCGCCAGCGGCTTGGCGCCGGCGGCAACGAGTTTGGCCGCATCGGCCACGGTGGTGGGCCGTTCGAGTGTGAAGGCATACATGGTGTGATTCCTTCTTTGTTTTAGTGTTGGGCCGCGGCCTGCATCGCTTCCCAGACGCGGCTGGGAGAGGCAGGCATGTCGAAATCCTTGACGCCCAGCGGCGCCAGCGCGTCGAGCACCGCATTGATCACGGCCGGCGGCGAGCCGATGGCCCCCGCTTCGCCGCAGCCCTTGGTGCCTAGCGGGTTGTGTGTGCACGGGGTGCACACGGTGTCGAGCTTGAATTGCGGAAAGTCGCCTGCTCGTGGCATGGCGTAGTCCATGAAGCTGCCTGTGAGCAGCTGGCCGGTCTCGTTGTCGTAGACGCAGTTTTCGAGCAGCGCCTGGCCGATGCCCTGCACCAGCCCGCCGTGCACCTGGCCCTCGACGATCATCGGGTTGATGATGGTGCCGAAGTCGTCCACCGCGGTGAAACGGTCGACCTTGACTTCGCCGGTTTGCTTGTCGACTTCGACTTCGCAGATGTAGGTGCCGCCCGGAAAGGTGAAGTTGGTCGGGTCGTAGAAGGCGGTTTCGTTCAGGCCCGGCTCCAGCTTGTCGAGCGGGTAGTTGTGCGGCACGTAGGCCGTGAGCGCCACCTGGCCGAAGGGGATCTTCTTGTCGGTGCCCTTGACCGTGAACTCGCCGTTGGCGAACTCGATGTCGGCGTCGCTGGCCTCCATCAGGTGCGCGGCGATCTTCTTGGCCTTGGTCTCGATCTTGTCGAGCGCCTTCATGATGGCCGCGCCGCCCACCGAGATGGAGCGCGAACCGTAAGTGCCCATGCCGAAGGGCACGCGACCGGTGTCTCCGTGCACCACGTCGACGTTCTCGACCGGAATGCCCAGCCTCGCCGCTACCACCTGTGCGAAGGTCGTTTCATGGCCCTGGCCATGGCTGTGCGAGCCGGTGAACACCGTCACGCTGCCGGTCGGGTGCACGCGGATCTCGCCGCATTCGAACAAACCCGCCCGCGCGCCGAGCGCCCCGGCGATGTTCGACGGCGCAATGCCGCAAGCCTCGATGTAGCTCGAGTAGCCGATGCCGCGCAGCTTGCCCTTGGCCTCGGTAGCCGACTTGCGCGCCGCGAAGCCATCGACTTCGGCCAGCACGCGGGCCTTGTCCATGCAGGCGTGGAAGTCGCCCGTGTCGTACTGCAGCGCCACCGGCGTCTGGTACGGGAAGGTGCTGATGAAGTTGCGCTTGCGGATCTCGTCCTGCCCCAGCTTCATTTCCCAGGCGCAGCGCGACACCAGCCGCTCCAGCAGATAGGTGGCCTCGGGCCGCCCCGCCCCGCGATAGGCATCGACCGGTGCGGTGTTGGTGAACCAGGCATCGACCTCGACGTAGATCTGCGGCGTGGTGTACTGGCCCGCCAGCAGCGTGGCGTAAAGGATGGTCGGCACTGCGGTCGAGAAGGTCGACAGGTAAGCGCCGAGGTTGGCGTCTGTATGCACGCGCAGCGCGAGGAACTTGCCGTCTTTGTCCATCGCCATTTCGGCGTGGCTCACATGGTCGCGGCCGTGCGCGTCAGACAGGAAGCACTCCGAGCGCTCGGCCGTCCACTTGATGTTGCGGTTGAGCTGCTTGGCAGCCCAGGTCAGACACACATCTTCTGCATACAGGAAGATCTTGGAGCCGAAGCCGCCGCCCACATCGGGCGCTATCACGCGCACCTTGTGCTCCGGCAGGCCCAGCACGAAGGCCGTCATCAGCAGGCGCTCGACGTGCGGGTTCTGGTTGGACACGTAGAGCGTGTAGTCGTCGGTGCCCCGGCTGTAGCTGCCGATGGCCACGCGCGGCTCGATCGGATTGGGAATCAACCGGTTGTTGACCAGGTCGAGCTTGGTAACGTGCGCGGCATTGGCAAACACCGCATCGACCGCCGCCTTGTCGCCCAGCGCCCACTTGTAGCACTGGTTGTCGGGCGCCTCGTCGTGCAGCACCGCGCCGCCGGCCTTCTTCGCCGCATCGGCCACGCTCACGAGCGCGGGCAGCACGTCGTAGTCGACCACCACCGCTTCAGCGGCGTTCTTGGCCTGCTCGACCGTCTCGGCCACGACCATCGCGACATGGTCGCCCACGTAGCGCACCTTCTTGATCGCGAGGATCGGGTGCATCGGCTCCTTCATCGGGGTGCCGTCGGGGTTGTTGATGAGCCAGCCGCAGGGCAGCCCGCCCATCTTTCCTTCGATGTCCTTGCCGCTGAAGATACCGATCACACCGGGCATCTTCATTGCCTCGGCAATGTCGATCGACTTGATGGCGGCATGGGCGTGCGGCGAGCGCACGAAGACCGCATGGCTCTGGTTGGCCAGCGTGATGTCGTCGGTGTAGTTGCCGGCGCCGGTCAGGAAGCGGTAGTCTTCCTTGCGCCGCAGAGCCTCGCCGATGTGCGGCAGGTTGGAGAAGTCGGAAGCACCCATGATGTCGCTCCCTTCATGCCGTTACGGTTGTCTTGACGGGAGTGCCAGAGGCCATTGCCTCGCCGCCCATCTTCACTGCCTTCACGATGTTCTGGTAGCCCGTGCAGCGGCACAGGTTGCCGTCGAGCAGTTCGCGGATTTCCGACTCGCTCGACTTGGGGTGGTGGGTGCACAGGTCGATGGCGCTCATGACCATGCCCGGGGTGCAGAAACCGCACTGCAGGCCGTGGCATTCCTTGAAGGCCGCCTGCATGGGGTGCATGGTGCCGTCAGCCTCGGCAATGCCCTCGATGGTGGTGATGTCCGCGCCGGCAGCCTGGGCGACCAGCACATTGCATGATTTGACGGCCCGGCCGTTCACGTGGACAGTGCAGGCACCGCACTGGGCTGTGTCGCAGCCGACGTGGGTACCGGTGAGATGGAGGTGCTCCCGGATGGCGTAGACGAGGAAGGTGTTGGGAGGAGCGTCGACCGTGACCTGACGGCCGTTGACCTTGAAAGCGACCTGCATTTGGCTGTCTCCGTTAAAGGTGATGGCTGTTTCAGCAAAAGCATCTTGGATGCCGACCTTTCGCACTATCCTAGGCAAAACCCTTGACACTTGCACAGACCGCGCGAAATTCTCAAAATGAAACAGCTTGCCGTCCGGCGAGCCAGGAAAAGCCTCCCCACACGCGCGAAAAACCACGATGCCCGTCTCTATCGTTTCGCCACCGCCTGAGCGTTCCCTGGCCATTGCCCAAGCCCGCCGTGAAGTGATCGAGGGCGAGTCGGCCGCCCGGGCGCGCGGCGCGGCCTGCGTCGATTCGTGGATCACCCGTTCATGGCAGCGCTGCATCGAGGCCGGCCGCCGGCCGCAGCAGCGAGTCAGCTTCGATCCGGTGAGCCGCTCGGCCAGCTGCGACGTCGCCGAGCGCAACCGGGCGCTGATCTCGGCGGCCCGCCCGGTAATAGAGCGGCTCTCGCGCGCCATTGCCGACACCCGCTATTTCGCCGTGCTGACCGATGCCGACGGTATCGTCATCGACGTGGGCAACCTGCCCGACGGTGCCGACGCCGCGAGCCGCTACGCGCGCGACATCGGGCGCGTCGGCGTCGACCTGTCAGAGCGCGCCATCGGCACCAGCGCCATTGGCACCGCACTGGCCGAGCAGGAATCGGTGTGGCTGCACCGCGGCGAGCATTTCTTCGACGACACCAGCGTCTACAGCTGCGCCGGTGCCCCGCTCTTCGGCCCCCGTGGCGACTGCATCGGCATGCTCGACCTGACCGGCGTGCAGGTGGTCGAGCGGCCCGAGCTGCGCCACCTGGCCACCCTGTCCGCGCGCAGCATCGAGAACATGCTGGTGATGCGCGAGCCCTGCGAGCTGCTGCTGCACCTGGCATGGCCCGGCAACACGAACAGCGAAGCCACCGAGGGGCTGCTGTGCATCGACGCCGGTGGCAACGTGACTGGCGCCAATGCAGCAGCCCGGCAGATGCTGCACCAGCCGCTGCCGCGCAGCGAGCACGCCTTGCACTTCAATGACCTGTTCGCGCTGCCGCTGCACATGATGTTCGACGCGGCCCGGCGCAGCGATGCTGTACTCGAAGTGCCGCTCTGGTCGGGTCTGCGGGTGCAGGTGCGGCCCCAGCGCAGTGGCACTGGCGCCACTGCGGGCGGGCCCGTGTCCGACACCCGCCCGCGGCTGCGCGATGTGGAAACCGCGCTGATCCGCAAGGCAGTGGCCGATGCGCGCGGCAATGTCGCGGAAGCAGCACGGGCCTTGGGCATCAGCCGGGCGACCGTCTACCGCAAGCTGTGGCGTGGACGGCCTGCCAGCGCGCCGGATTGAGCGCCAGCCGTTCAGCTTTCGTTCAGACTCAGGCGCCGACCGGCACCTTGTCCAGGAAGCCCGTCACCGAACGGAGCTTGCCAGCGTCGAGTTGGACGAAGTCGGTGCCCTGGATCAGGTCTTCCGCTCCGCTCGGCCCCAGCGTCCACGAGAAGCGCAGGTGGTCGCCGTGCGCATCGGCCTTGCCCAGCAAGTTGAAGCGAAAGCCCGGATAACGCTGGTGCACCACGCCAACCAGCGCACTGATCTGCTCGTGCCCGCTGGCCTGCGCCATCGGGTCCACGTAGCGGGCGTTGGCGGTCCACCCTGCTTCGATCAAAGCGGCGCGGCGCGCGGCGTCGGTTTCGTTCCAGACGGCGATGTAGCGTTGGGCGATCGCGGTGGCATCGTGTGCGGCGGTGTTCATGATGACGATTCCTTTCGAGGGTTTCGACCCGCAACATCGCGGGGTGAAGGAATGGTCGCGTCGCACGCGATTCGCGTCGATGACCTGTCAGGTCATGCCGCAGCGTCCATCGAGGCGTTCGCATCCAGCGGAAACACAGGCCGGCGCACCTTGCTGAAGGGGAACAGGCTGTAGTCCGAACTCGTGACGCCCGGGCTGTCGCACTCCACCAGCGCGGCCGACAGCGGCTCGAACACCGGCCGGCAATACATGCGCGACTTGAGCAGCAGAAAGCGCTCGGTGCGCGGATCGAGCCCCGCGCATTCGAAGACGCCGATGTCCCACGGCTCCTGCGTGCGCTCGGTCACGACAATGCGCGCCGTGCCGATATCGAACAGCACCGTGCGCCCCATGCTGCTGCGCTGGCCGGTGTAGGTGGGGCCGGTGATCACGTACTCGCCATTGCTGATGGCTCGCACGGTGCCCGTCAGGCGCACCGGCGTCTTCGAGAGGCCGATGCCTTCGAGCGACACCTTGTTGCCGAGCGCCACCGTCACCTGCGCGCCCTCGCCCGCCTCGACCAGCTGCGCCACCGCCTCGGGATCGCACAGCGGCCCTACGCCGATGCCGTGCAGCCCTTGCGCCAGCGCCTCCTGCAGCACATCCATGGTGTCGCAGCTGCCGCCGGACATGCAGTTGTCGCCATGGTCGAGCAGCAGCACCGGGCGCGTCGCGCCCTCGGCAATCAGCCTGGCGCGCGCAATCGATTGCGCCAGCGGTTCGCTGCGGTAGATGAAGGCCTCGCGCTCGCTCCACATCTGCGCAGCAATGCGGTCGGCCGTGGCCTGCGCGCGCTCGGGTGATTGCGCGTCGACGACGATCACGCTCATGCACGGCGACTCGATGTCCGACAGCGAGAAGCCCGCCAGGATCGACACCGCGAGCGACTCCGACTTCTCGGCCTCGCGCGCCGCCTCGATGGCGCGCTGCATCGCGCCGGTGAACGACGCGCTGCGCAGCGTGTGCGCCATCAGCGGCAGCCGGTGCCAGCGCATCGCCGGCTTGCTGCGCCCGGCCAGCAGGTCGAACATCAGTCGGCCGGCGTGCTCGCCAGTTTCGTACATGTCGATGTGCGGATAGGTCTTGAAGCCGACGATGACGTCGGCGTTGCCGACCATCTCGGGCGTGACATTGGCATGCAGGTCGAGCGCCACGCCGATGGGCACGCCCGGCGCCGCCGCGCGCAGGCGCACCAGCAGGTCTCCTTCGCCGTCGGCGCTGTTCTGCGCCACCATCGCGCCGTGCAGGTCGAGCAGGATGGCGTCGCAGCCCGCAGCCGCATCGACGATGCGTTGCGTCAGCAGGGTGTAGGCCTGCGCATCGACCGGCCCGCTCGGGTTGGCCGAAGCCGACACCGGCGTGACGAGTTCAGCACCGGCCGCTTCGGCCAGGTCGATGAAGGCCGACATCGCGGTGCGCATGCCCTTGTTGTCGCGGTAAGCCTGCTCGCCGAAGGTCGGTCCGTCGGGGCCGAAGGCCGCGAGCGGCGTGGGCACGGGCGAGAAGGTGTTGGTCTCGTGGTTGAGGCGCGCTATCAAGACTTTCATTGAGCAAACTTCCCACCGGTTGCCAGCATCGTGATGTCGCCGAAACTCGAGCCGTTGCGGTTGTCGGTCTTGAACGTGAGCATGTAGCCGCCCAGGTTCATGGGCGGTGAAGTCTCGATGGTTCGCCTGAGCGATTCGGTGGTGATCGGCCCCTTCACGCGCTGCAGCGCTTCCGCAAACGCCTTGGCCGTGATGTAGCCCTCCAGGCCCAGGTAGGAGCCCTCGCCCTCGCTGCCCGCATTCTTGCGCGCGCGCTGGTACTCGTCGACGATCGGGAAGCGGGTCTTCCAGAACGGCGGCATCACCTGCGACAGCACGATGCCGCGGCTCTTCTCGCCGAGCTCCTTGTAGAGCAGGAAAGAACTGGCCACCGAGTTCGTGTAGATCTGCGGATGAATCGGCGCGGCAACCAGCGCCCGGATCATGTTGATCGCCGGCATGCCGGCCGCAATGACGTACACGGCCTGCGCGCCGCTGGCAATGATCTGCTGCGCGGCGCGCGTCGGTTCCTTTTCCTGCGGATCGAAGCGCAGTGCCAGCACCTGGGACAGCCCGTTCTTCTGGAGCGCGTCTATTGCGTCCTTCTCGATGCCTTTGCCGTAGGCGTCGTCGCTCGAGACGATGGCGATGCGCGTCAGGCCCACCGTCGCCAGGTGGGTCATCACGCGCCGCACTTCGTCGGCGTACGACTCGCGCACGTGATAGATCGGCACCTTCGGCCCGCGCAGCACCGCGGCACCGGTCAACCCGCCGAAGATGAAGCTGTCGTACTTCGCTGCCACAGGCGCCATGGCCGCGCCAATGCCGGTGCCCATGGTTCCGAAGAGGCAGACCACGCGGTCGGTGGCCAGCAGCTTCTCGGCGTTGGCCGCGGCCTTGTCGGCCGCATAGACATCGTCGTACGTGATCATCTTGACGGGCCGCCCGCCGATGCCACCGGCCTTGTTCAGCTGGTCGAACAGCAGTGTCTGGCCTTCCATGAACGCGAGGCTGTTGGGCGCCAGCGGCCCCGTCAGCACCGCGGACTGGCCCACCAGGATGGGTTCGGAAGCGCTTGCGGACACGGCGGCCCACGCCAGGGTCAGCGCCATCAGGGCGCAGCGCCACGCCTTCACGACACGACTCCCGCGCTTTGCAGCATGGCCTGCAGCAGCACATTGCAGCCGGCTTCGAGGTGGTCGGGCTGCGCGTCCTCTATCTCGTTGTGGCTGATGCCGTCGAGGCAGGGCACGAAGATCATGGCCGTGGGGCACACGCGTGCGAGGTACACCGCGTCGTGGCCTGCCCCGCTGATCACGTTCATCCAGGTCATGCCCTGCGCCTGCGCGGCTTCGCGCACGGCCGACACCAGCTTTGGTGTGAAGGGCTGCGGCTGGAAATACACGACCTGCTCCGCCGACATCTCGACCTTGCCCTTCGTCGCGATGCGCTGCACGGCTTCTTTCAGTTCGGCGTCCATGGCCAGCAGCACCACGTCGTCGGCCGCGCGCAGGTCGACGCTGAGCTTCACGCGGCCCGGGATCACGTTGCGCGAGTTCGGGTAGTTGTCGATCCAGCCGACCGTGCCGCGCCCATGCGGCGCGTGGGCGAGCGCAATGCGGTTGACCTCGATCACGAGTTCGGAAGCGGCCAGCAGCGCGTCTTTGCGCAGCTCCATCGGCGTGGGGCCGGCATGGGCTTCCATGCCCTGCACCACCACGTCGTACCAGCGCTGGCCGAGAGCGCCCTCGACCACGCCGATCACGCGCTCGTTGGCTTCAAGCACCGGGCCCTGCTCGATGTGCGCCTCAAAGTACGCACCCACCGGCGATGTTGTTGCCGACGCGGGCGTGCTGCCCGCGTAGCCGATGGAAGCCAGCGCATCGGACACGCTGACGCCGTCGTTGTCGCACTGCACCAGTGCATGCTCGAGCGTGAATGCACCGGCGAACACGCCGGAGCCCATCATCACGGGCACGAAGCGCGAGCCCTCTTCGTTGGTCCATACCGCCACTTCGAGCGGCGCCTCGGTTTCGATCTTCGCGTCGTTCAGGCTTCGGATCACCTCCAGCCCCGCGAGCACGCCGTAGTTGCCGTCGAACTTGCCGCCCGTGGGTTGCGTGTCGATGTGGCTGCCGGTGGTGACGGGCGGCAGCGCGTTGTTGCGGCCGGCGCGGCGCGCGAAGATGTTGCCGATGGCGTCCACGCGGACTTCGCAGCCCGCCTCGCGCACCCAGCGCACGAACAGGTCTCGGCCCTGGCGGTCGAGGTCGGTCAGCGCGATGCGGCAGACGCCGCCTTTCTCGGTGGCGCCGAGTTGCGCCAGTTCCATCAGCGAGTTCCAGAGCCGCTGGCCGTCGATGCGGAGTTCAGTGTGTGAGTTCATGGCTTTGCGATAAAGATGAGTGTTGCGGGAAGCCTCAAGCAAGGCCCACGCCCAGATAGCGGTCTTTCACTTCATGGTCGGCCATGAAGGCTTCGTTGCCGGCCTCGTGCACGATCACGCCCTGCTCCACGATGTAGTGGCGGTCGGCCAGCTGCACGCAGACTTCGAGGTTCTGCTCGACCAGCAGGATGGCCACGCCGGCCGCCTTGATGGTTTTGAGCTGCGCGACGATCTCCTCGACGATCACCGGCGCCAGGCCCTCGACCGGCTCGTCGAGGATCAGCAGGCGCGGGTGGTTCATGAGCGCGCGGCCGATGGCCAGCATCTGCTGCTCGCCGCCCGAGAGCTGCCCGCCGCCATTGCGCCGCCGCTCCTTGAGGCGCGGAAAGATGCGGTAGATATCGGCCAGTTGCCAGGGCGATTCGCGCCGCAGGCCGAGCAGCAGGTTTTCTTCCACCGTCAGCAGCTTGAAGACGCCGCGGTGCTCGGGCACCAGGCACACGCCGCGCGTGGCGATACGGTGCGGCGGCATGCCCGCGATGTCGGCGCCCTGGAAGCGCACGCGCCCGCTCGTGGGCGTGACCGCCCCGGCAATGCTCTTGAGCGTGGTCGACTTGCCCGCGCCGTTGCGCCCCAGCAGCGTGACGAGCTCTGCCTCGCCCACGGTCATCGAGATGCCCTGCAGCACGTGGCTCTTGCCGTAGTGCGCATGGAGCTTTTCGACTTCGAGGATGTTCTTCCCGCCGCTCATGCCTTGCCTCCGGTGATCATGTTGCCCAGGTAGGCCGTGCGCACCCGCGCATCGGCGCGGATGTCGCCCGGCAGCCCCTCGGCGAGCACGCAGCCCAGCTGCATCACGGTCACGGTGTCGGAGATGTCCATCACGATGTTCATGTTGTGCTCGATCAGCACCACGGTGTGCCGGTCGCGCAGGCTGCGAATGAGCTGCTTCATGTCGTCGAGGTCGTCGATACCCATGCCCGAGGTCGGCTCGTCGAGGAAGATGGCTTTCGGCTTGGCGGCCAGCGCCATGCCCACTTCGAGGCGGCGCTGCTGGCCGTGCGAAAGCTCGCTGGCCGGTGTGTTCGCCAACCGCTCGAGCCCTACGCGCTGCAGCACCTCGTCCACCGTCTGCGTGCAGGCCAGTTCGCCGACTGGCGCGCGCCAGCAGTTCATGGCCTGGCGCGGCGAAACGCCCTGCGCCGCCACGCGCAGGTTCTCGCGCACCGACAGGCTCAGGAACAGCGCCGTGACCTGGAACGAACGCGCCATGCCGCGTTGCACGCGCCGGTAGTCGGGCTCGCGCGTGACGTCGTGGCCATCGAACAGGATGCGTCCGCCAGTGGTCGTGCCAGTGCCCGTGAGCATGTGGAACAGCGTGGTCTTGCCCGCACCGTTGGGGCCGATCACCGAATGCACGGTGTTGCGCCTGATCTTCAGGTCCACCCCGCCGAGCGCGGCGAACTTGCCATAGTGTTTGGTGACGCCAATGGCTTCGATGAGAACGTCGCTCATGCCTTTTCTCCTTGCGCGGCAGGGGCGTTTGGAGCCGGTGGCGTCCGCCGGAAGATGCGTTTCCAGATGCCCTCGCCCAGCCCCCAGAGCCCGCGCTGCATGCCGATGCTCACGCCGATCAGCAGCAGGCCCAGCAGCAGCAGCCAGCGCGGCCACAGTGTGGAGAGCCAGTCGGCCAGCAGCACATAGAAGGCCGAACCCAGCACCGAGGCAAACAGGTTGCCGGTGCCGCCGATCACGGTGATGACCAGGATCATCTCGCTCGTGTGGTACTCGGCGTTCGACAGCGGCGCAATGCCGGTCATCATGGCGTGCAGCCCGCCCGCCAGGCCGGTGACGGCTCCCGAGATCATGAAGGCCAGCAGCTTGAAGCGCTTGAGGTCATAGCCCACGGCGGCGGCCCGGTCCTCGTTGTCGCGAATGGCGAGCAGCGTGCGGCCGAAGATCGAATCGGTCACGCGCAGCAACAGGCCGAAGGCGATCAGGAAGATCACCGCGACGAAGGCGTAGTACTTCCACGGCGTGTCCATGAAGCCGGGGCGCGGCACGTCGAGCAGGCCGTTGTCGCCGCCCGTGAGGTCGGTGGCGGTGTAAGCGATGAAATAGAACATCTGCGCGAAGGCCAGCGTGAGCATCACGAAGTAGGTGCCGCGCTGGCGGATGGCAACCCAGCCGACCACTGCCGCACCGATCGCACCCATGGCCATGGCCGCGAGCAATGCGAGAGGCATGGGCAGGTGCAGGCGCGTGAGCAAAATTGCGATGGTGTAGCTGCCCAGCCCGAAGAAGATGCCCTGCCCGAAGGACAGCAGCCCCGTGTAGCCCAGCAGCAGGTTGCAGCCCAGCGCGGCCAGCGCGTAGATGAGCACCTCGCTCGCGAGCGAGCCCGAGCTCAGCACCAGCGGCAGGCCCAGCGCGGCGATCAACGCCAGGAGGAATGTGATTTTTCTCGGCATGGCGTTGTTCATCCTTTGCGGCCGAGCAGGCCATGCGGGCGCAGCAGCAGCACGGCCGCCATCGCGATGTAGATCATCAAACTCGCCCCCGGCGGCCAGATGGTGCTCATGAGGCTTTGCACGATGCCGATCACCAGCCCGCCCACGAGCGCGCCGCCGAAGCTGCCGAGCCCGCCGATCACCACCACCACGAAGGCCACGCTCAGCGCCTCGACGCCCATGAAGGGCTCTGCGCCGCGAATAGGCGCGGCGAGCACGCCAGCCAGCGCGGCAGTGGCCGCGCCCAGCGCGAACACCAGGCTGAACACGCGGAACACGTTGATGCCGAGCAGCGACACCATCTCGGTCGATTCGCTGCCCGCGCGCACCGCGCTGCCCAGGCGCGTGCCTTCGAGCACCCACCACAGCAGCACCGCGAGCACGGCGGTGAAGCCGATCACGAACAGTCGGTACTTGGGATAGACGAAGGCACCCCACATGACCACGCCCTGCAGCAAGTCGGGCGTGGCCACGCTGTTGCCCAGCGGGCCCCAGAACACGATCACGATTTCCTGCACCGCGAGCGCGAGGCCCACCGTCACGAGGATGTGGAACTCGTGCGCCTTGGCATACACGCGGCGCAGCAGCAGCTTCTCGGCCAGCCAGCCCAGCGCGCCGACAGCGAGCGGCACAACGAGCAGCGCGGCCCAGAAGTTCAGGCCCCACTGCATGGCCTGGTAGCACAGGTAAGCACCCAGCAGATAGAAAGCCCCGTGCGCGAAATTCACGAAGCGCAGCAGGCCGAACACGATGGACAAGCCAACGGCCAGCAGGAAATACAGCATGCCAATGCCGATTCCGTTGATGGTCTGGAGCAGGTAGACGGACATGGGCGCGTCGGTGTCCTTTGTGTGCTCAGGCCAGCTTGCAGCCGGTCTTGTCGACGGGCAGGAAGGACTTGCCGGAGCTGACCACGTCAACGTAGTCGGCGGCGTCCTTCATCTTCGACTTGGCCTTGCCCTTGAGCAGGTAGTAGTCCTTGATGACCTGGTGGTCGGCCTTGCGGATTTCTTCCGTACCTGTGAGGCCGTCGAACTTCATGCCTTCGAGCGCTGCGATCACCGCCTTCTGGTCGACCGAGCCCGCCTTCACGATGCCGTCGATCAGGATCTTGGTGCAGACGTACGAGCCGGCGAGGCTGTAGTTGGGCACGATCTTGAGCTTGTCGGCGGTGCGCTTCACCAGGTCCTTGTTGAGCGTGGTGTCGGCCGTGTGCCAGTACTGCGCGCCGAAGTAGACGCCGTCGCACAGGTCGGCACCCAGCTCGTCGAACTGCTCCAGCCCCGAGGCCCAGGCCATGAGGATCGTCATGTTCTTGTGCATGCCGAAGCTCACCGCCTGGCGCAGCGCAGCCGACGACTGCGCGCCGAAGTTCAGCAGCAGCAGCACGTCGGGCTTGGCGGCCATCGCGTTGGTGAGGTAGCCGCTGAACTCTTTCTCGTTGAGCGAGTGGTAGCTGTTGCCTACGTGCTCGATGCCCTTCTCCTGGAAGATGTTCTTGGCCGCGCTCAGCAGGCCGTCGCCGAACACGTACTGCGGCGTGATGGTGTACCAGCGCTTGGCCTTGGGCATCGAGGCGATCAGCGGGCGCACCGTCTGCTCGATGGCGCCGAAGGTGGGCACCGACCAGCGGAAGGTGGCGGGGTTGCAGTCCTTGCCGGTGATTTCGTCGGCGCCAGCGGTGGTGATGAACAGGCCGCCGGCCTTCTCGGCTTCCTTGCCCATGGCCAGCGCTTCCGACGACAGGATGCCGCCCGCGAAGAACTTCGCGCCCTGCTGCTGCGAGGCTTCCTGCACCTTGCGCACGGCGGTGGCCGGCTTGCCTTCGGTGTCGAGCACCGTGTAGGCCAGCGGGCGCTTCAGCACGCTGCCGTACTGCTCGATGGCCAGCTTCATGCCCAGGTCGGCGAACTTGCCGTTGGCCGCGAACGCACCCGACATCGGGACCGGGCAGCCGAAGCGGATCGCGTCCGCCGATTGGGCAAAGGCCGCGCGGCCGCCCAGGAGCGAAGCGGGGGCAGCCGACAGGGCGGCCAGCTGAAGAAGGTGTCTGCGTTGCATGAGTTCTCCGGTCGTGGTGGGAAGTAAGGAAAAGGTGGTGCCTGCGAGCGCTGGCGAATTTAAGCGGATAAATCGGATTAATATGCTGGTAAAAACCCTCTAGCAATCCTTGTGCCCAAAACCAGACCGCCTCTTCGCTTGACGCCGTTTAAGATCGCCCGCTGTTGCGCATCCCGCGCATCTCCCGATGGGTATGGAGCGTGTGAATGAGAGTGGGGCAGAACCGCCCGAAGCGGCAAAAGCTCTCGGACGTCATCGTCGAAGACGTCAAGCGCTGGATCGTGGCGGAGCGCAAGCAGCCCGGCGACCGGCTACCGAACGAGAAAGAACTGATCGAGCTTTTCGGCTATTCGAAGAGCACGGTGCGCGAGGCATTGAAGGCGCTGGAGGTGCGCGGCCTGGTCTCCATCCGCACCGGCCCCGGCGGCGGGGCGTATCTGCAGCAGGTGTCGGTGGACCATGCATCGGAGCCACTGCGCAACTTCCTGCACTTTCATCATCTCGACGGGCACCACATCTACCAGCTGCGCAAGGCGCTGGAGCCCGAGCTGGCCGTGAGCGTGGTGGGCCGACTGACACCCGAGCAGTTCGAGCAGCTGGAAGAAAACGTCCGGCTGTGCACCATCGAGCCGACCAACGAAGACGAACTGCGCACGCAGCGCGAGGCCGAACTCGGCTTTCACACGATGCTGGCCGAGAGCTGCCCCAATCCGGTGCTCTCCTTCATGTGCCGTTTTCTCAACGACCTGCTGCGCGACCTCGTGGTCTACAAGAAGGCGCTGGACCACCACCACTTCGGCGAGGCCAACGTCGACTATCACACGCAGCTGCTGGCGGCCTACCGCAAGGAAGACGCCGAAGAAGTGCGCCGGTTGATGGCCGAGCACATGGTCGATGCCGAGCAGCACATGCACGAGATGGAGGCGCACATCGGCGCCAAGCATCTGCTGCTGCCGAGCGGGCAGCGCTGACCTGCCTTACCGGTGCGCCTTCTCCAGGCACTCCTGAAACGCCAACACCGCCCGTGACGGCTTCGGCGAACGCCGCAGCAGGCTGACGAAGCGGCACGCATAGTTGAAACGCGCCGGCAGCACCGCCTTCATCAGCCCACGCTGTTCGAACACCTGCGCGTAGTGGTCGGGCAGAAAGCCCAGGAAGCGCCCCGAAAGAATCAGCGTTGCAATCGCCTCCTGGTCGAAGCCGGTGGCCTTGCGCGACAGCTTTGCGCGGTGACTCAGCTCCATGTTCGGCGAGTGGTAGCCGAGCCCCGCGAAATGGTGCTCGCGCAGTTTGGCCCAGGTGAGCCTGGCGTGATCGGCGCCGAACAGCGGGTGCTTCGCGCCGCAATACAGCAGCATCGTCTCGTCGAACAGGTCGGCGTACACAAGGCTCTTGGAGCTGCGGTGCGCCGGGATGATGCCGATCTGGAAATTGCCCTCCAGCACGCCCTGCTCTATGGCGTTGATCGAGCCCACGTGCAGCGCCAGGGTCACCTCGGGCGCGATCTCGGTAAAACGCGCGATGGCCTCGCCGATGCGCGCCTTCGGGTTGGTCGCCGTCTTGTCAAACAGTGCCACGTCCAGTTGCCCGCCCATGCGGTTGTGGATGTCGTCGATGCTGCCGCGGAAGGCATCGACCGAAGCCAGCAGGCGCAGCGTCTCGTCGTACACGCGCTGCCCCTCGGCGGTGAGCGCAAAACCCGCCCGACCGCGCCGGCACAGCACGAGGCCCAGCCGCGTCTCCAGGTCTTTCACGTGGCGGCTCACGGTGGAAGTGCCGATGTTCAGCTCCAGTTCGGCGGCCGCCATGCCGCCGCAGTCAACCACGCTCTTGAACACCTTGAGCAGGCGCAGGTCCATGTCGCTGAGCTGCCCCAATACGGCGCGGTTGCGGGCACTGTTTTGGGCACCGCTTCGGGCTTTGGCCTTTACTTGCATGAAGTGTCAAGTGAACATTGATATTGCGCCATTCTCCACACTGAAGGCTCTGCCAACAATCGGCACATCCCATTACCCCCGGAGCCCGCCCCGCGCGGGAAGCGCCATGACCCTCGCAACGCCCGCCATCGAACCGACGCCCACCGCGCGCACCGACGCCGCCTGGCTCGACGCGCACTGGATGCCCTACACCGGCAACCGCAACTTCAAGGCCGATCCGCGGATCATCGTGGAGGCCAAGGGCGCCTACTTCACCGACATCGACGGGCGCAAGATCTTCGACGGCCTCTCGGGCCTGTGGTGCTCGGGCCTTGGCCACGGCCGCCCCGAAATCACCGAGGCGGTGAGCCGCCAGATCGCCAAGCTCGACTACTCGCCCGCCTTCCAGTTCGGCCACCCGCTCTCCTTCGAGCTGGCCAACAAGATCAAGGAAATGACGCCCGCGGGCCTCGACTACGTGTTCTTCACCGGCTCGGGCTCCGAAGCCGCCGACACCTCGCTGAAGATGGCGCGCGCCTACTGGCGCACCAAGGGCCAGGCGAGCAAGACGCGCCTGATCGGCCGCGAGAAGGGCTACCACGGCGTCAACTACGGCGGCATCTCGGTCGGCGGCATCGCGGCCAACCGCAAGCTCTTCGGCCAGGGCGTCGAAGCCGACCACCTGCCGCACACGCAGCTCGCATCGAACGCCTTCACGCGCGGCATGGCCGAGAACGGCGCCGAGCTGGCCGACCGCCTGCTCGACCTGATCGCGCTGCACGACGCATCGAACATCGCGGCCGTGATCGTCGAACCCTTCGCTGGCTCGGCCGGCGTGGTGATTCCGCCCAAGGGCTACCTGAAGCGCCTGCGCGACATCTGCACCGCGAACAACATCCTGCTGATCTTCGACGAAGTGATCACCGGTTTCGGCCGCTGCGGCGCGCTCACCGGCGCAGAAGCCTTCGGCGTGACGCCCGACATCATGAACATCGCCAAGCAGGTGACCAACGGCGCGCAACCGATGGGCGCCGTGGTCGCCAGCAAGGAGATCTACGACACCTTCATGGCCGCCGGCGGCCCCGACTACATGCTCGAGTTCCCGCACGGCTACACCTACGGCGCGCACCCCGTGGCCTGCGCCGCTGGCATCGCCGCGCTCGACGTGCTGCAGAAGGAAGACATGATCGGCCGCGTGCAGGCGCTGGCGCCGCATTTCGAGAACGCTGTGCACAGCCTGAAGGGCAGCAAGCACATCACCGACATCCGCAACTACGGCCTCGCGGCCGGCCTCACGATCGCCGCGCTGCCGGGCGAGCCTGCACGCCGTCCGTACGAGATCGCGATGAACTGCTGGAAGAAGGGCTTCTACGTGCGCTACGGCGGCGACACCATCCAGCTCGCCCCGCCCTTCATCGCTGAGAAGGCCGAGATCGACCGCATGGTCAACGCACTGGCCGACGCACTGGCCGAGACGGCCTGAGCCTGCTTCGGCTCCCGGCCTGATCGGAGGCCGGGTCCTACAGGCGGCACGCCGGCCGCCTTCCAATAATCGGCGGCATGACGGTACTGAGCAGCGACATCCCCGCCCGCCTGGACCGCCTGCCGTGGTCGCGCTGGCACTGGCGCGTGGTGATCGCGCTGGGCGTGGCCTGGGTGCTCGACGGGCTCGAAGTTACGCTGGTCGGCTCCATCGGCGCGGTGCTGGAGCGGCCAGACACGCTCGGGCTCACGGCCGGCGAGATCGGGCTGTCGGGCTCGGTGTACGTGGCGGGTGCGGTGCTCGGCGCCCTGCTCTTCGGGCGGCTCACCGACCGGCTCGGGCGCAAGAAGCTCTTTCTCATCACGCTGGTGGTCTACACGGTCGGCACGCTGGCCACGGCGTTTTCTCCCAACTTTGCTTTCTTCGCGCTGTGCCGCTTCGTCACGGGGCTTGGCATCGGCGGCGAGTACGCGGCCATCAACTCGGCCATCGACGAACTGATTCCGGCGCGCGTGCGCGGGCGCGTCAACCTCGCGATCAATGGCAGCTTCTGGATAGGTGCGGC
Source organism: Variovorax paradoxus (assembly GCF_024734665.1). Classification (NCBI taxonomy): domain Bacteria; kingdom Pseudomonadati; phylum Pseudomonadota; class Betaproteobacteria; order Burkholderiales; family Comamonadaceae; genus Variovorax; species Variovorax paradoxus. The sequence goes on from NZ_CP102931.1 coordinate 4,837,777, forward strand.
GCTGGGCGCGGCGCTCAGCCTGGTGCTGCTCGACGCGCGCGTGATCGGCCCGGTGTGGGGCTGGCGCGCGGGCTTCGCGCTGGGCGCGGTGCTGGCGGTAGCTATCTTGCTGGTACGGCGCGACGTGCCCGAGAGCCCGCGCTGGCTCATTGCACACGGACGCGCCGATGAGGCGAAACGCATCGTCGACCAGATCGAAGCGGAGATCGAGGCGCAGCACGGTCCGTTGCCCGCGCCGCAAGGCCCTGCAGTGAACTACACGGCCGCACGCGCCAACAGCCCGTCGATGCGCGAAGTGGCGCGCGTGCTGCTCAGGCGCTACCCGCAGCGCAGCATGGTCGCGCTGGCGCTGATGATCTCGCAGGCCTTCTTCTACAACGCGATCTTCTTCACCTACGCGCTGGTGCTCACCCGCTTCTACGGCGTGCCCGAGGGCAGCGTGGCGCTCTACATCTTTCCGTTTGCCCTGGGCAACGTGCTCGGGCCGCTGCTGCTGGGCCCGCTGTTCGACAGCGTGGGCCGGCGCCGGATGATTGCGCTGACGTACGTACTCGCAGGCGTCGGCCTCGCGCTCACGGGCTGGGCTTTCATGATGGGCTGGCTCGACGCGCGCAGTCAGGCGTTGTGCTGGTCGGCTGTGTTCTTCCTGGCGTCGGCGGCGGCGAGCTCGGCGTACCTCACGGTGAGCGAGGTGTTTCCGCTGGAGATGCGGGCCATGGCCATCGCGATCTTCTACGCGGTCGGCATGGGTGCGGGCGGCTTCGCTGCGCCGCTGCTGTTCGGCCTGCTGATCGAAACCGGCAGCCGGGGCGCGGTGATGGTGGGCTACGGCATCGGCGCGGTGCTGGTCATCGTCGCGGGGCTGCTGGCCTTGCGCTATGCGGCCGATGCTGAGCGCAAGCCGCTGGAGGAAGTGGCGCCGCCGTTGTCGTCCGAAGCTGGCGGCGAGCGCTAAGCGCTACAGCGCGCAGGTCCGGAAGCCGAAGAAGCCGTCGTCACGCTCAGGCAGCGCAAAGCCACGACGGCGCGGAGAACGCAGGCGCGCACGCGTCGCGAACGAAGCCCCGCGCAGCACGCGCGCCCGCCCGAAAGCAGCCGCAGGATCGAACTCTCCCCCCGCGCTCCACGGATCGGCCCGATACCCGGGCCACGGCTGCAGCGTGCCCGCCGTCCATTCATGCACGTCGGCCCAGCGAAAACCACGCCGCGCGGCCGTGTGCGCAGCGATCTCCCATTCGACTTCGGTCGCGATGCGCCGTCCGGCCCAGCGCGCCCAGGCGTCGGCCTCCCACCAGCTCAGGTGCACGGCGCTGTGATGGCCTGCCGCACGCACGGTCACGCCAAAGCGCTGCTGCAGCACCGAACCGCCCGTGCCGTTGCGCGCCGCGCCGATCTGCTCGACATGGCGGGGCCCGCGCCGGCCTTCGATCTGCGCCCCGAGCCAGCGCCAGCCTTCGCCGTGCCACAGCTCCTCGCGGTCGTAGCCGCCGTCGTCGACGAATTCGATGTACTGGTTCCAGGTGACGGGCTGCGCGTCGATCTCGAACTCGGGCACGTCGACCCGGTGCGCCGCGCGCTCCTGCGCAAAGGCGAAGCCGCCCTCGGGCATGCCCAGCTCCCAGCGCGTGGCCGGCAGCAGCAGCGGCTCGCGCGTGACGGCGATGGGCGCCTGCTCGACGCCCAGGGGCAGCCCCAGCGTCTGCGCCATCACCACGAACTGTTCGCCGCGCAGGTCTTCATGGAACAGCGCGAGGCGGTAGAAGTACAGGCCGGCATCGGTCTCGGCCGCGTTCTCGAGCAGTTCGAGCGTGCTCTCCAGCGTTTCGAGCAGGTAGGCCTTGGTCTGGGCGAGGTCGGGCAGGTCGGGCGACCAGCGGCGGCCGGGCGTACTCTGCGACGGGTTCCACCAGTCGTCGGCGCCGGGGTCGATGGGCGCCAGGCGTGTGGGCCGCACCGGGCAGTCGACGCCGAAGGCACGCTGGGTGTTGCGCCCGATCCACCATTCGGCAAACCAGCCGATGTGGCCGGCCAGCCAGACCGGCGGCACCACGCCCTCTTCCTCCGGCACGGGCGGCACGGCAAGCGCTTCGGCGCCCAGGGCCTCCTCGTAGAGCGACAGCAGGTGCAGCGTGTGGTTGCGCGCGTCGATCAGCGCCAGGGACAACAGCTCGCGGCCCGCGCGGCACATGTCGGGCGAATCGATCGAATGGGGCAGGCCCATGGCGCCCGAAGGCGTCGAAGGCGGCAGGCGCGAAGACATGGACGATTATGGCGACCAGGGCCGCCTCCCACGCCCCGGACAAGACCCGGATTCCGGGTAAACCCCGCCCCTCATGCCAAGTAGATACAAAGGTTCAACGGGGTAACATCTCGGGCTTTGCGCAGCTCCCACCAGGAGCCGGCGTTTCACCTTGGGCTTCGCGGGAGACACCCCCTTGTCTGCATTCCTCAAATTCGCGACCGGCATGGACTGGATCAGCGAAAAACTCGGCAAGATCGCCGGCTACGCCGTCCTGGCGGCCTCGCTCATTTCGGCGGCCAACGCCCTCGTCCGCTACGGCTTCGACTTCAGCAACAACGCGTTCCTCGAGATCCAGTGGTACCTGTTCGCCGCCACCGTGATGCTCGGCGCGCCTGTGGTGCTTCGCTTCAACGAGCATGTGCGCGTGGACATCATCTACGGCAAGCTCAAGGGCCACGGGCCGGTGTACGTCGACCTGTTTGGCCTGACCTTCTTCCTGCTGCCGGTGATGGCCCTCTTCACCTACGTCACCTGGCCCATGTTCTGGAACATGTGGGTCACGGGCGAGATGTCGGGCAACATCGGCGGCCTGATCCGCTGGCCCGCCGCGCTGCTGATGCCCGTGGGCTTTGCCGCGATGTTCCTGCAGGGCGTTGCCGAAATCATCAAGCGCATTGCCTACCTGCGCGGCCTGATCGAGATGGACACGCACTACGAGAAGCCGGTGCAGTGACGGGCGCTTTTCGCATCCCCGCGCCCCTTCTGGCCTAGCCCTCTCCCGCACCGCAGGATAAGTAGAAATGCACATGGAAAATTTCGCCCCGATCATGTTCGCGGGGCTCGTGGTGATCATGCTGATCGGGTTCCCGGTCGCGTTCTCGCTCTCGGCCCTCGGCCTGATCTGCGGCTTCTTCGCCATCGAGATGGGCTGGTTCCCGGCCGGCTTCATGGCCAACCTGCCGCTGAACGTGTTCGGCATCCTGTCGAACGAGACGCTTCTCGCGATCCCGTTCTTCACATTGATGGGAGCCGTACTGGAGAAATGCGGATTGGCGGAGGACATGCTCGACTCGATGGGCCAGCTCTTCGGCCCTATCCGCGGCGGCCTCGGCTACTCGGTGATCATCGTGGGCTTCATCCTCGGCGCCATCACCGGCACGGTGGCCGGCCAGGTGATTGCAATGGCGATGATCTCGCTGCCGATCATGATGCGCTACGGCTACGACATGCGCTACTCGACCGGCGTGCTCGCCGCGTCGGGCACCATCACGCAGCTGGTGCCACCTTCGCTGGTGCTGATCGTCATGGCCGACCAGCTCGGCACCGACGTGGGCCAGATGTACAAGGGCGCCTGGGGTCCGTCGATCCTGCAGGTCATCATCTTCGCGATCTACACCTTCATGGTCGGGCGGCTGCGCTCGCACTACGTGCCGGGCCTGCCGGCCAGCGCGCGCACGCTGAACGGCTGGGCGCTGTGGGGCAAGTGCCTGCGCGGCATCATCCCATCGGCCATCCTGATCTTCGCGGTGCTCGGCTCGATGGGCGGCCTGCCCTTCATGGACAAGGCCATCGCCACGCCGACCGAAGCCGGCGCGATGGGCGCGGTGGGCTCGCTCATCCTCGCGCTGATCCATCGCCGCCTGAACTGGCAGCTGATGAAGGACGCGATGGAAGGCACCATGCGCCTGACGGCGATGGTGGTGTTCATCCTCATCGGCTCGCGCGTGTTCTCGCTGGTGTTCCAGGGCGTCGACGGCGCCAAGTGGATCGAGCACATGCTCTCGGGCCTGCCGGGCGGCCAGGTGGGCTTCCTGATCGCGGTGAACATCTTCGTGTTCTTCCTCGCGTTCTTCCTCGACTTCTTCGAGATCGCCTTCATCATCCTGCCGCTGCTGGGCCCCGTGGCCCACAAGCTGGGCATCGACATGGTGTGGTTCGGCGTGCTGCTGTGCGTGAACATGCAGACCTCGTTCATGCACCCACCGTTCGGCTTTGCGCTGTTCTATTTGCGGGGCATCGCGGACACCCTCTTCAAGAACGGGGCGCTACCCAAGAAGGTGGAATCGCGCGACATCTACCTGGGCGCCGTGCCGTGGGTGCTGATGCAGCTGCTGCTGGTGGCCATCGTGATCTTCTTTCCGCAGACGGTCACCGTGTTCCTCGAGAAGGAAAAGGTCGTTGACATCGACAAGGTCAACCTCGACATGCCTGCCGACGCAGAGCCGCCGCCCGCGCCCGACAGCAATGGCGTGAACATGGAAGACCCGTTCGGCAACGAGAAGAAGACGCCGGAAGAAACACCGGCGGCGCCGCCGGCTTCCGGCGAAGCCACCAAGCCGTGAGCGACGACGGCGGCAGCACCCCTCCGCTCGAAAGCCCCGCCTTCCCTGCGCTGCTGCGCACGCTGGCGGTGGTGCTGGTGGTCGATCTCTTCGCCTTCGCGATCTGGAGCCTGCCCTCGCTGCGCAGCACCGCGTGGTCCACGAGCGCCCTCGTGGTGTTCGGCATTGCGGCGCTGTGCGTGGTGTGGGTCGGCTACTGGATCGTCTACAGCCGCACCCGGCTCGAAGGCGACGTGCTGATCCAGACCTGGCTCTGGAACAAGCGCGTGAGCGCGCAGGAAGTGGCCCAGCTCAAGCTGGTGCACATCCGCATGCTCGAACGCGTGATCGCGCCACGGCTGCTGGTGCGGCGGCGCTACGGCGGCATGACGTGGTTCCACTCGGCCGATGCGAGCGTGCTCGTGGCCTTCGGCGAACAGGTGGCGAAGCGCTCCATTCCACCGAAGCCGGACGCACCTGAAACCGAGACCGGGTCGACGAAATAAAAAAAGCCCCGCTGGTTCCAGCGGGGCTTTTTGCATGCAGTGCGCGAGGCGCCTGCTTACAGCTTCTGCTGCTGCATGAAGCGGTCGAACGTGCCTTCCGTGTAGCGGAACCAGGCGTTCTGGTCGGCCAGGAATTTCGACCAGTCGCCGTAGATCTTCTTCCACTCGGGGTTGGTGTTGTTCAGGTCCGAGTAGATCTGCTGAGCCGACTTGAAGGCGGCGTTCATCACGTCCTGCGAGAACGGGCGCAGCTTGGTGCCCGAGCCCACGAGCTGCTTCAGCGCGATCGGGTTCTTGGAGTCGTACTTCGCCGTCATCGTGATGTTGGCGTGCGCGGCAGCTGCCTCGACGATGGCCTTGTACTCGGCCGACAGGCCTTCCCATGCCTTGGTGTTGATGTAGAAGTCGAGCTCGGGGCCGCCTTCCCACCAGCCTGGGTAGTAGTAGAACGGCGCGATCTTGTTGAAGCCCAGCTTCTGGTCGTCATACGGGCCGACCCATTCGAGGCCGTCCAGCGTGCCCTTTTCGAGCGCCGGGTACAGGTCGGCACCGGGAATCGATTGCGGGATCACGCCGAAGGGCTCGAGCACCTTGCCCGCGAACGGGTTGGTGCGGAACTTCAGGCCCTTCAGGTCGGCGACCGACTTGATTTCCTTGCGGAACCAGCCGCCCATCTGCGCGCCGGTGTTGCCGCCCGGCAGGTTGATGATGTTGTACTTGGCATAGAACGCGCGCATCAGCTTCAGGCCGTTGCCTTCGTACATCCAGGCGTTCTGCTGGCGGGTGTTCATGCCGAAGGGCACTGCGCAGCCCAGGCAGAAGGTCGGGTCCTTGCCGTAGAAGTAGTACGGGGCCGTGTGGGCCATTTCGACCGAGGCGTTCTGCACGCCGTCGACCACGCCGAACGCGGGCATCAGCTCGCCGCCGGCATGCACGGAAATCTGGAACTTGCCGCCCGTCATGTCGCTGACGCTCTTCGAGAACACCTCGGCGGTGCCGAAGATGGTGTCCAGCGACTTGGGAAAACTCGACGCCAGGCGCCAGCGAACGGTGGCTTGGGCGTGAACCGCGGGTGCGATGCCGGCAGCCAGAACGCCCGCGATGCCGGCGTTTTTGATGAGGGAACGACGATCCATTGATAGCTCTCCGAGTTCTTGGAAAAACAAAACGCGGCTTGTGACCGCGTTGGGGACTTTTGTCTAAGTCCGGACGATTGTAAAAACGCGCTTACAGCCGCCGGCAGGGGTTTACCCTGCGCTCGAAACGAAGCGCTCGCGGATCGATGCCTCGATGCCGATCGCGTCCAGTCCGATCGACGCCAGCAGCTTGGCCGGATCGCCGTGTTCGATGAAGCGATCGGGCAAGCCGAGTTGCAGCACCGGCTTCTGCACGTTGGCGGCTTGCAGTGCTTCGAGCACCGCACTGCCCGCGCCGCCCATGATGGCGCCCTCTTCCAGCGTGACGATGGCATCGTGCGTGCCCGCGACCTTCAGCAGCAACTCGACGTCGATCGGCTTGGCCCAGCGCATGTTGACCACCGTGGCGTCGAGCGACTCGGCGGCGGTGAGCGCGGGGTACAGCAGCGTGCCGAAGGCGAGGATGGCGATGCGCTTGCCTTCGCGGCGGATCTCGCCCTTGCCGAAGGGCAAGGATTCGAGCGTGAGGTGCGGCGTGACACCCGCGCCCGCGCCGCGCGGATAGCGCACGGCCACCGGGTGGTTCTGCTCGTAGGCGCTCGACAGCAGCTCGCGGCACTCGCGTTCGTCGGCCGGGCAGGCGATGCTCATGTTCGGAATGCAGCGCAGGAACGGAATGTCGTACGCACCCGCGTGCGTCGCGCCGTCGGCACCCACGAGGCCCGCGCGGTCGAGCGCGAACACCACCGGCAGGTTCTGGATCGCCACGTCGTGGATCAGCTGGTCGTACGCGCGCTGCAGGAAGGTCGAGTAGATCGCGACCACCGGCTTCAGCCCCTCGCAGGCCAGGCCGGCCGCGAAGGTCACGGCGTGCTGCTCGGCGATGCCGACGTCGTAGTAGCGATCGGGAAAGCGCTTCTCGAATTCAACGAGGCCCGAGCCTTCGCGCATCGCGGGCGTGATGCCCACGAGGCGGCCGTCGTGCGCGGCGGTGTCGCACAGCCACTGGCCGAACACCTGCGTGAAGGTCTGCTTGGCAACCGCGGCGGACTTGACCAACCCCACCTGCGGATCGAACTTGCCAGGGCCGTGATAGGCCACAGGGTCGGCCTCGGCCAGCTTGTAGCCCTGCCCCTTCTTCGTGACCACGTGCAGGAACTGCGGGCCTTCGAGGTGCTTGAGATTCTCGAGCGTGGGCACCAGCGAGTCGATGTCGTGGCCGTCGATCGGGCCCACGTAGTTGAAGCCGAACTGCTCGAACAGCGTGGCCGGCACGACCATGCCCTTGGCATGCTGCTCCAGGCGCTTGGCCAGCTCGAACAGCGGCGGCGCGTTGCGCAGCATGCTCTTGCCGACGTTCTTGGCGGCGGCGTAGAAGTTGCCGCTCATCAGCTGCGCGAGGTAGCGGTTGAGCGCGCCCACCGGCGGGCTGATCGACATGTCGTTGTCGTTCAGGATCACGAGCAGCTTGCAGTCGCACACGCCCGCGTTGTTCAGCGCCTCGAAGGCCATGCCAGCCGTGAGCGCGCCGTCGCCGATGATGGCCACGGTGTGGCGGTCTTCGCCCTTCTGCTTGGCGGCCATGGCCATGCCGAGCGCGGCCGAGATGCTGGTCGACGAATGGGCCGTGCCAAAGGTGTCGTACTCGCTCTCGCTGCGTTGCGGAAAGCCCGAGATGCCGCCGATCTGCCGCAGCGTGGGCATGCGCTCGCGCCGGCCCGTGAGGATCTTGTGCGGGTAGGTCTGGTGGCCCACGTCCCACACCAGTCGGTCGTGCGGCGTGTTGAACACATGGTGCAGCGCGACCGTGAGTTCGACCGTGCCGAGATTGGAGCTCAGGTGGCCGCCGGTGCGCGAGACGTTGTCGAGCACGCTGGCGCGCACCTCATCGGACAGCTGGCGCAGCTGGGCCCGGTCGTATTTGCGGATCGGCGAGGGGTCGTGAAGTGTGGGAAGCAGCGGAGCCATGTGGGGGTTGTTCTTTTCTCTCAGCGGTCGCGGTCGACCACCATGTGGGCCAGCGCGCGCAGGGCTGCGGTATCCGCCAGGCCGCTCTTTTCGAGGGCGGCGAGCGCATCGGCCAGCAGCTGGCGGGCCTGGGCGCGCGCGCCGTCGAGGCCGAGCAGCGACACATAGGTGGGCTTGTCGGCCGCGGCGTCCTTGCCGGCGGTCTTGCCCAGGGTCTGCGAATCGGCCGTGACGTCGAGGATGTCGTCGACCACCTGGAACGCGAGGCCGATGGCCGCGCCGTAGTCGCGCAGCGCGGCCAATGCCGCAGGAGTGACCGAACCGCAGGCGGCGCCCATCTCGACGCTGCCCTGCAGCAGCGCGCCAGTCTTCAGGCGGTGCATTTCGCGCAGCTGCGTTTCGTCAAGCGCAATGCCGACGCTGGCCAGGTCGATGGCCTGGCCGCCGGCCATGCCCTGGCTGCCCGCAGCGCGCGCGAGCAGGCGGCACAGCAGGGCCTGGGTGGCAGCGGGAATCTCGTCGCCAGCGGGCGTGAGCAGCTCGAAGGCCAGGGCCTGCAGCGCGTCTCCGGCCAGCAGGGCATCGGCCTCGCCGAATTTCACGTGAACGGTGGGCTTGCCGCGGCGCAGCACGTCGTTGTCCATGCACGGCAGGTCGTCGTGCACCAGCGAATAGGCGTGAATCAGTTCCGTAGCGCAGGCCGCACGCAGGGCGGCGGCGCGGTTGCCGCCGACGGCCTCGCTGGCGGCCAGCACCAGCAGGGGCCGCAGGCGCTTGCCGCCGTCGAGCACGGCATAGCGCATGGCGTCGCCCAGCAGCACGGGGGCGTCGACGCCGACCCAGCGCGACAGCGCCGCTTCGACATTCGCCAGGTGGGGGTCGCTCCAGCCGGCTAGCGTGCGGGCGTCCCAATGGCTGGATTTCAGCGCGGCGGCGCTCATTCAGGCGTCCAGACCTTCAGGCTGCCCGAATCGAGCACCTTGATCTGGTCTTCGACCGCCTGCAGCTTGTCGCGGCAGAAGGCGAGCAGCGCCGCGCCGCGCTGGTAGCTGACTAGCAGCTGGTCGAGGGGCAACTGGCCCGATTCGAGTTCCGCCACCAGTTGCTCCAGTTCCTGGAGCCCGGCTTCGTAACTGGCAGGCAGCGGGCCCGTATCGGGCGTTGCCGCCGGGCTGGACGAGGAAGGGGGGGGCACCTTGGGCATGCAAGCGAAACGTGGGTGAAATCGGGCATTTTAGGACTGGGATCGAAACAACTGGCGACCGCCGCCGGCCTGGGTGAAAAGCCGGGGGCACAAAAATGCCCCCCGGGTACAATGCGAACTTCTCTCGTTGACGACGTCAACACCCTCTCCGGGCCGCCGACTCTTCCTGGCGGCGCCTTCCGTTCTTTTCTTTTTTCTCCCTGTGGGGAGCTTGGTCAGGTCCTCCATGTCTGATTTAAGTCTTCAACTGCAGCAGGCCGCGAGCCAACTTCCAGTTTCCGCGTATTTCGACGAGGCGCTCTACGCCCGCGAAATGCAAAACCTTTTCGCGCGAGGGCCCCGCTACGTCGGCCATCGCCTGGCCGTGCCCGAAATGGGCGACTTCCACACCCTGCCGCAGGAGCATCAGGGCCGTGCGCTGGTCCATACGCCCAAGGGCGTAGAGCTGATTTCCAACGTCTGCCGCCACCGCCAGGCCCTGATCCTCCAGGGACGGGGCCAGCTCGACAACCAGGCCGGCGGCAACATCGTGTGCCCGCTGCACCGCTGGACCTATGCCGCGAGCGATTCGCGCACCACCGGCACGCTGATCGGCGCCCCGCATTTCGAGCAGGACCCCTGCCTGAACCTGCACAACTACCCGCTCACCGAGTGGAACGGCCTTCTTTTCGAGAAGAACGCAGACGGCTCGGGCCCCGACGTGGCGGCCGACATGGCCGGCCTCGGCCCGCAGGCCGACCTGGATTTCAGCGGCTACGCGCTCGACCGCGTCGAGCTGCACGAGTGCAACTACAACTGGAAGACCTTCATCGAGGTCTACCTCGAGGACTACCACGTCGGCCCGTTCCACCCGGGCCTGGGCAGCTTCGTCACCTGCGACGACCTGCGCTGGGAGTTCAAGCCCCACTATTCGGTGCAAACGGTAGGCGTGGCCAACCGCCTGGGCCGCGCGGGCAGCCCGGTCTACCAGAAGTGGCAGGAGCAGCTGCTCAAGTACCGCGACGGCAAGCCGCCGAAGTACGGCGCCATCTGGCTCACTTACTACCCGCACGTGATGGTCGAGTGGTATCCGCACGTGCTCACGGTGTCGACCCTGCACCCGGTGAGCCCGACGAAGACGCTCAACATGGTCGAGTTCTTCTACCCCGAGGAAATCGTCGCCTTCGAGCGCGAGTTCGTCGAGGCCCAGCAGGCCGCCTACATGGAAACCTGCGTGGAAGACGACGAGATCGCCGAGCGCATGGACGCCGGACGCCGCGCGCTGATGCTGCGCGGCGACAACGAGACCGGCCCCTACCAGAGCCCGATGGAAGACGGCATGCAGCAGTTCCACGAGTGGTACAAGGCCGCGATGCAGAAACCAGCCTGAAACCGGCCCGCCCCGCACTCGCCGGGGCACTCTTTTTCCTTACCTTAGAGTCGAAACGATGCAAGCGCTGTGGATGGTGCTGGGGGCCTTTTTGTTCGCCACGATGAGCGTGGTCGTGAAAGTCGCCTCGGAGTGGTTCAACAGCGGTGAGATGGTGCTGGGCCGCGGCCTCATCGGCATCGTGTTCCTCTGGCTGCTGGCCCGCAATCGCGGCGTCTCGCTGGCCACCCGATACCCCGGCATGCACGCCTGGCGCAGCACCATCGGCGTGCTGTCGCTGGGCGCCTGGTTCTATGCCATCGCCCACCTGCCGCTGGCCACGGCCGTCACCCTCAACTACATGAGCAGCGTGTGGGTCGCGGCCTTCCTGGTCGGCGGCTCGCTGCTGGCCTGGGTGCCGGTGCCCGGGCGAGACGGCCGCGTGGAGCGCCCGCCGCTGCAGGGCACGATGGTGCTGACCGTGCTCGCCGGCTTCGTGGGCGTGGTGCTGATGCTCAAGCCCAGCGTCAACGGCAGCGAGGGTTTCGCGGGCATGCTGGGCCTGCTGTCGGGCCTTACGGCCGCGTTTGCCTACATGCAGGTGATGGCGCTGTCGCGCATCGGCGAACCCGAGCTGCGCACGGTGTTCTATTTCGCGGTCGGCTCGGCCGTGGCCGGAGCCTTCGCCACGGCGGCCACCGGGTTTTCGGACCATGGCTCATGGACCTGGCAGCATGCGATGTGGCTGCTGCCGATCGGATTGCTGGCCGCCCTCGGACAACTCTGCATGACCCGCGCCTACGCCACCGCCAAGACCCAGGCCGGCACACTGGTGGTGGCCAACCTGCAGTATTCGGGCATCGTGTTCGCGGCGTTCTACAGCGTGGTGCTGTTCAACGACCGTATCGATGCCACCGGCTGGGCCGGCATGGCCCTTATCATCGCCAGCGGCATTGCTGCAACCGTGTTGCGACAACGGGCGGTGCCCAAGGCGCCGGCCGAGGAACACTGACTCTTTCTGCATTGACCTGACCAGAGAAGGACACACACCATGTACACCACCCTCATCAGCGTCGAACAACTCCACAAGCTGCAATCGACGGACACGCCTCTCATGGTGTTCGACTGCACCTTCGACCTCATGAAGCCCGAGAGCGGCGCGCAGCAATACGCGGCCGCGCACATTCCGGGCGCGCTGTACGCCAACCTCGACACCGACCTCAGCGCAAAGCACGGTGCCCCCGGCGCGCACGGCGAGGTGGTCGTGGCGCAGGAAGACGGCCTGCCCGCCTCGGGCGGACGCCATCCGCTGCCCAGCCGCGAGAAGTTCGCGGGCTGGCTCTGCAGCATCGGCTTCGCCAACAACATGCAGGCCGTGGTGTACGACCGCAACGGCGCCAACTACTGCGGCCGCCTGTGGTGGATGCTCAAGTGGATGGGCCACGACGCCGTGGCCGTACTCGACGGCGGCCTGCAGGCCTGGCAGGCCGCGGGCGGCGAAGTCACGAGCAGCGAGGAGCCCGCACGCTTCCAGTCGAACTTCGTCATGGGCGAGCCGATTGCGAAGCTCGTCACCACCGACACAGTAGTGCGCCGGCTCGGCCAGCCTGACCAGAACCTGATCGACGCACGCGCCGGTGCACGTTACCGCGGCGAGGTGGAACCTCTGGACCCGATTGCCGGTCACATCCCCGGGGCCCTCAACCGGCCTTTCGCCGAGAACCTCGGCCCCGACGGCAAATTCAAGCCGGCATCGCAATTGCGTGCCGAGTTCGAAGCGCTGCTCGCGGGACGCGATGCGGCGACAGTCGTCCACCAGTGCGGCAGCGGCGTGAGCGCCGTGCCGAATCTGCTCGCCATGCAGATCGCGGGATTCGGGACGACCGCGCTCTATGCCGGCAGCTGGAGCGAATGGAGCAACACGCCGGGGCTGCCGACCCGGCAAGGCGCTGAACCATGACATTGACGACGACGAATCGACGTTCCCGAAGCCTTGGCCGCACCACCGGCCTCGCCATCGCCGCCGCCCTCCTCGCGGCCGCCCCGTTCCTCACCGCGCAGGCCCAGCAACAGCACGCCCACGTGCACGGCCAGCTCAAGCTCGACGTGGCCGTCGACGGCCCCACGGTGGTGATCGACATGGAATCACCGCTCGACAACATCGTCGGCTTCGAACGCGCACCCAAGACCGACGCCGAGAAGAAGCTCGTCGAGGAAGCAGTTGCGCAGCTGCGCGCGGCCGACAAGCTCTTCATCGTCGATCCGGCAGCCAACTGCAAGCTCGGCCCGGTCGACCTGCGCTCCGGCGCGCTGGGCCTGGGCAACCCCGACCCGAGCGAGCCCGTCGGCCATGCCGACCTCGACGCCACCTTCTCCTTCAATTGCACCAACGCGGCCGCCGCGAAGTTCATCGACCTGAACCTGTTCAGCGTGTTCAAGGGCCTGCGCCAGATCGACTCGCAGATTGCCACGGCGCAAGGCCAGTTCAAGCGCCAGCTCAAGCGCCCGGCAGGCGCGCAGGCAGCGCAGCCTGCTCGATTGAGCTGGGGCAAGTAACACTGTGAGTACCCATCCCGAGGCAGAGTCTTCGCCCTTGCGCGTCGTGCTCGCCGCCGAAGCGCTGCGCTTCGCATGGCCCGGCGTGAAAACGCCGTGCATCGACATCGAAGCCTTTCGTATCACCGCAGGCGAATCGGTGTTCCTGCATGGCCCGAGCGGCTGTGGCAAGAGCACACTGCTGTCTCTGCTGGCCGGCGTGCTGGTGGCCAACGAAGGCCGCGTCACGCTGCTGGGGCACGACTGGTCCAAGCTCTCGGGCGCCGCGCGCGACCGCAGTCGCGTGGCGCACGTGGGCTACATCTTCCAGCAGTTCAACCTGCTGCCGTACCTGAGCGTGATCGACAACGTGCTGCTGCCCTGCCGCTTCTCGCAGCGGCGCGAGGCCAATGCCGCGCGCAACGGCAGCTCGCGCGACGAAGCCGAGCACCTGCTCCACCAGATGGGGCTCGACCGCAATCTGTGGAAACGCCAGGCCCTGCAGTTGTCCGTCGGCCAGCAGCAGCGCGTGGCCGCGGCGCGCGCTCTCATCGGCCAGCCCGAAGTGGTGATTGCCGATGAGCCCACTTCGGCACTCGACGAAGACCGACGCGAAGCCTTCCTCGACGTGCTGTTGACGGCCTGCGCCGAGAACCACAGCGCGCTCGTATTCGTGAGCCATGACCAGCGCATCGCGCAGCGCTTTGTGCGACACGTGCTGCTGCCCGAGATCAACCGCGCAGCGAGCAGCGCGATGGCGGTGGACGCATGAAGGCACTTTTCTCGATTGCCTGGCGCAGCGCCTGGAACCGCCGCTTCACGCTCGCGCTGACGGTGTTCTCGATCGCGCTGTCGACCTTTCTTCTTCTGGGTGTGGAACGCATCCGCACCGAGCTGCGCGAGAACTTCGCATCCTCCGTCTCGGGCACCGACCTGATCGTGGGCGCGCGCACCGGCTCCACGCAGCTGCTGCTGTACTCGGTATTCCGCATCGGCGCGGCCACCAACAACATCTCGTGGAAGAGCGTGCAGGCGCTGTCAGAGCACCCTGGCGTCGACTGGGTGGTGCCGCTGTCGCTCGGCGATTCGCACCGCGGCTTCGCGGTGCTGGCCACCTCCACCGACTACTTCACGCACTTCCGCTACGGCGACAAGCAGACGCTGAAGCTGCGCGAGGGCAAGCCCTTCAACGAACTGTTCGACGCGGTGGTCGGCGCCGAAGTGGCCGACAAGCTCGGCTACCACGTGGGCCAGAAGATCACGCTCGCGCACGGCAGCGGCGAGCTCAACGTGGCCGAGCATGCGGACAAGCCCTTCACCGTGGTCGGCGTGCTCGCGCGCACCGGCACGCCGGTCGATCGCACAGTGCACATCGGCCTCGCGGCCATGGAAGCCATCCACCTCGAATGGGTGGGCGGCGCGCCGATGCCTGGCGTGCACATTCCGGCCGAGCAGGTGCGCAAGTTCGACCTCACACCCAAGAACGTGACGGCCGCGCTGGTGGGCCTGAAGAACCGCGCCGCCGTGTTCGGCGTGCAGCGCTGGATCTCGACCTACACCGGCGAGCCGCTCATGGCCATCCTGCCCGGCGTGGCGCTCGACGAACTGTGGAGCGTGATCGGCATCGGCGAGAACGCACTGCTGCTGATGTCGGCGCTCGTCGCACTGGTGAGCCTCGCAGGGCTGGTGTCTGTGGTGATGGCCGGGCTCAACGAACGCCGCCGCGAACTCGCCGTGCTGCGCGCCGTGGGCGCGGGCCTTCGCCACGTGCTGGCGCTGCTCGCACTCGAAGGCGCGATGGTCACCGTGCTGGGCGTGGCCTTCGGCGTGGTGATGGCGGTGCTCGGCATCGCCCTGCTCTCGCCATGGCTGCAGGCACAGTTCGGGCTGACATTGAGCCTTTCAGAACCTACACTGAACGAATGGCTGCTCATGGCAAGCCTGCTGGTCGCTGGATGGCTGGCAAGCCTCTTGCCTGGCATCCGCGCCTACCGACTCTCCCTTGCCGACGGCCTCTCACCGAGGATTTGAATCATGCCCATTGCCATGCCCATCGCAAACACGACGTTCACGAGCAAAGCTTTCATCCGGCTTTCAATGATGGTCGCAGGTGCCGGTCTCGCAGCCGCCGCCTGGGCCGCCGAGCCCGCGCCCAAGGACACCACCGCCACCAACCCATTGGGTGGCAAGGCTGCAGCGCCCGCCGCAGCCAAGGCCACGCCGGGCCAGCCACGCCAGATCACCTGGGAAGAACTGGTGCCCAAGGACTGGGACCCGGCCAAGGAGTTCAAGGGCATGGACCTGAGCGCGCTCGACGATGGCGACCCGCGCGCCAACGAGCTGCTCATGAAGATGCAGGAGGTGTCGAACAACGCGCCGACCAACCCCGCGATGAACGGCACCGAAGTCAAGATTCCGGGCTTCATCGTGCCGCTCGAAGAGGCCAAGGGCGAAGTCACCGAGTTCCTGCTGGTGCCCTACTTCGGCGCCTGCATCCACACGCCGCCGCCGCCCGCCAACCAGATCCTGCACGTGGTGCCGCAGAAGGGTGCCAAGTTCCGCGCCATGGACACCGTGTGGGTCACCGGCAAGCTGCAGACCCTGCGCAACGACTCGATGATGGGCGTGAGCGGCTACCACGTGAGCGCCGCCACCGTCACCAAGTACACGGGCGGCGCCAAGTAACCCCTGCCGTGTGGTTCTGCGCCGACAGGTTTGACGGCGCACCACCGACACAGACCGTTGCATCCACGGCGCAGGCTTTGTCATCGCCTGTTGCCGCGCACCGTTGAAAGAGTTCCGGACACGACGCAGGCGTCCTCATGGAACTCCAGATGACAACAAATCTCCCCCTCGCCCCGCGACTGCTGACGATCTCGCTGTGCATCGGCGCTCTGGTCCTCGCAGGCTGCGACAAGACCCCCAGTACGCCGGCTGCCGCACCCACTGCCGCCGCCACAGACCCGGCAACCACCATGCCCGCACCCTCGGTGCCGCAGACACCGGCCCCAGCGGCAGCCCCGGTGCAGGCCACCTACACGCCGCCCTCAGCCGAGCAGCTCTACCAGATGGTCGCACCCATCGCGCTCTACCCCGACAAGCTGGTGGCCCAGGTCCTGGCCGGTGCCACCTACCCCGAGCAGATCACCGCCGCGCACGAATGGCTTGCGCAGAACCGCAACCTCAAGGCAGGCCCGCTGTCCGACGCGGCCAACCAGCAGCCCTGGGACCCGAGCGTGAAGTCGCTCACCGCGTTCCGCCCCGTCATCGACCAGATGGCCGGCAACATCCCGTGGACCGAGGCACTCGGGCAGGCCTACTACAACGACCCGGCCGACGTGATGAACGCGATCCAGGTCATGCGCCAGCGTGCATCGAAGGCGGGCCGCCTCAAGAACAACGACAAGCTGCGCGTGGCCAGCGCCGCACCGCCGCAGAACTACGCGCCCTCGCCGGACATGCAGCCCATGTACGCAGGCCCCGCGATGATCGAGCCGCCGCCGCAGTTCATCACCATCGAGCCCGTGCAGCCTGACGTGGTGTACGTGCCGGCGTACGACCCGCAAGTCATCTACGGCGAGCCGCAGCCGATCTATCCCGGCTATGCCTATGCACCGCCGGTCGAGGTGGTGTCGCGGGGCTACAGCGGCGGCCAGGTGGCGGCTGCCGGTGCGCTCGCGTTCGGAGCCGGCGTGATCGTGGGCGCCGCGCTGGAGCGGCACGACTGGGGCTGGCACTCGTGGAACATGAACTGGGGCGCACCGCGCGGGCGTGACCGCGATCGCGGGCCGGCGGTGCAGCCGGCCTTCGCCCGGCCGGCCGTGGTCTACAACAACAGCACCTACATCTCGCGCTCGACCACGGTGGTCAACAACAACGTGCGCAATGTCTACAACAACAATGGCGGACCGCGCGGCGCGCTGCCGCCGGGGGCGCCGCCACCCAACTTCGCGGCCGGCCCGGGCCCTGCGCAACAGCAGCAGGCACTGTTCGCGCAGCAGCAACAACAACGCCAGCAGCAACAGCAGCAGGCGGCGCTTGCGCAACAACAGCAGCAACAGCAACAACAAGTCCGCCAGCAGCAAGCCCTGATGCATCAACAGCAGGCGCAGCAACAAGCCCAGCAACGTTCGCAGCAGCAGACCCAGCAGTTGCAGGCACAACAGCAACAACAGCAAGCGCGCGAGCAACAGCAGCAGGCACGCCAGGCCCGGCTCCAGCAGCAGCAACAGGACCCTGCGCACCGCCAGCAAGGCCAGCCAGTGCAACAGGCACAGCTGGCGCAACAGCAGGCGCAGCAACAGCAGCGCCAACAGCAGCAGGCGGTGCAGGAACAGCAACGCCAGCAGCACCAGCAACAGGCCCAGCAAGAACAGTCGCGCCGCCAGCAGATGCAGCAGCAACAGCAGGCGCAGCAACAGGCCCGCGCACAACAGCAGGCCCAACAGCAGCAACAGCAGGTCCAGCGCCAACAAGCACAACAGCAGCAGGCCCAGAACCAGGCCCGGCAGCAGCAGCAAGCCCAGCAGGAGCAGCTACGCCGCCAGCAACAGGGGCAACAACAGGCACAGCAGCAGGCCGCGCGCGCACAACAGCAGCAACAGGCGATGCAACAACAGCAGCAGCAACGTCAGCAGCAGATGCAGCAACAGCAGGCCCGCGCCCAGCAACAGGCGCAGCAGCAACAACAACAGATCCAGCGCCAACAGCAACAGCAGCAGCACCAACAGCAGCAGGCCCAGCAGCAGCAACAGCGCGCGGCCGCTGCAGCAGCAGCGGCTGCGGCGCGGCGCCCGCCGGGCCGGCCCGGCGAGCCCGGACAGCAACAGCAGTAGCGCGCCCGCGCCGTCGGACGCCGTCTATCAGTTCTTGCCGATCTCGGTCAGCAGCCGCGTGACGAGATAAAGGCGCGGCACGATCGAGTCGACTTCGATGTACTCGTCGCGCGCGTGGTAGCCGAAGCCCGCGAGGCCAAAGCTCTCGACCACCGTCGCCTTGCCCGAACGACCCGCATAGCCCGCGTCGGTGCCGCCGCCGGTCATCGGCGTCAGCGCGAGGTCGCGGTCGATTTCCTTGTAGATGGCCTGCGCCTTCTCAGCCAGCGCGCGGCCCTTGTCGCCCGCGATGAAGGCCGGGCGGCCCACTTCCACCTTCACCGTGGTCTCGGTATCGGGAATGAGCTTGCCGGCCGCGATCTTCGCCTGCAGCACCTCGTTGAGCTTCTTCTCGGCACCGGGCTGCGTGATGCGGATGTCGCCCAGCGCCTGCGCCTTCTCGGTGATCTGGTTGATCGGGCCAGTGGCGCGCGCCACGGTCCAGTTGAGCGTCACGCCGGGGATGTCCTTGGCGAGATCCTTGGTCTGCAGCATCTGGTACGACAGCTCGTACAGCGCGTTGCGGCCCAGTTCGGGCGCGGCGCCGGCGTGTGCCGCGCGGCCTTTCACTTCCATCGTGGCTTGCGCGATGCCGGCCGCGCCCAGCAGCAGCGACTCGCCCTTGGCTACCGACTTCGCCGCCGTCGGCTCGAACGACAGCACTGTGTCGTGCTGGTCGGCCATGGTGGCGATCAGTTCGCCGGAACCGACCGAGCCCACTTCCTCGTCGGGGTTCATCAGCACGGTGAGCGTGTCGTAGTCGCGCCAGCCAGCATCGGCCAGGATCTTCAGCGAGGCCATCATCACGGCCAGGCCTCCCTTGTCGTCGGCGATGCCGGGGCCGTAGATGCGGTTGCCATCGACCTTGTAGGGCTGGCTGCTCAGGATGCCCGGCGCATACACCGTGTCCATGTGGCCCTGCAGCATGATCTTGCGCTTGCCCGTGCCCTTGATCGTGCCGATCACGAGGTCGGCGCCCGCGCCGGCAGTGGCCTTGCGGCGCTCGGTCTTGAAGCCGGCAGCCTTCAGGCGCCCTTCCACCACGTCCGCCATCTTGAGCAGGCCGTCGACGTTGAGGCTGCCCGATTCGATCAGCACCATCTCCTTGAGGTTGTCGATCACCGCGGGCTGTGCCTTCTCGGCGGCGGCGAGCAGCTTCGCATCGGGCGCGGCGTGTGCACCGGCGACGACACCGAGCGCCAGGCTGCAGGCCAGGGCCATGGAACGAAGCGGGAAGGAGGACAAACGCAAGCTCATGGTGTTTTTCTCGGGAGTGAATGACGGCACACAGCATAGCCACGCGCTCGTGCCGTGCGAGCAAATCGGGGACACGGCAACGACAGGGTTTGCCCGACTGGTCCGCCGCAGGGCTCCATACGCAAAAGCTACCGCAATGCATTCCGGAAAATGTATTTGTGGATATGCATGGCGGCTCCTAGCATCGGCCGCATCAGCGCCAAAGAGCAGCTGCATCCATCAGGAGACAAAAACATGTCATCGCTTCCACTCGCCGGGGCCAGCCGCCCGCCACGCGCCCTCCCCTACGCCAGCCGCTTCTCGATCGTCGTCTGCTTCCTGATCGCATTGATCGACGGCTACGACACGCTGATGCTGTCCTTCGTCGCGCCGCTCATCTCCAAGGAATGGGGCATGCCGCCCGGCGCCTTCGGCAAGGTGTTCGCCGTGAGCTTCGCGGGCGCTGTGGTGGGCGCACTCTCCGTGGGTGCGGCGGCCGACCGCTTCGGCCGCCGGCGGCTGCTGCTCGCTTCGATCCTGGTGGCAGGCGGCTTCATCCTGCTGAGCGCGACATCGGCCAGCCCGGAGCAACTGATGCTGTGGCGCTTTCTCTCTGGCATCGGCCTTGGCGGCGCGATTCCCACCATTTCGGCACTGGCGGCCGAGCATGCGCATCCGGATCAACGCAGCGCGACGGTCTCGCGCATGTTCCTGGGCTTTCCCATTGGGGCGGTGGCCGGCGGCGCCATCACGGCGGCGCTGATGCAGTCGGTGGGCTGGCGCGGCATCTTCATCGGTGGCGGCACGCTCGCGCTGGCGCTGCTGCCGCTGGTGTTCGCAATATCCGAGTCGGGGCGCACGAGCACCACGGCAGCGGACGCAAGCCCCGCCCATGCCAAGCGCCCGCTCGCCGAACTCGTCGCAGACGGACGCGGCCCGGGCACGGTGCTGATCGCCACCGCTGCCTTCATGATCCTGCTGGTCAGCTACTTCCTGCTGAGCTGGACACCCAGCGTGCTCGCCATGAACGGCATGAGCCCGCAGCGCTCGGCGCTCGCTGGCGTGATGCTCAACGTGGGCGGCGTGGCCGGCGCCTTCGCCATGTCCTTCGTGGTGGCGCGGCGCAGCCCCTTCGGACCGGTGGCGCTGTGCCTGGCGCTGGGCGCTGCGCTCGTGCCCTTCTTCGGCTTCCACATCGTCGGCAGCGAGGTCGCCGCCTTCTGCCTGGTGTTCGCCATCGGCCTGCTGGTGATCGGCGGGCAGATGAACATCCCCGCGCTGTGCGTGCACTTCTATCCGGCGAGCGTGCGCGCGACCGGCGTGGGGCTGTCGATGTCGGTCGGCCGCATCGGCTCCATCGTGGGGCCGCTGGTCGGTGGGCTGCTGGTGGGTGCGAAGTTGCCGTGGGGGCAGCTGTTCTTGCTCGCCGCGATCCCGGCCTTCATCGCGGCGGCGGCCCTGGGCTGGATCGCTTACCGCAAGCCGCGCGGCTGACAGATCGTCGTCAGCGCTTGCGACTCGACGCGACCTGCGTGCCGCGCAACAGCCGCAACAGGCTGTCGAGGTGCGGATTGGCGTCTGCATCGCGGTAGCCCAGATACAGGCTCGACACCGCGTCCTTGTCGAGGATGCGGCTGTACAGCACCCCTTCGAGCTGGATGCACTGCGTGTCGGCCGGCACGATGGCCACGCCGAAGCCCGCCGCCACCAGCCCGACCATGGTCGAGGCCTCCCGCGTCTCGTGCATCACCGCCGGGCGGAAGCCCGCCTTGGCGCACAGCTCCTGCACCTTCCAGTACAGGCCGATGCCCGCGTCGCGCGGATAGACGATCAGCGGCACGTCCTTCAGTTCGCGGATGTGGATGCCCTTGCCACGCGTGAGCACGTGCTGCTGCGGCATCGCCGCGACCAGCGGCGCCGAGTACCACTCCTCGATGGTCACGCCCACCGGAATGCTCACATTGGGCTTGCGCAGCACGCCGAGGTCGAGCTCGCGGGCATTGATGGCGTCGAGCTGATGCATCGACGCCATTTCCCGCAACTGCAGCTCGACCGCCGGAAAGCTCGCGCGGTACTGGCGAATGCCCGACGGCAGCGCCGTCGTGAGCATCGACGACGCAGTGAAGCCCACGTTGAGCTTGCCGACCTCGCCCGCCGCCGCGCTCTGCACTTCGTCCTTCGCGCTCTGCACCGAGGCAAGGATGGTGCGCGCCCGGTCGAGAAAGTGCCGCCCGGCCTGCGTGAGATACACGCGGCGCTTGTCGCGCTCGAAGAGCTGCACGCCCAACTCTTCTTCGAGCCCGCGAATCTGCGTGCTCAGCGGCGGCTGTGCCATGTAGAGGCGTTCCGCGGCGCGGGTGAAGTTGAGTTCTTCCGCCACGGCGACGAAGTAGCGCAGGTGTCGAAGTTCCACGATATCTCCAGCGTATCGAATGCAATCCGAATCCGGTATTTCCGGATATGACACCCATTCTCTAGCATCCCTTCACACCTTTACAACCACAGAGACAAAGGAAGAACCCGCATGGTGCAAGACAGCGCAACGGCGTCCGCCGACGCCGCATCGACCAACCTCGTCGTGAGCCGACTGCGCCAGCGCCTGCCGGTGACGGCGCTCGGCATCCGCGCCTCGCGCACGCCCGACATCGCACGCATCGCCAAGGCCAGCGGCCACCACTCGATCTGGATAGACCTGGAGCACAGCAGCATCGCCATCGACGCGGCCGTGCAGATCTGCGCCGCTGCAATGGACATCGGCCTCATGCCCTTCGTGCGCGTGCCCGAGCGCGAGTATGGCGTGATCGGCCGGCTGCTCGACGGCGGCGCGGGCGGCATCATCGCGCCGCGCATCGAGACCGTGGCGCAGGCCGAAGACCTCGTGGCTGCCTGCCGCTTTCCGCCGCTGGGCCACCGCTCGGCCATCGGCACTCTGCCGCACGTGGGCTATCGCAAGATGGCTGCGGCGGATTTCAACGTCGCCATGAACCGCGCCACTGCGCTGAAGGTGCTGATCGAAAGCCCGCTGGGCATCGAGAACATCGAGCGCATCGCCGCGGTGCCGGGCATCGACATCGTGGGCATCGGCACCAACGACCTGAGCGCCGAGCTGGGTGTGGCCGGCGACTTCAAGCACCCGCTGGTTCGTGCCGCGCACGAGACGGCGCTGGCCGCCTGCCTGCGCGTGGGCAAGCCGCTCGCCATCGGCGGCATTGCCGACGCGGCCTACTCGGCCGAGCTGGTGCACCGCGGCGCGGCACCTTTCCTCATGACCGGCATCGACACCGACATGCTGCTGGCCGCCGCGCACGAGCGCGTCGCGAAGGCGTTGAGTTCGGTCGGCGTGGAGAACGGCGATGCGGTCGTGCGCTGAAGCAGCCCTGCGCCGCACAGGTGCCGTGCTCGCACTGCTGCTCGGCATGCTGGCCTTGCCGGGCTCGGCATTCGCCCAGGTTGCACAAGGAGCGACGACCCTCGTCGTGCCGACGCCGCCGGGTGGCCCCATCGACCGCGTCGCACGCATCGTGGCGCAGGGCCTGTCTTCCGTGCTGGGCGAACCAGTGGTGGTCGAAAACAAGGGCGGAGCGGCCGGCAAGATCGGCGTGCAAGCGGCGCTGCGGGCCGCGCGCGACGGCCACACGCTGATCGCGGTTTCGCCTTCCATCGCATCGGTCAATCCGGTGGTCGACAAGGCGGCGGGCTATGACCCGCTCAAGGACTTCGATCCGCTCGGCATCGTCGCCTTCAACGACGGCGTGCTGGCGGTGCGCGCCGACCTGCCCGTGACCGACATGCCGGGGCTCGTGGCCTATGCGAAGGCGCACCCCGGCACGTTGACATACGGCTCCTTCGGCGTCGGCACCAGCCTGCATCTGCAGACCGAGGAGCTGCTGCACACGCTCGGCATCACGGCGCGGCACGTGCCCTACAAGGGCGAGGCTCAAGCGATGAATGCGTTGATCGCGGGCGAGGTCGACATGATGGCCTACGTCACTTCGCCCATCGTGCCCTTCGTGGCGAACGGCCGCGCGCGGGCGCTGGCCGCCACGGCATCGACCCGCTGGGCTGCGCTGCCCGCGGTGCCGAGCTTCGCGGAGACCGGCATCGACGCGCTGCGCAACTACACCTACCGCTCGTGGGTCGGCATCGTGCTGCCGGCCGGTGTGCCGGCGGCTGCGCGGCAACGGACCACCGCAGCGCTGCGCGAGGTGCTGGCCCGGCCCGAGACGCTCAAGGCGCTCGAAGCGCAGGGCTTCGCGCCGGTCACGCCCGACGCCGAGACGATGCGCCGCACCGTCGCCGCCGAACTCGAGCGCAACCGCCGGCTGATTGCCGCTGGCGGCATCTCGCTCGAATGAGCCTTCATCGACTTTTTTCTCATCTTTTTTCCTTCGACACCATGAGTTCCCAGATCCTCACTTCCACGACCATGCGCGCACCCGACACGCTGGCGCGCCCCTCCTTCACCGTGCCTGCCGGCGCCTGCGACTCGCACGTGCACGTGTTCGAAAGCGAAGACCGCTACCCGCACGTCGACCAGCCGCACTACACGCTGCCCGACGGCCCGCTCACCAAGCTCGACGCCATGTGCGAGTCGCTGGGCCTGGCGCGCTACGTGATCGTGCAGCCCAGCTTCTACGGCACGGACAACCGCTGCATGCTCGACGCCCTGGACATCGCAGGCGAGCGTGCGCGCGGCGTGGCCATGGTGGCCGACAGCGTCACCGAAGACACGCTGCACGACATGCACCGCCGCGGCGTGCGCGCGCTGCGGCTCGACCTGTTCCTGCGCTCGGGCCTGCCGACCGCCGAGCTGGTGCAGTACATCCAGCGCAGCGTGCGCATGACGAAGGCGCTGGGCTGGCACCTGCAGTTCTACACGCCGGGCTGGGTGGTGCGCGACCTCATTCCGTACCTGGGCGACATCGACGCCGACTTCGTCATCGACCACATGGGCTACATGCTCGAGAGCGACGGCCTCACGCGGCAGGACTTCGACCTCCTGCTGAAGGTGCTGGCCGACGGGCGCGGCTGGATGAAGCTCTCCGGCCCCTACCGCGTGGCCAAGGACGGCAACTTCGAAAAGCTGCGCCCACTGGCGCACGCCATCGTCGACGCGCTGCCCGAACGCACCATCTGGGGCAGCGACTGGCCGCACATTCCCGACGGCGCGCGCGACACCGGCGAGCTGCTGAATCTGCTCGCGCCATGGGCGCCCGACGCACCGGCGCGCCAGCGCATCCTGGTGGACAACCCGGCGCGGCTGTTCGGCTTTGCGCCGATACCGCAGTAAGGTGCGAATGCCGAACGAAAGAACGACCGCGATGAAAAACATCCAGGACCTCGACACCTCCGGCGCGCGCGCGGCGGAGACCTTCATTCACGGCGGCATGCGCTACCTCGTGGTGCCCCAGCTCGCGGTCGACGTGACGGGGCAACCCGCGATGATCACCGTGGGCAACAGCAATATCGATGCGCTGGTCTACCGCTGGCAGGACGAGGCCTTCGTGCCGCACGCGCGACTGCCCGTGCCGGGGGGCGAGGACGCGGAGTTCTTCGAGATCGGCGGCCGCGCCTTCCTGGCCACCGCCAGCCTGAAGTCGGGCGCCGGTCCGTACGAGCTCAATGTCGACTCGGTCATCTTCGAACTGAAGGACGGCGCGTTCACCGAGTTCCAGCGCGTGCCCACTTTCGCGGCCAAGCAATGGACGCACTTCACCATCGGCGAACGCCACTTTCTGGCGCTCGCACAGGGCGTGGCGATGGAAGGCACCGAGGCCCGGAATCCGTCGAAGTCGGCCATCTACGAATGGAACGGCGAGCGCTTCGCCGAGTTCCAGGTCATCGACTCGACCTGGGGCTACAACTTCGCGTTCTTCGAGATTGGCGGGCAGCGCTTCCTGGCTTATGCCGATCACGTGGCGCGCTCGCGCGTCATGCTGTGGAGCGGCACGCGCTTCGAAGACTTCCAGCTGCTCGACGGCAAGACCGGCCGCGCTTTCCAGTTCTTCGAGGCACAGGGCGAAGCTTGGCTGGCCTTTGCCTGCCTGCACGACGACACCGTGCTGCTGCGCTGGAACGGCACCGGCTTCGTCGCGCACCAGACGCTGAGCGGCCCCGGCGGGCGCGAGTTTGTCTGGCGCGAAGATGCGCAGGGCGGCGAGCTGGTGCAGATCAACTTCCTGCTCGGCAGCCGCGAGGCGCCCATCACTTCGCTGACCTCGGTTGGCTACCGCTTCGCCGACGGCAAGCTGGTGCCGCAGCGCGAGTTTCCGACCTCCGGCGCCACCGATGCCTGCGCCTTCGAAGACAACGGCCATGCCTACCTGGTGGTGACCAACAGCCTCGGCGCCGACATCCGCTTTCGCACGCCGAGCAAGGTGTACCGGCTCGGCGCATAGACAGGAGCCCCACCATGACGGCAAACCCCAACTTCCAGAGCCCCGAGTTCCTGCGCCTCTTCGAGACCTACACCGCGAGCGCCGACAGCATCGGCGCGAAGATGACGCACGCCACCGCCGAGGCCGCGCCCGACGCGGCGCTGATCGTTGCCACGGCGGCCGACTTCATCCTGTTCCCCGGCAGGGGCAGGCCGCCGGAGGTCGAGGGCTACCGGCTCACGACGCGCGGCTTCAAGGAGCTGGCGGCGGTGTCGCACCTTGGCCCCGCACTGGCCTCGCTGGTGCGGCTGCGCGAACTCGACCCCGAAGGCACGCTGTGGCGCAGCGAAACCGAACGCCTGCTGGCCGCCACCGTGGCCGCGCGTGAAGCGAACAGCGTGGCGCTCTGGCGCGACGACATCGCGGTGCCCGCCTACCGGGGCCGCGAGACGGCCATCGCGAACATGGTGCACTACGCCTGCGAAGCCACAGAGCGCTACATCGAGCGCGCCCTCGCCCACCCCGAAACCCTCACTGCCGCCGACCTGCGCACGCACTACCTCGAAGCCACGGGCGATGCCATCGGCGCGAGCGTGCCGATGAACAAGGTGATGATCGCCACCTTCTTCCTCGTCGGCCTGGACACCGGGCACCGCGTGATCGCGTGGTTCGAGCGCCACCGCATCGACTGGGCGAACGCAATGGTGCTGATCGTGGGCAGGCAGGGCCGCCCCACCGCGGGCGTTACCTGGAGCACCAACGCCGTGTGCTCGATGATCCTCGCCTCGTCGCACCATGCGCTACCACTGGAGCGCGTGTACATCGCACCGCATGCACCGGCGCCCACCTTCACCTACCCCGTCGACCTGGCGGCCGTGTCTGCCCACGAGGCGCCGATGCGCAAGCTCTGGTGGGCGACACGGGCCATGAGCGACCTGGGGCCGATGATGTACGAGGGCTATCCGCGCTTCGCCCCCGGGCGTGGCGGCCGGCCGGTGCTGCAGCCCGACACCACCGAAGTCAGCGAGATGCCCGCCATCGGTGGACCGGAGGACTGGCATGCGCTCAACACCCGCATGCGCGTGATCCTCGAAGACCCGCGGCAACTGCTGGCAGGGTGCGTTACCGACTACGCGGCGGATCAGCTGCAGGGCAATGGCAACGAACCGCTGAAGGCGGTGGTGCCGGGCCTCGACGGCACGGACTACCCCGCGTATTTCTCCTGAGGGCTAGGCGCCCCTTCCGCTTGTTGGCGCCTTGGCCTTCACGGTCTTGGGTGCCGCGGACTTGGCCGGCACCGGCGCCTTGCGCGCCTCTCCCTCGCGCGCGGACTGCATGTGCCGGCTCTCGCCGATGGTCATGCCCACGATCCGCGCGAGCTGGCGGCTCACGCTGATGTACGCATGGCCGAGGCGGCTGTCGAAGTACAGCGAGTCGCCGCGCGCCATGTGCAGCACTTCGCCATTGTCGAAGTGCACCTCGATCTCGCCTGACAGCACATAGGCGAACTCTTCGCCCGCATGGCGCACGAAGTCTTCCGGTCCGTGGATGCGCCGCGCATGCACCGTGCCCACGATGGGGCTCATCTGCTTGCCCGCCGCCGTGGTGCCGAGGAACTCGTAGGCAATCGACAGCCCCCGGTACACCACGCCCTTGCCCGCGCGCGTGACCACCGGCCCGTCGAGCTGCGCGGGCTTGACGCCGGCGCCCGCGAACATCGCGTTCATGTCCATCTCGAGCGCGCGGCCCAGCGCGGTGAAGTTTTCATAGCCCAACGCCAACTGGCCGCGCTCGGCGCGCGAGATGGTGGTGATCGACACGCCCGAGCGCTCGGCCAGCTGTGCCAGCGTCCAGCCGAAACGCTTGCGCGCACTGCGCAGGCGATGACCGAAAGTGGTGCGGTCCAGCGTGGGCGGCTCGTCCTTCGGCTTTGTCGCCGTCCTGGTCCCTGTGTGTGGATTCACGCTTGGCTTTCTCTTGTGATGCAAGTGGATTCTGCCAGCCGGGCGGTGCGCCATCCATGCCAACCCGCATGACGCGGGCGCGGAAGTTGCGTATACGCAAATTGCGTTGACGCAAATTTCACCGAAGCGGTGCACCATGGTTTCCCCTTGGTGCCACCAAATCAATTTGCGTATCCGCAAATTTGTACCTACACTTTTTGCCGATGACTTCCAGCACCCCAACGCCCGTCGTGGCAGATTTCCTCGTGATCGGCGGCGGCATCGCCGGGGCTTCGGTGGCCCATTGGCTCGCGCCGCATGCCAGCGTGATCCTTCTCGAACGCGAGTCGCAGCCTGGCTACCACTCCACCGGCCGCTCTGCCGCCCTCTTCATGGAAAGCTACGGCACTCCGCAGGTGCGCGCCCTCACCATGGCGAGCCGTGCCTTCCTCGAACATCCGCCCGAAGGCTTCTCGGAGCACCCGCTGCTCACGCCGCGCGGCGCGATGATGGTCGCGGGTGCCGACCACATGGCCGAGCTCGAAGCCCACTGGGAGGTGCTGCGCGCCATGGACACCGGCGCCTCGCGCCTGAGCGGCGAGCAGGCCCGCGAGATGGTGCCGGCGCTGCGCCCCGAGCAAGTGATGGGCGCGGTGTACGAACCCGATGCGTCCGACATGGACGTGCACGCCATCCACCAGGGCTACCTGCGCGGCATGCGGCGCGCTGGCGGCAAGCTGGTGTGCGATGCCGGCGTGACGGCCATCGAGCGCGTGGGCGAGCGCTGGCGCGTGGAGGCCGGCGGCGCCGTGTACGAGGCGCCCGTGGTGCTCAACGCGGCGGGCGCATGGGTCGACACCGTCGCGCGCATGGCGGGCGTGCCGCAGCTGGGCATCGAGCCGCGCCGGCGCTCGGCCTTCATCTTCGCGCCGCCCGAAGGCCAGAGCGTCGCGCACTGGCCCATGGTGTTCGGTGCCGACGAGGGCTGGTACATCAAGCCCGACGCCGGCATGCTGCTCGGCTCGCCGGCCAATGCCGATCCGGTCGAGCCGCAGGACATACAGCCCGAAGAGATGGACATCGCCATCGCCATGCACCGCATCGAGGAAGCGACCACGCTCGCCATTCGCCGGCCCACCCGCACCTGGGCCGGCCTGCGCTCCTTCGTGGCTGACGGCGACCTGGTGGGCGGCTTCGAGCCCGGCGTGCCCGGCTTCTTCTGGGTGGCGGCGCAAGGCGGCTACGGCATCCAGACATCGGCCGCCATGGGCGAGGCCTGCGCCGCGCTGGCACGCGGACTGCCGCTGCCGAAGCGCATCGCCTCCTTCGGGCTCACGGCCGAGATGCTGGGCCCGCAGCGGCTGCGCACGGCCACGGCCTGAGCGCGGACGCACGACAAAAAACAACCCACTCCAAGAGACATCACCATGCGCGTCTTCAGTGCCTCCCTCGCCACCGAAACCAACACCTTCGGCCCGATGCCGACCGGCCTCGCCTCCTTCAAGGACCGTGGCTACTTCCCCGCCGGCAAGCACCCCGAAGCGATGACTCTGTTCTCGGGCCCGCTGTGGGCCGCGCGCATGCGCGGCGCCGACAAGGGCTGGACGCTCTTCGAAGGCATGGTGGCCGGCGCGCAGCCCAGCGGTACCACCACGCGCCACGCCTACGAAACCCTGCGCGACGAATTGCTGGCCGACCTGCGCGCTGTGCTGCCGGTCGACATGGTGCTGCTCGGCCTGCACGGCGCGATGGTGGCCGACGGCTACGACGACTGCGAAGGTGACCTGCTGGCGCGCGTGCGGCAGATCGTCGGGCCTGGCGTGGTGATCGGCGCGGAGCTCGACCCGCACAACCACCTCACGCCCGAGATGGTGCAGAACTCCGACCTGATGATCTCGTTCAAGGAGTACCCGCACACCGACGTACTCGAACGCGGGCTGGAGCTGGTGGACCTCTGCGCCGCCATGGTCGAAGGCAAGGTCAAGCCGGTGGCCGCGGTGGTCGACTGCGACATGATCGTCACGGTCCATACCTCGCGCCAGCCGGCGCGCGGCTTCGTCGAGCGCATGCAGTCGCTCGAAGGCAAGAACGGCGTGCTGTCGGTGTCGCTCACGCATGGCTTCTCTTGGGGCGACGTGTCCGAAATGGGCACCAAGGTGTTGGTCTACACAGATGGCAACCAGGCCCAAGCCGACGCTCTTGCGCGCCAGCTCGCCGACGAGGTCATCGCCATGCGCGACGGCCTCACGGTCAACTACCCGAGCATCGATGCCTCGCTCGACGAAGCGCTGGCCTTCGACGGCGGCCCGGTGGTGCTGTCCGACGGTGCGGACAACCCCGGCGGCGGTGCGGCAAGCGACTCCACCTTCATCCTGCGCCGCATGGTCGAGCGCGGCATCACCAACGCGGCGCTGGGCCCGCTGTGGGACCCGATCGCGGTGCGCATTGCATTCGACGCAGGCGTGGGCGCCAGGCTGCAGATGCGCATCGGCGGCAAGATCAGCCCGCTCTCGGGCGATCCGCTGGATCTGGAATGCACCGTGAAGGCGCTGAAGCACGACCTGGTGATGACGGGCCTGGCCGGCACGCCCACGCTGATGGGCGACAGCGCGCTGATCGAGGCGAACGGCATCGAGATCGTGCTGATCACGCTGCGCAACCAGGCGATGGGCACCGACCTGTTCACGCAGCTGGGCTGCGACCTCGCCGCGAAGAAGATCATCGTCGTGAAGTCGTCGCAGCACTTCTATGCCTCGTACTCCAAGGTGGCGAAGCACGTCATCTACGCGGGCGCACCGGGCGCCGTGACGCTCGATCTGAACACGCTGCCGTACCGCAAGGCCCGCCTGCCCAAGTGGCCGATCGGCGTCGCCGCCTGACCTCTTTTTCTTTCCTTCGCCCCCGACCGGAGAACCGACGATGAAACGACGAACGCTTGCCGCCCTCGCTGCCCTGGTGCTTTCCCTTCCGGCGTTCGCCCAGACGCCGCCTCCCAAGACGCTGAAGGTGGTGGCGCACGCCGACCTGAAGATCCTCGACCCGACCTTCACCACGGCGTACATCTCGCGCAACTTCGGCTACATGGTCTACGACACGCTGTTCGCGCAGGATGCGAGCGGCAAGCCCCAGCCGCAGATGGTCGATAAGTACACGACCTCGAAAGACGGCAAGCAGTGGAGCTTCACGCTGCGCCCGGGCCTCAAGTTCTCCGACGGCAGCGCCGTCACCTCGGCCGACGCCATCGCCTCGCTGCAGCGCTGGGCCGCACGCGACAGCCTGGGCCGCGCGATGGTGGCGAGCGGCGCCGAGTGGAAGGCAACCGATGCGCGCAGCTTCACGCTCACGCTCAACGAGCCCTTCGGCATGGTGCTCGAGGCGCTGGCCAAGCCCTCGGGCTTTCCGCCGGTGATCCTGCCCGAGCGGCTGGCCAAGATGCCGGCCACCGCGCCGCTGACCGAGGTGCTGGGCTCCGGCCCCTTCATCTTCAAGCGCGACGAATGGGTGCCGGGCAACAAGACGGTGTTCGTGCGCAACCCCAACTACGTGGCGCGCAGCGAGCCGCCGAGCGGCCTGTCGGGCAGCAAGAAGAGCAGCTTCGATCGCGTCGAATGGCTCTACCTGCCCGACGCCAACAGCGCGGTGGCCGCTCTGAAGCGCGGCGAGGTCGACCTCATCGAACAGCTGCCGCCCGACTACATCGCGCCGCTGCGCACCGACACCAGCGTGAAGATCGGCGCCTTCGGCACCTACCAGGGCTTCCTGGTGATGAACCA
This sequence comes from Variovorax paradoxus, assembly GCF_024734665.1. Classification (NCBI taxonomy): domain Bacteria; kingdom Pseudomonadati; phylum Pseudomonadota; class Betaproteobacteria; order Burkholderiales; family Comamonadaceae; genus Variovorax; species Variovorax paradoxus. The sequence goes on from NZ_CP102931.1 coordinate 4,869,240, forward strand.
GCTGCACCCGCCCTTCGACAACCCGAAGGTGCGCCAGGCGCTGCTGCAGGCCGTGAGCCAGGAACGCTTCGTGGCGGCCATGGGCTTCCCGCTGGACATGCGCATGGCCTACTGCGCCACCTACTTCATCTGCGGCAGCCCCAACGACACGGCCGCCGGTGCCGACCCCTACCGCAAGGCCGACGTGGCCAAGGCCAAACAGTTGCTCGCGGCCTCCGGCTACAAGGGCGAGAAGGTGGTGCTGATGGTGCCCAGCGACGTGCCCTACCTCAACGCCGAGGCGCTGATGGCCGCGCAGACAATGAAGAGCATCGGCCTGAACGTCGACGCACAAAGCATGGACTGGGCCTCCATCGGCGCGCGCCGCGCCAAGCGCGATGCGGCCGACGCGGGCGGCTGGAACATGTACGTCACCGTGGCCGGCGAATTCGACGCCAACTCGCCCATCGCCAATGCCTACCTGGGCGCGGCGTGCGGCAACACGCTGCCCGGCTGGCCCTGCGACAAGCCGCTCGACGAGCTGCGCACCGCATGGCTGAAAGAGACTGTGCCGGCCAAGCGCAAGGAGCTGCTCGACGCCTTCCAGCGCCGCGCCTACGAAGCCGTGCCGTACATCAACGCGGGCCAGTACTCGGCCGCGTTCGCCGCGCGCGCCAGCCTCAAGGGGCTGGACAAACTCTGGGCCGGCCTGCCGACGGTCTGGGTACTCGACAAGTAAGACGAAGCGCCAGCACAAGGCATCGCCATGGGCTACATCGTTCGACGCTTTCTCTCGACGCTCCCGGTCATGGCAGTGGTGGCCGTGGTGGTGTTCCTGCTGATCCACCTGTCGCCGGGCGACCCGGCCGCGCTCATCGCGGGCGACCTCGCCACCACCGAGGACATCGAGAAGCTGCGCGCCGCGCTCGGCCTGAACCTGCCGCTGTGGCAGCAGTTCGCGCTTTGGGTCGGCAAACTGTTCACCGGTGACCTCGGCACCTCGATCTTCACGCAGATGCCAGTGGCGCAGCTGCTGGGGCAGCGGCTTGAGCCGACGGTGTCGATCGCCGCGCTGACCATGCTCATCACGCTGGTGGTGTCGGTGCCGCTGGGCACGCTCGCGGCGCATCGCGCGGGCAGCTGGATCGACCGGCTGGTGATGCTGTTCGCGGTGCTGGCCTTCTCGGTGCCGGTGTTCCTGGTGGGCTACCTGCTGGTCTACAGCTTCGCGGTCCAGCTGCCGTGGTTTCCGGTGCAGGGCTATGTGCACTTTGCCGAGGGCCCGGGTGAATGGCTGCGTTCGCTGGTGCTGCCCTGCGTGAACCTCGCGCTGGTGTACATCGCGCTGGTAACGCGCATGACGCGCGCCACCGTGCTCGAAGTGCTGCACGAGGACTACATCCGCACCGCGCGTGCCAAGGGCCTGGGCGTGCTGCCGGTGCTGGGGCATGCGCTGCGCAACGCGGCCATTCCCATCGCCACCACTGTCGGCGCGGGCATCGCGCTGCTGATCGGCGGCGTGGTGGTCACCGAAACGGTGTTCGCCATTCCGGGTGTGGGCCGGCTCGTGATCGATTCGGTGCAGCGGCACGACTACCCGGTGATTCAGAGCGTGCTGCTGCTGTCGGCGGGGGTGTACGTGCTGATCAACCTGCTGATCGACCTGAGCTACCGCCTGTTCGACCCGCGCATCCAGTACTGATGAAGAAGAACCCCACGCAATGTCCACGGTCCTTCCCTTGAACACCATCCAGACACCCGACGCCGCGGCCGACGACGAAGCCCCTTTCGTGCCGCCGCGCTGGCGCTGGGTGCGCAAGCACCCCACGCTGATCATCGGCGCGCTGCTGCTGATCGCGGTGGCCATTCTCTCCATTGCCGCGCCGTGGATCGCCACGCACGATCCGCAAGACATCGACCCGCTCGCGCGCATGCAACCGCCTTCCGGCGAGCACTGGTTCGGCACCGATGCGCTGGGGCGCGACGTGTTCAGCCGCGCCGTGTGGGGCGGTCGCGTGTCGATGATCGTGGGCGCCGCGGTCGCGGTGCTGGCCACCTGCTTCGGCATTGCGCTCGGGTTGGTGTCGGGCTTCGTGCGCTGGGCGGACGGGCCCATCATGCGGGTGATGGACGGGCTCATGGCCATCCCCGGCATCCTGCTGGCCATCGCGCTCATGGCGGTGACGCGCGCCAGCCTCGCGACAGTGATCGTCGCCATCACGGTGCCCGAGATTCCGCGCGTGGTGCGGCTGGTGCGATCGCTCGCGCTCACGTTGCGCGAGCAGCTGTTCGTGGAGGCCGCGCATGCGGTGGGCACGCGGCTGCCGGTGATCCTGGTGCGCCACGTGCTGCCGAACATCGTGGCGCCGTTGGTGGTGCAGGCCACCTTCGTGGCGGCGGCCGCCGTGCTGACCGAAGCCGCGCTATCGTTCCTCGGCGTGGGCGTGCCTTCGCAGACGCCCAGCTGGGGCAACATGATGGCCGAGGGACGCAACTTCGTGACGGTGGCGTTCCACATCATCCTGTATCCGGGGCTGCTGCTGGCGGCGACGGTCCTGGCGATCAACCTGCTCGGCGATGGCCTGCGCGATGCGCTCGACCCGCGCCTTGCGCGGCAACTGTGAAGGACATGTCATGACGCTCACCATGTCCCACACCGCACTCGCCCCCGGCGAGCCGCTGCTCGAAGTCGACAACCTGCGCACGCACTTCCACACGCTGGCGGGCGTGGTGCGTTCGGTCGACGGGGTTTCGTACACGGTGCGCGCGGGCCGCACGCTCGGCGTGGTCGGCGAATCGGGCTGCGGCAAGAGCGTGACGGCGCTGTCGATCCTGCGGCTGGTGCCCACGCCGCCCGGGCGCCACATGGGCGCGGTGCGGCTGCGCGGCACCGACCTGATGCAGCTCAGCGAACGCGAAATGCGGCAGATTCGCGGCAACCGCATCTCGATGATCTTCCAGGAGCCGATGACATCGCTGAACCCGGTGCTCACCGTGGGCCGGCAGATCGCCGAGACGGTGCAGCTGCACCAGAAGGCCAACCGTGCCGATGCGATGAAGCGCGCGGTCGAAATGCTGCGCGTGGTGCAGATCCCCGAGCCCGAGCGGCGCGTGAACGAGTACCCGCATCAGCTCTCGGGCGGCATGCGCCAGCGCGTGATGATCGCGCTGGCCCTGGCCTGCAACCCCGAAGTGCTGATCGCCGACGAACCCACCACGGCGCTCGACGTGACGATCCAGGCGCAGATCCTCGATCTCATCAAGCGCCTGCAGAAGGAGCTGGGCATGGGCGTGGTGATGATCACGCACGACCTGGGCGTGGTGGCAGAAAGCTGCGACCGCGTCGTGGTCATGTATGCCGGCAGGAAGGTCGAAGAGGCCGACGTGATCGACCTGTTCGACCGCCCGCTGCACCCCTACACGCGCGCGCTGATGGCCTCGATGCCTGCGATGAACACCGCGAGCACACGGCTCACCGAGATTCCGGGGCTGGTGCCGGCCGCACACGAACTCGGGCGCGGCTGCGCCTTTGCGGCGCGCTGCAGCCATGCGCGCGAACGCTGCCGCGCCGAGACGCCGCAGCTCGTGCAGCAAGGCGGCGACCATGTGGTGGCGTGCTTTGCAGTCGAAGAACACTGGGCAGGTACCGAGGAGATGGCTGCATGACGACGACCGCTGCAACGCCACTGCTGCAGGTGCGCAACCTGCGCAAGCACTACATCTCGCCCAAGCGCTGGCTGCGGCCGGCCAGGCCTTCGATCCAGGCGGTCGATGGCGTGTCGTTCTCCGTTGCGCGCGGCGAAACGCTGTCGCTGGTCGGCGAATCGGGCTGCGGCAAGACGACCACGGCCAAGTCGGTCATGCGACTGGTCGAGCCGACCTCGGGCTCGGTGCAGCTCGAGGGCGAAGAGCTGCTGACGCTGTCCGCCGAGGACATGCGCATGCGCCGGCGGCAGCTGCAGATTATTTTTCAGGACCCGTATGCCTCGCTGAACCCGCGCCTGACGGCCGGAGACATCGTGGCCGAGCCTCTGCGCAACTTCGGCATGGGCGCGGCGGCCGAGCGGCGCGAGCGCGTGCAGTGGCTGTTCTCGCGCGTCGGGCTGCGGCCCGAGGCGGCGAAGAAGTTTCCGCACGAGTTCTCCGGCGGACAGCGGCAACGGCTGGGCATTGCGCGAGCATTGGCGCTGAACCCGAAGCTGATCGTGTGCGACGAGCCGGTGTCGGCGCTCGACGTGTCGGTGCAGGCGCAGGTGGTCAATCTGCTGATGGACCTGCAGGCAGAGTTCGGCATCGCGTATCTCTTCGTGGCGCACGACCTTGCGGTGGTGCGGCACATCAGTCATCGCGTGGCAGTGATGTACCTGGGGCACATCGTGGAGATTGCGGACCGCGACACGCTTTTCTCGACGCCGCTGCATCCGTACACCGAGATTCTTCTGTCGGCCGTGCCCGTGCCCAACCCGCGCACGCCCGCGCGACGCATGCTGCTGCAGGGCGATCCGCCGAGCCCCGCCAACCCGCCTTCGGGGTGCCGCTTTCATACACGCTGCCCGATGGCGCAGGCTGTGTGCAAGGAGAGGACGCCCGAGCTGACCGAGCGACCGTCGTCCGCGAACGGCAGCCACTGGGTTGCCTGCCATTTCCGCTGAAGAAGAAAGAAAGGATCTTTCCGTGTCCGAAAAACTTCCCCACTACGACCTGCTGATCCGCGGTGGCACCGTCATCGATGGCACCAAGGCGCCGCGCTTCGATGCCGACGTCGGCATCGTGAACGGCCGCATCGCCGCCATCGGCAAGCTCGCGGGCCACACGGCCGAGCAGACGCTCGACGCCACCGGCCGTATCGTCGCGCCAGGCTTCATCGACTCGCACACGCACGACGACCAGGCGGTGCTGTCGCAGGCGCAGATGCCGTTCAAGGTGTCGCAGGGCGTGACCACGGTGGTGGCAGGCAACTGCGGCATCAGCGCCGCGCCGCTGCGCGCCGACATGGACCTGCCGATGCCGCTGAGCCTGCTCGACCCGCCGGCGGAAGGCCGCTTCACCACCTTCGCGGCGTACCTCGATGCGCTGCGCGCCACGCCCTCGTCGGTGAACGTGGCGGCGATGGTCGGCCATTCGACCTTGCGCGCCGTGGTCATGGCCGACCTCGACCGGCCCGCGAACGACACCGAGATCGCAGCCATGCAGGCGCTGGTCGAAGAGGCGATGCAGGCCGGTGCCATCGGCCTGTCGACCGGCACCTTCTATCCGCCGGCGGTGAAGGCGACGACCGAGGAGATCATCGAAGTCGGCCGTCCGCTCAGCTCGCGCAAGGCGCTGTACGTGACCCACATGCGCGACGAGAGCGACCGCGTGATGGAGTCGCTGGAAGAAACCTTCCTCATCGGCCGCGCGCTCGACATTCCGGTGGTGGTGTCGCACCACAAGGTGCAGAACACGCAGAACTTCGGCAAGACGAAGGTCACGCTGCCCTTCATCAAGGAAGCGATGCAGCACCAGTGCATCGGGCTCGACTGCTACCCCTACACGGCCGGCTCCACCATGATCCGCACCGATCGCGGAATGATGGAAGGCCGCGTGCTCATCGCCTCGAGCGTGCCGCACCCCGAATGCGCGGGCCGCGACCTGAAGGACATCGCCGCCGAATGGGGCGTGTCGGGCGAAGAGGCGGCCAAGCGGCTGCAGCCCGGCAGCGCGATCTATTTCATGATGGACGAGGACGACGTGCAGCGCATCCTCGCATTCGACGAAACCATGATCGGCTCGGACGGCATTCCGCTGGGCGAGAAGCCGCATCCGCGCCTATGGGGCACCTTCCCGCGCGTGCTGGGGCACTACAGCCGGGATGTCGGCCTGTTTCCGCTGGAAACGGCGGTGTGGAAGATGACCGGGCTCACGGCGCGCAACTTCGGCCTGCACGAGCGCGGCACTCTGAAGCCGGGCCACCACGCCGACGTGGTGATCTTCAACGCCGCGACGGTGCGCGACACCGCGAACTACGAAACGCCGATGCAGCCGGCCGAAGGCATCGATGCGGTGATCGTGAATGGCGCCGTGACCTGGCGCGACGGGGCGCACTGCGGGGTGCGCAACGGGCAGGTGATCACGCGGCGCGAGACTGCCTGAATGGCTTGAGCAGGCTCAGTCTGGAGCGTTCATCACGCGGTCGAATTCTTCGTCTGCCGGCACGTTGTCGGCATCGAGTTCGCTCGCATCGGTGAGATCGATGCCCGTTTCCTCCGACAGGTCGTCGGACACGTCGCTGTCCTGCTCCTCGAAGTCATCGGCGGGCGTGTCGTCCTCATCGTCTTCGGCGGGCGAGGCGGATCGCGCGGTGGCGTCGATGGTGTTCATGATCGGTTCCTCGGCTGATTTCTGACAGACCCCCTATGGTGCGCCTGTTTCGGCCGTTCCGGTTCATCCGGCGCGCAGCGTCGGTGTCGGAAAGTTTCCCGCGGGATTCGCTAACCGGCTGACCGACCGTCAGTCCTTGTGCACGTGGCCGTGCTCCCCGTGGCCCGGGTCGTCGTGGCCGTGGTCGTGCCCATGCTCGCCGTGCGCCAGCCGGCTCACGAGCGTGACCAGCACGATGCCCGCGGCCAGCCACAGGATCTGCGCGGCGGTCTGGCGTGCCGGCAGGCGCTTTTGCAGCTGCGGAATCAGGTCGGCCAGCGCCACGTAGACAAAACTGCTGCCGGCCAGCACCAGGAAGTACGGCAGCCAGCTGTGCAGCTGGTCGACCAGCCACCAGCCCGCGATGCCGCCCAGTGCGGTCATGGTGCCGGCGAGCGACACCTTCACCAGCGCCGCGCGCTGGTTGGCGGAGCTCTGGCGCAGCACGACGAGGTCGCCGATGTGGTGCGGAATTTCGTGCGCCAGCACCGCGATGGCGGCGACCAGGCCCAGGCGCAGGTCGGCAGTGAACGCCGAGGCGATCAGGATGCCGTCGCCGAAGCAGTGCACGCTGTCGCCGGTGAGCACGGCCCAGCCGCCGGTGCGGGGGCCGTGGTCGTGTGTGTGGGAATGGTCGTGGCCGTGGTCATGGTGATCGTGGCCTTCGTGCCCGTCCTTCCCTTCGCCATGGTGATGTTCGTGCCCGTGGTGCCATAGCTCGGCCTTGTCGAGCAGGAAGAAGAACACCAGCCCGAACAGCAGCACCGCGAACAGCATCGCCGGTTCGATGCGGCTCTCGAAGGCTTCGGGCAGCAGGTGCATGAATGCGGTGGCGAGCAGCGCACCGGCCGCCAGGCTCAGCAGATGTTGCGGGTTCACGCCGCCCGAACCGCTGCGCACCCCCACCTTCAGCAGGAGGGCCGCGAGCCAGACGCTTCCGATACCGGCAACCAGGGTCGCCACGATGATGACTATCAAATTCATAGCTGCTTGCGCAAGAGGAGCGGCCGCTGAAACTGTTTCAACAAGGCCGTTGTCCGTTCATAAAAAGAGAAAAGGCCGTCATTCGACGGCCTTCGGCGGGGGTGGCTACAGGGCGCCGCGTTCAGGCGACGCCATTGGCTTTGAACCAGGCCGTGGCGCGTTGCCAGCCGTCGTCCGCCGCGCTCTTGACGTAGCTGGGGCGGTAGTCGGCATGGAATGCGTGGCCTGCTTCGGGGTACACGACGAAGCTCGACGCCTTGGCCGCCGGGGTTCCAGTGGCCAGAGCTGCTTTCATCTTATCAACCGTGTCAAGGGGGATCCCCTGGTCTTTTCCGCCATACAGGCCGAGCACCGGCGCCTGCAGGCTGGCGGCGATGTCGATGGGGTGCTTCGGCGTCAGTTCGCTGGGCTGCCCGACCAGCCGGCCGTACCAGGCAACGCCCGCCTTGACCTTGCCGGTGGCGGCATAGAGCCACACGATGCGCCCACCCCAGCAGAAACCGGTGATGCCGGCCTTGCTGGTGTCGCCGCCGTTGGCCTTGGCATAGGCCAGCGCGCCGTCGAGGTCGGCCAGCACCTGTGCGTCGGGCACCTTGCTGACGATGTCGGCCTGCAGCTTCGGAATGTCGGTGTAGCCGCGCGGGTCGCCCTGGCGCGCATACAGCTCGGGCGCGATGGCGAGGTAGCCGAGCTTGGCGAAACGGCGGCAGGTGTCGGCGATGTACTCGTGCACGCCGAAGATTTCCTGGATCACCAGGATCACCGGCAGGCCGGTCTTGCCGGCGGGTGCCGCAGCGTAGGCGGGCACTTCGAAGCCGTTGACGGTGTACTTGATCGGGCCGGCCTTCAGGCCTTCGGCCGAGGTGCTGATGGCAGTCTGCGCAGCCACCGGCAGCACGGCGGCGGCATAGCCCACGCCGATGGCGGCCTTTAGTGCAGTGCGGCGCGTGGCGCCCTGCTCGGTGCTCTCGCCGGGGCGAAGCGAATCGAAGTCGGAACGGCTGTCGTCGAGGGGCATGGGAAGGGCTCCAGTTGAATCGTCGGACAAGGGGCGTTGCGCTATGAAAAAACGCACGCCGCAATGTAGGCGAAATCGACTCCTGCCTCTATGACCCCTGGTTTCAGTGGGGTTGGTAGGCCCGCCGGGCCAGCGCCGCGGCCAGTACCTGCGCGGGGTCGACGAGGTCGAGGCCGGCCACCGCCGCCGAGCCCTGCAGGCCCAGCGGCACCTCGGTGCAGCCCATGATGATGGTGACCGGGCCATGGCGCTCGGCCAGCCGCAGCGCCACTTCGGAAAAGCATTGCTCGGCAAGCTGCATGTTGCCGGCCTTCACGCCGTCGAAGATGCCGCGCGTGATGGTGTGGCGCTCCGCTGGCGTCGGCACGTGGCAGCCCAGGCCCGCTTCGGCCAGCGCCTGTTCGTAGAGGCGCACGCGGTAGGTGCCTTCGGTAGCCATCAGCGCGACGCTGGTGGTGCCCTGCCCGGCCAGCTGTTGCGCGGTTTCGCGCGCCATGTGCAGCAGCTCGACCTGCGGAAAGCGCTCCTGCAGGTTGGCGTGCCAGGCATGCGCGGTGTTGCATGCGATGGCCACGGCCCGGCTGCCGAGCGCGGCCAGCCGGCCCAGCGCCTGCAGCATCGGCTCCAGCGGCTGGTGCGCGCCCTGCTCGGCCGAAGCCAGCGCATCGGTACGGTCGGGCACCGGCACCTGCGCGAGCCAGTGCTCGGGAAAGGACTGGTCGCGCACCGGCTCGCCGCGCGCACGTATCTGCTGCGCGCAGGCCTGCACGAAAAGCCGCACGAAGTCGGCGCCCGCCGCGGGGCCCATGCCTCCAAGAATGCCGACCACCTGCGTCACTGCAATGTCCTTTTCTTATCTTCTCGTCGCGCCGGGATCAGGTCGCGGGCTTGTCGCTGAGAGCTTTCAGGTTCTCTTTCAGCTGCGGGCTCATCGGCAGGTTCAGCGGCACGTTCTTCGGCGGAATCGGCTGCATGAACCACTTGTTGTAGAGCTTCTCGAACTCGCCGCTCTTCATCAGGCCTGCGAAGGTGTCGTCGACCAGCTTCTTGAAGGCCGGGTCGTCTTTGGGCAGCATGCAGGCGTAGGGCTCGACCTGCAGCGCATCGCCCACCACTTCGAAGTCGGCCGGCGTCTTGGCGTTGGCGATCAGGCCGAACAGCAGGATGTCGTCCATGGCGAAGGCCACGGCACGGTCGCTCTCGACCAGCAGGAACGAATCGGCGTGGTCCTTGCCGAGCACGATGTCCATGCCGAGGTTCTTCTCGGTGTTGTACTTGCGCATTACCAGTGCGTTGGTAGTGCCGGTGGTGCTGGCCACGGTCTTCTTCGCGAGGTCGGCGTAGTTCTTGATCTTCGAAGACTTCTTCACCAGCAGGCGCGTGCCGGTATAGAAGTGGTTGATGGCAAAGGCTACGTCCTTGCCGCGCGCGGTGTTGTTGGTGGTGGAGCCGCACTCCAGGTCGACCGTGCCGTTGGTGATCAGCGGAATGCGGTTCTGCGAGGTGACGGGCATGAGCGCGACCTGCAGGTTGGGCTTGTTCAGTTTTTTCTTCACCGCCTCGACCACGGCGTTGGAGAGTTCAACCGAGAACCCGATCGGCTTGTTGGGGCCGTCGAGATAGCTGAAGGGCACCGACGACTCGCGGTAAGAAAGCGTGATCTTGCCGGACTCGGCGATCTTGGCCAGCGTGTCGGCTGCCTGCGCGCCCGTGGCGCTGAAGAGCACCGTTGCGGCCATGGAAGCCATGAGGACGGAGAGTTTCATGCGAGCCTTCATTCGGTTGAACTGAACATGCGGCCAGTTTAAGAAGCAGCGAAACAAAACAACAATTCCAATTGAAAGCCGGCCCATGCCCAAAGGTTATGGGTGGGGGTTCTTTTGGCATTTCCGGCTGGAGCCGCGCGCGCCTACAGTCACGGCTCAAGTTCTCAATCTCCGGAAAGTTGCCTCCATGCATGTGTGTGTGCTCGGTGCCGGCATCGTGGGCCTGGCCACTGCCTGGCAGCTCGAACGCCAGGGCCACAAGGTCACCGTGATCGACCGCGCCGCCCCCGGCGCCGGCGCGAGCGGCGGCAATGGCGCGCAGCTCAGCTACTCGTACGTGCAGCCGCTGGCCGACCCGTCGATCTGGAAGCAGTTGCCCAAGCTGCTGCTGTCGCCCACATCGCCGCTCAAGCTGCGGCCGCAACTCGACCCGCTGCAATGGCGCTGGGGCATGGCCTTTCTCGCAGCCTGCAACGCACAGATTTCGCGCGACACGACGGCGAAGCTGCTGGCGCTGGCCGCATCGAGCCGTACAGAGTTCGAAGCGATGCGCGCCGACATCGCACCCGATTGCGATTTCTCGGCCACCGGCAAGCTGGTGCTGTACGCCAGCTCGGCATCGCTCGAAGGTGCGCGCGCGCAGCTCGAACTGCAGCGCACCATGGGCAGCGAGCAGCGCCTGGTAACGCCCGACGAATGCATCGCCATCGAGCCCGCGCTTGCCAGCTACCGCGGCCAGATGGCGGGCGCCGTGCACACACCGAGCGAGTGCGCGGCCGACTGCCTCAAGGTGTGCACCGAGCTCATGCGGGCATTGAGTGCGCGCGGCGTGCGCTTCATGCTCGGCGCTGACGTGCATGGCTTTGCGCGCAGCGAAAACCGCATCGCGGCCGTGCGCACCAGCGACGGCGACGTTGAGGCCGATGCCTTCGTGATGGCACTGGGCTCTGCCTCGCACAAACTGGGCCGCGCGCTGGGCGCCTACCTGCCGGTGTATCCGCTCAAGGGCTACAGCATTACGGTAGAGGTCGATCCGTCGCCCGGCGCCGCCCCGCACGTGAACGTGACCGACAGCGCACGCAAGGTGGTGTTCGCGCGCATCGGCTCGCGCCTGCGCGTGGCAGGCATGGCCGAGCTGGTGGGGCATGACGCGAGCATTCCGGCCACGCGCATCGAGACGCTGGCAGCGGCGACGCGCGCCCTCTTCCCGCATGCGAGCCGGCTCGAAGAACTGCACCCCTGGACGGGCATGCGGCCCGCCACGCCGAAGGGGCTGCCGATCATCGGCCGGCTGGAGAGTGCACCGCCCAACATGCTGTTCAACACGGGCCACGGCGCGCTGGGCTTCACGCTGGCCTTCGGCTCGGCGCTGAAGATCGGGCAGGCCCTGCAGGCCTGAGCGCAAGCTGCCTTTTTCTCAGCTGGTGGTGACCAGCTTGAGCCCGATCACGCCTGCCAGGATGAGCGCAATGCACAGCAGCCGCATTGGCGCGGCCGAATCGCCCAGCACCACCATGCCCACGATCGCGGTGCCCGCGGCGCCGATGCCGGTCCACACTGCGTAGCCCGTTCCCATCGGCAACGTCCGCAGCGAGAGCGAAAGAAGCACCACGCTCGACAGGCCGGCAGCGACCGTGAACAGCGCGGGGACCAGCCGCGTGAAGCCTTCGGACGACTTCATCGCGAAGGCGAAGGCGATTTCAAGAACACCGGCAACGCTGAGTAATGCCCATGCCATGGCGCTTCAGGCCTTGGCAGCGGCGGCAGTGGCAGCGGGTGTCGAGCGGAAGGTGATGCCGAAACGGTTGAAGGCGTTCATCAGGCCGATGGCGTAGGTGAGATCGGCCAGTTCCTTGTCGCTGAACTCGGCGGCGGCGGCTTCGTAGTCCGCATCAGGAACGCCGGTTTCGGCGACGCGCGTCACGGTTTCCGCCCAGGCGAGCGCGACCTGCTCGCGGCGGCTGAAGACTTCGCCCGCGTCGTGCCACACCGGGACCAGCACGAGCTTGTCGACCGCCAGGCCGGACTTGAGCAGGTCGCGCGAATGCATGTCGATGCAATAGGCGCAGCCGTTGATCTGCGAAACCCGCAGGTAGACGAGATCGACCAGTTGCTTGGGCAGGCCGCTTTTCTGGACGGCCATGTACACCCCTCCGAAAGCCTTGTAGACCTCGGGCGAAATCTTTGCGTAGTCGATGCGATTGCTCATGAAGAGTCCTTGTGTGTGCTGGTTGGAAAGGACTCCATCGTGCCGAATCTTGGTCTAGCCCAGAAGATCCATTAATGGCATTCGATACTGGGCCATGATGCTTCGAATCACATCAGGCTCAGGATGCGCTTTCCGAGCTTCTCGGCGGTGCGCCGGGAATCGATGTTCGTGAAGTTGACGAGCAAGGCCGAGGCGCCCCCGCCCTCCTTCGTCCAGTCTGACAATGCCTCCGCGTACATGCCCTCTTCCCGCATGCGCGCCACGAGCTTTCGATCCGATTGCCGGCCTTGCAGCCGCAAGATGAGATGCATGCCGCCGGGTTGCGCGTCGATTCGCACATGTTGACCGAGCACACTCTGCAGGCCTGCGCTGGTCGCTTCGCGACGCTCGGCATAGAGCCTGCGCATCCGCTGGATGTGGCGCGCGAAGTGCCCCTCCGTGATGAAGGCGGTGACGATGGCTTGCGTCAGTTCGGGGCTGCCCCCGGCGAAGGTCTGGATGATCTGCTCGAAGCGCTCGACCTGCGACTCAGGCACGACGAGATAGGCCAGCCGGATGCTCGGAAAAAGCACCTTGCTGAAGGTGCCTGCGTAGAGCACGCGTCCGTCGCGGTCCAGGCTCTTCAGCGCAGGCAAAGGACGGCTGACATAGCGGTACTCGCCGTCGTAGTCGTCCTCGACGATCCACGCGTTGTGTCGTCCCGCCCAGTCGAGCAGCGCCTGGCGCCGGGGCAAGGACAACGACACGCCCAGCGGACTCTGGTGCGCCGGCGTGACCACGGCTGCGCGCGCGCGTGGCGCCGACTTGATGCCCTCGGAAACGACCATGCCCTCCTGGTCCACGCGCACCGGGACAGCCGCGATTTGCATGTGCGCAAGCAGTTCCCGCGTGGGCGGGTAGCCCGGGTCTTCGAGCCAGACGCGGTCCCCCGCCTTCAGCAAGGCGAGGCCGATCAACTCGATGGTGTGGCGGTATCCCGAGGTCACGAACACCTGCGATGCAGCGCAGTTGATGCCACGCGACACCTGCAGATACGCGGCGATTTCCGCACGCAGCTTTGGCAACCCGTAGATGGAGGGATGCGCCATGTCGGATGGCTGCATGGCACGCACGCATCGCGCACCCAGGCGGGCCCATATCTTTCGGGGGAATTCGTCGAGGGCGGGCAGCCCCATTTGAAACGGAAGAATCGAATCCGGCCGGAAACCGATCGAAGAAATTCTCTTGTCGAGCGCAGGCTCCGGAATTGCCACCGGCGTTTGCGGCTTGAGGCCCGGCGCCACGATGGTCCCGGCCTGACCGCGCGCCTGGATGTATCCCTCGGCGACCAGCAAGGAATAAGCGGCTTCGATCGTTCCTCTTGCCAGGCCCAATTCCTTGGCCAGCGCGCGTGCGGCGGGTATCCGGTCGCCGGGCTTGAGCAATCCGCTGGAAATGGCATTGCGAAATCGCTCGTATATCTGCCGGTAGTAGGGCTCGGCCGCTGCGGGGTCCAGGGGCGATACGGGGCTGCTCTTTTTATCGATCATGGATCAATCACAAGCTCCATTCTTGGCTCTGGAGTGTAGGCCATGCAAATTCTAGGATTGACGCCTCTCTTGCGGCCATATCAATCATGAAAATCTTGCACGTCAATTGCAGCTTACGCGGGCAAGCCTCCGAGAGCTTCAGGCTTTCCCGAAAAATCGTCGATCTTCTGCTGAAGAAATCGCCCGATGCGGTATTGGTCAATCGAGAAATTGGCGGTGGCGCCATAGGGCATATCGACGCGAATTACGCGCTTGCCCAGCATTCGTCCACGGCAGAAATAAATCAGGAAGGTTCGATCTCCGCATCCGAAGAATTGATCCGGGAGCTGGAAAACTCGGACGTCGTGGTCATCGGAACGCCCATGCACAACCTGAGCGCGCCCTCTGCGCTGAAGGCCTGGATCGATCATGTCGTTCGAGCGCGCCGCACGTTCAATGTGGGCGCCGCGGGCAAGGTGGGCACGCTGCGCGACCGCCCGGTCTTCATCGCCGTGGCCTCGGGCGGGAGATTTTCCGGGGAACACGCACGCCAGCCGGATTTCCTCACGCCGTACCTGACGACCATCCTGGGCACCATCGGGCTGAAGGACCTGAATTTCTTTTCGATCCAGGGCACAGGCCTCGGCCCGGATGTCGTCGCGCAGGCCAGGGCCAAGACCGACCTGGCGCTGCAGGCGTATTTCTCTTAGAGCGCCTCTTGGATCGCCTGCTGCATGCAGCGCGTGATGCCGCGCACCGCCACCGAATCGGGCCGCGCTGCAAAACGCAGCGCGCGAATCGGCACTGGAATGTGCGGTTCCAGCGTCAGCACCTCGACCTTCGTACGATCCGCCGAGCGCGCCGTGCAGCCGTCGACCAGCGCCACGCCGATGCCGTGGTGCGCCATGGCCAGCGCCGCGTGGTAGGTCTGCACCGTGACCACCGCCTGCTGGAAGCCCACGCCCGCCTGCCGGCAGGCCTGGCTCAGGCTGGTGCCGACAGGGTCGCGGCTGTCGAGGCCGATCACCGGCCGGTTGACGAGATCGTGCAGCGCCACCGAACCGTTGCGCACCAGCGCGCGCGGCAGCATGCCCTTGGGCGCAATGCACACCATGCGGCTGTCGGCCAGCGTCTCCTGCGTGAGCGAGGGATGCACCGCGGGGCTGAAGGCAAAGCCCACGTCGGCCTCCTGCAGCAGCAGCGCCGACATGATCTGCGGCGAGTGCAGCGACTCGACGGTGATCGCATAGCCCGGATGCTTTTCGCGAAAGGCCTTGAGCGCGCGCGGCAGGATGTCGTAGCTCAAGGCCAGCACGCTCAGGATGCGCAGCTCGCCCGTGTCGCCCGCGGTGCGCAGGTTGGAGGCAAGCCGCTGCACCTCGTCGAGCTGCGCGAACAGCCGCTCGATGTGCGGATACAGCGTGAGCGCTTCTGTCGTCGGCGTGAGCCGGCCCTTGGCACGCTGGAACAACGGAAAGCCCAGTTGCAGCTCGGCATGCTGCAGCGTGCGGCTTACCGCCGGCTGCGTGATGTTGATGAGCCGCGCCGCCGCGCTCACGCTGCCAGTGAGCATGATCGCGTTGAAGACCTCGATGTGGCGCAGGCGCATCGCGAACGGCGGATCAGTTGCCCGAAGCGGTCTTGCCTCGCGCGATGTCCATGACCATGCGAGTGCCGAGGTACAGGCGCGGTTCGATGGAGTTGACCAGCACGTACTCGGCATCGGCCGAGTGCGCGCCGAAGCCCTGCAGGCCGAAGCGCTCGATGACGGGCGCCTTGGTCTTGAGCGCCGCAAAGGCCGCATCGGTGCCACCACCGGCGGCCTTGTCGTCGGCGCCCAGCGGCAGGCCGAGCTCGTCCTTGTAGATCTGCTGCGCATGGCGGGCCATGGCGCGCGAAGCGTCGGTGGCCTCCAGCGGCGGACGGCGGCGCTCGAAGTTCATTTCGACCTTGGCCTCGGGAATCAGCTGCTTCTTCACGCGCTCGTTCACCTGTTGCTCGATGCGGTCGTAGTCGCTGACCTTCAGCACTCGCACATCGGCGCCCGCGGTGGCGCTGGCCGGAATCACGTTGCGGTTGCTGCCCGACTTGGAGATGGTCCAGTTCATCTTCAGGCCGGTAGCCGAGTCGGACAGGTCGCGCATCTGCAGGATCTGGTGCGACAGTTCGTACAGCGCGTTCACGCCCAGCTCGGGCGCCGAGCCCGCGTGCGAGGCCTTGCCGGTGACATGCAGCGTGACCGAGGCGATGCCCGCCGTGGCGAGCGAGAGCTTGTCTTCCTTGACGTAGGCGCCTTCGAAGGACAGCACCGCATCGTGTTCGCTGCCCATGCGCGTGATGAGCGCGCGTGCGCCGGGCGAGCTGATTTCCTCGTCGCCGTTGATCAGCACGGTGAGCGTGCCGTATTCCTTGAACTTCATTGCCTGCAGCATCGACACGATGTGCGTGATGACGGCCACGCCCTGCTTGTCGTCGGCGATGCCCAGGCCGTAGGCCTTGTCGCCTTCGATGCGGAACGGCTGCTTGTTGAGCATGCCCACGGTGTAGACCGTGTCCATGTGCGCGATCAGCAAGATCTTCTTCTTGCCCGTGCCCTTGAAGGTGGCGCGCACCACGCGGCCCATTTTCTCGGGCGTGTCTTCCATGCGGTAGGCCTCGGCGCTCGGGTCGATCAGCTCGACCTGGCCACCCAGCGCCTTGAACTTCGCGGCGATGAGGTCGGAGATTTTTTCGAGTCCGTCGAGGTCCCGGCTGCCCGATTCGATGGAAACCAGTTCCTTCAGCGTGTCGAGCAGCGCGGGCTTTTCCTTGGCGGCGAGCGAGGCGACTTGCGCGTCAGGTGCGGCGAAGGCGGTGCCGAAGCAGGCCGCGCAGACAGCGGCGAGCAGGAGTTTGCGGTGCGGAAATTGAGTCATGTTCGTGCGTTCTTCTCGGTTGTTTGTCTCGTCTTTTTATTCATCAATGCGCCTTGTCCCAGTTGGGACCGACACCGATCTCGGCCAGCAGCGGCACCTTCAGCGCGGCCACACCGGCCATGAGACGAGGGACTTCGGTGCGCACCCATTCGATCTCGGCCTCGGGCACTTCGAACACCAGTTCGTCGTGCACCTGCATGATCATCTTGGTGCCGCGCTTCTCCTCGTCAAGCACGTTCTGTACCTTGACCATGCTGAGCTTGATCAGGTCGGCGGCCGTGCCTTGCATCGGCGCATTGATGGCCGCGCGCTCGGCGCCGCCGCGGCGCGGGCCGTTGGGCGAATTGATCTCGGGCAGGTAGAGGCGCCGGCCGAACACGGTCTCCACGTAGCCCTGCTCCTTGGCCTGCGCCTTGGTCTCGTCCATGTAGGCCTTCACGCCCGGGTAGCGCGCAAAGTAGCGCTCGATGTACGAGGCTGCGGCCTTGGTCTCGATGCCGAGGTTGCGCGCAAGGCCGAAGCTGCTCATGCCGTAGATCAGGCCGAAGTTGATGACCTTGGCATAGCGGCGCTGCTCGCTCGACACCTGGTCGGGCGTGGAGCCGAACACCTCGGCGGCGGTGGCGCGGTGCACGTCGATGCCGTCAGTGAAGGCGCGCAGCAGCGACTCGTCGCCGCTGATGTGGGCCATGATGCGCAGCTCGATCTGCGAGTAGTCGGCGCTGGCGATCACGCTGCCCGCCGGTGCCACGAAGGCCTCGCGCACGCGGCGGCCTTCGGGCGTTCGGATCGGAATGTTCTGCAGGTTGGGGTCGTTGCTGCTGAGGCGGCCGGTGACGGCCACTGCCTGCGCGTAGTGCGTGTGCACGCGGCCGGTGCGTGGGTTGGCGAGCTGGCCGAGCTTGTCGGTGTAGGTGCCCTTGAGCTTCGACAGGCCGCGGTGTTCGAGGATCTTGGCCGGCAGCGGATAGTCTTCGGCCAGCTTCTCGAGCACCTCTTCGTCGGTGCTGGGCGCGCCGCTCGGCGTCTTCTTGACCACGGGCAGGCCCAGCTTGGTGAAGAAAATCTCGCCGATCTGCTTGGGCGAACCGAGGTTGAAGGGCTGGCCGGCGATGTCGTAGGCCTCCTGCTCCAGTTCCATGATGCGCTTGCCGAGTTCGTGGCTTTGCGTGGCAAGCGTAGGGGCATCGATCAGCACGCCGTTGCGCTCGACGCGGTAAAGCGCCTCGCTCGAATCCATCTCGAGCTGGTAGACGAAGCGCAGTTTTTCGTCGGCTTCGAGGCGCGGCCACAGCGTGTTGTGCACGTCGAGCGTCTGGTCGCTGTCCTCGCACGAATACTCCGCCGCCTTGGCGATGTCGACCTGGCTGAACGGGATCTGGTGCGCACCCTTGCCGCACAGGTCTTCGTACGAGATGCCGCTGCGTCCCAGATGGCGCTCGGCCAGGCTGGAAAGACCGTGTGGCTTGTGCACTTCGAGCACGTAGCTCTGCAGCATGGTGTCGTGCGCGTAGCCCTGCACCTCGATGCCGTGGTTGGCGAACACGTGGCGGTCGTACTTGATGTGCTGGCCGAGCTTTTTCTTGGCACCGTTCTCCAGCCAGGGCTTGAGCTTCGCGAGTACCTCGTCGATGGGCAACTGCTCGGGCGCATCGGGGTAGTTGTGCGTAAGCGGGATGTAGGCCGCTTCGCCGGGCGTGACGCTGAAGCTCACGCCGACGATCTGCGCGACCATCTCGTCGAGCGAGGTGGTCTCGGTATCGATGGCCGCGAGTTCGGCGGTTTCGAGCTTTGCGAGCCAGGCGTCGAACTGCGCCCAGGTCGTGATCGTGTCGTACTTGAGATTGCTCGCGGGCGCGGCGGCCTCCTGCGCCTCGAGCTCGGAGGGTTCGTCGAACAGGCCGCCCTGGTCGCTGTCGGCCTTGGAGGCAGCCTTCTTCTTGATGTTCTCTTCGATCAGCTCGGGCGGCACTTCCTGCGCTTCGAGCGACTTGACCAGGCTCTTGAAGCCGAACTTCTCGTAGAAGGGTTTCAGCTCGGCGGTCTGCGGCGCGCCGACGGGCAGGCCTTCGAGCGACGGCAGGCCGGTGACGTGGCCGTCGAGGTCGCAGTCGGTACGGATGGTGACGAGGCGCTTGCTCAGCGGCAGCTTGTCGATGGCCTGGCGCAGGTTTTCGCCCGCGGCGCCCTTCACTTCGGCGGCGCGTTCGATCAATGCATCGAGCGAGCCGTATTCGAGCAGCCATTTGGCAGCGGTCTTGGGGCCGACCTTCGGGACGCCGGGCACGTTGTCGACCGTATCGCCCACCAGCGTCTGATAGTCGATCATCAGGTTCGGCGGCACGCCGAACTCGGACGTCACGCCTGCCACGTCGCGCCTCTTGCCGTTCATCGTGTCGATGATGGTGATGTGCTCGTCGACCAGCTGGCTCAGGTCCTTGTCGCCGCTGGACACGATCACCTCGACGCCTTGGGCAGCAGCGACCTTGGCGAGCGTGCCGATGACGTCATCGGCTTCCACGTCGGGCACGCTGAGCACGGGCCAGCCGAGCAGCTTCACCACTTCGTGGATGGGGTCGATCTGGCTGCGAAGGTCGTCGGGCATCGGCGAGCGGTTGGCCTTGTATTCGGGGTACCAGTCGTCGCGGAAGGTCTTGCCGGGCGCGTCGAAGATGCAGGCTGCGTAATCGGCGCGCACCTCGCGGCGCAGCGCGGTCATCATGTTGATCATTCCCCGGATGGCGCCGGTCGCCGGGCTCTTGGGATCGCCGGGCACGGCCCGCAGATCGGGCATTGCGTGGAAGGCGCGGTAGAGGTAGCTCGAGCCATCGACGAGCAGCAGCGTTTTCTTGTCGGTCATCGGGCCATTTTGCCGTGCCCGCGACGGCGTCCGAAGCCACGACGGCACGCGGTGTCAACCGACGCCCCGGAACCGGGGGCGAGCCTACAATCAAGGCATGCCTAGCTCCACACTCCTGGTCGCCCGCCGCATCCTGCTGGCGCTGGCTTTCGCAGCCCCCTTTGCCGCCGTACAGGCGCAGCAGCCCGCAGCCGCCCCCGCGGCGGCCCCGGCCGCATCGCTACCAAATCAGGAGCAGGACAAAGCCGAAGGCCGACGCAACCAGAAGGTCGAGAACATCCATACCGAGGACAGCGGCGCCTCGGTCGACGAAGTCCGCTACGGCGGCCGCACGCAGAGCATCAACGTCACGCCCAAGGCCAACGTGCCGGGCTACGAAGTGCTGCCCGCCGATGCGTACACGGGACGCCAGGGCTCGTCGGAAACGGGCGCCAACGGCCCCCGCGTCTGGAACGTGATGAAGTTCTGACCGTGCGTTCTTTCGTCCTGGTTTTTGCAGCGGCAACGCGGCGCTGAGTACCGCAATGGCAGTTTTCACCGAAGTCAGTTTCGGCGAGGCAGACGCGCTCGTCCAACGCCTGGGCCTGGGCCCGCTGCGCGAGCTGCGCGGCATCGAGGGCGGCATCGAAAACACCAACTACTTCGCGACCACCGAGTCCGGCGAATTCGTGTTGACGCTGTTCGAACGCCTGAGTGCCGAGCAGCTCCCTTACTACCTTTGTCTGATGAAGCACCTGGCGGCTGCCGGCCTGCCTGTGCCCGCGCCCGTGGCGGCAGCCGAGCCCGCCGCCGCCGAGAAACCCAGGAAGAACCAGCCCCCCGTGCCCGCCGAGGCCGCGTGCGACCTGCTGCACATCGTGGCCGGCAAGCCTGCTGCGGTGGTGCAGAAGCTCTCGGGCCACAGCGAACTGGCCCCCGGCACGGCGCATTGCGCCGAACTGGGCGCGATGCTGGCACGCATGCACCTCGCGGGGCGCGACTACCCCCGCATCCAGCCAAACCTGCGCGGCCTGCACTGGTGGAACGAGACGGTGCCGGTGGTGCTGCCGTACATCGAGGAATCGCAAGCCGCCCTGCTGCGTGCCGAACTGGCCTACCAGAACCACGTCGCCGAGTCGTCGGCCTATGCGGCGCTGCCGCGTGGCCCGGTGCATGCAGACATGTTCCGCGACAACGTGATGTTCGCGACCGGCGGCGAGGCCGGCGCTGCGCCGCGCCTGACCGGCGTGTTCGACTTCTACTTCGCCGGCACCGACACCTGGCTGTTCGACCTGGCCGTGTGCCTGAACGACTGGGCCATCGACCTGCCGACCGGCCGGCACGACGCCGAACGCGCCGACTCGCTGCTGTCGGCCTACGAAACCGTGCGACCGCTGAACGCCGCCGAGCGCGCCCTGCTGCCCGCGATGCTGCGCGCCGCGGCGCTGCGCTTCTGGATTTCCCGGCTCTGGGACTTCCATCTGCCGCGCGAGGCGAGCATGCTCAAGCCCCATGACCCCACGCACTTCGAACGCGTGCTGCGCGACCGCGCCACCCACCCGCATGCCATGGCACAGGCCCTCGAGCCGCTGCTGGCTGCCTGATCTCTACACATGAAACTCAACCTCGTGCCGGCGCGAACCGGCGTCGAATGGGTCCGCCTCGGACTCAAGAACTTCTGGCGACAGCCGCTGGCCTTTGTCTCGCTGTTCCTGATGTTCATGGCGCTGATCACGAGCATCTCGCAGCTGCCGCTGATCGGCAGATTCATTCCGTTCGTGCTGCTGCCGTTCTCCACGCTGGGCTTCATGGTCGCGGCGTCGGTGGCCGACGCCTCGGCGACCAACACCGATCTTCCAGGAGACGCGGTCGGCGTGAAAAAACCGACCGGCGCACTCATGTTCCTGTCGGTGGCGCGTGCCATGCGAACGGAATGGCGCGCGCTGGCTGTACTTGGCGTGATCTCGGCGGTGTATTGCTTCCTGACCGTGTTCCTGACCGCGCTGGTCGACGGCGGCCAGTTCATGCGCAGCTACCTGCTGGGCGAAACCCCGACGAAGGAAGTGCTGGAAAGCAGCCGCTTCCAGATGGCGAATCTGCTTCAGATGTGCCTCGCGCTGCCGCTGGTCGCGGCGATGTGGCATGCCCCCGCGCTGGTTCACTGGCACCGGGTGGAGCCGGTGAAGAGCATTTTCTTCAGCCTGGTGGCGATGTTCCGGAATTTCGGCGCCTATGCGCTGTACTGGCTCGCGTGGTGCGGCGTGCTGGTGCTCGGCCTCCTGGCGGCGGCGCTGGTCGGCACCATCGTGATCGGCGTGGGCTCGCTGGGTTCGGACACCGGTGCAATGGCCATCGGCAACATCCTGATGGTCGGCACGGTGCTGACGCTCGCCGCCATGGCGCAGGCGTCGAACTGGTTCACCTTCCGCGACACCTTCAATCCGGACTGAGCGCCGCCGCGGCCGGCGGCGCCCCTCCAAGCTCAGATCGGCGTGAGCTTGGCCACCGACAGCGCCAGCCACTTCACGCCATGTCGCGCGAACTTGACCTGTGCGCGTGCGTCGTCGCCCGTGCCTTCGAGCGCGGTCACCGTGCCTTCGCCGAACTTGTTGTGGAACACCTGCATGCCCGAGCGCAGGCCGTGTGAAGGCGCTGTCTTCTGCGGCGGCACGGGTGGGCTGGCAAAGGTGTCCTTGTCGCGGCTGCTGCTGCCGCCGCCATAGCCACCACCGCTGTAGCCGCCCCCACCACCGCGCGTGCTCGCATAGCCCCCGCCATAGCCGAAGGCCGATGGCGTGAAGCCCTGGTTCTTGGGTGTGAGCCACTTCAGCGCGCCTTCGGGCAGCTCGTCGAAGAAGCGGCTCTTGACGTTGTAGCGAGTCTGGCCGTGCAGCATGCGCGTCTGCGAATGGCTCAGGTACAGGCGCTTGCGGGCGCGCGTGATCGCCACGTACATCAGGCGGCGTTCTTCCTCGAGGCTCTCGAAATCGCTCATCGAGTTCTCGTGCGGGAACAGGCCCTCTTCCATGCCGGTGATGAATACGCAGTCGAACTCCAGGCCCTTGGCGGCATGCACGGTCATCAACTGCACCGCGTCTTGCCCAGCCTGCGCCTGGTTGTCGCCCGATTCGAGCGCGGCGTGCGTGAGAAAGGCGGCCAGCGGGCTCAGCGTTTCGCCGGTTTCGGCGTCGGGCGCGAGCGGCTCGTCGAGCACCGGACGGCTCGGGTCGATACCCTGGCTCGCGGGCGACTGGCGCAGCTCGTCGACCGGCAACGCCACGGCGTCGCGGCCGAAGCCTTCCTGCGTGACGAAGCTCTCGGCCGCATTCACCAGTTCGTCCAAGTTCTCGAGGCGGTCGGCGCCTTCGCGATCGGCCTTGTAGTGCTCGACGAGGCCGCTGTGGTCGAGCACCAGCTCGATGATCTCTCGCAGGCTCACGCCCTGGGTCTGCTCGCGCAGCACGTCGATCTTGGCTACGAAGCCCGTGAGGTTGGCGCCGGCCTTGCCGCCGACGACGCTCACCGCATCGTGCAGCGAGCGCCCGGCCGCGCGCGCCGCGTCCTGCAGGGTTTCGAGCGTGCGCGCACCGATGCCGCGCGGCGGGAAATTGACGACGCGCAGGAAGCTGGTGTCGTCGTCCTTGTTCTCCAGCAGGCGCAGGTAGGCCAGCGCGTGCTTGATTTCGGCGCGCTCGAAGAAGCGCAGGCCGCCGTACACGCGGTACGGCACCGAGGCATTGAAGAGCGCCGTTTCGATCACCCGGCTCTGCGCGTTGCTGCGGTAGAGCACGGCCATTTCCTTGCGCTCGTAGCCGTCGCGCGCGAGCTGGCGCATTTCCTCGACCATCCACTGGGCTTCGGCGAGATCGGTGGGCGATTCGTACACGCGCACCGGTTCGCCCGGCCCCTGGTCGGTGCGCAGGTTCTTGCCCAGGCGCTTCTTGTTGTGGCTGATGAGCTCGTTGGCCGAGTCGAGGATGTTGCTGTAGCTGCGGTAGTTCTGCTCCAGCTTTATCTGGTGGCGCACGTCGAACTCGCGCACGAAGTCGGTCATGTTGCCCACGCGTGCACCGCGGAAGGCGTAGATGCTCTGGTCGTCGTCGCCCACGGCGATGACGCTGCTGCTCTCGCTCGGCGTGAACTGGCCGGCGACGGTGTTGCCCGTGAGCATCTTGATCCACGCGTACTGCAGGCGGTTGGTGTCCTGGAACTCGTCGATCAGGATGTGGCGGAAGCGCCGCTGGTAGTGCTCGCGCACCGGGTCGTTGTCGCGCAGCAGTTCGTAGCTGCGCAGCATGAGCTCGCCGAAGTCGACCACGCCTTCGCGCTGGCACTGCTCTTCGTAGAGGCGATAGAGCTCGACCTTCTTCCGGTCGTCGTCGCTGCGAACTTCGACGTCGCCGGGGCGCAGGCCGTCTTCCTTGGCGCCGGCGATGAACCATTGCGTCTGCTTGGCCGGGAAGCGCTCGTCGTCGACGTTGAACTGCTTCATCAGACGCTTGATGGCCGAGAGCTGGTCTTGCGTGTCGAGGATCTGGAAGGTCGACGGCAGGTTGGCCAGCTTCCAGTGCGCGCGCAGCAGGCGGTTGCACAGGCCGTGGAAGGTGCCGATCCACATGCCGCGCACATTGACGGGCAGCATCGCCGTCAGCCGCGTCATCATTTCTTTCGCGGCCTTGTTGGTGAAGGTCACGGCGAGGATGCCGCCGGCGGAGACCTGGCCCGTCTGCAGCAGCCAGGCGATGCGGGTGGTGAGCACGCGCGTCTTGCCGGAACCGGCGCCGGCCAGGATCAGCGCGTTGCCCTCTGGCAGCGTGACCGCGGCGAGTTGCTCCGCGTTCAGGTTCTGGAGCAGCGGCAGCGCTGGAGGGTGGGCGTCAGCCGCAGGATCGTTAAACAACATCATGCGATTGTAGAAACCACGGCGTATGCGGGTTATATGAAGAACCGGAAGACCTGCCTTTGCGAGACCGCGTAAAATCAATCACCGGGCCCAAGTTTCTTGCGCCCGGTTTTTTGTGGGCGTTTTCCTTGCAGAACGCACCGCGAAAGCCGGCCGGACCAAGCGCTCATTCGTTTCTTTCAACGATTCCTTTCAGGAGCCTGGTCATGCAAATTTTCGATTACGACAACATCCTTCTGCTCCCGCGCAAGTGCCGCGTGGAGAGCCGCTCCGAGTGCGACACCAGCGTGGTGCTGGGCGAACGCAGCTTCCGCCTGCCGGTGGTGCCCGCCAACATGAAGACGGTGGTCGACGAGTCGATCTGCCTGTGGCTGGCGCAGAACGGCTATTTCTACGTGATGCACCGCTTCGACCTCGACAACGTCAAGTTCGTCAAGGAGATGCAGGGCAAGGGCGTGTTCGCTTCCATCTCTCTGGGCGTGAAGAAGGCCGACTACGACACCGTCGACCAACTGGTGGCACAGGGCCTCGTGCCCGAGTACGTCACGATCGACATCGCGCACGGCCACGCCGACAGCGTGAAGAACATGATCGGCTACCTGAAGGAAAAGCTGCCCAAGACCTTCGTGATTGCCGGCAACGTCGGCACGCCCGAGGCGGTGATCGATCTCGAGAACTGGGGAGCTGACGCGACCAAGGTCGGCATCGGCCCGGGCAAGGTCTGCATCACCAAGCTCAAGACCGGCTTCGGCACCGGCGGCTGGCAGCTGTCGGCGCTCAAGTGGTGCGCGCGCGTGGCGACCAAGCCGATCATTGCCGACGGCGGCATCCGCGACCACGGCGACATTGCCAAGAGCGTGCGCTTCGGCGCGTCGATGGTCATGATCGGCTCGCTGTTCGCGGGGCACGAGGAGTCGCCGGGCAAGACGGTCGAGGTCGACGGCGTGCTGTTCAAGGAGTACTACGGCTCCGCCAGCGACTTCAACAAGGGCGAGTACAAGCACGTCGAGGGCAAGCGCATCCTCGAACCCATCAAGGGCAAGCTGGCCGAAACGCTGGTCGAAATGGAGCAGGACGTGCAGAGCTCGATCAGCTACGCGGGCGGCCGCGCGCTGATGGACATCCGCAAGGTCAACTACGTCACGCTGGGCGGCGACAACGCGGGCGAGCACCTGCTGATGTAGGCCGCTCCACCGGGGCGCCGGTCAGGCTTCCAGCAACTGCACCGCGTGCCGGTGCAGGGTGTGGGCCGGGTCGGCAAGCGCGTCGACCACATCGAAGTGGTTGAGCCCCGGGAGCACCTCGCACACCGGCACGGTGTTGCGTCCCCACGCCTCGCGGATCATCGCGTTGTGGCGGATGAACTCTTCGCTTTCTTCACCACCGGCAACGGCGTAGAGCTGGCCGCGTTTGGGCGCGGGCCACAGTGCAGGGCTGGCGCGCAGGGCATCTGCATCGGTCAGCTTCAGCACATTCTCGAGAAACGGCGTGCGCTGCAGCGGACGAAGGTCGTAGAGGCCCGAGATCGACAGCGCGTTGCGCACGAGCTGTGCGGGCAGATCGGGCGCGACCGCTTTCCAGTCGCAAGCCAACAGCGCCGCCGCCATGTGACCACCAGCCGAATGGCCCGCAACGGTGATCCGCAAAGGGTCGCCGCCATGGGCCGCAACGTGGCGCCAGGTCCATTCGAGCGCACGCACCATCTGCAGCAGGATGCCCGGCACCGTGACGGGCTGCTCCGGCGTGCCGGGGCACAGCGCGTAGTTGGGCTGGACCACGCAGATGCCGCGGTCATTGAACGCCGGCGCAATGAAGGAATGGTCTTTCTTGTCCATCGCGCGCCAGTAGCCGCCGTGGATGAAGACCAGCACTGGCGCGTCGGGCACCGGTGCGGGGAAGATGTCGAGCGTTTCGTTCACGCCCTGGCCGTAGGGAAGATCGATCCGCGCCGGCAAGGCCTCGCGCGCCGCGGCCGATTCGCGCGCCCATCGCTCGAAGTACGCAGGATGATCTTTGACCCGTGCGAGGTTGTTGTACATGCCTTCCAGCCAGGCGGGGTCGAACGAGGCCATGCGATCTTTGCTCCGTGTTTCGCGAGGCGCGCATCTTGGCACGGCAGGGTGCGCCAAAACAGCAGTTCTGGTTAAAATTCGCCCTGCGTTGGGGGGGTAGCTCAGCTGGGAGAGCGCCGCGTTCGCAATGCGGAGGTCGTGAGTTCGATCCTCATCCTCTCCACCAACCAATACAGAAAAGGCCTTGGCATACGCCAGGGCCTTTTCTTTTTCTGGCTCAGGTATCGAGCGTCAGATGCTGGCCGTGCAGCGCTGCGGCGCTCGGCGACGCAAGGAAGCCGATGGTCTGCGCGGCAACCGAGGTCGACACCCAGTCAGCCGGATTCGCATCGGGCATCGCCTGCCGATTGGCCGGCGTGTCGAGTACGCTCGGAGCCACGCTGTTGATGTTGACGCCATGCGGCGCCGCCTCGGCTGCCATGGCTTCCACCAGGCGCTGCAGCGCACTCTTCGAAGCGATGTACGCGGCCATGGCCGGCACGCCGCGCGCCGCGACCTTTGCCGTTACGGCGATGACGCTGCCTGCACGACGCTCGATCATCGAGGGCAGCACAGCCTGGGTCACCGCCACGAACGACCATGCGTTGAGATTCATCATCCGGTCCCAGCTCGCGCGCGTGAGTGCATGTGTTGCCTCGCCCATTTCAAAGCCGCCTGCGATGTGGACCAGCGTGTCGATGCGGCCGAAGGACTTGAGCGCCTGCTCCGCGAGGGCAGCCATCTCTGACGTGGAAGTCACGTCGCCCGCCAACAGGAGATGCTGCGAGTTGTCGAGGCCCGGGAAGACCTCCGCAAGACGACCTGCATGGTGGTCGACCAGCGCAAGGCGCGCGCCCTGGTCGATGAAGTGCTGAGCCACAGCACGGCCCAGTGCGCCTGCGGCGCCGGTGATCAAGACATGGGGCGTGGTGTTGGCGTCGCTCATCGAAATTCTCCTGGTTGAGAGGGCCGCGCCCCCGTCGGTAGAGGCGAATCCTAACGCCGCGACCTACAAATTTTTTGGACGGGCAGAAATTCTGGGATATACTCGTGGTCTTGCCAGAAAACACCAAATGTTTTCAACGCAAGGGCTCTTAGCTCAGTTGGTAGAGCAGCGGACTCTTAATCCGTAGGTCGAGTGTTCGAGTCACTCAGGGCCCACCAACCAACATCGCGTCATCGCTGGAACGCCCGCTACTCAAAAGGTAGCGGGCGTTTTTCATTGCGGCTGCTATCGCATGTACTGAGTGGGAGTGGCACCAAACGTGCGCTTGAACAAGGCAATGAACGCACTGATGTTGCTGTAGCCGAGTTCGAGGGCAACGGTCGTAACGGAGCGTCCCTCGGCCAGGAGCTCCAACCCACGCAGCAAGCGTGCACGCTGCCGCCATGTTCCAAGGCTGTATCCGGTCTCCACGGGAAAGCGACGATTCAGTGTGCGAGGCGAAATATTCGCCAACCCGGCCCAGGCGTCCAACGAACGATCGTCAGCGGGCTGCGCCAGGAGTCCTTGCGCGATCTTCATCAGCGATGGGCTTGTCGGCATCGGCAAGCTGAGCTCTTCGATCGGCAAGGACCTGATCTCGTTGACCACGACGAGTTCGAGCAAACCTCGCATCGCTCCAGCAGGCTCACTGTTGAGACTTTCAAGCCGCCGCACTGTCTCGCGCAACAGGGCCGAGATACGAAGCGTCGCCGGTCGCTCAGGCAGCCCCTCACCCGCACCGCTCTGAACATAGATGCTCCACGTGTCGACCTGTCCGTGCGCGCTCGCCCAGTGCAATTGCCCGGGCGGTATCCACACCGCGTGCACGTTCGGCACAAGCCATTTGCCGAACTCCGTGCCAAGCGTCAGCAGGCCTCGCCAGACACCAAGGAGCTGCCCTCGTCCATGGCTATGGGGCTCCACGAGCGAACTCCCTTCGACGCATTGGGAAACAACGATCGCCAATGGCCCCGCGGCGTCATCTTTCAGGTCCGCAAGGTCGGGCCGTTGGGTTGTCGAGGACATGGCGCAAATGAGCTATTGAATGGCCTGAACAGCATAGCAACGCCAGATCCAAAAACCTAGCATCGATCCAACACTTCAGAGCAGATGACCACCATGCAAGCCCAAGACATCCTTCCCGACAGTGCCGACATGGAAGACCGAGCAAGAGAACGCGACGTCGTTGCACTCGGCGAGCTGTACGCAGAGCCATCCCCGATGATCCAGAAGGCGGTGTCTCGCAGACTGACCGAATACCACCGCCCCTACCTGGAAGCCGCGACGTTCTTCTGCATTGCGACGGGGCGCGAGAGCTCGGGCCTTGACGCTTCTCCGCGCGGCGGTCCACCTGGCTTCGTACACATGCTCGATGCCCAGACGCTCGCGTTCGCGGATTGGCCGGGCAACAACCGTATCGAGTCGCTGAAGAATCTGCAGGACGACGACAGGGTTGCGATGCTCTTCCTGTTTCCCGGGCTGGATGTGTTCATGCGCATCAATGGTCGCGGGCACATTTCCACATCGCCGGATCTGCTCGGCAGGCTTGCCGAGCGAGGCAAGCAACCCAAGACCGCTGTCGTGGTCACGGTCGAGGAAGCCTTGTTCCACTGCGGCAAGGCCGTCAATCGCGCGCGGCTGTGGGATCCCACCGCGCTCCTGGATCGCAACTCCCTGCCAACGGTCGGGACGGTGCTGGTCGCACTTGCAGAGCTGAACGACGTCTCTGCGTCGGCCCTTGATGCCAAGTACCAGGACGCGGTCAAACACGATTTGTACTAACACGGAGCAACACATGACATCCAAGGTTTGGTTCATCACAGGCACGTCTCGAGGACTCGGACGCGCATGGGCACAGGCAGCGCTGGAACGCGGCGACAAGGTCGTGGCAACAGCCCGCTCCATGGAGGCGCTGCAGCCGCTGGTGGCGAAGTACGGCGACGCCATCCTCCCAGTGACTCTCGACGTCACGGATCGTGACGCAGTGTTCACAGCGATGGACGCGGCAATTGCCCGCTTCGGCCGACTGGACGTCGTCGTCAGCAACGCCGGCTATGCGTTGTTCGGCACCATCGAGGAAAGCAGCGAACCGCAGGCGCGTGCGCAGTTCGAGACCAACCTCTTCGGAACTCTCTGGGTCATTCAAGCGGCACTTCCCTACCTGAGAGCGCAAGGCGGAGGGCACATCCTGGTGACCTCGAGCGTGGCGGGGGTCATCACCTTCCCTACTGCCGGGGTCTACAACGCAACCAAATGGGCCGTCGAGGGGCTTGTGGAAACGCTCGCATCGGAAGTCGGGGCATTCGGCATCAAGGTGACGCTCGTCGAGCCCGGCGGCTACGACACGGACTGGCGAGGAGCCTCGGCCATCAGCGCTGAACCGATGCAGGTCTACGAGGGGCTGCGCCAGAAGATCAAGGCCCTCAGCGCTACCCGAACGCTGGGCAATCCGGCTGCCACGGCTGCGGCGATCCTCGCTGTAGTCGACGCAGAGGAACCGCCGCTGCGACTCTTTCTTGGAAAGGCGTGCTTGCCTGCCGCGAAGCAGGCCTATTCGCAACGCATGTCAACCTGGGAAGCCTGGGCTGCCGTGTCCGAGGGAGCACAAGGCTGACCTGCGGACCACCGATGAGCCGGACTATCAGGAAGCGGCTCCCTGCCGCGCGATCCAGTCGTCGACACAGCGCTCGAGCAGATCGCGCCGCTCCCCCACCTCAGCCATCAGATACTGGCGCGCGTGTGTCTGCGCCAGTTCGCTCGACAGGAACCATTGCTCGCGCTCCGGGCTTCCTTGTGCCGGCGGCGCACCCCATGCCGAACTGCCGAGAAAAGCCTCGGTGACGGGCAGTCGCCCATCGGTCTTGCCGATGTCCGACAAGGCGTCGCGCGCGCCGCCGAGGACAATGCGCACCTGCACGACCTCCTCGTCCGCCTCGATGGAGGCTGCGAGGCCGCCCGCTTGATGCACGTGCCAGAGTTGCGCTGCAGACGCATTGCGGACCCAGCTCTCCAGAGCGCGCGTCAAACTTTCGAGAATGATTTCTTTGTTCATACGGCAATATTTCACGGTTTTGTCTGTCACATGCAACCTGCTTCGGACCCGACCTCAAAAGGCACCCACTTGGCATGGCATCTTGTACCTGCTGTCACGCATCACAACAACAAGAGACACAGGGACATCAACTTCGAAGCCAAAAAGCTCGTTCGGCCCGCTCATGCGGGTATTTTTTTGTCCGGCCGCAGCCGGGGCCAATGACGATGTTCGGAGGCCACAGAATGTGACCTGCCTCGGACCACGCTTCAGGCGTGAGCTATATTTCCTCCCATGGAAAAGGCGTCCGACATAGGCAAACCCACCGTCCCCATCGACCTGATCGGGCCAGACCACTGGCCGCGCTCGAAGCGCGGTTCCGGTCGTGCCACCAAGGTGATCCTCGCGGTCGTGGGTGGATTGGCGGCCGCAGGCCTGATCGCCTACCGCTTCTTCGGGCGCTGACCACCGATCCCCCGCACGAACAAAAGCCCGCCGTCCGGAAGACAGCGGGCTTTTTTCATGGGCGCGAGTCAAGGTCACTACCCCGCCCTCACTGAAGCCGCGAGCCCTTGGGCAGCCGCTTCGCCAGCCACTCGTGCACGTCCGCACGGATGTTGCGGCCTTCAAGCAGAAAGTTCTCATAGCGGCTCGGCACATAAGGCAGATAGACCAGCGGCATGCCCGCCTCCTCCGGCGTGCGCGCGGCCTTGCGGTTGTTGCAGACCGCGCATGCGCTCACGAGGTTGGTCCAGGTCCATGGGCCTCCGCGCGACTCGGGCAGCACGTGTTCGCATTGCAGGTCGCGCTCGTGGAACACACTCGCGCAGTAGGCGCAGGTGTGGCGGTCGCGGCGCAGCAGCTTGCTCTTGGTGACGCTTGGAATCACGTCGAAGAGGTTGATCTTCGACGCACCGCGCAGCGCGATGATCGGCGCCACCTCGACGCGCGACTGCACACCGCGCGCCACGTTGAAGCCGCCACGCAGCGTGGCCAGCGGCAGGTCGCCGTCTTCCCATGCGACCGAGCCGGTCGCGTAGTGCAACACCGCCTGCTCCAGCGAAATCCAGGCTTGCGGCGTGCCCTGAATATCGAGTTGCAGGACGTGAGGGTGCATGACTCGCCTCCTTTCGCGGCGATGGTTGTGAGGTTGAATGAAATGAAACCATGGGGTGCACGAACGGAATCGAACCGTCGTCAGCGGGACCACAACCCGCGGCTCTGCCGTTGAGCTACGTACACCATAAGAAAAAGACGAGCAGCCGGCTCACCACTCGCCAACCGCGCGCACGCGCTGGTCGAGATCGAGGCCTTCGAGTGGCACCTCTCGGCCCGGCGATGCAGGTGCGCATTCGTTCGCACGGCGTGCATCGGTCACGATGCCGAAGCGTTGGGCCAGGGCCAGCACCATGCGCTTGCGCGGCTGTGCCGGGCGCACGGTGATCATCCGGATCGGGGTGTTGCGCTTGCGCATGACGGCTCCTTGGTGATGTGACAGCTGAACAAAGAAACAGATGGCCCCACGTGCACGACTCGAACGTGCAACCCCTTGCTTCGTAGGCAAGTGCTCTGATCCATTGAGCTAACGCGGGTCGAAAACAACAAAGTGTCCGGTTACGAGTTCCGGCGCCGCCCAATCTTTGCGGCCGGTTTCCGCGGGAGGGCCATCTGCATGGCCCGGTCCCGCTCGGGTTCGGTGTGGTTGTTCACGATTTCGGTTGTGTCCTCACGCGACGGACAGCGCGCTGGGCGCTGCCCCGTACGACGTCGCTGCACAGGAGTGATCAATTCCTGCACATCCCGCCAGACCGTCTACGCGGTGGGCTCTGGCGGTGTGGTGAAGGCACACCCGAAATGGCAAACAAAAAGCCAAAAACAAAAAGGCCCGGAACCTTGCGGTGTCCGGGCCTCTGTATGAGAGAGCTTGGAAGGTGTGCGCTTATGCGCAACCTCCACCCGGTAGCACCTGATCCTCGACCTTTCCAACGCGCAGGCTGGCTGCGGCTTTCGTGGAATACACGTGGCTCTGGTGCTGATTCAGTCGGACCGACGGCATACCATCGAAACCACCACACGCCCAGACGCGCACGAGCGATCGGCCCGAGGCGGGTCGAATGCTGGTGAGGTTCAATGCGGTGTTCACGATGGTTCCTGAGTCAAAAATTGCCGCTGTCGGCTGTAAAGGGTTGGAAAAAGGGTACGGCTTTGGGCCGCGATTGAGGGCAACTGTAAATAGTGTTTACGACTGCGTCAACAACCGGGACAATCTTTTTTTGTCTTGTTGTTGTTTTTGAACAGTGCCCAATATCACCGTCGCGCGCCGCCGCAATGCTCTCGCGCTGCACCGCCGCTTTCTCGAAGAAGCCGTTGCCGCGGGCCTGCCTGCCAAGGGGCTGGACCAGGCGTTTGCGAAGAAGATCGAAATCTCCCCCAGCATGTGGAGCCAGATCAAGAGTTCCCGGCCCATCGGCGACAACCTGGCACGGCAGATCGAGCGGCATTGCAACGTGGAGATGGGCTGGCTCGACAAGGAAGATCGCCCCTCCGAGGTGCCCGATGCGGCAGAAGAGCGCTTCATTGCCGCCGCGCGCGAGGCATGGCGCACGGCCAATGCCAAGGGAAAGAAGGAGCTCAGTGGCTGGCTGAAGAAGCGCGCGCAGGACGCTGCCGGCAACGAGCCCGCGTCCTGAATGAAGCTCAGCCCAGCTCGGGCGCGTTGCGCAGGATGGCTGCGCGCATGTCGTCCGGAATGGCAACGGCGCGATGCGTCTCCAGCGAAGTCGTCACGATCACCTGAGTCATCTGCATGCGCACTTCGCCCGTCTCGGCGCTGAAGCAGCGCACCGCCAGCGTCATCGAACGCGAGCCCAGCCGCTGCACCATGAGCCCGAGGATCACCTGGTCGCCCATGCGGCTCACGGCGCGGAAATCGACATCGAGCTTCACGGTCGGCAGGCCGATGCGGCGCTGCGCTACCAGGCCGTGATAGCTGAGCTCCAAGCCTTCATTGACCCAGTCCTCGATCAGCCCGTTGAGCATCACGAAGTACTGCGGATAAAAAACGATGCCTGCCGGGTCGCAGTCCGAAAACCGGATCAACTGCGGCCTGCGGAACTCGTTGCTCGCGGCCGCCAGATCGACGTGCGTGTCGTCGCTCATCCTCAGCCTTCCTCGCCCGAGGGCTCGCCGCGCATCACATGCACGCGCAGCAGGCCCAGCTGCGTGTGCATCTGCTTGACCGTCTTCATGTCGAGCCCCGAGAACATCTCGAGGATCCATTGCTCATGCTCGCTCGCCATGGTCTCGAAGGTGCGTCGGCCCGTGGGCGTCAGGCTCACGATCCACGCACGGCGGTCGTCGGGGCTGGGCGCGCGCGCCACCATGCCTTCGCGTTCGAGCTCATCCGTCAGGCCCGTGACGTTGCCACCGGTCACCATCAGGTAGCGCGACAGCACGCGCATCTTCAGGCCGTCTTCGTAGCGGTAGAGCTGCGCCATGTAGTCGAAGCGCGCCAGCGAGATGCCGAAGCGCTCGCGCAGCCGGCGCCGGATCTCGGCCTCGATCTGCGTGGTGCTGGCCAGCATGCGCAGCCACAGCTTGAGCATCGCGTGGTCCTCGTGGCCCGCGCGGGCTTCGTGGCCCAGTTCTTCCGCATCGCTCAGCGCGGCGTGCGAGGCATCGTTGTTGCGTGTCATGTCACTTCTCCCCCTGAAACCGAGATGGACTGCCCGGTGACCGACGCTGCACCAGGCCCGCACAGCCAGCGCACGGCATCGGCCACCTCGGACGGTTGCACGATCCGCTTCTGCGGATTGACGCTGGAAAACTCCGCCAGCGCATCGGCCTCGCTGCGCCCGGTCTTGCCGACCACATTGGCGACGCTGTTGCGCAGGATGTCGGTGTCGGTGTAGCCCGGACACACGGCATTCACCGTGATGCCCTTGCGCGCCACCTCGAGCGCCAGCGAGCGCGTGAGTCCGATCACGCCATGCTTGGCCGCGGTGTAGGCCGCCACGTAGGCGTAGCCCTTTTGCCCCGCCGTGCTGGCGATATTGACGATGCGGCCCCAGCCGGCGTCGAGCATGTCGGGAAGCGCTGCCTGTGCGCACAGGAAGCTACCGGTGAGGTTGACCGACAGCATCCGCTGCCAGAGCTCGAACGAAGTCTTGAGGAAAGGCGCGCTCTCGGCTGCACCGGCGTTGTTGACGAGCACGGCGACCGGGCCTCGCGCGGCGCGGGCCTCGGCGAACGCCGCCTGCACCGCCTCGGGGCTGGCCACGTCGGCAGCCACAACGCCATGCCCGCTGCCCGCGAGCGAATCGGCGACGCGCTGCAGCGCCTCACGGTCACGGCCCAGCAGCGTCAGGACGGCGCCCTCGGCAGCCAGGGTGCGGGCGATCTCAGCGCCGATGCCGCGTGCCGCGCCCGTGACAAGTGCGTGGCGGCCAGCGAGTGAATTTGATTGCATACCTGAATGTTTTAGTTCTGAATCATTTTAACGGAGTGTGCCAACCCAGGTTGTCAGCGCATGAAACGGCCGCCGTTGAGGTCCAGCGTGGCGCCCGTCATGAAAGCGGCCGCCGGGGAAGCGAGATAGACCACGGCCGCGGCCACCTCTTCTGGCAAGCCGAAGCGGCCGAGGGGAATGCCCGCCCGCAGCGCCCACTGCTTCGCAGGCTCCATGGCGTCGAGTGCCGGACTGCGGATCGCCGCAGGGGCCAGCGCATTCACCGTCACGCCGTGCGGCGCGAGCTCCTGCGCGAAAGACCGCGTCAGTGCCAGCAACCCGACCTTGCTCGCTGCGTAGTGCGCGCCGGTCGCGGTGCTGGCCTGCTGCCCGGCCATCGACGTCAGGTTGACGATGCGCCCCGCGCCACGCTCGCGCATGTGCCGCCCGGCAATGCGACAGCCGAAGAAGCTGCCACGCAGGTTGACGGCGAGCACGTCGTCCCACTCTTCGGGCGTGATGTCCCAGAGCGATGTGGTCGGCGTGCGCGCCGCGTTGTTGACCATGATGTCGACGGCACCAAAATGCGCGACGGCCTTGCCGAAGCAACCGGAGAACGCCGCCTCGTCGCGCACATCGAGCTCCAGGGCAAGCCCGCCGATCTCCGCCGCGACGGCTTCGGCATTCGCAAGTTCGATATCGGCCAGGGCCACACGCGCCCCGGCTTCCACAAGCCCCCGCGCGATGGCTGCCCCAAGCCCCTGCCCCGCACCCGTCACGAACGCCACGCGTCCGGAAAGCGGGAGCAGCGCTGCGCTTGTCATGCGATTCGCCTCAGGCCCTGGCGGGCCGTCCGTCCCAGGTCTGCGGCCCGACACCGCGCTCGCGCAGCTTGAACTTCTGCACCTTGCCGTTCTCCGTGCGCGGCAGGTCGGCCAGCACATCGATGTATCGCGGCACGGCGAAGTACGGCAGGCGCCCTTCGCAAAAACGCGCAAGCTCGGCGGGATCGATCGACACGCCCTCGCGCGCCACCAGCGCGGCCATCACCTCGTCTTCGGCCAGCTCGGAGCGCACCGGGTACACCGCGCACGAGGCCACGCCCGGGTGGCTCAAAAGCACCTGCTCGACCTCGAACGACGAGATGTTCTCGCCGCGCCGGCGGATCGCGTCCTTGATGCGGTCGACGAAACGGAATGCGCCGTCGGCATCGCGCACCACGCGGTCGCCGGTGTGAAACCAGAGATTGCGCCAAGCCTCGACTGTCTTCTCCGGCATGTTGAAGTAGCCGCTCGCGAAGGCGTACGGCTCCTCCGCACGCAGCAGCAATTCACCGGCCTCGCCGGGCGACAGCTCCGCGTCGTCTTCGTCGGCCACGCGCACCTGGAAGCCCGGGCGCAGCCAGCCCATGACACCGCCGCGCGGCGAATCCGGCGCGGTGGCGATGGCGAAATTGGTTTCGGTCGAGCCGTAGCCTTCGAGCAGCGACACGCCCGTGCGCGCCTTGAACGCAGCGCCCGCGGCAGACGGCACGCCGGGCCCCAGCCCGATGCGCACGCGGTGATCGCGCTCGCCGGGGCCTTCCGGCTGCGCGAGCAGGATAGGAACCATCGCTCCAAGCAGATACACCACCGTCGCGCCGCTCGAGCGCATCGTCGGCCAGAAGCCCGAGGCAGAGAAACGCGACTCGAACACCACTTGTGCGCCCGTCAGTGCGGCCTGCGCGAAGGTGTTGAGCGCGTTGATGTGAAACAGCGGCAGCGTGGTGCACAGCACATCGTCGGCGCCGACGCCGAGCACCTCCGCGCTGTTCACGCCCCACCAGAAATACTGCGCATGCGGACAGATCACGCCCTTGGCCGGCCCCGTCGTGCCGGAGGTGTAGAGAATCGCGAGCGGATCACCGGGCTGCACCGCAGCCGGCTCGATGGGCTCCCCGCCCTCGGGATACGCCACGACGCGCACACCTTCAGGCACTTGCCACGCATTGGATGCCGCTTCACCAACCACCCAGACCTCGCGCAACGCGGTGCGCGACAGATCCGCCGTCGCGAGCCGCTCCAGAAAGCCCGCCTCGATCACCAGCAGCTTCGCCTCGCTGTTCGCCAGGAAGTATTCGATCTGCGGCCCCATCGATGCCGTGTTGACCGGCACCGTCGATGCGCCCAACCAGCCTGCGCCGAGAAAGCTCTCAAGAAACTCGATGCGGTTTCCGCACATCACCGCAATGCGATCGCCACGTGCCACGCCGGCCGCCGCCAACGCGCCTGCCCGCACAGCTGCAGCCCGCGCTGCATCTCCATGCGTCCACTCGCTCCCCGCAATCCGCAGCAACGCGCGCGAGCCGAACAGCCCGGCCTGCCGCTGCAGCATCGCCGGCAGCGTGCGCAGGGCGGGCGGCACGGCGCGGGGGTCACTCGTCATCGTGCGTGCCTCCGCCGAGGTAGGTGGCCTGCACCCGCGGGTCGCTCGCCAGCTCGGCCGAAGCGCCCGACAGCGCGATCTCGCCCGTCTCAAGCACATAGCCTTCGTCCGAGCTTTCGAGCGCGGCGCGGGCGTTCTGTTCCACCAGCAGGATCGACACGCCGTCTTCCCGCAGCTTGCGCACGATGGTCAAAATGTCGCGCACGATCAGCGGCGCCAGCCCGAGGCTGGGCTCGTCGAGCATCAGCAGGCGCGGCGCCGACATCAGCGCGCGCCCCACCGCCAGCATCTGCCGCTCGCCACCAGACAGGGTGTCCGCGCGCTGCGAGCGCCGCTCGGCCAACCGCGGAAAGCGGTCGTACACCGACTGCAGCCGTTTCTTCATTGCATCGCCGCGCAGCCGCTTCGCGTACGCGCCGAGCTGAAGGTTGTCGAGCACGGTGAGTTCGCCGAACAGCTCGCGCTTTTCGGGCACGAGACACAAGCCGCGCTCCACGCGCGCTTCCACGTCGAGCCCCTGCAGGTCTTCGCCCTCGAAGCGCAGCGTGCCTTTGCACGGCAGCAGGCCCATGGCAGCGGCCAGCAGCGTGGTCTTGCCAGCACCGTTCGGCCCGATCACCGAAATGATCTGGCCCGGCTGCAGGTCGAGCGACACCCCGCGCACCGCCTCGACCTGCCCGTACGACACATGCAGATCGCCAATCTCCAGCATCGCGGTCATACAACGCTCCCCAGGTAAGCCGCCTGCACACGCTCGTCCGCGCGCACCGCCGACGGCACGCCCTCCACGAGCTTGGAGCCGAAGTTCATCACCACCAGCCGGTCCACCAGTTTCATCACGAAGTCCATGTCGTGTTCGACAATGAGGATGGTCACGCCCTCCTCGCGCAGCTTGCGCAGCAAATCGCCGAGTGCCATCTTTTCCTTGCGGCGCAGGCCGGCGGCCGGCTCATCGAGCACCAGCAGCACCGGGTCGGCGGCCAAAGCGCGCGCAATTTCCAGGATGCGCTGCGTGCCCAGCGGCAGGCTGCCCGCCAGTTCATGCGCGCGGTCACCCAGCCCGATGCGGTCGAGCTGGCGCTGCGCCTCCTGCAGGATCTGGCTTTCTTCCGTGCGATCGAGCCGCAGCCCCGCCTTCAGGATGCCCGAGCGCGTGCGCGAATGCGCGCCCAGCGCCACGTTGTCGAGCAGGCTCATGTGCGGGCGCAGCTTCACGTGCTGGAAGGTGCGCGCCAGCCCCAGCCGCGCGACCTCGCGCTGCGGCATGCCCGCGATGTCGTGCTCCAGAAAGCGCACCTTGCCCGCGCTCATCGGCAGCGTGCAGGTCAGCAGGTTGAACATGGTCGACTTGCCTGCGCCATTGGGCCCGATCAGCCCGACGATCTCGCCGGCCTTCACGTCGAAGCTCACGTCGTTGACCGCAATGAGCCCGCCGAAGCGCTTGACCGCGCCATTCACCGACAGCACCTGCGAGCCGCGCTGGGGCAGCGTGCGATGCGGCAGCGGCTCGACCGGCGGCGCCTCGTGGCGCAACGGCCCTTGCACAGCACCGCGACGACGCGTCCAGCGGCGCAACAAGCCCATCACGCCGCCGCGCGCAAAGTGCAGCAGCAGGATGAACAGCGCGGCGAAGGCCACGGCCTCCAACTGGCCGGCGCGTTGCGTGAGCATCGGCAGCACGTCCTGCAGGCCGTTCTTCAGCACCAGCACCAGCGCAGCGCCCACCAGTGCGCCACCCAATTGACCGAGACCACCGGCCACCGCCATCAGCAAATACTCGATGCTGGCGCGCACATCGAAGGGCGACGGGCTCACGAAGCGGTTCATGTGCGCATAGAGCCAGCCAGCCAGCCCCGCGAACAGCGCGGCTGTGACGAACAGCGAGAGCCGCACGCGGTACGCATCAGCCCCCACGCTCGCCAGCAGCGTCGCACCGCCGCGCAGCCCGCGAATCGCGCGACCCGGCCGCGACTGCAGCAGGTTGTAGCTGAACAGGCAGACCAGGCCGACGACCACCCAGATCAGGTAGTACATCGCGCGCGGGTCGGCCAGCGACCAGCCAGCGACCTGCAGCGCCGGAATGTTCGACAGCCCCGTGTGCCGACCGAGCGCATCGACGTTGCCGAACAGCATCGCGAT
This sequence comes from Variovorax paradoxus, assembly GCF_024734665.1. Taxonomy (NCBI): domain Bacteria; kingdom Pseudomonadati; phylum Pseudomonadota; class Betaproteobacteria; order Burkholderiales; family Comamonadaceae; genus Variovorax; species Variovorax paradoxus. Next base: position 4,908,837 of record NZ_CP102931.1, read on the forward strand.
CGACAGCCCCCAAGCGATGGTGCTCAGCGGCAGGAAGTGCCCGCCAAGCCGCAGCGTGAGCATGCCGATCGCCAGCGCCGACAGCCCCGTGAGCAGCAGCGCGAACAGCAGCCCGATCCAGGGCGACATGCCCTGCGTGGTCGTGAGCCAGGCCGTGGCGTAGGCCGCGATGCCCACGAAGGCCGCCTGCCCGAACGATGTGGCGCCGCCCACGCCAGTCAGCAGCACAAGGCCCAGCGCCACCAGCGCGCCGATGCCGATGTCGTTGAGCAGCGAAACGGTGAAGCTGCCCGCCAGCACCGGCACCAGTGCCAGCACGACGACGAGCCCGGCGATCCACGCCAGGCGCTTGTTGCGGTTGGCGTTCATTGGTCCACCTCGTCTTCTTCCTCTTCGGCGTGCGTGGCCATGAAAGACCGCAGCATGAGCACCGGAATGAGCAGGCTGAACACGATCACGTCCTTCAGCGCACCGCTCCAGAACGAGGCAAAACTCTCCACCACGCCGACCGCGAGCGCACCGATGGCCGTCATCGGATAGCTCACGAGCCCGCCGATGATCGCGGCCACGAAAGCCTTCAGGCCAATGATGAAGCCCGAGTCGTAATACATCGTCGTCACCGGCGCGATCAGCACGCCGATCAGCCCCGCCAGCAGCGAGGCGCAGCCGTACGCCAGCAGCGCCGTGCGCACCGGCCGTATGCCGACCAGCCGCGCGCCCACGCGGTTCACGGCCGTGGCACGCAGCGCCTTGCCCGCCACCGTGCGCTCGAACACCAGGAAGAACAGCCCGCTCAACACGACGGCCGCCCCCACCATCAACACCACCTGTCCGCTGACCGTGAAGCCGTCACCCAGCGTGAACACGGCGCTGGTCAGCGGCGTGGTGCGCGAACCCTCGGGCCCGAAGAACAGCAGGCCCAGACCCGACAGCAAAAAGTGCAGCGCCAGTGACACGATCAGCAGCACCAGCACCGATGCATCCGCGATCGGCTGGAACACCACCCGCGCCAGCAGCGGCGCGATAGGCACCACCAGCAGCACCGCCACCGCGATGTGCACCGCCACAGGCACGCCCGGCCGCGCCGCCAGCCATGCGAGCACGCACGGAATGGCGGGCAGCACGCCCCACATCAGCACCGCCTTCGGAATGCGCGCGGCCTCGCCGCGACGCAGCAGGCTGCCGATCTCGGTGGCCAGGGCCAGCGCCGCCAGCACCGCGACCATGCCGATGGTCGGCGGCACGCGGTCGGTTTCGAAGGCCGCGAGCGACAGGGCCGCAAAGGCCGCGATGTCGCCGAACGGCACGAACACCACCCGCGTGACGGAAAAGATCAGCACCAGCCCGAGCCCGGCCAGCAGATAGACGGCCCCGTTGGCCAGGCCGTCGGTGAGGAGAATCAGTGCCACGTCCCATGTCATCGCGCGGCCCTCCGAAAAAACAAAGGCGAGAGGTTCAAGGTGCGAGCTTCCATTGGCCGTTGTCGAGCTTGACGATCACCCGGGCGCGTTCGTCCACGCCGTAGAGACTGCCGGGCTTGAAGGTGTAGACGCCGTGCGTGCCCACCACTTCCTTCGTGCTGAAGATGGCATCGCGCAGCGCCACGCGGAACTCGGGCGTGCCCGGCTCGGCCTTCTTCATGGCGCGCGAGGCGGCATCGACGAACACCAGCCAGCCGTCGAACGAATAGGCCGAGAAGGCGTCGCTGGTCGGTGCGTTGTTGACCTTCTGGAACACGGCGCGGAAGTCGGTCGCGATCTTCTTGGTCGGGTAGTTGTCTGGCAACTGCTCGGCCACGATCACCGGGCCGGTGGGCATCAGCGCGTTCTGGCCAGCCGCGCCGACCACGCGCACGAAGTCGGGGTTGATCAGGCCATGCTGGCCGTACACGCCGCCCTTGAAGCCGCGCTCCTGCAGCGCAAGAAACGGCAGCGCGCCGGGCGTGCCTGCGCCACCGGTCATCACCGCGTCGGGCCGCAGCGCCACGATCTTCAGCACCTGCCCCGTCACCGAGGCATCGGCGCGCGCATAGCGCTCGTTGCTCACCACCTTGATGCCGGCGCCGGGCGCGGCCTTCATCAGCGCGTCGTAGACCAGGTCTCCCCAGGCGTCGGAGAAGCCGATGTAGCCCACGGTCTTCACGTTGTTGCGCTTCATGCGCTCGACGACCGCATCGATCATCAACTGCGTCGGCTGCGCCACGGTCATCACCCAGGGGTTCTCGTTGGGGTCGAGCAGGATGGGCGTGAGGCCGATCATCGGCGTCTTTGCTTCCTTGCCCACCTGCGCCATCGCGATGGCGGCCGGCACGCCCGAAGTGCCCATGAGCACGTCGACCTTCTCTTCCTCGATCAGCTTGCGCGCGTTGCGTCCGGCCGTGGTGGGGTCGGAGCCGTCGTCGAGCACGACGAGCTGGATCTTGCGGCCGTTCACCTCGCCCTTGTAGGCCAGCGCGGCCTGCATGCCCTTGGCATAGGGCACGCCCAGCGAGGAGTTCGGCCCCGACAGCGACACGCTGAGGCCGACCTTGAGGTCGGCCGCGAACGCGCTCGCTATGCCACAGGCGGTCAGCGCCGCGGCGAGGGTGCCGCGCGTCAGGATCTGCATCAGGCTCTTCATGTCGTAGCTCCGGTGAGGATTGTTGGAATGGACAGGTGGGTAACTCAGATGAACAACTGGATGGCCGGCAACGCGCGCGGGGCGTTGAGCAGGTCGATGCGCTTCTCGCGGATCGACCAGCCGGTGGGAGTGCGCACGAGGTGATGGCGGGCGGTGCCGCTCAACAGGATCTGGTTTTCGCCGCGCGCCTCGACGTAGAGGAACGGCGTGCGCAGCCATGCCTCATCGCCCTCCTCGCGCTCGATGCGCGAGGGCTGCAGCACATGCTGGCTGTGGCTCGCAGGATGCTGCGAATGCGCGCGCGGGTTCTTGAGGCGGTCGACGCGCAGCTGCAGCAGCAGCCGGTCTTCATAGGCCAGCGAGTTGTGCGAGAACGGATCGGCCTGCGCCGCGCCGAGCAGCGGCACCCAGTAGTGGCCGTCTTCAGCGAACAGGGCCAGCCAGTCATCAAGGCGCCGCTCGTCGAGCAGCGCCGCCTCGTGGGCGACGAAATCGCGTGGGTCCGTCATGCCGCAGCCTCCATGCCCGCCGCCATGGACTTCGCCCAGGCGCGGAACTGGTTGCGCATCAGCAGCTCGTTGGTGCCGTTGGTGGTGACCGTGGCTTGCTGCGTCTCGGCTGGGTCGTAGTTGCGGTGCAGGCTCACCCACTCGTTGCCGCCTGCGCGCAGGCCTTGCTGGATGCTCTCGAACAGATGCACGTCGTCGTGCGCGACCACCGACATCGGCGAGAACACGAGGCGGTTGTAGCTCATGGCACGCTCGAACAGCAGTGCTGGCGCACCCGCCGCACGGAAGCTCCAGGCTTCGATCAGCGTGCGGTTGGCCGCCAGCGGGCGAATCACGCGAATGGCCTGCGGCGAGCCCTTGACCGACAGGCTCGGATAGAAGACTGAGTTCTGCGGCGAGCGCTGCAATATCTCGGTAGCCCGTGCCTCACCGTGCGCGGCGCGCATCGCGGCTTCGTACTCAGGCAGCTGCGCGTAGTTGGAGTGGATGCTGAAGTTCACCCCCAGCACGCTGTGCCCGTTGGCGAACACCCGCCCACCCATCTTGTCGAAGAATTCGTAGCCCGAGCCGAAGGGCAATATCTGCTCCATCGCCATCGGCTTGGGGTCCGTGGGCGCATGGCCTTCCCACAGCGCCTCGGCCGCCTTGGTGGCCGATTCGTGCGTCGACATTGGATGCACCGTGTCGTTGATGTTCTCCAGGTACATCTTCCAGTTGCAGTGGACGACGTTGCGCAGCACGCCGCCACCCACGGTCAGCTTGCCCTCGGGCGAGCGGTCGACCATGTTGTCGATGGCGCCCAGCACCTCGCCGAAGTAGTCCTCGAACGAAGGCCCAGTGTCCGACAACCGCACGAATACGAAGTCGCGGTACACCTTCACGTGCTTCACCACCGAGAGCCCCTGCCCCGATTCGCAGGCCTTGAGCTGCGTGCCCTCGTAGCCGTTCTTCAGCGGCAGCCCGAGCGGCGCGCCGTCGAGCTTGTAGGTCCACGCGTGGTACGGGCAGCGGAAGAACCGGCCGGTGTTGCCGCTTTCGTCCGTCACCAGCTGCGTGCCCTTGTGGGCGCAGCGGTTGTAGAGCACGTGCACATCGCCATCGGGCTGGCGCACCATCATCAGCGGCCGTCCCGCAATGTCCTGCGTGACGAAGTCGCCGGCCTCGGGCACCTGGCTCGCGTGGCCGAGGAAGACCCAGGTGTTGGCGAACAGGTTCTCCTGTTCCAGCGCGAAAAGCTCTTCGCTGAGGTACAGGTCGCGGTGCACCCGGTCGTCCTGCACCAGCGCCGCGACGAGATCGGGGCGGTTGCGATAGATGGTCATGGCGATGTGCTCGGTGGTTCGGCGAAAACTACGGAACCAGCTTCCACTGGCCCTTTGTCATCTGCACGATGACAACGCCGCGCTGGTCGGAGCCATAGCGATCGTCGGGCTTGAAGGTGTAAATGCCATGCGTGCCCACCAGCTCCTTCGTGCTCACGATGGCATCGCGCAGCGCCGTGCGGTACTGCGGCGTGCCCGGCTCGCCCTTGGCGCGCGATGCCGCATCGGCCAGCAGCAGGTAGGCGTCGTAGGTGTAAGACGAGAAAGCATCCGTCGGCACCGCACCGTTGACCTTCTGGTAGGCGTTGCGAAAGCCCATCGACACCTTCTTGATCGGGTTGCTGTCGGGCAGTTGGTCGGCCACCAGCACCGGGCCGCTGGGCACCTGCAGGCCTTCGATGGAAGCGCCGCCCACGCGCACGAAGTCGGCGTTGATGAGGCCGTGCGTGCCGTAGATCTTGCCCTTGTAGCCACGCTCGGCCAGCGCGATGTAGGGCAGCGCGCCGGGCGTGCCCGAGTTGCCCGCGAACACAGCATCAGGCCGCGACGCGACGATCTTCAGCACCTGCCCGGCCACGGACGAATCGCTGCGCGCATAGCGCTCGTTCGCCACCACCGTGATGCCAGCGGCGTCGGCGCTCTTCACGAGTGAGTCGTAGGCCAGGTCACCCAGCGCATCCGAGAAGCCGATGAAGGCCACCGTCTTCACGCCCGATTTCTTCATACGCTCGACCACGCCAGCGACCATGAGCGGGAACGGCTGCGACACCGTCACCGTCCACGCGCCCTCGGGGCCGGCGATGGTGACCGGCGTAGGCGAGATCAGCGGCGTATTCAGTTCCTTGGCCACCGCGGCGATGGCCATGGCGCCTGGCACACCGGAGGTTCCGATGAGCACGTCGACCTTGTCTTCTGTCACCAGCTTGCGTGCGTTGCGGCCGGCGGTGGTGGGGTCCGAGGCGTCGTCGAGCACGATCAGCTGGACCTTGCGACCAGCGATCTCGGGATGTTCGGCAATCGCGGCGCGGATGCCCTTCTCGTATGGAATGCCAAGTGCGGCCACCGGGCCCGACAGCGAACTGATGAAGCCGATCTTCAGGTCGGCCGCCAGGGTCTGTGAGGCCGCCAGGGCAAGCACCGTGGCGCTAAGAATGTGGGTGTATTTTTTCTTCATTTCGGTTTCCAAAACTGGGACTTGGCGTTCGGGGTGCGTGCGAATGACACCGGGTACTCCCCTCCGCGAATGTCCCCCGCCTTCGGCTCCTCCTTTATTTCGCTGCGGGGAGTACCCGGTGCCATTCGCACATGGACGCAGCGCTTATGCGGGCCGATCAACCGCTGCGCTGAACGATCACGCCGATGGGGTGCCTTGCGCAGCGAAATAAAGGAGGAGGCCGCAGGCCGGGGGACATTCGCGGAGCAAGGTACCCCGTCGGCGTGAGCGCACCCTGAAGAGCCGGGTGTCATCTCAGGGCACCAGCTTCCATTGACCCTTTTCGAGCTTCACGACGACGCGCGAGCGGTCGTCCGAGCCATAGCGATCAGTGGGCTTGAAGTTGTAGACCGAATGCGTACCCACCAACTCCTTGGTGCTGACGATGGCATCGCGCAGCGCCAGCCGGAATTGCGGCGTGCCGGGCTCGGCCTTGCTGGCCAGCGCGCGCTGCGCAGCGTCGAGGTAAATCAGCCACGCATCGAAGCTGTAGGCAGAGAAGGTGTCCGTGGGCGCCGCGCCGTTGGCCTTCTGGTAGGCAGCGCGGAAGTCCATCGCGATCTTCTTCATCGGGTTGTTGTCGGGCAGCTGTTCGGCCACCACCACCGGGCCCGTGGGCGCCAGCAGGCCTTCGACCGACGGACCACCAACGCGAATGAAGTCGGGGTTGATCAGCGAATGCATGCCGTAGATCTTTCCCTTGTAGCCGCGCTCGGTCAGCGCGAGGTACGGCAACGCACCTGGCGTGCCCGAGGCACCGGTGATCACCGCGTCGGGCCGCAGCGCCACGATCTTCAGCACCTGGCCGGCCACCGACGAATCGCTGCGCGCATAACGCTCGTTCGACACCACCTTGATGCCTGCCGTTGGCGCCGACTTCATGAGCGCGTCATACACCAGGTCGCCCCAGGCGTCGGAGTAGCCGATGTAGGCAACCGTCTTCACGCCGGCCTGCTTCATCTTCTCGACCATTGCGCCCATCATCAGTGGCGCGGGCTGCGGCAGCGTCACCATCCATGCGCCTTCTTCGCCTGCCAGGTCGGCATTGGCGATGGAGATCAGCGGGGTCTTGGTTTCACGCGCCACACCGGCAATGGCCAGCGAGCCTGGTGCTCCGGCCGTGCCGATGATGACGTCGACCTTGTCCTCCTCGATCAGCTTGCGCGCATTGCGCGCCGCCGTGGACGGGTCGGACGCATCGTCGAGCTGGATCACCTGGACCTTGCGGCCGCCCACCTCCGACTTGTAGGCGACTGCCGCCTTCATGCCCTTGTCGTACGGAATGCCAAGCGACGACACCGGCCCCGACATCGAAGTGATGAAGCCGACCTTGAGATCGGCGGCCCACGCGCCCGCGGCGCTCAGCGCGCCAAGGCCCGCGGCAATGGCCGCGAGTGTGCGAATTCGGTTCAGGACTTTCATGGCGAGGCTCCAGAGGTGGTTTTGGATGAACGTGAGGAAAGCAAAAAACTCAGAGGGCGAGACTTCCGACGCTGGTGCCGCCGCACACATACAGCACCTGTCCCGTGACGAAGCTGTTCTCGGCATCGGCGAAGAAACGCACGGCGCGTGCCACATCGGCCGATTCGCCGAGGCGCTTGACCGGCACCGAGGCTGCAAGCGCTCGTTCCTTCTCGCTGCCGGCCTCGACCACGTCGTAGAACATGTCGGTACGGATCGGCCCCGGCGCCACCACGTTCACCGTGATGCCGTCAGCGGCAAGCTCCAGCGCCCAGGTGCGCGCCATGCCCAGCATGCCGGCCTTGGTGGCCGAGTAGCTGGTGCGCGTGGCCAGCCCCAGCGCGGCGCGTGACGACAGCAGCACCACGCGGCCGAAGCGCTGCGCACGCATCGCGGGTAGCGCACCTTGCACGAGCTGTATCGCACAGCCCAGGTGCAGGTCGACCAGTGCGTCCAGGTCGTCGAGCTTCACTTCGGGCAACAGCGCGGCGCGGATGACGCCTGCGTTGTGGACGATGGTGGTCGGCGCGAAGCGTTCGACCAGTTCGCGCACCGCCTCGCCCGTGGCGGCGCGGTCGCTCAGGTCGACCTCGATGCTGTGCAGCTTCGGATGGTCGATTTCGGCCTTGCGGCGCGCGAGCGACACCACCTCGTAGCCCTGCGCGAGTAGGTCTTCGCAGATCGCCTTGCCGATGCCGGCGCTGCCGCCGGTGACGGCCACGACCTTGGGCGCCGCGCTCATGCCGAGGCCCCCACCAGTGCCAGCACGCGCAGCGGGCTTCCGCTGCCCTTCTCGATCTTCAGCGGCGGGCAGATCAGCACCGCACCGGCCGGTGGCAGCAGGTCGAGATTGCTCAGGCACTGCAGCCCGTAGCGGCCCGCGCCGTGCATGTAGTAGTGGCACGGGTACGGTGGCCGCAGGTGATAACCCTGCCCAGCGTCGGTGCCGATGGCTTCGGAGCCGAAGCCCAGCACGTCGCGCTGCTCGACCAGGAAGCGCACGGCCTCTGTGCTCGGGCCCGGCGTGTGCTGGCCCGTTTCGTCGAAGTTCTGGTACGCCTCAGGGTCGCTGCGCTTGGACCAGTCGGTGCGCATCAGCACCCACGCGCCCTTCGGGATGCGGCCATGCGCCGCCTCGTAGCGCTCGATGTCGGCCACGCTCAGCAAGTAGTCGTCGTTCGACTGCACATCGGCCGAGCAATCGATCACGCAGGCCGGTGCCACGAAGTGCTGCACGGGAATGGTGTCGACCGAGTTGTTCGGCAGGTCGCGGCCCGAGATCCAGTGGATCGGTGCGTCGAAGTGCGTGCCGGTATGCTCGCCGCAGGAAAAGTTGTTCCAGTACCAGCCCGGGCCGCGCTCGTCGTACTTCGACACTTCCTCGATGCGGAAGGGCCAGCATTGGCCCATCTCGGGCGGCAGCGCGATCTGCGGGAACTCGGGCGTGAGCGTCTGCGTGAGGTCGATCACGCGGATGCGGCCACTGGCCATCGCGGTCACGAGGCCGCCGAGAATTTCGGCGGCGGACATCAATTCGGTTGTCGTGGTCATTCGTATGGCTCCTGTCTCAGCCGCCGGCCGCGAGCTCGCGCTCGAGCACCTTGGGGTTGTCGCGCCAGCGCTCCAACCACTCCTGCGCCACATCACCGGGGTAGACGTCTTCCACACCGTCGCGCAACGCCTTCACGATGGCATTGGCCAGCGCAGTGGGTGCGAGCTTGGGTGGTGGCGTGTGCTGGTTCCATTCGTCGTCGATGGGCCCCGGGAACACGTTGATCACGCGGATGCCGGCCGGCCGCATCTCGGCACGCAGGCACTGCGCGAGCGAATGCGCAGCGGCCTTCGACGCGCTGAAGGTGCCGTGCGGCGGGAAGTTGCTGAGCGCGTAGATCGACAGCAGGTTGACCCATGCTGTCGCGCCGGTTGCGCCGTCGGCCGAGCGGCCCTTCAGCGCAGGGCCGAACTCCTGCGCCAGACGAAGCAGGCCGAAGTAGTTGATGTCCATCTCGGCCTTGGCCACGTCGGTGCCGCGCCGCGCGCCGATGCCGAAGGTGCGATGCACCTCGGCGTTGTTGATCACGATATCGACCTTGCCGCCGATGGAGCCCGCAAGCTCGGTCACCTGGCGTCCGTTGGTCAGGTCCAGCGGCACGAGCGTGACCTGCGGCAGCGCCGAGATGTCGTCGAGCCCGTCGCCCATCTTCTTCCACGGCTCGGCATGGCCGACCCAGACGATGTCTGCGCCAGCCTTCACCAGCGCGCGCACGATGGCCTGGCCGGTCTCGGTCTTGCCGTCGGTCACCAGTGCCTTGCGGAACTTCGGGTCGCTGGTCATTTCGCGAAGCATCTTGTCGTCGGCCATATGGGCACTCCCTTCATTCGGAAAACCAATGAGAACGGCCTGCCCCGCGCGGTCGAGCCGGGCGCCGACACGCACGCGTTGCGGCGCATCGCCGACTTCGCCATGCAGGTGGACCATGAGCGTCGGGCCGGCATCGAGATGCACCAGGCCCAGCCGCCAGGGCAGCCGCTCGCGGAAGAACAGGTCGTTGCTGTGGTGCAGCGTGGTGCTGCCGAGCAGTTCGCCCTCGCCGCTCTGCTGGCGCCAGCGCAGCGCAGCCGAGAGGCATTTGTGGCAAACCTCGCGCGGCGGGTACTGCACCGTGCCGCAGTCTTCGCAGGTCTGCAGCTCGAAGCGGCCTTCGGCGGCAGCAGCCGTGAGGCCGAGCGCCACGCGGCCGCGCGCGCCGGGCGGCAGGTTCATCTGCCGGGTGCGCAGTACAGGGTTCTTGCGCGGGGGGCGCATCATCGGCATGGTCATAGCGCCTCCGCCGGGCCGCCCCAAGGCAGGCGCGCGGCCCCCTCGGGGGGCAGCGCAGCCGCGAAGCGGCAAACGTGGGGGTACATCATTCCGGTCTCCCCAGGATGACCGCGCCTGTGCACAGGCAGCGGTCGTAGGTCACCATGCCGAAGCCGGCGACGAGGCCCAGTTGAGCGTCGGGCACGGTGCGTGGGCCCGCCTGATCGGTCAGTTGGCGGATCGCCTCGACCATGCCGAGGAAGCCACCCGCCGCACCGGCCTGCCCCGCCGAGAGCTGCCCGCCGCTGGTGTTGTTCGGAAAGCTGCCGTCGAAGGTCATGGTGTTGGCCTGCACGAAGGCCGCGCCCTCGCCCTTCTCGCAGAAGCCCAGGTCTTCGAACTGCATCATCACGATGACGGGGTAGTCGTCGTAGGTCTGCACGAAGTCGAGCTCGGCGGGCTGGATGCCGGCTTGCGCATACAGGTCGTCGCGGTCCTTGCGCCATCCGCCCTGCACCATCACCGGGTCTTCGGCGTAGGCGTTGTGGCGTTCGATGGCGCCGCGGATCACCACGTGCGCCAGGCCCAGGTCGCGTGCGCGCTCCTCGCTCATCACCAGGAAGGCATCGGCGCCCGCGCAGGGCATCACGCAGTCGAACAGGTGGATGGGGTCGGAGATGGGCCGCGCGGCCATGTACTCGTCGAGGGTCAGGCCCTTCTTGAACATCGCGTTCGGGTTGCCCAGCGCGTTGGTGCGTTGGTCCACGCAGATGCGGCCGAAGTCTTCGCGCTTCGCGCCGTAGGTGCGCATGTAGTTGGCGGTGATGAACGCGAAGATCGAGTTCGGGCCGCCCGAGCCGTAGGGGTAGCTTGCGTCGCGCGCGAAGTTGCTGAAGCTGCCCAGCGTCTGGCGGAAGGAGTCGACGTGGTTGGTGTCGGCGCCCACGCAGGCCACGATGTCGGCATCGCCCGCCTGCACCGCTCGCGCTGCGCGGCGCAGGCACATCACGCCCGATGCACCGCCAGTGGGCACATGGTCGAGCCAGCGCGGCGACAGACCCAGGTGCTGCGTGACGCCCACGGCCGTGTCGGGCGCGAGCGAGAAGCTGCTGAGGCACAGGCCGTCGATCTGCTCCTTGGCCACGCCGCTGGCATCGACCAGCGCCTCGATGGCCTGGCCGATGAACCAGTGCGCGGTGCGCGTGGAATAGCGCACGTAGGGCACGGTCACGGGCACCGCGACCGCGACGCCTTCGTAGGAGAGCCGTCGTTTCGTCGTCATGCCTGCCTCTTCTTCATGGCGCGTGTGTCGACGCAGTGGCCCTGGCCCGGCAGCGACTGCGCCATCTCGCGGAGTTGCCCGCGCTGGATCTTCTGCGAAGGCGTGAGTGGCAGCGCATCGACGAAGGCCACGTAGCCAGGCGCCTTGTAGTACGCCAGCTGGGCCAGTGCGTGTTCGACGATGCTGGCGGCGATCTGCGAGCGCTGCGAGGCATCGACGCCTTCGCGCATCACGATGCAGGCCAACACTTCGTCGCCGCGCACCGCGTCGGGCGTGGCTGCCACGGCTGAGGTCTTCACTGCCGGGTGCTGATTGAGCACGCTCTCGACCTCGACGGCGGAGATGTTCTCGCCGCTGCGGCGGATCACGTTCTTCTTGCGGTCGACGAAGAAGAAGTTGCCCTCGGCGTCGCGGCGCACCAGGTCGCCGGTGTGGAACCAGCCGTCGGCCCAGGCTTCGCGCGTGGCTTCCTCGTCCTTCAGGTAGCCGGAGAAGAAATAGCGCTTCGGGTCGTTGCCGGCCGAACGCACCAGCAACTCGCCCGGTGCATCGACGCCGACGTCGCTGCCATCCTCACCCATGAGGCGAATCTCTACGAAGTCTTCCTGCCGTCCGAAGCAGCTGGTGCCCACGAGACGCGGCTCGCGGTTGGCCATGATGCAGGCGGCCGCGCCGGTCTCTGTCATGGCCCAGGCCTCGACCAGCGGGAAGCCGAAGCGCTCTTCGAAAGGCGCATGGTTCTTGCGGTCAACGCCGGCGCCGAAGCCCCAGCGGATGGCGTGGTCGCGGTCGGCCGCCGATGCGGGCGCGGACAGCAGCATGGCCGGCATCACGCCCAGGTAATGCACGATGGTCGCGCCGCTCTCCTTCGCGCTCGCCAGCCAGGTCTTCGGATGGAAGCGATCAAGCTGCACCAGGCAACCGCCCGCAACCAGCACCACCATGGTGGAGAAGGCCATCGCGTTCATGTGGTTCAGCGGCAGTGGCGTGATGACGCGCTCGGCATCGGGCCGGATGCTGCAGACGCCATCGAGCGACGCATACCACTCCCCCGCGCGCAGGAAGTAGGCGTTGCTCAGGATGCAGCCCTTGGGGCGACCCGTGGTGCCCGAGGTGTAGAGCAGGCCGCATTCGGTGTCGGTACCGACTGCCTCATGGGCGCGCGGCGCGGCGGTCTTCGCTGGCGGCACTGCGTCATCAGGTCCCATCGTCTCGAAAGCCACGCCCGCCTGCGCTGCCGCGGCACGCAGGTCGGCCGCGCGCGCCGGCAGCGTCACGGCCAGGCCGATCTCGCTGTGGCCGATCAGGTAGACCAGCTCGGCCGAGCGCATCTCCGCATTGATCGGCACCACGCTCACGCCCAGTGCGTTCAGCGCGAGCCAGTGGAAGATGAAGGCGGGCCGGTTCTCCAGCAGCAGGCCGACGCGATGGCCGTGGCCGTAGCCGGCTTGCGCGTAGGCTGCGCGCAGGCGTTCGATCTGTGCGGCAGCATCGCCCCAGCGGATGGCGCCCGCTTCGATGCCATAGGCGGCCGCAGTCACCGATTCGGTGAACAGGAATTCGGCTTGCGGCGTGCGCGCAGCGGTGGCCGCAAAGACTTGATGGACGGTGGCGTGTGGCATCTCGTCTCTGTCAGATGAAGAGCTGCACGGCCGGCAGGGCCGCGTCGCAGTTGAGCAGGTTGACGCGCTTGAGCGTCATGCGCAGCGCGCCGTCCTGCACCGTTAGGTGGTGGAAGAAGGTGCCGACATAGAACTGCAGTTCATCGCCCTGCGATTCGGTGTAGTGGAACCCGGTGCGCACCACATAGCGATTGGCCTCGGCATCGAACTGCTCGACCACCGGCACTTGCAGCAGGTGGTGGCAGCGGCTCGGCGGTTGCTGAGAGAAGGCACGCGGACTCTTGAGGCGCTCGATGCGCAGGTCGCGCAGCAGCTTGTCTTCGTACAGGTGCGAAGTGTGGTTGAGGCCGTCTTCCTGGTCGGGCACGAGCGGCACCCAGTAGAACGCATCGTCGGTGAAGAGCGCGTTCCATTCTTCGTAGTGGCGCGTGTCGAGCAAGTGCGCTTCGTTCACGACGAAGTCGATCAGGTCCTGGCGAGTGACTTCGGTGCCGGCCATTACATGGTCTCCGTCATGCGTTGCACCCAGCTGCGGTACTGGTTGCGCATGGGCAACTCGTTGGTGCCGCCCGTGGTGATCTCGCCACCCTTCAGCTCCGAAGGGTCGTAGTCGCGGTGCAGGCTCACCCACTCGTTGCCGCTCGCGTGCAATCCGGCCTGCATGCCACGGTAGGCCTGCAGGTCGTCATGCCCGACCACCGAGAACGGCGAGTTGATGAGCCTGTTGTACATGGTGGTGCGCTGCAGCAGCTCGGGCGGCGCGCCCTTGAGGCGGAAGGTCCAGCTCTCGATCAGCGTCTTGTCGGCAGAGATCGGCTTCACCACGCGAATCGCCTGGATCGCGCCCTTGATCGTGAGGTTCGGGTAGTACACGGTGTTGTGCCGTGCCATGCCCAGGATCTGCGCCGTCTTCTCCTCGCCATAGCGCGCCTTCATGGCGTCGTCGTACGCGGGGATCGCCTTGTACTTGCTGTGGATGCTGAAGTGCACGCCCGTGAAGCTGTGGCCGTTGTCGTAGGTGCGGATGCCCATGTCCTCGAAGAACTTGTAGTCGGACATGAAGGGCGCGAACTGCTCTACCGCCATGGGCTTGGGCTCGTCCTCGGGCTTGTCGGCCCACATGCGCTTGGCGGTGCCGGCAGAAGACTCGTGCGCCACCATGGGGTGCATGGTGTCGTTGAGGTTCTCGACGAACATCTTCCAGTTGCACTGGTGCATGAAGCGCAGGCAGCCACCCGCGATTTCGAGTTCGCCTTCGGGCGAGCGGTCGGCCATGTTGTCGATGGAGCTCAGCGAGTCGCCGAAGTATTCGTCGAAGTCGGGCCCCGCGTCGTTGATCTTCACGAAAATGAAGCCGCGGTGGCTGCGCACGTGCTTCACGGTGGTGAGGCCCTTGCCCGATTCGCATTCGTGCAGCTGCGTGTGCTCGTAGCCCGTCTTCAGCGGAATCGCGAGCGGTGCGCCGTCGGTCTTGAAGGTCCAGGCGTGGTACGGGCAGCGGAAGAACTTGCCGGTGTTGCCGCAGGGCCCGTTCACGAGCCGCGAGCCCTTGTGGGCGCAGCGGTTCATCATCGCGCGCACGCTGCCGTCGGAGTGGCGCACGATGATCAGCGGGCGGCCCGCGATCTCGTTGCTGATCCAGTCGCCGGGCTTGGGCAGTTGGCTTTCATGGCCGACGTAGTTCCAGGTGTTGGCGAAGAAGTGCTCCTGCTCCAGCTCGAACAGCTCCTGGCTGGTGTACAGGTCGCGGTGCACGCGATCATGCTGCACCAGCGCGCGAATGGCATCGGGGTTGTCTCGGTACGAGGTCATGGTTCTTGTGGCTCCTGGCTTCAGATGTCCAGCACCAGCCGCGCACCCTTGGCGCGCGAGATGCAGATCTGCATGACGTTGCCTTCCGCCTTCTCGCGGGCGGTGAGCACGTAGTCGCGGTGGTCGATCTCGCCTTCGAGCACCGGCACGGCGCATACGCCGCATTCGCCGCGCTTGCAGTCGAACATCGGGTCGCAGCCGTTCTCGATCAGGCAGTCGAGGATGCTCTGGTCGGCCGGCACGGTGAAGCGCTGGCCCGACTGGGCGAGCTCCACCTCGAAAGGCTGGTCGCCTTCTTCCGCGACCGGCTCGGTGAAAAGCTCGAAGTGCACGCGGTCGTGTTCCCAGCCGCGCGCCTGGGTGCGCTCGAGCACGGCGTCGAGCATGACCTTGGGGCCGCAGACGTAGAGGCGGTTTCCGGTGGGAACGCTGTCGAGCAGCGCGTCGATGTCGAGCGGTGTGCCGGCCTCGGCGTCGGCATGTACGCGCAGGTCGTCGCCGAGCAGCGCCTGCAGCTCGGGCAGGAAGGCCATCAGATCGCGGCTGCGGCCGGCGTAGTGCATGCGCACGGCTGCACCTTCGGCGCGGCGGCGGGCGGCCATGGTAGCGAGCGGCGTCACGCCGATGCCACCGGCCACCAGCACGGTGCCGCCGGGGCCGGCGTGCAGCGGAAAGTCGTTCTTGGGCGCCTCGATGGCGAGGGTGTCGCCCTCTTTCAGCTGCTCGTGCATGAAGCGCGAGCCGCCCCGGCCTTCGGCCTCCTTGCGCACGGCGATCACGTATTCCGCCGGCGCGTTGGTGGCGTTGCGCGCGGTGTCGAAGTTGATGAGCGAGTAGTGGCGCCAGTCGGTCTTGCCGTCGGGCAGTGACACCTGCACGCGGATGTGGGCGCCGGCCGCGAAGCCGGGCAGCGCGCGGCCATCTTCGGCGCGCAGGCGCAGCATGCGGATCAGCGGATTCAACGCCCGCGCCTCGACGACGCGCAGTGAGAGGGTGGCTGAGGGTGCGGTCATCTTCGTCTTGTCTCTTCAGGCCAGTGCGTGCTGCGCCAGTGCAGCCTGCAGCTTGTGGCCGTGTTCGTCGGCCAGGGCCGCGTCGCGCAGCTCGCGCAGCGTGGCCGGTGCCAGCGCGGCGCCTGCGCGCTCGACAGCGCGCATCACGGTGTCGTAGTTGCGGATGCCCCGCTCGTGCGTGTCGCTGTAGCCCTTGACGAGGCGTTGGCACTGGGCCAGTTCGACGGCGAGCTCGGGGTTGCGCTGCGCGGTGGTGGCGATGCGCTGCAGCCACTCTTCGATACGGCGGTTTTCTTCGGCATAGCGCATCGTGGACAGGCGCCAGCGCTTGCAGGCGGCCACGATGCGCAGCATGAGGTAGCCGCGCAGCGAGCTGGTCTGGATCACGCGGCCGTGCTGCGTGAAGCGCTCGACGAGCTTCTTGGGCATGGTCGAGTTCATGAGCCAGCGGCCGATGCCGCCGGGCAGCGTCTCGCAGATTTCCTGCAGGCGCGGGTGCATGTACTCGTTGATGGCGAGCACCTGGCCCGGCTGTACGCGGGCCTCGCCGCGCACGCGCTCGAAGCGGGTGGCGCGGGTCTTCAGGGCCGCGACGCGGGCAGTGTCTTCGTAGGACATCCAGAGCGCGAGGTGGCGCGCGGTTTCGCGCAGCAGGCGATGGTCGTCGTTGCCTGGCAGCGCGGCGATGGCGGCCATGCGGCCCAGGTACAGGCTGGCGTAGGCCAGGTCCTGGTAGTCGATGAGGCGGCGTACGCCTTCGAGCAGGAAGTCTTGCGCTTGCGCCGGGAAGTCGTGTTGCACCCGCTCGACCAATGCGCGCACGGCCGGGTGGCGCGGTTGCGGTGCTGGCGCGGCGATAGGCACTTCTTTCGCAGGCTCACCGTCGTCACCGCCCTGTGCGCGAGCAAACGCTGCGCCAAAGGCCTTGAGGCTGGGCTTCACGCCCACGCCGCCGCGCTCGATGGTCGCCTCGAACTGCGCTCGGCTGAAGGGCAGCACGCCCGAGCCCGCCAGCGTGCCGAACAGCACGGCGCTGATCACGCTGCCCGAGGCTTCAGCTGCCTGCGCCATGTCGAAGCGGATGAAGCGCTTGGCGGCCTTGGCGGTGTGTGCGAGGAGCTGGTCGCTGTCGACGCGTCCGTCGCCCAAGGCGCTTTTCTCCGCGATGGAGAACACGCGGTGCGTCGAAGCGATCAGCGTGGTGCGGTCGCGCGTGACGAGGCCGCGCTGCACGGCGCGCCCCGCCTCCATGAGCTCCGACGCCAGCACCACGTCGACGTCGCCCGGCAGCGGCATCAACGCGAGCACCGGCAGACCGCCATCGGCCTCGGCCTGCGCCGTGGGATACAGCTCGACGTAGTAGATGGTCGCGCCGGTGCGCTGAGCCACGCCCGGCACCGAGGTGGTCTGGGCAACGTAGCCGTTGGCCTCGCCCATG
Organism: Variovorax paradoxus; assembly: GCF_024734665.1. Taxonomy (NCBI): domain Bacteria; kingdom Pseudomonadati; phylum Pseudomonadota; class Betaproteobacteria; order Burkholderiales; family Comamonadaceae; genus Variovorax; species Variovorax paradoxus. Next base: position 4,925,928 of record NZ_CP102931.1, read on the forward strand.
TCGACGATCCAGTCGGCCAGCACGCCGCCGCCCTCCCCGCCCATGGCCAGGATCGCGATCTTGATGGGTTGTGCGTTTCTCGTCATTGCTTCAGAAGGCATAGGCTTCACGGCGGCGCGCCTCGCCGCGTTGCAGCCAGCCGATGACGGCAGCACGCACACGTTCGCGCAGCACGTCCCAGCGGCTGGGGTTGCTCACGATCTGGGCCTTGTAGAACGACGGGCACAGCACGGCGGCGTGCGAGACCTCGCCGCACACGCCGCAGCCCACGCAGCTGTCGAGCACGGTTGCGACGGGGTCGGTGCGCAGCGGATCGGGGTTGGGCTTGATCGATAGCGACGGGCAGCCCGACAGGCGAATGCAGGAGTGGTCGCCAGTGCAGGTGTCGGAATCGACGCCGAACTTCTCGCGCACCATGCGCTTGCCGTCGGCAATGGCCTTGCGCACCAGCGGCTTCTCGCGGCGCTGCTTGTTGAGCATGCACTCCGACTGCGCGATCAGGACCTTCGGGCCCTTCTTCGTCGTGGTGAGCGCGTCTTTCAGCGCATCGCGCATGCCTGCCACGTCGTAGGTGCGACGCAGCGTCTTGACCCACTCGACGCCCACGCCGCGCACGGCGCGCTCGATCTCGTGACCGGTGCTGCGCGTCTTGTTGACGGCGTGCGACGACAGGATGTCCTGCCCGCCCGTGGCCGAGGTGTAGTTGTTGTCGACGACGATGGTGAGGTTGTCGCTCTTGTTGAAGACCGCGTTCGCGACACCGCTGGTGAGGCCGTTGTGCCAGAAGCCGCCGTCGCCCATCATCGAGATCGCGCGCTTGCCTGCCGGTGCATTGAGCGCAGCGGCACCGGCGCCGCCCAGGCCATAGCCCATGGTGGTGTTGCCGATGTTGAAGGGCGGCAGGATGGAGAACAGGTGGCAGCCGATGTCGGCGCTCACGTGGTGCGCTCCGAGTTCGCGCTCGACCAGTTTCATCGCGCTGAAGATGGGGCGCTCGGGGCAGCCGGTGCAGAAGCCCGGGGGACGGGCGTGGACCACCTCGCCCAATGCTGTCGACGGCTGCGCGAGTTCGGGCGCGGCATCGACACCGATGGCAGCCACTTCCTTCAACGGAATCACCTTGCGCACCGGCGCTGGCACCGGCAGCGGTGCCAGGCGTTCGTAGCGCTCGCAGAAGCTGCGCGCGCCCTTGAGCAATTCGGAGGCGGTGTACTCGCCGGCCACCGGCAGCATGTCCTTGCCGTGCAGCGCGGTGGTCGAGCCGGCCTGGCGCAGGATCGTTGCGAGGTTCTGCTCGACGAAGTTGGGCTGCCCCTCTTCCACGACCATCACCGCTCGCTTGCCTTCGCAGAAGCGGATCACTTCGCTCTCGATGACGGGGTAGGCCACGTTCATCACATAGAGCGGCACCTGTGTGTTGCCGTAGACATCAGCCAGGCCCAGGCGCTCGAGGGCGCGCAGCAGCGTGTTGTAGCTGCCACCCTGCACGATGATGCCGATGTCGTCGGCGCCTTCGGAGAAGAACTCGTTGAGCTTGCGCTCTTCGATGAAGCGCACGGCAGCAGGCCAGCGGTCTTTCACCTTCTCTTGTTCATGCACAAAGCTCGCGGGCGGCAACACGATGCGGCTGACGTCGCGCTGCGGGTTCTCGAGCGCGTCTTTCAGCGTGAACTTCGGGCGGCGGTTGTCGCCGGCAATGAAGTGGCCGTGCACGTGGCAGGCGCGGATGCGCAGCTGCAGCATCACCGGTGTGTTGCTGGCCTCGGAGAGATCGAAGCCCTGCTTCACCGCATCGACGATGCTCGGCAGGTTGGGGCGCGGGTCGAGCAGCCAGATCTGCGACTTCATGGCGAAGGCATGGCTTCGCTCCTGCATGATCGACGAGCCTTCGCCGTAGTCTTCGCCCACGATGATGAGCGCGCCGCCGGTGACGCCGCCGGATGCCAGGTTGGCCAGCGCGTCGGACGCGACGTTGGTGCCCACGGTCGCCTTGAAGGTGACGGCGCCGCGCAGCGGGTAGTTGACGGAAGCGGCCAGCGTGGCGGCGGCAGTGGCCTCGCTCGCGCTGTTCTCGAAGCGGATGCCCTGCTCGGCAAGGATGTCTTGTGCGTCGGCCAGCACGTCCATCAGGTGCGAGATGGGTGCGCCCTGGTAGCCCGCCACATAGGAAACTCCCGATTCGAGCAAGGCCTTGGTAACCGCCAGAATGCCCTCCCCACGGAAGACTTCCCCACCAGAAAGCCGCAGCTTCTTGACTTCTTCAACGAATGAACGCTCGGCCATCTGGGTCCTTGTTGTCTATCGTGGGACGATGCGCTTCAGCGGCACATCGCGGTTCATATAATGTTGACAAATGAATGTATCCACAATCATGAATTACCCTAGACATGCAAACAGCGTGCCCACGGCGACTGTGAGGTGCCTTCATGGCTGAAGAACAACCCGTCGAATCGCATCGCTTCGTTGATGACTACCTGCCGGCGCTGCTGGCGCAGGCCAGCCAGCTGATCTCCTCGGAGTTCCACGAGGTCGCGCGTCAGCAGGGCTTCTCCGTGTCGGAATGGCGCGTGATGGCATCGCTCGCAGGCAGCGAGCCGATCAGCATCGGCCAGCTCGCGCAGGTGACGGTGACCAAGCAACCCACGGTGACGCGGCTGCTGGACCGCATGGAATCGCGCGGACAGGTCGAACGCCTGCCCCACGAAAGTGATCGCCGCATCACGCTGGTGCGCATCACGCGCAAGGGGCTGAAGGCGGTCGAGCACCTGATGGAACTTGCGCGCGACCACGAGCGGCGCGTGCTCGAACCCTTTGGGCTGCGACGCGCCGAAGAGCTCAAGCAGACGCTGCGGCAGATGATCGACCTGCACGTGCATGTACCGGTCGAGGAGCCGCAAGAAGAAGACTGAGCTTGCTTGCTCGCCTCTCCACTCAGAGGCGGGGCACGAGGACGGCGCGGCCCCGGTGGCCGCGCTGTGCGATCCATTCAAGCGCGCGGGCCGCATCGGCAAGCGCGAACGGCTGCACGTCGAGATGCAGGCGGCCATCGGCCAGCCTCGCCAGCAGCTCGGGCGCCGCGGCACGGCCGGCGGCTTCACGTCGAAACATGTTGAGAGGCAACAGCGCAACATCGCGTTGCAGGAAGTGCGCGATGTCGAGCTGCAGCGTCGGGCCGGCGGTGTAGCCGATCAGCACAGCACGGCCGCCCGGCCGCACCGAGGGCAGGACCTTGGCGAGCACATCTCCACCGACCGTGTCGATCAGCAGATCGGCGCTGGCAGCGGATGGTGGCGCGGTGTTCGGATCCACTGCCGTCACCGTGCAACCTGCGTCGCGTGCGAGTTGCATCACGAGCGAGCCGACGGCGCCGCTCGCGCCGGTCACCAGCACCTGCTCACCGGCCTGCAGCTTCGCGACTTCGTGCAGCGCCACCCATGCCGAGGTCGTTGGCGAGAAGAATGCAGCACCCAGTGCCATCGGCACGGCATCAGGCAACAGGCCCAGCGCTTCGTCGGGCGCATCGATCTGCTCGCACCAGGTGCCGTCGAACAGCGTGCCGAGCCCGCTGCCGCGCAGCCACACGCGCTGGCCGATGGCGTATCGCTCGCTTGCCATCACTACACCCGCCGCCTCCACGCCAGGCGTGTAGGGCAACGGCGGATGGCGAAGGAAACTCCCGCGCCACACTGTGCGGTCGATGTGTCCGACCGTCGCGGCCTCCATGCGCACCAGGGTGCGGCCCGGCCGCGCGACAGGGTCGACAATCTCCTCCAGCACAGGAACCGCATCGAATCCGTGGATGCGCACGGCCTTCACGGCAGCGTCTCCAGGAAGTCGAGCACCGTGCGTGCGAAGGCTTCGGGCATCTGGTCGGGCAGCGGCACCATGCCGCCTTCGATGTCGACGATGCGCGCTTGCGGCAGGTGGTGCTGCAGTTCTGCCGCATGCGGTGCGGCGAACGGATCGGCCGTGGCACGAACGATCAGCGTGGGCTGCGTGACGCGCCCGATGCGCTCTTCCATGCGGTACGACGCGACGGCGCGATGGCCCTCTTCGACACGCTCGACCTTCAATGCGTCGCGCACGAAGGCTTCGAGCAGGTCGGGGCGTCCCGGCGGATAGAAACCCTGGCGCTTTTGCCACAGCGCAGCGAGGTGAGAGCCGTCTTCGCTCGGTGCGACTTCGTCGATGGGCGGACGTTGTGCTCGCGCCTTGCGAAAGGGCTCGTCGGTGTACGGCGTGGAGGACAGCAGCAGGCTGCGAACGCGCTCAGGAAACGCTGCCGCGAGTTCGACCGCGATAACGCCGCCTGTGTGATGCCCCACCACGTCGACCTGCGCGATACCCAGCGCATCCAGCAGTTCGCAGGCCACGCGTGCCCATTGCCCGATGCTCGCTGGCACTCCGCCGTCTGCCGAATCGCCGAAGCCGGCTGTGTCCATCGCGATGGCCCGACGATGCGCGCCTATCAACGGCAGCACGGCGCGGTACTCGGCCCAGCTGCGCGGCGACTGGTGCAGCAACAGCACGGCCGGCGCCTGTTGGTCGCCACAAGCCGCGTAGTGCACCTGCCCCACCGACAGGTCGGCAAAGGCGCGGCGGATGCTCATGGCAAGGTCTCGTCCGCCGGCGCGCGCCAAAGGCCCGCATGCCGCAGTTCGCCAAGCGTGCGCGAGAGCACGTCGCGCCGGTAGGCAGCGATGTCGCGGCCTTCGTAGTCGTAGAAGCCGCTGCCGCTCTTGAGGCCCAGCCGGCCCTGCTCGACCATGCGGCCGACGATGGCCGGCGCGGTGTAGCGGCCGGCGTCGAGCGAGGCCGACATCTCGCGGCTCGCGTGATGCAGGATGTCGCAACCGCCGAAGTCGATGAACTCGACCACGCCCAGCGCGGCGAAACGCAGGCCCAGGCCGTAGCGCGTGGCCTTGTCGATTTCCTCGGCGGTGGCGGCGCCCTCTTCGATCATTCGCGCGGCTTCGTTCATCACCAGCGCCTGCAGGCGCGGCACGATGTAGCCCGGGGAGGCGCCGCAGACCACGGGCAGCTTGCCGATCTCTTCCATCAGCGTTTTGGTGCGTGCGAGCACGACGGCGTCGGTGCCGGGATGGCAGCTCAGCTCGACCACGGGGATCACGTAGGCAGGGTTGAGCCAGTGCATGTTGAGAAAGCGCCCGGGCAGCCGCACCAGGGACGCGAGCTGCGTCACGAGGATGCTGCTGGTGGTCGAGGTGAGGATGGCGTCGTCGCGGCAATGGCGGTTGAGCTGCTCGAAGGCCTCGCGCTTGGCTTCCATGGTTTCGGGGACGCCTTCGAACACGAGCTCGGCTGCGGCCAGCGCCTGCGGGGCGGCCGCGGCGTTGACGAAGTCCACGCGCGCGGCGATGCGCTCGATCTGCGATGCGTCGATCACGCCGAGTTGCGCGAGACCCGAGAGACTGGCTTCGATCTCGGCCTTTGCCTCGTCGCGCAGGCGCTGCCAGGCTTCGTCGCTGCGCGGGCGCAGGTCTATCAGCGAGATGCGGTGGCCGGCATAGGCGAATGCGATGGCGATCCCGCGCCCCATGCGGCCCGCGCCGACCGCCGCGAACCGGGGGAGCGCGGCGTCATTCGCCATCGTGCAGCCTCTGCTTGAGTTGCACCGCGCTCAGATCGGCGAGGCCCAGGCTTTCGAAGGTGCGCGGCCCGCGCCGCAGGTCGCGCCCGAGAAAGCCGCCGACGATGGCCAGCAGGCCGTGGGCGATGGGTGCATCCACGCCCGCGTGGCGCGCGGCCGAGGCCAGGAAGGCCAGGCCGAGTTCGGTGTCTTCCGTGATGTAGCGGTGCGTGTGCAGGTCGATGTTCTCGCGCCAGTCGCCCGATTTGACGAGCTGCTTGTGCGCGTCGCCGTACATCCACTGGTCGTTGTTGTAGTGGTCGGCCAGCGGATAGTGCGGCGCGCCCTGCCCGAAGGCTTCGCGCACGGCAATGCGTTCATGGTCGAGCCGGTCGGTCACGTCGCGCACCGCACGCTGCGTGCCTTCGTTGTGGATGTCCCAGCGCTCGAAGTGCTGCAGCGGCGCGGCGTTCATCACCATCAGCGGCGGGTGGATGACGGGGCCGGCGTTCATCAGCGCACCCGAAAGCGCGTCGCCGCAGCCGTGCACCACCGGGTAAGCCTTGCGGATCACCTCGATGGCTTGCGCCTCTTTGCGGGCCGGGTAGACGCCGGTCGGCAGGCGAATGGCGCGGATGGTGACGTTGACTTCGCGCTCGCCATGCTTGCGCGCCAGGTAAGGCAAGGTGCCGGTCTCGGCCCAGGCAACGTCGGCGCGGCTACCGGCCTCTTTCACCGTCTTGGCCATCACGTAGCTGCCGAAGGTGCCCGGCGGCAGGAACACGACCTGCCCGTCGACCAGGTGCGGCGCCATCGCGACTGCGATGTCGTGCTGGGCGATGGCGGGCGTGGGAATGACGATCAGCTCGACCCCCCTCAGGGCCGCACCGATGTCGGCGGTGGCCAGCGCAATGGGCACTTCGCGCGCGCTGTCGGCGTCCTTCAGCGTGATCGAGCCGGCACGCACCAGCGGCTCGAGCGCGGCGGCGTCGCGGCGCCACAGGCGCACTTCATGGCCGGTTTCAGACAGGTCCGCGGCGGCCGCATAGGCGCCATGGCCACCCCCAAGAATCGCAATTTTCATGTCGAAATTCGAAAAGCAGGTGTCGATGAACCGGCGGCCGCAGGACGGCCCCGGGGAAATAATGCCTTATTACATTACTTTTCATCGATTCATATGTCAATCAAATTCGATGACGCCTGACTGCTCGGAAACCCGAAATGAAAAAGCCCGCGTTCGTGAGAAGCGCGGGCTTTCTGGGGGCGAGGCGGCTGTCAGGCCGCCCGGGAAGCAGGATCAGCGGCTGGGCTTGAACGCGCGCTTTTGCGCGTCGCGGGGCACGAACACCTTGCCCGGGCCGCCATGACCAGCAGCGCCATTGCCGCGGGGCGCGAAGCCCTCGCGCGGTGCGAAGCCGCCGTCGCCGCGGCCACCACCGTGACCATGGCCGCCACGCGGAGCGCTGTCGCCCCAGCCCGGCTTGCGGCCGTAGCCGGCACCGCCACCGTTGCCGCCTTCGTCACGGCCGCCGCCGAAACCGGCGTTCTGGCCGCCCTGGAAGCCACGCGGGCCCGGTGCGGCCGGGCCACGGGAGTTACGGTCATTGAAGCCGCTGGCGCCAGCGTAGCCGCCGCCATTACCACCACCGTTGCCGCCGCGGTAGCCACCGCCGCCGCCACCACCGAACTTGCGGTCGCGCGATTGGTTGTCACCACGGCCGCCGCGGAATTCACCTTGCGGCGGACGCGATTGCGGCATGCGCTGTTGCGGCTCCATGCCCGGCACCACTTCGGCCTTGAACTGCTGGCGGCTGTAGTGCTCGATGTCCATGATCTTGCGGCGATCGCGGAACTCGGCGAACGTGACGGCCAGGCCGTCGCGGCCGGCACGACCGGTACGGCCGATGCGGTGGGTGTAGTCCTCGGCCTTCATCGGCAGGCCGAAGTTGAAGACGTGGGTGATTGTCGGCACGTCGATGCCACGGGCGGCAACGTCGGTGGCCACCAGGATCTGCACCTGGCCCTGGCGCAGCGCCATCAGGCGGCGGTTGCGCAGGCCCTGGCTCAGGGCGCCGTGCAGCGCCACGGCGCTGAAGCCTTCTTGCTGCAGGTCGTTGGCGAGGCCGTCGCACTCGACTTGCGTGCTCGCGAACACGATCGCCTGGTTGATGCTAGTGTCGCGCAGCCAGTGGTCGAGCAGCTTGCGCTTGTGCTGGCTGTTGTCAGCCCAGTACAGCGACTGCTTGATGTTGGCGTGCTTCTCTTGCGGGCTGTCGATGGTGATGCGCTGCGGTTCGCGCATCACGCGCTGGGCCAGCTGCTGGATGCGCGGCGCGAAGGTGGCGCTGAACATCATCGTTTGCTGGCGCTCGATGGTGAGCTGGTTGACTTCGGCCAGGTCGTCGGAGAAACCGAGGTCGAGCATGCGGTCGGCTTCGTCGACCACCAGGAACTTGACCTGGTCGAGCTTGAGTTGCTGCGAGCGTTGCAGGTCGAGCAGACGGCCGGGCGTGGCAACCACGAGGTCGGCGTTCTGCAGCTTGGCGATCTGCAGTTGGTAAGGCATGCCGCCCACCACGTTGGCGATGCGCAGGCCGCGGCAGTGGCGAACCAGTTCGATGGCGTCGTGTGCGACTTGCTGCGCGAGTTCGCGCGTCGGGCACAGGATCAGGGCGCCGGGCGTGGCAGCCTTGAAATGGCGGGCGTTGGTCGGGTCCTTGCGCTTCGGCTTCTTGGGCGGGGCTTCGCCGCGGGCGGCAGCTTCGGCGGCCAGACGCTGGAACTCGGCCTTGGCTTCGGCTTCGGCCTCGGCCTGGCGCTTGAGCAGCGTGTGCAGCACGGGCAGCAGGAAGGCGGCGGTCTTGCCCGAGCCGGTCTGGCTCGACACCATCAGGTCGACGAAGCGGGCAGCGCCCTCTTCGCCCATGGCGATCGGCACGACCTTTTCCTGCACGGTGGTGGGCTGGGTGAAGCCCAGGTCAGCCACGGCGGCGATCAGCTCGGGCGCAAGGCCCAGCTTGATGAAGCCGTTGGGCTTGGCGGGTTCTTCGGCCGCGGCAGCTTCGGGGGAAGCTGCATCCAGCGCCTCGAGGATGGGCGCTTCGGACATGGTGTCCGTGGCGGCGGTGAATTCGTTGTGGGTAGCGGATTGCACAGGCGCGAACTCGCCCTGCGCTTCAAAAGCGTCGGTCATGAATATCAATCTCAAACGCGAGCGCTGCCGTAGGCGGCGCCCCGTTGGTGGTTAAAAACATCAACCATCCAACGACATTCAACTTCGGGCTGACGCCTGAGGTTGCGGCCCTTTTTGATCAGCGAATGCGATCGGGCGCGGTGTGCAAGATAGGGAGATGCAAGAGACGCTGGCCGGGCTTGAAATACCTTCCCGATCAGCGAAGCCTGCGATTATGGCATGGATTCGGGTTTTTACCTAATCCCCGGCTTTGCTCAATCCGTCAGGCGCAGAAAGGTCTCGCGGTAGTGCGCCAGTTCCTCGATGGATTCGTGCACATCGGCCAGTGCGGTATGGGCTTGCTGCTTCTTGAAGCTGCTGTAGGCCGTGGGTTTCCAGCGCTTGGCCAGCTCCTTGAGGGTGCTGACGTCCAGGTTGCGGTAGTGGAAGTACGCCTCCAGCTTGGGCATGTACTTGACCAGGAAGCGCCGGTCCTGCCCGATGGTGTTGCCGCACATGGGCGAGCCGCTGCGCGGGATGTATTTGGCGATGAATTCCAGCAGTTGCTGCTCGGCGGCGGCTTCGTCGAGGGTTGACGCCTTGACCTTGTCGATCAGGCCGCTGCGGCCATGAGTGCCCTTGTTCCAGGCGTCCATGGCGTCGAGCACGGCGTCGCTCTGGTGAATGACAAGCACGGGGCCGTCGATGACGGGCGTGAGGTCGGGGCCGGTGACGACCACGGCAATTTCGAGCAGGCGCTCTTTTTCGGGGTCGAGGCCGCTCATTTCGCAGTCCAGCCAGACCAGGTTCTGGTCGCTTTTCTTCAGGGTGGGCACAGCTGCGGGGGGCGTCGGTTCAAGGGATTCAGGCATCGCAGGATTGTCGTCGAAGGGCTGCGGCCCCAGATAGCGGGGACTAAACTCGCCGCTCCATGTCCTATTCGCTCATCTTCACCATCGCCTTCGCGGCCGCATTGGTTGCAGGCCTGCTCGTGAAGTTCTGGCTGGCCACGCGGCAGGTGCGCCACGTGGCGCAGCACCGCGGCGCCGTGCCAGCCGCTTTCGCACAGACCATCACCCTCGCCGCCCACCAGAAAGCGGCCGACTACACCATCGCCAAGGCGCGCTTCGGCCTGGTCGAGATGGCCTGGGGCGCAGCGCTGCTTCTGGGCTGGACCTTGCTCGGCGGCCTCGATGTGCTGAACAGGCTTCTGCTGGTGTGGATCGGCGGTGGCATGGTGCAGCAGTTGGCATTGCTGGCAGCCTTCGCGGCCCTTGGCGGCCTGCTCGAACTGCCCTTCACGCTCTGGCAGACCTTCAGGCTCGAAGAGCGCTTCGGCTTCAACAAGATGACCTGGAAGCTCTGGCTGACCGATGCGCTCAAGTCGACGCTGCTGGGCGCGGTGATCGGCCTGCCGATCGCCGCGCTGATCCTCTGGCTCATGGGCGCGGCCGGGCAGCTGTGGTGGTTGTGGTCCTGGGGCGCGTGGATGGGATTCAACCTGCTGCTGATGCTGATCTACCCGACCTTCATCGCGCCGCTGTTCAACAAGTTCAAGCCGCTCGACGACCCGACGCTCAAGGAGCGCGTGACAGCACTGATGAAGCGCTGCGGCTTCGCGGCCAAGGGCCTGTTCGTGATGGACGGCAGCACGCGCAGCGCTCACGCCAATGCCTACTTCACCGGCTTCGGCGCCAGCAAGCGCGTGGTGTTCTACGACACGCTACTGCGCCAGCTCAACGCTGGCGAGGTCGAGGCCGTGCTCGCGCACGAGCTGGGCCACTTCAAGCACCGCCATATCGTGAAGCGGCTGGTCGCGATGTTCGCCCTGAGCCTGGCTGGCTTCGCGCTGCTGGGCTGGGTGTCGACGCAGGTCTGGTTCTACACAGGCCTGGGCGTGCAGCCCAACATGACGGCACCCAACAGCGCGCTGGCGCTGCTGCTGTTCATGATTGCCGTGCCGGTGTTCGGCTTCTTCGTTGCCCCGCTGCCCGCGCGACTGTCACGCAAGCACGAGTTCGAGGCCGACGCCTACGCGGTGGCGCAAACCAGCGGCGCCGACCTGTCGGCCGCCCTGCTCAAGCTCTACCAGGACAACGCGTCGACGCTCACGCCCGACCCGGTGTTTGTCAAGTTCTACTATTCGCACCCGCCGGCTTCCGAGCGCCTTGCGCGCATGGCAGCGGCCTGACCCGACTCCCCCTCATTTCGAAGAAGCCCATCATGAGCAGCATGTTCAAGCCCAAGGACTGGAAGAACCTCCCTCCACGCAAGGCCCTGAGCGCCACCGAGATCGTGGCCGGCCTGGCGCGCCTCGACGGCTGGATGCTCACTGGCGACGGGGCCAACGTCGCCATCGAGAAAACCTTCAGCTTCGCCAACTACTTCGAGACCATCGCCTTCGTGAACGCGCTGGCTTTCGTGGCTCACACGCAAGACCACCACCCCGACCTGGCGGTGCACTACAACCGCTGCGTGGTGCGCTTCAACACGCATGACGTGGGCGGCCTGTCGGTCACCGACTTCGACTGCGCCCGCCAGGCCGACGCGCTGGTCGCGGCCCCCGCCGCATGACGGAACGCGCCCTTGGCTAAGCCCGGCCGCGCCGCGCCCGCAGCCGCCGCTGCGAAGGCACTACACGACGGCCTTGTCGTTGCCAGCCACGGGCGTCACTGCCTCGTCGAAACGCCCACGGGCGAACGGCTGATCTGCCATCCGCGCGGCAAGAAGAGCCAGGCCGTGGTCGGCGACCGCGTGCATTGGCAGGCCAGCGAGGACGAAGGCACCATCGAGCAGGTGCTGCCGCGGCGCAACCTGTTCTACCGGCAAGACGAGATCCGCACCAAGTCGTTCGCGGCCAACCTCGACCATGTGCTGATCCTGATCGCGGCCGAGCCGGAGTTTTCCGAACATCAACTGGCCCGTGCGCTGATCGCGGCGGAGGCTGAGCGCATCACGCCGATCATCGCGCTCAACAAGAGCGACCTGGTCGAACCCTTCGAGCGCGCGTGGACCAAGCTGGCGCCTTATCGCCGCATGCACCACGGCGTGCTGCCGCTGTCGCTGAAGGCGTCAGGCGAGGCGGACTACGCCTCGCTGATGAAGCTTCTGGCCGGCAAGTCCACCCTGGTGCTCGGCCCGTCCGGCTCGGGCAAGAGCACGCTGACCAATCTGCTGGTGCCGGGCGCAACCGTGCTGACCCAGGAGATTTCGCAGGCGCTGAACTCGGGCAAGCACACCACCACGAGCACCACCTGGTACTGGATCGATGAAGCCCGCACCACTGGCCTGATCGACTCGCCGGGCTTCCAGGAATTCGGCCTGAACCACATCGCGCCGATGCAGCTCGCCGGGCTCATGCCAGACATTGCCGAGCATGCGAACGACTGCAAGTTCTACAACTGCACGCATCTGCACGAGCCGGGCTGCGGCGTGATTGCGAACGTGGAAACGGCGAGCAGCAGACCGGGCGCCATCAGCGCGAGCCGCTACAAGATCTATGGCGAGTTGTTCGCCGAGTTGAGCCAGAAGCGGTACTGACCGAAAGGCAGCTTCAGCCGAGCCAGATGCGATAGGACTTCCAGGTCGGGTCGAAGACGAGGCCCAGCGTCACCGGCAAGTCAATGTCGTCTTGCAGCGATTGCGCATGCGAGATCGCCGCCTCGGGGTCGGCCACCTGGAAGTGAACGGTGCGAACACCCTCCTCCAGCACCACGTGCGTGCAGCAGCCTGCTTCGTGCGTCTGCAGCCGTGCTGTCAGCCGGTCTTCATAGACGCGCGCTTCTTCCAACTCCTCGCCCGACTCGACCGGCACCGCCGCCGACAGGCGATGACATAGGTCGGCTCGCCCCACCAAGGCAGTGGCCGCGTCGTTGCGCATCACGATCACCTCGATCTCGCGACCGTCCTCGGCCGTGCGTGTCGCGTTCATGCCTGACCAAGCGTGTTCCCCCTGGGGAAACACACCGGTGTGGCCGAGTTCGTCGCGCCAGCAGGCATCGAACACGGGCACGAAATCGTCGAGCGGCACGCCATCGAAATCCGCGTGCGCGTCGGCCTCGACGTAGTCGACCGCTCCAACCTTCACCGCGAAGTCGTACTCGCCCAGGATATGGTCAAGCATGATGAGGCTCATGTGGCGCGCATGGTCCTGCATGTCCATCGGAATAGGCTTGGCGAAGCCGATCTCCAGCGCCACCCGACCCCGATAGAGTTCGTGCTTCACGAGGACTTCGGAGCTTGCCAATTCGAAGTCGTTCATGCGCATGCCGAAGCCATCGCTCGAACGCTGACGAAAGGCCTCCACTTCGACCTGCGGCAGCTTGGGGCTGCTTTGCACCAGTGCCATCAGGTCCTCGAAGTCGTCTACCGAACCATGCGCCGTCAGCACGAGCTTGAACTCGGGCGGCTCACCGGCCACCTCGGCCGCTAGCCGCGGGAAAAAGGGCTCCAGCAGTTCGTTCAACCCTTCCATCAATTCGCGTGCGGGCAAGGCGCGCAGGCTCTCGAGCTGGGCACTCACTGCTTGCCAGAAGCCTGTGCAGGCCGCTGTGCGCGGATCGGTGTCGTGGGTCGGCATCGCTAAGGATTCTCTCAAGGGGTTGGAGTGAGGATGTCCTGCAGCCGCTGAACCAGCGTGCTGCATTGCTCGCGCGTGCCGATGCTGATGCGCAGGTACTGCGCGATGCGCGGCTGCCTGAAATGCCGCACCAGCACCGCATGCTCGCGCAGCAGGGCCGCGAGCTCGGCGGCGTCGCGTTGCGGATGGCGTGCGAAGACGAAATTGGCTTGCGACGGCAGCACCTCGAAGCCCAGGTCTTCGAGCTGGAGGCCGAGGCCCTCCCGGGTGTCGACGATCTTGTCGCGGGTGCTGCGGAACCAGTCTTCGTCTTCAAGTGCGGCAATGGCACCTGCCGAGGCCAGCCGGTCGAGCGGGTACGAGTTGAAGCTGTCCTTGACGCGCACCAGCGCGTCGATCAGATGCGCCTGACCGCAGGCAAAGCCGACCCGTAGGCCAGCCAGCGAACGCGACTTGGAGAGGGTCTGCACCACGAGCAGGTTCGGGTGCCTGCCGATCAGCGGCAGCGCGCTCTCACCACCGAAATCGATATATGCCTCGTCGACCAGCACCACACGATCGGGGCAGGCTTCGAGCAGTTGCTCAATGCGCGACAGCGGCAGGCCAATGCCGGTCGGCGCGTTCGGATTCGCGATGACGATGCCTGCGCAACCTTGGCGGGCACGCGCTGCAAGGGCGTCGACATTGATGCGCAGGCCTTCGTCCACCGGCTGCTGCTCGCAGGCGATGCCGTACAGCTGCGCGTAGACCTTGTAGAAGCTGTAGCTCACGTCAGGCATCAGCAGCGGCTCGGCCTGCTGGAAGAACGCGAAGAAGGCGTGCGCGAGCACTTCGTCCGAGCCGTTGCCCGCGAACACGTCATCGGCCCGCAGGCCGTGCCGCCGCGCCACCGCCTCACGCAGCGCGAGCGAGGTGGGGTCGGGATAGCGCTCCAGGCCATTCTCGGCCGCACGCCGGATGGCCTCGATGGCGATCGGCGACGGCGGGTACGGGTTCTCGTTGGTGTTGAGCTTGACGAGGTTCGCGATGCGCGGCTGCTCGCCGGGCACATAAGGTTCGAGCACGCCGATGCGCGGGCTCCAGAAGGCTGGCACTGGATGTGTCATGGCTCGTTCGCCGCTTCGCTCAGCCGAGCAGGCGAGCCAGGGTGAGCAGAGCCAGCAGCACCATCCACATCACGACCGAGCGCCAGACCAGGCCCACCACGCTGCGCAGGTGGCCGGGCTCCGGCTCGCGCCCCGGCGTGCTGCCGGTGTCGGTGCGGCGGCCGTCGGCCAGTGATTCGCCGGCCTGGGCGCGCGGCAGCGGGTCGGTGACCGGGATCGGGCGCAGTGTGCCGCCGCCCAGGCGCACGTTGACCGCACCCGACGTGGCCGCGAGGATCACACCGTCGTTCTCGTTGGGAAAGCGCTGTGCGTCGTTGCGCCAGCAATCGATCGCCTCCTCGAAGCTGCCGACCACCGCGAAACCCAGCGCCGTGATGCGCGCGGGCAGCCAGTCGATCATGTGCCAGGCGCGATCCGCGGCCTGTTGCACCGAGACGCTCGACGGCTGCACTGCGGCGCCGTTCTTGTGCGCCCAGTAGCGCGAGACGAACTCGCTCATGCGATAGAAAACCGCGCCTGCCGGCCCGAGACCGATGGCCGCAATGATCGAGAACCACGCGAGCACGCCGAACACATGGCGGTGCGCTGCGATCACCGAATGCTCGATCACGTGGCGCACGATCTCGCTACGCGGCAGGTTGGCCGCATCCACGCCCTGCCAATGCGCGAGCAGCGAGCGCGCGAGTGGCTCGTCGCCTTCGTCGAGCGCGTCGCGGATGTCGGTGAAGTGGTGGCTGAACTGCCGGAAGCCCAGCGTGACGTAGAGCACCGCAATGCTCCAGAGCACCGCGAACGGCAGGCCGAGCGTGAGCACCAGCAGCCAGTGCACGCCCAGCGCGCCGAGCGTGGGCACGAACACCGCGAGGCCCCAGGCGATCCATCCGTGATGCGGCTTGCCCGCGTCGAAGTTGCGGCTGGTCCAGCGTGTCCACGCCAGCACCGCGCCGTACACGGGGTTGTGCGGGCCCAGGGGCCGCACCTGCTCGATCAGCAGCGCGCACAGGATGGCAAAAAAGCTCATCCTTCGATGATAGCGAGAGCGCCTGAAGGTTCAGGCCATCTTCATTCGAGCCGCGGATTCAGTCAGGCCGCGAGGAAACGGTAAAGATTGCGCAGCATGCCCGCGGTCGCGCCCCAGACGAAGCGCTCGTCGGGTCCGTCCTGGTAGGGCATCGAGTACCACTGGCGCCGGGTGCCATCGGGCGCGGGCACGGTGTGGTGGCGGTGATTCGCCGGGTCCATCAGCCATGCGAGCGGCACCTCGAAGGCTTGCGCGACCTCATGGGGATTGATGGTGAGCTCGAAGTCGGGTTGCACCAGCGCAACCACCGGCGTCACGATGAACGAGGTCACTGTCGTGTAAGTCGGCAGGTTGCCAAGCACCTCGATGTATTGAGCCGAAAGGCCGACCTCCTCCCAGGCCTCGCGCAAAGCGGCGGCCGCGATGTTGGAGTCCTCCGGGTCGACGCGGCCACCGGGAAACGCAACCTGCCCCGAATGCGTCGACAGATTCGAGGTCCGCTCGGTCAGCAGCACGGTCGCGCCCTGCGGGCGCTGCACGATCGGCACCAGCACCGCAGCCTGCGCGGGAACGCGGTCAGTCATCCGCGGATCACGCCGCAGCTCGGGCGTCCAAACGGGCGGTGTCGCGAAGCGGGCTCGCAACGCCTGCGCCGTCAGCTGCACGGCCGGCACCGCCGGTAATCCCTCGACTCCTCCGGCCACAAACGGCACTTTGCGCGGGTCGAACTGCAGCAGCGTGGGCGGCGCCACGGCGTTGACGGGTTCGACAGATGCGGCCTGCGGAGGAATGGATGAGTTGGTCAAGAGATGAAACGTACCTGAGGCGGAGGAAAGAAAGAAGTAGAGCGGAAAAAAGGAAGGTTGTCGCTGAGCGGGGGCAACAATGCAAAAAGCCGCCAGAGCGGCGGCTTTTTTGCACGACAGGCGAGCTGCTTACTTGGCAGCCGCTGCAGCCGTCGACTTGCTCGGCAGCTTTTCCTTGATGCGTGCCGAACGGCCGCTGCGGTCGCGCAGGTAGTACAGCTTGGCGCGGCGCACATCGCCACGGCGCTTGACTTCGATACCGGCGATCAGCGGGCTGTAGGTCTGGAACGTACGCTCCACGCCTTCGCCGCTGGAGATCTTGCGCACGGTGAAGCCGCTGTTGAGGCCACGGTTGCGCTTGGCGATCACGACGCCTTCGTAGGCCTGCACGCGCTTGCGGGTGCCTTCGACGACGTTCACGCTGACGATGACCGTGTCACCGGGCATGAAATCGGGGATGGTCTTGCCGAGACGGGTAATTTCTTCCTGCTCGAGGGTCTGGATGAGGTTCATGATTTCCTGATAGTCGATCGTGTCGGGCTACACAAAAGGCGCCTTTGGCTTTCACGGGATGACCGTAAAGAGACCGGGCGCGGCCGGGCAGAGGATCGGGGAACCGGGGATTATAGCTTTTTTTTCAGCGCGGCCTCATCGGCTCTGCCAAGACGCCCCGCTGCGCGGGCTGCGTCGATCAGGTCGGGGCGCCGTGCGGCCGTGATGGCCAGCCGCTGGTCACGCCGCCAGCGCTCAATCTGTGCATGGTGGCCCGAGAGCAGCGGCGCCGGCACGCCCTGCCCGTTCCACTGTTCGGGCCGCGTGTAGTGCGGACAGTCGAGCAGGCCGTCGAGCGCGGGATTGAAGCTGTCCTGCACGTGGCTGGCCTCGTCGCCGAGCACGCCCGGCTGCAGCCTGGCCACGGCATCGAGCAGCGCCATGGCTGCGATCTCGCCGCCGGAGAGAACAAAATCGCCGAGGCTGATCTGGTGGGTGACGCGCGCGTCGATGAAGCGCTGATCGATGCCTTCGTAGCGGCCACAGATCAGCACTGCGCCTTCGCTGGCAGACCACTTCTCGACCGCCTCATGGCGCAGCGCCTCTCCGATCGGAGAAAACAACACGACGGGCGCCTGTGCTCCGCGTGCAGCCAGCGCTGCGTCGAGGCAGGCCGCCAGCGGCTCCGCCATCATCACCATGCCTGGACCGCCGCCAAAGGGGCGATCGTCCACGCGCTTGTAATTGCCCTGCGCAAAATCGCGCGGATTCCAGAAGACGACTTCGACCTGCTTCGACTCGTAGGCACGGCGCGTCACGCCGCTAGCCATGAAAGGAGCGAACAGTTCAGGAAAAAGCGTAAGGACGTCGAAGCGCATGCGCGCAAGGTCCGGATCAGAAATCGGGTTGCCAGTCGACCGTGATGAGTCGGCCGGGCAAGTCGACCTTGTCGACGAAGACCGAGACGAAGGGCACCATGCGTTCGATGGCCTTGCCGTCTTCTTCGGCGGCGAGCACCAGCGTGGTCTGCGGGCCGGTTGCGAGCAGCTCGCGCACTGTGCCGAGAACAACGCCTTCGCGGTTGACCACCGACAGGCCGATCAGGTCGACCCAGTAGTACTCGTCGTCGCCGGCCGTGGGAAAGCTCGAGCGCGGCACGAACACGCGCGCGCCGCGCAGCGCCTCGGCCGCATTGCGGTCGGGCACGTCCTCGGACGTGGCGACGATGCAGTCGGAATGTTCTTTGGCCTCGCGGATAGCGAGCCGGAAAGCGGTGCTTGCCGAGGCTCCGGGAGCCTGCAGGAACCAGCGCTTGGAAGAAAAAAGCGCCTCGGGCTGGGCGCTGTGGGGCAGGACCTTGAACCAGCCCTTGATGCCCCATGCATCGGCGATGCGCCCTACTTCAATCGCATCCGCCGGCAATTCGGCGGTTTCGAGTGCGGGCAGCATCGCCGTGCGGACGGCTTAGGCCGCCGCCTTGGGAGCTGCCGAGGCAGCTTGACGGATCAGGCGCAGAACGGTGGGCGAAGCTTGTGCGCCAACGCTCTTCCAGTACGCCAGGCGGTCCTGGGCGATACGGATGCTTTCTTCGTTTTCCTTGGCGGTCGGGTTGTAGAAACCCAGGCGCTCGATGAAACGGCCATCGCGGCGAACGCGCTTGTCCGACACGACGATGTTGAAGAACGGACGGCCTTTGGAGCCGCCGCGGGAGAGTCGAATGACGACCATGATTTATCCTTGGGTGGTCAGCAGGCCTTATGGATGAAGAAGAGGCCCGCTCACAATGTTCTTCCAGCGTCGAGACACGCGACATGGCCACCCGGCCAGCGACACGCTGAAAAGCCCGCGATTATAGCCCGACCCGCGTTTTCTCCGAATTCCGGCCTTGCGCCACCCGTTTCCACCGCATGCCCCTCACCATCCGCCCCAGCCGCGACGAAGACGTCGAGGCCATCGCCGCCATCTACGCCCATCACGTGCTGCACGGCACCGGCACCTTCGAAACAGAGCCTCCCTCCCCCGCCGATATGGCCACCCGCCGCGCCGACGTGCTGGGCAAGAACCTGCCGTACCTGGTCGCCGAAGAAAATGGCGAAGTGTTGGGTTTTGCCTACTGCAACTGGTTCAAGCCGCGCCCGGCCTACCGTTTTTCGGCCGAAGACTCGATCTACATGTCGGAGTCAGCACGCGGCAAGGGTCTGGGCGCCAAGCTGCTGGCAGCGCTGTCGCAGGCCGCCGAAGCAGCCGGCGTGCGCAAACTGATCGCGGTGATCGGCGATTCGGCCAACGCCAGCTCCGTCGGTGTGCACCGCAGCCAGGGCTTCACGCATGTGGGCGTGCTGAAAGATTGCGGCTGGAAGTTCGGCGAATGGCGCGATGTCGTATTGATGGAAAAAGTGCTCGGCGAAGGCAGCACCACCAAACCTGAATGAAAAACAAGACTGTTGCCGCGTGGCTCTCCTTCCTCGGCGGCCCGCTCGGCCTGCACCGCTTCTACCTGCGCGGCATGGGCGACTTGCTCGGCTGGCTGCTGCCCATTCCCACGGCACTGGGCATCTACGGCATCGAGCGCGTGCGCATGTACGGCGTGGACGACGGCGTTAGCTGGGCACTGATCCCACTGCTGGGCTTCACCATCGCAGGCTGCGCGCTGATGGCCATCATCTATGGCCTGATGACACCCGAGAAGTGGAATGCCCGCTTCAACGCCAGCGCGCCGG
Organism: Variovorax paradoxus; assembly: GCF_024734665.1. Lineage (NCBI taxonomy): Bacteria > Pseudomonadati > Pseudomonadota > Betaproteobacteria > Burkholderiales > Comamonadaceae > Variovorax > Variovorax paradoxus. The sequence goes on from NZ_CP102931.1 coordinate 4,945,414, forward strand.
CCGACGCGGAACCCGGCCGCACGAACTGGTTCACCATCGGCGCCGTGGTGCTCTCGCTCTTCTTCGGCAGCACGATCCTGATGGCCAGCATCGTGTTCAGCTTCCAGCGCTACTTCGAGCACCAGGTCGAAGAAGGCCGGAAGATCTCGCAGTAGCCGTCAGAACAGCTGGATGCTGATCCAGTAGGCAATCGCCGCCACGAAGGCCGATGCAGGGATCGTGAAGATCCACGCCCACACGATGTTCCCCGCCACGCCCCAGCGCACCGCGCTCGCGCGCTGCGTCGAGCCAACGCCGACGATGGCGCCTGTGATGGTGTGCGTGGTCGACACCGGAATGCCCAGCGCCGTCGCCAGGAACAGTGTCAGCGCTCCGCCCGTCTCGGCACAGAAGCCGCCCACGGGCTTGAGCTTGGTGATCTTCTGGCCCATCGTCTTCACGATGCGCCAGCCGCCGAACATCGTGCCCAGCGCAATCGCGGCGTAGCAGCTCACGATGGTCCAGGTCGGTGGGCTCGAGTCGCCGGCATTGGCGTACCCAGTGGCGATCAGCAGCATCCAGATGATGCCGATGGTCTTCTGCGCATCGTTGCCACCATGGCCCAGGCTGTAGGCGCCGGCCGAAACCAGCTGCAGCCTGCGAAACCATCGGTCCACCCGCGACGGCGTGGCGCGCCGGAAGCTCCAGGCCACCACGACCATCATCATCGAGCCCAGCAGGAAGCCCAGCAGCGGCGACACGAAGATGAAGGCCACCGTCTTCCAGATGCCCGATGCCACGAGGCCGCTGGTACCGGTCTTGGAGATCACCGCGCCCACGATGCCACCGATCAGCGCGTGTGACGAGCTGCTGGGAATGCCGTAGTACCAGGTCACGAGGTTCCAGCTGATGGCACCCACGAGCGCACCGAACACCACGTGCACGTCGACCACCCCGGGCTGGGCGATGCCCTTGCCCACGGTCGCCGCCACGCTCAAATGGAAGATGAAGATCGCGATCAGGTTGAAGAAGGCCGCGAACACCACGGCCTGCCCCGGCTTGAGCACCCCGGTGGACACCACCGTCGCAATCGAATTGGCGGCGTCGTGGAACCCGTTCATGAAGTCGAACAGGATCGCCAGCGCGACCAGCACTATCACCACCCAGAGGGCGACCTGAACCGTTGCCATCAGCGCTGCCCGCTCAGGAATTCTCGAGGACGATGCCCTCGATCACGTTGGCCACGTCCTCGCACTTGTCGGTGATCGTCTCGAGCAACTCGTAGATCGCCTTGAGCTTGATCACCTCGCGCACGTCGGGCTCCTCGCGGAACAGCTTGCTCATGGCGCTGCGCATCACGCGGTCGGCGTCCGATTCGAGGCGGTCGATTTCCTCGCAGGTCTTCAGCGTGGCCTCGGCCACGGCCGGGTCGGCGATCTTGCCGAGGAACTTGACGGCGTCTTTCAGGCGGTCGCAGCACTTCACGCTCAGTGCCGTGAGGCGCACGATCTCGTCGGTCATGTGGCGCACGTCGTACAGCGCCATGGTCTCGGCCGAGTCCTGGATCAGGTCGGCCACGTCGTCCATCGTGTTGATGAGTTTGTGGATCTGCTCGCGGTCGATGGGCGTGATGAAAGTCTTGTGAATCAGCCGGTTGACGTCGTGCGTCACGCGGTCGGCCGCACGCTCGGCGTTGTCGACGTCGCGGTTGTACTGCTCGCGCAGGTGCACGTCGCTGTAGTTGGCAACGAGCTGCTCGAACGCCCTCGCCGCCTCCACGATGCGCTCGGCGTGCTGGTTGAACATCTCGAAGAAATTGCCCTCGCGGGGCAGCAGCTTGCCGAACATGAAAACTCCATGGGGAGCGCCAATCACATTTTCATGACGCCTTGATGAAAAACCGGCGAAGTTTAACGGGCGCGCGGGCCCTGCCCAGCCTGGCCGGCTTTTCGGGGCTGCCGGAACACCCGACTTTCAGGCCGGCAAGCGCAGCACCGGCAGGTGCCAGCCGCCGTAGATTCCGCCCAGGCGGAGCGCCACGATCAGCAGCACGCCGGCATGAAAAGCCCAGCGCCGCGGCGTTCCGGTCGCCTGCAGCAGCAGGTAGGCCGCAATGCCCGCGATGGCGGCCGAGCCGTAGATGCCGCTGCTCAGCAGCAGCGGGATGCGGGCTGTGAACACATCGCGCAACAGCCCGCCGGCCGCGCCGGTCATGGTGCCGACCAGCAGCACGATGACGGCCGGCAGGCGCCGCTCCTCGGCCACCTGCGCACCGGTGATGGCGAACAGGCCGAGCCCCAGGGCGTCAGCAACGGCCAGCGCATGCTCCGGCACCGGCAACAGGTGCACCCAGACAATCGTGAGCGCCGCCGCCGCGAGAATCACGTAGACATACCGGGTGTCGCGGATCCAGAACACCGGATGGCGGTCGAGCAGCAGGTCGCGCAGCGTGCCGCCGCCCACCGCGGTGACCGAAGCGATCACCACCACGCCCAGCCAGTCGAGGCCCGCATGGCCGGCCCCCAGTGCCCCACTGACCGCGAAGACCGCCACACCGGCGAGATCGAGGACGTAGAGCAGCACGGCCTTCAGACGATGCGCTTGACCACCTGACCCGTGACACGTGCCAGCGCAGCGCGCGGCACCTTGTCGGGCGCGATTTCGGCGAGCGGCTTCAGCACGAAGGCGCGCTCGCGCATGCGGGGGTGCGGCAAGGTCAGCGTCGGTGTGTCGATCACCGAGTTGCCGTGCATCAGCAAATCGAGATCGAGCGTGCGCGGCGCATTGGGAAACGGCCTTTCGCGGCCGGCCAGCGCCTCCAGGCGCTGCAACGCCACGAGCAGTTGCTCGGCATCCAGGCCGGTGCGCACGGCCACCACGGCGTTGATGAAATCGGGGCCTTCGGCATCCACCGGCTCGCTGCGATAGAGCGACGAACGGGCCGTCACCACGGTTCGCTGAAGCGCGCCGATGTCCGCCATGGCGGCCTTCACGGCTGCCTCGGCATCGCCCAGGTTGGCGCCGATGGCGATGAAGGCCTGTGCCGTGGGGTAGTCCTCCCGCGGACCGCGTGGGCTGCGCGAAGGAGCGCGGGTGGGCGCGCGGCGCGCGGGCGGGCCGCTCTTGGCGCCTGCAGACGGCGGCTTGGCGCCACCACCCGCGCGCGGCGGTGCCGCCTTGGCCTTGGGGCCTGGCTTGCCGTCCTTCGGCCGGTTGGGCGTGCTCATGCGCCTTCGGCGCTCCCGCCGCCCCCACCACCAGCACCGCCACCGCCTCCGGTGCGTGGCTTGCGGCGACGCCGGCGCTTGCGTGGCACTGCCTCGCCATCGGGCGGCACTGCGCCAGCTTCTACTTCAACCTCTTCGACTTCGTCGTCCTGCTCCGAATCGGGGGCCTGGCTCTTGCGCACGGCCGGTTCACCGCCGCGCGACTTCGGCGCCGGGGTTTCGCGCACCCGCACGCGCTGGCGCACCTTCTGCTCCTCGCGCACCTGCTCCAGCAGGTCCTGGCGGCGCACGTCGTCGGCAATGCTGAATTCCTGCCACCACTCGGCAATCGCCTCGCTCACCTCGCCCACGTCGGCGCGCAGGCGCATGAAATCGAACGCGGCGCGGAAGCGCGCCTGCTCGACCAGGCTGTAGGGCGTGGAGCCGGTGCGCTTGTCGAAGCGCGGCTGCATCATCCAGATCTCGCGCATATCGGCGGCCAGCTTGCCGCGGCCCGAGACATCGCCGATGCGGGCATTGAACACGTCGTCGATGGCGTCCTGCAGCGCCGGGAACGGCGGCTGCGGGCGCTGGCCGTGGCGGCCTTCCTGGCGCTGGGCCCAGCCGTCGCGCACGTCGGCCCACAGCACACAGGCCAGCAGGAAGCTGGGCGCCACGGGCTTGCCTTCACCCACGCGGCGGTCGGTGTCCTGCAGGGCGGCCTTCACGAAGGGCTGGTCGGCGCGCTCCACCACCACGTCGAGCAGTGGATAGATGCCGCGAGCCAGGCCGAGCTTGTTGAGCTGCTCGACGGTCGCAATCGCGTGGCCGGTCTGCAGCAGCTTGAGCATTTCATCGAACAGGCGGCTTTGCGGCACATCGGCCAGCAGCTTGCTCGACTCGATCAGCGGAGCCGCCGTCTTGGCTTCCATCTTGAAGCCCAGGGCGGCGAGCTTGGCCGAGAAGCGGATGGCGCGAATGATGCGCACCGGGTCTTCGCGGTAGCGCGTGGCCGGATCGCCGATCATGCGCAGCGTGAGCTTCTGCGCGTCCTTGATGCCGTTGTGATAGTCGACCACGACCTGGTTGGCCGGGTCGTAGTACATGGCGTTCACGGTGAAGTCGCGGCGCGCCGCGTCTTCTTCCTGCGGGCCCCAGACGTTGTCGCGCAGCACGCGGCCGCTGGCGTCCACGGCGTGCTTCATGCTGGCAAGCTCGCCCTTGCTGGTGCGCTCGTTGCCCGCCACTTGCTCGGAGGCGGTGTTGTCCATGTAGGCGCGGAAGGTCGAGACTTCGATCACCTCGTGTTCGCGCCCACGGCCGTACACCACGTGCACGATGCGAAAACGCCGCCCGATGATGAAGGCGCGGCGAAACAGCGACTTGACCTGCTCGGGCGTGGCATTGGTGGCCACGTCGAAGTCCTTGGGGCGCAGCCCCAGCAGCAGGTCGCGCACCGCGCCGCCCACCACGTAGGCCTCGTAGCCGGCCTGCTGCAGCGTCGTGACCACGTTCTTCGCGCGTTCGTCGACCAGGGCCGGATCGATCTTGTGAACCTCTGCCGGCACCTCCTGGCGCTTGCCGAAGCGGCTCTTGCCCTGCGTGCCGCCGGCAGATTTGCCGAGCAGCTTGTCGATGAATTTCTTGATCATTGTTGGTTGAAAGCCTAGTTCGCTCTTTTATTCGTTCTCGAGCATGGAGCGGATCAGCGGAATGGTGATCGCGCGTTGCGTCTGCAGGGCATAGCCGTCGAGCTGCGTGAGCAGCTCCATCAGGCTGCCGAGGTCGCGGCTGAAGCGGTGCAGCATGTAGTCGAGCACGTCGTCGGACAGCATCACGCCGCGCGCATCGGCGGCCTGGCGCAACACCGCGCGGCGTTCGCTTTCGCTCAGCACCTGCAAGTGGAACACGTGGCCCCAGCCGAGGCGGGTGCGCAGGTCTTCGCGCAGCGGCAGGTCGGCCGGCGGCAAGGCGCCGGCGGCGACCACGCCGCGCTGCAGGGTCTGGGCGTTGACGAACCAGTTGAAGGCCGCGTGCTGCTGCACGGCGGTGTAGAGGTGCACGTCGTCGAGCAGGACGGCGCCCCAGCGCTCGTCGAACTCGGGCGGCTCCAGCAGGCCGGCGTGCAGCCAGCCCACGCTGGCGCCCTGCTCGCGCAGTGCGACACGCACCGATTCGAGCAGATGGCTCTTGCCGCTGCCGCCTTCGCCCCACAGATAGGTGGGCACCGGCGAGTGCAGCGCGGGGCTGCCGGCGCCGCCCACCCACACTTGCAGGTGCCGCAGCGCCGCCTCGTTGGGGCCGGCAAAAAAGGCGTCGAAGCTGGGGCCCGTCGCAATGCCGATATCGAGCGCGAGCTGTTTCATCCCGGGAAGGTTCATGGAGGGGGCCGCGAGGGCCCTTAAAATCGTGAGGAATTCTATCGGCCCGGCCACCATGGTTACCGGCGCCGCCTTCCGCTCCTACTCTTCGCGTCCTTCCCGACCTCGACCACCCATGACTTCCCCTACGCCCACTCCTCTCAGCTACAAGGATGCCGGTGTCGACATCGATGCCGGCGACGCGCTGGTCGACCGCATCAAGCCCCTGGCCAAGAAGACCATGCGCGAAGGAGTGCTGGCCGGCATCGGCGGCTTCGGCGCCCTGTTCGAGGTGCCCAAGCGCTACAAGGAGCCGGTGCTGGTGAGCGGAACCGACGGCGTGGGCACCAAGCTCAAGCTGGCTTTCGAATGGAACATGCACGACACGGTCGGCATCGACCTGGTGGCAATGAGCGTCAACGACGTGCTGGTGCAGGGCGCCGAGCCCCTGTTCTTCCTCGACTACTTCGCCTGCGGCAGGCTGGACGTGGACACGGCCGCAGCCGTGGTCGGCGGCATCGCCCGCGGCTGCGAACTGTCCGGTTGCGCGCTGATCGGCGGCGAAACCGCAGAAATGCCCGGCATGTACCCGGCCGGTGAGTACGACCTGGCGGGCTTTGCGGTCGGCGCGGTCGAAAAGTCGAAGATTCTCACGGGCCAGAACGTCAAGCCCGGCGACGTGGTGCTGGGCCTGGCCTCGGCCGGCGTGCACTCCAACGGTTTCAGCCTGGTGCGCAAGGTGATCGAACGCGCCGGCGCCGACCTGCCCGCCACCCTCGACGGCAAGCCCTTCCGCGAAGCCGTGATGGAACCCACCCACCTCTACGTGAAGCCGGTGCTCGAAGCGCTGGGCAAGCACCCGATCAAGGCCCTGGCCCACATCACCGGCGGCGGCCTGCTCGAGAACATCCCGCGCGTACTGCCCGAAGGCACCGCAGCCCACCTGAAGAAGGGCAGCTGGCCGCAGACCGAGCTGTTCGCCTGGCTGCAGAAGGTGGCCGGCATCGACGACATCGAGATGAACCGCACCTTCAACAACGGCATCGGCATGGTGGTCGTGATCGACGCGGCTGAAGCCGCCGCCTGCGCCGCCACGCTGCGCGCTGCCGGCGAGTCGGTGCACGAGATCGGCGTGATCGCCGAGCGCGGCGAAGGCGCCGCGGTAGTCGTCGGCTGAGCGCCGGCCGCCCATCCACAATGTCCTGAACTGAGCACGCGACGCACCGGATGGCCAAGAAGCCACAACCCATCAGCCCCGCCGTGACAACGGCCCCCGTCCACCGCCCGCCCGCCTCGCGTGGCGTGATGATCGCAAGCTACCTGCTGATGCTGGCCGCCTTGCTGCTGGTGATGTGGGAACACCTGCTGCCGGGGCTGCTGTGCGTCTGCATCGGCTTCCTGGCCACGCGGTGGTTCGCACGGGTGCTGAGCGCGGGCATGCGGCGCATTCCAGCGCTCGGCGGCCAGAGCGCCGATGGCTGGGCCGGCGTGCTGGCCGTCATCCTCGTGCTGGTGGGGCCGATCGCGCTGATCACGCTGCTGCTGTCGCAGGCCCGCGAATACATCGTCGATGCGCCCGACCAGTACCGCGAACTGCTCGACTACACGGCGCGCACGGTGCTCGAGCTGCGCTCCAAGCTGCCAGTCGAAATCGCGGTGTACCTCCCCGAGGGCGCGGCCGAGGTGCAGCGGGTGATCGCCAATTACCTGCGCGCGCAGGCCGGCTCGCTGGCCGTGGCCGGGCGGGCCTGGCTGCACGGCATTCTCTTTTCGTACGTGGGCCTGATCGTGGGCGGCCTGGCCGCCGTGGGGCACGCGCCGCTGCGCCGCCTGCCACTGGCCGACCAACTGCACCAGCGCGTGCGGACCTTCGGCGAGGCCTTCGGGCAGATCGTGGCGGCCCAGTTCTGGATCGCGGCCTTCAACACGCTGCTCACGGCCATCTTCCTGCTGTTCATCATGCCGACGTGGGGCGCGCACCTGCCGTACACGCCAGCGCTCATCACCCTCACCTTCCTGGCGGGGCTGGTGCCGATCGTGGGCAACCTGGTCTGCAACTCGGTGATCACGCTGGTGGGGCTGTCGGTGTCGCCGGTCACGGCGGCGGCGTGCCTGATCTTCCTGATCGTGATCCACAAGGCTGAATACGTCATCAACGCCAAAGTGGTCGGCGCACGCACACAGATGAGCGTGTGGGAGCTGCTGGCCGTGATGTTCGTGGCCGAGGCGGTGTTCGGGCCGGCCGGGCTGGTGGCGGCGCCGCTGTACTACGCGTACCTGAAGAAAGAGCTGCAGGCCGCGTCGCTGGTCTGACGAGGCCATCAGGCAGCAATGTCCTGATCTGATCGGTTTTGGTCCGGCCGCGAGCGGACTGCGGGCTGGCAAGGCAGAAGAATAGGCGGCATCATCCACTTCGCCCCTGCGAGCCCCGCCATGAAAACCTGTCTGATTGTGATCGACGCCCAGGAATCGTTCCGCCAGCGCGCGTACTGGTCCGAAAGCCATGCCGCTCCCTACTTCACCGCGCAGAACGCGCTGATCGAAGGCTGCACCGCCGCTGGCGTGCCGATCGTGCGGGTCTTTCACACCGACGAGCCGTCCGATGCGAGCAACCCGTTTGCCGTCGAATCGGGCCACGTACGCCCCATCGGCGGGCTTGCCGACTTCGCTGCCACGGGCACCTTCACCAAGCACCGCCACAGCGCGCTGGTCAACAGCGGACTGGACATCTGGCTCACGCAGAACGGCATCGGCCGGCTGATCGTGAGCGGCATCCGCACCGAGCAGTGCTGCGAAACCACCACCCGCCACGCCTCGGACCTGGGCTGGGAGGTCGACTACGTGACCGACGCCACGCTCACCTTCGACATGGTGCAGCCCGACGGCCGGCCGCTTTCGGCCTCCGACATCAAGGCCCGCACCGCCACCGTGCTGCAAGGCCGCTTCGCCACCGTCTGCACCGTGGCGCAGGCGCTCGAACGGGCCGTGGCGTGAGCGGCATGAGCTTGCGCGTACTCATCCTCGCCTTCGACGGCGTCGAGGCGCTGGACTTCGCCGGCCCCTTCGAGGTGTTCACCACTGCGAGCCGGGTCAGCCAGCGGATGCAGCCAGGCACGGCGGCGCCGTTCGATGTCGCATCGGTGGCCCATGCGGCAGGCGGCCAGCCCGTGCAGGCGCGCGCCGGCCTGCAACTGCTGGTCGACCACACGCTGGCCGACAGCCCGAAGGCCGACGTGCTGATCGTCCCTGGCGGCGTGGTCGACGCGCCGATGGCCAGCCCCGACACGCTGCGCTGGATCGCCCGCAGCGCCGCTGGCGCGCAGGTCGTCGCCTCAGTCTGCACCGGCGCGTTCCTGCTGGCCGAAAGCGGCGTGATCACGAACGACACAGTCACCACCCACTGGGAAGACATCGCCGACCTGCGCGAGCGCTTTCCTTTGCTCGACGTGCGCGACGGCGTGCGCTGGGTCGACAACGGCCGCATCGTCAGTTCCGCAGGCATCAGCGCCGGCATCGACATGAGCCTGCACCTCGTCGAGCGGCTGGCCGGGCGCGAACTGGCCGAGCGCACCGCGCGCCAGATGGACTACGCATGGACCCGCAACCCCAGCCACAACCCATCCGCGTAGTCTTCGTCCTCCTGCCCGGCAGCATCGTGCTCGACTGGGCCGGCCCGGCCGAGGCGCTGCGCATCGCCAACCAGCGGCTGCGCGCAATGGGCCAGCCCGAGCGTTTTGCCATCGAGTTCGCGAGCCCCCGGCCGACGGCGATGGGCTCGGTCGGCGTCGCGCTGGCCGGGCTCTCGCCCTTGCCGACGCAGTGGGACGGCCCCGGCTGGATCGTGCTGGTCGGCCTGCCCGGCGACACCATTGCCATCGACAACCCCGAGACGCAAGACTTGCTGCACTGGCTGCGCGGCCTGCGCTTCGAGCGCGACCGGCTGGAGCTGCTGACGATCTGCGCCGGCGCGGTGCTGGCCGCGCATGCCGGCGCGCTGGCGGGCCGGCGCGCCACCACGCACCACCAGCACCTCGACGAGTTGCGTGCCGTGGAGCCGCGCTGCGACGTGGTCAGCAACCGCGTGTTCGTGATCGATCCGCCGCTGTACAGCAGCGCGGGCGTGACGACCGGCATCGACCTGGTCCTGCACCGCATCGCCGGGCTGTGCGGCGAAGCGCTCGCGGCGCAGGTCGCGCAGACCATGGTGGTGGCGCTGCGCCGCGGCCCGCACGACCCGGAGCTGTCGCCCTTTCTTGCCTACCGCAACCACCTGCATGCCGCGCTGCACCGCGTGCAGGACGCGGTCAGCGAACAGCCGCAGGCCGACTGGAGCGTGCCGCGCATGGCCGAGGTGGCGCACACCTCGGCGCGGCACCTCACGCGGCTGTTTGTCGAACATGCGGGCGTGGCGCCGCTGGCCTATTTGCGGCGGCTGCGGCTTGCGGCCGCGCAACTCGCGCTGGCCTCGGGCGCGAGCGTGACGCGGGCGGCGGAGCAGTCGGGCTTCGGCTCGGACACCCAGTTGCGCCGCGCGTGGCACCAGTTCGGGTTGCCGGGCTCGCCTTCGGAGGCGAACTCGGCCTTCAAGGCCTGAAGACGCTCAGTGCCAGACGCCGGCGGGCGCGGGGCCTGGCACGCGCAGCAGCCTGTCGTCGCCGATCTCGAGCAGCCGGTTGGCCGCATAGCTGTTCTGCGAGTCGGGCTCCAGCGCCGCGCTGACCAGCGGCGACAGCGGCTGCGCCAGCGACACGTAGAAGCTCCCCGGCTGCACCACAGCGCGACCGGCCCGCGGCCGCACGCGGAAGGCACGGATCGCCTCACCGTCCTCGATGGCGCCGCGCGCATCCTGCCGCTGGCCGTCGGTCTGCGACAGGATCTCGTAGCGCTCCACCTGCCAGGGCGCCGCGCTGTCGATGCGCTCCACGCGCACGCCCAGCATCTGCAGGCGCTGCACGGCCGTGGTCTCGCTGGCCGCGAGCAGATAGCCGCAGGGGCGCGGGCGGGCGTTGGCAATCTTGAGCGGCTCGGCGGCGCGCCATTCGACTTCGACTGTCTTGTCTTCCCCGCTCTTCGCGTCGAGGAATTCGAGGCGTTGCCGCATCGGCGTCTGCCAGGCCTCGACCACGAGATCGCCATGGCAGGCCTCGGCCTTCGCGCGCTGCCCGGCCTGTGCGGTGAGCTGAATCAGTGCCGGCCCCTGCTTCGCGGCCGTCTCGATGACGGTGGTGGCGGCCAGCACTTGCGTGTGCACGCGGCGCGCGAAGTGCGCACGCCCGAGCCCCACGCCGCGCACTTCGAGCAGCAGGCTCACGGCCTGGCGCAGCGCGCTCACGTTGCGTCCGGTGTCGGGCTGTACGCCGCCCATCGACACCGTGCGGTCCTCGCTCTTGCCGCCGGAGGTGGTGTGGTACTTGAAGCCCTGCAATCCGGCCTGCGTGAATGCGGCCTGGATGGCGTCGACGTAGTCGCGCTGCGCGCTTGCGGCAATGGCGGGGTCGAGGTTGCCCACGGTAGCCGGCTGCAGCAGGCCGTCGTACTTCATGGCCGCGCCGAACTTGTCGATCCAGCGGCCGCCGACGGTGAACTCGTGCAAGTCGAGCACCACCTGCGGCTGGTAGCGCAAGGTGGCGGCCGCGAGCATGCGCGCCTCGGGCGTGCGCAGCAGCAGGTGGTCACGGTTCACGTCGATGCCGTTGGCGGTGACGCGGGTGAAGCGCTCGGCGCCGTCCGGGTTGCCGCGCGGCACCAGCACTAGGTTCACCTTCTTCAGCAGCGCGGCGCCGGGCTCGCTGGCGAACTGCTGCGCCAATGCCAACACCGTTTCGCCACCGGCCGGCTCGTTGCCGTGCTGCTGGCCGATCACCATCACCGTGGGGCGCGCGGGATCGATTCGCCCCTGGTCGGCCAGCACCACCAGCGGCATCTCGCGCCCCTGCTGCGACAGGCCCAGGCGCTCGACGCGCACGTTCGGCGACTGGCGCGCAAGGTCGTTCAAGAAGGCGAGCACCTCGGCGTGCGAGGGAAAGTCGGTGCGCCCAGCGCGAAAGCCCGGCGTGGCGTAGCTCACCGGCGGATCTGGGAAACGCGCGGCGATGGTCGGCGGCTCGACCCACACCTTGGCGGGATCGAACTGGGCCAAGGCAGAAACAGCCGGCAGCAGGGCCAGGCAGGAAACGCACAGGAGGCGGAGGGAGGGGGTGCGCAGCATGGCGCGCATTTTCTCCCGGCACCGGCCGCGCGAGCCAGCGCAGCTTCAGCAGGCGCTCAGCTCACCCGGCAGTGCCATCGAGGAGGCAGGCCCGCGCACGTGCGAGGAGCAGCGCCCGCTCGCGCGTGTTGCGCGTGAGCGCGGCGGCGCGGTCGAATTCCTTGCGCGCCTCGTCGCGGCGGCCGAGCTTGAAGAGCAGATCGCCGCGCACGGTCGGCAACAGGTGGTAGCCCTTGAGCGAAGGCTCGTCCATGAGCGCATCGACCACCTCCAGCCCCGTCGCCGGCCCGAAGGCCATCGACAACGCGACCGCCCGGTTGAGCTCGACGATGGGCGACGGCGTGAGTTCGGCCAGCGCGTCGTAGAGCGCAGCGATGCGGCCCCAGTCGGTTTCGTCGGCGGTGCGCGCGCGGCCATGGCAGGCGGCGATGGCGGCCTGCAGCGCATAGGGGCCGAGCGCGCCGCCGAGTGCTTCGGCACGCGCGAGCGCCGCGAGGCCGCGACGGATCAGCATCTGGTCCCAGCGCGCGCGGTTCTGTTCGAGCAGCAGCACCGGCTCGCCCGACGGTCCCACGCGCGCGGCCGTTCGCGAAGCCTGGATTTCCATCAGCGCCACGAGGCCGTGCACCTCAGCCTCCTTCGGCACCAGCTCGGCCACGATGCGGCCCAGGCGCAGGGCTTCATCGCACAACGTGGGGCGCATCCAGTCGTCGCCGGCGGTGGCCGAGTAGCCTTCGTTGAAGACCAGGTAGATCACTTCGAGCACCGAGGTGAGCCGGGCTTCGAGCTCGTGCCTGCGCGGCACCTCGAAGGGCACGCGCGCCTCGGCCAGCGTGCGCTTGGCACGCACGATGCGCTGCGCCACGGTGGCTTCTGGCACGAGAAAGGCGCGCGCGATCTCGTCGGTGGTGAGGCCGCCCATCAGCCGCAACGTGAGCGCCACGCGGGCTTCGGTCGACAGCACCGGGTGGCAGGCGGTGAACACCAGCCGCAGCAGGTCGTCGCCGATGTCGTCGTCAAGCGCGGCATCGACCGCTTCGGCGAAATCGTCTTGTGCCATCTCGTGCTGTGCGTCGATCTCGCGGCCGATTTCGCCGGCCTTGTGCTCGGCCAGCTGCAGGTGGCGCAGGCGGTCGAGCGCGCGGCGCTTGGCCACTGCCGTGAGCCAGGCCGCGGGGTTGTCGGGCACGCCGGATTCGCTCCATTGCTCGAGGGCCGAGACCAGCGCGTCCTGGGCCAGCTCTTCGGCCAGGCCCAAGTCGCGCACCATGCGCGCGACGGTGGCGATGATCTTGGCGGACTCCATGCGCCACACCGCCTCGATGGTGCGGTGGATGGCGGCGACGTCCGCGCGGCCCTCTTCCCTGATCACGGCTTTACGGCGCGGTCTTCTTGACGGTCTGCATCGACGCGAACTCGCTGGTCAGCGCCTGCACGTCGGCCGGGTAGTCGCCGATTTCCTGGATCTGGCGCACCTCGACGACCTCGTTGTCAGAGCCGGGGCAGCGCGCGGCCCATTCGATGGCGGCGGCGCGAGAAGGCACGTCGATGATCCAGAAGCCGCCGAGCACTTCCTTGGCCTCGGCGAAGGGGCCGTCGACGATCTTGGGCTTCTTGTCCTTGAAGCTCACGCGCGCGCCCATCGAGGGCGGATGCAGGCCGTCGCAGCTGATCAGCACGCCGGCTTTCTGCATCGACTCGTTGTAGGCCATCATGGCCGACACCGCATCGACGTCTTCGGGGATGGTGCCGGGCGCGGCGGTTTCGTAGCCGTGGGGAATCATCAGCAGCATGAATCGCATGGTGGGTCTCCTTGGGTTCGATCCGGTTGCGGCTGCTTCAGCTGCCGGCCTTGGTACCGGCCTTGATGTGGGCCTCGGTCTCGGCCCGCAGGCGGTCTTCCTGGGCGAGCAGCTCGGGCGTCATGGAGTCGCCGAAGTCGGCAGCCTCGAACACCTGGCGGATCTCGATCTCGCCTTCCTGGAAGGGGCTGCGCTTGATCCACTCGATTGCTTCTTCCTTCGACTTGACCTGGAACAGCCAGAAACCGGCCAGCAGCTCCTTGGTTTCGGCGAAGGGGCCGTCGATGACGGTGCGCTTGGTCGGGCCTTCGCAGCGCACGCGCACGCCTTTGGAGCTGGGGTGCAGGCCTTCGCCCGCCAGCAGCACGCCGGCCTTGACCAGCTCCTCGTTGAACTTGCCCATGGCGGTGAGTATTTCGGTGCTGGGCATCACGCCGGCTTCGGAATCGGCGTTGGCCTTGACCAGAATCATGAATCGCATGTCGTTTCTCCTGAAGGTTGATGAGACTGGGAGCGGCTGACGAATGAAAATTGCCTGCTCCTGTTCACACGTCGGACGAGCGGAAGACGGATCGACACGATCGCATCGATCTATTTGTAATTTTGTGTTTCTGAAATCGAGGCTTCAGGGCAGGTAGCCGCAGAAGCGCAGGATGTGGCCGTCAGGCTCCCGGATCGCGAACTCGCGCAGCCCCCAAGGCTGGGAGGTCGGCGGCTCGATGACCGTCACGCCGCGCTTCACGTAAGCGGCGTGCAGGCCGTCGATGTCCTTGCCCACGTGGATCACGATTTCACCGCGCCAGGGTTTGGCCTCGCGCGAGTTGCATTGCCACAGCCTCAGGTAGACCGGGTCGCCGTAGCTGCGGTCGCCCTTCTTCACCCGGGCGTAGCTGGGGGGCTCCCCCGCGATGAAGTCGAGCTCGAAGCCCAGCACGTCGCGAAACCAGCGCGCGGCGCGCGACACGTCCGACACCGGCAGCACGGGCTGCACGCCGTGGAATTCATGCAGGGTGCCCAGGTCGGGCGCCGGGCTCACACCGGCCTTGGTGTTCATTTCAGCTGGCCATTCGGCGCAACATGGCGACGCGCTCGGCAATCGCGTCGATATCAAGGGCGTCCTCGGCCTTCGCCAGGTAGGTTTCCAGGTCGCGCACGGCTTGCGCGGTGTTGCCCTGTTCGGCATGCGCGATGCCGCGGTCGCGGTACTCGCCCCAGGCGCTGGGCAACAGGGCGATCAGGCGGTCTTGTACGGCGATGACGCGCTGCCAGTCTTCCTGCGCGTGGTGCACTTCCTTCAGGTTGCGCAGCATGCGGGCGATGATTTCGCGCGGGCTTGCGGGCTGCAGATACAGGCCCAGCGGCACGTCGAAGTCGCCGACCAGGCCGTTGCTGCGCTTGTAGGGCTCGAGCCGCTCGCCCAGTTCTTCGCGCGACAGCGACTTGCCGGTGAAAGGATCGATCACCACCTGCCCCTTGGGCAGCGTCACCTTGAGCATGAAATGCCCCGGAAACCCGATGCCGCGTGCCTGCAGGCCCAGGCCCTGCGCCAGTTCCATCCACAGCACGGCCAGCGAGATCGGGATGCCGCGGCGGGTGCGCAGCACGGCGTTCAGGTAGCTGTTGTCAGGGTCGTAGTAGTCGTTGACGTTGCCGCCGAAGCTCAGGTCATTGAAGAAGAACTGGTTCAGGGCGCGCAGGCGGGCCAGCGGTGCGGCGTCGGCCGGCAGGCGGCGCTTCAGGCGGGCCAGGAGCTGGTCTACATCGCCAAGCACCTGCTGCACGTCGAGATCGGGGTATTCGTCCTGCGCCAGGCTGGCGGCGGCTTCGAGCAGCGGAAATTGATCGTCGCTGCGAACCAGCGATTCGAAATACTCCAGTGCGGTAGGAACCTGAAAGCTGAACGTCATGTGTCTTTGTAGAGGAGCATTCAGGGAGCGTCAAGGCGGAACACGTGCGTATTGCCAACGTCCCGCCCGCGGGCCTCAGCGGCGCAGAAAGCTGCGCAGCCGCACGCCGACGGCTGCCAGCACGGCGAAATACAGCAGCGCCGAGCCGGCGATCAGCGCGGCGAGCAGGCCGATGCGCAACAGGCGCTGCTCACGCAGGCCGACCCAGTCGAAATGGCCCGAGCCCCAGAACAGCAGGCCGGCCAACACCAGCGTGCCCGCCAGCACCTGCAGCGCGAACTTGCCCCAGCCCGGTTCGGGCTTGTAGCTGCCGCGGCGCATCAGGCCAACCAGCAGCCAGGTCGAATTGACGAGCGCGCCGATGGCGATGGTCAGGGTCAGCGCCGCGTGCTGCAGCACCGGCACCAGGAAGATATTGAGCACCTGCGTCAGCACCAGCACGCCCACGGCGATGAGCATCGGAGTGCGCGTGTCGTGCTTGGCGTAGTAGCCGGGCGCGAGCACCTTCACAGCCACGATGCCGACCAGCCCGACGCCGTAGCCCATCAACGCCAGGGTCGTGCGGCCTACGTCCTCGCCGGTGTACGCGCCGTTGTGAAAGAGCACCGCTACCAGCGGCTTGGCAAACAGCAGCAGCGCGACGGCGCAAGGCGCCGAAAGCAGTACGACGAGGCGAAGGCCCCAGTCGAGCAGCGACGAATAGCGGGCGTCGTCCTTGGCGGCGCGGGCGCCGGCCAGCTGCGGCATCAGCACCACGCCGAGCGCCACGCCGAGCATGGCGGTGGGGAATTCCATCAGCCGGTCGGCGTTGGTGATCCAGGTCACGCTGCCCACCGCGAGGTGCGAGGCGATCTGCGTGTTGATGAGCAGCGAGATCTGCGCCACGCTCACGCCCAGCAGCGCGGGCAGCATCAACTTGAGCACCTTGCGCGTGGCCGGGTCGGTCCACGCGGTCCGCAGCGCCCTGAAGCTCGCGCCGACGCGCGGCATCAGCCCGAGCTTGCGCAGCGCCGGAATCTGCAGGGCCAGCTGCAGCACGCCCCCCACCAGCACGCCCACGCACTGCGCGTAGATCGGTTCGATGCCCCACCGGCGAAACAGCGGCGCCCCGACCACGATCGCCAGGATCAGCGCGATGTTGAGCAGCACCGGCGACGCCGCCGGCACCGCGAACTTGCGCCAGGTGTTGAGAATGCCGCCCGCCAGCGCCACCAGCGACATGAAGCCGATGTACGGGAACATCCAGCGCGTCATGATCACGGCCGAGTCGAAGCCGGGCAGTCCGCTCGCCATGGCCCAGACCAGCAGCGGCGCTCCGGCCACGCCGGCCACGCACACGACCAGCAGCGTCCAGGTGAGCAGCGTGGCGACATGGTCGATCAGCTGCCGGGCGCCCTCTTCCCCGTCTTCGGCCTTGCGCGCGGCCAGCACCGGCACGAAGGCCTGGCTGAAGGCGCCTTCGCCGAAGACCCGCCGGAACAGGTTGGGGATGCGGAATGCGACGTTGAAGGCGTCGGTCAGCGCGCTGACGCCGAAAACCGAGGCAAACAGCACGTCGCGCACAAGGCCCGTGATCCGCGAAGCGAGAGTCAGCAGGGAGACGGTGGAGGCGGATTTGAGCAGGGACACGGGGGCCGAGTGTAGGGCCCGCGAAGGTGCCGAAACGGGCCGATTCGGGCGCGAATTGGGCAAAAGGGCCAACCCGGCCTATAATGGAGAGCTTTGCTGCATCATCCTCAGACACCTAAGGAACATTAAATATGGCATCCGCCAAGCCCAAGAAGAAGAACCCGCGCCTCGCCTCCGGCCGTAAGCGCGTCCGCCAGGACACCAAGCTCAACGCTGCGAACACCTCGCTGCGCTCCAAATACCGTACCGCTGTCAAGAACGTCGAAAAGGCTGTTCTGGCTGGCGACAAGACCAAGGCAAGCGAACTGTTCGCGAAGGCCCAGAGCATCGTCGACACCGTCGCCGACAAGGGCATCTTCCACAAGAACAAGGCAGCCCGCGACAAGAGCCGCCTGTCGGCCAAGGTCAAGGCCCTCGCCCTCGCGCCTGAAAAGGCCGCCGCCTGACACCTGTCAGGCAAGCCCGGACCGGAATTCTCCAGTCCGCCGTTTGATCGGGGTGCGCTGCAGCAAAGTGAAAAACCGCCTTCGGGCGGTTTTTTCATGCCCGTTCGGTTCATGAACCCGGGCGGATGGACAAGAAAAAAGGCCCGTCAGGCCTTCTTGGGAGGGATGGGCGTGTCGGGCACCAGACAGGCCTCGGCCACCTGCAGGTCGTTGTCTCTCGCGAAGTTCACGCAGAAATCCCAGGCCATCGGCTCGGCATCGCGCAGCTCGCGGTTCACGATCACGCACTTCACGCCGTTGATGGTCGTCGGAATGCACCAGGGCGAGTAGCTCAGGTGGCTGCCCGGATAGGCGCCACCGGGGCGAAAAGAGCACATCACGCCGGCCAGACGCTCGGCCCAATCGCTGGGGCGGAATGTCCGGCCATCCTTGGTGATGCCCTGGATGAAGATTTCTTTGGCAGTGGGGGAAATCATCGTTGAATGAGGCGACCGGAGCGGGTGCTGCGGTGCAGCAAGCGATTCTATCCGCGGCACTTTTTGCATCCTGAACATGGGGCATTGCTGTAATGCGGAATCCTCAACGAAGCCGTCAAACGGCACGCCTAGAATCCGCCTTCCCTATCTGGAGAACCCGAATGAGCGCTACCGCCCAGCCCACCTCGCCCCACGTCATGAACACTTACGGTCGCCTGCCGATCGCACTGTCGCACGGTCAGGGTTGCCGAGTCTGGGACACCACGGGCAAGGCCTACATCGACGGCCTCGGCGGCATTGCCGTGAACACGCTGGGCCACAACCACCCCGAGCTGGTGCCCGCCCTGCAGGATCAACTGACCAAGCTGATCCACAGCTCCAACTACTACCACGTGACCGGCCAGGAACAGCTCGCCGCCAAGCTGACCGAGATTTCGGGCCTCACCAACGCGTTTTTCTGCTGCACCGGCCTCGAAGCCAACGAAGCCGCCCTGAAGCTGGCGCGCAAGTTCGGCCACGACAAGGGCATCGAGCGCCCCGAAATCGTCGTCTACGAAGCCGCCTTCCACGGCCGCAGCATCGCCACCCTCTCGGCCACCGGCAACCCCAAGGTGCAGGCCGGCTTCGGCCCGCTGGTCGAGGGCTTCATCCGCGTGCCGCTGAACGACATCGAAGCGCTGAAGAAGGCCACCGAAGGCAACCCGAACGTGGTCGCCGTGTTCTTCGAAACCATCCAGGGTGAAGGCGGCATCCACCCGATGCGCGTCGAATACCTCAAACAGGTGCGCCAACTCTGCGACGAGCGCGACTGGCTCATGATGATCGACGAAGTGCAATGCGGCATGGGCCGCACCGGCAAGTGGTTCGCCCACCAGTGGGCGGGTATCAAGCCCGACGTGATGCCGCTGGCCAAGGGCCTGGGCTCGGGCGTGCCGATCGGCGCCGTGGTGGCCGGCCCCAAGGCCGCCAACATCTTCGGCCCGGGCAACCACGGCACCACCTTCGGCGGCAACCCGCTCGCCATGCGCGCAGGTGTCGAAACCATCCGCATCATGGAAGAGCACAAGCTGCTCGAGAACGCCGCCACCGTCGGCGCCCACCTGAAGGCCGCGCTGGAGCGCGAAATCGGCAGCCTGCCCGGCGTGAAGGAAATCCGCGGCCAGGGCCTGATGCTCGGCATCGAGCTCGACCGTCCCTGCGGCGTGATCCTGAACCGCGCCTGCGACGCCGGCCTGCTGCTGAGCGTGACGGCCGACAAGGTGATCCGCCTCGTCCCGCCGCTCATCCTGAGCATCGCCGAGGCCGACGAGATCGTCGCCATCCTCGCGCCCATCGTCAAAAACTTCCTGTCGGAGCCTGCCGCCCAATGACGACCGCCACGACGACCGCACCCGCCGCCATCCGGCACTACCTGCAGTTCTCGGACTTCACTGCCGACGAGTACGCCTACCTCTTCGATCGCATGGCGATCATCAAGAAGAAGTTCAAGACCTACGAAAAGCACCAGCCGCTGGTCGACCGCACGCTGGCCATGATTTTCGAGAAGGCCAGCACGCGCACCCGCGTGAGCTTCGAGGCCGGCATGTACCAGCTCGGCGGCAGCGTGGTCCACCTGACCACGGGCGACAGCCAGCTCGGCCGCGCCGAGCCCATCGAGGACAGCGCCAAGGTCATCAGCCGCATGGTCGACATCGTGATGATCCGCACCTACGAGCAGACCAAGATCGACACCTTTGCGGCGCACTCGCGCGTGCCCGTCATCAACGGGCTGACCAACGAGTTCCACCCCTGCCAGATCCTCGCTGACATCTTCACCTACATCGAGCACCGCGGCTCCATCCAGGGCAAGACGGTGGCGTGGGTGGGCGACGGCAACAACATGGCCAACACCTGGCTGCAGGCGGCCGAGATCCTGGGCTTCACGGTGCACGTGAGCACGCCCAGCGGCTACGAGGTCGACCAGTCGATCGCCGGCATCCGCTCGGGCGACAGCTACAAGGTCTTCAAGGACCCGATGGAAGCCTGCCGCGGCGCCGACCTCGTCACCACCGACGTCTGGACCAGCATGGGCTACGAGGCCGAGAACGAAGCGCGCCGCAAGGCCTTTGCCGACTGGTGCGTCGACGAGGACATGATGCGCATCGCCCAGCCCGGAGCCCTGTTTATGCACTGCCTGCCCGCCCACCGCGGCGAAGAAGTGCAGGCCGAAGTCATCGACGGGCCGCAGTCGGTGGTGTGGGACGAGGCCGAGAACCGCCTGCACGCACAAAAGGCGCTGATGGAGTTCCTGCTCCTCGGCAGGCTCTGATTCTCTGAAGCACAAGGCGCAGCCGCATGTCCGATTGCCAGCAATGCGGCGCCTGCTGCGCCAGCTACCGTGTCGACTTCAGCGTACATGAGCTCGACGACAACGGCGGCAAGGTGCCTTCGGGCCTCGCCGTCGAAGTGAACGACGCCATCTGCCGCATGCGTGGCACCGACCACACGCCCATGCGCTGCGCCGCGCTCACCGGCAAGATCGGCCAGGCCGTGGGCTGCGGCATCTACGAATGGCGCCCCAATCCGTGCCACGAGTTGCAGGCCGGCAGCGACGCCTGCGAGCGGGCGCGGGCCCGGCACGGGCTGCCCGCGCTGTCGTCGTCGCACTGAGTCGGTTCAACTCGTCACGTTCGGTGTTGGAAATAACCGACACCACGACCCCTCGCCCGGCGCTAACTTCGCGCCATGGCTCCATCACATCAGCAACGCATCTGGGACATCTCGCCGCCCGTGCATGAAGGCGCGCCGGTCTTTCCCGGCGACACGCCCTACCAGCAGCGCTGGGCAGCGACCATTTCGCCGGACTGCCCGGTGAATGTCAGCGAGATCAAGCTCTCGCCCCACGTCGGCGCGCATGCCGATGCGCCGCTGCACTACGACCCCGAGGGCCAGACCATCGGCAACGTCGACCTCACGCCCTTTCTCGGCCCGTGCCGGGTGATCCATGCGATCGACAAGGGCCCGCTGATCGAGTGGGATCACATCGCCCATGCCGTCGACAGTACCCTGCCCCCGCGCGTGCTGGTGCGCACCTACACCACCATGCCGGTCGGCCACTGGGACCCGAAGCTCGCGGCCTATGCCCCCGCCACCGTCGAACGCCTCGCGGCCATGGGCGTGAAGCTCATCGGCATCGACACCGCCAGCATCGACCCGGCCGACAGCAAGACGCTGGAAAGCCACCAACGCATCCGCCGCCTCGACCTGCGCGTGCTCGAGAACCTCGTGCTCGACGACGTGCCCGAGGGCGACTACGAACTCATCGCGCTGCCGCTCAAGCTGGTCAGCGCCGATGCCTCCCCCGTTCGCGCCGTGCTGCGCGAACTCCCCCGCTGAAACCTCCACCATGACAACACTTGCAGACTGCCGCGCGCTCGACGCGCAAGACCCGCTGCGCGCCCTGCGCGACCAATTCACCATTCCCGAAGGCGTGCTGTACCTCGACGGCAACTCGCTCGGCGTGATGCCCAAAGCCGCACCGGCGCGCATCGCCGAGGTGGTGACGAAGGAATGGGGCGAAGGCCTGATCCGTTCGTGGAACACCGCGAGCTGGTTCGACCTGCCGCAACGCCTGGGCGACAAGGTGGCCCGCCTGATCGGCGCCGCGCCCGGCGAAGTGGTGTGCACCGACAGCACCTCGGTCAATCTCTACAAGGTGCTGTTCGCCGCGCTCTCGCAGCAGAAGGACAGCGGCCGCAAGCTGGTGATCAGCGAGCGCAGCAATTTCCCGACCGACCTCTACATCGCCGAATCGCTGTGCCGCGAGCGCGGCTTCACGCTGAAGCTGATCGACGCGAGCGAGCTGCAAGGCCCGGATTCGGTGCTCACCGACGAAGTGGCCGTGCTGATGCTCACGCACGTCAACTACCGCACCGGCGCCATGCACGACATGAAGGCCATCACCGCCGCCGCGCATGCCGCGGGCGCGCTGACCGTGTGGGACCTCGCGCACAGTGCGGGCGCCGTGCCGGTCGCGCTCAACGACAGCGAGGCCGACTACGCCATCGGCTGCGGCTACAAGTACCTGAACGGCGGCCCCGGCGCGCCGGCGTTCGCGTGGGTGAACACGAAGCATGCGGGCCAGTTCGAGCAGCCGCTGTCCGGCTGGTGGGGCCATGCGGCGCCCTTCGAGTTCACGCCGCACTACCGACCTGCCCCGGGTGTCGGCCGCTACCTCTGCGGCACGCAGCCGATCATCGCGCTGGCCGGGCTCGAATGCGGGCTCGACACCGTGCTCGCGGCTGAAGCCTTCAACGGCACGAACGGCGCGATGGCCGCGCTGCGCACCAAGTCGCTCGCGCTCACCGACCTGTTCATCGCACTGGTCGAAGAGCGCTGCGCCGGACAAGGCCTCTCGCTCGTCACCCCGCGCGACCACGCACTGCGCGGCTCGCAGGTCTGCCTGAGCCGCGAAGAAGGTGCCTACGCCATCGTGCAGGCGCTGATCGCACGTGGCGTGATCGGCGACTACCGCGCTGGCGACTCGCAGATGCCCGACATCCTGCGATTCGGTTTCACGCCGTTGTACCTGAGCTTCGAAGACGTGTGGAACTCGGTCGAGCACCTGGCGCAGGTGCTGGAGACGGGCGAGTGGAAGCGCGAAGAATTCAACCGCAAGAACGCCGTAACCTGAGACGAAGCCAGCCATGAAATCCCGACTGATCATTCTGTACACCGCCTTGCTGATGCTGGCGGCACCCGCCCTTGCACAGCAACCGGCGTTCACGCTGCCGCAACTGAAGGCCTTCGCCGAACTGACGCCCGACGCCTTTCGCCAGCAGATCAAGAGCCAGGGCTTCTCGTATGCCGACAAGACCGTGACCGACGAGGTCAGCATGATCGAGTACGAGAAGTTCGTCGACGGCCAGACCACGCACCTGATGAAGTCCACCTACGTGGAAAGCCGCCGCAGCGAGGACGGAGTGCAGCTCTCGCTGACCGACAAGGCCGCCTTCGAGCGCCTCGTGAAGGAGGCACGCGACACCGGCTACAAGCCGGGCGAGAAGGGCCGCATTCCCGGCGGCGAGACCTACCAGGAATACAAGCGCAAGAACGAGGTCGTGCGCTTCGTCTATCCGAAGAAGGAGTCCGGCATGGGCCTTCCTTCCTATACCGCCGTGGTCTGGCGATGACCCGCCAGCAAACATCATGAGCACCGACAAGTCCCCCGAGAACATCGTCCACGAGGAAAAAGCGCAGCTGGACTTCAGCAAGTCCATGAGCTACGGCGACTACCTGCACCTCGACGAGATCCTCAACGCGCAGCACCCGCTTTCGCCCGCACACGACGAGATGCTGTTCATCGTGCAGCACCAGACCAGCGAACTCTGGATGAAGCTGATGCTGCACGAACTGCGCGCCGCCACCGCCCACATCGCCGAAGAGAAGCTGGCCGACGCCTTCAAGATGCTCGCGCGGGTGAGCCGCATCATGGAGCAGCTGGTGAGCGCATGGACCGTGCTCTCGACCATGACGCCGCCCGAGTACACGGCGATGCGCCCCTACCTTGCCAACTCCAGCGGCTTCCAGAGCGCGCAGTACCGCTGCATCGAATTCGCGCTCGGCAACAAGAATGCCGCCATGCTCAAGCCGCACGCGCACCGCGCCGATCTGCTTGCGCAAGTCGAGGTGGCCTACCGCGCGCCTTCGCTGTACGACGAGTCGCTGCGCCTGCTGGCACGCCACGGCCTGCCGGTGCCCGCCGACCGGCTGGAGCGCGACTGGACGCAACCCTATGAATCGAGCGACGGCGTCGAAGCGGCGTGGCTCACGGTCTACCGCAATCCGCACGACTACTGGGACCTGTACCAACTCGGCGAAAAACTCACCGACCTGGAAGACGCGTTCCGCCTCTGGCGCTTTCGCCATGTGACGACGGTCGAGCGCGTGATCGGCTTCAAGCGCGGCACCGGCGGCACGGGCGGCGTGAGCTACCTGCGCAAGATGCTCGACGTGGTGCTGTTCCCGGAAATCTGGAAGCTGCGCACCGATCTGTAGTTCCGCGCGAAAAGCGGGCTCCTACAATCCGCGCGGCACCGGCACTTCAAGACTCGACAAGGCTTTGCGATTCGTCGCCCGGTCTTGTACTGCGGGGGAACCCCGTGGTGGATGGATGGCTACACATTCCGGCGCGCAAGCGGACCTGCGCTACCGCGCAGCGCAGCTAACGCATCACCGGCTGGTTGAAGGGCTGGTTGCCACCCACCTTCAACGTCCTCGCACCATCATTCATGACGCGTGAACTGAGCTACAGCGAATGGATCGCCCAAAGCCTAGCGCGCGCATTGCTTGCCGATGCAAGGCAGCCCGGCGGCACCGCGCCCGGTGCGTTGCGTGCGCGGGCCGCGGCAACGCTGGGCGTCGACGCGCCCTGGCTGAAGCCGCTGGCGGAAGCGCTCGGCAACCGGTCACAAGCCACGTGGCGGCGCACCGATCTGCCCGCGCTGGCGAAGGCGATCCATGAAATGCCCGAGTTCGATGCGGCCTTCGAGCAGGACGAGGAGCCACGCGTGCGGCGAATCATCCTTCGGCCCGCGGAGATGTTCCCGCGCCCGATGGGCCTCGACCATTTCGCACTGCCGAACATCCCGACGCTCGCCGATCTCGCGCAGTGGCTGGAACTCGACCCGGATCGGCTGGCGTGGCTCACATCGCCGGCACAGGCGTTTCGCGCCCCCGCCGATCCCAGCGTGCAGCCCGCATCGCATTACCGCTACCAGCTGCAGCCCAAGCGCCTCGGCGGCCTGCGCCTGCTCGAGATTCCCAAGGCCGACCTGAAGCGCGCGCAGCGCCGCATCCTCGACGACCTGCTGCGGCACGTGCCCGTGCACGAAGCAGCGCACGGCTTCGTGCCGGGCCGCTCAGTCGAGAGCCACGCAGCCGCGCATGCCGGCAAGGAGGTCGTGATCGGCTTCGACCTGCGCGACTTCTTCCCCGCCGTTCGCGCCTCGCGCGTGCATGCCACGTGGCGCACGCTGGGCTACCCCGAAGGCGTGGCGCGCGCCCTCACCGCGCTGTGCACGCACCGCACCGACGCCGACGTGATCGAGCGCCTGCGCGACGACGGCGGGCTCGACTGGATGGGCGCCAAGCGCCTGGCCACGCCGCACCTGCCCCAGGGCTCGCCCTGCTCGCCCGCGCTGGCCAACCTCTGCGCCTTCAGGCTCGACCTGCGGCTCGAAGGCCTGGCGTGGGTCTTCGGCGCCACCTATACGCGCTATGCCGACGACCTGGTGTTCTCCGGGCCGACCTCGCTGCGCGCGCGGTTCACCGCCTTGCGCGCCTGGGTTGATGGCATCGCGGCCGACGAGGGCTTCGAGCTGCACCCGCGCAAGGTGCGCTGCATGCCTCAACACCGCCAGCAGCACGTGACCGGCGTGGTCGTCAACGACAAGGCCAATGCGCCTCGCGAAGACTTCGACCGGCTCAAGGCCGTGCTGCATCGCTGCGCGCTCGACGGCCCCGCCGGCCAGAACCGCGCGAAGGTGGTCGACTTTCGCGGCCACCTGCTGGGCCACATCGCGTGGATCGGCCAGTTCAGCCCGACGCGCAAGGCACGGCTGATGAGGCTTTTCGACCGCATCGACTGGACGGGCACTACCCGAACTTCCTCATAAACGCCCTCATGAAGCTGGGGTGGACCTGATTGTTCCGTCGGCGCAAAGCGCTACAGTTTTGAAAACAACGGAGGCCTACGCCATGCACGACATCCGGTTCACACCCGACGAGCTCTCCACCCTGCGCGAACATGGCGTCGTGCTGTTCGCCGACCGCGTGATCTTCGACGCGCAGCCGCCAATGCCGCCGCAGCAGATCGATGCTGTGCAGGCCCTGTGCGCGGGCCCCATTCCCGAAGCGCTGCTCGCGCTGTGGCAGCAGACGGCAGGCGGTCGGCTCGACTACGACCTGTCGCTCGAAATGAACGGCAACCTCGAAGCCATCAGCTGGAACGAGCTGTTCTGGAACGGCAGCGACGGCTACCACGGCCTGCAGGGCTGGATCGAGCACGAACTGGAACTGGCCAAGGAAGCCGCCGAGGACGGCGGCAAGCCATCGAGCGGCAAGCTCACGCACCTGCCCTTCGGCGGCTTCGAGTACACCGACCGCATCTACGCAGTGGTCGAACCCGGTGCCGGGCACGGGCAGATCGTCGCGTGGAAGAAGGGCCTGCCGCCAGCCTGGACGCACGCGCTGCATGAAGACAGCGTGAACACCATCGCGCCCGACTTGCGCGGCGCATTCGCGGCGCTGCAGCTCGACGAAGACCCGCTGGCGCCCACGAGCGACTACTTCTCGGGGCAGACGCTGCTCGGCTACCTCGACGACCGCCACCAGGACCACGGGCTCGACCTCGACCTGATGGACAAGCTGGTGACCTTCTATTGCCACGCCGTGGTCGACTGGCGCACGCCGCTGGCCGAAGGCACGCTGCGCCACCATCCAGCGATCGCGCGCGTGGCCCTGCGCCATGCGATCGCGGCCGACGACGCCGGGCTGGTCGCCGAACTCGCCGCCTCGGGCGTGGGCTTCAACGGGCCTCATCAGGGCAGCGCGCTCGCGACCGATGTCGCGGTGGGACACGGCGCCTTCGCCGCCGCAGCAGCGCTGGTGCGCGCAGGCGCGCCGGTGGCGGCCGACGCTCTGCGCAACATCGACGGGCAGATCGCTCCCGAACTCACGAGCGCCCTGCTGGCCAACGGCGCGGAGCCCAACGTGACGGCCATCGTCAAGTGCGCGGCGTGTGGTGCACCCGCGAGCGCGCACCTGATTGCGGATGCCTGCGCGCAGGCGGGCATCGATGTGGCACCAGCGTTCGTTGCGGAGCGCGATGCGATGCTGCTCGAACTGGAGACCACGCTCGCGCAGATGCAGGACGGCACGCACGGGCACTACCTCGGGCAAGAGGGGCTCGCGGAACGCATCGAGCACCTGCAGACATTCCGGCTCTGAAAGGCGCCGGCGCGCCGTTCGCTCAGCCGCCGTATAGCCAGGGCTGATCGAGCAGCTTTGCGCCCAGCAGGCGCATCGCCATGTCGCGGCCCAGGCGCACTGCCCCCGTGGCGTGGAAGATCTCGCCGTTGCGGCGCGCACGCGCCTGCACCTGCGCGTTACGCGCCCAGCGCGCCTCGGCATAGCGTGCGAAGGCAGCCGGCACACCAGCCGCGCTGCTGTCACCAAGCGCATCGGCCAACGCCACTGCATCCTCGATGGCCATGCCCGCGCCCTGCGCGAGGTACGGCACCATCGGATGCGCGGCATCGCCCACCAGCGCGACACGTTCATGCGCCATCTCGGCTGCGCTGGTCACGGGGGCCCGGTCTCCGAGCGACCATGCGCGCCAGCCGGGCATGGCATCGAGCAACGACTGCAGTCCAGCGCAGCTGCGGCCCATGGCCTGCTTCAGGGCGGCGATGCTGCTGGACTGGTCCCAATCGCGCGCTTCGCCGGCCGGGGCCGATTCGGCGATCACCACCACGTTGAGCCAGTCGCCGCCGCGCACCGGGTACGCCACCGCATGCAAGCGCGGGCCGAGCCACACATCGACCTGCTTGCGGCGCAATGCGGCGGGCAGGCTCGATTGCTCGATCAGCGCGCGCCAGGCCGTGTGGCCGGTAACGCGCGGCGGCTGCGCGGCAGACGCGCAATCGAGCTGCCGCCGTACCATGCTCCAGAGGCCGTCGGCCCCGACGACGGCTTCGCCCTCCCAGGCGCGCGCGTCGGTGCTCGACAGGCAGACGAGGTCGTCGCTGGTTTCCACCTGCTTGATCTGCGCGCCAGTCACGAGCGTGCCGGTGCCGCGCGCGCGCACGGCATCGAGCAGCAGACCGTGCAGGTCGGCGCGATGTACGCAGAAGTAGGGAGAGCCGTAGCGCTGCTGCATGGCATCGGCCAGCGGCATTCGGGCGAGTTCGGAGCCGCTTTCGGCGCTGTGCACCACCAGCGCATCGGGCCGCGCCGCGATGGCCGCGAGCCCGGGGCCCAGATCGAGTTGCTGAAGACGCCGCGTGGCATTGGGCCCGAGCTGCACGCCGGCGCCGATTTCGCCGAAGACGGCCGCCTGCTCGAAAACGTCGACCCGGTGCCGGCCCCTGGAAAGCGCCAGCGCAGTGGCCAGCCCCCCGATGCCGCCCCCGGCGACGAGGATGTGCGCGGGCATCGGACTCAGCGGCCGTGCATGGACGGGCTGGCGGTGGCCTGGTCGGCTTCCGGTTGTTTGAGGGGGGTCTTGGGAGCGCAGCTGCCGCAGCTGTCGCACGAGCCGCAGCCCGAGGTCTTGGCGAGCGATGCAGCCAGTTCCCTGGCGCGTTCTTCGTCGACCCAGCCCGCGCGATGCGTGCCGGCCGCGAGCTTTTGCGCCGCGCCACGCCGCCAGCCTGCGGGCATCCAGCGCCAGACCGCGTAGAACGCGGCGGCCGCGACGATCAATCCGACGATCAGTTGCTGTGCCATTTCTTCTTCAAACCTTTCATGACAGGTTTTAACCCGCTCCGAGTGCCACCGCAACGCGATAGGTGATGAAACAAGCGGCGTAGGCCAGCGCGAAGAGGTAGCCGGCCATGATCCAGACGTACTTCCATGAACCGGTTTCGCGCTTCACCGCGGCCAGCGTCGAGATGCACTGCGGCGCGAACACGTACCAGACCAGCAGCGACAGCGCGGTAGCCAGCGACCAGCTGCCGGCGATGAGCGGCTCCAGCTGGCCTGCCACGTCGTCGCCCGTGGCCGACAGCGCGTACACCGTGCCGAGCGCACCCACGGCCACTTCGCGCGCCGCCATGCCGGGCACCAGCGCGATCGAGATCTGCCAGTTGAAGCCGATGGGCGCGAAGATGTGCTCCAGCCCTCGGCCGATCATGCCGGCCAGGCTGTACTGGATGGCCGGGCCGGTCGCGCCTTCTGGCGGCGACGGAAAGGTCGACAGGAACCACAGCAGGATCGTCAGCGTCAGGATGATCGTGCCCACGCGCTGGATGAAGATCCACGCACGCTCGTACAGGCCCAGCGCCAGGTTGCGCGGGTTGGGCCAGCGGTAGGCGGGCAGCTCCATCAGCAGCGGCGAATGCTGCGTGTTGTCGCGGAAGCGCTTCATCACCCAGGCCACGGCCATCGCCGAGACGATGCCGAACACGTACAGCGCGAACAGCACCACGCCCTGCAGGTTGAACACGCCGCCCACGGTGCGCGCCGGAATGAAGGCCGCGATGAGCAGCGCATACACCGGCAGCCGCGCCGAACAGGTCATGAGCGGCGCGATCATGATGGTCGTGATGCGGTCGCGCCAATTGCTGATGGTGCGCGTGGCCATCACGCCCGGAATGGCGCAGGCAAAGCTCGACAGCAGCGGAATGAACGAGCGGCCGGACAGGCCCACGGTGCCCATCACGCGGTCGAGCAGGAAGGCCGCGCGCGGCAGGTAGCCCGAGTCTTCGAGCGCGAGGATGAACAAGAAAAGAATCAGGATCTGCGGCAGGAAGACGATCACGCCGCCCACGCCTGCGATCACGCCATCGACCAGCAGGCTCTGCAGCATGCCCTCGGGCATGGCCGTCTTGAGCAGGTTGCCGAGCCCCTCGGTGCCGGCCTTGATGGCGTCCATCGGCACATTGGCCCAGCTGAACACGGCCTGGAACATCAGGAACATGGTGACGGCGAGCACCAGCATGCCCCACACGGGGTGCAGCACCACGCGGTCGATGCGGTCGCTGGTGGCCAGGCTACCGACCGGCTCCTTCACCGTGAGACCGAGGATGCGGCGCACCTCGCGCTGCGTGGCCAGCACGTCGTCCAGGCCCGGCGCCTGCCAGGGCTGCGGTGCGGCGGCGGCCACGGGCGTGTCGAGCGCTGCGAGCAGGTCTTGCGCGCCGCCGGTGTGCACGCCGACGGTCTCGATGACCGGCACGCCCAGCTCGCGCGAGAGCACGGCCGTGTCGACCACGATGCCCTGCTTCTTCGCCATGTCGGTCATGTTCAGCGCCACCACCATCGGCAGGCCAAGCCGCTTGGCTTCGATCACAAGCCGCAGGTTCAGGCGCAGGTTGGTGGCGTCGGTAACGCACACCAGCAGGTCGGGCAAGGCTTCCTTGCTCTGGCCGGTGACGATGTCGCGGGTGACGGCCTCGTCGGCGCTCAGCGCGTTCAGGCTGTAGGCGCCCGGCAGGTCGAGCACGAACACGCGGCGGCCTGACGGCGTACGCAACGTGCCCTCCTTGCGCTCGACGGTCACGCCGGCGTAGTTGGCCACCTTCTGGCGGCTGCCGGTGAGCAGGTTGAACAGCGCGGTCTTGCCGCAGTTGGGGTTGCCCAGCAGGGCGATGCGGCCCGGCTGCGCGGTGGCTGCGAGGCGGCCCGGGCCCTGGATGACGGCTTCAACCATGGTTTGTGGCTCCCGGCGTGACGTGGATCAGCGCGGCCTCGTGGCGGCGCAGCGCGAAGGTGGTGTGGCCGAGGCGCACCGCCAGCGGCTCGCGGCCCGGAATGCCGCTGGCGACGATGCGCACGGCCTCGCCCGGCACGAAGCCGATTTCGGTCAGGCGCAGGACGAGTTCCCGGTCGTCGGCGTTGTCGGGGCGCGCCACGTCAAGCACGGTGGCCCATTGATTGTTCGGAAGCTGGTCGAGGCGCAGGGCGACGGCGGTGGTCGGCGCTGCGCCGAAATCGTTGGTTCGCACGGTGAGAGGACGCCCGGGATATCGGGCGCGCCGGTAAGCAAAACCTAGATGCTAGCAATTCTCACTCACAAATACCTGACCAACCCCTCGAAATCAGGCTCTATCGGCCCAGAAACATCAAGAAACCGGCTCAAGGCCGGATCTTAGGTGCCTCCCCCGGTAGAGGGAAGACCACCCTGCGGGTCGATCGAGACGACGCGCGCAGTCACTGAAGCACCGTCGATAACGAGTTCGGCGACGGAAATCGGCAGCTTGAACCGTCGCGGGCCCGCGCTGCCTGGATTGACGTAGAGCACACCATCGCGCTCTTCGACTTTCGGCTTGTGCGAATGACCCGAGACGACCACGCGCACGCCGGCCGCGGGCGGGTCGATGTCGAGCTGCGCAAGATCGTGAATGGCATAGAGGTGCACGCCGCCGAACTTCGCAAGCTCGGTTTCCGCGATGGCATCTGCCCACGGCTCACGGTCGTTATTGCCGCGCACGACCGTCAGCGGCGCGATGGCCGCGAGCGCTTCGAGGATGCCGACGTTGCCGATGTCGCCGCCGTGCACGATGAAGTCGCTGCCCTTCAGGAAGGCGATGGCCTCGGGCCGCAGGAGCCCGTGCGTGTCGGAGATCAGACCGATGCGAAGCATGGGCAGAAGAAGAAAGTTATTCAGGCAAACCCGGGGCGACAGCCGGCAAGAAGCACGGCCCCCAAGGGCATGATCGACGACATGCCCGAAGACATCATCGCACCGCAACAGCCCACCGAGAACACCGAAGAAGCCCCCGCTTCGCCATCGCCCACGCAGGACACCCCGCCGCGCGCGAGCCTGCTGCGCTGGCTGGCCGGCGGCCTGCGCGCCTCGCTCCTGCTGGAGCCGCGCGTCGATGCACGGCCCGCGCCCTGGCAGTTGCTGCTGCTCGTGCTGCTGCCCGAACTCGTTTGGACCGGCTTGGCGCGCCTCGAAATCGCCGGCCCCGCACGGCTCTACGAAACCGTCGGCCTCAACACGCTCTGGGTGCTGGGCGTGCTCGCGTGGCTGGGCTGGTTCGCGCTGTCCGGGCGGGCCCGCGGCGGCGGACTGGCGCGCTGGTTTGTGCTGGCCACCTGGGCGATGTTCCCGGCCAACCTGGCGCTCGGCGTGCTGGCGCTGGGCTACACGCGCGGCTGGTTGCCGTCGGCAATCGCCACCTCGCCTGGCTACTGGGTTGTCTTCGGCCTGGGATGCGCGTGGATGGTGCT
This sequence comes from Variovorax paradoxus, assembly GCF_024734665.1. NCBI lineage: Bacteria > Pseudomonadati > Pseudomonadota > Betaproteobacteria > Burkholderiales > Comamonadaceae > Variovorax > Variovorax paradoxus. The sequence continues at coordinate 4,977,365 of NZ_CP102931.1, forward strand.
GGCGCTGGTGCGGTTCACCGCGCGCGAAGCCGGCGCACGCTGGCGGCTCGCGATCTTCGCGCCCGCGTTCGTGGCCTTGCTGACGCTGACCTTCTGGCAATCGCTCAACACGCAGGACCGCATGTGGCAGCCCGATGCGAGCACCGCATCCACCGAGCCAGAGCGTCCGCGCATGCAGCTGACGCAGGAACTCTTCGAGGAGCAGCAGGCGCTGTGGGAGCGCACGGTCGCGGCGCTGCCCGCCGGCAAGCCGGGGCAAACCAACGTCTACGGGCTGGTGTTTGCGCCCTACGCGTCTGAAGACGTGTTCCTGCGCGAAAGCAACATGGTCACCCAACTGCTGGAAGAACGCTTCGACGCCAAGAGCCGCGTGATCCACCTGATGAACCACGCGACCACCGCCGAGACGCTGCCCTGGGCCACCCCGCTCAACCTGCAGCGCGCCATCGCCGCGCTGGCCGAGCGCATGGACCGCGAGAACGACGTGCTGATCGTCTACCTCACCTCGCACGGTGCGCGCGACCACCAGCTGGCCGCCGCGCACTAGCCGCTGGCGGTGCCCTGGCTCACGCCGGAAGAACTGCGCAAGGCTCTCGATGAAGCCGGCATTCGCCACCGGGTGGTGGCAGTGTCGGCTTGCTATTCAGGGGGTTGGATCGAACCGCTGGCCAACGAAAACACGCTGGTGATGACCGCCGCCGACGCCACCCACACCTCGTACGGATGCGGCCGGCTGTCTGAATTGACCTTCTTCGGCCGCGCGATGTTCAACGAGGAACTGCGCAAGACCCGCTCCTTCGAAACCGCCTTCGCGGCGGCCGTGCCGCTGATCAAGCAGCGCGAGATCGAGGCCGGCAAGGAAGACGGCTTCTCGAACCCTCAGATCAGCGTGGGCGAAAAGATCCGCCCGGTGCTCGACCAGCTTGCGCAGCGGCTGGACGCCGCCTCGAAGTAGCAGCACCGACGGGCGTGCTCCCGGGAGTTATTCCAGCAGCTGTCGCAGCACGAAGGGCAGGATGCCGCCGTGCTTGTAGTAGTCGACCTCGATAGGCGTGTCGATGCGCAGGCGCACCGTCACCTCCTGGTGCGTGCCGTCGGGGCGGTGCACGACCAGCTTCACGTCCATCTGCGGCTTCAGCTCGCTGCCGATCACCACGTCGATCTGCTCGTCGCCCGTGAGGCCCAGCGTCTGCCATGAATCGGCGCCGCGGAACTGCAGCGGCAGCACGCCCATGCCGACCAGGTTGGCGCGGTGGATACGCTCGAAGCTGCGCGCCACCACGGCCTTGATGCCCAGCAACTGCGTGCCCTTGGCGGCCCAGTCGCGCGAGGAGCCGGTGCCGTACTCTTCGCCGCCGAACACCACCGTGGGCACGCCCTGCTCCATGTACTTCATGGCGGCGTCGTAGATGAACATCTTCTGGTTGCCCGGCTGGAACAGCGTGACGCCGCCCTCTTCCTGCGTGCCGTTGGCATCCGGCGGAATCATCAGGTTCTTGATGCGCACGTTGGCAAAGGTGCCGCGCATCATCACGTCGTGGTTGCCGCGGCGCGAGCCATAGCTGTTGAAGTCGGCCTTGGGCACGCCGTGCGCCTTGAGCCAGATGCCCGCGGGCGAGCTTTCCTTGATGGAGCCTGCAGGCGAGATGTGGTCGGTGGTGATCGAGTCGCCGAACAGCGCCATCACGCGCGCGCCCTTGAAGCCCGCGTCCGACGCATGCGGCTTCATCTTGAACCCCTCGAAGAACGGCGGCTCGGCGATGTAGGTCGACTTCGGCCAGTCGTACACCTGACCGTTGGTGCCCTTGATGCTGCTCCAGAACTTGCCCGGGTCGGTCTTGACCTTTTCGTAGTTCTCGCGGAACGACTTGGCGTTCATCGCGTAGCGCAGGTTGTCGTCGATTTCCTTCGGCGTGGGCCAGATGTCGCCGAGGTACACGTCCTTGCCCTTCTTGCCCTTGCCCACGGGCTCGGTCATCAGGTCGGTCATCACGTTGCCGGCAATGGCAAAGGCAACCACCAGCGGCGGCGAGGCCAGGAAGTTGGCCTTCAGGTTCGGGTGGATGCGCGCCTCGAAGTTGCGGTTGCCCGACAGCACGGCCGCGCCGATCAGGTCGTTCTTGGTGATCGCTTCGTTGATCTCGGGCGTGAGGTCGCCGGCATTGCCGATGCAGGTGGTGCAGCCGTAGCCCGCGAGGTAGAAGCCGAGCTTTTCGAGGTACGGCAGCAGGCCGGCCTTCTCGAGGTATTCGGTCACGATGCGCGAGCCGGGAGCCAGCGAGGTCTTGATGTGCGGCTTGACCGTGAGGCCCGCCTCCACTGCCTTCTTGGCCAGCAGGCCGGCAGCCAGCATCACGCTCGGGTTCGAGGTGTTGGTGCACGAGGTGATGGCAGCAATCAGCACGTCGCCGTTGCCGATGGTGACTTCGCCCTTGGGTGCCGAGGGCGCCGTGGCGCTCACGTGCGCGGCGGCGTTGGTCGAGCGGTTCGCCACCATCTCGACCACGTCGAGCGGCGCGCCTGCTGGCGGCGGGGCGGCTTCTTCGTCACCGGCCTTGCCGGCCGCGACCAGCGGATAGCGCAGCTTGAGCTTGTCAGCCGGCTGGTTGAAGCCGTTGGCGTCGTTGGGCTTGCTGTAGAGCTCAGAGAACTTGGTGGAGAGGTGGCCAAGGTCGATGCGGTCCTGCGGGCGCTTCGGGCCGGCCAGGCTGGGCGAGACGGTGCCCAGGTCGAGCTTGACGATCTTCGTGTAGTCGATGTCGCCCGGGTTGGGCATGCCGTAGAGACCCTGCGCCTTGTAGTAGGCGGCGAAGCGCTCGACTTCTTCCTTGGTGCGGCCGGTGCCTTCGAAATACGCCACGGTCATGTCGTCGACCGGGAAGAAGCCCATGGTCGCGCCGTATTCGGGCGCCATGTTGCCGATGGTCGCGCGGTCGGGCACGGCGATGGACGCGGCGCCGGGGCCGAAGAACTCGACGAACTTGCCGACCACCTTCTCGGCCCGCAGGATGGCGGTGACGTACAGCACCAGGTCGGTTGCCGTGACGCCTTCGCGCAGCTTGCCGGTGAGCTCAAAGCCCACCACGTCGGGCGTGAGCATGTAGACCGGCTGGCCCAGCATGGCCGCCTCGGCCTCGATGCCGCCAACGCCCCAGCCGACCACGCCGATGCCATTGATCATGGTGGTGTGGCTGTCGGTGCCGACCAGGGAGTCGGGGTAGTACGTTGGTTTGTCACCCTTGTCGCTCGGGCTCTTGTAGACGCCGCGCGCAAAGTATTCGAGGTTGACCTGGTGCACGATACCGAAGCCCGGCGGCACGACACGGAAGGTGTCGAAGGCCTGCATGCCCCATTTCATGAACTGGTAGCGCTCGTTGTTGCGCTGGAATTCCAGCTTCATGTTCAGGTCGAGCGCCTTGGCCGTGCCGTAGTAGTCGACCATCACCGAGTGGTCGACCACCAGGTCGACGGGCACCAGCGGCTCGATGGTCTTGGGCGACTTGCCCAGCTTGGCGGCCACGCTGCGCATGGCGGCCAGGTCGGCCAGCAGCGGCACCCCGGTGAAGTCCTGCAGCACCACGCGGGTAACGACGAAGGGAATTTCGTCTACGCGCTCGGCGTTCGGCGCCCAGTGGGCCAGCTCTTCGACGTGCTTGGCCGAGACTTTCTGCCCATCGCAATTGCGCAGCACCGATTCGAGCACGATGCGGATGGAGACGGGCAGGCGGTCGATGGTGGGGTATTGCTTGGCCAGCTCCTTCAGGGACCAGTATTTGCCGGACTTGCCAGACGGGGTCTTGAAGGTCTTGAGGGTGGACGCAAAGGCATGCGCCGGGGCTTTGGCCATGGAGGGACTCCTGTTTGTTCGTGGAAGCTCCTCAAGGATAGCGGGGATGAATGTCAACTGTTGTAGTCGGCCTTCGCCGCCACGCCTGTGCAATGCCACGTTCCTCATGGCGAAAAATGCCGGGTGCAAAGGCGTCGCCGGCATTCCTCGCAACCACCTTCAGGCAAGGGCCATGTTCGAGCCGCCACGGGTGCGGCGCAAGCCAGTCCATTGCAGCTCGGCCAACACAACCACGCACGCCACCTGCGCCAGCACCCATGCCATGCCCAGCGCAGTGACCGCAAACATGCCGCTCACCAGCAGCGCGATGCAGGCCACGGCCCAGCCGAAGTTGCCGGCGACGACCAAGCCGATCAGCATGCGCGGCGGCGTGCTGCGGCTGGCCATGAAGGCCGCGAGGGCGGCGTAAGCCAAAAGAAACACACCGGTGCCCATGAGCAGCGGCGCCGGCAGTCCGGTCAAGTCGGCCAGCGCGCCGGTGAAAGCCACCTGCAGCGCACCGGTCGCGGCGCAGGAGGCGGCGTCGGCCCACATCACGGCGGGCAGGAAGCGGGGGGATGCGAAGACGGACATGTGAATCTCCTTGAGTCTGGGTGGTTACGCTGCAAGCCAGTCCTGCCGCGTTGGAGCCAATGATTCCGGCGGGCGGGTATGGCGTCGATGACCTGGGAGGTCATGGCGCCGCGCCGCCGCCACGCCAGAATGCGGCTCATGAACACCACCCACTCCCACCCGACCAAGGCCAGCCAGCCCGGCGCGCGCGATCCGTTCGGCGCCCACCTGCGGCACTGGCGCACCCACCGCCGCCTGAGCCAGCTCGACCTGGCGCAGGAGGCCGAGGTCTCGACCCGCCACCTGAGCTACGTGGAAACCGGCCGCGCCGCGCCCAGCCGAGAGATGGTGCTGCGCCTGGCCGATCGGCTCGAGGTGCCGCTGCGCGAGCGCAACGCGCTGCTGGTGGCCGCCGGCTTTGCTCCGATGTACCGCCAGCGCTCGCTCGACGACCCGGCAATGGCCTCCGCGCGCCGCGCCATCGACCTGGTGCTGAAGGGCCACGAGCCCTTCCCCGCGCTGGCCGTGGACCGCCACTGGAACCTGGTGGCGCACAACGCGCTGGTGCCGCTGCTGATGGAAGGCGCCTCGCCCGAGCTGCTGAAGCCGCCCATCAACGTGCTGCGCCTGAGCCTGCACCCCGACGGCGTGGCGCCGCGCATCGCCAATCTCGCGCAGTGGCGCACTCATCTGCTCGAACGACTGCAACAGCAGATCGCCGCCACCGGCGACGTGGTGCTGCAAGAGCTGCACGACGAACTCGCGGTCTATCCCCCGCCCGCGGTGAGCCATGACGCACCCATCATCGACACCGCGCTGTCGGCGGTGGCCGTGCCCTTTCAGGTGGTCATGCCCAGCGGCGTGCTGAGCTTCATCAGCACCATCACGATCTTCGGCACGCCGGTCGACGTCACATTGCAGGAACTCGCGGTGGAGTCGTTCTTTCCGGCAGATGAGCAGACGGCTGCGGCGCTGATGGCACTGGCTGCGCAGCAGCAACAGGCGGGCTGAGGTCGGCCCTGCCGTCTGCATCGCGCGGCGGGCCTTCGAAGTCGTCCACCTGGATGACCTTGTCGGCCGCCTTCAGATAAGCGAGCGCCAGTTCGGGGTCGGGCGCCGAGCGGGCCGCCTCTTCGAGCGAGTTCGTGCGGCGCAGCGCCTTGTTGAGCGCGGCCGTGGCGTCGCCTAGCTGTGCGCCCAATTCCATCGCATACATCAGGTCGCGCAGGCCGCCCGCGGCGGGCTCGCTCAGGTCGGGCGCCAGGCGTTCGACGATGCGCGGGTTCTTGCGCAGCAGGTCGGCCAGTTCGAGCAGTTGCACGTCGCGCAGCGGTGCCAGGTGCGCGGTGCGGCGCAGCACCAGCGCACCGATCACGCGCCGGCCCGCCGTCGGCAGGTTCGCGTAGAGATCGCGCAGGATCCTGCCGGCCTCGTCGATCTGCAGGCGGATCGCAGCCCGCGCGAAGGGCAACAGCTCGGGCGCCGCATCGACGCGGTAGCGCCAGATGCACGAACTGGCCAGGTACAGGTGCGCGAGCACATCGCCCAGGCGCGCCGACAGCAGCTCCATGCGCTTGAGCTTGCCGCCGAGCATGCCCATCGCGAGATCGGCCGTGAGCGCGTACTTGGCGCTCATGCGCGTGAGGAGCCGTGCTTCGTGCATCAGGTCATCGGGCGGCGTGCCGAGCACCGGTGCGCCGAAGAGGCTGTGCCACAGGTTCAACGCCACGTGCCTGCCGTGCGCCATCAGCGCCTTGCCGAGCGCGGCCTCGTCCTTCGCCTGCACGGCCGCCATTTCGTCGAGCACATGCGGATGGCATCGCACCGCGCCCTGCCCGAACACGATGAGCGCACGCGTGAGGATGTTCGCGCCCTCCACCGTGATCGCGATCGGCGCCTGCCGGTAGGACACGCCGAGCAGGTTCGAGGGGCCGGAGATGATGCCCTTGCCGCCGAGGATGTCCATGCCGTGGTTGACCGCGCGGCGCCCGGCTTCGGTCAGCTGCACCTTGAGGATGGCACTCGCCACGCTGGGCCGCTCGCCCTTGTCGAGCGCGGCGGCCGTGAAGCGCCGCGCCGCATCGGTCGCATACAACTCGGCCGACATCTGCGCCACCAGCCCCGCGACCGCATGGAACTTGCCGACCGGCATGCCGAACTGCTCGCGAATCTGGCCGTAGCCATTGCTCACGTAGAGCGCGGTCTGCTGCATCGCCGAGCCCAGCGCGGGCAGCGAGATTGCGCGGCCCGCGGCCAGGCATTCCATCAGCATGCGCCAGCCCTGCCCGACCTGCCTCTCGCCGCCGATGATCCAGTCCATCGGCACGAACACCTGCCGGCCGTGGATCGGACCGTTCATGAAGGCGCTGTCCATCGGGCGATGGCGACGGCCGATCTCCATGCCCTCGTGCGGCACGGGAATCAGCGCGCAGGTAATGCCGAGTTCGCGCTCGGCTTCAGGCCTGCTTTCGTCGATGGCGTGGAAGGCCAGCCCGACCACGGTGGCGACCGGCGCGAGCGTGATGTAGCGCTTGTCGAAATCGACAAGGAAGCCGCGCGTCGGCTTGCCGTTGAACTCGCGCTCGACCACCACACCACGGTCGGGAATCGATGCCGCGTCCGAGCCCGCATACGGCGATGTCAGGCCGAAGCACGGTAGCTCGCGGCCGTCTGCAAGGCGCGGCAGGTAGTGGCCTTTCTGCGCATCGGTGCCATAGCGCAGCAGCAGTTCGGCCGGGCCGAGCGAGTTGGGCACCATCACCGTGACGGCTGTGGCCACGTTGACGGTGGCGATGCGCGCCACCACCGTGGCGTGTGCATGGTGACCGAAGCCGAGGCCACCGAATTCCTCGGGAATGATCATTCCGAAGAAGCGCTTCTCGCGCAGGTAGCGCCACACCTCGGGCGGCAGGTCGTGCGCCTGGTCGATGGCGTGGTCGTCGAGCATGTGGCACAGCTCGCGCACTTCGTTGTGGAGAAAGGCCTGCTCGCGTTCGGTGAGTTGGTTAGGGCCCATGGCCGCCAGTGCATCGAAGTCCGGGCGGCCTGCGAAGAGCTGGCCCTCGAAGCCGACGGTGCCCGCCTCGAGCGCGGCGCGCTCGGTGTCGCCCAGGGGTGGCAGCGCCTTCGAGAATGGCTGCATGGCCCATCGGCCGATCAGTGTCGCCAGAGGCATGGTGCGTCTCCTTCCGCGACGAATGCGCGCGGATTGGCACCATTCTTGAGGCTTGTGACTGGCCCCGAGGGCCGGTCAAGGGCTCCCCGGCCTGTCGGAGACGGACGCGCCTACCGCTTCTTCGGAGGCTGGGCCGCAGCAGCAGCAGCCGGATCCCGCCAGCCATATTCGACATAGCGCCGGATGACCAGGCAGCCCGGTGGCGAATCGATCAGCGAGACCGACGAAGTCGGCTCCTTCTCGTCGGTATAGACCGCGTAGTTGGGCAGCAGCCGCGTCATCTTGTAGCTCGCCAGCTCCTGCTGGCCGACGCTTGCGCAGGTGAAGGGCGCGACCGAGATGCGCTCGGCCGACACGGTGCAGGCGCCGCTCTCATCCGGAATGGCGGTGATCGACGCGGCCACGCCGGCGTTGGGAAACTCCATGCCGATCAGCGAGAACATCGGCCCGCCGTCGGGGCGCTTGCGGTCCCAGTCGAGCAGCACGTCGTGGCTGCGGGCACCCTGCACGGCGAGCGTGGAAAGCCGCGTGATGGCCGGCAGGCAGCGCTTGATGCCCACGCTGGTGGCGGCGCGCGTGAGCGTGTCCTGCGGCGCCGCGGGCGGGGCCTGGGGCACCAGCACGCCCTGGGCAAGCGCGGTGCCGGTGGCGGCCCATGCAGCGGCGGTAATCAGCAGGCGGGAGATTCGTTGGGTCGGCTTCATCCCGGTCCTCATGCGTAAAGGTTTTCGATGGCGGCGGTGTAGGCGCGCACGTTGTCCTCGCCCTCGGGGTCGAGCGTGGCGATGAAGCGGCGCGCGCGCTCGCGGTAGGCCGGCAGGTTGGCGTCGTGCTCGGCAAAGGCGCGCTGCAGTGCGCGGCCACCCTCCTCGCAGTCGAAGCCGTGGTAGCGGTAGCCGCAGTCGCCGATGAGGTGCGAGTTGTGGACGAGCGGGTAGCCGCCGTACAGCGCCTCGTAGTAGAGGTAGTTCTGCGCGTTCTCCCAGTGGTGAGCGAACACGGCGTCGATCTTGCCGGGCATCACCTGGTACACCGGAAAGCGCCCCTCGAAGGTGGCCAGCCCGTGCTGCACGATGTCCAGGCTCTGTGCGAAGCCGATGAACAGCGGCTTGTCCTTCAGGTGAAAGCTGTTGTAGACCCACATCTTCTCGATCAGCCGCGGCTGCGCGCGGTGCGCCGCCTCGCAGCCGAGCATGGGGATGAAGCTGGTCTTCACCATGCAGATGTTGGGCTCGAAGATGGCCACGCGCCACCGCTTGCGGCCGGGCTTGTAGGCAAAGGCCGGGCTGTCCGCCGGCGCGCGGGTCATGGCGCGTTCGAGAACCATCGGGCTCCAGAGATGCGGCATGAGCCGCACCGGCGCGCGGAAGGTGCTCTCGAAGTAAGGCTTGCACGACACCTCATACTCGGGAATCGTCCAGACCTCGTCGTAGGGCGCGCCCGAAATCAGCAGGCCGTGCGGCTTGTTGAAAATCATGCGCTCGATGTCGATCACGTAGTCGTTGCCCACGCGCATCGAGACGACCTTGCCGCCACGCTCGCGAAACGCCACGGACCACGGCATGGCCAGTTGGGCGCTCATCTCGATCATGAGGTCGAGCTCCTGAGCTGCCGTGGGCATGTCGATGATGGGCACCGGCGAATCGGCGAGGAAGTTGGTGGCGTCAGCCGGGCCGCCGTCGCCACCGCCGGCAACCAGCACGGCGCTTTCCACGCGCGGCGAGCGCAGCAGCAGCATCACGAGGAACAGGCAGTTCTGGTAAACGCCGTTCTCCCACAGGCTCTGCTCGCCCTTGCGGATGAAGATGGAAACGCCGACCTTCAGCTTGGCCGGCATCATGCGGCGGCCCTCACGCCGTCGGCACGGAATGCGGCATTGCCGCCCACCAGGTGCAGCAGGCGCTGCGCATAGCCGTCGACGTTCGCGGGGTTGAGCGGATCGACCGCATCGAAAACGCGTTGCGAGCGGGCACGGTAGTCGCCCAACTGCCGGTCGTGATTGCGCACGGCCTGCTGCAGTTGCGCCGCGCCAGCTGCCACGTCGAAGTCAGGGTAGTAGTAGCCCGCATCGCGCAGCCAGGGCGAGTTGTGCACCAGCGGGTAGTTGCCGTAGAGCGCATCGAGGTAGCTGTAGTTCTGGTCGTTCTGCCACTGATGCGAAACCACCGCGTCGGCGAACTGCACCATGAAGCCCGCGAAGTCGTGCCGGCCGTGGAAGATCGCCTTGTGCTGGCGCACGATGTCGAGCGAGTTCGCCAAGTACAGCATGGTCGGGTGATCCTTGATGTGCAGGGTGTTGAGCACCTGCATCGAGGTCACTGCCGCGGGGTCGGCGCGGTAGGCCCCGTCGCAGATCAGCATCGGCACGCTGCTGGACTTCACCACCGAGATGTTGGGCTCGAAGATCGCCACCCGAAAGCCCGGCTGCTCCACCGTGCGCGGCGTGTAGCCGAAACGATGGCCCGCAGCCTCGACCTCCGCGACGCGCTGGGCCAGGAACTGCGGCGACCAGAGGTACGGCACCTCGAACACCGGGCAGCGGTGCATGGTGCGCATCATGGGCGTGAACACTTCGTCCTTGGGCAGCAGCCACACCTCGTCGCAGCGGTCGGGCTTGCTGAAGTGGCCCTTGTCGGTGAACACGATCGGCTCGGCCAGCGCCGCGAAAGGCTGGCCCACGCAATGGAACACCACGCGGCCGCCGCATGCGCGAAAGTAGGAGAGCCATTGCACGTCGAGCGCGCCGGCCATCTCGATGACCACGTCCAGCGCATCGGTCAACTCGCGCGCCCGCCCGAAGATCAAGCCCATGGCGGCCAAGTCGACCTGAGGGGGCATGTTCGGCTGGTCGCCGGCGTCGATCAGGGTGACGGATTCGACGAACCCGATGCGTTGCAGCAGCCGGGCGAGGAACAGGACGTTCTGCCCCATCCCGTTCTCCCAGATGTTCTGCCCTGCGTGGGTGAGGACTGAAATACCAATGCGCATGGGGGCGAAGTGTGTACCAAAAGAAAAGGCTCCCGCACCATCACAGCGCGGGAGCCGGCCGGTCGCTGGCCGATTCAGTGGCTTATTTCCACTTCCAGCCGATGCCGGCGTTGACGCCCCACTCCTTGCCCGTGGTCGTCAGGCCCGCGCCCCAGGACATCTTGCCGTCGTCGGACAGCGCCTTGAAGGTCAGCGCCACCGCGCTGTAGCCCTTGTAGCTGCCGAGGCCCACGCCCACGGTCTTCTCGCCGGGGTACAGCGTCGGCAGATACGTGCCCGACATCGCGAAGGCCATGGCCGTGCCCGAGTAGGCAATGCGGGCCACATCGCCGACCTGGCTCTGCACCTGGTTCAGCTGCTGCACGTTGACCGCGTCGCCCGGCAGGATGCCCGGTGCCACGTTGCTGATGCGCGTGCCGCCCGTCGCCTGACCGTTGCCCAGCGTGATCTGGTTGTAGTTGACCGAGCCGTCCGGGTTGGTCGCGTACTGCACGCTGCCGGCCTTCGCGGCGGCTGCCGATGCCTTGAGCTGCGCCACGTTGGTCGCGTCGCTGTCGGCCGTGCCTGCTGCCACGCCCGTGATCTGGCGGTACTGCCCGTTGGCTGCATCGCCCACCGACACCGCGGCCTGCGTGCTGGTGGTCGCATTGACGGCTGCTTGCTGCTGTGCCGACGCACCGCCCGGCACGTAACCGGCCACGCCCGCCGCGGTGGAAGCCACCGAGCCCGAGCCCAGTGCGACGCCGCCGCTTTGCGTCACGATCGCGCCGAAGCCGATGGCCGTGCCCTGCGAGATGTTCTGCGCCTTGCTCAGCTGCGTGCCGCCGGCATCCGCGTTGTCGCCCAGCGCCACGCCGCCGCCGCCCGCGCGGGAGTTCACGCCGATCGCCTGCGAGCCCGTGGCCAGCGCTCCGGTGCCGATGGCGATCGCGTTCGCACCCGTGGCCTGCGCGCCGAAGCCCACCGCCACCGCGCCGTCGGCCGTCGCCTTCGCACCGTTGCCGGCCGCGAAGGAGTTGGCGCCACTGGCCACCGACTGCGGGCCAATCGCCACGGCTTCCTGGCCGGAGGCGTCTGCGTCTGCCGCCGTCGAGTTGGCGTGGAAGTACTTGGTGCCGGTGTTGTAGATGTTGTTGACCGACGTGCTCAGGCTGTTGACGTTGACGTTGGTCGTGCTCAGGCTGGTCGACAGGCTACCGACGCCCGTCGAGAGACTGGCGATGTTGCTGGTCGCGGTGCTCAGGCCCGACGAGGTCGACGTGGACAGGCTTGCGAGGCTGCTATTGGTGGTGCTCAAGCCGGTCGACAGGCTTCCGATGCTGCTTGTCGCGGTGCTCAGGCCCGTCGAAGTCGACGTGGACAAACTGTCGATGCTGCTCGTGGCAGTGCTCAGACCTGTGGAGGTCGAGGTCGAGAGGCTGGCAACGCTGCTGTTTGTCGTGCTCAGGCCGGTCGAGGTCGAAGTCGACAGGCTGGCAATGGCGCTCGTCGAACCGCTCAGGCTCGTCGACAGGCTCGCCACATTGCTGTTCGTCGTGCTCAGGCCGGTCGACAGGCTGCTGATGCTGCTGGTCGCCGTGCTCAGGCCCGTCGAAGTCGACGTGGACAGGCTGTCGATGCTGCTCGTGGCAGTGCTCAGGCCCGTGGAGACCGAGGTCGAGAGGCTGGTCACATTGCTGTTTGTCGTGCTCAGGCCGGTCGACAAGCTGCCGATGCTGCTGGTCGCCGTGCTCAGGCCCGTTGAAGTCGACGTGGACAGACTGTCGATGCTGCTCGTGGCAGTGCTCAGGCCCGTGGAAGTCGATGTCGAGAGGCTGGAAACGTTGCTGTTCGTCGTGCTCAGGCCGGTCGACAGGCTGCTGATGCCCGTCGAAGTCGACGTGGACAAGCTGCCGATGCTGCTTGTGGCGGTGCTCAGACCTGTGGAGGTCGAAGTCGACAGGCTGGAGACGTTGCTGTTCGTCGTGCTCAAGCCGGTAGACAGGCTGCCGATGCTGCTGGTCGCGGTACTCAGGCCCGTTGAAGTCGACGTAGACAGGCTGTCGATGCTGCTCGTGGCAGTGCTCAGGCCTGTGGAGGTCGAGGTCGACAGGCTCGAGACGTTGCTGTTCGTCGTGCTCAGACCAGTAGACAGGCTGCCGATGCTGCTTGTCGCAGTGCTCAAGCCAGTCGAAGTGGAAGTCGACAGGCTGGCAATACCGCTGGAAACCGAGGTCGACAGCGAAGTCAGTTGGCCGAAGTTCACCGCGTCAGTGGGGTTCACACCCGCGGCAACGTTGGTCAGGATGACCGGCGATGTCGCACCGACGCCGCCCAGCGTGACCTTGGTGTGAGTCGCATCGTCGTACTGGACCGAGTTCGCGATGCCCGTGGACAGGCTGCCGATGCTGCTGTTGGCGGTGCTGAGGCCGGTGGACAGGCTGCCGATGTTGCTGGTGGCGGTGCTAAGGCCGGTCGACGTCGAGGTCGACAGGCTGGTCACGTTGCTATTTGTCGTGCTCAAGCCCGTGGACAGGCTGGTCACGTTGCTGTTCGTCGTGCTCAGGCCGGTCGACAGACTGCCGATGCCGCTGGTCGCCGTGCTCAGGCCCGTGGAGGTCGAGGTCGACAGGCTGGTCACGTTGCTGTTGGTCGTGCTCAAGCCGGTAGACAGGCTGCCAATGCTGCTCGTCGCCGTGCTCAGGCCCGTGGAAGTCGAAGTCGAGAGGCTGGTGACGTTGCTGTTCGTCGTGCTCAGGCCCGTCGACAGGCTGCCGATGCTGCTGGTGGCTGTGCTCAGACCGGTCGACGTCGAGGTCGACAGGCTGGTCACATTGCTGTTTGTCGTGCTCAAGCCCGTGGACAGGCTGCCGATGCTGCTTGTGGCTGTGCTCAGGCCCGTCGAGGTCGAGGTCGACAGGCTGGTCACATTGCTGTTCGTCGTGCTCAAACCTGTAGACAGGCTACCAATGCTGCTCGTCGCCGTGCTCAGCCCGGTCGAGGTCGACGTCGACAGGCTGGTCACGTTGCTGTTCGTCGTGCTTAGGCCAGTCGACAGGCTACCGATGCTGCTCGTCGCAGTGCTCAGACCAGTCGACGTCGAGGTCGACAGACTGGTCACATTGCTGTTGGTCGTGCTCAGGCCGGTAGACAAGCTACCAATGCTGCTCGTGGCAGTGCTCAGACCGGTCGACGTTGAAGTCGACAAGCTGGTCACATTGCTGTTCGTCGTGCTCAGGCCGGTCGAAAGGCTGGCAATGCTGCTCGTTGCGGTGCCGATGCTGCTCGACAACGAAGCTGTGACGGTCTTGACTTGCAGGACGTTGACGGCGTCCTGGTCCGCGCTGCCCGGCGCCACGCCTGTGACCTGGCGGTTGCCCACGTTCACTTCACCCGACGAGCTTTGCTTGCTCGTCAAGCCGAACGCGTCGTAGTTGGCCAACGCGCCCACGCTCGCAACCGAGTTCGCACCCAGCGCCACGCTGTCGGGCTTGGTGGTCTGGGCGTTCTTGCCGACCGCCACGCTGTTGTCGCCGTTGGAGATCGCGTTCTGGCCGATGGCCACGCTGTCGGCGCCGTTGGCCTGACTGTCCGCGCCGGTGCTGTTGGCGTGGAAGTACTTCGTACCCGTGTTGTAGATCGAGCTGACCGACGTGCTCAGGGTGCCGAGGTTGCTGTTGGTCGTGCTCAGGCCGGTCGACAGGCTGCCGATGCCGCTCGTTGCGGTGCTCAAGCCGGTGGACAGGCTGGAGACGTTGCTGTTCGTCGTGCTCAAGCCGGTAGACAGGCTGCCAATGCTGCTCGTGGCGGTGCTCAGACCCGTCGAGGTCGAAGTCGACAGGCTCGCAACGTTGCTGTTGGTCGTGCTCAGGCCTGTAGACAGACTGCCGACGCTGCTCGTCGCTGTGCTCAGACCGGTCGACGTCGAGGTCGACAGGCTGGTCACGTTGCTGTTCGTGGTGCTCAGGCCAGTCGACAAGCTACCGATGCTGCTCGTCGCTGTGCTCAGACCGGTCGACGTCGAGGTCGACAGGCTGGTCACATTGCTGTTGGTCGTGCTCAGGCCGGTAGACAAGCTACCAATGCTGCTCGTGGCAGTGCTCAGACCGGTCGACGTTGAAGTCGACAAGCTGGTCACATTGCTGTTGGTCGTGCTCAAGCCGGTAGACAGGCTGCCGATGCTGCTTGTCGCTGTGCTCAGGCCCGTGGAGGTCGAAGTCGACAGGCTAGTCACATTGCTGTTGGTCGTGCTCAGGCCGGTAGACAAGCTACCAATGCTGCTCGTCGCCGTGCTCAGACCGGTCGACGTCGAGGTCGACAGACTGGTCACGTTGCTATTTGTCGTGCTCAAGCCCGTGGACAGGCTGCCAATGCCGCTAGTCGCCGTACTCAGACCCGTCGAGGTCGACGTGGACAGGCTGGTCACGCTGCTGTTCGTGCCGCTCAAGCCGGTCGACAGGCTACCGATGCTGCTCGCCGACGCGCTCAGGCCAGTGGACAGGCTGCTGACGGTGCTGTTGGTCGTGCTCAAACCAGTCGACAGACTGCCGATGCTGCTTGTCGCAGTGCTCAGACCGGTCGAAGTCGAGGTCGACAGGCTGGAAACCCTGCTGTTGGTCGTGCTGAGCCCGGTCGACAGGCTGCCGATGTTGCTCGTCGCGGTGCTCAGACCCGTCGAGGTCGAGGTCGACAGACTGGTCACATTGCTGTTCGTCGTGCTCAGGCCCGTGGACAGGCTGCCGATGCTGCTCGCGGTAGTGCTCATGCCCGTGCTCAACTGAGCCACGGTCACGGCGTCCTGGGGCGCCGCGCCATCGGCAACGTTCGTGATTCGCCGCAGGGCGGAAGACGAACCCACCGAAACCTCGGACGCAGGCGCGTTGGTGTTGGTGAGGAACCCCTTGCCGGTAGGCGCCGCGGCGCCGGTCACGCTGCCCGCGCCGATTGCGACGCTGTTTGCATACGCTGCATTGGCGCCGTCGCCAACGGCAACACCGGCTGTGCCGCTGACGATCGAGCCGCGACCGACCGCGATACCGGAGTTGGCGGCAGCCGCCACCGAAGACTGACCGCCGATGGCGATGCCGTCGACGGCCGCCGACTTGGCCACGTCGGTGGTGTTGCTGCCGATGGCGATGGAGCCGGTGTTCGAAGCCAGCGTGCCATTGCCTGCTGCGAGCGAGTTCTGGCCCGTGGCCTTGGCGCCCACCCCGAAGGCGGTCGCGCCGGTGGCCGAAGCCGTGGTGCCGTTGTTGCCGATCGCCAGCGTGTTCGTGGCGCTTGCCGTGGTCTGGCCGCCAACTGCGGTCGAATCCTGGCCGGTGGCCTTGGCACTCGTGCCAACGGCGGTGGAATCGCCCAACCCAGCAGCCGTACCCGTCGCCACGGCGCCCCAGCCGATCGCAAGATTCGAGGCGCCGGTAGTCGCAGCATTGGCATTCATGCCGATGGCGATGGCATTGCTGCCGGACGCGTTCGCGCCGTCACCCAGCGCAACCGCACTGGTACCCGCGACGTTGGCGCCGCGGCCGATGGCCACGCCCGAAGTGGCTCCGGCGCTGACAAAGGCTTGGCCGCCGATGGCGATGGAATCTGTCGCGGTCGCCTGCGCGCCCTTGGTCGCGTTGCTGCCGATGGCCACCGCCCCGCTGCCCGAGGCGGTGGTCGAGTTGGCAATGGTCAGCGGGGTAGTGCCGTCCCCGCCCGCGCCGCCAATGGCTACGGCATTGAGCGCGGCAGCATTGCTGCCGAAGCCCATCGCGATGCTGGAGATGCCGCCCGCGTTCGACTCCAGCCCGTAGGCGCTGCTCCACTTGCCGCTCGCGTTGCTGAGGAAGCCGAATGCGGAAGCTCCGGTTGCCCGGCCCTGGGCGAATGCGCCGTACACAGTCACTGCAGTCGAGCCCGTACCGGTCGCGTTGCATCCCGACACCAGCGAGTAGGTGCCGGTACCGTCTTGCGTCGGTGCGCCGGTCGCTCCACTGGTGCTCCCGGGATTCACGCGGCCGACGATGCCACTCGATCCCGTCACGCAGGTGCCGTCCGTATTGATGACGTTGGCGTACGCCACCCCGGCTCCGCCCTGCATCACCCCATAGATGGCGGCCACGGCCAGGAGACGGAACGTCGACCGCTTCGCGCTACCGCTTCGCTTGCCGCGCGCCGAGGTGAGCTCGGAAGCCGCCACCCATGCTCCCAGGGCTTCGTTCCATATGCTTCTGTATGACTTGTTCATTTGCTATTCGGCTCGCGGTGAATGGATTGACGGGTTCAGATCGACAAAAAATGCGATGCCCCTGCGTCAGGTTCCATCGCTGAAGGCACGCGCCAGGCAGTGCCTCGATTACAGGAATGCTGGAATGTACGGACTTGTTTACATTTCAGTTCGCATGCCGCAATAGGGAAATTTCGAACCAATGATTTAGTTCACAAAAATGAAATATGAGTGAACTCATTCAGGCCTGAGGGTTGCCGACAAGCCACTGAAAGCGGGAGGCCACATAGAATCCAAAGTTCGGCTTCAGCGGACTTTTTTCACATAACTTCGCCGATAATCCCTCTTTTTCCTTCTTCTCGCGGCCGCCTCAAAGAACAGTGCATCTACTCTTTGCAAGCCTCAAAGAATGACAAAGCCCGCCAAAATAGGAATTTCTTCACATAGAAGTTAATTAATCGCCAATTCCAGAAAGCGATCTCCAATCGCCGAGGGTGGCAATTAACATTCTTGAAACAATTAAATGAGGTCCGCCATTCAACTGCGCATCGGCATCACTATCGGCCTCCACCACGAGGCCGAAACCCTCTGGAACAACGGCATCAAGCAGAACGCCGTGTTCCTGGCGGAAGCGCTGAAGCACTGCCCGGACGTGGCCTCGGTGGTACTGGTCAACACCACGGCGATCCCGATCACCCCGGCCCTGCCCTGGGACCAGACACGCTGGCCCACCGTGACCTTCGAGGCAGCCAAGGACAGCGTGGACGTGCTGATCGAGCTCGGCGGCCAGATTGACGCGGCGCAGACCGACTACCTGAAGCAGCGTGGCGCGCGGCTGGTGTCTTATTGCTGCGGCTTCGAATACGTGCACGCCATGGAGTCGATGCTGTTCAACAAGCCGCTCTGGGGACAGAACCTGTTCGTGAACCAGCGTTATGACGACATCTGGATGGTTCCGCAGGTGGCGAACATCAGCCAGCCGTACTTCGAGGTGCTGCGCCGGGCCGAGGCGCGCCCCGTGCCTTTCGTGTGGAGCCCGGTGTTTTTGGACGAACGCACGCGCGGCCTGCCCGATGCCGGCGTCTACCAGCCGCACGCCGGGCCGCGCCGCCTCAGCGTGATGGAGCCGAACATCAACGTGGTGAAGTTCTGCCTCTACCCGGTTTTGATCGCGGAATTGGCCTACCGCGCGCGGCCCGAAGCCATCGCGCTGCTGCAGGTCACCAATGCCGAGCGGCTGGCCAAAGAGAACATGGAGTTCATCACACTGATGAACCAGCTCGACCTGGTGCGAGAGCACAAGGCGGTCTTCCTGGGCCGACATGAAACGCCCGTGTTCCTCGCACAGAACACCGACATCATGGTCTCGCACCAGTGGGAGAACCCGCTCAACTACTTCTACCTCGAGACCTGCTGGCAGGGCTATCCGCTGGTGCACAACGCGCACCTGTGCGCGGACCTCGGCTACTACTACCAGGGCAACGACGTGGCCGGCGGCAGCGCCCGGGTGCTCGAAGCCATCGACACCCATGATGCGCAGGCAGCCGCCTATCGCAAGCGCCAGCGCAGCCTGATCGACCGCTACCTCCCCGGCAACGCCGAGGCCACCGAGGTCTACAACAACCTGCTGCTCGGCCTGATGCAGCGCCCCGCCCAATAGACAGGCACACGGAGCCCCGAAATGCTTGACCCGTCCGAACTCCAGCAGTTCTTTCCCGTGGTCGTGACACCGAGTCACGACGGCAAGTTCTTCCAGAACTACGTCGCCTCGATGCTGAACTTCACTGTCCAGGCCGAGCGCGCCGGCATGCGAATGCAAGTGCTGATGCACCAGGGAGAGAGCCTGGTGACGCGCGCGCGAAACAACTGCGTGGCCCAGTTCCTCGCCAATCCGCAATGGACCCACCTGTTCTGGATCGACGCGGACATCGGCTTCTCGGCGCAGGCGGCCTTCCGGCTGCTGCTGTCGGGCTACGACATCGCGGCCGGCGTCTACCCGTTGAAGCGGGAGAACTGGCCCGATGGCGGCGTGGCCGCGGGCACGACGCAGCAGCAGTTCGAGGCCACCTTCACCCGCTACACGGTCAACGCCAAGGCTTCGGAGACCACTTCACAGGTCGAACTCAAGATCCAGCCCGACGGCTTCATGGAGATGACCGAGGCGCCGACCGGCTTCATGGTGATCAAGCGCGCCGTGTTCGAGCGGCTCATGTCGAGCTACCCCGATCTCGCCTACGTGCCCGACAGCATCGGCGAGGCCGACCTGGGCCTGCACTACCGCTTCTTCGACGTGATGGTCGACCCGCAGACGCGCCGCTATCTCTCGGAAGACTACGGCTTCTGCCGCCTGTGGTCAGGGCTGGGCGAGTCGATCTACATCGACGCCAACTCCAACCTGACGCACCAGGGCGCCAAGCTGTACCGCGGCGACTTCGCCAACTCGTTGCTGACCTCCCTGCCCCATGCAGTGGGCGGCCCGGTCGGCGCAAAGATGGTGCTCACGGGCCAGGAGTACCTGCAGCCCAACGCACCGTCGCTTTAAGCTGAACGAAGGCGCATCGCCCACAAAAAAGCCCCGCCGAAGCGAGGCTTTTTTATTGGAGCGATCCGAAGAAGATCAGGCCGCGACCGAATCCGCCACGCCCTTGTAATCCTCGATCTTGTCGAAGTTCAGGTACTGGTAGATCTGCGCGCTGGACGCATCGAGCACGCCAGTGGCGGCCATGTACTCCTCGCGGGTCGGGATGCGACCCAGGCGCGAGCAGATGGCGGCCAGCTCGGCCGAGCCGAGGTACACGTTGGTGTTCTTGCCCAGGCGGTTGGGGAAGTTGCGGGTGCTGGTCGACATTACCGTCGCACCTTCGCGCACTTGCGCCTGGTTGCCCATGCACAGCGAGCAGCCCGGCATTTCGGTGCGGGCACCGGCATTGCCGAACACGCCGTAGTGGCCTTCCTCGGTGAGCTGCTGCGCGTCCATCTTGGTGGGCGGCGCGATCCACAGCTTGACCGGGATGTCGCGCTTGCCTTCGAGCAGCTTCGATGCGGCGCGGAAGTGGCCGATGTTGGTCATGCACGAGCCGATGAACACTTCGTCGATCACGGCGCCGGCCACGTCGCTGAGCGTCTTCACGTCATCGGGGTCGTTCGGGCAGGCCACGATGGGTTCGTGGATTTCGGCCAGGTCGATCTCGATCACGGCGGCGTAGTCAGCGTCGGCATCGCCCTTGAGCAGTTGCGGGTCCGCAAGCCAGGCTTCCTGCGCGGCGATGCGGCGTGCCAGCGTGCGGGCATCTGCATAGCCTTCGGCAATCATCCACTTCATCAGCGTGATGTTGCTGTTGATGTACTCGATGATCGGTTCCTTGTTCAGGTGCACCGTGCAGCCGGCGGCCGAACGTTCGGCCGAGGCGTCGCTCAGCTCGAAGGCTTGCTCCACCTTCAGGTCGGGCAGGCCTTCGATTTCGAGGATGCGGCCCGAGAAGATGTTCTTCTTGCCCTTCTTCTCGACCGTCAGCAGGCCGGACTTGATGGCGTACAGCGGAATGGCGTTGACCAGGTCACGCAGCGTCACGCCGGGTTGCATCTTGCCCTTGAAGCGCACGAGCACCGATTCGGGCATGTCCAGCGGCATCACGCCGGTGGCGGCAGCAAAGGCCACGAGGCCCGAGCCCGCGGGGAAGCTGATGCCGATGGGGAAGCGGGTGTGGCTGTCGCCGCCCGTGCCCACGGTGTCGGGCGTCAGCAGGCGGTTGAGCCAGGAATGGATCACGCCGTCGCCAGGGCGCAGCGACACGCCGCCGCGGTTGGCCATGAACTCGGGCAGCTCGTGGTGCATCTTGACGTCGACCTTCTTGGGGTACGCCGCCGTGTGGCAGAACGACTGCATCACGAGGTCGGCCGAGAAGCCCAGGCAAGCCAGGTCCTTCAGCTCGTCGCGCGTCATCGGGCCGGTGGTGTCCTGCGAGCCGACCGAGGTCATCTTGGGTTCGCAGTACGTGCCCGGGCGAACGCCCTGGCCTTCAGGCAGGCCGCAGGCGCGGCCGACCATCTTCTGTGCGAGCGAGAAGCCCTTCTTGGTGTCGACCGGGCTTTGCGGCAGGCGGAACAGCGTCGAAACGGGCAGGCCCAGCGCCTCACGCGCCTTGGCCGTGAGGCCGCGGCCGATGATCAGCGGAATGCGGCCACCCGCGCGCACTTCGTCGAACAGCACGTCGCTCTTGACCTGGAACTCGGCGATGACCTTGCCGTCCTTCAGCGCCTTGCCTTCATAGGGACGCAGCTCGACCACGTCGCCCATGTTCATTTGCGCCACGTCGAGTTCGATCGGCAGCGCGCCCGAGTCTTCCATGGTGTTGTAGAAGATGGGAGCGATCTTGCCGCCGAGGCAGACGCCGCCGAAACGCTTGTTCGGCACGAAGGGAATGTCTTCGCCGGTGAACCAGAGCACCGAGTTGGTGGCGCTCTTGCGCGACGAACCCGTGCCGACCACGTCGCCGGCATAGGCCACGAGGTGGCCGCGCGCGCGCAGGTCTTCGATGAACTTCACCGGGCCGCGCTTGCCGTCTTCCTCGGGCACGATGCCTGGGCGCGCGTTCTTGTGCATCGCGAGCGCGTGCATCGGAATGTCGGGACGGGTCGTCGCGTCGGGCGCGGGCGACAGGTCGTCGGTGTTGATTTCGCCAGCCACCTTGAAGATGCTGACGGTGATGCTTTCGGGCACTTCGGGGCGGCTGGTGAACCACTCGGCGTCGGCCCAGCTTTGCAGCACGCCCTTGGCGTTGGCGTTGCCCTTGTCGGCCTTTTCCTTGACGTCGTGGAACTGGTCGAACATCAGCAGGGTTTTCTTCAGGCCTTCTGCTGCCGTGCTGCCTACTTCGGCGTCGTCGAGCAGGTCGATCATGGGGCTGATGTTGTAGCCGCCGAGCATGGTGCCGAGCAGTTCGGTCGCGCGGGCGCGCGAAATGAACTCGCTCTTCTCGGTGCCGTGGGCCACGGCCGCGAGGTAGCTCGCCTTGACCTTGGCGGCGTCATCGACGCCGGCGGGCACGCGAAAGGTGAGCAGGTCGAGCAGGAAGGCGCCGTCCTTGGCATTCGCGCTCTTGAGGAGCTCGATTGCTTCAGAGGTCTGCTTCGCGCTCAAGGGCAGCGGCGGGATACCGAGCGCGGCGCGTTCGGCAACATGGTCAACGTAGGCTTGCAACATCTTCTTTTCTCCGGAAACTGAGCTGGCGGGCGTGCAGTACGGCAAGCAAGAGCCGCGCCGCACGCCGTTTCGTTACTTACTTCTTTTCGCCGTCGGCGCCTTCGAACAGGGCCTTCGGCGGGTTCTTCTTCATTTCTGCGGCAAATGCGACCTGGGCGTCGGTCTGGCATTCATCGGCAATGCGCAGGCCGGCCTTCTGGTTCATCAGCATCGACTTGTTGCCGAGCTGGAGCCACATGGCGCCGGCACGCGGGTCTTCGAGGCGGATGGCGCCGGTGCGGCTTTCGACCGGGTGCATGCGGTACTTCAGGCCCTTGGTGGTGACGGTGAAGAAACCGGGCTTCTTTTCGTCGGGCGTGACGGTCACGTCGGCGCCGAGTTCGCACTGGGCGCGGCCGATCGACACGCGCTGGGCAACGGCCAGGTCAGCGTCGGTGAGCACGACGTTGGTGTCGTCAGCGATCGGCGTGACTTCCTCGACAGCCTTGGCCGCCTTGCGGGTGACCTGGCGCTTGGGAGGCGTCTTCTTGGCTTCGGCCTTTGCCGCAGGCTTGGCCGCGGGCTTGGCGTCCTGCGCGACTGCTGCAAGCGGCAGGGCCAGGGCGACGGCGGCGATCAGGGCAATTTTCTTCATGTGTGGGTTTCCTTGAGGCTGGATTCAGAGAGTTTCAGGAGGCCGCGAGCGCAAACCAGGCTTTCGCCTCGGGGGGCAACGCGCGCCCTGTTGCGTGGGCGCGCGTCAAGACCTGCCAAAAGTGGCGGTAGCTCGCGCGGTCGTGCAATGTGCCATCAATTTGTGTCGGAGCCCAATCGGCAAGCGCCGCTTTTGCAATGATTTGTGTGGCAACCTGAATCTGCGCCTCGTCGGGCGCAAAGGCCTCGAGGATGGGGCGGATCTGGTTCGGATGGATGCTCC
Organism: Variovorax paradoxus; assembly: GCF_024734665.1. Classification (NCBI taxonomy): domain Bacteria; kingdom Pseudomonadati; phylum Pseudomonadota; class Betaproteobacteria; order Burkholderiales; family Comamonadaceae; genus Variovorax; species Variovorax paradoxus. The sequence continues at coordinate 5,000,239 of NZ_CP102931.1, forward strand.
ACATGCGCGTGTAGCCGAATTCGGTGGCCGCCTTGCGGGCCGCCGTGCGCATGGCATCGGTGTTGCTGAACTCGGTGACCACGCAATGCGAAGGCACCTTGCCGTAGGCATGCGCGGCCGATGCGATGGCCAGCTTGGCGCGCACCACCAGCGGGTGGCTGAACTGCCCTGTCGCGCCCATGCCATCGGCGGGGATCGCACCAGCGTGGGCCGAGACGAAATCCATCAGGCCGAAGCTCAGCGACTGCACGCGCGGATGGGCAGCAATCTCGAAGGCGTTGTGCACGGCGAGCGGCGACTCGATCAGCACGTGCAGCGGCAATGCATCGGCATCGGCCGCCTCGAGCGCCGCGACAGCCTGCAACACATCGGCCACCGACTCGACCTTCGGCACCATCAGGTGGCTCAGGCGCTGGGCGGCACGGCCGGCGATGGTGATCACGTCGCCGGCAAAGGCGGGATGGTCGACGGGATGCACGCGCACGCCGACGCGCATGCCGGGCCTGGCGGCCAGCGCCAGTTCGGTGACGAGCGCGGCATGCTCGGCTTCGCCGCCCACCGGGGCGCCGTCTTCGCAATCGAGGGTAACGTCGAACACGCAGGCGCCGAACTCCTCGGCCATCTCGGCCTGGAGCGCGAGACTCTTCTTCATGCGCGCCTCGACGCCGCTGTAGTGGTCGCACACGGGCAGCGTCACGGCGCCGGCTTGTGCGCCGAGCAGTACTTCAGCGGGATGAACCGTCTTCGTCATGCCTTTTTCTGCGCCACGATGAACATGCGCGGGAAGGCGAGCAGCCGCTTGCCGTCGGTGCGCACCGCATAGGCTTCGTTCACGCGACGTTCGTACTCGGCGAGATAGCTCGCCTGCAGGTCCGGCGGCAGGCGGTCGACGAAGGGTTTCAGCCCCGTGCCGCGCACCCATTCGACGATGGCGGCGGCATCGGCCATGCGGTGCTGGTAGATCGTGTGCCAGACATCGACATGCACCGCACGTGGCGCCAGCAGGTCGTAGTAGCCGCCGAGGTCGAGCAGCAGGGTGCGCAGCTTGTCGGCGTCGCCGATGCGTTCGGCCCACGGTGCTTCAGCGGCCACCGCACGCATCAGGCGATGCGTGGGCTCCTGGCGGTTGTCGGGCATCTGGATGGCGAGCACGCCACCCGGGGCCAGCGCATCGAACAGGCGCGGGATCAGCTTTTCGTGATCGGGCACCCACTGCAGGGACGCGTTGGCATAAATGAGGTCGGGCGCTTCTTCTTGGGATTGCGGCGCCCAGGTCGCAATGTCGCTCAACTCGAAGCGCGCCTGCGGCAGGCGCTCGCGCGCGCTGACAAGCATGGCTTCGGAGTTGTCGGTTCCGAGGACTTGCGCCTTCGGGAACCGGTTGACCAGCAGCTCGGTGGAGTTGCCCGGTCCGCACCCGAGGTCGACCACGCGGGCGGCCTCGGTCAGTGGCACCCGCGCCAGGAGCTCCTGTGCGGGTCGGGTGCGCTCGTCCTCGTAGCGACGGTAGAGCGCGGGGTTCCAGTCGAGCATGCTGGCTGGCCGTGCTTAGAGCAGGTGAGCGACGCCGGCGCGCTCGCCTTCCAGTTCTTCCAGGGTCTTGTTGATGCGTTCCTGGCTGAATGCATCGATCTCGAGGCCTTCGACCAGCTTGTATTCACCGTTTTCGCAGGTAACGGGGAAGCCGAACATCACGTCCTTCGGAATGCCGTACTGGCCGTCCGACGGAATGCCCATGGTGACCCACTTGCCGTTGGTGCCCAGGGCCCAGTCGCGCATGTGGTCGATGGCGGCGTTGGCAGCCGAGGCAGCCGACGACAGGCCGCGTGCTTCGATGATGGCCGCGCCGCGCTTGCCGACGGTCGGCAGGAAGGTGTTGGCGTTCCATTCCTGGTCGTTGATCATCTTGGCGACGCTTTCGCCGTTGATGGTGGCGAAGCGGTAGTCGGCGTACATCGTGGGCGAGTGGTTGCCCCAGACGGTGAGCTTCTCGATGTCGGCCACGGCCTTGCCGGTCTTGGCAGCGATCTGGCTGGCAGCACGGTTGTGGTCCAGGCGCAGCATGGCGGTGAAGTTCTTGCGCGGCAGGTCGGGGGCGCTCTTCATGGCGATGTAGGCGTTGGTGTTGGCCGGGTTGCCGACCACCAGCACCTTGACGTTGCGGCTGGCGACGGCGTTGAGGGCCTTGCCTTGCGCGGTGAAGATGGCGCCGTTGACGGCCAGCAGCTCGGCACGTTCCATGCCGGGACCGCGGGGACGCGAACCGACGAGCAGCGCGTAGTCGGCGTCCTTGAAGGCGGTCATCGGGTCGCCGTGGGCTTCCATGCCGGCCAGTAGCGGGAAGGCGCAGTCGTCGAGTTCCATCATCACGCCCTTGAGCGCCTTCTGGGCCTTCTCGTCGGGGATTTCGAGCAGTTGCAGGATGACCGGCTGGTCTTTGCCGAGCATTTCACCGGAGGCGATACGGAACAACAGGGCGTAACCGATTTGACCGGCGGCACCGGTGACGGCAACGCGGACGGGCTTTTTGCTCATGGGAAGACTCCAGAAGGTAATGAAACGGTGTCGGCGCTCTCGTGGGGCGCCAGGGGTTCTGCGGGCTGGGAATACTTCCCGCAGCGCGAGACCGGCCGCATTTTAAGCCGATTCAATGAGCCTCGTCTTATGTCTTATATAAGATATCCTCCGGGGGTCCGCCAAGGCGCACCCCACCGCTGCCATGAACACGCCCACCACATTCGACGAGCCCGCGACGCCGTCCTTCAGTCCGCTCTACCAGCAGATCAAGACATTGATCCTGCAGAGCCTGCAGGCGGGCGAGTGGAAGCCTGGCGAACCCATCCCGAGCGAGATGGACCTGGCCGTGCGCTATCGCGTGAGCCAGGGCACGGTGCGCAAGGCCATCGACGAACTCTCGGCCGAAAACCTCGTGGTGCGCCGACAGGGCAAAGGCACCTTCGTCGCCACGCATGCCGAGCAGCATGTGCAGTACCGCTTCCTCAAGCTCGTGCCCGATGCGGGCGACCTGAGTACCGAGGGCCCCGCGGTGCGCACCATCGTCGACTGCAAGCGCCTGCGCGCATCGGCCGACGTGGCGCGCGCGCTCGGCCTGCGCACGGGCGACGCGGTGCTGCAGGTGCGGCGCGTGCTCGCCTACGGCGGCGTGCCCACCATCCTCGAAGACCTCTGGCTGCCCGGCGCGCCCTTCAAGGGGCTCACCGCCGAACGGCTGCGCGCGTGGCCCGGCCCGATGTACGCGCTGTTCGAAACCGAGTTCGGCGTGCGCATGGTGCGCGCCGAAGAAAAAATTCGCGCCGTGCTGCCCGATGCCGAACAGGCCGCGCTGCTCGATGTGACGCTGCAGATGCCCCTGTTGAGCGTGGAACGGCTGGCGCACACCTACCATGACATGCCGATGGAGCTGCGCCGCGGGCTCTATCGCACCGACACGCACCACTACAGGAACCAGCTGGGCTGATCCCGATGCAGACGAAGGCCGAATACCGCCGCGCGGATGTGCGCATACAAGCTGCGCATTGCGCTACGAAGTCAATAGCATCCGACTGCAACGGTGCGCCGACTCGTGCGTGTCCGCTGCCCGATGGTGCATTGCAATAGAATTTTGCGTTGTTTGCATTTCCGCAGAAGAAACAAAAGCGTTCGCTCTCAGAACAAGCCAACAAGTCACAAAAGCCACGAAAGCACTTCCCCCCAATGACAGAGCTTGCAACTCCCCCCCGGCCTCCGCGTCGCGAATTCCGCAACATCAATGCCTTCACCGACCTCACGACCTACCGGCTGCCGCCGGCCGGCATCGTGTCGATCCTGCATCGCGTCAGCGGCGTGCTGATGTTCCTGCTGCTGCCGTTCATCATCTGGATGTTCGACACCTCGCTGTCTTCCGACTATTCGTTCGCCAAGTTCAAGGCCGCCTTCAACAGCGGCCTTGGTTTCGTTCCGGGGTGGTTCTTCAAGCTGGTCGCGCTCGCGCTCATCTGGGCCTACCTGCACCACTTCATCGCCGGCCTGCGGCATCTGTGGATGGACGTGAGCCACGCCGCCGTGACCAAGGAGTTCGGCCACACATCGGCCGTCGTCACGCTGGCACTGAGCATCCTGCTCACCGTGGTGCTCGGCGCCAAGCTGTTCGGCCTGTACTGAGAAGGAGCCAACCATGTCTGTGAACTACGGCTCCAAGCGCATCGTCGTCGGCGCGCACTACGGTCTGCGCGACTGGCTCAGCCAGCGCATCACGGGCGGCCTGATGGCGCTCTTCACGATCGTGCTGCTCGCGCAACTGATCTTCACCCGCGGCCCCATCGGCTACGACCTCTGGGCCGGCATCTTCGCCGCGCAGTGGATGAAGGTGCTGACGTTCTCCGTGATCATCGCCCTGCTCTATCACGTGTGGGTCGGTATGCGCGACGTCTGGATGGACTACGTCCAGCCCGTCGGCATCCGTCTCGTGCTGCAAATTTTCACCATCGTCTGGCTTGTCGGTTGTGCGGGTTGGGCCATTCAAGTGCTTTGGAAGATCTGACCCCACCATGACCTACACAAAAGAAAAAATCACCAAGCGCAAGTTCGACGTCGTGATCGTCGGTGCCGGCGGCTCCGGCATGCGCGCCTCGCTGCAACTGGCCCGTGCCGGCCTCAATGTGGCCGTGCTCTCCAAGGTGTTCCCGACCCGTTCGCACACCGTCGCCGCTCAAGGCGGCGTGGGTGCATCGCTCGGCAACATGAGCGAAGACAACTGGCACTACCACTTCTACGACACGATCAAGGGTTCCGACTGGCTCGGCGACCAGGACGCGATCGAGTTCATGTGCCGCGAAGCCCCGAAGGTCGTGTACGAGCTCGAACACTTCGGCATGCCCTTCGACCGCAACCCCGACGGCACGATCTACCAACGCCCGTTCGGCGGCCACACGGCCAACTACGGCGAAAAGCCCGTGCAGCGCGCCTGCGCCGCGGCCGACCGTACCGGCCACGCGATGCTGCACACGCTCTACCAGAAGAACGTCGAAGCCCGCACCCAGTTCTTCGTCGAATGGATGGCGCTCGACCTCATCCGTGACGACGAAGGCGACGTGGTCGGCGTGACCGCACTCGAAATGGAAACCGGCGACCTGCACATCCTGCAGGCCAAGACGGTGCTGCTGGCCACCGGCGGCGCAGGCCGCATCTTCCAGGCCTCGACCAACGCCTTCATCAACACCGGCGACGGCCTCGGCATGGCGGCCCGTTCGGGCATCCCGCTGCAGGACATGGAGTTCTGGCAGTTCCACCCGACCGGCGTGGCCGGTGCGGGCGTGCTGCTGACCGAAGGCTGCCGCGGCGAAGGCGCGATCCTGCTGAACAGCAACGGCGAACGCTTCATGGAGCGCTACGCGCCCACCCTGAAAGACCTGGCGCCGCGCGACTTCGTCTCGCGCTCGATGGACCAGGAAATCAAGGAAGGCCGAGGCTGCGGTCCCAACAAGGACTACGTGCTGCTCAAGCTCGACCACCTGGGCGCCGAAACCATCCACAAGCGCCTGCCTTCGGTGTACGAAATCGGCGTCAACTTCGCCAACGTCGACATCACCAAGGAACCGATTCCCGTCGTGCCGACCATCCACTACCAGATGGGCGGCATCCCGACCAACATCCATGGCCAGGTCGTCATCCAGAAGGGCGAAGAAAACAGCGCCGTGGTGAACGGCCTCTACGCTGTCGGCGAATGCTCCTGCGTGAGCGTGCACGGCGCCAACCGCCTGGGCACGAACTCGCTGCTCGACCTGCTGGTGTTCGGCCGCGCGGCCGGCAACCACATCGTCGAATTCAACGACAAGCTCAAGGAACACAAGCCCCTGCCCAACGATGCGGCCGACCGCACGCTGGAGCGCCTGAACCGCCTCGAGTCGACTACCACCGGCGAATACGCCCAGGACGTGGCCGGCGAGATCCGCGCCGTCATGCAGCAACATGCGGCAGTGTTCCGCAAGCAGGCCTCGATGGACGAAGGCGTGACCAAGATCGCCGCCGTGCGCGAGCGCGTCAAGGCCATCGGCCTGAAGGACAAGTCGAAGGTGTTCAACACCGCCCGCATCGAAGCGCTGGAAGTCGACAACCTGATCGAAGTGGCGCAGGCCACCATGGTCTCGGCCGCCGCCCGCCGCGAATGCCGCGGCGCCCACACGGTCGAAGACTACGAACGCCCGGCGGACGACCCTGTCGCACCGCTCGGCCGCGATGACGCCAACTGGATGAAGCACACGCTCTGGTACAGCCAGGACAACCGCCTCTCGTACAAGCCGGTCAAGCTGCAGCCGCTCACCGTGGCCTCGGTTCCACCCAAGGTCCGCACGTTCTAAGTAAGAGAACGCGGCTCACAGTCAGCTCATACAAAGCATTCACAAGGTCACTACGATGAAGCGCACATTCCAGATTTACCGCTACGACCCGGACAAGGACGCCAAGCCCTACATGCAGACGGTCGAGATCGAACTCGACGGCCACGAGCGCATGCTGCTCGACGCCCTCATGAAGCTCAAGGCGCAAGACCCTACGCTGTCGTTCCGCCGCTCGTGCCGCGAAGGCGTCTGCGGCTCCGACGCGATGAACATCAACGGCAAGAACGGTCTGGCCTGCCTGACCAACATGAACACGCTCAAGGGCACCGTCGTGCTCAAGCCGCTGCCGGGCCTGCCCGTCATCCGCGACCTGATCGTGGACATGACGCAGTTCTTCAAGCAGTACAACTCGATCAAGCCGTACCTGCAGAACGACACCGTGCCGCCCGAAAAGGAACGCCTGCAGTCGCCCGAAGAGCGTGAAGAGCTCAACGGCCTGTACGAGTGCATCCTGTGCGCGAGCTGCTCCACGAGCTGCCCGAGCTTCTGGTGGAACCCCGACAAGTTCGTCGGCCCCGCCGGCCTGCTGCAGGCCTACCGCTTCATCGCCGACAGCCGCGACGAAGCCACCGCCGAGCGCCTGGACAACCTGGAAGACCCGTACCGCCTGTTCCGCTGCCACACGATCATGAACTGCGTGGACGTGTGCCCGAAGAGCCTGAACCCGACCAAGGCCATCGGCAAGATCAAGGAATTGATGGTGCGCCGCGCCATCTGACCCTGATCCATTTGTTCGAGAAGCCACCATGCAACCCGCCGCCGACTCCGCCGACCTGCTCAGTGAACGTGCTCTGAGCAAGCTCAAATGGCGCTGCCGGCGCGGACTGCTCGAGAACGACCTGTTCATCGCCCGCTTCTTCGAGCGGCACGAATTCCGCATGACCGTGGGTCAAGCGGGAGCGATGGAGACACTGATGGACCTGTCGGACAACGACCTCCTTGACCTCCTTCTGCGCAGGAAGGAGCCCGAGCCCGAATGGGCCGGGGCCGAGGTGGTCGCATTGCTGCAGCTGATGCGTACCGACGGCGCGCAGCGTCCCGCAATCTCTCCTTCGTCCTGAATCCACCTCTGAAAGTAAACCGAAATGAAAGCATCCGATACCAAGGCCACGCTGTCGTTCAGCAACGGCGGCGACAGCGTCGAACTGCCGATCTACAAGGGCACCGTGGGCCCCGACGTGATCGATATCCGCAAGCTGTACGCACAGACCGGCATGTTCACCTACGACCCGGGCTTCATGTCGACCGCCGCCTGCCAGTCGGCCATCACGTACATCGATGGCGACAAGGGCGAGCTGCTGTATCGCGGCTACCCCATCGAGCAGCTCGCGACCAACTGCGACTTCATGGAGACCTGCCACCTGCTGCTGTACGGTGAACTGCCGGACACCGCCAAGAAGGCCAACTTCACCAAGCTCGTGACCAACCACACGATGGTGAACGAGCAGATGCAGTTCTTCCTGCGCGGCTTCCGCCGCGACGCGCATCCGATGGCCATCATGACCGGCCTGGTGGGCGCCCTGTCGGCCTTCTATCACGACAGCACGGATATCAACAATCCCGAGCATCGCGAGATCGCCGCGATCCGCCTGATCGCGAAGATGCCCACGCTCGTGGCCATGGCCTACAAGTACACGATCGGCCAGCCGTACATGTACCCGAAGAACGACCTGAGCTACGCCGGCAACTTCCTGCACATGATGTTCGCCACGCCGTGCGAAGAGTACAAGGTGAACCCGGTGCTCGAGCGCGCGCTCGACCGCATCTTCATCCTGCACGCAGACCACGAGCAGAACGCCTCGACCTCGACGGTGCGCCTGTGCGGCTCGTCGGGCACGAACCCCTTCGCGGCCATCGCAGCCGGCGTGGCCTGCCTCTGGGGCCCTGCCCACGGCGGCGCCAACGAAGCGGCGCTGAACATGCTCTACGACATCCAGAAGGAAGGTGGCGTGGAGAAGATTGGCGAGTTCATCAAGAAGGTCAAGGACAAGAACTCGAACGTCAAGCTGATGGGCTTCGGCCACCGCGTGTACAAGAACTACGACCCGCGCGCCAAGCTGATGCAGGAAACCTGCAACGAAGTGCTGACCGAGCTGGGCCTGGAACAAGACCCGCTGTTCAAGCTCGCCAAGGAACTCGAGAAGATCGCCCTGGAAGACGAGTACTTCGTGTCGCGCAAGCTGTACCCGAACGTCGACTTCTACTCGGGTATCGTGCAGCGCGCCATCGGCATCCCGGTGCCGCTGTTCACCGCGATCTTCGCGCTGGCCCGCACGGTCGGCTGGATCGCCCAGCTGAACGAAATGATCGGCGACCCCGAGTACAAGATCGGCCGCCCGCGCCAGCTGTTCGAAGGTTCGCCGAAGCGCGACGTGAAGCCGATCACGGCTCGCTGAGCTTCCGTCGAATCTCGATGATCAGAAAAGCTGCCTTCGGGCAGCTTTTTTTTGGCCTGTAAATTGCGATCTCTTTGGGCTCAAGAAGGAGAAGGCGAATGTCAGTTTTTCAACGCGTGACATGGTTTGGCGCAAGGGCAGCATTCATCGCCTTCGCGACAACGCTGCTGTTCGGCTGCGCTACCGATGCTCCCGGCGCAAAGCCGCCGCAACAGATTGCGGTGAAAGTTCTCATCATCAGCATGTTCAAACCCGAGGCACAGGTGTGGTTCGAGCCGCTGAAGCTGACCCGGGAGATCAAGGTGCCGGGCCTGTCCACCGACGATCCGCTGGTCCGGTGCAACGCCGATTCGGTGTGCCAGGTCACCACCGGCATGGGCCATACCAACGCGGCTGCTTCCATCACGGCACTGGTGTTCAGCGGGAAGTTCGACCTCTCGAAGACTTATTTCCTGGTGGCCGGCATCGCGGGCGTCGACCCGAATGTCTCGACCATCGGTTCTGCCACCTGGGCCCGGTTCCTGGTCGACTTCGGCATCGCGCACGAGATCGATGCGCGTGAAATGCCATCGACCTGGCGCACAGGTTATTTCGGCATCGGCGCCAGGGATCCGGACTCGAAGCCCAAGTTCGAATACCGGACCGAGGTCTTCCGCCTCAACGAGAAGCTGCTGCAGAAGGCCCTGAAGCTCTCGGCCAATGCGCCGCTGGCCGACAACGACAAGGCACGCGCCTACCGCGCCAGGTATTCGCAGCCAACCGCCAAGGCTCGCCCATCGGTCCTGCAATGCGACACCGCGGCCGGGGACACCTACTGGCACGGCAGGTTCCTGGGCGAAACCGCCACGCGCTGGGTTTCACTCGTGACCGACGGGCAGGGCAAGTACTGCACCACCCAGCAGGAAGACAACGCCACCTACGAGGCATTGAAGCGAGGCGCCAGCGCGGGGCTGCTCGACCTGCAGCGCGTGGCGGTTCTCCGCACAGTGTCCAATTTCGACCGGCCCTACCAGGGGCAGACCGCTTACGCCTCGTTGAATGTCGAGTCGGGCGGCTTCCCCATCGCCACCGGCAATCTCCTGATCGCAGGCCGTCCTCTGGTGGACGCTATCGTGGGCAACTGGCCTGCCTGGAGCGCGGGGGTTCCCGCGGACTGATCCGGGCTCGCAAGGCAGCCCACCGCAGCTGCCGATTGCCGTCGCCTCCCGGCAACAAGGTCATCTCGTATCACGATGCCTGACGCATAAAAACAAGGAGAAAATAGCCCCCTCATCGCCAGGCGCGATGCCCCACAGCCCCATGAGCACATCCGAACGCAACTTCGCCCGCCGCATCGACCTCACGTCGCTGCAGCTGTTCGTTGCCGTGTGCGAACTGGGCAGCATCGGCCGCGCTGCTGAGCGCGAGTTCATCGCGGCCTCGGCCATCAGCAAGCGGCTGTCCGACCTCGAGGCCACGCTCGGCACCACCCTGCTCTACCGCCACGCGCGCGGCGTCGATCTCACGCCGGCCGGCGAAAGCCTGTTGCACCACGCCCGCTCGGTGCTCTATAGCCTGGAGAAGATGCAGGGTGAGCTCAGCGAATACGCCGACGGCGTGCGCGGCCACGTGCGGGTGCACGCCAACATTTCGGCGATCGTGCAGTTCCTGCCCGAAGACCTGGGCGTGTTCACGCGCGCCCACGAGGCCATCAAGATCGACCTTGAAGAACACCTGAGCAGCGAGGTGATCCGCGCGGTGCAGGAAGGCGCGGCCGACCTCGGCGTGTGCCACGTGGCCGGCGGCGCGGGCGAGTTGCAGAGCCTTTCTTACCGGCACGACCGCCTCGCACTCATCGTGCCTACGGGGCATGCGCTGGCGGCGCAGGGCGCCATCGACTTCATCGATTCGCTCGACTTCGACCATGTCGGCCTGCACACCAACAGCTCGATCTACGTCGCGATGCACGAGGCCGCGCTCGACGCCGGCCGCAGCATCAAGCTGCGCATTCACGTGACGGGTCTCGACGCCATGTGCCGGATGATCGAGAACGGCCTGGGCATCGGCGTGATGCCGCAGCGCGCCTTCGAGCTCATGCAGAACGGCATCGGCCGCGGCCTCGTGAGCGTAGCGCTCAACGACGCCTGGGCGGCGCGCGAGATCCGCCTGGTGGCGCGCGACTTCTCCACCCTGCCAGTGGCTGCGCGCTCGCTGGTGAATCACCTGCACGCGGCTGCGGACGGCACGGAACAACTCGCGGCCTGAACCACGAACACAGACAATCCATTTCCCCACGAAAGACAAGAGACCGACATGGCACGCACGCTCTACGACAAGATCTGGGACGAACACGTCGTCCACACCGAGGAAGACGGCACCGCGATCCTCTACATCGACCGCCACCTGGTGCATGAAGTCACCAGCCCGCAAGCCTTCGAAGGCCTGCGCGAAGCCGGCCGCAAGCTGTGGCGCATCAGTTCGGTCGTGGCCACCGCCGACCACAACACGCCCACCACGGGCTGGGAGCGCGGCTACGAAGGCATTGCCGATCCGACCAGCAAGGAACAGGTCACCACGCTCGACCACAACATCGCCGAATTCGGCGCAGCCGCGTTCTTCCCGTTCCTGAGCAAACGCCAGGGCATCGTGCACGTGATCGGCCCCGAGTCGGGCGCGACGCTTCCGGGCATGACTGTCGTCTGCGGCGACTCGCACACCTCCACGCACGGCGCGTTCGGCGCGCTCGCGCACGGCATCGGCACCAGCGAGGTCGAGCACGTGATGGCCACGCAGACGCTGCTTGGCAAGAAGGCGAAAAACATGCTCGTGAAGGTCGAGGGCAAGCTGCCGCTGGGCTGCACCGCCAAGGACATCGTGCTGGCCATCATCGGCAAGATCGGCACGGCCGGCGGTACCGGCTACACCATCGAATTCGCGGGCTCGGCCATTCGCGACCTGAGCATGGAAGGCCGCATGACGGTCTGCAACATGGCCATCGAGGCCGGCGCGCGCGCCGGGCTGGTGGCGGTCGACGAGAAGACCGTCAGCTACGTGAAGGGCCGTCCGCTCGCCCCTACCGGCGTGGAGTGGGACCAAGCCGTGACCTACTGGCGTACGCTGCAGTCCGACCCGGGCGCGACCTTCGACGCAGTGGTCGAGCTCGACGCCACGCAGATCCAGCCGCAGGTGACCTGGGGCACCTCGCCCGAAATGGTGGTCGACATCAACGGCCGCGTGCCCGATCCCGACAAGGAAAAAGATGCGAACAAGCGCGGGGCCATCGAGCGCGCGCTGGTCTACATGGGCCTGGAGCCCAACAAGGCCATGAACGACATCTTCATCGACAAGGTGTTCATCGGCTCCTGCACCAACAGCCGCATCGAGGACATGCGCGAAGCCGCGGCCGTGGTGAAGAAGCTCGGCCAGAAGGTTGCGAAGAACGTGAAGCTCGCGATGGTCGTGCCCGGCTCGGGCGTGGTGAAGGAACAGGCCGAGCGCGAAGGGCTCGACCTGATCTTCAAGGCCGCTGGCTTCGAATGGCGCGAGCCCGGCTGCTCGATGTGCCTGGCGATGAACGCCGACCGGCTCGAACCCGGCGAGCGCTGCGCATCCACCAGCAACCGCAACTTCGAAGGCCGCCAGGGCGCCGGCGGCCGCACCCACCTCGTGAGCCCGGCCATGGCCGCCGCCGCTGCGGTGCACGGCCACTTCGTCGACGTGCGCACCTTCGCCTGATCTGGAGACAACACATGCAGAAATTCACCGTGCACAAGGGCCTCGTGGCCCCGATGGACCGCGAGAACGTCGACACCGACGCGATCATTCCGAAGCAGTTCCTCAAGTCGATCAAGAAGACCGGCTTTGGCGTGAACCTGTTCGACGAGTGGCGCTACCTCGACGCCGGCTTTCCGGGCCAGGACCCGGCCAGCCGCAAGCCGAACCCCGACTTCGTGCTGAACCAGCCACGCTACGCCGGCGCCTCGGTGCTGCTGGCGCGCAGGAACTTCGGCTGCGGCTCGTCGCGCGAGCACGCACCGTGGGCGCTCGACCAATACGGCTTTCGCGCAATCATTGCGCCGAGCTACGCCGACATCTTCTTCAACAACAGCTTCAAGAACGGCCTGTTGCCGATCGTGCTGCCCGAAGCGCAGGTGGCCCAGTTGTTCGACGAGACCTTCGCGTTTCCGGGCTACCAGCTGACCATCGACCTGGAGCGCCAGGTGGTCGTGAAGCCCGATGGGCAGGAGTTCGCGTTCGACGTGCAGGCCTTCCGCAAGTACTGCCTGATCAACGGGCTGGACGACATCGGCCTCACGCTGCGCCACAAGGACAAGATCAAGGCCTTCGAGGCCGAGCGCCTGGCGCAGAAGCCGTGGCTCGCGCACACGATGATTTCCTGATCGCGCGCATTTCCGTTTTCAAAAAACCTCAGACCAATTTATGAAAATCGCAGTTCTCCCGGGTGACGGCATCGGCACCGAAATCGTGGCGGAAGCCGTCAAGGTGCTCGACGTGCTCGACCTGAAGTTCGAGATGGAGTCGGCACTGGTCGGCGGCGCGGCCTACGAGGCGCACGGCCACCCGCTGCCCGAATCGACGCTCAAGCTGGCGAAGGAAGCCGACGCGGTGCTGTTCGGCGCCGTCGGCGACTGGAAATACGACAAGCTCGACCGCCCGCTGCGGCCCGAGCAGGCCATCCTGGGGCTGCGCAAGAACCTCGGCCTGTTCGCGAACTTCCGTCCCGCCATCTGCTACGAGCAGTTGGTGGATGCATCGAGCTTGAAGCCCGAGCTGATCGCGGGCCTGGACATCCTGATCATTCGCGAACTGACCGGCGACATCTATTTCGGCCAGCCGCGCGGCCGCCGCATCGCGACGGACGGGCACTTCCCGGGCGCCGAAGAGGCGTTCGACACGATGCGCTATTCGCGCCCCGAGATCGAACGCATCGCCCGCGTGGCCTTCGAGGCCGCCCGCAAGCGCAGCAAGCGCGTGACCAGCGTCGACAAGAACAACGTGCTGGAAACCTCGCAGCTGTGGAAAGACGTGATGCTCGACATCGCGAAGGAATATCCGGACGTCGAACTCGACCACATGCTGGTCGACAACGCGGCCATGCAACTCGTGAAGGCGCCCAAGAAGTTCGACGTGGTGGTCACCGGCAACATGTTCGGCGACATCCTCTCGGACGAAGCCGCGATGCTCACCGGCTCCATCGGCATGCTGCCTTCGGCATCGCTCAATTCGAGCAACCAGGGCCTGTACGAGCCCAGCCACGGCAGCGCTCCCGACATTGCCGGCAAAGGGGTTGCCAATCCTTTGGCTACAATCCTGTCCGCTGCCATGATGCTCCGCTTCTCACTCAACCAAGCCGAGGCTGCCGACCGTATCGAGTCGGCGGTCAAGGATGTGCTCGCCTCCGGGCTGCGCACTGGCGACATCTGGTCAGAAGGTACGAAGCGCGTCGGCACCCGCGAAATGGGCGACGCGGTCGTTGCAGCAATCACCAAAAAGACGATTACCGGCTAACCGCAGCCCGCTTCGTCACGCCCCTCCCCGGCTCGACGAGTCGGGGGCAAGAAAAGACAAATTTTTCTTTTTTCATAAGGGCAAACTGAAATGGCGAACGCATCTCAACCTCTGGTCGGCCTCGTGGGCTGGCGTGGCATGGTCGGCTCGGTCCTGATGGACCGCATGCAGGCCGAAGGCGACTTCGGTCTCATCGAGCCGGTCTTCTTCTCGACCTCCAACGCCGGCGGCAAGGCCCCGGCGATGGCCAAGAACGAAACCGCGCTGAAGGATGCGAACGACATCGAGGCACTGAAGAAGTGCGACATCGTCATCACCTGCCAGGGCGGCGACTACACCAGCGAGGTGTTTCCCAAGCTGCGCGCCGCCGGCTGGAACGGCCACTGGATCGACGCCGCCTCCACCCTGCGCATGCAGGACGACGCGATCATCGTGCTCGACCCGGTCAACCTGCCGGTCATCGAGAACGCGCTCGCCAAGGGCGGCAAGAACTGGATCGGCGGCAATTGCACCGTGAGCTGCATGCTCATGGGCGTGGGCGCCCTCTACAAGGCCGGCCTGGTCGAGTGGATGACCAGCATGACCTATCAGGCAGCCTCGGGCGGCGGCGCACAGCACATGCGCGAGCTGCTGACCCAGTTCGGCACCATCAACGCCGAAGTGCGCGCCCTGCTGGACGACCCGAAGTCGGCCATCCTCGAAATCGACCGCAAGGTGCTGCACAAGCAGCAGACCCTCAGCGCTGCTGAAACGGCCAATTTCGGTGCGCCGCTGGGCGGCTCGCTGATCCCCTGGATCGATAAGGACCTGGGCGACGGCATGTCCAAGGAAGAGTGGAAGGGCGGCGCCGAGACCAACAAGATCCTCGGCCAGGGCCCGGGCTTCAGCACCGCTGCCACGCCGGTCGACGGTTTCTGCGTTCGCATTGGCGCGATGCGCTGCCACAGCCAGGCCCTGACCTTCAAGCTCAAGAAGGACGTGCCGGTCGCCGACATCGAAGCGATGATCGCCGCCGACAACCCCTGGGCGAAGGTCGTGCCGAATACGCGCGAAGCCACCCTGAAGGACCTGACGCCGGTGGCCGTGACGGGCACCATGGACATCCCGGTCGGCCGTATCCGCAAGCTGGCGATGGGCCCGGAGTATGTCGGTGCCTTCACCATCGGCGACCAACTGCTGTGGGGCGCCGCGGAGCCGCTGCGCCGCATGCTGCGTATCCTGCTCGAAGCCTGATGCGGGCTGCTCAGGGCCTTTTGAAACATGAATTGTTGCCTTACGGCAACATCCAATGTGTGCGTAAGTATGCGCGCACTGGGTAGAACAAGCGCATTGCCTTGTCAGTGCCCGGTGATGGTGCTAACGTCCTCTTACAAATTCTGGGCCTGAGCCGCCCCCTATCAGCATGACAAGACATCTGTTGCCTGCGGCCAGCCCATCGGCCGCTCGCCCGCCTCTGCCATCGAATGGCTGGCGCCTTTCCATTCTTGGCGCGGCGGCAGCCGTGGCCTTGGGCATCGTCAGCACCGACGCCAGCGCATTCGCGCTGGGTCAGCTGAAGGTGCAATCGGCGCTGGGCGAACCCTTGCGCGCCGAGATCGATGTGACCGAAATCGCCGCCAACGAGGCGGACGGTCTGAAGATCAACATTGCCACGGCCGAAGCCTTCAAGAACGCGGGCGTTCCGTACAACTCGGCCCTGAGCGACGTCAAGGCGACGCTTCAGCGCCGCGCCGGCGGCCAATACGTGGTGCGCCTGAGCGGTAACCGCCCGTTGAACGATCCGTTCATCGACCTGTTGCTCGAGGCCAACGGTTCGTCGGGCCGCATCGTGCGCGACTACACCGTGCTGCTCGATCCGCCGGCCACGCGCCAGGCGGCCGCACCGGCCACGCCCATTTCGCCCCAGATCGCCACGCCGACCGAACGTGCTGCCCCGGCAGCCCGTGCTCGCCGCGAGCGCCCTCCGGTGGTGGCGGCTGCGCCTTCGGCAGCCCCCTCTGCACCCGCAGCAGCCGCACCTGCGCCGGCCGCGGCAGCCCCCGCCCCCGTCACTGCAGCCGCTCCGGCGATTCGCAGCGGTGGCGGCGAACAGGTCACCGTTCAGCGCGGCGACACCGCCAGCAAGATCGCCGGCGCCCACAAGCCAGCCGACGTGTCGCTGGACCAGATGCTGGTGGCGCTGCTGCTCTCCAATCCTGATGCATTCGTCGGCGGCAATGTCAACCGCATGCGCGCCGGCGCGGTGCTCGATCTGCCGAGCGGTGCCGAGGCGGCGGCCATTCTGCCGGACGAAGCCCGTCGCACGGTCACGGCACAGAGCCGCGACTTCGGCGCCTACCGCCAGCGCCTGGCCGACAACGCGCCGACCTCGAACGTGGCAGCCGCGAGCCGCAAGGCCTCGGGCAAGCTGCAAGCCAACGTCGAAGACCGCAATGCAGCGGCCAGCGCACCCGACAAGCTCACCATCTCGCAAGGCAACGCGGCCACCCGCGCCGCCGACGAAAAGGTCGCGCAGACCCGTCAGGCACAAGACAACAACAACCGCGTTGCGGAGTTGTCGAAGAACATCAACGAGCTGAACAAGCTCAAGGCTGCAACGGGCACCGGTTCGTCGGCACCTGCCGCAGCCGCTGCGCCGGCAGCACCGTCGACGCCGGGCATCCCGGTTCCGGCACCGACCACCAGTGCCACGACCGCTCCCCCGGTCACAAGCCCTGCTCCGGCACCTGCCGCTGCACCAGTCCCGGCTCCCGCCCCCGTTGCGGCAGCCGCACCGGCCGCTCCCGCCGCAGCAGCACCGAGCCCCGCGCCCACACCCGAGGCAATGGCTGCAGCCCCTGCTGCTGCCGCTCCTGCCCAGACGGCCGAGGCCGCAGTCGCAGCCGCGCCAGCTGCAACCGACGCCGGCGCCGCTCCCGCAACGGCAGCAGCGAGCGCTGCAGTGGCCGCCGCTGCACCGAAGCCAGCCGTGAAGAAGCCCGCTCCGCCGCCCCCGCCGGAGCCCACCTTCCTCGAAGAGCTGCTGGACAACCCGCTGATGCTGGCTGGCGCGGCGCTGATCGCGCTGCTGATCGGCTTCCTGCTGTACCGCGTGCTGGGCCGTCGGCGCGAGGAAATGAGCGAAAGCGTGTTCCTCGAAAGCCGCATCCCGAAGGATTCGTTCTTCGGCGCCAGCGGCGGTGAATCGGTCGACACCAAGCACCGTGGCGACTCCACCGTTTCGTCGCTGTCGTACTCGCCGAGCCAACTCGACGCGGGCGATGTCGACCCCGTGGCCGAAGCCGACGTGTACCTGGCCTACGGCCGCGACCTGCAGGCCGAGGAAATCCTGCGTGAAGCGCTGCGCCTGAACCCGGACCGCACCGCCATCCACCTCAAGCTGCTCGAAATCCACGCCAAGCGCCGCGACGTGCGCGCCTACGAAGGCCTGGCCACCGAAGTGCACAAGCTGACTGGCGGCCTCGGCTCCGACTGGACCCGCGTGGTCGACATGGGCAAGGATCTCGATCCGGGCAACCCGCTGTACGAATCGGGCGCTCCCCGCAGCAGTGGCGGCGCCAGCGCTGCCGAGGCGGCTGCTTTTGCGGGCGCCCTCGCCTCGGCCGCCAAGCCGGCAGCAGTTCCGCCTCCCGCAGCACCACCGGCGGCCGTTGCACCGCCCGCCTTCGTGCCCTCGGTGGCACCGCTGGACTTCGACCTCGACCTGACCACGCCGCCGGCCCCCGCCCCTGCGCCGGTCCAGCACGCACCGGTTGGTGCCAGCCTGCCGAAGTCGGTCTACGCACCCGCTCCGACGACAGCACGCCCCGCACCACCCCTGTCGAACGGCCACGCCGCAACGCCTGTCGATCTCGAGAACGACTTCGACACCGCCCCCGGCGCGCTGTCGGCAGACACGCTCCCCAGCTCGCTGAGCGACGCGGAACACAACACCCGCCCCGCCGCGTTGCGCAATGCGCTGCCGGCCGACTCGGGTTTCATCGAATTCGACATGAGCGCACTGGCTGGCCTGCCCGCTGCCCGCTCGGCCGAAACCGCAAGGCCTGCAGCTACCGCGCCCGACGACGAAGGCGATGAGAGCCCGCACGCCGTCAAGCTGTCGCTCGCTCGCGAACTGCAAGCCATCGGCGACGTCGAAGGCGCCCGCTCGCTGGTCGAGGAAGTCGAAGCCGAAAGCGCTGGCGACCTCAAGTCGCAAGCCCGTCAACTGCTCGCAGAACTGCGCTGAGCGGTTGCCGCTCCTGTCGTTCTTCCTGAATTCGTGAGGCTGGCGCTCGGCATCCGGTACAACGGCCAAGCGTACGAGGGCTGGCAAAGCCAGCGCTCGGGCCGCACGGTACAGGACAAGCTCGAAGCGGCCCTCACGAAGTTCGCCGCGCAGCCCATCGGTACGCTGTGCGCCGGTCGCACCGATGCCGGCGTGCACGCGCTGATGCAGGTGGTGCACTTCGACACCACCGTCGAGCGCGAACCCTTCTCCTGGATGCGCGGCACCAACCGCTTCCTGCCCGACGACATCGCGGTGCAGTGGGCGCAGCCGGTGCCCGATGAATTCCATTGCCGTGCCAGCGCCCTGGCGCGCCGCTACCTCTACGTGCTTTCTCAATCGCCGGTTCGGCCCAGCCTCGATTCGGGCCGGGTCGGCTGGTCGATGCATGCCCTCGACGGCGATGCGATGCGCGCCGCGGCCGCGCTACTCGTCGGACAGCACGATTTCAGTTCGTTTCGCGCCTCGGCCTGCCAGGCACGCTCGCCGGTCAAGGACCTGCGGCGCATCGAGATCACGCGCGTGGGCGACGGCGAACGCTGCCGCTGGCATTTCGAATTCGAGGCCGATGCCTTCCTGCACCACATGATCCGCAACCTGATGGGTTGCCTGGTGCGCATCGGCCATGGCGACGAACGGCCCGAGTGGATTTCTGAAGTGCTCGAGGCACGCAGCCGCAAGGTGGCGGCGCCCACCTTCTCCGCGGACGGCCTGTACTTCCTGGGCCCGCTGTACGACGCCAAGTGGGGTCTGCCGGCGGAAGCCACGCTGCAGGCCGGCGGGGCTCCGTATGATGGCCCGCCATGACCGCGCTTTCCGTTCCCCGCACCCGCATCAAGATCTGTGGCCTGACACGTGAGGCCGACGTGGATGCGGCAATCGAAGCCGGCGCCGACGCCATCGGCTTCGTGCTCTATGCGAAGAGCCCCCGCGCCGTGACGCTCGAACGCGCCGCCGAACTGGCTTCGCGCCTGCCCCCGTTCATCACGCCCGTGCTGCTGTTCGTGAACGAGGATGCTCCCAAAGTCATAGCAGCACTCACCCGTGTGAAGGGCGCCATCGCCCAATTCCACGGCGAGGAAACGCCCGAACAATGCGAAGAAGCCAGCGGTCCGGGGCGCTTTCGCTACATGCGCGCGGCCCGCATTCCGCTGGGGGCTGCCGGGGCCGGCTTCGACCTCGTAAAATACGCGTCCGATTACTCCCACGCCCAGGCCATCCTGCTCGACGCTCATGTCGAAGGTTATGGCGGTGGCGGCAAGGCATTCGATTGGTCACTTCTTCCACCCGCCGTCGACGCTCACCTCGTCTTGAGTGGTGGGCTCACACCTGCAAACGTGAGCGATGGCATTCGCATCCTGCGGACGCGCTGCAAGACGCTGTCCGTTGATGTGAGCTCGGGCGTCGAAATCGACGGTCCCGGGAACAAGGGCCTCAAGGACGCCGGAAAGATCCGGCAATTCGTCGCAGCCGTCAGGGCTGCCGACGCGTCCTTCTCCAGTTAGCCGCCGCAGCCGATCGTTGTCGGGCTGCGGCTCACCGATCGAGAACCATGCAAAGCCAATTCCAGGACTACCAGCAACCCGACGCCACCGGCCACTTCGGCAACTACGGCGGCACCTTCGCGAGCGAAACGCTCACCCACGCGATCAACGAACTGCGCGACGCGTATGCGAAGTTCAAAGACGATCCCGCGTTTCTCGCCGAATTCCACTACGAGCTGAAGCACTTCGTCGGCCGCCCCTCGCCGATCTACCACGCTGCGCGCACCAGCCGTGAAATGGGTGGCGCGCAGATCTACCTGAAGCGCGAAGACCTGAACCACACCGGCGCGCACAAGATCAACAACGTGATCGGCCAGGCGATGCTCGCGCGCCGCATGGGCAAGCCCCGCGTGATCGCCGAAACCGGCGCCGGCCAGCACGGCGTGGCAACCGCCACCATCTGCGCGCGCTACGGCCTCGAATGCGTGGTCTACATGGGCAGCCAGGACGTGAAGCGCCAGAGCCCCAACGTCTACCGCATGAACCTGCTCGGCGCGACCGTGGTGCCCGTCGAATCCGGCAGCAAGACGCTGAAGGACGCGCTCAACGAGGCAATGCGCGACTGGGTCACCAACGTGGAAAACACCTTCTACATCATCGGTACCGTCGCCGGCCCGCACCCCTATCCGACGATGGTGCGCGACTTCCAGAGCGTGATCGGCACCGAGTGCATCGAGCAGATGCCGGCCATGCTCGCAGCCGACGGCATCACCGGCGAGGCCGAAGGCAAACAGCCCGATGTGGTCGTCGCCTGCGTGGGCGGCGGCAGCAACGCGATGGGCATCTTCCATCCGTACATTCCGTTCGCGGGCACGCGCCTGATCGGCGTCGAAGCGGCTGGCGAAGGGCTCGACAGCGGCAAGCACTCGGCGTCGATCCTGCGCGGCAGCCCCGGCGTGCTGCACGGCAACCGCACCTACCTGCTGCAGAACGAAGACGGCCAGATCACCGAGACCCACAGCATCAGCGCGGGCCTCGACTACCCTGGCGTGGGCCCAGAGCACGCGTACCTGGCCGACATCGGCCGTGCCGAATACGTCGGCATCACCGACACCGAAGCGCTCGAAGCCTTCCACTACCTGTGCCGAACGGAGGGCATCATCCCCGCGCTCGAATCCAGCCATGCCCTGGCCCATGCAATGAAGCTCGCCAAGACCATGCGCCCCGACCAGTCGATCCTGGTGAACCTCTCGGGCCGCGGCGACAAGGACATCGGCACCGTCGCCGACCTGTCGGGTGTCGATTTCTACGACCGGCCCTCGATGCGCGGTCTGAGCGTGAAGGGAGGCAAGTGATGAGCCGCATTGCCACCACCTTCGACGCGCTGAAAAAAGACGGCCGCCGCGCCCTGATTCCCTACGTGACCGCCGGCTTCCCCTTTGCCGACATCACGCCCGAGCTGATGCACGGCATGGTCGAGGCCGGCGCCGACGTGATCGAGCTGGGTGTGCCCTTCTCCGACCCCATGGCCGACGGGCCAGTGATCCAGAAGGCCGGTGAAGCCGCGCTGGCATTGGGCATCGGCATGAAGCAGGTGCTCGCCATCGTGGCCGCCTTCCGCCAGAAGGACACGACCACGCCCGTGGTGCTGATGGGCTATGCCAACCCCGTCGAGCGCTACGACCTCGTGCACGGCAAGAAGGCCTTCATCCGCGATGCGGTCGCAGCCGGCGTCGACGGCCTGCTGGTGGTCGACTACCCGCCGGAAGAATGCGAAGACTTCGCCGCCGAGCTGAAGGCGGCCGGCATCGACCTGATCTTCCTGCTGGCCCCGACCAGCACCGACGAGCGCATGGCGCAGGTCGCGCGCATCGCCAGCGGCTACGTCTACTATGTGTCGCTCAAGGGCGTGACGGGCGCCGGCCACCTCGACACCGAGGCGGTCGGCCAGATGGTCCCGCGCATCCGCCAGCACTTGAGCATCCCGGTCGGCGTGGGCTTCGGCATCCGCGACGCGCGCACCGCGCAGGCGGTCGGATCGGCCGCGGATGCGGTCATCATCGGCACCAAGATCATTCAACTCATCGAAGACCAGCCCCGCGAGCGGGTGGTGCCGGCGGTGCGCGAATTCCTTGCGGGCATCCGCGAGGCGCTCGATGCACTGCCTGCCGCCACGGCCAAGAACGCGGCTGGTCGATAATCACCGCCAACACAAGGAGCCCCTTATGAGCTGGCTTGAAAAACTGCTACCCGCCAAGATTGCACAAACCGACCCGTCCGAGCGCCGCCAGGTGCCCGAGGGTCTGTGGATCAAATGCCCCGCCTGCGAGACCGTTCTGTACAAGACCGACCTCGAGCACAACCAGAACGTCTGCCCCAGCTGCAGCCACCACCACCGCATTGGCGCCCGCGCGCGGCTCGACGCGTTCCTCGACGCCGAGGGCCGCTATGAAGTCGGCCAGGAAGTGCTGCCGGTCGATGCGCTGAAGTTCAAGGACAGCCGCAAGTACCCCGAGCGCCTGAAGGAAGCCCTGGAAAACACCGGCGAGACCGATGCGCTGGTCGTCATGGGCGGCTCGGTCCACAGCATCAGCGTGGTCGTGGCCTGCTTCGAGTTCGAATTCATGGGCGGCAGCATGGGCAGCGTGGTCGGCGAGCGCTTCGTGCGCGGCGTCGAGACCGCCATCGAGCAGAAGGTGCCCTTCATCTGCTTCACCGCCACCGGCGGCGCGCGCATGCAGGAAGGCCTGCTCTCGCTGATGCAGATGGCCAAGACCAATGCCGCGCTCACGCGCCTGGCGAAGAAGGGCCTGCCCTACATCAGCGTGCTGACCGACCCGACCATGGGTGGCGTGTCGGCAGGCTTCGCCTTCGTGGGCGACGTGGTGATCGCCGAGCCCAAGGCGCTGATCGGCTTTGCCGGCCCGCGCGTGATCGAATCGACCGTGCGCGTGACGCTGCCCGAAGGCTTCCAGCGTGCCGAGTTCCTGCAGACCAAGGGCGCCATCGACTTCATCAGCGACCGCCGCGAACTGCGCAAGACCATCGCCAGCACGCTGGCCATGCTGCTGCGCCAGCCGGCCGACGCGGTCAGCTGAACGAGACAGGTCAAAAGCAAAAGGGCCCGGGTGCATCGCACCCGGGCCCTTTTTCTTGGGGAATTCAGAAGTTCAGAAAGTCAGTTGATAGGCAAACACCAGCAGGTTGCCCAGCACGATCGCGATCACCTGCAGCACGACGATGGCGGCCAGCGGCGACAGATCGACCCCGCCGATCAGCGGAATGAAGCGGCGAAACGGCCGCACCAGTGGCTCGGCCAGGCGCGAGATCAGGTCGAGCAGCATCGGCGAGGCGTTCGGAATCCAAGACAGCACCGCGTAGACCACCAGCAGCGCGGTCAGGCCGGACACCGCCAATTGCATCAGCCCGACCAGCGACACCAGCGGCAAGGTCGCGATGCGCCCCAGGTTGCCCACCAGCAGCCACAGCAGCAGGAACTTCAGCATCACCAGCAGCCAGGCCGCGATCAGGCTTGCCAGGTCCCAGCGCTTCACCGCGGGCACGATGCGCCGCAGCGGCAGCACGATCCAGTCGGTGATGGCGAACACGAAGCGCCCGAGCGGATTGCCGAACGGCACCCGGTGGTACTGCATGTAGAGCCGCAGCAGACATGCGCCGCCGAGGAGGCCGACGATCACGTCGAGAAGGAACGAGGGAATCTGATAGAGCATGGGGCGTGGCCGTGAGCGGAATGCGATGATAGCCACGCAAGGCTCTTCGATGACGACACAACCCTTTTTGCATTCACTGCCATTGTTCCCGCTCGGTACTGTCCTGTTTCCGGGTGGCCTTCTTCCACTGCGCATCTTCGAGGTTCGTTATCTCGACATGATCGGCAAGTGCCGCAAGGCCGACGCACCCTTCGGCGTTGTGAGCCTCACCAGCGGCAGCGAAGTGCGCAAGGCCGGCGCCGATGCGGAAAGCTTTGCCGGCATCGGCACGCTGGCCATGATCCGCGAGTTCGAATCGCCGCAGAGCGGACTGCTGCAGATCGAATGCGTGGGCACGCAACGCTTTCGGGTTCGCAGCAATGAGCTGCAGAAGCACGGCCTGTGGGTCGCCGAGGTCGAGGCCGTGAGCGACGACATCGCGCTCGAAATTCCCGACGACTTGCGCCACACCGCCACCGCGCTGCAGCGCCTGATCGACACGCTGGAAGAGCGCCGCCGCGCGCAAGGCGAAGCGGTGCGGCTGCCGATCGGCGCACCTTACCAGCTCAACGATTGCGGCTGGGTGGCCAACCGCTGGTGCGAACTGGTGCCGATGCAACTCGAACTGCGCCAGCGCCTGATGGAGCTCGACAGTCCGCTGATGCGGCTCGAACTGGTCAGCGATCTGCTCGCACGCACGGGCATCACTGAATAGGTCGCTACTTTTTTTGTAGCACATTGCGCAGGATTGACGGGCGCTGGGCGCAGGTTTTATTCAAACCCGATGGGCTAAAATGCCAGCCCCGCGCACGCTCCCGGATGCGCGTCACCCGCCTCCCATGTCCGATCAAAAGACCCCCTCGCCTCCTCCGCCCCCCGTCGACGAAAACCAGCTCATCGCAGAACGCCGCGAAAAGCTCAAGCTGCTGCGCACGGCGCAGGCCGAGGGCAAAGGCGTTGCGTTCCCCAACGACTTCAAGCCTGGCCACCGTGCAGCGGCACTCGCCGAAGCGCATGACGCCACCGAGGCCGAAGCCCTCGAGGCGCAAGCCGTTTCCGTGAGTGTGGCCGGCCGGATGATGCTCAAGCGCGTGATGGGCAAGGCCAGCTTCGCCACCCTGCAGGACGCCACCAGCCGCATCCAGCTCTACGTGACGCGCGACGCGGTCGGCGAAGAAATCTACGCCGACTTCAAGCGCTGGGACCTGGGCGACATCGTCGGCGCCGAAGGCACGCTGATGAAGACCAAGACCGGCGAGCTCTCGGTCAAGGTAACCAAGCTTCGCCTGCTCACCAAGAGCCTGCGCCCGCTGCCCGACAAGTTCCACGGCATGGCCGACCAGGAGCAGAAGTACCGCCAACGCTACGTCGACCTGATCACCGACGAATCGGCGCGCGTGCGCTTCACCGCGCGCAGCAAGGCCGTGAGCGCCCTGCGCGAGTTCATGGTGGCCAATGACTTCCTCGAAGTCGAGACGCCCATGCTGCACCCGATTCCGGGCGGCGCCAACGCCAAGCCCTTCAAGACGCACCACAACGCGCTCGACCAGGAGATGTTCCTGCGCATCGCGCCCGAGCTGTACCTCAAGCGCCTGATCGTCGGCGGCTTCGAGCGCGTGTTCGAAATCAACCGGAGCTACCGCAACGAGGGCATCTCGGTGCGGCACAACCCCGAGTTCACGATGATGGAGTTCTACGCGGCCTACTGGAACTACCGCGACCTGATGGACTTCACCGAGACGCTGATCCGCACCATCGCCGACAAGGCCGTGGGCACGCAGCAGCTCACCTACCAGGGCAAGCCGGTCGACCTGACCCAGCCCTTCGAGCGCCTGACGATCCGCGAAGCGATCCTGAAGTACACCGACGCCGAGGGCGTGGCCCAGGGCGTCGACGACGCCGCCTGGCTCATCAACGCCCTGCGCAAGATCGGCCTCAGCGAAGAGAAGGACAAGCTCTCGCAGCGCAGCCTCGCCAGCCTGCAGGTGATGTACTTCGAAGAAACCGTGGAAGAGAAGCTCTGGCAGCCGACCTTCATCATGGAGCACCCGACCGAGATCTCGCCGCTGGCGCGCGCCAACGACGAGCGCCCCGAGGTCACCGAGCGCTTCGAGCTGTACATCACCGGCCGCGAGTTCGGCAACGGCTTCAGCGAGCTGAACGACGCCGAAGACCAGGCTGCGCGCTTCAACGCGCAGGTGGCCGCCAAGGACAGCGGCGACGACGAAGCCATGTACTACGACCACGATTTCGTGCGTGCGCTCGAATACGGCATGCCGCCCACCGGCGGCTGCGGCATCGGCATCGACCGGTTGATGATGCTGCTGACGGATTCGCCGAGCATTCGCGACGTGATCCTGTTCCCGGCGCTGCGCAGGGAATCTTGAGCGTGCTGTCACCGTCGTCGCTGCCGACGATCGGCATCGACTTCGGCACCTCCAATTCCGCCGTGGCCTGCCGGGTCGACGGCGAGGCCCGCCTGTTGCCCATCGAAGGCGCGGCCACCACCCTGCCCACCGCGATCTTCTTCAACGCCGAAGACCGCACGACCCACTTTGGCCGCGATGCCATCGGCCAGTACCTCTCGGGCACCGAAGGCCGCCTGATGCGCTCGCTGAAAAGCCTGCTCGGCAGCGCGCTGATGCAGGAGAAGACTGCCATCTACGACGGCCTCGTGAGCTTCGAGGACATCATCGCGCGCTTCCTGCGCGAACTGGCCATGCGCGCCAGCCGCGAGCTCGGCCAGATGCCCGAGCGCGTGGTGATCGGACGGCCCGTGCATTTCGTGGACGACGATGCCAAGCGCGACGAACGTGCGGAAGAAAGCCTGCGCCACGCAGCGCGCGCGGCGGGCTTTCGCGAGATCGCCTTCCAGCTCGAACCGATCGCAGCCGCGTTCGACTACGAACAGCGCATCGCCAAGGAGTCGATCGTGCTCATCGTCGACATCGGCGGTGGCACCTCCGACTTCACCGTTGTGCGCGTCGGCCCCGAGCGTGCCGCGCGCGAGGACCGCAGCGACGACGTACTGGCCACCAGCGGCGTGCACATCGGCGGTACCGACTTCGACCAGCGCCTGAACCTCGAGCGCGTGATGCCGCAATTCGGCTTTCGCCACCACGGGCCACAGGGGCGCGAGGTGCCGAGCAAGGTGTTCTTCGAGCTTTCGTCCTGGCACCTGATCAACTGGCTCTACGCCGCCAAGGCGGTGCGCCAGGCGAAAGACCTGCGCACGAGCTACAGCGACACGCGACTGCACGACCGGCTCATGACCGTGCTCGAAGAGCGGCACGGGCACCGCATCGCGAGTGCGGTGGAAGCCGCCAAGATCGATGCCTCGGTGACCGATGCAGCGACGGCCATCGACCTTTCCTGCGCCGAGCGCGGGCTGGAGGCCTCGCTCACGCCGGACGACATGGCACAGCAGCTGGCCGGACCACTCGAGAACGTGATTGCGTGCGCCCACGCCTGCGTCAAGCGCGCGGGCTTGCGCAGCGGCGACCTCGACGCGATCTACCTCACCGGCGGCTCTTCAGCGCTGCGACCGTTCCAGCACGCCCTGCGCAAGAGCTTTGCGGGCGTGAACCTGGTCGAAGGCGACCTGTTCGGCGGCGTGGCCACGGGGCTGGCCTGCGCGGCGCGCACGGAGCGCCGTCGCGCATGAAATACCTGGCGGGCTATCCGGCACCCCTGCTGGACCAGGTCCGCCAGCTGATCGCCGAAGACAAGCTCGCCGCGCTGCTCGGCAAGCGCTACCCCGACGGGGTGCACAACGTGCAGACCGACCGCGCGCTTTATGAGTACGTGAGCGAGCTCAAGAGCGAGTTCATGCGCAAGGCCGAACCGCTGTCGAAGGTGATGTTCGACAACAAGCTGCACGTGATCCGCAACGCGCTGGGCACGCACACCACGGTGTCGCGCGTGCAGGGCGGCAAGCTCAAGGCCAAGCGGGAGATCCGGGTGGCGAGCCTGTTCAAGGGGGTGCCGCTGGCCTGGTTGCGGATGATCGTCGTGCATGAGCTGGCGCATATGAAGGAGCGGGAGCACGACAAGGCTTTTTATGCGCTGTGCATGCACATGGAGCCGGACTATCAGCAGCTTGAATTCGACCTGCGGCTGTATCTGACCCATCTGGACATGAACGGCCGTCGGCTCTGGGACGCCAGCTCCCGGCCCTGATCAGTCGGACGCGAAGAACGCGGACAACTCGCGCGCCAGCACCTCGACCTCTTCCTGGGACATGGTCTCGATGGCATGCGACGCACGCAGGTTCTCGGTGCCATGAAGGCTCTCGATCAATTCATTGCGCGAGCCCGAATCGTGGTGCAAATGGAAAAGGGGTACGTGCATCGAGTGCCAACGCAGACCCAGCCGCCCTGCCCTGCGCAGCAGTTCGTCGTCCTCGCCGCCCCATCCTTCCAGGCGTGCGTTGTACCCGCCGACACGGATGTACTCGCTGCGCTTGAACAGCACGATGCCCCCATTGGCATTCGAGTACAGCACGCCGGCATCCGGAGGCAGTTGCTCCACGTTGATCGACGCGAATCGGGCGTAGTCGGGCAACTGCATGAAATCGCGCTTGAGTTCACCCGTCACGTTGATGACGCTCCAGTAGGGACACAGCACCTCGCTGCTGTCCCGGTCCAGCAGCACATCGACACAGCCACGCAGCGTTGAAGGCTGGGCAATGGAATCGGCGTCGTGGAAGCAGATCACAGGGCTGCGGGCCAGCCGGACGCCCGTGTTGTAGAGCATCGACTTGGGAAACGGCCCGTCGTGATGGATGAAGACATGCCGGATCTTCGGATCGCGCAGCCGCTGCCAGTCGAAGCGCGGCGCCGTTGCCGCCTCCATCAACCACAGCCGGTAGTCGGTATAGGTGTAGGCCAGATGCGCCAGCACGGCATAGAGGTTCTCGCGCCGCTCTTCGGTCGCCTCCCTGTACGAAACGATGATGTCTATATCGCGAAGGGAGATCTTGTCGGTTGCCGTCATGAAACAACGTCCGTCAGAAGGGGCGGTACAGCACGACGTTGTGTTCGTCGGCCGGCTCCTTGTAGCGCGTGTCGTGAATCGTCAGGTTGACGGCCTGCTTCTTGTCGCTGGAATGGTCGTTGAAAACTCCCGCTCCATTGACCGCACTCACTACCTCCGCCAAACCCGGCCCAGCCCAGTTGTCGTGCCCCCTGAGCAGATAGAAGTGCATCACGCCGCACTGCTGGTGCGCCCAGTAGTCGTGCCAGCCGAACGAATCCGGACGCCACAGCGAGTTGTGGCCTTCGAAGAAGATGGGACGGCTCATCGGCATGCATTCCGGCGTGGAAACGATGAGATAACGGGAGCGGTAGTTGAGAAATTCCAGCAGGTCGCGGCCTTGCGAGTGGAGCATGTGCTCGATGACATCGCCCAGGATCACCACGTCGTAGAGATCGCCGCTGCGTTCATAGAGCTTGTCGGCCGTGATCGGAAGAATCTGGTGGTAGCCGACCTCGCGCAGTTGAGGGAATGCCGCTTCGTCGCACTCCAGCGCGGTCAGCTCGCATTCGGGCACGACGTTCTTGAGCAAGGCGCCATATTTGCCGCCCCCGGCACCGATGTCCAGGATGCGCTTGGGATTGATCGTCTTGACGACGTGCTGCGTCAAGCTGTCGAAAGTCAGCCAGGATTCGCCGATGTGCGCCATGAGAAATGCCCCCCGAAACCGCCTGATTCAGAACATTTGACTCTATAGGACGGCGCGACCGACTTATCTAGCGTATTTGCCAGCTTGTTCACAAATGCGCCAATTCCGGATCGACTGAACAGCCTTCAAACGTCCACCGTCCGCCTTGCATCGCGGTACCCGCGCGAAGCGACGAGCGTCGGCCAATCGGGTGCGGCGCCCTGCGGCAGCAGCGCCTGGCGGCGCGCTTCGCTGCTCGCGTCCGGCTGCCATCGGCCCGCGCGCGCGGCAGCCTCGAAGCCCTCGAGGAAGTCGTCGAGCAGACGCCCCTCGCCGATGCTCTGGTTGCACAGCAGCGCCATGTCGCAGCCGGCGTCGAGCGCGGCCAGCGCCGCATCGGTAAAGCTGAGCAGCCGGCCATCGATGTAGCGGCCCGCCTCCATGCTCAGGTCGTCGCTGAACACCGCCCCGCCGAAGGCAAAGCGCTGCCGCAGGATCGCCTTGAGCCATTTCGACGAAAACCCTGCCGGCCGCTTGTCGACCTTCGGATAGATCACGTGCGCCGGCATCACCGCGCCGAGCGTGCCTGAGAGCCAGTCGTAGGGCCGCGCATCGTCATCCAGGATGGTCTTGAGGCCGCGCTTGTCCACCGGGATCTCGACATGCGAATCGGCCTGCACGAAGCCATGCCCCGGAAAATGTTTGCCGCAGTTGCGCATGCCCATCTGCAGCATGCCGTGCATCACGCTCTTGGCCAGCAGCGCCACCACGCGCGGATCGCGATGAAAGCTGCGGCTGCCGATCACGCTGCTGCCGCCGTAGTCCAGGTCGAGCACCGGCGCAAAGCTGAAGTCGACGCCACAGGCGCGCAGCTCGCCCGCCAGCACCTGCCCGACCGCGGTCGCGGCCTGGGTGGCGCGCATGGCATCGCGCATCCACAGCTCGCCGAGCACGCGCATCGATGGCAGGTGCGTGAAGCCGTCGGTACGAAAGCGCTGCACGCGGCCGCCCTCGTGGTCGACGCAGATCAGCAGGTCGGGGCGGATCGCCTTGATCTCGGCATTGAGCGCGGTCATCTGCGCGCGGTCTTGCCAGTTGCGGGCGAAATGGATCACACCGCCGACCAGCGGATTGGCGAGGCGGCGGCGGTCGGCGTTGTTGAGCTCGGTGGCCGCCACATCGATGATCAGCGGCGCATGGGGGCGAGCAGCGGGCCCGGCAGTCATAGCTTCTCCACCACCACGAAGCTCGCGGCGTATTCGGTTTCGTCGGTCACGGTCACGTGGGCGGTGAGGCCCTGCGCCTCGAACCAGTCCTTCAGGCCGCCATGCAGCACGATGACAGGCTTGCCGCTGCGCAGGTTGGCGATCTCGCACAGGCGCCAGCTCATGGGCATGCGCATGCCCAGGCCAATGGCCTTGCTGAAGGCCTCCTTGGCGGAAAAGCGGGTCGCCAGATAGCTCAGGCCGCGCTTGGGCCAGCGCTCGCTGCGGGCTTTCCAGACCGCGAATTCGCCATCGCTCAGCACCTTGCGGGCAAAGCGTTCGCCCTGGCGCTCGAAGGTCGCGGCGATGCGACGCAGGTCGCAGATGTCGGTGCCAATGCCGTAGATCATGCGGCGCGGGCGTTCATTGCGCCTCGTTGATGCAGCGCAGGTAGTCGCGCGTGGCGGCCGTATAGCCGAGCTCCAGCGCGTCGGCCACGAAGGCATGGCCGATCGAGACCTCCTGCACGCCGGGCACTGCGCGCAGAAAAGCCGTCAGGTTGTCGCGGCTCAGGTCGTGGCCGGCGTTGATGCCCAGGCCTGCGGCATGGGCCGCGCGCGCCGTATCGGCATAGCGCTGGAGCACGGCCTGCTCGTCGGGCGTTCCGCGCGATGCGGCATAGCCTTCGGTGTAGAGCTCGACGCGATCGGCGCCCACGGCCTTGACCGCAGCCATCATTTCGGGAATCGGGTCCATGAAGAGACTGACGCGCACGCCCAGCGCCTTGGCTTCGGCGATCAGGGGGCGCAGGCGCTCGGCGTCGTCGGGGAAGGTCCAGCCGTGGTCGCTGGTCGACTGGGTTTCGCTGTCGGGCACGAAGGTGGCCTGATGCGGCTTCAGCGTGCGCACGAAATCCATCAGGTTCTGGAAGGGGTTGCCCTCGATGTTGAATTCGATCGCGGGCCAGTCTTTGGCAAGCAGTGCCGACAAGTCGCTCACGTCGTGTGCGCGAATGTGGCGGGCATCGGGCCGCGGGTGCACGGTGATGCCATGCGCACCGGCTGCCAGGCAGGCCTGCGCGGCTTTCACCACGCTCGGAATGCCCAGGTGTCGCGTGTTGCGGACCAGGGCGACCTTGTTGAGGTTGACGGACAGCGAGGTGGCAGTGCCGGTGGTGCCTGAAGTGCTCATAGTGCTTGCAGATCTCTCATCATTTGCCGCGTGCGCAGCGTGGACACGCCGCAATGGTAGTTGAGCAAGGTGCGCAACTGGTTTCGCAGGGCACTGTTGCTGCCGGCGTTCATGGTGGCAATTTCACGCAACGTGGCGGTAAAAGGGGCGCGGTCGTCGAGAACTGCCTGCAGAGCCTGCCAGTCGGCACCGTTCAGTGCGGCCTCGTCGTCGGCGGCTTGGCGCAGGCCGGCTTCCGGCACGAGGCTGTAGCGCTGCTCGGCGGCAAGCGGCTCCAGCGTGAGGGTCTGCACATCGAGCGACGGCAGCAGGCCGACTTCGCGCAGCAGCAGCAACTCGAAGGCACGCAGCGCGGCAGCCTGGGTCGCGGCCTGCGCGCCAACGTGATCGCCCGCCAGCACCTGCACGATCCCGGCGTAGGCGTCGAACAGCGCTTCGTGGGCATCGTCGCGCGCCAGCAGGCGCAGCAGCAGCTCGTTGACGTAGTAGCCCGACAGCAGCGCCTCGCCGGTCGGCATCACATGGCCGCCCATCCATTCAGCGCCCTTGAGCGTGCGGATCTCGGCGTCGCCGCCGTAGTTGAGCTGCAGGGGCTGCAGCGGCAGCAGCACCGGCCGGAAGTTGGAACTCGGCCGCTTCGCCCCCTTGGCCACGAGCGCGATGCGCCCGTGGTGGCGGGTGAAGACTTCGAGAATCAGGCTCGACTCGCTCCAGTCGTAGCGATGGAGAACGTAAGCCGGTTCGTGCGAAACGCGGTGGGCAGCGGCCACTTCATTCGTAGCCGAACGAACGGACACGGGCTTCGTCGTCGGCCCAGCCCGAGCGCACCTTCACCCACAGTTCGAGAAACACCTTGGCGTCGGCCAGCTTCTCGAGCTCGACGCGGGTTTCCATGCCGATGCGCTTGATGCGCTCGCCCTTGTCGCCGATCACCATGGCCTTGTGGCCATC
The DNA here is from genome assembly GCF_024734665.1 of Variovorax paradoxus. Lineage (NCBI taxonomy): Bacteria > Pseudomonadati > Pseudomonadota > Betaproteobacteria > Burkholderiales > Comamonadaceae > Variovorax > Variovorax paradoxus. Next base: position 5,033,008 of record NZ_CP102931.1, read on the forward strand.
GCGTTCGACCACGATGGTGGCGGCAATGCGCAGCAGGCGCTTCTGGCCCTTTTTCTGGGGCGGCTCTTCCTCGAACTTGTCGATGATGACGGTCGAGGTGTAGGGCAGCTCGTCGCCGGTGAGGCGGAACAGCTTCTCGCGCACGAGCTCGCCGGCGAGGAATTTTTCGCTGCGGTCGGTCAGCTCGTCCTCGTCGTAGAACCAGGGCTGCTCGGGCAGGTACTTCTCGCAGATGCCGAACAGGCGCTCGACGTCCTTGGCATTCTTCGCCGACATCGGCACGAACTCGGCGAAGCTGTGCTTCTCCTGCATGGTCTTCAGCCAGGGCGCGATGTCGCCGCGGCGGTGCACGTTGTCGAGCTTGTTGGCCAGCAACACGGTCGGGATGCCCTTGCCGAGCAGCTTGAGCACACGCTCGTCGGCCGGCGTGAAGCTGCCGGCCTCGACCACGAAAAGAATCAGGTCCACGTCGCCGACCGCGCCCTGCACCGTTTTGTTGAGCGACTTGTTCAGCGCGTTGGCGTGCAGGGTCTGGAAGCCCGGCGTGTCGACGAACACGAACTGCGTGGCGCCCAGCGTGCGCATGCCGGTGATGCGGTGGCGCGTGGTCTGTGCCTTGCGCGAAGTGATGCTGATCTTCTGGCCGACCAGCGCATTGAGCAGCGTCGACTTGCCTACATTGGGCTTGCCGACGATAGCGATGAGGCCGCAGTGTTGAGGTCCAGCGGCAGGCGCATCGCCTGCAGTGTCTTCGGGTCCCGCTACGGGATTGATAGCATCGTTCATTCTGATTTCACGCGGCGCCGCGTGCCTTGAGCCGGATCAACATGGCGGCCGCGGCCGCCTGCTCGCCGGCGCGGCGCGAGCCGCCGATGCCGCGTTCGCGAAGCCCCAACTCGGGCACCTCGCACTCGACATCGAAAGTCTGCTTGTGCGCTGCGCCCAGTGTGGCGGCCACGCGATACACCGGCAGCTTCATTTTGTGACCCTGCAGCCATTCCTGCAATTCGGTCTTCGGATCTTTGGCTGCGGCTTCCATGCGCGGATTGATTTCGACCGCCTCGTAGAGCCGGTGCACCAACGACTGCGCGGCAGCAAAGCCGGCATCGAGATAGACGGCGCCGATCAACGCTTCGAGCGCATCGGCCAGGATCGACGGCCGGTTGGGCCCGCCCGAGCGCGCCTCGCCTTCGCCGAGACGCAGCAGCGGCGATAGCGCCAGCCCTACCGCCAGGCGGTGTAGGGTGTCCTGCTTGACCAGGTTCGCCCGCACGCGCGACAGGTCGCCTTCAGGCAGGGCCGACAGGCGCATGTAGAGCAGGTGCGAAACCGCCAGATTCAGCACCGAGTCGCCGAGAAACTCGAGGCGCTCGTTGTGGTCGGCCGAGAAGCTGCGGTGCGTGAGCGCGAGCTGGAGCAGCCGCGGATCGGAGAAGGTGTGCTGGAGGCGCGCCTGCAGCGCGGCAAGGCTGCCCTCCACCTTTTTGGGCGCCGTGTTCAGCGGGATTCGCCCTTGTACTTGAGCGTCAGGTAGGCCGGGCCGAACAGGGGAATCTCGCGCTCGTATGAATACGACACGACCACCTTGTCGCCGACCTTCTTGATGTCGAGATCCTTGCCGCTGACCGACTTGAAGTCGTCGATGGCCTGGGCGCGATCGAAGATGGCGCGCACTTCAGGCACGGTCGCGCCTTCCTTGGCCTTGTTGGCGGCCTTGTCGATGGCCTGCCATTCGATCAGCGTCGGGATGACCTGCGCGACGACCACGCCCAGACACCCGAGCACGACCGCGACGAACACCAAGCCGATGAACGAAATGCCGCGTTGTTGCGCAGCCCTGCTGCGAACGAACCGATGTGTTCTCATGCCCTCATACCCCTCGAACTGAACTATTCAGATGAATGCTTATTGAAACGGACCGATGCGACCCAGATCGCCGAAGTTCATCCAGACGAAGAACGCTCTGCCCACGATGTTCTTGTCCGGCACGAAGCCCCAGAAACGCGAGTCCGCCGAATTATCGCGGTTGTCGCCCATCATGAAATAGTTGCCGGCCGGCACCTTGCAGACCACGCCCTCGACCGAGTAGCGGCAGTTTTCGATACCCGGGAAATTGAAGCCACTGGCACCGGGAATGTAGGACGGTGTGGTTTCGTCGTTGAGGATCTTGTGCTGCTTGCTGCCGAGGTTCTCGGTGTACTGCTTGAGCAGGCGCATCGATTCGCCGTCGAGGTAGTCGGCATCCGCCTCCTTGGACACCGGCTGGCCGTTGATCGTGAGCTTCTTGTTCAGGTAGGCCACCTCATCACCCGGGACGCCGACCACGCGCTTGATGTAGTCCATGCTCGGCTTGGGCGGGTAGCGGAACACCACCACGTCGCCGCGCGCCAGCGGCGTACCGTCGGTGATCTTGGTGTTGATCACGGGCAGGCGCAGACCGTAGGTGAACTTGTTGACCAGGATCAGGTCGCCGGTCAGCAGCGTGGGCATCATCGAGCCCGACGGGATCTTGAAGGGCTCGTAGAGGAACGAGCGCAGCAGAAACACCACCAGGATCACCGGGAACAGACCAGCGGTCCAGTCGAGCCACCAGGGCTGCATCAGCAGCCGTTCGCTCGCCTTTGCGTCGGCCGTGTCGACCTGCTTGATACCCTGCCCGGCCAGGCGCGCATTGCGCTCGGTCAGCGAGGCTTCCAGCTTGGCGGCGGCCTGTTCGCGCCGGGGCAGGAAATAGAAGCGCTCGGCCAGCCAGTAAAGGCCGGTGACCACCGTCGCCAGGAACAGCAGCAAGGCAAAGTTGCCTTCGATCGCGTTGAAGTACCAAGCGCCGACATAGGCGGCGAAGGCCGCGAGGACCAGGGTGGTGATGAATGCCATTTTTTTGATCAGTCTTCGACTTGCAGAATGGCGAGGAAGGCCTCTTGCGGGACCTCGACGGAGCCGATCTGCTTCATTCTTTTCTTGCCCGCCTTCTGCTTCTCGAGCAGCTTCTTCTTGCGGGTGATGTCGCCGCCATAGCACTTGGCCAGCACGTTCTTGCGAAGCGCCTTGATTGTCTCACGCGCAATGATGGTGACGCCGATAGCCGCCTGGATCGCCACGTCGTACATCTGGCGCGAAATGATCTCGCGCATCTTCGACACCACGGCCCGGCCGCGGTACTGCGACTGGCTGCGGTGCACGATGATTGACAGCGCATCGACCTTGTCGCCGTTCAGCAGGATGTCGACCTTCACCACGTCGGACGCGCGGTACTCCTTGAACTCGTAGTCCATCGAAGCGTAGCCCCGGCTCACCGATTTCAGCTTGTCGAAGAAGTCGAGCACGATCTCGCCGAGCGGCATCTCGTAGGTCAGCATGACCTGGCGGCCGTGGTAGGCCATGTTCATCTGCACGCCGCGCTTCTGGTTCGCCAGCGTCATGACGGAGCCGACGTATTCCTGCGGCATGTAGAGATGGACGGTCACGATCGGCTCGCGGATCTCCGCCATCCTGCCGACGTCGGGCATCTTGGATGGGTTCTCGACCATGATCACTTCGCCGTCGTTCTTGACCACCTGGTAGACCACGCTCGGCGCGGTCGTGATCAGGTCCTGGTCGAACTCGCGCTCCAGGCGCTCCTGCACGATTTCCATGTGCAGCAGGCCGAGGAAGCCGCAGCGGAAGCCGAAGCCGAGCGCCTGGCTCACCTCGGGCTCGTAGCGCAGCGACGAATCGTTGAGCTTGAGCTTTTCGAGCGCGTCGCGCAGCGAGTCGTACTCGCTCGCTTCGGTTGGATACAGGCCCGCGAACACCTGCGGCTGGATTTCCTTGAAGCCGGGCAGCGCCTCGGTCGCCGTTGCCGCAGCGCCGCCGGTGCCGGGCTTGATCAGCGTGACCGTGTCGCCGACCTTTGCAGCCTGCAGTTCCTTGATGCCCGCGATGATGTAGCCCACCTCGCCCGCTTCGAGCGAATTGCGGGGTTCGTTGGCGGGCGTGAAGACACCGACGCTGTCGGCGTTGTACATCGCACCCGACGCCATCATCTTGATGCGTTCGCCCTTTGCGAGCCGGCCGTCGACCACGCGCACCAGCATGACGACGCCGACGTACGGGTCGAACCAGCTGTCGACGATCATCGCGCGCAGCGGGCCGTCGGGATTGCCGCGCGGCGCGGGCATCCTGGCAACGATGGCTTCAAGAATGTCGTCGATGCCCACGCCGGTCTTTGCCGAGCACGGGATCGCATTGGTCGCGTCGATGCCGATCACGTCTTCGATTTCGGTGCGTGCGTTGTCGAGGTCCGCGTTGGGCAGATCGATCTTGTTGAGCACGGGCACCACTTCGACTCCGAGGTCGAGCGCGGTGTAGCAATTAGCCACTGTCTGCGCTTCGACGCCTTGCGATGCATCGACGACGAGCAGTGCGCCTTCGCATGCCGACAGCGAGCGGCTCACTTCATACGAGAAGTCGACGTGGCCCGGCGTGTCGATCAGATTCAGGTTGTAGACCTGTCCATCGAGTGCCTTGTAGTGCAGCGCAGCGGTCTGCGCCTTGATGGTTATCCCACGCTCTTTTTCGATGTCCATCGAGTCGAGCACCTGCGCTTCCATCTCGCGGTCCGCGAGGCCGCCGCAACGCTGGATCAAACGGTCTGCGAGCGTCGACTTGCCATGGTCGATGTGCGCAATGATCGAAAAATTTCTGATGTGATTCATCAACGGGAACGCTTAAGTACTTGAATTGGCTCGTGCGCAGAGTGCGACAGGCAAGAAAAAAGGGCGCGTCTTCTGGAGACGCGCCCTGAACCAACAAGCAATGGCAACTGCAGTAGTTGGAACTTCATTGTAGGCAAAAAGGGAAGCGCGTACATCCGGGAACGGGGTCCAAAGGGGTCGTTGCAGGTCCACAACATGAAAGATATGAACAGGTTATCAACAGGATCGGTGGAGCAGTCACTGAACAACTTGTGGGCGATCTGTGGAGCACCGGTGGACTGCTGTCTGACATCTCGCATGGTGAAGGTCAGGGCACTCCTTATGCGCCGACCGACCGCCGAGAGCACCCTATTCTACCGAAATCCGTCCTTAGCCTGTTTAAAAGTTAGTGAACACAAACAAATATCGGCATTTCCGAGCCCTCAGATTTTTTTAGGGGCCGGCGCCTGAACGTCGTAAACACCTCAAAAAAACGGCCCCAAACCCGACTGCCGGGTGGGGCCACTTGACGCCAGCGCCAGATCAGCGTGCGGGACGAATCAGGGCGTACTGCGCCCAATCGCCACGACGGAACAGCACGCTGAGCGCCTTGCTCTTGTCGGCCTTGCCGATGGCGGACTCGAATTCACGCGCGTTCGACACCTCGACATTGCCCACCGACAGGATGATGTCGCCCTCGCGCAGGCCTGCACGGGCTGCGGCGTCATTGGCGGCATCGACCTTCACGCCGCCCTTCAGCTTGAGCTCTTTCTTCTGCGCGTCGGTGAGATCGCTCACAGCCAGACCGAGCGACTTGGCGGCGGCGGATGCCGGCGGCTTCGGCGCCGGTTCGTCGCGGTCGCCCGCGCGCTTGCCTGGCTTGTCTGGCTCGATCTCGGCAATGGTCACGCTGAGGTCGCGCGAAGCGCCGCGGCGGAACACGGTGAGCGTGCTCTTGGTGCCCGGCTTGGTGTTGCCCACCAGGCGCGGCAGGTCGCTCGGCTTCTCGATCGGCTTGCCGTCGAACTTGGTGATGACGTCGCCCGGCTCGACACCAGCCTTTTCGCCCGGCGAGCCGGCTTCGACACCGCGCACTAGCGCGCCCTGTGCCTTGCCCAGGCCGATGGCCTCGGCCACGTCCTTGGTGACCTGGTCGATCTGCACGCCAATGCGGCCGCGCGAGACGCGGCCCGAGGTGCGCAACTGATCGCTCACGCGAATCGCCTCGTCGATCGGAATCGAGAACGAGATGCCCATGAAGCCGCCCGAGCGCGAGTAGATCTGGCTGTTGATGCCGACCACTTCACCGCGCATGTTGATCAGCGGGCCGCCCGAGTTGCCGGGATTGATGGCCACGTCGGTCTGGATGAACGGCAGGTATTCGCCCGTGTCGCGCTGCTTGGCGCTCACGATGCCGGCAGTAACGGTGTTCTCGAGGCCGAATGGCGAGCCGATGGCCATCACCCATTCGCCGACGCGCAGCTTGGAAATGTCGCCAACCTTCACCGCTGGCAAGCCGGTGGCTTCGATCTTGACGACCGCGACGTCGGTGCGCTTGTCCGCGCCGACGATCTTGGCCTTGAACTCGCGCTTGTCCGGCAGCGTGACCAACACTTCAGAGGCGTCTTCGACCACGTGCGCATTGGTCATCACATAGCCGTCGGCCGTCAGGATGAAGCCGGATCCGACGCCACGCGGACGCTCTTCTTCCTGCGGCTGCTGCGGGCGCTTCGGGGTCGGGCCCTGACGCGGTTGGCCAGGCAGAGGCTGGCCGAAGAAACGGCGGAAGAACTCCTGCATCTCCTCGTCCATCTCACCGTTGCCGCCGCGCTGGGCGACCTTCTCGACGGTGCGGATGTTGACGACGGAAGGGCCGACCTGGTCGACCAGATCGGTGAAATCGGGCAGCGTGCGCGTTTGCGCGTGGACCGGCTCGACCGGAAGGAATGTGGTGCCTGCTGTCAGTGCAAGCGCGCAAGCCAGCAGACCGGAACGAAACTTGTGTCCCTCGACTTTGAAGATCATCAGTTTTCTTTCAAAAGAACAGAGCGGCTGAAAACAAGTGCTATGAGTTTGCGCTGTGTGCTTGGTTCAGCGCAATTGGCGCTTATTTGGCCTGTCAGCGCGTGCGCGCGAGGCTTTGGGCGAATGCATTGAGCGTCTGCTGCGGTACCTCGCCGACTGCGGTCAGCCACCAGTCGCTGGCCGGCTCGGGCAGGCGCCGGCGAATGGCGTTGGTCGCTCCGATGGTCAGCACACCGTCGCGGGGCGCGCGCGCAGCGTCGTAGCGCTCGATGAAAAGCGACACCGAGGCAAGGCCATCGGAGAAGGTCCATTGGACCGTGGCCGCGTCCTGCTTCGACTTGCCGCTGTCGTCGCCCACTGTCGGGCGACGGAAGAAGCTTCGGGGCTTAAATCCGGCCACGGGCGTGCGCAACGTCCAGCCTTCGTCCTGCGCGTTGCTGCGCTCGAGCTCCAGTTTCTCGATGCGATAGCCGGAGGTGTTGGACATCATCTGCGAGAGCGCCTGCGCCTTCACCGGCGCGTCGAGCTGCAGCTCGGAGAACGCCGATTGCTCCACCACGCGGGAGTCGCTATCGATGGTCTGCAGCTTCACCACCAGGCCCGAGCGGCGCTCGCTCCAGATGCGATAGCCGAAGCGCAGCGCGTCGTGCGGCACCAGTTGCACCACGTCGGCGTCGAAGCCGGCCACGCGGTCCTTGCCGATCGCGCGCACGTCGTAGAAATCACCGATCGACGAATCGGGCTTGTCCGGCAGGTTCGGGAAGAGATCGAGGTTCTCGCGCTTCTCGACCTTCACCACCTTCGCCTCCGGCAGGAAGGTCATGACATTGCGGTTGCGCCGGAAAGTTGAGCGCGGCGGCCCCGAGAGAGCTTCGATGCGTTCGATCTGATGCTCGCCGTCGCGCACATGCCAGATGCGTGCGCTCGACAGGTCGCCGCCCGGCGCCGACACCACGAAGGTGCCCACGTAATTGCGCTGCCGGGCGCCCGCATGCATGCGCTGCAGCCACTCGGTCACGCTCATGGCCGGTGGTTCGTCCGTCTGCGCAGTTGCCGCGCTCCTTGTATTCGCAGCGCCCGAGCGGGTCTGCGCGGTGGCAGTCTGCGCAAGGCAAAAAGCAGCAAACACAAGCACGAAAGCGCGTGCGGAGATCGGCATCGGAACGGTCATTACGGGCAGCTAGGGGTGCGCGCGCTCAGCGCGTCGGGCCCTCGAAAGTGGCATTGCGCAGGAAACCGGAAGGCATTTGCGAAGCGCCGCCGGCTTGCTGATGCGCTTCAAGCAGTTGATCGAGTCGCGGGTCGCGCAGCATGACCTGCGGATTGCCGTTGCCCACGATCACGCGGGTCGGGGTCAGCGTGTTGCTCGCGGGTTGCGGGCTGTTGACCGCAGCCGCTGCCAACACCGAATTGACCGCTGGCTGCTGTTGCTGCTGAACCGAAGCCAGTTGCGCGCCGCCCTGCGGCACCGCTGTGCCGTTGCCGACCAGGGTCCAGCTGATGGCAGCCACGGCCATCAGCGACGCGGCACCAGCCACAAGCTTCCAGCGGAACACCGGCTCGTTGGCCGCTTCCGCCCTGCGCTGCACGGGCAGTACCACCGGTGCGACGACCGGCGCCGGCATGGGGGCGACCATCACAGGCTCCGCCGCCAACCGTTGCTGGAAGCGCGCCAGGAATGCCGAGGTGTCGCTGCACGGCGAATGAGAGCCCGAACGCAGCACATCGCCCACCACGTGGTAGGCCTGCCAAGCCGCGCGCGATTCGCCTTCGGCGCAGACAGCTTCGATCGCCTGCGCGAACGCCTCGCCCTGCAAATGACCATCCGCAAGTGCGGACACCTGTTCCCGAACCGTCATCGTCTGATTCATTTCATTCACCTGCTTACTTACCAACGCTTGCCGGACTGGTTGTCCAGCAGCGGTTTGACCCTGGCCGAAATGGCCTCGCGCGCCCGGAAAATACGCGAACGCACCGTGCCGATAGGGCAATCCATGACCTCGGCAATCTCTTCGTAACTCATGCCCTCGATTTCGCGCAGCGTGACCGCCTGGCGCAGCTCGGCAGGGAGTGCTTCCATGGCCGCCTCGACGGCACTGGCGATTTCATTCGCCGCCATGACCGATTCGGGGGTTTCGTCGGTGGTTGGTTCGTTTCCGGGACGGTAAGTTTCATCGTCGTCCTCAGAAGAAGGCCTGAGAGCGGCCTCGGAGACAGTCGGATCGCGCTTCATGTCCACCAGCGCCTTCTTGGCGGTGTTGACGGCGATCCGGTAGAGCCAGGTGTAGAACTGCGCCTCACCGCGGAACTGGTGCAGCGCGCGGTACGCGCGAATGAAGGTTTCCTGCGCAATGTCCTCGACCAGGTCGACATCGCGCACCATCCGCCCGATGAGGCGCTCGATGCGGCGTTGGTACTTGATGACCAGCAGTTCGAACGCCTTCTGGTCGCCCGCGACGGTGCGCTGGACCAGTTGGAAATCGACCTCGCCCGGACGCACCACGGCGGGCGCATCGGTCAGGCCGGAATCCGGCGGCACAGGCGGAGAAGTGGTCATCGACGGAGGATCAGGGCGCGTCGGCGGGAGCCGTCGCGCGCCATGGGTCGCCCGCAGGTGCTGCGGACGGGGCGCGCGAATATACCGCACGGCGCACGTCGCGCCAGCGCTCAGGCATGGCTCGCTGCTCAATCCAGATCCAGCGGCGAGCGCGGCCCGGCTCGCTGAGCCGAACCAGCATCAGCGACTGGAAATCGAGCGCCACGAACGCCCTGGCAGCATGCACGGCCCGAGAGGCATGGCCTCCCGTCAACGACCAGTAGAGGCCGTCGAAATGCAGAACGCCCGCGCCATCGCGTCGCAAGCCGAAGCCCGCGGCGACACCCGCAAACACGACACTGAGAACCAACAGCAGCTGGCGCCATCCGGCGCTATCGAAGAGATAGCAGGATGCGCCCGCGCAGCAAGCGCCCAGGGCCCAGAGGACAACGAGAATCCGGGTTGCACCACGCGAGCGCCCCACCGGATAGGTCACCGACGGTGCGCTGTGCATGAAAGAGCAGTGCTCAAGCGCGCTTGAACACCAGCGTGCCGTTGGTGCCGCCGAAGCCGAAGTTGTTCTTGACCGCGACATCGATCTTCAGATCGCGCGCCTCGTTGGCGCAGTAGTCGAGATCGCACTCCGGATCCTGGTTGAAGATGTTGATGGTCGGCGGGCTCTTCTGCTCGTGCAGCGCCAGCACCGTGAACACCGATTCGATGCCGCCCGCGCCGCCCAGCAGGTGGCCGGTCATGGACTTGGTCGAATTGACGACGAGCTTCTTCGCGTGATCGCCGAATGCCAGCTTGACCGCATTGGTTTCGTTGACGTCGCCAATCTGTGTCGAGGTGCCGTGCGCGTTGAGGTACTGCACCTGGTCGGCGTTGACGCCGGCATTGGCCAGCGCCATGGCCATTGAGCGGCGCGGGCCGTCGACGTCGGGCGCGGTCATGTGATACGCGTCGCCCGTCAGGCCAAAGCCCGCGACTTCCGCGTAGATCTTGGCGCCACGTGCCTTGGCATGTTCGTACTCTTCGAGCACCAGCACGCCGGCCCCCTCGCCCAGCACGAAGCCGTCGCGGTCCTTGTCCCACGGACGCGAGGCCGTGGCGGGATCGTCGTTGCGGGTGCTCAGCGCGCGAGGCGCGGTGAAGCCACCGATGCCGAGCGGAGAAATGGTCGACTCCGCGCCACCCGCGATCATCACGTCGGCATCGCCGTACTCGATCATGCGTGCCGACGTGCCGATGGCATGCAGGCCGGTGGTGCAGGCGGTCACGACCGCGATGTTCGGGCCCTTGAAGCCGTACTTGATCGAGACGTGGCCCGAGATCATGTTGATGATCGATGCCGGCACGAAGAACGGCGACACGCGGCGCGGGCCGCGGCTCATCAGTTCGCCGTGCGTCTCCTCGATCATCGGCAGACCGCCGATGCCAGAGCCGATGTTGCATCCGATGCGCACGGCTTTTTCATAAGACAGCGCTTCGCCAGTTGGCAGTCCGCTGTCCTGCACCGCCTGGATGGCGGCGGCGAGCCCCAGATGAATGAAGCGGTCCATGTGACGCGCTTCTTTCTCCGAGATGTATTGGGTGATGTCGAAACCCTTGACCTCACCGGCGAACTTGCAGGCGAAGGCGCTTGCATCGAACGCGGTGATGTTCGCAATACCCGACTTCCCGGCCAACAGGTTGGCCCAGGATTCGGTTGCGGTGTTTCCGACAGGAGCGATGCAACCGAGTCCGGTCACGACGACGCGGCGTTTGGTCATGCCGGCAAACCTTTCTGGAAGCGCTGAACAGTTGCCTGTCGGCGCGTGCGGTTTTTAAAGGAAAAGCCGCCGGCCGCAGTTGCAGTGTTGTCAGCTGGCCAATCAGGCCTTTTGATTCTTGGTGGCGTAGTCGACGGCGTTTTGCACCGTGGTGATCTTCTCGGCATCTTCGTCGGGAATTTCGATGCCGAATTCGTCTTCGAGTGCCATCACGAGTTCGACCGTGTCGAGCGAGTCAGCGCCGAGGTCGGCCACGAAAGCCTTTTCGTTCGTCACTTGGGACTCTTCCACGCCGAGCTGCTCGGCGATGATTTTCTTGACACGTGCTTCGATATCGCTCATTTGGTTCCCTCTGAGGGTTGTAGGTAATCGGTGGATTTTAGCCGGGCGCATTGTGGCATTTGCCGCGCGTCCGGTACGGGAAAAACTTGCGCCTTGCGGCTACATGTGCATGCCGCCGTTGACGTGCAGCTCTTGCCCCGTGACGTAGGACGCCTGGGGCGATGCGAGGTAAGCCACCGCGTGCGCGATGTCGGCCGGCTTGCCCAAGTGGCCCAACGGGATCTGCTGGAGCAGCGCCTGTTGCTGGGCTTCGGGGAGGCTGGCCGTCATGTCGGTTTCGATGAAACCGGGTGCGACGCAGTTGACGGTGATGTTGCGGCTGCCCAGTTCGCGGGCCAGTGCTCGGGTCATGCCCGCAACGCCCGCCTTGGCAGCGGCGTAGTTGGCCTGGCCGGCATTGCCGGAAGCGCCGACCACGCTGGTGATGCTGATGATGCGGCCGTAGCGCTGCTTCATCATCGGGCGGATCACGGCGCGCGAGAGGGAGAAGACGGCCTTGAGGTTGGTGTCGAGCACCGCGTCCCAATCGCTGTCCTTCATGCGCATGGCGAGCGTGTCGCGCGTGATGCCGGCGTTGTTCACCAGCACGTGGATGGCGCCGTAGGCCTGCACGATCTCGTCGATCAGGGCCTCGACGGCGGCGCCGTCGTTCACGTCGAGCGCACGGCCGCGGCCGCCGTAGGCGCTCAGGGCCGAAGTGATCTTGGCCGCGCCATCGTCGGTGGTGCCGGTGCCCACGACCTTGAGGCCGCGCTGCGCCAGCTCCAGCGCGATCGCCGCGCCGATGCCGCGCGTTGCGCCGGTGACCAGGGCGACTTGCCCTTCAAATTTGGGAATGCTCATAAGAAAAAGTGTCGGAGCCTTGCGCCGGTCAGCCGGCGAGCGATTGTCGGGTGTCCGCGAGCGTGGCCGGGTCGTACACCGACGCGGCTTCCAGATCGGGGGCGATGCGCTTCACCATGCCGGCCAGCACCTTGCCGGGACCGCACTCGATGATGGCGGCTACACCGCGCAGTTTCAAGGCCTGCACGCTCTCGACCCAGCGCACCGGGCCGGCGGCCTGGCGCACCAGGGCGTCGCGGATGCGGTCGGCATCGGTCTCGATGGCGACGTCGATATTGTTCAGCACCGGGATTTGCGGCGCGGCCAGCGTGATGGAAGCCAGCTTCTCGCGCAGCGCTTCCGCGGCAGGTTTCATGAGGCTCGAATGGAACGGCGCCGAGACCGGCAGCAGCAGCGCGCGCTTGGCGCCGCTGGCCTTGAGCAGCTCGCAGGCCTTGTCGACCGCGGCCTTGCTGCCTGCGATCACGGTCTGCATGGGGTCGTTGAAATTCACCGCCTCGACGATTTCCGCGCTGCCGGCGCCAAAGCTGGCAGTGGCCTCCGCACAGCCTGCCACCACCTTGCCCGACTCCATGCCGAGCACCGCAGCCATCGCGCCAACGCCAACAGGCACCGCCTGTTGCATCGCTTGCGCACGGAAACGCACGAGCGGCGCGGCCTGCGCGAGCGTCAGCACGCCCGAAGCCACCAGTGCCGAATACTCGCCGAGCGAATGGCCAGCCACGACGGAAGGCGCGGCGCCACCCTCGGCCAACCAGGCGCGCCATGCGGCAACACCGGCCACCAGCATCACAGGCTGAGTGTTGGTGGTGAGCGCCAGCTCTTCCTTGGGGCCGTTCTTGATCAGCGCGCCGACGTCTTCGCCGAGCGCCTCGGAAGCTTCGCGCAGCGTTTCGGCCACGGCCGGGTGATCGCCCCAGGCGTCGAGCATGCCGACCGCCTGCGAGCCCTGACCCGGAAAGACAAAAGCAAAGGATTTCATTGTTGTATGCGCCATCTCGCATTGCAGTCGCCCTCTTCCAGGGCGCCGCAACGCACTACAGATTCAATAGCACCGCGCCCCAGGTGAAGCCGCCGCCCACGCCTTCGAGCATGAGCGTTTCGCCTTTCTTCACCTTGCCGGAGCGCACGGCCTCGTCGAGCGCCAGGGGAATCGAGGCGGCGGAAGTGTTGCCGTGCTCGTTCACCGTGACGACCAGCTTCTCGCGCGGAAGCTTCAGCTTCTTCGCCGTGCCTTCCATGATGCGGATGTTGGCCTGATGTGGAATGAGCCAGTCGATGTCGGTGTCGACCTTGCCGGCCTTGGCCAGCGTGGCGCGCGCCGCCTCTTCGAGCACGCGAACCGCGAGCTTGAAGACAGCTTGGCCGTCCATGTGCAGCAGCGGCGTGCCCAGCACATTGCCGCCTGAAACGTGACCTGGCACGCAAAGAATGCCGACGTGCTTGCCATCAGCATGCAGATCGCTGGCCAGAATGCCCGGCTCTTCGCTGGCTTCGAGCACCACCGCGCCCGCGCCGTCGCCGAACAGCACGCAGGTGGTGCGGTCGTTGAAGTCGAGGATGCGAGAGAAAACTTCGGCGCCCACCACCAGCGCGCAACGCGCTGTGCCCGTGCGGATCATCGCGTCGGCGACGGTCAGCGCGTAGACGAAACCGCTGCAAACCGCCTGGACGTCGAACGCCGGACAGCCAGCAATGCCGAGTTTGTTCTGGAGAATTGCAGCCGACGACGGAAACACCATGTCGGGCGTCGAGGTCGCGACGATGATCAGGTCGATGTCGCTGGCCTTACGGCCGGCAGCCTCCAGGGCGTGCCGGGCCGCTTCAAGACCAAGGTCGCTGCTCGTGACATCCGGCGCAGCGAAATGCCGCGCGTGGATACCGGTGCGCTCGACGATCCACTGGTCGGAGGTTTCGATGCCTCGCGTCGCCAGATCCTTGGCGAGATCGTCATTGGTCACGCGGCGTGGGGGCAGATAGCTGCCGGTGCCGGTAATGCGTGAATAAGAAGGAGTCATCAAACGTGAAGGGCCGTCGCGTCGACCGGCGCCGCCGGTTCCTGTCGCGCTAGCAAAGGCGCGGCGTGGGCGATGCGGGCCCGCACGCGATCGAGCAGGTTGTTGCGAGCGGCATCATAAGCGCGATCCAGCGCATGGCCGAAAGCCACTTCGTCAGCCGAGCCATGGCTCTTGAAAACCAGGCCGCGTAGCCCCAGCAAGGCTGCGCCGTTGTACCGACGGTGATCCAGGCGACTTTTGAACGCTTTTAGAACCGGGTAAGCAACAATTGCCGCCACCTTGGTAAAAATGCTCCGGGAAAATTCGACGCGAATGAATTCGCCGATCATCGAAGCCACGCCTTCGCTGGCCTTCAACGCCACATTTCCGACGAAGCCGTCACAGACGACGATGTCGGTCGTGCCCTTGAAGATATCGTTGCCTTCCACGTTTCCGTAGAAATTCAGATCCTTGGAGTTGGCAGCCGTACGCAGCAGTTGGCTCGCTTTTTTGATCGTTTCGCTGCCCTTGATGGCTTCTTCGCCAATATTGAGCAGGCCAACCGAAGGCGCCTCGTTGCCGGTCAGCGCCGACACCAGGGCCGAGCCGAGCACAGCGAACTGGAGCAGGTCTTCAGCGTCGCAGTCGACGTTTGCACCCAAATCGAGCACGGTCGTCGCCCCGCCCTTGGCGTTGGGAAGCTGCGGCGCAATCGCGGGGCGGTCGATGCCCTCAAGCGTCTTGAGCAGGTAGCGCGCAATCGCCATGAGGGCGCCGGTGTTGCCGGCAGAGATGGCCGCCTGGGCGGCGCCGTCCTTGACCTGCTGGATCGCGACGCGCATCGAAGAGTCTTTCTTCTTGCGCAGGGCGATTTCAACCGGGTCATCCATGCCCACCACTTCGCTTGCAGCGACGATGCGGGCACGCGGATGCGCGGCAAACCCCGCCAGTGCGGCCGGCGCGCCGACCAGCAATAACGAGGCTTCGCTGTGCCGCTCGAGAAACGCGCGGCAGGCCGCGAGCGTGACGCGCGGCCCATGATCGCCTCCCATGCAATCCACGGCGAGCGTGATTGCAGAAGGCGCAGCAGTGTTTTCGGGGGAAGAAGGCGTAGCCATCAAAACAAAGGCCCGACGCTACAGCAAAAGTAGCTTCGGGCCTTGGCCTTGGAATGCGAGATCAGGCTTCGGACTTGTTCTTGAGCACCTGACGGCCACGGTAGAAACCGTTCGGGCTGATGTGGTGGCGCAGGTGCGTTTCGCCGGTGGTCGGTTCCACGGCGATGCCGGGCACGACCAGCGCATTGTGGGAACGGTGCATGCCGCGCTTGGAAGGCGACTTCTTGTTTTGCTGGACGGCCATGATGGCTCCTGGACTGTTAGGTGAGTGATTGGATGCGGGCTCAAGCGGTGGCAATACAAAAAATTTAACGGCATGTATGGAATGCCTTTATCTGTACTGCTGCTCACGGCGGCGCGCGCGAAGCCCATGATTATAGCCCAGCCTGCGGGAAAGGGCTACTTTCCCTCTTCGGGCTTGCGCGAACGCAACGCGCCGAGCACTGCGAAGGGGTTCGGCTTGGCCTCTTCGGCCGCCTTGAAGTCCTCGTCGCTGGAGGAAAGCTGCACCGGCGTGGGGCAGACATCGTGGACGGGCATGACGGGGATTTCCATCAGCAGCTCGTCCTCGATCAGAGCGTGCAGGTCGAAATCCCGGCTCACGACGAGCAGGTCTTCCTCGGATTCCTCGTCTTCCGCTTCGGCAGTGGCCTCGTCGGCCACGAAACGAAACCAGCGATCCACGGAAAGCAGCGTGTCGACCGGCGACAGGCAACGCTGGCAAACCAATGGCACGGTGGCTTCAGCCTCCAGGTGCAGCCAGGGCGCGGCCTTGCCATCCGCACCGGGGCGCTCTTCCCCGTGGGCCTCCCATCGGACCACCGCATCAGGCGCCGGAGCCGCCAGTTCGGCGACCAGGCGTACATATTTCGGAACCGGATCGGCGGCTTCCAGGGTGGCGGCAGCGGCGGTAAAGCCGGGCACATTGAGCCGTTCGGGGGCAAATTCTCTCTTCATCCGCGCCAGTCTAGCGTGCCGGCCATTTCACCGGCTTGGGGCATACCTGAGAGTTCTGGGCGGCTCACGCACAATCGTCACCATGCAACGCACCGTGATCCTCGCCTCGACCTCGCGCTACCGCCGCGAACTGCTTACCCGCCTGCGCCTGCCCTTCGATGTGCACTCGCCGGAAGTCGACGAAACGCCCCTGCCCGGCGAAACGCCGCACGACCTGGCCGTGCGTCTGGCATTGGAAAAGGCCAACGCCGTCGCCACCCGCTTCCCAGAAGCCGTCGTCATCGGCTCGGACCAGGTCGCCGACCTGGCCGGCGAAGCGCTGGGCAAGCCCGGTGACCATGCCCGCGCCACCGCCCAGTTGCGCCGCATGCGCGGCCAGACGCTGATCTTCCAGACGGCCGTGGCCGTCGTCTGCAAGGCCACCGGCTTGGTCCAGCGCGACATCGCGCCCGTGCGCGTGGTGTTCCGCGACCTCAGCGACGCCGCCATCGAGCACTATCTGCAGGCCGAGCAACCCTACGACTGCGCCGGCAGCGCCAAGAGCGAAGGCCTCGGCATCGCGCTGCTGAGCGCCATCGACAGCGACGACCCGACCGCACTGGTCGGCCTGCCGCTGATCCGTACCTGCCGGATGCTGCGCGCCGCTGGAGTCGATCTGCTGTGACACAACAAAAAGGCAAGCTCTACCTCGTCCCCGCGCCGCTCGACTTCGGCTGCGACGTGCAAGCCCCGCTGCAAGACGCCCTGCCGCTGGGCACCCTGCAGACAGCCGCCGGCATCACCCATTGGATCTGCGAAAACGCGAAGTCCGCGCGCGCCTACCTGAAACGCATCGACGAAGTGGCGCCACTGGCCGCTCCGATGCAGGCGCAGAACATCCAGGAACTGCCGCGCGAAGTGCACAAGAAAGGCGATCACGCAGGCCAGTTCGACGCCCGCCCCCTGCTGGCCGCCGCGCTCGAAGGCCACGACATCGGCCTGCTGAGCGAGGCAGGCATGCCGGCGGTGGCCGACCCGGGCTCCTCGGTGGCGCGCGCCGCGCACGACCTGGGCCTCACCGTGGTGCCGCTGACTGGCCCGGTCTCGCTGCTGTTGGCGCTGGCCGCGAGCGGACTCAACGGCCAGAACTTCGCCTTCGTCGGCTACCTGCCGCAGGACGCTGGCGAGCGCCAGACCCGCATCCGCGAGCTCGAAGCGCTCGCGCTCAAGTCTGGCCAGACACAGCTGTTCATCGAGACGCCCTATCGCAACGCCGCGCTGCTACAGGCCCTCGTGCAGACCCTGCAACACAACACCCGGCTCGCCGTGGCACGCGGCCTGACGCTCGCCACGGCCCACGTGCGCAGCGAGACGGTCAAATCCTGGCGCGCCAAGCCCCAAGCCACGACAGACGAACGCCTGCCCGCTGTGTTCGCGATCGGCCGCTGACGATGGTGGGTGTTACCGCAGCCACGCGCTGGGCATCGCGCGCGCAGTTCTTTGCCGCCGGCTTCATCTTCGCGACCTGGGGCGTGCATGTGCCGACGGTCAAGGCGCACTACGGCATCGACGAAGCACAGCTCGGGCTGGCAATGCTCGCAGCCGGTGTCGGCGCGATGTTCGGCCTGACCAGCGCGGGCCGCTGGATCGGCCGCCATGGCCCGCGCCGCGTGGCCGGCATCTGCGGCTGCATCTATGCGCTGCTTCTGGCCGGCCTGATCGCGATGCCCGGCTATGCCGCGCTGCTGCTTCTGCTGGCGGCTTTCGGCCTCGTGACCAGTGTGTTCGACGTGTCGATCAACACCGAGGCGGCTCAACTCGAACTGCACGGCGACACACCCCTGATGAGCGGCATGCACGGCATGTTCAGCCTGGGCGGCATGGCCGGCGCCGCGAGCGGCAGTGCCGCGCTGGCAGCCGGGCTCGGCGCGCAGGCGCACCTGCTGCTGGTCGCGGCCGCGATGGTGCTGCTCGTCGCCCTGGCCTCGACACGCATGCTGCCCCGCCCCGCCACCAGCGGCGCCACCGAGGCCGATCACGGCTTCCTGCTGCCGCGTGGCACGCTCGCAGTACTGGGCGTGCTCGCCGCACTGGGCCTGATCGCCGAAGGCGCGATCTACGACTGGAGCGTTCTCTATATGCAGCAGGAAATCGGCAGCCCGCAGCAACAGGCCGCCCTGGCCTATGCCAGCTTCTCGGCAGCGATGGCCGCGGCGCGCTTCGGCGGCGACGCGCTGCGCGCCCGCTTCTCGCCGAGCACGCTGCTGCTTGGCAGCGGCCTGCTGGCCGCTGCGTCGATGGCGCTGGTGCTCATCACCGACCTGCCCTGGCTGGCGCTGGTCGGCTTCGCGGGCGTGGGGGTCGGCTTTGCGAACGTGGTGCCGATCCTGTTTTCGGCCTCGGCGAAAGTGCCGGGCATCGAGCCCGCACGCGGCATTGCGTCGGTCTCGGCCCTGGCCTACTTGGGGTTCATGGCAGGCCCGGCAGTGATCGGACTGCTGGCGCGGGCGACCTCGCTGACCGCCGCGCTCTATGTGGTCGTGGTCTTCGCCGCGGCGCTGGCGGCATCTGCGCGCTACACCGCCAGCGGCAAAAACAAATAAGAAATCAGCGCAGGGCCGGCGCGGTGTGCATCAGGCGCACGGTGGTTTCGGCCATCGCCGCGCCAAACTTCTTGGCCAGCTTCTCGGCCACGTTGTCGCGCCGCGTGTAGTCGATCACTTCTTCGGCCTTGATCACTTCGCGCGCCACGTAGTCGACGTTGCCCAGCTGGTCGGCCAGGCCGTATTCAACTGCCTGCTCGCCGCTCCAGAACAGACCGCTGAACAAGCCGGGGGTGTCGAGCTTCAGGCGATCACCGCGACCGGCCTTCACCACATTGATGAACTGCGTGTGGATCTGGTTGAGCATCGTCTGTGCGTGCGCGCGCTGCGCATCGCTCATCGGGCTGAACGGATCGAGGAAGCCCTTGTTCTCGCCGGCCGTCAGCAGGCGGCGCTCGACGCCGACTTTCTCCATCACGCCGGTGAAACCGAAGCCGTCCATCAGCACGCCGATGCTTCCGACGATGCTGGCCTTGTCGACGTAGATCTTGTCTGCGGCGGCGGCAATGTAATAGGCAGCCGAGGCGCAGGTCTCCTCGACCACGGCATATACCGGCTTCTTGTACTTGGCCTTCAGGCGCTTGATTTCGTCGTTGATGATGCCGGCCTGCACCGGGCTGCCGCCGGGCGAGTTGATCAGCAGGACCACGCCCTTGGCGCCTTCATCCTCGAAGGCCGTCTTCATCGCGGCGACCACGAACTCTGCGCTCGCATCACCGCCATTGGCGATTTCGCCCTTGATTTCGACGACTGCCGTGTGCGCCGTGGTCTTGGCCGTGCTCGGCGCGCTGCGCGAGAGCGCGAACCACGCCAGGAAGATGAAGAAAGCAAGCCAGGACAGACGCACGAAGGTCTTCCAGCGGCGCGTGGCCTTCTGTTCGTTCAACGAAGCGAAGGCGAGCTTTTCGAGGGTGACGCGCTCCCAACCGGGGCGCTGCGTGGGATCTTTGGCCATGTTCGTGGGAGGGGCCGGCTCAAATGGTTCGAACCCGGCGGGTTCCGTTCGGTTCGGGTCGGTCATGTCAGAAGGTCAGGGGGTGAAGGTTCCAGCCAGTATGCCAGTGCACTACGCCGTCATGCTCGCTCAAGGCGATCTTCACGAGGCCGCCGCGGCACGGCCCGCCCGCGCATTCGCCGGTGTCGGGCTTGTAGACCGCGCCGTGCGTCGCGCACAGGAGCCACTGGCCGGTGTCGTCGAAGAAGCGGTCGGGCTGGAAGTCGAGTTCCATCGCAACGTGGCTGCAACGGTTGAGAAACGCATGCGGCTGCCCCTCGAAACGTATCGCGAAGGCGCGGCAGGTTTCTCCGCCATAGACCACGTCGAAGGGCACGGCCAGGCCGCCTTCGGTCAGGTCGGCGGCATTGCACAGCGGGATGCGTTCTTCGTCGCTCATGGCGGGAGTTTTCAGGCGTTCCCGAGGAGCCACGCTTCGAGGTCGGCCACCGAATGCGCGATGTGCAGCGGCTTGAATTCGTCGAAGCTGGCGGGCTCATGCGCGCCGTAGCTCACGCCCACGTTGGCGCAGCCGGCGTTCTGCGCAAGCTGCAGGTCGTGCGTGGTGTCGCCGATCATCAGGGTGCGTTCCGGCGGCACGTCGAGTTCTTCCATCAGTTCCAGCAGCATGCGCGGATGTGGCTTGCCGAAGGTTTCGTCGGCGGTGCGCGAAGCGTCGAAGCGATCGCGCAGGGCGACCGACTTGAGCGCTTCGTTGAGGCCGCGGCGCGACTTGCCGGTGGCCACGGCCAGTTTGTGGCCGCGCGCGCGCAGCGCGTCGAGCATCTGCAGCACGCCATCGAACAGCACGAGATCGTCCTGGTGCTGAAGATAGTGGTAGCGGTAACGGGCGCCGAGCTCCGGGTACTTTTCCTTCGGCACATCGGGCGCTGCACGCGCAAGCGCCTCGGCCAGCCCGAGGCCGATCACCCAGGCGGCGTCGTTCTCGCTCGGCTTGGCACCGCCAACGTCGATCACCGCGGCCTGGATGCAGCGCACGATCAGGCGCGTGGAGTCATAGAGCGTGCCGTCCCAGTCGAAGGCAATCAGGTCGAAGCGAAGGGGTCTGGAAGAATCAGTCATGGGCCGTGGGAGTGGGGTGTTGGGCCAGTGCCTCGAGGGCGGCGGGCGGCATCAGCGCGTGCAGTTCGGGCGGCAGGTCAGCCTGCAGCGCCACGCGGTCGCCGCTGGCCGGATGGTTGAATTGCAGCCGCCAGGCATGCAGAAACATGCGCTTGAGGCCGAGTTTCTGAAATGCGCGCTGGCGCTCCGACTCGCCGTACTTGTCGTCGCCGGCAATCGGGTGGCCAGCCGACGCGAGGTGAACGCGGATCTGGTGCGTGCGCCCGGTCTTGATCGTCACCGCCAGCAGTGACAGCGGCGCGGCATCGCCCGGCAGCGAAAGCCGAGCCAGCACCCGCACCAGCGTGACGGCGCGCATGGCGTCCGGATGGTCCTTGGCGACCACGCGCACGCGGCGCTCGCCGGCGCCAGCGCCGGAACCGTCGGGCAGCAAATACTTGGCCAGCGGCGCGTCGAGCACCTTCTTGTTGGCCGGCCAGGCGCCTTCGACCAGCGCCAGGTAGGTCTTGCCGGTTTCTCGTTCGCGGAACTGGTCTTGCAGCGCGACCAGCGCGCTGCGCTTCTTGGCGACCAGCAGGATGCCGGAGGTTTCGCGGTCCAGCCGGTGCACCAGTTCAAGAAATTTGGCGGCAGGCCGCGCCGTGCGCAGTTGCTCGATCACGCCAAAGCTCACGCCGCTGCCGCCATGGACGGCCACGCCGGCCGGCTTGTCGATGGCCAGCACGGCTTCGTCTTCGAGCAGTACCGGAAATTCGCGCGCCGGGGCCGGCGGGGTGCCGCCCTCTTCCGCGCGCGGCGAGATGCGAATCGGCGGCAGCCGCAGCACATCGCCCGTCTCGATGCGGGTTTCGGCCTGCACCCGGCCCTTGTTGATGCGCACCTCGCCCGACCGGATGATCCGGTAGACGTGCGTCTTCGGAACGCCTTTCAGATGGCGGAAAAGGAAGTTGTCGAGCCGCTGCCCGGCAGATTCGGCGTCGACCGTGAGGAATGTGATGGCCGAATGCGACGCCCCGGCTTCGCCTGGGGCTTTTTGGCCTGCGGGATTTGGAGCAGCCGCGGGGCCTTGCTTCGCACCTATAATGTTTTTCACCAGCGCGGTCATGTAAGTGCTTGATTAGACAGAAGTTTAGTCCACTGCCATCAAATACCCAGGACGGCGCTGTGAGGTCGATGCCGCTTTGGCGCCGAGCTGCAAACCCCGCGCAATTGCGCAAAGTGGCAGACCAGGCACCCAAGTCAAGCCGACACCCACGAAACACCGATACGGAATACCCAGCCTGCAGCTTCCAAGCTGCCGGCGGATCGAAGCGAGTCCCTTGTTGTGTTGATGCTGCTGATTCAAATGTGCCTGCGCTGGCCGACCTGGTTTCGACCAGTGGCCTCAGGCATTGAATCGTTGGCAGCGTGCGCCACTCTTGCGCAACCAGCTATCAAAAAGATAGCCGGCCAACACCGAATCTGGCTCGCGCCCATCCACGCGCCCCCACCCCGGCTGTCTTCTTGAGCTAACGCTCGAGAGGCCTGCTTGCGCCTGGCGCGGCAGTGAACAGCATCCGGGGCCCAAGCGGCAATTCCCTGGTTTCGCGGGCGTCGTCCGTGCATCGTTGGCCCATCAAGGGCCGGTAGAACGATACATATAAGGACAACGCATCATGAAGCGGATGCTGATCAATGCCACGCAGGCCGAAGAACGCCGCCTGGCCATCGTCGACGGGCAGAAACTGCTCGACTACGAAATCGAAATCGAAGGGCGCGAACAGCGCAAGGGCAACATCTACAAAGCCGTCGTGACGCGCGTCGAGCCTTCGCTCGAAGCCTGTTTCGTCGACTACGGTGAAGACCGCCACGGCTTCCTGCCGTTCAAGGAAATCTCCAAGCAATATTTCGCCGAAGGCGTGTCTGCCAGCCAGGCCCGCATCCAGGACGCGATCCGCGAAGGCCAGGAACTCACCGTCCAGGTCGAAAAAGAAGAACGCGGCAACAAGGGCGCAGCCCTCACCACCTTCATCTCGCTGGCCGGCCGCTATGTCGTGCTGATGCCGAACAACCCCCGTGGTGGTGGCGTTTCGCGCCGCATCGAAGGTGACGACCGCGCCGAACTCAAGGAGGCGATGGACCAGCTCGAGTACCCGAAGGGCATGAGCATCATCGCGCGCACCGCCGGCATCGGCCGCATCGCGTCCGAACTCCAGTGGGACCTGAACTACCTGCTCAAGCTCTGGACCGCCATCGACGGCGCGGCCAAGGGCGGCAAGGGCGCCTTCCTGATCTACCAGGAATCGTCGCTCGTCATCCGCGCCATCCGTGATTACTTCAATCACGACATCGGCGACATCCTGATCGACACCGACGACATCTATGACCAGGCGCAGCAGTTCATGGCGCACGTCATGCCCGAGCATGCTGCCCGCGTGAAGCGCTACCGCGACGACGCCGCCCTGTTCAGCCGCTTCCAGATCGAGCACCAGATCGAGTCGGCCTACGCCCGCACCGTGCAGCTGCCCTCGGGCGGCGCCATCGTGATCGACCACACCGAAGCACTGGTTTCGGTCGACGTGAACTCGGCCCGCGCCATCAAGGGCGGCGACATCGAAGAAACCGCCACCCGCACCAACCTCGAAGCCGCCGACGAAGTGGCCCGCCAGATGCGCCTGCGCGACCTGGGCGGCCTGATCGTCATCGACTTCATCGACATGGACGAGTCGAAGAACCGCCGCGAAGTCGAAAGCCGCCTGCGCGACGCGCTGCGCCAGGACCGCGCCCGCGTGCAGTTCGGCTCGATCAGCAAGTTCGGCCTGATGGAAATGAGCCGTCAGCGCCTGAAGCCGGCGCTCTCCGAAGGCTCGTCGATCCCCTGCCCCCGCTGCGGCGGCTCGGGCCACATCCGCGACACCGAATCGAGCGCGCTGCAGATCCTGCGCATCATTCAGGAAGAGTCCATGAAGGACAACACGGCCGCCGTGCATGTGCAGGTGCCCGTGGAAGTCGCATCGTTCCTGCTGAACGAAAAGCGCCCCGAAATCGCGAAGATCGAACTCAAGCAGCGCGTCACCGTGCTGATGGTGCCCAACAAGACGCTCGAAACGCCGAACTACAAGCTCGAGCGCCTGAAGCACGACGATCCGCGCCTCGACCACATCGAAGCCAGCTACAAGATGGCCGACGAGATCGAAGACCCGACCTCGGTCACGCGCCGTTCGCAAGAGCCCACCAACAAGCAGACGCCGGTCATCAAGGGCGTGCTGCCCGATGCGCCCGCGCCCGTGGTGCCGCCCAAGCCCGAAGCAGTGCGCGCGCCTGTCGCAGCACCCGCACCGGTCGCACCGCCCGTGGTGAGCGCGCCGGTTCCGGCGCAGACCGGCTTCTTCGCCTGGATCAAGAACCTGTTCGGCGGCACGCCGGCCCCCGCTGCGGCGCCTGCGCCGTCCGCGATTCCGGTCGAGGCACCGAAGCCCCGTCGCGACGGCCGTCCTGGCCGCGATGGCGAAGCACGCGGCGGCGCACGTGACGGCGAACAGCGCCGTGGCGGCCGCGGTGGTGAAGGCCGCGGCGAAAACGGCGGACGCTCCGGCGGTCGCGACGGCGAACGCCGTGGCGGCCGTGGCGGCGAGCGCCGCGAAGGCCGCGAAGGCCGTGAAGGCCGCAGCAGCGAACTGCGCAACGACGCCGCCAACCAGCCGCGTGAACAACGCGAACCGCGCGAGCAGCGTGAGCCCCGCGAGCCGCGTGAAGCGCGCTCACCGCGCGACGGCGAACAACGCCGCAACGGCCGCGGCGAGCGCCGCGAAGGCGAAGGCCGCGAAGGTCGCAACAACGCACCGGCAGAAGCACTCGACGGCAACGTCAACCTCGAAGCCCAGCAACTTGCTCCCGGCACCGTTGCAGGCGACGAAGGCAATGCAGCGGAACGCGCACCCCGCGCCCGCGGCGAACGCCGTGAACGTGGCGAGCGCGGTGAACGTGGTGGTGAGCGCAATGGCGCCGACAACAACGGCGCCCGCGAACGCACCGCAGAAGCCGGCGAAGGCGCCGCACAAGGCGAGCAACGCCAGCCCCGCAACGGCCGCGACGAGCAGCGCGCACCGCGTGGCGAACGCAGCGACCGCAACGACGGCCGCCGCGAACGCCGCAACGACGCGCCTCAAGCCGAAGCGGATGCACGCGGCGCCGAAGCCGCAGCAGCCGATGTCGATCAAGGCAGCGAAGCCGCCAGCATCAACGGCAACAACGAGCAGGCACCGCGCCGCGAAGGCGACGAACGCCGCGGCCGTTCGCGTGACCGCTACGGCCGTGACCGCCGCGAACGCGGCCCGCGCGATGAAGCCGAAGCCACCGCCGAAGGCGCCGCAACGGAAGCCACGGGCGACGCACAGCAGCAAGCCCCGCAGCAGCAACTGCCGCTGGCGTCGGAACGCTTCGAAGCAGTCGAAGCTGCTGCGGCACCGGAAGTCCGAGAACCCGTGGCAGCACCGCAGCAGGTCCGCACCGAGCGCCCCGCGCCGGCACCGGCTGTCGTGGCAGCAGCTGCGCCGATCGTCGTCGAAAGCGCCAAGGCGCCCGTCGCCGCCAACGGCCGCGCACTGCCCAAGGTCCAGCCTTTCGAACTGCCGCTGAACGAGCTCGCGCAGATCGCCGAGAGCTCGGGCCTGCAGTGGGTCAACTCGGATGCCGAGCGCATCGCGCAAGCCCGCGCTGCCATCGCAGCCGAGCCGAAGCCGGTACACGTGCCGCGCGAACGCCCGCCGGTGGTCGTGCTCGACGAAGGCCCGCTGGTGCTGGTCGAAACCCGCCGCGATCTCGGTTCGATGTCGCTGCCGTTCGAGCAAGAGCAGCAACGCAGCCTCTGAGCGACACACGCTCCCAAGTAAAAACGGCGCCAGTGGCGCCGTTTTTTTATGCCTTGTCGTGCGCCGGCAGGTCGGGCATCTCCAGGATCAACTGGCCGAACCGGCAGGCGCATTCCGTCCTGCCGCCCTCGCTCCAGATCAGCGAAAAATCCACGTTCGGCAAGGGCGGCAGTCCGTAGCGGCCGTCGACGATCTTCATGCCCGGCTCCACGTCCTCGCGCGTGAGCACCGTCACGGCCAACCCCGCCAGCACGGCAGCGCGAATGCCATGCTGGCTCGCGGAAGTGAACACCACGTGCCAGTCGACCGGCGTCGCATCCAGCGCTGCGCCGGCAAGTTCACGGTTGACGCAGGGCTTCGGAAAGTACGCCAGCGGCAGCGACGCGCCGGCGGGCGGCTCAAAAGTCTCTGCCGCCACCCACACCAGCTGCGTGCGCCGCAGGCGCGTGCCCTCCTCGCAATCGGACCTCGACATCACCACTGCAAGGTCGAGCTCACCCGCCTTGATCATTGCGCGAAAGTCGAGGTGCATGCTCACGCTGACCTCCATGCGCGTGGCCGGGAACGAACGCGCGAACTGCGAGAGCAGCGGCGGCAGCCGGTCGCCCATGAAGGTGTCCGGTGCGCCGAAGCGCACTACGCCCGAGATCAGCGAGGGTTGAAAGCGCCGCGTCATCGTGTCGAGCGTGTCGAGGATCTGCTGCGCATAGCGAAGGAAGTCTTCGCCGTCTTCCGTCACCGTGAGGCGGCGTGTCGTGCGATGCAGCAGCGGCCGGCCCACCTGCTCTTCGAGCCGACGGATCTGGTGGCTGATGGCCGACTGCGTCAGGTGCAGCCGCTGGGCGGCACGCGTGAAGCCGCCGGTTTCCTTGACGGCCACGAAGGCTCGCAGCAGCGCGGGGTCGAAATCCATGGCAATCAACCAGTCAATGATGAATCGTCATGGATTCTAGGAAATTAAATCATTTCCATCATGAGGAGGCCTTCCCCAGAATCGCCCGGACCTCTTTGCCAAAGACTCCCGAAAGACCTCCGATGCCTCTCTCCCATACCGGCAAGAACCGGATCGCGCTGGCCGCGATCTGCCTCATTGCCCTGATGTTCGGCCTGGAAATCTCCAGCGTGCCGGTCATTCTTCCCACGCTCGAACAGGCATTGCACGCCGACTTCAGCGACATGCAGTGGATCATGAACGCCTACACCATCGCCTGCACCACCGTATTGATGGCCGCGGGCACGCTGGCTGACCGCTACGGCCGCAAGCGCATCCTCGTCGTCGGCGTGGTGCTGTTCGGCCTCACCTCGCTGGCCTGCGGGCTGGCGCAAAGCGCGCCGTTGCTGATCGCCAGCCGGTTCCTCCAAGGCCTGAGCGGCGGCGCGATGCTGATCTGCCAGCTTGCCGTGCTCTCGCATCAGTTCCAGCAGGGCAAAGAACGCAGCAGGGCCTTCGCCATCTGGGGCGTGGTCTTCGGCATGGGCCTGGGGTTCGGGCCGATCATCGGCGGGGCGATCGTGGCGCTGTCGAGCTGGCAATGGGTATTCCTGGTCCACGTGCCGCTGGCGGCGGTGGCCGTTGCCCTCGTGCTCGGCAGCGTGGAAGAGTCGAGCGACCCCGACGCGCAAAGGCTCGACCTGCCTGGCATCGTCACGCTGTCGCTTGCGGTGCTGGGCCTGACGCACTTCATCACGCAGGGGCCGGGCCTCGGCTTTGCGAGCCCGCTGGCCATTGGCGTGATCGCGGCTTCGGCCGCAAGCTTCGTGATCTTCCTGTGGGTGGAGAAGATCAACCCGCATCCGATGTTCGACTTCTCGGTCTTCAAAATCCGCAACTTCTCGGGTTCGATCATCGGCTCCATCGGCATGAACTTCAGTTTCTGGCCGTTCATGATCTACCTGCCCATCTACTTCCAGGGCGCGCTGGGCTACGACGCGGTCACGGCCGGCTCTGCGTTGCTGGCCTACACGCTGCCCACGCTCGTGCTGCCGCCGCTGGCCGAGCGGCTGTCGCTGCGCTACCGACCAGGCGTGGTAATTCCGGCGGGCCTGTTCGTCATCGGGCTCGGCTTCATGGCAATGCGCTACGGCAGCGGCATGGCCCACGCCAGCTGGATGACGATGCTGCCCGGCTGCCTGCTGGCCGGCATCGGGCTGGGCCTGACCAACACGCCAGTGACCAACACCACTACCGGCTCGGTGCCCAGTTCGCGCGCGGGCATGGCCTCGGGCATGGACATGAGCGCGCGGCTGATCACGCTGGCCATCAACATCGCGCTGATGGGCTTCATCCTGCTCGAAGGCATTCATGCGCATCTGCGCGGCGCGTTGTCGGCATCGCTGGACGCAATGCAATTGCGCGCGCTGGCGGAGAAGATCGCGGCCGGCAACTTCGCGTCGCTTGCCGAAGGCTTTCCGGCGCTGTCGCAGGCGGACCCGTCCGGCGCCGTCGTGCATGCGGCGCTGGTGCATAGCTTCGGGCTGGTGATGCTCTACGGGGGTGTCGGCGTCTGGGTGCTGGCCGGCGTCAGCCTGCTGACCTTCGGCAGTGGCAAGCCATTGGCGCGGTCATCGGGCCTGAACGCCGAGAGGTCCTGCCCCTGAAAACGCTCAGCTGTTCTCGATCTGCGCCGCGCGCTTCCACGCCTCGGCAGCCTGCTCGGCATCGTCGCGGTCTTCGGCCAACTGGGCCAACGCAAGCCAGGCACGGCGGTACAGATCGGTGTCCTGCAGCCCAAGGCCGGCCTGCGTCAACAGCTGCTGGGCCTTGCCCCACAACTGGCGCTTCATGCAGGCCATGCCCGCGAGGTACTGAAGGTTCGGGTCGCGCGGGTTGTTGCGCTGCGCGCTTTCGATGCGCGCCAGCCAGTCGGCATC
Source organism: Variovorax paradoxus (assembly GCF_024734665.1). Classification (NCBI taxonomy): domain Bacteria; kingdom Pseudomonadati; phylum Pseudomonadota; class Betaproteobacteria; order Burkholderiales; family Comamonadaceae; genus Variovorax; species Variovorax paradoxus. The sequence continues at coordinate 5,061,654 of NZ_CP102931.1, forward strand.
GACCGAGTCGAGCCCCGCTTCGAGTGCACGTGCGAGCTTGACGCGCAGTGCATCGCCGAGCGCGCGCGGGTTGGCCACCATGCGCTCCCAGGCCGGCAGCAGCCAGCCGCGGGCCAGAGCAAGGTCGCCACGCAGCGCGACCATCCGTTGGGCAGCGTGAATCGCCACTTCGGGCATGTCGCGCTCGTTGGCATCGAGTTCGGTCCACGCGCGAAGCAGCTGTGCCGGATCGTGCGCACCCGTCAGCAGCTCGGTTGCCAGCCCGCGCACGATGCTCTGTGCCGCGGCGTCCGAGAAGGCGCGGTGCTTGGCCAGCAGGCGCGCGGTTTCGAGCGCCTCGAGCGTGCGGCGATCCTGCCGTGCCGCCTTGAGCCGCAGGCGCAATGCGAGCGTGCGGCGCTGCGCGCCTTGCGGCAGTTCTTCGAGCCGCGCGAGTGCCGCGGCTGCGTCGCGGTCTTCGAGCGCCCAGCGCGCCGCGCGCAGTTGCACGCCTTCGCGCGTCTCCGGGCTGGCGAGCACGGCGCGGTCGGCGCTTTCATTGAGGGCCTGCTGCAGATGCGCGTCGCGCGCTGGCTTGTCTTGCAAGGCCTGTGCACTCTCGGCCGCCAGCAGGTGCGACAACACGCGCACCTGTTGAGCCTGCGGCAGGCTGGCGCCGAGCGCCGACAGCGTTTTCTCTTGCGTGAGCGCGGCCTGCGCGGCCTTGCGTGCACGCGAGAAGCGCCCCGAGATCAGCTGCACCATCGCATCGAGCAGGGCTGCATGCAACGTGCGCTCCTTCTGCTGCAGCCGCCATTGGCGCGCCTGCGTCGGCAGCGAGAACAACGCTGCCAGCGCACGCAACGCCACGTGCATCAGCACGAAGGCCACCAGCAGGATCACGAGCACGAGGTTCAGCGACAGGTCGACACGCCAGGGCGGCCAGAACACGGTGATCGTGCCCTGGTTGTTGCCTGCGAACAGGGCGACTGCTGCTGCAACAGCGAACAGTGCGAGGAGCCAGATTGCTGCGCGCATGTCCGATCAGCGTCCTGCTGCAGCGGTAGCCAGTGCCGCGAGCGTGTCGTCGATGCGGACCGGCTCGGCCGTCTTCACCAGCGCCTGCAGTTGTTGCAACTGCGTGGCGGCGGCCTGGGTACGGCGCGATGCGGGGTCGAAGTAACGATTGAGCGAGGCAGTTACCTGCGACAGCTCGCCGCGCGTGGCTTCCATCTGCCGCGACAGCAGCGACAGGCGCGCATTGAGCAGCTTGAGCTTCAGGTTCTCGCGCAGGAAGTAAGACTGCTCGGGCGCCAGCAGGATTGCTTCCGGGCTCTGGATGCGGCCGACGCGCACCAGCGAGCGGGCCTCGCCACGTACCGTGAGCAGCACGCGGCGCCACCACGGCGCGTCGGCAGGAATCGGCTCGGCCTGCCAGGCGTTGGTGCCGGTGCCGCGCACGGCAACGGCGTTGAGCGTGGGCAGGTCGTCCACGCCGCGCATCAGTTCGTCGAGCTTCTGCAGCGCTTCGGCGCTGTCGGTGCTTGCGGTGCTGCGCAGGCGGTCGGCATCGCGCTGCATGGACCGCTGCAGTGGCGTCAGCCGTGGCTGCGCGGCTCGCGCGATGCGCACGTCGCCGGCCTTCAGCGCAGCCAGCAGCGGCTCGACGCTGCCTGTGACCTGCGCCTGCTGCAGGGCAAGGCGCACAGCCGACTCGATGTCGACCACGAGGTTCTCGTCGCGCGAACGCGAGAGGCTTTGAATGAGTTCTTCGAGTTGCGAACGCTGCAGCGCGACTTCGGCCACGCGGGTCTCGACCAGGGCCACGCGGGCCGAAGCCTCGCGCACGGTGTCGCTTGCCTGGCGGGCCAGCGTGCGCGCCTCCATCGACTGCGCGATGGCATCGGCGCTCTGACGAGCCAGCTGTTCCTTCATGCCGCCAACCTTCTGCCACAGTGCGATCGTCATCAGCAATGCGGCCAGCGCCACGAGGGCCACGAGGCCGAATGCGATGCGGGAGAGGATCAGCGCCCCCGCTGCCTGTGCGGCTGGCGTCTGGTGCGGTGCCAGCGTGGCGGGCACCGGCGCCGTGGCAGCGGTTGGGGAAGGAGAGGAAAAATCGTCTGACGGGGACGCGGCGCTCATGCCAAGGATTCTATAGACGCGATCAGCGCATCCCGCAGTGGTGTGCATACACGCAACGCCCCGAAACCCGCAGCCCGCGCGGCTTCGCCGATTCGTGCATGCGTGGCGACCGCACTCGCGGCATGCCACTGCACACCGGGCATCGCGCGCTGCAGATTGCCGATGGCCTCTGAGCTGCTGAAGAGCCAGATCGCGCGGCCTTCGGCACCGTCGATAGCCAGCTGATGTTGTACGACATCCAGCGATGGCGGCAGCCGGCGATAGGCCACCACGGTGTCGCGATAGCCGCCCGCGGCATCGATTTCATTGGCGAGCCAGTCGCGCCCTGTGGGGTGTCCGGCTTCGTCGCCGCCACGCACGATGAGCACTCGCACGCCGGCCGACACCTGGGCCTGCACGCGCTCCCACAGCGCTTCGGAGTCGAAGCGCGTGGCCTCGGGGGGCGGCGCGTCGATGAGTTCCGACGGCACGCCGGCGCGAAGCAAGGCGCGCGTGGTGCCAGGGCCCGTGGCCCAGAAGCGGCGCCCTGCCAGCGTATCGGCAGCGTTCTTGTGCTGGAAGAAATGTTCGACGGCCGTGGCGCTCACGAACATCAGCGCCGCGTAATCCGCCAGTTGCCGCCACGCGGCGCGCAGCGGCTCGGCGTCGGCCACCGGCTCGATCACGATGAGCGGCAGCGCCACCGCATCGAGCCCTGCGGCGCGCAGGTCGCTCACCCATTGCGCCGCCTCGCGCGCCGGCCGCGTGACGATGACGGGGCGGGCGGTCATACGATGACCACCGGTATCAGTGGGCCCCGGCGTCGCGCAGCAGCGCCGCGGCGTGCTCGCCGAGCGCATCGGCCTGCGCGAAATCGCTGGCCTGCGCCAGCGCATGCACCTTCACCAGCGGCGCATTGCCTTCCGGATCGCCCCAAGCGGCGTCGATGCGCAGCGCGCCGTCGGCCTGCCAGCGTGCATGAGCCGCCAGCGGCATGGAACAGCTGCCGCCCATCGCGCGGCTCACAGCGCGCTCGGCGGCGGTGGAAAGCCAGTCGCCCTGGTTGGCCAGCGAGCGCAGCAGTTCGATGAGTTCGGTGCGATCTGCACGCACCTCGATGCCCAATGCGCCCTGCCCTGCGGCCGGCAGCATGGTGTCGGGATCGAAGGCCACGCGGATGCGGCTTTCCAGCCCCAGCCGCTTGAGCCCGGCCGCCGCCAGCACGATGGCGTCGTATTGCCCTTCGTCGAGCTTGCGCAGGCGGGTGTCGAGGTTGCCGCGCAGCGGTTCGATGCGCAGGTCGGGCCGCAGCGCGCGCAGCAGCACCACGCGGCGCAGGCTCGAAGTGCCGACGACCGCACCCTGCGGCAGTGCGTCGAGCGATTCATAGCGGGGGGAGACGAGCGCGTCGCGCGGGTCTTCGCGCTCCAGCACGCAGGCCAGCGCGAAGCCTTCGGGCAGGTCCATCGGCACGTCTTTGAGCGAATGGACCGCGATGTCGGCGCGCCCTTCTTCGAGCGCGAGTTCGAGCTCTTTCACGAAGAGCCCCTTGCCGCCCACCTTACTGAGCGTGCGGTCGAGGATCTGGTCGCCGGTGGTCGTCAGGCCGAGCAGGCTGACCGTGTGGCCCTTTTCTTGCAAAAGCGCCCGGACGTGTTCGGCTTGCCACAGTGCCAGGCGGCTTTCGCGCGTGGCGATCACGATATTGCTCAAGACCGGTTCCAAAAGTACATGTTCTAAACCGCCGGAATGCTAGCATGTTGCGCCGCAACAACGCAGGCGGCGCATCCATTCAAGAAGTCAAAAAGTCCAGGACAAACATCGAATGAAAGCCAGCAAGACCCCTGCTCCCCCCAAGCGCCGCCAGGCCGAAGACCAGCCACTGATCGACGATATCCGGCTGCTGGGCCGGATCCTCGGAGACGTGATCCGGGAGCAGGAAGGAGACGAGACCTACGCGCTGGTCGAAAAGATCCGCACCTTGTCCGTGGCTTTCCGCCGCGACGCCGACCACGCCGCAGACCGCGCGCTGAAGAACCTGCTCAAGGGCCTGAGCGCAGCCGAGACGGTGCGCGTGATTCGCGCCTTCACCTACTTCAGCCACCTGGCCAACCTCGCTGAAGACCGCCACCAGATCCGCCGCCGCACGGAAACGGAACGCGCCGGCGAAAGCGTCGAGGGCGACCTGCAAACAGCACTCGCCCGCATCCGCAAGGCCGGCGTGAAGCCCGACGACATCGTCGCTTCGCTGGCCCACAGCTACGTTTCGCCGGTGCTCACCGCGCACCCGACCGAAGTGCAGCGCAAGAGCATCCTCGATGCCGAGCGCGCCATCGCGCAATTGCTCACCGTGCGCGACGAGATCAGGCTGCGCCAGAGCGCCTATGCGGGCGGCAAGGATGCGCTCTCGCCGCTCGAATTTGCCGAGAACGAAACGCAGATGCGCACCCGCGTCACGCAGATCTGGCAGACGCGCATCCTGCGCTTTTCCAAGCTCACCGTGGCCGACGAAATCGAGAACTCGCTGAGCTACTACGAGGCCACCTTCCTGCGCGAGATTCCGCGCGTCTACGCCGACCTGGAAAAAGCCCTCGCCCAGGGCGGCCACACGCCATCGGTCGCGCCCTTCCTGCGCATGGGCCAGTGGATCGGCGGCGACCGCGACGGCAACCCCAACGTCACCGCCCAGACGCTCGAATACGCCCTGGGCCGCCAGTGCGAACTGGCGCTGCGCCACTACCTCACCGAAGTGCACTACCTGGGCGGCGAGCTGTCGCTGTCGGCCACGCTGGTCGATGTGACGGTCGAGATGCAGGCGCTGGCCGAACGCTCGCCCGACACCAACGAGCACCGCAAGGACGAGCCTTACCGCCGCGCCCTCACCGGTGTGTATGCGCGCCTGGCGGCCACGCTGCGCGAGCTCACCGGCGGCGAGGCTGCGCGCCACGCCGTCGCACCGCAGAACCCGTACGCCACGGCCGAAGAATTCCTGGCCGACCTGCGCACTGTCGCCGAGTCGCTCGAAGAAAAGCACGGCACCGTGCTTGCCGCGCCGCGCCTGCTGCCGCTGATTCGAGCGGTCGAGGTGTTCGGCTTTCACCTGGCCACGGTCGACCTGCGCCAGAGCTCAGACAAGCACGAAGCGGTGATCGCCGAGTTGCTGGCCACCGCGCGCATCGAGCCCTCGTATGCGTCGCTTGCCGAAGAAGCCAAGCAGACACTGCTGCTCAGGCTGCTCGACGACGCCCGCCCGCTGCGCGTGCCCGACGCCGACTACTCGCCGCTTGCGAAGAGCGAGCTGGCCATCTTCGCCGCCGCCCGCGTTTCGCGTGCGCGCTATGGCGCCGCGGCCATCCGCCACTACATCATCAGCCACACCGAAACGGTGAGCGACCTGCTCGAAGCGCTGCTGCTGCAGAAAGAAGTGGGCCTGCTGCGCGGCGCGATGGACAGCAACGCGACCTGCGACCTCATCGTGGTGCCGCTGTTCGAAACCATCGAAGACCTGCGCAACGCCGCGCCCATCGTGCGCGCCTTCTATGCGCTGCCGAACATCCAGGCGCTCATCGAACGCTCGGGTGCCGAGCAGGACGTGATGCTCGGCTACAGCGACAGCAACAAGGACGGTGGCATCTTCACCAGCAACTGGGAGCTGTACCGCGCGGGCATCGCGCTGGTGTCGCTGTTCGACGAGCTCAACAAGAAGAAGGCCAACCCCATTCGCCTGCGCATGTTCCATGGCCGCGGCGGCACTGTGGGACGCGGCGGCGGCCCGAGCTACCAGGCCATCCTCGCGCAGCCGCCCGGCACCGTGCGTGGCCAGATCCGCCTGACCGAGCAGGGCGAAGTCATCGGCTCGAAGTACGCCAACCGCGAGATCGGCCGGCGCAACCTCGAAACGCTGGTGGCCGCCACGCTCGAAGCCACGCTGCTGCCGCAGGGCAAGTCGGCGCCCGCCACCTTCCTCTCGGCCGCGGGCGAGCTTTCGACCGCGAGCATGGCCGCGTACCGCAAGCTGGTCTACGAAACCCCGGGCTTCGGCGACTACTTCTTCGGCTCCACACCGATCCGCGAGATCGCCGAACTCAACATCGGCTCGCGCCCCGCCTCGCGCAACCCCAGCCACAAGATCGACGACCTGCGCGCGGTGCCGTGGAGCTTCAGCTGGGGCCAGTGCCGCCTGACCATTCCGGGCTGGTTCGGCTTCGGCTCGGGCGTGGAGCAGTTCCTGGCCGCGGCGGGCACGGCTGCGGGGAAGAAGGAGCGCCAGGCATTGCTGCAGCGCATGTACGAGCAGTGGCCCTTCTTCCGCACGCTGCTGTCGAACATGGACATGGTGCTGGCCAAGAGCGACCTCGCACTGGCTTCGCGCTACGCCGAGCTGGTCACCGACCGCAAGCTGCGCCAGAAGGTGTTCTCGATGATCGATGCCGAATGGCACCGCACGTCGGATGCGCTCACGCTCATCACCGGCGCGAAGCAGCGGCTCGAAGGCAATGCCGAAATGCAGCGCTCGGTGCGCCACCGCTTTCCGTACATCGACCCGCTGCACCACCTGCAGGTCGAGCTGATGCGGCGCTACCGCGCGGGCGACGGCGGCGAGCGGCTGCAGCGCGGCATCCACATCTCGATCAACGGGGTGGCAGCGGGGCTGCGCAATACGGGCTGACCACACCCATTCCGGCCACGGCAAAGGGCGCTTCGGCGCCCTTTCCTACGTCCGGCATCGGCAATCAGGCACCTGTAAGGTCATTTAAAAGGGTACGGTCGGACACGTTCACAGTTCTCGCAATCGCGCGGCAGCTCGAAGTCGTTACAAGGAGCCCGTTGCCATGCCAGTCCCGCAGTCCCTCACCCATTCGCCCATCGACTTCGTCGGCAACGACGCCAAGGCGCTGGCCTCCCACATGCGCCACTGCGCGCGCGCTCACGGGCGCTGGTTCTCGCTGCGAAGCCACATGCAACGGGTGCGCGCGCTCGCTGCGGGCCGCATCGTCACGATCGCCTGCGTGGCCGTGGTGCTGGGTATCGGTCTCTTCGCCATCGCTTGAGCGCCGCAGCCGTCGTCGATCGTCTCCAGGGACTCAGTCCGTACGCCCGGGCGCTGCTGCTCGGCCCGCATGATCCGGTAGCCGCACCGATCCGCGCCGAACTCTTCGGCATCCAGCGCTTCGAGCAGCACGGCCACAGCCTCGCCCGCGCCCAGGCGGTGGAAGAAGACCGCCGCCTCGCGCGCGAGGGGGCGCCCTTCTTTCCGCGCGTGGACGAAAACCTCGCGTCGCTGCGCAACGCCTTCGACTACATCGCGCTGATCTCGCTCAGCGGTCGCTATGTGTCGCCTGCGGCCGAGTGGCTGCTCGACAACTTCCACCTGGTCGAGGCGCAGCTCCAGCAGATTCACGACGGCGTGCCGCGCAGCTACTACGCGCGCCTGCCCAAGCTCGCCGCGCCGCCGCTGGCGGGCCTGCCGCGCGTGTACGGCATTGCCTGGGCCTACGTGGCCCACACCGACAGCGTGCTCAACAAGACGCTGTTCACAGCCTTCCTCAACGCCTACCAGGACATCGACGAGCTCACGCTCGGCGAGCTGTGGGCGCTGCCCACCACCTTGCGCGTGGTGCTGCTCGAAAACCTGCGCCGCGTGGCCGAGAGCATTGCCGAGAACAAGGTGGCGCGCGAGATCGCGCATGCCGCATGGGACGCCGCGCCGCACCTTTCGGTGCAAGACCTCGACGTGCTCTACCGCGCGCTGCAAAGCCACGGCCTGCAGGACAACTACCTCACGCAGCTGTGGCAGCGCCTGCCCGTCGAGCATGGCGAAGACATGCCCGCGCTGGTGCGCTGGACCGAGCAGCACTGCCCCAACGGGCCGGCGCTGATCGGCGAAGCGCAGAACGCGCAGGCCGCCGCCAATCTCACGGTGGGCAACATCATCACCACGCTGCGCATGATCGGCCAGGTCGAGTGGAGCGACCTGATCGAGCCTGTGAGCCGTTCGCTGCGCGTGCTGCGCGAGCTGCCGAGCTTCGCCAACGAGAGCGAACTCACGCGCCAGCAGATCACGCATGCGATGGAGCAGGTGGCGCGCAGCAGCGAACAGCCCGAGCGCGCCGTCGCGCAAGCCGTGGTGCAACTGGCCGCCAGCGCGCCGGCCGACGACGCGGGCGCGGAGACCGACCGCGCAGACGGCACCGCCGGCTACTACCTCTTCGGCCAAGGCAGGCGCGCGCTGATCGCGGCGCTGCAATCGAACGGCCATGCGGGCCGTACCGGGCGAGTGCCCGACACGCGACAGGCACGCAGCCATCGCGGCTGGCGCTTGCCTGTCTACGTCGGCTCCGTGGCGCTGGGCACCGCGCTGCTGCTGTTCGCCGTGGTGCACAGCCTGCCGCACCGCGAAGACTGGACCACCGTGCTGGCGCTCGTCTTTCTCGCGTGGCCGCTGTCCGAAGCGCTGCTCGCGCTTGCGCAGCGCATCATGGCCGAGTCGGTGCGAGTGCAGGGCCTGCCGCGTCTGGATTTTGCGAACGGCATTCCCGAGCGGCACCGCGCGCTCGTCGTCATGCCCACGCTGCTGGGCTCGAACGCGAACAACGCACAGCTCGCACACCGGCTCGAACTGCACTGGCTCGCCAACCGCGAAACACATGCGCAGTTCGCGCTGCTCACCGACTGGGCAGACGCACCGCTGGCCTCGCTGCCTGAAGACGGCCCCCTGCTCGACGACGCCCTGCAACGCATCGCCGCGCTCAACACCAAATACCCCGTGGCACCCGGCGAGGCGCCGCGCTTCCTGCTGCTGCACCGCCCGCGCAGCTGGAGCGACACCGAGCAGCGCTGGATGGGCTGGGAGCGCAAGCGCGGCAAGCTGGAAATGCTGGTGCGCCTGCTCGCAGCCGGCGACGCCAGCGGCTTCCTGCCGCTCGCCCCGGGCCTGCGGCTCACCGCCGGCCGCACGCCGTATGTGCTGACGCTCGACAGCGACACCGGCCTGCCGCCCGGCGCCCTGCGCGACCTGGTGTCGATTGCCGCGCATCCGCTCAACGCACCCGAAATCGACGTGCAACGCCAGCGCGTGGTCGCCGGCTTCGGCATCCTGCAGCCGCGCATCGTCACGCCGTTTCCGCAGCGGCACGAGCGCTCCTTCTTCCATTGGGTGTTCGCCGGCCAGTGCGGGCTCGACCCCTACGGCAGCGGCGCCTCCGACATCTACCAGGACGTGTTCGGCAGCGGCTCCTTCACCGGCAAGGGCCTGCTGAACGTGCGTGCGCTGCACGCCACGCTCGATCGCCGCCTGCCCGACGGCGCAGTGCTCAGCCACGACCTGCTCGAAGGCACGGTCGCGCGCTGCGCGATGGTGAGCGACGTAGTACTTGTCGAGGACCATCCGCACCATGCCGGCGTTGCGGCGTCGCGTGTGCACCGCTGGGTGCGCGGCGACTGGCAGCTGCTGCCGCTGATGTGGCGTGCGCGCCGCTTCGGCATCGACGCGCTGGGCCTCTGGAAGATGAGCGACAACCTGCGCCGCTCGCTGGTGGTGCCGGCTTCTTTCGCGCTGCTGGTGCTGGTGATCTTCACGCAGGCCATGCCGCTGGGCTGGGCGCTGGCGGCCGTGGCGTCGGCGCTCACGCTGGGGCCACTGCTCGGTGCGCTGGCCGGGCTGGTGCCCACGCGCCGCGCCATCGAGCTGCGCCACTTCTTCGACGTGGGCGCGGTCGAGCTGCTGCGCGCCATGGCTGGCGCGGCCTGGCAGTTCGTGCAACTCGCGGCGCAGACGCGGCTGCTGCTCGACGCATGGTTCCGCGCGACGTGGCGCCTCGTGGTCAGCCGCCGGCACCTGCTCGAATGGACTACGGCCGCGCAGGCACAGGCGCAATCGAGCGGTCGCCTCGCGCCCTTCCTGCGCAATGCCGCCGCGAGCAGCGTGGTGTGCGTCGCACTCGCGGTGGCGGCGCTCTGGAGCGCCTACCCGGTGATAGGCGCGCTGCTGTTCGTGCTGTGGACGCTGGCGCCGGTCGCGGCCTGGTGGGGCAGCCGCACCGAGGCAAAAGCGCCAGACCCGCTCAACGCCGATCAGCGCACGTATCTCGAAAAGCTTGCGCACGACACCTGGCGCTTCTTCGAGCACGTGGTGGGCCCGGACGACAACCACCTGCCTCCCGACAACCTGCAGCTGGAGCCGCAGCCCACCGTTGCGCATCGCACCTCGCCGACCAACATCGGCATGTACCTGCTGGCCACCTGCTGCGCGCGCGAGTTCGGGTGGATCGACACCCCCGCCCTGCTCGCCCGCATCGCCGCCACGCTCGACAGCGTGGACCGCATGCAGAAGCACAACGGCCACCTGTTCAACTGGTACGACACGCAAACGCTGAAGCCGCTGCCGCCAGACTACGTATCGAGCGTGGACAGCGGCAACTTCGCGGGCCACCTCGTGGCCGTGGCGCAGGCCTGCCGCACCTTCGCGTCCGAAGGCTGCCAGCCGCATGAAGCACCCGCGCTCGAAGCACTGGCCGTGCGCTGCGACGCGCTGCACGCCGGCATGGACTTCAGCGGCCTCTACGACCCCAAGCGCCACCTGTTCCACATCGGCCTGCGGGTCGAGGAGAACGTGCTCGACGCAAGCTACTACGACCTGCTGGCCTCCGAGTCGCGGCTGCTGAGCTTCCTGGCAATTGCCAAGGGCGACGTACCGCGCCGCCACTGGATGGCGCTGGGCCGGCCGTTCCTGCTGGTCGGCTTCCAGCCCAGCCTGAAGTCGTGGTCGGGCTCGATGTTCGAGTACGTGATGCCCGCGCTGGTGATGACCGAGCCCACCGACGGCCTGCTGCAAGTGGCCAACGCCGCCGCCATTGCCGAGCAGCAGGCCTTCGGGCGGGCGCAGAACCTGCCGTGGGGCGTTTCCGAATCGGCCTACTTCGCACAAGACCACTCGCTGGCCTACCAGTACTCGCCCTTCGGCGTGCCGCGCCTCGCGCTGCGGCGCACGCCGCCCACCGACCGCGTGGTGGCGCCCTATGCCAGCGCCATGGCCGCGCCGTTCGCGCCCGGGGCGGCGGTGATCAACCTTGAACTGCTCGAATCGCTCGGTGCGCGCGGCGAGTTCGGCTTTCACGACGCGGTCGACTTCACCGTCTCGCGCCAGCCCGAGGGGCAAGACTTCACCGTGGTGCGCAACTTCATGGCGCACCACCAGGGCATGTCGCTGGTGGCGCTGTGCAACCTGCTGTGCGCCGACGCGCCGCGCCGCTGGTTCGGCAGCGCCGCGCTGGTGCAGGCGCACGAGTCGCTGCTGCACGAGCGCACGCCGCGGCAGATCATCGGCAGCGCCGATCCGCGCACGCCGCCCGAGCCCAGCCAGGCCGAGCTGGCGCCGCTGTTCCAGCCCCGCCTGGTCGACCCGATGGCACCCGGCTTTCAGCCCACGCACCTGCTGTCGAACGGCCGCTACACCGTTGCCCTGCGCGCCAACGGCGCTGGCGTGAGCCGCTGGCATTCGTTCAACGTGACACGCTGGCGCGACGACCCGCTGCGCGACAGCTACGGCACCTTCTTCTTCGTGCGCGACGAGGGCACCCAGGAACTCACCTCACTCACCGCCCTGCCCGCGCCGGGAGACGGCTGGCGCTACCGCACCCGCTTCCTGGCCGACCACGTTCAGTTCGACGCGACCGGCCCCGGCTTGCAGGTGCGTACCACTGTGCTCATCAGCCCCGAGGACGACACCGAGCTGCGCAACATCACGCTGCACAACTCGGGCGAGGAACCGCGCACGCTCGAACTGGTCTCGTACTTCGAGCCGGTGCTGTCGAACCCCAAGGCCGACGAGGCGCATCCGGCCTTCGCCAACCTGTTCGTCGAGTCGCGCTGGGAGCCCGCGTGGCGCGCGCTGCTGATGTCGCGCAAGCCGCGCCTGCATGGCGACGCGGTGATGGCCGCCGCGCACTTCCTGGCCTCGGCGGACGCGCACGTGCTCTCGGTCGACTGCATGACCGACCGGCGCGCCTTCATCGGGCGCAACCGCACGCTGGCCAACCCCGCGCTCGACGCGCAGCCGCTCACGCCCAACGGCAAGCAGGTCAACGGGCTGGACCCCATCGCCTGCCTGCGCGTGCGGCTGTCGATTGCGCCCGGCACCACCGCGCGCCTGAGCTTTGCCACCGCAGCCGACAAGAACATCGATGCGCTGATGCCCGGCATCGACCGCTACATGCAGCCGATGCACGTGGAGCGCGCCACCCGCATGGCCGCCACGCTGGCGCAGGTGCGGCTGCGCGACCTGAGCATCGCGCCCGCGCAGAACCTGGCGCTGCAGGACCTGACGACCATCCTCACCTACACCACGCCACGCGTCATGCGCGACCGCGGGCTGATCGACCTGCGGCAGATCTGGCGCTTCGGCATCTCGGGCGACAAGCCCATCGTGCTGGTGCACATCCACTCGATGATCGGCATGGGGCTCATCAACACGCTGCTGCGCGCCCAGCCCTGGTGGGGCTTCGGCGGCGTGGCCTGCGACCTGGTGGTGCTCAACAGCGAGCCCAATTCGTACCTGATGCCGTTGCAGCGTGAAATAGAAAGCCTGCGCGCGCGCGTCGCGCAGCAGACGCAGAACAGCTTTCCGCGCAACGACACGGCCGGCTTCTACCTGCTGCGCGACCAGGACGTTGTGCCTTCGGAAAAGGCCGCGTTCTCCAGCCTGGCGCGCGCGGTCTTCACGGCCGACGGGCGCCCGCTCGAAGTGCAGGTGGCTGCGCTGCACGAGGCCCGCAACGACACGGCGGCGTCGACGGTCGCCGCCGCCGCGCTGCCAAGCGTGCCCCTGCTGCCCCGCCCCGCCCCGACGCCATCGGCCAACGCCCCGACCGGTGACTTCGACGCCGGCACCGGCGAGTTCTGCTTCGAGGTCGGCGCGGGCCGGCGCACGCCGCGGCCGTGGATCAACGTGATCGCCAATGCGGGCTTCGGCTTCCAGGTGTCCGAGTGGGGCACGGGCTTCACCTGGGCCGGCAACAGCCGCATGCACCAGGTGACGCCGTGGTCGAACGACCCGGTGCAGGACCCGGCCTTCGAGCACTACCTGCTGCAGGACCTTGCTTCGCGCGAGATGCTGCCGCTGACACCTGCTGGTGGCAACTCAGGCAGCGCACGCCACCGTGTGCGACACGGACAGGGCTACACGGTGTTCGAGCACAAGGCGAATGGTCTCGCGCTGGAAACCACCTTCTTCGCCGACCGCGACGAGGCCGTCAAGCTCGTGCATGTGCGCGTGCGAAACAGCGGCACCGGCACGCGCCGCCTGCGCGCACTGGCCATGGCCGAGTGGCAGCTTGGCGATGCGCGTGGCACGCGGCGCACCGTGCATTGCTGGAAGCCGGAAGACCAGCCGACCGTGTTCGGCCAGCAGCGCGAATCGGGCGCGGGCTTCGGCGGCAGCACTGCCTTCATGCTGCTGGCGGGGCTGCAAGGTGCCACGCAATGGACCTGCGACCGCAATGAATTCTTCGGCGATCGCGGCATGGTCGAAGTACCCGACACGCTCGCACGGCGCGCCGGCAGCGGGCTCGACGCCTGCGCGGCCATCGGCGGCGAGTTCGTGGTGGCGGCCGGCGATACCGCCAGCTTCACCTTCGTGCTGGGCCATGCGAACAGCGCAGACGCCGCACTCGAACTCTCTCGCCGCTGGCGCCAGCGCGACGTGCCCGAAGCATTGGTGCAAGTGCGCGGCTTCTGGGACGAGCTGCTCGGCCGCCTGCAGGTGCGCACGCCCGACCCGCTGTTCGACGCGCTGGTCAACCGCTGGCTGATTTATCAGACGCTGGCCTGCCGGCTGTGGTCGAAAGCGGGCTTCTACCAGGCGGGTGGCGCCTTCGGCTTTCGCGACCAGCTGCAGGACGCGATGGCCTTCGCACTCACCGACCCGGCGCGGCTGCGCGAGCAGATCCTGGTCAACGCGGCGCGGCAGTTTCCCGAAGGCGATGTGCAGCACTGGTGGCACATGCCCGGCGGTGCCGGCGTGCGCACGCATTTCTCGGACGACCTGCTGTGGCTGCCGTATGCGTCGGCGCACTATGTCGAGGTGACGGGCGACGCATCGTTGCTCGACGAGATGGCCGGCTTCATCGAAGGCCCCGCCATTCCCGACGGCGCCGAAGACGCCTACTACGCACCTCAGCGCAGCGGCCAGATGGCCAGTGTGTTCGAGCACAGCGCGCGCGCCATCGACCGCAGCCTGAAGACCGGCGTGCACGGCCTGCCGCTGATGGGCACCGGCGACTGGAACGACGGCATGAACCGCGTGGGCAACGAAGGCCGCGGCGAATCGGTGTGGCTCGCGTGGTTCCTGTGCAGCGTGGTCGCGCAGTTCGCGCCGCTGGCACAGGCACGCGGCGAACACGAACGCGTCGCGCGCTGGACGGCGGCGCGCACCGGCTGGATCGCCGCGTTGCACGATGCCGGCTGGGACGGCGCGTGGTTCCGCCGCGCCTTCTTCGACAACGGCGCGCCGCTGGGTTCGTCGTCCAACGACGAATGCCGCATCGACCTGATTGCGCAGGCGTGGTCGGTGCTGTCGGGTGCCTCGGATGCGGCGCACACGGGGCCGGCGATGGAGTCCGTCAAGAAACTGCTGCACGACGAACCGGCCGGACTGCTGCGCCTGCTGACGCCGCCGTTCGCGCGTTCGGGCAACAACCCGGGCTACATCCAGGCCTATCCGCCCGGTGTGCGCGAGAACGGCGGGCAGTACTCGCACGGCGCGGTGTGGGCGCTGATGGCGCAGGCGCTGCAGGGCGACCACGAGGCCGCATGGCGGAGCTTCGAGGGACTGAGCCCCGCACATCGCGCGCAACATCCCGAGCGCGGGCCGGCCTACGAACTGGAGCCCTACGTGATGGCGGGCGACGTCTACGGTGCCGCGCCCTACGTGGGCCGCGGCGGCTGGAGCTGGTACACCGGCTCGGCCGCGTGGCTGCATCGTGCGGCGGTCGAAACGCTGTTGGGCCTGAGCGTGAAAGGCCGCCAGCTCTCGCTGACGCCGCGCGTGCCCGCGCACTGGCCGGGCTTCGAGATCGCGCTGCGACTCGGCGCGCGCAAGCTCACGCTGCAATGGGGCGATGTGCAAGGTGCTGCCGCCTCCACGCATCAGCTGGCGGTGGGCGAATGGATCGACTGGCAGGCGCTGCCGGCCGATGCGGTGCTGCGGGTGGGATGAGCCGGCACTCACGGTGGGCCTAGACTCGCAACCAGACCTCGCATGAGGTGCCGTGACTCGATCACGCATCCGACATTCCATCGTTTCCCGAAGCGGCGCCACCCAGAACATGAGCACCACCAAGATCCAGTTCCGCCGCAAGGTCATCGTCATCGTCCTGCTGTGCGTGGCCGTCGGTGGCGCCGTCGTCCGGCATTACGCGACGCCGGGCACCACCACACGCGACATCGCCACGTTGCTGATGGTGCTGTGGGTGCCGATCATCGGCAACGTGATTGCGTGGCTCATCAGCAAGCGCCCGCGCCGTGCGCCGAGCGCGCCGGCCGTCATGCCGCCGAGCTTCGACACGGCGGGCGCCTTCACGCCGCATGCGCGCGTCGAGCTCACCTTCCGCAAGCCTGCATTGCCCTCGCAGGACGTGCCGATTGCGCCGGGCGAATACCGCTGCGCGCTGGTGATCGACAAGGAAGGCTTCTCGGCGCGCTGGGTCGTGCCACCGGGCGATGCGCTGGAGCGCGGCAAGCCTGCGGCGCTGGAGGTCGAATTCCTCTCGCCGGCCGTGGCGCAACCGAAGTTTGCGCAGGGTGCGGCCTTTCGTGTACTGATCGGCGACTCGTTCATCGCCGACGGCCGGGTGCTGTAGCTGCGGACCGCGCCAGCAAAGCCAGCAAATACGGATACGCGGATGGCTACAGCCATCAAAAGGGTCGATTGTTCGCCCCAGGGAAACTGACTACTGCTCCCCGGTGTCTTTGTCGCGGAGGCGACGGCTCGCACACTCCAATGCCTCTTCACCAGCATTGGCCCACGCGTCGCCGATGCTTCCAAGGACCGCTTCCCATGATGAATTCCCCCAGCAGCAACCCGTGCATCGACGACCTCGCTGCATCGGCGCCGGTCTCCGCACCGGCTCCTGCGTCCCGCTCCGCATGGCTCGCCGTCAGCTCCATCGCCGTCGGCACCTTCGCGATGGTCTCGACCGAGTTCATGCCCATCGGCCTGCTGACCGACATTGCGCGCGGGCTCAACGTGTCCGACGGCACGGCCGGCCTGATGGTCACCATGCCCGGCGTGCTGGCCGCATTCGCCGGCCCGGCGTTGATCGTGGCGTCGGGCAAGCTCGACCGCCGCACCGTGCTGATCGCGCTCACTACGCTGCTGATTGCCTCGAACCTGCTCGCCGCCTTCGC
Source organism: Variovorax paradoxus (assembly GCF_024734665.1). Lineage (NCBI taxonomy): Bacteria > Pseudomonadati > Pseudomonadota > Betaproteobacteria > Burkholderiales > Comamonadaceae > Variovorax > Variovorax paradoxus. Next base: position 5,078,160 of record NZ_CP102931.1, read on the forward strand.
GCCCAACTTCGGCACGATGCTGGTGGCGCGCCTGCTGCTCGGCCTGTGCGTGGGCGGCTTCTGGACCTTTGCGCCCGCCGCTGCCACGCAGCTGGTGCCACATGCATCGCAGGCACGCGCCATGTCGCTGGTGCTGGCGGGTGTGTCGGCCGCCACGGTGCTCGGGGTGCCGGCAGGCTCGTTCCTCGGCACGCTGTTCGGCTGGCGCGCCTCGTTCGCGGTGACCGGTGCGCTGGCGGCCGTCGTGCTGCTGGTGCAGCTGTGGCTGCTGCCCGCGATTCCGCCGGTGCGCGCCATCGGCGCACGCGACCTGCTGACGCCGCTCACGCGCCGCATGGCGCAAGTCGGCCTGCTCGCTGTGCTGTTCTTCATCGCCGGCCATTTCGCGGCTTACACCTACCTGAAGCCGCTGCTGCAACAGGTGTTCGGCCTGGCGCCCAACTCGGTTTCGACGCTGCTGCTGGTCTACGGCGCGGTGGGCTTCGTCGGCACCTTCGTCGGCGGCAGCCTGGTGGCGCGCAGCGTGCGCGGCACCACCCTGCTGGCGGCGCTGATGCTCGCCACCGCCCTGCTGCTGACGACGGTGATCGGCTCCGGCTTCGTGCCCGGCGCGGTGGTGGTCGTGATCTGGGGCGTGGCCTTCGGCCTGATCCCGGTGGCGCTCACGGGCTGGATGATGGAAGCGGTGCCCGACGCGCCCGAAGCCGGCCAGGCCCTGCTGGTGAGCGGCTTCCAGGTGGCGATTGCCTCCGGCGCGCTGATCGGTGGCGTGACGGTCGACAACTTCGGCATCTCCAGCGCGATGGTGCTCAGCGGCGTGCTGGTGCTGATCGCTGCGCTCATCGTCGGCACGCTGGGCCGGGCACGCGGCGGTGCCTCGCTGGCTGCGGTTCCGGAATAACACGGCACTGAAGACCGATCAGCGGCGGCCGGGCTTCTTTCCGGCCGCCACGATCGCATCGAGCACCACGCGCAAGGCCTTGTTGACGGGCTTGTCCCGCCGGATCACCACGGCCAGCGTGCGGTGCATGCGGGGATTCAGGCGGCTGGTCTTCAGCTCCGGGTGGGCGCCGCGCCCCACCATCGACATGCCGGGCACGATGGCATAGCCCAGCCCCGCGGCCACCATCTCTTTCATCGCCTCGACGCTGCCCAGCTCCATCACTGGCTGCGGCTGCAGGCCACCGGCGGCGAACCAGCGGTCGACCAGCTTGCGCGTGTTGGCGGCGGGCTCGAACAGCACCAGCGGCAGCGCGCCCAGATCGGCCGGTGCCACCCTCGCCTTCAGCGGTGCGAGGTCCGCCCGGCCGATGGCGACGAACTCGTCGTCGAGCACCGGAATCACCGTCAATGAACGACCAGCCGCCGGCAGTGTGACCAGCGCAAGGTCGAGGCTGTTCTCCTCCACCTTGCGCGCCTGGTCTTCGGTGTTGCCGGTGCTGACCACTACGCCCAGCTCGGGGAACTGCTCGCGCAGGCTACGCAGCACGGCCGGAAGGAAATGCAGGCAGGCCGTCGCGCCGGTGCCAAGCCGCACGCGGCCCGCGATGCCGCTGGCGTGGTCGGCCAATGCATCGACGGCGTTCTCGACCGCGGTCTCGATGTGTTGCGCGTGGCGCAGCAGCTCCATGCCCGCTGGCGTGGACTTCGCGCGCTTGCCGACCCGCTCGACGAGGCGCACCGCTAGGTGGCGCTCCAGCTGGCGAATCTGCAGGCTCACGGCCGGCTGCGAGATGCCGAGCCGGTCGGCCGCCGCCGAGAAGCTGCCCGTTTCGATCACCAGCCCGAAGGACTTGAGCTGGTCGAGGTTCAGTGATTTATCCAAAGTATTTCTTATGCCTCGCATAGGTCAGCGAAGCTTCACTTATCAAGTGTGGATCGTCAAGATCGGGCCATGTCATCTCCATGCCTCACTTCCGCTACCGTTGAAATCCTCGACGCCGAGCCGCACCACATGGCCGCGGTGCAGGCCATCTACAGCCACTACGTGCTGCACGACCTGTGCTCCTTCGAGGAAGAAGTGCCCACCGTCGAGCAGATGCAGGCGCGCCGCACCGATGTGCTCCAGCGCGGCCTTCCCTACCTTGTCGCACTGAAGGACGGCCAAGTGGTCGGCTATGCCTATGCCACCGCCTACCGTGCCCGTTCCGCTTACCGCCACACAGTGGAAGACTCGATCTACGTCGCGCAAGGCATGCACGGCCATGGCATCGGCAAGGCACTGCTGCGCGAAGTGATCCGGCGCTGCACCGACGGCGGCTTCACGCAGATGGTGGCGTGCGTGGGCAACAGCGCCAACACAGGCTCGCTGCGGCTGCACGAAAGCCTGGGCTTCGAGCAGGTCGGCGTGCTGCGCGACATCGGCTTCAAGTTCGGGCAGTGGGTCGACACCGTGCTCCTGCAACGTGCATTGCGCTGAGCCCGCCCCGCAGCGCGGCTGGCTGGCGCTGCTGTGCACGAGCCGGCTGCTGCAGGCGATGATCGTCACGGCCTATTCCGGCGTGCTCCCTTTCATGATGGCCGACTGGCACATGACGGCCGCGCAGGCCGGCTCGATCCAGAGCGCCTGGCACGTGGGCTACATGAGCTCGCTGTTCGCCGTGGGCCTGCTGGCCGACCGCTACGGGCCGCACCGCATCTTTTTCGCCGGCAGCGCCATCAGCGCGATGGCGGCACTGGCCTTCGCCATCTTCGCGCGCGGCCATCTCTCGGCGATGCTGCTCTACGGCCTGGCCGGGCTGTGCGCGGGGGCCTCCTACACGCCGGGCCTGCAGCTGCTGGCGCGCAACGCCGAGCCCGCCGTGCGCGGACGTGCGATGGGCCTCTTCATCGGTTCGTCGTCGATGGGCTATGCGCTCTCGCTTGCGGTGGTGGCGGCATTCAGCCATCTGCAGCACTGGCGGCTGGGGCTGCTGGTCGCGGCGGGCTGCACCGTGGCGGGCGCATTGCTGACGCTGCAGGCGCTGCGCCGCATGCGGCCGCCTTTGGTGCCCGTGCCCGGCGCGATCCGCGAAGGCACCTGGCCCGCGCTGGCCGCCACGGTGCGCGACAAGCCCGCGATGGCGGGCAACTGGGCCTACGCCTTCCATTGCTGGGAGCTCATGGCGCTGTGGGCGTGGCTGCCGGCCTATCTGGTGGCGTCGTCGGGCACGACGACGTCGTGGCAAGGCGCGGGCATCGCGCTTGCCGCGCTGGCGCACCTCGTCAGCGTGTTCGGCAGCATCGCGGGCGGCGCGGCTTCCGACCGGCTCGGCCGCGCGCGGGTGATGATGATCGCCACCGTCGCGAGCCTGTGCATGTCCTTCGCCTTCGGCTGGATGTGGAGCTGGCCGCTGTGGCTGCTGGCAGCAGCCGCCGCCGTCTACAACCTGCTCGCCATTGCGGATTCTTCGGTCTACTCGACCGCGCTGGCCGACGTGGTGGCGCCGCACCGGCTGGGCGTGGCGTACTCGGTGCGTTCGGTGATGGGCTTCGGCGCGGGTGCGCTCAGTCCGTGGGTGTTCGGCCTTGCGCTGGACTGGGGGCAGACGCGCTTCGGCCTGGGCAGCACGCACGGCTGGGTGGCAGCGTGGAGTTCGGTCGGGCTGGGCGCGCTGCTGGGGCCGTTGATGATCGCGCGCTTCTCACGGCTGCACCGTGCGCACGCGGCTGCTGCTCACTGAGCTTCTTCGCCTTCCGACCACTCGGGGCTGTAGCCGCCGAGCGTCGGGTGGTACATCTCGTCGCCCGAATGCTGGGTGAACTCGACATTGAGCCGGTCTTCGCGCAGGCCCAGGATCCCGATGCAGTCGCGGCACAACGCCTTGGCCACTTCGAGCCGCAGTTCGGCCGAACGGCCGCGCCGGATGTCGCACATGAGCACCGACACCTCGGCGGGCTCGCCGTCCACCATGCGCCACACGCCGCCCTCGCCCACTTCGCGGATCGCGATGCTGATGCGGCGGATGTCGACGCTCATCATCTGCGCATAGGTTTCGCTGAGTTTTACTGCGAGGCGTTTCTTGTCGGCCACGGGATGGCGGCCGTTCACGTCGAGTTGGAGATAGGGCATGTGGGGATTCCTTCAGGCTGATGCTAGTCATTGCGGTTTTACTCTGCAACCGAACGGCCATTGCGGTCTAAACTCGCGCCCAACGCAGGAAGAAAGCCATGGCCCGAAGAAGAAGCCTCAAAACCGACGCATGCCCGATGGCACGCGCGCTCGAGATCGTTGGCGACCAGTGGTCGCTGCTCGTCATCCGCGATGCGTTCGACGGCATGAAGCGCTTCGGCGAGTTCCAGCAGAGCCTGGGTGTTGCGAAGAACATCCTGTCGGACCGGCTGAAAAACCTGGTGCAGGAAGGCGTGCTCGACCTGGTGCCCGCCTCCGACGGCTCGCTCTACCAGGAGTACGTGCTGACGGCCAAGGGCAAGGGCCTGTTCCCCGTGGTGGTGGGCCTGCGGCATTGGGGCGAGGCGCACCTGTACGCCAAGGGCGAGCGCCATTCGGTGCTGCTCGAGCGCGACAGCGGCAAGCCGGTGCCGAAGATCGACCTGCGCACGCGCGACGGAAAGCCGCTGGACCCGGACCTTACCTTCGTAAAGAAGCTGCCGTCTAAAGCAGGCTCTCGCTGATGAACGGGAAAAGCAGCCACAACTGCAGCCGGTCGCCCGATTCTCGGCGCTGTCTTCGCTGGTGGGTGCAGTGTCGCTGTCGCGCGCGGTCAACGACGAGGCTCTTTCGCGGGAGATCCTCACCGCTGCGGCGGGCGAGTTGAAGGCCTTGCTGGGCTAGGCCTACTCCCCCAGCAGCTCCCCGATCGGCTGCAGGTCTTCCACCCGATCGCAGATCGACTTGATCACCATCGTGATCGGAATGCCCAGCAGCAGGCCCCAGATGCCCCAGAGCCAGCCCCAGAAGATCACGCCCACGAACACTGCCACCGGGTTCATGCGGCTGGTGCGGCTGGTGAGCCAGGGCATCAGCAGGTTGCCGATGATCGTGTGGATCGCCAACGACACGCCACCCACCACGATGCCCATCTGCAGGCTGTTGAACTGCAGGAAGGCCACCAGCCCCGCGGCTGCCAGCACGATCACCGAGCCGATGTAGGGAATGAGGTTGGTCACGGCCGCGATGATTCCCCACACCGCCGCGTTCTCCACGCCGAGGGCCCAGAACGCCAGCCCGGTCGCCACGCCCACCACCCCGCTCACCAGTATCTGCACCAGCAGGTAGCGCTCGATGTTGCGGGTGATGTCGTCCAGCACGTGCACAGTGACCTTCTTCTTCTGCAGGCTCGACCCGGTGATCTTGATGAGCTTGCGGCGGAAGGTGTCGCCCGAGCACAGCGCGAAGTAGGTGAGGAAAGCCACCAGCGTGAGCTGCCCCATCGCGCTCAACAGCCCGACGGTGCCGCTCAGCAGGTAGTCGCGCACATTGAAGCCCGGCCGTTCGATGACCACGCGCGCCACGCCCTTGCGCGCGGCGACGCGGGCGGAGTTTTCTTCGGCGGCTTTTTCGAGCTGCGCGGCGGCCTGCTGCACGCTTTCGAGCGGCGTGGCGCTGGCGCCCTTGTCGCGGCGCATGGCCTGGCCGAGCTTCTGCGCGGCCACCGGCAGCGAATCGAGCAGCTGCGAGGCGCTGCCCGAGAGCGAATAGCCGGTCCAGCCCAGCCCGCCGAACAGCCCCACGAGGATCAGCGCCGCGCCGATCCAGCGCGGCAGCTTCCAGCGATGGAGCAGGTCCACCAGCGGCGACAGCGCGTAGGTCAGCAGCAGGCTCAGCATCAGCGGAATGAACACGGCCTGGCCCCACTGCAGCGCGAACACGCTGGCCAGCACGGCGAGCACCACCAGCGAGGCGCTACGCACGTCGACGGGCATGTGCAGCAGCAGGCGGTCGCGTGCGGGTGCGGGCGGCTCTGGCTCCGGCTCAGGCTCGGTCACCGGTTCGGGCTCTTGCGCCTCGGGCGCAGGTGCGGGCTCGACCGCTGCGGCCTGCGGTGGCTCGGTGGCCGGCTCCGGCTTCAGTTCCGGCGGCGGTGGCGCCTCGGCAGCCGCGGGCTTGTCGTCGCTCATCGCGCTTCCTTGAGCACTTCGCGCACTGCGGCAAGCTGGCGGCGCGACACGGCCACGGGCTCGGGAATGGCGTCCAGCCGCAAGGCCCAGCCTTCGGCGTCCTCGCCGTCGTCGTATTTCTCCAGCGCGCGAATCGCCGAGCGCGCCACCAGCGCATTGCGGTGCACGCGCAGGAAGCGGTTCGGATAGCGCTCCTCGAACTCGTTGAGCGAGCCGTCGAGGATGTGGCTGCGCGTGGCGGTGCGCACGGTGAGGTACTTGTATTCGGACTTGAGATAGAGCACTTCAGACAGCGGCACACGCTCGGCGCGGCCTCGGTCCTGGATCAGCACCGTCTCGGGCACGGCCTCGGCCTGCAGCGCGCGGCGCTCTTTCAGGAAGCGCTCTGCCTTCTGCAGCGCCTGCTGCAGCCGCTCGGCGCGCACGGGCTTGGTGAGGTAGTCGACCGCATCGAGGTCGAAGGCCGTCACCGCGTGGGTCGCATGCGCGGTCACGAACACCACGGCCGGCGCATCGGAGCGGCTGCGCAACGCGCGCGCCACCTCGATGCCATCGACGCCGGGCATGTGCACGTCGAGCAGCACCAGGTCGAGCGCCATCGTGGTCAGGTGCTGCAGCGCCTCGGCGCCCTGCGAGGCCTCGGCCACCACCTCGGCGGCGGGCGATGTGCAGTCGCGCAGCAGCGTGCGAAGGCGCGAGCGCGCCAGGGCTTCGTCGTCAACGATGAGTGTCTTGAGGGTCATGATTCGGCGGGGATCGCTATGCGCACCCGGTAGCTTTTCTGATCCATGCCGGCGCTGAACTGCATCTGCATGTCGTGCAGCAGCCGCAGCCGGTCGCGCACGTTGGCCAGCGCGATGCCGTGGCCGCGCGGCAGCGGCTCATCGGCCCAGCGCAGCGGCGGCAGGCTGTTGACCACCTCGATCACCACCATGGAACCGCGCCGCTCGGTGCGAATGCGCAGCCTGGCGCCCTCGGGGCTGGGCTCCACGCCGTGCTTGATGGCGTTCTCGACCAGCGGCTGCAGCAGCAGGGGCGGCAGGCGCGCGTTGCTGGCGGCGGCGTCCAGGTCCCAGCGGATGCGCAGGCGGTCGCCGAAGCGCACCTGCTCGATGGCCAGGTAGCGCTCGGCCAGCGCGATCTCGTCGGCCAGCGTGCACGATTCGCCCGGGTCGGCCAGCGCCTGGCGGAACAGCTCGGCCAGGTCTTCGAGCATGGTCTCGGCCTTGGCCGGCTCCTCGCGCACCAGCGCGATAGCGCTGTTGAGCGTGTTGAACAGAAAGTGGGGGCGGATGCGCGACTGCAGTTCTTCCAGCCGCGCGGTGGTCGCTGCCGGCGTCTGGCCCCGGGCGCGCAGCACCATCGCGGCCATCACCAGCCCCGCGAACAGGGCGCCGGTCAGCGCACTGGCCAGCCACGGCGCGCTGGCAAGCACACCCGTCAGCCGCAGCAGGCCGCAGCCATATAGCGCCGACACCGCACCGAGCACGGCACCGGCCGCGTACTGCCCCTGCTTCGGCAGGCGCCGCAGCGGCTTCTTGAGCCCGCAGGCGCTCACCAGCCACATCAGGGTGGCTGGCAGGGCCCCGCCCGTGACCGTGGCCGTCTGCACCAGCCATTCGCCGGGCGTGGAGGCCACGAACAGGGTGGCGATGGCCACCACCGCCTCGACGAACACCACGGTGCGCAGCACCACCCCGATCTGGCAGGCGTCGAAGATAGATGGGTCGCCGCGCAGGGGCATGCGCACCCTTTCCGACGATGACGGGGGCGTGGGGGTAGAGCTGGCCGATAAAATCGCCGGGTTGCGCATCGCAGACATCAGATCCATCGGGTGACCAACCCATTATTGCCTCCTGGACGGCTCCCATGACCCAAAACCAATTCGACAAGAAATCCGAAGCCTGGTCGGCCCTTTTCTCCGAACCGATGAGCGACCTGGTGAAGCGCTACACCTCCAGCGTCTTCTTCGACAAGCGCCTGTGGCAGGCCGACATCCAGGGCTCCCTGGCCCATGCCGGCATGCTCGCCGCACAGGGGATCATCGGCGTGCAGGACCACGCCGCCATTGAACGCGGGATGGCGCAGATTCGCGCCGAAATCGAATCCGGCGCCTTCGAGTGGAAGCTCGACCTCGAAGACGTGCACCTGAACATCGAGGCCCGCCTGACCCAGCTGGTCGGCGACGCCGGCAAGCGCCTGCACACCGGCCGCAGCCGCAACGACCAGGTCGCCACCGATGTGCGCCTGTGGCTGCGCGGCGAAATCGACCTCATCGGCGACCTGCTGGTCGAGTTGCAGAAGGCACTGGTGGACATCGCCGAGAAGAACGTCGACGTGATCCTGCCGGGCTTCACCCACCTGCAGGTGGCGCAGCCGGTGAGCTTCGGCCACCACATGCTGGCGTATGTCGAGATGTTCAGCCGCGATGCGGAACGTATGAGCGAGGTGCGCAGGCGCGTCAACCGCCTGCCGCTGGGCGCCGCCGCGCTGGCCGGCACCAGCTACCCGCTGGACCGCGAACTGGTCGCCAAGACGCTGGGCATGGACGGCGTTTGCCAGAACAGCCTGGACGCCGTGAGCGACCGCGACTTCGCCATCGAATTCACCGCTGCGGCCAGCCTGTGCATGGTGCACATCAGCCGCATGAGCGAAGAACTCATCCTGTGGATGAGCCAGAACTTCAGCTTCATCCAGATCGCCGACCGCTTCACCACGGGCTCGTCGATCATGCCGCAGAAGAAGAACCCCGACGTGCCCGAACTGGCGCGCGGCAAGACCGGCCGCGTGGTCGGCCACCTGATGGCGCTCATCACCCTCATGAAGGGCCAGCCGCTGGCCTACAACAAGGACAACCAGGAAGACAAGGAGCCGCTGTTCGACACCGTCGACACGCTCAAGGACACCCTGCGCATCTTTGCCGAGATGATCGGCGGCATCACCGTGAAGCCCGAAGCCATGGAAATGGCTGCGCTGCGCGGCTACGCCACCGCCACCGACCTGGCCGACTACCTGGTGAAGAAGGGCCTGCCCTTCCGCGACGCGCACGAAACGGTGGCGCATGCCGTCAAGGCCGCCACCTCGCACAAGGTCGACCTGGCCGAGCTGCCGCTGGCCGTGCTGCAGCAGTTCAACCCGGGCATCGAGAAGGACGTGTACGACGTGCTGAGCCTGCGCGGCTCGCTGAACGCACGCAACACCCTGGGCGGCACAGCCCCGGCGCAGGTGAAGGCGCAAGTGGCGCGCCACCGCGCCCGCCTCGGCTGATCGCGGCAACACCGGCGGCCGCACCGTGTTCTACGCCATCCCGCTCGAGAACAAACCGAGCTGGCGCAACCCACCGTGGATGACGGTGCTGCTGATCCTCCTGAACATGCTCGTGTTCTGGGGGCCGCAGCGCAGTGAAGAGAACACGCGCGAGCGTGCCGCCAACTACTACACGAAGAGCGTGCTGCCCGAACTGGAGCTGCCGCCCTTCGTCGAATGGCTGGAAAAAACCGACCCAAAGCGCGGCAAGCTCGCACGGCGCATGCTGCCGCATGAAGAGGCCTATCCGCAGTTGCTGGAAGGCCTGCAGAACGACAAGAAGTTCCTCGCGAAGCTGCGGGCCGACGAAGTCATCAAGCCCACGAACCCGCAGTACGGCGAATGGAAGCGCGACCGCCAGCAGTACGAGGCGATGCTGCCGGCGCCCTTCACCGAGCGCTGGTCGCAGGACTACAACAAGGATGCCGAGTTCAAGCCCTGGACCTGGATCACCGCCGCCTTCCTGCACGGCAGCACCGGCCACCTGCTGGGCAACATGCTGTTCCTCTTCCTGTTCGGCTTCTCGGTGGAGCTGGCACTGGGCCGCGGCACCTACCTGACGTTCTACCTGCTGGGCGCCGTCGGCGCCTCGGCGCTGGCCGGCTGGGCCTATGCCGGCAAGGAGGGCTACGGGCTCGGCGCCTCGGGCGCCATCTCGGCGCTGATGGGCATGTACGCGGTGATGTACCGGCTGCGGCGCATCCGCTTCTTCTACCAGCTGTTCTTCTATTTCAACTACGTCACAGCGCCGGCCTTGCTGCTGCTGCCGGCCTGGATCGTCAACGAGCTGATGCAGCACTGGCTGGGCGGCCAGGGCATCGCCTACATGGCCCACCTGGGCGGCCTGCTGACCGGCGCCGCGCTGATGACCGGCGCCATGCTGCTGGGCCGCGTGAAGACGCCCGAAACCGTCAAGTCGGAAATGACGAACGACGACGATCACTTCGATGCGCACGTGGCGGCCGCACGCCGGCTGGCCGCCGCAATGAAGTTCGAGCCCGCCTGCGCCGAATGGCGCGCCGCCGCCGCCCTGCGCCCCAACGACGCCGACACGCTGCGCGCCTGGTTCAACACCGCGCGGCTGCAGCCCGCGAGCGACGACTTTCATCAAGCCGCGCGCCGCATCTTCCGCCTGCCTGGCACCGACCCCGAGACGATCGCTTTGCAGCACACCAGCTACAAGACCTACCTCGACCAGGCCAAGCCGGGTTTGCGCCTGAAGCCCGACGACATGGCCCGGCTCGCGCGCCGCTTCGCCCGCATCCGCGAGTTCGGCGATGCCGACATGCTGTGCCGCATCCTGCTGAAGACCGCGCCCGACCACCCGCAGCTGGCCGACACACTCTCCGTGTGCGCCAACGGACTGCTGCATGCCGGCGAACGCGAAAAGGCATTGGGCCTGTTGCCGCACCTGCTGCGGCTGGCGCCGAACGACATGGTGACGCGCGCCCTGCAGCGCGCCTGACAAGCAAGGAGACACGCATGAAACAGCCCGTGCTCTCCCACGCCATCGACCGCCGCGCCTTCTGCGCCGCGGGCGGACTCCTGCTGACGGGCTGCGCCGGCACCAAGGCCAGCTCGCAGGCAGCCGCGGCGGCGGAGCTCGGCGCCACCGGCAAGCTGCGCGCCGCCATCAACTTCGGCAACCCGATCCTCGCCAGCCGCGGCGCGGGCGGCGTGCCGAGCGGCGTCTCGGTGGACCTCGCGCGCGAGGCGGCGCGCCGCCTCGGCCTGGCCGTCGAGCTGGTGCAGTTCAACTCGGCCGGCAACGTGGTCGAGGCCGTCAAGGCGCGGCAGGTCGACATGGCCTTTGTCGCCATCGACCCGGTGCGCGCGGCGGACATGGAATACACCGCGCCCTACGTGATCATCGAAGGCGCCTACCTGGTCCGCAACGGCTCGCCGCTGCAGCGCAACGCCGATGTCGACCGCGCGGGAACCCGCGTCGTGGTGGGCCGCGGCAGCGCCTACGACCTGTTCCTCACGCGCGAACTGAAGGCCGCCACGCTGGTGCGTGCACCGACCTCGCCCGAGGTCACGAACCAGTTCCTGGCACAGAACCTCGACGTGGCTGCTGGCGTGAAACAGCAACTGGAGGCAGATGCCGCGCGAGTGAGCGGCGTGCGCCTGCTGCCGGGCCGCTTCATGGTGATCGAGCAGGCCATGGGCGTGCCGAAGGGCCGGGTCGCTGCACAGGCGTGGCTCAGCGATTTCGTCGAGGAGATGAAGGCGTCAGGCTTCGTTGCCGAGGCACTGAAACGGCACGGCATCGAGGGCGCCGCCGTGGCGCCGCGCCGCACCTCGTAGTACCGCGCTAGGCCGCCGGGGTCGGCCGCAGCAGCCAGCGCACTTCCTGCGTCTGCTCGCTGTCGGGGTAGCGCGACTCCATGGTGGTGAGGATGGGCTGCGCCATGTCGGCCCGGCCCAGGCCCTGCACCAGCGCGCGCGCGGCCAGCTCATAGGCCTGCGGGATCGCCTCGTTGCCGCGAAAGCGCTTGTCGAAGCCCGACAGCAGCGCCAGCGTGGCGTGCGCGTCGCCGTTGCGCCATTCGGCGCGCGCCATCGCGATCACCATGGCGGCATCGTCGAGCGCGAAGGCCTTGTCCTTTTCCTTGCAGGCCTTGAAGACCTTGAGCGCCTCCGAGGCCAGGTCGCGCCGCATCAGCAGCGGGATGAAGCGCCGCGCCTGGTCGAGCATCGTGTCCTTCTTGTCGGGCATCAGCGCCAGCACGCGGTGGTAGCGGCGCTGCGCCGCGAGGTCGTCGGACGCGGCCGTGCGCTGGGCCTCGTAGGCCGAGCCCAATGCGGCCGCGAGGTCGCCCTCGGTGATCAGCTGCGCCACCTCTGCGTCCATGCGCTGCGCGGCGATCTGCTCGGGCGTGCGGCGATCGACCGTGGCGCCGTCACCCAGCTCGCTGCCCGGCACGGCGTCGAAGCCGAATGCGTCGTGGTGCTGGAACATCACGTAGCCCAGCAGGCTCGCCATGACCCAGCCGAAGTAGATGAAGGCGAAGTTGACGACCGGCAGCGCAATGCGCCCGTCGAACATCGGCAGCAGCATCGACAGCGCCACCTGCGCGCCCGTGCTCAGCAGGAACAGGAAGAAGCACAGCAGCGCATACGGCCAGCCGATGATGCGCATCGCGTCCATCACGTGGCCGGGGTTCATCGCCTGGAAGAAGCTGGCCGACTGCACCAGCACGATCACCGCCGCCGGGAAGGTGAAGGACATGACGAACAGCCCCACCGTACCCAGGATCGGCGCGTACCAGGCGAGCCAGCCGATCAGGAAGGCCTGCACCAGCGTGATCGCGAACAGCTTCCACGGCAGGTAGGTCCAGTCGTCGCTGGACTCGCGGCCGAAGTCGGCCGAATCGCGGATGCCGCGCGCGCCCAGCGCAATGATCTTGAAGCCGTAGCGGCTGGCCGCCAGCATGATGCCGACCTCGATGACGAAGAGCGCCAGCGCGTCGGGCAGGAAGAAGATCGCGTCGAAGAACAGGCTGCAGAACGACAGCAGCAGCCCGTAGGCCAGCGGCCGCATCTGGAACGGGAAAGCGAAGAAGCTGTTCAGGCGGTGCCAGAACGGCGGTGGCGGCGGCGCCGCATCCTTGATGACGATCATGGCAACGACTCCCTGATTTTTTTATGGATCCGCTTACTTGCGGAAGAAATCGCTCTGGCTCATGGCGCCGCGGCCGCCCAGGCGCACCACGGTGGCCTCCTCGGCATGCACCAGGCGCATCTGGCCCAGTTCGCTCTCCAGGCGCTGCGTGAAGCTGGTCTTGAGCTGAATGACCGACTCGCCCATCTGCAACACGCTAGTGCCCTTGACGATGGCGCTCTTGCGGTTGGGCGCCACTTCGACGGAATCGATGTGGTAGTCGTAGTCGAGGGTGAGGATGCCGCCCATCTGGTCGCCGACGCGGCGCAGGATCTCGAAAGTCTTGTGCTGCGCCTCGCAGGCTTCGTCGCGGTTGTGCGAGGTCTCCTCCGTGCGGCCCATCATGGTCGTCTTGCTGTCGATGACGGCCTTGCGGCTGAGCTGCTTGCACAGCTTGTCGGCGTCGCGGGCGGCAATGGCGCGCGCTTCCTTCTGGTAGTAGTCGCGCACCATCGGCTCGTCGAGCTTGCGACCGCCAATAAAGAAATACCACGCGCCCACGCAGAGCACGATCGCAATCGCAATTTGCTTCATTTCCCCGCTCGCGCGTGTGCGCGTCCCTCTAAATTTTGCGGGCAGTATACGTTGCCGAATGTTTCCTAAAGACTGCATTCGGCCTCAAATCGGGCCTGCGGCATGAATCCGGCCACCCGGGCGCCCCGTATATCTGGCATGTGCATCGATGCCCCACAATCCGCGGATGCCAGCTCCCAGCCCCGACGCCGAACTGATGGCGCTGATCGACCGGATCGGCCATCGCGACGAAGCCGCCCTGCGCCAGCTGTACGACCGCACCTCGCCCAGACTGATGGGCCTGGCGATGCGCGTCGTGCGGCAGCGCGAATGGGCCGAGGACGTGCTCCAGGAGGCCTTCCTGACTGTCTGGCGAGTCGCCGGCGACTATCGCGCCTCGCTCAGCCCGCCGCTCGCATGGCTCGGGCTGATCGTGCGCAGCCGGGCGCTCGACCTGCTGCGCCGCCGCACCGCCGACCGCGCCCAGCTGACCCAGGAATTCGACGAGCTCATGGCCGACCAGCTCGAATCGGACGCGCCCAACCCGGCCGACACCGCCGATGCGAGCGAGCAGGCCTGGGCTCTGCACCAGTGCCTGAGCCAGCTCGAGAGCCGCCAGCGCGAGGTGGTCAGCCTGGCCTACCTGCGCGACATGAGCCACGGCGAGCTGGCCGAACAGCTCAAGCTGCCGCTAGGCACGGTCAAGACGTGGATCCGGCGCGGGCTGGAAAAGCTGCGCGTCTGCATGGGGCGCTTTGCGTGAGAGCGATGACGACGAACAAGGCAGCCTCCCAATGAACCTTATCGCTCACCCCGAACTGCTCGAACTGCTGGCCGCGAGCCATGCGCTCGGCACCCTGCGCGGCGGTGCCCGCCGTCGTTTCGAAGCCCTGGCCCGTGAACAGGCGCCGGTGCGCGCGGCTGCGCTGGTCTGGCAAGGCCGGCTCGCGGGCATGACCGAACTGCAGCCCTCGGTCGTGCCCGACCCGGCCGTGTGGACCCGCATCCGCAACATGATCGACGCCGAGCAGTCCGCGCTCGCCATCGAACGGCAACGCGATGCCGCCAATGCCAGGGCAGACAGCAAGCCGCAGCAAGGCGGCTGGCTGCGCAGCCTCGCGCTGTGGCGCGGCGCCACCGCCGCCGGCGCGCTGGCCACGGTGCTGGCCGTGGCGGTCGGCCTGAACCTGCGCGACCAGCTGCACAACGCCCCGGCGGTGCAGTACGTGGCCGTGCTGAGCGACGACAAGGACGCAGCCTCGATGCTCGTGACCTTCGACCCCAAGAAGAAGCAGCTGGTGCTTCAGCGCGTGGGCGGCTTCAATGAAGGCAACGACAAGTCGCTGCAGCTCTGGGCCCTGCCGCCGGGCGGCGCGCCGCGATCGCTGGGTGTGCTCGACAACGCCCCGGGCCTGCGCCTCGCGGCATCGGAGTCCGATGTGCATGCCGTGCCTGCGCTGGCCATCACGCTCGAAGCCAAGGGCGGCGTCCCGCCGGGTAGCGGGCCGAAAGGACCGGTCCTGTTCAAGGGCGCGCTCATCGAGAAAACCATCTAGGCGAGACTCGGCTGTCAACGATCACGGCCCCTGGGGCGTCGTGATGGAAAATCCGCCTACCGCTCGCTCCCCGCCCTTCTTCCGTTCTTCCGATGCATTCGATGAAAACCGCGCTGGCCGCGATCGCCCTGCTCGCCGCAGCGCTCACAGCGCACGCCCAGTCCAGCTTCTTCCCCCAGGAATCCGAGACGGCCGCCGCCGAGGCCGCGACCGCCCGCGACTACCTGGCCGCCAAGGACCGCTGGCACAACGAGCTCGCGGCCTTCGCGCGCGCCGACCAGGAGCGCTTTCCGGCGCCCGGCGGCGTGGTGTTCGTCGGCAGTTCCACGGTGCGCATGTGGACGCGCCTCTCACAAGACTTCGCGCGCGTGCCCGGCGGCGTGATCAACCGCGGCTTCGGCGGCTCGACGCTGCAAGACTGCAGCCTGTTCGCGCGCGACTTGGTGGTGCGCTACAAGCCGCGGCAGGTGATGGTCTATGCCGGCGACAACGACCTGGCCGAGGGCCGCACGCCGCTGCAGGTGCTCGACAGCTTCGCGCGCTTTGCCAACGCGGTGCGCGCCGAGCTGCCGGATGCGCGCATCAGCTTCATCTCGGTCAAGCCCAGCCCCTCGCGCGAGCAGCTGATGCCGCAGATCCGCGAGACCAACCACGTGATCTCGGCCTACCTGAACCTGCTGCCCAACAGCGAGTTCATCGACATCTACACGCCGATGCTCGGTGCGGATGGACGCCCGCGCATGGAGCTATTCCGCGGCGACAGGCTGCACATGACGGACGAGGGCTACCGGCTCTGGCACTCGGTGATCGCGCCGCATCTGCCCGTTCCGCCCGCGCCGCCGACGGCCAGCCTGCCCTGAACCTGGGCGCTCAGGCCGGCGCGGGCTCCGACGGCACGTCGTCCGCCGGCGGCGGAACGTCCGCCCCGCGCGTGAAACGCGCCACGAAATACATCCCCGAGAACACCGCCAGCAGCAGCAGGCCGTCGCCCCACCACGGCCGTGCCGTCTGGCTGTCGCCGTAGAAAGCCAGCACCAGCAGCACCGCCACCAGGTGCGCACAGAACACCGGCAGCGAGGCCGAGCCCATCGCCTCCAGCCAGCGTAGCCGCGGAATCCGGCGCATCAGCCACGGCCCGAAGCGCACCGCCAGGATGCCCAGCGCCACCAGGTTCACCAGCCGCAGCGGCCCGAGCTGCCATTTGTCGAACAACAGGTTCAGCTCCACGTCGCCACCGAACGGCGCCTGCCCGTTGATGCCGGTGTGGCGCCAGTAGACGCCGTACAGCGCGATGCCCGCCGCCAGCACCAGCAGCCACGCCGGAAAACGCAGCGGCCGGGCTTCCGGCCCGTTGCGGGTGGCGCCGATGCACAGCCCCGCGAACCACAAAAACTGCCAGGCATAGGTGTTGAACGCGCCCATCTCGTGGAACGGCACCGGCACGCCCAGGTAGCGCTCAGCCAGCCCGTAGACCCATTCGCTGAGCCCGAACTGCGCCGCCGCCCACACGGTCGCGCTCGCCACCATCACCCAGGTCCAACCGTGGCGCATGGCGAAGGCCAGCACCCACGGACTCAAAAGCATGAAAAAGATGTACATCGGCAGGATATCGAGCAGCGCCGGCTCGTAGATGAGCAGCAGCCCGAACAGAAAGCCCTCTCGCGGCTCCGCCAGGTAGTACGACACCAGGTTCTTCACGGCCGGCTGGTCGATGTGCAGCCCCACCGCCGCGATCACCGTGAACAGGAACAGCAAGATCGCCGCCTGGCACAGGTAAACCTTGAGCACGCGCCGCCAGAAGGCCTGGCGCATCGAATCGACCCCGCGCAGGTAGCCGATGCGGCTGTACACCAGCCCGGCCACGAAGGCCGACAACAGCACAAAGCCCTCGGCGGCAGAAACGAAGCCAAAGGGCTGGCCCAACGGATCGGTCAGCCGGGTGGGAAGGTGGGTGACGGTCATCAGCACGAGCATCAGCCCGCGCAAGGCGTCTATTTCCCAGTAGCGTTTCATCGGTCGGCGGCGAGGTCTTGGTGGCGGTCCGCGCGGCGCACGCACGACAGCGGCTGATTGTAAGAAGGCCGGTGTAAAGACGTTTCGGAGCGCATACGAATGACACCGTCGGCGTGAGCGCGCCTCCGAACAGCGCCGACGGCCTATGACTGTTGGCACTGCCGAAGCGTCGCGCAAATCGGCTACGCTGCGCGCTGCCTCAAGGTGGAGATACAAAAAAGTGAACCGTTTCCTTCCAACATTGCTCCTGGCCGGTGGCGTCCTCATGGCCGGCCCGGGCTTTGCCCTCCAGATCACCAGCCTCACGCCCCAGGGCGAGGTCGCGCGCGTACGCCAGGTCGTCGCCAAGTTCGACCAGGCCGCCGTCAACTTCGGTGACCCCAAGGCCCCCGCCCCGCTCACGGTGAGCTGCACCGACGCGCAGGCCGCCAAGGGCACCGGCCGCTGGACCGACGCCAAGGCCTGGGTCTACGACTTCGAGAACGACCTGCCGCCCGGCGTGCGCTGCACGGTCACCCGCATTCCCACCTTCAAGCCCGCCAGCGGCGAGCTGACCGGCCCCGAGCGCTACCAGTTCAACACCGGCGGCCCCTTCGTGCGCAACTACATGCCGGGCAGCTACAGCCGCATCGACGAACAGCAGATGTTCATGCTCGAGCTCAACGGCGCGGCCACGCTCGACAGCGTGCGCCAGAACATCTGGTGCGCGGCCGACGGCGTGGGCGAGCGCATTCCCGTCAAGCTGCTCGACGGCGAACAGCGCGCAGGCCTCCTCAAGGCCTTCGGCCGCGACAAGGCGGCCGAGAAAGACCCGCTGCGCTTCGTCACGATGCAGTGCAACCGCACGCTGACGCCCGGCGCCAAGGTGCAGGTCGTCTACGGCAAGGGCGTGGCCACGCCTTCCGGTGTGCCCAACAACGTGGAGCGCCGCCTCGACTTCCAGGTGCGCGAGCCCTTCGCCGTCTCGTTTACCTGCGAGCGAGAGAACGCGCAGGCTGCCTGCCTGCCGCTGCGCCCGATGCAGCTGACGTTCAATGCACCGGTCACGCGCAAGCTAGCCGCGCAGATCCAGCTCAAGGGCGACAAGACCATCAAGGCCAAGCTCGAGAACGAGGGCGGCGCGCAGAGCGACGATGACGTGGTCAACGGCGTGAGCTTCGAGCCGCCGCTGGCCGAGAGCACGCAGTACAGCATCGAGCTGCCCTCGAAGTTCGAAGACGCCTCGGGCCGACCGCTGGCCTCGCCCGGCACCTTCCCGCTGAAGGTGGCGACCGGCATGATGCCGCCGCTCGCAAAGTTCGCCGCCTCGCCCTTCGGCGTGGTCGAGCGACTGGCCGAGCCCGACACCCCGGCCATGATGCCGGTCACCGTGCGCCGCGTGGAGCCGAAGCTGTTGGTGAACGCCCTCACGCCCGGCAAGGTGAGCGACATGAACCCGAAGACCGACGCGGAAATCATCGCGTGGTTCCGCAAGGTGCGCCGCTACGACAGCTTCACCATCTCGCGCGAGCAAGCCCGCAAGGACGTGAAGGGCCCGCTGCCCCCGGTCATCGACAAGGACGACCGCACCACGCTGCAAACGCGCATGCTGTCCCTGCTGGCGGGCCAGCAGGGTGTGAAGGCGCTCGACATGCCCAAGTCGGACGCTGGCGATCCGCGCCCCTTCGAAGTCATCGGCATTCCGCTGACTCCCGGCTTCCACGTGCTTGAAATCGCCTCGCAGAAACTCGGCGAGGCGCTGCTCGACGAGCGCTACAACGCCGGCCGCACGATGTACGTGCGCACCACCGCGCTGGCCACCAACCTGGCCGTGCACTTCAAGCTGGGCCGTGAGAACTCGATGGCCTGGGTGACCACGCTCGACAAGGGCAAGGTCGTGGCGGGCGCCGAAGTGCGCGTGTCCGGCTGCGACGGCAAGGCCGTGGCCAGCGGCACCACCGACGCGAACGGCATCGTCATGCTGAATGGCGTGTCGCCGCAGCCGCCGTCGTGCAACGGCCCGAACGAATACGAAACGGGCGCCTGGTTCGTCAGCGCCCGCGCCAAGGACGACAAGGGCGTGGAAGACCTCGCCTTCACCTGGAGCGACTGGCAGCGCGGCATCGAGCCCTGGCGCTTCAACGTGCCGACCAACATGCAGGCCGAGCCCGACCGCATCGCCCACACCATCTTCGACCGCACGCTGCTGCGCGCCGGCGAAACAGTGTCGATGAAGAGCCTGATCCGCACCCAGACCAACAAGGGCTTCGGCTTGCCGGAGAACCGTCCCGACACCCTCGTCATTACCCACACGGGCAGCGGCCAGCGCTTCACGCAGCCGCTGAACTGGCGCAAGACCGCCACCGGCGGCCTGAGCGCGGAGAACACATTCCCCATTCCGCCCGCGGCCAAGCTCGGCGTGTACGAGGTGATGCTGCGCACCGGCAAAGGCAAGGACGCCAACGGAGAAGGCGAGTCCGACGGCGACGAGGACTACGCCCGCAGCTTCAGCACCGGCATGTTCCGCGTCGAGGAATTCCGCCTGCCCGTGCTCGAAGGCCGCATCACGCCCACCGAGAAGAAGCCGCTGGTCGCAGCCACCAGCGTGCCGACCGACGTGCAGATCAACTACGTGGCCGGTGGCGGCGCCGCCAACCTGCCGGTGCGCGTGTCGGCCATGGTGCGCGGCAAGGCCCTGAGCTTCTCCGACTACGACGCCTTCAGCTTCAACCCGCCGCGCGCTACGCAGGGCGACGGCACCGAGGCCGCCACCCCGGCCGCGGACACGAGCGCCGGCGAGGAAGACCTCAACAGCGTGAACGACACCCGCGTGATCGCCGACAAGCTGCCGCTCACGCTGAACAAGGACGGCGGCGGCAAGGTCACGATCGACAAGGTGCCCAAGGTCAAGGCCGCGCGCGAGCTGCTGCTCGAAGCCACGTACGCCGACCCGAACGGCGAGGTGCAGACCATCCGCAGCACGCAGACGCTGTGGCCCGCATCCGTCATCGCCGGCATCAAGACCGAGGGCTGGGTTTCCACTGCCCAGAAGCTGAAGTTCCAGGCGCTCGCACTCGACCTCGCGGGCAAGCCCCAAGCCAACGTGACGCTCAACGTGCGTGCCGTGGCGCGCATCACCACCACCAGCCGCAAGCGCATGGTGGGCGGCTTCTACACCTACGACAACAAGACCGAGACCAAGGACATCGGCACCGTCTGCAGCGGCAAGAGCGACGCGCGCGGCCTGCTGCTGTGCGAGTCTGAGCTGAAGGAAGCCGGCGAAGTCGAACTCATCGCCAGCGCCACCGACAGCGAAGGCCGCGACGCCAAGGCCGTGAGCTCCGTCTACGTGACGAAGCAGGGCGAGCTCTGGTTCGGCGGCGAAGACAACGACCGCATCGACGTGCTGCCCGAGAAGAAGAGCTACCAGCCCGGCGAGGTCGCCAAGTTCCAGGTGCGCAGCCCCTTCCGCTTTGCTACCGCGCTGGTCGCGGTGGAACGCGAAGGCATCATCGAGACGCACGTGGTGCAGCTCGACGGCAAGGACCCAACCGTCACTCTGCAGGTCAAGCCCGAGTGGGGGCCGAACGCCTACGTGAGCGTGCTCGCCCTGCGCGGCCGCCTGCGCGAAGTGCCGTGGTACAGCTTCTTCACCTGGGGCTTCAAGTCGCCGCGCGAGTGGTGGACGGCCTTCTGGTACGAAGGCAAGGAATACGTGGCGCCGACCGCCATGGTCGACCTGAGCAAGCCCGCCTACCGCCTCGGCATGGCCGAGATTCGCGTCGGCACGCGCGCCCATCAGCTCGACGTGACCGTCACCAGCGACAAGCCCAGCTACCCGATCCGCAGCAAAGCGCAGGTCACCATCAGCGCCAAGCTGCCCGACGGCAAGCCGGCGGCAGGCGCCGAAGTGGCGCTGGCCGCAGTCGACCAGGCCCTGCTGGAGCTGATGCCCAACGACAGCTGGAACCTGCTCAACGCCATGCTGCAGCGCCGCAGCTGGGGCGTGAGCACCTCTACCGCGCAGATGGAAATCGTCGGCCGGCGCCACTACGGGCGCAAGGCCGTGCCCGCGGGCGGCGGCGGCGGCAAGGGCCAGACGCGCGAACTGCTCGACACCCTGCTCGTGTGGAACCCGAAGGTGGTGCTCGATGCCAACGGCCAGGCCGTGGTGACGGTGCCGCTGAACGACGCGCTCACCACCTTCAAGATCGTGGCGGTGGCCGATTCAGGCACCAGCCTGTTCGGCACCGGCCAGGCCAGCATCCAGGCCACACAAGATCTGCAGATCATCAGCGGCCTGCCGCCGCTGGTGCGCGAGGACGACCAGTTCCGCGCGCAGATCACGCTGCGCAACACCACGCAGAAGCCGATGAAGGTCGAGGCCACGCCGCGCGCCACCCTGCTCACGCTGGAGCCGCAGACCGTGGACATTCCGGCCGGCGAGGCGCGTGAAGTGGCCTGGACCGTGACCGCGCCCGCACAGCTCGCGCAGACGCGCGCCGAAGCCATCCTGTGGGAGATCGAAGCGAAAGACACCATCGGCGGCGCGCAAGGTGCGAGAGATGCGCTCAAGGTGCGCCAGCGCATCGTGCCTTCGGTGCCGCTCACGGTGCAGCAGGCCACGCTGTTGCAGGTTGATGGACCATTCACGCTAGACGTGGCCCCGCCCGCCGACGCCCTCCCCGGCCGCGGCGGCCTCAAGCTGTCTCTGCAGCCCAAGCTGGCCGAAGGCCTGCCGGGCGTGCGGGACTGGTTTGCGAACTACCCCTTCATCTGCCTCGAACAGAAGACCAGCAAGTCGGTCGGCCTGCGCGACGCGAAGATGTGGCAGGGCGTGCTGGCCCAGTTGCCGACTTACCTCGACAGCGACGGCCTGGCCAACTACTTCCCGCCGCGCGACGGCGAGGCCAACCGCGGCAGCGACATCCTCACTTCGTACCTGCTCGCGGCGACGAACGAGGCTGCGCAGCTCAACCCGGCCTTTGCGCTGGCAGACGACGTGCGCGCGCCGATGGAGTCGGGCCTGATCGCCTTCGTCGAAGGCCGCATCACGCGCGAGTTCTGGAGCCCGCGCAAGGACCTCGACGTGCGCAAGCTCGCCGCGCTCGAAGCGCTCTCGCGCTACGGCAAGGCAAAGGGCAGCATGCTCGGCAGCATCACCATCGCGCCGAACCAGTGGCCCACCAGCGCGGTGATCGACTGGCTCAACATCCTCAAGCGCGTGAACGACGTGCCGCAGCGCCAGCAACGCCTGGACGAAGCCAACAACGTGCTGAAGGCGCGCCTGTCGTACCAGGGCACCAAGCTGATCTTCAGCACCGAGCAGGACGACTACTGGTGGTGGCTGATGACCAACGGCGACGTCAACACCGCCCGCCTGCTGCTCAGCGTGATGGACGACCCGGGCTGGAAAGACGACATCGGCAAGCTGGCCAACGGCTTCATCGGCCGTCAGCAGAACGGCGCATGGCACACCACCACCGCCAACCTGTGGGGCGGACTGGCGCTGGAGAAATTCAGCAAGGTGTTCGAAAGCACGCCGGTGGCAGGCGTCACGGCCGCAACGCTCGGCGCCGTCAAGGCCCAGGTCAACTGGAGCCAGGTCGAACGCGTGAAGACCAGCGACCCGGCCGGCGCACCGAACCAGACCACCTTCTTCGGCGCGCCCGCATCGCCGGGCAACCTGAAGAACAACACGATGTTCCTGCCGTGGGCTGCATCGCCGTCGGGCGCACCGGTGCGCGACACGCTGCTGGTAACGCAGCAGGGCACCGGCAAGCCGTGGCTCACGCTGCAGTCGATTGCCGCCGTGCAGCTGAAGGCGCCGTTCGCGGCCGGCTACGCCATCAAGAAGACCATCACGCCGGTCGAGCAGGCCACTGCCGGCAAGTACACGCGCGGCGACGTGCTGCGCGTAACGCTGGAGGTGAACGCCAGCGCCGACATGACCTGGGTCGTCATCAGCGACCCGATTCCTGGCGGCGCCACCATCCTCGGCGGCGGCCTCGGCCGCGACTCGCAGATCGCCACCCAGGGCGAGAAGAAGTCGGGCGCCGGCTGGGCGGCCTTCGAAGAACGCAGCTTCGAAGCCTTCCGCAGCTACTACGAGTACCTGCCCAAGGGCGTGGTGAAGATGGAATACACCGTGCGCCTGAACAACGTCGGCGACTTCGCTCTGCCCCCGAGCCGCGTCGAGGCGATGTATGCGCCGGAGATGTTCGGCGAGGCGCCGAATGCGCGGGTGAAGGTGGAGGCGGCGAAGTAACAATTTAGCGGTCATCGCTTCTTCACCGGCGGTCGTCACCATCGCGGCGAACCAACAACCTGGAGGAAAAGATCATGGGTCTGGCTGTCTGTGTCGGCATGCTCGCCGAATTGCTTGAGGACGATCCCGAAAGCGCCGAGGGCTTCGAGGAGGAACTGGCCGAAGCCAACCGCGTGCTGGCCGCCGCGGGGCTTCCCCAGCACACGGAGCCGCGCGAGCCGCTGGAGCTCGACTCGCGCGCTTCGATCGACGGCTTCCCGTACTCCTTCATCCACTACCTGCGCCGCGCCTACGCCCACCGCCTGCTTGCGCCCGACTGGGTGGCAACACCGCTGCCGGACGACGTCGATCCCACGGCGGACCCGAAGATCCAGGCCCTGCTCGACGGCTCGGCGAGCCACCTGCTGTGCCATTCGGATGCAGAAGGCTTCTACGTTCCTGTCGATTTCAAGGATGTGCTGTTCGACGGAGATGACAGCTGCGAGGAGGACGGCGAAGACGAGGAGGGTGAAGAAGAGGAAACCGGCCTTCCTGGCGGGATGCTCGGCTCGTCCTACCGCCTGCTCGAAGAACTCGTGTTCGTGGCCCCGGCCCTGGGTATCCACCTCGACAACGGCAAGCTCTCGGACGAGGAAGCGGAACGCATCGACGCGCTGATCGAGGAAGACGGTGGCCTGTATCGGGAATACGTGTCGTGGCTGCTGCTGTACGAATCTGCTCGGCTGAGCATTGCGCACAAGACGGCGATTGTTTTCTGCTGAGGCCGTCACTGAACCCCGGCTGACCGCGACACAGGCAGTGTTGAACGCCCTCTGACGCGCCCATCGGCCTAAACTGCCTTCCCACTCCCCCCTTCCTCAGGAGACAACCATGACCACGCTCGAAATCGCGAACAAGCTCGTCGCGCTGTGCAGAGAAGGAAAGTTCGAGGACGCGAAATCGCTCTACGCCGATGACGCAGTGAGCGTCGAGGCGGGCGCCCCGCCCGGCCAGCAGCGCGAGGCTGTCGGCCTGGCAGCCATCGAGGCCAAGGGCAAGTGGTGGAGCGACAACCACGAAGTGCATTCGTTCAAGATCACCGGCCCCTGGCCGCATGACGACCGCTTCATCGTCGGCTTCGATTTCGACGTGACCATGAAGCCCACGGGCCAGCGCTTCCAGATGGAAGAAGCAGGCCTCTACACCGTGAAGGACGGGGCCATCGTGCGAGAAGAGTTCTTCTATTCGATGGGCGGCTGAGGCGCCCCGGGGCACGAACACCGGCAAAATGCCCGCAGGTGCCCCCATGAACACACGATTTGTAGAAGCCTTTCTCTGGGCCGCACGGCTCGGCAGCTTCCGCGCGGCGAGCGACCGGCTCCACATCACGCAGGCGGCGGTGTCCAACCGCGTGGCCTCCCTCGAAGAAGACATCGGCGCGCGCCTGTTCGAACGCGATGCACGCGAGTTGCGGCTCACGCCGGTGGGCGTGCGGCTGATGGACTACGGCGAGCGGCTGCTCGAGCTGCGCCGCGAGATCGTCTCGCTTGGCCGTCCGCGCGGCGACATCCTAG
This sequence comes from Variovorax paradoxus, assembly GCF_024734665.1. Lineage (NCBI taxonomy): Bacteria > Pseudomonadati > Pseudomonadota > Betaproteobacteria > Burkholderiales > Comamonadaceae > Variovorax > Variovorax paradoxus. The sequence goes on from NZ_CP102931.1 coordinate 5,103,072, forward strand.
GCCTGGTGCGCATCGGCGCCATCGAGACCGTCGTCCACACGTGGCTGCTGGGCTTTCTCACCAACCTGCGCTCCACCTACCCGGGCATCGAGGTGCAGCTGACCTCCGAGACCACGCTGGCCCTGCACCGCGGCCTGCGCGAGGGCGCGCTAGACATCGCGCTGCAGACCGACCACATCGCCGGCGCCGGCATCGTGAGCACGCCCTGCCTGCCGATGCCCATGGGCTGGGTCGGGCCGCCCGGCGCCGAGCCCACGCAGACGGTCGAGCAGTTGCTGCGCCAGCCCGTGCTCACGATGAGCCCCGGCTCGCAGCCGCACGAAGCGCTGAAGAACCTGTTTCGCGCGGCGGGCATTCCGCTGGGCAAGGTGCACTGCGTGAGCTCGATCTCTGCGCTGGCACGGCTGGTGAAGGCGGGCTTCGGCAACGCGATGGTGCCGCTGCCGCCCTGTTATGAATACGTGGCCATCGGCGACGTGCGGATCATCGAGTGCGATGCGCTCATCTCGCCGCAGCGCATCGTGGTGAGCCACCTAGAAGCCGCCGACTCCGATGCCATCCGGCTCGTGGCCGAGCTGGCGTGCCGGGCTTCCGACCAGTTCACCACGTCGGCAATCGCACCAACCTGGAGCGCATCGGCAGAGGGTTAACCCTCAAAACAGCGCATTTCAGCCCCGAAAAGGGGCCAGTAATTCTTGTGGCTGCAGCCCAGAAAAACTCGTTTGTGACAGTTCGACCCCGCGACGGAAGATCGCGCCTTCATTTTTCGAAGGCCCGCCTGCTCTTCCGCCGCCATGAACACACCTGACCTTTCTTTCCCCGCAGCGAACGCGAACGGCCTGCTGTTCGTCGCTTCGGATGTCGAGCCGGCCGACGATGCCGACTTCAACCGCTGGTACGACCAGGAGCACGTCGAAGAACGCGTGCGCATCCCCGGCTTTCTCTCGGGCGCGCGCTACTTCTCGCTCGAGGGCGGCCGCAAGTACCTCGGGCTGTACCGCACCGAATCGCTGGCGGTGTTCGGTTCGCCCGGCTACCGCGCCGCGTTCGAGAAGCAGACGCCGTGGTCCATCGCCAACCTCGACCGCATGCGCCAGCCGATCCGTCGCGTCTGCGCCGTGCGCGCCGTCACTGGCTTCGGCAGCGGCAGCCACGTGGTCGTGCTGCCCCTGCCGGTGGCCGCCGATGCCGAAGCGCTGGTGGCAAGCGCCGCCCGCACCGGCCTTCAGCTGAAGAAAGAGCAGGCAGGCTTCGTGCAGTCATACCTGCTCGTACCCGACACCGCGCTCAGCACGCCGCTGCCGCGCGAATCCACCGAAGGCCGCGTGCTGCAGCCGCTGCTGGTGATCGAGACCAGCAGCGCAGATGCCGCGCGCACCGCCCGCGCCACGGCCGCCACCGCCTTCGATGCCGATCCCGCCACCGGCTGGCTGCTCGCTCTCGGCTGGAAGCTGAGCGCGGCCGAGCTGGGCTGACCCGACTTCCATCTCTTTCCTGAACAAAGGTATTTCAATGACCGAACATGTTCTCCCCGCTGCGACCACCGCAGCCACGCCGCCCACACCCGGTTCCAGTTCCGGGTCCGCGAAGATGGGCCGCCTGGCCATGGCCAGCTCCATCGGCACCACGCTGGAGTGGTACGACTTCACCGTCTACAACATCATGGCCGCGCTGGTCTTCAACGCGGTGTTCTTCCCGTCGTTCGACCCGCTCACCGGCACCATCCTCGCGTTCTCGACCTATGCGGTCGGCTACATCTCGCGCCCGCTGGGCGGCATGGTGTTCGGCCACCTCGGCGACCGGCTGGGCCGGCGCTTCGTGCTGGTGGCCACGCTGGTCATCATGGGTGTGTCCACGGGCCTGATGGGCCTGCTGCCCACCTATGCAACGTGGGGCATCTGGGCGCCGGTGGCACTGGTGGCGCTGCGCTTCGTGCAGGGCGTGGCGCTCGGCGGCGAATGGGCCGGCGCGGTGCTGCTGTCGATGGAGCACGGCAAGCCCGACGAGCGCGGCCGCAATGCCTCGTTCACGCAGGTCGGCCCGTCGTGCGGCACGCTGATCGGCACCGGCTTCATCGCCATCGTGTCGGCCTGGCTGAGCCCGGAAGAGTTCCAGGCCTGGGGCTGGCGCCTGCCGCTGATCTCCAGCGTCGCGCTGGTGCTGTTCGGCCTGTGGCTGCGCCGCGGTGTGGACGAGACGCCCGTGTTCCGCGAGATGGAAGAGAAGAAGGCCACCGCCAAGACCCCCATCAAGGAAGTGTTCACCCAGCACTGGCGCAGCCTGCTGGTGGCCGGCGGCTCGCGCATCGGCTCCGACGTGCTGTACGCGCTGGTGGTGGTGTTCACGCTGACCTACGTGACGACGGTGCTGCACCTGTCGCGGCCGCTGGCGCTCACCGCAACGATGATCGGCGCGGCCTGCAACGCGATTGCGGTGCCGTGGTTCGGCAGCCTGTCTGACCGCATCGGCCGCCGGCCGGTCTACATTGCCGGCGCGCTGCTGGGCATGGTGTGGGCCTTCGTGTTCTTCGTGCTGATGGACAGCGCGCAACCGGTCGCCATCTGCGCGGCGGTGGTGGTGGGCCTCTTGATCCACGCAATGATGTACGGCCCGCAGGCCGCCTTCGTGACCGAGCAGTTCCCCGGCCGCGTGCGCTATGCAGGCGCCTCGCTGGCCTACACGCTGGCCGGCATCGTAGGCGGCGGCTTTGCGCCGCTGATCATCGCGAGCCTGTTCAAGTCGTGGGGCACCACGGTAGCCGTGTCGCTGTACGTGGTGGCCGCGCTGGGCCTGACGCTGATCGCCCTCGTGGTGGCCCGCGAAACCGCCAAGCGCCCGCTGGAGAACTGATGACGACGAACATGCATCATTCCCTGCGCTTCGCCTGCGAGAGCATTTCCGAAGACGGCACGCGCTCCACCGCCCTGCACAGCGTCGCGCCCCGCGCGTTGGTGGTGGCGGGCTGGACAGGCCGCGACATCGCGGCCATCGAGCACCACATCGAAGAACTGGCGGAGCTCGGCGTGCCGCGCCCTTCGAGCGTGCCGCTGTACTACCGCGTCGCGGCCCAGCTGTTGACGCAATCGCCAGCCATCGAGGCGCTGGGTGACCAGAGCTCCGGCGAGGCCGAGCCCGTGTTCTTCTTCTCGCAGGGCGAGTGGTGGCTGAGCGTGGCCTCTGACCACACCGACCGGCATGTAGAGAGCTACTCGGTTGCCGTGTCGAAGCAGATGTGCGCCAAGCCCGTTGCCGAGACCGCATGGCGCTGGCGCGACGTGCAGGCGCACCAGGACACACTCGAGCTGCGCTCGCGCATCTTCGAGGACGGCCGCTGGACCGACTACCAGCGCGGCACGCTCGCATCGATCCGACCGCTGGCCGCACTGCGCGACGGCATGCCCGGCGCCGGCAGCGCACCCGAAGGCCTGTTCATGACCTGCGGCACGCTGGGCGCACTGCCCAACGCGAAGGGCGAAGGCATCCGGCCCGCCGGGCAGATGGAAATCGAACTGCACGACCCGAAGCTGCGGCGCCGCATCGTGCATCGCTATGCGGTGGAAGCACTGCCGGTGGTGGCGTGATGAAGAGCAGTTTCACCATCGCAGCCCTGCGCGAACGCATCGCGCGCGGCGAGCTTTCGCACGAGGCGCTGATCGAACAGGTGCTCGAAGCGGCCACGCAACCCGCCGCCGAGCACGTCTTCACGCGGCTCTACGCCGATGCGGCTCGCGCCGCAGCGCGCCATGCCGATGCCGCGCAAAAGGCCGGCGTCGAACTCGGCCCACTCGCCGGCCTGCCCGTGTCGGTCAAGGACCTCTACGACGTGGCCGGCGAGACCACCATGGCCGGCTCTGCCGTCTGCGCAGGCGAGCCGCCGGCCACGCACGATGCAGTCGCCGTGACGCGGCTGCGCACGCAAGGCGCTGCCATCGTCGGCAAGACCAACATGACCGAGTTCGCGTTCTCGGGCGTGGGCATCAACCCGCACTACGGCACGCCGCGCAATCCGGCCGACGCGGCCACGGCGCGCATTCCGGGCGGTTCGTCGTCGGGCGCTGCGGTGTCGGTGGCGCTCGGCCTCGCTGTCGCGGGGCTGGGCTCGGACACGGGCGGCTCCATCCGCATTCCCGCCGCGCTGTGCGGACTCGTGGGCTTCAAGAGCACGCAGTCGCGCGTGCCGCGCACGGGTGCCTTCGAACTGGCGCGCTCGCTAGACACGGTCTGCGCCATGGCCCGCAGCGTGGAAGACTGCCTCATCGCCGACGCAGCCATTGCCGATGCACCGCTCGCGGTGCGCCGTCGCCCGCTGCAGGGCATTCGCCTTGCCGTGCCGCGCACGATGATGTTCGACGACATCGAGCCCGCCGTGGCGCGCGCCTTCGACCGCGCGCTGCAGGCCCTCTCGGCCGCTGGCGCGCAGATCGTGGACATCACGCTGGCCGAACTCGCCGAGATCGCGACCGTCAACGCGCCCGGCGGCTTCTCGCCGGTCGAGGCCTCTGCGGTGCACCGCGAGCGCTTCGCCGCAAAGCGCAGCGGCTTCGATTCGCGCGTGGCCGCCCGCATCGCGCTCGGCACTGAAGTGCGCGCCGCCGACTACATCGCCATGCAGGACCGCCGGCGCGACTGGATCGGCCGCGTCGAGCGCGCCATCGAAGGCTTCGACGCCCTCGTGTGCCCGACCGTGCCGATCGTCGCGCCGCCCATTGCGGCGCTGGCGGAAGACGCGGCCTTCTTCAAGGCCAACGGCCTGCTGCTGCGCAACACCTTTGCGATCAACCTGCTCGACGGCTGCGCCTTCAGCCTGCCCTGCCATGCACCGGGCGAACTGCCGGTGGGGCTGATGCTGGCCTCGGTGCGCGACGACGACGCGCGGCTCGCGGCGGTGGCGCTGGCCGTGGAGGCTGCGCTACCCGAGTCTGGGACAAAAATCAGGGGCTGACGAATCTCGGGTCGAGTTGCGCCACGGCGAACTTGCGCACGTGATCGACGAAGGCGCTCACCAGCAATGACGAGCTCCGCCGCACCGGCGTGAGCACGGAAAAATCCGTCACCATTTCCGGCTCGAAGGGCAGGAAGCTCAGGCCCTGGCCAGCGTGCTCCAGCGCGGTGATCGGGTCCACCAGCGACACGCCGAGGCCGGCAGCCACCATGGCGCAAACGCCGGCCGACACCTGTGTCTCGACCTGCAGCTTGCGCTCGATGCCGTAGGACGCAAAGAGCGCGTCGACGTGCAGCCGCGATTCGATCACATGCGGATGCGAGACGAAGTGCTCGCCGGCCAGGTCCGGAGGGCGGATCACCTTTTTCTTCGCGAGCCGGTGATCGCTGCGCATCACGCAGACCATCCGGGTCGCGATCAGCCGCTCACCGTGCGTGCTCGAATGGCTTACCGGCAGGATGACGAATCCGACGTCGCAGCGCTCGCCCACCACCAGGTCCACCACCGTGCGCGAGGAATGGTTGGCGAGCGACACCCGGATGTCGTTGTGCTCGACCAGGAAGCCCGCAATTGCGCGCGGCAAGAAAGACAGCGCCAATGCCGGCGCGGCGGCAATGCGCAGCGCGCCGCGCTGCAGCGACCGGATCTCCTCGGCGGTTCGCGCAATGCGCTCCATGCCGAGCAGCGAGCGCTCGACCTCCTCGTTCAGCGCCTCGGCCTCCGCGGTGGGTTGCAGGCGCCCCCGCACACGCAGGAAAAGCGGGAAGCCCACGCTTTCCTCCAGGTCGGCAATCAGCCGCGTGACGGCAGGCTGCGACACGTGCAGCGACTCGGCCGCGCGTGTCACGGTTTGCCACAGCATCACGGCGCGAAAGGCCTCCAATTGACGAATCTTCATGTCTGGCACTCCATACATGAATGTTATGGCCTTCCGAAAAAAAACGATTGTTCAGCGAACGAACGCATCGTTAATCTGCGTTCTTCGAGTGAAACGAACTGCGGAACCCATTCTGGTGCGCCATAAGAGAAACGCATCACGATAGGGAAAACCCGGACTTTTTGGTGCGCAACAAAGGAAATCCCATGATGCTTCGTCCCGTTTCCGCGGCCGTGAATGCGGCGCTGTCCACCGTGCTGGCCTTCTGCGCCCTGACCGCGGCCACCACCGCATCGGCCCAGCAGCCGACCACGCTCTATGTCGGCTCCTACGGCGGCTCGACCGAGAAGGCCTTCAAGGAGAAGCTGATCCCCGCGTTCGAGGCCAAGCACAACGCCAGGATCGTCTACGTGTCGGGCAACTCAACCGACACACTGGCCAAGCTGCAGGCGCAAAAGGGCAAGCAGGAACTCAACGTCGTGCTGCTCGACGACGGCCCGATGTACCAGGCTGTGCAGTTCGGCTTCTGCGACAAGCTGGGCAACCAGCCGGTGCTGAAAGACCTGTACCCCGTCGCACGCATGACCGACAGCGCAGTCGGCGTGGGCATCGTCGCCGCCGGCATCGCCTACAACACCGAAGCCTTCAAGAAGGCGAACCTGCCTCCGCCGGATTCGTGGGAGGTGCTCACCGACAAGCGCTTCAAGCAGAAGGTCGCGATCCCGCCGATCAGCAACACCTACGGCCTGCAGACGCTGCTGACCTTCGCCAAGCTGCGCAAGGGCGGCGACAAGAACATCGACCCGGGCTTCACGGCAATGGCGCGCGAAGTCGGGCCCAACGTGCTGGCGTGGGAACCGTCGCCGGGCAAGATGACCGAGCTGTTCCAGAACAACGACATCATGCTGGCCGTGTGGGGCAGCGGCCGCGTGCAGGCGCTGAAGGACACGGGCTTCCCGGTGCAGTTCGTGATTCCGAAGGAAGGCGCGCCGGCCCTGCTGATAGCTGCCTGCCCGGTGGCGCAGAACACGGCCCCGGCGCTCTCGCAGGCCTTCGTCAACTACCTGCTGACGCCTGAAGTGCAGGCCATCCTCGCCGACACGCAGGGCTGGGGCCCGGCCAACTCGACCACCAAGCTGGCACCGGCGGTCGCGGCCAAGGTGCCGTACGGCAAGGAGCAGATGGACAAGCTGCTGCCCACCGACTGGACGCTGGTCAACGAGAAGCGCGCCGAGTGGACCAACCGCTGGAACCGCACCGTCGAACGCTGAGCAGCGCATGACCTTCCTTCAACTCGATCAACTCGGCAAGACCTTCGGCGACTTCCGCGCCGTGGAGAGCCTGAGCCTGGACGTCGAGCGCGGCGAGTTCATCTCGCTGCTCGGCCCCTCGGGCTGCGGCAAGACCACCACCCTGCAGATGGTGGCGGGCTTCGTCGAGCCGACGCGCGGACGCATCCGCCTGAACGGCGCCGACATCACGGCCATGCGGCCGGAGAAGCGCGGCATGGGCGTGGTGTTCCAGAGCTACGCGCTGTTTCCGCACATGACCGTGGCCGACAACATCGGCTTCGGCCTCGAGATGCGCGGCATGCGGGGCGCCGAGAAGTTGAAACGCATCGACGAGACGCTCGAGCTCGTGCGGCTGCCGGGCCTGGGCAAGCGCTACCCGAAGGAACTCTCGGGCGGCCAGCGGCAACGCGTTGCCATCGCCCGTGCGCTGGCGGTACGCCCCGAGGTGCTGCTGCTCGACGAGCCGATGTCGAACCTCGACGCGAAGCTGCGCGAGGACATGCACGTCGAGCTGCGCGGCATCCAGCGGCACCTTGGCATCACCACGATCCTGGTCACGCACGACCAGGTCGAGGCCATGACCATGAGCGACCGCATCGCGGTCATGCACGGCGGGCGCATCGTGCAGCTCGCCACACCGTACGAGGCGTACGAGCGGCCTGAATCCGCGTTCGCCTCGTCCTTCCTCGGCAAGACGAACGTGCTGAAGGGTGTCGTCGAAGCCCGCAACATGCGCTGCTGCGAAGTGCGTGTCGGCGATTCGCTGCTGCACGTGCCGCATCAGGAAAAGCCGCTTGCGCGCGAGGTCAACGTCTACGTGAGGCCCGAGAAGGTGAAGCTTGCGCCGGCCTCGGCCGCGAACGGCATTCCGGCCACCATCCGCACGAGGCTCTTCCTGGGCAACCACTGGCTGGTCGAGGTCGACAGCGCGCTCGGGCCGATGCGCGTAAGCCATCCCAACATCGGCGCGGTGCCACCGGCCGAAGGCGAAGCCGTCGCGCTGCACTGGCTGGACGACGACCTGCGCCTGCTCGACACGGAGGCCGCGAATGGCTGAGGCAGCCTCCGGGCCGCGCGCGGGTTCTGCGCCCTGGTTCCTCAGCGCGCCCGCGCTGCTGCTGTTTCTCGGGCTGCTGGTGATTCCGCTCGCGCTCACCGCGGTGTTGTCATTCCATTCGTTCGACGGCACGCGCGGTGTGCTGCCGGACTTCACTGCTCGCAACTACCTCGAGGTTTTCTCGGACCCGTACTACTACGAGATCTTCCTGCGCACGGCCGGCCTGGCGCTCGCGGTCACGCTGCTGTCGGTGTTGTTCGGCGTGCCGGAAACCATCATCCTGTCGCGCATGAAGGCGCCGTGGCGGGGCATCTTCCTGATCGTCATTCTTGGGCCGCTGCTGGTCTCGGTCGTGGTCCGCACGCTGGGCTGGGCCATCCTCATGGGCAACAACGGGCTCATCAATGCGGGGCTGAAGGCGCTCGGCCTCACGGACGAACCGGTGCGCCTGCTGTTCACGATGACCGGGGTGGTCATCGCGCTCACGCACGTGCTGATGCCGTTCATGGTGATCTCGGTGTGGGCCTCGCTGCAGAAGCTCGATCCGCAGGTCGAGAACGCAGGGCTCTCCTTCGGCGCGGCGCCTTTCACGGTGTTTCGCCGGGTCATCCTGCCGCAGATCCTGCCAGGCATCCTGTCGGGCGGGATCATCGTGTTCGCGCTGGCGGCCTCGGCCTTCGCCACGCCGGCCATTCTTGGCGGGCGCCGGCTCAAGGTGGTGGCCACGGCCGCGTACGACGAGTTCCTGAGCACGCTGAACTGGCCGCTGGGCGCATCGATCGCGATCCTGCTCCTGGTGGCCAACGTCATCGTCATCGCCGGCTTCAACCGCTGGCTCGAGCGGCGCTACGCGCAGGTCTTCGAAGGCTGAGAAAAAGAGGCACGACATGCGCAAGAACGGACTGCTCTCCCTCGTCTACCACGCGATCTTCATCACCTTCATCCTGGCGCCGCTGGTCGTAGTGGTGCTGGTGTCGTTCACAGGCAAGGGCTACATCTCGCTGCCGACCGACGGCTTCTCGCTGCGCTGGTTCCGCGCCATCGGCGGCGCCACCGAGCTGGTCAACGCGTTCTGGATCTCGCTCTGGCTCGGCCTTGCGAGCGCGACCGTCGCCGTGGTGCTGGCAGTGCCGGCCGCGCTGGCGCTGGTGCGCTACCGCTTTCCGGGGCGCGGCGTGCTCGCGGCCTTCTTCATGTCGCCGCTGATGATTCCGCATGTGGTGCTGGGCGTGGCGTTCCTGCGCTTCTTCACCACGGTGGGCGTGTCGGGGTCGTTCGCGTGGCTCGCGTTGACGCACGTGGTGGTGGTCATGCCCTATGCGCTGCGGCTGGTGCTGGCCTCGGCCACGGGCCTCGATCGCGATGCAGAGAAGGCCGCGCTCTCGCTCGGCGCGAACCGCATGACCGCGTTCCGCCGCATCGTGCTGCCGCTGATCCTGCCGGGCGTGGTCGGCGGCTGGATGCTCGCCTTCATCCAGAGCTTCGACGAGCTCACCATGACCGTGTTCGTCGCCACGCCGGGCACCACGACGCTGCCGGTCGCCATGTACAACCAGATCGCGCAGACCATCGACCCGCTGGTGGCGTCGGTATCGACCGTGCTCATCGCCGGCACGGTGGTGCTGATGGTGCTGCTCGACCGCCTCGTCGGCCTCGACCGCGTGCTGATCGGCAAGGGCTGAGCGCGCCCTGCCCGCCTCTGCCCATCTGCTCGCATCCGGGCATTTCTTTTTCTGCATTCCATGAACACAAGTGATTTGATCGTCGTCGGCGGCGGCCTGGTCGGCACCGCGCTGGCCTACGGCGCGGCGCGCAACGGCACTCGCGTGACCGTCCTCGACGAGGGCGACGATGCCTTTCGTGCGTCGCGCGGCAATTTCGGACTCGTATGGGTCCAGGGCAAGGGCTTCGGCATGACGCCGTATGCGCGCTGGACGATGAGGTCGGCCGCGCAATGGTCGCAGCTCGCCGAGGCACTGAACGCCGACACCGGCATCGACGTGCAACTGCGCCAGCCCGGCGGCTTTCATTTCTGCTTTTCCGACGAGGAGATGCAGGCACGCGAAGCGCGCATGCGCAGCATCAGCGACGCGCTCGACGGCAACTACTCCTTCGAAATGCTGGACCACGCATCGCTCAAGGCACGGCTGCCCGGCATCGGGCCCGCGGTCGCTGGCGCGAGCTATACGCGGATGGATGGCCACGCCAATCCGCTGAAGCTGCTGCGGGCGCTGCACGCGGCCTGCCGCCATCACGGCGTGCGCTTCGCGCAGGGCAGCCGGGCGACGCGGATCACGCCGCAGGCCGGCGGCTTCGAGATCGAGGCCGGCACGGCCACATGGCACGCGCCGCGCGTGGTGCTCGCGGCCGGCCTCGGCAACCGCGAGCTGGCGCCGCAGATCGGCCTCCATGCGCCGGTGCAGCCCAATAGAGGCCAGGTGCTGGTCGGCGAACGCGTCGCCCGCTTTCTCGACCATCCGACCACCTACGTGCGCCAGACGGACGAAGGCACGATCCAGCTCGGCGATTCGCTCGAGGACGTCGGCCTCGACGACGGCACGACCGCCGACGTACTGAGCACCATCGCGCGTCGCGGCGTGCGCAGCTTTCCGGTGCTGGAGAGCCTGCGGCTGGTGCGCGCATGGGGCGCGCTGCGGGTGATGACGCCCGACGGCTTTCCGATCTACCAGGCATCGACGCAATGTCCCGGCGCTTTCGTCGTGACCTGCCACAGCGGCGTGACGCTGGCCGCCAACCATGCGTTCTCCATCGCGCCGTGGATCGCCGGCAGTGCCGGGGACGGCGCACCGGCCGGCATCGAATCTTTCAGCGGTGACCGCTTCCTCAACGGCAACGAGACCTTCCAACATGCCCACTAACGTCCGCTTTCGCTCCCTGGTTCCGGCCGATGCTTCGCCGCGCGGCGAGCCGATGGTCAACCTGTTTTTCGATGGCCGTGGCCTGCAGGCTCCGGCCGGTTGCAGCGTGGCCGCGGCCCTGCTCGCCAACGGTGTCTCTACCTTCCGCACCACGCCCGTGAGCGGGGCGCCGCGCGCGCCCTACTGCATGATGGGCGCGTGCTTCGATTGCCTGGTCGAAATCGACGGCCAGCCCAACCGGCAGAGCTGCCTCGTCGCGGTGGCCGAAGGCATGCAGGTGAAGACGCAGGCTGGCCTGCGTTCCTTCAATGGCGCCGATGCCGTGATTGCCGAAGAGGCCGCGCATGTCGAATGAGCGTTGCGACATCGCCATCATTGGCGCCGGACCGGCCGGCATGTCGGCCGCCATCGTTGCCGCGCGGCTCGGCGCCAGCGTCGTCGTGCTCGACGAGCAGCGCGGTGCGGGCGGGCAGATCTATCGCGCCATCACCGACGCGCCAGCGCGCCGGGTCGACCTGCTCGGGCCGGACTACGCCGCCGGCCGCTCGCTCGCCGATGCCTTCGCTGCAAGCGGCGCCCGGCACCTGACCAACGCCGCCGTCTGGCAGGTCACGCCCGAAGGCGCTGTGCATTACCTGCGCGACGGCGCGACCTCAACGCTGCAGGCCGGACGCGTCGTGCTCTGCTCGGGCGCCATGGAGCGTCCGTTCCCGATCCCGGGCTGGACGCTGCCGGGCGTGCTCACCGCTGGCGCTGCGCAAATCCTGCTGAAGAGCGCCGACGTGGTGCCGGCCGAGCCCGTCGTGCTCGCGGGCTGCGGACCGCTGCTCTACCTGCTCGGCTGGCAGTACGTGCGCGCGGGCGTGCCCATTCGCGCGCTGGTCGACACGACGTCGATGGAAGACTACCGCCGCGCGCTCTCGCACCTCGGCGGCGCGCTGGCCGGCTGGCGCTACCTGAAGAAAGGGCTGTCGCTCATGCGTGTGCTGAAGCGCGCCGGTGTGCCCTTCCACGCCGGTGCCGAGAACCTCGCAGCGGAAGGCGATGACGGCGTGGAGGCGCTGCGCTTCACGGCCGGCGGCAAGGCGCATCGCATCGAAACCTCGACCCTTCTGTTGCACCACGGCGTGGTGCCGAACACGCAATTCACCTGGTCGCTGCGGGCCAGGCACACGTGGGACAACGCGCAACTGTGCTGGCGGCCCGAGGCGGACGCCTGGGGTGCGCTCGACGTGCCCGGCATCCACGTCGCCGGCGATGGCCTCGGCATCGGTGGTGCGCTGGCGGCGGCGCAGCAGGGCGAGCTTGCGGCGCTCGGCGCGATGCACGGGCTCGGCCGGATCACGACCGCCGAGCGCGACAAGCTTGCCGAGCCGCTTCGCGCGGCGCTGCGCGAGCACCTGCGCATCCGCCCCTTCCTCGATGCGCTGTACCGGCCCAAGAAGGCCAACCGCATTCCGGCAGACGACGTGATCGTGTGCCGCTGCGAGGAAGTCGCTGCCGGCGCCATCCGGCATTTCGTGGCGCTCGGCTGCGATGGGCCCAATCAGGCGAAGGCCTTCGGGCGTTGCGGCATGGGCCCGTGCCAGGGGCGCCAGTGCGGCCTGACCGTGACCGAGCTGATCGCGGACGCGCGCGGCGTGACGCCGGCCGAAGTGGGCTACTACCGCATCCGGCCGCCGATCAAGCCGATCTCGCTGGGCGAACTCGCGGGCGCGGAATGAAGCGATCGGCGGATGTGATCGTCGTTGGCGGCGGCCTGCACGGCCTGTCGAGCGCGCTGCATCTTGCGCGGCGCGGGCTGGCGGTCATCGTGCTCGAGGCCGAGTTCTGTGGCCGCCATGCTTCCGGCGTGAACGCGGGCGGCGTGCGAACCCTCGGGCGCCACGTCGCCGAGATTCCGCTCGCGCTGGCGTCGCGAACAATGTGGCACCGGCTGGCCGAACTCGTCGGCGATGACGCGGGTTTTGCGCCCAGCGGCCAGCTGAAGGTTGCCGAGACCGATGAGGAACTGCAGACGCTGCGCGACACCGTTGCGCGTCTGCATTCGCTTGGCTTCGGCCATGAAGAACTCGTCGACGCCAAACAGGTGCGCGAACTCGTGCCCGCCATTGCGCCGCACGTCGTCGGCGGCATCTGGGTGCGCGATGACGGCCATGCCTTGCCGTACCGCGCCGTCACCGCATTCCGGCTGGCATCCCAGCGCGCCGGCGCAGAAGTGCACGAGGAGACGCGCGTCGAACGCATCGACCATCGCGCCGGCCGCTGGCACGTGGCAACCACGCGTGGCAGCTTCGACGCCACCCATCTGGTCAACGCCGCCGGTGCCTGGGCCGGCACGCTGGCCGCGCAGGCCGGTGACCCGGTGCCGGTCGAAGGGGGCGGGCTGATGCTCATGATCACGCACCGTGCACCGCCCTTCGTCACGCCGGTGCTCGGCGCGACCGGCCGGCCGCTGTCCTTCAAGCAGTTCGCGAACGGCACGGTGCTGATCGGCGGTGGGCTGCGCTGCACCGCGGACCTCGACGCGCGGCATGGCATCGTCGACATGCCGAAGCTCGCCCGCAGCGCGCGCACGGTGACCGACTTGTTCCCGCACCTGAAGCCGCTGGGCGTCAACCGCGCCTGGGCCGGCGTCGAGGCCTTCATGCCCGACGGTATTCCCGTGATCGGCCCGAGCCGCGCGGCGCCGAACCTCGTGCATGCATTCGGCTTTTCTGCGCACGGCTTCGAGCTCGGGCCGATCGGCGGGCAGCTCGTTGCCGAGCTCGTGACCGAAGGCGGCAGCACGCTGCCCATCGAAGCCTTTGCCGTCGACCGCTTCGCGCGTCGAGCGGCCGCAACTTTTCAACCACTCCAGCAAGGACAACCATCATGAGCGACATCCAGCGCTACGACTCCAACGCACGCCTTTCCCGCATCGTCGTGCACAACTCGGTGGTCTACGTCGCAGGCGTCACCGCGAACGACCGCAGCGGTGATGCCCAGGCGCAGGCCGCGGACATCCTCGCCAAGATCGACGGCTACCTTGCGAGCGTCGGCACGAACAAGTCGCGCCTGTTGTCGGTGCAGATCTGGCTGCAGGACATCGACCGAGATTTCGCCGGCCTGAACGCCGCCTGGGCAGAGTGGATTCCCGCCGATGCCATGCCCACACGGGCCACCTGCGAGGCCAGGCTGGCAGCGCCCGACCTGCGCGTCGAGATCATCGTGACGGCGGCGCTGTAGGGCGTCGCGTCAGGGCGCTTCGCACTCGTCGATGAAGTTCTCGAGCAGCTTCTTGAGCTGGCTGGTCTTGCGCGGGCCCAGCGCTTCTTCGATGACATCGTGGTGCGCGTCCACGCTTTTCTTCAGGCGCGAGACCGTTTCCAGGCCCAGGTCGCTGATGTAGACCAGCACCCTGCGGCTGTCGGTGGCGTCGGCTGCGCGCTGCACCAGCCCGCGGCTCACCAGCTTGTCGATGTTCTTGGTCAGCGCCGGGTGGTTCAGCAGGACGGTTTCCGCCAGGTCGCCCATGGAACGCCCCTGCTCGTCGGCCAGCACCTGCAGGATGCGCCAGTGCTCTTCCGTCACCTCTTCCGCGGCGATGGATTGGGCCAGGCCGATGCGCATGCGCCGGTTGGCGGAGGCCAGCAGGTAGGCCAGGTACTGGGAAATGTCTTGCTCGGGCATGGGCGGCGGGGCGGTCTGCGTCGGAATCGGATGCGGGCGAGTCTACGCAGAATCGTTTGCCTTGGAAAGTATTGGCGCGATTTTTGCAGCATGCTCAGCCCCCAGTCGCCGTCCTTCCATCCTCCGCACCGGTCACCCGTCCCATGCCCGCCCTCTCATCGAACAGGATTGCGGCCCGCGCGCAACGGCCGCGGCCCCTGCTTGCGCGCCAGGAACTCAACATCGCGCTGTGCGTGCCGCTGGGCGGCACGGCCGGCATATGGGCTCCCTCTTCCCTGGCCTGCGCCAAACTGGCGCAGGCCGAGCTCAACCGCGACGCGGGCATCGGGGGCCGCTCATGCCGGCTGCTGACCGTCAATGCCGCGGGCGATTCGGCCGACATCGAAGCCACGCTGACCGAACTGGTGCACGCCGGCGACATCGACGCCATCATCGGCATGCACACCAGCGCCGTGCGCCATCGCATCCTGCGCGCCGTGGGGGGACAGATCCCGATCGTCTATACGCCGCTGTACGAAGGCGGGGAATCCACGCCAGGCGTCTTCGCGATCGGCGAGACCGCCGCACGCCAGCTGCAGCCGGCGATCGGCTGGCTGGGCCGCCACAAGCACCCGCGGCGCTGGTTCGCGGTTGGCAACGACTACATCTGGCCGCACGTCTCGCACCGGATGGCGCGCAGCTACATCGCGCAAGCCGGCGGCGAGCTGGTCGGCGAGATGTACGTTCCCTTCGGAACCACGGATTTCTCGCAGGTGCTCGACGCGCTCCACAAGGGCAGCGTCGACGCCGTCCTGCTCTCGCTCATCGGACAGGATGCCATCGAGTTCAACCGGGCCTTCGGCCGCACTAGCCTGTCGCGCGCCATGCTGCGGCTGTCCTGCGCCATCGGGGAGAACGAACTCCTGGGCATCGGCGCCGACAACGCGGAAGACCTCTACATGGCCTGCGGCTACTTCGCCACGCTCGACACGGAGGCCAACCTGGCCTTCAAGGAGCGCTACCACGCACATTTCGGCGAGCGCGCGCCGACCCTCAACACCTTCGGCCAGTCGACCTACGAGGGCATGCATTTCCTGGGCGCGCTGTTCGCCGGAAGCAGACAGCCCATGGCCTGCCTGGAACACCTGGGCGGCACGCCGATTCACTACCGCAGTGCGCGGGAAGCCAGCTACCAGGGCGGCGGAGTGAACCGCACGCCGATCTATCTGGCCCGGGCCGAAGGCAATGCGTTTCGCGTCATCACGCGACTTTGAGCGAGTGGAAAACGGGTGTATTTTATTTTCCAAGGAAAACAAAATCCTTGACTTGGAAAATATCGGCACACAAAATCGGGCTGTGACGAGCCTGTAGGCGCCCGCTGTTTCGCACGGTGCGGCAAGGCCGACGCAACGCCGATCCGGCGGCCTCTTCGGGGCTGCCGGCGCCCATTCAACGAAGAACGCGGAGTCCGCTCATGGCCATCAAGCGCCCCACCCTCGACCAGTTGCAGGACGTTGCCCTGGGCCTGGGCATCCATCTGTCCGAAGCGCAGGCCAGCAGCTACAACGCGCTGCTGCAGGCCAACTTCGATGCCTACGACGCGGTCGATGCGATGCCCGACTACCTGCCTGTCGTGAGCTATGCGCGCACGCCCGGCTACCGCCCCCTGGGCGAAGAAAACAAGTACGGCGCCTGGTACGTCAAGACCACGATCAAGGGCAAGGCCGAGGGCAAGCTCGCCGGCAAGACCGTGGTGCTCAAGGACAACGTCTGCCTCGCCGGCGTGCCGATGATGAACGGCGCCTCCACGCTCGAAGGCTATGTGCCGAACGTCGACGCCACCGTCGTCACCCGGCTGCTCGATGCCGGTGCCACGGTGGTGGGCAAGGCGGTCTGCGAATACTTCTGCTTCTCGGGCGGCTCGCACACCAGTGCCTCCGGGCCGGTCCACAACCCGCACCGCATGGGCTACTCGGCCGGAGGCTCCTCGTCGGGCAGCGCGGCGCTGGTGGCCGCGGGCGAGGTCGACCTGGCGATCGGCGGCGACCAGGGCGGCTCCATCCGCATGCCGGCGTCCTATTGCGGCATCTACGGCATGAAGGCCACCCACGGCCTGGTGCCCTACACCGGCGTGATGCCGATCGAACTGACCATCGACCACACCGGCCCGATGACGGCCAACGTGACCGACAACGCGCTGATGCTCGAAGTGCTGGCCGGCCCCGACGGGCTCGATCCGCGCCAGCATGCGGGCCAGGCCGCCAAGCCCTACAGCGAGCTCATGAAGGACGGCGTGCGCGGCCTGCGCATCGGCATCGTCAAAGAAGGCTTCGGCTGGCCCCAGTCTGACCCCGCCGTCGGCGCCAAGGTGCGCAAGGCGGCCGAGGTGTTTACCCGGCTGGGCGCGATCGTCAGCGAGGTGTCGGTCCCCATGCATTCGGTCGGCCCGGCGATCTGGCTGCCGATTGCCGCCGAGGGTGCCACCCAGCAGATGATGAAAGACAACGGCCACGGCTTCAACTGGAAGGGGCTCTACGTCACCAGCATGGTCGACTTCCACGCCGGCTGGAAGCACCGCGCCGACGAGCTCTCCGAAACGCTCAAGCTCACCATGGTGCTTGGCGAGTATTTCATCAAGCACTACCGCGGCCACTACTACGCCAAGGCGCAGAACCTGGCCCGCCAGCTGACCGCGGCCTACGACAGCGCCCTGTCCGATGTCGATCTGCTGCTGATGCCCACGCTGCCGATCACGGCCACGCCGCTGCCGGCGCCCGGCGCCAGCATCGAGGAGGTGGTCACGCGCGCCTTCGAGGTGCTGCCCAACACCTGCCCCTTCGACGTCACCGGCCATCCCTCGATGAGCGTGCCCTGCGGGCTGATCGACGGCCTGCCGGTCGGAATGATGCTCACCGGCCGCTGCTACGACGAAGCCACCATCTACCGCGCCGCCTATGCCTTCGAGCAGGCCGGCGACTGGAAAGCCATCTGACGCTTTCGCCCGCTTTCTTCTGTTCCTGCCTTTCTCAACAACACAGCGGCGGCTGCGCCCGCCGAGCAACGAGGAGTTAGTTCCATGGATCGTCGTTCCTTCATCCAGTCTTCGGCCGCTGCCCTGGCGGGCACCGCGGTGCCGCTGTTTCCGATGTCAGCCATGGCCGCCGACGAGATCGTCGTCGGCAGCATCGTCGACATGTCGGGCGGGCTGGACATCTACGGCAAGCCGATGGCCGACTGCATGACGCTCGCGGTCGAAGAGCAGAACGCCGCCGGCGGCCTGCTGGGCAAGAAGATCAGGCTGGCCACCTACGACCCGCAGTCGAACATGCAGCTCTATGCGCAGTTCGCGCAGCAATCGGCGCTGAAGGACAAGTCGACGGTCGTGATGGGCGGCATCACCTCGGCCTCGCGCGAGGTGATCCGGCCGGTGCTCACGCGCAACAAGACGCTGTACTTCTACAACACGCAGTACGAAGGAGGCGTGTGCGACCGCAACACCTTCTGCACCGGCGTCACGCCCGGCCAGACCGTCGCCAAGCTCATTCCCTACGCGATGAAGAAGTGGGGCAAGAAGGTCTACGTGGTGGCGGCCGACTACAACTACGGCCAGATCACCTCGCAATGGGTCAAGAAGTTCGTGCAGGAGAACGGCGGCTCGGTCGCCTCCATCGACTTCTTCCCGCTCGACGTGACCAACTTCGGCCCGACCATCTCGAAGATCGAGGCGGCCAAGCCCGACATGATCGTCTCGGCGCTGGTCGGCGGCGCGCACATCTCCTTCTACCGCCAGTGGGCGGCCGCGGGCCTGACGAAGAAGATCCCGCTCGCATCCACCACCTTCGCCGGCGGCAACGAGCACATCGTGCTGTCGCAGGCCGAGGCCGACGGCTTTCTCATCTCCTACAACTACTTCCAGAACCTCGACACGCCGCAGAACAAGGCCTTCAAGGAGCGCTTCTACAAGCGCTTCGGCGCCGACTATCCCAACATCACCGAGCTCGCGATGGGTACCTACCAGGGCTTCAAGCTCTGGGCCGAGGGCGTGAAGAAGGCCGGTTCGCTCGACCGCGAGAAGATGATCGCGGCCCTGGAGACCGGCATCAGCATCGACGGCCCGAGCGGCAAGGTCTCGCTCGACCCGGCCACCCACCACTGCGTGCTGAACGTGAGCATCGCCGAGGTGCGCAACAAGCAGCTCAACATCGTCGAGACCTTCCAGCAGCAGCAGCCGGTGGACACCAGCGCGGTCTGCAACCTCGTGAAGAACCCGAAGGACAACCAGCAGTACGTGATCAAGGTCTGAAGGCAAGGCACCGGCATGGATCTCGCACTCGTCGTTCTCATCCAGGTGCTCTACGCGGTGGCGAGCCTGGTCATCGTCTCCGCCGGGCTGGCCGTCATCTTCGGGATGATGAAGGTCATCAATCTCGCGCACGGCGAGTTCATGATGCTCGGCGCCTATGCCGTCATTGCGGCGCTCAAGCTCGGCATCAACCTGTGGATCGCGATGTTCATCGTCGCGCCGATCGCGGTGGGCCTGGTCGGCGTGGTGCTGGAGCGGCTGGTCATTCGCCGCCTCTACGGCCGCATGGTCGACACCATGCTGGCCACCTGGGGGCTGTCGCTGCTGCTGGTGGGCATCGTCACCTCGGTGGCGGGCAACACCACGGCCGGCGTCTCGGCGCCGCTGGGCAGCTTTTCCATCGGCGCCTACTCGGTCAGCGGCTACACGCTGGTGATCATCGCGGTTGCCGTGGCGCTGTCGCTGGCGATCCGCTTCGTGCTCACGCGCACGCAGCTGGGCCTGATCGCGCGCGGCACCATGCAGAAGCCCGATATGGCGAACGCACTCGGCATCAGCCCGAGCCGCGTGTACTCGGTCACCTTCGCGGTGGGCGCCGCGCTCTCCGGCCTGGCCGGCGGGCTGCTCGCGCCGCTGACCGGCGTGGTGCCGACCATGGGCGCCGCCTTCGTGGCCAAGGCCTTCATCACCGTGATCGGCGGCGGGCCGGCCATCCTGGCAGGCCTGATCGGTGCATCGACGCTCTTCGGCGCCATCAACCAGCTCGCGACCTTCGTGACCACGCCTGTGCTGGGCGAGGTGGCGCTGCTCGTGGCCGCGATCGTGATGCTGCGGCTGCTGCCGCAAGGCATCACCGGACGTTTCTTCAAGGGGTCCCTGTGAATCGTTTTGCCAAGTCCTGGGTCAGCGCGGCGATCAGCCTGGCCGTTGGCGTCGCGCTGCTCTTCGGCCTGCCCGGCGTGATGGACGACTACACGCTGATCGAAGTCACGATCTACGCCGTCATGTCGATCCTCGGCGTGAGCCTTGCCTTCATCTGGGGCTTCGGCGGCATCCTGTGCTTCGGGCAGGCAGCCTTCTTCGGCCTCGGCTCGTACACCTACGCGATCGCGATGATGAACATGGGCGACAGCACCGTGCCCTTCCTGCTCGCGATCGTGGTCCCCGCGTTGTTCGCCGCGCTGCTGGGCTACGTGATCTTCTACGGCCGCCTGTCGGACGTGTACATGGGCGTGATCACCCTCACCGTCACGCTGATCCTGTTCAACCTGATCAACTCGACCGCCGGGCCGGAGTGGCGCATCGGCAATGCGCCGCTGGGCGGCTTCAACGGCATCCCGGCGATACCGACGCTCAACTGGCCCGGGCAGCAGGACGAGGTGCTCACACCGAAGGACTTGTTCTACGTCACCTTCAGCTGCCTGTTGCTGGTCTATCTGGGGCTGCGCGTGCTGATCAGCTCGAAGATCGGCCGCGTGATCGTCGCGGCCAAGGAGAACGAGCAGCGCGTGCTGCTGCTGGGCTACGACGCGCGCGCCTACAAGCTATTCAGCTTCACGCTGGGGGGCGCCATCGCAGGCCTGGCGGGCTGCCTGTTCGCGAACTGGGGTGCATTCACGAGCCCCACCATCTTCGGCCTCGGGCAGTCGGCGCAGATCATCATCTGGGTCATCGTCGGCGGCCTGGGCACACTGGTCGGGCCGATCGTCGGCTGCATCGCGATCCAGTGGCTGACCTCGCAGATCGGTACGCAGCAGACCTTCAATTCCAACCTGGTGCTCGGCGGCATCCTGGTGGTCTTCGTGCTGCTGGTGCCGCGCGGCATCGTACCGACCCTCGGCGACCTGATCGACATGGCGTGGCGCCGCCTGCGCAAGACGCCGGCACATGCCCCGAAGGTGGCCTCGCCCGCGGCGGCCCCCAAGGCCCCGATCGAAGCGCCGCACGCGCTGACCGCAACGGAGACGGCCCCATGACGACGCCCCTGATCGAGACCCGCAACCTCAACGTGCGCTTCGGCGGCGTGCACGCCACGCGCGACGTGAACTTCACGCTGGCCGAAGCCGAGCTGCGCTGCGTGATCGGCCCGAACGGCGCCGGCAAGAGCACTTTCTTCAAGCTGCTGACCGGCCAGGTCAAGCCGACCTCGGGCCAGATCCTGTTCCGCGGCCAGGACATCTCGAAGATGCAGCCGCACGACCCGGGCCGCCTGGGCATCGGCATCAAGACCCAGGTGCCCAGCCTGTTCAACGGGCTGAGCGTGTGGGAGAACGTGTGGCTCTCGGCGCGGCGCCTGAACAGCACCGCGCAGGCCGACCGCATCACGCGCGAGACGCTCGAACGCGTAGGCATGCATGCCTACCGCGACGTCACGGCCGGGCTGCTGGCGCACGGCATGCGGCAGTGGGTCGAGATCGGCGTAGTGATCGCGGCCGATCCGCCGCTGATCCTGCTCGACGAACCGGCCGCCGGCATGAGCGACGGCGAGGTGGCGCGCACGGCCGAACTCATCCTGGAAATCAACCGCCAGCATGCGCTGGTGGTGGTGGAACACGACATGAACTTCATCCGCATGATCGCCAGGAAAGTCACCGTGCTGCACCAGGGCGCCGTGATCAAGGAGGACACGCCGGACCGCATCATGAGCGACCCGCTGATCCAGCAGATCTACCTCGGCAAGAAGCCGCACTGACCCCGAAGGCGCACCACAACATGCTGGACGTATCGGGTCTTCACGCAGGCTACGGGGCCATCCCCGTGCTGCACGACATCTCGCTGCAGATCGCACAAGGCGAATCGGTCGGCATCCTCGGCCACAACGGCATGGGCAAGACCACCATGCTGCGCACGCTGATTGGCGCACTGCGTGCCACATCGGGCACCGTGCGCTTCGGCGATGCCGACGTCACGCGCCTCGCGCCGCATGCGCGCGCCCGCCTGGGCATGGCCTACGTGCCGCAGGGGCGCGAGATCTTTCCGACGCTGAGCGCGATGGACAACCTGCGCATGGGCCTGGTGAAGACCGGCGAGCGCACGCTGCACACCATCGAGGCACTGCTGGAGGACTTTCCGCGCCTCAAGCCGCTGCTCGAACGGCCCGGCGGTTCGCTCTCGGGCGGCGAGCAGCAGCTGCTGGCGCTGGCCCGCGCACTGGCCGGCAAGCCCACGCTGCTGCTGCTCGACGAGCCCACCGAAGGCATCCAGCCTTCGATCATCGAGGAGATCGCCGAAACGCTGGCGGCGCTGCGCGACCGCATGAAGCTCACGATCGTGCTGGTGGAGCAGAACCTCGAATTCATCGCCGCCGTGTCGCAGCGGGTGCTCGTCATCAAGCGCGGCCAGATCGGCGGGGAGATTCCGCGCGAGCACCTCGGCGATTTCGAAATCATGAGTCAATACACAGGAGTCCATGGATGAGCAACGAACTGCATTACCTCGAGCTGGTGGACATCGGCCAGCGCATCCAGCGCAAGGAGCTCTCGCCGGTCGAGGTCACGCAAGCGCAACTCGACCGCATCGAAAAGGTCGACGGCGCGCTGAAGAGCTACGCGATCGTGATGGCCGAGCAGGCGCTGGCCGAAGCGCGCCGCGCCGAGGCCGAGATCGCAAAGGGACAGATCCGAGGGCCACTGCATGGCGTGCCGGTCGCGGTAAAGGACCTGTGCTGGACCGAGGGCGTGGCCACCGCCGCCGGCATGACGCTCTACCGGGACTTCGTGCCCACCGAAGACGGCACGGCCGTGCGCAGGCTGCGCGAGGCGGGCGCCGTGATCCTCGGCAAGCTGCAGCTCACCGAGAGCGCATATGCCGACCACCACCCCACGGTCACGCCGCCGGTCAATCCGTGGAATGCGGCGCACTGGTCGGGCGCGTCGTCCAGCGGCTCGGGCGTCGCGACCGCGGCAGGGCTTTGCTATGGCTCGCTGGGCACCGACACGGGGGGCTCGATCCGCTTCCCCAGCGCCGCCAATGGGCTCACCGGCCTCAAGCCGACCTGGGGCCGCGTGAGCCGCCACGGCGCCTTCGAGCTGGCCGCGACACTCGACCACATCGGCCCGATGACGCGCAGCGCCGCCGATGCGGGCGCGATGCTCGGTGCCATCGCCGGCGCCGACCCCAAGGACCCGACCGCGAGCCTGGCGGCCGTGCCCAACTACCTGGCGGGAATGCAGCGGGGCCTGCGCGGCTTGCGCGTAGGCATCGATGCACGCTGGAATGGCGAGGGCGTCGATGCGCAGACCCTGAAAGTGATGGAAGGCGCGCTCACGGCTGTGCGCGAGCTCGGCGCCGAGGTGCGCGAAGTTGCCTTCCCCGATCCGGCGCAGGTCATCGCCGACTGGTTTCCGCTCTGCGGCATCGAGGCGGCCGTGGTGCACGAGTCGACCTACCCCGCACGCAAGGACATGTACGGCCCGGCCCTGTCCGGCCTGCTCGACCTCGGCCGCGCACAGAGCGGCGTGGACTACCAGAAGATCGTGCTGAACCGCCATGCCTTCAGCGGCCGGGTGCGGGCGATGTTCGAGGGCATCGACCTGCTGCTGGTTCCGGCCCACGGCGTGGCCTCGCCCACTCTCGCGCGCATGGCCACCTTCGGCGAGGACGCCGGGCTGATGTCCGCCATGCTGCGCTACACCTGCCCCTTCGACATGAGCGGCAGCCCCACGATCACGCTGCCGGGCGGCTTCACCGAGGCCGGCACGCCGGTTGCCTTCCAGTTCGTCGCCCGCCATTTCGAGGAAGAACTGCTTGTGCGCGCGGGCTGGGCCTTTCAGCAGGCGACCGACTGGCACCAGCGGCATCCGGCGCTTTGAAGACGTACGACACGATCATCGTGGGTGCCGGCACCGCAGGCTGCGTGCTGGCGAACCGGCTCTCGGCCGATCCGGCCCGCAAGGTGCTGCTGCTCGAGGCGGGCAGGGCCGCGCCCCGCGCCTCCAGCATTCCGGCGCTGTGGTCGTCGATGTTGAACACCGAGGTGGACTGGAGCTTTCATACCGAGCCGCAGCCGGGTTGCAAGGGAAGGCGCCTGTACTGGCCCAGAGGCAGGATGGTCGGCGGATCGGGCGCCCTGAACGCGATGATCTACATGCGCGGCCTGCCCTCCGACTACGACCGCTGGGCAGCGGCCGGATGCGCCGGGTGGAGCTGGAAAGAGGTATTGCCGTTCTTCAAACGGTCCGAGCAGAACCTTCGGCTTGGCGCTTCGCCCCTGCACGGCTGCGAAGGGGAACTGGTCGTCTCCGACATCGCGCACGTCGACGCGGTGGAACGCCTCTGGCTACAGGCCGCGCAGGCGGCTGGCTTGCCGGCCAACGAAGATTTCAATGGCCCGGGCCAGGAAGGCGTCGGGCTGTTCCAGGCCACGGTGAAGGACGGCGCGCGCTTCGGCACCGGCAGCGCATTCCTGGCGCCCGCGCTGGCGCGTTCCAACCTGTCATTGCACACCGGCGTGACGCTCCTGCGCCTGATCTTCGAAGGTACGCGGGCAACCGGCGTGGAGTTTCTTCACAACGGGGTTCCCGGACGCGTTACCGCCTCTTGCGAGGTGGTGCTCTGTGCAGGCGCCGTGGGCTCGCCTCACCTGCTGCTGAACTCGGGCATCGGTGCGGCCGACGAGCTTTCCCGTGTCGGCATACGCCCGCTGATCGACCTGCCCGGCGTCGGCAAGAACCTGCAGGACCACGTCAACGCCTCCATCACCTGTGCCACGCACGAGCGGTTCGGCATTGCACAGGCTTCGGACGAGGAGGCGGCGCTTCACATGAAGCTGTGGGAGCAAGACCGCAGCGGACCGCTCGCCTCGAACTGGTCTTCATGCGGGGGCTTCGCGCGCGTCGGACCCGGCGCCGGCGACCCCGACCTGCAGCTCTATTGCATCCCGAGCGCCAACCGCGACCACAACCGCCATCTCTCGGCAGGCCCGGGCATCACGCTTTTCTCGGTCCTGCAGCGACCGCAGAGCCACGGCGAGCTGCGCCTGCGTTCCGCCGATCCGCTCGAGGCGCCGGCCATCGACCCTCGGTACTTCAGCGACGCGCAGGGCAGCGACCTGCAGCTTCTGGTGGAAGGCATCCGCCTCAACCGGGAGATCCTGCGCCAGGCGCCCATCGCCGAACACCTCCGCGATGAGATTTCGGCCAGTGCGGGCGCGGTCACCGATGCGCAGCTGCGCGATTTCGTTCGCGGTCACGCATCCACCCTGTATCACCCGACCAGCACCTGCAAGATGGGCATCGACGATCTGGCAGTCGTGGACCCGACGCTGAAGGTTCATGGCATCGAAGGCCTGTATGTGGCCGATGCCTCGGTGTTCCCTTGCATGGTTTCGGGCAACACGAATGCGCCGACGGTGATGGTGGCGGAGCGTGCGGCCCGCTTCATCGACCCCTGAGCCGCCCTTTACCGGCTCAGGGCGATGAGGCTCCACACGATCGCCACGAGCTGGGCGAGGTTGATCAGGATTGCGGTGATGTGAGTCCTGCGAAATCCCGGGATCGCATCCATGTAGTTGGACTGGATCTGCTCCCCGAGCGCGTCCATCTTGGGAATGACCTTCTTGCGCAGCGCGATGGCAATCAACGCCAGCGCCGCAGCACCCACCGCAAGCCCCGGGCGACCCGCAAATGCAAAGCTGACGGCTGTTGCAGCCGCGGTAACGAATGCGGCGCGGTAGTAGATGTTGAAGAAGCCACGCACAAAGCGGGCGTCTAGCGGCGTGTCGTGCTTCAGCACCAGGAGCGGGATGGAACCCATGATGAAGTAAGCCGTCGTGACGAGAAGTGCCACCGTGAAGAACAGGGCGGCAAACATGGCAGCAGACATCTTGGTTTTCCTCCACGCCATGGGGCTTGGGACGACCGGCACATTATGGGCATTGGCCCGCCGCCGTCCACTGGTGGCTGCCCTGCCCCCGGGCCATCGGCTATCGTCCTGTTCATGTCGCTCGCGCAACCTTCACTCACCGGCCCCCGCCTTACGCTGCGCCCGCTGCTCGCTTCAGATGCGGCGGCGCTGGTCGAGGCCGCTTCCGACGGCGAACTCTGGAGCCTGCCGTTCACCGTCGTGCCTTCGGCCGAAACCGTCGACGCCTACATCGGCAACGCCCTCGCCGGCCGGGACGCCGGCACCGTGATGCCCTTTGCCACCGTACTGCGCGAGACCGGCAAGGTCATCGGCTCCACGCGTTTCTGGAAGATCGACCGCGTCAACCGCAAGCTGGAAATCGGCAGCACCTGGATCGCGGCCTCGTGGCAAAAGACCTTCGTCAACACCGAGGCCAAGCTGCTGATGCTGCGCTACGCTTTCGAAGAACTGCAATGCGTGCGCGTGCAGCTCACCACCGACGAGATCAATGCCAAGTCGCGCGCGGCCATCCTGCGGCTCGGCGCGAAGCAGGAAGGCGTCGTGCGCAACGAACGCATCATGCCCGACGGCCGCAAGCGCAATTCGGTGCGCTTCAGCATCATCGACGACGAGTGGCCGGCGGTTGAACAGCAACTGGAAGCGCGAATCCGTGCATGAATGTCGCGCATGAACCAAATGGAGAGTGCCCATGTGCCGCAGCATCAAGACCCTCTACAACTTCGAGCCGCCCGCCACTGAGCAAGAGATCCGCGCCGCCGCGCTGCAGTTCGTGCGCAAGCTCAGCGGCTTCAGCGTGCCGTCCAGGGCGAACGAGGAAGCCTTCGAGCGAGCGGTCGATGAGGTGGCCGCCACCGCGGCGCGGCTGATCGACTCGCTGGTCACCACGGCCGAGCCGCGCGACCGTGCCATCGAGGCCGAGCGCGCCAAGGCCCGCGCCGCCGTGCGTTTCGGCAGCAGCCCCGCCTGATAACCTGCCGCCAGCATCGCAGCATCGCCTTTGATATGGTGCTCTCCAGCACCACCATGCGAATTCCGAGCGTATGAAAAAGACCTACACGGGCGGCTGCCATTGCGGCGCCGTTCGATTCGAAGCCGATATCGACCTGAGCCTGGGCACCCTGCGCTGCAACTGCTCGATCTGCACCAAGACCCGCTTCTGGCCCGCCATCGTCGCGACCGATGCCTTCCGGCTGATCGAAGGCGAATCCGAACTCAGCGACCAAATGCTCGACACCCGCAACAGCCACTACATCGTCTGCAGGCATTGCAGCGTGCGCTCCTTCGGCGTGGGCCATTCCCCCGAGACCGGCGCGAGCGCCTATGGCGTGAACGTGACCTGCCTGGACGACGTGGACCTCGACGACCTCGCCAACTCGCCGATAAGCTACGTGGACGGACACCGCGGCACCTGGCACATCGCGCGCACAGCCATCGGAATCTGACGAAGAGAATCGCTTCCCGCACAAACCACCATCTGGAGATATGCACATGCCCATCGAACTCTGGCTCGCCTTCGTCGCGGCCTCCGCCGTCATGCTGATCATTCCGGGGCCGACCATCCTCACTGTCATCAGCTATTCCATGTCGCACGGCCGCCGTGCCAACGTGCCGCTGGTGGCGGCCGTGGCGCTCGGCGACTCGACGGCGCTGGTGGTGTCGCTTCTGGGGCTGGGTGCGCTGCTGGCCACTTCGGCCTTCTGGTTCACGGTGGTCAAGTGCGTGGGCGGGCTGTACCTGCTGTACCTCGGCATCAAGCTGCTGCGCGCGGGCATCTCGTCCACCGAAGTCGCCGCGCCGGCCGCGCCCGCGTCGCGGCTGCGGCTGTTCGCCAACACCTACCTGGTGACGGCGCTGAACCCGAAGGGCATCGTGTTCTTCGTGGCCTTCCTGCCGCAGTTCATAAGCCCGGCGGCCGACGTAACACGCCAGCTCTGGGTGCTGGCCGTCACCTTCGTGGTGCTGGCCGCGACCAATGCCACGCTCTACGCGGTGTTCGCAGGATCAGCTCGCAAGCTGCTGTCGTCGCCGCGCGCGCAGCGGCGCTTCAACTTCGCGGGTGGCTCGTTGCTGAGCGCGGCGGGCATCTGGGCGCTGATGGCGCGCCGGCCGGTGTAGCCACCCCGCGCAGCCCGTGAAAAAGGCCGCGAAGCGCCATGCTTCGCGGCCTTTTTGTTTCTCGTCGATCAGTTGCGGTACGGGTTGTTCGGATTGCGGTCGTAGCGATTGGGAACGCCGTCGTTGTCACGGTCCCTGTCATAGCGGTTCGGCACGCCGTCGCGATCGCGGTCGCCGTAGTGCTGGCCGCGCGGCGGTGGCGGACGGTCGTAGGGTGCGACCACACAGCCGGCCAGGATGGCCGATGCGGCCAGCAGGATCGCCAATGTCTTCGTCATGTGAGTTCTCCTTGGAGTGTTTGTGAAACCGGGGTTCGCCTCCTGCGAGCCGGTACTGCATTGAAGGCCACGCCGGTACGCGTTGGGTTTCCGCATTGAAGCCCCCGCGTGAAGTTCGTTACCGGATGTGGAACCTGTAGAGAACTCTGAGCCGGAGTTCCAGCTCCGGCAAGGCGGCGGGCCGCCCGTCCGGGAGTAGGCGCGGTTCCCGTGGTGCATCGCCGAGAATGTCGTGGCCTCACGCCTTTCGGACACGAATCTTTTCGATGCAGCTCGCGCCCCTCATTCCCGCCCGCAAGACCCTCGCCGCTGCCCTGCTGGCCGTGGCTTGCGCGCACCCTGCCTGGGCTCTCGTGAGCTTCGAGGAAGTGAAGCGCGATTTCCGCTCGTCCGACACCGCAGTGCTCGACCGCAACGGCGAGCTGCTGCAGCGCGTGCGCACCGACCCCACCGTGCGTCGCGGCCAGTGGACCGCGCTGGCCGATGTGTCGCCCGCGCTGCGCACGGCCATGGTGCTGAGCGAGGACAAGCGCTTCTACGAGCACAGCGGCATCGACTGGCGCGCAGCTTCGGCCGCTGCCTGGGGCAACTTGTGGAACACGCGCACGCGCGGCGCCTCGACCATCACGATGCAGCTGTCGGGCCTGCTCGACGAAGACCTGCGCCGCAACTCGGGCGGGCGCAGCTTCACGCAGAAGATCGGGCAGACGGTGGCGGCCGCGCAGCTGGAGCGCAACTGGCGCAAAGACCAGATCCTGGAGGCGTACCTCAACACCGTGCCGTTCCGCGGCGAGATCGTGGGCATCGACGCGCTCTCGCGCACGCTGTTCGGCAAGGCTCCGAGCGGGCTCGATGCACGCGAGGCGGCCGTTGCGTCGGCGCTGGTGCGTGCACCGAATGCCAAGCCCGCCGTGGTGGCGCAGCGCGCCTGCGAGGTGCTGCGCGCAATGGAGCCGCAGCAGAAGACCGACTGCGAGGCGCTCGACATGTTCACCAGCGCGGCGGTGCAGCGAAAGGCCTTCGAAGCGAACGAGGGGATTGCGCCACATGCAGCGCGACGTGTGCTGCGGGAACTGAGGGACGCGAATGCGGGAGCAGCCCCCACCCCGGCCCTCTCCCAGCGGCCGAAGGAGAAAGACAGGGAAGTCGGCGTGCGCACCACGCTGCGCGCACCGCTGCAGCGCTTTGCGCTCGACTCCCTGCAGCGCCACCTGCGCGAACTGCGCGAGCGCCACGTGGAAGACGGCTCGCTCGTCGTGCTCGACAACGCAACGGGCGAAGTGCTCGCCTGGGTCGGCTCCTCCGGTCCGCTGAGCCAGGCCGCCGAGGTCGATGGCGTTACCGCATTGCGGCAGCCCGGCTCCACGCTCAAGCCGCTGCTCTACGGCCAGGCGATTGCCGAGCGGCGCATCACCGCGGCCTCGCTGATCGAGGACTCCTCGGCGCAGATCAGCACCGCCAGCGGCCTCTACATTCCGCAGAACTACGACCGCCGGTTCAAGGGCCCGGTGTCGGCGCGCACCGCGCTGGCCGCCTCGCTCAACGTGCCGGCGGTACGCACGCTGGTGATGGTGTCGCCCGAGTCCTTCGCGCGCGAGCTGCGCGCCGCCGGCCTGCCGCTGCGCGAGAGCGGCGACTACTACGGCTACAGCCTCGCGCTGGGCAGCGCCGAGGTGTCGCTGCTGTCGCTCACCAATGCCTATCGCATGCTGGCCAACGGCGGACGCTACGGCACGACGACCCTGACCGCGCGGCCACCTGTGCCTGCGGACAAGACGAAGACAAGCGCCCCGCCGCTGCTCGACCCACGCGCCGCCTTCATCGTCGGCGACATCCTCTCCGACCCGAACGCGCGCACCCGCACCTTCGGCCTCGACAGCATCCTCTCCACCCGCTTCTGGACGGCCGTGAAGACCGGCACCAGCAAGGACATGCGCGACAACTGGGCCGTGGGCTGGTCGCAGCGCTACACGGTGGGCGTGTGGGTCGGCAACGCCAGCGGCGAATCGATGTGGGACGTGAGCGGCACCAGCGGCGCCGCGCCGGTGTGGGCCGAGGTGATGCGCTTCCTGCACGCACGCGAGCCGAGCCGCGCGCCCGCGCCGCCGCCGGGTCTCGTCGAAGCGCGCGTGAGCTTCGGCCCCGGCGCCGACGGCAACCCGCTCGAAGCGGCGCGCAGCGAATGGTTCCTGCAAGGCACCGAGCAGCCGCTGTTCGCGCTCGACACCGGCATGGCGGCCGACACCGTCTCGGCGCGCATCACCGCGCCGACCGACGGCACC
This sequence comes from Variovorax paradoxus, assembly GCF_024734665.1. Taxonomy (NCBI): domain Bacteria; kingdom Pseudomonadati; phylum Pseudomonadota; class Betaproteobacteria; order Burkholderiales; family Comamonadaceae; genus Variovorax; species Variovorax paradoxus. The sequence goes on from NZ_CP102931.1 coordinate 5,133,612, forward strand.
ATCATCGCGCTCGACCCCGACATCCCGCCCCTGCGCCAGCGCGTGCGCTTCGACTCGGAAGGCCGCGGCGTGCAGTGGCGCGTCGATGGCAAGCCGTTTGCGCGCGGCAACAGCGTGCAGTGGTTTCCCTGGCCGGGGCGCCACGTGATCGAGCTGGTGGACGCCAGCGGCAAGGTGGTCGACCAGCGCCGGCTCGAAGTGCGCGGCGCGGGCGTGGTGACGAAAAGCGCGCGCCGGTAATTGGCCCGGTTGCCGTCCGGGCCAATCACCGGATGTACAGTCCAGGCTTTGGACGGCAAAATTCGTCCAATCATTGAATGACCAGGCCCACCTGATGCTCGCCCAAGCCCCTCGCACTTCCCTGGCGGACACCGCCGCAGACAGCATCCGCGCCGAAATCTCCGCCGGCCGCTGGGCCGTCGGCTCCCGCATTCCCATCGAGCCGCAGCTCGCACAACTGCTGGGCGTGAGCCGCGGCACGGTGCGCGAGGCGGTCAAGACGCTGGTGTCGCGCGGGCTGCTCGAAGTGCGGCAGGGCTCGGGCACCTACGTTCGCTCGGGTTTCGACCCGTCTTCCAGCCTGCAGAAGATGCGCCTGGCCAGCCTGCGCGACCAGTTTGAAGTGCGCCGCGCGCTCGAAGTGGAGGCCGCGCGGCTTGCCGCCGTGCGTCACACGGCGCGCGACCTGCGCCGCCTGCACACCCTGCTCGACAAGCGCGGCGCGTTCGACGCCAGCGACAACGGCGCGGGCTTCATCGAACGCGACCTCGCCTTTCACCTCGCCATCGTCGACGTGTCGGGCAATCTCGCGCTGGCCGAAACCTGCCGTTTCATCACGGGCTATATCAAGGAGACCATCGCGAGCTCGCTGGGCAGCGGCAGCCTGCCCGAGCCCGACGAAGCCGCGCACCGCGCCATCGTCGAAGGCATTGCCAGCCGCGACCCCGACGTGGCCGCCGCGGCGGTGCGCACCTTCATGGCACCGATGATCAACGCGCTGGCGCTGGGCACGTGATGAATTCAGCCGCTCTAGCGTCGGGCAATGGCGCCACCGCGCGCCATGCAAGCAACGACCTGCTGATCGACGCCGAAGCCGACAGCCTGCCCATGCCGCGCCCCACACCCGCGCCCACCCTCGCCCGCCGAATCCTGCTCGGCGCGAGCGTGGTGCTGATCGCCTTCAACCTGCGCCCGGTGTTCGCCAGCCTCTCGGTGGTGCTGCCGGAAATCATCAAGGCCACCGGGCTCTCGTCCACCGCCGCGAGCCTGCTGACCACGTTGCCGATCGTCTGCCTCGGCGTGTTCGCGCCGCTCGCGCCCGGCCTGGGCCGGCGCTTCGGCACAGAGCGCACGCTGCTCGCGTGCATGGTGCTGATCCTGGTCGGCACGGTGCTGCGCGGCACCGGCAACATTCCGCTGCTGTTCCTGGCCTCGGCCATCGCGGGCAGCGGCATCGCGGTGTCGAACGTGCTGCTGTCGGGTCTTGTGAAGCGCGACTTCGCCGCGCAGGCGGCGCTGATGATGGGCCTGTACACCATGGCCGTGTGCGGCGGCGCGGCGAGTGCCGCCGGCCTCACGGTGCCCATCGAGCACGCGCTGGGCGGCGGCTGGACCATGGCGCTCGCAATGTGGGCGCTGCCGGCCGCGCTGGTCACACTCATCTGGGCGCCGCAGGCGCTGCCGCTGAAGCCGGTGGCGAGCGAATCGGGTTTCACCGTGCGCGGCCTGTGGCGCGACAGGCTGGCGTGGCAAGTCACCTTCTTCATGGGGCTGCAATCTGCCCTCGCCTACATCGTGATGGGCTGGCTCGCGCCGATATTGCGCGAGCGCGGGCTAGGTAGCGAAACGGCCGGCTACGTGGTGTCGCTGTCGGTCATGACTCAGGTGGTCACCTGCCTCGTGGTGCCGGCGCTGGCGGTGAAGCTGCGCAACCAGCGCGGCTTGGCCGTGGTGCTGGCGATGCTCACGGTGGGCGCCATGCTGGCGATGCTGTTCGCGCCGCTCGGCGGGCCACTCGGGGTATGGGCCTGGGCCGTGCTGCTGGGCATCGCGCAGGGCGGCACCTTCGCGCTGGCGCTCACGATGATCGTGCTGCGCTCGCCCGACTCGCACGTGGCCGCGCACCTGTCGGGCATGGCGCAGGGCGTGGGCTACATGGTGGCGGCTTTCGGTCCGCTGGTGGCCGGGCTGCTGCACGGCTGGACGGGGAGCTTTCGCGCCTCGTCGTGGCTCTTCATCGGGTTGGGCATCGCGCTCGTCGTCGCGGGGCTGGGCGCCGGCCGCACGATGCACGTGGGCACGACGACCGTGCCCCGGCACTGAGCAGGTCTGCTTCCTTACTGCGGCCCGCCGCAGAAATCCGCGCGCTCGGTGGTCTTCGCGGTGAAGCGGATGCGCGTGGTGCTCGCGGAGCTTTTCGGCTCGTTCTGCGGCCACTCGCTCTGCAGCCAGGTGTATTGCCACTCGTACGGCGCGCCCGGCTTCGCGGCTTCGCCGTAGGCGATGCGCAGGCTGCCGTTGCTTTCGTCGTGGCAGTGCTTCGAAGTCTTGTATTCCTTCTCGCTGAAGCAGGCGCGGATCATCTTGAAGCACGAGAACGGAATGCCTTCTTGCACAGCCTTGCCGCCTTCGAGCGGCACGAAGTCGGCCGTGTCGAACGAGGCGCCGCCGCCGGAATACCCTTCGAACACGGTCTGCAGCACGGCCACGGCCCACTTGCCCTCGGCCAGCGGGTAGAGCGCGGGCGCGAGCGACAGGTGCGTGTCGGGTCGGTCGGCGTCCTTCTTCAGGCCTTGCACATAGTCCGAGAAGTCATGGAGGCGATCGAGCTGCCAGCTCTTCGCATCGGCGCCTCGCTTGATGCGCGCCATGACCAACGGCTCGCCAGAGAGCACAACGTAGTCATTGGGCGAAGCGCCGCGCGGGCGGTACAGGCCGAGCTCCTGCACGTCGCAGGGCTGCGGCAGCAAGGCGCACAGGTGCGCTCGCCATTGCGCATCGAGCGCCTCGGGCTTCTTCACGGCATCGAACACCTGCGCGGACGGCGCGGCGAGCACGGGGGCGGCGAACGGCAGGGCGAGCAACAGCAGCAGCTTTTTCATGGAGCCGAATGGTAGCCACGGCCTGGGCGTTGCGCGAGGGTCGCTTGCTAAAGTCGGCTGCGACCATGAATCTTTCTTCTCCTCCCCTCCTCCGGATCGATGCGCTGCGCTTCGCGTACCCCGACCAGCCTGCGCTCGTGTCGAACTGGAGCGCATCCATCGGCCCGGGCGTCACGCTGCTTTATGGCGACACGGGCACCGGCAAATCGGCGCTGCTCCAGGTGATTGCAGGCACGCTGCCCGCCACTGGGCGGCTGACCGTGGCGGGGGCGAGCCTCGATGCCGCGCCCGAGGCGTATCGCCGCCAGGTGTTCTTCGTCGATCCGGTGACCGACCGCTTCGACCAGCTCACCGCACGCGAATGCACGGCCTCGCTCGTCGAAGGCGACGCGGGCTTCAGCGAAGCGAGGTGGCAGGCCATTGCCGAGGGCTTCGCGCTGGAGCCGCACCTGGACAAGAAGATGTTCATGCTCTCGACTGGCTCGAAACGCAAGGTGTGGATGGCGGCCGGGCTTGCATCGGGCCGCCCGCTCATCCTGCTCGACGAGCCGACGGCCGGGCTCGATGCACCGTCGACCCGCTGCCTGTGGGCCACGCTCACCGGCTTTGCGGCGCAGTCGAAACAGGCGGTCATCGTGGCCAGCGCGGCGCGTGTCGACACGGTGCCGCTCGCGGCCACCGTCGAGCTGCCGCTGGGCTGAAGCCGGCCGCCCGGCGCCTTAAAACGCCCGCCGAAGGGGGTCATCGGGCCCCGTCTGGCCGAACCCGGCCCCAGCCGGGCGACAATCGGGGATTCCGGCGAAAACACCCCTATCCCTCTTTCCGCCGGAAGTTCCAGCCAACCCGACAACCCAGGATCTACGGAAGCAAGCGCATGAGCTCGAAGCAACCCACCATCGTCTACACCCTCACCGACGAGGCGCCCCTCCTGGCGACCTACGCGTTTCTGCCCATCATCCGCGCCTTCACCAATCCGGCCGGCATCAATGTCGCCACCAGCGACATCTCCGTGGCGGCCCGCATCCTGGGCGAATTCCCCGAATTCCTGAGCGACGACCAGAAGGTGTCCGACAACCTGGCCGAACTGGGCAAGCTCACGCTCAAGCCCGAGGCCAACATCATCAAGCTGCCCAACATCAGCGCCTCGGTGTCCCAGCTCAAGTCGGCTATCAAGGAACTGCAGGGCAAGGGCTACAAGATCCCCGACTACCCGGAGAACCCGACTTCGGACGAGGACAAGGACATCCGCGCGCGCTACAACAAGTGCACCGGCAGCGCGGTGAACCCGGTGCTGCGCGAAGGCAACTCCGACCGCCGCGCGCCCAAGGCGGTCAAGGAATACGCACGCAAGAACCCGCACAGCATGGCCGACTGGAGCCAGGCCTCGCGCTCGCACGTCTCGCACATGCACGGCGGCGACTTCTACCATGGCGAAAAGTCCATGACGCTGGACCGCGCGCGCAACGTCAAGATGGAGCTGATCACCAGGAGCGGCAAGACCATCGTGCTCAAGCCCAAGGTCGCGCTGCTGGACCGCGAGGTCATCGATTCCATGTTCATGAGCAAGAAGGCACTGCTGGCCTTCTATGAAAAGGAGATCGAGGACGCGCACAAGACCGGCGTCATGTTCTCGCTGCACGTCAAGGCCACCATGATGAAGGTCTCGCACCCCATCGTGTTCGGCCACTGCGTGAAGATCTTCTACAAGGAAGCCTTCGAGAAGCACGGCAAGCTGTTCGACGAGCTGGGCATCAACGTCAACAACGGCATGATCGATCTCTACAACAAGATCGCCACGCTGCCGCAGAGCACGCAGGACGAGATCAAGCGCGACCTGCACGCCTGCCACGAGGGCCGCCCCGAGCTGGCCATGGTCGACTCGGCCAAGGGCATCACCAACTTCCACTCGCCCAACGACGTGATCGTGGACGCCTCGATGCCCGCGATGATCCGCAACGGCGGCAAGATGTGGGGCGCCGACGGCCGCCTGAAGGACGTCAAGGCTGTGATGCCCGAATCGACCTTCGCCCGCATCTACCAGGAGATCATCAACTTCTGCAAGTGGCACGGCGCCTTCGACCCCAAGACCATGGGCACGGTGCCCAACGTGGGCCTCATGGCCCAGAAGGCCGAGGAATACGGCTCGCACGACAAGACCTTCGAGATCCCGGAGGACGGCGTCGCCAACATCACCGACCTGGACAGCGGCGAAGTGCTGATGAGCGAGAACGTGGAGCAAGGCGACATCTGGCGCATGTGCCAGGTCAAGGACGCCGCGATCCGCGACTGGGTCAAGCTGGCCGTTACCCGTGCGCGCAACTCGGGCATGCCGGTGGTGTTCTGGCTGGATGCCTACCGCCCGCACGAGGCGCAGCTGATCACCAAGGTCAAGATGTACCTGCACGAGCACAACACCTCGGGCCTGGACATCCAGATCATGAGCCAGGTGCGCGCCATGCGCTACACGCTGGAGCGCGTCGTGCGCGGCCTGGACACCATCAGCGCCACCGGCAACATCCTGCGCGACTACCTGACCGACCTGTTCCCCATCATGGAACTGGGTACCTCGGCCAAGATGCTGTCGATCGTGCCGCTGATGGCCGGCGGCGGCCTGTACGAGACCGGCGCGGGCGGCTCGGCCCCCAAGCACGTGCAGCAGCTGGTGGAAGAAAACCACCTGCGCTGGGACTCGCTGGGCGAATTCCTCGCGCTGGCCGTGAGCCTGGAAGACCTGGGCCTGAAGACCGGCAACAAGAAAGCCGCCATCCTGGCCAAGACGCTCGACACCGCCACCGGCAAGCTGCTCGACAACAACAAGAACCCGTCGCCCAAGACCGGCCAGCTCGATAACCGCGGCAGCCAGTTCTACCTGGCCATGTACTGGGCGCAGGAACTCGCCGCGCAAACGGACGACAAGGAACTGCAGGCCCAGTTCGTGAAGCTGGCCGGCACGCTCGCCAGCAACGAGCAGAAGATCGTCGACGAACTCTCGGCCGTGCAGGGCAAGCCGGTGGACATCGGCGGCTACTACCTGGCGGACCCCGCCAAGTTCGAAGCCGTGATGCGCCCGAGCGCCACGCTCAACGCGGCGCTGGCGTCGGCCCAGGGCTGATGGGTATCGAGCGGGTGGCAGCCGTGAAGCCCTGGCTCGCAATGCTTCCCGCCGCGCTGGCCCTGGCTGGCGCGGCGGGCACTGCGCACGGGGCCGAAGACTGCGAAGCCCTGCGCACCCGCGTCGAATCGAAGATCGCCGCGGCCGGCGTGGCGCGCTTCACCGTCACCGTCGTCGATGCCAACGCATCGGCGAACGGCCAGGTGGTGGGCAGCTGCGAGCTCGGCAGCAAGAAGGTCGTGTACCTGAAGGACGCCGGGACCGGCCCGGGCTCGGCTCCGGCGGTCCCGCCTACATCGTCGGGCGAACCGATCCTCACCGAATGCAAGGACGGCACTGTGTCCGTCGGGGGCGACTGCAGGAAGTAGCCGGCAGCGGCTGACACTCGTCTCCGCGTAAACGTCGTTTAACAGCGGCGTGCATTCGTCACGCAATGCGCCGTTGTCCTCGTGGGTGTCATCAAGGTTGATAAACGGACTTGCATGATCTCCTGACAGAGCCTGCTCTCACTTCGAGAAGCGGGCCACATCAGGGAGTCTCATGTCCATCCTCGACAGTGCGCGGGTGCGCGCTCGCGTGCCGCGATGAAGCGGCGCGTCACCACCATTCGGACGGCGCTGGGCGATGCGCTGGCGTTCCACCGCCTCATTGGGCATGAGGCGCTGAGCTGGGCTTACGTCTTCGACGTTGACCTACTCGCCAGCAGCAACGCGCTCGATCCCAATGCGCTGCTGGGCAAGAGCGCCACCGTCTCCGTGCAGACCGAGACCGGCGTGCGTCACCTTGCCGGCGTTGTCACCCGCTTCGGCCTCGCACAGGAAGACAACCGCCAGTGCTTCTACAGGATGCGACTGCGGCCTTGGTTGTGGCTGGCAAGCCTTCGAACTGACTTCCGGATCTTTCAAGACCAGACTGTTCCCGAGATCGTCGCAGCCGTGCTCGGGTGCTATGGCTACGCAATGGAGCAGAAGCTCAGCCGTGGCTATCGCACCTGGAGCTACTGTGTCCAGTACGGCGAGTCCGACTTCGATTTCGTGTCCCGCCTGTGCGAGCACGAAGGCATCTACTTCTACTTCCGGCACGAGGCCGAGCAGCACGTGCTGGTCTTCGCCGACGACATCGCCTGCTCCCATGGGTCGCTGCCCGGTGGAGAAACGGTGCGCTTCCACCCGCACGAGACATCCGGCGAACGCATCCATGCCTGGGAAACCGCTGAGGAGGTGCGCTCCGGTCACCACTACGCCGATGACTACGACTTCGAGAAGCCCAAGGCCGACCTGACAACCCTGCGGCAGATGCCGTCGGTCCACGACCACGACAGTTACGAGCAATACAAGTGGCCTGGCGGGTTCGTGCAGCACGGCGATGGCGAAACCTATGCCCGCATCCGCAACGAAGAGCAACTGAGCGAGCGCAGCCGCGCCAGGGGGCGGTCCAAGCTGCGCGAGTTAGCTCCGGGCTACACGATCCGACTGGCCGGTCATCCAAGGGCAGATCAGAACCAGCAATACCTCTTGCTCGGCGTGAGCTACCACCTGCAGGAGAACCTCCAGGCCAGCGAAGGCGCAGGGCACACCGAAGGCTCGGTCCAGCACTTCGCCTTCGATGCGCAGCCCACGAGCTTTGCATGGCGGCCACCGCGCACGACCCCGAAGCCGCGCACACGCGGCCCACAGACCGCCACGGTGGTCGGCCCGCCCGGCCAGGAGATCTGGAGCGACCAGTACGGCCGCATCAAGGTGCAGTTCCACTGGGATCGCATCGGCAAGAACGATGAGAACTCCAGTTGCTGGGTGCGCGTATCCACGTCTTGGGCGGGAGCCGCCTTCGGTGCGGCCGCGGTGCCACGTATTGGACAAGAGGTCATCGTCGACTTCCTCAACGGCGATCCAGACTTCCCGATCATCACGGGGCGCGTGCACAACGCCGAGGAGATGCCGGCCTGGGCCTTGCCCGATCAGACGCACCTCGCGGGTATCCGCAGCCGTGAACTGAATGGCGAACGCGGCAACCACATCGTGCTGGATGACTCGACCGGAAAGATCCAGGCACAACTCAAGAGCGACCACCACAGCAGCAGCCTGAGCCTCGGGCACATCGCGCGCGTCGAGGACACGGCGGGCCGCAAGGACCTGCGCGGCCAGGGCTTCGAGCTGCGCACCGATGGGCATGGTGCAACACGCGCGAAGGACGGCCTGCTCATCACGACCGAGCCGCGCCAGAACGCGCAGGCGCACATCACCGACATGGGCGAGACCGCGACTAGATTGACCCAAGGGCGCGAATTGCACGAAGGCTTGAGCGAAGCAGCGCTGTCCGCCAAGGCCTATGAGGCGGGTGATCAGAACGAAGTCGCCGAGGCCCTCAAAGAGCAGAACGACGAAATCAAGGGCCAAGGCGGTGACAGGGAACAGGGGCATTTCCCCGAGTTCCTCCAGCCGCATCTGACGCTGGCAAGTCCTGCGGGCATACAGACCACAGCCCAGGGCTCCACCCACATCGCCAGCGGCGAGCACAACGCACTGACCAGCGAAGGCCACACCAGTATCAGCGCGGGCAGGAGCTTCCTCGTGTCCGCCAGGAACGCGGTGCGCATGTTCGCCTGCAAGGCAGGCATGCGGCTGATAGCCGCCGACTCGGACATCGACATTGCGGCCCTGAAGAACAGCATCAACGTTCTGGCGAAGCTGAACATCAAGCTGGAAGCCGGGTACATCACGATCACAGCCAGGGAAGAGGTATTGATCGTCGGCGGTGGCAGTTTCAGCCGCTGGAACACGTCGGGCATCGTACATGGCACCAACGGCCCGTGGCGGGAGCACGCAGCCACACACAGCTTCGCGGGGCCGCAGAGCCTGCCGGTGCCGCAGATGGACGAGCGCTTTCCCAATCTGAACCATGGCCCCTGCAAAGCCGACTACCAGCTCTTCAAGACCGATAACCGCCCGTTCGACGGCTACGCCTACGAGATCCACGACCAGCATCGCGAACTGCTGGAGAGCGGCGATACCTCCAAGGCGGGGCAGACCCGCATGGTCAACAGCGAGATGCCCATCGGCCTCAAAGGCTACAAGCAGGTCGTGCGGGCGAGTGAGCGGATTGCGGAGAGCTGGGAATCAAGACTGGAGGCCAAGGCTCGCGAGGTCGAAGGTCGAAGCGCCTCGACACCAGATGCAGCTTCGGAAAGTGAGGCTGCGTAATGCCAGTACCCGTCATCGTCTGGGGTGTGCTCGAACTCATCGCCATCGCAATCACTGTCCACGAGTTGGGAGAGTTGGCCAAGGACTTGTACGAGGGGGTCGAGAAATACGGCAAGGACATCGGCAAGGCCAAGGAGGAGGTGCGCAAGGTCATCCAGAACATCCAAGACGAGATTGCCCGGAAGATCGAGGAGAAGGAAGAAATTGCGATCCTTCTTGCACTCGAGGCTGCTGACCCGCAGGGTCAGAACACCCGCAAGGCAGTTGGCCGGGGTGCAACAGATGCCACCATCAATGCAGTCATCGAGCAGAAGATTCCATTCCGTGATGCGATCAGCCAAGTGTGTGCCGCAGCAGACCGGATGCCCGTTCTGAGCCTTCGGCGAAAGAAAGGGGTCTCGATAAAAGATCTTCCCCAGGCCAAGCGCAAGATCATCGAAGAGTTGCTGGCGATGTCCGTCGAGCAGTTGACCGATGTGGAGATCGAGGAATTCTTCGTCATCAAGCTGAAGCAACTGGCGGTCAACTTGTTGTTCGAGTTCGTGGACGAGTGCCTGACCTGGGCAAGTCCGATGAAATGTGAAGTCAACTTCGGACCTGCGCCAAAGTTCGAAGATCATCCCGTCGAAGGTGCCACCCAGCTCAAGCGGCTCGGCAAGATCAACCCCTTCTACCCCTCTCCCTTCCAATACAAGAAGGGCAGCATCGCGGCCGACCTGATGATTTCAGAGTACCGACACCAGCGACCTGACAAGGGCAACATCTTTGCCATCGTGGAGATCAAGTTTCCGGGGGATCGGATTGAGGCAGCACAGTTTGCGGCGTACAGGCGACTGCTGGATGCAGCTGCCGATGTCAAAACGAGCCGCGCGCCAATCACGTTCCAGGGCAAGCCCGTGAATTCCGGCGGTCGGCTTTCGCTGTTCCGCTACCCGGAGGACATCGCGGCGCATGAGAAAAAGGAACCCGACAAGGAAGGCAAGCACGACAGGAAAGACGAATCCAGGCAACAGGAAAAGTCAGAGAAACCCAGCGGCAGATCGCGATACAGCAAGAAGCGAGGCACTTGATGAGCACAACGGAGCCTTTCCTCAGTCCCGAGGAAATCGAAAAATTTATCCGCGAGAGCAAAGTGGCTCCGCAATGGTTCTACGGCTACAAGGATCGCGAGTTGGGCATCTGCCCCTTCGTGACTTTTTACGTGTACCACCAGCCTGAGGACTACATGTCAGTGGCGGAAAAGTTCATCACTGTCTGGGAGCGCTTCGGCAAGATCATCGATGAGCCGATCAAGAAGGTATTCAAGTCGCGCACACAGGTGTGGCTCAAAGGCGGCGACAAAGGGATCCCGACAGACCTACGGGCAGAGGCTGAACATCATCAGAAGGAGTTCGAGACGTTCTTCCTGATGGCCACAGACATGGAGTCACCCGATGCTTCGCCCTTGTGGTCCTATTCAGCTCGAGTCGATCACGTACCGCAAATGTGTTTCAGCACGCTCAAGCTGGTGTTCTGCTACGACTGGTACGAAGACGGCAACCAGGCACGTTGGCGCGACTTCGTGCTCGATTGCATCAAGTCGATTCGACCAGAGCAGGCATACATGGGCTACGAGGTAGGCAATGGTGGCCTCGGCGTGATGGGTAGCTACGAAGCTGATGTGCTCGAACGCATCTGTGCCGACTACTTCCACGGCATGGACATCGATCATCCGTGGAGCACGGGATTCCATTCCAACGAGCGGGGCGACAAGAATTGGGTCAATCCCAGCAACCTCGGCGCAGGCCTCCGCCCACCCACCTGGTGCTTCATGCTCTCGCCCGTATGGCAGCGCAAGCTCGGCAAGTCCGAGCACCAGATCCGCGTCGAACTTGCCGACCCGCGCATCAAGATCACGGCTATTCCCTACCCACGAGACAGACTCAACCCCGACGATGCCAATGGCCTCTGGATAGAGTTGGGCGATCTCGACCTGTATCCCGTGGAAGACGGCGTGCCCGAAGTGCTGGTCAAGGCCAACCGCCTGATTCACCCGATCCGCTGCGACGATTTGAATCTCACCTCACTCGACCCGTGGGACGGCGACCCCAACCCCCGCTTCGGCTACGAGAGCTCGCAGCGCTGGATGCGCCGCTTCGATGACGACAGCGACTGGCCCAGCGCCGAGCAGCGCCGCAAGCCACCGCCTCACGAAGGGCGCGATCCGGCAGCAAGGCAATCCTATGTTCCCGGCGGCGAGCCCTGTCCGCAGGCCGGATGGTGGTTCACCTTCGCACAATCAGACAGCCGTCGCTACTTCGAGAAGGGCGAAGTCATGCCGATCATCAAGGGCAGTGCCTTCGGCGATACCTACTGGCAACGCATGAGCGACCAGAAGAAGCCGTAGCGCGCCCACCGAAATAAACAAGTACTGGAGGAAAATTTGGACTTCCTGGATACCGTCGCTCAAGTATTGGGCAATCCGCATTTCGAAGCGTGGGTCGCTGGACCACTGATGGGTGTCATTGCCGCTCTTGTATTTGCTGCGGTGATCAAGCCACCTCGGCGCCGCGACGATGACAAGCGCAACCAAGGGGTGAGAAAGTCATCGCCAAAGACGAATGAACGCGAGTCCCTGCTATCTGAAGTGCACCACCATCATCACCATCACGTGAAACTCGTGCGTGCTGATGACGATTCGTCGGGCATGGTGGTGCTCTTTGCAACGGGAATCGTATTGACTGTCGGCCTGCTGCTGTTTTGTGCCTATCTGCCGCTGGTGGCAGGAGCGCTCTATTTTTTCATCAGTTCAGTTGCGGTGTTTTGCATCACCACGCTGCTCGTGATGCTCTTATCTGGAAGGTTCGGCTTTCTGGAATGGTTCAATCACGCATTCTTTTCCTTCCTGATCGCCGTCGGCTGCTTTTATGTTGTTTGGCTTGCTCGCACAAGCATCAGTGACCAGGTGGTGGCCGTCGCGCAGGGCTTGCTCAACCACAGTCCAAAGACAATCGGATCCGTTGTCGCGGCGGGTTGGAATTTCTTCCAGAGAATCAATTCTGTCTACGTGACGTGGATGCTGTTCGAAGTCGCGGCCTTTGCGCTCACTCTGCTTTGTACGGTCATAGTCTTCGCACGAACGTTGCACTTCGTCGCATTGATGCAGATGGATCCAGCATCAATTGGCGGTACGTGGGAGATTTGGGCGCGAAGAACTCAAGCATGTGCCGGATTGACGGGCGCGCTATTGGTGACCGGCCTTTTTGTTGTCGCATGGCTCCTGGCAAGCGGCACAGTTTTTCAGTGGACAAGATAGCGCATTGCTCGCGAAGCTCGACTTCGTTCTCTTGGGCCTCAGCCCTTCCCCACTACCCGCGCAATCCACGCCAGCAACACCGCCTCGACTTCCTCACGATTGACCTCATTCAGCGTCTCGTGACGCGCGCCACCGAACACGTGGCATGACACATCGCGCAGCCCCGCCTCGCGGTAGCGCTGCACCAGCGGATAGAACCACTCGGCCTTGTTGCTGACCGGGTCCTCATCACCGATGAAGAGATAGAGCGGTAGTTCGGGCCGAATGTGCTTCTGCATCGCGGCAGGCGTCAGGTCGGCGAGATTCGCGAACATCGAACCCAGCCCCTCGGCCGACACCGTGAACCCGCACAGCGGATCGGCAATGTAGGCATCGACCTGCGCCGGATCGCGGCTGAGCCAGTCGAAGGGCGTGCGAACGTCTGGCAATGCCGCGTTCATGTCTTCCAGCTTGAAGCCTGACTGCAAGGCTGCACCCAGCAGGTCGAGCGCCGAAGTGCCCGAGAGCACCGCACCCGCCAGCAGCGCACTGTGCTTGACGAGGTAGTACTGCGTGGCGAACGAGCCCATGCTGTGGCCCACAAGGATCAACGGCAGCCCGGGATGCACACCGCGCACGTGGTGGCTCAGCAGCGCCATGTCGTCCACCAGCCCGTCGAACGCGCGCGGTCCGAACTCGCCCAGCTCTCCGCGCTCCGAAGCGCCCTTGCCATGGCCGCGGTGCTCGTTCGCATAGACCACGTACCCGGCCTGCACCAGCGCATCCGCCAGATGCCGGTAGCGCAGCGAATGCTCGCCCATGCCGTGCGCCAGCTGGATGACGGCCCGCTGCGTCGCGCCCTGCCAGCGATGGACCTCCACCGTGACGCCGTCGTTGGCGGTCAGTTCGAAGTGCGTCTCGGTGGTTGGCATGCAGGGCTCCGGTGAAAATGGGCTGTCATCCTATGGCGTGCCGATTGCGCCCGGCATCAGGGCTTTCCTGCTCGTTCTCGTTTGCACTCCATGGCCGCTCGCAAGTTGAAAGCGGCGACCTCAAGGCATCCTGCCCCAGTCAGGATCGGCGAACCCTGAACACCGCATTGGCGCCCCACGTCGCAACCATCAGGTGCCCGTCGGGCGCCTGCGTCAGCCCCACCGGGCTGGACAGCCCGTCAGACACGATGCTGCGACGCCCTTGGGTGTCGATTCGGCTAACGGTGCTACCACCGTAGTCCACCACATATACCGCATCGTCGGCCGCACGCACGATGCCGGGGCCGGGGCTACGCAGGTCGGCGTTCACCGTGCGGGCTTGGCGATCCGAGCGCACGAGCGAGATGCCCCCGGCGATGTTGCTGACCATCAGATCGCCGTTGGCCAGTTCAACCGCACCCACCGGTGTTTGCAAGCCCTCGGCGGCGACCTCGATGCGCCCCTCCGGATTGGCAGCCAGGATCTGGTTCGTACGCCGATTGGCGATCAGCAGGCGTCCACGCGCGTCGAAGGACAGACCCGCCGGGGTCGCAAGCCCACGCACGAAGACCGCCTTCTTGCCTTCAGGGGTGAATCGCCACACCAGATCCTCGTTATACGACGCGACGAAGATGTCTCCAGTCCGAGAGATTGCCAGGCCCGAGGGGCCACTGAGCCCACTGGCCAAGGTACTGCGCTCGCCCGACGGCGAGAAGCGCAGCACCGTACCAGCCGACCAGTTCGCCACGTACAGTTGGCCCGCGCGGTCATAGCCTGTGCCCACCGGCGAACTCAAGCCATCGTGAATCGGCTGCGACTCCAGTCTCCAAGCCGCTGGACTTGCCAACTGAGCACGGGCGATCGTCAAGGCGGCGGTTGCGCATAGAACGGCAGGACCACCGAGCAACATGCGGCGCTTCATGCAGGTACTCCTTCGGCTTGCGTCTGCATGATGGCCGCAACGATTTCCTCACGCGTGAAGCCCACGTTGAGCGCGGCGATGACGGCAGTCTCGCGCCGCTTCGCGAGCCCTTTGCGGCAGTGGTCCGATGGAAGATGAATGTCTGACACGGGGTTTCCTTTCAGTCGGCGTGGATGCGGCCTGAAGGGAAGCCTCGATCGTCCGGCGGCGTCCGGATGCCGTTGCGTTCCCCTCACCGCGAAGCTTGGCGAAGGCCTGCGTCTGCCCTATGGGCATGCAGTTCCCACGCAAGCGCGGCAGGAATCCGATCCAGTCCATGTCCGAGACCGCACAACGACGCTGGCCACCAGGGGCCCTCGTCACCAGCGCTATCGGGCCCGTCCGCTCGCAGCAGGGCTGCGTGTGCGTACCCGGACCAGTTCGCTGCGTGACCTCGGCAATGGTTGGATGGGATGCCATGGAAACGATGCTAAAAGTTGGAGCGCGCTCTAAGTCAAGAGCGGGCAGCAAAATCGCGAAACCGGCTTTCTGGTTGGTCGAGGCGGGAGACGTTGCGGATGCCTTGCTCGGAACAACGCGACGCTGTCACCGGGTAGCGAGCAATTGGGCCATCTTCTTCAGCGCCGCTTCCGGCGTCGGCTCGATGTGGATCGAGCAGGCCAGCATCAGGTTCAGCGGTTGGCCGAAGTCTTCGACCGCGATGCCGGTGCCGCTTTCGCGCAGCACGTCGTTCGCGTCGACCTCGCATCGCAAAGCCACACGCGCGCGATCTGCGTAGCTGCCCTCGGGCACGCCGTAGGCCACCACCGGAATCCCCAGCGCGATCGCCGCGCCGACTTCGAACACCGTGCCGGAATCGGGCTCCATGCCTCTGAAGCACTGGAGGTTGGCAACGACACCGTCTGCGCCGCGAAGACGCTGCATGTTGGCTTGGTAGATCTGCATTTCCGGGGCGTCGGGGGTTTGCTCCTCGTTGCCGTCGGCGGGCAGTAGTGCGGCGAGGCCGACCGCATCGCACGCTGCGGTCAGCCGGATGAAGTGATCTCTCGCGTCGGGACGGAAGACGTCCGGGCCTGCCAGGTAGATGCGCGGGCGTGTCGGGATTCCGGGGGATTCGTCCATCGACAGAGCATCATCGATTTTCAGGCCAAGCTCAATACGAGCCACCTGCGGCAACGTCGGCGTCAATCCCTGGCCTTCGGGGAATCAGGCAAGAAACTCGCATAAAGCGACTACCGCCCCGCCCGCGCCTTTTTCAAGAATGGACGCTCCCTCCATTCACGAACCAAGGCGCACCATGAACACCGCACATCGCACCGGCGCACTCACCGCGCTCTCGCTGTCCCTCGCCATGGCCTCCGGGCCTTCGCAGGCCCAGTCGCAACGCCCCAGGCTGTTCGAAGACCCGAACCGCTACGTGGGCATGTGGGTGACACAAGACGGCCATATCCGCCACGAACTGCTTCCAAACGGCCGTTACGACGAAGCCCGCGGCACGCGCCAAAGCGCCTACCAGGGCCGCTACACGCTCACCGGCAATCACATTGACTACATCGACGACACCGGCTTCACGGCCGACGGCGAGTTCCGCAACGGCGTGCTGTACCACGCCGGCATGGTGCTCTACCGCGAAAGCAAAAGCACTACGCGGCGCTGAGCGGCAACCGGATCGGCCTCGCGTTTTGCAGGATCAGGCAAAAACCACGTTCGATTCGGATACCACCTCAGGCACCTCGGAAGCGAAACTTCTTTCCATGCCCGGCTCACGCTCCTTTCTGTGTGAGCCCCACGGCAACCAGACCAGCACGAGGAGTTCTCCATGACCGCAATCCAGGAAAAAGTCGTTCTCATCACCGGCGCGAGCAGCGGCATCGGCGAAGCGACCGCGCGGCTGCTTGCGCGGCGCGGCGCCAAGGTGGTGCTCGGTGCGCGCCGCACCGACAGGCTCGCGGCACTCGTGGCCGAGATCGAGGCCACGGGCGGCACGGCGAGCTTTCAGCGGCTCGACGTGACGCACCGGCCCGACGTGGAAGCCTTTGCCGAATTCGCCCTCGAAACGCATGAGCAGATCGACGTGCTGGTCAACGCCGCGGGCGTGATGCCGATGTCGCCGCTGTGGAACCGCAAGATCGAGGAGTGGGAACTCATGATCGACGTGAACCTGCGCGGCGTGCTGCTCGGCATCGCGGCCGTGCTGCCGACGATGCAGGAGCAGGGCTGGGGCCACATCGTGAACGTGGCGCCTGTGGCGATGCAGGGCGTGTCGCCCAACTCGGCCGTGTACCACGGCACGCAGTACGCGGTGAACGCGATCTCCGAAGGGCTGCGGCAGGAGCACGCCGGCCGTCTGCACGTGACGGTGGTGAGCCCCGACGTGCACGGCCCAAGCGATCCGCTGGCCGAACGCATCGCGGCCAGCTATGCCCGCGAACGCATGCGCACGAACCGGCGCCTTGCAGTGCCGGTGGATGCGGTGGCCCGGTCGATTGCTGGGGCCATCGAGGGCTACGGCATCACGGCCGGAACGATGCGGCCGCCCGGCAGGCAGAAGCCGCATCCCTCCGTGTACGTTCAGTAGTAATTCAATAGGTCTTGTAGGGCAGGAACTTGCCCGACAGCACCACGTTGACGCGGTCGCCCTTCGGGTCGGCCTGGCGCTGGATGTCCATGCTGAAGTCGATGGCGCTCATGATGCCGTCGCCGAACTCTTCATGGATCAGTTCCTTGATGGTGGTGCCATACACGCTCACCACCTCGTACCAGCGGTAGATGAGCGGATCGGTCGGCACGGGCGTGGGCAGCGAGCCCTTGTAGGGCACCACCTGCAGCCACTTCTGCTCTTCGACGGTAAGGCCGAAGATCTTGCCGATGATCTTGGCCTGCTTGTCGTCGAGCGTCATCTGGCCGAGGCAGGCGGCGGTGGTCCACTCTTTCGAGAGGCCGACCTTCCTGGCCACGTCGGCCCACTGGATGCCCTTGCTCACCTTGACGGTGATGATCTTCTCGGTGACGTCGTTGCGGTTCATTCGGGTTTGCTCCTGATTGGATTGAAGAAAAGCGGAAGGCTCACGACGCCTTCGCGCGCGTGACGAGAAAGTCGACGATGTGATTGCGCAGCGCGTAGCAGCCGTCGAGGTGGTGCAGCGAGGCACGCGTGCGCTCGCGCGGCAGCGGGTTGACCACCGTCTCGACGATGTTCCCCGCGCGGTAGTCGCCCTGCGGCAGGTCAGCGCCATTGGTCATCAGCAGGATGCGGTCGGCCAGCAGGATGGCCTCGTCCACGTCGTGCGTGATCATGAAGACGGTCTGCTGCGTCTGCCGCACGATGGTCATCAGTTCATCTTGAATGGTGCCGCGCGTGAGCGCATCGAGTGCGCCGAAGGGCTCGTCGAGCAGCAGCATCTTGGGCTGGATGGCAAAGGCGCGCGCAATGCCCACGCGCTGCTTCATGCCACCCGAAAGCTGCGACGGCTTCTTGTCGATGGCTGCCTGCAGGCCGACCATGGCCACGAAGCGCTCCACCTGCGCATCGACCTGCGCAGCCGACCACTCAGGCCAGCGCGAAACCACGGCAAAGGCAATGTTCTTGCGCACGGTGAGCCACGGCATGAGCGCATGGCTCTGGAACACCACGCCGCGCTCCAGGCTGGGGCCCGCCACCTCTCGCCCATCCATGAAGACGTGGCCCGCGCTGGCCTGGTCGAGGCCCGCCAGCACGTTGAGGATGGTGGTCTTGCCGCAGCCCGAGTGGCCGATGATGCAGACGAACTCGCCACGGTCGAGCGTGAAAGACACGTCCGCGAACACGGGCCGCGCGGGCACGAAGGCCTTGGCCAGCCCTTCGATGCGCAGGAAGCCGCGGGCGCCCGGCGCCTCGGCGATGGCAGTGGATGCAACGGGTTCGGTCATGACTTCGCCTTGGGTCGGAAGATCGGTGCGCTCACTCCACATACGTCACCTTCCGCTGCAGCCCTGCAAAGGCCTGGTCGAGCAGCATGCCCACGACGCCGATCAGCAAGATCGCGAAGATCACGTTGGTGAGCGACAGGTTGTTCCACTCGTTCCACACGAAGTAGCCGATGCCCGTGCCGCCCACCAGCATCTCGGCCGCCACGATGACAAGCCACGCAATGCTCATGCTGATGCGCATGCCCGTGAGGATGGTCGGCGCTGCCGCCGGCAAGATCACACGGAACGCGCGGCGCAGCGGCTTCACCTCGAGCGTGCTGGCCACGTTGAGCCACTCGCGCTTGACCGAAGCCACGCCGAAGGCCGTGTTCAGCAGCATCGGCCACACCGAGCAGATGAAGATCACGAATATGCCGCTGACCGACGAGTCCTTGATGGTGTAGAGCGCCAGCGGCATCCACGCCAGCGGCGAGATCGGCTTGAGCACCTGTATGAACGGATCGAATGCCTTGTGCAGCAGCGGCGACATGCCGATGACGAAGCCCAGCGGCACAGCCACCGCGCACGCCAGCGCAAAGCCCAGGCCCACGCGCGCCAGCGAATAGGCCAGCTGGATGGCAATGCCCTTGTCGTTGGGCCCGTTGTCGTAGAACGGGTTCGACAGGTGCTTCCACGCGGTGGCGCCCATCTCGGCCGGCGTGGGAAAGCCCGAGCTCTTCACCTGGCCCTGCGTCGGGTCCTTGCCGAGCATCTTCTGGTATTCGATCTGCTCGGCTGTCATGCCAGTCGCGGCGGAGGCACCGGTAGTCGGCGCAGTCGCCAGCTGCCACACGCCGACCAGCAGCAGGAACATCAGCAGCGACACCAGCGCCGCCTTGAGCGAGAGGGCCTTCTTCGGCATGGCTCAGGCCATCTTCGCAATGGCGAAGCTCCTGACGTAGTCGTCTGGCTTCGCCGGGTCGAACACCTTGCCCATGATGGTGAACTTGGGGTAGGCGCCATCGGGCACGGCCTGGCCCAGGTCCTTCATGCGCTTCTTCGCGTCGGTGAGCAGGAAGACCTTCTCGGCGATCTGCTTGTAGTTGATGTCGCCCTTCACGTAGCCCCAGCGCTTCATCTGCGTGAGCATCCACACGGCCATCGACTGCCAGGGGATAGGGTCGAAGTCGGCGCGGTCGGGCACGGTGCGGATGTTGCCCAGCCCGTCGGCAAACTTGCCGGTGAGCACCTGCATGAGCACGGTCTCGGGCTGGTTCAGGTACTGCGCGGGCGCGATCACCTTGGCGATGAGTTCGCGGTTCTTCGGATCGCGCGCCATGGCCGATGCGGTGAGCACCGAGCGCACCAGTGCGGCGAAGGTGTTGGGGTTCTTCTCGATGAACTCGGTCGAGGAGCCGAAGGCGCAGCACGGGTGGCCGTTCCACAGCTCTTTGGTGAGCAGGTGGATGAAGCCGATTTCCTCGAACACGGCGCGCTGGTTGAACGGATCGGGGCCGAGGTAGCCGTCGATGTTGCCGGCGCGCAGGTTGGCCACCATCTCGGGCGGCGGCACCACGCGGATCTGGATGTCGGTGTCGGGGTTCAGGCCCGCTTCCGCCACGTAGTAGCGCAGCAGGAAGTTGTGCATGCTGTACTCGAAGGGTACGGCGAACTTCATGCCCTTCCAGGTCTTGGGGTCGCGCCTGTCTTTGTGCTTGTTGGCCAGGGTGATGGCTTGGCCGTTGGTGTTCTGGATGGTCGCGACGTTCATGGGCACCGCGTTGGAGCCCGCGCCCATCGAAATGGCCAGCGGCATGGGCGACAGGAAGTGCGTGGCGTCGTACTCCTTGTTGAGCATCTTGTCGCGGATGAGCGCCCAGCCCGCCGTCTTCACCACCTCCACGTCGAGGCCCTGCTTCTGATAGAAGCCCAGCGGGTGCGCCATGATGAGCGGCGTGGCGCAAGTGATGGGAATGAAGCCGATCTTGAGCTTGGTCTTCTCCAGCGGCGCCTTCTCCTGCGCCATGGCTTGCAGCGCGCCGAGCGGAAACACCGAGGCGATGGCGGCGCGCGCGGTGTTGGCGCCAACGGCGCGCAGGAAGCCGCGCCGCACGCTGTCAGCGGGGAACAGCGCCTTCATGAGGCTGGCTTCGAGCTTGTCTTCTGGCAGCACACCCGCGCCGTGCACGCGTCCGCAGGCGCAGCGCATGTTCAGTGGCCGGTCGGCATCGTAAGGATCGCAGGCGGTCGGTTCGAGCGGGCTGGACATGGTGGTGCACCTCGTTGGAAAGATGCAGCAGCCGTTGCAAGCGCCGGGCCGGAAATGCCCCGTTTGCGGCCGTCCGGCGCGGTGCGGCTTCAGATCGTGCCGCCGATGTCGAGGCCTTGTAGGGCTGGCACTACAAGCCGGTGCACGCCGGCCGTGTTTTCAGCCAGTCGCACCCTGCTTGCCGTGGCGTTCGGCATACAGGGCCAGTTCCACGTCGTTCTTGGTGCCAGTCTTTTCGAGGATGCGCGCGCGGTAGGTGCTCACGGTGTTGGGCGCCAGGCCCAGCTGTGCACCGATTTCGCTCACGCTGTGCCCGGCGCTGAGCAGGCGATAAACCTGATGTTCGCGGTGCGAGAGCATCTCGGCGCCCTGCCCTGCGCCACGGCCTACGGCGGTTGCCAGCGCCTCGGCCGTGGCCGCCGACACATACAACCCGCCGGCCGCCACCTTTCGCACTGCGCCAACCATGTCGTCGGAATCGGCGCTCTTGTTGAGGTAGCCCGAGGCGCCTAGCTTGATGCAGCGCACGGCGTACTGCTTCTCGGGGTAGGTGCTGAGCATCAGCACCGGGAGCGTGGGCCACTGCTTGCGCAGGGCCTGCAGCACGTCGAGGCCGTCGCGGCCCGGGAGCGCGATGTCGAGCAGGACCACGTCGAGGCCTTCCTGGCCGCCGAGCGCCTGCACCGCCTCCAGCACTTCTTGGCCGGTCTGCGCTTCGGCTCGTACGGTCATGGTAGGGAGACCGTTGGAGACATCGCCGAGCATCTGCTTGAGGCCCTCTCGCACGATGCGGTGGTCGTCGGCTATCAGTACGCGGATGTCGGTCATCTCATTGGTCCGTGTTTGTTGTTCTTGTTCGGGGTGCGTGCGAATGACACCGGGTACTCCCCTCCGCGAATGTCCCCCGTCGGCGTGATCGCGCCCCGAACCAACGCAGCAAATCGAAAGACAGGGCTTCATGGCAGCGGCAGGTGCAAGCAGAAGGTGCTGCCCTCCCCCACGTGGCTTTCGATGTCGATGCACCCACCGAAGTGGCGCGCACGCTCTCGCATGCCGAGCACGCCATAGGAAGTCGTGGCCTCAAAAGCCTGCGCCGGTGCACCGACACCGTCGTCGCGCACGCTGATGCTCAGTTGCTCTTGTTCGACACCGATGCGAATGTCGAGGCTGTGCGCCTGCGCATGCCGGCCGACGTTGCTCAGCATCTCCTGGAAGATACGGAACACTGCAATAGCCGCAGGCTCGGGCAGCTCCACGCCGGGCGGCACGTCGAAGCGCCAATCCAGTTCGAGCTCCGCCGCCTGCACGAACTCGTGCGCCTGCCATTCGAGCGCGGCCCACAGACCCTGGTGGTCGAGGATGCTGGGACGCAGGTCGGTGATGATGCGCCCCACGTTGTCTACCGCGCGTTCGATGAGCTGGCTCATGTTCGTGCACTTGCAGCGCATCTGGTCGCGCATGGCTTGTGCCGCGTCGGGCGTGCGCTCCTGCTGTTCGCCCAGGCGCTTGCCGATCCAGTTGACGTCCATCTTCAGCGCCACCAGCAGGCTTCCGAGCTCGTCGTGCACCTCGCGCGCGATGCGGGTGCGTTCGTCCTCGCGCACCTTGTCGAGCCAGGCAGATAGTTCACGCAGCTGCACCAGCGCGTCGCTGAGTTCGCGGGTTCGCTCCTGCACGCGCAGGCCGAGTTCGTCCTTTGCCTGCTGCAATGCTTCAGCTTGGCGGCGACGCTCGGTGATGTCGACGAAGGTAATGACGGCGCCGCGCACCTGCGCGCCGTCCATGATGGGGTGGCTCGAATACTCGACTGCGAAGGCGGTGCCGTCGCGGCGCCAGAACACCTCGGTGTCGATGCGGCACGGCAGGCCGCGTCTGAAGGCATTGAAGATGGGGCAGTCGGTGTCGGCGTAGTGCGAGCCGTCGGGGTGCGAGTGGTGTGTGAGCTCGTGCATGTTCGAGCCGAGCACGTCGCGCACCTCGTGGCCGAGCATCTGAGCGCCTGCCCGGTTGATGAACATGCAATGACCGTCGAGGTCGATGCCGAAGATGCCCTCGCCCGTCGACTCCAGCAGCAGGCCAAGCTGGTGCTGCCAGAGCGGGTGGCTGGCGGTGGGGTTCAGTACGGGCGTCTCCATGCACCAAAAGCAAGCAACAGCCGTGCCTGGGGGTCTTGCTCCCTCTCCCCTTGGGGAGAGGGTTGGGGTGAGGGTGCGTCGGCGATGGATGGAGCGCGACGATGTCGAGGCTGCTGCCCTCACCCTAGCCCTCTCCCCAAGGGGAGAGGGAACAATACGGGGTCAACGGGTCCAATGGAACTTGCGATCCGCCTCCTTGATGGGCTGGTCGTTGATGCTCGCAAAGCGCCTTTGCATCAGGCCGTTCTCCGCGAACTCCCAGTTCTCGTTGCCGTGGCTGCGATACCACTGGCCCGCGTCGTCGTGCCATTCGTACTCGAAGCGCACCGCGATGCGGTTGTCCATGAAGGCCCAAAGCTGCTTCTTCAGCCGGTAGTCGAGCTCGCGCACCCACTTGCGCGACAAGAACTCCACCACCTGCTCGCGGCCGTTGACGAACTCGGCGCGGTTGCGCCATTCGGTGTCGGGCGTGTAGGCCAGGCTCACGCGCACGGGGTCGCGCGAGTTCCAGGCGTCTTCGGCGGCCTGGACTTTCTTCGTGGCCGATTCGAGGGTGAAGGGCGGCAGCGGCGGGCGGGATTCCATGAGGGTCTTTCGTTGAAGTGGTGAAGGGGAATGCGCCGCAATGTGCCACACGTAGACAGACCTGTCTACATGCCTACAATCGCGGCATGGACATCTCCGCCATTTCTTCGCTCCCCGCACGCGAGCGCATCCTTCTCACCGCTCACGACCTCTTCTATGCCGACGGCATTCGCGCCACCGGCATCGACCGCGTCATTGCCGCGTCGGGCGTCACCAAGGTCACCTTCTATCGGCACTTTCCTTCGAAGGACGATCTGGTGCGTGCCTTTCTCGACCACCGGCACGGACGATGGATGGCATGGTTCATCGATGCGCTCGGCCGGCGCGGCGCGCAACAGCGCATCGGCGATGCGCAGGCGCTGGAGATGCTGGCCGATGTGATGGCCGAGTGGTTTGCCGACCCGGTGTTCCGCGGCTGCGCGTTCATCAACTCGGTGGTGGAAGTGGGCACGAGCGTGGCCGGCGCCAGCGACATCGCGCGCGAGCACAAGCGCGAGATGGTCGAGGTGATTGCCGGGCTGTTGCCCGACGGACCGCAGCGCATGGCGATTGCGCAAGCGGCTGCGCTGGGCGTCGACGGCGCGATCGTCAAGGCGCAGATGGGCGACGCCGCACTCGCGCGCGAAGCGGTCGACGACCTACGCCGCTTGCTTCAGGCGCTGACAGCCACGCTCGTCACTTCACGACCATCAGCGTGAACGGCCACACATAGGCCTGCAAGGTCACGTAGAAGCCCACGAGGCAGGCCAGCGCAATGGAGTGGAAGAACACGTAGCGAAGGATCTCGCCTTCGTGGTTGAACCAGCGCGTGGCGGTGGAGGCCACCACGATCGACTGCGCATCGATCATCTTGCCCATCACGCCGCCCGAACTGTTGGCCGCGCCCATCAGGTTCGGGCTCAGGCCCAGCTGGTCGGCCGCCACTTTCTGCATGCCGCCGAAGAGCACATTCGACGCAGTATCGGAGCCCGTGAGCGCCACGCCCAGCCAGCCCATCAGCGTGCCGAAGAAGGGATAGAACACGCCGGTGTTGGCAAAGGCCAGGCCCAGTGTGGTGTCCAGCCCCGAGTAGCGCGTGAGCGTGCCCAGCGCGAGCATCAGCATGATGGTGAGCAGCGAGAACTTCACCAGCCACAGCGTGCGGCCATAGGCGGCCACAAGCTGGATCGGGTTGTACTTCATCACCAGCCCGCCCACGATGGCCGACACCAGAATGCCGGTGCCCGTGGCCGAGAGCAGCAGCAGCTGGTACACCGCACCCTCCTTCGTCGGCTTGGGCACCACCGGCGCCACCTTCTCGATCATGTTGTGCAGCCCGTCGATGGGAAAGTTGGGCGCGAAGATGCCGTTGAGCCATGTCTTCACCACCGGCAGGCCCCAGATGAACACGAACACCGTGAGGATGAGCCACGGCGTCCAGGCGCGGATCACGGCAGCGCTCGAATGCTTCGCGGGCGCAACGGCCGGGCCGGCCTCGCCGCCGTCGGTTTCGTGCCCCTTGAGCGACACCGAGGTCCAGATCTTCTTCGGCTTCCACACGCGCAGGAACAGCACCAGGCACACCATCGACACGATGGCCGCGATGATGTCCACCAGTTCGGGCCCGATGTAGTTCGACACCAGGAACTGCGGAATCGCGAAGGACACGCCCGTCACCAGGATGGCCGGCCACACCTCCATCATTCCCTTGCGCCCCGCAAAGGCCCAGATGAGCCAGAACGGCACCAGCAGCGAGAAGAACGGCAGCTGCCGCCCGATCATTGCGGTGACCGCCATCAGGTCGTAGCCGTGCACCTTGGCCAGCGTGATGACCGGCGTGCCCAGCGCGCCGAAGGCCACCGGCGCCGTGTTGGCAATGAGCGAGAGCCCCGAGGCCGCGAGCGGCGAGAAGCCAAGCCCGATGAGGATGGCGGCCGTAACCGCCACCGGCGTGCCGAAGCCCGCCGCACCTTCGAAGAAGGCGCCGAAGGCAAAGGCGATGAGCAGCAGCTGCAGGCGCCTGTCTTCTGTGATGCCGGCAATCGAGTCCTGCAGTATCTGGAAGCTGCCGTTCTGCTGCGTGAGCTGCTGCAGGAAGATGATGTTCAGCACGATCCAGCCGATGGGCAGCAGGCCGGTGATGCCGCCCAGAAAGGCCGCCTTGCCTGCCATGTCGGCCGGCATGCCGAACGCAAACACGGCGATGACCACCGCACTCAGCAGGCCGAGCCCCGCCGCGTAGTGCGCCTTGACGTGAAGCAACCCGAGGCACACCAGCATCACCACCACCGGTATCGCGGCCAGTGCCGTCGATACGATCATGTTGCCGAACGGGTTGTAAACCTGTTGCCAGACCATGCGCTTGTCTCCTCATTGTTGGAATCTTTTTGAGTCGGCAACACGAGGCGGGAATGGTCCTGCCACGAGCGGCCGAAAGCGTTCGCTACCATCCTAACCCGCTCCCTTCGCCAGCAAAAGATGGTTTCTCCGCGTCTCCCCTCGACCCAGGGCCTGCAGGCCTTCGAGGCCGTTGCGCGCCTGCGCAGCGTGAACCTCGCCGCCGAAGAGCTCAGCGTGACGCCCAGCGCGGTGAGCCACCGCATCCGCCAGCTGGAACTGCTGCTGGGCCTGAAGTTCTTCGTGGGTAGCGATTTCAGCCTCAGCGCCGACGGCATGGCCTACCTGGCGCGCGTGCGCGAGGCCATTGCGGCGCTGCAGCAGGTGCCGGGCCGCGAGCCCGAGTCGCAAGTGCGCCGGTTGCGCGTGGCGGTCACGCCGACCTTCTCGCGGCAGATGCTGCTGCCGCGGCTCGCGCGGTTTCGCGATGCGTATCCGAACATCGAGCTGATGCTGCAGGTGACCACGCCGGTGCGCAACATCACGGTCGAAGAAGCCGACATCGAGCTGCGCTTTGGCACTGGCCCCTTTCACGACCGCGAGTTCGTCCAACTGCTGGCCGACGAGATCTCGCCGGTGTGCAGCCCCGCCTACCTCAAGCGCCACGGCCCATTCGAGGGCTTTGCCACCGATGCCGAGGTGTCGCGCGCGCAACTGCTGCGCACGCCGCTGGAGTCGTGGCGCACCTGGTTCAAGGCCTGCGGCGTGGGCCTGCCCGAGCCGGCCACGGGGCACCAGTTCAACGACCTCGGGCTGGCGCTCGACGCGGCCGCCGAAGACTTCGGCGTGGTGCTGATGCACCTGCGGCTGGGCAGCGCTTGGCTGGACAACGGGCGGCTGGTGCGGCTGTCGCAGCGCAGCGTGCCTTCGCCCAACGCCTACTTCCTGTGCTGGCGGCCCGGCGCCATGGAGCGCTGGGAGTGCGCGACCTTTGTCGAGTGGCTGCGCGAGGCCCTGCGCGAGTGAAGCGGTCGATCTGAATTTTTTTCAGTTGCGAGCCCGGCTTTTTTCAGATGGCGCGCCGGGGCGCCTGCCGATAATGGCCGGTTCGCCTTCGTCAACCCACAAGAACCAGCCAGGAGACAGCCCGTGTCCGACCTTTCCAAGATCACCAGCATCGAAGACCTGCGGGTGATCGCCAAGCGGCGTGTGCCGAAGATGTTCTACGACTACGCCGACTCTGGCGCCTGGACCGAGGGCACCTACCGCTCCAACGAGAGCGACTTCCAGAAGATCAAGCTGCGCCAGCGCGTGGCCGTGAACATGGAAGGCCGCTCCACCCGCACCACCATGGTTGGCCAGGAGGCCGCAATGCCCGTGGCCATTGCGCCCACCGGGCTCACCGGCATGCAACACGCCGACGGCGAAATTCTTGGGGCCCGCGCAGCCAAGGCCTTCGGCATTCCGTTCACGCTGTCGACCATGAGCATCTGCTCGCTCGAAGACATTGCCGAAGGCACCGACCGGCACCCCTTCTGGTTCCAGCTCTACGTGATGAAGGACCGCGACTTCATCGAGCGCCTGATCGAGCGCGCCAAGGCCGCCAACGTCACGGCCCTGCAGCTCACGCTCGACCTGCAGATCCTTGGCCAACGCCACAAGGACATCAAGAACGGCCTTACGGCGCCGCCCAAACCCACCATCAAAAACCTGATCAACCTCGCGACCAAGCCGCGCTGGTGCATGGGCATGCTGGGCACCAAGCGCCGCACCTTCGGCAATATCGCGGGCCACGCCAAGGGCGTGAAAGACCTGTCGTCGCTGTCCTCGTGGACCGCCGAGCAGTTCGACCCCGCGCTGAGCTGGGCCGACGTCGAATGGATCAAGAAGCTCTGGGGCGGCAAGCTCATCCTCAAGGGCATCATGGATGTGGAAGACGCGCGCCTTGCAGCTTCGAGCGGCGCCGATGCGCTCATCGTGTCGAACCACGGCGGCCGGCAGCTCGACGGCGCGCCATCGTCCATCGCGGCGCTGCCCGCCATCGTCGACGCGGTGGGCACCGAGATCGAGGTGTGGATGGACGGCGGCATCCGCAGCGGGCAAGACGTGCTCAAGGCCCGCGCGCTGGGTGCACGCGGCACCATGATCGGCCGCAGCTTCCTGTATGGCCTGGGCGCCTACGGGCAAGAGGGCGTGACGCGCGCGCTGCAGCTCATTCACAAGGAGCTCGACATCACGATGGCCTTCTGCGGCCGCACAAACATCGATGAGGTCGATTCGAGCATCCTGCTGCCCGGTACGTTCTAGGCTTGCCTGAGGGCCTTCCGAAGGCCACTTCGGGGGTAGGCCGATGCGGCGTTGACCGACACGCCGCAGCCCCCTGCCGGCGCAGAATGTTTTGGCAACAACAACATTGCCTGCACGGCACAAGAAGGCACCATGAGCGCAGTCACGCCTGTTCCGGGAGGCCCAGCGGCCTCTGCTTCGCCACCCCCGCACTACACGGCCGAAGAAAAGCGCCATCGCGTCTTCGCGATCATGGCGGCCTCTTCCGGCAACCTGGTCGAGTGGTTCGACTTCTATGTGTATGCGTTCTCGGCGCTGTACTTCGCGCCGGCCTTCTTTCCCAAATCGGACCCTACTGCGCAGTTGCTGAACACCGCTGGCGTGTTCGCGGCCGGCTTCCTGATGCGGCCCATCGGCGGTTGGCTCTTCGGCCGCGTGGCCGACCGGCTGGGGCGCAAGACGTCGATGCTGATCTCGGTGACGATGATGTGCGCCGGCTCGCTCGTCATCGCGTGCCTGCCGACTTACGCGCAGATCGGCGCGTGGGCGCCCTTCCTGCTGCTGATCTGCCGCCTATTCCAAGGGCTGTCGGTTGGCGGCGAATACGGCACCACCGCCACCTACATGAGCGAGGTGGCACTGCGCGGCCAGCGCGGCTTCTTCTCGTCGTTCCAGTACGTCACGCTGATCGGCGGGCAGCTGCTCGCGGTGCTGGTGATCGTGGTGCTCGAACAGCTGCTGACCGAGGCCGAACTCAAGGCGTGGGGCTGGCGTGTTCCGTTCGTCATCGGCGCCATCGCAGCGGTTGTCGCGCTGCTGCTGCGCCGCACGCTGCATGAAACGCAAACCGACGAAGCGAAGAAGAACAAGGAGGCCGGCAGCATGGCCGGCCTGTTCAGGCACCACACGCCCGCCTTCCTCACGGTGTTGGGCTACACGGCCGGCGGCTCGCTGATCTTCTACACCTTCACCACGTACATGCAGAAGTACCTGGTGAACACGGTGCATCTGCCCATCAAGACCGCGAGCTATGTGATGACCGGGGCGCTGTTCGCCTACATGTGCATGCAGCCGGTGTTCGGCGCGCTGTCTGACCGCATCGGGCGGCGCAACAACATGCTGCTGTTCGGCGGACTGGGTGCACTGACGACCGTGCCCATCCTTACCGCACTGCAGCACACGACGAGCCCGGTGATGGCCTTCGTGCTGATCATTGTGGCGCTGGCCATCGTGAGCTTCTACACGTCGATCAGCGGGATCGTGAAGGCGGAGATGTTCCCGCCCGAGGTGCGGGCCCTGGGCGTAGGTCTGGCCTATGCCGTGGCCAACGCGATCTTCGGCGGCTCGGCGGAATACGTGGCGCTGGGGCTCAAGTCACTGGGACATGAGTCGGCGTTCTTCTGGTACGTGAGCGCGATGATGGTGATCGCGTTCCTGGTGAGCTTGCGCCTGCCGAGGCAAGCGAGCTACCTTCATCACGATCACTGACGGCTATTCGCGGCTACTCGGCTTCCAGCCGCTGCACCACTTCGTGCTTGCTCAGCCCGCGCACCGCAGCAAGGTTCTCGAGTTGCGCGGCCCTGGGCCGGGCCTTGCCCTGTTCCCAGTGGTAGATCGTCTGGCCCGACACGCCCACCAGCTTTCCATAAGACGCGGCGGAAATACCCAGCTTCGTGCGATGCGCAGCCAGGCGCCCGGCACTGAACCGGCGCTTGGTTCCGCCTTCATCCGACTCGTCGGGTTCGCTGGCGCGTGCGCTGCGAGCCGTGCCTTTGGCAACGTTGCGCAGTTCCTTCTCCAGCGAACTCACCTGGCGGCGCAACGCCGCGATGGCCGCGCGGTGATGAACCGATGCCTTCTTGAGGGTTTCCATTTCTGCGCGAACTTCCTTGCGGGCGACGCGCGAGATTTCAGATTTAAGGATGGATGCAATGTTTGGCATGCCGGCATTGTGCCCAGCAAATGTAAACACGGGACAAGAATGTCAAATCTTGGATCAAATTTGAATCTTTTGATTACAAAGCGAAGATCCGCGTCATTGCGACCCACTTCTCCCCTTCAGGCGTCCAAGGCGTGGGCGCCTGGAACTTCCACATCAGGTCTTCCCACTCCCTGATCTTTGGGTTGTTCTGCGTGGCAAGCGCCATGGCATCGGCGTTGTAGCGTGCGTCGTCCGTTTCCATCAGCATCACCATCCGCGTGCCGAGCCGGTAGATCTCCATGCCCGTTATGCCGTGCGCATTCAGGTGCTCGCGCACCTCGAGCCAGATGCTGCGGTGATAAGCCTCGTACTCGGCGATCAGCGCGGGGTTGTCTTTCAAATCGAGGGCCAGGAAATGGCGCATGGCTTGTTCCGATCAAAGCAGGGAATCAATCAGGTCAGCGCCCGGTCCAGATGCGTATAGCCGCCGTCCACGAAAACCCATTGCCCCGTGGTGTGCGAGGCGCGCTCCGAGAGCAGGAACACGACACTGTCCGCAACCTCCTGCGGTGTCGTCATGCGGCGGCCGAGCGGAATCTTGTCTGTGATCTCCGCGAGCTTGCGATCGGGCTCGTCGAACGCGGAAATCCAGCGCTGGTACAGCGGCGTCATCACCTCGGCCGGGATCACCGCGTTCACGCGAACGCCGTCTTCCAGCAGTGAAGCGGCCCACTCGCGCGTCAGCGACAGTTGCCCGCCCTTGGCCGCTGTGTAGCCGCTGGTGTTGCCCTGCCCCGTTATCGCTGTCTTCGACGAGATGTTGACGATAGCGCCACGGCTGGCCTTCAAGTGCGGCAGGCAGTAGTGCGCCATCACGTAGCAATGAACGAGGTTGCGTTCGAGTGAACGTACGAAGGCCTCGCGTCCTGCCTCCAGCCCCACGCTGTCGTTCACGCCTGCGTTGTTGACCAGGCCATCGATGCGGCCGAACTCGGCGGCGGTATCGGCGATGGCCTTGGCACAAGCGGTTTCTTCCATCAGCTCGAACTGGAAGAACCGCGCACGCGGCTGCAGCGCACGCAATGCTTCTTCAAAAGGCGCTTCGAGCGGGTTCTTCCCGCAGATCACAGGCACCGCACCTTCCTGAGCCAGCGCCATCGAAATGGCCGCGCCAATGCCGCTGCCGCCGCCGGTAACGATCACCACCTTGTCCTTCAGATTCAGGTCCATGCTGTGCGATGCCTTTCCTTATCCACGAAAGAGGTATTTCTCCAGCGACTCGGGCTTCATCGTGATCGAGAAGCCCGCGCTCTTGGGCGGCATGTAGGCCGCATTGCGAATCTCGCAGGGCTCGACGAAGTGCTCGTGCAGGTGGTCCACATACTCGACCACGCGGCCTTCGCGCGTACCCGAGATGCAGAGGTAGTCGATCATCGACAGGTGCTGCACGTACTCGCAAAGCCCCACGCCACCTGCATGCGGGCACACCGGCAGCCTGTACTTCGCGGCCATCAGCATCACCGCAAGAATCTCGTTCACACCGCCGAGCCTGCACGCGTCGATCTGCACCACGTCGATGCCGCCACGCATGATGAACTGCTTGAACATGATGCGGTTCTGGCACATCTCGCCCGTGGCCACTTTCACCGGCGCGATGCCCTCGCGGATCTTGCGGTGGCCTTCCACGTCGTCGGGGCTGGTGGGCTCCTCGATGAACCACGGCTTGGCAAACGCCAGCTGGCGCACCCAGTCGATGGCCTGGCCGACCTCCCACACCTGGTTGGCGTCGATCATCAGGTGCCGCTCGGGCCCGAGTACTTCGCGCGCTACGCGCAGGCGGCGGATGTCGTCCTGCAGGTCGCGCCCCACCTTCAGCTTGATGTGGTTGAAGCCCGCATCCACAGCCTCTTGTGCGAGGCGCCGCAGCTTCTCGTCGGAGTAGCCCAGCCAACCGGCCGACGTGGTGTAGCAGGGGTAGCCCTCGGCCTGCAGCGCGGCGACGCGCTCAGACTTGCCGACGGCCGCCGCGCGCAGCAGGGCCAGCGCCTCGTCCGGTGCGATGCAGTCGGTGATGTAGCGAAAGTCGATGCATCGCACCAGTTCCTCGGGGCTCATGTCGGCCACCAGCTGCCATACGGGCTTGCCTTCGGACTTGGCCCACAGGTCCCACATCGCGTTGACCACCGCGCCGGTCGCAAGATGGATCGCGCCCTTGTCGGGGCCGATCCAGCGCAGCTGGCTGTCAGAAGTCACGTGCCGCCAGAAGCGCCCCATGTCCTCGGCCACCCATGCCAGGTCGAGCCCCACGACCAGATGGCGCATCGCCTCGATGGCAGCGCAGCAGATCTCGTTGCCGCGGCCGATGGTGAAGGTGAGGCCGTGGCCTTCGAGCCCCGGCTGGTCGGTTTCGAGCACGACGTACGCCGCCGAATAGTCCGGGTCGGGGTTCATCGCATCGGAGCCGTCCAGATGCTGCGAGGTGGGAAAGCGCACGTCGAGCACGCGCATGGATCGGACGATGGTCATGGGACTTTGCAGGCGAGCGATCAGTCGTACAGCACCGAAGCGATCTTCGGATCGGCGATGTTGGTCTTGTCGTACCAGAAGAACCCGGTGTCGACCACCTTCGGCAGCTTCTCTCCCTTGATGGCCTTCACGGCCATTTCGACGGTCTTGTAGCCCATGCCCACGGGGTTCTGCGTGATGGCACCGGCCATGCTGCCGTCCATGATGGCGTTCTTCTGCTGCTTGCCGGAGTCGTAGCCGATGATCACGACCTTGCCGTTGCGCTTCATCTCCTTCACGCCATTGACCACGCCGATGGCGGAGCCTTCATTGGCGCCGAAGATGCCCTTGAGATTGGGCGAGGCCTGCAATATCGACTTGGTGATCTCGGTCGACTTCAGCTGGTCGCCGCCGCCGTACTGCACGCTCACGATCTTGATGTTCGGGTAGGTCGACTTGATGCGGTTCACGAAACCGTCGCGCCGGTCGACGCCCGTGCGGCTGGTCTGGTCGTGCACCACCAGCGCGACTTCGCCGCTCTTGCCGATCAGCTCGGCCATCTTGTCGGCTGCGAGCGCGGCGGCAGCCTTGTTGTCGGTGGTTGTGGTGGTCACGGGAATATCGCTGTCCACGCCTGAGTCGAAGGCCACCACCGGAATCTTCGCGGCCTGCGCCTTCTTCAGCAGCGGAATGGCCGCCTGGCTGTCGAGCGCGGCAAAGCCGATGGCCTGCGGCTTCTTGGCGAGCGCGGCCGAGAGCATGTCGATCTGCTTGTCGACCATGGCCTCGGTCTCGGGGCCTTCGAAGGTGACCTTGACCTTGTAGTCTTTGGCCGCCTGCTCGGCGCCCGACTTCACGGCCTGCCAGAACTGGTGCTGGAAGCCCTTGGACACGAGCGGGATGTAGACCTCCTGGGTCTGCGCCTGCGCGATGCCGGCAAGGCCGATGAGCGCCGCGCCCAGCGTGCACGCAACGGCTGTTCTTCTCTGGATCATGCGAAGTCTCCTGTGGTTGTAGAACGAAACGAAAACCGGGGATCAGTGCGTCTTGCTGCCGCGGCGGCGCAGGATGTCGGCGTACACGGCCAGGATGATGATCACGCCCGTGACCACCGTCTGCCACTCCTGCGCGACCGAAAGAATGCGCAGGCCGTTGGTGAGCACGCTCATGATGAAGGCGCCGATGATCGTGCCGACGATGGTGCCGGTGCCGCCGCTGAGCGATGTACCGCCGATGACCACGGCCGCGATCGCGTCGAGCTCGTAGCCCTGCCCCAGCGCTGGCTGCGCCGAGTTCAGCCGCGAGGCAATCAGCAGCCCTGCAATGCCGCAGATGCCGCCGCTCACCGTGTACACCACGATCTTCCAGAAGTCGGTGTTCACGCCCGACAGGCGCACCGCTTCTTCGTTGCTGCCGAGCGCGAAGGTGTAGCGGCCCAGGATGGTCTTGTTGAGCACGATGCTCGCGGCCACCGCCACCAGGAACAAGATGAGCACCGCATTCGGAATGGGCAGCGCCGGAATGAAGTAGCCGATGAGCGAGTCTTGCGAGATCGCCGGAAAGTCCGGCGTGTCGTTGAAGTAGATCGGCTTGGTGCCCGAGATCACCAATGACAAGCCCTTGAGCAGCATCATCATGCCCAGCGTCGCGATGAAGGGCGGTATCTTGAGCTTGGCAATCAGCACGCCCGAGACAAAGCCGGCCAGCGCGCCGAAGAGAATCGCCGCCGCGATGCCGAGTGCGAGCGGCATGCCCATGTAGGTGAGCACCACGCCGGCCATGACCGCGCAGAAGGTCATCAGCGTGCCCACCGAGAGATCGATGCCCGCGGTGATGATGACGAAGGTGCAGGCAATGGCCAGCACGCCGTTCACCGCGGTCGACTGCAGGATGCTCACAAGGTTGTCGGCCTGCAGAAACTGCGGCGACGCGACGCTGAAGAACACCATCAGCGCGACGAGGCTGGCAAAGGCCAGCAGCTTCTGCCTGGTGGCGGGGCGAAAAAGCCGGGCCCTCAGCGAGAAGCCGGGCGTGACTGCGGTGGTGGCGGTGGGGGTCGTCAAAGGGTGTCTCCAATCGTCATGCGGTGGCGGCAGCAGCAGCGGTGGTTTCACGCCGGGTGGCGAGCTGCATGATCTTTTCCTGCGAGGCTTCGCGCGCCGGCAGCTCGCCGGTGATGCGGCCTTCGCACATCACGAGCACGCGGTGGCTCATGCGCAATATCTCGGGCAGCTCCGAAGAGATGATCACGATGGCCTTGCCCTGCGCGGCAAGCTCGTTGAGCAGGCGGTAGATCTCGGCCTTGGCGCCCACGTCGATGCCGCGCGTGGGCTCGTCGAAGAAGAGCACGCCGCAGTCGCGCAGCAGCCATTTGGCGATGACGATCTTCTGCTGGTTGCCGCCCGACAGCAGCCGCACCTGCTGGCGCACCGAAGGCGTCTTGATGCTGAGCTGCTTCACATAGCGCTCGCCGGCCGCCTCGATGGCCGCCTGGTCGATGAACAGGCCCATCGACAGGAACTTCTTCATGCTCGGCAGCGCGATGTTGGTTTCGACGTCCATGCCGGTGGCCAGGCCGAAGTGCTTGCGGTCTTCCGACAGGTAGCCGATGCCATGGGCCACTGCGTCCTCGGGCGACTTGATCGATACCTTCTTGCCGTGCACGAAGACTTCGCCCGCGTCGATTCGGTCGGCGCCAAACACCGCGCGCGCCAGCTCGGTGCGGCCCGCGCCCATCAGGCCCGCGAAGCCGAGGATCTCGCCGCGGCGCAGCACGAAGCTCGCGTTGCGCACCATCGTTCCGCGGCAGATGCCCCTGGCCTCGAGCACGATCTCGTTGCCGGACGTGTCGGGCATGTCGGTTTCCACCTCGGCTAGCTGGCGGCCCACCATCATGGCGATGAGCGAATCCATCGGCGTTTCGGCCATCGGCACGGTGGCGATGTACTGGCCGTCGCGCATCACGGTCACGCGGTCGGCGATGCGCTTGAGCTCGTCCATCTTGTGCGAGATGTAGACAATGGCCACGCCCCGCGACTTCAGCCGCCCGATGATGCGGAACAGATCGGCCACCTCTTCGTTGTTCAGCGCGGCGGTGGGCTCGTCCATGATGAGCACGCGCGAATCGAACGACAGCGCCTTGGCGATCTCCACCATCTGCTGCTTGGCCACCGTGAGCTCGCCGACCGGCGTGCGCGGATCGAGCCGCAGGTTCATGTGCTCGAAGATGCGTTGCGTCTCGGCGCACATGGCCTCTTCGTCGATGAAGAGGCCCAAGCGCCCGCGCGGCTCGCGGCCGATGAAGATGTTCTGCGCGGCGCTCAGGTGGTTCATCAGGTTGAGCTCCTGATGGATGATGCCGATGCCCAGGGCCTGCGCGGCGCGCGGGCTCGCGATGTCCACGGGCTGCCCGTCGAGCAGCACCTCGCCCGAGTCCTTGCGGTACACGCCGGCCAGCACCTTCATCAGCGTGGACTTGCCGGCGCCGTTCTCGCCCATGAGCGCATGCACTTCGCCGGGCAGCAGATCGAACTGCGCCTTGTCGAGCGCGCGCACGCCAGCGAAAGACTTGCTCAGGTCGCGAAGGGTGACGATGGGTTGCGTCATGGGCAATCGATCTCAGTGCAGTGACAGGTCGTAGAAGCGCTGCGCGGTGCCGTGCCACACGCTGGCTTGCTCGCTCGGCGAAAGGCTGCCGATGCAGGCCTCGCTCACGGCGATCCAGCCCGCGTAGTCGCCGGCCAATGTGAGCACGGGCCAGTCGCTGCCCCACATCAGGCGATCGGGGCCGAACGCGTCGAGCAGGTGCTCCCACACCGGGCGCACGGCGTGCACCGCCGCATCGACATCGCCGTGCGTGGACGCTGGCGCCTCGCCCCACAGCCCCGAGAACTTGCAGCACACC